>NZ_CP080997.1 GCF_019645815.1 Mycolicibacter heraklionensis
GTGCCCGGCCAGACGGCGTCGAACCAGGGGGATGGGGCTTTGAGTGAGGACCCCGGCACTGCGTTCCTCAGTCTCTGGGACGAGGTAGTAGCCGAACTCAACGGTGACGCCCCACCAACCAACGGTTCGGCCCCAACCCTGACTCCACAGCAGAAGGCCTGGCTCAAACTCGTCCACCCGCTGGCCATCGTTGAGGGCTTCGCCCTGTTGGCGGTTCCGAGCAGCTTCGTCCAGAACGAGATCGAACGGCATCTGCGTGCCCAGATCACCGAGGCGCTCAGCCGGCGCCTCGGTCACGCCATCGAGCTCGGTGTTCGGATCTCGCCACAAGCCGCCGACGAGCAACCCAGCACCTCGAACACCGACGGTGCCGCCGACGTCCGCGCCGACGAAGAGGACGACGAGACCACCGACGTCGAATACGACTGGCCCAACTATTTCACCGAACGACCCAGTGATGACTCGCCCACGGCCGACGGTGCGAGCCTCAACCGGCGCTACACCTTCGACACCTTCGTCATCGGAACCTCCAACCGATTCGCCCACGCCGCCGCCTTGGCCATCGCCGAAGCACCGGCGCGTGCCTACAACCCGCTCTTCATCTGGGGTGAGTCCGGACTGGGCAAGACCCATCTATTACACGCGGCCGGCAACTACACCCAGCGGCTCTTCCCCGGGATGCGCGTCAAGTACGTCTCCACCGAAGAGTTCACGAACGACTTCATCAACTCTCTTCGTGACGACCGCAAGGTCGCGTTCAAGCGCAGCTACCGCGACATCGACGTGCTGCTGGTCGACGACATCCAGTTCATCGAGGGGAAAGAAGGTATCCAGGAAGAGTTCTTCCATACCTTCAATACTCTGCACAACGCCAACAAGCAGATCGTGATCACGTCCGATCGGGCGCCCAAACAGCTTGCCACCCTGGAAGATCGGCTTCGCACTCGTTTCGAATGGGGCTTGATCACCGACGTCCAGCCGCCGGATCTGGAGACCCGGATCGCCATTTTGCGCAAGAAGGCGCAGATGGAGCGCCTCGACGTGCCGGGCGACGTGCTCGAACTCATCGCCACCAGCATCGAGCGGAACATCCGGGAACTCGAGGGCGCGCTGATCCGAGTCACCGCATTTGCCTCGCTCAACAAGACCCCGATCGACCGGTCCTTGGCCGAGATCGTGTTGCGTGACCTGATCGCCGACGCCAGCACCATGCAGATCAGCGCCGCGATCATCATGGCGGTGATCGCCGAGTACTTCGACACCTCAGTTGAGGAACTGCGCGGTCCCGGCAAGACCCGACCGCTGGCGCAGTCCCGCCAGATTGCGATGTATCTGTGCCGCGAACTGACCGACCTGTCGCTGCCCAAGATCGGCCAGGCATTCGGCCGTGATCACACCACCGTGATGTATGCCGAGCGCAAGATCCGCGGCGAGATGGCCGAGCGTCGTGAGGTCTTCGATCAAGTCAAAGAGCTCACCACCCGGATCCGGCAGCGCGCCAAGCGCTGATTCCCGGGCTGTTGTTGCGGACGTTCTTACAAAAAAACTTTGGACCCACTCGTACCACCCGTCACGGTGTGGCCCTGTGGATACCGCTGCGGACAACCTGTCCACGATCGAATGAGGAACCGTCAGTCGATACACACCGACTGCTTCATGCACAGCCGCGCCGACCGGCCCGGGCGTGTCATTCACCGCTCCTCCCCAACCCCGCGCCCCCGCTCAGCAGCGACGATGCCACGCTGTACCCACCATCCACAGGGCTTACTACTAATACTGGAAGTTATCCCTCGATTCTTTCTAAAAACAGGTCGTTGGGGATTCGGGTGAACCCGGCCTGTTCACAACCGGCTCGTCTCCGCGCCGGCCAAGCCCGTCCTGAGCCACTCGGTGTCGAGGTTTAACTTTCAAGAAGGCCGTCCAGGCTCTACGGTTGGTGACCTACCGCTCTTACACTTCGGCGTGGGGCGTTGCACGGCCGCGGGTGGGGGTGTTCACCAGTCGCCGCAGGGTAGAGCTCGATATCGGGGTGACGAGAGGACGCTATGGACGCGGCGACCACGAACGCGGGTCTGACCGACTTGAAGTTCCGCCTGGACCGGGATGACTTCGCTGACGCGGTGGCGTGGGTGGCGAAGTCTTTGCCGGCCCGGCCTACCGTGCCACTGCTGGCCGGGGTGCTGCTGACCGGTTCCGACAACGGCCTGACGGTGTCCGGATTCGACTACGAAGTCTCCGCTGAAGTTCAGCTGGCCGCTGAGATCGCTTCTCCGGGAAGCGTTTTGGTGTCCGGTCGACTGCTTTCGGATATCACCAGGGCACTCCCCGCCAAGCCGGTCGAAGTCCAGGTCGAGGCCACCCGGGTCTCTTTGACCTGTGGTAACGCACGATTCTCGCTGCCGACCATGACGGTCGAGGACTACCCCACCCTGCCGACCCTGCCCGACGAGACCGGTGTGTTGTCCGCAGATGTGTTCGCCGAGGCCATCGGCCAGGTAGCCGTGGCGGCCGGCCGCGACGACACGTTGCCCATGTTGACCGGCATACGTGTCGAAATCTCTGGTAATACAGTGGTTTTGGCAGCGACCGACCGCTTCCGTCTGGCGGTCCGAGAGTTGAGTTGGACCGCGGCACCAGGTACCGAAGCCGCGGTACTGGTTCCGGCCAAAACTCTCGCCGAAGCGGCGAAGGCCAGCAGCGACGGCAACGAGGTGCACCTGGCTCTGGGAGCTGGGGCGGCGGTCGGCAACGAGGGGCTGTTGGGAATCACCAGCGCTGGAAAGCGCAGCACCACCCGACTGCTGGATGCGGAATTCCCGAAGTTCCGGCAGCTATTGCCCAGCGAACATCTCGCGGTAGCGACCATCGGTGTGGCCGAGCTTACCGAAGCGATCAAGCGTGTGGCGTTGGTGGCTGACCGGGGTGCGCAGGTGCGCATGGAGTTGTCCGAGGGCACCCTGCGCCTTTCGGCGGGCGCCGAAGATGTCGGCCGCGCCGAGGAGGATCTGCCGATCGACTTCGTCGGCGAGCCGTTGACCATCGCGTTCAACCCGACCTACCTCACGGACGGCTTGGGTTCGCTGCACAGCGAGAAGGTGTCGATGGGTTTCACCGATCCGAAGAAACCCGCGGTGCTGCGCCCCGCCAGTGCGGAGGATCCGGCGCTGATCGGTGATGGTCCGTTCCCGGCGGTGCCGTCGGATTACGTCTACCTGTTGATGCCGGTTCGCCTGCCCGGCTGATCGGCGCGGGCCCCGACGACGGGAGGGGTTGGTTTCTCGGTGTATGTCCGCCACGTGGGCCTGCGGGATTTCCGGTCCTGGGCGCACGTCGACCTGGAACTGGAACCGGGCGCGACGGTGCTGGTCGGGCCGAACGGCTTCGGGAAGACCAATCTTGTCGAAGCACTGTGGTATTCATCCACTTTGGGTTCACACCGGGTGGCCACGGACGCGCCACTGATTCGATCCGGCGCCACTCGCGCGGTGGTTTCTACGATCGTGGTGAACGAGGGCCGCGAACTGGCGGTTGATCTGGAGATCGCCGCAGGCCGAGCCAACAAGGTGCGGCTCAACCGCGCCCCGGTGCGGCACGCCCGTGAAGTCATAGGGGTACTGCGCGCGGTGTTGTTCGCCCCGGAAGACCTGGCGCTGGTGCGCGGAGATCCCGGTGAGCGCCGCCGCTACCTCGACGAGTTGGCAAGCGTGCGCCGTCCGCGGATCGCCGCGGTGCGGGCCGACTATGACAAGGTGCTGCGACAACGCACCGCACTGCTCAAGAGTGCGCCGGGTGCACTGCATCGCGGTGACCGAGCGGTGCTCGACACCCTCGACGTGTGGGATTCCCAATTGGCCCTGCACGGTGCGGAGCTGATGGCCGCCCGGATCGAGCTGGTCAACCAGTTGGCGCCGGAAGTCGAGAAGGCCTACCAACTGCTGGCGCCCGGGACCAGGACCGCCGCCGTGGCCTATCGGCCAAAACTGGAGATCGCCCTCGGTGCGGAGAACCAGGGCGCGGCCGAACTACAAGAGGCCCTGCTCGCCGAGTTGGCGCGCCGCCGCAGCGCGGAGTTGGACCGCGGCGTGTGCTTGGTGGGCCCGCACCGCGATGAGTTGGAGTTGCGGCTCGGCGACCGGCCGGTGAAAGGCTTTGCCAGCCACGGTGAGTCGTGGTCGATGGCCCTGGCGCTGCGATTGGCTTCCTATGAACTCCTCCGTAGTGAGGGTGCCGAACCAGTGCTGCTGCTCGATGACGTCTTCGCGGAATTGGACGCGGCGCGGCGCCGGGCGCTGGCCGGCGTCGCCGCGTCGGCCGAACAGGTCTTGATCACCGCGGCCGTCCCGGACGACATCCCCGCCGACTGGCAAGCCCGCCAGATTCGGATCGCCGTCACCGAAGGCGACGAGGGCAGGGTGTCGGAATTGGTTGGTGGCATTCCGTGACCGACTTCGACGAGTCGAAGGACGAACCGGCTCTGCAGCCACCGGCGCACCTGGCCGGGCTGACTGGCATGGATCTTGTTCGCCGGACCCTTGCCGAAGCGCGCGAAGCGGCCCGCAGCCAGGGCAAAGACGTCGGGCAGGGACGCCGCGCCCCGCTGCGCCGCCGTACCCCGGCTACCGGTGGCGGTCGCCGCAGCTGGTCGGGGCCGGGACCGGATCGGCGTGATCCCCAGACCCTGGGCGCGGCCACCCGCGATCTTGCGCAGTCCCGAGGATGGTCAGCACAAGTGGCCGAAGGCACGGTGCTGGGACAGTGGCGTTCGGTGGTCGGTGACGACATCGCCTCGCACGCAACCCCGACCCGGCTCTCCGACGGTGTGCTCAGCGTCGTGGCCGAATCGACCGCCTGGGCCACCCAGTTGCGCCTGGTCCAGGCCCAGTTGCTGGCCAAGATCGCCGCCGCCGTCGGTGACGGCGTGGTCAAGACCCTGAAGATCACCGGTCCGACCGCGCCGTCGTGGCGCAAAGGACCGTTGCACGTCTCGGGCCGGGGACCGCGCGACACCTACGGCTGAGGCGCCGCCGGAATCGGGCGGCTCAGTGGCGCTACGAGCAAAAAAATCGTTCCGGCCAGCGGCCGGACACGAGGCAAACCGTGATATCGACGCCACGGCGCAACCAGATAGGCAGAAACACCCCGAGAAAATGCTCGCCGTCGGGACCCCAAGGTAGACTGGCTCAGTATCCCGCCCATACACCTGAGTGATGCGGCGAATGCTGACTTGCGAACCTGAGGAGAGCTCCCCGACCGTGGCTGCCCAAAACAAGTATGGTGCCGATTCGATCAAGGTTCTCGAAGGCCTCGAAGCAGTCCGCAAAAGACCCGGTATGTACATCGGCTCCACCGGTGAACGCGGTCTACACCACCTGATCTGGGAGGTGGTCGACAACGCGGTCGACGAGGCCATGGCCGGGTTCGCCTCCAAGGTGACGGTGCGCATCCTCGAAGACGGCGGCGTCGAGGTCACCGATGACGGTCGTGGCATCCCGGTGGCGATGCACGCCACCGGCGTACCGACGGTGGACGTCGTCATGACCGTGCTGCACGCCGGCGGAAAATTCGAAGAAGGCGCCTACAGCGTCTCCGGCGGTTTGCACGGCGTCGGCGTCTCGGTGGTCAACGCGCTGTCGACCCGCCTGGAAGCCGACATCTTCCGGGACGGTTACGAGTGGTTCCAGACCTACGACAAGTCGGTGCCAGGAACCCTGCGCAAGGGTGAGAAGAGCAAGAAGACCGGCACCACCATCCGATTCTGGGCTGATCCGGACATCTTCGAAACCACCACCTACGACTTCGAGACGGTCGCGCGGCGCCTGCAGGAGATGGCGTTCCTCAACAAGGGCCTGACCATCGACCTGACCGACGAGCGGGTGCGGGTCGAAGAGGTCGTCGACGAGGTGGTCAGCGACACCGCCGAAGCCCCGAAGACCGCCGAGGAACAGGCCGCCGAGGCCGTCGCCCCGCACAAGGTCAAGCACCGTGTCTTCCACTACCCGGGCGGCCTGCGCGATTTCGTTCAACACATCAACCGCAGCAAGACCGCGATTCACCCGACCATCGTCGACTTCGACGGCAAGGGAACCGGACACGAAGTCGAGATCGCTCTGCAGTGGAACGGTGGTTACTCGGAGTCGGTGCACACCTTCGCCAACACGATCAACACCGCCGAGGGCGGAACGCATGAAGAGGGCTTCCGGTCGGCGTTGACCAGCGTCGTCAACAAATACGCCAAAGACAAGAAGCTGCTCAAGGACAAAGACCCCAACCTCACCGGCGACGACATCCGGGAGGGTCTGGCCGCGGTCATCTCGGTGAAGGTGTCTCAGCCGCAGTTCGAGGGCCAGACCAAGACCAAGCTGGGCAACACCGAGGTCAAGTCGTTCGTGCAGAAGGTCTGCAATGAGCAACTCGGCCACTGGTTCGAGGCCAACCCTGCCGAAGCCAAGACCATCATCAACAAGGCGGTCTCCTCGGCGCAGGCTCGGATGGCCGCCCGCAAGGCCCGAGAACTGGTGCGGCGCAAGAGCGCTACGGATCTGGGCGGCCTTCCCGGCAAGCTGGCCGACTGCCGCTCCAACGACCCAAGCAAGTCCGAACTGTATGTGGTGGAGGGTGATTCGGCCGGCGGCTCGGCCAAGAGCGGCCGGGACTCGATGTTCCAGGCGATCCTGCCGCTGCGCGGCAAGATCATCAACGTCGAGAAGGCACGCATCGACCGCGTCCTGAAGAACAACGAGGTCCAGGCGATCATCACCGCCCTGGGCACCGGTATTCACGACGAGTTCGACATCTCCAAGCTGCGCTATCACAAGATCGTGCTGATGGCCGACGCCGACGTCGACGGCCAGCACATCTCGACACTGCTGCTCACCCTGCTGTTCCGTTTCATGCGGCCGCTGGTGGAGCACGGACACGTGTTCTTGGCGCAGCCGCCGCTGTACAAGCTCAAGTGGCAGCGCGGTAACGAGGCCGAATTCGCCTACTCCGACCGCGAACGCGACGGTCTGCTCGAGGCCGGCAAGGCCGCCGGCAAGAAGATCAACATGGACGACGGCATCCAGCGCTACAAGGGTCTCGGCGAGATGGACGCCAAGGAGCTGTGGGAAACCACGATGGACCCCAGTGTGCGGGTGCTGCGTCAGATCACCCTCGACGACGCCGCCGCAGCGGACGAGCTGTTCTCGATCCTGATGGGCGAGGACGTTGAGGCCCGGCGCAGTTTTATCACGCGGAACGCGAAAGACGTGCGTTTCCTGGATGTTTAGCGATGTACCGCGACGTTGGACGACGTCGACGAGATAACGCGATATCCGACCCGACTGACCTCTGACAGAACGAGGAATAGATGACAGACACCACGCTGCCACCCGGAGACGACTCGGTAGACCGGATCGAGCCGGTCGACATCCAACAGGAGATGCAGCGCAGCTACATCGACTACGCCATGAGCGTGATCGTGGGCCGTGCCCTTCCCGAAGTTCGTGACGGTCTCAAGCCGGTGCACCGCCGGGTGCTCTACGCGATGTACGACTCCGGATTCCGGCCGGACCGCAGCCACGCGAAATCCGCACGGTCGGTTGCCGAAACGATGGGTAACTACCACCCGCACGGTGACGCCTCGATCTACGACACCCTGGTCCGGATGGCCCAGCCCTGGTCGCTGCGCTACCCCCTGGTCGACGGTCAGGGCAACTTCGGGTCGCCGGGTAACGACCCCGCGGCCGCCATGCGTTACTGCGTCACCGGTGAGGCACTGGTGCGGTTGCCTTTCGGCCAGTCGGTGCGCATCGGCGATGTGGTGCAGGGCGCCCGGCCCAACTCCGACAATGACGTCGAGTTGAAGGTTCTGGACCGACACGGCAACCCGGTGGTCGCCGATCGACTGTTCCACTCCGGTGAGCATGAGACGTACCGTGTGCGAACCGCCGAGGGCTATGAAGTCACCGGTACGGCAAACCACCCGTTGCTCTGCCTCGTTGACGTCGGCGGCGTACCCACTCTGCTGTGGAAGTTGGTTGAGGAGATCCGTCCCGGCGATCACGTTGCGCTGCAACGGACGCCGCCGACCGAGTTCGGTCCGGCAGACTGGGTCACGACCATGGAAGCCCTGTTGGCGGGCGCATTCGTCAGCGAAGGCTTCGTGTCCGAGAACCGCGCCGGCTTCAACAACCTCGACGCCGACTACTTCGGCATGGTTGTTGCCGCCTACGACGCTGTCGTTGGCGGCAATCGATATGTGTCGCAGCGCATCATCAGGTCGGGTTCGTTGCTGCATGAGCTCGACGTCCAGAACCTCGCCGACCTGAAGCGGTCACGGCTGGCAGAGCTCATTGGCCAGCGATCAGCGGATAAATCGGTCCCGGACTGGATTTGGCAGACCCCTGTGGCCGCCAAGCGAGCGTTCCTGCAGGCGTTGTTCGAAGGCGATGGGTCTTGCTCGGCGCTGCCCCGCAATACGATTCAGGTGTCGTACTCCACGCGCAGCGAGCGGCTTGCCAGGGATGTGCAGCAGATGCTGCTGGAGTTCGGCGTGGTGTCCAAGCGGTACCGGCACGCCACCGGAGAGCACAAGGTCGTCATCACCAACCGGAGCCAGGCCGAACTGTTCGCAAGCCAAATCGGCTTCGGCGGCGTCAAGCAGGAGAAGCTGGTCGGCATCCTGTCATCCCTGCCGCCGTGTGCCGGCAGGGACGGAGATCATGTTCCGGGCCTGGCGGAGTTCATCCGCACGCATTGCGGCAGCCGATGGGTCGACAAGGAATGGTTGCACAAGCACAACATCGACAGCCTCTCTCGTTGGCGGCAACAGGGCGCTGAGATTTTGAGTCATATAGCCGACCCGGATGTTCGTGCTATCGCTTCCGAACTGACCGATGGGCGTTTCTACTATGCCGCGGTCGAGTCGATCGCCGGGGCGGGTGTCCAGCCAGTCTACAGCCTGCGAGTGGACACCGAGGACCATGCGTTCGTCACCAACGGGTTCGTCAGCCACAACACCGAGGCCCGGCTGACCCCGCTGGCCATGGAGATGCTGCGCGAAATCGACGAGGAAACAGTCGATTTCGTTCCGAACTACGACGGCCGGGTGCAGGAGCCGACCGTGCTGCCCAGCAGGTTCCCGAACCTGCTGGCCAACGGTTCCGGCGGTATCGCGGTCGGTATGGCGACCAACATCCCACCGCACAACCTGCGGGAACTCGCCGAGGCGGTGTTCTGGTGCCTGGACAACCACGAAGCCGATGAAGAGAGCACCCTGGAAGCGGTGATGGAGCGGGTCAAGGGCCCGGACTTCCCCACCTCCGGCCTGATCGTCGGTTCCCAGGGCATCAGCGACGCCTACCGCACGGGCCGGGGTTCCATCCGGATGCGCGGTGTGGTCGAAATCGAGGAGGACTCGCGCGGGCGGTCCCTGCTGGTCATCACCGAGCTGCCGTACCAGGTGAACCACGACAACTTCATCACGTCGATCGCCGAGCAGGTGCGCGACGGAAAGTTGGTGGGAATCGCCAACATTGAAGACCAGAGTAGCGACCGGGTGGGTCTGCGCATCGTCGTGGAGATCAAGCGCGACGCCGTGGCGAAGGTGGTGCTGAACAACCTCTACAAGCACACCCAGCTGCAGACCAGCTTCGGTGCCAACATGCTCTCGATCGTCGACGGCGTGCCGCGCACCCTGCGGCTGGACCAGATGATCCGGTACTACGTGGCCCACCAGCTCGACGTGATCGTGCGGCGCACCACCTACCGGCTGCGCAAGGCCAACGAACGGGCCCACATTCTGCGCGGCCTGGTCAAGGCGCTCGACGCCCTGGACGAAGTCATCGCGTTGATCCGCCGGTCGGAGACCGTCGACGTGGCCCGCCAAGGGTTGATCGAACTGCTCGACATCGATGACATTCAGGCGCAAGCGATCCTGGACATGCAGCTGCGCCGGCTGGCCGCGCTGGAACGCCAGAAGATCATCGACGACCTGGCCAAGATCGAAGCCGAGATCGCTGACCTGGAAGACATCCTGGCCAAGCCGGAGCGGCAGCGCGCGATCGTGCACGACGAGCTCGCCGAGATCGTCGAGAAGCACGGCGACGACCGCCGGACCCGGATCATCCCCGCCGACGGTGACGTCGCCGACGAGGACCTGATCGCCCGCGAGGATGTCGTCGTCACGATCACCGAGACCGGTTACGCCAAACGCACCAAGACCGATCTGTACCGCAGCCAGAAGCGGGGCGGTAAGGGCGTGCAGGGCGCCGGCCTCAAGCAGGACGACATCGTGGCGCACTTCTTCGTCTGTTCGACGCACGACTGGATCCTGTTCTTCACCACGCAGGGCCGGGTGTACCGAGCGAAGGCCTACGACCTGCCGGAGGCGTTGCGCACCGCGCGCGGCCAGCACGTCGCCAACCTGCTGGCCTTCCAGCCCGAGGAGCGCATCGCTCAGGTCATCCAGATCAAGAGCTACGAAGATGCGCCGTATCTGGTGCTGGCCACCCGCAACGGACTGGTCAAGAAGTCCAAGCTGACGGACTTCGACTCGAACCGCTCCGGCGGCATCGTGGCGATCAACCTGCGCGATGGGGACGAGTTGGTCGGCGCGATGTTGTGCTCTGCCGAGGACGACCTGCTGCTGGTGTCGGCCCTCGGACAGTCCATCCGCTTCTCGGCGACCGACGAGGCGCTGCGGCCGATGGGCCGGGCCACCTCCGGTGTGCAGGGTATGCGGTTCAACGCCGAGGACTACCTGCTGTCGCTCAATGTGGTCCGGGAGGGCACCTATCTGCTGGTGGCCACCGCTGGCGGGTATGCCAAGCGGACCGCGATCGAGGAGTACACCACGCAGGGCCGTGGCGGTAAGGGCATTCTGACCGTCCAGTACGACAAACGCCGTGGCCGGCTGGTCGGGGCCCTGATCGTCGACGACGAGAGCGAGCTGTATGCGATCACCTCCGGCGGCGGAGTGATTCGCACCGCGGCGCGGCAGGTTCGCAAGGCCGGACGGCAGACCAAGGGCGTTCGGTTGATGAACTTGGGTGAGGGCGACACACTGATAGCGATTGCGCGGAACGCCGACGAAGAGGCGGCCGACGAGGACTCGGGTAGCTGAACCCGACCGAGACCCGGCCGCGGCGCGGTGGGGATACGCAGGTAAGGAGCCGTGGGTGAGCGCACCGAACGAGCCGGGGCACCCGGGCAACGGGGGCAAGGCGGAGTCGGCCGGAAACGGTCCGGCCGACGCAGGCCAGCGGCCCCCGGGCCGTCCCGGCCGGATTACCGAGACCGGGGAAGCCCCGCCGTGGCAACGCGGCGGCCAGGGCCGGCCGCCCGGCCCGGCCCGGCCCGCAGACGCCGGCTCGCACTCCCCCGGCGTTGACGAGCGGATACGCCGGTTCGTGTCCGGTACGGCCGCCCCGACAGCGCCTCCCGCGCCCGGTGCGCCGCAGCAGGCTCCGGCCAAAGCCCCGGCGCAGGCCAAGCCGCCGGCTCCCGCTAAGCCGCCGGCGCAGGCCAAGCCGCCGGCGCAACCGGCCAAGGCGGCAGCCAAGGCCGTGCCGCCGGTGAAGCCCGCCCAGCCCGACGACGCCTACGGCAGCGAGCTGCCGGATCTGTCCGAACCGGCGCAGCGCCGCTCTGCGGTCCGCCGCCCCCCGGTGTCGGCGGGGCCGCGCGGCCCGTTGCGGGCCAGCATGCAGATCCGGCGGATCGACCCCTGGAGCGCGCTCAAGGTGTCGTTGCTGCTGTCGACGGCGCTGTTCTTCGTCTGGATGATCGCGGTGGCGGTGCTGTACGTCGCGTTGGGCGCGATGGGTGTCTGGAGCAAGCTGAACAGCAACGTGGGTGACCTGCTGACCAACAACAGTGCCGCCGAACTGGTTTCCGCCGGTTCGATTTTCGGCGGCGCCGCGTTGATCGGGCTGGTGAACGTGGTGGTGCTGACCGCGATGGCCACCCTCGGCGTGGTGATCTACAACCTCAGCACCGACGTTGTCGGCGGCGTGGAGGTAACCCTGGCTGACCGGGACTGACCGGCCGGGTGGCGGCGGCATTTTGGTGAGCGGGCGCCCGGTGCGGTAATCTCGCTCGGTCGCAGACGACTACGGGCCTATAGCTCAGGCGGTTAGAGCGCTTCGCTGATAACGAAGAGGTCGGAGGTTCGAGTCCTCCTAGGCCCACGAGTCCCACCAGGGGCCTTAGCTCAGTTGGTAGAGCGCTGCCTTTGCAAGGCAGATGTCAGGAGTTCGAATCTCCTAGGCTCCACAATGCGACCGCGAACGCGTCGCCCCCCGGCGTACTAAATCTTGTGCTGTGCGTCCACGCTCGGTGGGCGCGGCGACGGCTCCTCCGGCCGCTTCGAGCGGCGGATCACCACCACCGCGACCCCGCCCGCCAGCAGCGCCGCACCGGTGGCCGCCGCGATCACCCAAGACCGGCGAACATGACGGCGAGGAGCGCTACCTTCCAGCAGCTCCGGGAAGGCGGCAACGGCCTCTTGGGCGGCGGCAAGCTCCCGGGCCGCGGCTTCGGCGGCTTCGGCAACCCGGTCGGACAGCTGGCTCTCGCGATAACGCCGGCGCAATTCCACCGCCCCGCGGCGCACTGCGTCGCCACTGAGCCCCACGGCGCCCCGCGCCACGTCCACCGGCCCGGCAGCGGTATGGGCCAGCCCCCGCGTCAGGCGCTCTCGGTGGGTCAACGGGGTCTCGGTCGCCAGGCGCATGGGCACAACGCTACCCGTGACGCAGCCCACCACGCCGGGAATGGCAGACTGTGATCCCATGACCTCCAGCTCTATTGCCACCGCAACTGCCACGCTGCACACCAACCGCGGTGACATCAAGATCGCGCTGTTCGGCAACCACGCCCCCAAGACCGTCGCCAACTTCGTCGGCCTGGCCCAGGGCACCAAGGAGTACTCGACCACCAACGCCTCCGGCGGCTCGGCGGGGCCGTTCTACGACGGCGCGGTGTTCCACCGGGTGATCGGCGGCTTCATGATCCAGGGCGGCGACCCGACCGGCACCGGTCGCGGCGGGCCCGGCTACAAGTTCGAGGACGAGTTCCACCCCGAGCTGGTGTTCGACAAGCCCTACCTGCTGGCGATGGCCAACGCCGGTCCCGGCACCAACGGCTCGCAGTTCTTCATCACCGTGGGCCAGACCCCGCACCTGAACCGCAAGCACACCATCTTCGGTGAGGTCGTGGACCCGGACTCGCAGGCCGTTGTGGACGCCATCGCCACCACCGCGACCGACCGCGCCGACCGGCCCACCGAGCCGGTCGTGATCGAGTCGATCACCGTCGCCTAAACAACGGTCTCAGCGGCCGGTGTAACCGGCCGCTGACAGCGCCTCGAACACGTCGCGCGGGTCGGTTCCCAGATCCCACCGCGACAGGATCAGCATCTGGTCATCGCGCGTCTCGATCTCGAGTAGCCGGTGTTTGCGCCCGATGCGCTGATACTCCGTGACGCGAAGCCGGGTCAGGCTGTCCGGGGTCAGCACCCGGGTGCGCCACCAACCGCGCACCGCCAGGCCGTCGAACGTCAGCGCAAGCTTGGGCCGGGCCCGCCAGGAGAATCCGGCAAACACCAGCAGGCCGACTCCGGCAATGCCGGCGAGAACACGTCCGGGCGCATCTGTGGCGACCGTCACAGCGCTGATAGCTAACGCTGCCCCGACAAGCGCGCAACCAGCGATTCCGCCGGAAGGCGGCGACCATTCGGTTTGCTCCTGCCCGCCCTGAGTCATTTCGACCTGCGGGTTTCAAAGTTATCTACAGGAGTTGTCCACAGTGGGGATAAATCACATCGTTGTGATTGAGCAATTGCTTGGTTGCCCAGCTGGCATCGGCGGCGGCGCGACATAACCGAAATACCGCGTCTGCGCAGCTCAGTGCCAGCGCATGGTCAGCAACAGCCCGGTGATCATGAAGGCAAACGCGATGGCGTAGTTCCACGGGCCCAGCTCAGCCATCCAGTTGAGCGCCGCGGGAGCGTCCAGTCCGGTGGCCCCCAGCTGATACACCATCAGCCACACCAGTCCGAGGAGCATCAGCCCCAGGAACAGGGCGACGAACCATGCGCTGGATGGGCCGCCCTTCACCTTGACCGGGGTACGGCTCACCGCCGAGGGGGTGAAGCTGGTGGTCTTCTTGCGAACCTTGGACTTGGGCATCGGTACCTCGGGACGGTGCGGCGTGAAGCTGCGAGTATGGGTCGGTACGAGATTAGCCCAGCAGCACAATCTAACCGAGAACGGGAGAGCCGATGGAGCGCAACGGGCCGCCGTCTCCCGGCCGCCGCTCCCCATGGCAGCTCGGAGTCCCGCTGGTCTGCTTACTGGCCGGCTTGCTGCTGGCGGCCACCCACGGTGTCTCCGGCGGCAAAGAGATCCGCCGTGGGGACGCCCCCCGGCTGGTCGACCTGGTCCGCTCGACCCAGGCCACGGTGGAAGAACTCACCACGCAGCGCGACACGTTGGCAACCGCCGTGGGTTCGGTACACGGCCGAGGCTCCGGCGTTGCCCTGTCGGCGATGCGCAAACGCACCGAGCAACTCGCCGAGGCCGCCGGTTTGGAGGCGATGCACGGGCCGGGCCTGGTGGTGACGCTCACCGACGCCCAGCGCGACGCCAACGGCCGGTTCCCCCGCGATGCCTCCCCCGACGATCTCGTGGTGCACCAACAGGACATCTCCGCCGTACTCAACGCACTGTGGAGCTCCGGGGCTGAAGCGGTGCAGATGCAGGACCAGCGGATCACCGCTACGTCGGCACCGCGCTGTGTGGGCAACACCCTGCTGCTGGACGGTCGAACCTACAGCCCCCCGTATGTGGTGACCGCGATCGGTGACCCGGCCGCGATGCAGGCCGCGTTGGCCGCAGATCCCCTGGTCACGCTCTACAAGCAGTACGTGATCCGGTTCGGTCTGGGCTACAGCGAGCAGGTCAGTACGGACCTGGAGGTCGTCGAGACACCGGCGCTCGCCCGGATGCGCTATGCCGTGCCGGCCGGGCCGGTCGACTACTGACACCGGTCCCCGCGCCGTGCGGCGGTAGCCTGTTGGGCGTGCGGATCCTCGTCGTCGACAATTACGACAGCTTTGTGTTCAACCTGGTCCAGTATCTGGGCCAGCTGGGCGTACAGGCTGCCGTCTGGCGTAACGACGACGCCCGGCTGGCCGACCCGGCCGCTGCCGTTGCCGACTTCGACGGGGTGCTGCTCAGCCCCGGACCGGGCACGCCCGAACGTGCCGGTGCGTCGATCGCTCTGGTCGGTGCATGCGCGGCGGCGCGGGTCCCGGTGCTGGGAGTGTGCCTGGGGCACCAGGCGATCGGCGTCGCCTTCGGCGGCACCGTGGGCCGGGCGCCGGAGTTGTTGCACGGCAAGACCAGCACCGTCTTCCACACCGACGCCGGGGTGCTCAAGGGTTTGCCGGACCCGTTCACGGCCACCCGCTATCACTCGTTGACGATCCTGCCCGAGACGTTGCCTCCCGTTCTGGAGGCCACGGCGCGCACCCGCGGCGGGGTGATCATGGCGGTGCGGCACACCGAGTTGCCCATCCACGGGGTGCAGTTCCACCCGGAGTCCATCCTCACCGAGGGCGGTCACCGGATGCTGGCCAACTGGCTGAGCTACTGCGGCTACACCTGCGACGACGCCTTGGTGCGCCGGTTGGAGGAGGAGATCGCCGCGACCGTGCAGACCGCGCGTATCGCCAGCAGTACGGCGAGCTGACTACTGGCCGAAGCGCAGCGTGATGTTGCCGTCGGTGTTCACGCCCTGGCCCGCTGCCGGGCTCTGGTAGAGCACCCGGTTGTGCCCGGACCCGCCGGCGTCGACGTCGGCGCCCTTGACCAGCATCCCGGTCCAGCCCAGGGCCCGCAGCTGCGGTTCGGCGTCGGTCCAGAACATGCCGGTCAGATCCGGCATCACGAACTGGTTGCCGCGGGAGACCCGTAGCTCGATCACCGCGTCGACGGGCACGGTCTCGCCGCTGGGCGGGCTGGTGGCGATCACCTCACCGGCCGGCCGCGGACTGTCCACCGTCACTTCGGTGATCTTGGTGAATCCGTAGACCGTCAGGTTCTTCTGCGCCAGGTCCAGCGTCTGGCCGGTGACGTCGGGAACGGGCTTGGTGGCCGGGCCGCTGCCGATCACGATGATGATCTCGTTGGTGACTGCCGTGGTCTGATTCGCCGGCGGGTTGGTGCCGATCACCTTGTCTTTGAGTTCCGGGGTCGACGGCGAGTTGACCTGCTTGAACTTGCCGAAACCGGCGGCGGTCAGCTTCTTGACCGCGTCGGCGTAGCTCAGGGTCGCCACGTCGGGAAGCTGGCGCTGTTCGGGACCGTAGGACACGTCGACGGTGATCTTGTCGCCCTTGTTCGCCGGGGCGCCGGCGGGCGGGTCGGTGCCGATCACGTGGTCGGGCGGGACGGTGGAATCGGCGCGCTGCTCGGTGCGGGTCTTGAAGCCCTTGTTCTGTAGTTCGGCGATCGCGTCGACCGACGCACGGCCGCTGACGTCGGGAACCTGGATCTGGTGGGTACGGCCGCCGAACGTGTTGATCGACACCGTGACGATCACGGTCAACACGGCGAGCACGATCGCGGCGATCAGCCACCGGCCCACCGAGCCCGGCCGCTCGTGGGCGAAGTCGAGTTCCTGACGCGGCAGCGGGTCGGTCTGCGCCGCGGCGCCATCGCCGGACCGGGGCGTCATGATCGAGGCACGGTCGGCCGCGGTGAGCACCCGGGGGGCCTCGGGAGTCTCCCCGTTGTGGACCCGCACCAGATCGGCACGCATCTCGGCGGCCGTCTGGTAGCGATTGTCCGGGTTCTTCGCCAACGCCTTGAGCACCACCGCGTCCAGGTCGGCGGGCAGGCCCGGGAGCCGCTGCGACGGGGGCACCGGGTCTTCGCGGACGTGCTGGTAGGCCACCGCCACCGGTGAGTCGCCGACGAAAGGTGGGTCGCCGGTGAGGATTTCATACAGCACGCAGCCCAGCGAGTACACGTCCGAGCGGGCGTCGACGCCCTCGCCGCGAGCCTGTTCGGGCGACAGGTACTGGGCGGTGCCGATCACCGCGGCGGTCTGCGTGACGCTGTTGCCGGCGTCGGCGACCGCGCGGGCGATGCCGAAGTCCATGACCTTCACCGCGTTGTGCCGGTCGATCATGATGTTGGCCGGCTTGACGTCCCGGTGGATGATGCCGTGCTGGTGGCTGAAGTTCAGTGCTTGGCAGGCATCCGCGATCACCTCGATGGCCCGGATCGGCGGCATCGGGCCGTCGTTGTGCACGATGTCGCGCAGCGTGACGCCCTCGACCAGCTCCATCACGATGTAGGGCAGCGGCCCGGCTGGGGTCTCGGCTTCGCCGGTGTCGTAGACGGCGACGATCGCCGGGTGGTTCAAGGCCGCGGCGTTCTGCGCCTCCCGCCGGAAGCGCAGATAGAAGCTGGGATCGCGGGCCAGGTCGGCGCGCAGCACCTTGACGGCCACCTCGCGGTGCAGCCGGGTGTCGACGGCGCGGTGCACCTCCGACATCCCGCCGAAGCCGAGGATCTCGCCGAGTTCGTAGCGGTCGGAGAGCCGCTGCGGCGTCGTCATTCTGAAATCCTGTGCCAGGTCCATCCCGACGAGTGCGCGGGTGGTGTCGTCGACGACGATTCGGAGCTCGACGAGCTGGTCAGTGGTGCCCCGGTGTCGGTGACGGTGGCCGGCGCCAGGGAGCCGCCCGGGCTCTTGGCGTTGACCACGATCAGCACCGCGATGATGATCGCCAGCGTGCCCAGCACCCCGGCCGCCCACAGCAGCGCGCGCTGCCCGGCGGTGAACGTGCGTCGGGGGGGCGGCGTGCGATGGTTGCCGGCGCTGGGCCGGGCCCGGCGCGCCGCGGTGGCTCGAGCCGACACCGGCGGTGCGGCGCGGGTGGCTGCCGTCGACGGGATGGCCGACGGGGCGGCGCGCCCGACCGGAAGTGCCTGACTGGGCCGGGTGGGACGGCGACCGGACCGCACCGCGGCGACCGCGTCGGCGAACGGGCCGCCGCTGCGGTAGCGCATCCCCGGGTTCTTGGCCAGCGTGATCTCGATCAGTTCGCGCACGTTGGGCGGCAACTCGGCCGGCAGCGGCGGCGGCGGTTCCTTGATGTGCTTCATCGCTACCGTCAGCGCACCGTCTCCGGTGAACGGCCGACGGCCTGAGAGCACCTCGTAGCCGACCACGCCCAGGGAGTACACGTCACTGGCTGCGGTGGCGTCCTGCCCCAGCGCCTGCTCCGGAGCGATGTATTGGGCGGTGCCCATCACCATGCCGGTCTGGGTGACCGGCGCGGCGTCGACGGCCTTGGCGATGCCGAAGTCGGTGATCTTCACCTGGCCGGTGGGCGTGATCATGATGTTGCCGGGCTTGACGTCGCGGTGCACCAGCCCGGTGCTGTGCGCCACCTGCAAGGCGCGCCCGGTCTGCTCCAGCATGTCCAGGGCGTGCCGCAGCGACAACCGCCCGGTCCGCTTGAGCACCGAGTTCAGCGGCTCACCGTTGACCAGTTCCATCACCAGGAACGCGGTGCGGCCCTCGCCGTCCAGCTCGGTCTCGCCGTAGTCGTGCACGCTGGCGATACCCGGGTGGTTGAGCATCGCGGTGTTGCGGGCCTCGGCCCGGAACCGCTCGATGAACTCCGGGTCGGAGGAGAACTCCGGCTTGAGCACCTTGACCGCGACGCGGCGGCCCAACCGGTTGTCGACGGCCTCCCACACCTGGCCCATACCGCCGGTGGCGATGAGCCGCTGCAACCGATAACGCCCGGCCAGCGCCGCGCCGACTTGGGGGCTCATGATCGCCCCTGCAGGGCGGCTTGGATGACGGCCCGCCCGATCGGTGCGGCCAATGCGCCGCCGGTGGCCGCCAACCGGTCGCCACCGTCTTCCACCACAACGGCAACGGCCACTTTCGGGGCGCTGGCCGGGGCAAAGGCGATGTACCACGCGTGCGGCGGGGTGTTCCGCGGATCGGGACCGTGTTCGGCGGTGCCGGTCTTCGACGCGATCTGTACGCCCGGGATGGCCCCCTCCTGCTGGGTCATTCTTTCGGCGTCGATCATTAGTTCAGTTAGCTTAGCCGCGACCTGCGAGGACACTGCACGGCGCTGCTCGTGCGGCTGGGTGGTGGCGATGCCCGCCAGGTCGGGACCTTCCAGCCCGTCGACCAGGTAGGGCTGCATGGTCAGCCCGCCGTTGGCGATGGTCGCCGCGATGACCGCGTTCTTCAGCGGGGTGACCGCGACGTCCTTCTGGCCGATGCTGGTCATTCCGAGCGCGGCGGCGTCGCCGATCCGGCCGACGGTGGACTCCGCGACCTGCAGGGGCATCGGTTCGGGGGTGATATCCAGCCCGAACCCCTGGGCGGTGCTGCGCAGGGCGTCCACGCCGGTACGAATACCCAACTGGACGAAGGCGGTGTTGCAGGATCGGGCGAACGCGACTCGCAGCGGAACAGTCTGCTCGCTGCCCTCGCAGGTGTTGCCGCCGTAGTTCTCCAGCGTGACGGTGCTGTCGGGCAGGGCGATGCGCGCCGCGTTGGTCAGCTGCTCGTTCTCGCTGACGCCGGCCTGCAGCGCGGCAGCTGTCGTGATGACCTTGAACGTCGAGCCCGGTGGGTAGGTCTCACTGATGGCGCGGTTGGTCAGCGGCGAGTCCGGGTCGTCGCGCAGCTGTTGCCAGGCCTGGCCCTGCTTGGCCGAATCGTGCGAGGACAGCAGGTTGGGGTCATACGACGGTGCCGACACCATCGCCAGGACCTTGCCGGTGGACGGCTCCAGGGCCACCACCGCCCCGCGGCAGCCGCCGGTGCATCCCTTCTGCATCGCCTCCCAGCCGGCTTGCTGCACCCGGGGCCGGATGGTGGTCTCCACCGTGCCGCCACGCGGGCTGCGGCCGGTGAAGAAGTCGGCCAACCGCAGCCCGAACAGGCGCGGGTCCGATCCGTTGAGCACGGTGTCCTCGGCCCGCTCGAGGCCGCTGCTGGAGTAGCGCAGCGAGTAGAAACCGGTGACCGGCGCATACACCGCGGGGTCGGGGTAGATGCGCTGGTATTTGATTCGATCGTCGGTGGCGACCGAGTAGGCCAGCAGTTGGCCGGCGGCGGTGATCTGGCCGCGTTGCCGGGAGTATTCGTCGAGCAGCACCCGCTGATTGCGGGGGTCGGCCCGCAGCCCGTCGGCGGCGAAGACCTGGGTCAGGGTGGCGTTGCCCAACAGCAGCACGATCAGCGCCATCAGGGTCATCGCGACGCGGCGCAGGGAGGTATTCATACGCGCTCGATCACCGCCGTGCCGGTGTCGCCGATCGGGGCCGAGCGCACGGGCTGCGTGCTCAGCGGCCGGCGGGCGGCGTGCGAGACCCGCAGCAGGATCGCGAGCAGTACATAGTTGGCCAGTAACGAGGATCCGCCGTAGGACAGCCACGGGGTGGTGAGCCCGGTCAGCGGAATCAGCTTCGTCACGCCCCCGACCACGATGAACAGCTGAATGCCCAGCGTGGCGGCCAAACCGGCGGACAGCAGCTTGCCGAAGCTGTCGCGCACCGCGATCGCCGTGCGCATGCCGCGCACGATCACGATGGTGTAGAGAATCAGCACCCCGGCCAACCCGACCAGGCCCAGCTCTTCGCCGAACGCGGCGATGATGAAGTCCGTCGAGGCCGCGGGCACATAACCCGGTTGGCCGTTGCCCAGCCCGGTGCCGAAGATGCCGCCGGTGGCGAAGCTGAACAGCGACTGCACCATCTGATAGCCGGCGCCCTCCGGGTCGGCGAACGGGTCCAGCCAGGTCTGCACCCGCACCCGGACGTGGCTGAACAGGAAGTAGGCGGCCACGCTGCCGGCGGCGAACAGCAGCATCCCGATCACCATCCAGCTGAACCGCCGGGTGGCCAGGTACACCACCACCAGGAACGACGCATACAGCAGCAGGGACGTGCCGAGGTCCTTCTCGAACGCCATCACGCCGACCGAGATCACCCACGCGGCCAGCAACGGCGCCAGGTCGCGCGGCCGGGGCAGGTTCATGCCCAGCACGTGCTTGCCGGCGCTGGTGAACAACCGGCGCTTGGACACCAGCACCGCGGCGAAGAAGATCAGCAACAAGATCTTGGAGAACTCGGCGGGCTGAATTGAGAAGCCCGGCAACCGAATCCAAATCTTGGCACCCTGGCGCTCGGACAGCGACGCGGGCAGCAGGGCAGGGATCACCAACAGCACCAAGCCCACCAGACCGCAGACGTAGCCACTGCCGGCGAGCTGGCGGTGGTCCTTGAGCGCCACCAGTACCAGGGCGAAGACCCCGACACCGACCAGCGTCCACA
This sequence comes from Mycolicibacter heraklionensis, assembly GCF_019645815.1. Taxonomy (NCBI): domain Bacteria; kingdom Bacillati; phylum Actinomycetota; class Actinomycetes; order Mycobacteriales; family Mycobacteriaceae; genus Mycobacterium; species Mycobacterium heraklionense. The sequence goes on from NZ_CP080997.1 coordinate 21,366, forward strand.
GCATCTGCGCGCTGGCCCCGGGGCGGGCGTCAGCGCCGTCGATCCCGACCCCCAGGTCGATGCGGTGGATCATCACCAACCCCAGGCCGTTGAGCAGGGCCACCACCGGCAGCAGCAGCGGGTCGGCGTAGCGCGCCGACCGCCGGATGACCAGGTGCGCGAAGCTGAACAGCACCAGAAACGCCACCCCGTAGCCGACCAGGTCGGGGCGCAGGCCCTGCTCGTGACCGGCCTCGACGATCAGCATCGCCACGGCGATGATCATGGTCGCGAAGCACAGCAGCAGCAGTTCGGCGTTGCGTCGGTCCGGCAGCGCCGGGGTCAGCGCCACCGGCGGCTGCGGCTGTGTGCTCATGATGCCGCCCGGCAGTCGGTCCCCGGTTCTGGAGGTGCCGGCGGCAGGTTGGTCAGGGTGGGCAGGCGCGGCTTTCCGGAGGTTTGCGGGGGCGGCGGCGGGCCGGGCCGGGGGCCGGTGGGGACCAGACCCGGGGACGGGTTGCGCGACGGGGTGGAGCTGGTGCCGGCGGTGGCCCCGTGCGGGCACGGCGGCAGCAGGGAATCGCGGGCCAGATTGCGCAGTTGGGTGATCGCGTCGTCGAGGGTGCCGGCGGGCAGGCCGTTGCTGACTTGCTGGCGAGCCGGCGGGCGGAGGTCCTGCAATGTCATCAGCCGGCAGGCCAGTTTGTCGCCGGACTGGCTGAAGCTGATCTGCACCAGCTCACCCCGGCTGTCCAGGCAGCCGAGCAGATAGGGCTCCTGCAGCGGCACCCCCAGGATCGAGCCCTGCACGCCCCGCATGATCGCCACCGTGCCGCCGTAGGCGGTGACGTAGTAGTTGGTCCGCACGACCGCCCGCCCGACCAGCAACGCGGCGCCCAGCAGCGTCAGCAGCAGCGCCGCGATGATGAACTTGCGCCGCCGGGACCGGGGCGGCCGGTCCGGGGTTTCGATGCGCGGCAGCACGCGCTTGGCGACGGTCTTGCGCGGGGAGATCGCCGATGCCCGGCCGGCGGCGGTGTTGAGGGCGATCACGTGGTCGTCGTCGCTGTCGGAGACCGCCCCGGCCAGGATCGGCTGGGTTTGGCCGTAGTCGACGTCGACCACGTCGGCCACCACCACCGTGACGTTGTCAGGGCCGCCACCGCGCAGCGCCAACTCGATGAGCCGCAGCGCGCAGTCGTTGACGTCGGGGATCTCCAGCGCCTCGTGGATGGTCTCGGTGCTCACCGGGTCCGACAGACCGTCGGAGCACAGCAGGTAGCGATCCCCGGCCTGCGCTTCGCGCATGATCAGCGTCGGCTCCACCTCATGGCCGGTCAGCGCGCGCATGATCAGGGAGCGCTGCGGATGGCTGTGCGCCTCCTCCAAGGTGATGCGGCCTTCGTCGACCAGGGTCTGTACGAAGGTGTCGTCCTTGGTGATCTGGGTCAGTTCGCCGTCGCGCAGCAGGTAGCCGCGAGAGTCGCCGATGTGGGCCAGCCCCAGCCGCGGGCCGGCGAACAGGATGGTGGTGAGCGTGGTGCCCATGCCTTCGAGCTCGGGGTGCTCTTCGACATAGGCGGCGATCGCCGAGTTGCCCTCCCGCACGGCGCTTTCCAGCTTCGCCAGCAAGTCGCCACCGGGCTCGTCGTCGTCGAGATGTGCCAGCGCGGCGATCACCAGTTGCGACGCGACCTCACCGGCCGCGTGCCCACCCATGCCGTCGGCCAATGCCAACAACCGGGCTCCGGCGTAGACGGAGTCCTCGTTGTTGGAGCGCACCAGACCGCGGTCGCTGCGGGCGGCGTACCGCAGAACCAGGCTCACCGGCGGAGCTCGATCGCGGTCTTGCCGATGCGTATCGGCGTGCCGATCGGAACCCGTATCGCAGTGGTCACCTTCACCCTGTCAAGGTAGGTGCCGTTGGTCGAACCCAGATCTTCGACATACCATTCCGTGCCCCGCTGAGATAGCCGAGCGTGCCGGGTGGAGGCGTAATCGTCGGTGAGCACCAGCGTCGAATCGTCGGCGCGGCCCACCAGGACCGGCTGATCGCTGAGCGCGATGCGTGCCCCGGTCAGCGGCCCCTCGGTCACCACCAGATGCCGCGCGGTGGTCCGCTGCTGGCGCGGCGGCAGCAGCACGCCCCGGATCGAGAGGCCCCGGCGGACCATCACCGCGCCGGTGGGTGCGTAGATGTCGGTCCGCAATATCCGCAGCACGGACCAGATGAACAGCCACAACAACGTCAAAAAACCGGCTCGCGTCAGCTGCAGTACCAGTCCCTGCATCCGGCGTCCTCTCCGTTGTCGCGCAGCCCACGGCGTGCTCCTTACTGCGGAGCACTTCGGCAAAGTCACGATACTTGGGCGCGGGGGGCCGTAGGGCAAAGCGGCAGCGCTTTGCTGGTTGAGATTGTCAGTCGAGGGACGCTGCCGCCGTGCCTAGTGGACCCGGACGATGATCTCGGAGTGGCCCAGCCGGATGACGTCGCCGTCGGCCAGCTGCCACTCCTGGACCGGGGCGTTGTTCACCGTGGTGCCGTTGGTGGAGTTCAGGTCCGACAGCAGGGCCACCCGGCCGTCCCAGCGGATCTCGAGGTGACGGCGCGACACCCCGGTGTCCGGCAACCGGAACTGGGCGTCCTGGCCGCGGCCCACCACGTTGGCGCCCTCGTGCAGCTGGTAGGTCCGGCCGCTGCCGTCGTCGAGCTGCAGGGTGACCGAGGCGGGAGCGCTGTAGGCACGCTGGCCGTAGCCGCCGCCCGGCGCCTCCCCGTAACCGCCGGGTGCGGGCTGGCCGTAGTCGTAGCCCCCTTGGGTTCCCTGGCCCTCGCCATAGCCGCCGGGTGCGGGCTGGCCGTAGTCGTAACCAGCGGGAGCAGGCGGCGCCTCGCCGTAGCCGTAGCCGGGCTGCCCGTAGTCCTGGCGGCCGTAGGACGGGGCACCCTGGTCGTACCCACCCTGGTCCGGGTAGGCGGGACGCTGATGTTCGTACTGGGCCTCGGGGTAGGAGTAGTCGTCCTGGCGGGCCGGTGGGCGCTCGTAGTCGCCGTAGCCGGGCTGGCCGCCGGCCGGGTAGGCGGGCGCCGCGGGGGGCTGGTGCTGCGGGTAGCCCTGCTCATAGCCGGCGGGGGCGCCGTAGCCGCTGGGCGGACGCTGCTCGTAGGGCTGGGCCGGCGGGGCGTAACCGCCGCCCTGGCCGGGGTAGCCGCCCTGCTCGGGACGGCGGGGCGGGGCGTACGCACCGGGGCCGCCCTGGCCCTGGTCGGGGTAGCCGCCGCGCTGCTCCTGCTGGTAGTGCTCGGCCTCGGGTGCGTAGGGGCCACGGGGGTCCTGACCGCCGCGAGCATCGTCGGCCGGCCGGCCGTAGCGCGGGTCGTAGTAGTCGTCGCCGGGACGATCCTGCCCGTGGGCGCCGTGGTAGCTCGGGTTATCGGTCATCGGAGGCACTCCTGATTCTGCGGTAAACGCATGAACTGATTGTGGCGGGCGGGATTCGTTGAGCGTCTTGTGGGGGCTGGCGTCAGGGTTGACCCCACCCCGTGCGCGGACCTGGCCGGTACGCAGGCTCGGCGACTGCTGGAACCGGACAACCACATCACCATACGTTTGCCACCCCTGTTCGCCGATGTACCCGGCCAAATGCCGGGCGAAGGCCTTCGACGTCAGATCCTGGTCGGCGCCCACCTTGTCGTAGTCGTCCATACCGAGGGTAATGACGTATTCGTTGGGCGCCAAAAGTTGATTTCCGGCAAGGGCGCGCACGCCGGCGGCGGCTTCGCGGCGCAACGCAGCCTCGACTTCCTCGGGGAGGACTTCCCCTCCGAAGACCCGGGCCATCGCATCCTCCACAGCGGATTCGAGTTTGCGCTCGATGCGATGAACCAGCCCGCGCTGGCTGTCCAAGCTGCTACCCGCCTTACTCTCCGCCGTCATCAGTTGTATCGGGGACGCTGCCGCGGCGTGTCGCTCAGCTGCATCCGCCCTGGACATGGTATCGACCCGGGGTGCCACGGCGGCACCCTTCTTCGGCGGAGAATCGGATAAGACCAGGTCACGAAGGGGTCACGGCGGCTTGGGCGGGGCTCCGAGGGGCTGGGCGGCGGGGGCGGAGCCGATTTTTTAGGGGTAAGGGGACCCGTGATAGGCTCCCCCGGTTGCTCGGGCGAGTGGCGGAATGGCAGACGCGCTGGCTTCAGGTGCCAGTGTCCTTCGGGACGTGGGGGTTCAAGTCCCCCTTCGCCCACAGTGTGATGAGTCGGGTCATGGGTTACACATGAGTCGCGTCATCGGTTACGGATTGGCCCCGGCTTTTGTCGGGGTTTTTCTGTTTGTTGGGCCAGTAGTTGTGGTTGGTACGCAACGTTCTCGTGCGGGTGGTTCCGTGCTCGGGGCCGGCTCAAATTCACGGAGTCAAGGGAACGGCGGCGCGCAATGGGACATGCGAGGATGCGTCCCGCAGGTTTCAAGGCGCGCTGTGTACTCTCGTGACATGGAGGCAAAGGGCGTGTCTGGGTTGACTTTGCCCAGCTTTCGGAAGCCACCGGTCACCGAGGTCGCGTTGTCTTTTGGCTTCAGCCCACTGATGGGACTGCAGTTCGCAGCCATGTCCGACCTCCGTACGCGATGGGCGACGGAACTTCCGGAAGCGATCGAGCAGCCTTACTTGGAAACAGCGACACAGTCGCAAGGGTTCCGGATAGATATCGGTCCCCCGCCGCGTCGCTTGTGGTTCCTCAATTCCGAGGGCGATCAAGTTGTACAAGTCCAACGCGATCGACTGATAGCAAATTGGCGAGCCGTCCCCACAATTGAAAAACCCTATCCACGCTACGACGCGCTGCGTGCAAATTTTCTGGAACGGTGGCTCGACTTTAACGAATTTGTTGCCGAGCAAGGCGTGGCTCCGGCTATTCAACCACACAACGCAGAAGTTACCTACATCAACGTGATTCATAGCGATTCGGATGACGCGCGGGTACCGATTGCTGACGTTCTCAAGATGAACTACGACGAACTCTCGAGAGACGATATCGAGCTAACTTCGATTACCCAGGTACGGGAGGTCCCAGCTGCACAAACAACTTTGACCATCATCGCAAACGTGGATGCAAGCACGGCAGGCCATCCAGTAGTCTTGCAAATCGTCGCTTGCACTCGAGTCGATGAAACACGGCCGCCGGACAGCGCATTGGACTTAGCGCGTGAATTTGTAGTTGGAACGTTCGCTGCAATTACCACGGACGAAATGCAGTCGCGATGGGGACGTGAATAGCAATGGTAACTATGCCTTCTCTAACTTCGGGTACTACTCTGCAGATGGGCCAAGCAGCACGGAATCTATACGCGCACGGCTCTGCAACGCTGCCGAGGAAATTTCTGTACGAGGAACCATCGCCCCTCAACGAAGTGACTATCAAACTTCCAGACCCGGGTCCAATGTTACGGACTGTCATCGAAGATGCCGTTAATCGACTAAATGGCTTGCGTGCCGGGCTACTATCGCCGGACTGCGGTCAGCACGACTTAGCTCCCGCGGATGCGGCTAGCATAAACGCTATCTGGGCAATTTGGGTTATTAGGCCGCGGATACCCGCTCAAATTTTCCCCTTGGCGGGCGGAGGTATTCAAATCGAATGGCACCACGGCGGTTTAGATATCGAAATCGAGTGCCTGGCAGATGACTCTCTGTATATCTATTTGGCATTGAATGAAAGCGGCTTCATCGACGAGGAGGCGCGAGGTCCACGGATTGTCGAGCTACTTCGGGGCGTGGGCAAGGAACTTGATAATGCGACGGCGGGTTACGGTGGAGAGCAGATCACCTTCTACAGCTGACCTTGCCCCGAGCGATTTTGAACGCGATAAGCTACTCCGACGCATACCAAGCCTTGAAGATGAAGCCTTCTGTGTCGTAAATACCGAAACAGGCGAAGCGCGGCTCAGCAGCGCATGCTTCAAGCTGCGTTCAGATGAGACGGGACTTTCCATCTACTCACAAACGATAGTAACGCGGCGGTCTCTGACATACGAGGATGTGTGCCGAAAGCCTCATAATGCGGTCGCATCGATTTCTGGTACTGAACCCTTGTGTCACGGACTGCAGACCATTGCTGATCCTTGGCCGCCCGACGCGCCGGAGCCAGATCATCCAAGAAACGCTGCGCATGCCATCATTAATGGTATTCGGCAACTTGCTCCGAGTAAGCAGAGGAAGTTAGCGCGCGATCTGGCAAAAATTGCGGTCATAGTTCATCCCGTCGGATAGTTCGGTAGGATAGCCCGACCGAGTAAAGTGCATTATGGCTGCGGACAACGCTACTGCTTTACGGACGGCGCGAATTAGCCGGGAGCCCTGAACGCATGGAAGGCGACGGCTCCCATAATTGGCCCGCGTCCGGCTCTACCCACAGAATCGTAGGCGAACGCTCCACCACGTTTCCGCACGTCCCGGGAGCGCCAGGAGTCAAGAGCCGTTTGCCGTACGGTGGGCTTATAGGCCCTGTAACTACCATAGGGCGGTATTCGACGGCTGGCGAGAGTATTGAAAACGCTAGCTGACCCGCCGCACACTAGTATGCCGACACGGAATTATCTCTAGCCCACCGCTTCTCGGCGTCCGATCCCCCGGGCGGCGGTACCAGCCCGTTGATCATCCACAGTTCTTCGCTGGTTTCGTCGACATGGAATTCCCAGTGCAGACCGGGGCGCTGATCAAGCGTCGGGGTAAGGATCTGGTTGATCCATTCGGCGATCCGCCGGCGGCCTTCCTTGTCGACGGAGTGACGGGCGATGTGGTCGATGACGACGCGAACACCGACTTGGGTGGGCTCACCACCGACATAGAAGTCCTCCGGCACGGTCTCGTGGAAGACGGTGACCACGTAGAAGCGCGGCAGCCCGGCGCTCTCGTAGTGGTCGGTGATTCGGGACGCCAGCGCGCGCTTCTCCTCGGCATCGAAGATCCCCGGGGTGTGGTGAATTGTCCACAATGGCATGGCGGTTCAGTGCTCCTTGGTTGACGGGTGTCCAGTGGGACAGAGCGAAGGACAGGTTCTCGACCGGCCCGGACAGCGCAGCCTTGACGCCGACGGACACGTCGTCGGCCAGCACTTCGGCGGCACCGGATTCCACGCCGTCGACGATGCGCCGCGCCACCTCGGCCGGCGTCACCTTGGGCATGGTGATGGCCGAGACCATGTCGGTGTCGATGAATCCGGCATGCACGCCGACCACCTGGGTGTGCTGCGCCGCCAGCTCGGTGCGCAGTGAGTTGGTCACCGACCAGGCGGCGGCTTTGGAAGCGCCGTAGGCGCCGGAGCCGGCCAGCCAGGACAACACCGAATGCATGTTGACCAGCGCCCCGCCGCCGTTGGCCGCCAAGATCGGCGCGAAGGCTCGCGCGACGCGAAGCGGGCCGAAAACGTTGACGTCGAACGTGTCGGTGATGCGCTCGAATGAGCCGGTCAGCAACGCGTCCGGCAGCAGGATGCCGGCGTTGTTGAACACCAGCTCGGCGTCGCGGGCCACCTCTGCCAATGCCGCCACCGACTCGGCGGAGCGCACCTCCAGCGGGCGTGCCACCACCTGCGGGCGCGCATCGGTGAATGCGGTACGGGCGGTCGAGTACACCTTGTGGGCACCGCGGGCCAGCACCTCGTCGACCAATGCCGCCCCCAGTCCGCGGCGCCCACCGGTGACCACCACGACCTTGCCCTCTACTGCAACCATTTCCCGATCCTCTCCACACTGACTAACGATGGCGTTAGTAAGAGCGAAGCACGGATATCTGGATAACGCAAGTGTTAGTCACGTAAGCTGGCCCGCATGGAGTTCGAGCCCCGGTTACGGGACCGCACACAGTGGTCGGCCGGCGATGCGTGTTCCGCGGCCAGGCTGCTCGATGTGCTCAGCACTAAGACGGCATTCCTGGTGGTGCGCGAATGCTTCTACGGCACCAGGCGCTTCGAGGACTTCACCGCGCGCCTGGGCGCCTCGGCGCCGGCGGTCTCCCGGGCGCTCAAGCAACTCGAGTCCGCCGGGATCATCCGCCGGGTGCCCTACCAGGAATCCGGGCAGCGGGTCCGCGACGAGTATCGGCTGACCCCCGCCGGCGAAGACCTGTTGCCGGTCTTTCTGTCGCTGATGCAGTGGGGCGACAAGTACCTCCAGGACGGGGCTCCGCCGCTCAGCTTCGTCGACGCCACCACCCAGCGCCGGGTGGGCGTGCGCGTCACCGACGATCTGGACAGCCCGATGACTGACTCCGACGACATCGAGATCCGCTGGAACGCACCGCGCCGATCACGCTGACGAGCTCAGCGACTCGCCCGGATCACGGTCTCGGCGAACTCGGCGATCGACTCCGGTGGCGCGAAATCAGCAAACCAGACGTAGAACCGTTGTGCCCCCTGGCTTTCCAGCCGACCGAAATGTTCGACCAGCGCTGCGGCGTCACCGCACACCAGGCCCGATCCCAGCCGGCCGAACCGCCGCTGCGCCGTCTCCGTTACCGCCACCACGTCTTGGTCGCATCGGGCGAAACCGACCATCTGCTGCACCGAGGCGCGGGCAGACCCGATCGCGGGCAGCAGCTCGGGCAACTTGTGCACATGTGTAGCGGGAAGGTTCCACCAATCGGCGTACCGGCGTACCAGCTCCAGCATGCGGGGGCCGACGCCGCCGAGCACCAGGGGGATCGGCTCGGTCGGTGCGGGCGTCTGCGCCCGCTCCCCCTCGGTGCTCCAGTACTCACGCAACGCTGCCAACGTCTCCCCCAGCGCATCGATGCGTTCCCGCGGGCCAGCCGTGGTAATGCCGTACTTGACCAGTTCGTCGGGCATCGAGCCGGAGCCGAGCCCCAATTCGAAGCGTCCGCCAGATGCTTCGGCCAGGGTGGTCGCCTGTTTGGCCAGCACCGCCGGATGCCGGAACCCGTCGCACAGCACCACGTGGCCGACCTTGATCCGTTCGGTGTGGGCGGCGACCCAGGTGGCCACGGTCATCGCCTCCCACAGCGGCGAAGTGGGGTCCATCGGGGTGTCCAGGTGATCGAGGAATGCCACGCCGTCGAAACCGGAGGCCTCTGCCGCGCGGACCCGCGACACCAGGTCGGCGAGGCCGATTCTGGTTTGCGGGAGGTACAAGAACCATTCCGTCATCGCTTGCCCTTCGGTGTCGCAGTCGTCGGCGCCTGTCGCAGCCCCGGCAGCACGTACCGACACAGATGCCGCCGCACGGCCTCCGGGTCGTCGGGATCCATGTGATTTCCCGGCACACTTCCGAGACTGATCATCACCCGCGCGACCCATTCGCTGGCCTCGGGCAGGTCGGTGTCGGGATGGATATCTCCACTTTCGGCGGCGGCTTCCACGAACGGAAACCAGAACGCCGCGAGGTCGGGCACCAGGCCGCGGACCCCCGCGCCGGCGCAGGCGGTGAACTCCTCGGGCTCCGCCGTGCGCAGCCGCATCAGCAGTGTTCCGGGGTCGTCGTAGGCGCGGCGTCCGATCTGGACGCCGGCCACCAGTTGGTCCTCGAAGCCGGTGAGCGTCGACAGCTCGGCGCGGGTCTGCGCCCAGCTGGTCTCGATGAGCCGGATGATCGCAGCGCCGACCAGCGTGGGCTTGTCCGGGAAGTTCCGGTACAGCCAGGCCCGGGACACCCCGGCTGCCTGGGCGACGTCGATCATCGTCGTCGCGCGAATCCCCTTGTCGGCCAACAGTTTCTCAGTCGCATCGAGAAGCCGGTCGGTTGTCGACGGGGACGTGGACGACGCTGACGCTGCGTTCACGGCCACCTCCTGGTCGGCAAGCCTAACAAGGAGTAGACACATTCGCCGATGTGTGTACTATTGCCACGCGTCACGTAGACACTTCTGCAAACCTGTCTACCCCAGATCCCGGAGGTTCCCCATGCCCTCACCTCGCACCGCGATCATCGGTGCCGGCATCAGCGGCCTGACCGCCGGAAAGATGTTGAACGACTACGCGATCGACTACACCTGCTTCGAGTCCTCCGACCGGATCGGCGGCAACTGGGCCTTCGGCAACCCGAACGGACATTCCAGCGCCTACCGCTCGTTGCACATCGACACCTCCAAGCACCAGCTGTCGTTCCGCGACTTCCCCATGCCGGACCACTACCCCGACTTCCTGCACCACACGCTGGTCAAGGAGTACCTGGAGTCCTATGCGGCGGCGTTCGACCTCAAACGCCACATCGAGTTCGGCACCGAGGTCGCCCACGCGCAGCGGCTTCCCGGCGGCGGCTGGGAGCTGGAACTGACTGGCGGCGGGCGCCGCCGGTTCGACCTGCTGGTGGTCGCCAACGGGCACCACTGGGACCCGCGCCTGCCGGACTTCCCGGGCGAATTCAGCGGCCAGACGTTGCATGCCCACCACTACATCGACCCCAAGACGCCGCTGGACTTCAGCGGCAAGCGGATTCTGGTCGTCGGCCTGGGCAACAGTGCCGCCGACATCGCCGTCGAGCTGTCGTCGAAGGCCCTGGACAACGAGCTGACCCTGTCGACTCGCTCGGGCGCCTGGATCGTGCCGAAGTATCTGGCCGGCAAGCCCGCCGACAAGTACTTCCGCACCAGCCCGTATCTGCCGTTCTCCTGGCAGCGCAAGGTCGCTCAGTGGGCGCAGCCGATCATCGCCGGACGTCCGGAGGATCTCGGGCTGCCCACCCCCAACCACAAGTTCTTCGAGGCGCACCCGACCCAATCGGTGGAACTGCCGTTGCGACTCGGGTCCGGCGACGTCATCCCCAAGCCCAACATCAGCCGGTTCGACGGGGAGACCGTGCATTTCACCGACGGCACCAGCGGCCAGTTCGACGTCATCATTTATGCCACCGGCTACAACATCACCTTCCCGTTCTTCGACCCGGAGTTCATCAGCGCGCCGGACAATCGGATCGACCTGTACAAGCGGATGTTCTATCCGGGCATCGACGACTTGGTGTTCGCCGGCTTCGCGCAAGCCACCCCGACGCTGTTCCCGTTCGTCGAGTCACAGGCCCGCCTGATCGGCGCCTACGCGGCCGGTCGCTACCGGCTGCCGTCGGTCGCCGAGATGCGCCGGGTGATCGACGCCGACAAGCGCAAGTACACCGGCCACATGCTCGACACCCCGCGCCACACCCAGCAACTCGACTACTTCCTCTACGAACACGACATGCGCACCGCCGAGATCCCGCGCGGCAGCCGACGCGCCGCCGACCTCGGTGCGCCCGGATGGGCCGGTGTGCGCGAGATGGAGGCATCCGCATGAGCGCGACCATTCGCTTCGGCAGTGGCGGCGCCACCTGTGTCGGACAGTTCTTCCCCGCCGCGCATGGTGATGACGACAACGGCGCGCCGGTCGTGGTGCTCGGACACGGCCTCGGCGGCACCGTCGACTCCGGCCTCATCCCGTTCGCCGAACGACTCAGCGCAGCCGGCTTCGCCGCCTTCGCCTTCGACTACCGGTATTTCGGTGCATCAGAAGCACAACCGCGCCAACGGATTTCGATGCAAGAACAGATCGACGACTTCCGCGCGGCCTGTGCCACAGCGGCCGAGCAGCCCGGTGTGGATCCTCGCCGCACAGTGGTGTGGGGAGTCTCGCTGGGCGGCGGGCATGTCTTCGAGGTGGCCGCCACCACGCCCGGCGTCGCCGCCGCCATCGCGCTGACCCCACTGGTCAGCGGTCCCGTCGCCGCGGTCGCGGCGCTCCCGCACCATCGCCCGGCAGCGATGCTGCGGTCGACGGCCACGGGTTGGCGCAGCGCGCTGGCCCAACGCTTCGGAGGCCCGCCCGCGACCATTCCCCTGGTGGGCCGCCCCGGGGAGCTGGCCACCCTGACCGCCGACGGCTACCACGCGGCCTACACCGCGATGGCCGGTCCGACCTGGCGCAACGAGATCGACGCCCAGGTCGGTGTCCAGCTCGGCTCCTATCGGCCGGCGGCCAAGCACGCCGAGTCCATCGCCTGCCCGATCCTGGTGCAGATAGCCGATTTCGACCGTGGCGCTCCCCCGCAGGCTGCCGCCAAAGCGGCGTTCGCCGCCCGCGCCGAAGTACGGCACTACCCCTGCGACCACTTCGACGTCTTCGCCTGTGGCGACTGGTTCGATCACGTCGCCGAGCACCAGATCGCCTTTTTGACCCGGCACCTGGCCGACGCGACCGCTACGGTCACGGGTTAGGAGGTCTGATGGCGGAGACCATGCAACAACTGCTCGCCGAACGCGCCGGGCACACCGGTTTGGCGGTGCTCTACAACGACGCCGACGGTCGGCAGACACGCTGGACCTGGCAGGAATACCTCGACCGCGCAGCCCGTCACGGCGCCGCGGTGATCGCCCGCGCCGATACCAGCCGGCCGATGCACGTCGGCGCCCTGCTGGGCAACACCCCCGCGATGCTGACCGCGCTCGCCGCCGCCGGGCTGGGCGGGTACGTCCTGTGCGGGGTCAACGACACCCGCCGCGGCTCGGCGCTCGCCGGGGACCTGCGCACCGCCGACGTGCAGATCCTGCTCGTCGACGCCGAGCACCGCGCACTATTGCAGGGACTGGACCTGCCCGCCGTCACGATCATCGACGTCGATGACCCGGCTTGGGCCGCGCAGTGCGCTGGAGCCGGGGAACTGCAACCGCACAGGCAGGTCGCGCCGCTGGATCCGTTCATGCTGATTTTCACCTCCGGCACCAGTGGTGACCCAAAAGCGGTTCTGGTGAGCCACTTCATGGTGCTGGTCGCCGGGCAGAGCCTCACCGAGCGATTCGAGTTGGGTGCCGACGACGTCGTCTACCTGTCCATGCCGCTGTTCCATTCGAATGCGATCGCAGCCGGCTTCGGCCCCGCGGTGGCCGCCGGTGCGGCCATGGCGCCGGCGAAGTTCTCGGCTTCGCGGTTCTTGGCCGACATCCGCGCCTACGGTGGCACCTATATGAACTACGTCGGTAAGCCGTTCGCCTACCTGCTGGCACATCCCGAGCAGCCCGATGACGCCGACAATCCGCTCCGGGTCGCCTTCGGCAACGAGGCCTCCGAACGCGACATCGGCGAGTTCGCCCGCCGGTTCGGTGTCCACGTGGTCGACGCCTTCGGCTCCACCGAGAACGCCGTCACCATCACCCGCGATGAGGGCACCCCGCCCGGTTCGGTGGGACGCGGATTCCCGGGCGTCGCCATCTACAACAGCGACACGAACGCCGAGTGCCCGCCGGCGGTCTTCGACGAGCACGGTGTGCTGACCAACGCCGACGAGGCGATCGGCGAACTGGTCAACACCGCCGGGTCGGGATTCTTCTCGGGCTACTACAACAACGCTCACGCCACCGCTGAGCGGATGCGCGACGGCATGTACTGGTCAGGCGATCTCGCCTACGCCGACGCCGACGGCTGGATCTATCTGGCCGGGCGCACCGCCGACTGGATGCGGGTCGACGGCGAGAACCTGGCGGCGGCGCCGATCGAGCGGATCCTGATGCGCCACCCCGACATCAACCAGGCCGCGGTGTACGCCGTGCCGGACAGCAATGTCGGCGACCAGGTGATGACCGCGCTGGTGCTGCGCGACGACGCGCAGCTGACCGAGGCCGAGTTCGCCGATTTCCTTGCGGCGCAAGAGGACCTCTCCCCCAAGGCCTGGCCGCGGTATGTCCGGGTCACCGCGGAGCTGCCCTCGACGGCCACCAACAAGATCCTCAAACGCGTGCTGGCGGCCGACGGCACCGACGTCGGTGGCGACACGCTGTGGGTGCGTCCCGAACGCGAGCGCACCTACCGAAACACCACGACGATGGGAGCGCGACGATGACGGCTCAGAAACCCGTGGCCCTGATCGTGGGCGGCGCTTCCGGGATCGGGTTGGCCTCCGCGCACGCCCTGGTCGCGCGCGGTGATCACGTGGTGATCGCCGACATCAACGAGGAAGCCGCACGGGCCCGGGCCGCCGAACTCGCCGGTTCAGCGAGGCTCGACGGAGGAGAGGCGAAGCTGGGACCGGCGCATGGACGGGGCGATGCGGCCACCGCCGTCGCCGCGGATGTGACCGACGAGGCCAGTGTCGCAGCGGCATTCGCCGTCGCCCGCGAAGCCGGGCCGCTCCGCACGGTGGTCAGTTGCGCCGGCTTGTCGATCATCGGGCCCATCGCCGACATCGAGCTGTCCGGCTGGCAGACCACGATCGACGTCTGCCTCACCGGCACCATGCTGGTGATCAAACATGCGGCCCGCACCCTCGAAGACGGCGGCAGCGTGGTCGCAATCTCCTCCCTCAACGGGCGTCAGCCCGGCACCACGATGGCCGCATACTGCAGCGCCAAGGCCGGGGTGCTGATGCTGGTCCAGGTGGCTGCGTTGGAGCTGGGCGCCCGCGGTATCCGGGTCAACGCGGTCTCTCCCGGCCTGGTCGACACTCCCCTGGTCGCCGGCCTGGCGATGGTGCCCGGGCTCACCGACGAGTACATCGAAAACACCCCGCTCGGGCGCTCCGGCATCCCCGACGACATCGCGCAGACCGTGGAGTTCCTGACCTCGGAACGCGCCGGCTGGATCACCGGATCCACCTTCGACGTCAACGGCGGCGCGCACCTCAAGCGCTACCCCGACGTGCTCGGCAAGGTTCAAGCACTAGCTGAAGGATCGTGACATGCGCAGTGTCGTAATCGATGGGCCCGGATCGATCCGTGTCGACACCCGTCCGGACCCCGAGTTGCCCGGGGCCGACGGCGCCGTCGTCGAGGTGACCGCGACCGCGATCTGCGGCTCCGATCTGCACTTCTACGAAGGCGACTACCCGATCGCCGACCCCGTTCCGCTGGGTCACGAGGCCATCGGCACCGTGGTCGAGGTCGGCTCGCAGGTGCACTCGGTGCGGGTGGGCGACCGGGTGATGGTGTCCTCGGTCGCGGGCTGTGGACACTGCGCCGGGTGCGGCACCCTCGACCCGATCCGGTGCCATTCGGGCCCGCAGATCTTCGGATCGGGCCTGCTGGGCGGCGCACAGTCGGAGCTGCTTGCCGTGCCGGGCGCCGACTTTCAGCTGGCCCGCATTCCCGAGGGGATCGTTGACGCCGAAGCTCTGTTGCTCACCGACAACCTCGCCACCGGATGGGCTGCGGCGCTGCGCGCCGACATCCCGGTCGGCGGCACGGTAGCGGTGATCGGGTTGGGCGCGGTTGGCCTGTGTGCGGCACGCAGTGCGCTGTTCCTCGGTGCAGCAACGGTTCTCGGCGTCGATCCGGTGCGTGCACGTCGGGAACGGGCGGCGCTGATGGGTGTGACCCCGGCGGAGCCGCCGACCACGGCCGCGGCCATGGAGCTCAGCGATGGGCGCGGTGTGGATGCGGTGATCGACGCGGTCGGCTCGGACACCACGATGTCCGACGCGCTGACCGCGATACGGGCCGGTGGAACGGTGTCGGTGGTCGGCGTGCATGACCTGCAACCGTTCCCGTTCCCGGCGTTGCCGGCGCTGCTGCGCAGCGTCACCCTACGGATGACCACCGCGCCCGTGCAACAGACGTGGCCCCAGCTGGTGCCGCTGCTTCAATCCGGGCGGCTGTCGGTGGACGGCATCTTCACCACCGAGATGGCCTTGGACGACGCGGCCGACGCCTATCGTGCGGTGGCGGCCCGGTCCGGAGACGTGGTGAAGGTATTGCTCACGCCGTAATCTCCAAAAGGGTTCCGCACGACGAGAGGATCTCAGGTGGCAAAACGGATTGTGGTGTGGGGCACCGGGTTCGTCGGCAAGCTGGTCATCCCCGAGATCGTCAAACACCCGCTGTTCGAACTGGTCGGCGTGGGCGTCAGCGACCCGGCCAAGGTGGGACGCGACGCCGGTGAGATCTGCGGGATCCCGCCCGTCGGCGTCACCGCCACCGACGACGTAGACGCCCTGATCGCCTTGGCGCCCGACGCGCTGGTGCACTACGGCCCGACCGCCGCGCACGCAGCCGACAACATCGCGCTGATCGCGCGCTTCCTACGTGCCGGCATCGACGTCTGCTCCACCGCGATGACGCCGTGGGTGTGGCCCGGGCTCAAGCTCAATCCGCCGGATCTGCTCAAGCCCATCACCCAAGCCTGCGAGGACGGCGGAGCGTCGTGCTTCACCACCGGTATCGACCCCGGTTTCGCCAACGACCTGTTTCCCATGACGCTGATGGGGGTCTGCGCCGAGGTGCGCAAGGTGCGCGCCTCCGAGCTGCTGGACTACACCAACTACACCGGCGACTACGAGAACGAGATGGGGATCGGCCGCGACCCCGACTTCCAGCCCGTGCTCAAGATCCCCGAGGTGTTGATCTTCGCCTGGGGCGGAACAGTTCCGATGATCGCGCACGCCGCCGGGATCGAGCTCGATGAGATCACCACCACCTGGGACACCTGGGTGACTCCCCACGAACGCACCACCGCCAAGGGAGTGATCGCCCCGGGCCAGGTCGCGGCGGTGCGGTTCACCATCAACGGTATCTACCGGGGCGAAACCCGCATCCAGCTCGAGCACGTGAACCGGATCGGCCGCGACGCCGCACCGGACTGGCCTTCGGGCACCCAGGATGACGTCTACCGCGTCGATATCGAAGGGACGCCCAGCATTTCGCAAGAGACGGCATTCCACTTCACCGATGGTTCGGGCCGTGACGCGGCCACTGCCGGTTGCCTG
The DNA here is from genome assembly GCF_019645815.1 of Mycolicibacter heraklionensis. NCBI lineage: Bacteria > Bacillati > Actinomycetota > Actinomycetes > Mycobacteriales > Mycobacteriaceae > Mycobacterium > Mycobacterium heraklionense. Next base: position 38,018 of record NZ_CP080997.1, read on the forward strand.
GCCACCGGGATGCGCGCGCTCAACGCCGTCCCAGCGGTCAATGATCTCCCGCCGGGCTGGGTCACGGCGCTGGATCTGCCGCTGATCCCGGGAGCGGGCACCATCCGCTGAGCGAGCGGGATCCCTACTCGGTGCGGGGCCGCCGCGGCCGCAGCCGCAGCGGCGGCATCGGCGGGGCCGGTAGCCGTTCCAGGCGGCCCCGATAGCCGATGACCCGGCCGAATTGCTCGTCACCGTCCTGCCAACGGCGCCGGAACTCGACGATCTCGTCGTGGCTACGGCCGATGAAGTTCCACCACAGCACCAACTCCTCACCGAACGGCACCCCGCCCAGCACCAGGGCCCGGGCGGGGGAGTCGCCGGTGTTGCGCAGCGGCAGCACCGTGCGACCGGGGCCTTGATAGCCGAGCTCGCCGACGCCCAGGCCCGTGCCGCCCAGGCTGACCGCACCCTGGTCGCACAGCACACCGTGCTCGAATGCGGGGTCGACGTCGAGTGCCAGTTCGGTGCGCGGCTCCAGGTCGAGCTGGGCGCCCAGCAGGGGAGTGAACGACGCGACGGGGGAGCGGTATCCGGCCAGCTCGCCGAGGAAGACCAGCGCCGATGCGCCGGACAGCGAAACAGGCTCGGGCGCAAAATGGTTGAAGTCACGCGCGGTGTGGCGGGAGCTATCGGGCAAGGCCACCCACAGCTGTACGCCGCGCAGCACCGGAGCCGTCTCCGGATCAATCGAGACCTCGGAGTGGCAGATGCCCGCCCCGGCGGTCATCAGGTTCAGCTCGCCGGGGTTCACCACCGCGTGCACGCCGCCGCTGTCGCGGTGCTCGACCCGCCCGCTGAACAGCCAGCTCGCCGTCTGTAGCCCGGTGTGCGGGTGCGGGGGCACATCCATGGCGCCGTCGGCGACATCCTGCGGTCCGTAATGGTCGACGAAGCACCAGGCGCCGATCAGCGAGCGGTCCCGCTGCGGCAAGGTGCGGCGGACCCTGATGGCGCGTGCTCCGCCCAGCGGAACGTCGCGGGCGTGCAGTACTTCGATGTGATCAGTTGGCGTTGCTGCGCAAGCGAATTCATTCGAGGTGGCTTCCAGGTTGCTCAACTGTCACCTCCGCGCCGTGCGCCGTGCCGCTACGGGCGATCCTACCGACTCATGCCGGGGTCAGGCCGCTGACCGAGGACCGATCCGCCCGGCGGGCAGGTGAAAAACCGTCGCTGTCACCGGCAGCTGTTCGCGCTCGTGGTTGGTCAGCAACGCCTGATTGTCGGGCAGCTCGCGGGTGTTGATCTCGCCGGCGGCGATCGCGCGCAGCAGCGCGTGGGCCCGGGCGAGTTCGGCCCGCTTGCGGTACTGGCCGCCGGGGAGCTTCACGCCGGCCCACACGCCGTACTCCTCACCCCGTTCCACGGCGAGCGCTGCGCACCGGCGCTGCTGCGCGAGCGGGCAGCGTCGTAGGCACTGCAACCGCGCCTCGGTCGAGGACTGTTCGTAGGCCCGGGCCTTGGCGGCCCCGTCGGCTCCGTCGGCGTCGGGGTAGCCGAACCACAGTTCGGGATTTGCGGAGCAGGGGGGTGCCATCGGAAGGACCTCCTCGAGAACAGATCGGATAACGTAGATAGAAACGTATACGATCAGATACGACGAACGCAACAGAAGTTGATAAAAACATATATGTAAGTAGTGAAGGGCCAGGCTGTGTACTATCCGTCCATGGCCGGGGCGCAACAATGAGCCGCGAAGCGGCGGGCGCGGCCATTCGGGCACTGCGCGAGGCGCGCGACTGGTCGCTGGCCGACCTCGCCGCAGCCACCGGGGTCAGCATCATGGGATTGAGCTACCTCGAGCGCGGCGCCCGGAAGCCCCATAAAGGCACAGTTCAGAAGGTTGAGAACGGACTCGGTCTGCCGCCGGGCACCTATTCTCGCCTCCTGGTGGCCGACGATCCCGACGCCGAACTGGCTTCGTTGATCTCGGCGGCCGGGCCGCAGACTTCGGCTGCGCGTCCCGCGGGAGCCATCGTCGTCGACCGCCACAGTGACACCGAAGTGCTGGAAGGATATGCCGAGGCGCAGCTCGATGCGCTGCGTTCGGTGATCGCGAGACTGCCGTCGGAAGCCTCAGACGAATACGAGACGTATATTCTTTCCGTGATCACGCAGTGCGTGAAGGCGGAGATGCTTGCTGCCAGCTCCTGGCGGGTGGCGGTCAACGCGGGCGCCGATCACGCTGCCCGGCTGATGGCGCACCTGCAGGCCCTCGAGGCCACCCGTATCGACCTGCTGCAGCGGATGCCCGGCAGTCTGACCGCCCGCTTCGATCGGGCCTGCGCGCAGTCGCCGCTGCCCGAACCGGTGATCGCGGCGTTGATCGGCGTCGGGCCCGAGGAGATGTGGGACATCCGCAACCGAGGTGTGATTCCGCCCGGAGCGCTGGCCCGAGTTCGGGCATTCGCCGACGGATCCATGGACGCAACAGATGGTGGCGACGAAGGGGGATAACAGTGAGCAACGGTGAGTTGGAGCTACTGACGCGCGCCAATGAGCTGTTCGCGGGTCATCCACGGCCCGTGTCACTGGAGCCCGGGCTGGACCGCTATGTCGAGCTGTTGGAGCGCAACGCCAACACCGACACCGGCGCGGGGCATGACCGGTACCGGGCGGCGGTGCTCGCGCAGCGGGATCTGTTGCTGGCCAACGCACGTACCGATGCGCTCGCCACAACAGCGCTGGCCGCCGTGGTCGCCGACCACGCCCGAGCCCGCCAGCAGACCGACGGCGTCGTCTCCGCTGCCCGCGCTGACTCGGCAGTTTCCCCAGATACGCCTTTGGCGCACCGGGAGGCAATGCGCCGGCGGGCAGCCCGACTGCGCGCCCAACATGCGCACGTGGCATCGGCGCGCCACCGGGCGCGGGCCCACCGTGCGGGGTTGCGGCGGCTGCGTTACCGGACGGCGGGGCGCCGGATGACCGGGCTGGATCGGTTGCGGTTGCCCAACACTCGCGCCGGGATGGCCGTGCGTGCCGCCCTGTCACGGCTCGGCCGACCCTATGTGTGGGGCGCGACCGGCCCCGACCGGTTCGACTGCTCGGGGCTGACCCAGTGGGCGTACCACCAAGCCGGCGTGCCCCTGTCGCGTACCACCTACACCCAGATCTACGAAGGAATCCCGGTGGCACGCTCCCAGATTCGACCCGGCGACCTGGTGTTCCCCAGCACCGGTCATGTTCAGCTGGCAATCGGCGGGAACCGGGTGATCGAAGCCCCGCACGCGGGTGCAACCGTGCAGATCAGCCCCCTGGGCGCGCAGGTGGCGATCCGGCGTCCGGTGCCGTGACCGGGCTGTCCCCAGCGGGTGCTCGGGTGAATTGTCGGCCTCGGTGGGCGCCGGTACAGTCACCGGCCATGAAGCGGTCAGCTCCCGAGCGTCGGCCCGGCGCAGCGATGTTGGGCTGAGGAGATGACAACCCGCGACGACGTGCTGGATGCGATCGGCCGCATCGAAAGGGCCGGCGGTGCGGGTGAGGCGACTCGTCTAGCCCAGGCGGCACTGACCCTGCCGTTGCCGCCGTCGGGCTACGACAGCGTGCTGACCCGCCTGCGCTCGGTTTATCCGGTGCCCGGTGATCAACAGCAGGGCCGGGCGGCGCAAGCGATGAAGCTGGCCGAAACTGCTCTGGCGCAGCAACTGTCGAGTGCCGCGGGCTTCGACCGGCAGATCATCGAAGCGCTGCGCCACGCGCACAAGACCACGCTGGAAGGCCGACGACGCCTCGACGAACTCGAGGCAGAGATTGCCGGCGCCGCAGGGGCCTGGGACCTGGACACCGCCGCGGGTGCGCGCGAATTCCAGCGGTTCTTGATCGGCAAACTGGGGCAGATCATCAAGGTGGTTGAAGAGACCAACGACGATGACACCTCCAAGCAGGCGCTCGCCAATGCTTTGACGGGGCTGTATGCCGCTGCGCAATCGGATCGCCGCGACCCGCCGCCCGCCGAGGAGGGCCAGCCCTCGCTGGGCCCGGATCCCGACTCCTACCCGGACGTACTGGTTGATGACGAGCCTGCCGCGGATGCCGCGGATGACACGGAGGTGCCGCAGGGGCTGCCGCAGTTGGCGACGCCGATGTTCCCGGGCCTGGGTGCCGACGGGCCGGGCTTCGGAGCGATGCCGGCCGCCATGCCCGCCGGACTTCCATGGACCGGGCTGACGCCGGGTGCGGGCGGTGACGACTTGCCCGCGGAAGACGATTACCGGCCCGAGGAAGCGGCTACGGCCGACGCGCCCGATGGTGCGGATGCCGATGGAGCTGACGGCGATACGCCGGCGCAGGACCCGGGGGAGCAGGGTCTGGTCACTGTGCGGCTGCCCGACGGCGAAACCACGACTGTGGCCAATCCGCAACTGGGCGCGGCGATGCAGGCCGTCGCCGACGGACAGCCCGTGGTGGAGGCGTTCCGGAGCCAGGGCATCCACGTCCCGCCGCCCGGAACCCCTGTGGTGGCGGCGGTCGACGTGGCCAGCCTGCGGGCGGGCGACATCGGTGTGTTCACCGACCGACATGCCCTTGCTGTCGGCGGCGGCAAGGCGCTACTCGACGGGCAGCTGCATCTCGTCGAGAACCTGCGCGGTCCCGGGTTCCTGGGCTGGCAGCATCCGCCGGCCTTGGCACAGGAGCCCGCACCGGCCTCGGCACAGGAGCCCGCGCCGGTCGCCACCCGCCCGGCGGCGGCGCTCGGCAGCCTCATGAGCTTGAAAAAGCCGGCTCCAACCGGCATCGTCGATTAGCCAGGAAGGTGGGACATGCCCGAGAAGATCCACGTCAATCAGGACGTTCTGACCAACGCGGCCGGGAACCATCAAGAGACGTCGGACTACCTGTCCACCGTTGCGGCCTCACACGAGGGAATCCAGGCGACCCTGAACTCGCTCGGCCCGATCTACGGCGACTTTCGCCAGGCGGCGGGTTCGTTGCTGGACGCACGCAAGGACTGCTACGACGACCAGTCCAGCGAACATTCGACAGTGTCAGAAAATCTGCACCGCGCGGTGGCAATGTGGAACAAGAATGAAGACGATGCCGCCAGCGCCTTCGGGCACCTCACCGACGGGCGCCGATGACTGAGCCGAACCCGGCATTCGACACGCTCCACCCGAGTGGCGATGTGCTGTTCCGGTCTTGTCGCGGCGGCTATCTGCACAGTGTGGTGCTGACCGAGGCGGTGATGGACACGGACGCGCACCGGCTGGCAGAGGCCATTGTCCTGACCGCGGATGTCTCATTTCTCAAGGCGGCGTTAGAGATCCGAGGTGAGATCGTCACGACCGGGCACGCACCGTCGGCTGCGGTGCCCACCGCTGACGATCTACGGGTCGCTACTGAGCGGCTTCTGGCCCACCAACTGCACCCCCGGGCGAACCCCGGCCGCTAAAGCACCCATCTTCCAGCGGCGTCAGCATCGGGCGCGATGTCTGGCGGAGGATCAACCACCATGTCGCCAAACAGCTTTCGGGCCCGCTCCAGCAAGGCGAGTACCTCGCTCAACTGCGCTGCACACCCCGTCCCCGGGGACCCGACATCAGCCACGATCTGCACGCTACCGACCGGCCCAAGGGCTGACAATTCACCGCGCACAGTGGCTGTGGACGGTCGCCCGAATACCGTGGGCGGCGCAGCCCGGTGAGGGCGAATTCGGACGAGAGCGCCGGGACGGCAACGGTACGCTTGCGCGGTGGCACTCTTCGGTCGGCGGTCGGCGCGCCAGCGTCTCCGGAACGCGGCCCGGGAATCGCTGACGATCCCGGCCTTCAGCGCTCCGGTCGACTGTAGTTCCTGGGTGCTCGGCGGCCTGTGGCCCGCCGAGCTGGCGACGATCACCCCCGAGACGGCCCCGCTTGCCGACTATCTCAACGCTGATCTGCAACGAATCGCGCATTCGGCAAACGAGAAGCTGCACGCCATCAGTCGATCAGACCTGGCCGGTCCGGCGCGTCAGGCTGCGGAGACCCGGGTCATCAACGTTGCCAGGGCTTTCGCCGTCCTCCGGGTGGAGTCGACGGTGCGCCAACTCCACAAGGAGGCCCTGGAGTTCGGCAGGGAGTACATCAGCCTCAGCGCGGCTCCGGCTTCGGCCCCGGCTCCGGTGTTCCCGACCGCCGAGGTCCCGGCCGAACCCGTCGCCGCGCCTCGCCCGGCCGATCCGCCCGAGCAGCCCTCCGAGGTACCTGCCCAGCGGGCTCGTCATCGGCTACCGGAAACCGTCACCGCCGCTGCGCCCGAGGTGGCGCCACTCGATCCGCCACCGGTGGCTGCGCCGCCGGCCGCCGTGCCGCCGCCTGCTCCCGTGCCGGCGCCGGCACCGGAGGTCGTCGATGTCCCCGCGATCCCGGAGGTGCTGGAACCGGAGCGCCCCGCAGAACCGGTCGTCGTCCCGCCGGCCGAGCCAATCGTCCTCCCGCCTGCCGAGCCAATCGTCCTCCCGCCGGCCGAACCGGTCGTCCTCCTGCCCGCCGAACCGGCCCCCGCAGCCCCGGAACCTCCCGCGGCGGCCCAGCCCGAACCCGTCCCGCCGCCTCCCGTCGCGCCGACGGTCGCCGAATCCGACGAACGGCGACTCCAGCGTCTGCTGGCCTTCGTGGCCCGTCAGGAACCCGGGCTGCGCTGGGCGATCGGCATCTTTGCCGATGGCACCACCCGACTGGTGACCGATATCGCCAACGGATGGATCCCGTCCGGGATCGAGCTGCCGGAGGGGGTGCAGCTGCTGGAGCCGGGCCGCCGGAACGGAACCGCCACCGAGATGCTGGGCGACCCGACGGAGTCGGCCACCTACAGCCCCGGCGACCGGCTCGGCTGGGCGAGTGATTTCGCGGTGACCGAGACCTCGGTCCAGCCCCGCGAGCTGGCGCCCATCGACGATCTCGGCTGGCGGCTCAGCGAGACCACCCACTGGCGGGAAGGACTGCCGCGGATGGCCAACACCCTGGTGAAGGCGGGCGCCGCCGGTACCGGGGTGGTCGACGCCGAAATCGACTTACTGCGTGTGCATCTGGACACCATGCGTTACCAGCTGTTGGCGCAGTATCCCGACTCCGACACCGCCTTGGTGCTGAACTGCATGCTGTTGGCCGCCACCGAAGGCATCGCGACCGGCGACATGGTCTCGGCCAACTACCACTACAGCTGGTTTCGGACGCTCAGCGCACCGCCCGCCAGCCAGTGGGATTAGCAGACTTTACGGGTGTCGATGAATTGACGCTGTTCATACCGGCTGGACATACTTAGCCAATGTCGGGGGCGGAGAGCCGCGCGGAACTCAGCGACAAGGACCTCGTTGAGTCCGTTTTGCGGGATCTGCGTGAGGCGGCCGAGAAATGGGAAGCGCTGGTCGCCGAGGCCGAGAACACCACCTACAGCGTCGATCTCGGCGACATCCGTGCCGTGGCCAACTCCGACGGCCGGCTGCTCGAGCTGACGCTGCACCCGTGTGTGGTCAGCGATTACACCCACAGCGAACTGGCGGATCGGCTCAATCTCGTCTTCACCGCACTGCGTGAGGAAGCTCAGGCCGATTTCGAGGCGCGGTACGGCGCCAGCCCGGTCTGACAGCGGCCCGGTCTACCAGTTCAGGGCGGCCATCTCGCGTTTGGTGTCGCACACGGCGCGCACAGCCGAGTCGATGTCGGCGGCGGTGATGGTCTTCAGGTCGTCGATCGTCACCGGCTGCCCGGCACGCTTTTGGGCGGCCACCCGCGTATCGCGGGCCAGTTCGGCCTCCTCGATCACGTTGCGGGCGAACCGGCCGTTGTGCATGACGTTGATGCCGTGCTCTCCGCGCGGGCTGACGTAGCCACGGATCGTGGTCACCATCTCCAGGAACCGTTGGCGTGCTTCGGCATTCAGTTCGGTCGCGCGACTGGATCCGTAACGCTCACCGATCTCGACGATCTCCTCGGGCGAGTACGACTCGAACCGGATCTTGCGGTTGAACCGGCTGGCCAGACCGGGGTTTACGGTCAGAAACTCGTCGACCTGGTCTTCGTAGCCGGCCGCGATGAAACAGAAGTCGAAGCGATGCTTCTCCAGCGCGATCAGCAGCTGGTTGACGGCCTCCATGCCGATCATGTCCGGCGTCCCGTCCTGGTGGCGCTCCACCAGCGAATAGAACTCGTCCATGAAAAGAATTCCACCCAAAGCCTTTTCGATGAGCTCGTTGGTCTTGGGCCCAGACGATCCGATGTGCTCGCCGCAGAAGTCGGAGCGGCGCACCTCGATGATCTCCGGGTTGCGCACGATCCCCATGCCGGCGTAAATCTTGCCCAGCGCCTCGGCCGTGGTGGTTTTGCCGGTGCCGGGCGGGCCCACCAGCAGCATGTGGTTGGTCTGGCCCTCCACGGGCAGGCCGTGTTCGAGCCGCATGGCACGGATTTCGAGCTGGTCCTCCAAGGCCTTGACCGCGCGTTTGACCTCCGCCAGGCCGACCTGCTTCTCCAGCTCGGCGCGACCCTGCTCCAGCAGCTCAGCACGGCGGTCCAGCGCGTTGTCCTCATCGAGTTCCGCGCGGCTCTTCGCCGAGCCGGCGTCCCAGCGGTCGCTGCGGCTGTCGATGATCTGTTCCTCGGTAACCACCAGGCGCAGGTTCGGTTCGGCCAGCGCGGCCTTGGCCGGTTCGGTCAGCACACCGTTGATGGCCGCCTTGGACAACCAGACCTGGGCCTTGTCCTCCTCGCCGAGCTGGCGGTGCACCATGCCACGCAGGTAGGCGAGATCCGCAGCCAGCAAGGGGATCTCGCTCGGGTTGATCGACGCGGTCAGCACACCGGCCGGGAATCGCTCCGAGGAGCGGGTCTGCCCGCTGATGTCGACGCGGTCCAGCCAGTCCAGCGCCACCCGGCCCTGGCCCAGATGTGCGGCCGCATAGCCGGCCAGGGCGCACACCGACGCGGTGACCGCCGGCATGACGATCGCCCGCTCGGGCAGTTCCTCGGCCGCTATGGTCAGCAGGTCCGGCCACCGCTGCGTGACGAACATCAGGTAGGCGCGGCCGAGCTGGTGCCACTGATGGTTGATCCAACTGTCCAGCAGGGATTTGTCGGCCAGCAGGGCGTCGGCACGCTCGTATTCACCGGCCACGGTGAGCGCCGACGCCAGCGCCAAACCCACGTGCGAGGCGTCGGTCACCGTGATCGACAGGTACGGTCCGAGCGGAATCTGGGCGGCCAGGTGCCGGCCCAGTCGGGTGGTCTCTTTGTGCAGCCAGTCGCTGTTGGCATACAGACGCTTGAGGGTGTCCAGCTCGGTGTCACCGCAGGCGATGCGGCCCAGCCAGGCATCGGCCATCGAGGGATCGGCCTCGGTTGCCGCGACGAAGTCGGCCAACGCTTCGGGGGAGCCGTAGCGCCCGTCCATGCTCACCATGGCCCGGTCGAAGTGTCGACGGGCCGCCAGCAAGTCACTCAATGTCTGTCGTCCTCTGTCGCGCGTCCAGGTTCTCTTCGCTGACGACCGATGCGGTGCGGTGTCATCGCGATGACATCGGGGCCAGCGCCTCCGGGCTGCAGTACCGGTTTTCCGCCCGGAACAACTCCACCGTAGCCAGCCACGATTTGCCGCCGGCCGCAACCCGTACCGCGGTCCGGTCGATCTGCTCGATACTCACCTCGACGGCGTCCGGGGGCGGGGGCGGTGTCCCCGGCGGCGCCACCGTGATGACGGTGGCCGGCCGCGGTGACGGCGCGATCGGCCCGTCCACCACGCTCACGGTGGTGCGCGGGGTCGGCCTCGACTCGCCGACCACGGTCACCTCGGGCATTCGGACGCTGGCCCAGCGGGCCTTGTCGCGGGTGTGCACACAGACCCGTTCCCCGGCGCCGGCCGCCCGGATGACGATGCGCTTGGCGATCAGGTCCTCGGCGGCGATGAACACGCGGCTCAACTCGCCCGAGTCGGTCAGCGGCACCATCAGCCGGTCGCCGTTGGTCAGCTTGCCGATCAGGACGCCCGACGGTCCGATCTCGATGGGCAGGCTGGCCGGCAGCCGGCCCGGCCGCAGACCGCGCAGCTGCGGTCGGGGTGCGCACATATTGGCCTCGACCGCCGCGGCCTGCTCCCCGTTGAGCCGGCGTAGCACCACCGCCGGGGGAGTGGGGGCGGGCTGCGGTGTCTGCAGCGTGACGGTGGCCGTACACGTCCCATCCGGAAACACCGTGACGTTCTGGATCACCTCATCGACCGGCAGAGTCCACGCCTGAGCCAGCAGTTGGGCACTGATCTGGCGGGCCGGATAGGCGTAGGTCGTCACCCAGCCGCCCTCGGTGCGCAGCGTCTTCCAGCGCTCGGCGCCTGGGAGCAGGGAACCACCGCCGAGGCGCCGGTCCAGTTCCACCAGGTCGCTGGCGGTGGCCACCCGGGCCCGCAGGCCCTCACAGCGCAGCAGGCCCGCGATCCGTTGCGCGACGCCGACCGCGGTGGCGCCCAGCGTGGTGCGCCAGCGCAGCGCCGCGGTGTTGTCGATGACCCGCAATCTCAGCAGCAGCCAGGTTTCCCGTTGGCCGGCGTAGGGCGGGGTGCCGATCTCGGTGTCGTAGACCCGCGGATAGTCGCCGGTGGTGGCGCGGCGCGCTCCGATGCTGATCACGCTCATCGACTCCAGTACCAGCCCGAGCGCGTGCCGCAGCATCGGCACCAGGTCGGCGACGTCCACGACGTTGTCGGTCTCCACGTTCACCGACCCGGTGGCCACGGTGGCGGCATGCGCCCGGCCCAACAGGTGGACCGCCACCACCGCCACACCGTCCTGGATGCGAACACCGCCGCCGGCGCGGTTGTTGGCCACCGTGATCGGCTCGCTCCAGGCGGCTCTCGCCGCCTTCGAGGGGCGCCGCAACCACAGCAGTGCCCACGACCAGGCCGGCTGGCCCCACCACGGCACCAGCACCACCAGCACCGCCAGCAGGACGGCCACCGTGACGCCGATCAGCCCGCCCAGCGCCCATCCCGCCAGACCGGACAGCGCGATCATCGACGCGGAGAGCAACCGCCGGTTGCTCGACGGCGTGAACCCGGTCAGCCGGACCCGGTTCTGGCTCACTTGGTGGCCCTCCGGATCCGCGCGGTGATCGCGGCGGCCAGGACGGTCGCGGCGATCACGCCGAGGAATCCCAGGGCGACGGTGCGGGCTCGATGGTCCGGCGGCGGTGGCGGCGGCGGCGGGGTGATCACCCGCTGCTGCGACCCCGGTGCCAGCGGGTCGCCCGCCGGCACGTTGAACGTCAGCGCCGCCACCGGGTCGACCAATCCGTAGCCCACCCGGTTGTCCACTCCGGCAGGCGGATTGTGTGCGGTCTGCATGATCCGGTTGATGACCTGATGCGCGGTGAGCTGGGGGTATTTCGCCCGGACCAGGGCAGCTACGCCGCTGACGTAGGCGGCGGAGAAGCTGGTGCCCCAGAACGGCATGTTCTTCTCGCCGACCCGGACCGGCGGGTAGGCATTGACCGGGACACCGCCCTGGGGAGACAGACCCATCACGTGGGTGGCCGGCGCGGCCACTCCCACCCAGGGTCCGGCCATGCTTTTGTCGATCGGCGCGCCGGTGGCGTCCACGCCGCCGACGGACAAGACGTAGTCGGAGAACCACGACGGGCTTGAGATCACCTTGACCTGGTGCCAGTCCCGCGGGTCGCTCGGGTTCAGCGGGTCGAACATCGGGTTGTCGGCGCAGCCCGCCTCGCCGACATTGCCGGCGGCCGCCACGATCACCGCGTCCTTGACCGTTGCCGCGTACCACAGGGCCGCTCCCAGCACCTGTTGGTCGAGTCCGGCTGCCACCTGAACACAGGAGGTCACCGAGATGTTGATGACCTTGGCGCCCATGTCGGCCGCGTGGACGACGGCCTTGGCCAGGGTGGCCAGCGTGCCGGCCTTCACGCGCTCGTCGTCGTAGCCGAACCGTTGCGGGTTGACCGGCTCGAATGCCCGGGATGATTGGCGGATCGAGATGACGGTGGCGTGCGGCGCCACTCCGACGACACCGTCGGGCGCGCCGGGCGGGGGCGGAGGAACCGCCGGCTCGTCCTCGGTCTGCGGATCAGCCGGACCCGAGGCCGGCGCCACGGCACCCTCCTCCGGCGGGGGAGGCGGCGGAGGAGGGGGCGGCGCCACCTGGGTGATGGTCACCGGAGCCGGGATCGGCGGCGGTGCCGGCGGGCCGGGGATATCAGCCGGCGGCAACGGCGCGCCGATGCTCGGCGGCGGACCGGCCGGCGGCGGGAACGCGGGAACCTCCGGCATCGGGCGGGGCATCGGCAGTATGCCGAGCGGGGCCGCGGCGATGATCGACGCGGCGATGGTGCCGTGCGCGTCGCAGTCCTGCAGACCGCCCAGACCCTCAGCGCCGCCCATGATGTAGTCGCCGCCGGCGATCGCCGGTAGCCGCGGGTTCGGTGTGACGCCGGTGTCAATGACGGCTACCGGGACACCGTTGCCGGTGGAGTACTGCCATGCCGCGGCGATCCCCAGCATGTCGAATCCGGGTGCCAGCTGGGCCACGTCTGGGTTGCTGACCGTGATCGGCACACTGCAGGAGTTCGAGCGGCGCATCGGCTGGTCCGGGCCGGGTGCCCCGTCGGCCGGCACCAGGGCCGGATCGACGGACGGCGGCTCGATCGCCTGCGCCGTCGGGGGCCCGCTCGACAGACTCACCAACAGCATCACCGCGGCGACCGCGGACCCGCGGGCGCGCAGGCGTCTCAGTTGCGGACCCACACGAACAGTCCTCCCAGCCAAGCGCCAAGCACCCCCACCACAATGAACGCCAGAACTTCGAGCCATTCGACGGCCAGCCGGATCCAGGGCACGAACTTGGTTTCGGGGACCAGCAGACCGGCGGCCACCCCGAGTCCGGCGAACACCGCAATGGCGGCGGCCGGCCACAAGAACCCGCCGGCGGTGTCACCCGGGTTCGCCAGCGCATACTTGACGATCCCGGTGAGCACGGCCGCGCACGCCCCGCCCACCAGCGCGATCGCTTGGACACGGCCGGCGAAACCGCGGCCCTGGGTGATGAACAGGCCCGCCACCAGACCGCACAGCACCACCGCGCCCCGTGGCCGGGCCCCGCCCGGCTCCAACACCATCCAGACCGCGATCGGCAGCGCCGTCGCGATCGCGACGCACATCCCGACCTGCACCGCGTTGATCAACCGGGCGGAGGCCGCGATCGCGGCACCGCGTGCGGAGATGTCGACCAGGTCGTCCTCGTCGTCCTCGCCGTCTTCCGGACTGACTGGAGAGACCGTGTCGATCGGCATATTGGCGCGGCGGGCGAACAGGTCCCGCCCGGTGATCGAACCGAAGTACGGCGGCCGCACCCGCGCTACCCACAGTGCGATCGTCGGCGACATACGCAACAGAATCAGCAGGCCCAACAGCATGCAGATACCGATGACCTGCGGCGATACCGGATGCCACATCCGCGCTGCGGCCACCACCCCGCCGATTCCGGCGGCGGTGACGATCGCGGTGGTAACCGCGGTCTGCGACCGCAGCAGCACGCTCAGACCGATCGCGCCCAACGCCAGGACCGTCACCCCGATCAGCAGGTGGGGTGCGCCCAGGGCCCCGGGTGCCGCGCACAACGCGGCGCAGGACAGTGCGAGGACCGCCAGCCAACCGAATCCGCTGAACAAGTCGTCGCGTGCGGGCCAGTTCCGCCGGATCACCATGGCGCCGAGCGCCAGCAGTCCGCCGAGGCCGGCCAGGACGGCCGCGGGCGGCCAACTGTCGCTGAACATCCGGGCGCGAACCGCCAGCGCCGACATCACGACCACGGCCATGGCCATCAGACCGATCGCGGTGTGCGCGGCGGTCAACGCGGTGACCGGGGCGAACATCCGATCGACTTGGGAATTGAGCAGGCGGGTCACGGTCTGCTCGTCGGCTTTGTGCCCACACTCCTGGCACTTGATCTCGGGCTGGGTGCCGAGTCGGCGGGCCGTTGCGGCCAGAGCGCTGGACAGCGATTCGTACTGCGGTTCGAATGAGTCGCCGCCCACCGCCGGGACCAGAACCAGGGTGTCGCCGTCCTGGACGCCCAGGTCGTCGAGGCTGCGAGTGATGTCCAGCCGTACCCCATTGACTTTATGCAGTTCGTAACTGCCCGCCGGCAGCGCTACCCCGTCGAAACCGTGGTGCCGCAGATCCTCGTCGAGCAGCTCGACCATTCCCTCGAAGAATTCTTCCACCGGAATTCCGGCCGGGAAGACCTGGGACACGAGGTGTTTGTCGTACGCGAGACTCACCGCACAGCGTGCCGGAAACGCGACTTTGGCTGGTGTCGGGGAAGTCACCGCGCTTTACCTTTCGGTGTCGGGCACGAACTTGTCGGCCAGACCGGCGGTTATTTCAAATAGCCGCAGCCGGGTCTTCTTCTTCACCTCGTTGTGGACGTCGATGATTCCGCCCTTTGCCAGGTGGGCGTCATAGGGCATGACTTCCACCGTGGCGCCGGTTTTGCTGAACCGTTCGGTCAGATAGGCCACCGCGGCGCTGTCCTCGCCCGGCGCGGAGTGGTTGAGGATCACCGTGGACCGCGACACCAGCTCGTGGTAGCCCTGCGAGGCGAGGTAGTCCACCGCGCGCAACACCGGCCGGGACTGGTCCGCGGTGATCCCGGAGACGAAGACCAGCGTGTCGGTGTTCTCCAAGACCGGTTTCATCACGGGGTGCTCCAGGTCTGCCGCGGTGTCGACCAGGATCACGTTGTGGGTTCGCCGCAGCCGCGACAACACCCCGCTGAACATTGCCGGGACGAGCGGCCGGAGCTGATCCGATGTGCGGTTGCCGGCCAGGACATCCAGGCCGACGGCATTTTGCCCGAGGTGTTCGCGGATATCGGAATATCCCTGCACGTCGGTGTCGCTCAGAACGGCCGAGTAGTCACCGGGCGGGTGCTCGTCGATGCGATCGGACAGCGTCCCGAAGCCCGGAACAGCGTCAATCGCGATCACATTTTCCGGCCGGCATTCCCGGAACACGCTGCCGATAGCGGCGGTCAGGGTCGTCACACCGGTGCCGCCTTTTCCGGACACCAACGTGATCACGTACTGCCGCCGGATGTGCCGACGAATTCTATTACGCAAATCACGGTAATGGCGTTCACGCGGAGATTCGCCGGGATTAATAACTTTCGCCGACAAGACATAGACCAGTTTGCGCCAGCCCGAGCCGGGCGGAATCTTGCGTGGTGTCGCCAGGTCGGAAATGCGCATCGAGTCCGATACGGAATCCCGGTAGCGGTGACCGGATGCCGGATCCCACCGCCCGGATGAGCCTTCGTCAGGCATATTCTGGCTATTCCATGGGCTCGTCACGTGCGTGATGTTAACACGGCTGCTGATTCCACGTTTGCAACGTTTCTGACGGTGGACGGTAATGCACGGTAATGGTGAAGATGTGAATTCACTGTCATACAACCCGTCGGTGTGAATGCCAGTCCGCGCCGGCCGGGAGACGAGCGATGAGCCGCAGGATCGCGTTGGCGACATCGGCACGGCTCCCGGGCGAGACGATCTGGTAGCGACGGCCACCGTTGTCGACGTTCTCCACGCAGACGCGGCCCGCCGGGGTGTCGGAGATCAGCACCGCGGTATCCCCGATCGCCATCCGAGCCAATTCCTCGGGACCCGCACCCGGCTGGATCGCGACGATGTTGGCCTGCCCGGACACCTCCGGGTCGGCGGCCATCGCCACGATCTGCTGCTGGTCGATGTCGAGGCGCTGCGCGGCCAGGTACCGGCGCAGGCTGTCTTGGTCACGGACCCGTTCGAGCAGCTCCTTGGTGTCCAGGGTGACCGGACGCAGCTGGGCCGCCTCGGTGACACCGCACAACCGCTCGATCTGGCCGACGAGCAGATCGCCCGCCGCCGCCTGATCGGTGGCGCGTCCGGCCGGATACAGGCGCACCTCCTGGTCATAGCGTTCGAGCACCACCCACCAGGAGGCGAACCGGCTGATCGAGACCCGGGTCATGTGCTGGGGGTCGCCGTACGGCCGGCCGGGGAAGTTCAGGTTCAGCATCAGCGCGATGTCGCGCCGCATGATCACCGTCAGCCATTCCCGGACCATCGGATCCGCTTCGCCCTGGTCGTCGAGCACGCCGATCTCGGTCAGCTCCTCGGCGATCGGATGGCGCAGCGCCCGCTCGGCGGTGTCCAGACGGGGCAGCAGCGGGCGAAGCCCAAGTTCCGGGCAGAGCGTTTCGATCCCGGTGACGGCCTGCAGCACCCACAGTCCGTCGAGCGTCGTCGTCAGCACGTCATCTTCGCCTCAGGTGTGATGTGTCGTAGCCGGTCTGACACGCGAAATGGGGCATCTGCGCCGGTCGCGCAGACACCCCACCTCGGGCGACGATCGGGATCGATCAGAAAAGCGATTGGATCGTCTGGTCGGTCGAGATGGCCCCTTCCAGCACGGAGCCGATGGTGGAACCGTGCTGACCGATGGTCTCGATCAGGCCCTGCAGGCCGGAGAGCATCTGGGCCTGGGCTTCGAAGAAACCGGTGGCACCGTGGCCGGCGAAGTACTCGGTCAGCATCTGGGTGAGCTGGTGAGCGTCCGCGTGGATCTGGTCCAGGGTGCCGGCGCTGCTGATCACACCGTGAGCGTGATCGCTGACGGCGCCGGGGTGGTAAGTAATGCCGTCGCTTGCGGCCATGGGAATCGGTGTCCTTTCGAGTACGGAGATCGAGGGTTAGGCGGACTGTCCGCCGAACAGCGAGTGGAAGGCGTGCTCGGAGTGGGATTCGTGCGATTCCATCAGGGCAGCGGCCTGGTTCAGGCCCTCAGTCAGGCGGGTGCCGCCGATGAGGACTTTCTGCATGTCTTCGTGGATCTGCGCGGCGGTGGCGTAGGAGGCCTTCGACCCCGCGCCGTCCCAGGTCGCTGCGCTCAAGATGTTTTCGTGGTCGTGCAGGTACTGATTGGCGATCGCCTGGGCGTGTTCGATGTGCTGCGACAACTTCGATGCGGTGTTCCGCATCAGTTCGGGCGTGACGACAATGGCTGCCATCGTTTCCTCCTCGGTTGTAGAACAACCCCCCCGGGTTCGGCGGGATGTAGCTGGCGGTAGTGTATTGGCTCCTCTCGGATGTGTCGATTCACCCTGTCTTCAGCAAACGCCCAGGTCACACCCGGTCGTCGACAACTCGCACGGTGTTGGTCCGGTCGGAGGACCGGTCGCCTTGACCTTTTCCGCCCGCCCCGGCGCCGTGGGCGATCGGCATGCCGCCCATGCCGCCGGCGCTGGTCGTCGTCACCCGCTGAGACTCGACGGAGCCCAGCGCGCCACTGGGCCGCAACCCCACCGGACGGCCGCCGCCGGACTCGAATGCGCTCACCGGGCGGGTGAACGCCGACACCGGCGCGCCCGCTCCGCCGCCCCCGAAGCCGCCCGCGCCGGGTGCGGACGTCGCATTGGCCAGCATCGCCGTGGCCGGCACCCCGCCGGCTCCCGCCGGGTTGAGCGCGCCGCCCAGCATGCTCGGGTTCATGAACATGCCCATCAGCGACTGCATCGGGCTCATCATCGACTGCGGCATCTGCATCAGCGACTGCGGCGCCTGCATCAGCGTCGAGCCGATCTGCTGGACCGGGCCCAGCATCGAACTCATCTGCCCGCTCATGCCCTGGGCGGCGTTGGCGCCCTGCCCGGCGGCATTCGTCGCCGACGACGTCCCGGTGTAGGCGGCGCGCATGGCACCACCGGCGGCGGCCTGGGACGCCGCTTCGCCGACGGCACTGGCCGCAGCCGCCGGGGCCGCGGGCGAGGCACCCATCCCGGCCACCGGGGCGGGCACCGTCAGGCTGGAGGTGAGCGCGGTCAGCGTCGCCCCGTAGGACGCGCCCACCGCGGCGTTGTTGGGCCAGAACAGGCCGTAGTACTCGTATTCGAGCGACGTGATGCGTGGCGTCAACGCCCCCAGCACCGACGGGTTGATCCCATAGTCGGTGGCGGTCTCGATCCGGTTCTCCTCGCACTCCTGGGTGGTGCGCATGCTGCCGTAGGCCAGCTGGTAGGCCTCGACCGCTGCCGCGACGATGGGCGCCTTCACATCGACCCAGCCCGCCAGCCCATGCAGGGCCACGTTCAGCAGCGTTGCGTTGAGAACCGACCCCTCCGAACCGGCGCCGACCCATCCGATCGACGTCAAAGCGGTGTTGATCGCCGAGGCGATTCCCGACGCGTGGTGGGCCACACCCAATGCCGTCCACGCCGCCCCGTTGGTCAGCATGGTCGTAACACCCGCACCGGATTTGATCAACATGTCGTTGGTCTCCGGTGTGCGGGCGGCCCACCCCGGGTCGGCCACCGACTAGCCGCCGAGTGCGACGGTGGCGGCTCGCAGTGCCTCGGTGGCGCCGTACACACCCGAGGCGGTGGCCTGCGCGCCGGAGAACAGGCCGCGCTGCGCCGAATGCTCCGCGACGATGCCCAGGTATTCGCTGCCGGAGGCCAGCAGGGCGGCCTGGAACGCGATGGAGTCGGGGTCATTACCCATCGGCAGAACGCCTAGCAGTGCCGGGCTGGCCGAGGCGGCGGCCGCCTCCGTTTCGGCGGTGATCCCCGCTTCGACGCCCGAGGACGCCAGGACTGCTTCCGGTTCGACAGAGAACATATTTCCTCCCGATGCCTCATCGCTGATATGCCGACGTTGGCAGGTCGGAGTCGATCGTAAACCGATTTCGGGTCCGCCGTCACTTCACGATGTAAATACCGGTTATTGCTGCTCGAAATCGTGGATCATCGACGACGGCACTCCGACCAGGACACCTTCCACGTCGGAGTCGTTGACCAACAGGCCGCGGCCGGGGGGCAGCGCCTGCGCCCGCACCATCCGGTTGACTTTGTTCTGCGGGTCGTTGTCCATGAACAAGGTGGGCACCTTGGCGGCGCGTTGCGTCTTGACCCAGGGGTCCATCTCCAGCTGGCCGAAGTTGGACGAGTTGCGGGTGGTGAACACGTGCAGGCCGATCTGGCGGCCCCGCTCCATCAGCTTCCACAGCGCCGCGCCCACCGGCGGCTTGGCCGGATGGATCTGCGCCGGACGAAGATCCTGCACGTCGTCGATCAACACGAAATGACGCGGCCCCTCCCAGGGCTTGAGCGCTCGCAGCTCCTCCTGGCTCAGGCCCTTGGCCGGCAGCCGGGGCAGCAGAACCTGCTGCGCCAGCGTGGTCAGCACCTCGTCGATCTCGTCCTGGTCGTAGGCGTAGGCATTGACGTAGCCGGCGCCCTGCAGGTCACGCAGCGGCCCGGTCTTGGGGTCGATGATGGTGATCTGGGCTTCCTGCGGGCTGAACCGCGCCATCACCGCTTCGCCGACCGCGGCCAGGGTGGCGCTCTTGCCGCACAGCGCCCGCCCCAGAATCATCATCCCGGGGTGCTCGGACAGCATCAGCGGCACCGGCAGCAGATCGTGCTGCTCGCCGATCATGAACGCGATCGACGGGGCGGTCTGGGCGGGCGGGCGCTGTGCCACGTCGTAGGCCAGGACCTCCGAGAGCGCGACCGCGGGCGGCAGCCGCTTGAGCGTGGCGTGCTTGGTCACGCCCGCGACCTCGGCGACCCGGGTCCCCAGTTCCCGGGTCCCGATCCGGGTGCCGTCGTCGGCGGCCAGCTCCGGCACCCCGATGAGCATCTCGTGCAGCGACTCGGTCAGACCGAAGCCGGGCCGGTTCACGGTGCGCTTGGCGGCGTCGCGGGCGTCCAGCGACGCCGTGCCCATCTCGTTTTCGCCCGGGTTCTGCAGTCGCAACTGGATGCGTACGTCGGAGTTCTGCAGCAACGTCTGGCGCTGGCCGTGGATCCAGCCCGAAGCGCTGGTCATCAGGTGCACGCCGTACTCCGGGCCGACACCGCTGAGCGCGATGATCCGGTCCCCGAGCATGGTGTCGGCGGCATACAGGTCGGAGAAATCGTCGATGACCAGGAACACGTCGCCGTAGGGGTCATTGGGATCGGTGCCCGCGAGGCTTTCACCACCGGAACCGAAGCGCCGCTCCCGGAACTCGTTGATGTCGATCTTGTCGCGGCGGAAGGTGTCCTGACGGGCGCTGATCAGCGCGGCCATGGTGGCGACGGTGCGCTCCACGCCCTCGCGGTCGGCCGGTGAGACGATGTCGGCCACGTGCGGCAGCGTCTCGGCATAACCCAGCGTGGCGCCGCCGACGCAGAAGAACGTCAGCCGCGCCGGGGTGTACATCAGCGCCGCCGAACACATCAGCGTCATCAGCGTCGTCGTCTTGCCACGGCTCTTGGCCCCGACCACCATGATGTTGCTGCGCAACACGTCGACGCAGTGAATCAGCTGCTGCGCGTCCTCGGGGATGTCCTTGACGGCCAGCGGCCACACCAGCCCGGGGTTGCGGCCGTAGTCGACGTCCCACGGCTTGCCCCGGTACCGCGCAACCAGGGCGTCGACCGGCTCGGAGATCTCCAACGGGGGCAGCCACGGCAGGTGCGGCGCCGTGCGGTCGGCGGCCATGAGCGACTCACGCAGCACGTCGACGATCTTCTTCTTCTTGAAGCCGTCGGCGTGCAGAAGGAACTCGTCGGGTTCGGCGTCGGTGGCCGACATGTCCTGCAGCGCTTGGGCGTCCGCCTCATCCAGCGGCTGGTACTGCCAGGTGTAGAGCCGCGGCTTGGTCAGGGTCATGTCGAGGGTCTTGCCCGTCGACGTCTTGCGCTTGGGGACGACGAACGGCGCCGACAGGTAGAAACAGCGGAAGGGCTCCAAGTCTCGCGGGCCGACCTTCAGCAGCCCGAAGCCGTTCTCTTTCGACGGCAGGTGATAGGCGGCGTCCGAGCCGATCACCTCGCGGCTGTCGTCACCGGACTCGGCACGCAGGGCGACTCGGAAAGCGATGTTGGACTTGACCTTCTGCAACGACGACAGGTCCAGGCGTTGCCCGCCGAGCATGAAGAAGACGTTGGCGCCGCGGCCCTCCTGGCCGATGTGGATGATCAGGTCGATCCACTTGGGGTGGTTCTGGAACAGCTCCAGGTATTCGTCGATCACCACCAGCAGGATGGGCACCGGCTCCAGGTCCCGGCCGGCCAGCCGGATTTCCTCGTAGTCGTTGGCGTCGCGCGCACCGACGGAGTTGAACAGTCGATAGCGCCGGGCGATCTCGCCGTCGATGGCCCGGCGCATCCGTTCGGCGAGGTGCCGCTCGTCCTTACCGAGGTTGGACAGGGCCGCCGACACATGTGGGATGCCGAGGATGTCCTGGGCCGCGGACTCGAACTTCATGTCCACGAAGATCACGTTGAAGGTCTCCGGCGAGTGGGTCAGCGCGATGCCGTACACCAGGGACAGGAAGAACTCCGACTTGCCCGAGCCGCTGGTGCCGATCACCACCGAGTGGAAACCGAAGCCGCCGAAGTCCTTTGCGCGCAGCACGACGTTCTGCAACTCGCCGTTGGGCTTGGCGCCGACCGGGATCTCAGCCCACCGCTCGTCGCCGCGGCTGCGCCGCTCGGCCCACAGCCGGTCGACGTTCAGCTCGCGCGCGTCGTCGATTCCCAGCGCGCGCAACAGTTCCAGCGCGCCGCTGCCAGCGTCGGCGACGTCGACACTGGCCGTCGGGGACCAGCGCGCCATCGCCCGCGCGTAGCGGTAGGCACGCGGCACCGACAGTTGGTCGGCGTGGGCGAAGAATTTGCCGCCGGCGCGCAACATGGGCCGTGGTGACGTGCCGGTGCCGCGCCCGTCTCTGCGGTGGGCCGGGGTCGCGTCCTCAGCAAGGTTGTGCCGGGCCGGGTGGTCGATCACCTCGAAGACCTCGTCGCGCGCGAAGCCGACACCGGTGCCGAGCCGGGATGCCACCCGGAGCACCGTGATGCCTTCCTTGCCGACCCGCCCGATGACGCTCTCCCAGGCCTCCGGACTGCCGGTGTTGTCGTCGACGATCACCCAGTGCGGACCCAGATCATGCCCGTCAGTGCCGGTCTCCAACGCCGATCCCATGGTGGTGGGACTCGGCGCCGACGGTGGCCGCCAGGCACCGCGCTTGCCTTTCATGTGCAGGTCGGCACCGAGCGTCGCCTCGAGTTCGGTGGGGCTGGTGAACACCAGGCGCCGCCACCCGCAGGCGTCGAACAGCTCGTCGTGCTGGTTGTGCGGAAGCCAGACCATCCAGGACCACAGCTCGGGGTGCCGGGTCACCACCATCAACTTGACGTCAAGCGGATTGTGAAAAACCGCCAGCCCACTGAGCATCGAACGCAGCAGCGAGCGGACCCCGTCGAGATCCTCGCCGACGAAGCTGAACCCCGGGCGGGAGCGCAGGTTGACCACTTTGGCGATGTCGCGGATCTTGCGTTGTTCGAGGATGAAGTCGCGCAACGCCTGGCCGGTGACCGGCTCCAGCTCCTCGTCGATGGGGATCTCCGGCCACTGCACCGACAACACCGAATCCGGGGCATGCTGCACGCCGACACCCACCCGCACGTCCAGGAAGTCAGCGTCGGAGCGGCGACGCTCCCACATCTGCGGACCGCCGATGACTGCGCCCAGCCCCTGCGGGTTGGAGTGCACCAACTCCTGGGCATTGCGCTGGGCGCAGACCGCTTTCTGGATCTCGTCGCGCTCGCTGTCGAGGGAGCGCAGGTAGCTGCGCCGGTTCTTCTCCTGCTCGCCCCAGCTGATCTTGCGGGCCCGGCCGAACCGCCCGGAAAACATCAGCATGCCCAGGCCGGCCATGCCCACCATCGGGAACATGCCCGAGCCCAAGCTGCGCACTCCGGAGACGTAGAGCATGACGATGGTGCCGATCAGCGCGACGATCAGCGCCGGCATGCCGATCATCACCCAGAGGTTGCGCGGCTCGCGTTCGGGAAGGGCGTCCGGTGCGCGGGGGGCGACCCGCACCGGCTTGGGCTCGGGAACCTGAAGACGGACCGGGACAAACGCTCGCTTGGACATGGTTCACTGCCCGCCCTGCTGGTTGTTGGGGACCACCGGCTGCACCGCGCCGGCCGACGCCACGGTGTCGCGGGCCAACAGCGCGGCATGCCGCGACAGTTCCGGACCGGTCGCGAAGGTGCGCAGCAGCGGCCACGGCGCCTGCTGCGCCGAGCCGGGATCCAGGCCGAGGCCCCGCAACGTCTCGCTCTCGGCGGCGATGCCGAACCGGACCCCGTTGGGCGACACCCAGAACAGCGTCTCGCGGGAATCCGAGTCGAGCAGCTCACTGGTCGAGGTGACGAAGTTGGTTGCGCCCGGCAACACCAAAACCTGGTTGGCCACCACCGAGGTGGGGCTGCGGTCGTCGCGCACCAGCCGCACAATCCGGTTGTCCATCCCCGGCGACACCGGCAGGCCGCGCCCGTTGTACAGGGTGATCCGGGCCTGCCGGTCCCCGGAAGCCTTCTCCCAGCCCACGCACGTCGTCGGGTCGGCGGCGGTGTCGACGAACTTGAGCCTGCTGTTCGGGTAGTACTCGACAGGAAGCGTGCCCACTTCCGGGATGTTGATCAGCTTGTCCGGGCTGACCACCAGCGGGGCGACCGACCCGAACGAGTTCGCGCTGCGGATCAAGTCGGCCACGAAGCTGGTGATCTTCTGGACCCCGTCGGGCAGCAGCACATAGAACTGTGAGCCGCCGCCGGCCGTCCGGGTCTCCAGCACCGCGCCCACCTGG
This sequence comes from Mycolicibacter heraklionensis, assembly GCF_019645815.1. Taxonomy (NCBI): domain Bacteria; kingdom Bacillati; phylum Actinomycetota; class Actinomycetes; order Mycobacteriales; family Mycobacteriaceae; genus Mycobacterium; species Mycobacterium heraklionense. Next base: position 61,718 of record NZ_CP080997.1, read on the forward strand.
GATCCGGGCACCCACTGCGACGGCGTGCCCGCCAGCGGGATCACGGGCACCCGCAGCGGCTCGGTGCTCGGCAGCGCGTCGAACAGGGCCCGTGACATCTCCACCGGGACGGTGGTGCCCGGGTCGATGCCCAGGCTCAGCGTGATCGCCCGATCGGCCGGGTCCACCTGGGACCGCTTACCGCCCCAGATGACATAGGTGGCGCCCTGGAAGCGAGTCAGCACCGCGGCGTCGGGGGCCAGCGGCGCGGCCCGGCCCGCCGGGCTCAGCGGCCCCGCGATCGAGGTCACCACGGGTGGTTCGGCACGGCGCGGGGAGCCCGCGGTATCGCAGACCGCCCATGCCGACGGGGCGCCGGTGTTGGCGACCAACGACGTCGGAGCGCCGGGGATGCCGATCATGGGGCCGGTCGGGTACTTGGCGATCTCCGCGGGTTTGACCCAGGTGGGGACCTCGGCGTGGCCGACCGCAAGCCGAGCCGAGGTGATGTTCAGTGCCGGGTACAGCCGCCCGTCGATGCGTGCGTAGATCGCTCCGGAGTCGCGGTCGCCAACGATCGACGACGTCCGCACGATCCCGGCCGGACGCAACACGTTCAGCAGCAGCATCCAGCCCATGCCGATGAAGATCAGCACGATGGAAAGCACGATCGCGGCGGTCTGCTTGCGGTCGTCGTGCTTCATCCGCACCGAGAACTTGGTGGTGGCGGCGCGCAGTCGTCGGTTGTAGAACAGGTGACCGGAGTTCTGGTCCCGGTTCGACAGACTCAGCGGCATGCTCTGCTACCCCTAACGACGCACGCTCGGCGATGCTGCGCCGCCCCCTGCGGCGACAAAGCGCACCGCGACGACATTACTGGCGTTGGCCAGCGGGAACCAGTCACTTGCGCACACGCGATGAAGCGCACGCGCGTAGGTTTTGCGCTATGCCGGACCAGTTGGGCGCGTTCGCCGAGGCCGCCCGGGCGCTGAGCGTCGTGGGAGTAGCCTTCGGTTTGGCCGTGTCCGGCTGTGGGTCGAGGAATCTCGGAAGCGCTTCGACCCCTTCGGCTGGGGCAATCCATGTGACGAACCTTCCCCCAGCCGTCAACGAAGCGACGGTGGTGCCGAGGCCGGTGTCGAGATTACGTCCGGGAATTCAGATACTGGTGGGCGAAGGAGCCACGACGACCGTGTGTACGGCCGGCTTCTATTTGGATTTTCCGGATCCGAATGCTGCAGGACGACGGCTTGCCGGGTTTGTCACCGGCGCGCAGTGCGCTCACGGTGACGGCGATGCTCCGGTCGCCGTCATGAAAATCGAAGACGCCGGGCTGGCCCCAACGCGGACCAAGATCGGCGAGATCGCTTACCTGACGGCGGGCGGCGCACGTCCGCAAGTGGCCGACGAGCCTTGGACGACACCGACATCGCCGCTGGCGCTGTTCAGGTCCGGACCGGGCGGTTGGCCACTGCCCGTCGACGGCATAGTCAACGGAAAACAACCGACGGCCGAGACCATCCAGACAGTCGATGTGCTGCAACATAACCGGCCTCGCGCAATGTGGACAGATCTCGACGGCAGGGTTGTCGAAGGGCACGTAATCGATCCGGTAAAGACCGCGGAGGTGCGGGCCATCCCCGCCGGCATCGAGCGAGTCGTGGTCGCCGCGGACGACGTCAACGCGGCGATGGACGCCAAGATCATCGGCGCTCCGGTGACTGCGGACGTGGACGGTTCCACCGTGAACCTCGGAATCATCACCGGGGTCGATGATGCGCGCCACTGGGTCGTGGTCGACTTGATCGGTCCCTTCCTGGCGCTACACGACGCGGTGCTTGTTGTAGAAAAGTAGGCGCGGTTGCCTATCAGCGCAGCGACAGTCCTGTGACTTCGGCGGATCGCCTTTGTCCGCAATGCGTTTCAGTGGAGTGATGCCGGCAACGCGCGTACCTTTTGCGCTATGCCGGACCAGTTGGGGACGTTCGCCGAGGCCGCCCGAGCACGAGAAGCGCAGCTGGCGCAGCGGTTGGCGACGTCGGTGGAGCTCGACCGGTCTTTTGAGGGCATCCTGCGTGGCGCTCACCAGTACAACCTGCAGTCGCGGGCGCGTCTGGACGCGCTGGAAGCCGAGATCCGCCAGGCCGCTGCCACCTGGCCGGGCATGGACACTCCGGCCGGCGCCCGTCAGTTCCAGGCGTACCTGGTCGGCAAGACCCGGGAGATCCACAAGATCGTCGCCGATGCCTCCGCGGACAGTCAGCAACGGGCGGCGCAGGTGCAAGCGTTGACCGGGCGATATCCGGCTGGCGGCGCGAAACAAAAAGGCGGTCCTGATGATGGATCATCGACAAACGAATCACTTGACGACCTATACCAGGATTTGGCGGAATTGAGCGTAAAAATCTCCTCGCACAACGCTAGCCCTCCTAATCCCCAAAATTATGCCGCCGTGGCGGAATATAATGCGGAGGCCCAGGAATTATATGACGAGATTCTTGTCTTGTCCGCTAAATTCCTAACCTACGGGGTAACGATGGACGTGCCGCCTCCGCCGGTTTTCACCACTCGATGACGGTGCCTGATCCAGTTGTTTTTGGGAGGGATTAGCGTGGTTCGCAAGGACTTGTTCACCCGCTTCAGGATCCTTGCTGGTGTGTGCTGTCTCGCCGTGGCGCTGACCGCCTGCCATTCCGGTGGTGTTGGCGCGGCACCCGGCATCGATGCCGACGCGTTGATCGTTGACCTGGATGATGTCCAGCGCATCACGGACCGCGGTGACCTCACTGCGCTGCCGGTGACGGACGCGCCCACTTCGTTTCCCGAGAATTCGCGTACGCCGGAGCAGTGCCGTCCAGTGTTTGGCCAAGAGGACGCTTTTGGGCACAAGTGGTCACAGTTTCGTGCCGTGACATACACGGCCGCTGGTGGAGAAATAAGCACCATATCTACCGTCGCGCAGGGGATCGGAATTTATCCTGATGATGGCGCGGCGAGAGCTGAATTCGACCGGCTCGTGTCTTCTTTCGAGGCCTGTGCGGCGCTACAGGCAAAGCTTTACGATTTCAGCCTGAACAAGCAGGATACGTCCACCGTTGCCCTGGTCTTCCCTGGAAATTCGCAGAGCGTCGTATACCGCATTGCATCGTCGGTGTTGATTGATGTCGTAGTCCAAGGGATTCCTCGGTCCGATCAGATCGCAGAAACTGTGACGCAAATGATTTCGGAACGGGTCAGGTAACGCTTGGAATCGAGTTAGCGGCGATTCGAAAGTGCTGTCAGCCGATGGCCTCGGCGGCAGGCCAGGCGCGCGCTAAGCGCTGGTCTGTGGTGAGCAGCACCAAATTTGCCGTGTCAGCAAGTTCGACGTAGAGGGCGTCGGTGAGGCGCAGAATGTCGCGTCGCGCCCACGCTCCTGCCAGCAGTGGTGAGAGTTCATGCTTTATCACCGGCGCCCGCCGAAGCTCATCCAGCGCCGTCTCGACCTGAGCAACCGTGAGTACGCCGGCGCGATGCATGCGGCCGAGTGCCGATACCACCTCGGCGTCAAAGTGAGTCGGCGCGTTCATCACTGTGTTGGCCAGTCGCGCCCGGACCGCGGTAAACCGATCACGGGTGCGGGCGAGTAGGTCCACCATGGCACTGGCGTCAATGACCACCTGCTCTGCTGGCGAAGAAGAGGAGGAGATGCTCACGCTCCGAACTCGTCACGGGCGGTGTCGAGTGCGTCTAGTACGTCGTCGTGTCGAGCGGTTGTGCTCCGATCCTCCAACCCGTCAAGCCAGGTGCGGGTTCCCGAATTCTCCAACTCGGCGCTGATCGCTGCCTGAGTCAGCGCCGAGACATTCAGTCCCCGCGCCCGGGCACGCTCCGCCAGATCGTCTGGAACGTACACGTTCAACCGAGCCATACACACCAATATACACAATCGGTCTTCGGCGGCCCGGGGTCAATTAGCCGAGCAGCGGCCCCGCCGGCGCGGTCACTTCGACGTATCACCCTTGTCCACAATGCGTTTCAGCGGCGTGATGCCGGGATGGCCGGCGTCCTTTGCGATCGACTTGGTCACCGGCACGTTGGGCGGGGCCGTCGTGCGGCCCTTGACGGGCTGGCCGTTGGGCACGCCGGGGGCGGCGATCCGCTTGGCGTCGGCCTTGTCATCCTTGCCGCCCTTGCCGCCGGCTCCCGCTCCGCCGGGCATCATCGGCATCATCCCGCCGCCCCCACCCGCGGTGGGCGCACCACCTGCGGGACCGGCCGCACCGGTATTGGCCAGCGCGCTGGCGGGTGTTGTCGGCGTCGATGTCCCCGGAACCGGGGGCGGCCCCAGGTTGCTGGCCGGCGTGGTGCCCACGCCCAGCCCACCGCCGCCTCCGCCGGTGCCGAAATCCCCGCCGCCCAAGCCGGGGTCGGGACTGATGTCCGAGGCCAGCGTGGTGCCGCCGAGCCCGGCCTTGCCCAGGGACGACGCCGCGCTCATCAGTGGCGACAAGGCACCTTGGCCGGCTTGCATCAACCCCTGGGGCAGTTTGGTCACTGCGCCGAGAGCTCCGCTGAGTGCGCTGGTGATGCCCTGCATCGCGCTGTTGACGCCCTGCATCGCCCCACCCATGGCTTCTTGTGGAAGCTGCTGCTGCGGCGCCATCGAGGGGGCGGCCTCGGCGGCGACATTCTGGAACTTCGAGACCGCGTCGGCCTCATGCTCGGCGAACTTGCGCACGGCATCGGCGGCGTGGCCGGTGCGGTCTCGGTGATCGTTGGCTAGTTCGGTGTTCTGCTCGACCAGGTTCAGGTTGGTTGCGGCACCGAAGGCCGCCATCGTGGCATCGACCGGAGACGATCCGCCGGGATGGACCGGTCCAGGGGGGATTGCCGTCGGGGGCTGTGAGAGCGCAATGTGCAAGAAGTCCGCACCGTAATGCCTTACGAAGTCGTCTGTCATGGCGTAACACCTCCATGCCGTACTGCCACTGCCAGATACCACGCCAGGTGGTAGCGGGCCAGCTCTTCGCTTCCGTCGATCAGGGCGTCGATGGCCGCCAACAGCATCCAGTCGGCAACATCCCGCGGAGCATGTTGGGGATAGGCCGACAGTACTCGCGCCTGCGTATCGGTGACTACCTGCCGGAACAGCGCGATTTCGTTGTCGGCGACGCCGGACCGGCGGGCCACGGCGCGTGCCACGGTCTGCACGATCCGCGGCAGGCGGTCGCTGGTGCCGGTGACATCGATGAGCGTGGGACCGAGTTCGTCGACGTGCTGGCCATAGCGGGCGCGCTCGCCGCTGCCGGGAATCGGATCGTTCGGGCCGGCCTCAGTGACGTAGGTGTTCGGTTGGTGGGCGGCGGCCGCGATTACCGCACCGAGCAGATCGACCGCGCTGGTGTCGCGACGGCGGTGGGCCGGATCCAGCAGCGTGAGTCCGGGCGGCAGTTTGACGGTGGGCGGAATCCAGCCTCCGGCTAGGTCGGTGGCCAGCACGGTGGTGGTCTCGTCGTCGCGAAGCCCGGCCGCCCAGGCCAGGTTCGGTGCTTGGCGGGCCACGGCGTCGACTTTGCGCTGCAGATCCTGGTGTTCGGCCAAACGTCGCGCGGCCGTACCGGCTCCGGCCCCCGCGGTGGTCCCGGCGCCCATGCTGCCGGCCACCGATGCGCCGGACTGACTGGCTGCGCCGGGCGTCGGCTTGCCCGGTGGCGGACGATCACCGGTGGAGGCCACCGTCGGACCCCCGGACGTCGGCGTCGTGGGACCGCCGGGCGGGGGCGGGGGAGTCGGGCCCGCAGGCCCAGCAGGTGCGGTCGGCGTGGCCGGGACGGCGCCAGCTGCTGGGCGCAAGTCCGCCCCATAGCCGGGCAAGGGACCCGACGGGACTGCCGGGCCGGCGCTGATCGGCCCCGACGACACCGAGGCCGGGCTCGCTGTCACCGGCGGTGCCGTTGGTGCTGCCGGAGTGGCGCCCGCGGTAGGCGCAGCGGGGGCCACCTCCGTGCTTGGGCTGGCCAACTGCGCCATATTGCCGAGCGCACCGCCGGCCATCGGCGTCACCGACGGCGAGGGGGGAATCTGCGACGGCTGGCCGAACCCTCCGGTGCCTGCTCCGCCCGGCGGTAACGGCGGTGGCGGCCCGCCTGGTCCAGAAGGCCCACCGCCAGGCATGCCTGACGCGAATGCTTGAGCCGGCCCGCCTGCGGGAAGACCGGGGGGCATGCCACCGCCGGGTGGGCCGCTGAGGCCTGGCATGGCGGAGGCCATGGGCGACGGCACGCCGCCGGGTGAGCCGACCCCTCCTCCCGAGAATCCGCCGCTCCCGCCTGACGGCCCGCTCACACCAAGGTTAGTGGTGCTCGTTTGGCCACCTGGAGGTCCGACGACGCCAGTGCTGTTTGTGCCGGTGCCACTTGTACCGCTAGCAGTGCTCGTGGTGACGACGCCAGTGCTGTTTGTGCCGGTGCCGCTTGTACCGCTAGCAGTGCTCGTGGTGACGACGCCGCTGCTGTTTGTGCCGGTGCCGCTTGTACTGCCAGTAGTGCCACTGGCGCCAGAGTTCAGGCCCGTGCCGGATGCATTTGTCGGGCCGACGACGCCAACGCCTCCGGTTGCTCCCCCCGCCTCGGTTGCGCCGCCGTGCCCGGCCGCTGGTCCAACTGTACTGTTGTCGCCGCTGGGCGGCCCGCCGATTGGCGCCGGTTGGCCGCCACTGTTGGTACCACCCGTCCCGCCAGTATCGTTGCCGCCTGCACCACTGTTGGGAGGGCCCCCCGGAAGAAGAAGTTCGTCCACACTCTTGGGAACTGAGTGATTCTCCGCGTCCCCAGTGCCGTACGGGAACGGAAGCTGGTCGGTACCAGCTGCTTTCCTGCTCAGCTCTTCGCTGGTGGGAGGTTGCGGCGGTGGCGTGCTGAATTTTGCGCCGTTATCCTGCAGCCACTTCTGGGCGTCACCTTCGATGCCCAGTTCATTGAACATCTGTTGGGTTGCCGCGATGATCTTGCCGTTGGCTTCTGAACTATATTCGGCAGCCTTCGCGTTGGCTTCGGCGATTAGTCCGATGGCTTCGGTCATTGCCTCGGGCGTATTTTTCGCTACCAGGACGTCGATTTGTGGGTTGTACTGGTCGGCGACTTTCGTCAAGTTCTGACGGAGTTCTTTAACGGCCTTGACAACGCTGTCGCTGGCGGTGCTTTTGCTCCGACAATGCTCGGCGGCGTTCATCAGGCGGTTGTAGCCGATACGCAGCCGTATCAGCTCGTCTTCCGTGGTTTTTCCACTGTTCCTTGCGCTTACGCCGTTTGTGAAGTCCCGGAGTTCGTTAGCTTCGTTCTCTTTGGCGCCGGATTGGCTAGACCAGTGCTGGATGCCGCTCTCAGGTCGGGTCGGGGCGCCAGGCCACCATGTGCCCACCAAGTAAGATGACCATTTACCCGGAGGTAGATCAGTCGGCGAATCAGTCACCGCACAAATCCTTTAGTGCGCGTTCTTTGGCGTTCACGGTATCTACGGCTGTATCGAATGGCGACTTGCCCACACTGCTAAGGGAAGACTCAACAACCAAGTTTTCGTATGCCAGCACCACCGCTTTGGCGGCGTCACGAAGGTTGGGATTCAATGCGGGGTTTGATGCAGCGTCTTCAAGGATTAGGGCGCCGTTTACCAACGCGGTGCGCCCCAGGCCAGCATCGGGTCCGTTGGTCTCGATGTGGACAGCGTCCATGGCAGGTTTGAACCGACCACATAAGTCGGTCTTGGCGGCCGTCCTTTGGGCCGCCGAATAGGTCGGGCTGGCTGGGGGTTGAGTGAACGCCACGATTGCCAGGATCATAGAGGCGGCACCCAGCAAAGCACCAAGTGCCGCGAGTACTAATGCTGACCGGCGACGCGGCTGAGCGTTGGGAGCTGCCGGCCACGGGGGCGATGGCATGGTCACATTGCGGATGGTAGCCCTCAACGGGATTTCACGTTTACATCCTGATTGAGGCTGCATCCGCCCGGCAGGCGGAAGCGCTGAACGTAACGGCAGGGGCAGCACGTTATCTGGCCTCGGGGAAAGGTCTACTGATACTTCAGCGGGATACGGCCGCAGTGCTCGAATCGGAACGGGCTCATCTCGTGAGTGAGCCGACACCGGCGCATCGGCGTACCCTCAAACGGCGTCGACGTCCCACGGGAAGCTAATCGCCGCACAGCTCGATCATCACGCGGTCTTTGGCGTTTGCATCCGTAACTACCGCTTCGAGTTCCGGGTCCCCCCCGTCTTTACCAGTAGCAACCGCCACGAGCGTTTGGTAGGTCAGTGCGAGCGCACGGGCCGCATCGCGATACTTAGGATCGAGGGCGGGGTCCGCTGCGGCCGTCTCCAGAATCAGGGCGCCGTTGGTTGCCGATAGCCGCCCGAGCGCGACGTTGTTAGGCGTGTTCGTTTCGATGTGCTCCGCGTGAGCTGCAAGTTTGTAACTGTCGCAGAGGCGCTTCTTGGCATCGGCTTGCTGCGCGGCCGTGTAATGAGGCGATGAGGCGTCTGCTGATCGGGTTAGCGAAATGATCGCCACGATCAACGCAGCGACTGATAGGAATGCAGCAAGCGCCGCGAATATCGCAGTTGACCGCCGGGGCGACTGGGCGGCAGGCGGTGTCGGCCAAGGAGGTGGTGTCATCGTCACATTGCGGATGGTAGACCTCAACCAGGCCCAAGGCCCCTGGATCGCACCCGGTTGCGCTGACCCCTACCGCCCCAACGGCTTATAGAACACCAGCCCGTTGCCCTTGTTGTCGTAGACCACCGCACGCCGCTCGTGCGCGTCGTCGTAGGGGCCCTTCACGATTCCGCCGCCACTGGCCTCGATGGCTTTCGCGGCGCCGTCGACGTCGTCGGTCTTGATGCCGACCACGACCTGCCCGTGAATGGGGTGATCCACCGCGGTCGCCAATGCCAGCGTCACCGATCCGCCGTCGAGGGCGGCGAAGTGCGCGCCGTCGCGAAACTTCAGCGGCATGCCGAGGGTCTCGCTGTAGAACTTGATCGATTCGTCCAGGTCGTCGGTGGACAAGACGATCATCCGGATGTCGTGGTCGCTCACTGCTACCTCCTGTGGGTTCGATCTCGGTCCAGGCTAAGCCCGGGATACCGTCAGCGGGTGGGTAAACGCCTTGCCGCTTTGGTCATCACGGTCGTTCTCGTCGCCCTGCTGGTCAATACGGTAGTCACCGACCGCATCGCACGGGCCGCGGAGCCGTTTGCGCAGGGGCGGGTGCTGGAGCTGCCCGGACCGGATCTCAACGTGCGCGAGTACGGCTCGGGCGGGGACCGCGCCATCGTGCTGTTGCACGGCTACTCGGCATCGATTCAATGGTGGGATGCGGTGGCACCGGCGCTGACAAGCGAAGCCCGCGTGGTCGCGATCGACCTGGTTGGCCACGGCGGCTCCGAGGCCCCGAGCGACGCGGGCCCGTACAGCGCGGAGGGGCAGGCAACGGCCGTGCACCACGCGCTCGACGCCCTGGGCGTACGCCACGCGGTGCTGGTCGGGCATTCGATGGGTGGGACGGTAGCCACCGCGCTGGCCGAGAGCGCACCGGACCTGGTGGACCGCGTGATCGTCTCCGACACCCCCGCGGCGCTGGGGATGACGGCGATGCCCGCGCTGGGCAACGCGGTGTGCTGGCCGGTGCTCGGCGCCGCTGTCGACCGGTTGCGCAGCCTCGACGCCGTCGACAAGAGTTCGCTGCAGACCGGGTTCGCCGCGGACTTCCCGATTCCGGAGTTGGCCTACCGGTCGTTGAAACGGATGACCCACAACGCATTGTGCGACGCCAAGACCGCGGGCCGGATCAACGAGCAGCGGGCGGTGGCCGACCGGCCGGCGAGTTTGGGCAAACCGGTGTTGGTGGTGTGGGGCGACAGGGATGTGCTGACCCCGACCGCCCAGAACGTCGAACGCTATCGCCAAGCCGGCCTGCAGCCGGTCGTCATCGCCGGATCAGGACACAGTCCCTTACTCGAGAAGCCAAGCGAATTCATCAGCACCATCAAGACTTTCGTCAATGGAGAACACAAAAGCTAGGTCGGCCATGTCTGCCGTGCCACCCGGTGGAAGTTGCCACCGAGCACGGCGTTGACGTCGGCGGCGGCCCAACCGCGTGCCGAAAGGTGTTCGCGCAGTCCCAGCCAGGTCTCCGGCGGCATCCACTGGATCGGACCCCAACGGGTGTAGCTCTCGTCGAACAACTGCGGGTTGGCGACCAGCTCGGCGTTGAAGTCGGCGTGGTCGAAGGAATAGTCGGTGCTGACCCCGACGTGCTCGATGCCCACCAGCTCGACCGCGTACTCCAGGTGGCGCGCTACTGCGTCGAGCGTGGGGGTGTTGGGGCCCAAGAAGATTCCCACCGCGGTGATGCCGACGACGCCGCCGGTGGCCGCGCACGCCCGGGCCTGATCGTCGGTGATATTGCGGGGGTGGTCCCACACCGCCCGCATACACGAATGGCTGTAGACGACCGGGCCGACCGAGACCGCGCACATGTCCAGGCCGGTGCGGGCGCTGCAGTGCGAGCCGTCGGGAACCATGCCCACCGCGTTCATCTCGGCGACGATCGCGCGGCCCCACGCGGTCAGCCCGCCGTCGACGGAGTCCAGGCAGCCGCTGCCCGCACGGTTGGCGTGGTTGTAGGTGGGCAACAGAGTGCGGACCCCGTGCGTGGCCAAGACGGCCAGGTTGCCCAGATCGTCGTCGAGCGGGTTGGAGTCCTCCAAGTCGAAGACCACCGCGATCCCGCCGGCACTGGTGATCGCGTCGACGTCATCCACTCCGGCCGCCACCGTCAGGCCCGGGTGAGCGTCGATGGCGCGGCGGAAGTGCCGCAGCAGGGCCAGCGAGTCGGCGAAGCGCTGCGGGGCATAGCCCGCGTTGACCGACAGCAGTGCGCCACTGGAGTGCTGGTAGCGCGCCAGCGGGGCCACCTCGGCGCTGTCCTGCAGCGGCAAGCAGGTGTGCTGATCCCACAGCAGCGTGCTCATAGCCGCTGATCTTGCTCTGCACGGCGCCCGAATGCGACGCATTAATCTAGCCGCATGGCAATCGACGCGCGGCCCGCGCTGAAATCGGACATCACACCGCTGGCGCAGGCGTTGGGGCGCGCGTTCTACGACGACCCGGTGTCGATGTGGTTGCTGCCGGACGATGCCGCCCGCGCCGAACAGTTGACGACGTTCTTCGGGACCTCGACCCGGGTTCACCACTTGGCGGGCGGTGGGGTCGAGGTGGCCTACGACGGTTCGGTGGTCGGATCGGCTGCGCTGTGGGATCCGCCGAACCGCTGGAAGCAGTCGACCTGGTCTCAGCTGCGGATGGTGCCTTCCCTGTTCCGGTCGTTCGGCTTTCGCCTTTCCCAAGGGCGGGCGCTCGCGGACCTGTTGGATGCCAACCACCCCGAGGAGCCGCACTGGTATCTGGCGGTGATCGGCAGTGACCCGTCCGTGCGAGGGCGAGGTTTCGGGCAGGCCGTCATGCAGCCGCGGCTGGATCGCTGCGACGCCGAGTTGTGCCCGGCGTACCTGGAGTCCAGCAAGCACGAAAACGTGCCGTACTACGAGCGTTTCGGCTTCCGGGTGATCGGCGAGATCACGTTGCCCAACGGAGGACCGACGCTGTGGCGGATGTGGCGGGAGCCGCAGACCCCGTAGCGGCCAAAGGGTCAGTCCCCGATCGAGCCGCTGAGTCGTTCGGCGGCGGCGAGGTAGTCCTCGGCGAACTCGAACACGACGTCGCGGGCAGGCTTCACCTTGTTCATCAGACCGACGCCCTGGCCCACGAAATAGGTGGACAGGGCCTGCGCCCCAGGGTGTCCGGTGGCGGCCAGCTTGTCGATGCGACGCAGTGTGGGTTCGGCGATCATCGACTGCAGCGGTAACGGCAGCGTCGGGTGGCCCTTGTCGTTGGGCCGCCACGCATCCGTCCAATCAGAGATCAGTTGGCGAGCGGGCTTGCCGGTGCGCCCGGTGGAGCGAATGGTGTCCCGCGACGTAGCTGCGAGCATCTTCTGCACGGTGTGCGGCGCGGTTTCGGCTTCCTCGGTGGTGAGCCACACCGAACCCGTCCACGCACCGGCGGCGCCCAAGGCCACGCAGGCCGCCATCTGTCGACCGGTGACGATCCCGCCGGCGGCAAGCACGGGCACGGCGTTGTCGATCGCTTCGATCACTTCGGGAACGACGACCAGCGTGGAGACTTCGCCGCAGTGGCCGCCGGCCTCGGTGCCCTGGGCGACGATGAGGTCGACGCCGTGGGCCACCTGTTTGATCGCATGTTCCTTGGCGCCCACCAAAGCCGCGACCGGGATGCCGTTGTCTTTTCCGGACTTGATCATGTAGTCCGGCGGCACCCCGAGAGCGTTGGCCATCAGGCGGATGGGATGGGCGACGGCAACCTCGAGCAGTTGCTCGCCGGCGCTACCGGCGAGCATGGCCGAACCCAGTCGGGGGGTCTCGTCGGGCTCAATGTCATGCTGCGCCAGCAGGTCTGCGATGAAGGCCCGGTACTCATCGGGGATCCGGTCGGACAGTTGGCGGCCGGAAAGGTTCTCGCCCTTGCCTTCGAATTTGGCGGGCACGATGATGTCGATGCCGTAGGGCTTTCCCTTGACCTGCTCGTCGATCCAGCTCAGCTCCCGATCCAACTGCTCGGGGGTGTAGGCGGCGCCACCGAGCACGCCGAAGCCGCCCGCGTTCGTCACGGCGGCCACGACATCGCGGCAGTGGCTGAACGCGAACAGCGGGAAGTCGATGCCGTACTGCTCGCAGATGGGGGTCTTCATGGTGTCGCCACTCCTTTGTTCACCGGGGATCGAGGACGGCTCCTGGCCCCGCGAGCCGAGGTAACTGCCAGGACGCTATCGCAGCCCAGGTGACGCGTCGCGGCTGGTGCGGCTCCCGGCCCAAACACCGATGCCGCCAGGTCAAAGACCTGGCGGCATGTCGGCGTACGAAGAGCTATCAGCCCACCAGTGCGTCGAGCAGCCCCGACAGGTCGGAGTCGCCCAGGTCGGGAGCCGAGACGCTGTGGTCGGCCAACAAGGACTCGATCCCGGTGAACTCGGAGCTTCCTGGCTGCGGCAGCGGCGGGTCGGTCGGCGCGATGACTCCGGATCCCGTCAGGTAGGCGACGCCGTGGGCCACCAGCTGGGTCGAGTCCACGATCAGCCCGCCCACGAAATCGTTGACCTGCTGGGCGAATTGGGCCAGTCCGCTGATCAGGAAGATGTCCTGGTCGACGATTCCCTGCAGGAACTTGTCGATGTCGGTGACAACGCCGTTGAGCAGGTACGGGATGGTGGCGATGACGGTACGCAGACCGAGCGCCAGGTCATTGCCGATGTTCGGGTAGCCGAACATCGCGATCGCGTCGGTGAGGGCCTGCTTGAGGTCGGTGGGCTCGACGATGCCGTTCAGGACGGTCGGGTCGTTCGCCATCGAGACACCGTCGAAGTCCGACCGCATCGGCACACCGAACAGCGACAAGATCGTGGGCGTGATGTCGGCGATCGAGTAGTTCAGGTTCTGGCTGCCGTCGGTCGCGTGATCGCCGGCCTGATCGAAGATGACGAACTGCGACGTCTCGTTGGGCGACTGGAAGCCATGCCCGAAGCCGAGCGACTGCTGGTGGCCGTGGTCGGTGGTGATGATGATCGACCAGTCGTCACCGGTGGCCGCCTTGGCCTGCGCGACGGCGGCCAAGATCGCTTGAATGTTGGCGCCGACATTGATCACGGCCTGCTCGTACTCGGCCGACCCGCCGCCGAACCCGTGTCCGGCCTCGTCGACCTGCACCTGGTAGGAGAACATGAAGGTGTCGATGTTCGGGTTGGTCGTGGTCGCCAGGATCTGGGCGATCGTCTGCGCGGTGACTTCCGCGTCGGTGTCGGCCCAGCTGTTCTGGAACGGGACGAACAGGTTGTTGTCGGCCCCGTAGCCGCCCGCGGCGCCGATGTCGTTGATGTAGTCCCAGTCGGCGATCACCGAGGTCTCGATGTTCGGGTTGTGGTACTCGAGCAGGTTGAACACCGTCGGCCACGAGTTGTACGGGCTGGACTCGAACACGTTGTTGATCACGCCGTGCTTGTCGTCCCACACCCCGGTGAGGATCGTCGACCACGACGGGCCGGAGATCGTGGTGTGGTTGACCTCGCTGGTGGCCCCGGTGATGCCCTGGTCCATGGCGGTCTTGAAGCCGCTGTCTTCGTTGTAGGCGTACTCGAGGATCTTGGAGAGGTTGGTTCCGTCGGTGCCGATCAGCAGCACGTGCTCGGCGGCAAGCAGCCAGTCGGCCGTTGTTGCGGACAGTCCCGCCGGCGTCCCGACGGCGGCCCCCATCCCGGCGACCAGGCCGGCGACGGCCACACCACTGAGGAACTTCTTGATTGTTGTCACGATCGGATTCCCTCGTACGAGTTATGCCAGCCAATTGGGCGCAAGACTAGCAGTTACCCAGCGAAAACTCAGCTTTCTGCCCGAAATTGCTCATTTGGGCAGGGTGTTGCTGAGGAGGCCTGTGGGTTATTTCAGCTGGCCATACGCGCGTAGTCCGAGGTGTATCAGCTCAGCGGGGCATCCACGTCGAGCAGCAGGGGCAGCTCGGCGCCGCCCAGGTCGGGGGCTGCGAAGGCGTGGTCCGCCAGCAAGGAGTCCAGCGAACCGGTGAACTCGGCGCCCCCCGGAACGGGCAGCGGCGCGTCGTTCGGTGGGATGACGCCGGCCCCGGTGAAGTACGCAACCACCCTGCCGATATCGGTGAGCACGTCGGCCGTGGCCTCGCCGACGGTCTTGAGCACCCACTGTGCGCCCTCGGCGAGCCCGCTGACCAGGAAGATGTCCTTGTCGACGATCGACTGCAGGAAGTTGAGGATGGGCGGCAGCGCGTAATTCTCGAGGAAGTAGCCGGCCCCGCCCGCCAGCGCCCGGATGCTCAGCATGATGTCGATGCCGATGTTCGGGTAGCCGTAGCTGTGGATCGCGTCGGTGAGTGCCTGCTTGAGATCGGCCGGGAACACGATGCCGTTGAGGATGTCCGGGTCGGTCTGCATCGGGACACCGTCGAAGTCCGACCGCATCGGGATCCCGAAAGCCTGCAGGATGGTGGGCGTGATGTCGACGGTCTGGTAGCTCAAGCTCTGGCCGCCGGCCTGCGCGTCATTTCCAGCCAGCGACAACATCACGAAACTCGACGTCTCGTTGGGCGACTGGAAGCCGTGGCCGAGGCTGAATCCGAACAGGTCTGGGTTCTGCTGGTGGCCGTGGTCGGTGACCGCGATGATCGTCCAGCGATCGCCGGTGGCCGCCTCGGCGGCGGCGACCGCCTCCAGAATCTCTTTGAAGTTGGCCCCGACGTTGATGACGGCGTCTCGGTACTCATCCGAACCGCCGCCGTACGAGTGTCCGGCGTGGTCGACCTGCGACTGGTAGGAGAACATGAACGTGTCGAGGTTCGGGTTGTTCGTGGTCGCCAGAATCCGGGAGATCGTCTCCTGGGTGACCAGGTAGTCCATCTCCGCCGAGGTGGAGCCACCGGAGATGCCGATGATGTTGTCGGCCGGATAGCCGCCCGTGGAGGCCATGTCGGTGAACAGGCCCCGGCCGGAGATCACGGTGGTGTCGACCTCTGGCTTGTTGTACTCGATCAGGTTGAACACCGACGGCCAGGTGGTGTACGGCTCGGGCCGGTAGACGTTGCTGACCACCCCGTGCTTGTCGTCCCACACCCCGGTGAGAATCGTCGACCACGACGGCGTGGACATCGTCATATGGCCTGCGATGGTGGTGGCCGCGGTGATGCCCCGGTCCATCAGCATCTTGAAGCCGCTGTCGTCGTTGTAGGCGTACTCCAGGATCTTGTCCAGGTTGGTGCCGTCGGTGCCCAGCAGCAGCACGTGCTCGGCGGCGAGCATCCACTCGGCGGTCACGGCGGACAGGCCCGGCTGCGTCCCCACGACCGCCGCACCCGTTCCCGCAACCAGGCTGGCGACGGCCGTACCGCACAGAAACTGCTTCACCTTCGTCACGATCGGGGTCTCCTCGTTGAAGTGGTTTGGTGTGGCGCCGTCGGTTTCGGCGGATCAGCCCAGCAGGGCCTCGATGTTGAGCAGTTGAGACAGGTCGGAGAACTCGGCGCTGCCCGGCGCCGGTAGCGGCGTGTCTTCGGGCGCGATCACGCCCGACCCCAACAGGTGGGCGACCACCCCGGCCACGGCGTTTGTCGAGTCGACCACCGCCCCGCCGACGGTGTTGACCAGCCACTGGGTGCCCTCGGCCAGTGCGCTGATTCCGAAGATGTCCTGGTCGACGATCCCCTGCAGGTACTGGTCGATCTGGGTCACAAATTTGTCGAGGAAGTAGGGGATGGAGGCGAACACCGTCCGGATGCCCAGCGTGAGGTCGTTGCCGATGTTCGGGTAGCCGTACATCGCGATCGCGTCGGTGAGGGCCTGTTTGAGGTCGGCGGGCGTGACGTTGCCGTTCAGGACGGTCGGGTCGAATGCCATGGAGACGCCGTCGAAGTCCGAGCGCAGCGGAATGCCGAACAGCGACAAGATCGTCGGCGTGATGTCGGCGATCGAGTAGTTCAGGTTCTGGCTGCCGTCGGTCGCGTGATCACCGGCTTGATCGAAGATGACGAACGACGTTGTCTCATTGGGCGACTGGAAGCCGTGGCCGATGCTGAGCCCGGGAAGGGTCACCGTCTGCTGGTGGCCGTGGTCGGTGGTGACGATGATCGACCAGTCGTCGCCGGTGATCGCCTGCACCTGAGCGATCGCGGCCAGGATCTCCTGGATGTTGGCCCCGAGATTGATGATGGCCTGCATATATTCTTCCGACCCGCCGGCGAACGAGTGCCCGGCGTGGTCGGCCTGCGACTGGTAGGAGAACAGGAAACTCGAGATGTCATCCGGGTTGTCGGCCGTGCCGAGGATCTGGGCGATGGTGAGCGCGGTGACCAGCTCGTCGCTGTCGGCGGGACTGTCCCCGGCCGGGACGAAGATGTTGTTGTCGACCGCGTATCCGCCGGTGTCGGCCAATTGGTTGAGGTACTCCCAATTGCTGATGATCGTGGTGTCGATCTCCGGCTTGTTGTACTCGATCAGGTTGAACACCGACGGCCACGCGTTGTACGGCTCGGGCCGGAACAGGTTGTTGTAGACCCCGTGCTTGTCGTCCCACACGCCGGTGAGGATCGTCGACCACGACGGCCCGGAGAGAGTGGTGTGGTTGGTCAGACTTGCGGTTCCGGTAATGCCCTGGTCCATCGCCGTCTTGAACCCGCTGTCGTCGCCATAGGCGTACTCCAGGACCTTCGAGAGGGTGACGCCGTCGAGGCCGATCAGCAACACGTGCTCGGCGGTGAGCATCCAGTCGGCGGTCAGCGTCGACAGGCCGACCTGCGTCCCTGCCGCCGCTCCGGTTCCCGCAACCAGGCTGGCGACGGCCGCACCGCACAGAAACTGCTTCACCTTTGTCACGATCGATTTCCCTCGCCGGAGTTACGCGGACTACTTGGCGGCGATGCTAGCAGCTGGCCCCCAGGAAAAATTCAGCTTTATGGCCCGCATCGCTCATTTACCCAGAAAGTTACTGAGGAATCTGGGTTAGCCGTCCAGGTGCGTCGGCGCCCGACACCTCCGGGCTAGAGGACTTTCTCGCCGCTGAGCAACGTTGCCCGGAACTGCATCACGCGGTATGGCCAGCCGTGTGCGGTGTTCCACTGCGACACCATCAGACCCACGCCGCCGGTGCGATCCACCCGGGAACCGGGCAGCACATAGCCGCCGTAGAGCTGCGCGACGCGGCCTCGCGCGTGA
This sequence comes from Mycolicibacter heraklionensis, assembly GCF_019645815.1. Classification (NCBI taxonomy): domain Bacteria; kingdom Bacillati; phylum Actinomycetota; class Actinomycetes; order Mycobacteriales; family Mycobacteriaceae; genus Mycobacterium; species Mycobacterium heraklionense. The sequence continues at coordinate 79,538 of NZ_CP080997.1, forward strand.
TCCTCGTCGTCCCAGGTGCTCCCGAGCAGCGGTCGTTGCAGCGGCGCCTCGGCCAGTTCGGAGGTGGGGGAGCGCAGCACCCGGTAGCCCAGGGCGTAGCGCGACGATGCGAATCCGCCGAGAACCCAGGTCTGCGGGGCCAGGCGCCGCAGCGACAGCTCACCCCATGTCTCGCCGGGCGGGGTGATGGGCACCGGGGTGCGGCCCCAGGCTCGGCGCTCGCCGCGGTACCCCCAGCCGGAGTACTTGCCGGGATCGCCGATATCGGCGGGGCGCACCCTCCGCAGGATCACGCCCTTGTCGCGCTGGAAGCCGGTCGAGACCACATACACCCAGCCGTCGTCGGGGTCGTAGTCCCAGGACCAGCATTGGGCGTACCCGCGATGCAGCCGCGCGGGGAACCGCGTCCCGATGTTGCGCCAGGTGACTCCGTTGTCGGCCGATTGCCAGATCTCGGTCCACGCCACCGTGCCGAACCCGCGGTTGACGATCGCGTGCAGGTAGAGCATCTGCTCCACCCGCAGCAGATCTGACGGGATCACGGTGCTGATGGCGTAGCGGTCCAGCCGAGAGGCCGGTTCGCGGTGTCGGTAGTGCCACAGCTGGCGGGCGTAGTGCGCATCGGTGCCGCCGGCTCGTTGGTAGCGCACCCGATGCCCCGCATCGCCGGTACCGATCAGGATCACCGGCGACCGCCAATCGCCCTGGCCCACCCGCTCTCCGGCGAAGGTGTCGCCGAACACCGATACCAGCGTGCCGTTAGGGGCCAGTACTGAGGCGCCCAGGTCCGCGCACGTCACGCCCCACCGGTCGGTGATCCCCGGGCCGGTGACATCGGCCAGCTTCCCGGGGGCGTTCCGCGCGGCGGGGTGCACCGCTCACGGCTTGCTGCGCCAGCCGCCGGCGGCGACCGCGATCATCCGGAGTTGTTTGACCGCAACATGTTTGATCTCGGCGAGCGTCTCGGCGTCCGGGGCGTCCTCGATGGCCTCCGCGGTGACGATCATCGCGTTGACGAACAGCCCCGCCAAGATGTTGAGATCCTCGGCGCTCCACGCATTGAACCCCGGGAACCGTGCCAGATCGGTGGCCAGCTCGGAAGTGATCAGCCGGATCTCGGTGCGGATCGCATAGCGCAGCACGGTCACCCCGCTGAAGCGTTCCCGGTTGATGAATCGCCAGTATTCGGGGCGGGAGGCCACGCTGTCGACCAGGACCTCCACCGAGGACTCGATGACCCGGCTGGGGTCCACACCGCCGGTTCGGGCGTCGCGCAGTGTCTCACGCAGCGCGCGAAACGATTCGTCGATGAGCACCAGGCCGAGGGCGTCCATCGACTCGAAATGGCGGTAGAAAGCGGCCGGAACGATGTGGGCGGCCCGAGTCACCTCGCGCAGGCTCAGTGCGCTGAAGCTGCGTTCGGCCAGCAGGGTCAGCGCCGCGTTGATGATGGCGCGACGGGTGGCTTCCTTGCGCTCCTCGCGCGAAACCCGTTCCGGACCGTCGGTCCGAACTGGACGCGGAGGCCGCTCGGGACGCGGCGGACGTTCGGGCCGGGGTGGCCGCGTGCGCCCGGACCGTGAATTCGGCGTACGACTGTTCACTGTTGTGAAGCGTAACACAACGGGCGAATAGCCCTTGACTGGTCGTAAACAAGTGTTCACTGTGTACATATGTTCACTCAAACTTTGACGCGGCGGGTACTGGGCTCCAGCCTGGTCGACCTGCTCACCGGTCCCCATGGGGTCGACCGCTACACCGAACTGGTGTCGCCGACGTGGACCCGCAACGACGCCCGCGCCCGGGTGGTCGCCGTCTGGCGGTCCACCCCGCGCAGCGTGACTCTGCTCCTCGAGCCCAATGACGCGTTTCCCGGCTTCAAAGCAGGCCAACACGTCAACCTGTCCGTCGACATCGACGGGCGCCGGCGCACCCGGTGCTACTCGCCGGCAAGCGCCGAGGGCCAACGGCTCCTCGAGCTCACCATCGGCCGCCATGACGGGGGCCTGGTCTCCGAGCACCTGTACCGCAACGCGCAGCCCGGCATGGTCGTCGGACTGGAGAAGGTCGGCGGCGACTTCGTGCTTCCGGCCATCCGTCCGCGCAGGATTCTGCTGATCTCGGGTGGCAGCGGTATCACCCCGGTGATGTCGATGCTGCGCACGTTGATCGCCGAGCGCTACGACGGCCGGGTGACGTTCATCCACTACGCGCGCAGTCGCGACGAAGCCTGCTACCACGACGAACTCGCCGAAATGCGCCGAGTTCAGGTGCTGCACGGCTACACCCGTGCCAGCGAACACGGCGACCTGCAGGGCCATTTCAGTGCCGAGCATCTGCGGGCCGCCATGCCCAACCCCGACGCGGTGTACGTGTGCGGGCCGCCGGCCCTGGTGGCGGCGGTGCGGGAACAGTGTCCCGACGCGATCTCGGAGAGCTTCGTGCCGCCGGAGTTCGCCGTGCCGGCCGACCCGTCCGGTGGGCGGGTGAGCTTCCTCGGCAGCACCATCTCGGTCGTCGACGACGGCCGGCCCCTGCTGGAGCAGGCCGAATCGGCCGGTCTGCAACCGGCGAGCGGATGCCGAATGGGCATCTGCCACAGCTGCACCTGCCGCAAAACCGCTGGCACGGTGCGCAATCTGATCACCGGAGCGATCTCCACCGCCGAGAGCGAAGACATCCAGATCTGCGTGTCGGTGCCCGTCGGCGACGTCGAAATCGACCTGTAAACCCAAAGGAGCCAACCATGTCAGCACCAGTCCTCGAAGCGACCGAAGTCCTCGAAGCCCCGCGCGTCGACCTGCCCTCGCGGCTCGATGAGTTTGGCGCCGAACTCGACGCCCTGCGGCAGCGTGTCCTCGAAGACCTCGGGGAACGCGACGCCGACTACATCCATCGGATCATCAAGGCGCAGCGCACCTTGGAGGTCGGCGGACGTGCCCTGCTCTTCTTCAGCATCATCCCGCCGGCATGGCTGGCCGGGACTGTGATGCTGGGCTTGTCGAAGATCCTCGACAACATGGAGATCGGCCACAACGTCATGCACGGCCAGTACGACTGGATGGGTGAACCGGCGTTGTACGGCAAGCACTTCGAGTGGGACACCGCCTGCCCCGCCGATCAGTGGAGGCACTCGCACAACTACATGCACCACACCTACACCAACATCGTCGGAATGGACCGCGATGTCGGCTACGGCATCCTGCGGATGAGCGAGAAGCAGCCCTGGGAGCCCTACTTTTTGGGCAACCCGCTGTACGCGTTCCTGCTGATGGTGCTGTTCCAGTACGGCGTCGCGGTACACGAACTGGAGACCGAACGCATCCGGGCCGGCGAGATCGGGTTCGCCGACAAGAAGGAGATGCTCCGCGAGACCTGGCAGAAAGTGCGTCGGCAGACCCTCAAGGACTACGTCGCGTTCCCGCTGCTGGCTGGGCCGTTCGCGCCACTGGTGTTCGCCGGAAACATGACCGCCAACCTGATGCGCAACGTGTGGGCCTACACGATCATCTTCTGCGGGCACTTCCCGGACGGCACACAGGAATTCACGATCGAGGAGACCGAGAACGAGTCACGCGGCATGTGGTACTTCCGCCAGATTCTCGGTTCGGCGAACCTGACCGGCGGCAAGTGGTTCCACATCCTGACCGGCAACCTGTCGTTCCAGGTCGAACACCACCTGTTCCCCGATCTGCCGGCACACCGGTATGCCGAGATCGCGCCGCAGGTGCGCGAGATCTGCGAGCGCTATGGGGTGCCCTACAACACCGGACCGCTGCTCAAGCAGTTCGGCAGTGTTGTCCGCAAGATCTGCAAGCTGGCGCTGCCCTGGAATTGAGTCAGGCCCGGGGGCCCAGCAGCGCGATCGACGCGTCGATGGCCGGCTCGGTGATCACGCCGATGTCGTCGCCGTCCTCGACGGCCAGCGCGGTCAGCTCCCGCAGGCCGCCCAGCAGAATCACCGCCAGCGCCGGGCTCAGCGCCGGCAGGTTCGCCCGGCGGAACCCCGGACTGCCGCTGAGCTCGATCAGCAGGTTCGACATCAGCTCCAGACCGCGGCGCTGCGCCGGGCGGGCCACCTCGCCCAGCGACGGCATGTCACGGATCCAGCTCAGCGTGATCGCCGGCCGGGCCCGGATCTGGTCCACGTAGGCCTGCACCGCCTGGCGGATCTGGACCTGCCAATCGGCCTGCGGATCCACCTCCGCCTGGATCCGCAGCGCCAACTCCTCGTTGTCCACGCGCAGCAGTTCCAGGAGGCACTCTTCCTTGCTGGCGAAGTGGTCGTAGAAGGTGCGTTTGGAGGTGCGGGCCGCGCGCACGATCTCGGCGACGGTGCTGGCCCGGTAGCCGCGCTCGGCGATCGAGTCGGCCAGCCCGTCGAGCAACCGGCGCCGGAAGGGGTCGGCAGCAGCGGTCTCCGGGACATCGATCGCAGGCATCGTCATCGCCGCACCTCCCCGCACGTGAGCCTTGCCACTTGTTGGTACTAAAGAGTACCGTGTCCCGCAAGCATTGGTACGCATCGGTACCAGATCTCACGTCGGGAGGCGTCGCATGACCCACACGGTTGCCAGCACGGTCGCGGACACCGTCAAGACCCCGGATTCACCGGCCATCAACCTGCCCCCCGGCGCGCGCGGGTCCAAGTTCACCGCGGGCGTGCTGTTCATCCTGTCCCGGCGCCGGGTGCTGCAACGCCTGACCCGTAAATACGGCGCCGCGTTCACCGTCGACGTTCCGATGTTCGGGCCGACGGTTATCGTCACCGACCCGGAACTGGCCCGGCAGGTGCTGCTGACCAACCCGGAAGACCTCGGCAACGTCCAGCCCAACCTGTCGCGGATCCTCGGAGCGGGTTCGGTGTTCGCCCTCGACGGTGCGGCGCACCGGCGTCGGCGCAATCTGCTGAGCCCGCCGTTCCACGGCAAGAGGGTGCGGGCCTATGAGCAGATCATCGTCGAGGAGACCCTGCGTGAGATCGCCACCTGGCCGATCGGGAAACCCTTCGAAACCCTGCGTCCGATGAACAGGATCACCATCAATGTGATCCTGCGGGCGATCTTCGGAGCCGAAGGCGCCGAACTGGACAAGCTGCGGGTCGGCCTGCCCAAGTGGGTGACGCTCGGCTCCCGGCTGGCGGCGCTGCCGATTCCGATCCGCTCCTACGGCCGGTTCACCCCGTGGGGCCGGTTGGCCGCCTGGCGTGCCGAGTACGAGGTCGTCCTGGACAAGCTGATCGCCGATGTCCGTTCCGATCCCGACTTCGAGAACCGCACCGACGTCCTGACCCTGCTGCTGAGCAGCACCTACGAGGACGGCACGAAGATGACCCGCCAGGAGATCGGCGACGAGTTGCTGACGCTGCTGGCCGCCGGACATGAGACCACGGCATCGACCATGGCCTGGGTCTTCGAGCGGCTGAGCCGCTACCCGGAACTCCTCGACGAACTGACCGCCGAGGTGGACGCGGGCGGGAACACGTTGCGGCGCGCCACGATTCGCGAAGTGCAGCGGGTGCGCACCGTGATCGACTTTTCCGGACGACATGTTTACGCACCCAGCATCCAGATCGGCGAGTGGGTGATTCCGCGCGGCTATTCGGTGATCGTCGCGATCAACCAGGTCCACCAGAACCCCGCCGCCTTCGGTGACCCGGAGGGGTTCGACCCCAAGCGCTACGTCGCCGGCAGCCCCTCGGCTTTCGAGTGGATGCCCTACGGCGGCGGCACCCGGCGCTGCCCAGGCTCGACGTTCGCCAACCTGGAGATGGACGTGGTGTTGCGGACGGTGTTGGAGCGCTTGACCATCGAGCCCACCACAGCGCCCGGGGAGAAGTTCCACTCCCGCGGCGTGGCCTTCACCCCGAAAAACGGCGGCCGGATCACGGTGCGCCGCCGGGCTTAAGCTGCGCTGATGGCCACTCGGGCGGCGCAACTTTCGCTGCGCGACGACGCGGTGGCACCGGGTATACCTGCATTCGGGCGGTCACATCGATATCGTGCAGAACGCCGCGGAGCTGGCTCCAGTCATCGTCACCCTTCTGCGGGAGCCGGGCGAACGACCCTGAGCAGCAGTGAGTTACGGCACCAGGACGGCGCGGCCGACGAATGTTCCGGCCGAGAGGTCGTCGAAGGCTCGCTGGAAGTCCGTCAGGGGATAGGTCACCGTCTCGACGTGCAGCTTGCCCTGTTGGGCGAGCGCGATGACCTGCAGCAGGTCCGTCCGGGTGCCGGCGTAGGAACGTTGCACGCAGACGCCCCACGGCAGCGACTCACCGTCCACGTCGGCCGCGAACGTCATTCGACCACCTCCGAGCCCGACGAACTGGATCAGGCCCTCCGGGGCGACGGCGCGGGTCGCGAAATCGACGGTCGATTGCGCACCGACGAAGTCGATGATGACGTCGGCGCCGTATCCGCTGGTCTGGTCGAGAACCTGTTGCGCGGCAGCGGGATCACCCGGCAACACCAGGTCGGCGCCGAGTTCTTCGGCGGCACGCAGCTTCACCGGATCGTTGTCGAGGGCGATGATTCGGGCGCCGGTGGTGGACTTGAGGATCTGCAGCCCGAGATGTCCCAGGCCACCGATCCCGACGACGACAACGGTGGCGCCTGCGTTGAGACGATGGCGTGTCGAATTGATGGCGTGCATCGGTGTGACGCCCGCGTCGGCCAGCGGGGCGGAGGTGACCGGATCCAAATCGCCGATTCGCTCAAGGTACTGCGCCTGCACCAGCATGTACTCGGCCATCGCCCCGTCCGGGCCAAGGCCCGGCGTCGTCGGGAACGCGGTCCGGCTGCCATTGACCTGGCAGGCGTTCTCGCGGCCTTCGATGCAGGCACGGCAGTGCCCGCACCCCCACACCAGTGCCACGATGACGGACTCGCCGCCGGAGAAGCCCTGCACCCCCGGGCCGACCGCGTCGACCCAGCCTGCGCCCTCATGGCCGATGGTGCCGCCGAATACCGGCCACCGGTCACCGAGCTCCAGGACATGGAGATCCGAATGGCACAGGCCCGCGCCGGCGATCTTGACCCGGACCTCGCCCGGCCCGGGATCACCGACGTCGACCTCCTCGAGGCGCAGCGTCCCGGGGGAGACCAGTTTGACCGCCCGCATGATGGCGTCGCTACCGGTTGGAGTCGGCGCGGCGCTGCAGCTGCCAATCCGGCCGGATGTAGTGACAGGTGTAGCCGCCCGGGAACCGCTCCAGGTAGTCCTGGTGCTCGGGTTCGGCTTCCCAGAAGTCGCCGGCGGGGCTGACCTCGGTCACCACCTTGCCCGGCCAGCGGCCGGAGGCCTCCACGTCGGCGATGGTGTCCAGCGCGATCTGGCGCTGCTCGTCGTCGAGGTAGAAGATCGCCGAGCGGTAACTGGTCCCGACGTCGTTGCCCTGCCGGTTACGCGTGGTCGGGTCGTGGATGGCGAAGAAGAACTCCAGCAGGCTGCGGTAGTCGGTCGCCGCGGGGTCGTAGGTGATCTCGATGGCCTCGGCGTGAGTGCCGTGGTTGCGGTAGGTGGCGTTCGGGACATTGGGGTCGCCGGTGTAGCCGACCCGGGTGCTCACCACGCCGGGCTGCTTGCGGATCAGGTCCTGCATGCCCCAGAAGCAGCCGCCGGCCAGGATCGCTCTCTGGTAATTGGTCATGCCCCGATTATCCGCAGCTATCCGTGACCCGCCAGCGGATAGGAACGGTAGCTGGTCAACACCGCGCTGGGCTCGCGGTGCGGCGGCGCCTGTGCCGTCAACTCGGGGAATCGGTCGAACAGGGCGAGCAGGCCCAACCGGATCTGCATCCGGGCCAGCGGGGCGCCCAGGCAGACATGCGGACCGAACCCGAATCCCAGATGGCCGGTCTGCGACCGGGCCAGGTCGAGCCGGTCGGGGTCGGGAAACACCGCCGGGTCGCGGTTGGCGGCCGCCAGCCCGAGCAGGATGGGGGCGCCGGTGTCGATCACGGTGTCGCCGATCTCGATCGGCGCGCTGGCCACCCGGGAGATCATCAGGGCCGGGCTGATCATCCGGACCAGTTCGTCGACGGCTTGCGGGGAGTCGGCCAACAGGCCGCGTTGCTCGCTCTGCTCGATCAGCAGCGCGGCCGCGCCGGTCAGCACGGCCGTGGTGGTGTCGTGGCCGGCCGACAGCAAGAAGATGGCGTTGTGCAGCAGCTCGTCGTCGGACAGTGGCAGTCCGCTGGTGGCCACCACGGACAGCAGGTCGTGGCCGGGATCGGCGCGGCGCAGCTCCAGCAGATCGGCGAGCAGAGCCTTCATCCCGGCGGCGGCGTCGTCCGCGGCAGCGAACACGGTGCGAGGCGCCGCCGGCTCCAGGGCCGCGATCAGCGCCATCGACCAGGTCGCCAGGTTGTCCAGTTCGCTGTCGGGCACCCCCAGCAGGGTGGCGATGGCCCCCAGCGGCAACGGCTTGGCGAACTCGGCCACCAGGTCGAAGCCTCCCGGGTCCAGCCCGGCCGCCAAAGACCGGGCACGGGCGGCGACTTCGGCTTCGAACGAGGCCAGCGCCCGCGGCGTGAACGCCCGGGACAGCGGGGCCCGCAGCCGGCGGTGGTCGTCACCGGACCGGTAGAACAGGTTGTGTTCCACGTGGGTCAGGTACGGGCGGCCCGGATCGAGCTTGCTGCGGTACAGGTTTCGCCGGTCGGTGCTGGCCCGCTCGTCACGCAGCATCGCCAGCACGTCGGCGTAGCGGGTCAGCACCCACAGCCCCTGGCTGCTGCGGTGCACCGGTTCGGCTTCGGCGAACCGGCGCTGATACGCCAGGGGATCGACGTGCAGCTCCGGGTCGCGGAAATCGAAGTCGAGCGCGCCCATCAGGTGCGTTCAGCGATCCAGGACGCCACCAGATCCGCGCAGACCGTGCGGCTGTCCGTCGGCTGCTCCAGATAGTGGTCGCCGGCGATGAAATGGAGCTGCTTGTCGGTGCTGGCCAGCGAGTCGTGGATGTGGTGAGCATCGCTGGGGAAGACACCGGTGTCCGCGGTGCCCTGGATCACCAACGAGGGCAACGTGATCCGGCCCAGGTGCGGGGCGCCCTGGCAGAACGACGTCTGCAGGCTCCACATGGACAGCCAGGTCCGCAGTGTGCAGTGCGCGGCGATGTTGTACGGCGCGCGGTTGGCCCGTCGCGGGTCACCGAGGTAGCACTGGTTGAGCGGGCGGTCCGACGGGTCGAGCGAGGGGTCCAGGTAGCGCGGGTCCGCCCACACTCGATGCACCGAGAAGGAGCGGTCGTAGGTGCCGCCGGCCTTCAGTCGCTTCAGTTCCGCCTGCGCCCACGCGGTGATCCGGTCATTGCGGTCGCGCTGGGCCTGGCGGTAGCGGGCGATGAATTCCGGGGTGTAGGGCGGCGCGTTCTGCTCGGCGTACATGTCCAGCGACGGGTCGCAGGACAGCGGGTCGGTCTCGTCGGTCACCGACGGGTCGATCCACGCGGTCAGCACCTCCGGGCGCCCGGCGTGTGCCTGGGTGGACACGTACAGGTCGCCGGGCGGCAGTGCGTTGCACGCGTCGGGCACCGGGCCGCCGCCGACGGCGGTGATGTGCGGGTCCACAGACTGCGACTGGTAGGCGGCCATCAACGAGCCACCGCCGGAGTTGCCGAGCAGGACGATCGTCTCGACGCCGGCCTGTTCGCGCAGCCACTGCACCCCGGCCGCGATATCGAGCAGTGCGTGCTCGAGCAGGAACAGCGACTCGCCGCTGCGATACCGGGTGTTCCAACCCAAGAAGCCGTAGCCGCGTTCGGCCATGAGCGGCGCCAGGTAGTGCTCGGCGAAGTCCACGTTGTAGTGGCTGGCGATCACCGCCACCTTCGGCTTGACGCCGGCCGGGGTCCAGTACAGCCCCTGGGCCGGGTGATAGCCGGCGGGGTTCACACCCGCCGATGCCGAAGTGAGCGAAACGAATTCGCGGGTTACCGCCACTGCATTACTCCTTTGGTCATGAACCCTGATTGCGCCAGCTCACCGAGCGATACCAGGTGTCGGTGAGCGTCTTGATTGCTGCTTCTTCGTCCAGTTCGCGGCCCGCGACGTCGCCGCCTGCCACCAGCCAGACATAGGTGAAGTGGTTGAGCATGGCGACGATGGCGGAGCCGACCAGTTCCGGGTCTGCGTCGGGCGCGTAGCCCTTGCGCTGCGCCATCCGCACCGTCTGCGCCACCCAGTCGATCGCGTCGGCGCACATGTCCCGCCAGCGCTGGGCGAACTCGTCGTTGATCATCGCCAGCTGGAACACCCCGACCATGACCCCGAGATGTTCGCGGTAGGTCTCCCAGTGCGCCCGCACCGATTCCTCGATGATCTCCCGCAGATCCTGGCCCGGGTGCAAGGCCTGTACCGCACGGCTTTTAGCCGAGGCCCGGAAGTCCTCGGCCAGCGACGCCAGCAGGTCCTCCTTGGATTCGAAGTAGTGGTAGAACGACGCCGGCGAGCGTCTGGCGGCCGAGGTGATGTCGGTGATCGTCGTCTTGAAGAAGCCCTTGCGGGCGATCACCTCACGGCCGGCCTGCTCCAGGCGAGCCTGGGTGTCGCGGCCCCGGACGGTGGGGCGGGTGGCCGACCCCTCCGCGGCCCCGCCGTCCGCGGACGTCATACCGGTTCCGTCCGGTCCAGGTCGGCCATCAGGTCGGCCAGTCGGCGTTCTCCCTGGGGCGTCTGGCCGCCTGCGGCCAGGAAGCGTTGCATCTTGGGCAGCGCTGTGCCGCGGCCCAGCATCTGGGCGAACGCCGAACGCTCGACGGCCAGTCCCGCGGCGACGTCCGGGGCGGCCAGGGTGGCCTTGACATCGGCGATGTCGGCCAGCGGCACCGTGGCGATGCGCTTCACCAGCCGGTCCAGGAAGGGGCCGACGTCGTCGGGGGCCAACGCCCGGTTGACCAGCCCGTAGCGTTCGGCGAGGCCGGCATCGAGGTCGTCGTGACCGAGGATGACCTCCAGTGCCCGGCCCCGCCCCAGCAGGTGAAGCAGGTGCTGCGGACCTGAACCGGCCGGGATGACCCCGATTCCGGTCTCGACCTGGTTGAACACCGCCCGGCCGGTGACCGCAAACCGCAGATCGAGGTTGACCAGCAGCTCCATCCCACCGCCGGCGACCCGCCCGGCGACCACCCCGATGGTGACCTGGTCCAGTGCCCGGAAGGCGCCGACCAGGTCCTGAAAGGAGCCGACGGCAGCCTCGGTGTTCTCGACCGAGGCGGCCAGCAGCGCCAGGTCCACGTGGGCGATGAAGAAGTCGGGGTTGGCGCTTTCCAGCACCACCACCCGGACGTCTCGGCCGGCGGGCGAGCGCAGCCACTTCACCAGTCGCCACAGGTCGCCCATCATGGTGGCGTCCATCAGGTTGATCTCGCCGTGGCTGATACCTACCCGGGCCACCGGTCCGTCCTGGGTGACCGTCAGCGACGTCAGGGAATCGAGACCCATGAGTGCCCGGCTCAGCCGAGCTGGGTGGTGGTCGTCTTCGACGTGACCACCTTGGGGTCAGCGGCTCGCTCGGTGCTGTTCAGCAACTTGTGTGCCTGCTCCGGGTCGGGTTCGAACCCGGGGGTGTCGCGGCAGAGCTCGATCATGATGCCGTTGGGGTCCAGGTAGTACAGCGAGTGGCACCAGCCGTGGTCGACGTCCATCAGCGGCTTGATGCCGGCGGCGTCCATCCGCGCCCGGACTTCGTTCTGCTTCTCCTCGGTGGCCCGGAAGGCGAAGTGGTTCACCCACACCGGCAGTCCGTTCGGACGTGACAACGAGCTGGACCAGTCGGGCTTCTCCCCGACGCCGTGCAGGTCGAAGAACGCGATGCACGAGCCGTCGCCGAGGTCGTAGAACACATGCCGGAAGAAGCCTTCTTGCAGGTGCTCGACTTCGGTGTGCACCAGCGGCAGGCCCAGCAGGTCTTCGTAGAAGTGGTTGGTGGCTTCCAGGTCGGCGCAGGCGTAGGCCGCGTGGTGCAGGCCGACGGCGGGCTTGGGGGACGTCACGGGCTACCGAACCTCCTCACGGCCCGCGGCGGGCCGACGGCGTCACCGTAGCACTGTCTCGAATATAAACCCAGATTCGATTCTGGGCGCGGACCCTCGACAACCTCGCTAGAACGTGTTCTAGTTCTTGGCATGACGAAACCGCAGTTCAGCCGCGCGGAACTCGCGGCCGCATTCGATGTGTTCGAGCAGACCGTCGCCCGTGCCGCTGAGACCAAGGACTGGGACGCCTGGGTGGCGCACTACACCCCCGACGTCGAATACGTCGAGCACGCGATGGGCACCATGCACGGCCGTGATGAAGTGCGCAGCTGGATCCGCAAGACCATGTCGACGTTCCCGGGCAGCTACATGACCGAGTTTCCGGCACTGTGGTCGGTCATCGACGAGGACGGCGGGCGCATCATCTGCGAACTGGACAACCCCATGCGCGACCCGGGCGACGGCACCATCATCAGTGCCACCAACATCTCGATCGTCACCTACGCCGGCGACGGTCTGTGGTGCCGCCAGGAGGACATCTACAACCCGCTGCGCTTCGTGGCCGCGACCATGAAATGGTGCCGCAAAGCCCAGGAACTCGGCACCCTCGACGACGAAGCGGCGGCCTGGATGCAGCAGTTCGGAGGCAACGCGTGAGCGGCAAGCCCAAGCTTGTCATCGGGGCCAACGGGTTCCTGGGGTCGCACGTCACCCGCCAGCTCGTCGACGCCGGCGAAGACGTGCGGGTGATGGTGCGCCCGAGCGCCAACACCATCGCCATCGACCATCTCGACGTCACTCGGTTCCACGGCGACATCTTCGACTCCGCCACCCTGGCCGAGGCGATGGCGGGCTGCGACGACGTCTACTACTGCGTCGTGGACACCCGCGCCTGGCTGCGCGACCCGAGCCCGTTGTTCCACACCAACGTCGAGGGCACGCGCAATGTCCTGGCAGTTGCCAAAGACGCCGACCTGCACCGCTTCGTGTTCACCAGCAGCTACGCCACGGTGGGCCGGCGCCGCGGTCACGTCGCCACCGAGGACGACATCATCAACCCGCGCGGACTCACGCCCTACGTCCAGTCCCGGGTACAGGCCGAAGAGCTGGTGCTGCGCAGTGCCGCCGAATCCGGCCTGCCTGCCGTCGCGATGTGTGTGTCCACCACCTACGGCGACGGCGACTGGGGCCGGACCCCGCACGGAGCTTTCATCGCCGGGGCGGTGTTGGGCAAACTGCCGTTCCTGATGCGAGGGATCGAGCTGGAGGTGGTCGGGGTGGACGACGCCGCCCGCGCGATGATCCTGGCCGCCGAGCGTGGACGCAACGGCCAGCGCTACTTGATTTCCGAGCGGCTGATCCAGCTGCAGGACGTGGTCAAGATCGCGGCCGACGAAGCAGGTGTGCCCGCGCCGTCGCGTTCGATCTCGGTGCCGGCGCTGTATGCGCTGGGGGCATTGGGCAGCATGCGGGCGAGCCTGACCGGAAAGGACGCCGAGCTGAGCTTGAAGTCGGTGCGGATGATGCGCGCCGAAGCCCCGGTCGATCACAGCAAGGCGGTACGCGAGCTCGGCTGGCAACCACGACCGGTTGAGGAATCGATCCGGGAGGCGGCGCGTTTCTGGATGAAACTGCGTGACGCCAAGAAGCGAGGTACCCCGGCATGACACACGGCCATTCAGGCAGACGCCCGATTCACACCCCGACTGCCGACTACCCGATCACCGTGACCCCGACCGGGCGCCAGGTCACGGTACGGATCGGCGGCGAGATCATCGCCGACACTGCCAACGCACTGACGCTGCAGGAATCGAATCATCCTGCGGTGCAGTACATTCCGCTGGCTGATGTGAAGACCGATCTGCTGACCCGCACACAGACCACCAGCTACTGTCCGTTCAAGGGCGACGCCGCCTACTTTCATGTCACCACCGCGGCCGGCCGATGCGTCGCCGACGCGATCTGGACCTACGAGCAGCCATTTCCCGCCGTTGCGCCGATCGCCGGGCACGTTGCTTTCTACCCCGACAAGGCCGACATCAGCATTGCCGGAGGCTGAGGCTTACCAGCCCTTCTACAGGCCCAGCAATTGCCCGGCGAACCGGGTGTCGGTGTACTCGCGCACTGAGACGATCCGTCCGTCCTGGGTGTCGACGATGTACGCCAGCGGACTGTCGTAGTGCGAGCCGTCGGCGGCGTGACAGTCGCCCAGCGCTTCGATCACCACGGTCTCGTGTTCGTTGATGCACCGGACCAGCTCCAGGTTGATCCGCAGGCCGAGTCGCCGCTGTTCGACTTCCAAGCGCAGCTCGTCCTTGTCGATGGCCTGGCGGGTCAGGATGCTCCACCAGGTGAAGTCGTCGCTGACCAGCGCAAAAATATCGTCCAGGTCGTCGTCGCCGCAGATGCCTTGGAGAAACATCCACGCCAATTCCGCCTGCGGATCGTCGAACGGGGTGGCCATTTGTCCATCGTGGCCGCGCGGCGCGGAGCGGTCAACGAGGACGGGAGATCCTTATGATCGCGTCATCAGTAATTCGCTTCGTCGTACCGTCGCTTTTCCCGGCCCGGCCAGCCCCGCGCTGACGCTGGCCCCGCTGCGCCGCGGGCCGGGCGACCCCTGCCTGCAATTCGTTGACGGTGCCATTTGGCGAACCAGCTTGATGCCCAGCGGGCCGGTGACGGCGTGCATCATCCAGGTGGCGCCCGATGCGGTGGACTGCGCGGCCTGGGGTGCCGGGGCCGCGGAGTTCCTTGACGGCGCACCGGGCTTGTTGGGCGTCCACGACGACGCGGCCGACTTCGCGCCCACCGACCCGACGGTGGCCGCCGCGTATCGGCGCGTGCCGCACCTGCGGTTGGGTCGAACCGGCCGGGTGCTCGAGGCGCTCGTCCCGGCCGTGCTCGAGCAGCGGGTGCCGGGAGCCGACGCCTTTCGGGCCTGGCGGCTGCTGGTCACCGAGTTCGGCTCGCCGGCTCCCGGCCCGGCGCCGTCGCGAATGCGGGTGCCGCCGTCGGCGCAGACCTGGCGGACCATCCCGTCATGGAAGTTCCATCGCGCCAACGTTGATGGCGGACGGGCCCGCACCATCGTCGGTTGCGCGGGGCGGGCGGCTGCCCTGGAGCGGCTGGTGGCCCGCCCGGCCGCCGAGTCCCGGGCGGCACTGATGTCGCTGCCCGGCGTCGGCGAGTGGACCGCCGCCGAAACAGCGCAGCGCGCCTTCGGTGATGCCGATGCGTTGTCGGTGGGCGACTATCACCTTGCGACGATGATCGGCCGCACGCTGCTCGGTCTGCCGCTCGACGAGCCGTTCACCGACGCAGCCATGGTCGAACTGCTCGAGCCGATGCGGCCGCACCGGCACCGGGTGGTGCGGTTGCTGATCGAAAGCGGGCTCGCCGTCAGCAAACGACGCGGGCCGCGACTGGCCCTGCAGCGGATCAGCTCGCTGTAGACGGCTTGCCGGGCGGGGCGTCGGTCGCCGTGGCAAACCTTCCGGAGTCGAGTGCATCGAGCAACTGTGCGGCGATCCACTCGAATGTGGAGGTGTCGCGCGGCAACAGGGCTTGCTCGTAACCGATCAGCAGATAGATCGCCCAGTTTGCGAACAGTTGCGCCTGACGCTTGTCATGGAGGACTTCCAGCGCCGACTCGAAGAGAACGTCGAAGCGTTGCTGATCCACCTCGGCCTGCACGGCATGCACACGCGGGTCCGCCGAGCTCCAGGAGCGGATGGAGGCTTCGGCCCCGTGGGGGAGAGTCAGGCCGATCTGGATCAGGCTGTCGAGGCGCTGCCGCGGGTCGGGTATCGCACGTAGGAACTCCACGTGCTGGAGCGTGCGGACGTCCAGCCAGTGTTGAACCAGGTCACGGGTGTAAACCGGCCAGCTGGTGAAGTAGTGATAAAACGACCCCGTGGTCACCCCGAGCCGGTTGCACACTTCGGCGAGCTTGAGGCCGCCGTAGCCCAATTCGGACAGCACTTCGAGACCTGTCTCGAAGTACGCCTGACGAGAGAGAACCGCACCCATAAGTCGACTTTAGTTCGCTGGACGCAGTTGGCATACAGCGCGGCTGAGTCTTAAGTGAATCTTGGTAATTACGGTT
Organism: Mycolicibacter heraklionensis; assembly: GCF_019645815.1. Taxonomy (NCBI): domain Bacteria; kingdom Bacillati; phylum Actinomycetota; class Actinomycetes; order Mycobacteriales; family Mycobacteriaceae; genus Mycobacterium; species Mycobacterium heraklionense. The sequence continues at coordinate 95,626 of NZ_CP080997.1, forward strand.
TTTCTCGGGTCCGAGGCTGTGCCGTGCCACACTTGTCCAGTGCGGGATGCGGCATTTCGCAGGGTGGGGCGCCCCCGCGGGGCGCGGTCTGGCGTGACCAGAGAGCGCATCGTCACGGCCGCCAGCGGGTTGTTCGGCGAATTCGGCTACCACGCAACGACGTTCCAGGCGGTGGCGGAGCGGGCACAGCTGACCCGCCCGGCGATCAACCACTATTTTCCTAGCAAGCAACTGCTCTATCAGGCGGTTCTTACGCAGGCTGCGACCCTGTTTGAGCGCGCCGTCGAACAGGCGCGCACCGAGTCCACCCTGATCGGACAGCTTTCCTCCATCATTGTCTCGTTCGCTCAGCTCGGCGAAGAAGACCGCACGGTGGCGGCGTTTGCGGTCACCGCGGTGGTAGATGCCCAGCGCGACCCGGTGTTGAAGTCATTGGTCGGCGACATCCAAGGCCCGCCCCGGGCGTTTCTGGCCGAAGCGCTCACCGACGCCGTCGACCGGGGAGAGCTGGTCACGAACTCCGGGATCGGTGAGCTGACCGAGATGCTGCTGGCCGTGTGGTGGGGAGTCGCGTTCTATGTCTCGCTGGTGGGTAATCAGGCGACCTCGGCGGGGGTGGTCGCCACGCTGCAGGCGCTGTTGACCCAGGAACTCTGGCAGTTGCGTCAGCCAGCCGACGGAAAAAGTTAATAGCCCGGCTAACTTTCATCGGTAGGATTGCGTGCGATACCGGCCGCGACCAAACGAGGTAACCCGATGAGCGCACTCCGTACCCACGACGACACCTGGGATATCGCCACCAGTGTCGGCTCGACGGCGGTAATGGTAGCCGCTGCCCGCGCGTCCGAGACCGCCGGCGCCGATCCGCTGATCAACGACCCGTACGCCGAGCTTTTGGTCGCCGGTGCCGGCACCGGGATCTGGGAGATGCTGCTCGACGACACGTTGGTCGACAAGGTGGAGGCCATCGACGCCGAGGTGGCCGCGGTGTACCACCACATGCGCAACTACCAGGCGGTCCGCACCCACTTCTTCGACGCCTTCTTCGCCGACGCGGTCGCAGCCGGTATCCGCCAGGTGGTGATCCTGGCATCCGGACTGGACTCTCGGGCCTACCGGCTGGACTGGCCGGCCGGCACCGTCGTCTATGAGATCGACCAGCCAAAGGTCTTGGCCTACAAGGAGCAGACCCTGGCGGCCAACAATGTGACGCCGGCGGCAGAGCGCCGCGCGGTGGCCATTGACCTGCGACAGGACTGGCCGGCCGCGTTGACCGCCGCCGGTTTCGACCCCGCGGCCCCGACCGCATGGTTGGCCGAGGGACTGCTGATGTACCTGCCGGCCGACGGGCAGGACCGGCTGTTCGACCAGATCACCGCGCTCAGTGCTCCGGGCAGCCGGATTGCTGCGGAGACCGCGGGCAACCACCGCAGCGACGAGCGGCGCCAGCAGATGTCGGAGCGGTTCAAGAAGATCGCGGAGACGATGGGCCTGACGCAGAGCGTGGACATCCAGGATCTGATCTATTCCGACGAGGACCGCGCGCCGGTTAGGGGATGGCTCGACGAGCACGGTTGGCGGGCCGCCTCTCAACCCTCCACCGCGGAGATGCGCCGGCTTAACCGCTGGGTGAACGTGTCGGTGACGGACGACGCGGACGCGTTCTCCGAGTTCGTCACCGCGGTGCGTACCTGACCCGCATACCCGACCCGACATAGCGGACTCGATTCATCCCCCGTATACAGAGAAGGCCTGGATCGAATCGAGGAAGGAAACTGATGTCCGGAGTGCAGGATCGTGTTGTCGTCGTCACCGGAGCCGGTGGTGGGTTGGGCCGCGAATACGCCCTGACCTTGGCCCGCGAAGGGGCCTGCGTGGTGGTCAACGATCTCGGGGGTGCCCGCGACGGCACCGGCGCCGGGCACAACATGGCCGACCACGTCGTCGCTGAGATCAAGGAGGCCGGCGGCCGGGCCGTCGCCAACTACGACAGCGTCGCCGACGCCGATGGCGCGGCCAACATCATAAAGACTGCGATCGACGAGTTCGGGAAGGTCGACGGCGTGGTCAGCAACGCCGGCATCCTGCGCGACGGCACCTTCCACAAGATGACGTCGGAGAACTGGGACGCGGTGCTGCAGGTGCACCTCTACGGCGGCTACAACGTGGTGCGGGCGGCGTGGCCGCACTTCCGTGAGCAGAGCTACGGCCGCGTGGTCGTCGCCACCTCCACCAGCGGGCTGTTCGGCAACTTCGGGCAGGCCAACTACGGCGCGGCCAAGCTCGGCCTGGTCGGCATGATCAACACGCTGGCCATCGAGGGCGCCAAGTACAACATCAAGGCCAACGCGATCGCCCCCATCGCGGCGACCCGGATGACCGAGGACATCCTGCCGCCGGAGGTGCTGGCCAAGCTGAAGCCCGAATACGTCGCACCGGTGGTCGCCTACCTGTGCACCGAAGAGGTCGCCGAGACCGGCTCGGTGTTCATCGCCGGCGGCGGCAAGGTGCAGCGGACGGCGCTGTTCGAGAACGCCGGCGCCACCTTTGAGAACCCGCCGTCGGTCGAGGAGATCGCGGCGCAGTGGTCGACGATCACCGACCTTTCGGCGGCCAAGTCGGCCAGCTTCTCGCTGTAGCGGCCGGCCGGATTCGGGACGTGGCGCGCTGCTCCTAGCCGAGCAGCGCGCCGCGCAGCCCGTCTCGGTCGGCGTCGGTGACTCCGGAGGCCCGCAGGAAGCCGTCGAGGGAGCCGAAGTTCTCCTCGATCGAGCGTTCGGCGGCATCCAGGTAGTCAGCGCGCACACCGAGCACCTCGTCGGAGAGGCGCGCTTCGGTGAAGGTCAGCACCTCAGGGGTGATCTCCGCCTCGGGCCGTGACCGGATCATCTCCATGATCCGGTCACGCAACACCGGCACCGCGGCGTTGCTGCGCAGATAGTCCGCGATGACGGCATCGCGGTCCACCCCGGCCGCCCGCAGCACCACCGCGACGACGAAGCCGGTGCGGTCCTTACCGGCGAAGCAGTGGGTCAGCACCGGCCGGCCTTCTGCCAGCAGCGACACCACCCGCTGCACCGCCCGGCGGGATCCGGCGAGCGTGGGGAAGCGTTCGTACTCCTCGAGCATGTAGCGGGCGGCGACATCGGCGGCGGAATCCTCGTCGGGCTTCTCGGCCATCATGTTGCGGAACGCATCCTCGTGCGGAGCCGAGCTGTCCGGTGATTGGTCACCGGCCAGATCCGGGAATGGCAGCAGGTGGATGCCGACACCGTCGGGCACCAGCCCCGGGCCCCGGCGGGTGACTTCGCGCGGAGATCGCAGGTCGGCCACGTCAGCGACCCCGAGCCGCCGCAGTTCTTCGCGGCCCTGTTCCTCGAGGCGACTCAGTTCGCTGGACCGGAACAAGCGGCCCGGGAGCAGCGCGCCGGTGGTCTGCGAAACATCGCGAAAATTCCACGCCCCGGGCAGATTCGGCTGGGAGGTCACTCGGCCACGATAGGACACCACGCTGGCAGCGCTGCGGATCAGACGTGAAACGACCCCTGATCCGCGTGAATCAGGGGTCGCCAGCGAGGTTCGTTGTGGCCGTTTAGATCGGCGGGTAGTTCTGCGGGGGGTAGCCGCCGCCACCGTCGACGCCACGAAGGCCCCACGTGAGGTACTTGAAGAAGAACTCGGCCTCGTCGCTCAGCTCGTAATCCGGATTCGGATCGTAACCGTAACCAGGACCCATGTCGTCAACCCCTTAGTTTGGATTTCCACCAGTTTAGTCGGCCCGTCAACGCCGTAACAGCGGACTGCCTAGAATCCTTCCAACCAGTTGATTGACACGCCGATGACACCGGCCTGGCCGAAGAGTGAGGGACATGGCAAACGGCAAGGCTACGCCGGGGGGATCGTCCCAGAGCCCGTCTCGTCGCGAGGAGTTGCTCGCGGTCGCTACCAAGTTGTTCGCCGCCCGCGGCTACCACGGCACCCGCATGGACGATGTCGCCGACGTGGTGGGGCTGAACAAGGCGACGGTCTACCACTACTACGCCAGCAAGTCATTGATCCTCTATGACATTTACCAGCAGGCCGCGGAACGGACGCTGGCGGCTGTCCACGACGACCCGTCGTGGACCGCACGCGAGGCGTTGTACCAGTACACCGTGCGTCTGCTCGACCAGATCGCGGTCAATCCCGAGGGCGCGGCGGTCTACTTCCAGGAGCAGCCCTACATCACCGAGTGGTTTACCGAGGAGCAGGTCGCCGAGGTCCGGGAGAAGGAAGCCCAGGTCTACGAACACGTGCATGGCCTGATCGACCGCGGTATCGCCAGCGGCGAGTTTTACCCGTGCGATTCGCACGTGCTGGCGCTCGGCTACATCGGTATGACATTGGGGGCCTACCGCTGGTTGCGGCCCAGCGGTCGGCGCAGCGCCAAGGAGATCGCCGCGGAGTTCAGCACGGCACTGCTGCGCGGGTTGATCCGCGACGAGACGATCCGGGTCGAGTCACCGCTGGGCGTGTAGCACCACGGGGCGTCGGGGTGGAGGGCGTCATTCCACCGGATCGGCGATCCGGAACCCAAGTGCCACAGCCACGGACTTCATAGCCCCGTCATGCGTGGTGATCACAAGATCATCGAGGCCGGAGCGCAACGCCGACGCGAGATGAATGGCATCAAGCGTGCGAAGGTGAGGGATGATTGCTTCCGCTTCCTGCAATACGGCGTGGTCGAGCGGGATCGTGTCGACATAGTCCAGAATCTGGTCGCGATCGGCTACCGGCAAGCTCTCCCGCCGCAACACGCGAGTGATCTCGGTGCGGAGGATGCGTGAGGAGACGACGCGCTCATCGTCTCTACCGGTCGTGCTGTCGAACCATTGGGCCGCTGACGCCGAATGGCCGAGCATGATGCGTACTGCGACAGAGCTGTCGAGATAGTGGTATATCACCACGAGCCCTTTTCTTCGTCGAGAAGTTCATCGATTGTCGATGCCGTGGTGAGGTCATGCCGGGCGATCGTGCCGGTACGTGCGGGCCCGCCAGCCTTCCGGGGAATAAGGGCCGCCGACGAGACAGCGGGAACGATTGTGCCGATCCGGCGGTTGTGACGGGTCAGCGCGTACGGCTCGCCCCCTTCGAGGTCGGCGATCATCGAAGCAGGGTTCTGGCGCAGTTCACCAACGGAAATCGACTTCACGAAGTCAGCGTACCAGCGAATTGTCTACATTTGTCTACGATGTTGGACCCGAGGCGGGGGTAGGCTCACGACGGGTCGGAGCTGTTAGCTAGCTCTGCCGGGCTGATCACTGCCACCTGCGGATTCACCGTCACGGCATAGGTAGCTGACCTTGCTCGCGAGTCGGGAATCTACCCCCATCGCGCGCTCAGCCGGGAGTCGGTACTTGGCGTAATGCCGGCGGGCTACCCGGCAACACAATCAACCCCCGGAATGCATACCAATCCGGTACCATCGGTGAAGTGAGCACACAAATTGCCGTCCGCGTGCCCGACGACCTCATCGCTTTCATCGATGACGAAGTTCGCGGCCAACATGCCCGCAGTCGAGCGGCTGTCGTGCTACGGGCGCTGGAGCGGGAACGTCGCCGTCGCCTCGCTGAACGCGACGCGGTGATCCTCGCTGCGACCGCGTCAGCGCCGACTGAGATGGACGCGCTGGCCGGCCGATCTGCTCGCACCATCCTCGATATCGACTGATGCGACCCATCCATATCGCCCTGCTCGATAAGTCCAGACCTGTCCTGATCCTCACCCGCGAACTCGTGCGGCCGCATCTGACCAACGTCACCGTTGCTCCAATTACATCGACCGTCCGAGGCCTGTCCACCGAAGTCCCGGTAGGCGCTGCGAACGGATTGAATCAACCGTCCGTCGTCAGTTGCGACAACATCCAAACGATCCCGGTGGTCGACCTTGGTCGGCAGATCGGCTATCTACTCGCGTCGCAGGAGTCGGCTCTTGCAGACGCGATCGGTAACGCGTTCGACCTTGATTGGGTCGTGCCATAGGTCGGCGGCGACATGACACTGGACCGTCGTCGACGTGCGGAATACGCCCGCACCCGATGCGTGGCGGTCAGCCACAAACGGCAAAGTCATCTCACGTTGCTAACACGTCGGAAATGTATCCCCTTGGACGTGGTGGCGCGCGCGTCGCTAGGCGGGGGGATGCGCCGCAGGGGATCAACCGATCCGCCCGGGGTTCGATTGATCTCCCGAACGGGCATTCAACAATGCGGCCGGTGAGGTTGTGCAGCTCGACTTGGTGACGAGGCTCCAGAACTGGAAATGCGCCCTCAGCGCTGCCGCGCGGCCCGTTCGCGTCGACGGCTTCGCGTCGCACAACACATTGCCGAAGCAAGTATCGGCGTAACACGGCTCCAGCTCCTACAACGGTGTTGACCGGCGTTCAGCTTAACGATGTCGGCGGATTTAGCACTGCGACACGCCGCCGCCAAGGAGTCCAGGCGCGGTCCGGTCGTGACTCCTTGATCGGCTCCCCTCAGGTAGTGGTGCCCGGCGAGGTTAGCCCCGCCACCCGGCGGATCTCGGCCAGCCGTTCTTCACAGATGCGGTAGAAGACCCAGCTTCCGCGACGCTCCCGCGTGACCAGGCCTGCCTCGTGAAGGACCTTCACGTGGTAACTCACGCTCGGTTGGGAGATACCGAGTGGGCCGGTCATGTCGTAGCCGCATTCCCCGCCCGGTCTGCCTCTGAGCAATCCGAGGAGTTGGACTCTGGTCGGGTCAGCCAGGGCCTTGAACAGCTTGGCAATCCGTTCGGCCTCGTCGCGGGACATCGCCTGGTCCAGCGGCGGACAGGGGCTCGTGTCCTCGGTCCTCGCCGCTGCAGGTGCCGCAGCTTCGGCAATCGGGGTATCCCGAGAAATTGGCATATCAAGATATTGACAATCATCGAATAGCGTTGCAAGCTCCCAGGAGCATCCCTTGCGTCTATCGACTAGAGACCAGCGTGTCCAAGCTCCGTGATCCCGGTGTTCAGTACTGGACCATCCGTACCAGCCGGTCTGGACTTCGCATGGACCGCGCCGGTGCGGCCGTTACCGTTCCCCGGTTGCAGATCGGCATCCTGCGAGTCCGACCGATGGTGGCTGAGAAGGCCGGCGCAGCGGGCCGGGGAACACCCAAGGACAGTCTCCACGTGCAGGCGGGAGCAAACTGATGGCCGATACCGTGGCCTACCGGAATCCTGAGGCCCTGGCCACGCCCGAGTGGCTCGCCGAGCATCTCGACGATCCGTCGGTCCGGGTGGTGGACGCCCGCTTCGCCATCCGGGCTGCTGCCCAAGGAACGCTGGTCGGCTCCGGGGAGCGGGACGCCTATCGTGAGGCCCACATTCCGGGCGCGGTGTTCGTCGACGTGATGAGCGACCTCTCGGATCACGATGACCCGTCCGTGGTGGTGCCGCCGGAGCGGTTCGAGGAATTGATGGGTCGCCTCGGGATCGGCGACGAGACCACGGTGGTGGTCTACGACAGCCAAGGGGGAACCTGGGCTGCCCGGCTGTGGTGGGCTCTGCGCTACTACGGCCACGACGCCGTCATGCTGCTCGACGGTGGTTTCACCTGCTGGCAGGCGAAGGGATTCCCGCTCGACAGCGAGATCCCCGAACCTCCGTCGGCGACGTTCACCGTGCGGGTGCGACCCGGGCTTCGGGTCGACGGCGATCAAGTGGCCCACGCCATCGGCCGCGACGACGTCTGCATCGTCGACGCGTTACCGGAAATTTTCTACACCGGTGCCGCTCGCCTGTACCCGACCCACCGGGCCGGTCATATCCCGACCGCCCACAACGTGCCGGCGCCGTCCCACGTGGACGCGGTCACCCATCGCTTGCTGTCCGCCACCGAACTGGCCCGGCTGTGGGAGCCGGTGGGGCTGGCGCCGTCTCGCCGTGTCATCACCTACTGCGGCGGTGGCGTGTTCGGGGCCTTCGCCCTCTTCGCGCTCCACGTCATGGGACACGAGAACGCCGCCCTTTACGACGCCTCATGGATGGAATGGGGCGCCGACTCCGGCCGGCCGGTGGAGACCGGACCGCGAGCTGCGCGCATGACCGACATCAACCAACAAACCTAAGGAGGCAGTGATGGCGCGGATCAACCTGATCGACCCCGACCAGGCTCAGGGACGGACCCGTGAGGTCTTCGAGAGGGTGAAGGCGTATTACAAGATGGTGCCCGGCCTGCAGCGGGGACTGAATTACCTGCCCGAGACCACAGACGCGTTGTGGACCCTGAGCCTGAGTACGGCGATGGAAGGGAGCATCCGCGAAGAACTCAAGCGCGTGTTCTTCGCGGTGACCGCCTATGAGGTCGAATGTGAATACTGCACCGCGGCCCACATGATCGCCCTGATGGGCAAGAAGTGGAGCCGCCAGGAGTGCGTGGAGCTTATCGAAGGCACACCGTCTCCCCGTCTGACCGACAAGGAGAACGCCGCAGTGGACTTCGCCCGGATGGTCGGCCGTCGTCCGGCCGGAGTCACGGACGAGATGACCGACAACCTACGAGCACTCGGATGGACCGATGCCCAGATCGTGGAGATTGTGGCCTCGGTCGCGTTGATGCGCTACACGACCACGGTGGCCAGTGCCCTCGACGTACCGCTCGAAGAGGCGATGGAAGGCGTGGGGGTGAGTTGCGGGGTGCCGCTGGATCGGCTCGAGGGTTGACGCAACGAGGCACCCATTCACCGACGGCCTCGACATGCCGGATGAGTCGACGAGCGACCCGCATCCACCGCGACAGTGACCTCAGCGGTGTTTATGCACGGAATGTGGCTTCGTGACGAGACCGTGCCGGCGCGCGCCCGTCTGGCGGGGGTGTCAGAGCCGGGTCCGCTGGTGGATGTCTTCAGTGAACTCGGCGAGCACCGCCTCGGTCAGCGAGGGCCGGGTCTCGGCTATTGCCGCGAGGTAGTCCTCGGTGCGGGACGGCTCGCCACGGTTGAATTCGATCTCTCGCTCGAACCCACATTGCGCGCCCTTGCGCGCAGCGAACTCGATATCGGCCGGAGTGAACATCTCGCTGGCCGCGACGAGTTCGTCGATATCGACCGAATCGGCGGCCGGCCCGAGATATCTGGCCCAGATCGCGGCTCGCGCCGTCGCGTCCGGAGGTCCGATCGGGATGATGTAGTCGAATCGTCCGGGTCGCAAAAACGCCGAATCCAGCGAGCGCACCGAGTTCGTCGCGCAGATCAGCAGCCGGTCGTCGCGCTGGCGAAACGCGGGTATCAATTTGAGCAGCTCGTTGGTGACGCCGTGCGCCGGATCGCAGCGCTCACCCGAGCGTGATCCCGCGATTTCCTCGACTTCATCGATGAACACCACCACGGCTTCCAGTTCCATCAGCGTCACGAATGCCTCTCGCAGGGCGCTCGCCAGAGCGACGTCTGGTGCGGCCAGACGCGACGGCAGGAGTTCGACGAACGGCCAGCCGAGCCGACCTGCGACGGCTTTGGCGAAGCTGGTCTTGCCGGTTCCCGGGGGCCCGAACAAGATGACCGCCTTCGGCGGTGAGACACCGTATTTTTCGGCGATGTCCGGCTCGGTCAGTGGCAGCACGATCCGCCGCTCCACGATCTCTTTCTCCGATTCCATCCCCCCCATCGCGTTCCACAGGCCGCAGGGCATCGTCTGGGCGCCGAGTTCGGCCAGCAGACCCGCGTCCGAGGAGCCGACGGTGTCGACCTTTTCGAAGAACGACAGATCGGTCCGCTCGCGGTAACCGGAGTTGCGCAGCGCCGCCGCGCCGGTCGCCTCCGCCGGCAGCAACGCGCCAACACGTCGTGCGCCGAGCGCGCGCAAGCGCAATTCGAGCTCGCCCAGAAGCGCGCTGCCGACGCCCCGATTGCGCCACCGGTTGTTGAGGCCAAGGAGCGAAATCCACGCCCGTTCGCCGTGGAATTCGACGACCGCAATACCGACCAACTCGTCGCCCACGACGGCGACCACCGCGGGCCGTCCTGACCTGGCTGCCGACACCACCTCGGAGATCGGAAAGGCCGGCGGCGGGTCGCCGGGGTGGCGGCTCCGGTCTCACACCAAGATCGCCTGATCAAGGTCGTCGTCGTGAAAGTCGCGCAATCGCCATGGCGGCATCGCGCTGCACCTCCTTGCCAGTGGAGCGCGCTGTTGGCATTTTCCACCGCTTCCCAGCACTGTGTCTGATATCTTCGCATACCCCAGGGGGCATAGTCACGGCGGCTGCGCCGCCCTTCAACTCCGGCCTTATCCGGGGTAGAGTCGTGGGGTAATTGTCCCGAATGAGGAGCTGCCCGTTCAAGACCGGTCCGATCGGCAGGAGTGCTGATGACTGTAGAGGCTCGCTCTGTTGCTTCGCTGCAAGCGCGCCACCCGTTTCCGGCCCGGTTGGGCCCGAAGGGGACGCTGCTCTACAAGCTGGTGACGACGACCGATCACAAGATGATCGGGATCATGTATGTCGTCACCTGCTATGCGCTGTTTTTCGTCGGCGGGCTGCTGGCGCTGTTCATGCGCGCCGAGCTGGCCGCGCCGGGTCTGCAGTTCTTGTCGAACGAGCAGTACAACCAGCTGTTCACCATGCACGGCACCATCATGCTGCTGCTGTATGCCACCCCGATCGTGTTCGGCTTCGCCAACCTGGTGTTGCCGCTGCAGATCGGCGCCCCCGACGTCGCGTTCCCCCGGCTGAACGCGTTCTCCTACTGGCTGTTCTTGTTCGGCGCCCTGATCACCATCGCGGGCTTCATCACCCCCGGCGGAGCCGCCGACTTCGGCTGGACCGCCTACACGCCGCTCTCAGATGCCATCCACTCACCCGGCGCCGGCAGCGACCTGTGGATCATGGGACTGATCGTCGCCGGGCTGGGCACGATCCTGGGCGGGGTCAACATGATCACCACCGTGGTGTGCATGCGCGCACCCGGGATGACGATGTTTCGGATGCCGATCTTCACCTGGAACATCCTGGTGACGTCGGTGCTGGTGCTGATCGCCTTCCCGTTGCTGACCGCCGCGCTGTTCGGGCTGGCCGCCGACCGGCACCTGGGCGCACACATCTACGACCCGGCCAACGGCGGAGTCCTGTTGTGGCAGCATCTGTTCTGGTTCTTCGGACACCCCGAGGTCTACATCGTCGCCCTGCCGTTTTTTGGCATCGTCACCGAGATCCTGCCGGTGTTTTCCCGCAAACCGGTCTTCGGCTACACCACCCTGGTGTATGCCACTCTCGCCATCGGCGCGTTGTCGGCGGCGGTGTGGGCGCATCACATGTTCGCCACCGGTGCCGTGCTGCTGCCGTTTTTCGCCGTCACCTCGTATCTGATCGCGGTGCCGACCGGGATCAAATTCTTCAACTGGGTCGGCACCATGTGGAAGGGCCAGCTGACCTTTGAGACGCCGATGTTGTTCTCGATCGGATTCCTGGTCACCTTCCTGCTGGGCGGCCTGACCGGCGTGCTGCTGGCCAGCCCGCCGCTGGACTTCCACGTCACCGACACCTATTTCGTGGTCGCGCACTTCCACTACACGCTGTTCGGCACCATCGTGTTCTCCACCTTCGCCGGCGTCTACTTCTGGTTTCCGAAGATGACCGGTCGGCTGCTCGACGAGCGGCTGGGCAAGCTGCACTTCTGGTTGACGCTGATCGGTTTTCACACCACATTCTTGGTGCAGCACTGGCTGGGCAACAACGGCATGCCGCGCCGCTACGCCGATTACCTGCCCACCGACGGCTTCACCACATTGAATGTCATCTCGACGATCGGGGCGTTCATCCTAGGTGTATCGATGCTTCCGTTCGTGTGGAACGTGTTCCGCAGCTGGCGCTACGGCGAGCCCGTCACCGTCGATGACCCGTGGGGGTACGGCAACTCGCTGGAATGGGCAACCAGCTGCCCGCCGCCGCGGCACAACTTCACCGAGCTGCCCCGCATCCGCTCCGAACGCCCGGCGTTCGAACTGCACTACCCCCACATGGTCGAACGGCTCCGCGCCGAAGCCCACGTCAGCCGCCGTCGCGACGTGGCCGATGAATCCGCGCTCCACGCGGGTCTGCACCCATAGGGACCCGATATCGGTTGGGCTGCAACAGGAATCGCCTTCGCGACTGCGAAGGTGACGTGCGGGACCAAAGCCCCGGGAATATACCCCTACGGGTATTTGTTGTAGGTGGTATCACCCCGGCCACGGAAGGATTACCACGATGACCGTCACCGAGAGTCTCGCCCCCGTTCCTGTCACCGGCATGCCCCGCATCGGCGACCCGGCCCCGGCCTTCACTGCCGTCACCACCCAGGGTGAGATCAACTTTCCTGCCGACTACGCCGGCAAATGGGTTATCTTCTTTTCCCATCCGGCGGACTTCACACCGGTGTGCACCAGTGAATTCATGACGTTCGCCACGATGCAAGAGGAGTTCGCCTCCTACAACACCGAGCTGGTGGGTTTGTCCGTCGACGGGCTCTACAGCCACATCGCCTGGCTGCGCACGATCAAGGACAAGATCGCCTTCCGCGACATGCACGACGTCGAGGTCACCTTCCCGCTCATCGAGGACGTGTCAATGGCGATCGCCCAGAAGTACGGGATGGTCATGCCGGGCGAGGACACCACCAAGGCGGTGCGCGCGGTGTTCGTCATCGACCCCAAGGGTGTGATCCGGACCGTCATCTACTACCCGCAAAGCCTCGGCCGCAACTTCAACGAGCTGCTGCGCATTGTCAAGGCGCTACAGACGGCCGATCACTTCCACGTCGCAACGCCCGCCGACTGGCGCCCCGGCGACCCAGTGATCGTGCCCCCAGCAGGCTCGTGCGGCACCGCGAAGCAACGAATGGAGGACCACGTCGAAGGCGTCGAATGCGAAGACTGGTTCTTCTGCACCAAACAGATCCCCGCCGACGAGATCGACTCCGCTATCCGGGTTAAAGACGGTGCGTAACGATCGGGCGTGTGACACCTCACTGCTATCCGATGGTCCCCTGGCCGCCTCCAACACCGCAAAATCGTGGCTACCCAACGCACGTCCGAATGCCTACGCCAATCACCGCGTAGTTCAGGCGCTGCTCCAAACCGGTGTTGTAGACCGCGCGGCACGCATCGGCGGTCATGCCCGAAGCGGTGGAGGCGGCTAGCTTAGCCATTGTGAGGTGAGCCCGTCGTAGTGGTCCAGTCGTAATGCGGCTCTGTTGCCCGGTGTTCGGGCAAGGAAGAATCGGCAACGACATGGCATCGGACATTCGCCACCAAAGGGGTCCCCCTCACTGGCGCGCGGGGGGGATCTTTGGGCGACAGCCGCTACTTGTCAACACATTTAACGTGGCTGACTAGATAAATCCGATCCTCAACGCATGGGACGCCGACGGCTGGTGGTCGCAGGCGCGATGCTCAATTGTGTTTCATCCCGGCGGCCGCCGCCTCGCGCAGCGCCGCAACGCGGTCGGCCATCGTGCCCGGCCCGTTGAACAACGCCGAGCCTGCGCAGAAGACTGTTGCGCCGGCGCGTGCGGCGGCCCCGATCGTCGCGGCGTTGATTCCGCCGTCTACCTCCAGCTCGACTTCCAAACCGCGGCGGTCGATTTCGGCGCGGGCCGCGGCGATCTTTGGTTCCATCGCCGCTAGATACTGCTGGCCGCCGAAGCCCGGGGCGACCGTCATCACCAGTAGTAGGTCGGACAAGTGCAGCACGTTTGTCACCGCCTGCATCGGTGTGGCGGGATTCAGTGCGACACCGGCCCGCGCGCCCAGATCGCGAATCGCAGAAAGTGTGTGAGGTAGGTGCCGAGTCGACTCGGCGTGCACGATAACGATCTCGCAACCTGCTTCGACCCATCTCGGCAGCATCGGGTCTGGATCGTCGACCATCAGGTGCGCTTCAAAGCCGAGGCCCACATGCCTGCGACTGGCGGCGATAACGTCGGGCCCGAATGTCAAGTTGGGCACGAATCGGCCGTCCATCACGTCCCATTGGATCCGGTCGACGCCCGCCTTCTCCAGTTGCTTGACTTGCTGGCCGAGTTCTGAAAAGTCCGCTGGCAGAACAGAGGCGACGAGTATCGGTGTGCGCATTCATCCCACCTCCCGGTCACCAGCAGTGCTGGGACTGATTCACACCTTAGACTTAGATCGGTGCGCGGTCTCGCGTCGGTCTGTCGATGGTGAGGACTTGGACCGCGCCCAGTGCACGCTGCGGCTACCGGGTCAGGTGATGCGCCGCCAGGTCGGTCAAAACCGCTGCGGGATGGACAAACTCCAGCCTTGCGATGGTGACCGCGGCGTTGGCGACGGCGTCCAGCAGTGGCCGGCACCGAGCGTCTGCGGGATGAGTCGGCCGGGACGCGGGCGGCGGGCGGGTTCCCGGTGAAAAAAGGCCACCACCGGTGCTCAGCGGACGCCACCGTGCGCGGGAGTGGCTGGCTTCAACGCGAGGCGCAGCAAAGGAGTGTAGAGGCGGATTAATTCATCATGCGTCATAGAGCAGACCGGTTCGAGATGCAGGATGTAGCGCGTCACGACTAGGCCCGCGATCTGCCCGCAGAAGGCGGCGGCCCGTTTGTGGGCGTCTGCTCCGCCTATCCGGGTTGCGACCTTGTCGATCATTTCCCGTTCCACCATCTCCTTCACCAGACTTGCCAGCGCCGCGTCGTGGGCGGCACCGGCTATCAACGCGCGCAGCGGCGCGCCGCTATCAGGCTCTTCCCACAGTGCAAGTAGTCCTTGCAAGGTGCGCTGGGCAAATGTGGCGGGATCGCCCTCGGCGGCAACTCGGTCGATGACGTCGGCGGGGTTGGCCGACAAGGCGAGGGCTTCGCTGATCAGCCCTCTCTTCGCGCCGAAGTGGTAACTGATCAGGGCGAGGTCAACACCCGCCTCGGCGGCGACGGATCGTAGGGTGACGGCCTGATATCCGCCCTCCAGGAACCGTCGGCGGGCCACGTTGAGGATCTGGTTGCGAGTATCGGGTTTGCCGGCTCTGCGTCCCCGAGGGCCCGAAGAATTCATTACAGTTGATATTCTATGCCGACCCGGTCATTGTGTTGGTGTTCGCACCACACGAAAGGTTTTCGTCTTCGTGCCCAGCAGCACTTCACCCGACCAGACTCGGGGCCCTACGCTGCATGAGGGAGCCGTCCTGGAGATCACCCTTCCCGCGGTGGGCACCGTTGGTCGCGGCGATGGCCTCGCGAGAGCGATGGTGCGACTCGTCATCGAAAGGCTAACGGGTGAAGGGATTTTCAGCTAGCGCCCTGGTCAGACGAGGGTGGATGCTGCTGGTCGCCGTGGTCGTCGTCGCGGTTGCGGGGTTCAGCATCTACCGGTTGCACGGTGTCTTCGGCTCGCACAACCAGGCTTCGGCCGGCAGCGGCATCTCGAATGAGATCGTCGCCTTCAATCCTAAGGAAGTGGTCCTTGAGGTCTTTGGCGCGCCCGGGACCGTGGCGACCATCAACTACCTGGATGTCAATGCTCAGCCGCAGAAGGCCCTCAACATGACGCTGCCGTGGTCGTACTCGATAAGGACGACTCAGCCCGCGGTCTTCGCCAACGTGGTGGCGCAGGGTGACAGCGATTCCATCGGCTGTCGCATCACCGTCAACGGTGTGGTCAAAGACGAAAGGACGGTCACCAAGGTGAACGCCTATACCTTCTGCCTGGACAAGTCGTCATGAGCGACCATCGCGTGCGGCGGCCCTTCTTGGCGCATACCATCCGTCGGCTTTCGGTACCGATTCTGCTGCTCTGGGTGGGCATCGCTGTCGTGACGAGTGTTGCGGTCCCGCGATTGGAGGAGGTCGGAAAGGAACAGAATGTGCCGCTGACTCCCGCAGATGCGCCATCGATGCAGGCGATGAGACATATTGGCCGAGTGTTCCACGAGTATCACTACGACAGTGCGGCCATGATCGTCCTGGAAGGCGATAAGCCCCTCGGCGATGACGCCCACCGGTTCTACGACACGCTCGTGCACAGGCTCTCACAGGACACCAAGCATGTGGAGCACGTCCAAGACTTCTGGGGAGATCCGCTGACAGCGGCGGGCGTGCAAAGCGCAGACGGCAAAGCGGCCTATGTTCAACTGTATCTTGTCGGCAATCAAGGCGACGCTCGTGCGAACGAGTCCGTCATGGCTGTTCGCGATGTTGTTGAACACACGCAGCGACCGAAGGACGTCAAGGTATATGTAACCGGCGCGGCCCCGCTCATGGCGGATCAGTTGAACGTGGGCGGCAAAGGAACCATAAAGGTCACCCTGATAACTCTGCTGGTGATCGCGACGATGTTGCTATTTGTGTACCGTTCTGTGGTCACCATGATCCTGGTGCTTCTCACGGTGCTTATCGAGTTGGCCTCGGCTCGCGGAATTGTCGCGTTTCTTGGAAACTCCGGGATCATCGGACTTTCGGTGTACGCGACTAATCTGCTCACGTTGTTGGTCATCGCCGCTGGAACGGATTATGCGATATTTGTGCTCGGCCGTTATCACGAGGCGCGGCTGGCCGGGCAGGATCGGGAAACGGCCTTCTACACCATGTATTACGGGACCGCCCACGTCGTTTTGGGCTCGGGCCTGACCGTCGGCGGCGCGCTGTTAAGCCTGGTTTTTACCCGGCTGCCTTATTTTCACAGCCTCGGAGTTCCCTCCGCGCTAGGCATCTTTGTTGGGCTTTTGGGTGCGCTCACCTTGGCCCCCGCCGTGCTTACCGTGGGCAGTCGTTTCGGTCTCCTTGAGCCCAAACGCACGATGAGAACTCGGCTATGGCGGCGGATCGGCACGTCCATCGTGCGTTGGCCCGGACCTATTCTTACCGCGACGTGTGCATTAGCCCTCATCGGGCTGCTCGCCCTACCGTCGTACAAGACAAGTTATGACGTTCGGCCCTATATTCCCGCCACCGCCCCGGCCAATATCGGCTACGCGGCCGCCGAGCGGCATTTTTCTCCGGCTCGGCTGAATCCCGAAATGCTGATGATCGAGGCGGATCATGACATGCGTAATACGGCCGACATGATCATCCTGGACAGGGTGGCCAGAGCCGTCTTGCACCTCCCCGGTATCGCGGGGGTGCAGACCATAACCAGGCCGTTGGGAACGCCCATCGACCATAGCTCGATACCGTTTCAGGTCAGCATGCAAAGCGTCGGCCAGGTCTTGAACCTGACATATCAGCAAGACCGCGCGGGCGACCTGCTCAGGCAGGCCGACGAGCTGGGGAAAACGATCGACATCTTGAAACAGCAGTATGCGCTGCAGCAGGAGCTCGCCGCGGTGACCCACGAGCAGACCGAAAGTACTCATGAAACGGCCGCCACATTGAGCGCTTTGCGAGATAAGCTCGCGAATTTCGACGATTTCCTTCGGCCCATCCGCAGTTATTTCTACTGGGAACGGCATTGCTACGATATCCCCAGTTGCGCTGCGTTCAGGTCCGTCTTTGACGCGCTCGACGGTCTGGACCGGCTCAGCGGCCAGCTGCAAAGCCTCGCCGAAACTCTGGCCAAGCTGGATGCGATCCAGCCGAAACTGGTGGCGCTGATACCCGACCAGATCGAAAGCCAGCAGACCAATCGGGAATTGGCGCTGACCAACTACGCCACCATGTCCGGGATCTACGACCTGACGGCGGCTCTGACCGAGAACGCGACCGCCATGGGACAAGCCTTTGACGCCGCCAAGAACGACGATTTCTTCTACCTGCCTCCGACGGCTTTCCAGAACCCCGATTTCCAGCGCGGCCTGAAAATGTTCCTGTCCCCGGACGGCAGGGCTGCTCGCATGATCATCACCCATGAAGGCGATCCCGCGACCCCAGAAGGCATCTCACACATCGGCCCGATCAAGAAGGCGGCACATGAAGCCCTGAAGGCCACTCCCTTGGCGGGTGCAAGAATTTATCTCGGCGGTACCGCCGCGAGCTACAAGGATATCCAAGACGGCGCCAAGATCGATCTGCTGATCGTAGCAATAGCCGCGCTTAGCCTGATCTTGCTCGTCATGATGTTCGTCACGCGGAGTCTGGTCGGAGCGCTCGTCATCGTGGGCACAGTAGTGCTTTCGTTGGGCGCTTCATTCGGGCTGTCCGTGCTGGTGTGGCAGCATATCTTCGGTATCGAATTGTATTGGATCGTGCTTGCGCTGGCCGTCATCGTGCTTTTAGCGGTGGGATCCGACTATAATCTGGTGCTGATCTCCAGGGTTAAAGAGGAGATCGGCGCCGGATTGAACACGGGCATTATCCGTGCGATGGCCGGCTCCGGCTCGGTGGTGACCGCTGCCGGGCTGGTGTTCGCCGCCACCATGTCGTCCTTTGTTTTCGGCGACCTGCGGATTCTGGGCCAGATCGGGACCACCATCGGCCTCGGGCTGCTGTTCGACACGCTGATCGTGCGCGCATTCATGACACCGTCCATCGCAGCGCTTCTCGGGCGCTGGTTCTGGTGGCCACAGCGCGTGCGCAAGCGGCCTGCGCCCTCGCCATGGCCGAAACCCAGCCAGTTGACGCCCGTGGCTTCGGAAGAAGGCCAGCCATGAGACCGGCGGTTTCCGGAATAGCCGTGGTCGCAGCGGGATTCGTACTCGTCAGGCCCAGCCGATTCCGACGGCTACCGGGTGGCCCGAACACGGACGGGGTGATCCGATGAATGTCCACGAAAGCTCGAATGCGGCGGCCGGTGATCCCTTGTCTGACGGCGAGCGGGCCGATCTGGTGCTGATGCGCGAGGAGGAACGACTGGCGCGCGACTTGTACCAGAGGTTCCACCAGGCTTGGGGTGTACCGATCTTCGACAACATCGCCACCAGCGAGCAGCGCCATTACGACGCGATCGGGCGACTGCTCCAGCGCTACAGCGTTCCCGATCCGTCGGTAGGACAGCCCGCCGGTGTCTACGTCGAGACCGAACTGCAGGACGCCTACGACACGTGGCTCGCCCGGGGGCTGACGTCGGTGGCAGCAGCATGCGCGGTCGGGATCGAACTCGAAACCGGTGACATCGCCGACCTGTCGGCGGCCGCGGACGGCAGTGACCAGCCGGCAATCCTGAGAGTGTACGAAAACCTGCGAGCCGCTTCCGAGAATCACCTGAGGGCCTTCGAAGCCGCGTTGTCAGGTCGGCCGCTGGGCGGCGGCCGAGGGTGGCGCCGGCGCGGCGGCGAAGGCTGCGCCTGAGTTAGGACATTACCGGCCGGTAGCTTTTGGTATATGGCGTTGACCTGGGGCTTTGTTAGCTGGTTTGGGCGGTTTGGGGTACTAAACGGGTAGGTTCGGGCGGTGGTGTACGTCCGGAAAGTGCGCACCGCGTCGGGGGCGGTGGCGGTGCAGGTCGCGCGCAAAGACGCTGGCCGGGTCGTGGTGCTCAGTCATGTCGGTTCCGCCCGTACCGACGTTGACCTGACTTGGGTCACTTTCGGCTTCGGACCAAGGTGCTGATGCGTTGACCTGCGATGATGGTTGCGGTTAGTGCGCCCGCTAGGCACTAATTCGGCTCGATAGGCTCGTTCGGTGGTGTGGATTCGGCGGGTGCGCACGGCCTCGGGCTCCACTGCGGTCCAGATCGCCGAATCGGTCGACGGGCGCCGCCGGATCGTCCGGCATGTGGGCTCGGCCCGCGATGACGCCGAGCTGGGTCTGCTTATCGAGGAGGCTCGGCGGTTGTTGGCTGATGATGCCCAGCGTGAGTTGGACCTGGGCATCACCCCCAAGGCCGTCAAAGCCGAGATGGTGGGCCCGCCTGCCGGGACGCTGTTCGGCGACGCCGCTGCTGAGCCCGCGCCGCGGCAGCTGGTGGCCCGAGCTCAGGTCTTGAAGTCGTGCAGCGGGCTGCTCTATGAGGTTCTGACCGGGGTGTATGCCGATCTGGGTTTCGATGATGCAGTCGATGATGAGGTGTTCCGGGATCTGGTGATCGCACGGGTGGTAGAGCCAACCAGCCTGCTCGATGTCGATCGGGTACTGGCCGAGTTAGGTCGCACCTGTGCGTCGCTATCGACGCGCAAACGGACCCTGCGCCGTGCCTCTGCCGGCAGTTACCGTGATCAGATCGCCGCCGCGTGCTTCCAAACAGCCTGCACCACAGGTGATATGAGCCTGGTGCTCTACGACGTCACCGTGCGCCGTGAGGCGCTTGTTGTTCGAATGGAGGTGAGAGACCTGCATCGAAAGCCCCTGCCGTAGCAGGGGTTTGGTAGCTGGGGGCAGCCTGGCCGGGGAGACGCCCGGGTGGGTGGGAGCAGCCCTGACAAAGCCGTGGCGCGTCAGTACCGCTGGATGGCGTGAGTGCGGCGAGCAATGCCGAAGAGGTATACGCGAGGAACCGGTGTCATCACCTGTCTTGACGTATAACCGCCTTCAACCCTGCGGATATGGGGCGGGCGCGGACAGCTGGCTGTCGGAGTGACGGGCAGCCAGACCGTCCGGGGAACGAGTTACTTTCCCTGGGCGGGGCCGGCGGCGAAGTACTACGGAGTAGCTGCTGGTGGGTGCCGCAGGCAGATAGCCGGGTGCCTCCTTCGGTGAGCGAACACAAGTGAACACGGGAAGGCTTCCGGCCTTGCCTGCATGAAATACGCAGCCAGCGTGGGCATGTCGGGCTGGGTTCGTCGTCGACTGATCAGGTCGGGGGCTGGCGGAGCCGCCGTAGTACTGCGAGTCCGGGAGAGCCGGACACATCGGGAAGGGCGGCAGCGACATGGATAGGAGGTACTGCGATGGCGCAAGATGCGTCGGTGAACTCCGGCGCCGGGCCTCGGGCAGACACTGCACCGGAGCGGGTAGCGCGGACGCAGATCAAGTATCACCGGTGGGCCAAGACCGACCGCACGACGCGGTTCGGGGACTTGTTCAACCTGGTGTCACACCCGGACTACCTATGGATGGCATGGACGGTGGTGGCACGCAACAAGGGAGCTCGCACTGCTGGGATTGATGGTGTGACAGTGCATCAGATCGAACAGCGCGGCGAGGTCGGGGCGTTCCTGTCTGGGATCGCTGCGGGTATCGACGACGGCTCGTATCGGCCCGCGCCGGTGCGGCGGGTGTTCATTCCCAAGCCGGGTGGAAAGTCTCGCCCGTTGGGTATCCCGACCGTGACCGACCGGGTGGTGCAGCAGTCGTTGAAGATGGTGCTGGAACCGATCTTCGAGGCCGACTTTCTGCCGGTCTCCTACGGTTTCCGGCCCAAGCGGCGAGCCCATGACGCGGTCGCCGAGATCCATTACTACGCTTCGCGCGGGTACCGGTGGGTGTTGGACGCTGACATCGAAGGATGTTTCGACCATATCGACCACCGGGTGCTGCTCGCGCGGGTGCGGGCACGGATCGCGGACAAGAAGACCGTGGCACTGGTACGCGCGTTTCTCAAGGCCGGTGTGCTCGATGAGCTCGGCTGCCGAGACGGTACTGATGCCGGAACGCCTCAGGGTGGGATCATCTCACCGCTGCTGGCCAACATCGCATTGTCCGCTCTGGACGAGGCGATCATGGAACCGTGGCAGCCCGGGGGTGACCAGGCCACGCAAGGGGCTCGTCGCCAACGGGTTCGCCACGGATTGGGCAACTGGCGGATCGTGCGCTACGCCGACGACTTCGTCATCATGACCAACGGCAGCAGGGACGACGTACTCGCCTTGAAAGAGCAAGTCACCGAGGTGCTCAGCGGGCTGGGCCTCAAACTTTCTGAGGCCAAGACCCGTATCACGCACCTTGAGCAGGGGATCGACTTCCTCGGCTTTCATCTCCAGTGGAAGCAACGTCGAGGTGGCGGCAAGTGGTACTGCATGACCTTTATCGCCGATAAGGCGTTCCGGTCGATCAAGCAGACCCTTCGTCAGTTGATCCCCCGCCGGTCTCCTCGGCCTCTCACGGCAGTAATCACCGAGGTCAACGCGGCACTGCGCGGTTGGACGTATTACTTCCGCCACGCGCTGGCTGGGCGGCGGTTCTCCTTCCTGCGGTACTTCACGTGGCGAAGGTTCGTGGCCTGGCAGCGCGAGCAGCATCGCTGGAACTGGTCGAAGGTCAAACGATGGCTGCGTCGTCCTGACGGCAGTTGGAAAACCATCACGACCCCAAGCGCGGTCCTGTTCGACCCCACGAAAGTGCGGATCGAACGCTATTGGTACCGCGGGAGCAAGATCCCCAGTCCCTACGACCCGACCATAGCTGCCTAACCGGCATCATCGTCGTGGAGAGCCCGTTGCGCTGAAAGGCGCACGGCGGGTTCGGCGGGAGGCCCGGGGAAACGGAGCAGCAGCAATGCCGCCACCGCGCCCCGGGCCCACCCAACACCCTGTATTTCGAGGCCGAGAAGGAAGACGACCTCCGTAAGGTCGGGTATTCCAAGGAGCGCCGAGTGGACCCGCAGATCGTGGTGGGCCTGTTGGTCGACCGGCGCGGATTCCCGCTGAAGATCGGCTGCTTCGAAGGCAACAAGGCCGAGACGCTGACCATCGTGCCGATCGTGAAGGCGTTCCAGGCGCGCCACGAGATCACCGACATGGTCGTCGTCGCCGATGCCGGCATGCTGTCGAGTTCGAACCTGCGTGATCTCGATGAGGCTGGGTTGCGGTTCATCGTCGGATCGAGGGTCACCAAGGCGCCCAATGATCTAGCGTCGCACTTCCGGTGGCACGGCGATCTTTTCACCGACGGCCAAGTCATCGACACCATCACTCCGCGCGATCAGCGCACCGCCGCGGCAAAGAGCAGCGACCCGAAGATCAAAGCCGAACCCGTCTGGAACCCGACGACACACTCAAGGTCGTGGCGGGCAGTGTGGGCCTACTCGACTAAACGCGCGGTGCGCGACACCAAGACGCTGAACCTGCAGGAAGCCAAGGCCCGCGCGGTTGTGGCCGGCGACAAAGCCGCTCGCACACCACGATTCGTCACAGTCCACAACGGCGCCCGAGAACTCGATGAGACCTCCCTGCAACGGGCACGCCGTCTGGTCGGACTGAAAGGCTACGTCACCAACGTCGACGCCACGCGCATGCCCGCCACCGAGGTCATCGCCAGCTACCACGACCTGTGGCGGGTCGAGCAGTCGTTCCGGATGTCCAAGACCGACCTGAATGCCCGGCCGATCTTTCACCGCCTGCGCGACGCGATCGAAGCACACCTGACCATCGGTGTTCACCGCCCTGGCCGTCTCCCACGCCATCCAATCCCGCACCGGCCTGGCCATCGCCAACCTCGTCAAACAACTCCGCCCATTGCGCAGCGCCACCATCACCATCAACGGCGCCGCCCAAACCTTCCCGCCCGAAATCCCCACGTCACAACGAAAAATCCTGGCCGACCTCGGAATCGCCGATCTGGGGTACTAAGCCAAATGTCCTAACTCAGGCCTGAGGGCCTTCGAAGCCGCGTTGTCAGGTCGGCCGCTGGGCGGCGGCCGAGGGTGGCGCCGGCGCGGCGGCGAAGGCTGCGGGGACGGTTGCGGCGGTGGGCACCACGGTCCCGGGGGTGCTCACGGCCGCCATGGTGGGCGGGGACGACGCGAGAAGCGCTGAAGCTAAAAGAGGCTGCGGGCGGCTCGGGAGATGCCCTCGGCACTCATCGGGTGCTGGTCGGCGAAGGCGGCGAGGCCCCCGGCGTCCAGGCCACGAGACACAGCGAGCCCGATCTGGCCGATGAGGTTGCCCGCATCGATGCCGACGACCCAACCACCCAGCAGTCGCAGCGAATCCGGGTGGAAGAACAGCCGGATCTCGCCGCCGGTTTCGCCGAAGATCTGCGCCCGGCTGTCCTCGGCGAACGAATAGGCGCCCTCCTGGATGGAGACGCCCTGCGCCGCCGCGGATGTGCGGGTCAGACCCACATAGGCGGCGGCCGGAAGGGTGAACACCGTCGTAGGAGTCGACAGGAAGTCCACGACATCGGCACGGTGATCACCGGCCATGATGTTGTTCGCGGCGGCCAGGGATTGACGGACCGCGGCGTGGAACAGCGGAGTTTTCCCGTTGACGTCACCGCAGGCGTAGATGTGGCGGAGAGTGGTTTGCAGGGTGGGATCGACCTGCACGCCATGGGCGCCTACCGCCACGCCGATCTCCCGCAACCCCGCCGGAATCACCGGGTGGCGCCCCAGCGCCTGAAACGCCACCTGCGCCGTCCTGTGCTGCTCAGCGGTTCCGTCGAAGAACACCACCCGCACGCCCGCTGGTGTGCGTTCGACCCGCCGCACCTCGGCCTGCAGAATGACGTCGATATTCGGGTCCAGCAGCCCAGCCAGCAGCCCGACCATGTCGGGATCCATCCCGGGCAACAGCTGAGCCTCCCGTTCGAACACGGTCACCTGAACCCCGAAGGCCGAGAAAAACGACGCAGTCTCCAAACCCACGTAACCGCCGCCGATGACCAGCATGGAGGCCGGCAGCGTCGAAAGGGACGGGTGATGAGCATATAGGTCGCGGCTGTTGAGGCAGAGCCCGATCCCAGGTATGGGCGGAACGGAAATATCTGACCCGCTGGCGATGACGATGTTGCGTGCACTGAACCGGCGCGCACCCTCGCCGGTGTCCACGGCCACGGTGTGCGGATCGACGATGCTCGCGGTTCCAGTCACCAGGGTGACATTCGGCGCGGCCCGCAGTTCCGCGTCGTGCTGGGCATAGCGGCGGGTTTGCACCTGGTCCTTGTGGGCGACAACCTCGGCATAGTCGACCAGAACCTCCCCGTGCAACCCGTTTTTCCCAAAGCGCCGGTGCTGCAGGAGGTGATGGGCGACTTCGCGCACGGCTTTGGACGGCACGCAGCCCTCGGCCAGGCAATTTCCGCTCATCACTCCCTTGGGATCGACCATCACGACCCGCCGCCCCGCCGCGGCCAGCCGGAAAGCCGCCGGGTAGCCGCCCCCACCCGCGCCGATTGTGAGCACCTCGATGTCATCCATGTGAATCTCCCTTCGTCAGCATCCGTTATCGTTCGTTCATCACGTCAGCGCCGATTCGCCGGCCGTGTAGAGAGCGACCGCCACCATCAGCCAGACGAACCACAACGTGAGCCGTGCAGCCGGCACCTTGGCGGCGACCACGTCCCCGAGGAGCACCCCGACCATCCCTGCCGCGGTGAAAGGTAACGCGACCGCCCAATCGACGTCGCCGCTCTCCAGGCGAAAGAACAACCCTTCGGCCGAGCTCATGGCGATCACGAGCAGCGAGGTGCCGACGGCGACCGGCATCTCGTAGCCCAGGGTGAGCACCAGTGCGGGCACGACGACGAAACCGCCGCCCACACCGAAGAACCCGGTGAGAAACCCCACCGCGGTTCCGGCGATCACCACCCGCACAGCGGTGGGGATGACGATTCGCGTGTGCTCGGGTGTTTGCGACGGCCGCGCCCGACCCGGGCCGAGGGTGCTCGCCGGGGCCGTGTGTTGTTTGGCGTGGCACGGCGTCTCACCGGAGCGGCGATGCATGCGCCACGCAGCGACCAGGATCAAGCCGGAGAAGGCCAGCAGCAGCACATCATCGGGTACCGCTTGACTGCTCAACGAGCCCAGAAACGATCCGCCGATGCCGACGAGCCCGAACGTCAGGCCCCACCCGAGACGCACCCGCCCCGCCGGCAGGTGGCCGAAAATCCCGGCCAGGGCGGATGCCCCGACCACGATGAGCGAGGTCGTCGTCGCCGTGTGCGGCGTCTCGCCCGCCCCGTAGACCAGCGCCGGCACCGCCAGAATCGATCCGCCACCCCCGAGGGCGCCCAGCGACAACCCGACCAACAAACCCAACGGCAGCGCCGCGGCCAGGCGGGCGGCGCCCAGCATCATCGCCGGCGTGTTCTAGGCGTGGATGCCCGACGCGCGCTCGCCCGCCGTCGGAACCCCCAGCCGATGCAGCACCAGACTCGCCGGGCACCACCCCACGGCCGCGTCGAGCAGCAGGCTGATCCCGACAAGGCCGGTCACGATCCGCCACCGGGGGGAGCGCGTATGCCCCAAACCCAGGGTGACAAGGATCAGGCTTCCCGCCATGAGCGCCACGATCCGCTCGATCGTCCATCCCTGCGGTCTGGGCATCCCGAGCATTCCCTGTTCGACGGGATCGACACCTCGGTGCTGAGTCATCGCAAGATTTTAGCCCGCGCCGGCCCCGCATTTTTCATCGCCGCCGGGCCGGGCGTTTGCGCGCCGCCGGCTGGGCCACAATGGATCACCATGGTGGAAGTGACCGCTCCGCTGTGGGTGGGGTTGTTGATCGGCGCCGCGTTCGGCGTTCCCGCCGCGCTGTGGGGAATCGGCAATCCCGAAACCGTCATTCGAACGGCCAGGCTGGTGGACCGCCTGCTCATCGGCTGCTTTGCGTTCGTCACCGCGATCGGCGCGGTGATGCTCTACGGGCTCTACGCCCTGGGGTTCGCGATGCATTTTTCGCCCAAGCCGCTCTATGTCTACGGGGTGACGTTGGGGGGACTGTTGTTCGGTGTGGGCGTGGCCATCAGCGGCTACTTCCCCGGCAGCGAATGGATCGCCCTCGGCGAAGGCCGCCGCGACGTCCTCTATGCGATTCCCGGCGGTCTGCTGGGGGCGGCGGCCTGGACGGTCCTCTACGAGACGCCGACCGGGCACTGGCTAGTCAGCGCAGCGAACTTCGGGGATCTGGTGGTCACCGGGCACATCGCCCACATCCCGCGGCTAGCGACGTTCGTCGTCGCGGTCGGCTATGCGGCGGCGGCCCTGACCCTGCTGTACTTCCTGCCCCGGTATCAGGGCGGCAGACACAGTTGTTTTCGGCACCTGGCGAGCTGTCCCCTCGACGAACACGACCTGGTACTCATGCGCGACACCGCGGCATACCTCGCCGAAGGGGCCGTCGATCCGACGCGCTCACGCACCCCCACCTGGTATCAGCGCCTGACCTCGCGCGAGGTACCCGCCGCCAACTTCTACGCGCGCACCATCAGTGCCGTCGGGTTGGCCGTCGCGACTGTCACGGTCCTGGCGATCTTCCTGCACCAGATCTTCGGCCAGTCCACCACGTACTCCTGGTTGGTCGGGCACCTGCTGTTGCCGCAGTTCACCTACAGCACAGAGGTTTTCGCGAGTATCGGCTGGGAGCCGTTCACCGACGTCGGGGTGTTTTTCGGTGGGTTCGTCTGCGCGCTGTTCATCAGCCGGCGCTTCACCGCCTTTCACCCGGTCGTTCCGCCGACGTGGCGCAACCGGTTCGGCCCCAGCACGGTCAGACGCGCGATCGGATGCTTCGGCGGGTCTTTTCTGGTGCTCTTCGGCGCCCGGATGGCCGGCGGGTGCACCAGCGGCCACATGCTCAGCGGCGGCATCCAACTGGCGTTGAGCGGATGGCTGTTCACCGCCGCGACGGTGGCCGCGATGCTGGTGACGGCCCGGTTTATGTACCGTGACGTGAGTTCGCTGACGAACCCCGACGCCCCGGGCACCCAACCGCCGCGCAGCCAACACCGTCACCAAAGTGAGCCGACGACCGTGCGCACGGCAGTGCTCCTAGGCGTCGCGCTGGCTGGCTTCGCCACCATGACCGTCATCAGTGCGATCCTGACCGGCGGGCGAAACCTGGGGCAGCTCACACTCACCGACGTGCTGATACCCGCGCTGATCCCGCTGCTACTGCTGATCGCGGTAACCACCGCCTCCCGCCACGGCCCAGCCGTAGCGTGGCACCACACGAATAAGGGACAACGTTGACCCCAAACATCCGGATTCTCGAATCTCGTTGAACCCAAACGTATCCCGAACGATCTTCGACGCTGATCGCCTCGCGCGTGGGCGTGCAGTCGATCTGTGAGGTCACGAAATCAGCGCGCTACTTGATTAGCCTTAGCGAAATCGATGAGGTCGGCGTGAACTACGGACGAAGCCGCTTGTTCCACTTGAACGGTCCAGCGCTAAGCCGGCACGCACATCTAGACACGAATTGTGGGAACAATATGTGGTGCAGATGCCAGGTTGCCGCCTCGGCGTGCGCGATGCCGATCTGACAACCTCCTTGAATCTACTTGCGCAGCATCGGGTCGAGACTTCCATGTTCTGCTAATACCAGTATCACCTCAATCGCGCCGGGGCATGCGGGCGACGATGACCGGAATGCGCGCCGAGTTCACCACTGCCCGGCTGACCGAGCCCAGCAACATGCCGGGAAACCCACCGCGGCCATGACTACCCACCACCACCAATTGGGCTGTCTGGGCCTGTTCGAGCAGTCGCGGGGCTGGTCGGTCACTCACCACAATCTTGTGCACAGCCACATCGGGATACCGGTCCTGATATCCGCACAGCCGCTCGGCGAGGACTTCTTCCTCCTGATCTTGGATATTTCGCCATTCGATAGGCGCCCAGTTCATGCTCGCAAAGTCGACTGGACCCATATCACTCCAGGCATGCAGCGCGATCAATCCCACGCCGCGCCGGTCCGCCTCATCGAAGGCGATCTCCGTGGCCAACTGCGAGGTCGGCGAGCCGTCGACGCCCACCACCACAGGCGCCTGCGGCGAGCGCGCCATGAGCGGGTCCTCATCGTGGACGACCGTGACCGGGCAATGCGCGCGATGCACCACCCCGGAGCTGACCGATCCCAGCAGGGCGCTAGCTACCGCGCTCTGGCCACGGCACCCCACCACCACCATCTCGGCCTGCTTGGACAGCTCCACCATGGTGGGGACGATCGGGGCTTGCAGTATCACCTCGGTCGTGACCCGCGGTGCGCGGCTGGGCACACCAGCCGCGAGAGCGAGCTGGTAAGCCTGCTCGACGACTTGGCGCGCCTGGTCTTCGCGCCACTGCGCATAGTCGCCAGGCGCCGGGATATCTGACCACCCATCGCTAGCCACGACCACGGGTCCCACGATGTGCACTACCTTCAGCGTGACATTGCGCATCTCAGCGTCGCGCGCGGCCCATTCAACCGCCACCATCGACGATGTTGAACCATCGACACCGACCACGATTCCAGGGTGTGTGTGCTGGGGTGACATCTAAGTTTCTCTCTTCTCAAATGCATCACCAATGCACGTCAGGTACAGACGAGCGGACCCGGGTACCACTGACGTTGGCAGCCGATGAGATCCGATCTACCTCGACCGGGCCGTTCAATCTGCATGTTCGTGCGAGTGACGTGTCCAAAGTGCGTCCAGTTCGGCCAGGTGTCGATCAGCCAAACTGTGGTGCTCTTGCAGCAGTCGCTCGGTGAGCTTACGATGCTCGTCCCTGTGCCGCGCCGCTAACGACTCGTACTCGCTACTGGATAAGTCGCTCCGTTCAGAGAATGCGCGATGCTCAGCCAGATGCCGATCCGCGAGGGCTCGAAGGTCAGCGAGGTGGCCGTCCGCCAACTCCCGATGCTCTCGCAAGTGCGCCTGCGCCATTTTCTCATGCTCAGCCAGATGCGCCCGCGAAACCTCGGCGCCTCCCTTCGATGCGGACATACGACGCACTCCCTTCCGCGTGAATACGAACGATTCGCAGTATAGCCAGCGGACGGGTATTTGCGGGGCCAAACCCAGTGGCGTGGTGCAAGTGTCCGGTTGATAGCAAATGCTCCTACGTTGTGGCAATGGTTTGAGTGGGGATTTCTTGGCGGGTGGGCAGCACGGCGTGGTAGATCTCGCGGGCGATGTATCTCTTTATGCAGCACATGATTTCGGGTTTGGTCCTGCCTTCGCTGATGCGGCGGGCGAGATAGTCGCGGGTGGATTGGTGGCGGCGGAGTCGAACAACGCAGATGATGTGCAGGGCGCGGTTGGCGTCTCTGTTTCCGCCGCGATTAAGTCGGTGCCGCACGGTTTTGCCGCTGGATGCTTCGATGGGCGAGACACCGCAGAGTTTGGCGAACGCGGCGTCGGAACCGATGCGTTCCGGGTTGTCGCCGAGGGCGACGAGCAGGGTAGCGGCGGTGTCGGGGCCCACGCCGTACACCTGACGCAACGGTGGGCACGCCTGGGCGGTGAGAGCCTCGATCTGGATGTCCAATGCCTTGGTCTCGGCGTCGAGTTGCCGACAACGCTGGGCCAGCGATTTCACCGCGACGGTGACCGCTTCTGCTGGGGTACGGGCGATTCCGGATGTGGCCAGGTCGGCACATGCAGCGATGAGATGGAGTTTATGCAAACCGGCGAGCTGTTCACGCAAGTTGGCCGGCGCGGTGACGATGAGGTCTTTGAGGGGCGTTGAACGCCTTGGCGCGGGCCCGGACGGCGCTGATGCGGGCTACCCGCAGCACGCGCAACATCTCAGTGTGTCCGTCTGCGGTCTTGGGGTCGCCGACGTCCTCGCCGGCCAGCACGATCGCTGCCGCGCCGGCGGCATCGGCGCTGTCGGTCTTGATAGCAGTAAAGAAAGTCCTCACGTGCGAGGTCAGGGCATGTGTCCCACGGTGGCCGGCGGTCTGGCCAGGCTCTGGTCGCCGCGCGAGAGGCGCAAACGCCGTTGGCCTGGCGGTGGCAGGCGCGAACACGGCCGGTGTTCTCACTGAGTGGTGGGCGCTGGTCTGGTGCTCGGCGGCGGACGCAGGGCGCAGTGGAGCGACCGGCGCGGACGGGAGCGCCAGCGGACGGAAGCGAAGGGAGCGCAGCGAAGCCCGGAAGGTAGCCGCCGAGCTGTCGCTTGTGCTCAACGTGTGGTGAGGAGTTCGATCAGGGTGTCGGCGTTGCGGCCGAGGTGGTCGAGGGCACTGCTGCCCTTGGCGGCGGTGGCCTGGGATGGTGAGCCGATGACGCCGGTGGGTGCGTAGGCGTGGATGCCGAGGCTGGTGAGGTAGCGGCGGTCGTTGGCGGTGTGGTCGCTGGTCTGCCAGCCGTCGCGCAGGTAGTCGGGTGCGGTGGCGAGCAGGATGGAGGTTTCCAGTTCGCCGGCGTGCATGTCGTCGTGGTTGCTGCTGTGGATTCCTGCGGCGGCGCGGGCTTCGGTCCAGTCTTCGCGGCTGGGGTAGAGCCCAACCTTGACGGGGTTCTTGGGGTGGTTGGCTTGTTGGACGACGTTGGTGAGTACCGCGTTGCCGCCGTGGCCGTTGACGACGATCAGCCCGGCGATGTTCTGGCGTGCCAGCGATTCGATGATGTCAGCGACGATCGCGGCCAAGGTGGTGGCGCTGATGCTGATGGTGCCGGGGTAGGCGGCGTGTTCGTGGGAGCAGCTGAACGCGACCGGTGGTAGCTGAAATACGTTGTGGTGCTGACTGATTACGGATGCGATGGCAGTGGCGATGAGGGTGTCGGTGCCCAGCGGAAGGTAGGGGCCGTGTTGTTCGAATGAGCCGACCGGCAGCACCGCGACCGTGTGGGTGGCCGCAGGGTCGGTGGTGGTGGTGTCGGGGATGATTCGACGGCTCACGGGGTGACTCCTTGGGTGGCGTTTTTGATGCGGTAAGCAAGCTGTTGCAGGATCGGGTCTTTGTTTCGCCGTCGACGGTCTCGCACGATTGTGCCTGCCCTGGCCAGATGAATCCTGGCTCGCTGCGAGGGCGCGGCCAGGTAGCCCGGGATCGCTGTGGCGGTCAGTGCCAGTGCTTGCTGGTATTCGCCGGTGGCGATGTAGGCGTGCAGGAGTCGCATATCGGCCACGGTCTGATCGCGGTGCTGCTGTGATGTCCAGGCGTGATGGTGCCCGGCGAGCAGGGTTAGGGCTTTATCCGGGTCACCGATGCGCAGGTAGCCCGAGGCGATCTCGCTGGCGACGTAGGCGCCGTGGGCATAGATCGCATGATCATGCGGGTGGGGTTGCAGGTCACCGAGTTCGAGGGCTGCGGCGGCGTGGCGATGAAATCCCCGCTCATTGTGATTGGCCAGCTCGGCAAGGGCCTGTTGGCGGGCGATGCTGGCGGCCAGGCGACCCACGTCGTGGCCGTCGATGAGGTCGGCGGCATCGGTGGCCAAGGCGGTGGCCAGGTCGGGGTTGGTGCGGGTGAGAATGTTGGATTGGCGCATCAAGATCATGGCGTTGAATGCCGGGCCGGCCGTACGTAGGTGCAGGGCTGCGGTGTGGGTGAGCTTCTCCGCGGCGGCGTGATCTCCGAGGTCTTGGGCGATCCACCCGGCAACTTCGGCGATAGCCCCAGCGGCGCGCCGCATCTCTGCCTTGACCTGCGAGGGTGCGTGGGCAATCAGGGATTCGATGGTGACCAGATCGGATTCCACCAGGGGGCGGGCGTGTTGGGGGCCGAAGGTGTGCTCAGCTTGGATGTGGGCATGTTGCTGGGCCTCGATGACGGCGAGTACGTCACGGTCGACGGGTAGTTGTATCAGCAGCGGGTGCGGCAGCTCGGTGGCGATCGGCACGCTGAACATTTCGTCGGGTTCGACGCCGAACACCGCGGCCAGGTCTTCACGCCACAGCGGGCCGAGCATTCCGGTCCGCTCGATCTGGGCGATTTTTTGCCGCAGGGATTCCCGCGCGGGCAGGTCGGGATCGCCGCGTAGCTTGCGCACGTTTTCGACCTCGATCGCCAACTCACGCAAGCTGTAGCCGTAGCGTTTGCGGGCTTGGCTGAGCCGCTGCGCATTGAGTGCCCGGATCGGGTCGACTGCGGCCATGGCTTCGATCATGCCGCATACATCAGCGCAGGTCAGCTACGTGTGCGCGTGTGCGGTCATCACCAGTATCACTGCCTGTCACTTCCGGGCGCATCCGGGATGGCGCTGTCCTTGAGTCGCGGCCGAACAGACCGCGCCAACACCGCAAGGAAGGACAGCAATCCATGAAGTTACGTATCGACACCACCGGGGTGACGTTCCTCTGTACTCGGATTCCCGAGCAGCGCACGAATTTCGACACCGGTGCACCGCGCGTGGACAAGGCCACCGGGCAGGCGTTGTGGCAGGTGCAGCTGATCGCCCTGGACGCCACCGGCGGTGAAGTGCTGGCGGTCACCGTGGTCGGGGAACCGAAAGTCGTTGTCGGCCAGCCGGTGTCTGTGACGGGTCTGGTGGCGTTGCCGTGGTCGCAAGACGGCCGCTCGGGCATCGCGTACCGCGCCGAAGCCATCACCGCCACCGACCTCGCCACCGTCAAGACGGGCCAGCAGGCCCGGTAACCGCAGGCCGGCCCGGCAGCCCCGCGACAGCGTGCGCCTATGGGCTGCCGGGCCGACGCTCCCGCCCCTTGTTTCCCCGTCGTAAGTGAAGGCAGACCGTCATGTCGAATAGTCCAAACCGTAAGAACCACAACAACAATCCATCACCCGATGATGACTGGATCGGCGAGCTGATCGTCGGACTACTCAAAGCCGCCGGGTATCTGCTGTGGTGGGCAATCCTGTTTCCCTCCCTGAGCATTCCCACCGTCGTCGCCATCTGGGTCGGTTTCAGTCACGGCGCCCGAGCCGGCGTTTTGACCGCCGTTGTGGAGGCCGCGGCATACCTCGGCTGGTGGGTGTGCCAGCCGGCCTCATTCACCCGGTGGGTCAGCGCTCCGCTGCGGCAGCGTTTCTGGGCGTGGTGGCGTTATCACCGCAACTGGGAATCGGTCTGCGCCCTGCACGGCCTGACCGCCAAACTGGGTGAACGCACGTTGGTGCCTGCCCTGCAATCGGTGCGGATCGGCCATCACGCCGACGTGCTGATCGTCAAGGTGGTGACCGGCCAGTCGATTGCCGACTGGCAGAAACGCGCCCTCGCACTGGCGGCGACCTGGGACGCGGAGCGGTTGACGATCCGCGCCACCACGCCGGGCCAGCTGCGGATCATCATCGGCCGCGGGGATGTGCTCGGCCAGCCGATCGCGGTGCCCATGCCAACCCCGGGTTCGGCGGTCGATCTGGGCGCGGTGCGGGTCGGGGTCACCGAATCACGGCGCTGGTGGCACCTACCGGTATTGGGCCAGCACATCCTGGCCGCCGGTGCCACCGGAGTAAGCAAAGGCTCGGTGTTGTGGTCGCTGATCGCCGGGCTGGCACCCCACGTTAAAACGGGGCGGGTGCGGTTGTGGGTGATCGACCCCAAAGGCGGCATGGAACTCAGTGCTTAGGCGCGCCGCTGTTCGCCCGGTTCTGCTACCACACCGGTCAGCCCACCGTGGAACTGCTGCGCGAGCTGGTGAAGCTGATGCAGACCCGCGCCACCCGGCTGCGCGGGCACACCCGCCTGCACACCCCCGCCCTCGCTGAGCCGTTGATCGTGCTGATCATTGATGAGATCGCCGCGCTGACCACCTATGTCACCGACCGCAAACTCCGCGCCGAGACAGAACAACTCCTCGGCCTGCTGTTGTCCCAGGGGCGTGCGGTCGGGATATCGGTGGTAGCCGCGGTGCAAGACCCGGCCAAAGACACCCTGCCGGTACGGCAGTTGTTCACCGTGCGGATCGGGCTGCGGATGACCGAGGCTACCCAAACCGCCATGGTCTTGGGCCAAGGAGCCCGCGATGCCGGCGCCGAATGCGACCTGATCGCTGATACCACCCCCGGCATCGGGTACGTGATGATCGATGGCACCGCCGACCCGATACGGGTCCGGGCCTTTCACGTCACCGATCGCGATATCACCTTGTTGGCCCGCACCTTTCGGGCACCGCGTTCAGGCGAACAGGGAAATCGGTGAAGACCGTAACGACGCAGAGCCCGGTGATCGCGCTGCCGGGCCTGCCGGCCACCATCGATGCCGATGCGGTGGTCACCCAGATGTGCCGGCGCGCCTCCTCACCCGGTTTCGGGTCGTGGTGGCGGCGAGTGGAATCGGTCGGTTACTGCGCCCACCCGATCCAGCTGCTCGGTGCCGACACCGCCGGGCGTCAGCACACGGTGTGGACGCGCTGCAACAACCGCCGTCACGCGGTGTGCCCGTCATGCTCAGACCTCTACGCCCGCGACACCTGGCAACTCGTGCACGCCGGAGCCGCCGGCGGCCACCACGACATACCCGTCGAGGTCGCCAACCGTCCGCAAGTGTTCACCACCTTGACCGCCCCCAGCTACGGGGCCGTGCACAACGCCACCGGAACCCCGTGTCACGCCATACCCAACAGGTCGGCGGGCCGCCGCCGGCACGAAAACTGCCTGCGCTGCACCATAATCCACAGTGTCGATGACCCTCTGGTGGGCCAACCATTGTGCGCGGACTGCTACGACTATCTGGGACATATCTTGTTCACCTGGCATCTGCCCGAGCTGTGGCGGCGGTTCACCATCGCACTACGGCGCGCCGTGGCGACGCACCTGAAAACAGTTGGCGTCAAGCCCGGCTCGGTGCGGGTCAGCTTCGTCAAAGTCGTTGAATTGCAAGCCCGCGCCATACCCCACATCCATGCCCTGATCCGCCTCGACCCGCCACCCGCCACCAACGACACCACGAAATCAGGTGACCACGATCGTCACGGCCCCGCCGCCCCGCGGGGTGGTGGGGTGTCTCGTCCGGTAGCCGAGCAGCATCCCGGCTGGTCGTCACCGATCACCGCCGCCGAGCTGGCCGCCTTGATCCAACACGCTGCCAGTCGCGTCAGTATCGACGTGCCCGCCGGCGACGACGATTACCCCAACCCGGGCGGGGTGCGCACGGTGCGGTTCGGCACCCAAATTGATACCCAACCATTGACACCCGAACCAATAACCGCAAGCGATTCCGAAGTCGACGACACCGCAGTCGCTTCGGCCTCGCGGTTGTCGCCGCGCAGGGTTGCGGCATATCTGGCGAAATACGTCACCAAATCCCTGCACGACTTCGGCATCACCGCGCGCCGGCTGTCCGCAGAAGCGATCGGCGAACTCGACGTTACTGAACATGTGCGGGCCATCCTGTCCACCATCGCCGGACTCGCCGAACACCCAGCGTCCGCGGGTCCGTCGTTGGCGGGGATTGGGCGCTGGCTGCACACCCTGGGCTACCGCGGCCACATCACTACCAAATCGCGGCGCTATTCGACCACCATGGGTGCCCTGCGCGCCGCCCGCGCCACCTGGACCCGTAACCAGATAGCCAAACATTCAGGGCGACAGGACGATACGCAATCCGCCCATTTCGCTGACGACGTGACGGCGAGCACAGGCAGGCAGCAGCAACCGATCGACACCGATGAGATGCTGTGGGAGTTCGACCGCGCCGGACACGCCAGCGCCGGTGACCGCGTCCTGGTCATCTCCGCAGCCCTGCGCCACATCAGCGCCCGCATCACCGGTATCACCGAATCCCGGACTGTCTCCACCCGCATCTCGCCGCCACCACGCGGGGCAGGGTGATGGCCACGACGCCCGCGGGCGGCGCCGCCAACAACCACGATGCCGGCGCGGTCCCGCTGCACGAGCGCCCGGAGTTCATAGCCTGGCTGACCGCCTCATGTGAACGCCAAGCCCTATCCGTCACCGTCACCGACCCCACCACCCTGGCTGCCATCGCAACCCTCCTGCGCTGAGCACGCAAAGGCACCGTACCGTCACCGGCCAACCGGATAGACGACGAAAGTTATTTCAACACAACCCTTCCCGGCGATAAGAGCATTCCTGGTGTCTGGGCTGGTGGGCCGTCCAGGCTCGAAGCTGGCTTCGACCGCGTGCGGCTTTGGCCTTGACGGCCCACCAGCCCAGACACACACTCGGCACTCGCCAGGGAGCATCCGCGACGACGCCGAAAACCTAGATGCGCCAATGGGGTTGCACGCGGTTAATGTCGAGACTGCGGGAACCGGGGTGCCCGGTGCGATCACCGCGTGATCCAGGATCGATTTGACGATGCTCCGCTGGCGTTCCACGTCGAGGTCGGGCCATTGGCCGCGCAACGCCCCGCCGGTGCCCGCCAACTCATAAACCTCACTGGTATCGGTGGCCTCAGCGATGTCACGCCTGGCCTGCTGGATGCGGCTGGTGATCGGGTCGCGGGCCGCGATCCACTCCCGCGCGCTGATCGCGCCGTCGGCATACAACCCGGCCAGCTCATCGAGGCGCGTTTGATCGGCCTCCACGGCCGCCGCCAACGCCGCCACATCATGATTAGGGCTGGCTTTGCCGGCCAACACCTTCGCCAGATCCCGAGAATCCAGGCGGGTCAACACCGCATCAGTCAACAAAGCCTCAACCGGTTCGGCGACCACCGTCAGCCGACCACAGCCGCCATGATCGGGTCCTTTCAGACAAACATAGCGGCGCACCCGATGATCGGGATTACTGTGCCGGGCTTGCGAATACAGCCGATTACCGCAACGCCCACACCGCAGCATCCCTGACAACACATATGTGCGCGCCGCCCGCGTCTTGGTCACCGACCGCGCCGCGATACGCGCCAAGATCCGGTCCCGCTCCGCCGGCGTAATGATCGCCGGCCATTTCGCAGGCCCGATCACCTCACCACGATGCTCCCGCAGCCCGGCGATACGGCCCGAGCACAGGATCTGGCGCACCGCCGAGGTCTGCCACGACTTGGCCACCGCCGGGGAAACGCCGGAGTCGTTGAGCCACACCGTCAACGACAACAACGACTGGCCCGCCAAGTAGCGGTCCACCATCTCACGCACCACCGCCGCCTCCGACGTCCGCAGCGTGATCTTGTCGTCCTCGTAGCCGAACGGGCGCACCGAGCCGTGCGGTAGTCCCTGTTCGGCGTTCTGCAACATCTTGCGGCGAATACGTGCGGACTTGCGCCCGGACTCCTTGGCGGCGAACGCGGCGAAAATCCGGGCCATGAACAACCCGTCATCGTTACCCAGGTCAATATCGGCGGTCACGGTAGCCACGTCTCGCACACCCACCGACTCACACAAAGCGACAAACTCTTCCAACTCCACCGGTCGGCGATGCAACCGGTCCAAGTTGTAGACGATCACCGCATCCCGCGCCCCTGATGCCAGATCGGCCAGCATCCGCGCATACTGCCGACGCGGCTTGCCCGAGAACGCCGACACATCGTTATCGACATACTCATCGCCAACCGGCCAACCGCGGTCAGCAGACAGCTTGCGGCAATCCTCCAACTGCCGCGCCACCCCCAACCCGGTGCCCTCCACATCAGCCGAGATACGCGCGTAAATCGCCGCCGACCGCACCCCAGCCCGCTGACCAGCGGATTTCATCTTCGCCATGGGGGTATATTACCAACATCTGACCTTGCAGGGGTGAGTCGGTCCCCAGGGGAAGGGACGGCGTGGTCGATGTCGCAGACGGTGCCGGCCGGGCGCAGCCGGGGAATCGGCAACTCATGTCGCGGGCGCGGACGAAGGCCGCCAGCGCCGCCGACGGCCGATAGCCCGGTTCAGACGCCAAGTCGGCGGCGACAGGGGCTTGCTGGCGGCACCGCCGGCGATGAGTTCGGTCGGAAGACTTCGGCTCAGACCCCCGCGGTCTTGAGGTTGCGATCCAGGAATTCGAGCTGATCCGCGACCACCCGCTCGAAGGCGTCGCCGACGTAGATGTCGAAGTGGCCCTCGGGGTATCTCTTGACCGTGCCGCGGGGCGCCTTCGCGGCGTAGCGCAGCGTCGGTCCGGGCGGGGCGACCGAGTCGGTATCGCAGACGCAGAACAGAATCGGGCAGGACACCTTGGCCGCCAGCCGGCCCGGACGGTAGGTGAGGATCTTCATCCCGATCCGCGCCGCGACCTCGTTGCGGATGGTCTGCCCCTCCGGGACCAGCTTCAGGTAGCCCGGGTAGGAGTCGGGCGTGCTCATCAGGGCGACGTCGCCGGGGCGGCCGGCGGTGGCCACCATCACCGGGGGATTACCGAGCCGTGCGGCGGCCAGATCCCGCAACGCCAGCACGCTGATCCGCGCCGTGGTCAACGGCGGAATGGTGCGCGCCGAGGCGATCCCGTCGGTGAACGGGCATTGCGCCACCGCCGCCGCCACCGGCAGTCGCGCCGCGGTGGCGATCACGTGGCCGCCGCCGAACGACGTACCCCATATGCCGATCCGGTTGCGGTCAACGCCGGCCAGGGTGTGCGCGAAGTCGACGGCGGCAGACCAGTCCGCCAGCTGCATACCCACATCGAGCAGCTGGCGGGGAGCGCCGTCGCTGTCGCCGAAGTTGCGGTAGTCGAACACCAGGCAGGCGTAACCGGCCGCGGCGAACCGCTCGGCGTAAGCATCCAGGCGCATGGTCCGCACCGCGCCCAGGCCATGCGCCATGACCAGAAGCGGGGCGCCCTTTGGGCCGGCGCTGTCGGGGCGGTACAGCCAGGCGCTGATGCGGTCGGCGCCGGATCGAAACGAGACGTCTTCGCGGGTAGCCATGCCTAAAGGTAGCCCGGTGTGTGGTAAACCGGCTTCGTGACCGGGGCGGTGACTCAAAGCCAGTTTCGGAGCCTGATGCAGAATCTGGCGGAGGTGGTGGGCCCCGCCTATGTCACCGACGATCCCGACGTGCTGGCCGGCCGCAGCGTCGACTACACCGGCCGTTACCGGGGCCGCGCCGGTGCGCTGGTGCGGCCCGGGTCGCCCGAGGAAGTCGCCGCGGTGCTGCGGCTCTGCCGCGACGGCGGCGCGCACGTCACCGTCCAGGGCGGGCGCACCTCGCTGGTGGCCGGCACCGTCCCCGAACACGACGACGTACTGCTGTCCACCGAGCGGCTGAACACCGTCGGCGCGGTCGACGTCGTCGAGCGCCGGGTGACGGTGGGGGCGGGTGCCACGCTGGCGGCGGTGCAGCGGGCGGCCGCCGATGCCGGGCTGATCTTCGGTGTCGATCTGACCTCCCGGGACACCGCCACCGTCGGCGGAATGGCCTCGACCAACGCCGGCGGGCTGTACACCGTGCACTACGGCAACATGGGCGAGCAGGTCATCGGCCTGCGGGTGGCCCTGCCGGACGGCAACCTGCTGCACCGACACAGCGCCGTGCGCTCCGACAACACCGGCTACAACCTGCCGGCACTGTTCGTCGGGGCCGAAGGAACCCTGGGCGTGATCACCGAACTGGATCTGCGGCTGCATCCCCGCCCATTGCACCGGGTCACGGCAGTCTGCGGCTTCGCGGAGCTGAAGGCCCTGGTCGACGCGGCCCGAATCTTTCGCGACCTCGACGGCATCGCGACGCTGGAATTGATCGACGCCCGCGTCGCGGCGCTGACCGGGGAGCGGCTCGGGATCGCCACCCCGGTGCGCGGTGACTGGTTATTGCTGGTGGAACTGACCGGCGACACCGACCAGGCCGATCGCCTCGCCGACCTGCTGGCGCAGGTGCGGTGCTGCGACGAGCCGGCGGTGGGCGTGGACCTTGCGACCCAACAGCGGCTGTGGCGGGTGCGTGAGGCGGTCGCCGACGTGTTGGGTGCATTCGGGCCGCCGCTGAAGTTCGACGTGTCCCTGCCCCTGGCGGCCGTCGCCGGATTCGCCAAGGCGGCGAGCGCGGTGGTGCGCCAGCATGCACCGGAGGCTCTTCCGGTGCTGTTCGGCCATATCGGTGAGGGCAACCTGCACTTCAACGTGCTGCGGTGCTCGGCGGCGGCCGAACCCGAGTTGTACGCGGCGATGATGGCGTTGATCGCCGACTGCGGCGGCAACGTCAGTTCCGAACACGGGGTAGGCAGCCGCAAGCGGGCCTACCTGACGATGTCGCGCGGGCCGGACGATATCGCCGCGATGCGGACGATCAAGGCAGCGTTCGATCCGACCGGCTACCTCAATGCCGCGGTGCTCTTCGACTAGTCGCGGTGCTTGATGCCGACCGCCTGACGCAGCTGGGCGAGGAACTGCTCGGAGTCGTCGCTGCGAATGATGTAGTGCGAGATGGCTATCCGGATCGCGGCCGCCGCCTTCACCGCGGCGTCCGGTCCGGTCAGCATCCGCTGCAGACCCTCGCGCATCGGCACGATGATGCGGGAGAAGTCGGCGAGCACATGCTTGGGCTCGATGTCGATCATCCGCACGCCCGTGTACGAGTGCTGATAGTCGACGATGAAACGCAGTGCGGCGTCGAGCCTTTCGGTGCCCTTCAGTCCGTCGGTGGCACGGGCGATCCCGCTGTCGAAGATGTGCCGCTCGTAGCGGGAGAACGCCGAGACCAAATCTTCCTTCGACGGGAACCACCGATACAGGGTGGGGCGGGAGACCCCAGCCTGGGAGGCCACCTCGGACAAGCTGAGCTTGGTCATGCCATTGCGCCCGAGCACCTCGGCGGTGGCCGCGAGGATCCGCTGCCGGGTCGAGCTGTCGGGGCCGTCCGCCGTGCTGCGGGTCATAGCGGAGACTTTACAAAAAATAGCGAGAGTGTCACGCTGGTTCGGTGCCTGGACATCGTTCCTCACCGTCACGGGCCCCTGGGATCGGGCCGTAGGGCAATTATTGTGATCGAAGCGCCGCAAGTCACGTGCGAGGAACGCACGCATCCGCCGCGAGCCGTGATGATCGTCATCGAAGCGGCCGGGATCGGCCAGGTGGCCGCGGCCCAGTTGGCCGCGCAAGGACACCTGGTTTTGCTCGGCGGTCGACACTTCGAGGAGTCCGAGCGGTTCGCCGCGCAGCTTCGAGACCGCGGCGGCAGCGCCTTCGCCGTCCACCTCGACCTCGCCGACCCGCGGTCGATCAGCCAGTTTCTCGCCGCCGCGCACTACCTCATCGGCACCCCGGACGTGCTCATCACCGACGCCGGGCTCGTCGGGGTGCCGGGCACGTGCGTGGAGGGCGCGTGCATCGGAGCGCAAACCCTTGCCACCCAACTGATTCCGGCCATGATCGCCCGGGGCAGCGGTGACGTGGTGTTGGTCGGCCCGGAGTTCGCCGGGGTGCGCTGCGCCGCCGTCCAGCGCAAGGTCGACGCCTGGCTCGCGGCCTTGGACGCGGAATTCGTCGGCACCGGGGTGCGGGCCTCGGCCGTGCGGTCGGCCCAGCCGGGCGCGGTCGCGTTCACCGCTGAGGCCGGGCGCCTGCTCGCCGGGATGGCCACCGAGTCGCGGCTGCGTCTTGTCGAAATACTCCCGGCTGTGGGAGCGGCCCGCTAGCGACGACGCAGCAGGACGGACTGCTGGATGCCCGCCACCGCGCCCTGCTGGTCG
Source organism: Mycolicibacter heraklionensis (assembly GCF_019645815.1). Lineage (NCBI taxonomy): Bacteria > Bacillati > Actinomycetota > Actinomycetes > Mycobacteriales > Mycobacteriaceae > Mycobacterium > Mycobacterium heraklionense. The sequence continues at coordinate 137,518 of NZ_CP080997.1, forward strand.
AACAGGGTGCCGATGGTCGTCCCGATGCCGTCGGGGCCGTAGTTGGTCTCGGCGCGGATCCCGATCCACTCGCCGTCGGGAATCCGGTGCACGTGCACCACCAGGTCGGTGTTGAGGAACGTCCACTTTCTGATGTCGAGCTTGGTGCCGACCCCGTTGGCGTCGTCGGCCACCGCGAACAGCCGCTGCAGCGGAGTCATCCCTTCGCCCTTGACCAGGTCCACGATCGGCGAGATCCAGGACTCGCCGGCACCGGGGGCCAGCGGCGTGGTCAGCCACCGCCAGTCCAGGCTGTGCACATAGTTGCGGTCCCAGTTCTGCTGCATGTTGTTGCTGCGGGCCTCGCTGACCGGCCGCAGCGGGGGAGCCGAGGCGTGCTGCACGTCGCCGGTGTCCAACGTCTGCAGCCGCCAACCGGTCGCGCGGGCGACCGGTCGCGGCAGCTGGTCGGGACCGGGTGCCAGCATCTCAGCGCTGACCAGTTCGATCTGCTTGCCGGCCCGGTCGACCTGTCCGCGCACCCACAGCGCGCCTTCGGCCGGCACGGGCCCCAACAGGTCGATGCTGACCCGGCTGAGCCGGGTGTCGTCGCGGGGCTCGAGCCGCTCCAGTGCCCGCACCAGCAGCGCCGAAACCGGTGCGGCGTGCTGAATCTGAGCCGACCAGGTGCCGCGCACCAGATCGGTGGCGGCGAACTTCTCTCCCCGAGGATCGAACGCGTCCAGCAGTTCGTAGTAGGAGTCGGTCATCGAATCCCTTTCAAGGCAGTCCGGCGCCGGGTATCTCCACGGTGACCGTGTCCAAACGCGAGTCGTGGGTCCCGACCAGCCGTTTGGGGTAGGCGCCGGGGCTGGTCAGCAGGAACAGCGTGCGACGCTTCGGCCCGCCCAGCGCGCATGCGATCGCGGCTCGCTCGCCGGTTGCGATGCGGTCGGTGACGGCGCCGCCCTCGGTGATGCGCTCGAACTGATTGGCCAGTGTCATCGCCGTCCAGATCCCGCCGGCGGCGTCCAGCGCGATGCCGTCCGGTGGTCCGTCCAGCCCGTCGGCGAACACCTGGCGGTCACGCAGCCCGCCGTCGGCGCCGATGGTGAACCGGGTGAGTCGGCGGCCCATCGACTCGGCGACGATCAGCGTGCCCCCGTCCGGGGTGATCACCATCCCGTTGGGGAAGTCGAGATCCTCGGCGACGATGTGCGCGCTGGAGTCCGGATCGACCCGCACCAGCACACCGCCGGAGTAGGCCTGCGAGCCGATATAGCTGCGGCCGGCCGCGTCCACCACCATGTCCCCGAGATCGGCCGGCACCTGCTGGCTCAGGTCCACCAGCGTCGTCACCGAGTCTCCGTCGTAGCAGAGCACCTGGCGGTCGGAGGCCGAGGCGATCAGCAGCGATCCGTCCGGCCGGAAACCGAGCCCGCTGGGGGTATGCCCGGGCAGCGGCACCGTGGTCATGGAGCCGCGCAGGTTCACGGTGTGGATCGCCTCGCCGAGCATGTCCGAGAACCACAGCAGACCCTCGAACCAGCGCGGTCCCTCCCCGAAACAGAAGCCGCCGGCCAGCGGTGTCGGTGTCGGCTGCGAGCTTGCTTCGGCGATGCTCAACACTGTCGCCCTCCTGTCCTGCGGTCGCGGGCGCGATCAGGCATACTTTACAAAATCTGGCTGAAATGTCACGCTCGCGGAATGGCTCAACCCACCGAGACTCCGCCCGCGCCGCAATGGTCGGTGAGCGGCCTGCTGGACCTTTTCGAGGTGACGGCCGACGGTCCGGACCGGTATACCGGGGCGACCGGGCTTGCCGGCGACGACGAGCGTCAAGTCGTCGAGGGCACGCAGCTACTGGCGCAGGCCATCGTGGCAGCGGCAAAACGCTTCTCGGACAAGTCCATCCGATCGGTGCACGCGGTGTTCGCCCGGGCTGTGCTGGTGGGGCCGCCGGCGGAATACCTGATCGACGTCGTCAGCGAGGGGCGCTCAACGGCTGCCGCGGTGATCTCGGTGCTGCAGAACGGCAAGCGCTGCGCCACCATCACGGTGCTCGCCGACGTCCCGTCGGCCGACGTGATCACCCACCACCTGCCGCGGCCCGAAGTGGCAGCCCCCGCCCAGGCCAACCCCTGCGTCATGCCGATGACCGGACGCGAGGTGCGCCTCGTCGACGTCGTCGACGTCAACAGCCCCGACGAGGTGGGCCCGCCGGAGCTCTATGCCTGGCTGCACTATGACCCCATTCCCACCCGCGACGACCTCGCCAAGGCGCTGATCGCTTACTTCACCGGACATTTGGGCATCTCGACGACGATGCGCGCGCACGCCGGAATCGGCACCAGTCAGTCGCATCTGACGGTGTCCACCGCTCCCATGACGGTCACGGTGAGTTTCCACGAACCGGTGCGCTGGGACGGCTGGATCCTTTATGGCCATGAAAGCACCCAGGTGGGTGCGGGCATGTCTTACGTTCGCGGCACCGTGCACACCGAGGACGGTGAACTTCTCGCCTCGTTCGCCCAGGACGGTCTGATCCGGCCGCTGCGCACCAGCGACAACAAGATCGCCGAGCACTCGCGGCTATAGCCGGGCCGGTACCGGCAGCTCGGCGAGGCCTTCGGCGCGGGTCATGTCGAAGCTGAAAAACCCTGCGATGGGCGCACTCTCGGGGAGCGGATCGGGGTAGCTCCAGGCCACGTCCTCGACGACGGTGTCTCCGACGATCGCGGACCAATACCGGGCGTACCCCTTGTAGTTGCAGTAGGTCGACGTCCCCGACGCCTGCAGCAGATCGGTGCGAACGTGGCCCGGGGCGACGTACAGCCGCGGCGCGAGGGCTGTCTCGAACAGGATCACCGTGTCGTCGGTGTCCACCAGGGCCACTCCGGCGACCTCGACCCGCAATGTGCGCCGGGTGGGCCGGCAGTCGACCCGGTGATAGGGGTTCGGCGGGTAGTGCACCAGCCGGCGGCCCTCTTCGAACCAGGCGTCCACGGCGTCCCACGGCACCTGCACGAAGCCGGCTGCCTCCGGCAGCGCCCGATGCGGAAGGTCGCCGACGGCATCCGCGGGGAAGGCGTAGCTCAGCGGCTCGCCCTGCCGATGCACCAGCAGCGCCTGTTCGGTGTCGATCACGGTGCGTTCACGGCGGATCGCCCACACCCGCCGGGGATGCGGTTCGACGTACACCAGAGCGCCGGTGATCTGCGGAGAGAACCAGCCGGCGCGCTCGGTGCTGAGCGGGCCGTGCCCGGCAACCAGACTCATGGGAACCCCACCCCTCGTCCTCGGTCGTGTTCGGCCGAATTCGCCTTTACAAATTCCACGCCAACTGTAATATCTCGGAGAAGTTGTGCTGCGCGGTACGGACGGCTCGTCCGACCGGCGGCACCGTCTGAGATTCTCACGACGAGCTGGGATGATGCGATGACGAGTACCGCTGCGGCCCTGGATTCCCTGGCGCAGGACCAGTACCTGCGCTACCGCCTCGATGTCATCGCCCTCGATGTTGCCGGCCTGGTGCAGGCGGCCGGCGGATGGCTGTATCACCGTGCGGCGATCGGCTGGGACGTGCGGGTGCTGGTGCCATCGCGCCAGGATCTCCGGCCCTTGCACATCCTCGGACTGAATACGGCAGACCTCGAGGCCGAGCTGGCCGCCCCCGAAGGCGATGCGCCCGCGCACAGCCTGGCGGTGGTCGCCGACGCGCTCACCGCCGATCCCCGGATCAGCCGGCGGGTGCGCCACGCGCTGCGGAGCAGCCTGACCGAGGTCGTGTTGTGGGGTGAGCGCTGGCCGCTGGAGGTCAGCCATCGGCTCAGTACCGTGCAGCACCTGCCCACCGTGGCGGGCCGGGCGTTCAAGCGGCAGGCGCTGGCCGCCGCCGATGTCAGGGAAACGGCGCCGTTCGACGGTCCGGAGATATTCCGTAGCGACCAGAAGCGTTGCCTGCCGGTCAATTCCGACCTGGTCCCGCTCGGCTGATGCGCAAACACTACGACCACACCCTGCTGTACCTGCACGAGACGATCAATCTGGGCCGCGGCCTGCGCGACGACTTCACCCGCAACTTCACCGAGACCTACCAGCCGATGATGAGCGAGCTGGGCGCTCGCCTCTTCGCGTTGTGGGAGTCCACCGCCTACAACGGGCACTGGCCGCAGGTCACGATCATCTGGGAGATCGACGCGTTCGCCGACTACGCCCGAATCGGGCGGGCGCAGAACCGCGGCGGCAGCCACGCCCAGCGCGCGGCCGAGTGGTCGGCCTACCTCGCCGGTATCGGAGCATCGGGGGAGGGCCGGATCATGTACCCCGGCCCGCACAACAAGACCCTGTCCCAGCTCTGCGCGGCCGACTTCGACGCGACCGTGGTGATACAGGAAATCATGCAGACCAAGCCCGGCCGCCAGGACGACTACATCCGGGAGCTGGAGCGGCTTTACGTGCCGTGGTCGGAGCGCACCGGCAAGCGCTGGCTCGGTTCGTTCACCACCACGTTCCGCTACAACGAGGTCATCCACTACTGGGCGCTGGACGGCGGCTGGGAGTGCTTCGCCGAGCATTACCCGTCGTGGAAGGACCACCCGCCGGCCGAGATCGTGACGTGGATGAGTGTGGCGCCCGCGTTACGCGACGGCTGGGAGGACTCGATCCTGCAGGCCCTGCCACCCTCCCCGCTGCAGCGAGACGCCACGTGACAAGCGTTGCCGCACCGGAGTTCTCCTACGATCCGTTCGACCCGGCGGTGATGGCCGACCCGCTGCCGTACTACCGCGTGCTGCGCGACCAGCACCCGATGTACTACGTACCGCAGTGGGACCTCTACGCCCTGTCCCGCTTCGACGACATCTGGGATGTGCTGGCCGTCAGTGATGGAACCTTCGTGGCTTCGGAGGGCACGCTGCCCGCGGCCAACGTGCTGGCGCACCACAACGGCGGTCCGGTCCCGGACCCGCCGCTGCACCCGCTGCCCTTCCACGCCGTCTTCGACAAGCCGATCTACGACGACATCCGCCGGTTGCAGTCCCCGGCGTTTCGGCCCCGATCGGTGGCTGACTGGGAAGACCGGGTCCGCACCTTGGCCAACCAGCGGCTGGATGAGCTGCTTCCGCTGGGCCGGTTCGACTTGACCTGTGATTACGGCGGAGTCGTAGTGGCCCAGGTGGTCTGCGAACTGCTGGGCATTCCGACCGATTGCGCCGCGGAGGTATTGGCGGCGGTGAACGCCGGCAGCCTGGCGCAGGCCGGCAGCGGCGTGGACACCGCCGCGGCGCGGCCCAATTACCTGCAGTACCTCATCCCGGCCGTGCAACGCCGGCGCGCCGAGCGGGGCTCCGGCGACCTGCCGATCGTCGACGGGATGCTGGCCTACCGGCTACCGGACGGCAGCGACCTGGATGACGTCGAAGCCGCGACGCAATTGCTGTGCATCTTCATCGGCGGCACCGAGACCGTGCCCAAGATCGTCGCGCACGGATTGTGGGAGCTGGCTCGACGCCCGGACCAACTGGCCGCGGTGCGGGCGAATCCGCACGACACGGTGCAGCTGGCGCGCGAGGAGATGATCCGGTATTGCGCACCGGCGCAATGGTTCGCGCGCACCGCCCGCAAACCGTTCACGCTGCACGGCACGACTGTCGAGCCGGGCCAACGCATCATCACCCTGCTCGCGTCGGCCAACCGCGACGAGCGTCAGTACCCCGACCCCGACGAATTCCAGTGGGACCGGCCGATCAAACGCTCCCTGGCGTTCGGCCGCGGTCAGCACTTCTGCATCGGCTACCACCTGGCCCGACTGGAAGTGACTGTCCTGGTGCAGGAATGGTTGCGCCGAGTCCCGGACTATCGGATCGTCGACGACGGCGCGACCAGGCTGCCGTCCAGTTTTCAATGGGGCTGGAACACCATCCCGGTGGAGGTCTGAGGCATGTGGGCATACCGGTTGATCGCGCCGTATCAGTTCGAGAAGATCGAGGCCCCCGACCCCACCGAGCAGCAGGTCGGCGCGGGGCAGGTGCTGCTGCAGTTCGTCGCCGCCGGGGTGTGCGGCAGTGACCTGCCGGCCTTTCGCGGCGCGCAGGGCAGGTTGCCCGGTGACGACGGTGCCGGTGCTGCGGAGAAGCTCGGCTTCCCGATCCACGAGATCGTCGGCGACGTCGTCACCAGCCGGCACCCGCAGCACCAACCCGGCGACCGGGTCGTCGGCTGGGCATCGGGCTTCGACGGACTGATGGAGCAGGTGATCAGCGACGGCGAGGGCCTGATGACCTACGACCCGGCGCTGGTGCCCGCCCAAGCCGTGGGCCTGCAACCCCTGGCCTGTGTGCTCTACGCCGTCGAACAGTTGCCAGACCTGGCCGGCCGCCACGTGGCGGTGATCGGGCAGGGTTCGATCGGCCTGCTGTTCAGCGCCGTCGCCAAAGCCGCGGGTGCGCGCCGCGTCACCGGCGTGGACCCGGTCGATCGTCGAGATATGGCTGCCGCCTTCGGTGTTGACACCGTCGTGCAGGCGACCAGCGACCGGTGGGTGCGCCACCTGGACGCCGGCGACCGCCCGGAGATCGTGATCGAGGCCGTCGGACACCAGGTCGCCACCCTGGGTCACGCCATCGAGGCCGTCGCACCCGGTGGCACGGTGTTCTACTTCGGTGTCCCCGACGACGACAGTTATCCGATCAGTATGCGCACCATGCTGCGCAACAACCTCACGTTGATCTCCGGAGTCACCCAGGAGCGGCCCCGGATGCTGGCGGCCGCAGGCAGATTCGCCGCCGGGCATCCAGAACTGTTGGGTGACTATGTCACTCATGTGTTCGGTTGCCACGAAGCCCAGGCCGCCTTCGAGTTGGCGACCCGGCCGGTGCCGGGCCGCGTCAAGATCGCGATGGTCGCATGACGTCGGCGCTGCGTGCCGCCCTGGCGGACCGGGCACCGCTCTGGGGCGGCTGGGTCACCGGGCCCACGGTGCTGGGCCCGGAGGAATTCGCCCGCGCCGGCTATGACTACGTGGGTTTCGACGCCCAGCACAGCTACCTCGACGATGCCGAGATCGCCGCCATGCTCCGGCACACCGAGCACCTGCCGATCGCCACCGCGGTCCGGTTGCCCAACGCGGATCCGGCCCCCATCGGTCGGGTGCTCGATGCCGGCGCCGACGCGGTCATCATCGCGCTGATCGAGACCGCCGAGCAGGCGGCCGCCGCGGTAGCCGCCACCCGCTACCCTCCGGCGGGCATCCGCAGCTTCGGGCCGTTGCGGCCCGGCCTGGGCCGCGATCTGGCCGGCCTCCAGGAGCGGGTAGACGTCTTCGCGATGATCGAGACGGCCGCGGCCTTGGCCGACGTGGAACGGATCTGCGCGGTTCCCGGCCTGGCCGGCATCTACGTCGGACCCGCCGACCTGGCGATCTCGCTGGGCGTCGATGTCGCGCAGTCCACCACGCACCCCGACCTGGTCGCGGCCATGACACGAATCCGGCAGGCGGCAGCGGCAGCGGGCGTGATCGCCGCGATCCACGGCGGATCGGGCGCGGCGGGCGCGGCCCTGGCCGGGCTGGGCTACCAGATGATCACGCTGGCCGCCGAGTCCGCGGCGCTACGCCGCGGAGCCCTCGAGCACCTCGAGGAAGCGCGGGGCCGATGAGCCCAGCACGCGTAGCGCTGGTCACCGGCGCCGCCCGCGGCCAGGGCTGGGCGATCGCCGAACGGTTGCGCGTGGACGGCTTCGCCGTGGTCGCCTGCGACATCAACGCCGACGAATTGCATGCGGCCGTTGCCGCGCGGGGTGATGAGGGGTTGATCGGTCTTGTGCTCGACGTCACCCGCCCCGAACAGTGGGACGCCGCGGTGGCGGCGACCGTCCAACGGTTCGGGGCGCTGACCGCGCTGATCAACAACGCCGGCACCCTGCACCGTGCGGCGATCGCCGATGAGACACCCGAAGACTTCGAAAAGGCCTGGCGGGTCAACTGTCTGGGCGCATTCCTGGGAATCCAGGCGGCGCTGGACCAGCTGCGGACGGCCGAGGGCGCCGCCATTGTCAACACCTGCAGCACCGGGGCGATCCGTCCCTTTCCGCAGCACAGCGCCTACGGGTCGTCGAAGTGGGCGCTGCGCGGCCTGACCCAGACCGTCGCCGCGGAGCTCGTCACGGCGGGCATCCGGGTCAATGCGGTGTTCCCCGGGCCGATCGCCACCCCGATGCTCGACGAAGTCACCCAGCAGCGCCTGGCCGCGGTGTCGGCGGGCGGCCGGCTCGGCCGGCCGGTCGAGGTGGCTGACGCGGTGGCGTTCCTGGTTTCGCAAGCCGCGTCGTTCATCACCGGCGCCGAGCTCGTCGTGGACGGCGGCCAGTGCCTGCAGATCCGATGAACATCGGCATCATCGGCGCCGGGCCGGGCGGGCTGGCGCTGGGAATCCTGTTGCAGCGTGCGGGATTCTCCGACTTCACCATCTTCGACCGGGAGGACGGTGTCGGCGGCACCTGGCGGATCAACACGTATCCGGGGCTGGCCTGTGACGTCAAGTCACACCTGTACTCCTATTCCTTCGACCTGAATCCGCACTGGTCGCGGCAGTGGTCGCAGCAACCCGAGATCCTGGCCTATTTCGAGCGGTGCGCCGCCGACCACGGCCTGGCCGCGCACCTGCGGCTGCGCACCGAGATTCGCTCGGCCCGTTGGGAAGAAGACCGCCGCCAGTGGTGTCTGACCACCGACACCGGCGCGCAGCATCGGTTCGACGTGGTGGTCTCGGCCGTCGGGCTGTTCACCCAGCCGGTGCTGCCCGATCTGATCGAAGAACAGCCCTTCGCCGGCACCGTGATGCATTCGGCGCGGTGGGACCATTCGGTGCCGATCGCCGGGGCGAAGGTCGCCGTGCTCGGGACGGGTTCGACCGCGGCGCAACTGCTGCCGGAGCTGGCCGAGGTCGCCGAGAAGGTGTACTCGCTGCAGCGGTCACCGACCTGGATCCTGCCCAAGCCGGACCGGCGCTACACCCCGCGGGAGCGATGGGCCTTCGCCCGCATCCCATTGGCCAAACGGCTGTACCGGATGCGACTGTGGCTGCGCAGCGAGTCGAACATCTCGGTGATCGAGAACGGCAGCGACAAGACCCGGGAGTTCACCGATATCGCGCGAAAACTCTTGGACAGCACCATCGCCGACGAGCAACTACGCCAAGCGCTCACCCCGGATCACCCGCTGGGCTGCAAACGTCTGGTGTTCTCCTCGGACTACCTGCCCGCGCTGGCCCGACCCAACGTCGAAGTGGTGACCAGCCCGGCCCGGGCCCTGCGCTCCCGATCGGTGGTCACCGAGGACGGCACCGAGTGCGAGGTCGACGTGGTGGTCTGCGCCACCGGATATGCCGCTGCGGACTACCTCGGTCAGATCGAGGTGACCGGGGAGGACGCCACCACGCTCAAGCAGGCCTGGCGGGACGGGCCGCGTGCTTACCTCGGTATGGCGATGCCCGGGTTCCCCAACTTCTTCATGCTCTACGGGCCCAACACCAACGTCGGCTCCAACAGCGTCATCTTCGTGCTGGAAGCCCAAGCGCGCTACATCGTGCGGGTGCTCAAACACCTTCGGCGCACCGGCAAGTCCTACGTCGCCGTGCGGCCGGCCGCGCTGGCCGACTTCATCACCAAGATCGACCGGTGGATGCACGGCACCGTGTGGACCACCCGCTGCAGCAACTACTTTCGTGCCGCCAACGGCCGGGTGGTCACCCAGTGGCCGCGCAGTGCCGGCGCCTTCTGGGCGATGACCCGCCGATTCCGGGCCGCCGACTTCACCTTCGAACCACCAGTCAGTGCGGATCGAAGGTGATGATCTGACGTACCGCGGTGCCGTCGGCGAGTGAGTCCATGGCCTCATTGATCTGCTCCAGCGGCACTGTCGCCGACACCAGCCGCTCGACGGGGAGCCGGCCCGCTCGCCACAACTCCACGAAGCGAGGGATGTCACGCGCGGGGACCGCCGAACCCAGATAGCTGCCGATCAGTGAGCGTCCTTCGGCGACCAGACTCAGCGGGGACACACTGATCCGGGCGTCCGGCGGCGGCAGGCCGACGGTGATGGTGCGCCCGCCCGGCGCGGTCAGGCCGATCGCGGTCTCCAGCGCGGCGGGGTGGCCCGCCGCCTCGATCACCACCGGGGCGCGCACGCCGGCGTCGAGTGCCTGCTGCGGCGTGTAGGTGCGGTGCGCGCCCAACGCGGTTGCGGCGGCCATCTTGTCCGGCAGCCGGTCGATCGCGATCACCTGCACGCCATCGTGGGCCAGCGCGGTCAGCACCGCGGCCATCCCGACCCCGCCGAGCCCGACCACCGCGACGGTGCCACCGGGCGCCGGACGGCCGACGTTGAGTACGGCGCCGCCGCCGGTCAGTACCGCGCAGCCCAGCAGGGCGGCCACTGTCGGCGGCACGTCGTCGGGAACCGGCACCGCGCTGGCCGCACTCACCACCGCATGCGTGGCGAACCCGGAGACACCCAGGTGGTGGTAGACGGTCTGGTCGGCGCGGTGCAGCCGCAGCCCGCCGCCGAGCAGAGTGCCCGCGCCGTTGGCGGCGCTGCCGGGCTCGCACGGCGCCATGCCGTCGGTGGCGCACGCCGCGCAGTACCCGCAGCGCGGCAGGAAGGTCAGCACCACCCGCTGGCCGGGGCGCACCCCGGTGACCCCGGCGCCGACCGCCTCCACGATGCCGGCGGCCTCGTGGCCGAGCAGCATCGGCACCGGTCGCACCCGGTTGCCGTCGACCACCGACAGATCGGAGTGACAGACCCCGGCGGCCTCGACGCGCACCAGCAGCTCGCCCTCGCCGGGCGGGGCCAGCTCCACCTCCGTCACCGTCAGCGGGCGCGAGGCGGCGTAGGGGCGAGGCGCACCGATCCGCTCCAGTACGGCCCCGCGGATCGCGATCATGCTGGAATACAACCATGAGTGTCCCGCCCGCGCCGGAAGGGTTGACCAGCCAGGACTTTCCGGTGCACTGGCCGGTGCTGACCCGCTGGGCCGACAACGACATGTTCGGCCACCTCAACAACGCGGTGTACTACCAGCTGTTCGACACCGCGATCAACGGCTGGATCGCCGCCCATGTCGATATAGACCCGGTCGCGATGCCCGAGCTGGGGGTGGTCGCCGAATCGGGCTGCCGATTCCTGGGCGAACTCGCCTTCCCGGACCGGCTGGCGGTGGGGCTGGCGGTGACCCGGCTGGGGCGCAGCAGTGTCACCTACCGGCTCGCGGTGTTCCGCACACCGGATGACGCCGGCGCCGTCCCGCTGGCCGCGCTCGGGCACTGGGTGCACGTCTATGTCGACCGCACCACCCGGCGGCCGGTGCCGATCCCCGACGGTATTCGCGCGTTGCTGGCCACCGCCCAGGTTTAGCTCGGCGGCAGTTTCGTCGGTGGCTATGCTCGGCGGGTGCCGCTCGTGAGTAAGACCGTCGAAGTCGCCGCCGACGCCGCCACGATCATGGGGATCGTGGCCGATTTCGAGGCGTACCCGCAGTGGAACGAAGAGGTCAAAGGGATTTGGGTGCTGGCGCGCTACGACGACGGCCGGCCCAGCCAGCTGCGGCTGGATGCGTCCTACTCCGGCTTCGACGGCACCTTCATCCAGGCGGTGTACTACCCCAGCGCGACCCAGATCCAGACCGTGCTCCAGCAGGGCGATCTGTTCAGCACGCAGGAGCAGCTGTTCTCGGTGGTCGAGATCGGCCCCACCACGTTGCTCACCGTCGACATGAACGTCGAGACCGAGATGTCGGTGCCCAAGCCGATGCTCAAGAAGGCCTTCAGCAACGCATTGGACTACCTGGCTGACAATCTCAAACGGCGCGCCGAAGAACTGGCTTCGGGCTAGCACGAAGCGGGAGACCCGAATTGAGCCACCCAACCGTCGACCCCGCCGAGCAGCCCTACCGCGCTCGTCGACAGAACTGGGTCAACCAGCTGGACCGGCACGCGCTGATGACACCGGACGCCCCGGCACTGCGGTTCCTGGGCCAGACCACCACCTGGTCGCAGCTGCGTGATCGGGTTGGCGCGCTGGCCGACGCCCTGAGCCGCCGCGGGGTTCGCGCCGGTGACCGGGTGATGATCCTGATGCTCAACCGCACCGAGTTCGTCGAGTCGGTGCTGGCCGCCAACATGCTGGGCGGGATCGCGGTGCCGGTCAATTTCCGGCTCACCCCGCCGGAGATCGCCTACCTGGTCACCGACTGCGAGGCCAGGGTGCTGATCACCGAACCGGCACTGGTGCCGGTCGCCGCCGGTGTGCGAGAGCTGACCGGACTGCTGGACCACGTGGTGGTGGCCGGCGGTTCAGCGAGGCTCGACGGAGGAGAGGCGAAGCTGGGACCGCCGCATGAGCCCGGAGCGCCGGCCGATGAGGCGGCGGGCCTGCTCGCCTACGAAGACCTGATCAGCGAGACAGGCGAGCCGCACGCCCCGGTGGACATCCCCAACGACTCACCGGCCCTGATCATGTACACCTCGGGGACCACCGGCCTGCCCAAGGGAGCGGTGCTCACCCACACCAACCTGGTCGGTCAGACGATGACCGCGCTGCACACCGCCGGAACCGGCACCTCCGACGTGGCCTTCATCGGTGTGCCGTTCTTCCACATCGCCGGTGTGGGCAACCTGTTGCCCGGCATGTGGCTGGGCATCCCGACCGTCATCAACCCCCTCGGCGCTTTCGACGCCGGCCAACTGCTCGACGTGCTGGCCGCCGAGAAGGTCACCGGCATCTTCCTGGTGCCGGCTCAATGGCAGGCGGTCTGCGCCCAGCAGCAGGCCAACCCGCGCGACATCCGGTTGCGGACCATGTCGTGGGGTGCGGCGCCGGCCTCCGACGCCTTGCTGCGACAGATGGCCGAGACCTTCCCCGGCACCAAGATCCTGGCGGCCTTCGGGCAGACGGAGATGTCGCCGGTGACCTGCATCCTGCTCGGCGAGGACGCCACCAGAAAGCTCGGTTCGGTCGGCACGGTCATCCCGACCGTCTCGGCCCGGGTGGTCGACGAGCAGATGAACGACGTCGCGGTCGGCGAGGTGGGCGAGATCGTCTACCGGGCGCCCACCCTGATGAGCGGCTATTGGAACAATCCGGAGGCCACCGCCGAGGCCTTTGCCGGCGGCTGGTTCCACTCCGGCGACCTGGTCCGGATGGATGAAGAGGGCTACGTCTGGGTGGTCGACCGCAAGAAGGACATGATCATCTCCGGTGGCGAGAACGTGTACTGCGCCGAAGTGGAGAACGTGCTGGCCGATCACCCCGATATCGCCGAGGTCGCCGTCATCGGCCGCCCGGACGAGCGATGGGGCGAGGTACCGATAGCGGTCGCCGCGCTGTCCCGGGCCGGCCTCACCCTGGCCGACCTCGACGATTTCTTGACCAAGCGGCTGGCGCGCTACAAGCACCCCAAGGCGCTCGAGATCGTCGACGCCCTGCCCCGAAACCCGGCCGGGAAAGTGCTCAAAACGGAACTGCGCATTAACTACGGGACGGCTCAGGGATCCGAGCGGGGCAGCACCCCAAGCGATGCCGCGCGAAACACCGATGAGTGAGGTGGCGGCACGTTACTCTCCGGTAGGAAGCCCGCGTAGGTTCCGCCCGTTCGATGTCCTTCTCACGGAGACATCAGGTATGGTCCGATGGTCGCCAAGGGCACTTCGGGCCGATAAGGTGACGCGGGTCTCGCTGAACGACGGACGGGAGAAGACACTGTGCGACGCGGTTCCTTGCTGAGTCGTGCGGCGGGATCTCTGGTGAGGGGGGTGGTGTGACGGCTCCAGCGCGTCCTCGTGTCGCCGACTTCCTCCGGGATCGGGTGCTGCCGCCGCTGATCATGGTCGGCGGATTCTTCAGAATGTGTGCCCTGACCGCCCGCGCGCTTTTCGTACGCCCGTTCCAATGGCGCGAGACCCTGCAGCAGGGCTGGTTCATCACCAGTGTCGCCATCATTCCGACCATCGCGGTCGCCATTCCGCTGACCGTGCTGCTGGTCTTCACACTGAATATCCTGTTGGCGCAGTTCGGTGCTGCCGACGTTTCCGGCGCCGGCGCCGGTATCGCCGCCGTCACCCAGTTGGGGCCGCTGGTCACCGTGCTGGTGGTCGCGGGCGCCGGCTCCACCGCGATCTGTGCCGACCTGGGTGCGCGCACCATCCGCGAGGAGATCGACGCGATGGAGGTACTCGGCATCGATCCGATCCATCGACTGGTGGTCCCCCGGGTGATCGCCGCGACCGTGGTGGCCTTGCTCCTCAACGCCTTGGTGATTGTGATCGGCTTGACCGGCGGCTTCCTCTTCGGTGTCTACCTGCAGAACGTGTCCGGCGGCGCCTATCTGTCCACGCTGACTCTGCTCACCGGGCTGCCCGAGGTGGTCATCTCGACGGTGAAAGCCAGCGTGTTCGGACTTATCGCGGGCTTAGTCGGCTGCTATCGCGGACTTACCGTCCGCGGCGGCTCCAAGGGTCTGGGCACCGCCGTCAACGAAACAGTCGTGCTGTGCGTGCTTGCGTTGTTCGCCGTGAACGTGGTGCTGACCACCATCGGCGTGAAGTTCGGAACGGGGACCTGACATGTCGACATCGACAGTAGTTCGGGGACGCTTTCCCGGGCTGGTTGCGAACTACCAGCGCTACGTCGGGATGGCCGGCCGCGGACTCGAAAGAAGCGGCCGGCTCGGCTGGTTCTCGGTAACCGCCCTCCGGCAGATCCCGTGGGCGCTGCGCCGGTACCGCACCGAGACGCTGCGTCTGGTCGCTGAACTGGGCATGGGCACCGGCGCCATGGCCGTGATCGGCGGCACCGTCGCCATCATGGGCTTCGTGATGCTGGCCGGCGGCTCGCTGATCGCGATCCAGGGCTTCACCTCGCTGGGCAACATCGGTGTGGAGACCTACACCGGTTTCGCCGCGGCCTTGGTCAACGTCCGTGTGGTCGGCCCGGTCAACGCCGGTATCGCCCTGGCTGCGACGGTCGGGGCGGGAGCCACTGCCGAACTCGGCGCGATGCGCATCAGCGAGGAGATCGACGCCCTCGAAGTGATGGGGATCAACTCGATCGCCTACCTGGTGTCCACCCGCGTGGTGGCCGGCTTCACCGTGATCATCCCGCTGTACGCACTCGCGCTGATCATGGCGTTCGCCGCACCGCAGATCGTCACCACACTGTTCTTCGGACAGTCGTCGGGTACCTACGACCACTACTTCCGAACGTTCTTGCGGCCCGACGATGTGTTCTGGTCGTTCATTGAAACGATCTTGATCGCGGTGGTGGTCATGGTCACCCACTGCTATTACGGCTTCAACGCCAGTGGTGGTCCGGTCGGCGTCGGTGCCGCGGTGGGCCAGTCGATGCGCCTGTCCCTGATCACGGTGCCCACAGTCGTGCTGCTCGCAGCGTTGGCGCTCTACGGCGTCGACCCCAACTTCAACCTAACGATGTGACGCGTATGGCAACCGGGAAGCAGAACAAAGTGCACAACCCGCCGTTCCGGCTCGCGGGCGTGGTGACCTTCGCCGTCCTGGCGCTGATCGGCGGCCTGGTCTACGGCCAGTTCCGTGGGGCCTTCACGAAGACGACGTCGCTGACCATGGTCGCCCCGCGCGCCGGTCTGGTGATGGACCCGGGCGGACCGGTGACCTACAACGGCGTCCAGATCGGGCGCGTGGCCGACATTGCGCCGACCGAGTACGAGAACAAGCCGGCCGCCAAGTTCACCCTCGACGTGAACCCCAAGTACCTCAAGCTGATTCCGTCCAACGTCAAAGCCGACATTTTGGCTACCACGCTGTTCGGCAACAAGTACGTGTCGCTGACCGCCCCGGAACACCCGGCGCGGGAACGCATCACCAGCAAGAACATCATCGCGACGTCGGTGACGACGGAGCTCAACACGCTGTTTGAGACCATCAACAACCTGTCCGAGCACGTGGACCCGATCAAGCTGAACCTGACGCTGCACGCCGCAGCCGAGGCGCTGACCGGGTTGGGCGACAAGCTCGGCGAATCGCTGGTCAACGGCAACGCGATTCTCGACGACGTCAACGCGCGGATGCCGTCCTTCCGCCGCGACCTGAAGGGTTTCGCAACCCTGGGCGAGGTCTACGCCGACGGCGCACCGGATCTGGTCGGCTTCCTGGACTCCTCGGTGGTGACCGTCAAGACCATCACCAACCAGCAGAAGGAACTGGACGCCGCGTTGCTGGGCGCCGCCGGGGTGGGCAACCTCGGGGCGGATGTCACCCAGCGGTTCGGGCCGTACTTCCGTGCGCAGTTCTCCGACCTGGTCTCGGTGTCGGCGCTGTTGGACGAGTACAGCCCGGAACTGTTCTGCGCCATCCGCAACCTGGCCAATGGAGGACCCAAGGTCTACGACTTCCTGGGCGGCGACGGCTACTCGCTCGCCACCAACAGTGAGCTGGTCGGTCCGGCCAACCCCTACATCTACCCCGAGAACCTGCCGCGTTACAACGCCCGGGGTGGGCCCGGCGGTGCGCCGGGCTGCTGGCAGGAGATCACCCACGACTTCTGGCCGGCGCCTTACCTGGTGGCCGACACGGGAGTCAGCCAAGCGCCCTACAACCACTTTGATACCGGATCGCCCCTGGCCATTGATTACGTCTGGGGTCGCCAAGTCGGGGATTACACGATCAACCCATGAACATCACCAGAACCGCCCTCAAACTCGGCGCCGTCGGCTCGGTGCTGCTGCTCTTCACGGTCGGCCTCGTCGTGGTCTTCGGGCAGATCCGGTTCGACCGGACGGCCCGCTACTCCGCGGAATTCAGCAATGCCAGCGGCCTGCGTCAGGGGCAGTTCGTGCGTGCCTCCGGGGTGGAGATCGGCAAGGTCAAGAGGGTCCGACTGGTCGACGGCGGCCGTCGGGCGGTGGTGGACTTCGACGTCGACCAGTCACTGCCGCTGTTCCAGTCGACCACCGCGCAGATCCGCTACGACGACCTCATCGGCAACCGCTACCTGGAGCTCAAACGGGGCGAGGGTGAGGGCGCCGACCAGCGGTTGCCCATCGGCGGATTCATTCCTGCTTCCCGTACCGAGCCGGCGCTGGACCTGGACGCATTGATCGGCGGTTTCAAGCCGGTGTTCCGGGCGCTGGACCCGGAGAAGATCAACACCATCGCGTCCACCATCGTCACGGTCTTCCAGGGCCAGGGCGGCACCATCAACGACATTCTTCAGCAGACCGCTCAGCTGACAGCTCACATCGCCGACCGGGATGCGGCGATCGGCGAAGTCGTCAAGAACCTCAACGTCGTCCTGGACACCGCGGTTCGCCATCGCCAGACCTTCGATGAAACGGTCGACAACTTCGACAAACTGGTCAAGGGTCTGAACAGCCACGCCGACCCGCTGGCGAACGGCACCGCGGAGTTCGGTAACGCCGCCGGCAATCTGGCGGATCTGCTGGCCGACAACCGCACCCAGTTGCACAGCCTGTTCCCGGTCGCCGGTCCGGAGCCGCCGGACCGGCTCGCCGATGTCGACGAGCTGCTGCAGAAGATTCCGAGGGCGTTGAAGTTGATCGGGCGCACCGGGGTCTACGGTGACTTCTTCAACTTCTACCTCTGCGACGTGACTATCAAGCTTCCTGGATTGCAGCCGGGCGGGCCGGTGCGAAACGCTCGGTTGTGGCAGCAACCGACGGGGAGGTGCACGCCTCAGTGAGGACTCTGGAACCGCCCAACCGGGCACGGATCGGCATCATCGGTGTCGCCACAGTGGCGTTGGTAACCCTGGTGGGGCAGACCTTCACCACGGTGCCGATGCTCTTCGCCGAACCGAGTTACTTCGGACAGCTCTCCGATAGCGGCGGCCTGAACGCCGGCGACAAGGTGCGCATCTCCGGCGTGGACGTCGGCAAGGTACAAGATCTGTCGATCGAGGGCGACCACGTGCTGGTGAAGTTCTCGGTCGGTGCCAACCCGATCGGCAGCGACAGCCGGATCGGGGTCAAGACCGACACCATCTTGGGCCGCAAGGTGCTGTCGATCGAGCCCAAGGGTGAGCGCCGCATAGCGCCGCAGGGTGTGCTGCCGTTGGGCCAGAGCACCACCCCCTACCAGCTCTACGATGCGGTCTTCGACGCCACCAAGGCCGCCTCCGGCTGGGACATCGACACGGTCAAGAAGTCGTTGAAGGTGCTGTCGGAGACGGTCGATCAGACCTACCCGGACCTGAGCGACGCGCTCGACGGCGTCGCGAGGTTCTCCGACACCATCGGCAAACGTGACGACGAGATCACTCACCTGCTGGCACAGACCAACCAGGTCGCGAGCGTTATCGGTGACCGCAGCAACCAGATCGACGCGCTGCTGCGCAATACTCAGACCCTCTCGGCAGCAGTGAACCAGCGCAGCCAGGCGATCTCGGCGTTGCTAGGCAACATCGCCTATTTCGGCGAACAGGTTCAGGGCCTGGTCCGCGACAATCCGGGTCTGGATCTGAACCACGTCTTCGAAGAGGCCTCCACCATCACCGACATGCTGGTGCGGCGCCAGGATGACCTGCGGGAGATGTTCACCATCCTGGGCAGGTACCTGACGATCGTGAACGAGGCGATGGCATCGGGCCCCTACTTCAAGGTCTCGACGCTGAACCTGATCCCGTACTGGATCCTGCAGCCCTGGGTGGACGCGGCGTTCAAGAAGCGTGGCATCTCGCCCGAGGAATTCTGGCGCAACGCCGGCCTGCCGGAGTTCCGTTACCCCGACCCGAACGGAAATCGGTTCGCCAATGGTGCACCGCCGCCCGCTCCGCAGGTGCTTGAGGGCACCCCCGAGCACCCCGGGCCGGCCGTCGCGCCCGGTTCGCCGTGCTCGTACGCACCTGCCGCGGGCATGTTCCCGACTCCGGGCAACCCGCTGCCATGCGCCAACTTGGACCCGAACGACGGCCCGTTCGGACGGAGCGGACCGTACCCGGGGCCGACCGATGTGTTGGTCTCGCCGCCCAACCCGGACGGCATCCCGTCGTCGCCGGGCATCTCGATCGCGGGTCGTCCGGGCGAGACGCCGCCGGTGGTGCCGGGCACGCCGGTTCCGATGCCCGACGCCAACCCGGGCGGGCGTTCGGAGCCGATGGGCCCGGTCGCCGGTCCGGCTCCCGCCAACCCGGGCGCGGCACCCCCACCGGCACCGCGGGCACCCGGTCCGCCTGTTCCGCCTGGACCCGGCAACCAGCTACCGGCACCGTTCATCACGCCTGGTGAAGGCGGCAACAGCCAGCCCGGTGGCGGCGGTGGCGCAAGAGGGAGTGAGCGTCCGTGAGTACCGTCTTTGATGTTCGCAACCTGCGACTGCCGGAGCGATCGCGGACGACGGTGATCGTCGGGTCGCTGCTGTTGGCGCTGGCCCTCGTTGCCGGCTTCGGAGGAGTGCAGCTCTTTCGCAAGCTGAACAGCACCAGCCTCGTCGCCTACTTCCCACAGACCGACGCGCTGTACCCCGGTGACGCGGTGCAGATCATGGGTGTCCGGGTGGGAGCGATCGACAAGATCGAGCCGGCCGGCGACAAGATGAAAGTCACCCTGCACTACAACAACAAGTACAAGGTGCCCGCCGACGCCAAGGCGATCATCTTGAACCCGACTCTGGTCGCGTCGCGGACCATTCAGCTGGAGCCGCCGTACCGGGGCGGGCCGGTGCTGGCCGACAAGGCCGTGATCCCGGAGGAGCGTACCGAGGTCCCGGTGGAATGGGACACGCTGCGCAACGATGTCACCAACATCATCGACAAGCTGGGGCCGACGGCGGAGCAGCCCAAGGGCCCGATCGGTGACGCCATCGAATCCTTCGCCGACGGGCTGGCCGGCAAGGGCACGCAGCTCAACACCGCTTTCAACAGCCTGTCGGACGCGCTGACCGCCCTGAACAAGGGCCGGGGTGATTTCTTCGCGGTGGTACGCAGCCTGTCGCTGTTCGTCAAGGCGCTGGACCACAACGACCAGCAGTTCGTCGCGCTGAACCATGATCTGGCCAAGTTCGCCAGCAACCTGAACAGCACCGACCAGGCACTGGCGACCGCCACCGACCAGTTCTACGCGACGATGACGATCGTCAAGGCGTTCCTCAACCAGAACGCAAAGCCATTGGTGCACAGCATCAACAACGTGGAACAGGTGACCACCGCCATCACGCAACCGGAAGCGCTGGATGGTTTCGAGACCGCGCTGCACATCCTGCCGAACGTGCTGGCTGGCGTGGACGAGATCTACCACCCGGCGCAGGGCATGGTGCTCAGCTACCCGGTTATCGCAAACTTCGCGAACCCGATGCAGTTCCTGTGTAGCGCGATTCAGGCCGGCAGCCGGCTGGGTTACCAGGACTCCGCGGAGCTGTGCGCGGAATACCTGGCGCCGATCGCCGACGCGATCAAGTTCAACTATCTGCCGTTCGGTATCAACATCTGGAACAGCGCGTTCACCACACCGAAGGAGATCGCCTACTCCGAGCCCCGGCTGCAGCCGCCGCCCGGATACAAGGACACCACTGTCCCGGGGATCTGGGTGCCCGACACCCCGTTCTCGCACCGCAACACCCAGCCGGGCTGGATCACCGCACCTGGGATGCAGGGCGTGCAGCCCGGCCACGACACCGAGCGGCTGCTCACCCCGGAGTCGCTGGCGCAGTTGATGGGTGGCCCCGACCCGGCACCGGTGGAGTCGCAGTTCCAGACCCCGCCCGGCCCGCCCAACTCCTATGACGAATCGCCCGGCCCGCTGCCGTTCATCGGCCAGCCTCCCGGGGTGGGTCCGATCGCGCCGCCTCCGCCGGGCCCGAACGTGATTCCGGGGCCGGTGGCACCGATGGCGCCGCGAGGTGACGGCTGATGAGACGGAGGACAGCGATGAACACGGTCGGCCGGCGCGGCTGGCAGGCGCTCGTGCTGCTGATGGCCGCGCTGACGTTGACGTCGTGCAGCAGCTGGCGCGGTATCGCCAACGTGTCGTTGCCGGGCGGTCCGGGCAGTGGCGCCGGTGCCTACACGGTCTACGTCCAGGTGCCCGACACCTTGGCGCTCAACGGCAACAGCCGGGTCCTGGTCGCCGATGTGTTCGTGGGCGCGGTCGAGCGGATCGAGCTGAAGAACTGGGTCGCCACGCTGAAGCTAAAGCTGAACAAGGATGTTCACCTGCCACGCAACGCCACGGCGAAGATCGGTCAGACCAGCCTGTTGGGTTCGCAGCATATCGAACTGAAGTCCCCGGACAACCCGGAGGGCGAACTCAGAAACGGTGACACCATCGGACTGAGCAATTCGACGTCGTACCCGACGATCGAACGGACGCTGGCCGGTATTGCCCTGCTGCTGCAGCGCGGCGGGTTGTCGGACCTGGACACCATCACCACCGAGTTCGCCGCGCTGTCCAACGGGCGCGCCGACCAGATCCACGCCTTCCTGACCAAGCTGGACACCTTCATCGGCAACCTCAACGACCAGCGTGAGGACATCACCCGGGCGATCGACTCCAGCAATCGGTTGCTGAGCTACTTCGGTGCCCACAACGACACCCTCGAGAAGGCCTTGACCGACTTCCCGCCGCTGTTCAAGTACTTCAACGCGCAGCAGGGGATCTTCATCAACGCCGTCGAGGCACTGGGCGCGATGGGCACCCAGGTCAACACCCAGATCGCGCCCGCGCGGTCCGACCTGCACAAGGTGCTCACCTCGTTCCAGTGCCCGGCGCGGGAACTCCGTAAGGCGTCGCCGTATCTGCCCGACCTGCTGCAGGTGATGATCACCGCGCCTTACCACGTCGACGGTGCCTTTAAGGCGGTCCGCGGTGACTTCATCAACACCTCGCTGATGGTGGACCTCACCTACGCGTCCATCGACAACGCGATCCTGACCGGTACCGGGTTCTCCGGAATGCTGCGGGCACTGGAGCAGTCCTTTGGCCACGACCCGGAGAAGATGGTCCCGGATGTTCGGTACACGCCGAACCCGGCAACCGCACCCGGCGGTCCGTATGTGGAAAGGGCTGACCGGAATTGCTGAAACCTCAGATCAAGCGTCAACTGGCGATCTTCAGCGTCCTGACCGCGGTGGCGCTGCTGGTGTTGGGCGTTTACTACCTGCGGTTGCCGACCTTGGCGGGCCTGGGCCAGTACTCGCTGAAGGCGGACCTGCCCGAGGCGGGCGGCCTGTACAAGACCGCGAACGTCACCTACCGCGGCACCATCATCGGCCGGGTCACCAGTGTGGAACCGACCGAGACCGGGGCGCAGGCCACCTTCCAGATCGCCAGCAAATACAAGATCCCCGTCGACGCCGGTGCCAACGTGCATTCGGTGTCGGCGATCGGTGAGCAGTACCTGGATCTGGTGTCGACCGGTAATCCGGGCCAGTACCTCAAGCCGGGCCAGACCATCACCAAGAGCACGGTCCCGTCGGCGATCGGGCCGGCGCTGGACACCGCCAACCGCGGACTCGCCGCGCTGCCGGCCGGCAAGATCGCGGCCCTGCTCGACGAGACGGCCACCGCCGTCGGGGGCCTGGGACCGTCGCTGCAGCGGCTCGTGGACGCCACCCAGGCCATCGTCGGTGACTTCAAGACGAACCTCGCCGATGTCGACGACATCGTGGAGAAGTCGGCACCGATCATCGAGAGCCAGGTCGACTCCGGCGACGCCATCCACCAATGGGCGCGCAACCTGAACGTTCTCGCCGGCCAGGCGGCCAGCCGAGAAGACACGGTCAAGCACATCGTGTCGGATCTACCGCCGCTGATCGACCAGGTGCACACGGTGTTCAACGACACCAAGGACACGCTGCCCCAGCTGATGGCGAACGCGTCGATCCTGACCGAGATGGCCAAGCGCTACAACCGGAACACCGAGCAGGTACTGGTCTTCCTGCCGCAGGCCGGCTCCATCATCCAGACCGTGACTGCCACCAACCCGGGCCGGGGCTCGATGGGCGTTGCCCTCGGTGCCGTCCCCGGCCCCATCTTTCCGGTGCCGGTTCCGGGCCTGAGCCTCAACACGCCGCCGCCGTGTCTGACCGGCTTCGTCCCGGCATCCCAATGGCGGGCGTTCGCCGACACCAGCCCCGCCGAACTACCGGACGTCTCCTGCCGGATTCCGCAGGACACGCCGGCCAACAGCGTTCGCGGGGTCCGCAACATCCCGTGTGTGGACGTACCGGGCAAACGCGCAGCGACACCCAAGGAGTGCCGCAGCGACAAACCGTACGTCCCGCTGGGCACCAACCCCTGGTACGGCGATCCGAACCAGATCCGGAACTGCCCGGCGTTGGGCGCGCGCTGTGACCAGCCGGTCGAGCCCGGCCACGTGATTCCGGCGCCGTCGGTGAACACCGGCCTCAACCCCCTGCCGGCGGACATGGTGCCGCCGTCGCCGCCGCCGGTGAACGACCCGCTGTCACGGCCGGGGACCGGTAGCGTGCAGTGCAACGGGCAACAACCGAACCCCTGCATCTACACCCCCGGTGGGGGACCAGCCGCGATCTACAATCCGCAGAGCGGCCAAGCGGTGGGGCCAGACGGCGTCGAATACTCCGTCGAGAACTCGATGAACATAGGAGACGACGGATGGAAGGGGATGCTGGCACCGTTCCGGTGAGCACGGACGAGGACCAGCAGACCGCAGATACCTCGGCCTTGGGCACTGAGGGCACTGAGGACGCGGTGCCGGTGGACTCGCAGGAGTCGGCCGACTCGGTGGCAGTAGACGCCGAATCGGCGCCGTCGCGTCTTGGCCGTCGCCAGCAGGTGGGGATCTGTGTGCTGTTGCTGCTGTTGGCCGCCGGGTTGGTGGCAGCCGGCTTTGTCGGCCTGCGCGACCACGTGGCGAGCCAGGCGCTGGCCCGCGACAATGCCGAAGCGATCGCCGCGGCCAAGGAGTGCGTGGTGGCCACTCAGGCGCCAGATGGGCGGGACATCGCCCTGGCGCAGCAGAAGATCCTGAACTGCACGACCGGCGAGTTCCGCACCCAGGTCGCCCTGTACGCGGAGATGTTCGTGCACGCCTACCAGGCGGCGAAGGTCCACGCCGAACTCACCGAGATGGGCGCCGCGGTGGAGCGGAACAACCCCGACGGTTCGGTCGACGCCCTGGTGGCTTTCCGGGTCAAGATCGACAACATCGAGACTCAGGGCAAAGAGGTCGGTTACCGGCTGCGGGCCCGGATGGTCCGGGAGGACGGGCAGTACCGAATCGCGAAGCTCGACCAGGTGGCCAGGTGACCGACCCGCTGGCCGACGCGCCGCGCATCGAACCGGCCCGGTGGCGCGCCCGCGCGACGGCGCTGGCGATCGACCTGCTGCCGGGTTCGGCAGTGATGGTGACGATGGGCATGGCCGCCCTGTGCTTCCCGTTCGGGGGACCCTGGTGGTGGCTCGCGACCATCACCGGCGCCTTGGCGTTCTTGGCCACCGAGGTCAACCGGATCCTGTTGCCGGCGATCAAGGGCTGGAGCCTGGGCCGCGCGTTCACCGGAATCGAAGTGGTGCGGGGCGGCGAAGGGTCGGCTCCGGCCGTCGGTGCGGCCCGGTTGTTGCTGC
Source organism: Mycolicibacter heraklionensis (assembly GCF_019645815.1). NCBI lineage: Bacteria > Bacillati > Actinomycetota > Actinomycetes > Mycobacteriales > Mycobacteriaceae > Mycobacterium > Mycobacterium heraklionense. The sequence continues at coordinate 162,087 of NZ_CP080997.1, forward strand.
GCGAGGCGGCGCACCTGCTCGACACCGTGCCGGCTCTGCTCGGCTGGATCTGGCCTTTGCGGGACCGCCGCGGGCGTACTTTTGCCGACCTCGTGGCCCGGACCGAGGTCCGCCCGGCCGACCCACGACAGCCCCCGGCGAACATCCGGGTCGTGACCATGGCGGTGTTCGTGGCCGCGGCCGCCCTGAGCCTCGTCGGTGCCGCCACGGCCTACGCGGTGGTCTACCAGCGTGACCACAAGTCGGATCTGGCCCGAGCCCAGATCGCCCGGCAGGGCCCGAAGATCGTCGCGGACATGCTGTCCTACGATCCCGAGACCTTGCAGGGCGACTTCGACCGCGCGCAGTCGCTGGCCACCGACAAGTATCGCGAGCAGCTGGTTCCGCAGCAGGACGCGATCCGCAATGCCAAGCCGGTTCCGAACTTCTATCGGGTCACCGATGCGGCGGTACTCGACGCCGCCCCGCACCGTGCCACGATGCTGCTGTTCCTGCAGGGCCAGCGTGGAACAGGCAAGGAACGTCTGATCAGCGCCACCGTCCGGGTGGCGTTCGCCGAGGCCGCGGGAACCTGGCGCGTCGATGATCTCGCCGTCGTCAGTAAGCCGCTGCCGGCCGAGGGGGAGCGATGAGTCCGCGCCGCCGCGTCGACACCGACGATCAGCCGCTCTTCGTCGACCGGGCGGTGCCCCGGCGCCGGCGGCTGCCGATGGTGATCGCGAGTTCGCTGGTGGTGGCCGCCGCTGCCGTCGCGGTCAGCGCGGTGACGCTGGTGACCCACGAGCAACACCGGCGAGCAGCCTTGCGGGACGTCGAGGCGCTGGCCGCGGTGGAATCGTTCATGACGATGTTCACCTCGCCGGATCCGTTCCATGCCAACGACTATCTGGCCAATGTCATGGACCATGCCACCGGGGATTTCGCCCAGCAGTATCAGGAGAAGGCCAATCAGATCCTGATCGCGGTGGCGCGCAGTGAGCCGACCACGGGAACGGTGACCGCGGCCGGTGTCGAACGGTGGAACGACGAAGGCAGCGTCAGCATGCTGGTGGCTGTTGAGAACAGCGGCAAGTCGTCCGACGGCAAACACGATGTCAAGGTGGCAACCCGATGGTTGGCGACAGCGCAGAAGGAAGGGGACCAGTGGAAGATCAGCAATCTGAACCAGGTGCTGTGACCGAAGAGCCCGACGCCGCCGACGTAGATCTGGAAGCCGAAGCGGAGGCCCAGGAGACGGTCGAGGAGACGGCCGAGGCCGAGGCGGTCGAGGCCGAGACGGCGGCGGACAAGCGCCCGGTCCGGCGCAAATTCGGTGTGCGGCTTGCGGTTGCGGTCTCAGCCGCGGCCTTCGTCGGCGCCGCCGCATTCGCGGGCGCGGCAGCACAGCCGTATCTCATCGACCGGGCCGAGGTAGCCACCAAGCTCGACATCGCCCGGACCGCGGCCAGGGCGATCCACACGCTGTGGAACTACACGCCGGACAACATGGATTCCCTTCCGGACCGCGCCTCGGTGTATCTCAGCGGCGACCTGGAAGCCCAGTATCGGAAATTCATCGACGCCATCGCAGACAGCAACAAGCAGGCGAGGGTCACCGACACCACCGAGATCGTCGGTGCGGCCGTCGAGACTCTGGACGGGCCCGAGGCCACGGTGATCGTCTACACCAACACCACGGCGACCAGTGAACTGAGCAAATCGATCCCGCAGATCAAGTACCTGACCTACCGGCTCTTCATGAAGCGTGACCAGAACCGCTGGGTGGTCACCAGGATGCCGACCATCACCTCGCTGGACCTCACCCCGCGTCTGCAGGGCTGAGCGCGGGCCGGGTCGAGGGTAACGGGGGGGAGCATGCCGATCGCGTCGCCGTTGTCACGACGGCGCACGGTGGTGGCCTTGCTGTTGTTGACGTTCGCCACCGGCCTCGTGGACGCGATCAGCGTGCTGGTGCTGGGGCGGGTGTTCGTCGCGAACATGACCGGCAATGCGATCTTCCTGGGGTTCCTGTTCGTCCCCGGCACCGGCTTCGATCTGACCGCCGCGATCGTGGCGGTCGGCGGATTCCTGATGGGCGCGGTCATCGGGGGACGGCTGTTCCGGATCTTCGGTGAACACAGCCGCCGGCGCTGGCTGACGGTTGCGCTCGGTTTGGAGGCGGTGTTGCTGCTGGCGCTGGCGGCGCTGGCTGGAATGGGTGTGTTGGGCTACTACAGCAACAGCAAGCTGCTCTTGATCGCCGGCCTCGCGGTCGCGTTCGGTGTGCAGAATTCGACTGCCCGTCAGTTCGGTATCCAGGAGCTCTACACCACGGTGCTGACCTCGACGATCGTCGGTATCGGGGTGGACAGCCGGCTGGCCGGTGGGACCGGCGACCGCGGAAAGCTGCGCTACGGCGTCGTTTTCGTGATGATCCTCGGCGCCATTGTCGGCGCAACGTTGACCCACGTTGTGGTGGCGCCGGTCATCGCCATGGCCGGGGTCGTGGTCGCGGCGAGCTTGGCGTTGTTCCGCTACGGCTGATAGGCCCGAGCGCGCTCAGGACCCGCCGTACTCCGGGCGCAGGATCGAGCTGAGCGCCGACAGCGGGATGTGCGCCTGCACGTTGCCACCGTCCATGTACCACTGCATCTGGTTGTACTGAATCGGGCTGTCGTGGCTGACCGGGTAGTCGGGCATGTACAGAATCAGCTCGTCGGGGGTGAGAGCCCAAGACCGGTAGCCGCCGGAGAAGACCTTGTCGGGTGTAAAGCGCTCCGGGACAAAGGGATAGTCTCCCGGGCGGTGTTCCCAGAATGCCCGGTCCAGCGCCTCGGTGATGTAGGGCTCGCCCAGTTGCGGGATCGTCGCCAACGGGTCGATCCCGGGTTTGGTGATGTCAGCCAATTGCAGTTGCCGGCCACCGGCCCCCATGTCGAACGTGAAAGTCCGGTAGGCGTTGTTGATGTAGGGACCGTCGGAGTGGTAGTCCTCGTGGAAGACCGCGGTCAATGCATTGCCGTGCTGGAAGATCTCGTAGTTCTCGTTTCCCCAGCTGTCGGCCACCATGGAGGCGCCTTTGGTGCGCCAGTTGGTGAACAACTTCGACAGGTAGTCGCGGATCGGGGGTCCGGCGATCGGGTGGTCGACCAGGTCCCCGGGCACCGCCATCCGGATATAGCGGGTGGCCAGCCGCTCCGAGTGCACATCGGTAGTGCAGTACTGCCCGTCCCAGTTGCCGCCCAGCCCGCTGCAGAACGACGGCGCCGAAGCGCCGGCGACCGGTGCCCCGGACACCGTGGCCACCGCAAGTGTCGCGGCGAGCATGCCCGTCACTAGCCGGGTCGCCCACATAGCATGCCTCCTAAGGCAATTCGACTTTGCTCGCCAGCCACCGGCCGTCGACCTTCTGCATCGTCATCTTCATCCGGGCGCGGTCCACTCGCGGGTCGGGCCGCATGGTGTTGGTGATGGTCTGGTTGACCATCACCAGCACCACAACGGTGTCCTTGGAACCTGACTGCACGGCCGACTCGACCACCGTGCCCTGTGCCCTGGCCTTGTTGTCGATCAGCAGCTGCCGCAGGTTGACGCTGGCTTTGGTGTAGGTGTCTTTGAACTCCCCGGTTGCACCGTTGAGGACCGCGTCGAAGTCGTCGTCGACCTTGTCAGAGTCGATGCTGGTCAACACCTGGGCGTAGTCCACCGCTGCCTGTCGTCCGGCGGCTTCCGCGCTCGAGACCCGATGCTGTTGCCACAACTGCCAGCCGAGCCCGATGACCAACCCGAACACTGCCAGATAGGCGGCCGCGACGAGCGCCATCCGCCACGGGACCCGACGCCTGCGCACCGGCGGCGCGGCTGTCTCTTCCACGTCCTCGGGGGCGGTCTCGGCGGTCGGTTCGTCGGCGGTGCTCACCGCGGCATCTCCTTGAGCATCAACGAGGCGGCTCGATCAGCAGGGGCGGACCGCCGTAGGGGGTGGGAATCGTATAGCGGCCCTTGGGTGTCGGGTCGGTGGTCGCCGCCAGGTCTGCACCGGGCGGCGGTCCCGCGGTGTCATCGCCGGGTGGGCGTGGCGCATTGTGGGCGCCGCGCACCAGCACGGACTGGTCGGTGTCACGGCAGTAGCCGTACAGGAACGGCTCCGGGTAGTCCGCCGCAGAAGGGGGCCGCCGCGGGGTCCCGTAATCGCAGGTGTAGCGAGGATAGAGGTCGGCGGTGAACCACAACCCGTTGTCGTGGAAGGCCGTACCGAGCGCCTCCAGCGTCGAACCGCGGTAGGCGGGGAACAACGCATTGAGCGCCGGAGTCCGGACATAGAGCAGCTGAGCCGCGGTGGTCAGGTTGCCCAGCAACCCGACCATGGTGTCGGAATTGTCATCGAAGAGTCCGTCGACCGCCGACAGCATCCCGGGCGCCTGGTCGACCAATCGATGGTAGCCGCCGATCATCCGGTTGATGCCCGTGAGCACCTTGTCGAGGTTCTCGGTCGTCACGGCCACCCCGTTGTTGACATCGCTGAGCATGGTGAGCGCCACCCGGCTCGACTTCAGCAGGCTCACCGTCTCCGGCAGCACCGAATCCAGGGTGGACAGCAAAAAGGTGCCGCCGTTGACGATGTCGGTCAGCTTCTGCGGACCCTCGTCGGACAGGCTGAGCTCCTTTTTGATCAGGTCGAGCTTGCGCGGATCGGTTTGCGCCAGCATGCCGTTGGCGTCGGCGAGCAACTGCGACATCGGGATCGGGGTTGTGGCGCGGTCCCGCGAGACGACGCTGCCGGCGGACAGGAACGGTCCGGTCTCCGACGGGGGCTCGAAGTCGATGTACTGCTCACCGGCGGCTGACAGGCCCGACACGCGCACCGTGCTGGCCGCCGGAATCTTCACCGTCGAGGAGATGTTGGCGACCGCATCGACACCGGTACCGCTGACCCGCAGCGACTCGATCCGGCCCACCGGAACGCCGCGAACCGACACGTCCTGGTTGGCCAGCAGCCCACCGGAATCCGGCAGCGCGATCGTGATCTGGTAGGTCGAGCGGGCCGGGTTCACCCGCAGCGCCCCCACCAGCAGGTAGCCGGTCGCGACCACCAGGGTCATCGCCAACGCGAGCCCTGACAGCAGGTTCTTTCGCCGGTCGCCGGCGCGGACCAAGCCGACGATGCGCCGGCTGAGTGCCTCGATCATGGTGTCGGCCCTGGTCCCGGCGGGCCGAGCTCCGCTGCTGCTACATCGCCCTCCGCCGGGGTGGGAGGTATCGGCGGGCCGACCGCGGTCCACGGCGCCAGCCCCATATCGGAGTCCGGGCCGCGCCCCACCACGCGCTCCTGTAGTCGCCACAGCGCGTACTTGATGGAGCCGGCCAGCTTCGCCCAGTCGTAGCGCTTCGGGCCGTGAAATGCTGGGTCTCCTTTGAAGCCGGCGTCAGGCATCGACCCCCACACCAGCCTGTCAAAACCTGCCCGTAACGAAACCGCCGACCCAGCTGTCATCTTGATGATCGGCGCCTGCAACCGGTTCAGCGCGGCCAGACTGGTGTCGGGGTCGATAGCCACGTCGTTCCATGCGCCAGCGAGCACGTTGGCGTCCTTGATGAAGCTGTGCCCGGAAGCGTCGGTCCCGGCAATCGACGGGAACCGGGCCAGCTGCTGGCTGGTCGCGCCGAGTTGCTCGACGAGATCGGCCAGCCGACCGGTGTTGTCCACCAGCGTGTCGGTGGCCGGACCCGCCGCGTCGAGCACATCGGTGAGCGCCGCGCTGCGGGCATCAAGCCGGTCGGCAAGCCGGCTGGTCTCACGCAGCGCGGTCTCGATCTCACCGGAGCGGGCGTTGAGTTTTGTCAGCAGCTCATTGGACTGGTTGATCAGCCTGCCGAACGCCTGGCCCTGATCGCCGGTCGCCTTGCCGGCGCCGTTGACGATATTGGTGAAGTTCTGCACAGCCCCACCGTTGACCAGAAGCGCCGCCGAACTCAGCACCGATTCTACCGTAGCAGCCGACGCGGTGAACTCCAGCCCGATGATGTCGCCACCCTTGAGCAGCGGCGTCGACGGGTCGACCTGAGTCGGCGGTTTGACCGCCACGAAGACGTCACCGAGCGGGGTCGCCGACCGCAATTCAGCCGTGCTGCCCAACGGAATCCGGACACCGTCCATGATGCGCAGCGTGGTGACTGCAGTGTAGTTACGGGCGACTATCGACTCCAGCTGGCCGACATCGGCGCCGGAGAGCTTCACCTTGGCGTGCCCGGGCAGATTCAGCGCGTTGGCGAACACCGCGGTGATGAGATAGCCGCCGCTGCCGATGCCGGGAGCTGGCAACGGCAGACTGTCCAGCCCACTGGTGGTGCAGCCAGCAGTGATGACCGCGTTGCACAGCAGCGCCAGCGTCGCCCTGGGCGTTCGTTTCCGTCGCAATGCCATCGCCTACTGCCCCATCATCGAGAGTCCGTCGAGGACGTACGTCAGCCCGAAGTCCGGGCCGTAATCCGCCAAGGTTCCGGTGCCGCAGCCTAATTGCCGCAAATGCATCATGTTGCACAGCTCCTTGGTGCTTTGACTGTCGACCAGGCTCTTGTCGACCAGGGTGTGAGCCCGGATCGCCCCGTTGTTGGTGTCGACGGCGTTGTAGATGTTGTCCAGCGCCAGCGGTAGCAGGTCTATTAGCTCCGCCAGGTCGCGCTGCTTATCCACGAGGGTGGTTACGGCAGTGTCGCCGTTGAGGATGCTCTGCTTGAGGTTGTCACGGTTGGCTTGCAGCAGGGCGGTCGCCTGCGTGATGATCTCGTTGAACTTACGCCCAGTGCGTCCCGCCCCGAAGTCCTCGTCGGCGAGCATCTGACTCAATTGGCGGGTGGTGGAACCGAATTGACGCAGCCTCGCGTCATTGCGGGCCGCCGCGTCCATCAGCGAGCTAAGATTGACGATGATCGAGGTCAACTGATCACCGGTCGCCTCGCCGCGGTCGGAGCTCAGTCGCAACGCCCGAGACAATTCGCTCAGGGCCGACTTGATCTTCGCGCCGTTGCCGCCGGCGATGTCGGCGGCGGCGTTGATCACGTCGGCTACCGGCCCGTTGCCGTTGCCGTCGCCGCTGAGCGACTTCGAAACCCTGTCGAGCATGTCAAGCACACGATCGAATGCCACTGGTGTCCGGGTGCGGTTCAGCCCGATAGTGGTGTGGTCGGCCAACACCGGACCGCCGGTATAGGCTGGCGTCAGTTCGACTTGCCGAGCGGTGAGGATCGAGGTGTTGATGGTCACCGCGTGCACGTTGGCTGGGATCTTTACGTTGCGGTCGACGGTGAACTCGGCCTCGACGTACCCGCCCTTCGGGGTGATCTTGGTGACCTTGCCCACCGGCATTCCGAGCACCGCAACCACATTGTCCTCGTAGAGGCCTGCGGCGCTGCCGAATTGGGCGGTGACGGTGATGTGTCCGCCGAACGGGTTGAGGTAGTAGGCGGCCACGGCAGTGACGAGCAGTACTCCTGCGGTCAGCGCACTCACCAGCGCGGCGACACGGCGGCGGCTGCGGGTGGCGGTCGGCGGGGCGCTCATTTGCAGTCCTTGAAGTACTCGATCATGCCGAACTGCTTGGCGCGGCCACTGATCGCGCACATCCACGAGTCGATCGCCATCCCGTTAACTAGGTAGGTTTCGAAAGCCGGTCCGTAGCCGGTGGCATTGGTCAGACCCCGCAATGGCGGCGGTGCGGCCTGCAGCAGGCTGCGCAGCAGGTCGTCATGCTGGCCGAGCATGTCGGATAGCGCACGCAGGTTGGCCAGCATGTCGTCGAGCATCGTCCGGTCGCTGACCACGATGTTGTTCAGTTGACCCACCAGACTGGTCAGCGCAGCCAGCATGGCGTGGAAGGTGTGCTGTCGCGCTACCAGTTCCCCGAGGAAATCCTGGCCCTGATCGACCAGGTTGCCCAGGTTCGTCTGCTGGTTGTGCAAGGTGTTGGCCACCCGCTGGGTGCTGGCGAGCAGGGTGCCGAGCTGATCACGCCGGTCGGCGGTGATCTTCGACAGCGTGTGCAGATTGGCCATCGCCTGTGGAACCACCGGGGGCAGCCCGCTCAGCTGTTGGCCGAGCACGGCCAGGGACTGGCCGAACTGGTCGGAGTCGACCTGGTCGAATGTGGTGGTGGCGTCCTCTAGCAGCGACTCCAGCGAATAGGGCACCTCGGTGTGGGCGAGCGGGATCCGTTTGTCGGGCAGCGAACCCGGGCCGTCGGGTTCCAGTCGCAGGTAGCGCGACCCGAGGATCGTCATCACCTGGATTTTGGCCCCGGTGTCTTTGCCCAGCGGAATGTTGTTGCGCACGGTAAAACCGGCCTCGACGTGATCGCCGGCGAGCCGCATGCTCGTTACCCGGCCCACCTCGATGCCCGCGATCACGATGGGATTGCCCGGCGCCAGCGCCGCGGCCTGGGCGAACTCCGCGGTGTAGCGGGTGTAGCCGAAGCCGGCCAGCTTGACCAGCAGCGCCGCGGCGACGACGACCGCGACAACCGCCAATGCCGCGAACCCCAGCCAGGTGGTGTTGTAGGACTCCAGTGTCCGGGAGCGCCACCTGCGGAGCGACTGATTATCCATTGACGGTGTTCCTGCATCTCGGGGTGTGCCAGGCCAGGTTCTTCATGGTGATGGGCGTGGCGTTGCCGGGCGTGGCGGCGTTGACGATGATCGTGGTGATGTCGTTGAGGCCGGGAAAGAACCCGGTGATGTTCAGGTCGCAGACATACGTGGAGCCGTAGGCGCCGTCCCCGAGTACCCGACCCAGGCCTTTGAGCAGCAGTGGCAGGTTGTCGCCGGTGAAAGCCAGCTGCGGCTCGATTCCGGCCATGTGCTTGGAGAACCCGGGTTCCCGGTTGATCATCTCATCCAGGGAGGGGAAGACCTCGTCGGCGATCGTCGACAGCTGCCGGGTCACCTGGGCCAGGGAGCCGACCGAGGACTGCAATGCCGGGCGACGCGAGTCTAGGTCGGCGACCGCTCGCCGGGCCTGCGTCAGCGCGTGGTCCAACTGATCGTTCTGCCCGGCGATGGTGCCGGTAAGCCGGTTCAGGCTGGTGATGAGGTCGCCGAGCACCTCGTCGCGCCCGGCCAGCGTCGCGGTGAGCGTCGACGACTGATCCACCAGTGCGGTGATAGACGCCTGGTCGCCTTGCAGCGACTCCAGCACACCCCGGGTCAGATCGTCGGCCTGCTTGGGATCCAGCAGCGACATCAACGGTTTGAAGCCGTTGAGCAGCGCGCCGACGTCGAAGGACGGTTCGGTGTGGTCCACCCCGATCACGCCGCCGCGGGGCAGCACTCGTTCGTCCCCCCCGGTGTACTCGCCGTCTTTGCCCAGCGACAGCCCGAGATAACGCTGCCCGATAATGTTCTGGTAGGTCACCGACGCGACGGTGTTGGCATACAGCTTCTGGTTGCTTTGGACGATGAACGAGACCTTCGCTAACTTCCCTTCCAATGCCACCTCGTCGACCCGGCCCACCCGGACCCCGGCCATCCGGACGTCGTCGCCTTCGCGCAGGCCGTACACATCGGTGAACACGGCCGCATACGGCGTCGTCGCACCAGAGACGTCGCGGCGCAGCGTGGCATAGACCAGCCAGGTCAGCACCATCGAGACGACCATGAAGATGGACAGTCCGATCAGCGGGCCGCGGAATCTCATTTGTGGCCTCCCGTGTCGGCGGGTACGAACGAGACCGCGTTACCGCGGGCGACCGGGCCGAGCAGCAGCTGCGCCGCCACAGATGCCGGCTCACGCTGGCCGGTGATCAGGCCCAGCTGGTTGCGTTCGGCCTGGCTGCCGACCGGACCCACGTTGCCGCCGAAGGCCGCGGGGGCCGCGGGCGCCATCGGGGAGGCCGGCTGCCACTCCGGTGCATGCGGCAGTGACGGGATTGGCGGCTCGGGCGGAGGCGGCGGGCCGAGGTCGAGCGGGTCGCCGGTGCTGGGAATCCGGGGGGCCGGGCCGGTCCACCACGGCAGCGGCGGGTTGGTGCCCTCCAGGCTGCGATTCGGGTTGACCAGGGGCGGTCCGACGGCACGGAGGTTCCCATCCGGGCCGATCTCGGTGCCCGCCGGCGGTTCCAGGCCGGCCGGGAAGTGGTAGTTCTGCGGCAGCATGTTCTCAGGCAGCTCGGAACGCACCTCGATCATCGGCGCGGTGAAGCAGCTCGGCCCCTTCAGCTCGCCGTACTGCGGGCAGTCCGCGCGGGTGTAAGTGTGCATCGGGGTGAACGACAGGTTGAACCGCGTGTTCTTGGAGACGAGGTCGGGGTCGTAGAAGTGGTCGAAGAATTTCTCGGAGAGCCGATTGACCCGGGTGAAGATCGGGACGTACTTGTCGGCGTTGTTGGCCAGCACGCCAACAACGGGCGTGAGGTCGTGGGTGATCTGGATCAGTTGGTCGATGTGGTTGTCCAGGGCTTCCCGGGCCACACCCACGGTGTGCTGGCCACCGCCGACCAACGAGGCCAACTCGGCGCGCTTCTGGGCGAACGCGCGCATCGGTTCGACGGCCTGGTGCAGCGCGTCGACGAGGTCGGGAGCGGTGGACTGCAGGCCATGGGTGGCATCGAGCAAGGCCGAGACGGTCGATGGGCCGGGGTCGGTGGCGACGATGCCGTTGAGCTGATCGAGCAGCCGGGACATGTGCGCGCCCGCATTGAGCAACGCGACGCGCCGATTGTCGGTGGCCGCGCCGACGGCGGCCAGGATGCCCAGACTGTGGTCTTCGCGCCCGCGACCGGTGGCGGCCAGGATGTCGCGCAGTTTGGACACGGTGGTCTGGAAGATCACCGTGGACAGTTCGCCGTTCTCGGCGATGTGGGTGCCGGTACGGATGGTGGGTCCACCGGTTCCGGAGTCCACCAGCTGGATGGACGAGACCGCGAAAACGTTGGACGGCACCACGCGGGCGGTCACCGAATGCGGGATGTCCTTGGCGTAGTCGGGCTTGAGGTTGATGTGTACGTAGTTGGGTTTGCCGTAGGCGGCGGGGATCACGTCGGTGACATTACCGACTAGCAGGCCATGGTACTTGACGTCGGACTGGGCCGGCAGCCCGTCGCCGACGTTGATCAGGTCGGCCACCACCCGCACGTAGGAGTTGAGCATGCCGGTGGACTTGGCCAACAGGCCGCCGGTGGTCAGCGCGATCACCAGCAGGACCGCGATCCCCGCGCCCAGCAGTTGCTGTTCGGAGGGGCCGCGGCCGTCGGTGTCGAGCGAGTTGGCCATGTCAGCCACCGAACCTTGCGCCGGCGTCGATGCTCCACAGCGCCATCGTCAGCAGCATGTTGACCATGATCACGATCGTGATGGAAGCCCGCATGGCCCGGCCGGAGGCCACCCCGACGCCTTCGGGTCCGCCGGAGGCGTAGAAGCCGTAGTAGCACTGCACGGTAGAGGCCAGCCACACGAACACCACGCACTTGAGCACGGAGTAGACGATGTCCTTGCCGCTCAACATCATTGTGAAGTAGTGCGTGTACGGGCCGATGGAGCCGCCGCCGATGATGCCGGTGACCAGCTGGCAGGTCAGGTAGGTGATCGCCAGACAGGCCACGTAGAGCGGGATCACCGCGATGGTCGCGGCCAGCAGTCGGGTGGTGACCAGGAACGGAATGGGCCGGATCGCGATCGAATCGAGGGCGTCGATCTCCTCGGCGATTCGCATGGCGCCGAGCTGCGCGGTGAAGCGGCAACCGGCCTGCATCGCGAACGCCATCGAGGCCATGATCGGTGCCAGCTCGCGGGTGTTGACCAGTGATGAGATGATGCCGGTCGCGGGCCCCAGCCCCAGCAGATTCAGAAAGTTGTAGCCCTCGATCGCCACCAGCGCACCGGCGGTGAAGCCCAGGACGATCGCCACCCCAGCGGTGCCGCCACCCACCACGATGGAGCCGTTGCCCCAGGCGATGTCGGAGAGCAACCGCAGAAACTCCTTGCGGTAGTGACGTAGCACGGTCGGAACACCGGCCGCGGCGCGGCCGAAGAACACCAGCATGTGTCCCAAGCGGATGGTCGGCTCGGACGCCATCCGGTAGGCGCGCAGCAGCGGGCGCGCGAATGCCGGGACATAGGACGACGCGGTCATCTCACAGCCCCGTCCGTGGGTAGAGCACGTTATAGAGCTCGCTGATGCCGACATTGACGATCATCAGAACCAGGATCGACTCGACCACCGAAGCGTTCACCGAGTTGGCGACGCCGGCCGGACCGCCGCGGGTGGACAGTCCCTTCTGGCAGGACACCACCGCGACGATCGCGCCGTAGACCACGGCCTTGATCAGCGCGACGATCATGTCGCCGGTGGTGGCGAACGAGGAGAACGTGGCCACGAAACTGCCGGGCGCGCCCTTCTGGAAATACACGTTGAACAGGTAGCTGGCCAAAAAGCCTACGAAGCAGGTGATTCCGGTCAGCGCTACGCCGATCATGATGGCCGCGGCGAAGCGGGGGACCACCAGCCGACGGATCACCGAGACGCCCATCACCTCCATGGCGTCGGTCTCCTCGCGCATGGTTCGCGAACCCAGGTCGGCGGTGATGGCCGACCCGACCGCGGCGGCCATCAGCATGGCCGCCACCAGCGAGGCAGCCTGCCGGATGACAGCGAGCCCGGCAGCCGCGCCGGCCAGTGAGGTGGCGCCGACCTGGTTGGCCAGCAGCGCGAACTGAATGGAGAGCGTGACCCCGATCGGCAATGCGACCAAAACCGTCGGCAGCACAGCGGTGTTGGCCATGAAGGCGCTCTGCCGGACGAACTCGCCCCATTGGAATCGGCCGCCGAACAGGTCGGAGAAGAAGTACTGCACGGTGCGCACCGCCAGGACGCACTGTTCGCCGACGGTGGTCAGCGAGGCCAGCGGGTGGCGGTTGACATAACCGGCGGTCCAGTCCTGGATGGCTGCCACTCCGTCGAGCGCAGGCTCGGCGGCGAGGTCGCGGTCGTCCTGGGTGGTCATTTGTCGCCGATCGTGGTCGTGAGATCACCTGAGGTTGCCGTTCGCGGGTGCGGCAGATGATCCATGGCGGCCACCATAGTCAGCGTTCGTACTCCGCGGTAGGGTTCGGAACTTCTCGGACCAACTGGTGGGTAGATAAAAAGGATACGCATGGCTACCAAGGGGGATGAGCTCATGGGGTCTCGCCGCGACCTTTCATCCGGACATGATGTCGGACACAATGCCCCGGCAAGGGCGCTTCAGGCAACATGACTCCGGTTATGGCGGAGTTACCGGCCAGTAGCACGCGTTTTCGTGGTTTTGGCATCCTCGTGCGGGCGTCGATGGCGATACTCGACCGGGACAAGCGCGAGACGTGGAAGGAGATCGGGGCGGTGCCGAAGCGGGCAGGGTGGACCCAGATCGCTGCCACAGTCGCGTGTGCGACGGCAGTCACCGGTGTGCTGGCACCGGGTTCCGCGCTCGCCGACCCGGATCAGCCGCCGGCGCTTCCGGGATTCACCCCCGCGCCCACCGACTGGTCTCCACACATGGACATCTGGCCGTACAGCACCTTCACCTATCAGGTGACGCCCGAGATGATCGGCGGCATGTCGGATTCGTGCCAGTGGTTCAACGCGCAGTTCGACCCGTTGATGGGGCAGATCAACGCCTTCAACCGCAACCTTGCCGACCACCGCGACGCCTACGCCGGCGTGCAGTCGCAGGCGGATGCGGTGGTGGCCAACATCGACCGGTCGACCGGCTTCCTGGGGCCACGACTGCAGCCGTTGACCATCCGCAACACCCCCGACAACTTCGGTCCCTACTCGCCGATCTACGGCGGGGAACAGCTGACCGGCGTGCTGTTCCAGCTGTCGCGCATCGCCGACAGCATGCGCAAAAAGCAGCCGGCAGGCTTCACCCGCCCACACATCGACTCCGCAATCGGATGGGCCAACGCCCTGCGGAATTCCCGGGCCTGCACCTAAGCGGCGATTGCAAGCGCGGCGAAGCCGGGCGCTGCAGGTCGCCGCCATCAAGCGAGAACCCGCGGGAGCGGGTTGGGGTAGGTTCGGGGGGCGTTGCGGCCGGACGGCCCCCAGCAGGCGGACCACGAGAGGTAGTTCAGGTGTCGGACCGTGAGGACGAGCAGGCGGCTACCGAAACCGAGGCCGTGGAACCGGCGGTCGAGACCGTCGACACCGAGACCACGGACACCGAGACCGCCGATACCGAGTCCGCCGAGGGTGCGGTCGACGAGTCCGCCGACGAGTCCGCCGACGACTCCGCCGACGAAGCCGACAAGCCCAAGCAAGGCATCGGCGGCCTGAAGCCGAACCGGCGGTGGGTCGCCGCGGCGGTCCTGGCGCTGGGCCTGATCGGGGCGGCCTACGAGGGCTGGCTGCTGTTCGCCCACCACCAGCGCACCGTGGCCGCCGCGCAGGCGCTGGAGGCAGCCGAGAAATACACCCTGGCGCTCACCAGTGTGGACCCCACCGCGATCGACAAGAACTTCGCCGAAATCCTCGACGGAGCCACCGGTGAGTTCAAGGACGTCTACAGCGCGTCCAGCGAGCAGCTGCGCCAACTGCTGATCGACAACAAAGCGTCCGCGCACGGCACCGTCATCGACTCGGCGGTCAAATCCGCCAGTAAGAACAAGGTCGAGGTGCTGCTGTTCGTCGATCAGTCGGTGAGCAACAAAACCGCACCCCAAGCGCAGATCGACCGCAGCCGCATCGTGATCACCATGGAGAAGGTGAACGGCCGTTGGCTGGCCGCCAAGGTCGAGATGCCCTGACCGCGGGGGGTTCTGAACTGTTCGTCAGAATGTGATTATTCGTGATCGAATGTGTGTTTCATTGAGTGTGTGAAATTGGCTGAGTGGGCGCGGATACTGGGGGTGCATCCGCAAACTGCGTATCGGTGGTTCCGGGAGGACCGGATGCCGGTGCCTGCTCGCCGGCTGGAGTCGGGGACGATCTGGGTCGACGTGGCCGACATGTCGGCTGCCGGCCGCACGGTCGTGTATGCGCGGGTGTCTTCGCACGATCAGCGTGCGGACCTGGAGCGCCAGGTCGCGCGACTGACGCAGTGGGCTACCGCCAGGGGGTATGTGGTGGGCGAGGTGGTGTGCGAGGTCGGGTCCGGGCTGAACGGGAAACGGCCGAAGATCCGGCGGGTGTTGTCCGACCCTTCTGCCAGTGTGGTGATTGTGGAGCACCGTGACCGGCTGGCCCGTTTCGGAGTCGAGCATCTCGAAGCCGCGTTGTCCGCGCAGGGCCGGCGCATCGTGGTGACAGATCAGGGTGAGACCGAAGACGATTTGGTGCGCGACATGATCGAGGTGCTGACCTCGATGTGCGCGCGCCTCTACGGTCGGCGGGGAGCGCGTAATCGGGCGATGCGGGCGGTGACGGCCACCAAGCATGTCGGGGCTGGTGTGGATGGCTAGGTTCGAGGTGCCTGAGGGCTGGGTGGCGCAGGCGTACCGGTTCGGCCTGGATCCCACGCCAATTCAGTTGCGGGTGTTGGCGTCTCATGCTGGTGCGGCACGGTTCGCGCATAATCACATGCTCGCGTTGGTGAAAGCGGTAAACGATCAGCGGGCCGCCGAACGGTCCTACGGCATCGCCGAGGATCAGTTGACCCCGGTGTTGGGGTGGTCGTTGCCGGCGTTGCGCAAGGTCTGGAATCAGCGCAAAGCCGACTGTGCTCCGTGGTGGGGCGAGAATTCGAAGGAGGCCTACAACACCGGGCTGGATGGGTTGGCACGCGGGCTGGACGCGTGGTCGAAGTCCCGCAAGGGCCAGCGCGCTGGCCGCGCGGTGGGCTTCCCGCGGTTCAAGTCGGCCCGTGCTCGGCGCTCGGTGCGGTTCACCACCGGGGTGATTCGCATCGAGGCTGACCGCCGGCATGTCAGCCTGCCGCGGCTGGGTGCGGTGCGCACCCATGAATCGACCCGCAAGCTGGCCCGTCGCATCGAGGCCGGCACGGCGCGGATCTTGTCGGCCACCGTGGGTCAAGACAGTGCCGGGCGTTGGCATTGCGCGCTACAGACCATCGTCGCCGCCAAGACCCGACCCGCGCACGCTCTGCGGTCGGTGCATCCCGTCGTCGGGGTTGATGTTGGGGTGAAAGCGGACAGTCTGCTGGTCGTGGCGACACCGGACGGTGTCGAGGTCGATCGGATCCCGGCGCCGAAGTCCCTGAGCGCGGCGCAATCCCGGTTGCGGGCGTTGCAGCGCCGAGCCGCCCGCCAACACGGCCCCTATGACCCGGCCGCCAGGACCAGGCGGGCTCCGTCGATGCGGTGGCGGCGCACTCAGGCCCGGATCGGGCGCACCCATGCGTACGCCGCGGCGGTGCGCCGCGACGTACTGCACAAGGCCACCACCGTGCTGGCCCAGCAGCACCAGGTCGTGGTGGTCGAAACTCTGAACGCCGCGGGCATGCGCTCCAAAGGCGGCGCTTACAAGCGCGGGCTCAACCGTGCCCTCGCCGATGCTGCGCTGGCCCAGATCCGGGGCATGCTGGGCTACAAGACACAGTGGTACGGCTGCCATTTGGTGGAGGCCAACCGATATTTTCCGTCTTCGAAGTTGTGCACGGCGTGTGGGAGGCGAAAGCCAAACCTCACCCTCGCCGATCGAGTCTTCGCCTGTGACGAATGCGGTACGCGGGTCGATCGTGATCTGGGTGCTGCAATCAACCTCGCCCGACTCGGCGTACCCACACCCGTGGGTGAACGGAGTCCCGCCGGGAGTGGCCCGGTGGCAGGACGTGGAGCCACGCGTGAGACCGAACCCGCGCCAGCGGGCGACGCCGCCGGTGATGAAACGTCAACCCCGCACCACCACCCGGTGGATCAGACGGGGACCGCCTCACCGCAAGGCGAGGCTGCCTGATGAACGAATGCACTCACATTCGCTCACCAAAAGGCAACGGCTTAACGGCCCAGCCGCCTTTCCATCGCCCAGATCAACACCTCCGACGGCGCGACCGCAGCCAGGCGTTGACCACCGCCGCCGGTGAAGCGGACCGCGTCGCCGGCATCCAAGGCGCCGGCTCCCTCCAACTCGACACCGCCGAGGGCGACGAACAGGTGCACGTACGGGGCATCGGGCACCTCGACGCTGTCGCCGGACTGCAGCCGAGCGGCGTAGAGGGTCGCGTCGGCATTGCCCACAGTGATCGCGGCGTCCTGGTCGCGGCCTGAGGCGACGGTGACCAGCCGGCCGCCCGCCAACGCGTCACCGATCTCCTGCTGCTGATAGCCCGGTGGACGCCCCGGTGAGTCCGGCATGACCCACATCTGCACGAAATGCACCGGTTCGGAAGAAGATTCGTTCTGCTCCGAATGGAGAATGCCGGTGCCCGCCGACATCCGTTGCGCCAGACCGGGATGGATGACGCCTGCGTTGCCGATCGAATCGCGATGGCTCAACGCGCCGGACAGCACCCAGGTGACGATCTCGGCGTCGCGGTGGGGGTGGGTGTCAAAGCCGGCACCCGGTTCCACGACATCATCGTTGTTGACCAGCAGCAGCCCGTGATGGGTGTTGTCCGGGTCGTAGTAATCGTTGAACGAGAACGAATGCCGCGAGTTGAGCCACGGCGCCCGAGTGGCCGCACGGTCGTCAGCCCGTCGCACCTCGAGCAGGCCGGTCATGACTTCCAAGGTTAGCGTGCCAATGCGGCTGGTTCCGCTGGTCGCAACCGGTTAGCCTCGGTCGGGTGAGCCGCCCCAGCCTGCAGCACCTCCAGGTGGACGGCCTCATCGCGGCGGCCGGCGGCGACCCGTGGGCGATCGACGACAGTCTGCAGGCCGGCAGCCCCACCCAGATCAACTTCCTGGCCCAGGCGTTCCACTCCGCCGCAGGCTCGGCCACCTCGGCCGAGGAAACCTTTGTCACCGCCCAGCAGCACTTCGAGCAGTACAACCGGGAGAACGGCGAGCAACCGATCAACAACAGCGCCGAGGTGCAGCGGGTCAAGGACGGCCTGCACGCCACCAACCAACAGCTCGGCCAGATCGCGGCCGACCTGGAGACCATCGCCGCCGCCTTGGCCCAAGCCCGCACCGCCTCGCTGGCCAACATCACCGCGCTCAACGCCAACCTGATCGTCCTCGACGCCCGCATCGGCGTGTACCTGGAGCAGGAGAGCCAGGGCCACGACCACGACGCGGACATCGCCCAGTGCCGCCAGTTGGCCGAGGACGACACCGAGACCGCGCTGCACAACGCCACGGTCATCCGCAACGGCTACTCCAAGACCTTGCAACAGGCCTTGACGAACCTGCGGGTGCGGGACGGCTACGACCCCGACATCGCGGTGCGCAAATTCGACGCGGACGCGCCGACACCGCCACCGGGACCGGTGCCCGACGACCCGAAACAGTTCAACGACTACTGGAACAGCCTGACTCCTGGACAGAAGGACTGGCTGTATAACTCCGACCACAACATCGGCAACCATCCGGGCATGCCCTGTGATCCGCCGGATCATCTGGGCTACGACCACTACAACAAGCTGCACCTGGCCGACGAACTCAGCCGGGCACAGGGCGCCGCCGCGCAGGCCGACGCGTTGAAGAACCAGCACCCGGACTGGGCTGCCGGCAACAACATCCCGCGACCCAACGAGCCGGGAGCGATCTTCGCCGACCGCGTCGCCTACGAGAATTGGCAACGTCAGTACGACGCGGCAAGGGACGGCGCGAAGTACCTGGACGACCTCAAGGCCGTCGATTCCGCCGTCAGTGGCAGTCCAGACCGCAAGTTGATGCTGCTGGACACCCACAGCGGCACCCAGGCCCGCGCGGCCATTGCCGTCGGTGATCCGGACAAGGCGACCCATGTCTCGGTCACCACGCCCGGGCTGAACACCACGGTGCACGGAGGCATCGGGAATATGACCGAAGAAGCAACCAACGTCAGACGGGAAGCATTGCGGCAATTACGGTTCGAGCCGGGACGCGAGAGCGATACCGTCTCGACGATCGCCTGGATCGGGTACGACCCGCCGCAGGTTCCCGGCTTCGACGACAAGACCGCATCGCTGGCCGGACTCTGGGGCGTCACCCACGACGACCTCGCCAGAGCCGGCGCCCACGATCTGGCTCGCTTCTACGACGGCATCCAGGCCTCGCACCTGGGCGGCCCCGCCGACCTGACCGCGATCGGGCATTCTTACGGGTCGCTGACCACCGGACTGGCCCTGCAGGAGCCCGGCGATCACGGGGTGTCGCGGGCGCTGTTCTACGGGTCTCCCGGCATCGAGGCGTCCACACCGGGGGACCTGCACCTGCAGCCTGGTCAGGTGTTCGCCATGGAAGCCCCCGACGACAAGATCCAATGGGTCTACGACGCCAGAGCTGTCGGCCAGGGCATTCCGATCATCGGCACCTACCTCAACAACGAGCTCGGCGACTTCGGGCCCAACCCGGCCACCAACCCCGAATTCACCCGCTTGGCCACCGGACCCTCCACAGTGACCGACGGCCACGGTGGCACCATCACCCTGCAAGAGGCTCACGGGCACAGTGACTACCCCCGCTTCCCCGACGGCGGAGGCCTTCGGACGACCAACTACAACATCGCCGCGGTCCTCGCCGGCCTGGGCGACAAGGCGGTTCAAGGAAATTGATGTTTCACCAAGTGTCCCCACCCCAGCCGCGACGATGCCTGTTCGCTGTCTTGGCCATCGTCGCACTAACCGCAGGATGTCACGTGTCCCAACCATATGAACCCACTCCGCCCAGCGTCGCCGCCGAGGCCTTGGCCGTTCTCAAGTCGTTGCCGTCGTTTGAGGACACTCAAACTCAGGTAGCCGCCACGATGAATGAAATAACCGCCGCCGCAAAACAACTCATCCCGTCCATCGTCTGGGAGACCCTGGACGAGGGAGATGGCGGAAATTGCGAGCGGCCATATGAGCAAACCGACGGTAAGCGTTACTTCCTGCCGGACGCGGTTGCCCGGGATGTCACGGTGTCAGAGCAGGCCTGGGCCAAGCTCGAAGAGGCCGCCAAGGCGGCGGCCGCCAAGCTGGACGCCACCGAGATTCAGGTCATGCAAGATCAGCCGGGCAATCACGACGTCGGGTTCTATGGCCCCACCGGTCTTTTCATCAAAGTCGGCTATCGGGGAAACCTCGTGGTTTCCGGCTACACCGGCTGCCGGCTGCCGCAGGACAAGAAGTAACCGCCTACCAGTCCGATTCGTCGAACGTGATCACGCCGCGGATGTTCTTGCCGTCGACCATGTCGGCGTAGCCGGAGTTGATGTCCTCCAGCTTGTAAGTCGTGGTGATCATCTCGTCGATCTTGAGCAGCCCGGACTTGTACAGGCCCACCAGCTTAGGCGTCTCGATGTGCGAGCTACCGCCGCCGAAGATGTTGCCCTTCAACGTCTTCTGCAACATGGTGAACAAGAACAGGTTCAACTTGACGTCGGCGTCGACCATCGAGCCCATGCCGGTGACCACGCAGGTGCCGGTCTTGGCGGTCAGGGTCAGCGCCTCTTCGATGTACTCGCCCTTCATGTCGCCCACCGCGATGATCACCTTGTCGGCCATCAGGCCCCAGGTCTCCTCCATCACCGGCATGATCGCCTCGGCCATGGACGGGTAGACGTGCGTGGCGCCGAACTTGACGGCCTGATCACGCTTGAACGCCACCGGGTCGATCGCGATGACGCGCCGCGCGCCGGACAGCACCGCGCCCTGCAGGGCGCTCATACCGATGCCGCCGACGCCGACGATGATCACGGTCTCGCCGGGCTTGACCTCGGCGACGTTGGTGGCCGAGCCGAAGCCGGTGGGCACAGCGCAACCCATGATCGCCGCGGTCTCGAACGGCACGTCCTTGTCGATCTTGACCACCGAGTCCTGATGCACGGTCATGTAGGGCGCGAACGTGCCGAGCAGGTTCATCGGGGAAACTTCATGCGAACCGGCGTGGATCCGGTTGGTGCCGTCGGCGATGGCCTTTCCGCCCAGCAACACCGCGCCCCGATCGCACAGCGAACGGAAGCCCTTCATGCACGGCGGGCAGTTGCCGCAGGCTGGGATGAAGGCCATCACCACGTGGTCGCCCTCTTCCAGGCCCGTCACGCCCTTGCCGACCTTGGTGATGACCCCGGCACCCTCGTGGCCGCCGAGTGCCGGCAGGCCGATCGGGGTGGCCCCGGTGGTCAGGTGATAGTCGGAGTGGCACATGCCCGCGGCGTGCATCCGGACCTGGACTTCGCCTTCAACCGGGTCGCCCAGCTCGATCTCGTCGACCCGCCACGGCGAGTTCAGCTCCCACAACAATGCGCCCTTGGTCTTCATGACCGGCCATCATAGAACACGTTTCAGAAGCGGCCCTGACGGGTGCTCTTAGCTGGGAGAATGCTGTCCTAGCTGGTCTTGTGTGGAATGCCCACCGACAGGCCTCCGTCGATCACCAGGTCGGCCCCGGTCATGTAGGAGGACTCGTCGGAAGCCAGGAAGACCACCGCGGTGGACACCTCCGCCGACTTGGCGCCCCGGCCCAGCGGAATCTGCAGCGAGTCATCGGGGATCGCGATGGTCATCCGGGTGCGGATCAGCCCGGGCAGCACACTGTTGATCCGGATGTTGTGCGGCGCCAGTTCGACAGCGGCGGCCTTGGCCAGCCCGCGCACTCCCCACTTCGAAGCGACGTAGCCGTACAGGCCGGCGGTGCCGCGCATCCCTTCTACCGACGAGATGTTGATGATGGAGCCGCCGCCGGCTGCCTTCATCGGAGCGACGGCGGCGTGCATGCCCAGCATGGTCCCGGTCAGGTTGACGTCGAGAACCTGCTGCCAGGCGGCCAGGTCGAAGTTTTCGAGGGCGTTGTATTTGGCGATCCCGGCGTTGTTCACCAAGACGTCGAGGCTGCCGAAGGCATCGACCGCGGCCTGGGCGGCGGCTTGCCACTGCTCGGGCTGGGTGACGTCGAGACGGACGAAGCGGGCGGTGTCGGCCCCCAGCTCGTCGGCGAGTTTGCTGCCCTCATCCTCCAGAACGTCACCGATCACGACCTTGGCGCCCTCGGCGGCCAGCGCCCGGGTGTGTGCAGCGCCCATGCCCCGCGCGCCGCCGCTGATCAGCGCAACTTTGCCTTCGACTCGTCCCATGGCTGGCGAGGTTACCTGGGCGGACACTTTGCCCGTTACGCTGCCCTGATGGCATCCCCCGGCTCTGGGACCCGCACCGAGCGAACCTTCGAAGGCGTGCGGGGGGTTCCGATCGTCTACGACACCTGGACGCCGGACACTCCGCCGCGCGCCGTGGTGGTGCTCTCCCACGGTTTCGGCGAGCATGCCCGTCGCTATGACCACGTCGCGGAACGGTTCGCTGCGGCGGGGCTGGTGACCTACGCGCTGGACCACCGCGGACACGGGCGCTCGGGCGGCAAGCGCGTGCTGTGCCGCAGCATCGCCGAATACACCGATGACTTCCACACCTGCGCGGGTATCGCCGCCCGCGAGCACCCCGGACTGCCGCGGGTGGTGCTCGGGCACAGCATGGGCGGGGCGATCGTGTTCAGCTACGGCGTCGACCGCCCCGACGACTACCAGTTGATGGTGTTGTCCGGGCCCGCGGTGGCTATGACCGACACGGTGTCGCCGGGGTTGGCCTTCGTCGCCAAAGCGGTCGGGGCTATTGCGCCGAGCCTGCCGGTGGAGAAACTCGACAGCGCTCTGGTCTCGCGCGACCCGGCGGTGGTGGCCGCTTACAACGAGGATCCGCTGGTGTACCACGGCCGGGTACCGGCCGGGGTGGCGCGGGCGCTGATCAAGGTCGGCGAGACCATGCCGACGCGGGCGCAGGCGCTCACGGCGCCGCTGCTGGTGGTACATGGCGCCGACGACGGCCTGGTCCCCGCCGACGGCAGCGAGCGGCTGGTGGAGTGCGTCGGTTCGGACGACGTGCGGTTGATCGTGTACCCGGGGCTCTACCACGAGGTATTCAACGAACCAGAGCGTGCACAGGTGCTCGACGACGTGGTGGGCTGGATCGACGCGCATCTGTGAGTTGCTGTCGGCGCGGTGTCGCCGATGTCGGTTAGCGTGGCGGCCATGAGCACCGACGACAAGATGTTGGCGCGGATCGCCGCCCTGTTGCGCCAGGCCGAAGGCACCGACAACGCCCACGAGGCCGAAGCGTTCATGGCGGCGGCGCAGCGGCTGGCCACCGCGACCTCGATCGACCTGGCGGTGGCTCGCGCGCACTCCGCCACCCGGACAGCGGCCACCGCGCCGGTGCAGCGCACCATCACCATCGGATCGCCCGGCGCCCGGGGGTTGCGCACCTATGTGCAGCTGTTCGTGGGGATCGCCGCGGCCAACGACGTGCGCTGTGACGTGGCAACCAATTCGACCTATGTCTACGCCTACGGCTTCGCCGAGGACATCGACGCCACCCACGCCCTCTACGCCAGCCTGGTCGTTCAGATGGTCCGGGCCTCCGACGCCTACATCGCCACCGGTGAGCACCGCCCCACCCCCACCATCACCGCTCGGCTGAACTTCCACTTGGCGTTCGGCGCCCGGGTCGGCCAGCGGCTGGCCGAGGCCCGCGACGAGACCCGACGCGATGCCGAGAAGGATCGGAGCAGGCCGCCGGGTACCGCGATTGCGTTGCGCAACAAGGAGCTCGAGCTGCGCGACTTCTACCGCGGCACCTCGAAGGCCCGCGGCACCTGGCGGGCCACCCGGGCGTCGGCGGGATATTCGTCTGCGGCGCGCCGGGCCGGGGATCGGGCCGGCCGCAAAGCCCGGCTGGGGGACAGTGCCGAGCTGTCGGTGGCGCGGTCCGCGCTGGAGCGGTGAGCGGCAACGCTTCGGGGCGCGACGCTCAGCGCGCCAAGGTCTACGCCGCGGAGGTCTTCGTCCGCACCTTGTTCGACCGCGCAGCTGAGACCGGTAGGCGCAGTGTGGAGTTCTTCGGCACCGAGCTGACGTTGCCGCCCGAGGCCCGGTTCGGTTCGGTGGCTGCCGTTCAGCGCTACGTCGATGACGTCATGGCGCTGTCGACGGTGCGCGGTCGGTGGCCGGATGCTTCTGGGTTGGCCGTGCGTGCACGCCGCGGGACTACGGCCGCGCACTACGAAAAGCTTGGTGCGGCAGGAATTATCGCCGTACCGGAACGCGGTGTGGACTGGGCGCTGCGGGAACTGGTGGTACTGCACGAGATTGCGCACCATCTGTGTGACACTCGGCCGCCGCACGGCCCGGACTTCGTTGCGACGTTCTGTGAGTTGGCCGAACTGGTGATGGGCCCGGAGCTGGGATATGTGCTGCGGGTGGTGTTCGCCAAGGAAGGTGTGCGGTGACGTGCGCTCCGGTGCGGTGTCGGTCATCATCTGACGATGGCGAGTAGCACGGGTGCGCCGTGAGCAGACCGAGCCTGCACTACCTGCGGGCCGGCTACCTGGTCGCCGCCGCGGGTGGTGATCCGTGGGCCGTTGATGACAGCGTGCAGGCCGGAAGCCCAACCCAGATCAACTTCCTGGCGCAGGCGTTTCACTCGGCGGCCGGCTCGTCCACCGCGGCCGAGGAGAGTTTCCGCATCGCTCGACAGCACTTCGAGCAGTACAACCGCGAGAACGGTGAGCAGCCGATCAACAACGGCGCCGAAGTGCAACGGGTCAAAGAGGGCCTGCATGCCACCAACCAACAACTCGGCCAGATCGCGGCCGACTTGGAGACCATCGCCGCCGCCTTAGCCCAGGCCCGGCAGCGTTGCGGTGAGCAGATCGAGGCGCTCAATGCCAATCTGCGGGGCTACGACGAGTATCTGGCTGATTACAACACCCATTACCTGGGATACCAACTACACGGTGACGATGTCGACACCCTGATCGAAAAGTGTTGGGACGGTGCGATAGCCGATACCCGGACGGTGCTGGCCAACGTCATGCTGCTGCGTGACGGCTATTCCGAGACGTTGCAGGCGGCGCTGACTAAGCTGCGGGTCAAAGACGGCTATGACCCCGAGGCCGTGGTGCGCAGTTTCGAGGCCGGCGCCACGCCAAAGCCGTTGAACCCCGCGGATGTGGAGAGTTTCAAGGTGTTGGCCCGGCAGGTCATGGCCAATGATGGTGTGCCGCCAGATCAGAGCGAAGCGCGGATCGATGCGGCGGTGCTGCAGGCCCAGCAGCCGCTACCGCGCTACGTTGCTCCCGAGTCGCAGCGGCGGGCGCCGTTGGGGTTCGGCGATGCGTTCGGAGACCGGTGGCGAGCCACCGAAGGGGCCGTCAAGAACCTGCTCGGACAAGGTGAACCGGGCGGCCCCGGTGTCCTGGAATCTTGGGGTGGCCTGGCCAAGGGGCTTGGTGACACCTTCCTCAACCCGGTCGGCGCGGGTGTCGCCCAAGTCAAGGACGCCCTGAACGCACCTAGCCCTGCATACTTTCTCGGCGAGAAAGCGTTCGACATCAGCGCCGCCGCCGTCACCCTTCCCTTCGGCGCGGAGGGGGCGTCGATTCGGGCAGGGCTCGGTGAGATCGGCCGCGGCGTACTCGACACAGGCCCGGTGGTTTCGTCATACGCAGATGTCGGATTCGACGTTCCCGCCACCTACCATCCGTGGGCGGAATACTCGGCCATGGATCTCAACTACGCGAGTAGGCACGGAGGGCCGACAGCCGGATTCAGTGAGGAAGTCGCTGACATGTCCACCCACTATGTGGGCGACAACCCAGACCGCGTCGTCCTGGGTAAGTTCGACGGCCAGGAGGGTGGCTACATCGGCGAAGCCCGGGGTCACGGCGGCATCTACTTCGATACCGGTGACCGAACCTGGCACGCACTGACCAACGGATTTGGCGATACGCAGCAGCGAGGCGTGGCGTGGCAAGTAAACAAACAGTTTCTCCGCGCTCAGATGGAAGAGGGTGTGCCGCGGATTGAATACGTAATTCCTGAGGGTTATACAAGCGTTGAGCAACTGGCAGTGGAGGACAGGTTGTCGTACTCCGCTGCTGAGATAAATTTTCTGAAAGAATACGCTGCTCAATATGGCTATCAACAATACGGAAATGTGTGGCTGTACGGAGGAGGCGGCTGACCATGAAGCCAATGGATCTGGACCAATTCCTCGGCCGCACGCTTTCCGGCGCCGGTTTAGAGATCGATGAAGTGCTGGACGACCTCATATATGCTGATCGCGGGGCATGGGCAATTTTCTACCGAGGGCCTGATTGCAAATTGCAGCTCTATTGGTCTGCGCGAAATGGTGGCTTGAACTTCATGCTAGCGCCGCTCGACGCACCGAATGAGTTCGGTTTATCAAATCAATCGAGGACGTGGCAATCCATACTTCGTCTCAGCGATGCGCACGATCAATTAAAGACCCCCGGAATGAGTGCTGACGATAACGAGATTATGGCGTGGTTGAAGGATATTTTTGAAATACACTTTGGGCCGGCGCGTGCAGCCTTATTGGCCGAGGAGCGTCCTCGCTAGCCTCTGCGCGGCCCCTCGCAAGGCCGCCTGGCTGTTGGTATGTCGGGCAACGCGCCGTCGACGGTTTCTGTCGAGAAGACGCGCGTCCCGGCGACTAGTTAGGTATTCGGTCTTTCACTGGGCGCACCAAGGGTGTCAGGGCATAGTTTCTCCTGTGCCGCCCGAGCAATCTCCCAATAAAAATGCGGAAAAGCGTTGAGGATCGGGCTAAGAGACGGCCTCGGTTCCATCTGCTC
This sequence comes from Mycolicibacter heraklionensis, assembly GCF_019645815.1. Lineage (NCBI taxonomy): Bacteria > Bacillati > Actinomycetota > Actinomycetes > Mycobacteriales > Mycobacteriaceae > Mycobacterium > Mycobacterium heraklionense. The sequence goes on from NZ_CP080997.1 coordinate 188,760, forward strand.
AAGGGTCATGCCCTCTCTGAGGCCACGACAAGTCCCCAATCCTCCAGCAAGAGTGCTGTTGTCATCCGCACGCCCAAGGAAGCCGTACTGACTTGGCACGCCAAGCTCGTGAGCCCGGTCGAGGAATGATTGGTTACGGTCGAGGAGTGATTGGTCATCAGCACTGGCAATCGGTGCCGCTGCGATGCTTGCCGCGAGAGCGGCGATGAGTAGTTTCATCCCGACCTCTCCTTTTCTTGTAGTCGTGGTTTGAGGATGTGACGCGTTGGCGGTTCGCCCATGGGTTTCGCTCATGATAGCGTCCCGTGGAGTGGCGGACTTCGGATCTAGCTAGGGTCAGTGAGTGACGAATTCCTTCCTGGTTCTTGAAGCCACAGGACCAGAGGCGTATCTGGGAGAAGACGAATTCGTCCAGTGCAAAGGGCCGTCTGTCCGGAACCTTGCTCGGGAATTACGGCGGCCTGCGGTCGATGATGTGTCGTTCGCCCAGGCCGCGTTCGAGTGGGTGCGAGACGAGGTCGCTCACTCCTACGACGTTGCAGACCCCCGGGTGACGCTGACCGCCAGTGAGGTTCTCGAGCATCGCGTGGGACTCTGCTACGCCAAATCACACTTGCTGGCGGCACTGCTTCGAGCAGAAGGCATCCCCGCCGGTCTCTGCTATCAGCGTCTGGTGCACGGCGACGGCCACGTTCTCCACGGACTTGTCGCGGTCTATCTCGACGGAGCCTGGCATCGCCAGGACGCGCGCGGCAACAAGGACGGTGTTGACGCACAGTTCTCCCTCGACTCGGAACGACTCGCGTGGCCCGTTGACATGTCCCTCGGTGAGATCGACTATCCGCAGGTCTTTGCCTCCCCCGCGCGGTGTGTCATTGACGCATTGCGTGACGCGACCGACGTCCTTGCGCTGTGCGATGCGGGCCTGCCGACTGCACTTGGTGCCGAAGCCTGCTAAACAGCCCCGGGTGGTGTAGACCAAGAACAGGCGTCCGGTGACGCACAACAGTCGAGGTTGTGCGTCACCGGCGCCGTCTGTCCTCAGCTGTTGACGGCTACCAGTTCGTCGCCGCAGGTGCAGCGGTAGCTCGCGCCCGCGCCGGGGCAGTGGCACGCCGTCTCGACCCGGACGCGGCATCCGCAGCCGTCGTGGCCGCACGTCAGCAAGGTTCCGTCCTCGTAGTTCGCCATCTGTCACACCTTCCTCTGTGATCCCCGGCGGGCCGCCGGGTTCCCCGACTATATACCCCATAGGGGTATGGGGTAAAGAAAAATCTGGAGCCAGAACCGCGGTCGGCGGCTAGCCTGGGCGAAGTGACTGAAAACTCCACACCCCGCGATGTCGACGCCCTGCTGGACAATCTGTTGGCCGGAGAAGACCCGGCTCTGACGGCGGCGCTGGCAGCCAGCGACGCGGCCGGACTGCCGCCGATCGCGGTCTCGGCGCAACAGGGCAAGTTCCTGAATCTGCTGGCCACCGCAGTCCGTGCCACCCGCATCCTGGAGATCGGGACGCTGGGCGGCTACAGCACCATCTGGCTGGCGCGCGCCGTCGGGCCGGCGGGCTCGGTGGTGACGCTGGAGTACGAGCCCAAGCACGCGGAGGTCGCGCGAGGCAATCTGGACCACGCCGGCGTCGGTGACCGGGTGCAGATCCTGGTGGGGGCAGCGCTGGAGACCTTGCCGACGCTGACCGGCGAGCCTTTCGACCTGGTGTTCATCGACGCCGACAAGGAGAACAACGTCGGCTACCTGAATTGGGCCGTGCAGCTATGCCACCCCGGCTCGGTGATCGTGGTGGACAACGTCATCCGTGAAGGCACGATCCTGGAACCACGCTCCGAGGACGCAACGGCACGCGGCAGCCGCGACGTGTTGGAGCTGATGGGCAAACACTCGCGGTTGCGGGCCGCGGCCTTGCAGACGGTGGGGTCCAAGGGCTGGGACGGCTTCGCCTTCGCGATCGTCGACTAGCAGGGGCCGATCGCCGTTTGGTGACGAATTTTTCGTTGCTGGCGAACAGTGGCCGGGCGTAATCTTTCATCAGATGGATGGGTGCAGCTGGCGCCAAACCGCCTGTTGCATAACAGAAAGGTTACGAAATGAGTACAGTCCATTCATCAATCGATCACCACCCTGATCTGTTAGCTCTACGTGCACGGTACGAGCGCGCCGCAGAGTCGATGACTGCCCAGGGAACCTTCGGATTGACGCTGCTGGCGGCCGTCTACGGGGCCGTATCCCCGTGGATTGTCGGATTCGAGGCGAGCACCAGGTTGGCCGTCAACGACCTTGTCGTGGGCCTCTGCGTCGCATTCCTGGCGTGCGGGATGGCGGCGGCCCTGGACCGCATGCACGGGCTCGCGTGGACCCTGCCAGTGTTCGGGGTGTGGTTCATGGCGTCGCCCTGGATCCTGCTGCACGGATCGCCGAGCACCGAGATGATCTGGTCCAACGTGATCGCAGGTGCGGTGATGACCATCCTCGGACTCAATGCCGCGTACTTCGGTATGCGGGCGCGGGGTGAGGCGGCCCGACACGCCTGACGACCCCACCGCGAGTAGTCCTCCGCAAGCGGGTGGGCTCGCTCGGCGCTGAAGGCTAGCCGCAGACGGCGCCGATGGCAGCCGAGCCCACCAGCTTGCGGTACTTGGCCAACACACCGGTGGTGTAGCGCGGCGGCGGCGGGGCGAAACCCTGCGCGCGAGCAGCGAATTCATCCGGGTCCGCCACCACGTCCAGGGTCGCGTTGGCCACGTCGAGGCGGATTTTGTCGCCGTCGCGCAAGAACGCGATCGGTCCGCCGTCCACCGCTTCGGGGGCGATGTGGCCGACGCACAGGCCGGTGGTGCCGCCGGAGAATCGACCGTCGGTCAGCAGCAGGACGTTCTTGCCGAGACCGGCGCCCTTGATGGCGCCGGTGATCGCCAGCATCTCGCGCATCCCGGGTCCGCCCTTGGGGCCCTCGTAGCGGATCACCACGGCGTCGCCGGCGCTGATCGTGCCGTCTTCCAGCGCGTCCAGGGCTGCTCGTTCGCCGTCGAAAACCCTTGCGGTGCCTTCGAACACGTCAGTGTCGAAGCCCGCGGACTTGACCACCGCGCCCTCCGGCGCCAGCGAGCCGCGCAGAATGGTGATGCCGCCGGTCGGGTGGATCGGGTTGGTCAGCGCGTGCAACACCTTGCCGTCGACAACCGGGGGGTTGAGCTCTGCGATGTTCTCCGCCATCGTCTTTCCGGTGACGGTCAGGCAGTCGCCGTGCAGCAGACCGGCTTCCAGCAACGTCTTCAACATCACCGGCACTCCGCCGATCTGGTCGATGTCGTACATGACGTGCGCCCCGAACGGCTTGACGTCCGCCAGGTGCGGCACCTTCGCGCCCACCCGAGAGAAGTCGGCCAGGGTCAGATCCACCTCGGCCTCGCGAGCGATCGCCAACAGGTGCAGCACCGCGTTGGTGGACCCGCCGAACGCCATCACCACCGCGATCGCGTTCTCGAACGCCTCCTTGGTCAAGATGTCGCGCGCGGTGATGCCGCGGCGCAGCAACTCCACCACGGCCTGGCCGCTGGCGCGCGCATACCCGTCACGGCGCCGGTCGATCGCCGGCGGGGAGGCGCTGCCCGGCAGCGACATGCCCAGTGCCTCAGCCGCACTGGCCATGGTGTTGGCGGTGTACATGCCGCCGCAGGCGCCCTCGCCGGGACAGATCGACCGCTCGATGATGTCGACGTCCTCTTGAGACATCAGCCCGCGCGAACAGGCGCCGACCGCCTCGAACGCGTCGATGATCGTCACCTCGCGCTCGGTGCCGTCGGACAGTTGGGCATAGCCCGGCATGGTGGAGCCCGCGTAGAGGAAGACCGAGGCCAGGTCGAGGCGTGCCGCCGCCATCAGCATCCCGGGCAGCGACTTGTCGCAGCCGGCCAGCAGCACCGAGCCGTCCAACCGCTCGGCGCACATCACGGTCTCGACGCTGTCGGCGATGACCTCGCGGGAAACCAGGGAGAAGTGCATACCCTCATGGCCCATCGAGATGCCGTCGGAGACCGAGATGGTGCCGAATTCCAATGGGTAACCACTGGCCTCCAGGACACCCTCTTTGGCGGCCTTGGCCAACCGGTCCAGCGACAGGTTGCAGGGCGTGATCTCGTTCCACGACGAGGCCACACCGATCTGGGGCTTGGCGAAGTCCTCGTCGCCCATGCCGACCGCGCGCAGCATGCCGCGCGCGGCGGTCTTCTCCAGGCCGTCGGTGACGTCACGACTGCGCGGTTTGATGTCGACGGACGCCCCGGCGGCGTTGGTGCTCCCAGAATTCACCAGCTCAGTATGCCGGTAGGGCCGTACCGGGCAAAACGAATAAATACCCCGCGGGGGTATGCGCTAAAGTGGGCCCATGAGATCCGTCCTGACCGCCGTCATCGCGGCCATTGTCAGCATGGCCGCCGGCGGGTGCCACCACGCACCGACACCCGCGCCCGAGGCGTCGACCAGTGCGGCAGGAATGGCCGTCGGCAGCCCGGCCGACGTGAGGTTTCTGGAGGACATGGTGATCCACCACCAGCAGTCCTTGGAGCTGGCGGCCATGGTGTACGGCCAGAGCACCGATCCGGCGCTACGGGCGTTCGCCGATCAAAGTGCAGCCCAGCAACGCACCGAACTGCAGGGTTGCCAGGCGCAGCTGTTGCAATGGGAGGTCCCCGGTGAGCGTTCGGCCCAGGACGAGGCCGCTGACATTCCCGGCATGCTGGACAAGGCCACCGTGGACAAGCTGCGCGGCCTGCGCGGACCGGCATTCGACACCCTATGGCTGCAGTCGATGATCGCCCATCACCGTGGCGCGATCGCGATGGCACAGAACGAAATCGAACACGGAGAGAGTCCCGAGGCGATCAGCATCGCGCAGTCTCTCCTGCCGTTTCAGCAAGCCGAGATCAATCAGATGAACCGACTGTTGGGGGCACCATGACCACCGAAGCTCCGGGGTACTCCCCGCGCAAGGACAACTACGCCAAACGGCTGCGCCGCATCGAGGGCCAGGTGCGTGGCATCGCCAAGATGATCGACGAAGACAAGTACTGCATCGACGTCCTCACCCAGATCAGCGCCGTCAACAGTGCGCTGCGGTCAGTGGCGCTGAATCTGCTCGACGAGCATCTCGTGCACTGCGTCAGCGGGGCCGTCGCCGCCGGCGGCGCGGAGGCCGACGCGAAACTCACCGAAGCCTCGGCCGCTATCGCGCGGTTAGTTCGCTCCTGACCCGCGCGCCGTTACCATGTGATCCAGCAGTTACCGGGAGCGCCATGCGCCACACACCACTCGACGCTGCCCCCCACCACATGACTGTTGAAACCGGAAATGCCCGATTGAGGCCGTGGACGCCGCAGACCACGGCGCGGTTGGCGATCCTGTCCGCCGCCGCTTTCATCTACGCCACCGCCGAGATCCTGCCGGTCGGCGCGCTGCCCGCGATCTCGGTCGGCCTGAACGTGAGCGAAGCGCTGGTCGGGACCCTGCTGGCCTGGTACGCCGTGGTGGCGGCGGCGACGACGCTTCCGCTGGTGCGCTGGACCGCGTTCTGGCCGCGCCGCCGAGTATTGCTGCTCACCCTGGTCTGCCTGACCACCTCGCAGGTGATTTCGGCGATGGCGCCGAACTTCGCCGTGCTGGCGGCCGGCCGGGCGTTGTGTGCCGTCACGCACGGCCTGATGTGGTCGGTGCTGGCGCCCATCGCCACCCGGCTGGTGCCACCCAGTCACTCGGGCCGCGCGACGACGGCGATCTATGTCGGCACCAGCCTGGCGCTGGTGGTCGGCATCCCGCTGACCTCGGCGATGAGTCTGCTGTGGGGGTGGCGGCTGGCCGTAGTGGTGATCACGGTGGCGGCGGCGGCCATCACCCTGGCAGCCCGACTCGCGCTGCCGGCCCTGGTGCTCAGCACGGACCAACTGGCCCTGGTCGGGAACCATCACCACCGCAACGGGCGACTGGTCGCGGTGAGCACGCTGATGCTGATCGCGGTCGTCGGGCACTTCATCTCCTACACCTTCATCGTGGTGATCATCGGTGACGTGGTCGGCGTGCCGGGGGCCCGCCTGGCCTGGTTGCTGGCCGCGTTCGGCGCTGCCGGGTTGATCGCGATGCCGCTGTTGGCGCGGCCGGTGGACCACCGGCCCAAATTGGTCACCGGTGGCTGCATGGCCGCGATGTCAGCGGCGTTCGCCGTCCTGGCGGCGCTGTCTATCGGCGGGCATCACACCACCGGTACGACGGTGGCGGGGGCGGCCGCGATCGTGCTGTGGGGGGCGATGGCGATGGCGGTGTCGCCGATGTTGCAGTCGGCGGCGATGCGCACCGCGCCCGACGATCCCGACGGCGCGTCGGGGCTGTACGTGACGGCGTTTCAGGTCGGCATCACCGGGGGTTCGCTGGCCGGCGGGCTGCTGTTCGAGCGGGCGGGGACCTCGGCCATGTTGGCGGCGTCGGCAACGCTGGTCGGTATCGCCGCAGTCGGCATCGTGGCCAGCCGACGCCTATTCGTCGTTCCCTGACGTTCCCGGCGCGGTAACGTTCGCCACTTCGCCGGCGGTAAAAACCGCTGTTCAAGGGGGTTCCCTGCCGTGCGTCACGCCACTTTTCGTCCGCAGCCGGAGTTAGCTGGCAGCCATCCTGTGAGACACTGGGACCAAGATCGTGACCGGAGGTAGGTAGATGTCGGGATGGAAGCGCGCGCGAGTTGGCGCGTGGCTCAGCACCGCTGGATTGGCCGCGAGTCTCACGCTCGGTTGCGGAGCAGCACTGGCTGACCCGCCACAGCAGCCCGGCGACCCAGCCGCGGCGGACGCCGGGCCGGTCGACCCGGCCGCGCCGCCGCCCCCGCCGGAGTTGCCGCCGCCCCCGCCGGAGCTGCCACCGCCGCCGCCGCCGGGCGACCCGCTGGCGTTCCCGCCACCGCCCGAGCTTGCGCCCGGATTACCCGCCGCGCCCGAGGGCGTCCCCCCTGGTCCGGACCCGCAGGCAGTTCCGGCCGGTTCGGCGGACCCAGCAGCCCCGGCGCAGCCCGGTGCGGTGCCGGCGGTTGCTTCCGGACCGGTCGTCGGGCAGAACCCGGAGCCGTTCACCGGCACGTCGCCGTTCTCCCCGCCGACCTTCAACCCGGTCAACGGGTCGATGGTGGGTGTGGCCAAGCCCATCATCATCGACTTCCAGCGGCCGATCGCCGACAAGGCGATGGCCGAGCAGGCCATCCACATCTCGTCGAACCCGCCGGTGTCCGGCAAGTTCTACTGGATGACCCCCAGCCAGGTGCGGTGGCGTCCGCTGAACTTCTGGCCCGCCCACACCGTCGTCAACATCGACGCGGGCGGCACCAAGTCGAGCTTCCGCACCGGCGACTCCCTGGTGGCCACCGCCGACGACAAGACGCACCAGATGACGATCACCCGAGACGGCAAGGTGGAGAAGACCTTCCCGATGTCGATGGGGATGAGCGCGGGTGGACACGAGACCCCCAACGGCACCTACTACGTGCTGGAGAAGTTCCCCACCGTGGTGATGGACTCCTCCACCTACGGGGTTCCGGTGAACTCCAGTTGGGGATACAAGCTCACCGTGCAGGATGCGGTCCGGATCGACAACAGCGGCGGCTTCGTGCACAGCGCGCCGTGGTCAGTGGCCGACCAGGGCAAGCGCAACGTCAGCCACGGCTGCATCAACCTCAGCCCGGCCAACGCCAAGTGGTTCTACGACAACTTCGGCAGCGGCGATCCGGTCGTGGTGAAGAACTCCGTGGGTAGCTACACCAAGAACGACGGTTCTCAAGACTGGCAGATGTAGGGCGCACCCTCGACCGCGAGCAGTCGCGAAAGCCCCCATTTCAGCTTGAAAATGGGGGCTTTCGCTGGGGGCACCTCCCGCTTGCGGGGGACTTCTCGCGCCGCCAAAAGGCGACCGTCAGTTCCAGATGCGAACCCGCGACGAGGGCTCCAGGTAGAGCGCGTCGTCTGGTGTGACGCCGAAGGCGTCGTAGTAGGCGTCCATGTTGCGGATCACCCCGTTGCAGCGGAACTCCGGCGGCGAGTGCGGATCCACCGCCAGGCGCCGCACCGCCTCGGCAACACGGGATTTGGTGCGCCACACCTGCGCCCAGCCGAAGAAAACCCGCTGGGTACCGGTCAGGCCGTCGATCACCGGAGCCTCGGCGCCGGCCAGTGACAACTGGTAGGCGAGCAGTGCTATCGAGAGCCCGCCGAGATCGCCGATGTTCTCCCCGACGGTGAACGCGCCGTTCACGTGGCGGTCGCCATCCAGGTCGCGCGGCACGTAGGTCTCATACTGCGCAATCAATGCCTTAGTGCGGGAACCGAATTCGGCACGGTCGGCGTCGGTCCACCAGTCGATCAGGTTGCCGTCGCCGTCGTACTTGGCGCCCTGGTCGTCGAAGCCGTGTCCGATCTCGTGGCCGATCACCGCACCGATACCGCCGTAGTTGGCCGCGTCGTCGGCTTGCGCGTCGAAGAACGGCGGTTGCAGGATCGCAGCGGGGAAGACGATCTCGTTCATCCCCGGGTTGTAGTAGGCGTTGACGGTCTGCGGTGTCATGAACCATTCGTCGCGGTCCACCGGCTGGCCCAGCTTGGCCAGTTCACGGTCGTAGTTGACCGCGTAGCCGCGCAGGTAGTTGCCGTAGAGGTCGGCTCGATCGGTGACCAGTGCGGAGTAGTCCCGCCACGTTGCGGGATAGCCGACCTTGGCGGTGAACTTGTCCAGCTTGGCCAACGCCCGCTCCCGCGTTTCCGGGGTCATCCAGTCCAGGTTGGTGATGCTCACCCGGTAGGCCTCACGCAGGTTGCCGACCAGCTCGTCGATGCGCGCCTTGGCGTCCGGCGGGAAATGCTTTGCCACGTAAAGCTTTCCGACGGCATCACCCATCAGCGACTCGACCACGGACACGCCGCGCTTCCAGCGGTCCCGGATCTGCTCGGTGCCCGACAGCCGGCGTCCGTAGAACTCGAAGTCCTCGGCGATCAACTCCTCGGTCAGGAGTCCGGCGCGAGCATGAATGACCCGCCACCGTGCCCAGTCCTGCCAGTCCGCGAAATCCGCACTGTCCCACAGCGCGGCGAACGCCGTCAGGAAGTCCGGTTGCCGCACCACCAGTTCGTCGGCGGTGTCGGGGTGCAGACCGAGTGCGCCCACCCAGCCCGCCCAGTCGAAGCCGGGCGCCTCGGCCGGCAGCCCGGCGAAGGTGCGCAGGTTGTAGGTCAGCTCGGCATCGCGGCGCTTCACCACGTCCCAGTGCGCGCCCGCCAACCGGGTCTCCAGCGCGACGATGCGTGCCGCGGTCCCGGCATGCTCGTCCGGTTCTCCGCCGTAGACCAGGGCAAACATCGCCGCGATGTGACCCGGGTAGGCGGCCAGGATCTCGGCGTGTTGTTCCTCGCGGTAGTAGGACTCATCGGGCAGTCCGATGCCTGACTGGCTCAGGTGCAGCAGGTAGCGGGTCGAGTCCTTGGAGTCGGTGTCCACATAGAGCCCGACGCCGCCGCCGACCCCGGTGCGCTGACCTAGGCCCACCACCCGTGCCAGGGCCTGGCGGTCAGCGGCGTCGTCGATCGCGGACAGCTCCTGGCGCAGCGGCTGCACCCCGCGCTCGCGTACGGCCTGCTCGTCGGTGAAGCTGGCGTAGAGGTCGCCGATCCGGCGCTCGTCGGTGCCGGCGGCCGCGCCCGACTCGCCGGGCTGATGCGCCGGTTCCAGCTTCGCCTCTCCTCCGTCGAGGCTCGCTAAACCGGCGGCCTCGGTGAGCAGGTCGCGGACCTGGATCTCGGCCCGGTCGAACAAGGCCCGGAAGGCTCCGTCGGTGGCGCGGTCCGGCGGCATCGCGTAGCCGTCGAGCCAGCGGCCGTTGACATGACCGAACAAGTCGTCCTGCGGCCGGACGCCACTATCTATATAGGTGAGATCAAGGCCCGATCGAGTGGCTGGTGAGGTCACCGGTCCATCCTTCCACGACGAACCGTGCAGCTCTCCTGTAGCGTCACCGCCATGCCTGACGAGGAGCAGCCCGACATCTCCGCCGAGATGGACGACGGAAACATCGAGCCCGGCGCCGTCACTGCCGAGAGCGCCGCGGACCAGGACACCGTAAAAAAGACCACCGAGAAGGCCCCGGGGAAAGCCACCAAGAAGAGCACCCACAGCAAACCGGCTCCGGCACCCTCAGGCGGCGCGCTCTCCGGCTACGGGTGGGGGTCGGTGGCCCTCGGCCTGGTCGCGGTGGCCGCGCTGGTCTTCAGCCTGATCACCTGGAAAGTGCACCACGACGACGTCAATGAGCGCGGCTACCGCAGCCGGGTACTGCAGACCGCAGCTAGCTGGACCAGCGTGCTGATCAACTTGAACGCCGAGAACGTCGAGAAGGGCATGGCGCGGCTGCGCGACAAGACCGTCGGCGAGCTCAACAGCGAGTTCGACGCGGCTTTGGCGCCCTACCGCGACGTGGTGCAGCGGATCCAGTCGCGCAGTACCGGCCGGATCGAAGCCGTCGCCATTGAGCTGGAGCACCACGACCTTGACGAGCCGGCCGCGACCGGAAGTGACCAACCGTCGAACCCCGGCCGTACCGACCCGGTGATGGTGATCGCCACCTCGATCGCCGAGAACGTCGGCGGCAGGCCGCAGACCGTGCACTGGGCGCTGCACCTCGACGTCACCGACGTCGCCGGCAATCTGATGATCTCCCGATTGAGGTCGATTCGATGAGCAAGCTGGAACTCCTGAAATCGCCGACGCTGTGGCGGGTATTGGCCGTCGACATCGTCGCGCCGCTGGCCGCGATCGGCGGCCTGCTGCTGGTCGGGCTGACGCTCGACTGGCCGATTTGGTACGTGTCGCTCTGCTCGGTGCTGGTGCTGTTGATCGTCGAGGGCATGGTGGTCAACTTCGTGCTGCTGCGCCGTGACAAGGTCACGGTCGGCACCGACAACGAGCGGCCCGGCCTGCGCTTCGGAGTCGTCGGCCTGGCCGCGGCGGCGCTGGTGGCCGCGGCAGTGCTCGGATACCTGCGCTGGACCGTTCCGGACCGCGACCTGGAGGCCGACTCCGGTGAGGCGGTCAAGACCGCCGTCGCCATGGCCGAAGCTGCGGCCACCGTCTCGCCGGCCAACCCTGAAGCATCGATCGAGAAGGCTGCGACCTACATGGTCCCGGACCGGGTGAACGCCTTCCGGGAGAGCATCGGCCGGACCGCCACCGACATGGCCAACCGCAACATCGCGGTCGACGCGCAGACGCTCAGCGCCGGTGTCGAGGCGCTCGGGCCGTCGGCCGCGCGGGTCGCGGTCGTGATGCGCAGCGTCCAGACAGTCGCCAACCAACAGGTCAAGCAGTCGGTGGTGCCGGTGCGGGTGACGCTGACCAAGCGCGGCGGTCAGTGGTTGGTCCTGGAGATGTCACCGATCCACGCCCGCTGACGCAACGGGCGACCCGGCGTCAAACGACGTCGGGCGCCTCGCGGGTGTGCAGCTTGACGAAACGATCTGACAGTCGGCGCATCCGGATCATCAGCGAGGCCGGCGGGCTGACCGCGCCGCTGAGGTATTCCCCGAGTGTGTCGGCGGGAACCCCGACCCGCGAGGCGAACTCCTGCTGGCTCAGACCCGACCGTTCGATCAGCACCCGCATGTGGCGGCCGACCTCCGCGCGCTCGTTGGCCTCCAGGTGCGCGCGGGTGCGGGCCAGGACCTCCGACAGGGCCTTGGCGATGCCGAAGGATTCGGTGCCCTCCAGCACCTCCTCAACCTGGCGTGCGGTGCGGCCGTAGGGGTCGCGCTTGAGTGCCACCACGATGAGCTGCCAGGTGGCGATGTCACCGGTCTGCAGCGCAGCGCGAATCGCCGACGTGGGCCAGAACTCGACCGGCCGGTCGGTCTCGCCGGACGGCTGCCGAGGCAGCGGCCCGCGGCGTCGGTCCGCGGCCAACGTCACCTCGCCTCCTCCAGCATCGCCACGGCAACTGCCAGGCAGCGCCCTTGGACGTGTTCCCAGTCCGTACTCGCTCCAAGCGCATCGTCGCCGGAGGCGTAGTCGCCGCGTGCGGTGGGCTCCGGATCGGCGAGCCGACAGACCAGTTGGGTGGCCATCCAGTGTCCGTCGGCTGGTTGACCAGAGTAGTACGCATCGATTCCGGTCAGTGCCCCAGCAACCGTTTTCGGGCCGAGCGCGTCGGCGAGCTCGGCCAGCCCGGCGTAGTCCCGGGCGCTGTTGCGGGCCAGCACCAGATAGCCCGCCAGGCGCAGGGTCTCGGCGCCGGTGGGGATCTGCAGTCGGTCACCGGTGGGCAATTGGACGGCGGCCGTCTCCATCGGCCGGCACCGGGTCAGCGCCGGGACATCGAGCCCGATCTCATTGGCAGCCCACGACTCGGTCTCCAGCGCGTCGAGCGCAACCGCGAGCCGGCGTCGCCACACGGTGACCGGGTGAACCGGCCGGATGGTGCGGGGCTGCGCCCGGTCGGTACCGGTACGTGCCTGCCAGCCACCTGCCAGCCGGGCCAGCGCATGGCTTCTCGATCTGCCGCCTGCTGGCGACGGTCCCGCCGCGGGCGTGCTGACCGGCAGCGCTTCGATCTTGCTGGTGACGACCTCAGCCACGCCGCAGCCGCGCAGCGCCAACGGGTCGCTGACACAGATCGCGTCGGGAACCAGCCCTTTGAGCCGGGCCGCCGACTTGACCACCACGCGAAGGTCGGCGCTGGGCGTGATCAGGGCGGAGATGTCATCGGGGATCACCACGACGTCGCCCAGATCCACCGTGGGCAGCGGCTTTTCGAAGTCCACCGACGGCAGGATCCGAGCCAGCCAGCGCGGTAGCCACCAGTTCCACTCGGCGAACATCGCCATCAGTGCAGGGACCAGCACCAACCGCACCACGGTGGCGTCGACCGCGATCGCCACGGCGCAGGCCACGCCCAGCTCGGCGACCAGGGGCATCCCGGCGAACGCGAAACCGATGAACACCGCGATCATGATCAGGGCGGCGCTGGTGATGGTGCGCGCACTGGTACTCACCCCGTAGGCCACGGCGTCGTGGGTGTTGCCGGTCTGCAGGAAACGCTCACGGATCCGGGTCAGCAGGAAGATCTCATAGTCCATCGACAAGCCGAACGTCATCGCCAGCACAAGCGGCGGGATGAACGTGTCGATGGAACCCGACGATGCGAACCCGAACCGTTCCAGCCAGCCCCACTGGAACACCATCACCAGGCTGCCGTAGGCAGCCGCCACCGACAGCACCGTCATCACGACGCCCTTGAGCGCCAGGAACACCGACTGGATCGAGACCAACAGCATCAGGAAGGCGATCAGCGCCACGAAAATCAGCACCACGGGTTCGGCCGCCGCAACCCGGTCGTCGAAGTCCTTGATCAACGCGGTCGGCCCGCCGACATCCACCTGCACCGCCGGCGAACCGGCCGCCGCCGGCAGGTGTTCGCGCATCCAGTCGACGGTGGTCCGTGCGGCCATGTCCTCGGGATCGACGGACAGCACCGCAGACAGCAGGCCGCTGCTGTTGTCATTGCCGAACACCGGCGGGGACACCGAAGCGATGTGGGGCGCCTGCGTCATCTCCCGGCGGATCGCCGCGAAGGTCTTGGCGTGGGCGGGCGCCGACGCATTCGCGCCGGGGATGGTCACCAACACCCGGATCGGCCCCAGGGCACCCGGGCCGAGGGCTTGGGCCGCCGCGGCCACCCCGCCCCGGATCTCGTGGGAGGAGTCGAACTGGCGAAGCATGCTGTTGCCCAGCGACAGCGACAACGCCGGCGCCGCGAGGGCCAGCAGGAATCCCGCAGCCACCAAGGCCGATACCCAGGGGCGGCGCATCACCGACGCCGTCCAGCTGGTCCAGAACCGCGACTGGGCGGTCTGTGGGCTGCGCGCCCAGTGCAGCATCGCCGACCGTTTGGCCACCGCCCGGCCGAACACGGCCAGCACCACCGGAGTCAGGCTGACCGACGCCAGCACCGCCACCGAGACCGACAGGATCGCCCCCGTGGCCATCGACACCAGCACCGGCGTGTTGATCAGATAAATCCCGGTCAGGGAGGCCACCACGGTGAGACCCGACAGCACCACCGCAAGCCCGGACGTCGCCATCGCCGCGTCGACGGCCTCCTGCGGTTGGCGGCCGGCCCGCAATTCCTCGCGGTAACGCATCAGGATGAAAAGCGAATAGTCGATCGCCAGCGCGATCCCGAACATCGACACCGTCGAGGTGACGAACACCGACATCGCGGTGAACATCGACAGCAGATAGACCAGCCCCATGGTGACGATCACCGTGCCGATTCCGAGCGCCAGCGGGATCGCGGCGGCGGCCAGTGAGCCGAACACCGCCAGCAACACGATCAACACGATCGGCAGATTCCACCGCTCGGCCTTGCCGATGTCCTGCTTGGTCTTTGCCGATGCCGCGGCGCCGAGTGCGCCCTGCCCGATCACGTAGAGGTTCACCGAACCGTTCGCGATCCGGCCGGGATGTTCGCCGTCCACGCCCAGCTTCGTGCGCAGCTTCTTGGCGACGTCGACCGCGCCGGTGTTGTTGAAGTCCACCCGCAGGGACACCACATAAGGACGGTCCGGCCGCGGCGGCGGCTGCGTCGTATCCGGCAGCACCGTCACGCTGGGAACCTCGCTCGCGGTCCGCTGTAGCAGCGCGACGGCGTCCTTCATGTCCCGGTAGGTGGCGTCGGCGCGGGGCGCGGCCACCAGGGCGAGCGGAGAGGCGCCCTGCTCGGGAAAGTGATCCTCGAGCTGGTACTGCACGTGCAGCGACTGCGATCCCTGGACTTCGAAGCCGCCGCCGGTGAGATGACCGGACTGGGTGCCGGCCAGGTAGAGCGCGACGAGCACAGCCAGTAGCCACCCTGTGAAGACCACCCAGCGGAATCTGCGCAGGTTGTTGCTGAAGCGCATCATGAACTGCTGGATTTCGGTCTCCCCGCTCTCGCCCGCACCGGTGCGTCGCGTGCTGCGAGCCTACCGCAGCAACCTTTTGCGCTGGCCGTTTCTCTCGGCTCTGAGCTGCTCCGATGCCGTCGCGGAACCACACTGTGACCAGGCTGACCAGTGCTCGGGTGGCGGCATCAGGTGGTTACTGTCAGGATGGGGAAAAGGCCGTCTTTTCGATCTGCCGTTGCTGCCGGGGGGCATCGCGCGCACCAGACCACCTTCGAAGCGTCATCCGCAACGTGGCGGGGCCTCGTCGGGGCCGATCGGAATCTCGCCAGTCGTGAGGAGAACTCGTGAACATCACCCGTGCCACCCTGCGTCGCAGTCTGTCGGGCAAGGCCGTCCTTGCCGCCCTGCCGGTCTTTCTGGGCGGTGCCGTCACCGCCACACTGCTGGCCGGCCCGTCGGCACCCTCGGCGACCGCAGCCAAAGACCCCTGCGTGGCCAGTGAGATCGCCCGGACCGTGGGCAAGGTGGTCACCTCGACCGGTGACTACCTGGACTCGCACCCGGACACCAACCAGGTGATGACCGGCGCGCTGCAACAGCAGCCCGGCCCGCAGACGCTGGCGAATCTGAAGAGCCACTTCGAGGCCAACCCGAAGGTCCAGGACGACCTGGCCAAGATCATCGCTCCGGTGCAGGAGGTCAGCAACCAGTGCAAGCTGGCGGTCAGCCTGCCGCAGATGCTGGGGCTACTGCAGGCCGTGCAGGCTCAGGGCGGCCTGCCGGGTGGCGGCTTGCCCGGGGGCGGCCTGCCGGTGACCGGCTTGCCGGTGAGTGGCCCTGCGGCCGGTGCGGTGACCCAACCGGTGGCGGTTCGCTGAGGACCGATGCGTAGTCGTCGGTGTCCTGGCCGGCCGCGTTGTCGGTGCGGAAGACGAAGAAGAACACCACCCAGCCCGCTGCTGAGATCAGCAACCAGCTGATCATCCGGTAGATCAACACTGCCGAAATGGCGTCTGGCAGGGTCAGGCCGCTGGACACCAGGCCCGGCACCAGCACGGCTTCCACGACCAACAGGCCACCGGGGACCAGGGGAATCGTTCCCGCCGCGCGGGCGGCGGCGTAGGCCACCGTCAAACCGGCAACCGATGCCCGCCCACCGGTCGCATAGGCGGCGCAAGCCAGGCAGGCGACGTCGGCGACCCAGTTGAACAGCGACCAGCCGAACGCCGTCGACAGATCGCGGCGGCCCAGGCTCACCGACTCCAGTTGGCCCAGCATCCGGCGCCAGGTCGCAAGCCCGGCGTCAACGGGCCGGGTGCGCACCGAGTTGACCCAGGACAGCACGCGGACGCCGATGCCGTCGATCAGCTCGGGTCGCGAGGCGACCGCCTGCGCCAGCAGCAGCAGCGCGATGAAGCCGCCCAGGGTGAACAGCACGGAGAAGGGATTGTTGCGGGCGCCGAGGAGAAACGCGCCACCCAGGCCCAGCAGCGCAAGCCCGACGGCCTGCAGCACCCCCGACATCACCAGCTGCCACGACGCCACCACCGGGGACGCACCCCAGCGTCGTTGCTGCCGGTACAGGAAGGTGGTCGACAGCACCGGGCCGCCGGGCAGGGTGGTACTGAGCGAGTTGGCGGCGTAGAAGGCGGCCTCGGACCGCCGCTGCGTGACGTGCACTCCGGCCGAGCCCAGTAGGGTCCGCTGGATCTGCGCGAAACTGTGCATCGACGCGGCCGCGGCCACCACCGCCCCCACCAGCCAGCCGCCGTCGGCGCGGCAGAGGCTGCACCATGCGGCGAAGACCTGGTCCCACACCAGCGCGATTTCGACCGCGAGCACCACCGCGACCAGGCCCACGAGTGCCGGGCGCACCCAACGGTATTTGCCACCGGGGCGCTGCGGAGCCACGGTTTCTCGCCCGACGACTTCCCGAACGACAACGTCGTGAGCGACGCAGTCGTGAGAAACGGGGGCGTGGGGCACGAATTCAAAGGTTAGCCGCGTCACGTCGATATTCTCACTACCTGATGTGCACCCGCTGCGGCATCGTTACGCTACCGGAATGTCAGCCAGCGCAGACGAATCCGTACATCCGACGGTGCGCAAGGCGGCGGCGTGGGCCTGGCGTTTGCTGGTGCTGTTCGCCGCGGCGCTGGTGGTGCTGCTGATCATGCGGCGCCTCGAAGTGATTGTCGTCCCCGTGGCGATCGCCATGATGATGTCGGCTCTGCTGCTGCCCGGCGTGGACTGGCTGTCCCGACACGGGGTACAGCGCGGGCTCGCGGTCTTCCTGCTGCTGCTCGGCGGCTTGGCGGTGCTCGCCGGGCTGCTGAGCTTCGTCGTCGATCAGTTCATCGACGGGGTGCCCGAACTGGTCGAGCAGGTCACCCAGGTGATCAACTCGACCCAGCACTGGCTGGTCGAGGGGCCGCTACATCTGAGCAGTGAGCAGATCGACAGTGCCGGCGACACCGTGGTCAACGGCCTGCGCAACAACCAGGCCAAGCTGACCAGCGGCGCGCTGTCGACGGCAGAGACCGTCACCAAGATCTTCACCGGCGCCTTCGTCGTGCTGTTCACGCTGATCTTCTTCCTCTACGGCGGCCGTGACATCTGGCGGTTCACGGTGAAGTTCTTCCCGAGCCAGGTGCGCGAGCGGGTGCACGCAGCCGGCGTCGCGGGATTCGAATCACTGATCGGCTATGTGCGGGCCACCTTCCTGGTGGCGCTGGTCGACGCCCTCGGAATCGGCATCGGCTTGGCCGTCATGGCCGTGCCGTTGGCGTTGCCGCTGGCCTCGCTGGTGTTCCTGGGGGCGTTCATTCCGCTGGTCGGTGCGGTGCTCACCGGTTTGCTGGCCGTGCTGGTCGCGCTGATCGCCAAGGGCTGGATCTACGCCCTGGTCACCCTGGGGCTGATCATCGCGGTCAACCAACTGGAAGCCCATGTACTGCAGCCGCTGGTCATGGGACGTGCCGTCTCGATCCACCCGCTGGCGGTGGTGTTGGGCATCTCCACCGGCGGAATCCTGGCCGGAATCGTCGGCGCGCTGCTCGCCGTCCCGACGATCGCCTTCATCGACCGGGCGGTACGGGTGCTGATCGGAGCCCCGGACTCAGACTCGCTGGACGTCACGGAACCCGACGTGGCGGACCCGGAGACCGAGGAGGTCAGTACCGACCCTCCCGACGCAGCAGTTCAGCCGCGCTGAGACCGCCGGCAGCACCGCGCCGCTGGGGGGTCTGCGGGTTGGCCGCCGCGTCGTCACCGGCCTGGTCGCCGACAGCGGTGAGCTTCTCGGTGGCCGGGTTCTCCGGGTCGCCTTGCGAGCCCTGAGCCGGGATGGCCGTGGTGGGGGCGTTCTCGACGTCGCCCGCGTTCTCGGTCGGTTTGGGCAGTGACCGGGTCCGCTCGTCGGACGCCTCCGAATCGGTCTCGCCCTGCCGGCTGCGCCGGGACTGCGCCGCCTCGCGGCCGCCGCGCAGCTCACCCAGCCAGGACTCGATCTCACGTTCCTGCTCGCCCGGGCCCGGCGAGTCTTTGCTGGGCGACGGTACCCGCTCCGTCGTCGGCTCGGCGGCGGAGAAGCGGGTGGTAGGCGGTTCGGCCGGGCCGGTGGTGATCCGATTGGTCCGGGCGTTGGACGGATTGCCGCTCACCGGCCGGGTCGGAAGCTGTTCTGCCGGACGCGACCGTGCCGGTGCGCCGCGGCCCGGGGCGGGGTGGGTGGGGTCATGCGTGGGGCGCGGGGCGCCCGCACCCACCGGGGTCGGCGCGACGGCTGCGGTCGCGGGACGGCGGGTCACCCGGCGCCGCTCGTCGGGCAGCCGGATCTCGCCCAGACCGATCCGGTTCTGGATTCGTTTCATCCAGCGCGGTGCCCACCAGCAGTCGTCGCCGAGCAGTTTCATCACCGACGGCACCAGGAACATCCGGACCACGGTGGCGTCCAGCAACAGTGCCGCCATCAGACCGAACGCCAGGTACTTCATCATCACCAGGTCGGAGAACACGAACGACGCGGCTACCACCGCGAGGATCAGTGCGGCCGCGGTGATCAGCCGGCCGGTGGTGGCGGTGCCGATCCGGATCGCCTCGGTGGTCGACATCCCGGATTCTCGGGCCTCCACCATCCGGGAGACCAGGAACACCTCGTAGTCGGTGGCCAGACCCCAGCCCACCGCAACGACGAGCGCAATGACCACCACCATCAGTGGGGTCGGGGTGAAGTTCAACAGCCCGGCGCCGTGCCCGTCGACGAACATCCAGGTCAAGATGCCCATCGTCGAGCCAAGCGTCAACGCGCTCATCACCGCCGCCTTCAACGGCAGCACCAGAGACCCGAACGCCAGGAACATCAGCAGCGTCGTGGTGATCAGCAAGATCACCAGCATCAACGGTCCTTGGGCGACCAGCGCGTGGATACTGTCCTGCTCCAGTGCGGGTGTCCCGCCGACCAGCACCTCCAAGCCCTTGGGTGTGCTCATGGCGCGCAGCGCTTTGATCTTCTGCGCGGCGTCGTTGCGGTTGACCAAGCCGTTCTCGATGACTTTGACCGACTCGTCCTTGGAGGCGCCGGGCAGGTAGGGCCGCTGCTTCCACATCTCGGTGGGGTCATCGTCGGGGACGACGAACCCGCTGATCGCCATCGCGCGGTTGCGGACGTCGGCAACCTGCTGGTCGGTGACCGGTTTGTCGGTGGTGCTCTTGATCACCAGCGTCAGCTTCTCGGTGCGGAAGCCGGGGAAGATCTCGTCGAAGTGTTCCTGGGCCACCCGAGCGGTGTTGTCCGGCGGCAGGTATTTCTCGCTCATCCCGCCGAAGGTCAGCTTGCCCAACGGGATGATCAGCAAGACCATCGCGATCACGATCGGGATCGCGAACGCCAGCGGCCGCTGCATCACGTAGTTGACCAACTTGCCCCAGAACCCGGCCTCGACCTCTTCGCGGGTCTTGGTCTTCTGGGTCTTCTCGGCCAGCCAGCCGATGACGCGATTGTGGAGTTCCCAGTCCCGCAGGAACGGGATTCGGTACAGGGTGCGCACCCCGAGCGCGTCCACGTTCTTGCCCAGCACGCCCAGGATGGCGGGCAGCAAGGTGATCGACAGCAGCGCGGCCAGGCCCACAGAGGCGAAGATCGCGTACGTGATCGCCTTGACGAATCCCTGCGGCAGCACGAGCAGGCTGGCTCCCGAGACGATGATCAGCACCGCCGAGAACACCACGGTGCGACCGGCCGTCATCACCGACCGGCGGACCGCTGCTTCGGTGTCGTAGCCCTCGGCGATCTCCTCACGGAATCGGCTCACCACGAACAACCCGTAGTCGATCGCAATACCCAGACCGATCAGCGAGACCACCGGCTGGGCGAAGAAGTTGATCGGCCCGAACATGGCGGCGAAGCGCAGGATGCCAGTTGCGCCGGCGATGCTCAGCCCACCGACGATCACCGGCAGGCTGGCCGCGACCACGCCGCCGAACACGAAGAACAGCACCACTGCGACCAGCGGCAGCGCCAGCACCTCCATGCGCTGTTGGTCGGTGGCGATGGTGCCGGTCAATTCACTGGCGATCGGCTGCAGACCACCGAGCTCGACCTTGCCGCCGTCGAGTTTCTGCAGGTCCGACTCGGCAGCCTGGTAATTCTTCAGGATGGTGTCGTCGTCGTCGCCCTTGATCTGGATCGACGCGAAGGCGTGCTTCTTCTCCGGGTCGGCCATGTTGGCCAGCGCCTCGGGATTGGTGAAGTAGCCGACCCAGCTCATGATCTGATCGGGGTGGTCGTTCTTGACCTTGTTGAGCCCGCTCTTGATCGCGTCGAACCATTCCGGGTCGTCGACCGTCTCGCCCTTGGGCGCGGTGAAGACCGCAACCACATGGCTGGTGCGGTCCCGGCCGTAGACTTCGTCGCCGACGATCGACGCCTGCACCGACTGGCTGCCCTCGTCGTAAAAGCCGCTCTGAGTGACGTGCTCACCCAGGCTCATTCCGTAGACCCCGCCACCCAGGCAGAGCGCCACCATCACGCCGATTACGATGAACCGGTAGCGGTATACAGTTCGACCCCACCAGGCGAACACCTATACGCTCCTTACTAAGGTCTGTGGAGACATCTTTCGGACCCGCGCGTCCCTGACTTCAGGCTCTCCAGTTGTCACTCTCGCGAGGTCAGCAGTGAGCTCAGCGGCCGGAACGGCTGGAGCCACGCTCCCTGCTCCGGCAGCGAATCCAGGCTGATCCGCGGCAGCCGCTCCCGGAACACACCAGGGATGTCCTCCAGGTCGACGAACTCCAAGGTATCCGAGGCTAGCGCCCAGCTCGCATGTTCGCGAAATCCGAGCACCTGAACGGCTATGCCGAGTCCGCAGAGTTCTTCCAGCGGTTCCCGGAACGCCTGACCGTCGGCGGAGGCCACGGCCACCGCCATCAATCCCTGCTCTTTCCGCAGCGCGATGTGTTCGAGCATGTCGGAGTCGACATCACTGTCCTCATCGATCTTCGGCTTGGCAAAGACCGCGAAACCCACGTTACGCAACGCCTCCACCCACGGCCGGACGACGTCGGCGCTGCCCGGTGCGATGTTGGTGAAGACGGTGGCCTCGGGTTCGACCTTCATCTGCGGGTGATTCGCCGCGATCTCCGCGGTGCGGTTCAGCAGCCAGCGGCCCAGCGCATCGAACCGGGGCCGCTCCACCCCGGTCGGGCGCCTGCCGAGAATCGCGCCCAGACCCATGTCCAGGTTGGGGGCGTCCCACACCAGCAGTACCCGACGGGTCGGTTCCCCGTCAGCGGTCGGGTCGGCGTCGGTCGGGGCGGCATCCAGGTCGGGGCTGGTCATCAGACCCGTTCCCAGACGAACTCGTTGATCACGCTGCCCGCATTGCGGCCCTTCGCCTCGTATTTGGTGGTGGGGCGGTCGACCGAGATCGGGAGGCCGGCGACCTTGGACGGGTCCGACACCCGGCGCAGGGCCGGCTCGCCGTCGCCGGACTCGGCGATCTGTTCCGCGTAGTCGGCATGGTCGGTCGCCGCGTGCAACACCCCGCCCGGCTGCAACCGATCGGCGATCAGGGCCATGGTGGCCGGTTGCAGCAGCCGCCGCTTGTGGTGCCGCGCCTTGGGCCACGGGTCGGGGAAGAAGACACGCACCCCGATCAGCGAGGACGGGGCGATCAGGTACTCCAGCACGTCGAGGCCGTCGCCGCGCAACAACCGGATATTGCCCAACTGTTCGCGGTCGATCGCGCACAGCAGTTGCGCCAACCCGCGCTCGTAGATCTCCACGGCGATCACGTCCAGGTCCGGCTCGGCCTGTGCCATCGCCACCGTGGAGGTACCGGCCCCGCAGCCGATCTCGAGCACCACGGGGGCGTCGCGACCGAACCAGCGGCGCGGATCCAGTGGCTGGGGGCGGTCGGGACCCTCGGGCGGCACGACGTCGGCGCCCAGGTCGGGCCAGAGTCGCTCCCAGGTTTGGCGCTGACCGTCCGACAGAGCGGAGTGCCGGTAACGGACGCTGAAGTTGCGGAAACGGCGTGGAGCCGGGGTGTCGACGCCAGGGACGTCCGATGCCATTTCGACGTCGCGCGGCGCATGCATGCAGTCCATGGTGGCCCATGGACCCTCGTGTACCCACTTTGCGGTCCACATTGATACCCAACAGTTGCCTAGTGCGGGCGGATGGGCGGTAGGTACGGCGGTGACTCGCGTCGCGGCGGAGCAGCTGACACCATGGCCCCGGGGCCGATTGCGCGGGGAGGCAGGGTCGTGACACAGGGGCACCAGCTCTTCGCCGACGAGCTGACCGGGCTGGCCACGCAGAACTCCGACCCGCGGTTGGCGACGATCGCCGCAGACATCACCGCGCCGCTGCAGGTCGCGGTGCACGGCCGCCGCGGCGTCGGCCGGCGCACCGTCGCCGCAGCGCTGGCCGCCGCCGGGGTCCGCATCGCCGAGCAGCCCGGTGCGGCCGACACTGCCGAATTGGCCGTTCATGTCGTCGCCGAGGTGGTCAAACCGGAGGACACCGCCGCACTGCATGCCGCGCGTCGGCGCCCGGTGCTGGTGGTGCTGAACAAGGCCGACGTGTGTGGGCATGATGCCGCAGCGATGCCGGTGCCGGTCGAACCGATGTCGGCGTTGTTCGCACTGGCTGCGCGCGGCGATGGGCTGGACGATCGACTGTGGGATGCGCTCGGATGTCTGGCCGCCCGGCCCGCCGATCTGCGCTCAGCCGAGCACTTCGTGAGCTGTCCACACCCGGTACCCCGTCAGACCCGCGAGCGGTTGTGCGCCACCCTCGAGCTGTCCGGGATCGAGGCACTGCTCGACCTGTCCCGGCGCGGTGCCACGGTGGCGCAGGCGCGCGACCGGCTGTGCCAGCTCAGCGGTGTCGATCGCGTCGTCGCCCGGCTGGAGGCCATGGGCGCCGCCGTCTACCACCGGCGGATGTCGGAGGCGGTGACCCGATTGGAGGCGATGGCGGTCGGGGACAGCCGCATCGATGAGTTCCTGGTCGGCGACACGACAGTTGCCGCCCGGCTGACCGCTGCGACGGCCGCGATCGACGTCCCGGACGAACCGGTGCTGGCGCGGGCCCGCCGCTGGCAGGCCCACCGCAGCGCACCGGTCGGCGCCGCCCAGCGAGCCTGCGCCGCCGACATCGCCAGGGGATCCTTGCGGGCCTGGGCGACCATGCGGGGCCGCCGATGACCGCCCCGGGTGCGGATGCGGCCGACTCGGACCCCGCCACCGGGGTGGATGCCCTCATCGCTGAGCTCGCTCCCGGAGTGCGCCCGCCCGCGGTACGGCGCTGCGACGTGGTGGTGGTGACCGGCCCCTGGCTGGCCGGGGTCAGCGCGATGACAACGGTGCTGGCCGACCGGATGCCGCAGTGGCTCGTGATGGAAGCCACCGACCTGGCGCCGGGGGAGGTGCCGCTGGCGGTGGTGTTCGTGGTGTCTGCGGCGGCCGCGCTGACGAAGTCGGACTGCGCTCTGCTCGACGCCGTGGCCGCCCACACCGACGTGGTGATCGGCGTCGTATCCAAGATCGACGCCCACCGGCAGTGGCGCGAGATGCGGGCAGCAGCCCGCGAAACCCTCGCCGGCCACGCGCCGCGCTACCGCGACGCCGCGTGGGTGGGGGCGGCCGCCGCACCCGAGCGCGGCGACCCGCGGGTCGAGGACCTGGTCGCGGAACTGACCAGACAGCTCGAGGACGGCGACGCCCACCGACGCAACCGGCTGCGCTCGTGGGAGTTCCAGTTGCGTACCGACGCCGATCGGATCGACCGCGACGCCCGCGCGGAAGGCCGGCGCGCCCGGGTGACGCAACTGCAGGAGCAGCGTGACGAGGTGGTGCGGCAGCGGCGGATGTCGAAGTCGGAGCGCGTGATCGCGCTGCGCAGCCGCATCGCCCAGGCCCGCGTGCAACTGTCCTACTTCGCCAGCAAGCGGTGCGCCTCGGTACGCAGCGAGCTCGCCGAAGACGCGGCGGGCATGACGCGGCGCCGGTGGGCCGAATTCGAGTCCTATGTGCACGACCGGCTGACCGAGGTGGTGACGGAGGTCGATCAGGGAGTCACCGAGCACTTGGCCGACGTCGCCCAGGAACTGGGTCTGGCCTCGCACGCACCGTCGGGCGGGGCGGCGGTGCCGCTACCCCAGGTCGACACCGGCAAGCCCCCGTTGGAGTCCCGACGGCTGGAGACCCAGTTGATGGCGGTGCTGGGGATCGGCTTCGGGCTGGGCGTGGCGTTGACGCTGAGCCGGGTCTTCGCCCATCTCGCGCCGGGACTGGCCGCGGTGGGTGCGGCCGGATGCGCCCTCGCCGGGGTGGTGGCAACGGTGTGGGTGGTCCGGATTCGGGGGCTGTTGCGCGACCGGGTGGTGCTCGATCGCTGGGTGGGGCAGGCCACCAACGCGGTGCGGTCCTCGGTGCAGGAACTGGTGGCCCTGCGGGTGGTGGCCGCCGAGTCGGCGCTCACCGCCGAACTCGCCGCACACAATGAGACCGAGGCTGCCCGCGTCACCGACCGGGTCGCCGGGTTGGACCGGGAGTTGCGCGAGCATGCGGCCGCCACCGCCCGCGCCGCCGCGGTGCGCGATCGTCAGCTGCCGGCGTTGCGGCGGGCGTTGGAAAGGGTGCGCGCTGAGCTGGGTGAATCAGGCCCGGCGGACGCCGCGGTAACGGGTGACAGATAGCCCGAGTTGCGATTGTTTCGATCCGTGTAGCTATTGACGGTAATCTCTTATTTAATGACGGTATAAGAGGTGACAGCGGCGCGCAGCTGCGGCAACGCCACCGAGTGACACGGGTTACACAGGAGAGCTCAATGACCTCAGCGACCATTCCCGGTCTGGACACCGCCCCGACGAAGCATGGCGAGTTGTTGGCCTGGGTGCGGGAGGTCGCGGAGCTCACCCAGCCCGACCGGGTGGAGTGGTCCGATGGTTCTGAGGAAGAGTGGAACCGACTGATGGCCCTGCTGGTGGAGTCCGGCGCGGCGGTCAAGCTCGACGAGAAGAAGAAGCCCAACTCCTACCTGGCGCTCTCCGACCCCGCCGACGTCGCGCGGGTCGAGTCGCGCACCTTCATCTGTAGCCGCACCCCCGAAGGTGCCGGCCCCACCAACAACTGGATGGACCCGGACGAGATGCGGGCCACCATGACGGAGCTGTACCGCGGTTGCATGCGCGGTCGCACCATGTACGTCATCCCGTTCTGCATGGGCCCGCTGGGCGCGGAGGACCCCAAGCTCGGCATCGAGATCACCGACTCGCCCTACGTGGTGGCGTCGATGAAGGTGATGACCCGGATGGGCACCGCCGCACTGGAGAAGATCGGCACCGACGGCGCTTACGTCAAGGGCCTGCACTCGGTGGGTGCCCCGCTGGCCGACGGCGAGCAGGACGTGCCGTGGCCGTGCAACTCCGAGAAGTACATCACCCACTTCCCGGAGACCCGCGAGATCTGGAGCTACGGCTCGGGTTACGGCGGCAACGCGCTGCTGGGCAAGAAGTGCTACGCGCTGCGGATCGCATCGGCGATGGCCCACGACGAGGGCTGGCTGGCCGAGCACATGCTGATCCTCAAGCTGATCTCGCCGGAGAACAAGGCCTACTACGTGGCGGCGGCGTTCCCCTCGGCCTGCGGCAAGACCAACCTCGCGATGATCCAGCCGACCATTCCGGGCTGGCGGGCCGAGACCCTCGGTGACGACATCGCGTGGATGCGATTCGGCAAGGACGGTCGGCTCTACGCGGTGAACCCGGAGGCGGGCTTCTTCGGCGTGGCGCCGGGCACCAGCCGCAGCTCCAACCCCAACGCGATGATCACCCTGGAGCGCGGGAACACCGTCTACACCAACGTCGGTCACACCGACGACAACGACGTGTGGTGGGAGGGCATCGACGGGGAGACCCCGGCGCATCTCACCGACTGGAAGGGCAACGACTGGACGCCCGAGTCGGGCACCCCTGCCGCTCACCCGAACTCGCGGTACTGCACCCCGATGTCGCAGTGCCCGATCCTCGCGCCGGAGTGGGACGACCCGCAGGGCGTGCCGATCTCGGCGATCCTGTTCGGCGCCCGTCGCAAGACCACGGTGCCGCTGGTGAGTCAGGCCCGCGACTGGCAGCACGGCGTCTTCATCGGCGCCACCATGGGCAGCGAGCAGACCGCCGCCGCCGAGGGCACGGTGGGCAAGGTCCGTCGCGACCCGATGGCGATGCTGCCGTTCATCGGCTACAACGCCGGGGACTACATGCAGCACTGGATCGACACCGGCAAGCACTCCGACGAGTCGAAGCTGCCGAAGGTGTTCTTCGTCAACTGGTTCCGTCGTGGCGAGGACGGCCGTTTCCTATGGCCGGGCTTCGGCGAGAACAGCCGGGTGCTCAAGTGGATCGTGGAGCGGGTCGAGGGCAATGCCGGCGGCCAGGAGACTCCGATCGGTACGGTCCCGAGCGCTGCCGACCTGGACCTGGACGGGCTGGACGTGACCGCCGCCGACGTGGACCAGGCGCTGATCGTCGACGCCGACGAGTGGCGCGCGGAGCTCCCGCTGATCGAGGAGTGGTTCGACTTCATCGGCGACAAGCTGCCCACCGGCCTGCGCGACGAGTTCGAGGCCCTCAAGCAGCGCCTGGGCTAGCAGCCCCTTCTTGCGCGTTATTTCGCGATTTCGCGCGAACGTGCGCGTCTGTACGCGACACGCCAGGTTCAGTTGTACCGTTGCGCACCCTCGCGGCCGCTGACTCGCCCACTTGACACCTGTCAAAATCCGGGCGGTACAGTCAGCCCATGCAGATCCGCGAACACGTCGATGCCGACAACCCGGCCATCATCCTGCACCCGTCGGGCACGGTCGTCACCTTCGCCGACCTCGAAGCCCGGGCGAATCGGTTGGCGCACTTCTTCCGGGCCGCCGGGCTGGTGGAGGGCGACGTCGTCGCGATCATCATGGAGAACAACGAGCACATCCACGCGGCTATGTGGGCGGCGCGGCGCAGCGGCCTGTACTACGTGCCGATCAACACCCATCTGACCGCCGCGGAAGCCGCGTACATCATCGACAACAGCAACGCCAAGGCGATCATCGGCTCGGCCGCACTGCGCCAGACCTGTGCCGACCTGGCCGAGCATCTGCCGAAGGGCCTGCCCGGTCTGCTGCTGATCGCCGACGGTGACCTGGACGGTTGGCAGCGCTACCCGGAATGCGTTGCCGACCAACCGGATACACCCATCGACGACGAAATCGAGGGTGACCTGCTGCAGTACTCGTCGGGCACCACCGGGCGACCCAAAGGCATCAAACGGCCGCTGCCGCACCTGCCCCCGGCCGAGGTGCCGGGGTTGATGGCGATGCTGGTCTCGGTGTGGATGGGCCCGGATTCGGTCTACTTGAGTCCCGCGCCGCTGTATCACACCGCACCGTCGGTATGGTCGATGCAAATTCAGGCGGCCGGGCTGACCACCGTTGTGATGGAGAAGTTCGACGCCGAGTCCGCGCTGGACGCGATCCAGCGCTATCGCGTCACGCACGGTCAGTTCGTTCCCGCACACTTCACTCGGATGCTGAAACTTCCTGCGGAAGTGCGGGATTCCTACGACGTGTCCAGCCTCAAGCGGGTCATGCACGCTGCCGCGCCGTGCCCGGTGGAGATCAAACAGCAGATGATCGACTGGTGGGGGCCGATCGTCGACGAGTACTACGCCTCCTCGGAGGCGCACGGGTCCACGCTGATCAGCGCTGACGAATGGCTGAAGCACCCCGGCTCGGTGGGCAAGGCGATGTTCGGTGCGGTGCACATTCTCGACGAGGACGGCAACGAGCTGCCCGCCGGACAGGCCGGGGAGATCTACTTCGAGGGCGGCACCGCCTTCGAGTACCTCAACGATCCGGAGAAGACCGCGAAATCGCGCCACGCGCAAGGCTGGACGACCGTCGGCGACGTCGGCTACCTCGACGACGAGGGCTACCTGTACCTCACCGACCGGCGCCACCACATGATCATCTCCGGCGGGGTGAACATCTACCCGCAAGAAGCGGAGAACCTGTTGGTCACGCACCCGAAGGTGTTGGACGCGGCCGTGTTCGGGATCCCCGACGACGAAATGGGTCAGAGCGTAAAGGCGGCTGTGCAGACGGTCGACCCGGCCGACGCCACGCCTGCGTTCGCCGCGGAACTGCTCGCCTGGCTACGGGACCGCTTGGCGCACTACAAATGTCCGCGATCGATCGCGTTCGAGGAGCAGTTGCCGCGCACCGACACCGGCAAGCTCTACAAGAACGAATTGGTGGCCAAGTATTCGGCGTGACGCTGGGCGGTCAGGGCACCGTTAAGTCGCGTGGCCCGGCTGGCCGGGTGAGCCCTGGCTGCCGGCTTGCCCGTGGACGGTGCCCGGACCGGCGCCGCCGCCGGGGCCTCCTGCACCGGCGGTAGCCCCGTCACCCCCATTGCCGCCCGCGCCGCCGTTGCCGCCGTCACCGCCGAAGCCGACGCCGTGGCCGCCGGCGCCGCCGTGGCCGCCGGTCCCTCCGGTGCCCCCGACGCCAATAGCGTTGCCGCCGTTGCCGGCCGCGCCGCCATCGCCACCGTCGCTGCCGCTGGTGCCGAGTATCACCGCGGTGGCACCGCCACCGGAGCCGCCGTCGCCGCCGCGGCCACCGCGGCTGCCCATCCCGGTGGCCGTACCGCCGTCGCCGCCGTTGCCGCCCTGCCCTCCTCCGGCCGAGTCGCCGCTGCCGCCGATTCTCCCGCCGTCACCACCGTCGCCACCGGACCCGCCGACACTGTTGGCGCCGGTGGCCGTGCCGCCGTCGCCGGCGTTGCCGCCCGCACCTCCACCGCCCGCCAGTTGGCCGCCGTCGCCTCCCCGGCCGCCGTTCCCGCCGGCCCCGCCGGTCCTGCCGTCGCCCTCGGCGGCGCTACCGTTGCCGCCGTCCCCGCCGGCACCCCCGCTGCCGTACAGGTAATTGCTGTCGCCGCCGTCACCACCGTTGCCGGCCGAACCGCCATCTGCGGCGCCGTCCCCGCCGTGCCCGCCATTGCCGCCGTTGCCCCACACGTCGCCACCATGGCCGCCGCTGCCGCCGTCGGCGCCCAGACCACCGGCCCCGCCGTCACCGCCGTCGCCGAACAGGCCGGCGTTGCCGCCACGACCACCGGCGACGCCCTCGAGGTTCGACGACCAGCCGTCGCCGCCGTCGCCGAACCACAGCCCGCCGGCCCCGCCGTCGGGATGGCCCGCGGTCCCGTCGGCGCCGTTGCAGATCACGCCGCAGCCGCCACCGGTCAGCGGTGCGAACAGCGGGTTGACCAGGTTGCCGAACAGCTGGCCGGACGGACTGTTGATCCAGTCCTGCATGGTGTCGTGCAGCCACTCGTAGAGGCCGGCGGTACCGGTCGCGTCGGCGGCCAGGGCCAGCGCCTCGGTGCCACCTAAGTCCGGGCTGGGCCAGGCCCAGACGGTGGGATCGAACCAGTCGAGGGCCGCGGTCGAGGTGCCCGCGTCCGCGTCCGTCAACCCGAAAAGCGGGGTGAACAGATCTGTGACCCAATCGAATTCGTCCGCGTGTGCGTAAGGTCCGAGACCGGCTGAAGCCAGGCCGAACGCGCCCAGCGCGGCCAGCACGGGAACTGTCCGTCGGCGACGATGACTCGGTGCGGCTGGGTGCGCGTCGCGGCTTTGCGTGGCCTTACTGCGATGAAGCGGCATTGCTGAGCAACCTTCCGGATGGCGCGTTGTGGGAGTCTTCAGCCCGGGCCTGCCCGGGGAACCTTTACAAGCAGGTCAGAGCCCCCAACCGCAGGCGACTAATTGTCTACTTATTCGGGCGAAACCAAACTAATAGTATGACTTTATAGCAATTTGCCGTATGTTCAAGTGGACAACGGTTGGCTCAAACACTACGGTCAATCACCGCAGGGGGACGGGCACAGTTTTTGTTAAGCCCAAGCAAGGTTTCAGTAAAGTTCAGAAGGGGTGGGTCAACGGTGGCACAGATTCGGCGCGGCATTCAGAACACTCAACGGGTAGCTCGGGATGCGCGGCGGCGTGACCGTGCTGTCGGGGCGGCAGCCTCGGTGGGGGCATTCTTGGCATTCGGGATGGCGCCCCTGGCGGCCGCTCCCTCCGCGCAGGCCGACGACTTCGGCCTCGACGCGTTCTGGGACGTGTTCGGCTTCGGCGACAGCAACACCTCGGGATTTGACCTGTTCGACGTCTCGGCGTGGGGTGTCCCGGGTGCGGCCGACGGTGGCTTGTTCGACGCCGACTTTGCCCAAATGTGGCAGGACAGCTTCTATCTCCCGCTGCACGACATGATGCAGGACTGGATCAACAGCGACTTCGGTTCGAGCGTCAACGGCGTGGTCAACCAGCTGTTCGCGCCGTTCACCGACGGCTTCTGCGGCATGATCTGCAACGGCGCCGACGGCACCGAGACCAGCGTGGACGGCCAAGCCGGTGGCCTGTGGTTCGGCGACGGCGGCAGCGGCTGGTCCTCGAACCTCGAGGGCGTTGCCGGCGGTAACGGCGGCCATGCCGGTGGTATCGGCAACGGCGGTGACGGCGGCGTCGGCGGCCTGGGCGCCGACGGTGGCAACGGGGGCCACGGCGGTGAGATGTGGGGCAACGGCGGCGACGGTGGCGCCGGAGGTAATGGCACCGCCACGCTGGACGCGGGTAACGGCGGCAACGGTGGCTCGTCGGGCCAGGCCCAAGACTTCTTCGGCATGGGCGCGTGGGGCAACGGGGGCAACGGCGGGGCCGGCGGCGCCGGTTGGACCGGTACCAACGGCTCCGCGGGCAGCGGGTCAGGTGGCGCCGGTGGTGACGGTGTAGCCGGGGGCAACGCCGGCAACGGTGGCGTTGGCGGCGAGGGTTCCTCGTACGTCGGCATCGGTGGCAACGGTGGTGCTGGCGGCGTCGGTGGCGCCGGCGGCAATGGCGGCAATGGCGCGGCCGGTGACGGTGGCACGTTCGCCAACAACGGTTCCGGAGACGGCGCAATCGGCGGAAACGGTGGCAACGGTGCCGTCGGTGGCAAGGGCGGTGTCGGTGGCGCTGCCGGTAACGGTGGCTCCGCCAACGGCACGGTCGGCGCCAACGGTGACGGCGGGGTCGGTGGTAGCGGCGGCCGCGGTGGCGACGGCGGTACCGGTGCGGACGGCTTGGCGGTAAACGGTGTCGGCGCCAACGGATCCGCCGGAGGCGACGGTGGAGCGGGCGGTAACGGTGGTGCCGCGGCGGCCGGCGGTGCAGCCGGTGGAGCCGGTGCCAACGTGGGCGCGGCCGGTGTCGACGGCGACGGCGGTAACGGCGGTAACGGCGGCAACGCCTCGGCCGCGACCAACGGACGCGACGGCGTAAACGGCTACCGCGACGGCGGGTCGCCTGCCGACATTTCGGCCACCAGCGGTGGCAACGGTGCCAGCGGCGGTAGCGGTGGTGCCGGCGGTAACGGCGGCGGCAATGCCGGTAACGGTGGTAACGGCGGTGTCGGTGGTGCCGGCTCCGACGGTGGTAACGGTGGTCACGGCAGTGCCTCGATTCACCCCGCTACCGATTCCGTGCACGGTCTGTACAACGCCCCCGGCAACGGTGGCTCGGGCGGCGCCGGCGGTAACGGCGGCGCGGCCGGTTCGGGTGCCGCCAACGGCAACGACGGTCTGATCGGTGCCGGCGGCAACGGTGGCAATGGCGGTACCGGCGGCGACATCGCCGACGTGACCGGCCACGCCTCCGTTGAGGGCCCCGACGGCGCGGGCACCATGGGCCCGCAGGGCTCGGCCGGTACCGGTGGTGTCGGCGGCGCCGGCGGATCTGGTGCCACGGGCGGTACCGGCGGTAATGGCGGTAGCGGTGGCAGTGACCCGAACGCCGGCGGTGCGCACGGTGGCGACGGTGGTGCCGGTGGTGCCGGCGGTGCGGGCTTGGCCAACGCCGACGGCTCCGGCGGTGTCGGTGGTGATGGTGGGTCCGGCGGTAATGGTGGCAACGGCAGCAACATCCGCTGGGGCGACCCGGACTGGAACACCACCTCCAATGACTCCTCCTCGGGCCCGATCGACAACGTCCACGGCGGTGCCGGTGGCAACGGTGGCGCCGGCGGCGCTGGCGACAACGCCGGCGGTAACGGTGGCAACGGCGGTAACGGTGGCGACGTCACCACCCCGCACCTGGGCGACGACGGCCTCAACGGCGGCGCCGGTGACACCCCGGGTACCGGCAGCACCGGTGGCGCCGCAGGCACCGGTGGCGCCGCAGGTACCGGCCCCGACGCGGGCAGCGCGGGCCAGGACGGCGCCCCGGGCGTCGTCGTGCCCTAGTTCGGTCAGCTCACGAGAGACACCCCGCACAACCGTGCGGGGTGTTTTTCGTTGGGCCCCGACCGGCGCGCCGGCTAGATCCCGCCGCGGGCCACCAGTTGCGCCGCAATCACATTGCGCTGGATCTCGTTGGTGCCCTCGCCGACGATCATCAGTGGGGCGTCCCGGAAGTAGCGTTCCACGTCGTATTCGGTGGAGTATCCGTAGCCGCCATGGATGCGTACTGCGTTCAGCGCGATCTCCATCGCGGCCTCCGAGGCGAACAACTTGGCCATACCTGCCTCCATGTCGCAGCGTTGCCCGCTGTCGTAACGTTCGGCGGCATAGCGGGTGAGTTGGCGGGCGGCTGTCAGTTTGGTGGCCATGTCCGCCAGATAGTTGCCCACGCTTTGATGCTTCCAGATCGGTTGGCCGAAGCTCTCCCGCTGCTGGGCGTAGGCCAGCGCATCTTCCAGCGCGGCGGTGGCCACCCCCAACGCGCGCGCCGCGACCTGGAGGCGACCGGTCTCCAGGCCCTTCATCATCTGGGCGAACCCGTTGCCGGGGATACCTCCGAGCACGGCCGTCGCCGGCACCCGGCAGCCGTCGAAGCTGAGCTCGCAGCTCTCGACGCCCTTGTAGCCCAACTTCGGAAGATCCCGCGAGATCGTCAGTCCGGCAATGGGGTTGTCCACCAACAGCACCGAGATCCCGCGGTGCCGCGGCGTGGCCTTCGGATCGGTCTTGGCCAGCAGCGCGATCAGCCCGGAATAGCGGGCGTTGGAGATCCAGGTCTTGGCTCCATTGATCACCAGCGCGTCACCGGACGGCAGGGCGGCCGTGGTCATGTTCTGCAGGTCGCTGCCGCCGCCGGGTTCGGTCAGCGCCATGGTGGCCCGCAGCTCTCCGGTGGCCATGGCCGGCAGGTACTGCTGCTTCTGCTCGTCGGTACCGAACAGGGTCAGCAATTTGGCGACGACGGTGTGGCCGCCCATCGCCCCGGCCAGGCTCATCCAGCCGCGCGCCAGCTCCTGTGTGACGAGGACGTAGCACGGCATCGATACCGGTGTTCCGCCGTATTCCTCCGGCACGGCAAGACCGTAGATGCCGAGGTGCTTCATCTGTTCGATCCACGCCCGTGGGTAGGTGTTGGCGTGTTCGACATCGCGAACCGTCGGCTTGACCTCGCGGTCGACGAACTGGCGCACGGTCTCGACCAGAATCGACTCTTCGTGGTTCATCGGTCCACCGTATGCCAGGATTTTCAGATGACCGATGGGCCCTACTTCGACGAATTGCGTGTCGGCCAGGTATTCGACGCGGCCCCCGCGATGACGCTGACGGCCGGTGCTGCCGCACTGCACCAGGCGATCCTCGGCGACCGCCTTCGACTGCCGCTGGACGCGGAGTTGTCCCGGGTGGTGACCGGGGCGACGACGCCGCTGGCCCACCCCGGACTGGTCTGCGACGTGGCGATCGGACAGTCGACGGTTGTCACCCGGCGGGTCAAGGCCAACCTCTTCT
Source organism: Mycolicibacter heraklionensis (assembly GCF_019645815.1). NCBI lineage: Bacteria > Bacillati > Actinomycetota > Actinomycetes > Mycobacteriales > Mycobacteriaceae > Mycobacterium > Mycobacterium heraklionense. The sequence goes on from NZ_CP080997.1 coordinate 223,072, forward strand.
ATCGGGGCCTGGCCTTCTTTCGGTATCCGCTGATCGGCGATACCCTGTTTACCCGTACGGAAGTCGTTGGTCTGAAGCAGAATTCAGCCAAGCCCGGGCGCGAGCCCACCGGTTTGGTGGCACTGCGGGTAACCACCATCGACCAGGTGGACCGGCTGGTGCTCGACTTCTACCGCTGCGCGATGCTGCCGCTGTCGCCTGATGCTTCCGATACCGGCCACAGCGATGACCTGTCTGCCATCGGTGCAGGGCTCGCGGCGCCGCCGGACGTGACCGCAGAGTGGGACGCCGCGGAGTTCCGTCAGCGGGTACCGGGTCCGCATTTCGACCCGGGTCTTGCGGGTACGGTGCTGACCAGCACCGGCGACGTGGTGTCCTCCGCGCCGGAGTTGGCTCGATTGACCCTCAACATCGCTGCCACCCACCATGATTCGCGGGTCGCCGGGCAGCGGCTGGTCTACGGAGGGCACACCATTGGCCTGGCGCTGGCGCAGGCATCCCGACTGTTGCCGAACCTGGTCACCGTGCTGGGCTGGCAATCCTGCGATCACACCGCGCCGGTCCACGAAGGCGACACCCTCTACAGCGAACTGCACATCGAATCCGCCCGTGACAGCGTGCTGGAGTTGCGGTCGCTGGTCTACGCCGTGGGTGCCGCCGGTGAACCGGATCGCCAGGTATTGGACTGGCGTTTCACCGCTTTGCAGTTCTGAGGTCCAGTTCCCTTTGCGCGAGAGTGCGTGTTAGCGCACGACACACCGCGGTCTTGTGTACAACCACGCACGTTCACGGCTGAGCGCGGGCGTGCACAGTTACGGGATTTTCGCGGCGTGTCGGCCGGCGACACGCACGCTCGCGAGAGTGCGCGCGGTCAGTGCGGCAGATCCCGGAACGGGGCGTCGCGATAGGGGTCGGGCTCCTTCGGCAAGCCCAGCACCCGTTCGCCGATGATGTTGCGCTGAATCTGGTCCGTGCCGCCGCCGATCGAGGTGAAGTAGGCGTTGAGCGCCCGGAAGGTCACCGCGTCGCCGACCGGATTGTCCGGACCGCTGAGCATCGACTCGACGCCGACGATCTCGGTCTGGACCCGGGCGGTCTCGTGCAGGATGCGCGACATGGCGATCTTGCCGAGTGCCAGCAGGGTGGCCGACTCGGCGCGGTCGCGGCTGGTCTTGGCGCGCTGATTGTTCCATCGGTTCACCGTCGTCAGCGCCTGTATGCGGGCGATCTGCTGGCGGATGTGGGAATCTGAAAGACAACCCGCGTCGCGGGCTAATTCCACGAGGCCGCTGGACTTCTCCTTGCGACGTGCGGTGCGCGCGACATCACCCATCAGCCGCCGCTCGTAGCCCAGCGCCACCTGCAGCACCGACCATCCTTCGCCCGGTTCGCCGATCCGGTTGGCGTCGGGAACCCTGGCGTTGGTCAGAAACACCTCATTGAATTCCGATTCGCCGGTGATCTGGTGGATCGGCCGGACCTCCACGCCGGGCTGGCGCATCGGCAGCATGAAAAAGGTGATCCCGTTGTGTTTGGGCACGTCCGGGTTCGTGCGCGCCACCAGCATGCCGTAGTCGGCGGTGGTCGCGAACGACGTCCAGACCTTCTGCCCGTTGATAATCCAGTCGTCACCGTCCCGCTCGGCGCGGGTGCGCAGACCGGCCAGGTCCGATCCGGCGCCGGGTTCGCTGTAGAGCAGGCAGGACTTGGTCTCGCCGCGCAGCGCCGGGGGCAGCAGCCTGTGCTTCTGCTCATCGGAGCCACGGTCGTGGATCGTGCAGGCGAACAAGTCGGCCCGGTCGTGCCCGGTTCCGGGAGCGCCGACGGCAGCGAATTCGGCTGCCACCAGGCGGGATTGACGGTCGGTCAGGCCGCGGCCGTAGCAGTCCGGCTCCCAGCTCGGTGCAGTCCATCCCGCGGCGAGCATCGCCGCGGCGAAGGTGGCCCGATCGGTGCCGGGTGCCCAGTTGGCGGCCAACCAGTCGCGGACTTCACCGCGTAGCGCGTCGTCGTCTGCGGGCAGCGTCATCTCACGCTCCGATCTCTTGCAGGTAGCGCTCCCGGTGCCAAGACGGGCTGCCGAAGAGGTGGGCGTCGCTGCGCGCCCGGCGCAGATACCGGTGCGCGGGATGTTCCCAGGTGAACCCGATTCCGCCGTGCACCTGAATATTGGTGGCGCCCACAAAAACGAATGCATCCGAGCAATAGGCTTGGGCCAGTGCCAGATCCGCGGTCCAGTCGGCAGAGCCGTCGGCGCCGGCCGCAGCCACATGGCGAGCGGCCGTCACCGCCGACTCGGCCTCCAGCAACATGTCGGCGCACATGTGTTTGACTGCCTGGAAGCTGCCGATGGCACGGCCGAACTGGTAGCGGGTCTTGGCGTAGTCGCGGGCCATCTCCATCGTGAACCGGGCGGCGCCGGCCTGCTCGCCGAGCAGCGCCACCGCGGAACGGTCGAGCGCGGCGGTCAATGCGGCGACGCCGGCTCCGGCCGAGCCGACCGGCGTGGCCGGGGCATCGGAGAACCGGACGAGACACAACCGGCGGGAGGGATCGACCGTGGTGAGCCGTTCCACCGTCACGCCCGGGCCGGCCGGGTCGACGGCGAAGATTCCGGGTCCGTGCCCGGCGCCGGCCAGCACGTAGATCAGATCGGCGGTGTCCGCGTCGAGCACGAACCGCTTCTCGCCGGAGATCAGCGGGGTGGCTCCGCCGCGGGCCACGGTGGCCGGTGCCGCGGGTGGCCGGGTCGAATCGCCCTCGGCGAAGGCGACAGCGACACGGGTGCGCCCGGCAGCGATCGCCGGCAGCACCGCATCGTATTGTGCCGGGTCATCCACTGCCACAAGAAGATTGACCGCAAGCACCGCCGTCGACAAGTACGGGCCGGAGAACAGGACCCGGCCCAGCTCCTCGGCTACCACGCCTACCTCGACCAATCCAGCGCCGGCGCCGCCGTACTGCTCGGGCACCAACAGCCCGAGCAGGCCCATAGCCGCCAACTCTGACCAGACATCGTCGTCGGGTGAGCGTTTGGCCATCAACTCTGCGACCGCGCCGCGCAGTGCCCGCAGTTCCTCCGGGCTGGAGCCGGCCACGGGTCAGGCCTTCCGGCCGAAGGCGTTATGCAAGCCCTCGCATTGGCGGGCGAAGAACGCCCGCGAGACTGCGGCTTTGGGCAGCAACAGGTCGAACCCGTGGAATGCCCCGGGAACGGTCTCGACCTCGCAGGGCACACCGGCTTGCCGCAGTCGCTCCGCGTAGGCCAGATTCTCGTCGTGGAACAGGTCCAAGGTGCCCACCCCGATCCAGGCCGGTGCCAGCCCGCGCAGGTCGGCACGGCGGGCCGGGACCGCGATCTGGGGATCCGCGTCACCCAGATATGCGGTCCAGCCGAACAGGTTGCTCCGCGGATTCCACAGGCGGTAACTCCGATTGGCCGGCAGCGCCGCGCTGCGATCGTCGAGCATCGGGTACACCAGCAGTTGCAGCACGGGGGAGACTTCGCCGCGGTCGGCAGCCAGTTGCGCCAGGGCGGCGGCGAGTCCGCCGCCGGCGCTGGCACCGCCGATCGCGATCCGGGCCGGATCGACTCCGGGCAGCTCGGCGAGCTGGGTCAGCGCCGCCCAGCAGTCCTCCAGCGCGGCGGGATAGGGATTCTGCGGCGCCAATCGGTAGTCCACCGACGCGACCGTGGCACCCAGTTCCGCGCTGAACCGGCGGCAGAGGCGGTCATCCTGGGCGGCGGTGCCGATGACGTAGCCGCCACCGTGGATCCACAGCAGTGCCGGTCCCGGCTCGGTGGGGCGATTCGGCGGCCGAAAGATCCGGACGCCGGCTCCCGAGGGCAGGCCCAAGACCTCGACGTCGCCGGGTGTGCGCCGGCCCTGCATCCCGGTGAGTGTCTGCAGCACCGGCAGGGTCCGACGCCCGATCCCGCCACGCGGAAGGAATCGGGCAGTTCTGCGCAGATCTGGATGGAACCCGCTGCTTACCATCGGCTCAGTATTACCGGCGCCGGATCGGCGACGTCGTCAACCCACCCGATTGCGGTCGCCTCCGGCCCCAAACGCGGTACCCTGCGCCAATGACGGGACGATCGCAGACCCCGGAGACCGGACTCAACCTGGCCGGCCGGCTGCGTTGGCTGAGGCGAGCCCGGACGGCCGACTACCTGCTGGCGCTCAGCGTTGCCTCAGCGTCGTTGCCGGTGGTCGGCAAGCACCTGGAGCCTCTGGGCGGGATGACCGCGATGGGGGTATGGGGCACTCGCCATATGCCGGAGTTCTTCTCCAGCGCCGCCAAGTCCTGGCTGGCTCCGGGTGCCGCTGCCGCCCGCAAGCAGGAGCGCGAGCAGACCCACGTCGTCAGCGATGCCGCGCTGCGCGGGGTGGTCTCGGCAGCCGACCTCGACATCGACTGGCCCGAACCGGAACAGGCTCCGCCGGTGGTGAAGGCGTGGCAGCACCGTCGGCACATCTATCGCTCCGGTGTGCAGTACGGCAGCGACCCCGCGCAGGTACTCGACGTCTGGCGGTCCCGCGAGTTGCCGGACGGCCCGGCGCCGGTGCTGATCTACGTTCCCGGTGGTGCCTGGGTGCACGGCAGCCGCATGCTGCAGGGGTATGCGCTGCTCTCGCACCTGGCCGCGAGCGGCTGGGTGTGCCTGTCGATCGACTACCGGGTCGCGCCGCACAACCGGTGGCCGAGCCACATCGTCGACGTCAAGACCGCGATTGCCTGGGCGCACGCCAACGTCGACAAATTTGGCGGTGACCGCAATTTCGTGGCCGTGGCGGGCGCCTCGGCCGGCGGGCATCTGGCCGCCCTGGCCGGACTGACCGGCAGCGCGGTCAGCGACTCCGATTTCGCCGACGAACTGCCCGCCGGTGGGGACACCTCGGTGGACGCCGTGGTGGGGATCTACGGCCGCTATGACTGGGAGGACCGCTCCACCCCCGAACGGGTCGCCTTCGTCGACTTCCTGGAGCGGGTGGTGGTCGGCCGGTCGATGCGGCGTCATCAGGACATCTACCGGCAGGCCTCCCCGATCGCGCGGGTGCATCCGGATGCGCCGCCGTTCCTGGTCGTGCACGGCAGCGCCGACACCGTCATCCCGGTGCAGCAGGCTCGTACCTTCGCCGACCGACTGCGGGCGGTGTCGCGTTCCAAAGTCGGGTACCTGGAGCTGCCGGGAGCGGGGCACGGTTTCGACATGACCGACGGGGCGCGCACCGGTGCGATGAGCACGGCAATCGGTTTGTTCCTCAACCAGATTCACCGCGACCGCACCACGGTCGGGAGCAAACAGATCATCTGACCCCGCATGCCACGGTATGGTCCGTGCATGGCGAGGGGAATGGGGTGAAGCGGCTCACCGGCTGGGATGCGGTCCTGCTGTACAGCGAGACGGCGAACGTGCACATGCACACGCTCAAGATCGCGGTGATCGAGCTGGACGCCGATCGGCACGGGTTCGACGTCGAGGCCTTCCGGCGGGTGATCCACGGCCGGCTCTACAAGCTGGACCCGTTCCGATACCAGCTGGTGGACATCCCCGGCAAGTTCCACCACCCGATGTGGCGGGAGAACTGCGAAGTCGACCTGGCGTATCACATTCGCCCGTGGACGCTGCCCGCGCCGGGTGGCCGCCGCGAACTCGATGAGGCCATCGGCGAGATCGCCAGCACACCTCTGGACCGTAGCCGCCCGTTGTGGGAGATGTACTTCATCGAGGGTTTGGCAAACAACCGGATCGCGGTGGTCGGCAAAATCCACCACGCGCTGGCCGACGGGATCGCTTCGGCGAATCTGATGGCCCGCGGCATGGATCTGGTGGCCGGCTCGCAGGTCGAACGCGACTCCTACGAAACCGATCCCGCCCCCACCGGTGGGCAGTTGGTGCGGTCGGCGTTCCGCGACCATTTCCGGCAGATGGGCAAGATCCCGGCAACCATCGGCTACACCGCGGCCGGCATCGGCCGGGTCCGGCGCAGCAGCCGCAAACTCTCCGCGGACCTGACCCGGCCGTTCACCCCTCCGCCGAGCTTCCTCAATCACGTGCTGACCCCGGAACGCCGGTTCGCCACCGCCACGCTGGCGCTGGCCGACATCAAGGCGACCAGCAAACAGTTGGGTGTCACCATCAACGACCTGGTGCTGGCCATCTCGGCGGGGGCGCTGCGCACACTGCTGCTGCGGTATGACGGGAAGGCGGATCACCCGCTGCTGGCGTCGGTGCCGATGAGCTTCGACTTCTCCCCGGACCGGATCTCCGGCAACCGGTTCTCCGGGGTGCTGGTCGCGTTGCCGGTCGATGTGGCCGACGTTCGGGAGCGGGTCGTAAAAGCCCGGGAGGCGGCCGATCTGGCCAAGGAAGCCCACCACCTGGTGGGGCCGGAATTGGTCAGCCGGTGGTCGGCGTACCTGCCGCCGGCGCCGGCGGAGTCGTTGTTCCGGTGGCTGTCGGGTAAGGACGGGCAGAACAAGGTGCTCAACCTCAACATCTCCAACGTGCCGGGGCCACGGGAGCGCGGCCGGGTCGGCGGCGCGCTGGTCACCGAGATCTACTCGGTGGGGCCGTTGACCGCCGGCAGTGGCCTGAACATCACCGTGTGGAGCTACGTGGATCAGCTCAACATCTCGGTGCTGACCGACGGCGCCACCGTCGACGACCCGCACGAGGTGACCAGCGCACTGGTCAACGAGTTTGTCGAAATCCGCCGCGCGGCTGGGCTTTCCGAGCAGCTGACGACCGTCGAGACAGCGATGGCGCCGGCCTGACGAGAGCTCAGTCGCTCGCCGCCAGCGCCTGCAGTTCCCGGCGCACGACTTTCCCGGTGTTGTTGCGCGGCAACGCATCCAGGATTGTGATGTCGCGCGGAACCTTGTATCCGGCCAGGTTGTCCCGGACATGCTGCTTCAGCTCGTCGGGGGTGGCCGCAGCGCCGGGCGCCAACACCACGAAGGCCACCAGGCGCTGTCCGTAGTCGGCATCGTCGACACCGAGAACGGCGGCCTCGGCGACCGCGGCATGGCTGGTCAGCGCCTTCTCCGTCTCGATCGGGTAGACGTTCTCACCCCCGGAGACGATCATCTCGTCGTCCCGTCCGACCACGGAAAGCCTTCCGGTGTCGTCGAAGTAGCCCAGGTCGCCGGACGCCATGAAACCATCGTGGAACAGCTTCGAGTCACCGCCCGTGTAGCCGTCGAACTGCGAGGAGTTTCGGACGAAGATCTGCCCGGTCGCCCCGGCGGGAACATCGGCCAAATCAGCGTCCAGGATCCGGATCTCGGTTCCCGGCGCCGGGCGGCCGGCGGTGTCGGGGGAGTAGCGCAGGTCTTCCGGAGTCGCCAGCGCGATCATGCCGGCCTCGGTTGCGTTGTAGTTGTTGTAGACCACGTCGCCGAACGCGTCCATGAACGCCGTCACCACGTCGGGGCGCATCCGTGAACCGGATGCCGTCGCGAACCGCAGGGATGTGCAAGGGTATTGGTTCCGGACTTCGTCGGTAAGCGCCATGATCCGGTCGAACATGACCGGCACCACGCACAGTCCGGCCGCCTGGTTCGACTCGATCAGCGCCAGGGTGGCTTCGGGGTCGAACTTGCGCCGGGTGGCGATCGTGCAGGCCATGGTCAGCGCCAGCGCCAGCTGGGAGAAACCCCAGGCGTGGAACATCGGCGCGGCGATGACCACGGTTTCCTCGGTGTGCCAGGGAATCCGGTCGAAAATGGCTTGTAGGTCCGCGATTCCGCCCCCACCGCGGCCGGAGCGTCGTGCGCCTTTGGGGGTGCCGGTGGTTCCGGAGGTGAGCATCACCAGCTTGCCGCTCCGGGACGCCTTGGCCGGTCGGCGTCCGGCGTTGGCGTCGATCAACTCGTCTGCGGTCAGGCCGGGGACGTCGTTGTCGGTCCAGCTCACCACCCGCGTGCGCCCCGAGTCGGCCGGCACCGCCAGATCCACTGCCGCGGTGAACTCTTCGTCGTAGAAGATCAGGTCGACACCTTCACGGGCGACGACTTCGGCCAACGCCGGCCCGGCGAAGCTGGTGTTGAGCAACAGCACGTCGGCGCCGATCCGGTTCGCGGCCGCCAGCGCCTCGATGAAGCCGCGATGGTTACGGCACATCAGGGCGATCGCCCGGGGTGTCCGGCCGGGCAGTCGTTGCAGGGCGGCGGCCAGCGCGTTACAGCGCCGGTCGAGTTCGGCGTAGGTGCAGGTGCCGTGTTCGTCGATGATTGCCGCGCGGTCGCCGCACCGCTGGGCCGCCATGGCGATCCCAGTGGTGGTGGTGCCGCCCTCAGCGGCCGCCGCGGCCGCGATCCGCAGGTATTTGTCCGGGCGCATGGGCGCCAACAGTCCGGCCCGGCTGAAGGTCACCAGCATCGAGCCGGCCCGATTGAGCGAGTCGAACAGGCCCATGCCGCTCAGCCCAGGATCGGCAGACGGCGTTCGCGGGCGAGCTTGTCCAGCGCCTCCTGCATGACGGTGCGCACGTGCGCGTCGACCACGTCGATGTCGGGGTCCTCGCCGAACTCCGCGATGATGTCGATCGGTTCGCACACCTGCATGACGATCTTGGTGGGCAGTGGCAGGTTGACCGGCAACACCGCGGAAAGGCCGAACGGGAAGCCGAACGAGATCGGCAGAATCTTGACCCGCATCAGCTTGTCCAGCCGCAGGGCCTTGGCCAGCCCGGTGCCGCGGGACAGGTAGAACTGGCTTTCCTGTCCACCGATCCCGACTGTCGGCACGATCGGCACACCTGCGTTGATCGCGGCGCGGATGTAGCCCTTGCGGCCGCCGAAGTCGATCTTGTTCTCTTCCAGCGTCGGCCGGTAGACGTCGTAGTCACCGCCCGGGAAGACCACCACCACGCCGCCGGAGCGCAGGGCCTCGTCGGCGTTGGCGTGGTTGGCGGGGATGAACCCGGTCTTGCGGAAGAAGTCAGCGGTGAAACCGGTGAAGATCAGGTCGTGGCTGAGCGTGTAGACGGGACGGTCGTAGCCGAAGGTGTCGTAGAAGCCGGTGGCGAACACCGGGACGTCCATCGCGAACAGGCCGCCGGAATGGTTCGACACCACCAGGGCGCCGCCCTTCGGGAACGATTCCAAGCCTCGCACCTCGGCACGGTGGTAGCCCTTGATGAACGGTCGTAGCAGGCCCATCACCCGTTCGGTCAGACCCGGGTCCCACTTTGTAATGGGCCGTGGAAGGTCGTCCGACCAGTCGTTGTCCGGCGTGTCCACCGTGGCCCCCTCAATTGAAACGTGTTCTAGTTTTGCCCATGTTACCGGCTTGGACCCGGTGCTGGATACCATCAGCGCACTGTTCCGAGTAGCCGAGGGGAGCTCCGCATCGACCTGCAGGGGTACTTCGACCGCATCGGCTATCGCCATGGCACCGAGCCGACGCTTCAGACGCTCACCTCCCTGGTGTCCGCGCACGTCCGCCACATTCCGTTCGAGAATCTCGACCCCCTGATGGGGGTGCCGGTGATCGATCTCGGCTCGGCGGCACTGGCGGCCAAGCTGGTGGCGCGCCGCCGCGGCGGCTACTGCTACGAGCACAACAACCTGATGCGCGAGGTGCTGTGTGAGCTCGGATTCGGAGCCGACCGGCTGGCCGGGCGGGTGGTGTGGATGAGCCCGCAGGGACTCGACGGGCCGCCGCATCCTCAGACCCATCAGGCCCTGGCGGTGACGATTCCGGGGTCGGACCAGCGATATCTCGTCGACGTGGGCTTCGGCGGACAGACGCCGACGGCACCGATCCCGATGGTCCCCGGCGATGTTCAACAGACCTCCCACGAGCCGTTCCGGCTGCGTGAGCGCGGGAGCGACGCGGACGAGTACGTGTTGGAGACGCTGATCGGCGAGCGTTGGCGGCCGCTGTACATCCTGGGACTTCAGCCACGGCCGCTGATCGACATGCAGGTGGGCAGTTGGTACGTGTCCACCTACCCCGAGTCGAACTTTGTCGTCGGCCTCAGTGCGGCGCTGGTGACCGACGACGCCCGCTGGAACCTGCGCGGTCGCAACCTCGCCATCCACGCCGGCGGCGGCACCGAGCGGATCCGGTTCGACGACGCCGCACAGGTGTGCACGGCTCTGACCGACCGCTTCGGCATCGATCTGGCCGGCCTGGGCGACGTCGAGGCCAAAGTGGCGACGGTGCTGGACACCTGATGGTCAGGATCGCGTTGGCGGGCGTGATGGCGGCCGCGGGACTGGCGTTCGCCGGCATCGCGTCGGCCGGGCCGATGCCCGGCATCGAGTTGCTGGACGACAGCAGCAGCTGCACAGCGGGCTTCGTCACCCAGAACGACCACGGCGACTACTACCTGCTGACCAGCGGCCACTGCGACTCGCACGACGGATCGCAGTGGACCGATGTCTTCGAGACACCCCTGGGCCGGATCACTGCGAGCGAGAACAACGGCGAAGACCGGGACGCCGCGATCATCCGGCTCGACCCGGCCGCCGGCCGGCCCAACGGCAAAGTCGCTGGCCGCTACCCGGTGGCCAATGTGCTGACCGCTGATCAGATTCACGTCGGCATGACCATCTGCAAGACCGGTGCCCAGACCGGTGAGACCTGCGGTCCGGTCAGCGCCATCATCGGCAACCTTGTGGAGACCGATGTGTACAGCACCATCGGCGACAGCGGCAGTCCCGGCTACGTGGTCAACCCGGACGGCACCGTCAGTGCGGTCGGTCTGCTGATGGGCGGACCGGTGGATGACGACTACTCCACCGACTTCGTCCTGCTGGATCCCTTCCTGCGCCAGTGGGGATTGCACGTAGTGCGTTAGGGTGCGCTGAAACGTCGCGATTCCGGCGACCTGCGCATGGTTCAGGTGCATGCTGGACCTATGGGTCACTACAAGAGCAATGTCCGCGACCTGGAATTCAATCTGTTCGAGCTACTGGGCCTGGAGCAATGCCTGGCCGACGGCGCATTCGGAGATCTCGACGGCGACACCGTGCGCCAGATGCTGGCCGAGGCCGCCCGGCTGGCCGAGGGGCCGGTAGCCGAGTCGTTCGCCGCCAGTGACCGCCATCCGCCGGTGTTCGACCCGGCCACTCACCACGTGACGCTGCCGGAGCCCTTCAAGGAGTCGTTGCGGGCCTGGAAAGAGGGCGAGTGGTTTCGGATCGGCCTGGTAGAGGAGGTCGGCGGGGTGCCGGCCCCGGCGATGGTGTCCTGGGCGATCAACGAACTGGCGCTGGGCGCCAATCCCGCGGTGTTCATCTTCATGGCCGGGCCGATCTTCGCCAACATCCTCTACGGGCTGGGTAACGAGCAGCAGCGGCACTGGGCTTCCATGGCGATCGAGCGGAACTGGGCCGCCACCATGGTGCTCACCGAACCCGACGCCGGCTCTGACGTCGGCGCGGGCCGCACCAAGGCCATCGAGCAGCCCGACGGCAGCTGGCACATCGACGGCGTCAAGCGGTTCATCACCAACGGCGACACCGACGACATGTTCGAGAACATCATGCATATGACCCTGGCCCGCCCCGAGGGCGCCGGGCCGGGGACCAAGGGACTCAGCCTGTTCCTAGTCCCCAAGTTCCTGCCGGACCCCGAGACCGGGGAGCCGGGCGAGCGCAACGGGGTGTTCGTCACCGGGCTGGAACACAAGATGGGACTGAAGGTTTCAACCACCTGCGAGCTGACGTTCGGCCAGCACGGCATTCCGGCGAAAGGATGGCTGGTCGGCGACACCCGCAACGGTATCGCGCAGATGTTCCACGTCATTGAGTATGCGCGAATGATGGTGGGAACCAAGGCGATCGCCACCCTGTCCACCGGCTACCTGAATGCGCTGGAGTACGCCAAGACCCGCATTCAGGGGGCCGACCTGACCCAGATGACCGACAAGACCGCGCCGCGGGTGACCATCATCCACCACCCGGATGTGCGGCGCGCCCTGATGATGCAGAAGGTCTACGCCGAGGGAATGCGGGCGCTGTACCTCTACACCGCGGCCCACCAGAACCCCGAAGTGGCCGCGCAGGTATCGGGTGCCGACGCCGAGATGGCCGACCGGGTCAACGACCTGCTGCTTCCGATCGTTAAGGGCGTCGGCTCGGAACGGGCCTACCAGTACCTCACCGAATCGCTGCAGACGTTCGGCGGCTCGGGCTTCCTGCAGGACTATCCGATCGAGCAGTACATCCGTGACGCCAAGATCGATTCGCTCTATGAGGGCACCACCGCAATTCAGGCGCAGGACTTCTTCTTTCGCAAGATTGCCCGCGACCGCGGTGTGGCGCTGGGGCATCTGGTGGCCCAGATAGAGGAATTCCTCGACAGCGCCGACGGTCATCCGGAGCTGGCTGATTCCCGCAAGCTGCTGGCCGCCGCGCTCGACGATGCGCGGGCGATGGTGGCCGCCATGACCGGATACATGTTCGGGTCGCAACAGGAGGCTCGGGAGCTCTATCGGGTGGGCTTGGGGTCGGTGCGGTTCCTGCTGGCCGTCGGCGACCTGGTGATCGGCTGGCTGCTGCTGCGTCAGGCCGAGATCGCGTTGGGTGCGCTGGACCAAGGCGCCACCGGCGACGATCAGCATTTCTACCGCGGAAAGGTGTCCGCGGCAAAGTTCTTCGCGGCCAACGTGTTACCCCGGCTCGGTGCGGATCGGCGGATCGTGGAAAGTGAAGACCTCGCGGTGATGGATCTCTCCGAGGACGCGTTCTAGCGAAGGTGCCTCGCCGTGCACACCCATACCCGGAAATACCGGCTACCCGATCAGGGCTATGCGATCGTCCGGTGGGCCCACGAGCTGGCCAAGGGGCGCGGGGCCGTGGTGGTCGAGCCTGATGTCGAACAAATCCGTCGCCCCGACGGCGCACTGACCTTCGTCGACGCCGCACCGTTCAAGACTGTGCCGGACGGGCCGCTGTCGGTGTTGCGCGAACTGCTCGACCTGGAAGCCCTGGAGTTGCGCGCCTGGAGCAGGCGCGGGTTCGCCAGGTTTCACAAGCGCGCTGCGGCCAAACAGGCCGAGCGGATCTGCCGGGAACAGGGCAGCGACGCCGCCGTCGACTGGGTGCTGGCCAACGCCACCACCGATCCGGTGGATCTCGGTGAGCTCCGGGACCGGCTGGGCGCGCGGCTGTACACCGCCGGCGGGCGCGACGAAGACTTCTACCGCACCCAGGTGGGGCGCTGCATCGAGCATCGCCGCCGGCAGCGGTTGTTCCGGAGCTGAGCCGCGCCTTCTCCGACTCAGCTGCGCCGTTGCCGAACCTTGTAGGTGGACGGCCACGACACCCGGGTGTCGTCGCCCGACAGCGGTGTTCCCTTGGTGCCGACGGTGACGTTGTAGGCCTCTTCGCCGGGGCCGACTTCACGGTTGGCGTGTTCGGTGGCCAGGTAGTACAGCTGGTCGATCTCCAGGTCGACGAAGGCGACGAAGCTCGTCTTGCGCACCGCGTCGCCGAAGCCGGCGGTCATGCGATCCGACAGGATGCGCGAGGCGATCACCGCCGCGGCCAGGATCCCGAACGGAATGACCCAGTAGCACAGGTAGATCAGCGGACAACGGGTGTTGTGCAGCGCGGCATGGGCCAGGGCGATCGGCGGGATCACCGCCGAGGCGAGCATCGCCGTCAAAGCGCCTAGCCAGATCCACGTCACCCGATTCACGACGGGACCGAACAGCTCGGATTGCGCCACTCCTGCCCGCAGATCCGCCTTGACGACGGCTTCCACCACGGGCCTGCCCAGCGCCATGCCGGCGAGCAGCGTCGCCAACAGTCCGGCGAAACTCAGCGCCAGCACCCAGCGCTGCGCCCCGGTGAACGCCAGCGGCAGTACCGCCAGCACCGCGAACGTCGCAACGGCTCCGATGCCCAGCAGGCGTGCCGGCGACTCGCGGCTGCTCACCCAAACAGCGCACGCAACAACCAGCGCCACCGCCGCGGCGATCACTGGCGGCGTATTTCCCGCCAGCACCCAGTACACCGCCCAGGGTGCAAACCACAGCAGCACGCCCACGCACGGCAGTATAGGGGCTTACCGTTGCAGCAACGGCAAGGTGAGCCGATCCGGGCGATGCCCGATCAGGCGTCCAGTGTGTAGCCCATCGGCATCAGCACGCTCTTCTGCTGGGTGAAGTGCTCCACGCCCTCTTTGCCGTTCTCCCGGCCGATACCGGAGTTCTTGTAGCCACCGAACGGGCAGCACGGGTCGAAGGCGTACCAGTTGATTCCGTAGGTCCCGGTCCGGATCTTCTTGGCGATCTCGATCCCGCGCGGCACGTCCGAGGTCCACACGCTGCCGGCCAGCCCGTACATCGAGTCGTTGGCGATCGCGACCGCGTCGTCCTCGGTGTCGTAGGCGATGATCGACAGCACCGGCCCGAAGATCTCCTCCTGGGCGATCGTCATGGAGTTGTCCACGTCGGCGAACACGGTGGGCTCGACGAAGAAGCCGGAGTCCAGACCCTCGGGCCGGCCGCCGCCGCAGACCAGCCGGGCACCTTCCTCGATGCCCTTGGCGATGTAGCCCTCGACTCGCTCGCGCTGCTTCTCGCTGATCAGCGCACCGATCTGGGCGCCGGGGTCATCCGGCAGGCCGACCGGCAGCGCGGTGACGAAGTTCTTGACTGCCTCGACGATCTCGTCGTAGCGCGAGCGTGGGGCCAGGATGCGAGTCTGGGCGACACAGGCCTGACCGGTGTTCATGATCCCGGAGAACACCAGCATGGGGATCGCCGATGCCAGGTCGACGTCTTCGAGCACGATGGACGCCGACTTGCCGCCGAGTTCCAGCGTGCACGGCTTGAGCAGGTCCGCGGCGCGCTTGCCGATCTCCTTGCCGACGGCCGAGCTGCCGGTGAAGGAGAAGATGTCCACGCCCGGGTTGGAGGTCAGCGCCTGGCCGGTCTCGGCGCCGCCCGGCACCACCGACAGCACGCCCTCCGGCAAGCCTGCGTCGGCGAAGGTCTGCGCCAGCAGGTTCGCGCTGAACGGCGTCTCGGCGGCGGGCTTGAGCACCACCGTGCAGCCGGCCAGCAGGGCCGGACCCAGCTTGTTGACCGCCAGGAACAGCGGCACGTTCCACGCCACGATCGCACCGACCACGCCGATCGGTTCGCGGCGCACGATCGTCTGACCGTAAGCGCCGGTGCGGACCTCTTCCCAGCTGACCTCGTCGACGGCGGGGCCGGCGAAGAAGTTCAGCGCCCCGATGGAACTCATCCAGTGCATGGTTTCGACGCCCAGCGGGGGCTGGCCGGTCTCGGCGCCCAGCAGCGACGTGAACTGGTCCTTGCGCTCTTCCATGAGCTTGATCGCGGCGGCGATCACCGCGGCCCGCTCGGCCGGCGGGGTCGACGGCCACGGCCCGGAGTCAAACGCGGTGCGCGCGGCGGCCACCGCCGCATCCACATCGGCCTTGGCAGCCAGCGGCACCTTGCCGACATACTCGCCGGTCGCCGGGTTGTGAACCTCGATCACCCGATCGGTGGACGGGGCGGTCCACTTGCCGCCGATGAAGAGGGTGTCGTATTCGGTGATGCTGGAGTCGGTCATGGGCGCCACCCTACCGAGCCGGCGGACGGATTAGAACACGTTGCAGTCAATCCATCAGCTCGGTTGTAGCACCAGCACCAGATTGCTCACGCCGAACTCGCGAATGCCCGGCACCTTCGTCATCGACCACGCCCATCGCGGGTGATAACGGGGGAAAGCCGCGACCAGCGCGCCGGTGTGACGGGCCCAGTCCAGGCCCTCGGCGGCCGACACCGCGAACAATGACGAGCCGTAGTTGTTCTTCGGCGGGTGGCCGTGCCGTCGGGTGTAGCGCGCGGCGGCGCGCCGGCCGCCCAGATAGTGCGTCAGCCCCATCTCGTGGCCGCCGAACGGACCCAGCCACACCGTGTAGGACAGCACCGCCAGCCCGCCGGGCCGGGTGACCCGCAGCATCTCGTTGCCCAGCTGCCAGGGCCGCGGCACGTGCTCGGCGACGTTGGACGACAGGCAGATGTCCACGCTCGCGTCGGCGAACGGCAGGGCCATACCGGAGGCCCGCACGAAGCTGCCCGTCGCGTCCGAGGGCCGGGCCGCATGCATCGCGTGGACTTCGCCGGGGTCGGGTTCCACACCGATATAGCGCAGCCCGGCGTCGGCGAACGCGGTGGCGAAGTAGCCCGGCCCGCCGCCGACGTCGAGCAGGGTCCTGCCGGCCGGATCGTCGCCGCACACTCCCCGCCACAGCTCGATGACCATGGCCGAGGTGTCGTCGGCCAGCGCACCGTAGAACCGGGCCGGCGCGGTCTGCTCATAGCGGAACTGGGACAGCAGGCGCACCGAACGGGCCAACGTCGCGCGTCGCGCGAACTTCTCGGTGGCAGCCACCGAGCCAGCCTAGATCTCGGCCAACGTGACGGTGGCCGCACGCCGGGGGCCGAACGTGCAGCTGGCTTCACGCTCGGCGGGGTGGGGAACCGGCCGACTACCCTGGTCGGCGTGTCTGCTGTCCGCTCGGTCCTGCTGCTGTGCTGGCGTGACACCGGGCATCCGCAGGGCGGCGGCAGCGAGACCTACCTGCAGCGGATCGGCGCCGAGCTGGCCGCCGCCGGCGTGGCGGTGACGCTGCGCACCGCCCGTTACCCGGGCGCGCCCAAACACGAGGTCGTCGACGGGGTGCACATCAACCGGCGCGGCGGGCCCTACACCGTGTACCTATGGGCGGGGGCGGCCATGGTGGCGGCCCGGTTCGGCCTCGGTCAGCTGCGGCGGGTGCGGCCCGACGCGGTGATCGACACCCAGAACGGGTTGCCGTTTCTGGCCCGGCTGGCCTACGGGCGGCGGGTCGCGGTGCTGGTGCACCACTGCCACCGCGAGCAGTGGCCGGTGGCCGGGCCGGTGCTGAGCCGGATCGGCTGGCTGGTGGAGTCGAGGCTGTCGCCGTGGCTGAACCGGCGCAACCAATACCTGACGGTGTCATTGCCCTCGGTGCGCGACCTGATCGAGCTCGGAGTGGGCCCCGAGCGCATCGCGGTGGTGCGCAACGGCCTCGATGAGGCGCCACCGGCGACGCTGACGCACCCTCGCTCGCCGACACCGCGGGTGGTGGTGCTGTCCCGCCTGGTGCCGCATAAACAGATCGAGGACGCGCTGGACGCGGTTGCGGCACTGCGCGCCCGGGTGCCCGGTCTGCACCTCGATGTCATCGGTGGCGGTTGGTGGAGCGACCGGCTGGTGGAGCACGCCGCGGAGCTGGGGATCACCGGCGCGGTCACCTTCCACGGCCACGTCGACGAGGTCACCAAGCACGAACTGGTGCACCAGGCTTGGGTACACGTGTTGCCGTCCCGCAAGGAGGGCTGGGGCCTGGCCGTCATCGAGGCGGGCCAGCACGGCGTGCCGACCATCGGCTACCGGGCCTCCGGCGGGCTGTCCGACTCGATCGTCGACGGGGTCACCGGGATATTGGTCGATGACCGCGACGAGCTGGTCGAGCAACTCCATCAGTTGCTGGCGGACGCGGTGCTACGCGAGCAGCTCGGCGCCAAGGCGCAGGCCCGCAGCGCCGAATTCTCCTGGCGGCAAAGCGCCGAGGGCTTGCATACCGTGCTGGCGGCCGTACGCGAACGTCGCTATGTCAGCGGCGTGGTCTGAGCAGCCGCCCCTAAGCAGTGCGCGGCCAGGGTTGGAGCTGCTGGATTTGAGCGGCGAGGCCCAGCAGGGTCCGCTCCGACCCGGGTTTGCCGACCAACTGCACGCCGACCGGCAGGCCGCGGCGATCGAGTCCGGCGGGCACGTTCATCGCGGGCCAACCGATCATGTTCCACGGTGCCGCGAACGGGGCGTAGCGAGCGTTGGCGACCAGCGAGGTGAGCCAGCCCCGTTCGGCCCAACGCCGTGATCTGAGCGGCGGTTGCGCCAGCGTCGGCGTGACCAAGACGTCGGTGTCGGCGAAGAAGTCGAACGCGCGCTCCCGCCACACCTCGCGGCCCCGGGGGCTCGAAAGTCCCCGCTTCTCGACGGCGTCTCCGATCCACACGTGGATGCGGTTGCGGCGCTCCAACAAGGAGACGTTCGTCGAGGCGTGTGCATCGGCCGCAGCTCCCGCCGTCCACAACGCCAGCGCGGTCGTGCTCATCAGCGTGGCCGGGTAACGCGGGGTCGCGGACCGAATGAGGTGGCTACCGCGAAGAAGATCGGCAGTCCGATGGACCGCCTCGGCCCAACCGCGTGCCACCGGCGTCGCGGGACTGGGGGCCGACGTCGACACGGCGATCCGCAGGGTGGGCGGCTGGATCAGCGTCGCGGCATCGGGGTCGTCGGCCATGACCGAGAACATCAGCGCGGCATCGTCGACCGTGGTCGCGAGCGGTCCGTTCTCCGACATCCCTCCCCAGGATGTGTGCGCCTCGCCGACCGGCACCACGCCGCGACCAGGCTTGAGGCCAACCAACCCGCAGCATGCGGCCGGGATCCGAATCGAGCCCATGCCGTCGTTTCCGTCGGCGAGGGGTACCGCTCCGGATGCGACCGCGGCCGCAGATCCCCCGGACGAGCCACCCGGCGTCCGCTCCGGATTCCAGGGATTGCGGGTGACGCCGAAGGCCGAATCGGTTGCGCCCCAGATGCAGAGCTCAGGCACGCGCGTCAGCCCGACGATCACGGCCCCTGCCGCGCGGAGTCGACGAACGACCTCGTGGTCGGTTGGTTGAGGCGCCGCGCTGGTGGCCGGCGAGCCGTCCCGCATCGGTTCCCCGGCTACGGCGATGTTGTCTTTGATGGCAATCGGAACGCCCGCCAACGGAAGCGACCCGCGATCGTCGCGAGCATCGATCGCGTCCGCCTCGGCCAGCGCAGCGTCGTTGCGGATCACCTGCCACGCGTTGAAGGCCGGCTGGGTTTGCTCGATCCGGTGCAGCGCTTGCTGTGTGGCGGCTCGGGCCGTCAGCATGCCGCTCTGAACTGCGGCCGCAATCTCGGTCGCGGTGAGCTCCACGTCGAGACTTTATCGCCTGGCAGTCCTCCGTCGACGTCAGCTTCCTACCGGGTAGCGCACTGCTCCATACTGGACAAAGAGGTTGTGCAGACGCGTGGAGGTGCACCGGTGAGCGACGACCACCCAGCTCCCGTCCTGCTCTACGACGGCGTCTGCGGAATCTGCAATCGGTCGGTGCAGAGCATTCTGCGGTTCGACCGGCGCGGCACCCTGCGATTCGCGGCATTGGAAAGTGACTTCGCGCGCGCGATCATCGAGCGCCATCCGGAGCTGCGGGATGTTGACTCGATGGTCTTCGTGGCGAACCCCGGCCGGCCCGATGAGCACATCGATGTTCGATCGGCGGCGGCGCTGCGGGTGCTGAGTTATCTGGGTGGCCCCTTCCGGCTGCTGCTCGCGGCCCGCATCATCCCGGCAGGTCTGCGTGACTGGCTCTACGACCGCTTCGCCTCCGTCCGTTATCGGTTGGGCGGTCGGCACGACACCTGCCCGATCCCGGGGCCCGGGGTGCGCGCCCGCTTCCTGGACGCCTAACGCACGGCCTTGCATCGTCGGATCGACGGCGCCGCCAGACCTCCAGCGCCCACGACCAGCATGGCCAGCCACGCCAGGTGGGCAACCATCGCGGCCCGGCGCGACCCGGCCGAAGCCTTCGGCGCGCGGCCGCCGACCCGGTAGAGAGTCAGGTCGGGATCTCGGTAGGTGACGGGCAGCCGGGTCAGAGTTTTTGTTGCAGAACCTATTTCGCCGTCTACATCAGATTCCTTGACCACCCAGCCCACACCTTTGACGCCGAGGGTGGCCGGCTCAGCCCCGGACAACAGCGCCTCCTGCACCTCGCGGGCGTGAGTCCCCTCCCCGGGCACCGCCTGCCCGCCGACGGTCAGGTCGCCGGTGGTGAGCACCTCGGCGCGCACCCACCGGGGCAGCGGATCGAGCACCGGCGCCGGCCCCGCCCAGGGGAAGTGACGCATGGTGTCGGCCGGCAGCACGGCCACCGGGCGCGGGTCGGCGTTGATCTTGGCCGCCACCGCCGCCCAGCCGGGCGGGTAGTGCACCGGCGTGACCCGCCCGGCCACTCCGGCGGCCAGGTCGGGTAGCACGACGATCAGCGCGGCGCAGCACACCAGCGCCGCACGCGCGGGCGGCAACCGGTCCCGCAACCCCACGACCGCCCCGGCGCCGGCCAGCAAGTAGCCCGGCACCGCCAGGGCCACCCACTTCTGCCCGTCGCGCAGCACCCCGAGCCCAGGTGCGATCTCCGTCGCCCAGCGCAGCAGCGCGAGCCCCGGCCCGGTAGCCAACAGGGTGAACGCCAGCACCGTCGAGCCCGCCAGGATCAGCAGCGGACGCACCGCAGGCAGGTCTCGCACCGACGCCCATCCCAGCCCCAGCACCCCGAGGAACACCGCCGTCGCCAGGAGCGCAAACACGGTTCGGCGCGAACCGGGTACCGCCTCGGCATTCCAGATCCCGCCGAGCCCGGCGAGGCTGCCCAGGGTGCCCAGACCCGGCTCGGCGCGGGCCGCGAATGCCGTCACCCCGGCTGATTCGCCCTGTGCGGATCCCGGGCTCAGCACCACCGCCATCAGCCAAGGCAGCGCGGCGGTCGCCGCGATCGCCACGGCGCTCGCCGCGCACCACCATCGCGGCGGCCCGGATCCGGGCGCCGCGACACACACCAGTGCCACCACCGCCGCCAGCAGCAGCCCGGTGGGGGTCAAGCCGGCCAGCGCCAGAAAGAACACCAGGCCGACCAGCCGCATGGACCCGGTTGCGCCGGCGCGCAACCCCAGCATCGCCGCCGCCACCCACGGCAGGCAGCCGTACCCGACCAGCAGGCTCCAATGCCCCTGCAGCAGCCGCTCGGCCACATAGGGATTCCAGATCGCCACGGTGATCGCCACCAGCTGACCGGGCAGCCCGGCCTCCGGCAGCACGATCGCCACCAGTCGTGCCGCACCGCATCCGGCCAGCCACAGCCCCGCGAACAGCAGCGCCTTGACCACGGTGCCGCCGTCGATCAGCCGCGATGCCAGTGCCACCGCGAAGTCCTGCGGCACCGCTCGCGGCGATGCCTCACCGAGCCCGAGGGCGGTCTCGGTCAGATAGGACCGCGGCGTCGAAACCGCGTCTCGCAACAGCAGATAACCCGGACGCAGTAATGGCGCCAGGATGAGCAGCGTCAGCCCGAGTGCATAGCACGGCGCGATCGCGCGCCTGGCTCGCACCACGGGGAAACTACGGCTGGTCGGGAGCCGAATCCGGGGTGCCGCGCTCCGGGGGGCTCGACTCTGGGGGCCCCGACGGGCGGTCCAGCTGGGGACGTTGGGTCGGCAGCTTCTCGGTCTCGGCCTCGGCTCCGGAAGGCTGCTCGGTCGTCGGCGCCTTGGGCGCGAACCCACCGAAGAACCCACCGTCGGATCCGTCCCGGCCCCGCCGCCCCAACGCGGCCTCGGCCGGCAGGCTGAACCAGCCGGCCAGAACGCCGCCGATCAAGCAGATCAACCCCGCTGCGGTGAAGGTGATCGGCAGCACCCGGGACCACAGCGCCACCCGGTCGCGTTCGTTGCGGGCCGCATTGACCTGCGCTTCGATGGTCTCCTCGGAGCTGGTCACCGTGTAGTCGGCCAGGGCGATCTCCGGCTTGAGCGCATCCCGCGCGTAGTAGTGGTTGGCGTGCACCTTCGACTTGACGATGGTGCCCGAGACGGGGTCGACCCACATCGTGCGCTGCGCCGCGTAGTACCGCGTCATCGTGACGTTCTCGTCGGGGTCGGCGCCTTCGATGTTCCAGAGCCGGGCGGGCGCGGTGATCTCACCGTCTTCGTCGTGGCCGTACAGCGACGGGTAACGCACCGGCTCGGCCAGGCTGCCGTCGCCGTCGTAGCCGACGTTCTGGACGAACCGGTAGGTGGTCAGCCCGTTGACGTCGTCCTCCCCCTCGTAGTTGGCTTCGTAGGCCTTCTGCGCGATCGGGTCGAAGTACTGGTAGGACTGCTTCTTGGTGTCGAAGGGGAACCGGTAGGACAGTCCCTCGTGCGGCAGGGCGATGTTGGTGGGCGGGCTTTCGTCCTCAAAGTTGCGCGGTCGCTGCACCGAGCCACCCGGGTGGGTGTCGTCCGAAATCGCCTCGGCGGTCGTGCGATTCAGGGTGACGGTGTCGACGATGGCCAGCAGCAGCCCGGTGTCCTTCTGCCGGTCCGCGCGCCGCAGCGACGAGCCGACCTGCAGGGTCACCACGTCGGCATTGGCGGGCGACTCGACTCCGATCTGTTGCTGGGACACCAGCGGCACGTCCTGGTCGACGACGGCGTGCTCACTGCCCAGGGACTCGGGGTCCAACGCGGCGCCGCTGCCGTTGCCGATCAGCGTGACATCGATGTCGAGCGGGATCTTGGCGATCTTTCCCGCGGTGTAGGTGGACAGCAACAGTGCCGCGACCATCAGGGCGGCGCCGAGGCCCATGACTGCGCATGCCGCGATACGCATCATGATTGCTCGGTTCACGTCGCCGCATCCTCCTTTTGACCCGGTACCCAAATTTGTTTGACCCTAACAGCAGCGGATGCAACAGCTACTGTGTGTCCATCGATGCCTCGGTCGGAAATCAGATGAGCCAGCAGGTAGGCGGCGTGCGCAGCTTCCTGCCCGCCGTCGAGGGCATGCGTGCCTGCGCGGCCATCGGGGTGGTGATCACGCACGTCGCGTTTCAGACTGGGCACTCGTCGGGGATCAGCGGCCGGCTGTGGGGTCGTTTCGACATGGCCGTCGCGGTGTTCTTCGCGCTGAGCGGATTTTTGCTGTGGCGCGGCCACGCGGCGGCCGCGCGCGGGCTGCGTCGAGAGCCGCCGACCGGGCACTATCTGCGGTCACGCGTGGTGCGGATCATGCCGGCCTACCTGGTGTCGGTGGTGGTGATCCTGGCGCTACTGCCCGACGCCGGGGGCGCCAGTCTGGTGGTGTGGCTGGCCAACCTCACGATGACGCAGATCTATGTGCCGCTGACCCTGACACCGGGCCTCACCCAGATGTGGAGCCTGGCCGTGGAGGTCAGCTTCTACGTCGCCCTGCCCCTGCTGGCGCTGGCGGCGCGGCGGTTGCCGGTTCGCGCCCGGATACCGGCGATCGCGGGCATGGCGCTGCTCAGCCTGGGATGGGGCTTTCTGCCCATCCACACGCCCTACGGGGTGAACCCGTTGAACTGGGCGCCGGCCTACGGCTGCTGGTTCGGGGCGGGCATGCTGCTGGCGGAGTGGGTGCACAGCCCGGTCGGCTGGGTGCACCGGCTGGCCCGTCGGCGGCTGCCGATGGCGCTGCTGACATTGGTGGCGTTCTTGGTCGCGGCGTCGCCGCTGGCCGGTCCGGAGGGGCTGACCTCGGCCACCGTCGGGCAGTTCATCGTGCGCACCGCGATGGGTGGTGTCTTGGCGTGGGCGCTGTTGGCGCCGTTGGTGCTCGACCGGCCTGACACACCGCACCGGTTCCTGGCCAGCGCGCCGATGGTGACGTTGGGCCGCTGGTCCTACGGGATCTTCATCTGGCACCTGGCCGCCCTCGACATGGTGTTCCCGGTGATCGGCCGGTTCGCGTTCACCGGGGACATGGCAGTGGTGCTGGCGCTGACGATGGTGTTCACCGTCGCCATCGCCGCGGTCAGCTACGCCCTGGTGGAACAGCCGTGCCGCGAGAAGCTACGGGGCTGGGAGACGCGGCACCGAGTGGAGCGCCCCGATGCCCCTCAGGCGGCTTTGCCCGACGGGGTGTACTCGGCGACGTCGCTGGTGAATTCGGGCGTGCCGTAGGCCTTCAGCCGCCGCTTGAGCAGCCGTAGCACGTAGGCTCCTGTCAGCCGGCGCAGGCCGGGGGTGCGCACAGCGCGTTGCACCACCAGCAGGCGGCCGGCCACGAACGGAGCCGTGAGGGCGATCCGGGCATAGTCTCCCGCGCTGAGCGTGACGCTCATCTTCGCGGCCACGTCCCGTTTACCACCGCAGAACGTCTTAACGAAAAACGCTTTGCTGTAGCTCTTCTCGACAGCGTCGGCGATGCGCTCGCGAAGGGTGTCCTCCTGCCGCAGGTAGGCGGCCATCGTCGAGCGGACCAGCTCCCCACAGGTGGAGTCGTCGAAGTCGTCGCGCAGCAGCGCGGCGCGGGCACTGAACACTCGGATGATTTCGTCGGGTGTGGTCGGCAAAAGCTCCTCGGGCAGGCCGAGTAGCACGCAGCGGTAGCGGGTGAACTCGACCTGGGCGCGCTCACTTGGCGTGAACTCGGTGCGTTTGTGGCGGCGGGCATCCATCGCCAGCACGTAGAGGTTGATCATCCCGGCCGGCATCTGGTCGATCTGCGGAATCGGCAGCCCGTAGATGTCGACGTCCCATTTCGGCGATCGCTTGAGCGCGTTGAAACGGACCATCGAGTGCATGAGCCGCACCATGGCTGCCGCCTCAAAGCCCGGGCCGTACCGGTCCAGTGCGCCGGGCAGGGTGGTGACGGCGAAGAAACTGGTGGTCTCGTTGACCCGCCCGGCGGCGCGCTTCCCCGACAGGGCGCCGGTCAGTGCCATCGGCAGCGCGGCGTAGGTGTTGAGGAAGGTCGCGATGAACGCCCCGCGGACGACGAACGGCGCCAACAGCGCCATCGGGAGTCGGGAGTGCTCGGCGCCCTGTCGGACCAGGTCCATGTCCAGCCAGTCCGGCGTGGCCTCCATGTCGGCGATGAAGGCGGCCAGCTCGGGCGGCGCATCGGGCACCGCGCCGATGCCCTGCCGACAAGCCTGCTTGAGCATGCTGATCAGGGAGCTGACGCTGTACTGGCCCATCAGTGCGGCGTAGGAGTCCGACACCACATCACCCAGCCAGGTGGCCGTCGTGATCAGCTCGACGGCGGCATCGTCGGCCAGCAACTTGGCCCGGGTAGCCGGATTGCCTGGCAGAGACGAGACGTCGTCGGGGGAGAGCGCTGTGCGGTAGGGCTGCACGTCGAAGTTCAAATCCCCGTAGAGCTCCGGCAACAGCTCGGCCTGACGGCGCACGCGCTGGTGCAGCTCGGGGTAGTGCGTGGGCATCGATGACCTCCGGCAACAAGCAGATCGTCCGCACAATGGCACAAACTCATGTAATTGTGTCACGATAACACGAGGGAAACGCGGCCAGGTCGGGCCGCCACCGCACGTCGGCCCAGCTCACCGCCGAGCATGACAGGATGAACCACATGGCCGGTCCGGCAGCAGTCAAGGTCGGCGATCCCATGAGTGGCACGGCGGGCGCCATTCTCGAGGCCGCTCGGGTGGAGTTCGAGCGGCATGCCTTTCGCCGGGCCAACATCGACGCTGTCGCCCAGCGGGCCGGAGTGAGCCGTCGAACGCTGTACCGGCACTTCCCCACCAAAGAAGCGCTGTTCGAGCAGCTGGTGGAGACCGACACCCAGGCCCTCTTCGTGGAGCTCGGCCACGCTGCCCGTGCCCAGGATGCCGCCGGCGCAATCGTGGAATGCTTCACCCTCGCCATGCGCCGCATCACCGAGAATCCGCTTGCTACCGCGGTCATCGAAAGCGAACCGGAACTGCTCATCGGAGTGAACACGCCCAACGGTGAGAAGGCTCTGGTGCGTGCCAGCCATCTGGTCGCCGCGACGTTGCGGCTCTGCGGAGTGACCATGCCCGACGAGGCGGTCCTCACCACCGCGGAGATCCTGGTGCGCCTCGTGGCATCACTGCTCACCAACAGGGCAGGGGTGCTCGACATCAACGACACGGTCGCCGTCCGCAAATACGCGCAGACCTACCTCGCCCGTTTGGTCTGGTAACCGCCCTCGGCTCATTGCGCCAGCTGCCCCGCTGGTGTGTAATCATTTGCATCGCTGGTGAATTCGGGTTTGCCGTAGGTCTGCAGTCGACGTTTGACGAGCCGCACCAGGTAGTCGTCGGTGATCTGACGCAGCGCCGGGATCCGGTTGGCGCGCCGGACCACCAGCAGGCGCCCGATGATGAACGGCGCGGTCACGCCGATCCGCAGGTAGTCGGCCAGGCCGATCGACACCCCCTTGTCCTTGGCGACGGCGCGGTCGCCGTTGCAGAAGGCCTTGGTGAAGGCGGCCTTGCTGTAGCTCTTCTCGACGGCGTCGGCCATGCGTTCCCACCGGGTGTCGACGGGCCGCAGATAGGCCGCCATGGTCGAGCGCACCATCTCCCCGCAGGTGGCGTCGTCGAAGTCTTCGCGCAGCAGCGCCCCGCGGGTGTGGATGAGGTGGATGATCTCGGCGGGGGTGGTCGGCAGGAGCTCCTCGGGCAGACCGAGCAAAAACGCCCGGTAGCGGGTGAATTCGACGACGGCGCGCTCGCTCGCGCTGAATTCGGTGCGCCCCTTCCGGTGAGCGGCCGTGGCCAGCAGGTAGAGGTTGATCATGCCGGCCGGCATCTGGTCGACCTGTGGAATCGGCAGCCCGTAGATGTCGATGTCCCACTTCTCGGAGCGCTTGAGCGCGTTGTAGCGAACCATCGAGTGCATCAGCCGCACCATGGCGGCCGCTTCGAAGCCCGGGCCGTAGCGGTCCAACGCCCCGGGCAGCGTGGTGACGGCGAAAAAGCTCGTCGTCTCGTTGACCCGGCGCGCGGCGCGACGGCCGGACAACGCGCCGGTCAGTGCCATGGGCAGCGCTGCGTAGGTGTTGACGAAGGTCGCGATAAAGGCCCCGCGGGTGACGAACGGCGCCACCAATGCGGCCGGAATGCGTGCGTGCCGAGCGCCCTCACGCACCAGGTCCATGTCCAGCCACGGGGGCGCGGCTTCCATATCGGCGATGAACGCCGCCAGCTCCGGTGGCGCGTCGGCGACCGCGTCAATGCCCTTGCGGCAGGCCAACTGGAGCATGTCGATCAACGCGGTGACGCTGTATTCGGACATCAGCGCCGCATAGGGGTCGGCCACCACATCCCCGAGCAGGGTCGTCGTGCGGATCAGTTCGACGGCCCGTTCGTCGGCCAGGTAGGGGGCGCGCTCGGCGACCCACTCCGGCAGGGCCGAGCGGTCTGCCGGATCGGTGGTGGTGCGGTAGGGCTGTTTGTCGAAGTCGATGTCGCCGTAGAGGTCCGGCTGCACCTCGCGCTGACTGCGAACACGTTCCGCAAGCTCGGGGTAGTGCGTGGGCATCACGGCCTCCAGATAACTAACATATTGTTAGTTACACAAGTAACAGAGTGTTAGTTATGCTGTCAACTATGACTTTGGGGCAGTCGCGGCGGCGGATGACGGCCGAGGCCCGGCGTGGCCAGATCCTCGATGTCGCCCACGCGATCGTGGACGCGGAGGGATTTCACGCGGCCACGCCGAACCGGATAGCCCGCGAGGCCGGGATCAACCGGTCGCTGATCTATCAGCAATTCGGCGACCCCGCCAGGCTTTTCGTCGCGTTGATCGATCGCGAAGCCGCGCGGGCGGCCGACCAGTTCGCCGAGGTGATCGCCGAAACGACGGAACCGGGCGGCGACGGCGTTCTGGTCAGCAGGTTCGACAGCGTGCTCCGCGCGGTCGACGCCTGCCCTGCCACGTGGCGGCTGTTCCTGTTCCCGCCGCAGGGCGCGCCGCCGGAACTGCACGAGCGTCTTGCGCAGGCGCAAGAAGTCGTGCGCGCCTACTTGGTGGGCGAGTTGCTGCGCAGCTACCCCGACTTGCCGGATCCTGACTACACCGCCCGCATGCTGCATGCCGCCGCTCGCGAACTTCTGCAGTTGCGCCTCAGCGATCCCGAGGCCGCCACCCACGAGCGCCTCCACGCCCTGATTCGGTCGCTGGCGGTACGTGCTGCTGTGCCGGCGCGGTGACGTCGGCGAAGCCCAGCGGGGGCCTCAGTAGCCGCCGGAGTGCTCGAAGATCTTGCGCGGGTTGTCGACCAGCATGGTGCGCAGCTGCTCGTCGGTGACGCCACGCTGCCGCAGCGCGGGGATCACGTCGTTGTGGATGTGCAGGTAGTGCCAGTTGGGTGCGGCCACCGAGCTCAGTTCGCCGGGCAGCGCATCGAAATAGCAGTTGGCGTCGTGCGAGAGCACCATCTTGTCCGCGTGGCCGCGCTCGCACATGGCCGCCACCGTGTTCACGCGTTCCTCGAACGGCAGGATCAGATCGATGCCGAACCGGTCCATACCCAGGTACGAGCCCGCGGCGATCAGGTCCTCCAAGTAGCCCAGGTCGGTGCTGTCCCCGGAGTGGCCGATCACCACGCGGGACAGGTCGACGCCTTCTTCTTCGAAGATGCGCTGCTGTTCCAGGCCGCGACGGCTGCCGGCATGGGTGTGGGTGGAGATGGGTGCGCCGGTACGCCGGTGGGCTTGGGCGACCGCGCGCAACACCCGCTCGACGCCGGGAGTGACGCCCGGTTCGTCGGTGGCGCACTTGAGGATCGCCGCCTTGATCCCGGTGTCGGCGATGCCGGTCTCGATGTCGCGGACGAACATGTCGGCCATGATCTCCGGTCCGTCCAGCATGGTGCCTGGACCCAGATAGTGGAAGAAGAACGGCACGTCGTTGTAGGTGTAGACGCCGGTTGCCACCACGATGTTCAGTTCGGTGCCCGCGGCAACTCGGGCGATCCGCGGGATGTAGCGGCCCAGGCCGATCACCGTCAGGTCGACGATGGTGTCGACCCCGGCGGCCTTCAGCTCGTTGAGCCGAGTGATCGCGTCGGCCACCCGGGCCTCCTCGTCGCCCCAGGCTTCCGGATAGTTCTGGGCGATCTCGGTGGTCATGATGAACACGTGCTCGTGCATCAGGGTGACGCCGAGGTCGGCGGTGTCGATGGGCCCGCGCGCGGTGTGACATTGCGACATGGCTCGATCGTATGGAGATTGACGCGGCGGTCGGCTGCCTTCGCCGAGAATGCCTACGGCTGCTCCAGCAGATTGTCGCGGATTCGCGCATAGGAGTGGGTGAACAGTTCCACCTCACGCGGACTGAGCGAGTCGAACAGGCCGGCCCGCACCGCTTGCACATGGCCCGGCGCGGCCGCTCGCAACTTGTCCATGCCCGACTCGGTGAGCTCGGCGTACTGGCCGCGTTTGTCTTCCTCGCACTTGACCTGGTGGACCCAGCCGGCGTCGGTCAGCCGTTTGACCGCTCGGGTGACTCCGCTGCGGGTCGTCACGGTGATGTCGGCCAACTCGTTCATCCGCAGCCGGCGGTCGGGCGCCTCGGACAGCAGCGCCAGGATCTCGAAGTCGGACAGGTTCAGTCCTGCGTCGGCGGCCAATTGCCGGTCCAGGCTACGGAGCAGCAAGCGCGTGCTGTCGAGGTAGCCCCGCCACATCCGCTGTTCCTCCTCGTTGAGCCATGGTGCCTCCATGAGGCCCAAATATAGTTGACGAAATCACAATCGTCCAAGTTGATAGCCGTGCTAAACAGCTAGAAGGCGAGGGAATGGATCGTAAAGTAGTTGCGTTAGCAACTATCAGCTAGAGTTGCGACCAACAACCCAAGGAGGCCTGCCGTGACGAGCACCGGTATGCAGTTCGGCATCTTCACCGTCGGCGATGTCACCGTCGACCCCACCACCGGCCGCGCGCCGACGGAGGCCGAGCGCATCAAGGCGACCGTGGCGATCGCCAAGAAGGCCGAGGAAGTCGGCCTGGACGTCTTCGCCACCGGTGAGCATCACAACCCGCCGTTCGTGCCGTCGTCGCCGACAACCCTGCTGGGCTATATCGCGGCGCAGACCGAGCGCATACAGCTGACCACCGCCACCACGCTGATCACCACGAACGACCCGGTGAAGATCGCCGAGGACTACAGCGTGCTGCAGCACCTCGCCGACGGCCGAGTGGACCTGATGCTGGGGCGCGGAAACACCGGCCCGGTGTATCCCTGGTTCGGCAAGGACATCCGGGCCGCTTTGCCGCTGACCGTGGAGAACTATCAGTTGCTGCGCCGGCTGTGGCGCGAGGACGTCGTCGACTTCAGTGGTGAGTACCGCACCCCGTTGCACGGGTTCACCCTGGCGCCGCGTCCGCTGGACGGGATCCCCCCGTTCGTCTGGCACGGGTCGATCCGCAGTCCCGAAATCGCCGAACTCGCGGCGCACTTCGGTGACGGCTTCTTCGCCAACCACATCTTCTGGCCGGCGTCGCACACCAAACGGATGGTGCAGCTGTACCGCCAGCGCTTCGCGCACTACGGCCACGGTGGTGCCGATCAGGCGATCGTGGGGCTCGGCGGGCAGGTGTTCCTGCGGCCCAACAGCCAGGATGCGGTGAACGAGTTCCGACCGTACTTCGACAACGCCCCGGTCTACGGCCACGGCCCGAGCCTGGAGGAGTTCAGCGCCCAGACTCCGCTGACGGTCGGCTCGCCGCAGCAGGTGATCGACAAGACGCTGGGCTTCCGTGACTACGTGGGCGACTACCAACGCCAGCTGTTCCTGGTCGACCATGCCGGTCTGCCGTTGAAGACGGTGCTTGAGCAGCTCGATCTGCTGGGTGAGCACGTTATCCCGGTGCTGCGCAAGGAATTCGCCATCGGCCGGCCCGCGCACGTTCCCGGTGCGCCGACGCACCAGTCCCTGGTTGAGGCTGCGCGGCAACCCGAAATCCAGGAGGCGTCATGAGACTGGTCGTGATCAGCGGCGGGTTGCGTGAGCCGTCGTCCACCCGGCTGCTGGCCGACCGGCTCGCCGCGGCGGTCCGCGCCGAGCTCGGGCAGGTCGACATCGAGGTCGTCGAGTTGCGGCACCTGGCTCGGGCGATCACCGACGCCATGTTGACCGGGTTCGCCTCGGCGGAGCTGGAGGCGGTGTTCGACGCGGTCGCGGCCAGTGACGGAGCGATCGCGGTGACGCCGACGTTCAACGCGACGTTCAGCGGGTTGTTCAAGTCGTTCTTCGACGTGCTGCCCGAGCAGACCCTGGACGGCACGCCGGTGCTGATCGCGGCGACCGGCGGCACCGAACGGCACTCGCTGGTGCTGGACCACGCCCTGCGTCCGATGTTCTGCTATCTGCATGCGCTGGTGTCGCCCACCGGCGTGTACGCGGCGACGTCCGACTTCGGCGCGCAGGGACTGTCTGAGCGGATTACCAAGGCGGCCAGGGACTTCGCTCGGCTACTAGAACTGCGCGGACCCCGCCGCAGCGATACGGCCAGCGTGGAAATCAATGAGATGCAACGCCTGCTCGCAGGCGCCTAGAAAAAGGAGAGATGGCAATGACGAAGTTGGCGGTTATCTACTACTCGGCTACCGGGCACGGCACCAAGATGGCGCAGCGGGTGGCCCAGGCGGGCGAGGCGGCGGGCGCCGAGGTCCGCGTGCGGCACATCCAGGAGACGCGCGACCCGGAGACCTTTGCCCACAACCCGGCGTGGAGCGCCAACTACTCGGCGACCAAGGACCTGCCGGCGGCCACCGGCGACGACATCGTCTGGGCGGACGCCGTCATCTTCGGCTCGCCCACCCGATTCGGTTCCCCCTCAGCACAATTCCGGAACTTTCTGGACGGGCTTGGCGGGCTGTGGGCCAAGGGCGAACTCGCCGACAAGGTCTATGCCGGCTTCACCTCGAGTCAGACCGCCCATGGTGGGCAGGAAGCCACGCTGCTGAATCTCTACGTGTCGCTGATGCATTTCGGCGGCATCCTGGTCCCGCCGGGCTACACCGACCCGATCAAGTTCGCCGACGGCAACCCCTACGGCGTCGGGCACGTCACCGGACCGAACAACCAGAACGATCTGGACGAGGCCACGCTGGCCGCACTCGACCACCTGGCCACCCGGGTGGTGGGCGTCGCCGCCAAGCTCGCGGCGGGGTGACGGGTCGGCGTCAGGCCACCCACACCGTCTTGAGGTTGCAGAACTCCCGGATGCCGTGGCCCGAGAGTTCCCGGCCGTAGCCGGATCGCTTGATCCCGCCGAACGGCAGCTCCGGGTAGGACACCGTCATGCCGTTGATAAAGACCTGGCCGGCCTCGATCTCGTCGGCGAACCGGCTGATCTCAGCCTCATCGCGGGTCCAGGCGTTGGACCCCAGGCCGAACGGGCTGGCGTTGGCGATCTCGATGGCCTCGTCGATGTCGGCGGCGCGGTACACCGATGCCACCGGGCCGAACACCTCCTCGGTGAAGATCGCCATGTCGCGGCTGATATCGGTGATGACGGTGGGCGGGTAGAACCAGCCTGGGCGGTCCAGTCGCTTGCCTCCGCAACGGATTACCGCGCCGGCAGCGGCGGCGGCATCGACCTGCTGCGCCACCTCGTCGCGGCCCGCTTCGGTGGCCAGCGGCCCGACGTCGGTGTCCCGGTCGGTCGGGTCCCCGACCCGCAGCGCAGACATCTGGCTGACGAACTGGGTGACAAAGTCGTCGTAGATGTCGGTGTGGACGATGAATCGCTTTGCCGCGATGCATGATTGGCCGTTATTCTGCACCCGCGCGGTCACCGCGGTGCGCACCGCGGCCTCCAGGTCGGCCGAGGGCATGACAATGAACGGGTCGCTGCCGCCCAATTCCAGCACGGTGTGTTTGACCTCGTCGCCGGCGATGGCCGCGACAGAACGCCCGGCGGGCTCGCTGCCGGTCAAGGTTGCCGCCGCCACCCGCGGGTCGCGCAACACCCGCTCGACAGCACCCGAGGAGATCAGCAGGGTCTGGAAGCAGCCATCAGGGAAACCGGCGCGGGTCAACAGGTCGGCGAGGTACAACGCGGTCTGCGGAACGTTCGAGGCGTGTTTGAGCAGGCCCACGTTGCCGGCCATCAGGGCGGGGGCGGCGAACCGCACCGCCTGCCAGAGCGGGAAGTTCCACGGCATCACCGCCAGCACCACCCCGAGCGGCTGATAGCGGGCGAACGCTTTGGACGCGTTGACCTTCGATGCGTCGGCGACCTCGTCAGCCAGCAACTGTTCACTGTGGTCGGCGTAGTACCGGAAGCCCTTGACGCACTTGAGCGCTTCCGCTTTGGCCGAGGTCAAGGTCTTGCCCATCTCGAGGGTCATCATGGCGGCGACCTCGTCGGCTTCGGTCTCCAGCAGATCGGCCGCGGCGTGCATCCATCTGGCACGCTGAGCGAAATCGGTGCGACGGTATTCGACGAAGCGATTCGCCGCGCGGGTGATCGCGGCATCGACTTCCGCGTCGCTGGCGGCGGTGAACGTCTTGACCGTCTCGCCGGTGGCGGGGTTGGTCGTGGCTATGGGTGTTGCGGGCACGCGGACCTCCTTGTCAAGCGCTGCGGTGGGAGAGTGCATGTCCAGCCTGCCACCATCGAACCGCGTAGGCTCGCGACGAGCCAGCGTCAGTACATCGATACGGGAGTTGCCCGATGCGTTTCAACCCACCGCCCAACTGGCCGCCCGCGCCACCTGGCTGGGCACCGGACGCCAACTGGGCGCCTGACCCGACGTGGCCGCCCCCGCCCCCGGGGTGGCCGCTGTGGGTGGAGGACGACGCGGCCGGCGTGGCCCCCGGGGGCTACCCGCCCTATGGTGCGCCGTGGCCGGTTCCGGGGCCTGAGCCCAGGTCACGCAAGGTGTTGTGGCTGTCGCTGGCCGCGGCCGCGGTGGCGGTTGTGGTGGTCGTCGGCCTGGTACTGAGCCTCGGCGGCCGGCTCACGGCAGAGGACAAGCCGTCTCGCAAGCCTGACATCACCAACCTGACTTCGGAGATGCTGGTGGAGCGGTCCTCCTTCCCGGACTCGTCCGGCGGAAAGTGGATCAGCGGGGTGAACAGTGCCGGCGACGCGCCCTCGGACATGCCCAATCTGACGGTCGACCCGCCCGAATGCGCCGACTTCTACTCCAGTCCCGCGTCCGCCACGCAGACGGCGACGGCGACGTTGGCCAAGCTGCAGCCCGGCGGCCTGCACACGATGCGCGTGCGGCTGGCGCTGACGCCGGATCATCCGAACCTGAAGCGGTTCGTGGAGAAGTGCCAGACGTTCAAGCAGACCTTCGAGCAGAACGGGCGTTCGGTGACCACCGACATCCAGATGAACCCGCTGGATGCGGATGGGGTGCCGCCGTGGGCGGTCGCGACCGTGATCACGAGCGCCAGCAAGGCCGCCATCCGGTTGCCGATCTCGATCACGGCCTCCACCATCTCCGGCTATTACCGCGGGGTGCTCGTGGTGGCGACCAGCAACGACATCGGGTTGCGGATGGAGAGCGACGGATCCGACGACGCGACGCACGCCGAGGATCTGGTGAAGCTGTTCAACACGCAGATCGAGAAGCTCGAAGCCGCGCAGTAACCGGGCGCCCAGAAGTACAGGCGCTGGCTCTGCGTCCATGGCGCAAGAGTGCGAGTGGGGCACGCCGTACTCGCAGAGTCAACGCCTGACACCGCTGGCGACCACCGCGGTCGCGGCCACCACCGCCACCGACACCAGCGCCGCCAGCTGCACTCCCGCGGAATGGCCGGCATAGCCGTCCACCGACCGCCAAGGATGCCGGCACAGCATCGCACCCGCCGTGATCAGCCCGCCGGCGCTCAACCCGAGCCGTGCCACATCAAATGCGCGCTGCCGATGCCGCAGTGCGAACAGCAACACCAGCGCGGCCCCGAACACCGCCGCTCCGGTGATCCCGGCGATCAAGAAGCCGACCGTCAGGGCACCGGTCGCCGCCACGCGGCGGCTCGGGCCCCAGGGCTGCACTGGCGGCCCGGGATCGCGGATCCGCCGCGCCGGCCACCAGGCCAACAACGCCAGCAGCGGGAGCAGAGCCAGCCCGCCGGCCATCCCGAACCGGTACATCCGGTTAGGCCCGAACTCCCATGTGATCGTGTCGTCGGTGCCCGCGGGCAGCACAAAGCCCTGCTGCCATCCGTTGACCGCCACCGGAGCCAAGCGTGCGCCGTCCGACGTGCGCGCCACCCACCCGCCGTTGATGCTCTCCGGAACGACCAGTACCCGAGCGGCCGCGGCGCCGGGCACCGTCACCTCCCGCCGGTCGGAGCCCCAGGCGCCGAGCACCGCCGGTGTCGTCTTCGACGCGCCGGCAACCGCTGACGGCCCGGACAGCGTCGCGCCGTCGACCACGAACGCCGGGCCGGGGCTGATCATCAACTCCTGCGCGCCGGGCGGCAATGCGATCGGACGCAGATCGCAGGCCTGCGCCGCCACCGGCTTGTCGTCGAGAAGCGCGCCGACAGTCGTGGTGATCGAGGTGTGCACGAACCGGCCCGCGATCGCGATGATCGGGCCGTGGTCGCAGTCGACGTGGACCGGACGTGACCGGTTGCGGGCGTGATCGGCGGGGGCAACGGGACGTCCGTCGGCGCCCAGCACACTGACCTCGGCCAGCCCCGGCGGCTTGAGCTGATCGAAGCCGATCGCGGTGCGGTCGATCACGTCCTCCCACCCCAGCAGGCTGATCGTCACGGTGTCGGTGACCCGCGGCAGCAGCCGCACCTGCTGAGCGTCGGATTCCGCCAACTCCCGGACCTGGGGGCCCGAGCCCAAGTCGATCGCCACCAGCGTGGGATGCGCCGGCAGCGGCGACCGGCTGGGAGTGAACCGCACTCCGGTCACCTTGACCGGCCGGGGCAGCGTGATGGTCAGGGTCGGCGGGGACCGGTGCGCGACCACCCGCTGCGACGCCGTCCACGCCGTGCCCGGGTCACCGTCGGCGGCGGCATACGCCGACCCCAGTACGTCGAGCACGTCGGCGTCACCGCGGGCCCGCAGGCTTCCCGGCTCGGCGATCAGGTCAACCAGATTCGGGCCCTGACGCGGCCGCACCCAGACGGTCGGGGTCACCGACATGGGCCGCGGCACGTTCAGGGTGCGGCTGAAGGTGGCGGGCTCCTCGGGCTCGAGCATCATCGACGCCGCGCAGCGCACCGCGCCGTCGGCCGGCGCGCAGCCGGTTCGGCCCGGCAAGCCCGCACCCAGGTCCCACTGCGCCACCTGGGCGCCTGCGGGTGGCGCGGGAACGAGCGCCGTGTGGCGCAGGTCGACCGGATGCGCGAAGCCCGAGGCGTCGTACTGGGTGACCGCCAAATCGGTGATGCCGAACTGCACGCCGGGGGAGCCGTCGTCGGTGCCCGACGCGGTGATCCGCACCCAGGGTGTTTCGCCGTAGGGCAGCGCGGCGATCAGGGGCTCGCCGGCGCGGTCGAACCGCAGCGTGGTGGTGCCGTTGACCGTGGAGATCTGGATCCGGCGCACCTGCGCGCCGACGGCCGTCGCGCTGGGCGTCACGGTGATGGTGCCGTTGGTCAGCGGGTGGTCGAAGTCCACCTGCAGCCATTGGCCGACCGCCGACTGCAGGGCATTGGACACCCAGGCGGTTCCCGAGTCGCCGTCGATGGCGGCGGCCGGCGAAGTCGACGGCGCGACGTCGGGCAGCGTGGTGGCGTCCGAGGACGAGCTGGACGCGGTGAGCCGGCCCCCGAGCCAGCCGCCGAACACGGTGCTGGCGCCGGGCGTCGGATAGTCCGGCACCCGGCTCAGGGTGTGCCGGGGGTCGCCGGCCGCGCGGATCGTCGACGAGTGGTCATCGACCCGGCCGTAGTCGGTCTCGCGGGCCAGGGGGGTGTCGGTGACGGTGACCACCGGTGTGCCCACGTCCGCGCGCCGGGCATCAGCGGTCATCAGCACCGGGCCCAGCACCGGCTCACCGCGCAACCGGCGGTGTTCGTCGAGTCGCAGCAACACCTCCGGGCCCCCGTCGACCCGGGGCATCGCGTCAAGGTCGGTCAGGTACGGCGTGCCCGCGGATGCGCCTGCCACCGGGTCGCCGACCCGGTAGATCTCGATCGCCGGGTAGGCCGGCCGCAGGCCACTGTCGGCGACGAATCCCGGGACCGTGCCCGACCCGACGGGATCGCCGAACTGGGCCACCCGTTGCAATCCCGGTGAGCCGTCGACAGCGCGGTGCACCAGCAGTGGCCGGGCCGACCGTGAGGTGTCGGGGTCCAGGTCGTTGCGCACCACCAGGTAGGAGATGCCTTGTCTGGTCAGAGTGTCGGCCAGGCCGGCGGACGGGCGGCCGGCGGCGAACAGGCGCTGCACCGAGTCGAGCGCCCGAATGGTCTGCGGCGGGGTCAGCGGGATCGAGTCGCGCACCCCCCACGGGCCGACGTCGAGGACCTGCAGGGGTTCGTCGTGGCTGGTGCCCCAGGTCTGGGTGGCGAACGGCGCTCCCGGCGCCACCAGCACCCGGCCGGGGGTCGCGCCGCCGCCGTTGTGTTCGGCGAGCCAACTGGCGGCGTCGCGCCAATACTGCGGCAGCGCGCTGAATGTCCCCGGCGGGGTGAGCCGGCCGGTCCAGGCCAGCGAGGTGCTGACCAGCAGGGCCGTCAGGACCACCAGGCCAACAGCGGCCGACTTGTGGTGCTCGGGGTGCACGAACGCGCGCCGCCACACCAGTGCCGGCGCGCTGCCCGGCAGCGGGATGCGGCCCAGCAGATGAATGAGCCCCAGGACCACCGGGATCCGGATCACCGACTCGAGTTTGTGCAGGTTGCGCAGCGGCGCTCCCGCTCCGTCGAGGAACGCCTGCACCGAGTGGGCCAGCGGCGAGCCAAGCCCGCCCGCATAGCCGATGGCCAGCAGCGTCACCCCGATCAGCAGCATGGTGACCAGCCGTCCGGCGCCGGGCGACCGCCGCGACAGCATGCCGGTCAGCCCGGCCAGACCGGCGGCCGCGACCAGGCAGGTGCCCAGGATCATCACCGGGCGGGTGACCAGCGGCGCCCCGGCGGTGGCGTTCGGCGCGACGAACGGTGTCCAACTGTGGGTGCCGCGCAGCATTTCGGTCAGCGAGGTCCACCGGGTGGTGACGCCCGCCGATTCGATGAAATCCAGGAAGGGCGGGCTGACTCGGCCCAACAGCACCAGGGCCACCAGCCACCAGGTCACCGCCAGCGTCAGCGCCAGCAGCCACCAACCGGTGAACCGCCACCAGCGTCGGTTGGGGCGGTGGCACAGCCACCAGATCATCGCCGGCAGGCAGCCCGCCAGCGTCGCGACCGCGTTCACGGCGCCCATCAGCGCAACCGCGACCCCAGCCTGGCCGGCCAGCATCCGTGCCGGCCGCTGCGGGGCGTCCTGGCTCGGATCGCCTGGCGCGCCCAGCGCCCGGATGACCGGTAGCAGCACCCACGGGGCGAGCACCATCGGCAATGTCTCCGAGGAGATCGAACCCAGCGTGGTGAGCACTCGCGGCGACAGGGCGAATGCCGCGGCGCCGATCACCCGTGCCGTCGGGGTCCCGATCCGCAACGTCTCGGCGACCCGCAGCAGGCCCCAGAACGCAAGAGTCAGCAGCACGGCCCACCACAGCCGCTGAACGATCCAGCCGGGCAGCCCCAGCAGGTCACCGGCCAGGAAGAATGCGCCGTGCGGGAACAGATAGCCGTACGCCTGGTTCTGCACCTGGCCGAACGGCAGCTCGCTGCTCCACAGGTTGGCGGCACGAGCCAGGAACCGCAGCGGAGCGAGAGTCAGATCGAGCTTGGTGTCCGGAGAGATCCGGCCGGGAGCCTGCAGCAGGCTACAAGTCAGAGAGACGGCGCCGACCAGCCACAACCAGCGCCGCGGCAACGGTGTCACAGCCTGCGACTGTGCCGGCGGACGGTCAGGTGTTGCCGGCGTCCGCAGGTCAGCCGCGGTTGCCGTATTCCACCCTGTTCAGCACCGAGGACGCCGGGTCGCCTCCGGCGATCTGCGGCTTGGTGTCTTGCTGCACCATCAGCGTGACCCCGAAGACGGCCGCCGCACCCAGCAACACCCCCACGACGATGCTTATGGCGGCCGGCACCACGAACCGAGGCATGGTCAGGCTCCTTCTGCACTCTCGTGACGTAGATCAAGGACGCCATCAACACCAGCCCCCGCTTGGCGCCCGACCGCCAACGTAGCACGTGGGCCTTGCGTACCCTCTTGTTCCGGCCGTGACAGCATGGTGCGATGCCTGGATCGCTGACTCGACAACTGCCCGGTCTGCTGCTTGCCGCCGCGGTGCTGCCGGCGCTCGTCACGTCGTGCTCGCACCGTGACGAGACGCCCGCGCCGGCGTCGGAGGCCGCACCGTCGGACACCACTGTTGCCGCGCCGCCGGTGGACCCGGTGTGTGAGCAGGTGTCGGCCCTGTCGGTCCGCGACAAGCTGGCGCAGCTGGTGATGGTGGGCGTCCGCGACGCAGCGGATGCACGCGCGGTGGTCACCGATCACCACGTCGGCGGCATCTTCATCGGCAGCTGGACCGAGCTGTCCCTGCTCACCGATGGGTCGTTGAAGGAGATCAAGGAAAGCCAAGCGCCCACCGGCCCGCTGCCGCTGGCGGTCAGCGTGGACGAGGAGGGCGGCCGAGTGTCGCGGCTGTCGTCGCTGATCGGGAAGTCGCCGTCGGCGAAGGAGCTGGCGCAGACCAGCAGCGCCGCGCAAGTACGTGAGCTGGCCGCCGAGCGGGGCCGCAAGATGGCTGACCTGGGCATCACCGTCGACTTCGCGCCGGTTGTCGACGTGGTGGACTCCGACACCGACGACGACACCGTGATCGGTGACCGTTCGTTCGGGTCGGACCCGGCCAAGGTCACCGAGTACGCCGGCGCGTACGCGCAGGGTCTGCGTGACGCCGGGCTGCTGCCGGTGCTCAAGCACTTCCCCGGTCACGGCCACGGTTCCGGTGACTCGCACACCGCCGGTGCGGTGGTCACCCCGTCCCTGACGCAGTTGCAGGACAACGACTTGGTGCCCTACCGCACCCTGGTCACCCAGGCGCCGGTGGCGGTGATGATGGGCCACCTGGAAGTGCCCGGGCTGACCGAGGATCCCGCCAGCCTGAGCCCGGCGGCGGTCAAGCTGCTGCGCACCGGTACCGACTATCACGGCCCGGCGTTCGACGGCCCGGTGTTCAGCGACGACCTGTCTTCGATGGCGGCGATCACCGAGCACTACGGGGTCGCCGAAGCGGTGCTGCGCAGCCTTGCGGCCGGTGTCGACATCGCGTTGTGGGTCACCACCGACGAGGTTCCGGCGGTGCTGGACAGGCTGGAGCAGGCGGTGTCCGCCGGTGAGCTGAAGCAGGAGGCCGTCGACGCCTCGCTGGCGCGGGTGGCCGCGGTCAAGTTGCCCGGTACGCGCTGCCACGGCTGATTCCGGCGGCGCGGGCAGCACACAAGTTACTCTTCGGTAAGATCGTGCCGAGGGGGAGCGCGGAAGGACCTCGAGGCGATGGCAGCTGGTAGCAAGCGATTACCGCGGGCCGTGCGCGAACAGCAGATGCTCGACGCTGCGGTGCAGATGTTCTCGGTCAACGGCTACCACGAGACCTCGATGGATTCGATCGCCGCGGCCGCGCAGATCTCCAAGCCGATGCTCTACCTGTACTACGGCTCCAAAGAAGAATTGTTCGGGGCGTGCCTGGACCGCGAACTGCGCCGGTTCGTCGAGTCGGTACGCACCGAGATCGACTTTCAGCAGCCCCCGAAAGACATGCTGCGCAATACGATTCGGGCGTTCTTGCGCTACATCGATGCCAACCGGGCGTCGTGGATCGTGATGTACACCCAGGCCACCAGTTCGCAGGCGTTCGCCCACACCGTGCGCGAGGGCCGCGAGCGGATCATCGAGCTGGTCGGCCGGTTGCTGCGGGCCGGCACACGTAAGCCGGAACCGGGCGTCGACTTCGAGTTGATGGCGGTCGCGCTGGTGGGCGCCGGCGAGGCGATCGCCAGCCGGGTCAGCACCGGTGACACCGGCGTGGACGAAGCCGGCGAGCTGATGATCGACCTGTTCTGGCGCGGCCTCAAGGAAGCGCCCGGCGGCCGCGACGGCGCCGACGCCGCCGCGGCCGGGTGATCAGGCGCGGCCTTCAGGCCGTGAAGAGATCCTGGATGGTCGCGGTGATGCCTGCGACCGCGCCGTTGAGTGCCAGGTACTCGAAACCGGCTGCCAGCGTGCCCAATCCGACAAGGCCGGCAACCGGCAGGCCGATGGCGTCGACGATGTCGCCCTGGGAGAGTTCCTGGGCGAACACCTCGAAGGCATACGCCGGTGCGGTGGTCAGCAGGGCGTTGAGGATGTCGGCGGTCGGCAGCAGCGTGGCGTAAGCCTGCGCGGCGATGCTGCTGACCGCGTTGGCGAGTTCGCTGAGGCTGGGCAACGCGAACGACGTGACGTCGCCCGCCGAGGGGCCCAGGAAATCGGCTGCACTGGGGAAGGACAGGTTCGACAGGTCGTTGACGAAGGCATTCCAGCCCTCCTGTGCCCCATTGCCCAGCGCCGTCAGAACCTCACCCCAGTTGAGGTCGGTCGGGAACAACTCGAACGGCACCGCCACATCGGCCGGGCCGGCGGACCAGCCTTCGGTGGTGCTGCCGTAGCCGAGGTCTACCAGGACCCGCATGCTCGGTTCCAGGAGGTCGTAGATCGGCTGACCGATGACCGGGATCGACTGCAGCGGCATCAACAGCGGCAGTATCTCGCTGGGAATCATGAAGTACTGGGCGTTTCCGGTGTAATCCTCGCTCATCGGCATTTCGATGGCCGTCGCCAGCTGTTCGGGGGTCAGGCTCGGGTAGATCGTGTGCTCGTAGATGATGCCCAGGACAGCGTTGAGGTCGGCCAGGAAATTGATCGGGTACTTCGGGAAGTCGGCATAGCCGTCGTATTCCAGGGTGTAGACGCTGGTAGCCCACGGGGCGTCGTCCGGGATGGCGCCGTTGAACGTGATGCCCAGGCTCGGGATGGTCGGGTAGCTGCCATCGGTCAACACATCGAAGCGCTCGAACAGGCCGCCATTGGGATTGTTGGGGGCACCCAGCAGCACGAAGGAGAGTTGGTCGGCGGTCGGCTGTTGGTCGGGAGGCAGCGCCAACAGGTCGCGCATCACGATGGTGGAAATGGTGGTGCTCTGCGAGTAGCCCAGTACGACGAGGTTGTTCCCCTCAGCGATCTGCTTGTTGATCGTGTCGTGCAGGATGGTGACGCCCTGGGCGATCGACGGATCCAGTTCCAGGCTCTTGACGCCGCTGTTGGGGTAGAGGCCTTCCGGCGTGAACAGGGGGTTCGTCGCATCCACCGGGTAGCTGGGCTGGCCCGGGAAGAACGGGGTGGTGGGGTCGATGTAGCGGGCGAAGAGCGCGTCCATGTAGCTCTGGGGCGGGATCGGCAGGCCGCTGCCGCCCATGATCCACGCCTCGGTGTCCAGCAACTTCGCCTGGGCGAGCACGGTTTTGGCCCCGATGGTCCACGTCGGTTGCAGTGCCGGTAAGACACCCAGGGCGACGGCCCCGGTGATCGCCAACGACACGGCACCCAGCGAACGAAACTTCGTGTTATTCACGGCAACTCCCTCTGGCAGATCTTCGATAAAACTTTGACAGGTATTCGTTTGGACTGGCGCGGATTCAGAGACCCAGCCAGCCGAGGTCGGTGCTGAGGGCGTCCCCAGGGTCGGCTACGTCGGTGGGAAGGGTGGGAAAGGTCAGGTCGGCTAACGGATTTCCTGTGCCATCCCAGCCGATTGCCCCTGCGAGAATCTGCGACAAGCTCTCCAGGGCGCCCATGGGCCCAACCGGCACACCCCCGATGCCGGCGGGAAGCGGGCTTTGCATGACGAAGGCGAGCGCGTTGAACAACGAGCCGCCGATGCCGAGATTGTCCGGGATGGTGCCGTCGGTGGCCCCGGGCGTGAGCAGTCCCCCAAACGCGATGCCCAGGGAGGTGAAGACGACACCTTCGGGCAAGATGCCCTCCTCCGACAGCAGTGGTAGCAGGCCAGAGAGGTCGAGGGTGGCCCCGTTGAGGAAGGCGTTGGTGAGGTTGGCGGGGATGTTGATCAGATCGTTGAGCGCCGCTGTGACGTCCGGGTTGTCGCCGCTGAGATCGTCTGTGATGACCTCGACGCTGTTGACCAACTCCACGATTGGGCTGACGAAGGGGCCGACCAGGCCCATGAGCACGCCGCTCAGCGGTGACGCCAG
This sequence comes from Mycolicibacter heraklionensis, assembly GCF_019645815.1. Taxonomy (NCBI): domain Bacteria; kingdom Bacillati; phylum Actinomycetota; class Actinomycetes; order Mycobacteriales; family Mycobacteriaceae; genus Mycobacterium; species Mycobacterium heraklionense. The sequence continues at coordinate 265,967 of NZ_CP080997.1, forward strand.
GTAATCCACCGTCGTCATCACACTGTCCACGGTTGCCGGGTCCAGCTGGAGGAAGGCTTCCAACACCAGGGGAAGCAGGTTGTAGAGCTGAGTGTGGGCGGCCTCGAGCGTGTGTGGAAGCGTCGCACTTATCACCTCGTCGGGAGCGCCGCCCAGCACGAAGGACTCCGATGCGGTCTGCAGGTGATCACCGATCTGGGTGAAGATGTCCCCGATGCTCCCCGGATTTTGAACGAGTTGGCCCAGGTAGCCGATCTGGTTGACGATCGCTTGTTGCCAGGTCGCGGCGGGGGCTTCGAAGAAGAAGTCGGCAAGGGCTGTGACATTGGCGGATGCGGTGTTGAAGGCGTCCACCCACGGGGTGATGGGGTCGAACTCCCCGGCGGTGAGGTGCACCGCCGGGTTATGGAGGTTGGGCGTGGGCAGTGCCACCGGGGTGGCGGCGAGGGTGCCGGCACCTAACAGGGCCAGGCCCACTGGGATCCAGGGACGACGGGCAGTGCGGTGCATGGCTATCTCCTTGTGCGTCTAAGTGAGCGGCGAGCATCCGCCGGTGGCGGGGTATGCAATCGAGCGGTCAAGACGAAACGTGAAGCGCATATGTGTCCTTACAATGTCCTGGAGGCACTGCCGTCAGGCCTGACCAGCAGGAATGGTGGCAGAACCTCAGTTCACTGTTCATCTGATTAGTCAGATTAGCTGTGACGCACCTATCAACGCAATAGGGGAATCCCAATGAAAAATGCCACGCGGGCCGAGCAGCGCGTCGCGACGCGTCAGGCGCTGGTGGGCGCGGCGGTCGAACTCCTGCGGACCGAGGGTGTGGTCGCGGTGACGACGCGCCGAGTCGCCGGCGCCGCGAACGTGTCGCAGAGCACGGTGATGTACCACTTCCCGACCCGTGATGACCTGGTGACCGCGGCGGTCGCGCAGCTCGCCTTCGAATTGGCGAATCAGGCCCGCATCCACTTCGAAGAGACGGCGGCGGCCGCCACGCTCGACCTGAACGGGTATCTCGACCTGATCTGGCGTGAATTCACCACGCCCCAAGCACTTTCGGTCGCTCAGCTGTGGGTGGCGTGTTGGACGGACCCGCAACTGGCCAAGACCGTGAAGTCGCTGGAGCAACACATATACGGACTGGCCGTCACCTCCGCCGAAGCGTTACCCGCACCCGCTCCGAGTTTCTCGGCGCGGGCCTATATGGACACGGTGATGGTGGTCGTCCGCGGGCTGGTGATGTCGATCCCGGTGTGGGGCATCGACGTCGTCAGCGCTCGCTGGGAGGTCAGCAAGGCCAACCTGCTGAAGGCGGCCGGCCTCGCGGTCGACAACGTCTGATTCGCAACAGCGGTGCGGGTTACAGCGCCCGCACCGCCCCGGTCAGGTAGGGGTAGCCCTTGGCGATATTGCGCAGCGCCAGATCCCAGCCGCCGTCCACCTTGTCGATGTAGAGGCCGGGGCTGGCCGGCAGCAACATCGGCTTGCCGAACCGCACCGCGTAGTCCACCGCGTCCGGAAGCGCACCTTCGATGTTGGCCAGAACCGTTGCTGCGGAGAACATCCCGTGCGCGATAGCGGTGGGGAATCCGAACAGCTTGGCGCCGATCGAGCTGGTGTGGATCGGGTTGTGATCGCCGCCGGCCGACGCGTAGCGCCGAATCTGTGCCGGAGTGACCCGCAGCACCGCGTTGGGCGGGCCCAGTTTGGGCTGCTTGGCCGGTGGGGGCTTCGGCTCGTCGGACAGGCTGGTGCGCTGCTGATGCAAGAACGTCGTCACCTGATGCCAGGCCGGGTCGTTACCCACGTTGAGGGCGGTGACGATGTCGACCAGCAGGCCCTTGCGGTGCTCCCGCAGGTTCTCTGCCCGCACGGTCACTCCGACGGTGTCGGTGACCGCGATCGGGCGCAGGCGCGTGATCCGGTTCTCGGTGTGCACCGAACCAATTGCGGCGAACGGGAAGTCGAACCCGGTCGCCAGCTCCATCACGGTCGGGAACGTCAGCGCGAAGGGATAGGTCAGCGGGACCTGATCGGCGAAACGCAGCCCGGTGACGGCCGCGTAGGCGGCGACGTGGTTGGGGTCGATGGTCAGCTCGTCGACCCGCAGGGTCCGGTTCGGCAGGGTTTGAGTGCGCGGGATGAAGGGCAGCGCCCCGGCGACCGCACGCACCATGTTTCTCAGGCCACTTGGCTGTGTCATGCCATTCACGCACCCAGCATGGCTTGGCCGCAGACCCGGATGGTGTTGCCGGTCACCGCATTCGATGCCGGGCTGGCGAAGTAGCCGATCAACTCGGCGACATCGACGGGCTGACCGCCCTGGAACAGCGAGTTGAGCCGACGGCCCACCTCACGGGTGGCCAGCGGGATCGCCGCCGTCATCTCGGTCTCGATGAACCCCGGGGCGACGGCATTGATCGTGATGCCCTTCTTGGCCAGCGTCGGAGCCAGCGCTTCGGTCAAGCCGATCATGCCGGCCTTGGTGGCCGCGTAGTTGGTCTGGCCGCGGTTGCCCGCGATGCCGGCCATCGACGACAGGCCGATCACCCGGCCGCCCTCACCGATGCTTCCGTTGGCGACCAGACCTTCGGTGAGACGTTGCGGCGCAAGCAGGTTCACGGCCAAGACGGCGTTCCATCGGGCGTCGTCCATGTTGGCCAGCAGCTTGTCGCGGGTGATGCCGGCGTTGTTGACCAGCACGTCGGCCTTGCCGCCATGGTGTTCGGCGAGGTGCGCGGCGATCTGCTCCACCGCGTCGTCGGCGGTGACGTCCAGTGCCAGTGCGGTGCCACCTACCCGGGAGGCCGTCTTCTCCAGTGCCTCGGCGGCTGCCGGGACGTCGATCGCCACCACCTTGGCGCCGTCCCGGGCGAACACCTCGGCGATGGTGGCGCCGATGCCGCGCGCCGCGCCGGTGATGATCGCGACCTTGCCCTCCAGGGGGCGGTCCCAGTCGGCGGGGGCCGTCGCGTCGTCGGCGCCCACGTAGAACACCTGGCCGTCGACGTAGGCCGAGCGGGCCGAGAGAATGAATCGCAGCGTCGATTCCAGACCGGTGGCGCCGGGCTTGGCGTCCGGCGACAGGTACACCAGCTGCACCGTTGCGCCGCGCTGCAGTTCCTTGCCCAGAGAGCGGGTGAAACCCTCGAGTGCGCGCTGGGCGATGTGCTCGTCGGCGCTGCCGGTCGCCTCAGGGGTGGTGCCGACGACCACCAGACGCCCGCAGCGCCCCACGTTGCGCAACAGCGGGGTGAAGAACTCGTGCAGTGCGGTCAGCCCGGCGGGCGAGGTGATGCCGGTGGCGTCGAAGACCAGTCCGCCGAACGAGTCGGCCCAGCGACCGCCCAGGTTGTCGCCGACCAGCTCGTAGTCGTCGGCCAGTGCGGCCCGCAGCGGCTCGGCCACCCGGCCCGACCCACCGATCAGCAGGGGTCCGGCCAGCGCCGGCTCGCCGACCCGGTAGCGGCGCAGGGTCTCGGCCTGCGGGACGCCGAGCTGCTTGGACAGGAAAGACCCGGGTGCGGAGTTGAGGATCTGGGACAACAGGTCGGATGAGAGCTTGGGTGCCACTGAGCTGCCTTCCATGTGGGGATGTGCCTGGTGCGGGCTACGGTGTCGACAACGAACTTACTCCAGAGTAAGAATACTGGGTAGTATCAGCCCGACCGTCCCCGGCAATGCGGGGGGACCCACCATCAAACGGAGAGATCGTGGCATCTGCATCTGCTGCTAAGCCCGCTGAGGCAACCACTGGCACGCGACGTCGGGTCGCCGTCCTCGGGGGCAATCGCATTCCGTTCGCGCGTTCCGACGGCGCCTACGCGAACGCGTCCAACCAGGACATGTTCACCGCGGCGCTGGGCGGCCTCGTCGATCGGTTCGGCCTGGCCGGCGAGAAGCTGGACGCGGTGATCGGCGGGGCGGTGCTCAAGCACAGCCGCGACTTCAACCTGATCCGCGAATCGGTGCTGGGCTCCGCACTGTCGCCCTACACGCAGGCCTTCGACCTGCAGCAGGCCTGCGGCACCGGGCTGCAGGCGGCGATCTGCGCCGCCGACGGGATCGCCGCCGGTCGCTACGAGGTGGCCGCCGCCGGCGGGGTGGACACCACCTCGGACGCACCCCTGGCGATCGGCAACGAACTGCGCCGCACGCTGCTCGCGCTGCGCCGGTCCAAGTCCAACGTGCAGCGCCTCAAGCTGGCCGGCAAGCTGCCCGCCGCACTGGGCGTGGAAATCCCGGCCAACAAAGAATCGCGGACCGGCCTTTCCATGGGCGAGCACCAGGCCATCACCACCAAGCAGATGGGCATCAAGCGCGTCGACCAGGATGAGCTGGCCGCCGCCAGCCACCGCAACATGGCCGCCGCCTATGACCGCGGCTTCTTCGACGACTTGGTGACGCCGTTCCAGGGCCTCTACCGCGACGACAACTTGCGGCCCCAGTCCAGCCCGGAGAAGCTCGCCACGCTCAAGCCGGTGTTCGGCGCGAAGGCCGGCGACGCCACCATGACCGCCGGCAACTCCACCCCGCTCACCGACGGCGCGTCGGTGGCGCTGCTGGCCAGCGAGGAGTGGGCCGCCGCGCGCAAGCTGACTCCGCTGGCGTACTTCGTCGACGCCGAGACGGCCGCGGTGGACTACGTCAACGGCGCCGACGGCCTGCTGATGGCCCCCACCTATGCGGTGCCGCGACTGTTGGCGCGCAACGGCCTGACCCTGCAGGACTTCGACTTCTACGAGATCCACGAGGCGTTCGCCGCCACGGTGTTATGCCACCTGCAGGCCTGGGAGTCCGAGGAGTACTGCAAGGAGCGGCTGGGACTGGACTCGGCGCTGGGCGCCATCGACCGGTCCAAGCTCAACGTCAACGGCTCGTCGCTGGCGGCCGGGCACCCGTTCGCGGCCACCGGCGGCCGGATCGTGGCGCAGGCGGCCAAGCAGATCGCCGAGGCCAAGGCAGCCAAGAAGGGCACAGCGAAGAACAAGCCGGTGCGTGCGCTGATCTCGATCTGCGCCGCCGGCGGCCAAGGCGTGGCCGCCATCCTCGAGGGGTAGACGTTTGGCCCGCGCCGTCGCCGGGTAGTCGAGACAACGGTTCGCTTCGCGTGGCCGCTCGCCCCCGGTGGCACCGCGAAGCAACCTGCTCCGGTCCGCCGTTGAACTGAGGGGATTCAGCGGCGGACCGTTTGAGCGCGTCGGTTCCGAACGGCGCCGATCGCCTGATCCCACAGCAGCAGCGCGCTGGCCTTCAATTGGGCCGGCTTCGCCAGCTCCCTGGCCATCAGCGCGGTGGCCGCCGCCTTGGTCTGCACCGAGGCCTTCGAGGTGTGGCCGGAGTCGAACGGCGGCTGCGGGTCGTATTCCATCGACAACTGGATGGCCTTGGCGCGGCCCTCGCCGCCGATCTGGCCGGCCAGCCACAATCCCAGGTCGATACCGGCCGACACCCCCGCACAGGTGACGATGTCTCCCTCGTGCACGATGCGCTCGTCGCCGACCGCGGTGGCGCCGAAGGTCTTGAGCGCGGGCAGCGCCATCCAGTGCGAGGTGGCGCGCTTGCCGGTGAGCAGCCCGGCGGCGCCCAGCACGACCGAGCCCGAGCACACCGATGCCGTCCATGTTGCCGTCCGGTGGGCGGCCCGGACCCAGTCCAGCAGCTTCTCGTCGCGGGCATGTTCCATGGTCGTCATCCCGCCGGGGATCAGAATCACGTCGGGGGAGGGCGTCTCGTCGAACGAGTGGGTTGCCCCGACCACCAGTACCCCGGAGTCGGCGGTGATCGGCCCCGGCTCGTGCCACACGAAGCGCACCTGCGCATCCGGGAGCCAGCGCAACACCTCGTAGGGGCCGATGAAGTCCAGCGCGGTGAAGCCGGGGTAGAGCACAACGGCGATCTGCATGGGTCTTTCCTTTCAGGCGAAGGTCTTGCGGTAATGATCGGGTGAGATGCCGAGTCGGCGAATGAAGGTGCGCCGCAGGGTTTCCGCGGTGCCGAATCCGCAGCGTCCGGCGATCGCGACGACGGTGTCGTCGGTCTCCTCGAGCTGTCGCCGTGCGGCCTCGGTACGCACCCGCTCCACGTACGCGCCCGGCGCCATCCCCACCTCGTCGGTGAAGACCCGGGTGAAGTGCCGGGGACTCATCGAGGCCCGCGACGCCAGCTCGGTAATCCGATGCGGGCCACCGGGTTCGGATTCGATCAGCTCCTGCACATCACGGATCGGCGCGCGGCGGGATCGCGGCAGCCAAGCGGGAACCGCGAACTGGGACTGGCCGCCGGGGCGTCGCAGATACAACACCAGCCAGCGAGCCGCGGTCTGCGCCACCTCGGTTCCGTAGTCCTCTTCCACCAACGCCAGGGCCAGGTCGATGCCGGCGGTGACCCCGGCCGCGGTCCACACCGCCGCCGAACTGCGCACGAAGATGGGCTCCGGGTCGACGGTGACGTTGGGGAACTCCCGGGCCAGTGCGTCGGCGAACGCCCAATGTGTGGTGGCCCGGCACCCGTCGAGCAGCCCCGCCTGCGCGGCCAGGAACGCGCCGGTGCACACGCTGACCACCCGCCGGGTGTGGGCCGAGGCGCGGCGGACCCAGTCGACGGTTTCCGGGTCGGACTGCGCCGCCTGGACGCCGACGCCGCCGGGTAGCACCAGGGTGTCGACGGGCTCGTCCGGCTCGGGCAGGGGACTGGGCGTGAGCGCCAGCCCGCTGCTGGTGGTGATCGGTGCGCCGTCGACGCTCGCCACCGTGACCTCATAGCCGTCCTCGCCGCGGCCCTGACCGAGCAGGACCAGCGTCGCGGTGGCGAAGACCTCCGCCGGCCCGAAAACATCCAGCGCCTGGATGCCGGGATAGCCGAGGATGACGACCGTGCGTGTCATGCCCTCAGTGTCAGCGGTCAGCGCCGGTGGCGTCTACGACACATATCCCACAAATCAGGACAAGCCTAGGTCGCCGGGGGAGGGGGCCCAACAATGCAACAGGCCCCCAAGGGGTCTCCCCGGGGGCCTGCGCGGTCTGTGCGCGGCGTCTAGAACGCCGCTTCGTCGAGCTCCATGATGTCGTTGTCGATGTTCTCGATCACCGAGCGAGTGCTGGTCAGCAACGGCAGGAAGTTCTTGGTGAAGAACGACGCCACCGCGATCTTGCCCTCGTAGAAGGACCGGTCGGCGCCCTCGGCGCCTGCATCGAGCTTCGCCACCGCCACCGCCGCCTGGCGGGCCAGCAGCCAGCCGATCATCAGGTCGCCGACGCTCATCAGGAAACGCACCGAACCCAGGCCGACCTTGTAGATGCTGGAGATGTCCTCCTGCGCGGCCATCAGGTAGCCGGTCAGCGTCGCCGCCATGCCCTGCACGTCGGCCAGCGCGGTGGCCAGCAGCTCCCGCTCGGCCTTCAGTCGCCCGTTGCCGGTCTCGTTCTTGATGAACGTCTCGATCTCGCCCGCGACGTGGCCCAGTGCGGCGCCCTTGTCGCGGATGATCTTGCGGAAGAAGAAGTCCTGCGCCTGAATTGCCGTGGTGCCCTCGTAGAGCGAGTCGATCTTGGCGTCACGGATGTACTGCTCGATCGGGTAGTCCTGCAGGAAGCCCGAACCACCCAGGGTCTGCAGACTCTCGGTGAGCTTGGCGTAGGCCTGCTCGGAGCCGACACCCTTGACGATCGGCAGCATCAGGTCGTTGATCCGGACCGCCAGGTCGGCGTCGACACCGTGCAGCGCCTTGGCGACCGCTTCGTCCTGGAAAGTGGCGGTGTACATGTACAGCGCGCGCAGACCCTCGGCGTAGGCCTTCTGGGTCATCAGCGACCGGCGGACGTCCGGGTGGTGGGTGATGGTTACCCGCGGCGCGGACTTGTCGGTCATCTGGGTCAGGTCGGCGCCCTGCACCCGCTCCTTGGCGTACTCGAGTGCGTTGAGGTAGCCGGTGGACAGCGTCGCGATGGCCTTGGTGCCCACCATCATCCGGGCCTGCTCGATCACGTCGAACATCTGCGCGATGCCGTTGTGCACCTCGCCGACCAGCCAGCCCTTGGCCGGTACGCCGTGCTGGCCGAAGGTCAGCTCGCAGGTGGCCGAGACCTTCAGGCCCATCTTGTGCTCGACGTTGGTGACGAACGCGCCGTTACGCTCGCCGAGCTCACCGGTCTCGAAGTCGAACAGGAACTTCGGGACGAAGAACAGCGACAGGCCCTTGGTGCCGGGCTTCGCGCCCTCCGGGCGGGCCAGCACGAGGTGGAAGATGTTCTCGAACAGGTCGTCGGAGTCAGCCGAGGTGATGAACCGCTTGACACCGTCGATGTGCCACGAGCCGTCCTCCTGCTGGACGGCCTTGGTGCGGCCGGCGCCCACGTCCGAGCCGGCGTCCGGCTCGGTCAGCACCATCGTCGAGCCCCAGCCGCGCTCGGCGGCGAGGATGGCCCACTTCTTCTGCTCTTCGGTGGCGATGTTGTAGAAGATGTTGGCGAAGCCGGCGCCACCGCCGTACATCCACACCGCCGGGTTGGCGCCCAGGATGTGCTCCTGCAGCGCCCACATCAGGACCTTGGGCATCGGAATGCCGCCGAGCTCCTCGATGACCCCGACCCGGTCCCAGCCGCCTTCCAGATGGGCGCGCACCGACTTCTTGAAGGACTCGGGCAGCGTCACCGAGTGGGTGGCCGGGTCGAACACCGGCGGGTTGCGGTCGCCGTCGACGAACGATTCGGCAATCGGGCCCTCGGCCAGGCGGACCATCTCGCCAAGCATTTCCTGAGCGGTGTCGATGTCCAGGTCGGCGTAGTCGCCCTCGCCGAAGACCTGGTCCAGGCCCAACACCTCGAACAGGTTGAACACCTGGTCACGGACATTGCTCTTGTAGTGGCTCACTGCTTCCTCCTCATGGAATGCCACCTGATGGTTGGGTACTCGGGATTAAGTTACCCACCAGTAACGTAACCTGAAATATACTCGCCAGTAGCCATAGTGCAAGCTGGTGTGAGCTATGTCCTTTGTTGGGGTAACCAACCGGTTGGTCTCGCCCCGGAAAAGCGGTCCTCAGCGGTCGATCTGCCGAGGCCACGGGGCGGCGGGTAGGGTTCTGGGCGACCAGACCAGACGAGGCGAATGAGTCCCCGGTGAATCCCCACGTGAGTTCCGCGAGCAACCTGACCCCGCTCACCCCGTCGTCGCTGCGGGAAGCCTTCGGGCATTTCCCGTCCGGAGTGGTGGCAGTGGCGGCCGAGATCGATGGTGTTCGGGTCGGCCTGGCGGCGAGCACCTTCGTGCCGGTCTCGTTGGAGCCGCCCCTGGTGTCCTTCTGCGTGCAGAACACCTCGACGACGTGGCCCAAACTCAAGGACTCGCCCCGGTTGGGCATCAGCGTGCTCGGCGAGGCGCACGACGTCGCGGCGCGCACCCTGGCCGCCAAGACCGGTGATCGGTTCGCCGGGCTGGAGACGGTGACCAACGACGGAGCGGTATTCATCAAGGGCACCGGCGTGTGGCTGGGCAGCGTCATCGAACAGTTGGTGCCCGCCGGGGACCACACCATCGTGGTGCTGCGGGTCTGTGAATTGACCGTCGACCCGGAGGTCGCGCCGATCGTGTTCCACCGCAGCGGTTTTCGCCGTCTCGGAGGCTGATCGCCCGGACCGGTGGTACCCGGCCGCTGTTGTGTCCAGACCTGACGCCTGCACATGGTGAGGAGCCAACCATGCCGCTTCCGGAGGAACTGCTCGATCTGCTCCGGCGACCCAGCCTGTGCTTCATCGCCACGTTGATGCCGGATGGGTCGCCGCACCTCACGCAGACCTGGGTGACGACCGACGGCGAGCATGTTGTGATCAACATCGTCGACGGGGCGCAGAAGGCCCGCAACATCGCCCGCGACGCGCGGGTGGCGATCAACGTCGTCGACCCCGACGACACCAGCCGCTACTACGCGGTGCGCGGACGTGTCGTTGATACGACGACCGAAGATGCTGCCGCCAGCATCGACGAGATCTCACAGAAGTATCTGGGCGTGCCGTATCCCAATTTCACCGGCGGGCCCGAGACTCGGGTACTGGTCACCGTCGTCGCCGACCGGATCACGCCGCCGGCACACTGACGAGTGGTCACGGCGGTTCGTGCGCCAGCCACAGCGGATGTGTTGGTATGGGCAGATGGCGAATCTCAGTAGTGACCCCGTGCAATTGAGGTCCACGGCCGAGACGCTGGTAGCCGAGGCCGCCGCCTTCGTCCGGCGTCGACGCGCCGAGGTGTTCGGCGCGCAAGGGGTCGAGTCGTCCTCTGGCCTGGTCCAGACGAAAAGTAGTCCGACCGATCCGGTCACTGTGGTCGACACCGAGACCGAGAGCCTCATCCGGGATCGGCTGACACAGCTGCGGCCCGGTGACGCGGTGCTGGGCGAGGAAGGCGGAGGTTCCGGCGACCTCTCCGGAGGTGAACCGGGTCTGGTCACCTGGGTGGTCGACCCGATCGACGGCACGGTGAACTTCATGTACGACGTCCCCGCCTACGCGGTTTCGGTGGCAGCGCAGATCGGCGGGGTGTCGGTAGCCGGCGCGGTTGCAGACGTGGTCGGTGGCCGGATCTATTCTGCCGGCGCCGGATTGGGCGCGCGGGTCGCCGATGAGCAGGGAACTGTTGGGCTGCGCTGCACCGATGTGAGCGAGTTGTCGCTGGTGCTGCTGGGCACCGGGTTCGGCTATTCGCCCCGGCGCCGGGCCGCCCAGGCGGCGTTGCTCGCCCGGCTGTTGCCGGCAGTGCGTGACGTCCGCCGGGTCGGTTCGGCCGCGCTGGACCTGTGCATGGTCGCTGCCGGGCGGCTGGACGCGTACTACGAGCATGGGATCAAGCCGTGGGACTACGCCGCCGGAGCGCTGATCGCCGTGGAGGCGGGGGCACGGGTGGTGCTGCCCGGGCCGGAGATCGACAACGGCGAGGTGTGCGTCGCCGCGGCGCCGGGCGTCGCCGATGCCTTGATCGCACTGCTGCAGCGTGAAGGTGGGTGGGCCGCCATTCCGCAGTAGCCGGGTCACGCCAGAAGCATTGTGAGCGGGTTCACTTCGCGGCCGGTTTATTGCCTATCACCTGTTGACCACCATTCGACTGCGTCGGTAGAACGGGAACGTGCAGAAGCGCTGAAGCTTCCGCGGCCGCATCGAGGCGGCAATCGCCAGATAGCGAAAACTGGCCATTAGCAGCTGGTTTCCCAGCTGATCGACACGTAACTAGTGATGGCAAAGTACCGGAATGTGTAGGTCGAAGAGATGACGATTTCATTCGAGTTGGAATCTGCCGCAGATACTTCAATGTCGATTCCCCAGGTGGCCCTCAATGACGAGGTGGCCATGCCCGTGCTGGGTCTCGGGGTCGCAAAACTGTCCGACGAGCAGACCGAGGCATCGGTTCTGGCGGCTCTGGAAAGCGGCTGCCGGCTGATCGACACCGCCGCGTCCTACGGCAACGAAGCCGTGGTGGGACGGGCGATCGAGGCGTCCGGTGTGCCGCGTTCCGAGTTGTTCGTCAGCACCAAGTTGGGCACGTCCAGTCAGGGCTACTCCGCTGCCAAGCAGGCCTGTGAACGCAGCCTGGAGCAGCTCGGTCTGGACTACATCGACATGTACCTCATCCATTGGCCGGCACCGCAGCTGGGCAAGTATGTGGAGAGCTTCGAAGCGATGATCGAGGCCCGCGACGCCGGCCTGGTGCAGTCGGTCGGGGTGTGCAACTTCACCGAGGAACACCTGACCGAGGTGATCGACGAGACCGGCGTGACCCCGGCGATCAACCAGATCGAACTGCATCCGCGGCTCAACCAGGCCGAGCTTCGCGACGTCAACGCCAACCGCGACATCGTCACCCAGTCCTACAGCCCGCTGGGCGTGGGACGGCTGCTCGATGACCCCGCGGTGACGGCGCTGGCGAGCGCGCATGGAAGAACGCCGGCGCAGATCTTGATCCGGTGGAATCTGCAGTGCGGCAACGCGGTGATCTCACGGTCCGGCAATCCTGAGCGGGTTGCGGCGAACCTGGACGTCTTCGAGTTCGAGCTGTCCGAGGCCGACATGGCCACCCTGGACGGCCTGCACGACGGCACCCGGGTTTTACACGACCCGATGACGTTCCTGGGAACCTAGCGTCAGTCGGCCTTGCGGCGGAAGATCTTTCGACCCAGCCAGACCACCGGGTCATAGCGGTTCCCAGCCACCCGTTCCTTCATCGGGATGATGGCGTTGTCGGTGATCGTGATGTGCTCCGGGCAGACCTCGGTACAGCACTTGGTGATGTTGCACAGTCCCAGACCGGCGTCGTCCTGGGCGAAGTCACGCCGGTCGGCGGCGTCCAGCGGGTGCATGTCCAACTCCGCGAGCCGGATGAACATCCGAGGCCCGGAGAACCGTGGCTTGTTCTCCTCGTGGTCCCGGATGACGTGGCAGACGTTCTGGCACAGGAAGCACTCGATGCATTTGCGGAACTCCTGGGAGCGCTCCACATCCACCTGCTGCATCCGGTACTCACCGGGCTTGAGATCCGCCGGGGGCTTGAAAGCCGGCATCTCGCGGGCCTTCTGGTAGTTGAACGAGACATCGGTGACCAGGTCGCGAATCACCGGGAAGGTCCGCACCGGGGTCACCGTGATCGTCTCATCCGGGGCGAACGTCGACATCCGCGTCATGCACAGCAGTCGCGGGAGCCCGTTGATCTCCGCCGAACATGATCCGCACTTGCCGGCCTTGCAGTTCCAGCGCACCGCCAGGTCCGGGGTCTGGGTGGCCTGCAGGCGGTGGATGACGTCGAGAACCACCTCGCCCTCGTTGACCTCGACCTCGAAATCCTGAAGTCCACCGCCGTCAACGTCACCGCGCCAGACTCGCAGGTGGGCGTTGTGTGTCATTACGCTCTCCGTCCCGGATGTTGCGCCAGCTCTTGGTCGGTGTAGTACTTCTCCAGTTCGGAGATCTCGAACAGCTCCAACAAGTCCTCGCGCATCCCGGTCTGAGGCTCCGGGGTGATCGTGATGTCGGGAACGGCGCTGTGGTCCGAAACCCGGCAGACCAGTAGGGTTTTGCGCCAGTTGGAGTCCATCCCCGGGTAGTCGTCGCGGGTGTGCCCGCCGCGGCTCTCGGTGCGTTGCAGTGCGGCTTTGGCCACGCATTCGCTGACCAGCAGCATGTTGCGCAGGTCGACGGCCAGATGCCAGCCCGGGTTGTAGTGCCGTCCACCGTCGACGGTGAGGGCCGCGAACCGGGCCTTGAACTCCTCGATGCGGACCAGGGCCTGTTCCAGCTCGCCGGCATTACGGATGATGCCGACCAAGTCATTCATCGACTGTTGCAGCTCGGAGTGCAGGGTGTACGGGTTCTCCGGAGTGGCGCCGCCGGATGGACCGTTGAACGGGGCCAGTGCCAGCTCGGCGGCGGCCTCCAGCGCTGCCGGTGTCACCGCCGGGCGGGTGTCCAGACCCTGCACGTACTGCGCGGCGCCCAAACCGGCGCGGCGGCCGAACACCAACAGGTCCGACAGGGAGTTGCCGCCCAGCCGGTTGGAACCGTGCATCCCGCCGGAGCATTCACCGGCGGCGAACAGTCCGGGCACCGCCGCCGCGCCGGTGTCCGGGTCGACCTCGATGCCACCCATCACGTAGTGGCAGGTGGGGCCGACTTCCATTGCGTCCTTGGTGATGTCGACCTCGGCCAGCTGCATGAACTGGTGATACATCGAGGGCAGCCGGCGCTTGATCTCCTCCGGCGTGAGCCGTGAGGCGATATCGAGGAACACCCCGCCGTGCGGCGAACCGCGTCCGGCTTTGACTTCGGAGTTGATGGCGCGGGCCACCTCGTCACGCGGCAGCAGGTCGGGGGTGCGGCGGGCCGAGTCGTTGTCCTTGAGCCACTGATCGGCCTCTTGCTCGGTCTCGGCGTACTGGCCCTTGAACACCGGCGGGATGTAGTCGAACATGAACCGGGTTCCGTCGGAGTTCTTGAGCACTCCGCCGTCGCCGCGCACGCCCTCGGTGACCAGAATCCCCTTGACGCTGGGCGGCCACACCATCCCGGTCGGGTGGAACTGGACGAACTCCATGTTGATCAGCGTCGCGCCGGCCCGCAGCGCCAGCGCGTGCCCGTCGCCGGTGTACTCCCAGGAGTTCGACGTCACCTTGAACGACTTACCGATGCCGCCGGTGGCCAGCACCACCGCCGGCGCTTCGAACAATACGAAGTTGCCGCTTTCCCGCCAGTAGCCGAAGGCACCCGAAATAGCGCCGGTTGCTTCGTCTTTGAGCAGTTCGGTGATGGTGCACTCGTGGAAGATCTTGATCCGCGCCTCGTAGTCACCGAACTGGGCGTAGTCGTCCTGTTGCAGCGAAACCACTTTCTGCTGCATGGTGCGGATCAGCTCGAGACCGGTGCGGTCTCCGACGTGGGCCAGCCGCGGGTAGGTGTGGCCACCGAAGTTGCGCTGGTTGATCTTTCCGTCGGGGGTGCGGTCGAACAGCGCGCCGTAGGTCTCCAACTCCCAGACCCGCTCCGGTGCTTCCCGGGCGTGCAGTTCGGCCATCCGCCAGTTGTTGAGGAACTTCCCGCCACGCATGGTGTCGCGGAAGTGCACCTGCCAGTTGTCCTTGGAGTTGACGTTGCCCATCGACGCCGCGCAACCGCCCTCGGCCATCACGGTGTGCGCCTTACCGAACAGCGACTTGCACACCACCGCAACGCTCAGGCCCTGTTCGCGAGCTTCGATCACCGCGCGCAGGCCAGCGCCGCCGGCACCGATCACGACCACGTCGTAGGAGTGCCGTTCGACTTCAACCATGAATTCTCGCTTACCCTTCGTGTGATCGCGGCAGTCAGCCGACGAACCGGAAATCGGTGATGACGCCGCTGGACACCAGTGCGACGTAGAGGTCGGTGAAGGCCAGCGTGCCCAGGGTGATCCAGGCGAACTGCTGGTGCCGGCCGTTGAACCAGCTGATCTTCGTCCAGAACCAGTAGCGGACCGGGTGTTTGGAGAAGTGGTTGAGGCGACCGCCGAAGATGTGCCGGCAGGAGTGGCAGCCGCCGGTGTAGGCCCACAGCATCGCCACGTTCGCGAACAGCACGATATTGCCGACGCCGAAGCCGAATCCGCCGGGCCCGTCGTCGGAGTGCAGCGCGGCGAACGCGTCATAGGTATTGAGCGCGGCCAGCGCGAACGCGGCGTAGAAGAAGTAGCGGTGGCTGTTCTGCAGGATCAGCGGGAATCGGGTCTCGCCGGTGTAGTGGGCTCGAGGCTCGGGTACGGCGCACGCTGTCGGCGACTGCCAGAAGGCCCGGTAGTAGGCCTTCCGGTAGTAGTAGCAGGTGAGCCGGAAACAGAGCAGGAAGGGCAATACCAACGCCCCCAAGGGGATCCACCGGGGGAATTCCGGCAACCAGACGCCGAGGTGGCTTGACCCGGGCACGCACGATGCGCTGATGCACGGCGAGTAGAACGGCGTCAGGTAGTGGTACTTGTCAACCCAGTAGGCGCTGCCCCAGAACGACCGGATGGTCGCGTAGATGATGAACGCGTCCAGTCCGAGGTTCACCCGCAGCGGCGACAGCCACCAGCGGTCGGTACGCAGGGTGCGATTCGCGATCCGTGCGCGAGTCGCCGAGAAGACGCCGGGGCCGGGACGGTTCACGGCGGGTGCGCTCATCTGGTGGGGTTCCCTTCGGCTCAGTTCGTCGGAGGGCGCCCCTTGGCCGCAAGCAGCACCCGGTGTGGGTCAGTACCTGCCTTGGCCGCCGACGCCTTCGTCGTCGACGTCACGCCAGAATTCACTGTCGTATTCGGTGTCGGGGATGGTGATCTTCTCGTGCGACCGCTCGGCCGCCCAGCGCTCCAAGTCCATCTCACCGGCATCGGATTCGAGGAGTTGGACGTCGGTGAGGATGCGCTCCGCGTCCAGCTCGATGCGGCGCATTCCGGGAATGTCCCCAAACCGGGTCTTCAGCCCCAGCACGCAGCGCCGCAGGTCACCGATCAGGGTGTGCAGTTCGGCGAGTTCGGTAGTGCTCGACACCAGACCTCCTCGGGTGGTACGGATCACAGTACGTACACCCGATGCTAATCACATGAGGAACGGAACGTGAGACAGATCACGTTGCGCACATGACGTGTTGGACGCCGAAACCCCCGCACGCCGGCGTGTGCGGGGGTTTTGGGGTCTCTCGGCGCTGAGCCGGCCTACGCGGCTCTGCTATTTGGTGATGGCGATGGTTTGCGGCTGGGCGCCCGCGTATACGCCGGCTACCCGGACCGTGAGTACGCCGGCGTCGTACGACGCCGTCACGGCGTCGCCGGTGACGTGCGCCGGAACCGCGAACGAACGGCGGAACGCCCCATAGCGCACCTCGCGCAGCGTGCGGTGGGTGTCGGCGTCGGTCTCGGCGTGCTCGTCGCGGCGTTCGCCGCGCACCACCAGGCGACCGCCGTCGAGTTCGACGGTCACGTCCTTGTCGACGTCGATGCCGGGCAGCTCAAGCCGGACCACGGCGTCGTCGCCGTCCTTGGTGATCTCGGCGGCCGGGCTGAACCCGCTCGCCGTGGGCGTCCGCCAGTCGGTGGCGGTGGCCGGGCTGAAGAAGTCGCGGACCCAGCCGTCGGTGTCGAAGGCGGGGCTGAAGGGGTGGCTTGAATACGACTTGAATGGACGCTGCCACAGAGTCAGGGTGCTCATGGGTGTCTCCTCGCGGTGGTTGCTTGCGTGCCGGTCGGGTACCGGTCCGTCACCGGATGCAACTTGAGTCAACCACGCTAAAGTTCCGTGTTCGCCGAGGGTGAACGGCCTGCGTACCGGTAGGCAGTCAACAACCTCACAGCGGGCCCGCCACCAATCTCACAGCGGTCCGTCACATGGTTGTAACGCATGGCGATATTCCTGCAACATCACCTTCCTAACGTCATTCGCATGACCACGATCGAAACCCCGCGCGCCGTCAAAGACCTTGTCGTGGTCGGACACGGCATGGTGGGGCACCGCTTCGTGGAGGCCCTGCGCAGCAGGTCCGGTAGCGGAAACTGGCGGGTCACGGTGCTCGCCGAAGAGTCCGATCCCGCCTACGACCGGGTCGGGTTGACCTCCTACACCGATGGGTGGGACCGGTCCCGGCTGGCGCTGCCGGGCAATGACTACGCCGACGACGAGCAGGTGCGGCTGATGCTGAGCACCCGGGTCGAGAAGCTCGACCTGGCCGACAAGTCGGTGCTCGCGGCGGATGGGCAGCGTTACGGCTACGACACCCTGGTACTGGCGACCGGGTCGCGCGCGTTCGTCCCCCCGGTGCCGGGCCACGATCTGCCCGGGTGCCACGTCTACCGGACCTTGGACGATCTGGACGGAATCCGGGCCGACATCGAGTGCATGCTGGAAGCCGGAAACACCCGCGCCGGAGTGGTGATCGGGGGCGGCCTGCTGGGGCTGGAAGCCGCGAACGCGCTGCGCGCGTCCGGGATCGAACCGCACATCGTCGAGATGGCGCCGCGACTGATGCCGCAACAACTCGACGACGCCGGCGGTGTGCTGCTGAGCCGGATGATCTCGGACCTGGGTATCGCGGTGCACGTCGGCGTGGGTACCGAGTCCATCGAGCAGCTGACTCACCAATACGGCTCGCCCAGCCTGCGGGTGCAGCTCTCCGACGGCACCGCGATCGAGGCCGGGCTGGTGATCTTCGCCGCCGGGGTGCGCCCGCGCGACGAGCTGGCTCGGGAGGCCGGCCTGGCGATCGCCGAGCGCGGCGGTGTGCTGACCGATCTGTCCTGTCGGACCAGCGAGTCCGATGTGTACGCGATCGGCGAGGTGGCCGCCATCGAAGGCGTCTGCTACGGGCTGGTCGGGCCCGGCTACACCAGTGCCGAGGTGGTCGCCGACCGCCTGCTGGACGGTGCGGCCGAATTCGGCGAGGCCGACATGTCCACCAAGCTCAAGCTGCTCGGCGTCGACGTGGCCAGCTTCGGCGACGCGATGGGGGCGACCGAGAACTCGCTGTCGGTTGTGGTCAACGATCCGGTGAAGCGGACCTACGCCAAGCTGGTGCTCTCCGACGACGCCAAGACGCTGCTCGGCGGAATCCTGGTCGGCGACGCCTCCTCTTACGGTGTGCTGCGCCCGATGGTCGGCGCCGAGCTGCCCGGCGATCCGCTGGACCTGATCGCCCCGGCCGGCTCCGGCGACAGCAAGAGCGCCTTGGGGATCAGCGCGTTGCCTGGCGCGGCACAGATCTGCTCCTGCAACAACGTCAGCAAGCAGCAGTTGTGCGACGCGATCGCCGGCGGCTGCCACGATGTGCAGGGTCTGAAGGACTGCACCAAAGCGGGAACCTCGTGCGGATCCTGCATTCCGCTGCTCAAAGAGTTGCTGATCGCCGAGGGCGTCGAGCAGTCCAAGGCGCTGTGCGAACATTTCGCGCAGTCGCGCGCCGAGCTGTTCGAGATCATCCAGGTCACCGGAATCCGCACCTTCTCCGAACTGCTGGATCGGTTCGGCACGGGCTACGGCTGCGACATCTGCAAGCCAACCGTCGCCTCCATCCTGGCGTCCACCGGATCCGACCACATCCTCGAGGGCGAGCAGGCGGCCCTGCAGGACACCAACGACCACTTCCTGGCCAACATTCAGCGCAATGGCAGCTACTCAGTGGTTCCGCGGGTGCCCGGCGGTGAGATCAAGCCCGAGCACCTGATCCTGATCGGCCAGATCGCCCAGGAATTCGGTCTTTACACCAAGATCACCGGCGGGCAGCGCATCGACATGTTCGGTGCCCGGGTGGATCAGCTGCCGGCGATCTGGCGCAAACTGGTCGACGCCGGCATGGAATCCGGTCAGGCGTACGGCAAGTCGTTGCGGACGGTGAAAAGCTGCGTGGGCAGCGACTGGTGCCGTTACGGGCAGCAGGACTCCGTGAAGCTGGCCATCGACTTGGAGCTGCGTTACCGCGGGCTGCGTGCTCCGCACAAGATCAAGATGGGTGTGTCGGGTTGTGCCCGGGAGTGCGCCGAGGCGCGCGGCAAAGACGTCGGCGTGATCGCCACCGAGATCGGTTGGAACCTTTACGTCGGTGGCAACGGTGGCATGTCGCCCAAGCACGCGCAGTTGCTCGCCAGTGACCTCGACACCGAGACCGTGTTCCGTTACATCGACCGGTTCCTGATGTTCTACATCCGCACCGCAGATCGGTTGCAGCGCACGGCACCGTGGATCGAGTCGATGGAAGGCGGACTCGACCACGTCCGCGAGGTCGTCTGCGACGACTCCTTGGGGCTCGCCGAGGAATTCGAGGCGGAGATGGCCCGCCACGTCGACAACTACGCCGACGAGTGGAAGGGCGTGCTCGACGACCCGGAGAAGTTGTCGCGGTTCGTGTCGTTCGTCAACGCCCCCGACGCCGAAGACCCGACCGTCGCGTTCACCGTGCGTGACGGCCGCAAAGTCCCGTTACCCGTCCCGGTCCTGCGCTCATCTGAGGAGGAATCATGAACAACAGCACCATCGACACTTGGACCACCGCGTGCCGCTACGACAGTCTGATTCCCGGACTCGGCGTTGGTGTCCTGCTCGCCAACGGTGAGCAGGCGGCCCTGTTCCGGCTTGACGACGGTTCGGTGCGCGCGGTGTGCAACATCGACCCGTTCTTCCGGGCGGCGGTGCTGTCGCGCGGGATCGTCGGTGATCGCGGCGGCCGGCTGTCGGTCATCTCGCCGCTGAAGAAGCAGGCGTTTGCGCTCGACGACGGCAGCTGCCTGGATGACCCGAACGTCTCGGTGCGGGTGTACCCGACTCAGATCACCGCCGACGGCTACGTGCAGATCGGCCAGACCTTCTCGGAGCGGGCGGTCGCCTAGCCGGCTTCCTGGTCCACTTGGTCCACGGCCAGTCGATACCCTCGCTTGACGACTGTGGCGACAATATTCTTGTCGCCCAAGGTGGTCCGCAGCCGCAGCACGGCAGTCTCCACCGCATGAGTGCTGGCGCCGTTGCCCGGCAGCGCTTGGAGGAGGGTCTCTCGCGAGACGACTCTGCCGGGCTGGTGAGCCAGCGCCCGTAACGTCGCCATACCGGAGGGCGATATCGGCTTGGGCACCCCGTCGACGATCACGCAATTGCCGCGGACTTCGATTCGGTGGCCGGCGGCATGAACGGTGTGGGTGCGCAGTCGAGGCAGCTCGTCGACGATATGGCGGGCCAACGCCCCCAGCCGCATTCGTCGCGGTGACGAGGTCGGCACATTGAGGAGCGCCAGGGGCCGCGCAGTCAACGGCCCGACGCACATCGCGTGCACGTCCGACCGCAGGGCGAGAAGCAGGGCGTCAGAGATGCCGAGATCGGCGGCGCGTGTCAGCGTCGCCATCACGGCGGCGGCTGAGGTGAAGCTGACCGCGTCGAACTGGCGTTGGGCGATCTGGGAGGTCAGCTGGTCGAACTCTCCGCCTCGCTGGGCCGGCCGCCACCGATAGACGGGGATGGGTAGGACTTCGGCGCCAGCCTTACGAAATTGGTCGAGCAGCTCGGGGGCCGGATCCCAGTCGCCGGTGGTGCCGTGTAGCTGTACTGCCAGGCGGGAGCCGGCAATATCGGACTTCAGGTAATCGACCATCGCGGATGATGATTCAGAATCGGGCGACCACTCCTCGGGTAAACCCACGGTGCGCAAAGCTCCGACGGCCTTCGGCCCACGGGCCACGATGCGGGCGGTGGCCAGGGCCGCGATCAGCTGGTCGGCGATGCCCCATCCTTCAGCGGCGGCGATCCAGCCGCGGAAGCCCATGGCGGTCGTCACCACCAGGACGTCGGGCGGTGTCTCGATCAATGATTGGGTGCGCCCGCGCAATACAACGTCGTCGGTCAAGTCGATCATGGTGATGGCCGGGGCTGCGCAGACCGACGCGCCGTGGCGCCGCAGCAGCGTGCAGAGCTCGTCAGCGCGGCGCGCTGACGTCACCGCGACCCGGTAGCCGCTCAGCGACGTGGACACCTTACGCCGGCGCCAGTGCGGCCCGGGCCGGCTGCGTGGCGAAGACCGGCCGGCGTACATACCTCAGCCAGGTCAGCGCCGCAGCTCCGACATATCCCACCAGGAAGATCCAGAACGCGGTAGTCGCCGAGCCGCTGGTGATATACGACTGGCGCAGCGCCAGATTGATTCCCACGCCGCCCAATGCGCCGATTGCACCGGCAAACCCGATCAGCGCCCCCGACATGGCGCGCGCCCAGTGCCGGCGTTCGCTCTCGTGCATGCCCATTCGGTGACTGCGGGCCTCGAAGACCGACGGAATCATCTTGTACACCGAGCCGTTGCCGATTCCGGACACGATGAACAACGCCACGAAGCCGATGACGTAGCCGACCATGGTGGCGCCGGTCGTGGGACCGGTGCGAGTGCCGTCCAGGGTGCTCACGCCAACGAGCAACCCTGAGGCTGCGAACAGACCGCCGAAGGCCGCCAGTGTGACTCGGCTACCGCCGAGTCGATCGGCCAGGCGGCCGCCGAAGATCCGGGACAATGACCCCAAAAGCGGTCCCAAGAAGGCGATTTGAGCAGCGTGCAACGATGCCTGAGCGGCGCTTTGGCCGCTGCCGACGAAGCTGATCTGCAGGACCTGGCCGAATGCGAACGAGAATCCGATGAAGGAGCCGAACGTGCCGATGTAGAGCAGCGCGACGATCCAGGTGTCGACCTCGGGAAGGATCGAACGCATCGCGGTCAGGTCGGCCCGTTGACCGTCGAGGTTGTCCATGAACAGCGCCGCACCGATTGCGGCAACCGCGAGGACGACCAGATAGATCGCACACACCCAGTACGGCTGGCGATTGCCCACGGTGGCCAGCACTCCCAAGCCGACCAGCTGGATCACCGGAACGCCCAGGTTGCCGCCGCCGGCATTGACCGCCAGCGCCCAGCCCTTGAGCCGATGGGGGTAGAAGGCATTCACGTTGGTCATTGAGGCGGCAAAGTTGCCGCCGCCCAAACCTGTTAGCGCCGCGCACGCCAGGTACGGCCACAGCGGCAGACCCGGATGGGCCAGCAGGCCCATCATCCCGATGGTCGGGATCAACAGCACCAGCGCGGAGAAGATCGTCCAGTTGCGGCCGCCGAACGCCGCGGTGGCCAGCGAGTACGGTATGCGCAGCACGCCGCCGGCGAGCGTAGCCGTGGCCGCCAGCAGGAACTTGTCGCCGGCGCTGAAGCCGTACACCGACTCGGGCATGAACAGCACCATCACCGACCAGATCGACCAGATCGAAAAGCCGGCGTGTTCAGCCACTGTCGACCAGATCAGGTTGCGTCGTGCGATCTTGTCGTTACCGGCTGTCCAGGCAACCGTGTCTTCGGGATCCCACTGGGTGATTTGGTGTGTACGAGCCATGTGGTCACGGTAGAAATCTTTCGTTACCGCCATGCTGCACGAGGTGACCCGGCCGTGAACTTCTCCTCACCGTGCGGTGGGCCGCGTGTGAGGTTCGAAGCCGCTCCGGAAATGTTGACGAAGCGCTGGTTGACGATCAACATGGCGCAGCTAGAAAGGAATTCACTACGCGCAGTGCCGTCGTGGACTGCGTGTCGCCCCAGACTGTGGCTGAAGGAGTTTCAGCGCACCGGAATCCGGCTGAGGGCGGTGATGAACCGGTCGG
Organism: Mycolicibacter heraklionensis; assembly: GCF_019645815.1. Lineage (NCBI taxonomy): Bacteria > Bacillati > Actinomycetota > Actinomycetes > Mycobacteriales > Mycobacteriaceae > Mycobacterium > Mycobacterium heraklionense. Next base: position 288,612 of record NZ_CP080997.1, read on the forward strand.
CGACGACCCGGGCGATCTCGGGATGCGTGCCCAGCGGCTCGGTCACCAGATCCGCGCCGGTAGTGCGCAGGCGACGCTGGAAGAGGCCGTCGGCCAACAGGTACGACGCGATCACCACGCGTGCGGCGCCCTGGCTACGCAGGGCGGCGACAGCTTCCGGGACGCTGGGGCCGCCGGTCGCGGCGAACGCCACGTTGACGCGTGAACCGAGCAAGCCGGACAGCATCTCCGCCGCCTGCATCAGGTCGGTGTGCGCGACCGGGTCTGATGAACCGGCAGCGGCGAGGATCACCGAGTCCCCGGGGCGCCAGCCTGATTCGGCCAGCCGAGCCGCGACCACCGCGGCGACGCGCGGGTCGGGTCCCAGCGCCGGAGTGATCGTGACATCGGGGTGTCCGCTGGCCGCGACCTGGGTCGGTACGTCGACACCGACGTGGTACCCGCGGGCCAGAAAAGCGGGTACGAGGATCGCCGGACGACCGCTGTCGGCTTCAGCGGCAAGGATTTCGGCCGGGTTAGGTCCCAACACGTCCACGAATGCCACGCGCACTGGTTGCGCCAACAAGCCACCGACCCGTTCGGCGAGTTCGCCGATCATGACAGTTCCCTCAGGCGCGCGGGTGCCATGTGCGACCAGGATGGGGATCATGCTGCGCCCTCTTCGCTGTCGACTGCCAGCCGGTACCCGCGCTTGATCACCGTCGCGACGATCTGGCTGTCGCCCAGCGCTGTTCGTAGCCGGAGCATGGCGGACTCGACGGCGTGCATGTTGTTGCCGCGCCCCGGTAGCGCGCGCAGCAGCGTTTCCCGGGCAACGACATTGCCCGGGCGGTGGGCCAGGACGCGGAGGGCGGCCAGACCGGCTGGAGAGACCGGCTTGACCATCCCATCCACGATCACCCGGCTCTCCTCGATTTCGATTCGGTGACCGGCGGCATGAACGGCGGTACTCCCCATGTACAAGGTTTAGCCCCAGCCAATGTCATCTGTGTTACCGACCGATTTCGGAACCGTTGCCCGATCGGCTTAGTGCTCCCCGTCACACCGAGATCTTCTCGACGCCCCGCGAAACCCGGGCGCTGCCCGCGCCGCGCATCCGCGGCGGTCGGCGGACGTACATCACCCAGGTCAACCCCGCAGCGGCGCAGTACGAGGCCAGAAAGACCCAGAATGCCGGCGTCTCGCTACCGGAGCTGGCGTAGGCCTGACGCAGGATCAGGTTGATGGCAACCCCGCCGAGCGCACCGACCGCGGTGGAGAACCCGATCAGTGCGCCGGAATGCGAACGTGCCCAATGCCGCCGCGCGGCTTCGGGGGCGTCCAGCGAGCGGCTGCGGGCCTCGAAGATCGACGGAATCATCTTCAACACCGACCCGTTGCCCATCCCGGCGAGGATGAACAGCACCATGAATGCGGCGATGTAGAGCACGATCGTCGATGTGGTTGCGCGAGTGGTGTGGTCGTCGATGGTGCTGGCCACCACCAGCACCGCCGAGGCCAGGATCATGCCGAGGAACACCACCAACGTGACACGGCCCCCGCCGCGGCGGTCGGCCACCCGGCCGCCGTAGATGCGGGACAAGGCGCCCAACAGCGGGCCCAGGAACGCGATTCGCGCGGCGTAGAGCGCAGCCTCGGCGGGGCTGTGGCCGGCCTTCTCGAAAGTGACGTGCAGCACTTGGGCGAACGCGAATGCGAAGCCGATGAACGAACCGAAAGCTGCGCAGTACAACGCCGAAACGATCCAGCTGTCCGGGACCGACAGGATCGATCGGATGCTGCCGACCTCTTCCATGCCGTGGTCGAGGTTGTCCATCCACAGCGCGGCACAGGTGCCGACCACGGCGAGCAGGATCAGATAGACAGCGCAGACCAGTTCCGGTTTGGTGTTGCCGACGGTGGCCAGCACCAGCAGGCCGACCAGCTGGATGGCGGCCACCCCGAGGTTGCCGATGCCGCCGCACAGCCCGAGGGCGACGCCCTTGAGGCGCTGGGGGTAGAAGGCGTCGACGTTGGCCAACGACGCGGCATAGTTGCCGCCGCCCAGGCCGGTCAGCGCTGCGCACACCATGTACATCCACAGCGGCTGGCCGGGGTTGACCAGCAACAGCAGTGTCCCCACGGTCGGGACCAGCAGGATCAGGGAGGAGAACACCGCCCAGTCCCGGCCGCCGAACTTCGCGGTGGCCCGCACATACGGCACCCGGGCGCAGCCACCGACGAGCGTGGCGACCGCGGCCAGCAGCAGCTTGTCGCCGGCCTTGATGCCGTAGACCGACTCCGGCATGAACAGCACCACCACCGACCACAGCGACCAGATGGAGAACGCGACATGCGTGCTGACCGTGGACCAGATCAGGTTGCGCCGCGCGATGGCGGCGTTGCCGGCCTCCCAGGCTGCACAGTCCTCCGGATCAAAATTGCTGATGTGGCCGTTCGTCATGCGGTCTCCTCGGGCTCTGGGCCACCGTCACGCGGTGAATCTCGCATCACGATGGACGGTGTGCGAACCTACCGACCCGAACTGGCAAGTCGCAGAGCAGAACCTGAAAAAGCGGTGCGCCCAGGGCCTATTAGTGGCGCATGTCACGTATCAGCTGCGCGCGCAGGACATTTCGCCTGGTTACCCCGCCAAGTGGCAAAGCGTTGTGTTCCGTTGGAACCTTCTGTCAGCTGACTGGAAGCCAGACGTTGACCGCCTTGGCGATCTGGAGATACAGCGGAATCCCGATGGTCACGTTGTAGGAGAACGTCAGGCCCAGCGATGCGGCCAGCGGAACGGTCGGACTGGCCTCGGGGATCGCCATTCGCTGCACCGCCGGCACGGCGATGTAGGAAGCTGCGCCGCACAGCACCGCGAACAGTACATAGCTGCCGGCCTCGAAATGGGTGCCGGTCAATTGCGAGTAGGTGTGGATGATGAAAATTCCTGCTATCGCAAAGAGATTGGGGGCCAACAACCCAAAGGCGATCAAACCGCGCCCTGCGGACCGCAGGTCCTTGAGCTTGCGCGAGGCCGTCATCCCCATTTCGAGCAGGAAGAGGCACAGCATCCCCTGAAACGCGGTGACGAAGACGTGGTCACCGTCTTCGATGACCGATGCCCCCTGCAGTCGGCCGACGAAGCCGATGAGGATCCCACCGAACAGCAGGTAGAGCCCCGGGTTGAGCAGCACCTCCCGCAGCAGCGCTCCACTGGGCGGTGGCGCGGGCGTAGTCACCGTTACTGCGCCCGGCTGGACGTGCTCCTGCCGTTCCAGCGCGAGGTCGATTTCGTCCTGGATGCCCTGGTCGTGGCGCGTGGTGGATTGTGCCCCGCTGACCTGGACAGCGGCGACGAGTTGCCGGCTGACCTTCTGGTTGTAGCCGGGCTCGTCGGCCATGTTGCCCTGCGCGTCCATCCCGCGTGCACGCAATCGTCCCACCAGGGCCAGTGCCACGATGCAGCCCGGAATCTCCATGACGGCCAGCATCACGGGCATGTAGGCGTCGAACGCGATATCCAACGTGGCCAGCACGCCAAGGCAGGTGGCGAAGGTGCCGGCGGAATCCGACCCGTAGTAGCCGGCGACGGTGGCACGGTCGATACGCCTCATCTTGGTCATCCGGGTCAGCAACCAGTAGGCGACGAATCCGATGATCAAGTTGGTTGCGAAGCCCAGCACGATGAAGCCCAGGACGCCACCGATGCTGGATGCGTCGATGGTTGCGAGTTCCTCGCCGCCATGCCAACCGATGGCCAGCAGCAAATACAACGTCAACCCCTGATACAGCACGTAGGGGAACTCGAACTTGATCTTCAGCAGTGGGATGAGGAACCCCATGTAGAAGAAAAGCAACAGTGGCTTGAACAAGTTGTGGATGAAGTTGTGCCAGAACTCGTACAGCATGAGGGTGTGTCTTTCCAGAGGGGGGCCGTGCAGGGCCGGGGGAAGCCGTGACGGTCACACCATAAGGCCCGTTTCGCTGGACGTCGCCTTGAAGTCAGCCCCCCGCGACGATTGGCAGCAGAGTGGCAGGGAGCCACGAAATCCGGCCTTGCGTCCGAGGCGCCCGCACGGGGGGCGCGGGGCCTCGCTGCGGTCAGCGCGATCGGTATGCCCAGGTCAGGGCCCTGGTCTATTCCCGGTCGGGGGCGAACGGCCCCGATGTGGGCGTCGGCGCGCCGGTTTGGCCGTGAGCTTGACGCAATATTAAGTTAACAATCAATCCGGCCGACGCTTCAATCACACGGCTGATTCTTATGAACACTCCAGGGATCGCGCGCGGTTTGGGCCGCGAGCCGCTCGGCTACCGGATATACACCGGGTGTCTACCGGTCGTTAACCGTCCGGCTACCAGACGTGACCGTCGCGCCAGTCACACGCCAGCTCGGCGGTGGGGTCGGTGGCGTCCAGGTCGATCCCCACCGGCATGACGAACACGGTTCCGTCCGCCTCGGGGGTGCGGACCAGCCCGGTCGGAGCAAGGACAGCCGTGGGACCGCGCCACAGCAACCATCCTCGCGCGGTGTAGAGCCGACGGCTGATACTGGGCGAACTGAGAGCGCCGAGCTCGAAAGCGCCCCGAATCACCTGTTCACACGCCTGAAGCACCGCAGTGCCCAGGCCCTGCCCCCGGTGATCGGCCTGGACGGTGACGGCTTCGATATAGCCGCAGCGTAGGGATCTGCCGCGATAGAGCAGTTGACGCCGGATCACCGAACCGTGGGCGATCAGGACGCCGTGGTGCCAGATCAAGGCGTGCATGCCGCCAAGCGCGTGCTGCCAGTCGGCGTCGGAGAGTGTGCCCCCGGAGGCCTCGGTGACCAGCCGATGGGCGCCGCGGCGGGTCTCCTCGTCCAGATCGCTGGTGTGGATCAGGCGGGCGGTATGAACCTGGCCGGGCACCCGACCTGCCTACCAGGCCGAGCGCGAGGCGGGATGTTGGCGGGGTCGCGACCAGTGCATGCGCACGGTCTGCCCGGGCCGGACCTGGGCCAATGTGTCGATGTCCTCGTCGACCACCACGCCCACCACCGGGTAGGCGCCGGTCACCGGATGGTCGGGGCCCAGGATTATCGGAAAGCCGTTCGGCAGGATCTGGATTGCGCCCCGGACGGCACCCTCTGCCGGCAATTGTCTTTCTGGCCAACGGTATTCCAGCGGCATTCCCACCAAGCGCATGCCGACGCGGTCGCTGCGGTTACTCACCAGCCAGTTGGTGCGCACCATGATGTCCGGGTCGACGAACCAGTCGTCGCGCGGCCCCGGCGCCACCCGCAACTCGACCACATCGTCGGGGATGGTCGCCACCGGCGCCTGATCGATCTCGGGGTAGTGGCCGGTCCGTTCGCCGATCTGCAGGACGTCGCCGTCGCGCAACGGGGCGGGGCCGATCTCGCCCATCACGTCGTAACTGCGGGAGCCCAGCACCGGGGTGACATCGATGCCGCCCCGCACCGCCAGGTAGCTGCGCAGACCTGAGCGCGGCGTGCCCAGCGAAACCACCTGACCGTTGCGGACCCGCTGAATGCTGTTGGTGCCGAAAGTGACTCCGTCGACGTCGGGGCCGGCGTCGGCGCCGGTGACCGCGATGTCGACGTCGCCGCCGCAAACCCGCGCCGAAAATCCACCGAATGCCACTTCGATGGTGGCTCGGTCGTCGGGATTGGCCAGCAAGCGGTTGGCCAGCTTGTGCGAGCGACGGTCGGCGGCACCGGATCGGCTGACGCCCAGGTGTCCTAACCCGGCCCGGCCCAGATCCTCGACCAGGGCCAGCGGGCCGGTGTGCAGAATCTCCAACGTAGTCATCGTCGTCCTCCGCTTCACGCTGCCCGGAATTGCACCGACCGGCCCGGCGTCAACAGCGCCGGGTCGGGACGGTCCAGGTCCCACAACACGGCGTCGGTGTGGCCGATCACCTGCCAGCCGCCCGGCCACTGACGCGGGTAGATGCCGCTGAACCGGCCGGCCAGCGCCACCGAGCCGGCCGGAACCGCGGCACGCAACTCGGCGCGACGGGGCACCTGCAGCCGGGGGTCGCCGCCGAGTAGGTAGGCGAAACCCGGTGTGGACCCACCGAATCCCACCAACCAGGGCCTCGCGGTGTGGGCGTTGATGACCTGGGCGACGCTCAGGCCGGTCCGTTCCGCCACCTCGGTCAGATCCGGCCCGTCGTAGACGACGTCGATCACCACGTCCGCGGGGCCGTCCGGCGCGCTGGTCTGGACCGCGTCGTTGTCGACGTCCAGGCTCGCCAGGCGGCGCCGGATACCCGCCTGGTACCTGGGTGCGGCCACTTTCACCAGCACCGTGTGCGACGCCGGGACGATGTCGACAACACCGGGCAGCGCGGCGGAATGCAGTGCCGCGGTCCATGCCAGCACGTCGGTGGTGGAGTCGAACTCGAGCAGCAGCGCGCTGTCGCCGTAGTCGTGGATGCTGTCGGTCTTGGTGAGATCAGTGAAATCCAATGCCACGCTCATGCCACGACCGTAGCCCGGAATGCCGCCAAATAGTGATGCAGGACACAATTCTGCGGGGTATGCCAGAGGGGTCTTACTGAACGTGCAGAGTTGGCCCCTAGCCGGTGATCTTGGCGATCAGGGCCGGGAGTTGCCCGGCCACCAGCGGGTAGCTCAGCGGGGAGGCGAAGGCGATCGCGCCGGCCTGATCCTTGGTGGTGAAGACGCTGCGCGACTCGCACGCGGCGATGTCCGGCTCGGCCAACAGCGCTGTGCGCTCGTCGTCGCTCTCGGTGGTCCAGATCAGCACGTCCGCGGCGCCGAGCGTGGATCCGATCCGGTCATGCTCGATCACCGTCGGGGCATCGGCGACGGTCAGCCCCATCTGGGTGAGAAACGCGGTTCGCCAACCGGTGGCGGCGCTGACATTTCCCCGGTCCAGTCGACCGGCCAGCAGCAGCACCTTCTTGCCTTTGAAGCCGGGGCGCGCAGCGGCGACGTCGGTGAACGCGGTGTCGACCCCGTCGATCAGCGACTGCATCTGCTGACCGCGATGCACCGCTGTGCCGATGGCGGCGGCCTGAACCTTCCAGGGTTCGAAGAATGCGTCACCACCCGACTGCGGCACCGTTGGCGCGATCGCCGACAGCTTCTGATAGGTGTCGGCGTCCACTCCGGCGTTCGTCGCGATGATCAGATCCGGCTTGAGGTCGGCGATCTGGTTGACCGCAATCCCGTTGTCCAAGTTCAGTACCACCGGTTTGGCGTCCCCGAGCTGTCGCTGCGCCCAGGGCCACACCGCAAACGGCTGGTCGCCGAACCAGTTCGTCACCGCGATCGGAACGACGCCGAGCGCCAGCAGGTCGTCCTGTCCGGTGTAGCCGGCACAGACCACCCGGCTGGGCGGCTCGGCGACGGTGGTCTCACCGAAGATGTGGGTGACGGTGACCGGTCCGGGTGTGCCGTCGTCGCCGTGTTCTTCCGACGAGCAGGACGCCAGAAGCGCGGCAGCACCGGCCGCGCCACAGAGGCCGAAGAAACCGCGCCGGCTCCACTGGTCCCGCATGGCGTGAGATTAGCCCGCGATCAGTGGGGCTTGCCATACCCGCCGCCGCCCGGAGTCTCGATCACCAGCACGTCGCCGGGGCCGACGTCGGTGGAATCGCAGCCGGCCAACTCGGTCGCGGAGCCGTCCGCGCGTTCCACCCGGTTACGTCCCAGCGCCCCGGTTTGCCCGCCGGCCATGCCGTAGGGCGCTACGCGCCGGTGTCCCGTCAGCACACTGACGGTCATCGGCTCACGGAACTCCATCCTGCGCACCCCACCGTCGCCGCCGTGCCAGCGTCCGGACCCGCCGCTGCCATGCCGGATCGCGTACTCGCGCAATAACACCGGGAAACGCATCTCCAGCACCTCGGGGTCGGTGAGCCGCGAGTTGGTCATGTGGGTCTGCACCACCGATGCGCCGTCGAAACCTTCGCCGGCGCCCGACCCCGACCCGAGCGTCTCGTAGTACTGATGGCCGGCATTGCCGAACGTGACATTGTTCATGGTCCCGGATCCTTCGGCCTGCACCCGCAGTGCAGCCAGCAGCGCGCCGGTGATGGCCTGCGAGGTCTCGACGTTTCCGGCGACCACCGCGGCCGGGTAGGCCGGCGACAACAGGGTGCCGTCCGGGATGGTGATCTGCAGCGGGCGCAGGCACCCGTCGTTGATCGGGATGTCGTCGGCCACCAGAGTGCGGAACACGTAGAGCACCGCGGCGGTGGCCACCGAGGACGGCGCGTTGAAGTTTGTCGCCAACTGCGGCGATGTCCCGCCGAAGTCGATGGTCGCGCCGCGGGACGCGCGGTCGACGGTGACCCGCACCGCGATCGTCGCGCCGGAGTCCATCTGATAGCGGTACTCGCCGTCGTCGAGGGAATCGATGACCCGGCGGACCGCCTCCTCGGCGTTGTCCTGGACGTGGCGCATGTAGGCCTGCACCACGTCCAGACCGAAATGGGAGATCATGGACCGGATCTCGTCGATGCCCTTCTGGTTGGCGGCGACTTGCGCCCGCAGATCGGCGAGGTTGGTGTCCGGGCTGCGCGAGGCGAATGTCGCGCCGGTGAGAAGGTCGCGGGTCTGCCGTTCGCGGAACCGGCCGGCGTCGACCAGCAGCCAGTTGTCGAACAGCACGCCCTCCTCGACGACGGATCGGCTGTCAGCGGGCATGGAACCCGGTGTGGTCCCGCCGATTTCGGCATGGTGACCGCGTGAGGCCACAAAGAACAGCACGGGGTCGCCCGCGCTCGCGGAGTCGGCGTACACCGGCGTGACGACGGTGATGTCGGGCAGGTGGGTGCCGCCGTGGTACGGGTCGTTGACCGCATAGACCTGGCCGGGCCGCATCGTCGAAGCCCGGCGGGCGATCACTTCCTTGACCGTCGCGCCCATCGATCCCAGGTGCACCGGGATATGGGGTGCATTGGCCACCAGATTGCCGTCGGCGTCGAACACCGCGCAGGAGAAGTCCAGCCGCTCACGGATGTTCACCGACTGGGCGGTGGCCTCCAGCCGGGTTCCCATCTGCTCGGCAATGGCCATGAACAGGTTGTTGAAGATCTCCAGAAGAACCGGATCGGCCGCAGTCCCGGCAGCAGCCGGCGCAGCCGTGGCCAGCCGCCGCAGCACCAGTTGACCGTCGGCGGTCAGCTGGGCCTGCCAACCGTCGTCGACGACGGTGGTGGCGTTGTCCTCGGCGATGACGGCCGGTCCGGTCACCACGTCGGTGATCGACTCGCGCCGGTGCAGCGGCGCGTCATGCCAGGCGCCACCGGCGTAGAGGCGGACGACTTCGCTGGTCTGACCGGAAGGGCCGGTATCGCTTCGCTGGAACAGCTCGGGTTGCTCGGTGAGGCCGGTCGCCTCGACCGAGACCGCTTCGGCGATCAGCGGACGCTCCATCAGGAAGGAATACATGCCGCGGTGCGTGTCTTCGAACGCTGACGTCATCGCGGCCACGCTGCCGAGTTCGACCGGAATCGAGGTGTCGGTGCCCTGGTAACGGAGGTGAACTCGGTGGGTCACCTGGGTTCGGTCGGGGGGAATGTGTTGGGCGACAAGCTCGGCGCGGGCCTGATGCTCCAAGCTGTTCGCGACCTCGCGCAGGTCGGCGAGGGTTGCCGCGCCCAAACGGGTTTCGATCGCGCGCTCGCGGATCACGGTGGTGTCGGCCAACCCGATGCCGAGTGCGGAGAGCACGCCCGCCATGGGCGGTACCAACACGGTGCGGATGCCCAGCTCGTCGGCGACCGCGCACGCGTGCTGTCCGCCGGCGCCGCCGAAGGTGGTCAGGGCGTAGCGGGTGATGTCGTAGCCCTTGGCCACTGAGATCTTCTTGACCGCGTTGGCCATGTTCGCCACGGCGATGCGCAGGAACCCTTCGGCAACCTGCTCGGGGCTGCGGTCATCACCGGTGGCGATGAGGATCTCATCGGCCAGGTCGGCGAAGGACTGCTTGACCGTCGCGGCATCCAGCGGCTGGTCGCCGGCCGGCCCGAACACCGCCGGAAAATGGGCCGGCTGGATGCGTCCGAGCATGACGTTGGCGTCGGTGACGGTCAAGGGTCCGCTGCGCCGGTAGCAGGCCGGTCCCGGGTCGGCTCCTGCGGACTCCGGCCCCACCCGATACCTGCTGCCGTCGAAGTGCAGGATCGAGCCGCCGCCGGCCGCGACGGTATGAATGTGCAGCATCGGTGCGCGCAGCCGCACGCCGGCGACCTCGGTGGTGAACACCCGCTCGTACCCGCCGGATCCAGCGCTGTAATGCGAGACGTCGGTGGAGGTTCCACCCATGTCGAAACCGATCACCGAGTCGAAGCCCGCCAACGCCGACATCCGAACCATCCCGACGATTCCACCGGCCGGACCGGACAGGATCGCGTCCTTGCCGCGGAAATGATCTGCCGCCGCCAGCCCGCCATTGGACTGCATGAACATCAGCCGCACGCCGGTGAGCTGGTCGGCCACTTGGGCCACATACCGGCGCAATACCGGCGACAGATAGGCGTCGACCACGGCGGTGTCGCCACGCGGGATCAGCTTCGGCAGCGGACTGACCTCACCTGACAACGAGATCTGGGTGAAGCCGATCTCGCGGGCCAGCTCGCCGATCAGCCTTTCATGCAACGGATTTCGGTAGCTGTGCAGACATACCACCGCGCACGCGCCGATGCCGTCGGCGTGGGCGGCACGCAGCTGTTCGGCCAAGGCCTCCAGATCCGGCGCGCGCAGCACAGTCCCATCGGCGGCGACGCGTTCATCGACCTCGATGGTGCGTTCGTAGAGTTGCTCAGGCAGCACGATATGCCGGTCGAAGATGCGCGGCCGATTCTGATAGGCGATGCGCAGCGCGTCTCGGAAACCCCGCGTGATGACCAGCAGGGTGCGTTCACCGGCGCGCTCCAGCAGCGCGTTGGTGGCCACCGTCGTGCCCATCCGCACCGCATCGATCAGCCCAGCTGGAATCGGCGCGTCGCCCTCGATCTGCAGCAGGGCGCGGATTCCGGCCACGGCCGCATCGCGGTACTGCTCCGGGTTCTCCGAGAGGAGCTTGTGAGTGAGCAGGCGCCCGTCGGGGTGGCGCGCCACGATGTCGGTGAACGTGCCGCCGCGGTCGATCCAGAACTGCCAGGTAGCCGACACGGGTCACATTCTGCCGTCGGGTGCCGGTGGCGGTGAACCCAGTCCGGGACCGCGGGGCTTGCTGAGTAGCGAGACCGCGAAATCGGCGTAGGTGCGTGCGGTTTCCTCGGGCGTGGCGGGGCCGTCGGCGTTGAACCACTGCGGCAGCGAGGTGCACATCGTGGTGATGGCGCGTCCCGCGATCCGGCGGTCCAGCACATCGGCGACGTCGACATCGCGTTCCCGCGCGGCGCGGTCGATGCCGGCGTCGAGGGTGTGCTGCAGTTGATTTCGCGAGTCGGCGATACGTTGCCGGTTCGTCGCGGTAAGGCTGCGCATCTCGCTGGCACCGATGAAGGCCAGCTTCTGGCGGTGCGTGTGGAACAGGGCCAAGGCTTCGACGACCAGCCGCACCTCGTGCAGGCCGGTCGCCGCTTCGGCACGGGCCGCGTTGACCCGCCAGTGCAGTTCGGTCATGGTCAGGTCCAGTATCGCGACCAACAGCGTCTGCTTATCCGGGTAGTGGTGGTAGATCCCGGGCACGCTCATGCCTGCGCGCGCCGAGATATCTCGCATGGTGCTGCCGTGGTAGCCGGTTTCGACGAAGGCGTCGATGGCTGCCGCCAAGACGCTGTCTAGGGCCAGGGGTGGAAACCGTCGCCAGTCGCGGTGACCGGAGTCGGCAACGTCGGCCGGCGCGTCCTCCGGGATGGGTGCCGGTGGACTGACGGTGCCCGCCAAGATCTGGGCCGGCGTGACGCCCAGCGCCGCGGCACACTCGTGGAGACGTGACACCGAGATCCCGGTCTTGCCGTTTTCGATCGCGCTCACGGTGGCCGGGCTTACCCGCAGGGATCGCGCAAGCTCTCGGACTGTCAGCCCCCGGGCCCGACGGGCGGCGCGGATAGCGGTGCCGCACTGCGGTGAATCCGTCACGGTCACCTCCACTTTTGTTCAGTAATCCTGAACAATACCGGAGGGAAAGTCGGCGGTACACCGTCGATTTTGACGGCAAATGGTCTGTTGTGTCACAGTCCGTAGTGTTCGGGCCGAGTGATCGGTCGGTCAATGCCGAGTGTGGTGATGGGGTGACATGGCGATCGAGTTGAGCTACTCGCCGGAAGTGTCGGCGCTCGTCGACAAGACGCGAGCTTTCATCGATGACGTGGTTCTGCCGGTGGAGGACCGCTTCGGTGGGGACATCGCCGCCGCGGGCGGGGACGCTGCGGTGAAGGAACTGCAGGCGGCGGCGCGAGAGGCAGGCGTGTTCGCGCCGCACGCGCCCGTCGAATACGGCGGACTGGGCTTGAACATGTCCGACCGGGCGCCGGTGTTCGAGGCCGCCGGCTATTCACTGTTCGGACCGGCCGCGGTGAACATCGCCGCCCCCGATGAGGGCAACGTGCATCTGCTGGCGGAGGTGGCCAGCCCCGAGCAGAAGGCTCGCTACCTCGCGCCGCTGGCAGCCGGCGACGTGCGATCCGCGTTCGCGATGACCGAGCCCGGGCCGGGTGCGGGCTCGGATCCGTCCGCGCTGACGACCAAGGCCGAACGCCGGTCGGGGGATTGGTACATCTCCGGCCACAAGTGGTACATCACCGGTGCCGACGGCGCCGGATTCTTCATCGTCATGGCCCGCACCTCCGGGGAAGCAGGTCAGCGCGGCGGCGCCACCATGTTCCTGGTCCCCGCCGACACCGCGGGTCTGACCGTCGGCCGACACATCTCGACCCTGGACCGGTCCATGGTGGGCGGCCACTGTGAGGTGTTCTTCGACGAGGTTCGGGTTCCCGACGAAGCGGTGCTCGGCGAGGTGGACCGCGGCTTCGAATACGCCCAGGTGCGTCTCGGGCCCGCGCGCATGACGCACGTCATGCGCTGGCTCGGCGCCGCGCGTCGTGGACACGACACCGCGCTGTCGCACGTCGTGCAGCGCCAGGCATTCGGATCGGCGCTGGCCGATCTGGGCATGATCCAAAATATGGTGGCCGACAACGAAATCGACATCGCGGCTACCCGGGCGCTGCTGGTGCGCGCATGCTGGGAACTGGATCAGGGCGGCAATGCCGGCGACGCGACGTCGATCGCCAAGACCTTCGCCGCCGAGGCGATCTTCCGGATCGTCGACCGCAGCGTGCAGATGTGCGGTGCGCTGGGCGTCACCGAAGACCTGCCCCCGGCGCGGCTCTCCCGCGAGGTGCGTCCGTTCCGGGTTTACGACGGGCCCTCGGAGGTGCACCGCTGGGCCATCGCCAAGCGGCGAGTCGGGGCGGCGCGGCGAGCGCTCAAGGACGCCGCGCAGTGACGGTCGAAGCTCTGGATCCGGTTGCCCTGCGGCAATATCTCATCGCCCACGACGTTCCGGTTCAGGGTGAACTCACCGTCGAACTGATCGCCGGTGGCCGGTCGAATCTCACCTTCAAAGTCAGCGACGAGTCGTCGGCCTGGGTGGTGCGCCGCCCTCCGCTCGGCGGCCTTACCCCGTCGGCTCACGATGTGGGCCGCGAATTCGTGGTCACAGACAAGCTCTACGGCACCGGTGTTCCGATCGCGCGACCCGTGGCGCTCGACGCCGACGGCACGGTCTGCGGTGCGCCCTTGACCGTGACGGAGTTCGTGACCGGCCGGGTCTATCGCCACAAGGACGATCTGGACACCCTGTCGGATGCGGAACTGGCGGCCAACGCCGCGGCGCTGGTGCGGGTTCTGGTGGATCTGCACGCCGTCGACTACCGTGCTGTCGGGCTCGAATCCTTCGGCAGGCCAGACGGATTCCTGGAACGCCAGGTGCGCCTGTGGGCCCGCCAGTGGGAACTGGTCAAGACGCCGGGGAACGACGACGCGCTGTCTGACGATGTCACGAAGCTGGCCGCGGCACTGGCCGACGCCATCCCGCAGACATCGCAGCCCTCGGTGGTGCACGGCGACTTCCGCATCGACAACACCATCTGCGATCCAGAGCGGGCGGACGTCATCCGGGCCGTGGTGGACTGGGAGCTGTCCACCCTCGGCGACCCGCTTACCGATATCGCGCTGATGTGTGTCTACCGGTCACCGGCATTCGACCTGGTGTTCGGCCACCCCGCCGCGTGGACCAGTTCACGTCTGCCGTCGGCCGACGCCCTGGCCGAGGAATACGCCCGGCTGTCCGGCCGGGATCTGAGCGACTGGAACTTCTACCTGGCGCTGGCGAACTTCAAGATCGGGGTGATCGCCGAAGGAATCACCCACCGAGCTCAGCACGGCGCCAAAGACGTGCAGAATGCCGGCGAAGCGGCGCAGGCGGCGCCGGAGTTCATCGCCGCGGCGCGAAATGCGTTGAAGTGACAGTGAAAAGTCGAGAAAGGTGACTCGGGTGAGCGTACTGGACAAGTTCCGCATGGACGGCAAGGTCGTCGTGGTGACCGGGGCGTCCTCAGGCCTCGGCGTGTATTTCGCCCGGGCCTTCGCCGAGGCCGGTGCGGACGTCGTGCTGGCGGCGCGGCGGGTGGAGAAGCTCGCGGAGGCGGCCGATCTCGTGACGGCTGCCGGACGCGCAGCCCTGCCGGTGGCGACCGATGTCGCCGACCCGGCGGCGTCGACCAGAATGGTCGAGGCCGCCATCGAGCGATTCGGTCGGGTCGATGTGTTGGTCAACAACGCCGGCATCGGTACCGCGCACCCGGCCACCCGGGAAACCCCCGAGCAGTTCCGGGAGGTCATCGACATCAACCTCAACGGGGCCTACTGGGCGGCACAGGCTTGCGGACGGGTGATGGAGCCGGGTTCGTCGATCGTCAACATCTCCAGCGTCCTGGGCCTGACCACGGCCGGGTTGCCGCAGGCGGCGTACGCCGCCAGCAAGGCAGGACTGATCGGTCTGACCCGCGACTTGGCTCAGCAGTGGGGGAGCCGAAAAGGTATCCGGGTCAACGCGATCGCGCCCGGCTTCTTCCAGTCCGAGATGACCGATCAGTACCGCCCGGGCTACCTGGACAGCGTCGCTCATCGAATCGTGTTGGGCCGGATGGGCGACCCGGAAGATCTCGCAGCCTCGGTCCTGTGGCTCGCCTCGGATGCCGGTGGCTACGTCACCGGCCAGACCATCGCGGTCGACGGCGGCTTCACGATCAACTAAAGCCACCCGAGGTTGCCGTGGCGAGGCTACGGCCACACGGATCCGCGATAGCCTCGGCTGATGGATCCCGAGCCGATCCGGCTGTCCCAGCTGGATTCCGGTGCCGATGCGGTGCTGCGGGTCGTCGCGTATTTCGACGCACTGGTCGAGTCGAGCGCCGACGCCGAGACGGTGATCCGGTCGGCCGAGTCGGTCGCGCAGTGCCCGGTGTCCGTGCGATGGATCTCGGCGACCGAGCCGGAGGTCCGGCTGGAACGCGCGGGCAGCGCAGGGCATCCGCTCGATGAGGTCTTCCTGGACCGGGTGCGTCACGCGCTGCGCATGGCGGCATCGCGGGCGGGAGCCGCTGTCCGGCTGGGCGACCCGGCGCTGTTAGAACTGGTGTTGTCCGACAACGAATTACCGGCGGAGCGAGCCCGCGCGATCCGGCTGTTGGGTCTCGATGAGTCCCGTGAGGTTCGGGTGCTGGCAGTCTCGGCGGGCTCTCCTGCCGAGGCGTTGCGCGTCGTCGTGCGCGAACTGGGCGACCAACCGGTCCGCTCGGTCACGATCGGCGCCGACACGGCGCTGCTGTGTTACAGCTCCGAGGACGCCCGGACACTGTCGGACCGGCTGGATGCGGCCATCGTCGCGGCCTTTCCGCCACCCCCGCCCGCGCAGGCGTGCCGCGGGCCGTGGGTCGGGATCGGCGCCAAGACCTCCGTGTTCGATGCGGCGGCATCCTGGCGGCAGGCGCAACGGGGACTGCGGTTCGCTTCGTCCACGCATTACGGCCGTCGGGCGGTCGCCTACGAACGCCTCAGCGTGCTGGAGCTGCTCGCCGAGCTGCCGCTGGAGCAGGTGCTGCGACACCACGATGTGGCGCGCATCAACGCGATTGCGGCCAAACCGTCCGGCGCGCACGACATCGACACCACCGAGGCGTTCTGCGTGCTGGGGTCGCTGCGCCGCACCGCCGCCCAGTTGCACCTGCACCACAGCACGGTGGCGGCGCGCATCGCCCACGTCGAGTCGGCGATGGGCTGGGATCTGGCCGACCCGATCGATCGGTTCACGGCGACCCTGGTGCTCTTCGTGCGTCGTATCGCGCTCTCGTCGGCCGAGCTTTCCGCCACCGAACCGACAAACGTCGGGAAGATTCGGTGATTAAGCAGACGTATGGCGGCTGACCAACGTCGGCGGTTGCGGTGATGATGATCACCACCTGACACGAAGGAGTGAGAACCGTGGCCGTCATCGATCCCAGCCGGACCTGGGCCCCCCTGGAGAAGCGGTTGGCCGAAACCACCAATGCGCGGCACCGGGCCGCGCTCGAAGTGGTGATCGAGCACATGAAGGGGGAGGCTTCGCCGGATCTCGACCAGGTGATGGGGACGCTGAGCGCCGAGCCGGACTACCACTTCTGGATGGCCGGTCAGGACGTCGGTCCGAAGACCACCGACGGGGTGCGCACCTACTACACGAACTTCATGGCGACCCGCACCAACGTGCTGGAGTTCGCCATCGACCGGCTGGTCGTCGACGACGACTGCGTGGTGACCGAGGGAGACATGAAGCAGCTGTACCCGGGCGCCCTGGCGACCGCCATTCTCGGGGTGGAAGTCGACGATCCCGACGCCGACTACCTGGTGGTGTACCGGCAGGTGCTGCTGTGGCCGCTCGATGCCAGCGGCAAGATCGTCGGCGAGGACTCCTACTTCGCCGGCGTGCGCAGCGTGACCCCGGTGGCCCGCGAAGACCTTCCGCAGCAGTACATCGATCTCGTTCACGCGCCAGCGGCGAATGCCCACTGACATCGCGGGGATGCTGCTCGACCGCCTCGGCGACCAGCATCTGGGGCTGCGCACCCGGCAACGGGATTGGACTTGGGATGACGTGGTGCGCGAGTCCGCTGCGCGTGCCGCGTTGGCGTCGTCGTTGCGCCGGGACGGACCGTTTCACATCGGCGTGCTGCTGGATAACGTCCCAGATTTCGTGTTCTGGCTCGGCGCCGGCGCGCTGGCCGGCGGGGTCATCGTCGGGATCAACCCCACCCGCGGTGATGCCGAGATGGCTGCGGAGATCCGCCACGCGGACTGCCAGCTGATCGTCACCGACACCGCCGGAATGGACCGGCTGCGCGGCCTGGACCACGGCCTGGACCCCGAGCGCTTCCTGGTGATCGACCAGCCCGGCTACGCCGCCCTGGTCGAGGAACACCGGGTGGAGCCGGCCGCCGCCCCGGGAGTGGGGCCGGGATCGCTGCTGCTGCTGCTGTTCACCTCCGGCACCACCGGCGCCTCCAAGGCGGTCAAGTGCAGTCAGGGCCGGCTGGTCCGGATCGCCGAGATGGCCACCACCAAATTCGGCCACGTGCGTTCCGACGTCGACTACTGCTGCATGCCGCTGTTTCACGGCAACGCGATCATGGCGCTGTGGGCGCCTGCGCTGGCCAACGGGGCGACGATCTGCCTGACGCCGAAGTTCTCCGCATCGCAGTTCCTGCCCGACGTGCGCTACTTCGGTGCGACGTTCTTCACCTACGTGGGCAAGGCGCTGGGCTACCTGTTGGCCACCACCGAACAGCCCGACGACGCCGACAACGCTCTGGTCCGCGGCTTCGGGACCGAGGCGTCGCCGCAGGACCAGGCGGAGTTCCTCCGTCGGTTCGGCGCGGTGCTGCACGAGGGCTACGGCTCCAGCGAGGGCGGCAACGCGGCGATACCCGACCCGGCGGCACCGCCCGGCGCGCTGGGCCGTCCGGCGCACGCGGGCATCGCCATCGTCGACCCGCAGACCCGTGCCGAGTGCGCCACGGCCATCCTCGACGAACACGGCCGGGTGTCGAACGCCGACGACGCGGTCGGCGAGATCGTCGACCGGACCGGGGCCCGCGACTTCGAGGGCTACTACAAGAACGACGCCGCGGATTCGGAGAAGATCCGCGACGGCTGGTACTGGACCGGCGACCTGGGCTACCGCGACGAGGCCGGCTTCCTGTACTTCGCCGGCCGCCGCGGCGACTGGATCCGGGTCGACGGGGAGAACACCTCCGCGCTGACCATCGAGCAGGTACTGCGCCGGCATCCGCTGATCATCAGCGCCGGCGTCTACGCGGTGCCCGACCCCCGCTCCGGCGACCAGGTGATGGGCGCTGTCGAGGTCGCCGACCCCGACAGCTTCGACGCGGCGGCCTTCGCCGAGTATCTGGCCGCCCAGCCCGACCTGGGCCGCAAGGGCTTCCCACGATTTCTGCGGGTCTCGGCCGGCCTGCCGGTCACCGGCTCGAACAAAGTGCTCAAACGGGAACTGCAGGCGCAGCGCTGGCACACGTGCGAACCGGTATACCGCTGGGTCGGACGGGGTACCCCCGAGTACACCCGCATGACCGACGACGACAAGCGTGCACTGGACGCCGAGTTCACGTCCTACGGCCGGCAAAGCTACCTGCGAGGTGAAGGGTAGAGACGATGAGCGACTGCGCGATCCGCGAGTTGGACCACGGCACGCCGAAGACCCGGTATGCCCGGGGTTGGCACTGCCTGGGGCTGGCCGAAACCTTCCGGGACGGTAAGCCGCACGGCATCAACGCCTTTGGCACCCGGCTCGTGGCATTCGCCGACTCCAGCGGCGACGTGCATGTGCTGGACGCCTACTGCCGGCACATGGGCGCCGACCTGTCCCGAGGCACCATCAAGGGCGACACCCTGGCGTGTCCGTTCCACGACTGGCGGTGGCAGGGCTCAACCGGTCGGTGCGCGCAGGTGCCCTACGCCAAGCGGCCGCCACGGATAGCGCGCACCCGACGCTGGCCCACCTGCGAGGTCAACGGCCAACTGCTGATGTGGCACGACCCGGAGGGTTCGACGCCGCCGCCGGAGCTGACCCCGCCGCAGATCGAAGGCATGGATGCCGGCAGGTGGTCACCGTGGCAATGGGATTCGGTCCTGATCGACGGCGCCAACTGCCGAGAGATCATCGACAACGTCGTCGACATGGCGCACTTCTTCTACATCCACCACTCATATCCGACCTACTTCAAAAACGTGATCGAGGGTCCTCACGCCAGCCAGTACATGGAGAGCAAGGTCCGGCCGGACTCTCCGGGGGCCGACAAACTGTGGGAGGGCACCTACCTGCGCTCCGAGGCGACCTACTTCGGGCCGGCTTACATGATCAACTGGCTGCACAACGACCTCGCGCCGGACTTCACCGCCGAGATCGCGCTGATCAACTGCCACTACCCGGTCACGCAGGACTCCTTCATGCTGCAGTGGGGTGTCGCCGTCCAGCAGATGCCGAACCTACCGGCGGAGAAGGCCACCAAACTCGCCGCGGCGATGAGCCGCTCGTTCGGGGCGGGATTCCTGGAGGACGTCGAGATCTGGCGGCACAAGGCGCCCGTGGAGAACCCGCTGCTCACCGAAGAGGACGGCCCGGTGTACCAGCTGCGCCGGTGGTACGAGCAGTTCTACGTCGACGCCGCGGCCGTCACCCCGGACATGACCGACCGGTTCGAAGTGGAGATCGACACCACCCACGCGTTCGGTCACTGGGAGGCCGAAGTCGCCGCGAACCTGGCCGCCAATGTCGTGGTTCCCTGAAGGACTCACAGCGCTGGTATGGCGGGGATTTCGAGGACGGAAGGTCGGCCCGGTGCCCAGCTGATGGTTGCCTTTCCTGATCCGCTGGGTTCGTAGTGGGTGGGGAAGTGGCCGAAGAAGGGGCTTCGGGGCTCTAGGTAGCGGCCGGCGATCATGAGGCGCAGCGTGTCGCCGGCGTGGAAGAGCGTGGCGGAAGAGCTCAGGGGAATCAGCACTTCCATCACCTCGTCGTCGTGGACCGGCTGCAGCGTTGCGAAGGTGTGCTCGGGCTGGTGCGGTTTGCTCAGCACGGGTTCGAGTTCGCGCAGAGCGAGGCGCAACCGGCCCTGTGCGACGCGGTCGCGGCCGTAACCGTAGGACCCCTCGAACGGAGTGGGTGCACCGCGTGACCACTTCTCGATCCCGACGAAGATCCGTGGATCTTTCGCGCCGGTCGTTGCGATGTGCAGCGCAAGCGTCATCGGACCGCTCAGCTCGGTATCCCGCTCAAAGCGATAGTCGAACACGGCGGCATTGCGTTTCAGGTCGAATGTGACGCTGCCCTCGGCTGCGCCGACCTCGGTCAGCAGACCGCCGCCGGAGAGATGGAGTTGGCGCCAGTGGGTGCGCGCCAGGGGCCATTCCTGTTCGTCTCGTACCTCGGTGACGTGGTCGAGCCGATCGCGGATCTCGAGTCGAATGCGGGGTAGTCGGGGGACGTCGCGCTCGCGTAGATGCCGATCGAAGAAGGCCAGCTGATGGCGCAGGGCGTCCTCCGAATAGAAGGTGGCCCATTTGGGCCCACGGTGTGTGTAGGCGTGCCGGTCTGGCGAACTGACACGCTGGAAGGCACGCATTGACCCCACGCTGTGCAGGTTGGCGTCGGAGAAGCTGGTGCATTCGAGTATCGGGACGGTGATCTTCGACAGGTTGGGGGTGATCGCTTCCCACCAGGCATCCCGTAGCGGGTGCTTGCGGCGTTCGGCCGCGAGATTGCTCTCCAGACGGGCTACCCGGCCGGAGAGCGCCAGCCAGATGCGGGCGAAGCCGTTCTCCACGACGCCCCCGGGCGTGAAGAAGTCGCGGTAGGCGTCGGTGAACCCCTCCCAAGGGCAAATCGCTTTCAAAGCAGGCGGGTTGAGGGCGGCGACCTTGTATTGCGACAGTGCGAGGTAAGACACGCCGAGCATTCCGATCCGTCCCGTGGACCACGGCTGCGCGGCCGCCCATGCGATGACCTGGGCGATGTCGTCGGCTTCCTGATCGGAGAAGAGGTTGCCGCGTCCTCCTGAGCGGCCGCCGCCGCGGGTGTCCAGGTTGATGACCGCATAACCGCGCTGTGCCCACCAGGCGGGATCGGGCGCCTCCCAGCTGGTCTGATCTGAGATCCGTAGTGGCGCTGTCTGATTCATGACTCGGAACTGCGGGTTCAGCGACCATCGCCCTCGCTTGCGCTTCGCGACCCCATCTTTGCCGTACGGGTGCGCCGACATGATCACCGGGAACGGGCCTTCGACGTCGGCAGGCAGAAACAGGTTCAAGCGCAGCGTGACCCCGTCGCGCATCCGCACCGGCACGTCTGCCTGCTTCGTGACATTCGGCGGCATCGGATACACGGTCACCGGCGGACGGAGCGCTCCCGCCAACCGACGGCGGGCGTACGCGGCCCGCCCCGGGCGTTTCCAGGGTTTGTCCAGCGTGCTGTTGGCCACGGACACCCCTCCCTCGATGAATTAGAATCGCATTCTAATGAAGTTGATCGCCACTCTAGAACGTGCGATAGGCTGCTGTCCATGACTGCGGAGAAAACTCAGGCGAGTTTCCAGAGTCGCCAGAAGAAGGTCGGCGAGGCCCTGCGACGCGACACCCGCAACAGGCTCCTGCAAGCTGCGGAGGCTGAATTCCCCGCCCACGGCTACTGCGGCACTACCGTCACCAAGCTCGCCGCCGCGGCGGGGGTGTCCGTCCAGACCCTCTACCTCGCCTGGGGAAGCAAACGCGAACTGCTACGGGGGTACATGGAACGCCTCCTCGCCGGGCCGGCCGACTCACCCGAGGACGCGGATCGGTTCGAGGGGATGGCGCCGCATGAACGTCTGGCCGAACTGGCGGACCTCGTCGCGGAGATCGCCGACCGTGCCGCTGTCGGGTGGCGGCTCTACCGCGACGCCGCCGCCGTCGACACCGAGATTGCCGAGGACTGGAGCGAACTTCAACTCCTACGCCACCGGCGGTTCATGCGGGTGATCAGCGACATTCCGGTCGACGCGCTCGCCGAGGGCCTCACGCACAAGACCGCCGCCGACACCGCCTGGGCAATCGCGAGCCCCGAAAGCTACGACCTTCTGGTGAACCGCCGGGGCTACTCACTCGCCGATTTCCGGGACTGGATGAAGCGGACGCTCAACGCCGCGATCCTGCGTTCGCACCCGGCCGCGCCGTAGCGGATCGAGACACTAGCTCGGACGGTTGTTCCAGGGGCTGTAGTCGGAGATCAACTCCTCCTGGGGTGGGCGCTGCGCCTCTTCGACGTGCTGCAGGTTGATCCGGACCCGGTACCAGATCGAACTCGGACCGCGCATGCCGTCGAGCAGAACGTCCTCCGGCGCCAGCTGTTTCGCCGCTGTAGCGTGCCGCTGTCGCCAGACATCCAAGGCAGCCATCGCCTCGTCGCGCGTCTTGGTGCGGGCGATCTCGATCAGTGGCAGCGGTGACGTGCGACGACCGTCGACGCTTTTACGCGCGCCGCGCGGCGCCTTCTCCGCCGGGCCCTGCGCTTCGGCCAGTTCCAGCAGCGACTCCAACCCGCCGGCGGTGTCGTTCATGCCTGCCCAGGGGTCGCCGATCTGCGCGAAGCGGTCCGGCACGGTGTCCAGCGTGAACGACGCCGGGTCGGCGTCGATAACCTCGTCCCAATGCAACGGCGTCGACACCCGGGCGTCAGCGGTGGCCCGCACCGAGTACGCCGAGGCGACCGTGCGGTCCTTGGCGTTCTGGTTGAAGTCCACGAAGACGCCGTGCCGCTCCTCTTTCCACCACCGGCTGGTGGCCAACTGCGGTGCGCGCCGCTCGATCTCGCGGGCCACCGCCTGTGCCGCCAGCCGCACCTGACCGAACTCCCACCGCGGTGCGATCCGTGCGTAGATGTGCATGCCGCGCGAGCCGGACGTCTTCGGCCAGGCGGTCAGCCCGTGATCGGCCAGTACGTCGCGGGCCAGCAGTGTCACCTCGACGATCTCCGGCCAGCCGACTCCCGGCATCGGATCGAGGTCGACCCGCAGCTCGTCGGGATGCTCAAGGTCGCCGGCGAGCACCGGGTGCGGGTTGAGGTCCACACAGCCCAGGTTGATCACCCAGGCCAGCCCGGCCGCGTCGTCGACGACGACCTCGTGCGCCGACCGGCCCGACGCGTAGCGCAGCTCGGCGACCGAGACCCAATCCGGGCGGTTGGCTGGTGCCCGCTTCTGGAAGATGGCCTCGGCGCCGATGCCGTCGACGAAGCGTTTGAGGATCATCGGCCGGCCGGCCACCCCGCGCAGCGCGCCGTCGGCCACCGACAGGTAGTAGCGAATCAGCTCGATCTTGGTCCGGGGGGTGGAGCCTGGTCCACCTGGGAACACCACCTTGTTCGGGTGGGTGACCACCACCCGGTGTCCCGCAACCTCCAGCGACATCCCGCCGGCCATGAGGTCATGTTAATGAGAGGCCGCCATCCGCCGCCCGACGGCGATCTGCGTCACATAAGGTTGTCCCATGGCTAAGCTCACTGACCTGCCCAGCCAGGCTGTAAACAAGCTCGGTCGCTATCTCGAACGTGGTGGCGCCGAGTTGCATTATCTGCGCAAGATCCTGGAGTCCGGTGCGCTGAAGCTGGAGTCCCCTCGGGTCATCGCCAGTGCACTTGCTGACGGAGCGCGCTGGGGCGAGCTGGGGATGATTCCGGCGCTCAATGCCCGTCGTAACCCGAACGGCATCGCCGTGATCGACGACGAAGGCAGCATCACGTTCAAAGAACTGGACGACGCCGTCAACGCGGTGGCCAACGGTCTGCTCGCGATGGGTGTGCGTGGCGGTGACGGGGTGGCGATCCTGGCTCGCAACCATCGCTGGTTCCTGATCGCCAACTACGGCTGCGCCCGAGTCGGCGCCCGGCTGATCCTGCTGAACAGCGAATTCTCCGGTCCGCAGATCAAGGACGTCTCCGAACGCGAAGGCGCCAAGCTGATCATCTACGACGACGAGTACACCGCCGCCGTGGCGCAGGCCGAACCGACGCTGGGCAAGTTGCGGGCCCTGGGCGTCAACCCGGACACCGACGAACCGTCGGGAAGCACCGACGAGACCTTGGCGCAGCTGATTGCGCGCAGCAGCAAGGCGCCGGCACCCAAGATCACCAAGCACGCCTCGATCATCATCCTGACGTCCGGCACCACCGGTACCCCCAAGGGCGCCAACCGCAGCACGCCGCCCACGTTGGCGCCGATCGGCGGCATCCTGTCGCACGTCCCGTTCCGGGCCGGCGAAGTGACGTCATTGCCGTCGCCGATGTTCCACGCGCTGGGCTATCTGCACGGCACCCTGGCCATGTTCTTCGGCTCGACGCTGGTGCTGCGGCGCCGCTTCAAGCCGGCCACCGTGCTGGATGACCTGGAAAAGCACAAGGTGACCGGTATGGTCGTCGTCCCGGTCATGCTGTCCCGGATCCTCGACCAGCTGGAGAAGACCAGCCCCAAGCCGGACCTGTCGAACCTGCGGATCGTTTTCGTCTCCGGGTCGCAGCTCGGCGCCGAACTGGCGACGCGGGCACTGAAGGACCTGGGGCCGGTCATCTACAACATGTACGGCTCCACCGAGGTCGCCTTTGCCACCATCGCCGGCCCCGCCGACCTGCAGCACAACGCTGCGACGGTGGGACCGGTGGTCAAGGGCGTCAAGGTCAAGATCCTCGACGACAACGGCAACGAAGTGCCGCAGGGCGAGGTCGGGCGGATCTTCGTCGGCAACTTCTTCCCGTTCGAGGGCTACACCGGTGGCGGCGGCAAGCAGATCATCGACGGCCTGCTGTCCTCGGGCGACGTCGGCTACTTCGACGAGCGCGGGCTGCTCTACGTGTCCGGTCGCGACGACGAGATGATCGTCTCCGGCGGCGAGAACGTCTTCCCGGCTGAGGTCGAGGACCTGATCAGCGGGCACCCCGAGGTGATCGAGGCGACCGCGTTGGGTGTCGAGGACAAGGAGTGGGGCGCCCGGCTGCGGGCCTTCGTAGTGCGCAAGGAAGGCTCCAGCGTCGACGAGGAGACCATCAAGGTCTACGTGAAGGAGCACCTGGCCCGCTACAAGGTGCCGCGCGAAGTGGTCTTTCTCGACGAGCTGCCGCGTAACCCCACCGGCAAGATCCTCAAGCGCGAACTCCGCGACCTGTAGGGCGCGGCCTTTAGCGCGAGCTGGGGGTACCTCCCGCTTGCGGGGGAGCGTGTCCCCTGCGCGACACTCCGTACCGCGACCGGGATTACGCACGCTCGCGAGCGGGTTTTCAGTCGAAACCCGTTGCGCTGTCAAGCTGTTCGCGCAAAATATCGATCTGCCCGCAGTGTCGGGCGGTCTCCTCGATCAGGTGCACGTAGATCCAGCGCAGGGAAACCTGGCCGATGCGGCGATGTGAGACCGTGTGATCCAGCGGAAACTGCGCGGCGATCCGCCGGGACTCCTCGCACTGTCGGCGATACTCTGCGACCAGCACGGGCAGTGAGTCGTCGTCGGACAGTTCGAACTCCCGCTCGCGGTCGTGCGGGCGCCGGTTGTCGTCGCGGCGTTCTTGCAGTAGCTGGTCGAACCAGCCGTACTCCACCCAACGCAGGTGCTTGACCAGCCCGCCCACTGTCGTTGCCGAGGAAACGAGATGCCGGCCGGCGTCGGCATCCGAGAGTCCGGATACCTTGCGCACCACGATGTCCCGGTAGTCGTCGAGGAACGCCTCCAGGGTCTCGCGTTCTCCGGCGGTTGCCATTCCGCGGCGACCGGGAGGTGGCGGAGCTTCGGCCATGGCGGCGACGCTAGCAGGGGTTCTTCCCCCTGCGAGCGTGCGTGACTCCGGGACGCACCCGGCGTGTCGGGCCGGGGACACGCACGCTCGCGCAAGCGGGAGGTACCCCGAGCTCGCGCAATTACGGGCTACGGGTCGCGGGGCAGGCCGAGCAGACGCTCGGCGATGATGTTGAGCTGGACCTCCGAGGTGCCGCCGTAGATGGTGGTGGCGCGGCTCATCAACAGGTATTCGGCCCACTTGCCGGGCAGCTGCTCACGGTCGCCGATCGCGGCATCACCGGCGAACGTGCCCACCGCGAACTCGGCGTAGCCCTGTCCGGTGCGCATCGACAGCAGCTTGGACACTGCCGCCGCCGGCATCGGGTCGAGGCCCGCCAGTGTCAGCAGCGTCGAGCGCAGGTTGAGCAGCTTGGCGGCGTGTCCTTCAGCGATCAGCTGACCGGCCCGGCGCTGTTCGCCTCCGTCGAACTGGCCGTCCCGGATGAACTCGACGAACCCGTCGAGGCTGGCCAGGAACGGCATCTCGGAACCGCCGATCGACACCCGCTCGGCGGTCAGTGTGTTGCGGCTGACCTCCCAGCCCCGGTTCACCTCGCCGAGCACCAACTCGTCCGGGATGAACACGTCGTCGATGAACACGGTGTTGAACATCGCCCCGCCGGTGAGTTCACGCAACGGGCTGACCGTCACGCCTTCGCTCTTCATGTCCAGCAGGAAGTAAGTGATGCCATCATGTTTGGGCGCGGAGCTGTCCGTGCGCGCCAGCAGGGCTCCCCACGAGGAGAACTGCGCGGCCGACGTCCAGATCTTCTGTCCGCTGATCCGCCAGCCGCCGTCGACCTTGGTCGCCTTGGTGGTCAGGCTGGCCAGGTCTGAACCGGCGCCCGGCTCGGAAAACAGTTGGCACCAGATCAATTCGCCGCGGAACGTGGCGGGGAGGAAACGCTGCTTCTGCTCCTCGGTGCCAAACGCCACGATCGACGGGATGAGCCACGCGGCGATACCCATCGCCTGGCGACGCACCCGGCCGGTGGAAAACTCCTGCTCGATGATGATCTGCTCGATCGGCTCGGCGGCCCGCCCCCACGGCTTCGGCAGGTAGGGCAGCACCCAGCCGCCCTCGGCGATCGCGATCGTGCGCTCGTCGTGCGGCATGGCCTTGAGTGCGGCGACCTCGGCCCTGATCTCGGCCCGCAGCTTCTCGGTGTCGGGGTCCAGGTCGATGTCGATCTTGCGCATCCCACCGGCGGTGGCGGTGTCGACGACCTGCTGGGGGTACGCGGAGCGGGAGCCGAAGGAGGCGGCCAATATCAGCGCCCGCCGGTAGTACACACCCGCGTCGTGCTCCCAGGTGAAGCCGATTCCACCGTGCACCTGGATGCAGTCCTGGGTGCAGTGCTGCGCGGCGCTCGGCGCCAGGGTGGCCGCCACGGCAGTCGCGAACTCCACCGTCGAACCCGCAGCGTCCCAGCCGTTTTCATTCGCCTCATCGACAGCGCGGGCGGCATCCCACACCGCAGCGGTGGCCCGCTCGGTATCGGCGATCATCTCCGCGCACTTGTGCTTGATGGCCTGGAACTGGCCGATCGGTCGGCCGAACTGCTCGCGGATCTTGGCGTAGTCCGCCGCGGTGTCGGTGGCCCAGCGGGCCACCCCGACCGCCTCTGCGGACAGCAGCGTCGAGATCAGCGCGTGCGCGCGCGCCGACGAGAGGTTACGCAGGACCGCGATGTCGTCGACCTCGACGCCGGCGGCGCGCACATGGGCGATGGGGCGCAGCGGGTCGACGCTGGCCACCGGCTCGATCTCGAGCTGGTCGGCGCGCAGCACCACCCAGACCTCGTCGCTGTCGACCGCCACGGGCAGCACCAGCAACGACGCCTGAGCGGCGGCCGCGACCGCACGCGCCTCGCCGTGGATCACCAATCCCGTCCCCTGGGCGGTGGCGGTCAGCCCCGGGTTGAGCGTGTAGCTGGCGATCACCGCTCCGCTGGCCAGCCCGCTGAGCTCGGCGGCGGCCGGATTGTTCGCCGCGATCAGGGCGCTGGCGATCGCCGACGGCACGAATGGTCCGGGCACCGCGCCGTAGCCGAACTCGGCCAGCACCACCGCCAATTCCAGGATTCCGAAACCCTGCCCGCCGACTTCCTCGGCCAGATGCACACCCGCCAAGCCCTGCTCGGCGGCGGCCCGCCAATACGGCGGCGGGTTCTCGATCGGGGAGTCCATCGCCGCGTGCAGCAGCTCGGACGGCACGGCCCGTGACACGAAGGACCGCACGGAGTCGGCGAGGTCCTGATGCTCAGAAGTGATTGCTATCGGCATTGATACGCCTTTCGGTGTGTACGTGAAGTGAATCTAACAACTAGTCGGTTGGTTGACTACGTGGGTCAGGGGCTGCCCGTCGCGCAGTCGGCGGCAGTTGTCGACAGCCGCAGCCAGATAGCGCCGCATGGTGTCGGCGGTGTACCAGCTGACGTGCGGGGTCAGCACCACGTTCTCCAACCCGAGCAGCGGGTTGTCCGCGGTCACCGGTTCGACGGCGAACACGTCGAGGCCGGCCCCGGCCAGCCGCCCGCCGCTCAGCGCCTCGGCCAGCGCGGCTTCGTCGACGATCGGTCCGCGTGCGGTGTTGACCAACACCGCATCGGGTTTCATGCGCTCCAGGGCGGCCCGGTCGATCAATCCCTCGGTCGCGTCGGTCAGCGGAACGTGTAGCGAGACGATGTCGGCTGCGGCGAGCAGTTCGGGCAGGGGCCGCCAACCGGGCGTGCCGTCGTCGCGGGTGCTGGTATGCAGCACCTGCGCGCCCATGGCCGCCACGATCCCGGCCACCCGTTGAGCGATGCTGCCGAAGCCGACCAGGCCGACGGTACAGCCGCCGATGTCGCGGCAGCGCTCGCCAAGATCGGGATCGGTCGGCCAACCGCGTACCTCACGGGTCGCGCGGTCCAGCGGCAGCAGCCGGCGCAGCACGGCGAGCATCAGCAGCACGGTGCCCTCGGCGACCGAGGCGGCATTGGCACCGGGCATATTGGCCACCGCGATGCCGCGCTGTGTCGCGACGTCGACGTCGATGGTGTTGATGCCGACGCCGAACTTGTGCACCAGCCGCAGTGCAGGCCCGCTCCGCAGATCGTCACCCGAGAGCGGTCGCAGCACGTGCCACAGCACCTCGGCGTCGGCCAGTTCGCGGTGGAAGGTGGCGTCGTCGTCGGCGGCGCACCAGCGGATGTCGAGCCAATCCGACTCGGGTGCAACGAATTCCTCGACCTTCGGTCCGGGAATGAAGTGCGCCAGGACTCTCAACGCCATGCTCAGGAATTCTCCTCGGTGTAGATGGCCCGGTAGAACACGTTGGCCAGCGTGCGAATACACGCTGCGTCGTCGGGTCCGTCGTCGTCGCGGGGCGTGGCGAGCTGGACATAGCAGAACTGGTTGAGCATCGAGACGATCGCCACCGCCAGCAACGCCGGGTCGTCGTTGGTGCAGTAGCCCTCGGCTTGGGCGCGCTTCACCGTTTCAGTGATGTGGCCGACCGGAACCGCGCAGATCTCCGCCCAGTACCGGGCGAAGTCGTCGTTGACCATCGCCAGTTGGGAGACACCGACCATCTCGGCCAGCCGGTTGCGGTAGGTGTGCCAATGTGCGGCAGTGGCCTGCTCGATCCGTTCGCGGTTGGTCATCCCGTGCCGCACCACGGCGGATGCTCGCTCGCCGGCCTCATCGCGGAATCGCAGCGCCCATTCGGCGACCATGGCCTCTTTGGAGTCGTAGTAGTTGTAGAACGACGCGGCCGATCGGCCGGCCTCGGCCGCAATGTCGGCGATGGTGGTCGCCAGAACTCCCTTGCGGGCGATCACCGCGCGGGCGGCTGCGTCGATCGCGGCCTGGGTGCGTCGACCCCGGTGGGTGGGCAACGGGTCGCGGTGGCCGGGCTGCTCGGGGCTGGTCGACACCGGAACACACATCCTGTCTCGGTCGGGCTGGATCAAATCTGAATCTGATGTTAGATTCAGATTCGGATCTTGACCAGAGGAGTGTCCGCAATGATCAAGCCGCACGGTGTCAACACCGAATTCGAAATCAGCGGGATCAACCACGTAGCGATGGTGTGCTCCGACATGGAACGCACCGTCGACTTCTACAGCAATACCTTGGGCATGCCCCTGATCAAGTCGCTCGACCTGCCCGCGGGTATCGGTCAGCATTTTTTCTTCGATGCCGGTAACGGGGACTGCGTGGCCTTCTTCTGGTTCCGCGACGCCCCGGATCGGGTGCCCGGGATCTCCTCACCGGCCGCCATCCCCGGCATCGGCGAGATCACCAGTGCGGTGAGCACGCTCAACCACCTGGCCTTCCACGTCCCGGCGGACAAGTTCGACGCCTACCGCCAGCGACTGAAAGAGAAGGGCGTGCGGGTCGGCCCGGTCCTCAACCACGACGAGTCCGAGTGGCAGGCGAGCCCGACATTGCACCCGGGGGTGTATGTCCGCTCGTTCTACTTCCAGGACCCCGACGGAATCACGCTGGAATTCGCTTGCTGGACCAAGGAATTCACCGGCGACGAAGAGCACGTCACGCCCAAGACCGCAGCCGACCGGCGGGTCCCGGCCAACACCTAGACCCGGCGCGGTATCGGCGAAGTCGTCCCGCAAATTACCTGCGGTGATTGTCGAACCAATCGATGGCCACCTCGGGGTGCTCGCCGAAGTAGTTGTAACCGTCGAAGCGCCGGGTGGTGCCCTCGATCCAGTGCAGCTTTTTGTCGGCTGCG
Source organism: Mycolicibacter heraklionensis (assembly GCF_019645815.1). Classification (NCBI taxonomy): domain Bacteria; kingdom Bacillati; phylum Actinomycetota; class Actinomycetes; order Mycobacteriales; family Mycobacteriaceae; genus Mycobacterium; species Mycobacterium heraklionense. The sequence continues at coordinate 319,226 of NZ_CP080997.1, forward strand.
GGTATCGCGTCGTAGATCGCCTGCACGTCCTGCGGCCGGGTCATCACGTCGTCGTGCACCTGGACCACCAGGGTGGGAATCTCAATCGACTTGGCGTACTCGATCGGTGACTGCTCGGCGAGATGAAAACCGGTCCGCTCGAACACCGTTTGGTCGAACCGCTGGTAACCGTCGGGAATGTCGTTGCCCTGCACGAAATTCTCGACGATCGGGTCGGCCGACACCGGCTGCAACAGGATCAGTGACTTGATGTGCTCGAACTCCTCCGGGTACTTGGCCAGCGCCACGCAGGTGGAGTCGGCCCCCAGGCAGACGCTGAGCAGGAACGTCTCCATCGAAGCGGTGTCCGGGCGGGACTTGGCGTAGCGCACCGAACCGATCACGTCCTGGTACTCCACCAGGCCGATTCCGGTACCGCGCTCGCGTGACCCGCTCAGCCCGTGGTTGCTCATGTCGTAGCACAAGATGTTGTAGCCGGCGTCGTGCAGCGCTTTGTACTCCGGCAGGAAGTTCACCTCGAACCCGCCCAGCCCGCCGAACTGGGGGAGGTGTCCCGGGTAACCAGAGCGGTTTCCAGGCAGGAAATGGTTGTGGATGATCAACCGGTTCGAGTCGGCGGGGATGAACCAGCCCTCCAGGCGAACACCGTCCGACGACGGAAATGACACGTCCTCGTACTTCAGGTCGACCTCACCCGGGTGATGCAGGATGGGTGCGCGCAACCCGCCCGTCCTACCGCTCGTCCACATGTCGACAAAACCGTCGAACGCGGCCTGGGCCTCATCGTGACTGGGCATCTTCGCTGACCTCCTCGCATGGGAAACGATTGCTGAGCTCGACGCTACGAGCCTGCGCACCGGCCCGACAGGTGCTGGTTATAGGGGTACTGCCAGTTCCTGCCTGACATCTGCGCCGATTGCCTACCGTTGCGGTATGGACATCGGCCAGGACATCAAGGGCTTCTTGATGACCCGGCGTGCCCGGATAACCCCTGAACAGGTCGGGTTACCGCCCGGGCGGCGGCGTCGGGTCCCCGGGTTGCGGCGCGAGGAGGTGGCCCAGCTCGCCGGGGTCAGCATCGAGTACTACACCCAGATCGAACGGGGACACGTGGCCGGCGTCTCCGATGAGGTTCTGGACGCCGTCGCCGGAGCCTTGCAGCTGACCGAAGCCGAGACGGCTCATCTGTTCGATCTGGCCCGAGCCGGCGCGGTCAAGCCTGGGCGGCGGCGGACGACGCGCCGGGCCGGCGTGGCCTTGCCCGACGGGGTGCAGCAGTTGCTGGACAGCATGGTCGGCGCCCCGGCTGTGGTGCTCAACGGGCATCTCGACGTGGTCGCCGCCAACGCGCTGGGGCGTGCCCTGTACGCGCCGGTGTTCGGCCGCACCGGCACAACGCCGAACCTGGCCCGGTCCGTCTTCTTGGATCCGTCGGCCGACGCGACCTTCCCGGACTGGTCCGCCGCCGCCGACGACGTGGTGGCCCTGCTGCGAGCCGAAGCCGCCCGCGCACCGGACTCCCCGGCGATAGTCGCGCTGATCGGTGAGCTGGCCACTCGCAGCGAACCGTTCCGCACCCGCTGGGCCGCCCACAATGTCAAGGCTCACCACCACGGCGCCAAACGATTCCGGCATCCCGCGGTCGGAGAACTGACGCTGACGTACAACGCCTTCGAATTGCCCGGCGCCGACGGGTTGTCCCTGTTCGGTTACACCGCCGCACCGCACTCGCCCGCCGAACAGGCGCTGAAACTATTGGCCAGCTGGGTCGCCACCGAACAGCAACGGATCGTGGTCGAATAGGCCCATGCTGTTTCGTCAGCTCGAGTACTTCGTTGCTCTGGCCCGGGAGCGGCATTTCGCGCGTGCCGCGGCCGCCTGCTACGTATCTCAACCCGCCCTGTCGGAGGCCATCCGCAAGCTCGAACACGAGCTGAAGGTTCCGTTGGTCCGGCGCGGACAGAAGTTCGAAGGCCTTACCCCCGAGGGTGAGCGCCTGGTGCTGTGGGCGCGGCGCATCCTGGCTGACCGCGACGCGCTCAAGCAGGAGGTGACCGCGCTCCAGACCGGCCTCACCGGGGAGCTGCGGATCGGGGTCATCCCGGCCGCCGCGAGCACGGTCGCACTGCTGTCGGACCCGTTCTCCGCGGCACACCCGTTGGTACGAGTGCAGTTGGAGACCAGTCTGCGCACCGCGGAGATCGCCGAACGGGTGCGTCGGTTCGAGCTGGACGCCGGCATCATCTACCCCGACCGCGACGACACCGCAGATCTCACGGTCACCCCGCTGTATGAGGAGCAGCAGGTACTGATCGCCGGCAGCGAGCTGCTCACCGGTCAGACCGACACCATCAGCTGGTCGGACGTGACCGAGTTACCGATGTGCCTACTCGCCGAAGGAATGCGCGGCCGGCGGTTGATCGACGACGCGCTGGCGAGCCGGGACCTGGCGCTGGTCCCCAGGCTGGAGACCGATTCTTTCGTCGCGTTGCTTGCCCATGTGACCACCGGTCGATGGGCCACCATCGTTCCGCAGACCTGGGTGCGGGCCGTGACGCTGCCCGGCACGGTGACACTGCGTCTGCTCGATCCGGACCTGAGTGCTCAGGTGGCACTTGTCACCAGTGCGGCCGAGCCCGGCTCGGTAGTGGCCCGCGCTCTGCTGGAAGTTGCGCAGCGAGTCGATTTCGGAGCCACACCTGCACCCTGATCGGTGGCGCTTATCGCACGGTCGGAATCACGTCTTGGACAGCTCACCACTCACTCCCTGAGACTCAAAACCAGTCCACCGCCGGTGGGTGTCGTGAGGGGGTGATCATGGAGATTCTCGATTCATTGCTGAACGAGAACGCTGACATGGTTGCCCGAATCAGCGGTGCCGTCCTGAGCCGCCTGCCGATATACCGCAGGATGGCGCGAGACGATCTCGACGCCGGAGTTCGGCTTCAGGTGGAGTGGGTACTGCGTTCGGCTGGGTCTGGCTCCACGACGTTGTCCGACGATGACCTCGCAGCGTTTTCTGCATTCGGAGAACGCCAGCAGCGCAACGGTATTCCTTTCGACGACATGATCCGCGCCTGGCAGGTGGGCGTCGAGTCCCTTGTCTCCGGCCTGCGTCAACTCTCCGGACGGTGGGAGACCGAAGATGGTGAGCTCTGGCGGTTCACCGAGTCGATGCTGGCGTCCTCGGCGGTCGCACTGTCAGAGACGGTCACCGGATATCGGCGGGCGGACCGCGACGCAGTCGAGGCACTGGACGCCGAACGTAGCCGGTTCGTCCGGGCTGTCCTGCTGGGCCTCGTCCCGAGCACTGAACTGCGGGTACGCGCTGAGATGTACGGTTTAGACCCGGCGGCTGAATTTGTTGCGGCCCGGGCGCGATTGGGTGACGGCGTTTCTCAACACGGCCTGGAGCTGGCGCTGGGCATAGACGGAGCAGCACCGCACCGCTGCGGAGTGTGCGCGGTGGTCGACGGCGATCTGGCGGCGCTGCTCACCGAGCCGCCGCCCCGCGCCGTCAACGGGCAGATCGGCTATGGGCCGCCCCGGAAGCTGGAACGGCTGGCCGATTCCTACCGGCTGGCGGCGCGCGCGCTGGTCACTGTGCAAGCCTGCAAGCTGACGGGGGCCTATGACTTGGAGTCCCTGGGCTTGCGCTCCGCGGTGGCGGTGGACGTCGATATGGGCGACCTGTTGCGGCGCCGCTACCTGGAGCCGCTGGTGGCCGGTGGGAACGGCGAAGATCTGATCGCCACGTTGCGGGCCTATCTGGCCTGCGGGATGCATGTGGAGAGCACCGCGACGCGGCTATTCGTTCATCAGAACACCGTGCGTTACCGGCTGGCTCGTTTCGAGGAGCTCACCGGAACTAGCCTGCGGGATACCGAAGTGCTGATCGAGTTGTGGTGGGCGCTCGAACTTTCCGCGATGCACATGTAGAAGCCGCCAAAGTAAGGACAGAAATCTCGGACGGATCTCCGTAGCTACGGAATTGCCGTTGAGGAACAGTCAAGCGCAGGGCCGAGTAGGTCTACCCGGAGAACCGCGCTGGACTGCGCTGCATGTTTGGCGGGACGGTGTGCACTCGTCTTTGCGAGGTGATCGCACGAATATCCGGCATCTGAAGACACGAAATTGCTTGGGCCTGACGGTGATCTTCGCCAGTCTGTTGGGGATCAGTCTGACCGGCGCCGATACTGATCCGGTCGTGGGTGACGACGAGGTGGGCGTGGGCGAAGAAAGAGTGATCGACTATGCGGTCACCGCCGCCGGGGCTGTGTGCACCATTATCGGCAGGTACCCGAACCTTCATGGAGTAGTCGGTGTAATGCAGGGCCTCGCTGAGGATTCCGGGTTCAGCGACGAGCAAGTCGGCGAGGTCGTCACGCTGTCGGTGTTGGCTGAGTGTCCGGAACACGTCGGACTTCTACAGCGGGTGCCGGCGGGACACCGCGCGAACATTCAATGAAAAGCTTTGGGGTAAAGACTAATTCACCTCACAGCAAGGTTGCTGTTGCCGGGCAGGCGTTCGTGCCGAGCGCGGCCTTTGGAGTCGCCACCAAAGCCGACCGGGGAATCTCGGAGTCGGCTCCGTAGATACCTGGTGGCGGGCGAAGGCAGTCTGCAAGACGACAGCGATGGTTCCATACCTCAGGAGGAAGAGATGGCCAACGTACCCGACGGAGCCCATTTTGATTTTGTCATCGTCGGCGGCGGTACGGCGGGTAACGTCGTCGCGGGCCGTCTCTCCGAGAACCCCAAGGTCAAGATCCTGATCGTCGAGGCCGGTGTAGGTAACCCCTGGGACGTCGACATGGTCAGTACGCCGGGGTTGGCTATGGACATCCGCCACACCGAGTCCGACTGGGACTACATGGCCACGTTCGTCGACCGCGGTGTCTGGCGGCGCACCGACAAGAACTGCACACGGGGCCGGGCCCTTGGCGGCAGCTCGGCCGGCAACTACTTCAGCTGGGTCCCCGGCTGCAAGCCGACCTATGACCGGTGGGCGGAATACGGTGGCCAGGAATGGACTTGGGAGCCCCTTGTTCCGTACCTCCGCAAGAGCGCCACCTACCACGACGACTCCGGGACATTCTCGTCCGACCTTCACAAGATCGGCAGTGGCGGCCCGCTGCCCATCTCGCACAACCTGATCCCTGAACTGCAGGCCTTCCGCGACGTCATCACGCAGGCCTGGACGTCACGGGGCCTGCCTCTCATCGAGAACTACTTCGACGGCGAGATGAACGGCCTCACCCACGCGGTCAACAGCATCTACAAAGGCGTGCGCTCGGGCAGCTACCTGTTCGTCAAGGACAAGCCCAACATCACCATTCTGTCGGAGGTGCGCTCCAAGCGGCTGATCATCGACTACGCCACTCGCACGGCCAAGGGCGTGACGATCATCGACGGCCTCGGCAATGAGCGCAGCTACTACGCCGACCGGGAGGTCATCCTCTCCCAGGGCGTCTTCGAAAGCCCCAAGCTGCTGATGCTCAGCGGTATCGGTCCCGGCCGCGAGTTGCACAAGCACGGCATCGACGTGCTCGTCGACTCTCGCCACGTCGGCCAACACCTGCTCGACCACCCCGGCGTCCCCTTCGTGCTGCGCATCAAAGAGGGCTTTGCTTTGGACAGCATTCTGCTGCGTGACGGGCCCAAAAAGGATGCGGCCATCGCCGCCTACCAGAAGGACCACTCCGGGCCGCTGGGCTCGGGTTTCCTGGAGATGATCGGCTTCCCGCGGATCGACTCGTACCTGGAGAAGGACCCGATCTATCGCGAGGCCAAGGCCGCCAACGGTGGGCTCGACCCGTTCTCGCCGGAAGGGCAACCGCACTTCGAACTCGATTTCGTCCCCGCCTTCGGCAGTGCGTTCCAGTGGCAGTACCCGACCCCGTCCGAAGGCGACCACATCACGGTCATGGTCGATATCGTCCGGCCGACTTATGACGGCGGCAACGTGACGCTCAACAGCGTTGACCCGCTCGAACAGCCGAACATCAAGCTGAACTACCTCTCCAACGAGCTCGACATCATCGGTTTGCGCGAGGGCGTCAGGTTCGCCTACGACATCCTCACCAAGGGTGACGGTTTCAAAGACATCGTCGTCGGCGAGTACCCGTGGGAGATGCCGCTGCACTCCGATGAGCTGATGAGGGCGTCCATTCAAGACCGCGTGCAGACGTCGTATCACCCGTGCGGCACCAACCGGCTGTCCAAGAACATCGACCAGGGCGTGGTCGACCCGAAGCTGAAGGTCCACGGGGTCGACAAGCTGCGTGTCATCGATGCGTCCGTCTTCCCGATCATCCCGGACTGCCGCATCCAGAACACCGTCTACATGGTCGGTGAGAAGGGCGCGGACCTGATCAAGGCTGATCACAAAGACCTGTTCAAGTGATGCTCGCCTGTCGGTCTCGGCCGGGCCGATAGGCGTCGCCTATCGGCCCATCGGGACCGCGTCTTGGACAGCTCAAAAACTGCCGAGAAGACTGAAAGGTGCCGAGGAAACGACGAATTCACCGACTCCATTCGACAAGCGGGTTTGTATTCGCCACCGAAGCGGGCACAGGGATCCCGGGCCACACGCCCCTGGATTTCCGGCCGATAACCGCAAGATGCTGCTCCTTGCAGCCCAGATTTCAAGGAGAGAACGATGGCGAAGTGTGTGATGGTGCTCTACCCCGACCCGGTGACCGGATACCCGCCGAAGTACGCCCGCGACAGCATCCCGGTGATCGAGAGCTATCCGGACGGCTCGACACTGCCGACCCCGTCGAAAATCGACTTCACCCCCGGCGATCTGGTGGGCTGTGTCTCGGGGGCATTGGGGCTGCGGAAGTTCTTCGAGGAGAACGGCCACGAGTTGGTGGTCACGTCCGATAAGGATGGACCGGGCTCGGAGTTCGAGCGCGAGCTGCCGGACGCCGACATCGTGATCTCCCAGCCGTTTTGGCCGGCCTACATCACCAAGGAGCGGTTCGCCAAGGCGCCCAAGCTGAAGTTGGCGCTGACCGCGGGCATCGGATCGGACCACGTGGACCTGGCCGAAGCGCAGGCGCGCGGCGTCACTGTTGCCGAGGAAACCTGGAGCAACAGCATCAGTGTGGCCGAGCACGCGGTGATGCAGATCCTGGCGCTGGTCCGCAATTTCGTTCCGTCCCACCAGGTGGTCGTCGACGGCGGGTGGAACATCGCCGACTGCGTACAGCGCTCCTACGACATCGAAGGTATGGATGTCGGGGTGATCGCCGCCGGACGGATCGGGCGGGCGGTGCTGGAGAGGATGAAGCCGTTCGGCGTGAAGCTGCACTACTTCGACGTCCACCGGCTCTCCCCGGAGTTGGAGCAGCAGCTCGACGTCACCTATCACCCGGATGTCGAGTCGTTGGCCCGGTCGGTGGACGTGGTCTCCATCCACTCGCCGTTGATCGCCCAGACCCACCACATGTTCAACGAGAAGCTGTTGGGCTCGATGCGGCGCGGCTCCTACATCGTCAACACCGCCCGGGCCGAGGAGACCGACCAGAAGGCGATCGTGGCGGCATTGAAGAGCGGCCAGCTTGCCGGCTACGCCGGTGACGTCTGGTACCCGCAGCCACCGCCCGCCGACCACCCGTGGCGCAGCATGCCCAACCAGGCCATGACACCGCACATGTCCGGCTCCAGCCTGTCCGCGCAGGCCCGCTACGCGGCCGGCACCCGGGAGATCCTCGAAGACTGGTTTGCCGGCAAGCCGATTCGCTCGGAATACCTGATCGTCGAAGGAGGCAAGTTCGCCGGCACCGGAGCGAAGTCCTACGCGCAGTAACCCGTGCCCAGCTAGTTCACGCCGAATCGATCTCGGTCACAGCGGCTCCATCCTCGACAGTAAGGAGATAGGGACATGACGGACAACTTCACGACGACCGATGGGGGCGCTCCGGCGCCGACCAATGATCAGTCGTTGACGCTGGGCCTGAACGGCCCGATTCTGTTGCAGGACACCTACTTGATCGAGCAGTTGGCGGCGTTCAACCGGGAACGCGTTCCCGAGCGTCAGCCGCACGCCAAGGGGGCCGGAGCGTTCGGCCGTTTCGAGGTCACCGGTGATGTCAGCGCCTACACCAAGGCGGCGGTGTTCCAACCCGGCGCGGTCACCGATGTGTTCGTGCGGTTGGCCGGTAACGCCAGCGAACGCGGCAGCGCTGACACACTGCGTGACACCCGGGGATTCTCGGTGAAGTTCTACACGTCGGAAGGCAACTACGACATCGTCGGCAACAATGTGCCGATCTTCTTCATCCGGGATCCGCTCAAGTTCCCCAACCTGATTCGCGCGAACAAACGTCGCGCGGACAACGATTGCCACGACCACAACATGGTGTGGGATTTTTTCACCCAGTCGCCCGAGTCCGCGCATCTGGTGACCCTGGTGATGGGGGACCGGGGCATCCCGAAGACGTATCGGCATATGAACGGCTACGGTTTGCACGCGTTCAGCTGGGTCAATGCCAACAGCGAGATCGCTTGGGTCAAGTATCATTTCAAATCCGACCAGGGCGTGGAGTGTCTGACCCAGGAGGAGGCCGACCGGCTGGCCGGCACCGACCCGGACTGCAATCAGCGGGACCTGTTCGACTCGATCGCCCGCGGTGAGTTTCCGAGTTGGACGCTCAAGGTGCAGATCATGCCGTACGCGGATGCCAAGACCTACCGGTTCAACCCGTTTGATGTGACCAAGGTGTGGCCGCATGCCGATTATCCGTTGATCGAGGTCGGTCGGATGACGTTGGACCGCAACGTCACCGATCACCACACCGAGGTGGAGCAGGCCGCGTTCGGTCCGCACAACATCGTGCCGGGAACCGGGCTGAGCCCGGACCGACTGCTGTTGGGCCGCAGTTTCGCCTATGCCGACGCCCACCGCGCCCGCATCGGGATCAACCACCACCAGATCCCGGTGAACGCGCCGAAGGTGCCGGTGCGCAGCTACTCCAAGGACGGCCGGATGCGGGTGCAGAATGTGTCCGACCCGGTGTACACACCCAACACCGTCGGTGGGTCGGTCGCCGATCCGGGGCGAGCAGCCGAAGTCCACTGGGCCGCCGACGGGGAGATGGTCCGCGAGGGCTACACCCTGCACCCCGCGGACGACGATGTAGTCCAGGCCCGCAGCCTGCTGCGTGACGTCATGAACGACGAGCAACGGCAACGCCTGGTCCACAACGTGGTCCTGAACGTCTGCGACGGTGTGAAAGAGCCTGTGCTGTCGCGGGTCTTCGACTACTGGCGCAAGATCGACCCCGAAATCGGCGACCAGATCGAACAGGATGTCATTGCGGCGCGAGGCTGATGACCCGGCCCAGTTCGTCGATGCAGGTGTCGATGGCGGCAGTCAGCAACGGCGCATTGCTGGACTGTGCCACGACCGTGTGACTGCGGGCCGATGTCACATGCGCCGCTGCGGCGGCAGTCTCGTCACGGGTGAGGGCGGAGGCTGCCGCGGCGAGCTCACCGACTGCTTCCTGGACCGGTTCGTTGAGCGGTTCGGCGGTCCCGGTAATGGTGCGCGCCAGTTGGACGACCGAAGTGGACAGCAGGGACAGTTGCGCGGCCTGGCGATCGGCGGTACGGGTCGCGGCGCGCAGTGACCAGCGAAGCGGGCATATTCGCGCCAATTGTTCAGCGGTACCGCGAGCTTCGGTCAGGCGCGCGAGCCGGTCGTGCAGTGCAGCCGCGACTGACAGCATCCAGTCGGAATCACCGGTGTGGCAATGTGTCTGAGCGAGGACGTCGCGCACCGCTGTCAGTACTTCGACGCGGGCATCCTGCAGGACATTTACCGGGTTTCTGGGGAAGATCAGGATGCTGAAGATTGCCGCGATCCCGCCGCCGACCAGCGCGTCGAACAGCCTCTCCGTTCCGATACCGCTGTGCGGCAGGGACAACACGAGGATGGCTGAGATGACCGTCTGGTTGACGAACATCGGACGGTGCTGCAGGAAACCCCGCCCGACCAGCAATGCCGTAGACAGCGAGACCAAGACGACTACGGCCATCGCGATAGGTCCGGTACCCAGCAGCATGTTTACCAAGCTGCCCAAACCGATACCCAGTCCCACTCCGATCACCATCTCGATCGCGAGCTGGGCGCGGACCACGTTGGTCGCCCACATGCACACCGACGCGGCGATCGGCGCGAAGAAAGGGGCAGCATGGTCGAGCACATCGCGAGCCAGGTACCAGGCCGCGCCCGCGGCCAGCGCGGTCTGCAGGATCGCCCACCCGGTGGCTCGCAGTCCCGACGTACCGATCATGTTGCCAGCAAACCGCATATGACGGATCAACGCACGACTTCCCGGTGGACCGTGTCGATCCGGCGGGTCCAGCCGCGGGCATCGAGATACTCCAGCAGCGGGATCGCCACCCGCCGAGTGGTGTTCAGCGCCTGCTTGGCTTCGGTGGCGGTGAAAGGCTGCTCCAGCAATGCCAATTCGCGCATCGCCAACGCGGGCGCGGTCGGGAGCAGCACCAGATTCTCGGTGAGCCGCAACAGCCGCCCGACTCGTTCGGCTGCCGCCAGCTCCCGGACCCCCAGGTGCAGGGCGGCCAGATCGTCGGCCTCCGGGGCGTGAAACGGAGCCGTGGTCAGCCGGGATTCCAACTCGGCGATCGCGCCCTCGGCCGGGCCGAGGTCGGCACGGCCCCCCGGCAGCCGAATCAGCCCGTCGCGCTGCTCCAACCCTGCGTCGCGCACCAGCTCGTCGAGCAGCGCCGGATCCGGTAGCGCGAGCAGATCCGCGGCCGCGCCCCGGGACAGCCCGGCGGACAGCGGATCGCGTTCCCGTTGCTCACGCACCGCGCTCTGCAGTCGGTCCTGCCAAGCCTGATACGTCGCCGCGTGCACCCACCAGCCCTGAATCACCGTCACCTCCGCTGGCACCGGGGAGAGCTCGTACCCAAGTAGCTGCAGCCGGCGCTGCGACACCGCGCCGCGGCGAGCCACCTCGGCGAGGACCCGGCGGGCCTGGTCGGTCGGGTCGGTGGCGGCCAGCTCGTCGGCGCGGCGCGCCGCGTCACCGCGCCGGCGGAGGGCAGGCGGATCGGCGTCAAGCACCACCACCCCGCCCAGCACGCGGCGGGCCCCGGGGTCGCGCAAGATCAGGTGATCCGAAAATGTCAGCGGCAGAGGGTATTCCAGAGTGATTCGGGCGTGTTCGGCGCCGAGACGCCGCAACCGGGCGGGGACCGCAGCCGTGCCCAGGTGCACCACGAGCCGCTCGGGTGCCTCGGCCAGCGGGTAACCGGCGCTGTGCCGAACATCGGCCACCGTGGTGGCCAGCCACTCGTCAGAGCTCACCAGGGCGTCGCCACGGCGCACCTCGCCGGTGGGCACCCCGCGCAGATTGACCGCTACCCGCACCGTGGGGCGCAGTGCCGTGTGCTGCTCGCCGCAGCTCTGCAGCCCCCGGATGACCACCGCCCGCGACTGGCCGCGATCCAGCAACTGCAGGTGATCGCCGGCGGTCAGGGTGCCCGCGGTCAGGGTGCCGGTCACCACCGTCCCGGCGCCGGTGATGGTGAAGGACCGGTCGACCCACAGCCGCACACGACCGGTGTTCGCAGGGGCTGGAAGTTCGGCCAGCAGGTCGTCGAGCGCAGTACGCAGCGTGTCCAGCCCGGTGCCGTCCACCGCCGACACGGCCACGATCGGGGCGTCACGCAGACCCGTCTGGGCCAGTTCGGTTCGGACCTGTTCCGACACGTCGGCGACACGTTGACCGGTGGCCCGGTCGACGCGGGTGAGCACCACCAGCCCCTGCGAGATACCCAGGGCCGCAATGGCATCGCGATGATCATCCGACTGCGCCCGCCAGCCCTCGTCGGCGGCGACTACGAAGCACACCACCGAGGCCGGTCCCAGGCCGGCCAGCGTGTTGGGCAGGAACCGTTCGTGGCCCGGGACATCGACGAAGGCCACCCGCCGGCCCGACGGCAGCGCGGTCCAGGCGAAGCCCAGGTCGATGGTGAGCCCGCGCCGGCGCTCCTCCGCCCAGCGGTCGGGTTCCATTCCGGTGAGTGCCCGCACCAGGGTGGATTTGCCGTGGTCGACGTGGCCGGCGGTGGCTATAACAAACATGGACAAACACGCTCACCCGATCCGGTCGAGCGCGGCCCGCACCGCGGCCAGCAGCCGTGAGTCGTCGGCTTCCGGCACGCAGCGCAGATCGATCAGGCAGGCGCCGTCGTGTACCCGGGGCAGCACGGCGGGATCGCCGGTGCGCAGTGGGGCGGCGGCCGCCTCGGGCAGCCGAACCGCCCAGCCCGACAGCGGGACTCCCGGAGCGCCGCCGCCGCCGACGCGGCCGTCGTGGGCGACGACGGTGGCACCGACCGCGGCAGCCAGCCGCTCGGCGCGGGAACGCAACTGGTCTGGGTCGGCGTGCAGCGCTCGGGTCACCGGTGCGGCGGCGCCGGACACGGTGGCCTCCAGGGCGGCGAGGGTGAGCTTGTCGGCGCGCACCGCGCGAGCCAACGGGTGCCGAGCCAGCCGCGCGATGACCCCGGCCCGGCCCAACACCACCCCGGCCTGCGGCCCGCCGAGCAGTTTGTCGCCGCTGGCCGTCACGATGTCGGCGCCGGCGGCCAGCGTGGTGGCCGCATCCGGCTCGTCGGGCAGCAGCGGATCGGGCGCCAACAGTCCGCTGCCCAGATCGGCCACCAAGGCCACGTCGTGTTCGGTTGCCAGTGGCCGCAATTGCGACAACCCCACCGACGCGGTGAAACCGTGGACGGCGAAATTGCTGGGATGCACCTTGAGGATGCATCCCGTCTGGGGGCCGATGGCGTCGGCGTAATCGCGCAGGTGGGTGCGGTTGGTGGTGCCGACCTCCCGCAGCCTCGCCCCGGTGGAGGCGATCAGGTCCGGTAGGCGAAAACCGGCCCCGATCTCGATCAGCTCGCCCCGGCTGACCACCACCTCCCGGCCGGTGGCCAGCGCGGTGGTGGCCAGCACCAGAGCCGCGGCACCGTTGTTGACCACCAGCGCGTCCTCGGCGACCGGGCAGGCCGCCAGCAGGGCGGCACGCGCCGCGACGCCACGTTTGGAGCGGGCGCCGCTGGCCAGGTCCAGCTCCACATCAACGTAGCCGCTGGCCGCCACCAGCGCCTCGACCGCCGCCGTGGACAGCGGTGCTCGACCCAGATTGGTGTGCACCACCACCCCGGTGGCGTTGAGCACCGGCCGCAACGCCGTCCCGTTATGCCTCGAAAGACCTTCCAGAACAGCGCTTTCGACCTGTTCGGGTGCCAGGTCGCCGCGCCGCGCCCGATCCTGGGCGTCACGCACCAATCCGCGGACCACATGCTCGCCCAGCCGTGCTCGGGCCGCGCGGACCGGAGGCAGCATCAACAGTGCATCGGTGCGCGGAATGGCGCGGCGCGGATCGGCGTCGGTCACAGCTCCTCCTCCGATACCCGGCTGGCGGAGGCGGACGGGAATCGAACCCGCCAGGCCGAGCTACTCGGCCTCACCGGTTTTGAAGACCGGGGAGCCCACCAGGACTCAGACGCCTCCGCTGATCAACCTAAACCTTCAGTCGATTGTGGCGGGAGAACGGACCGGTCAGCGGTGAAAAACGCGCCGAGATCGTGGGTAGCATGGCCCCGAAGGAGGCCACGACCATGACGAGCCAAACCAAGCCGGCCGTGGGCGGGCATATCTACGAACCGGCCGGCGTCGAGATCCACGCCCGCAACGTCGAGTTCGACTGGTCACAGACCCCGCTGCACTGGATCCGGGGCGAGCCGGTGGCCTCCGACGTGGTGAGCATTCTGCACCTGATCCTGCCCGAGGGCGAGCGGTGGTTCTGCGAGGTCTTCAACGAGGCGCTGCCCTACGTCAAAGACGAGGATCTGGCGCGGGCCATGCGCGGCTTCATCGGCCAAGAGGCCATGCACGCCGAGTCGCACGACAAGGCGGTAACCCAGTTCCTGGAAGCGCGCGGTGTCGACACCGCGCCCATACTGCGGCAGTTCGAGTACCTGTTTCGCCGGCTGCTGGCGCCGCGCACCCAGCGGTTCGCCCGCACCCGTTACAACGACATGGTGCAGCGGCTGTGGCTGATCGCGGCGGTCGAGCACTACACCGCGATCCTGGGTGACTTCGTGCTGAACTGCTCGTGGGACGACTATGACGTCGACCCGACGATGGCCGACATCTGTCGCTGGCACGGCGCCGAGGAGATCGAACATCGCTGCGTGGCACACGATGTGGCGAACTACTTTCACCCCGGCTACCTGAACCGCTGCCGGGCCATGATGGTCGCGCTGGTCTATCTGGTGTTGATGATTCACCGGGCGATCGGCTTCATGTGCCGCTCCGACGACACCATCAGCCATTCCTATTTCTGGCTGTGGCGCCAGTACCTGCGCGGGTCGCGGCGCAACATCCTGCCCCAGCTGCGCCAGGTGCTCAAATACACCGTCGTCTACTTCAAACCGTCATTCGACCCCGCGTCCATCGGCTCCACCGCGCAGGCCGTGGCCTACCTGGCGACCTCGCCGGCGGCGCGGAGGGCGCGGCGTTGACGTCGGGACACGATTCGGCGGGATCGCGATTCCGGCCGCTGGGCGAAATTCCGGACGAGATTCCGCCGCAGTTGTACGGGCGGTGGCGCCACGACCCGCTGTTGCGGTTCTCGAATCTGCTGGCCAAGATCGCGTTCCCGACGTTCAGCGTGTTGATGCGGCGCTGGAAGCTGGCCGAGCCGGAGCGCACCCGCGAGTTGCGGGTGGCCGCGCGTGAGATCGTCGCGCATGACAAGGACGTGGTGGCGCTGACCCTGGTCGCCACCGACGACAAGCCGCTGACCCGCTGGACACCCGGCGCGCATCTGGACCTGCTGCTGCCCTCGGGGCGAATGCGCGAATATTCGCTGTGTGGGGACCCCGCCGACTCCGACAGTTACCGCATCGCGGTGCGCCGCATCCCCGACGGCGGCGGTGGGTCGATCGAGGTGCACGACACGTTGCAGCCGGGCAGCACGGTCATGATCAAGGGTCCGCGCAACGGCATGCCGATGGCCGTTCCCGGCTTCGGGTCGCGGGCGCAGCGTCTCCGGTTCGTCGCCGGCGGTATCGGGATCACCCCCATTCTGCCGATGATGCGCGCCGCCGAGCGCCTGGGCCTGGACTGGTCGATGGTCTACACCGGCCGCTCGGTCGACACCATCCCGTTCATCGCCGAGGTGGAGCAGTTCGGCGACAAGGTGGCCGTCCGTACCGACGACACGCACGGGCTGCCGACGGCCGCCGATCTGATCGGCGACGTGCCGGTGCCGACAGCGCTGTACGCGTGTGGGCCACCGGCAATGCTCGAGGTGCTCCGTGAGGGGCTGATCGGCCGCACCGATGTGGAGCTGCACTACGAACGGTTCTCTGCCCCACCGGTTCTGGACGGCAAGCCGTTCTCCGTGACCCTGGCCAAAAGCGGCACCACCGTCCCCGTCGGTGCCGATCAGACGGCGTTGGCTGCGATTTTGCAGGTCAACCCCGCCACCCCTTACTCGTGTAAGCAGGGGTTCTGCGGCACCTGCCGGGTGCGGGTGCTCGACGGGGAGGTAGACCACCGAGATCAGACCCTGACCGCTACCGAACGTGCCCACGGCGACATGCTGATCTGCATCTCCCGCGCGGCCGGCGACCACCTCACCATCGACGCATGACCGGCGTGCGATTGACCGGCTACGCCCACGGCGGCGGCTGCGCGTGCAAGATTCCCCCCGGCGAGCTGGAAGACGCGGTGCGCGGGCTCACCGGGCAGTCCGGCAAGGACGTCCTGGTGGGCCTCGACGACGGCGACGACGCTGCGGCCGTGCTGGTGCGCGATGACCTCGCCGTGCTGTCCACCGCGGACTTTTTCACCCCCGTCGTCGACGACGCCTACGACTGGGGCCGGATCGCGGCCGCCAACGCGCTCTCGGACATCTATGCGATGGGCGGGCGCCCGGTGGTCGCGATCAACCTGGTCGGCTGGCCGCGGGAAACGCTGCCCCTGGAGTTGATGACTGAGGTGCTGCGCGGCGGTCTGGCGGTGGCCGAGCAGGCAGGCTGCCCGGTGATCGGCGGCCATTCCATCGACGATCCGGAGCCCAAGTACGGCATGGCGGTCACCGGGACAGCCGACCCGAACCGGTTGCTGCGCAACGACGCCGCGCGACCCGGCCTACCGCTGACCTTGACCAAACCGCTGGGGGTGGGGCTGCTCAACAACCGGCACAAGCGCACCGGCGAGGTGTTCGAGCAGGCGATCGCGACCATGGTCGAGCTCAACCGCGACGCCGCCGAAGCCGCGTTGTCGCTGGGCGTGCGGGCGGCCACCGACGTCACCGGTTTCGGGCTGCTCGGCCATCTGTACAAGATGTGCCGCGCCTCGGGGGTGGGTGCGGTGCTCGACCGGTCCGCGGTGCCGATCATCGAGGGAGCACCCGAAGCACTGCGTGACGGCTACGTCTCCGGCGGCACGCACCGCAACCTGGACTGGGTGCGCCCGCACCTGCGGCCCGGGCCCGGGGTCGGCGAAGACGACTTGCTGCTGCTGGCCGACGCCCAGACGTCCGGGGGTCTGCTGGTCGTCGGCGAACTGCCCGGGCATCCGGTGATCGGGCACACGGTGGCGGGCAGCGGAATCGCGGTGCGATAACCCTCTGAGCTACCCGGCCGTCGTGATGGAATCCCCGGTCATGCCCGCCGCCTGCCGGGCCGCCAGCCGGCGCTTCTGCGGCTCAATGGTGTAGCGCGGATCCTTCGCCGATTCGATCCCGGCCTCGAACACCCCGAAGCGGGTCAGCGCCGAGGCGCCCAGCAGCGCCAGCCCCGACAGCGCCGCCACGCCGCGGTGCCGCCCGCCCAGCAGCGTCCCGATACCTCCGGCGATCGCCAGCCGTTCACTCCACCGCAGCATCGCCCCGGCGCGGCCCTCATGCAGCGGTTCGGCGGCGACCGGGTCCATCCGATGCTCCATGGCCCGGGTGGCGACGACATCGCCGAGCACCCCGAGCACGGCCAGTCGTCGGGCCGGCCCGGCCTCACGCACCGGCGTGGTCAGCATGGCCAAGCCGCCGGAGGCCAGGCTCGCCGAGCTGACGAACACGAACGGCAAGTCGCGGTGCGCACCGTGCCAGGTCGGGGTGGCGGTGTCGCCCAGCAACACCGCGGTGTAGACGGCCAGCGGCGCCGCGAACACCGCGGCCTCCAAGCCGGCCGGGCCCTCCACAGCGCGCAGCACGCCACGCAGCGGGCCCAGCGGTAGCCGCTGGCCCGACAACCGATCCAGCTCGGCGGCCGCCGCCACCGACGTGCCCGCACCAAACGCCGACAGGATCCACGAGCCCAGGCTCATCGGTGACGTCAGTTTGATGGTGCGCAGCATGTTGACGAAGCGTTCCGGGCGGCCGAGGTCGCTGATCAGGGCCGCGGCGCTCAACACGATTGCCCCCAGCGCCGCCAGCCGGGAGTTGCGTCGCAACACTTTCCGGCCGGTCAGCTGGGCACCGGCGGCCAGCAGGCCGGATCCCCCCGCCACACCGCCCAGGAACAGGTACGCGGCGATCTCGTGCTTCCACGGTGCGGGCTTGACCACCGGACGGCCGTAGTAGGAGCTGAACTGCACGTCGGGGACCATCGGCATCTCACGGCCACCGTCGCCACCGCCGCGGCGCCGGCGCTTGCCGCCCCCGCGGCGAGGACCATCGGACACCATGCTCATGAGCGTCCCCCCAGGAAGGCGACCGCCGCGGCGGCAAGCATCCCGGCTGCGGCCAGCGCCGACCGCTTGAACATCGTCGGCAGGTCGGCGGTGCCCACCCGCGGGTCGGGCGGCAGTCCGTACACCTCCGGCTCGTCGAGCAACAGGAAGACCGAGCCGGTGCCACCGACACCGTCATGCTCGTTGGCGCCGTAGAGCCGCGCCTCGGTGCGGCCCTGGGCATGCAGCTGGGCCACCCGCTGCCGGGCCCGCTGCACCAGGTCGTCGTGGTCACCGAACCGGATCGACTGCGTCGGGCAGGTCTGCGCGCACGCCGGCGGTTGGCCGTCGACCAGCCGGTCGTAGCACAGCGTGCACTTCTGGGCGACTCCGGTGTTGGGCACCGGTTCGGGGCCGCGGCCGGTCTTGGGTGCCGCCGTGCCGTCGGTGCGACGCTCGATCACCCCGAACGGGCACGCCGGCACACAGTTTCCGCAGCCGTTGCAGACGTCTGCCTGCACCACCACCGTGCCGAACTCGGTGCGAAACAGCGAACCCGTCGGGCATACGTCCAGACATCCGGCATGCGTGCAGTGCTTGCAGACGTCCGAGGACATCAGCCAGCGGAACTGGTCGGTGTCGGGTGGCGCGACCTCCGCGGTGTCATCGGGCATCTTCGGCATGCCCAGGCTGACCAGTTGTCGGCCGGATTCGCGGGCCTCCTCGATGCGGTCACGGCCCTGCTCGATGAACGCCACATGCCGCCACGTGCTGGCGCCCAGTGCGCCGGTGTTGTCGTAGGAGGACCCGAGTAACTCCAGCGGGCCGTCCTGCGGGTTGTGGTTCCACTCCTTGCACGCCACCTCGCAGGCTTTGCAACCGATGCAGATCGACGTGTCAGTGAAGAACCCCTTGCGGGGGTGTTGTGGCGACCACCTGGCGTCGGCGGCGGGGTCGGTCGGCCCGGACAGTTGGCCCATCAGTCCCGCCTTTCCAGATCGATGTCGGCATTGCCGGTCTCCGGCGTTGCGCCGGAACGACTTTGATACTCGGCGATCAGGCGCAGCAGCTCCTCGCCGTGTGGCCGCCGGCCCGGCCGGATATCGCACGAACCCGCTTTGGATTCCTGGATCTGCACGTTGGGGTCCAGGGTCACCCCGAGCAGATCGTTGGCCGCATCCCCGCTGACCACCGCGTCGCCGCCGACTCCCCAGTGGTACGGCAACCCGATCTGGTGCACGGTGTGGCCGCCCACCATCAGTGGCGTCATCCGGTCGGTCACCAGCACCCGAGCCTCGATCGCCGCCCGCGGGGAAATGATGGTGGCCCAGCCGAAGTTCTCCAGCCCCCGCTCGGCGGCCAGCGCCGGGGAGACTTCGCAGAACATCTCCGGCTGCAGCTCAGCCAGGTACGGCAGCCAGCGGCTCATGCCGCCGGCGGTGTGGTGTTCGGTCAGCCGGTAGGTGGTGAACACGTAGGGGTAGACATCGGCGCCCGGCTCCCCGGCGCTGGGGGCCGTCAAATTGTCTTTGCGGGGGAACGTGATTCGGGCGGGGTTGCGCTGTTGGCGATAGACCGCATTGGCGATCGGCGACTCCTGCGGTTCGTAGTGGGTGGGCAACGGCCCGTCCACCACGCCCTTGGGTGCGAACAGCCAGCCCTTGCCGTCGGGTTGCATGACGAACGGGTCGTCGCCGGCCAACGCGTCCGGCCCGCCCAACGCCGGATCCGGTCGGGCGTTCGGCGCGCGGTCGATCACGAAGTCGGGCACGTCATTGCCCACCCATCGGCGCAGCTGCTCGTCCCACCAGACGTAGCGCTTGCGTTCGCTCCACGGCACACCGTCCGGGTCGGCCGAGGCCCGGTTGTAGAGGATCCGCCGATCGGCCGGCCAGGCCCAGCCCCATTCGGATTGGTTGGGGCTCGGCCCGCCGCGAGGCACCCGGCGGGCGGCCTGGTTGATCCCACCGCCATATACCCCGGCGTAGATCCAGCAACCGGCGGCCGTGGACCCATCGGCGCGCAGCTCGGTGAAGCCCGAGACGCACCGATCGGCGTCGGGACCGGCCAACTGGTGCCCGTTGATCTCGGCCAGCACGAACTCCGGGTCGGGGTCACCGTGCTCATCGACCGGGTAGTCCCAGACCAGATCCAACAGCGGCCGGTCGCGCGGGTCAGTGGAACCGGCGAGGCGAGCCCGAATTCGGTTGCCCAGCTTGATGAAGAACTCGAGTTCGCTGATGCAGTCGCCCGGTGGGGCGACGGCCTGATGGCGCCATTGCAGCAGTCGCTGCGTCTGGGTGAACGTCCCGGCCTTCTCGACATGGCTGGCCGCCGGCAGGAAGAACACCTCGGTCTCGTTGTCTTGCGTGCACAGCTCCCCGGAGGCGATCTCCGGGCCGTCCTTCCACCAGGTGGCCGACTCGATCAGGTTCAGGTCCCGCACCACCAGCCACTTCAGGTGCGACATGCCCAACCGTTGCTGACGGCCGTTGGCCGAGCCGACCGCCGGGTTCTGGCCGAGCAGGAAGTAGCCCTCCACTTCGTCGTTGAGCATTCCCGTCACGGCCTGATAGGTGCCGTGTGGCCCGGTCAGCCGGGGCAGGTAGTGATAAGCCCAATCGTTGTCGGCCGTCGCGGCGTCCCCCCACCACGCCTTGAGCAGGCTGACCAGATACGCATCGGCGTTGGCCCAAAAGCCTTTCTGGCTCTTCGACCCGACGCGGTCCAGGTACTGCCGCAGGGTGTCGTCGCGCCCGGCCTTCGGCATCGGCAGATAGCCGGGCAGCATGTCGTAGAGCGTCGGGATATCCGTGGAGCCCTGAATGCTGGCATGCCCGCGCAATGCCATGATCCCGCCGCCCGGCCGGCCCACGTTGCCCAGCAGCAGTTGCAGGATGGCCGCGGTGCGGATGTACTGCGCCCCCAGGGTGTGCTGCGTCCAGCCCACCGCATAGGCGAAACACGTGGTGCGCTCGCGCCCCGAGTTGGCCGTGACCGCGCGCGCCAGGTAGTCGAACATCGCAGGGTCGATACCGCAGACGTCGTGGACCATCTCCGGGGTATAGCGCGCATAGTGCCGCTTGAGGATCTGGAAAACCGTGCGCGGGTGCTGCAGCGTCTCGTCAGTGCTGGGCGCACCCGCCTCGTCGCGTTCGTATGTCCAACTCGACGGGTCGTACTGCCTGGTCTGCGGATCGAAGCCGGAGAACAACCCACCCAAGTCCTCGGTGTCGCGGAAGTCCTCACTGACCAGCGTCGCGGCATTGGTGTAGGCGAGCACGTATTCACGGAACCACAGGTCGTGGGTGAGCACGTGGTTGATCAGCGCACCCAACAGCACCACGTCGGAGCCGGCGCGGATCGGAATGTGCTTGTCGCACACCGCTGACGTGCGGGTGAACCGCGGGTCGACGTGGATCACCACCGCGCCGCGGGCTTTGGCCTCCTCCACCCACTGGAAACCCACCGGGTGGCATTCGGCCATGTTCGAGCCCTGGATGACGATGCAGTCGGCATTCGCCATGTCTTGCAGGGTTTGCGTCGCTCCACCGCGACCGAAGGAGGCTCCCAGACCGGGAACCGTGGCGGAGTGTCAAATACGAGCTTGGTTATCGACCTGTATGACGCCCGCGGCGGTGAAGAGCTTCTTGATGACGTAGTTCTCTTCGTTGTCCAGTGTCGCGCCGCCCAGCGAGGCGATGCCCATGGTCCGCCGCAACGGCCGGCCCTCGGCGTCGTGGTCCTGCCAGGCGTTGCGCCGCGAGGCGATGAAACGTTCGGCCACCATGTCAATGGCGGTGTCCAGTTCCAGCGGCTGCCAATCCGTGGCGCGGGGCGCCCGGTAGAGCACGGTGACCTGCCGGCCGGGCGAGTTGACCAACTGTTCGCTCGCCGACCCCTTCGGACACAGCCGCCCGCGCGAGATCGGCGAATCCGGATCGCCCTCGATCTGCACGACCTTCTCGTCCTTGACGTAGACGCGCTGGCCGCAGCCGACCGCGCAGTACGGGCAGACGCTCTGGACCATCCGGTCGGCGGTAGCGGTTCGCGGTGCGATACTGCGGGTGTGTTCGGAGGTGACGGACGGGCCGCGGCCGAACACGTCGCCGGTGCGCAGTTGCCGGATTACCGGCCACTCCAGGAATTTTCGCTGAACCATCTGTGAATGCTAACGCCGTTGGCATCCGGGCGTCCGGCGAAATCGTCTGCGTTCACCTGAGCGCAGCGCCGCCCAACCAGTCGCACAGCAGTAACGCCACTTCGACCTCGAGTCGGTCGCCGGCGATCGGTCGCCCCCGGCGTTCGACCGCGCGCTGCACGCGATACTTCACGGAGTTGTGGTGCAGGTGCAGTTCCTCCGCGGCGGCGGTGTAACTGGAGCCGGTGCTCAGGAACACCCGCAGCGTCTCACGCAACCGCTCGTCGCCGTCGGTGGCGCTGGCCAGCGGACCGAGGGCCTCGTGCACGTAGGCGGCCACGGCGTCGACGTTGCCGCCCACCAGGGCCGCCACCGCCAGGCCGGTGTCGCCGGCGACGGTGACCCTCCGGGATGGCCCACCGGCGGCGCTCACCACGGTTCGCGCGTCCCACGCCTGCTGATGTGACCGGCGGAAGCCCTCGACGTCCGGCAGCGGGCTGCCCGCCGTGACACACGGCCCGTCGCGCGTCTTCTCCACGGCGGCGCGCAGCCGTGCCGGCGCAGTCGGCGTGCTCTTGACCGACAGCGGAATCCAGCCGAAGCCGGTCACCCGGTCGACCGGCACGAACAACGGATTGTTGGCGGCGCCGACCGCTTCTGCGAGTTTCTGCACGAACCGCTCCGTGGACAGCGGATCGACACCCTCGACGGACTCCGGGTACCAGACGACCACCGCCAGATGGTGGCGTCGCAGCGGATAGCGCAGGGCGTGCGTCATGGCGTCGACGTCGACGTCGCCGCCGGCGAGCAGCTCGCGAACCTGCAGGGCGCGCAGGTTGTTCCGGTTGGCCACCCACCGGTCACGTTCGTCCTGATAGCTGATGACCACCTGCTGTGAGATCTGGTCGATGTATTCGAACGACACGTCTTCCATCAGGTCGTAGACGGCCAGGCTCAGTTCCGGATCCCGATTGGCGGCGCGTATCTCGTTGATCACCATTCGCAGTGTCGCCCGGTGTCCCAGCCGGTAGGCGCGCGTCAAGGCGTTCACCGAGATGTCTCGTTGCGCCAGGCGCCGAGCATATTCCAGAGCCGGAGTCGGCGGCTCGAGGTTCTTCACCGGGATGCCATGACGGATCGACGAGAAGAACGATTCGACACTGCTGGCCGCGGTGTCGCGCAATAGCTGCAGCAGCTGCGCGTCGCCGCCGAGCTCGGACATCTCGGCCACCACCAGCTGCTGAATGTCGCAGGTGATGCGATCGAGCTTGTCGTAGAGGCGGCTCACGATCGTTGCCGCAGTCTTGGCAACGACCGCACGGTCGGGGCCCCTTTCCCCCATGGCCCGACGGTAGTTGCTTCCCGCGGGTCCGGCGTGCCGATTCGCAGGTTTGCACAGCGATTCCGACCGGTAGCCGGTTTGTTCCCGGGAGACGACGATCCGGTCGAAGTTCGTCTGTTGACGACGTCGTCCAGTCGAGTTGGGCTGCGTACTTTTTGGGGCAGATGGGCGAGGCGCAATTCGCTGATGCGAATTCGGGGGCCGGAGCCGATTCGTGAAATTGATTGAACACCACTCTGGAAATGAGAAAGAACATGTTCGTTGCCGCCATCGCGATGGTGCGGGCAGAAAGCGCCGCGTGATGTATCGCGTCGCGGCAGGATCTCCCGTCCCGCCCGGTGTGGCCGTCGCGGAAGGTCGAGAGCTGCTCGTCGACGCGCTGCTCGGCCAGCTGTCTGAGATCGCCGGGAGCGTCCGGGAGGCGATTGAGGCGCAGATACCCACCTACCGCGTTTTGAACAGCGGGACGCTTGAGGAAGAGATCGGGTTCCAGCTGGAACGGGTCCTGAGACGGGTCTTGGCGTCCGCTCGAAGCAATGGTGCAGTCGGCGGTGACTACGAACTCGCCGAGCTGGCCGCCATCGGTGAAACGCGCGCGCAACAGGGGGTCCCCGTCGACGAAATGCTGCGCGCATGGCACGTCGGTATCGAGGTCATTGTGGGGTACTCCCGGGGAGTGAGTGCGCGACTGGGCATCGAGGACGCCGCAGTGCTGGAGTTCGTGCAGTCGGCCCTCGGGTGGTCCGACGTTGCGATGGCCGCCGCCGTCGGGGCGCATCGCAGCGCAGAGCTTGCCCTGGGTTTCGCCGAAGAGGAACAACGCGCCCGGTTCGTTCGCGGTGCGTTGTCCGGGACCATCCCCGCTGACGAACTCGCCATTCAGGCGCGGGCGTACCGACTGGATCCGGACGGGGAGTTCGTCGCGGTCCGTGCGTTGCTGAGTGAGGAGTCGCCGCAGCGCAAGCTCGAGTGGCTGTTGGGTTTTCATGGCGCCGACCGACCCGGGCTCAGTGCCGTCGCCGACGGATGCGTGGTGGGCTTCTTGCGGGAGCCGCCGCCACGTGATCTCGCTGCCGTGGTCGGTGTGGGCCCGCCGAAGCCCGTGGGGCGCCTGGCCGCGTCCTATCGGTTGGCGACCCGGGCCCTGACCGCGATCCAGGCCTGCGGCCTCCGCGGCTGTTACGACATCGACGCGATCGGCCTGCGCGCTGCGGTGGCGGCGGACGCCGACGTCGGTGACGCGCTGCGGAGGCGCTACCTCGACCCGCTCGCCGACGGGGGTTCGGCTCGTGAGCTGATCGCGACGTTGCGGGCATTTCTGACCAGTGGCATGCACGTGGAGCGCACCGCGACCCGGCTGTTCGTCCACCAGAACACGGTGCGCTACCGCCTGGCCCGGTTCGAGGAACTGACCGGGTCCAGCCTGCGGGACGCCGAAGTGCTGTTCGGGGTCTGGTGGGCGCTCCAGCTAGACGAATGCAGTCGTCGTAACCCCCAAGCCGAAGCGCCCGATATCGGAGGTGACTCCGTAGCCCACCGCGCAGATCCGACAGACGCTTAACCGTATGCCAGCGAGTGATTGAGGAAACCAGGATGACAACGACCACAAAGACCACAACGACGACACCCGGCAAGGGCACCAAGGCCGGCAAGGGCGCGGAGCCGCGGGGCCGGCTGCAGCAACTTGTCGCGCAGCGCCTTGCCGCTGCGACCACGTCGGACGGTCCCAACGAGCGATTCATGCGCTACGTGCAGAACCCCGTCTTCAACTTCCTGTGCGACCACTACTTCCGGCTGGAGATCGACGGCTGGCACCGCATTCCCGACGAACCCTCGTTGCTGATCGGCATCCACTCCGGTGGATCCCTGACGATGGACGCCTGGACTCTGGTGCATGCCTGGCATCGGCATTTCGAAGGCCGCCGGATCCTGCACGGCACCGCGCACGACCTCCTGATGGCCGCCCCGGTGCTCGGTGACTACTTCAAGGCGGTCGGTGTGATCCCGGCGTCGCGCAGCGGGGTGACCGCCGCCCTGGCCGCCGGCCACGACGTGGTGGTGTGGCCCGGAGGCGAGCAGGACGCGATGCGCAACTGGCGCCACCGGGACCAGGCGCTGCTGGCCGGCCGCAAGGGCTTCGTCCGCCAAGCCATCCGCTCCGGCGTCCCGATCGTCCCGGTCGCGACGGTGGGCGGACACGACACCGTCTTCGTGCTGTCGGAGGGGCGATTCCTCGCCCGCTGGACCGGCCTCGGCAAGCGGCTGCGCGGCGCCACGATGCCCATCATCGCGGGGTTCCCCTTCCCACTCGCCGTCGAGATCCTGCCCGCACATCTGCCGCTGCCCGCAAAGATTCGCACCGAGTTCCTCGACCCCATCCACGTCGACACCGATCCCGACCGCGTCGACGACTCCGCCTACGTCGACTCGATCTACGACCAGGTGCAGGGCGCCATCCAGGCGGGGATGGATCGCCTGGCCAAACGTCGTAGCTTCCCGGTCCTGGGGTGATGCGCCGTGATCAACCTGGCCGTCAATCTGATCGACGCCGCCCACCGTCAACCCGACAGCGTGGCGCTGCGCCTCGACGAGGTGGAAGTCCCCTACACCGGGTTGAACGCGGCCAGCGCCTGCCTGGCCGGACTGCTGGTCGCGCGCGGGCTGCGTCCGGGCGACCGGGTCGGAGTGATGTTGCCGAACGTTCCCTACTTCGCCATCGCCTATTACGCCGTGCTGCGGGCCGGTGGGGTGGTGGTGCCGATGAACGTCTTGTTGAAGGAACGCGAGACCGGCTTCTACCTGTCGGATTCGCAGGCCAAAGCGGTGATCGCCTGGCACGAGTTCGCGCCGGCCGCCCAAGCGGGTGCGGCCTCCGCCGGAGCCGACTGCATCGTGGTCACCCCGGGGCAATTCGAGGAGCTGATCTGCACGGTCGATCCCGTCGCCGAACCCGTGGCGCGCGACGATGACGAGACCGCGGTGATCCTCTACACCTCGGGCACCACCGGCACGCCCAAGGGCGCCGAACTGACCCACGCCAACCTCCGGCGCAACGTCGCCGCCGTGGTCGAGATGGTGGGTCTGGGCGCCGACGATGTGATTCTGGGCGCCTTGCCGCTGTTTCATGCGTTCGGTCAGACGGCCGGGCTGAACGCCGCGGTGGCCGCCGGCAGCTGTCTGACCCTGATTCCCCGCTTCACGCCCGAGCGGGCACTCGAGATCATCGAACGCGACCGGGTCACGGTATTTCAGGGCGTCCCAACGATGTTCACCGCGATGCTGCACAGCAGCCGGCGGCCCGAGACGGGATCGCTGCGGCTGTGCGTCTCCGGCGGTGCCGCGATGCCCGCAGAGGTGATGCGCGGCTTCGAAGACACCTTCGGCGCCATGGTGCTCGAGGGCTACGGACTCAGCGAGACCTCGCCGGTGGCCTCGTTCAACCATCCCGACCGTGAACGCAAACCCGGGTCGATCGGCACACCCGTCACCGGAGTGGAGATGAAACTGGTCGAGCCGAGCGCGGACGGCGTCGGCGAGATCGCCATTCGCGGTCACAACGTGATGAAGGGCTACTGGAAACGGCCGGATGCCACCGCCGCGGCGATCGATGCCGACGGCTGGTTTCACACCGGAGACCTGGCCCGAATGGACGACGACGGCTACTTCTTCATCGTCGACCGCTCCAAAGACATGATCATCCGCGGCGGCTACAACGTGTACCCACGCGAAGTCGAGGAAGTGCTCTACGAACACCCCGCCGTGCGCGAGGCAGCCGTGGTCGGTGTCCCCGACGAGCTGCTCGGCGAGGAGGTCGGTGCCGCCGTTGCGCTGAAGCCCGGAGTCGAGGTCGACGCCGCGGCACTGCGCGACTTCGTCAAAGACCGTGTCGCCGCCTACAAGTACCCGCGAAAGGTCTGGTTGGTCGACGAACTGCCCAAGGGCCCGACCGGGAAGATCCTCAAACGCGACATCACCGTTCCCGTGGAAACCCAATGGAACCAATTGTGATGCAAGCAGTTTCACGAAAGGAGCAATCATGACAACCGTCGATCAGCTCGACCTCGACAGCGTCGACCTGGCGGACTCTGCGCACTGGGATGACGGTCCACCGTGGGAGTTGTTCGCCCGGATGCAACGCGAGGCGCCGGCGCACTTCAGCCCGCAGCGCAACGCGCCGGACGAAGGCGGCTTCTGGTCGATCACCCGCTATGACGATGTCCGGGCCGTCAGTCGCGACCACAAGACGTTCTCCTCCGAACGGCGCGGCATCTTCCTGCTCGACGACATCGGGGTGCCGCTGGCCGTGCAGCAGTCCCAGATGATCTCGATCGACCCACCGCGCCACGACCGGCTGAAAGCATTGGCCATCAAGGCATTCACCCCGCAACGCGTGGCAGAGCACCAGGACCACATCACGGAGATCATCGACCACGTCTTCGACCGGGTTGCCGACAAAGAGCAATTCGACCTCGTCGCCGATGTCGCACGCGCCGTTCCGGCCCGGGTGGCCGGCTCACTGCTCGGCACACCGCCGGAGGACGACGAGAAGCTGGTGCACTGGACGAACGTCTTCACGGCATTCGAGGACCCGGTCATCCGTGAGCAGTGGTCCGATACCGAGGCGGTGCTGCAGGAGATCATCGGCTACGTCATGGCGCGGATCGAAGAGCGTCGCAAATCCCCGCGCGACGACCTGATCACGGCCTTGATGAACGCGGAGGTCGACGGCGAGCGGCTCAACGAGATCGAGCTCGGCACGTTCTTCATCCTGCTGATGTCGGCGGCCAATGACTCGACCCGGGCCACTTACAGCGCGACGATGCTGCACCTGCTGGGCGATCCAGAACTGCGGACCCTGCTCGCCGAGCGCCCGGAGCTGATTCCGAGTGCCGTGGAGGAAGGGCTGCGGTGCTACCCGGCGTTCTCCTTCATGGGCCGCGCGGCGACCTGCGACACTGAACTGCACGGCAAGACGATCAAGGAGAACGATCGGCTTTTGCTGTGGTACCTGGCGTCCAACCGCGACGAGACGGCTTTCCCGGATCCGCACACCTTCGACATCAACCGCGAGGGTCTCGGCGAAAAGCACCAGGCTTTCGGCGGTCGCGGCCGGCATTTCTGCCTGGGCGCCAACCTGGCCCGCTTGGAGCTGAAGCTGTGGATTCAGCGGACCCTGGAACGTTTTCCGGATCTCAAGCTGGACGGGGAGCCGACCCGGGTGCGGGCGTTGTTCCTCAACCAGTTCAAGTCGATCCCGGTCCGGAGAACATCGTGACTGCCCCCGAGACCGCCCGTGGCCGACCCGCCTACCGTGAGGTCGAAGCCGACCTGGAGGTACGTCGCCGAGAGACCTCGGCCGACGGGGTGGTGACGATCACCCTCGTCGACCCGACCGGCGCCGACCTGCCCGACTGGGCACCCGGGGCGCACATCGACCTCATCATGACGCCGTCGCTGGTGCGGCAGTACTCACTGTGCGGTGACACCGCCGACCGCGCCCAGTGGCGGGTGGGGGTACTGCTGGACCCGAACAGTCGCGGCGGATCCCAGTTCGTCCACGACAAGCTCCATGAGGGAGCCACTGTACGGGTCCGTGGGCCCCGCAACCACTTTCCGTTGGTCGGCTCGGCGCGTTACCAATTCATCGCGGGCGGTATCGGTGTCACCCCGATGCTGCCGATGATCGCCGCGGCCGACGCCGCCGGCTCCGAATGGCAGCTGCTCTACGGCGGCAGGACGCGATCGTCGATGGCCTTCGTCGCCGACCTCGAGCGTTACGGGGAACGGGTGGTCTTCTGCCCGCGGGAAGATGACGGCCCGAACTTCCGCGCGAGCCTCGAATCCGTTCTCGCCCAACCGTCCGAGAACACACTGGTGTACTGCTGCGGACCGGAGGGGCTGCTGAGCGCGGTCGAGGATGCGTGCACGGCGTGGCCCGACGGCAGCCTGCATGTGGAACGCTTCTCGGCCAAAGCGCTGGACGAACCCGCTGCACTGGCCGCCTTCGACGTGGAATGTCAGCGGTCCGGCATGACTTTGACCGTGCCACAAGACAAATCGATCTACGAAGTGTGTGAGGAAGCCGGTGTCGACGTACTCGGATCGTGCATGGAGGGCGTGTGCGGAACGTGCGAATGCGACATCGTCGAGGGCGCGGGCGACCATCGCGACTCCGTGCTCAACGACGCCGAGAAGGCTGCAAACCAAACGATCATGATCTGCGTTTCACGGTCGCTGTCCGAGAGGCTGGTATTGGACTTATGAGGCCCAACTATCCGTACAACTGTTGGTACGTCGCCGCGACCAGCGACGAGGTCGGCCAAGGGCTGCTGACCCGCAAACTGCTCGACAAGCAGGTTCTGCTGTATCGCCGTAGATCCGGCGAAGTGGTCGCAATGGAGGACCGCTGCCTCCACCGGGCCTACCCGCTGTCGGCCGGCCGGCGCGACGGTGACCGGGTGGTCTGCGGCTATCACGGCTTCGCCTTCGGCCCCGACGGCTGCCTGCTCGACGTGCCGTCACAGGAGAACGTGCCGCCCGGCGCCGCGGTACGCACCTACCCGGTTGCGGAGCAGGCGCCGTTCGTCTGGATCTGGCTCGGCGATCCCGGTGTTGCCGCGCTGCGGCCGCTGCCCCGGGTGCCGTGGTACGCCGACGGTTCGGGATGGGCCGGCACCACCGAGGTGCTGCGTGTCAACGCGAACTACCTTCTGCTGCACGAGCACTACCTCGACCTGACCGACGTGTTCGTGATGCACCCCGAAGTCGTTCCGCCCGATATCGAGGTCTTGCCGCAACTCGACGAGGTCGAGGTCTCCGAACGGTCGGTGTCCTATTCCCGGACCACGCCGCCCAGCCGGCTGGCCCCGTGGGAAGCCGAGATCACCGGCCTTCCCATCGACACCAGGGGAAGCCGACGCGAGGAAGGAACTTTCGTCTCGCCGGGGCTGCACGTTCAGCACTACGTGATCGATCCCGAGGCCGGGACCACCCACCGGCTGCTGCGGATCCAGGGCTTTACGCCCGAATCCCCGGAGACGACCCACGTTTTCCTGCAGATGGCCCGCAACTTCGCTCCCGACGACCAGCGGGTCGCCGAGTTTCTGCGCAGTATGTTCCATGACTGGGCCATGCGGGATTCGGTTGTGTTGGAGACGATTCAGACGCGCCTGCGTGAACGCGGCGAACCCAGGCGCGACATCAACGTGAAGGCCGACCGAGCTGCGGTACGCGCGCGTCGGATCGCCATGGAGATGGTGGACGAGGAGTCCGGTCGTTTCGTTCTGAGTTGGATGCCATGACCCTCACCGACGAACTCTCCGGCAGGGTGGCGGCCGCTGACCCGAGCTCCGAGGTCGAGGTCACCAACGCGATGACCGGCGAACCGTTGGGACGGGTGCCACGATGCGGCGCTGCCGATGTGGCCGCCGCGGCGCTACGCGCTCGCGCGGTGCAGACGGCGTGGGCCGCGCGTCCGATCCGCGACCGGGCGGCGGTGTTGATGCGCTTCCACGACCTGGTGCTCAACCGTCAGGACGAGGTTCTCGACCTGATCCAGCTCGAGAACGGCAAAGCGCGCCGGCACGCGTTCGAAGAGATCCTCGACGTCTGTCTGACGGCCCGCTATTACGCAAACACCGCCGCGGACTACCTGCGTCCCAAGCGCCGGCAGGGTGTGCAGTTGGCACTCACCCATGTCACCGAACTACATCACCCCAAGGGCCTGGTCGGCATCATCTCGCCGTGGAACTACCCGCTGACTCTGGGTATCAGTGACGCCCTTCCCGCCATCGTCGCCGGCAACGCCGTGCTCACGAAACCCGATCAGCAGACGCCTTTTTCGGCGTTATGGGCGGTGTCCTTGCTCGAAGAGGCCGGTATGCCAACCGGGTTGGTGCAGGTCCTGACCGGTTTCGGTGCCGAGCTGGGTGCGCCGATCATCGAAGCGTCGGACTATCTGATGTTCACCGGCTCCACGGCTGTCGGGCGCACCGTCGCCGGGCAGGCCGGTGAGCGGCTGATCGACTGCTCGATGGAGCTCGGCGGCAAGAACGCGCTGCTGGTGCTCGACGACGCCGACGTCGACAAGGCGGTGTCGGGCGCCCTGCGGGCGGCATTCTCCAACACCGGGCAACTGTGCATCTCGGTCGAACGCATCTATGTGCCGGCCAGGCTGTGGGACATGTTCACCACGCGCTTCGCCGACGCTGCCAAGTCAATGAAACTCTCTGCTGCCCTGGACTATTCGGCGGATATGGGATCACTGATCTCGGAGAAGCAGCTCAAGACCGTCGCCGGTCACGTCGACGACGCGGTCAGCAAGGGCGCCAACGTGCTGGCCGGCGGCCGGCCGCGCCCGGACATCGGGCCCTATTTCTACGAGCCCACCCTCCTGTCCGGGGTCAACGAATCCATGGCCGCGTTCGCCGAGGAGACGTTCGGCCCGGTCGTTTCGCTATACCGGGTTCAGGACGAGGACGAGGCGATCGAGCGCGCCAACGACAGTGACTACGGCCTGAACTTCAGCGTCTGGACCTCGGACCCGAAGCGCGGCCGCCGGGTCGCCGCCCGGCTACAGGCCGGCACCGTCAACGTCAACGAGGCCTACGCCGCCGCGTGGGCGTCGGTAGACGCCCCGATGGGCGGCATGAAGGCCTCCGGTCTCGGGCGTCGACACGGTGAACACGGCATTCTCAAATACACCGAACCGCAGACCATTGCCACCGAGCGGCTGCTACCGGTCGGTGCGCCGTCATGGCTGGAGCCCGGCCGCTACGCGCGGCTCATGACCACCGGACTACGAGTGCTGCGGCGCATGCCCGGCGTCAAATGAGGAGGAACCCCATGGCCGAGCAATTCGACTACGACGTCCTGGTGATCGGATCCGGGTTCGGCGGCAGCGTCACAGCGTTACGGCTGACCGAGAAGGGCTACCGGGTCGGCGTGCTGGAGGCGGGGCGTCGCTTCACCGACGAGCAGTTCGCCAAAACCAGTTGGGATCTGCGCAAATTCGTGTGGGCGCCGAAACTGGGCTGCTTCGGTATCCAGCGAATCCACCTGCTGCGGGACTGCGTGATCCTGGCCGGCGCGGGGGTCGGCGGTGGGTCGTTGAACTACGCGAACACCCTCTACAAGCCGCCCGCCCCGTTCTTCAACGACCCGCAGTGGCGCCACATCACCGACTGGGAAGACGAGCTGACGCCCTACTACGAGCAGGGTCAGCGCATGCTTGGCGTGGTCCGCAACCCGCACATGACCCCGGCCGACGAGATCGTCAAAGCGGTTGCCGAGGACATGGGCGTCGGCGACACGTTCATCCAGACACCGGTCGGCGTGTTCTTCGGGGAACCGGGCAAAACCGTCCCCGACCCGTTCTTCGGCGGCGCCGGACCCGAACGCACCGGCTGTGTGGAGTGCGGAGAGTGCATGGTGGGCTGCCGCTACGGTGCGAAGAACACGCTGGTGAAGAATTATCTCGGCCTTGCCGAACGGGCCGGTGCCACAGTGCATCCACTGACCACCGTGACGTCGCTGCGACAGGCGCCGGGCGGGGCGTGGCACGTCGACACGGTGGCCAGCGGAGCGGTACTGCGGAAGAACCGCCGAACCTACACCGCGCAGTACGTGGTGGTGGCCGCCGGCACGTGGGGCACCCAGAACCTGCTGCACAAGATGAAGGACACCGGAACCCTGCCGGGTTTGTCCGACCGGCTCGGCGTGCTCACCCGCACCAACTCGGAGTCGATCCTGGGTGCCATGAAATACCGGGTGGACCCCGCCCTGGACCTCACCCGGGGCGTGGCCATCACCTCCTCGTTCCATCCTTCGGGTGACACCCATGTCGAACCGGTGCGCTACGGCAAGGGCTCCAACGCGATGGGCCTGCTGCAAACCCTGATGACCGACGGCGGCGGCCGCTGGCCGCGCTGGTGCAAGTTCCTTGGTGTGGCGGCCAGGAATCCGGTCGCGCTGCTGCGCGTCATGACGGTGAAGAACTGGAGCGAGCGCACCGTCATCGCCCTGGTGATGCAGCATCTGGACAACTCGATCACCACCTTCACCAAGGGCGGACTGCGCGGCCGGCACCTGTCGAGCAAACAGGGCCACGGCCAGCCCAATCCGACGTGGATTCCGGAGGGCAACGAAGCGACCCGCAGGATCGCGGAGAAGATCGGCGGTGTGACCGCCGGAACCTGGGGAGAGCTGTTCAACATTCCACTCACCGCACACTTCTTAGGGGGTTGCGCTATCGGCGCGGACCCCGACCACGGGGTGATCGACCCCTATCACCGCGTGTACGGCTATCCCACTCTCAGCGTGGTCGACGGTTCGGCGGTCTCGGCGAATCTGGGGGTGAACCCCTCGCTGACGATCACCGCCCAAGCCGAGCGTGCCGCCGCGATGTGGCCGACCAAGGGGCAAGCCGACCAGCGACCGGAGCAGGGCCGCGGCTACCGCCGTATCCAGCCGGTCGCCCCGAACAACCCGGTGGTGCCGGCGGGCGCACCGGCCGCGTTGCGACTCCCGATCACTCGGCGCGGGGTCGCCGGATAACCTTTCACTCCAAGAGCTTTCGTCCTAGCATTTTCGGATCCGCGCACTGACGGCTGATAATGCGAACAGACCGAGCAAAGATGGAGCGATGAGTCGGATAACGCAGCGTCGGCGGGTCAGCCGCCTCGTCGCAGGGGATGCGACGCAGCGGCCCGAGACGCTGGCGGTGGAGGAGCCGCTGGAGATCCGGCTGGGTGGTGCGCCGCTCACCGTCACGATGCGCACACCCGGGTCGGATATCGAGCTGGCGCAGGGCTTTTTGCTCTCCGAGGGGATCATCGCCGGGCGTGACGACGTGGTGAGCGCGCGTTACTGCGGCAGCCTGGACACGGACAACACCTACAACGTGCTCGATGTGACACTGGCGCCGAACGTGCCCCCGCCGGTGGTGGACATCTCCCGCAACTTCTACGCCACCTCGTCCTGCGGTATCTGCGGTAAGGCCTCACTGGACGCGGTACGCCTTGCCAGCCAGTATCACCCGGGCGACGACCCGGTTCAGGTTTCCGCCGCCGCGCTGACCGCGATGCCCGACCAGCTGCGCGCCGCGCAGGACGTCTTCGCCAGCACCGGCGGTCTGCATGCCGCGGCGCTGTTCGACTTCACCGACGGCGGTGCAATACAGGTGGTGCGCGAAGACATCGGTCGGCACAACGCCGTCGACAAGGTGATCGGCTGGGCGCTCGAGCGATGCCGGATACCGCTGGCCGGGACGGTGCTGCTGGTCAGTGGGCGGGCGTCGTTCGAACTGACCCAGAAGGCGGTGATGGCCGGTATTCCCATCTTGGCCGCGCTCTCGGCGCCGTCGTCGCTGGCCGTCGACTTGGCAGGAGACTGCGGACTGACCTTGGTGGGGTTTCTTCGCGGTGACTCGATGAACGTCTACAGCCGGGCTGACCGCATCATCGGCTGACCGAGCGCTCGGCGACAATGCGCAATCGCGTCATAAGCCGGGCTTGAATTCCGCAATCACGGGTAATAACGGCTGATCGATGTCGCTTTTCCGATTCAGAGATTAGTGTGAGGAGGCTGAGTAAACCCCTGGTTGGAAACCCGAGGAGGTGCCCGATGGCCAGTCACCGTCAGGACCGGAGTCGCCTGCTCAACAGGCGCCTGATCAGCGTCGGCACGACGACCGGAGCTCTGCTGGTCGCCGGGCTCGCTCCGATCAGCCTCGCGCCGGCCGCGCACGCCGACCTATGGGATCTGATCGTCGACCCGATAGGCGATGTGTTCGCCGGCGGCCAGGCGAACGACACCTTCGGCGACTTCGCCGATCTGAGCGTCGTCGGCCTGGGCAGTGCCGAGGCCGGCCCGCTCGACTTCTGGCAGTCGATCAACGACTCGCTTCAGGAATGGCTCGGCAGTGCCTCCGGCATGCAGATGGCTGAGATGATCAACGCGCCGTTCGTGTACCTGTTCGGGCGGGACCTGATCGGTAATGGCCTCGACGACTTCACCGACGCGAACACCTCCCTGTTCGGCAGTTCCGGCATGTACGGCGACCTCGGTGACGGCGGCTTCCTATTCGGCAACGGCGGGGACGGGGCCGCGGGCGAGGTCGGCGTCAACGGCGGCGTCGGCTGGGCGGGCGGTTCGGCCGGGCTGTTCGGCGACGGCGGTGACGGCGGTGCGGGTGCGGCCGGAGCGGCGGGTGGTGCCGGCGGCGACGGCGGCAGCCTGTTCGGCAATGGCGGCAACGGCGGGGCCGGTGGTGATTCCACCGGCGTCGCGGTGCCCGGCGGTGACGGCGGTGCGGGCGGCAATGCCGGCTCCTGGTTCGGCAACGGCGGCAATGGCGGCGACGGCGGCCTCGGCTTGCTGGGCGTCCAGGGCGTGTCCGCCGGGGCCGGGAGCGCCGGCGGCAACGGTGGCGACGGCGGTAACGGCGCCTCCCTGGGGTACGGCAACGGTGGTAACGGCGGTGCCGGCGGCACGGGCGGTAATGGGGCCACGGTGAGCGGTGGTGGCGGCGGTGGCGGTGGCGGTGGCGGAGGTGGTGGCGGCGGCACCTCGGGCACCAATACCGCGGGCGGCAACGGTGGTCGCGGTGGCTCTGGTGGCAGCGCCGGTCTGATGTCCGGGAACGGCGGCAACGGTGGTGATGGCGGCGACGGCGGCTACGCCGGGGTCCGCGGACCCGACACCCCCGGCGGCCAGGGCGGCGTCGGTGGCCAAGGCGGAGCGGGCAGCATCAGCGGGAACAACGGGGCAGCCGGCACTACCGGGAACACTCCCGGCAGCCATGGCGGCGGCGGTGGCGGATGCGTCCCCAACCCCGGTGGCGGCGGCCCGGGCGGACCGGGTAGCGGTACGGGCTGTAACGGCGGCGGCTAAGCGCTGCGGGAAGTCTCTGGGACTGCCCAGTCGATCGCGGCGGCGATCACCCAGCCGAGGATTCCGGCCACCAGGCCGAAGCCGAGGTGGAAGAGCGCTTTGTCGCCGATGCCCACCACGGCCGCGTGATGGCCGCCGAAGAGTCCTGTTGCAATCGGAACAGCAAGCGCGACAAGGTGAATCGGAGCCGCGGCAAGCGCGATCAACCACCGGCGGCACCGCACGGCGGGGATGGTTGTCAGCAGGTACAGGAACGGCGCGGCGCCCAGGTAGCGAACCCCGGCCCAGGGGCCTGGGCCGGACTGCAGCAGCGCGGTGGCCGCCGTCGACGCCGCACCCACCGCGAGCACCGTCTGCGGCCTGCGGGTGGTGAGGGCCACCGCCACCAACAGGGTCAGCCACACCAGGCCGCGATGCCCGGGCAATCCCAGCGGCATCCGCATGTCGGAGGACAGGGTGATCACCACGGCAGCGGCAGCTGGGAAGACGACTTCGCGGGCCAGCACCAGGCTCGTCGGTCGCCCCGCGGTCCACGGCATCACGGTCATCGCCTCAAGGTAGGCCCGACGGCCGCGCCGCACAACCTCATCTGAGGGTTATGTCGGCGCCTAGCAGCTTGAATACGTGTGGACACCTCCTTACGGTCATGCACATGCGGTCAGCTGCTGGGTGCCTGTTCGGAGTGGGTCTGGCGGCACTTGTGGTCGGCGCCGCAGTGGCGGGATGCGGCGGCGACACCGATACCGACACGGCGACGGGATATCGCTTGGTCGTTCGGCAGGACGGCCGAGTGCTGGACGAGTTCGACCTGGCCCGGCTGGGCGGCTTGCCGCAGACCGAGATCGCGACGCCGCAATCACACGGAAGCCCCGTGCAGCGAGGCCCTGCGGTGCGAACGGTTCTCGACGCCGCCGGGGCCACGGCGGTCCACAGTGTTCGGTTCGAAGGACGTGACCCGGCGCAGACGCTCACCGCCGCCGAGCTCACCGATCGGGTCGTGCTGAGTTTCACCAAACGCGACACCCTCAAGCTGGCCGGGACCGACCTCGAGCGCGACCGGTGGGTTCGCGATGTCAGCACAGTGGTCGTCAACCCGTGACGGTCTTTGCCGGCGTCGACCTGCTGATCGGCATCGACGACACCGACGACCAGTTCAGTCCCGGTACCGGCCGGCGCGCCCGGGCGCTGCTACGCGAGTTGGCGGCCGCCGGGCTGGGCAGCGAGGCCGGGGCTACCCGGCACCAACTCCTCGTCGACGACCGCGTTCCCTATACGTCGCACAACTCCAGTGCCTGCCTGGCCTGGCGCAGTCCCGGAGCCGACCCGCACGCGGTGCGCGACGAGATCATCGGCTTTGTCGCCGGGTTCCTGGAACGCGTCTGTCCGCCGGCCGCGGACCCCGGTCTGGCGGTGGCGATTCCGGCTGATTTAAGCGATATTCGCCCGCTGGTGGAGTTCGGTCGGCGGGCCAAACGGGAAGTGTTGCAGCGGACGCAAGCCCGCCGTCTCGGCGAGGAACTCGGTGTGCACGTGTCCGGGCACGGCGGCACCCACGACGGGGTGTTGGGCGCCTTGGCGGCGGTCGGTCTGCAACTCTCCGGCGACGACGGCCTGTTCATCACATTGCCCGGGCTGGCGAACCTGCCCGCCGAGGCAACCGTCGACGAACTCCTGGCCAGTGTGCCCATCGATGATGTCCGTGACGGCAGCGCCCGCCGACCGGCACCCGGTGAACTGATCGAGTTGGGCGACTGGGTCCGCCCCGTTCTGCTTAAGGGCCGCGCCGTGCTGCTGCTGGACCCACCCCTGCAGCACCCCGATGGTCGGCGTAGCTGGCGGACCGCACCGCGGTGGGTGGTCAAGAAACACTGAGGTCTATCCGCAGTTACGGGACCATTCAGGGCCTGACAGGGCATATCGTGACTGCATCAGCTTCATCAGTCCGCAGGTTAGGTGGCGGCGTATTGGCTGGAAGGGGTTCCGCCATGGTTCTGAACGTCGTGCCCGAAGGCCTGGCTGCGACGAGCGCGGCCGTCGAGGCGATCACCGCGGCGCTGGCGGCAGCGCACGCGACCGCGGCGCCGTTGATCACCGCGGTGGCGCCGCCTGCGATCGATCCGGTGTCGTTGCGGGCCGCGGCGGAACTCAGCGTGCAGGGCAGCCAGCACGAGGCGGTCGCTGCGTGCGGCACCGAAGTGTTGGGCCGGGCCGGTGTGGGGGT
Organism: Mycolicibacter heraklionensis; assembly: GCF_019645815.1. Lineage (NCBI taxonomy): Bacteria > Bacillati > Actinomycetota > Actinomycetes > Mycobacteriales > Mycobacteriaceae > Mycobacterium > Mycobacterium heraklionense. Next base: position 357,555 of record NZ_CP080997.1, read on the forward strand.
CGCTCAAGCGGGGGTCAATTACCTGATCGCAGACACCCTGGCGGCGTCGGTGTTTTCGCAATAGCGGTGCGGTGATGTCGGCCCCTGCCACCTGGATGGCGGCCCCGCCCGAGGTGCACTCGGCAATGCTGAGCACCGGGCCGGGGCCGGGGCCGCTGCTTGCCGCGTCGGCGGCCTGGGCGACATTGGGCAGTGAGTACCTCAGTGCCGCAAGTGATCTCACCGCCGTTCTCGGCGATGCTCAGCAGGTATGGGCCGGCCCGACCGCGGAGGCATATGCGGCGGCGCATCTGCCTTATCTGGCCTGGCTGCAGCTGGCCGGCGCGCTCAGCGCCCGAACCGCCGCCCAGCACGAGGTGATCGCGTCGGCGTACAGCAGTGCCCTGGCGGCCATGCCGACCCTCGCCGAGTTGGCCGCCAACCACGCCACCCACGCGGTGTTGGTGGCGACCAATTTCTTCGGGATCAACACCGTGCCGATCGCGGTCAACGAGGCCGATTACGCCCGGATGTGGACCCAGGCGGCCACCGTCATGAGCGCTTACCAGGCAGCCAGCGAGACCGCGCGAAGCTTGGGGCATTCCAGCGGCAGCGCGCAGGCCGGGATCGCGGCGGCCGGCGACGGTACGGGCGGCGGCGGGGGAGGCAATGGCGGTGGCAGCGGTGACGGAAGCGGATCGTTTGACCTGCCAACGCCGGCTGAGATCTGGCAGATGCTCTTCGGCGCCGACGGCCAGCAGGTTCCCGGACAAGGCCAGCCCAATTGGAGTCCCGCGGAATTCCTGCAGAATCTGTCCAATTTCGTCAACGGCACCGAGAAGGCGCTGGCCTGGCTGCAACAGAACTTTCAAGGACCGCTCACGCCCGCTCAGTGGTGGCAGCTGACGACCTACTTCATCGCGTGGCAGACCTACCGCGCCGTCAACTGGACGCTGCGCAGCCTGCGTTTCCTGTTGCAACTGTCCCCGCTGCTGGCGGGTGTCGGGCTGAACCTGGCGATCGGCAGCCTCGCCGCGGTCGCACCGCCGGCCGGCCTGGCCGGCTTGGCGGGGCTGGCCGGAATCCCCGCACCGGCGGTGCCGCCACCGGTGCCGGCGGCACCCGCTGCGGTGTCACCGGTCATCTCCGGTGGCGCAACGGCTCCGGCGCCGAACCCCGTGACGGCGCCGGCCTCGGCAGCACCTGCTGCGCCGGCGATGACGTCGCCCACCACCCCCGCCGGCACCGCACCACCACCACCGGCGGCGCCCCCGTTGATCGGTACCGAGGGCACGTTCCACAGCTACCTGGTGGGCTGGCTTCCCTCGTCGCAGAGCGCTGCCGGCCGTGCGGGCGCGAAAACGGCCCGGCCCGCCGCCGGCGTAGCGGCCGCCGCGGCGGCCGGCGCAGCGGAGACCGGCACGGCGCGGCACGGCGGCCGTCGGCGCGGCCGGCTGATCGACCCCGGCTACCGCTACGAATACCTCGAGGACGACGCCCCGGGGCTCGAACCGGACCTGGCGCCGCAGACCCGCTCTAGCGCAGCGGGCTTCACGGGGACGCTCGGCAAGACCGGGATGGCGCGCGCCGCCGGTCTGGCGGAGCTGACCCGAGACGAGTACGGCCGAGGCCCCGCTGAACCGATGCTGCCGGCCTCCTGGGACGGCCCGGACGAAGCCCGTCGACGCACATAAGTTAATCCGCATTCGCGGCCGTTGATCCAATTAAAGGTTCGTAGAACGAGGTAATTGCCGTAGCATTGTTCCTCAGTTATTGACCGGACTGAACTCCGCCGGCGTTCTTGTCCGGGAGTGCCGAGCCGCTCTCAACGATGCGAGCAACGGGCGGTCGCGGCCTCCATGGAACCCGAACGGCGCGGCCCGCGACTAATCGATAGTGGAGAGAGGAGTGCGGGGATGAGTTTGTTGGATGCGCATATTCCGCAGTTGGTGGCGTCGGAGTCGGCGTTTGGTGCCAAGGCGGCGTTGATGCGGTCGACGATGGCGCAGGCGGAGCAGGCGGCGATGTCGGCGCAGGCGTTTCATGTGGGTGAGGCGGCTGCGGCGTTTCAGGGGTCGCATGCGCGGTTTGTGGCGATGGCGGCGCGGGTGAATGCGTTGCTGGATATGGCGCAGGTGAATCTGGCGGATGCCGGTTCGACGTATGTGGCGGCTGATGCGGCTGCGGCTTCTGGTTACACCGGGGTTTAGCTGGCGGGCCAGGGAGAAGGAGCAGACTGATGTCGCAGATTATGTACAACTACCCGGCGATGTTGGCCCATGCGGCTGAGATGAATGGGTATGCGGGCACGTTGCAGGCGGTGGGTGCTGATATTGCCAGTGAGCAGGCGGCGTTGTCGGCGGCGTGGCAGGGCGATACGGGGATGACGTATCAGGCGTGGCAGGCGCAGTGGAATCAGGCGATGGAGGAGTTGGTCCGCGCGTATCACGCGATGGCCACCACGCATGAGACCAACACCTTGATGATGAATGCGCGCGACACCGCCGAAGCCGCCAAGTGGGGCTGACAGAGCGCACGCTCTGGTCTGTTACGGCCGGTTGCGGGCCGCCGTCGTCGGACATTCCATCGTGGTCATTGCGGCGTAGGGTCCGTGGAATGCCTGTGATGCGTAGTGAAGGTGACAGCTGGGATATCAGTACGAGTGTCGGTTCCACGGCATTGCGCGTAGCCGCCGCCAGGGCACTGGAAGCCGGCAAAACCGATCCGGCCGCGACCGATCCCTATGCGGAGCTGTTCTGCCGGGCGGCCGGCGGGGAGTGGGAAGCTTTGGTGGCGGGCACCTTGTCCGACCATCCGCTGTTGACCGCCGACTTCGGGGAGCACTTCGTCAACTACCAGGCCGCCCGCACCCGCTATTTCGACGACTACTTCCAGCGCGCCGCCGAGGCTGGGCTGCGCCAGGTGGTGATTCTGGCCGCCGGACTGGACTCCCGGGCCTTCCGATTGTCCTGGCCGGACGAGACAACGATCTTCGAGTTGGACCAGCCGCAAGTGCTCGCCTTCAAGAGCTACGTCCTGTCGCAGCGCGGCATCCGTGCCACGGCGGAGCGGCGTGAGGTCGCCGTCGACCTGCGTGAGGACTGGCCGCAGGCGCTGCGTGAGGCCGGCTTCGACCCGGCCCAACCGTCGGTGTGGATCGCCGAGGGCCTACTGATCTACCTCCCCGCCGTTGCGCAGCAGCAGCTGTTCGCCGGAATCGATGGCCTGGCCGCCTCGGGCAGCCGCGTGGCGATCGAGGAGGGCATACCCCTGTCCAGCGAGGATTTCGAGGCCGCGGTGCGGGCCGAGGTCGCTGCCGGTGACGACAGGCGGATGTATTTCCGGCTGGTCTATAACGAGCGCTGCGCGCCTGCCGAGCAGTGGTTCGGCGAACGGGGCTGGACTGCGGTCGCGACGCCGATGGCTGATTGCCTGCGTCAGCTGGGACGTCCGGTTCCGGAGCCGGACACTCCGGCCGGTCAGATGATCCTGCGGAACTCGCTGATCTGGGCAGCCAAGAGGTAGGAGCGGTGGGTGGCAATTGCCGAGAACCGTTGTGGAAGACGAGCCCCGCATGCGGTAGCGTACGGGACAATCGAAAATGATTTTCAATAAGGAGTCGGTGATGGGTTGGGACGACGTCGGCGCATCAGCGTCTCGTTCGTGGGCCGAAAAACCGCCTGTGAGAGTGATGGAAGTCGCCCGCCGATCGGCTCGATCGATCTCGACAGTTAGCTTATGCAATGCTAACTTCAGCCGGGTTGGTGCAGTCAAAAATAGTGAAGGGGCGAGCCACGCATGAACAACGGTGATGCGGCTTTGCTCACCCCGAATCCCCGGGTTGACGAGGAAACCCTCAGCCGGTTTGCCACCTGCTGCCGAGCCCTCGGGATCGAGGTTTACCAGCGCAAACGTCCTGCCGACCTGGCCGCGGCCCGTACCGGCTTCGCGGCGCTGACCCGTATCGCACACGAGCAGTGCGATGCCTGGATCGGCCTGGCGGCCGCCGGCGACCAGTCGCCGCGGGTACTGGCCGCCATCTCGGAGACTGCCGCCAGCGCCGGAGCCCTGCAGCGGCGCCTGGACCTGAAGCCGGGTGCGCTCGGGTTCCACTACGACACCGGGCTGTACCTGAAGCTGCGCGCCACCGAAGCCGACGACTTCCACCTCGCCCACGCCGCGCAACTGGCGATGGCCGGCCGGTGCGCCGAGGCGAACGAGGTGGTCGCGGAGATCACCCAGCGGCGTCCCGACTGGAACGACGCTCGCTGGATGGCGATCGCGGTGAACCACCACGCCGAGCGCTGGTCGGACATGGTCAAGCTGCTGACTCCGATCGTCAACGACCCCGATCGTGACGAGCTGTTCACCCACGCCGCCAAGATCGCCCTCGGGATCGCCCTGGCGCGGCTGGGCATGTATGCCCCGGCGTTGTCTTACCTGGAGGAGCCGGAAGGCCCGATCGCGGTCGCGGCCACCGACGGGGCGCTGGCCAAGGGACTGATCCTGCGAGCCCAAGACGACGAGGAATCCGCGGCCGAGGTGCTGCAGGATCTCTATGCCGCCAACCCGGAGAACGAGCAGGTTCAACAGGCCTTGTTGGACCACAGCTTCGGGATCGTCACCACCACCGCGGCCCGGATCGAGGCCCGGACCGACCCCTGGGACCCCGACACCGAGCCCAGTGCCGAGGACTTCGTCGACCCGTCCGCCCATGAACGCAAGGCCGAACTGCTGGCCGAAGCCGAGCGTGAACTCGGCGAGTTCATCGGGCTGTCCGAGGTCAAGAACCAGGTTCAGCGGCTCAAGAGCTCGGTGGCCATGGAAGTGGTGCGCAAGCAGCACGGGCTCGCTGTCGGTCAGCGCACCCACCACCTGGTGTTCGCCGGGCCGCCTGGGACCGGTAAGACCACCATCGCGCGCGTGGTGGCCAAGATCTACTGCGGCCTGGGGCTGCTGAAGAAAGAGAACATCAAAGAGGTGCACCGTGCCGACCTGATCGGCCAGCACATCGGTGAGACCGAGGCCAAGACCAACGCCATCATCGACAGTGCTCTGGACGGGGTGCTGTTCCTGGACGAGGCCTACGCGTTGGTGGCCACCGGCGCCAAGAACGACTTCGGTCTGGTTGCCATCGACACGCTGCTGGCGCGGATGGAGAACGACCGTGACCGGCTGGTGGTGATCGTCGCCGGGTACCGCGCCGACCTGGACCGGTTCCTGGACACCAACGAAGGTCTGCGGTCGCGCTTTACCCGCAGCATCGACTTCCCGTCCTACCAGCCCCCGGAGCTGGTCGAGATCGCCTACAAGATGGCCGAGCAACGCGACAGCCGTTTCGAGCAGGCTGCACTCGAGGAGATGCAGGCGCTGTTCGGTCAGCTGGCCGAGGCGTCGCATCCCGACGCCAACGGCATCGCCCGGCGCAGCCTGGACATCGCCGGCAACGGCCGGTTCGTGCGAAACCTCGTCGAACGCTCCGAGGAGGAGCGCGAATTCCGGCTTGACCATTCCGAGCAGTCCGGCACCGGGCTGTTCACCGATGAGGAGCTCATGACCATTACGACCGAAGATGTTCGTAACTCGGTGGCGCCCTTGCTGCGTGGCCTGGGCCTGGAGGCCAACGCATGAGCGCGGCTCAGCCCGACCGGTCCGATGAAGAGCGGCGCTCGTTCGCGTCGCGCACCCCGGTCAACGAGAACCCGGATCGGGTCGAGTACCGGCGCGGGTTTGTCACCAAGCATCAGGTCAGCGGTTGGCGGTTCGTCATGCGGCGCATCGCCTCCGGCGTAGCCCTGCACGACACCCGGATGCTGGTGGAGCCGCTGCGCGCGCAGGCGCGTGCGGTGCTGATGGGTCTGCTGGTGCTCGCCACCGTGGCGGGCGGATGCTTCGTCTTCACCTTGATCTGGCCCAACAGTGCGGCCAACAACGACCCGGTGCTGGCGGACAAGTCCACCTCCGCGCTGTATGTGCGGGTCGGAGACCAGCTGCACCCGGTGCTGAACCTGACCTCCGCGCGCCTGATCGCCGGTCGGCCGGTCAACCCGACCGTGGTGAAAAGCACTGCGCTGGACAAGTTCGCCCGCGGCAACCTGATCGGCATCCCCGGAGCCCCGGAACGCATGGTGCAGAACAGCGCCCGTGACGCCGATTGGACCGCGTGCGACGCGGTGACCGGCTCGGTCGCCGGGGTCACGGTGATCGGCGGGCCGTTGGCCTACAGCGGGTCCCGGGCCGGAGCGCTCGACGCCCAGCACGCGGTGCTGGCCGATAACGGTTCCGGCGCATGGCTGTTGTGGGACGGCAAGCGTAGCCGGATCGACTTGTCCGACCACGCCATCACTGGCGCACTGGGACTCGGCGAGCGGGGTTCGACGGTGCCCACCCCGCGCCCGATCGCCACGGGACTGTTCAACGTGATTCCGGAGGCGCCGGCATTGGTGGCGCCGGTGATCCCCGGTGCCGGTGGTAAACCGTCGTTCGACCTGCACGCGGCCGCGCCGGTGGGCGCGGTTGTGGCGGCGCACTCCCTGGACGGCAATTCCGACAGCGCGTTGCGCTATTACGCGGTGTTGGAGGATGGGTTGCAGCCGATTTCGGGTGTGGTTGCGGCGGTGTTGCGTAATACGGATTCGCAGGGTTTGGAGCGGCCGCCGGTGTTGGGTGCGGATGATGTTGCGCGGTTGCCGGTTTCGCGGCAGTTGGATGTGTCGCGTTTTCCTGAGCAGCCGGTGAAGGTGGTGGATGCGGTGTCGGCGCCGGTGACGTGCGCGCATTGGAGTAAGCCTGCGGGGGCGAGCACGAGTTCGTTGACGTTGTTGTCGGGTTCGACGTTGCCGTTGCGTGAGGGTGTGCGGACCTTGGATCTGGTGGGTGCTGGTGTGGGCGGGACCGCCGCCCGGGTCGCCTTGACGCCGGGATCGGGCTACTTCGCTCAGAGTGTCAACAGTGATCCGACGGCCAATACCAGTGCGGGCCCACTGTTTTGGATCTCTGACACCGGTGTGCGCTATGGCATCAACACCGAGGCCGGCGCCAATGGCGGTGACGGAGACACCATCTCCGCACTCGGTTTGAGTGAGCCGGCTGTGCCGATTCCGTGGTCGGTGTTGTCGCAGTTTGCTGTGGGTCCTGCGTTGTCGCGGTCGGATGCGTTGTTGGCGCATGACGGGTTGGCGCCGGATGTGCGTCCGGGTCGTCGTGGCACCGCTGAGTTGGGTGGGGTTTCTAGTGTTGGAGAGTCGCGATGAGTCGTTTGATTTTTGAGGCCCGTCGTCGGTTGCCGGTGCCGCCTGTGGATCGGGGCACGATCACGGTTGAGCCGCCGCCGGAGTTGCCGCGGTTGGTTCCGGCGTCGTTTTTGCAGCGGGCGTTGCCGGTGGTGATTGTGATTTTGATTGTGGGCATGGTGATTGCCATGGTCGCTACGGGGATGCGGTTGGTGTCTCCGGTGATGTTGTTCTTCCCGTTTGCGTTGTTGGTGGCGGCGGCCGGGATTTATCGGGGTGGGGATAAGAAGGCCCGCACGGTGGAGGTGGATGCTGAGCGGGCGGATTATCTGCGGTATTTGTCGGTGGTCCGGGACAATATTCGGGGGTCGGCGGCTAAGCAGCGGGCGGCGGCGGAGTGGTCGCATCCCGATCCGGCGGATTTGGTGGCGGTGCCGGGTTCGCGGCGCCAATGGGAACGTGATCCGCATGATGAGGATTTTTTGGTGGTGCGTACCGGCCGGCATGCGGTGGGGTTGGCCAGTGCGGTGCGGGTGGCTGATACCGCTGATGAGATTGATTTGGAGCCGGTGTCGCACAGTGCGTTGCGCGGTCTGTTGGACACCCAGCGCACGGTGCGCGATGTGCCGGTGGGTGTGGATCTGACGAAGGTGTCGCGGGTCACGGTGCTCGGTGAGGGCGCCGATGCTGCCGCCGATGTCCGGGGTGCGGTGCGGGCGTGGGTCGCTCAGGCGGTGACGTGGCATGACCCGACGGTGTTGGGGGTGGCGTTGGCGTCGCCGGAGTTGGAGAGCCCGGCGTGGTCGTGGTGCAAGTGGTTGCCGCATGTCGATATTGCTGGTCAGGCCGATGGGGTGGGCCCGGCCCGGTATTTGGCGGGCAGCGCGGAGGAGCTGTCGGTGTTGTTGGCGCCGGTGTTGGCGGCCCGCCCGGCGTTTAGCGGTGAGGCCGGTGAGACGAGCCGGCATTTGTTGGTGATCATCGACGACCCGGATTTCGATGTGGCGGCTTCGGTGTTGGGGGCGGCGCGGGCCGGGGTGACGATTGTGCAGCGCGGCGCCGCGGCGCCGAGTCGGGAGCAGTATCCCGATCCTGAGCGCCCGATCCTGCGGATCAGCGCGGGTGGGGGTGCGATTGATCGCTGGCAGACGGGGGGTTGGCAGCGCTATGTCGATGCCGCGGACTCCTTGGGGGCGGCGGAGGCTGCGCATCTGGCGCGACGGTTGTCGCGGTGGGATTCCAACCCGACGCATGCCGGGTTGCGCTCGGCCGGGACCCGGGGCGCGACCTTCACCACGTTGTTGGGGATCAGCGATGCCTCGCAGTTGGATGTGCCGGCGTTGTGGGCGCCGCGGCCCCGCGAGGAGGAGTTGCGGGTGCCGATTGGGGTGACCGCGACCGGGGAGCCGTTGATCTTTGATCTCAAGGATGAGGCCGAGGGCGGGATGGGCCCGCACGGGTTGATGATCGGTATGACCGGCTCGGGTAAGTCGCAGACCTTGATGGCGATCCTGCTGTCGTTGTTGACGACGCATTCGGCGGATCGGTTGATCGTGATTTACGCCGACTTCAAGGGCGAGGCCGGCGCGGACATTTTCCGGCATTTCCCGCAGGTGGTGGCGGTCATCTCCAACATGGCCGAGAAGCGCTCGCTGGCGGATCGGTTCGCTGACACCCTGCGCGGGGAAGTGGCGCGGCGGGAGTTGTTGCTGCGCGAGGCGGGCCGGCGGGTGCAGGGCAGTGCGTTTAACTCGGTGACCGAGTATGAGGCGGCGATCGCTGCGGGGCATGATTTGGCGCCGATCCCGACACTGTTCATCGTCGCTGATGAGTTCACCCTGATGTTGGCTGATCACCCCGAGTACGCCGAGCTGTTCGACTATGTGGCGCGTAAGGGGCGGTCGTTCCGGATCCATATTCTGTTCGCGTCGCAGACGTTGGATGTGGGCAAGATCAAGGACATCGACAAGAACACCTCGTATCGGATCGGGTTGAAGGTCGCCAGCCCGAGTGTGTCGCGCCAGATCATCGGGGTCGAGGACGCCTATCACATCGAGTCGGGTAAAGAGCACAAGGGTGAGGGGTTTTTGGTGCCCGCGCCGGGGGCGGCGCCGATCAAGTTCCGCTCCACCTATGTTGACGGGATTTATGACCCGCCACGCCAATCGCGGGCGGTGGTGATGCATGCCCTGCCGGAGCCGAAGTTGTTCACCGCGGGGGCGGTGGATTCGGGGGCCGACAGCACGGTGGTGCAGGTCGAGGAGGAGACCCTGGGCCCGCCACGCAAGCTGATCGCCACCATCGGCGATCAGTTGGCCAACTACGGGCCCCAGGCCCCGGCACTGTGGTTGCCGCCGCTGGACGAGCCGATCCCGCTGGCCGCCGCCCTGGCCCGGGCCGGGATCGGGGAGCGGCAGTTGCGCTGGCCGTTGGGGGAGATCGACAAACCCTTCGACATGCGCCGCGATCCGCTGGTGTTCGACGCCCGCTCCGCGAGCGGGAACATGCTCATTCACGGTGGCCCCAAGTCGGGCAAGACCACCGCTCTGCAGACGTTCATCCTCTCGGCGGCCAACCTGCACTCGCCGCGGGAGGTGAGCTTCTACTGCCTGGACTACGGCGGCGGGCAGCTGCGGGCCTTGGAGGACCTGGCCCATGTGGGCAGTGTGGCCTCCGGGCTGGAGCCGGAGAAGATCCGCCGCACCTTCGGGGAGTTGGAGCAGTTGTTGACGGCGCGTCAGCAGCGCGAAGCGTTCCGTGATGGCAGCATCGGCTCGCTCAACGACGGCTACGGTGAAGTGTTCTTGGTCATCGACAACCTGTATGCGTTCAGCCGGGACAACACCGACCAGTTCAATACCCGTAACCCGTTGCTGGCCAAGGTCACCGAACTGGTCAACGTCGGGCTGGCCTACGGCATCCACGTCATCGTGACCACCCCCAGCTGGCTGGAAGTCCCGCTGGCCATGCGGGACGGGCTCGGATTGCGCCTGGAGCTCAAACTGCACGACCCGCGCGACAGCAACGTCCGGGTTGCCGGGGCGCTCACCCGTCCGGCCGAAGCGGTGCCGGCCAACCAGCCCGGTCGTGGTCTGACGATGGCCGCCGAGCACTTCCTGATCGCCCAACCCGATCTAACCCAGATCGCCGAGCTCAACGCCCGCCACCCCGGGCTGGCGGCACCGCCGGTGCGGTTGTTGCCGACCAACCTGGCCCCCGAAGAGGTCGGGGCGCTCTACCCGGCACCCGAACATGTGGTGATCGGGGTGCGTGAAGAGGACCTGGCCCCGGTCGAGGTGGACTTCACCGCCAACCCACTGCTGCTGGTGCTCGGCGACGCCAAGTCCGGCAAAACCACCCTGCTGCGCCACCTCATCCGCACCGTGCGGGACAACAACACCGCCGAGCAGGTGGCGTTCACCGTGATCGATCGCCGCCTGCACCTCGTCGACGAACCCCTCTACCCGGACAACGAGTACACCGCCAACGTGGATCGGGTCATCCCCGCCATGCTCGGCCTGTCGGCGTTGATCGGCTCCCGACGCCCCCCCGCAGGATTGTCGGCGGCGGACCTGGCCGCCTGGCGCTACGACGGGCACACCCACTACCTGATCATCGACGACGTCGACGCCATCCCCGACACCCCAGCACTATCAGGGCCCTACGCCGGGCAGCGGCCCTGGACCACCCTGATCGAACTGCTCTCCCAAGCCGGCGATCTGGGCCTGCGGGTCATCGTCACCGCACGAGCCACCGGCTCAGCACACGCCCTGATGACCAACCCACTGCTCCGACGGCTCAACGACCTACAAGCCACCACCCTCATGCTCTCCGGCAACCCCGCCGACAGCGGCAAAATCCGCGGCCAACGCTTCAGCCGCCTCCCCGCAGGACGAGCAATCCTGCTAGCCGACAACGACGAACCCACCTACCTCCAACTAGTCAACCCAACATTCAGCCAAACCTTGACGCGCTAGTGCGCATCGAAATGGGGAAGGGGAAATTGCCATGACGCTCAATGTGGTTCCAGAAGGTCTCGCCGCCGCCAGCGCAGCGGTCGAGGCATTGACCGCCCGTCTGGCGGCCGCGCAGGCCAGCGCCGCTCCGCTGATCACGGCGGTGGTTCCGCCGGCGGCCGACCCGGTGTCGCTGCAGACCGCTGCCGGTTTCAGCGCGCAGGGCAGCGAGCACGCTGCGGTAGCCGCCCAAGGCGCCGCTGAGTTGGGCCGCGCCGGCGTCGGTGTCGGTGAGTCCGGTGTCAACTACGCCGCCGGTGACGCCGCGGGCGCGTCCACGTACTTTTTGGGCGCCCGAGGCTGATGGTTCCCGCCCCGGTCTGGATCGCCTCCCCCCCGGAGGTGCATTCAGCATTGCTGAGCAGCGGTCCCGGACCGGGTCCGTTGCTGTCGGCTGCCGGGGTATGGAACTCACTGAGCGCCGAGTACGCCTCGGTGGCAGACGAACTCACCGCGCTGCTCGGTGCGGTGCAGACCGGCGCGTGGCAGGGACCCAGCGCCGAGCAGTACCTGGCCGCACACGGGCCGTATCTGGCCTGGCTGGGCCAGGCCAGCGCGGACAGCGCTGGTGTTGCCGCACAGCATGAAGTGGCCGCAGCGGCGTACACCAGTGCGTTGGCGTCGATGCCGACCCTGGCCGAATTGTCTGCCAATCACATGACGCACGGGGTGCTGATCGCCACCAACTTCTTCGGGATCAACACGATCCCGATTGCGCTCAACGAAGCCGACTATGTCCGGATGTGGGTCCAGGCCGCCACCACCATGAGCACCTACCATGCGGTGTCCGGTGCGGCGCTGGCTTCCGCGCCGCGAGCGGTGGAGGCGCCCCCGGTGGTCAAAGCCGACTCCGCCCAGCCCGCGGAAGACTCGTCGTCGGACATCGGGGATTTCTTCACTCGGCTGTGGGAACAGCTCGTCCAGTTTTTCAACGACCCGATCGGGGTGATCCGCGAGATCCTCAGCACCCCGGGTGCGCTGGTGACCTGGTTCCCGCTGCTGTTCTTCGTCGCCTACGAGGCGTTCTTCATCCCGTTCGGCTGGACCTTCTGGTCGCTGTTGTTCGCCAGTGCGGCCCTCCTGCCGATCTTGCTCGGTGTGGGTCTGAGCCACCTGGCCGACCTGGGTGAGGAGATTGCGCCCGAAGGCGTCGCCGAGCCGGTACCGGGTTCGGTCATTCCGTCGAGCGACCGGCCGCCCGCAGTGGTGGCGGGCTTCAGCCCGAGTATCGCCACGCCCGGTGCCGCGAGTGTTCCCGCCGCACCGGCTACCTCGGCGGTGGCACCGCCACCGCCGGCGGCCGGGGTGATGGCATTCGGCTACTTGGTCACGGGCACCGACCCGGGCACCGGACTGGGTCCGACCCTGACCGACCGCAACAAGGCGAAAGCACCGGCCTCTCGGGTGCCGGCGGCCGCGGCAGCGGTGGGCAGCTCGGCGCGTGACAGGGCGCGGGCGCGGCGCCGCCGCCAGGCGGTGATGCGTGATCACGCGGACGAGTTCATGGACCTGGACTCTGGTGCCGGCACCGGTCCAGATCCCGCGTCGACCGCGCCGTCCGCGGCGGGTTCGGACAGCGGTACCGGGCCTCTCGGATTCACCGGGACGGTGGGCAAGCGTGCCGGCAGTGCGGCATCCGGGCTGACCACCTTGACCGGTGACGGGTTCGGCGGCGGCCCCAATATGCCGATGTTGCCCGATACCTGGGGCGAGAAGGATCTTGACGACTCCGCTGGGGAGTCGGAAGCAGAACCGAAGTAGAAGTCAAGAAAGGAGTGCGGCGATGAGTATGTTGGATGCGCATATTCCGCAGTTGGTGGCGTCGGAGTCGGCGTTTGGTGCCAAGGCGGCGTTGATGCGGTCGACGATGGCGCAGGCGGAGCAGGCGGCGATGTCGGCGCAGGCGTTTCATGTGGGTGAGGCGGCTGCGGCGTTTCAGGGGTCGCATGCGCGGTTTGTGGCGATGGCGGCGCGGGTGAATGCGTTGCTGGATATGGCGCAGGTGAATCTGGCGGATGCCGGTTCGACGTATGTGGCGGCCGATGCGGCTGCGGCTTCTGGTTACACCGGGGTTTAGGGAGGGTTTGTCTGATGTCGCAGATTATGTACAACTACCCGGCGATGTTGGCCCATGCGGCTGAGATGAATGGGTATGCGGGCACGTTGCAGGCGGTGGGTGCTGATATTGCCAGTGAGCAGGCGGCGTTGTCGGCGGCGTGGCAGGGCGATACGGGGATGACGTATCAGGCGTGGCAGGCGCAGTGGAATCAGGCGATGGAGGAGTTGGTCCGCGCGTATCACGCGATGGCCACCACGCATGAGACCAACACCTTGATGATGAATGCGCGCGACACCGCCGAAGCCGCCAAGTGGGGCTGACCCCAGTGATCCGCTCGATGAGGGAAGGCAGCGATGGGTACTGAGCCCAACGCCGCCGAACTGACCGTCGAGCAAGCCTGGTACATCGCGGAAACCGTTGGTGCCGGGTCTTTTCCGTGGGTGTTGGCAATCACCATGCCCTACACGGACGCCGGGGAGCGCGGCGCGTTCATGGCGCGCCAGCGCGACGAGCTCACCCGGATGGGAGTGGTCTCGCCGGAGGGTACGGTCAATCCGGCCGTGGCCGAGTGGATCCGGGTGGTGTGCTTCCCCGACCGGTGGCTGGACCTGCGCTATGTGGGTTCGGCCGCCGGCGGGACTCCCGAGATGCTGCGGGGCATCGTCGCGCGCCGCGACCAGAACCCCGGCAAACCCGGCCGGACGGTGGTGGCATTGCGCAATGCGCAACTGGTCACGTTCACCGCGATGGATATCGACGACCCGCGCCTGCTGGTCCCGGTGCTCGGAGCGGGCCTGCGGCACCGCCCGCCGGCCCGGTTCGACGAGTTCACCCTGCCCGCCCGGGTCGGTGCACGCGCCGACGAGCGTCTGCGCGCTGGTGCCCCGCTCACCGAAGTGCTTGATTACCTGGGCATTCCCGCCTCGGCCCGGCCGATCGTGGAGTCGGTGTTCACCGGCCCGCGCAGCTATGTCGAGGTCGTCGCGGGGTGCGCGCGAGACGGCCGGCACACCACCACCGAAGTCGGGATGAGTCTGGTCGATGCCGACGCGGGCCGCATCCTGGTCACTCCGTCGCAGGCCTTCGACGGCGAGTGGGTGTCGACCTTCCGGCCCGGAACCGACTTTGCGACTGCCGTCGCGATCGAACAGTTGACCGCCACCCTGCCCGAGGGCACCTGGTTCCCCGGTCAGCGCCTGTCCAGAGATTTCACCACCCAGCTGTCCTGAAGCAGCGAAAAGAACGTCCTCGCAGAGAAGAATAGGGAACACCAATGACCGAAGCCCCGGTGCTGACCAGCGCCGTCATGCCGATTGTCCGCATCGCGGTCCTGGCCGACAGTCGGCTGACCGAGATCGCCGTGCCCGCGGAGCTGCCGCTGCGCGAAATCCTGCCGGCGGTGCAACGCCTGGTGGCCCCGGATGCCGGCGACGACGCCGAACCGGCCGCCGGTGCGACGACGCGGCTGAGCCTGGCGCCGGTCGGCGGCGCCCCGTTCAGCCTGGACGCCAGCCTGGACACGGTCGGGGTCGTCGACGGCGACCTGCTGGCCCTGCGTCCGGTGCCGGTCGGCCCGGCAGCACCCGGCATCGTCGAAGACATCGCCGACGCGGCCGTAATCTTCTCCGCCTCCCGGCGTAAGCCCTGGGGTGCCAAGCACATTCAACGCGCGGCGTTGGCCGCCGGGACGGGGCTGATTTTCGCCGCGACCGGGCTCGCGACCGCGCACCGCGCCCTCACCGGCGAGCCGGCCGGCCTGTTCGCGGCCGGGGCGATCGCCCTGCTCACGGTGCTCGCTGCGCTGCTGTGCCGCACACGGTCGGCCGAAGCCGCACTGACCCTGTCGATCGCGGCGCTGGTACCGCTCGCCGCGGTGGGCACCTTGGCGGTGCCGGGGCTGTTCAGTCCGGCACACGTGGTGCTGGGCGCGGCAGCGGTCAGCGCGTGGTCGCTGATCTGCCTGATCGTGCCGCCGGGCGGCCGTGGCGAGCGTGGGATCGCCTTCTTCACCGCCGCGGTGGTCGTCGGCGTCGGGGTGCTGGCGGCGGCTGCTGTCAGGACGTTCTGGGAGCTGCCACCGCTCACTCTCGGCTGCGGCCTGATCACCGCGTCGCTGTTGCTCACCGTTGCCGCGCCGCAGATTTCGGCACTGTGGGCGCGACTGCCGTTGCCGGTGATCCCGGCTCCGGGCGACCCGACGCCGTCGGCGCTGCCGCAGAGCGTGCTGGAGGACCTGCCTCGTCGAGTCCGTGTCACCGACGCCCACCAGACCGGCTTCATCGCCGGGGCAGTGCTGCTCGCTGTGCTCGGTTCGGTGGCCATCGCCTTTGCGCCCGAGGGGCTTTCGGGCTGGGCGTGGTACGTGGTCGCCGGCATCGCGGTGGCTTCGGTGCTGCGTGCCCGGGTGTGGGACTCGGCGTGGTGCAAGGCCTGGCTGCTGGCCGAGCCGCACCTGACCGCGATCGCGCTGCTGGTCGGCTACGCGGCCACCGGCCGGTACGCGGCTGCCTTCGGTGCGGTGCTGGTGCTGGCCGCCTTGGTGGCGGTGTGGGCGGTGGTCTCCCTGAGCCCGGCCGTCGCATCGCCGGAGAGCTACTCACTGCCGGTCCGGCGGCTGGTGGGCTTCCTGGCTTCCGGCGTCGACGCCACCCTGATTCCGGTCATGGCCTACCTGGTCGGCATTTTCGCCTGGGTTCTGTCTCGATGACCGTTGCCGCACAACACAGTCGGAGTCGATCGGCGGTTCGCGGCGCCGGCGTCGCGATGCTGGCTGCCTTGCTGACCAGTGCGCCGGCGCTGGCGATCACCCCGCCGACGGTCGACCCGACGGTGCCGCCGCCCAGCGGGGCGCCCGGCCCCGTCACGGCGATGGAACAGCGCGGCGACTGCGCCAGTTCGGGTCTGCTGCCCGGCAGCAACCTCAGCGCCGCGGCGGCCGGACAGCGGATGCTCGATCTCCCTGCGGCGTGGCAGTTCTCTCGCGGCGAGGGTCAGACGGTGGCCGTCATCGACACCGGTGTACGGCCGGGCCCGCGCCTTGCGGCGGTGGAGCCGGGCGGCGACTACATCGGCACCACCGACGGCCTGACCGACTGCGACGGACACGGAACGCTGGTTGCTGGGATCGTGGCCGGCCAGCCGGGTGATGACGGCTTCTCCGGGGTTGCCCCGGCCGCCCGCCTGCTGTCCCTGCGGACCGCTTCGGCGACCATCTCGCCGCGGCTGGGCGGAGACGACCCGCGGACAACTCGGGTGATCACTGACATCACCGCACTGGCGCGGGCCATCGTGCATGCCGCCGACCTCGGCGCGCGGGTCATCACCATCTCCACCACCACCTGCCTGCCGGCCGACCGCAACGTCGACCAGACGGCGTTGGGTGCGGCCCTGCGCTACGCGGCGGTGGAAAAGGACGCGCTGGTCGTGGCGGCCGCCGGTGACGCCGGCCAGACCGGTTCGGTCGGCGGCGGCGGGGAGGCGTGCGAGTCCAATCCGCTCACCGACCTGAGCCGCCCGCAGGATCCACGCAACTGGGCCGGGGTGACGTCGCTGTCGGTGCCGTCGTGGTGGCATCCCTACGTGCTGTCGGTGGCGTCGCTGTCGTCGAGTGGCCGGCCGTCCGGATTCACCATGGCCGGACCGTGGGTCGGCGTGGCCGCCCCCGGCGAGGAGATCGTCTCGGTGAGCAACCGCGAAGACGGCGGACTGGCCAACGCGCTGCCCGGCAACCAGGGCCGGCTGGTGCCGCTCAGTGGCACCGGCTACGCCGCCGGTTACGTGGCGGGCGTGGCCGCACTGGTCCGCGGTCGTTACCCCGACCTGAACGCGATGCAGGTCGCGCACCGGATCGTCTCCACCGCCCACAACTCCGCGCGCGCGCCGTCCGACGTGGTGGGCGCCGGAATCATCGACCCGGTGGCCGCGCTGACCTGGGAATTGCCACCGGCCGCGGATCCGGCCGCCGCACCCGCGAAGAAGATCTCCCCACCCCCGGCGCCGCAACCCGAGGACCCGGCGCCACGGATCGTGGCCTTCGCCGGAACCGCACTGCTGGCCGGGTTGGTCGTCGCCGTCGCCACTGGCGCCGCGGCGGCCGCTCGCCGACGAAAGGAAGACCAGCTGTGAGCTCGCACCCAACCACCATTCCCCGGCCCGGACCGGCCCGGATCACCTTGGTGCTGCTGGCCGTGGTGCCGGCGCTGATGGCGAACCCCTGGCAGACCACCGCACAGCGCTGGGCGCTTGCCGTGGGCATCATCGTGCCGATCCTGCTGCTCGGGTGGTGGCGGGGCCTGCACTTCACCACGATCGCCCGCCGCCGGTTCGCCATGTTGCGCTCGCGCGGCGGCGCCCACACCGACCGCCGGGACGCTGCTGGCGCGCGGGCGACAGGGGCGCTGCGCATCACGGACTCGGCGGCGGGGAACGCTGTACCGCTGTCGCTGATCGCGAGCTACCTGAACCGATACGGTCTGCGGGCCGACACGGTGCGCATCACCAGCCGAGGCACCCGGTCGGATGGCGGTGCGGGAACCACCGACACCTGGATCGGCCTGACGTACGCTGCCGCACCGAATCTGGCCGCGCTGCAGGCCCGCTCGGCTTCCATCCCGCTGCAGCGGACCGTCGACGTCGCCGTTCGGCGTCTCGCCGACCACCTTCGTGAAATCGGTTGGGACACCACTGTGGTCGCCGACGATGAGATCCCCTCGCTGATCGACGGGAGCGCCCGGGAAACGTGGCGGTCGGTTGTCGACGGCTCGGGCGACCACGTCGCCGCCTACCAGGTGGGGATCGACGCCGCACTGGCCGACACGATCAGCCGGATCCAGGCCGTCAACGCCAGCGAGACCTGGACGGTGCTGGAATTCGCCGAGGACGACGGCCAGCAGACCGTCGCCGCGGCGTGCGCGCTGCGCACCGGGTCCGCTCCCGATGGCGGCGCCCCGCTGGCCGGACTGCTGCCGCAGCAGGGCAATCACCGCAGTGCGCTGCTGAGCTTGCACCCGCTGTCCGGCAGCCGATTGGACGGCCACGCCGCCCTGACCGGCGGCGATCTCGCCGGCCTGCGGTGGCCTGTGTCTGCGGCACCCGCGGCCGCGCGTAGCTAGAACATGTACGGCCGCAGGAACGCGGTCATCCTGCGCAGGTAGGTCGGTTGGCTGACGTGCAGCACATGGTTTCCCGGAAACCAATGCAGCGCACACCGATCCCAGTGGTGCCACAGCATTTCGGACTGCTCCGGTGGTGCCAGCCGGTCGCCCAGGCCGGTGATGATCAGTCGCCGTTCCTTGGCCACCAGCGGGGCGTAGTTCAGCGGTGAGTGGTAGGCCGTCGCGGCGACGAATTCGTCGCCGCCGACCTGCCCCAGCCGTTGTCCGCCCGCCAGTACCAGGTTGGCGGGAAACCAGTCGCGGATCTCGGATTCGACGGAAACCACCGGCACATTCGGGATCACCGCTTGCAGTCGGCGTTCGACGGCGGCCAACAGGGCACTGGTGTAGCCGCCCAGCGACAGACCGGTCAACGCGAAGCGGTCGACACCGGTGGACTCCAGATAGTCGACCATCGAGCGGAAGTCGTGGACCGCTTGGGCCATCGCCTCGGCGAAGCCCGACATGCCGTGCGAGAAGTAGCCGTATCCGCTGAAGGGAGAGTGCTTTTCGGCCCGCCGGCCGTGGAAGGGCAGCGTGAACAAGGCGACGTCGTATCCGGATCGGTAGAACCACGGCAGCGAGAAGAAGAGGCCGTTGAATAGGTAGGCCGATCCCATGAAACCGTGGATGACGCACAGCGTCGGCCGCGGCCCGTCGTCGTGACGCCAATGCTGGAACCGCGCGACGTTGTTGTTGCCCAGGGCGCGCCAGGAGTCGCGCATTGCCGGGTTGACCGCGTCGAAACCACTGCGGAATGAGACGTTTTCGACAGCGCCGCGAGCGATCCCCTCCGCGATCGGATTGGCCCGTCGCGCTGAGACCCTGGGCAATTCCTGGGGCTCCGGGAAGGATCTGGTTGGGTCGTGGTGTGACGCCAGCTCGGCGTAGAACGCCAGCCGCTCACGCTCCTGCCGCGACTGTTTACGGCCGACCGCCGTGGTGAGCACCGACGGGATCATCGCCGCGGCAACCATGGAAGCAACCGCGGTGCGCAAGCCGATATCGGCGAAAGCCGACGCATCCACGATCGCCTTCTCCCGCAACGACAACTCGCTGCGGCGCGGCAGACCCTGTTCTCCGGCATCGGCACCCGGAACATCGGGAATCGGGATGGGCGGGTTCAGCGGGGTGACGTCAGTGCTCACGGTCGCCGGCCTTTCTCGCGGGTCGCCCTGGCCCTGCGGCCCCCGGTGCGACGTCAACCGGATGGTAACTCGATTGCGAACAGCCGCGCGGCATTGTCGTGCAGGACCCCGCGCAGCCAGGCGTCGTCGATACCGGGAAGCGCGGTGATCGCGTCCAGCGCCTCGCGATAGCCGTACGGGATGTTCGGAAAGTCGCTGCCGAACAGAATCCGTTCACCCGCGGCGCGCAGGCGCGGATCTTCGCTGGTCGGGAACGGCATGAGCTGGTCGACGAACGCGGTGAAGGCCATCGTGGTATCGAGGTGCACGCTTGGCGAATCCAGGCAGATATCGAGGAATTCGTCGTATTCCGGCATACCCATGTGCGCGATGATCAAAGCCAGCCGTGGGTGGCGGTGCAGCAGTCGCCGAACCGGCTCCGGCCCGGTGAACCGGCCGGGCTGCGGACCGGAGCCGCAGTGGATGACGACGGGGATGCCGCAGTCCTCGATCACTCCCCAGACGTCGTCGAGCAGCGGGTCGGTCGGGTCATAATCACCGACCTGGATGTGTGCCTTGAAGATTCGGACTCCGGCATGGATCGCTGCTTGGACGTAGTCGGCCGCGCCGGGTTCCGGGTAGAAGGTCGCGGTGGGCAGGCAATCCGGTGTGTCCCGGGCGAATTGGGCTGCCCACTGGTTGAGCCAAGCCGCCATCTCCGGCTTGTGCGGATACACCAGCGAGGTGAAACGTCGTACCCCGAAGGCGCGAAGCGTGTCGACCCGTTTGGACTCATCCATCCGGTAGTTGATGGGCCATGGGCGCCCAACCATGGGGCCGGCCGCATCGAAGTACTTCCATACCTTGTCCATCACCGACTTGGGCATGAAATGGGTGTGTACGTCGATGATTCCCGGCAGTCCGAGCAACGACCAGACCTCGCGGACCGCGGCGGCTTCGTCATCGTCTTTCATGGGATCTCCCAAGTGTTTTCGGAGACGAACTCGCCCAAGGGCTGTCGGTAGGCCCACTCGTCGATCTCCAACGCCGGCCGGTCCGGAAACTCTGGGACCGGGCCCAGGCACAGGATCGCCACGGGCTCGGCATCCGCGGGCATCCCCAGCAGCCGCGCCAGCGCCGCAGGCTCGAACAGCGACACCCAACCCATGCCCAGCCCCTCCGCGCGGGCGGCCAGCCACAGGTTCTGAATCGCGCACGAGACCGATGCCAGATCCATCTGAGGCAAGGTGCGGCGACCGAAGATGTGCGCCTGCCGGCCGTCTCGCAACGCCACCACCAACAGCTCGGCGCACTCGCGGATGCCTTCCACCTTCAAGGCCAGGAACTCCTGCTCGCGACGGCCCAGTGCCTCGGCGGTGCGATGGCGCTCCTCGTCGACCAGGGCATGGATCCGCTGCCGCAGGACGTCGTCGGTGATCCGGACGAACCGCCACGGCTGCATGAGGCCCACACTCGGTGCGGCATGGGCCGCCGCCAGCAGGCGCGCCAGGACGCCCGGGTCGACGGTGCTGCCGGGCACGAATCGGCGCATGTCGCGCCGTTCGGCGATCACCCGGTACACGGCTTGGCGCTCCTGCACGGTGAACGAAGGATCAGCCACGGGATCATGGTAGGAGCCACACGAAGGGACGCTTGTCATGAAACGTTCGCAACTGCTCGATCACCTGTCCGCCGACGCCGCCGCAAACCTGGTCTACAGCGAGCCCCATCAGACCCCGGACGGGGCGACGGTCATCACCGCCGCACGGGTCACCGCCTCGGGCCCGGACGGTTCGGACGTGACGGCCACACCGCTCGGGGTGATCGTGATCCGCGGTGACAAGGCCAGGTGGGTGGCCGCGGTCGATGCGAACCGGATCGCGTTGGTGGGGGTGCTCACCGGATTGCTGTCCGCGGTCATCGCGTCGCTGGCCGTGCTGCGCCGCCCGCCCTGGCCGGACCTGCGCTCGGTCGGGGCTCGCGCCGAGGGGAACTGAGTGGTGGCGCCTTCGACCGCGCGTGCGGCGGCGCTGATCTCGGTGGCCGCCGCGGTGGCGGTCTATGTGCTGATGTTGGTGGGCTATCGGCAGGACTGGACCTGGCTGGCCGGCGTCGACACCGCCGCACTGGACGCGAGCTACGACGTCGCGGTCAAACACCCGTTCTGGGTCCGGTTCTGGGACGGCATCTCCACCGTCTTCGAGCCGGCGGTGTTCCGGGCGGTGGGCATGGTGGCCGCCCTGGTCGCGGTGCTGCGTCACCGGTTGCGCGCGGCGCTGTTCCTGTTGCTGGCGGTGGAGGCCAGCGGGCTGCTCACCGTGCTGGCCAAGGGCTCGGTCGGCCGACCGCGTCCGGTGACGGCGCTGGTCACGGCGTCCTCGACCTCGTTTCCCTCCGGGCATGCGCTGGGGGTGATGATCGGCGTCGGCGCGCTGCTGCTGCTGGCGCTGCCGGTGCTGCGGCGGCGCAACGTCAGGGTGGCGGCCGTGAGCGTCGGCGTGCTGGTGGTGGGCGCGGTCGGTGTTGCCCGGGTGGCGCTCAACGTGCACCATCCCTCCGACGTGCTGGCCGGCTGGGCGCTGGGCTGGGCCTATCTGACGGCGTGGGCTCTGGTCCTGCAACCGTGGCGGCGACCGGGGTTGACCGAGTCCGCGGGCGCGCCGCAGGATGATCTTGATGACCAGCAGTGACGCCGACCCAGTGGGCGCGCTCGTCTGCTCCCGCAAGGGCTGCAGCGCCGACGCGGTGTACGGCATGCTGTGGAACAACCCGAAGCTGCACACCCCCGAACGTCGCAAGGTCTGGCTGACGTGTCCCGAACACCGCGAGTACTTCCGCGACTATCTGTCGTCCCGTGGCCTGCTCAAGGGTGAGGCGCCGGTCGAAGACCTGCCGCGGCGCACGGAGCCGTGAACACGGCCCGGCGCGCCGGGAGCGGTGTTTGACCCGCTTCCGGCGTGCGCAGATGATGAGTGAATGCGCCGACTTGTGAGCGTGTTCAGCGCTGCCCTGTGCACGGCTGCTGCGGCGCTGACCGCGGCACCGGGAGCCCAAGCCGACGCCATTCCGTGGTTCGCCCGCTCGGTCGGCAACGCCAGTCAGGTGATTTCGGTTGTCGGGGTAGGCGGTTCGGACGCCAAGATGGACGTCTACCAGCGCAGCGCGTCGGGCTGGCAACCGGTGGCCGCCGGAATCCCGACCCATGTCGGTTCGGCCGGCATGGCACCCAAGGCGAAGAGCGGGTATCCGGCCACCCCGATGGGAGTCTTCACCCTGCCGTATGCGTTCGGCACCGCGCCGAATCCCGGTGGGGGACTGCAGTATGTCCAGGTCGGGTCCGACCACTGGTGGGACGGCGACGATCACAGCCCCACGTTCAACACCATGCAGGTCTGCAAGAAAGCGCAGTGCGCGTTCGACACCAGCGAGAGCGAGAACCTCGAGATCCCGCAGTACAAGCACGCTGTGGTGATGGGAGTCAACACCGCCCGCACCCCCGGTGACGGCGCCGGCTTCTTCTTTCACACCACCGACGGCGGCCCGACCGCAGGCTGCGTGGCCATTGACGATGCCAAGCTGGTGCAGATCATCCAGTGGCTGCGCCCGGGCGCGGTCATGGCGATCGCGCAGTAGTTCCTCAGGCCTCTTCGCAGTACGACGCGCGGGCGATGCTGACGAACTGGGACGCCCGGGTCAGGGTGAGGCTGGGATTGGCGTTCTTCACGGCCTTGGCCGCCTGATTGGCGGAGTGCCCCGAGGTGAGGTAGTCGCACACCGAATGCCCGCCGGCGACTGCGTCGGCGGGGTCGGGGTAGGAGATCCCCATCTTGTCGAGGGCGCCGAGGAAGTTGCCGTCACCGGGATCGGCAGCCGCCGGTGTGGCCATACCCAACAGACCGGCCACCGCGAAGGCCGTCACTGCGAGTTTGCCGGGCATGCGAACCGTCATCGTCTCCTCCGTCAATCGATGATCGAGTCGGGGCAGAACGCCACTTGGGAGAACGTCACGAACCGGGCGGCGTTCTTGACCGACATGCTGCGGTTGGAGATCCGCACCGCGCGGGCGGCGGCATCTGAGTGATGCCCCGCGCCCAGGTAGGCGCAGACCTCCCGGCCGACGGCGACGGCGTCGGCCGGATTGGTGTATTCGATACCCGCCTGTTCGATCGCGGTGATGAACAGCGCGTCGGGATCAGAGTCGGCGGATGCCGGAGCGGCGGCGCTGACCAGCGCCGTAGCGCCGATCGCGATCAAAGCCCATCGTGGATCTATCACAGTGACAACAGCATCGCTGAGCTGAATTAACCAGCAGCGGAATCAAAGTGAATCATCGGTGAACACCATCGGTACGGTGTGCGCCGGATACGTCGTGCCGGTAGACGCCCGCCTAACAGTTCATCCACCCGCCACCCTGTTGACCACTTCGCCTTAACCTACGGTTCATTTACATACCGTTTCGTGAGGATCGGAATAGCCGTCCGCAACCGCTGAAGGCACCACCTGGTGCCGTGAGCGAGGAGACATCGTGTACCTGGACTACGGGGTGCTGCCCCCGGAGATCAATTCGGGACGCATGTACGCCGGACCCGGATCCGGCTCCATGCTGACCGCCGCTTCCGCGTGGGAGAACCTGGCTGCCGAGCTGCACACCACCGCGGCCACCTACGACTCGGTGACGTCAGGCCTGGCCACCGGTCCGTGGACCGGCCCGGCGGCCACGGCGATGGCGGCCGCCGCGGCGCCGTACGTGACCTGGCTGCGCGGCACCGGCACTCAGGCCGAACAGACGGCTCGCCAGGCTGTCGCCGCCGCGGAGGCGTACTCGACCGCGGTGGCGGCGGTGGTTCCCCCGCCGGTGATCAGCGCCAACCGGGTGCTGTTGAAGCAGCTGGTCGCCACGAACTTCTTCGGGCAGAACTCCCCCGCGATCGGCGAGGCCGAGCGTCAATACGCCGAGATGTGGGCCCAGGACGCGGCCGCGATGTACCGCTACGCCAGTTCCTCGGCGACCGCGTCGGCGCTAAGCGAGTTCAGCCAGCCGCCGCAGACCACCAACGCGGCCGGCCAATCCGCCCAGTCCGCCGCCGTCGCCCAGGCCGGGTCTGCGGCGGCCGGCGACGGTGCAGCCACCGATATCTTGACGTCGTTGATCTCCATCATCGGTCAGATTTCGCCGTTCACGGGGTTGGCCACCCAGGGCCTGAGTGCCACGATGACCGGTTGGTCCGGTACGGCGAACATGCTCAGCAACATCAACAACGGGATCGGTCTGGCCGCGTTCCAGGCCGAAAACCCCGGCGGCCTGGACGAAATCCTGCACCCGCCCAAGATCGGCCCGGCCGGCCTAGGCCTGGGCGGCCTGGGACTGGGCAAATCCGGGCTCGGCGGGTTGGGCGCCGGACTGGGCAGTGTCGGGTCGTCGGCGAGCGCGGGCAATGCGCTCAAGATCGGCGCCTTGTCGGTTCCCCACGGCTGGGCGATGCCGGTCACGCTGACCTCGGCGGGCGCGCCGCTACCTGCCCCCGCTGCGCCGGCGGCACCGGCACTGGCCGGGAGTGTGCCGGGTGGGGCGTTCGGTGAGACCATGCTCGGCACCTTGGCCGGGCGCGGTCTGGGTGCGGCGACGTCGCGCGCCGCCGCCCATCGCCGGACCGTGGTGCCCCGTCCGCCGGCCGCAGGTTAATCCCCCGACGACATGGACTTCGCGCTCCTCCCCCCGGAGGTCAACTCCGGCCGGATGTACACCGGCCCGGGGGCAGCGCCCATGCTCACCGCGGCGGCCGCCTGGGATGCCCTGGCCGCCGAACTGGAGACGGCCGCGGCCGGCTACTCCGGAGTGATCTCGAGCCTGATCGGGCACGCGTGGTCCGGCCCGACGTCCGTGGCGATGGCCAATGCGGCGGCCCCGTACGTGGCGTGGCTGCAGGCCGGGGCCGCCAACGCCGAGCAGACCGCGATACAGGCCAAGGCGGTTGCCGCGGCGTATGAGGCCGCCTTCGCGGCGACCGTCCCGCCGACCGTGGTGGCCGCTAACCGAACCCTGCTCGCCACCCTGGTCGCCACCAATTTCTTCGGACAGAACACGCCGGCCATCGCCGCGGCAGAGGCTGCGTATGCCGAGATGTGGGCCCAAGACGCCGTTGCCATGTACGGCTACGCGGCGGCGGCGATGCCGGCCAGCGCACTGCCGGAACTCGACCAGCCGCCGCAGACCACCAACCCGGCCGGGCCCGGCGCCCAGTCCGCGGCGGCCTCACACGCCGCCGGCAGCAACAGCCCGGCACTGACCCAGCTCAACAGCGCCATCCAGACGACGCTGCAGCAGTTGGTGAATCCGGCGGCCACGACGGATCCGCCGTCGTGGTGGGAAGCCTTGACCTCCGAATTGGGCCAGCTGACGCCGTTCAGCAGCATCGCCACCAGCGGCCTGAGCTTCGACTCCAGCCTGTACACCGTGCTGAGCAACGGCGCCGGTTGGGGCCGGCTGGTGTATGTCCGCGGTGGGGCCGAGGGCGCGTTGACCTTCGAGGGGATCGGGCCGCGCGGGGTGCTGTCGGCGTCCACCACGCCGGTGATGGGTCCGGGTGTGGGCAGGGCGATCCCGATCGGTGGGCTGTCGGTGCCGCCCAGCTGGGCCACCGCCGCCCCGGAGATGCAGCCGGTCGCCTACACACTGGCCGCCGCCGAGACCCCGCTGCCGGTCGCCGTCGGAATGCCGCCCGGAATGGCGTGCCAGGAGGCGATGATGGGAACCACCGCAGGCCAGGGTGCCACGCCCGACACCACCGGCCGCCGCAACCAGAAGACCAACGGCAAGAACGACGATCAGGACGGCAAGCCGGTCACGACGCTGACCAACGGCAGCGGCTGGCTGGCCTCGTCCTGGGCGTATCACACCCGACAGCGTGAAGGGCAGCCGCTTCCGTCGCACTGGCGGACGGGCTAGCGCGTGATCGGCTGACCGCGATCGCGCTGCAGGTAGTGGGCGACCATGTCGATCAGCACCCGCCGCTCGGTCTGCCAGTCGATGGGCCCGCCCATGATCATCTGCGCCAACACGATTCCCCGCAGCGCTGCCCAAATCACCTCGGCCACACCGGCATCGGCGGGGTCGTCGGAGACCAGCCGGCCCAAGCCGTTGATCGCTGAGTTCATCTGCAGCAGGTGCTCGTGGGACTGCTCGCCCAAACTGCCGCGGGTGGCCCGCAGGATCTCGAACGCGGCCAGCGAAGTCGGGCTGGCGTAGCAGCGCCACGCGGTGTCCACCACGGCTTCGATGCGCTCACGCAGTCCCAGCTCGCTGACGTCGACAGCGGCCAGGCTGGTCAGCAGTTCGGCTACCCCGTCATCGACCACAGCCATCAACAGGCCGTTGCGGTCCCCGAAGTGGTACTGGATGACCCCCCAGGTGACCCCGGCGCGCTCGGCGACGTGTTTGGCGGTCGCCGCGCCGAAACCCTCATCGGTGATGCAGCGCACCGTCTCGTCGATGATCCGGGCTCGGGTGTCGTCACCGCGCTTGCGGGGTGCGCTGGTTCGCCGGGTCGGCCCGGAGGGCCCCGAAGCCCGGGTGGAACCAGCGGAAATAGTCATTGTTGACTTTATAACATAGACACGACTATTTTTTGGCTCGTGACCGAATCGAGGTATGCGTCGCTGTCCCGTGAGCAGTTGGCTGTGCTGGTGCCCGAACTGCTGCTGATCGGGCACATGATCGACCGTTCCGGAATGGCCTGGTGCATATCCGAGTTCGGCCGCGAGGAGATGGTGCAGATCGCCATCGAGGAGTGGGCGGGGTCCAGTCCCATCTACACCCGGCGCATGCAGCGCGCGCTGGGCTATACCGGCGACGACGTGTTCACCATCTTCAAGGGCCTGCAGTTCGACATCGGTTCACCGCCGCAGTTCATGGACTTTCGCTTCACCGTCCATGACCGCTGGAACGGCGAGTTCGAGTTGGCCAGCTGCGGCGCGCTGCTCGACGTGGAGCCGATGGGCGACGACTACGTCTTCGGCATGTGCCACACGATCGAGGATCCGACGTTCGACGCCACCGCGGTGGCCACCAACGTCCACGCGCAGTGCCGTCCCGTACACCGGCCGCCCCGTACGCCGTCGGACCGCCAGCCGCACTGCCACTGGACCGTCATCATCGACGAGTCCTACCCGCCGGCCCAGCCGATTCCCGCGTTGGCGGTGATCGGCGAAAGCAAAGCGGCCACTTGGCAACTCGACGACATCGACGCCGCTGACGAGGGGTTGGCGGACTACGCTGGACCGCTGCTGTCCGACGTCGACTTCACCGCGTTCTCCCATTCGGCGCTGGTCCGCATCGCCGACGAGGTGTGTTTGCAGATGCACCTGCTCTATCTGTCGTTCGCGCTCGCGGTGCGTGCCAGGGCGGACTCCGATGAGCTGGCCGTATCGGTGGGCCGCCGTCAGCTCACCGGCCTGGCCGGGCTGGGTGCCCTGCGAATCAAGAATGCGCTGAAGCTTTCTGAGGACATCGGGGGTGCGCTGCGCACCTTCGAACTGCACCCGCTGCTCAATCCGATCGGCTACGTGAATGCCGACATCGGGGAGGACACCATCGCGGTACACCCCTCGCCCGCACACGACGACGGCGCCTGGATCACGCTGTGCTCGCCGCAGGACCTCAACCCGCTGCAGGCCATCGCGACCGCCGTGAACCCGCACCTGCGGGTGGAGGTCGAGGGGTCGGAAACCGAGTGGACGGCCCGGCTGACCGAGACCGACGCCGAGGCGAAAGAACTGCCCGAGGTGATGGTGACCAAGGTCAGCAGCGGTGCGGATTTCGTGTTCCGCACCCGCAAATCGCTGCCGCTGACCGTGGTGTGAATCCGCTGATAGCCCGCCGACCGCCGGTGTGTCGGCGATCCTGAACGGTTCGGCCCCGCCTATGGTGAGGCCATTCCAGCCGTTGTCGATCCAAGGTATTCAGCTATGTATGACCCGCAGGACGACGAGGCCACCAGGGAAGCAGAAGCGGTCGACGCGACCGATATGGCGCCGACCGTGATGTCTGCTCCGGGTTCCGGTGCTGTTGTGGATGCGTTCGCCTGGTCGCAGGAGGACGGCAGTGCTGGTGCCGAACCGGTGCCCTACGTCGAGCACCCCTACTACGACCAGGATCTGGGTACCGGACGCCGCCCGACGGTCTCGGTGCCGGCTGCGCCGGTCCCCGGCCGTCGCGCACCTTCGCGGCTACCCCGGTTGGCACTCGGCGTCGGCATCCTGGTGGCGCTGATCGCCGTCGCCGGGGCGCTCTACAGTTTGACCCGCGGCCAGCACGACGAGACGCCGGCGCCGCTCGAGACCAGTGCCGTGGCACCGCCGACCCCGACGCCCAGTGCGCCACCGCCGCCGCCGGTGGCCACCACGACGGCCCCGCCGCCGGTGACCACCACGGAGCCGCCGCCGACAACGACGACGGCGCCGCCCACCACGACGACCACCGAGCCGCCGACCAGCACCACGACGACCACGACGGCTCCGCCCACCACGACCACCACGACGCCGCCGACCACGACGGTTCCGCCGACGACCAGCGAACCACCCAGTACCACGGTGCCGCCGACCACCACCGTGCCGATGACCACCGAATACCTGCGAATTCCGTTGGTGCCGATCCCGATCCCGATCACCGTTCCGGAGAACTAGCGGCGCGCTTGCCCCCGGATCAGGGGCACCAGCACTGCTGCGGAGAACGCCGCCATCTCTTCTCGGGTGCGCACCTGCGGAGGCCCTTCCGGAGTCAGCAGCAGTGACTGGGTGAGCCGGGCCAGAACCGCTGACAGCGAGCCGATCTCGGCGGGGTCTGTGGATCCGCCGGATCGCTCGCGGACCATGCGGATGCGCTCGGCAAGAAAGGCCGACGCCAGTTCCACCACGTTACCGGCCCCCACGGTCAGGGCCCGCAGTGTCTCGTCGCCGTCCACCTCGAGCAGTTGCAGGAGCAAGCGGTTCTCCCGCACCGTGATCAGCGTGATCGTGCAGAACCGCACGATGTAGTCGTCGATCTCGGCATCGGTGGGCTGATCGGCCAAAACTCCCGTGCCGGAGTCGATCTGCGTCAGCACCCGGCCGGCCTCGTAGAGGAATGCGGCGGCCACGATCTCCTTCTTGGCGCCGAGCCGTCGGTAGAGGGTGGCTCGGTTGACGCCGGCGCGGCGGGCGATGTCGTCGGTGCTGGTCCGGCGGACTCCGGTCAGGGCGAACTGCTCCAGCGCCGCTTGCAGGATGCGGGCATCGGAGCCCGACTCATCCGGGTTGCTGAGCAGCGCGAACAGCGGGTTGGCGGCCATCGGCGTCAATCTACCGCCCGAAAAGGGCCGAAAGTCCATTCCCAACCGCAGGCAACGTTGCAACAATTAACGTCATATTGTTGCAATAGAGAGGGAGTGACCATGGCGATCCGCAAATCGCGCCCCCCGATCGACCGGGGCCTGAACCTGGCCGACTACGTCGGGGAGGGCTTTCTCTACCTCGGGGCGGGCGTCACAGTCCTGCTGCAACTGGCCGAGCCCGGTGTCGGACACGGCGTTGCCAACCACAGCACCGTGCTCAATCGGCCGCTGGATCGGCTGCGTACCACCATGACCTACATCTACTGCGTCACGCTGGGCACCGACGACGAGCGGCGCGCACTGGTCAAGATGGTCAACCAGGCGCACGTCCCGGTGAAGTCGGGGCCCGACAGTCCGGTGTCCTACAACGGATTCGACCCCGACCTGCAGCTGTGGGTGGCGGCCACGCTGTACAAGAACGGGCAGGACCTCTACGAGCGTTTCTTGGGCCCGATGGACGACGCAACAGCCGAGCGCCTGTACCAGCAGTCGGCGATCTACGGCACCGCGCTGCAGGTCAAGCCGGAGATGTGGCCGCCCACCAGGGCCGACTTCGAACGGTATTGGCAGGGCAAACTCGACGAGCTGACCATCGATGACCACGTGCGAGCGTTCGCCCACGATCTGTTCAGCGGCCGCGAGGCGCCGCTGCCGATCCGGCTCGCCATGCCGTTGAACCGGTGGATCACCCGCGGACTGCTGCCGACGCGGCTGCGCGAGGAGCTGCACTGGGAATGGAGTCCCCGCGATCAGCGGTTGTTCGACGCGTTGTTGACGGTGCTGCCGCCGGTGTACCGATTGGTGCCACGGACGATTCGCTGGCTGCCGGCGCGCTACTACCTGGCTGAAATGCGCCGGCGGCTGAGCAGCGGACGCCGGTTGATCGACGAACGCGAGCCGGCCGGCGTCGCCTGAGACCGTGGCCGGATCCGCCCCGCGCAGGCACACTGGGGTGTGGCGACCAGCGTGAAAGGGGCTCGCAATGGGTGACAGCGGTGCGTTCGGATTCGATTCCGAGGATTTGGACCGAATGATGCGTGAGGCGGGCGAGGGGCTGCGCGCGGCATTCGACCGCTTCTCCGGCACGTTCGGTGCCGCCGGGGACCGGGCGGGCTGGGGTGCGATCTTCGCCGATCTGGCCCGCGCGGCTCGGGCCGAGCCGGCGACCACCGGCGAGACCGGTGACGGGGTGTGGGCTATCTATACCGTCGGCGACGACGGCGCCGCGCGGGTCGAGCAGGTCTACGCCACCGAGATCGATGCGCTGCGCGCCAGCCAGCGCAACCCCGACCCGAAGCGCCGGGTGCGGTTCCTGCCCTACGGGATCGCCGTCGGTGTGCTCGACGACAGCGCCGAGGGCGACGAGGTGACATAGGCCACGCGGGCGGGCTTGCCTTGTTTGACACCGGTGCGGTGTGGGTTAGATTGCCACCGTGCCCGAGATGAACCGCCGCCAAGTCATGATGATGCTGGGTGCCGGCGCATTGGCCGCCGCAGCCCCCGCCCCCCAGGCCAGAGCCGTTCCCGCGGTCCCTGGAGCGCCGGGCGACCCGGCGCAGCCGCCGGCTGCCCCCGCCGACCCGGCCGC
This sequence comes from Mycolicibacter heraklionensis, assembly GCF_019645815.1. NCBI lineage: Bacteria > Bacillati > Actinomycetota > Actinomycetes > Mycobacteriales > Mycobacteriaceae > Mycobacterium > Mycobacterium heraklionense. The sequence continues at coordinate 389,076 of NZ_CP080997.1, forward strand.
CCCTGCGACCCCGCCGGCGGCCGCTGCCAAGTCCGGTGCCTTCATCTGGCATGACGAGTTCGACGGCCCGGCCGGCTCGGCCCCCGATCGCTCGAAGTGGACGATCTCCAACCACCGCACCCCGATCCGTCGCCCCGTCGGCTGGGACCGGCCCGAGTACTTCTACCAGTACCGCGACAGCCGCAAGAACGTCTTCCTCGACGGCAACTCCAACCTGGTGATCCGGGGGACCCAGGAGGGCAACACCTTCTTCGGCGGCCTGGTGCACGGCAACTGGCGCGGCGGCATCGGCACCACCTGGGAAGCCCGCATCAAGCTGAACTGCCAGACCGCGGGCTGCTGGCCCGGATGGTGGCTGTCCAACGACGACCCGGGCCGTGAGGGCGAAATCGACCTGATGGAGTGGTACGGCAACGGCGAGTGGCCGTCGGGCACCACCGTGCACGCCAACCCCTACGGCACCGCTTTCGAAACCTTCGCGTTTCCGGTCGACGGCAACTGGCACAACTGGCGCGTCACCTGGAACCAGAGCGGGATGTACTTCTGGCAGGACTACGTCGAAGGCATGGAGCCGTACTTCTCCGTTCCGGCCGTCGGCATCGAGAACATCGACGAGCCGGGCCGGGAGTGGCCGTTCAACGACCCGGGTTACACGGTGTTCCCGATCCTGAACCTGGCCATCGGCGGATCCGGCGGCGGGGACGCCCGTCAGGGCAGCTACCCGGCGGACATGCTGATCGACTGGGTGCGGGTGTTCTAGAGGGGCTCAGGCCGCAACCGCGCACGGGCGGTCGATCAATGGCACCATTCGAAGGGTGCCCGAGATGAATCGACGCAGTCTGATGTTGACGACGGGATTCGGCATGCTTGCCGCCGGGATGCGCCTGCCGGAGGCTTGGGCCGGACCGGGGCCCGTCCGCCCGCTGCCCGCCGCCCCGCCGCAGACCTACCTCTTCAGCGACGAGTTCGACGGCCCAGCCGGTTCCGCGCCGGACCCGGCGAAATGGACCGTGGCGCAGGCCCGGGAATCGATGAAGGACCCGACGTTCTGGGAGCGACCCGAGAACGTCGGCCAATACCGCGACGATCGCAAGAATGTGTTCGTCGACGGCAAGTCGAACCTCGTGCTGCGCGCCGCAAAAGACGGCGGCACCTACTACAGCGGTAAAGTCCAGAGCCGGTGGATGGGCGGTATCGGCCACACCTGGGAAGCCCGCATCAAACTCAACTGCCTGACCGCCGGCGCCTGGCCCGCCTGGTGGATGGGCAACGAGGATCAAGGCGAGATCGACGTGCTGGAGTGGTACGGGAACGGCAATTGGCCGTCGGCGACCACCGTCCACACCAGGGCGAACGGTGCCGAATGGGCGACCCACCAGATCTCGATGGACACCGCCTGGCACACCTGGCGGTGCCGCTGGGACGCCGACGGCATCCGGTTCTGGCGTGATTACGTAGACGGAGCCGCGCCCTACTTCACCGTTCCGGCGAATTCGATCGCGGACTGGCCGTTCAATAACCCTGGCTACCAAGTATTTTCGGTGTTCAATCTGGCGATTGCCGGTTCAGGTGGCGGCGATCCCGGGCCGGGCAGTTACCCCGCGGAGATGCTGGTCGACTGGATCAGGGTCTTCTAGAGCGGGCTTATTTCTCCGGCGCCGCGGGAATTGTCTTCGTGGGCATCGAGCCAGGTCACGCCCTGTTCGGCCGCTCGGATCAGGGCGCCTCGCTCGCCGAAATAGGCTGCGAACAAACCGAACCCGGGCAGTGAACCCAGGCGTTGGTAGAGCTTCTTCGGGTGGGGCCGTTTGCTCACCTCGTCGAAAGTTGCCCGCAGGATGCCGGCCAGCTGCCAGACGCTCCGGGTGATCATCACCGGGGTCGATGACGTGATCGACTTCAGCGGCTTCCAGCCCGGCGGCGGCGTCTCGGGAAGCGGCGGGGTAGCGGGTTGTGTTGGTACCTCGACGCTTTCGGGAAGATGTCGACCGCACAACACCTCGGCGAGCAGTCGCACCTGCGCACGCCGGTCGGTGACCCCATACTCGCGGGCCAGCGCGCACAACACGATGGCGTGGTTGACGAACCCTGCCAACTCGCCCACCGGGACCACTCGGGCCAGCCATCCGAACGCCCCGGGGGAGGCGACCACCAGCGTGTTGAGCGCACCGACCCGGTGCACCCACCAGTGCACGCGTTGCTCGCGACTCATCCGCTCCCACGCCGCCGTGCCGGGCAGATCCGCGGCGTTGATTAGCTGTGCCCCGGCGTTGAGGGCGCGGTTGGTGACGCTGGCGCCGCGGCCGGCCTCGTTGCGGCGCCGCCGCAGCCGAAACCGGCGGATGCGCTGGCTCAGCCCGCGGGGCGGAGTGAGCAGTCGGCGGGTCCGTTTGCGCAGCCCGATGGGATCAGCCTCGGCGAGCAGGTCGAGCAGCGGGTCGATCACCGCGACCGCGCGGCTCAGGGCGTCGGCGACCTCGGCGTCGGTCAGGGTGGCGTGCGGCTTCGGAAAAAGACCCATACCGGTGATTGTGGCGGGATTAGCCGGCGCGGGGGGCGTTTGCGGCGAGTGTGCCCCGCAGCGCGACTTCGGCCGGCCGCTGCTTGTCGCTGGTGGGTTTGCTGGCTCCGGACAGCTCAAGTGAACGGACGATGCAAGTTATCAATGGAAGACGCAAGATGTGCGTCTATATTCGCCGGCATCGACATCAACACCCGTAAGCTGCGCCACTTTGTCGTGGTTGCTGAGGAGCTTCATTTCAGCCGCGCCGCCACCAGCCTGTATCTGACCCAGCAGGCGCTCAGCTACGAGATCAAGGAAATTGAGGCATGGGTCGGCGCCAAACTGCTGAACCGCACCACCCGCAAGGTGACGCTCACGCCGGCCGGCGATATCTTCCTGGCCGGGGCGCGCGCGGTCCTGGCGACGCTGGATGCCACGATCACCGATACCGCGCGGGCGGTCCGCGGGCTGTCGGGGACGTTGCGACTCGGCTATATCCCCGGTGGCGCCCTGGAGTTGACCGCGTTGATCGTCGACGAGTTCCGCAACTGGTATCCCGACGTCGACGTCGCGATGCGTGAATTCCCGATCGGCGACCCGTCGGCCGGGCTGGCGTCGGGGGCCAGTGATGTGGCGCTGCTGCGGTTGCCGGTGAGCACCCCCGACATTGAGACGGAGGCACTGTTCGTCGACCCGGTCGTCGCGATGGTGTCCGCCAACCATCGACATACCGCCCGCTCCTCGGTGTCGGTGCTGGATCTCATCGATGACCCGATCACGGTCACCGATACCACCGATGAGATCCACCGTGCGTTCTGGTGTCTGGACTCCGTGCGTGATGACCCGACCGCGGCCCGGCGGATTGTGGTCTCCTCCGTCACCGAGGAGGTGCAATTGGTTCAGGCGGGGGTGGCGGTCGCCGTCACCAGTGCGGCGGTGGCGCAATACCTGCCGGCGCCGGGGGTGCGATGCCTGCCGATTGACGACTGGCCGGGATCGGTGGCTGCGGTCGGGTGGTTACGCGATGAACCCAGCCCGCTGGTGGCCCGGTTCGTCGAGGTGGCGTGCGCGGTTCGAGACCGGGAGGTCGACGTGGTGCGCGAGATCGAAAGCCGGCTGGCACGTCGCTGATTTCAAAACGTCCGGTTGTCAATCGCGGCCCCAATTCCTGTTTCAGTTCGCGCGGCCGGATCGCCAGGATTGAGCGGTCCGCGTCACTCAGTCGCCGGTCAGGCGCTGAGGCTTGAGCGGCGGTGTTCCCCAGAGGGGCCCACTTGAAGCACTCGTCCATCCAGTCATTGACCACCGTGCCGCTGGCCCTCGCCGGCGCAGCACTGCTGGTGTTGCCGCCGTCGGCGGTTTCGCCCGCGCTGCCGGAACCGGAGATCCTGTCGGCGGCGGTGCGCCTGCTGTCCGGGGAGTCGGCTTTCGCCCCGGTCGACAGCACGCCGGCGGCCGGGCAGGGGGTGGCGCTGATGATGGGCGGCAGCGGGGTGCCGTGGCCGGCGCCGGAACTGGTGCAATGGGCCTTCGAGCACTACTCCGAAGTCAACGGCGCGAACTTCGGCGACTATGTGCCGCTGCGGGTCTTCATTCCCAACGGCGGCGAGCCGGCGTTCGGCGGCATCCATGCCCTGCAGTACGACACCTCGGTGGCCCAAGGCGTAGAGGCGGTGGAGGCCCGGATCAACGAGGAATTGATGGCCGGGCACCCGGTAGTGGTCGGCGGCGTATCGCAGAGTTCGAACGTCGACTCCGTGGTGCTGCGCGACATCGCCGACGGCAGGTTCGTGCCTGACTACAGCAACGTGCCTGCGGGCACCACGCCGCTACAGTTTCTGCTCCTGGGTAACCCGAGCAACCCCAACGGCGGCTTCCTGGAGCGCTTCCACCTGCCCGAGGACCCAGCCGCGAGCGTCACCAGCGTCGGATTGACGTTCGACGGTGCGGCGGCCACCGACACCGGCATCCCCGTGACGAGCTACTGCCTGGAGTACGACCCAAACTGCGACTTCCCGGTCTACACCCAGAATCTGATCTCGAACCTCAACGCAATGGCCGGCTGGGCACTGGTCCACCCGTACTACATCGACGGAGTCGCCGGGCCGGGCCTGGGGGTGACCCCCGATCAGATCGCGAATGCGATCGAGTTGCAGACCAGCGAGGGCTACGACGGCGGCTCCACCTTCTACATGATGCCGTGGCAGGACCAGCTCCCGTTGGCGACCGTCATCCAGGCGATCGCCGGCAAGCCTCTTGCCGATCTGCTGGAACCCGACCTGCGGGTGCTCGCCAACCTGGGGTACGGCACCGACCCCTACACCGGCTGGTCGACGTCGCCGGCTGACGTTGCCACCACGCTGCAGGCGTCCCCGCACCTGACCGCCGAGGAGTTCAACACCATCCTCGGAGCGCTGTGGGACGGCGCCAAGGAAGGCTTCCACGACTTCACCAACGACCTGTTGCACCCCGCCGCCGACTCCGGCGGGCTGCTGTCGGGGCTGCTGGGCGGTGGCGGCGACATGGATGCGCCGCATTCGCTTGCCGAGATGGCCAACGGGTTCAGCAAGCTGCTGACCGACCTCTACTCCCTGGTACTGCCGGTCCAGGACATCGTCAACGCGCTGACGGTCGCGCTGCCGGCCCATGAGCTGACCGTGCTGACGAACTCGCTGATGGAAGGGCAGAGTCTCGGTGACGCGCTGTCATTGACCTCGGCGTTCGCCACCGGGCTGGAATCGCTGGCCGGAGGCTTCCTGGCGATCGTCGGCCTCAATGCCCTGCCGGACATTCAGGCCGACCTGGCCCAGATCTTCTAGGGCGGCTGGCGCGGCCTGGGCTGTCGGTGTCGGCGGTCCAGGCCGCTTCCTTTGCACTGCCAGGGTTTGGTCACCTGCCGTTGCAAAAGAAAAACATCGTTGACACATAACGAAGTTAGCTTTGCGCCATGAGAATCGCCGCGACCTCGGTATTGCTCGCTGCTGCGCTCGCGGGCGTGGCCACCCCCGCAACATCCTCTGCTTCCGAAGCTGTTCCGACTCCCGATGAGGTGCTGGCCGCGATGGCCGAGCTGACCAACCCGGACATCCCCGCGGTGAACAAGGGCAACGTCGTCACCCCCGGCTTCAGTCCCGAAGAAGCGCAGACGATCGATCAGCGTCTGCGCGAGACCCAAGAGGCCGGGCTTTTGCCCTACCAGTTCGTGGTGTCCGACATTCAGCCCGCGCCGGACGACTCCGCCGGGGCGACCGTCACCTCCGTGGGGGGCTTTCATGAAGAGAGCGCGCCCGAGGCCATCGTGCTGTCACAGCAGGGCGGGCGTTGGCTGATCACTCACGACACCGCCGTGACCGCCTTGGACCACTTCTGGCACAACGCCAACCGGCCGTTTGTGCCCATCGTGCCGTGGGTCAAGTGAGTTGGTTTTCGCTGGTCAAACGTGGAGCCGATGACGGGAATCGAACCCGCGTATTCAGCTTGGGAAGCTGATGTTCTGCCATTGAACTACATCGGCATGGTGCGCTAGCAGGCTAGCACCCGGGCGCCTCGCCGCTCCGCGAGTGTGCGGAATCGTTGGCCGAACGGCCGAAAATCCAACCAAACCGCACACTCGGCGACCATGACCTGGGGCCCAGCCATGACGCGGGGCCCGGTCATTCGACCGAACCCGCGAGTCTGCGGATACGCTCGTGCCGTGCTGCTCTCCGATCGCGATCTGCGGGCCGAAATCGCCGCTGGCCGGCTGGGCATCGACCCGTTCGACGACGCCCTGGTTCAGCCGTCCAGCGTGGATGTTCGCCTCGACAGCCTGTTTCGGGTGTTCAACAACACCCGCTACACCCACATCGACCCCGCTCAACAGCAAGACGAGCTGACCACGCTGGTCGAACCCAAACCCGGCGAGCCGTTCGTGCTGCATCCCGGCGAGTTCGTGCTGGGCTCCACGCTGGAGTGCTGCACCCTGCCGGAGGATCTGGCCGGCCGGCTGGAAGGCAAGTCGAGCCTGGGCCGGCTGGGCCTGCTGACCCACTCCACCGCGGGTTTCATCGATCCCGGCTTCTCCGGGCACATCACCTTGGAGCTGTCCAACGTGGCGAATCTGCCGATCACGTTGTGGCCGGGTATGAAGATAGGCCAGCTGTGTCTGCTGCGGTTGACGAGTCCGGCCGAGCACCCTTACGGCAGTACGCGCGTAGGGTCGAAATATCAGGGCCAGCGCGGGCCGACGCCGTCCCGCTCGTACCAGAACTTCATCAAGTCCGGTTAGCCCTTGGATCTGACGGCCGCCTCGCGGCTGCGATGAAGCCGGTATCGGCCAGCCCTGGTGGGGGTTCGGCCCACATACCTGGCCGATAGCAGTAGCAGGGGAGGTTTCGTGGAGATCGTTCTTGGGGTGTCGGTGGCGCCCTCGGCGGTCCGCATGGTGTTGGTGGAAGGCGAAAACGCCGACGGGGTCACCGTGGAGCACGACGACTTCGACGTCATCGACGGGGCTCAAACCGCCCCGGAGCGGGTGGTGTCGGCGATCCTGGGCACTCGCGAGGGAGCCCGCGAGGGCGGCTATCAGCTCAGCTCCACCGGCGTGACCTGGAGTAATCCGGACGACGCGACCGCGCTGCGCGAGGCGCTGGCCGGCCGCAAGGTCGAGAACGTGATGCTGGTGTCGGCGTTTCTTGCCGCCGCGGCGCTGGCCCAGTCGGTGGGCAGTGCGACGCGTTACGCCCGGACTGCTCTGCTGTTCGTCGAGCCCGAAGCGGCCACGCTGGCCGTCGTCAGCTCCGACGACGGCTCGATCAGCGAGATCCACCGCCAGCCGCTGTCGCCCGATGACGAGAGCGCGGTCGGCGAGATCACCGAGCTGGTCGCCGGCGCGCAACGACTGGAGTCGCAGCCCGACGGCCTGTTCGTGGTGGGCTCGGGCGTCAACGTGGCGATGATCAAGCCGGAGCTGGACAAAGCCACCCCACTGCCGGTCAGCGTGCCGGAGGAGCCGGATATGGCGTTGGCCCGCGGAGCGGCGCTGGCCAGTGCGCACGCCCCGCTGTTCACGTCCTCGACCCGGGCGCAGGCCTGGGCGCAGGACCCGGGCACCGGTGAACTGGACCCGGCGCTGGCCAGCGCCGGGTACGTCTACATCGCGCCCGACGGGGTGGACTACGAGGTGGACTACAACGTCACCGCCGACAACGAGCCGCTGGCTTACAGTGCGCTTCCGGACAGCGGCGTGGTTCTGGGCGGCGCGCTTGCCGATCTCGCCGAAGATCCCGAGCTCGTCGACTCCCGGTTGCTGGACTTCAGCACCGGAGTCCAGCCGCGGGAGCGCAAGCCGATGCTGGTCACCGGCGGGGTCGCGGCGCTGTTCGTGGTCGGAGTGCTCGCACTGGCGATCGCGTTGGCGGTGGGCATGCGGGCGGCCAACCAGCACCGGCCCGACGTGCGGGCCAACGTCGTCACCCATCAGGCACCGCCGCCGAAGGCGGCCGTACCGCCACCGGCACCGCCGCCGTCGGCGCCGCCGGTACCGGCCGCTGAGCCGGCACCGCCGAGAGCCCCAGCACCCGCCCCGGTGCCGGAGGCTCCGGCACCGGCGGCCCCACCGCCCCTGCCGGTGGCACCGCCCCCACCGCCTCCGGCGCTACCGCCCCCACCGCTTCCCAACCTGGGGATTCCGGGCCTGCCCGGCGGTCCGCCGCTCTTCGGACCGCCGCGGGGTGGTTGGGGCCGCGGCGACGACGACTGGGGACCCGGTGGTGGCCATGGCCGCGGCGGCGGGCATGGTGGCGGCCACGGTGGCGGACACGGCCGCGGTGGCGGCGGGTTCCCGTTCCTGCCGGGCCTTCATTTCTGAGTGGGGATTCACATCCAACAGTCGTAAGATGGGCTAATAATTCGCCGGCCCTAGTGGAGGAGGTGCGGTGGACATCGTTCTGGGGGTCTCGATGGCACCGCCATCGGTACGCATGGTCCTCGTCGAGGGAGAGCGCGCCGGTGGCGTGACCGTCGACGAAGACGGATTCGAGGTGGACGCCGATGAGACGGCGTTCCCCGAGCAGGTGGTGTCGGCCATCCTGGGCACCCAGGAAAGTGCCCGCGAGAGCGGGTACCGGCTGGCCTCGACCGGGGTGACCGTCGCCGATCAGCTGCAAGCAGGCCAGCTGCGCGACGCGCTGGCCGGTCACCGGGTCGAGAACGTGATGCTGGTGTCGGCCTTCTTGGCGGCGGCCGCCCTGGCGCAGACGGTGGGCGGGTCGGTCGGCTACGAGCGGACCGCCCTGATGTTCGTCGAGCCCGACGGAGCGACCCTGGCCGTCGTCGACTCGTCGGACGGCTCGATCGGCGAGGTGCAGCGGGTGGCGCTGCCGTCCGATGACGCCGCCGCGATGGGCGCGCTGACCCGGCTGGCCGCCCAGGCCGGCCGCCTGTCGTCGCGGCCCGACGGCTTGTTCGTGGTCGGTTCCGGAGTCAACGTCGGCATGGTCAAGCCCGAGCTGGACGCGGCCAGTGCCATCCCGGTCAGCGTGCCCGAGGAGCCCGAGACCGCCCTGGCGCGGGGCGCGGCGCTGGCCAGTGCGCACGCGCCGCTGTTCGACTCCTCGACGTCGGCACTGGCGTGGGCACGCGACCCGGGCACCGGTGTGATCGACCCGGATCTGGTCGCGCTCGGCTACTCCTATCAGGCCGACTATGACGCCACCATGGGCGAGTACGCGCTGGCCTACAGCGCGGTTCCCGACGACTCCGCCGACAGCGGCTACCTGAACCTGGTCGACGCGGACGGCTTTGACGGCACCGTCATCGAGGAAGACGACGGCTACCCGCCGAGTTCCGGTGTGGACCTGTTCGACGACAGCAAGCCCCTTCGGCGCCGCAGCCCCTTCCTGCTGGCCGGCAGCGGCCTGGCGGCGTTCTTCGTCGTCGGGGTCTCCAGCTTGGTGGTGGCGCTGGCCGTCAGCATCCGGCCCACCGCCGCAGATCACCCGCCGCCCACCGGGCACATCGTGGTGCCCACTCAGCAGGCGCCGGCCCCGGCGCCCGCCCCCGAGGCGGCGCCGCAGCCGGCCCCCGCGCCGCCGCCGGCGGCCCAGGTCCCGGTAGCCAGGCCGGCGCCGGCCGCGCCTGCTCCCGCGCCGGCACCCGCGGCCCCGGCTCCCGCCCCGGCAGCTCCCGCTCCCGCGCCGACGGCCCCGGCACCGATACCAGTGCCGGTGCCGATCCGTGTGCCGGCGCCGGTCGAAGTGCCAGCCCCGGCCGCACCGGTCCCCGCGGCTCCGGCACCCGCACCGCCAATCCAGCAACCCCAGCTGCCGCCGATCTTGCGGCCGCCTGCCCAGAATCCGTCCAACAACGGTGGTAACCCCTCGTGGCTGCCGGGCAACAACGGGGGCGGTAACAACGGCGGGAACCCGTCCTGGCTGCCGGGTAACAACAACGGCGGCGGGAACAAGGGCGGCAACCCGTCCTGGCTGCCCGACAACGATGGCGGCGGCAAGAAGGGTGGCAACCCGTCACCATGGCTGCCCGGCGTCGGCGGCAACAACGGCGGCGGGAACCCGTGGTTCCCGGGCCTCGGCGGAGGCGGCGGGCGTGGCGGCAGTTCCTGGTTCCCGGGCCTCGGCGGCGGTGGTGGCGGCGGCCATAGCGGTGGCGGTGGCGGCGGCGGCCATGGTGGCGGCTGGCCCTTCTGAGCCGGCACACAATCCACTAGCCTGACGGCGTGGACTACGCCGCAGCACTGCTCGATGAGACGCGCGCGTTCGGGGAGCTGATCCGCACCGGGAATCCCGAGTTGGCGGTCCCCACCTGCCCGGAGTGGAACCTCACTCAACTGTTTCGGCACTTCGGGCGCGGAAACCGTTGGGCCGCACAGATCATCGCCGACCGTATGGACGGCCCGCTGGATCCGCGCGATGTCGTCGACGGCAAGCCGCCCGCCGAGCCGGACGCAGCCATCGAGTGGCTGCACGACGGGGCTCAGCGGGTGTTGGATGCGGTCGCGCAGAGTGGGCCGGACACGCCGGCGTGGACGTTCATGGGACCTCGTCCGGCCTCGTGGTGGGTGCGCCGCCGGTTGCACGAGGCGACCGTGCACCGCGCCGATGCCGTGCTGGCGCTCGGCGGTGACTTCAGCCTGTCACCGGAGTTGGCCGCCGACGGGATCAGTGAGTTGCTGGACCTGATTCCCGCACTCGTAGCGCGCAACGGACAAGTGTTGCCGCTGGCCGAGGGCCACAGCGTGCACCTGCATGCCACCGACGACGGCCTCGGCTCGGCAGGGGAGTGGACCATCAGCCGTCCGGCCGGTGCCGACACGGTGAGCTGGTCACATGAGCACGGCAAAGGCTCAGTGGCCCTGCGCGGTTCGGCCCGCGACCTGTTGCTGGCGGTGATGCGCCGCGTGCCGGTGGCCGACACCGACATCGCGGTCTTCGGCGATGCCGCGGTGTGGCAGAACTGGGTCGACCACACCGCCTTCTGATCGGGCGGTAGTTTTGGCGACCATGAGCACATCGGAGATCGCAACGGTCCTCGCCTGGCACGACGCCCTGGCTGCCGGTGATCTGGACACCCTGGAACAGCTGTCCAGCGACGATATCGAGGTGGCTGACGCCGACGGGGCGGGGCAGGGCCATCAGGCTTTGCGGCGGTGGGCCGCGTCGGTAGCGGTGAGCGGCGGACTCGGCCGGATGTATGTGCACGACGGTGTGGTGGTGGCCGAACTGGCCCCCGCGGAACCGGGGGCAGCAGCCCAGGCGGTCGCCTTCCGGGTGGTGCACGACCGCGTCACCGCGGTATTCCGCCACGACGATCTGGACGACGCCTTGGCCGCCACGGACCTCACCGAAGCCGATCGGGTCGACTAGCACGCGATCGCCGCGGCTAGGCTAAGCGGCATGCGCGGGATCATCCTGGCCGGTGGCTCCGGTACCCGCCTGCATCCGATCACCATGGGCGTCAGCAAACAGCTGCTGCCGGTCTACGACAAGCCGCTGGTCTACTACCCGCTGTGCACCCTGATGCTGGCGGGCATCCGGGACATCCAGGTGATCACCACCGGCCACGACGCGCCCGCCTTCCAGCGACTGCTGGGGGACGGCGGCGCATTCGGGGTCGACATCAGCTACGCCATCCAGGAGCAGCCCGACGGACTGGCACGGGCGTTCGTGATCGGCGCCGACCACATCGGCACCGACTCTGTCGCCCTGGTGCTGGGAGACAACATCTTCTACGGCGCCGGTTTGGGAACCAGTCTGCGCCGTCACCAGTCCCTTTCCGGCGCGGTCATTTTCGCGTACTGGATGGCGGACCCGTCGGCCTACGGTGTAGTCGAGTTCGACGTGAACGGGTCAGCGGTGTCGGTGGTGGAGAAGCCGACCGCGCCCACCTCCCACTACGCGGTACCCGGGCTGTATTTCTACGACAATGACGTCGTCGAGATCGCCAGGGGCTTAAAGCCTTCCGCGCGCGGCGAGTACGAGATCACCGACATCAACCAGACCTACCTCGACCAGGGCCGGCTGACGGTCGAGACGCTGGCCCGCGGCACCGCGTGGCTGGACACCGGGACCTTCGACTCGCTGCTGGACGCCGGCGATTACGTCCGCACCGTCGAGCGCCGTCAGGGCCTCAAGATCGGCGTGCCCGAAGAGGTGGCCTGGCGGATGGGGTTCATCGACGACGACGCACTCGCCGCTCGTGCCGCGGCGCTATGCAAGTCCGGCTACGGCGACTACCTGATGGGGTTGTTGGATCGTCGGTGACGGGTGCTCACACCCGAACCGCGTCGGTCGCCCGTCGCAGCGACAGCTCGGCGTTTTCCCGGCTGTCGCCCATCCCCACGAACATGTCGACCGTCATCGGGCCGAGGATGTGGGTCAGGGCGCGGCCGTCCTGCTCGAAGGTGCCGACCAGTTCCAGGAGCACCACACCGTGGATCATGCTCCAGATTCGCCCGGCCAATTCGACGGTGTCGTCCTCGCGGATCCGGCCGGTGGCGATGATCCGCTCGACGGCGGCGACGAGTTGGTCGAAGGTCGCCGTCGCCACCGGCGTCTCGGGTACGTGGAATTTCTGCGGCGCGGCGAGCCCGAACATCAGCCGATAGCGCTGCGGGCTGGCCAACGCGAACTCCCGGTAGGCGTAGCCCATGGAGAAGAAGTCGGCCATCGGATCGTCGGTCCTGGGTGCGGATGCCAGCGCGGCGCCGAAACGCTCGAACGCTGCCGAAACGATCGCCTCCAGCAGCCCGTTCATCCCGCCGAAGTGGGTGTAGACGGCCATGGTGGAGGCGCCTATCTCGGCGGCGACTTTCCGAGCCTGCAATGCCTCGGGGCCTTCGCTGTCCAGTAGTCGGGTACCGGCCTCGATCAGCCGATCACGCGGATTCGAACTCACCCTTGCCATGATGTCATAACAGTGTTATACATGTCCATAACGTTGTTATGGACAGGAGGCGTCCGATGACCAACCCCTACCTTCAGGGCGGATTCGCGCCGATCGCACAGGAGTACACCCTCACCGAGCTGACGGTGACCGGGACCATCCCGGACTACCTGGACGGGCGCTACCTGCGTAACGGGCCCAACCCGGTCGGCGAAATCGATCCCGCGTTCTATCACTGGTTCATCGGTGACGGCATGGTCCACGGACTGCGCCTGCGCGACGGCAAGGCCGAGTGGTACCGCAACCGCTACGTACGCGGCCCGCAGACCGCCGCCGCGCTCGGCGAGACGCCGCCACCCGGTCGGCGTACCGGGCCGTCCGGGATCGGCGCCAACACCAACGTGATCGGCCACGCCGGGCGCACCCTCGCGCTGATCGAGGGCGGCATCTCCTGCTACGAGCTGACCGACGAGCTGGACACCGTCGGCACCTGCGACTTCGACGGCACGTTGTCGGGCGGATACACCGCGCACCCCAAACGTGACCCCAATACCGGTGAGCTGCATGCCGTTTCGTACGCGTTCAACCGCGGCAACAGCGTTCAGTACTCGGTGATCGGCACCGACGGCCGGGCACGGCGCACCGTGGATATCGAAGTCACCGGTTCGCCGATGATGCACGACTTCTCGCTCACCGAGAACCATGTCGTTTTCTATGACCTGCCGGTCACGTTCGACACCCGCCAAGTGGCACAGGGTGCGGCGCCGCCCGGCCTGCGGCTACCGGTACGGCTGATCATGTCGGCGCTGATCGGACGGGTGCGCATCCCGGACCCGATTATGGCCCGGCTGCCGATGCCCAAGAGCAGCGTGCGCACCATGCCGTATCGGTGGAACCCGAAATACCCTGCGCGGGTGGGTGTCATGCCGCGTGACGGAGGAAACGGCGACGTCCGGTGGTTCGAGGTAGAGCCCTGCTACGTCTTCCATCCGATGAATGCCTACGACGAGGGTGACACCGTCGTGCTCGACGTGGTCCGGCATCCGAAGATGTTCGACACCGAGATGCGTGGCCCCGCCGAGGGGCTGCCCACGCTGGAACGGTGGACCGTCGACCTGGCCGACGGCAAGGTTCGCGAATCTCGGGTGGACGACCGTGGCCAGGAGTTTCCCCGCGTCGACGAACGACTGGTCGGCAAGCGGCACCGGTTCGGCTATTCGGTGAGTATCGGCAACGGTGTGGTGCCGGACGCGACCCTGCTCAAGCACGACCTTGTCGGCGGGTCGACAGCGACACGGTCTTTCGGTGATGGAAAACAGTTGGGTGAGTTCGTCTTCCATCCGACCACGGCGGACGCGGCCGAAGACGACGGCGTGTTGATGGGCTTCGTCTATGACAGCACGACCGACACCAGCGAGCTGGCGATCCTGGACGCGGCCACGTTGGAAGACCTCGCGGCCATCCACCTGCCGCACCGTGTTCCCGCCGGATTTCACGGCAACTGGGTGCCGACCGGGCAATAGGGGTGCGACATGACCACGGATTCTGCTGTACGAGTGGGTGATCCGGAGCGAGAGCGTACCGCCGACCAGCTCGGGCAGGCGTTCAGTCAGGGCTACCTGTCGATGGAGGAGTACGAGACCCGACTGGGCCGGGCATTTGCGGCGCAGACCGCCGGAGCGCTCCGTGAGCTGGCCGCCGATCTGCCTGTCGCGCAGATCAGCCGGCGAGACCCGCGTCGTCGTGCGCAGCGCAGCGCTGCCGCCCGGCGCGGCGTGCGGATTCACCTGGGCGCTTATCTGGCGGTGTCGGCGCTGATGGTCGGGATCTGGCTGGTGACCGCGGTGTCCGTGGGGCAGTGGTATTTCTGGCCGGTCTGGCCCATCCTCGGCTGGGGCATCGGCATTGTCGCGCACGCGATCCCGGTGGGGGCGTGTGCGAGCCGTCGAGTGGGAATATGGCGACGCGACACGCCGCTGTGACGTCGTGAGATTCCCTGTGGACGGGGAAGGCTCGCCGAAGGACTAGGGCCGGTAGCTGACCAGGAAGTTGCCCAGGCGCTCGATGGCGCTGGACAGGTCGCGGGCCCACGGCAGGGTCACGATGCGCAGGTGGTCCGGCGCCGGCCAGTTGAACCCGGTGCCCTGGGTGACCAGGATCTTCTCCTGCAGCAACAGGTCCAGCACCAGTTGCTCGTCGTTGTCGATCGGGTAGACCTCGGGGTCTAGCCGGGGGAACGCGTAGAGCGCGCCTCGGGGCTTCACGCAGGAGACGCCCGGAATCTCGTTGAGCTTGCTCCAGGCGACGTCACGTTGTTCGAGCAGCCGCCCACCCGGCAGCACCAGGTCATCGATGCTCTGGTGGCCGCCCAACGCCACCTGAATGGCATGCTGGGCAGGCACATTCGGGCACAGCCGCATGTTGGCCAGCAGGTTGATGCCCTCCAGGAAGCTGGTCGCGTGTTCCTTGGGGCCGGTGATCGCCAGCCAACCGGAGCGGTAGCCGGCCACCCGGTAGGCCTTCGACAGACCATTGAAGGTCAAACACAACAGATCCGGCGCCAGGGTGGCCAGGCTGGTGTGCTCGGCGTCGTCATAGAGGATCTTGTCGTAGATCTCGTCGGCGAGCAGCAACAGCTGGTGCTTGCGGGCCAATTCGGCGATCTGGCTGAGCACCTCGCGGCTGTAGACCGCCCCGGTCGGGTTGTTCGGGTTGATCACCACCAGCGCCTTGGTGCGTTCGGTGATCTTCGACTCCATGTCGGCGATGTCCGGCTGCCAGTCCTGGGTTTCGTCGCACAGATAGTGCACCGGAGTGCCACCGGCCAACGACGTCGACGCCGTCCACAGCGGGTAGTCCGGGGCCGGGATCAAGACCTGGTCGCCGTTGTCCAACAGTGCCTGCAACACCAGCGAGATCAGCTCGGATACGCCGTTACCGAGGTAGACGTCGTCGACGTCGAAGCGGGGGAAGCCCTCGACCAGCTCGTAGCGGGTGACCACCGCGCGGCGCGCCGGCAGGATGCCCTGGGAGTCCGAGTAGCCCTGCGCGTACGGCAGCGCCTGGATCATGTCCCGCATGATCACGTCGGGCGCGTCGAACCCGAACGGCGCCGGGTTGCCGATGTTGAGCTTGAGGATCCGGTGCCCCTCGGCCTCCATCCGGGCCGCCTGGGCGTGGATCGGACCGCGGATCTCGTACAGGACGTCCTGCAGCTTGGTCGATTGCGCGAACGTACGCTGCCGTGGCTGACTGCCGGTGGCAGGCCAGGGCATCTGATGCGGCAACGGATGAGCGGTCACGTCGACAATGGTCCCATAGCTGTCCAATCAAAATTTGCCCGAGAAACAAGTTGGGGCCGTATATGCACCTATACGGCCCCAACCTGTTATCTCAGCGTTTGCCCGGCGGCCGCGCTCCGCGCTGGATGCCCAGCCCCTTCACCGGCGGCTGTTCCTTCGGGGCCTCCGCTTTGGGGGCCTCGATCGGGGCAGCCTCCGCAGTCGCCTCGGGCTCGGTGGCGGTCGATGCCGGCTCAGCGGCGGCGGCCACCGGTTCCGCAGCTGCCGGGGCAGCAGGAGCGGCCTTCTTGGCGCCGGGCCGACGGGCGCCCGCGGCCATACCCAGACCCTTGACGGGTGCCGCCGGGGCCGCCGGTGCTGCGGGCGCCGCCGGTGCGGCGGGCTCGGCAGCGGTGGTCGCTTCCGGAGCCGCAGCCGCCGCCGGAGCTGCCTTCTTGGCGCCCGGGCGCTTGGCGCCGCCGGCGATCCCGAGCCCCTTCACCGGGGCTGCGGGTGCCGCAGGGGCGGCAGTGCCGGCCTCGGCAGCGGGGGCCTCGGCGGCCGGAGCAGCGGCCGGGGCCGCCTTCTTGGCACCCGGGCGCTTGGCGCCGCCGGCCATCCCCAGGCCCTTGACCGGGGCCGCGGCCTTGGCCTCGGCAGCCGGCTTCTCCACCGTCGCGGTGGCCACGGCAGCCGGCGCCGGTGCCTTCTCCTCGACCTTCTTCGGGCCGGCCTTGGCGGCGGCCTCGGCAGCGGTGCCCTTGGCCGGCAACGTCACCGTGGACATGTCCAGGGACTCCAGCAGCAGCTGGGCGATGTCACGCACGTCCACGCCGGAACGCCCGGAGGCTTCGATGCGGTCATCGACGCCGTCGCTGACCATCACCCGGCAGAACGGGCAGCCGGTGGCGATGGTGGTGGCACCGGTGGCCAGCGCCTCGTCGACGCGGTCGTGGTTCACCCGCTTGCCGATGTGCTCTTCCATCCACATCCGGGCGCCGCCGGCGCCGCAGCAGAACGAGCGGTCCTTGTTTCGGGGCATCTCGACCAGGTTGGCTCCCGACGCCTCGACCAGCTCACGAGGCGGCTCGTAGACCTTGTTGTGGCGGCCCAGGAAGCACGGGTCGTGGTAGGTGACCTCCCGTGACACCGGAGCCACCGGAATCAGTCTCTTGTCCCGGACCAGTCGGTTGAGCACCTGGGTGTGGTGCAGCACGGTGTATTCGCTGCCCAGCTGCGGGTATTCGCGAGAGATCGTGTTGAAGCAGTGCGGGCAGCTCGCGATGATCTTGCGGTCGGGCCTGTCCAGACCGTCGAACACCTCGTTGAGCATCTCGACGTTCTGCGAGGCCAACTGCTGGAACAGGAACTCGTTGCCGGCACGCCGGGCCGGGTCACCGGTGCAGGTCTCCCCGGTGCCCAGCACCAGGAATTTCACGCCGGCAGCGGCCAGCAGCTCGGCGGTCGCCTTGGTGGTCTTCTTGGCGCGGTCCTCATAGGCCCCAGCGCAGCCCACCCAGAACAGGTACTCGAACCCGTCGAAGCTGTCGACGTCCTGACCGTAGACCGGGATGTCGAAGTTGAGCTCATCGATCCAGGAGGTGCGCTCCTTGGCGTTCTGCCCCCACGGGTTGCCCTTGTTCTCCAGGTTCTTGAACAGCACACCCAACTCGGAGGGGAACTCCGACTCCACCAGCACCTGGTAGCGGCGCATGTCGACGATGTGGTCGATGTGCTCGATGTCCACCGGGCACTGCTCGACGCAGGCGCCGCAGTTGGTGCACGACCACAGCACGTCGGGGTCGATCACGCCGCCTTCTTCGGCGGTGCCCACCAGCGGGCGGACGGCCTGCGCCGGGCCGGAGCCGCCGATGCGCTCGAAGCCCTTCTCCGGCACGTGGTGGCCGGGCAGCGGCTTGGCGTCGGCCAGGTCGACCTCACCGGTCGGCATCGGCTTGTCGCCAAGCAGGTAGGGGGCCTTGGCCATCCAGTGGTCGCGCAAGTCCATGATGACGAGCTTGGGGCTCAGCGGCTTGCCGGTGTTCCACGCGGGACACTGCGACTGGCAGCGGCCACACTCGGTACAGGTGGCGAAGTCGAGCATGCCCTTCCAGGTGAAGTCCTCGATCTTGCCGCGGCCGAACACCGCGTCTTCCGGCGGGTTGTCGAAGTCCAGGGGCTCGCCCTGGTACTCGATCGGCAGCAGCGGGCCCAGGGCGTTGGGCAGTCGCTTGAAGGTGACGTTGATCGGGGCCAAGAAGATGTGCAGGTGCTTGGAGTTCAGCACGATCAGCAGGAAGCCCAGCGCCACCGCAACGTGCAGCAGCAGCGCGGCGGTTTCGATGTTCTCGTTGGCAGCGAGCCCCAGCGGCGCCATGAGCTTGCCCATGAGATGCGACAGGTAGGCGCCCTTGCCGTAGGGCAGGGTGCCGGTGTTGACCGCGGCGCCGCGCAGCAGCAGGAAGGTCCAGACCACGTTGAGGATCATCACGAGGATCAGCCAGGCGCCGCCGTTGTGCGAGCCGTAGAACCGCGACGACCGGCCGTGCTCGGTCGGGTTACGCAGGACCCGGATGACCATGAACACGAAGATCGACAGGGTGACCGCGGTGATGAAGAAGTCCTGCATGAAGCCCAGGACGTCCCAGCGGCCGACGATCGGGATGGCGAAGTGCGGGTTGAACATCTGGCCGTAGGCCTCGATGTACACCGTGATCAGCACGAAGAACGCCCACATGGTGAAGAAGTGCGCGATCCCGGGGATGTTCCACTTCAGCAGCTTGGCCTGGCCGGCGACCTCACGGATCTGGGTCTCGATCCGGGACTTGATGTCGTTCGTCCGCTCGGCGCCGACCTTCTGACCGGACATGACCAGTCGGAAGAGCCAGAACACCCGGCGGGCGGCCAGCATGCCAACAAGTGCTGTCATGGACAGGCCGACCACCAGCCTGATCAGCATCTGGGTATTTTCGGTCACGGAGAGCCTCTCCCATCCACAAGTTACCGATCAGTAACTTAGCTATGGTTACTGATGGGTAACTTACGCCAATCTTGCGCAGCACCAGTTCAAGCCCTGCTCGGTGCTCGCCCATAGTGCCACTCCGAGGCCGTTCAGCGCGACAAAGGCTGGCCTAACTGTATCGGCCCGCGACTGTTCAGACGGGCTTTCGTGGTGGCTCGGGCCCTAGGGAAATCACAGTCCGGGCAGCGGTATGACGATCGCCGGCGGCCGTCGGGTAGGCGTAGCGGGGGCAGTGGTGGTGCTCGGTGCTGTTGTCGTGCTCGGTGCTGCGGTGGTGGTCGGCGGCTCGGTGGTGGTGGGCGGTTCGGTGCTCGTCGTGGTGCTTGGCGCCTCGGTGGTGGACGCGGGGGGCTCGGTTTCCGTCGCCGGCGGCTGGTTTTCGTCGGTGGTGGCGTCGGCAGGGGGCTGCGCCGGGACGGGGGCCTCCTCCGCGGGGGCGTTGGTGGTGGATGTCACTGAACTGGTCGCCGGCGCGGTGGGCGTCGGTTCCTTGTTCACCAGCCTGACCATGCCCCACACCAGCAGCGCGATCAGGATCGCGGTCAGCACGCCCAGGAAAACCAGCGCGACTGGTCGCAGATACCACGGGGTCGGCGGCGGTTCGTTCCACTCGGGCTGGCGTCCGGTGGGCTCGCGGTACTCGCTGTAGTAGGCCGGCTCGCCATAGTTGCCGTTGTCGCCGTCGCCGTAGCCGGCCATCTGGGTCGGCTCGTTGTTCGGGTCGTCCGGCGATCGGTTCACACGGACCGAGGGTAGGGGCCGCGCCTGACGAAAACCCGCGACGACACTGGCCGAAACCCGTCAGCTGTCCAAACGCCGCCGCGCGACAAGCTCGACCACAGCTCGCCAGCCGAGCAGGAAGACGGCGGTGACCGTCGAAGCGACCAGGATGAAACTCTTCGCCACGCCGGCCGAGGTCGCTTCGCGCAAAAGCATGCCGACCAGCACCGTCGAAATCCAGACCGTCACCCCGGTGGGCCAGAGCGCGGTGGGACTGCGCCAGGCGCGCGACACCAGCCAGCCCAGCACGGTGCCGCTCAGAAACGGCCAGGCCGTGGTCGCCAAGCCGCTGAGCGTGATGCCCTCGTCGTGGCTACGCCGGCCGAGGGCGCAGAAAATCAGAACGGCCACCACATCGATGCCGAGCCAGGCCGACCGCCGCGGTGGTTGCATGCGGCGAGAGTACCGGGCCGGTGGGCTACCGGTGCGGCGGCAGCGTGATCACCGTCGGCAGCTCCGGAACCTTGGGGATCGGCGGGATGGTGATCACCGACGGCAGATGCGGTCGGTGACGGTGCGGCGGCTCGCTGGGTGCCGGTGCCTGCTGTGCCGGGGGCTGCTGCGGCGGGGCCTGTCGGGGCGGGGCCGCCGTCGGCGCGGTGGTGCTGGACGCACTCGATGAGCTGGTCGTGCTGCTGGTGCTGGTCGTGGTGCTGGTGGTGCTTGACGAGCTGGTCACCGGGGTGGTGCCGCCGCCGGGCCCGCGGCTGGTCAGCTGGATGATTCCCCAGATCACCAGCGCGAGCATCACCGCGATGAGGCCGAACCAGGCGATCAGCACCGACCGGCGGCGAAACCACGGAGTGGCCGACGACGCAGCGAAATCGACAACCTGCGGGTCGGTCGGCTCGTCGAAGGCGTTGTAGGCGGCGTATTGGGTCGGGGCGTTCCCGGGCTGGTAGCCGGGCTCGCCGGGGTTACGCCCCGGGTTGGCGGGGCCGAACGGAGCCGGGGGCGGTCCGGGCGGTTGCGGGCCGCGATGGCCGTAGGGCACGGACCGAGTTTGGTCCTCGCCGGGTTTGCCGGAACCGTCTGAAGATCCGAAGCGCGCCATTTCACCGATCGTAACGGAAGGCGCTGACAGCCGACTTGGGCGAAAAATCAGAAGGTATCGACGTTGTCGATGCTGACGACCATGCCGTGGCCGGTGCGGTCATTGGTGAACCGCGTGCCGTTGATATCGGCGTTGATCGTCCATCCTTGCGCTTGGTAGGTCAGGTAGTCGATGGTGACGACCGGGATATCGCCCAGGTTGCCCACCACCCACTGCACGGTGCCGTCGGCACTGACACTGACACCGTTGGCGTGCTGGCCGTCTTTGAGCGGGGTGTTGGTGAACTGCGCCTCGCAGTCGACCTGTGGAGAGGAGATCTGACAGCGGGTTTGGCCGGACTTCGTCTCGATGAAGACGTAACCGTTGTCGTCGGGAGGCAGCGGGATGGCCTCGGCCGGCCGGTTCGGGACGGCCGACTTGGTCGGACTCGGCGGGCTCGGCGGTGCAGTGCTGGTGCGGGGCGGCCGGAACGACGGCTCCGGCGGCCCACCGCCCGGAGCTGCGGTCGGGTGGCCATCGACGGTGGTGCTACAGCCCGTCAGCAGCAGCGCGGCCGCCAGTGTCAGCTTTCCGGCCGTCCTGCGTTTCGCCTGGTCTGGTACCCGCACTCATTCCCCCGCTGCGCTGTGTTGCGGCCCAGCGTACGCACCCAGTGACATCAGTGGCTGTAGTGACGCGCGGTACGAGTTCGGTGCCCGACTTTTCGCAGTGGGCGCACGCCGAGTGGCAAGCCTGCGGTCAGGAAAAGTCGCGGAAGGCCAACGCCGCACCGGCGACGGCCGTCACCGCGGCGAGCGCATAACCCGCCACCGACCACCAGCCGGCGTGCAGGTAGGCGGTGACGGCCACGATGGCGATGGCGCAGAAGACCAGCACCATTCCATACAGCGGGGGTTTGGCTGCGTAACGATTGCGGGCCATGTGTTTCGGGCCTTCTACTCGTCCGGATCCGGCTGCACGGTCACAGTCGGAGTCTGTTCGGCGGGCGTTTCGGAAACCGCGGCCGCCGCGGCCTGCACCCGCCCGCGCACCAGGTACCAGCCGACGATCAGTGCGGGCGTGCCGATGATCAGCACCCCCCACACGAACGGGCCGCTGCGGTGATCGAACAGCATCAGCACCAGCACACCGGCCAGGAACATCAAGGTCGCGTACCCGCTGTAGGGAGCCAGCGGCATTCGGAACGACGGTCGTCGCAGCACGCCGGCATTGGCCAGCCGGAGCAACCGCAGCTGGCAGGCCACGATCGTCGCCCACGCCGCCATCACCCCGACCGCGGCGATATTGAGCACGATCTCGAAGGCCTGCCCGGGGCGCAATGCGTTGAGCACGACGCCCAGCAGGCCGACTCCACTGGTCAGCAGGATGCCGCCGTAGGGCACGCCGTTCTTCGAAATCTTGGCGGTGAACGCCGGACCACTGCCATTGACCGCCATCGAGTGCAGGATCCGTCCGGTGGAGTACAGCCCGGCGTTGAGGCTGGAGAACGCGGCGGTCAGCACGACCAGGTTCATCAGGCTGCCGGCGCCGGTGAAACCGACTTTGGAGAAGAACGTGACGAACGGGCTCTGGTGCTCCTTGAAGGCGGTGTAGGGCAGCAGCAGCGCCAGCAGCACCACCGATCCCACGTAGAAGATCCCGATGCGGGCCACCACCGAGTTGATCGCGCGCGGCATGACCTTCTCGGGGTCCTGGGTTTCGCCGGCGGCGGTGCCGACCAGTTCGACCCCGGCGTAGGAGAACACCACCCCAGAGGTCACCAGCACCAGCGGGAGCAGCCCGGTCGGCAGGAACCCGCCGTTCTGGGACAGAAGGTGCAGGCCGGTTTCCTGGCCGTCGACCTGGTAGCGGCCGCCCAAGAAGATGGTCCCGACGACCAGGAACGTCAGCAGCGCGATGACCTTGATCAGCGCGGCCCAGAATTCCAGCTCACCGAAGAGCTTCACCGAGATCAGGTTCATCGACAGCACCGCCAGCAGGGCGATCAACGCCAGGGTCCACTGCGGGATCACCTCGAACAGGTGCCAATAGTGGAAGTAGCTGGCGATAGCCGTGGTGTCGACGATGCCGGTCATCGACCAGTTCAGGAAGTACAGCCACCCGGTGACGTAGGCGGTCTTCTCCCCGAAGAATTCACGCGCGTACGAGACGAATGATCCCGACGACGGCCGGTGCAGCACCAGCTCGCCGAGCGCACGCAGGATAAGGAAGGCAAAGGCGCCACAGACCGCGTAGACGATGAACAGGCCCGGCCCGGCCGAGGCCAGCCGGCCGCCGGCGCCCAGGAACAGCCCGGTGCCGATGGCACCTCCGAGCGCAATCATCTGCAGCTGCCGGGGGGCCAGGTCCTTGTGGTAGCCCGCGTCCTCGCGGGCCAGCGCAGCCGGGGAAATCGGATGCGGGGCGGGGGAAAGTGACATCGCTGCGAGGGTAACGCACCGGGATTGCTGGTCAGGACCAAAACCCATGGCGCTCGGCCCCTGCTGTTTCGCTACAGCGAGTTGAACCAGTTGCCGATGTCGTCGACGGTGTTCTCGAAGGCGAAGAACCCGATGATGCCCTGGTTGTAGAGATTTCCTGCTGTGTCTCGTTCCGTCGTGGACTTAGTCCGACTGGACTAAGTCCGGTACTCTGGTTGCGTGTCAACCGTGAACATCCATGACGCGAAGACGCACCTGTCGAGCCTGCTGGCTCGGGTCGAGAACGGCGAGACGATCACGATTGCCCGGGCCGGCAAACCGGTCGCCGATCTGGTCCCGCACCCGCGCGTCGACATCGCCTTCGGGGTGGCCGCCGGACGACTCGGCTACGACGACGAACACTTCGACGACGTCGACCCGGCGATCAACGCCCTGTTCGGAACCGAATGACCGGTCTGCTGCTGGACACCCACGTGGTGCTGTGGCTGCTCGACGGCAGCCCCCGGCTGGGAGAGCGGGCACGAGAGCGGATCACTGCCGGCGAGGTCGTCTTCTTCTCGGGTGCGAGCGCCTGGGAGATGTCCATCAAGGCGAACCTCGGCAAGCTCGCCCTGCCCGCTGACCTGGACGAGGTGATCGAACGGTCCGGATTGCGTGACCTGCCGGTCACCCGCCGTCATGCCCTGGCATCGGGCCACACCGTTCTGCCGCACCGGGATCCGTTCGACGCGATCCTGGTCGCCCAGGCCACCGCGGAGCGGCTGACCCTGCTCACGGCCGACGAGAAGCTCCTCAGCGCCCTGCCCGGCGCCGTCGACGCGACGCGCTGACGCGAGCGATCTACCCAGCGACTGCGACCGCCGCCGCGGCGGCCAGATAGAGAATCTCCTCGGCGGTGCGTACCGGCAGTCGGGTCGTCATCGACTTGGGCGGATCAGGCATCCGGGCGGCGTAGATGTTGGCCGGGAACATCGCCAGCATCAACAGCAGCAGGCAGACCGCCGCGGCGACGCGGGTGGCGGGAAGCAACAGGCCCACGGCACCCAGCAGCTCCAGTACGCCGGTGATGCTGACCAGCAGTCCCGGCGCCGGCAGTGCCGGGGGAACGATCGCGATCAGCTGGCTGCGTAGCGGTGGCACGAAATGCGCCGCACCCGTGACGAAGAACATTGCTGCCAGGCCGACGCCGATCGCGCGAGCCCAGCTGTCCACGTAGTCGACGCCCAACCAGCCGACGAGCCGCGCGGCAAAGCTGCCCACCAGCAGTGTGATCAGGGGAGCCATGACCACCTCCGGATCTAGACAGTGACAAGTTATGACGCCGAGCGTAAGACCGATATCTAGTCGCTGTCAAGATTGTCTTGTAGGGTGGCGCCATGGCCCGTTCGACCTACCACCACGGCGATCTGCGCGCCGTGATCCTGGCCGAAGCCGCGCGCCTGGTGGCCGAGCAGGGTGCCGACCGGGTATCGCTGCGCGAACTGGCCCGCGCGGCCGGAGTCTCGCATGCCGCCCCGGCGCATCACTTCACCGATCGGCGGGGGCTGTTCACCGCGCTGGCCACCGAGGGTTTTCAGCTGCTGAGTGCCGCGCTCACCGCAGCCCGGGGCCGGTTCGTCGACGCCGCTTTGGCCTATGTGCGGTTCGCGCTTGACCATCCGGGCCACTACGAGGTGATGTTCGACAAGTCGCTGCTGGATCCCTCCGCTGCCGAGCTGGTCGCCGCGGAAGCCGCTGCGGCAGCCGAACTTTCCCGTGGTGTGGCGACGCTTGAGGACGCGGCTGCGCGTGCCGATCCGGCCGGCGCCGAGTTGGCCGCCTGGTCGTTGGTGCACGGCTTTTCGACGCTGTGGCTCAATGACGCGGTAAACGCAGGCGTGAAAGCCGCCGATCCGATGGCCACGGTCGAGCGGATCGCGCGCCTGTTGTTCGACGGGTGACTACGGTTGCGGTTATGGCCGATCGACCCGCGCGAGTCACAGACGTGCATGAGGTCGCCGCGTCGATGCCCCACGTCACCAGAATCGAAGGGCCGAAAGGCAATCCGATCTACCAGGTGGGCGGCAAGTCGTTCGTGTTCTTCCGTACGCCGCGGCCCGACGCCAAGGATCCCGTCACGGGTGAGCCCTATCCGGATGTCATCGTGATCTGGGTCGAGTCCGACGCCGACAAGCAGGCCCTCATCCAAGACCCCACGACACCGTTTTTCACCACTGACCATTTCAACGGTCATCCGTCCGTTCTGGTCCGGGAGGCTGACCTGCACGCGATCAGCAAGAGTGAACTGGCCGAGGTAGTCCAGGACGCCTGGCTTTCTCGAGCTTCCAACAGACGGCGAGCGGCCTGGCTGGCTGCTCACGGCGCCGACGGTTCGGCCCGATGAGCAAGCGGATCGGCGTGGTCGGGGCCGGCATTGCCGGGCTGGCGACCGCGGTCGGCCTGCAGGGCCGCGGTCACGAGGTCACCGTCGTTGAACAACGGACCGACACCTCGTCGGGCGCTGGGATCAGCATCTGGCCCAATGCCCTGGCCGCCCTGGACCATCTCGGTCTCGGCGATGCGGTCCGCGCGGCGGGCGGCCGGATCACCGCCGGTGCGGCGCGCTGGCACGACGGGTCGTGGCTGCGCCGCCCGGCTGCCGAACGGATGGTCCGGGCCCTTGGTGAACCGCTCGTGGTGGTGCAGCGCTCGGTGCTGCGTGACATCCTGGCCGAAGCGTTGGCGGCGGGCAGCCTCCACTACGGGCTCGCCGCCGTGGACGTGACGATGGCGGGAGACGGTGTCGCGCTGCGACTCTCGGACGGCTCGGTCCGGGCGTTCGATGCCGTCGTCGGCGCCGACGGCACCCATTCGGTTCTGGCCCGCCATCTCAACGGCCCGCTGCGGCGACGCTACGTCGGCTATACCGCGTGGCGAGGCGTCGCTGCCTATTCCCTGGATCCGGACCTGGCGGGGGAAACCATGGGGCCCGGAGTCGAAACCGGGCATGTGCCGATGGGGCCGGGTCTGACGTACTGGTTTGCCACCGAGCGGGTGCCCGAGGGGCAGCGAGCGCGCGAGGGGGAGCTGGCCTACCTGCGGGGTAAGTTCGCCGATTGGTGTGATCCCATCCCGAGCATTCTCGGTGCGACCTCGCCCGCTGACGTGTTGCGCGACGACCTCTACGACCGGGGGCCCGCCCGTCACTGGGCGCGCGGACCGATCGTGCTGGTCGGCGACGCGGCCCATCCCATGCGTCCGCATCTTGGCCAGGGCGGCTGCCAGGGCTTGGAAGACGCCGCGATCTTGGCCGAGTTCGTCGACCGGGCGCCCGACCTGCCCACCGCGTTCGCCCGGTTCGTCGCCTTCCGTCGGCCGCGGGTGGCGCCGCTGGTTCGGGAGTCGGCGTGGTTCGGCAAGGCCGTCAACGTACGACCCGACTTCCTCAGCGCCGCCGTCAGCCGCGCCACCGGACTCATTCCGGAATCGCTGCTGATGAGGCACCTGGCAACGGTTGCCGCGCGGTCGGCGTTTGTGCTGCCTCCGGGAGGTACACACCGATGAGCGACGTCGGTCTGTGGCTTCGGTGGGCGATCTTGCACGGCTTTCCGCGTGCGTTCCTCGCGGCGCAGGCACGGCGGGGAGAACCGATGGCGCGCTTGCTCATCGGCCCACTGCGTGGCGGCGACCCGGAACCGCTGACCGAAGAGATCCGCGCGCGTGGTCGACTGACGCGCACGCCGTTCGTCGCGGTGACGGCCGACCATGAGCTGTGCCGAGCAATCCTGCGCGACGACAGGTTCGGAGCGAGCAACCCGGCCAATATGAATCTGCCCAAGCCGGCTCGCTGGTTGATCAGCCGAACGGACCCGCAGCTGCCGAATCCGGCTGAGCCGCCGTCGATGCTGGTGGTCGATCCAACCCGACCACACCCGCTACCGGCGCGCCGTGGTGCGTGCGTTTACCCCTCGTGCGGTCGAGAAATTGCGGACCCGGATCGTCGAGATCACCAATGAGCTGCTCGATCGTGTGGAATCGGTTGCCCGTCCGGACCTGATCGCCGATTTCGCGGGACCCTTACCGGCGTTGATCATCGCCGAGATACTCGGAATACCCGAGGAACAGCGTTCGCGAATGCTCGACCAGGGCGACCGCGGTGCGCCGTTGCTCGATATCGGGGTGTCCTGGAGCACCTTTCGGCGTGCCATGCAAACCCTTCGGGAAAACGATCAGCAATTCAGCGACCACATCGAACGGTTACGCAACAACCCCGGCGACGACATCTACAGCCAGGTGATCCGCGACGGGCTCCTTGACCGACGCGAACTGGGTGTGACGGCATTGCTGCTCGCTGGCGCCGGTTTCGAGACCACCATCAATCTGATCGGCAACGCGATCGTGCTGTTGCTGCACCACCGCGATCAGCTGGCGATGCTGCGTGAGAACCCCCAGTTGTGGCCGGGCGCGGTCGAGGAAGTCTTGCGCGTCGACAGCCCGGTGCAAATGACGTCGCGTAACGCGCTCTGCGACCTCGAATTTGCGGGGCATCACCTCGCCGCAGGTGAAACGGTGGCACTGCTGCTGGGCGGCGCCAACCACGACCCCGGCGTGTTCGACGAGCCCCACCGGTTCGACATCACCAGAGCCAATGCCAAGGAGCATCTGTCGTTCAGCAGCGGTATCCACGCCTGCCTCGGAGCCAACCTGGCCCGGATGGAAGCCACCATCGCCCTGCGCGCACTGCTCGAACGTTTCCCGGACCTGCAGCTCGACGGGCCCCCAACGCCACGCGGGCTGGCCACCTTGCACGGTTTCCGGCACATCCCGGCGACCCTCAGACCCCGCACCGTAGGTGCGCGCTGACCTCGACGGATGGTGTCCTGGCAGGTGTCGGCAGGGCCGGGCGGCCGGCCCCGGGAACAAACCCGGAACCCAGCCCGTTGACCACTTCGACAAGTTGAGTCAGAAGCACTCAATTCTGGGTTGACAGCCAAGCCGCCCAAGGAGCATCCTTGAGCGCAGTCCGCTCAGACTAGGGATATCGTCTACCAGGGAGGAACCACAATGGCTCGTGCGGTCGGAATCGACCTCGGGACCACCAACTCGTGCGTCGCAGTGCTGGAGGGCGGCGACCCCGTCGTCGTAGCCAACTCGGAGGGCTCGCGCACCACCCCATCGGTCGTCGCGTTCGCCCGCAACGGCGAAGTGCTGGTCGGCCAGCCCGCCAAGAACCAGGCGGTCACCAACGTCGACCGCACCATCCGCTCGGTCAAGCGCCACATCGGCTCGGACTGGAAAGTCGAGATCGACGGCAAGGACTACACCGCGCAGGAGATCAGCGCCCGCGTGCTGATGAAGCTCAAGCGTGACGCGGAGGCCTACCTCGGTGAGGACATCACCGACGCGGTGATCACCGTTCCGGCCTACTTCAACGACGCCCAGCGCCAGGCCACCAAGGAAGCCGGCCAGATCGCCGGCCTGAACGTGCTGCGCATCGTCAACGAGCCGACCGCGGCCGCGCTGGCCTACGGCCTGGACAAGGGCCACAAGGAACAGACCATCCTGGTGTTCGACCTCGGTGGTGGCACCTTCGACGTCTCCCTGCTGGAGATCGGCGAGGGCGTGGTTGAGGTGCGGGCCACCTCCGGTGACAACCACCTCGGTGGCGACGACTGGGACGACCGTGTCGTCGACTGGCTGGTCGACAAGTTCAAGGGCACCTCGGGCATCGACCTGACCAAGGACAAGATGGCCATGCAGCGGCTGCGTGAGGCAGCCGAGAAGGCCAAGATCGAGCTGTCGAGCTCGCAGAGCACCTCCATCAACCTGCCCTACATCACCGTCGACGCCGACAAGAACCCGCTGTTCCTCGACGAGCAGCTGACTCGGTCGGAGTTCCAGAAGATCACCCAGGATCTGCTGGACCGCACCCGCAAGCCGTTCCAGTCGGTGATCAAGGACGCCGGTATCTCGGTGTCGGAGATCGACCACGTGGTGCTGGTGGGTGGTTCCACCCGGATGCCCGCGGTCACCGAGCTCGTCAAGGAGCTGACCGGTGGCCAGGAGCCCAACAAGGGCGTCAACCCGGACGAGGTCGTCGCCGTGGGCGCCGCGCTGCAGGCCGGCGTGCTCAAGGGTGAGGTGAAAGACGTTCTGCTGCTTGACGTCACCCCGCTGTCGCTTGGTATCGAAACCAAGGGCGGCGTGATGACCAAGCTGATCGAGCGCAACACCACCATCCCGACCAAGCGCAGCGAGACCTTCACCACCGCCGACGACAACCAGCCGTCGGTGCAGATCCAGGTCTTCCAGGGTGAGCGTGAGATCGCTTCGCACAACAAGCTGCTCGGCTCCTTCGAGCTGACCGGTATCCCGCCGGCCCCGCGCGGTGTCCCGCAGATCGAGGTCACCTTCGACATCGACGCCAACGGCATCGTGCACGTCACCGCCAAGGACAAGGGCACCGGCAAGGAGAACACGATCAAGATCCAGGAGGGCTCCGGCCTGTCCCAGGAGGAGATCGACCGGATGATCAAGGACGCCGAGGCGCACGCCGAGGAGGACCGCAAGCGTCGGGAAGAGGCCGACGTGCGCAACCAGGCCGAGTCGCTGGTCTACCAGACGGAGAAGTTCGTCAAGGAGCAGCGCGAGGCCGAAGGTGGCTCGAAGGTCCCCGAGGACACCCTCGCCAAGGTGGACGCCGCGATCGGCGACGCCAAGAAGGCGTTGGAGGGCACCGACATCGGCGCCATCAAGTCCGCGATGGAGAAGCTCGGCGTCGAGTCGCAAGCGCTGGGTCAGGCGATCTACGAGGCCACCCAGGCCGAGCAGGCCGCCAGTGAGGCCGGCGGCCCCTCCGGTGGCGATGACGACGTCGTGGACGCAGAGGTGGTCGACGACGGAGACACCAAGTGAGCGAAGAACATTCGCGCGAACCGTCTCCGGAGACCATCACCGTCACCGACAAGCGGCGCATCGACCCGGAAACCGGTGAGGTGCGGGAGGGTTCCTCCGGGCCGGCCCCTAGTGGGCCGGCACCGGAGGAGCCGGCCACCGACGCCCAGGCCGACCAGGTCGCCGAGCTGACCGCCGACCTGCAGCGAGTACAGGCGGACTTCGCCAACTACCGCAAGCGGGCGCTGCGCGACCAGCAAGGTGTCGCGGACCGGGCCAAGGCCGCCGTGGTGACCGAACTGCTCGGGATCCTCGACGATCTGGACCGCGCCCGCAGCCACGGCGACCTGGAATCCGGTCCGCTGAAAGCGGTGGCGGACAAGCTGACCGGTGCGCTCACCGGGATGGGGCTGTCGTCGTTCGGCGCCGAGGGCGACGAATTCGACCCGTCGCTGCACGAGGCGGTCCAGCATGAGGGCGACGGGACCCACTCGGTGATCGGCACCGTCCTGCGCCAGGGCTACAAGCTCGGTGACCAGGTGCTGCGGCACGCGATGGTCGGGGTGGTCGACACCATCCCGGACGCCGAGGCCGACGAGGCTGTTGTCGGCGGCGACTCTGCTGAAGAGAATTGACAGGTAAGGAGGTGACGCGGCGTGGCTCAGCGTGAATGGGTCGAAAAGGACTTCTACAAGGAGCTGGGCGTCTCCTCCGACGCCAGCGAGAAAGAGATCAAGAGCGCCTACCGCAAGTTGGCCTCGGAACTGCATCCGGACCGCAACCCGAACAACCCGGCAGCCGCGGACCGCTTCAAGGCGGTGTCCGAGGCCTACAGCGTGTTGTCCGATGAGGCCAAGCGCAAGGAGTACGACGAGACCCGGCGGTTGTTCGCCGGCGGCGGCTTCGGGCGGCGCTTCAACGGCGGCGGCGGGTTCGGCGGCGGAAACTTCGACCGGTTCTCCACCGGCGGCGACGGCACCGAATTCAACCTCAACGACCTGTTCGGCGCGGCCGGGCAGACCGGCGGGGCCAACATCGGTGACCTCTTCGGCGGCCTGTTCGGGCGCGGTGCGCAGCAGCGGCCCAGCCGGCCGCGTCGCGGCAACGACCTGGAGACCGACTCCGAGCTGAGTTTCCTGGAGGCCACCAAGGGCGTGGAGATGCCGCTGCGGCTGACCAGTGCCGCGCCGTGCACCAACTGTCACGGCAGCGGCGCCCGGCCGGGCACCAGTCCCCGGGTGTGCGTCTCCTGCAACGGCTCCGGGGTGATCAGCAGCAATCAGGGCGCCTTCGGGTTCTCTGAGCCGTGTACCGACTGCCGTGGCAGCGGGTCGATCATCGAGCACCCGTGTTCGGAGTGCAAGGGAACCGGACGGGCGGCCCGCACCCGCACCATCAATGTGCGGATTCCGCCGGGAGTCGAAGACGGCCAACGGATTCGGCTGGCCGGCCAGGGTGAGGCCGGTCTGCGCGGTGCACCCTCTGGTGACCTGTACGTGACGGTGCGAGTGCGCCCGGACAAGGTTTTCGGGCGTGACGGTGACGACCTGACGGTGACCATCCCGGTGAGCTTCTCCGAACTCGCCTTGGGCACTACGCTTTCGGTGCCGACGCTGGACGGCAAGGTCGGTGTGCGGGTGCCGAAGGGAACCGCCGACGGCCGGATTCTGCGGGTGCGCGGGCGCGGTGTGCCCAAGCGCGGCGGCGGCAGCGGCGACCTGCTGGTCACCGTCAAGGTCGCGGTCCCACCGAATCTGGAGGGCCCGGCGCAAGAGGCGCTCGAGGCGTACGCGGCAGCGGAGCAGGCCAGCGGGTTCGACCCGCGGGCCGGATGGGCGGGTAATCGCTCATGAGCAAATCGGACAACGCCCGCACCTTCCTGATCTCGGTCGCAGCCGAGCTGGCCGGGATGCATGCCCAGACGCTGCGGACCTATGACCGGATCGGTTTGGTCAGTCCGCAGCGCAGCTCCGGTGGCGGACGTCGCTACTCCGAACGAGACGTTGACATGCTGCGCGAGGTGCAGCGGCTTTCCCATGACGAGGGCGTCAACCTCGCGGGCATCAAGCGGATCATCGAGCTGACCAACCAGGTCGAGGCGCTGCAGTCGCGGGTCAAGGAGATGACGGCGGAGTTGGAGATGTTGCGCGCCAACCAGCGTCGCGAGATCGCGGTGGTGCCCAAGAGCACCGCCGTGGTGGTCTGGCAGCCGCGTCGCTAACCGTTTGTCTCGTTGACTCTGCGTCCACGGCGTGCCCTACTCGCACTTTTGCGCCGTAGGCGCAGAGTCAACCGACGTGGATCGAGAACTGGGCCACGCCGGGCTCACCGGGACGCGCCACCGGGTAGCCGCCTTGGCGCAGTGCGTCGGTGGGCGCGGCCATCGGCTCGAAGCAGACCACGTCTTCAGTGGCCGGCGCGTAGATCTGCGCCGCCGGATACCCCTGGTCGAAGCGCACCTCGATGCGTCGGCCGCCGCCGGAGAGTGCGAACACCGCTCCAGGCGCCACCTCGTCGAATCCGTGGTCGAACACCGTGTCGCCCAACAATTCTGTCGATGCCGGGTGAGGCTTCAGAGCGCCGGTCGGCAGACCGCGCGCGCCGACGATCCGGGACCGCATCGGCGGGGTCTCGATGAGCCAGTCCGTACGGGGTACGCCGGGAAGCTGGAGGTAGGGGTGGAAGCCGAAGCACAGTGGCACCGCCGTGTCGCTGGTGGCGGTGACCGTGGTGCGCACCGTCACGGTGCGGTCCGCGAGCGTGACCGCCAACTCCAGCCGGTGTGGGAACGGGAATGACGCCAGCAGGTCCGGCCGGGATCCGAAGTCGAGTTCCGCCGTCAACGCCGCCGTCGACCGCTCGCTCACCCGCCAACCGGTATCGCCAGCCAGAGTGCCATGGATCGGGGCGCCGTATTCGTCGGCGTGCACCCCACCGATTCCCGGGGTGAGCGTTACCTCCGTCGCGTCTACCCGGTAGTCGTTGCCGCTCAAGCGATTCGCCCACGGGTAGAGCAGCGGGATGCCCATGGTCTTGTGCTCGGCAACATAGGCGGTCACGCCCCGGCGCTGGCCGAGCAGTTCTACGCCGTCGTCGCACAGCGACGTCCCGATCATGCCGGCGTTCGGAACGAACGTCGCCGTCAGCGGCGACGACGGATCGGACAGTACGCAGGCGTCGAGGTCAGTCACTTCTCACTCCGACAATGGGTCGTGTTGAATACGTTGTGGCGGAGCGCCTTTGGCGACAAGCGCGGCGACCATGGCCCGCGTCATCTCCGGACCACCACAGACCAGAATCTGGCGATCACCCCAGCTGCCGTAGCGGCTGACCACTTCCGGCAGTCGTCCGGTCTGCCGCAGATGCAAGCCCCGCGGCGGGGTGACATCGGGATAGTCGGCGGCCCAGTCCGGGTCGCGCGCATACTCCGACACCGGGGTCACCGACAGCCACGGGTTGTGCGCCGCGATCTGCCACAGGACGGGCAGGTCGTAAAGCTCGCAGGGATAGCGGCCACCGAAGAACAGGTGCACCCGCGGATTCACGGCCCACCGGGCCAGGTCCATGATGATCGCCCGTAGCGGCGCCAAGCCGGTACTGCCGGCCACCATCAGCACGTCACCGGCATCGCGATCGACATGCAGTCCGCCGTGCGGGCTGGACAGTCGCCACCGGTCGCCGGGCCGGGTCTCGTTGACGATCGCGGTGCTGACCAGACCGGCGGGGACCACGCGAACGTGAAATTCGATGGCGCCGGTGTCGTCGGCGGGCATGCTCGGGCTCAGGTAGCGCCATGACCGCGGGCACTGCGGCACCTCGACTTTGACGTACTGGCCCGGGTGATAGGGCAGCGGCTGATCCAGCTGGATCCGGACGACGGCGATATCGCGGGAGACCCGCAGGTGCTCGACGACGGTGCCGTCCCACCACGCCGGGCCCTCTTCGGCATCGGCCGCCCCGCCCATTACCCCGATGATCAGATTCAGCGCCTCGCGGGCGGCGTCGTCGACGGCCGCGGTCCACCGGTCGGCCAACTCATCGCGCAGGGCGGTGCGAAGCACTTGGCCCACGACGTTGTAATGGCTTTGCGTCACACCGTACTTGCGGTGATCACGGCCCAATTGAGCCAAGAACGCCACGGGTTCCTGTGCCCGTTGGGCGATGAATTCGCCGAGCACCCAACTCATGGCGTGTGCAAACGCGGCCCGCTGCGTGGTGAGGTCGGCCGGGAAGAGATCACGGACCGACGGGTCGGTGCCGAACCAACGGGTGAAGAACTGAGCGACAACGCCGGAGCCGTCGGACGCCGCGGTAAACGCGTCATGCAGCACGCGCAGCGCGTCACGGTCGTCCAGGCCCACGGCCGCGATCTTAATGCGGGTCGGCTGCGGCGCCGGCTATAGCGCGTGAATCCCGTTGTAGACCACCATCGCACCAATGAGGACCAGGATCACGGCGACCAGCGCGGCGTGCTGCTGCTCCATCCAGTCCTTGACCCGGTCCAGCGCCGGATCAAGTCGGTCGCTGGCGGCCAGGTAGCCCAGAATCGGGATCAGGACCGAGGATCCGGCGAGCACGACGAAGAATACGGCCGCCGGCCAACTGTCCGCCAGGCCCAGTCCAGCGCTGCCGATGGCCAGGCCGGCCGCCGCGCACATGAGCGACACCTCCGGCCGGATGACGGCCAGCGCCGCGGCCGTCAGACCAGCGCGCCGCGGGGACATCGAGGTGAATGAGCGCATCCAGCGTGGCATCTCGCCGTGTCCGTGCCTGGTCGCCCATCGGTAGATGCCGAAGCCGATCAGCGCCGTACCGACGACGATCCGCAACCACGACGCCCAGGTCGGCGGCGTCGTGTGCAAACCGCCCAGCAGGCCGGACACGGCGACGAAGGCGGCGGTGAGTGCCGCCAGGCCTACCAGCCAACCGAGCAGGAAGGCCAGCCCGGTTTCCCGTGGGCGCGCGGTGTGCAGCACCAGCACGGCCGGGATGACGGTGATCGGGGAGAGCGCCACCACCAGCGCGAGCGGTATCAACGCGGTCCACACCGAAGCCAGGCTCGTCATAGCAGCACCGTATCGGACCGGGCGGCACCGGCCGGGCGCCACGAGCACAGCCCTTGCTGGATACCCGTACGGGGTATAGGTTTGCATTCGGTACCTACGGAAGGTGGACATGTCACCCACGTCAGAATGTCGCGACCGGCCCCGCGGGCTGAAGCTCTTCGGACGCCGATCCGGGGCAGTGGGAGTGGTTGCCGCGCTGACCTGCACGCTGGCCTGTTGCCTGCCGGCGGTTCTGGTGGCGCTTGGCGCCGGAGCCTCGGCCGCGGCCGGTGTCGGACACGCCGGGCACGGCACCGGTGGATTGCCGGGGTGGCTCGCCACTCTGCTCGACGCGCTGCACCGGATCAGTCCCGCCCTGCTGATCGTGTCGATCGTGCTCGTCGCGGTGGCGTTCGCGCTGCGGCGTGCCGCGGCTGTGTTGCCGGCACTGGTCGCCGGTGTGGTGCTCTACCTCAGCGTGCACGGCCAGACCGATCCCGCTGTCATGTACGCGGGAATGGCGCTGGGCTACGGCGCCTGGATCGCCCTGTATCTGTGGACGCGTCCGCGGCCCGGCGCCCGGTCGTGCGAAAAGTCAACTCTGTGACGGGCTTACCCCGCTCAGCTCGGCCCGCACCAGGCCGGCCGCGAACGCCACCAGTTCGGCACGGCTGACGTGTAGTCGGCCGTCGGCCCAGTCGAGAATCAGCGCAGTGAGCGCTCCAGCCAGCGCGCTGGCGCTCATGGCTCGCGCGGCGGTGACGGGAGGCGAATCGCCGTTGCCGGGCGGCCCGACCAGCGAGCCCAGCAGGCCGGGCAGGACCTCGGCGCGGTGGTCGGCGAGCAGGCTGCTGGACTGCGGCTCGCGCAGCAGGATCCGCAGCCGACGGGGGTCCTCCTCGAAATAGGCTGCGGCACGGTCGAGTGCCACGGTGATCGGAGCCGCTTTGCCTGCGACACCGGCCATGCGGGCAAGCAGTTCGGCGTTGCACTGGTCGTACACGGCCAGGATCAGCTCGTCGGTATCGGCGAAGCTCTCATAGAAGTAGCGAAGGCTGAGCCCGGCGTCGCGGCACGCCGCGCGCATGGTGACGCCGGCGGTGCCCCCGGTGCCCAGCAGTTCCACCCCGGCCTGGATCAGCTGAGCCCGACGTGCCTGGGAGCGGGCATCGTGGGTCTGGCCGCGCCATACCCGCGGCGCCCTTTCGCCGCCCATGTGCACCTCCGAATCGTGGGAACGCTTGAGGATACGTTCACCCTGCTGCTTTCATGTGGGAATCGGGTGATTCCAGTTAGTCGGAAGGCGGGTGAGGGTGCCTCCCGGCTGCCCCGATTGGTCCAGGATGCGCGTCGCGCATTGCGTCTAGGCTGATCAAGTCGGGCGGAGTGGTCGCGGAAGAAACTGGTCAGACCTGAGCGGAACAGACTCAACCTTGACGGCGTTGAACATCACGACAAGCATTTTTGGCGGGTCCCTCTAGGCCCGCTCTGACCCCGAATGGAGGTGTCGTGGACTCGTTCAACCCGACCACCAAGACGCAGGCAGCGCTGACCGCGGCTTTGCAGATGGCTACCGCCGCCGGCAACCCGGAAATCCGGCCCGCGCATCTGCTGCAGGCCTTGCTGACCCAGAATGACGGGATCGCCGCGCCGCTGCTGGAGGCGGTCGGTGTGAACCCGGCCACGATCCGAAACGAAGCGCAGCGCCTGATCGATCTGGCGCCGCAGGTCACCAGCTCCAACGCGCAACCGCAGCTGTCCCGGGACTCGCTGGCTGCGATCACCGTCGCGCAGCAGCTGGCGACCGAGCTCGACGACGAGTACGTCTCCACCGAGCACCTGATGGTGGGCCTGGCCACCGGCGACTCCGATGTCGCCAAGCTGCTGACCGGCCACGGCGCTTCCCCGCAGGCGTTGCGGGAAGCGTTCGTCAAGGTGCGCGGCAGCGCCCGGGTCACCAGTCCCGACCCGGAGGCCAGCTACCAGGCGTTGGAGAAGTACTCCACCGACCTGACCGCGCGGGCCCGCGAGGGCAAGCTGGACCCGGTGATCGGCCGTGACACCGAGATCCGCCGAGTGGTACAGGTTTTGAGCCGACGCACCAAGAACAACCCGGTGCTCATCGGTGAGCCCGGCGTCGGCAAGACCGCGATCGTCGAAGGCCTCGCCCAGCGCATCGTCGCCGGCGACGTCCCGGACAGCCTGCGCGACAAGACCGTCGTCAGCCTGGACATGGGCTCGATGGTCGCCGGCGCCAAATACCGCGGCGAGTTCGAGGAACGTCTCAAGGCCGTCCTGGACGAGATCAAGGACTCCGCCGGGCAGATCATCACGTTCATCGACGAGCTGCACACCATCGTCGGCGCCGGTGCCACCGGCGAGGGCGCGATGGACGCCGGCAACATGATCAAGCCGATGCTCGCCCGTGGCGAGCTGCGTCTGGTCGGAGCCACCACGCTGGAGGAATACCGCAAGTACATCGAGAAGGACGCCGCCCTGGAGCGTCGTTTCCAGCAGGTCTACGTCGGCGAACCGTCGGCCGAGGACACCATCGGCATCCTGCGCGGACTCAAGGATCGCTACGAAGTGCACCACGGTGTGCGCATCACCGACTCGGCGCTGGTCGCCGCGGCCACCCTGTCCGACCGCTACATCACCGCAAGGTTCCTGCCGGACAAGGCGATTGACCTGGTCGACGAGGCCGCGTCGCGGCTGCGGATGGAGATCGACTCGCGGCCGGTGGAGATCGACGAGGTCGAGCGACTCGTGCGCCGGCTGGAAATCGAAGAGATGGCGCTGAGCAAAGAAGAGGACGCGGCATCCCAAGACCGGCTGGTCAAACTGCGTGCGGAACTGGCCGACCACAAGGAGAAGCTGGCGGAGCTCACGACCAGGTGGCAGAACGAGAAGAACGCCATCGACATCGTCCGCGAGCTCAAGGAACAGCTGGAGACGCTGCGCGGCGAGTCCGACCGCGCCGAACGCGACGGTGACCTGGCCAAGGCCGCCGAGCTGCGCTACGGCCGCATCCCCGAGGTGGAGAAGAAGCTCGAGGAAGCGCTGCCCAACGCGCAGGCGCGCGAGGACGTCATGCTCAAGGAAGAGGTCGGCCCCGACGACATCGCCGACGTGGTGAGCGCCTGGACCGGCATTCCGGCCGGCCGGCTGCTGGAAGGCGAGACCGCCAAGCTGCTGCGCATGGAAGACGAACTCGGCAAGCGCGTCGTCGGACAGCGCAAGCCGGTGCAGGCGGTCTCCGATGCGGTGCGGCGCAGCCGGGCCGGGGTCGCCGACCCCAACCGGCCGACGGGCTCGTTCCTGTTCCTGGGCCCCACCGGCGTCGGCAAGACCGAGCTGGCCAAGGCGCTGGCCGACTTCCTGTTCGACGACGAACGGGCCATGGTCCGCATCGACATGAGCGAGTACGGCGAGAAGCACTCGGTGGCTCGCCTGGTCGGTGCGCCCCCCGGGTACATCGGCTACGACCAGGGCGGTCAGCTGACCGAGGCGGTGCGCCGCCGGCCCTACACGGTGGTGCTGTTCGACGAGGTCGAAAAGGCCCACCCGGACGTGTTCGACGTGCTGCTGCAGGTTCTCGACGAGGGCCGGCTCACCGACGGCCAGGGCCGCACGGTGGACTTCCGCAACACCATCTTGATCCTGACCTCCAACCTGGGATCCGGTGGCACCGAGGAGCAGGTGATGGCCGCGGTGCGGGCGGCGTTCAAGCCGGAGTTCATCAACCGGCTCGACGACGTGTTGATCTTCGAGGGCCTCAACCCCGAGGAACTGGTGCAGATCGTCGACATCCAGCTGCAGCAGTTGGACAAGCGGCTGGCCCAGCGGCGGCTGACCGTCGAGGTGTCGTTGGAGGCCAAGAAGTGGCT
Organism: Mycolicibacter heraklionensis; assembly: GCF_019645815.1. NCBI lineage: Bacteria > Bacillati > Actinomycetota > Actinomycetes > Mycobacteriales > Mycobacteriaceae > Mycobacterium > Mycobacterium heraklionense. The sequence continues at coordinate 428,321 of NZ_CP080997.1, forward strand.
GGCCCAGCGCGGATTCGACCCGGTCTACGGGGCACGTCCTCTGCGCCGGCTGATCCAACAGGCCATCGGCGACCAGTTGGCCAAGATGCTGCTGGCCGGCGAGGTGCACGACGGCGACGTCGTGCCGGTCAACATCAGCGCGGACGGCGAGTCGCTGGTCCTGGGCTGAGATTCCCCTCACGGCACGGCCCCCCGGAGCAGTTCCGGGGGGCCGTGCCGTTGGCCGCGCTCCTTTGCGGATGCGGTGTTGAAGCCGATCAGTTAACCTACAAACCACTGAGAGAGACTGATATTTTCTCATATCGTCGTTAACTTAGGGGGTTCGTATGTCGCGGCGGCACACTCGCCTGGTTGGTGCGTTCAGTGCCGTGGGGGCGTTCCTGACGCTGGGGACGGCGCCGCTGGTCGCCGCGCCGGCTGCTCAGGCTGACTGGGACGACCTGTTCCAGCCCATCCTCGACGCGATCAGTTGGGTCGACCCGGGCGTCGCCGCCGACACCGACCCCGGTTCTGCGCTGGCCTCGTTGGACACCCTGTTCGACGGCTGGTACCAGGACCTCATTTACACCCCGCTCCACAGCATCGCGCCGTGGGCGTTCGGTGACAGCCTCCCCGGCAGCGCCGCTGCGTACGGTCCGGACACCCCGGTCGCCGACCTCCCGTCCAGCTTCACCGTCCCGATGGATGTCAATCTCACCACTCAACCGGTGATCAGCGTCTCGGTGGGCGGCGGCTCGTCGGTTGATGTCCTGGTCGACACCGGCGCGGCCGGTCTGGTCGTGCCGATCTGGAACATCAACCCCTTCGGTATCACCGGCCTGCCCACCGGCTTCAATATCGGTCAGTTCGGTGGTTCGCTGAACTACTTCTACGTAGAGCTGCCCACCACCGTGACCTTCACCGGTGTGGACGGAGACACCCTCACCGCCGACACCACTGTCGACGCCGTGCTGTTCGCGTTCCCCGCGGACTTCAACATCTTCGGCTCGTGGTCCATTGAGGACTACCTGGCCGGCTCCTCCACCGGCATCTTGGGGATCGGTCCGAACGCCCTCGGGCCCACTCCCGACCACATTCCGACCGCCGACCTGCCGGGCACTCTGGGCAACGGCGTGCTGATCGACCAGGCCAACCGCCAGCTGACCTTCGGAGACAACCCGTACGAGGGTGGGACTGTGATCAGCGGGGCGCCGTGGTCCACCCTGTATGTGAGTATCGAGGGCTCGACGCCCACCAGGGTTGACGCGGTCATCGACTCTGGTGGGGTCTTCGGCACCATGCCGTCCTCGGCTCTGACGGGCTCGGGTGTCACGCCGGTCAACGGATCTCTGCCGACCGGCACCCACGTCCAGGTCTACACCCCCAGCGGGCACCTCCTGTACCAGTACACTGTCGGCTCCACCCCGTACTCGACGAACCCGCTTGACGGTGTTGTTCGCAGCCCGGTCGTGACCAGTGGCACCAGCATGAACACCGGCAACTGGCTGTTCGCCCAGGAACCGGTCTACATCAAGTACAGCCCCGGCGGTGGGCAGACGATTGTCGGGGGCACGCTCATCGAACTGTGATGACGTAGCGGCCGGGAGCCAAGCAATTTTTGGCGGTTTCTTGGGTAAATCCCCTGGTGTTCTACGGCCTTGAGTGGGTTAGCTGACCGCGGTTGGTTACGGCTCATCGGGTGTCCGTGACTTCATGCGGGAGGTTACGGAGATGGCAGCTCGTCGACGCCGGGTAATTGGTGTCACCGCGGCGGTCGGGGCGTTTCTCGCGTGGGGAACCCCCGCGCCGACGGCTCGCGCTGACTTCGACGACCTGTTCCAGCCCATCATCGACGTCCTCAGCGCGGTCGATCCCGGTATTGCCGCCGACACGGACCCGGGTTCGGCGCTGGCCTCGCTGGACGGCCTCTTTGACGGCTGGTACCAGAGTCTGGTCTACACCCCGATCAATGACCTCGAGCAGTGGATCTTCGGTGGTGCCGCCGACGCGACCACGGTCGGCAGCGCCGTCGCGTCCAGCCCGGATGCCTCCATCCCGGACACATTCACCGTTCCGATGGAGGTCAATGCCGTCACCGAACCGGTGGTCAATGTGTCGGTGGGTGGCGGTGACGCCGCACCTGTCCTGGTGGACACCGGGGCGGCCGGGCTGGTCATGCCCATCTGGGACATCCCGTGGACCGGCATCACCGGCCTGCCCACCGGTTTCAACATCGGCCAGTTCGGCGGCTCGCTGGACTACTTCTATGTGGAGCTGCCCACCACGGTCACCTTCACCGACGCCGCCGGGGAGACCGTCACCGCCGACACCAGCGTCGACGCCGTGCTCTTCGCGTTCCCGGCAGACTTCAACATCTTCGGCCCGTGGTCCATCCAGGACTACCTGGGCCCGGCCAACGTCGTTGGCGTGCTGGGGATCGGGCCCAACGCGGTCGGGCCGACACCCGACAGCATCCCGACCGCTGATCTCCCGGGGGATCTCGGTAAGGGCGTGTTGATCGACCAGGCCAACAACCAACTGATCTTCGGTGCTGACCCGTTGGCCGGCGGAACCGCGGTCGACGGCGCACCATGGACCACACTCGACCTCAGCATCAACGGCTCGACGCCCCAGGCGGTATCCGCGGTGGTCGACTCGGGTGGTGTCTACGGCACCATGCCGTCGTCGGTGCTCAACGGTGTCGTGCCGGAGAGCAACGGCGGTCTACCGGACGGGACGGTCATCCAGGTCTACCAGCACGGCACCAACAACCTGCTGTACGAGTACACCGTGCACAACTTGAATGGGAACTTCAATTCCCCGACCGTGACTTCCGGCGACACCATGAACACCGGCAACATCCCATTCGCCCAGCAGCCGATCTACATCTCCTACACCACCGGGCAGACCATCTTCGGCGGCACCGCCCCGAATACCATCGACGCGTGACGTTGACCAGTCGGAATAGGGCTGATACACGGTTGTGACCGACGAGCGTTCTCGCTTCCGGGCCAACAACAGATACGCTAGGCGCAATGGTCCCGCTTTGGTTCACGCTGTCCGCGCTGTGCTTCGTCGGCGCGGGCGTATTGCTGTACGTGGACATCGACCAGCGACGCGGCCGCAGCCGGCGCCGTAAGTCCTGGGCCCGTTCGCACGGATTCGACTTCGAACCGGAATCCGCCGAGATCCTGCGCCGCTGGACCCGCGGCGTGATGTCGACGGTGGGCGAGGCGCCCGTGCGTAACGTCGTGCTCGGCCAGATCCGTGGCGAAGCCGTCTACATCTTCGACCTGGACGAAGTGGCGACGGTGATCGCGCTGCACCGCAAGGTCAGCACCAACGTCGTCGTCGACGTGCGGCTCAAGGGCCTCAAGGAGCCTCGGGAGAACGACATCTGGCTGCTCGGGGCGATCGGCCCCCGGATGGTGTACTCCACCAACCTCGACGCGGCACGCCGGGCCTGCGACCGGCGGATGGTCACCTTCGCCCACACCGCCCCGGACTGCGCGGAAATCATGTGGAACGAGGCGAACTGGACCCTGGTGAGCATGCCCATCACCAGCACCCGCGCCCAGTGGGACGAGGGCCTGCGCAGCGTCCGCCAATTCAACGACCTGCTGCGGGTGCTGCCGCCGAGCCCGCGGCGCCAGCCCGCCGAAGCCGCGGCCGCCGGAACGGGCCGTCGCAACGGCCAACCCAGCCGTCCGCTGGGCTCGTCGGGCGCTGCGGAGTCGCCGGACGACAGCGAGGCCGAGCAGCTTCCGTCGGCGCCGCGAGCGGCCGCGCCGGCCCCCGGAAACGCCGGCTCGGCCGCTGAACCGCTGCCGCGCCGCCGGGCGAGCCGGGAGGGATCCTCGGACGTACTGCACGCCCCCGGCGGGCGAAACGGCCGGCAGACCGCGCACCACCAGCGCTGACATCCGACGACGGCTGACACCAGCGGCTTCGTTAGGCTGACGGGCATGTCCCGCCCCGTTGCCGTGGTCACCGGGCCCACCTCCGGGTTGGGCGCCGGCTATGCCCGCCGCTACGCCGCCGACGGATATGACCTGGTCCTGGTCTCCCGCGACGTCGAACGCCTGGAGGCGCTGGCAACCGAACTGCGCGGCAGCCACGGTGTTGCCGTCGATGTGCTGCCCGCCGACCTGGCCACCGCCGACGGCCGCGCGCACGTAGCCGAGCGCCTGCGCGCCGGGGTGCGGGTGCTGGTCAACAACGCCGGGTTCGGCACATCCGGTGAGTTCTGGACCGCCGACCCCGCCCTGTTGCAGTCGCAACTGGACGTCAACGTCACCGCGGTGATGCAGCTGACCCGGGCCGCGCTGCCCGCAATGATCGAGGCGGGCGCCGGCACCGTCATCAACATTGCCAGCGTCGCCGGGCTGCTGTCCGGGCGCGGCTCGACCTACTCGGCGTCCAAGGCCTGGGTGGTGTCGTTCACCGAAGGACTGGCCGGCGGCCTGCACGGCACCGGCGTCGGCATCCACGTGGTCTGCCCGGGATACGTACACACCGAATTCCACGAGCGCGCCGGAATCGACATGGCCACGTTGCCGTCGTTCCTCTGGATGGAGGTCGACGACGTGGTCGCGGCAAGCCTGGCCGACGTCGCCCGCGGCGAGGTGGTCAGTGTTCCGGGCCTGCAGTACAAGGCATTGGTAGGCGTCAGCAGGCTGATCCCGCGCGGGCTGTCGCGGACGCTGACCAACACGTTCGGGAGGGGCCGTGGCCGCACTTAACAAGGACGAACGCGACGAGCTCGCCGCGCTGGTGCGCAAGCTCTCGGTGGTGCACGGCCGTGTGACACTGTCGTCAGGGGCCGAAGCCGACTACTACGTCGACCTTCGCCGTTCCACGCTGCACCATCGCGCCGGCGCCCTGATCGGGCGGTTGGTCCGCGAACTCACCGACGACTGGGACTATGTCGCGGTGGGCGGCCTGACCCTGGGCGCGGATCCGGTGGCGACCGCCGTCATGCATGCTCCGGGTCGCCCGATCGACGCATTCGTGGTGCGCAAGTCGGTGAAAGCCCATGGCATGCAACGTCTTATCGAAGGGTTCGACGTCGCAGGCCAACCGGTTCTGGTGGTGGAGGACACCAGCACCACCGGTGGGTCGGCGCTGACCGCGGTGCGCGCGGTGCGTGAGGCCGGTGGGCAGGTCGTCGGAGTGGCCACCGTGGTCGACCGTGCCACCGGAGCGGCCGAGGCCATCGAGGCCGAGGGCGTGCCGTACCGCAGTGTGCTCGGACTGGCCGAGCTGGGCCTGGACTGAAGTCCCCGAGGACGGTTGTGCGGAGTCTGATCGCGCTGATATCGGCGTTGGCCGTCGCCTGTGCCGCGGCCTGTTCGGGCTCCGGCGCGACCGGCCCCTACGGCGCCCAGGGCACCCAGATCGGTTCGGCGCTCACCGTCCTGGGCTGGGAGATGACGCTGTCCAACCTGCGGTGGGAAGTTGATTACGCCCTGATCGACGTCAAGGCCCAGGTCGCCGACGCCGAGGCGCCACACGCCGCGGCCGGTGATCTGCGGTTCGGGGTGTACGGCACCCCCGCGCACCCGATCGAGGCCACCGGCCTGGGCAGCTGCAAGGCACTGGGGGAGCTGACGCCGACGCCACTGTCGGCCAAGGAACCCGACCAGTTGAACGGGACCGTCTGCTTGGGCCCGCTCAAGGAACGCAGCGCCGTGCGCGGGGTCTACGTCTACTCGCCCGCCGACCGGATCAAAGACACCACGGTGGCCTACGCCGCGGCATTCCCGGTGGGGCTGGCGCCGGTCAACCCGGGAGACACCGGCCTGGCGCTCACCGCCCAGGGGGTGGCGGCCTACCGGGCCGACGGCGTTCCGCTGGCGCCGACAGCCCTCGGAGACCCAAAAGCGTTCACCGGCACCGGCTATATGGTGCTCAACCTGTCGGCCGACGCGGTGGCCAAGCAATACCGCGACGACGCGAAAGCGCGCGGCGGACCGCTGATGCTGATCGCCGGGCCGTCCACGCCGATGCCGGGGCTGGGCGCGGACTGCCTGGCGGCTGGGTCGTCGGTGCTGATCCTGCCGGAGGCATCGCTGAACTCGGTGCATGTGCCGACCTCGCTGTGCACGCATGGGGAGATCAACTCCGCACTGCTCTACCCCTCGGTGTCGGTGGTGGGCACGCACGCCGCCGTGTGGACCACCTCGTGACCGAGTCTTCGGATCATCCCGATTCATGCGGCGGTCCCAGCTTCGCCTCTCCTCCGTCGAGCCTCGCTGAACCGCCGGGCCCCACCGAGTGGTTTTCGTCGGCCATCGGCGTCGGACCCTGGCCGGGGCCACTGCCTACCGACTCCCGCTACGACCCGGAGCTGCTGCGCGAGGGTGACCGTCGCAACGTCGTCGACGCCTACCGCTACTGGACCCGCGAGGCGATCATCGCCGACATCGACCGCCGGCGGCATCGGCTGCACGTCGCGATCGAGAACTTCGGACACGACGCCAACATCGGCTCAGTGGTGCGCACCGCCAATGCGTTCGCCGTGCACACCGTGCATATCGTCGGGCGCCGGCGTTGGAATCGCCGCGGCGCCATGGTCACCGACCGCTACCAGCGGCTGCTGCATCACGAAACCGCCGCGGATCTCCTGGAGTTCGCCGCCCAGCAGGGGCTCACCGTCGTCGCGGTGGACAACGTGGCCGGGGCGGTGCGCCTGGAGCAGACCGCGTTGCCCGTCGACTGCCTGCTGGTGTTTGGCAGCGAAGGACCCGGTATCAGCGACGAGGCCCGTGCCGGCGCGGACCTGACGGTGTCCATCGCCCAGTTCGGCTCGACCCGCAGCATCAATGTCGGGGTGGCCGCCGGGATCGTGATGCATGCCTGGATCAGCCGGCATGGCCACCTCGACCAGGCCTGGTGAGACCTTGTTGATACCCCGGGCCAGGCTCCATTCGGGGGCTGACCCAGGGTTTTCCAGCGAAATACAAGGGATTTCCCTGTATCGGGAAAGGTAAGCACTTCACTAGTTTTTTCCCAGTAGGCGCTCAGCATCGACTCATGGTCGTGGGGAGCGAGGCACGCTTTCTGGGGAGGTTTTCGCAATGGCCCAAGGTATTCGTCCGCTGACCACACTCGGCGCGACGTTGGCGAGCGCGAGCATGATCGCGGCCGGTCCGGGAGTGTTCTCGGAGCCGCCGCAACTGACGACCCATGCCGTCACATCCATAGAGCTGTTGGCCAGCCAGGACGAGATCTGGGATGCCCTCGGTTCGACCGACCTTGTCCAGGTGCTTCAGGCGTTTGGGCTTCCGCTGCTGATCGGCGGCAACTTCGACTTCGACTCTTTCGAGGGCGTCCAGCAATATGTCACCGCGGCCAGCGAATGGCTGAAGACCAACGGCGAACTCGTCGTCTCGTGGGGCAGCATGCTCGAACCGTGGATCTCGCCCATCGGGGTCTCGGGCGTCGACGACTGGCTGGGCAATGAGTACACGATGTTCAGCTCGATGCTGGACGCCGACTGGGATCCGGCGGCTTGGCTTGCGTCGGTCTACCCGGACCACCCGGATTACTTCTACGCCCCCATCGCCGACTTCGACCTCGGCTGGGTGTACTCGATGCTCGGCGCTCCAGAGGAGGCATTCGCGCCGCTCAACGAGCTGTTCGGCCTGGAGTCGAGCCTCGTCAGCGGCTACCTCAACGAATTCTTGTTCGCCCTGGTTGCGCCGGTCGGCATCGCCGCGCAGGTTCTGGCCGGCGATTTCGACCTGACCGACTCCACCCTGATGGACAGTCTGGTCACCGGATCCTGGGAAGAATTCACGCAGCCTGCGGTGGACTCGTTGAACGGCCAGATCCAGGACATTGTGGGCAGCCTGCAGGGCATGGACGGGACGGACTTCCTGCTGAGTCTGCTGAGCTTCTTGGGCTAAGCGGCAGCGGCCCAGTTCGGGGGCGATCGACGTCCTTCCCGCGGCGACACCGTCGCGGGAAGGACGTCCACCTCCCAGCTCACCTGATAGGGCAGGATCAACGGCTATGGATCTGCTCTGGGCGAATCGCGCCGAAAGCGCCGAGGCCGCCGTCACCACGAGACACCTCAAGTCGCTCTGGCACCTGCCGGGCACCCAGCTGGGCGTCGTCGCCTGGCCGCCGATCCGGCGCGCTCCGCACTGGCACTACTGGTGGCAGGCGCACCTGCTGGACTGCCTGGTCGACGCCCAGCTGCGTGACCCGCAACCCGAGCGGGTGACCCGGATCAAACGGCAGATCCGCACCCACCGGCTGCGCAACGTGGGTCGCTGGACCAACGCCTACTACGACGACATGGCCTGGCTGGCACTCGCGATCCAACGCGCGGCCGGCGTCACCGGTATCGACCGGCACCGCGCCCTGGCCACCCTGACTCGTGAGCTGACCGACTCGTGGATGCCCGAAGCCGGCGGCGGCATTCCGTGGCGCAAGGACGAACAGTTCACCGCCCCTTTCTTCAACGCCCCCGCCAACGGTCCGGCCGGGATCTTTCTGGCCCGCGAGCCCGGGTGGCTGGAGCGTGCCCAGCAGATGGGTGACTGGATCGACGCCACCCTGATCGACCCGGACACCGGCCTGGTGTTCGACGGCATCAGGGAGGGTTCGCTGGTGCGCGCTGAGTACACCTACTGCCAGGGCGTGGTGCTCGGGCTGGAGACCGAACTGGCGGCGCGCACCGGCGCGGAACGGCACTCCGCCCGCGTGCACCGGCTGGTGGCTGCGGTGAGCAAGCGGATGGCCCCGGGCGGGGTGATCAAGGGCGCCGGGGGTGGCGACGGCGGGCTGTTCGCCGGCATCACCGCCCGCTACCTGGCACTGGTCGCCACCGCGTTGCCGGGGGAGTCCGCCGCCGACGCCGAGGCACGCGACACCGCAGGCAAGCTGGTGCTGTCGTCGGCGAAGTCGGCGTGGGATTACCGGCAATCGGTGGACGGGCTGCCGTTGTTCGGGGCGTTCTGGGACCAGATCGCCGAGGTGCCCCGGGCCGACGGCGCGGTGGCCACCTCTATTGCAGGTGCGGTGCGCGAATCCGAGATCCCCGAACGCGACCTGTCGGTGCAGCTGGGCGGCTGGATGCTGATGGAGGCCGCGCACAACGTCGCTGCCGGCGCGCCGGCTCGTTGACTCTGCGCTGAGGGCGCGGCCTACTCGGAGTTCTGCGCCGTGAGCGCAGAGTCAGTGTCGGCCGACGGAGTGCGGCGGCTGCGGTAGGCCTTCGCCGCGGCGATGAACGCCGGAATCATCGACACGAACAGGATCACCAGGATGATCTTTTCCAGGTTCTCGTGGACGAACGGCACGTTGCCCAGGAAGTAGCCCAGCGTGGTCACCCCGCCTCCCCAGAGCACACCGCCGACGATGTCGAACGCCAGATACACCGGGTAGCGCATGTAGGACACGCCGGCGACTGGCGGGACGAACGTCCGGACGAACGGCGCGAACCGGGCCAGGATGATCGCCCACGGCCCGTACTTCTCGAAGAAGGCGTGCGACTCGGTGACGTAGTGCTTCTTGAAGAAGCGGGAGTCTTCCTTCTTGAACAGCGCCGGGCCGATCCGTCGGCCGATGAAATAGCCGCACTGATCGCCCAGCACCGCCACGACCGCCACTGCCGGCGCCAGTATCCAGATGTCGGGGGCCAGCCCCTTGGCGGCCAGCAGACCACCGGTGAACAGCAGTGATTCACCCGGCAGCAGCGGAAACAGCAGGCCGGTCTCGATGAAGACCACGACCAGGATGGCCGGCAGCACCGCGCCGTGGAAGATGCCCCCGGCGCCCAGCCAGTACATCGGGTCCAGTAGCTGCGGCATCGCGACCGCGGTGGTGCTCATGACGCACCAACATACCGGGGGCTGCGAGTGAAACCGTCCCTGCGATACTCGATGTCACTTTCGTTCAGCCAGGAGGAGAGAGTTCCATGCCCATCGCCACCCCCGAGGTCTACGCCGAGATGCTGGGCCGCGCCAAGGAGAACTCGTACGCGTTCCCGGCGATCAACTGCACGTCGTCGGAGACCATCAACGCGGCGATCAAGGGCTTCGCCGACGCCGGCAGTGACGGCATCATCCAGTTCTCCACCGGCGGCGCCGAATTCGGATCCGGGCTGGGCGTCAAGGACATGGTGACCGGTGCGGTGGCGCTGGCCGAGTTCACCCACGTGATCGCCGCCAAGTACCCGATCAACGTGGCCCTGCACACCGACCACTGCCCGAAGGACAAGCTGGACGGTTTCGTGCGGCCGCTGCTGGCGATCTCGGCGGAACGGGTCAAGGCGGGCGAGAACCCACTGTTCCAGTCGCACATGTGGGACGGCTCGGCGGTGCCGATCGACGAGAACCTGACCATCGCCGAGGAACTGCTGGCCAAGGCCGTGGCCGCGAAGATCATCCTCGAGGTCGAGATCGGCGTGGTGGGCGGTGAAGAGGACGGCGTGGAAGCCGAGATCAACGAAAAGCTCTACACCTCACCCGAAGACTTCGAGAAGACCGTCGCCGCCCTGGGTGCGGGTGACAAGGGCCAGTACCTGCTGGCCGCCACCTTCGGCAACGTGCACGGCGTCTACAAGCCCGGCAACGTCAAGCTGCGCCCCGACATCCTGGCGCAGGGCCAGAAGGTGGCGTCGGCCAAGCTGGGCCTCGCTGAGGGCTCCAAGCCGTTCGACTTCGTCTTCCACGGCGGCTCGGGTTCGCTGAAGTCCGAGATCGAGGAGGCGCTGCGCTACGGCGTGGTGAAGATGAACGTCGACACCGACACCCAGTACGCGTTCACCCGTCCGATTGCCGCACACATGTTCACCAACTACGACGGTGTGCTCAAGGTCGACGGCGAGGTCGGCAACAAGAAGACCTACGACCCGCGCAGCTACCTCAAGAAGGCCGAGGCCGCCATGACCGAGCGGGTCATCGAAGCCTGCAACGACCTGCACAGCGCCGGCAAGACCCTGGCCTGAGTCGTTGACTCTGCGTCCACGGCGGGGAAGTTCGAGTAAGCCCCGCCGTAGGCGCAGAGTCAACGAACCTTGCTAGCTGCCGTGCGACTGGCAGATCTTCCACTGGTCGTCGCGGAACTGTAGGTCGAAGCTGCGAGTGGAGCGCACCCGCGGCTCGTAGGCCATGAACGCGGTGACGTTGGCTTCGGCCTGACCGTCGTTGACGACGACCTCATCGATGCTGGCGACAACCGGGTACTGCTTGGCCGCGGCGATCCGCCGATAGGTGTCGTCCCAGGCCTTCTGGTCGTAGTTGACGTAGCGGTCGCGGATGTCGCCGCAGGTGAGGCTGCGCAATGCGGCCAGATCACCGTTCTGCATGGCGATGTCGAAGTTCTGGATCGTGGCACGCACATGCTCCTCCTGCGAGGCGGCCTGCCGAGTGTCGCGAGTCAGCCACAGCGTGCCCAGCACCGCGATCACCGCGAGCGCCAGAATGATCAGGATCACTGCCATCACCCAGCCCCAGCTGCGTGAGACGGTGGACGGCAGTTTGCCGCCGCCCCGAGCCGGGATCTGTTGCGGTATCGCCTTTCCCGAGTCATCGCCTTGTTGGGCGATCAGTTCGGTGTCCGCGTCGCCCACCGACGGGATGACCTCGGTGTGCCCGGCGTCGAATCCGGGTGCGGTAAAGCGGCGTTCCGGTGATCCGTCGGGTCCGGGTTCCTTGGGGGTGGCCTCGGTGGTGATCACCTCGGTGACGGCGTCGGCTTCTGCCGGCGTCTCCGCCAGGATGGCCGTCGCGGTCTCGTCCTCGCCCGAGGTGACGGGCTGCGCCTCGGTGACCTGCTCGTCGCCGTCGGGCTGCTCGGTGGGAGCGGCGCCGCCTTCGGTCGGCTCGGTGTTGTCCGGTTCCGGTGGGTTCGGCATGAGTGGCTGATCCTCCAATGTCCGCCCGGCTGATTCGGATCGGCTGGCGCCAGTTTACTGAGCAAGGCGCCGGCCTGCTGGAGTGGCTGGCCATGGACGGCACGGCAGAATGAACGATGTGATTCACACCGGTGATCTCCTGCGCCCCGATCCGATCCTGCTGCCCGGCGACCCCGACGCCGAGGCCGGCCTGCGGGCCAACCAGGACCCCACGACTGTCGCGGCCGCACATCCGGCTGCCTCGGTGGCATGGGCGGCGCTGGCCGAAGCGGCATTGGCCGAGGACAAAGCGGTCACCGCCTACGCCTACGCGCGCACCGGTTACCACCGGGGCCTGGACCAGCTGCGCCGCAACGGGTGGAAGGGCTACGGCCCGGTGCCATACGCGCATGAGCCCAACCGTGGCTTCTTGCGGTGTGTGGCCGCGTTGGCGCGAGCCGCCGACACCATTGGGGAGACCGACGAGCAGGTGCGCTGTCTGGCTCTGCTCGACGACTGCGACCCCGGCGCGCGCTCTGCGCTGGGGCTGAGCTGACCCCGGGCGAGCCCTAGGTCATCAGCACCCGAGTGGGCAGCGACCACCCTGTCCGGCAGGTTCCACCTGCACGGTGGCGTGGGTCAGCCCGCGGGCGGCCAACACGGCCCGCGCGTCGGCCAGCACGCGGCCGGCGTCGGCGCTGGTGCCCAGGTGGGCGGTGGCCATGTCCTGGCCCGGAGCCAGCGTCCAGACGTGCAGGTCATGCACGTCGGTGACGCCGTCGACGGCGGCGAGCGCCGCGCGGAGTTCGGCGACGTCGATGTGGCTCGGTGAGGCCTCCGACAGGATCCGCAGGGCCGCCCCGGCCAGCGCGAACGCGCGCGGCAGCACCCACAGCGCGACGAAGACCGCGACCACCACGTCGGCGTAGGGCCATCCGGTGGTGATCGTGACCACACCGGCGATCAGCACGCCCACGCTGCCGACGGTGTCGGCGATCACCTCCATGTACGCGCCCCGGACCGCGAGACTCTCGGCAGAGTGGGACCGCAACAGCAAGGCGACGCCGATGTTGACGGTGATCCCGGCGACGGCGACCACGATCATCGGCACACCGGGCACGTCCGGCGCGGTGCCGATGCGGCGGATCGCCTCGGTGAGGATGAACGTCGCCACCCCGATCAGCAGCACCGCGTTGGCCACCGCGGTGAACACCTCGGCGCGGTGCCAGCCATAGGTGCGGGACGGTGAGGTGCTGCCGCGCCGGGCCAGCATCACCGCCACCACCCCCATGAACAGCGCGGCCAGGTCGGTCAGCAGATGGCCGGCATCGGCCAGCAGCGCCATCGAGTTGATGGTGATGGCGGTGGTCAGTTCGATGGCGAAGAACGCCGTCAGGATCGCGGCGCCGACGACCATCCGGGAAAGCCGGGTGTCGGTGTGACGGTGATCGTGACCGGCGCCCATGGCAGCTGAATATATGCGGACCGGTCCGCGCGGCGGCTTGGAACTTTAGAACCAGGCGCTCCAGAACTGCGTCAGGCTCAAACCCCATGACACCAGCAGGCGCGGCACGTCGAACAGGTCGAAGAACCACAACACCAGCGAGAAGAACTTGTGGTTCAGTGCGGGCGATGCCAGCAGCAGCATCAGCAGCACCAGCAGACCCCACTGCTGGAACGGTGCCACGGCGCGGCGGGTCGCCGGACTCAGGTGCGGCTCCAGTGCGCCGTAGCCGTCGAGCCCCGGTATCGGCAGCAGGTTCAGCACCACCGCGGTCAACTCCAGGAAGCCCAGGAACGCCACCCCGGACCAGAACACCGGGTGCGCGGGATCGTAGAGGGTTCGCGTGGCGCCCAGCAGCAGCACGGCCAGCACCAGGTTGGCCGCCGGACCCGCCAGGCTGACCAGGGTGCGTCGTCGTGGCGTCATGAACGACGTCTGCACGTAGACCGCCCCGCCCGGCAGCCCGATGCCGCCCAGCAGGATGAACAGCATCGGCAGCACCAGGGACAGCCCCGGATGGGTGTAGCGCAGCGGGTTGAGGGTCAGATAGCCGCGCATCTCCACCCCGTGGTCACCGAACCGCCAGGCGGTGTAGGCGTGGCCGAACTCGTGCAGGCACAGCGAGACGAGCCAGCCGGCGATCACGAACACGAACACCCCGGCGTAGGCGAGCGGCCGGATCTCTTCGCCTGCCCGCCAGGCCAGCGCGCCGCCCAGGGCAGTCAGGGCCACCAGTGCCAGGAAGACCGGGCTGGGCCGTACCGCCTGGCCGCGCAGGGGACGCACGTTCACGCCCGTGAACCTATCTGACAAGCAACCAGTCTTCGATGTGCCGATAAAAGGTGGACCGTTTCACCGTGCGGCTGCCGTAGCTGCCGTCGCGCACCACCAGTGCGCCGGTGGTGCCCAGCTGTGCCGCTCGACCCGTCACCCAGCGTCGTACCCGGCCGCGCCGGTCCGGGACACCCGCGCGCACGCCCGGTGCGGTGCCGGTCGGCTCGATCAGCACGGCGGCCACATCCCCGTCGAAGAGGGTGGCGTCGTCGACGATTCCCTCGCCGTGCAGCACTGCGGCGCCGTCCACCGGCAGCCACCGGCCGACACCCACCAGGGCGGTGCCGGCGTCGTCGCGCACCAGCGGCACCGGGTGGGCGACGCCCCGCCGTGCCCGCCGCGCTGCCCGCCATCCGGCCGGCAGCCGGTAGGCCCCAGTGGCGGGCGTGCGCCGTCGCGGTGCGTAAGCCACCTCGACATCGAGCCGGTCGGTGCGCATCAGCCGGGTTAATACTCGCGCCACGTCCGCGTCGGCGCCTACCACCACCAACCGGCGGTAGCGCTCGATGGCGGCGTCCAAGGCGTTCAAGGCATCGGTGCCCCCCGCATCGTCGTCGACCTGAACCGTTGGCAGCCCGCGCAAGGGGCGCGGCAGCGGCCGTCCGGCAAACAGCAAGACGACGGTTTCAGGCGGCATCTTCAGGCTGTCCGTGCCGTTAGTGGCGTTCAACACGCTCCTTGTGAATCGCTTCAGATAGGCTCAGTCCCCGGCTGGACCACAGTAAGCCAAGACAGTTAGCGAGAAATCCATGCCGGCAATCGTCGTCATCGGCGCCCAATGGGGCGACGAGGGCAAAGGGAAAGCGACCGACCTACTCGGTGAACGAGTGCAGTGGGTGGTGCGCTACCAGGGCGGCAACAACGCCGGCCACACCGTGGTGCTGCCCTCCGGGGAGAACTTCGCACTGCACCTGATCCCCTCCGGGATCCTGTCGCCGCACGTCACCAACGTCATCGGCAACGGTGTGGTGGTCGACCCGGGAGTGCTGCTCGAGGAGCTGGCCGGACTGGAACGCCGTGGCGTCGACACCTCACGGCTGCTGATCTCCGCCGACGCGCACCTGCTGATGCCCTATCACGTCGCCATCGACAAGGTGACGGAGCGCTACATGGGCAGCAAGAAGATCGGCACCACCGGCCGCGGGATCGGCCCCTGCTACCAGGACAAGATCGCCCGAATCGGGATCCGGGTCGCCGATGTGCTCGACCACGACTCGCTGGCCCAGAAGATCGAGGCCGCCCTGGACTTCAAGAACCAGGTGCTGGTCAAGATCTACAACCGCAAGGCGCTGGAGCCGCAGCAGGTTCTCGAAGACCTGCTGGAGCAGGCCGAGGGCTTCAAGCACCGCATCGCCGACACCAGCCTGCTGTTGGGCGCCGCGCTGGACCGCGGTGAGAACGTGCTGCTGGAAGGCTCGCAGGGCACCCTCCTCGACGTCGACCACGGCACCTACCCGTACGTGACGTCGAGCAACCCGACCGCGGGCGGTGCGGCCGTCGGCTCCGGTGTCGGACCGACCCGCATCACCACGGTGCTGGGCATCCTGAAGGCCTACACCACCCGGGTCGGCTCGGGTCCGTTCCCCACCGAACTGTTCGACGCCAACGGCGAATACCTGTCCAAAACCGGCGGTGAGGTCGGGGTGACCACCGGCCGCCGGCGGCGCTGCGGCTGGTTCGACGCGGTGATCGCCCGCTACGCCACCCGGGTCAACGGCATCACCGACTACTTCCTGACCAAGCTCGATGTGCTCTCCAGCCTGGAGACCGTGCCGGTCTGCGTCGGCTACACCGTCGACGGCAAACGCACCGACGAGCTGCCGATGACCCAGGAAGAATTCGCTCGTGCCGAGCCGGTCTACGAGGAACTGCCGGGCTGGTGGGAGGACATCTCCAGTGCCCGCACGTTCGAGGAGCTGCCGGCCAACGCCCGCGACTACGTGTCACGGCTCGAGGAGATCGCCGGTGCGCAGGTCTCGTGCATCGGGGTCGGTCCCGGACGAGAGCAGACCATCGTGCGACGCGACGTGGTGAGGGGCGGCGCCGCGTGAGCGGCGGACAGTCCCCGGACGGCGCCGACGACACGGCCAGCGATCCCGACTACGCCAACCACGGTGGATTCCCCGACTACGCGCTCGTCGACCCGAGTCCGGGCTTCGCGCGGTTCGTCACCACCATGCGGCGCCTGCAGGACCTGTCAGTGTCGACCGACCCCGACGACGCCACCTGGGACGACGCCGCCGACCGCGTCGAAGCGCTGGTCGGTTTATTGGAGAAGTACCCGGCGCCGGCGGGAGTCGCCCCGGCCGGGCGGGCACCGTCGCTGCCGGGCATGGGCAGCCTGCTGATGCCGCCGTGGCGGATCAGCCGCTTCGAGCCCGACGGTGTCTCGATGGAGGGTTCGTTCAGCCGGTTCCATGTGGGCGGCAACAACGCGGTGCACGGCGGCGTGCTGCCGCTGCTGTTCGACTGGATGTTCGGGATGGTGGTGCACGCCGCGAACCGCCCGATCAGCCGGACGGCGTTCCTGCACGTCGACTACCGCAAGGTGACCCCGATCGACACCCCGCTGCTGGTGCACGGGCGGATCGACAAGGCCGAGGGGCGCAAGGCGTTCATCGGGGCCGAGCTCACCGACACCGATGGGACCGTGCTGGCCGAGGCGCAGGGGCTGATGGTGCGGCTGCTGCCGGGGCAGCCCTAGTCAGCTGCGCGCGGCCCCCGCAGCGTCATCGCCGCGAACAGGGCCAGAAACGACGCGGCCGGCACGGTGTTGGCGATGCTGTCGCGGACTCGGACATGCGCGCCGACCGCGAGAACGAAATACAACGTCAACGCCGCGGTGGTCAGCCGTGCCAGTCCCGGAAACCGGTGCACTGACAGCAGGCCGACCGCCGAAGCGGCTTTGACGATCGGCAGCACCGGCCTGACCTCTTGCGGGCATCCGACGGTGTCGAGCGCGGTGGTGATGAACGGCGCAGGGATGGCGCACAGCACCGCGTCGGCGGCTTGGAAGGCAGCCAGGCCCGTGTAGGTCTTCGGTGACGTCAGCACACTCATGGGACCGACTCTAGCCGTGGGCTCCCCAGGCCGTGAGCAGACGTGAAAGCCCCCAAATCCGGCGTCCGGCGGGTGCTTTCACGTCTGCTCGCGGGTAGGAAGGGAGGAACTAATCCAGGTTCAGCGTCGCCTCTTCCAGATCCAGCCGGTGCAGGACAGCGCGCAGCACCTGATCGTCGATCCGGCCGAGGTCGCGTTCATTGATCAGCGCCACCCGCTCGGCGGCCAGCATCTCCAGCCGGAGCCGGCGAAACGCCGCGGCGGCGGTCTCGTCGCTGTCGTCGTGGTCGGGGTCGAAGCGGCGCAGCCGTTCCCGGGCCGCGTTGCGCCGCCGGGTGTTCAAGCCGCGCAACGCGTCGGCGGCGCGTTCGCTGGCCGGTGACGGTTCCGTCGAGGCGAGCACTTCGTCCAGGCGCTCGGCCGCGGCCAGGGCCGCTTTGTCCTGCGCGGCGGCCGCGGCGATCGCATCGGCATGGTCCTGGTCGACGGGAACGCCCAGCCGGCGGATCACCCAGGGCAGCGTCAGCCCGTGCAGCAGCAGGGTGCCCACCACCACCACGAAGGTCAGGAACACCAGCTGCGGACGGCCCGGGAACGGTTGCCCGGACAGCGTCGTCAGTGGCACACCGAACGCGGCCGCCAGCGACACCACGCCACGCATGCCCGCCCAGGCCAGCACGAACACCTGACCCGGGGTCGGTGCGGGTTCACGTTGCCGGACCTTCGCCGAGAGCATCCGGGGTGCGTAGGCGAACGTCACCACCCACACCGCCCGCACCACCAGCAGCGTCCCGAACACCGCCAGCGACGCAACGGTCAGGGTCGAGAAGCGCACCCCATGCAGGTTCTGCACCACCGCCGGCAGTTGCAGTCCGATCAGCAGAAACGCCAACGACTCCAGCACCAGTTGCACCGCGCGCCAGACGGCCTGGTCCTGCAGTCGGGTGGCGTAGTGGGCGCGGGTGAAGCGCTGTCCGAGGATCAATGCGGCGACCACCACCGCGAGCACCCCGGAGCCGTGGATCTCTTCGGCCGCCAGGTAGATGACGAACGGGGCCAGCAGACCGACCGCGCTCTCCACCACCGGGTCGGTCAGCCGGGCCCGGATCACCACGATCACGGCGCCGAACGCCACCCCGACCGCCACGCCGCCCACGGCGGCCAGCGCGAAGGTCAGCAGACCCGTGCCCCAGCCGGTGGCCACGCCGATGGCCGCGGCCAGCGCCACCTTGTAGACGGTCAGGGCCGTCGCGTCGTTGAGCAAACTCTCGCCGCCCAGCAGCGTCATGATCCGGCGCGGCAATCCGACGCGGCGACCGATGGCGGTCGCCGACACCGCATCCGGCGGCGCCACGATCGCGCCCAGCGTCAGCGCCGCGGCCAGGGTCAGCTCCGGCACGGTGTAGTAGGCGACCACGCCGACGGCGACCGTGGTGGCCAGCGGCAGTCCGACGGCCAGCAGGATGATGGGGCGCTTGTTGCGGCGCATGCTGATCACGGAGCTTTCCAACCCGGCCGACCACAGCAGCGGCGGCAGGATCACGAACAGCACCAGGTCTGGCCGCAGGACGATCTCCGGCACCGCGGGGATCAGTCCGACCAGCAGCCCGGTGATCACCAATACCAGCGGCGCGGACAGTTTGCGATGCCGCGCGATGGCCGCGACCAGCACCGCGGCCACCAGGGGACCCAACAGTGCGGCGTTCACCGTCGCTGCACCTCCGTCCGCTTTCACCCCTATCCTGGAGCAGCATGCAACATTTGCCGTGGCGCGGGGAGGGTGGGCGGTGAACGGCGAGGCGGGTGAGTTGGCGACCGAGCGGTTGCCCACCGACGGTCCCAGCCGTACCAGGGTCGCGTTGCTCGGGTCCGGTGATCTCAGCCGCGAGCTGGTGACGGCACTGCAGCGCCTGGGCGCCGAGGTGATCGCCGTCGACCGCTACGCCGACTCTCCGTTGCACGGCGTTGTTGATCGCTCGGTGGTGGTGGACCTCGGCGACAACGACGAGCTGGCGGCGGCCATCAGATGGTTGCAGCCGAAATTCGTGGTGGTCGCCTCCGAGGTGGTGGCGACCGACGCGTTGACCGCCGCCGTCGACACCGGATTCACCCAATTGGTGCCCGGCATCCGCGGTGCCCGGTTGGCCGCCGACGCCGAGGGAATGCGGCGGCTGGCCTCCGACGACTTGGGACTGCCCACCGCGCCGTTCTGGTTTGCCGGCTCGGTCGAGGAACTGCGCGCGGTGGCCGAGCGGGCCGGCTACCCGATGTCGGTCAAACCGGTGGGCGGCTCGCTCGGCGAGGGCCGTTCGGTGATGGTCCGCGACAGCGACATCGAACCCGCCTGGCAGCGCGCGGTGGCCGCCAGCACCTCGGAGACGCCGCCGCGGGTGCTGGCCGAGACGGTGGTCGAGTTCGACAGCGAGGTCACCCTGCTGGCCGTCCACCGCGACGGTCCGGACGGGCCGGCGCTGGACTTCTGCGCACCGATCGGCCACCGCAGCGTCGAGGAGCCGAACGGCCAACTGACGGTGGAGTTCTGGCAACCGCACCCGATGAGCCCGGTGGCGCTGGATGCGGCCAAGTCGATTGCCGCGCGGGTCGCCCGCGCTCTCGGTGGACGCGGCCTGTTCGGGGTGGATCTGCTGGTATACGGCGATGAGGTGTATTTCGCCGGGGTCAACGTGCGCCCGTACGACGCCACCCTGCTGACGTTGCGTACGCAGCGGCTTTCCGGTTTCGAACTGCAGGCGCGGGGGATCCTCGGGCTGGCGACCGACACCATCATGGTCTCGCCCGGCGCCGCCCGGCTGATCTACTCGCGCCGCCGCGTCGGCACCGCGGCCGAGACCACACCGGACAGTGTGGCGGTGGTCGCCGATGCACTCAGCGTGACCGAAAGTGATGTCGTGGTGTTCGGGCATCACGAGGGGCACCCCCGCCGGCGGCTGGGCTTGGCGCTGGCCACCGGGCCAGACATCACGGTCGCCCGCGACCGCGCGGCGCAGGTGGCGACCGTTCTGGGCAAGCTCTGGCCGTGACCCCCCGTGGCGTCAAACTGGTTCAGGTGCGAGACTTCCGCAGGTGAGCTACGCAGGAGATATCACACCCGAGCAGGCCTGGGCGATACTGCGGGATGACCCGGCGGCGACGCTCATCGACGTGCGCACCGACGCCGAATGGCGCTTCGTCGGGCTGCCTGACGTGTCCGGTCTGGGCCGCGACGTGGTCTGCATCGAGTGGGTTCACTCCGACGGGACCCCCAACCTGGACTTCTCCCGCGAACTGGCCGCGCGCGTCGGCAGCGGGCCTGCGATCTTCCTGTGCCGCTCGGGCAACCGCTCCATTGGGGCCGCCGAAGCCGGTACCGCGCTGGGATTGACCCCGTCCTACAACGTGCTGGACGGCTTCGAGGGCCAGCTTGACGAGCACGCTCACCGGGGTGGCACCGGCTGGCGAGCCGTCGGCCTGCCCTGGAAGCAGTCATGAGTCGGCCGGAACCGACCCGCTCCGTCCGCATCCCGAAACCGCTGCCGGACGGTGTCAGCGCGGCCACCATCGGGGTGCGAGGTGGTCTGCTGCGCACGCAGTTCGAGGAGACCGCCGAGGCGCTGTTCCTGAGCTCCGGATACGTCTACGAGTCCGCGGCCGCCGCGGAGCAGGCGTTCACCGGCGAGGTCGACCGGTTCGTCTACTCGCGCTACGGCAACCCGACGGTGTCGATGTTCGAGGAACGGCTGCGCCTGATCGAGGGGGCCCCGGCGGCGTTCGCCACCGCCAGCGGCATGGCGGCGGTGTTCGTGGCACTCGGCGCGCTGTTGGAAGCCGGCGACCGTCTGGTGGCCGCGCGCAGCCTGTTCGGGTCCTGCTTCGTGATCTGCAACGAGATCCTGCCCCGCTGGGGCGTGGAAACCGTCTTCGTCGACGGCGAGGACATGGCGCAGTGGGAGCAGGCGCTGTCGGTACCCACCAACGCGGTGTTCTTCGAGACACCGTCCAACCCGATGCAGTCACTGGTGGACATCGCCGCGGTCACCGAGCTGGCCCACGCCGCCGGCGCGAAAGTGGTGCTGGACAACGTGTTCGCTACCCCACTGCTGCAGCAGGGTCTACCGCTCGGGGTGGATGTGGTGGTGTACTCCGGCACCAAGCACCTCGACGGGCAGGGCCGGGTCCTGGGCGGGGCGATCCTGGGCGACCGGGAATACATCGACGGCCCGGTACAAACCCTGATGCGGCACACCGGGCCGGCGCTGAGTGCCTTCAACGCGTGGATCCTGCTGAAAGGCCTTGAAACACTGGCAATTCGGGTTGACTACGCAAACTCCGCAGCGCTGAAGATCGCGGAGTTCCTGGAGCGGCATCCGGCGGTGCGCTGGGTGCGCTACCCCTTCTTGGCGTCGCATCCGCAATACGATTTGGCCCGCAGGCAGATGTCCGGCGGCGGCACCGTCATCACTTTCGAGCTCGATGCACCCCAAAGTGCCGCCAAGCAGCGGGCATTCGAGCTGCTGGACAAGCTGAAGCTGATCGACATCTCCAACAACCTGGGCGACGCCAAGTCACTGATCACCCACCCGGCCACCACCACCCACCGGGCGATGGGACCCGACGGGCGTGCCGCGATCGGGCTCGGCGACGGGGTGGTGCGGATCTCCGTCGGGCTGGAGGGCACCGACGATCTGATCGCCGACCTGGATCAGGCACTGGGGTAAGCAGACTCAGGGTGCCGGCGGTGCCGGCTGGTCGGGTGGTGCCGGCTGGCCAGGTGGTGGAGGTTGGTCGGGTGGCGCCGGTGCGTCTGGGGGAATCGCCCCTTCGCAGCCGCCGGGCGGTGGCGGAGCCGGCATGACGTTGTTACCGCTGTCGCCTACGCAGTCGTAGTTCCAGGTCGGACCCACCCAGCCGTTGCCGCCCATCCACTGGTGCCAGTACGACCCGTCGGGATAGTGCTCGCCGTCGCACACCCGCAGCCGCCCGAATCCCCATTGCCCACCGGGACACCAGTTCTGGGTCAAATCGGGCTTGTGCGGGTCCGACCGGTCGGCATAAGCCAGCGGTGTCGGTGCCATGATCGCGGTAATGCAACAAACCGCGACGCCCAGCGACGTCAGACCCATCTTCATTTCGGCGCACCCCTTCGACCCGGGATTCCCCTACGGGTGACGCTACTGAGTCACGCTGCGGGTTGGCTGGGAGTCCGCTGGGAGTGATCCCCCTGGGGCTCAGTCGCTTTCGACGACGCCGGTGGCGTG
The DNA here is from genome assembly GCF_019645815.1 of Mycolicibacter heraklionensis. NCBI lineage: Bacteria > Bacillati > Actinomycetota > Actinomycetes > Mycobacteriales > Mycobacteriaceae > Mycobacterium > Mycobacterium heraklionense. The sequence continues at coordinate 450,801 of NZ_CP080997.1, forward strand.
CTGCGCTCGGTCCTCGTAGGCCTTGCGGGCCGCGGTGTCCAGCTGCAGGAACACGGTGTCGTTGTGTGTCTTCTTGTTCAGCCAGCGACGGCCCCGATCCGGCAGCAGGGTTGCCAGGATCGCCGCGCGACGCCCGAAACCGGGTACGGAAACCAGGGTCTTGGGCTTGTCGAGCACCTTGATGACCCCGGCGGCGATGTCTTCGGGCTCCACCGGCTTCTGCGCCGCCGACGGCGATGTGCCCGAGATCAATTCGGTGTTGGTGAAGGTCGGTAGCACGGCGGAGACCGACACGCCCTGCGGAGCGAACTCATCGGACATCGCGGTGCTCAGGCCGACGACGGCGAATTTCGTTCCGGCGTACAGCACTTGGCCCGGCACCGCCACGATCCCGGCCATCGAGGCGATGTTGATGATGTGGCCGCTGCGTCGCTTGACCATCTCGGGAAGCACCAGCTGGCAGCCGTTGAGCACGCCGTAGAAGTTGACCTCGGTCGCCGAGCGGATGGTCTCCGGCGTCTGGTCGAGGAACGGCCCGACTGGCATGACGCCGGCATTGTTGATCAGCACGTCGATGTGGCCTTCGCCGTCGGCGCGGGCCTTGTCCAAGAACATCGAGAACGATTCGCGGTCGGTGACGTCCAGCGGGTGGCCGGAGACCTGACCGCTCGAACTCAGCTGCTTGACCGCCTTGTCCAGAATGGCGACGTCACGGTCGCCGATGACGACCCGAGCGCCACGCGCCAGCAGGGCGGTGGCAGTGGCCAGCCCGATACCACGGGCGGCGCCGGTGATGGCGATGGTCTTACCGCGAATGTTGTCCACGACGACGAACTTAACAGGTGTCAAATTCGGTGTCGACGGTATGGGAAGGCTGCGCTCAGGCCCAGCGAGCCAGGAGCTCGCCGGCGTGCTTGCCCAGGGCGGCCTGGAATAGCGGGCCGAAGCTGATCCGAGCGATGCCGAGCGGACCGAACGAGGCAGGGTCGGCGGTATCGGGTGCGGCCAGGGCATTGACCGGTTTCGGCAGCGCGGACGCCAGGACGCGCAGGGTCGCTGCGTCATGGAAACCGACCGGGTAGAGCACGTCCGCTCCCGCGTGAGCGCATTCGGTCAGCCGGGCGATCGCGCGGTCGACGCGGTCGGTGTCGTCACCGTCCTTGCGAAGGAACAGGTCCGTGCGGGCGTTGATCACCAGATGCGGTCCTGCGGCGTCAGCGGCCGCCCGCAGCGCGGCCACATACTCGGCGTGCTCGGATGACGACCGCAGTCGCTTGCCTTCGCTGTGCACCGAGTCTTCGATGTTGCACCCGACCACCCCGGCATCCAGCAGGCCTTCGACCAGGCGGGCGGGCGACTCGGCGTAGCCGGACTCAATGTCGAGCGACACCGGCACATCGACGGCGGCGGTGATCTGGCGTGCCCGTTCCAGGACTCCGGCGAACGACATACCTTCGCCGTCGGTCTTGCCCATCGATTCGGCAACCGGCTTGCTGCCGATGGTCAGCGCGGCGAATCCGGCGCCCACGGCCAGCTTGGCCGACCACGCATCCCACACGGTTGGCAGGATCACAGGATTACCCGCTTGGTGCAGCGCCAGGAATGCCGCCGCCTGTTGCCCCAGAACCTCGCGACTCGTCATTTTCACAACCATGCCATGTGAGAATTCATCAGGGAAGCCCGGGTTTACCTTCCGGGGCCGTCGCCCCGTATCAGCGGAAGGCGCCGAGACCGGTGAACGCCTGACCGAGCACCAGTTGATGCATCTCGGGAGTGCCCTCGTAGGTCAGCACCGACTCCAGGTTGACCATGTGCCGAATCACCGGGTATTCCAGTGATATCCCGTTGCCTCCCAGAATGGTTCGTGCGGTGCGGCAGATCTCCAGCGCGGCGCGGGTGTTGTTGAGCTTGCCGAAGCTGACCTGCTCGGGCCGCAGCCCGGCGCTGTCTTTGAGCCGGCCCAAGTGCAGCGACAGCAGCTGCCCCTTGTGCAGTTCGAGGGCCATGTCGACGAGCTTGGCCTGGGTGAGCTGGAAACCGGCAATCGGCCTGCCGAACTGGGTGCGCGCCATGGCGTAGTCGCGGGCCGCCTGCCAGGCCGAGCGGGCCGCACCCATTGCGCCCCAGATGATTCCGTAACGCGCCTCGGACAAACTGGCCAACGCGCCCTTGACACCACGGGCCTTGGGCAGCATGGCCTCGGCCGGCAGACGCACGTCATCGAGCACCAGTTCACTGGTGATCGACGCGCGCAGCGACAGCTTGTGGTGGATGGTGTTCGCGGTGAACCCCGGGGTGTTGGTGGGAACGATGAAACCGCGGACGCCGTCGTCGGTGGCCGCCCACACCACCGCGACGTCGGCGATGGAGCCATTGGTGATCCACATTTTCCGGCCATTAAGAACCCAATCGGATCCGTCACGCTTGGCCCGGGTGGTCATGGCGGCCGGATCGGAGCCGACGTCGGGCTCGGTCAGCCCGAAGCAGCCGATCAGTTCACCGGCGGCCATGCCCGGCAGCCACTGTTGCTTCTGCTCTTCGGAACCGTTGTTGTAGATCGAGTACATGGCCAGCGAGCCCTGCACCGACACCAGGGAGCGCAGGCCGGAGTCGGCGGCCTCCAACTCCACGCAGGCCAATCCGTAATGCACCGCCGATGCCCCGCCGCAGCCGTAACCGTCCAGGTGCATGCCCAGCAGCCCGAGCTTGCCGAATTCCCGGGCCAGTTCGCGAGCCGGCAGGTCGCCGATCTCGAACCATTCGGCGATGTGCGGCATGACGTGTTCGGCGCAGAACTTGGCGACGGTGTCGCGCAGCGCGATTTCGTCGTCGGAGAGCAGAGTGTCCAGGCTCAGCGGATCGATCGGGTCGAAGGGCGCGGTGCTGCCGGTTGCCATTCGTTCATCCTGCCACCCGGTGGGTGGCTTGGATCAGGTCAGCTTCCGCTGTCGGAACTCGCGCTGGGCGTCCCGGGCGCGCCCGGGGTTCCGTCGGCGCTGCCGTTGCCGCCGACGCCGCCCGCCTCACCAGCCACGCCGTCCGCACCGCCGTTGGCTCCGTTGCCCCCGACTCCGCCGCTGCCGTCGCCGTTCGGGCCGATCTGTCCGCCGGTACCACCTGCGCCGCCCGCACCGCCGGCACCGCCGGGACCGGTCTCGGTGGCGCCTGCGCCGTTACCGCCGTTGCCGCCGGCACCGCCGTCGCCACCATTGGCCGCCGCGGTGCCAGTGCCACCGGCGCCGCCATTGCCGCCGACGCCGCCGGCACCTCCCGGCTGCGTGGTGGCGTCGGTCGAGTCGCCAGCCGGCGTGGTGTAGTCGGCGCCGCTGGTGCCGGCGTTGCCGCCCTGCCCGCCGTTGCCACCGGTACCGCCATCCAGCCCGATGCCGCCATTTCCGCCGGTCCCACCCTGCACGGTGGTGCTGCCTCCGCCGGTGCCGCCGTTGCCGCCAGTGCTGCCCGCACCGACGCCGGCACCACCTGTGCCTCCGGTGCCGCCGGCGACGCCGCCGCCGATGGAAGGCAGAGCGCCGCCCTTGGCGCCAGCGCCGCCAGTGCCTCCGGTCCCGCCGTCGACACCGGCACCACCGGTACCGCCCTGCCCGCCGGTGGACTGGACACCCGCGCCGCCGGCACCACCGTTGCCGCCGGTGCCAGCGTCTCCGGCACCGCCGCCGCCGCCACCGCCGCCGCCGCCCGAACCGACTTCCGGCCGGGCGCCGCCATTGGCGATTGTTCCTATAGCGCCGAAAATGCCGCCTAGCCCGGTGGCACCGGTGCCACCAGTACCGCCTTGGCCGGCGACGCCGCCGCCGCTGGTACCCCCGGATCCGCCGGCACCGCCAGTGCCGCCGCCGCTGCCAAGAAGAGAGCCAGCTCCTCCGTTACCGCCGCCGCCGCCGTACCCGGCGGATCCGCCGTTGCTGCCGTTGCCGCCGGAACCGCCGTTGCCGCCGTTGCCGCCACTGCCAGAGAATGGGCCAGCTGAGGCGCCGTCGCCACCTGTGCCGCCGTTGCCGGCGGCCGTACCGATACCGCTGGCATCGCCACCATTACCGCCGGCTCCGCCACTGCCGGGTCGCCCGTCGTCGCCGCCAAGCATGCTGCCAGCGGTGCCGTCGCCACCGTGGCCGCCGTCACCGGCGTGGCCGCCGGCCCCGCTGGCGATCCCTCCGGCCCCTCCGGCGCCGCCGTCGTTGCCCGCACCGCCGAAAATGCCGGTGATCGAGGTTAACGAGAGCCCTGGATTGCCGGACAGCTCGGCGAGCTTGTCGAGGGTGTCCTGGTTCAGGGTCATACCGAACGGATTGGGTGAACCGAAGGCGCTGGCCAACGAGCCGGCACCGCCGCCATCACCGCCGGCACCGGCGACGCCACCGGCTCCGCTGCTGGCACCGCCCGTTCCACCGTCACCGCCGGCCCCGGCCTGACCGCCGCTGACCATGCTGCCAAGTCCGCCGGTGCCGCCGTCGCCGCCGGCGCCGGCGACGCTGTTGACACCGGTAACAGCGCCGCCGACGCCGCCAGTGCCTCCGGTGCCGCCCTGACCGGCGAACATCAGTCCGCCGAGTCCGCCGAGACCTCCCGCGCCGCCTGCGCCTGCGGTGCTACTGTCGCCACTCGCGGCGCCACCGACACCACCGTCGCCAGCCCGACCGCCGGTACCGCCGAACATCATCCCGCCGGTGCCGCCCATTCCACCGTTGCCCCCGGCGCCGGCGGAGCTGTCGGAGCCGGTCGCAGTGCCACCTTCGCCGCCGGTGCCCCCGGAGCCGCCTTGGCCGCCAAAGAGGACTCCGGCCATGCCGCCGTTGCCGCCGTTGCCGCCGGCCCCGGCGATGCCCTCGTCAGCGTCGACCGCGCCGCCCGCGCCGCCGCGACCGCCCGCGCCGCCGATACCGCCGAAGTTGGAGAAAATGGTGCCCCCGTTGCCCCCGTTGCCGCCCGTGCCGCCCGCTTCGGTGCCGTTGCCGCCGGCCCCACCGTTTCCACCGACGCCGCCGAAGGAGAACCACTGTCCGGCAGCGTCGCCGCCGTCGCCGCCGTTGCCGCCGTTCGCACCGGCCAGGCCCGCGCCGCCGTCGCCGCCCGCCCCGCCGATACCGATCAGGGTGCCGCTGGTGCCGCCGTCGCCGCCGTCGGCGCCATCGCCACCGATCCCGCCGGCGCCACCATTGCCGAAGAGCCCGGCCGCGCCGCCGTTGCCGCCGGCCAGGCCGGCCACATCGGAGTCGTAGCCCGCGCCGCCGTCGCCGAACAGCCAGCCACCGCCGCCACCGTTGGGGTCGACGTCGGTGCCGTCGACACCGTTGCAGATCAGCCCGCACACGGAATCGGAAGCGAACAGCGGATTGATCAGGTCGCCGAACTGCTGCCCGAACGAGCTGGACATCCAGTCCTGCATACCGGCGTGCAGATCCAGGTAGATGCTCTGCGCGAAGTCATCGAGACTGACGGTCGAGAAGCTGAAGTCGGCCGCGCCCACACCGTCGAACCAGGTCGACAGATCCCCAAGGCCCAGGGCGTCGGGGTCGAACACCGCGGTGCCGACATCACCCGGGTTGAACCAGCTGGCCGGGTCCAACCAGTAGCTCGGGTCGAGCAGATCTTCCAGGTCGGCGCTCGCTGTCGGCGCGAATCCCAGGGGGCTCAACCCCAGGGCCAGCGCGGCGCCCGCTGCCAGAGTGCGGCGACGGTGCTGGGGTGCAACGGATTTGCGCTGGCGCGACATTAGGTGCCTCTCGGTGCAGCGGTCGCGGCCATAACGCCGAACCAGATTTAGGGGTCTCCGATGGGGAATTTACCGTAACTTAACAATGCCTGCAGTCCACTGGATGTTCGCTGCGGATTGCCCCGAAGAAACCTGTGAGGTCACTGTCTGTCTGGTTTGCCGGAAAGCACCTCGCGGAGCTGGTACTTCACCACTTTCCCGGACTGTGTGCGGGGCAAGGCGTCGACGAACTCCAGCCGGATCGGCAGTTTGAACGCCGCAAGCTTGGCCCGGGCATGCTCGCGCAGCTCATCTAGCTCTAACGTCGCGCCCGGCCGCAGCACCACCACGGCCGTCACCGCCTCGCCCCACTTCTCGTGCGGGGTGCCCAGCACCGCCACTTCGGCGACGGCCGGATGCCCGTAGAGGACGTCTTCGACCTCGGCCGGGTAGACGTTCTCGCCACCGGAGATCACCATGTCCTTCACCCGGTCGAGCACCCAGACATAACCCTCGTCGTCGGCCTGCCCGATATCGCCGGTGTGAAACCAGCCCTCGGCGTCGATCACCGCCGCGGTGGCCTCCGGGTTCCGCCAGTAGCCGGCCATCACCTGCGGCCCGCGCACGCAGATCTCCCCGCGCACGCCGGCGGGCACCGGCCGGTTCCCGAGATCGACAAGCCGCACATCCGACAGTGGCAGCACCTGGTTGCCCGCGGCGCCGATCTTCACGCCGACCTCATCGGTGCGCAGCACCAAGGCCAGGGGGGCGGTCTCGGTGAGGCCGTAGCCCTGCGCGAAGGGGATGCCCCGCTCGGCGTAGCGGTGGATCAGCGGCTCGGGCACCGGCGCGCCACCGCAGACGAAGCTGCGCACGCTGGACAGGTCGGTGTCGGCGAATTCCGGCCGTTGGCTCATGAACAGGAACATCGCCGGCACCCCGAACATGGTGGTGATCCGCTCTTCGGCGATGAGTCGCAGCGCTTCGGCGGGATCGAAGGTGGGCATCAGCACGATCCGGCCGCCCTTCTGCAAGGTCAGCAGAGTGGTGACGTTGAGCCCGCCGATGTGAAACAACGGCGCGCAGACCAACGACACGTCGTTCTGGCTGGTGTCGAACGTCAGCAGGGCATTGATGTTGTTCCAGAACAGGTTTGCGTGGGTGAGCATGGCGCCCTTGGGATGCCCGGTGGTCCCGGAGGTGTACATGATCACCGCGATGTCGTCGGGCTCGGCGAATACCGGGGCGGTCAGTGGTGCCCGCCCGGCCAGCAGCTCGTCGAGCACCTCCCAGCCCGGGGCCGGCGCCAGCGCAATCACCCGGCGCAGCCCGGTCTGCGCACGCACCGGATCGATCACCGTGGCGCGCTCAGCGTCGGCCACCAGGGTGTGCGCCTGCGCGTTGCCCAGGATGTAGCCGAGCTCGTCGGCGGTCAGTCGCCAGTTCAGCGGCACGAAAGAGGCGCCGATCCGTGCGGCGGCGAACAGCGTGACCAGAAAGTCCGGGTGGTTCAGGCCCGCGTAGCCGACCCGATCCCCGCGCTGCATGCCCCCGGCGGCCAGTTCGGCCGCCAGCCGGTCGATGCGATCCGCGAAATCTCGGTAGGTCCACGTGCTTTCGCCGTAGGTGATGGCCGGCAGGTTCGGCGTCGCTGCGGCCCGACGAGAGATCCAGGAGCCGAGATCGATCGGGGGAACGTCCACCTCACGAACGCTAGCCCGCGGGCTCTCGGCGCAGGGGCGGTTCGCCGCACCGACACCGCTGGCACCGTTGACGCGCTTTATCGATCGCGCTGATTTTTTTATCCAGAACGTGATTGACCTTCAATAAAAGATAGGAGCCGCGGGCGCTTTTATGTGGATAGCTGAATCATTTGCCGTGTGTTCGGGCCGAGCCTTTGTGACGCCGGTCTCAATTATGGACGTTACCAGGGAGAATGCTGTGTTCGTAGCTGTGGTGACGGGCGCGGTGACGGAAAGTGAACGGCCTTTGAACAATGTTATTCCGGGTCTTTTCGGCTCGCCGAATTGGGCGAGAAACGACTAAGTTAGACCTCGCCCGAGCGGAGCGTCGCCGGGCCGTCTACTGAAGAAGGGCTTGGCGGATGAGTGGTCCCCGACGCGGCGGTTCGGGCCGAGGACAGCGGGCGGCTGCCCGTGTGACGGCCACGGTGGTGTCCGCGGGACTCTGCTTGCTCGTCGCACCGGCGGCGCACGCCGACCTCGACGACTTACTCGACACGGTGATCGGCGCGGCCAGCGCCGGCCCCGACCCAGTTGATGTGGTCGACATTCCTGCCGGCTCGGTGGATCTGGACGCCTCCGGCGTTCTTCAGGACCCGCTGGCACAGCTCGATCAGGTGTTGCATGGCGCACCCGGGCAACTCAGTCCGGAGCCGGCTACCGCGGGCACGCCCACCGAGGCCAACTCGGACAGTCCCTCCGACACCACCCCGGCTCCCGCGAACGGCGAGCATCAAACCGGAAACTCCGAAAACTCCAACAACTCCAGCAGCTTCCCGAAGCTCAGCATGCCCAGCGGCGGCAATGGTGGAGGCGGTTCCGGCGGTGGCGGTAACGGCTCAGGTGCCCCGGGCGGCAATAACAACAAGACCAAGGCGAACACCAGCGCCACCAAGCCCGGCGCCGATCTGCCGAAAGCCGAGGGCGACGCCGTCCACTAGCGCCTGGGCTGCAGCGCTGCGCCGATCGATGGCAGGCTGAACCGGTGCCCGGTTCGATCTGCGACATCCTGCCGTCCGCGGCCGCGCTGCTGGGGGTTCCGGGCGCGATCGACACACTCGGTCTGCGTGAGCGCGTCGGGGACGTGCGGCGGGTGGTGGTGGTGCTGGTCGACGGGCTGGGCTATCAGCTGTTGCCGCAATTGACGCAGGATGCGCCTCTGCTGGCCTCGGTGCTGGCCGGCGCCACCGGCCAGCTGAGCGAGCTGTCGTGCACCTTCCCCTCCACCACACCCACCAGCCTGGTCTCGCTGGGTACCGGCGTACTGCCGGGCGAGCACGGCGTGCTGGGCTTCACCGTCAATGTTCCCGGAACCGATGAGGTGCTCACGCACATCTTCTGGGCCGACGATCCGCCGCCGGCGGCCTGGCAGCCGGTGCCCACCTGGTTCGAGCGGCTGCGCGACGCCGGCGTGGGGGCCCGTGCCGTGCTGCCGGAGGTGTTCATCGGCAGCGGGCTGACCGAGTCCGCCTACCGAGGCGCGGAGTTTTGCCCGGTGGTCAAGGGCGAGCCCTATGCCCAGCGGGTCGTCACCGAGCTGGCTTCGCCGGGCCTGGTCTATGGCTACACCGCGGCACTCGACCACGCCGCGCATGTGTCGGGGATCGGTTCACCGCACTGGCACGCCGCCGCCGCCAAAGTCGATGCGCTGCTGCGGCATCTCCTCGAGGAACTGCCCCGCGACGCGGCCCTGGTAGTCACCGCGGACCACGGCGGGCTCAACGTGCCCGAGGAGGCTCGCATCGACCTGGACGCCGACCCGGCGCTGCGTGCCGGAATCCGGGTGGTCGCCGGCGAGCCGCGGGTGCGCTACCTGCACACCGAGCCCGGTGCCACGGCTGACGTGCTGGCGGCCTGGACGGAGCGGCTGGCCGGGCGGGCCGTGGTGCAGACCCGCGAACAGGCCATTGCCTCCGGGGTTTTCGGGCCGGTGCGCGAGGGCCACCTGGCACGCATCGGCGACATTGTCGTGACCTGTACCGGCGACACCGCCATCCTGGCGACAGAACACGAGCCGCCGCAGACGGCGCAACTGGTCGGGTTCCACGGCGGGCTCACCCCGGCCGAGACGGCCATCCCGCTGATCGTCTTTCGTTGATGTGATGAAGGGGCGGGGCCTCCGCTCCTCGTGACGTTCCCGGCGGATGCTGGGGGTGTCACTACCAATCACGATTGGGGAGGCCCCTAATGAGTGAGTATGCCGGAAAACAGTTCGTCGGGATTGACCTGCACCGACAGCGATCGGTGGTCGTCCGTCAAACCGATACCGGGGAGCAGCTCGCGGCAGTACGCATCGCCAACGATCCGGTGGCCTTGGCGTTGGAGATCGAGCGAGCTGGACCCAATCCAGAGGTGGTGCTCGAAGCCACCTACGGCTGGTACTGGGCGGTCGATGTTCTGCAAGCCGCAGGTGCCAGTGTCCATTTGGCGCACCCGCTGGGTGTCAAAGGATTCCGCTATCGGCGAGTGAAGAACGACGTGCGCGATGCCGCCGATCTGGCGGACTTGTTGCGGATGAACCGTCTGCCGCAGGCCTGGATCGCACCGCTTGGCAACACGGGAACTGCGTGAATTGGTCCGCTACCGCGCCAAACTGGTGGCCCTGCGATCGGGGCTTAAAGCTCAGGTGCATGCGGTTTTGGCCAAGGCCGGGGTGTTGATCGTCGCGACGGACCTGTTCGGCGCCACGGCCCGCAAACGCCTCGAACGCACCCCACTGTCGGGTGTGTATGCCCAGCGGGTCGCCTCGCTGCTGCGTCTGATCGACATCCTCGATGCCGAGCAAACCGCCCTGTCCGAGCGCATCGCGGCAGAGTTACACCACCACGGCGGCTACCAGGCGATCCAAGAATTGCCGGGTGTGGGACCGGTCCTGGCTGCGGTCTTCGTGGCCGAGATCGGCGACGTGCACCGCTTCACCCGGGCGCAGCAGTTGTGTTCCTGGGCCGGTCTGACACCGCGGCACTACGAGTCCGACACCGTGGTGCATCGCGGGCACATCACCAAACAGGGATCCAGGCTGGTGCGCTGGGCCGCAATCGAGGCAGTGCAACGGCACCAGTGCACGGCCAAGATCGCCGCCGACAAAGACCGGATCGCCGCCCGACGTGGCACCAATATCGCCAAGGTCGCTGCGGCCCGCAAGCTGCTCACCCTGGTCTACTACGGCCTGCGCGACGAACATATTCGTGCATTGGCCAAGGACGCAGCGTGAGTAATCCGGGTGCGGTATACGCGTGGTCGCCGCAGAGTCTGGCCCCCCCTCGGGCGTGGCCGTGGCGTTGATTGACCCCGTATACCGCACGCCGCACCGCTCCATGCCCTAGCCAATCGGCCTTGGGCGAAGGGATGACCGGCAGCCCGGAACAACCCGGGCCCTGCCCCAAAGCCTTTGCGCTTCACACTGGAGAGCCGGCACCACCCACAACTGCACACCAGGTTTGCCGATTTCGGTCTGCGCCGATTCTGCGCTGAAACGGGCGTCCTCAAGACCGTTCGTCCTCGCTACGCTGCGGGCGCTGCGTCATTGACCCCGACCCTCATTCAGCGCTGCCCGCACATATCCCGAAACCGAAAAAACCCCAGCACACCAAACCTTGACCAGACCCCACCCCTTCAGGGATGACTCTGCGTCCAGGGCGTACTCCACTCGAACTTTTCCGCCCTACGCGCAGAGTCAGCGCAGGCGGGGTTACTCCTTGTCGCCGTACTCGTCGAACCAGTGCGCCAGCTTGCCGCGCCGGCTTACCGCCCGTAGTCGGCGTTCGGCCGACAGGCGGGTCTTGCTGGTGGTGACGATGAGCAGCTCGTCGCCGACGGTGATGCGGGTGTCGGGCTGGGGGACGAAGGTGTCGCCCTTGCGGATGATCAAGGTGATGACGCTCGGGTCGGGCAGGCGGAGTTCGAGCACCGAGACGTTGTGCAGCTTCGATCCCGGCTGCACGGTCATCGTCAGCAGCTCGGCCTCCAAGACGTCCAGCGGCGCCGCCTCCACCTGAATCTCGCGGGTGGTGTCCCGCGGGATCAGCCGCAGCCAGTGCGCGAACAGGCCCAGGCTGGGACCCTGTACCACCGTGTAGACCACCACCAGGATGAACACGATGTTGAGCAGGCGGTAGCTGTCCGGTACGCCCTCGACGATCGGGAACGTCGCGAGCACGATCGGAACCGCGCCGCGCAGGCCGGCCCAGGACAGGAAGATCTGCTCTCGCCACGGCACCCGGAACCAGATCAGCGACGCCACCACGGACAGCGGCCGGCTCAACAGCAGCAGGACCGCTCCGATCAGCAGCGCCGGGACCAGCTCGCCGGACAACTGGCTGGGGCTCACCAACAGGCCCAGCAACACGAACAGACCGATCTGCGCCAGCCAGCCCAGGCCCTCGGCGAACGAGCGGATGGCCGCGCGGTGCGGCAGGCCGGAGTTGGCCAGCACCACACCCGACAGATAGGCGGCGATGAATCCGCTGGCGTGCACCGAGGCCGCGGCGGCGAACGCCACCATCGCCAGCCCGAAGGTCGCCAGCGGGTACAGGCCGGACGCCGGCAGTGCCGCACGGCGCAGCATCATCGCTCCCAGCAGGCCGGCGATCAGGCCGATCGCCGAGCCGGCCGCCAGCTCGTAGACCACCCCGCCGATGGCGTGGACCGGGTTGATCACCAGCGGCGTGGTGCTCAGCATCAGCACCACGATGGCCGCCGGCGCGTCGTTGAAACCGGACTCGGCCTCCAACAGGCCGGCCACCCGCCGCGGCAGCGGCAGCACGCGCAGGATGGAGAACACCGCCGCGGCGTCGGTGGGCGAGACGATCGCGCCGAGCAGGAAGGCGAGTTGCCAGCTGATGCCCAGCAGCAGGTGCGCGGCCACCGCGATCACCGCCATGCTGACCCCAACGCCGACGGTGGCCAGTACGGCCGCCGGCGCCAGCAGCCGGCGGATGTTGGCGAAGCGGGTCGTCAAACCGCCTTCGACCAGGATCACCGCCAACGCGGTGGTGCCCAGGTCACTGGCCAGTTGCACGTCGGAGAAGTCCAGGCCGAGCCCGTCATTGCCGATCACCACCCCGACCAGCAGGAACAGCAATAGGCTGGGCAACCCGACCCGATCCGCCGCACGGGTGGCGATGATGCTTGCCAGCAGTACCAAGCCTCCGATCAACAGAGCCAGGTAGAGCTGTTCCAGGCTCATCTGATCCCCGTTCGGGCTGTTGGTGGCGGTCGGACCCGCCCGTGTGATTCGCTCAAAGTCAGCGGGTTCGTGTTATGTGTCAGTAAATCAGTAGCGCTGTCACGATCGTGTTACGCCCGGAGTGGCCGGGGCAGCCCGGGGATGAGGGGAGTCGCCATGCGCATCGGGATCGCCGGCGCCGGCGCGGTGGGGCGATCGGTCGCACGAGAACTGATCGGCGACGGCCACCGGGTGCTGCTGATCGAGCGCAACCCGGCGCACTATCAGCCCCACACCGTCCCGGAAGCCGAGTGGCTGCTGGCCGACGCCTGCGAGCTGAGCGCGCTGCGGGAATGCGGCATCGAGATCTGCGATGTGGTGATCGCCGCCACCGGTGATGACAAGGCCAATTTGGCCACCGCGCTGCTGGCCAAGGCGGAGTTCGGGGTGGCCCGGGTGGTGGCCCGGGTCAACAACGCCCGCAACGAGTCGCTGTTCACCGAAGAGTGGGGGATCGACGTGGCGGTCTCCACCCCGCGGGCGATGGTCGCCGCGGTGGAGGGCGCTATCGACGTCGGCCACCTGGTGCCGTTGATGGGCTTGCGGCGCGGGCAGGCCAGCCTGACGAAACTGACCCTGCCCGACGACAACCCGTTGATCGGTAGGCAGGTCTGCGACATCGTGCTGCCCGAGGGCGCCGCTCTGGTCGCGGTGCAGCGGGGTGACCGGGTGATCCTGCCGCGGGCGACCGAGGCGCTGCAGGCCGGCGACGAGATGCTGTTCGCCGCGGCCAGCGGGCTGGACGACCAGGTCCGGGCGATGGTGCACGGTGCGCCCGCCGGCAGAAGGTTGTATTGACGCCGTGCCGCCGCGGTGGGGACCTGTGAATACGGCGCCGAACGAGCAGGATGACGCCGGGAGCTTGGCCAGCGGTGCCGGCGTCATCGCCACCGTGCTGGCGGCCGCACGCGCGGCGGCGGTGTCGCGGGGCCTGATCAACGACCCGTTCGCGGCGCCGTTGGTGCACAAGGTGGGCCTGGAGTTCTGCATCCGGGTCGCCGACGGTGACCTGGACATCAGTCGGCTCGGCAAAGACGGGGGGTTTCCTCGTTTTGCGGAGTTCTCCGCGGCACGAACCCACTTCTTCGACGCGTTTTTCACCGACGCCGCCCGCGGTGGCATCCGCCAGGCGGTGATGCTGGGTTCGGGGCTGGACACCCGCGCCTACCGGCTGTGGTGGCCACCCGACACCCTCGTCTACGAGGTCGACCACCCACACGTCGTCGACTTCAAGACCACCACCATGCGGGCCTGGGACGCCACGCCGAGCGTCAACCGTCGCGCGGTCGGCGTTGACCTACGCGGCGACTGGCCGGCGGCCCTGCGGCGGGTCGGTTTCGACGCCGCCGCGCCCACCGCGTGGGTGATCGAGGGCCTGCTGGTCTGGTATGTCCCCTCGGATGCGCAGAAGCGCCTGCTCGACGGTGTCACCGAGCTCAGCGCCCCGGGCAGCCGACTCGCCGCCGATCACGCGGTGCCACCGAGCCGCCCGCAGGCGGTGCACCACGAGTCACTCGTCGAGCGGTGGCGCCGACGCGGCCTGAGTCTTACCGGACCCGGACCGTTCTATTCCGGAGAGCACACCGATGTCGTGCGTCATCTCACCGAAAGCGGCTGGGCCACAACTCAATCCGGTATCGCTGACCTGTTCGCGGCGGCGAGGTTGCCCGGGCTGTCCGACCGTGAGCTCGATGGTGCTCCGGCGGCCATCCGCTACGTCGCGGCCACCCGTATCTGACCGGCGGGCGTTAGCCCGCCATGAATTCGGCGTAGGCAGAAGCCAACTCGGGCGGCAGGCCGGTGGTTTGGCATTGCCGTTGGGTCTCACCGATGGGCGCCAGAATTCCGCGCAGCTCGTAGTACTCCTGGGGGTGAGCAGTGAAGTAGCTGCGCACATCAGCCGCGGCTTGCGGCCGCGGGGAGCTGATGGCCTGATTCACCACGGCGTTGGCGCCGGGGTGAGCGGCCAGGTACTGCTGTGCGGAACCGGTCACCGAGTTCACGGTGCTCGATACCCCGGCCGGACTGCAGTCCGGTGCCGCAGACGCCGAGGGGGCGGCGACCAGGGTGGCGGCGGTGGCGCCCAGCAGTCCGACGCCGAGGCCGAATCTGCGAATCATGGTGAAGCCGTGGGCTTTCGACATGGATGTTTTCCTTCCGGGTGGTGAATGCAATTCCCGTCCGGAGCCCAAGGTACGCGCGGCCCGAGTGCACGCCCTGTGTCCTGGAGCACAGCCAGGGGTGCTCGTGGCAACCGTTCCTGCACTTGCCGCACGATTAAACGGCAAATGCTCCACAACTGCGGAGCGGTTCGGTAAGAGACGCTCTTAATCGCCGAGGTCGGCGCTTATCCGATCGTGACCTTAATGTTTGCTCGCACGGTCGATCGCGGCCTCAGCGGCTTCTTTGATCGGTCCGAGCCAGACGTCGCCGTGACCGGGTGCCAGGATCTCGGTCTCCAGCAGGGCCAGCGCACTGAGGCTGCGGAGACAGTCATCCTGGCTGTGGCTGAACAGCGCCGGCAGCAGCTGCGGCCCGGTATGGGCCAATACCGGGTGGCCGGTGATCAGCGCATCCCCGCTGGCCAGCACGCCGTCGACCAGATAGGAGCAGTGTCCGCGGGTATGGCCCGGAGTCGGGATGGCGACCGGCGAACCGGGCAGCCCCGCGGCGATCTCCCCGGTCAGCGGTTGCGCGGACGGAATGCCCTCACGGTTCAGGCCGCCGCTGCGCACCACGTGCGCGGTCCACAGTGCCCAGCTCGGCCGCCACAGCCGCGGAGCCAGCGCCAGCGGTGAAACCTGCTCCAGGTACTCGCGTTTGGCGTGGCCGACCTCGTCGGCATGGCAGTACACCGGAGTGCCGTGGGTCTTTGCCAGCCAGATCGCCGCACCGAAATGGTCGACGTGGGCATGGGTGAGCAATACCGCCCGCACGTCGGCCGGGCGATAGCCCAGGGCGCCCAGCGACGCCAACACGTCGGTGCGATCGCCGGGGTAGCCCGCGTCGATCAACATCACGCCGGTGTCATCGGTGACCAGCAGCCAATTGACGGCCTCGCCGCGGGCCAAATACACCCGCTCGGTCACCGGAACGAGCTCCACGAGCTTCTCACCCATGCCCGTGAGTTTAGAAAGGCGGCGGGAGAGTAGAAAAGGTGGAATGGCGGAACTAAAACTCGGGTACAAGGCATCGGCGGAGCAGTTCGGACCGCGGGAACTGGTGGAGCTCGGCGTCGCCGCCGAAGCGCACGGCATGGACAGCGCTACCGTCAGCGACCACTTCCAGCCCTGGCGCCACGAAGGCGGCCACGCCCCGTTCTCGCTGGCCTGGATGACCGCGGTCGGAGAGCGCACAAGCAAGATCGTGCTGGGCACCTCCGTGCTGACCCCGACGTTCCGGTACAACCCCGCCGTCGTCGCGCAGGCTTTCGCCACGATGAGCTGCCTGTATCCCCAGCGGATCTTTCTGGGCGTCGGCACCGGCGAGGCGTTGAACGAGATCGCCACCGGCTTCACCGGCGAGTGGCCCGAGTTCAAGGAGCGGTTCGGACGCCTGCGTGAGTCGGTGCGGCTGATGCGCGAACTGTGGCGTGGTGACCGGGTGGACTTTGACGGCGACTACTACAAGCTCAAGGGCGCCTCGATCTATGACGTCCCCGAGTCGGGAGTGCCGGTCTACATCGCGGCCGGCGGGCCGGCGGTGGCGAAGTACGCCGGGCGTGCCGGGGACGGCTTCATCTGCACCTCCGGCAAGGGCGAGGAGCTCTACACCGAGAAGCTGATGCCGGCGGTGTTGGAAGGTGCGGCCGCCGCGGAGCGAGACGCCGACGCGATCGACAAGATGATCGAGATCAAGATCTCCTACGACCCTGATCCCGACCTGGCGCTGAACAACACCCGATTCTGGGCGCCGCTGTCACTGACCGCCGAGCAGAAGCACTCCATCGACGACCCGATCGAGATGGAGAAGGCGGCCGACGCGCTGCCGATCGAGCAGATCGCCAAACGCTGGATCGTCGCCTCGGACCCGGACGAGGCGGTGGAGAAGGTCGGCGAGTACGTGAAGTGGGGCCTGAACCACCTGGTGTTCCATGCTCCGGGCCACGACCAGCGCCGTTTTCTGGAGCTGTTCAAGACCGACCTGGAGCCGCGGCTGCGCCGGCTGGGCTGATGGTGCGGCTTCGCAGGTGGTAACTCACGGACCAACAAGGAGCCCCTGATGCGGGTCGGCATCCCAGCCGAGGTCAAGAACAACGAGTTCCGGGTGGCCATCACACCTGCCGGTGTCTCGGAGCTGGTCCGCCGCGGGCACAGCGTCTTGGTGCAGGCCGGTGCCGGTGCGGGGTCGTCAATCAGTGATTTGGAGTTCAAATCCGCCGGCGCAGAGATCAGTTCAGGTGCGGAAAGTATCTGGGCCGAGGCCGATCTGGTGCTCAAGGTAAAAGAACCAATCGAGCACGAGTACCCGATGATGCGGTCGAACCAGGTCTTGTTCACCTATCTGCATCTGGCCGCGTCCCGGGCGTGCACCGCGGCGTTGCTCAACGCGGGCATCACATCAATCGCGTACGAGACCGTAAGCGCCGACGATGGTTCGCTGCCCTTGCTCGCGCCAATGAGCGAGGTGGCGGGCCGGCTGGCAGCACAGGTTGGCGCGTTCTACCTGATGACGCCGGCTGGGGGCCGCGGCGTCCTGATAGGCGGTGTGCCGGGCGCCCGTTCGGCTGAGGTCGTGGTGATCGGGGGCGGCACGGCAGGCTATAACGCAGCACGGGTCGCTGTCGGAATGGGTGCGGATGTGACCATCTTGGATGTTGACCTGAGGCGACTGCGGGAGCTGGATGCGACCTTCGACGGCCGCGTCCACACGCAGTATTCGTCGGCATTGGACCTTGAGGCCGCAGTCGAGCGAGCCGATCTGGTTATCGGCGCGGTGCTGGTGCCTGGTGCCAGAGCGCCCAAGCTGATCTCCAATTCGGTTGTGGCGCAGATGAAACCGGGTGCAGTGGTCGTGGACATCTCCATCGATCAGGGCGGCTGCTTCGAGGATTCGCGACCGACCACGCACGACGACCCGACCTACACCGTGCACAACACGCTCTTCTACTGCGTGGCCAATATGCCCGGCGCGGTTCCGGGTACCTCGACATTCGCACTGACCAACGCCACCATGCCGTATGTGGTCCGGGTCGCCGACTCCGGATGGCGTGGGGCGTGTCAAGCCGATATCGCGTTGGCGCGCGGACTCACCACTCATGATGGCGCGCTGTTGAATCAGCAGGTTGCCGACGCTCTGAGCCTGCCGTTCACCGAACCGGAGGCGGTCCTGGCGTAGCAGAACTGCGATGCTGCACCTGCAATCGCGTGAAGGCTCTCCATCGCAGCAACTATCAGAACGTGCTCATCGGCCGAACCGCGTTGGCCGTGTCGACCAGCCGGTAGCGATGCTCCTGGGTGGGCGCCAGCCGGGCCAGGGCACGCAGCGCCATCTCCACCCCGAGCCGCAGCCCGTGCTCGGTGAACGGGAATCCGAGGATGTGGTTCGTGCTCGCCTCGTGCTCGGTCAGCCAGTCCATGGCCGCGCCCAGGACCAGCGCCCGGATCTGCAATACCCGTGGTTCGGTGTCCGGCAGCGCCTCCACCCGGCGTGCGGCGTCCCGGATCTGGGCCTCGGTGATCTCGCTCGACGAACGTCCGGACAGCAGCGTCACCGCACTGGTCAACCGCGCGGTGGTGAAATGCCTTGAGGTAGCGGGCACTTCGTCAAGGGTGCGAACCGCTGCCGTCCGGTCGCCTTCTACCGAGAGGGCGCGGGCCAAACCGAAGGCGGCTGAGATCACGCTGTCGTCGGTACGCCACACCGACTCGTAGAAGCCGCGCTCGTCTTCTGTTCCGGCCAG
Source organism: Mycolicibacter heraklionensis (assembly GCF_019645815.1). Classification (NCBI taxonomy): domain Bacteria; kingdom Bacillati; phylum Actinomycetota; class Actinomycetes; order Mycobacteriales; family Mycobacteriaceae; genus Mycobacterium; species Mycobacterium heraklionense. Next base: position 469,382 of record NZ_CP080997.1, read on the forward strand.
CTCGGCGGTGGCGGCCAGGGCCATCTTCGGTGCCAGCTCGCCGGGGAACATGTCGAGCACCTCGGTGAAATCCTTACGGGCGGCCTCGTAGTCGCCGGTGAGCAGCTCGGCCACCCCGCGGAACCAGACCAGTCGCCATCGCCAACCCACCTGCTCGGCCAGCTCGTCGAGCTTGCTGGTGGCTTTGGTGACGTTGCCGAGATCCAGCAGTGCGCGCACCTCCATCAGCGGCAGTCCGATGGACTCCGACAGGTCGATGCCGTCGGATTCCAGCGAGCTGTTCCGCACGGCGCGTAGCGAATCCAGCGTCTGCACCGGCTCGCTGAGCTCCATGGACGACAACAGCGGAGCGGCGACGTCACCCGGGTCGATCAGCGGCACCTGCAGGGCGGTCACGATCTCCCGGGCCGTCAGGTTCTGGGAGTGCACGTGCCCGTCCAGGTAGACGTCGGTGTGCGCGACCAGCAGGTGCTCACCGAACGTGGACCGTGACCGGGTGAACACCGTAGACAGCCCGGGCCGCGGTATCCCGGTGTCGCGGGCGACCACTTCGCGCAGCACACCCATCAGCTGCGCGGACATCTCCTCGGCGGAGGTGAACCGCCGGCGCGGGTCGGGATCGATGGCCCGGCGCAGGAGCCGGCGGTAGGAGTCGTACTTCTTCAGCACCGGGTCGTCGTCGGGTAGCCCCTCGACGTAGCGGCCGTCCCGGGTGCGCAGCTTCAGGGTCAACGCGGCCAGGGTCCGGCCCACGGTGTAGATGTCGGTGGCCACCGTAGGCCCGGTACGGACGATGTCGGGCGCCTGAAAACCGGGGGTGCCGTAGAGGTAGCCGAACGAGTTGATGCGTGCCACCGCGCCGAGGTCGATCAGCTTCAGCTGCTCCTCGGTCAGCACGATGTTCTCCGGCTTGAGGTCGTTGTAGACCAGGCCCAGCGAATGCAGATAGCCCAGTGCGGGAAGGATTTCCAGCATGTAGGCGATAGCCTGTGCCACCGGCAGCCGGGTGCCGCGACGCTGTTTGAGCGACTGGCCGCCGACGTACTCCATCACGATGTAGCCGACCGGGTCGCCGTGGGAGTCCTGATGCTGGACGAAGTTGAAGATCTTCACGATCGACGGGTGGGTCACCTCGGCGAGGAACTGCCGCTCGGCCATCGCGATGGCCTGCGCCTCGGCGTCGCCGGAGTGCACCAGGCCCTTGAGCACCACCGGCCGCTCGTTGACGTTGTGGTCGACCGCCAGATACACCCAGCCCAGGCCGCCGTGGGCCACGCAGCCCTTGATCTCATACTGCCCGGCCACCATGTCGCCCGGTTTCAGCTGCGGCAGAAAGGAATACGGACTTCCACAGTGCGGGCACCAACCTTCCGAGGCGCCCTTGGCGTCCCCCGTGGAGCGGCCCACCGGCCGGCCGCAGTTCCAGCAGAATCGCTTGGACTCGGCCACTTCCGGGTCGTCCATGAGCGCGGCGAGGGGGTCGATCGGGGGAACCCGGGGGATCTCCACCAGTCCGCCGCCCAACCGCCGCCGCGGGGCGACGGTGCGCACCACCGTCGTGTCGTGGGATTCGGCCGAGCCTGGGGAGCTCGAACTCTCGCGGGGGCGGAAGATCGCCTGGGTCGACATCGGCCGGCGCACCGACGACGATTCGGCCAGCACGTCCGCCCGCTGGGTGGCCGGGCCGTCGTCTTCCAGCTCGGTTGCGGGCTGGTCCGGTGCGTCGTCGTCGCGGTCGGCCATCAGTCCGAATACCTCGGTGTCGGTGGCACCGGCGCCGGCCCCAGCACCGTCAACCACTTGCGGTACAAGGTGTTCCACGTGCCGTCGCGGCGAATGCGCTCCAGGGTTCCGTTGACGAAACGCACCAGCCCGGTGTTGTTCAGGTTGATCCCGATGCCGTAGGGCTCCTCGTCCATGCTCGGCCCGACGATGTGCAGATACGGGTCTTGGGCCATCAGCCCGGCCAGGATCGAGTCGTCGGTGCTCACGGCGTCGACCTGGCGCTGTTGCAGCGCCACCAGGCAGTCGGCCCAGTTCACCACCGAAACGATGATGGGCGCCGGTGAGATGTTGCGGATTCGCCGTAGCGAGGTGGTGCCCTGCGCCACGCAGACCCGTTTGCCGGAGAGGTCCGCGGCCTGGCGGATCGCGGAGTCCCGCGGCACCAGCAGCCGCTGATTGGCGACCAGATACACCGTCGAAAAGTTCACCAGCTCGCGGCGGCCGCAGGTGATGCTCATGGTCTTGACCACGATATCGACTTCGGACTTCTGCAGGGCCGCGATCCGTTCGGCCGACGCCAGGATTCGGTATTCGACCTGCGACGGGGTGCCGAAGATGTCGCGGGCCACCTCCCCGGCGATGTCGACGTCGAAGCCGGTGATCTCACCGGTGATGGGGTCGCGGAAGCTGAACAGGTTGCTGCCGATGTCCAGGCCGACGATCAGCCGGCCGCGCTGGCGGATCTTGGCCACCGCCGCGTCGGCCTCGGCCTTGCTGCGGAACGGGCGCAGACTGGCGGTGGCGTCGCAGTCCTCGGTGCGCGGTTCGGGAGGCCGCGGCGCCTCGGGCGTCAGCTCCTCCATGCCGGCCGGGGTGGGCGGCGGCAGCGTCGGCATCGCGGTCGCCGTCACGAACTCGGTGCGGCCGCAGCCGGTCAGGCCGGACAGCACCACTGCCGCGCTCAGTGCGCACAGCAGCAGTCGAGGCCGACGGTGGTTCATCATCTGTACTCGTTCAGTCGAGGCCACAACCCGAGCGCGACCGCGATCGCGGCACCCATGCTGAGTACCGCGCCCCCTACCGGGGCCACCGACAGTACCCGGCGGGCGTTGAGGACATCGCCGCGCAGCTGATTGCGACTGTGCTGCAAGGCCTTGTCCAGGGCCGCGTCGAGCTGGTCGAACGCAGGAGTCGAGTCGTCGCCGCTACCGCCCAGCGCTACCTGGGTGGCGGCCCGGTAGTTGCCGACGCTGATATAGGCGTTCATCCGATCATTGGCCTGGCGCCACCGGGCCAGCAGCTGTCCGGCGTTGGCCAGGTCCGCCTTGTCCACGGCGTCGCCGCGGTCCAGGTAACCCTCCAGCTGCTGCTGCATGGTGTCGATGCGCTGGTAGAAGGTCTGCTTGCGGGTCTCCTCGTCACCGCGCCGGATCAGCGACAGGGTCTCGTCGGCACGCGCCTGCTGGGCGGTGATCGCCAGGTTGGTGATCGCCTTGAGCGATTCAGCGCCGGTGTCCTTGGCGTTGCGACTGCCCGCGGTGGAGATCACCAGCACCGTTCCGACCCAGATGACCATCAGCAGAATCGCCAGCCCGCCGGCGACCAGGCCGGGGTTGATCCGGCGCCGGGTGTGCCGGGCCAGCCAGCGGTGCGCGAACGCGCCGAACAGCACGGTGGTCGCCACCACCAGGATCACCGGGGCCGGCACCCGAGTCGATGCGGTGGTCTGAAGGTCCACGGTCGCCGAAGTGGCCTGGTAGAGGCGCTGGGCGTCGGGAAGGATGGTGTGCTGCATCAGCTCGGAGGCTTCCGACAGGTACGACGAGCCGACCGGATCTCCCGAGCGGTTGTTGGTCCGGGCGGTCTCGATCAGCCCGGTGTAGACGGCGAGCTCGGCGTTGATTCGGCCCAGCAGCTGCAGCAGCGGCTCGTCGTCCAGACCGCCGGAGGCCCGGGTCACCGCCACCGCGGCGTCGGTGATGGCCTGTTCGTAGCGTTCCCGCACCGCCCGCGGTTCGCCCTGGGCGATGAACGCGGTGGCTGCGGCGGCGTCGGCGACCGACAGCGTGGTGTAGAGCTGCCCGGCGGCATAGGCCAGCGGCTCGGTGTGGTCGAGCACTGTGGTCAGGGTGTTCTGCCGGTTGTTGATCGCGGTGGCGGTGGCGAAGGCGCTGATGCCGCCGAGGGCGGCCAGGATGAGTCCGATGGCCAGAATTTTTCCGGGGGTGGTGGTGAAGAACCACCAGCGGGGTCGGGCCGGTTCGGTCGGCGACCGTAACCCCGCCGGCTCGGTTGACGGGTGCGCCAACTCAACGGTCACGTCTGTTCAGGCTCCATCCCTGTGGCTGCTCGCGGCACCAACGATAATAAAGGGATTCTAAGAGCGTGGGTGGTGTCTGCGCGGCCTCTCGGAGCGGTTGTTGTCGAAAACGTCGCGTGATCTCGCCAGAACCGAGACCTTGCCCGCCCCGATACGCTTCCAAGCGTGCGTGGTGACGGCGATGGGTGGGCGTTTTCCGATACCGGCGTCCGCTTCTGGGGCCGACACGGTGCGGCGGGCCTGCTACTGCGGGCACCCCGCCCCGATGGCTCCCGCACCGTACTGCTGCAGCATCGCGCCTGGTGGAGTCACCAGGGGGGCACGTGGGCGCTGCCCGGCGGTGCCCGCGACAGTCATGAGACCGCGGAAGAGGCTGCCATCCGCGAGGCGCAGGAGGAGGCCGGCCTGCCCGCCGATCGGATCGTGGTGCGCGCGGCCGTCGTGACCGCGTCGGCCAGCGGCACCACCTGGACTTACACCACCGTGGTCGCCGACGCCGACGAATTGCTTCCGGTGGTGCCCAACGGGGAGAGCACCGAACTGCGGTGGGTCTCCGAACACGAGGTCGCCGGGCTGCCCTTGCACCCGGGCTTCGCCGCCAGCTGGGACTTGCTGCGCGGGTATTGACCTCGGCGGCCACCCTCCGCCCCGGCGAACATGTACTCAGTCCGAAAAATCGCCCGGGCAAATCTGGCGCTCAGTGCATGTTCGGCGCGGTCAGGCTCAGAGCCCCGCCCGTAGCGCCGCCGCCGCGGCCTGCGGATCCTCGGCGGCGGTGATCGCCCGCACCACCACCACCCGGCGGGCACCGGCCGCCACCACCTGCGGCAACCTCTCGATGTCGATGCCGCCGATGGCGAACCACGGCTTGGTCGGGCCCGTGTCGGCAGCGAACCGCACCAGCTCCAAGCCCGGCGCAGACCGGCCCGGCTTGGTCGGGGTGGGCCAGCACGGCCCGGTGCAGAAGTAGTCGACCGGCTCGGCCAGGGCCGCGGCGACCTGGTCGCGGTCGTGGGCGGATCGGCCGATCAGCACCTCGGGCCCGATGACCTCGCGCGCCACCGGCAGCGGCAGATCGTCCTGGCCCAGGTGCAGCACGTCGGCGCCGGCGGCGCGGGCGATGTCGGCGCGGTCATTGACCGCCAGCAGTGCCCCGTGCCGGCGCGCGGCGTCGGCCAGGATCTCGCACGCCGCCAATTCGCCGCGGGCTTCGAGCGGACCGAACCGCTGCTCGCCCGGCGAACCCTTGTCGCGCAGCTGGATGATGTCGACGCCACCGGCCAGGGCGGCGTCGGCGAACTCGGCCAGGTCACCGCGTTCCCGGCGGGCGTCGGTGCACAGGTAGAGCCGGGCATCAGCGAGTCGGGCGAGACGGTCAGAGCGTTTGTGCACACCGCGACGCTAGCGGCTAGCTTGGTGTGTTGACACGCGAGCAGGTGGAAGGGAGCAGCGCATGCCCGGACCCTCGCTCGGTTCGCTGGCCGTGATCGGCGGCGGCGTCATCGGGCTGTCGGTGGCGCGGCAGGCCGCCCGGGCCGGCTGGACGGTGCGGGTGCACCGGACTGCGGAGTACGGCGCCTCCTGGGTGGCCGGCGGCATGCTGGCCCCGCACAGCGAGGGATGGCCGGGCGAGGACCGGCAACTGCGGCTCGGGTTGCGCTCGCTGGAGCTGTGGCACGACTTCCTCGACGGGCTGCCGGCCCAGGTCGTCACCGCGCGTGAATCGCTGGTGGTGGCCGCCGACCGGGCCGACGTCGCCGACCTGCGCACCGTCGCCGACTGGCTGTCTGCGCAGGGCCACCCGGTGATCTGGGAGTCCGCCGCCCGCGATATCGAACCCCTGCTGGCCAGCGGTATTCGGCACGGTTTCCGGGCCCCGACCGAACTGGCGGTCGACAACCGCGCGGTGGTCACCGCCCTGGTCGACGCCTGCGAGGAACTGGGCGTGCGTTGGGCCCCGCCGGTGGGTGATCTCGCCGAGGTGGCCGCCGACGACGCCGTGGTGATCGCCAACGGCATCGACGCCCCGGAGCTGTGGCCCGGCTTGCCGATCCGGCCGGTCAAGGGGGAGGTACTGCGGCTGCGCTGGCGCAAGGGCTGCCTGCCGCCGCCGCAGCGGGTGATCCGCGCCCGGGTGCACGGCCGCGCGGTCTACCTGGTGCCGCGCCCCGACGGCGTGGTGGTGGGTGCCACCCAGTATGAGCACGGCCGGGACACCGCGCCGGCGGTCTCCGGGGTGCGGGACCTGCTCGACGACGCCTGCGCGCTGGTGCCGGCGCTGGGGGAGTACGAGCTGGCCGAATGCGCCGCGGGCCTGCGGCCGATGACACCGGACAATCTGCCGCGGGTGCACCGTCTCGACGAACGGACCTATGTCGCTGCCGGGCACGGTCGCAACGGGTTCCTGCTGGCGCCGTGGACCGCCGAACAGGTTGTGTCCGAACTACTTCCGGTTGGAGTACAGCAATGATCATCAATGTCAACCAGAAGCAGGTGGAAGTGGCCGAGGCGACTACGGTCGCGACGCTGCTGGCTTCGATGGGTTATCCCGACCGCGGCATCGCGGTGGCGGTCGACCACGCGGTGCTGCCGAAATCGCGTTGGACCACCGCGCTGGCCGACGGTGCCTGTCTCGATGTGGTGACGGCGGTGCAAGGTGGTTGATGACGCGAAGCTGACCATCGCCGGGCGGGAGTTCAGCTCCCGGCTCATCATGGGAACCGGTGGGGCGCAAAGCCTGACGGCACTCGAAGAGGCGTTGGTGGCATCCGGCACCGAGCTGACCACGGTCGCGATGCGCCGCGTCGACGCCGAAGGCGGAACCGGCATGCTGGATCTGCTGAGTCGGCTGGGAATCACGCCGCTGCCCAACACCGCCGGCTGCCGCAGCGCCGCCGAAGCGGTGCTGACCGCCCAGTTGGCGCGCGAGGCGCTCGGCACCGAATGGGTCAAGCTGGAGGTGATCGGCGACGAGCGCACCCTGCTGCCCGACGGCATCGAATTGGTGCGTGCCGCCGAACAACTGGTCGACGACGGGTTTGTGGTGCTGCCCTACACCAACGACGACCCGGTACTGGCGCGCCGGCTCGAGGACGTCGGATGCGCCGCCGTGATGCCGCTGGGCTCGCCGATCGGCACCGGGCTGGGCATCGCCAACCCGCACAGCATCGAGATGATCGTTGCGGCCGCCGGGGTACCGGTGGTACTCGACGCCGGCATCGGCACCGCCAGCGATGCCGCGCTGGCCATGGAACTGGGCTGCGATGCCGTGCTGCTGGCCACCGCGGTGACCCGGGCGGCCGACCCGCCGGCGATGGCCGCTGCCATGGCGGCCGCTGTCACCGCGGGATATCTGGCGCGCCGCGCCGGACGTATCCCGAAGCGGTTCTGGGCGCAGGCGTCGAGCCCAGCCCTGTGATGCCCGCCGAGTGTGAACATCGCGACGCTTCGGCGGCGTGTCGCGTCGCCAGATTCACACTCGGCGGAAGCGGCCCAGCATGAATCGCTATGTCGCCCTGGGGAGTTCGATGGCGGCGGGCCCCGGAATCCGGCCGCGTGTCGCGGGCGCGCCCCGGGCGTCGGGCCGCTCGGCGCACAACTACCCGCACCTGGTCGCCCACGCACTGAACCTCGAACTGGTCGACGTCACGTTCTCCGGTGCCACCACCGCCCATCTGCTGAGCGAACGCCAACACGGCGTGCCACCGCAGATCGAGGCGCTCGACGGTTCGGAATCCCTGGTGACCATCACCATCGGCGGCAACGATGTCGGCTACGTCCCGCTGTTGGCGGCCGCGACGCTGCCGGGGGTCTTGCGGCGCTTGCCCGCTGTCGCCGGCCTGCTGGATCCCGGGCAGCGCGAGCAGGCACTGGGTGAGGTCGAAGCAGCGCTGCGGGCGGTCGGCGCCGCGGTGCGCAGCCGCGCACCGCGGGCCCGGGTGCTCTTCGTCGACTATCTGACCCTGCTGCCGCCCGCCGGGGTCCGGGCCGGGCGGTTGCCCGAGGACGTCGTGGCGCTGGCCCGTCACGTCGCCGACGGGCTGGAGCGCCACACCGCCGCGGCGGCCGCAGCCACCGGCTGTGAGCTCGTCCACGCGGCACAGGCCAGCCGGGAGCACCACCCGTGGTCGGCGCGGCCCTGGACGGTGGGCGCGGGCCTGCCGTTGCCGTGGCGGCCGTGGCCCTTTCACCCCAACGCCGCCGGTATGGCCGCGGTCGCCGAGTTGGTCGCCGTGCAGTGGGGCGGCCGGGCCTGACTTCGCGCCCGCCGTGCACCCACTAACGTGGGGGCGGTGGAGTACAAGTCGAAGTTAATTCCCGCCCTCGGCGTCGTGTTGGTCGGTGCGCTGTTCAGCGCCGGCTGCAGTCGCACCCCGGAAAACACCGAGCAGGGAGCAGATCCCGCCGCGGCCGCTGAATTCGCCAGCAGCCTGCGCGACAAGGTCACCGTCGACGCCATGATGGCCCACCTGCAGAAGCTGCAGGACATCGCCGACGCCCACAACGGCACTCGCGCCATCGGCACCCCGGGCTACGACGCCAGCGTCGAGTACGTGGCCAGCACCTTGCGCGAGCACGGCTTCGACGTCGAGACCCCGGAATTCACCGCACGGGTGTTCAAGTCCGAACCGGGCTCGGTGCATCTGGGCGACAAGACCGTAGAGGCCCGTGCGCTGATGTACAGCGTCGGCACCCCGCCCGACGGTGTCACCGGCCCGCTGGTCGCAGCGCCGGCCGACGACAGCCCGGGCTGCAGCGCCGAGGACTACCAGGGGCTGACGGTCAAGGACGCCGTCGTACTGGTCGACCGCGGCACCTGCCCGTTCAAGGAGAAGATGGCTGTCGCCGTCGAGCTGGGTGCGGTGGCGATGGTGGTCGCCGACAGCGTCGACGAACCGAAGATGGGCGGCACCCTCGGCGAGCAGACCGAGGTCAAGGTTCCCGTGGTGAGCGTGACCAAGGCTGACGGCGCGATGCTGCGCGACGGGCACGGGGCGATGACGGTCAAGCTCGACGCGCACACCGACGACATCCCGTCCCGCAACGTGATCGCGCAGACCAAGAGTGGATCGACCGAGAACGTGGTCATGTTGGGAGCCCACCTGGACAGCGTTCCGGAGGGTCCGGGCATCAACGACAACGGCTCCGGTGTCGCCGCGGTGCTGGAAACCGCGTTGCAGTTGGGAGATTCGCCGCAGGTGCACAACGCCGTGCGATTCGGTTTCTGGGGCGCCGAGGAGCTCGGCCTGATCGGTTCGCGGAAGTACGTCGAGTCGCTCGACGTGGAGCAACTCAAGAACATCGCGCTGTACCTGAACTTCGACATGCTGGGTTCGCCGAATCCGGGCTATTTCACCTACGACGGCGACCAGTCGCTGCCGGCGGACAAGCGGGGCCAGCCGGTGGTGCCGGAAGGTTCGGCCGGCATCGAGCGGACCATGGTCGCCTACCTCAAGTCCGCCGGCAAGGAGCCGCAGGACACCTCGTTCGACGGGCGATCCGACTACGACGGGTTCACCCAGGCCGGTATCCCGTCCGGCGGGTTGTTCTCCGGTGCGGAGGTGAAGAAGTCGCCCGAAGAGGCCAAACTGTGGGGCGGCGCCGCCGACGAGCCCTTCGACCCGAACTATCACCAAAAGGGCGACACCATCGAGAACATCGACCGCGACGAACTGGCCATCAACGGCGGCGGGGTGCCCTACTCCGTCGGGTTGTACGCCCAGGACATCAGCGGCCGCAACGGAGTTCCGGTGCGCGACGATCGCACCCGCCACGTCGTCACCCAGCCATGATCCGTCCGGCGGGAGCCCTGCTGGTCGCTGTTGGCGTGCTGGCGGGCTGCTCGCCGGAACCCGTCCAGCCGCCGCTGTCGAATCGGCTGGCCGGGCAGGTCACCGTTGCGGCCATGCTTGCGCACCTGCAGCGACTGCAGGAGATCGCCGACGCACACCAACGGAATAGGGCCGACGGCACGCCGGGTTTCGACGCCAGTGCCGACTACGTGGCCGACGCCCTGCGTGACAAGGGCTTCGAAGTGGCGACGCCGGAGCTCACCCGGTTGGACACCATCTCGGCCGGCAAGCCCACCCTGACCGTCGCCGGGAGCGGCTATCCGGTCGATCAGGCCTCGCTGCTGGTGCGCACCCCGGCCGGCGGGGTCAGCGGCCCGGTGATCCGCCCGACGCGGTCTTCGGGGTGCGCGGCGGCCGACTACCCGCCGAAAGTGCCCCGTGGCGGGATCGCGGTGGTCAGCGACGCCGGCTGCTCGGTGGTGGTCAAACAGAACGTGGCCGCCGAGCATGGAGCTGCCGCACTGGTCGTGGTGAGCCTGCCGAGCCGCAACGGAGCGCCCGCCGGACTGTTCCCGCCGGAGTACTACGACCAACTCACGATGCCGGTAGCCGTCGCCGGCCGCGACGGCGACAGCGCGCTGCGTCGCGCGACCGGGACGGTGCGGCTGGTCCTGGACGGCCACACCGTGAAGGTCACGTCCCGCAATGTCGTGGCGCAGACGAAAACCGGCTCGCAGAGCGACGTCGTGATGGTCGGCGCGCACCTCGACAGTGCGCCGGGCGGCCCGGGGATCAACGACAACGGCTCCGGGGTGGCCGCGGTGTTGGAGACCGCGCTGCAGCTGGGCCCGGAGCCGGCGGTGACCAACGCGGTCCGGTTTGCGTTCTGGGGCGCCGAGGAACAACAGCTCGGTGGTTCCAGCGACTACGTCTTCGGCCTCGACCGCGACCAGCTCAACGACATCGCGTTGTACCTGAACTTCGACATGCTCGCCTCCCCGAATCCCGGTTTCTTCACCTATGACGGAGACCAGTCCGCGCTGCCGAGCCGTGACATCAGCCCCGCCGACGTGCCGGTGGGATCGGCCGGTATCGAACGCACCCTGGCCGGCTATCTCAACCTGGTGGGCGTGCGGCCCGCAGACATGCCGCTGAGCAGTGACACCGACTACAGCCCGTTCGTAGTGGCCGGCGTGCCCGTTGGGGGCATCACCACCGGGGCTTCCCAACTCAAGACCACCGCCCAGGCCCGACTGTGGGGTGGAAAGCCCGGCGCGGCTTTCGACCCGAACTACCGCGGCCCCGGCGACACGGTCGAACAGATCAATCAGCACGCATTGGCGCTAACCGGCGCCGCGGTGGCCTTTGCGGTGGCAAACTATGCGCAGTCCATCGGCGGTCCCAACGGGGTCCCGGCCCGCGACAAGCGTCACCGGGCACCGCTGGGCCCGTAGTCCCGCACGGGGTGGGGCGTCGATATACCGACGGGCTGGCTTTATATTGAGGCCGCTGTAGCCCGTTGACCCGGCTGTGTTAATAATGCTGTGCACGTGACAGAGCTGGCCTGATTTGATCGGGGGGGTGGGTGACCACGCTTGGTGCCACGAACGACCCTGGCGGACGCACTGGTGCCCGCATAAAGCGGCGCCCCAAGGACCGTAAGGCGCAGATTACGCGTGCTGCCGCCGAGACGTTCAGTGCACAGGGCTACCACGCGACCAGCATGGAAGCGATCGCTTCCAAGGTCGGGATCTCCGCGCCGGCGCTGTACCGGCACTACCCCAGCAAGTACGAGATGTTCTCGGTCGTCGTCGGCTCGCTCGGTCAGCAGTTGGTCGACTGCACTGCTTTCGTCGACGAGTTGTCCGATGCCGAGGTTCAAAGCGACGCGCCGGTGGTGTTGGAACAGGCCGTCGACGGGCTCATCACCTCATCGATCCTCAACCGCGAGGCCAGCGGGTTGTTCCGGTGGCAGGGCCGCTACCTGCAGCCTGAGGACCAGGCCAAGCTCATGACGCAGATGCACACGGTCGGTGCGCGCCTGAAACGGCCGATCAGCGTCATGCGTCCGGAACTCAACTCCTTGGAGCAATGGACCCTGACGGTGGCTCTGGTCAGCGTCGCCGGCAGCATCATCGGACACCGGCTGCAGCTCCCCGACGATGAGATCAAGCCATTGCTCATCAGGGCGTCGCAGTCAGTGGTCGCCGCGCAACTGCCCCGAGCCGACGACATCGGGGTCAATCGGCCGTCGGTGTGGCGTATCTTCACGCCGGACGCCGGACCCTATGAGGCGCTGCTGCACTCGGCGGTCCTGTTGTTCGGCAAGCAGGGATATGCCGAGACCGGCGTCACCGAGATCGCGGACGCCGTCGGTGTCCCGGCATCCGGCGTCTACCGCTATTTCTCGAGCAAGAGCGACATCTTGACGACGGGGCTACAGCGTGCCGTGGACCGGATAGCCGGGGAGATGGCGGCTATCGCCGGTGTCTTCGCCGAGCCGGACGAAGCGCTGCGCCGGTTGATCGAGGCATATGTGGCCACGGTGTTCGCCAACCCCGAGTTGGCATCGGTCTATGACACCGAGCGGGTGAACCTGGCGCCGGCGGAGCGTGAACTGCTGCGCGATTCCGAGCGCGCGTTCATCGAAACCTGGGCCCGGCCGCTGATGGCGGTCAGGCCGGATCTGGACGCGATGCACGCGAAGTTCTTGGTGCATGCCTTGGCGGCATTGGTGGACGACTTGGGCCGGGTTGCCCGAGGCGGCGAGATTCCGGGCCAGGGGTTCCTGGCCGGAGGCCCGGGTTACGCGCAGGCCTGCCTGCGCAAGCTGATGGAGTCCATCGTGTTCGCCGGGGTCGACGAGAACTGAGGAGGCCGCCGAATCGCCTGATCTATCAGGCGATTTCGTAGTCCTCCAGCGGAAAGTGCGAGCCGTCGCGCACCGCATTGCGCACCGTGGTGGGCCGCAGCAGGGTCGCTTCGCCGCTGGGGTTGTAGTAGTAGGACCGCGAGGTCGTGCAGTCCCCGGCGTAGAACACCGTGTGGTCCAGCCTTTTGGTCATGGCGTCCAGGAACCGGGTGTTGGCGGCCTCGGTGACTTCGAACGTCGTCGCGTTGCGCCGCCGCACCTCGCCGAACAGCCGGCCCATGTGCCGCATCTGGTATTCCATGGTGTTGAAGAACGACAGGCCGGAGAACCCGTACGGGCTGGCCAGGCTCAGGAAGTTCGGGAAATGCGGTATCGACAGGCCCTGGTAGGCCTGGAACCGGGTCTCCCGCCACCACTTACCCAGGTTGCGCCCGTCCCGCCCGACGATCTCGATCGCCGGGAAGTTTGCCTCCCACAGGTCATACCCAGTGGCCAGCACCAGGGTGTCGATGACGGTCTTGCGGCCGTCGACGGTGACGATGCCGTCCGGCTCGATCCGCTCGATGCCGGTGGTCTCCAGGTGCACATGCGGCTTGGTGAAGCTGCGGTAGTAGTCGTTGGACCAGCTGGGCCGCTTGCAGCCGATGTCGTAGGTCGGGGTCAGTTTGGCCCGCAGTTCTTTGTCGCGGATCTGGACGAACCGGTGGATCTTGCACGCGTCCATCCCGGCGATCGACAGCCGCCGGAACGCGGGATAGTTCAACACCGCGGTCACCGTCATGAACTCCAGCAGGTAGTCGCTGATGAAGCGCATGACCCGCTGGGTTAATGGGACCCGGGCGAACAGTTTCTGCAGCCACGCCGGGATCCGGAAGTCGATCTTGGGCGCCACCCAGATCGCGGTGCGCTGAAACACGGTCAGGTCCGCGACGGTCTTGGCCAGCTCCGGAATCAGCTGCACCGCGGTTGCGCCGGTGCCGATCTGCCCGACCCGACGTCCGGTGAAGTCGTAGTCGTGGTCCCAGGCGGCGGTGTGCACCACCTTCCCGGCGAAACTGTCGATCCCGGCGATGTCCGGGTTGCGCGGCTGGGACAGGAAGCCGGTGGCGGTGATCAGGAACCGGGCGCTCAGCGTCTCGCCATCGGCCAGGGCCACCAGCCAGCGCTCGGCGTCCTCATCCCAGTGGGCGCCGGCGACCGTGGTGTTGAACCGCATGTGGCGGCGCACGTCGTACTTGTCGGCGACATGCTCGGCGTACTGCTTGATCTCCTCGCCGGGCGCGAACATCCGCGACCAGTACGGATTGGGCTCGAACCAGTACGCGTAGGTGGTCGACGGGATGTCGACAGCCAGGCCCGGGTAGCGGTTGACGTGCCACGTTCCGCCTAGATCCGCTTCCCGGTCGAGCAGGACGATGTCGTCATAGCCGAGCTTCTTCAGCTCGATGGCCGCGCCCATGCCGCCGAAGCCCGCACCCACGATGACGACGTCGAACTGCTCCATACTCATGAAAATTAAGGTACCTGACTCACCGGTAACCAGCGAAGCTCCTCGGCCCCCGGACGATGGGAGACAATGGGGCTTGCACGCTGTTCACGATTTCGAGAGGGCCGTTATGACCAGCCGCGATGCCGAAGCCAGCGACGCAGACTTGGCCGGCCAGGCAGTGCCTGCCGTCGAGGCCGACGACGAGACGCCGGGCCCCGAGATCACCCCCGGCGACAACGCCGACATCGCCGATGTGGTCGAGCAGCACCAGGGTGTGCCCTCGGGTGAGGACGACTACGACCGCTGAGGGCCTGCCGGTGGGGGGCCGTCCCGGCGCACCGGGAGCGTTATGGTGAGACGTTTGAGTCAGCTGTTGGCCTACCACCGAGAGACGTCTTCTTGAGCGAGATTCGCCATCCTGCGGCAACCCGGCCGGTCGGCCTGCTCGGTGTCGGCGCTTCTCGCCCGGCGCGGGTGGTCACCAACGACGAGATCTGTCTGCGCATCGACTCCTCCGACGAATGGATCTACTCCCGCACCGGAATCAAGACGCGCCGGTTCGCCGAGAAGACCGACACCGTGGCGGGTTTGGCCATCGAGGCCGGCCGCAACGCGTTAAGCCATGCCGGGCTCGACGGGTCCGGGGTGGACGCGGTGATCGTCGCGACCAGTACCAACTTCCGTCAAACCCCGTCGTGTGCGCCCACTGTCGCGGTCGGCCTCGGCGCACGGGGCGTGCCGGCGTTCGACGTGGCCACCGGGTGCGCCGGGTTCGGCTATGCCCTCGGGGTGGCAGCCGATCTACTCCGTGCACGAACCCTCAACACCGCGTTGGTCATCGGTTCTGAAGTGCTCTCCCCGACGATCGACATGTCGGACCGCTCGAACTGCTTCATCTTCGGCGATGGAGCGGGCGCGGTCGTCGTCGGTGAGACATCGAGGCACGGTATCGGCCCGACGGTCTGGGGCAGCGACGGTGAGAACTGTGAGGCGATCCGCCAAGACATCGACTGGATCAGCTACACCGAGCAGCCGGACGGTCCCCGGCCCTTCCTGCGCATGGACGGCAACGTGGTATTCCGTTGGGCAGCATACGAAATGAGCGACGTGGGGAAACGCGCCATCGCGGCGGCCGGGTTGCAAGCCCACGATATCGACGTGTTCATTCCGCACCAGGCCAACAGCCGGATCAATGCGCTGATCGCCAAGAGCCTTGAGCTGCGCTCCGATGTCGTCATCGCCAATGACATCGAGAACAGCGGCAACACCTCCGCGGCGTCCATCCCGCTGGCGATGGAGCAGCTGCTGTCCGCCGGCATCGCCAAATCCGGTGAGCTGGCTCTGTTGCTCGGCTACGGGTCGGGCTTGAGCTACGCGGCCAGCGTCGTCGTCCTGCCCTGACCCGCGCGGATTCAGCCCAGCATTCGCAGCGCGGCGTCGACCGCCAGCACCGGTACATCCAACGTCTTCGACGCCAGATCGTGGCGAGCACCGGTGATCTCGACGACCTCGTGCGGCGCGGGAATCAACGCGGCGGCAGCGCGAACCTCTGCGCAGGTGCCGAAGCTGTCCGAGCTGCCGTGCGTGAACACCGTCGGTACGCCGATCTGGGGCAGGTGCTCGGTGCGGGTGCGCTCCGGCTTGCCCGGTGGGTGCAGCGGATAGGAAAACAGTGTCAGCACGTCGACCGCAACGTCGCCGGCGGCCACCACCATCGAGGTCTGCCGGCCGCCGTAGGAATGCCCACCGACGATCAGCGGACCCTCGGCCAGCGCGCGGGCATACCCGATCGCCGCGGTGATGCCCTCCCGATCTGCGGTGCCCGACCCGGACGGCGGGCCTTTGGGACGACGCCGCCGAAACGGCAGGTTGTAGCGGATCGCCAGGAAACCGCGACGCGACCACTGGTCGCAAAGTCGTTGCAGCATCGGTGAATCCCGGTCGCCTCCGGCGCCGTGGGTCAGCAACACCACTCCCGCGGGCGTGCCGTCTGGGCGATGAGCTAGCCCGTCCAAACCGGCTATTTCCTCCAGGCTCACGAGGCGTCCAGCCCCAACCGGAACAACGGCGAGACGGGTCCGTGCCCGTGGCCCAACGGGTAGGCGGCGCGCAGGCACTCGGTCACCCAGCGCTTGGCGAACGCCACCGCGTCCGGAACGGACAACCCGTGGGCCAGCGCGGCCGCCGAGGCCGCCGCGAGCGTGTCGCCGGCGCCGTGGTCGTCGCCGGTGGCCACCCGCGGTCCGGGGAATTCCAGAAAATCGGTGCCGTCATAGAGCAAGTCCGGACTGTGCTCCGCCGAGGGCAGGTGCCCCCCCTTGACCAACGCCCACCGCGGTCCCAGGGCATGCAACGCTCGCGCGGCCGCGCGCTGGGATGCGGCGTCGACCACCTCGATCCCGACCAGCAGCCGCACCTCGTGCAGGTTCGGTGTCACCAGGGTTGCGAGCGGAAACAGAGTGTCGCGCAGCGCATCCAGCGCCGACAACGCCAGCAGCGCATCGCCGTGCATGGAGGCCGACACCGGATCGACCACCAGGGGGACCGTCAGCCCGAGTTCTTGCCATGTCGCGGCCACCGCGGTGATGATCTGCGCCGACGCCAGCATCCCGGTCTTGGCGGCCTGGATCCCGATGTCGGGCACCACCGCCGTGATCTGGGCGGCGACGGTGTCGGCGGGAACCTCATGAAAGCTCTTGACTCCCACGGTGTTCTGCACCGTCACAGCGGTGACCGCGACGCAGGCGTGCACCCCGAGCAACGCACACGTGCGCATATCGGCCGCAATGCCCGCGCCGCCGCCGGAGTCCGATCCGGCAACGGTGAGTATCCGTACCGGCGTCGCCCCCGGCGGGGCCAGTGGCAGGAAATCCACTAGGAGGAGATGGGCAGGTACACCCGGTTGCCGTGGTCGGCGAACTCGGCTGACTTCTCGTCCATTCCCTTCTGGATCGCGGCGTCGATGTCGTCCTGGGTCTGCAGGCCGTGCTCGTTGGCGTAGTCGCGCACGTCATGGCTGATCCGCATCGAGCAGAACTTCGGGCCGCACATCGAGCAGAAGTGCGCGGACTTGGCCGGCTCGGCGGGCAGCGTCTCGTCGTGGTACTCGCGTGCGGTGTCCGGGTCCAGGGACAGTGCGAACTGGTCATACCAGCGGAACTCGAAGCGTGCCTTGGACAGTGCGTTGTCGCGATCCTGGGCTCCCGGGTGTCCCTTGGCCAGGTCGGCGGCGTGCGCGGCGATCTTGTAGGCGATCACCCCGTCCTTGACGTCCTTGCGGTCGGGCAGCCCCAGGTGCTCCTTGGGGGTCACGTAGCACAGCATCGCCGTGCCGGCCTGAGCGATGATCGCCGCGCCGATCGCCGAGGTGATGTGGTCGTAGGCCGGTGCGATGTCGGTGGCCAGCGGTCCCAGTGTGTAGAAGGGCGCCTCGTCGCACCATTCCTCTTCCAGCCGCACGTTCTCCACGATCTTGTGCATCGGGACGTGGCCCGGACCCTCGATCATCACCTGCGCGCCACGGGATTTGGCGATCTTGGTCAGCTCACCCAGGGTGCGCAGCTCGGCGAACTGGGCTTCGTCGTTGGCGTCGGCAATCGAACCGGGCCGCAGCCCGTCGCCGAGGGAGAACGTGACGTCGTAGCTGGCCAGGATGTCGGCCAGTTCTTCAAAGTTGGTGTACAGGAAGGACTCCTGATGGCGCGACAGGCACCACGCCGCCATGATCGAGCCGCCGCGCGACACGATGCCGGTGACCCGCTTGGCGGTCAACGGCACATACCGCAACAGCACCCCGGCGTGCACGGTCATGTAATCCACGCCCTGCTCGCACTGCTCGATCACGGTGTCGCGGTACAGCTCCCAGGTCAGTTTGGTCGGGTCGCCGTTGACCTTCTCCAGCGCCTGATAGATCGGGACGGTCCCGATCGGCACCGGCGAGTTGCGCAGGATCCACTCCCGGGTCTCGTGGATGTCCTTTCCGGTGGACAGGTCCATGACGTTGTCGGCGCCCCACCGGGTCGCCCACACCAGCTTGTCCACCTCTTCGGCGATCGAACTGGTCACCGCGGAGTTGCCGATATTGGCGTTGATCTTCACCTTGAACGCCTTGCCGATGATCATCGGCTCCAGCTCGGGGTGGTTGTGGTTGGCCGGGATCACCGCCCGCCCGCGGGCGACCTCGTCGCGGACCAGTTCTGCGGGAACTCCCTCGCGGGCGGCGATGAAGGCCATCTCGGCGGTGATCTCGCCCGCCTGGGCGCGCTGCAGTTGGGTGCCGCGGTCGGTCACCACACCCGGCCGCGGCGGCAAGCCGCGGTGCAGATCGATGTCGGCATGGGGGTCGGTGTAGGGACCGGAGGTGTCGTAGACGTCGAAGTGCTCACCGGTGGTCAGGTTGATGCGCCGGAACGGCACCTTCATGGTCACGCCGCCGGGAGCTTCGATCTCTCGGTAGGCCTTCTCGCTGTAGGGGATGGGCCCGGTGGTGACCTGCGGCTTCACCTGGACGTTCAAGACGTCGGTCATAGTTCTTCCTCTCCCTTGCCGGCATGACCCGGTCAGGTTCGTACGGTCGACGGCCCCGGCCGTCCTCTCAGCGCACTGGTTGCGCTCCCGCGGTTCTTGGTGATTTCTGCACTGGCGATTCGTGCACTGCCACGCTATCGCAGCACAGCAGTCGGCGTAAGGCGCCGAGGGTGCCCGACGAGAATTAGGTAACTGATCGTTTGCTTAGCTAACATATGTGCTCGGGGCAGAGTTAGCTGGGAGAGTGATGACGGCGCAGATAGAGCAGGTGAACACCGGCGTCCAAGACCCGGGCGCCGTCGCCACCGCTCGCCGACGACTGCGCTACGACCGCGACCACCCGCGCTACAAGTGGGTCGCGCTGTCCAACACCACCCTGGGCGTACTGCTCGCCACCATCAACGGCTCGATCGTGCTGATCTCGATGCCGGCGATCTTCCGGGGCATCGGACTGAACCCGCTGGAGCCCGCGAACGTCAGCTACTTGCTGTGGATGTTGATGGGCTATCTGCTGGTGTCGGCTGTGCTGGTGGTGTTTTTCGGCCGGCTCGGCGACATGTTCGGCAGGGTGCGCATCTACAACTTGGGCTTCGTGGTGTTCACCGTCGCGGCGATCGCGCTGTCGATCGATCCGTTCGACATGGGCCGCGGCGCCCAGTGGCTGATCGCCTGGCGGGTGGTGCAGGGTGTCGGCGGGGCGATGCTGATGGCGTCGTCCTCGGCGATCCTCACCGACGCCTTCCCGGCCAATCAGCGCGGCATGGCGCTGGGCGTCAACCAGGTGGCCGCGGTCGCCGGGTCTTTCGTCGGTCTGCTGATCGGCGGCGTGCTGTCGGAATGGGACTGGCGTGCGGTGTTCTGGGTCGGGGTGCCGATCGGAGTGCTGGGCACCGTCTGGTCGCTGCGCTCACTGTACGAACTCGGTGAGCGGTCGCCGGCGAAGCTGGACTGGGCGGGCACCGCGACGCTCGGGCTGGGTCTGACCGTGGTGCTGACCGCCATCACCTACAGCATTCAGCCACACGGTTCGTCGCCGACCAGCTGGACCAGTCCGGCCGTGCTGGGTTCGCTGGGGCTCGGTGTGGCGCTGCTGGTGCTGTTCTGCTTCATCGAGCTGCGCGTTGCCGCCCCGCTGCTCGACGTGCGGCTCTTCGCGATTCCGGCGTTCGGGATGGCCAACTTGGCCGGGCTGCTGTCGGCGGTCGGGCGCGGCGGCATGCAGTTCATGCTGATCATCTGGCTGCAGGGCATCTGGTTGCCGCTGCACGGCTACAGCTACGAGTCGACGCCGTTGTGGGCGGGTATCTATCTGCTGCCCATGACGGCGGGGTTCCTGTTGGCCGGCCCGGTGGCGGGTTCGTTGTCGGACCGCCGTGGTGCCCGTCCGTTCACGGTCGGCGGCATGGTGCTGATGGCGGCGACGTTCGTGGGGCTGGTGCTGCTGCCGGTGGACTTCGACTATCGGGTGTTCGCGGCGCTGGTTTTCGTCAACGGCCTGGGTGGCGGGATTTTCACCGCGCCCAACAGTGCCGTGGTGATGTCCAGTGTCCCGGCCGACCAGCGTGGCGCGGCGTCGGGCGTGCGCGCCACCTTCTTCAACGCCGGCACGTCGCTGTCGATCGGAATCTTCTTCTCGCTGATGGTGATCGGACTGGCCCACACACTGCCGGCGGCCCTGGGCGCCGGGTTGCAGCAGCAGGGCGTTTCTGCCGGTGTCGCCGATCAGGTGGCCAACACCCCGCCGGTGGGCAGCCTGTTCGCGGCGTTCCTGGGCTACAACCCCATCGCCGAGCTGCTGGGGCCCTCCGGTGCTTTGTCTGCGCCGGGTGTCGACGCCGAGACGTTGACCGGGCACAGCTTCTTCCCGCAGTTGATCTCCGGGCCGTTCCACGCCGGCCTGGCGGTGGTGTTCGCCGCCGCGGCCGTGATGATGCTGCTCGGCGCGCTCGCGTCGTGGCGGACGCCGGGGCGCTACGCCGTCGAGCCGCTGAACCTCAAGGACTAAACCGCGTCTCCAGGGCGCTGTTCGGCTTCTTTCCGGCGCTGCGCGTTGGTCGCAGAACCGGGCCGTAACGGTCTCGTTCTGGTACCAAAGTGACTGGTGTGACACCTCGTGCGCAGGGGGTTTGGCGGCATCGTTGCACGTCAGAGGCGCTCGCCACGCCCGAATGGGGTGGAGTTGACCGCGCCCCGTCGGTGGTGCACTATGGACCGTGCAAGCACCTCGTTAGGTGAGGCGTCTGCACGGACATAGGCCACTGACCCCGAACGTCGAAAGACGCCCCGGGTCAGGACAGCTCTTCCCGGCTTAAGGGTTGAGCCCAAGTGGCTTCCCGTATCGGGACACGCCGTGCAGTGCCAAAGCTCTGACGAGAGGGGTGCGGTCTCCCGACAGTCGTCGGGGCTGCCTCCCAAAGCATGCGGTGAAACCGGCGCGCTCCTGCGCGCCCGCGACCGAGAGGAGGTGAGGGACGAATGAGTTCCGGTGATAGTCCGAGCCGATATCTGACATCTGTTCCGTCCCCATCCGAACGGTCGCAGACCGCCTCCAGCTGAGCCACGATTCCGGCCCCCAGCTGAGCGCGTAGCGCCGTTACGCGACTAGGAGGCCATCATGGTTGCAATCGCCTACACCGACATCACGGCTCCGGCCCCGCGTGCCATCAGCACGGCGAAGAAGCTGGACCGCCGCCCTGCCGCGCCTGTGGCGCCTGCTTCGGACCCGTTGGTCGACATGACCACCCGGTTGCTCAGTGGCCCGCTGCACCAGATGTATGCACTCCTGTGGCGCGTCGGAGTGCTGACCGTCAACAACTGAGGTCAGACATCCTCCAGGGCTTCACCGAGCTGTTCGAGCACCTCGTTGCGGTGGTTGCTGGCCAGAATGTGGCCAGCAGCCACCGCCAGGGCCACCGGCCAGTCGATGATCTCGAAGGCGGCCAGCAGCGCCAGCCCGCCGTAGTAGGCCAGTTGCTCGGGCCGCGGCACCGTCACCTTGCCGAACAGCGGCAATTCGACAGCGAATCCCTCTGCCTCGCGAATGTGGGCCACTGCCTCCCGCTGGGATGCGCTGCGCCGCGGCTTGTCCGCCATCATGAGCCTCCTGGTGGCGACGGATCGCCGGATGATCGGGCCGCGACCGTTCCGCGGCGAGAGTCAGTGTCTTCATTGTGCACAAGCCGCAGCCGCGGCGCGGACTGACCGTTGGACGGCTGCGGGCGGTTCGGTGGCCGCGGCCCGGGGACGATGAACTCCCTGGGCCTGGTCGCGTTCTCCTGCAACCCCGACAGCATCCGGGGCACCACAGCCGCGCCGACGGTGGCCACCGTTGCCGTCCCCAGCGCCTGAGCCCAGCCCAACGGCCCGATCGGGGTGCAACCCAGCAGCTGGCTGACACCCGGGATGGTGATCAACGTCCCCATCACGCCCAGCGAGCCGACAGCGGTTGCCACCACCAGCGGATCCCGCGAATCCAACAGCGTCTGGCCCAGCTGGGTGGCGACCAGCGACACCAGCGCCACCGTCGAGGCCCGTTGCGGACGCCCGGTGACCGAGGCCAGCCCCCAGGCGCCCACTGCGGCCGACGCCGTCGTCACACCGCGTACGGCCACCGTGCGCCACAGGGCACGCTCGTCGGGGCCGTGCCCGCCGGCGGCGGCCTGCTCGTTGAGCGAACTGACCGCCAGCGCGGTGGCCGGCAGCGCGTCGGTCAACATGTTGACCAGCAGCAGCTGGCGCGCGTTCAGCGGCGAGCGGCCGGTCAGTGCGCTACCGATGATCGCGAACGCCACCTCGCCGGCATTACCGCCGAGCAGCACCGCCACCGCGGCCTGCACCCGCTGCCACAGTTCACGGCCTTCGTCCAGCGCGTCGAGAAGGGTGTCGATCCGCTCGTCGAGCAGCACCACGTCGGCGGCGGTGCTGGCCGCTTCGCTGCCGTGCGCGACCACCGCGATCCCGACCGTGGCGGCCCGGATCGCCGCCGCGTCGTTCGCGCCGTCGCCGACCATCGCCGACACCTTGCCGGTGCGCTCCAGAGTCTGAACGATCTGCACCTTGTTCTCCGGAGACATCCGGGCGAACACCACGCGCTCGGCCACCGCAAGTTCTTGGCCCTTGCGGGACAACGCATCCCACTGCGCACCGCTGATCACCTGATCGCTGTCGACCTCCAGGCCCATCTCCCGCGCGATCGTGGTGGCGGTCAGCGGGTGGTCGCCGGTGATGAGCCGCACCGGAATTCGGCGGCGCTTGAGGTCGGCGAGCAGTTCGGCGGCCTCGTCGCGTGGAGTGTCGGACAGCCCGAGCAGGCCGACGAAGGTCAGCCCGTCGCGGCAGTACTCGGCGATCTCGTCGGGCTCGGGATCCGCACCCAGCGCCATGCGTTGCGCGGGGGTCAAGTCCCGGCGGGCCACCGCGATCACCCGCAGGCCCTCGGCAGCCAGGGCGGCCACCGACTTCTTGATGGCCGGGCCCGCCCCGGTGCACGCCAGCACCACTTCCGGGGCGCCCTTGAGGGTCAGTTCGGTTCCCCGCACCGAGGCCGAGAACGGGCGCCCGGAGCGGAACGGCAGATGTGCCGCGGCGGGTCCCTCGGGTGCACCGGCCACTCCCGCTGCGGCGGCGCCCTCCACGATGGCGGTGTCGGTGGCGTGCACGTGGCGGGTGCCGTTGGACACCGGGGCCGCGCTGGCCGCGAAGCGCAGCACGTCGTCGTCGGTGAAGCCCGCCGCCGGGTGCACCTGCGACACCCGCAGCCGGTTGCGGCTCAGCGTTCCGGTCTTGTCGAAGCAGACCACGTCGACGCGGCCGAGTGCCTCCACCGAACGCGGCACCCGCACCAGCACACCGGCTTTGGTCAACCGTCGGGCCGACGCCTGCTGGGACAGGGTGGCCACCAGCGGCAGCCCTTCGGGGATGGCCGCGACGCTGACCGCGATGCCGCTGGCCACCGCCTGACGCAACCCGATCCGGCGGGCCATGCCCAGGCCGGTCACCAGCGCACCGCCGGCCAGGCTGATCCGCCATGCCTTACTGGTGAGCAGGCTCAGCTGATGCTGCAGCCCGATCGCGGACTGATCGCCGGCCACCAGTTCGGCCGCCCGTCGTCCGTGGGTGTCGCCGCCGCTCGCGGTCACCAGTGCCACTGCGGTTCCGGTCACCACGGTGGTCCCCGCGTAGACCATGCATTCCCGATCTGCCAGATCGGCACCGGGCGTGGCCTCAACCTGCTTGACCACGGTCAGCGACTCACCGGTCAGCGACGACTCGTCGACCTCCAGATCGATCGCTTCGATCAACCGGCCATCAGCGGGCACCACCTCGTGGGCGTGCACCTCGATCACATCTCCCGGGAGCAGCTCCTCGGCCGGGATCTCGCAGTGACTGCCGTCGGGCAGGACCTTGCGCGCCGCCGGAATCTGTTCGTTCAGCAGGACGTTGAGCCGGCGCTCGGCGATGAGTCGCTGCGCGGCGGCCAGCATGGCGTTGCCGCCCAGCACCGAACCGACCAGCATCGCGTCGACGGGTGAACCCAGCACCGCGCTGGCCGCGGCCCCCAGCGCCAGCACCGGCGTGATGGGGTCGGACAGTTCACTGCGCACGGCTTGGGCGAACTGCCGCAGCATTCTCGGCGGCGCGGTCCGCTGCGCGCCGCGGCGCGCCAGATCCACTGCCGCCAGCGCAGCCGCCGCGGCCGGCGCATGGTGGGGCGTGGCCGGCTCCGCCAGCTCCGGCGGCGGCAACACCGCCCGTACCTGGCCGACGGACATCGCGTGCCACTCGTGCACGGCCGCCGGCCGGGGCACCGCGGCGTCCACGGCCCGGCGGGCCAGCCAGTAACCCGACAGTGCGCCGGCCGCCGCGCCCGTGGTCACCGGACCCGGCCCGCTGCCGCGGACCCCGGGCAGCATCAGCAGCGAGCCCAATGCGGTAGCGCCGGTGGCGATCTCGACGCCACGATGGCTGGCGGAACGGGCGGCGGGCAAGGAATGCAGCACCCGCCACGCCGCAGCCAGGTCGGTCAGCAGTACGTCGGCGCACCAGGGCGGGACGCCCTGTCCCGGCAGCACGCCCAGTGCCACGTCGGCCGCGGCCAAGGCCTCGACGGCCACCGAGGACAGCACCGCGACGTCATGGCCGTCGGCCTGGTAGGCGGCGACGGCGGCGGCCAGCGCCTGGTCGATCGATGCACCGTCCAGGGGCCGGATTTCGTCGAAGATCGGACGCAGCTCGCCGAGCGCCTCGGCCTCGACCGAGACCACTTCGACGTCGGCGCGGCGGGCCTCGGTCACCACCGCGGACGCCAGAGGCAGCAGCGCGGGCTGGAACGATGCCTGCACACCGGAGCGCGGGCCGATGCGATGCCATCCCGGTGTCAGGTCGGCGTCGTTCAGCCGGGCCTGAGCCTGCGCCCACGCGGCGCGCAGTTCGTCGTCGTCGGCGCCGCGTACCTGCATCACCCGCAGCGTCTCGCCACACAGCACTCGGGGATCGATGACCACCGTGTCGACGCGGTCGAGCTCACGCAGGCTGCCCGGCCGCAGCACGACGGTGTCGTGCCGATCGGCCAGGCCGCGGCCCAGGGTGGCGGCGAACGACTCGCGTGCGGTGCGGGTGGCCTTCGGCGCGGTCACCGCGGCGGCCGTCCCGGCCAGATCCGGGTTGCGGGTCGCGGCACCGATCACCCCGGCGCCCACGACCTGCGCCCAGGCGCTGCGGGTCAGGTGCCGCTCCACCGGCCCCGGCGGCCGCGGCGCCGGCCGCTCCGGGACGGCGACCGGCGGATGCTCGGCGTGCTCGGCGAGCTCCGGTTCTCGGCGGCGCCAGGCCCGCGCCTCGGCGCGTTCCTCCCCGGCGCGCATCGCCTCTACCGACAGGTCCACCGCCAGCGCGGTCGGCGCGGTGTTGAGGGTGTGCACGCCGGCGCTGGCCAGTGCCAACAGCGCATCGGTGGTCTGTTTGCCGATGCTGTCTTCCAGCAGTCGGCGCAGTCGAGGCTGGTAGTCGACGACGACCACGCCGGCCTCGAGCCCGAGTGGCAGGCCCGGCAGCCGCAGCAGCCGGCCCACTGTCGCCGCGCCCAAGCCGGCGATGTTGGCGCCGACGGTCAAAGCGCGCAGCATCTCGGTCATCCCGTCACCGGGCAGGCTCACCGGTGCATGTCCGCGGGGTTTCGCCCGGCGGTTAGCGAGGCTCGACGCAGGAGAGTCGAAGCTGGACCGCCGAATCCGATCCGGGCTGTGCCGGCTCTCGGTGTCGGACACCACCTGGCACAGTTCGCGCACCGATACGACGTCGTCGGCGGTGGGGTCCAGCCCCACCACCAGGCGCGACAACGGGTGGTTCAAGCGGACCGAGACCACGCCGGGCAGCGCCCGGGCAGCACCCAGTACGGCGGTTGCCAGCTCGGCGCCGGCCGGGCCGTCGAGCCCACGGATCTCGACCCAGGCTCGGCCCTCGCCGCGGAAACACCGCCGGGACAGCACCGGGCCGCCGTCGCCGTTCGGCAGGATCGCGCCGGCAACCCCGGCAGCGGTCTGGACCGAGGCATCGATCAGCGCTGAGGTCAGTTGGACACCGAAACTCGCTGCGCGCAGCGGCAAAGAGTGCCTGATGGCACGTCCTAAACTCACTCGTACCCGATTAGTGGCGGGTGCGGGTGCGGGTGCTGCTGGCGCCGCTTCGTGATTGCCGTGCCGCGGTCTTCTTCGGCTGCGCGCTGCGACGCGACGACGTCGAGGAGTTCGTCGACTTCACCGGTTTCGTCGCCTTCGCCGGCGGCGCCGCCTTGAGGGGCCGCGCGGGCGCGGCTGGAGCCTTGGCCGGCGCCTTGCTGTCATCGGACCGGTTGGTCAGTTGCTTGAGCACCAGTGCGGTGCCGCCCACCGCGACCAGCACCGGCCACTCGACCAGCCCGGCCACGCCGAGGGCGCCCAGGGTCAGTGCGGCCGCGGGGGTGGAGTGGCTGCCGGTGCGCAGTCCACGCTGCACGCCGCCGGCCGCACCTTTCACGCCGCCGATTACCCCGTTGACTGCGGCACCGCCGATCGCTCCGGCCGCTTCAGTGGTCATAGTGACCGCGCGGTTCGCCGCTCCGGCCACTTTCCTTACCGTCCCTGCGACGGCGTTCATGGGTATTCCCTGCCCTTCAAATGAGCAAATTGGATAATCCGCCTATCTTATGCGCGATTTCGCGATCGGGCCCGAAATCCACACCGAATTCATAGAACCGCGGGTAGTCAGTCTTGCTGGATCTCGACCAGCACCGGAGCGTGGTCACTCGGCGACTTGCCCTTGCGTTCCTCGCGGACGATCTCGGCGTGCGCGACCCGCGTCGCCAGCGCGGGGGAGCCCAGGATGAAATCGATGCGCATGCCCTGCTTCTTCGGGAACCGCAGCTGGGTGTAGTCCCAGTAGGTGTAGACGCCGGGGCCGGGCGTGAAGGGCCGTACCACGTCGAGGAATTGCGCGTCGGCCATCGCCTGGAACGCCATGCGCTCCGGTTGCGAGACGTGCGTCGCACCTTCGAAGAACTCCATGCTCCATACGTCGTCGTCCTGCGGAGCGATGTTCCAGTCGCCCACCAGGGCGATCGGCGCCGACGGATCGTCGCGCAACCACCCTTCGGCGGTATCGCGCAGGGCCGCAAGCCAATCCAGCTTGTAGGTGTAGTGCGGGTCGTTCAGGGCGCGTCCGTTGGGTACGTAGAGGCTCCATACCCGCACCCCGCCGCAGGTGGCACCCAGCGCGCGCGCCTCCACGGTGGGATCGGCGTCAGCCTTGGCCCAGGCCGGTTGGCCGGGAAACCCGACCTCGACGTTGTCCAGGCCGACCCGTGAGGCGATCGCCACTCCGTTCCACTGGTTGTGGCCCACATGCGCCACTTCGTAGCCCAGCTCGTGAAACGCCCATGTCGGAAACTGTGCGTCGCTGCACTTGGTCTCCTGCATGGCCAGCACGTCGACCTCGGCCCGAGCCAGCCAATCGGTCACCCGGTCCACCCGAGAGCGGATGGAGTTGACATTCCAGGTGGCCAGTCGCAGCGCAGTCACGCAGCCACCCTAGTTCGACGGCGGCGACCCACCGGAAAGCGATCGGGCATCGAGATAGCGGGTGCGGTGTTGGCCGGCGAATCCGACCGCTTCGAAGAACTCGAACGCCGCCGCGTCGGCGGGCCTGAACGGCGGTCCCAGCCTCGCCTCTCCTTCGTCGAGGCTCGCTGAACCACCGGTCGACACCTGGGCGTAGCCGCGGGTGGCGCCGCGGTCGGCCCCCCAGGCCTGCAACGCGGCGCAGATCGCCCGCCCGTGGCCTTGCCGGCTCCGGTCGGCGACCACCCGAACCGCCGTCAGCCCCAGCCAGCGGGTGCCGTCCGGGCCCTCGGTGACGGTGCCCCGACCGACCGCCACTCCGGGGATCGAGGCAAAGACCACCGCGCCGTCGACCACCGCGGTCAGCACCTCGACAGGCACGTCCTGGCCGAACACCGCCAGCCAGTCGGCGTCGGGTTCGGCCGCCGTGAGCACGTCGCCCGGGGCCGGGCCGGCGGTCACCTCGCTCACCAGGGTGCGGGTCTCGTACCGGGTCGGGATGTCCTCCGGTAACCGCAGCAGGCGCTCCGGCACCGCCAGGTACGGCGGCAGACCGCGCTGCGCGTACCAGTCGGTGATCGCCGGAATGGTGTTCGCGTGGGCGAACATGTCCAGGGGCACAGCGGAATTGGCCGCAGGGTCGGCACCGGGACCGGCACGCAGCATCCAGCCGTCGAGCCATCGGTGTTCACTGCCCGGCCAGGCCAGCGCGGCGGCATGCTCGACGGAGCGAATCGTTGAGTTCTTCACCGGCCGGTCGGTCAGCCGGCGCACGTACAACACGTCGGCGTGCCGGCACTCATGGGTCAGCCCGTCGGCCGAGCGGACCCGTACCAGGGGCCCGGCCTGCACCAGATGCCCGATCACGTCACCCATCGGTGGCTCGGAACCAGGGGGACGCAGGTAGCGCAGGCTCACCCGGACCCCGATCGCGGGGAGTTCGGGCGGTTGGGACATCAACGGCTCGTCAGTGACCGAACGGGTCGGGTACGTCGCCCGGCGTCCACGACAGGCCGGGGACCCCCCAGCCGTTGGCCTTGACCGTCCGTTTCGCGGCGCGGGCGTGGCGGCCCACCAGCATGTCCAGGTAGAGCAACCCGTCGAGGTGGCCGGTCTCGTGCTGCAGCATCCGGGCGAACAGCCCGGTGCCCTCCAACGTGACCGGGTTGCCGTCGGCGTCCAGTCCGGTGACCCGCGCCCACTGCGCCCGGCCGGTCGGAAACGATTCGCCGGGCACCGACAGGCAGCCTTCGTCGTCGTCATCGGGGTCGGGCATGGTTTCGGGCCGCTCGGAGGTCTCCAGCACCGGGTTGACCACCACGCCGCGGCGCCGCGTGGTGGCGCGGCGGTCGTCGGCGCAGTCATAGACGAAGACCCGCAGCCCCACGCCAATCTGGTTGGCGGCCAAGCCGACGCCGTTCGCGGCGTCCATGGTCTCGTACATCGTGGTGATCAGCTCACCCAGGTCAGCCGGCAACGAGCCGTCATCGCCGACGGGCACCGGGCTGGTCGGAGTGTGCAGGACGGGATCGCCCACAATGCGGATGGGTAGGACGGCCATGACCGAAAAGCTTAAAGTGGCCGTTCGATGTCAAGTGCAGTGGCCATGGCGACTCGCGGGGCCGGCTCCCGGTTCAACACAGCCTGCCGTGATTCAATATTCGCTCAGGAGCAGGCCGCCGAAAACAAGCGAACGTTTGCAGCGAGAGAACTTTCCGGAAGGGTCCAGGAAACGATATGGACGGCGCCATGGCGCAGGCGAATCGCTCAGGGGACGATTCGGAACCCACCGACGGCCTGAGCCGTCGCGAACACGACATCCTGTCCTTCGAACGGGACTGGTGGAAGTACGCGGGCGCCAAAGAAGAGGCCATCAAGGAGCGCTTCGCGCTGTCGGCGACCCGCTACTACCAGGTCCTCAACGCGCTTGTCGACCGGCCCGAGGCCCTGGCCGCCGACCCGATGCTGGTCAAACGACTGCGCAGGCTGCGGTCCAGTCGCCAGAAGGCGCGCGCCGCACGCCGGCTCGGTTTCGACATCACCTGATTGCCGGACACCTTGATTGCTGGGCGTTTATAGGTTATGGCCCGCTCCTCGATACAGTGGGCGCAATGAACGACCACGTTCCTGACTCCTCCCGACTCCCGCTCCGGGCCATGGTGATGGTGCTGCTGTTCTTGGGCACCGTGTTCCTGCTCGTCGGATTTCAAGCCCTCGGATCCTCGGGTACCGACGACGACGCCGATCACTCGACGACGGCCCAACCCGTCACCACCGCCTCGGCGCCGGCCAAGCCCGAACGCCCCGCCCGCAAGTCCGACGTGCGGGTCTTCAACATCTCCGAACAGGCGGGGCTGGCCGGGCACACCGCCGACCGGCTGCGCGAAGCCGGGTGGAACGTGACCGAGATCGGCAACCTCGAACTGCCCGAGGTCACCCAGACCACCGTCTACTTCGGCGACGCCGAGGGAGAGCAGGACGCGGCCCATTCGGTCGCCCAGGTGCTGGGAGCCGCCGTCGAGCCGCGCATCCCTGACGTGGCCGAGCAACCACCGGGCGTCATCGTGGTGGTCGCGGGTTAAGCTCCTCGCATGGTCACAGGTCACCGCAGAGCTCTTACCGCCGTCGTCTTCGCCACCCCGGTTGCGTTGCTCGCGGCATGCAGTCCCCCCAACCAGCTGCCTTCCGACGCGCCCGGCACCACGCCGGCCATCTGGACCGGGTCGGCGGCGCCGTCGGCCTCGGAGTCCGAGTCGGGTGGTTCGAGTGGTTCGGACAGTCTCGTCGCGCACCTGACGACCCCCGATGGCGGCCAGGTCGCCACCGCGACGTTCGAGTTCAGCAAAGCCGGCGGCAAGGAGTTCGCCACCGTGACCGTGCGGACCACCAGCACCGGTGTGCTGTCGCCCGGTTTCCACGGCCTGCACATCCACGCCATCGGTAAATGCGAGGGCGAGTCGGTGGCCCCCACCGGTGGGGCGCCGGGCGGCTTCCTGTCGGCCGGCGGGCACTTCCAGGCGCCCGGCCACAGCGAGCACCCGCAGAGTGGGGACCTGACGTCATTGCAGGTGCGCTCCGACGGCAGTGGGCTGTTGGTCACCACCACCGACGCGTTCACCAAAGCTGAACTGCTTGCCGGTGACGGGACCTCGATCATCATCCACGCTGACGACGACAACTTCGCCAACATCCCGGCGGACCGCTACACCCAGGTCAACGGCACGCCCGGCCCGGATCAGACCACGCTGACCACCGGAGATGCCGGGAAGCGGATTGCGTGTGGTGTCATCGGCGCCGGATAGCCCGCCGAACAGCAGGGCTTCCGCGAGATCCGAAGCCCGAATCGAGTTCGCTCGCAGCGCCCGTCCCACCCTCGGCGTGGAGTGGGAGCTGGCTCTCGTCGACGCCCAGACGCGCGATCTGAGCAACGAAGCGAGCGCGGTCCTGTCCGAGCTGGGTGAAAACCCGCGCGTGCACAAGGAATTGCTGCGCAACACCGTCGAGCTCGTCACGGGCATTTGCGACAACACCGGCGAGGCCATCGAGGACCTGCGCCAGACGCTGTCCACGGCCCGGCCGATCGTGCACGCCCGGGGCATGGAGCTGTTCGGCGCCGGCACCCACCCGTTCGCGCGGTGGTCGGCGCAGAAGCTGACCGACGCGCCGCGCTACGCCGAACTGATCAAACGCACCCAATGGTGGGGTCGGCAGATGCTGATCTGGGGCGTGCACGTCCACGTCGGTATCTCCTCGTCCTACAAGGTGATGCCGATCATCTCGTCGCTGCTGCAGCACTATCCGCACCTGCTGGCGTTGTCGGCGTCGTCGCCGTGGTGGGACGGTCACGACACGGGTTACGCCAGCAACCGCGCGATGATGTTCCAGCAGTTGCCTACCGCGGGTCTGCCATTCCAATTCCAGACCTGGCAGGAGTTCGAGGGTTTCGTCTACGACCAGAAGAAGACCGGGATCATCGACCACACCAACGAGATCCGTTGGGACATCCGGCCGTCACCGCATCTGGGCACCATCGAGGTGCGGGTCTGCGACGGGGTGTCCAATCTGCGCGAGCTGGGTGCCCTGGTGGCGTTGACGCATTGCCTGATCGTCGATCTGGACCGGCGGCTGGAAGCCGATGAAGCTCTGCCCACCATGCCGCCCTGGCATGTGCAGGAGAACAAGTGGCGGGCGGCCCGCTACGGTCTGGATGCCGAGATCATCCTGGACGCCGACAGCAACGAGCGGCTGGTCACCGAGGACCTCGATGACCTGCTCAACCGGCTCGAACCGGTCGCCGCGCGGCTGCACTGCGCCGACGAGTTGGCGGCTG
Source organism: Mycolicibacter heraklionensis (assembly GCF_019645815.1). Lineage (NCBI taxonomy): Bacteria > Bacillati > Actinomycetota > Actinomycetes > Mycobacteriales > Mycobacteriaceae > Mycobacterium > Mycobacterium heraklionense. The sequence goes on from NZ_CP080997.1 coordinate 501,529, forward strand.
TCGCCGACATATACCGAACGGGCGCGTCGTACCAGCGCCAGCGCCGGGTCGCCGAGGAACACGACGGCGATCTGCGTGCCGTGGTCGATGCACTGGTGGCCGAGCTCGATATCTCGTGATGGAACTGCCGATGTTTCCGCTGGAGTGGGTGTTGCTGCCCGGCGAGGAACTGTCGCTGCGGATCTTCGAGTTGCGCTACACCGTGTTGGTCGGCGACCTGATGCGCAGCGGCGACCCCCGGTTCGGGGTGGTGCTGATCGCCCGCGGCCGTGAGGTGGGCGGCGGTGAGCAGCGCAACGATGTCGGCGCGATGGCCAGCATCACCCAGTGCGCTGAACTCGGGTCGGGCCGGTACGCGCTGCGTTGCCTGACCGGGGAGCGGATCCGGGTGCGGGACTGGCTCGCCGACGATCCCTACCCGCGGGCGATCGTCGAGGTGTGGCCCGACGAGCCGTCAGAACCGGTGAGTGACAAGCAGTTCAGTGCGCTCGAAGACCGCATTGTCGCGCTACACAAGCGGATGGCCCAGGCCCGCCGGCAGTGGGTGGTGCCGGGGCGCAACAGCCTGCTGGGTGGCCGGCGGCTGCGCTCGCTGGATCCGGTGCAGCGGCTGTACTCGCTGGCCTGCCGGGTCCCGATGGGGGAGGCCGACCGCTACGCGGTGCTGGCGGCGCCGTCGCTGTCCGACCGCATGGCGGCGCTGCACGAGGCGATCGAGACCGTGGCGGCCCGAGTCGAATTCGACATCCCGCGCTGATCTGCCCTCCCTCCCTCGCGCGAACGTGCGTGTTTGCGCACGACACGCCGCTTCCTGGCGTGCAACTGTGCACGTTCGCGATAGGGGACCTGCCTACTTCAGGCAGCTGCCGGCATCGACGGTCAGCGGAAGCCCGGTGATGTAACGGGATTCGTCTGAGGCCAGGAATAACACCGCGTTGCTGATGTCCACCGGCTCGACCCAGCCGACCGGGAGTGTGTGCATGAACTGCGCCACGGCCTTGAGGTCGTCGGGGCCGGGGTTTTCCAGGTCGGGGCGGAACAGCTTCATCGTCCCCTCGTTCATGAACATCGGCGTGTTCACGTTGGTGGGATGAACCGAGTTGACCCGGATGAAATGTTGCCCCAGCTCGACGGCGAAGCTGCGCATCAGCCCGACCACGCCGTGCTTGGCCGCGATGTAGTGGCCGGTGTGCGGGTAGGCCTTGAGTCCTCCCACCGAGCTGGTCAGGATGATCGATCCGCCCTGTCCTCCCGAAAGCAGATGTGGCACGCCGGCTTTCACCGTCTTCCACACGCCCGAGAGGTTCACGTCGATCATGTCGGTCCAGTCGGCGTCGGAGGTCTTGTCCAGGGTCGCGCCGCCATTGCCGATCCCGGCGTTGGCGACGATGATGTCCAGTCGGCCCAGCTGTTCTACACCGTTGTCCACCGCGGCCTGCAGGGCGTCGAAGTCGCGTACGTCGACCTGCTCGGCCACGATGCGCCGGCCCAAACCCTTGACGAGGTCGACGGTTTGGGCGAGATCGTCGGGTGTGGACGGTGCGATCGGGCTGTTGGCACTGATCGGGCCGCAGATGTCGACGGCGATGATGTCGGCGCCCTCCTGCGCGAGCCGTTCGGCGTGGCTGCGGCCCTGGCCGCGCGCCGCGCCGGTGATGAAGGCGACTTTGCCCTCGACTCTTCTGCTCATGTCCGCACCTCCAATTTATTGGTCGATCGATCAGCAACGGTGGCACTAAGGGGCCGCGTTGTCAACCATCGAGGGTCAGGAAGCGGTTGTCGGGGGTGTCAGTCGGCCCAGTTGGCGATCGATCAGTCCGCGCAGTTCCTCGTGCCCGCGGGTGACGCCGACGGCGCTTTCGTTGCACAGGTTGCGGGCGGTTTGGGCGATCAGCATCGAGACCGCGACGGGGGGATATTCCTCCAGGTCGACGCCGTTGGCGCGCAGGGCCACCGTGACTGCCGCTGTTTCGATGTCGCGCACTCGTTCGGCATAGGCCTTGAGTTCGGTCCGGATGGCCTTGCGGTGGTTGGCCAGCGCCATGAATTCGGTGTTCAAGCTGGTCAAGCGTGTATCGCTGTTGATCGCCCACAATGCGCGCAGCGGATCGTCGGCGGTCAGGGCGGCGCGCATCCGGTCCAGCGCGACGTCGGCGCCGGCGCGCAGCACCTCGACGAACAGGTCATCCATGGTGGGGAAGTAGTAGTAGACCAGCGCCTGCCGCACCCCGGCCTCGGCGGCGACCCGCCGCGACGTCGCCGCGGCGTAGCCTTCGTCGCGCATCAGTCGTGCGGTCGCCTCGATCAGCCGGCGCCGGGTGGCGTTGTCGGCCGATTTGGCCTTGCGCGGAGCCGCCATTCAGGCCGGTCCCGGGTTGCGATTGCTTGACCGTCCGGCGCCGCGCATGGTAGGCATGACGCATTCTAGCAATTTGATCGATCGATCAGCGCGATGAGGTCGTGGCGCGAGCGAAGGGCGGATCGGGTGATGGTGGATCTCGCGGCGGTCGACTACTTCTCCGACGAAGCCGTCACGCAGGATCCCTACGCCTACTACGAATACCTGCGCGGACGCGGGCCGGTGTTCGCCGAGCCGCACCACGGTGTCGTCACCGTCACGGGCTACGACGAAGTGCTCGCCGCGTTCAAAAACCACGATGCGTTCTCTGCGGTGAACGCCATCGGTGGGCCGTTCCCGCCGCTGCCGTTCGAGCCCGAGGGCGACGACATCACCGAGCAGATCGAAGCGCACCGCCACGAGTTCCCGATCTTCGAACACGTCGTGGTGATGGACCCGCCGGCGCACACTCGGGCCCGCTCGCTGCTGAGCGGGCTGCTCACCCCGAAGCGACTGAAGGAGAACGAGGAGTTCATCTGGCAACTGACCGATACCCAGCTTGACGAATTCATCGCCGACGGCCGCTGTGAGTTCCTCTTCGACTACGCCAAACCGTATGCGACCCTGGCCATCACCGATCTGCTCGGGGTACCCGAGGAGGACCGCGCCGAGTTCCGCAGTGCGCTGGGCGCCGGGCATCGGGAAGGACAACACGTCGGGTCCCTGGACGGGACACCGGTGGGGCTCAATCCCCTGCACTACCTCGACGAAAAGTTCAGTGGCTATCTCGCCGAGCGGCGGCGCCGGCCTCGCGGGGACGTTCTCAGCAGCCTGGCCACCGCGACCTACCCCGACGGGTCCACGCCGGAGCTGCTTGAGGTGGTTCACCCGGCCACCTTCCTGTTCGGCGCCGGTCAGGAGACCGTCACCAAGTTGCTGGGTGCGGCGGTGCAAACCCTGGGTGATCGACCAGAGCTCCAGCAGACGTTGCGGGAGGACCCCGCGCTGATCCCCGCATTCATCGAGGAGGCGCTGCGAATTCAGAGTCCGACCAAGATCGACTTTCGACTCGCCCGCAAGACCACCACGTTGGGCGGGGTATCGATCAAGGCCGGCACCGTGCTGATGCTGTGCCTGGGTGCGGCGAACCGGGACCCGCGCAAGTTCGAAAGCCCCGACGAGTTCCGGCTGGACCGAAAGAACGTGCGTGAGCACATCGCGTTCGGCCGCGGCATCCACACCTGCGCCGGCGCCCCGCTGGCCCGGGTCGAGGGCCGCATCACGGTTCACCGGATGCTGGATCGGATGCGTGACATCAGGATCAGCGAAGCTCACCACGGTCTCGCCGGCCAGCGGCGCTACTCCTATGAGCCCACGTTCTTGCTGCGCGGCCTGACCGAGCTGCACATTGAATTCGACCCGGCGAGCTAGCGCTAGGTGGAGCGTCCCTCGCAGGTCCACTCCTGTGTGACGCGCTGCTTCTGTTCTTCGATCACCCGCATCAGCCGCGACGCCTTAGGCCAGCCGTAGTAGGCACCGAACTGCAAAGCCGCCTCATCGATTTCGTCGAACGACACGTCGCGGCTCTTCAGGGCCGCGTAGACGTGGCTCATGATCGGGTACGGCGCGTCCTGAAACGCCACGCAGGCAACCGTCACCAGCCGCCGCTGCTTCATGCCCAAACCGGGGCGCAGCCACATCTCGCCGAAGACGAAATTCAGGATGCCCGCGCCCGAGTACGGGTCGTCGCGGGTCGGTGTGTAGGGCAGGCAGTTGACGTCGCGGAAGGTCTGCTCGCCGCACTGCAGCCGGGCCTCGGGATCGCTCGGGGTGGACAGCGGCAGCAGCGGTGCCGGAGGCGGTACCGGCTCGCCGCGCTCGGCATGGATGCGTGCCCACTGCTCGTCGACGATCATGTTGAACAGCGATGCCTTCGGCCATCCTGAGTACACCGCGAAATGCAATACGGCTTCGCGTATTTCATCGATCGTCACGTCACCACTGCCGAGGGCGGCATAGACGTGTTCCCGCAGCGGCGCCTCGGTGTCGGCCGCCGCCAGGCAGGGCAGCGCGATGAACCACCGGTCGCGGCGGCTCAGACCCGGCCGCTGCCACACCTGGTCAAAGACGAAGTCGAGCATGGCCGCGGCCGCCGGCGTCGCATCGGGGGCCGGGATGGTCATCAGCTCGGCGAAGGCGCGCGCTCCTCGCCCTGCCTCAGCGGATCGTGACACCGGCGTCCACCTTGAATTCCAGCCCGGTCACGTGCCGGGACTCGTCGGAGACCAGGAACAGCACCGCGTTGCTGACATCGCGGGCCTCGGTCATCACGATCGGCAACGCATTCTGAAAGATCGGTCCGAGGTCGGCACGAGCACCGTGCAGCAGAGCGTGCAGCGTGTCCGGCCGCATCCCGGTCTCGACCCCGGTGGGATGCACCGTGTTGACCCGAACATTCACTGCGGCAAGCTCGTTGGCCAGCGCACGGCTCATGCCGACGACGCCGTGTTTGGACGCGGTGTAGGGGGTGTGCAGCGGGCTGCCCTTGAGCCCGGCCACCGAACTGATGTTGACCAGGCTGCCGCCGTGCTCCACCAGGTGCGGCAATGCCGCCACGCAGGTGTTCCACGCCCCGATCAGGTTGACGTCGATGACGGTTCGCCATTGTTCGGCGGTGGTGGTGTTCCAAGTCCCGCCGGTGATCACCCCGGCGTTGGCGACCGAGGCGTCCAGGCCGCCCAATCGAGCGACACCGTCGTTGACCGCGGCGGCCAGGGCGGCGGCGTCGCGCACATCGACGACGTGGGTGACGGCGCGGCGGCCGTGTTGCTGCACCAGCCGGGCGGTCTCGTCGAGGTCTTCGATTGTGGCCAGCGGATATTCGACGTCGGGCAGGGACGCGCAAATATCGACCAGGATGAGGTCGGCGCCTTCTTCAGCCAGCCGCACGGCGTGACTGCGGCCCATGCCCCGGGCGGCGCCGGTGACCAGCACCCGCTTGCCGGCTACTCGCCCACTCATAGCTTGTTGCAGAACCCGGCGTCGACGGGGAAGGTCACGCCGGTGACGTACTTCGCGGCGTCGGAGACCAGATAGGCGATCGCGGCGCTGATGTCCTCCGGTTCGAGCATGCCGACCGGCATCGGGTTCTGCAGATGCGGCCCACCGTCGGGATAGTGCTCCAGGAACGACGTCATCGCCGGGTTCACCGCCATCATGGTATTGACGGCGGTCGGGTGCACGGTGTTAACCCGGATGCTATGGGGGGCAAGGGCATTGGAAAGAGTTCGCATCAACCCCACGATGCCGTGCTTGGAGGCGGCGTAGCCCAGGCCGCCGCCCTGCAGGCCGCCGAAACCCTTCAGTCCGGCCGTCGAACTGGTGAAAACGATCGATCCGCCGCGTCCGCCTGCGATCAGGTGCGGTATCGCGGCCTTGGCGGTGTGGAAGGAACCCACCAGGTTCACGTCGATCACGTCGGTCCACATCTGCAGATCTTCGTCGTCAGTCAGCTCACGAAAGGCCATCGCGGCGATCCCGGCGTTGGCGCAGACGATGTCGAGGCGCCCGAAGTGCGCGACCCCGCCGTCCAGCGCTGCCTTGAGGGCGGGGTAGTCCCGGACGTCGGCGACCGAGGCGAGCATCTTGCCGCCGGCGGCCTCGACCAGCCCGACGGTTTCGTCGAGCTCGTCGCGGGTCGCCATCGGATAGCCGCTGGAGGCGATATCGGCGCAGATGTCGACGCCGATGATGTCGGCCCCGTCGGCGGCCAGCCGTACCGCGTGACTGCGGCCCTGCCCGCGCGCCGCACCGGTGATGAACGCGACTTTCCCATCCAGTGAGCCCATAGCAGGTAGAGTAACCGTGTTACTCACCGGCGACAAGGGGTGCGATGGACAGCGCGCAAGAGCGGATCCTCGGCATCGTCGTCGAGATCCTGGAGACCGAGGGCTACGACGCCGTGCAGCTACGCGAAGTCGCCCGGCGCGCCCGGGTTTCGCTGGCCACGATCTACAAGCGCTACGCCACCCGCGACGAGCTCATCCTGGCCGCGCTGGACGCCTGGATGGCCGAGCACCGCTACTCCGGTGTCGCGCCGCATTCGCGTGGCCCCGGCGAATCGCTCTACGCGGCGCTGATGGGCTTGTTCCGTACGATCTTCGAGCCATGGGAGCGACACCCGGCCATGTTGACGGCCTACGTTCGCGCCCGCTCCGCACCCGGCGGTGAGACGCTGGTCCGGCGCGGACTCGATGTGGTGGTTCCCGCCGCGCTGGCGCTGCTTGCCTACGTCGACGAGCAGTTCATCGACGACCTGGATGTCGTTGTCTCCAACCTGGTCTACGGCCTGTCGGCGCGATTCGCCGTCGGCGAGATCGCCATCACCGACATCCTGCCCAGCCTCGATCGGGCGGTCTACCGGCTCACGCAGGGCTACCAGAACGGCGGTGGCTAAGCGGCAGGCGCCGACGGCCGCACCGCCGCGGCGATCCGCCGAAGCGTCAACCGCGCCATGGCGTGCTGCAACGGATCGACGACGTCGCAACTGCGGCGCGCGCTGCTGGGCAGCTGTCGACCGCCGAGCTGAGCGCCGGTCGTCGCCGACGTACGCTCTGGCCATGGGTGATGTCGCCTTCACCTCGGTCGCACCGATCATTGCCGTGCGAGACCTCGACGCTGCGCTGGACCGCTACCGCCGGCTCGGGTTCACGACCCGCGCCTACCAGGGGCCGGCCCGTTACGGCTTCGCTTATCGCGGTTCGGTCTCGTTGCACCTTTCCGAGTGGGCCGAGCACGATCCGCTGCGCACCGCCGCCAGTGTGTATTTCTATGTCGACGACGCCGACGCGCTGTACGCCCAGTGGACGGCCTCGGGCGTGCCGGGACGCTTTGTCGAACCGACCGACACCGACTACCAGCTCCGGGAATTCGCCTATGTCGACCCCGAAGGCACCCTGCACCGCATCGGCTCGCCGCTGCCGGCGAAGACTGTCAGCGCCAGCAGGGTGATCGCGGCGCCGGCAAAGCGGATCTTTGAGTTCATCGCCGATCCGGCACGGCAGCCGCGCTGGGACGGCAACGCCAACCTGGCCGAAGCCGCACCCGGCCAACGGGTTCGTGCCGTCGGAGACGTCTTCACCATGACATTGACCATGGGTGGGGTCCGGGAGAACCACGTGGTGGAGTTCGAGGAGGGTCGGCGTATCGCCTGGCGCCCGGCGGAGCCCGGCCGTACGCCGCCGGGGCACCTGTGGAGATGGGAGCTCGAGCCACTGGGTCCGGCACGCACCCGGGTCACGCACACCTATGACTGGTCGGCGTTGTCCGACCCGAAGCGTCTCGCCCGGGCCCGGTCCACCACCGCAGATACGCTCGCAGCGTCGCTGTCTCGGTTGGCCACCCTGGTCGAGGACTCGTGATCCCGCCTGCTACGGCGCGAGCGTGCGTAATCTCGGCAGTTTGCGCGGCGTGTCGGCCGGGGACACGCACGCTCGCGGGAGGTGGGGCTAGCGGTTGTCGGCGAACGAGCGCAACGCGTCGATCTGAGCGGGATCCAGTGAGGGACGGACGCTTTCGCGCGCCGCAGCGATGTCGGCCATGGTGACATCGGCAGCGTCGATACTGCGCCGCATTGCCGTGAGGGCCGCTTCGCGCAGCAGTGCCACGCAGTCCGCGGCGCTGTAGCCGTCCAGGTCCGCGGCCAGCGCGTCGAGGTCCACGTCCTCGTGCAGCGGAACGGATTTCCCGGACACCCGCAGGATCTGGCGGCGGGCATCGGCATCCGGCGGCTCGACGAACACCAGCTTCTCCAGCCGGCCCGGCCGGGTCAGGGCCGGATCGATCAGCTCGGGACGGTTGGTGGCGCCGACCACCACCACGTCGCGCAGCGGGTTGGCGCCGTCGAGCTCAGTGAGCAGCGCGGCCACCACCCGGTCGGTCACCCCGGAGTCGAAGCTCTGGCCGCGCCGCGGTGCCAGGGCGTCGATCTCGTCGAGGAACACCAGCGACGGCGCCGAATCGCGGGCCCGCTGAAACAGGTCCCGCACCGCCCGCTCACTGCTGCCCACCCACTTGTCCATCAACTCCGCGCCTTTGACGGCATGCACGCTGACCCGACCAGACCCCGCCAGGGCGCGCACCACAAAGGTCTTGCCGCAGCCGGGCGGGCCGTAGAGCAGCACACCGTGCGGCGGGTCGACGCCCAGCCGGGTAAAGGTGTCCGGGTGTTGCAGCGGCCACAGGATCGCTTCGGTCAGCGCCTGTTTGGTGGCCACCATGTCACCGACGTCGTCGAGAGTGACCGAGCCGACGGAAACCTCCGCAGCCGCCGAGCGCGACAGCGGGCGGATGACGCTGAGCGCCCCGATCAGGTCCTCCTGGGTGAGCTTGGGCTCCTCGTCGGTGTCGCTGGCCCGCGACGCCGCCCGCAGTGCGGCTTCCCGGACTAGCGCTGCGAGGTCTGCGGCCACGAAACCCGGTGTGCGCTCGGCGATCTCACCCAAGGTCAAGTCCGCGGTGGGAACCGAGATAAGCAGGGTGGCCAACAGTGCCGCCCGGGTCGCACCGTCGGGCAGGCTCAGCCGGATCTCGCGATCGCACAAGTCCGGCGCCCGCAGTCGGGGATCGACATGATCCGGCAGCGCCGACGTCGCGATGAAGGCCACCCCTTCGGTGGCCACCACGTTGCGCAGCTCGGCGAGGATCAGCGTTGCCACCGGCTCCGATGGTTCGGGCAACAGGGTGTCCACGTCGGCGATCAGCAGCACCCCGCCACCGTCGCAGACCTTTGCCGCCGCGGAACGTACCGCGGCCAGCCGCTCATCGGCGGCCAGCGCCCCGATCTCGGGTCCGTCCAACTCGATCAGCCGCCGGCCCTCACACACCGCCCGGACCAGGGTGGTCTTGCCCACCCCGGCCGGACCCGACACCAGCACACCGAGATTCGTTCCGGCGCGCAGGGTTTTCAACAGCTGTGGCTCGTCGAGAGCAAGCTTGAGCCATTCGGCGAGCTTGGCGGCCTGCGCTTCGCACCCCTTGAGTTCATCGATGGCGATCCGGGCCGGGGTCGCCGGCTTGGACACCGGGGCGGGCGGAGCGATGGTGCCATTGCCGAAGGTGACCAGTGAGTTGGGCTGCACGCTGACCGGGCCGGCGGGGTCCACACCGGTGACGGTCAGCAGCTCCGAAGTCCAGCTGATCCCCACCGAGGACGCCAGGGCCGTGGTGGCCGCCGACGTGGACGTTCCGGGCCCCAGGTCGCGGGGCAGCAGGGACACCGCGTCGCCGACCGTCATCACCTTGCCCAGCAAGGCCTGGCGCAGCGTGTTCGGTGACAAACTCTGCGAGGCCAGCGTGGAACCGCTCAACGTCACCGACCGGGCGCCGTAGACGGTCACCGCGGACACCACCACCTCGGTGCCGTCGCGCAGCCCGGCGTTGGACAGCGTCACGTCGTCGAGCAGCGCCACACCGGTCGGTGCATCCGGTCCGGTCAGCCCAGCCACCGCCGACGTCGTGCGAGAACCCGTCAGCGACACCGCATCCCACTCCCGGATACCCAGGGCGGCAACGGCTTCGGGGTGCAGTCGAACCACGCCGCGGCGGGAGTCGACGGCGGAGGTGTTGAGCCGGGCGATCAGCGTCAGGTGCCGGGAGGAATCGACTCGGCGGTGTTCTTCGCGCTCTTCGGTGGAACCCACCCGGGTCAAATTACGCGGATTTCCTCATGCGTGTCGAACACCTTCGTGCGGGGTCGTCAGCGGAACTTGTCGTACCGGCACCCAACTAGACGACATCGTCAAAGCGCTCGACCGACGCGGTGTGGATTCTGTCCGCGCGCTTGAATAGAGTCCATGCGGTCACCCCTGCTGATGTCGGCGCTCTGCGCGGCCCTGCTGATGGCACCGTCCCCGGCCAGGGCGGACGACGCATCCCCGTTGGCCGACCTGGTGGACGCCGCCGCCCAGCGACTCCAGGTCGCCGACGACGTGGCGGCGATCAAATGGCAGACCGGAGGCGCCATCGAGGACCCGGCCCGGGTACAGCAGCAACTCGCGGCACTGGCCGACCGCGCCGTCGGCGACAACCTCGACCCCGACTACGTGCGGCGGATCTTCACCGATCAGATCAGCGCCACCGAAGCCGCCGAGCATTACCGGTTCGCCCAGTGGAAGCTGGATCCGGCCGCCGCGCCTGCCACCGCGCCGGACTTGACGGCCTCGCGGGCACGCATCGACGCCTTCAATCAGGTCATGCTGGCCCAGATCGGCCAGCGGTGGGAGCTGCTGCACTCACCCGCGTGCGTCGCCGAACTCGACGAGGCGACTCGAACCGTCAGCGAAACAAGGCAATTCGACGAGTTCTACCGGCAGGCGCTGTCGTCGGCGACCCGGGACTATTGCGACGGCTAGCTCAGCGGCCCGGCTTGCGTAGCCGCAACCGGGCCATCGACTGCCCACTGGGCCGACGGATGCCCCGCCGCACACCCGGGCGGCGGCCCGGCTGCGCCCGGCGGATCGCCCGCCGCGCGGCCCGGCGCTCCCGGGGGGCGTCCTCCCACGCCTCGGGGTGTGCGGCCACCCAGCGCTGACTGCGGACCGAGAACGGAATGGTGCACAGGTACGTCCCGATCAGCACCAGCACCAGCACGTAGGGGAACAGAAACGCTGCCGCGGCTACCAGCGCCAGCACCGCCAGCAGTACGGCGGCCAGGTGCGGCGGCACCGACACGGCGTGCATCTTGCGCATCGGGATCCGGCTGACCAACAACATCGACGTGCCCACCACCCAGATGCAGGTGAACCACTGCGAGGTCCACCATCCGTCGCCGAACTCCAGCTTGGCGGCCAGCAGGCCCATCAGTGTGATGGCACCGGCCGGGGCGGGCATCCCGACGAAGAACTCCCGGGTGTAGGCCGGCAGGGTGGCGTCGTCGAGCAGGGTGTTGAACCGGGCCAGCCGCAGCACCACACACACCGCGTACAGCAGCACCACGATCCAGCCCGCCGGTTGCGTCGACAGCAGCGTCACATAGATCACCACCGCCGGAGCCACCCCGAAGTCGACGGCGTCGGCCAGGGAGTCGATCTCGGCGCCCATCCTCGACTCGGCGTCCAGGATGCGCGCCACCCGGCCGTCCAGGCCGTCGAGAATGGCGGCGGCGGCGATCAGTGCCATCGCGAGATGCGGCTGCCCGTCCAGCGCGTACTTGATCGAGGTCAAACCGGCGCAGATCGCCAGCACCGTCATCGAGCTGGGCAGGATGTGCAGACCCACCGGGCCCCGGCCGCGGGCCTGCTGGACAGGAATCGTCATGACAGGTCGGCCAGGACGGTTTCGCCGGCGACCATGCGCTGGCCCACGCCGACCAGCGGCTGTGTCCCGACCGGCAGGTAGACGTCGAGTCGCGAACCGAAGCGGATCAAGCCGTAGGTGTCACCGATCGCCAGATGATCACCGGGCCGGGTGTCGCAGATGATGCGCCGCGCCACCAGCCCGGCGACCTGCACGGCGATCACCTCGGCGCCGTCGGCGGTGCGGATCCGCACGCTGTTGCGCTCGTTGTCCGCACTGGCTTCGGTGCGGTCCGCGGACCCGAACCGGCCGGCCCGGTGCAGCACCTCGATCACCTCACCGCCGACCGGAGCCCGTTGCACATGGGCGTCGAAGACCGACATGAAGATGCTGACCCGCGGCAACGGGGTGTCGGGCAGGTCCAGCTCCGGCGGCGGGGCCGCGGAGTCGACCAGGCAGACCATGCCGTCGGCGGGGGCCACCACCACACCGGGGCGAGTCGGCGGCACCCGGCGCGGATGCCGGAAGAACCCGGCGCTGGCGCCCGCGGCCAGCAGCCCGGCGCCGCGCAGCCACCGCTGCTTGCGGCCCAGCAGCGCCACGCCCAGCGCGCTGCCGACGAACGGCAGTCCGGCGCTGTGCATCGGCGGCACCGTCGAGCGCACCAGCTCGATCAGGTGCCGGAGACCGCCGGGATCATCTGCTGCGCGGGGGCGTCTGGCCATTGGGCCATCTTAGAAGCTGGGCGGCTCAGCCGGTCAGGTCCCAGACTTCCACCTCGGTGCCCACCGCCAGCTCGGTCACCTCGTCGGCGATGTCGAGGAGGCAGTTCGCCGACGCCAGGTAACGCAGGTGGTGCGAGGCGGGCGGCCCGTAGTTGGTGACGGTCCCGGTTTCGTAGTCGAGCAGCCCGCGCCGGAACTGCCGCTTTCCGGCCGGCGAGACCAGTTTCTCGCTCAGGACCGCGGTGCGGCGCGGCCGATCCGGCTTGGGCAGGTTCATCGCACGACGCAGTGCGGGCCGGATGAACACTTCGAAGGACACCTGTGCGCTGACCGGGTTGCCGGGCAGCGTGATGATGGCCGCGTCGCCAACGCGGCCGATGCCCTGCGGCATCCCGGGCTGCATCGCCACCTTGACGAAATGCACGCCCTGGTCGCCGTCACGGCCGAAGACGTCCTTGACCACCTCGTAAGCCCCTGCGCTGACTCCGCCGCTGGTGATCACCAGATCCACCGCCCCGTCACGGACGCCGTAGCGGTCGAGCACCGCGGTGAACTCGGCGGTGTCGTCGGCGACCGTCACGGCGCCAACCACCTCGGCGCCGGCGTCACGCACCGCCGCCGCCAGCATCACCCCGTTGGACTCATAGATCTGGCCAGGCGCCAGCGGTGTGCCGGGTTTGACCAGTTCGGAGCCGGTGGAGATCACCAGTACTCGTTGCCGGGGTCGCACCGTCAACTCGGCCAACCCCAGCGCCGAGGCCAGACCGGCCGCCGGCGCACTGACCAGTTGCCCGGCCCACAGCACGGTGGCGCCCGCCGCGACGTCTCCGCCGGACCGGCGGACATGGCGCCCCCGGGGAATCGTCGCGCTGATCTGTACCACGTCCAGGCCGCCGTCGGTGTCCTCGACGGGAACCACGGCGTCGGCGCCGTGCGGAATGGGCGCGCCGGTCATGATGCGGTGCGCGGTGCCCGGCGTCAGGGTGGGGATATCGGTGCGGCCTGCCGGAATGTCTTCGGTGACAGGCAGTTTCACCGGCGCTTCCGGGGTTGCGGCCACGATGTCATCGGCGAGCACGGCGTAGCCGTCCATCGCGGAATTGTCGAAGACCGGCAGCGAGATCGGTGCGATCACGTCCGCGGCCAGTACCAGTCCCTCGGCGTCGGCCAGTGCGACCGTGATCGGCGGCCGGGCCTGAATCAGATCGGCGACGGCCCGCTGGTGCTCTTCGACGGATCGCATCTGGACAGTTTGACTCAGACGGGGTAGGTGATTCCTGTCAGCTCCTCGGAGACGGCCCACAATCGCTGTTGCAACTCGACGTCGTGCGCGTGCTTGCTGGCGTCCACCAGCTTCGGATATCCGCGCTGCTCACCGATGCCGCTTGGACCGTAGTACTGCCCGCCGAGTACCGCGGGGTCGGTGGCCGCGCGCAGCGTGGGCAACGCACCCATCGCGGCGCTCTGCACGACCAGGGGCATCAGTAAACGGTCTGCGGGACGCAGTAGTGGCGGCAGGTGCCGGGTCAGTTCGGTGTTGGCGGTACCGGGGTGCGCAGCGACGGCGATGGTCGAGCGGCGTTTGGCGGCCAGCCGGCGCTGCAACTCGTAGGTGAACATCAGGTTGGCCAGCTTGGACTGCCCGTAGGCGGCGATCCGGTTGTAGCCGTGTTCCCACTGCAGGTCATCGAAGTGGATTGCCGCCATGATCCGGTGCGCCATGCTGCTGACGGTCACCACGCGAGACCGCTTCACCCGCACCATCCGCGGCAGCAACAGGCCGGTCAGGGCGAAATGGCCCAGATGGTTGACGCCGAACTGCAGCTCGAAACCGTCGACGGTGTGCTGCTTGGGCGTGTACATGACGCCGGCGTTGTTGATCAGCAGATCGATGCGGGCATGGGCGGCGCTCAAGGCGTCGGCGGCTTCGCGGACCGACGCCAGCGAACTCAGATCGAGTTCCTGTACCTCGACGGCGGCCTGCGGGTGGGCCTGCGTGATCCGTTTCGCCGCCGCGTTGCCCTTGTCGAGGTCGCGTACGGCCAGCACCACCAGGGCGCCGTGCTCGGCGAGCACCTCCGCGGTGTGATAGCCGATTCCGGTGTTGGAGCCGGTGATTACCGCGACGCGGCCGGTCTGATCCGGCACGTCTGCCGCAGCCCACTTGTCCCGGCTACTCATGTGACAAACGATACTCAGGTGACGCATCGTGCGCCGGATCGTTTGCCAGGCTCGCGCGGTCGACGGTGCGGCGCGGCCCGCGCCCTGACATCCTCTCCTACATGGCGCAGCACGCAGACGGCTCCACGGCGACCACCCTGGTCGATCCCACCAATCCGCCCAGCTCCCGTGCGCCCTTGGTCTGGGCGCTGGTCGGTGCGGTGCCCTGGCTGTTTCTGGCCCTGCTGCAGCTGGGCTGGGCGGCCGCCGACGAGCGGCTTGCCTGGCTGCACGTCACCGCCCTCGCGGTCACCGCGCTGGGTCTGCTGGTCTCGGCGGTGATCGCCCCGTTGTGGCGCTATCGGGTGCACCGGTGGGACGTCAGCGATCAGGCCGTCTACACCCGCACCGGTTGGCTGGTGCAGGAGCGCCGGATCGCGCCGATCTCGCGAGTGCAGACCGTCGACACCTACCGGGGTCCGCTGGATCGCCTGCTGGGGCTGGCCAATGTGCGGGTGACCACCGCGTCGTCGGCGGGCGCGGTGCACATCGTGGCGCTGGATGCCGCCGTCGCCGACCGCATCGTGGCGCAACTGACCGACATTGCCGCGCTGGGTGCCGAGGACGCCACGTGAGCCGCGCCGAGCCGCGCCGGCACCGGTCGTCCACGCTGACGGTGCATGTACCGCATTAAACGACGTCGATGCTTATAACGCGTGCCTGGGGAAGATGAATGGGCACTGTGCGCATCGTCCCCCAGGTTTTCCTGGCGCATTCCGCGTCGGGTGCACCTACCCCGACGGTGGCAGCGGCGCACGCCGATCCGAACGCCAGCTCCAGGGTGAATAGCGACATGAGCGCGAACGGCACGCACGCCGCCAGCACCAGCAGGAGCTGCCGAGGTGATCAGCCGCCAGGCGCTTAGACGTGGGAAAGCCATCCGGATCCGTTGGGGGACAGTACGAAGCCGCGGTCCTGTGGATCTTTGCAGGCGGTGGTTCCGGAGTCATTGACACCGCAGACCACACCACCGAGGGAGATCGAGTGAAGTGGAGGGAGAGTCTTGATCGAGTGGCCGTTAACGGTGTCGCTCGTACCGAGCGTCCCGCTGCTTGCCTGTACCGGACCGTCCGTTCCGATTGAGTTCACGCGGGGTGTGCCACCTGCTGTTGGTGTGGCGGGCGGGATGGCCGGCAGGTTGTTGCCGGCGCAGGCGGCTCCCGAGTTGGGTCGCACGGTGCACACGACGCCGTCAGGGGTGAGGAAGAACGTCTCCGAATGGGAGATTCCTGGGGTGTCGATGGTAATCGCATAGTCGGCCGGGTTCACGGGTGCGTAGCTGTTGATGTCGGGAAATGGCGGGGTGTCGGCCCGGGCGGTGCAGCCGCCGGAGGTGAGAGCGGCGACAAAGGTTCCGGCGGCGATCATGAGTGTCTTGACGAGCATGTCAGTCCTATCGAAACGTGGCCCACTGTCGTTCGGGATCGTTACCTGTTCGGGTTTACCTGAAATTGTTCCACGACGTACGGGGTGTTGGTGCCGGTGTTCCATTGGCTGACCAGGATGCCCATATCGTCGAGGGTTGAGCCGGGCAGGATGTAGCCGCCGTAGTTCTGCGGGTAGGTTCCTGGCACTGGATTGGCCCAGTCGCCGCCGGGCGCCACGACGGTACGCGCCCCGGCGAATACATCCGTCGGGGCTTCCCCGATGTGGAGGTCCACTGAGCCATTGGCGCCGTTAAATCCGGCTAGGACCGGTTGCCCGCCGACTTCTTGGAAGCTCAGCTCGCCGTATGTATCTCCGCCTGGTGGTGGGACGGCTACTTGCCCAGGAGTGCCCCATCCGCTACCTGTCCAGGGTTGCCACGAGCTGCGGTCGGTCACGTTCGCGGGGTCGGCGCGATACATGGAGACGCCCTGGCTGCGGTCGAAGGCGTCGGCCGCGATGTAGACGTTGCCGTCGGCGGCTTGATAGCCGCTGATCTGTGTGGGTGCACTGCTGACGGCGGTTCCTGGGTGTGGCATGTCTGCGGAGGGTTGCGCGTTAGGTGTCCATGGCCGCCATGATCCGTCGATGGGTTGCCAGCCGCTGGCCGGATCGTTCGTGACTTTCGTCAGCCACGTGCCTCCGGTTGGATTCAGGTCATTGGTTCCGGCCACCATCATGTAGGTGGTGCCGTCGCGCATCCGGATGCTGCCCGCGGGAAGCGTGTTCGTACCTGCCGCCTGTGGTGGCGGGAGGAAGAGCACGTTACTGCCGTCGGGGCCGGTCAGCGGGGGGCCGTCGATGACCACCTTGCCGTTCTCCATGTGTACTGGCACCGCTGCTGAAGGGTAGTGGTCGCCCACGCCCATCTTGTCGCCGGAGAATGAGTCGCCCAGGATCATGACTTGCTTGCCGTTGGGCAAGGTGATGACTTCACCGAGGTCGGCAGCGCCGATACCGGGGATGCCGGGATCAGCACCGGTGCCTGCGACTGGCCCCAGGTTCCGGGACTCTCCCCGGCGCAGCACGTCATCGACGAGCACCACGCGCGGCTGTCCGTTGCCACCGGCCCCACCATCGGCGCCGTCTTCACCGAAGCTGAACGAGTGCAGGCCCGCCGTGGCCGTGGTGAGTTGGCGGGCTATCTCCTGCTCGTTGTTTACCAGGTTCGCGGCTCGGGATTTGATGAAACTGGCGTGAGCTTGGGCGGCTTGCTCGCGCTGCGTCTGCTCCGCGGCGGAGCTGTAGTAGGTCCAGGTGTCGGTGACGGAGTAGTCGTCGCCGACCCGGAAGTCTTCGCGCTCGGCGGTATTGACGGCAGACAACACGAGCCCCTTGTTGCTCTGCTGGGCTTGCGCGCCGCGGGTGGCGATAGCGGCGGCGTTGCGCAGCATGTCGGCGGGACCGTGGATTTTCACGACGTCGGCGGCGGCGCGCTGTTGGAAGGCTTCGGCGCCGGCGCCGGTCCAGGGGGTGCCTCCGGGACTCTTTGAGGCGTCGCGGACTTCGGTGAACGCGGCTTCCCATGTGTTGGCGAGGTTGGTCCAGGCGGTGGCGTTGGTGGTGAGGTAATCCCAGTTGGCGTCTTCGATCTCGGTCAGCGGTGGCAATCCGGACATCGCGGTCTACCTGCCTATATCCCGAGCGTGCCGGCGCCGCCGTCGGCACCGGAGTTGCGGGGGACCAGCGCGGGAAGGCCGCCTGCGTGCTGGGGGACTGCGGCCAGAGTGGCGGCGCCGTTGTGGTCCATCGTTTCGTACCCCCGAGCGGCGATGCTCAGCTTGTTCGAGCTCGCGGTCATCCGGGATCTGGAGGCGGTGCCGACGCTGCTCGCACCGGAATTGACGCTGCTCGCCGCCGCGCCGCTGGACTGCCATGCCGATGCGCTCGCCGCGGGCATTGTCGGCTCGACCTCACCCGACAATGCCGCGCAGCGTTGCGCCAGGTCGCGCAGGCTGACCGGGGTGACCCTCTGGACGGGGGAGGTCATGAGGGAATCGTATTAGTGAATGCCGGTTTGCCGAATTCACTGGCGGGCGACGCCCGGGGGACCGCTGTTGCTTCATTGCTGGCTCCGGGCATCAATAAACCTCCCCGGGGCCTCGCGTCACGGTTACCGGCGGGGAGTGGGTGACGACTTCCGGTCGGTGGCTTGCCACATGCGCAAAGGTTGCCGCATCTCGCCTAGCGATGACTATGCAACTTTTGCGGCTACCGTTCCAAGCGGGGCGCGGCGACACGCGGAGCCCCGACCATCAGACTATGGGGGCACGGGTGGGGCACGGAGAAGGCGGATGAACAGCACACAGCGCTCTGAACAGTGGCAACGCCTGAGTCCGCGGATGCTGCTGGTGCATCCGCTGCACGAAGTGCTGCGTGAACTGCCCCTGCTGGTCGCGGTGGTGGTGTTCGGCTCGGCGACCGACAACCGGCCGTGGGTGCTGGCGGTGGTGTCGGTGATCGCCGTGGTGGGTGTGACGCGCTGGTTCACCACCACCTACCGCATCGAACCCGACCCCGAGGCCGGCCGGGTGCAGCTGCGCTCCGGGCTGTTGCGTCGCAAGGTGCTCTCGGTGCCGCGCAACCGGATTCGCTCGGTGGAGACCGATGCCCGGCTGTTGCACCGGCTGCTGGGGCTGACGGTGTTGCGGGTCAGCACGGGTCAGCATGCCGCCGCGGACAGCGCCTTCGAACTGAACGCGGTCGAGAGCAGCGAGGTCCCTGGACTTCGCGCGACGCTGTTGGCGCACACCGGACAAACCGCGCAGGCTGCGACCGGATCGGCGCCCGCCCCAGCGAAGGTGCTGGCGCGGTGGCGGCCGTCGTGGTTGCGCTACAGCCCGCTGAGCCTGTCCGGGCTGGTGATGGTCGGGGCCGCGGTGGGCGCGCTGTACCAGAGCGGAGTCTGGGCGGCACTGGAGGATTCACCGGTGAGCCGGTCCTGGCTTCAGGCCGCCGAACAGTTCGGCGTTCAGCAGAGTCTGACGCTGATCGCCGCCCTGCTGGTGGTGGTCTCCATGCTGTTGGCAGTGCTGCGCTCCCTGGTGACCTACGGAAACCTGGTGCTGTCGCGCAGTTCCGGGGCGGGCGGTGACGTACTGGCGTTGAGTTACGGCCTGCTGCGAGTGCGCGAACACAACTACGACATGCGCCGGTTGCGCGGCGGAACGCTGCGCCGGCCGCTGCTAGTGCGGTTGTTCGGCGGCGCGCGGCTGGACGCGGCGATGACCGGGGTCAACGGGGAGGGCGAGTCGTCGATCCTGCTGCCGCCCTGCCCGCGGGCCACCGCCGAGGGGGTCTTGACCGGATTGGTCGCGGACCCCGTGGTGGTCACCGGGTCGCTGCGCCCGCACGGGCCGGCGGCGACCCGCCGGCGTTGGACTCGGGCGCTGCTGCTGCCGGTGGCCGCCGGGGCCGGGCTGGCGATCGCGTCGGCGGTCGTCGACCTACCGCACTGGTGCTGGCCGGCCTGGGTGGCGATGACGCTGGGTGCGGCGCTGATGGCCGTCGACCGAGTGCGTGCCTTGGGCCATCGCGTCGACGCGCACTGGCTGTCGGCCCGCACCGGCAGTTGGGAGCAGCGTCGCTACTGCATCGCCACCGCGGGCATCGTCGGTTGGACGGTGCGCCAGAGCTGGTTTCAGCGCCGCGCCGGGGTGGCCACTCTGATCGCGGCCACCGCCGCCGGGGTCAAGGCGTACCGGGTGATCGACGTGCCGCAGGAGTGGGCGTGGTCGGTGGCCGCGCAGGCCTCGCCCTGGGTGGCGCGCAGCGCGTGGGCGCGGCACGGCTGACCGGTCGATAAACCGGGTCCGGCGCGGCCGGCCGGGCGCTCAGGGGGTGCCGTCGGGGCCAGGGTTGCCGTGGACGGCGTTGCCGGTCCCGCTCGTGTACGCGTCGCCGCCGCCACCGCCGTCGCCGCCGGAAGTCGCGCCGTCACCCCCGGCACCGCCGTCGCCGCCGAGGGCGTCTTGCGTCGATGTGGTGTTCTGGATGACCGCCAGGCCGCCACCGCCGCCGTTGCCGCCTTGTCCGGTACTGCCGTCGGCGCCGGCGGCCCCGTCGCCGCCGATGACCTTGCCCGTCCCGTAGGTGTGCGCGTTGCCGCCGTTGCCGCCGTTGCCGCCGGTCGTACCGCTGCCGCCGGCTCCGCCCTGGCCGCCGAGGGTGTCTTGGCCCGCCTCGATGGTGCTGTCCGCATTGCCGCCGTTGCCGCCGTTGCCGCCGTTGCCGCCGTCGCCGCTGGCCCCGGTACCACCGTCGCCGCCGATGGCCTTACCCGTCCCTTGGGTGTAGCCGTTGCCGCCGTTGCCGCCGTTGCCGCCGGTCGTACCGCTGCCGCCGGCCCCGCCCTGGGCGCCGAAGGCGTCTTGTGTCGTCGTGCCCGCGGTGCCGCCGTTGCCGCCGTTGCCACCGGTTCCGTTACCGCCGTTGCCGCCGTCTGCCCCGTCGGCGGCGATGCCCTTCCCCGTCCCGTTGGTGCCGCCGTTGCCGCCGTTGCCGCCGTTGCCGCCGCCGGCCGCACCGTTGCCACCGGCCCCGGCCTGACCGCCGAGAGCGTCCTGTGTCGACGCGCCCGCGGAGTTATAGATCGAGGCGTCACCGCCGTTGCCGCCGTTGCCGCCGTTGCCGCTTCCACCCGCGCCGCCGTCCGCTCCGTCGCCGCCGATGGCCTTGCCCAACCCCTCGGTGTACGCGTTGCCGCCGTTGCCGCCGTTGCCGGCGCCGGTGGCTCCGCTACCGCCACTCCCGCCGTCGCCGGCAAGAGCATCGTGTGTCGACGCGCTGTTGTAGCTGTAGACGTAGCCGCCGCTGCCACCGTTGCCGCCGGCGCCGAAACCACCCGCGCCGCCGTCAGCCCCGTCGCCGGCGACAGCCTTGCCCGTCCCCTGGTTCACCACGTTGCCGCCGTCGCCACCGTTGCCACCGCCGGTCGCCCCGCTACCGCCGGTCCCAGCCTTGCCGCCGAGGGCGTCCTGCGTCGACGCGACGTTGCCGATCGACGCGCCGCCGCCGTCGCCGCCGTTGCCGCCGGTGCCGGTACCGCCGGCGGCGCCGTCCGCCCCGTCGGCGGCGAGGGCCTTGCCCGTCCCGTAGTTGATCGCGCCCCCGCCGTTGCCGCCGTTGCCGCCGCCGGCCGCACCGTTGCCGGCGGCCCCGGCCTGGCCGCCGACGGCATCTTGCGTCGACGCGCCGTTGCCGATCCACGCGCCGCCGCCGTTGCCGCCGTTGCCGCCGGTGCCGGTACCACCGGCGGCGCCGTCCGCTCCGTCGGCGGCGACGGCTTTACCCGTTCCGGCTGTGGTCGCGCTGCCGCCGTTGCCGCCGTTGCCGCCGCCGGCCGCACCACTGCCAGCGGCCCCGGCCTGGCCGCCGAAGATGTCTTGGGTCGATGCGCTGTTGGAGCTCCATCCCAGGCCGCCGTCGCCGCCGTTGCCACCGGCGCCGGTACCACCCGCGCCGCCGGCCGCGCCGTCCCCGCCGATGGCCTTACCTGTCCCGTAGGTGATCGCGCCGCCGCCGTTGCCGCCGTTGCCGCCGCCGGCCGCACCGCTGCCGCCGGCCCCGCCGTCACCACCAAGGGCGTCCTGCGTCGACGTGGTCGACGTGCTGTCACCGATGATCAAGCTGCCGCCGGCACCGCCGTTGCCGCCGACACCGATACCTCCGGTGCCGCCGTTGCCACCATTGCCCGCCTGGGGGTGATCGCCATCTCCCAAGGCGCCGTCGCCGCCGTTGCCGCCGTGGATTCCGGTGGCGGTGCTGGTGTTGCCGGCGGTTCCGGCTGTGCCGTCGGTTCCGCCGTTGCCGCCGGTGCCGTGCAGACCACCGGAACCGGCGGCACCGGCGGCGCTGCTGCCGGCGTTGCCGCCGTCGCCGCCAGCTCCATCAGCACCGCCGGTACCGGTATTGCCCCACGCCCCGGCGGCCCCGTTGCCGCTGCTGCCGGCGTTGCCGGCGTTGCCGCCGTTGCCGCCCGCTCCACCGTCACCGTTGACACCGAGGTGCCCGAAGGTCGTCACGCCACCGCTGCCGCCGTTGCCGCCGTCACCGCCGGCGAAACCGTCTGCGCTGCCGCCATCTTGGCCGCGACCGTTGTTCACCCCGACCACGCCGTCGCCGCCGTTGCCGCCGATACCCCCGGACGAACCGTCCCCACCGGAACCACCGTGGCCACCCTCGCCGCCATCACCAAAGATGCCGGCGGCTCCGCCGTTGCCGCCGACACCACCGTTGCTGCCGGCGGCGTTGATGCCGTCGGCGCCGGCCCCGCCAGCGCCACCGGCACCGCCGTCACCGAACAGCCAGCCACCGGCGCCACCGGCCCCGCCGTCACCGGCGACTCCTGCGTTGTCCGCGGCGTCCAGGCCGGCTCCCCCCTCGCCACCGTTGCCGAACATGCCGGCCATCCCACCGGTACCCCCGGTGACACCGAGGCCACCGTCGCCGGCCAGGAACCCGCCGTCACCGAGGTCGCCGAACCACCCGGTCGACCCGAACAGTGAGGTGTTGGCCCCGTCGAAGCCGTCGACGCCGTCACCGATCAGATCGCGGCCGAACAGCCACTCCGAGGGCTGGTTGAGCAGGTCCAGCCACCATCCGTTGGCGGGATCGGCGAGCATGGTCTCCACCTGCGCATGCAGATCAGCCATCCAGTCGGTCTCCGGTGCCGGCAGGGCATCGAACGCCACGGTCTCCGCCGGGGGAGTCCAGGCCGACGCATCCAGCCATGTCCACGCGGTCGGGTCGAACAGGTCATCCAGAAAATCGGCGCGGGCCACCGGCGCACCGGCGGTCAACGGCGCCATCCCGAACGCCAGAAACGCCCCCACCGTCGCACCCGCGCCCGTCGCACGACGACGCAGCCGATTCGAACGACCAGTACCCATGCGATCAGCCCCCTACATGTGAGATACCCCCAAGTTTTTCTTTAAGACAAGCCAAGCATCGGCTGCATTAATTCGATACAGGGTTTTCCCTGTAATTCGGCGGGCAGGGAACCTTCGCCCTGCGGAAACACTCCGGTCCTTACCCGCTGAGCCCCGTCGCGGGTTCGTCGAGTGTGCGGATTGGTCGGCAAGATCAGCGGATCGGCAACGAAACCGCACACTCGACGGGCAGGGGAGGAGCCAGTCGAGCGCTACAGCTGCCGGATGGCTTCGATCCGTGCCCGCAACTGATCCGATGTCGCCGCCGCCACCGGCGGGCCGCCGCAGATCCGGCGCAGCTCGTTGTGGATCCAGCCGTGCGGCTTGCCGAGCCGATGATGGGCCGCCGACACCAGCGCGTTGAGTTCGTGGCGCAGCGCCCGCAACTGGCCGTGCGTGGTCACCGGCACCGGAACCCCGCCGTCGTTGACCGCCTTGGACCGCCGGTCCAGCTGCTCTTCCTGCCTGCGCCGCAACAGGTCCCGCATCTGGTCGGCGTCGAGCAGCCCGGGGATGCCCAGGTAGTCGGCCTCCTCCTCGCTGCCGGCGGGGGTGGCGGTGCCGAACGAGGCGCCGTCGAAGATCACCTGGTCCAGCTCGGCGTCGGCCCCCAGCGACTCGAAGGTGTTCTCCAGTTCGGAGGGCTCGTCGCGCCGGCGCTCGGCCTCGGCGAACTCGTCGCGTTCGGACTCCCGGTGCGGTTTGCCGAGGACGTGGTTGCGCTGCTGTTCCAGCTCGCTGGCCAGACCCAGCAGTGACGGCACCGACGGCAGAAAGATGCTGGCGGTCTCGCCGGGCCGCCGCGACCGCACGAACCGGCCGATGGCCTGTGCGAAGAACAACGGGGTGGACGCGCTGGTGGCGTAGACGCCGACCGCCAGCCGGGGCACGTCGACGCCCTCGGAAACCATCCGCACCGCCACCAGCCAGCGACTGGTGGCCGCGGAGAACTGCGCGATCTTGTCCGACGCGCTGGGGTCGTCGGAGAGCACCACGGTGGGGGCCTCGCCGGTGAGGTTGGTCAGCAGCTTGGCGTAGGCACGGGCCGTCTTCTGATCGGAGGCGATGATCATGCCGCCGGCATCGGCCATGCCGCCCTCGCGCAGCTGGCGCAGCCGGGTGTCGGCGGCGGTGATCACCGCCGGCATCCACTCGCCGTTGGGGTCCAGCGCCGTGCGCCACGCCCGGGCGGTGTGCTCGGCGGTCAGCGGTTCGCCGAGCCGGGCCGAGTATTCCTCGCCCGCGCTGTCGCGCCAGCGGGCCTCGCCCGAGTAGGCCATGAACACCACCGGGCGCACCACCCCGTCGGCCAGCGCATCGGTGTAGCCGTAGCTGTCGTCGGCCACCGATCTCAGGTGGCCGGCGCCGTCGGGCTCGTAGTTGACGAACGGGATCGGACTGTCGTCACTGCGGAACGGGGTGCCGGTCAGTGCCAGCCGGCGGGTGGCATCGTCGAACGCCTCCCGGATGCCGTCACCCCAGCTTTTGGCGTCACCGCCGTGGTGGATCTCGTCGAAGATCACCAGGGTCTTGGCGGCCTCGGTGCGCACCCGGTGCCGGGTGGGGTGGCTGGCGACCTGCGCGTAGGTGACGACGACACCGTGGTACTCCGAGCTGGTCTGTGAGTCGGAGTTGGAAAACCGCGGATCCAAGGCGATGCCGTGCGAGGCGGCGGCCGACGCCCACTGCACCTTGAGGTGTTCGGTGGGCACCACGATCGTGATCCGCTCGACGGTGCGGTCGGCCAGCAGCTCGGCGACGATACGCAGCGCGAACGTCGTCTTACCGGCGCCGGGGGTGGCCACCATCAGGAAATCTCGCGGCTTGGCGGTCAGATAGCGCACCAGAGCCCGGCGTTGCCAGCCCCGCAAAGCCCGGGTGCTGGGCGCTGCTTCAGCCCGCACCCGGTCTCCTATCTGATCGAGATGCAGTCTAGGGCAAGCCGATAGCATCGCTGGTGTGTCCACCCCGCGCGAGCCGGAATCCGTCCGTGTCGAGCGGCTCCGCGACGCGCAGGCCAAGGCCGTCGCACTGTTTGACGAAATCGAGCGCCGCGGCATGGTCCGCCCCGGAGTCGGCGAGCGACAGCTCTCCGATGAGATCCGAGACCTGGCCTCCGACATGTTCGGGGTGACACGGCACTGGCATCGGCGGGTGGTGCGGGCCGGGGAGAACAGCCTGCTGCCGTTTCACGCCGACCCGCCCGATCGCATCATGGCCGACGACGACATCGCCTACCTCGACCTGGGGCCGATCTTCGAAGAGTGGGAGGCCGACTTCGGCCGCACCTTCGTGCTCGGCGGTGTTGATGCAGACCCGGACAAGCTGGCTCTGCGCGACGCGCTGCCGCGGGTGTGGAATGCCGGCCGGGAGTTCTTCGACGCACACCCCGACATCACCGGGGCGCAGCTCTACGAGCATGTCGTCGGCTTGGCCCGGGCGGAGGGCTTCGAGTTCGGCGCTCCCATCGCCGGGCACCTGCTCGGGGAGTTTCCGCACAAGAAGATCTCCGGTGACGACGCCCGGTTCTACGTGACGCCCGGATCCGATGAGCCGATGCGCCGGACCGACCCCACCGGCAGGGTCTGCCACTGGATCCTGGAGGTGCACTTGGCGAACCGGGCCCGCGGGTTCGGTGGGTTCTACGAGCAGCTGCTCGATGTCTAGCTGTGCCTGATCGCCCGCCTTCTCAGCCCGTCGCTTCGCTCCGCGCATCGTCACCGGCCGACCTTGCACTCTCCATGGGCGAGTGCTAAAAATGACGTTGGCACTCGCGACCGGCGAGTGCTAGGTCGGGACGGTGAGGTACGGGGCCGCACCTGCGGAGCACACCCACAGCCGTCCGTCGCGGGCACTGCACCCGACCGACAAGACGTGCACCCCCTAACCGGAGGAATCACTTCGCAATGGCTAAGCAAATTGCGTATGACGAAGAGGCCCGTCGCGGCCTCGAGCGGGGCCTGAACGCCCTCGCCGACGCGGTCAAGGTGACGCTGGGCCCCAAGGGCCGCAACGTCGTCCTGGAGAAGAAGTGGGGCGCCCCCACGATCACCAACGATGGTGTGTCCATCGCCAAGGAGATCGAGCTGGAGGACCCCTACGAGAAGATCGGCGCCGAGCTGGTCAAAGAGGTCGCCAAGAAGACCGACGACGTCGCGGGTGACGGCACCACCACCGCCACCGTGCTGGCCCAGGCCCTGGTCAAGGAAGGCCTGCGCAACGTGGCCGCCGGCGCCAACCCGCTGGGTCTGAAGCGCGGCATCGAGAAGGCCGTTGAGAAGGTCACCTCGACCCTGCTGGCTTCGGCCAAGGAGGTCGAGACCAAGGAGCAGATCGCGGCGACCGCCGGTATCTCCGCGGGCGACCAGACCATCGGTGACCTGATCGCCGAGGCCATGGACAAGGTCGGCAACGAGGGTGTCATCACCGTCGAGGAGTCCAACACCTTCGGTCTGCAGCTGGAGCTCACCGAGGGCATGCGCTTCGACAAGGGCTACATCTCGGGCTACTTCGTCACCGACGCCGAGCGTCAGGAAGCCGTCCTGGAGGACCCCTACATCCTGCTGGTCAGCTCCAAGATCTCGACCGTCAAGGACCTGCTGCCGCTGCTGGAGAAGGTCATCCAGTCCGGCAAGCCGCTGCTGATCATCGCCGAGGACGTCGAGGGCGAGGCCCTGTCGACCCTGGTGGTCAACAAGATCCGCGGCACCTTCAAGTCCGTCGCCGTCAAGGCCCCGGGCTTCGGTGACCGCCGCAAGGCGATGCTGCAGGACATGGCGATCCTCACCGGTGGCCAGGTCATCAGCGAAGAGGTCGGCCTGTCGCTGGAGAGCGCCGACGTCGCCCTGCTGGGCACCGCCCGCAAGGTCGTCATCACCAAGGACGAGACCACCATCGTCGAGGGCGCCGGTGACTCCGACGCCATCGCCGGCCGGGTGGCTCAGATCCGCTCGGAGATCGAGAACAGCGACTCCGACTACGACCGCGAGAAGCTGCAGGAGCGTCTGGCCAAGCTGGCCGGCGGTGTTGCGGTGATCAAGGCCGGGGCTGCCACCGAGGTGGAGCTCAAGGAGCGCAAGCACCGCATCGAGGACGCGGTGCGTAACGCCAAGGCCGCCGTGGAGGAGGGCATCGTCGCCGGTGGCGGCGTGGCCCTGCTGCAGGCCGCTCCGTCGCTCGACGAGCTGAAGCTCGAGGGTGACGAGGCGACCGGTGCCAACATCGTGCGCGTCGCGCTGTCGGCTCCGCTGAAGCAGATCGCCTTCAACGCGGGCCTGGAGCCCGGCGTTGTCGCCGAGAAGGTCACCAACTCGGCCGCGGGCACCGGCCTCAACGCCGCCTCTGGCGAGTACGAGGACCTGCTCAAGGCCGGCGTTGCCGACCCGGTGAAGGTGACCCGCTCGGCGCTGCAGAACGCGGCGTCCATCGCGGCACTGTTCCTGACCACCGAGGCTGTTGTCGCCGACAAGCCGGAGAAGGCGGCCGCACCCGCGGGCGACCCGACCGGTGGCATGGGCGGCATGGACTTCTAAGTCTGGCTGCACGGCGAGGCCCGGTCTGCTTCGGCAGGCCGGGTCTTCGTCGTTTACGTTGACTCTGCGTCCACGGCGTGAAAGTGCGAGTGGTGTGCGCCGTGGGCGCAGAGTCAACGACAATGGCCGGGTGGAGATCCTGCTGCTGGGCACCGGCAGTGCCGATGGCTGGCCGAATCCGTTCTGCCGCTGCGACTCCTGCCTGTCGGCGGCCGGGAGCGTCCGTGGCCAGACTGCCGCGCTGGTCGACGACGTCCTGCTGCTGGACTGCGGGCCGGAGGTGCCGCGCGCCGCGATGCGGTTCGGGCGGTCATTGGCCGGAGTTCGGCACATCCTGTTCACTCATGGCCACCCCGACCATGTCGGCCCCGCCGCGTTGTTGATGCGGCACTGGACCGGGACCGGTGAGCCGCTCGATGTGGTCGGACCGGCCAGTGCTCTCGACCAATGCCGACATTGGGTGGGGCCCGATGACCCGGTCCGGTTCGTCGAGGTTTCGCCTGGCGACGACGTGCGCGTGGGTGACTATCGGCTGCGGGTGCTGGCCGCGGCGCACGGCGCCGACATCGGCGGTGACGCGGTGCTCTACGACCTGGAATCTGTTGGTGGCCGGACCTTCTGGGCCACCGACACCGGGCCATTGCCCGAGGAGACGCACGCCGCGGTGGCAGGCGCCGGCTACGACGCGGTGTTTCTGGAGGAGACCTTCGGCAACTACACCGAGCACGGCACCGAGCACCACGACCTGCCGGCGTTCACGGCAACGGTGGCCGCGTTGCGGAGTTCGGGCGCCATCACCGACACCACCGACGTCGTCGCGGTACACCTGAGCCACCACAATCCGCCTGAGCCCGAATTGACTGCGGTACTGTCTGATTCAGATGCTCGACCGGGATCTGATGGCGAGGTGGTGCGAGTGGGTGCAGCCGGTGCAGCACCGGCCCACACCCTGGTGCTCGGCGGGGCACGCTCAGGCAAGTCCGCGCACGCCGAAGCGCTGCTGGCCGCTGAGCCGGCCGTGACCTACCTGGCCACCGGCGGAGTTCGCGAGGGTGACCCGGAGTGGGCCGAACGTATCCGACTGCACCGGACGCGACGTCCGGAATCCTGGCGCACCGTCGAAACCACCGACGTCGCCGCTGCGCTACGCACCGCCGAAACCCCGCTGCTGCTGGACTGTTTGGGCACCTGGCTCACCGCCCGGATGGACCTGCACCGGGTGTGGGACGGTGGCGCGCTGGACGGCGTCCACGCCGATATCGACGAGCTGGTGTCCGCCTGGCGAGCCTGCCCGCAGCCGGCGGTGGCGGTGAGCAACGAGGTGGGCAGCGGGGTGGTTCCGCCCACCGCGTCGGGACGGCTGTTCCGCGACCTGCTGGGAGTGCTCAACGCGCGTATTGCCGCCGAGTCCGACGACGTGGTGCTGATGGTGGCCGGCCGGCCGCTCAGGCTCCCTGCGGAGTGAGCTTCAGGTCGACACAGTCGCTGTAGCAAGGGGTTTCGCCCGGCGACTCGGGGGTGGCGACCCGGATCAGCACCGCCCTGCTGGGGGTGATCGCCAGGCTGGCCAGCTCGCCGGCATCGGACACTTCGGCGGTGCCGTCGACGATCACGGTGTAACCGCCCGGCGCCGGCGGCGGCCACATCACGGTGACGTCGGTGCTGCGGGCCAGGTTCGCCCGGCTGCGGCGGCCGCCCAGGGCGCCGATGTGCACGGTGTCGCCTTGCAGCACCGGCATCACCGGGACCGGGTGCGGGCGGTTCTCGGCGTCGACGGTGATCAGGTAGGCATAGTCGTAGCCCACCAGCTTCTCGGCGAGCCGCGCGAAGTCCACGTTGGAAGCCATGTGGACCAGGCTAGGCTGTCAGTCCGCCTTGAGCTGCACACAGTCGTGCACTGTGCCGACCGCCCGATCGCTGCCGGCCTCGAACACCGGGCGGTGTAGCAGGGCCTTGGTCGGCGTCACCAGCACCGGGCCGGCCGGATCCTCGGGAAGCTCAGCGTGGCCGTCGACGAACAGTGAGTACTCGTCCACCTCGCGCGCGGGCCAGACCAGCGTGACGCCGGCGCGGGCCGCGATGTTCTCCCGGCCGTGCGAGCCGACCGGACCGATATCCACCCGGGTGCCGTCGAAGGTCGGGGTGATCGCGGTGGTGCGGACGCGATAGTCGTCGCCGACGGTCACCAGGAACGCGAACCCGTAACCGGGCAACAGCTCGGCCAGGCGGGCGAGGTCGACGGACTTGGCCATGGAATCGAGGGTAAAGGCCGTCCACGGACACCGGTAGCGCGCTACGGACTCGGGACCCCACCTGCCCCGCCGGGACCGCCGGCCCCACCCTGGGAAATGAGGGTGGCGGCGCCAGCACCGTCAGCGCCGGGGGTGCCGGCCGCTCCGTCAACAACGGTCCCGTCGCCTGCGGTCCCGTCGCCGCCGTCGCCGCCGTCGCCGCCGTGGCCGCCGTAAACCCAGACCCCACCCTGGCTGAAGCCCGTTCCGGCCAGCGCGCCGTTGCCGCCGTCGCCGCCGCTGCCGTGCAGGCCGTTGCCGCCGTTGCCGCCGTCGCCGCCGTCGCCGCCGTTGCCGCTGCCGGCCCCATTGGCGCCGCCAGGGTAGCCATAGGCGCCTTTGCCGCCGTCGCCGCCGTTATCGCCGTCGCCGCCGTTGCCGCCGTTTCCGCCGCTGCCGCCGTTGCCGAGGAAACCCCACGCCCCCTCGCCGCCGTCGCCGCCGTTGCCGCCGTCGCCGGAGACCGAGCCGCCGTTGCCCCCGTTGCCGCCGTTGCCGCCATTACCGCCGTTGACGGCAGGGCTGCTGGATGTGGTACCCGCCGAGAGGTCCCACCCGCCGTGTCCACCGACACCGCCGTCGCCGCCGTTGCCGACGGTGCCGCCCGACCCGCCGGCGCCGCCGTTGCCGCCATTGCCAGGAGGAGGCTCGCTGTTGGTGCTGGGGGCCCAGCCGTCGCCGCCGGCCCCGCCGGTGCCGCCAGATCCGATGGCCCCGGCGCTCCCGCTGACGCCGCCTACCGCCTGGGCCTGCCCGCCAATACCGGCGGCGCCGGGCGTGCCGCCGGTACCGCCGTTGCCGCCGTTCGGGTTGGCGGCGTCGCCGGCCGTCCCGGCCCCGCCCGTACCGCCGTTGCCGGCCGCCCCGCCGTCGCCGCCGTTGCCGGACGTGGTGCCACCCAAGCCACCGGTGCCGCCGTTGCCGCCTTGCCCGCCGCCCAGGCCGGCGGCTCCGGTTCCCCCGACCCCGCCGGCCCCGCCGGTCCCCCCGTTGCCGACCGGGCCGGCGTTGCCGCCGGTACCGCCGGCCCCACCGGCGCCAACCCCGGGCATTTCGACACTTGGAGCACCGGGGCCGCCGATACCGCCGGTACCGCCGGTGCCGCCGTTGCCGGAGATCGCGCCGCCGTTGCCGCCGTTGCCGCCGCGGCCGCCCGTCCCGGCGCCCAGGAAGTCACCATGAGAGGTGGCGCCTTGTCCGCCGTTGCCGCCGTCGCCGCCATTGCCGACCGCCCCGCCGTTGCCTCCGTTGCCTCCGTTGCCGCCCGCAACTCCGCCAAAAAAGGTAATCAAGTTGTCTTGGCCGGGTGCGCCGTTGCCGCCGTTGCCGCCGGTGGTGGCCACGGCCCCGTCGCCGCCACGCAGGCCGATGTCGCCCCCGCTGCCGCCGACCCCGGCCGCACCGCCGGCACCGCCGGTGCCGACGGTCTGGCCCGGGTCACCGCCGTCGCCTCCGTTGCCGCCGACGTACGACGCGCTGCCGCCGTCGCCGCCCTGGCCGGAGTCACCGCCGTTGCCGCCGTTGCCGCCGTCACCGTTGGTGCCGTGGCTGGACGCTCCGCCGGTCCCACCCGTGCCGCCGCTCCCGCCGGCTCCGCCGTCGCCACCCTTGCCGGCGGTTCCGCTGCCTCCCGAGCTGTCATAGGCGCCGCCGACTCCGCCGTTGCCTCCGGTGCCGCCGACGCCTCCCGTGCCGCCGGTCCCGCCGTTGCCTGAGATCGAGCCGCCGGCCCCGCCGGTCCCGCCGACTCCGCCGTTGCCGCCGGTTCCGCCGACAGCACCGTTGCCGACGGTGCCGCCGGCCGCCCCGGTGCCGCCGGACGCGCCAGCGCCGCCGCGACCGCCGGCCCCGCCGTTGCCGCCGTTGCCTGCGGTCGCCGCATCGCCGCCGGCCCCGCCGCGACCGCCGGTCGCCCCCGGAGAGGTGGGAGCCGTGCCCACTGCGGCAGCACCGGACCCGCCGGCAGCGCCGCCGTTGCCGCCGTTTCCGCCGTTGCCGACGGCTCCGATCGCCGCACCGCCGGCGCCGCCGTCGGCGCCCGCTGCGCCGATAACGGGGTCGGCGCCGGCCGTGCTGGTGCTGACGGCGTCTCCGCCGTTGCCGCCGTTGCCACCGTTGCCGCCGTTGCCGGAGGTGGCGCCGCTCATACCGCCGGTCCCTGCGGTCCCGCCGGCCCCGCCGGTTGCGCCGGCGTCGCCGTTCCCGCCGTTCCCGCCGTCGCCACCATTGCCGACCGCCGCGCCATTGCCGCCTGCGCCGCCGGCACCGCCCGCCGCACCGTCCGCGGTGAGCGGACCGCCGGTGCCGGACAGGCCGGCGTTGCCGCCGTTGCCGCCGTTGCCGCCGTCGCCGAAGCCGCGGGCCGACCCGCCATTCCCGCCGTCGCCGCCGACGGCACCGGTGGTGGCGGGTGTGGGGAGTCCGGAGGGGGCGTTGTCGCTGGCGTTGTCTCCGATACCGCCATCACCGCCGGCCCCACCATTGCCGCCGTTTCCGGAGGTGGTGCCACCCAAGCCGCCGTTGCCGCCGTTGCCGCCGTTTCCGGCTCCCCAGGTGATCGCGGTGTTGTTGCCGCTCAGGTGGCCGCTTACGCCGCCGGTGCCGCCGTTTCCGCCGTTGCCGCCGTTGCCGACCGCGCCGCCGTCGCCGCCGTTTCCGCCGTTGCCACCGAGGACCTCCGGGAGGCCGTACTGCTGATCGGCCCGCCCGCCGTTGCCGCCGTTTCCGCCGTTGCCCCCGCTGGTGACCGTCGTCCCGTTTCCACCGGTCGCTCCGGTGCCGGCGCCGTCGCCCCCGGCCGCTCCGCCGGTCCCGCCGGTACCGGCGTTGCCGGGGTCACCGCCGTTCCCGCCGTTCCCGGCGTTCCCGGCGCGAGGCCCTTCGGGGTGATAGGTGGCATTGCTGCCGCCGTCCCCACCTCGGCCACCGTCGCCGGGTGTTCCCGCGTTGCCCCCGGTTCCGCCGTCGCCGCCGTCGCCGTTCGCGCCGTTAGTGGCCGCGCCGCCGGTTCCGCCAGTTCCGCCGTTGCCGCCGTCGCCGCCGCTGCCGCCGTTGCCACCGTTGTCGCCGTCGCCGCTGCCGCCCGAGCTGCCCCAGCCGGCGGCTCCGGTTGCACCGGCGCCGCCGTTGCCGCCGGTACCGCCCGCGCCGCCGGCACCGCCGTCGCCCGAGAGCGTCCCGGCGGTGCCGCCGTTGCCGCCCGCCCCACCCTTGCCGCCGTCGCTACCGTTGCCGCCGTTGCCGCCGTCGGTGTCCGGCGTAGTGCCATCGCCGCCGGTCGCGCCGTTGCCGCCACTGCCGCCGTCGCCGCCGTCGCCGTGGTCGCCGCCCTTGCCGCCGGCCCCGCCGTTGCCGCCGGTCCCGCCGGCGAGGGTCGCGTTGGCCCCGTCGCCACCGCTGCCGCCGTTGCCGCCGCCGGCCGGTGTGGCTCCGGTGTGGCCGTCGGCGCCCTGGTAGGCGCCGGTGCCCCCGCCGACACCCGCGGTCCCGCCGAGCCCGGCGTTGCCGCCGTTGCCGCCGTCACCGCCGTTGCCAGCGCCGCCTGAGCTGGCGGTGACACCGTTGCCGCCGTCGCCGCCGGTACCGCCACTACCGGCGGCCCCGCCGTCACCGCCGGTGCCACCCATGCCGTGGCTGCCGGATCCTCCTGCGGCAACCGCTCCGCCTGCACCGCCATTGCCGCCGGATCCGCCCGCTGCGCCGTTGCCGCCGGCACCGCCGTTGCTGCCGTCGCCGCCGGCCGAGTCGGCGGAGCCGTCGCCGCCATTGCTGCCTCGGCCGCCGTCGCCGCCTTTTCCGCCGGTACCGCCGCTGCCACCGGTTCCGCCGTTGCCGGAGATCGCACCGCCGAGGCCGCCGTTGCCACCCACGCCGCCGTTGCCCCCAGCAGAGGCGTCGTTGCCGACGCCGCCGCTGCCAAAGCCGGGCGCGCCGCTGCCGCCGCCGCCCCCGTTACCGCCGTTGCCCCCGTTGCCGCCGTTTCCGACATTGCCCCCGTTGCCGCCTGCTCCACCGGCTCCGCCGTTGCCCGAGGTCACGTTCGGGTCGGCGGCGCCGTTTCCGCCGTTTCCGCCGTTGCCGCCGCCGGCCGCGATGGCGCCGGTGTGGCCGCCGGCGCCTCGATCGGAGCCGGTGCCACCACCCGCACCGCCGGCCCCGCCGGCTCCGGCGTCGCCGCCGTTGCCACCCTGCCCGCCGTTGCCGGCCGACACGTTGCTGCCGAAGACGGCGTTGCCGCCGTTTCCGCCGTTGCCGCCGGCGCCCGAGACGCCGCCGGTGCCGCCCGCTCCGCCGACGCCGTGGTGTCCGGACCCGCCGGCGGCCACCCCGCCCCCGGACCCGCCCGCGCCGCCGACCCCACCGTCGCCCCCGACGGCGCCGTTGCCGCCGGTCAGGCCATCGCCGGTGTAGTTGAAGAAGGGGGTCGTCGTAGTGCCGGCGCCGCCGCTCCCGCCGGCGCCGCCGGTCCCGCCGACACCGCCGGCGCCTCCGGTGCCGCCGTCACCGGAGATGGAACCGCCCAAACCGCCATTGCCGCCGACACCGCCGGTCCCTCCGGTGCCCCCGGCGGTCCCGTCACCGCCGGCGCCGTACTGCGGACTGGCGCCGTCGCCGCCGACCGCGCCGGTGCCGCCCCGCCCACCGGCCCCGCCGTCACCGCCGTCGCCGTGATCACCGCCGTTGCCGCCGGCCCCACCGTTGCCGCCGGTACCGCCCACCGTGGTCGCATCCCAGCCGGTGCCGCCGGTGCCGCCATTCCCGACGTTGACCGGTGTGACCCCGGCCAGACCGTCGGCGCCTGTCGTGGCGCCGTCACCGCCCATGCCACCGGCACCGCCGGCACCGGCGTCGCCACCGTTGCCGCCCGCGCCGCCGTCGGGAGTCGCGGCATTCCCGGCCCCGCCGGTACCGCCGTCGCCCGGTGTGCCGCCGTCGCCGCCGGTCCCGCCTGCGCCGCCGGTGCCCTGCGAGCCGGAGGCACCGAATACTCCGCTCGTCCCGCCCACGCCGCCATTACCGCCGTGGCCGCCAGTACCGCCGGCTCCGCCGCTGCCGCCATTGCCGCCGGTCCCGCCGGCGAGGGTCGCCGCCGCGCCGCTGATGCCACTGCCGCCCGCCCCGCCGGTCCCGCCTGTCCCGCCTATCCCGCCGGCCCCGCCGGTCCCGATCAGCCGGGCGGCGTTGCCGCCGGCCCCACCGACACCGCCGATGCCACCGGTAAGGCCGGCCGTGCCGCTGTCGCCCGGGCCGACACCGTCGACACCGGCCGCGCCGACCGACCCGGTCCCGCCGAGTCCTCCGGTGCCGCCGTTGCCGAACAGCCAGCCGGTGGCGTCGCCGCCGGCCCCACCGTT
Organism: Mycolicibacter heraklionensis; assembly: GCF_019645815.1. Classification (NCBI taxonomy): domain Bacteria; kingdom Bacillati; phylum Actinomycetota; class Actinomycetes; order Mycobacteriales; family Mycobacteriaceae; genus Mycobacterium; species Mycobacterium heraklionense. The sequence goes on from NZ_CP080997.1 coordinate 536,637, forward strand.
GGCGCCGGTGCCGCCGGTCCCGCCGTCGCCGGCGATGCCGAACCCGGTGTCACCGCCGCTGCCGCCGTCGGCCCCGGCACCGCCCAGGCCGCCGTCGCCGCCATCGCCGAAGAACGCGGCCCCACCATTTCCGCCGGCCACACCGTCGACCGTGCTGTCCCAACCCGCGCCGCCGTCACCGAACCACAGTCCGCCTGCGCCTCCGGTGGGATCTGCCTGGGTTCCGGCCAGACCGTTGCCGATCAGCAGGTCGGTGCCGAACAACGGCCCCAGGTACTGGTTGATGGCCGCGTCCACCTGGGCACCGAACGTACTGGCGATCCAGTCCTGCCCGACGTCGTGGATCGGCTGGTAGATCCACTGGTCGAACAGTGCGGCCCAGTCGGTGGGATCGCCGGTGGCCGGTGCCGTGCCCACCGTCAGGGCCTGCCACGCCGAGGGGTCGAACAGGTCGTCGATCCAGGCGAACTCATCGGCCCGGGCGGTCGGCGCGGACGCCAACGGAGCCACCCCAAACGCCAGGAACGCCCCGACGACCGTGCCGGCCCCGACCACCCGACCGCGACGATGACCAGACATGAGGACCTCCCGGGACCGAACCGACACCAGCACCCCTTAGCGTCGGCTCAGGAACTCGCATCCGGCTCCGTAGCGCACTACCTGTCCTTGGGCCCGCTACAGTGCCGACTACTCACATCGGCGGCTGTGTAGTCAGCACCGGATTGCGGGTAGTCGCCGCCCCCACGACGCCGGGAATCGGGTAGTCGTCCACGGATACCGCGTGCCGCCGGGGCGGACAGAGTGGGTGTCGACCGAATCGGGGATCACCGAATCGAGGGCAGACGTGACCGCTTTCCATGGCATCGGGGACACCGCGGACCGCTACGAGGCGGCGCTGCGGAGACTTCCTGATGCGCATTCCCTGGCGTTGCGACTGCGGGACGCCGGTGTCGCCGACGAGGTGATCTGCCAGTACCTGCAGATCGAACTCGAAGGGCTGGACAGCGTCATCAGGCTGGCGAACCAGAAGCTGGACGCCGAGCTCCACAAGATTTCTGAGTAGCAGCCGTCAGTGCCCGAACAGGTGTTTACGATCGACGAATGAGTGACCACTGGCCGTTGACGGGTCGGGGGGAAGAACTCCAGCTGGTCGCCGACGCGCTCGCCGACACCGAGCGGCGGGGTGTTCTGATCGCCGGTCGAGCCGGTGTGGGCAAGACCAGGCTGGCCCGCGAGGCCGCCGAAGCGATGGCCGCAGCGGGCTGGGCGGTCAGCCGGCTGGCCGGGACGGCGACCGGGCGCTCGGTGCCGCTGGGCGCGTTCGCCCAATGGGTCGACGACTTCGACGCCAACCCGATGGCCATGGCGCGCCAAGTCATCACCGACCTGCGGGCCCGCGCCGGGGATGCGCCGCTGTTGGTGATCGTCGACGACGCGCACCTGCTGGACGATCTGTCGGCACTGGCCGTGCATCAACTGGTGGCGCAGGGTGCGGCTGCTCCCATCCAGGTGATCGCCACCGTCCGCAATGGCGAACCCGCACCCGATGCGGTGTCCACGTTGTGGAAGGACGGCGTGCTGCGGCGGCTCGAACTGCAGCCGCTGTCGCGCCCGGAATCCGAGGAGTTGCTGGCCTCGGCCCTGGGCGCCGTCAGCCCGGACTGCCTGGCGCGGATGTGGAAACTGACCCGCGGAAACGTGCTGTACCTGCGCCATCTCGTCGAGCAGGAACGCGCGGCCGGCCGGCTGGTATGCGAGGCCGGGCAATGGTGCTGGACGGCCGGATTGTCGGTGTCGCCGACCTTGGTCGAGCTGGTCGAAACCCAGATCGGCGCGGTGCCCGACGACGTGCGCGAGGTGGTCGACCTGGTCGCGGTCGCCGAACCCATCGACCGGTCCTGCCTGATGGCACTGGCCAGCCCGCACGCCGTCGAGGTGGCCGAGGAGCGCGGACTGATCCGGGTGCCGCCCAGCGCCGACGTGGTCTACGTGGGCCACCCGCTCTACGGGGAGATCCGGCTGCAGCAATGCGGCCCGCTGCGGCTGCGCCGCCTGCGCGCAGACGTGGCGACCGCCATGGTGCGCGAGCCGGCACGGGTGGACCCGCTTCGGCTCGGTCTGCTGTGGCTGGAATCGGATCTGCCGCCCGACATCGCGGTGCTGTCGCGGGCCGCCAACATCGCGCGCTCGCGGCTCGACCTGGCGCTGGCCGAGCGGTTCGCGCGGGCCGCCGTCGATGCCGGCGACAGCCCGGTGGCCAAACTGCTGCTGGCCTACGTGCTGTTCATGCGTGAGCAGGGTGCCGAAACCGAGCAGATACTCAGCACCATCGACGCACCTGCGTTGCCCGCAACGGGATTCGTCACCCCGGTGATCTTGCGCGCCGCGAACCTGCTGTGGCTGCTGCAGAGTCCCGAGCGGGCCTGGGAGGTGACCGAGCAGGCGTTGCGCGGCCAAGCCTCCCAAGACGCGGCGTTGTGCACGTTCCGTGCCGTCCAGCTGGTGTTGGCCGGCAGGCCGGCCGAAACCGTCGACGCGCTGGCCGGGGTCGACCTCGGCCGGCTCGACTCGTTCGGCCAGACCCTGGGCCGGTGCGCCGACGTCATCGCGCTGGGCGATCTGGGACGGACGAGTCAGGCAGTCGAGCAGGCCGAGGCCGGTTACGCGGTGATCGCCGCATCCCCCCAGGACAGTTTCCAGGGCAGTGGGATGGCCGAGTTCCACGCCTACGCGCTGCTGGTTGCCGGCTACATCGAGGACGCGGCGGTGGTCGCGCAGGCCCGCCATCGGCTGTGCGCGGAACTGCCCGGGATGGTGAGCGCGATGGCGACGGCGGTGCTGGGCATGACCGCACTCGGCGGCGGCGATCTGCCCACCGCGCTGCGTTGCTTGGGGACGGCCGGGGCCGGGATCGGCAGCTACGGCGAGATCAGCGGCATCTTCTACCGGTTCAAGATCCTGCACACCGAGGCGCTGGCGCGCAGCGGGCAGGTCGACGCCGCCGTCGCAGCGTTGCAGGCCACCCGCGAGAGCCGGCATCCGGCCTACGGCTACGTCGAGTCCGGCTACCTGCTGGCGGCCGCGTGGGTGGCGGCGGTGCGCGGAAGGGCCGGCGAGGCGCGCCAGAGTGCTTCTGAGGCAGCAGCATTCGCCCGCGATCACGGTCAGTTCGCTCGCGAAGTGATGTGCCTGCAGACCGCCGCGCAGCTGGGTGACGCAGCGGTCGCCGACCGGCTGGGCGAGCTGGCAGGCATCGTCGAAGGTCCCCGGGCGCCGGTCGCGGCCCGGTATGCGCGCGCGTTGGCCGACAGCGACAATGCCGGCTTGGACGCAGCGTCGCGTGAGTTCGAAACCATGGGCGATGTGCTGGCCGCAGCTGACGCCGCCGCCCAGGCCGCGGCGAGTTATCGGCAGGCCGGTCTGCGCGGCAGCGCACTGTCGGCCGGCGCGCGCGCCGGCCAACTCGCCGAGCAGTGCGGCGGGGCCGTCAGCCCGGCGCTGGCCGCGGCCAAGGTGACCCTCCCGCTGACCGGGCGCGAGCGTGAGATCGCCCTGCTGGTGGCCCAGGGCCTGTCGAACCGCGACATCGCTGAGGCGATGTCATTGTCGGTGCGCACGGTGGAAGGTCACGTCTACCGGGCGACGGTCAAGGCCGGTGTCGCCACCAGAGCCGAATTGTCCTCGATGGTCAAGCAATTCGATCACACGTCGGTGCCATCCGGCTGATTGACCACAGTCCGTCCGACACGGAATAAACGCGATACTCCTGCTATGTGGACCGCGGTGCGCCGGGTCGCGGCACCGCAACGACGGCCAACAGTTCGTCCAACCCGTGGAAGTCTTGCGGGTTCGTGGTGAACAGTGGCAGGTCTTCGGCGATCGCCACGGCGGCGATCATCAGATCGGCGACTCGGCGGCGGGGTTTGCCGCCGGTGCTGATGACCGCGGCGCACACCCGGCCGTAGATCCGCGCGGCTTCGGCGGCGAAGGGGATCGGGTCGAATTCGTTTTCGGCGCGTTGGAGCACATCCAGGCGGCGGGCGCGTTCGACATGCTCGTCGTAGTCGTCTTGTTCGTCGTTTCGGCGCACCTCATGCGGGCCGGCCGACAGTTCGGCCAGAGTTATCGCGCTGATCGCCATCGCCTTCGGCAGCAGCTGCGGATCGATCCACCGACGCAGAATCATGATGTTGGTGTCGAGCAGGCCCTGCTGATGGTCAGCGGGCATAGGGGCCGTCCGCATCGTGATCGGCGGTGGCGTCCTGGTCGGCCCGGAAAGCGTCAATCGAAATGTCGGGTGCGCCGCGCGACATCGCCGCGAACTCGGTACGGGGCACGAATCGCCTGCGCTGGCGCAGCGGAATCAGTTCACCGATCTGATGCCCGTCCCGGGTGACGATGAAAGCCTGCCCGTGCTGGACGGCATCCATGATCTCCTTCGATCGATTCCGTAGGTCGCGCTGGGTGATCTCGGGCTGTGCCGGCATAGGATCGAAGATACAGGATTGTGCTACCCAGTGCTACATAATGGCACCTGCGCATCAGGAGATGAAGACGAAGGCGTCACGCTGGCGCTGTCCGCCGTCGAATTATCAGTGACAGCAATGTGATTCGACTAGTCTGTGATGCTATGGAATTTCGCTACCTGGGCAACTCCGGCCTGCAGATCTCTGAGATCACCTACGGCAACTGGCTCACCCACGGATCGCAGGTCGAGAACGACGTCGCCACCGCGTGCGTGCATGCCGCGCTCGACGCCGGTATCACCACGTTCGACACCGCCGATGTGTACGCCAACGGTGCCGCCGAGGAGGTGCTCGGGGCGGCACTGAAAGGACGGCGCCGCGGATCGGTGGAGATCTTCACCAAGGTCTACTGGCCGATCGGCTCGGCCCCCTTGGGCAAGAACGACACCGGCCTGTCCCGCAAGCACATAATGGAGGCCATCGACGGGTCGCTGCGCCGGCTGGGCACCGACTACGTCGACCTGTATCAAGCGCACCGCTATGACCCCTTCACCCCGCTGGAGGAGACCATGCAGGCCTTCGCCGACATCGTCCGGGCGGGCAAGGCGCTCTACATCGGGGTCAGCGAGTGGACGCCCGAGCAGATCCGCAACGCGCACGGGTTGGCCCGCCAACTCGGCGTATCGCTGATCTCCAGCCAACCGCAGTACTCCATGCTGTGGCGAATCATCGAACCCGAGGTGGTCCCGACCTGCCGGGAACTGGGTCTGAGCCAGATCGTCTGGTCACCGATGGCCCAAGGGGTGCTGTCCGGCAAGTACCTGCCGGGTCAGCCACCGCCGGCCGGGTCACGTGCCACCGACGAGAAGGGCGGGGCGAACTTCATCAAACGGTTCATGACCGACGACGTGCTGACCCGCGTCCAGCAGTTGGCGCCGATCGCCGCGGAGCTGGGGCTGACGACGGCGCAGCTGGCAATCGCCTGGGTGCTGCAGAACGACAACGTTGCCGCCGCTCTGGTCGGGGCGTCGCGCCCGGAGCAGGTCACCGAGAACGTCAAAGCCGCCGGCGTGCGGATCCCCGACGAGCTGCTGGCACGCATCGACCAGGTGCTGGGCGACGCGGTGACCAGCGACGCCGAACTGGTCGCCCGCTCCACCCCGCAGCAGCGGTTGCTCTGAGTCGTCACACCCGGCACAGGATCTGGCTGTGCGGGATCATCAGCCAGCCGTCCGGGTGGTCGGCCCAGTCCCGCCATGCCTGCGAAATCGCCTGCAGCTTAGCGTGATCGGCGTTACCGCTGTCGAGCAGCTGCTCGGCGATGGCCGAGTGCAGGATCCGGTCGGCCCACATGCCGCCCCAGTGCTCCCGATCGGCGGGGGTGGCGTAACACGTCGCGCTCACCGTCGGGGTGATGTCGGTGAACCCGGCCGCGTGCGCCCAGGCCAACAGATGCCGACCCGCGTCGGGCTCTCCGCCGTTGGCGCGCGCGGCGTCACGGTAGAGCCGCAGCCAGTCGTCCAACTCCGCCGACGCCGGGTACCAGGTGAACGCTTCGTAGTCGCTGTCCCGCGCCGCCACCACGCCGCCCGGCTTGCACACCCGGCGCATTTCGGCCAGCGCGGTCACCGGGTCGGCGACGTGCTGCAGCACCTGGTGGGCGTGCACCACGTCAAAGCTGTTGTCGGGGAACTGCAATGCGTGTACATCGGCGACCACGAAGTCGATGTTGCGCTGCCCTCGCTCACGTGCGCAGGCGCGGGCCAGTTCCAGGGCTTCGGGTACTGGCTCGATGGCGGTCACCCGGCCCGGCGCGACGAGGGCGGCCAGATCCGCGGTGATGGTTCCCGGCCCGCAGCCGACATCCAGCAACTGCAAGCCCGGCGCCAGCGACTCCAACAGGTAGGCCGCGGAGTTCTGCGCCGTGCGGGCACGGTGGGCGCGCAGCACCGATTCGTGATGGCCGTGGGTGTATTTGGGCTCTGGGGGCTCAGTCACATCGGACAACGGTACGCCGGTGAACCCGGCTGAGGCTCAGGCCGGCGCGGGCTGACGGCCGCGCACCAGCCTGCCGGGCCGGGCCGCGGTGGGCTTGCCGTTCTCGGCGATGATCTCGCCGGAGACGATCGTTGCGACGTAGCCGTCGGCGGTCTGATCCAACCGGCGTCCACCGGCCGGCAGGTCATAGGTGACCACCGGCTTGTGCAGCCGCAGGTTCTGGTGGTCGATGACGTTGAGGTCGGCCTTGTAGCCGACCGCGATGCGCCCCCGGTCCTCGAGTCCGGCAATCCGGGCCGGTGTGGACGTCAGTTCGCGGATCGCTTCCTCGACACTGAGCCGGCCGGCCGCGCGGTCGCGGGCCCAATGCGTCAGCACATAGGTGGGAAAGCTTGAGTCGCAGATCATCCCGTAGTGGGCGCCGCCGTCGCCCAGCCCCAGCACCACGTCGTCGCGGCGCATCAGAGTCCCGACGGTGTCCAGCGAGTTGTTCTCGAAGTTGGCCAGTGCGTTGAGCAGGATCTCGTGCCCGTCGTCGTCGAGCAGCCGGTCATATGCCTCCTCCTCCGGGGAGACGCCGCGTGCCCTGGCCCGCGCCGCAATGCTCTTCGACCGATCCGGCTCGTAATCGGGGTCGTCGCCGAGCGGAAATGTCCAGTCCCAGGACTGGGAAAGGTAGGCGATCGGGTTGGTCGGGACGATGCTGGGTCGGTCGGCCAGAATCCGCTGCCGCACTTCTGGTTTGCGCATTTGGGCCACTCGCTCCGCCAGTGGCAGGCCGGCGATCTCCTGGTAGCTCGGGTACAGCACGAACGGGTGGATGCTCAGGTCCAGCCCGGACATGAGTCCGATCGGTCGCGGGAAGACCTGCGCGGTGATCTCGGCGCCGGAGCTGTTGGCCTTCTCCAGCATGGCCATCGCATCCGGCCAGATCGACTCACCGGCGTTGCCGATCAGCAGGCTGAACGTGACGGCCACACCTGCTTCGGTCGCCGCGTCGAAAACCTGCTGCAGCACTGGCTGATATGCACCGTTCGGAAGATCCGGGACGAACTGGATCAACCCGCCCCCGCCGTCGGCCAGACCGCGGCTGATGGCGAGGATCTCGGCGTAGGAGGCGTCATAGCTGGGGATCTGGGTACCGGTCTTGGTGCGGTGGGTCATCAGCCGCGACGACGAGAACCCCAGTGCCCCAGCCTCGGCGGCCTCCTGGGCCAGCCGGCGCATCTGCTCCAGGTCGTCGGGCGTAGCCGGCTCACGGTCGATACCGCGCTGTCCCATCACGTAGACGCGCAGCGGTGAATGCGGCAGGAACGCCGCGACATCGATATCGCGTTGGCGCTTATCAACGGCATCCATGAACTGTGGGAACGTCTCCCAGGTCCACGGCAGCCCGTCCGTCATCACCACACCGGGAATGTCCTCGACGCCGGCCATCAGATCCACCAGCACGTCGTGGTCCTCGATCCGGCACGGCGCGAAACCCACCCCGCAGTTGCCCATCAGTGCGGTCGTCACGCCATGCGCCGAGGAAGGATTGAGCCGATCCGACCAGATGGACTGCCCGTCGTAGTGCGTGTGCAGGTCGACGAAACCCGGTGTGACCAGCAGTCCGGTCGCGTCGATTACATGCTGGGCGTCTCCGGTGACCCTGCCGACCTCAACGATCACGCCATCGCGGATCCCGACGTCGCCGACATAGGGCTGGCCACCCAGTCCATCGACAATCGTGCCGTTGCGGACCACGACGTCGAGGCTCATCTAGTTAATCTACGACCCTGCGGTTCCTCATGCCAGGATGTATTCCGTGATCGACCACGTGGGCATCAACTGCAGTGACTATGCGAAATCGCAGAAGTTTTACGACGCGGTGCTCGATGTGCTGGGCTACACGCGGCAGATGGATGTCGGTGTGGCCGTCGGCTACGGACGAGACGGCAAGCCGACGTTCTGGATCGCCGACGCCGGCGCGGGTGACGCCTCGGGCCCCAACCGCGAGGTCCATGTCGCGTTCAGCGCCGCCGATATCAACCAGGTGCAGGCGTTCTACGACACCGCGGTAGGGCAGGGTGCGGAGTCCCTGCACGCGCCGCGGCTGTGGCCCGAGTACCACCCCGGCTACTTCGGCGCCTTCGTCCGCGATCCGGACGGCAACAACGTCGAGGCGGTCTGTCACCAGGCGTAGCGTCGGGCGGTATGACGGAGAATGACGCAACCGCCGCTCTGCGGGCCCTGCTCCGCGACGCGTTCACTCGGTTGATCGAGCACGCCGACGAACTCACCGACGGGCTCACCGACGAGGTGGCCGACTATCGGCCGACGGCGCAGGCCAACAGCATCGCGTGGCTGCTGTGGCACAGCGCCCGCGTGCAGGACATTCAGATCGCGCAGGTCGCCGGCGTCGAGCAGGTGTGGACCCGTGACGGGTGGGTGGATCGGTTCGGCCTGGACCTGCCGCGTGATGACAGTGGGTACGGCCATAGCCCGGCCGATGTCGCCAAGGTCCGCGCCCCGGCCCAGCTGCTGGCGGGCTACTACCACGGCGTGCACCAGTTGACCCTGGGCTACCTCGACGGCGTCACCGCCGATGAACTGGCTCGGGTTGTCGATACCCACTGGGATCCGCCGGTGACGGCGGGGGTGCGGCTGGTCAGCATCATCGATGACTGTGCCCAGCATTTGGGGCAGGCCGCCTACCTGCGGGGCTTAAAAACGTAGGCTCGCCGGACTTGACACCTGTCGAGGGCCGGTGCGATCCGGATCACAGCCCGGACTAGCATGGCGCCATGACCGCCACCAATTCAGTCGCCACCTTCACCGGCACCGGAACCGTGTTCAGCCCCGCCACCGGCGAGAGGGCCGGCGAGGTGCGGTGGACCGACCCCGCTGACGTCGAAAAAATCGCGGCCGGGCTGCGCACCGCCCAGCGGGAATGGGAGCACCGCGGCGCCAAGGGCCGGGCCAAGGCCCTGGCCCGTTTCGCCTTGTGGCTCGGCGAGCACCGCGACGAGATCGAGAAGCTGCTGATCGCCGAGACCGGCAAGTCCAGCACCGACGCCGCGCAAGAGGTGCCGCTGCTGATCATGATCCTGTCGTACGTGATCAAGGTGATGGACAAGGCGGTCGCCCCGGAGACCCGGCCGGCATCGCTGCCCCTGATGCGAATCAAGAAGATCGCCATCCACTACCGTCCCCGGCCGGTGGTCGGCGTGATCGCGCCGTGGAACTACCCGGTGGCCAACGCGCTGATGGATGCCATCGGAGCTTTGGCGGCCGGCTGCGCGGTGCTGCTCAAGCCGTCCGAGCAGACCCCGCTCACCGCGGAGCTCCTTCGCCAGGGCTGGCTGGCCTCCGGTGCCCCGGACGTGTTCGCGGTGGTGCAGGGTGCGCGCGAGGTGGCCGAAGCGGTGATCGACAACTCCGACTACGTGCAGTTCACCGGCTCCACCGCCACCGGGCGCAAGGTCGCCGAACGGGCCGCAAGCCGGCTGGTGCCGGTCAGCCTCGAACTCGGGGGCAAAGACCCGATGATCGTGTGCGAGGACGCCGACATCGACCTGGCCGCGCACGCCGCGGTATGGGGCGCGATGTTCAACGCCGGGCAGACCTGCGTGTCGGTCGAGCGGGTGTACGTGCTGGAACCCGTCTACGACAAGTTCGTCGCCGCGGTCGTCCGCGATGTCGAGGCGCTGCAGATGGGCACCGGCGAGGGCAAGCACTTCGGGGCTCTGATCAGCGACCAGCAACTCGCCATCACCGAGCGGCACGTGAAGGAAGCCTTGGCCGCCGGAGCGCGCGCACTGACCGGCGGTGAGCGCGCAGGCGGCCCGGGCAGCTTCTACCCGCCCACCGTGCTGGTCGACGTCGACCACTCGATGGCCTGCATGACCGAGGAGACCTTCGGCCCGACCCTGCCGATCATGAAGGTCGCCAGCGTCGACGAGGCGATCCGACTCGCCAACGACAGCGCCTACGGGCTGAGCGCCTCGGTGTTCTCCCGCGACGTCGCGCGGGCCAAAGACATTGCGCTGCAGCTGGACTGCGGGGCCGTGAACGTCAACGACGTGATCTCCAACCTGATGTGCACGACCGCGCCGATGGGTGGCTGGAAGACCTCGGGAATCGGGGCGCGCTTCGGCGGTGTGGACGGCATCCGCAAGTTCTGTCGGCAGGAGACCGTCGTCGCGCCGCGCACCAACGTCGGCGCGGGCGGGAACTTCTACCACAATTCGCTCAAGACGCTGGCCCGAAGCAACCGGCTCATCACCAAGCTGGCGCTGGCGCGGCCGCGCCGCACCGCGAAATAGTGCGCGTCTTCACCGCGACACTGTTCTGGTTGCTGGCCACCGCGAGCCTTGCGGTGGCGCTGCCGACGGCGTGGGCGCAGTACAACCTCATCGATGCCGACGGTTACGCGCGGCTGGCTGCCCGTGCCGCGGCCCAACCGGCCCTGCAGGACGCGGTCGCGGCCGAGCTCAGTGCTCAGACCGTGCAGCTGATCCGGGGGAGCGGCTTCGGCATCGACCCCTCGGAGGTACGGCAGGCCGCCCGCGAATACACCGCCGGACCGTCGTTTCCGGCGCAGTTCGTTCGCGTCAACCGGGACGGCCACGCGTGGCTCCTCAACGTCGGCGATCCCGGTCCCTGGGAGATCGACGTGATACCGATGCTGCGGGACGACTCGTTTGCGCAACTGCTGGCCGACTACCCCATAACGCTGCCCGCGTCGCTGACCATACCGCTGACGTCGACGTCCACCGAGGTGATGCGGCCCGGTGGGCTACACCGGCTCTCGGTGTGGGGACCGTTGCTCACTGTCGTCCTGGGCGCGATGGCCGGGTTGTGCGCGATCCTGACGCTGGTCGCGGCACGGCGCCGGGGCAGGGCCCTGGCGAGCCTGGGTGTGTCGGCGCTGCTGGTGGGCGCGATCGGCTGGTCGGGCGTCGAAGTCGCGCGGCGCCTCCTCAACCAGGTGCTCAGCCAGGCCACCGGCGACATTCGCCGGATCACCGATGCCCTCGCCGATGTGGCCGAAGAAAGCCTGCACCTGTGGCTCAATCTGACCCTGGCGGCAGGCGCGGTGTTGGTGCTGGTCGGGGTGGGAATCGCGCTGGTGGGCGGTTTGCGCAAGTCCTGAATGTCGCCCGAACGGTCGATACCTCTGCGGTCGGCTAGTTGCCATGATTTTGGTGGACTAGAGGCGAGCAAGGGGTGACGGGTCGGTGAACGAGCGCGAAACGGTTCGGTTCGATCTGCGTCCTCACCACGCGATGCTTGGTCTAGCCGGGCTGTGGATCGTGCTCGCGGTGGTGACCTGGCCGGGAACCGCCTGCTGGGTCACCGCTGCGCTCTACGTATGGGCGGGGTGGTACGCCCGGGGGCGCCGGACCTGCTGGCCCGCCGACGTCGAGGAGTTCTTGGCAAAGCGGGGATGGGCGCTGAGACGCTACGTGCCAGGAGCCGTGGACTGCAACCCGCCGATCCCGTTTCGTCCCTTCACCATTCCCGAGTTGTTCAGCGGCGCCTTCAAGATCATGCAGCGAAACTGGCCGACAATGATCGGTGTCCCGTCGGCCATCCTTACCGGGATCGCAGTGCTGCTCTCCGCGGGTGTCTATCTGGCCGTGCAGATCATAAGTTCGCCGCAGATCGGGAACTTGATCCTGGCCGACGGTGTCCTCCGGTTCGACGTGGGGCCGCTGATGCTGGCATTGGCGATGCTCCTGATGTTCTGCGCGGCCGTATTGCCTGGCGATGGGTTGCTGATCAGTCTGGGCGTCCATGCCACAGCGAAAGCAGTACGCGGCGAGCCGATCCGATTCGATGAGGTCCTACACCGGGCGAAGCAGCGCAAGCTGGATGTATGCCGCCTGGCCAGCCTGTACTACCTGGCTGGGGTGGGCTTGGGCCTGATCCAGGTTGGCGCTGTCTTCAGCGGCTTCTATGCCGCATTGGTGCCGACCATGTTGTTGTGCGGTATCGCATCCTTGGTCATGGGGCTTCTGCTGAGCATGTCGCCGGTGGTGCTCATCGTCGAAGACCGCGGGATCGCCGACTCTTTTCGACGTTCGATTGAGCTCTGCAAACCAGCCTTGGGCAGAATTTTCGTGATCAACCTGGTGGTGTGGATGGGCTTTGTGGCGCCGCTGGTGATGCTTTCCACGATCACCTGGGTAGCGGGCGTCTTCGCCTGCCCGGTCGCCTTCGGTCTGCTCCGCTGTCTGCCCATGCTGATCTACGCCGACCTGCGGATGCGACAGGACGACTACGGACAGGAACTGCAGGAGGACTGGACCCGCAATACGGGTCGCCGATGATCGACCGGCGGGTGCGAGGTCAACGCCGGCCCAGCATCCGCCACAGGAACGAAAAGCTCAGCGCGGACTTGAACGCCGCCTGCGCGTTGTCGGCCGCACCGCCGTGGCCGCCCTCGATGTTCTCGTAGTACCAGACCCGGTGCCCGGCGTCCTGAAGCGCCGCGGTCATCTTGCGGGCATGCCCCGGATGCACCCGGTCGTCGCGGGTGGACGTGGTGATCAGCACCGGCGGGTAGGCGGCATCGGCGGAAATGTTCTGGTACGGCGAGTATTTGCTGATGAACTCCCACTCCTCGGGGTCATCCGGGTCACCGTACTCGGCCACCCAGGAAGCACCGGCGAGCAGCAGGTGGTAGCGGCGCATGTCCAGCAACGGCACCTGGCACACCAGTGCGCCGAACAACTGTGGGTACGCGGTGAGCATGATGCCCATCAGCAGCCCACCATTGCTGCCGCCCACCGCGCCGAGCTGCTCGACTCTGGCGATACCGCGCTCCACCAGATCGGTTGCCACCGCGGCGAAATCCTCGGCCACCAGATGACGGCCGGCACGCATCGCCTGGGTGTGCCAGCCGGGCCCGTACTCGCCGCCGCCACGGATGTTGGCCAGCACGTAGGTCCCCCCGCGCTCCAGCCACAGCCGGCCCAGCACGCCGTCGTAACCCGGGGTGCGTGCCACCTCGAATCCGCCGTAGCCGCCCAGCAGTGTCGCGCCGGTGGCGCCCGCTGGGCGCACGACGAAGTAGGGGATCGCGGTGCCGTCTTTCGAGGTCGCGAAGTACTGGCTGACATCGAGTCCGTCGGCGTCGAAAAACGCCGGAGCCGATTTGATCTCGGTCAGCGGCCCGTCCACGGGACCGTGCAGGAGTCGTGATGGCCGGTCGAATCCGCTTGAGTCCAGGAAGATCTCGTCGCCGGTATCGTCGGCGGCCGCGATCACGGTGTTGGTGTTGTCCGGTACCTCGGCGACGGGCCGGCGCTGCCAGGTTCCGGGCGTGACCACCTCTACCCGGCTGGCCACGTCGTGCAGGGTGACCAGGATCAGTCGATCACGGGTCCACGCGTAGTGATGCAGCGCGGTGTGGGCGTCCGGTTCGAAGACGACGCTGCACTGCGCTGTGCCGGACAGGAATTCGTCGTAGTCAGCGGCCAACAGGGAGCCGGCCCGATACGACGCGGTGCCGGTGTCCCAGTCGGTGCGCAGATCGATCAGGATCCATTGCCGGTGTACCGACACCGAGGCATCGGTGGGCGCGTCGATGCGGATCAGCTCGCCCTCGCGCAATTCGTAGACTTCGTCGTTGAAGAAGTCGATCGCCCGCGACACCAGGGTTCGTTCGAATCCCGGCGTGCGGTCTCGGCCCGCTGCGACCACGACATCGGTGGCCGACCCGCTGAACACCGTCTCCGCTTGTGCCAGATCCTGACCGCGGCGCCATCGCTTCACTATTCGGGGGTATCCGGACTCGGTCAGCGAACCGGCGCCGAAGTCGGTGCCCACCAGGACGGTGTCGTCGTCCTCCCAGCCGATCCGCGTCTTGGCCTCGGGAAGCTCGAAGCCATTTCCGTCCGAACCCACGAATTTCCTGGCCACCAAGTCGAATTCACGCACAACGACGGCGTCCGATCCGCCGCGGGACAGCGATATCAGAGCCCGGGTGTGGTGGGGTTCGATCACGTTGGCGCCGCCCCAGACCCAGTTCTCGTCATCGGCGCGCGCCAGCTCATCGAGGTCGATCACCACATCCCAGTCGGGGCTGTCGGTGCGATAGCTGTCCAAGGTGGTGCGCCGCCACAGCCCGCGCGGGTTGGCGGCGTCACGCCAGAAGTTGTAGAGGTAGTCGCCGCGGCGCCGGACGTAGGGGATGCGGGCGTCGGTGTCGAGCACATCGAGGGCGGCGGTGCGCATCGCTTCGAAGTCGTCGCCGGCGAACTCGTCGACGGTCGGGGTGTTGTGGGCGCGCACCCAGTCCAGTGACCGCTCGCCGGTCACGTCCTCCAGCCACAGGTACGGGTCTTCAAAGTCGCGGGCACGATGCGCAGGCATGGAAGTCATTGTGACCGCGGCGGTACTGTGAGTTGAGTAACACCCACGGCTAAGGAGCAGCATCGATGACCGTTTTCGCACGTCCGGGTTCTGCAGGCGCGCTGATGAGCTACGAGTCCCGCTACGGGAACTTCATCGGCGGGCAGTGGGTGGCTCCGGTCGGCGGTGAGTACTTCGAGAACACCACCCCGGTCACCGGTCAGCCGTTCTGCGAGATCCCCCGCTCCACGGCGGCCGACATCGACCTGGCGCTCGACGCCGCGCACGCGGCCGCACCGGCGTGGGGCAAGACCTCCCCGGCCGAGCGGGCGGCGATTCTGACCAAGATCGCCGACCGGATCGACCAACATCGCGAGGAACTGGCCGTCGCCGAGGTGTGGGACAACGGCAAGCCGGTCCGGGAGACGCTGGCCGCCGACATCCCGCTGGCCGCCGATCACTTCCGCTACTTCGCCGCGGCTATCCGCACCCAGGAGGGTGCGCTGAGCCAACTCGACGACGACACCGTCGCCTACCACTTCCACGAGCCGCTGGGCGTGGTCGGCCAGATCATCCCGTGGAACTTCCCGCTGCTGATGGCGGCCTGGAAGCTGGCGCCCGCCCTGGCCGCCGGTAACGCGGTGGTGCTCAAGCCGGCCGAGCAGACCCCGGCGTCCATCCTGTTCCTGATGAGCCTGATCGGCGACCTGCTGCCGCCGGGAGTCGTCAACGTGGTCAACGGATTCGGCGTCGAGGCCGGCAAGCCGCTGGCGTCGAGCAACCGGATCGCCAAGATCGGCTTCACCGGGGAGACCACCACCGGACGGCTGATCATGCAGTACGCCAGCCAGAACATCATCCCGGTCACCCTGGAACTGGGGGGCAAGAGCCCCAACATCTTCTTCTCCGACGTGCTGGCGGCGAACGACGACTTCCAGGACAAGGCTTTAGAGGGGTTTGCCGGATTCGCTTTGAACCAGGGCGAGGTGTGCACCTGCCCGTCGCGGTCGCTGGTTCAGGCCCCCATCTACGACGAATTCCTGGAGCTGGCCGCGATCCGCACCAAAGCGATCCGCCAGGGCGACCCGCTCGACATCACCACGATGATCGGCGCGCAGGCCTCCAACGACCAGCTGGAGAAGATCCTGTCCTACATCGAGATCGGTAAGGGGGAGGGCGCGAAGGTCATCACCGGCGGGGAACGCGCCGAACTCGGCGGCGAGCTCTCCGGTGGCTTCTACGTGCAGCCGACGATCTTCGCCGGCCACAACAAGATGCGGATCTTCCAGGAGGAGATTTTCGGCCCGGTGGTGTCGGTGACCTCGTTCACCGACTACGACGACGCGATCGCCATCGCCAACGACACCCTCTACGGGCTGGCCGCCGGGGTGTGGAGCCGCGACGGCAACACCGCCTACCGGGCCGGCCGCGACATCCAGGCCGGCCGGGTGTGGGTCAACTGCTACCACGCCTATCCCGCGCACGCGGCGTTCGGCGGCTACAAGCAGTCCGGCATCGGCCGCGAGAACCACAAGATGGTGCTCGACCACTACCAGCAGACCAAGAACCTGCTGGTGTCCTACTCCCAGTCGGCACAGGGTCTTTTTTGATGGGCCCGTACTGATGGAGGCACCGGCCTGATGGACGCGCCGGAGCGGGTGCTGATCACCGACGCGGCCGCCGACCTGGTGGCGCGTCTGGTGGCTCGCCACGGTCCGGTGATGTTCCACCAGTCCGGCGGCTGCTGCGACGGGTCGGCCCCGATGTGCTATCCCGACGGCGATTTCATCATCGGCGAGCATGACGTGCTGCTCGGCGTACTGGACGCGACCGGCGTCGAAGTGCCGGTCTGGATCTCCGGTCCGCAGTTCGCCGCGTGGAAGCACACCCAGCTGATCATCGACGTGGTGCCGGGCCGCGGCGCCGGGTTCAGCCTGGAGGCGCCCGAAGGCGTGCGGTTCCTGACACGCGGCCGGGCCTTCACCGACGACGAGAACACGCTGCTGGAAACAGTCCCGGTGATCACCGGGTCGTTACCGCGCTGACCGGCGCGGTCGCCGTAAAATCTGGTGGTGTGATTCCGCTGCCACGCCCTTGGTTGTTGAGCAGCGCCATGCTGGTCGGGGCGGCGGTCGGCATCTTGGCCGGGATCGGCTTGAGCCTGGTCATCACCGCTCCGCTGCGCCCGGACGTCGCGATCACGCTGGTGCTCGGAGCGCCCAGCATCGCGGGGCTGGTGCTGGTGTTCGTCTCCTCGCGTCGGTGGGTAACCGCCCTGGGTGCGTTTCTGCTCGCGATGGCGGTCGGGTGGTTCGGCGCACTGGCCGCGATTCAGGTGGTGTCGGGTGTCTGAGACCACCGACACCGGGTCACTGCCCATGACCGAGCCGCACATGGCGCCGATCTTCGACACCGGGCCGCACCCGGTACCGCTGCCCGGGCAGACGGAGGCGCTGGACGAGCCGATCACCGGTGCCGAGCCGATTGCGTGGCCTGAACCGGAAAGCTACGCGGCGGCGCCTGCATCGTCGCCGGCCAAGCCGACCAAACCGACCAAACCGGTGGTCCTCACCGGCCAATACCAATTCCTGAAGTGGTGGCAGCTGGCCCTGGTGCTGTTGGCGGTGTGGATTCCGGCAGCCGGGATCGGCCTGGGACTGTTCTCCTGGTGGTACGCCCTGGCCGACAAGACACCGGCCGTCTTCGTGGTGCTGGTCTATGCCGTGGTGTGTATGGTCGCCGGGCTGATCGTGGCGATGGTGGGGGAGAAGCCGCTGGTGTCGGCGGTGGCAATCGCGTTGATGTCGGCGGTGTTCGCGTCCGCGGTTGCCGCGGCGCCGCTGTACGGGCACTACTACTGCCAGCATGTGAGCCGCTGCGTCGCCGGAGTTCTTCCCTACTGAGCTGACGGCTCGCATGCTCGGGCTCTCGCCCGGAATACCTACTTCACCAAGGTGAATTGGTTGACATCGACTTGGCGTTGCCGGAACATCTTCGCGCAGCCGGTCAAGTACTTCATGTACCGGTCGTAGACCTCCTGTGACTGGATCGCAATGGCCTGCTCGCGATGCGATTCCAGCGCTGCCGCCCAGCAGTCCAAGGTCCGGGCGTAGTGCGGCTGCAACGACTGCACCCGGGTGACGGTAAAGGCGGCCTCGGTAGCGCGCTCCTCGACCATCGAGACCGACGGCAGCCTGCCGCCGGGGAAGATCTCGGTCATGATGAATTTGATGAAGCGGGCCAACTCAAATGTCAGTGGAATGCCCAGTTCTTTGGCGTACTTCGGGTTCAGGCCGCAGATGGTGTGCAGCAGCATCACTCCGTCGGGGGGAAGCGCGTCGTAGGCCATCGAGAAGAACGCGGGATAGCGGTCGTGGCCGAAGTGCTCGAACGCCCCGATTGAGACGATCCGGTCTACCGGCTCGTAGAACTGTTCCCAGCCCTGCAGCAGCACCCGCCTGCAGCGGGGACTGTCCATTGAGTCGAAAGTCTGCTCTACATAGGCGGCTTGGTTCTTTGACAGGGTCAGGCCGATGACGTTGACGTCATAGCGTTCGATCGCCCGGCGCATTGTGGCGCCCCAGCCGCAGCCGACGTCGAGCAGCGTCATTCCCGGTTGCAGGCCGAGCTTGCCCAGCGCCAGGTCGATCTTGACGAGCTGGGCCTCTTCCAGCGTCATGTCATTGCGCTCGAAGTAGGCGCAACTGTAGGTCTGCGACGGGTCCAGAAACAGCCGGAAGAAGTCGTCGGACAAATCGTAATGTGCCTGGACGTCGTCAAAATGTGGTGTCAGTTCTTTGGCCATGGCGGCATTGCCTTTCGGTGGGTCAGGGGATCGCCCCGCCCCGGATGCCGGGAGCGGAAGCATGCTGCTTGGCGCACTTGCCGAAACGTGGCTATGCCCTCGGCTTGAGGTATGTCACGAGGCTGACGTCGAGCATCTCGTCGGCGAAGTAGTGTTCGCACCCGCGCAGGTACTTCATGTAGCGCTGGTAGACCTCTTCGGAGGTGAGCTGGACGGCGATGTCCTTGTTGGCTTCCAGTGCGTCGCCCCAGATCTTCAGTGTCTTGATGTAGTGCGGTCGCAGCGAGAGTGCTTCGGGGACAATGAAACCGGCCTTTTCGCCGCGCTGCACCATCATGTCGGTGGACGGCAGCCGGCCACCCGGGAAGATCTCGGTGACCATGAACTTGATGAATCGTGCCGTCTCGAAACTCAGCTTCTTGCCACGAGCATTGAGGTCATAGGGGTGGTAGCTGACGCTGCTCTGGATCGTCATCCGCCCGTCATCGGGCAGGATCTTGAAGCAGTTGTTGAAGAAGTCGTCGTAACGCTCAAAGCCGAAGTGCTCGAACGCCTCGATCGACACGATCCGGTCCACCGGCTCGTCGAATTCCTCCCACCCGTGCAACAGGACCCGCCGTGAGCGGTTGCTGTCCAGCTGGTCGAGGAGTTGCCGGGTATAGGCGAGTTGGTTCTTCGACAGCGTCAACCCGATGACGTTGACGTCATATTTCTCGACCGCGCGTTTCAGGGTGGCGCCCCAGCCGCAGCCGATGTCCAGCACCGTCATGCCCGGCCGCAGCTTCAGCTTGTCCAGGTTGAGATCGATCTTGGCGATCTGAGCCTCGCCGAGCGTGAGTTCGGGAGGTTCGAAATAGGCGCAGCTGTACGTGCGGCTGTCATCCTGGAACAGGCCGAAGAAATCGTCGGAGAGATCGTAATGTGCCTGGATCTCCTCGAAATGGGGGCGCATAGGTCTATTGCGAACCGATTCCTCAACCATGGGCCGGGTTTCCTTTCGAAATTCCGCGAACGTGCCGGGCCCTATTTCTGGCAGGTGAACTGGCAGACGTCGGTGTTGCCATTTCGAAACAGTTCGGCGCAGCCGGTGAGGTATTTCATGTAGCGCTCGTAGACCTCCGCGGACTGGATTGCGATCGCCTCGTCCCGGTGGGCCGCCAATGCCGCCGCCCAGCTGTCCAAAGTGCGCGCGTAGTGCAGTCGCAGTGGCTGAGTCCGGGTGACGCGGAAGCCGGCGGCGGTCGCGTGCTGCCTCACCTGCGCCACCTGTGGCAGCCGGCCCCCCGGGAAGATCTCCTCCATGATGAACTTCACGAACCGCAGCAACCCCATCGTCAACTTCAGCCCGCGGTCCTGGAACTCCTCGTTGCTGGCCGCCACGATCGTGTGCAGCAGCATCACCCCATCGGCCGGCAGTGCGCGGTAGGCGAACTCGAAGAAGTCGTCGTAGCGGTCATACCCGAAGTGCTCGAAGGCCCCGATCGACACGATCCTGTCGACCGGCTCGTCGAACTCTTCCCAGCCCTGCAGCAGCACGCGCCCGCTGCGCGGGCTGTCCATCGCGTCGAAAGCCGCCGCTACGTGGACGGCCTGGTTCTTGCTCAGGGTCAGCCCGATCACGTTGACGTCGTAACGCTGCATGGCCCGGCGCATGGTGGCCCCCCAACCGCAGCCGACATCCAGCAGTGTCATCCCGGGCTGCAGTCCGAGCTTGCCCAGCGCAAGATCGATTTTTGCGAGCTGAGCTTCCTCCAGGCTCATGTCGTCGCGCTCGAAATACGCGCAACTGTAGGTCTGCGTCGGATCCAGAAACAGCCGATAGAATTCATCGGACAGGTCGTAATGCGACTGCACATCCTCGAAATGCGGTCTCAGCGAACTCGTCATGAAAGTGTTCCCCCTCAAATTGTTCACGCGGTCGGTCAGATAAGTGACCGCGATTTCCCCCCGTGCTCGGCGGCGCCGAGCTATCTGTGGTGCATGCCAACCCCACAGCAGGTGTTCGACGCCGATACCGGGTTAGACGAACCCGGTTGCGGTGAAGCCCGGCGGCGGGATACCCCTATGCCGCGGCCGGGAAACAGCAGGCGGGTGGGAGCAGCAACGTCCCTGCCCAGCGCGCGGACGGCGGCGCGCCCTCGGTCGGCCGCCGGCTCCCCGCCGGAGGCGACGGATGGCTGCGGGCCCGGGCGGCGGGCAGCCACTTCCCGCTAGGGTGAGTCCGTGACCCACTATGACGTCGTCGTTCTTGGAGCCGGCCCCGGCGGATATGTCGCGGCCATTCGTGCCGCCCAACTGGGCCTGAACACCGCCATCGTCGAGCCCAAGTACTGGGGCGGCGTCTGCCTCAACGTCGGCTGCATTCCGTCCAAAGCGCTGCTGCGCAACGCGGAGCTCGCCCACATCTTCACCAAGGAAGCCAAAACCTTCGGGATAACCGGCGAAGCCACGTTCGACTACGGGGCGGCCTTCGACCGCAGCCGCAAGGTCGCCGAGGGCCGGGTGGCCGGGGTGCACTTCTTGATGAAGAAGAACAAGATCACCGAGATCCACGGCTACGGCACGTTCACCGACCCCAACACGCTGTCGGTGGCGCTCAACGACGGTGGTACCGAGACGGTTACGTTCACCAACGCGATCATCGCCACCGGGTCGAGCACCCGCTTGGTGTCGGGCACCTCGTTGTCGGACAACGTCGTCACCTATGAGCAGCTGATCCTGAGCCGGGAGTTGCCGACCTCGATCATCATCGCCGGCGCCGGGGCCATCGGCATGGAGTTCTCCTACGTGCTCGCCAACTACGGCGTCGACGTCACCGTCGTGGAGTTCCTGCCGCGGGCGCTGCCCAATGAGGACGCCGAGGTCTCCAAGGAGATCGAGAAGCAGTTCAAGAAGCTGGGCGTCAAGGTCCGCACCGGAACCAAGGTCGAGAGCATCACCGATGACGGGTCCACGGTGTCGGTGGTGGTCAGCAAGGACGGCCAGACCGAAACGCTGCAGGCCGATAAGGTGTTGCAGGCCATCGGGTTTGCCCCCAATGTCGACGGCTACGGCCTGGAGGCGGCCGGTGTCGCGCTGACCGAGCGCCGCGCCATCGGCGTCGGGGAGTACATGCAGACCTCGACGCCGCACATCTACGCCATCGGGGATGTCACCGGGCTGCTGCAGCTGGCACACGTCGCCGAGGCGCAGGGCGTGGTGGCCGCCGAGACCATCGGCGGGGCCGAGACCATGGCGCTGGGCGACTACCGGATGATGCCGCGGGCCACCTTCTGTCAGCCGCAGGTGGCCAGCTTCGGGCTCACCGAGGAGCAGGCCAGGGCCGAGGGTTACGACGTGAAGGTGGTCAAGTTCCCGTTCACCGCGAACGGCAAGGCGCACGGCGTGGGCGACCCGAGCGGCTTCGTGAAGCTGATCGCCGACGCTCGCTACGGTGAGCTGATCGGCGGTCATCTGATCGGCCACGACGTCTCGGAGTTGCTGCCCGAACTGACCCTGGCGCAGAAGTGGGACCTGACCGCGAACGAGTTGGCCCGCAACGTGCACACGCACCCGACCATGTCGGAGGCACTGCAGGAATGCTTCCACGGGCTGACCGGACACATGATCAACTTCTGATTCCGTCGGCTGCGCGCTCCCGGCGCGGCCGTCAGCCCTTGACGAGAGTGAACTGGGCGACATAGCTGACCTTGCGTTGAAAGAAATCCGCGCAGCCCAGTAGGTACTTCACGTACCGTTCGTAGACCTCCGGGGAGGTCACTGCGATCGCCTGCTCGCGGGCCGCTTGCAGCCGGGTCGCCCAGGTGTCCAGAGTCCGGACGTAATGCGGGGTGAGGTCCTGGCGGTCGGCGATGGAAAACCCTGCGGCGCCTGCGTATTCGACGACATCCTCGTCGCACGGCACCGAGCCGCCGGGAAAGATCTCCTTCGCGATGAAGCGCATGAACCGCAGGTCCGTCATCGTGATCGGGATGCCCATTTCCGGCCAGCGCTTGAGCGGGTGGCCCATGATGGTCTGCAGAACCATGCGCCCGTCGTCGGGCATCAGGCGGTGGCACAACTCGAAGAACGCGGCATACCGCTCTTTGGGGAAGGCTTCGAACGCCTCGATGCTGACGATGCGGTCGACCGGCCGGTCGAATTCCTCCCAGCCGCGCAGCAGAATCTGGCGCCATGTTCGGCGAGATGGCTCTGTCGAGCGTCGCCGGGCGGGCACTCGGAGGGGGTGCCACTACGGCGATCGCCGGACAGGCCGGCCGGGGTACGCAGGCGGGCGCCCGCGGGGCCGGCCGGCCGGTCAGTCGCGTGCTCGCCGGAGGGTCCGGCCGCCTCACGAGCGAGGAGGTGGCCGAGGAAATCGCCACCACCTCCACCGTCATCGTCATCCCGCCAAGCCACAAATAGCTGTCGGCGAAGGAAGGAAAGAGCAATGTTCCTCGGGGATTTCGCCGCGTGGCCGCCGGAGATCATCTCCGGTCAGATCCATGCCGGCCCGGGTTCGGGGTCACTGCTGGAGGCGGCCTCCGCGTGGGACCGGTTGGCCGCGGAGCTGAACTCGTCGGCGGCCGCCTATAGGGGGGTGATCGCCGGGCTGGCCGGCGAGTCGTGGCTGGGTCCATCGTCGGCGTCCATGGCGGCCGCTGTCGCGCCCTATGTGAGCTGGATGTCGACCACGGCTGCTCAGGCGGCGCAGGCCGGGGCCGAGGCCCGGGTTGCCGCCGCGGCCTATGGGACGGTGCTTGCGGCCACGGTGCCACCGGCGATGATTGCGGCCAACCGCAGTCAGCTGATGTCGCTGATGGCGACCAACCTCATGGGACAGAACTCCGCGGCGATCGCCGCCACCGAAGCTCAGTACGGGCAGATGTGGGCGCAAGACGTCGCCGCAATGGTCGGTTACGCCAACGCGTCGACCGCCACCGGGAGCCGGTTGACGCTGTTCACCAAACCGCCTCAAACCAGCAGCGGCGGCGCGCAGGCGACCGATGCGCCCGGCCCCGCTGCGACGGGCCCCCTGCAGTCGATCCTCGATCTCATCAACGACCTCACTGCGGGCTACAAGAATTTCTGGGAGGCATTGCTGGGAGCACCTGCATCGGCCCTGTGGGAGGCGTTTTACGGCTTCGCCGCGACCGTAGGCAACCAAGCCACCTGGACCAACGTCGTCAACAGCACGACCAGCCTGGGCATCGGGCAGTTCAAGAACTTCTACCGGGCACCAGTGGTCGCCGTCTCGAAGTCGCCGCTGCACGCCGGCCTTTCCGGGCCCGGCTTGAGATCCCTGGCGGGTGGTGTCGCAACGACCGTTTCGGCCAGTGCGGGCAGCGCGCCGGCGGTCGGCGCGCTATCGGTACCACCGAGCTGGGCAGGCGCCAGCCCGGCCATCAGGCTGGCCTCCGCGGCGTTGCCGGGCACCGCAGCGACAGCGGTTCCGGGGGCCGGATTACCGGCCGCGCTACCCAGTGAGGCGGCATTGGGCGCTACGACGGGCGGCATGTTGGGCAGTCCAGCCGCTCGGGTCGTCAGCTCGGCCAAAGTCCCCTCGAAGGTACCCACCGCCAAGCGGCTCAAAGAGCCGGTTCAACTCGACCGCCTCATCGAATGCCTGCAGGAGCAGCCCGATGCGGTTCAGCATTGGACGGTCGATGAAGCCGGGCTCGACGACCTCGTTGCGGAGCTGACCTTGAAACCCGGCATACACGCGGTTCACGTCCTTGATGAGGACGAGGCAGCGGTGGTTCCCGGTCAGGTAAGTACGAGCAACCGCGACTATGCGGCACCGTAGCGGCGGCGTGATGAAGTTTCCACTGGTGCTGCTCGCTATCGCGGCAGGAATCGGGTTCGCCGTGCCCGTGCATGCTGAGCCCACTGACACCACCGACCCGGCGGGCGACGATTCGGCCTTCCTCGCAGAACTGCAGAAGGCGGGAATCGCCTCCCCCGACGACAACGGCGCTGTCGAGGCCGGCAAAACGGTGTGCCGGTTGGCCAACCACGGCGAAACTGCTCTGCAAGTGCTCAACGACCTGCGAGCTGCCGACCCGGAACTGTCGCTGCAGGGCGCGGCGATGTTCGTCACGATCGCCGCGCGGACGTATTGCCCGCATCAGCTCGACAAGCTTGATTCCTGACCGGTGCGCTCAACCCCCGAGAAGCCCGAAAACTCCGAAACCCACCGCCATGCCGGTCACGTTCGCGAAGGCGTTGACCACGTCGTTGCCCACCCACCGCCAGCCGGTGGACGCCCGTGTCGGCGCGCCGCAGTGCAGCGCGTCCTCCACGGTGGCACCGCACGTCGCGCAGACGAAGCGGGCCTGCACGGTGGCGCCGATCAGGGTGTCGACCAAGGAACCGGCGACGCCGGCCGCCAGGCCCACCGGCAGCATGACGACCCCGCCGAACAGGGCGCCGAATGCGCCGACCGCCAACGCCCCCAGCACCGTCGCGCCCGAACCCAGCGGGGACACCGCCCCGGAGGTGCCCTTGGGCACCCGCGCCCGGGTGCGCAGCGACAGCGGGTCGCGGGAGGAGAAACGGCCGATCTCCGAGGCCCACGAGTCGGCGATGCCCGCCGCGATCCCGCCGATCGACACGGCGTACCAGAGCGGGTCACGGGTGAACGCATAGCCGATCACCGGAATCAGCACGGGAAGGCCGGCGTTCACCGCGACCTGGCTCATGGTGCGCATGCCCCCGGTCCGGGCGGGGCGGCGATATGCGGTGAGCAGGCTGGTCAGCGAGAAGAACAGCGCGGCCGGAATGATCCATGCCCACCCGCCGAGGCCGACGGCCACCCCGGCGATCAGGCCGCCGGCCAGCGCTCCGGGCAGATCCAGCCACCGCATGCGGAGCATGAACGGCACGATGGCGCAGCCGAACACCACCGCGGCCAGCCACCGCAGCGCGTCGTCGGTCGACAGCTCCCGCGCTACGTGCAGCAGTAGCGCGACCCACGGCGTGATCAGCAGATTGTCCGCCGCCGGCAACACCAGGAGTTCCACGGCGGCGGTGGACATCGCGACGAACAGCGAAACCGATACCGCCATAAACGTATTCAGTTCAAGACCGACCCGGCAGAACACCCACGACACGGCGAACGCGATGACCACGAAGGCCACCGACCCCTCCAGCGAGCGCACCCCGCCACCGGCTTCGACCCGGTGCCGGCCGTAGCGGTCCCCGATCAGCGCCGCACCGGCGTCGGCCAGCCCCAGCACCACGACGCCCGCTGCGATGGCGACCCGATCGGGCCAGAACGCCAGCACCGCGACCAACGCGCCGGCGGCGAAGCCCACCAGTCCGTAGTCACGGGACCGGGTGCCGTCGAAGACACCGGGCACCGGAATCAGACCGCGCTCCACGATGACCGTCAAGCCCACCGTCGCGGCGGCCAGCACGCCGGCCACCACCGCTCCGTGCGACAACTGGAAGGCCGCCAGGGCGGCGAACAGCCCGCACAGCGCGTGGGGGATCTTGCGGGTGACCAAGGGACTGGCCCCCCGCCGTGCCAGTGCGCGCCCGACCACGATCAACACCGCCGCGATCAGCAGGACCCCGCCCCCGGCGACGGCCAGGTCGTGGCTCACGGTAGCGGTCACGCAGGACTACTCATCGAAGTCCAGCGGAACCCGCAGCGCGCTCAAGGTGGCGGCCAGTGCGTCGTATTGGCTGGTCAGCATGACGAATTCGATCAGCCGGGGGCGGTCCAGATGTGCCGCCAGCCGTGCCCAGGTGTCATCGGAGAGCGTGCGGGTGCCCACCAGTTCGTCGACGCCGGTCAGCAATACCCGCTGCCGGTCGGTGAGCCCGTCCGCGCTGGGGCCTTCGAAGATCCGCGCCTGGGTGGCGTCGTCGATACCGACCGCCCGGGCCATCCGGCGATGGTGCTGCAGTTCGTACTGGCTGTCGCGCAGATGCCCCACCCGCAGGATCACCAACTCGGTGTCGCGGTTGGAGAGCTTGCCGCCCCGCATGAGCACCCCGCCGAACGGCAGCCAGGACCACATCAATCGCCGGTGCTGGCCGAGGGTGGTGAACAGGTGCGCCCGGGGTACGTGCTGGCGCAGGGCGACGACTTTGCACACCAGCCAGTTCGTGACACCGAGGTCGCGCAGGCCGGGGGAATCGGGGATACGAACAGTCACCGCTGTTGCTTTACCAGATACGGCGAGACAGTGCTGCGATGTTCGTTGAGATCCAGGTCACGGCCCAACGCGGGAAAGGCCCGCTGCGGGCAGTTGTCGTGGTCGCAGACTCGGCAGCCCACCCCGATCGGCGTGGCCGGGACGTCGTGGCCGGCCGCCAGATCCAGGCCTTCGGAGTAGACCAGCCGGTGGGCGTGGCGCAGTTCGCAGCCGAGCCCGATCGCAAACGTCTTGTCCGGCTGGCCCCAGCGGGAGGCGCGGCGTTCCACGGTGCGCGCCACCCACATGTACTTGCGGCCGTCGGGCATCTCGGCGATCTGCACCAGGATCTTCCCCGGGTTGCCGAAGGTCTCGTAGACGTTCCACAGTGGGCAGGTACCTCCACTGGAGGAGAAATGAAAGCCGGTGGCTGACTGCCGCTTTGACATGTTGCCGGCCCGATCGACCCGGACGAAGGAGAACGGCACGCCCCGCATCGAGGGCCGCTGCAGGGTGGACAGCCGGTGGGCGATGGTCTCGTAGCTGACTCGGTAGAAAGCCGACAGCCGTTCGATGTCGTAGCGGAAGGTCTCGGCACTGTCGTGGAACTGGCCGTAGGGCAACACGATGGCCGCCGCGAAATAGTTGGCCAACCCGAGCCGGGCCAGCGTGCGGGAGTCCTTCGAGGTGAACTTGCCCTCTTCGACCATGGTCGAGATCTGGTCGTCGAATTCCAGGTAGGCCAGTTCGGCGGCCATCTTGAACACTCGCTGCCCCCAGGACAGGTGGTTGGAGATGTCCAATGTCCGGGTTTCGGCGTCGTAGCGGTGCAGCACCGTCTCGCCCAGGTCGATGCGGCGGTTGATGTGCACGCCATGTACCTCGGTGAGTCGGTTGGCCAGCTCGACGGCCAATTCGCCCTGGTGCCTGCGCATCCGGGTGGCCAGTTCTTCGGCGGCGGTGTCGAGTTCGTGCAGGTAGTTCTGGCGTTGGTAGAAGTAGTCCCGGACCTCCTCGTGCGGCATGGTGATCGCGCCGGTGCCGCTGCCGTCGGAGAAGCGCTCCTCGGTGGCCGCGGCGAGTTGGGCCGTGGTGATGCGGTAGCGGCGGTGCAGGTTGACCATCGCGCGGGCCAATTTAGGGTGCGCACTGACCAATTCGGCCACCTCGGCCAGGTCGACATCCATGTCGAGGTCGCGGTCCATGGCGACCTCACGCAACTCGGCGACCAGTCGGGTGTCGTCCTGGGAGGCGAAGAAGCTGGCGTCCACCCCGAAGACTTCGGCGATACGCAGCAGCACCGCCACGGTCAACGGCCGAACGTCGTGCTCGATCTGGTTGAGGTAGCTCGGTGAGATCTCCAGCATCTGCGCCAGTGCAGCCTGGCTGAACCCGCGCTCGCTGCGCAGTTGGCGCACCCGGGAGCCGACGTACGTCTTGGCCACCCACCCGACCCTACCTGCTGCGAAGGCGGCATTCGCATAGTTGGCATGGCATGATCCGCTCAGGGAAAGACCACCGGGAGCATCGATGCAGCAGACCCACGAGCCGACCGGCCTGGCCAAGGTTTTGATGCCGGTGCCTGATCCGCATCCCGACGTGTTCGACCGGCAGTGGCCACTGCGGGTCGCCGACATCGACCGCCTGGGCCGGCTGCGGATGGACGCGGCCGCCCGCCACATCCAGGACATCGGCCAGGATCAGTTGCGGGAGGGCGGTTATCAGGAGACGCACCCGCTGTGGATCGTCCGGCGCACCATGATGGACCTGATTCGTCCGATCGAGTTTCAGGACATGCTGCGGATGCGGCGTTGGTGTTCGGGCACCTCCAACCGCTGGTGTGAGATGCGGGTCCGCATCGATGGCCGCAAGGGCGGGTTGATCGAATCCGAGGCGTTCTGGATCAATATCAACCGCGAGACGCAGGGACCGGCGCGGATCTCCGAGGGCTTCCTGGACCGGCTCAAGCGCACCACCACCGTCGACCGGCTGCGCTGGAAGGCCTACCTGAAGGCCGGTGGCCGGGAGGACGCCGCCGAGATCCACGAGTACCCGCTGCGGTTCACCGACATCGACCTGTTCGACCACATGAACAACTCGGTGTACTGGAGCGTGGTCGAGGACTACCTGTCGAGTTACCCCGAGCTGCTCGAGGCACCGCTGCGGGTCGCACTGGAACACAACGCGCCGGTCGCGCTGGGCGACAAACTAGAGATCGTCTCCCACGTCCACCCGGCCGGATCGACCGATGAGTTCGGGCCCGACTTGGCCGATCGCACTGTTAGAACGCTCACATACCTGGTGGGCGAAGAGGTCAAAGCCCTGGCCGCCATCTTCCCGCTGTAACACGTTCTAGTCAGTACGAGCGTACTGCTGAAACGTGCGCTGACCTGTGTGGATATGTTACCGGCCGGTAGCTTTTCGGCTGATTTCACGACGGATTTTCTCCGTGGTTCTTCGCAAACTTTGCAATTTGTTGCCGATACATGGCTGAAGTTGGCAACGGAAACGGCTGGACCTGGGCAGATGTGCTGTGTCAAGGTCGCATTAACACACCAGTGAATCGATCGGGGCGTTAGCAAAGCCGGGAAGCATTTCTCGGGTCCGGCGGCCCCGACGATCGAGAACGCAAAGGAGCGGATCCTATGTCGACCGTTGGCACGCCCAAGAGCCCCGAGCAGATCCAGCACGACTGGGACCACAACCCGCGCTGGAAGGGCGTCACTCGCACCTACACCGCCGAGGACGTCGTCGCACTGCAGGGCCACGTCGTCGAGGAGCACACCCTGGCCCGTCGCGGCGCCGAGGTGCTCTGGGAGCAGCTGCACGACCTGGACTACATCAACGCCCTCGGTGCGCTGACCGGCAACATGGCCGTCCAGCAGGTCCGGGCCGGCCTGAAGGCCATCTACCTGTCCGGGTGGCAGGTCGCCGGTGACGCCAACCTGTCCGGGCACACCTACCCCGACCAGAGCCTGTACCCGGCCAACTCGGTGCCCCAGGTGGTGCGCCGGATCAACAACGCGCTGCTGCGTGCCGACGAGATCGCCAAGGTCGAGGGTGACACCTCGGTGGACAACTGGCTGGCCCCGATCGTGGCCGACGGTGAGGCTGGCTTCGGTGGCGCGCTCAACGTCTACGAGCTGCAGAAGGCGATGATCGCCGCCGGTGTCGCGGGTTCGCACTGGGAGGACCAGCTGGCCTCGGAGAAGAAGTGTGGCCACCTGGGCGGCAAGGTGCTGATCCCCACCCAGCAGCACATCCGCACCCTGACCTCGGCCCGCCTGGCCGCTGACGTCGCCGACGTGCCGACCGTGGTGATCGCCCGGACCGACGCCGAGGCCGCGACCCTGATCACCTCCGACGTCGACGAGCGCGACCAGCCGTTCATCACCGGCGACCGCACCGCGGAGGGCTTCTACCGGGTGAAGAACGGCCTGGAGCCGTGCATCGCCCGGGCCAAGGCCTACGCCCCGTACGCCGACCTGATCTGGATGGAGACCGGCACCCCGGACCTGGAGCTGGCTCGCAAGTTCGCCGAGGGCGTCAAGGCCGAGTTCCCGGACCAGATGCTGGCCTACAACTGCTCGCCGTCGTTCAACTGGAAGCAGCACCTGGACGACGCGACCATCGCGAAGTTCCAGAACGAGCTGGGCGCCATGGGCTTCAAGTTCCAGTTCATCACCCTGGCCGGCTTCCACGCGCTGAACTACTCGATGTTCGATCTGGCCCACGGCTACGCCCGCAAGCAGATGAGCGCCTACGTCGAGCTGCAGGAGCGCGAGTTCGCCGCCGAGGAGCGGGGCTACACCGCGACCAAGCACCAGCGCGAGGTGGGTGCCGGCTACTTCGACCGGATCGCCACCACCGTCGACCCGACGTCGTCGACCACGGCGCTGGCGGGCTCGACCGAAGAGGGCCAGTTCCACTAGGTCGCTGACCTTGCCGCGAGCGTGCGCAGTTGTACGCCCTGACACGGCGTGTTGACGTACAGACACGCGCGCTCGCGCAAGGGGGGACCGCAAGGGGGGACCGCAAGGAAGAGGTTTCCCGCGGTGGAAGTCGGATTGCACCGCGGGGGAGTTGACAGCGCAGGCCCCGTCCAGCCAGCCTGGGCGGGGCCTGTTGCTGGGTGTTGACGGAAAGGGAGACCGTGTCGATCCAACGAGTAGGTGTCATCGGAGCCGGGCAGATGGGCGCCGGAATCGCCGAGGTGTCGGCGCGGGCCGGCGTCGAGGTGAAGGTCTTCGAGACCACCGAGGCACTGGTCACCGCGGGCCGTAACCGGATCGTCAAGTCGCTGGAGCGCGGTGTGAGCGCGGGCAAGATCACCGAACGCGAGCGCGACGACGCCGTCGGCAACCTGACCTTCACCACCGACCTCGGCGAGCTGGCGGACCGTCAGCTGGTCATCGAGGCCGTCATCGAAGACGACACCGTCAAGTCGAAGATCTTCGCCGAGCTGGACCGGGTGATCACCGACCCCGACGCCGTGCTCGCGTCGAACACCTCGTCCATCCCGATCATGAAGATCGCCGCCGCCACGGCGAACCCGCAGCGGGTGCTGGGCCTGCACTTCTTCAACCCGGTTCCGGTGCTGCCGCTGGTCGAGCTGGTCAGCACCCTGGTCACCGACCCGAGCGCCGCCGACCGCACCGAGGAGTTCGCCAGCGCGGTGCTGGGCAAGCAGGTCGTGCGCTGCTCGGACCGGTCCGGCTTCGTGGTGAACGCCCTGCTGGTGCCCTACCTGCTGTCGGCGGTCCGGATGCTCGAGTCCGGATTCGCCACCGTCGAGGACATCGACAAGGCGATCGTCGCCGGGCTGTCGCACCCGATGGGCCCGCTGCGGCTGTCCGACCTGGTCGGCCTGGACACCCTCAAGCTGATCGCGGACAAGATGTACGAGGAGTTCAAGGAGCCGCTCTACGCCGCGCCGCCGCTGTTGCTGCGCATGGTCGAGGCCGGCCAGCTGGGCAAGAAGTCCGGCCGGGGCTTCTACACCTACTAGTGCGTCGGCGTCACGCCGAACGCGGCCCAGCAGGGTTTGCCCTCCATGGGGGAGTCGAACGGCGTTGCCGTCCGGGTCAAACCCTCCGGCGGTATGAGGGTGGGAACCCCGTTGAAGATGACGCATCTCGTGTTGGTGATGAGGTCCTGCGGTGGGCGGTCACCGGCCGGGTTGTTCTGACCGTTCTGGCCGGCGGCGCGGGCGGCCTGGTCGGCGGCGCTCTGGGCCTCGCCGACGACACGGTTGGCGATACCGGCGCCGCACGCCTGCGGGTCCTGTGGTTGACCCTGGTCGCCGCCCGCGCAGGCGTCCTGTCCCTGCCCGGGCGGCTGTTCCGGGTCGTCCGCGCTGGCCAGTGGCGGACAGCTCAAGATTGCTCCGGCGGCGATCAGTGCCGACAAGATCGTCTTGGCGGTCAGTCGGTAGCCCGTTGTGGCCATGGTGAGGCACCTGCCTTCCCTCGATAGGACTTCGCGTCACAACTGGTCGGTTCTGACGACCCGCTTGCGACGGTAGGAGATTGCGCCGCCAAGAGATACAGGGATTTCCCTGGTAATTGGCAGTGCCTGATGGGGCGAGGCCGGGTCAGCGGGCAGACTGCGCGCTGGCCGCCCGCCGCCACGGCAGTATCGGTGACGGGTGCGGGCCGGCGTTGAACTTCTCCAGCGATCCGCCCACCTCGACGATTCCGCACAGCGCATTCCAGGTCATCATCGTCAGGTAGTCGATCAGGTCGTCGGCGCTCATCCGCGGGTCCAGCAGCCACGAGTGGGTGGCCAGCTGCACTCCGCCGACGGTCATGTACGACCACGGCTCGACCCCGCGGGTGTCCATCCCGACCACGCTCATTCGGCGGCGCAGCATCACCGCGAGCATCCGGGCGATGATGCGCTCGGAGTCGGCGATCACCTTGCTCTTGCTGGCCGAGCTGTTGGCCATCACGAACCGGTACGGCTCGGGTTCGTTGGCCACGGTCTGCACGTACACCCGGATGATCTCGCGGACAAGGTCGAACCCGTCCAGGTTCGCCGACAGCGCCGCCGCCATATTCGGGATCAGCGTGCTCTGCGCGAAGCGCATCATCACCGCGGTGGTGAGGTCGTTCTTGTCGACGAAATACCGGTACAGGACCGTTTTGGACACGCCGATCTCCGCGGCGATCTCGTCCATGCTCACGTAGCGGCCGCGGCGCCGGATCGCCTCGATCGTCCCGTCGATGAGGTCATTGCGGCGGTCGACCTTGTGCTGGTGCCAACGCCGTTTGCGACCGTCGGTCTTGGCGGTGCCGGCCTGGAGCTGCTCTGCCACTATCGCGCGTTCCCATTCACTAGACGCAATAGATAATACGGGCTGGTCCAGCAAACTTTGTGGTCCGGTAACAGTTACCGGTGGTTTAGCGAGGCTCGCCGGAGGCGAGGCGAAGCTGAAACCGCCGCATATCCCCCGCCGCGCAGATGGCGGATGATGGTGGGGTGGTGCATCCAGAGAACCAGTCGAGTTGGCCCGGTGCCGCGCAAACCGTGCAGTCGTTGGCGGAGTCGTTCGCAGACGCCGATCCGGCCGCGGATGCCGTGCGGTTGCGGGATCTGCGCCGCATGAAAGTGGTGGCGCTGAGTTTCCTGCTCGGCGCCACGGTGGTCTTCCTGCTGTGCCGGTGGGCGCAGGCGGACGGCGCGGCTGCGACGTGGGTGGGCTACGTCGGCGCCGCAGCGGAGGCCGGCATGGTCGGCGCGCTGGCCGACTGGTTCGCGGTCACCGCACTGTTCAAGCATCCGCTGGGGATCCCCATCCCGCACACCGCGATCATCAAGCGCAAGAAGGACCAGCTCGGGGAGGGCCTGGGCACCTTCGTGCGGGAGAACTTCCTGTCGCCACCGGTGATCGAGACCAAGCTGCGCGATGCGCAGATCGCCAGCCGGGTGGGTAAATGGTTGTCGGAGCCCGTGCATGCCGAGCGGGTGGCCGCCGAGACCGCGACCGTGTTGCGGGTGCTCGTCGAACTGTTGCGAGACGAGGAGATCGCCTACGTCATCGACCGGATGATCGTGCGTCGCATCGCCGAACCCCAGTGGGGACCGCCGGTCGGCCGGATGCTCGGCACCCTGCTCGCCGAGCGTCGGCAGGAGGCGTTGCTGCAGCTGCTGGCCGACCGGGCCTTCCAGTGGTCGCTCAATGCCGGTGAAGTCATCCAGCGGGTGGTGGAGCGGGACTCACCGACCTGGTCGCCGCGGTTCGTCGACCACTTGGTGGGCGACCGGATTCACCGCGAGCTGATGGACTTCACCGACAAGGTGCGTCGCAATCCCGACCATGAACTGCGCCGCAACGCGACTCGCTTCCTGTTCGAGTTCGCCAACGATCTGCAGTTCGACCCGGCGACCATCGCGAAAGCGGACTCGGTCAAGGACCAGGTGATGGCGCGCGACGAGGTCGCCAAGGCGGCGGCGACGGCGTGGGCGACGCTCAAGCGGTTCGTGCTCGAAGGCGTCGATGATCCGTCCGGAGCCCTGCGGACCCGCATCGCCGCTGCGGCAGTGCAGATCGGCGAGTCGCTGCGCGACGACGTCGAACTCCGAGACAAAGTGGACAACTGGATCGTGCGGGCCGCGCAACACCTGGTTGCCCAGTACGGGGTGGAGATCACCGCGATCATCACCGAGACCATCGAGCGCTGGGATGCCGCCGAGGCGAGCCGGCGCATCGAGCTGCACGTCGGGCGTGACTTGCAGTTCATCCGGATCAACGGCACCGTGGTCGGCTCGCTGGCCGGCCTGGCGATCTACGCCATAGCCCAACTTATGTTCTGACCTGCGCTAGCAAGTGCTTGCAAAAGTTAGCACTAGCCAGTATCGTGGCACGTGTCAGCAGTCGCCAGTCCACGAAAGGGGTCAGCGGTGTCGCAGGACGACAAGCTCGCCGCAGTGGTCTCCACGGCAGCGGCAGATATCGGTAGCTTCATCCGGGCCCAGCGCGAAGCCGCGCAGGTGTCCATGCGCCAGCTGGCCGACAAGGCCGGCGTCAGCAATCCGTATCTGAGCCAGATCGAACGTGGACTGCGCAAGCCTTCTGCTGATGTCCTCAACCAGATCGCTAAGGCCCTAAGGGTTTCCGCCGAGGTGCTCTACGTCCGGGCGGGAATCTTGGAGCCGAGCGAGAAGAGCGAGGTCCGTGACGCGGTCATTGCCGATGCGGCGATCACGGAACGGCAAAAGCAGGTTCTGCTCGACATCTACACCTCCTTTGTCCAGCAGAACGAAGCCGACGGTGAGGAGACGCCACCTGACTGATCCTCTTTCGTTCTCCTGACCGAATCACCTACGCACGATTTCAACCCGAAAGGAACCCGACATGGCTGAGAACCCGACCATCGAAGAACTGAAGGCCCCGCTGCTCGCCGCGATCGGCGCCGCTGACCTGGCCCTGGCTACCGTGACCGACCTGGTCTCCAACCTGCGCGAGCGCGCCGGTGAGGCCCGCGAGGACGCCAGCACCCGGGTCGAGGAGAGCCGCGCTCGCCTGACCAAGCTGCAGGAGGAGCTGCCCGAGCAGTTCGCCGAGCTGCGGGAGCGCTTCACCGCCGAGGAGCTGCGCAAGGCCGCCGAGGGCTACGCGGAGGCTGCCAGCGAGCGGTACAACGACCTGGTGGCGCGCGGTGAGGCCGCCCTGGTCCGGCTGCGCAGCCAGTCCGGTCTGGATGACGCGTCCGCGCAGGTGGAGGGCTACGTCGACCAGGCCGTCGAGCTGACCCAGGAAGTGCTGGGCAACGTCGCGTCGCAGACCCGTGAGGTCGGCGAGCGTGCCGCCAAGCTGGTCGGCATCGAGCTGCCCAAGAAGGACGAGCCCGCGCCGGCCCCCGCCAAGAAGGCTCCGGCCGCCAAGAAGGCCCCGGCCGCCAAGAAGGCTCCGGCGAAGAAGGCTGCTCCGGCCAAGAAGGCTCCGGCCAAGAAGGTCACCCAGAAGTAGTCGCAGTTCGACGCCCGGGACGGTGCCCGCCTAGGCTTGCAGCGTGATCGCTGCGAACCTGGTGGGTACCGTCCTTTTCGTTTTGCAGATCGCCGTTTTCGCGACGTCGGTGTACGCCTTCGTCCACGCGGCGATGCAACGTTCCGATGCCTACACCGCCGCCGACAAGCTCACCAAGCCGGTCTGGCTGGTGATCCTGGGGGTGTGCGGGCTGCTGGCACTGGTGCTGCAGGTGATGGGAATGGCGATCGCGGCCTGCGCGGCGGGGGTGTACCTGGTGGACGTGCGGCCCCGACTTCTTGAGGTCCAGGGGAAGTCCCACTAGCGCCATGCTGCGTTCGTTCGTCCTTGCGGCCTTGGGTGCCGCGGCCACCGTGTTGTGCGCGGCGCCGGCCACCGCCGACACTGGATTGGCCGGCTACGTCGACCACACCGAGTGGGTCAGCTACGACGGCCGGTTGAGTCTGCGGGTGTACCCGACCCCGTCCGCGCGGGCGGCGGCCCTTCGGCTCGACGCCGGCGCTGTGGGTGACCAAGCTTGGCGAGAGGTGCTGGCCAGTGCTCCCGACGCCGATACCCCCGGCATGCGCGACCAGTTTCTCTGCCACTGGAGCTATGCCGAGTTCGCCCGGCCCGGCAAGACCAGCTGGAATCTGGAGCCGTGGCGGCCCGTCGTCGACGGCGTGACCATGCTCGAGTCCGGCTGCAACCCGGGCGCCGCCGAGGAGGCATTCTGATGTCGCTGACGACCGGGCGCCGGTGGCGCCGTGACCAGGTGGCGCGCATGGTCGACCACACGCTGCTCAAACCCGAAGCGACCGCGGCCCAGGTCGCGGCCGTGGTCGCCGAGGCGGCCGGACTCGGCGTCGCCGCGGTCTGTGTGTCGCCGTCGATGGTGGCCATAGCGGCTGGGGCCAACCCCTCCAGTGTCCCGATTGCCGCGGTCGTGGGATTCCCGTCCGGCAAGCATCTGTCGGTGGTCAAAGCCCAGGAGGCGGCACTGGCCGCCGCCGACGGGGCGGCTGAGATCGACATGGTTATCGACGTCGGTGCGGCGGTGGCAGCGGATTTTGCCGCGGTGGGCGCCGACATCGCGACCGTGCGCGCCGCGGTGCCCCAGGCGGTGCTCAAGGTGATCGTCGAATCCGCCGCGCTGCTGGAGTTCGCCGGTGACGCCGCCCTGGTCGCTGCCTGCCGGGCCGCCGAAGATGCCGGGGCGGATTTCGTGAAGACCTCCACCGGATTTCATCCGTCCGGCGGGGCGAGCGTGCACGCGGTGTCGCTGATGGCCGACACGGTCGGTGGCCGCCTAGGGGTCAAGGCCAGCGGCGGCATCCGCAGTGCGGACGATGCGCTGGCGATGATCGAGGCCGGGGCGACCCGGCTGGGGCTGTCCGGCACGCGGGCGGTGCTCGACGGACTGGGGTAGCGCGGCTGGGTGACTACCCAAGCCGGCGGACCGTCGATAACCTTTGCGGCTATGCCCGATGTGCGTGGTGCGTTCGCCGACGCCGCGCGTGCGCGCGAGCAGGATTTGGCGCAGCGCCTGGCGACGTCCGTCGAGGTGGACCGGGCATTCGCCGAGGCGTTGCGTGGGGCCTGCCGAAAGACGGTGTGGGGACGCCGGCGCCTTGACGCCATTGAGGTCGAGATCAGCGACGTGGTGGCCCGGCAAGACGTACTCGGCCTCGACACCCCCGCGGGCGCTCGGCAGTTCCAGGCCTTCCTCGCCGCCAAGGCCAGGGATATCCACCTGGTGGTGGACGAGGTCTGGACCGACAGCAAGAGCAGGGCGGGGCTGCTGCAGTCGCTGCGGTACCCGATGCGCGACGGCGCGCCCCTGTCGCCGCCCCCGATCGACACTCTCGGCGGCGAACACCGGTGGACCGACCGAGACCTCTACCCTCACGACCCGACTGCCGCGGACGTGAAGCAGGACAGCGTCGGGGACTGCTACCTGGACGCCACCATGGGCGCCATCGCCAATGCCAACCCGCAGTGGATCAAAGATCGCATTCATTTCGACGACCAGACGGGGACTTTCGACGTCACCCTCTGGGATGGCCACGAGTGGAAGCACATCGACGTCACCCAGGCCGACCTCGACGCCGACATCAGACACAACGGCGCGAGTTGGCTCGACAATGGCCGACCCGACGCCGCGCTGTGGCCGGCGGTGTTGGAGTCGGCGTACGCCAAACTCAAATACCCGGGAACGGATCTCGCCGATGCGCTCGGCAACGAAGCGGGAATCGGGCAGGGCGGCTACGCCAAGGATGCGCTGGAGGCGCTGACCGGCAATCGCGGCACCGTCATCAAGCCGGAAAACGTCTGGTTCACGAATCAGCATATCGACCAAGCGATTTCCGGGGCTCTGGCCACTCATCAGCCCGTGACTGTCTCGACGACACCGGAAGGATCGCCGTTGACGCAGAGTCATGTGTATGTGGTCGAAGGCATCAGCGGCACCGGCAGTGACGCCATGGTGACGCTGCGGAACCCGTGGGAAACCAACACCGGCACCCCGATCGATACCCCCGATGCACTGGTCACCGTTCGGCTCGGCGACCTTATCGGGTCCGGTCTGCCCGGCCCCCTCGGCACCCACCCGATGGCATGCGTCAACATCGGTTCACTCGGATGAAGGCAAGCAAGGCGATGGTGATAAGCGCAGCAGTGGTGATTGGAATCGTCACGGTCGTCGCCGGATATGTCTTCTGGCAGTACCGAAGCGCTGCGCCCCCCGCGCTGGGTGACATTCGGGTGTACGCCGAGAGCGCCGATATTCCCCTCACGTCGGTGCCGGATCACGCCCGCGCTGAGAAGCAGTTGCGTGAGTTCGCCGACGGCATAGCGCCGGGTTACCGGGTCGCTGACGAACGGTTTCTCGCTGCTGGGGTCCCGCTGGTATGGGATGCGTTGCGGCACTTCGTCGGGCCGTGCCTCGCGCCTTCGGGCTACGCGCTGACGGCGGATGGTTTCTCGGCCGACTTCGCCGTCGAATACAGCGTGTACGGACACAGCGGTCGGCTTCGGCGCTGGCTCAACGACGACTTGATTCTGGTCGCGGGCTTCAACCGCACTCCGGTGCCGGACGCGGCCGGCACGGACGCCTACCTCTACGGCTACTTCCGGCTCGCCCGGACCTGATGCCTCAGAGCGATTCGAAGCACTGACTCGACGACGACCCCTCGATGGCGGCATTTCGTGTCGAGAACTTCACCACCACACCGGAATCGGTGACTTCCACGCTGTCGAGGTGGATGCCCAGCGGAAGGTCATCGGTCACTTTTGCGGTGAGTTCGTCGAGGTGACGCTGCACGGTGTCGGTGTCCAGGTCGTGGCCCAGCGCCTCCAGGTCCACCACCTGCAGCGACAGTCCGTTGTTGACCAGCTGCGGCTTGACGGTCGCCTTATTGAGCAGGCCCTTGAGCTGGACCGTACCCGCGCTGGGATCGGCGGTGACAGTGCCGGTGACGATGCTGCCGATCACCGGGACCACATCCTGGATCGACTGCTTGATCCCGTCGGCCGGCCAGGTGATGGTGCCGTCCAGTGACCCGATGGTGCCCTTGGGATCTGATGCACCCGCACCCTTGTTCAGCCGGACGTTGCGGATGTCCAGCTCGAGCCGCATGCCCTTGGCCTGCCGGATCTGGTTGCCCGCGGTCTGGACCGAGATGTGGGAGTACTCGCCGTTGAAGTACTGCGCCAGTACCGGGGGAGTGGTCCCGAAGGACACGGTGGCGCTGTCCTGCGCTTCGCACTTGACGGCCTCGGCAACCAGGCTGTTCGCCCGGTGGCGGGCGTAAAGCTCACCCCCGAGCATCCCGACCAGCGCGATGGCAAGCACCACGGTCAACGCCAGCATGGCCGCCGGCAGGCCGGAAAACCGATGTGTGGGTCCGGGAGCGCTCATTGTGCAAGGTTACAGATTTGCGAAGCAGGGGTCGTCGGAGCGCGGTATGGAGGCGTTGCGGGTGGAGAACCGCGCCACCACACCGGTGTCGGTGACCTGGATGCTGTCGGCGCGCAGGCCGAGCGGATAACGCTTCGTCAACTCCGCGGCGAACCTGTCCAACTCGGGCTGCAGCGATTCACGCGGCAGGGTCAGGGCGCCCAGGCCGGTCAGTTTCTGCACCTGCAGGGACAGGCCCCCGTTGACGACTTCGGGCTTGACCACGACGGTGGCCAGACCGAACGCGCCCCGCAGCTCGACGGTGCCGTCCTGTGCATTGGTCTTCAGGTCGGAGACCAGGTTGCCCAGGATCGGCACCATGGTCTGGACGGTCTCCTTGATGCCGGCCGCCGGCCAGGTCAGCGTCGCCTGCAGGGAACCGATCGTGCCCTTCGAGTCGCCGCTGCCGTGCAGATCGACGTCGGAGAT
Organism: Mycolicibacter heraklionensis; assembly: GCF_019645815.1. Classification (NCBI taxonomy): domain Bacteria; kingdom Bacillati; phylum Actinomycetota; class Actinomycetes; order Mycobacteriales; family Mycobacteriaceae; genus Mycobacterium; species Mycobacterium heraklionense. Next base: position 576,730 of record NZ_CP080997.1, read on the forward strand.
GCTCAAGTCGGCCGTCATCTGCTTGGCATCTTTGACCTGGTTGCCCGCGGTGTGGATGGAGATATTGGTGTAGTTGCCGGTGATGTGCTGCCACAGGAACGGCGGCGTCACCCCGAACGAGGCGCTGGCCTTGTCGTTCACCACGCATTCGGTTGCCTTGGCCACCTTGCTGTCGCCGATACGGCGGGCGATCAGCTCGGCGCCGATCAACCCGGCCAGCGCCAGCGCGATCACGGTGACCACGATCAGGACCAGGGCCAGCGGGTCACGCAGCACCGAAGCCGGCCGCGACGGGGCAGTCGGGGCTTCGATCACGGTGGTGGGCGCCTCACCGGCCGGCGCGGGAGGCGGGTCCGCGGGCGGCGGCACCGGGGCCTGCGGGGGCACCGGAGGCTGCGCGGGCGCCGCGGGAATCCGGGTGGTGGGCTCCTCGTGACCGCCCGCCGGCATCTGCCGGGTGGGCGAGGCGGACGGCTCCGGTGGGCGAGACGACGTAGCGCCGCCTTGCGGTTCGGGTTGGCCGGCGGGGCGAGCCCAGGGTGACTCGCCGTGGGGAGGTCCGGGCGGATTGCTCACCCGCGCGATTCTGCCTTACCGACCTGAAGGAAGGTCGCGCGATTGCTCAACACGGCCAGCGTCCGGCGGGCGGCGGAGACCGCGTCGAGGTCGATGTCGCAGACCAGTAGCTGCGGCGATGCGCCGGCCGCGGCAACCACCTCGCCCCACGGCGAGGTGACCATGCTGTGGCCCACACCGGTGGGTGCGCCGGAGGAATCCGCCGGACCGCCGGGGTCGGCCTGCCCGACCGCGACGACGTAGCTGGTCGAATCCAGCGCCCGGGCCCGCGCCAGCAGCTCCCACTGCGACAGCTTCCCCGGGCCGGCCCCCCATGAGGCGCAGACCGCGATCAGCTGCGCACCGCGCTCGGCCAGCTCGGTGTACAACGCCGGGAACCGGATGTCATAGCAGGTCGACAACCCGACGCCGACTCCGTCGACATCGATCACCACCGGCTCGAATCCCGGTGCCACCGTGCGCGATTCGGTGAATCCGAAGGCGTCGTACAGGTGGATCTTGTGATAGTGCGTGTCGGTTCCGGGACCGGTCGCCAGCAACGTGTTGGTGACCCGTCCGTCATCGGCCGGGGTGAACATTCCCGCGACGACGGTGATCTGAGCCCTGGCGGCGATCGCCCGAACCTCGGTGGCCCACGGCCCGTCGAGCGGTTCGGCAACCGGACCCAGCGGCACCCCGAACCGGCACATCGCCGCCTCCGGGAACACCACCAGCGACGCCCCCTGATCGGCGGCCCGCTGCGTGTAGTCGGTCACCAGTTGCAGGTTCGCGGCCGGGTCGGCGCCGCTGAGTATCTGCGCACACGCAATCCGCATGGACCCAGCCTATTCCGTCGGTGTTGCGCCGCCCTGCCTCAGCCACGTCGAGGTGAACCGTTGCTCGACACTCATCAGCTCGGCCAACTGCCCGCCGATGAAACTCTCGATTTTGCCGCCCACCAGCGGGATATCGACCTGCACGGTCGCGATCAGCCGCAACTCGCAGCCGCCGGCGGCCGGCGACAGGACCGCATCGCCGGACAGCTTCGCCGGTGCGCCGACGACCTTGCCGGTCACCTGGGCGCGTGCCTTCCCGTCGCGCACCGGATGCCAGGTCTCCTGCCGCGCCACATCCAGGTTGCCGGGATGGAACTGGGCCGCCAGTGCGGGCAACTTCTCCCGGTGAATGCCCTGCCTGATGGCGACGTCGACGCCGCCATCGGGGCCGACGGTCATCGAGTCCAACGCCACGACATCGGCTCCGGACTCGGCCAGCCGGGCCCGCCAGTAGTGCTCGTCGGCGAAGACGGCATAGACCTGCTCGACGGTTGCCGAGTAGTGCTCGAAGAGCGTGAATGTACGCGGCATACCTGGTCACGCTACCGTTACCGCCCGTGGCGGGTTCCGAGTTCGCGGGCGCGCGTGTCGCCGAGGCGGTGCCGCTGGCGCCGCTGACCACCCTGCGGGTGGGGCCGGTCGCCCGACGTGTCATCACGTGCACCGACACCGAACAGATCGTGGCAACGCTGGGCGCACTCGACGTGGCCGATGACCGCCCGTTGCTGCTGGCCGGGGGCTCCAACGTGCTGATCGCCGACGACCTCGAGGGCCTGACCGCCGTCCTGCTGGCCAACGACGGCATCACCATCGACGGCAATCTGCTGCGAGCCGAGGCCGGCGCGGTCTGGGACGACGTCGTTGCGCGGGCGGTCGCTGCGAATCTGGGCGGGCTGGAGTGCCTGTCGGGCATCCCCGGCTCGGCCGGCGCCACCCCGGTGCAGAACGTCGGGGCCTACGGTGTGGAGGTCGCCGACCGCCTGACCAGGGTTTTGCTGCTGGATCGGCGTACCGGCGAGGTGCGCTGGACGCCGGCGACCGAGTTGGAGCTCGGCTACCGCACCAGTGTGCTCAAGTGCTCCCCTGAAGATCGGGCGGCGGTGGTGCTGGAGGTCGAATTCGACCTGGATCCGGCCGGGCGCAGCGCGCCGCTGCGGTACGGCGAATTGACCGCTGCGCTGGACGCCGCCGAGGGCGAGTACCGCGCACCGGCAGCGGTTCGCGCCGCGGTGCTCGCGCTACGGGCGGCCAAGGGCATGGTGCTCGAGGTGACCGACCACGACACCTGGAGTGTCGGATCATTTTTTACCAATCCTGTTGTTTCGCAAGAGGTATACCGCATTCTGGCTGACCGGGAGAGCGGCGCGGTGCCGCACTGGGACACCCCCGGTGGCGTGAAATTGGCGGCCGGCTGGCTGGTGGAGCGGTCCGGTTTCGGCAAGGGTTATCCCGGGCCGGATGCGCCGGCGCGGTTATCCACCAAACATGCCCTGGCGCTGACCAACCGGGGGAGCGCGACCTCCGCCGACATCGTGAGCCTGGCCCGCGTCGTGCGCGACGGGGTGCACGACGCGTTCGGCATCACCTTGCACCCCGAGCCGGTGCTCGTCGGGTGCGCGCTATAGCCCGGGTGTAATCAGCGTCGCAGGTGGTCAGGCGGCTGGGCCGGTATCTTGGAATGCCGTGACCCTGAACCGGCGACGTGCGTTGGCAGCGCTGGCTGCCGGGGCGGTCGCGCCGGCAGCGCTGGCGGGATGTTTCGGCCGGGCCGGCAAGAACGCCGACAACGCGCCACCCTCAGCGCCCGCTCTGACGTTCGAACCCGCCCTGGAAAGCGGCGCGGTGGCCGACGTGCTGCCCACGGCCGCGGTCGGCGTCACGGTCCGCGACGGCTGGTTTCAGCGGGTGGCGCTGACCAACCCGGCCGGCAAGGTGCTCACCGGGACGTTCAACCGGGAGCGCACGCGCTACACCGTCACCGAACCGCTGGGCTACGGCTCGGTCTACACCTGGAGCGGGTCGGTGGTGGGCCACGACGGCCACGCCGTGCCGGTCGCCGGCACCATCACCACGGTCACCCCCACCGCCGTCATCGACGGAGGCTTTCAGCTGGCCGACGGTCAGACGGTGGGCGTCGCGGCGCCGGTGATCCTGCAGTTCGACGGACCGATCGCCGACAAGGCCGCCGTCGAGCGGGCCCTGAGCATCGTCACCGAGCCGCCGGTGGAAGGCAGCTGGGCCTGGCTGCCCGACGAGGTGCAGGGCGCCCGGGTGCACTGGCGCAGCCGCGACTACTTCCCGGCCGGAACCACCGTCCGCGTCGACGCCAAGCTGTACGGCCTGGCGTTGGGCGACGGCGCCTACGGGGCCCAAGACATGTCGCTGGAATTCTCGATCGGGCGGCGCCAGGTGGTGAAGGCCGAAGTCTCCTCGCACCGCATCCAGGTGATCCGCGACGAGGGCGTGATCATGGACTTCCCCTGCAGCTACGGTCAGGCCGACAAGGCGCGCAACATCACTCGCAATGGTGTCCACGTGGTCAGCGAGAAGTACGCGGACTTCTACATGTCCAACCCGGCCGCCGGCTACAGCAACATCCACGAGCGCTGGGCGGTCCGGATCTCCAACAACGGCGAGTTCATCCACGCCAACCCGTCCAGTGCCGGCGCTCAGGGCAACACCAACGTCACCAACGGCTGCATCAACTTGTCGACGGAGGATGCCGAGCAGTACTTCTACAGCGCGATCTACGGCGACCCGGTCGAGGTGACCGGCAGCTCGATCGAGCTGTCCTACGCCGACGGGGATATCTGGGACTGGGCCGTGGACTGGGACACCTGGGTCTCGATGTCGGCGTTGTCGAGTACTGAACCGTCGCGGACCTCACTGCCCAGCGTCGCGCCGGCCACCCCGACCGACGCGCCGACGCTGTCGGGCACGCCCACCACGACGACCTCTAGTGCTCGACCCGGCGGTTAGCCCGGGTCGCCGATGCCTGGTCGCGCGGGCGGATGACGATCTGATCGAGGTCGACGTGCGGCGGCCGGGAAGCCACGAACCCGATCACCTCGGCGATGTCGGCCGCGGTCAGCGGGGTCAGGCCGGAATAGACCGCGTCGGCCCGCTCGCGGTCGCCGTCGAAGCGCACCAGCGAGAACTCGGTGTCCACCATGCCGGGAGCGATTTCGGTGAGCCGCACCGGCTTTCCCAGCAGCTCCCCGCGCAGCGTGCGGTGCAGCGCGCTCTGGGCGTGTTTGGCCGAGGTGTAGCCGGCGCCGCCGTCGTAGATCTCAAACGCCGCGATCGAGGTCACCGTGACCACCAGGCCGTCGCCGGACGCGACGAGCTTGGGCAGCAGCGCGCGCGTCACGTGCAGCGTGCCCAGCACGTTGGTCTCCCACATCCAGCGCCAGTGCTCGAGGTCGGCCTGCTCCACCGAGGCCAGGCCCTTGGCCCCGCCGGCATTGTTGACCAGCACATTGACCGAACCCGAGAGCGAGTCGCAGACCTGTTCGCACACCTGGGCCAGTGCGGCCACTGCGGCCGGGTCAGTGACGTCGGTCACTACGGCGGTGCCGCCGATCTCATCGGCCAGCGCGGCGAGCCGATCGGCGCGACGTGCCACGGCGATCACATGAAAGCCCTGTGCGGCAAGAGTTCTCGCGGTCGCCTCGCCGATACCCGAGCTGGCGCCGGTGACTACGGCAATGCGCTGGTCGCGCGCAGAAGTCGTCATCGCCCCAACCTTAGTGATCGTGATAGATTCTCAGCTATGTCTCGCAGTGCCCGCTTTCTGACAGCGGTCTGTCTGGTCGCCCACGGCGCGTGTTGTCGCGCGTGTTGCTGCGCCTGACCTGCTGCGAGTAGCGCTCCTTAGGAGAGTCCGCCGGGTCGCAGGCGTAAACGGCCCCCTTCGGATTTTTCTCCAGACTAAGGACATCGCGTGCGTACTACCTCTCTCACCGCTCACCTCGCCAGCCACCGGAACGGGCGGCCCCGCTCCCACCCGCGTGTGGTAGCCCCGGCCCTGCAGCTGGCCGACAGCGCCGGCGCCGAGGTCTTCGCGGCGGTTCGTCAACACGGCCCGGTCGCCCGGGAGGCCATCGCCGGCGCCACCTCGCTGAGCGTCGCCACCGTCAACCGCCAGGTCAGCGCGCTGCTGGAAGCCGGCCTGCTGCTGGAGCGCGCCGACCTGGCCACGTCCGGGGCGATCGGGCGGCCGCGTCGGCCGGTGGTGGTCAACCACGAACCGTTCCTCACCCTGGGTCTGCACATCGGGGCCAAGACCACCAGCATCGTGGCCACCGACCTGCTCGGCCGCACCCTCGACGTCGTCGAGACCCCGACCCCGAACAATGGGGCCACGCCGGCGCTGGCGTCGCTGGCCGCCAGCGCCAGCCGGTACCTGACCCGCTGGCAGAAGCGCCGGCCGCTGTGGGTCGGGGTCGCCATCGGTGGTGCGGTGGACGGGGCCACCGGTCACGTCGACCACCCGCGACTGGGCTGGACCGCCGCGCCGGTCGGGCCGGTGCTGGCCGAGGAGCTGGGCCTGCCCGTATCGGTGGCCTCGCATGTGGACGCGATGGCCGGGGCGGAACTGCTGTTCGGTGTGCGGCGGCCGACGGCCAACAGCACCACCAGCCTCTACGTCTACGCCCGGGAAACGGTCGGCTACGCGCTGGTGATCGGCGGGCGGGTGCACAGCCCGACCAGCGGTCCCGGCACCATCGCCGGCCTGCCGGTGTACTCGGAGCTGCTCGGGGGCACCGGACATCTCGAATCCACCGTCAGCGATGAGGCGGTGCTGGCCGCGGCTCGTCGGCTGCGGCTGCTGCCGGAGGGCAACGGCGCCGTGTCGGCGGCGGTGACCACTCTGGTGCGCGAGGCGCGCGGCGGTGACGAGCGAGCCGCAGCACTGCTGACCGAGCGGGCCCGTGCTCTGGGCGAAGCCGTAGCGCTGCTGCGCGACGTCCTCAACCCCGATGACCTGGTGGTCGGTGGCCAGGGTTTCACCGAATACCCGGAGGGCATGGCCGAGGTCGAGCGGGCCTTCACGCAGCGTTCGGTGCTGTCGGCGCGCAGCATCCGCGTCACCGCGTTCGGCAACCGGGTTCAGGAGGCCGGCGCCGGCACGGTGTCACTGGGCGGGCTCTACGCCGACCCGGTCGGGGCGATGCGCCGGTCCCGCGGTCCGGTCGCCCGCGTGGTCCCGGAAGTGTCCGCCTGACCGAACCTGTAAGGATGGCGGGGTGGGCTACGACGTTGGAGGGGTTGGGAGCGTCAGATCCGATGTGCACCGAGTAGCGCTGCTGTCGGTACACACCTCGCCGCTGGCCCAGCCCGGCACCGGCGATGCCGGTGGCATGAACGTCTACGTCCTGCAGAGCGCGCTGCATTTGGCGCGCCGCGGGGTGTCGGTGGAAGTGTTCACCCGCGCCACGTCGTCGGTCGACCCGCCGGTGCAGCACGTGGCGCCCGGCGTGCTGGTGCGCAACGTGGTGGCCGGGCCGTTCGAAGGTTTGGACAAGAACGACCTGCCCACGCAGCTGTGCGCGTTCGCCGCCGGGGTGCTGCGCGCCGAGGCCGCCCACGAGCCCGGTTACTACGACGTCGTGCATTCGCACTACTGGCTGTCCGGGCAGGTCGGCTGGCTGGCCGCGGACCGGTGGGCGGTGCCGCTGGTGCACACCGCGCACACCCTGGCCGGGGTGAAGAACGCCGCCCTGGCCGCCGGGGACGCCCCGGAACCGCCGCTGCGCACGGTCGGCGAGCAGCAGGTCGTCGATGCCGCCGACCGGCTCATCGTCAATACCGACGATGAAGCCCAGCAACTCGTCGACCTGCATGAGGCGGACCCGCGCCGGATCGACGTGGCGCACCCGGGCGTCGACCTGGAGGTGTTCCGGCCCGGCGACAAGCGGGCGGCCCGGGCGGCGTTGGGGTTGTCGGTAGGCGAACCGATCGTGGCGTTCGTCGGCCGCATCCAGCCGCTCAAGGCGCCCGACATCCTGCTGCGGGCGGCCGCGAAACTGCCCGGGGTGCGTGTGGTGGTGGCCGGCGGGCCGTCGGGCAGCAGCGGGCTGGCGGAACCGGGCGGCCTGGTTCGGCTCGCCGCCGAACTGGGTACCAGTGACCGGGTGACCTTCCTGCCGCCGCAGTCCCGCGAGGATCTGGCGATGCTGTTCCAAGCCGCCGACCTGGTGGCCGTGCCGAGCTACTCCGAATCGTTCGGGCTGGTGGCCCTGGAGGCCCAGGCGTGCGGGACGCCGGTGGTGGCCGCGGCCGTCGGTGGGCTGCCGGTCGCGGTGCGCGACGGCGTCACCGGGCGTCTGGTCGACGGGCACGGGATTGAGGCGTGGACGACCGCCCTCGATGAGCTGCTGCGGCTCGGTTCCGGGCCCCGGGGATGGGCGATGCGCAGGGCCGCCGTCAGCCATGCGGCGCAGTTTTCCTGGGAGCGCACCGTCGACGCCCAATTGGCCAGCTACACGCACGCGATCGAAGACTTCGCCGCGGCCCGGGGCGGCCGGATGCGGGTGCTCGGATCGGCGCGCCGGCCTCGCCGGTGGCCGACGCGGCGCGGGGCGCGCGCATGAGCAGGATGGCGACACGGCGCGTCCCGTCGGCGCCGAGTGTGCGGTTTGCGAGGCCTGCCCCGGTGTGTTGCCGAGTAAACCGCACACTCGACGCACATCGGGGGCACGCGCACAGGAGTCAGTGGTGGGGATGAACCGCAGCGACGTCCAGGAGCTCATCGAAAGCACCCTGCAGGCGGCTGAGCTGGCCTATTCGCCGACCCCGGGCTCACACGGCGGGCTGCCCGGGCTGATCGTGGAACTGCCCGGCGAGCGCAAACTCAAGACCAACACCATCCTCAGTGTCGGAGAGCACTCGGTGCGCGTCGAGGCGTTCGTCTGCCGTCAGCCCGACGAGAACCACGCCGGGGTCTACCGGTACCTGCTCCAGCGCAACCGCCGGCTGTACGGGGTGGCCTACACCCTGGACAACGTCGGCGACATCTACCTCGTCGGTCGCATGGCGCTGACTTCGGTGACGCCCGAGGAGATCGACCGGGTGCTCGGACAGGTGCTCGAAGCCGTCGACTTCGACTTCAATACGTTGCTGGAGTTGGGATTTGCCACCTCGATCCAGAAGGAATGGGAGTGGCGGGTGTCCACCGGACAGTCGCTGAAGAACCTGCGGGCGTTCGAGCATTTGATCCCGCCGAGCAGCTGACCCTCACCCGTCGGGCAGGACCGCCGACTCCAACTCGCGCAGGCAGCGCTCGGTCCTCGGCACCAGCGTTGCGATATCGGGCATCACCTCGCCGTCGCCGACATAGCCGATACCGATGCGGTCGGCATACGAGCACAACGTGACATTGAGCGTCTGGCCGTCGAAAACGGTCGACACCGGATAGATCTCTTCGACATGTGCACCGTTCCAATACATTTCATCGCGCGGCCCGGGCACGCTGGATATCGGAAGGTTGTATCCGGTTCGTATCCGCGGACTCACCGGCGCAACCGCCTGGAAGATGGTCGAGGCGATGCTGGGCGCCAGCAGCGACAGCGATGCCCCCGACCCGTACCGGGCGACATAGCGTTTGCCTTCACGCATGGACCGGTGCACCCGCCGGAGTCGTTGCACCGGGTCGGCAACGTCGGTGCCGATCGGGCACAGCCATGCGCCGAAACGGTTTCCGGAGTCATCGGAGGTGGCGTTGGGGGCGCGCACGGTGATGGGGCAGAACGCCACCAGCGATTGCCCCGGCAGGCAGCCATGATCGGTCAGCCAGCTGCGCAGCACCCCACCGACGACGGCGGTGGTGACGTCGTTGGCCGTGGTGCCGGTGGCCTGCTGCACCGCCCGGATGCGGCTCTTGGCCCAGCTGCCGGCGACGACGCCGCGTTTGGGTCCCAGCCGCCGGTTGAACGGCGTGAACGGCGCGCCGACCGCCGGGATGGGGGTGCGGCCGGTGAGTGTCGCGAGCACGGCGCGTGCCGGGCTTTCGACGAGGTGCTCGAGCATCGTCACACCGGAGACGGCGGCGCCGGCCAGGCGTCGCAGCGGTGCGATCAGATCCGATCCGGAATCGGCGGTCGGCTGGGCCGTCCGGCTGTGCTGTGCGGCGTAGAACGGTGACATGCCGCGCCGATCAGGATCCGGGCTCAGCCCGTCGCTGATCATCCGTAGCCCCGCAACGCCGTCCACGATGATGTGATGGACCTTGGCGTAGAAGGCGATTCTGCCGTCGGCGAGCCCGTCGATCAGGACGGCCGTCCACAGCGGCCGCGACCGGTCCAGTCGCTCGGCGTGCAGTTCGCCGATGAGCCGCCACAGTTCGTCACGGCCGCTGCCGGCCGGCAGGGTCCGTCGGGCGAGGTGCTGCTCCAGGTCGAGGTCGTGTTCATCGCGCCAGACCCACATGCCGCCGGTGCGCGGGCTCCGGTGCGGAACGCGGCGGAGGCGGTGGTCGACGGCGCCGGTGTGGTTCAGTGCCTGGCGGTAGAGCTGGTCGGCGAACCGTTCGCCCGCATCTTCCGGCGGCGCGAGAATCAGCACCGCGCCGATGTTGATCGGGTGGAACAACGAGTCCCCGGTGATCATCGCTGCGTCAAGGACGCTCATCCCGTTCATGTATCACCTCGCGTCGTCGGCCCCCGTCAGTCGAGCAGCCCGGACTGCACGATGGCCGCCTCGACGAACCGCTGAACCGGTCGAGCTTCGAAGAATCCGGTGTGCCCGCCGCGGTACCAGACGATCTCCGGCTTGCCCCAGTGCTCCCACAGCCGGACCACCTGCTCGCGTGGGTGCACCACCCGGTCGGCGATGCCGGCGTAGATGAAACGGCCCCGCATCGGGACCCGGGGCTGCAGCGACAGCGGCGACGTCATCCGGCCGAGCGGCTCGGCCAGCACGACCGTCTGCCGGCGCGGGTCGGTGCGGCTCAGACCGGAGTGCCGACCCAGCAACTGGACCACATCGGCCACCGGCACCCCCAGAATGGCGCAGGTCAGATCGTCCTCCAGGCTGGCAACCAAAGCGGCGATGTAGCCGCCCATCGAGATGCTGTTCAGCCCGATCGGCGACTCCGGCTCCTGCGCGCGGATCCAGCTCAGCAGGCGTCGGACATCCCAGACTCCCTGGGCGCCGGCGTGCACGTTGTCCAGGGCGTCCTCGCCGGGGAAGGCCGCCCCCTTGGGCAGGCCACGTGCCCGCGGCCCGTGCATGGGCAGCACCGGCAGGACGATGTTCAGGCCGAATTTCTCATGCAGGTGGCGCGCCCGAAACAGCCACAGGTCCAGCCCGGCACGGCCCATCTCGGCGCCGTGCACACCCACCAGCCACGGTCGGGGCTCGTGATGTCGCAGCAGAATCGCGTAGGCGCGGTCGTTGCCGGTGTAACTGCGCCACCGCTGCGCGCCGGGCTCCCCCGGCAGCGGTGCGTATCCGCTCTCCCAGCGGATCCGGTCATGGGATCGCCGACGGCCTTCCCGGGGCAGCAGGGTGACCTCGGTCAGCGGCGGCGGTGCGGCGAAGAACTTCTCCGGTTCGTCGAGAAAGCCGCGCGAACCGTAGAAGTCGATCGCCTCGGAGACCTCGGCGTTGATGCGTTCGAAGACGTCCATGCCGCCGATCGGACGGCGTCCCCGCAGTCCGAGCAGGACGACTTCGTCGCGGAAGGCCTGGGTGGCCAACGCGAGGGTCGGCCGGGCGACGGGCAGGTCCTCCTCGTGGCGCTCGTCGAGGTAGTCGCGCCACATCCGTGCGTAGTACCGGCCGGTACGCCGAAACGGCCGGGTCACCGTCCCCAACGGGGCGGTGACGGGCGACCGCCCGGCGGGCCCACTGCGCTCCCGGGCGGGGTCGCTGGGTTCTACTGCCATGCCTTGACGCTATCGACGCGATCACGCGCCAGGCAGGGCCGTTGGTCCTGGCAGTGGTGAGCCAAAGGCACCCGAACCCCGCGTGAGACACTGACGCCCATGTCTGACACTGCCACCCTGATACTGCTGCGTCACGGCGAGAGCGAATGGAACGCCAGCAACCAGTTCACCGGTTGGATGGACGTCAACCTGACCGACAAGGGCCGTGCCGAGGCGGTCCGCGCCGGCTCGCTACTGGTCGAACACGGCCTGCTTCCCGATGTGGTCTACACCTCGCTGCTGCGTCGGGCGATCACCACCGCGAACCTGGCGCTGGACGCCGCCGACCGGCACTGGATCCCGGTGCACCGCACCTGGCGGCTCAACGAGCGCCACTACGGCGCGCTGCAGGGCCTGGACAAGGCGGCCACCAAGGCGCGCTACGGCGACGAGCAGTTCATGACGTGGCGGCGCAGCTACGACACCCCGCCCCCGCCCATCGAGGCCGGCAGCCGGTACAGCCAGGACACCGACCCCCGCTACGCCGACATCGGCGGCGGGCCGCTCACCGAGTGCCTGGCCGACGTGGTGGCGCGCTTCCTGCCCTACTTCACCGACGTCGTCATCCCGGACCTGCGGTGCGGCAAGACGGTGCTGATCGCGGCGCACGGCAACTCGTTGCGGGCGCTGGTGAAGTACCTCGACCAGATGTCGGACGAGGACGTGGTCGGGCTGAACATCCCGACGGGCATCCCGCTGCGTTACGACCTGGACGCCGACCTGCGCCCGAAGGTGGCCGGTGGCGTCTACCTGGACCCGGAGGCGGCCGCCGCCGGGGCCGCGGCGGTGGCGAGCCAGGGCGCCAAATAGCGGCTTGAGGCCCGCCCAGTGTGAATACCGGGTGGAGCACGGGTGAAATCTTCGGGTTGAATTCACATTCGGCGCACGTCATGGTCGAACGCTGGTCAGCTCACGGTGCCAGACTGCGTACGATTTTGCCGTGGCTGCGACCTCGGCGCTGACGCTTGCTGCAGCGTCGGCGGTTCTTGCGCTCGCGGCGGGCGTGGCGGCCGGCATCTGGCTGTCGCCGCGGCTGGCCGAGCGGCGTCGCAAGGCAGCCACCGAACGCTCCGGGATCACCGTCGCGGAGATGCTGCAGCAGATCGTCTCGCACGCCTCGCTGGGAATCGCGGTTGTCGACTCCCACCGCGACGTCGTCTACCTCAATGACCGAGCCACCGAGCTGGGGCTGGTGCACGGCCGGTTGATCGACGACGAGGCCTGGGCGGCCGCGCAGCGTGCGCTGGCCGGCGAGGAAGAAGTCGTCTTCGACTTGACGGTGGCCAAGCGGGCTCCCGGGGCCACCCGGTCGGATCTGTCGGCGGTGCGCGGTTACGCCCGGTTGTTGTCGGAAGAGGATCGCCGGTTCGCGGTGGTGATCGTCGACGACCAGTCCGAGCAGGCCCGCATGGAGGCCAGCCGACGCGACTTCGTGGCCAACGTCAGCCACGAACTCAAGACCCCGGTGGGGGCGATGGGGCTGCTCGCCGAAGCGCTGCTGGCCTCGGCCGACGACCCCGAGGCGGTGCGGCCGTTCGCCGAGCGGGTGCTGGTGGAGGCCAACCGGCTGGCCAGCATGATCGGTGAGTTGATCGAGCTGTCCCGGCTCCAGGGCGCCGACCCGTTGCCGGACCTGGGCGTCGTCGACGTTGACGCGGTGGTCAACGAGGCGATCTCCCGACACAAGGTGGCCGCCGACAACGCCGAGATCACCATCACCACCGACGCCCCGAGCGGGCTGCGCGTACTCGGCGACGAACCGCTCCTGGTCACCGCGCTGGCCAACCTGGTGTCCAACGCGATCGCCTACTCACCGCACGGTTCGCCGGTGTCGATCAGCCGGCGTCGCCGGGACGGTTTCGTCGAGATCGCCGTGACCGACCGTGGCATCGGCATTGCACCCAAGGACCAGCAGCGCGTTTTCGAACGGTTCTTCCGCAGCGACAAGGCCCGCTCGCGGGCCACCGGGGGCACCGGGCTGGGGTTGGCGATCGTCAAACACGTGGCGGCCAACCACAACGGCACCATCACGTTGTGGAGCCAGCCGGGGACCGGTTCGACATTTACCTTGGCGATTCCCGCCTACCAGGGCAGTGTGGACCCAGAGAAGGAGGAGCAGTGATCACACCCGCTGTCGATGACGCAGAGGGTAGCTATCGGGAAGGACAGCGTCGATGACACACGTCTTGATCGTCGAGGACGAGGAATCGCTGGCCGACCCGTTGGCATTTCTGCTGCGCAAAGAAGGTTTCGAGGCCACCGTGGTCGGTGACGGCACCGCCGCCCTGGCCGAATTCGACCGGGCCGGCGCCGACATTGTGCTGCTGGATCTGATGCTGCCGGGGATGTCGGGCACCGACGTCTGCAAACAACTGCGCGCGCGTTCCAGCGTGCCGGTGATTATGGTCACTGCCCGCGACAGCGAGATCGACAAGGTCGTCGGCCTGGAATTGGGCGCCGACGACTACGTGACCAAGCCGTATTCGGCCCGGGAGCTGATCGCCCGGATCCGGGCGGTGCTGCGCCGCGGCGGCGACGACGAGGGCGGCGTGGGCGAGGGTGTGCTGGAGTCCGGTCCGGTGCGGATGGACGTCGAACGGCACGTGGTCATGGTGAACGGCGAGCAGATTACCTTGCCGCTCAAGGAGTTCGACCTGCTCGAGTACCTGATGCGCAACACCGGCCGGGTGCTGACCCGCGGCCAGTTGATCGACCGGGTCTGGGGTGCGGATTACGTCGGCGACACCAAGACCTTGGATGTCCACGTCAAACGACTTCGGTCCAAGATCGAGGCCGACCCTGCCAATCCAGTGCACCTGGTTACCGTGCGCGGACTCGGGTACAAGCTGGAGGGTTAACCTCGCGCGCTCCCCCGTAACCCCGTAGTGGGGTCTCCTAACTTGCTCGGCGGGGTCTTCGTCGCCGAAAATCACGGACTGGACGTCTGACTTCTTAAGGTAGCCTTAATCAAGGTTGCCTACGGAATCCTTGGGCCCCATCTAAAACCCTTCTTCGTCAGTTACACGGGAGACGCGATCGATGAGCGGGCCGGACGACACGGTGCACACCCTGCGCACGCTGGTTGATCTGCTGACGCAGCGTGCTGCGCGGTACGGCGAAAACTTGGCATTCACCTTCTCGCGTGACGGCGATGAGCACGAAACCAGCCAGGTGACCTACGGGGAGCTGGACCGTCGCGCCCGCCAGATTGCCGCTGACCTGCAGAGTCAGGGAGCGGCCGGGGAACGCGTGCTGGTGTTGTGTCCGCCGGGGCTGGACTTCATCGCCAGCTTCTTCGGCTGTCTGTACGCCGGAGCCATCGCGATCCCTGTGCATCCGCCCATGCGCGAACACTTGCTGCCGCGCGTCGAGTCGATCATCGCCGACGTCCAGCCCGGCTACGCGCTCACCACCAGTGAGATCGAGCCCAGGATCAAGCCCGCGATCGACGGCCTGCCCGGCGGCCAGGCGCTGCGCTGGACGATCACTGATAGCGACGCCACGGGCAAGGAGGCGGCCTGGGTGGCGCCGCAGATCGACGGCGAGAGCATCGCGATGCTGCAGTACACCTCTGGGTCGACCAGCGCGCCCAAGGGCGTGGTGCTGACCCACGGCAACCTGGTGCACAACCTGACGACCATCGCCGAGGCCTGGGACGCCAACACCGACATGCCCAACGTGACCGGTGTGTTCTGGCTGCCGCCGTACCACGACATGGGTCTGATCGGGGGACTGCTCGAGACGCTGTACGTCGCCGGACATTCGGTCCTGATGCCGCCGACGGCGTTCATCAAGCGGCCGATGCGGTGGCTGGAGGCGATCTCGCGGCACCGCGCCTTTATCACCGCCGCACCGAACTTCGCCTTCGACCTGTGCGTCGAGCTGAGCACCCCGCAGGAGCGCGCCGCGCTGGACCTGTCCAACTGGTCGGTGGCGCTGTGCGGTGCCGAGCCGGTGCGCACCGCCACCCTGGACGGGTTCGCCGAACTGTTCGCCCCGTCCGGATTCCGGGCCGAGGCGTTCTACCCGGTGTACGGATTGGCCGAGGGCACCCTGCTGGTGTCCGGCGGATCGGACCTGCCGGTGCCGATGGTGCAGCACATCGACCGGGTGGCGCTGGGCGACAACCGGGTGGTCGACGTCGCCGCCGACGACCCCAACGTGGCGACCATGGTGGGCTGCGGCAAGCCCCGCGGCGGCCAGCGGGTGATCATCGTCGACCCCGAGACCCGTCTGGAGTGCGCCGGAGACCAGGTCGGCGAGATCTGGGTCGCCGGAGGCAGCGTCGCGCACGGCTACTGGGGAGCACCGGAACTGTCCGCGGAGACGTTCGCCGCGACGCTGGCCGACACCGGCGAGGGGCCGTTCCTGCGCACCGGTGACCTGGGATTCCTGCATTCCGGGGAGTTGTTCGTCACTGGCCGTCGCAAAGACCTGATCATCATCCGCGGCACCAACCATTACCCCAACGACATCGAGCTGACCGTTCAGAACACCAACCCGGCGCTGCTGCGCGGCCGCGGTGCGGTGTTCTCGATCGCCCCGGAACCGGGCGCGGCCGAGCAACTGGTCGTGGTCCAGGAAGTGGACCCCAGCCGCGTGGCCGGGGAGCAGGCCGACGAGGCCATGCAGATCATCCGCACCGCGGTCACCGAGAACCACTCGGTCCGCACCCACGCCGTGGTGCTGGTCCAGCCGTTGCAGCTGCCCACCACTTCCAGCGGCAAGATCCAGCGCAGCGCGTGTAAGCAGCAGTACCTCGACGGCGAGCTGCCGGTGGTGGCGCAGTGGCCGTCGGCGACCGCCGCGGCGCAGCCGCAGGCCCCGGCCGAGCCGGCTCGAGCGGCGGAGCAGACCGAGCCGGGCGCCCGCAGCGCGTCCGAGATCAGCGCCTGGCTCATCGAGCGGTTGGCCCAAGACCTCGAGCTGCCGGTCGCCGAGATCGACCCGGCCAAGCCGTTCGCGTTCTACGGGCTGGACTCCATCCACGCGGTCCGGCTCTCCAGCGCTCTCGAGAAGTGGCTGGGCTGCGAGCTGGCCCCCACCATCGCCTACGAATACCCGTCGATCGACATCCTCTCGGCGCATCTGGCCCGGGTCGCCAAGGATGCTCCGGCGGCTCCGGGTGCTGAAGCCGCCGCCGAGCGCGCCGATCGGCCCGCGGCCGACGAGCCGATCGCGATCGTCGGCATCGGCTGCCGTTTCCCGGGTGCCGATGGTCCCGAGGGTTTCTGGCGGCTGCTGTCGGGTGGGGTGGACGCCACCAGCGACGTCCCGGCCGACCGGTGGGACGTCGACGCCTTCTACAACCCCGACCCGTCGGTTCCGGGCACCGCGGTCACTCGCCGCGGCGGCTTCCTGGGCCAGGTCGACCAGTTCGACTTTCAGTTCTTCGGGATCTCGCCGCGTGAGTCGGCGCAGATGGACCCGCAGCAGCGACTGCTGCTCGAGGTGGCGTGGGAGGCGCTGGAAGACGCCGGCCAGGTACCGGATGAGCTGGCCGGCACCCGCACCGGCGTGTTCGTCGGCATCTCCACCAACGACTACGGCTTCCTGCGGCTGGGCCAGCCGCAGCTCGTCGACGCCTACACCGGCACCGGCAACGCGCTGAGCATCGCCGCCAACCGGCTGTCGTACACCTTCGACTTCCACGGGCCGAGCATGTCGATCGACACCGCCTGTTCGTCCTCGCTGGTGGCCGTCGACATGGCCTGCCGCAGCCTGCGTGACGGCGAGTGCTCGATGGCACTGGCCGCCGGGGTGAACGTGATCCTGTCGCCGGCGCTGGCGATCAACTTCAGCAAGGCCCGGGTGATGGCGCCCGACGGCCGCTGCAAGACCTTCGACGCCGACGCCGACGGTTACGTCCGCGGTGAGGGCGCCGGGGTGGTCGTGCTCAAGCCGCTGAGTAAGGCGCTGGAGGACAACGACCCGGTCTACGCGGTGATCCGCGGCAGCGCCACCAACTCCGACGGTCGCACCAACGGCCTGATCGCCCCCAGCGGACGAGCCCAGGAACGCGTCGTGGCCGAGGCGTTCCGCCGGGCGGGTCTGCCGGCCGGCGCGGTCCAGTACGTCGAGGCGCACGGCACGGGCACCTCGATCGGCGACGCCATCGAGGCCAACGCTTTGGGCACCGTGCTGGCCGAAGGCCGCCCGGAGGGCAGTCGCTGCCTGGTCGGCTCGGTCAAGACCAACATCGGCCACCTGGAGGCGGCGGCCGGTATCGCCGGCCTGATCAAGGTGGCGCTGTCGCTGCAGCACCGGGAGATCCCGGCCAGCCTGAACTATCACGAGCCCAACCCGCACATCCTGTTCGACAGCCTGCCGCTGGAGGTGGTCCAGAAGCTGACCCCGTGGCCGGCGAGCAGCCGGGCGGTCGCCGGGGTCAGCTCGTTCGGGTTCGGTGGCACCAACGCCCACGTCGTGCTCACCGAGGCTCCGCAGGCCCGCAGCAGCTACCACGACGACACCGCGGCACCGCGCGCCGAGCTGTTGGCGCTGTCCGCACGATCGCCGGAGGCGTTGACCGCGCTGGTCGGCGAGTACGAGATGGCTTTATTTTCTGGCGGGCTGATGGGCGGCAGCGCGTTGACCGACCTCTGCTACACCGCCGGTGCCCGCCGTGGCCACCACGACTACCGGCTCTCGGTGGTCGGCGACACCCCGGCGGCGATGTTCGAGTCGCTGTCGGCCTACCGTCTGGGCGAGTCGCGGCCGGGATTGTCGGTCGGGCACTGTTCGCCGAGCCGACCCGGCCCGGGCGTGACGTTCGTGTTCTCCGGCCAGGGCTCGCAGTGGCACGGCATGGCGCAGCGACTGCAGGCCGACGAGCCGGTGTTCGCCGATGCCCTGGCCGCCTGCGACAACGCGCTGTTCCCGCATCTGGGGCACTCGATCCTCAAGGTACTGGCCGCCCAGGACGGACCCGAGGACAAATCCAAGCTCAAAGACATCGGCATCCTGCAGCCGACGATCTTCGCGATTCAGGTGGCGCTGGCGGCGCTGTGGCGTTCCTGGGGTGTCGAGCCCGCCGCGGTGGTCGGGCACAGCCTCGGCGAGGCCGCCGCCGCCCACGTCGCGGGCGCGCTGAGCCTCGATGACGCCGCGCGGGTGATCTGCGCCCGTGCCCGGATGCTGCGCGGCGTGCGCGGCCGCGGGGCGATGATGGTCACCGAGACCACCATGGCCGAGGCGCAGGAGCTCATCGCCGGCCACGAACGCGAGGTGGCCGTCGCCGCGAGCAACAGCTACCGGTCGACGGTGCTTGCCGGTGAGCGCAAGGTGCTCGAGCAGCTGATGGAAAAACTGCAGCAGCGGGACCGGTTCTGCCGCTGGATCGACGTCGACGTCGCCTCGCACAGCCCGCAGATGGAGGCGCTCGGCGCCGGCCTGCGCGGCAGCCTGGTGAAGCTGAAGCCGACCGTGCCGACGGTGCCGATGTACTCGACCGTCACCGGGGAACTGGTGGGCGAGCGACTGCTGGACGCCGACTACTGGGTGGCGAACCTGTGCTCGCCGGTGCGGTTCTCGCCGGCGCTGCGGCGGCTGCTCGAGACCGGACACGACACGTTCGTCGAACTCAGCCCGCACCCCATCCTGTTGACGGCGGCTCGCGAGGACGCCGAGCATCTGCACCGCAGCGCCACCCTGCTGCCCTCGATGCGCCGCGACGACGGGGTTTTCAGTGGCCGCGCCACCATGCTCGGCTCGCTGGGCACCCTCTACACCCTGGGGCATCGGGTGGCCTGGGAGCAGATCTACCCCGAAGGCAGCCGCTGCGTCCCCGCCCCCACCTATCCCTGGCAGCGGGTGCACTCCTGGCTCAACGCCGGCTCCATCGCCGCGCCGCGGCACTCCGGCGCGGGCGCACCCGGCGGCTGGCGCGGACCGATCCGCTCGGCCGCCCAGCCTGAAGCGGTGCTGGCCGAAATCGATGTGACCACCGCGACGCTGTCGGCCGAGCAGCTGGCCGAGTTGGCCCTGGCCGCGGCCGAGGTCGCGTTCGGTCCCGGCACGCGGTCGGTCGCCGAGCTGAGCCTGCGTGACGGTCTGGACCAGGCGCGCACCGTGCAGTTCGCCCTCACCGGAGATGCCTTCGAGTGCTATGGCAGCGCCGGTGCGGACTGGTCGCTACTGGCCACCGGCACGCTGTCCGCCGAGCAGACTCACGCGCGGACCGTCATCACCGCCCCGGTGGACCCGCGGGACCGTAGCTACCGGATGCGTTGGCAGCCGGCGTCTTTGGCGGCCGAGGGTGGGCCGGCCCGCCGAGCCCGGCAGTTGGCTGATCCTGTCCGACGGGCCGGTCGCCGACACCCTGCGGGACCATCTCGAGGCGCAGTCTCAGTCCTGTGTGCTGGTGGAACCGGTCGTCGGGCTCGCCGAGATCGAACGGGTGAGCGCCGACAGTTACCGGATCGACCCGGCCCGGCCGGAACACTTCGCCGAGCTGCTGCGCGCCGCGTTCGGCGGCGACCGGCCGCACTGCCGGGGAGTGGTGCACCTGTGGAACCTGCTGGCCGCACCGCCGGCTGACACGACCGAAGAGTCGCTGGCGACGGCCACCGACGTCGGATCGCTGAGTGTGGTCCACCTGATCCAGGCGCTGACGCTGGCCGGTTGGCCGGAATCGCCACGGCTGTGGCTGGTGACGCGCGGGGCGCAGCCGGCCGGCCAGGAAGATGGAGCAGACTCGGGCGCGGTGGCGATCGGCCAGGCGCCGGTCTGGGGCCTGGGCCGCTCCATTGACCATGAGCACCCCGAGCTGCACGCCACCGGCGTCGACCTGTCCGTCGACGGTGGTCCCGAAGAACTGCGGGGCCTGTTCAGCGAGATCTGGTCGGACAACCCCGAGACGGACGTGGCCCTGCGCGGTCACCGCCGCTACGTGGCCCGGCTGGAGCCCTATACGGCACCGTCGGCGCCGGCGGGCGAGTTCACCCTGCGTGATGACGCGACCTACCTGGTCACCGGCGGGCTCGGCGCGGTCGGTGGCAAGGTGGCCGGCTGGCTGGTCGAGCGCGGTGCCCGCCACCTGGTCCTGATGGGCCGCAGCGCGCCCTCGGCGGCGGTGCAGGCGACCCTGGACGGCCTGCGCGCCGCCGGCGTCGAGGTGACCGTCGCCCAAGGCGACGTCACCAAGTCCTCCGACGTGGCCGCGGCGCTTGCCACCATCGGTGCGTCGATGCCGCCGCTGCGCGGTGTGGTGCACGCGGCCGGCACCGTCGACGACGCGATCCTGGCCCGCCTGGACGCGGCCAAGCTGCGTTCGGTGATGGCGCCCAAGGTTCAGGGCGCCTGGAACCTGCACACCCTGACCGCCGACGCGGAGCTGGACTTCTTCGTGCTGTTCTCCTCGGCGGCCTCGGTGCTGGGTTCGCCCGGCGCCGCCAACTACGGGGCCGCGAACGCCTTCCTGGATGCGCTGGCGTGGCATCGGCGGGCGGCGGGCCGGCCGGCGTTGAGCGTCAACTTCGGCCCCTGGGCCGGGCTGGGTATGTTCACCAACTCGGAGCTGCACCGGCACTTCTCCCACTACGGCGTGGAAGGGCTGTCGGCGGAGAACTACTTCGCAGCGCTGGCGGCGCTGCTGGCCGACGGCGCAACCGAAGCGATGGTGCTCGACATCGACTGGTCGAGGTGGCGTCCGAGCGCCCAGTCGCCACTGCTGCGTGACCTGCAGGCCACCGTCACCGACGGCCTTGGCGCGTCCGGCAGCGGTCTGTTCGAGGCGGTGCAGGCCGCCGAGCCGCAGGAGCGTCAGCAGCTGTTGGCGACCTACCTGCGTGATCTGGTCGCCGGCAAGCTGGGCCTGGCTCCGGCCAGCCTGGACGTGCATGCACCGCTGAACAGCCTCGGGGTGGACTCGCTGATCACCCTGGAACTTCGCATCCAGGTCGAGCGGGAGCTGGGTATCGTGGTTCCCGTTGCCCGGCTGTTGGACGGGCCGAGCGTCGTCAGTCTGTCCAGCTGGCTCGGCGAGCAGTTGGCTGCCGCGCCGGACCGGGCCGTGGCGGAAGCAGGGTCCGCAGCTCCGGACGTCGCCGAGGCGGCCCCCGCACCGGAGATGGAGCTGCTGGCGCAGGTCACCGAGCTCTCCGACGACGCGGTGGACGCCCTGCTCGCGAAAATGATGGCCGAAGATGGGGGTAGCGCGTGACGGATCGTCCGGACGTGCCCACCGACATCTCCAGCCTGTCGCCGGAGAAGAAGCGTGAGCTGCTCGCCCAGTTGCTGATGGCCAAGGCGCAGGACGCGGCATCCGAACACGAGCTGTCCTACGGGCAGCGCTCGATGTGGTTCATGCACCGGCTCGCACCCGACAGCGCGGCGTACACCGTCGCCTACGCGGGACGCATCGACGGTGGCGTGGATGTGCCGGCCTTGGAGCGGGCCGCGCAGGCGCTGGTGGACCGGCACCCGATGCTGCGGACCACCTACACCGAACGGGACGGCCAGCCGGTCGCCCTGGTCCACGCGCACTGGCCGGTGCGTATCGCCACGCAGCGCATCGGTGCGGACGCGGCGGAACTCGACCAGCGGGTCCAGGCCGAGATCGACCGACCCTTCGACCTGCGGACCGGCCCGGTGTTGCGGCTGACGTTGCTGGCGCGCCCGGACGACCACGTACTGCTGCTGACGGTGCACCACATCGCGGTCGACTTCTGGTCCATCGACATCATCCTCGACGAGCTGCGTGCGCTTTACGCCGCCGAACACGGCGGAACCCCGCCGGAAGAGACCGCAGACCGCTACGTCGACTACGCCGCGCAGCAGGCCCGGATGCTGGCCGGGCCCGAGGGCGAGCGGCTTTGGGAGTACTGGCACCAGACGCTGGGCGGCGAACTGCCGACTCTGGCGCTGCCCACCGATCGGCCGCGGCCCGCGATCCAGACCTACGACGGTGCGCTGCACCGGTTCAGCATCGACGCCCAGGTCACGGCCGGGCTCAAGCAGGTGGCGCGGACCGTCGGAGCGACGCCCTACATGACGCTGCTGGCGGCCTATGCGGTGCTGCTGCACCGCTACAGCGGCCAGGACGACCTGGTCATCGGTTCGCCGTTTGCCTGCCGCGACCGCGCCGGGCTGATGGGCATGGTCGGCTACGTCACCAACCCGCTGCCGCTGCGCGTCGACGTCGGTGACGACCCGAGCTTCGCTGCGCTGCTGGGTCAGGTCAAAGACACCGTGCTGGGTGCGATCGGCCACCAGGAGTACCCGCTGCCGCTGCTCGTCGAGCGGCTGCGGCCGGTGCGGGACGCCGGGCGCACCCCGCTGTTCCAGGTGTCGTTCGCCTGGCAGCAGGTCCGGCTGTTCGAAGACGGTGCGGAGTCGGGCTCGGGCCTGCTGCCGCTGGAGACCCTCTACATCGGTCAGGGCGGCTCGCCGTTCGACATCACCATGCAGGTCGGCGAGCAGGGCCCCGAGCTTCAGGTCGCGCTGCAGTACAACACCGACCTGTTCGACGCCACGACCATCGAGGCCCTTGGGCAGCACTTCACGTTGCTGCTGGCCCAGCTGGCCCAGCCCGGGGCGGCCGAGGCCCCGGTCTCGCAGCTGACGCTGCTCACCGACGCCGAGCGCGCCGCGCTGGAGGCCTGGAACGACACCGCGGTCGACTACTCGGCGGCCCCTGTGTCTCTGCACGACATGGTCGCCGCCAGCGCCGCGCGCACGCCGGACGCCGTCGCGGTCAGCTACGACGGCCGGGACATCAGCTACGGCGAACTGGACCGGCGGGCCAACGGCTTGGCACACCGGTTGCGCCAGTTCGGTGTCGGCGCCGGCCCGGGCCCCGCCGTGGTTCCGGTGCTGCTGGAACGCTCCGAGGATCTGGTGATCGCGCTGCTGGGCGTGCTCAAGGCCGGCGGCGTGTTCCTGCCGCTGGATCCCGCCCAGCCCACCGGCCGGATGGAGGCGATGCTCGCCGACGTTCCCGACGCGCCGGTCTGTGTCACGCACCGTGAGCATTTGTCGCACGTGCCAACGGGTTTCACCGGGGCCCGACTGTGTCTGGACCAGCCGTCGACGGCGCCCGCCGAGGAAGACTCGGCTCCCGAGGCTCCCGAGACCGGCACCGCTGGGTCTTCCGGGGCCGACCTGGCCTACCTGATGTACACCTCGGGTTCCACCGGAGCACCGAAGGGCGCGCTGAACAGCCACGCCGGTATCCGCAACCGGCTGTTGTGGATGCAGGACGCCTACCAGCTGACCGCCGAAGACCGGGTGCTGCACAAGACCCCGATCAACTTCGACCCGTTCGTCTGGGAGATCTTCTGGCCGTTGACGGTCGGCGCCCGGGTGGTGATCGCCAAACCCGAGGGCCACAAAGACGCCGCCTACCTGGCGCGCACCATCGTTGAACAGCACATCACCACAATGCATTTCGTTCCGTCGATGCTGCGCCGCTTCCTTGCGGAGCCGGAATCGGTCTCCTGTACCGGCCTGCGCAAGGTGTTCTGCAGCGGTGAAGCGCTCACCGCGGACCTGCGCGACGCCTTCTTCGCTGCGCTGCCCGCCGAGCTGTACAACCTGTACGGCCCGACCGAAGCTGCCATCGACGTCACCCATTTCCATTGCGTACGTGGAGTTTCCGATCCGGTTATCCCGATCGGACGGCCGATCGCCAATATCGCGATCCACCTACTGGACGCGGCGGGCAACCCGGTTCCGGTCGGGGTGCCCGGGGAACTGCACATCGGCGGTGTGGGCGTGGCCCGCGGCTACTTGAACCGGCCCGAGGCCACCGCTGCCGCATTCCTGCCCGACCCGTTCAGTGCGCATTCCGCGGACTCCGGCCCGCTCCCGTTGCTGTACCGCACCGGCGACCTGGCCCGCTACCGGGCCGACGGCAACATCGAGTACCTGGGCCGTCGCGACGACCAGGTGAAGATCAACGGCTTCCGGATCGAGCTCGGCGAGGTGGAGGCCGCGCTGGCCAAGCATCCTGGCATCGCCGAGAACGCCGTGGTGGCACGCAAGGACGCCGCCGGCAATACGCAGCTGATCGCGCATATCGTGCCGGTCGCGGCGGCGCCCGGCACCGCCGAGCTGCGCCGCTTCCTGCTGGACCTGGTGCCGGCGGCGATGGTTCCCGCGGTGTTCCGCACCGGCGATCTGCTGCCGTTGTCGGCCAGCGGCAAGGTGGATCGCCGGGCACTGCTTGCCCTCGACAAGGATCTCGACGCCGCACCTACAGAATTTGTCGCGCCCCGCGATGCCACCGAAGAGGCACTGGCCCAGATCTGGCGTGACGTGCTCGACCTGGATCGGGTCGGCGTCACCGACGACTTCTTCGCCCTCGGCGGTGCCTCCACCCAGGCGCTGGAAGTTGCGGTGCGCGTGGGCGAGCTCGGGCTGGAACTGCGGCCGGAGTCGCTGTTCGTCTACGGCACCATCGCCGAGCTGGCCGCCGAGTTCGGCCCGATCGGCGGCGCCAAGGCCGAGGAGCCCGCCGAAAAGCCCACGGCGCAGCCCGAGCTTGCGGTGGCCGCGCTCCAACCAGCTCCAGCGCCCAAACCCGTTGCGGCGCCGGTGATCAAACCCGTGCAAGGCGGTCCGGCGCGCAACGTCGTGATCGAGAGCCTGGGCGTGTACCTGCCGCCGCGGGCGGTCTCCACCGAGCAGGTGCTGGCCGACTGCGTCAACGAGGTGAAGATCCCGCTGGAGCGCCTCACCGGCATCAAGAGCCGGCGGATGGCCGGCCAGGACGAGTTCTCGATCGACCTGGGCCGCAAGGCGATTGCCGACTGCTTGTCGCGGTCGAGCTACGCGCCCGAAGAGATCGACCTGCTCATCGCGTGCAACATCTCGCGCTGCGACGGCCCGGAGCACATGTTCACCTTCGAGCCCAGTACGGCTTCGCAGCTGCGCGACCAGCTGGGCTTGAGCAACGCGGTCTGCTTCGACATCAACAACGCCTGCGCCGGCATGTTCACCGGCGTCAGTATTGCCCAGGACTTCCTTAAGACCGGCCTGGTGCGCAACGCGCTGGTGTTCAGTGGCGAGTACATCAGCCACATCACCGAAACCGCGCAGCAGGAGATCGAGGGTGCGATGGACCCACGGCTGGCCTGCTTGACCGTCGGCGACGCCGGCGCGGCGGCGGTGCTCGAACTCGGGCCCAACGACCGGGTCGGCTTCCACGACCTGGACCTGGCCACCTACAGCGAATTCGCCAAGCTGTGCATCGCCAAGGCCACCGAAGGCCCACACGGCGGCGCCATCATGGTCACCGACTCGGTCACCCAGACCGCGATCGCGGTGAAGCACTCGGTGCCGTATGTGGCGGCGGTCATGCAGCGGCACGGCTGGCGGCCCGAGACCGCCGATCAGCTGCTGATGCACCAGACCTCCGAGGCATCGATCAACGACGCCATCTTGACCATCAACCGGGTCTTCGGTGCCGGCGCCGCCAGCCGGGCCAACACCATCTGCAACCTGGCTGAGCGCGGGAACACCGCCACCACAACGCATTTCGTCGCGCTTTATGACTACATCAACGCGGGACGGATCAACTCCGGTGACAACGTCGTGCTGTCCATCACCGGCTCCGGGCAGACCATCGGCACCGGGCTGTACACGTTCGACGACCTGCCCGACCGGATGCGCCGGGCCGCGAGCGGCCAGACTGGATCCTCCGCCCGCGGAAACCGGTCCGGTGCCCGCCGGGAGCTGCCGGCCACGCCGCGGGTGCGTATCGAGGGCATCGGCATGGCCCCCGAGGGTCAGACGCCGCCCAGCTCGATCCAGTTCGCCGTGGACGCCGCCAACGCCTGCCTGGCCGACAGCGGTGTCGAGCGCACCGACGTCGGGCTGGTGATTCACGCCGGCATCTACCGCGACGACTTCCTGAGCGAGCCGGCGGTCGCCACCCTGGTTGCCGGCGAGGTCGGGATCAACGCCGAGCCGGAGTCCGCGGACGCCCCCAAGACCTTCGCGTTCGACGTCCTCAACGGGGCGGTCGGCTTCCTCAACGGCTGCCACATCGCCGCCGGCATGATCGGCGCCGGCCGGACCGGACATGCCATGGTGCTGGCCTCCGAAGTGGAGAACAACACCCCGGAGAGCGGCTACCCGCGCAACGGCATCTCCGAGACCGGGTCGGCGATCATGCTGAGTCCGAGCCAGGGCCCAGAAGGCTTCGGCCGGTTCGTCTTCGGCCACCACCCGGAGTACCGGGGCGCACTGGCCACCTACACCCAGGAGCGCGACGGCCGGATGTGGCTGCGGATCGACCGCGACCCCAACCTGGCCGCGATCTACGTGAGCTGCCTGCCGTCGTCGGTCAAGGAACTGCTGACGCTGGAAGGGCTGGCGCCCGAGGACATCGCCCTCGTCTTCCCGCCGTACCTGCCCGGTGCCGCTCTCGACGAGCTGGCCGCGCACATCGGCGTGGACCGGTCACGGTTCGTCGACCTCGAAGCGCAGGGCTGGACTGCCGACCCGTTCACCTCGACGCTGCCCTACCAGATCGCCGACGCCCGCCGGCGCGGGTTGGTCAAGCCTGGCGATGTCGCGCTGATCATGGCGGTCGGCTCGGGCGTCGAGGTCGGTTGCACGACCTACCGGTTCTGACCGGCATGCGCGCATTCGTCACCGGGGGAACCGGATTCGTCGGCTCGAACCTGGTCGCCGCGCTGCTGAGCCGCGGCATGCAGGTGCGGGTGTTGCGTCGCTCGACCTCGCCGATGGTGGCGCTGGAGGGATTGGACTGCGAGACCCGGATCGGCGACGTCAACGACGGTGTCGACGCACTGACCGACGCGATGGCCGACTGCGACTGGGTGTTTCACACCGCGGCGATCTCGGACTACTGGCGCTACCGGACTCAGACCCGGCTGTATCGCACCAACGTCGACGGCACCCGCGACATGGCCACCGCCGCAGCCCGCGCCGGGGTGCAGCGTTTCGTCTACACCAGCTCGCTTGCCGCACTGGGCGTCCCGGAGCGCGGTCATGAGCTGGTCGAGACCGACCAGTTCAACATCCGCCCGCGGCAGTTCCCCTACGGGCACAGCAAGCACCTCGCCGAAGCCGAACTTCAGAAGGCCGCCGCGGCCGGTCTGCCGGTCGTGATCGTCAACCCGTCGGTGGTCATCGGGCCCCGCGACGTCAACCGCATCGCCAGCGCGATGCTGGTCGAAGCGCAGCAGGGCCGGCTGTGGTTCGCCGCGCCCGGTGGCACCAACTTCGTCTCGGTCGACGACGTGGTGGCCGGGCACATCGCCGCCGCCGAGCGAGGCCGGATCGGGCAGCGCTATATCCTGGGCGGTGAAAATCTGCTGTTCCGTGAGGTATTCGCTGCCGCCAACGCGCTCTTTGGCCGGCGTCCGCCCTCGGTCGTTTTGCCGCGCTGGGTCATTCCGGTGGCCGCAGCCGGCGTCAGTGTCGCCCGCACCGTGGTGGGACCGCGGCTGCCGATCGATGCCCGCCAGATGCGACTGTCGACCGCGGAGATCTTCGCCGATGCCAGCAAGTCTCGCGTGGAGTTGGGTGTGCCGTTCACGCCGTTCCGCACGGCGCTGCGTGCCGGCTACGAGTGGTACCGCGACAACGGCTATCTGGACTAGCCGAGCCGCCACGGGCACCTAGTGCCCATCGTCATCATCGTCGCCGGAGTCCTTGTCGCTCAGGAGTTTTTCTGGGTGGTGGTGGCTGATCCGCGTTCGGCTCGCTCCCGGAACCCGACGCTGACTGGGGTGGGGATCTTGGCGAGGGCTTTGCGGCCCCCTCGGCCGCACATTCACCTTCGCCGATCCTGATGGTTACGAGATGGCGCTCTTGGGGGTGAACCTTCGGGGGCATCGAAGTTCCTCGAGCGAGGACTACCGTTGCGCAGTTCGCCTTAGAGTGCGGGTTATGACAACAGCCGACCAGGCCGACGAGGCATCATCCCTCCCTATGTCCCGCAAAGTGCTCTGCGTCGTCTACGGCGCTATCGCCTTTGCTGCGCTCATCGCGACGTGGACACTGGCGGGGCCATACCTGCACTCACCGGTCGACATCTTTGTCACGTTCTGGCGTGATACCCAGGTCAACTCGGCCTCCAAATACATCACTGCCGACGCCCTGTTAGTCGGCCTTTCGGCCGCGATTCTGATGGTGATCGAGGCACGGAAGCACAACGTGCGCTTCGTCTGGGCGTATCTCGTTGGAGCCTTCTTCGTCGGAATAAGCGTCGCCTTCCCGCTCTTTCTGATCGCTCGCGAATTGCGCATGGGCGCATCTCGCCGCATTGAATGACCGAGGGCGCTGAGCATTCCGGCTGACCCGCTGCGGCGGTTCGGTCAACCCACCTGCGACACCAGCGCTTCGGTCGGAGGCCGCCGGTGTGCCCAGGGCTGTACCGACTCGATCTGTGCCGCCAGTGAAACCAGGGTGGCCTCGTCGTTGGCGCGCGCCACCAGGTGCACCGCCTCGGGCAGGCCGTCGGGGGCGATCCCAGTCGGGACTGACATGGCCGGCTGACCGCTGTAGCACTGCGGGAAGGTGAACGGGATGAACTTGAGCATCCGCAGCATGGCCCGGGTCGGCCCGAGGCCTTCGAAATAGCCCACCCGCACCGGCGGTATCGCCAGCACCGGGGTCATCAGGATGTCGAAGTCGGCGATCCTGCGCTGCGAGCGGGCGGTGATCCGGGGCTCCGCGGCGACAGCCCGGTGAGCCAGCCAATCCGGGACCAACCGGCTGGTTCGGGCCTCAGCCTGCATACGCCGTTCCAGCAGTTCGGTTTTCGGGAGCCGCTCGATCTCGTGGGCGAACCCGTTCATGAACAGTGCGAGCACCGCGGCGATACCTGTCACCGGATAGACCGGGTCGCGCTCGATGACCTCGTGGCCCAGTGAGCGCAACAACTCCGCGGTCTCAAGGACCGGGCGGCGCACCTCGTCGCTGACGTGCACCGGCACAACGGGTTTGAACGACATCGCGATCCGCAGCCGCCGCGGAGACGCGAGCAGTGCGTCCATCAGCGGCGGTGCCGGTGGCGGCGACGGAATCTCGTCGTCGGGTTCGGGCCCGGTCATCGCGTCGTGCAGCAACGCCGCGTCGATAACGCTGCGAGCCAGCGGTCCGATGTGGTTGAGCCCGTGGAACCGGTATGCCCGCTCCGGCGACTCCTTCGTGCTGACCCGGCCACGCTGGCCCTTCAACCCGACCAGCCCACAGCAGGCGGCCGGAATGCGAACCGAGCCGCCGCTGTCACTACCGGTGGCGCCCGGAACCATGCCGGAGGCAACGGCAGCGGCCGAGCCGCCGCTGGAGCCACCCGGGGTCCGGTACAGATCCCACGGGTTGCGGGTCACCCCCCAGGTCGCCGATTCGCTCACCGGGTAGGCGCCGAATTCCGAGAGATGGGTCTTGCCGATGATCACCGCGCCGGCGGCCCGCAGCCGGCGTACCGCGGCGCTGTCGGTGCTCGCCGGGCCGACGTCAATTCCGGTGCCGCACATCGAGGAAACGCCTGCCACGTCGGTGTCGTCCTTGACCGCGATCGGCACACCGGCCAGCGGTAGTGCTTCTCCGGCGGCCAGTCGCCGCTCGACGTCTGCCGCCTCGGCCATGGCTCGGTCGCCCATGACGGTGCGAAAGACGTTCAAAACCGGGTCCAGCCGGGCGATCCGATCCAGATACAAGGTCACCAGCTCGCGCGGCGACACCTCGCGCGCACGCACCAACTGCGCCAAGCGCGCGACGCCGGCGAAGGCCAAGTCATCATCGTGCGCGGCAGACATCCCTGCGTCCTTTCCCCCCGCGGACAACAATACCTACCGTGCGTCGGCGTAAACGTGTGTCGGCGTTGGCGACACACTGAGAACTGCGGAGCGGTCAGCTCCCCGTCGCGGGCTCGATGTTGTGGTTGAGGGTGAACCGGTTGGTCGGGTCCAGGCGTGCCTTGAGTTCGGCGAGACGTCGGTATCCGGCGTCGCCGAATGTCGCGCGAATGCGGTCCTGCCCTTCGTCGCCGACGAAGTTCAGATAGGCGCTGTCCGGGCCCAGCGGCCGCAGGATCTCGAAGGCCTGCCGGGCCCACGCCGTGCAGCGCGCGCTGTCGGCGGGGTCGGTCCACGTCGCCATCAAATGAATGATGTAGGGGTGGTGGCGGGCGACGATGGCCGTCGACTCCTCCGGAACCCGGCTGGCGTACCCGCCGAGCCGGATCAGGTGCAGTCGGGTCTGCGCCGAGGGCCGCGACCGCCCCAGTAGGGCGATGCGCCGGATGGCCTCGTCGGTGAGCTCGGTGACGAACAGCGACTTCCAGTAGTTCAGCCAGCCGTACGGCGCCGTGTAATCGAGGGCCTGCTGCCAGGTCGAGTAGTCCAGCTTGTGCTGGACGGCCACCACGGGCTTGGCGGCCACGCCGCGAACGTTGAGCAGCGCGCTGACGTCGTCGCTGCCGATCTGGTCGGTCCGCGTCGAGCAGGCCAGCACGTTGACCAGCGATTGGCCCGTCGTGAAGTCGGTGGAGAAGTCGAGGATGGACGCCAGACTGTCGGGCGCGTTGTCCATCTGGGCGCGGAAGTGCTTGAGGGCTGCCTCGGCGTCGGTGTCGGGGTAGGACTGCACGCCGGCCACCACACCGTTGATCGGGTGCAGGCGCAGCACGAACTGCGTCACGACGCCGAAGTTGCCGCCTCCGCCGCGCAGGCCCCACAGCACGTCGGCGTTCTCGGTCTCGCTGACCGTCAGCACCTCGCCGGATGCCGTCACCAGGGTGGCTCCGATCAGGTTGTCGCAGGTCATGCCGTGGGCGCGGGAGAGCCAGCCGATGCCGCCGCCGAGCCCGAATCCACCCAAGCCCGTGGTCGACACCACCCCACCGGGGGTCGCCAGGCCGTACTTGCTGGTCACCGGGTCGACATCGCCCCAGGTGGCGCCGGCGTCGGCGTAGGCGATCCGCTTCTCGGCGTCGACTCGCACCCCGCGCATCTGCGTCAGGTCGATCACGATGCCGCCTTCGGTGGCCGAGTGGCCGGCGACGCTGTGACCGCCGCTGCGCACCGCGATTTCGGCACCGGAGTCCACGGCATAACGCACAGCGGCGACGACGTCGTCCTGCGAGCGGCACTGCAGTACCACCCGCGGCCGCTTGTCGATCATCCCGTTGAAGACCTGGCGCACCTCGTCGTAGCGGGCATCGCCCGGGTAGACGGCGTCGCCGGTGAAACCCGGAACGGTGGGGGTGGTGGCTGTCATCGCATCCTTAACGGGTCAGCGCGGCGAGCTCACTCGTCGCGGAGTTCGGTCGCCGGGGTGGACCGGGTGCTCTTCCAGGCGGGAATGATGGCCGCGAAGATCGCGGCGACGGTGGCCAGCACGGCGTAGACCACCGCGTCGGTCCACGGGAATACCAGCGGGGTGACCAGCCCGACGTTGACGACGGCGGCCCGCCGCACCGCCTCGGAGATGGCGATCGCGAGCACCGCCCCGAACAGTCCGCCGGCGGCGCCGGCGACGACGGCCTCGATGGTGGTGATGCTGAACACGCGCAGGCGGGTGGCGCCCAGCGCCTGGATCAGCGCCACCTCGCGCCTGCGGCGGATACCGACCAACAGCAGCGTCGACAGCACCGAGATGAAGGCGATCGCGAGCAGGCCGTACTTCAGGGTGTTCAGCGGCGTGAGGTAGCGGCCGATGGAGGCCGCGATGTCGGCGGCGTAACCGTCGGTGTCCACCGCGGTCACCGGCTGGTCGAACTGCGCGGCCTTGATGTTCTCGATGACCTGACCGGCGGTGAACCCGGACGCCGGGGTGGCGAAGATCAGGCCGGCGGGCTGGGGGCCGTAGATCTGCTCGGCGACCGCGTAGGGCATGTAGATGCGACGGCCGCCGTATTCCGGCGTAGCCACGATGGTGCCGATGCTCATTGCCTGCGCGTCGAGTCCACTTCCAAAAACAAGAGTGTTACCGATGTGGAGATTTTTCTCGCGCGCGAGGACGCTGCCGATGACGACCTGATTGGCTTTCTGGCTTGCCTCCGGGGATTGCCCCGCGAGTAATCCGAACGGAAATGTCGGCCGGTCTTGCGCCTGAATATGCGCTAACGACCCGTCCTTGAGGCTGATCTCGATTTCCGCCATCCGCTCGGTCTTTTCCACCCCGGCCACCGAGTTCAGTTTGTTGACCGTCTGCGGAGCGAATCGGGCATCAATGGGCCCGTAATCGGCGAACTGCGTCGTAGTGATGGCAATGCGGCCGTCCGCCTGCGATTCGGCGACCTTGGTGGCGCCGATGTGGATCGCCACCAGGAACCCGGACAGCAAGATGGCGACCACGACGGGCACGGCGATGGCTCCGGAGATGGCCGCGGTGCGTGACCGGTCCGAGCGCAGCGCGTTGAGCGCGATGGTCAGCGTTGCCCCGCTGGACTTGTCCGGCCGGGGGCGCAGGCTGGTGATCGCCTGCGCGCTCAGGTACGCCGTAGCCAGCAGGAGTCCGACGAGGGCGACGACCGCTCCCACGTCGGCGATGATGGCCTGCCACGCGACCAGCGCGCCGGACAGCGTGGCCAGCCGTGCCGCGATCACGCCGCTCAGGCCGATCGCCAGCAGCAGCAGCGCCTTGAACCAGATCTTGCGCTGCGTGGTCTGTTCCTGCGCCGCTCGGCCCGACAGCTCGGCCGCGATGGGAGTGTTGGACGCCGACAGGGCGGGGCCGATCGCGGCCCCCACCGCCAGCAAGATGCCGGCCAGGACGCCGACGACCAGGATCGCGGGCTTGAGGATCACCGGGACGGTGACGCCGACGAAGCGTTCGGTCAGCTCGCTGGCGCTGGCCACGATGGGTTCGGAGATCACGATGCCGGTCAGCACACCCATCGCCGAGCCCACCGCGCCCAACAGTGCGGCCTCGCTGAGGAATCCGGTCATGATCGACGCGGGCGAGGCCCCCAACGCGGAGGCGATCGCGATCTCGCGTCGGCGCTCCTCCACCGAGAGCCGGGTGATCTGGGTGATCAGGATGACCCCGACACCGATCGAGATCAGGGCGAAGATCCCCAGCAGGGGCAGCAGCACGTCGTTGACGTTGTAACCCTTCGCCGGCTCGCTGCGGGGCTGCACGGTGTAGGTGGGACCAAGGGTGGTCTTCAGCCGCTGCTGGACCTCGTCGGGGTTGGCGTCCTTGTCCAGGGTCACATACAGCAAGTCCACCCGGTCGCCGCGGGCGAACTGCACTTTCGCCATGCTCAGCGGCAGCACCGCGACCAGGCCGTTGTTGACGTCGTCGAGGTCAGCTACCCGCTGGAACTTCTCCACCGACAGCTGCCCGACATCGGTGACCAGGGTCGCCGAAGAGTTCAGCGAGTCGCCCAGCGACTTCGAGATCGCCGGCGGGGGTTCGGCCTGCCCGGTCTGGCAGACCTTCGGGTCGACGATCCACTGTGCCGAGCAGTCCACGCCCAGCCCCAGCCCGAAGCTCTCCTTGCCGTCGTTGTGGATCATCGTCACGCCGCGGATGACCGGCACCACGGCCGCCACCCCGGGCACCGCCCGGGAGTCTTCGACGACGGCGGGACTGATGCCGCCACGGGTGGCCGCACCGACCACGCGCAGGGGGGCGGGCCCGGCGATCTGGTAGCCGACGTCTTCGACGGCCTTGGAGACGCTGGTGACCTCGATCATGACGGCCACCACGACGGCTACGCCGCCGCCGAGCGAGAATGCGGCCAGTGCGGCCCGGAATGCGTGTTTACGGACGGCCCGGAAGTTGATTATCCGCAGCAGGCCGAATGTCGCGGCTAATGTTCCGCGAGCCATGTCACATTATTTGCCGCGTGAGCCATTCCGCTGTCGGTCTCAATTTCACCGTCGAGCAATGAAATCAGACGAGGAGCGTCGTCAGCTATTTTCCGGTCGTGGGTCACCAGAACAATTGTCTGGCCTGCTGCATTCAAGTTATACAGCGCATCGATAACCCGCTGGCCATTTACGGTGTCCAGGTTGCCGGTGGGCTCATCGGCGAGAATCACGTCCGGTTTCATGAACAGCGCCCGGGCAACCGCGACGCGCTGTTGTTCGCCGCCGGACAATTCCGACGGGACGCGCTTGGACTTGGCGGCCAGGCCGACCTGGTCGAGCAGGCTCATCGCATGGGCGTGCTGGGCGCGGCCGGATTTACCGGCCAGCAGGCCCGGGAGCATCACGTTCTCGACCACTGACAGGCCTGCCAGAAGGTTGAAGGCTTGGAAGACGTAACCGAGCGTCTGACATCGCACGGCAGCCAACTGCTTGCGCGAGAGCTGCGAGACGCTCTGGCCGTTGATGAGGACATCGCCGCTGGTCGGCATGTCCAGCAGGCCGAGGATGCTCAGCAGGGTGGACTTGCCCGAACCGGACGGCCCGACCATGGCGACGAATTCGCCACGGGTTATCTGGATATCGATGTTGCGCAAAATCGGCGTGGCGGTATCGCCCTCGCCGAACTGTTTGTTGAGTTTGCGCGCTTCCAGGACCACGGGAGGCCTAAGAACGACCGGCGGCGTGTGTCCGTTCCGGTCGAGCTCCATATCCACGGTATGCATCTTGGTCCTGATCATGAATCTCCGGCGGGCGTCGTAATATAGGCGATCATGCCCGCGTTGGGCGCGTTTCTCAATTCAGTACGCACTCCGCGAAGTTGGTGCGCTACGCGGCGCTCTTGGCCGATCATACCGGCGCTGGTCGCCTGCCGAAAATCGTTCGGTGGTGACAACGACCACCCGCATCCTGGCGCCACGCTCGCGCTACGGCGAGAAAGTGCTGGCTGACCTGCGGCTATTCAGTCATGAATTTGCGGCCACCCAAGTGCACCATGCTCCGCTCAGGTGCGCCGGGCCGCCCGGGTCGCGGGGTGGACAGCCACCAGGCCGAGCTCGTTGCGCCGCTCACAGATCGCCGCCAGCTCGGCGTAGGCCTTGGCGCCCAGCAACTCGGTCAGTTCGGGGGCCAGACTCTGCCAGACCTGCCGGGTGCCGACGTGGGTTTGGGGGTCGCCGGTGCAGTACCAGTGCAGGTCTTCGCCGCCCGGGCCCCAGCCACGCCGATCGAATTCGGTGATCGTGGTCTTGAGGATCTCGGTGTCGTCGGGGCGGGTGACCCAATCCTGGGTGCGCCGGATCGGCAGCTGCCAGCACACCTCGGGCTTCATCGTCAGGGGTTCCACGCCGAGGCGAACGGCCTTGATGTGCAGTGCGCAGCCCGCACCGCCGGCGAATCCCGGCCGGTTCAGGAAGATGCAGGCGCCCTTGACGGTGCGGGTGCGCAGTTGTTGCTCACCGTCGTTCTCGTCGTATTCCAGGTAACCCTTTTTGCCCAGGCCTTTGTCCCGCAGCTGCCAGTCGGCGTCGGTGAGCTGGGCGACCGCGTCATCGAGGGTGGCGCGGTCGTCGTCGTCACACAGGAAGGCGCCGTGCGAACAGCACCCGTCGTCGGGGCGGCCGGCCACGATGCCCCGGCACGCGGGGGTGCCGAAAACACAGGTCCACCGGGACAGCAGCCACGTGAGGTCGGCGGCGATCAGGTGTTCGGGGTTGTCGGGGTCGTAGAACTCCACCCATTCGCGGGGGAAGTCCAGATCGACCTCACCAGGATGGGAGCGGCGCTGCGCGGGGGTCACAAAACTCCACGCTAGACCAGAAATTCACGTTGCCTCACCTCGTCTGGGCTTCACCCCACTAAGTTGGGTGCGTGCGATTAGGGGTGCTCGACGTCGGCAGCAACACCGTCCACCTATTGGTGGTCGATGCCCACCGGGGTGGTCACCCGACTCCCATGAGCTCGACCAAGGCCACGCTGCGGCTGGCCGAGGCGACCGACAGCTCCGGCAAGATCACCCGGCGCGGAGCCGACAAGCTGGTGTCCACGGTCGGCGAATTCGCCACGATCGCAGCGAGTTCGGGCTGTGCGGAGCTGGTGGCGTTCGCCACCTCGGCGGTGCGCGACGCGTCCAACTCCGAAGATGTGCTGGCCCGGGTGCGTTCGGAGGCCGGTGTCGAATTGCAGGTGCTCGCCGGCGAAGACGAATCCCGGCTGACGTTCCTGGCGGTGCGGCGCTGGTTCGGCTGGAGCGCCGGACGGATCAACAACCTCGACATCGGTGGCGGGTCGCTGGAGATGTCCAGCGGTGTCGACGAGGAACCGGACGTCGCGCTGTCGCTGCCGTTGGGGGCCGGACGGCTCACCCGGGAGTGGCTGACCGAAGACCCGCCCGGCCGGCGCCGGGTGGCCATGCTGCGGGACTGGCTGGACACCGAGCTCGCAGGTGCCGCTGCGGCCGTGCTGGACGCCGGGCCGCCCGATCTCGCGGTCGCGAGCTCGAAGACCTTTCGTTCGCTGGCGCGGCTCACCGGCGCAGCTCCGTCGGCCGCCGGGCCGCGCGTCCGGCGCACATTGACCGCCACCGGCCTTAGGCAGCTCATATCATTCATCTCTAGGATGACCACGGCTGATCGGGCCGAATTGGAAGGGGTGAGCGCCGAGCGAGCGCCACAGATCGTGGCGGGTGCTCTGGTGGCGGAAGCGAGCATGCGAGCGCTGTCGATCGAAACGGTGGAGATTTGCCCGTGGGCGCTGCGGGAGGGCTTGATCCTGCGCCGACTCGACAGCGAAGCCGACGGTGTCACCCTGTTCGGATCCCCAGCGGTGAACATGGCCGGGGCGCGGCCAAAGGGAGCGGACCGATGAGTGGACCCAAGCCCGACCCTCGCGACGTCGAGACGCGACCGATCTCGGTTGCCGAACTGCTCGCCAAGAACGGCAACATCGGTTCTCCGCCGGTCACCGGCCGCCGCCGGCGCAGGCGCGGCAATGCCGACGCCGTCACGGTCGCCGAACTGACCGGGGAGATCCCGATCATCCGTGACGAGGCTCCGCCCGAGCCCGAGGTCTCGGCCCCGTCCTCGGCAAGCACCGACAGCGAGCCGAGCGGCGCGCTGCCCATCGGCCCGGCACCCGGGTTCGTCGACGAGGACCGGCCCGTGACCGGGCCGCGTCCCGCGCAGCGGGTGGAATCCGGCAAGCGGCCGGCAGCCGAGCCGCGCTGGCCCAAGTCCCCGCCGCAAGCCGCGCCACGCGGCTCCGGGCCGGAGCAGAGTGCTTACCCCCGGCCGATGCGTCGCTCCGACCCGCCCGTCGCGGAGAACGGCCAACCGGCCGAAACCCGGTCGGCGGGCTCCGGCGCCGAACGGATGCGTCCGGATCCGGTTGACACCTACACCGATCTCGCCGTCGACGTGATGGCCGGCGATGTCCGTGACGCCGACCTGCCCACCGGGGATTCCGCATTCGTGCGGTCGTTCCTGACCAAGGCCCGCTCCACCGACCGTGCGGGCGGGGCCCTGGTTGCTGACGCCGACGCCGAGGACGCCGGTGCCGACAGCGCCGCGGCCGCTGAAGCCGAGACGGCTGACCAGTACCTCGGCCGGCCGGGCGTGGTGGGCGGCGCGTTGGTGGTGCTGCAGTCGATCCTGGCGGTGGCGTTCGGCGGCGGCCTGTTCATCGCTTTCGACCAGCTGTGGCGGTGGAACAGCATCGTGGCCCTGGTGCTCACGGTCCTGGTCACGCTCGGTCTGGTGGCTGCGGTGCAGGCCGTCCGCAAGACCGTCGACATCGTCAGCACGTTGATCGCCGTCGCGGTCGGTTTGCTGGTTACGTTGGGGCCGCTGGCGTTGCACGCCAATTAGCCGTTCACTATTAGTCCGTGCGCCCAGCCATCAAGGTCGGATTGTCGACGGCTTCGGTTTACCCCATGCGGGCCGAGGCCGCCTTCGAATACGCGGCCCGGCTCGGCTACGACGGTGTCGAACTGATGGTGTGGGGGGAGTCGGTCAGCCAGGACATCGGTGCCGTCCGGCGGCTGTCGCGCAAGTACCGGATACCGGTGCTGTCGGTGCACGCACCGTGTCTGTTGATCTCACAACGGGTATGGGGTTCCAACCCGATCGCCAAGCTGGAACGCAGCGTCCGGGCCGCAGAGCAGCTCGACGCCCAAACCGTGGTGGTGCATCCGCCGTTTCGCTGGCAGCGGCGCTACGCCGAGGGCTTCAGCGATCAGGTCGCCGAATTGGAGTCCACCAGCGATGTGGCGGTGGCGGTGGAGAACATGTTCCCGTTCCGGGCCGACCGGTTCTTCGGCGCCGATCAGTCCCGCGAGCGGATGCGTCGCCGCGGAGGTGGTCCGGGAGCGGGGATTTCGGCGTTCGCGCCGTCCCACGATCCACTCGACGGCAACCATGCGCACTACACCTTGGACCTGTCACACACCGCGACCGCCGGCGCCGACGGCTTGGAGATGGCCCGTCGGATGGGCTCGGGGCTGACGCACCTGCACCTGTGTGACGGCACCGGGCTGCCGGCCGATGAGCATCTGGTGCCCGGCCGTGGCGACCAGCCCACCGCCGAAGTGTGTCAGCTGCTGGCCGCCAGTGACTTCACCGGCCACGTGGTGCTGGAAGTGACCACCTCGCAAGCGCGCTCGCCACACGAGCGCGAGGCTCTGCTGACCGAATCGCTGCATTTCGCCCGGACGCATCTGCTGCGCTGATCGCTGACTCGTAAGGAGCCCGTGCGTGACTTCATCCACGCTGTTCACCGATGCCATGACGTTGGTGCGGATCGATGGTGACGACGATGTCGCGTCCTTCGCCGGTGAGCTAAACGAGCACTGGACCATCGGTCCGAAGGTGCACGGCGGCGCGATGCTGGCGTTGTGCGCCAACGCCGCACGCACCGCCCACGGTGGGGGATTGCAGCCGGTCGCGGTGTCGGCCAGCTATCTGTGGGCACCCGACCCCGGCCCCATGCAACTGGTGACCACGATCCGCAAGCGCGGCCGCCGGGTCAGCCTCGTCGACGTCGAACTCAACCAGGGCGAGCGCACCGCGGTGCGCGCCGTCATCACCCTCAGCGAGCCCGAGCATCAGGCGCCGCCACTGCTGTCGTTCAACCCGGTGGTGCCGTTGATGACGCCGGAGCCGCCACCCGGCTTGGAGCCGATCGGCCCGGGCCATCCGATGGAACACATCGTGCACTTGGCACACGGCTGCGATATCCGGCCGGCGCTGACCACGCTCGGGCCACGCTCGGACGGCGGCCCGCCGGTGATCGAGATGTGGGTGCGGCCCAAAGACGCCGAACCCGACGTGCTGTTCGCGCTGCTGTGCGGCGATGTGTCGGCGCCGGTGACCTACGCCGTCGATCGCAACGGCTGGGCGCCCACCGTGCAGCTCACCGCCTATCTGCGGGCCATCCCGGCGAACGGCTGGCTGCGGGTGATCTGCAGCTGCGTACAGATCGGTCAGGACTGGTTCGACGAGGACCACACCGTCGTCGACTGCCAGGGCCGAATCGTGGTGCAGACCCGCCAACTGGCGATGGTTCCGGCCCGGTAGCGGCCCGGTAGCGGGCGACCCGCTGCGCCCGGCTTCACCGCGCTGGCGGGCCGGGTCTGAAATGCTGTCGCCATGACCAGAATCGCGATCATCGGTGGCGGCAACATGGGCGAAGCGTTGCTGGCGGGGCTGCTGGCTGCCGGCCGCCCGGTCAAGGACCTGGTGGTCGCCGAGCGGTACGGCGACCGGGCTCGGCAGCTGTCGGAGAAGTACTCCGTACTGGTGACTTCGGTCGCCGACGCGGTCGAGAACGCTTCCATCGTGATCGTCGCGGTGAAGCCGCAGGATGTGGACGCCGTGGTCGACGAGTTCGCCAAGAGCGTCACCGCCGCCGCCGGGGACAGCGCCGAGCAGGTGCTGGTCACGATCGTGGCCGGTCTCACCACCGGGTACGTGGAGTCCAAGCTCCCGGCCGGCGCCGCGGTGGTGCGGGTGATGCCCAATACCCCGGTCAAGGTCGGCGCCGGTGCCAGCGCGCTGGCAAAGGGCCGGTTCGCCACCAACGAACAGGTCAGTGAGGTCGCTGCGCTGTTCGAGTGCGTCGGGACGGTGGCGATCGTTCCGGAGGAGCAAATGGACGCCGTCACCGCGGTATCGGGCTCGGGGCCGGCCTACTTCTTCTTGGTGGTCGAGGCGCTGGTGGATGCCGGGGTTGCGGCGGGGTTGAGCCGGCAGGCGGCCACCGACTTGGCGGTGCAGACGATGGCCGGTTCGGCGCAGATGCTGCTGGAGGGGCGCGGCGAGGGCGACGGGGCGCCGAATGCGGGCATCGACACCGCCCCGGCCCACCTGAGAGCGATGGTGACTTCGCCCGGGGGGACTACCGCGGCCGCACTGCGTGAATTGGAGGCCGGTGGCCTGCGGACCTCGATCGATCGGGCGGTGCAGGCCGCAAAAACCCGCTCTGAGCAGCTAAGAATCACATCAGAGTAATTCACTTATTTTTCACATATTGGCTCTCACTAGTCGCAGGAACCCCATCCGTCCCGCTATTCTCCTCTATGTCTGTGCGTGTGGGCGCAGCGGAGGGGAAGCCGCTGAGACTGCACGTGCCTGATTGAAATGGGTAACGATGACGTCTGCGAACGGGCCTTCGGCACGTGACACGACACAATTTCTCACCGTGGCCGAGGTGGCCGCGTTGATGCGGGTCAGCAAGATGACGGTGTACCGCCTGGTGCACAACGGCGAGCTGCCCGCGGTACGGGTGGGACGGTCTTTCCGAGTGCACGCCAAGGCGGTGCACGATCTGCTGGAGACGTCCTTCTTCGACGCGGGCTAAAGAGCCGGTCGACAGGTAAGCGCCCCCCGGGCGTCGCCGCACGGCGACGCCCGGGGTCGGCTGTCTGGGTGGCCGCGGCCAGGTGCGGTTTTCCGGTCCGTGCCTGCCTACGGGTAAAGTAACCGGGTCGATCAAGTTCAGCAGCGCCCATTCGTCGGCGCGGGCAGAAGCAGATAGCGGAGTTCATGGGTTCAGTCATCAAGAAGCGGCGCAAGCGCATGTCGAAGAAGAAGCACCGCAAGCTGCTTCGCCGTACCCGCGTGCAGCGCAGAAAACTCGGTAAGTAACTCCGCCCAGGTCCGTCCAGGCCCCCGAGCCGTGCCGGGTGTGACGTTGGCTTCACGCTCGACAACGAGCCGCTCGCCGGTATTGCTTTTCCGGCGTGGCCGTTAGGCTGACGGGGTGGACGACGCCGGACCCCCGAGCGACGGCACGCGAAGTGACTCCCGGCATTACCCCAAGGTTGTGTTGGTCACCGGTGCGTGCCGGTTCCTGGGTGGGTTTCTCACCGCAAGGCTCACGCAGAACCCGTTGATCAACCGGGTGATCGCCGTGGATGCGGTCATGCCGAGCAAGGACATGCTGCGCCGGATGGGGCGCGCTGAGTTTGTCCGCGCCGACATCCGTAACCCCTTTATCGCCAAGGTGATTCGAAACAGCGACGTCGACACCGTGGTGCACGCGGCAGCGGCGTCGTACGTGCCGCGGTCCGGCGGTGGGGCGGCGCTCAAAGAGTTCAACGTGATGGGCGCGATGCAGCTGTTCGCGGCCTGCCAGAAGGCGCCTTCGGTGCGCCGGGTGGTGCTCAAGTCGACCTCGGAGGTCTACGGGTCGTGCTCGCGTGACCCGGTGTTGTTCTCCGAGGACAGCACCAGTCGCCGGCCTCCGACTCAGGGGTTCCCCCGCGACAGCATCGACATCGAGGGCTATGCGCGCGGACTGGGCCGGCGCCGGCCCGACATCGCGGTCACGATCCTGCGGATGGCCAACATGATCGGCCCGGCCATGGACACCGCGCTGTCGCGCTACCTGGCCGGCCCGCTGGTTCCGATGGTGGTGGGCCGAGATGCGCGGCTGCAGCTGCTACACGAGCAAGACGCGCTGGGCGCCTTGGAGCGAGCCACCACGGCCGGCAAGGCCGGCACCTTCAACATCGGCGCCGACGGGATCATCATGATGTCGCAGGCCATCCGCCGGTCGGGCCGCGTTCCGGTTCCGCTGCCCGGTGTCGGGCTGTGGGTCATGGATTCGCTGCGGCGGGCCAACAATTACACCGAGATCAACCGGGAACAGCTGGACTATCTGAGCTTTGGCCGGGTCATGGACACGACTAGAATGCGAACCGAACTCGGGTACAGCACCAAGTGGACCACCGCCGAAGCTTTCGATGACTACGTGCGGGGTCGGGGACTGAACCCGATCGTCGATCCCAAGTGGGTCCGTTCGGTGGAACGGCGAACAGTGAGCGCAGCGCAGCGCCTGGGGGATATCAGCTTCAACAGGGTGCGGGGAGGTTAACACCATGGCTGATGATTCGAAGGCAAAAGTCATTCCGCTGCACAAACATTCAAGTTCTGTGCGCCGACACCCGTCGACGCTGGCCGGCCCGGCCGAACAGGCCTCGGCCAATCAGGTCGCTGCCGTCGTCCGCGAGCTCGGCGAGCGCCGCGGCGCCGCGGGAACCACCGGCGCCTCAACGCCCACCCCGAGTGAACTCACTCGCCGGGTGGCCGCGGTCGCCGCGTTCCTGCGGGAGCGGATCACCGGGGACTATCAGGTCGACGAATTCGGCTTCGACCCGCACTTCAACGAGGCGGTTGTGCTGCCGTTGCTGCGGGTGTTCTTCAACGACTGGTTCCGGGTCGAGGTCAGCGGCATCGAGAACCTGCCGGTCGATGGGCCCGCGCTGCTGGTGGCCAACCACGCCGGGGTGTTGCCGATGGATGCGCTGATGCTCTCGGTGGCGGTGCACGACCACCACCCCGACCATCGGAACCTGCGGATGCTCGCCGCCGACCTGGTATTCGACCTGCCGATGATCGGCCCGACCGCCCGCAAGGCGGGCCACACCATGGCCTGCACCGCCGACGCCAACCGGTTGCTGGAGGCCGGCGAGCTGACCGCGGTGTTCCCGGAGGGCTACAAGGGCCTGGGTAAGCGGTTCAAGGACCGCTACAAGCTGCAGCGGTTCGGCCGCGGCGGCTTCGTCTCAGCGGCGCTGCGCACCAAGGCGCCGATCGTGCCGTGCTCGATCGTCGGCTCCGAGGAGATCTACCCGATGATCGCCGACGTCAAGCTGTTGGCCCGGTTGCTCGGCGTGCCCTATTTCCCGATCACGCCGCTGTTTCCGTTGGCCGGTCCCGCCGGCCTGGTGCCGATGCCGTCGAAGTGGCACATCGCCTTCGGCGAGCCGATTGCGACCACCGACTACGAGGCCGGTGCCGCCGACGACCCGATGGTCACCTTCGAGCTGACCGACCAGGTGCGCGAGACCATTCAGCAGACGCTGTACCGGCTGCTGGCCGGCCGCCGCAACATGTTCTTCGGCTGACTTCTTGCGCTTCTTGCGCTTCTTGCGCTTCTTGCGCGAGCGCGCGTGTTTGTGCGCAACACGCCGCGTGCATGCGTACAACTACGCACCCTCGGCGGGGTGGCGGGGCTACTTCTTGCCCAGCGC
Source organism: Mycolicibacter heraklionensis (assembly GCF_019645815.1). Lineage (NCBI taxonomy): Bacteria > Bacillati > Actinomycetota > Actinomycetes > Mycobacteriales > Mycobacteriaceae > Mycobacterium > Mycobacterium heraklionense. The sequence continues at coordinate 620,378 of NZ_CP080997.1, forward strand.
CCGATCGCGCATCGCCTCCAGGGCGGCGATCGTCGCCGCTTCGGTCTCGGCGTCCTGGTTGACCGACTCGCCGAGCATGGTGACCACACTGGTCACCACCGGCTCGCCGTTGGCGTCGGTGACCTCGCTGCGGACCTCACTGACGACCGTGCCGTGCGACTCGATCACCGAGTCCAGGTAGGTGTCGAAGAACAACTTGTCACCGGCCACGATCGGCCGGTGGAAGGTGAACTTCTGGTCGCGGTGCAGCACCCGAGAGATGTTGATCGGTATGTCGAATTTTTCGAAGATTTCCAGCTGCACCTGACGCCCGGCGACCGCCAGAAACGTCAGCGATGCCACCAGCCCCGGATGCCCGGCTTCGGTGGCCGCGGCCTCGTCGAAATGGGCCGGGTGGTCGTCTTTGACCGAGCGGGCGAACTCCCGAATTTTCTCCCGGCCTACCTCGAAGTAGTCCGGGAACCGGTAGTGGGTACCGATGACTCCCTGCGATTCGGTGTGTACTGACATGCCGGTTTACCCCTCCGCTCGCCGTGGTGCTCGGCGGCGGAAGCCTATCAGCGAGCAGCTCAGCCGCGCTCGTTCCGGTGCGCCACGGTGCTTGATGCGGTCGACCGGTCCTCGCGCGCTTCGCAAGCTCAGCCGCGCTCGTTCCGGTGCGCCACGGCCGCAGCCAGGGCCCCGCCGACCGCCCCCAGCGCCAGCGCCGAGGGCACACCGATCCGCGCCGCCCGCCGTGCGGTACGGAAGTCGCGGATCTCCCATCCCCGCTTGCGTGCCATCTCCCGCAACGCGGCGTCGGGGTTGATCGCCACCGCCGTGCCGACCAGCGAGAGCATCGGCACGTCGTTGAAGCTGTCGGAGTAGGCCGTGCAACGCCGCAGGTTCAGCCCCTCCCGGATCGCCAGTGACCGCACCGCGTGCGCTTTGCCCGGCCCGTGCAGGATCTCGCCGACCAGCCGGCCGGTGAACACCCCGTCGACCGACTCCGCGACGGTGCCCAGCGCGCCGGTCAATCCGAGCCGACGGGCGATGGTCTCGGCCAGCTCATAAGGGGTCGCGGTGACCAGCCACACCTGCTGGCCGGCGTCGAGGTGCATCTGGGCCAACTCACGGGTGCCGGGCCAGATCTTGTCGGCGATGATCTCGTCGTAGATCTCCTCGCCCAGATCGACCAGCTCCGACACCGGCCGTCCCTCGATGAACGCCAGCGCTTTGCGCCGGCCGGCCGCGACGTCGTCGCTGTTCTCCTTGCCGGTGAGCTGAAATTTGGCCTGGGCGTAGACGAACCCGATGACATCGCGATACGTGAAGTAGTTGCGGGCGGCCAGTCCACGACCGAAGTGCACCATCGAGGAGCCCTGGACCAGGGTGTTGTCGACGTCGAAGAACGCCGCGGCGGTCAGGTCAACCGGTGCGGGCGTGTCGGTGTCGGCCACATCGGCGAGCGCCCGCTCTGCGCTGGCGTCGTTGATCAGCGATGTCACATCGGCTGCGGATGCCCGTTCGGCCGGGCCCGGTGATGCCATCACCCGACTCCTTCCGCGTCTGGGCTGTAGGGCCGGTGCTCCGGCCGTCATCAACCCTATCCGGCGGTAGGGCCGATGACCCCCAGGTGATCGCGTAGATCACCTTTGAGGTCGAACATCGAGTAATCGCGGAAACTGAACCGCCAAACGTCGTCGACCCGCTCAAACGTGTCGTGGTAGCGGCCGGCGGCGATCACCTGGAGCGCCACGGCGTCGGTCTGCTGCAGCACCGTGTAGTAGGACCGGCAGGATGCCGTGCCGGCGGCCTCGTCGATGTCGAGGATCGGGTTGGTGATCACGTGCTTGGTGCGCGGCGTGCCGTCCGCGTGGATGGTGACGAGCCCGCGCCACAGCTGCAGGATCCCGGCACTGTCGAGGATGACCGTGCCGTCGGGGTCGGCTTTGATCCGGGCATGGGTGAACAGCGCCGCAGCGCCGTCCAGGTCACCGGAGTCCATCAACTCCGCATAGCGATACAGCAGATTCGTGATCGATACCGCACTTCCGCTGGTCATAGCGAAAACATAGCCACCCTGCGCCACACTGAAGCCATGACCCGCCACCAGGTACAGCTGCTCACCCGCGACGGTTGCCCGGTCTGCGTGCAGGTGCAGGCCCAGCTGGCCGAGCTGGCGGTCGAACTCGGGTTCGACCTGCACGTCGTCGACGTCGACGCCGCCGCGGGGGCCGGTGACACCGGCCCGCGAGCGGAATTCGGCGACCGGCTGCCGGTGGTGCTGCTCGACGGACGAGAGCACAGTTACTGGGAAGTCGACGAGCCCCGGCTACGTGCCGATTTGGCGGGTTCATGAGGCGGTTCCAGCTTCGCCTCTCCTCCGTCGAGCCTCGCTAAACCGCGGCGCTCAAGTCGCGGTTCCAGCTTCGCCTCTCCTCCGTCGAGCCTCGCTAAACCGCCGAATTTGGTGGGCCAGCGCTTTAGCCTCTACCGTGGAGTGAAGTTTGTTCACGGGTGACAGCAAGGAGCGGACCAGGTGATATTGCCGTGAGCGTCCTGCTCTTCGGGGTCTCGCACCGCAGCGCCCCCGTCTCCGTACTCGAGCAGCTCAGCACCGCTGAATCCGATCAGGTCAAGATCGTCGAGCAGGTGCTGCAATCGCCGCTCGTCACCGAGGCGATGATCCTGTCGACCTGCAACCGGGTGGAGATCTACGCCGTCGTCGACGCCTTCCACGCCGGGTTGTCGGCGATCGGGCAGGTGCTCTCCGAACACTCCGGCATGTCGATGGCCGACCTGACCAAATACGCCTACGTCCGCTACAGCGAGGCCGCCGTCGAGCACCTGTTCTCGGTGGCCAGCGGCCTGGACTCCGCGGTCGTGGGCGAGCAGCAGGTGCTGGGCCAGGTGCGTCGCGCCTACGCCTCCGCCGAGTCCAACAGCAGCGTCGGCCGGGTGCTGCACGAGCTGGCCCAGCGCGCACTGTCGGTGGGCAAGCGGGTGCACTCCGAAACCGGGATCGACGCCGCCGGCGCGTCGGTGGTCTCGGTCGCCCTGGGCATCGCGGCCAAGCAGTTGGGCTCGAAGTCTGGCGAAGACGCGTTGCGGGGACGGACCGCGGTGGTGATCGGCGCCGGGTCGATGGGCGCGCTGTCCGCGGCCCACCTGGTGCGCGCCGGGGTCGAACACATCCACGTCGTCAACCGCTCGCTGCCGCGCGCTCAGCGGTTGGCCCGCAAGGTCCGCGAGAGCGGTGTCACGGCCGACGCCGTCGCGCTGGACCGGATGGCCGCAACCCTGATCAGCGCCGACATCGTGGTGTCCTCCACCGGCGCGGTGAGCCCAGTCGTGTCGCTGGCCGACGTGCACCACGCGCTGGCCGGGGGTGACCGTGACGAGGCGACCCAGCCGCTGGTGATCTGCGACCTGGGCATGCCGCGTGACGTGGACGCCGCGGTCGCCGGGTTGCCCGGCGTGCGGGTCATCGACATGGACCGGATCCAGCGCGAGCCGTCGGCGCAGGTCGCCACTTCCGACACCGAGGCCGCGCGCAACATCGTGGCCCGCGAGGTTGCCACCTATCTGGCCGGGCAACGGATGGCCGAGGTCACCCCGACCGTGACCGCGCTGCGCCAGCGTGCCGCCGACGTGGTCACTGCCGAGTTGATGCGGCTGGATCACCGGCTGCCGGACCTGGAGGCCGCCCAGCGCGAGGAGGTGGCGCGCACCGTGCGTCGCGTCGTCGACAAGCTGCTGCACGCCCCCACCGTTCGGGTCAAACAGCTGGCCAGCTCGCCCGGCGGTGACAGCTACGCCGAGGCGCTGCGCGAACTGTTCGAGCTCGACCCGACCGCCGTGGACGCGGTCGCGACCGCCGGTGAGCTGCCGGTAGTGCCGGGCGGACTGGATGTCGGCGCCGAAACCGGGTCGGCCGGGTAGACGTTTTGGGTGAAGTAATCCGCATCGGTACCCGGGGCAGCTTGTTGGCCACCACCCAGGCCGGGACCATTCGCGATGCCTTGGTGGCCGCCGGACACCCCGCTGAACTGGTCGTGATCAGCACGGCAGGGGATGTCACGTCCGGGCCGATCGCCGACATCGGGGTGGGAGTGTTCACCGCCGCGTTGCGCGAGGCCATTCTCGACGGCCGGGTCGATGCCGCCGTGCACTCGCACAAGGACCTGCCGACCGCTGCCGACTCCCGGTTCCTGCTCGCCGCGAATCCGCCTCGTGAGGACGCCCGGGACGCGCTGGTGGCGCGGGACGGATTGGTGCTGGGAGAGTTGCCGGCGGGTGCCGTGGTGGGCACTTCGTCGCCGCGGCGGGCGGCACAGCTTAGAGCACTGGGTCTCGGTTTGGAAATTCGCCCCCTACGAGGCAACCTAGATAGCAGGTTGAACAGGGTAAGCAGCGGCGAACTCGACGCCATCGTGGTAGCCCGGGCGGGTCTGGCCCGGCTGGGACGCCTCGACGCGGTCACCGAGACGTTGGAACCGGTACAGATGTTGCCGGCTCCGGCCCAAGGGGCACTGGCGGTGGAGTGCCGCGCCGGTGATACGGCACTGGCGGCGCTGCTGGCGGAGTTGGACGACGCCGACACCCGCCTGGCGGTTACCGCCGAGCGGACCCTGCTCGCCGAACTGGAGGCGGGTTGTTCCGCACCGGTGGGCGCGATCGCTGAGGTGGTCGAGTCCATCGATGAGGACGGCCGGGTCTTCGAGGAGCTGTCGCTGCGCGGTTGCGTAGCGGCGCTGGACGGATCCGACGTGATCCGCGCGTCCGGCATCGGCAGTCCGGACCGAGCCCGGGAACTGGGCGTGTCGGTCGCGGCGGAACTGTTCGAGTTGGGTGCGCGCGAGCTGATGGCGGACGCACGGTGAAGACGTGCGTCGGAAGTGAGTGAGAAGTGACGGGGAGTACGGAATGGCTCGCCAAGTGAGCGTGCGAGGGCAGAAGCCCAAGCCGGGCCGCATTGTTTTCGTCGGCTCGGGTCCTGGCGACCCGGGCCTGCTGACGACGCGGGCACGGACGGCGCTGACGAACGCCGCGCTGGTGTTCATCGACCCCGACGTGCCCGAGGCGGTGCTGGCGCTGGTCGGCACGGACCTGCCTCCGATCGCCGGTCCCGTGCCCCCGGCGCCCAAGGCGGACAAGGCCGACGACGACGCGGCCCACGACGCCGACGGCACCGACGCTGACGCTGCCGGCGAGGCCGCGACCGTTCCGGGCGGGCCCGACATCCGCCCGGCGCTGGGCGAGCCGGCCGAGGTGGCGAAGATCCTGGCGGCCGAGGCTCGCGCAGGCGCCGACGTGGTGCGGCTGGTCGCCGGTGATCCGCTCTCGATCGACGCGGTCATCACCGAGGTGAACGCGGTGGCTCGCACCAACGTTGCGTTCGAGATCGTGCCGGGACTGCCCGCCACGAGCGCGGTGCCCACCTACGCCGGTCTGCCGCTCGGCTCGTCGCACACGGTGGCCGATGTCCGCGACCCGAACGTGGACTGGGGCGCGCTGGCCGCCGCTCCGGGGCCGCTGATCTTGCAGGCCACCACCTCGCACCTGCCGGAGGCGGCCCGCACCCTGATCGAGTACGGCCTGTCCGACAACACGCCGTGCGTGGTCACCACCTCGGGTACCACCTGCGCGCAGCGCTCGATCGAGTCCAGCCTCGGCGGTCTGACGGAGGCGTCGGCGCTGGCGAGCATCGACCCGGTCATCCTGCCCAACGGTCAGGAGACCTCGGCCGGGCCGCTGGTGGTGACCATCGGCAAGACGGTCAGCAACCGGGCCAAGCTGAACTGGTGGGAGAGCCGCGCGCTGTACGGCTGGACGGTTCTGGTGCCGCGCACCAAGGACCAGGCCGGCGAGATGAGCGACCGGCTGATCGGGCACGGCGCCTCGCCGATCGAGGTTCCGACCATCGCCGTGGAGCCGCCCCGCAGCCCCGCTCAGATGGAAAGGGCCGTCAAGGGTTTGGTGGACGGCCGCTACCAGTGGGTGGTGTTCACCTCGACCAACGCGGTGCGCGCCGTGTGGGAGAAGTTCGCCGAGTTCGGTCTGGACGCTCGGGCGTTCTCCGGGGTGAAGATCGCCTGCGTCGGCGAGGCCACCGCAGAGCGGGTCCGGGCGTTCGGGATCAGCCCCGAGCTGGTGCCCTCGGGTGAGCAGTCCTCGCTCGGCCTGCTGGACGAATTCCCGCCCTACGACGATATTTTCGACCCGGTGAACCGAGTGCTGTTGCCGCGGGCGGACATCGCCACCGAGACGCTGGCCGAAGGGCTGCGCGAGCGGGGCTGGGAGATCGAGGACGTCACCGCCTACCGCACTGTGCGGGCCGCTCCGCCGCCGGCGACCATCCGCGAGATGATCAAGACCGGCGGGTTCGACGCGGTGTGCTTCACCTCGAGCTCGACGGTGCGCAACCTGGTCGGCATCGCCGGCAAGCCGCACGCCCGGACCCTGGTGGCCTGCATCGGCCCCAAGACCGCCGAGACGGCAGCCGAATTCGGGCTGCGGGTGGACGTGCAGCCGGAGACCGCGGCGGTGGGTCCGCTGGTCGACGCGCTGGCCGAGCACGCCGCGCGACTGCGGGCCGAGGGTGCGTTGCCGCCGCCGCGTAAGAAGAGCCGCAGGCGATGATTCATCCCGCGTTGACTCTGCGCCTACGGCGAAGAAGTGCGAGTAGCCTTCGCCCTCATCGCAGAGTCAACGCGTGAGAGAGCGTCCCCGTCGGCTGCGTTCCACTCCGGCGCTGCGCCGGCTGGTGGCTCAAACGTCGCTGGAGCCCAGGCATCTGGTGTTGCCGATGTTCGTCGCCGACGGCATCGACGAGCCGAGGCCGATCCCTTCTATGCCCGGGGTGTATCAGCACACGCGTGACTCGCTGCGCGCCGCGGCCGCCGAGGCGGTGGCGGCCGGCGTGGGCGGGCTGATGCTGTTCGGGGTTCCGGCAGCGGCGGACAAAGACAGCACCGGATCGGCCGGCGCGGCTCCCGACGGGGTGCTCAACACCGCGCTGCGTGATCTGGCCGCCGACCTCGGTGATTCCACCGTGCTGATGGCCGACACCTGCCTGGACGAGTTCACCGATCACGGCCACTGCGGGGTGCTCGACGAACGGGGTCGGGTCGACAACGACGCCACCCTGAAATGTTACGTGGAACTGGCTGTCGCCCAAGCGGATTCGGGCGCCCACGTGGTGAGTCCGAGCGGCATGATGGACGGCCAGGTGGCCGCCATCCGCGACGGGCTGGACGCTGCCGGGCATCACGACACGGTGATCCTGGCCTACGCGGCGAAGTTCGCCTCGGCGTTCTACGGCCCGTTCCGGGATGCGGTCGCCTCGACCCTGGCCGGGGACCGTCGCACCTACCAGCAGGAACCCGGCAACGCCCGCGAGGCGCTGCGAGAGGTCACCCTCGACCTCGCCGAAGGCGCCGACATCGTCATGGTCAAACCGGCGATGGGCTACCTGGACGTCATCGCGGCGACCGCCGCGGTGTCCTCGGTCCCCGTCGCCGCATACCAGGTCTCCGGTGAGTACGCGATGATCGCCGCGGCCGCCGCCAACGGCTGGATCGACGGACGGTCCGCGGCGCTGGAGTCCCTCATCGGTATCCGGCGGGCCGGCGCCGACATCGTGCTGAGCTACTGGGCGGCCGAAGCGGCCGGTTGGCTGGCGTGACGGGCCTACCGGACGGGCCGGAGCCAACGGTGGACGCCCAGCTGGCCCGCCCGGCGGACGTCGACACCGGGTTCTGGCTGTGGCTGACCGCCCTGCCGTTGATGACGTGCGGCTACGTGGTGAGCCTGCTGACCGCCCCGGACGTCCGCGCGACCGCGGTCACCTATCCGATCACCGCACTGATGGCGCTCGTGGTGGTCGTGGTGGTGACGACGTTTTTGATGCTGATGCGTTCCGGGTACCGCTGGGCGCGCACGGTGTTGACCGGCGGGGGAATCGCGGCGATAGTCAACGCGGTCAGCACGCTGTCGCACGCCGATGCGCGGCCGGCGGTCGCGCTGGTGGTTGCGGCCACCGGCATTGTCGGATCGGTACTGATCGCCGCGGGGACTTTTCTGTTGCACCGATCCGACGCCCAGCGGTACTTCACGCGTTAGCCGGCTGCCGGGCTCACCACGACGTTGACGGTGCCCGCACCGCTGTCGGAGGCGATGATCAGCACCGGAGCGTTGGGGGCTGAGACGACGTGTCCGCCGGTGACGGTGACCTGGTAGCCGTCCGGATAGACGATGTTCGGCACCGAGATCTCGGTGTGTGCGCCGGCAGCGAAGTGGCCGGTGCCGCTGGCCATCTCGGTGGAGTAGCTGAGCTCGAAGGTGCCGGAGTCGAACGACCAGGCGTCCGGGGTGCCGGCCACGGCGAGCGGATACGGCTCCGACAGTTGCGTCAGCAGGTCCATGTTGATGTTGTCTTCGGTCATGGGCTGGTTCAGGTCCCAGTACCGGAGCATGGTGTAGTCCCAGAACATCCAGTTGTAGCCATAGCTATTGGCCGCGTTGAGGGTGTCGGCTATCGAGCCGGCGTTGGTGGTTCCGCCGAACTCGGTGATCGCTGACGGGATGTCGTACTGCGATGCGTACGCATCGGCGTTGCCGTGGACGATCGTCTCCCACAATGAGCAGCCAAAGTTGCTGTCCATGAAAGCCGTTGTGGTGCAGTAGTCATGGAACGCGAAGACGACGCGTGGATCGTCCACCTCGCCCAGATAGGTCGGGATGGGGAGGTTTCCGGACAGCACGCTTGGTTCGATGTACAGCGGCGTGGCCGGATCAACCGAGCGGACCGCCGAAGCCAGCTGGTTGTAGAACGGGGTCAGCTGCTGTCCTTCGAAGAACGAGCCGCCGAAGATGGTCGACAGCCACGTTGAGCCCGGCCACGGCTCGTTCATCAGCTCGTAGCCGATCACGTTGGGGTCGTCTTTGAAGTAGTTCGCAACCACTTGCCACATCAGCGCGTAGTGGTTCTGCAGTCCGATCCCGTCGGGCGCGTCGGCGTTCGTCCAGAACGAATCCCAGGCGTAGTTCTCCGCCGGGCTCATGACGTAGCGGAACGGGAAAGGCGTGTGGGGATTGGCCAGGCCGCCGGTCTGCGCCGCCCACGCCGGTGCGCCATCGCCCCAGAAGGTGGTGCCGTAGTTGTCCTGGTGCATGTCGAGGACGACGCGGATGCCGTGGTTGGACAGTGTCTGTGCGGTCTGGTTGATCAAGTCCAGGTACTCGTAGTCGTAGACGCCGGGTTCGGGCTCGACTCCGGCCCAGATGATGCCGAGCCGCACCACATTGAAACCGTTGGCGGCCAGCAGCGCCGCGTCGGCGTCGCCGAACCCCTCGGAGGCTGGGTAGAACGGCGGGTCTTTGACCACCTCGCCGAATCCGTGCAGGACGACGACTCGTCCGTCACCGTCGACCAGCCAGCTGCCGGCGGTACTGATGTCGGAGACGCCACCCGGCGGGGCGCCGTCGAGGGTGCCGAAGTGGCCGTGGTCGCCGTGGCTGCCGAGCAGGCCGCCGTTGCCGCCGGCCCCGCCGAGGGCGGGCAGATCGCGTGGGCCGCTGTAGACGCCGTCGCCGGCATCGCCGCCGTGGCCGCCGCTGCTGAACGGTCCGGTGGCGCTACCACCGTCGCCCCCGTGACCTCCTGCGACGCCGGTGCCGCCGGCGGCGCCGTCGCCGCCGTTTCCGCCGTTTCCGCCGAGGCCGAAGAACCAGCCGGTCGCGTCACCACCTGCGCCGCCGGCCCCGCCGGCACCGCCGTTGAAGCCGAGGTCGCCGTCGCCGCCGTCGCCGCCGTTTCCGCCGATGCCCATCAGCACCCCACCCGCGCCTCCGGCACCACCGGAAGCACCGAGGCCGCCATGGCCGCCGTCCCCGCCGATGCCGAACAGTCCGCCGTGTCCGCCGTTGCCACCGGGCGTGTGGTCTACGGTGCTGTCCCAGCCCTTGCCGCCGTCGCCGAACAGCCAACCACCGTCGGTGCCGTTGACATGCAAGTAGTCCCCATCGACGCCGTCGCCGATCAGCGCGCGTCCGGTCAGGTCGATGAACGGCTGGTTGATGAAGTTGTTGATCAGTTGGCCAAGGTCGCTGTTGATCCAGGCTTCGATGCCGTCGTGGATCGGCATGTAGAAGTACTGCTCCAGCCAACCGGTCAGGTCCGCCGGATCGTATGCGGCCGGTCCGGCAGCTTCACCCGGGATACTGAGTTCACCGAAGATGGTGTTCCAGTGCGCGGGGGCGAAGAAGGTATCCCAGGCGGTGGGGGAGAACACCGCATCCCAGTCGAGATCGTTGGTGGTGGCGTCCACGAAGGGTGCTATGGCTGCTTCGATCGCGTCGTCTAAGTCTGCCTGGGCTGCCGGCGCGACAGCCAGTGGCGCCAGTCCGAAGGTCAGGAATGCGCCTGTGGCAGTGGCAAATCCGACGGTCTTTCGGATGCGGATGCGGTCCGTCATGGTCACGCGAATCTCCTAGATTGCCGGGGTAACGGTGACGGTGATGGTGTTCGCGCCGCCGTCTGAGGCGATCACCAGCACAGGGGCGTTCGGCGCGGAGACAACGTGTCCTCCGGTGACGCTGACCTGGTAGCCGTCGGGGTATTGCAGGGTCGGTACCGAGATCTCGGTTTGGGTGCCGGCGTCGAAGTGTCCTGAGCCGCTGGCCATCTCGGTCGAGTAGCTGAAGTTGAAGGTGCCGTCCGCGAACGACCAGGCGCCAGGGGTGCCGCCCACCGCCAGTGGGTAGGGCTGGGCCAGCGTGGTCAAGGTCGCATAGTCGACGGTCTCGTCGGTTATGGGCGTGTGCAGGTCGTGGTTGCGGATCAGGGTGTAGTCCCAGAACATCCAGCTGTAGCCATAGCGGTTGGCCTCGGTCATGGTGTCGGTGATCGAGCCGGTGTTGGTGGAGGCGCCGAACTCGGTGATCGCCACCGGGAGATCGTATTTCGACGCGTAGGCGTCGGCGTTGCCGTGAACGATCGTCTCCCACAGTGAGCAGCCGAAGTCGGTGCCGAACAGGGCGGTCATGGTGCAGTAGTCGTGGAACGCGAAGACGGTGTTCGGGTCGTCCACCTCGCCCAGGTAGGTCGGGATCGGGAGATTGCCGGACAGCGTGCTCGGTTCGAAGTACAACGTGGTGGTCGAGTCGACGGACCGGATTGCCGAGGCCACCTGGTCGTAGAACGAGGTGAGCTGCTGGCCTTCGAAGAACGAGTTGCCGAAGATGGTCGACAACCACGTCGAGCCCGGCCACGGTTCATTCATCAGCTCATAGCCGACAACGTGGGGGTCGTCTTTGAAGTAATGCGCAACGGCTTGCCACATCTGCGCGTAGTGGTTCTGCAGCCCGATGCCGTCGGGTGCGTCGGCGTTCGTCCAGAACTTGTCCCAGGCGTGGTTCTCGGCCGGATTGAGCGCGTAGGTCCACGGCCAGCCGGTGTCGGGGTCGGGAAGCCCACCGGTCTGTACGGCCCAGTCCGGTGCGCCGTCGCCGTAGCCCATCGGGCCGCCCAGCCCGGCGGCGTAGAGGTCCTGATGCATGTCGAGAACGGTGTAGATGCCGTGGTTGGACAGTGTCTGAATGGTCTGGTTGATCGCGGCGAGGTAGTCGTAGTCGATGACGCCAGGTCTGGGCTCCACGCCTTCCCACAGGATTCCCACCCGCACCACGTTGAAGCCGTTGGCGGCCAGTAGTGCCGCGTCGGCGTCGCTGAACCCTTCGTTCTCAGCGGCGGGATAGAACGGTGCTCGTTTGTTCACCTCGCCGAATCCGTGCAGGACGACGACCCGTCCGTCGTTGTCGGTGATCCAGGCGCCGCTGGTGCCGAGATCCGAGACACCTCCGGGCGGGGCGCCGTCGAGGGTGCCGAATTGCCCGTGGACACCGTGGGTGCCGAGTAGCGAGCTGCCGTTGCCGCCGGCTCCGCCGAGGGCGGGCAGCTCGCGGCCACCGGTGTACACACCAGCGCCGGCGTCGCCACCGTCGCCACCGCTGCCGAACCATCCCGTTGCGCTACCGCCGTCACCGCCATAGCCACCGACACCGCCGTCGCTGCTGCCGCCGTCGCCACCGTCACCGCCGATGCCGATCAACCATCCGCCATTGCCGCCGTGCCCACCGATGGCTCCCGTGCCGCCGTCACCGCCGGCCCCTCCGGTGCCGAAGAGCCCGGCCGTGCCGCCGTCACCGCCGGCGACGCCGGGCTCGGTGCTGTCCCAACCTGCGCCGCCGTCGCCGAACAGCCATCCACCCGCGGTGCCGTTGGGGATCGCTTCCGTTCCGTCGACGCCGTTGCCGATCACCAGCGAGCCGAACACCGTGTTGATCACGTCGTTGACCGATTTGCCGAAGTCGCTGGTGATCCAGGCTTGCATACCGGCGTGGATCGGGGTGTAGAGGTACTGCTGCACCCATTCAGCGAGGTCTGTCTGGTCGAAGCCGGCCGTTCCGGGCACCGCGAGGGCGCCCAGTTCGGCCAGCACGCCGTCCCAGTGAGTGGGTGCCAGGAAGGTGTCCCAGGCGGTGGGGGAGAGCACCGCGTCCCAGTCGAGGGTGTTGGTGGTGGCGTTGACGAAAGGTGCGATGGCGGCGTCGATCGCGTCGTCGAAGTCGGCCTGGGCCACCGGCGCAACGGCCAATGGCCCCAACCCGAGGGTCACGAACGCGCCGGCACTGACACTGAGACCGATCAGGCGACGTCGTGCCGTGCACAACCGGTGGGGACGCATGGCAGAACGCTGATGAGTCATAACCGAAACCCCTGGCGACGTAATTTCTCAGATAGTCATGGCTCTGAGCAGGAATTCTAATAATTCCTGCGTCAATCCTGACAATCGGCAGCCGCGAACGGAAACACCAAACCGCCGGCTCATTGACAACGGCAGTGTGCTGAATTCAGGCGGTGGTCGGCCTGTTCTCCATGGTGTGGACGAGCTCGGACTCGCGGTCCCGCACTGACAGCGCGACCTCGAGAAACTGGGCAACCAAAGGGGAGCGTTCGCCGCGGTGCCAGCCGAGGGCGATCGCCGAGCCGGGCCAGTCGTTGATCGCCAGGAATCGCACGCCCGGCAACGGCATGAAGTTCATGACCACTGCGCTGGTGACGGCGATAGCCGCTCCGGCCGCGACCACTTGTGCTTCCTCGGTGATCGAGGTGATGGGAACGAGGCGGGCCTTGGTTGACTCGTCGCGTGCCGCCTCCAGACACCAGAATGCGCGATAGGCCTCGTCAACGGTGTCCCCGTTGGTGATCGGGTCACTGACGAGATCCTTCGCAGACACCGAACCCCGTCCGACGAGGTGGTGCGAGTTCGGCACCATCGCCACCACCGGGTCGACGAACAGGACCTCCGTCTCGATGTTGGGTATGCCCTTCGGCAGCCGCACGAACGCCACGTCGGCGGCCCCAGATGCCAGGCCCGCCGATGAGTCGTGGACCGGAAACTCTTGCATCTCAACGACGACGGCGGGGTGGCGTTCGGCGAACTCGGCCAGGATCAACGGTGTCAGTTCGAGGGCGGCACCGGGGACGTAGCCCAGCCGCAGCGTGCCGGCCAGCCCGCGCGCGGCTCGCCGGGCGGCGGATGCAGCTTCGTCAAGAGCGGCGAGCGCGGTGCGAGCTCCCGCCAGGAAGGCCTCACCAGCGGGCGTCAACGTCACCTTGCGGGTGGTGCGCTCCAGCAGCTTGGCGCCAACCAGGTTCTCGAGTTCCTTGATCTGGCGACTGAGGGCCTGCTGGGCCAGGTGAACACGTTCCGCGGCCTTGCTGAAGTGCAACTCTTCGGCAACGGCCACGAAGTAACCCAATTTGCGGGTGTTGATCTCGATGGGATTAAGCATAGCCCGGTCGCTCAAGCTGTCCGTGTTCAGCGGTTCAGCGAACATCTGATGGTGCCTGAGGTCACGCCGCTCAGGCCGGACCGACTGCGGCCGTGACGGTGACGGTGACGGTGGTGGCGCCGCTGTCCGAGGCGATGATCAGCACCGGCGCGCCAGGGGCCGAGACCACATGCCCGCCGGTGACCGTGACTTGATAGCCGTCCGGGTACTGGATGGGCGGCACCGAGATCTCGGTCTGGGAGCCGGCGGCGAAGTGGCCGGCGCCGCCGGCCATCTCGGTGGAGTAGCTCAGCTGGAAAGTGCCGGAGTCGAACGACCAGGAGGTCGGGGTGCCGGCAACGGCCTGCGCGTACGGTTCAGCGAGCGTTGCCAAGACCGAGGTGTCGACGTTGGCACCCGACGGCGCTTCGCTGAGGTCGTGGACCAATCGGCTGCCGTAGTGCCAATACAGCCAGCTGTACTCCTGCTGGCTGGCCTGGTTCAGGGTGTCGGTCAGCACGGCGGTGTCGTTGGTGGCACCGAACTCGGTGATCGTTGCGGGTATGTGCTGCGCTGCCGCATAGTCCTCGGCGTAGCCCTGGACGATCGATTCCCACAGCGAGCAGCCGAAGTCGCTGCCGGCGATGAACGTCGTCGTGAGGCAGTAGTCGTGGAACGCGAACACTCGGTTCGGGTCGTCCACCGTGCCCAGGTGGGTTGGGATCGGAAGGTTGCCGGACAGGGTGTTCGGTTCGAAGTACACCGGCGTGGCCGGGTCGACCGCCCTGATCGCGGCGTCCACCTGGTTGTAGAACGGGGTCAGCTGTTGCGCCTCAAAATAGGAGTTGCCGAATATCGTTGACAGCCATGATGATCCGGCCCACGGCTCGTTCATGAGTTCGTAGCCGACCACGGAGGGGTCGTCTTTGAAGTAGTTCGCGACGTGTTCCCACATCTGCGCGTAGTGGTTCTGGAGACCAATGCCGTCGGGTGCTTTGGCGTTGGACCAGAACGCATCCCAAGCGTGGTTCTCTGCCGCATTGAGCGCGTAGGTCCACGGGAAGCCGTAGTTTTCATTGGGCAGTCCGCCGGTCAGCACTGCCCATTCCGGTGCGCCGTCGGCACCGAGTGAGGCGCTGTAGAGGTCTTGGTGCATGTCGAGGATGGCGTAGATGCCGTGGTTGGCCAGGATCTGCACCGTCTCTCGGATCGAGGCGAGATAGTCGTAGTCGATGACGCCGGGCTGGGGCTCCACCCCGGCCCAGATGACTCCGACCCGCACCGAGTTGAAGCCGTTGGCGGCCAGGAACGCTGCGTCGTCGTCGCTGAAACCCGCCGCAGACAACGTGAACGGCGCCTCTTTGTTCACCTCGTTTACTCCATGCAGGAGGACCACTCGTCCGTCGTTGTCGGTGATCCAGGTGCCGGTGGTGCCGAGGTCGGAGACGCCACCGGGTGGGGCGCCGTCGAGGGTGCCGTAGTGGCCGTGGTCGCCGTGGGCGCCGAGCAGCGTGCTGG
This sequence comes from Mycolicibacter heraklionensis, assembly GCF_019645815.1. Taxonomy (NCBI): domain Bacteria; kingdom Bacillati; phylum Actinomycetota; class Actinomycetes; order Mycobacteriales; family Mycobacteriaceae; genus Mycobacterium; species Mycobacterium heraklionense. The sequence goes on from NZ_CP080997.1 coordinate 635,717, forward strand.
CGTTGCCGCCGGCGCCGCCGAGGGCGGGGAGGTCGCCGGGGCCGGTGTAGGTGCCGTCACCGGCGTCGCCGCCGGTGCCGCCGTTGCCCATCAGCCAGCCGCCGTTGCCGCCGTCTCCGCCGTTGCCGCCGAGGCCGCCGTCTGCTCCGTTGCCACCGGTGCCGCCGTTGCCGAACATGCCGGCGTTGCCGCCGGCTCCGCCTATGCCGCCGGATTCGGTGCTATTCCAGCCGTTTCCGCCGTCGCCGAACAGCCAGCCGCCGTCGGTGCCGTCGTGGTGTTCGGCGGTGCCGTCGATGCCGTCGCCGATCAGGGGCCTACCGGTCAGGTCCTGGAAGGGTTGGTTGATGAGGGAGTTGATTTGTTGGCCGAGGTCGCTGTGGATCCAGGCTTCGATGCCGGTGTGGAGGGGGGTGTAGACGTACTGCAGCAGCCAGGTGTTGGGGTCGGCGGCGGCGGGGCCGGGGGCGGTCAAACCGCCCAGTTCGGTCAGGACGGTGTCCCAGTGCGCCGGGGCCAGGAAGGTGTCCCACGCCGAGGGTGAGAGCACCGCGTCCCAGTCGAGGGTGTTGGTGGTGGTGTCGAGGAAGGGTGCGAAGGCGGCGTCGAGCGCGTCATCGAAATCGGCCTGGGCCCCCGGAGCGGCAGCCAGCGGCGCCACCCCGAACGCCAGAAACGCGCCCGCGGTCGCGGTAAACCCGACAACTCGACTGCTGATTTGGGCTTTCATGCTGAGGCGTACCTCCTAGCTTGCCGGAGTCACCACGACGCTGACGGTGCTCGCGCCGCTGTCTGATGCGATGACCAGCACCGGCGCGCCAGGGGCCGAGACCACATGCCCGCCGGTGACCGTGACTTGATAGCCGTCCGGGTACTGGATGGGCGGCACCGAGATCTCGGTCTGGGAGCCGGCGGCGAAGTGGCCTGTGCCGCCGGCCATCTCGGTGGAGTAGCTCAGCTGGAAAGTGCCGGAGTCGAACGACCAGGAGGTCGGGGTGCCGGCAACGGCCTGCGCGTACGGCGCCGACGTCGCTTCCAGCCTGGACCAATCGACATTGTCGCCGACGGGCGGCTTGCTGGGGTCGAAGACCAGCGCATTGCCCGGGGCGGTGCCGGTGATGGCGGGAACCCCGTTGTAGGCCCATTGCGACCAGCCCCACATGCGCTGGTCCGCAGCGTTCATCACCATGACGGCTTCCGCGGCGCCGTTTCCGGATCCGAACTCCGAGATGAGCCCCGGCACGTCGTACCTGCTCGTGTATGCCTCGCCGTTCGCGGCCAGTAGCTCGATGTACCCCGGGCACAGTGGTGAGAAGGCCGCGCTGATGCTGGTCAACATGCAGTAGTCGTGGAATGCGAAGACGCCGTGCGGGTCGTCCACCGCACCCAGCTGGGTCGGCACTGCCTCGTTGAACAGGGTGTTCGGCTCGTAGATCATCGGTGTGGTGGGGTCGACGGACCGGATCGCCGCGCTCACCTGGTTGTAGAACGGGGTCAGCTGCTGAGCTTCGTAGAAGGAATTGCCGAATATCGTTGACAGCCAAGTCGAGCCGGCCCAGGGCTCGTTGATGATCTCGTAGCCGGCGATGTTGGGGTCGTCTTTGAAGTAGTCCGCAACGGCTTGGGTCATCCGCGCGTAGTGATTCAAAAGGCCCACGCCGTCGGGCCCTTTGGCGTTGGACCACAACATGTCCCAGGCGTGGTTCTGTGCGGGGTTGAGTGCGTAGTTGAGTCCGAAGCCGATGTCGGGGTTGGGCAGCCCACCGGTTTGGGTGGCCCACTCCGGTGCGCCTTCGCCGCCGAAGACGGGGCTGAAGTCGTCCTGGTGGAAGTCGATGATGCTGACGATGCCGTGGTTGGCCAAGATCTGCACGGTCTGGTTGATCGAGGCGAGGTAGTTGTAGTCGATGACGCCGGGCTGTGGTTCCACGCCCGCCCAGATGACGCCCAGCCGTACCGAGTTGAAGCCGTTGGCGGCCAGGAACGCCGCGTCGTCGTCGCTGAACCCGCCAGCGGACGGCTCATAGGGCGGGATCTTGTAGACCTCGTTGAACCCGTGCAGCACGAGAACCCGACCGTCGGCGTCGGTGATCCAGGTGCCGGCGGTGGTGATCCCGGCGACGGCTGCCGGGGCACCGTCGAGGGTGCCGTAGTGGCCGTGGTCGCCGTGGGCGCCGAGCAGCGTGCTGGCGTTGCCGCCGGCGCCGCCGAGGGCGGGGAGGTCGCCGGGGCCGGTGTAGGTGCCGGCACCGGCGTCGCCGCCGGTGCCGCCGTTGCCCATCAGCCAGCCGCCGTTGCCGCCGTCTCCGCCGTTGCCGCCGAGGCCGCCGTCTGCTCCGTTGCCACCGGTGCCGCCGTTGCCGAACATGCCGGCGTTGCCGCCGGCTCCGCCTATGCCGCCGGATTCGGTGCTATTCCAGCCGTTTCCGCCGTCGCCGAACAGCCAGCCGCCGTCGGTGCCGTCGTGGTGTTCGGCGGTGCCGTCGATGCCGTCGCCGATCAGGGGCCTACCGGTCAGGTCCTGGAAGGGTTGGTTGATGAGGGAGTTGATTTGTTGGCCGAGGTCGCTGTGGATCCAGGCTTCGATGCCGGTGTGGAGGGGGGTGTAGACGTACTGCAGCAGCCAGGTGTTGGGGTCGGCGGCGGCGGGGCCGGGGGCGGTCAAACCGCCCAGTTCGGTCAGGACGGTGTCCCAGTGCGCCGGGGCCAGGAAGGTGTCCCACGCCGAGGGTGAGAGCACCGCGTCCCAGTCGAGGGTGTTGGTGGTGGTGTCGAGGAAGGGTGCGAAGGCTGCGTCGAGCGCGTCATCGAAATCGGCCTGGGCCCCCGGAGCGGCAGCCAGCGGCGCCACCCCGAACGCCAGAAACGCGCCCGCGGTCGCGGTAAACCCGACGATCTGGCTGCTGATGTGGCGCTTTGTGGCGGAGTTGTTGCGGCGCATCATCCTGCTGTTTCATCTCCAAGTCGCGGCAAACCTGTGTAAAACATGTACGCAAGCAGAAATCTAACCCCGCCTACTTGCGCGTAACATAAGAATCAATAAAACCGGCCGGACGTTGCGGCCAGGTGCTGTGAACCTCGAGGCCGCGTTAGGCTGACCCGACATGTCTGAACCCCAGCCGCAACCCGCACCGCTGTTCTTCGAGCACGGTGCCAGCTGGTATTGGGTGCTGTTCGGCCCGATCTCGGCGGGACTGCTGGTGCTGATTCAGAACTCCGGTGGCTACGGCTTTCAACCCCTGGTTCCCGGCGTGTTGTTGGTGCTGGTCTCGGCGATGCTCGCCATCCAGGTGAAGGCGGCGCGTATCCACACCTCCGTCGAGCTCACGCCAGTCACTCTGCGGCAGGGCACCGAAACCATCCGGGTCGCCGACATTCAGGCGATCTATCCCGAGGCTGAGCGTCCCACCGGCTGGGGCAAGCAGCAACCGCAGAAGTGGCAGGAATCCCGGGCGCTGGGCGAGCTGAGCGGGGTGCCCCGACGCCGGGTGGGCATCGGTCTCAGGCTGTCCGGGCGGCGCACGGTGCAGGCCTGGGCGCGTGACCATCGCAGGCTTCGTGCCGCGCTCAGCGAGCTGATTCCAGAGACGGTCGCACCCGGCGGTCCAGCCGAAACCGACGTCGAGGACGGATCGTCCTGGTGAGGACCGCCCCGGTTCTCCGTGCTCTTGTCGAGCTGGCCTTAGCTGCCGCCGCGGCGGCGGGCTGCGCGATGAGCTGGTTGCAGGTGCGTTATTTGGTATTGGTCGCGCCGGTCATCGACAGCGAACCGGCCACCACCTCGGTGACCTACCAGCCACGGATGCTGCTGCTGGCATGGGCGTTGGCCACGGCCGCAGGGGTGCTGGCGGTGGTGGGCACCGCGCGTCTGCGTCGGGCCCGCCGCGCCCCAGCGGTGGGATACCCCACGGGGGTATCATCGACGGGGTGATCACCACCGACCTCGAACTGCGGGGAATGACCTGTGCGTCGTGCGCGGCGCGGGTGGAGCGCGGCTTGAACGCGCTCGACGGGGTGCACGCCACAGTGAACTTCGCGGTCGAACGGGCCCACGTCGAACACGACTCGCACGTCACGCCAGCCGACCTGGTGCGCGCCGTTCAGGCATGCGGCTACCAGGCCGCGGTGATCGGTGCCGCGCACGAGCACTCCGGCGAGCACACCGACGTGCCTGTCGGACAACTGCGCTCCCGGCTGATCGGCTCGGCACTAATGGCCGTGCCCGTGGTGGCGCTGTCGATGGTGATGGCCTGGCAGTTCACCGGCTGGCAGTGGGTGGCATTCGCGCTGACCACCCCGATCGTGGCGTGGGGCGGCTACCCGTTCCACCTCGCCGCACTGCGCACCGCCGTCCACCGCGCCGCCACCATGGACACCCTGGTTTCGCTGGGCACCCTTGCCGCCTACCTGTGGTCGGCGGTTGCGGTCTTCACCGGGGCGGGCCACCTGTATTTCGAGGTGGCGGCCGTCGTCACGGTCTTCCTGCTGGCCGGCCGCTACGCCGAATCGTATGCAAAACGGTCGGCGGGCGCGGCGCTGCGGGAACTGCTGGAACTCGGGGCCAAAGACGCCGCGGTCATGCGGCGCGAGGACGGTGTGCTGACCGAGGTCCGGGTGCCGATCGCCGACCTGCGGGTGGGTGACGTCATCGTGGTCCGGCCGGGGGAGCGGGTCGCCGCCGACGGCGTGGTCATCGACGGCGCCACCGCGCTGGACACCTCGGCGATGACCGGCGAATCACTGCCCCTCGACGTGGGCGTCGGCGCCGACGTACTGGGCGGCTCGCTCAACACCACCGGGCTGGTGCTGGTCCGCGCCACCAAGGTCGGCGCGGACACCCAGCTGGCCCGGATGGCCACGATGGTCGCCGACGCCCAGGCCGGCAAGGCGTCGGTCCAGCGGCTCGCCGACCGGGTGTCGGCGGTGTTCGTGCCCGCGGTGCTGGGGATCGCCGCGCTCACCCTGGCCGGCTGGCTGCTGACCGGTGCATCCGTCGCGGCGGCGTTCACCGCGGCCGTCGCCGTGCTGATCATCGCCTGCCCGTGTGCGCTTGGGCTGGCCACGCCGACCGCAATCCTGGTCGGCACCGGCCGCGGCGCGCAGCTCGGCATTCTGATCAAGAACCCGCAGGTCCTAGAGGCCGTCAAGGACATCGACACCGTCGTGCTGGACAAGACCGGCACCATCACCACCGGCGTCATGGCGGTCGGCGGTCTCGCGGTCGCCCGCGGCGAGGACCCCAACACCGTGCTGGGCCGAGCCGCCGCCGTCGAATCGGCGTCCGAGCACCCGATCGCCGCGGCCATCGTCGCCGGGGCCACCGCCGCCGGCCTTGAGATCGGCCGGGTGACCGAGTTCGCCAGCCGTCCCGGCCAGGGTGTGACCGGGGTGGTCGACGGTGTGCGAGTCGAGGTCGCTCGGTCAGCTGCCGCGCACGAAACCGGCACCGCCGTCGAGGTCTCCTGGGACGGTCGGGCGCGCGGGACGATCACCCTGACCGACACCGTGCGGCCCACCAGCGCGGCCGCGGTGGCCGAGCTCAAGGCCATGGGCATCACCCCGATGCTGCTCACCGGTGACGGCGCAGCGGTGGCGCGGATGGTGGCCCGCGAGGTCGGGATCGATCCGGTCAACGTCATCGCCGACGTGTTGCCCGCGGACAAGGCCGAGGCGGTCAAGCGGTTGCAGGCGCAGGGCCGACGGGTGGCCATGGTCGGCGACGGCGTCAACGACTCGGTGGCGCTGGCCACCGCCGATATCGGGATGGCGATGGGCACCGGCACCGACGCCGCCATCGAGGCCGGTGACGTGACGCTGGTGCGAGGTGACCTCGGCACGGTTCCGACTGCGCTGCGGCTGTCCGCACGCACCCTGCGAATCATCCGGCAGAACCTCGTCTGGGCGTTCGGCTACAACATCGCGGCGATCCCGCTCGCGGCGGCCGGATTGCTCAACCCGATGATCGCGGGCGCGGCGATGGCGGCCTCGTCGGTTTTGGTGGTGACGAATAGCCTCCGGCTTCGGCGATTCGCGCGGTAGCGTCCGGAGAAGTCGGACACCGGTGCCGAATGTGCGTTCTGCGCGGGGCTTTTCGCGTGATGCCACCCAAAACGCACACTCGGCGGTGGCGGGCGTCTTCTTAGATCACGAATCCAGCCAAGCCAACTCCGCCGGAAGCTGCTCCTGCCAATAGGACACGTCGTGACCGCCCGGGGAGAACCCGCCTGCCGGCGGCGGATTCAGTTGGCCGATGAAACTCTTGGTCGCGTAGGCGAAGCTGTCTCCGGTCCCGCAGTCGACCCGCAACGGGATCCGGGCCAGCCGCGGCACCAGGTTGAAAACCGAGTTCGTCCGCCAGTCGTCGACGCTGTCGAATGCCCCGGCGGGCGCGCCGAAATAGGTCATGTAGATCGCCGGGCTGATGGCACAGATCCCCGCGGTGCGCGCCGGACCCAGCTGGCTGCCCAGCAGCAGCGCGCCGTAGGCGCCCATCGACCAGCCCATGAACCCGACTCGGGTGGTGTCGAGGCCCTTCTCCGCCAGCATCGGGATCAGCTCCCCCAGCACCATCGCACCGGAGTCCTCACCGGAGCTGTGCCGGCGCCAGTAGGTGTTGCCGCCGTCGACGGCCACCACCGCGAACGGCGGCCGGCCCGAAGCGGTCAGCTTCGCCAGCTCTTCTTCCACGCCCAGATCCATCACCCAGGCCGCGTCGCCGTCCTTGCAGTGCAACGCGATCACCGGCCGCAGCGGAGCGGTCTGCCCGGGCGGCCGCGCGATGATCCAGTTGGTCTCCACCCCGCCGCGGGCCGCCGACACGAACGAGCCGGATTCCCGGGTCGGATAGGTACTGCCGGTCGCCCGCGACTCGGCCGGGTACCGCCCCACACCCACGCCGAATAGGCCTACAGCCCCCGCGGCACCGACCCCGAGGCGCAAAGCAGCCCGGCGGGTCAAATCTGCCATGTACAGCATCATCGCGTGGCGCATGCTCGGTTCGGCCCGCCGCGACGCGGTATTGATCAGGTTGATGCCGGTTCGTTAGGAACGTCGGGAAGCGGTGGGCGGCCGAACTGCCGGCGAAACGCGTCCACGGTATAACTCACGACGGTTGCCTCGCGTGGGGCACGCACCGTCGCCGAGCGGGGGATCCGCACCATGGGTCCGAGCTGGCCGGCGTAGTGGTCCGGTTTGCCGATCTTGAGCAGCCCGTCGCCGGCGCCGGCCGAGTCGGGAGCGATCTCCACCTCGCCTTCGGTGACGACGTAGATCAGGTCCTCGACGGTGCCCTGCTCCAGCAGCACCGAGCCGGGACCCAACAGGACCGGCGCCTGCTGCGGGCGCGCCGGGGCGGCGGTCGGCGACAGCTGGATGACGATGTCGGCCAGCGGGACGATCCGGGTGTCGTGGGTCGCCACCACCACGACGCGATCGCCCGCCGCCAGCACCCGCAGCAGCTGCACCACTTCGCCGGCCCGCACGTAGTCCAGTTGCGCGGTGGGTTCGTCGGCCAGGATCAGCGGCGGATCTAGGGACAGGGCGCGCGCCACCGCCACCCGCTGCTGCTGGCCGCCGCTGAGCTGCCCGGGCCGGTGGTGAGTCCGGTCGGCCAGACCGACCCGCGACAGCAGATCCCGGGCACGTTCTTGGGCGGACCACTGGGTCCACCCGGCCGCCCACATCGGCACCATCACGTTCTCCAGCGCGGTCAGGCTCGGCACCAGATTGAACGCCTGGAAGACGATGCCGACGGTGCGCCGCCGGTAGGACGTGATGTCGCGCCGGCTCAGTGCGGTCACGTCGGTGGCGCCGAACTGGATCTGACCGCTCGTGGGACTCAAGATGCCGCCCAGGCACGACAGCAGCGTGGTCTTGCCGCAGCCGCTGGGACCGAGCACCACCACCAGTGAGCCGGCCGGAACGTCCAGGCTCAGGCCGTGGATGGGACGGATCGGTTCCCCGCCGCCGGTGGCGTATTCGATGACCAGATCACGGATCCGCAGGTCCCCCATGAGTTACGGACCCCCGAACGCCAGCACCGGGTCTACGGCCACCGCGTGCCGCAGTCCCGCCAGGCTGGCCAGCAGACCGATTCCCACCGCGGTCAGGACCAGCAGGGCGAACGACGACCCGGTCACCGCCACCAGCATCGGAAACAGCGGCCCGATCGACACCGCCAGGACGCCGCCGAGCACTGCCGCGGCCACCGCGACGACCACCGCCTGCAGCGCCAACCCGGCCAGCACCATCCACGTGGTGACGCCCAGCGCCTTGAACACCGCGAAGTCGCGGGTGCGTTCCAGCGCCGACAGGTAGATCAGGGAGCCCACGATCAGTGCGGCGACGCCCCACAGCAGCACCGACATGTACGACAGGGCCATCTGTGCACCCGCCAGCGGGCGAACCATGTCGTCGACGGCGGCGGCCCGGTCCACCACCCGGTAGCCCTCCGGGACGTGCGCGGGCGTGCCCCGAATGCCGATCGCGGAGGCCACCGGCTGGCCGGAATACATCAGTCGTTGCGCGCCCGCCACGGTCAGGAAACCATTGGGCTGGCCGGCCAGCGTGGTGGACTTCTCCACCAGGCCGACGATCCGCAGCTTGTCCGCGCCCAGTTCGATCTCGTCGCCGACGGAGCGCTTGAGCGTCGTCGACATCGCGATCTCATTGGGTTCGGTCGGAGCTCGGCCGGCAGTGAGCGGCGGCATCGCGGCCTTGGGCACACCGTAGATATTCACGTTCAGCGGCGAGCGGCCGTCCTGCAGGATCGTGTTGCCGTAGACCACCGGCAACGCCGCCTGCACGCCGGAAACTCGGGCGACGTCGCCGGCTTCGGCCTGCGGGAACCGCGACGAGCCCATGAACGGGCCCACCGCAGCCGTCTGGATCAGATAGCCGTCGATGCCCAGTGAATCGACCACATTCTCCGCCTCGACCCGGAACCCGTGGGTCAACCCGGCCAGCACCAGAGTCAGGGCGAACACCATCGCGGTGCCCACCGCGGCGACAATGAACCGGCGCAGTCGCCACTGCAGATCACGAAACGCGGTGATTAACATCCGCACGCGCGCATGTTATCGCAGCGTGCGGCTGTGATCGCCGTCTCGGTGCGCGGCCGGAACGGCCTCCGCAAATCCGGAATGCCCGGTCAACCGCTAGCTTTTGGGTTACAAATACACACACGCCGCTTTCATGAGCCCGGGGAGGGGGTCAGTGATGAATTACGCTGCCCTGCCACCGGAGATCAACTCGCTGCGGATCTACACCGGGCCGGGCTCCGCGCCAATGCGCGCCGCTGCCGCCGCCTGGGGCGGACTCTCCGCCGAACTGCACTCGGCGGTCGCGTCGTACGAATCGGTGATCGCTGAGCTGACCGCCCAGGCCTGGCTGGGGCCGGCGTCGGAATCGCTGACCCGGGCCGCCGCGCTCTACGTGGCCTGGATGACCGCCACGGCGGCGCAGATCGACCAGACGACCGCCCAGGCGAACGCGGCGGCGGCGGCCTACGAGGCGGCGCACAGCGCGACCGTGCCGCCGTCGGTGGTGGCGGCCAACCGAGCTCAGTTGCTGCTGCTGATCGCCACCAATGTCTTGGGCACCAACACCGCCGCGATCGCCGCCAACGAGGCCGAATACAGCGAGATGTGGGCTCAGGATGCCGCCGCCATGTACGCCTACGCCGCGGCGTCGGCGGCCGCCACCGGGCTCACACCGTTCCAGAATCCGCCGCAGACCAGCAATCCCGCCGGGCCGGCCAGCCAGGCCGCCTCGGTCGGGACCGCCGAGGCCACCTCGTCGTCGTCGGACGTCCAGTCCCTGCTCGGCCAGCTGGCGTCGGGGATCTCCGGGTCGCCGAACAACTCGCTGCTGCAGACCGCGGCCGCAACGCTGCCCGGGATAGCGCAGGGACCCGAGGACCTGCTCACCTGGCCGAGTCTTTCGGACCTGTTGGGCGTGAGCGCGGTGTCGGCGGTGGGGCTGATCATGTCTGCCGGCGCCTGGGCGGCCGGAGACGCCAGTACCCGAGAGATCCTCTACGAGCAGGACCAGCTGCGGATGGTGGAGTACGAGATCCTGCGCAACATCGATCTGTTCTCCCCGTTGACCCCGTCGCGGCCGATGGTGCCCGGTGTCTCATCGATGTCGGCGGCGATGGGCGAGGCGATCACCTCCGGGAACCTGTCGGTGCCGATCAACTGGGCGGCCAACGCCCCGGAGATCCGGAGCCTGTCCTACACCAAGCCGTTGGCCGGCCCAAGCCTCGGCGGTGCCCCGGCGGCATCGCTCAGCGGTGCCGGCACCGCGTTCAGCCAGATGGCGCTGGCGGGCATGGGGGGCAGCGCCCTGGCCGGGTCGGTCAGCCGCGGCCGTGGCGGCGCCGACGCGGAATCGCCGGCGCGGGTTCAGACGCCGCAGCGCGCGGCGGGCGACTCCACGGCTGACTCGCAGCCCGGTGACACCGAGGGCACCCCCGGCCCCTCGATGATGGGCATCGCCGCGGAGATCCGCGAATTCGCCGAGCTACGCGACCGCGGGCTGATCACTAACGACGAGTACAACGAACAGAAGATGCGCCTGTTAGGCCGTTAAACGAATTCCGCACTTACGGCAGTTTTTCCGTTCAAATACCGCCCTTGTGGCTCCAAGTCTCGGTGGCTAAGCTCCGCCCACTCAGTAGTTGCTCAGGGGTGAGTCAGTCGGAGGGGCGGGAAATGGTCGATCGCGGCAGCAAGGGGCGTCTCAGCAGGAACCGCCATACCTTCGCCTCGGCGAGTTCGGTGGGGGTCTGCTTAGCGCTGGGGTTGGCGCCTGCGGCACCGGCATACGCCGACTTCGACGACCTGTTCGACCAACTCCTCGACGCCGCGGGTATGGGGGCGTTGGCGCTGCCCGAACCGGCAGATGCCACCGATGCGCTGGATCTTTCGCAGGTGGTGGGCAACGACATCTACACCTGGGCATCGGTGGTCGAGGTCGTCTTCGCCGGGCTGTTCCAGAACCAGCTCTACGCGACCGTTCACGACCTCGGTGAGCTGTGGATCCAAGGTCCGGGGGTGCTGCTCGACCCGATCATCAACCCGCTGTTCGCCGTCGACGGTGCCTGCGGCCTGATCTGTAACGGCGTCGACGGCACGGTGGATCACCCCGACGGCGGCGACGGCGGATGGCTGTTCGGCGACGGTGGCAACGGCTACAACCCGGGCGCCTCCGAAGACACCGAACTCGGCGTCAACGGCGGGGACGGCGGCGACGCCAAGATGATCGGCAACGGCGGCTGGGGCGGCGACGGCGGGGCCAGTGCCGACGGCGGTGTCGGCGGTGTCGGCGGCTGGCTGATGGGCAACGGCGGCGACGGCGGTTGGGGTGGTGACGGACTGGACAGCGTGTCGGGCACCGCCGGCAACGGTGGTGACGGCGGACTCGGCGGCAACGCCATCTCGCTGTTCGGTGCGGGCGGACGCGGTGGTGACGGCGGTGACGGCGGCTGGGGCAACGACGGCGGTGACGGCGGCAACGGCGGCGCCGCCGGTGACGGTGGCAACGCGGTGGCCGGCTTCGGCGGCCCCGGTGGCTCCGGAGGCTACGGCGGTAACGGCGGCGCGGGCACCGCCGAGCACCCGAGCGGTGGTAACGGCGGGGACGGCGGCGCCTCTGGGAACGCCGGCAACCTGGTGTTCATGGGCAACGCCGGACCCGGCGGCTTCAGCGCTCCCGGTGGTAACGGCGGCGACGGCCTGGCCGGCTCAGCCCAGGGCGACGGCGGCAACGGCGGCCGCGGCGGCGACAGTGGCTCCGGCGGCTACGGCGGCAACCCGAGCCACGCTCGTGCCGGCGGTGCCGGCGGCAACGGCGGGGCTGCGGGATCGCCCACGGCCACCGCCGGCAATGGCGGTGACGGCGGCAATGGCGGTGACGGCATGCTCGGCCATCCCAACGGAGGTGAAGCCGGCGGAGGCGGCAAGGGTGGCACCGGTGGTGCCGGTGGTGCCGGGACGGCCGCTCATCCCGATGGCGGAGCCGGCGGGAAGGGCGGAAACGGGGGCAATGCCGGGGACGGCAACGCCGCGGCAGCCGGTGGGGACGGGGGCACCGGAGGCGCCGGTGGGACGGCGGCTGGGAGCGGATCGGTCGGGCCGGGCGGCGCGGGAGGCAACGGCGGTGACGGCGGGCAGGGGGTCCCGGGTGGAGCGGCCGGCAAGCCTGGCAGCGGTGGCGCCGGTGATCCGAACGGTGCTGCCGGCCAACCGGGCAGTCCCGGTGAGTCCTACGGTTAGCCGGCTAGCCGGTTAGCTGACTGGCGCGCAGGCCGACTCAGCTGAGCTGGTCCGGGTCTTCGGGAGTTTCCCAGGTGTGCGGCAACATCGGGATGGTCGGGCCCGCGGCGCTCTCGGTCACGGTGGTCAATCCGGTTACCGCAGAACCGGTCTCGTGACGAACGGTGCCGGAGAACCCGATCGGGCCCGCGCCGTGTTCGGCGGCCGCGACGTCGTTCGGGTCGAGGTATTCGTAGCGGTTTCCGGGATCGGTCAGGGCCTTGCGCTGCCGTCGGCGGCGCTGCTGGCCCGCGAGAGCGGCACTGGCGGCCACCGCCTCGGCCGCATCGCGGCGCTGGTCCTGCGCAGGAGTGCCCACGCGCACTTTCATGCGCGCCCCGCTGGCCGGGCCGCCGCCCACCAGGTAGGGGACGAACCCTGCCTCGGCGCCGGTGAACGGAGGCGGAACCGCCGGGGCGCCTCCGGCGACAGTGGCGGCCGGGGCCAGCGTCGGCGGAGCCATGGCCGGGGGAGCCGCCGGGGCGGGGGCCGGCGGGGCCGACAGAGCCGGTGGTGCAGCGGCGGCCGGAACGGGCATCGGCGTGCTCGGGGCCGGCAGCGCCGGCGCGGCGGGAGCGGTGATACCCGCCAGGCCGGCCAGCCCGGCGAGACCGGCGAATCCGCCCACCGGTGAGACCGGAGCCACCAAGCCGAGCATCGTCTCGGTCAGCGACGTGACGGCCGGCGCTATCCCGAGGACGATCTCACCCGCGTAGTGCGGAGCGATCGTCATCAGCACCGGATCGCTGATCAGACTGGTCAGCGGGTTGTTGCTGGACAGGTCGGCTTGGATGGCCTCGTTGATCTCGGCGATCCGGGTGGTCCACCAGCTCTCCTGGTAGATGTTGCCGAAGTCCTGGGTGGGTGCCTGATCGGTCCGGTGCTGGTGGTCGCGGTGCTGGGGGGTATCGGGGTTGAGCACCGTCGGCGCGGTCGACGCCGCCGGCGACGACGCCACCGCGGCGCCGGCCACCGCCTGATACGTCGACATGGTGGCGGCCGCCTGGACCCACATCCGGGTGTAGTCGGCCTCGTTCAGGGCGATCGGAATCGCGTTGACCCCAAAGAAATTCGTCGCCACCAGTACCGCGTGAATGGCGTGGTTGGCCGCCAGCTCGGCCAGGGTGGGCATGGCGGCCAACGCGGAGGTGTAGGCGGTGGCGGCGGTCTGGTGCTGGGCGGCCAGCGCCAGACTGTCCGCGCCGGCCTTCGCCAGCCAGGCCAGATACGGAACATTGGCCGCCACATAGGATTCCGCGCTCGGCCCCTGCCACGATCCCGCTTGCACCGCCGAGAGCATCGCGGAAAGTTCCTGTGCCACTTCGGTGTATTCCGTACTCAACGCATCCCACATCGCGGCGGCAGCCAGTAATGGCCCGGCGCCCGGACCGCTGCTCAGCAAGGCTGAGTGCACCTCCGGTGGTGAGGCCATCCAGATCGGCTCCGTCATAGCCGCCTTTCGCGCGGTGAATAGCCGAAGCCTAAACCTCAAATCTTGGTCATTTCCTGGAAGTTTCCTCCGAATGCGGGGGCGATTGGCGATTTCGTCCGCATTCATGGAGGTCCATGTACCTCAAGCGGTTTATCGGGCGGGCGGGCGCACCAGAAAACCGCTCATGATCAGACTGCGGGCCAGCTCTACCTGTTGCGCGGTCGCCAGTCCCGGAAGTTCGCCGACCCGGAACGGCTCGGTGCGCTCCGACAAAAACCGCATCGCGGCTTCGTGATCCGGGCGTGCCGTGACGATCAGCTGGGCGAACTGCAGGCCGACACCGTCGGGCGTCGTGGTCACTCGGGAGTACAGCGGCTGTTGCTTGCGCACCACCGTGTCGGCGTCGAGCCCGACGGTGTCGGCGACCTGGCCGACCACCGGGCAGCGGGCTCGCCGCACCAGCAGATCCTGCATGGCGCCAAGGCCTTCCGCGACGGTGTCGGGGGACTCGACGGCAGTCAGCCCGGCATGGATCAGGGTGGCCAGGCTCGCCCGCACCCGCGGGTCGTCCAGGTGTCTTGCGGGCAACCGGGTGTGCACCACGTCGTCGCGCAGACTCAGCATGTGCAGGGCGTGGGTCAGCAGCGTGAGCACGGTCGGCACATGGATCCCGACGGTCAGGTGCACCGACGGTCCCGCTGCGGTCTCGGCGGAGTGCACGCGGCCCCGCGGTAGGTACAGGGTGTCCCCGGCCGCCAGGTGCAAACGGGTCGGCTCCGGCAGGTCAGCCGGGTCGACTTCGTGCAGCTGTTGCATCAGGTGTGGTGGCACCGGGTCGTCACCGTAGAAATACCAGGTCTTGCTGCCCTGGATCTGCAGCACCAGCACGTCGTGGTGGTCGTAGTGCGGCAGGAAGCCCGTGGCGGCCGGCGGCGTGATGTAGGCGTTGACGTGGGTGGGGAAGTTCAGCTCGACCTCGACACCGTGGGTCAGCGTCGACATGGTGCGCAGGTACTTCTCGATGTTGTTGCAGATGATCGTGTAGCCGGCGTCGGCCGCGGCGCGAACGCGCGCCGCGTCCAGGGTGCCGTCGGGCAGCGTGTACTGCTCGGGCTTCAGGTGATCGGCGCCACGCACCAGGCGTACCGCGGACGGCTCGGTGCCTAACGCCGCCAGCAGATCCTCGGCCGCCGACGGCCCGGCCAGCAGGCGCTCGAAGTAGTCGGTGCGCCCACGTTCGATGTGGTGCGGGGCGGCGCCCCACAACTCGTCGAGGAAGGACTGCACCGTCACCGGCGCCAGCAGCCAGCCCAGCGGGGATTCCAGGCTCTCGATCTCCGGCACCGGCCTCAAGCGCGGGTAAGCAACAGGGTGTGCGGCACCCCGGCCCGTCCAAGCAGCTGACGCCACGGCGGCTTCAGCAGCCCCACCGCCTCATCGGTCGGCACCACCTGCGGGTTCGTGACGGCGAACGTCTTCCCGCCGACTTTGACCCGCCCGCCGTCGGCGGCCTGCAGGTTCTTGACCCAGTCGCGGCCGGTGCCGTACGGAAGCAGCACCGCGACGCCGTCGTCGGTGTGGAACATCGAGACCGGGGTGCGGTAGGTGGTGCCGGAGCGCCGGCCGGTGTGCTCGACGATCGACCACATCGGCACCCAGCCGCAGATCGGGCGGAACAACGGATTCGTCACGACCCGGTTGAACCGGGCGCGCCGCTCGGAGAATTGCACCGCTCAGGCCTGCCGGGTGAGCAGCACCGCCTGCTCGAACGGCAGCCGGGCAAAGACCCTCCGCGCCCGCGGGCTGACGTGCTCGGCCGCCTCTGCCTTGCTGACCACCCGCGGCTCGCTAACGCCGAAGGTCTTGCCGTGCCGGCGCATGGTGCCACCACCGGCGGCCGTGATGTTCTTCAGCCAGTCACGGTCCGGGCCGTAGGTGAGCAGGATGGCCACCCCGTCATTGGTGCTGAACACGGTCAGCGGGGTGCGATAGGGCTTGCCGGAGCGCCGCCCGACGTGCTCGAGGATTCCGAACGTCGGAGCCCAGCCGGCCCACATTCGCTGGATTGGGTTGGTGACATGCCGGTTGAACCGGGCCAGCCGTTGCGGTAGTTGCATGATTGCCATCCAACTCCGGGCACCGACCCACTTCAACCCTCAACTACACCCTGTAGTCGAGCGAGGTCGCGCGAGCTGGGACACTGGTCGCCGTGGGTAATGCGGATCGAGCCACAGCGGTGTCGGAGCGGTTGTTCGCCGAGGCCTGCGCGGTGATCCCCGGCGGCGTCAACTCACCGGTCCGGGCTTTCGCAGCGGTGGGGGGCACGCCCCGCTTCATCGCCGAAGGGCAGGGCTGCTGGCTGACCGACGTCGACGGCAACCGCTATGTGGACCTGGTCTGCTCCTGGGGGCCGATGATCCTGGGCCACGCGCACCCCGCGGTGGTCGACGCGGTTCGCGACGCCGTCGGGACCGGCCTGTCGTTCGGGGCACCTACTCGCGGCGAGACCGAGCTGGTCACCGAGATCATCGCCCGGGTACCGGCGGTGGACAAGCTCCGGCTGGTCAACTCAGGCACCGAAGCCACCATGAGCGCGCTGCGGCTGGCTCGCGGCTTCACCGGACGGTCCAAGGTCGTCAAGTTCTCCGGCTGCTATCACGGCCACGTCGACGCGCTGCTCGCCGACGCAGGCTCCGGGGTCGCCACCCTGTCGCTGCCGTCGTCGCCGGGGGTCACCGGCGCCACCGCCGCCGACACGATCGTGTTGCCCTACAACGACGTCGACGCCGTCCGGAAGGCCTTCGCCGAGTTCGGCGACCAGATCGCCGCCGTCATCACCGAGGCCAGCCCCGGCAACATGGGTGTGGTGCCACCGGCGCCCGGCTTCAACGCCGAGCTGCGGACGATCACGAGCGAGCACGGGGCGCTGCTGATCATCGATGAGGTGATGACGGGCTTTCGGGTGAGCAGCAGCGGCTGGTATGGCATTGATCCGGTGGACGCCGACCTGTTCACCTTCGGCAAGGTGATCAGCGGTGGGCTGCCGGCCGCGGCATTCGGTGGCCGCGCCGAGGTGATGGACCGGCTGGCGCCGCTGGGGCCGGTCTACCAGGCCGGCACGCTGTCGGGAAACCCGGTGGCCACCGCCGCCGGTCTGGCCACCCTGCGTGCCGCCGACGACGACGTCTACGCCGCGCTGGACAAGAACGCCGACCGACTGACCGCGATGCTGGCCGAGGCGTTGACCGACGCCGGTGTGCCGCACCAGATTCCGCGGGCCGGGAACATGTTCAGCGTGTTCTTCGCCGACGAGCCCATCACCGACTTCGCCGCCGCCCGCGCGAGTGCGACCTGGCGCTTCCCGGCGTTTTTCCACACCCTGCTCGAGGCCGGTGTCTACCCGCCCTGCAGTGCCTTCGAGGCGTGGTTCGTCTCGGCCGCCCTGACCGACGAGGCCTTCGAACAGATCGCCGCTGCGCTACCCGCCGCGGCACGTGCCGCCGCCACCACCGGAGAGCCGAAACCCTGATGGCAGAAGAAACCCGCGTCCACCTGATCCGCCACGGCGAGGTCCACAATCCCGACGGCATTCTGTACGGCCGGCTGCCCGGTTTCCGGCTCTCCGACACCGGCCGCGCCCAGGCCGTGGCCGCCGCCGAATTGCTGGCCGGCCGCGACATCGTCGCGGTGATCGCCTCGCCGCTGCAGCGCGCCCAGGAGACCGCCGCCCCGATCGCCGCCCGGCACAACCTGCCGATCGACACCGACCATGACCTGATCGAGTCGACCAATATCTTTGAGGGCAAGCGGGTTTCACCTGGCGACGGCGCCTGGCGCCACCCGCGGTTCTGGTGGCATCTGCGGAACCCGTTCACCCCGTCGTGGGGCGAGCCCTACGACCAGATCGCGGCCCGGATGGCCGCCGCGGTGAGTAAGGCCCGCGCTCGCGCCGCCGGCCACGAGGTGGTGTGCGTCAGCCATCAGCTGCCGGTCTGGACCGCACGCCAGCACCTCACCGGCAACCGGCTCTGGCACGACCCGCGCCGGCGCGAATGCGGCGTGGGTTCGGTGACCACGTTGATCTACGACGGTGACCTTCTCGTCGACGTCGATTACCAGGTTCCGGCCGGCGGCTGACGATGCGGGCAGTGCTGATCGTCGGGGCAGTGCTGGCCGCCCTGATCTCGGGCTGCTCGGTCGGCGACGATGCCGTCACGCACGGCGGAACGTTTGAGTTCGTCTCCCCCGGCGGCAAGACCGACATCTTCTACGACCCACCGGACACCCGCGGCCGGCCCGGCCCGATCTCCGGGCCCGACCTGATGGACCCGTCACGCACCATCGGCGTCGACGACTTCGGTGGCAAGGTCGTCGTCGTCAATGTGTGGGGGCAGTGGTGCGGACCGTGCCGTACTGAAATCAGCCAATTGCAAAAGGTTTACGACGACACCCGCGCCCAGGGTGTCGCTTTCCTGGGCATCGATGTCCGCGACCCCGAGCCGCAGGCGTCCCGCGACTTCATCTCCGACCGCCGCATCACCTATCCGTCGATCTACGACCCGGCGATGCGCACCATGATCGCGTTCGGCGGTCGCTACCCCTCGTCGGTGATCCCGGCGACCATGGTGCTCGACCGCCAGCACCGGGTGGCGGCGGTGTTCCTCCGCGAAGTACTCGCCGAAGACCTGCAGCCCGTCGTGCAGCGGCTGGCTGCCGAGGCGGCGCCGTGAGCGGCTTCACCGCTACCGCCACCACCGGTCCGCTGCTGTTGGCCGTCGCCGTGTCGGCTTTGGCCGGGCTGGTGTCGTTCGCCTCGCCGTGCGTGGTGCCGTTGGTGCCGGGCTACCTGTCCTACCTGGCGGCCGTGGTGGGCGTCGACGAAACTCCAAGGGCCGGTGCGCTCGAGCCCCCGCCGGGCGCGAGGTGGCGTGTCGCGGGGTCGGCGGCGCTGTTCGTCGCCGGGTTCACCGCGGTGTTCCTGCTGGGCTCGGTGGCCGTGCTGGGCATGACCACCACGTTGATCACCAATCAGGTGCTGCTGCAGCGAGTCGGCGGCGCGGTGACGATCCTGATGGGCCTGGTGTTCGTCGGCTTCGTCCCGGCGCTGCAGCGGCAAGTCCGCTTCACCCCGCAGCAGCTGTCCACCGTGTTCGGGGCGCCGCTGCTGGGCGCGGTGTTCGCGCTCGGCTGGACACCGTGTCTGGGGCCGACCCTGACCGGGGTGATCGCGGTCGCCTCGACCACCGACGGCGCCGGGGTGGCCCGGGGCGTGGTGCTGGTGATCGCCTACTGCCTGGGCCTGGGCATCCCGTTCGTGGCGCTGGCGTTCGGGTCGGCCAGCGCAGTGGCCGGGCTCGGTTGGCTGCGCCGGCACACCCGCGCGATCCAGGTCCTGGGCGGGGTGTTGCTGATCGCGGTCGGGCTCGCCCTGGTCACCGGGGTGTGGGACCACTTCGTGGCCGCGGTCCGCGACGGGCTGGTCTCCGACGTCAGGCTGCCGATCTGATGGCCGCCACCTCTGCACCGCGAACAGACGCTAAAGCCCCCAAAATGGCGCGTTTTAGGGGGACTTTGCGTCTGCTCGCCGGCAAGGCCCGCAACACCTGGCGGGCGCTGACCTCGATGGGCACCGCGCTGGTCCTGCTGGTGCTGCTGGCGCTGGCCGCCATCCCCGGGGCACTGCTGCCGCAACGCAGCCTCAACGCCGCCAAGGTCGAGGAGTACCTGGCGCTGCACCCGGTGCTGGGCCCGCTATTGGAACGCGTGCAGGCGTTCGACGTCTTTTCCAGCTTCTGGTTCACCGCCATCTACGTGCTGCTGTGCGTGTCGCTGATCGGCTGCCTGACCCCGCGGACCCTGGAGCACCTGCGCAACCTGCGCGCCACTCCGGTCGCCGCACCGCGCAACCTGTCCCGGCTGCCCAAGCACGCCAGCGCGCAGCTGACCGGTGACGCCGGCGAGCTCGGCGCCCGGATGGCCGCAGAGTTGCGCGGCTGGCGGCGGATCACCCGCTCCTCGGACAGCGTCGCCGGCGGCATTGAGATCTCGGCGGAGAAGGGCTATCTGCGCGAATTCGGCAATCTGATCTTCCATTTCGCGCTACTGGGGCTGCTGGCCGCCGTCGCGCTCGGCCGCATGTTCGGCTACGAGGGCAACGTGATGGTGATCGCCGACGGCGGACCGGGATTCTGCTCGGCGTCGCCGGCCGCGTTCGACTCGTTCCGCGCCGGCGCCACCGTCGACGGGACCAAGCTGCACCCGCTGTGCGTGCGGGTCAACGACTTCACCGCCGACTATCTGGTCTCCGGGCTGGCCACCTCCTTCACCGCGCATATCGACTACCAGGCCGGCGAAGACTTGCGCACCGACCAGTGGCGGCCCTACCTGCTGGAGGTCAACCATCCGCTGCGGGTCGGCGGCGTGCGGGCCTACCTGCAGGGCCACGGCTACGCGCCCACCTTCACCGTGACTTTCCCGGACGGTCAGACCCGCACCCAGACGGTGCAGTTCCGCCCGGACAACCCGCTGACCCTGTTGTCGTCGGGCGCGGTCCGGATCGACCCCCCGGCCGGGGTCTACCCCGACGCCGCCGAGCGCCGCAAACACCAGATCGGCATCCAGGGGTTGTTCGCGCCGACCGAACAGCTCGACAACCGGTTGCTGTCGTCGGCGTTCCCCGCGATGAACGACCCGGCGGTGGCGATCGACGTCTACCGCGGCGACACCGGGCTCGACACCGGCCGGCCGCAGAGCCTGTTCACGCTGGATTCCCGGTTGATCGACCAGGGTCGGCTGACCAAGGTGGCGCGGTCCAACCTGAAGGCCGGTGAACAGATCCGCCTCGATGACGGCACCAGGGTGCGCTTCGACGGTGCGGTGCCGTTTGTCAACATCCAGGTGTCGCACGACCCCGCCGAGATCTGGGTGCTGGTGTTCGCGATGACGATGATGGCGGGACTGGTGGTGTCGCTGGTGGTGCGCCGCCGCCGGATCTGGGTCCGGATCACGCCAACGGAGTCGATGGAGCAGGCCGGTACGGTGAACGTCGAGCTAGGCGGGCTGGCTCGCACCGACAACTCCGGCTGGGGTGACGAGTTCGAGCGTCTCAGCGCGCGGCTGTTCGGCAAGGAGATCTAGATGAATACCACGCACATCGACGTCGGGCTGGCGCGCTACTCCGACTGGGCGTTCACCTCGGCGATGGTCGTGCTGGTCATCGCAATGCTGCTACTGGCCGTCGAGCTGGCCTCCAGCCGGGCCCGCACACCCGCCGAGGCCGAGCTGGTTCCCGCCGGCGGTGTGCGCCCCGACAGTGCCACCCCGGGCGTGGTGCTCGCTGCGCAGCGACGGCCCCTGGGCGAGCGGGTGGGCCGCGCCGGACTGGCCCTGGTCTACCTGGGCATCGCCCTGCTGCTGGCCTGCATCGTGTTCCGCGGTGCCGCCACGCTGCGCCCGCCGTGGGGCAACATGTATGAGTTCATCAACCTGACCTGCTTCTCCGGGCTGGTGGCGTCCGCGGTCGCGCTGCGCAGGCCGCAACACCGCAACCTGTGGGTGTTCGTGCTGCTGCCGGTTCTGATCCTGCTGACGGTCTCCGGGCGCTGGCTCTACGCCACGGCCGCGCCGGTCATGCCCGCACTGCAGTCCTACTGGCTGCCGATCCACGTGTCAGTGGTCAGCATCGGCTCCGGGGTGTTCTTGGTGGCCGGGGTGGCCAGCATCCTGTTTCTGATCCGCTCGTCGCGGCTCAGTGACCCCGACGCCCCGGGGGCGCTGGCCCGGATGGTGCGCCGGCTGCCCGATGCGCAAACCCTGGACCGCATCGCCTACCGGACCACGATCTTCGCTTTCCCGGTGTTCGGCTTCGGTGTGATCTTCGGCGCGATCTGGGCCGAGGGCGCCTGGGGCCGCTACTGGGGCTGGGATCCCAAGGAGACGGTGTCGTTCATCGCCTGGGTCGTCTACGCCGCCTATCTGCATGCCAGGTCGACGGCCGGATGGCGCGACTACAAGGCGGCGTGGATCAACGTCGTGGGCTTCGCGGCGATGATCTTCAACCTGTTTTTCGTCAATCTGGTGACCGTCGGCCTGCACTCGTATGCCGGAGTCGGCTAATCCAGCTGACAGATTCCTTTATGACAGCTGCGCTACCCTGCGGTTACCGACGTCCATTGACGTCCTAACCAGTGCGACAGGGGAGATACACGTGTCCGACCATGCACCCGGTGATGTCACTGCGGGCCACGACGTGACGGATCATCCGACCACCCAGTTCCGGCCGTTACAGCACGTCAGCGAGGCTGCTGACCGCCCAGCGGACGCATCGGAGTCCGGGGCTACCGGGTCGTTCAACCAGCGGCCCGAGGGAGGCGAGACCCGCTCCTTCGGCGGCTTCCGCACCGAGCGCCGGTTCTCCGAGCCGGTCGACCCGTGGCCGCCGGCGCCCGCGGACACCCCGCCTCAGCAACAGTCCTGGAACCCCAACCCATCGCCCACCTGGGTCCCCCAGCCCATGGAGAACCCCGCTCCGGTCTACTACAGCGGCAGCCCCGGCGGTGCCGGACAGGCCCCGTATCGTGCCTCCGAGCCCATCGCCCCGTTCTCGGATCTGTCCACCACCTCGCTGCTGCGGCAGGTCAAGCCGCCGCCGACGTCGGGTTGGCGCCGCCTGCTCTACGTGCTGTCCGGCCAGCTGATCAACGTCGGGGAGAGCCCGCGAACCACCCGTTTCAACGACTTGGTGGTGCAGGTGAACCGGCCGCTGCAGGGCTGCCACCGGATCGCGGTGCTGTCGCTGAAGGGCGGTGTCGGCAAGACCACCATCACCGCGACCCTGGGGGCCACGTTCGCCTCCATTCGCGGCGACCGGGTGGTCGCCGTGGACGCCAACCCCGACCGCGGCACGCTGAACCAGAAGGTGCCGATGGAGACGCCGGCGACGGTGCGGCACCTGCTGCGCGACGCCGAAGGAATCCAGCGCTACAGCGATGTTCGCAGCTACACCAACCAGGGCCCCAGCCGCCTGGAGGTGCTCGCCTCCGACAGCGACCCGGCCGTCTCGGAAGCGTTCAGCGCCGAGGACTACGCCAGCACCCTGCAGGTGCTGGAGCGGTTCTACAGCCTGGTCCTCACCGACTGCGGCACCGGTCTGATGCACTCGGCCATGTCAGCGGTGCTCGCCAAGGCCGACACCATGATCGTGGTCAGTTCCGGTTCGGTCGACGGCGCCCGCAGTGCCTCGGCGACGCTGGACTGGCTCGACGCGCACGGGCACGAGGACCTGGTGCGCAACTCGATCGCGGTGATCAACGCGGTGCGGCCACGCTCGGGCAAGGTCGACATGCAGAAGGTGGTCGACCACTTCTCCCGGCGCTGCCGCGCGGTGCGGTTGGTGCCGTTCGACCCGCACCTGGAAGAAGGCGCGGAGATCGACCTGATGCGGCTGAAGCGGGAGACCCGCGAGGCGCTTGTCGAGCTGGCTGCGGTGGTCGCCGAGGCGTTCCCGGGCGACGACCGGTTCAACCAGCACTTCGTGTAGGTCGGGGCCTGATTCAGGGGTGCGGCAGCCCTAGGGCTGGTTGTCGCCGTGGCTGATCCGCCAGAGAAATTCCGGGTCGTCGTCCGGACCGATCACGCGGGTCTTCGGCCGGGCACGGATGGCGCGCAGGCTGAGGTAGAGCAGCGTTCCCAGGGTCAGGACGAGGAGCAGGTAGAGCACTCGCGACACCTCCTGGCGCCGAATATACCGTTAGCGTCGTCCTGGCCGGTCCAGCCCGCCAGTAGGCTTGATCACCGTGGCGACAGGTCGGGCCCCGTTGGGCCGTGCGGTAGTCGATGTGGCGGTGTACACGGCGGCGCGGCTGGCGCTGGTGGTTGTGCTGACGGCGGTGATCTACGGGCTGGGCCGGCTGCTCGGGCTCAGCGATTTTCCGCCGATCATCGCTGCGATGCTGGCCCTGATCGTGGCGCTGCCGTTGGGGATGTGGATCTTCACGCCGCTGCGTAAGCGGGCGACCGAGAGCTTGACCGTGGCCGGCGAGCGACGCCGCCGGGCTCGCGAGGAACTGCAGGCCCGACTGCGCGGGGAGTGAACCGCCCTCGTCAACGGAGAAACAGCGCCGTCGCCTCCGCGATAGCCCACACCAGCATGGTCAGCCCGGTGTCGCGCAGCACCGGGATCAGTGCCGCGCCGCCGAGCCCGGAGCGCACCGGGGCCGCGGCCCGCAGCGCCAGCGGCGTCGCGATCAGCCCGGCCGCACACCACGGAGTGGCCCGCATCAGGGCCAGCGTCAGCACCCCGGCCAGCGCCAGCAGCAGCTGAAACAGCACCCGGGTGCGGGCATCGCCGAGGCGTACCGCCAGGGTCATCTTGCCGGCCGGTTTGTCGGTGGCGATGTCGCGCAGATTGTTGGCCACCAGCACCGCGGACGACAGTGCCCCGACGCCCACCGCCAGCGCGCCGCCGACCCAGTCCACCCGCAGGGCCTGGGTGTACTGGGTGCCCAGCACCGCGACCAGACCGAAGAACACGAACACCGCGATCTCGCCGAAGCCGGCGTAGCCGTACGGTCGCGACCCGCCGGTGTACAGCCAGGCGCCGGCGATGCAGGCCGCACCCACAACCAGCAGCCATGGCGCGCTGACCAGGGCCAGCGCCAGACCGGCCAGCGCTCCGACCGACAGCGCGGCGATCGCTGCCGTGAGCACCGCGCGCGGGCTCGCCAGCCGGGCGCCCACCAGGCGCACCGGTCCGGTCCGGTCGTCGTCGGTGCCACGGATGCCGTCGGAGTAGTCGTTGGCGTAGTTCACGCCGATGATCAGCGCCACCGCGACGGTCAGCGCCAGCAACGCCTTCCACCACACCGCGGCGCCCAGCCAGGCTGCAGCGCCGGTTCCGGCGATCACCGGAGCGATCGCGTTGGGCAGGGTGCGGGGACGCGCCCCCTCTATCCACTGTGCGAAGCTGGCCACCGCACGATCCTTGCATGCGGGAGGAGCACGACTTGCTCGGCGTGATCGGCGGTAGCGGTTTCTACTCGTTCTTCGGTGACGATGCGCGCCGCGTCAGCTGTGACACCCCCTACGGGACGCCCAGCGCGGACATCACCATCGGTGCCGTCGGCGGGCACGAAGTGGCGTTTCTGCCGCGTCACGGCGCCGCGCACGAGTATTCGGCCCACACGGTGCCCTATCGGGCCAACATGTGGGCGTTGCGGGCGCTGGGGGTGCGTCGGATCCTCGCGCCCTGTGCGGTCGGCAGCCTGACTCCGGAGCTGCCCCCCGGCTCGGTGGTGGTGCCCGATCAGCTGGTCGACCGCACCCGGGGCCGCGTCGACACCTACTTCGATGACGGCGGCGTGCACGTCGAGTTCGCCGACCCGTACTGCCCGACGCTGCGGACCGCGGTGACCGGCCTGCCCGACGTCGTCGACGGCGGGACCATGGTGGTGATCCAGGGGCCGCGGTTCTCCACCCGCGCCGAGAGCCAATGGTTCGCCGCGGCGGGATTTCGACTGATCAACATGACCGGATATCCCGAATCCGTGCTGGCCCGTGAACTGGAAATGTGTTATGCCGCAGTAGCTCTGGTCACCGATCTAGACGCCGGTGCCGACGTGGGCAGTGGTGTGAAGGTCGTCGACGTGTTCGCGGAGTTCCAGAAGAACATCGAGCCGTTCAAAAGCCTGGTGCACCAAGCGATCGAGCAGATCGATGAAGAGCGGACCTGCACGCACTGCTTGCCGCACGAAGGCATTCAGTTGCCGTTCGAGCTGCCCTGACTCAACGGAGTGCGCTCAGAGGTGGGCGACCGCGTAGTCGGCGCCCTGCTCCGTCATTCCGTTGACGCCGTACGACGCGTGCGCGATGGGCGGTCCGCCGGCCGGGGCGCCGTTGCAGATGGTGTCGCCGTCGGCGCAGAGCTCCACGGCCTTGGACGCATACAGTGGGCCGATCCGCACCGGTGGCGCGCCGTTGGGTGCCAGGAACTCCGCCGAGGGCGTGCCGAACAAGACGACCGCGGCAACGTGGTCGGCCACCGACGGCGGCATCGGCTGGGGAAGGTAGGCACGGTACTCGGCGGGGACTTCCTTGGGGATCTCCGACGACGTGGTGTAGCCGGCCAGCGCCGCACCTTGCGAGAAGCCGCCGAGCACGATGCGGGTGTTGGGGCAGTTCGCGGCGGTGTTCTCGATATGGCTGCCGGCGTCTCGGATGCCGTCGACGACGGTGCGGGCGAAGTCGACTCCGCCGCCTAAGTCGCTGCTGGCGGCGTAGTTGACCGGATACACCTCGAAGGAGCGCTCACCCACCTTGGCGCGTAGCGCATCGACGAAAGATTGACCGATGCCACCGACGCCGGGCGGCTCGGCGGTGCCGCGCGCGAAAACCACCTGCACGTCGGGGCAGGGCTGCGCCGCGACGGACGGGGTGCCGGGAGCGACCAGCGCGGCACCGCCCATCACCAGGGCCGCACCCAGGTACCGGGTGATGCGCCGTGCCATCGTTGCGACCAGTGCAGTGCTGTACATGGTGACCTTCATTCGTATCGTCCACCCGACCGGGCTCACGAGCAGAAACGCAGTTTCGGCTACCCGCCGTCGGCGTCCGATAAACGCTCTACGGCGTCTTCGGCTGAATCGTCGGTTCCCCGATAGATCTTCGGTCCACCCGCGGGTGCGACGGCCGGGGAGTCGGCTGATCGGAAGATGCGGGGTGTGCCGGGCTCGCCGGGTATGGGGCGGTCGTCGGTGGGCACCGTCAAGCGTCCGACGACGATCGCCACCACCAGGCCGCACAACGCCAGGCCGCACAGCACTACGTCGAATGTGCTGGTGATCTGCTGCGCCAGTCCGTTGCCGTACACCGGGTTCGCCCAGGCGCTGGCACGCTGGGCTTCCGCGAGTCGCGGAGCCAGACCGACACCCACCACGACGCGGGCGATCGTGAAACCGAACAGGACGGCGCTCACCGACCAGACGGCCGCCGCCGGCAGGGAGCGAGTGCCCAGGTTGAGCCGCAGCCAGATCGCGATCACCGCGGTCACCACGTCGAAGGAGGCCATCGCCGCGCTGTCATACGGCGAATACGGCAGGTCCAGGCCGACCGCGACGCTGAGATCCACGATGCGCATGAGTGCCGACCCCAGACTCCAGATCGCGATGAGCAGCAACGTGTTCCGGGTGGCTCCCAGCCACGTCGCCGCCGATGCGCCGCGTGCCGCCGCCACCGCGAACAGCGCTGCGGCGGCCACCCACACCAGGTAGCCCTCGAAGCCGACCCCCGCGGTGGAGGTGTTCTGCGCGATCCCGTGAAAACCGTCGATGTCGCGGCCCACCGGCAGCACCCACACCAGGAGTCCGGCGAGCAGAGTGGCCCCACCGAGCAGGACAACGCCGAGCTGGGAAGCCTTGTCGCGCTGCAGAACCCACCTTGAGGCGACGAGCACCGTGGCCCACGCCACCGCTCCGTACACCAGGGCGGTCGCAATGATCGCGACCTGCTGCCGGCCGAAGCCGGTCGGGGAGTTCGCATCCGGCAGGGCGTAGCGCACCCGCCAGTACAGGTTGAACAGCACACTCAACGTGGCACCGGCGATCGATGCGTAGCCGAGGATCTGGACCGTGCGTCGCCACAGTCGTACCGGCCCAGCGAGCACCGGCTGCGCGGCGAGCAGCGCGCCGGCGGCGCCCAGCAAGGCGCCAGGCCCGACGCCGCCGGGCGGTCGCGGGCTTCCGCCGTAGCGGACGGTCTGGACCACGTCGGCGGCCACCACGCCGAGTAGCAACACCAGATACGGCGCGCTGAGCAACAGCCGCAGCCTTCCCGCGACGGCGGGATTGTTGGGCACACGCAAGATCCCCCAGGGACCGACGTAGGTCGCGGCGATCGCTGCCAGCGCGAACACGGTGGCCACGGCCAGCGCGGCGAAGAGGCCGGGCTTGCTGGCCGGGATGCCGGCGCCGAAGTACAGGCTCCACGGCAGCGCCGGCGCCGCGAGCAGCAGTGCCGCGGCGGTCGCGTCGCGGCCGATATTCCAGCTCCTGGTCGACTCGGCGATCACCTGCTCACCATAACCGCGGGCGGGGCATACGCCATTGAACTGCGAAGATCGGTCCGCTCGCTGGTCGATCCGCGCGGCTAAACTGGCTAATCGAGTGGCCGCGGAAGGAGACGCGCAATGGATGTCGCGCTCGGAGTGTCGGTTACCGGTGCGCTCGCCCGCTTGGCGCTCGTCGAATCGGATGCCTACGGCGATGCCGTGCTCGACGAGTCCATGCTCGATCTGACCCGCAACCCAGTCGAAACGCTGACCGAGACGGTGACCGGAACCCACCGCATGTTGGCCGAAGAGGGCCACCGGCTGGCTGCGACGCGGCTGTGCTGGTCGGACTCGGAACTGATGGCGGAGCTGCGCCGGGCCCTTGAGGATGCCGGAGTCGAGAACGTCTCCGAGCAGCCCCAGGCGCGCTCGGCTGTGGCGTTGGCGCGCAACGCCTCGGGCGAGGACGGCGAGACGACGTGGCTGCCTGCGCCGGCCGGTGACGCGACGATGGCTGCGCCTGCGCTGACCAACGCCGGTTCCCCCGACGGAACGTCCACCATGCTCGCCCCGGCGGTTGAGGGCGGACAGGCTGAGGGCGAACAGCCGGAACAACAGCTGGCGTATTCGATGACCGACGATGACTCCGAACTGCTGCCGGTGGAGTACGCCGAAGGCGACTACGAAGGCTACGACGACTACGGCGCCGAGTACGGCGACGACGATGCGGCCGAGGTCGATGAGCGGGAGGCGCCACCGCCGGTGGGGCGTGCGCTTCTGGTCGGCAGCTCGGTCGGCGGGATTCTGGTGGCCGGGTGCGCGGCGTTGGCCGTGGCCGTGACCATCGGCATCCGCCCGACCGCCGCGTCCACACCGTCGCAGCCTCCGGTGGTGGCGCAGCCGCCGCAGGCCCAACCGGTGCCCGGCAACTTCATGCCGGTGCTGCCCGCCCCGAAGCCGGCGCCGTTGCCCGCGCTGCAGGCCCCGGCCCCTAATCCTGTTGTAGCCCCGGCAAACCCGGCTCCGGCCGTCGTTGCCCCTCCGGCGGCCGTTCCGGAACTTCCGGCTGCGCCCGCACCCGCGCCGCCCGCGGTGATTCCGATTCCGATCCCGATCCCGATCAACACCGGGCCCGTTGGTGGCGGCGGCGGTTGGCTGCCCGGGTCGGGTGGAAGTGGTAGCAGCGGTAGCGGTTCTGGACGTGATCACGGTGGCGGCAGTCATTCCGGCGGCGATGACGGTTCGGGTGGCACTGGAACGGGCAGCAATGGCTCCGGCGGTAATGGTTCCGGTGGCACTGGCTCGGGTGGCACTGGCTCCGGCGAGAACGGTTCCGGTGCTGGGCATTCCGGCGGCAGCGGTGCGGGCGAGGGCAGTGCAGGTGGTTCCGGCAACAATCCGGGCGGATCGGGTAGTGGTTCGGGCGGTTCCGGAGAGACCGGTTCGGGTGGTCATTCCGGCGGCACCTCTGGAGGATCCGACGACAGCGGCACGGGTGGCACCGGAGCGGGAAGTGACTCAGGCGGATCAACGTCAGGCGGATCCACGTCGGGCGGATCCGGCAGCGATGCAGGGGGATCCGGCGGTGCAGGCTCGGGTGGTTCCGGGTCGGGCAGCAGTAGTTCGGGCGGCTCGGGCAGCAGTGCGGGTAGTGATTCCGGCGGCTCCGGGAGCAGCGGCTCCGGCGGTGCTTCCTCCGGCTCCGGCGGCAGCTCCAGCGGTTCTGCCGGCAGTTCCGGTGGCGGGTCCAGCTCGTCGGGTTCGAGCGGTGGCTCCGGGGGTAGTTCCGGAAGCGGCTCGAGCGGCGGTTCTGGCGGCGGCTCAAGCGGCGGGTCCGGCGGCGGTTCGAGCGGCGGGTCCGGCGGCTCGGGTGGTGGCTCGGGCGGTGGGTCGAGCGGCGGTGGCTCCGGTGGGGGAGGCGACTGAGTCGCGGCCCCCACAGGTCAGGGCGTGATACGCGCGACCATCGCTTCCACCTGTCTGCGGTCGAGCACAACCGTTGACCCGTCGGGCAATCCGAGGATGCGGTCCGTCGCGATACCGTGCAGTTTGATCCGCTTCACACAGTCGTCGACGGCCTGACTGCGTGCCTTCGCGTCCGGCGCATCGAGTACCTGCATCAGGTTTCTGCGCAAGCTGGCCGCAAAAACCTGGATCATGTCGCCGACACCTTCGGGGTCGAAGGTGTCGAACACGCCTTCGTCGACCCCTTCGCTGATGAGTTTGGTCAGCACGGGTCGGAACAGGTCTTCCCAGGTGTCCACGATCTTGGTGAACAGCCCGCGGTTGTGCGGCGCGAACAGTGCCGTCATCGCCGCGATCTGCTCTGCAGCGCCCATCGCCATCTTGACGTCGTAGCTGGCCGCGAGCCCGCGGTTGAGGCGTTCCAGGGCGCTCGCACCCGGCTGGTCGAAGACCGGACGCAACGCCTCCAACGCCGCCTCAGCGCTGCGCTGCGCCAGCGCGGTGACGAGTGCGTCTTTGGACGGAAAGTAGTGGTAGAAAGCGCCTTTCGGAATGCCCGTCGCAGCGAGAAGCTCGTTGAGGCTGACGTTGTCATAGCCGCGTTCGAGAAAGAGTGCCAGCGCCTGGTCGAGCAGTTCGGCCCGCCGGACATCCCGGGGCTTCACGAGACGGCGCATGGCGGTATTGAATCAGTCGGACTTCTTCAGCCATCCCACGTAGGTCAGGTACGCCCCGCACAGTGCGAGTAGTCCGAAGCCGGCCCGCACCGCACCGAGGGCGCCACTCGATGTGTCGGTGGCAGATTCGGCTCCCCGCACGATCAGCTGCGGTGCAGCGAGCAAGACGAATCCCCGCAGCAGCAGGAACCACCCGAACAGCGAAATGATCACCGCGGCAACACCGCGCCAATATTGGTGAAACGCAATGATGAACAGGCCGCCGCCGAGCAGCAATGCGCCCAGCACCCACGGCCACATCGGGTCGGTCGAGAAACTCGACAGCTGATTGCCGATACTCCCGGCTCTGAACGCGACGATCGCAGTGATCACGGTGATGAACGGTCCCAGGACGCGTGCGAAAGAGCGCGTGCGTTCCGCGGAGGTGGTGGGTGTGTGCATGGTTGCGACCCCTTTCCAGAGCAGCGGTTGACCCCCTTGTAGACCACTGGTCTCCAAATTAGACCAGTGGTCTAATCGGGGGCAATACCCGGCAGAAAACCGTTGTGCCAGCGCTTTTCGGTCCAGCTTGCCGATCCCGCGCCGGGGGAGTGCAGGAACGACATGCAACTCGCGTGGCGCAGCCGTGGTGTCCAGCGATTCCGCGACGTGGGCGCGTAGCGCTTCCAGAGTCGGTGGCGTCGCACCGGCGACGACGACCGCGGCGACGACGCGCTGCCCCAGCCGGTCGTCGTCGATCCCGAACACCGCGCAGTCGGCCACCGCGGGATGGGTTGCCAACACCGCCTCCACCGGCCCGGGAAGCACCGTCAGGCCGCCGGTGCTGATCGCGTCGTCGGCGCGACCGAGCACGGTAAGGCTCCCCGAGGAGTCAAGGGCGCCAAGGTCATTGGTCGAAAACCAGCCCGGCTCGGCGAACGGGTCGGGCTCGACGGGATTGCGATAACCCTGCGCCACGGTCGGGCCACCGATCGCGATCCGTCCGTCGCCGCCGATGCGGAGCCGGACACCCGACAATGGCAGCCCGTCATAGACACAACCGCCGGCGGTCTCGCTCATGCCGTAGGTGCGCACCACCCGCACCCCCGCGCCCGTTGCAGCGTCCAGGACCGGTTGCGGCGCCGGTCCGCCGCCCAACAACACCGCGTCCAGCTCGGCCAATGCGGCCGCGGACGCGGGAACCGCCAGAGCCTTGGCCAGTTGGGTGGCGACCAGCGACGTATAGCGCCGGCCGGAACCGAGCGCCGCCACCGCAGCGGGCAACCGCGTGACATCGAAACCCGTTGCGACATCGAGTTGCACGGGGGCCGTGCCGGACAGCAGGCTGCGCACCAGCACTTGGATTCCGGCGATGTGGTGTGCCGGCAGCGCCAGTAGCCAGCTGCCTGGCCCGCCCAACCGGTCGTGCGTGGCGGAGGCACTGGCCGCCAGTGCCGCACCGGTCAGCAGCGCACCCTTGGGCACCCCGGTGGTTCCCGACGTAGTCACCACCAGCGCGATGTCGTCGCCGATGGTATCGCCCACCCGCAGCGCGGTCAGGGCCGCGGAATCGGTGTCGGGGCCTACGGGAGTGAACGCGGCATCATGACCGTCCAGGACGCCCTGTAAGGCGGGCAGGAGCGTGGAGACGGCATCACCGGGTGGGATGGCCAGCGCACGCAGGCGTGCTATGGGTTTCCTCCGTTGGTGGGGGCGTCGTCGAGCAGCCAGCCCTTGGCCGCCAACCGCTCTCGCACCCGTTCGACGTCCTCGGCGGCGGGCAGCTCGTTGGTCAGGCGGGCGATCAGCACCCCGATGTCGATGCGGTCGAATTCGCCGCGGCCGATCAATTCCCGGGCGACGTCTTTGACCTCGTCATTGGTCAGGCGCCGCGACAGCAGTGCCAACAGCGGAACGTAGTCGTTCTGTGGCACACCGTCGGGGTACCCGGCGCGCAGCCAGGCGACGATCGAGGTGAGAAATTTGTTCATACTGCGTCAACTTCCCCGCGCCGACACCGGAAGGAACATGTCAGCTGCAATATTACGTCTATTCAAGGCCGAACACCTCGTCCCAGTTGCCCCAGTCATCCCACTGCCAGCCGATGCGGTGCTCGATGAAGTCACGGGCGATGAACAACACGCCCACCAGTACCGCCGCGAGCAGCAGCCCGAAGACCATCCACCTCAACAGGGTCAATTCCCGGCGGTGTTCCGTCGGTCCCTCGGCTGCGTCGCCCAGGCGTACTCCGATCGCGAACAATGCCGGCAGCGCGGTGCCCACCAGCAGTCCGAAGATCAGAATCTTGGCTGTGGCCACGTAGTCGAACCAGGCGTTCAAGGTGTTCACCCACCGACCCCCTCCGTGCCGATCTCGCGAGACGAACCGGGGGTACTGGGTTCCGGCGCAATGACTTCGAGGCCATCGGTCATATGTGCACCCCAATCGGCGGTGACATTGGTGTGGTCGACCGGGACTTTGCGGGACTGCAGCCAGATGAGCGCCGAGACTCCAATCAGCAACACCAGACCGGTGATGGTGCCGGGGTAGCCGCCGATGCGGTGGATCAGGTGGTAGGTGACCGCGCCGATGGCACCGGCCAGCGGCAGGGTGATCACCCACGCGGTCGCCATCCGGCGGGCAACCCCCCAGCGCACGTTGGCGCCCGGCTTTCCCAGGCCCGAGCCCAACACCGACCCCGTCACCACCTGCGTGGTCGACAGCGAATACCCGAAGTGGCTGGACAGCAAAATGATGGCCGCCGAGGATGATTCGGCGGCCATGCCCTGCGGGGATTCGATCTCGACCAGGCCCTTGCCCAGCGTGCGGATGACCCGCCATCCACCGAAATAGGTGCCGGCAGCCATCGCCACCGCACACGACACGATCACCCAGAGCGGCGGTGTGATGTCGGTCTTGTGGGCAGCGCCGTAAGAGATCAGTGCGAGGAAGATCACGCCCATGGTCTTCTGGGCGTCGTTGGTGCCGTGCGCCAGCGACATCAGGGCGGCAGAGAAGACTTGACCGCGGCGGAAGTCCCGCAGGGTGCGCCCGTGGGAGACTCCCCGGGTCAGCCGGTAGACCAGCCAGGTTCCGACGGTCGCGACCAGCGTCGCGGCGAGCACAGCGATCACCGTCGGCACCAGCACCTTCGAGACCACCCCGGGCCAGCGCACCCCGGCCTTGCCGGCCGCGGCCAGCATGGCCCCCACCACGCCGCCGATCAGGGCGTGTGAGGAGCTTGACGGGATACCGAACAGCCAGGTCGCGAGATTCCAGACGATGCCGCCGACCAGACCGGCGAACATGACTTCCAGCGTCACCAGGTTGGTGACCACCAGATCCTTCGCCACCGTGGCCGCCACCTGGGTGGACATGAACGCGCCGACCAGGTTGAGCGTGGCGCAGAGCGTCACCGCGGTCTTGGGCTTGAGCGCACCGCTGGCGATCCCGGTGGCGACAGCGTTGCCGGTGTCATGGAAGCCGTTGGTGAAGTCGAAAGCCAGGGCGGTGATCACGACCGTGATCAACAGGAACAGCTCCAAGGTCACCGTGCGGATTTTTGCAGCCGCACGCCTGCGTTGTCGAACCGGGTTAGGCGGGCTTGGCTCCGAGCAGGTACCAGCCCAGGTGGTGCCCCAGGAAGTCACGGGCGATGAAGAGCACCCCGATGACCGCCACGGCCAGCACTAGCAGGAAGATCGCCCAGCTGAGCGCGACCAGCAGTGGCCGGCGGGCGCCGGTCGCACCCGCAGTGGCGCCGGCGACGGCGGGAGCGCTGTTACCGGCCACGTTGACCCGCACCCCGACCGCGAACAGTGCCGGCAGCAACCCGCCGACCAGCAGTCCGAAAACCAGGATTTTCAGCGTGGCTGCGAGGTTGAACCACTGACTCATGACCGGATGACCTCACGTGGGTTGGGGTCGTCGGTGGAGACGACAGTCAACTTGGCTCCCTCATGGCCGGCGTCGAATGCCGACCTGAGGGCGTTCTCGACCTCGCGGCCCGCTTCTTCGGGCTGCACGCCGGGGGCGTCGAGACCGCCGGTGAGGGTGCCGTCCCATTCGGCGTTGACGTTGTTGTGGTCGATGCGGGCCCGGCGCGACCGCAGCCAGATCGCCAGGACCGCGGTGATCAGCAGGGCTACGCCGATGATGATTCCGGGGTAGCCGCCGATGCCGTGCACCAGGCCGTAGGCGCCCGAGCCGACCCCGCCGGCCATCGGCAGCGTCACCAGCCAGGCGGCCGCCATACGCCCGGCGACACCCCAGCGCACCTGCGCACCCGGCTTGCCGACGCCGCTGCCCAGCACCGACCCGGTGGCGACCTGGGTGGTCGACAGCGAGTACCCGAAGTGG
Source organism: Mycolicibacter heraklionensis (assembly GCF_019645815.1). NCBI lineage: Bacteria > Bacillati > Actinomycetota > Actinomycetes > Mycobacteriales > Mycobacteriaceae > Mycobacterium > Mycobacterium heraklionense. Next base: position 670,484 of record NZ_CP080997.1, read on the forward strand.
CTGGACAGCAGGATGACTGAGGCAGCGGCTGACTCGGCGGCCATGCCCTGGGGGGATTTGATCTCGACGAGGCCCTTGCCCAGGGTGCGGATGACGCGCCAGCCGCCGGTGTAGGTGCCTGCCGACATGGCCAGCGCACAACTGACGATCACCCACAGCGGGGGCAGCGTCGCCGACGTGCTCACCGCGCCGTAGGACATCAGTGCCAGGAAGATCACGCCCATGGTCTTTTGCGCGTCATTGGTGCCGTGCGCCAGCGACACCAGCGCCGCCGAGCCGATCTGGCCGTGCCGGAACACCTTCTCGGACTTCTTCTCGTCGACGCCGCGGGTGACCCGGTAGACCAGCCAGGTGCCGACGGAGGCGATCAGGGTGGCGACCACAGTGGCCACCACCGCCGGGACGAGGACCTTGGAGACCACCCCGCTCCAGTTCACCCCGTGCCCGCCGACCGCGGCGATCATCGCTCCCACGATGCCGCCGATCAGGGCGTGCGACGAGCTGGAGGGGATACCGAGCAGCCAGGTGAGCAGGTTCCACACGATGCCGCCGACCAGCCCGGCGAAGACGATCTCCAGGGTCACCAGGTGGGCGTCGACCAGACCTTTGGCGATGGTCGCGGCAACCGCAGTCGACAGGAAGGCGCCGACCAGGTTCAGGCAGGCGGACATGGTGACTGCTGCCTTGGGCTTCAGCGCACCGCTGGCGATCGAGGTCGCCATCGCGTTGCCGGTGTCATGGAATCCGTTGGTGAAGTCGAAGGCCAAAGCCGTGATCACCACAATGATCAGGAGGAGCAGTTCGAGGCTCACTGGAGCATCACGGCACTGATTCTGAGGCCTCGATGGGGCCGTTGTCTAACGATCACCCTCGCGAAACGCCGGTGTACGTCGAGACGTATTGAACTGTTTCCCCTTCGTTAACCTCAGGGCTTCCGGGGGCTGTCCTGGCGGGTATCGCGGCGCAGCGGATGGTCGTCTGGGACCTCTACGAAGATCAACGTCAGGCCGTCGGGATCGGTGACGTGCATCTCACGCAACCCCCACGGCTCGCGGCGCGCGGGCCGGGCGATGGGGACCCCGCGGGACTCCAGTTCGGCCTCGGTGGCGGCGACGTCGCGGACCTGCAGCCACAGCGCCCCGGGGAAGCTCGCGTCCGCGTGTTCGGGGTTGCCGTGCCCGGCGAGTTCGATCAGCGACTGCCCGGCGTAGAAGACCATTCCGGCGCCGTAGTCACGGGCGATCGCCAACCCGATCTCGTCGCGATAGAACCGCAGCGATCGTTGATAATCGGTGGGCCGGAGCAACACCCGGCTGGCCAGAATCTCCATCAGTCCTCGACCGGCTCGATCCGGTTCCGCTTGACGATGGCGGTGGCCCAACCGGCGTTGAGGTTGTCCAGCGCACGAAACGCCAGCGCCAGCCTCGGCGCGATGCGGATCGGGCGGTATCTGGCCGCGTCGATCATCCACGCGCCGGCCTCCTGCGCGGTGAGCCCCGGCTTGCCCTGGAACGCCGCGGTGGGCGCGATCATCGGGGTCTTCACCAGGGGGTAGTACAGCGTGGTGGACTGCACGCCGTAGCGGGCCCACTCACTGTCGATGACCCGGCTGACGGCGCTCAGCGCGGACTTGGAGCCGTTGTAGACACCGAACAGCGGCGAGGAGTCCGTGAACACGCCCCAGGTGGCGACGTTGATGATGTGGCCGTCGCCGCGCTCGCGCATCGCGGGGGCGAACCCGCGGATCAGCCGCAGCGGCGAGTAGTAGTTCAGCTGCATGGTCCGCTCCACGTCGTGCCAGCGATCCAGCGATTCGGCCAGCGGACGGCGGATGGAGCGCCCGGCATTGTTGACCAGGATGTCCACTCCGCCGAACCGCTCGTCGACGTCCTTGACCAGTGCGTCGATCGCCGCCAGGTCAGACAGGTCGCACGCGATGGCGTGCGCGGTGCCACCGGCGGCGGTGATCCGCTGGACCAGTGCGTCGAGGTTTTCCTGGCGGCGGGCCACCGCGATCACGGTGGCGCCCGCCGCCCCGAACTGTTCGGCGCCGGCTTCCCCGATGCCCGACGACGCACCGGTCACCAGCACCCGCTTGCCGGTCAGGTCGACGGTCTTGGCGCCGGGCCGGTGCATCAGCTGCGCGGCGACCGGGGGGCGCATGGTGGCGAGCGTGATCTGGTCGGACAACCGGCGTAGCGGGCTTCTGCTCATGGTTAGCCAGTCTATGCGGGACGCCGGACGCGCCGGGCCTCAGTAGTACCGGGGGAAGGGACTCCAGTCCGGCTCGCGCTTCTCCAGGAACGAGTCTCGGCCCTCGACGGCCTCATCGGTCATGTAAGCCAGCCGGGTCGCCTCGCCGGCGAACAGTTGCTGGCCCACCAGTCCGTCGTCGAGCAGGTTGAAGGCGAACTTCAACATCCGTTGCGCCTGAGGCGATTTGCCGTTGATCTCCTTGGCCCACTGCACGCCGGTGGCTTCCAGGTCGGCGTGGTCGACGACTTCGTTGACCGCACCCATGGCGTGCATCTGCTCGGCGCTGTAGGTCCGGCCCAGGAAGAAGATCTCGCGGGCGAACTTCTGGCCCACCTGCCGGGCCAGGTAGGCGCTGCCGTACCCGCCGTCGAAGCTGCCCACGTCGGCGTCGGTCTGCTTGAACCTGGCGTGCTCGCGGCTGGCCAGGGTCAGGTCGCACACTACGTGCAGACTGTGCCCGCCGCCGGCTGCCCAGCCGTTGACCAGGCAGATCACCGGTTTGGGCATGAACCGGATCAGTCGCTGCACTTCCAGGATGTGCAGCCGCCCGGCCCGGGCGGCGTCGACGGTGTCCGCAGTCTCCCCGGATGCGTACTGGTAGCCGCTGCGGCCGCGGATGCGCTGGTCTCCGCCCGAGCAGAACGCCCAGCCGCCGTCCTTGGGCGCCGGTCCGTTACCGGTGAGCAGCACCACGCCGACATCAGGAGACATCCGGGCATGGTCCAGTGCCTGGTAGAGCTCATCGACGGTGTGCGGTCGAAACGCGTTGCGCACCTCGGGACGGTTGAACGCCACCCGAACTGTCGCGTCGGTGACGTGGCGGTGATAGGTGATGTCGGTCAGGTCGGCGAAGCCGTCGACCGTGCGCCAGATGCTGGGGTTGAAGGGGTTGTCACTCAACGCGTCATTCTCCCTCGTTGTCGGACGTGTGGACGCGAGCCATGCCGTCGCGCTCATCGGAGCAGAACACGCACGGATCATTCCATTCACTGCCGTAGTTAACGTATTGCGCCACCGGTTTAACCACCCGGTGGGCGGTAGCCGGATCGAGTATCGGTTCGTCCATCGCAGGAGGGAAGGGGCTCAGCGAACCGACACTCGAGGCCAACGGAAGCGGATTGGTCGGATCGCCGGTGATATCCACGGCCGGAACGCTGTCGATGAACAGTGTGTACAAATCGTGTTCGGGAAACCCGACGTTCACCCGCAGTACCCACCACTGATCGGATTGCTGTGCGGCGTAAGGGAAGAACTTATACCCGGTTCGTGACCACTGGGGCCGTGCATTCGTGTCGATCGCGGAATCGAGGGAATCGCGCTGCATGTGTTCAGGACTCGGGCTGTTCCAGCGACTCACCGAACAGGGCGCGCAGCGCCCGTGCCGGTGGGGTAGTCAACCACATCTTCCCCGTCGGACCGGGCCCATCGGGTTCGGTGTCGGAGCTGCGGCTCATCGCGGCGCTGCATCCAGCGGGGGATTGAGGAAATTGTCTCGGAGCAAGACGAAACGATCGTAATTGCTAACTTTGTACTGGATCGACCGCAGTAGTGGTAGTGCTTTCTCGTCGCGTACGTTGGTTGCGAAGTCGATGCCTGAGCCGACTAGGTCACTGGCCCAGGATATTTCGGTGAGAAACAAAGCGCGTGCCCAGTCCAGATCGGAGAGCGGGGCACCAGCTTCCAGGGCATCTATTAGTCGTTGGACAAGGGCGCGGAACTCGTCGATCGTTGACAAGCCCATTACCGGCGTGAGAAATGGCATGGCGCGCGTCGCAGATCCACGGTACTCATTGAGGCCGTGGACCATCAGTCGTCGCTCGTCGTCGGTCAGGTCGATCGCCACCGGTTCAGGGATGGTCATGATTTCAAGGTAGTGGATTTTCGGCTTGGTCCTCACCCAAGACCGGTGGGTGATCCGCGCGGTCCGGCAGATAGACGGGTCGGGGTCCTGCTGCCGGCGAATCCCACGGGAGTCCTCCGCCAGCGGGAGATCGAAGTGGGCCGAGTCCGCCTGCTTTGGTGCTAGGTGAGGGCGGTGCGGCGGCTGGCATCTAACACACCCGCGGCGGGCTAACCGCTCCCATGCGGGCTGCGGCCTCGGTCTCGTTCGCGGCGTATCCCCGTGCGGCGTCGGCGAGTTTGGCGGCGGTGGTATGCACTCTCGCCGTGTTGGTGCTGGCCGTTACCACCGCGGCGTTTACGGCGGCAACCGCTGCTGCGCTGGCCAGCGGCGAGGACGATGCCGCGCCCGTCGGAGCCATGTTGGCGGCCAGCCTGCCAGCAAGAGACTCACACCAACGAGCCTCGGTCTCTAATGCCGCATCGCTGACCTGCAGTGTCTTGGCGATCTGCGGCGGCTGCATGCCCGAAGCCTCATTCTCGACGCCTGCCTGGCGCACGTCACCGACTCGGCAGGTGACCGCATTCTCCCCATCAGGTGGTTGCGGCGCCCCGGAACGCTTCGCGCAGGCTCGCGGCATAGTCCGGGCCCTGCCCGGGGGCGGTGATCGCATCCAGCCGGGCGACGGCGTCGTCGCTTAGCACGATGTCGGCCACCTTCATGTTCTCCTCCAGGTGGGGAAGAGATCCGGTGCCGGGGATCAGCAAGGTGTTCGCCGAGGTGGTCAGCAGCCAGGCCAGCCCGATCTGGGCGGGGGTGGCGCCGACTTCGGCGGCGACCTCGCGGACGACGGCGTGGTCGGTGACTTTCGGGAAGCCGGGGAACGCCGAGCCGAGCGGGAAGTACGGCACCCAGGCGATGCCTTCGTCGGCGCAGAAGTCGAGCGCGTCCTCCTGGGTGCGATCGAGCAGGCTGTAGGCGTTCTGCACGCAGACGATGCCGGCCGGCAGGGCTCGCTGGAGCGCTTCCAGTCCCACGCTGCTGATGCCGATCGCGGCGATCTTGCCCTCGTCGCGCAACGCGATCATCTCGGCCAGCTGGTCGTCGAGGTCGACGTTCTGATCGCCTTCGGGCGCCGGGGCGGGACCGAGGTCGTAGCGCCGCAGGTTGACCACCGGAACGGTGTCGAGTCCCAGTTGGCGCAGGTCGTTCTCCACGGCGGCGCGCAGCTCGGCGGGCTTCTGGGCGGCGGTCAGCGGCAATGGGCCGACGCCGGTGTAGGCGGCACCGACCTTGCTGACGATGACCAGCTCGTCGCGGTAGGGCGCCAGTGCTTTGCGGATGCGGTGGTTGACCTCGCCACCGGCGTAGAAGGACGCGGTGTCGATGTGGTTGACGCCCAACTCGACCGCGCGGCGCAGGACCGCGATGGCGTCGTCGGTAGAGATTCTCTCGTCGAGCTGCATGGCGCCGTAGCCGACACGGGCTACGGCTGGTGTGCCGATGCGGCCGAGGCCGCCGGGCTGGAGTTGGTCGGTCATGGTGCTCCTCGTGAGACACTGGTACAGATGCGGAGGACCCTCCGTTTAGGTAGCGTAACAGAAACGGAGGTTCCTCCGCTTTGGCTGGGAGATCCGATGCCCGCCGCAACCGAGAGCGGCTGTTGGCGGCCGCCGCCGCAGCGTTCGGCGGCTCCGACGGGAGTCCGGTTCCGCTGGAATCGATCGCGCGCGACGCCGGTGTCGGCATCGGCACGCTCTACCGGCACTTTCCCAGCCGCGAGGCACTGGTCGAGGCCGTCTATCGCGCTGAACTGGGCGACGTCGCGGCCGTCGCCGAACAGCTGGTCACCCGCCACCCGCCGAAGGTGGCGCTGCGGCGCTGGATGGACCGCTACGCCGGTTTCGTGGCGGCCAAGCGGGGGATGGCCGAGTCGTTGCGTGCCATGGTCGAGTCTGGCGCGATGGAGCCCAACGAGACGCGCGAGCGCATCGTCGGCGCGGTCGATCTGCTGCTGCGGGCCGGAGCGCAGGACGGCAGCTTGCGCGCTGATGTGCGCGCTGACGACGTCGTGTCGAGCCTGATCGGCATCTTCTTGACCAGCGGCTCACCCGAGCAGACCGGGCGGCTGTTGGATCTTTTGGTCGCCGGAGTGGCGGCCACCGGCTGACCCGGTGGTTCAGCGAGGCTCGACGAAGGAGAGGCGAAGCTGGGACCGCCGCTTGACCACGCTGTCTACCGTGGAGTCGATGACCATCGACGTGTGGATGCAGCACCCGACCCGGCGGTTCCTCGACCACGACATGTTGGCGTCCCTGCGACGCTGGACGGGCGGGGCGATGCCCGACGAGGAGATCCCCATCGAGGCCACCGTGTCGGCGATGGACGCCGCGGGCGTGGATTTCGGACTGCTCAGTGCGTGGCGCGGCCCCAACGGCATGGACCTGGTCTCCAACGAGGAAGTTGCCGGCTGGGTCCGAGCGCATCCGAGCCGGTTCGCCGGTTTGGCCACCGTCGATCTCGATCGCCCGATGGAAGCGGTGCGTGAACTGCGGCGCCGGGTGCGCGACGACGGATTCGTCGGGCTGCGCGTGGTGCCCTGGTTGTGGAATGCACCTCCCACCGATCGTCGCTACTATCCGCTGTTCGCCGAGTGCGTGGAACTCGGCGTCCCGTTCTGCACCCAGGTGGGGCATACCGGCCCGCTGCGGCCGTCGGAAACCGGTCGCCCGATTCCCTACATCGACCAAGTGGCACTGGACTTTCCCGAACTGACGATCGTGTGCGGACACGTCGGCTATCCGTGGACCGAGGAGATGGTCGCGGTGGCCCGCAAGCATGAGAACGTCTACATCGACACCTCGGCCTACACCACCAAGCGGCTTCCCGATGAGCTGACCCGGTTCATGAGGACCCGAACCGGGCAGCGAAAAGTGTTGTTCGGCACCAACTATCCGATGATCATGCACGCCCACGCGCTCGACGGTCTGGACGATCTCGGGCTCGATGACGCGGCCCGCGCGGACTATTTGGGTGGGAATGCCGAGCGGGTGTTCAAGCTGGGTGGCGGGCAGGCGGGCGAGTAGCTCGCAGCCAGTCACCTGCACGGCAGTGCAGGTGACTGGCGGTAATTGCGGTTAACTTGCTAGCTTTTGCTCGGGGCTCCGACGGGAGGTGTGAGCATGGCTTCGGCGCCAACTGATCCCGCCATAATCTCAGTGCAACCAGCCCTGCTTGATACCCACGCCTCGCGGGTGGCCGACGCGACCGATGTGGCAAACACATTCTCGGCCCGGCACGCCGGCTACCTGGGCGAATGCGCCACGGCGTGGGCCGGAAGCTCGGCGGATGCCCTGGCTGAGTTGGCCGCGCACTGGGAGGCGGCCGATGCGGGGTTGCACGGGCGGGTGAGCGCGTTCTCCGAAGCCATGCGTGAGGGCGGTCGTCGCTATACGGCGATGGAGCAGGAGCACGCCAGGACGTTCACCGCGCTCGTTCCCAAAGGAACCGGCGCTTCGTAGCGCATGACGATCACCACCGACGGCATCGAGAAGTGGAATCTCGAAACCCTGGACACGGCATTCGAGATCGCCACGGAACGCTCCATGCGTAAGGCCGACTTCGGCGGGGCATTAGGCGACGCCGGCAACGGGCTCAAGGACTGGGAGGGCCACGGCGGCGATGCCTTCCGCCGCGAGTTGGGCAAACACCGCGCTGACATCACCGATCACCAGACAGAGGCAACCGCGATCGCCAACGCCTTCCATGCCGCACGAGGGGAGGTCGCTGCCTGCAAGGCGGAATGGGCATCCATCAAATCAACTGCGGTAAGCAATAACTGGTCCATCAGTTCGGATGGACGGTTGAGCGGTGAGGTCGCCGACAAGAAGCGTAACGACTTCGATGCCCTGCAAAGTCGGCTGACCAAGCTGATGGCCGACGCCAGCAGGACCGACCAGGATCTGGCCACGGCCATCCGGGCAGTGGTCGGCGACACCAAAGTCAACGCGGACGGTCGCGCGATATTCGGCCCGCCGATGCCGCAACGGGAGGCTGGCGCATCCGGTGATGCGGCGGCCGGAAGCCTGCCGTGGCTGCTGAATCAGACGCGGCAGGGCGGTGGCTCGGTTCCTCAAGTGCCGTCGAATCTTAAGGACGCAGAGTCCTTCAAAGTCCTGGCCCGGCAGGTGCTGACGAATGACGGCGTACCACCGGATCAGATCGAGGCGCGGATCAACGCGGCCGTGGTCGCCGCCCAGCAGCCGCTGCCGCGCTATATCCCCCCGGAAACGCAGCGGGCCGCGGCACCCGGCTACGGCGACGGACTCGGTGACCGTTGGAGAGCCACCGAACAAGCCGTCAAGAATCTGCTGGGTCAGGGTGGGCCGGGCGCCCCGGGTGTTCGGCAATCCTGGGGCGGAATGGCCAAGGGCGTGGGTAGTGCCTTCATGAACCCCGTCGGTGTCGGCATGGAGGACATCAAACGAGCAATGAACGCGCCCAGTCTGCCCTACTTCCTGGGGGAGAAGACCTTCGATGTCGGCGCCACCGCAGTCGCCGCGCCGTTCGGCGGGGAAGGTGCGATGGTCCGGGCGGGGCTTAGCGAGGCGCTCGAAACCGGGCCGGCATTCTCGCGATATGCGGCCATCGGCCTCGATTCCGCTGCAACTTATGACGCGTGGGCAGAAGCCACGGCCATGGACCTCAACCAGGCTGCTTCGAACGGCGTACCTACAGCCGGGCTCAGTCAGCAAGTTGCTGCCATGTCCACCCACTATGTGGGCGAATTTCCAGCCCGAGTGGTTCTGGGCAGGTTCGATGGCCAAGACGGTGGTTACATCGGCGAGGCCAGAGCCAACGGCGGAATCTACTTCGACACTGGTGATCCAACCTGGACTGCTCTCACCAGTGGACTGGCCGAGGTGCCGGCAAAGCACCTGGCATGGCAGCCGAATGCGGCGTTCCTCCGCCAGCAAATGGAGGAGCGGGTACCACGTTTTGAATACCGCCTACCGGATGGCTTCAGCAGCGTTGACGAACTTGCGCGTGTCCGTCGGGAAACCTTCTCGGCGTTCGAGATTAATTACATGGACCAGAACGCAGCGGCGTTCGGATATGAACGTATCGGAAATTCCTGGATCTACGGAGGTGAATAAGCGACTATGAGCTCCGGCGAAGCGGAACGTCAGATGGCTCCGATATTGGCGGCCCACGGCTTCCATCTTGATGCGGTCGACTCTGATCTCGTATACGGTGAGCGCCCAGCATGGGCAGTGTTCTACCGCGGGCCAGATTGCAAACTTCAAGTTTGCTGGTCAGCTCGCGAGGGCGGGGCAGACTTCATGCTGGCACCGTTAGACGCACCGAATGAGTTCGGGCTGGTGAACCAGTCGAAGAAGTGGCGTTTTATGTTGGCCCTTAGTGATACTAACGACGAACTAGGGTTGCCGCCCCTGACAGGAGGGGACGATGCGCTATGGGCTTGGAGGAAAGCGTTGTTCGACACTCATATCGAGGCAGCGCGTGCTGCGCTATTGTCCCATGATCGCTAGTGGTTCATGAGTGTGGACGAGCCCTCGGGCGATAAGTCCAGGGAACTGCAGATTGAGATCGATCGGTTGTCGGCGGAGTTCGGCGTCCGCTCCATGCCGATCGGGATGCGGACCAACGACGGGCTCAATATTTTCGTGGATGACGACGGTGCCTATCACTTTGCTTTCTACGAACGTGGAAAGCTCGGGTTTGACCGGGGGCGCTGGGCTAAGAGGCGAGTCCGGCAACTTGCCGAGATGTTTCGTAACTGGAAGAAGCCGGAAGATATCGCATTACTTCCTGACGTCGGTGAACCGTTGTGACCGATTGGGAAGATAAATCCAGGGAGCTTCAGTCGTAACGAAATCCGATCGGTCAACGAGGAGTTTCCCCTCGGGGTTGCCTTCACCATGGTGGCGGGCGCCTCGATCCGCGCGCAGCTGTGCATCCGACGGTGCTGAGGTGTTCGCCCGCTGGTCTGGCGCACCTCGCCACCGGACCGGCACCATAGACCGATGCCGCCGCCTCTAGACGACATCCTTGACCGCCTACACGTGGTGGCGCTGCCGATGCGCGTCAAGTTCCGCGGCATCACGGTGCGCGAAGTGGCCCTGATCGACGGCCCGGAAGGCTGGGGAGAGTTCGGCGCGTTCGGCGAATACGCACCGCCCGAGGCGGCGCACTGGTTGGCCGCCGCGCTGGAGAGCGCCTATTGCGAACTGCCGCAACCGCTCCGCGACCGCATCCCGATCAACGCGACGGTTCCCGCCGTCGACGCCGAGCGGGTTCCCGAGGTGCTGGCCCGATTCCCCGGCGCGAAGACCGCCAAAGTCAAAGTCGCCGAGCCCGGCCAGACCCTGGCCGACGACGTCGCCCGCGTCGAAGCCGTCCGCGCGCTCATCCCGACGGTGCGAGTCGATGCCAATGGCGGTTGGACCCTCGATCAGGCCGTGGAGGCGGCAAAGGCGTTGGGCGCATTGGAATACCTGGAGCAACCCTGTGCCACCGTCGCCGAACTCGCCGAGCTGCGCCGCCGCATCGACACGCCGGTGGCCGCCGATGAGAGCATCCGCAAAGCCTCCGACCCCCTCGCTGTCACGAAAGCCGGCGCCGCCGACATCGCTGTGCTGAAAGTCGCTCCGCTGGGCGGCATTTCGTCGTTGCTTCAGATCGCTGATCAGATCGGCATCCCGGTGGTGGTCTCCAGCGCGATCGACTCGGCGGTCGGTATCGCAACCGGCCTGCGTGCAGCGGCCGCGCTGCCGGAACTGCAGCACGCCTGCGGGCTGGGCACCGGATCGCTGTTCGTCGACGATATCGCCGAGACACCGGCGCAAAAGGACGGCTACCTACCAGTACAGCCCATCGCCCCGGACCCCGCCCGGCTGCACGCCCTGGCCGCTTCGCCGCAGCGACGCCAGTGGTGGATCGACCGGATCAAAGCCTGCCATCGACTGTTGGGTGACCGCTGAATCGCGCTCGAACGTGCGGTTTAGTGGGCAAACAGCGCCGAATCGCCCGCTAAACCGCACACTCGGCGCGATTCACTGCACCGGCTTGCCGCCTAACCCTCACACGCTGGGCAGCTGCGCATCGATCCCGTTGGCGATCGTGACGGCTTCGTCGCTGACGTAGAGCTTGCACGCCAGCACGTCGATCGCAACGTTGTTGGTCACCCGCAGGGCCCGTTGACAAGACCAGCCCGCGCTGTCGTCCTGGTGCTGGGTCATCCACAGTGTGGAGTCGACGTCGGAGACCGTGTCGAACGTCCAGGACGTGTCGGGGTAGCCGTCCTTGGCGGTCGCGAATGTCCGCTCGCCGCAGGAGTTCCAACTGCGGGCGGTGGCGTCGAAGAAACTCTGTGCGGCATCTCGGGTGGCGAACACCGTCACGGCCTGAATCACGAAGTGGTCTTGTGCGCTCTGAGTGAGGGTTTGGGCGAGGGTCGCTGTCCAGTCCGCGTCGGTGTAGACCTGCTTCTCGACGGGCATCCACGCCGCCAGGCATCCGTGCTCGGGGAATTGGCGTCCGGAATCGAACATCCGCGTACGGGAGTCTTTGACCCGCATACCGTGGGCGCCCATGATGTCGCTGACGGTGGCCGCCTTCAACAGCAGCTCCGGCAGCATCGCGGCTGTCACCGGACGGGGCCCGTCCTGGTCGGCCGGCACCGCCACGCCGCCGGTCACCCGGGAACAGTCCGCCATGACGGTGCTGGCCAGCACCAGCGTGCAAGCCAACCCGACGCTCCGTATCCGCATCACCGTCCCCCAGCTGCGCAGTTGCGATCCTGACACCATAAAGCGTCGAGGGGTCGCGTACCTTCACTCTGGTGACCAACCTCGCCTACGACGACCGTAATCAGGATGGGGAGCCGGTTCTGTTCATCGCCGGGCGTGGTGGCGCCGGTCGCGGCTGGCACCTGCACCAGGTGCGCGAATTCCAACTCGCCCGGTACCGCCCGATCACCTTCGACAACCGCGGCATCGGTGCTACCGAGAACGCCTCGGGGTTCACCACCGAAACCATGGTGGCCGACACCGCCCAGCTCATCGAGTCGCTGAACGTGGGCCCGGTCCGCATTGTCGCGGTGTCGATGGGCTCCTTCATCGCCCAGGAATTGATGCTGGCCCGGCCCGAATTGGTGAAATCCGCTGTCCTGATGGCCACTCGCGGCCGCCACGACCGCGCCCGGGACTTCTTCTATCAGGCTGAGGCGAGACTCGCCGAGTCCGGCGTCGAACTTCCTGCCCAATACGAAGCCAAAGTGCGCCTCCTGGAGAGCTTTTCGCCTAAGACGCTCAGCGACGACGCGGCCATCAAGGACTGGATCGCGATGTTCACCATGTGGCCGGTCAAAAACACCCCGGGGCTGCGCTGCCAGCTGGACGTGGCGCCGCTGACCAACCGGCTGCCCGCCTACGCCAACATCACCCAGCCGGTGCTGGTGATCGGTTTCGGCGACGATGTCGTCACCCCGGCACATCTGAGCCGCGAGGTTGCCGACGCGATCCCGGGGGCGCGCTACCTGGAGATCCCGGACGCCGGGCACCTCGGTTTCATCGAGAAGCCGGACCAGGTCAACAAGGCAGCCCTGGAGTTTCTCGCCGAGGTGGACGGCAAGCCGTTCCGGTGGGCGCCTGCGCCCACGGCGCACGACTAACCTGGTACCAATGACCAACCCCTCGACGGCACAGGCCCGCATCGTCGTCGACGAGCTGATCCGCGGCGGTGTCCGCGACGTGGTGCTGTGCCCCGGATCGCGCAATGCACCGCTGGCGTTCGCGCTGCACGACGCCGACCGGGCCGGCCGGCTGCGCCTGCACGTGCGTATCGACGAACGCACCGCCGGGTATCTGGCGATCGGGCTGGCGGTGGGGGCCGGCGCTCCGGTGTGTGTGGCGATGACCTCGGGCACCGCGGTGGCCAACCTGGGCCCCGCGGTGGTCGAGGCCAACTACGCGCGGGTGCCGCTGATCGTGCTGAGCGCCAACCGTCCCTACGAGCTGCTGGGTACCGGCGCCAACCAGACCATGGAGCAGCTCGGCTACTTCGGTACCCAGGTACGCGCCGCCATCAGCCTGGGCCTGGCCGAGGACGCTCCCGAGCGGATGGACGCCCTCAACGCCACCTGGCGTTCGGCGGTGTGCCGAGTTTTGGTCGCCGCCACCGGATCTCGCACCGCGAACGCTGGTCCGGTGCAGTTCGACATCCCGCTGCGCGAACCACTGGTGCCCGACGCCGACGACACAGGGTCGCTGCCGCCAGGCCGGCCACACGGGCGTCCCTGGACACTGACCCCGCCGGTCAGCTTCGACCAGCCCCTGGATATCGACCTGGCCCCGGACACCGTGGTGATCGCCGGGCACGGTGCGGGTCTGCACCCGAACTTGGCGGCACTGCCCACGGTCGCCGAACCCACCGCCCCGACACCGGAAAATCCGCTGCACCCGTTGGCGCTGCCACTGCTGCGCCCGCAGCAGGTGATCATGGCCGGCCGGCCCACCCTGCACCGTCCGGTGTCGAACCTGCTGGCCGACCCCACGGTGCCGGTCTACGCGCTGACCACCGGGCCACGCTGGCCGGACGTGTCGGGGAACTCGCAGGCCACCGGCACCCGAGCCGTCACCTCCGGGGAGCCGGATCCGGCCTGGCTGCGCCGCTGCGCGGAGCTGAACGCCCAGGCCAATGCCGCGGTGCGCGCGCAGCTGGCGTCGCATCCGCTCACCACCGGCCTGCACGTGGCCGCGGCCGTGGCCGACGCGCTGCGCCCCGGGGATCAGTTGGTGCTGGGCGCGTCGAACCCGGTGCGCGACGCCGCGCTGGTCGGGTTGGGCAACGCCAAGGACGCCCGAGGCGTCACCGTGCGATCCAACCGCGGAGTCGCCGGCATCGACGGCACGGTGTCCACCGCGATCGGTGCCGCGCTGGCTCACGAGCAGCAGAACCCCGACGCCCGCACCATTGCGCTGATCGGGGATCTGACGTTCGTCCACGACAGCTCCGGTCTGCTGATCGGGCCCACCGAACCGAGGCCGCAGCAGCTGACGATCGTGGTCTCCAACGACAACGGTGGCGGCATCTTCGAGCTGCTGGAGCAAGGAGACCCACGGTTCGCCGACGTCTCGTCGCGAATCTTCGGCACCCCGCATGACGTCGACATCGCCGCGTTGTGCCGCGCCTATCATGTCGAATTCTCCCAGGTCGAGGCCGACGCGCTGACCGCCGCGCTCGCCGAACCCGCCGGCGGTGTGCGGGTGCTGGAGGTCAAAGCCGACCGCTCCTCGTTGCGGACACTGCACGCCGCGATCAAGGCCGCGTTGTGAAACTGCCCGATTACCGGTCCAACCGGGCCTATCGAACGTTGAAACCGTTGCTGCGCAACTTGGTTCGCGGCAACGGCGCCCTTCCCGGCAATACCTGGCGTGGACGTGCATTGCGGTGGGCGCGCACCGGCGTGGTGATCCTGGTGGCGCTGGTCACCTTGCAGTCGGTGCTGTTGGTGGCGGGGGCGTGGCGGAACGACATCACCATCGAGCGCGACATGGGGGTGGCCGAGGCCGAGGTGCTCAACGCGGGCTTCCGGCGCTCCACCATCGAGTTCGTCACGCCGGAGCGGATCACCTACCGCCCGGAGCTCGGCGTGCTCTACCCCTCCGAATTAGCAACGGGGATGCGGATTTACGTCGAATACGACAAGTCCGATCCGGACCTGGTGCGGGTCCAGCACCGTACCGCGGTGTTGGCGGTCATCCCGGCCGGATCCGTTGCGGTGATCGCCTGGCTGATCGGGATCGCGGCGTTGGCGGGATGCAATGTCGCCGAACGACGGTGGGCTGCCGGCTAGGTCCTGACGCGGCAACCGCCGGCGCACAGGCGCTTGTTAGGCTGCTGCGGATTTCGCGCTGTTCGTTTCGTGCCAAACGACGGCCCTCAACGGTGAGGAGACGTTCAATGATCCGTCGCACGGTGGTCCTTGCAGGCATTTTCGCGTTCGGAGTTGGTATCGCAACCGCTCCCATTGCCGCTGCGGAGCCGTACTACAAGAACTGCTCTGAGGCCCGAGCGGCCGGAGCGGCGCCCATCCACGAGGGCGAGCCCGGTTACCGCAGGGCGCTCGACCGCGACGGCGACGGTATCGCCTGCGAATAAGCAGCGCTGGACAGCGCTGCCCGGCTACCGCTGCTGCACCAGCCGGTCGAGCCAGCCGGCGTCGTCGGTGTCCACCACCGTCCTGGTCGCCACGTCATACACCGTCGGGGTACCGGGGCTCTCCGGGTTCGCCGACAGCAGCTGCACACGGTTGAAGGCGTTCATCGACGTGGCGTCCACGACCTGCTGCCCGGTGGCGATCCGCTCCACGACGTGGCCGGGCAGGCCGCTTTCACGCGCGGTGGTCGCGATCTCCGCCACGCTGGGAGTGCCGCCCTTGCGGTAGAGGTCGGCTACGAACGTTTGATAGGCACCGGCCGGGGTGGCCGGATCGGCCGCTGCCATCAGGGCGTTGCCGACGCGCGCCGAGGTGTCGTTTTTGCGGCGGGCATCCAGAAACGTCATCCACCGGTAGGTCACCGCGACGTCACCGGCGGCCAGGTGCCGGCTCAGGTCGTCGCCGGAGGCGGCCTCGAACTTCGCGCACTCGGAGCACTGCGGGTCGCAGAAGATCTCCAGCTGCACCGGGGCGGAGGCCGTTCCGGCCAGCACGCCGAAGTGGTCGGCGCTCCACGCCGTGCCGGGCTCATGCGCCGGTCCCAGCTTCGCCTCTCCTGCGTCGAGGCTCGCTGAACCGCCGGGTTCATGCGCCGGTCCCAGCTTCGCCTCTCCTCCGTCGAGGCTCGCTGAACCGCCGGGCGCCTCGGGGTCGGCTGCCGCCGGACCCGCCAATGCCCCGCCGAATATCACCAGTGCTGCCAATGTGCCCAGCCAAGACCGCATTCCAGAACCCTATCGAAAGGCGGGTACCGTCGACCGGGTGAGCCGCGCGAGCCTGGACAAAGACCCCCACGCCGTGGCGTCGATGTTCGACGGCGTCGCCCGTCGCTACGACCTGACCAACACGGTGCTGTCGCTGGGGCGAGACCGGTCCTGGCGTCGAGCCACCCGGAAAGCACTCGAGTTGAGGCCGGGGGAGAAGGTGCTCGACCTGGCCGCCGGTACTGCGGTGTCGACGGTGGAGTTGGCCCGCTCCGGTGCTTGGTGCGTGGCGGCGGATTTCTCGGTGGGAATGCTGGCCGCCGGTGCCGGCCGACCCGTGCCCAAGGTCGCCGGGGACGCCACCAAGCTGCCCTTCGGCGACGAGGTTTTCGACGCGGTCACGATCAGTTTCGGGCTGCGCAATGTCGTCGACCACGCCGCGGGGCTGCGGGAGATGGCCCGGGTGACCCGGCCCGGAGGCCGGCTGGTGGTGTGCGAGTTCTCCACCCCGACCGTGCCGGTGTTCGCCACCGCCTACAAGGAGTACCTGATGCGGGCGTTGCCGGCGGTGGCACGCACCGTGTCATCGAACCCGGAGGCCTACGTCTACCTCGCCGAATCGATCCGCGCCTGGCCGGATCAGGCCGCGCTGGCCGAGCAGATCGGCGCATCGGGCTGGTCGGACGTGAGCTGGCGCAACCTCACCGGGGGCATCGTCGCGCTGCACTCGGCCCGCAAACCGCGGTAGCCCCCTGCGCTGGGCCTAGGAAGCCGGGTCGAACCGGAACACCGCGATCCGGCCCGCGAGCGCCTCGACCTCGTCGGGCGTGCCCTTTTCCACCAGGCCGGCCTGCTTGAGGAAGCGGGCGCCGACGGGCACCTGCACCGGAAACGCCCGCAGCACCGGGCGCGCCGCCTCCGCCGACAGCTCGACGATGCGCACCGGCCGTTCGTGGCGGCCGTGGCGCAGCAGGCCCGCACCGGCGGCACGGGCATTGAGCGCCCAGTCGGCCTTCGGGAAGCCCGCCACGGTGTAGAGCTGGCCGTCGACGGTGAACGGTGTCATCGGGGTGCTGCGCGGCTGCCCGGACTTGCGGCCCGGCACCGTCAATACCATCGGCGGACCCATCGGGATGCCCAGCTTCTGCAGGCCGATCATGACTTTGTTGACTGGCTTCAGCCAGCGCGGCGGCTTCGGATCACTCACGGCGGGCCTCCTTTTCAGCCCAGATGCGCTGAGAGCAGCCAGCCCGCAGCCGACTTGCGGCCGCCCGGTTCGTCGCGCAGCGGCACGCCGCCGAACCCGGGGAAGTCGTCGGGGAACACCGCGTGCAGCCGGGCTGGCTTGATCTCGTCGACCACCCAGTACTTCGACACCACCTCACGCAGTTCGTCGGCGGTCACTGCGAACGGCGGGCCCTCGGGGATGGCGGCCTTGTCGAAGACCAGCACGAAGTACGACGCCCCAGGGGCGGCGGCCCGCACGATGGAGCGCTGGTAGCCGTCGCGGGCCTCGACCGGGATCGAGTGGAACAGCGTGCTGTCGACGATGGTGCCGAAGCGGCCGTCATAGCCGGAGAAGTCGCTGATGTCGGCGACCTCGAAGGAGGCGTTGCTCAAACCGCGCTTGGCCGCCTCGCGGCGGGCCAGGTCGATGGCGGTGGGTGAACTGTCGAGGCCCACGGTGGTGTGCCCGCGCTCAGCCAGATACAGCGAGATGGCGGCCTCGCCGCAGCCGACGTCAAGGACGTCACCGTGGAACTTGCCCTGCTCGATCAGGGCGGCCAACTCGGGCTGGGGCGCCCCGATGCTCCACGGGGGCTTGACGCCCGCTCCCATTCGGTCAGATTCGCCGCGGTAGACGGCGTCGAACTGGAATTCCATTGATTCACTCATCAATCCGGTATATCAATCAAGTTGATATGTGTCAATGGTCCTGACTGCTGGCGTCAGGCCAAAGCCGCCAGATCAGACGAACGGGCGGCGGCGGTCGATCAACCGGGACATCCGCCCCCCGCCGCGCCAGGCCCGCGCCACCAGATCCGCGTCGTCGTCGGTGACCAGGTTGGCCATCACCCGCACCGCCACCCGCATCAGCATCGTCGAGCGCATGGCCAGCGGGCCGGTGGCCGGCAGGAACCGGGGGAACGTCAGCAGCAGCGCCAGTCGCCGCGCCACCGAGAACCCGCGCGCGTAGTGGGCGGCCAGCAACTCCGGCCAGGCCTGCGTGAGGTCGGCGGCGCCCGCATTCCCCAGTAGTTCGACGGCCAGCCGTCCGGTCTCCAGGCCGTAGTCGATGCCCTCGCCGTTGAGCGGGTTGACGCAGGCCGCGGCGTCGCCGATCAGCATCCAGTTGGGTCCGGCGACACCCGAGACCGCGCCGCCCATCGGCAGCAGCGCGCTGGCCGGGGCGCGCACCGGCCCCTCGAAGCCCCACTCCTCGCGGCGCAGGTCGGCGTAGTAGGACATCAGCGGTCGCAGCGCCACGTCGGCGGGCCGTTTGACGGTGGCCAGCGCGCCGACGCCGATGTTCACCTCGCCGTTGCCCAGCGGGAAGATCCAGCCGTAGCCCGGCAGCACCTCGCCCTCCGGGGATCGCAGCTCCAGATGCGACGTCAGCCACGGTTCGTCGCTGCGAGGCGAGGCCAGGTAACCGCGGGCGGCCACCCCGTAGACCGTCTCCTGGTGCCACTGGCGGCCCAGCACCCGGCCCAGCGTGGAGCGGGCCCCGTCGGCGACGATCAGCGTCTTACAGCTGACCTCCGTCCCGTCGGCCAGCACCACCGAGCGCACCCGCCCGGACGAATCGTGATGGACCCCGACGGCCTTGACGCCCAACAACATCCGGGCACCGGACTCCTCGGCGACCTTGCGGATGCGTTCGTCGAGTTCGGTGCGCGGCGCCGCGCTGCCGGTCGACGGGAACGACGGACCCGGCCAGGCCACTTCGACCTCACCGCCGAAGCCGGCCATCCGCAGGCCCCGGTGCCGGATGTGACTGTCCAGCCACTCGCCGAGCCCCAGCAACTCCAGCTGCTCGACGGCTCGCGGGGTCAGGCCGTCACCGCACGGCTTGTCCCGCGGGAAGACGGCCGAATCGACCACCAGCACGTCGCGGCCCGCCCGCGCGGCCCAGGCGGCCGCCGCCGACCCCGCCGGTCCCGCACCGACTATCACCACCTCGGCCACCGTCTCAGCGCTGGAATTCACACTGACCAGTATGTTGGAGCCGTGAGGACACCGGCGAACGTGGTGGCGGGGTTGGATTTCGGCGGCTTGGGAGACCCGGGTTTCGCGGACCGGGTCCGCGACGGGGTTGCCCGCATCGAAGAGCTGATGGACACCGAGTTGCGCGGTGGAGACGGCCTGATGACCGAGGCCGTGACCCACTTGTTCGACGCCGGCGGAAAGCGGTTCCGTCCGCTGTTCACGGTGCTGTCGGCCCAGCTGGGGCCCGAAGCGGACGCCTGGCAGGTGACGGTGGCCGGTGCGGTGATCGAGCTGGTGCACCTGGCCACGCTGTACCACGACGATGTGATGGACGAGGCGCAGATCCGCCGCGGGGCGCCCAGCGCCAACGCGCGGTGGGGCAACAACATCGCGATCCTGGCCGGTGACTACCTGTTCGCCACCGCGTCACGCCTGGTGTCGCGGCTGGGGCCGGATGCGGTGCGGATCATCGCCGAGACCTTTGCCCAGCTGGTGACCGGACAGATGCGCGAGACCCGCGGGGCAGCCGACGGCGTGGACGCGATAGAGCACTACCTCAAGGTTGTCTACGAGAAGACGGCGTGTCTGATCTCGGCGTCGGGCCGGTTCGGTGCGACGTTCTCCGGCGCCGACGACGAGCAGATCGAGCGACTGGCTCGGCTCGGCGGGATCGTGGGGACCGCCTTCCAGATCTCCGACGACATCATCGACATCGATTCCGACCCCGACGAGTCCGGCAAGCTGCCCGGCACCGATCTGCGCGAGGGTGTGCACACGCTGCCGGTGCTCTACGCGCTGCAGGAGACCGGTACCGACGCCGAGCGGCTGCGGGTGCTGCTGGCCGGCCCGGTCACCGAGGACGCGGTGGTCGAGGAGGCGCTGGGGCTGCTGCGGGCGTCGGCCGGGATGGCCAAGGCCAAGCAGACGGTGGCCGACTATGCCGCGCAGGCCCGCGCGGAGCTGGCTGCGCTACCCGACTGCGTCGGTCGAGCGGCGCTGGCCGGCCTGGTCGACTACACCGTAAACCGACACGGCTGACCACGGTTGCGGAACTCGTGCGGCGTCGGCGGCGTTTAATGAGCACGATGGTCGTTCTCCAAGGAGGAAGTCGATGACCTGGCACCCGCACCACAACACGGCGAAGACGTTCTTTCTGCTGTTCGTGATGTCGGCGTTGATCGTCTTGGTGGGCCGGGCGTTCGGACCGCAGATGATGTGGGTGGCGGTGCTGTTCGCCGTGGGGATGAACGCCTACACCTACTTCAACAGCGACAAGCTGGCGCTGCGGGCGATGCGGGCCCAGCCGGTGACCGAGGTCCAGGCGCCGGAGATCTACCGGATTGTGCGGGAGCTGGCCACCACCGCCCACCAGCCGATGCCCCGGTTGTACGTCAGCGACACCAACGCGCCCAACGCCTTCGCCACCGGCCGCAACCCGCGCCACGCGGCGGTGTGCTGCACCAGCGGAATCCTGCGTCTGCTCAACGAGCGTGAGTTGCGCGCGGTGCTGGGGCACGAGCTGTCGCACGTCTACAACCGCGACATCCTGATCTCGTGTGTGGCCGGCGCACTGGCCTCGGTGATCACCGGTTTGGCCAACATGGCGATGTTCATGGGCAACCGCCGCGACGGCAACCCGCTGGCGATGTTGCTGGTCGCGTTGGTGGGGCCGCTGGCGGCGTCGGTGGTGCGGCTGGCCGTGTCGCGGTCGCGGGAGTACCAGGCCGACGAGTCCGGCGCCGTGCTCTCGGGCGACCCGCTGGCGTTGGCGTCGGCACTGCGCAAGATCTCCGATGGTGTGGAACTCGCCCCGCTGCCGCCCGAGCCGGAGCTGGCCAGCCAGTCGCACCTGATGATCGCCAACCCGTTCCGCGCGGGGGAGAAGGTCGGTCAGCTGTTCGCCACGCACCCCCCGATGGCCGACCGGATTCGGCGGCTGGAGCAGATGGCCCGCGGGTAGGGTCCCTGCCCGAATCCCCTTCCCCGGCACGTCGCCGCGCTTCGGCGCCCCACCCATCCCTGCCGTCGCACCCGCCACTTCTACCCCTGGGCCTGGGGATATGTGGCTTGTCGAATCGGATAGCGCATGCGCTACTACCGGCCATGAACCGCTACACCTATCGCGCTGAATGGTCGCGTGAACACGACGAGTACGTCGGCCGCTGCCTCGAACTGCCGTTCCTCACACATTGGGCGCCGACCATGCGCGAGGCCATCGCCGGCGTCGAGCAGGCCGTCGACGAACACCTGGCGGAACGCCCCGGGGAAGACCTGCCCCCGCCGATCACCGACCGGGAGTTCAGCGGCACCTTCCTGGTTCGTACGTCACCGTCGCTGCACGCCCGGCTCGCTGTCGAGGCCGCCGATCAACACGTGTCGATGAACCACTGGATCGTGCAGAAGCTGGCGGATCGACCGCCGAGCAGCCTGCTCGACTGGTGATATCGGCTGCGCTATCCGATTCGAACTCATCCCACCCCCGCCCCGCGGGTACGCAAGTGGCGGTTGGGGCCAAGGCGACGGTATCCGGCTCAGAACCCGGAGCCAGTCACCTCGTGTCCCGGCGTCTCGGCGATCAGCCCGCGGTAGGCCTGCTCCACCGTGGAGCCGTGGTTGATCACGCCGTCGACCTCACGCGCGATCGGCATGCTCAGCCCGTACTGCGCGGCGAACTTCATGATCACGCTGGCGGCCCGCACACCCTCGGCCACCTGGTTCATCGACGCGATGATCTCGTCGATCGACTTGCCGGAGCCCAGCTGCTCGCCGACATAGCGGTTGCGGCTGCGCTGGCTGGTGCAGGTGACGATCAGGTCGCCCATCCCGGCTAGGCCCGCGAAGGTGTCGCGGGCTCCGCCCATCGCCTCGCCGAGCTTGGACATCTCGCGCACCGAACGCGACATCACCATGGCTCGGGTGTTCTCCCCGATCCCCAGCGAGTAGCCCATCCCGACCGCGATCGCGTACACGTTCTTCAGCGCGCCGGCCATCTCGACCCCGACCACGTCGTCGGTGGTGTACACCCGGAATCGCTTGGTGCGGAACAGCGACGCCAGCTCGCAGGCCTGGCCCGGGTCGGGCATGGCCAGCACCGCTGCCGCCGCGTATCCCTCGGCGACCTCCCGGGCGATGTTGGGGCCGGCCAGGATGCCGGCCGGATGCCCGGGCAGCACCTCGTCGACGATCTGCGACATCCGCATGTTGGTGCCCTGCTCCAGGCCCTT
Source organism: Mycolicibacter heraklionensis (assembly GCF_019645815.1). Taxonomy (NCBI): domain Bacteria; kingdom Bacillati; phylum Actinomycetota; class Actinomycetes; order Mycobacteriales; family Mycobacteriaceae; genus Mycobacterium; species Mycobacterium heraklionense. Next base: position 692,960 of record NZ_CP080997.1, read on the forward strand.
GACCAGCGACACCACCGGCACCCACGGGCGCAGCTCGGCGGCCAGCTCTTCCAGCACACCCCGGAAACCGTGCGACGGCACCGCCATCACGACGACGTCGGCGCAGTGCGCGGCTTCGGCGAAATCGGTGGTGGCGCGCAGCGTGTCGCTGAGTTCGACATCGTTGCCCAGGTAACGACTGTTGCGGTGGTTGTCGTTGATGTCGGCGGCGGTCGCTTCCGATCGCACCCACTGCAGCGTCGGCGCGCGGCGCGAGCAGATGGACGCCACCGTGGTGCCGAACGATCCGCCTCCGAGCACGACGACATTGGGTGTACGAGTAGCAGCAGCCATGAGCGACAGCGTATTGCCGTCGTCACCGCCGCACCCACGGTTTGTGAACATGTCGCCTAAACGGCGGACCAGCCACCGTCGATCGACAGCGTCGCGCCATGAATATTGGCGGCGTCGTCACTGGCAAGAAACACCACGGCGGCCGCAACCTCGGCCACGGTGCTCATCCGCCGCGACGGAATCCGGGCCAGCACCGGCGCCACGTGCTGTTCGAACTCCGCGTTGCGTTCGGTCCGGATCGGTCCGGGGGCAACAGTATTGACGCGCACACCGGACGGGCCGTATTCGTCGGCCCACGACTTGGTCAGCGAGTGGACGGTGGCCTTGGTTGCGCTGTACAGCGCCGAACTCGCCGAGCCGATCAGTCCGCTGATCGAACCGACGTTGACGATCACGCCGCTGCCGCGCTGTGCCATGGCGGGCGCGAGCGCGCCGGTCAGCAGGAACGGGGCGAACACGTTGATCGCGAACGCGTCGCGAATCTGGTCCTCGGGGACCTCCGCGGTGGGCGTCGGCATCAGGATCATGGCCGCGTTGTTGACCAGGATGTCGATCGGACCACCCGCGGCGGCGGTCGCCTCGGCGGCCAATCGGGTGACCTCGGCCCCGCCGGCGCCCAGATCGGCGCCGAGGAACAGCGCCCTACCGCCCGCTGACTCGATGCGTTTCACCACGTCGTCGCCGCGTTTGCGATCGCGCCCGCTGACCAGGACCGACGCGCCGGCCTCCGCCAGCGTGGTGGCGATGCCGGCCCCCAGCCCGGCGGTGGACCCGGTGATCAATGCTGTGCGGCCTGCCAGCCGCGTACTGTTTGGACTCATGAGTCCAGATAGTTCACCTATCAAATTGGACCCGCAAGTCCAAAAATTGACCAGCAAGGGCGCGGCCACTCGGTGGCGGATCATCGAGGGCGCCGCCGCGGAGATCCGTGCCAGCGGAGTATCGGCCACCACGCTCGATGACATCCGGGCGCGCACCCAGACCTCCAAGAGTCAGCTCTTCCACTACTTTCCCGGTGGCAAGGACCAGCTGTTGCTCGCCGTCGCCGAACACGAGGCCGAGTTGGTGCTGGCCGATCAGCAGCCCTACCTGGGTGAACTCACGTCCTGGGCGGCCTGGCAGCGCTGGCGCGACGCCGTGGTGGAGCGTTACCGCCGACAGGGGCAGCACTGCCCGCTGGCGGTGCTGATGTCCGAACTCGGGCGGACCACGCCGGCGGCCCAAGCCGTTACCTCGTCGCTGATCCGGCAATGGCACGCCGAGATCGCGACCGGGATCCGAGCGATGCAGCAGGGCGGCAAAACGGCCGGGCGCATCGACGCCGATTCCGCGGCAGCCGCCCTGCTGGCGGGCATCCAGGGCGGCGTCGGCATCCTGCTCGCCACCGGCGATCTCGGCTTCTTAGAGGCCGCACTGGACCGCGGCATCGCCGCGCTACGGGGTGAGGATTGACCTAGCCGGCCAGCGGTATGGGCTCACCGGCCCGCCCGAACACCATCGATTCGGTGATCTGATCGAACTGGAAGTCCAGGGCGTCGGCAAAGTAGTTCTGCCGCACATTCCAGGGCCGCTTGGTGCCCGACCGCGGGAGCGCGTGCGGCGCGCGCAGCACATAGCCGGCCTGGATGTCCCACGCCGACTTCTCGTCCATCGGCTGGTCGCCGAGGTGTGGGTAGGCGTGGGTGTAGCCGCGAGAAGCCATGTACGCCAGCAGTTTGGCGGTGGCGCGGGCCGTGATGTCGGCGCGCAGGGTCCAGGACGCGTTGGTATAGCCGACGCACCAGAACAGGTTCGGTACGTCTTCGAGCATGTGCGCCTTGTAGACGAATCGGTCGGTGGGCTTGATCTCGGTGCCGTCCAGGCTGATTCGCACTCCGCCGAGCGCCTGCAGCTGCAGTCCGGTGGCGGTCACGATGATGTCGGCGTCCAGATGGGCCCCGGACTGCAATGCGATGCCGGTGGCGTCGAAGTGGTCGATCCGATCGGTGACCATCTCGACTCGCCCGGCGCTGATCTCGGTGTAGAGGTCGGCGTCGGGAATCAGGCACAGTCGCTGGTCCCACGGTTCATACGGCGGCTTGAAGTGGGTGTCCACGGCGTAGCCCGCCGGCAGGTTCTGCACGGCCGTGCGACGCAGGATCCACTTCAGCAGCGGGGGAGTCTTGCGGGCCAAGAACCAGACATAGCCCTCGAACAGGGCCATCACGAACCGGATGATCGGGTGAGCCAACTTGCGGGGCAACAGTTTTGCGACCACGTCAACGAAACGGCTGTACATGGTCGCCGAGATCAGATAGGTGGGGGTGCGCTGCAGCAGGGTCACGTGGCCGGAGCGCTTGGCCAGCGCCGGGACCAGTGACATCGCGGTGGCGCCGCTGCCGATCACCACCACCTTCTTGCCGGTGTAGTCCAATTCTTCGGGCCAGTGCTGGGGGTGCACCAGCGTCCCCGCGAACGTCTCGAACCCCGGGAAGTCCGGGGTATAGCCCTCGTCGTAGTTGTAGTAGCCGGAGCCGAAGAACACGAACCGGCCGCGGTAGGTCCGCTGGGTGCCGTTGTCGTCAGCCGTCACCGTCCAGGTGTCGGTCGCCGAGTCCCAGTCGGCCGCGGTGACGTGGTGGTTGAACCGGATGTGCTCGTCGATGCCGTGCTTGCGCGCGGTGTCGGTCAGGTAGTCGCGGATCTCGTCGCCGTTGGCGACCCGTTCGCGCCGGGTCCAGGGCTCATAGGGCAGGCACAGCGTGAAGATGCTGCTGTCCGAGCGCACCCCGGGGTAGCGGAACAGGTCCCACGTCCCACCGATGCGCTCACGCCGTTCCAGGATGACGTAGTTAGTGCCGGGGTTGCGTTCGGTGATGCGATAAGCCGCGCCGATACCGGAGATGCCCGCTCCGATGATGACGACGTCCACGACCTCTTCGGTAGTCACGATCCCCAGCCTAAGCACCGGGCGGTCGGTCGGACCAGCGGTACCGGTTACCGGTAATTCACGAACTGCAAGGCGACGTCCAGGTCGGCTCCCTTGAGCAGCGCGATCACGGCCTGCAGGTCGTCGCGCTTCTTCGAGGACACCCGGATTTCGTCGCCCTGGACCTGGGACTTGACGCCCTTGGGGCCCTCGTCGCGGATCAGCTTGTTGATTTTCTTGGCGTGCTCGGCGTCGATGCCCTGCTTGAGGCTGCCGCTGACCTTGTAGGTCTTGCCCGACGGCTGCGGGTCCCCGGCGTCGAACGCCTTCATGGAGATGTCGCGGCGGATCAGTTTCTCCTTGAACACGTCGACGGCAGCCTTGACCCGCTCCTCGGTGGAGCTGACCAGCTCGATGGTTTCCTCGCCCTTCCACGCGATGGTGGTGTCGGTGCCGCGGAAGTCGAACCGGGTGGCCAGCTCCTTGGCGGCCTGGTTCAAGGCGTTGTCGACCTCCTGCCGGTCGACCTTGCTGACGATGTCGAACGATGAGTCCGCCACGAGACCTGTCCTCTCTTTGAGTTGTGCTGGCCGTTTGCGTCTGAGGTACATCCTCGTTGTAGTCTGCTAGGCGCACTACGGCAGGTTGCCCGAGCGGCCAATGGGAGCGGACTGTAAATCCGTCGGCGGAAGCCTACACAGGTTCGAATCCTGTACCTGCCACGCGAGGTCAGGCCCCCTTTTTCGAGGGGGCCTGACTTCTTTTCAAGACCCGGAATTGTCACGAGTTGTCACAACTCGCGCGAAACTCTGCGCCGCGATGGCCAACGACTCCGGCTTCGGATTCACGTAGGTCTGCAGCGTGAACGCCTTCGACGAGTGCCCCAGCCACGCGGAAATCAGCGCGGTCGGAACACCACGAAGATGCATCAACGTCCCGCAGGTGTGCCGCGCATCGTGGAGCCGGCGATGACGCACCTCGGCGGCGACCAGCACCCGCGCCCACCGGGACTCCACCGCATTCGGCGTCGGCGCTTCCCCGGCTTCATTCACCACGACGTAGCCACTGGATTGGTACTCCTCGCCGAGACGCAGCCGGTCCGCGGCCGACGTCTTGGGGGTCGATTTGAACACCGCGTATAGATCGTCCGGCAGTGGCACCTCCCGGCGGCCCGGCCCGCGGTGACCCGCTGCACATCCTCACCTGTTGGCAGCGCCCCCAACCGTAAAGGTCGGGGCGCTTTCGTTGTTTGGTTGCTCGACGCGGAGTTCTCAAACGGCCGCCCTCCCGGCTCTAACCCCGGGCTGTGCTTTCAACTACACCGTCAAGCACCGCCAGGCGTACCGCCCCCGACTTCGGTCGGGGGCGGCTTTCGTTGTCTCCGGGGTCAGCTACGCATCGGGGTCGACCCTGGTGGTCGGTGAGCTTCCTGATCGCTTCATTCCGCCAGGATCAGCTCGCTGAGCGTGGTCCGGAGGGGCCGTCGACGGTTCGTCTTTCGTCGCCGTCGAGATCGTCGCCGTCGAGATCATCGCCGTCGAGATCATCGTCATCGTAGGCGTCGTCGTCATCGACGGTCGGCTCAGGTTTAGTCGCGTTCCACAGCAGTCGCGTTCCGGTCGCGGCTATGCCGACGCCGACCGCGGCGAGATAGAACCCGACACCCAAGCTGGCCACCTCGCCGGGACCGTCGGCAATCACGGTGCCGTCGAGCCCGACCGGGTGCAGGGTTCGGGCATCTTTGTTCGACCAGATGAGCAGCAACCAGCCGACGCCGAGGAGCGGCAGGATCCGAGCGGCAAGGCGGTAGTTCTTGTCGCCGCCGTCCGCGTTGTAGGCGCACACGACGATGCCGACGGCCAAGGCGATCAGCACCCAGCCGTCGGCGGACTGGACCAACGTGTTGCCCTCGATGCGCAGGAACCGACGCGATTCGTAGGTGGGAAGGAAGGTGGCAATCGCCATGGCCAACGCTCCGAGCCCCGTCAGTCCGAGCGGAAGCGGATTCTTCATTCAGATACCAACCTGTACATGGGGCGGAATGCTACTCAGCGGCCCAGAAATTCGGGGCATGATGCGCTGACTTCGTTGACCACTCGGACCTTCGCTTCATTGAAGCCGATGCCCAGGGCCATGTCTTCGACCATGATCATCGCGACGTCGTTCATGGTCATCGTGTCGTAGCGCCGCAAGCTGTCACAGGCGATCTGGGGGATTGCCCGCGTCGTTACCGTCACCGTGGTTGGTGCGGGCTCTGGCACCGGGACAGCGGCGACGGGAGGTGGGGCGATTCTCGAGCTGGACAGCGCTGGCGCCTGTGAAGGCTTAGTCGACGGTGAGATCTGAGCCGGTACGTCCGGACTCGCTGGCATTGGCTGCGGAGCTGTGGTCCGACCCAGGACGAATGTCGCTATCGCAACAGCGCTGGCGGCCGCCACCAAGACCAGCACGGCGATCCAGACCGGCAATCTGCGATGCGGCTGGTACTCGACGACCGGCATGCTGCTGGTGTGCTCGCTGTACGCCAGCGGACCGTCAGCTGCCGCCGTGAACGGGTCGATCTCGGTAGGCGGCGGCGCGTCCACCGGAGCCTCCTGGGTGACGTCGTCGTTGACGGTCATACCCACTTCCTCTCACACCCAAGAAATTGTCACGGAGTTGTCACAACTCGCGGGATACGTACTAGTTTGCCCCGGAACACTACCGAACAGTATTGCCAGGTCAGGTACGGTTTAGCGAATATCGGCGAATAGCCAGGAACGCCCGTTAGCGGATTGTAAATCCGTCGGCGGAAGCCTACACAGGTTCGAATCCTGTACCTGCCACCACAGGTCAGGCCTCCTTTTTCGAGGGGGCCTGATTGCTTTCACGGAGAACTTGCCGGCGTAATCCCATGGTGCAGTTCGGCGACGTCCGGGTGGGCCCGGGTGCGGGACTTCCATGCGTTCTGACCGTAGGTGTCGAAGATGGGGTTGTCGGGATCGGTCTCGACGCCGCGCGCCAGGGCTGCCAGCTCAGCAGGCAAGGTGATGCGTGGAACGGTGGCATCCAGTGCCGGGTTGAGGAAATACGGGATCGACACCCGGTCGGTGCCGGGCCGAGGCGAGCGCACCCGGTGACGCGTGGCCCGCAGGTAGCCGTCGGTCGCGACTTCGAGCAGTTCGCCGATGTTGACGATGAACGCACCGGCCAGCGGGGGAACGTCGACCCACTCGCCGGGCGAGATTTCCACTTGAAGCCCTTCGGAATCCGGCTCGACGAGCAGCAGGGTCAACACCCCCGAATCCTTGTGTGCGCCGACACCTTGGCCGTCCTGCGGGCTTGCCGGATAGCGGACGACCTTGATCAGCGTTGCCGGCGCCGCGGCGAATGCGTCGTCGAACAGGTCTTCGGCGGCTCCCAACGACGCTGCCCAGTGCCGCAGCAGTTGCAGGCCCACCGCAGACAGCGACCGGTCCCACGCTTCGAACGCGGAGCGGAAGGACGCGGGCCGCTCGGGCCACAGATTCGGGCCCTGCAGATGCCAGTAGCCCTCCACTGCGGGTAGTGCGGGACGTTCAGGTCCGATGTCGATCTGCTCGCGCCAGTCGACGCGGCCGTTCGTCAACTCGCCGCCCACGCGTGAATAGCCCCGGAAATGCGGGCTTTTCAGCTGGCTGATCCGGTTCTTCTGCTCGTCGGGCAGCTCGAAGAACTGCCGGGCCAGCTCGAGGACTTCGGTGATCTGCTCGCCGGGTATGCCGTGGCCGGTGAGATAGAAGAAGCCGCAGGTGTGCGTGGCCTCCCGCAAGGCCAGGCGAAACGCCGCTGCGTCGGTGTCGGCGTCGGACAGGTCAAGCACGGGCAGCATCACAACGAGCCTTCGGGATCAGGCGCCAAAAGCCAAGCGCCTACAGGTCGCCGGAGAAGTCGGCGGTCAGCCAGCGGTCGGGCCGGATGGTGAACAGCACGCTGGATGCGCCGTCCATGTTGGCGGCGAATGCCCGGCCGCCCTCTTCGCCCAGGTAGCGAACCGCGATGGCCTCGCGCTGCGGCAGCGGGGACGGGGTGGCCGCATCGATCACGGTGCCTTCGACGACCACGTACTGGTAGGGCAGCTCTTCGCGCTGCACCACCAGCGTCACCGCACCGACCTGCTCGATGAGCTTGGCCTTCCGCCGGCCGGCGCCGGTGTTGACCAGGATGTTGCCGCCGGGGGTGTAGTCATACCAAATCGGGACGCTGGCCGGGGGCCGGCCATCGGTGGCGGCGACGGACAATACCGCGATGTGCTTGTCGGCGAGGAACTGCTGACGTTCGGTCTCTGTGAAGGCTTTGGGCATACCGGCTCGAACAGCCGGCGGCCCGAGGCTATTCCGTCGATCATTTAGAGGAAACATAGGGGTCCAAAGTCCTCTAGCGGACTAAGGCTGGTAAGGCTAACCTTCGTTGCATGAGCCTGCCGATGCCTGACCGCAAGACCGCTGATCTGCCCGGCCACTGGCTGTTCGCCCGGCTGGGCAAACGCGTGCTGCGCCCCGGCGGGCTGGGTCTGACCCACCGGATGCTGGCCGATGCGCAGCTGACCGGCGCCGACGTCGTGGAACTCGCGCCCGGCATGGGGCGCACCGCGAAAGAGATCCTGCAGAGCGGCCCCGGCACTTACACCGGTGTCGAGGCCGATGAGAACGCCGCCGGCGTGGTCCGCTCGGTGGTTGGCGAACGGGGCCGGGTGGTCACCGGCGAGGCGTCGAAGACCGGACTGGATGCTGCCAGCGCCGACGTCGTCATCGGCGAAGCGATGCTGACCATGCAGACCAATGCGCACAAGGCCGAGATCATCGGGGAGGCCTTCCGAGTGCTGCGGCCGGGCGGCCGCTACGCCATTCACGAGATGGTGCTGCAGCCCGCCGACGTGCCCGAGGCCGTCAAGGAGGAGGTCCGCACCGCGCTGGCCCGCTCTATCAAGGTCAACGCCCGGCCGTTGACCGCCGCGGAATGGACCGAGCTGCTCACCGAGGCCGGGTTCACCGTGGAGAAGATCTCCTACGCGCCGATGGCGCTGTTGGAGCCGCACCGGTTGATCGCCGACGAGGGCCTGTTCGGGGCGCTGCGGTTCGTGTTCAACGTGCTGCGCGATTCCGACGCGCGAGCGCGGGTGCTCAACATGCGCGCGACGTTCCGTCGCCACCGCAACAACATGGCCGCTATCGAGGTGATTGCTGCCAAGCCGGCCTGACCGGCTTGCCATGATGGACAGGTGACAACCCGCGACCGCGACGATTCGGGCCGCCCGCGTAACGCCCGCCCGCGTGATCGGCTGGGCCGGCCGCTGCCCCGCGGCAGCCAGGGCGGGGTCGAGGGTGTGCCCGACGACCTCGACCTGCCGCCGGCCCAGATGCTCGCCTACGCGCAGCTGTTGCTGGACGACGGGCTGGCGTTCAACGCCCACGAGGTACTGGAAGCCGCCTGGAAGCATCGGCCTGCTGCCGAGCGTGAGCTGTGGCAGGGCTTGGCGCAGCTGGCCGTCGGCGTCACCCACGTCCAGCGCGGCAATGTCGCCGGCGCGGTCAGTCTGTTGCGCCGCGGCGCCGACCATCTGGCGACGGTGCGGCCCCCGGCCCCGTACGGGATCGATCTCGCCGGATTGCTGGGCTTCGCCACGCATTTGGCCGACGACCTGGCGGCCGGAGTCGAGATCGCCCCGCAACGGCTGCATCCGCGGCTGGTCGCGTGAGCGCCCCGATCCGCTGGACGCTGGCCGACGGCCGCGTCCTCCTGTTCTTCGCCCTGCCCGGTCACACCCCGGCCCCGGCGCCCGATCGTCGGCCGCTCTCGCCGCGGGACCCCGAGTCGTCGCAGTTGCGTTTCGACCGCACCACCGGTCAGTGGGTGATCATCGCCGCGCAACGCCAGGACCGCACCTACAAACCTCCCGCCGAGGCCTGCCCGCTGTGCCCGGGGCCGAGCGGTGAGACCAGTGAGGTGCCGGCGGCCGACTACGACGTCGTGGTCTTCGAGAACCGGTTCCCCAGTCTGGCCGGGGCCGGCGCGACGGTCACCACACCGCCGGACGGTGCCGAGTTCGTCTCCGCACCGGGCAACGGCCGCTGCGAGGTGATCTGCTTCTCCGCCGACCACACCGGTTCGTTCGCCGACCTGCCGGCCGCGCACGCCCTGCTGGTGGTGCAGGCATGGCGGCACCGCACCGCTGAGCTGTTGGCCCGGCCGGGCGTCGAGCAGGTGTTCTGCTTCGAGAACCGCGGCGAGGAGATCGGTGTGACGCTGGCCCACCCGCACGGCCAGATCTACGGCTACCCCTACCTGACCCCGCGCACCGCCGCGATGCTCACCCAAGCGCGTGCGCATCGAGTTGCGCACGGCACCAACCTGTTCGCCGACCTGCTGGCCGCCGAGCGTGCCGAGGGTGCCCGGATCGTGGCGCAGACCGCACACTTCACCGCGTTCGTGCCGTTCGCGGCGCGCTGGCCGGTGGAGGTGCACCTGTATCCCAATCGGTGGGTGCACAACCTGACCGACCTGACCGACGACGAGCTCGACGACTTCGCGGCCGTCTACCGAAACCTGTTGGGCCGCTTCGATCGCATTTACGATACCCCGCTGCCCTATATGGCCGCGCTGCACCAGTACCGCGGCGACGGCGCGCAGGCCGACGGCTATTTTCACGTCGAGCTGATGTCGATCAGACGCAGCGCCACCAAGCTGAAATATCTGGCGGCCTCGGAGTCGGCGATGGACGCGTTCATCGCCGACGTCACCCCGGAGTCCGTGGCCGCTAGGCTGCGTGAGCTGTGATCACCTACTCCGCGCCGGGCCGGGTCAACCTGATCGGCGAACACACCGACTACAACGGCGGTTTCGCGCTGCCGATCGCGTTGCCGCAACGCACCAGCGTCACCTTCACTCCGGCCGAGACCGACACGCTCACCGTGCGCAGCGACCGCGCCGACGCACCGGTTCAGATTCCGCTGAACACCGCGCCTGGCCAGACCACCGGCTGGGGCGCGTATGCCGCCGGGGTGATCTGGGCGCTGCGCGACAGCGGGTTTGCAGTGCCCGGCGGAACCATGGATATCCGCAGCGACGTGCCGATCGGCTCGGGCCTGTCGTCGTCGGCAGCCCTGGAATGCGCGGTGCTCGGCGCCCTGGCCTCGGCGGCCGGCCTGGATATCGATCGGATCGAGCAGGCCCGAATCGGCCAGCGTGCCGAAAACGACTATGTCGGCGCCCCAACGGGTTTGCTGGACCAGCTGTCATCGCTGTTCGGGGAGGTGTCCAGCGCGCTGCTGATCGACTTCCGGGACGTCGCCGTGCACCCGGTGCCGTTCGACCCGGACGCTTCCGGAGTGACCCTGCTGCTACTCGACTCCGGTCAGCGGCACGGCCACGTCGACGGCGAATACGCCGCCCGGCGCGCATCGTGTGAGCGAGCCGCCGCCGCATTGGGGGTCTCTTCGCTGCGCGAGGTCCAGCACCGCGGTGTTGCGGCGCTGGATGTGCTTACCGACCCGGTCGATGCCCGGCGCGCTCGGCACGTGCTGACCGAGAATGAGCGGGTGCTGGATTTCGTTGCGGCCTGCGCCGAGCTGGACTTCGCCGCTGCCGGAGCGTTGTTCACCGCCTCGCACGCTTCGATGCGCGACGACTTCGAGATCACCACCGAGCACATCGACCTGATCGCTGACAGTGCGGTGGCTGCCGGCGCGCTCGGGGCGCGGATGACCGGCGGCGGGTTCGGCGGTTGCGTGATCGCACTGGTACCGGCCGAACTCACGTTGAAGGTGGGCGACGCGGTGTGCGCCGCGGCGACGGGAGCCGGATACGCCGAGCCGGAGGTGAGCCGGGTGTATGCGGCGGCTGGGGCGGGATAGTCTCAGATCCCGTAATCGGGCAGGTCGAAATCATCGCGCACGGTGCCGGCGAACAGGTTTGTCAGCATCCGGAGATTCATCGCCCGCAGCGTCAGGTTGCGAAACCACAGGCCGAAACGTGTTCGGGTGGCAAAGAATCCGAGCAGCTGTGTAGCGGTGGACTGTTTGGCCTCGATCAACGGGCGCAGTCGTGCTTCGTAGGCGTCGAATGCGCGCAAGTGGTCGCCGGCGGCGCGGTGCAGCTCCCCGGCCAGCACGTAGGCTTCGGTGATCGCCAGGCCGGTGCCCTCGCCGCCGAGCAGGGAGATGCATCCGGCGGCGTCGCCGATCAACAGCACCCGGCCCCGCGACCAGTGGTTCATCCGAACCTGACTGACCACGTCGAAGTACAGGCCGTCTCCCTGGCTACTGTCCTGGCTGTCTACGGCCGCCAGCAGCTGCGGGCATTCCCAGCCGGCATCGGCGAACCGGTTGTGCAACTGGGCTTTCGGGCTTGAAATTTCAGGGGAGGCGTCGCGAAACACGAACAGAGCCAGGGTGCGGTCTTCACGCAGCGCGACCCGTGACACCTGCCGGCCGGGTACCGCGTATGTCACATAGACCAGCTCGTCCCGGGGCCGATAACCCTCGACGACGGCGGCGGCGACCTTGCAGCCGAGGTAGTGCTCGAAGTCGGCGTCCGGACCGAACACCAACCGGCGCACGTTGGAGTGCAGACCGTCGGCGCCGATCACCAGGTCGAACTCGCGCGGTCCGGCGTGGCCGAAGGTGAGCCGGACGCTGTTGTCGTCTTGGTCGATGGCGGTGATGCTGTCGCCGTAGATCATCTCGACATCGTTGACGATGGTGTCGTGAATGGTGGCTGCCAGGTCGCCGCGCGGCAGGCTGGTGAAGTCGTCGCCGAGCAGATTCCGAAAGATGTTGGTGTCCAACGCCGCCACAACCTGGCCATGATCGCCGACCGATCGGACGGACTCGATCTGGTAGCCCTTGTCCAGGATCTGGGCTTCGAGGCCCATCCGCTGAGCCACGGTGTAGCCGACGCCCCAGAAGTCGATCATGTAGCCGCCGGACCGGAAGGCCGGCGCGTGCTCGATCACGGTCGGGGTGTGGCCGGTGCGGTGCAGCCAGTACGCGAGCGCCGTCCCGGCTACCCCTGCACCGCTGATCGCGATCCGCATCGGCTCAGATCATTTCGTTCTCGGTCAGCCATCGCATCACCGGCCAGCCGATGAACACCGGCAGCCAGCAGGTCAGTACCCGGTAGAGCAGCACCGAGGGGACCGCCAGCGCGGCGGGCACACCGAACGCGGCCAGCCCACCGATCAGGGCGGCTTCGACGGCACCCACCCCGCCGGGCGTCGGCGCGGCGGAGGCCAACGTGCCGCCCACCATGGTTACCACCGTGACGGTGACAAATGACGTGTTGCCGCCGAAGGCCTCCACGCTGGCCCACAGTGCCAGCGCCGCCCCCAGCGTGGTGCCCGCCGCGCCCAACACGATCAACGCCAGCCGCTTGGGTTCGCGGGCCAGGTCCACCAGGTCTCCGGTGACTTCCTTGAGGCGTGGCCGCAGCGCGGTGGTCAACCACCGGCGCAGGTTGGGCACCAGCAGCACAATGCCGGCCAGGCCGAGCGCCACCCCGGCGATCAGGTACAGCATGGTCGCGCCGGGCACGAAGTGGGACAGGTCCGTCGAGGCGCCCGCAGCGGTGGTGAAGACGACCAGCAGGATCACGTGCACGATCACCTGTACCGACTGCTGCAGCGCGACCGCGGCGGTCGCGCGCAAGGTGCTCAGCCCGCCCTTCTGCAGGAACCGGGTGCTCAACGCCAAGCCGCCGACGCCGGCAGGGGTGGTGGTGGCCGCAAAGGTGTTGGCCACCTGCATGATCGCCAGATTTCGGAAGCTGACCAAGCCGTTAGCGCAGGCCCACAGGGCGCCCGCGGCGCCGACATAGGTCAGCGACGAGACGATCAGCCCGACCATCGCCCACCACCAGTTCGCCTGCCGCAGTTGGGAGAAGAACGTGGGCACCTGGCTGATGAAGGGATAGGCCACATACACCAGGGCCACCAGCAGGATCAGCTGGATCAGCTGACTGCGGGTGAACCGGGTGATGGTCTTGGTCTGGATCTGATCGGTGTTGGTCTGACGCTTGACCTCCTCGCGGGCGGCGGCGATCACCGTGCCGACCTCGGGGACCGCACTGCGAAGGCGGGCGGGCACCGCCGATTTGGTGAGGCGTCGCGAGGCGGCCAGCACCGCGGTGCGGCCGAAGTACTCGATCGCCGCGTCCACCGCTGCGGCCGCGTCGTAGAGCGATGACGTCGTCACCAGCAACTGGGCGATATCGGATTGCAGCTGGGTGTCGGTGGCGCCGTACTCGGCGTTGCCGAAACCCCCGAACAGCACCTGGCCGTCGTCGACGGTCATCTCCTTGCTGCGCAGGTCGCCGTGCGAGATCTGCTGATCGTGCAGGCGCCGCAGGGATTCCCACGGCTTGGCCACCGGCGTGGCGGCGGTGCAGTCGGCGATCGGGGTGCCCCGGGGCGGCGTGTGCGCATACAGAGTCCAGCCCCGGTCGAGGGAGGCGACCGCGACGGTGTTGGTGTTGGCCAACCCGGCATCGGCGATGGAGATCGCCATCAGTGCGCGATGCTCCACCGCGCGGTGCAGCGAGGCGTGCAGCGGCGCGGTCTCGGTGGTGCGCAACCGGAACTTGCGCCAGAGCTGTCGTAGCGCGCCGCCGCTGCGCTGGTTGGGGCCGTACAACTCGATGATCACCGGGTGGTCGCCGACGGTGGACAGCACCAGCGGGCCGGGACCGGCCGGCCGGATGACGGCGAGCTCGGACACGGTGTGACCGCGGCGGGCCAGGGTGCGGACGGTGCCGTCCAGCGGCACCTCCAGCGCGGGCGTGCCGACGATCAGGATCACCAAAGCCCCGACGAACCACCCGACGGCCAGCCCCAGCAGCGAGCGGGCCGGCACGATCGCGCTGACCACCAGATGGATCGGCACGAACGCCAGCAGCAGCGCCCACCACCAGCGTCGCCAGCGGGCCGGCAGCCAGGGGCCGGACACGGTGAGCATCGCGGCGAGCATGGCGATCCACCGCGGGTCGTCCAGGAACTGCGCCAGCGTGGTGGCCAGTCGATCGGAGAGGTCGAAATGCCAGTTCGGCGCGGCCATGCCGGTGCTGCGGATCGACAGGGACACCACTGCGAGCAGGCCGGCCACGGCATAGGCTCCGAGCAGCTTCCATTGCTGGGAGACCACCAGTCCGATCAGGATCGCGAACGGCAACGCCAGGATCGCGACGCCGTAGGCGAGGTAGACCATGTTGGCGTGGGCGGGGGAGAGCACTCCGACGATCTGGGATACCGACCGCTCGAGCGCCACCCATTCATAACGGGTGACCAGCGAGCTGGTGATGACGGTCGCGAGGAAGAGGGTGGCCAGCACCAGACGCAGAATGTCGTTGGTGCGTCGGGTCAGCGGCTGCAGCAGGTTGCCGGTGACGGCGACGTCGCGCCCCTCAACTCGCATGATCTCTTTCGGTCCGTCTCATGCCGCATCGCGTGGCGGCTCGCCACAACTTAACCGGTGAGCTGCGGTATCACGATGGTTTGCCGGTGACATGGGGGCCGCGTCGGCCCGGGTGAGTCCCATGCGCCACACCCGTCACCGCCGGGCGCCGGTATGAGGTGTGCCCGGCTTGCAGCGACAACCGTTCGGGAGGAGCCGATCCGCCCTTGTCGCGGATCAGAGCGGGTAGCTGACCCCGGTCATCTTCTCCGACTCCTCCCACAGCCGGAGCCACAGCCGCCGATCCTTCGACAGCTTGTTCGACGGGCACGGTCCCATCGGGCCGCGGGACTGGTTCAGCTTGGTGGGCCCCCAGTAGATGTCCGGGTCGGCGTCAGGGGTCACGGCGGCGAACACGATCGACTCGGCGGCCCGCTCGGGCGGCTGGCCGATCAGCGCCAGGGAGTATTTGGTGACCAGACCGGGCAGGCTCTTGTCGCTGTCGAACAGTTCGGTGCCCGACACCCCGGGATGCACGGCGTAGGAGCGCAGCGGCGAGCCGGCCGCGACCAGCCGCCGCTGCAGCTCGCGGGCGAACATCAGGTTGGCCAGCTTGGACTGCGCGTAGGCCAGGTTGCGCTGGTAGGGACGGTGCTCATAGTTGAGGTCGTCGACCCAGAACTTAGGGGTCTGCTTGTGCGCGATGCTCGACACCGTCACCACCCGGTCGCTGATCCGGTCCAGCAGCAGGCCGGTCAGCGCGAAGTGGCCCAGGTGGTTGACCCCGAACTGCGTCTCGAAGCCGTCCACGGTGCGCCGCATGGGGATGTTCATGATCCCGGCGTTGTTGACCAGCACGTCGAAACCGCCCTGCTGCGCGGCGAAATCGCGCACCGACGCCAGGCTGCCCAGGTCCAGCGCCGCCACCCGGACGTCGCCGTCGATTCCCTCGGCGATCTCCTGGGCCTTGGCGGTGTTGCGACAGGCCATCACCACGCTGGCGCCCTTGGCGGCCAGGGTGCGGGTGACGACCTCACCCAGACCACCGTTGGCTCCGGTCACCACAAAACTGCGGCCGGACTGATCGGGAGTGTCCGCGATTGAAAAAGACATGCTGGTCACCGTACCTGCCGGTGGCGTTCAAGCCAGGCGCAGTAGCTGGGTGACGACAACTAGCGGGATGACGACGAGGGCGATCGTCAGGGGCGTCGCCAGGTAGCCGACGAGGATGCCCAGGCCAACCTGAGCGGTTTTGACGCCACCGGTCTGCCACATGAAAAAGCCGGTGGGCACCAGGATCAGGGTCGCGACGCCCAACAGGTACAGCTGGGCGAGCCAAAAAGGAACCAACACCCACGTCGCGGTCTCGACGATCGCTATTGTCCCCAGCGCGGCGACGAAACCGTACGGACCGTAGCGATCTTCGGCGGGCGGGGCGCTCATGCGGTGAGCATTGGTAGAAAAATCAGGGCGTATGACAAGCCGACGGCGGCGGCGGCCAGGCCGGCTCCCCCAAGGGCCAATCCCAGGCTGCGCCGACGCGGTGACTCAGCGCGCAGCAGCCTCGCGCCGATCAGCAGCGATGCGACAGTGGTGATGATGACCGTGGCCACGATCAAGAGGGAATACCCGGCATCGCTGTTGGTCGGAAAATGACCCAGTAGCCAGCCGACGCCCAATGCTGCTGCGAACACGACTTGGACGACGAGCGGTGCTGCCCATGTCGCGGTCTTCCACACGTCGGGGCCGCTGTCGCGGATGCGGGCCAGCGTTGCAATCGGCATGGATCTAGGTCCTTTCACTGGTCACGCGGGGGCGCTGCCCGGTCTGCCCGAAGCTGACGGTACCGACGGCAGGGAAGCGATCGGGACGAAATCGGTGGTATCGAAGGGCATAAACGCCTTGCCGCCGAGGCCTACTTCGTGATGGAACGGAAGGTTCAGGGCCGGGCCCACGCTGCTGCCGGACTGTGCGGGATCGATCAAAACCGTTCGGGTAGTTCCGTTCGGCAGATCTTGGTAGACCTCCAGCGACGGATAGTCGGTGCGTGTGCCGTCCACGTGCACACCACCCGGGTCGGGGGTGAACACCAAGTCGCCGTTGACGCTCCAGCGGTGGTCACCGAACGGTCCGTGGACGTCGGTCAACGCACCCGGAGCGAACGGGTTGCCCGCGTCGTACTTGATCCGCACCGAACCGTCCGAGGCTTGCGCAACGCTGCCCTGGGGGACACCGACATTTACCCTCCCGGGGCCACCGCTGGAATTGAGTTCGACGGAAGGGTTCTGCCGCATCACCACGACGCCGTTGTCGTAGTCGATGTAGGTGGTGACCTTGGTGTCCTCGGGATCGAAGTGCGCATTGGGTCCGCGTTCATTGCCGAAGTCGCGTTTCCATGGCGGGACGCTGCTCACGTCCCGCTGCGGAATCCACTGCGATGCCCGCACCACGCCCTGCCCGGGCACCGGATCGATCCTGGCCACCCGAACCTCGGAGTTCACGCCCTGGAACTTGGGGTCGTAGGTATGCGCATCTAGCGCGGACGCGGTGGTCCAGTCGGATCTGGAGACCGGATCGCGGCCGAAGACTTTCCGGAAGGCGTCAATCTGGTTGAGCCGGCGTGCGTCATCGGTAGCCGGGGTCCGCTTGAAAGTGTGGTCTACCGCTTGGATGGTGGGCCGTTGCCGGTCCTCGGCCGAGTAGCCGCCCCTCAAGGAGCGCACCGTCTGCGCGCGGGTCTGACTGTCGGCGACGGTGTCGGCGATCACCTGGTGGATATCGCGGGTCTTGGCGGTCAGGAACCGCTGGAACTGGCGGGCGCCGGCCGGGGTCTCCAACGACAGTGCGCGATGGTGGGCCAGCGCCTCGCGGATCTCGGCCTCGATGCCGTCAAGCCGTTTGCGTCCCAGCACTGCCGCCTGCGCGGCACCGCGGACCGTGGCCAGGAAAGCCCGGTCGGCCTGCACGGACCTCCGCAGTTGCCGCGCCAGGACATCCTCGCGTGCTCGCGCGGCGTCGGCGTGGGCGCCGAGTTCCTCGGGCATACCGGCGACGCTAGTTCAGCGACGGCGATCCCGGTATTCACCCGAGGCCGAGCCGCGGCGTCAGTCCTTGAAATACACCAGCTGATGCGTGCTGGCCACCAGCCGGCCCGCCCGCGACCACAGGTGCGCGCTCTGGTCGAAGTAGCCGCGGGAGAACCGGTTGGCGTGCGCGCTGGCCAGCAGGAAATCACTTCCCAGTGCATCGATTTCGCCCCGGTCGGCGTGAAAGTAGGTGGTCAGGGAGATGGTGCCGGCGGGAAGGAATCGGCCGCTGCGCAAAAACACCCGAGGGAAGAACACGTCCGACAGGCATGCCAACGCCGCGAAGTCGAGCGGTCGGTCCTCGGCGTCGCGCACCCACAACGTGGTGGTCGACGAGGGGCTGGGCTCTACGGCCTTGGTGGGCACCGGGCCCTCGGTGAAGCGCATGTCGTAGCGCTTGGCCCAGACGATGGCGTCGACGAATCCGCCGGGGGCGACGTCCTCGGGAGCGGGGGCGCTCGGCGGGTGGCTTTCGTCGTCGGCCCAGGTGTCGCGGTGCAGGCCGAACAGCGCGGTGGCGGTGGTCTTGACCTCGTCGCCTTGACGGAGCTCAAGCACCCAGTGCTGGTTGCTGCGGTTGGTTCGGGCGGCGCGCACGACGATCTCGAATTCGCCGTCGGCGATCGGTGCGGCGAAGTTGACGGTCAGCGCCAGCGGGTCGCCGATGCGCTCGGGGTGGGATTCGACTGCGCGCAGTAAAACCGCCGCGGTGATCCCGCCGAATGGCCCGACCATGTTGGCCCATTCCGGGCGGGTGGCGCCGCGAAACGTCCCGATGTCGACAGTCTCGAGTTGCATGGCACGGTCGAAGGGGTGTGGGGTCACGGGAGTCCTTACCGGGGAGCGGAGCGGTCCCGGTCACGCTATCGCGGTGACCACCCAGGTGCGGCCCGGGAACTGCACCACGCCGTCGACCCGCTGCCGGCGCAGCTCTTCGCGCAGCTCCTCGACGACACCGGCCCAGCCGTCGGCACCCAGCCGTTCCTGCAGTTCGGCGCGGGCCTGCTGCCCGGTGCGGTTGGCCAGGATCAACGTCAGCCGTTCCTCGACGCCGTCGCTGCCGCCGATGCTGAAGTTGCAGATCCCGTCGAACGGTTCCACAGCGATGTCGGTCCAGCCGGCGTCGGTCAGGATGGCTCGCACCCGCTCGGGATCGCCGAAAGCCAGCGGGCCAGGGCTCGCGGGATCCAGCGCGGCGGGAGGTGATTCCAGTTTGGCGGCCAGGACGTCGATGCCCGCGGTGAACATCGGATTGTCGCCTTCGCGCCAGCACACGAACGCCAGCCGGGAACCGGGGGCCGCTGCGTGGCGGATGTTGGTGAACGCGGCCACCGGATCGTCGAAGAACATCACCCCGAACCGGGAAATGACCCGGTCGAACGATGCGCCGTCTGCGGCCTCGCGCAGGTCCACGATCTGGGCGTCTCCGAGCGCGACGGTGGCCTCTGGGACTCGTCGGCGTGCCGCCTGCACCATCGGTTCGGAGATGTCCACGCCGAACGCGATGGCGCCGAGGGCCGCCGCGCGCTGCAGCAATGTGCCCGAGCCACAGCCGATGTCGAGCACCCGCGTGCCGGGGGCGATGTCGGCGGCCTGGGTCACCGCGTCGGCGAAGGGCGCCAGCACCGCCTCGAAGATGGCCGCGTTGTCGACCCAGTCGATGCCCTGGGTGGCCCACGCCTGCTGCTGTTCCTCGTTCGCCATGGCCATCAGGGTAGGGGGCGACGCCGGAGTGGCACGACAGGATGTTCGCCCGGCTTTGCGCGACAACGGATGTTATGTCAGCCCCGTGGTCAGAGTTGTCGCGCAAAGCCGGGCATCAGCCCACATGGTCCCGCCGCGCATCCCGAGGCTTGTGGATGCCGGGCGGCCCATGATGTTGTTCTGAGTCAAGACCCCAGCGAAGGAATCCCACATGCCCGACGCTCCGCTGCGTGACGATCACCTGGAGTTGCTGCGCCGTCGCGCGCTGACCGAGGACGCGGCTCGGCCGCACGCGGTACAACGCCGGCACGACGCCGGAGGCCGTACGGCCCGCGAGAACATCGCCGACCTGGTCGACCCCGGGACCTTCGTCGAGTACGGGCGGTTCGCTATCGCGGCCCAACGTGCCCGCCGCGACATCGACGACCTCATTGCCAACACCCCCGGCGACGGCCTGCTGGGGGGAACCGCCACGATCAACGGCGCGCTGTTCGGACCCGAACGCGGCGCCTGCGCCGTGTTGGCCTACGACTACACCGTGCTGGCAGGCACCCAGGGCGCGATCGGCCACTTCAAGAAGGATCGCCTGTTCGAGCTCATCGCACGGCTGCGTCTGCCGACGGTCTTCTTTGCCGAAGGCGGCGGTGGCCGGCCCGGCGACACCGACTATCCGACGGTGTCGTCGCTCGATGTACCGGCATTCGCGTTGTGGGCCAAGCTGTCCGGGCTGGTGCCGCGTATCGCGGTGGTCAAGGGCCGCTGTTTTGCCGGCAATGCGGTGATCGCGGGTGCCTCGGATCTGATCATCGCGACCGCGGACACGTCGATTGGCATGGCGGGCCCGGCGATGATCGCCGGCGGCGGACTGGGCCACGTCGCCCCCGATGACGTGGGACCGATCTCGATGCAGGCCCCCAACGGCGTCGTCGACGTGGTGGTGGCCGACGAAGCCGAGGCCGTCGCGGTGACCAAACGAGTCCTCGGCTACTTCCAAGGTGCCACCGCCCCCGGCTCTGCGGCAGACCAGAACGCATTGCGCGCCATGATTCCCGAGCGGGCACGGCGCGCCTACCCGCTCAAGCCGGTCATCGAGACCCTCGCCGACG
The DNA here is from genome assembly GCF_019645815.1 of Mycolicibacter heraklionensis. Lineage (NCBI taxonomy): Bacteria > Bacillati > Actinomycetota > Actinomycetes > Mycobacteriales > Mycobacteriaceae > Mycobacterium > Mycobacterium heraklionense. The sequence continues at coordinate 713,499 of NZ_CP080997.1, forward strand.
TTGACTCGGTGACGTTCCTGCGGGAGCGGTTCGCACCCGAGATGGTCACCGCGCTGGCGCGTATCGAAGGCCGCCCCGTCGGGATCATCGGCAACAACACCATGGTGATGGCCGGGGCCATCACCGCCGCCGCCTCGGACAAAGCCGCACGTTTCCTGCAGTTGTGCGACGCCTTCGGGCTGCCCATCGTGTCGCTGGTCGACTGCCCCGGCTATATGGTGGGCCCCGCCGCCGAAGCAGAAGCTTTGGTACGGAGGGCATCTCGGCTGCTGGTGGCCGGCGCGGCGCTGCGAGTTCCGCTGATCGCGGTCATCCTGCGGCGCGGCTACGGCTTGGGTGCCCAGGCCATGATGGGCGGCAGCCTCCACGAGCCCGTGCTGACGGTGGCCTGGCCAAGCGCGCATCTGGGCCCGATGGGACTCGAGGGTGCGGTCCGGCTGGGGCTGCGCAAGGAACTGGACGCAATCGCCGATCCCGATGAGCGGGAGGAACGCGTCCGGCAAGCCACCGCCGTCGCGCAGGAGAACGCCAAAGCCCTCAACGCTGCAACGCTTTTCGAAATCGACGACGTCATTGACCCCGCCGAGACTCGCGGTCTGATCGCCGCGACGCTGGCGGCGTCGGTCGGGTTCGGGAAGGACGTACCGCCGCGGAGGTTCGTCGACACGTTCTGAGAGCGGGCCTGCATCAGAGCAGCCGGCCGAGCACAACAAAGGCCGCCACAGCGAACAGCGCGGCATTCACGGCGACACTCTTCGGCTCGTGCAGCCGGGAGTGTGCCCAGGCTGCACCGACCATGACGACGCACAATCCCGCGGCGGCCAGCGGGGTCAGCATCCGCCCGATCCCCACGAGCCCGGGCGCTATGAGTCCGAGGGCCGCCAGAAGTTCCATCGCCGCGGTGAAACGCACCACCGGCATGGGAAACATCGCTACCCCGGTTTGGCCGGTGTCCAGCAGACGCTCGCGCGTCATGGTGAGTTTGGCGCCACCGGAGGCGGCGAATACCGCGGCCAGGGCGAATTGGGCGGTCCACAGTGCGATGTTCATGGTTTCGGTCCTTCCTGTTTCGGGTGTTCATCTCCTAGGACGGCTGACGGCGCCCGAGTGTGACAGTCCGCTGGTGTCACATTCGCCGGTGCGGGATCGTCTATAGGACATGAGCAAGTACGAGACCATCCGCTATGAGGAGCGCGCGCACGTCGGCACGCTGACGTTGGCGCGGCCGGGCAAGCGCAACGCGCTCAACCCGGCAATGCGCGCGGAGCTGGACCATCTCGGCAGACAGCTGCTGGCCGACGAGGCCCTTCGCTGTCTGATCGTGGCCGGCGACGGGCCGGCCTTCTCGGCCGGCATTGACCTGGTTGAAGACATGGCCGGGACGTTGGTCGCGCTCGCCGAGCGACCTGTCGATGACGAGACTGTGGAGCTCGGCCTTCGCGTGGCCGCGACGTTCGAGTGGATTCCCCAGCTCGGCTGTCCCAGCGTCGCGGCGGTCCGGGGCCACGCCTACGGGGCGGGGCTGCAGCTGGCACTGGCCTGCGACATCCGCATCTTCACCCGCGACGCCCGGGTCGGCCTGACCGAAACCCGCTACGGCCTGCTGCCCGACATGGGCGCCACGTTTCGGCTCCCGCGGCTTGTCGGGGAGGGGCGAGCGCGAGAATTGATCCTGCTCGGCGAGGTCATCGACGCCGCGGAGGCGCTGCGGATCGGACTGGCCAACCGCGTGGTCGGCGACGACGAACTCGATTCTGCAGCAAGTGAATTCGCACAACGTCTCGCGCGTCAACCGCAGATAGCGGTCCGTGGGGCGCGGCGTGCCATCGATGCGGGCCGCCGCCTCGACGACGTCGCCAGCCTACGAGCAGCGGTCACCGAACAGGCCCGCTGTTTGGCATCCGACGATTTTCGCCAAGCCATCCCGACCCAGACAAGGTGACTGCCATGACCATCGACCTGCCCTACATCGACGAGCACACGCTACGGATCGACGCGCCGCGCGACCGGGTGTGGAGCGCCCTGCAGCGGTATGTCGAGGCCATGTTGCACGACAACGAACGCAATCCGCTTCTCGCGCCGCTCGGCCTGCGGCCCCGTGCCGGCTTCGAAGTGGCCGAAAGCGTTGAGACGGAACGGATTGATCTGGCTGGGCAGCATCGATTTTCGCGCTATCGACTGGTGTTCGAGCTCACCGACGAACAGGGTGGTGCGACGCGAGTGCACGCCCACAGCTACGCGGCATTTCCCGGACTTCATGGCCGCGTCTATCGCGCCCTGGTAATCGGAACGCGGATGCACGTTGTTGCGACCAACTATTTGTTGCGGCGAATTCGCGCCGCGGCAACCGGCTAGGGTCCGACGTATTGGCTACTGGGCTCGCGATCCCGCGACGGCGTCCAGCCGACGTAGGTCAGATACAGCCCGATCAGCGCGAACAGCACGTAGGCCGCGCGCGTCCAGCCTTCAGCGCGCATCGCGACGTTCGCCGCCGACATACCGCCGTCGGGAAACACCACCAACGCAAGCCCTTTGAGCGTGGTGATCCAGCCCGTCAGCGAGACGCAGACGGCGGCCGCGCCGCGCCAATACGGGTGCAGCGCCAAGACAATCAAGCCGGCCAGCAGGGTGAACGCTCCGGTCGACCACAGCCATAGCGGGTCGGCCCGGTATTCCGAGGCGCGTTCCCACACCTGCGGCGCGCGAAATAGTGCCGTCACGGTGAGGATGATCAGGAACGGGCCGATCACCCGAGCGAACAGCCGCGTCCTGGCCTGAGATTGCACTGACACACCCATCGCACTGCCCTCCTGGACCTCGTTTCACCAGGTTACGAGCATTGGGTGACCGCCGCCAGCACCGCGACGGCGCGTCAGCGGCCCGTGGTGGTGTCCAGGGTCAGCTCCCAGGCCGACAGCCACGGAGTGATGGTCTGGGCGATCGAGAAGGGGTGCGGGTCTTCGCACTTGGGCTCGGAGTAGGTGCCGTCGGAAACCGCGATGTAGATGCCGGCCGCCTCGGCGGTGCCGTCGTCACGTAGTCGGTACACCGGCCCGCCGGAGTCGCCGCAGGTACCGGCGGCTTCAAACCGGACCTTGTTCGTCTCGCTGGCCACCACCGGACCACATACCGCGCCGCGACTGCGGATTCCGTAGTGACACAGCACATCACCGACCGCTACGTAGTCGGCTGACCCGGTCACCGGATGCCCGTCGACGACCGACGTCAAGGGGATCTTGCCCGGATCGTCCAGGGTGATCAGTCCGATGTCGTAGTCATCCCAGTTGCTGCCGTCGTTGACGGTCTCGGTGAACGTGCCGATCGTGCGATAGGCGAAGGCACCGCCGTGACGGATCACCACCTGCCCCGGCCCGCCGCCGGGGTTGCAGTGCCCGGCTACCAGCAAGCCGGGTCGGCCGTCGCGGGTGCGCACCAGGAAGCCGGTGGTGCAACTGATGCCGGCTGAATCGCCGACGGGGGAGACGTTGATGCCGATGCCCGGTCCGATCGCCTGCGCCGACGGGATCGGGATCTGTGGGCGTATCGGATGGGCGCGGTTGACCTGGTACAGGCCGATGAAGATCGCGGCGACGACGACGGCGGTCCCGATCCGCCATGCCGCTGTCTTCGCGGTGTCCCAGCGGCGCTGTTCCGTCACCGTGGCAAGGTTAGTTCCGCTGGCGGGTAGGAGCGGTCCCGGGTGATCACCGGAACACCGTGGGCGATAGCGGTGATCCGGCCTGTGCATCCGCGGGTGATATCGCCACCGCTATCCGATTCGAACATCACACACACCGGCTCCGGCGGTGCGGAAGTGGTGGAAGTGACTTGAGCGGTGTCGAAGCGATCCAGGAGCTCGTTCATGTTCGCGCCCGCGGGCGCGAACGCCGGGATGCTGTCGCGCTGGGCCGAAGCTACGTCGAACTGCTGTGGCCGCTGGTCGGCGTCACCGCTGAGGACCTTGAGCGTGGACTGACGATGTTCGAGACGACCCCGAGTGTTGGCGCCTTCGATGCGGTCCTGGCTGCCGCCGCCAAACCCGCCGCGTCAACCCTGGTCTCGGCCGACGCTGCGTTCAGCGACATCCCCGACGTCACCCACGTTGTGCCCGACGCGGCCGGCGTCGCCGCTCTACTCGGCACCGCCTGATCTGCCCGTAGGCTGGCCAGATGGCGTCCCCGATTCTGACCGCCGACTTTGCCCGCCAGTTCCCCGAACTCGCCCAGCCCTGGCAGGCCGCCACGCCACCGCAACCCGAGCTGCTGGTACTCAACGAGAGCCTGGCCGCCGAACTGGGTTTGGACCCGGCCTGGCTGAAAAGTCCCGACGGCCTAAAACTGCTGACCGGTAACGACGTTCCCGACGGTGCCATTCCAGTGGCCCAGGCCTATGCCGGACACCAGTTCGGCAACTACGTGCCACTGCTCGGTGACGGCCGCGCCCTGCTGCTCGGTGAACTCGACGGCGAGCACCGACACGACATCCACCTCAAGGGCTCCGGGCCCACCCCGTTCGCCCGCGGCGGCGACGGCCTGGCCGTGGTGGGCCCGATGCTGCGCGAATACGTGATCAGCGAAGCCATGCACGCTCTGGGGATCCCCACCACCCGTTCCCTGGCCGTGGTCGCCACCGGAGCTCAGGTGCAACGGGAGACCCCGCTGCCCGGGGCGGTACTGACCCGCATCGCCGCCAGCCACCTGCGGGTCGGCAGCTTCCAACTCGTCGCCCAGCAGGCTCGTGCCACCGGTGACCTGGGGCTGCTGCGGCGGTTGGCCGACTACGCGATCGCCCGGCACTACCCCGATGCCGTACACGCCGAAAACCCTTACCTGGCAATGCTTCAGGGGGTGCTTGAGGCCCAGGCGTCGCTGATCGCGAAGTGGATGCACGTCGGATTCGTGCACGGGGTGATGAACACCGACAACATGTCCATCTCCGGGGAGACCATCGATTACGGGCCGTGCGCATTCATGGAGGCTTACGACCCGGCGACGGTGTTCAGCTCCATCGACTACGCCGGGCGCTACGCCTACGGCAACCAGCCGCTGGTCGCGCAATGGAACCTGGCCCGGTTCGCCGAGACCATCCTGCCGCTGCTCGCCGCCACCGAGGAGCTGGCGCTGTCGGTGGCGGTCGAAACCCTCGAAGGGTTCATGCCGCGCTACCACGGTCTCTGGTCGGCGGGGATGCTGGCGAAGTTCGGGCTGTCCGCCAGCGTGGAGGCCGCCGCGCTGATCGACCAGGCGTTGGCGCTCATGACCGACAATCAGGTGGACTACACCTCGTTCTTCCGGCAGCTGGCGGCGGCCGGGCGCGGTGACGTCGATGCACTGCCCGCGGTGTTCGGTGACTGGCTGCAGCGCTGGCGGGCCATGCGGCCCGACGTCGACGCAATGGACCGGGTCAACCCGGTCTACATTGCGCGCAATCACCTGGTGGAGCAGGCGTTGACGTCCGCGATGCGCGGCGACCTGGCGCCGGTGGAAAAGCTGCTCGGCGTGATCACTGATCCCTACCGCGAGCGCGACGGCCTGGAGGCATACGCCGCGCCGGCACCGCCGGAGTTCGGTGCCTACCGCACGTTCTGCGGGACTTGAGCTGTCAGACCCTGCGGCGACCCTAACTACCAAGGTACCATTTCAATGGTAGGAGGGTACCAATCATGGCGTTGAACATCAAAGATCCAGCGGTTCATGAAGCGGTCAAAGAGATCGCCCGGATCACCGGCGAATCCCAGGCGCAGGCGGTGGCCACCGCGGTGCGCGACCGGCTTGTCCACGTGCAGGCGGACGCCGCCGCCGCGCGGCTACTGGCCATCGGAAGGCGGACCGCCGCCCGGATGAGCCCGGAAACCAAGCGGCTGGACCACGGCACTCTGCTCTATGACCAGCACGGAATGCCATGATCGTCGACACGTCGGCGATCATCGCGATCCTTCGGGATGAAGATGACGCGCCCCGCTACGCCCGGGCCATCGCCGGGGCGCAATCGCGTCGGCTGTCCGCGGCGGCGTACCTCGAATGTGGGATCGTCTTGGATTCGCAGCGCGATCCGATCATCAGCAGAGCCTTGGATGAACTCCTCGACGACGCCGGTTTTGTCATCGAGCCGGTCACCGAACGACAAGCCAGGCTCGCCAGGCAGGCCTACGCGGATTTCGGCAAGGGCAGCAGCCATCCTGCGGGGTTGAACTTCGGTGACTGTCTTTCGTATGCACTGGCGACGGACCTTCGCGAACCGCTGCTGTGGAAGGGCGACGACTTCGGGTACACCGGAATACGTTCGGCCTGCGACGAGTAGGCGGCCGCGTCCGGGCCTAATCCGGGGTGGACAACGCGGCCTCGTGCGTGCCCCGGTGAGCCCGATGCGCACCGTGATGCGCCGGCACGTGCGGGGTCCGAAGCCCCGGCGGCGCGGCATGGCGACCCGTTGAACCGCCGTTCTCACTGATCTCGAAGCGCCGCGCCAGCCAGGCCAGCGGGCCGGGCGCCCACCAGTTCCAACTGCCCATCAGGTGCATGAACGCCGGCACCAACACCATCCGGATCAGGGTGGCATCCACCAGCACCGCCAGCGTCAGACCGAGCCCGAGCATCCGCATGAACGACACCTGCGCGGCGATCAACGCTGCGAACGAGATCGACATGATCAGCGCTGCAGCGGTGATCACCCGAGCGGTGTGCGCCACCCCGAGCGACACACTCTCGTCGTTGTCGGCGCGGGTGCGACCCGAGGCCAGCCAGTACTCCCGGATCCGGGACACCAGGAACACCTCGTAGTCCATCGACAGCCCGAACGAGATGCAGAACAACAACACCGGCACGTTGGCGACCAACATGCCGGTGGGCGTCGTGCCCAACGCCCCGAGATGCCCGTCCTGGAATATCCAGACCAGCGCCCCGAACGCGGCGGCCAGCGACAAGATGTTGAGGATCAGCGCCTTGAGCGGCATCACCACGCTGCCGGTCAACAGGAACAGCAGCGCGAAGGTGATGGCGGCGATCAGCCCCATGACCAGAGGCAGCCGGTCGGTGATCGCATTGACGCTGTCGCGGTTGATCTGCGCCAGCCCAGCCATCTGTACCGGACGCTGGCCCGGGCCCGGCACCTGGTGCAGCAGATCGAGCTGGGTTTCGGAACGCTGTGAAAACAGCGGGGCGGTGCTGGCGACCGTCAGCAACACGGTGTCGTCTTTGATCCCGGTAGCCGCTGCGGGATCGCCGACCCGCTCGCCGTTGACGAAGGTGCCGGTCGGCGCCGACACCGACGACACCTCCGGTACCCGGGACAGCTCGGCGGCATAGCGGTCCAGTTCCTCGGGCGTAACGCTGTGCGCGTCACGGACCACGATCGGTACCGCCCGGTCGGAGTCGTCGGCGAACCGCTCGCGCAGTGCGTCGCCGACCTGGTGCGCCGACGCGGTACTCGGCAGCACCCGGTCATCGGGGTAGCCCCACCTCACCCCGAGGAACGGCACTCCGACCGACACCAGCAGCGTGACCACCACCAGACCGATCGGCACCGCGTGGCGGGCCACGAACTTCGTTGACCGGTACCAGAATCCCTGCTCAATCGGGCGGGCGACGGGCGCGGGCCGCCGCAACAAACGGCGAATGGGGCGATGCAGATCCAGGGCGTCGAGCCGGGGTCCCAGCAGCGCGATCGCCGCCGGCGTCACCGTGGTCGCGGCGAGCGCCACGAACGTCACCGTCGCCACCCCGGCGTAGGCGAACGACTTGAGGAAGTACATCGGGAACAAGACCATGGCCGCCATCGACAGCGCGACCGTGATCGCCGAGAACAGCACGGTGCGACCGGCGGTGGCCATGGTTCGGATCAGCGCGCGATCGGGGGCGGCGCCCTCGGCCAGCTCGTCGCGGTAGCGGTTGATGATCAGCAGCGTGTAGTCGATCGCCAGTGCCAAGCCCATCGCGGTGGTGAGGTTCATCGCGAAGATCGACACATCGGTGCCCAGCGTGATCAGCCGCAGCACCGCCATCGAGCCCACGATGGCCAGACCGCCGAGCGCCACGGGCAATGCCGCGGCCAACAGACCGCCGAACACCCACACCAGCACCGCGAAGCTCAGCGGGATCGCGATCGACTCCATCAGCAGCAGGTCATGTTGATTCTGGTGATTGATCTGCGCGTAGACCATCGCACCGCCGCCGGCGCGAACGCTGACCCCGTCCCGGTCGTGCGCCACCTGGTCGGCCAGGGTGCGGGCGTACTTCTGCGCGTCGTTCTCGCCGCCTCTGAGGTTGGCTACGATCAGGCCGGCGAAGCCGTCGGTGCTGATGAGTCGGGCGGCCGCCGACGGCGGATCCGTCCACGGCGAGGCGACGTTGAAGACCAACGGCGACTGCTGCAGCTGTCCGGCGATCTCGGTGCCGACCGTGCGGGCCCGTTCGCTGTCGGCGCCGTCGGGTGAACTCACCAGAATCAGCAGCTGCTGGTCACTCTGGCCGAACTTGTCGGTCAACAGCGCAGTGGCCTGCGCGGACTCCGACCCGGGGTCCTGAAAGCCGCCCGCGGACAGCTTGTCGGCCACCGGGATCCCGAACACTGCGGCTGCGACCATCACCAGCCCGGCCAGGGCTAGGACGCGGCGCGGAGCGGCGAGGGCCAGCAGGGCGATCCGGTGCAGCACGTAGTGACCTTCCGCCGAAATGGTCAACCGAAGATGCCGACGGGCATCCCTCCCGACAAGATACGTAGTGGACAGCCCCACCGTTCAAAATTCGCCAGCTACGCCGCGCCGTTGAACCACGGCCCCGGCGGTACCGTGACCTCGACATGAGGATTCGGGCGGCGAACGTCTTGCTGGGGCGCCGGTGACCGGCTTCGACGCCGACCTGCTGATCGTCGGTGGCGGGCCGGGGGGACTGGCCACGGCGTTGTGCGCTCGGCAGCAGGGACTTTCGGTGATCGTCGCCGATCCCCGGGCCAGCCCGATCGACAAGGCCTGCGGGGAGGGCCTGATGCCCGGTGGGCTGGCCGTGCTGAAGTCGCTCGGGGTGGACCCGGTCGGTATGCCGCTGCGCGGCATCAACTACCTCGACGAGCAGCGCCGGGCCGAGGCGTCCTTTCGCAACGGCCCGGGGCGCGGCGTGCGACGCACCACCCTGCATGCCGCCCTGACCGATCGGGCCAAGCAGACCGACGTCGACTGGATCGCCACGCGGGTGGACAACGTCGTTCAAGACGCCGGGGGAGTCACGGCGGGCGGCATTCGGGCCAGATGGTTGGTCGCCGCCGACGGGCTGCACTCCGTCGTCCGCCGCGCCGTCGGGATCTCCTGTGTCGCAGGCGCTCCGCGGCGCTTCGGGCTGCGATGGCACTACCAGGTGCCGGTGTGGTCGGAGTTCGTCGAGGTGCACTGGTCGCGGTGGGGGGAGGCCTACGTGACGCCGGTAGAACCTGGCCTGGTGGGCGTCGCCATCTTGTCGCCGCACCGCCCGCAGCTCGACTGGTTTCCTGCCCTGGCGGCCCGCCTCGCCGACGCCCAACGTGGTCCCGCGCGCGGCTGCGGCCCTATGCGGCAAGTGGTTTCGCGCCGCGTCGTCGGCCGGGTGCTGCTGGTCGGTGACGCCGCCGGCTACGAGGATGCGCTGACCGGTGAAGGCGTCAGCCTGGCCGTCAAACAGGCCGCTGCCGCCGTCGCGGCGATCGTCGACGACAACCCGTCGTCCTACGAGCGCACCTGGCACTCGATCACTCGCCGCTATCGACTGCTCACCCGCGGCCTGGTGCTGGCCAGCGCGTGGCAGCCGGCCCGACGGGCTGTGGTCCCCGCGTGTTGTGCACTGCCAGCGGCGTTTGGCCGCGCGGTGCATCTGCTGGCGCATTGAGTGTCCGCTCGACGGCGGACAACACCATCCGGGTGGAGCCGCGGGAACCGACCGTGATCCGCACCGCCCCATCGGGATAGCTCCGGACCCGCAGGCCGCTGTCGGCGAAGACCTCGCTCCAGGGCCGACCCGTCGCCGGCAGATACACAAAGTTCGCGTGGGAATCGGTGGTGTACGCACCCGATGCCCGCAGCCGGGCCCGCAGATAGCTGCGTTCGGCGACGATATGCGCGATGCGCTGCTCCAGCTGTTCTTCGGCCGCGTAGGAAGCGGCCACCGCCACCGTGCAGCCGGCGCTGATGCCGAACGGCAGCTGCATGGACCACAGCAGACCGGCCAGCTTCGGTGCCGCCAGCGCGTAGCCGATTCGTAGGCCGGCCAGGCCGTAGGCTTTGGAGAAGGTGCGCAGCACAATCACATTCGGGAAACGTGCAATGAGTCTCGGGACGTCGATGCGCTGGCTCGGTGCGACGAATTCGATGTAGGCCTCGTCGAGCAGCACGATGGTATCGGCGGGAACGTCGGCGACCAGCCGTTCGACATCGGCGACGGACTCCAGGGTTCCGGTCGGGTTATGCGGGCGGCATAACACCAGCACCCGGGCGTCCTTGGCCGCCTGGGCCATCGCGGCCAGTTCGTGATGGCCGTAGCTGTCCAGGGGGACGTCGACCGCGGTCAGCCCGGCCATCTGCGCAAAAACGGGATAGCCCTCAAAAGTCGGCTTGCTCAGTACGATTCGCTCACCAGGAGCTGCTACCGCCTGCAGCACTCGCATGGCCAGCCCGGATGCCCCCGGCCCGAGCGCCACGTTCTCCTCGGCCACGCCGGCGTGGTCTGCCACCAGTCGGCGTAGCCGGGTGGGCAGGAAGTCCGGATAGCGGTTGGCCGCCCCGATGAAGTCAACCAGCGCGGCGCGCACCGCCGGAAGCGGCGGTAGCGGGTTCTCGTTGAGCGACAACGCACACGGGTCGACCGCCGGCGGAAGTGCGCTGCGAAGATGCGTGGTGACCGAATCCGCGTGCGCCGCCGAGGTCATCGCGGCCGTCCGCCCCATCGGATGGCCGCCGCACCGGCGAAGTCGCCGGCGTGCGCGAAGCCGGCCATCACCACCACCTCGCCCGGCTGCAGCCGGTTGCCGGTGATCGCCCGATCCAGATTGATCGGGATGCCGGCGCCGAACAGGTTGCCGCACTCATCAAAGGTGTCGACGTGCCGCGACTCGGGGACTTCGAGTGCTTCCCGCCAATTGCGCAGAAAGACCCGGTTGGGCTGGTTGGTGACCAGGAGTCCGATATCCGAGGGGGACAGGCCGTTGCGATGACAGACCGCGAGAGCGACTTCGGGAACCTGCCGGTTACCGCGCGCGAGCACCTTGGTGATCTTGTCTTCGGTGAAACCGATGTAGGGGGCGCCGGGTCCGGGCTGCCACCACTTACGGGGCGGATCGATCGTGTAGGTCATGTCGCCGGCGTACTGGCCGTAGGTTCGGCACTCGACATCGAGGATCGGCGACGCGTCGGATCGGGTGAGCAGCCCTACCGCGGCGCCGTCACCGGGAACCGACGCCTGCGACTTACCCCGTACTTCGGGATGATCGAAGACTTGGCCGGCGGCGTTCTGCGCGATCGCGATCAATGCGCTGCGCCCCACGCCGGCCGACAATAACTGCCGGGCCATGTTGAGCCCGAGAATGAAAGCGGCGCATCCGCCATTGTTCAGGTCCAGCACGGTGGAGGGACGCATCCCCAACCGGTGGGCGATGCCGCCGCCCGCGCCGCAGAACGGGATGTCCGGCAACTGGGTGTGGGTGATCAAGACGTCGACGTTCTCGATGACGTCGCGGCCGTGGCGCTCGATGATTCCCTGCGCCGCCTGCTCGACCATGTCGACGGCGGACTCGTCGGCGCCCACGTGATGGCGAAGTCGGGGCGCGCGGAACATCAGGTTGTCGCGCAACGCATCCGATTCGGCGTACTGCGTGTAGTAGTCGGCGGTGATGGGTTCGCCGGGAAGATAACTGGAGACGTCGATCAGGCTGACTTCGGATTCGCTGGGCTGGGACATGTTTCGCCTCATCGCATCCAGAATGGGGTGACCGGCAGACCGTTGTGGTGCCGGTATTCGGCAATCGCCTTCAGATTCTTCAGTTCCAGGAGGTGACCGGCACTGAACATGTCCCAGAAGTCGCCAACCCACACCGGGCGCTGGGGTGGCGCGGTGTCCGGATAGGGGTTGTGGTCGTAGAACGGGTGGTGGCAATTAGTCCACAGCACAACCGATCCGGGCTTGTTCAGCACCACCTGGGCGTCGACGATCCGGATCAGGTAGACCATCCACAGGTGGTCGGGCTGGTCCCAGGCGCAGTGGTAGTCCACCGTGAGGGCTTCCCGGTTGGAGACGGTGCGGGTGTAGATCTTGGTCTCCGAACCCAGTCGGTCGTAGGCGAGCCAGAGGCCTGGTTCGTCGGTGGGGGTGAAGCCGCGCAGGCTGTAGGTCCACTCTTCCAGGCATCGCGTATCGGAGAGGTAGTCGAACAATTCATCTGGGGGACAGTCGATGTAGTCGTTGACGGTGCAGTAGTCGCCGAACACCACGTCGTGGGGGTAGACCGAATGCATCATCTCCATGATGATCGGGGTGGCGACCTCCCGGGGACTGGTCTCGACCCGCACCAAGCCGTCGATAGGCCCGGGCGTCCCGGTGTGGACGCTGATATCAGCGAGGGCTGGTAGCGACATCGAATTGATCCTCCTTGTGGGTTGGAACTGTGCCGTTATGCCGCACTGGGGCAGTGGTTTTCGGTGACGCTTCGGCGGAGAGGAACGGCGCGAACGGCGGTATCTCGTCGGCTGCGCATTCGACGCTGATCACCGAGGGCCCCTCACGGTCCAACGCCGACTCCACGACCGCGCCGAATGTGCCCGGGTCGTCGACGTCGATCGCGCTGAGCCCCGGGAACATCGACGCCAGGCCGTCACCGAGCTGGCTGGGCGTGAAGCGGTTGTAGCTGTAGAAGCCGTCGTAGAACAGCTGCTCGCGGGTGACGCACATGGCGTGCGCGTTGTTGTTCAGCAGCACGAACAGCACCGGAAGCCGGTACTGCACGGCGGTGTGGATCTCCATGCCGTGCATGAAGAACGCGCCGTCGCCGGCGATCACCACGGTGCGCCGACCGCGGCCGAACGCCATCCCGATCCCGGCTCCGAAGCTGTAGCCCATCCCGCCCATCCCCAGTGCGACCAGGAAACGGCCGTCGCGCCGCGGCGGCAGGTAGTGGATGGCCGCAGCGCCGGTATTGCCCGCGTCGACGACGATGTCGGTCCCGGCGGGCAACGCTTGGTCCAGCACGGCCATCGCGTCGCGATAGCGCACGCCCGGGCCGGTGTACGGCGGCGGATTCAGCTCGGTGTGGGGCACCGTCTCGGGCACCCGCAGCCACCTGGGGCGCCCGGCGCCCGAGAGCTCCCGGCAGATCGACCGCAGGGACGCCCGCAGGTCAGCCGTCTGCACGTGGGTGCACGGAACGTACGGCGGCGCCGAACCGATCGAGAGGGTGCGCACGGAGCTCAGCGCCGCCTCGAGGCCGCCGCGGGCGGTCAGCGACAGTCGGGTGCCCACCACCAGGCACACCGCACTGCCGGTCAGGGCATCGATGACCGAGGGGTGGCCCATGATGCCGGCCACACCCAGTGCCGACGACGAGCCCAGCCCCGAGGTTCCCGAGACATCCTTCGCGTCGGGGACGCACACCACCCGTGCGCGCAGTAGTGCCCGCAGGTCCTCGAGTTCGATGCGGGCATCGTCGCGGGCCACCTGTTCGCCGGCGATGATCGTCACCGGCCCATGGGCGTTGCGCAGCGTGTGGATGACCGGATGCGGGTCGCTGATCACCGCAGGATCGCCGCCGGTGTTGCCGCTGTCGCGGTATGGGCTGGCCGTGACGGTGGCCCGCTGAACGTCCTTGGGCAGCAACAGCACCGCGGGCCCACCGGTGCGTGCCGCGGCGATCGCACGGGGCAAGGCGGTCACGATGTCTTCGGGGTCGATCACCCGCTCGCAGAACACCGACACCGCCGAGAACAAGGCCTGCGCGTCGAGTGCGCCGTTGCGGCCGCTGGTGTCTTGGAAACTGCCCCGGCCGTCCAAGGTGCTCGGGGCCTGGCCCACCAGCGCGAGCACCGGAACCCGACTGGCCAAGGATTCGCCGAGCCCGGCCACCAGGTTCAGGGCGCCCCCGCCCGACGTCGCGGCGACCACCCCCAGCCCCGCGCCGCTGCGGCTGTAGCCGTCGGCCATGGTGGCGGCCGAGAACTCATGTTTGGCCAGCACCGCCGTGATGTCGGGACGGAAATACGCCGCGTCGTAAAGATCTTCGATATTCGCGCCGTCGACGCCGAAGATGTGACCGACTCCCATGGCCGCCAGCTGGGCGACCATGAAATCGACCACGGAAGCGATCCTGGACATCTGCCCGCCTAACTCGTGACGATGTCATTGACACGGTTTCCGGCGGGCATTGGTTCGAAGCAGCCTGGCCCGGGGTGTTTACAGCGTGCGCTCCAGGAGGACCTGCCCGTTGTCCGCTGAAACCACTTGGACCGAGGCGATTTGATCTGAGGGTGTCGAGATGCTGCCGACCGGCGTCGCGGTGTGCCCGGGCTCGGCAACCCAGGTCGCCAGTCGGGTCTGGCTGCCGTCGCGGCCGACCACCACCAGCGCCAGGGTGTCGTGGGGGGCGTTCACCGGTGCCAGGCAGACGCAGCTCAAGTCGATCAAGCTGCCCCAGGACTCGCTCTTGACCGCCACCGTCGAGGCCAGCGCCGTCGTTCCCACCTGCGCCATCGGCACCGCATCGTGGCGCGGGGACGGCGTCGTCGATGAGCCGATGCCGATCAGGACACCGATCCCGAGCACGGCGGCCGCCGCAGCCGACGCCGTCCACGTCATCAGCCGGGCGCGTCGGCGCCGCCGGTGCACCTCGGTCAACAGTGCCGGCAGCAGGTTGGCCGGCGGGCGCGGCTCGGCGGCGTCGGAGTCGTTGATCGCCGCCACACAGTTGCCGTCGAGCTGCGACAGCAGGGCGGGCACGCCGCTGATCTCGGTGACGGCGTCCCGGCACTGCGGGCAGTTGGCCAGGTGTCCCTCGAATTCCCGGCGGTCGGCCGCTGACAGCGAACCGAGCACATAGGCGGCATCCCACATGGCGTACGGGTGCTGGTCCTCGGCCGGACCGCAGGCCGGGCCGATGTCTCGTGGCGATGTCATCGTGTCACCCCCATCTCCTGCAGGGCGAGTCGCAGAGCCCGCACCGCGTAGTGCAGGCGTGATTTCACCGTTCCTTCGGCGATCCCCAGGTCTTCGGCAGTCTGCCCCGTACTCCATCCACGGTAATACGACCGTTCGATCACCGCCCGGTGCTCCGCTGACAGCCTGGTCATGGCATCGGCGATCAACATCCGGTCCAGGGCGGTGTCCACCTCTTCGCGGGTGGGTTGCTCCGGCGTGGTCGACTCGTCGAGCGAGGCGACGACGTGGCGGAACTGGGCACTGCGCCGTTCGTCGATGATCATGTTGCGCGCCACGGTGCACAGCCAGGCCCGTGGTGACCGCTCGGTGTCGCCGATGACCTCCGGGTGCTGCCAGGCACGCAGCAGGGTCTCCTGCACCACGTCTTCGGCGCGGCTGGCGTCGCCGGTCAGGCGCAGCGCATAGCGCCACAACACCGCGGCGTGCTCGTCGTAGAGCGCTTTCATCAGCGCGGCTTCGTGGTCCGGTGGTATGCCAATGCGAGGCAAGCTGATCACCTCCTGCCTAGTGACACGACGTGGGTGCTTGGCGGGTTCATGATGTGGCGCCTCAGTCTGGGATCCAGCTGCCGTGAAAACCGTGCGGAACGCGCCGCGGCAGCCGTACCCGGGCGACCGGTTCGGCGTCGAACTCCGATGCGCTGACGATCACCAGCTCGCTGCACTCGCGGACCGGGCTGTAGACGTAGGTCAGATACCAGCCGGCCGACTCGTCGGTCTGTCCCGGTGCCGGGGCGAACACCGCCTCGTCGGGTGCGCCGGCCATGCCGTTGACGCCGAACCGGTAGACCTCGGCGCTGTCGCGCGTCAGGTCGTAGCGGACCAGACCGTCTGTGCTGACAGCGACGGCGTAACGGGCCTGGGTGCCGACCCGCCGGTCGTCGACGCGGGGGAACTCGATGTCGCGGTCGTCGAGTTGCACCTCGTGTACGACGCCGGCGTCCAAGTCGATCGTCCAGCGCCACAGCGCGGCGTCGGTCTCGAAATCGCTGCTGTCGCGCCAGATTTCCGGGTAGCGAACCACCTGCATCACGATCGCGTCACCCTGGGCCGCCGACACGTCGAAGGCGTTGGCGACGTGGAAGACGTAACACGGGTCGATGTCGAACCAGCGAACCGGACCGAAGGGGTCATCGCGGCGCAGCACCCCCAGGCGCGCGCCGTAGTCGTCGTCCCACCGGTACGGCAGGTCGCGTTCGATGGGCCGGGTGAGCGCAACCTGCAGGTTGAACACCAACGGTAGGTCCAGGAACACCACATGCTGCGCGGTGAGCGCGAAGTCGTGCATCAGGGTCAGCCCGGGAACGTCGATCGGGCGGCGGATGGTCAAGGTGCCGTCGGCGCTGGTGCGGTAGTAGTTGACGTGCGGCTCGGCGAGGCCGCCGTGGCCGAAGAAATGCATCTCGCCGGTGGCGGGGCAGATCTTGGGGTGAGGCGCCATCGGATCGGCCAGCTTGCCGGCGAAGTCGTAGACGCCCAGCGTCTGAAGGTCGTTGGTGATCTCGTAGGGCAGCGAGGCGTCCATCAGCGCAAGCGTTTTGCCGGCGTGGCGGATCACGTGGGTGTTGGCGACGCTGGCGTGCAGGTTGCGACTGCCGTCGGGGTTGAGTAGCGGCAGGGGCTGTTCGAAGCTCTCGGTGCGCACCCAGCGGTTGCGGTACCAGGCGGCCCGGCCGTTCTCCAGCCGGACGCCGTGGACCATGCCATCGCCGGTGCACCAGTGCCCGCCCGCGTCGCGCGGGTTGGGGCCGTTGCGCAGATACCAGCCGTTCAGTTCGGGCGGGATACTGCCCTCGACCGGCAGGTCGAAAGCGGTGAGCTCGTCGGGGACCGGGGCGTAGTTGCCGGGCCGGAAGATCGGGAAGACCGTCTCCGGCGGCTGGATGACCGCCACCGATGCACCGGACTGTTGATGTTCCGCAGCGCCGTTCACCTGACGGGCGGTACCGGCCCGCGCGGCTGTGAGACCCGCGCTGAGCTCGCCGTCGGCTGTCACGTAGTTGGATTCGGTGAAGTCGTCCTCATCCAGCAGCGACAGCACTGCCGGCATCTCGGACAGCTCGCTGACCGCGTCCTGGCAGAACGGGCACTCGTCCAGGTGTGTCTCGAACTCGTCATGGTCGGAATCCGAGAGTGACCCCAGCACGTAGGCGGCGTCCCACATGCCGTACTCGTGGTCGAACGTCATTGCACCGTTCCCATATCTCGCAGTGTCTGTTGCAGTGTCCGTAGCGCGTAGTGCAGTTGCGTCTTCACGCTGCCTTCCGCGATGTCCAGATCGACCGCGATCTGCTCGGTGCTCCAGCCGTAGTAGTAGGCACGACGTAGCAGGGCCCGGTGTTCGGAGGAGAGCTGCGCCAGCGCGGCGGCGACCATGGCTCGGTCCGGTGCGAAGGCGCGATGCGTGGTGTTCCAAGCACTGCTCAGGCGGGGCCGGGCCTGGTCGTCGGTGGTCATGGCCGGTCAGGCCCGGCCCGTACGCGCAGAAGTGTCCGGCCGCGGCGTGGCCGCGGTCGAGTACCGATCTGCCGCTGGTCTTCCTCTACCCATGCACCAGCCTCCCGGAAGTGACACGGCGCAGCGTCCGGTCCGGTTCAGTGTCGCGCGTGCGGGACGGCTGCGGTAGGGGATCTTTACGTGGTGGTGACCAGTGTGAGTTGCCAGGCCTGCAGCCACGGCTTGATCAGCTGCGCGACGGAGGACTCGTGTGGTTCCGCACACGCCGTGTCGGGGTCCCCACCGTCGGGCTCCGCGGTGAGGATGCCGACCGCTTCTGCGGTGCCGTCGGGGCGCATCCGGTAGGCCGGGCCGCCGGAATCGCCACAGGTGCCGGCCGCGGCGAACGTCACCTTGTTCTTCTCACTGGCGGCCACCGGCCCGCACACCGGCTCGCCGGTGCGGACTCCCAAGTGGCAGAGCGTGTCGCCGATTTCGACGCGGTCAGCGACGCCGATTACCGGGTGTCCGTCGATCTCGGGCGTCAGCGGGAATTTGTCGGGGTCGTCCAGGGTGATCAGGCCGATGTTGTTGCCATCTTTGCCGTCGTAGACGCTCGCGGTGAAGGCGCCGACGGTGGGGTAGAGGGCGCCGTGGTGGATGGCCACCGTGCCGGAGCCGCCGGGCTTGTTGCAGTGCCCCGCCGACAACAGTCCCGGCCGGCCGTCTTTGGTGCGCACCAGGAAGCCCGCCGTGCAGCTGGTGGCCTCGGCGCTGCCGGGGGCGGAGATATTGATGCCGACCCCGGGACCGATCGCCTCGGCCGGCGGCAGCGGGATGAGCTGTCGCACCGGCTGGGCGCGGGTGGCCCACACGATGCCCGCCAGGACTGTCATCGCGAGGGCCGCGAAGCCCAGGCGGGTGAGCAGGGTTTTGAGTGGGAGTCGTCGGAAGGCAGCCACTCCGGCAACGGTACCGAGGGTGGGGCGGGTGTGCAGGTGGGGTGGTTACGCGGAGGGTGAACGGCTCGAGGGACCGGATGGGGTCCAGACGATCTGGCGTGCCGGGAAGGCGGCGGTCGAGTGTGGGACAGGGGTGGCGGGCGTGTGGGTAGCGAGGTCGTACAGGGGACGGGGCCGAGGCGTGAGGGGCTATGGGTCAGGGGTTTGTGATTAGGGAGGGCCGAGTGCGGATTCTATGTCGGCAATGATCGCGTCGAGGTCTTCGTGCTCCCAGAACCGGAGGACTGTCCAGCCGGCGGCTCGCAGTACCCCGGTCTGTGCGCGATCGCGGGCTGCGTTGCCTTCGAGTTTCGGCAACCAGTAGTCGTCGTTGACGCGGGGTCTGCGGCTGTGCTGCGGGCAGCTGTGCCAGAAGCACCCGTCGACGAAAACGGCGACGCGGCGCTTGGTAAAGACAATGTCTGGGCGGATGAGCCTGCCTTCCACTCTGACCGGATGGTCCTTGAGAAAGCGGTAACCCCTCCGATGCAGTCTCGAGCGGACCATGGATTCGGGCTTGGTGTCGCGCCGCCGGATGGCGGCCATATTGCGGGAGCGACCCGGCGGCGTGACGTAGCCCTGGGCTTGGGCGTTCTCCGGCGCGCCAACGTGGTCCGCCTCGCTCATGCCGATACGGTACGTCGGCAGGGGTTTGACGAGCCGAGCGCTCCCGCGATAATGTTTATATCGAACGTTTGTTCGAGTGATGGAAGGGGGATGAGGTGGCCAGCCAATTAAGTTGTCTGGAAATTTGCGCTGGCGCCGGCGGACAGTCGCTCGGCTTGGAGTGGGCCGGCTTCGGCCATGAACTCGCCGTCGAAATCGAACCTGACGCTTGCCAGACACTGCGGCTCAATCGTCCGTCCTGGAAGATCCACGAAGGCGATGTCCGCCAGATCGACGGGACTGCGTACCGCGGTATCGATCTTCTGGCAGGCGGAGTTCCGTGCCCGCCATTCTCGATCGCCGGAAAACAACTAGGCCAGGACGACGAGCGTGATCTGTTTCCTGAGGCGCTTCGCCTCGTTGCAGAAGCTCAGCCCCGGGCGGTCATGCTGGAGAACGTTCGGGGACTATCGACCGCCAAGTTTCACGCGTACCGGAACTCGATCAAGACGCGACTCCACGAACTGGGTTACGAGTGTGACTGGCAAGTGCTCAATGCCAGCGAATTCGGCGTTCCACAGCTTCGACCCCGATTCATCTTGGTAGCTGTGCGGCCCGAGTTCTTCGGCCGATTCGCCTGGCCCGGTGCCCGGGGCGCGCCACCCACGGTTGGCGAAACGCTTCACAACCTGATGGCTCGTGACGGATGGCCGGGTGCAGATTTGTGGGCGGAACGTGCTGATGGCATTGGTCCAACCATCGTTGGCGGATCGCGTAAACATGGCGGACCTGACCTCGGGCCGACACGCGCGCGTGCAGCCTGGCTCGAACTTGGTGTTGATGGCAAGGGGCTCGCGGATCACGGACCTGATGAACTCACGCCGATTGGCCATGTACCGCGGCTGACCCTCGAAATGGCTGCAGCGATACAGGGATTCCCGCGAGAATGGCGCTTCTTCGGTCGCAAGACTGCGGCGTACCGCCAGATCGGTAATGCATTCCCGCCGCCGGTCGCGGAGGCAGTTGGGTTGGCAATCCGGTCCGCGATTACCGGGCGCGCCGCAAGGCGAAAACAGCGGCTGACCAACCTTCGCGCCGTGGCTAGCGCATAGGACGACGTCCGCAGCGTGGCTCCGCGGAGCGACGGTCGTGTCTCCCATGTGGTTGGCTGGATCTTGGGACTACCCTTTGCGATCAGAGACTGCAAAGGCGGATTGGGTGATTGATGTCGCGTGGCCGTCCCGGCCTGATCCGGAACTCGACGCTGTCATCGATGAGCTTTACAGGCTGGACCCCACCGGTGATCGGGTGGCCGTCGTGCTCCGCGATACTTTCGATCAGCTGTATGACGGTCAGCGCACCGGCCGCTGGAACTTCAACGACCTCCACAAGACTGAAAAGACTCACATGGGAACACTTGTGGAGATCAACCTGCACCGTGAGTTCGACTTCGACGATGGTGACACGACCGACTATCGGATTGTGGGTTTCCAGGTTGACTGCAAGTACTCGATGAAGGCGTTCGGATGGATGTTGCCCCCGGAGGTCATCGATCAGGTCGCCCTGCTCTTAACTGCGAATGACGAGGCATCGACTTGGCGAGCTGGCGTCGTGCGAGTGGTCCCCGATGCAACACGTCCTGCGCAGAACCGTGATGGGAAGACGTCGCTGTCAGTGTTCGGGCGTCAGGCAATTCGATGGCTCTGGCCGGATCATCCGGGCTTGGCGCCGAACTTGTTTTATCAGCTTGACTCAGCGACGCGGGACTCGATATTCAATGCACGGTCGAGGAGTGGCAGGCACGGCCAGGCGCGAGTCAACGAACTATTTCGCAGAGTGCACGGGCAAATCGTCCGTCGCTCCGAGCTGGCGACTGTCGCGCAGCAAGACGATTTCATGAAACGAGCACGGGGCAATGGGGGTGCTAGAACGGCCCTGCGGTCCGAGGGTATATTGGTTCTGGGACATCAGGAGAACGATCCACTGGTCGCCGGCGCACTGGGGCTACCAGTGCCGCGGAAAGGCGAATTCGTTGCTGCGCGGGTAATTCCGGCCTCTCCGGGCCGCACCAATCCCGCCGCTGAAATTGGTGGCGAACTCTGGGTGGTGGCACGCCCCGGTGACCCTGTCGTGTCGGCGCCTGAGGTTGGTCGAGGGTGTCGTATCGCGAGTAAGCCATCCGCGATAATTTAGTTCTGGCATGATACTGACTAACAGCATCACAGCGGCGGCTGTGGGACGCTGATTACTCGGTGATTTCGTCTTTAACTCGGTTCCGCAAGTCAGCGGGCAACTGCCGATACGAGGTCCACACCCGGTCGAGTGGGGTCGGGCCGCGTCGATCTCGCCTCACCCAAAGGACGAGGCGCTGATGGTCTTCTTCGGATAGCGCGCGGATATTCGAAAGCAGAATCTGAATGTCATTGGGGCCCGCCCCAGCCTGGCCCGATTTACATCTGCGGCATTGCGTTACGAAATGATCTAAACTCCCGCTCGATTCTGACGCAGACAATCTAGTAACCGCGAGAACCGCGGTCTCGTAGTCACGGTCAGGATAGGTTTCGCCCCCAGCGATGCCACAGATGGTGCATTGATAGCCGTCCCTTTCGAGTACGTCTCGTCGTTCCTTGGCTGGAAGTATCGAGGCTCCGCCCTTGCGCCGCTCAGCAGGATCCCACACTCGCAGGCCTTGTTTCACAAAACGCTGCTCTTCCGGCCGCAGGGACGCATCCTCGGTGTGGCTGCGAATGACCCATCCATAGTCCCGAAGATCCCGAATGCGGCGGTCAATCTGGGAGATGCCGGGGAACGCCTGCCGGAGCTGCTCTTTTGTAAAGGTGTTGCCGATACCAACCTGGTTCGCCAGCCAGAGCGCACCCTTAACCATCGTGCCGGCCTTCTGGAAGCGGGAGTCGTCGAGTCGTGGAGTCTCCATCAGGAGATCTTGACACGCTCGCCAGCGAGCGAGCCGACCGTCGGCGGGCAATGTTCCATATTTGTCCGATTGCTCTGGTAAGTATGTCCTCGAGACACGTCGAGGGGAATCAAGGAGACTGCGGATGAACTACGTTCTGCCACCGGAGCGAGACAGCATCAAGGAGATGGTCAACGCTCGTCTGTGTGATGCAATCGACAGCGACGGTGAGCGGCTGACAGTCGAATGGCGCGGGGGCACCAAGCATCTGCACGTGATTTCGATGCCGACACAGTCACTGCTTTACAATCCCGACACCCACCGCATTCGTGCGCAGCGCAGCATGAACCCAGAGTTGGATCACGAGCTCTACGCGAATCCGTGGAGCGAGAAGGCTCAAGGCTACTTGGATTACTTGCTTAAATGCCTGCCATCCGCGCCTGATAAGGTCGATCCAGATTTCATTGCTCTTCGCGACAATTTGGAAACATTTGGGCAGAAGGACCCTGGCCTTATAACTGTCGAAGGAGTGCTTGTAAATGGCAATACACGCTGCGCGGCGCTCCGTGAACTAAATGAACAGCATATCCGAGTTGCTGTACTGCCAGAGTCCGCAACTTGGGACGATATCAACGAGGTCGAACTTTCTCTCCAGCTGCGAAAAGAGTATCGGCGGGACTACTCTTACATTAACCAACTCCTTGCGATCAACGAACAGCTGGAGCGTGGCAGGGCGCCCGAGGATATAGCTCGACAATTCCATATTAAGACAAAAACCCTTGAGAAGGATCGATGGGTGTATGCGACAATTGTGGAAGCCATTGAGCGGAGCAAAGCGGTGGGGGGATCTTCCCTGCGGTTGATTGATTTCGAGGATCATAAAGAGAAGCTTCACGAACTGCACCGCGTTTACCAGAAGCTTGCCCTGACGGACCCGAGCGCCGCCGAGGCGTTGAAGGAAACACGGCTTGCGCTTCTTGTGCTCGGCTTCTCGAAGACCGATTTGCGTTTGGCGGAGGACACCTTCTTTGACGACTACCTCGCTGCCAAACTTCCACCTGAGTTGCAGCCGAAGACTGTTGGTGACCCTTCCGCGCCAACTTCGATACCTGGCCTCAAAGGTGTGACCCTGACAAGCACGGCCGGCCAGGCAGAAGCGAAGGCGCGAGCCTTTGCCAATGAACTGCTGCAGGCCAGTGCGATCGCGCGTAGTACCGACGCTGACACGGAATCTATAACATCAGCCGCCGCCAAGATCGAGTCTGCGAAAAAGGCTGTTGATCGGGCCCTCGAGCCTGCCGGCCGCGCCGCACGGCTCCAGAAACGCAAGCTGGCTGCGCCAGAGAGGCTATCCGACGCCGTCGACGACATTCAGCTTTGCGTCAAGGATTTGGCCGAGGCGCGGGCAACTTCGGCCATCGACGAAGATGCTTTCGATGATGCGGTAGTTGAATTACACAAGGCACTACAGGCGCTGGGCAAGGAGGCAGCCAGGACGTTCCCGGAGCCAGGCGACGGGGTTGCCTGGCTACTTGGTGTCATCTCTGCCAAAGCCGATCCTGCTGATGGCTAGCCTGGAGTTGATTCTCGCTGACTCGCCCGGGCGGGTGCGTCTGATAGCGGCAGAACCCTATACGGGTGATCTCAGGAAATTGAGCACGCGCTATCCGAGTGCCCGCCAGCCAACGCTTGGAACTCTTGAGCTCGAACTGGACGATCTTCTAATTAACCTGGCAGCCCTCGCTTCTTGGCCCGACCCGTTAGGGGTTGAGTGGGAACCCGCGCTGGCCAAGCTCGTCGAGGATGTCGTCAATGACTCCCAGACGGCCGCTGGCCGACTGTCCCAAGACGTTGTTGCCTCGGCGTCCGAGGTGAGTCCGAATTTGGTGTCAGGGCTGCTCGGAACTGCTTGGCGGGGGGCGTTGACCGATTTCCAATGCCGCGACATCGCCCGAATTCTGTCTCTCCGACATGGCGCGAATTTTTCGGTGCCAGGAGCAGGGAAGACGCGGGTAGGCTTAGCCGTCTTCAGTGCGATGAAGCTCGCAGGCCAGGCGGAGAAGTTGTTGATCGTAGGACCGAAATCGAGTTACGAGGCTTGGCAGTCCGAAAACATAGAGTGCTTCTCTCCGCCGCTCGAAATGCAGGTACTAACCGGAGCCATTAACCCGGCATCAGACGTGCTCATCCTCAACTACGAACGCCTGCAGAGTTCGTTGCCGCAGATAATTCCTTGGCTCAGGCAGCACCGCACCTTGGTGATTTTGGACGAAGCTCACCGGATGAAGCGTGGGGCCGAAGGTGTCTATGGCAGTGCGTGTCTCACTATCGCGCCCTTCGCCAGTCGTCGGTTGGTTCTTACGGGAACCCCGGCGCCAAACGGCGCCAGAGATCTCGAGAGCCTCTTCGCCTTTGTATGGCCTGGACACGGGCGTCAAGTTGTCAGTCGTGCCGTTGCTGGAGGCGATCTCGCCCGGGCCAGCCAGGTTTTGAAGCCACTGTTTACGCGCACTACGAAACACGAACTAGCGATTCCAGATCCGATCACCACGCAGCGTGTGCTGGAGCTACCGTCGGTGCACCGTGAGATATATGACGCCTTGGTCGGTCAGTACTCAGCGCGGGCGGCCATGGCGTCAACTGACTTCCAGCAACTTGGCCGCATTATTGTCTACCTTCTCATGGCGGCAACGACGCCTGCCCTCCTGTCGGTAGGGACTACCAGGTACGAGCCGCTTGCGTACCAGGTTCCACCGCTTGAGCCCCCGGCTGGGTCGGACTTGGCCCTACTGATGCGCGACTTGCCGAGCTACGAGATATCACCGAAATACAAAGAGGCCGTCGCAATCGTTGCACAGAACGCTTCTCAAGGACGTAAGACGTTGGTTTGGTCGACGTTTATTCGCAGCCTCAACACCCTGGCTGAGTTGCTACGCGAGTACGCGCCTGCGGTCGTCCACGGCGGTACACCAAACCGGGCTGACGAGATCGCGAGATTCCGCCGAGCAGATTCGGGATGCTTTGTACTGCTATCGAATCCGGCGACCCTCGGCGAGGGCATCAGCCTTCACCATGAATGCCACGACGCCGTATACGTCGACCGCGACTTTGCAGCTGGCAAGTATCTTCAGAGTCTGGACCGGATACACAGGCTGGGTCTGCCATCCGACGCCGAGACCCGCATCACGGTGCTCGTCAGCGAGCGGACAATCGATGAGGTCGTTTCTCAGCGTCTACAGACGAAATTGAACTTCATGGGGACCATTCTCGATGACCCGGCAGTTCAGCGATTGGCCGATCTGGACGAAGAGCCGGCAATCGGTGCAGGTCTAGACAACGGTGACTTCCAGGCAATCCTGGGCTACCTCGATGCCAATTCCACGTAGTTCACTACTACGCGCTGCACTTCGATGGCTTGAGCTGCGTCCGCACAACTCGCCTGAGCGATGCCAGGCGATCCTTACCAACACCGCGAAATATGCCGATCTGACCCCGTCGCAGTACTACGAAGCGCGTCAATGGCTACTGCAGCACGAGATAGAGTTAGCTGCTGCTACCGTGGGCCAATTGCCTGCTGGTCCGACGGTTTTCACGGCGGCGATCATGGACGCAGTCTGGTTCTCCGATGCGAGTCAAGTAATTTCGGCTCCCGAAGAATTGCCGCTGGATGCAATCGAGGCGGCCGAAGTCTGTGGCATAGCCGAGGATTACGCATACGCACTGATACGTCACCACCACGGCTTGATTGATACAGCCCGCCGCAAAAGCGTTGGGGATGCGGGAGAGCGTCTACTCGCCGAGTTACTTCGGACTTGTACAACTTGTCATGTTGAACATGTCGCAGCCTGGTCTGACGGGTACGGGTTCGACATATCCCTTACAGGCACTATAGATCTCCACCTCGAAGTTAAGACAACGGTGAAGTTGAACCAGAATGTCATCTACCTCAGCAGGCATGAGTTCGAAACGATGGTTCGCGATCCGCTTTGGCGGTTGGTCTTCGTCAGGCTCGGTGGCGACGGGGCGCTTGAGAAGATCTGCACTGTAGATACCGCCTGGCTCCTGAATTCGGCGCCCGTTGATTCGGTGCCGGGCATGGTTGACTGGCAATCGATCAGAGTAAATGTTCCTGAATCGCAACTTAGGCCGGGGCTGGGGGATATACGGAACGCAATTATCGATGCAGAATTATACCCGGTTGGTCTCTTAATTAGCTGAGCCGACCTGCTATTCATTTGGCCTTCCCCACCGATGATCGCAACTCGTCTGAACCGAGTTGGGTTGACCTCGTGAACTGGTCCACGGCGAACGAGATTCGTTCATTGGTGGGTGCAGGTGGCAGTGTAGCTGGCGTGCCCCCGGTGAATGAGTCCGGCGTGTTTTAGAGTCCTTTGGCCCCGGGCACCCCAGGTCAACGCGCCACGTATTTCAGGAATCACCGAATGTGACCCAAGTCAGGTCAGGGATCGGGGTAAGTCCCCTGGGGTGGTGGGGTTTCGGGAGGCGGTCCGGCCAGGGTTGAAGGTCCCGGGTGTGTCGGTGCCGGTGTTGGGGTGGGCCATCGCGTAGTGATCGGTGAGTTACCTACCAAGTGACTCAACAGGAAGACACACGACGCGATGACCCAGAACCATTCTGCCCTGCTGGCCCAGCTCGATGCACTCAAGTCCGCCGACTCCGGTGCGGTGTTCGCTGAGCTGATCCGCGCCGGGCTGCAGGCGCTGATCGAGGCCGAGGCCACCGAGGCGATCGGGGCCGGCCGCTACGAGCGCACCGGCGGGCGTAGCACGCAGCGCAACGGGCACCGCCCCAAGACGGTGGCCACAACCGCCGGCGATATCGAGGTGGGCATCCCCAAGCTGCGGGCCGGCTCGTTTTTCCCGTCGCTGCTGGAACGCCGCCGCCGCATCGACAAGGCCCTGCACGCGGTGATCATGGAGGCCTACGTGCACGGGGTGTCCACGCGCAGCGTCGATGACCTGGTAGCCGCGATGGGCGTCGAATCCGGGGTGTCCAAGTCGGAGGTCTCCCGGATCTGCGCCGGCCTCGATACCGAGATCGAGGCGTTTCGCACCCGCAGCCTGGCTCACACGCAGTTTCCGTACGTGTTCTGCGACGCCACGTTCTGCAAGGTGCGGGTCGGGGCGCATGTGGTCTCCCAGGCCCTGGTGGTGGCCACCGGGGTCTCGATCGACGGCACCCGCGAGGTGCTGGGCACCGCTGTCGGCGATAGCGAGTCCTTCGAGTTCTGGCGGGAGTTCCTCGCCTCGCTCAAATCGCGTGGTCTGTCCGGGGTGCACCTGGTGATTTCCGATGCCCATGCGGGCTTGAAAGCTGCGGTGGCCCAACAGTTCAGTGGGTCGTCGTGGCAGCGGTGCCGGGTGCATTTCATGCGTAACCTGCACACCGCCGTGGCCGCGAAGCATGCCCCCGCGGTGACCGCGGCGGTCAAGACGATCTTCGCCCACACCGACCCCGAGGGAGTCGGCGACCAGTGGGACCGCGTCGCCGACACCCTCGCCGAATCGTTTCCGAAGGTCGCGGCCATGATGGGCGAGGCCAAGACCGATGTGCTGGCGTTCACCGCGTTCCCGAAGGCCCACTGGCAGAAGATCTGGTCGAACAACCCCATAGAACGGTTGAACAAGGAGATCAAGCGCCGGGCCGATGTCGTGGAGATCTTCCCCAACCCCGCGGCGTTCCTGCGCCTGGCGACGGCGGTAGTCATCGAAGCCCACGACGAATGGCAGGTCACCCGCCGCTATCTCTCCGATGTCTCCATGGACGAACTACGCACCGTCATCGCCAAGAAACACACCGCCGAAGCGCTTGCCAAACAACACCAAATCGCTTAGCGTTCACCATGACTCGTCGATCACGACGCATGAACCACGTCCGATCCGAAGTCCACCACTCCACGGGACGCTATCAGGGATCGCAGGATATAGTGGTTGAGGTTACGAAAACCCAGGGCGATGCCGCGCAGATGTTCTAGGCGGCCATTGATGGCTTCGACGGACCCGTTGGAGGCCCCGATTTGTGTGTAGCTGTGGGACTGGGACAGGTGGGCGCGCTACAGGACGTTCCCTATCGCTGTTAGCACCGGTCGCCACGCGTCGATGCAATCGTCAAGATGACGTTGCCCAGGGCTGCTCTTGCCATCGAAGCGATATTGTTCCCAGTCCTTGGAAAAGTAGATCATGTCAGAGTCCACGTACACGACTCCGTATTTTTTGAGAACGTCCACTGCTGCAGTGAATTTCTCGGGTCTCAGGCCCTGCCTACCTTGAAATTTTTTGGCGAACACGGCCCTGTCGCCCTGGTGCCCGTGAGATCTCGTCAGATTCATCAGCTTCGACAAGAACCGGACCGCACGTACGTCGAAGTCCTCGACCTTCGTCGCAGAGTCATTGCGGTAGCTGATCCACGGGTATCGGAGCGGCATCCCGGCTGGGGTGACAATCTCAAAGATTGAGCCGTCCCGGTAAGTCCGGGGACTGATTTCCTTGAATCACCCCGCCTTCGGTGGGGTGTGCCTGTGATCGTAGTGAAGCGCTTCGACGGCTGCGGGGGTGAAGTCGTCGAGGTAGTCGTGGGGACGTTCGGTGTTGAACCAGTCGACCCATTCGGCGGTGGCGAGTTCGACCTGGCTGACGTCGCGCCACGGGCCTTGCCGATGGATGAGCTCGTTCTTGAACGAACCGACGGTCGTCTCGGCGAGCGCGTTGTCCAGTGCGTCGCCGACCGACCCGACCGAGGGGTCCACTCCTTCGTCGATGAGCCGCTGCGTGAACGCCACCGACGTGTACTGGGCGCCGGCGTCGTTGTGCGCAATCAGGCCACGCAGATCGTAGTGCCCCTCTTGAGCCCGAGTGAAGAATGCGTGCTCGAGGGCGTCAAGAACCAGCGGCGTGGTCATCGACCTCGCTGCCCTCCAGCCGAGAATGCGACGGCTGAACGCATCGATCACGAAGGCCACGTAGACAAAACCGCTCCAGGTCGCCACATACGTAAAGTCGGCTACCCACAATCGATTTGGCGTCGGAGCGCAGAAATGGCGATCGACCAGATCCGGGTAACGGGCATGGCTGTCGTCACTGATCGTGGTCTTGTGTTTGGACCCATAGCGGGCCCCCTCCCAGCCCTGGGCGCGCATGATCCGCTCCACCGTGCAACGGGCCACATCGTGGCCCTGGCCGCGCAGCCGGATCCACATCTTGCGTGAGCCCAGGGTCTGCACGAACTTGCCGGTCTTGGCGTCGTTGCGCTGAGTGCTGATGATCTCGACTAGCTCGGCCTCGCGCACCTGGCGGCGCGTCGGGGTCTTGTTGATCCACTCGTAGTAGGTCGACGGGCTGATCGACACCCCGTTGGCCGACAGCACCGCACACATGGGCTCGACACCCCAGCGAAGCCCGGCCCCACCATCAGAGCCGGGCACCTGGTAGTCCTTGTGCTCGGCGATAAACCGAATCACCGTTTCCCGGGCCGGTCGAGCTCGGCCCCGAAGAAAATCGCCGCTGCTTTCAAGATCTCATTGGCGCGGCGCAGTTCAGCGATCTCGCGGCGCAACGCCTTGTTCTCCTGGGCCATCGCCGAGGTCACACCGGGTCGCTGACCGGAATCGACCTGCGAGCCACGAACCCAGGTCCGCAGCGTCTCCGCAGTACCGATTCCCAACATGCCGGCCACCGCGGTGATTGCCGCCCACTCCGAGGGGTACTGCGGGCGGACCTCGGCCACCATCCGCACCGCGCGCTCTCGAAGCTCAGCGGGATACCTGCTTGCACGTCCCATAACTCGAATCCTCCCAAGATCGGGAGTCTCCGGACTTACCGGGACGGCTCAGTGTGACAACGGGGCAGACTCCCGGGCTGGCCACGGCCCACAAGGTCGACGCTGTGCCGCAAGATGAGCAGCGCCTTCCCGCGCTCCCCATACCCCTCCTCCCCTGCGACCATGTACCGATGACCGCAACACTCGTCGCCAAGAACATCGCCGGCGGCTTCGCGCACCGCACCCTGTTCGAGGGCGTTGACCTAACCGTGGCACCGGGCGACGTCATCGGCGTCGTGGGTGTCAACGGTGCCGGCAAGAGCACCCTGTTGCGGATCCTGGCCGGCGATCTGGAGCCGCTCGACGGCGCGGTCAACATCGCCCCGGCCGATGCGTTCGTCGGCTGGCTGCCGCAGGAGCACGAGCGGGCGGAAGGCGAGACCGTCGGGGCCTATATCGCTCGCCGGACCGGCTGCGCTCAGGCCGCGCAGGCCATGGACGCCGCGGCCGCCGCCCTGGCCGACCCGGATCAGGCTCCCGCGGGTACCGATCCGCCCGAGACCTACTCGGCGGCGCTCGATCACTGGCTGGCCACCGGTGCGGCCGACCTCGACGACCGGATGCCCGCGGTGCTGGCCGACCTGGGACTGGACTCCGAGGCGGTGCAGCCCGGGTCGACGTTCATGACCGGACTGTCGGGCGGACAGGCCGCCCGGGTAGGCCTGGCCGCACTGATGCTGTCGCGGTTCGACATCGTCCTGCTCGACGAGCCGACCAACGACCTCGACCTGGACGGGCTGGCCCGGCTGGAGCAGTTCGTCCGTGAACTTCGGGGCGGGGTGGTGCTGGTCAGCCACGACCGGGAGTTCCTGGCCCGCAGCGTCACTCGTGTCCTGGAATTGGATCTGGCTCAGAACACCACGACCGTCTTCGGCGGCGGATACGACAGCTATCTCGAGGAACGGGAGATCAACCGCCGACACCGGCGTGAGCAGTACGAGGAGTTCGCCGAAAAGAAGGCCGACTTGGTCGCTCGCGCCCGCACGCAGCGGGAGTGGTCCAGTCAGGGCGTCCGCAATGCGATGCGCAAGGCGCCGGACAACGACAAGAATCGGCGCCGTGCCGCGACGGACTCCAGTGAGAAACAGGCGCAGAAGGTGCGTCAGATGGAGAGCCGCATCGCCCGCCTCGAGGAGGTCGTCGAACCCCGCAAGGAATGGACCCTGCAGTTCAGCATCGGCGCTGCGCCACGGTCGAGTTCGGTGGTGGCGACACTCGACAATGCCGTAGTGCGGCAAGGCGATTTCGTCCTCGGACCGGTGTCTCTACAGGTGGATGCCGGCGAGCGGATCGGCATTGTGGGCCCCAACGGGGCGGGAAAGTCGACGTTGCTGCGGCTGTTGCTCGGCCGTCAGCAGCCCGACGCGGGCCGCGCAAGTTTGGGCGCCAGCGTCGCTATCGGTGAAATCGACCAGGCGCGCGCCGATTTCACCGGCCCCGCCCGTCTGGTCGATCGCTTCGAGCAGCGGGTGCCGGACTGGTCGACCGCCGACGTGCGAACCCTGCTGGCGAAGTTCGGGCTGACCGCCGACCATGTGGAGCGCGCGGTCGATGACCTTTCGCCCGGGGAGCGCACCCGCGCTGGCCTGGCGTTGCTGCAAGCCTGCGGAACGAACGTGCTGGTCCTCGACGAACCGACCAACCATCTCGATCTGCCCGCCATCGAACAGCTCGAACAGGCGCTGGAAACCTACAACGGTGCGCTGTTGTTGGTGACCCACGACCGCCGGATGTTGCAGAACGTCCGGTTGGACCGCACTTGGCGGGTCGAGGGCGGGCGTGTTACCGAGCTGTAGGCGGAAGCGGTTATCCGGATCGAGGTGGCTGAACCTTCCTGACCGGCGCATTCGCGTGACCAGACCGGGCACCTTGCGGCGGAACTCTTCGGCGTAGCGCTTGGGCGCGTTCCACTGCGACTCGGGTCATGCGCTTTGACCCGGGTGCGATTGAGCGCATATGAGCCGCCACGCTGATAGCGCCGGACCCACCCTCACGCGGTGACCACCAGCGCCAATCCGCGACGGTCTCGTCCCCGCCGGCGCTTGCTGCACTCCAACAGCCGGGTCACCGCGGATTCCACCCCGCGGGCCAGTTCGTCGGCGTCCGGGACGGCTTCGAAGTCGGTGAGGAACCCGAAGAACAGCTTGTCGGCGTAGTTCAGCACGGCTGCGGCAGTCCGCAACTGGATCGCGATCGGCGGAATGGGTAGCACATCAATGACGTTGCAGCCCAACACCTGCAGGGCCGTGCGCGGACCCGAGACGTTCACCGTCATGGTGGCCACGCTGCGCTGCGGCAGCCGGGACAGCAGCCCCAGTGCCCATGCCGTGACCGGGAACGGCAGCGCCCGCGCGGCCGCGGCGACCAAACTATCGACCTCGCCGCCGGCCTTCTTTTGCGCCATCCGGGCATGCACCAGCCGCAGCCGCAGCACCGGATTGTCCTCGTGTACCGGTAGATAGGGCAGCAGGGCTGCGCCGCCGCTGGGTACCAGGGCGCGCAGCGACTGGGCGTGGGGCTGCTCACCCCGGCGCAGCAGCATGTCGCGGTAGCTCTCGGTGAGTGCG
Source organism: Mycolicibacter heraklionensis (assembly GCF_019645815.1). Taxonomy (NCBI): domain Bacteria; kingdom Bacillati; phylum Actinomycetota; class Actinomycetes; order Mycobacteriales; family Mycobacteriaceae; genus Mycobacterium; species Mycobacterium heraklionense. Next base: position 746,016 of record NZ_CP080997.1, read on the forward strand.
GCCAGCGCGACATCGTCGACGGTCACGTGGAACGTCCGGCAGATCTGATTGACATCGTCGAGTGCGACCCGCGCCGCGGTGTAGCGCCGCCGCGAGGTGACGGGGCCGTTCAGCGACGACGGCGGCCGCTGCAGGCCGGCCGCAAATTCGCTGGAGCCTAGCAACACCCCGCGGGCAGCGGCCAGGGCGTCGTCGGCGAGCCGCGCCGGTGCCCGCAGTGCGGCCAGCCACGGGCTGGGGCGCGGGTCCGGCTGCAGGTTCTGCGGCGGCGACGTCACCAGGGCGCTGCCCGCGGGGTGGCGGCTCACGCAGCGGTCAAGGGCGGCGCTGTCCGCCAAGCCGTCATCGGACAGACCGGTCAGGATATGCACGGTCGCAACGGCATCGGCCAGGCACGGATGGACCTTCACCAGCATTGCCCACCGGTGGTCGGTCAACCCGCCGATCAGCCAGATCTCCCACAGCGGGCGGTCGTGGTCCAACCGCCAGGACATCACGTCGGCCACCAGCCGGAACAGGTCCTCGTCGCTGCCGGAGCCCGGGACCGCCACGCGCCGAACGTGATAGGACAGGTCGAACTTGTCGTCGTCAACCCACTCCGGTGCGCTCAGGTCGAAGAGCTGGCTGCGCAACCGCTGCGAGAACCGGGGGCAGTACGCGATCCGCTCGGCCAGCGTCGATATCAGCGGCGCGTGGTCGGGCATCGGGCCCTCCAGGATCGCCAGCCCGCCGATGCCCAGTCGCGTGTGCGCGTCGGTGTCCTCGGCGTGCAGGAACGCGGTGTCCAGGATGCTCAGTCGCTGCGACATGGCGGCCTCCGGCTTATCTGTAACGCGTAGTACCACTATCGCGCGTCCGGTCGCGTCGCCGGCAGGGCCGGAAGTCCCTAGAACGGCCGATCGTTGGTGTCCAGGCGGTAGCGCGTGGCCAGTCGCACACACTTGCGTTCGAAATCCCAACGAGCGAAGTCGAAGCCGGCTGGGGAGATGCTCGCGCCAGCCGGCTTCCCCGCGAACTGCGGCTGGGTTTCGATCCGCGCGGCCGGCTCCTGGAGCTGCTTGTCCTGCGCTTCGACAGCGGGAACGAGTTGGGGACAGGCTCGCGGAGCACCTGGAAGCGTCCGGGAAACCCTCAGGCGTTGACCACCCGCACGCAGCCGCTGGGCGATGTCCTCGGCTCCCAGTGGACCGTGTTCGGTCAGGATCGCCGCGAGGGCCCGCACCGCGTCGGGGGAATCGGTCACGGTTGACACCTTAGGGCCGGCGAGCCTCGGGCAGCGCTGTCAGCCCGAGCCGTTGCCGCCTTGGGCGTCGATGACGGTCTGGATCAGCTCGGCGATGCGCTGCTGTCCGGCCGCGGTCATGTCGAACCTGGCGCGCATCTCGGCGAAGCCGGTAGCGACCTGCCCGAACGTTCCGTCGATCTGCGCGAACCGCTCGTCGATTTGCGTGAACCGCTCGTCGATCTGCGCGAACCGTTCGTCGACCCGTCGAAAACCGTCGACCATGTCCTGACGCAACGCGTTGAAGCTTCCGATGGTGGCCCGGCGAAAGTCACGGATTTCACCGCGGATCTCACCGACGTCGCGATCAGCGCCACCGGCGAGCACCCGGGCTGCGGCGGCGTCGCGTTCGCTGGCGCTGACTCGGCGATGCAACTCACCCACCTGCGCCTCCAGGGCGGTGACCCGTGACTCCAGATCCTTCGGCGGCATGGTGGCAGCGTACGCCGACGCTGCGGTCGGAAACGTCCGTCCATCCACAGGCGACGACCTCACTCACACCGCAATTCACTCCGCCCGCCACCGGTACCCCCACCACTCTCACCGGTCGCTCACGTCGCCGAGCTCCACTAAACCGCGACTTTCCGGTGAATTGGATGGGACTGGCATTTCCCTTAGAGATATGATGTGGTGTAGACCACGTTGGAAACCCCGATGTGATGCGCACCACAGGAGAGATGGCAATGACAGCGTTCTTGACCGGTTTGGGCGTCACGGCCGCCACCGCGACCGTCGGCGCCGGCATGATGGGCCACGCCACCTTGGCGTTGTGCGTCGGTTTGGTGTCGGCGGCGTTCTTCGCCGGCCAAATCTGCTGATTCGCCTGCCATAGCGCGCGCCACGGCGAACTGCCGTGGCCGCCTTCTCGCGTACGTCTTCCCGCCGCAATAAGTGACCCATGGCTGACTCGCCGGGGACTACCGACCCTGCCCCGCACCGAGCGGCGGTGGTCAGCTGGATATCAGCTAGACCGCTGTCCCGGTCCAGCGGTCAGGGAAGGAAAGCGCAATGAGCACGTCAGAACAATCGCAGGCCGCCACGCGGATGTTTGCCCGGGTGATGGGGCCCTTCATCGTCGTCCTCGACGGCGGCGCGGCGGTCCGCGCCCCGGAGCTGTGGCAGCACCTCTCGCAGTTCTCCGCCGAGCCGCTGCGGACGTGGACGGCCGGGGCGTTCGCGCTGCTGATCGGTCTTGTGGTGATCGGCCTGCACCCGTATTGGCGAGGCGCCCTGGCCATCATCATCTCGGTGGTGGGCTGGCTGGTCGCCGTCAAAGGGTTCTTCCTGATCATGTTCCCCGACACCCTGATGTCGATTCCCGACAACACGGCCGGCGCAATCACCTGGTGGCGTGTCCTTTACGTGGGCATCGCGCTGTTGGGGCTGTACCTGAGCTACGTCGGTTGGAACCCCGCGGCACGCCGGTCCGCACCGCAGGAGGCGAAAACGCTTGCTGGAACGCCGGGGGTGTAGTAGAGCACAGCTATGCGCTCCCGACAGGCCATGCTGGTGCTGCTGGCCTCGGCACTGCTGGTCGTCGGGCTAGTCGCGGCCCCGAACACGTCCTACGAATACCGGCCGGCGTTCGTGACCCATCCGGTCGACTACGTCGACACCCTGATCGGTACCGGAACCGGCGGCAGGGTCGTCGGGGAGATCAACAATTTCCCCGGCACCTCAGTGCCGTTCGGCATGGTGCAGTACTCGCCCGATACCGTCGGCACCTACGCCGGATATGACCACGGCGTCGACCAGGCCACCGGATTCAGCGTCACCCACGCCTCGGTGGGTTGTGCGGCCTTCGGGGACATCTCGATGCTGCCCACCACCACCGAGATTGGCTCGCGGCCATGGGAAGTCACCGAGAAGATCGCCCACGACCGCACCGAGAGCGGCAAGCCCGGCTACTACACCGTCCGCTTCCCCGAGACCGGCGTGACCGCTGAACTGACCGCCACCACCCGCACCGGCGTCGGCCGGTTCCACTACCCGCGCAACGGCGGGCCGGCGCTGTTCTATGTGCGCCCGAGTGCATCGCTGGCAGGCAACTCGGCGGCGACGATCCAGATCGGAGACGACAACACCACCATCACCGGAATGGCGGCCAGCGGCGGGTTCTGCGGCAAAAACAACACCTACACGGTGTATTTCGCGATGAAGTTCAATCGCCCGTTCACCGCCTACGGCACCTGGGACGGGTACTCGGTCTATCCGGGCACCCGCGGCGCCTACTCCAGCTACATCGGCGACAGCGGCGGGTACGTGCAGTTTCCGCCCGGATCGGTGGTCGAAGTACAGACCGCGCTGTCCTACGTGAGCATCGACGGTGCGCGGGCGAACCTGGCCGCCGAAGGCAAAGCGGGTTTCGACGACGTGCGCGACGCATCCGAACGCGAGTGGAACACCGCGCTGTCGCAGATCCGCGTGGCCGGCCGCGACCGCCGTGACCTGACGACGTTCTATACCGCGCTGTATCACGCTCTGCTGCACCCGAATACGTTCAACGACGTCGACGGCCGCTACCTCGGCTTCGACAACGCCATCCACACGCTGCCCGACGGGCACACCCAGTATGCGAACTTCTCCGACTGGGACACCTATCGCGGCTTGGCCGCGCTGCATGGATTGCTGGTGCCGCAGCGTGCCTCGGACATGGCGCAGTCGCTGGTCAACGACGCCGAACACGCCGGGGCGTTTCCGCGGTGGGCACTGGCCAACGCCGCCACCGCCCAGATGACCGGCGACAGCGTGGTGCCGTTGATCGTGAACCTGTACGCATTCGGCGCCAGGGAGTTCGATACGACACGGGCGCTGCACTACATGGTCTCGGGCGCGACCACCGGCGGGGTGGGCCGCGACGGCTACGTCGAGCGTCCGGGCCTGGGCAGCTATCTGGAACGCGGGTATCTGCCGCAGGCCGGTGGATCCTGCAGGGGGCCTTCGATTCCCAGCGCATCGATCACCCTGGAGTGGTCGGTCGACGACTTCGCCATCGCCCGCTTCGCCGACGCGCTCGGCCAAAGCGATACCGCCGCGCAATTCCAGCCGAGGGCGCAGTACTGGCAGAACCTGTTCAACCCCACCACCGGCTACCTCTCGCCCCGCGACGCGGCCGGCTTCTTTCCCGACGGACCCGGGTTCGTCGAACCCGACCCGCGTTGCTTCGGTCAGCTCGGATACGACGAGGGCAACGCCGAGCAATACCTGTGGTACGTACCGCACAACGTCGCCGGCCTGGTCACCGCGCTCGGCGGTCGCGGGGCGGCGATCGACCGGCTCGATCGGTTCACCAAAAAACTCAACGTGGGCCCCAACCAGCCCTACCTGTGGGCCGGCAACGAAGTGGGCCTGGGCGTGCCCTGGCTGTACAACTACCTCGGCCAACCGTGGAAGACGCAGCGGCTGGTCGACCGGATCCGCAGCGAACTGTTCGGCCCCACCCCCAACGGCGTACCCGGCAACGACGACCTCGGCGCGATGGCCAGCTGGTATGTCTGGTCCGCGCTGGGCCTGTACCCGGCCATCCCGGGAACCGCGATCCTGACCGTCAACACCCCGTTGTTCGAAGCGGCCGAAATCGCTTTGGCGCGCGGCAAATCCATCCGGATCAGCGCGCCCGGCGCTTCCGGATGGCACCGGTTGCGTTATATCGACGGGCTGACGGTTGACGGCCGGCCCACCGAGCAGACCTCGCTTCCGGAGTCCGTCATCCGCACCGGCGGCCAGCTCGTCTTCACCCTGTCACGCAAGCCGAACATGCAGTGGGGCAGCGCGGAATCCGCGGCGCCGCCGTCGTTCGGCGCGGGTGGTCAGGCCGTGGCCGTCAACGTCACACCGGCGGTCGCCGAGATCACCCCCGGCGGCTCGGCGACCGTCACATTCGATGCGCAACGACTGAGCGCCGGCCCCGACGACTACATGATCACCGGCACCTCCGCCGACGGCAGGATCGCGGTGGTGCCGGTTTCGGGCAGGTTCGATGCCGACGGAGCCGCGCATCAGCGCCTCGAGGTCACGGTGGCCCCATCGGTGCCCACGGGAAGCCATCGACTGGCCTTGACGACCACCGTTGGCCAGAGCACCCGCACGTTCACGATGCTGATCACCGTCGGCGGATAGCCCCCACTATCGTCGAGACGATGACCGTCGAAGAGCGACTGGAAGCCCTCGAACAGATCGAGGCGATCAAAGCCCTCAAGCACCGCTATTTCCGGGCGTGTGACGCCAAAGACCCCGAAACCTTCCGGGCCTGCTTCATCAATCGCGGGGCCGACATTCATTACGGACCCCTGGGCGGGTTCGACGACGCCGACCAGATCGCAGCGGTGTTCACCCGCATCGCGCTGCACACCGTGGACGGCAAACCGGTGATCCTCGATATGCACCACGGCATGCACCCCGATATCACCATCACCGGACCCGGCACGGCCACCGGACGCTGGACGCTGAAGTTTCGCCAGCTCAACATGATCGAGCGCACCGAACGCCTGCTCACCGGCGAGTACGACGACGACTACGTGATCGAGGACGGGGCCTGGAAAATGGCCCGCAGCCACTTCCGGCAGCTCTGGGTGATCACCCGGCCGCTCGGCGACGACACCCTCGTGGAGATCTGAGATGAGCACACGGATCGCCCTGGTGACCGGCGCCAGCCGCAGCGTCGGCAAGGGCATTGCCCTGGCGCTCGGCTCGCACGGCTGGACCGTCTACGTCACCGCCCGCGGCGAAGTCGGCGCCGACAGGCCGCTGGATGAGACCGCCCGACTGATCACCGAGCGCGGTGGGCGTGGCATACCCGTGCAGTGCGACCACCGCGACGACGAGCAGATCGCCGCGCTGTTCGCCCGCGTCGCCGACGAGCAGGACGGCCGGCTGGATCTACTGGTCAACAACGTCTGGGCGGCGCCCAAGGGCTTCGCCGGGTTCACCGAGAAGTTCTGGCAGCGGCCGCTTTCCGACTGGGACACCCTGATCGGGGTGGGCCTGCGCGCCCACTACGTCGCCTCGGTGCACGCCGCGCAGCTGATGGTGGCCCGTGGTGCCGGTCTGATCGCCAACATCTCCTCGTTCGGGGCGCGGGGGCACCTGCACTCGGTGCTCTACGGCATTTCCAAGGCAGGGCTGGACAAGATGGCCGCCGACATGGCGGTCGAACTGACCGGTACCGGGGTGAGCGCGGTGTCGCTGTGGCCGGGCCTGGTGAAAAACGAAGTCATGCAGGGCTTCATGGATCGCGGCCTGGACAACTTCCAGGGCTTTCCACTGGCCAACGCCGAAACCCCGGAGTTCATCGGCCGCGTCATCGCCGCCCTGGCGGACGACCCGGACATCGGTTCCCGCAGCGGGCACACCCTGATCACCGCCGAGACCGCGCTCGACTACGGCATCACCGACCTCGACGGAAACCAGCCGGATTCACACCGCACCCTGTTCGGCGGCGGCCCGCTGTATTGACGGCGCTACCAGGGACTCGGCGCGTAATCCTTGAGGAAACACCCGTACAGATCTTCGCCGGCCTCCCCGCGCACGATCGGGTCGTAGACCCGGGCGGCGCCGTCCACGAGATCCAACGGGGCGTGGAATCCCTCCTCGGCCAGTCGCAACTTGGTGGGATGCGGGCGCTCATCGGTGATCCAGCCGGTGTCCACCGCGGTCATCAGGATGCCGTCGTTCTCCAGCATCTCCGCTGCGCTGGTGCGGGTCAGCATATTCAGCGCGGCCTTGGCCATGTTGGTGTGTGGATGGCCCGGGCCCTTGTAGCGGCGGCTGAACTGGCCCTCCATCGCCGACACATTCACCACGTACTTACGGCGGGCCGAAGCCGCCGCCATGGCCGGGCGCAGCCGGCTCACCAGGATGAACGGCGCGGTTTGGTTGCACAGCTGCACCTCGAGCAGCTCCAGGGCGTCGACTTCGTGCACCCGCTGGGTCCAGCTGTTCACCGCGGCGGTGTCGGGCAACAGCCCACCCGCGTCGATGGCGACGCCGGCGGCGATCCGTTGCGGGGAGGCGCTGCGGGCGGTCAGGGCCAGTTCGGTCAGCGCGTGCGGCTCCTGGTGCTCGGCCAGGCTGCCGGCCAGAGCCGCCGGGTGGGCGTCGCTGACGTGGTCGAAGGTGATCACCTCAACCAGCTCGCCTGCGGGGGTGCGCTCGGCCTCGATGAGGGCGGCATACGAGCCGGGTGCGCGCCGCACCGTCTGCGCCGCGTTGTTGATCAGGATGTCCAACGGGCCCTGGCCGGCCACCGTGTCAGCCAGCGCGACGACCTGTGCCGGGTCGCGCAGGTCGATACCCACCACCTGCAGTCGATGCAGCCAGTCGGCGTGATCGGGCATGGCGGCGAAGCGGCGCACGGCATCGTTGGGGAACCGGGTGGTGATGGTGGTGTGTGCACCGTCGCGCAGCAGCCGCAGCGCGATGTACATGCCGATCTTGGCGCGCCCGCCGGTGAGCAGGGCGCGGCGGCCGGTCAAGTCGGTGCGAGCGTCACGCTTGGCCCGGCTCATCGCGGCGCAGCCCGGGCAGAGCTGGTGATAGAACGCGTCCACCTGCGTGTAGTGGACCTTGCAGATGTAGCAGGCCTGCGAGCGCAGCAGTGTGCCTGCCGACGCCCCGACCGTGGCAGACACCAGCGGAATGCCCTGCGTCTCGTCGTCGATTCGGCCTGGCGCCCCGGTGGCCGTGGCGGCGATGACGGCGTGATCGGCGGCGGCCACTGCGTCGCGTTTGGCGTTCCGGCGGGCCTTCTTGAGGGCCTTGAACATGCGCGCGGTGGCTCGGCGCACCGCAACGGCATCGGGGTGCTCAGCCGGCAGCGCATCAATCTCGGCGAGCACCTCTAGGCAGGTGGCAAGCCTTTCGGGGTCGATCGCGGTCACGCCGGAAGGGTATCGGGCCTAGTGCCCGATTACCGATTCGCGCAAGATCGCCCATACACTCGCTGACGCAATGACCGACAACGCCCTGGATTCGCCGACGGTCGCCGCCGCGGCGCAAACGGGCCGGATCGCCTCCGAAGCGGGCCGCCGCCGAACCTTCGCCGTCATCAGCCATCCCGACGCCGGCAAATCCACCCTGACCGAGGCGCTGGTACTGCACGCCAAAGCCATCACCGAAGCCGGCGCGGTCCACGGCAAGTCCGGTCGTCGTGCCACCGTGTCGGACTGGATGGAGATGGAGAAAGCCCGCGGCATCTCGATCACGTCGACCGCCCTGCAGTTCCCGTACCGCACCGCCAAGGGGCAGGACTGCGTCATCAACCTGCTCGACACTCCCGGCCACGCCGACTTCTCCGAAGACACCTACCGGGTGCTGACCGCCGTCGACTCCGCCGTCATGCTCATCGATGCCGCGAAAGGCCTTGAGCCGCAGACCCTCAAGCTGTTCCAGGTGTGCCGTCATCGTCGGATCCCGATCATCACCGTGATCAACAAGTGGGACCGACCCGGCCGGCATGCCCTGGAGTTGATGGACGAGATCCATACCCGCATCGGGCTGCGCCCCACCCCGCTGACCTGGCCGGTCGGCATCGCCGGAGAGTTCAACGGGGTGCTCGACCGCCGGTCCGGAAACTTCATCCGGTTCACCCGCACCGCCGGTGGTGCCACCGCGGCACCCGAGGAGCACATCGCCGCGGCCGACGCGCACGCCGCCGCCGGTACCGACTGGGATACCGCGGTCGAAGAGTGCGAGCTGCTGTCCGCCGACGGATCCGACTTCGACCGCGAGGCGTTCCTCGACTGCACGGCGACACCGGTGCTGTTCACCTCGGCGGCGCTGAACTTCGGCGTGAACCAGCTTCTCGACGTGCTCACCGAGTTGGCGCCGGCGCCCAGCGGGGCGCTCGACGTCGACGGGGCCCGGCGCGCCACCGACGCACCGTTCAGCGCTTTCGTGTTCAAGGTGCAGGCCGGGATGGACTCGGCCCATCGCGATCGCATCGCGTTCGCGCGGGTGTACTCGGGAACCTTCGAGCGCGGCGATGTCCTCACCCACGCCGCGAGTGGCAAGCCCTTTGTCACCAAGTACGCCCAGTCGGTGTTCGGCCAGCAGCGCTCCACGTTGGACACCGCGTGGCCCGGTGATGTGATCGGGCTGGCCAACGCCGCCGCCCTGCGTCCGGGCGACACGCTGTATTGCGATGTGCCCGTGCAGTACCCGCCGATCCCGAGCTTCTCGCCGGAGCATTTCTCCGTGGCACGCAACGTCGATCCCAGCAAGCACAAGCAGTTCCGCCGCGGCATCGAGCAGTTGGACCAGGAGGGCGTGGTGCAGGTGCTGGTCTCCGATCGCCGCGGTGAGCAGGCGCCGGTGCTTGCCGCGGTCGGGCCAATGCAGTTCGAGGTGGCCGCACACCGGATGGCCAGCGAAATGGGCGCGCCGATCACGCTGGAACCGCTGCCGTATCAGGTCGCCCGCATCGTGGATCCCGGCGACGTCGACTTCGTCAGCAAGCAGTCGTTGGCCGAAGTGTTAACCCGCACCGACGGCGTGCACCTGGTGTTGTTCTCCAACGCTTGGCGCCTGCAGGGTTTCCAACGCGACAACCCCGACGTGCAGCTGCGATCGTTGGTGGCCGCGGAGGGCTAGCTCGGCCGCTAGGTGCGCAACCGCACCATTCGCGTCGTCGAACTCTCGTCGAGCTCCACCAGGTCCGAGTAGGACCGCAGGAAGTCGCTGAATGACTTGTACCCCAGGGCTTTCTCGCTGAAGGAGGGGTCCATGCGCTTCATCTGGGCCTTGACCGACGAGTTGTGCAGCCACTCGACGTCGTCTTTCTCCAGGCCGATCTTCAGGGCGCGGATGAGCAGTCCGGTGGCGGTGTCCTGCGGATCCGGTTGTGGCGGCTCCTCGGGCTCCTCTTTGGTTTGGCGGGTGCGCCGCTTCGGTCCTGCGTCTGCGTCGGCGGCCGCCGGCGCGGGCTCGAACACCGGCACTCCGGGCAGTGCGTCATAGCTGACGAAGTCGTCGCAGGCCGCCGCCAGCGCGCGGCTGGTCGATCCGGCAACCCCGATCCCGACGACATAGCGGCCCAGGCGTTTACAGCGCTGCGCCAGCGGGATGTAGTCGGAGTCGCCGGCCACGATCACCACGTGGGTCAGATCCGGCAGCCGGAACATGTCCTCGACCGCGTCGACGGCCAACCGGATGTCGGCGCCGTTCTTGCCGTAGGCGGCCGCCGGGAACAACTGCACCAGGTCGACCGCCCGTCCCACCAGTTGCGCGCGGTAGCCGGTGTTGACCTCGGCTGACCAGTCGGCGTAGGCGCGGGTGAGCACCAGCGTCCCGAACGACGACGCGAAGTCGATGATCGCCCCGACGTCGACAGTGGCCCGCGCGAGGCGTTCCGGGTTCTTGGCCAGGCCCTTGGCCTTGTCCTTCTGAAACGAACTGCGCCCGTTGACCTGGTCGTAGCGGGAGATCACGATGTTGTCGAAGTCGAGGTAGACCGCGACGCGGGTGTCTCCGGATTCCGTCATGGTCTCAGTGTGACGCACCACCGGCCCCATCCATAACTGGTTGGCGGGGATGGGGGAGGTGCCCACCTTTGAGCGACAACCGCGAGTGCGTCGCGGGGTGGGTGCAATTACGCGCCGGGTTGGGGTGACGTTGTCGCGCAAAGGCGGGCAACTGTCCACGTGGTCCGGCCCGGCGGCCCGCCGTCGGCGACGTGCCTAACCGGCCCGGTACCAGCGCGGAATCAGCTCCGGGTCCGGCAGCGGGTACTGCCCGAAGAACCCGCGCGGGTCACCGCGCAACACCTGGGCGTTCTGAACGTCGGCGCGCCGGCGGATTTCGCTGAGCCGGGTCCATTCGGCGGCGCGGTACGCGGTGTAACTGCGCATCAGCCGGCGCGTGACGATCACCAGCAAGGTGATCACGGCGCCGGCCAGAATGAGCCAGCGCAGCCACCACAGCAACGCGATGACCACGAGAATGACGAAGCCCGTTCCGTTGCTGCCCGACTGTTTGCGATTCCCCATGGTCGCGACGGTAAGCCCGGGGTGTGACAGATCCGGGCGACTAGCGACCCGGGGAAACGGTCGGCAGGCCGATGGCTTCGGCGGCCGCGAGCAGGCGTCCGTCGTAGGCGACGAACGCCGTCAGCCTGGCGCCGAACACCGCGTGGCCGGTCGCCAGATGGATGGCGTCCAGGGATCGCAGCGTCGGGTCGGGTAATGCAGCAGCGGCGGCCCGAACCACCTCGTTCACCTCGTAGCGGGAGACCCGTGCCAGCGTTGCCGGGACATCGACCAGCAACGACGGCTCCGCCCGCCGGATGGCGCGAGGCAGTTCGGCCTCGATCAGCGTTGAGGACACCCATGGCGTTGGCTGCTGTGCGGCAAGCCAGTCGACGAGCGCATCACTCTCCGGTTCACGCCGGACGAGCTTCACCAGAGCCGACGTGTCCAGATACAGCATTAGTAGCGCTCGTCATCCCGCATCTCGCGGAGCAAATCCCCTGCCTCGTGATCGGTGCGAACCGGACCCGTTGGGCGAGGCACCGGCCCGCTGACGGTCGCCGGATGAAGTTGCCCCGCCTTGATCATCTCGGCTAGTGGACTGTCCTGGGCAGGGACAAGGCGGGCGACTACCGTTCCCCGCTCGGTGATCTCCAGGTGCTCGCCGCGCTTGACCCGCGCCAGTACACCGGCGGTGTTCTGGTTCAGCTCGCGTACCGGCACTTCAGACATGCTCATAGGGTACTACCAATTTGTAGTACACGGCCAGCCTTCACGCCTCCCGCAGCCGCAGTGCCAGCCCGGACGCCCGCACCACCCGCCGACCCAGCGCGGCCCGCACCGAGGCCTCCGAGCCCACCACCCGCACTTTCGACTTGGCTCGAGTCACCGCGGTGTAGAACAACTCCCGGGTCAACAGTCGCGACTCGACGGGCGGCATCAACACGGTCACTTCGCCGGCCTGGCTGCCCTGGCTTTTGTGGATCGTCATCGCGTACATGGTCTCGACGTCGGCGAGCCGGCTGGTCGCGAACTCCAGCGGCCCGGATGCCGTTGCGATCACCGCGCGCAGCCCCTCGTTGCGGACCACCACCGCTCCGGTGTCGCCGTTGCGCAACCCGAGCCCATAGTCATTGGCGGTCACCAGCAGTGGTCGGCCGGCATACCACTCGGTCCACATCGGGTCACCGGTCTGCTCGGCCACCCACCGGCGGATCTGCTGGTTCCAGTGCTGCACTCCGTGCAGGCCCTCCCGGTGCGCACACAGCAACCGATGCTCGTCCAGCGTCGCCGAGGCCGCCGCGGCATCGCCGAGCAGGGCGGCCTGGCGTACCGCCAGCGCGTGCGGCACCACCAGTGCCGCCAATCGCTCGGCCACGTCGACCGCGTGGTCGGTGTCGATCCACTCCACGTGTTCGCCCCCGGCGGCCAGCAGCGCGACCGCCTTATCGGCGTCGCCGTCGCGGATCGCCACTGCCAGCGCACCGATCGACTCGCCGAACCGGTGCGACGTGCGCAGCGTCGCCACCCGGGTGTCGGGCCGCGCCGCCAGCCCGTCCACCAGATCGGCCAGCACCGCACCGGCTTCCACCGACGCCAGCTGGTCGGCGTCGCCCACCAGAATCAGGCGGGCATCCGGGCGCATCGCCTCCAGCAGCCGGGCCATCAGCGTCAGCGACACCATCGATGTCTCGTCGACGACGATCACGTCGTGCGGCAGCCGGTTGGCCCGATCGTGGCGGAACCGCACCGAGCTGTCCGGCCGCGAACCCAGCAGGGTGTGCAACGTGGTCGCGCCCAGCCCGGCGAGCCGCGCCTGATCCACCGGCGCCAGCTCGGCCACCTCCGCGGCGACGGCCTCGGTCAGCCGGGCCGCCGCTTTACCGGTCGGGGCGGCCAACGCGATCCGCAGCCCGGGCGTGCCCGACCGTTCGGCATGCTCGGCCAACAGCGCCAACAGCCGCGCCACCGTAGTCGTCTTGCCGGTGCCCGGACCACCGGTGAGCACCGTAACCGACTGCGACAGTGCGATTTCGGCGGCCGCACGCTGCTCATCGAACTTGCCGGACGGAAAAAGTCGCTCAAAGGCGGGCAGCTCCGCCGGCGCCGTCCCGGGCGCCGACAACGCCAGCAGGTCCGTGCAGACCTGCTCCTCCTCGCGCCAATACCGGTCGAGGTAGAGCAGCCGGCCGTCATAAAGCCGCAGCACCTGCGCCTGCACCAGCCGACTGTCCCGCACCGCCGCCAGCCATGGCTCCGGCTCCGGCCAGGCCACCTCCGCGGCGTCGGTGTCGGCGGCCACCGTCGACAGATCCAGGCACACCGACCCGTGCCGCAGTGCCCGCACGGTCAGCGCCAGCGCCAAGCCCACCGTCTCGTCGGGCTCGCCGCCCAGTGTCGTGATGCGTTGGGCCGCGTGCACATCGGCGGCATCCAGCACACCGGCCTGATTGAAGTCCCGCAACAGCCCAGTGCCGCCGGAGGCTACCCGCCACTCCAACAACTCGCTCATGCCGCCCGCCTCGCGTGCAACAGATCCGACAACGCCACCACCAGTGCGGTCGGCGGCCGCCAGTCGAACACCCCGGCACGGTGCCCGCCGAGCGCCGGGGTGTCCGGTCCGCACATTCCGCGCACGAACAGATACAACACCCCGCCCAAGTGCTGCTCGGGGTCGTAACCGGGCAGCCGCCACCGCAGGAAGCGGTGCAGCACCGCGGTATACAGCAGCGCCTGTAGCGGGTAGTCCGAATGCAGCATGGCGGCGGTGAGCCGGTCGAAGCCGTAGTCGGCGGCGGTGTCGCCGAGCCGGTTGGTCTTGTAGTCGACCACCAGGAAGCGCTGCTCGGGCACCCGCAGCACCACATCGATCGACCCGGACAGATATCCGCGCAGCGGCTGGCCGCCCAGGGCCTCGGTGGCCAGCCGGTCGGCATACGGGGCGAACGGGTCGTCCGCGGGCAGGTGCTCGCGCAGCAGCAATCCCACCTCCGCCAGCCGCACGTCCGGCGCTACGCCGCGAACATCTCCACCGGCCAGGGGAATCTCAAAATCCAGCTCCCGCAACCGGTCCCGGGTGCCGATCTCGCGCAGTGTCAGCCCGTCGGCCAGCGGCCCCAGCGGGGTGTCGTGCATGGGCACCAGCGCCGCCGCCAGCGCGGCCGGCTCGGCGTCCACCGACCACCAGGCGGCGTGTTGACGCACGTGGGCTTCCAGCTCGGCGGCCAAGTCGGCGGCGAACGGATCGGCGGTCTCCAGCACGGCGTGCACCAGCGAGCCGAACGCCGCCCCGGCGGGCAGCTCGGCCATCGGCGAGATCAGATCCGCCCCGACCGGCGGCGGCGCCGCCGCTACGGGCACGTCGTCGGCCTCGTCGTCGCGGGCGCTCAACTCCGGTTCACTGTGCACCCCAGACGCCCCGCCTTCGGTGACCTCACTGGCATGCCGGATCAGCCCCGAATACGACGTGCGACGCCACCCGGTGTCGATGTGGCGGTGGAAATGCCGCGCTTCCAAGCCATCCGGAGGCTGTGCCGGGACGACCGGTGCCAACGGGGCGATCACCGAGTCCTCGATGACCAGGCCGCCGGCGGCCTCCCACTCCCGGAAACAGGACAGTGCTTCGTCATCGGTGGGTTTGGGCTCGCAGCGATCCGGCACCGGTGCCTCGCCGCGGCATCGGCCCCGCAGCAGCCGGGACAGGCCGCCGTTGGGCTCGTCGTACGACGCCGCCCACCACGCCACCACCTGCGACTGCGCCCGGGTCAATGCCACATAGGCGAGCCGAATGTCGTTGCGGGCAGCCTCGGCCAGGCTCAGCCGTTGCACATCGGTGTGGTCGAAGCTGTCCGGGCCGCCGACGTGCCGGCAGCGGACACCGCCGTCGTGATAGAGCGGGATGGCCTCGTCGAACATGTGCCGGTTGAACGCGAACGGCAGGTACACGATCGGGAACTGCAAACCCTTGGCGCCCCACACCGTCAGGATCTGCACGGCAGCGGCGTCGGAGTCCAGCCGACGATTGTGCTGCCCGCCGCCGTTTCCTTCGGTGCATTGACGGCGCAACCAATCCCGTAACGCCGGCAGGCCCAGCCGGTCGCGGTGCGCGGCCTCATGCAGCAGCTGAGCCACATGCGCCAGATCGGTCATGGTGCGTTCGCCGCCGTACTCGCCGAGCAGTCGGCGCTTCAGGCCGGCCAACTGCGCCGCCTCGAACACCGCCGCCGGCCCGTGCAGCCGCAGCTCATCCGCCCAGTCCCGCAACGTCGACGCCACCTTGTCGGTCAACGCGTCACCGCCGTCGGCCAGTGCGGCGGCGGTATAGCCGAAGAATACCGTCGCCGCGGCGGCCCGCACCAACCCGCCGCGGTGGGTCGCCTCGAACGCCTCCAGCAGACACAGCCAGTCGGCGGCCGCAGCCGAGGAGAACACGTCCGCATCGCCGGTGAACACCGCGGGAATCCCGGCCCGCAGCAAGGCCTCCTGGCAGGCGGCCGCGTCCTTGCTGTTCTCGACGATCACCGCCACGTCACCGGGGGTGATCGGCCTGCCGTCGAAGGTCGCGCCGCTGGCCCACAAGGCGGCGACGTCGGCGGCCAGATCATCGGGAATGTGGCGGCGCAGCTTGGGCATCGGGACAACGCGGTCTGAGCTGACGCCGAACGCCGCGCGGCCGACCACCCGCAGCCGGAACGGGGCGGTGCTGGGCGCACCGACCAGCCGAGACCCGCCGACCGCGGCCCGGACATCGTGCACCACGATCTGCGGATCACCCAGCGCCGCACCGCCCATCACCGTCTGCAGCGCATCGACCAGGGCTGAGTCGCTGCGCCAGTTCACCGCCAGGGTGCGCTGCTGCCCGGCGGTGCGTGCCGCCTGCAGGTAGGTGTAGATGTCGCCGCCGCGGAACCCGTAGATCGCCTGCTTGGGGTCGCCGATCAGCACCACCGCCGAATGCCCGACGAAGCCGCGTTCGATCACCTGCCACTGGATGGGGTCGGTGTCCTGGAACTCATCGACCATCACGATCGGCCAGCGCTGCCGCATCCGTTCCCGCGCCGGGGAATCCGCCGGCTCCAGTGCGGCGGCGAGCCGGCGCAGCAAGTCGTCGTACCCCAATACGCCGAGCCGGCGCTTGCGCAACTCCAACTCCGTGCACACCGCGTCGATGAATCGCAGCCGCACCTCGGCCACCGAACCCGGTTCGGGATCCTGCGGGCGCAGTTGGGCATACGGGTCGGAGACCACCACCCGCGCGAGTTTCAGCGCGTCGGCGTAACTGAGCGCCACCTCGTCGCGCTGCGTCCCGAACTTCGCGAGGTACAGGTCATCCACGACCTGGATCACCAGGTCGTCAAGGCTTTCCACCAACTCGACGCCCGCGCTGGTGTCACCGGCGATGCCCAGTGATTTCAGCACCAGATGACAGAACTGGTGGGTGGTGGCGATGGTCGCGGCGTCGAAGCCGGCCAGCGCGTCACGCAGCCGCCGGCGGCGCACCTCGCGATCCTCCGCACTGCCGCTGCACAGATGCGCGACAAGATCATTGGGTTCCTGCGTGCTGGCGCCGTCGAGGGCGGCCAATGTCTCCACCAGCTGACGACGCACCCGGTCCCGCAGCTCCCTGGTGGCCGCCCGGCTGAACGTGATCAGCAGCATCTCGTCCAGCGTGGCGCGCCCCTCGGCCAGATAGCGGGTCACCAGACCGGCCAAGGTGAATGTCTTACCGGTGCCGGCGCTGGCCTCCAGGACGGTGGTGGTGGCGCGGGCGGGCAGTGGGCCCAGCAGGTCGAAGCGTTCCATCAGCGCACCGGCCGTTCCGCGCGTAGCAGCGGCAGCCACAGCCGGGCCGCCAGCGCGCCTAGTCGGGTGTCTTCGCCGTCGATCTCCTCACCCGGACGAGGCGGGCCCTGCAACACGGCGAACGGCGCGCGTGGCCCCCAGACCCGGACGCACGCGGGCTCGGCGTCCTCGCCGGGGTAGCGCTGCGTGGCCCATTTGCTGCTCGCGTACCAGACCGGGTCGCGGCCGGCGTGGCGCTTCTCGGCCCACGCGAACGAAGTCTTGATCGGCAGCGGCAGCGGTTCGCAGCGCCCGATGTCGTAGAGCCACACCAGCTCCCGCAATGTCTCCATCGGATTGGGTGGCGGCCCGAGCAGCCGCTGCAGGGCGCGTTCACCGTCGCGGGCCCGGCCGATGCAGCGGGCGGTCCATTCCACGTCGGGACGCTGGGCGGCCAGTGCCACCAGCGGGATCCAGGCCTGCAACAAGTGGGTGTCCCGCAGCTTGGAGTAGTTGACCGACACGGTGGTCGTATCGAACACCGGGGTGACGGTTCCGGTCAGCCGGCGCCCACCGCCGAGATCCAGATCGATGTCGTAGGTCGCGGGCGCACCGACACGATGCTCGATCGCCGCCGCAGCCAATTGCACGACCCGGTCCCGAATCTGTTTGGCGGTGCGCCAGCCCAGCTGACCGGGCGGCAGACTGCCGCGCCGCCACTCGGCCTCGATGGCCTTGGCCGAGTCGACGCCCAGCAGCATGTCGTGCAACATCCGATTGCCGACCGCCCATTCGCCAAGCGCGTCGATCTCGACGGGCATACCGTCTTCGACCTCGTCGACCTCCCACGGCAGCGTGTAGTTCAGCGCACTGAAAAACCCCTTGACCGGGTCCTTGAAGAACTTCAGCAGGTCGACGAGCGCAACGTCGTCCGGCGGCGGTGCGGGCAGCGGGTCGGTGATGAACTGCGCTGCGGCACGGCGGGTTCCGGCGGCGGTTCTGGCGGCCAGCGGGACGGTCGGGTCGAAGGTGAACGGCACGTCGGGGATCAGCCGGCCGGGTTCGACGTTCTTGACGTCGAACGGCTGCAGGGGATGTTCCACGACGAGGTGCTCGCGCACCGGTTCGGGCGTGGTCTGATCCAGGGCGTCGATCAACTCGGCCAGCGGCACTGCCGGCGGGCGGAGGTGGCCGGTGTGTTCGTCGGCGCCGGTGTAGGTGATCACCAGCTTCTCGGTGGCCGCGGTGATCGCGTCGAGCAGCAATTGCCGGTCCTCGGAACGGATGTCACGTTCTCCGGTCATCGGGCGCCGCGCCAGCACGTCGTCGCCGTCAGGAAGATTCAGCCGGGGGAACACGCCGTCGTCCACGCCCAGCAGGCACACCACCCGGTGCGGCACCGACCGCATCGGCACCATGGTGCACACCGTGAGCGTTCCGGTGCGGAAGTTGGCACGGGTCGGGCGCCCGGCCAGATGCCCGGCCATCAGCACGCGGACATCGGGCAGCCGCAGCACGGTGTCGCTGCGGGCCGCGGCGTCGGAGAGCACCTGCGTCAACTCGCGCTGCAGATGCGCGCTCTGCCAGGCCTCACTGCCGGCGTCGGCCAGCTCGGCGACCCCGTCGCGCAGCGCGGTGATCCACTCCGCCAGCGGGCGAGTCCCGTCCAGCTTGTCGACCGTCGACTGCAACCGTGCGACGAACTCGGCCAGCTTCCCGGCCAGCTCCACCTGACTGCTGCCGACGTCGTCGAGCGGCAGCGCGGTGTCCAGCCAGGCCTGCGAATCGTCGGACATCGCCACCCCGGTCAGGATGCGGTCCAGCCCGAATCGCCAAGTGTTGTGCACGATGTGCGACAGGCCGTACCGCTCGCGGGTGTGCGGATCGAAACCCCAGCGGATGTTGGCGGTACGCACCCAGGTGGTGATCTGGGCCAGATCGTTGTCGGTGAAGCCGAACCGCGCCCGTACCGGGTCGGTGTGGGCGAGGTTGAGCACGGCGGTCGCGGTGGCGCGGCTGCCGGCGATCTCCAGCAGTTCGGCGGCCACCGCCAGCAGCGGATTGGTCTGGGTCAGCGCCCGGTCGGCGAGCTGAACCCGCAACCGGTGCGCCGGGTGGGTGTCCCCGGCCAGCTCGCCCAGCCCGAAGTCGGCGACGATCAACGGCGCGTAGGTTTCGATGTCGGGGCACATCACCACGATGTCGCGGGGCTCCAGCGTCGGATCGTCATGCAGCAGCCCGAGCAGCACCTCGCGCAGCACGTCGACTTGGCGGGCCGGGCTGTGGCAGCTATGCACCTGCACCGAGCGGTCGGATGCGGCGCGGCTGCGGCCCTCGGGGCGCAGCGCGTTGGCGCCCAGATCGGATTGCAGCCAACCCAACAGCGTCTCCGGGTGCGTTGCGGCACTGAGGTGTTCATCGCTGGCGGGAGTCGCCGGCAGACTGCGCTGCAGCTCCCGCAGATCGCGACCCAGCGTTTCCAGCAGCGGGTGGTGTGCGCTGCGCCGGGTGCCGTCCTCGGCGCGCGGCACGGCGCCGTGTACGTCACCGAGCGCCTGCCACAGGGCATCGGAGGGTGCGGCAGCCACAGGTGCAGGTCGTGGTGGGTCGCCAGGGCGTCCAGCAACTCGATGTCGGTGCACGCCAACCGGGTGTGTCCGAACAGTGACAGCCGGGCCGGCAGCGTCTCGGTCGGCCCCTGGCGCAGCCGCGCGACCGTATCGCGGTGCCGAACGTGCGGAGGATCGATCCCGACGGCAGCCGCCAACGCGCGCCACAGCGGCGGCTGCCAACCCAAGTCGTCGTGCAACGCTGCACCGGCACCGTCGGTGGCCAGACCGGCGCTCCAGTCGACGAGCAACTGCGGCCGCTGACGGGCGTAAGCGGCGAACAGTCCGGCCAGCCGGCGCGCCACCGCATAGCGCCGGCCGCGGCGCAGCTCACCCTCCGGACTGGGGTCGGCATGGCCCAAATGCTTTGCCAGCGTGGCACACCAGGGCTCATCCAGGTTCGCGTCGATCACCGCTAACAGCGGCCAGGTCAGGGCATCCGGGGACCACGGATCGTCGTCGGCAGCGCCGGTGATCTCGGCGATCAGCGAAACCGGGCTGCGAAACTCCACGCCCGCGCACACCCCGTCGCCCCCGGGTCCGGCGCCCAACACGTGCGACAGTCGCTGGGACAGCCAGCGCTCCACCCCGCGCGCCGGCACCAGCACCAGCTCCTGGGCGAACGGGTCGGCCGGCGGCGTCGCCAACAGCGCACCCAGGCCGTCGGCGAGGACGTCGGTGCGCTCGGCGCGGTGCAGGTGCAGTCCCATCGCGGCCACCATAAACCGCGGCTACGACGGGACGGGGCTGAACCATCGACCGGTCGCGATCGTGGTGCATTTCATGAGGATCTACCCGCTGGTACTGGCCGCCGTCGCCGCACTGGTTGTCGGGCTGGCCGGCCCACCGACCGCCACGGCCGCCGACGACCGGTTGCAGTTCACCGCCACAACTGTTGACGGGGCCCCGTTCAACGGCGCCAGCCTGCAGGGCAAACCGGCGGTGCTGTGGTTCTGGAGGCCCAGCTGTCCGTTCTGCAACGCCGAGGCTCCGTCGGTGAGCCAGGTCGCGGCCGCCAACCCGCGGGTGTCCTTCGTCGGGGTGGCGGGGCGCTCCGATGTGGCATCGATGCAGGACTTCGTGGCCAAGTACCACCTGAACTTCACCAACCTCAACGACGCCGACGGCTCGATCTGGGCGCGATTCGGGGTGCCGTGGCAGCCCGCGTACGTGTTCGAGCGCGCCGACGGCACCTCGACATTCGTGAACAACCCGACGTCGGCGATGTCGCAACAGGAGTTGTCCGACCGGGTCGCGGCGCTGACGTAGGTGAACCAGAACCTGTCGGGCTTGGCCTTCGCCGCCGGGCTGGTGGCAGCCCTCAACCCGTGTGGGTTCGCGCTGCTACCCGCCTACCTGGCATTGGTGGTGCGCGGTGAGCGGGCCGGCGGGTGGGGTGCGGTGGGCCGGGCGTTGGCGGCCACCGCGGCGATGACCCTGGGCTTTCTGACGGTGTTCGGCGCGTTCGGGTTGCTCACCGTCACGGTGGCCTCGCGAGTGCAGCGCTACTTGCCCTACGCCACTGTGGTGATCGGCATGGTGCTGGTCGCGCTCGGGGTGTGGCTGCTGGCGGGCCGCCGGCTCGCGGTCGCCTCGATCGGCGGGCGGTGGGCGCCGACCGCCCGGATCGGGTCGATGCTCGGCTACGGGGTGGGCTATGCCTGCGCGTCGCTGGGCTGCACGATCGGCCCGTTTCTGGCGGTCACCGGGGCGGCATGGCGCGGGGGCCTCGACGGGGTGGTGGCCTATCTGGCGTATGCGGCCGGGTTCGGGTTACTGGTCGGGGTGCTGGCGATGGCGGTGGCGCTGGCCCGCACCGCACTGATCGACAGGTTGCGCCGAATTACCGGCTACGCCAGCCGGATCAGCGGAGCGCTGCTGGTGGCCGTCGGACTCTACGTCGGCTACTACGGCTACTACGAGATTCGGCTGTTCGAGCTGGGCGGCGACGCGGCGGATCCGGTGCTGGCCGCGGCGGGGCGGCTCCAGGGCGCGCTGGCCGGGTGGGTATATCAGTGGGGGGCCTGGCCGTGGCTGGCCGCGCTGGCCCTTATCGGGCTGGGTGCGCTGCTGCGTGCTCGCCGGACCCGGTCGTTGACGCGACGCTGACACGGCGTCCTCGTAGGCTGGGACGGGTGAAAGCGGTCAGCTGTAGTAACGCCCAACTCGAGGTCGTCGACCTACCGACTCCAGTCCCGGCCAAAGGCCAGCTGCTCATCGACGTGCTGCGGTGCGGCATCTGCGGATCGGATCTGCACGCCCGCCAGCACTGCGACGAGGTCGCCGATGTCATGGCCTTGACCGGATACGACGGCTTCATGCGCTCGGACCAGCGGGTGGTACTCGGCCACGAAATCTGCGGCGAAGTACTCGACCACGGTCCCCGCACCCGCAAGGCGCCCCGCCCCGGCACCCGGGTGGTCGCGATACCGCTGTTGCGGCGCGGCGACGCCGTCCATGCGGTCGGGCTGTCGGAGTCGGCGCCGGGAGGCTACGCCGAGCAGATGCTCGTCGAGCAGTCGCTGGCGCTGCCGGTTCCCAACGGGCTGTCGACGGATGCGGCCGCACTCACCGAGCCGATGGCGGTGGCCTGGCATGCCGTGCGGCGCGGCGAGGTGCGCAAGCGCGACGTGGCGATCGTGATCGGCTGCGGACCGATCGGCCTGGCGGTGGTGTGCATGCTCAAAGCGCGCGGCGTACGCACGGTGATCGCCAGCGACTACTCGCCCGGCCGGCGCGCGCTGGCCACCCGCTGCGGCGCCGACATCGTTGTCGACCCGGCACAGGACTCGCCGTACGCCGCGGCGGCGGGCCACGGCCACCTGGAGAAGGCACCGGATGCACTGGGCCTGGCGGTGGGCACCGTCGAAAAGCTGTACAAGGCGCGGCTGCCCTGGTGGCATGTCTGGCGGGCTGCCGAAGCCGTCGGCGCCGCCACGCCCAACCGTCCGGTGATCTTCGAGTGCGTCGGGGTCCCGGGTGTCATCGACAGCATCATCGCCGGGGCTCCACTGTTCTCCCGGGTGGTTGTGGTCGGGGTCTGCATGGGAACCGACGCGATCCGGCCGGCGATCGCGATCAATAAGGAGACCGACCTGCGGTTCGTATTGGGTTACACGCCAATGGAATTCCGTGACACTTTGCACATGATCGCCGAGGGCAAAGTCGACGTCTCGCCACTGATCACCGGCACGGTCGGCCTGGGCGGGGTGGCGAACGCGTTCGACGCACTGGGCGACCCGGCCAAGCACGCCAAGGTTCTGGTCGACCCCAAGAGCCCGGTGCAGGAGGTTTAGGCGTGACGGCGAGCATCAAGCGGATCGCGATCAGCACCGGTGGCGGCGACGCGCCCGGCCTCAACGCCGTCATCTACGCCGCCACCCTGGCCGGCCGCAGCCGGGGCTGGGACGTCGTCGGGATCCGGGACGGCTACAACGGCCTGCTGCTGGGCGACGACTACCCCGACGGCGGGCTGATCGAGCTGACCCGAAACCGGGTGCGCGGCATCATCCACCAGGGCGGCACCATCTTGGGCAGCACCAACCGCGGCAACCCGACCGCGTACCCGGTGCAGCAGCCCGATGGCAGCTGGAGCGAACAGGACCGCACCGACGAGCTGTTGCAGCGCTTCGCGCAGCACGAGATCGACGCGTTGATCACCATCGGCGGCGACGGCTCCCTGGCGATCGGCAACCACCTGAACGAGGCGGGGCTGCGACTGGTCGGGGTGCCCAAGACCATCGACAATGATCTGGAGTGCACCGCGGCGACGTTCGGTTTCGACAGCGCGGTCGACTTCGCGTCGGAGTGCATCGACCGGTTGTTCTCCACCGCCACCTCGCACAGCCGGATCATCGTGGTGGAGGTGATGGGCCGCTACGCCGGCTGGATCGCGCTGCACGCCGGGATGGCGTCCGGGGTGCACGCCATCCTGATCCCGGAGATTCCGTATCGGCTTGAGCCGGTGGCCGCGCTGATCAACGAACGCGCACAACGCGGTTCGACGTACTCCATCGTCTGCGTCGCCGAAGGCGCCAAGCCGGTGGGTGGCGAGCTCACCGTGGCAGGCAAGGCGGTGGGCCAAGCCGAACGTCTGGGCGGCGTGGGCGCCAAGGTCGCGGCCGAACTCGAGGCGCTCACCGGGCGCGAGTCTCGTGCCGTGGTGCTCGGGCACCTGCTGCGCGGCGGTTCGCCGACGTCGGCGGACCGGCTGCTGGGTCTGCGGTTCGGCGCTGCCGCGGTGCGGGCCCTCGACGAGGGCCTTAGCGGGGTGATGGTGGCACTCAACCCGCCGACGGTGGACTACGTGCCGCTGGCGCAGGCCACCCGCCGACAGAAAACCGTTCCGCTGGAATGCGATTCGATTCAGACCGCACGCGACCTGGGTATCAGGTTCGGCGACGAAAGGCTCCGCGATGACTGAGACGGCGCGGCATCGCGGCGACTACGGCATCGACGGATCGTTTCACCGGGTGCCGTTCCGCGGGCAGCTCGCCGCCCTGGCGCTCGGGTGCGCTGCGCTCGCGGTTTACGGCGGCATCGCCCTGGCCCGCGGTCCGCAGTGGGCCGGCGCGGCGGCACTGGTCCTCGACGCCGCCATCCTGGCCCAGGTCGGGCTGTATTGGCACGCGACGCGGTCGGGGAAGTTCAAGGTCTGGGCCGACATTCTCGACGGGTTGGGGCTGCGCGGCGACGAGGTGGTGCTGGACATGGGCTGCGGGCGAGGCGCGGTGTTGTGCGCCGCGGCCCAGCGGCTGCCCGACGGCCGGGCGATCGGAGTCGACCTGTGGCAGGCCGACCAGACCGACAACTCGGCTGATGCCACCCTGGCCAACGCCGCACTGGAGGGCGTCGCCGACCGGATCGAGGTGCGCACCGGCGACATGACCGCACTGCCGCTGCCCGACGCCAGCGTCGACGTGGTGGTATCCAACCTGGCGATCCACAACATCGGGTCCCGCGAGGGCCGCCGGCGCGCGTTGGCCGAGGCAGCCCGGGTGCTGCGGCCCGGAGGCCGGTTGGCCATCGCCGACCTGTGGGAGATCCGCAAGCACGCCGCCCAACTGCGTGAAATCGGTTGGCGTGACGTGACATGGCGCAACCTGGGCTGGCGAATGTGGTACGGCGGGCCGTGGGCGTCGACTCGGTTGGTCGCGGCGACAAAGCCGGGCTGAGCGCCGGGCTCGTTCACGTCTGCCTCAGGCGTCACGCGTGGGCGGAGAGGTGTTCTCCGCCCGGCTCTGAGCGACAACCGACGTTATGTCAGGCCACGGCGGGGCCCGGGTGGGCAGGGCGTCGGCCAGCCAAGCCCGGGTGCGGCGGCCAACCAAACCCGGGTGCGTCGGCCGACCAAACACGTGTGCGTCGGCCAACCAGACCCGGGTTGACATAACCGACGTTGTCGCTCAGAGCCGGGCACACGCCCACATCCTCCCGGGCCGTGACAGGTGGGGCTGGTGCGGTCACGACCGCACCGGTGCGCGGGCTCAGTACGTGACGGTGAACCCGTGCCGCAGCACCAGATCCGCGGTCACGTCCAGGCGTTCGGCGAGGGGCCAGGACTCGACGGCGAATGCCGTGGCGTCGAAGAACGCATAGTTGACCGAGGTCTCCGGGGTGGTGCGTGAGCGGTAGACGATCGCGTCCGGGCACTCGTCGGGCTCGGGCCACCAGCGCCGCACGGCGTCCGCCAGGTTTTGGCAGGTGGCCCACACCGCGTCGTGCTGGCCGGTGCTGATCTGGTCGTCGATGCCGAGTGCGTCCAGGTTGCGTTCGGTGCGCAGATCGAGCACCCGTAGGTGCCTGGCGGCGGACAGTCGCACCAGGTGGTGGCGGGCGTGGTCGCCGGGGATCATCAGACCGGTGAGCCGGTAGCGCTCCCGGAACGCGCCGACGAGATCGGTTGCCGCGTAACGGGTGCGGAACGTAGCCGACGGCGGATCGAAGCGGTAGCGCGGTTGGGCGAAACCGTCCCAGGTCCACTGGTCGGGATGCTGGGCGTCGAGGCGCCACAGCTGTGTCCCGGCGACGATCCGGCGGCGGCGCAGCCCACCGGGCCGGGCGTCGGGCAGCGGCGCCCGATAACCGGCGGGAAGCTCAGGCACCGAGCGAGGTCAGCAGTCGACGCGCAGCCGGCGCGGTCTCACCGCGGCGCAGCGCCTCGGCGATCGAGACACCGCCCAGTTCGTCATGAGTGAGCCGCATGATGCGGTCGGCGGCCAGCGGGTCGGCGGTGAACCGGCCCAGCAACTCCAGGATCTCAGGCAGGTCGGGGCGCAGCCGGGCGTCGTCGAATTGCCAGGCCGGGAACCAGGTCTGGTTGCCCACGGCTGCGCCGATGAGCTTGCCGCGGCTGCGCAGCCGGTGCACCGCCTGCGGCGTGCCCAGCCGCAAGAGTTCCTGGACCTTCGGGGTGGGCAGGGCCCCGGCGACGAAGTCGTCGATGAGCGCGGCGCGACGCTGGTCGTTCAGCGCGTGAGCGGCGATGCGCTCTAACGTGCCCTGTGGCGCCGTGGGCGCTTCCAGCAGGGCGTCGAGGACATAGGCGAACCCGGCGTCGGTGCGTGCGCGTTCGGCGACCTGACGGGCGATCGGTGCGACGGCGATGGGCATGCGATCGATACTACTCGCCGATGCCCGTTATTGAAACAATCGAAACAGTTATCGGGAGTCGGGCCCGGCCCGGCGTGCTCGCCTGCGCCAGCCCAGCGCAACGGCCGCCAGTGCGACGATCGCGCCCAGCAACGGCCAGACGCCCAGCGCGTCGACCCGATCGGCCAACCAGGACTGCACCGCACCCGCCGCCGCGATCACCGGATCGTCGGCGTCGGCCCCGGCGAAGTACAACCGGATCTCGTAGTAGCCGTAATAGCTGACATACAACCCGGTCAGCAGCACGATCACCCCGGCGATCCGGCCCACGTGCGGCAGCACCCGCCGCAGCGCCGAGGTCGCCGATGCCCCCGCCAAAGCCACCGCCAGCGCCGCGACGCCGACGGTGATGCTCATGCCCGCGGCGTAGGCGATGAACGCCAGCACGCCGGCCGACGCCGACCCCTGCCGGAACGTCGTGCTGATCACCGCCAGAAACGGTGCGATCGTGCAGGACAGTGACGCCACGGCGTAGCCGACGCCGTAGCCGTACATCGACCCCAAGCGCGCCGTCGGCGTGCCGCCCGCTGTGCCGGGCAACAGCAGTGGGAACTCGCGGCCGGCCAACAGCCAGGCGCCCAGAGCCAGCAGTGCCACGCCGATCACCACGGTGGCGAACGGCAGATACTTCTGCGCCGACGCGATCAACGGCGAGACGGCCAGCCCGAAGATCCCGAACACCGTGAGGAATCCGGTCGCCATCACCACCGTCGCCGCCGCCGCCCGAGCCAGTGCGACCGGGCGTGAGGTGTCTCGGCTGGCGGCGATCACCAGACCCAGATAACCGGGCAGAAACGCGAACCCGCACGGGTTCAACGCCGCGACCAGCCCGGCGCCCAGGGCGAAACTGAGGGAGGCGGTGTCGATCACGAACCCGTCAGGACCTGCAGGCGCCTGGTCAGCTCGTCTTCGGACAGCGAGCCCGTCACCACCTCGGCCCGTCCATCCGGCTTGATGAAGGCATAGGCGGGCTGGCGAGTCACCCCGAACCGGGCCCACACCGCGGCGTCGGTGTCGGCCAGCTCGGTGAATTCGTCGACGCCGTACCTGGCCGCGAACGCGCGCAACGCGTCCAGCCGGTCCTGCGCGCCCACCCCGACGAACGTCACCTTGGGGTGGGTGGCGGCCAGCCGGGCGACCATCGGTGCATCCCGTTGGCAGAGCGGACACCACGGCGCCCAGAACCACAGCACGGCCGGCCTGCCGACCAGGCTCGCACCGGAAAACGGTCGGCCGTCGAGGGTTTGGGCGGCGAAATCGAGTTGAGTGTTCTCGGCCCGGGTCTGCGAACCGCAGCCGAAGATCAGCACCGCTATCGCAGCCACAGCCATGAGCAGTACGGCCGATCGGCGACGCCCAGAGGCCATATCATGCGGCATACCGGCGAGTATGCCACCGCATCCTGCGGAGCTAAGGTTCCGTCATGGCACGCGGACGCCTGGAGCACACCGCCGACATTGCTGCGCCGCCGGACACCGTTGCGGCGTTTCTGGCCGACCTGGTCAACTACGAAGCCCTGCACCCGATGCTGGTGAACGTGCGGCGGATCCCCGGCGGCACCGACGGTGTCACCCGATACCTGGCCCCGCATCGCATGCGCCTGTACGGAATACCGATCCGGTTCACCTGCAGGGTGGACCTGCGAACTCCGGCGCCCGACGAAATCCGGACCCACACCCTGCAGCGGCCCGGTATCGAGATGTGGTCGACCGTGACGGTTCGCCCCCACGCCGACGGAACCCGACTGCACGAACAGGTCGACATCAGTGCCCCAAAGATGTTGATGAAGACCGTGCTGCGTGACGGCGGTAGCTCGCACGCCGCGATGTGGGACAACCTGCGTCGCTATTTCGAAGAGTGAGCCGGGCGGGCATGCTGGAAGCCATGAACCGAAGCCAGATCACCGAGCAGATCATCGCCGCCCGCCTCGCCAAGGGGCTGACCTGGCAGGAACTGGCCGACGCGATCGGCAAGCCGGTCGTGTGGACCACCTCGGCACTGCTGGGCCAGCATCCGATTCCCGCCGAGCTGGGCGCGATCCTGGCGGGCCTGCTGGGTCTGGACCCGGCGGTGGTGCCGGTGCTGGCCGCGGTACCGATGCGCGGCGGACTCACCGCACCGCCCACCGACCCGACCATCTACCGGCTCTACGAGGCGGTCGGCGTATACGGCCCGGCCATCAAGGAACTGATCCACGAGCAGTTCGGCGACGGCATCATGAGCGCGATCAATTTCAGCATGGATGTCGAGCGCAAGCCGCATCCGGGCGGTGACCGGGTAGTGATCACCTTCGACGGTAAATTCCTTCCCTACGAATGGAATTCAGCGGACTGAGTGCCAGCCGATGGCCACACGTCGAGCCCGGGACACCCAGCCGCTGACCGCCGATCTGGTGCTGTCCGGCGGGGGAGTGCGCTTCGTGGGACTGGTGGGAGCGGTGGTCGCGTTGATGGACGCCGGCTACTCGGTGCAGCGCATCTCCGGAGTGTCCGGCGGCTCAGTGGTGGGCACGATCCTGGCGGCCGCCGCCCAGGGCGACCAGCTGACCGCGGCGCAGGTCAAAGACCTGGCACTGTCGGTACCGCTGCGCACCTGGCGCGACGCGGGGCCGATCCCGCTGGTGGGGCCGGTGTGGGGATTCCTGCGCGACAGCGCCCTCTACCGCGGCGACGTCGCCCACGAGTGGATCCGCAGTGAGCTGGCGAACCTGGGGGTGCGCACCTGGGGTGACCTGACCTACGACGCCGACAACCTGCTGGCCGAGCGGCGCTACCGCGCCGTGGTCACCGTGACCGACGTGACGACCGGGCAGCTGGTCCGCCTGCCATGGGACTACCGGCGGGTGTACGGCCTCGATCCCGACGAGCAGTCCGTCGCCGACGCGGTGCGCGCCTCGATGGCCGTCCCGTTCTTCTACCGCCCGGTGACGCTCACCAGCGCCCGCGGGCTGCGATCCACCCTGGTCGACGGCGGCGTGTTGTCGAACTTCCCGATCTACACCTTCGACCGGCTCGACGGCCGGCCACCACTGTGGCCCACGTTCGGCGTCACGGTGGTTCCGGAGGTGTCCGATGGCATCGACGCCATGGTTCCGGTGCTGCGGCCGCTGCGGCTGTTCGGACAATCACTGCTGCTGGAGAACCTGATCAGCACCATGTTGATCGGCCACGACCAGACCTACCTGAACCAGCCGTGGGTCAGTGTGCGGGCCATCAAGGTCAACTCCACCGATGTCAGCGTGCTGGACTTCGACATCTCCCGTGACCGGCTCGAAAAGCTCTACGACAACGGCTACGCCGCGGCGAAGGAGTTCCTGTCGACCTGGGACTGGCCGGCCTACCTGCAGCAGTTCCGGGCATCGCACTACCCAGGCAAGGGGCCAGCCGGAGCCGACTGACGCCGGGGTTTGTGCGGCGGCTCAGCTGCGGTGCTTGCCCAGCTCAGCGCTGGCGTCGCCGAGCCGCACCGTGATGTCGGTATTGCCGGAGGCCTCCAGCTGCTCGCGGCCGCGCAACCGATCCTGGATCTCGCG
This sequence comes from Mycolicibacter heraklionensis, assembly GCF_019645815.1. Classification (NCBI taxonomy): domain Bacteria; kingdom Bacillati; phylum Actinomycetota; class Actinomycetes; order Mycobacteriales; family Mycobacteriaceae; genus Mycobacterium; species Mycobacterium heraklionense. Next base: position 775,833 of record NZ_CP080997.1, read on the forward strand.
GGCGGCCCCGTTGATCCGCTCGATCTCGCCGCGGAACACGTCCGGGCGGGTCTCTTTGCTGGCGTAGTGGAAGTAGCTGAGCAGACTGCGCAGCAGCTCCAGCTTCTGCTTCTCCCGCTTGGCCAGGTCGTGCGTCGTCATCAACTCCACGCGCCGCACCGGGGGCAGGTCTCCCCAGTCGAGGACCACCTTGTTCTCATACCGAGGTTGCTTGCCCCGCCGCCCGAACCAGCCCTTCGGCTCGTCGGGGCTGTCGGCGTAGCTGATCGTCCCGGTGAACCTCGACTCGATGCCCTCGCCGAGCTCGGCCCGGTCGATCGCCGAGTCCCACACGGTGCGCCACTCCTGGTTCGGCGCCAGCACCGTCAGTTCTTCGGGCAGCTGCAGCGCGACCACGTCGGCGTAGCCGTCCGAGGCGGTTTCGTAGCGGGCCACCGTGGGGGGCTGGTCGAACGAAAACCGGATGTCATAGGCGGCGGTCTTGCCGAAGTTGCGGACCACCAGCTCGATGACGTGCCAATCGGCGGCGTGCGGCTCCATGAACATCGCCACGTGCGGGCGGGTCTGCTCGGCGGCCAACCGGCGGTTGCGCTGCAGTTGACGGTTCAGATAGAGCAGTGCCAGCACGGTGATGCCGATGGCCAGCCACGCGGCCCACGCCAGCCAGGCATCCGCGCCCGCGTGCGCGACGTCGTACAAGCGGTCCTCAACTGATCCCATCAGCTATCCCCTCATCCGCCCATCAGCATGCGCCACCGGTCCAGGCTTCCGGCGCTGAATACATAGTTGGACCGCTTGACTTCGGAAAGCGCCGCGCTCGTGTCGGCCGAATACCAGTGACCGGGGAACACCGTCGGGTCGCCCGGCAGTGCCGCCAACTGCTGCAGGCTGCGGTACATCTCGTCGGAGTCCCCGCCCGGGAAGTCGGTTCGGCCGCAGCCATCCAGGAACAACGTGTCGCCGGCGACCAGCCGACCGTCCAGCAGGAAGCACTGGCTGCCCGGCGTGTGACCGGGCGTATGCAGCAGCTCGATGTCGATGTCGCCGACGCTGACCCTGTCGCCGTGATCATGCGCGGTCAGGTCGGTCATCGGAATTTCAGTCACCCGCGAAACCCACTGTGCTTCATGGGCATTCACGTGCACCGGAACGCTGACTCGCTCCAGCAGCTCGGCCAGCCCTTTGAGCTCGAAGCCCATCATCTTGCCGCCGACGTGATCGGGGTGGTGATGGGTGACCAGCACGCCGGACAGGTGCATACCGTCGGCCTCGAGCGCGTCGAGCAGATCACCTGCGGCATAGGCCGGGTCGACCACCACGGCGTCGCCGGTCTGCCGGTCGCCGATCAGGTAGGCGAAGTTGCGCATCTGGGCGGCCATCGGGTCGCCGGCCGCGAAATCGCGTCCGGAGAGCAGCTGGCGGAAATACAGCCGGTCGGATTCGGGCACGCCCTCCAGACTAAAGCAGTTACTTTCGGCGGCGTCTGTCATCGCGGTTTGGTGACCTCGTGGGCGAGGTTGTAACCTTCTACAGGCTTGCAGCGCCCGAACGGGTCGCTGTAGGTGAAGGCCCCCTTAGCTCAGTCGGCAGAGCGTTTCCATGGTAAGGAAAAGGTCAACGGTTCGATTCCGTTAGGGGGCTCGGTGGACGCCAGTCGGTGCGCCGACTAGCGCCGATCGGGGCGGTGTAGCTCAGCTGGTTAGAGCGCACGACTCATAATCGTGAGGTCGGGAGATCGAGCCTCCCCACCGCTACTGCAAGCAATACGACATGTGAAGAAGGACGACAGACGTGGCCTCCAGTACTGATGTGCGGCCGAAGATCACCTTGGCCTGTGAGGTGTGCAAGCACCGCAACTACATCACCAAGAAGAACCGCCGTAACGACCCCGACCGGCTGGAGCTGAAGAAATTCTGCCCCAACTGCGGCAAGCACGAGTCGCACCGCGAATCTCGCTAAGTCAGGCCGATCCGTGTCGTTGGCAGATCGTCTCGCCGGGGCGCAGTATCGCTATCCCGACTACTACGAGGTCGAGCGGGAGAAGATCCGCGAGTACGCGCGCGCAGTCAAGGCGGTGGACCCGGCCAGCCTCGACCTGCGCGCGGCAGCTGACCTCGGCTACGACGGGCTGGTGGCCTCGCTGACCTTCATCTCGGTGTTCGGGCACATGGCGATTTCGGGTTTCTTCGACCATTGCGGGGTCACCACCGACGACGCTCAGATCGTCCAGGTCGACCAGAAGATCGAGTATTACCGGGCGATCAAGGAAGGCGACCGGCTGTACTGTGACGTGTCGGTCGAATCCGTTCGCCGCGCACACGGCACCGACATCATCGTGACCCAACAGGTGGTCACCAACCACGCCGGCGAAATCGTGCAGAAGACATATACGACGTTGGCGGGTCGCGCCGGCGAGGGAGACAAGGGTTTCACCGATGGCGTTGCGTGAGTTCAGTTCGGTCAAGGTCGGCGATCAGCTGCCCGAGCGGGTCATCCCGCTGTCGCGGCAGGACCTGGTCAACTACGCCGGTGTGTCCGGCGACCTCAACCCGATCCACTGGGACGACGAGATCGCCCAGCAGGTGGGCCTGGACACCGCTATCGCCCACGGCATGCTGACCATGGGTCTCGGCGGTGGTTACGTCACGTCCTGGGTGGGTGACCCGGGCGCGGTGACCGAGTACAACGTGCGTTTCACCTCCGTGGTGCCGGTGCCCAACGACGGCAAGGGCGCTGAGATCACCTTCAGTGGCCGGGTGAAGTCCGTCGACCCCGAATCGAAGACGGTGACCATTGCGCTCACCGCCACCACCGGTGGCAAGAAGATCTTCGGGCGGGCGGTCGCTTCGGCCAAGCTGGCGTAGGGACGCGCAGCGATGGCGATCAAAACCGATATCCGGGGCATGATCTGGCGTTACCCGGAGTCGTTCGTGGTGGGCCGCGAGAAGATCCGCGAGTTCGCCCGGGCCATCAAGGCCGAGGACCCGGCCTATTTCGATGAGGCAGAGGCGGCCAAACTGGGCCACGACGCGCTGCTGGCGCCGCTCACCTTTGTGGCGATCCTGGCCAAGCTGGTGCAGTCCGACTTCTTCCGGCACGTTGACACCGGCTACACCACCATGCAGATGGTCCAGGTCGACCAGGGCTTCACCTACCTCAAGCCGATCAAGGCCGGCGACACGCTCTACGCCCGGATGGAGATCGCCTCGGTCAACGAGCGTTTCGGTGCTGACATCGTCACGACCCGCAACATCTTGACCAACCAGGACGGCGACGTGGTGCTCGAGGCGTTCACCACGATGATGGGCCACGAAGGAGACGATTCGGTCAACCTCAGGTGGGACGCCGAATCGGGTCAGGTCGTCCGAACAGCCTGATCCATGAGGCAGTCCCGGCTTCCGCTCACCTCCGCCGTCCCTGCGGGCCGACTCCGGTGAGCCTCGCCGAACAGCCTGATTAGTAACTGGCCATAGCGGCGAGGTACACTCGGACTTCGGGGTTTTCCCAGCATTAGCGCGCTTTCCGTGATTCCGGGGGGCGCGCGAATTGTGTGAGCCGGAGACGGCGCACAGGTGAAGCTTCCGAACCCGCAGGTTGGTGCGCCAACCGCGAAGGGGCGTAGCTCAACTGGCAGAGCAGCGGTCTCCAAAACCGCAGGTTGCAGGTTCAAGTCCTGTCGCCCCTGCTGACGTGCCATGGTGGACACTGGACACCATGCGCGGTACGGCAATGAGGTAAGCGCGAACAACGAAGGAGCATGCGGTGACCGACGAGCTCGACCGTCCCGACGCCGCAGCCGACGGCGACAGCGATGCCGAATCCGGCCGCAGCAGTCGCACGGCCGTGGTGAGCAGGCAGGTCGGCGACCCGCTGCGGCCCACCGGCAAGCGTTCGCGGCGTCGTGGTGCAGGCGACGAGGACTCGACTGCCATCGAATTGGACGCCGAAGACGCCGCGGACGCTGCGAAGGCCAAGAAGAAGGCCAAGAAGAAGGCTGAAGGGCCCTCGCGCAACCCGTTCGTCTTCGTACTGAACTTCCTCAAGCAGGTCGTCGGCGAACTTCGCAAGGTGATCTGGCCGAACCGCAAGCAGATGGTCACCTACACCGCAGTGGTGCTGGCGTTCCTGGTCTTCATGGTGGCATTGGTCGCCGGGGCAGACTTCGGATTCGCCCGGCTGGTGCTGCTGGTGTTCGGCGAGTGAAGTTATAGGAAGGACTGACAACCGTGACTACCTTCGACGGCGACACGCCCGCGGGCGAGCCGGTCGACGTGGCGGAGGCCGCTGAGGTTCCCGCTGAGGACTCCGCGGTGGAGGCCACCGAGTCCGCCGAGGCTGAGGCCACTGAAGCCCCTGAGGCGGCCCAGGAGGAGCCGGCCGAGGAACTCGACCCCGCGGTGGCGCTGAAAGCCGAACTGCGCTCCAAGCCGGGCGACTGGTACGTCATCCACTCCTACGCCGGTTACGAGAACAAGGTGAAAGCCAACCTCGAGACCCGCGTGCAGAACCTCGACGTCGGCGACTACATCTTCCAGGTGGAAGTGCCCACCGAAGAGGTCACCGAGATCAAGAACGGCCAGCGCAAGCAGGTCAACCGCAAGGTGCTGCCGGGCTACATCCTGGTTCGGATGGACCTCACCGACGACTCCTGGTCGGCGGTGCGCAACACCCCCGGCGTCACCGGGTTCGTCGGCGCCACTTCGCGGCCGACCTCCCTGCCGCTGGACGACGTGGTCAAGTTCCTGCTGCCGCAGGGTGCGGCCAAGAAGCAGGCGCGTGGCACGGCGAGCACCGCCGCGGCGGCCTCCGAGGGCGGTCTGGAGCGGCCGGTCATCGAGGTCGACTACGAGGTCGGCGAGTCGGTCACCGTCATGGACGGTCCGTTCGCCACGCTGCCCGCCTCGATCAGCGAGGTCAACGCCGAGCAGCAGAAGCTCAAGGTGCTGGTGTCGATCTTCGGTCGCGAGACACCAGTGGAACTGGCCTTTAACCAGGTCTCCAAGATTTAGTACGTAGGAAAGGAACACCCCACTCATGGCCCCGAAGAAGAAGGTCGCCGGGCTGATCAAGCTCCAGATCAAGGCCGGCGAGGCCAACCCAGCGCCGCCGGTCGGCCCCGCGCTCGGTCAGCACGGCGTGAACATCATGGAGTTCTGCAAGGCGTACAACGCCGCGACGGAAAGCCAGCGCGGCAACGTCATCCCCGTGGAGATCACCGTCTACGAGGACCGCAGCTTCACCTTTGCGCTCAAGACCCCGCCCGCGGCGCGGCTGCTGCTCAAGGCCGCCGGTATCGCCAAGGGTTCGGCCGAGCCGCACAAGACCAAGGTCGCCAAGGTGACCTGGGACCAGGTGCGCGAGATCGCCGAGACCAAGAAGGCCGACCTCAACGCCAACGACATCGAGGCCGGAGCCAAGATCATCGCCGGTACCGCCCGCTCCATGGGAATCACCGTCGAGTAGTAGCTGTTGATCCTGCGCTGACGGCGCAAAAGTGCGAGTGAGCACCGCCGTGAACGCAGACTCAACGCAAGGAAAGCGTGGGAGGGCCAGCTTCGGCCCGCAGACCACAACCAACCACGAGATTGGATAACCAATGAGCAAGACCAGCAAGGCCTACCGCGCCGCCGCCGAGAAGGTGGACCGCGACAACCTCTACAGCCCGCTGCAGGCGGCCAAACTCGCCAAGGAGACGTCCTCGACCAAGCAGGACGCCACCGTCGAGGTCGCCATCCGGCTCGGTGTCGACCCGCGCAAGGCCGACCAGATGGTCCGCGGCACCGTCAACCTGCCCCACGGCACCGGTAAGACCGCCCGCGTGGCGGTATTCGCGGTCGGCGAGAAGGCCGAGCAGGCCATCGCCGCCGGCGCCGACGTGGTCGGCAGCGACGACCTGATCGAGGAGATCCAGGGTGGTTTCCTCGACTTCGACGCCGCGATCGCCACCCCCGACCAGATGGCCAAGGTGGGCCGCATCGCTCGGGTCCTGGGTCCGCGTGGCCTGATGCCCAACCCCAAGACCGGCACCGTCACCCCCGACGTCGCCAAGGCCGTCTCCGACATCAAGGGCGGCAAGATCAACTTCCGTGTCGACAAGCAGGCCAACCTGCACTTCGTCATCGGCAAGGCGTCGTTCGAAGAGGCAAAGCTGGCGGAGAACTACGGCGCCGCCCTCGACGAGGTGCTGCGGCTCAAGCCGTCGTCGTCCAAGGGCCGTTACCTCAAGAAGGTCACCATTTCGACGACGACCGGCCCCGGCATTCCGGTGGACCCGACCGTCACCCGCAACTTCGCGGCCGAATAGGACACACCGAAAAGCCCCCGCACGCTAGCGCGTGACGGGGGCTTTTCTGTGGCCGTGACCTTGAGTCAGGCGGCTTGCTTGACGTAGGTGACCAGACTGACGTCCAGGCTCTCGTCGGTGAAGTAGTACTCGCAGCCGCGCAGGTATTTCATGTAACGCTCGTAGACCTCTTCGGACTGGATCGCGACGGCCTCGTCGTGGTGAGCTTCCAGGGCGTCGCCCCAGATCTTGAGGGTCTTGATGTAGTGCGGCCGCAGCGAAAGCGCTTCGGGCACAGTGAAACCGGCCTTCTCGCCGTGGTCGACCATCATCTGGGTGGTCGGCAGTCGGCCGCCCGGGAAGATCTCGGTGAGGATGAACTTGATGAACCGCGCGGTCTCGAACGTCAGCTTCTTGCCGCGCGCGTTGAGCTCATAAGGGTGGAAGCTGACGCTGCTCTGGATGGCCATCCGGCCGTCGGCCGGCATGATCTCGTAGCAGTTCTTGAAGAAGTCGTCGTAGTTCTCGAAGCCGAAGTGCTCGAAAGCCTCGATCGAGACGATCCGGTCCACCGGCTCGTGAAACTCTTCCCAGCCCTGCAGCAGGACCCGCCGTGACCGGTCGGTGTCGATGGCATCCAGCAGCTCCTGGGAGTAGGCGTGCTGGTTCTTCGACAAGGTCAGGCCGATCACGTTGACGTCGTACTTCTCCACGGCGCGCTTCATGGTCGCGCCCCAGCCGCAACCGATGTCCAGCAGAGTCATCCCCGGCCGCAGGTCCAGCTTGTCCAGGTTCAGGTCGAGCTTGGCGACCTGGGCCTCCTCCAGACTGATGTCCGGCGGCTCGAAGTACGCACAGCTGTACGTCCGGCTGGGGTCCTGGAACAGTGCGAAGAAGTCATCGGACAGGTCGTAGTGGGCCTGGATATTCTCGAATTTCGGACGCATCCCCGAGGTGCGTGTCGCTTTGTCCACCATCTGTGACTGATTGCCTTCCTGATGAAACCCGCTGCGACCGGACATGTGGTCTGGGGCGTCGCACGTGCCGGTCAACTGTTGCAGCTTAGCGGGTCGGGGGTGAATCGGTTGACGTGAAATGTAGCCAAGCCGGAACCCGCGGCAGGCCCGTTCTCCACTATTTCTGCAGCGTGTACTGGTGAACGCTGGTGTTGCCGTTGCGGAACAGCTCCACGCAGCCGTTGAGGTACTTGTCGAAACGGTCGTATGCCTCTTGGCCCTGCACCTCGATCGCCCGCTCCTTATTGGCCGCCAACATCGCCGCCCAGTCCTGAAGGGTGCGTGCGTAGTGCGGCCCGATCTCGTCGTCGCGGGTCACGGTGAAACCGGCGTCGGCGGCGTACTGGCGGGGCAACCACGCCGAGGGAAGCTGCCCGCCGGGGAAGATCTCCCGCATGATGAACAGCGTGAACTTGGCCAGCGACATCGTCATCGGAATGCCCTTGGCCTGCGCCTCGTCCTGCCCGCTGATCGCGGTGATGGTGTGCAGCAGCATCCGACCGTCGTCGGGCAGTGCGTTGTAGGTGATGTCGAAGAAGTCCGCCCAGCGGTCGCGGCCGAAGTGCTCGAACGCGCCGATCGACACGATCCGGTCCACCTTGTCGGTGAACTCCTCCCACCCCTGCAGCCGCACCTCGACGTTGCGGTTGGTGTCCACCTTCGACAGCTTGTCGATGGCGTACTGGCGCTGCTCACCACTGAGGGTGAGCCCGATGACGTTGACGTCGTACTTCTCCAGCGCGCGCTGCATGCAGGCACCCCAACCGCAGCCGATGTCCAGCAGCGTCATGCCGGGCTCCAGGCCCAGCTTGCCCAGCGCCAAGTCGAACTTGGCGATCTGCGCCTCGTCGCAGGTGGTGTCCTTGTCCGGGTAGAACCCGCAGGTGTAGCCCATTGTCGGACCTAGGAACAGCTCGTAGAACTCGTTGGAGATGTCGTAGATCGACTGCAGTTCCTCGTACTTCGGTTCCAGCTTGGGCATGGCTCAGTTCACTCGCGATCTTCTCTAAATTGGGGGGAGAGTGTGCACAGACTACCGTTGCCGGTCTGTTATGAGCACTTCGGTGTGGCTTAGGCCACCGAGCGGCCCCGACCGGCCAGCGCGAGTGGTTATCTCGCGGCGGCAAACGTCGTGGTCAGCTCGCTGATCACCGGGTCCCACAGCTCTTCGGGCAGGTCGTGGCCCATACCTTCGAACAGCACCAGGCGGGCGCGGTCGATGGCATCGGCCACCGCCCGTCCCCCCGAAGGGCGCATCAGCTTGTCGGCCAAGCCGTGGATGACCACGGTCGGTGCGGTGATCAGCCGGTTGTATTCGGCCAGGCTGCCGCTGGCCAGGATGGCGCCGAACTGCCGGGCGATGCCCCAGGGGTAGTAGCTGCGCTCGTAGGCCTCGACGATGTTGGCCCGTAGCTGGTCTTCCGGCGCCGGGTAGCGGGGGCTGCCGATGATCCGGCTGGCCCGCACCGCGTTGTCGATGATCACCTCGCGCGGGGAGTCCGGTGACGGTCCGGTCAGCAGCGCCATCAGCGCCCGCGGGGCCGGCGGCGGAAGGAAACGCCGGTTGTTGCTGGAGAAGATGACGCCCAGCGAACGGGTCCGGGCCGCGAACCGTGCGGCGAACACCTGCGCGATCATGCCGCCCATCGAAGCGCCGACGACGTGTGTCTGCTCGATTCCCAAGTGATCCAGCAGGGCGGCAGCGTCATCGGCCATGTCCTCCAGGGTGTAGACGGCCGGGCTGGGCTTACCCAGCCAGAACCGCGCCATGCGCGGGACCAGGGCGCCGCGGGAGTGGTCGCGGCCCAGCTTGCTGGACAAGCCGACGTCCCGGTTGTCGTACCGGATCACCCGCAGGCCCTGAGCGACCAGCTTCTCGCAGAACCCGGTGCGCCACAGCAGCAGCTGGGCGCCCAGTCCCATCACCAGCAGCACCGGGGGATCCTCGGGACTTCCCAGGTCTTCGTAGAAGATCTCCAGGTCGCCCGAGCGGGCCGTGCCGCTGCGTATCTCCACCACGGTCAAACTCCCGGGTTGTCGTCGTTGTCTTTGTGCTCGCGGCTGACGTCGACCATGAAGTTGGCGAAGTAGCCGGTCAGCTGCGGATCGGACATCATCTGCCAGCGCGGTGCCAGCAGTTTCATGTAGCGCTCCACGTAGAGGAACTGCTTGCCGATGAGCACCAGCTCGCGCGGCAGCTTGACGTCATAGGCATCGGCCAGCGCCCCGAGCTGCTTGCCGATCTCGGCATACGACATGTCGCCCAGCGACTTCATGGTCAGCGGGGTGGCGAAAGCCTCGAGGTCCTTGGCGGCCTGGCCCTCGGGTTTGACGGTGCCCACCGCGCCCATCAGCACCACGATCTTGCCGGCCGCGGCGTGGTCCTTCTTGACCAGCAGCGCGTAGACCAGCTCGCGCAGCAGCCAACGGGTGCGCGGGTCGATGCGGCCCATGATGCCGAAGTCCAGGAACACCACCCGGCCCTCGTCGTCCACCAGCAGATTGCCGGCGTGCAGGTCGCCGTGGAACAACCCGTGCCGCAGTCCGCCCTCGAAGGTGGAGAACAGCAACGCCTTGACCAGCTCCACGCCGTCGAAACCGGCTTTGCGGATGGCGGGGGCGTCGTCGATGCGAATGCCGGACACGCGCTCCATCGTCAGCACCCGCTCGCTGGTGAAGTCCCAGTGCACGTCGGGCACCTTGATGTTGCGGCCCAGCGGCGAGGCGTGCAGGTGCGACACCCAGGTCTGCATCGACTGGCCCTCGATGCGGAAGTCCAGCTCCTCGGCGAGGTTGTCGGCGAAGTCGGCGACCACGTCGCCGGCCGACAGCCGGCGGCCCAGCTTGGCCAGCTCGACGAGCTGCGCGAACCGTTTGAGGATCTGCAGGTCGGCCGCGACCCGGCGGCGGATGCCCGGCCGCTGGATCTTGACCACGACCTCCTCGCCGCTGTGCAGGGTGGCGAAGTGCACCTGGGCGATCGAAGCCGACGCGATGGGGGTCTCGTCGAACTTCGCGAACAGCTCCTGCGGTGCGGCGCCCAGTTCCTCGACGAACAGTTCGTGCACCGCGTCCGGGTCGGCCGGCGGGACGGAGTCGAGCAGGCCGCGGAATTCCCGGGACAGCGGTTCGCCGAACGCGCCGGGGCTCGAGGCGATGATCTGGCCGAATTTGACGTAGGTGGGGCCCAGGTCGGCGAACGTCTGCGGCAGCTCGCGGATCACCTTCTGCTGGATCGGCCCCGGCCCGAGCAGCCGGGTGAAGACTCGGGTGGCGGCGCGGGTGAGCTGCCAGCCGGTCGCGCCGACGCGGGCCGCCTCAACCGGCAACGGCACCCGGTCCAGCTGGGCCACCTGGCGGGGTGGGGTCGAACTCATTGCTGCAGTCTGCCAAATCAGCGGCGGAAGTTCTCCGTCAGCGCCTCGGTAGCCGGCGTCGACCAGCAGGGCGCAGAACCCGTCCGGCCACATCGGCAGCTGCGCCCCCAGCCCCATGATCAGCAAGACGGCCGGGTCGTCTGGGTTTCCCAAATCCTCGTAGAAGATCTGCACGCCGCCGGCGTCGGCACGCCCCGTTCGGGTCTGCCCTAGGCCGGGCCGGCTTGGTGGGCGTACAGGTCGCGGATGCAGCCGATTTCGGCTCCGTGGTGAATGGCTTCGCGGTTGATGTGCAGGATGAGCTGGGCCATGGTGTGCTCGGCCCACGGACCCTCGGCCGGTCCGATCGGCCGGGCCAGAGCGGCGTCGTCCAGGCCGCGCACCCCGGCGATCCAGCGGACGTAGGCATCGTCGAGTTGGCGCAGCGCGGTGGCGGCGTCCAGGGCGTACGGCCAGCTCTGGTAGTCGGCCGGCGGCCCGCCGAAGTGGTGCTGGTTGCGCATCGCGAACACGCCGACGGTGACGTGCGTCATCCGCCAGGCGATGGTGGTGAACGGCGCCGGCTCCGGCGCCGGAAACGCGAAGTCGATTCCGTCCCGGCGCACGCTCCAGCAGTCCGGCACCGGTTCCCACAGGTACTCGTCGTCGCTCAGACCGTCCAGCCGTGGCCGGAGCAGGTGCTGCCAATGCCAGTCGAGTTGATCGGCCAGTACCTCACTGGAGACGGGCATGACCCGAGCCTGCCAGGCACGGCCGGTCGCCGAAAGGCTCCGCGCGGCGGGCGCGCATCCGTAGGTTTGTGCCATGCGGATCCTCGACGTCGAATCGACCGAGAAGTTCGTCGGGCCGGCCGACGCGCCCCTGCAGCTGGTTCGGGTCGACTACCGTGACGCCGACGTGGCGACACTGCTGCGTATCGACGGCGACGGTCTGGCCGGGGAAACCGTCGCCGAGCCCGGCGCCGGCGTCGTCGAGGTGCCGGTGACCGTCGAGAACCCGGTGCCGGGCCAGCAGCGGGCCGCGCGGGTCAACGGCACCGGCTTCACGTTCACCGTCGCCGAACCCGGCTGGACGATGTTCATGGTCGGCCACTTCCACTACGACCCGGTGTGGTGGAACACCCAGGCCAACTACACCAGCGCCTGGACCGAGCACCCGCTCGGCGCGTGCCGGCAGACCAACGGCTTCGATCTGGTGCGCGGCCACCTGGACTGGGCCCGCGAGCACCCCGAGTACAAGTTCGTCTTGGCCGAGGTGGACTACCTCAAGCCGTACTGGGACACCCACCCGCAGGACCGTGCCGAGCTCCGGCGGCTGATGGCGCAGGGCCGGGTGGAGGTGATGGGCGGCACCTACAACGAGCCGTCGACCAACCTCACCGACGCGGAGACCACGATCCGCAACCTGGTGGCCGGCATGGGCTTTCAGCGCGACATCATGGGCGCTGACCCGGCGACAGCCTGGCAGCTCGACGTTTTCGGGCATGACCCGCAGTTCCCCGGGCTGGTCGCCGACGCCGGGCTGTCCTCCAGCGCCTGGGCCCGCGGGCCGTTTCACCAGTGGGGCCCGATGGCCGATAGCGGCGATCCGCGCCGGATGCAGTTCCCATCCGAGTTCGAATGGATCGCGCCGTCCGGGCGCGGTCTGTTGACCCATTACATGCCGGCGCACTACGCGGCCGGCTGGTGGATGGACGCGAATGCGACCCTGGGCGCCGCCGAAGACGACGTCTACCGGTTGTTCACCGAGATGAAGAAGGTCGCCGCCACCCGCAACGTGCTGCTGCCGGTGGGCACCGACTTCACCCCGCCGAACCGCTGGATCACCGAGATCCACCGGGACTGGAACACCCGCTACACCTGGCCGAAGTTCGTCTGCGCGCTGCCGAGTGAGTTCTTCGCCGCGGTGCGCGCCGAACTCGAGCAGCGCGGTGCGACTCCCTCCCCGCAGACCCGCGACATGAACCCGATCTACACCGGCTGCCACGTCTCCTATATCGACACCAAGCAGGCCAACCGGGCCGCCGAACAGGCGATCCTGGGCGCGGAGCGCTTTGCGGTGTTCGCCGCGGCGCTGACCGGGGTGGACTACCCGGAGGCGGCGCTGACCAAAGCGTGGGCGCAACTGTCCTACGGCGCCCACCATGACGCCATCACCGGCTCGGAGGCCGACCAGGTGTACCTGGACCTGCTGACCGGCTGGCGCGACGCCTGGCAGCTGGGCACCGACGCCCGCGACACCGCGCTGGCGGTGCTGTCGGGCTTGGTGGGCGCCGACGAAGGTGCCGTGGTGTGGAACCCGGTGGCCACCGATCGCACCGACGTCGTCACGCTGCACCTGGAGACGCCGCTGGCCGGCGGAGCGCGCGTGATCGACACCGACGGCGCCGAGCTGCCCGCACATGTCGAGCACGGCGGCACCACGGTCAGCTGGTTGGCTCGCGGCGTGCCGTCGCTGGGCTGGCGGGCCTACCGGCTGATTCCCACTGCGGACGTCCACGACTGGCAACCGCTGGACGCTCCCCGGATCAGCAACGAGCACCACCAGCTGACCGCGGACCCGGACCGCGGCGGCGGGATCACCTCGTGGCTCCACCAGGGCCGCGAAATGATCATCGAGGGAGGCCTGGGCAACCAGCTCGCCGTCTACGACGAGTACCCCAAACACCCGCAATCCGGTGAGGGCCCATGGCATTTGGTGCCCAGCGGCAACCTGTTCACCTCCGCGGTGGCCCGTGACGTCACGGTGCAGGCCTACCGCGGACCGCTGGGGGAGCGGCTGGTGGTCTCCGGGCGGATCCGCACGGTGCTGACCTACACCCAGACGCTGACGCTGTGGCACGGCGTGGACCGGGTGGACTGCACCACCACCATCGAGGGGTTCACCGGCGCCGACCACCTGCTGCGACTGCGCTGGCCCTGCCCGGTGCCCGGCGCCCTGCCGGTCGCCGAGGTGGCCGACGCCGTGATCGGCCGCGGCTTCGGCCTGCTGCACGAGCCCAGCGGACGCTCGGTGGACACCGCGCAGTACCCCCGGACCCTCGACACCCCCGCCAACCGCTGGTTCGGGCTGTCCGCGACGGCCCGGGTCAGCGTCGGCGACGGCAGCCGGGCGGTCTCGGTGGCCGAAGTAGTCACCGATGGCTCGCCGGTCCGGGAGTTGATGGTCGCACTGGTGCGCGCCGGGGTCACCGCCACCTGTTCGGACGCCGACGGGCCCCGCTACGGCAACCTCGACGTCGACTCCAACCTGCCCGACACCCGTATCGCGCTGGGCGGGCCGGACCGCAACGCCTTCACCCGGGCCGTGCTGGACGCCGCCGATCCGGCCTACGCCGCCGAGCTGCAGCGCCAGCTCGACCGGCGCGGCCGGGCGCGGGTGTGGGTGCCGGCGGCCAAACCCCTCACCGAGGTCTGGGTTCCCGGCGCCGACCTCACCGGTCCGCGCGCCCTGCCGGTGCTGGTGATCGCCGGTCGCGACGATGACCAGTTGGTGGCCGAGATCGCACGGGTGGCCGACGACCTGTCCGACGCCGAGATCGCGGTGGACCAGGACGTCGACGCGGAGATGGAGCCCTTCGAGGCGCGCACCGTCGCGCTGATCAACCGCGGGGCGCCCAGTTTCGCCGTGGATTCCGCGGGAACCTTGCACACCGCGCTGCTGCGATCCTGCAGCAGCTGGCCGTCGGCCGCCTGGACCGACGATCCGCGTCGCACCGCCCCGGACGGCAGCGCCTTCCAACTGCAGCACTGGACGCACACCTTCGAATACGCGCTGGTGGCCGGCGACGGCGACTGGCGCCGGGCGGCGATCCCCGAGCGCAGCGCGGAGTTCGGCGACCCGCTGCGGGCCGTGGCGGTGACCGGGGGTGACGGTCCACTGCCGTCACACGGCTCGCTGCTGCGCATCGACCCAGCCGGCGGTGTGGGCCTGGGGGCGCTCAAGGCGGCGGGCAACCCGATGGCGCGCGGCAGCGCACAACCCGTCGACCCGAACACCGTCACGCTGCGGTTGGTGGAGACCCACGGGACCGACGCCGCCGTCACGCTGCACAGCGACCTGGCCCCGGTGACCCTGGTGGGCCGCGCCGATCTGCTGGAACAGCCCCGCGAGCACCCGGACCCGGACCGGCTGCACGGCTACGAGATCGCCACCGTCACCGCCCGGCTCGGCATCGAGCGGGTGGGCGCCGGCAGTCCCTTGGCGCCCGACGCGGAGGCGGCCCAACCGCTCTACGCCCGCTACTGGCTGCACAATCGCGGCCCGGCGCCCCTCGGCGGCCTGCCGGTGACTCCGGCTCTGCATCCGCACCGGGCCGAGGCGGATCCGGGCGCACGCCTGACGCTGGATCTGACCGTGGCCAGCGACTGCGTCGACGCGACCTTGGCCGGTGCGGTGACGTGGCAGTGCCCGGCCGGCTGGGCGATCACGCCGACCGAACAACCGGTGCGATTAGCGGCCGGGGAACACACACGTATCCCGGTGGCGGTGACGGTTCCGGCCGCTGCCGCCCCGGGGCTTTATCCGCTGCGGGCCCGACTCGACCTGTCCGGCGACGTGCCGACGGCATGGCGCCAGCCGGTCGAAGACGTCACGGTGGTGCGCGTCGGCGATCCCGGTTCCGACCGGTTGCTCTATGTGGACGACCCGTCCGCGGTTGAGGTCACCGCCGGACGCTCCGCCCAGCTGACCGTCACGGTCGGCACCGACGCACACGCCGACTTGGCGGTCGAAGCGCATCTGATCAGCCCCTGGGGTACCTGGGACTGGGCCGGGCCGCCGGCGGTGGGTGCGGTGGTGCCGGCGCGTGGCCAGCGGGAGCTGAGCTTCGACATCGCCCCGCCGGTATGGGCGCGGCCGGGCACCTGGTGGGCGCTGGTCCGGGTCGGCGGGGCGGGCGCGCTGGCCTATTCGACGGCGGTGCGAATGGCGGTGCTGGCGCCCGTCACGGTGGGGGTGGACTGATGGCGGCCATCCTCGCGCTGGATGTCGGCGGCACCAAGATCGCCGTCGGGCTGGCCGACGCCGACGGATCCCTGACCTACACCGCCACTCTGCCGACCCGGGCCGATCAGGGCACCGAGGTGGTGTGGTCGGTGGTGGCCGAGCTGATCGACGGCGCCCTGGAACGGGCGGGTGGACAGGTGGACGCGGTCGGCATCGGCTCGGCCGGACCCATCGACGTCAACGCCGGAACCGTCAGCCCGGTCAACATTGCGGGCTGGCGCGGGTTCGCCCTACGTGACCGGGTGGCCGCCGCAGTGCCCGGGGTTCCGGTCCGCTTGGGCGGCGACGGCGTCTGCATGGCGCTCGGCGAATACCGGCACGGCGCCGGGCGCGGCACCCGGTCCATGCTGGGCATGGTGGTCTCGACCGGCGTGGGCGGCGGACTGGTGGTCGATGGCGCGCCGTTGCACGGCCGGACGGGCAACGCGGGGCATGTCGGGCACGTGGTCGTCGACCCCGATGGGGAGCGGTGCCGCTGCGGTGGCCGCGGCTGCGTGGAGACCGTCGCCTCCGGGCCGGCGATGGTGCGCTGGGCGCTCGCCAACGGGTGGACACCGGAAGGGTCTTTGGCCGATGCGAAGGCGCTCGCCGCGGCCGCCGAAGCCGGTGACCCGGTGGCGCTGCGGGCTTTTCGGCGCGGCACCGACGCGCTGGCGGTGATGCTCACCTCGGTGGGGGCGGTGTGCGACCTGGATCTGGTGGTGATCGGCGGGGGAGTGGCCCGCTCCGGTGCCTTGTTGTTCGACCCGCTGCGGACCGCGCTGGCCGAGCGTGCCGGGTTGGACTTCCTGGTCGGTCTGCGGGTGGTGCCCGCCGAACTCGGCGGCGACGCCGGATTGGTGGGGGCGGCCGTGCTGGCCACCCTGCGTTGATGTGATGAAGGAGCGGAGGCCCCGCCCCTTCATCACATCAACGCGAAAGGTGCAGACGGCCCCAATCGCACAGCTGAGCCAGCACCGGGGTCAGCGTCCTCCCGTACTCGGAGATCGAATAGTGCACGCACGGCGGCACCGTCCCGGCGTCGTGGCGGTCGATGATGCCGTCGGCCACGAGCTCGTGCAGATGACGGATGAGCATCCGTTCGGTGATGCCCGGGATGCTGCGCCGCAGCTCGGCGGTGCGCATCGGCCCGTCGGCCAGGCGCCACAAGATGGTGCCCTTCCAGCGACCGCTGATGACCGACAGTGCGGCGTCGATCGGGCAGTCGGTGACACCGTTTTTCGATGCCGCCACCACACCTCCTCACACTGACTAATTTGTCAGTACCTTGTTTTTTGTCAGCATAGCGTTCATAGTCGACTGCCGTGAAGCAATGTGTGGAGATTCTCGCGATATTGGTGGTCGGGACCCTGGTGGGCGCGGAGTTCGCGGTGGCCGCGTTCGTGCGCCCGATCCTCGGGCGACTGTCCGACGACGCGTTCTGGGCCGCCCGCGCTGATGGCGCCCGGCTGCTCGGGCGGGTGATGCCGTTCTGGTACCTGACCTCGTTCGCGCTGCTGGTGGGGGCCGCCGCCGTAGCGGGTGCGCAGCGGTGGCTCATCGGTGCCGGGGCGGGCCTGATGGTGGTCGTCGTGCTGATGTCGGTGCTGGTGTTGGTGCCGATCAACAACCGCATCGCGGCCTGGCGCGGCACCGAGGAGGTGTCCCGCGAGCTGGCGGCCCGCTGGGACGGGCTGCACTGGGTGCGGGTGGCGCTGCTGGCGGTCACCTTCGCGGTGCTGGTGACCGGCGTGCTGAACGCCTGAGCGGCGGACGCCGTTTTGGCTGATCGGCCCTCGTCACGCTATGGTGTGTGGCGATCCACCGAAGACCGTCGGTCACCGAGCAATCGGTTGAAGGTCCGGGAACATCCCGGCGGCCCACGCAGGAGGACGAGGCACCGGCCCCGCCGGCACGCACTGTGACGCCCCGACCGCATCCTGCGTCGGGGCGTTCGTTATTTCCCGGGTGGGTCACCGAGACAAGTACGAGAACAAGTACAAGCGACACCGAGGAGGTATGCATGGCGCGGGCTGACAAGACCGCCGCCGTCGCGGACATCGTCGAGCAGTTCAACGACTCGACCGCCACCGTGATCACCGAGTACCGCGGTCTGACGGTTGCGAACCTGGCGGAGCTGCGGCGTTCGCTCAGCGGCTCGGCCACCTACACGGTGGCGAAGAACACGCTGGTCAAGCTGGCTGCGGCCGAGGCCGGAGTCGAGGGGCTCGACGAGCTCTTCGCGGGCCCGACGGCCATCGCGTTCGTCCAGGGCGAGCCGGTCGACGCCGCCAAGGCCATCAAGAAGTTCGCCAAGGACCACAAGGCGCTGGTCATCAAGGGCGGCTACATGGACGGTCGCGCGCTGACCGTCGCCGAGGTGGAGCGCATCGCCGACCTGGAGTCGCGCGAGGTGCTGCTGGCCAAGATGGCTGGCGCCATGAAGGCCAACCTGTCCAAGGCCGCCGGCCTGTTCGCCGCCCCGGCTTCGCAGATGGCCCGCCTGGCAGCCGCACTGCAGGAGAAGAAGCCCGCCGAGGCAGCACCTGCTGCCGCGGCCCCGGCCGAGGCTCCCGCGGAGGCCGAGGCTCCGGCCGAGACCGAAGCTCCGGCCGAGACCGCCGAGGCTCCGGCCGAAGCCGCCGAATAACTAGGCACAACCCCAACCCAACTTCCCTAACCGGAATCAGAAAGGACCGAAATCATGGCCAAAATTTCCACCGAAGAGCTGCTCGACGTCTTCAAAGAGATGACCCTGCTCGAGCTGTCTGAGTTCGTGAAGCAGTTCGAGGAGACCTTCGACGTCACCGCTGCGGCTCCGGTCGCCGTGGCCGCCGCCGCGGGTGCTGCCCCCGCCGCCGCTGAGGCCGGCGAGGAGCAGAGCGAGTTCGACGTCATCCTGGAGTCGGCTGGCGAGAAGAAGATCGGCGTCATCAAGGTGGTCCGCGAGGTCGTGTCCGGCCTGGGCCTCAAGGAAGCCAAGGACCTGGTCGACAGCGCTCCCAAGCCGCTGTTGGAGAAGGTCGCCAAGGAGGCTGCCGAGGACGCCAAGGCCAAGCTCGAGGCGGCTGGCGCCACCGTCACCGTCAAGTAGTTCGTTCTACGGTCGAAGCCCCCGGGACCCGCGAGGTCCCGGGGGCTTCTGCTGTTTCAGGGCCGGGCAGCCGCCGTACTCGTGGGGCTCCCGACGAGGACGGCCGCAGTCTGATCGGAATGGGCCGCCATCACGGCGAAAACGGGGGACAATGGGTGATAATCGACGCCGCGACCGGTGCGTCGGTGGTCACCGTGCACCTGCCCCAACGGGCCCCGACGGGCTTCCATGGCAATTGGACACCTGTCGACTGAGGCGGACCGCCGATAAGGGTCGCACCTGTGCGCTACAGTGGCCCAAGCCACAAGCCAGTCGTGGCACGAACAGACGTTGCGGAAGGACCTCACTAATGGGTGTCGCCATCGAGGTACAAGGGCTTACCAAGTCCTTCGGATCGGCCCGGATTTGGGAAGACGTCTCCATGACGATTCCCGAGGGAGAGGTCAGCGTCCTGCTCGGGCCCTCCGGCACCGGCAAGTCCGTGTTCTTGAAGTCGCTGATCGGCCTGTTGCGCCCCGAGCGCGGTTCGATCGTCATCGACGGCACCGACATCCTGCAGTGTTCCGCCAAGGAGCTCTACGAGATCCGCACGCTGTTCGGCGTGCTGTTCCAGGACGGCGCGCTGTTCGGGTCGATGAACATCTACGACAACACCGCCTTCCCGCTGCGGGAGCACACCAAGAAATCCGAGAAGGAAATCCGTGACATCGTCATGGAGAAGCTCGAGATGGTCGGTATGCCCAACGACGGCTACAAGTTCCCGGGTGAGATCTCCGGTGGTATGCGCAAGCGTGCCGGCCTGGCCCGCGCCCTGGTGCTCGACCCGCAGATCATCCTCTGCGACGAGCCAGACTCCGGCCTGGACCCGGTCCGCACGGCGTACCTGAGCCAGCTGCTGATCGACATCAACGCCCAGATCGACGCCACCATCCTGATCGTTACGCACAACATCAACATCGCGCGCACCGTGCCGGACAACATCGGGATGCTGTTCCGCAAGGAGCTGGTGATGTTCGGCCCCCGCGAGGTGCTGTTGACCTCCGACGAGCCGGTGGTGCGCCAGTTCCTCAACGGCCGCCGGATCGGTCCGATCGGCATGTCCGAGGAGAAAGACCAGGCGACCGCCGCAGCCGAGGAAGCGATGATCGCGGCCGGGCAGAGTGACGGCGGCGTCGAGGAAATCGAGGGCGTGCCGCCGCAGCTGAGCGCGACCCCCGGCCTGCCGGACCGCAAGGGTGTGGCGCGGCGCCAGGCCCGGGTGCGCGAGATCCTGCACACCCTTCCGCCCAACGCTCAGGCGGCCATCCGGGACGAGCTCGAGGGCACCCACAAGTACGCCGTACACGAGTTCCCGGCAGACGAAGAGGCTCCCACGGCGTCGATCCCGACCCCGCCGGGCTGAGACTCTGCAGGCTCACGCCGTGTCAGCTCTTGACGGACGGACCTAAACGGTCCAATCTTGTCACCAGCACACGTGCGGGGAGCCCGGCGGAGGTCAGCCAGCACCGATAGGGTCCCGGAGCATCGCAGTTGAGGATTGCGTCAGCCTGCGCTATTGTTGGACGTTGCGCTGGCTTCCTCCTGCCCATCCCTTACCCGCACCCGAACACCGCAGTACCAGCCTGAGTCAGGTGTATTGACTCGTTTCAGGCCTGTTAGCTCGTGGTTTGGCTGTGCGTGAGACCGGACAGAACGTTCGCCAGCCGAACCAACGGTCGATATTCGCAGCGAACGGGGTCCGGTGAGAACCGGGATCCGCTGGCCGCATTAGGTGCTGGAAGGACGCATCTTGGCAGTCTCCCGCCAGAGCAAGAAGAACGCTTCAGGTACTACCACCCAGAATTCTCCCAATAGTTCCGTGCCCGGGGCCCCGAACCGGGTCTCCTTCGCCAAGCTGCGCGAACCCCTCGAGGTTCCGGGTCTGCTCGACGTGCAGACCGACTCGTTCCAGTGGCTGATCGGGGCGTCGGAGTGGCGCGAGAAGATGGCCCAGCAGACCGGTGCCGCGCCCAAGGGTGGCCTCGAAGAGGTTCTCGAAGAGCTGTCCCCGATTGAGGACTTCTCCGGCTCGATGTCTCTGTCGTTCTCCGACCCGCGGTTCGACGAGGTCAAGGCCCCCGTCGAGGAATGCCGCGACAAGGACATGACGTATGCGGCCCCGCTGTTCGTCACCGCGGAGTTCATCAACAACAACACCGGCGAGATCAAGAGCCAGACGGTGTTCATGGGTGACTTCCCGATGATGACCGAGAAGGGCACCTTCATCATCAACGGCACCGAGCGTGTCGTCGTCTCCCAGCTGGTGCGTTCGCCGGGCGTGTACTTCGACGCCAACATCGACAAGTCCACCGAGAAGACGCTGCACTCGGTGAAGGTGATCCCGGGCCGCGGCGCCTGGCTGGAGTTCGACGTCGACAAGCGCGACCTGGTCGGCGTTCGTATCGACCGCAAGCGCCGCCAGCCGGTCACCGTGCTGCTCAAGGCGCTGGGCTGGACTTCTGAGCAGATCCGCGAGCGCTTCGGCTTCTCCGAGATCATGATGTCGACGCTGGAGAAGGACAACGCCGCCAACTCCGACGAGGCGCTGCTGGACATCTACCGCAAGCTGCGTCCGGGCGAGCCCCCCACCAAGGAGTCCGCGCAGACTCTGCTGGAGAACCTGTTCTTCAAGGAGAAGCGCTACGACCTGGCGCGGGTGGGTCGCTACAAGATCAACAAGAAGCTGGGCCTGACCGCCAACCCGGGCGAGTCGCAGCCGACCACGCTGACCGAAGAGGACATCGTGGCCACCATCGAGTACCTGGTGCGCCTGCACCAGGCCGCTCAGGAAGGCGTGTCCGCCACCATGACGGTGCCGGGTGGCGTGGAGGTTCCCGTCGAGGTCGACGACATCGACCACTTCGGCAACCGGCGGCTGCGCACCGTGGGTGAGCTGATCCAGAACCAGATCCGGGTCGGGCTGTCCCGGATGGAGCGCGTGGTCCGCGAGCGGATGACCACCCAGGACGTCGAGGCCATCACGCCGCAGACCCTGATCAACATCCGCCCGGTGGTCGCCGCGATCAAGGAGTTCTTCGGCACCAGCCAGCTCTCCCAGTTCATGGACCAGAACAACCCGCTGTCGGGTCTGACCCACAAGCGCCGCCTGTCGGCGCTGGGGCCGGGTGGTCTGTCGCGTGAGCGGGCGGGCCTGGAAGTTCGTGACGTGCACCCGTCCCACTACGGCCGGATGTGTCCGATCGAGACCCCGGAAGGCCCGAACATCGGTCTGATCGGATCGCTGTCGGTGTACGCGCGGGTCAACCCGTTCGGCTTTATCGAGACCCCGTACCGCAAGGTTGTGGACGGCGTCGTCACCGACGAGATCCACTACCTGACCGCCGACGAGGAGGACCGCCACGTTGTGGCGCAGGCCAACTCGCCGCTGGAGGACGACGGCCGCTTCGCCGAGGACCGTGTTCTGGTCCGCCGTAAGGGCGGCGAGGTCGAGTACGTGTCGTCGGCCGAGGTCGACTACATGGACGTCTCGCCGCGCCAGATGGTGTCGGTGGCCACGGCCATGATCCCGTTCCTCGAGCACGACGACGCCAACCGTGCCCTGATGGGTGCCAACATGCAGCGCCAGGCGGTTCCGCTGGTGCGCAGCGAGGCCCCGCTGGTGGGCACCGGCATGGAGCTGCGGGCCGCGATCGACGCCGGCGACGTGATCGTCGCCGACAAGACCGGTGTCATCGAGGAGGTGTCCGCCGACTACGTCACGGTGATGGCCGATGACGGCACCCGGCAGACCTACCGGATGCGCAAGTTCAACCGGTCCAACCACGGCACCTGCGCCAACCAGCGTCCGATCGTCGACGCCGGCCAGCGTGTCGAGGCCGGCCAGGTGATTGCGGACGGTCCCTGCACCGACAACGGCGAGATGGCCCTGGGCAAGAACCTGCTCGTGGCGATCATGCCGTGGGAGGGGCACAACTACGAGGACGCGATCATCCTGTCCAACAGGCTGGTCGAGGAGGACACGCTGACCTCGATCCACATCGAGGAGCACGAGATCGACGCCCGCGACACCAAGCTGGGCGCCGAGGAGATCACCCGGGACATCCCGAACGTCTCCGACGAGGTGCTGGCTGACCTCGACGAGCGCGGCATCGTCCGCATCGGCGCCGAGGTCCGCGACGGCGACATCCTGGTCGGCAAGGTCACCCCCAAGGGTGAGACCGAGCTGACGCCCGAGGAGCGGCTGCTGCGTGCGATCTTCGGCGAGAAGGCCCGCGAGGTCCGCGACACCTCGCTGAAGGTGCCGCACGGCGAGTCCGGCAAGGTCATCGGAATCCGGGTGTTCTCCCGCGAGGACGACGACGAGCTGCCCGCCGGGGTCAACGAGCTGGTGCGTGTTTACGTCGCGCAGAAGCGCAAGATCTCCGACGGTGACAAGCTGGCCGGTCGCCACGGCAACAAGGGCGTCATCGGCAAGATCCTGCCGGCCGAGGACATGCCGTTCCTGCCGGACGGCACCCCGGTCGACATCATCTTGAACACCCACGGTGTGCCGCGACGGATGAACATCGGTCAGATCCTGGAGACCCACCTGGGCTGGATTGCCAAGACCGGCTGGAACATCGATGTGGCGGCCGGCGTGCCGGACTGGGCGGACAAGCTCCCCGAGGAGCTGTACTCCGCCGGCCCGGACACCCGCACCGCGACCCCGGTGTTCGACGGTGCGCAGGAAGCCGAGCTGCAGGGCCTGCTGTCCTCGACCCTGGCCAACCGCGACGGCGAGGTCATGGTCAACGGTGACGGCAAGGCGATGCTGTTCGACGGCCGCTCCGGTGAGCCGTTCCCGTACCCGGTGACCGTCGGCTACATGTACATCATGAAGCTGCACCACCTGGTGGACGACAAGATCCACGCGCGTTCCACGGGTCCGTACTCGATGATCACCCAGCAGCCGCTGGGCGGTAAGGCGCAGTTCGGTGGCCAGCGGTTCGGTGAGATGGAGTGCTGGGCCATGCAGGCCTACGGTGCGGCGTACACGCTGCAGGAGCTGCTGACGATCAAGTCCGACGACACCGTCGGGCGCGTCAAGGTCTACGAGGCGATCGTCAAGGGCGAGAACATCCCCGAGCCGGGCATCCCGGAGTCCTTCAAGGTGCTGCTCAAAGAGCTGCAGTCGCTGTGCCTCAACGTTGAGGTGCTGGCGAAGGACGGTGCGGCGATCGAGCTGCGCGAAGGCGAGGACGAGGACCTGGAGCGGGCAGCCGCCAACCTGGGAATCAACCTGTCCCGCAACGAATCCGCCTCGGTTGAGGACCTGGCTTAATTACTCGCTACTAAACCCGCAAGGGGAAAGGGAGTTACGTGCTCGACGTCAACTTCTTCGATGAGCTCCGCATCGGCCTGGCGACCGCGGAGGACATCCGGCAATGGTCCTACGGTGAGGTCAAGAAGCCGGAAACGATCAACTACCGCACCCTCAAGCCCGAGAAGGACGGCCTGTTCTGCGAGAAGATCTTCGGACCGACTCGCGACTGGGAGTGCTACTGCGGCAAGTACAAGCGGGTGCGCTTCAAGGGCATCATCTGTGAGCGCTGTGGCGTTGAGGTGACTCGCGCCAAGGTGCGTCGTGAGCGGATGGGCCACATCGAACTGGCCGCCCCGGTCACCCACATCTGGTACTTCAAGGGCGTGCCGTCCCGCTTGGGCTACCTGCTGGACCTGGCGCCCAAGGACCTCGAAAAGATCATCTACTTCGCGGCCTACGTCATCACCAGCGTCGACACCGAGATGCGCCACAACGAGCTGTCCACTTTGGAAGCCGAGATGGTCGTCGAGAAGAAGGCCGTCGAAGACCAGCGCGACGCCGACCTGGAGGCCCGCGCCCAGAAGCTGGAGGCCGACCTGGCCGAGCTGGAGGCCGAGGGTGCGAAAGCCGATGTGCGCCGCAAGGTTCGCGACGGCGGCGAGCGCGAGATGCGTCAGCTGCGCGACCGTGCCCAGCGTGAGCTGGACCGCCTCGACAACATCTGGGACACCTTCGTCAAGCTGGCTCCCAAGCAGCTGATCGTCGACGAGACCGTCTACCGCGAGCTGGTGGACCGCTACGGCGAGTACTTCACCGGTGCGATGGGTGCCGAGTCGATCCAGAAGCTGATCGAGACCTTCGACATCGACGCCGAGGCCGAGCTGCTGCGCGACATCATCAAGAACGGCAAGGGGCAGAAGAAGCTTCGTGCTCTCAAGCGCCTTAAGGTGGTCGCCGCATTCCAGCAGTCGGGTAACTCCCCGATGGGCATGGTGCTCGACGCGGTGCCGGTGATTCCGCCGGAGCTGCGTCCGATGGTGCAGCTCGACGGTGGCCGGTTCGCCACCAGCGACCTCAACGACCTGTACCGCCGGGTCATCAACCGCAACAACCGCCTCAAGCGACTGATCGACCTCGGCGCCCCCGAGATCATCGTCAACAACGAGAAGCGGATGCTGCAGGAGTCCGTCGACGCGCTGTTCGACAACGGCCGTCGCGGCCGCCCGGTCACCGGACCGGGCAACCGTCCGCTGAAGTCGTTGAGCGACCTGCTCAAGGGCAAGCAGGGCCGGTTCCGTCAGAACCTGCTCGGCAAGCGTGTCGACTACTCGGGCCGTTCGGTGATCGTGGTCGGGCCGCAGCTCAAGCTGCACCAGTGCGGTCTGCCCAAGCTGATGGCACTCGAGCTGTTCAAGCCGTTCGTGATGAAGCGACTGGTCGACCTGAACCACGCGCAGAACATCAAGAGCGCCAAGCGGATGGTGGAGCGGCAGCGCCCCCAGGTGTGGGACGTCCTGGAAGAGGTCATCGCCGAGCACCCGGTGCTGCTCAACCGTGCACCCACGCTGCACCGCCTGGGCATCCAGGCCTTCGAGCCGCAGCTGGTGGAGGGCAAGGCCATTCAGCTGCACCCGCTGGTGTGTGAGGCCTTCAACGCCGACTTCGACGGTGACCAGATGGCCGTGCACCTGCCGCTGAGTGCCGAGGCGCAGGCCGAGGCCCGCATCCTGATGCTGTCGAGCAACAACATCCTGTCGCCGGCCTCGGGTCGTCCGCTGGCCATGCCGCGACTGGACATGGTTACCGGGCTGTACTACCTGACCACCGAGATCGAGGGTGAGACAGGCGAATACACCCCGGCTGCCAAGGACCGTCCGGAGGCCGGCGTGTACTCCTCGCCGGCCGAGGCGATCATGGCCGTCGACCGTGGTGCGTTGAGCGTGCGGGCCAAGATCAAGGTGCGTCTGGACCAGCTGCGGCCGCCGGCCGAGGTGGAGACCGAGCTGTTCGGCGAGAACGGCTGGCGTCCGGGCGGTGCCTGGATCGCCGAGACCACGCTGGGCCGGGTGCTGTTCAACGAGCTGCTGCCGACCGGGTACCCGTTCGTGAACAAGCAGATGCACAAGAAGGTTCAGGCCGTCATCATCAACGACCTGGCCGAGCGCTACCCGATGATCGTGGTCGCCCAGACCGTCGACAAGCTCAAGGACGCCGGCTTCTACTGGGCCACGCGTTCGGGGGTCACGGTCTCGATGGCCGACGTGCTGGTGCCGCCGCGTAAGAAGGAGATCCTCGACTCCTACGAAGCGCGTGCCGACAAGGTCGAAAAGCAGTTCCAGCGTGGTGCTCTCAACCACGACGAGCGCAACGAGGCGCTGGTGGAGATCTGGAAGGAAGCCACCGAGGAAGTGGGTCAGGCGCTGCGTGACCACTACCCGGCCGACAACCCGATCATCACGATCGTCGACTCCGGTGCGACGGGTAACTTCACCCAGACCCGGACGTTGGCCGGCATGAAGGGTCTGGTGACCAACCCCAAGGGTGAGTTCATCCCGCGGCCGATCAAGTCCTCCTTCCGTGAGGGACTGACGGTGCTGGAGTACTTCATCAACACCCACGGCGCCCGAAAGGGCTTGGCGGACACCGCGTTGCGTACCGCTGACTCGGGTTACCTGACTCGTCGTCTGGTGGACGTGTCCCAGGACGTGATCGTGCGCGAGCACGACTGCGGCACCGAGCGCGGGATCATCGTCGACTTGGCCGAGCCTCAGGCGGACGGGTCGCTGATCCGCAACCCGTTCATCGAGACCTCGGCGTACGCCCGCACCTTGGCCATGGACGCTGCCGACAGCAACGGCAAGGTCGTTGTCGAGCGGGGCCACGACCTGGGCGACCCGTCGATCGAGGCGCTGCTGGCGGCCGGTATCTCGCAGGTGAAGGTCCGCTCGGTGCTGACCTGCACCACCGGAACCGGGGTGTGTGCCACCTGCTACGGCCGGTCGATGGCCACCGGCAAGCTGGTCGACATCGGTGAGGCGGTCGGCATCGTCGCCGCCCAGTCCATCGGTGAGCCCGGTACTCAGCTGACCATGCGCACCTTCCACCAGGGTGGTGTCGGTGAGGACATCACCGGTGGTCTGCCGCGTGTGCAGGAGCTGTTCGAGGCCCGGATTCCGCGTGGCAAGGCGCCCATCGCCGATGTCGCCGGACGGGTGCAGCTTGAAGAGGGCGAGAAGTTCTACAAGATCACGATCGTGCCGGACGACGGTGGCGAGGAAGTGGTCTACGACAAGCTGCCCAAGCGTCAGCGGCTGCGCGTGTTCAAGCACGAGGACGGCTCGGAGCGGTTGCTGTCCGACGGCGACCACGTCGAGGTCGGCCAGCAGCTCATGGAGGGCTCGGCCGACCCGCACGAGGTGCTGCGGGTGCAGGGCCCCCGTGAGGTGCAGATCCACCTGGTCAACGAGGTCCAGCAGGTCTACCGGGCCCAGGGTGTGTCGATCCACGACAAGCACATCGAGGTGATCGTCCGGCAGATGCTGCGCCGCGTCACCATCATCGACTCGGGCGCCACGGAGTTCCTGCCCGGTTCGTTGACCGAGCGGGCCGAGTTCGAGACCGAGAACCGTCGCGTGGTGGCCGAGGGCGGCGAGCCCGCGGCTGGCCGTCCGGTGCTGATGGGTATCACCAAGGCGTCGCTGGCCACCGACTCGTGGCTGTCGGCGGCTTCCTTCCAGGAGACCACCCGCGTGCTGACCGATGCGGCGATCAACTGCCGCAGCGACAAGCTGCAGGGCCTGAAGGAGAACGTGATCATCGGCAAGCTGATCCCGGCCGGCACCGGCATCAACCGGTACCGCAACATCACGGTGCAGCCCACCGAAGAGGCCCGGGCCGCTGCGTACACGATCCCGTCCTACGAGGATCAGTACTACAGCCCGGACTTCGGCGCCGCCACCGGTGCCGCGGTTCCGCTGGACGACTACGGGTACAGCGACTACCGGTAGTCAGCAACGAGAAAGGCCTCGGGGTGCGCCCCCGGGGCCTTTCTCGTTCCTGCCGAGCTGATGTCGGGCGGTCAGGACACGTCTTGCTCCTGGTGGCCGAATTCGACGCTCTTGCCTTTGAAGTCGCCGTGGCAGGAGAGCACGACGTGGTAGGTCTGTCCCGGGAGCGGGGCGATGAAGTTCAGCGTTGTCGAGCCGTTGGCAGCGATGTCGAACGCCCTGCTGACCGGAATCCCAGCACCGTTGACCTCATTGGCCTTGTAGAGGCAATTACCGGCGATGGGTGCGTTGTTGGTGACGTTGACCTTCACATTGCCGAGTTGCTTGGTGATCTGCATGCGCACCTGATTGGTCGGCGGCTTCTCCTCCGGCTTTGCCGGTGGGGGCGTCTTGGAGCAATCGGAGCCCGGGGGCAGGATCCGGCCGTCACCGGTGCAACGCACCGGTTTCTCTGCGGGACCCGGGGCCGGTGCGGCTCCGGCCGCAGGCGCGGGCGCTGCCGGGGGTTTGTACGTGTAGTCCGCCCAGGGGCCGCACCAGTCGCCCTCCAGGTCCTTCTTGCGGCAGCCCTGAACCCCGATCGTGAACTCAGCGACTGTCTGTACGCCCCATCTGGCGGTTTGCCCGTTGATGCATTTGAAGCCGTACTCCTCCTGGCGTCCGTTGTACAGCACGTGGACGGCGTCGACGACGTAGTCGCCATTCACGCGCGGGCACCCGCCGATGATGCACGTCGTGTGGACGCCGCTGTCCGCGGTGCAGGAAACGTCAAGACCATTGGGCAGTGGGCTGGCATCGGCTCCCGGGGCCACGATGACCCCCAGCGCGGCCAGGCAGGCTGGACTGGCGCCGATAACCCAGCGTTTAAGGGTTCTTGCTCGGATGATCATCGCCGGAGCGTATGCCGCTGACAGGGGCCGCTGAATCGGGCGTTTCCCTATTTCTTGCCACCATTCAGCGCAGCGGGGGCGGTGTGATGTTGCGAGGACGGGCGTGCGCAGGTTGCATCGTGGGTATGGGGGACCAGGTGAACCGCACTGCTTACAGTCATACCCAGCGCCGGCATTACCGGCACAAGATTCAGCAGTGCCTGGATGTTTTCGAGACGATGCTGGCGCAGTCCAGCTTCGAATGTGAGCCGCCGCTGACCGGCATGGAGATCGAGGGCAACCTGATCGGCGAGGACTATCGGCCGGCCATGTCGAACGCCGGCGTGTTGTCCTCGATCGACGATCCGGCGTTTCAACGCGAATTGGGTTCCTACAACATCGAATTCAACGTGCCGCCCCGTCAGCTCACGGCGCTCTCGGCGCTGGATCTGGAAGCCGAGGTGCGCGCCAGCCTCAATGACGCCCAGGCCAAAGCCCGCGCACACGACGCGGGCATCGTCATGATCGGCATCTTGCCGACCCTGATGCCCGAGCATCTGGCCGGTGACTGGATGAGTGACTCGGCACGGTATGCGGCACTCAACGACTCGATTTTCGCCGCGCGCGGTGAGGACATCGGCATCGACATCGATGGCCCGGAACCGCTGAGCCTGCAGGTCGAGGACATCGCGCCGGAATCAGCGTGCACCAGCATGCAGTTGCACCTGCAGGTCTCGCCGGCCCACTTCGCCAACCACTGGAACGCCGCCCAGGTGCTGGCCGGCCCGCAACTGGCGATCGGCGCCAACTCGCCCTACTTCTTCGGCCACCGACTGTGGGCGGAGACCCGGGTCGAGCTGTTCGCCCAGTCCACCGACACCCGCCCCGATGAACTGAAGAACCAGGGGGTGCGGCCCAGGGTGTGGTTCGGCGAGCGGTGGATCACGTCGATCTTCGACCTCTTCGAGGAGAACGTGCGGTACTTCCCGTCGCTGCTGCCCGAGGTCTCCGAGGAGGACCCAGCCGACGAACTCGCGCAGGGGCGTACCCCGCAACTGGCGGAGCTGCGCCTGCACAACGGCACCGTGTACCGCTGGAACCGCCCGGTTTACGACGTCGTCGACGGAAGACCGCACCTACGGGTGGAGAACCGGGTCCTGCCCTCGGGCCCCACGGTCGCCGACATGGTGGCCAATGCGGTCTTCTACTACGGCCTGCTGCGCAGACTGGCCCGCGAGCAGCGTCCGCTGTGGACGCAGATGAGTTTTGCGGTGGCGCACGACAACTTTCGCCGGGCCGCGCGCCACGGCATGGACGCCCGGCTGTTCTGGCCGGAGCTGGGTGAGGTGAGCGTGGCGGAACTGACGCGGCGCGAGCTGCTGCCACTGGCCCGTCAGGGCCTGGACGAGTGGGGGGTGGCCGCCGAGGTGAGCGACCGGTTCCTCGGCATCATCGCCGATCGGGTGGCAACGGGGTGCAACGGCGCCACCTGGCAGGTGTCGACGGTCCGCGCGTTGCAGGCCCAGGGCTTGAGCCGGCCGGCCGCGCTGGCCGAGATGCTGCGCCGCTACTGCACGCACATGCACACCAACCAGCCGGTGCACACCTGGCCGATCGAATCCGCGTCGTCGCCGGACTAAGCTGGCCGCCGTGTTGATCGGATCCCATGTGCGCCCACAGAATCCGTTGGCTGCCGCCGAAGCCGAGGGCGCCGAGGTGGTGCAGATCTTCCTGGGCAACCCGCAGAGCTGGAAGCCGCCCAAACCCCGCGAGGACGCGGCGCAACTGCGCGCGGCGGCGCTGCCGATCTATGTGCACGCGCCGTACCTGATCAACGTCGCCTCGCCGAACAACCGGGTGCGCATCCCGTCGCGCACCATCCTGCAGCAGACCTGCGACGCTGCCGCCGATATCGGCGCGGCCGCGGTGATCGTGCACGGTGGCCACGTGACCGCCGATGACGACGACCCGCAAGCCGGGTTCGCTCGCTGGCGCAAGGCGCTGGACCGCCTGGAGACGACCGTCCCGGTGTACCTGGAGAACACCGCCGGAGGTGACCACGCGATGACCCGGCGCTTCGACACCATCGCCAAGCTGTGGGACCACATCGGCGACACCGGCGTCGGATTCTGCCTGGACACCTGCCACACCTGGGCGGCCGGGGAATCCCTGCCCGATGCCGTGGAGCGCATCAAGGCCATCACCGGACGCATCGATCTGGTGCACTGCAACGACTCCAAGGACGCGGCCGGCTCCGGGCGGGACCGGCACGCCAACGTCGGTGCCGGCCAGATCGACCCCGACCTGTTGGTCGCAGTGGTCAAGGCCGCCGGCGCCCCGGTGATCTGCGAGACCGCGGAGGAGGGCCGCAAGGCCGACATAGCGTTCCTGCGGGATCGGCTGAGCTGACATGCGGCGCTGGGTGGTGCTGCTCGGCGCCGCGCTGATCATCAGCGGCTGTGTCGCGCCTGGGGTGGCGCAGCCGGCGCCCGACGGCACCAGCGTGCACACCCTGACGGTCGGCGGGCTGCAGCGCTCCTACCGGGTGTATCGGCCGGCCGGTCTGCCGGCGGCGGCTCCGCTGGTGGTCATGCTGCACGGTGGCTTCGGTAGCGCGGCCAACGCTGAACGGCGTTACGGCTGGGACGAATTGGCCGATACGGCGAAATTTGTGGTCGCCTATCCCGACGGTGTGTCGCGGGCGTGGAACACCGGCGGCAACTGCTGCGGGCGTGCTGCCGCCGAGGGCGTCGATGACGTCGGCTTCATCGCAGCGGTGGTGGGCGACGTCGGCCGTGCCGTGGCCATCGACCCGGCGCGGGTCTACGCCACCGGCATGAGCAACGGCGGCATCATGGCCTACACGCTGGCCTGCGCCACCGGGCTGTTCGCCGCGATCGGACCGGTTGCGGCCACCCAGCTCGGGCCCTGCCCGTCCCCGCACCCCACCTCGGTGTTGCACATCCATGGCGCCGCGGACCCCAATATCCGCTACGACGGCGGCCCCGGCGCCGGGGTAGCGCAGATCGACGGTCCGTCGGTCCCGGAGGTGGACGCGTTCTGGCGCACCGTCGATGACTGTGCACCGCCCGTGAGCACCACCGATGGTGCGGTTACCTCCGCGATTGCCGACTGCCCGTCGGGCCGTAGCGTGCAGCTGACCACGATCGCCGGCGGCGGCCACCAGTGGCCGGACTCGGCGACGGCCACCTTGTGGCAGTTCTTCACCGCGCACCCCCGCTGACAAAAAACATCCGTTTTGACCGATTAATCCGCTAGAGGGCGACATCTGGTCGGTTCTGTGCTACAACTTTGCTCAGGCGCCGTGACCGCGGCAGCTGCGCACACGTCTCAGGACTGGAGGGGGTCCAAATGCCTGAGCGGCACCAGCACGGTGCGGGGGGAGTGCGCAGCGCCTAGTCCGGCGCCCCAAAACGACGGCGGTCACAGCCCGGAACCTCCCGACCCCGGGCTGTGACCGCCGTTTTGTTTGCCGAGCACCAATTTGATTACAGCCCATTGTGCATGCGTGCAAAAACTGTAATATTCGGCTATGGCCGACACGCATATCGTCACCAACCAGGTCCTTCCGCTGGAGGGCTACAACCCCGCGTCGTCCCCGGTCCTCATCGAGGCCCTGATCCGCGAGGGCGGCCAATGGGGCGTCGACGAGGTCACCGACCTGGGGGCGCTGTCCGGGTCCAAACAGGTGCAACGCTGGGGCGAGCTGGCTGACCGCCACCGGCCGGTGCTGCACACCCACGACGTCGTCGGCAACCGGATCGACGAAGTGGAATACGACCCGGCCTACCACGAGTTGATGCGCACCGCGATCGCGCACGGCCTGCACGCTGCGCCGTGGGCCGACCCCCGACCCGGCGCGCACGTCGTCCGCGCCGCCCAAACCGGGGTCTGGACCTCCGAGCCCGGCCACATGTGTCCGATCTCGATGACGTACGCGATCGTGCCCGCGCTGCGCAACAACGCCGAACTCGCCAAGACCTACGAGCCCCTGCTGACCAGCGGGGTCTACGACCCCGAACTGAAGGTGCCGGCCACCAAAGCCGGTATCACCGCGGGCATGTCAATGACCGAAAAGCAGGGCGGCTCCGACGTGCGCGCCGGAACCACCCAGGCGGTGCCGAACGCCGACGGCAGCTACACCCTGACCGGGCACAAGTGGTTCACCTCCGCGCCGATGTGCGACGTGTTCCTGGTGCTCGCGCAGGCGCCCGGAGGCCTGAGCTGCTTCTTCCTGCCCCGGATCCTGCCGGACGGCACCCGCAACCGGATGCGGCTGCAGCGGCTCAAGGACAAGCTCGGCAACCACGCCAACGCCTCCAGTGAGGTCGAGTACGACGGCGCCACCGCCTGGCTGGTGGGTGAGGAGGGCCGCGGGGTCTCGGTCATCATCGAGATGGTCAACCTCACCCGGCTGGACTGTGCGCTGGGCAGCGCCACCAGCATGCGGATGGGACTGGCCCGCGCCACCTACCACGCTCAGCACCGTAAGGCGTTCGGCGCCTACCTGATCGACCAACCGCTGATGCGCAACGTGCTGGCCGATCTGGCCGTCGAGGCCGAGGCCGCGACCATGGTGGCGATGCGGATGGCCGGTGCTACGGACAAGGCGGTCCGCGGCGACGAACGAGAGGGGCTGCTGCGCAGGATCGGGCTGGCGGCCACCAAGTACTGGGTGTGCAAGCGCGCCACCCCGCATGCGGCCGAGGCGATGGAGTGCCTGGGCGGCAACGGCTACATCGAGGACACCCTGATGCCGCGGCTGTATCGGGAGGCGCCGCTGATGGGCATCTGGGAGGGGTCGGGCAACGTCAGCGCACTGGACACGCTGCGCGCCCTGGCCACCCAACCCCAGTCGGCGGCCGTGCTCTTCGACGAGCTGGCCGGCACCACCGGGCAGGACCGCCGGCTTGACGCCCACATCGAGGCGCTGAAGGCCCAATTGGCCGACCTCGGCACCGACGTCGTTGCCGCTCAGCACCAGGCCCGCAAGATCGCCGAGGACATCTGCCTGGCGCTGCAGGGTTCGCTGCTGGTGCGCCACGGACACCCGGCTGTGGCCGAGGCGTTCTTGGCGACCCGACTCGACGGACAGTGGGGCGGGGCGTTCGGTACCCTGCCGGCGAGCCTGGACCTGGGGCCGATCATCGAGCGTGCCTTGGTCAAAGGCTGAGGCCGGCTGTCCATGCGGCACCACATCGCCCCGGTTGAATTCGACAACCTGCGGACGATGACCTACGAGGTCACCGACCGCATCGCCCGGATCACCTTCAACCGCCCGGAGCACGGCAACGCGATCACCGCTGACACCCCGCTGGAACTGTCGGCGCTGGTGGAGCGGGCCGATCTGGATCCGAACGTGCACGTGATCCTCGTGTCAGGCCGTGGCGAGGGATTCTGCGCCGGTTTCGACCTCGGTGCCTACGCCGAAGGTTCGTCGTCGGCTGGCGGCGAAAACTACCGGGGCAGTGTGCTCGACGGCAAGACGCAGGCGACCAACCATCGCCCGGATCAGCCGTGGGACCCGATGATCGACTATCAGATGATGAGCCGTTTCGTCCGCGGGTTCGCCTCGCTGATGCACGCCGACAAACCCACGGTGGTCAAGATCCACGGCTACTGCGTAGCCGGCGGCACCGATATCGCACTGCATGCCGACCAAGTGATCGCGGCATCCGACGCCAAGATCGGTTACCCCCCGATGCGGGTGTGGGGGGTGCCGGCGGCCGGGCTGTGGGCGCACCGGCTCGGCGACCAGCGCGCCAAGCGACTGCTGCTGACCGGAGACTGCATCACCGGAGCGCAGGCCGCCGAGTGGGGTCTGGCGATCGAGGCCCCCGACCCAGCCGATCTCGACGAGCGCACCGAACGCCTGGTGTCCCGTATCGCCGCGATGCCGGTCAACCAGCTGATCATGGCCAAGCTCGCGCTCAACACCGCACTGCTGCAGCAGGGTGTGGCCACCAGCCGGATGGTCAGCACCGTGTTCGACGGGGTGGCGCGGCACACCCCGGAGGGGCACGCATTCGTGGCCGACGCGGTGGCGCACGGGTTCCGCGACGCGGTCCGGCACCGCGACGAGCCGTTCGGGGACTACGGCCGAAAGGCCTCCGGGGTCTAGGGTGGCACACGATGCCCACCACGCCAGCACGGATGACGGCGCGCTCCGTGGTGCTGTCGGTGCTGTTGGGGGCCCACCCCGCTTCGGCGACCCCGGCTGAATTGCTCAGATTCACCGCGGATTTCGGTATCAAGGAAACCGCCATGCGGGT
Source organism: Mycolicibacter heraklionensis (assembly GCF_019645815.1). NCBI lineage: Bacteria > Bacillati > Actinomycetota > Actinomycetes > Mycobacteriales > Mycobacteriaceae > Mycobacterium > Mycobacterium heraklionense. Next base: position 811,060 of record NZ_CP080997.1, read on the forward strand.
GGCGCTGACCCGACTGGTCGCTGCGGGGGACCTGGTCCGCTCCGTCGACGGCTACGGACTGTCCGAGCGGCTGCTGGAGCGCCAGCGCAGGCAGGACGCGGCGCTTGATCCGCAGACCAAGCGCTGGAGCGGCGACTGGCTGGCAGTGGTGATCACCAGCATCGGCTGCGATGCGCGGACCAGGGCAGCATTGCGTGCGGGTCTGTCCGACCGGAGGTTCGCCGAACTGCGCGAAGGGTTTTGGATGCGTCCGGACAACCTCGAGGTCGAGTTGGGCGATCGCCTCAGCAGCTACACCAGGCTGCTCACCGCACGCGACGAGCAGCCGGCCGAGCTGGCTGCCAAGCTGTGGGATCTGGACGGTTGGGCGCGCACCGGACATGAGTTGCTCACGGCGATGGCCGACGCCGAAGACGTACCCGGCCGCTTCGTCGTTGCCGCGGCCATGGTCCGCCACCTTCGCGGCGACCCGGTGTTGCCGCCGGAACTGCTCCCGCGGGACTGGCCGGGGGCGCGGATCCGCAGTCGCTACGCGGAGTTTGCCCAAGAACTGGCTTCACGACGTGACGTCGCCCAACGAGCGGAGGTGCTATGAGTAACGCAGTGCGGGTGGAGCGCAGCGGCCCCGTCACCACGGTGATCCTGGACCGGCCGCACGCGCGCAACGCCGTCGACGGCCCGACCGCCGCCGCGCTGTATCAGGCCTTCGACGAATTCGACCGCGACCAGACCGCTTCGGTGGCGGTGCTGTGGGGAGATCACGGAACCTTTTGCGCGGGAGCCGACCTCAAAGCATTAGGCACCCCGAACGCCAATCAGACCCATCGCAGCGGGCCCGGTCCGATGGGCCCGACCCGAATGATGTTGTCCAAACCGGTGATTGCCGCGGTGAGCGGCTACGCGGTGGCCGGCGGGCTGGAGTTGGCGCTGTGGTGCGACATGCGGGTGGCCGAGGACGATGCGGTGTTCGGGGTCTTCTGCCGGCGCTGGGGAGTTCCGCTCATCGACGGTGGCACCGTGCGGCTACCCCGCCTGATCGGCCACAGTCGGGCCATGGACATGATCCTCACCGGCCGGGCGGTGAACGCCGAGGAGGCGCGGGCGATCGGATTGGCCAATCGGGTTGTCCCCAAGGGGGAGGCTCGTTCGGCAGCCGAGCAGCTGGCCCTCGAACTGGCCGAGCTGCCGCAGGGCTGCCTGCGCTCGGACCGGTTGTCGGCGCTGCGGCAGTGGGGCATGGCCGAGTCCCATGCGATGGATCAGGAATTCGAGAGCATTGAGCGGGTGGCCGACGAGGCGCTGCGCGGGGCGGGCCGGTTCGCCGGCGGGGCCGGTCGCCACGGCGCTAAAGCCTGACGCCGGTGGCCCGCTTCGCCCGGCTCCGCCGCGCTTGCGACCACCGGGAAGCCTGACGCCGCTCAGCGCTTGTCGGCGATGGTGTTACCCGACCCGCGGTTGTCGACCTTCGGATCGCCCCCGCGGTAGGTGATGGAATTGTTGAGCCCGGTGATCGTCAGCGTCTTGTCGATGCGCTCGATGGTGATGCGGTTGTCAGCGCCGGCTACGTTCACCACCTCGCAGCGGCCCCGGACCGTCAGCTTGTTGTTCGAACCGGCCACGTTCAGCGATTTGCCGTCGGCGCAGTCCACCGCCGATGTGGCGCCGAACGACTCATAGCTGATGGTGTTGGAGAACCGCCCGTCGTAGTTCTTGGTGATCCGAGCGGACTTGGGCGGCGCCTCCGACTCGCAACCGGTGAGCGCGACCGCAAGCAGCGCCAGTGCGCCGGCCAGCAGCGAGCAGGGGTTGATGCGGAGAACGTGGGTCACGCCGGTACGCGTTGGAGCCGGTTCGTCATCCCCAGCTCGCGTCCGCGGTCGAACAGCAGCGGGTCGCCATTGTGGTAGTACACGGTCGTGTCGTTGCCGTAGACGGTGACGTCGTTGACGATGGTGTCGGCGATCACGGTGTTCTGCGAGCCCTGTGTGGTCACCGCCCAGCAGGTTCCCATCGCGTGGATGGTGAGGTTGACGCCGTTGATGAACAGCGTCCCGCCGTTGCAGTCCAGGGTGTGGGTCTCGTGCACCCCGTAGATGTGGATGTCGCCGGGCACGGCTTGTGCGCCCGCGGCACCCCCCAGTGAACCGGCGGCCAGACCCAGCAGCGCACCAGCCAGCGCGGTCCATTTCATCTCCGAGCCCCTCTCGCCGGACGCAATCTCGGCAAAGCTTACGTCGCACCAGCTGGCGCGTACTCGGGTTCCCCTACTAATCGGTCGATTAGAGTTCTGTGCTGATCTCCTCCTTCCGCACGATCCGAAGGGCCTACGCCATGTCAGCTCGACCAGACCCGCCCACAGCGGGGGGTCGCTCGCGCGCCAACGGCAAATCGGGGGCGCGCCCGGTCAAGCTGAGTCGCGACGTCATCGTCAACGCCGCCCTGAACTTCCTGGACCGCGAGGGCTGGGACGCGCTGACCATCAACGCGTTGGCCACCCAGCTGGGCACCAAGGGTCCGTCGCTGTACAACCACGTGCACAGCCTCAATGACCTGCGCCGCGCCATGCGCATGCGGGTCATCGACGACATTCTGGAGATGCTGACCCAGGTCGGCCAGGGTCGCGCCCGCGACGACGCGGTGCTGGTGATGGCCGGGGCCTACCGCAGCTATGCCCACCATCACCCGGGCCGGTATTCGGCGTTCACCCGGATGCCCCTGGGCGGCGACGACCCGGAGTACACCGCCGCGGCAACCCGAGCCGCCGCCCCGGTCATCGAGGTGTTGGCGTCCTACGGACTCGAAGGGGACCGGGCGTTTCACGCGGCGCTGGAGTTCTGGGCGGCGATGCACGGATTTGTCCTGTTGGAGATGACCGGCGTGATGGATGACGTGGACACCGACGCCGTCTTCGCCGACATGGTGCGCAGGCTGGCTTCGGCGATGGACAGCCGCACCGAGTAGCCGCTGAGCGGGACTAGTGGGGTCAGAGGGGCCGGTTGGTCGCGCTTTGACCTGCCGGAGTGCTGCCGGGTATTGTGGTAGCTCGTGCCTGGCCACCGAGGCGCGTTTGGTGACATAACGCGCGCGCCTGGCCCAATTCGCATGTCCATTATGCAGCGGAGGAATCCGCAGCGGCCCATGCGACACGCCCGACCGCGGGGTAGCGGTGGGGCACAGACCTGCAGGATTTACGACAGTTTTGAACAGCGATATAGGAAGCCGGTAGATGCCAACCATTCAGCAGCTGGTCCGTAAGGGTCGCCGCGACAAGGTCGCCAAGGTGAAGACCGCGGCCCTCAAGGGCAGCCCGCAGCGTCGAGGCGTGTGCACCCGCGTGTACACCACCACCCCGAAGAAGCCGAACTCGGCACTTCGCAAGGTGGCGCGCGTGAAGCTGACCAGCCAGGTGGAGGTGACCGCCTACATCCCGGGTGAGGGCCACAACCTGCAGGAGCACTCGATGGTGCTGGTGCGTGGTGGTCGTGTGAAGGACCTGCCGGGTGTGCGCTACAAGATCATCCGCGGCTCGCTGGACACCCAGGGAGTCAAGAACCGCAAGCAGGCCCGCAGCCGCTACGGCGCGAAGAAGGAGAAGAGCTGATGCCGCGCAAGGGCCCCGCACCCAAGCGTCCGCTGGTCAACGACCCCGTCTACGGGTCCCAGCTGGTCACCCAGCTGGTCAACAAGGTGCTGCTGGATGGCAAGAAGTCGCTGGCTGAGCGCATCGTCTACGGCGCTCTCGAGCAGGCTCGGGACAAGACCGGCACCGACCCGGTCGTGACGCTCAAGCGCGCGATGGACAACGTCAAGCCGGCCCTTGAGGTTCGCAGCCGCCGCGTCGGTGGTGCCACCTACCAGGTTCCGGTCGAGGTGCGCGCCGAGCGCTCCACCACGCTGGCGCTGCGCTGGCTGGTGAGCTTCTCGCGGGCTCGCCGGGAGAAGACCATGATCGAGCGCCTGGCCAACGAGATCCTCGACGCCAGCAACGGCCTGGGTGCTGCCGTCAAGCGGCGTGAAGACACCCACAAGATGGCCGAGGCCAACCGGGCGTTCGCGCACTACCGCTGGTGATCACGTCGGCCTCAGCGGCCGACGCACCTGCGACAACAAGCAATTGAAGTAACCGAAAGAGTGGGAAGACTGCTGTGGCACAGGATGTGCTGACTGACCTGAACAAGGTCCGCAATATCGGCATCATGGCGCACATCGATGCGGGTAAGACGACGACGACCGAGCGGATCCTGTACTACACCGGCGTCAACTACAAGATCGGTGAGACGCACGACGGCGCCTCCACGACCGACTGGATGGAGCAGGAGCAGGAGCGCGGCATCACCATCACCTCCGCCGCGGTGACCTGCTTCTGGAACAAGAACCAGATCAACATCATCGACACCCCGGGCCACGTCGACTTCACCGTCGAGGTGGAGCGGTCCCTGCGTGTCCTTGATGGCGCCGTTGCCGTGTTCGACGGCAAGGAGGGCGTGGAGCCGCAGTCCGAGCAGGTGTGGCGGCAGGCCGACAAGTACGACGTGCCCCGGATCTGCTTCGTCAACAAGATGGACAAGCTCGGTGCGGACTTCTACTTCACCGTGCGCACCATCGAGGAGCGCCTCGGCGCTCGTCCGCTGGTGATCCAGCTGCCGATCGGCGCGGAGAACGACTTCGAGGGCATCGTCGACCTGGTCGAGATGAACGCCAAGGTGTGGCGCGGCGAGACCAAGCTCGGTGAGACCTACGAAACCATCGAGATCCCGGCCGACCTGGCCGACAAGGCCGAGGAGTACCGCACTGCGCTGATCGAGGCGGTCGCCGAGACCGACGAGGCGCTGCTGGAGAAGTACCTCGGCGGCGAGGAGCTCTCGATCGAGGAGATCAAGGGCGGCATCCGCAAGCTGACGGTCTCTTCGGAGCTGTACCCGGTGCTGTGCGGCAGCGCGTTCAAGAACAAGGGTGTCCAGCCGATGCTGGACGCGGTGATCGACTACCTGCCGTCGCCGCTGGACGTCGAGTCGGTGCAGGGCCACGTGCCCGGCAAGGAAGACGAGATCATCAGCCGCAAGCCCAGCATCGACGAGCCGTTCTCGGCGCTGGCGTTCAAGATCGCGGTGCACCCGTTCTTCGGCAAGCTCACCTACGTCCGGGTGTACTCGGGCAAGGTGGAGTCCGGTGCTCAGGTGGTCAACTCGACCAAGGGCAAGAAGGAGCGGCTGGGCAAGCTGTTCCAGATGCACTCCAACAAGGAGAACCCGGTCGAATCGGTTTCTGCCGGCCACATCTACGCGGTGATCGGCCTCAAGGACACCACCACCGGCGACACGCTCTGCGACCCGGCCAACCAGATCGTGCTGGAGTCGATGACGTTCCCGGCTCCGGTCATCGAGGTGGCCATCGAGCCCAAGACCAAGAGCGACCAGGAGAAGCTGAGCCTGGCGATCCAGAAGCTGGCCGAAGAGGACCCGACCTTCAAGGTGCACCTCGACCAGGAGACCGGCCAGACCGTGATCGGCGGCATGGGCGAACTGCACCTGGACATCCTGGTGGACCGCATGCGCCGCGAGTTCAAGGTCGAGGCCAACGTCGGCAAGCCGCAGGTGGCCTACAAGGAGACCATCCGCCGCAAGGTGGAGAAGGTCGAATACACCCACAAGAAGCAGACGGGTGGTTCGGGCCAGTTCGCGAAGGTCCTCATCGACGTCGAGCCCTTCACCGGCGAAGACGGTGCGACCTACGAGTTCGAGAACAAGGTCACCGGCGGGCGCGTGCCTCGCGAGTACATCCCCGCGGTGGACGCCGGGGCCCAGGACGCCATGCAGTACGGCGTGCTGGCCGGCTACCCGCTGGTCAACATCAAGGTCACCCTGATCGACGGTCAGTACCACGACGTCGACTCCTCCGAGATGGCCTTCAAGGTGGCCGGCTCGCAGGCGCTGAAGAAGGCTGCCGCCGCCGCGCAGCCGGTGATCCTGGAACCGATCATGGCCGTTGAGGTCACCACGCCCGAGGACTACATGGGCGACGTGATCGGCGACCTGAACTCCCGCCGTGGCCAGATCCAGGCCATGGAGGAGCGCAGCGGTGCGCGCGTCGTCAAGGCGCAGGTGCCGCTGTCAGAGATGTTCGGCTACGTCGGAGACCTGCGGTCGAAGACCCAGGGCCGGGCGAACTACTCCATGGTTTTCGACTCCTACGCTGAAGTGCCGGCGCAGGTGGCGAAGGAGATCATCGCGAAGGCAACGGGCGAGTAAGTAGCTGCCCGCCCGTGCCGCTACGGTGGCACAAACACAAACCCAAAAAGTTCAATCCTGCTGTAACCCAGCACCAACAAGTCCAGGAGGACAAGAAGTGGCGAAGGCGAAGTTCGAGCGGACGAAGCCGCACGTCAACATCGGGACCATCGGTCACGTTGACCACGGCAAGACCACGCTGACCGCGGCTATCACCAAGGTTCTGCACGACAAGTACCCGGACCTGAACGAGTCGCGTGCGTTCGACCAGATCGACAACGCTCCCGAAGAGCGTCAGCGCGGTATCACGATCAACATCTCCCACGTGGAGTACCAGACCGAGAAGCGGCACTACGCCCACGTCGACGCGCCGGGCCACGCCGACTACATCAAGAACATGATCACCGGTGCCGCCCAGATGGACGGCGCGATCCTGGTGGTCGCGGCCACCGACGGCCCGATGCCGCAGACCCGCGAGCACGTGCTGCTGGCCCGTCAGGTCGGTGTGCCCTACATCCTGGTGGCGCTGAACAAGTCCGACATGGTCGACGACGAGGAGCTCCTCGAGCTCGTCGAGATGGAGGTCCGCGAGCTGCTGGGTGCCCAGGAGTTCGACGAGGAGGCCCCGGTGGTTCGGGTGTCGGCTCTGAAGGCGCTCGAGGGCGACGCGAAGTGGGTCAAGTCCGTCGAGGACCTGATGGACGCCGTCGACGAGTCCATCCCGGACCCGGTCCGCGAGACCGACAAGCCGTTCCTGATGCCGGTTGAGGACGTGTTCACGATCACCGGTCGTGGCACCGTGGTCACCGGTCGTGTCGAGCGTGGCGTGATCAACGTGAACGAGGAAGTCGAGATCGTCGGCATCCGTCCGGACACCACCAAGACCACCGTCACCGGTGTGGAGATGTTCCGCAAGCTGCTGGACCAGGGTCAGGCCGGTGACAACGTCGGTCTGCTGATCCGTGGTATCAAGCGTGAGGACGTCGAGCGTGGCCAGGTTGTGGTCAAGCCCGGCACCACCACCCCGCACACCGAGTTCGAGGGTCAGGCCTACATCCTGTCCAAGGACGAGGGTGGTCGCCACACGCCGTTCTTCAACAACTACCGTCCGCAGTTCTACTTCCGCACCACCGACGTGACCGGTGTGGTGAGCCTGCCGGAGGGTACCGAGATGGTGATGCCCGGTGACAACACCGAGATGACCGTCAAGCTGATCCAGCCCGTCGCCATGGACGAGGGTCTGCGGTTCGCCATCCGTGAGGGTGGTCGTACCGTCGGCGCCGGCCGGGTCACCAAGATCATCAAGTAGTTCCTGCACGAGCAGACGCAAAATCCCCCTTTTCCTCCGAGGAAAAGGGGGATTTTGCGTCTGCTCGGCAAGCGAGTGTTGGACGCTGGGCACGTGTTGTGGCGATACGTGAAGGCACAGTTGCTCGTGCTGTTGTGCGGAGGCATGGTCGGGCCCATTTTCCTGATCGTCTACTACGCCATCGGCGAGTACGAGATGACGCGGTGGATGTACTACAGCGGTATCGCGATCACGGTGGTCGATGTGCTGGTGGGCATTGCGCTGGCGTATTTCGGGGCGAGATCGGCGAGCAATGCCGCCCTGCTGGAACGCGACGGGGTGTTGGCGCTCGCGCAGATCAACGGCATCACCGAGACCGGCACCCGGATCAACGACCAACCGCTGGTCAAGTTGCAGTTGCACATCGCCGGGCCGGGTCTGACGCCGATGGACACCGAGGACCGGGTCATCGCCAGCGTCAGCCGATTGGGGAACATCACCGCCCGCAAGCTGGTGGTCCAGGTCGACCCGGTCAGCGGCAAGCACCTGATCGACTGGGAACGCAGCGCTGTGGTCAATGGGCTGGTGCCTGCGCAGTTCACCGTCGCCGAAGACGGCCAGACCTACGACTTGAGCGGGCAGTCCGGTCCGCTGATGGAGATCCTGCAGCTGCTCAAGTCCCACGGCGTGGGTCTGAACCAGATGGTCGACGTGCGGTCGAACCCTGCACTGCGACAGCAGATCAGCGCGGTGGTGCGCCGAGCGGTCGCTCAGCAGTCGGCGGCCGGCGAGTCCGCAGCTGTGCCGGTCGTCGAGCAGCCGTCTGTCGGCGAGCGGTTGCAGGAGCTGTCGGCACTGCACGCGGCGGGAACGGTGACCGACGAAGAGTACGCACAGAAACGGGCCCAGATCATCGCCGACCTCTGAGGCACCGAATTAGAACACGTTCCATAAACAGCTGCTAGCCTCGTCGGGTGAGCGAGAGCCAGAACCACAATCTGCAGGGCAAGGTGGCCTTTGTTACCGGCGCGGCGCGCGGCCAAGGTCGTTCGCACGCGGTCCGGCTGGCGGCCGCCGGTGCCGACATCATCGCCGCCGACATCTGTGCCCCGGCGTCGGACTGCATCACCTACCCGGCGGCCACGCCCGAGGAATTCGCCGAGATGGTCAGCGCGGTCGAGGCCCAGGGCCGCAAGGTGCTGGCCCGGCCGGTCGACGTCCGCGACGACGAAGCGCTGCGCAAGTTGGTCAACGACGGAGTCGAGCAGTTCGGCCGGCTGGACGTGGTGGTGGCCAACGCCGGCGTGCTGAGCTGGGGCCGGCTGTGGGAGCTCACCGACGAGCAGTGGAACACCGTCATCGACGTGAACCTGACCGGCACCTGGCGCACCATCCGGGCGGCGGTGCCGGCGATGATCGAGGCCGGCAACGGCGGTTCGATCGTGATCGTCAGCTCGTCGGCCGGGCTGAAGGCCACGCCCGGCAACGGCCACTACGCGGCGAGCAAGCACGCCCTGGTGGCTCTCACCAACACGCTGGCCCTCGAGGTAGGGGCGTACCGGATCCGGGTCAACTCGATTCACCCCTACTCGGTGGACACCCCGATGATCGAGCCGCAGGTAATGGCCGAGATCTTCCGCGAACGCCCCGACTACCTCCACGCCTTCCCTCCGATGCCGCTGCACCCGCCATCGTTCATGACCTCTGACCAGGTCTCCGACGTGGTGGTTTGGTTGGCCGGTGATGGCTCTGGAATCCTGACGGGAGTCCAGATCCCGGTCGACAAGGGCGCGCTCAAGTACTGATCGCCCCGGGCCGGGAGAAACAGGGGGATCGTGGTGCCCGACAACGGGATCGTTATCGTCGGCGGCGGCCTGGCGGCCGTTCGCACGGCCGAGGAATTGCGGCGCGAAGAATACGCGGGGCCGATCACCATCGTCTCCGATGAGACTCGCCCGCCCTATGACCGGCCGCCGCTGACCAAAGAGGTGCTGCGCGGCGAGCGCGACGACACCACGCTGGAGTCGCCGGAGTTCTACGCCTCCCGCGACATCGGCCTGCGGCTGGGCTGCGGTGCGCGCAGCGTGGACACCGCGGCGCAATCGGTGACGCTGGCCGATGGCACCGTGCTGGGCTACGACCAACTCGTGATCGCCACCGGTCTGGTGCCGCGGCGTATCCCGAGCTTCGGCGACTTGGACGGCATCCGGGTGGTCCGGTCTTTCGAGGACAGTCTGGCGCTGCGCGACGACGCGGCCGGCGCCAGCCGGGCGGTGGTGATCGGCGCGGGATTCATCGGCTGTGAGGCGGCGGCCAGCCTGCGCAAGCTGGGCGTGGACGTGGTGCTGGTCGAGCCGCAGCCCACCCCGCTGGCGGCCGTGCTCGGTGAGCAGATCGGCGAACTGGTGGCGCGGCTGCACCGGACCAACGGCGTCGATGTCCGCAGCGGCATTGGCGTCGCCGAGGTTCGCGGCACGGGCCGCGTCGAGACCGTCGTGCTCACCGACGGCACCGAGCTGGCTGCCGACGTGGTGGTGCTCGGCGTCGGTTCGCGGCCGGCGACCCAGTGGCTGGACGGCTGCGGGATCGACCTCGACAACGGGGTGGTGTGCGACGCGACCGGGCGCACCAGTGTGCCGAACGTGTGGGCCGTCGGCGATGTGGCGTTCTGGCGGGGCCGCGACGGGAATCAGGTGCGCGTCGAGCACTGGAGCAATGTCGTCACCCAGGTGCGGGTGATGGTCCCGACCATGCTGGGCCGGGAGTCCCTGCACGACGTGGCGGTGCCCGCGTACTTCTGGAGCGACCAGTACGACGTGAAGATCCAGTGCCTGGGTGAGCCGGAGGCCACCGACACCGTGCACCTGGTCGAGGACGACGGCCACAAGTTCCTGGCCTACTACGAGCGCAACGGTGTGCTGTCCGGTGTGGTCGGCGCGGGCCGGCCCGGCAAGGTGATGGGTGCGCGGGCCAAGATCGCCGCGGGCGCCCCGATCTCCGAGGTGCTCAACGCATAGCGATCCTTACTTGGCGCGAGCGGGCGTGTTTGCTCGGCAACACGCGGTGTTGGGCGTACAAGCATGCACTCTCGCGGACCAGAAAATCCACAAAGCCCTTCCCTTTTCGCCGGAGAACGATATTCTCCATACGGAGATCGGGAGGTGCAGGCGATGGCTGAATCACAGCTCGATGCTGCGGCGTTAGGGCGATGGCTCGACGCTCATGGCGCACCCGGGGACGGCGAACCGACCGTCCTGGAACCGCTGACCGGCGGCTCGCAGAACACCCTCTATCGGCTCCGCCGGGGCGAGGCCACGATGGTGCTGCGAATGCCGGGCGCCCGGGCGGACGCCGCCCGCATCGACGGGTTGCGGCGCGAGATCCGACTGGTGCGGGCGTTGTCGGGCACTGATGTCCCGCATGCGGAGTTGGTCGCCGCCGACGACACCGGCGACCTGCTGGGCGCACCGTTCTACGTGATGGCCGAGGTGCGCGGCTGGAACTCCACCGGAAACGCCTGGCCGGCGCCGTTCGACACGGACCTGACCGCCCGCCGCGGGCTGGCCTTCGAGCTGGTCGAGGGCGCCGCCCGCCTCGGCCGAGTGGACTGGCGGGCGCAGGGCCTCGACGGGTTCGGCCGCCCGGACGGATTCCACGAACGCCAGGTCGATCGCTGGCTGGCGTTCCTGGACAGCTACCGGGTGCGCGACCTGCCGGGCCTGGACGAGGCCGCGGACTGGCTGCGCCGCAACCGGCCGGCGCACTACACGCCGGGAATCATGCACGGCGACTACCAGTTCGCCAATGTGATGTACGCGCACGGCGCCCCGGCGAAACTGGTCGCGATCATCGACTGGGAGATGACGACCATCGGCGACCCACTGCTGGACCTGGCCTGGGCGCTGCTCGGCTACGACGGCGAAAACCCCCGAACGCAAGGCTATTACGCCGACCTCGCCGGAATGCCGACGCGCAGTGAGCTGCTGGCTCATTATGAGCGGGTGAGCGGGTTGTCGACGGAGAACATCGACTACTACCTGGTGCTGGCCAACTGGAAGCTCGGGATCGTGCTGGAGAAGACCTACGCCGCCTCGGTCAGCGGTGACCGGGTGGACCCGAAGATCGCCGCCGCCATGGGGCCGATGATCCCGCAGCTGATCTCCAAGGCAGCCGAACTGGCCGCTTCGCTGTCCGCAAGGCGTGCCTGACATGGGTTATGCGGATTCGCTCTTCGACCTGACCGGTCGGGTGGTGCTGGTCACCGGCGGCAGCCGCGGTCTGGGGCGCGAGATGGCGCTGGCGGCCGCCCGCTGCGGCGCCGACGTGCTGATCGCCAGCCGCAAACTCGAGGCGTGCCAGGCCACCGCCGCTGAGATCGAGGCCGAGACGGGGCGCACCGCAATGCCGTATGCGGTGCACGTCGGGCGCTGGGATCAGCTCGACGGCTTGGTCGACGCGGCCTATGAGCGGTTCGGCCGGGTCGATGTGCTGGTCAACAACGCGGGTATGTCGCCGGTTTACGACAAGCAGACCGACGTCACCGAGAAGATGTTCGACGCCGTGGTCAACCTGAATCTCAAAGGGCCGTTTCGGTTGTCGGCGTTGATCGGTGAACGGATGGTGGCCGCGGGCCGGGGATCGATCATCAACGTCAGCACCCACGGATCGATTCGCCCACACCCGTCGTTCATCCCCTACGCCGCGTCCAAGGCCGGGCTCAACGTCATGACCGAAGCGCTGGCCCAGGCGTTCGGCCCCACGGTCCGGGTCAACACCTTGATGCCCGGCCCGTTTCTGACCGACATCTCCAAGGCGTGGAATTTCGGGGAAGCCGATAACCCGTTTGGCGCCGCCGCATTGCAGCGCGCCGGGAATCCGCCCGAGATCGTCGGCGCAGCACTGTTTTTGATGTCGGACGCCTCCAGCTTCACCACCGGCTCGATCGTGCGGGCCGACGGCGGCAGTGTCTGAACCACCCCTGATAAGGAGCAAAGATGGCGTGGGACTTCTCTACTGAACCGGAGTTCGAGGCGAAGCTCGACTGGATCCGGACCTTCGTGCACGACGAGGTGGAACCACTCGAGGTGCTGTTTCCGGGCTGCGAATACCTGCCGCTGACCGAGGAACGCCGCCGGATCGTCGACCCACTCAAGGACCGAGTGCGTGAACAAGGCCTATGGGCTCCGCATCTGGGCCCGGAACTGGGCGGCCAGGGGTTCGGCGCGGTCAAGCTGACCCTGATCAACGAGATCCTGGGCCGGTCCAGCTGGGCGCCGATCGTGTTCGGCACCCAGGCCCCCGACACCGGCAACGCCGAAATCCTGGCCCGGTTCGGCACCCAAGAGCAAAAGGACAGCTATCTGGCCGGGCTGCTGTCGGGGGAGATCTTCTCCTGCTTCTCCATGACCGAACCGCAGGGCGGCGCGGACCCGCGGGTGTTCACCACCCGAGCCGTTCGCGACGGCGATGATTGGGTGATCACCGGGCGAAAGTACTTCTCCTCCAACGCCTCGGTGGCGTCGTTCTTCATCGTGGTGGCGATCACCGACCCGGACGTTCCGGTGCACCGCGGCGCGTCGACCTTTCTGATCCCCGCCGGAACCCCGGGGCTGGTCATCGAAGCCACCCACCACCTGGTGGGATCGCATCCGCACGAGGCCGGGCATTCCCTGGTGCGCTACGACAATGTGCGGGTCCCGGCCGACGCCATCCTGGGGGAGCCCGGTCAAGGCTTTCTGATCCTGCAGAGTCGGCTGGCCGGCGGACGGCTGCACCACGCCATGCGCTCGATCGGAGTGGCCCAGCGTGCCATCGACATGATGGCCCGCCGCGCCAAAAGCCGCTTCACTCAGGGCAGTTCGTTGGCCGACAAGCAGCTGGTGCAGGCGTTCATCGCCGACTCTTACGCCGAGCTGATCCCGTTTCGGCTGACGGTGCTGCACGCGGCCTGGCTGATCGACTCCGGTGACGAGAAGGCGGCCCGTGCCGAGATCGGAGTCTGCAAGATCCTGGCGTCGCAGGTACTCAAGTCGATCGGATTGCGCGCGATTCAGGTGCACGGCGCGATGGGCCTGACCGAGCAGTTGCCGCTGACCAATGTGCTGTTGGGCGGGGTGGCGCTGGGCCTGGCCGACGGGCCCACCGAGGCGCACAAGGTCAACCTGGCAAGGCTGCTGCTCAAGGACTACGACGCCGAAGATCCGGAGTGGCCCAGCGAATTCCTGGACAACCGTATCGAGGCCGCCCGCGCGAAGTACGGGGATCTGGTCGACCGGATTCCAGCGGTGCCATGAGCAGAGTCGACGCTGCCGTCCACCGGGCGCTCGATGACCGCCAGCAGCAGGCCACCGCCGAAGTGGAGCGCATCCTCGCGGCGGCCGTCACGGTGCTGGAACGGGTCGCGCCCGAGGAGCCTCGGGTCAGCGACATCGTCGCCGAAGCCGGATCATCGAATAAGGCGTTCTACCGCTATTTCGCCGGTAAGGAGGAACTTTTCCAGGCGGTGATGGAACGCGGCGTCGCGATCGTCGTGTCGTATCTGCGCCACCAGTTGGCCAAGGAGTCGACGCCCGCCGGCCAGGTGGCTGCCTGGATACGAGGTACGGTGGCGCAGGTGTCCGATCCCCACCTGTTGAGCCTGAGCCGCGCGGCCAGCACCCAACTGACGGCCGCCGGGGTCTCCGACGACGAGATCCTGCGGCCACTGCGCGATTTGCTTACCCAACCTGTCGCGGCGCTCGGCGGCCGTAACCCTCGCCGGGACGCCGACATGGTCTTCACCTGCACGCTGGCCACCATGCGCTGCTACTTGGGCGGCACCGCCCAGCCCAAGCGCGCCGATGTGGATCACCTGGTGTCGTTCTGTCTTCGTGGGCTGGGGGCGGCCTGATGCGCGCGATGGTCTGTGAGCACTACGGCCCGCCGGAAGATCTGGTGCTCAAGGAGCTGCCTGACCCCACGCCCAGCCCCGGCACGATGGTGGTGCGCGTGCGGGCCGCGGCGGTCAACTTCCCCGACGTGCTGTTGATCGACGGCAAGTATCAGCTCAAGATCCCGGCACCGTTCACGCCCGGCAGCGAGCTGGCCGGTGATGTGATCGCGGTCGGTGACGGGGTGCCGTTCGCTGTCGGGGACCGGGTGGCCGGCGCGTCGTTCGTCGGCGGGTTCGCCGAGCAGGCGCTGGTGCCCGCCGCGGCGGTGACCGCCATTCCCGACGGCATCGATTACGCGGCCGCGGCCGGGTTCGGTGTCACCTACCGGACCGCCTATCACGCACTGCGCTCGGTTGCCCAAGTGGCAGAAGGCGATTGGGTGGTGGTGCTGGGCGCCGCCGGCGGGGTCGGGCTGGCCGCCGTCGACCTGGCCGTGGCGATGGGCGCGAAAGTGCTTGCCGCGGCGTCCAGCCCGGAGAAGCTAGAGGTGTGTCGCCAGCGCGGTGCGGCCGCGACGGTCGACTACGACCGGGAGGACCTGAAGACGCGGATCCGCGAGATCACCGGCGACGGCGCGCAGGCCGTGCTCGACCCGGTCGGCGGTTCCTACGCCGAGCCGGCGTTGCGCAGCCTGGCCCGAGGCGGGCGGTTCATCACCTTGGGCTACGCCGCCGGTTCGATTCCGGCGATTCCGCTGAATTTGGTGATGCTCAAGGGCATCACGGTGCAGGGCATGGAGATCCGGACGTTCGCCACCGACTTTCCGGCGGAGAACGAGCGCGACCTCGCCGAACTGAACCGGCTGTTCGCCGAGGGAAAGGTCAGCCCCTACATCGGCGCCCGCTTCCCGCTCGCCGAGACCGCAACCGCGCTGCGCTACGTCGCCGACCGCAAAGCGATCGGCAAGGTCATCATCGACGTCTGACCCAGACCAAGGTGTTGAGCGTCGTCACACCGTCGTTGGTGGTCGTCGCCGACAGCGTCAGCCGGTCGCCGTCCACGCGTGCCTGCCGCAGCTGCGGGCTCGCCAGCAGCTCCGGCAGCATCGAGACGCTGACTTCGTGATGCACGGTCGCAGTGTCCTCATCGACGCGGAATCGGCCACCGTAGGCGATGTAGGCGGGCAGCACGGCGTCCGCGCTGCCGGTCAGTTGCGCCGACATATACCCGTCGGCGGTGTAGAGGATCAGACCCCGCGGCGCCGTGCCCAACGGGTGTGACACCGTGCCGGTGCCGGCGTCGACGGGCTCATGCCGCGGTCCCAGCTTCGCCTCTCCTGCGTCGAGCCTCGCTGAACCGCGGGACTCGAACGACGACAGCTCCCAGCCGCCCAGCAGCGCGTCACGCAAAGTGCCCATCAGGGCATGATGACGGTTCGGCTCACCGGCTCCGCGGCGGCCTGGCGGCTGCGCAACCCGCGCTGCAGGGCCCCCAGCAGCGCGTCGCGGGTCTCCCGGGGGTCAATCAGCTCGTCGAACCCGAGCTGCTGCGCGGAGTGATACGACGCCTGCAGTTCGGTGTCGCGCAGCTTGGCGGCCAGATCCTCCCCGGCGTGCGTCGCCGAGCTGAGCGCGGCCGCACTCATCGCCCCCATCGTCGCCCCGGGGTAGGCGAACGTCGCCACCTGGGAGTCGAACCCCAGCAGCGACATCACCATCGAGCCGAAGCCGTAGGCCTTGCGCAGCGTCAGGTGCAGCTTCACCGTGGTGGCCGCGGTCTGGGCGGCGAACATCCGGGCGCCGGCGCGCAACACCCCGGCACGCTCGGAGCGGCTACCGGGCAGCATGCCGGGGTTGTCGGCCAAGAACACGATCGGCAGGTGGAACGAATCGGCAACCATGATGAAGTGCGCCGCCTTGTCCGCGGCGTCGGTGTCGATCGAGCCGGCCAGTACCTGCGGCTGGTTGGCCACCACCGCGACCGGGTGGCCGCCCAGATGGGCCAGCGCGCAGATGATCGCCCGACCGAACCGCGGCTGCACTTCGAACCAGTCGGGCCGGTCGAAGACGACGTCGAGCACCGAGCGCATGTCGTAGACCCGGCGGTTGTCCCGCGACACGATGTCGAGCAGCTCGGGAGTGGGCCGCGACTGTGCGGCCGGGTCCGGCGGCAGCGCCGTGGGGTAAGACCATGCGCTGGACGGGAAGTAGGACAGATACCGGCGGATGTCGTCGAGCACCGTCTCGTCGTCGGCGCCGAAGTTGTGCACCACACCGCTGTTCAACGCGACCTCGGGACCGCCCAGGTCCTCCTTGGAGATGTCTTCGCCGGTGGACTCTTTGACCACCGGGGGGCCGGCGGTGAAGATCGCGCCGTGCGGGCTCATGATCCGGAAGTCGCAGACCGGGCCGACCAGGGCGCCGTGTCCGGCCGAGGGACCCATTACCGCGGCGACGGTCGGCACCTTGCCCGAGCACTGCGCCTGGGCCAGCAGGTCGGTCGGGGTACGGCCGTAATGCTCACCGGTGGGACGGAATCCGGCGCCCTCCAGCAGCATCACCAGCGGGATCTTGTCGCGCAGCGCCAGTTCGGCGATCCGGTAGCGCTTGGCGTTGCCGCCGGGCCCGATGCTGCCGGCCAGGGTGGTGAAATCCTCCGCACCCACCATCACCGGGGAGCCGTTGATCAGACCCGAGCCGACCACGATGCCGTCGGCGGCGATCTGCCCGCCGACCATGGTGCCCAGTTCGCGGAAGCTGCCCGGGTCCAGCAGGTGCCCGATTCGGGCCCGCGCATCGAGCTTGCCCTTGCCACGGTGTTTGGCCACCCGCTCGGTGCCGCCCATGGCCCACGTGTGCTGCCGCCGCCGGTCCAGATCCTCCAGCGTTTCCTGCCAGTCCTGGGCGTTCGTCATCTGCGGGGTCCTCTTTCGTTGACCATACTGAAATTCTTACTGTAGCGTCTTCCAGCATGGCTGGAAGCCGCTGCCCGTGCGGGTTTTGAGTATGAGTTCCCTTGCGCCGGAGTGCGACCGATGACTTCCGTGCGACAGATACCGCGTCACCCGCACGACGTGACCAGCCAGTGGCTGTCGGCGGTGTTGAGCGCCCGGGGCGAACCGGTCGAGGTGGCCTCGGTCGACGTCGTCCCGGTCGGCACCGGCCAGACCGGGGCCACGTATCGGGTGGCGGCCCGCTACGCCGACAACCCGGCCGACCTGCCGGCCAGCTTCGTGATCAAGCTGCCGGCAGGCGAGGACGCCGTCCGCGATCGCGTCGTCCTGGGCTATCGCAGTGAGTGCGCCTTCTATCGCGACGTCGCCGACGGCGTCAAGATTCCGATACCGCAGTGCTTCCACTGCGAAATCACTGATGACGCAACCGAGTACGCACTGCTGCTCTCCGATCGGGCGCCCGCGGTCCAGGGTGATCAGATCGCGGGTTGCGGTGAACGCCAGGCCCGGTTGGCGGTGACCGCACTGGCCGGGCTGCACGCGCCCACTTGGTGCGACCAACGATGGCTGACCTTTCCCGGCCTGGCCATGACCCAGCTGGACGAGGCCGGCGCCAAGGGCATGGGTGACATCGCCCGGATGTGCGCCGGGGCATGCGTTGAGCGTCTCGGCGCCCAACTCGGTGACGCGGACTGCGCGACGTTGACCGCTGCGCTGGACCTCATCACCCCGTGGGTGTCGGCGCCGCTGGGCCGGTTCGCGTTGATCCATGGCGACTACCGGCTGGACAACATGCTGTTCAGTCCCGACGGGGACCAGATTTGGGTGGTCGACTGGCAGACGCTGGGTGTTGGGCTGCCGGCCCGGGACCTGGCGTTCTTCACCGGCACCAGCTTGGCGTCCGAGCTGCGCAGAGAGATCGAAGCTGACCTGGTCACCGACTATCACCGCGCGCTGCTGGGCCACGGCGTCACCGATTACGACCGAGAAACCTGTTGGCAGGACTACCGGTTCGGCGCGCTGCAGGTGCCGCTGATCTGCGCGCTCGGGCTGGTGTTCGCGACCGACACGGACCGCGGCGACGACATGTTCGTCACGATGCTGCAGCGCGGCTGCCAGGCCATCCGCGATCTGGGCACGCTGGAGCTGGTCGGCGAGCTGGCCGGCTGAGCCCGCGTACACGCCGAAGAAGGAGAGGTCGGGGTCTGATGGATGCTCAATCGCAGGGGCCGCGCCCGCCCGAGGGGGACTGGCTGGGAACGCCGTACCTGTCGTTTCGGCGGGAGGGGCCGATCGCGGTCTGCACCCTGGATCGCCCCGAAGCCCGCAATGCGATGACGCCGGCCATGTACTTCGGCCTGCGGTATGCGGTGGGCCGGGTCAATCAGGATCCGGAGCTGGCCGGGCTGTTGATCACCGGCACCGCAGACGTATTCGCCCCCGGCGGGGACATGGGCGGTGGCGGGGCGGACGACTGGCTCACGTTCGGGGCCGCGCTGGGCATGGACATCACCCCGTTCGACACCCTGCGCAGTTCGGTCAAGCCGGTGGTCTCCGCGGTCAACGGGCTGTGCCAGGGCGGTGGGCTGCAGATCGCGCTCTGCAGTGACATGGCCGTGGTCAGCGACCGCGCTACCTTCCGGGTGCCCGAGCTGTTCCGCGGCATCGCCGACACCTACTACAGCCAGATGCTGGCGCGAGTGATCGGACCGGTCCGAACCCGCGACCTGATGTTCACCGGCCGCACCTTCGGTGCGCAGGAAGCCCTCGACTGGGGCATGGTGGCACGTGTGGTGCCGCACGAGGAACTGGCCGACGCCGCACGCGACGTGCTGGCGCAGTGCTGCCGCACCGCGCCGGCCGCGCGTGCCGTGGTGAAGGCCAGCCTGGACTCCTACCTCGGCCTGTTCGACCGGATCGGGATGAACACGAGTTTGGGTGCGCCGGAGGCCGTCGAAGGGTTCCGTGCCTTCAAAGAGCGCAGGTCACCGGCGTGGGTGCATCCCGACCTGCGGGTCGACGGCCGGCTTTGAAGACGGCACTTTGGGGCGTTTGCGCCAGATGAGAATGAGTGTGCACAAAAATCAGAATCGAGTATCGCAGAATTCACGAATCGGATAAGATTCACGCGCACTGTCTCGGGAGGAGCCTGTCTTTATGGGGATGAAGGACCTGATCCGCTGGTCCCCGGAATCGGCGAGGGTTCGTCTGGCGGGGCCGATGGAGGCGGTCGGCGGGCTTTTCGCCATGTCGGTGGACGCCGTCAGGTTCTTGTTCAAACGTCCGTTCCAGGCCCGGGAATTCATCGAGCAGTCCTGGTTCGTCGCGCGCGTCTCGCTTGCGCCGACGTTGCTGGTGGCCATTCCGTTCACGGTCCTGGTCAGCTTCATCCTCAACATCCTGCTGCGCGAGCTCGGTGCGGCGGACCTGTCCGGTGCCGGCGCGGCGTTCGGCGCGGTCACCCAGGTCGGTCCGATGGTGACGGTGTTGATCGTGGCGGGGGCCGGTGCCACCGCGATGTGTGCTGACCTGGGGTCGCGCACGATTCGCGAAGAGATCGACGCCATGGAGGTCTTGGGCATCAACCCGGTGCAACGGCTGGTGACACCGCGGATGCTCGCCGCCGGGCTGGTGGCGCTGCTGCTCAACAGCCTCGTGGTGATCATCGGCATCCTTGGTGGCTACGTCTTCTCGGTCTTCGTGCAAGACGTCAACCCGGGCGCGTTCGCGGCCGGGATCACCCTGCTGACCGGAGTTCCCGAGCTGGTCATCTCCTGCGTCAAGGCAGCGCTGTTCGGGCTGATCGCCGGAATGGTCGCCTGCTACCGCGGCTTGACGATCTCCGGCGGCGGCGCCAAAGCCGTCGGCAACGCGGTGAACGAAACCGTGGTGTACGCCTTCATGTCCCTGTTCGTGGTCAACGTGGTGGTCACCGCGATCGGCATCAAGATGACGGCGCGCTGAGCCGTGGCGCTTCGTGCTCTGGCGGCGGTCTATCCGGGTGTCACCCGGCAGCTCCGGCGACCGATCGCCGCGATGGGGCGCATCGGCGACCACACGCTGTTCTACGGCAAGGCGATCGCCACCACACCGTTCGCGTTCGCCCACTACCGTCGCGAGGTCATCCGGCTGATCGCCGAAATCAGCATGGGCACCGGCACCCTGGCGATGATCGGCGGCACGGTGGTGATCGTCGGCTTCCTGACCCTGGCGGCCGGCGGCACCCTGGCGGTGCAGGGATACAGCTCGCTGGGCAACATCGGCATCGAGGCCCTGACCGGATTCCTGGCGGCATTCATCAACGTGCGCATCTCGGCCCCGGTGGTCGCGGGGATCGGCCTGGCCGCCACCTTCGGCGCCGGGGTCACCGCGCAGCTGGGGGCCATGCGGATCAACGAGGAGATCGACGCGCTGGAATCGATGGCCATCCGCCCGATCGCCTACCTGGTCAGCACCCGCATCGTCGCCGGGCTGGTCGCGATCGTTCCGCTGTATGCCATCGCGGTGATCCTGTCGTTCGTGGCCAGTCGCTTCACCACGGTGTTCTTGTTCGGTCAGTCGGCCGGCCTCTACGACCACTATTTCCGCACGTTCCTCAACCCCATCGACCTGTTGTGGTCGTTCCTGCAGGCCTTCTTGATGGCGATCACCATCTTGTTGATCCATACCTATTTCGGCTATTTCGCCGCCGGTGGTCCGGCCGGGGTCGGCGTCGCGGTGGGCAACGCGGTGCGGACCTCGCTGATCGTCGTCGTCTCGGTGACGCTGTTGGTCTCACTGTCGGTCTACGGGGCCAGCGGCAACTTCAACCTGGCCGGGTAGCTACCGGCATTCGCGCACGTCGCGGTAGTGGTATTGGCATTCTCATTTTTTGCAAGTACCGTATCCATCGATGAGCGACCCAGTGCAGACCTCCTCAGGGATTCCGCTGAAACCGGTATACGGCCCGGACGACCGGCGCGAAGAGCCGCCGGCTCCCGGGACGTATCCCTTCACCCGCGGAAACTTCGAGTCCGGCTACCGCGGACGGCTGTGGACGTTTCGTCAGTACTCCGGCTTCGGCACCGCCGAGGAGTCCAACCGGCGCTACCAATACCTGCTGAGCCAGGGCGGAACCGGGCTGTCGGTGGCCCTGGACCTACCCACCCAGTGCGGGTACGACTCCGACGACCCGGAGGTCGGTGAAGAAGTCGGCCGGGTCGGGGTGGCGGTAGACACCCTGGCCGACGCCGAGATCCTGTTCGACTCCATCCCGCTGGACAAGATCAGCACCAGCTTCACCATCAACGGCACCGCCGCCATCCTGCTGGCCTTCTACGTGGCCGCCGCCGAGCGGTCCGGGGTGCCACGCGCCAAGCTCACCGGCACCATCCAGAACGACATCCTCAAGGAGTACGCGTCGCGCGGCACCTGGATCTGGCCGCCCGAACCGTCCCTGCGCCTGATCGCCGACACCATCGAGTTCTGCGCCGCCGAAGTACCGCGATTCAACGCGATCTCGGTGGCCGGCGCGCACTTCCGCGACGCGGGCGCCAACGCCGTGCAGGAAATGGCATTCACCCTCGCCGACGGCGTCACCTACTGCGACACCGTCGTGGAGCGCGGCCGAATGAGCATCGAGCAGTTCGCCCCCCAGGTCTCGTTCTTCTTCTACACCCACGGCGACTTCTTCGAGGAGGTCGCCAAATACCGGGCCGGCCGGCGGCGGTGGGCCACGATCGTGCGGGAACGTTACGGCGCGTCCAGCGACAAGGCGTCGATGTTCCGGTTCGGCTGCGTGGCCGGCGGCGCATCGCTGTTCGCGCCGCAGGCCCAGAACAACCTGGTGCGGGTGGCCTACGAGGCGATGGCGGCGGTGCTCGGCGGGGTTCAGTCGATGTTCACCGCGGCCTGGGATGAGCCGTTCGCGCTGCCCAGCGAGGAGTCCGCGACCCTGGCGCTGCGCACCCAGCAGATCCTGGCGTATGAGACCGGGGTGACCCGGGTGGCCGATCCGCTCGGCGGCTCCTATTTCGTCGAGGCGCTCACCGACGCCACCGAAGAGCGCATCATCGAGATCATGGCCGACCTGGAGAACCACGGCGGCATGGTCCGCGCCATCGAGGACGGCTACCTGCAGGGTCTCATCGCCGACGAGGCGTTCAAGATCCATCACGAGATCGAGTCGGGCACAAGGCCCGTCGTCGGCGTCAACAAGTTCACATCCGACGAGCCACCACCGGAGATCGCCACCTACGAACTGGACGCCGAAGGCCGCGACGTTCAGCTCAAGCGGCTGGCGCGGGTCAAGGCCGATCGCAACGCCGACGACGTCGCCGCCAAGCTCGCGGCGTTGTCACGCGCGGCCGAGGGCGACGTCAACCTCATGCATCCCCTGATCGACTGCGCCAACGCCTACTGCACGGTGGGCGAGATGGTCTCGGCGCTCAAGGCGGTCTGGGGCGAGTTCCAGCAACCGGTGGTGTACTGATGACTTCTCCATTGACTTCCCCCGTACGGGTCCTGGTTGCCAAGCCCGGTCTGGACGGCCACGATCGGGGGGCCAAGATCGTCGCCCGCACCCTGCGGGACGCCGGGTTCGAGGTCATCTACACCGGCATCCGGCAACGCGTCGAGGACATCGTCGCCACCGCCCTGCAGGAGGACGTGGCGGTGGTGGGCTTGAGCATCCTCTCCGGTGCGCATGTGGCGCTGACCGGTCGCATCGTCGAGGCGCTGCGAGCCGCCGACGGTGGCGACATCGCGGTCGTTGTCGGCGGCACCATCCCACAGGGCGATGTGCCCAAACTGCTGGCCGCCGGGGCTACGGCGGTCTTTCCCACCGGAACCACACTGGACGATCTGGTGACCGGGGTCCGGCAGGTGGTCGAGAAGGCGGGGGCACACTGACATGCGCCTTGGCGTGATGATCGGAGCCGAGCGCGGTGACATGTCGCGCAAGGTCAAGAAACTGATCTCCGATATCGAATGGGCCGACTCGGCGGGCCTGTCCACCGCGTGGATGCCGCAGGTGCCCGACGACTTCGATCTGTTGACCATGGTGGCGTTGATGGCCTCGCACAGCACCCGGATCGAGCTCGGGACCGCCGTGGTGCCGCTGCAGGCCCAGCACCCGATTGCACTTGCCCGCCAAGCGCTTTCGGTGCACGCCATTTCGGGTGGGCGACTGGCGCTGGGCGTCGGGCCGTCGCACCACTGGATCATCCGGGACATGCTCGGCCTGCCCTACGACAAACCCGCCGCCTACACCCGGGACTACCTGCAGGTGCTCAACGCCGCACTGTCGGGACCCGGCCCTGTTGACGTGGAGAACGACCACTTCACCGTGCACAACCCGACCGCGCTCAGCGCCGAGACCAAGATGCCGGTGCTGGTGGCCGCGCTCGGCCCGGTGATGCTGCAGATCGCCGGCGAGCACGCCGACGGCACGTCGCTGTGGATGGCCGACGAAAAGGCCATCGCCGAACATATCGCGCCCAAGATCAACAGGGCCGCGGCGCAAGCGGGCAGGCCCGCGCCGCGCATCGTCGCCGGCATCCCGGTCACGCTGTGCGCCAACTCCGAGATCGAAGCCGCCAAGGAGCGCGCCAACCGGATCTTGGCCGAGGCCGAGACCTCGCCCAACTACCAGCGCCTCCTCGACCGCGGTGAGGCCCGTAGTGTCGGCGACCTGTGCGCGGCCGGCGACGAAGAGTCGATCCTGAAGCGGTTCAAGCAGTTCGCCGACGCCGGGGTGACCGACCTGTCAGTGCGGCTGCTGCCGATCGGCGACACCCGCGACGAACTGGTCGCCTCCAAGTACCGCACCCGCGAGGTGATCGCCGAACTCGCCAAGGCCGTCTAGGTGAGCGGACCGCTCGCCGGGATCCGCATCCTCGAAGTGGGGGTGATGCTGGCCGGCCCGTACGCCACCATGCTGCTGGCCGACCTCGGTGCCGAGGTCATCAAGATCGAACCGCCGGGCGGCGAGATCTCCCGCCAGGTGGGCCCGAGCTACTTCGCCAGCCTCAACCGCAACAAGCGCAGCATCCAGTTGGACCTGACGTCGGAGGCCGGGCAGGCCGCACTGGGCGAGCTGGTTGCCGAATCCCATGCGCTGCTGGTGAATATGAAGCCGTCGGTGATCCGCCGGCTGGGACTGACGTATGAGTCGTTGCGACGGTTCAATCCGCGGATCGTCTGCGTCGCGCTGACCGGGTTCGGCCTGGACGGCGGCGATCAACCGGCCTTCGACTACGTGATCCAGGCCGCCACCGGGATCGCCGCGATGACCGGGGACCCGGACGCGCCGCCGACCCTGCCGGGCTACTCCTCGGCGGACAACTCCACCGGCCTGACGGCGGCGTTGGGCCTACTGGCGCAGATCGTCAGCGGCCGTGGTGGGCAGGTGGAAGTGTCGCTGCTGGATGTGATGCTCTCGCAACTGAACTACCGCGCGGCGGCCTACCTCAACGACGGCATCGAACCCCAACGGCACCCACACGGAGCGCATTCGTATTACGTTCCCGCGCAGCTCTTCCCGACCGCCGAGGGATATCTGGCGTTGTTCGTCACCCATGACGGGTTCTGGAAGACGTTCGCCGCGGAGGCCGGCGTAGATGGCTTCGCGACGATGGCCGAGCGCGCGGCCCGCCGCGATGAGGTGCTTGCGGTGGTCACCGCCGCGCTGGCTTCTGACACCGCGGCCGGCTGGGAGGCGCGACTGCGTCCTCTGGGCATCCCGGCGGCGGCGGTGCGCACGCTGCCCGAAGCCCTCAAGGAGCATCCGGAAATGGTCGTCACCGCAGGCGATTTCCGGCTGGTGGGCAGCCCGATCCGGATCGCCGGGTATGAACCGGACTACCGGCCGCCGCCGGCGCTGGACGACTGACGGGGGCGGCTACACCTTGAACGCAGCTCGGCGCGGCACGATCTGCTGCTGCGCTATTGGAGCAGGTTGATTGCGACGGGGATACCGAGCTGGTCAGCAGCATCGGCCAAGCGGCTGTCGACAGTGACTACGGCGGCGGAACGTTCCACCGCGACAGCGACATACAGGCCATCGTAGATCGAGATGTTGTGCCGCCAGGACCAGGCGGTGCGCAGAAGCAGTGCATCAGGAAGCACGTATTCGATAGCCAGTGCGGTGGCCGTCTCGGCAGCGGCCTCGGCGTCCTCGAACTCCAATTGCTTGCGCAGCACGGCTTTGTGCAGGGTGCGTAGCACCTCGCCCGGCATGTGTGCCGGTGCAAGCCAGGCGTCATCGCCGTTCAGGGCTGTGCGTGCCGCGTTGCCTTGCGGAGTGCCGCTCGTGAGCGCCAACACCAGGACACCAGCGTCCACCACGATCATCGGCGGAAACTCATCCGTCGCGGTCGGCGCGGATGACGGCCGTCACTTCCTCGGCTGTCATGCTAAGGCTGCGATGACCGGCCAAGGTCTCCAAGAGCTGCCGGTTGCGCCCCGCCTGGTACTCCCGTTCCAACAGCGATCGCAGGTACGTCTGCGTGGACTGGCCGCGCGCTTCGGCGCGGGCTGCCAGCGCGTCGCGAACTTCTTCAGGGACATCTTTGATCTGAATCGCAACCGCCATCCTCACAACATAGCACATGCGCATGGCATGCGCATGCAGTTAGTGAGTGATTTCGTTTCAGACGCTCAGACCATGACGATCGATGCCGACGCCGTACCCGGCGCGCCGTAGACCTGGGCGAACCCCACCTTCGGGCCTCCGGGCACCTGGCGGTCACCGGCCTGGCCACGCAGCTGGAGCACCAGCTCATGGATCTGGCGCAGTCCCGACGCGCCGATCGGCTCGCCGTTGGCGATCAGCCCGCCGTCGGTGTTGACCGGCAGCGCCCCGCTGATCTCGGTCGCCGCGTCGGCGAGCAGCTTCTCCTGGTCACCGTCGGCGCAGAAGCCGCACTCGGCCATGTGGATGATCTCGGCGCCGGCGTCGGTGTCCTGCAACTGGACCACATCGACGTCTTCCGGTGTCACGCCAGCCTTCTCAAAGGCGGCGCGTGCGGCATAGACCGTGGGCGCCACGTCCTCTTCGATCGGGGCGGAGGTGGCGTGCACTTCGTAGGCGCCGTAGCGGCGGGTGCGGATCTCGGTGGCCTGCAGGTAGACCGGCTTACCGCTGAAGCGGTGCGCGATGTCGGCGCGGCACATGATCACCGCGGCCGCGCCTTCATCGGGCGCGCAGAACATGTACTGGGTCAGCGGGTAGTTCAGCACCGTCGAGTCGAGGATGGCATCCTCAGACATCGGCTTGCGCCGAAATGCGTTGGGGTTCAATGCTCCGTTGCGGAAGTTTTTGGCGGCGACCTTGGCCAGGGTGCGCTGGGAGATGCCGTGATCGTGCAGGTAGCGGTTGGCCTTCATGCCGAAGAACTTGGTGGTGACAAACTGCCCGTTCTCGGCATACCAGGCCGGCAGGGCCAGCTTGGCCGGGTCATCGGTGAACGCGCCGCGGGGGTGCTTGTCCATCCCGATCGCGATGCCGATGTCGTACTTACCCGACCGGATGTTGTCGGCGCAGACTTGGGTGGCCGTGGCCGCAGTGGCGCAGGCGTTGAACACGTTGGTGAACGGGATGCCGGTGAGACCGACCAGCCGCGTCACCGCGTCCGGGTTGGAGATCTCATAGCTGCCGCCCACCCCGAACTGGATGTCCTTCCATTGCGCCCCGGCGTCGGCCAGGGCGAGGTGGATGGCCTCGGCGCCCATCTGCATCGCGGACTTGTCGAATCGGCCGAACGGGTGCAGCCCGACGCCGATGATCGCCACATCGTTGTTCGCTACCGTCATTTTCCAGGTCTCCTTAGACGGGCTGGAATGCCCAGGTGAGAATCTCGGTCCCGTCGTCGTCGACGTAGAACGGCACCATGGTCAATTCGACGTCCATGCCGAATTTCAGCTTGGCGGGATCGGATTCGGTCAGGCGAGCCTCGACCTGGACCACGTCGCCGAGTCGGACCAGCCCGACCCCGTACGGGGTGAAGCCCTCGGCGGTCTCGCCGCCGGCGTAGGGCAGCTTCGGGACGAAACCCTGGGTGGTCCAGGCCTCCAAAGTGCCTTGGCGGGGCAGCAGCAGGTCCTGCATCTGCGGGCCGCTGCATCGCGGGCAGTGATCCTGGCGGGGCCACACCGTGGCTTGGCAATCGGCGCATTGGCTGCCGATCAGGGCCACGTCCTCGTCGGGCCAGTTGGTGACGTCCGGGTCGAGGGGTTTACGCATCGGCGCCACCGATCTTCCAGGCAGGCACGCAGAAAGTGGAAATCACATTCTCGATTAGAGCATACGTGCCTACGGCTGGGGAAGCCCGGACGACCGGTCCGGGATATGGGACGGCGGCGCTACGCGGGCGAGGGTGCGCAGAATGCCAATTTCGCGCGGCGTGTCGCGTGCAAACGCGCACGCTCGCGCAGAAAGCAGGGGGGCTACTTGGCGAGCCCGTGGGCGCAGAAGTCCCACAGCTCGTCGGCGGTGATGGGGTGGGCCGCCGGATCGTCGGACTCGGCACTGGACTGAGCGACGAACATGACGGTCTGCATGACCATGGCCGCCATGCGCCGGGCGTTGACGCCCTTGCGTAGCTCGCCGGCCGCGTCGGCGGCTTCCATCAGTTCGGTGAGCAGCGTCAACAGCGGGGTGAAGGCCACCCGCACTTCCGTGGGGTGCGAGACCAGCAGGCGCGGCGCGAAGTCGGTGAACAGCGGCCGTTTCGCTGAGGGGTCGGGTCGAGAGAGCTCGAAGAGCAGCTCGATCGCCACTTTCAGCCGCTCCAACGGCTTGGTCTGGCCGTCGGTTGCGGCACGGATCTGGTCGGACGTGCGCACCAGCGCGTCTTCGAACAGTGCCAGCAGCAACTCGTGCTTGCCGTTGAACTGCAGGTAGAAGCTGCGCAGCGACTGTCGGGAGCGCTCGACGACCTCTTGGACGGTGAAGTCGGTGCTGCCCTTTTCGATGATGATGGCTTGGGCTGCGTCCAAGAAGCGCTGTACGCGCTGGGCGGCCCGCAACCGTGCGGTCTTGATCGACCGCTCGACCGCCCGCTGCTTCCAGACGGGCTCTTCTTCCGGGTTACTCACCACCGGCTCCAACGGTTGCCTTTTTGGGAGAACACGAATGCACCCTACCGGAGAACAGCCCCGGATCGGCGCCAGGCTGTCGCGACGCTGCCATCGCAGTCGCGAAGATGGTAACTTTCCTGTGATGAGAAGGCCCTTCTCTGCGATGTGTCGGCACGGCCGCAGACCGTGGCGCCCGGGAGTCCGCTCGGCCTGATCCGCCGCTGATTCCCGCAACTGATTAAGGACGCGCATGTACATCGACTACGAGGTCGCCGAGAAGATCGCAACGATCACCCTGAACCGGCCCGACGCCGCCAACGCTCAGAACACCGAGCTGCTCGACGAGCTCGACGCGGCTTGGACACGCGCCGCCGACGACGATGACGTCGCCGTCATCGTGTTGCGCGCCAACGGCAAACACTTCTCGGCCGGTCACGACCTCAAGGGCGGCGGCCCGGTGCCGGACAAGATCACCCTGGAGTTCATCTACAAACACGAGTGCAAGCGCTACCTGGAGTACACGCTGCGGTGGCGCAACGTGCCCAAGCCGTCGATCGCCGCGGTTCAGGGCCGCTGCATCTCGGGCGGGCTGATGCTGTGCTGGCCGTGCGATCTGATCATCGCCGCCGACGACGCTCAGTTCTCTGACCCGGTGGTGTTGATGGGCATCGGTGGCGTCGAATACCACGGGCACACTTGGGAATTGGGTCCGCGCAAGGCCAAAGAGATGCTGTTCACCGGCCGCGCCATGACCGCGCAGGAAGCCGCGCAGACCGGCATGGTCAATCGGGTGGTTCCCCGTGAGCAGCTGGACTCCGAGACCCGCCAACTCGCCGAGCACATCGCCACCATGCCGTCGTTCGCGCTGCGCCAGGCCAAACGTGCGGTCAACCAGACCCTCGACGTGCAGGGCTTCCATTCGGCGATCCAGTCCGCGTTCGACATCCACGAGACCGGTCACGGCAACGCGCTGTCGGTGTGCGGATGGCCGATTCTGGTGAACCTTGACGAGATGAAGTCTCAGGTCAAATAGCCACTCAGCCGCGACCGCCGCATGAGCCCGGCGGTTCGGTTCTCGGGGAATCTAACGATTGAGGTGAGCGGCTCACTCATGGCACCGTGGTACCCACATGTACCGACTGTTGGGAAGGTGTTGGAGTGGCTGAGAAGACGACCGATCCGGTGCGGCTCCCGCCGGTAGCGCCGATTCCGAAGCCGCTGGCGGCCCTGCTGTTTCTGACCGCTCGCAAGACCGCGATGCGGGCATTGGGGAAACGCTACGGTGGCGCGTTTTCGCTGCGGCTGCCGATCGTCGGTCATGCGGTGGTGCTCAGCGATCCGGTGTTGGTCAAGAACCTGTTCACGACCCATAGCGACCTGGTGGGCCGGCCCGGCAATCTGGGCGCGGTCTTGGGGCCGGGTTCGACGTTCAGCCTGAACGGCAACCCGCATCTTCGCCGTCGCAAACTGTTGGTGCCGCCGTTCCACGGCAAGCGGATGAGCGGATATGAATCCATCGTCGAAGCGGAGGTGCTGCGCGAGATCGCGACGTGGCCCGAAGGCCGCGAGTTCGCCACCCAGCCGTCGATGATGCGCATCACGCTCAACGTCATCCTGCGTGCCGTATTCGGTGCTCAAGGAGCCGAATTCGATGAACTGCGCGAGGTGTTGCCAACACTGGTGGCGTCGGGGTCCCGGCTGGCGGTGCTGCCACCGCGGGCGCGACGCGACTTCGGCCGACTGAGCCCGGGCGGGCGCTTCGGAGACTATCGGCGACGCTACGACGCCTTGATTGCGAAACTGATCGACACTGCGCGCAACTCACCCGACTTTGCCGAACGAACCGACGTCCTGGCTTTGCTGCTGACGGCCCGCTACGACGACGGGCAGCCGATCAGTGACGTGCACATCGCCGATGAGCTGCTGACGTTGTTGGCTGCCGGTCACGAGACGACGGCGACCACGCTGGCGTGGGCGGTCGAACGGCTTCGTCGCCACCCGGATCTGTTGAACCGCTTGGTCGACGAAGTCGATGCCGGTGGATCGGAACTGCTACAGGCGGTGATATGGGAAGTGCAGCGGACCCGATCTGTTGTCGAAGGGACCGGCCGCATCACTCGTACGCGGATCAAATTGGGCCCGTGGGTTATTCCGGAGAACCACGCGGTGGTGGTTGCCTTCCGGTTGATGCACTTCTCCGGGGACAACTTCGCCGACCCCGACGTCTTCGACCCGGATCGCTTCGTGGGCAATCCGCCCGATACGGCACTGTGGGTGCCTTACGGCGGCGGGGTGAACCGTTGCGTGGGGGCCGCGTTCGCCAACATGGAAATGCTGGTCACACTACGTACGCTATTGCGCCACTACGAACTGGTTCCGACCACGGCCAAGGGCGAGCGTCACCATTCCCGAGGTGTCACTACAGCCGCGGGACGCGGCGGCCTGGCGGTGGTGCACCGGCGCGAAACCGGCCGGCCGGCGGCCGCCGACCTCACCGCAGCTGGGAACGCAGCTGGCGTTTGAGCACCTTGCCGTAGCTGTTCTTGGGCAGCGCGTCGACGAACTCGTAGCGCTTGGGGCGCTTGAACCGCGCGATGCGTTCCAGCAGATGACTGTCCAACTCGGCAACTGAGGCGTCGCCCACGATGAAGGCGACCACGATCTCGCCCCACTCAGCGTCGGGTGCGCCCACCACTGAAGCCTCGATGACGCCGGGATGACTCACCAGTGCCTCTTCGACTTCGCGGGGATAGATGTTGCTGCCCCCGCTGATCACCACGTCCTTCGAGCGGTCGCGCAGGGTGAGAAATCCGCGGGTGTCGAATGAACCCTTGTCGCCGGTGAACAGCCAGCCGTCCCGGACGGCCTCGGCGGTGGCGTCCGGGTTGTTCCAGTAGCCGGCCATGACGACGTCGCCGCGGCAGACGATCTCGCCGACTTCGCCGGCGGGCGCTCGGGTGCCGTCGTCGCGCAGCACCGCGACCTCGACGCCGGTCCGTGGCCAGCCGACCGAGCCCAGGATCGCGTCGTCACCGAGGTGATCGGCGCGGCTTAGGCCGGTGATCGTCATGGGCGCTTCGCCCTGGCCGTAGAGCTCAGCGAACACCGGACCGAACGCGGTCATCGCCCGCTTCAAGTCCCCGAGATACATCGGCCCGCCGCCGTAGATGATGGTGCGCAGGTTGGCCGGCCGGTGCCGGCCGGTGGCCACCAGCCGGCCCACCATCGTCGGCGCGAGAAAGGCAGTGGCGCCGCGATGATGCCCGCACAGGTCGAGGAATTCGTGCGCGTCGAACGCGCCCGACTCCGGTACCACCTGGCGGGCTCCGCGTAACACGTAGGGCGCGATGTAGAGCCCCGATCCGTGCGACATCGGTGCGCCGTGGATCAGGCTGCAGTCGGCGTCGGGGTCATCGAGGTCGGCCAGATGTGCCAGCGTCATCGCCATCAGGTTGCGGTGGGTCAGCATGGCGCCCTTCGAGCGCCCGGTGGTGCCACTGGTGTAGAACAGCCACGCCAGCCGTGCCGGATCCGGGTTGACTTCTTCAGCGGGCGGGCAGGTAAGCCGGTCCAGATATGCTGCGCCGCCGATGGTCTCGACGGGTGCGCCAACGGCTCCGGGCAGCTCGGAGGTCAGCCCCGCGGCCAGCTTCGGGGACGCGAAGACCAGCGCCGCACCGGCGTCGCGGATGATCTGCGCCATCTCCCGCGGGTGCAGCTTGTAATTGAGCGGAACGACGGCGCAATCGGCCGCCCAGGTGGCGAACATCAGCTCGATGATCTCCGGCCGGTTCTCGCTGGCGATGGCGATCCGTGCGCCGGCTCCCGCCACCCGGCTCAGCGACGTCGCCAGTCGTCGTGCGCGATCGGCCAGCTCGCTCCAGGTGTGCAGCCGCCGCTCGCCCTGATACACCGCACCCCGCTCGCCGAACCGGGTCGCCGCCTGGTCCAGCAAGGTGAACAGGTTCACGGTTGCACCCAGTCGGAGTCGAGGCCGAAGTCGGACAGATACTTGGTCGAACTCCAGCCACCGTCGACGACGATGGTCTGGCCGTTGATGAAGGAGCCGGCCTCCGAGCACAGGAATGCCACGGTGCCCGCGATGTCGTCCACCCGGCCCAGTCGCGGATATGGCGTCATCTCGGCGTTGAGCTTGCGGAACCGGTTGTCGGACAGGCGTTGTTCGACCATCGGGGTCACGGTGACACCGGGGGCCACCGCATTGCAGCGGATGCCCTGGGCGCCGTACTGGCAGGCGATGTGGGTGGTCAGTGCGGTCAGCCCGCCCTTGGCGGCTGAGTACGCCCCGCCGCGCAGTCCGCCCACCACGGCGAAGGTGGAGGTGATGTTGATGATCGCCGATCCGGGCCGCAGGTGCGGCAGTACGTCGCGTGCCAGCCGAAACGGAGCCCGCAGCATCAGATTCAGGAAATGGTCCAAGGTCTCGTCGTCGGTTTCGTGCAGCGGCTTGGGGCTGCCGACACCGGCGTTGTTGATCAGATAGTCCACCCGGCCCCACCGGGACAGGGCGGTGTCGAGGATCTGCTGTGGTGCCTGCGCAGTGGTCAGGTCGACTGCCACGGTGGCGATCCGGTCGGGATCGATTCCGTACTCCTGTAGCGTCGCCGCCAAACCGGCCAAGCGTCCGGCGTCGCGGCCGGTTGCCAGCACCGCCATCCCGGCCTCGGCAAGCTTTGCCGCGCAGCCGAACCCGATTCCGCTGCTGGCCCCGGTCACGATCGCCACCTGCATGGTCAGTTACCTCCGATCAGAGCCGCCCGTATCTGCTGCTTGACAACCTTGCCGGCATCGTTCTTGGGAAGTTCATCCCAGATCACCACCTGCTCAGGGGCTTTGAACAGCGCGACACCGTGGGCGGTCAGCATCGCCCGCAGATCCGCGACGTCGGGAGCGTCGTCGCCGGTCGGCACGATCACCGCGCAGGCGCGCTCCCCGGTGTGCGTATCGGGGATCCCGACCACGGCGACCTCGGAGATGCCCGGATGGCCGATCAAGATGTCCTCCACCTCGCGCGCGGAGATGTTCTCGCCGTTGCGGATGATCACGTCCTTGAGTCGTCCGGTGACGAGGAGATAGTGCTCGTCGACCCACCGGCCGAGATCGCCGGTAGCGAAGTAGCCCTGGTCATCGAAGCAGTCGCGCTCGTCCTCGGGGCGCAGGTAGCCGAGCAGCATCTGGGGGCCGCGGACATAGATCTCGCCTTCGCCGGGTGAACCGCCGGGGCGGGCCACCAGCTTGATGTCGGCGATCCCGGCCCGGCCATCGGTGTCTGCGGCGTGAGAAAGTTCGTGGGGGCCTATCGATCCGACTGTGGTCACCGGAACCTCGCTGGACCCGTACACCCGGGTGACGACGGCGCTACCGAAGTAGCCGGCCGCCTCGCGGATCAACGATGACGGGACCGACGCGCCGCCGCAGACGAAGAGCTTGAGATCAGGCAGGCGGGTGCCGGCCTCACGGGCGGCGGTGAGCAACTGCGCCAGAAACGGTGTTGCCCCTGCCACGTGGGTGCAGTGTTCGAAAAGCATGAGCGCTATCGCGGTATCGGGGTTCCAGGTGTCCATCAGGACGGCGGTGGTGCCGAGCATCAGCGGCGCCTCGAACGCATAGACCGATCCCCCGATGTGGGCGATGGGGGACGGGACCAGGAACCGGTCACCGGGTTCGACCATCCAGTGCCGGCCCAGCTGGTGAATCAGGGCATTAATCGAATTATGACTATGCAGAACACCTTTCGGATGGCCAGTGGTACCGGAGGTGTACAGCAGTAGCCGGACCGCGTCGGGATCCAACGTCGGCAGTGCGGCTCCGGGGGATCCGCCGAGCAGGGCTGCGTAGCCGGCCGACAGACCGCGCACCAGCACCACCTCGGGCGGGTCGGCGAGGGAACCGGTGACGCGGGTCAGCATCGCCGCGTAGTCGTGACCACGGAACTGCTCTGGCGCGAACAGCATTCGGGTTCCTGAGTCGGCGAGGATGAACGTCAGCTCCGCGTCACGCAGCGACGGCAGGATCGGGTTCACCACCATCCCGGCCAGCGTCGCGGCCAGATAGACCACGGCGGCCTCGTGCCAGTTCGGCAACATGAACGACACCACGCTGCCCGTCGGCATCTTCTCCAGCATCGCCCCGGCCAGTGCGGTCGCCTGGCGGTGCAGCTCTCGGCAGGTCAGCCGGGTGGCGCCGTCGACCAGTAGGACCCGCTGCGGGGTCTGCGCGGCGGCGTCGGCCAGAGCGTGGGCCAGCGTGCCGGCAAAGCGGGCCATCACAGTGCGCCCGGTCCGGGCACCCGGTGCAGCGTCATCGAGTAGCGATAGTCGTCGCCGGCATGGGTGTTCACCGTCACCTGGGCGATCTCACCCTCGGAGGTGATGTAGCTGCGCTGCATCTGCAGGCCGGCGGTGCCAGGCTCGACGGCCAGCGCAGTCGCGAGCTCGGGGGTGATGATCACCGCGCGGATGTGTTGGCGGACTTCGACGACGCTGACGCCGAACACATCCTCGACCAGCGGGAAGATCGGGCCGGAGTGCCGCTGCAGCAGCCGGCCGACTCCGGCGAACGCACGGTTGATGTAGTACTCGGTCCGGCAGATCGGCGCGGTTTGACCCTCCCTCCGGCGGTTGCCGCGCACCGCCAGCCATTCGGTGCCCACCGGCAGACCGGTGCGCGCGGCGGCATCCGCGTCGAGGGTGACCATGGCGTTGGAGTCGATCTCGAACTCGGCGCCGGCTGCGAACGCCACCAGGTCATCGATCGACACCACGTCTTGGGCGTAGCAGTTGGTCGCGGCGCGGGGGATCACCACGGTGCCCGCGCGGGGACGGGAGGCGACGAGGTTGTCCTCCCGCAGTCGTCGCAGCGCCTCGCGGACCGTGTAGCGGCTGACGTTGAACCGTTCGCACAGTTCGTGTTCGGTGGGCAGCTGCGAGCCGATCGGATAGACGCCGTCGGCGATCTCCTTGCGCAGCGTCCGGGCGACCTTCAGGTAGCGGTGGTCGGTCACGGCCCGACCGGGTGCAGTGCCAGCACGCTGCCGTCGCCGTCGGCCGAGACGAACAGGGTGCCGTCGCGGCCGCGCGCGATACCGGCGAACGGACCTTGAGGACCGGAGAACGGCGGCATTCCGTTGAGCGGTTTGGGTTTCACGCCCGGAGGCGGCCCGATCGGCAGCCCGTCGGCGATCACCTGCCGCGCCCGGGTGTCGAGGTCGACGGCGAGCACCTGCCGGGTTCCGGCGTCGACGACGTACAGCGTGCGGTCCGCCAGCGTAATCCCCTGCGGCCGAAGGAGTCCGTCGACCACCGTCTGGATTCCCGAGCCGCTGACCCGCACCACGCGGCCGGCACCGGATTCGGCTACCAGACAGGTCCCGTCATCGGCGATCTGGATCCCGACCGGCCCCGCCAGGTCGCGGGCCAGCACCTCAACCGAGCCGGCGCGCACCCCCAATACCCGGCCGGTGCCGAACTCGGTGACCGCGACACCGGCGGGCCCTACCGCCACCCCGTAAAGCTGGTCGAAGCCGTCGGCGAGCACCTCGCTGGACGACTGCGCCGGCACGTAGCGCGCGACCTGCCCGCCGGAGGTGGTGACGACGAACTCGCCGGGGCCGACGGCGGCCACGCCCCGTACGAAGCCGGGATAACCGGGGCTGAACAGCATGCCGAGGGTTTCCAGCCGGCCGCCCTCGCCAACGGCGTAGAAGTAGGTGCCGTCGGCGACGTAGAGCCTGCCGGAGCCGTCCACGGTGAGATCCAGCGGCCAGTTCAGACCGCCCGGCAGCACCGTCGATGTCTGTCCCCCGCCGGCGATTTCGGTGATCTCGCCGGTGAAGTTGGAGACGAAAAGCCGCCCGTCGACGAAGGTGCAATTGTCCAGTCCGGGACGCAGCTGCGCCAGTACGGTGGCCTCGCCGGTGCGCGGATCGATACGCAGCACCTGTCCGCTGGCGGCCTGGGTGGACACAATAAAGCCGTCGGCGTCGAACTTCACCGAGTCCGGTACGCCCAGATCGCCCGCGACCCGCTCCGGGACGGCATCGGTGGCGAAGGGATCGATCCGCCAGATCTCGTTGGCGGTCATCACCGGGAAGTACAGCAGCCCGTCGGGCCCCACCTCCATGGCGTTGGGCGACGGCAGGTTCTCGGCCAGGATGCGCCTACCGCCGGTGGCCCGGTCGAGTTCCATCAGGCGTCCGCCCTCGCGGCATTCGCCGACGAACATCCGGTCGTGGTGCACGGTGATGCCGTTGGCGCAGGGCAGGTCGTCGCGCAGTACCCGGCTGCGGCCGGAGGCATCGAGCGCACTGACCCGGGCATCCATCACCTCGGTGGCGTACAAGGTGCCGCGCTCGTCGAAGGCGACATCGTCGGGAGCGACGACGTCGCCGCCGCGCGCGCTCACGACTGCCAACTCGCCGGTGGTCACATCCAGTGCACTGATCTGGCTGCCGGTCACCTGCGCGATGTAGACCCGGCCGTCCGGGCCGGTTCGCAGCCCGTTGGCGCCGAACAGTCGGCTCGGTTCGGTGACCCGCTCCAGCCGCCAGCCCGGCGCCGCGGAGAGGGTACCGGCCAGCTCGCGAGGGAGTGGCGGGGAGGCGGTCATGACTCCGGACGTTATCAAGCCCAGTTAGTCCAGACAATAGTCCGCCGCGACCGGGCAACCCGGCCTTGACGCACGAATAACCGCTGCGGAATAGTGTTCTGCATTACGCAGAACGGAGTATTTTGTCCGAACAAATAACGGCTGGCGCCAACGGGGTGGATGGCGAGTCGCCGGCGCGCGGGCCGCTGAGCGGCGTGCGAGTGGTGGATCTGACGACCATGGTGATGGGGCCGTACTGCACGCAGATCATGGCCGACATGGGTGCCGACGTCATCAAAGTCGAGCCCCCGGAGGGCGACGCCACCCGCTACATCTCGGCTGGCCCCGCACCCGACATGAGCGGGGTGTTCGTCAACGTCAACCGGGGCAAACGCAGCGTCGTGCTGGATCTGCGCACCGAGGCCGGACGGACCGCTATTGCCGCACTGATCGGCCGGGCCGACGTGTTCATTCACTCGATGCGGGCCAAGGCGATGGCCAAGCTGGGCCTGGGCTATGCCGAAGTGGCCGTGCTCAACCCGGCGATCGTCTACACCAACTGCTACGGCTACGGGCGCCGCGGCCCGGCCGCCGACCGCCCGGCCTACGACGACACCATTCAGGCCGAATGCGGACTGCCCGCGGTGCAAGAGCAACTCACCGGGCGGGCCGACTACGTCGGCACCATCATGGCCGACAAGATCGCCGGACTGACCGCCCTCTACGCCACGATGATGGCGTTGTTCCACCGCGAACGAACCGGAGAGGGCCAGGAAGTCGAAGTCGCCATGTTCGAGACCATGGCCTCGTTCATGCTCGTCGAACACGCCAACGGCGCGATGTTCGACCCGCCGCTGGGCCCGGCCGTCTACCCGCGCACGGTGGCGCCCAACCGGCGCCCCTATGCCACCAGCGACGGCCAGATCGCCGCGCTGATCTACAACGACAAGCACTGGAACGCCTTCATCGGTGCGGTGCAGCCGCCCTGGTCTTGCGAGCAATATGCCACCCTGGCGCAGCGGGCCCAACAGATCGACACCATCTATGGGCTGGTGGCGCAGACCATGAAAGAGCGCACCACCGCCCAGTGGCTGGCGCTGTTCGAGGAGCTGGAAATCCCAGCGGCCCCACTGAACTCGCCCGGGGCGCTGTTCGACGATGCGCACCTCAACGCGGTGGGGCTGTTCGAGACCGTGGACACCCCGAACGGCCCGGTTCGCTTCCCCGGGGTGCCCACCTGGCTGTCGCGGACCCCCGGACGGGTTGCCGGCGCGGCGCCGGAGCTCGGCGCGCACACCGCGGCGGTCTTCGCCGAACTCGGACTCGAGCGGGGCACCGCATGACGCTGGACTTCGACTTGGGGACGCGCGCCGGCGAACTACGGGCCCAGTTGCGTGACCTGATCGAACGGGAGCTGCCCGACCGGTTCCCGGGTGCGTTCACCGACGACCCCGCTGATTTTGCTGCAGCACAACGGTTCTGCCGGGTGCTGGCGGAGCAGGATCTGTTGTGTCTGTCCTGGCCGGAGGAATTCGGTGGGGCGGGCGCCCCGGTGTGGGAGCACACCGTGGTGCGCGAGGAGATGTGGGCGCACCATGAGCCGCGCGGGGCGCAGTACATGGGGGTGAACTGGGTCGGACCGATCATCATGCGGCACGGCACTCCCGAGCAGCAGCGCCGCCACCTGCCGCCGATCGCGTCCGGCGAGGTGATCTGGTGCCAAGGCTTCTCCGAACCCGAAGCCGGCTCAGACTTGGCTTCGCTGCGCACTCACGCCCGCCGCGATGGTGACGGTTGGCTGATCAACGGCCAGAAGATCTGGACCTCGTATGCGACCATGGC
This sequence comes from Mycolicibacter heraklionensis, assembly GCF_019645815.1. Lineage (NCBI taxonomy): Bacteria > Bacillati > Actinomycetota > Actinomycetes > Mycobacteriales > Mycobacteriaceae > Mycobacterium > Mycobacterium heraklionense. The sequence continues at coordinate 849,907 of NZ_CP080997.1, forward strand.
GCAGTGGTGCTTCCTGTTGGTGCGCACCACCCGGGTCGGTGAAGGATCGGTCACCAAGAAGCAGCAGGGCCTGACGGTGTTCCTGGTCCCGATGGACGACCCCGCCATCACCGTCCGACCGCTGGGCACCATGATGGGTCCGCACCATCTCAACGAGGTGTTCTTCGACGACCTGCGCGTCACCGACGCTGACGTTCTCGGCGAAATCGACGCGGGCTGGTCGATCGTGGCCGACGTGATGGCTTTTGAGCGAGTCGGCATCGCCCGCTACGCGCGCTGCGAACGGCTGCTCGCCGCGGCGCCGCACGCCCTCGGGCAGCGATGGGAGGCCCTGCCCGGCGAGCTGACTGCCCGATGGGCGCGCATGCTCACGCACTGCCGGCGTGCCCGCCTGATGGCCTACCGGGTGGTGTCTTTGCAAGCCAGTGGTCGCATAGCGCCCGGTGACGCGGCCGCCTACCGGATCGCGGTCACCCGGCTGGACCAGGAGAGCGCGGAGGTGCTGATGGAGATCGCCGCCGAAGCGCCCGACAACCCGCAGGCTCAGTGGTATCGCCAGGAGGTCGAAGACCACTGGCGCTATTCGCAGGCCGCCACGGTGTCCTCGGGCAGCATCGAGATGCAGCGCATCCTGCTGTCGCGCGCTCTGCTGGGGCCGGGGCGATGAATCTCGAACTCGGCGCGGACGCGCAAGAATTCGGGCGCGCGGCGCGCAGCGCCTTCGAAGCGGCAGGCGGCGACGACTTGGTGGTGCGCGCTGACGCCGACCCCGGTTCCCGCGAGCAAGTGGTGGGCCCGATCCTGCGCGGGCTGGGAGCGTACGAGCTGAAGCCCCGCGCCGACGCCGACGAACTCGAGGCGGCCGCCGCGCTGTGCCGCAGCGCCGGGTACTGGGCGCTGCCGTACCCGGTGGCCGAATGCCTTTCCGCGCCGGCCGATCTCGACGTTGACGGGCTGATCGTGGTCGCCGGCCATGCCCCCGCCGGCGTGGTGGCGGGGCTGTCCAAGCGCTGGGCCACGGTCACGCTGGGCGGGGTGCGCAGCACCGTGGTGGGGCAGTCGGAGGCCCGGCCGGCTCTGGTGGCGGAGCTGACTTTGGCACAGCTTGACGACGCCGGTACCGATGACGTCGCGCTGGCATTGACGCTGCAGTGCTGGACGCTGCTCGGAATGTTGGACCGGGCAATGGATCTGACGATTTCCCACGTGCGGCTGCGCGAACAGTTCGGTCAGGCGCTGTCGACGTTCCAGGGTGTGCAGTTCCAGCTCACCGACGCCGAGGTGGAACGCGCCGGGGTGGACATGCTGGCCAAATACGCGCTGTGGAGCATCGCGACCGGGCGGCCCGAAGCCACCGATGACGCGCTGGCACTGCGATCGGCGGCGCTGGAGGCCGCCGAAGTGGTGTTCCGGATCTGCCACCAACTGCACGGTGCCGTCGGATTCTGCGACGAGACCGCACTGTCGTGGCTGTCGCGCTACAGCCAGCCGCTGCGCCGCCTGCCGTGGGGGTTGTCGGCCACCCGCGACCGGCTGGCCCGCCGTACCCAGCACACCGGACTGACGGGACTCTACGCATGAAATACGACCTGCCCCAGGAAATCACAGTGACCGGTGACGGGCCGGTCCGCACCGTCACGATCAACCGGCCCGACGAGCTCAACAGTGTCAACGCCAACCTGCACTGGGGCCTGGCCAACGTGTGGCGCCAACTGGCCGCCGACAAGGCGATCCGGGTCGTGGTGCTGACCGGCGCCGGGCGGGCGTTCTCCGCGGGCGGCGATCTGAACTGGATCACCACGTTCCTGCACGACGAAGTCGCCCGAGACGAGAGCATCCGCGAAGGGGCTCAGATCGTCGAAGAGATGCTGCGGTTCCCGCTGCCGATCATCGCGGCCGTCAACGGACCCGCCGTCGGACTGGGCTGCAGCGTGGCGGTGCTCTGCGACATCGTGTTGATCTCGCAGAGCGCCTACCTCGCCGATCCGCACGTGGCGGTCGGGTTGGTCGCCGGTGACGGCGGGGCTGCCCTCTGGCCGTTGATCACCCCGATCCTGCGATCCCGCGAATACCTCTACACCGGTGACCGGATCGACGCCGCCACCGCCGTCGAGCTCGGACTGGCCAGCCGCACGGTGGCGCCCGAAGAATTGCTGCCGCAAGCACATCAGCTGGCCGCCCGCCTGGCGGCACAGCCGCCCGAGGCGCTGCAGGGCACCAAGCGGGTGGTCAACATGTACCTGTCGCAGGTGCTGGCCGGGCCGCTGCAAGCCGGGTTCGCCGCCGAGGTGGCGACCATGAAGTCCGACGAACACCGGCAGCGCCTACTCGCCTTCGCGGAGCGGGCGAACCGGCGATGACGCCCGACTTCCGTTCCGAAGTGCGCCAGTGGTGCCGCGACAACATCCCCGCGGACTGGCGCCGCGCCCAGACTGGGGTGAGTGAGCAGGAGTTCGTCGACTTCCAACGCAGCTGGTTCGCCACCCTGCACAGCGCCGGGTTCGCGGTCCCGCACTGGCCACGCGAGTGGGGCGGCGGGATGTCCGTGGCCGATCAGGCCGTGCTGTACCAGGAGCTCGCCGCCCACGACGCGCCCCGGCTGGTGCTGGCCTTCGTCGGCATCCACCACGCCGCGGCGACCCTGTTGGCCGCGGGCACCGAGGAACAGCGGCGCCGACATCTGCCGGCGATCCTCGACGGCGAGATCTGGGTGCAGGGTTTCTCCGAACCGGAGGCCGGCTCGGATCTGGCATCGCTGCGCACCACCGCGCGTCGGGTGGGCGATGACTATGTGGTGAACGGCCAGAAGTTGTGGGCCAGCGGCGCCAGCCACGCGCAGTGGTGTCTGCTGCTGGCGCGTACCGACCCGGGCGCCCCGAAGCGCAAAGGCATCTCGTACTTCCTGCTGGACATGGACACGCCCGGGGTGCAGGTGCGGCCGATCCGCAATGCCGTCGGTGACCAGCATTTCTGCGAGATCTTCCTGGACGACGTCGTCATCCCGGCGACCAATCTGATCGGCGCGGAGAACACCGGCTGGCAGGTGGCGCAGGCGACCCTGGGCGCCGAGCGCGGGATGACCATGCTCGAGCTCGCCGAACGACTGGGCTGCGCCGGATTTCGCTGGCTGGTGCAGGCCGCCCCCACCGAAGACCCGGTGGTGGCCGACCGGCTGGCGCAATTGGAAACCGAGATCACCGGGCTGCGCGGCATGTGCCGCCAACTGGTGCACGACGTCGAAGCCGGCACCGCCGGCCCGGCCGACGCCTCGATCGTGAAGCTCTTCTACAGCGAGGTGCTGCAGCGGCTCACCGACTTCGGCACCGAGATCGGTGGGCTGGACGCCCACACGGTGCTGGGCAAACCGCTGTCCAGCGGCTGGGAGTCGGGGTCGTGGGTGCTGGACTTCATCGGCTCCTGGGAATGGACCATCCCCGGCGGCTCCAGCGAGATTCAGCGCACCATCATCGGCGAACGCGGCCTCGGCCTGCCGAGAGAACCGAGCATGCCGTGACCGCAACCGATTTCGCCGAACTTCACGACGACCTGCGCGCGGTCGCCGCCGACGTGCTGGCCCGCGGCCGTGTCGTCGACTGGTCCACGATGGTCGACGCCGGTTGGGTCGGGCTGGAGATCCCCGATGGATTCGGTGGGGCCGGCGCGACGTTCGCCGAAACCGCGGTGATCTGCCAGCAACTGGGCCGCGCCGCTGCGGCAACGCACTATCTGGGCGGTGCGGTGCTGACGGTGGGCCTGCTGAACAGCCTGCAGCACAGCGAGGTTCGTGACGCGCTGCTGGCCGACGTCGCCGCCGGACGGACCCGGGTTGCCGCGGTGATCGGGGGGTCGTTCGCTCTGGATGGCGAACGGCGGTTGACCGGCCGTGCCGACTTCGTGCCGGACGCCCACGGCGCCGACCGGCTGCTGGTGGTGGCAACCGATGCGTCCGGGGCGGACGTCGTGGCAACCGTCGAGGGTCTGACCGTCACCGGTCAGCCGGTGCTCGACGAAACCCGCCACGTCGCCACCGTCACCGCCGACGGGGTCGAGGTGGCCGAGCCTCTGCCGCTCGCCGGGAGCGCGCAGTCCGTCCTCAATCGGGCGGCGGTCGCCGTGGCGTGCGACAGCCTGGGCCTGGCCGAGGCCATGCTCGACGCCACGGTGTCCTACGCGCGGACCCGCCAGCAGTTCGGGCGCCCCATCGGCTCCTTCCAGGCCGTCAAACATGCGTGCGCCGACATGCTGGTGAAAATCTCGGTGGCCCGGAGCTTGGTGCGCGAGGCCGTCGACGCCCTGGTAGCCAACGAAACCCACGAATCCGACGTGGCGGTGGCCATGGCGAAGTCCTACACCTGCGCTGCCGCCGTCGACGTGGTCGGCAAAGCGCTACAACTGCACGGCGGCATCGGCTACACGTGGGAGAGCGGCATCCACGTCTACCTGAAGCGCGCCACGTTCAACCGGTCGCTGTTCGGATCCCCGGCAGCGCACCGTCGTCGTCTCGCTCAACGGTATTAGCAAAGTCAAGCAAGGAGTTTCGAGAAGTGGGTGTGCCCGTCTATCGCCGGATCCTGGAACTGTTCGAGGCCGAAGGTGTCAACACGCTGTTCGGTATTCCCGACCCCAACTTCGTGCACATGTTCGTCGAGGCCGAACAACGCGGCTGGTCCGTGGTGGCGCCGCACCACGAGGAGAGTGCCGGGTTCATGGCCGAGGCGGCCTCGCGGATGACCGGCCGTCCTGGCCTGTGCATCGGCACCCTGGGGCCGGGGGTGGCCAACATCGCCGGCGCCATGATGTGCGCGCGGGTGGAGAACTCCCCGGTGGTGTTCCTCGGCGGCCAGCGTGCTCGCATCACCGAGCGCCGGGTGCGGCGTGGTCGCATCCAATTCGTCCGCCAGGAAGAGCTTTTCACGCCGTCGGTGAAGTACAGCGCCTCGATCGAATACGCCGACCAGACTGACGAGATCGTGCACGAGGCCATCCGCCGGGCCATGTCCGGCACCCCCGGACCGGCCTATATCGAATATCCGTCGCACGTCATCCTCGAAGAGCTTGACGTCGCCGATCCACCCGAGCCGCACCGCTACCGGCTGGTGAACCAGCGGGCCGGAGCGCCCGAGGTCGCGCAGGCCGCCGAGATCATCCGTAACGCGTCCAGCCCGATCCTGCTGGTGGGCCACGGCGTGCACACCTCGCGCAGTGCGGCCGCGGTCGCCGAGCTGGCGGAGCTGATGGCCTGCCCGGTGATCCAGACGTCCGGCGGCACGGCGTTCATCCCGGGCTTGGAAGAACGCACCTTTCCCTACGGCTTCTCGACCGCAGCCGTCGAGGCCGTCGCCGGGTCGGATGTCTGCGTGGCGCTGGGCACCGAGCTGGGGGAGCCGGTGCACTACGGCACCACCCGGCACTGGGCCGACAGGAACGGCGAGCGCAAGTGGATCTACGTCGAGCAGGACCCGCTGGCGATCGGGGTGAACCGGCCGGTGGACGTGGCGCTGGTGGGTGATCTGCGGGGCATCGTTCCGCAGCTCGTCGAAGAATTGAGCCGCGCTCGTCCCCGCACCCCGTCTGCCGATCTGGACCGGTGGATCAAACAGGACGCCGACCAGCTCGCCGAACTGGCCGAGACCGCACCGGCCGGCCGTTCCCCCGTGCACCCGGCGCGCTTCGTGGTCGAAGCGACTCGGGCTTTCCCCGCAGACGGCATCATGGTCCGCGACGGCGGCGCCACGGTGATCTTCCAATGGACCTATTCGCAGGCCAAGCCGCATGACGTGATGTGGAACCAGAACTTCGGTCACCTGGGCACCGGGTTGCCCTATGCCGTGGGCGCCTCGGTCGCCGAGGGCGGCAAGCGGCCGGTGATGCTGCTGACCAGCGACTCGGCGTTCCTGTTCCACATCGCCGAGCTGGAGACTGCGGCCCGGCTGGGTCTGCCGCTGGTCTGCGTCGTGGGCGTGGACCACCAATGGGGCCTGGAAGTCGGCGTCTACAAGCGCACCTTCGAGCAGCCCTCGCCGCAGCCCGGCGTGCACTGGGGCAAGAACGTCCGGTTCGACACGATCGCGCAGGGAATGGGTGCTCGCGGGGAGTTCGTCGACGACGAAACGCAGATCGGGCCGGCCATCGAGCGTGCGTTCGCCGCCGGCGGGACCGCGGTGATCCACGTCTGTATCGACCCCAAGGCGAACTCCGAAGAGATGCCCAACTACGCCGAGTTCCGTACCTGGTACGCCGAAGGAACCCAGTAAACGAGAATGTTATTCTCGTTTCCGGCTAACAACGTGCACGCGCTGATGGGCTGGAGGAAACCATGTCCGGCGGAATGAGCTTCGAACTGACCGAGGATCAGCAGCTGATCCGGCAGTCGGTCGCCGAACTCGCGGCGAAGTTCGACGACCACTACTGGATGACCAAGGACCAGGCGCACGAGTTCCCGCGGGAGTTCTACGACGCCATCGCAGGCGGCGGCTGGCTCGGCATGACCATCCCCGAGGAGTACGGCGGCCACGGGTTGGGCATCACCGAGGCCACCATCCTGGCCGAGGAAGTGGCGCGTTCGGGCGGCGGGATGAACGCCGCCAGCGCGATCCACCTGTCGATCTTCGGCATGCAGCCGGTCGTGGTCTTCGGCTCGGATGAGATGAAGGCCGAGACCCTGCCCCGCATCGCCCACGGCGACCTGCACGTGTGCTTCGGCGTCACCGAACCGACCGCGGGCCTCGACACGTCGCGTATCACCACGTTCGCCCGCCGTGACGGCAGCGACTATGTGGTCAACGGCCGCAAGGTGTGGATCTCCAAAGCCCTTGAGTCCGAGAAGATCCTGTTGCTGACCCGCACCGAGTCCCGCGACGACGTGGAAAAGCGCGGGGGCAAACCCACCGACGGTCTCACGCTGTTCCTCACCGACATCGACCGCAACCACGTCGACATCCGGCCCATCACCAAGATGGGCCGCAACGCGGTGTCGTCCAACGAGGTGTTCATCGACGACCTGCGCATCCCGGCCGCACACCGGATCGGCGAAGAGGGCAAGGGCTTTTCCTACATCCTGCACGGGCTCAACCCGGAGCGCATGCTGATCGCCGCCGAGGCCCTGGGCATCGGCCGGGTCGCGCTCGACCGTGCGGTCAAGTACGCCAACGAGCGCGTGGTGTTCGACCGGCCGATCGGCATGAACCAGGGCATCCAGTTCCCGCTCGCCGACTCACTGGCCCGCCTGGACGCCGCCGAATTGATCCTGCGCAAGGCCACCTGGCTCTACGACAACGGCAAGTCCTGCGGCCGTGAGGCGAACATGGCCAAATATCTCTGTGCCGATGCCGGTTTCGCCGCGGCGGACCGCGCTTTGCAGACCCACGGCGGGATGGGCTACTCGGAGGAATACAACATCTCCCGGTTCTTCCGGGAGTCCCGTCTGATGAAGATCGCCCCGGTCAGCCAGGAGATGATCCTGAACTTCCTCGGTTCGCACGTGCTCGGCCTGCCGAGGAGCTACTGATGGCCGGCTACTTCGACCTGACCGGCCGAAGCGCGGTGGTCACCGGGGCGGCCGGCGGCATCGGCTCGGCGGTCGCGGCCGCACTGGCGCAGGCCGGGGCCGCGGTGCTGGTCACCGACGTCGACGGGGACGCGGCAGCCGCGGTGGCCGAACAGATTTCGGCATCGGGTGGCCGGGCCGACTCCACGGCGCTCGACGTCACGAACCGCGACTCGGCCGACGCGGCCGCCACCAAGGCCGCTGCACTGGCCGACGGAAAGATCCACATCCTGATCAACAACGCCGGGGTGACCCGCCCGGCGATGTTCGACAAACTCACCGCCGAGTCGATGCGACTGCTGCTCGACGTGCACACCGTCGGCGCCTTCAACTGCACCCAGGCGGTGCTGCCCTACATTCCCACCGACGGCACCGGTCGCATCGTCAACGTGACGTCGGCGGCGGGCCTGACCGGCACCCTCGGACAGGTCAACTACTCGGCCGCCAAGGCGGCGCTGATCGGCTTCACCAAGTCGCTGGCCCGGGAACTGGCCACCAGGAGGATCTGCGTCAACGCGCTGGCGCCGCTGGCGGCGACCCCGATGACCGAAACCATCCGCACCAATGAGAAGTTTGCGGCCAACATGATGAACCGCATCCCGATGAAGCGCTGGGCCGAACCCAGCGAGATCGCCGGCGCATTCGTCTTCATGGCTTCTGATGCCGCCTCCTACGTCACCGGGCAGGTACTGCCGGTCGACGGCGGCATGGTGATGTGATGCCGGAGCCGTCAAATGCACCGCTCGCCGGCATCACCGTGGTGGCGCTGGAACAGGCGGTGTCGGCGCCGATGTGCACCCGCGCCCTGGCCGACTTCGGCGCGCGGGTCATCAAGGTGGAAAACCCCGACGGCGGCGATTTCGCCCGCTACTACGACGACGTCGTCAACGGCCAGGCGGCGCACTTCGTCTGGGTCAACCGGGGCAAAGAGTCTTTGACCCTGGACCTGAAAAGCGAAGCGGGACGCGATGTCCTGCACCGGCTGTTGGACCGCGCCGACGTGCTGGTGTCCAACCTCGCGCCGGGCGCCACCGCACGGCTGGGCCTGTCGCCCGAGCAGATGGCGCAGCGGCACCCCAACGTGATCGCCGTCGAGATCGACGGCTACGGCACCGGCGGACCGCTGTCGCACAAGCGGGCCTACGACCTGCTGGTGCAGGCCGAGTCCGGAGTCTGCTCGGTGACCGGCAACCCGGGCGCCCCGGCCAAACCGGGCCCGCCGGTCGCCGACGTCACCACCGGCCTGTACGCGGCGCTGTCGATCATGGCCCTGCTGGTCGGCCGCAAAGAAGCAGTCGCCCAACCGGATTCGCCGGCGCCGTCGGTCAGCGTGAGCCTGTTCGACACCATGGCCGAGATGATGGGCTACCACCTGACCTACGCGCGGCACTCCGGGATCGACCAGCAGCCACTGGGCATGAGCTCACCGGCCGTGGCGCCCTACGGCGCGTACCCGACCGCCGACGGGCACACCGTGGTCCTGGGCACCACCAACGACCGAGAATGGCAGCGCCTGGCCCGGGAACTGCTGGGCCGCAACGACCTCGCCGATGACCCGCGCTTTGCCGGCAACGCCGACCGGGTCGCAAACCGCGCAGTCCTGGACGAGGCGATCGCCGCGTGGTGCGCTGCGAACACGTTGGCGCACATCCAGAACGCTGCCGACGCCGCCGGGATCGGCAACGCCCGCTACAACGCGCCCAGCGACGTGCTGGCGCACCCGCAACTGGCCGAACGCGACCGCTGGCAAAGCATCGACACCCCGGCCGGCCCGATCCCGTCGCTGCTGCCGCCGCCGGTGATCGCCGGCTACCGCCCGCCGATGGGGGCGGTGCCGGGACTGGGCGAACACACCGACGCCGTGCTGGACGAGCTGGGTCTGACCGGCGAGGAGATCGCCGCTCTACGCGCCCACGGTGCGATAGGGCAGGCTGGGCGCTGATGGCTTCCGACACTGCGCCCGTACTGCTGCGCGCCGACCGCGACGGCGTGCGGACGCTGACCCTGAACCGGCCCGCCCGCAAGAACGCGATCAACCCGGAGCTGTGGCGTCAGCTGCGGGATGCCCTGCGCGACGCCGCCGACGACCCCGACCTGCGTGCCCTGGTGATCACCGGCGCCGGTGGCGCGTTCTGCTCGGGCGCCGACATCGGCACCCCCGACGACGTCCACCCGGTGGAGAAGCTGCGCCGGCTCTCCGACGTCGCACTGGCCCTGTACGAGCTCACGATCCCCACGATCGCGAAAGTGACCGGCGTAGCGGTCGGGGCGGGCTGGAACCTGGCCCTGGGCTGCGACCTGGTGGTGGCGACACCGGAATCGACGTTCTGCCAGATCTTCTCGAAGCGCGGCCTCTCGATCGATCTGGGCGGCTCCTGGTTGCTGCCCAAGATCGTCGGCCTGCAACAGGCCAAGCGGCTCGCATTGCTTGCCGAGACCATCGACGCCGACGAGGCGCAGGCGTTGAACCTGGTGACCTGGGTGGTGGGTGCCGGCGAGATCGACGCATTCGTCGACGATCTCGCCGACCGACTGGCCGCCGGCCCGCCGCGGGCGCTGGCCCAGACCAAGGCTCTGCTCAATCAGGGCGCCGACGCCACCCTGCCCGAGGCCCTGGCCAATGAGGCGCGGGCCCAGATCGTGAACTTCGCGGGCACCGATGCCGCGGAAGCCTATGCCGCGTTCGCCGAGAAACGTCCGCCGCGCTTCACCGGCGGGTGGCCGCCGAAATCAACGAGATCGGAGTAGTCAGATGCGACCCACGGTGATCGTCGGAGCGGTACGCACCCCCGTCGGAAAGCGCAACGGCGGGCTGGCCGGCACCCATGCCGCGGACCTGTCCGCGATCGTGCTCAACGAACTGATGGAGCGCACCGGAACCGACCCGGGCATCGTCGACGACGTGGTGTGGGGCTGCGTGTCGCAGGTGGGCGACCAGTCCTCCAACATCGGCCGGTACGCGGTACTGGCCGCCGGATGGCCCGAACACGTCCCGGCGACCACGGTCAACCGGGCCTGCGGCTCCAGCCAGCAGGCGCTGGACTTCGCCGTGCAGGCCGTGATGTCGGGCCAGCAGGACATCGTGGTCGCCGGCGGTGTGGAGGTGATGAGCAGGGTCCCGCTCGGTGCCGCCCGCGCCACCGGGGAACCCTTCGGCCCGAAAGCGCTTGCCCGCTATGACGGATTTCAGTTCAACCAGGGCATCGGCGCCGAGATGATCTGCGAGAAGTGGGGCTTTGACCGCGCCCAGGTCGATGAATATTCGGCGCGCTCACACGAGTTGGCCGCCGCCGCGCAGGACACCGGTGCGTTCCGCGACCAGATCGTCCCGGTCGCGACCGACGGCGGCGTGGTGGACGCCGATGAGGGCATCCGCCGCGGCACCACCGCCGAGAAGCTGGCGGGACTCAAGCCCGCCTTCCGCGACGACGGATTGATCCACGCCGGCAACTCGTCGCAGATCTCCGACGGCGCCGCAGCGCTTTTGGTGATGAGCGAAGCGGAGGCCGCCCGGCGCGGGCTGACCCCGCTGGTGCGCTACACCGCCGGCGCGGTGACCGGAGCCGACCCGGTACTGATGCTCACCGGTCCCATCCCGGCGACCGCGAAGGTGCTCAAGCGGGCGGGACTGGGCATCGACGACATCGGCGTATTCGAGGTCAACGAGGCCTTCGCCCCGGTGCCCATGGCATGGCTGGCCGAGACCGGCGCCGACGCCACGCGTCTCAACCCGGTGGGCGGGGCGATCGCACTCGGCCACCCGCTCGGCGCATCCGGCGCGGTGCTGATGACCCGGATGATTCATCACATGCGCGACAACGGGATTCGCTATGGCCTGCAGACCATGTGTGAAGGCGGTGGCACCGCCAACGCCACCATCGTCGAGCTGGTCGGTTAGGGAGAGACATTCATGCGGCGCGATCTGTTCACCCAAGACCACGAGGCGTTCCGGGCGCTGGCCCGCGACTTCGTCGAAAAGCACGTCGTGCCGGAATACCCCAACTGGGAGAAGGCCGGCCGGATGCCCCGCGAGGTGTTCGAACACCTGGGCTCGCTGGGGATGCTCGGCGTGGCCATCCCTGAGGAGTACGGCGGCGGGGGCATCGACGACTACCGCTACAACGTGGTGCTGCAAGAGGAAGCGGCGCGTGCCCTGGTCACGCTGTCCACGGTGCGCACCCAACTCGAGGTGATCCTGCCCTACTTCCTGCACTACACGAACGACGAACAGCGGGCCCGCTGGTTCCCCGGGATGGCGGCCGGCAAGCTGCTCACCGCGATCGCGATGACCGAGCCGGGCACCGGATCGGACCTGGCCGGAATGCGCACCACCGCCGTGCGAGACGGCGAGGACTACATCCTCAACGGGGCCAAGACCTTCATCACCGGCGGCATCCAGGCCGACCTGGTGATCGTGGTGGCCCGGACCTCCACCGATCCCGACAACCGTCGCGCAGGCCTGACCCTGCTGGTGGTCGAGGACGGCATGCCGGGCTTCGAGCGGGGCCGCGAACTGGACAAGATGGGCTGCAAGGTCCAAGACACCGCCGAGCTGTCCTTCACCGACGTGCGGGTTCCGGCGGCCAACCGGCTGGGGGCCGAGGGCGAGGCCTTCGGCTACCTGGGCCACAACCTCGCCCAGGAGCGCCTCACCGTGGCGGTCGGGTCGGTCGCGCAGGCCCGCTCCGCGCTGGCCGCGACCATCGACTACGTCCAGAACCGCAACGTATTCGGCTCCCCGGTCGCGTCGTTCCAGAACACCAAGTTCGAACTGGCCGCGGTCTCCACCGAGATCGAGGCTGCCCAGTGCATGCTCGACCGGGCGGTCGCCGACCACGTCGAGGGTGTCCTGTCGGGCGCCGACGCCGCGCGCACCAAACTGTTCTGCACCGAGATGCAGGCCCGGGTCATCGACCGCTGTCTGCAGCTGTTCGGCGGCTACGGCTACATGATGGAGTACCCGATCGCCCGGCTGTACACCGATGCGCGGGTGGCCCGGATCTATGCCGGGACCAGCGAGGTGATGAAGATGATCGTCGCCAAGTCGCTGGGGTTGTGAACTCCTAGCCAAAATTTCTTCGATGAGACCCTTGTCACAACCGCCCTAACCAACCTACTGTGTGTTCACTTGGTTGGTTGATCGAAGGAGACCGGTGACGTCACCCCGGCCGTACGCCACACTTCTCGCCAAAGGCGAGGACCGCAGGCAGCGGATTCTGTTGGCGGCTGAACACCTGCTGGCGCGCAACGGCTGGCGCAACACCTCGCTGGCGCAGATCGCCCGCAACGCCGGCGTCAGCGCGGCCGGCCTGTTGCACCACTTCGCGTCCAAAGAACAGCTGCTGCACGCGGTGCTCGACGCCCGCGACGCCGACGACGATTCGCACGCCGACCGAACCGGAGACCTGATCGAGGAGATCCAGCGGGTGGCCGAGCGATTCACCCGAGCGCCCGAACTGGTCGGCACCTTCACCGTGCTGCTCGCCGAAAACGTCCTGCCGGAGGCGCCGCTGCACGACCGGATGCTGCACCGCTACCGCAGCGCGCTGGAGATCGTCGCCGAGCTGATCCAGCGCGGCATGGACGACGGCCGCTACCGCACAGACCTCAACGCGACCGCCAAGGCCGCGGAGATTATCGCCTTTATCAACGGAATGGAGATGTCATGGCTGCTGGATCCATCAATACCCCTGACCGAGGTGTTCACGGGGTACGCGGAAACGCTGGCCCGCGATTTCGCTCCGCAGGAAAAGGGCGCCCAGCTGTGACCGGGGCGGGCGACCCGGACATGCGCTACCGCTTCGACATCGTCGGCCGCAGCGTCGTCGACGTCGTCATGGCTGCCGGCGGCTGGCTGTATGACCGCGCGACGGCGGGCTGGGACGTCACTGTGTTGATCGACGACGCCGAGGACACCCGCCCGCTGCAGATTCTCGGGGCCAAGGTGCTGGACCTGGCGTCGGTGCTCACCCAGTGGGAGCACTGGCCCCACCCGCAGACCATCGCGGTGTGCGCCGAGATGTTCGACGGACACGCGCGGGTGCGGCAGGGCGTGATCGACGCCCTGGAGCACAGCAGCACCGAGGTGACGCTGTGGGGAGATGTGCCGGCCGAGTTGGACAGCGACGTCGACGCCCGCCAGCACCGGCTCAGCGCGGCGGCTCGCGCCTTCAAGGCGCAGGCGCTGCGCGCGGCCGGGATCGACCCGGCGGCTTCGGCGGCCTGGGACGCCCACATCGAGACGTTCCGCTGCGGGCCGGCAGCGTGTACGTCGGTCGCGGCGGACCTGAGCCCAGCCAGTTGAGGGGCGCGGGCGGCGCGCGACCGACATGATGCCTGACCCACTGGCACGCTCCCTGGTGCTGGTGACGGACTATCGGGTGCCCGATCCGGCCAAGGTCTGGCCGCTGATGCAGCGACACCGCGACAACCTCGCCCACTTGGGCGCCCATCACGTGCTCGTCTACACCTCGGCGGTGGATCCAGGCCGGGTGCTGGCGGTGATGGCGCTCCACGCCGCGCAGCCGGTAGTCGACCTGCTGCGTGATGAGGCCTTCATGGCCTGGTTCGACGCCGTCGGCGTCAGCGACATCCCGGCGGTGTTCGCCGGGTCATTGGTGGAGCGCATCGATCTCACCGATCCGGCGAGCCTCGCCGAACCGCCGGGCGTAGTAGTCGCGGCGGTGGCCGAAGTCGGCGACACCAAGGCACTGATCTCGCATGTTCATGCCACCGAGAAGCACTTCACCGCGGCCGGTATCCGAAAGATCTTGATATTCCAGGCCTTCGACAACCCGCGCGAGATCTTCATGCTGCAGGAAGCAGACGACGAGCTCGGTGCCGGCCAATGGATCAACGAACCGGAGTTCGCCTCCGAGTGGATCACCCGAGCCGGCGTCGGGATCTATCCGCCGGTGTTCGTCGGCCGCCTGGCGCACCTGATGCGCGTCGGCGACGAAGCGGAACCGGCCGACGAGCCGGCGAGCTGAGCGCTTTAGTCGCTGGCCGGCAGCGGCTTGGCTTCCTTGATGGTCAGCGGCACGGTACCGATGCTCAAGGTTCCGGCGCCGGCTTTGGTCACCAGCACCTCGGCGCCGGCCTCGTCGACGTAGCGCTTGCCCATCACCGCACCGCCGGAGAAGTCCGGATCCAGGGCTGCGCCACCGGAAGTGGTGTCATCCAGCGGCACCATCGCGGCGCCGCCGGCGCGCAGGTCATCGAGGCTGTCGGCGGTCTTGACGACTATGACCTGGGTGTCGCAGACCTGACTCTTCAGGCGGGTACCGGACTTGATCATTGCGCCCCTTCGGCATTGGCGTGCAGTGCTTCGATTTCAGCGACGAGTTCCCGGCGCAACACCTTGCCGGTCGGCGTGGTCGGCAACTCCGACCGGAAGACGATCCGGTCCGGGGTGCGGGATCCTCGCAGCTGCTGTCGAACATACTCGCGCAGTGCATCGGGATCCGGTGACGTACCCGGCGCCGGCACCACGCACGCGACGATGATCTGTCCCCACTCCGGGTCGGGCGCACCGACCACCGCGACGTCGCGTACCTCGGGATGCTCGACCAGTACGTCCTCGATCTCGGCGGGCGCGATGTTCTCCCCGCCCCGGATGATGGTGTCGTCGGAGCGCCCGACGATGAACAGATAGCCGTCCTCGTCGAGCACGGCCAGGTCGCGGGTGGGGAACCAGCCCTCGGCGTCGAGCACCGATCCGATACCGGTGTATTTGCCCGAAACCTGTTCGCCGCGCACGTACAGCTCGCCGGGCTGTCCGGGCTCGAGCACCCGGCCCTCGTCGTCGCGGATGACGACCTCGATCCCGGGCACCGCGCGGCCGACCGATCCCAACCGCTTGCGGACGGCTTCCTCGGTGGACCCGTAGGCAGTCCGGTGGTCTTCGGGGGTCAGCACCGCGACCGTCGAACTGGTCTCGGTCAGGCCGTAGGCGTTGACGAAGCCCACTTCGGGCAGCAAATCCAGTGCCCGGCGCACCAGCGGCAGGGCCACCTTGGAGCCGCCATAGGCGAGGTTGCGCAGGGTGGCCAAGGGGGTGGGGCGGGCTTCCAGCTCGGAGACGATGCGCTCCAACATGGTCGGGACCACGGTCGCGGTGGTCACCGCCTCGGTGTTGACCAGCCGGATCCACTCCGACGCGCTGAACCGGCGCAGATAGACCGCTTTGCGGCCGGCGTAGAGGTTGCTCAGCGCCGCGCCGACGCCGGCGATGTGGTACGGCGGAACGCAGATCAGCGCGGCGTCGCGCGCGTCCGCGGAGCCGAACTCCACCGTGCCGGTCACGTAGCTGGTCAGGTTGTTGTGCGTCAGCTCAACGGCTTTGGGCTTCGAGGTAGTCCCCGAGGTGAACAGCACCACCGCCACGTCGTCCGGGTCGGGCCACTGCACCGTAGGCGTGGCGGTCTCGGCGCGGGCGCAAAAGGTGGCTGAATCCATCACCGCGACACCGACATCGCCGATGATGTCGCGGTATTCCTTGTCGACCACCACCAGCGGCTGTGGCAGTCGCTCGATCAGCTCCCGCAGCGCCTGGCCGCTGAGCCGGTAGTTCAGCGGCGCAAAGGGACGCCCGGAGCGCGCCGCGGAGAACAGCAGCAGCGGCAGCATGTCGCCGCCCATCCCGACGTAGGCCACGCTGCCGGCACCGGTCTCCTCGATGACTCCCGCACCCGCGTCGGCGAGGGCGTTGAGCTCTGCGGTGGTGTAGCGGGCGGTCTCGGAGACGACGGCAATCCGGTCCGGCTCGGCCGACACCGCCATCTCCAGCAGCAGCGAAATGCTCACCGTTCGGCCCTCGTTACCGCCATGAGAACGACATTATCATTTTTCGGCAGTTTCGAAATCACGCGAGATCCAGCCACAACGAGGCTCGGTACGCTGACGTGCGAGATGATCCGCACGGTCGAGCTCGACGCCGCCTCACCCGACGCTGTTCCCGGCGTCGGGATCGTCATCGCTACGGGCTCCCGATTCGACACCGCGCACGCCGAACACTGGCTGCAGCACGCCACCTGCACCCTCTCGGAGACCGAGACGGCGGATCGGCGGGTGATCAGAGTCGCCTCGGTGCCCGAGGCGCTTGCCGAGATCGCCGACCGCTGCGCGCGCTGGCCGCAAGCCGCGGCGATCTGCGACGACGTACTGCGCGCGGTGGACCCGGCGGCACCCGCCCTGTCTGGCCTGATCACCGAATCGCTGGCCTACTCGGTGCTGCAGGCCGGCCCGGAGTTCGCCGACTGGCTGGCGGCGCGCGGCCCGGCCACCGTGCCCGACACCGCCGACCCCATGCTGCTCGACCGCGACGGCGACACCTTGCGGCTGCGATTCAACCGGCCGCAACGCCACAACGCCTTCGACAACGCGACGCGCGCCGTCCTGCTCGACGGGCTGGCCGTCGCCGCCGCCGACCCCGCGATCGACGAGGTGGTGCTCAGCGGCGTCGGGCCGTCGTTCTGCAGCGGCGGCGACCTCGCCGAGTTCGGCGGGTTCACCGATGTGCCCAGCGCCCACCTGGCGCGCACCCGGCACAGCCCGGCGCTGGCGCTGGACGAGCTGACCGCTCGGCTGGGCGCGCGCTGCCGCGCCGAGATCCACGGCCAGGTTCTGGGCAGCGGTCTGGAGATGGCCGCCTTCTGCGGCTGGGTGCAGGCGCACCCCGACGCGGTGCTGGGCCTACCGGAGTTGCGCCTGGGGCTGATTCCGGGCGCCGGCGGCACGGTCAGCGTGACTCGCCGCATCGGTCGGTGGCGCACCGCCTATCTGATCTTGTCCGGCCGCACCATCGACGTGGCGACCGCGCTGAGCTGGGGCCTGGTCGACGGGATCGCGTCGTGACCTCCGAGGAAGCCTGGGGTGCGTCGGGGCTGGCCTGGCTGACCGGAGCGCCTGACGGTCAGGGTGACTTCTCCCGTGCGGCCGTGCTTGAGCGCGCCACGCAGGCGCTGGGCCGCTTCACCGCCGCGACCGGTGTCGAGGCCGACGCCGGGGAGCTGCTGGCCGGTCGGGCCGCGCTGCTGGGCTGGACGCGTGCCGGGCGGATCTCGGCCGGGGGAGCCTCACGACTGCTGGCCGCCGCGGACGGGTGGTGGGCGCTCACGCTCTCCCGTGCCGACGACCTCGAGGCGGTGCCCGCCCTGATCGAATCCGAATGCCGCGAGCCGTGGGCGGCGATCGCCGGATGGGCGGCCGAGCGCCCGGTCACCGCGGTCGTCGAGCGGGCGCGGCTGCTGGATCTGCCCGCCGCCGCGTTGGGCGAGACCGCCCCCGCGGCGCCGGTGGTTCGCCGAGTCGGTCCGACGGGCCCAGGCTGCGGCCTGCGGGGCGCCCTCGTGGTCGACTTGACCTCACTGTGGGCCGGACCGCTGTGCGGGCGCCTGCTCGCACGGGCCGGAGCGACGGTGATAAAGGTGGAGAGTCCGTCGCGCCCGGACGGCACCCGCGCCGGATCCACCGCGTTCTTCGACTGGATGAACGGCGGAAAGCTTTCCTGCGCACTGCGGTTCGACCGCGATGCCGCGGTCCTGGCCCAACTGCTGGCCGCCGCCGACGTGGTGTTGGAAGGCTCGCGTCCGGCGGCGCTGGCCCGTCGTGGCCTGGGCCCATTCGACGTGGCCGGCCGGCCCGGGCGAGTGTGGGTGCAGATCACCGCGCACGGCGCAGT
The DNA here is from genome assembly GCF_019645815.1 of Mycolicibacter heraklionensis. NCBI lineage: Bacteria > Bacillati > Actinomycetota > Actinomycetes > Mycobacteriales > Mycobacteriaceae > Mycobacterium > Mycobacterium heraklionense. The sequence continues at coordinate 868,134 of NZ_CP080997.1, forward strand.
GAGCGGCTACGCCGGATTGGGTGACGACGCCGCGGTCGCCGGGGGACTGGTGGGTTGTGACGGCAATGCTGGTCCGGTGTTCTGCGCCGACGCCATCGCCGACCCGCTGACCGGCATCGAAGCCGCTGCGGCCGTGGCTGATTCGTTGGCCCGCGGCGGCGGCGAGGTGATCACCTTTTCGCTGGCCGCGGTCGCCGCCGGCTACGCCGCCCTGCCCAAGTGTGTTCCGGTCGGCGAGGTTCCCGTGCTGCCGCCACAGTCACCGTGGATCGAGGCTGCCGGGCCGGCGCTGGGAGCCGACAACGGCCGGATCGGCGAACTCCTCGCGCGGGCGGGGGCGCGGTGCTGATCCAGCGAGCGGTGCTGCTGGACGGGTCGAGGGTCGATATCCGGCTCGACGACACCATCGAACGGGTCGCACCGGCGTTGACCGCGCAGCGCGGCGAAGACGTCTTCGACGCGCGCCACGCCACGGTGATTCCCGGGCTACACGACCACCACGTGCACCTTCGCTCGGCCGCAGCGGCGCTGGAATCGGTGTGCCTAGGGCCGCCGCAGGTGCGCACCCTCGACGAACTGGCCGCCGCACTACGGGCCGCTCCAGCCGATTCCGACGGCTGGGTGCGCGGCTACGGCTACCACGAGTCGGTCGCCGGAGAACTCAATGCCGCACTCCTGGACAGCATCTCACCGCAGCTACCGGTACGGGTGGCGCACCGCAGCGGCGCCCTATGGGTGCTGAACTCCGCCGGCCTGGCCCGCGCCGGGGTGACCGAGCACCCCGATGGGCGGCTGCTGCGCGCTCACGCCGATCCCGCACCCCGGCTCCCGCACCGCGAACCCTCGTTGGCCCGGTTGAGCAGGGCGCTGGCGGCCTACGGCGTCACCGGGATCACCGACGCCACCCCGGGACACCGCGACGCCGACATCGCCGTGTTCGCCGCGGCTCGCAGCGCCGGCGAGCTGCTGCAGCGGCTGCACTGCCTGGCGCCTGCCGGGACCGGCGCGGCGCCGGGGATCACCCTCGGCCCGACCAAGATCATCCTCGACGACGACCGCCTGAACCTGGATGCGCTGACAAAGACGTTGTCCGACAACCACGCTCGGGGCCACGGTGTGGCGCTGCACTGCGTCACCGACGCCCAGCTGACCGTCGCGATCGCCGCGTGGCAGGCCGCCGGTACACATGCCGAGGATCGCATCGAACACGCGGCCGTCGTGCCTGACGACCGGCTGGCCGACCTCGCCGCGCTCGGGATCACCGTCGTCACCCAGCCCAACTTCGTCGCCGAACGCGGCGACGACTACCTGGCCGAAATCGAACCCGAGCGTCACCACGAGCTGTGGCGGGTCGCGTCGTTGCAGCGCAACGGAATTCCGCTGGCGCTCTCCACCGACACGCCCTTCGGTGACGGCGACCCCTGGGGGGCCATGCGCGCCGCTGTCCACCGGGTTACACCGAGCGGCGCCGTGTTGGGGACGGGGGAGCGGATCTCGGCCCGCGCCGCCCTGCAGGGTTTCGCCGGCCGGGCCGATCAGCCCGCCACACCGCGCCGAATCGCCGTGGGTGAACCCGGTGACCTGTGCGTGCTGGGCGGTGATCCGGTTGCCCTCAACGCCGGCTTGGTCGAGGCGACGATTGTCGCCGGTGTCGTGGTGCACGATATTCGGTAGCCTGGCTAGATAGTTTGAGGAATCGGAGAGGTATCGGGATGACGCGTACGGACAGTGACAGCTGGGACTTGGCTACCAGTGTGGGGGCGACCGCGACCATGGTGGCGGCGCAGCGCGCCCTGGCCACCTCGGGACCGGACCAACTGATCAACGACCCGTGGGCGGCACCGCTGGTGCGGGCGGTGGGCATCGACTTCTTCACCCGGCTGGTGGACGGCGAGGTGGTGTTTCCCGAAAGCGCCGAGTTCGACCCGGTCCGGATGGGACACGGGATGGGCGTGCGGACCCGATTCTTCGACGAGCACTTTCTGTCGGCGACGCGCAGCGGCATCCGTCAGGCGGTGATCCTCGCCGCCGGACTGGACTCCCGCGCCTACCGACTGGACTGGCCGGCCGGCACCGTGGTCTATGAGGTCGACCTGCCAGAGGTGATCGACTTCAAGACCACGACCCTGGCCGACCTGGGCGCCGAACCCACCGCCGAGCGCCGCACCGTCGCCATCGACCTGCGCGACGACTGGCCGGCCGCGCTACGTGCCGCCGGGTTCGACCCGCAGGCCCCCACCGTGTGGAGCGCCGAGGGTCTACTGGTCTACCTGCAGCCCGACGCTCAGGATGCCCTGTTCGACACCATCAAGTCTTTGAGCGCACCGGGCAGCCGACTGGCCTGTGAGTTCATCGGCGACACCTCGGTGTTTGCCAGCCCGGCGTGGCGTGAGCACCGGGAGAAGATGTCGGCGCTGGGCTTGGAAGTGGAGATCGGGGACCTGATCTACCACGGCGAACGCAATCACATCGTCGAGTACCTGACCGGTGCCGGCTGGACGGTGACGGGCAGCCGGGTCCGAGACCTCTACGCCCAGTGCGGCCTGGAGTACGGGGACGACGAGCTGGCGGTGGCGTTCGACGACATGACCTACTTGAGTGCGGTTCTGCCGGAGTAATCGCCCGGCGCAAGGGCTCAGAGGCCCAAGACAGCCCAGGCATCGGCGGAGCCGCTCGCATCCGTCACGTCGTTGAGCAGCGCGTCGATCGGGTTGCCTGTACCGTCCCAGCCCAGTGCCTGCGCGATGGTGTGGGATATCTCGATCAGCGAGCCCAACGGCCCCGAGCCGAGTCCGGTGATCGGGAACGGCGGGACCGAGACGCAACCCACTATCGGCAACGTCGTGCATACGTCCGCACCGATGTTGCCGAACAGTGGCCCGCCGGGACTGAGCAGCCCGCCCAGGTCGATGCTCACCGACCGGATCGTGCCGACCGGCAAGTCGGGCAGCAACGGAACGAGCAGGTCCGTGAGGTCGACAGTGCCATACCCGTTGAGCCCGCCGTCGATCATGTGGGCCGGAATGTCGATCAGGTCGTTCCATGCTCCCGACCAGTCACGGTCGCCGATCGCGCCGATCATCGAGCTGATGCTGTCGCGCAACTCCAGCCACGGGCTGACGAGGGCCCCCAGCGTGCCGGCGAGCAAACCGCTCACCGGCCATGCGGAGAAGTCCACCAGCCATGCCGCTAGCTTGTCGTCCGGAGAGAGAAGGCTCGAAAGGGTCGCGAACACGAGCCGGTGGGCGGGGTCGAGAAGGTTGGTGTCGGCTTCGAACGGGGCGGTGACGCCGGCGACCAGGTTGGACCACATCTGGCCGACGATGTTGAAGATGTCGCCCGGGTTGTTCAGGAAGTCCTGCAGGAAGCCGACCTGGTTCGCCACCACCTGCTGCACGATCGGCAGCGGCGGCGTCACCCATTCGGTGCCGAGTGCGGTGATATTGGTGAACGCGCGGTCCAGGACGTCGGCCCACAGCGTGAAGAAGTCGGTGTCGGCGACGAGCTGCACGGCGGGCGACTGGCTGCCCGGCAGCGTCGGGGCCGGCGGGGCGGTGGTGATCAGACCGGCTCCGATCGCCGCGATTCCGGCGGCGATGAGCGGACGAGTGGTGAGTTCCATGGCTCCCCCTAACCGGATGCAACATCCTGTGATGGATGTCACGAATTAGTGAATCTTAGCTGGGAGGGAGCCTAGAGAAAGATGATTTCGCTGGTCCCGCTGCCGATTTTCTGCCGCGGCGGCGGCGGGTGATTGCCGACGAGGCGACGTGGTGGTCCGCGATGGGAGTGATTCGCATCACGCGCTCGCCGGCGCCCGGCTCGTCGGGCAGCGCGTACGTGATGGATAACCGGTTCGGCCTCACGGCCGCTCTGGTGCCCCCAGCAGGGCTCGAACCTGCGACCTGCGGATTAAAAGTCCGTAGCTCTACCAACTGAGCTATAGGGGCCGTGCCGCATCAGAATACTGCCCGCCCGATTGTGCTCCGCTTCGGACCGGTTTGAGGATTGGGGCCACCGTGCCCTAAGCTAGCGAAGCTCCCAGCGTGAAACGTTGTGAGTGCCTCGGAGAGATTCGGTTCTGGCCCCCATCGTCTAGTGGCCTAGGACGCCGCCCTTTCACGGCGGTAGCACGGGTTCGAATCCCGTTGGGGGTACTCGCAAACGGCGGAAACGTCGGGGGTGAGCAGTACAAGCAAGGCCCTGTGGCGCAGTTGGTTAGCGCGCCGCCCTGTCACGGCGGAGGTCGCGGGTTCAAGTCCCGTCAGGGTCGCTTTACGCGGCGAGGCACATGTGCCTTCCGGCCAGGTAGCTCAGTTGGTACGAGCGTCCGCCTGAAAAGCGGAAGGTCGCCGGTTCGATCCCGGCCCTGGCCACCACTAGGACCACCTGGTAGCAGGTGGTTTTTCTCGTCTTTGAGGCGCACGGCGAGAAGGTCCCGGTGACCCAGAATGACCCATTCCAGATTAATCGTCTCGGCGGCGCCCCCGTTGACCCACGGCCGGGTCACTCCGCAGCTGGAATCGGCCCGACCCCGAGGCGGCGCGCCGGTACTCTCAGCGGACTATGAGGGCACGACTGCTTTTCGCGACTGCGATGTTCCCGGCGCTGCCGATCGTGAACGCGGGCACGGCTTCTGCGAACGAGTACTCGTGCGCCAACGCCGCGGCGACGAGCGGCTATGTCAACGAGCACAAGTTCCTCGCGGATGTCCAACAGGACTGCGCCGTCGCGTACGGGATCGCCAACGCGGACGGCGTCAGCACTCAATCTGAGGCCAGCGCCGCGGTTGCTGCGGCCGAGCAGTACTTGCGTTCGCGCGGGTACGACGCCGCGACGGTTGAGCAGATGGACATCGCCGGACACGGCGTGTAGCTCCGCGAGTTACTCTGCGGCTGTCCGGCTATCCGGCTGCGCGGTCGTGATCGAGTTCAGCACTCCAGCGGCATCAACCAAGGCGTCGTTGGTGCTGGCACCAACCCCTTTCAGCACGTGCCCGAGCGTCAGGAAAACGCTGGCGCCAGCGGAATCGCCCTTATCGGAGGCACGGTTGACGTCCTGTTTCCCCGCAGGGAGGAGACCACGGCCAGAGTCGCGCTACACGACTGAGTTCGAGATTGATGACCCGCGGTCGCGCGGGTTGACCCGTGTGTCGTCCTGCCAGCCTCATATTGTGTCGAGATGCCGGCCCCTTACGTATTGCGAGCCGCATCTGACGTCGTCGAGCTGTGGTCGACGGTCCGCTTGCCGTATGAACCGCGCGACTGGGTGCTCGAAATGCGAAATGACCTGCGCCGAGCGCTGCGCGACTTAGCTCCCAGATCAGGTGGGCGCCTGCATGCGGTGTACCGCGCAGCCGATGACGGCACGTTCGTCGACACCGAGAACGTCCTGCTCTACAACGTGGGCAACGGCGCGCTCCGACCACTGATGACGCGCTCGGTGACCTTCGAACGCGGCTACGGGATGCCACCACCGCCATCAGGCAGCGGACTGACCGAAGGCGCAATCCTGCACTACCAGCGCTACCGCGAGGCACGCGACGACGCGTTCGACTTCTGGAGACCGGGAAAGCAGCTGGCCGCGTTTACCGGTGTCCCCGTGGACTCCGTCGACGACAAGCCTGCGCCGGTGTGGAAGGCGATCCGGGACTTCGCGAAGCCACCAGCCGAGTCGGCTACCGCGCCAACGCGATTCCTCCTCAAGCTCCACGTAACGGACACCAGAGAGACCAAGCCCGCGAACTCGTTGGCCTACATCGTCAAGCCGACACTGGACGGCGTCATCAGCGCCTATCACGGCCATGCGGTCTCCGATGGAGTCGCCGAAGCCCAGCGGCTCGACGAGGCAGGGCTGGGATCGAGGGAGACCCTGCGAGACCAGCTTCTCGACCGACGCTGGGCCGCCCTCGGGGGGAGGCGACTGTTGTCATCGTTCGGTAGGGCGGGAGTGCAGTGGAATCCTGCCGATGACCTCTGCGTCGCCGCCCACGTCACTCTCAGCACCGGCGGTTCGGTTGAAGACGGCCACCATGCCCGGTGGCGACTGTCCGGCGAGTTGGCGAAGGCCATCCCGCGCGAGGCCTGACAACTGCGGCGGCCGCCGCACGGGTGGATGATGACAAACGGGTCGCCACGTGTCACCCGCTCGGCCTACGTTCCGGACATGTCCGAGGCCGTCTCCGTCGAGTTCTGCGACTGCCCTCGCACCGATCACGTGGGTTCGGTGGACGGCCACTGCACGCGGCCTTCGATCCGCAGCGAGGAGTCCGGGGACTCCGAGGTTGACTTCTCCCGCTACACCGAGTGCGGCTCGCCATGTTCTTCGTCGTCGTGCGAGTAGGACATGAATACCTGGGACGGTTCAGTGGTCAGTGCGTCACTCTCCTGCTGGAGCGCCTTGTCCGCCACCTTGACGAAAGTGCATAGATCGAAAACGGATGATCGCTAGCAGTCTTGCCCAATGCCGGAAATTGAGAACCGGCAGCTTGCCGTTCAGGACTCAGGGCTGAGCTGGCCGAGCAGCGAGTCGACCAGGGTGCGCCGCGCAGCTGCAATAGCAGGCCAGCCTGGTTGGCCGACTGCGAAGTGTTCGGCCAGCAGGTCGTGGTCAGCGTCTATGACGCGCGTTGCCAGCATGGCGGCTTCGGGTGGGCTGAGACCGCCGCGCATGTCGTGGCCGAGCAGCGCGGCGGCTGCGGGGCGCAGGTCGAAGTCATGGCGGCGCAGAGCCCACTGGTGTGGTTCGGCGTAAAGCCGGTCGAGGTCGCCGGCGTACCAGTGCACCGCCAGGGCGAGATCAGGGCCGTCCTTGTAGTCGTGGGCCGCGGACCGGTCGAGCCATGCGTGCAATTTGAGTACCGCATAGTTCGGCGCCGGGGGGATGCGGACCGTCAAGCCGCCGGGGAGGGGCAGAACGTCGGCACGTAGGTAGGCGTCGGTGCATCCGTGCACGTTCATGGGCTCGTTGCCGGGGGGATGGCAGGTTGTGCCGACGGGCGATTCCACCTCGCCGAACGGGAGAATGTCGACGGGGCCGTCGGCGATCAGGAATCGGTGCCCGGTGTTGCCGGCGGCGGGGAAAGTGGCACGAATGGCCTCGAAGCCATCCCAATTGTTCAGGGCGACTGCGATATCGGTGTCGTTGGTGGCCCGCGGCGGGACGCTGTGGCAGTAGCGCCAGTGCAGCAGATCGCGGCACTGCGCCCCGACGAGCATTAGCTGTTCAGTTGGCACGATGTCGGCGAGTGCCGTGACTATCGGTGTCACCCACGCCAGGAGTGTCGGGTCATAGTCGGGCGAGTCGGTCATCGTGGCTTCTCATGTGGTGGGCGACTTCGAGTTGGCGCGGCTCGTGCGAAGCAAGAAGGTCGGCATAGATCAGGACCGCTGGTGCAATCTCGGGTTGTTGGTCAGGTAGGTTGCGCCAGAACAGCTTTCGGATCACGATGCTGCCATGCGGGTCGCGGTGCCAGCGGTTGTGAATGAGCAGGTCGGTAGGAAGCCCGTTATTTGCTGTGTGGACATAGAGCACTAGGGATTCGGGGTTGCGGATGTCGCCGGGCACGGCTTGCTCTCCGCTGACAGCCACCTGCAAACCGTCGGGTGCCGACCAGGTGTGGATGTCACCGCCAGCGACGAAGAGTCTGTTGGCCCGGCCGAGGCCGCCCGGATAGGCGGCCGCCCACAGGTCCAGCAGCTCACCGGCGCGCACCAGCCGGCGCCGGGAGCCGAGGTGCTCCAGGAATCCGGTAGTGCGCAACGTATCCATCGTCTCCTTGGCCATACCGACCGATACGCCGGCGCACTCGGCGATTTCACGCAGCGGCGCCTCGACGAGTTCGGGTGCGGCCAGCAGGACGCAGACCGCTTGCGCGCGCTTCGGGGTGAAGAGATTGCGCGGTCCATCGCCGCGTAACCCGTTGCCGAGGATGCCTGGTCGTTCCGGCACGGCCGAACGCCGGCCGCGCACGTCGATGAGCAGGCCACCCTGGTTCCGCAGGTAGGCGTTGCCAGCCCCGTCGATGTACCAGAGTCCGCGGGCCCGCAGTGTTTCAGCGCTTGATGGATGTAGCCGTGGGCCCACTACAAGCAGCGGTGAGGTGGTGTCGGCGATCGCCCAGGCCTGTAGTGCTGCTGTTGCCGACAGGTGAGGGAGGTAGAGGGCGGTGATCGTGACGGGCTTCCCGTCAATTTCGAGGTGTAGCGGTTCGGGATAGGCAGAGTTCAACGCCGATAGGCCACCGAGCACCCGCACTCCGTAGTCGGCGAGGTGACGCTCCACAGACTTGGCGAGGCCCGCCCCGATCTGACCCATGTGTTCAGTTTAGCCACATGTTCATTTTTATTGAACATAGGCATTTGTTGAACACGGACATCCACGCCAAAAGCGGAAGGTCGCCGGTTCGATCCCGGCCCTGGCCACTCAGTCCGATCCGCGCCGATGCGTGGGCCCACCCGATGGCGGCCGGCTCCCGACCTCAGCCCCGGCTATTAACCGCAAACAGAGTCACGTTGCCGTCGGGCGTACCGCAGGATCGAGCCCGCGGTCAGGCATGCGGGTTTGTCACGGTCGGCTGCCTCGATGGGCAGGTTCGCGGCGCAGCGCATCACCATCAAGGCGAGTGCGCTGCGGGTCGCATACGAGATGACCAGCAGATTGGCGTGAGCCAGCCTGCCGCTGAGGGACATGACGTGTTGGCGTTTGCCCTCCCACCCCGGCCAGTTGAGGTCGGGTGGTCGTTGGAGCGGTGACCAATTGACGTTGATGGTGGTGATGTCGCCGAGCAGGGGAGTCAGCATCGAGACCAGGTCCGGCAATTCAGTGGTGATGTGGTCTGCACGCGGCCACCACGCGCCGTCGATGCCGTGGCCGAGCTCGCGGGCTACCGAAAGCCGGATAGGGCGGGCACGGCGGATGCTTCCCATCGGAGCGATCATCGCAGCTGCTCCCGCGGATGCTGAGATGGTCCGCTGATCGCGGTGCCAGGTTTGCGATGTCGAAACGTCGAACTCGGTATGTCTAAGTGTCGCATCATATTTCACAATCCACTGCAGTTCCCTCACGGTCGGATTCGTCTGGCCCGCGGTTGCGGCTAGGCGGAGGAATCACAATTGCCCGTGGGGGGCCGCCCTAGGGATGAGAGTGGGTGGACCACCGCTGACAATGAAGCGGCTCACATCCGACCGTACGCCGTCGGCATCGTTTCGGGGACAGTTCGGTAAAAGCCTGATGTGCGAGGTGTTATGCGGGTTGCGGTTCCGATCCTGTCCCTAGACTGAGCCGCTGTGCACCCTGCCTCGACTCGGCGAGCTTCAGCCCTCGTCGTCGCAGCCCTGATGGCCTCTGCCGGGCTGCCGGCCGCCGCCGCGGCTGACGACAAGATTCTGCTGGGGGGCGGCGCTGCGATCGTGCTGCACGACGACGCGCTGTGCACGCTGACCACCATCGGCCGTGACGGTGAAGGCAAGCTGGTCGGCTTCACGGCCGCGCACTGTGGCGGGCCGGGCTCGCCCGTGCTGGTTGAGGGTGCCGAAGACCACGGCACCGTGGGCACGGTGGTGGCCGCTGACGAAGGCCTGGACTACGCGGTGATCGAGTTCGACCCGGTCAAGGTGGCCTCCATCGCCGACTACGAAGGCTTCGGGATCTACGGCATCGGCTCGGCCGATCCCGCTGAACCTGCCGCCACCGAACCCGACAGTCCAGAACCACCGGGCGACGTGGAGCACGTCACCGTGCGCCACGCCTGCAAACTTGGTCGCGGCACCGGTCTCAACTGCTTCGACATCGGGCCCGCCGGAGTGGATCCCGCCGGCGAAGAGTGGTGGCAACCGGGCGATGACGGGGCGCCCGTCACTGTCGATGACCTACTGGTCGGCATGGTCCGCGATGGCACCGTCCCGGTCGGTCCGCTCACCCAGCCGGGACCCGGGATCGTGCTGTTCCAAGCGATCCTCGACGACGTGGACGCCAAGGGCGGCCCGGGCGCGGGGTTCGGCCGCCGCTCCTAGCCTCGGCTTCGAGCGAAATCGCCTGACCGGCCGACCCCGGTTCAGGTAGCGGCCGGAACCGCCTCGTCTTGTGCGGGAGCGGACTGCTCGGTCGAAGGCTTCCACACCGAGGGGTCGTTTGCCGGCAGGGTGCTGCACTGTTGGGCAATACCTTCGGCGGCGGACTCCTGCGTTCGGAAAAGGGCCGCGTAATGGGGGAACAGGACTCCGAACTGATCCACCTCGGTCTGCCGGCTGGCGGGATCCTTGGCGAGCAGGTTGTTCATCCGCGAGATGATCTGCTCCTGCATCCACGGCGGCTCTTGGTTGTACTTCGTCACAATCGCGTCGTAGGCCGCCGGGTCAACGACCTTGGTCGCGCCCATCAACTGGTCGACCGAACACTGCGTGGTCAGTATGGGCTCGGGAACCGCGTTCGGGTCCTCGGCGGCGGCCACGCCCGCGCCGGAGGCCAGAAGGCCCGCACCAACTGCTACCAGCCCGGCGGCACGCACCGGCCAACTCACCGTAGATGTCATGCGGCCGGACGTTACCAGTTTCGGATTTGTGGAAAGCCGCTTTCGGTCCAACGCTTGACCGGCGAAGGCGCGCTGCCCAAGACGGACCGAGAGAGCTAGGGGCGCAACGTCTCCGGGCACAGTTCCGCCTGCGCCGCCTGAATCTGGACGTCGGCGGCTTCGGGGCTGTAGTAGAAGGTGTTGGTCAGCTGGCGCACCAGGTCACCCGGCGAGATGCCGGAGCGGTAAGTCCCGGTGTGGCCGTACATCCGCAACTCAGCGCAGATGTAGTGCCCCGAGGTCACTTTGACGTGATCGGCGACCGGGATCGCCACCGGGGCGGCGTTGACCCGCGCCAGATAGCTGGCGTCATCGGCGTGGGCGGCCGGGGCGGCGGTCAGTGCCGCGGTGGCCAGCAGGGGTGCGGCAATCCGGACGGTCACATGCATGACCTCCATGGTGCCACCGCCACCTGGTCGATGGGGCGACTCTCGGGCGGCCAAATCCCCACACATCACCGCGCGCCTGGTTAGGGTGCCAGCCATGGCAGTCAAGGATTCCCGCGAGGTGGTTATCGAAGCGAGCGCGGAGGAGATCTTCGACGTCCTCGCCGACGTCGAGTCTGTTCCGTCCTGGTCGCCGCAGTACCAGAGCGCTGAGGTGCTCGACACGTACGACAACGGCCGGCCGCGCCGGGTGCGGATGAAGATCAAGGCCGCGGGCCTGACCGACGAGCAGGTGGTCGAGTACAGCTGGACCGACGACAGTGTCGGCTGGACCCTGGTGTCGGCCGGCCAACTCAAGGCCCAGGACGCCAAGTACACGCTGACCCCCCAGGGCGACAAAACCAAGGTCCGATTCGACATGGACGTGGACCCGTCGATCCCGATCCCGGGGTTCCTACTCAAGAGCACCCTCAAGGGCGGCATGAAGACCGCCACCGACGGCCTGCGCACCCAGGTGCTCAAGATCAAGAAGGGGCGCTGATTTCGGTGCGATGAAATCCCGCCGCCGGCAGGGCTCGGCGCTAGGCTCGAACCAGTGGCTGTTCGAGCATCGCGGGAAATTGTGATTGACGCGCCGCCGGAGACAATCCTCGACGCGCTCGCCGATGTGTCCGACTTGGCATCGTGGTCGCCGGTGCACAAGCGGATCGAAGTCCTCGACGAATATGAGGACGGCCGCCCCCACCACGTACTGGCCACCATCAAGATTCTGGGCTTGGTGGACAAGGAGATCCTGGAATACCACTGGGGTCCGGACTGGATGGTCTGGGATGCCAAAGCGACGGCCCAGCAGCGCGCCCAGCACGTCGAATACACCCTGACCCGCGAAGGTCCCGACAGCACCCGGGTGCGCTTCGACATCACCGTCGAACCATCCGGGCCGATCCCGGAGTTCATCGTCCGGCGCGCCAGCAAGCTGGTGCTGAGCATCGCCACCGAACGGCTGCGTCAGCGAATCATGGGCGAAGACACCGCTACCGAGCGGTAGCGGGCCCGTCGCGCAGCGTCTCCAGTCGCCGGATCGCCTCGTCGATGGTGTCCTCACGCTTGACGAAAGTGAACCGCACCAAGTGATTCCAGACATCGGGGGCGGTTGCTTCCGCGCCGGGCACGCAGAACGCCGACAGCGGGATGGCCGCGACCCCGGCCCGGTGCGGCAGCTCGGCGCAGAACGCCGTGCTGTCGTCGTAACCCAGCGGGCGGGGATCGGCGCAGAGAAAATAGGTGCCGAAACTGTCGTGCACCTCAAAACCGACGCCCCGCAGGCCGTCGGTCAACCGGTCCCGGCGGGCTTGCATGGTCGCGCACAGCGCCGCCACCCAGGTGTCCTCGGTGTTCAACGCCAGCGCCACCGCCGGTTGAAACGGCGCCCCGCCGACATAGGTCAGGTACTGCTTGGCGGCCCGCACCCCGGCCAAGAGTTCCGCCGGTCCGCACGCCCAACCGATCTTCCAGCCGGTGCAGTTGAACATCTTCGCCGCACTCGAGATGGTGACGGTGCGCTGCGCCATCCCCTCGAAGCCGGCTAGCGGGCGATGAGTCCGTCCGGCGAAGACCAGGTGTTCGTAGACCTCGTCGGCGATCACCAGCAGATCGGCCTCCACCGCGATGCGGGCGATCTCGGCCAACTCGGACTCGGTGAACACCGTTCCGGTCGGGTTGTGCGGAGAGTTGACGATCAGCGCCCGGGTCGCCGGGGTGATGGCCCGCCGTAGAGCGTCGGCGTCCAAGGCGAACCCATGTCCGTCGGGCACCAGCGACACGCTGACCCGTCGCGCCCCGGCCATGGCGACCACCGGCGAGTACGAGTCGTAGAACGGCTCGAGCAGCAGCACCTCTGCGCCCGGCTCCACCAGGCCGAGCACCGCCGCCGCGATGGCTTCGGTAGCCCCTACCGTCACCAGGACTTCGGTGTCGGGGTCGTAGTCGATCCCGAACTTCCGCGCGCGCTGCCCGGCGATGGCTTCCCGCAGGGCGGGGATGCCGGGCCCAGGCGGGTATTGGTTGACGCCGTCGGTGATGGCGGCCCGGGCCGCCTCGAGCATGGCCGACGGTCCGTCCTCGTCGGGGAAGCCCTGGCCGAGGTTGACCGCGCCGATCCGTGCGGCCAGCGCCGACATCTCGGCGAAGATCGTGGTGGCATAGGGCTCCAGCCGTGAGACCATCCGCGCCGTCATGGGACCCGAGCCTAAAGCGCAGGCGACGGGGCCGAAGGAGCGGCCGGGAGCGGGCGCCCAGACGGCCCAACCATCCGGTTGATAGGCCACCCTGTTAGGGTTGAAATCCGGGGACTACGCTCCGACCCAGACGCAATCGAAGAATCCGCATCGAACACCCATTGAAGAGGAATCAGCCATGTCCGAAGAAGCCTTCATCTACGAGGCCATTCGCACCCCGCGCGGCAAGCAGCGCAACGGGGCGCTGAACGAGGTCAAGCCGATCAGCCTGGTTGTCGGCCTGATCGAGGAACTGCGCACCCGCCACCCCGACCTGGACGAGAGCCTGATCAGCGACGTCGTCCTGGGCTGCGTCTCGCCCGTGGGCGACCAGGGCGGCGACATCGCCCGCACCGCGGTGCTGGCGGCCGGCCTGCCCGACACCGTCGGCGGCGTGCAGCTCAACCGCTTCTGCGCCTCCGGGCTCGAGGCCGTCAACGTCGCCTCGCAGAAGGTGCGTTCCGGCTGGGACGACCTGGTGCTGGCCGGTGGTGTGGAGTCGATGAGCCGGGTGCCGATGGGCTCCGACGGCGGCGCGATGTTCTCCGACGTGCCCTTCACCTACGACAACTACATCGCCCCGCAGGGCATCGGTGCCGACCTGATCGCCACCATCGAGGGCTTCTCCCGCGAGGACGTCGACAACTACGCGCTGCAGAGCCAGCAGCGGGCGGCCGCAGCCTGGTCGGGCGGCTACTTCGCCAAGTCCGTCATCCCGGTGCGCGACCAGAACGGTCTGCTCATCCTGGACCACGACGAGCACATGCGTCCCGAAACCACCCTGGAGGGCCTGGGCAAGCTGCGCACGGCGTTCGACGGGATCGGCGCGATGGGCGGCTTCGACGACGTGGCCCTGCAGAAGTACCACTGGGTCGAGGGCATCAACCACGTCCACACCGGCGGTAACAGCTCCGGGATCGTCGACGGCGCCGCGCTGCTGCTGATCGGCAGCGAGAAGGCGGGTGCGTCGCAGGGTCTGACCCCGCGGGCCCGGGTCGTGGCCACCGCCACCACCGGCGCCGACGCGACCATCATGCTCACCGGCCCCACCCCGGCCACCGTCAAGGCACTCGACCGGGCCGGGCTGACCGTCGATGACATCGACCTGTTCGAGCTCAACGAGGCATTCGCCTCGGTGGTGCTGAAGTTCCAGAAGGACCTCAACATCCCCAACGAGAAGCTCAACGTCAACGGTGGCGCCATCGCGATGGGTCACCCGCTGGGCGCCACCGGCGCCATGATCACCGGAACCATGGTCGACGAACTCGAGCGTCGCGGTGCCAAGCGTGCGCTGATCACGCTGTGCATCGGCGGCGGCATGGGCGTGGCCACCATCATCGAGCGCGTCTGAGAGGGCTTGTAAAAAATGGCAGAGAACACCATCAAGTGGGACAAGGATGCCGACGGCATCGTCACGCTGACCCTGGATGACCCGACCGGGTCGGCCAACGTGATGAACGACCACTACCGCGAGTCCATGCACAACGCGGTGCAGCGCCTGACCGAGGAGAAGGATTCGGTCACCGGTGTCGTCATCACCAGCGCGAAGAAGACCTTCTTCGCCGGCGGTGACCTCAAGGCGATGATCCACGTCGGACCCGACGACGCCCAGGCCGTCTTCGAGCAGTGCGAGGGCATCAAGGCCGACCTGCGCGCCCTGGAGACCCTGGGCAAGCCGGTCGTGGCCGCCATCAACGGCGCCGCCCTCGGCGGTGGCCTGGAGATCGCGCTGGCCTGTCACAGGAGGATCGCCGCCGACGTCAAGGGCAGCCAGCTCGGCCTGCCCGAGGTCACCCTGGGCCTGCTGCCCGGCGGTGGCGGTGTCGCCCGCACGGTGCGCATGCTCGGCATCCAGAACGCGTTCATGAACGTGCTGGCCCAGGGCACCCGCTTCAGCCCGGCCAAGGCCAAGGCCGCGGGCCTGGTCGACGAGGTGCTGCCGACTGTCGAGGAACTGGTGCCCGCCGCCAAGGCGTGGATCAAGGCCAACCCCGACGCCGGTGTCCAGCCCTGGGATGCCAAGGGGTACAAGATGCCCGGAGGCACCCCCTCCAGCCCGGCGCTGGCGGCCATCCTGCCGTCGTTCCCGGCCCTGCTGCGCAAGCAGGTCAAGGGGGCTAACATGCCCGCGCCGCGGGCCATCCTGGCCGCCGCGATCGAGGGTGCGCAGGTGGACTTCGACACCGCCACCCGCATCGAGAGCCGCTACTTCGTCTCGCTGGTCACCGGCAACGTCGCCAAGAACATGATCCAGGCGTTCTTCTTCGACCTGCAGCACATCAACGGCGGCGGCAGCCGGCCCGAGGGCATCGCGAAGACCCCGATCCGCAAGATCGGTGTGCTCGGTGCCGGGATGATGGGCGCCGGTATCGCCTACGTGTCGGCCAAGGCCGGCTACGACGTGGTGCTCAAGGACGTCTCCCTCGAGGCGGCCCAGCGCGGCAAGGGCTACTCGGAGAAGCTGGAAGCCAAGGCGCTGGAGCGCGGTCGCACCACCGCCGAGAAGTCGCAGGCGCTGCTGGACAAGATCACCCCGACCGCCGACCCCAAGGACCTGGCCGGCGTCGACTTCGTGATCGAGGCCGTGTTCGAGAGCCAGGACCTCAAGCACAAGGTCTTCCAGGAGATCGAGGACATCGTCGAGCCCAACGCGCTGCTGGGGTCGAACACCTCCACGCTGCCGATCACCGGTCTGGCGACCGGTGTGAAGCGCCAGGAGGACTTCATCGGGATCCACTTCTTCTCGCCGGTCGACAAGATGCCGCTGGTGGAGATCATCAAGGGCGAGAAGACCTCCGACGAGGCGCTGGCCCGGGTGTTCGACTACGTGCTGGCCATCAAGAAGACCCCGATCGTGGTCAACGACAGCCGCGGCTTCTACACCTCCCGGGTCATCGGCACCTTCGTCAACGAGGCGCTGATGATGCTGGGCGAGGGTGTGGAACCGGCCAGCATCGAGCAGGCCGGTCTGCAGGCCGGCTACCCGGCGGCTCCGCTGCAGCTCTGCGACGAGCTCAACCTGGAGCTGATGCAGAAGATCGCCACCGCCACCCGCGAGGGTGTCGAGGCGGCCGGCGGCACGCTGCCGAAGCAGCGGAACGAAGAGGTCGTCGACAAGATGATCGAGCTCGGTCGCCCGTCGCGTCTGAAGGGCGCGGGCTTCTACGAGTACGTCGACGGCAAGCGCACCGGCCTGTGGCCGGGCCTGCGTGAGACGTTCAAGTCCGGCAGCTCCACCCCGCCGCTGCAGGACATGATCGACCGGATGCTGTTCGCCGAGGTGCTGGAAACCCAGAAGTGCTTCGACGAGGGCGTGCTGACCTCGACCGCCGACGCCAACATCGGCGCGATCATGGGCATCGGGTTCCCGCCGTGGACCGGCGGCACCGCGCAGTTCATCACCGGCTACCCGGGCGGCAAGGCCGCCTTCGTGGCGCGGTCCAAGGAACTGGCCGCCAAGTACGGCGACCGGTTCAACCCGCCGCAGTCGCTGCTGTAGTTAGGTGTAGACGTGGAATCCCCCGAAGCCTCGTGGTTTCGGGGGATTCTGCGTTTCCTCGACCGCCAGGTGAGCGTCGGGGCACTGATCGAGGCGGCGCTGTGGTTCGGCCTTGCCTACGTGATCGCCGGAGTGGTGTGGCTGTTCCTGCACCCCGACGGTGTCGAACGCCTCCAAGCTCAGGCCGAGCGGCAGTACGGCATACCCCCGGCGAGTGTCTACGAGGTGGCGACGGTGACCTCGGTGGCGCTGTGGCCGGTGATGCTGCTGCTGCCCGCCGACGTTTGCGTGCGCTGAGGCGCGCGGTCAGGCCTAGACCGCCCCCAGGTCCGCTGAAAGCCAGTGCTGGGGACGCAGGTAGATGACTACCTGTTCGCCCAGTTCGGCCAGCGCGAACTGGAGGAACTTCTCGGCCCGTTCGGGGGGTAGGTAACGGTGGGCCAGCTCGGCGTGGAGGTCTTCGGTGCCGGGCTCGATGCGGCTGACGGTGCCGTCCACGGCGACGTAACGCAGCGTCGGCTCCGTGCGCTCCACCATCAGTGAGAAGCTCCCGGCCGCCTCGATGAGCTTCGCTTTGCGCGACCCGGCCCCGGTCAGCACCCAGGGCTCGCCGCCGGGTGCGTACTGGTACCAGATCGGCACCGTCAGGGGACCGCGGCCGGGGCCGGCGTTCACCGACAGCGCCGCGATGTGCGGTTCGGCCAGAAACTGCTCACGTTCGTCCTTGGACAGGGCCATGTTTCAAGGCTAACCGCGATGCGACTGCCGTGCTGGCGGGTCGCCCGATTGAGAGACGGTCTACGCGTCGCGCCTGCTCGGTGCTCTCACGGCAGTCCGGCGTAATCGGGTACGGGTATCGAGTCATGCAAGCGCACGCCGCGGGTGTTCAGCTTCGCCGCTGCGCGAGTGATCGACGCGGGCAACAATGACACCAGCTGCGCGCCCCGGGTCAGCGCCCAGACTGCGGTCCGAGAGCCGGGCACAATGGTTTTCGCGGCGCCACGGGCGAACGCGCGGCTGCGACGCACCGGCTCGCGCATCTGTTGCTCGTAGGCAGCGAACGCGCGGGTCGGCTCGCCGTGTGCCCGTGCCAACTCCCCGGCCAACACATAGGCACCCACCACCGCCAGGCTGGTGCTGCCACCCACCGCCGGCCCGGGACAATATCCGGCGTCGCCGACCAGACTCACTCGGCCGCGCGACCAGGTATCGAGTTGCAGCTGGGTGATGGAGTCGAAATAAAATGTCGGCGCCTCGTCGAGCTGTGCAAGCCAACGGTCCACCCGCGGATCCATCCCGGCGAACGTCCGGCGCACTATGTCCTTCTGCTGCAGCGTATCCCGATGGTTGTAGGACAGTTCGGAGCTGCGAAACAAGAACACCAGGCGCGCATCGTCCAGGTGCTGGGCGGTATAGAGCGCCGCGCCCCGCCCGATCCCGACGTGGCATACCATTTCCCGCTCCAGGGAAATCGTTTTCGGCACCGACGCCACGGCCAGGTATGCGCCGAGAAACCGGGTGAACTGCTTCTCGTCGCCGAAGATCAACCGGCGAACGTTGGAATGCAGCCCGTCAGCCCCTACCACTGCGTCGAACCGGCGTGCTGCACCGTGTTCGAACCCGACTTCGCCGTCGGGGGAGATACTCGTTATCGAGTCGCCGAACAGGTACTCGACGTCGTCTCGAGCGGCTTCGTAGTAGATCTCACTGAGGTCGTCACGCATGATCTCGACGTGCCGGTCCGAGGAAGCTTGGTAGATCTTGCCGAGATCAACGCGGATAGGCCGTTGGTGGCCTTCGCGGGAGATGATCAGCCGGGTGGTTCCGGTGGCGAGCGCCTCGATCTGGGGCAGCACACCCATCCGAGCCGCGATCTCCATAGCCGGCCTGAACAGGTCGACGGCGTGGCCACCGGTTTTGCGCAGGGCGGCTGCTCGTTCGACGACGGTGACCTCAAAGCCGTAGCGGGACAGCCAGTATGCCAGGACTGGCCCGGCGATGCTGGCGCCGGAGACGAGGACTCGCATAACGCTTCTCTCCTTACCCGCCTTCAGTTCCCCCGATGGCAGCGCTGGGGGCGGCGCCTAGATCGCCGGGCCGAGTAGGTCGTCGGCGTCGCGGATGATGTAGCCGTAGCCCTGCTCGGCCAAAAACCGCTGCCGGTGTGCGGCGTACTCGGCGTCCAGGCTGTCGCGGGCGACCACCGAGTAGAACACCGCGCCGCCGCCGTCGGCCTTGGGGCGCAACAGTCGGCCCAGCCGCTGGGCCTCCTCCTGCCGGGAACCGAAGGTGCCCGAGACCTGCACGGCCACCGATGCTTCCGGCAAGTCGATGGAGAAGTTGGCGACCTTGGACACCACCAGAGTGGAGATCTCGCCCCGGCGGAACGCGTCGAACAGCTTCTCGCGCTCGGCGGTCCGCGTCGACCCCTGGATTACCGGGGCGTTCAATTGCTCACCCAGTTCATCCAGCTGGTCGAGATAGGCGCCGATCACCAGGGTCTGCTCGCCGGGATGCTGTTCGAGGATCGAGCGCACCACCGCGATCTTGGAGTGCACCGTCGAGCACAACTTGTAGCGCTCCTCGGGTTCGGCGACGGCGTAGGACATCCGTTCGCTCTCGGTCATGGTGACCCGCACCTCGATGCACTCGGCCGGCGCGATCCAGCCTTGGGCCTCGATGTCCTTCCACGGTGCGTCGTAACGCTTGGGCCCGATCAGGGAGAACACGTCACCCTCGCGGCCGTCTTCGCGGATCAGCGTGGCGGTCAGCCCGAGGCGACGGCGCGACTGTAGATCGGCTGTCATCCGGAACACCGGCGCGGGCAGCAGATGTACCTCGTCGTAGATGATCAGCCCCCAGTCGCGGCTGTCGAACAGCTCCAGGTGCCGGTACTCACCCTTGGTGCGGCGGGTGATCACCTGATAGGTGGCGATGGTGACCGGCCGGATCTCCTTGCGCTCCCCGGAGTACTCGCCGATCTCCTCCTCGGTCAGTGAGGTGCGGGCGATCAGTTCGCGTTTCCACTGTCGGCCCGCGACGGTGTTGGTGACCAGAATCAGCGTGGTGGCCTTCGCCTTGGCCATCGCCGCGGCGCCGACCAGCGTCTTGCCGGCACCGCACGGCAACACCACCACCCCGGAGCCACCCGACCAGAACGACTCCGCGGCCATCTCCTGATAGTCGCGTAGCTGCCAGCCGTCCTGGGCCAGCTCAATCGGATGGGCCTCGCCGTCGACGTAACCCGCCAGATCCTCGGCGGGCCAACCGATTTTGAGCAGCATCTGTTTGACCCGGCCGCGCTCACTGGGATGCACCACGACGGTGTCGTCGTCGATGCGGGCACCGAGCATCGGAGCGATCTTCTTGTTGCGCAGCACCTCCTCGAGCACCGCACGATCCAGGCTGACCAGGGTCAGGCCGTGGACCGGGCTCTTCACCAGCTGCAGGCGCCCGTAGCGCGCCATGGTGTCGACGATGTCGACCAGCAGCGGCTGCGGCACCGCGTACCGGGAGTGGCTGACCAGCGCGTCGACCACCTGCTCGGCGTCGTGGCCCGCCGCTCGGGCGTTCCACAACGCCAGTGGGGTGATGCGGTAGGTGTGGATGTGCTCCGGGGCGCGCTCGAGTTCGGCGAACGGCGCGATGGCGGCGCGCGCCGAACCGGCCTGTTCGTGATCGACCTCGAGCAGCACGGTCTTGTCGGATTGGACGATCAACGGCCCATCGGTGCTCATGGGCCCATTATCCGGGCTGCCCCGACATGCGTCGCTAGTGCGCGGAATCCTCGGCGGCTGACGACACCGACGTGATGCGGTGGATCGCGAAATCTCGCATCTGTCCCGACGTCGAATCGAACGCCACCAGCCGACCGCCCAGAACCTGGGTGGGGGCCACCTCGCGTTGGGTGGCCACGCCGGCAGCATCGACGTAGCCGATCAGCACCGTCGCCCGCTCCAGCGCCGCGCGCTTGAGCACGATCATCGCAGTCACCGGATCCAGCCGGATGTTGTCGAACGGCGCCGACGTCACCGTGCGCAGCACCCGGACCAGCGCGGTCAGGCTGTCGTCACCGGGACCGGAGTGCGGCCGGTGCCCGCGACGCTCCGCGGGGGTGTGCACCCGCATCCCGCGGGGCCGGATATCGACGATCGTTCCGGTGGCATCCTCGGCGGCCGGGGCGAAACCCGCGCCGCGCAGCGCGGCGAGCACGTCGGCGAGCGGAGCCTGCGCCACCGCCACGGTCGGGGCCAGCATCCGCAGGCCCAGCGCCTCGGCAGCCGGAACGGCGACCGCCTGGGCCAGCAGTGCGGGGTCCTCGCAGCGCACGAAGGAGGCCGCCAACCCGATCCGCAACTGCCCGTGCCGACGCGCGACATCGTCGATCAGATAGCTGAGCCCTTGCGGCACCGGGGTTTTCGAGTGCTTCTCGAAGAACGCACGCACCCCCGCGCCGGTACGGCCGACGTCCAGTGCGGTCCGGATGGTCTGTTCAGAGACCCGGTAGACCATCGCCGCGCCTGCCGACTCCACGGTGGCGACGACGGCCAACTCCTCGGCGAGTTCCCGTTTCAGCGGCCCCGGCACCACCACCGTCAGATCGGCCTGCACCAGGAAGTGGTCGATCGGCTCGGGCAACGCCTTGGCCATCGCGGCCACCGCGGCGGCGCCGTCGGCGTCGGTGGCAGCGCCGTCGGCGCCGTCGGCCAGCAGAATCCGTCCCGGGGAGCTGAGCGCGCCGCGGCCCAGCACGCCCAGGGCGTGCGCCTCGTCGAGCAGTTCGCCCACCGGACCGGGCTGTAGCCGGTTGGCCCAGCGTGGCCGGCGCCAGACCAGCGCCTGCGATGCGGTCACGGCGTCGACCCCGGCACCGACGGGCAGCTCGGCGAGCATGCCCAGTAACAGCCGGCGATCCAGCGGGGCGGCGGTGGAGAACAGCGGCGTGGACAGCGCCGCCCGGGGTTTGCCGTCGGCGCCGCGGCTGCCGATCAGACCCGGCCGGGCGGCCAGATCCAGCCAGGTAGCGGCCAGCAGGTGCCAGCGCTCGGCGGTGGGCTGTTCGGCGAACCGGTCCGCGAGCACCGTCGGCGCCCAGTACGGGCCGTCGGCGTCGGGCCAGTCCCGTTGATCGACGGTCGCCGGGTCGGGAAAATCGGCCGCGATCAGCCGGGCGGTCGCCGCGACCTCGAGCAGCAGGCCCAGCCGGGTCTCGTCGACACCGGTGGTCTTGGCCAGTCGCTTGACCTCGCGCACGCCCAGGCCGCCGCTGCGCAGCTCCGGTACTGGCGTTTCGGCCAGACTGGCCAGGATCACGTCGAGTTCGCGCAGCACGTCGATCACCGCGCCGGCGGCGGCCGCGTCGACATCGGCCGCGGTGGTCTGCGACACCACCGGGTCGGGCGCGTGCAACGCGATCGGGCCCGGCTGCTCGCCCCGCAGCACCTGCCCGACAAGCCGCGGCAGGATCACCGTCTCATCGTCGATGCGGCGCAGCAGTCCCGCCGCCAGCAGCGTGGGGACCGGACGCTCCGGGGGTGCGTCGGGGGCGGCGTCGCGGGTCCGTCCGATCGGGGAGCCGGTCAGCAGCTTGTCCAGCAGGTCACGCTGCGGTGCGTCGAGATCGGCGATGGCGGCGATGATCCGTTCGGCGCCCAGTGCTGAATCCTCCCGGGTGACCTGGCCCGGATGCCACGGCAGGCCGGCACCCGCTTCGGCGACGATCCGCAGCACTCCGTTCGGTTCTGTCGAGCCCCAACACAACGCCCGCTCGATCAGGTCGGTCAACGCGTCGGTCACCGCGTCGGCGGGGACGCGCTCGCCGAGCAGGGCCAGCAGATCGGCGACCGGCACACCGGTGGAGTCGGCATGCAATTCCAGCAGGGCGTCCAGGACGGCGAGCCGCAAGAAGTCCAGCTCGTCGGTCGCGGCCCGGACCGACTGGCGGGCCTGGGCCCGCGCCGCCAGGGCGGCGATGCTGCCCGGCGGTGGTTGGGCGAGGTCGGGCCGTAGCTTCAGTAGCCGGATCAGATCCTCATCGGGCAGGTCGGCCAGCCACGACCCCAGTGGGACACCCCGGGCGCGTTCGGTCATCGACGACCAGCGTAAGGCCCAACCGGTGAACGCCGCCGATCGCGACCTGTCAGAATGGATCCGTGGCTGGAAACCAGGACAACAAGAACCGGTACGTCGACAACGGTTGGCCGCAGACCGACGGCGAACCCGCTGTCAGCGAGCTGCGCACCGATCGGACTGGCGCACTGTCGCCGTTCGGGGACCTCGTGTTCCCGCTGCCGTCCGACGAGCTGCCCTACCTGCATCCGGTCACCGTCGTCAACCGGTAGGCGATGACGCCATGACCGGGCCGCTCTCACACCTCGACGAACGGGGTGCGGCCCACATGGTCGACGTCAGCGCAAAGGCGACCACCAAGCGTGTTGCGGTCGCCGGCGGTGTGCTGCACACCACCGCCGAAGTGGTACAGCTGATCTCGGCCGGCGGCCTGCCCAAGGGTGACGCGCTGGCCACCGCCCGGGTGGCCGGCATCATGGCCGCCAAACGCACCAGCGATCTGATCCCGCTCTGCCACCAACTGGCTCTTACCGGCGTCGATGTGGACTTCACCATCGGCGAATCCCAGATCGACATCACCGCCTCCGTCCGTACCACTGACCGCACCGGGGTCGAGATGGAGGCGCTGACCGCGGTCAGCGTGGCGGCCCTGACCCTCTACGACATGATCAAGGCCGTCGACCGCGCCGCGGTCATCGACAACATCCGGGTGCTGAGCAAGGACGGTGGCCGTACCGGGGCCTGGGAGCGCTCGTGAGCGCCAGGACCGCCCGCGTCATCATCGCGTCCACCCGAGCCTCGTCCGGGGTGTACACCGACCGCGCCGGGCCGATCATCGCCGACTGGCTGGCCCAGCGCGGCTTCGCTCCGGTGCAGCCGGACGTCGTGCCCGACGGCGAGCCGGTCGGCGCCGCCCTACGCGCCGCGGTGGCTGCCGGGCCGGAGCTGATCATCACCTCCGGCGGAACCGGTATCTCGCCGACCGACGACACCCCGGCCCAGACGCTCACGGTGCTCGACTACCAGATCCCCGGCCTGGCCGATGCCATCCGCCGGTCCGGCCTGCCGAAGGTGCCGACCTCGGTGCTGTCGCGCGGGGTGTGCGGGGTCGCCGGCCGCAGCCTGGTCGTCAACCTGCCCGGGTCGTCCGGCGGGGTGCGCGACGGGCTGGGCGTGCTTGCCGACGTCCTCGATCACGCCTTGGACCAACTCGCCGGCGGAGACCACCAGTGACGGCCCCCGGGACGCTGGTACTGCGGGCCGCGATCACCGAGCAGCCCATCGTGCTGGCCGAACACGAGGAGCTGGTCGGCCACCGGGCCGCCGGCGCGATCGTCGGGTTCGTCGGCATGATCCGCGACCACGACCACGGCAGACGGGTGACCCGATTGGAGTACTCCGCGCACCCGTCGGCACCGCAGGTGATGGCCGACGTGCTGTCCGAGGTTGCCGAGCAGGCCGTCGGGGTCCGCGCGCTGGCGGCCAGCCACCGGATTGGGGTGCTGCACATCGGTGACGCCGCGTTGGTGGCGGCCGTGGCGGCCGATCACCGCCGGGAGGCCTTCGAAGCCTGCGCGCTGCTCGTCGACACCATCAAGGCGCGGCTGCCGGTGTGGAAGCACCAGTTCTTCGCCGACGACACCGAGGAGTGGGTCGGCTCGGCGTAGCGGAGCCGACATCAATAAAAAAGCGGGGCCGGCAAGAAGCCGGCCCCGCTTTTTTTGGCTGTCTACATAACCCGGCTGGGCTGCAGCGCGAACGCGTCCAGCGCGTCGTTGCCGCTGATGTTCTCCGACCGGACGGCCTGCCACAGCTGCTGGTGGAAGCCGACCGAGACCGCTTCCTGCCGGTTGCCGTCCTGAGCGGGAGCCGGAGCCGGAGCCACCTCTTCGCCGGGCGCCGGGGCCTCGGGTGCCGGAGCCTCCGGGTTCCACCAAGGCGCGGGAGCCTCGGGGGCCGGCGGCGGGACATCCTCGGCGACCGGGGCCGGAGCCTCGGGTGCCGGAGCTTCGGGAGCGGGAGCCTCGGGAGCCGGCGGCAGGTCCTCGGCGACCGGGGCCGGGGCCTCAGGTGCCGGAGCCTCGGGAGCCGGAGCTTCGGGGAACCAGCCGGCGGGAGCCGCCGGTGCGGCGCCTTCGGCGGGAGCCGGGCCCTCGGGGGCCGGGGGAGCCCACCAGGGTGCGGGCTCGGGCGCGGGCGGGGGAGCCATCGGGTTGTCCATGGCCACGGTCTCGCCGTTGACGTCCGGGTTGTCGATCGGGGCGTCGGCCGGCGGCGTCGCCGGAACCTCGCGGTGCGATGCGCTGGACAGCCCGCGGCCGCAGACCGGCCAGGCGCCGCGGCCCTGGGTTGCCAGCACGTGCTCAGCGATCGCGATCTGCTGCTCGCGGCTGGCCAGGTGTGCAGACGGGGCGTACTTGCCGCCACCGTGCGCGCTCCAGGTGCTCGGCGAGAACTGCAGCCCGCCCTGGTAGCCGTTACCGGTGTTGATGCCCCAGTTGTTGCCGGACTCGCACCGGGCTACGTGGTCCCATTCGTCATCGGTAGCCGCGGCTGCGGTTCCGGCGAGGGCCAGGCTGCCGCCACCGATCACAGCTCCGGTGAAAGCGATTTTGGCGATGTTGACGTTTGATTGGGTGGGCTTGCGATGCCGTCCACTCATACGGTGGTGAGTTCCTCTCTGTCTACGCCTGCGAGGTCAGCGTCGGGTTCGGACAGGGGGGACTGTCCGGCCTTGATGCACACGGTGCGTCGTCGGCTTCACCCCGAGAGACCGGTTATGGCCTCAGGGCCGCTCTCGGCGGACCCGGTGGGTCCCCCGCCTCCATCCATCAGGTATTTGTGGTTTTCCTCGCCCGTTGGATGGAGCTCGGCGCTACGGGTGAGGAAAGGCGGATCGAACGGAAAATTTTTCGATACACCCGGAGATGTACCGTAACCGGTCTTACCCGCCGCGTCACCCTTCCCGCTCCCGGGTGTTTTCATCGCTGGTTCTTCTCAAACCACCAGGAACCGCCAGCGTTTGCGCAGCTCAGAGGCCACTCCACCAAGCTGTTGTCGGCCCGTGATCAATTCGTTATGTGACGTAGATCATGCTATCCACCGGGTTCGATTCGGCGGTCCAGCTTCGTCTCTCCTTCGTCGAGCCAGCTAACCGCCGGCGAACGGAGGCAGGATGTCGACCGTTTCGCCGGGCCGCAAAGGCGCCTCGTGGTCGCGCACCGCGACACCGTCGCGAAGGTAGGAGCATCGGCCCAGCACCGCCGCCAGCCGCTCATTGCGGCTGGCGAGGGTCTGCGCCAAGGCGGCCACTCCCGCCCCGGGGGGCACGCTGACGGTCTCTGATTCGGTTCCCGCCGCCGCCCGTGCCGCGGCGAAATAGCGGACCGCCACTGCGACGCTGTCATCAGTGCCGCCGGTCTGATGGGTCATGGATCAGCCGCCGATCGCGCTCATCGGACGGTCCGGCTGGATGAAATCCGGATCGTTGATGCCATGGCCGGCCTTCTTGGTCCACATCGCGGCCCGCCACGCCTGCTCGATGGCGGCGTCATCGGAACCGTCTCGCAGTAGGGCGCGCAGGTCGTACTCCGCGGTGGCGAACAGACAGTTGCGGATCTGACCGTCGGCGGTGAGTCGAGTCCGGTCGCAGTCTCCGCAGAACGGCCGCGATACCGAAGCGATGATCCCGAACGTGCCTGCCGGGTGGTCCGGTCCCTCGTCCACCAGCCACACTTCGGCCGGCGCGGAGCCGCGCGGCTTCGGATCGGGCCGCAGGGTGAACTGTGCCTGGACCGTCTCCAGCAGTTGTTCGACGCTGAGCCCGGCGTCGCGGTTCCAGTTGTGGTCGGCGTCCAACGGCATCATCTCGATCACCCGCAGGTGGTAGCCCTGGAGTAGGCAGAAGCGCAGCAGGTTGATGATGTCGTCGCCGGTGATCTTCGGATCGAGCACGGCATTGACCTTGATCGGCCGCATCCCGGCCTTAGCGGCCGCGTCGAGGCCGGCGAGCACGTCGGGTAGTCGGTCGCGCCGGGTGATCTCGGCGAAGTGGGCGCGGTCGACGGTGTCCAGCGAGACGTTGATGCGGTCCAGCCCGGCCGCCACCAGGGCGCCGGCCCGGCGTGCCAGCCCCAGGCCGTTGGTGGTCAAGGCGATCTCGGGGCGAGGGCGCAGGGCTGCGGCGCCGGCCACCACGCTTTCGAGATGGCGGGCCAGCAGCGGCTCACCGCCGGTGAACCGGATGTCGGTGATGCCCAGCCGGGTGACGCCGATCCGCATCAGCCGGATCAGCTCGTCGTCGCTCAGCAGGTGCTGGCTGGGAAGCCAGTCCAGTCCCTCTGCCGGCATGCAATAGGTGCAGCGCAGGTTGCAGCGGTCGGTCAGGGATATCCGCAGATCGGTGTGGACCCGCCCGAAGGTGTCCACCAGCGGCCCGCTGGTCGGCATCTGCGCGGCGACCGCGCGCTCCACGGCTTCGTGGAAGGCGGCCTTGCGGGCGGCCTCCCGGTGGTCCGCGTCGGCGGCATCCGCGTGCGGTGGCGGTGTGCGCAGACCCGCGTGCCTCAACGTCATGTCCGTATCCGATTCGGTCGGCCGGGGAGCGACCGAATCGATTTCGGTATCCGGTCCAGATCTCCTCCGGTGGCTTGTCCAGCCTACCGAGGAAACCTGGGTGTTTTGCGGGTCTGCGTCCGAGTAAGATCGGCTGCTGACGCGTCCTGCACAGGCGGGACGCTTCCTTTATGTCCTCGAGTACGTGATCAGCGAGACGAGCAGGTGAGACCAGTGCCGACCGGCAAGGTGAAGTGGTACGACGCCGCGAAGGGCTTCGGCTTCCTGTCCCAGGAAGAAGGTGAGGACGTCTACGTCCGCGCCTCGGCCCTGCCGGACGGTGTGGAGGGTCTCAAGGCAGGCCAGCGGGTCGAGTTCGGCGTCGCCGCCGGACGTCGCGGGCCGCAGGCGTTGACGGTGAAGTTGATCGACCCGCCGCCGAGCTTGTCGCGGACCCGCCGCGAGGCGGCGCCGGCTGTCGAACACCGGCACACTCCCGATGAGCTGCACGGCATGGTCGAGGACATGATCACGCTGCTGGAAGGCACTGTGCAGCCGGAGCTGCGCAAGGGGCGTTACCCGGACCGCAAGACCGCTCGGCAGATCTCCGAGGTGGTCAAGGCCGTGGCGCGCGAGCTCGACGCCTGAGCCCAGCCAGTGCTGGCGATACCACTGCGAGTGGCGATCGTCGCTGACTGACTACTGAAATGACAGCTTCGGTACCGTGCGACCGTCGCACTGGTCTGACCACCAGACCTCCGGCCATTTTTCGTGCTAGGGTTCCGATCATGACCCTGCAGCCGATCACTCGTCAGTCGATACCCGACGAGATCTTCGCCCAGCTCGCCGGCCAGGTGCTCTCGGGTGACCGGACGCCCGGCGACACCCTGCCGAGCGAGCGAACCCTGTCCGAGGCCCTCGGGGTGTCGCGTGCCGCTGTCCGGGAGGCGCTGGGCCGGCTGGACCGTGCCCGCCTCATTCAGATCCGCCAGGGCGGGTCCACGGTGGTCCGCGACTTCCGTGCCGAGGCCGGGTTCGACGTGTTGCCGCTGCTGCTCGTGCACGGCGGCGACGTCGACCGCGCCACGTTGGCCAGCGTGATCGAGGCCCGCGCCATCATCGGGCCACAGGTGGCCGCACTGGCGGCGGCCCGCGCCAACGACGACGCCCGCGCTCGACTGCGCGCCATGGTGGACGAATTGGAAGCCGAATCAGAACCCGTGCAACGGATGTGGCGTGCCCTGGGGTTTTGGGAACTCATCGTGGACACTGCCGAGTCCATCGCGTTCCGGCTGCTGTTCAACACGCTGAACCAGGCATACGTGCCCGTCCTCGACGCGCTCGTCAACGTGATGGCTGCCGAGGTCAACGACATCGAGCACTATCGGTCGCTTGCCGAAGCCATCACCGCCGGGGATGAGGATTCCGCCCGGCTGGCCGCAGCGGAGCTGCTCGAACTGGGCAGCGCCGCCTTCGCCGCACTCGCCAACCAGTTGGAGGGTCTGCAATGAGCCGTAAACAGCAGACGCTGCGTGGGGCGTTCGCCGAATTCATCCGACACCCCAGTCCCTGGATGCTCGTCACGTGGGTGGGCGCGCTGTGGGCGGCACGCTTGGCGGTGGGTGGCTGGTCAATCGGTGACGCAGTGATTGCGGTTGCGCTCGTGGGTTTTTCGCCCCTGGGCGAGTGGTTGATCCATACCGGCATCCTGCATTGGCGACCGCGCACCGTGGCGGGCGTCACGATCGACTCACGCCTGGCCCGTGATCATCGTCTCCATCACCGCGACCCGCGCGACATTCCGCTGATCTTCATTCCGTGGCCCAGCCTGATCGTGATCATCCTCGGCCTGACGCCCTTGGCGCCGCTCGCCTTCCGTGACATCGGAAAAGGGCTGACGTTCGTGCTCACCATCGCGACATTCCTGGTGTTCTACGAATGGATTCACTACCTCGTCCACACCGATTACAAACCCCGCCATGCGATCTACCGCGCAGTGTGGCGCAACCACCGGTACCACCACTTCAAGAACGAGAAGTACTGGTTCACCGTGACCAGCTCCGGTACCGCCGACCGACTCCTGGGTACCTACCCGGATCCACGCACGGTGGAATCGTCGCGGACGGTGCGAAACCTGCACGCCCCAACACCAACCGGTTGACCCACCGTGGCCGCGGCGACGTGACGGCGTTTGGTTTGACACCAACTGGTTAATCCCCGAAGCAGCGGTTCTTCGGCGGTGGCTGGTTCAGGAGGTGTCCGATGACGCAGCAGATGCAGGTCAGCGAGGAGCAAGCACGAGCCGTTGCCGAGGAGTCTCGCGAGAGCGGCTGGGACAAACCTTCTTTCGCCAAGGGGCTGTTCCTCGGGCGGTTTCCCTTGCCGCTTATCCACCCGTTTCCGCGGCCGTCCGATGACCCGGATGGTCAAGCCGCGCGCACCGAGGATTTTCTGGGCAGGCTGCGGGAGTTTCTGGAGACCGTCGACGGCACGGTTATCGAGCGTGACGCGCAAATCCCCGACGAGTACCTCAAAGGGCTGGCCGAGCTCGGCTGTTTCGGGCTGAAGATCCCGGCCGAGTATGGCGGGCTGGGCATGTCGCAGGTCGCCTATAACCGGGCCCTGATGCTGGTGTCGAGCGTGCATCCCAGCCTCGGGGCGCTGCTGAGCGCGCATCAGTCGATCGGGGTGCCCGAACCGCTCAAGCTGGCCGGCACCGACCAACAGAAGCAGATGTTCCTGCCGCGCTGCGCGGCCGGGGCGATCTCGGCATTTCTGTTGACCGAACCGGATGTGGGCTCAGATCCCGCTCGGCTGGCGTCGACCGCGAGACCGATCGAGGACGGTTCGGCCTACGAGCTGGACGGGGTGAAACTGTGGACCACCAACGGCGTGGTGGCGCAGCTGCTGGTGGTGATGGCGCGGGTGCCCAAAGGCGACGGACACCGGGGAGGGATCAGTGCCTTCGTCGTGGAAGCCGATACGCCCGGGATCACCGTCGAACGCCGAAACAAGTTCATGGGGCTGCGCGGCATCGAGAACGGCGTGACCCGGCTGCACAAGGTTCGGGTGCCCGCCGAGAACCTGGTAGGGCGCGAGGGCGACGGCCTGAAGATCGCGCTGACCACTCTCAACGCCGGTCGCTTGGCCATTCCGGCAATGGCGACCGGATCGGCGAAATGGTCATTGAAGATCGCCCGGGAATGGTCCCGGGAGCGGGTCCAGTGGGGCCGGCCGGTCGGCGAGCACGAGGCCGTCGCCAAGAAGATCGCGTTCATCGCCGCCACCACTTACGCGCTGGAAGCGGTCCTGGAGCTGTCCGGTCAGATGGCCGACGAGGGTCGCAACGACATCCGGATCGAAGCGGCGCTCGCCAAATTGTGGTCCAGCGAGATGGGGTGCGTCATCGCCGATGAGCTGTTGCAGATTCGCGGTGGCCGCGGCTACGAGACCGCCGAGTCGCTTGCCGCGCGCGGAGAGCGTGCGGTGCCGGTCGAGCAACTGGTTCGGGATCTGCGAATCAACCGGATCTTCGAAGGCTCCAGCGAGATCATGCGGCTGCTGATCGCGCGGGAGGCGGTGGATGCCCACTTGAGCGCTGCGGGAGACCTCGCCAATCCCAAGGCCGGGCTCGGTCAGAAGGCCAAGTCCGCCGCCGGGGCCAGCGGGTTCTACGCAAAGTGGTTGCCGCAACTGGTATTCGGGGAAGGTCAACGCCCCATGGCCTATCGCGAGTTCGGCAGGTTGGCAACGCATCTGCGGTTCGTCGAACGCCATTCACGCAAGCTGGCGCGCAACACGTTCTACGGGATGGCCCGGTGGCAGGCCGGCCTGGAGAAAAAGCAGGGGTTCCTGGGACGCGTGGTGGATATCGGGGCGGAGCTGTTCGCGATGGCCGCGGTGTGCGTGCACGCTGAATCGCAGCGAGTGGCCGACGGGACCGAAGGTCAGCAGGCCTACCAGCTGGCCGACGCGTTCTGCGAGCAGTCGCGGCTGCGGGTCGGGGCGTTGTTCGCCGCGTTGTGGACCAACAGCGACCGCACCGACACTCAGTTGGCCCACGCGGTGCTGCAGGACGGCTGCGTCTGGCTGGAGGACGGCATCCTCGATCCGTCCGAGGCCACCGGTCCATGGATTGCCCACTGGGAGCCCGGGCCGTCGGCCGAACCCGATCTGGCCCGGCGCTTCTTGGCCGCTTCTCCTGCCGACTGAATCTGAGCTCCCCGCTCAGCAGTGGCTTCGATCGTGGCTCGCCATGGCACCCTGGTAGTCATGGCCAGCTACCTCGCCGGCGGCGATTTCACGCGCGACACCAACTACATCTCCACCCGGATCACCGCCGATGGCCGAGACGGTTATCCCGTCGAACCGGGCCGGTACCGGCTGGTCGTCGCGCGGGCCTGCCCGTGGGCCAATCGCGCCATCATCGTGCGGCGGCTGCTCGGGCTGGAAAAGGTTATCTCCATAGGCTTTTGCGGTCCCACCCACGATCAGCGCAGCTGGACCTTTGACCTGGACCCCGGTGGCGTCGACCCGGTGCTGCAGATCCCGCGGCTGCAAGACGCCTACTTCAAGCGCATTCCGGACTATCCCAAGGGCATCACCGTTCCGGCGATGGTCGATGTGCCCACCGGTGCGGTGGTCACCAACGACTTCGCCCAGATGACCCTGGACTTCTCCACCGAGTGGACGGCCTATCACCGCGACGGGGCTCCGCAGCTGTATCCCGAGCAGCTGCGCGACGAGATCGACGAGGTGGCCCGGCGCATCTACACCGAGATCAACAACGGGGTGTACCGGTGTGGCTTCGCCGGCACCCAGCAGGCCTACGACGCTGCCTACGACCGGTTGTTCACCGCGCTGGACTGGGTCAGCGAGCGCCTCGCCGATCAGCGATACCTGGTGGGGGACAGCATCACCGAGGCCGACGTCCGACTGTTCACCACCCTGGCCCGGTTCGACCCGGTCTATCACGGACATTTCAAATGCAACCGGCAGAAGCTGTCCGAGATGCCGGTGCTGTGGGCCTACGCTCGGGATCTGTTCCAGACACCCGGATTCGGTGACACGGTGGATTTCGTACAGATCAAACAGCACTACTACATCGTGCACGCCGACATCAATCCGTCCCAGATCGTTCCCGACGGCCCGGATCTGACGAATTGGCTTTCACCGCACGGACGAGAAGCGCTGGGCGGCAAGCCGTTCGGGGACGGCACCCCGCCGGGGCCGGTGCCGGCCGGCGAGCGGGTGCCGGCGGGCCATGGAGCTCAGTCCTAGCCGCGGGCCGCTGCCATCAGCCCGCAGTCACCTGACGGCCCCAGCGCATGCCCACCGCCCACTCGGCGTGCGGTACCGCGAACTGCTCGCCGGTGCTGGTGTCGACGACCAGGGTGAGCAGCTGCACTACCAGCCCGCGCAGCTGACCGCGTTGCGGGTCCACGGTGGGGACGGTGACCGCCAGGGTGCTGCCCGGCGGATAGATCTTGCCGGTGGAATCGGCGGGGTCGTCGTAAAGCCGCAGTAGTCGCCACGGCGCTTGACCAATGGTGTTGTCCACCGCCAGCTGCACCGGATGACGCGCGTCGACCGCCAGCGTGCCGCGCGCTTCGGTGAGCAGGCATTCGTCGAGGTCGAGCACGCTGCAGTACAGGTACGGCCCGGCGTGGGTGAGGTGGCCGTTGGA
Source organism: Mycolicibacter heraklionensis (assembly GCF_019645815.1). NCBI lineage: Bacteria > Bacillati > Actinomycetota > Actinomycetes > Mycobacteriales > Mycobacteriaceae > Mycobacterium > Mycobacterium heraklionense. Next base: position 901,174 of record NZ_CP080997.1, read on the forward strand.
GTACACGCTGATCTGCGGCGGCGTCGGCTCCTGGGTTCGGCTGAACCACCAGGTGCCGAATCCGGCGAACGCCGCCGTCACCACCGCCAGCACCGCCACCAGCGCGGCCGTCGAGCGTTTCACCTACACATCACCCCTGTCTTGCCGGATCGAGGCGGGCGCCGTCCTGCTCGATCAGCACCGGCCGGTTGCCCCCCAGGCCGGGAATCAACGAGTCGCCGTGGAACGACAGGATGGTCTGGGCCAGACCCGGGATCAGCAGAGCGGTGATCGCGGTGAAGCCCACCCACAGGTCGGTGTATACCAGCACCCCCAGCGCACCTCCCAATACCCAGGCCAGCTGCAGGGTGGACTCGGTGCGGCCGAACGCCGACGCCCGCGACTCCTCGGGAAGGTCGTCTTGCAGGGCGGCGTCCAGCGATGCTTTCGAGATCGCACTGGCCCCCGATGTCACCAGCGCGGCGATCGCCGCCATCACCAGGGTGCCGGCCACCGCCGCCGCCAGCGCGACGGCGGTCACCGCCATGGTGCAGCGCACCACCAGCACCGCAGGGCGGCCCAGTTGCAGCCGGGCAGCCGTGAAGTTGCCGGCGAAATTGCCCAACCCGGCGGCCGCCCCGATCAGCCCGAGAATGCCCAGCTGCACCCATCCGCCCGCGTCATGCTGTTTGGCCACGAACGCCGGGTACAGGAACAAGAACCCGACCATGGCCTTGATGGTGCAATTGCCCCACAGTGCGGCGATGATGTTGCGGCCCAGCGGTTGCCGCAGAGGTTGGCTCAGCGCGTCGCCGGCCCGCCGAACCTGCTCGGGCCAGCTGCGGCGCCGTTCGTTGAAGCGGTAGCTCAGGGTGGTCGGGATCTCGCCGGTGGTCACTTCCACCCATCGCGGGATCCGCATCGACAGGACCGCGCCGGCCACCGAGACCGCGACGAGCACCAACAACGCCCCGGGCAGCTGTAGCAGCCGGGTGAAGACGTACTCGGCCCCCGCGGCGACCCCGCCGCCGACGATCGTTCCGCCGAGCAGGCCGAACATCGTCAGGCGGGAATTGACCCGCACCAGATCGATCGACGGCGGCATGACCCGTGGCGTCACCGCGCTGCGCAACACCGTGAAGGACTTCGACAGCGCCATCATCGCCAATGCGCACGGGTAGAGCACCCAGGAGCCGAAGGTGCCCGCGACCCCGTCGTAATTGGCGATCAGCACCAGGGCCAGTGCGGTGCGCAGTGAGAACGACATGGCCAGCGCGGCGCGCCGGCCGTGCTGGAGGCGGTCCAGGGCCGGGCCGATCAGCGGTGCGACCACCGCGAACGGCGCGATGGTCACGAGCAGATACAGCGCCACTCGGCCCTTGCTCTCCCCGGCGGCCGCGGCGAAGAACAAGGTGTTGGCCAGCGCCACGGCCATCGCCGCGTCCACCGCGAAGTTGGCCACCACCGGCCAGGTCAATGCGGTGAGTCCGGATTTGTCGGCGCCGTCGGCGGTGGCGGCCCGTTGCACCAGCCCGTACATCCGGGAGCCCATTTCGCGACTGCGCGCCGCGGCGGCTCGGGTGACCGTGACACGGTCGCTGGCCCCCGAACCGCCCGGAGGCTCGGGGCGGCGAGGCGTGTCGGTGTGTTCGCGTAGCGGGGGCAGGTACCGGTTGTTGCTGGGCATGGGCTTGCGCTGCCGCTGGTCACCCGCGTTGTTGCTGGGGTAGTTGGCCATGCCGGGATGTTGTCCGGCCGAGCCGTTACGCGCACCGCGGCCGGTGGCCGGAGGCGGACGGCGGCGCCGGCCCGGTTCGGGGAGATCGCGACGCCGTGCAGACACACCGCGATTCTTCCCTATGTCCGCCGTACGACCGCGTAGGCCGTGATCGTGCCTGCATGTGGCTGACAGAGCCGCGCTGCGGCAGTATGAGGGACGTCATTGAACGGAAGGGACCCGCGTGACCGGACCCAGCGCAGAATCAGCCACTGCGACCATCGCCGTGCCCACGGTGCTGGCCGCAGCCGTCGAGCAGGCCCGCTCGGCCGTCGCCGAGTTCAGCGGTGCCGAGACTGTCGGCGAGCACCTGGGAGTCGACTACGAGGACCCGACCGCCGCCACTCACCGGTTCGGTGCGCTGCTGCCCGGCTATCAGGGCTGGCAGTGGGCTGTCGTCGTCGCTGCCATCCCGGGCGCCACGGAGCCCACGGTCAGCGAGGTCGTGCTGGTGCCCGGCCCCACGGCCCTGTTGGCTCCGGAGTGGGTGCCGTGGGATCAGCGGGTCCGGCCCGGCGACCTGGGGCCGGGGGACCTGCTGGCGCCACCTGCCGACGATCCGCGCCTGGTACCCGGGTACACCTCGAGCGGCGACCCGCAGCTTGACGAGGTAGCCGGTGAGATCGGCCTGGGACGACGCTGGCTGATGAGTCCGGTGGGCCGCGCCGAGGCGGCGCAGCGCTGGCATGACGGCGAGTACGGCCCGGATTCGGCGATGGCACGGTCCACCAAGCGGGTCTGCCGCGACTGCGGCTTCTATTTGCCGCTCGCCGGCGAACTGGGCACGGTATTCGGCGTCTGCGGCAACGAAATGTCTGCCGACGGGCACGTGGTCGACAACCGGTACGGCTGCGGCGCGCACAGTGACACTCCGGCGGCCGCTGGCACCGGTTCCCCGGCATACGAGCCCTACGACGACGGCGTGCTGGAGATCGTCGATGTGACGGCGGTTCCCGCAGCCCCACCGGCTGACGAGGTCAGCGAACCGGTTGACGAGCCGGCTGAGCCGGTGGCTGATGAGGTGACCGAGGCGGCCGTCGAAGCGACCGTGGAGACCGAGGCGGCGCCGGAACCCGCGGTGGAGCCCGAACCAGTAGCAACAGAGTCAGATGCCGCCGGTGAAACGGTCGCCGATATCCCCGCCGAGCCGGGGGACCCGGAGGCAACCTGACGTGCACCGCGGTTTTCGGGGTCGGCTCTACCGTCAGCGCTGCTGCCCGAGTCGTGCGCGACGCTGAATCGCCTTGACTTCGGTCCAATTCACCTGCGGCCGAACGAGTCCCCGCCTGGCCAAGTAGCGGTTTCCCGCCGCGCGGTTACTTCTGGCGGCGCGCCACAACACCACTGCCATGCGTGCGGGTGGCGTGAACGCGGAACCGACGAAGATCCAATCGCCCCCGCGGCGCTCCAGGCGTCCCTGGATGCGCAGGGCTTTCAGGTGCCAGAGCTTTTCGTCATGCGAGTGGCAGAGTAGGTTGGCCGGGCCCTCGACGACGTCGAGGCCTTTCGGCCACACAACGACCATCTCGCCCGTAGCGGCGTCCAAGGGTAGGGAGGTCTGTCGGACGCTGACCGGATATCCGTAGGAATCGGCCGCCGTCACAACGCCGCCGATTTCCGAGAACGCCGCCAGCGCCCTGGCCGCGTCAGTCCACATGACTGAGCTCTTCGAAGTCGAATCGACGCGGGTTTTGGCTGAAATCTCTGGTAGGCCAATGCAATATCCGGTATGGCGTCACCTGTATCGCGAGGCGTACGTAGTAGAAGGGAAACAGTTGCCGACCGAGCCAACTGCTCATGAAGGCACTTGCCGGCTGTCGTGCGCAGACCTGCTCGAACAACCGGCGCAAGTCGCGATTCTCCCTGAGATCGGCGATGATGCGATCCTCGGCGATGGCGTCGCCTTGGACCAGGACGGCGCCTGGATTATCGAAGCCTGAGCCGGTGGGCTCGGAGAACAGCATGCTCACCTTCGGGTTGCGACGGATGTTGAATGCCTTCTGGGGCAAGCCGATGCTGGTACAGATCAGGAAGCGTCCATCGGGGAGCAAAAGCGGACAGATCGGCCAGGTCTGTGGCGAGCCGTCTCGAGACATCGTGGTCAACTCACAAGTGCGGAAGTTCTCGATGATCTGGAGGGCAGAGGGTTCCGGGCTCATCGCGGCAGTTCGTGAGCCCTCGAGAGCGGCGCGGTACCTCATCAGGGTGCGTCGCGCGAATACCCGGATCAGGATGCGTTGCAGTCGCGGGATGTGGCTCAGCAGTCGTCGGGCCTCATCCGCTGATGATACGTCGAAAGTCAAGCCGCCCAACACAAGACCGAGTCGGAAGTTCTTCCGCGAGATGAATTCGGAGCCGCGGGCGGCGCATTGCTGCCATTCCTCGGCGGTGATGTGTTGGTTGATGAGCGGGACGATGTTGCGCTCTTCATCGGCAAGGTGCTCGTCCACCCGAGCTGACAGATCCGCGACGGCCTCGAGGAGTTGCGCAGCGAGCCGGGCATCGGCGGTGCGTGCCCAGGACGTCAGAGCTGACTTGACCTTGGCGTCAGCGACCGCGATCGCGCGATGAGCTTGTTCCATACGTGCGACGGCTTCGGCGAATTCGGGTGCTCGGCAGTGCAGTTTCGGCCAGATCAACTCGTCTTCAGCGGCATGGTGGTGGTGTAGTGCGGCCATGATCAGCTCGATGTGAGAGCCGACGACAGCAGATCGCGCGGTGTCGCCGGCCGTGACGCTGCGAATCAAGGCGGGAAAGTCGTGCAACTCGCTGCGGAATACCTTGTGAACGATTGCCATGTCGAACGCGTCCGTCGGCATGAGGGCCTCCTTCGCCGTCTCGGGCCGTGGGAAGGCCTTTGTGTCGGCGTAGAACCCGTGTCGCGCACAGCTTGTGCGACGCGATCACGAGATGATGGACTGCCAGGATGGACATATTTAGCTGTGGTGGTCATGTAATGAATACAGTGGAACTGTACTTAAATGGCTGAGGAAGTCAAGCCTCGACGGCAATATCGCTCCGCTGCGCGCACCCGGCAGCGTGAGGCGACACGTGCGGCGATAATCGACGCCGCGACAGCCGGGTTCATCGAGAACGGCTACGCGACCACCACGATCGCGCAGATCGCTGCGCGGGCACAGGTATCGCCGGAGACCGTGTACGCCGTGTTCGGAACCAAGCGAGACGTGCTGCGCGCCGTGGTCGAACAGGCTTCGACCGGAGCGCCCAGCACCGAAGCCTGGCGTACCGGGGACTGGCTTACCCGGGTGAAGGCGGAGCCCGACCAGCGGCGCCGCCTCGAGCTGATCACCGATGCGACCCGCGACGTTCTGCGCCGGGTGGCTCCGATCGACGAGATCGTGCGCTCAGTGGCAGCCTCCGACCCGGAGATCGCCGAGCTGCAGAGCGAACTCGAACGCCGCCGTCGTAACGACCTTCGCGGGCTGGTGCAACTTCTTGCCGAGGCCGGGCCGCTGCGGGTATCAGTCGACCACGCGGTGGACCTGTGGTGGGCGCTGGGCCACAGCACCGGTCCCTACCGCTCGCTCACCGTTGACCGCGGTTGGAGCCACCGACGGGCTCGGGCCGCGATCATCGATGTCGTGGCCCGCGCTCTGCTCGCCGATGCCTAAGCCGACATCGGTCGCCACGCAGTGCCTAACCGAAGTTGAACAGGTACTCGCCCGGGAGCACGAAGATCATGTTGAAGGCGGTGTTGACCACCGCTCCCGGTAGGCCGAGCACATAGTTGACGATGTCCAGCGGGATGGTGGCCGCCTGACTGAAGGCCATCCCGAAGTCGAGGTTGATCAGGCTGGTGACCACGTTCGAGATGTCGTCGTACAACGTAAACGGCAGGCTGATAAAGCGGTTGAACAGTCCTACCGCAGCCGCCACTTCCGCGTTGAACAGGCCGACGATGTCGAACGCAGCGGCGGCGCCTGGAACGTCCAACGCGTCGGCGGCGCCGGGCAGGACGTCGAACACGTCGGCGGTGCCGGGGACGTTGAGTTCCTCGGCGATGCTGGACATGTCGAAAGGCGCGAGCCCGGCGAGGGTGTCGAAGCTGTCGACGACCGCGCTGGCGGCCAGCGCCACCTCCGCCGACACCGCGGCCACGGCGCGCGTGCTGATTTCGGGTGACGCCGCCACCGGGGCCAGGCCGGCGGCCACCAGCGCGGTCGCTGCGACGGCGACGATCGGCAGTCGCACTGCGGATTTCACGGTTTCCATGGATTCCTCCCAGTATCCTGCCCGTTTCAGGGGACGTTACTCCGCCGCCACAGGGGCGTCAGGCGTTCTCTGCGGCGGCCTTGATCTTGCTCAGCGAAGCGTTCATGCCCTCGACCAGCTCGCGTTCGAAGGTGGGCGTCCCGCCCATGAACTTGCCCACCAGAAACGCCGAGACCGCGGTGGTGTTGCCGTTTTCGACGTGCCGACTCTCGATGACCCGAGTGCCGGTGGCGGTCGGCTCGAGCTCATAGCTCCACACGCTGTGGTTCTCGGTGACGCGGAACGCCAGCTTGCGCTCCGGGATGTATTCGGTGATGACGGAGCTGGTGGGCCAGAACATCCGGCCGCGCCGGTTGACGTTGATCGTGCGGGTGCCCTGACGCACCGCACCCAGCGGCTTCATCCACCGGCACTGCGGGCTCCACTCGGGCATCCGCCGGAAGTCGGAGACCAGCGCCCACACCTTGGCCACCGGTGCGTTGATGTCGATCTGTGCCGTCAACAGCGGGGCTGCCATGGCTTTCCTCCTCGAATCGTCGGTTCGTAACTCTATTCGTTTTCAAGCCCGGTTTGGGCTCCGCGCGCGCCGCGTCGTGCCGCCCTGCGTTGCACCAGAAAGATAGTGGTGCCCACCATCCCGACGCCGAGCCCCGCCACGCTTACCGGCCGCCACCCTTCCAGCGCGGGCACCGTGAACGCGGCGATGGTTGCGCAGCAGAAGCCGGTGACCCCGGCGCGGATCACCGGCCAGACCCGCAGCAGGGCGGTCGGCAGCGGTGGCGGCTCGGGGGCGTGCTCCGGGGAGTGCTGAGGGGTCATCGCCGTTGACGTTAGCGCCTCGCCGGTAAAGTTCCCGCAGTGGCCAGGGTCGTCGATGTCGTCGATATCTTTGACCCCCGCGATTCCCGGCTGGATGATTTCCGCGACTTGAACAGCATCGACCGTCGCCCGGACCTGCCCACCGGAAAAGGGTTGGTGATCGCCGAAGGGGTGCTGGTGGTGCAGCGGATGCTGGCATCGCGGTTCACCCCGCGGGCGCTGCTGGGCACCGATCGGCGGCTGACCGAGTTGACGCCCGACCTGACCGCACCTGACGCCCCCGATGTCCCGTATTACCGGGTGTCCGCGGAGGTGATGGCCGACGTGGTGGGGTTTCACCTCAACCGAGGCGTGCTGGCCGCCGCGTCGCGGGTGCCCGAGCCGCCGGTGGCCGACCTGGTCGCCGGGGCCCGCACGATCGCGGTGCTCGAGGGCGTCAACGACCACGAGAACCTGGGTTCGATCTTTCGCAACGGTGCCGGGTTGGGCGTGGACGCCGTGGTGTTCGGCAGCGGCTGCGCCGACCCGCTCTACCGGCGCTCGGTGCGGGTCTCGATGGGGCACGCCCTGCTGGTGCCGTTCGCCCGTTCGGCGGACTGGCCCGGCGATCTGGCGATGCTGCGCGAGCAGGGCTTCCGGCTGCTGGCGATGACGCCGGACCCGCGGGCCGAGGTGTTGTCGAGTGCGATGGCGAAGGTGCGCGACGAACCGGTGGCGGTGCTGGTCGGCGCGGAGGGGCCGGGCCTGTCGGAGAAGGCGATGCGCGCCAGTGACATTCGGGTCCGCATCCCGATGTCGCGGGGAACGGACTCGCTCAACGTCGCCACCGCAGCCGCGCTGGCGTTCTACGAGCGCATTAGGCTGCCGGAATGACCTCCACCCCCCGTACGCCGTGGGGGACGGGCTTGACCGTGGCGGGGTTCGTCGCGGCGGTGACGGGGACCGCGATCACGGTGTTGAGCCTGGGGCTGCTGCGCGTGCATCCCGCGGTGGCGGTGGTGCTCAATCTGATTGCGGTGGGAGGGCTGGCGCCCACGGTATGGGGCTGGCGGCGCACTCCGGTACTGCGATGGTTGGCCTTGGGCGCCGGGATCGGCGTGGCGGGCGCGTGGCTGGTGCTGCTGGCGCTGGCCGCTCAGCGCTGACCGGTCGAACGCACCCCGAGCAGAACGTCCTCCCACCCCGGGACTTCCGGCTTGCTGCGGCGGGCGCGGCTCCCCGCGCGCTGCTGCACCGGCACCTCTTCGACCACCGCGGGGGCGGCCGGAGTCTCGAAGTCCAACTCGGCCACCGCGGCAACCGGCCGCAGCGGACGGCCGAAGCCGGGGTCGATCAGCTCCATGGCCGCGTCGTCGACCGCGGTCACCGTCCCGCCGTGCGCGCCCGGAGCGAACCGGAAGTGGGCGACGTTGTCCGAACGCCCGGCCTTCCAGGCCAGCTGCACCGTCCAGCGCCCGTCGTCGTTGCGCCACGCGTCCCAGCTGCTGCTGTCGGAGCTCAAGCCCCGCGACACCAGCGCGGAGGTGACGACCTCCAGCAGGGTCGGCACCGCCGGGCCGTCGGCCAGCACCGGGTGGGCGGCGGTCGCCAGCTCCGCGGCCCGGGACCGCTCCAGCAGCACCGGGTGGGCGAAGCGTTCCACCCGGGCGACGTCCACACCGGCTGCCGCGGCCACCTGTTCGACCGACGCCCCGGCGCGGATCCGCGCTTGGATGTCCTTGGGGCGCAGCATGCTGCTGCCCGCGTCGGCCGGATTCTGACCTACGCGGTGGCCCTCGCCGCGGACTGCGCCGCGCAGCCGGTCGTCGATGCGCACCCGGAACATCTCGGTGTGGTCTTCGCCGTCGCCGGTGCTCTCGCAGATGATGTGTTTGCCGTCGACGTCGAGGCCGATGGCCCTCAGTTCCCGCATGACTTCTCCTTGCGAACGCCCGGTTACCTGCGGACTCTAGTCCAGTCGACAGCCCGCCCCGTCGTGACACGCGGGCGTTATAACGATCCGATCACGGCGGTTTAGCGAGGCTCGACGGAGGAGAGGTGAAGCTGGGACCGCCGCATGAACCCGGCGCCGAGAGGGAGGCGGGCCCGCTGCGCTCAGAGCCGCTCTACCACCCAGTCCACGCACTGGGTCAGAGCGCTCACGTCGTCGGGCTCCACCGCCGGGAACATCGCGACCCGCAGCTGGTTGCGGCCCAGCTTGCGGTAGGGCTCGGTGTCGACGATGCCGTTGGCCCGCAGCACCTTGGCCACCGCGGCCGCGTCCACCTCGTCAACGAAGTCGATGGTGCCCACCACCTGCGAGCGTAACGCCGGGTCGGCGACGAACGGCGTGGTGAACGGCCGCTCCTCGGCCCATGAGTACAGCCGCTGCGACGAGTCCGCGGTGCGCTTGACCGCCCAGTCCAGCCCGCCGTTGCCCAGCATCCAGTCCAGCTGCTCGGCCAGCAGCGCCAGGGTGGCGATCGCCGGAGTGTTGTAGGTCTGATTCTTGGTGCTGTTGTCCACCGCGATCGGCAGCGACAGGAACTCCGGCACCCACCGGCCGGACGCGGCGATCGCCTCGATGCGGGCCAGGGCGGCCGGGCTCATGATGGCCAGCCACAGCCCACCGTCGGAGGCGAAGTTCTTCTGCGGCGCGAAGTAGTAGGCATCGACCTCGGTGATGTCGACCGGCAGTCCGCCGGCACCGGACGTCGCGTCGATGACGACCAGGGCGTCGCCCGAGCTGCTGGGCCGGCGCACCGGCACCGCCACCCCGGTCGAGGTCTCGTTGTGCGCCCAGGCGATCACGTCGACCGACGGGTCGGACTGCGGCTCGGGGGCGCTGCCCGCGTCGGCCTTGATGACGATCGGATCGCCGACGAAGGGATTCTTGGCCACCGCCGAGGCGAACTTCGCGCTGAACTCGCCGTAGGTCAGGTGCAGCGACCGCTTGTCGACCAGCCCGAACGCCGCGGCGTCCCAGAACGCCGTGGAGCCGCCGTTGCCCAGGACCACTTCGTAGCCGTCGGGCACCGAGAACAGTTCGCGCAACCCGGAGCGGACGCGGCCGACCAAGTCTTTGACCGGCGCCTGACGGTGGGAGGTGCCGAACAGCGGCGCCGCCGTGGTGACCAGCGCGTTCAACTGCTCAGGGCGGACCTTCGACGGCCCACAGCCGAACCGTCCGTCAGCGGGCTTGATGGTGTCCGGGATCGTGAGCTGCTCAGCCATGGCCTCTAGCGTAGACAGCGGCCGGCGGGCGTCCGCAGGCCAGGTTTATTGTGATGTGGATCACCTGGAGCGCTCGACACCTGTCACGCCCACAGTGTTGATCCGGAGTCTGGACGGGTACCCAGTACCTGCGGTACCGTTGTACATAAGCCTGGTAAATGTAAACGACTGGTGGAGGTGTCTCCGATGGCTCAGAAAGCCGCTCGAACCCGCATCGTGCGCCGGTGGCGAGCCAACATGGAAGTGACCGACGACGCGAACTACGTCGAGATCCTCAACACCTTGTCGGAAGGTTCGGTGCGCCGGAACTTCAATCCGTACACCGACATCGACTGGGACACCCCCGAGTTCAAGGTCACCGAAAACGACCCGCGCTGGATCCTGCCGGGCACCGACCCGATCGGCCGGCACTGGTGGTACCAGTCGCAGCCCGAGGACGTCCAGATCAAGATCGGCATGTGGCGCCAGGCCAACGTCGCCAAGGTCGGGCTGCACTTCGAGTCCATCCTGATCCGCGGCCTGATGGAGTACGCGTTCTGGGTGCCCAACGGCTCACCGGAGTACCGCTACTGCCTGCACGAGGCGGTGGAAGAGTGCAACCACACCATGATGTTCCAAGAGATGGTGAACCACATCGGCGCCGACGTGCCCGGCATGCCGCGGTTGCTGAAGTGGGTGCAGCCGTTTATCCCGCTGGTCGCCGGACCGCTGCCGATCCCGTTCTGGTTCGGCATCCTGGCCGGCGAGGAGCCCATCGACCACATCCAGAAGGCCATCCTTCGGGAGGGCAAGACCCTGCACCCGATCATGGAGCGGGTGATGGCCATTCACGTGGCCGAGGAAGCGCGGCACATCTCGTTCGCGCACGAATACCTGCACAAGCGCATTCCGAACCTGCCGCGTCGCAAGCGGTTCTGGCTGTCGCTGTACGTTCCGATCGTCATGCGGATCCTGTGTTCGGCGATCGTGGTGCCGCCCAAGGCGTTCTGGACCGAGTTCGACATTCCGCACGAGGTCCGTAAGGACATCTTCTTCCGCTCGGCAGAAGCTCGTCAGATGCTGCAGGACATGTTCGGTGACGTCCGGATGCTGTGTCACGACACCGGTTTGATGAACCCGGTCGCCAAGCTGGTGTGGCGGATCTGCCGGATCCACGGCGCTCCGTCCCGGTTCCGCAGCCAGCCGCAGCGCGCGCACCTCACGCCCGTTGCCGCTTCGGTCGCGTAGCGCGCGCTCAGGTCATGCCGCACGTAATTACCCAGGCGTGTTGTAACGACGCCTCGTGTGTGTTCGCCTGCCCGGTCAACTGCATTCACCCCACGCCGGACGAGCCCGACTTCGCCACGTCGGAGATGCTCTACATCGACCCCGACGCGTGTGTGGACTGCGGTGCCTGCGTGCGGGCCTGCCCGGTCGACGCGATCGTCCCGCATACCAAGGCGCTGGCCGAACAGTTGCCGTTCGTGGAGATCAACAGGTCCTTCTACCCGGAACGACCTGAAGGGGTGAAGCTGCCGCCGACCTCCAAGCTGGCGCCCATCCTGCCGGCCGCCGAGCTGCATCAGCGCGGCAAATATCCGCTGACCGTGGCTATCGTCGGCTCCGGCCCGGCGGCCATGTACGCGGCCGACGAGCTGCTGACTCAGCAGGGCGTGCTGGTCAATATGTTCGAGAAGCTGCCCACCCCTTACGGTTTGGTGCGTGCCGGCGTCGCCCCGGATCACCAGCGCACCAAGCTGGCCACCCGGCTGTTCGATGAGATCTCCTGGCGCCGTGGTTTCCAGTTCTTCCTCAACGTGGAGGTGGGCAAGCACCTGAGCCACGCGGACCTGCTGCAGCACCACCACGCCGTGCTCTACGCCTCGGGTGCGCTGCACGACCGGCGGCTCGAGATCGACGGCATGGGTTTGCCCGGAACGGGCACGGCCACCGAGATCGTCGGCTGGTACAACGGCCATCCCGAGTTCACCGACCTGCCAGTCGATCTCAGCCACGAGCGGGTGGTGATCGTGGGTAACGGCAACGTAGCCCTCGATGTGGCGCGCATCCTCACCGCCGACCCGGACCGGCTGGCCCACACCGACATCGCCGACTACGCACTGGCAGCGCTGCGTGACTCGGCGGTCCAGGAAGTGGTGATCGTCGCCCGGCGCGGTCCCATTTCGTCCGCGTTCACGCTGCCCGAATTGGTGGGGCTCACGCAGACCGCCGAGGTGGTGCTCGACACCGAAGACCATGTCCGGGTACGCGATGACCTGGCGACCGTCCAGGACAACTTGACCCGGCAGAAACTGGAGATACTGACCAAGTTAGGAGACGCCTCGGCGCCGATCACCCGCCCGCGGATCCGATTCGCCTACGAGTTGACCCCGGGTCGAGTCCTCGGTGAGGACCGTTGCAGCGCAGTGGAGTTCACTGTCACCGGGACCGACCAGGTGCGACGCATCGACGCCGGAATGGTGCTGTCTTCGATCGGCTACCACGGAACGCCCATCGCCGACCTGCCGTTCGACGACGCTGCCGGCGTCGTCCCGAACGAGGGCGGCCGCGTCATTGACCCGGCGACCGGCGAGCGAGTTCCGGGAGCCTACGTGTCGGGCTGGATCAAGCGCGGTACCAACGGTTTCATCGGCTCCAACAAGTCCGACTCGCTCAAGACGATCCAGACTCTGGCCGCTGACTACAACGCAGGCCTGCTGACCGAGCCGATAGCCGGGCCGCGTGCGATCGCCCGAATGGTGCACGCCCACCAGCCCGACGTGATCGACGCCGCCGGCTGGAAGGCGATCGACAAAGCAGAGATCGCCCGTGGCGAAGCGCAAGACCGGCCGCGGGTGAAGTTCACTCGAGTGCCGGACATGCTCGACGTGGTCAAGGATCACTCGGACCTGCCGCTGCTGCAGAACCTGCTCGGCGCACTGAAACGGCACTGACCCGCCGAACCCCACCGGCCCCGCCGAGCGTGTACTCAGGGCGAAAAATCGCAGAATCTCGCCCTGGTTACACGTTCGGCGCAAGGACAGCCGGGTCAGCTTTTGGTGACGTGTTCCCAGCCCGCAACGGATTCCGCGCTGCGCGGCCCCGGGCCCACGTAGATCGCCGATGGGCGCACCAGCTTGCCCAGCCGCTTCTGCTCCATGATGTGGGCGCACCAGCCCGCGGTGCGGCCACAGGTGAACATCGCCGGCATCATCGCCGCGGGCACCTCGGCGAAGTCGAGGATCACCGCCGCCCAGAACTCCACGTTGGTCTCGATGGCCCGGTCCGGGCGACGCTCCCGCAGCTCGGCCAGCGCCGCCTGTTCCAGCGCCGCAGCCACCTCGAAACGCGGGGCCGCCAGTCGCTTGGCGGTGGCCCGCAGCACCCGGGCGCGCGGGTCCTCGGCGCGGTATACCCGGTGGCCGAAGCCCATCAGCTTCTCGCGCCGGTCCAGGATGCCCTTGACCACCGCGCGCGCGTCACCGGTGCGCTCCGCCTCGGCGATCATCGGTACCACCCGTGCCGGGGCGCCGCCGTGCAGCGGGCCGCTCATGGCGCCGATCGCGCCGGACAGCGCTGCGCCGACGTCGGCGCCGGTGGAGGCGATCACCCGGGCGGTGAAGGTCGAAGCGTTCATTCCGTGCTCGGCCGCTGACACCCAGTAGGCGTCGATCGCCTCGGTGTGACGCGGGTCGGGCTCACCGCGCCAGCGGGTCATGAACCGCTCTGTGATGGTGGTGCACCTGTCGATCGCCTGCTGCGACACCGCGGACGCCTGCCCACGGGCCGACTGTGCGACGTAGGACAGCACCATCACCGACGCGCGGGCCAGCTGGTCGCGGGCGGTGGCGTCGTCGGTGTCCAGCAACGGCTTAAAGCCCCACTGCGGGGCCAGCATCGCCACCCCAGCCTGGGCGTCGACCCGGACGTCGCCGGTGCGTATCGGCAGCTCCAGCGGTTCGGCGGGCGCCAGCGGACGGTTGAAGTCGCCGTCGACCAGCAGGGCCCACACGTCGCCGAAGCCGACCTTGCCGGCCAGGTCCTCGATGTCGACGCCGCGGTAGCGAAGCGCCCCGCCGTCCTTGTCCGGTTCAGCGATTTCGGTAGTGAAGGCCACCGTGCCTTCCAAGCCGGCGACAAAGTTCTCCGGGACCGCAGCAGTCATACACCGGATTCTTCCACCCCGGTGCCGAGCCGTTGCTACCGGCCGGTAACGAGGGCTGGTCTGCGGCGAGGCGTAGCGTTGGGCGGTGCACAGGACGGGCCCAGACAACGAGCACCTGGCGGCGATGCGAGTGGAATACCAGGAGAAGGACAACAGCGGCGACCTCGACGCGGACTGGCTCGAGGCGGGCTGGGAGGTTTTGCTGCGCAACTGGATCGGCGACGCCGAGCGCGCCGGGATAGCCGAACCCAACGCCATGGTGCTGGCGACGGTCGAGGGCGGCCGCCCGGTCAGCCGCTCGGTGCTGTGCAAGAACCTCGACGAGAACGGCGTGACGTTCTTCACCGACTCCGACTCCGCCAAGGCCGCTGAGCTGGCCGCGACGCCCTACGCATCGGCGACGTTTCCCTGGTATCAGCTGGGCCGCCAAGTCCACATTCGAGGACCGGTCACCCAGCTCGCCGAATCGGTCAGCGCCGAGTACTGGGCGCACCGACCGCGGGCGTCCCAGTTGGGTTTCTGCGCGTCGCAGCAGTCGCAGCCGATCGCGTCGCGGGCCGCACTGCTGGCGCAGTTGGACGCGGTGACGGCCCAATTCTCCGGGGCCGAGTCGATCCCCGCGCCGCCGAACTGGCGCGGCTATCGGATCGCTCCCGAGGTGGTGGAGTTCTGGCAGGGCCGGGAAGGCCGGTTGCACAACCGGATTCGGGTGACCGGCGGGCGGGTGGAGCGGCTCCAGCCGTGAGTCCGGTGCCGCCGCGGTGAGGATCTTCGCCGACACCACCCCGCTGCGCAGCCCCGACTTTCGGCGGTTGTGGCTGGCCGGCATCCCGACTGTTATCGGGGCGAACCTGACCATCTTCGCGGTGCCGGTGCAGATCTATGCGCTGACCCGAAGCTCGGCCTACGTCGGGTTGTCCGGACTTTTCGCGTTGGTGCCGTTGATCGTCTTCGGACTGCTCGGCGGCGCGTGGGCCGACGCCATGGACCGCCGCAAGCTGCTGATCATCGCCTCCTGCGGGCTGGCGGTGGCTTCGCTGCTGTTGTGGGTGCAGGCCGCGGCTGCTTTCGACAACGTGTGGGTCGTGCTCGGACTGCTGGGCGTGCAGCAGGGGTTCTATGCGGTCAATTCCCCGACCCGGTCCGCGGCGATTCCGCGGCTGGTGGCCGGCCACGATCTGCCCGCCGCCAATTCGCTGAACATGACCGTCATGCAGTTCGGGGCGATCGTCGGCCCGCTGCTGGCCGGGCTGCTGCTCGGCTGGGTGGATCTGTCCACTCTGTACCTGATCGACACCGTGACCTGCATCTTCCCGATCTGGGCGACATTCCGGCTGGCTCCCATGCCACCGGTCGACTCGGCCGGCCCGTCCAGTTTCGGGATCGCGGCCGTGCTGGACGGATTCCGTTACCTGGCCGGCAACACCGTGGTGCTGATGTCGTTCGTCGTGGACCTGATCGCGATGATCCTCGGCATGCCCAGGGCGCTGTTCCCGCAGATCGCGAGCGCGGACTTCGGCGGGCCGGTCGAGGGCGGCACCACCATGGCCCTGCTGGCCGCGGCGATGTCGGGCGGGGCGGTGCTGGGCGGGGTGTTCTCGGGATGGCTGCCGCGGATCACCCGTCAGGGCCTGGCCGTGGTGGCTGCGATCGTGGTCTGGGGCGTTGCCATGATCGGCTTCGGGCTCGCGGTCGGCCACGGCGGAGGACATGCCGGCCGAGCGCTGTGGGTGGCGCTGGTGTTCCTGGCAGTCGGCGGCGCCGCGGACATGGTTTCGGCGGCCTTCCGATCGACGATGCTGCAGCAGGCCGCATCCGACGAGATCCGCGGCCGGCTGCAGGGGGTGTTCACCGTGATCGTCGCCGGCGGCCCCCGGCTCGCCGATGCCGTGCACGGTGCCGCCGGCGCAGTGGTGGGGACGGCCGCGGCGTCCGCCGGTGGCGGGGCCCTGGTGGTGGTGGGCGTGGTGCTTGCGGCCCTGGCAGCGCCCGCATTCCTGCGCTATCACCGGCCCGGTGATGTACGCCGGCCACCGTCACCGGAACGCCGATAGGAGATACCCCGGCCCCGGGCGGGCGCGCCGGCCCGGAACCGACTACCTTTTCCTATACACGTCCTATACGCCCAATCTGGTCAGCCGAATAGCGCAAAGGGGTTCCTTGTGGCCGCAACCGATGACACCGCCACTCTCCGGTATCCGGGCGGCGAGCTAGAACTGCCGATCGTCAAGGCGACCGAGGGGTCCGACGCGCTCGCCATCGGTTCGCTGCTCGCCAAGACCGGATACACCACGTTCGACAATGGCTATGCCAACACCTCACCGGTCAAGAGCGCCATCACCTACATCGACGGAGACGCCGGCATCCTGCGTTACCGCGGCTACCCGATCGAGCAGCTGGCCGAGAAGTCGACCTTTATCGAGGTCAGCTACCTGCTGATCTACGGCGAGCTGCCCACGTCCGAACAGTTGGCCGCGTTCACCGGCCGGATTCAGCGGCACACCATGCTGCACGAGGACCTGAAGCGGTTCTTCGACGGCTTCCCCCGCAACGCCCACCCGATGCCGGTGCTCTCCAGCGTGGTCAACGCGCTGAGCGCCTACTACCAGGACTCACTGGACCCGTCGGACAACGACCAGGTTGAGCTGTCGACCATCCGGCTGCTGGGCAAGCTGCCCACCATCGCCGCCTATGCCTACAAAAAGTCGGCCGGCCAGCCGTTCCTGTACCCGGACAACTCGCTGAGCCTGGTGGAGAACTTCCTGCGGATGACGTTCGGCCTGCCTGCCGAGCCCTACGAGGCCGACCCCGAGGTGGTCCGCGCCCTGGACATGTTGTTCATCCTGCACGCCGACCACGAGCAGAACTGCTCGACGTCGACGGTGCGGCTGGTGGGTTCCTCGCGGGCCAACCTGTTCACCTCGATCTCCGGTGGCATCAACGCGCTGTGGGGCCCGCTGCACGGCGGCGCCAACCAGGCGGTGCTGGAGATGCTGGAGCAGATCCGCGACGAGCAGAACGGCAACGTCACCGACTTCGTGCGCAAGGTCAAGAACCGCGAAGACGGCGTCAAGCTGATGGGCTTCGGTCACCGGGTCTACAAGAACTACGACCCGCGGGCGCGCATCGTCAAGGAGCAGGCCGACAAGATCCTCGGCAAGCTCGGCGGTGACGACGAGCTGCTCAACATCGCCAAGGACCTCGAAGAGGCCGCGTTGACCGATGACTACTTCGTCGAGCGCAAGCTCTACCCGAACGTCGACTTCTACACCGGCCTGATCTACCGGGCGATCGGTTTCCCGGCCCAGATGTTCACGGTGCTGTTCGCCCTGGGCCGGCTGCCCGGCTGGATCGCGCACTGGCGCGAGATGCACGACGAGGGCGACAGCAAGATCGGCCGGCCCCGTCAGATCTACACCGGCTACACCGAGCGCGACTACGTCGGCATCGGCGGACGATAACCACCATGACGAATCCGGCCAAGCCGCAGATCACCGTTCCGACCGGCCCGGCACCCGCCGAACTGGTCATCGAGGACATCGTCGTCGGGGAGGGCCCCGCGGCCGTACCCGGTGGGGTCGTCAACGTGCACTACCTCGGTGTCGACTACGACAGCGGCGCGGAGTTCGACAGTTCGTGGAACCGCGGCGAATCGCTGGAATTTCCGCTGGACGGGCTCATTGCCGGCTGGCAGGACGGCATCCCGGGAATGAAGGTGGGCGGCCGCCGTCAGCTGGTGATCCCGCCGGAGCTGGCCTACGGGCCGGACGGAACCGGGCACCCGCTGGCCGGCAAGACTCTGGTTTTTGTGATCGACCTGCTCGGCACCCGCTGAGTGCGTGCCCGGCTGATCGGCGCGGCGCTGGTAACGGTGCTGCTCGCTGCGATCGGTTACGGCCTGCTCGAACGCGCGCACCAACCCATCGGGGTCCCGCAGCCCGCCGCTGGGCCGACAGCGTCGGTCCCGGTGTCAGTGATCCGTCGCGGCAGTGAGATCACCCTGGCCGGTGACGTGGCCGATCCTGCGGCCAAACGAGAGCTGTTGGACGCGGTGATCACCGCCAGCGACGACGTCACCGTCGTCGACCAACTCGGTGTGGCACCCGGAGCGGCGGCCGTGGACTTCTCGGTCGCGGCACCGGTGTTCGAGGCGGCCGCGGGTATCGGCGATTTCACCTTGGGGATCAACGGCGACACCGTCACGCTGGGCGGGACCGCGGCGAAGGCGGACGAGGCGGCGGCCGTTCAGACCGCGGCCGAGGACGCCTGGCCGCGGGCCCATATCGTCAACGAGCTCGTGGCCAGCTCTCCGGGCGGGGGGAAGTCCACCAATAACGACTAATTGCCTCCATTGACAAATCGAAACTCCTACACTCGCGGTGTCCTGGACTCGCGGGTGTTTTTCGGTCTTCAAGGAGGATCCATGCCGGGCTCAGAAAATCGCACTGTGACTGGCTGGCGAAAGGTCTCGCGGTTCTACCGCCGGCCTCCCGGCTTCGGCTGGCTCTTGGCCCTGGTGACAATTCCGTTGCTACTGGCGCTGATCGGCTACGGAATAACGGATCGCTCCAAACTCGACATCAACGCGCCGAATATCAATGCACCGAATGTCGCCGCGCCGTCGGTACCGAGTGTGAGCCTGCCGGCGTTGTCCTTCGCCCCGCTGGCGATTCTGCGCAACGGCAACGTCGTCACTCTCAACGGAGACGTGCCTGATATCGCCACGCGAACCGGACTGCTCGACATGCTCAAGGGCGTGTTCGGCAGCGGGATCGAACTCGTCGACAACCTGAACATCAAACCCGGCGTCAAGGTGCCCGACGTGGCCGCGCTCGGATCGTTGTTCAAAGCCGCGGTGACCATGCCGGACTTCAAATTCAAGATCGACGGCGACACCGTCACGCTGATCGGCACCGCGGCGTCCGAGGCGGTCAAGTCCGCCGTGACGGCGGCTGCGAAGGCGGCGTGGCCGAACCTCAACCTACTCAACAACATTCAGGTCTCGACTGAGGAGGCCCAGGCGGCCCCCAGCGCACCTGAGAGCCCGACGCCCACGCCGACACCGACGCCGGCCCCGGCGCCCGCACCATCGGGTAGCGCACCGGCGCAGACGCCGGCTCCGGGCCCGGCCGGTGACTGCGGCAACCTGCAGGCCGACATCACCGCGTTGATGAGCACGCCGGTCAGGTTCGTCACCAACGGCTACACGCTGGCGGTGGGCACCCAGCAGCAATTGAGCCGGGTGGCGGAGAAGTTGAAGGGATGCCACAACGCCCGCGTAGCGGTCAACGGCTACACCGACAACACCGGCAATGACGGCATCAACGTGCCGTTGAGCACCGCGCGCGCCAAGTCCGTCGCTGACTTCCTGGTGTCGCAGGGTGTCCCCGCCGACAGCGTCACGTCGAAGGGGTTCGGATCGGCCGACCCGGTCGCCAGCAACGCGACACCGGACGGCCGTGCCCAAAACCGTCGCGTCGCGATCACCGTTAGCTAAGGAGAATCTGCAATGGATTTCGTCATTCACTGGCTGTGGTATCTGCTGGCATTCGCGGTGGGCTCGGCGGTCGCCTGGTTGCTGACCATCGTCTCGATTCGCCGCACCAGCAAGGAAGAAGCCCTCGCGGCGCTTCCCGGCTCGCGTGAGATAGGAGCCCACTGATGCACGGCGTCAATTGCTGGTTGATGGGACTGTCATTTCTGCTGGGTCTGTTGTTGACCTTCGCTTTCACCATCCGGCGGGTCAAACGCGAGGTACCGGTGTCGGCGACCCTGGGTGCCGCCGGCGCCGCGGCCGGCGCACCCACAGCCCCCATCCCGTCCGCCGGTGCGGGCACCGGCGCGGGCTCGACGGCCAAGCTCACCGGCGGCACGCTTCCCTCGGAAGCCGAGACCACCACGATGGCGGTCGGCGGAGCGCCCTACGGCGTGGGCTCGGCACGCGCGGGTGCCGGCGGGGTCGGCCCGACCGGCTGGACGATCAAGGGCAACGAGGACTCGATGCTCTACCACACCACGGACAGCCCCTGGTATGACCAGACGATCGCCGAGGTGTGGTTCGCGGAGGAGAGGGCCGCCGAGGCAGCCGGATTCACCCGCTGGGACAAGGGCAGGGCGAAAGGCGGCGGTGCGGCCAAGCTGGTCGGCGGGGTCGAGGAGGTGCCGCCCGGGCCCTACGGTCCCGGGTCGACCAAGGCCGGCCCCGGCGGCAGCGGTCCGATCGGCTGGACGGTCAAGGGCAACGAGGACTCGATGCTCTACCACGGTCCGGCGAGCCCGGCCTACGACGCGACGGTCGCCGAAGTGTGGTTCAAGGACGAGGAGACGGCCGCAGCGGCCGGCTTCGCCCGTTGGGACAGTTGGCGCAAGAAGAAGAAGTAACGCCGCCGGTGAGGTCTGCTGACAGTTGAAACCTCACCGGTGTGCCCACCATGTCCCCGTGCTGTGACCAGCAGGGTTGAGTCGCCGCTGCGCTAACCCGGGGCCGCCGGGCCGAATTCCCTTAGGTCTTGTGCGGCGGGTTCCGCGGGCGTACCGTACCTAGTACTTACAGTACTAGGTACTGAACGTCTGACTAAGGCGGTCATCATGGCGAACGGGCATTCGGGCAAAGCCGCGGTCGCGGCCGCCCCGGCAGGCGCCAAGCCCAGCTACCCCAAGACTCGGCGGCTCCGCTTCAACTTCGGGGAAGGTGCTGCGTCCGGCAAATACTTCGTCGACGACGACATCGTGTTCAGTCACTTCGTGGCTGGGCTCTCGGGTGGTTTCCCGCCGGGGGAGGAAGGTTTCATCCGATCGGTGCGGCATTTCACCGATCAGATCTCGGATCCGGTGTTGAAGAAGCGGGTGGCCGGATTCATCGGCCAGGAATCCACGCATGGGCAGGAGCATCGTCGGCTGAACGACAAACTTGTCGCCATGGGATATCCCATCGCGTGGTGGGATTCGGAGCCGATGGAGAAAAGACTGCTCTGGCTCGAACGCCGGCTGGGCCGTTATGGGCATCTGGCGCTGACCGCGGCCGCGGAGCATTACACCGCCGTTCTTGCACAACGCATCCTCTCCAGCGACGAACTGCAGGAGATTCCGGGCGACGCGGAAGTATGGAACCTGCTGAACTGGCATGCGCTGGAAGAACTTGAACACAAATCGGTGGCGTTCGACGTCTATCGCGCGATGGGCGGTTCGGAGCGTGTCCGTATCGAGGTGATGGCGGTGCTTGGCGTCGTCACGCTCCCGATCGTCGTGACGGCCTTGGCGGTATCGCTGGCCCGCGACCCGAACGCCCGACGACAGCCGCTGCGGCTGGTCCGCGAAGCCCATGCACTGTTCCGCGGGCCGATATTCAAGGGTGCCGCACGTGAACTGGCGAAGTACCTGCGGCCGGGATTCCACCCGGATGACATCGATACCGGCCGGATCCTCGACCAGTGGCGGCGCGAGCTTTTCGGCGCCGATGGCGTTTTGGTGGATCACCTGAAATAACCCGTCCAGCGCGGCCCAAGGAGAGGGATACATGGTTGCCAACCGGCTAACGACAGTCACCCAAGCTGCAGCGCCTGCGCCCCCGTACCCCAAGGTACGGCGGATCAAGTTCCATTTCGGGGAACCGCAACCGATGAATCACCACTTCGTCGAGGGTGACATCGTGTTCAGCCACCTGGTGGCAATGCTGTCGGCGGTGTTTCCGCCCGGGGAGGAGTCCTTCATCCGGTCGGTTCGCAGGTTTGCCGATCGGGTCACCGATCCCACGTTGAAGAAGCGGGTGGCGGCGTTCATCGGCCAGGAGTCGGTCCACGGCCAGCAGCATCGGGCGCTCAACGAGAAGCTCATCGCGATGGGATATTCGTTGGTGCGACTCTTCACGTTCCCGCATGACAGCAGGCGTCAGCGAATGATCCTGCGATTCGAGAACCGGACACCGGGGCTGGTCCATCTGGCGATGACCGCCGCCGCGGAGCACTACACGGCGACGCTGGCCGACCGGGTGCTGTCGCGCAAGGAGATTCAGGCCATCCCCGGTGATCCCGAAGTGTGGAACCTGCTCAACTGGCATGCGACCGAGGAACTGGAACACAAGTCGGTGGCGTTCGACGTGTATCGGACGGTCGGCGGCCCGGAGTGGATCCGGATCGGGGTGATGGCCGTGATGTACGAGGTGACCATTCCCATCACCACGGCGCTGGTGATGATGTCCATCCTAACCGATCGGCGTGGCTGGCGTCCGATCAAAGTGCTGCGCCAGACCTACGGCGTGTTCCGCGGCCCGCTGGTCAAGGGGCTGATGGCAGACCTGCGCGTCTACATGAGACCCGGCTTCCATCCCGACGACGTCGACACCGATCAGCTGGTTGCGCAGTGGCGAGACGATCTGTTCGGCGCCCAGGGCGCCCTGGTGGATCACCTCAAGTGAAGATCAACGGATTCCGGCCGCGGCTGGTGGTGGTCACCGGCGCCGGCAGCGGTATCGGACGTGCCACGGCGATCAAACTCGGCAAGCTGGGCGCCCATGTGGTGGTGTCCGACATCGACGCGGAGGCGGCGTCGGCTACCGCGGCGACCATCCGCGGCAACGGGCACAAGGCCTCGGCAGCACAACTCGACGTCACCGACGCTGACGCATGGGAGGTGTTCGCCCTTGACGTGCTCGCCGAACACGGGTGCGCCGATCTGCTGGTCAACAATGCCGGCATGCTGGTGGCCGGCCCGTTTCTTCAGCTCAGCCCGGAAGACTGGGACCGCCAGCTGAAAGTCAACCTGATGGGAGTGGTTCACGGCTGCCGGGTTTTCGGTGCGCAGATGGTCGAGCGGGGCAGCGGCCACATCGTCAACATCGCCTCGGCGGCGGCATTCACCCCGACTTCGGTGATGGCCCCGTACTCGGTGTCCAAGGCGGGGGTCAAGATGCTGACCGAATGCCTGCGGCTAGAGCTCGGGCCAAAAGGTGTCGGGGTCAGCGCCATCTGTCCGGGCGTGATCAACACCAGCATCGGCGAAAACTCGGTAACCGTCGGCGTCGACGAAGAACTGAAGGAGCGCGGTATCGCGGCCCAACGGAAGTTGCAAGAACTCGCCGAAAGCCTTCCGTTCGCTCCGATGAGTCCTGATCTCGTTGCCCGGGCCGTGGTGCGGGCCGCGCGGTTCGATCTCGCGATCGTGCCGGTGCGCACCGAGGCCTGGCTGGGCTACTTCATGCTGCGTATCGCACCCGGTGTCAATCGACGCATGGCTCAGCCGTTCTCGGTGGAGACGCTGGAGAAACTCGGCGCGCGGTTCTTGGATCGGCTAGGAAAGCGAATACCACAATTGCGGTAAGGCATGAGCGAGGTAGCGGGTTCATGCGGATTACCATGGCAGTCATGTCGACGGATGCGGCTTCTGGCCGCGGGCGGCTGCCCGCATTGACGGGAGACGCTCGGAGCGATCGTTGGCGTGAGCACCGGGCCGCGGTGCAGGCTGACTTGATCGAAGCCACCCTTCGCGCAATCGAAAAGTACGGTCCGGACCTGTCTATCGACGATGTCGTCAAGACTGCCGAAGTGCCCCGCCCGAAGCTGTATCGATTCTTTGGGGACAAGGACACCCTTTTCCGGGCAGCGGCTGCACGGGTGCAGGAACTGGTTATCGAGCACGTGGTGCCGCGCTTCGACTTTGCCGGCACCGCGCAGCAGATGGTCCGCTCGGCATTGACCGCCTATGTCGACTTGGTGGATGAGCGGCCCAACCTCTTTCGATTTCTGGTCGGCTCCCATTTCCGGGACGGGCGTTCTGCGACCGATCTGATCGACGGAGGCCGACCGCTGTCGGACGCGACGGTTGGCGTCTGGGCGCAGATCATCGGCGCCCGCAGCGGCGACAGTACGAACCTGGAATACGTTGTCGACGCCGCTCTCGGGGCGGTGGCGCTGGGCGTGCTGCGTTGGCTGAACACCCCGACAATCAGCAAAGCCGTGCTGGTGGAACAGCTCAGCACTTTCCTCTGGGGCGCGCTGTCCGCGACCGCAGCCGCACGGGGGGTTGTCTTCGATCCCGACGAGAAGCTGCTGAGGACGAATTAGCGCGGCGGCGGCAGCCGCAGCAGCAGGCGCACCCCGCCGAGCGGGCTGTCTTCCAAAGACGCTGTGCCGCCGTGTAATTCGGCCTGCTGAGCCACCAGCGCCAACCCGAGACCGGACCCCGAGTGTGACGCCGTCGATCCCCGGGAGAACCGCTCGAAGACGACGCGGCGCTCTTCCTCGGGGACCCCGCCGCCGTTGTCGTCGATGGCGATCTCGACGCCTTCGCGTGAGGTGACCGCCGACAACTGCACCTGGGTCGCACCGCCGTGCTTGACCGCGTTGGCGATCGCGTTGTCCACGGCCAGCCGCAGGCCCGCCGGCAACCCGACGATGATGCAGGTCGGCGACGGCACCAACGAGACATTCAGGTCGGGGAAGACCCGCATCGCGTCGTGGGCCGCCCGGTCGAGCAGATCGGTGATGTCCACCGGCACGTGATCGTCGGAGGTGGACAATTCGCCCTGCGCGAGGCGCTCCAGGGCCGACAGCGTCGCCTCGATCCGCGTCTGGGTCCGCACCACGTCGTTGAGAACTTCCTTGCGCTGGTCGTCGGGCAGATCCAGGGTGGTCAGCACCTCGAGGTTGGTGCGCATCGCGGTCAGCGGGGTGCGCAGCTCATGGGAGGAGACCGCGGCGAAGTCGCGTGCGGAGGCCAGCGCCTCCTTGGTCCGGTCCTGCTCGGTCCAGATCCGCTGCAGCATGCCGCGCATCGCCTCGGCGATCTCGACCGCCTCGGTGGCGCCGCGCACCTCGATGTCGGGTCGTTCGTCGCCGGCGTCGATCGATCGGGCCTGCTGCGCCAGCCGCCGCAGGGGGCGCACCGCGAACGCCGTCAGCAGCCAGCCCAACAGCGCGGCCGCGCCGATCGCGGCCGTACAGAGCAGGATCACCCGGCGGTGCAGGTTGTTGGTGTCGGCGAGGGTGGCGTCGTAGGTGGCGCCGACGGCCAGCGACCGCGGCCCCGGGCCGGGGATGTCGACGGTGCGCACCCGGTAGCGCACGCCGTCGATCTCGGTGTCGGCGTAGCCCGGCTCCAGTTCCGGCAGCACCACCGCGGAGTTCGACGTCACTTCGTTGGCCCGCCGCAGCGTGATGACCGCGTCGCTGGCACCGGCCGATCGGGGCAGTTCACCCAAGCCGATCAGCGGGACGGTCAGGCCGGCCGCCTCGTCGAGCCGCCGGTCCAGCCAATACTTACGGTCATTGGTGATACCGACCCACACGATGGCGCCGATGATGACCGTCACGATCGCGGTGCCGATCGCCGTCGCCAGCATCACCCGGGTCCGCAGTGACGGTGTCCTGGCGAAGATGCGCCGCAGCAGCTTCATGGCGTTCATGGTGGTCCTCACTGCGTTCGCAGGACGAAGCCGACCCCGCGCACGGTGTGCAGCAGCCGCGGAGCGCCACCGGCCTCCAGCTTGCGTCGCAGATAGCCGATGAACACGTCGACGACGTTGGTGTCGGCGGCGAAGTCGTAGCCCCAGACCAGCTCGAGGAGCTGCGCCCGCGACAACACCGCGGTCTTGTGTTCGGCGAGCACGGCCAACAGGTCGAACTCCCGCTTGGTCAGGTCCACGTCGACACCCTTGACCCGGGCGCGGCGGCCCGGGATGTCGACCTCCAGCGGACCCACCGTGATGGTCTCCGAGGAGGAACTGGCCGCCGACCCGCGCCGCCGCAGCATCGCTCGCACCCGGGCCACCAGCTCGGCAAGCACGAACGGCTTGACCAGGTAGTCGTCGGCGCCGGCCTCCAGCCCGGCTACCCGGTCGTCGACCGAACTGCGGGCGGACAACACGCAGACCGGCACGTCGTCACCCATCGCCCGCAGCGCCGTCACCACACTGACGCCGTCGAGCACCGGCATGTTGATGTCGAGCACGATGGCGTCGGGACGAGCCTCCTTGGCGCTGCGCAACGCCTCGGCGCCGTCGGCCGCCGTCGCCACCTCGAAACCGGACAGTCGCAGTCCGCGTTCCAGCGAGGCGAGCACATCGGAGTCGTCGTCGACGACCAAGACTCGGGGTGAGGCAGCGGCGTTGTCCATGACCGCCATTTTGCCTGAACGTGGCCGTTAAGCGCGGGACGTGCCGCGGGTCGCCGCCATCGATCTAGGGTCGAGTCCGTGACCTCGGCTTCGGCGCTGCGCAGCCTGCTGCCCTACCTGCGGCCCTACCGGGTGCGGTGGATCACCATGGTGACGGTGGCCGTGCTCTGCCTGGCCGCCGCTGTGATCATCCCGCTGATGACCAAGGCCGTCATCGACGGCCCGGTGCTGCACCATGACCAGCCCGGCCTGTGGACGCTGGGCACGGCGGCAACCGCGCTGGGGGTCATCGAGGCGCTGCTGTGGTTCGTGCGGCGCTGGCTGATCGCGCACGGCACCATGGGCGTTGAAGCCGACATCCGCAAGGACCTGTATGCCCGGCTGCAGATCCTGCCGCTGAGCTTTCATGGCCGTTGGCAGTCCGGCCAGCTGCTGTCGCGGATCATGAACGACCTTTCCGCCGTGCGCCGCTTCCTGTCGTTCGTGGTGGTGTTCCTGGTCCTCAATACGGTGCAGATCATCGTGGTGACGACGATTCTGCTGGTGCTGTACTGGCCGCTGGGCGTGGTGGTATCTGCGTCGCTCGTGCCGGTGATGCTGGCCATCCAGCACTTCCGCCGCCAGTACACCCGGCTGACCCGCCAAGCGCAGGACCAGGCCGGCCAGGTGGCCACCGTTGTCGAGGAGTCCGCGGCGGGCCTGCGCACCATCAAGGCGTTCGGACGCGAGGACTACGTGTTCGCGCGCTTCGACGCCCAAGCCGCACGGCTGCGCGACCTGGGCGTCGACAAGGTGGTGGTGTCGTCGAAGTTCTGGACGCTGCTGGAGGTGATCCCCAACTTCACACTGATCTCGGTGGTCGCGGTCGGCGCGTACGCCGCCGGGCACCACCTGGTCACCATGGGCACGCTGGTCGCGTTCATCACGCTGATGTTGTCGCTGATCTGGCCGCTGTCGGCGCTGGGCTTCCTGCTGTCGGCCACCCATGAGGCGATGACCGCCGCCGATCGGATCACCGAGATATTCCGGGCGCCCCTGGAGATCACCGACGGCGACGACCCGGTGCCACCATCGGGCCGGCTGGAGTTGCGCGGCGTCGGATTCCGGTTCGCCGCTGAAAAAGACACCGCCGGCCCGTGGGTGCTGCGCGGGGTCGATCTCACCGTCGAACCCGGCGAGACCGTCGCCCTGGTGGGCGCCACCGGCTCCGGGAAGTCGGTGCTGGCGATGCTGCTGTCCCGGCTCTATGACGTAGATGAGGGACAGATCCTCATCGGCGGCCGGGACATCCGGACGCTGACGCTGGCGGCGTTGCGCTCGGCGGTGGTCACGGCCTTCGACGACCCGACCCTGTTCTCGATGTCGGTGGCCGAGAACCTGCGGCTGGGGCAGCCCGATGCCGACGACGCGGAACTGGCCCGGGCGCTGGCCGTGGCGTCGGCAGATTTTGCCTATGACCTGCCGTCGGGGCTGGACACCCGGATCGGGGAGCAGGGCATGAGCCTGTCGGGTGGGCAGCGCCAACGGCTGTCGCTGGCGAGGGCCCTGGTGGCGGCGCCGACGATCCTGGTGCTCGACGACACGCTGTCTGCCCTGGATGTGCACACCGAGGCCGCCGTGACCGACGCGCTGCGCCGGTTGCTGCGAACCGGACCGCGCCCGATCACCGCGCTGGTGGTGGCCAACCGGGCTTCCACCGTGGCACTGGCCGATCGGGTGGCGTTGGTCGAGGACGGGACCATCACCGCGGTCGGTACCCACGCCGAGCTGCTGGCCGAGGTGCCGCGATACCGCTACCTGCTGGCGGCCGACGACGAGCTCGACGACGGCGCCGAACACCTCGTCGACTGGGCGCGGCGGTGACGGCCGACCCGGGCCGGGCCGCGGCGCGGGCCCTGCTGTGGTCGCTGCTGCGCCCCTACCGCGGCGCGGCGCTGCTGCTGGCGCTGGCCGTCGTGGTGGAAAACGCTGCCCGGCTGGCGGTTCCGCTGCTCGCGCAGCGCGGCATCGACCGCGGTATCCCGCCGATCGCCGAGGACGGCTCGACCCGGCAGCTGAGCGTGATCGTGGCTGCGCTCGCGGTCGTCGTACTCACCCAAGCCGGCACCCGGATGGTCTTCCTGCAGTGGTCGGGCAAGATCGGGCAACAGGTGCTGCTGGAATTGCGGCGACGGGTCTTCCGTCACTTCCAGCACCTGGACGTGGGGTTTCACGAGCGCTACACCTCCGGCCGGGTGGTCAGCCGGCTGACCAACGACGTCGACGCGATCCAAGAGATGCTGCAGTCCGGACTCGACGGACTGGTCAGCGCCGCACTCACGATGGCAGGCACCGCGGTGCTGCTCATCATGTTGGACTGGCGGCTCGGCCTGATGTGTCTGACCGCCTTCCCGGTGCTGGTGGTGCTACTGCGGTGGTTCCAGGACGAGTCCGCCAAGACCTACACCGCGGTCCGCGAGCATGCGGCGCGGGTGATCGTGCAGTTCACCGAGACCATGACCGGAATCAAGGCGGTACAGGCCTATCGCCGTGAGGCCCGCAATCAGCAGATCTTCACGGAAGTCGCCGACCGCTACCGTGCGGTGAACGAGAGGGCGTTCAAACTGGTCGCGATCTTCTCGCCCGGCATCAAACTGGTCGGCAACCTCACCACCGGTGTGGTGCTCCTCTACGGGGGCTGGCGAGTTCTGCACGGGCACATGACGATCGGGACATTCACCGCGTTCCTGCTCTATCTGCGGATGTTCTTCGACCCGATGCAGGACATCAGCCAGTTCCTCAACATCTTCTCCTCGGCGACCGCGGCGCTGCAGAAACTGGCCGGGGTGCTGGCTGAAACGCCCGCCGTCACCGACCCGCCCGGCCCGCAGAACGCGGACGTAGCCGATCAGGTGCGCGGTGAGATCGCCTTGCGCGACGTGCATTTCGGCTACCGGGATGGACAGTCGGTGCTGGACGGGTTGTCGCTGAACATCCCGGCCGGCCAGACCGTCGCGCTGGTCGGCAGCACCGGCGCCGGCAAGTCCACCATCGCCAAGCTGATTGCCCGGTTCTACGACCCGGTGTCGGGAGCGGTGACCCTTGACGGCGTCGACCTGCGTGCGTTCACCCAGGCCGCACTGCGTCGCCACGTCGTGATGGTCACCCAGGAAAACTTCCTGTTCACCGGGACGGTCGCCGACAACATCCGCTTCGGCCGCCCCGGCGCGACCGACGCCGAGGTGGTTGCCGCGGCGACGAGCGTGGGCGCCGACACGTTCATCACCGCCCTGCCGGATGGCTACGACACCGACGTCGCCAAGCGGGGTGGGCGGCTCTCGGCCGGTCAGCGCCAGCTGGTTGCGTTCGCTCGGGCCTTCCTGGCCGACCCGGCGGTACTGATCCTCGACGAGGCGACGTCGTCGCTGGACATCCCCGGCGAGCGGATGGTGCAGAAGGCGCTGCGCAGCGTACTGGCCCAGCGGACCGCGCTGGTGATCGCCCACCGGCTCTCCACGGTCGAGATCGCCGACCGGGTTCTGGTGATCGAGGGCGGGCGCATCATCGAGGACGGGCCACCGGCCGAGCTGATCCGCGCTGAGGGACACTACGCCGCCCTGCATGACGCGTGGCTGCGCTCGTTGGCCTGAGCGGCCCGTGCTGCGTGCGCGGCTGGGTTAAATCCAGGTGAATTTTAAAGCACCGACCTGCGAACATGGGGACGTGGGCCGCAAAGATCCCGCAAACGCAGGAGTTTCCAAGCAAACTGCCCACTTAGGCTTTCCGCCGTGATCGTCACATCCAACGTTAAGGCCACCATCGCCGCCAAGGCAGCTGCGTGATCGGTTCACCCACCGCGCAGGGACTGGCGTTGGCGTCGGCCACCAGTTTCGGGATCAGCGACTTCGTGGGCGGTGTCGCGTCGCGGCGGGTCGCCGCGCTGCGGGTGGTGTTGGTGTCCACCCCGGTCTCCATGGTGATGCTCGGAATGCTCGCCATGATCGGCGGCGGGCACATCACGACCAGCACCGTCGTCTTGGGCATGTTCGGTGGGCTCAGCCAGGCCCTGGGTATCTGGTGGTTCTACGCCGCCATGGCCGCCGGCCCGATCTCGGTGGTGTCGCCGCTGGCCGCGGTGGTGGATGCCAGCGTGCCGGTGTGCGTCGGGCGGATCCTGGGGGAGCGGCCCGGCCTGCTTGCCAGCGCAGGTATTGCGGTGGCATTGGGCGCGGTGGTGTTGATCAGCTGGCATGCCGGCGACGACGGCGTCCATCGGCCGGGACTCACCCACCGCGTGCTCTGGTTGACCGTTGCCTCAGGGGTGGCCCTGGGGTTGAACTTCGTCTTTCTGGATCGCACTCCGTCGGATTCCGGGCTGTGGCCGCTGTTGTTCGCGCGTGGCGCGGCCACCGTCCTGGTGATCGTCGTCGCGGCGGCCAGCCGCAATCTCCGGGTCCCGTCGGGGACACCGCTGCGGCTGGCGTTCCTGATCGCGCTGCTCGACACCGCCGCCAACGTCACCATGCTGTTCGCCTTGAAGCACGCGCTGCTGTCACTGGCCAGTGTGCTGATCTCGCTGTACCCGGCCGCCACCGTGATCTTGGCGGTCGTCTTACTGGGGGAGCGGGTGCGTCTCCGGCAGGTGATGGGGATGGTGCTGGCGGGAGTGGCCGTCGCAATGATCACCGGGTAGCCGGCCGCTGGTCCCCCGGCTGGGGGGAACAGCAGAGTTGCCCGCCTTTGCGCGACAACTGCGGCTGCCCGGCGGGTCCCACTGCGACTTGTCGCGCAAAGCCGGGCAACTATCCCTATGGGTCCAGCCGGGACGCCCTACGAAGTCCGGCCGGACCTCAACCTGGGAGCCCGATCCGGCGGTAGCGCTCCAACCGGGCCGCCATCCGCTGCTCGGTGGGCACCCTGCGCAGCGCGTCCAGCTCGACGGCGATGGCCTGCGACATTCGCTTGGCGAAGTCGATCGGCTCCTCGGCGGCGTCCGGGTGCTCGCTCACGACCACATCCACGATCCCGTGGGCCCGCAGATCCGCCGAACGGATGCCCTGCGCGGCGGAGAGTTCCGGGGCGTGCCGGGTATCGCGGAACACGATGGCGCTGGCCCCCTCCGGCGGCAGCGGCGCCAGCCAGCCGTGCAACGCCGCCAGCACCCGATCCGCCGGCACCATCGCCAGCGCCGGACCGCCGCTGCCCTGGCCCAGCAGCACCGACACCGTCGGCACCTCGAGCGTGACCAGCTCAGCCAGGCACGCCGCGATCTGGGCGGCCAATCCGCCCTGCTCGGCCTCCACCGACAGCGCGGGCCCCGGGGTGTCGATAGCCAGCACCAGCGGCAGCCGCAGGCCCGCGGCCAGCGCCATGCCGCGGCGAGCGTCGCGCAGCGCAACCGGGTCGGTCAGCCGATCGGCCCCGCGCAGCTGTCCCAACACCACGGCGGGCTGGCCGCCGAAGCGCGCCAACGCCAGCAGGATCGTGGCACCGCGTTCGGTGCTGCCGGTGCCCGACAGGAAGACCC
This sequence comes from Mycolicibacter heraklionensis, assembly GCF_019645815.1. Lineage (NCBI taxonomy): Bacteria > Bacillati > Actinomycetota > Actinomycetes > Mycobacteriales > Mycobacteriaceae > Mycobacterium > Mycobacterium heraklionense. Next base: position 932,953 of record NZ_CP080997.1, read on the forward strand.
GCTCGGTGGCGCCGTGCCGCAGCAGAAACCCCACGCCCGGCCGGTCCGGACGCCGCGACGCGCGCACGGAGTCCCACGCCGGGATGTCGGGAATCGGCTCGGCGGCCGGCGTCGGGGGCGCAGGACCGGGATCGTCGAGCATCACCTTCAGCGCCCGCGCGCAGATGCGCCGCAGCCACTTCAGCGGGATGACCCCGTCGATCACGCCGTATGCCTGCAGGTTCTCGGCGGTCTGGACGCCCGGCGGGAACGGGGCACCGTAAAGCTGTTCGTAGACCCGCGGCCCCAGGAAGCCCACCAACGCCCCCGGCTCGGCCAGTGTGACGTGCCCCAGCGAACCCCAGGAGGCAAACACTCCGCCGGTGGTGGGGTGGCGCAGGTACACCAGGTAGGGCAGGTGGGCACGTTTGTGCAGCTCGACAGCGGCGGCGATCTTCACCATCTGCAGGAATGCGACGGTGCCTTCCTGCATCCGGGTGCCGCCCGAGCTCGGCGACGCCAGCAGCGGCAGTCGCTCTGCGGTGGCCCGTTGGACGGCGGCGGTGATCCGCTCGGCGGCCGCCACCCCGATGGAGCCGGCCAGGAAGTCGAAGTCGCTGGCGATCACCGCGACCCGGCGGCCGTTGATCCGCCCCTCCCCGGTAAGGACCGCCTCGTCGCGGCCGGTGGCAGCCCGCGCCGCGGCCAGCTCGGCGGCATAACTGTCGCTGATCGGCACGGCCAGCGGCGCGGCGTCCCAACTGAGGAAAGAGTCGCGGTCCAGCACCGCGTCGCGCAGTTCGTCGGCCCCGATCCGGCTCACACCGAAAGCGTAATTAGGCTGGTTCGCCATGATCGGTGTTACCCGCGATGAAGCCGTCACGACTATCGAGTTGCAGCGCCCCGAGCGGCGCAACGCATTGAACTCCCAGCTCGTCACCGAGTTGCGGGAGGCGGTCCTGGATGCCGCCACCCACGATGTCCGGGCGATCGTGCTGACCGGGCAGGGCACGGTGTTCTGTGCCGGCGCGGATCTGTCCGGTGACGCGTTCGCCGCCGACTACCCCGACAAGCTGGTCGCCCTGCACCAGAGCATCGCCGACGTCCCGGTGCCGGTGATCGGCGCCATCAACGGCGCCGCGATCGGCGCCGGTCTGCAATTGGCGATGGTCTGCGACCTGCGGGTGGTGGCCCCCGAGGCGTTCTTCCAGTTCCCGGTCGCCAAGTACGGCCTGGCGCTGGACAACTGGAGCATCCGGCGGCTGACCTCGCTGGTCGGGTACGGGCGGGCCCGGGCGATGATGCTGACCGCGGAGCAGCTGCCGGCCGACGCGGCGCTGTTGACCGGCATGGCCAACCGGATCGGAACCCTTGCCGACGCGCAGGCCTGGGCGCACGAGATCGCCGGGCTGGCGCCGCTGGCGCTGCAGCACGCCAAGCGGGTGCTCAACGACGACGGCGCCTACGAGGAGCAGCAGCCGGTGCACAAGGAGCTGTTCGACAAGGCATGGAGCAGCCAAGACGTCATCGAGGCTCAGGTGGCTCGCGTCCAGAAGCGCCCGCCGAAGTTCCAGGGCGCCTAACGACGATGACCGCGCGGTGACCGCAAACGCGGGGGAGCCCCCGGGTCGCCCCCATAGACTCGTCGTCATGCTGCGCGGGGGACTTCGTCTGGCGGGGGCTACAGCGTCCCTGGCAGCCGGCGGCTGGACGCTTCGTGCGCTGCGCGGCACACCCGCCGCGTTGGGCGCGGCGCCCAGCGCTATCGATGCGGTGGCCACCCGGTCGAGGAACTACCGCGACGGGATCTTTCACAACGTCGAACGCGCCGCGATGGTCAATATGGACCGCGAACAACAGCGGCTGATGTTGCGCGAGTTGTTCGCCGACCGCGTCGGGCGACGGCCCTCGGTGCCGATCCCGCTGGAGGTGCCCGATTTCAGCGTGGACGTCGAGCCGCTGGCGATCACCTGGCTGGGACATGCGACGGCACTCGTGGAGATCGACGGCTACCGCGTTCTGACCGACCCGGTATGGAGCGAACGCTGCTCGCCGTCGGACGCCGTCGGGCCCCGACGGCTGCACCCGCCGCCGGTGGGGCTCGGTGCGCTGCCCGCGGTCGACGCGATCGTCGTCAGCCATGACCACTACGACCACCTCGACATCGACACCGTCACCGCGCTCGCCCGCAGCCAGCGGGCGCCCTTCGTCGTCCCGCTGGGCGTGGGGGCGCACCTGCGGACGTGGGGCATCCCCTCGGAACGGGTGATCGAGCTCGACTGGGACGAGAACACCACGCTGGGCGAACTCACCGTCACCTGCACCCCGGCGCGGCATTTCTCCGGACGGTTCCTGACCCGCAACCAGACCCTGTGGGCGTCATGGGTGATCGCCGGACCCGACCACCGGGTCTACTTCGGCGGGGACAGCGGATATACCGGCAGCTTCGGCACGATCGGTGCCCAGCATGGCCCGTTCGACGTCACGCTGTTGCCGATCGGGGCGTACAACACCGCCTGGCCCGACGTCCATATGAACCCGGAGGAGGCGGTCCAGGCTCATCTCGACTTGAATGCCTCGCCGTCGGGCTTGCTGGTGCCGATTCACTGGGGCACGTTCCGGTTGGCGCCACACCGCTGGGCCGAGCCGGTGGACCGGCTGCTGGCCGCCGCCGACACCGCGGGGATAGCGACGGCGGTGCCCAAACCCGGTGGTTCAGTGCGGCTCGGCGCCGCCGCGCCAACAGCGTGGTGGAGGCTGTAGCACCATGACGAGGTGGGCGGCTACGGCCGGGGCCACTGTGCTGGCCGGTGCTTTGGAGTACGTCGATCACGACAAGCTGGGAAGGCTCACCCGTTGACGACAGCGCGAACCACAGGCCTCACCGACGCGCAAGTCGCTCAGCGGGTCGCGCAGGGCCAGACCAACGATATCCCTGCCCGCGCCGCGCGCAGCATCCCCGAGATCATCCGGGCCAACGTCTTCACCCGGATCAACGCGATCCTCGGCGTGCTGTTGGTCATCGTGCTCGCCACCGGCTCACTGATCAACGGGCTGTTCGGGTTGCTCATCGTCTTCAACAGCGTCATCGGAATGGTGCAGGAGATCCGGGCCAAACAGACGCTGGACAAGCTGGCTATCGTCGGCCAAGCGAAACCGTTGGTGCGCAGGCAGTCCGGGACGCAGCAGCTCCCGCCGGCCGAGGTGGTGCTCGACGACGTCATCGAGCTGGGTCCCGGCGACCAGATCGTCGTCGACGGCGAGGTCATCGAGTCATCCGACCTGGAGGTCGACGAGTCCCTGCTCACCGGTGAAGCCGACCCGATCGGCAAAGATCTTGGCGACCAGGTGATGTCGGGCAGCTTCGTGATCTCCGGCAGCGGTGCCTACCGGGCCACCCGGGTTGGTCGCGAGGCGTACGCCGCCAAACTGGCCGAGGAGGCCAGCAAGTTCACGCTGGTGAAATCCGAACTGCGCAGCGGTATCAACCAGATCCTGAAATTCATCACCTACCTGTTGATTCCGGCCGGCCTGTTGATCATCTACACGCAGCTGTTCACCACCGACGTGGGCTGGCGGGCGTCGGTGCTGGCGATGGTGGGCGCCCTGGTGCCGATGGTTCCCGAAGGCCTGGTGCTGATGACCTCGCTGGCATTCGCGGTCGGTGTGGTGCGGCTTGGGCAACGGCAGTGCCTGGTGCAGGAACTGCCCGCGATCGAAGGACTGGCCCGCGTCGACGTCGTCTGCGCCGACAAGACCGGCACCCTCACCGAGAACGGGATGCGGGTGTCGGAGGTCACCGAACTCGATGGCGGCGAAGGTCTTCCGGTACGCCAAGCGCTGGCCGCGCTGGCCGCCGACGATGCCCGCCCCAACGCCAGCATCCAGGCCATCGCCGAGGCGTTCCCCACCTCGCCGGGCTGGACGTCCAGCGCTTGCGCTCCGTTCAAGTCGGCGACCAAATGGAGCGGTGTCTCGTACGGGGAGCACGGCAACTGGGTGATCGGTGCTCCCGACGTGCTGCTCGACCCGTCATCGGCGGCCGCGGAACAGGCCGAACGGATCGGGGCGCGCGGCCTGCGGGTGCTGCTGCTGGGCATCTGCGACCAGCCCGTCGACCATCCCGACGCCCCGGGACAGGTGACCCCGGCGGCGCTGGTGGTGCTGGAACAGCGGATCCGACCCGACGCCCGGGAAACCCTGGATTACTTTGCTGCGCAGGAAGTGTCGGTGAAAGTCATTTCCGGCGACAACGCGGTCTCGGTGGGTGCGGTGGCCGCCGAGCTGGGGCTGTCCGGGGACGCGATAGATGCCCGCAAACTGCCGTCCGAACCGGACCAACTGGCCGGCGCACTGGAGGAACACACCGTGTTCGGCCGGGTGCGCCCGGATCAGAAGCGGGCCATGGTGCACGCCTTGCAGGCGCACGACCACACGGTGGCGATGACCGGCGACGGCGTCAACGATGTGCTGGCGCTCAAGGATGCCGACATCGGTGTCGCCATGGGGGCGGGGAGCTCGGCGGCGCGCTCGGTGGCACAGATCGTGTTGCTGGACAACAAATTCGCCACCCTGCCCTACGTGGTGGGCGAGGGTCGCCGGGTGATCGGCAACATCGAGCGGGTGGCGAACCTGTTCTTGACCAAAACGGTGTATTCCGTGCTGCTGGCACTGCTGGTCGGGTTGGTCGGGTTGGCGTCGGCACTGTTCGGCACCAAACCATTGCTGTATCCGTTCCAGCCGATCCACGTCACGGTCGCTGCGTGGTTCACCATCGGCATCCCGGCGTTCATCCTGTCGCTCGCGCCGAACAACGAGCGGGCGCACCCCGGATTCGTACGGCGGGTGATGAGCGGGGCGCTGCCGGCCGGCGTGGTGGTGGGCGTCGCCACATTCGCCTCCTACCTGGTGGCCTACCGCGGCAGCGAAGCCACGTCGGTCCAGCAGATCCAGGCGTCCACCAGTGCGTTGATCACATTGCTGACCACGGCGGGATGGGTGCTGGCGGTGGTGGCGCGGCCCTATCAATGGTGGCGGCTGCTGCTGGTGATCAGCTGCGGGCTGGCTTATGTGGCGATCTTCGCGATGCCGCTGACCCGGGAGAAGTTCTTGCTGGACCCCTCCAACGTAGCCCTGACACTGCTGGCGCTTGGTATCGGCGCGCTCGGTGCGGCCGCCATCGAGGCGATGTGGTGGGCCCGGGGCGGCATGCTCGGTGAGCGGCCGAAGTTGTGGCGGGAATCGCCAACGACCACAATGTCCCAGCGATAAACCGTGACACAAGGGGAAAGAACGACATGGCCAAGCTCTCCGGATCCATCGACGTCCCGCTGCCTCCCGAACAGGCCTGGACGCACGCCTCGGATCTGTCCCGCTACAAAGAGTGGCTGACCATTCACCGGGTGTGGCGCAGTGTGCTGCCCGAGACCCTCGACAAGGGCACGACGCTGGAGTCGATCGTCGAGGTCAAGGGCATGCTCAACAAGGTCAGGTGGACGATCGTGAACTACAAGCCGCCCACCGGGATGACGCTCAACGGCGACGGTAAGGGCGGGGTCAAGATCAAGCTGCTCGCCAAGGTCTCGCCGGAGGGCGACGGCTCCAAGGTCAGTTTCGACGTGCACCTGGGCGGTCCGGCGTTGTTCGGCCCGATCGGCATGCTGGTGGCCGCCGCGCTCAAGAGCGACATCAACGAGTCGCTGCGCAAGTTCGTCACCGTTTTCGCGTCGGGTTAATTGGTTGCACGGCCAGCCCTCCCGCAGCTAGGGTGGCGGGCGTCCCCATCCGGGACGTCCCTGCACAGGAGGTCATGGAATGACAGGCATCGCCGGTCTCACGCCGCTGTCCGCGCGCTGATCACCGACGAGTTGCCGTAGTCCGGTCCCGGTTGTCAGCGCTCCCGCTGACCTTCCCGGAGACCTCATGTCCCTACCTTCTTTTGACTCCCATGCTGTCGTCACCCTGACCGATGTCGGCTTCACCTGGCCCGACGGCAGTACCGCGCTGGCCGGCGTCACCGGTTCGTTCGGCACCGGCCGGACCGGTCTGGTGGGGGCCAACGGCGCTGGCAAATCCACCCTGCTTCGGCTCATCGCCGGAGAACTCAGGGCTACAACCGGGCGCATCACGACGGCCGGCCGGGTGGCCTATCTGCCGCAGCTGCTCACGCTGGACGCCGAGGCTTCGGTCGCCGAGCTGCTCGGCGTTGCCGATCGACTCGCCGCACTGCGGGCGATCGAAAGCGGCGATGCCGCCGAGAAGCATTTCGAGCTGGTCGGCGACGACTGGGACATCGAATCCCGCGCCGATGCGGCATTGCGCGACATCGGGTTTTCCTCGGGCGACCTCGATCGCAGGGTCGTCGAACTTTCCGGTGGCGAGGCCATGCTGGTGGCGTTGACCGGGCTGCGCCTGGCGGCCGCCCCGATCACCCTGCTCGACGAGCCGACCAACAACCTCGACCGTGCCGCGCGGGCCGCGCTGGCGCGGCTGGTGGACGCCTGGCCGGGGGCGCTGATCGTGGCCAGCCATGACACCGCGCTGTTGGAGCAGATGGACGGCACCGCGGAGCTTTACGACGGGCGGCTCACCACCTTCGGCGGCCCCTACAGCGCCTGGCGGGTGCACCTGGATGCTGAGCAGGCCGCCGCGCGGACGGCTGCCCGCACCGCAGAGCAGGTCGTCAGGGTGGAGAAGCGTCAACGCGTGGAAGCCGAGACCAAACTCGCCCGACGCAACCGGGCGGCCCAGGTCGCCCGCCAGAACAAGCGCGCCGCGAAGATTGTGATGAACCAGAACGCTGCCAATGCCCAGGTTTCGGCGGGCAAGCTGCGCGGGCACCTTGACGGGCGGGTCCGTGATGCCCAGGCCGACTTGGACGTCGCATCGGCCCGGGTCCGCCACGACGAACACATTCGCGTCGACCTGCCGGACCCGGAGGTGCCCAACAGCCGCCGGCTGGCCGAACTGCCGGGCGTCGACGGGCCGATCGTCGTGCAAGGCCCAGAACGCATCGCCCTCGACGGCCCGAACGGGGTGGGCAAGACGTCGCTGCTGGACGCACTGCTGGCGGGCGCGGCCGGGCGCCTGCTGACCGACCGGGTCGGATACCTTCCGCAGCGCCTGGACCATCTGAACGACACCGTGTCCGCGTTCGATGCCGTGTCGGCGGTCTCGGACAGCGAGCCGCGGGCGGTGCGGGCCCAACTGGCCCGGTTCCTGCTGGACGCCGACTGTGTGGCCCGGCCGGTCGGCACGCTGTCCGGCGGTGAACGATTCCGCGTCGCGCTGGCCCAACTGCTGCTCGCCGATCCACCGGCGCAGCTGTTGCTGCTCGATGAACCGACCAACAATCTCGACCTGGCCAGCGTCGGTCAGCTCGTCGACGCGCTCGCGGGCTATCGCGGAGCCTTCATCGTGGTGAGTCACGACGACGAATTCCTGGCGCGGCTCGGCCTGACCAGAACGTTGACGATGCCGCGCAGCGGACTACTGGTTGATGCGGGCTAGTGTCACAACATGACTCGCTGGCGTCCCGGTTGGCTGATTGCGCTGTGCGCGGCCCTGCTGTCGGGTAGTGCGTGGCTGCCATGGCTCATCACGTCGGCCAACGGCGGCGGGCATGCCAGTGCGATCGGCGGCAGTGCCGGTGCCATCGCGCTGCCGCCCCGCTTCGGTGTCGGCCAGCTGATCGTGCTGCTGGCCGCCGTCCTGCTGGTGGCCGGCGCGATGGTGGCCCGGGAACTCTTCACCCGGCTGGCCGCGGTTGTCGCAGTGCTGGATTCCGTGCTGATCGCTGGACTGGGCCTCTGGTACTACCGGCTGAACGTCGTCGCGCCGATCACCGCCGGTTACGGGCTCTACATCGGCGCCGTCGCGGTGGCGGGGGCACTGGGTTGTTCGGTGTGGGCGCTGGTCACCGCAGTGCGGCGATGACCTCGGCGAAGGCTTCGGCGTGTTCCTGCTGGACGGTGAAGTAGCTGATCCCGTAGCGACGGCGGCGCTCACGCAGCGTGTCGGCCATGTCGTGAACGGATCCCGACAACACGGCGGGTGAAGCCAGCAGTTCCTCATCCGACAGGCTCGGCGCGAATCGGCGGGTCAGCGACAGATTGGGCATCCCGGAGCCGTCGGTCGGCACCGCGGTGATGGCCAGGTTGAGTTCGAGGGCGTCGAACCGGTTGCCGGCGGCCGCGCGGACGAAGCCGATCCGCTCGGCCAGGGGATCGGCGGCACCGTCCACCCGCGCCCCGGTCAATCCGATGATGTCGGCGTGGTGAGCTGCCACGGTGAGTAGCCGATCACCACTGCCGGCGATCAGGATGGGCACGCGCGGCTGATGCGCCGCTACGTATTTCGTCACGTGCTCGAGGTACTCGATGCGACGACCGGCGCTCGGAAAGGGCAGCTCGGCGGCCTCGAACTCCGCGCGGACGTAGCCGGCGCCCAGGCCCACCTCCAGCCGTCCACCCGACAGCACATCGGTGTCGGCGATGTCGCGGGTCAGCAGCGCCGGCTTGTAGAAGCAGGCGTTGAGCACGTAGGTGCCCACCCGGATCGTCGAGGTGGCCGCCGCGGCGGCCACCAGCACCGGGAAGGGGGCCGGGGCGCCAAGATGGTCGGGCACGTGCAGGACATCGAATCCGAAACCCTCCAGCCGCCTTGCGGTCTCGGCGAGTTCGGTCGCCGACCGGATCGGGTTCAGACCCACGCCGAAGCGAAACTGCTTGTCCACCAACTACCTCCTCCTCAACCGGCTTTGCCGAGTGCGGGCTCTGGCCCTCAGCGTGCCGGCCGCGACGGCGGGGGCGCGGGGCTGGGTGCCGGAGTGGGCGTCGACGCCGGAGACCGGGTCTCGCTGCTTGCCGACTCTTCCGGTTGCGCCGCCGGGAAGACCCACTTGCCCGACAGGATCTCCTTCTCCGGCTGGTAGAGCCGGACCAGGTAGTTCCATCCCGGTGTGGTGGGCAGGCAGTTGGGGACGTCGTCCGAACAACCGCCGAACTGCACGGTCACCGATCCGTCCGCTGCTTTGTCCGCGGTGATGTCGTTGACCGAGTACGCCTCCTGCGGGTTCTCCGTGAAGTAGCCGTTCTTGTTGTAGACGGTGACCGACCAGAAGGCTTTCACCGGAACATCTTTGACGGTCAGGCGGTACACCGTGTTGCCATCGTTGCGGGCCGGGGTGACATTGAGGTACAGCGCCTCCTGCTCGGAGTTGCCGCCCCACCCCGCGGCCGCCCCGATCAAATGCCGCACCGGGTCGGTGTCGGCCTCGGTGCCGAACATGCCCCGGGTGTCCGGGATGGTCTGGGCCAGCTCCAACAACGCGTCGTTGACCTTCTTCTGGCTGACCGGATCCCACCGGGGGACATCGAAGCTGCCCGTGTCGTCTTGACTCGCCGTGATCGCGTCCTGCAATCGGTGTGCCGCGGCCAGGTCGGCGGGATCGTTGGGGTTGGCCAGGATGCGTACGGCGACGGCCACATAGCGGGTTCCGACGTGCTTTTGATCGAGGGTGTGCTCGCCGCCGCCGTAGAACATGTCCGTGACGTATTCGTCCTGGCTGATGACTTGTGCCGACATGTACCGCTGACCAGGGTCGGGCAGCGTCAGCGTTACCGGACTGGCCTGCAGGTCGAACACCGCCGCCGAGTACAAGGTGTCCCGGTTGGAGCGCACCACCAGCTGCCGGTCGACCGGGGTGACTTCGCGCATGTGGAAGAAGCGTCCGAAGCCGTTCTCGTTGACGATATTGGTGAATTCCTGGTCCGTGACAGCCCGCACGAAGTTGTCCGGCGACACCAGCACCATGCCGTTGGGAGTGCTGCGTGGGGCCAGGTTCGCCACCGGGTCGGTGCCGGTCTTCGTCACCGTCAGCCCGCATCCGCTCAGGACCAGGGCCGCCGTCACCGCGCCGAACGTGCAAAGCCATCGCATGGACATGCAGCGCAACCTACCTGTCGGTACCGGCCGATGTGGGCAACCGGTTTCGCGACACGGCCGCTGGGTGTGCGGGGACTGTTGCACCTCCTCCGGACCCGACGTAGGGTCGGAAAATAAAAATTCACCGTGAGTAAAACGAGAAAATGGTTAACGAGATCGGGGGCGTAGTGACCGTGGACATGGCGGGCAGCACCGAAGCGCAAGGTCCTTCGGGGGTCTCCCGGTTCCTGTCGTCGGTCCACGGGACGCGGCTGGGGATCGCCGCCGCGGCGGTCGGCAGCGCGCTGTCGATGGTGGTGGGCACCCCGTTGGTCACTGCCGGCAACGTCGCACCCGCGGTGACATTGACCGCGGGATATCAGCAGGCCCTCGATGACCTGCTTGCGGCTATGAGGCAGGCGCAGGCCAACGACCTGGCGCTGCCGTATGCCTCGCCCGGCGACGCGGACACGCTGATGACGATGCTGCGCAACACCAACTACCAGCTGCTCACCACCGGATTGTCGCGCGTCACCGAGTTGTTCAACGGGGTGTTCTTCCAATCACCGGAAGTGGTCGCCGGGAACGTCGCCGACTCGCGTCAATACTTCGACTACTTCACCCCCGACATCAACTACCACGTCACCGCGGGGCTGGCTCCCGGTGCGACCTACGTACTCACCGGAACCCTCGGTGGGGCGACCGAGCACATGTCGATCAGCACCATGGCCGTCACCGGTGCCACGGCCCACACCATCGAGGACCTGGAACTCAACCACGGGCTGGTGGTCGACGCCAATGGCAACTTCACCATCTACATCGGACCGGAAGCGCCGGCGGGTGCGGTCAACTTCCTGGACTCAACCGACGCCACGGTCGGGGGTGCGGCGTCCCTGCTGATCCGCGACATGACGGGCGACTGGGCCAAGGGCCCGGCCAGCCTCAGCCTGCAATGTGTGGCTGACTGCCCGCCGTTCTTCTCCATTCCGGCCGGCGGATTCTTCCCCACCGAGGGAGGCGGAACCGACGTGCCGACCGAGCCGGCCAAGATCGGCTCGGTCGATGACGTGTTGAACATGCTGTTCAACGCCTTTGCCCAGATCGTCGTCCCGTTCAACCAGCGCAGCATCGAAGGTGGGGCATCGGTGGGTATGGAGGTGCCCGCCAACACGATGATGACGCTGGCACCGGAGACCAGCTACGGAGTCGGTCTGGAGTCCGCGGTCGTCACCGGCGGCAACTGGGATCTGGATCCCGGTGAGGCGCTGATCCTGAAGGTGCCGAACGTGGAGGCGGCCTACAGCGGCATCGAGTTGATGAACGTCTACGGCGGTGCGCTGCCCTACGTCATGGCCCAGACCACCCTCAACCACACCACCACCTTCCACGCCGACGACGGCTACACCTACTACGTTGTGAGCGCGACGAATCCGGGTGTGGCCAACTGGCTCGACACCGGCGGACTCACCACGGGTGAGATCTTCGCGCGCTTCGAGAACGTCGACGACCGTGACGCCGCGATCGGCCTGGGGGTGACGGCGCAGGTGGTGCCGGTCGGCGATATCGCCCAATACCTGCCCAGCGACACTCCGACCGTCAGCCCGGAGGAGTTCGCCGCCGACATGGCCCGGCGGGTGATGTCGTATGACTACGCGCTGGACGTGTCCCGGATCCATGCCCAGCCCGCCTGGGTGCTGCAGCATCTGGAGCTCAACGCGCTGTCGGCGCTGATGGGCAGCGATAACTTCGAGTCGGTGTTCGGCAGCCAGCCCGCCACCCCGATCGAGCTGCGGTTCACCGACGCGCTCAGCCCCGACTGGGATGCCGTCATGCGCAGCATCATGGACCACCCGATGGAGAGCCTGACCTCGGTGTGGAACGCGCTGCCGGTGCTGACCAGCGACATCACCCTGCCGATCACGCTGGCGCTGGCCCAGACCGCCATGTCGGTGCTGATGCCGCAGATGCTGCTCACGGCCATCGACGACGCGCTGTTCAACCCGAACACCAGCATCCTGGCCGGGCTGCTCAACGCCCGTGACGACTTCGCGACGGTGATCCTGAGCGGCAACGACGACTGGCCGACCGAACTGAGTGCCCAGGCAGCCCAGCAGTGGGCGAACATGTCGGATCTGATCGCCTCGACGCCGAGCTTCAGCCTGGCGGATCTGTTCAGCTGAACCCTGACGTTGCGGTTGAGTCTGCGGGCTTGCTGTGGCTTTGAATCGTGTTAGCTGAAGCTTCTTGACAGCCTAGTGACGCCTGAGGATCGTCAGCCCCATGGCTGTTCAGCGTCTCAGAATCGGGATGGCGGGCGCGATCGGAGCGTTTGCCGTGCTGGGACTGGGGCAGCTGACGTCTGCGCCCGACGCCCATGCCGACGATTTCGACATGCTCATCGACCAGGTCCTCAATGCGATGACGAGTTTCCTGGAGATGGGCTCAGTCAGCACGGTGTTGGGTTCGCCGTTGGACACCGAGCTCGTCAGCTGGCTCAACAGCCTTGACCCGGTTGGCGCGGCCAGCGCCGATGCGCAGGCGATGAGTCAGAACTTGCTGGTCAATCCCAGTTTTGAGACAGCAGATCCGTCCGGGTCGGGCTACAGCGGGGTGACCATCCCGGGCTGGACCGAGACCGGCACCCCGACCGTGATCGCCTACGGCACCCCGATGGGTTATCCGTCGCCGGTGTCGGCTCCCATCCCGGCATGGTCGAGCTTTCCGCAGAGCGCGCCGTCGGGCGCCGGTGACAATTTCGCCGGTGGCGGACCGGTGGGTACGTCGAGCATCAGCCAGACCGTCGATGTCACCGGTGCGGCCGGAACGCCGTATGCGCTGAGCGCGGATCTCGGTGGACAGGGCTGGGATCCGTCCTCGGCCGCGGTGCAGGTCACCTTCTACGACGCCAACGGAGCCGTGGTGGGCACCGGCGCGCTCGCACCGGTCTCGGTGTGGGATCGCCTGGGCTTCACCGGACTAGAGGGCCGTTCCATCACCGGTACGGTCCCCGAGGGCGCCGTCTCCGCGCAGGTGACCACCACCTTCACCGACCGGGACTGGGTCCTGGGCAATTACAACGGCGCCTACGCCGACAACGAGTCGTTCACGGTCGGCGATCCCAGCCTCAGCGCCGCACCGCTGGTTGCACCGGTGTCCGACGTCGGCCAACTGGACCACGTGTTCGTCATCTACATGGAGAACAAAGGTGCCGCCGATATCGTCGGCAGCCCCAATGCGCCGTACATGAACAGCCTGATCAACACCTACGGCTATGACGACAACTACTACGCGCTGGGCCATCCCAGCGACCCCAACTACTTCCGGATCCTGGGAGGCTCGGACTTCGGCATCGATTACAACTCCGCTTTGAACTCCATCGACGCCCCGAACCTCATGCAGGAGATGGACCAGGCGGGCATTTCGTGGGCCGGCTATGCGCAGAGCATGCCGACCGCCGGTGATCTCGTATCATCCGGTGACTACTCCGCTGACGAACTGCCGTTCGCCCAATTCGGCTATGTCTACGGCAACACCCCTGACTACCTGCAGGACCACCTGCTTCCGCTGACGCAGTTGTCCACCGACCTCAATGACCCGAGCACGTTCCCCGGATTCACCTGGATCGCCGCCAACGAGGACAACAACGGGGAGGGCCCGGTCGACTCGCTTAGTGGCATTCTCCAGTTCATTGCCACCCAGGTTGGAGACCATCAGTACAACGTCGCGGCCGCCGACCAGTTCGTCCAGCAGGAGGTCTCTACCATCGAGAACTCGAAGACGTGGACTGACCCGAACGAGCGGGACGTCATCATCGTCACCACGGACGAGGACAACAACAACCTCTCACTGGGCTTCGGCAACCAAGGCAATAACGTTCCGATGATCGTCATCCCGAGCGCGGGTGCGGTGGCCGGCGGGATGCAGTCCGGCAACTTCACCACCGACGACTACTACAACGAGTACAGCCTGATGGCCACGATTGAAGACGCGCTGCGTACCTCGCCGGGAACCCTGGCTCCGCTCACTGACAACGACATGTACGCCCAGCCCATGAACGCCTTCTGGAAGTAATAGTCACGCCCCGCCATACAGCGCACTTTGGTGCACTTTTACGCCCCTTTGGTGCACTTTGGTGCCCCCGGCAGGATTCGAACCTGCGACACCGGCTTTAGGAGAGCCGTGCTCTATCCCCTGAGCTACGGGGGCGGGGGACCTGTCAGAACAGGTGCACAGAACTCTAGTGGATCGCCAGGGGGTGCGCGGTGGGCGGTCGGAGCGCCGTGTCGCCTGAGACGACGAAGCGGCGCCCGCACGGCGCCCCATCGATCACAATGGCGTTGATCGGCGTTTACCAGGAAAGAAGCAGCTCATGAAGATCGCGGTTGCCGGCGGTACCGGCAAGACCGGCCGCAAAGTGGTCGAGCATCTCCACAGCCAGGGGCACCAGCCGGTGATCCTTGCCCGCGCGCACGGGGTTGACCTGATCCGGAACACCGGAATCGACGCCGCGCTCGACGGCGTCGAGGTCGTTATCGACGTCTCCGACTTCGCGACCATGAACGCCAAGAAGGCACGGGGCTCCTTCGGCGCAGCGACCACCAATCTGCTGGCCGCCGCACAGCGCAACGGGGTTCGCCATCACGTCGCGTTGTCGATCATCGGCATCGACCGGGTGCGCACCGGCTATTACCAAGGCAAGCTGCACCAAGAGGAAGTGGTGAAGGCCGGCAACGTGCCGTGGACGATTCTGCGGGCCGCCCAGTTCCACGAGTTCGCCGACCAAGTCCTGGCGCAGGTGCCCGGCCCGATCGCGCTGGTCCCGAAGATGCAGTCGCAGCCCATCGCGGTCAGCGAGGTCGCCGCCCACCTATGCGGCCTGGCCACCGGCGAGCCCCAGCAGATGGCGCCCGAACTCGCCGGCCCGCGCGTGGAGTCGGTCGTCGACATGGTTCGGCAGTTGGTCCGGCGGCGCGGCCAGCACCGGCCGGTCATCGGACTGCGGATCCCCGGGGCGGCCGGAAAGGGTATGGCCAATGGCGCGTTGCTGCCCACCGACCCCGGGCCGAGGGGTCGGCAAACCTACGCCGAGTGGCTGGCTGCGCTGACACCGGACAGCGTGTGAGCGCCACGATGTCACAAACTCGTCCGCTGCGCCGTCCACGGGGCATGAACCTCATCGCGCATCGCCTGTGCCTGATCCTCCTGACCATCGTCGGTCTCAGCCTCGGACTGTGGGCATACTTCGCCCCGCTGCACTGGTACAGCACGTTTCCCGGTATGGGCATGAGGTGGTTGCCGGTGCTCGGACCGTACAACGAGCACTTCGTGAAGGATGTCGGCGCCATGTTTCTCGCGCTCGGCGTGCTCAGCGCACTGGCGGTGTACTACCTGCGCAACCGCCCCGTCGTGGTGATCACGGCGATCAGCTGGTCGGTTTTCAATGCGCTGCACCTGATCTATCACCTCGGCATGCTGCACATGTACGGCCCGCGTGACGCGGTGCTCAACGCTGTCGGTCTCAGCCTGCTCCTGGCGGCATCGCTGATCTTGCTCGTACCCGCACGCGCAACGTGATTCACTACGCCATACGATCGCGCCCGCCGCGGGCGAACGCACCAGGAGCCTCCAATTGACATATGACTACGACGTCGTGGTGATCGGTTCGGGATTCGGCGGCAGTGTCGCGGCGCTGCGCCTGACCGAGAAGGGTTACCGCGTAGGCGTGTTGGACATGGGACGTCGCTGGGCCCCCACCGATTTCCCGCCCAACAACTGGCATGTCCGCAAAGCGATGTGGGCACCGAAACTCGGCTGCTTCGGCCCGCAACGGCTGACCGTGCTGGGCAAGACGTTCATCGCCAGCGCCGTCGGCGTCGGCGGCGGCTCGTTGATCTACGGCAACACCCTCTACGAACCATTGGAACGGTTCTACACCGACCCACAGTGGGCGCACATCACCGACTGGAAGGCCGAGCTTGCGCCGTATTACGAACAGGCTCGCCGGATGCTCGGGGTGACACCCACCCCGCACACCACCCCGGCCGACGAGGTGTTGTTGGCGGTGGCCCGGGATCTGGGGGTCGAGGACACCTACCACCCGACCAACGTCGGAGTCTTCTTCGGCGAAGAGCCCGGCATGACCGTCGCAGACCCGTTCTTCGGCGGGGCAGGCCCGGACCGTGCGGGCTGCATCGGCTGCGCGCAGTGCTTCACCGGTTGTCCGCACAACGCGAAGAACACCACCGAGACCAATTACCTGTATCTGGCCGAGCACGCCGGCGCCCAGATCCATCCGATGACGATGGTCACCGATGTGCGGCCGGACGGCGACGGCTATGTGGTCAGCACGGTGCGCACCGGACGCTGGGTGCGCAAGCACAAGCGGGACTTCACCGCGGGCCAGGTGGTGTTCGCGGCGGCCTCGCTGGGCACCCAGCGGCTGCTGCACAAGCTGCGCGACACCGGATCACTGCCACATCTGTCGCCACGCCTGGGTGAGCTGACCCGCACCAATTCCGAAGAGGTGCCAGTGGTGTTCGCGCCCGATCGTGACGACTTCGCCCAAGGGGTGGCGATCACCTCGTCGATCCACCCGGAAGCCAACACCCATGTCGAGGTGTGCCGCTACGGCAAGGGCTCCAACCTGCTGTCGATGATGGGCACCCACCTGATCGACGGCGGACCCTGGCGATTCGCCCGGTTGATGCTGACCATCGCACGCCACCCGGCGATGATGCTGCACAGCATGTTCCCCCGCAACGCCTCGGCGCACTCAATCATCGTGCTGGTGATGCAGTCCCTGGACAACTCGCTGACCACTTACCGCAAGCGTGGTCTGTTCGGCACCCGAATGACCGCGAAACAGGGTGTGGGCGAACCCAATCCGGACTGGATCCCGACCGCCCACGAGGTGGCGCGCCGGATGGCCGAAAAGGTCGGCGGGATGGCCGGCGGCACTTACCTCGACGCGCTCAACATCCCGTTGACGGCGCACTTCATCGGTGGCTGTCCGATCGGTGAATCCGCGGATACTGGGGTCATCGACCCCTACCAGCGCGCGTACGGACATCCCGGCGTCCACGTGGTCGACGGTTCGGCGATCACCGCCAATCTGGGCGTCAACCCGTCGTTCACCATTACGGCGCAGGCCGAACGGGCGATGGCGTTCTGGCCCAACAACGGTGAGCCGGACTCCCGGCCGCCGCTGGGGCATCCGTACCGGCGCATCCCGCCGGTGGCGCCACAACGCCCGACCGTTCCCGAGGATGCGCCGGGTGCGCTGCGGCTGCCGCTGTCGCCGGCCTGAGGACGAAGGCATAGCCGAATGCCGGTCCTGCTGTGGTATCGCCGCGATCTGCGAGTAGATGATCTGCCGGCCCTGTCGGCCGCTGTCGCCGAGGACTCCGAAGTGCTGTGTTGTTTCGTGCTGGACCCACGGCTGGAGGCCTCCTCGGGGCAGCGCCGACTGCAGTTCCTCGGTGACTGCCTACGTCATCTACGCGACGAATTCGGTGGCCGGCTTCTGATTACCCGCGGGCTCCCGCAGCGGCGGATCCCGCAACTCGCCGCCGAGATCTCGGCGACGGCCGTGCATGTCTCGCAAGATTTCGCACCGTTTGGGCGCCGTCGTGACGAGCAGGTGCAAGCCGCGCTCGGCGGCATCCCGCTGGTGTCGACCGGATCGCCCTACCTGGTCTCGCCGGGCCGGGTCGTCAAAGACGACGGCACCCCCTATCGGGTCTTCACACCGTTCTTTCGGCGGTGGCGCGAACACGGCTGGCGCCGTCCGGCGCTGTCACGGACCGAATCGGCGCACTGGATCGACCCCGCGGCGTTGTCCGGCAAGACCACGCAACCGGTGGAGATCCCCGACTTCGGCGGGCAGGTCGACATCCCGGCTGGGGAAGCTGCCGCGCGTGAGCACTGGAATGCCTTTGTGGCCAGCGGGTTGGACCGCTACGACCAGGATCGCGACCTCCTCGGCCGCGACGGGGCAAGCCGGATGTCGGCGTACCTCAAATTCGGCAACATCCACCCGCGCACCATGGTCGCCGACCTCGACCACAGCCCAGGAGCGTCAGCGTATTTGCGGCAGTTGGCTTTCCGGGACTTCTACGCCGCGGTACTGCACCACTGGCCACACAGTACCTGGGAGAACTGGAACAACGAGTTCGACTCGATCCAGACCGATACCGATGCCGAGGCACAACGGCGCTTCGAGCGCTGGAAGGCCGGGACCACCGGATTTCCCCTGGTCGACGCGGGCATGCGGGAACTGCTCGCCACTGGATTCATGCACAACCGCGCGCGAATGATTGTGGCCTCTTTCCTGGTCAAGGACCTGCATCTGCCTTGGCAGTGGGGTGCTCGCTGGTTTCTCGATCAGTTGGTCGACGGCGATCTGGCCAACAATCAGCATGGCTGGCAATGGTGCGCTGGGACCGGTACCGATGCGTCGCCGTACTTCCGGGTTTTCAACCCGACGCTGCAGGGCCGAAAGTTCGACCCCGACGGGTCCTACGTGCGTCGCTGGGTTCCCGAGTTGGCCGATGTCACCGATGCCCACCTAGTGCGGCGCGGGCGTCCGCCGGATTACCCGGAGCCGATCGTCGACCATGGTCACGAGCGGGCCGAGGCGCTACGCCGGTATCAGCGGATCAGTACGTAGCGCGACTGGCACGCCCCAACAGATGCCGCAGGAGCGGTTCGAGTTCGGGGGCACGGAACCGGTGTTCGGCCTGGCTCAGGCGCTCCGGCAGTACTCGCTGGCTCGCGCAGGCGAGTTCACGCGCGCCTTGGGCGCCGAGCAGCAATCGTGGCCCCAAGCCCGGTACCGGAAGGATCGTGGGCCGGCGCAGCACTCGTCCCAGTGTCTTGGTGTAGTCGCTGTTTCGTACCGGATGCGGTGCGACGGCATTGACCGGTCCGGAAAGTCCGGTGTCCCACAGGGCTCGGTGATAGATGTCGATCAAGTCGTCGATCCCGATCCAGGGCAGCCACTGTCGGCCGCTGCCCAACCGACCGCCCAGGCCCGCGGCGAACAGCGGCCGCATCAGCCGCAGTGTCCCGCCGCGTGGCGATTGCACAATGCCGGTGCGAACGCGTACGACGCGAGTACCGGATTGCTCTGCCGGAGCGAGGGCACCCTCCCAGGCGGCGACGACGTCGGCCAGATAGCCGTCCCCACGTTGGCTGTCCTCGGTGAGGACATCGTCGCCGCGGTCATAGCCGTAATAACCGACCGCCGAAGCGCAGATCAGGGCGCTCGGCCCGGTGGCCGTGTCGGCAACGAGCTCGGCCAGCTTGCGGGTCGGACCGATTCTGCTGTCGCGGATCACCCGGCGATGCTCGTCGGTGAAGCGTCCCGCGATCGACGCACCGGCCAGATGGATCACCGCATCGACGCCGGCCAACAGATCACGATCCGGATCGTCGGGATTCCACTGCCGCTCATCGGGATTGCCCGCGGTGCGCCGCACCAGCCGGATGACCCGATGACCCCCGGTGCTCAAAAACGCGGTCAACGCCGAACCCACCAGCCCGGATGCACCGCTGACTGCCACCGTAAGGGGCTGTAGGCCATGGGCTTTGGCGCGCCGGTGCGCGGCGAGGTCATCGGCGAGCTGGCGATGCCGATAGACGAACATCGGCCGCAGCAGCGCCCCGGGCACCGGGGTGTCGACCCGGTCGGTCATCAGCGTCCGGCCGTCACCGAGATCATCGAACTCGTGAATGTGCCGCCACTTCATCACCAACCTTGCCGGCAGTGACGCCAGGCCGCGGCTGCTGAGTTCGTCGGCGAATTGCCGAGGCGGGTCATAGCCGCCCGCCTGGTGTTCGGCGACCCAACGAAGCCCGCCCGGCAGCGCCAGCTCGGCGATGCCGTCGCGCAACGCGTCTGCTTCGCTACGCAGGTGCATCGGCTGCCACGGCGGGCTCAACCGGGTGAACGCCCCCGGCCTGGCATGCCAGGCGAAGACCTCGTCACGCGGCGCCTCGATCTCGCTGGAATAGACCAGACTCATGTCCCGACGCTACCGGAACCGCGCAGATCGTCGGCCGCGCTAACCGTACTGCTTGCGTAGCTGCGGCTTGACCACCTTGCCGCTGGCATTGCGGGGCAATGCGTCGATCAGCACCAGTTCCTTCGGGTGCTTGTAGCGGGCGAGGCGCTCGTTGAGGAAGGGTTCGAGGTCTTCCAGCGTCAGCGATGCCTCGGTGGCGACTATGGCCACCGGCACCTCGCCCCACTTGTCGTGGGCGCGCCCGATCACGGCTGCCTCCCGGATCATCGGGTGCTCGAACAGCACGTTCTCCACCTCGGCGCAGTAGATGTTCTCGCCGCCGGAGATGATCATGTCCTTCTTGCGGTCGACGACGTAGACGAAGCCTTCGTCGTCGACGCGCACCAGATCGCCGGAGTGGAACCAGTCGCCGGCGAACGCCTCGGCGGTCGCCTCGGGCTTGTTCCAGTAGCCCTGCATCATGGTCGGCCCGCGGTAGACGATCTCGCCGATCTCGCCGGGTGCCACGTCGTTCATGTTCTCGTCGACGACCCGTGCCGCGATGGTAGGGATCACCTTGCCCACCGAGCCAAGCTTGCGGATCGCGTCCTTGCCCTGGAGCACGCAGGTGATGGGTGACATCTCGGTCTGGCCGAACACCGCGACGTTGAGCGCGTCCGGGAACGTCTCCGCCATGGCCCGCAGTACGGTGTCGGATGCCGGAGCCGCCCCCCAGCTGATCACTTCGAGCGCCAAGTCTCGTTGCGGCACAGTCGGATCGGCGCAGATGACCTGCCACTGCGCCGGCACGAGGAACACCGAGGTGGCGCGCTCGCTCTCCCAGGCATCGAGGGTGTCCTTGGCGTTGAACGCGCCGAGCGGGTGAATCACCGTCTTGGTGCCCAGCATCAGGTTGGGTGCAATGCTGCCCAGGCCGGCGATGTGGAACATCGGCGCGGCGCAGAAGTACACGCTGTCCGGGCTGATCTGCAGCGCCTGGATGCAGGTCAGCGACTGGGCCAGCAGGTTCGAGTGGGACAGGATGGCGCCCTTGGGACTTCCGGTGGTTCCCGAGGTGTACATGATCAGGGCCGGGGTGTCTTCGGGAACGTCAGCGCCGGGGTGCGGGTCGCCCGGCTCGGCGATCAGCGATTCGTAGTCATCGCCTAGCACCACGGCCACGTCGAGTCCGGGGGTGTTCTTGCGGACTGCCTCCATCAGCGGTGCCAGCAGCTGATCGGTGATGACGCCCTTGGCGCCGCTGTCGGTGACGATGTAGCTGATCTCGGGGTCGGTGAGGCGGAAGTTGACCGGTACGGCGATGGCACCCAGGGCGTTGATCGCCAAGGTCGCCTCGATGTATTCGGTGTGGTTGAGCATCACGATCAGCACCCGGTCGCCGAAGGAGATGCCGCGCCGGAACAGTGCCCCGGCCAGGCGCTCGGAGCGATCGTGCAGCTGTTGCCAGGTGGTGTCGTTGCCGCGACAGCGGAAGGCAACGGCGTCGGGACGCATCTCGGCGTGGTTCGCCACCTGATTCATCCAGTGGTTGCGGCGAGACCGCAGCGGCTGAGCAATCATTCGCCGAACACCGCCTTCCGCTTCTGCAACATCGCGGCGGCGCCCTCGAAGAAGTCGGGGGAACCCAGCAGCTCCACCTGGCCGGCTTTCTCGCGAGCCAGTGCGGCGTCCAACGATGCGAGGTTGGTGGCGTTGAGCGCGCGTTTGGTCAATTCGATGGCGCGACGCGGTCCGTGGGCCAGCTTCTCGGCGGCCTCGTTGACTCGGGCGTCCAACTCCGCCTCGCCGAGCACCGCGTTGATCAGGCCGGCATCGCGGGCGGCGGTCGCCGACAGGCGCTCACCGAGCAGTGCCATCTCGTTGGCCACCGCCCGTCCGGCGGCGGCCGCGACCAGGGCGGTGGTGCCGCCGTCGGGCATCAGGCCGATGTTGGTGAACGACAACAGGAAGTAGGCACTCTCGGCGGCGTAGATCAGATCCGCGGCCAGTGCCAGACCCACGCCGACACCGGCGGCCGGCCCGTTGATCCGCGCGATCACCGGCACCGGGCTCTCGGCGACTGAGGTCACCAGCCGGGAGGCGCAGTCCATCACCTCCTCGGGGCCGACGCCGCCGGAGATGGCGGACAGGTCGGCACCGGTGCAGAACGCCTTGCCTTCGCCGGTGATGACGATGGCGCGCACGCCTGGGTCGTCGGCCGCGCCGGCGAACACATCGCCCAGGGCCGTCATGGTGGCGTAGTCGACCGCGTTGAGCCGGGCGGGATTGGTGATCGTCACCCGCAGCACCCGGCCGTCGCGTGACGCGGTGAGTTTGGCGGAGCTGGCGTTCTCGGACACGATCAGACCCGCCCTTCGATGAACCGGGATTGCAGCACGACTTCCTCCGTGGATGAAAATGTAAATTGTGGTTAACGTATGGGCGTCGGGTCCAACAGTCAACACGGGGGTGTGAATGGTCGCGTCCATGGCTGCGGTGCAGCGCCGCCCCAGGGACCGCAAGGCTCAGATCGTCCGCGTCGCAGCCCGCGCGTTCAGCGATCGCGGCTACCACGCGGTCGGGGTCGACGAGATCGCCGCCGAGGTGGGTATCTCCGGACCGGCGCTGTACCGGCACTTCGCCAACAAGTACGCGCTACTGGTCGCGACCGCCGAGTACACGGCGGGGGCGCTGGTGAGCGCCGCGCGATCCGCCGACGATGCGAGCCGGCCGGCGCAGGAGCGGTTGCGCGCGATCACCGCGGCGCTGATCGAGACCACGATCGGGACGCGGCGCGAGGGCGCGTTCTATCGGTGGGAGCGGCGCTACCTGCAGCTGCCGGATCGCAAGGAAATCCGGGCCGGCTACGATGCGCTCAACGCCGCGATCGCCGAGCCGCTGGCGGTTATGCGCCCAGAACTTCCCGAGGCCGACACGGCGATCTTGGCCGCTGCCGCCCTGAGCGTGATCGGCAGCATCTCCGCGCACCGAACGCGGTTGCCTGCTGCCGCACTTGCGGACCTGCTCGGCGAGCTGTGCTGGGCGGTGCTCACCGTCGAGCTGCCCCCGGCGCCGTCGGGTCCCGCGCCCCGACGACCGGAGCGGGGTCTGCCCAGCACATCCAAGCGAGAACGGCTGCTCGCCGAGGCCATCCGCATGTTCGGCCAGCGCGGCTTCTACGAAGTCAGCATCGAGGAGATCGCCGCCGCGGCCGGACTGAACGGCTCCAGTGCCTACCGCTACTACCCGAGCAAGGCGGCCTTACTGGCCGTCGCCTTTCATCGGGCCAACGGCCGCGTGCTGATGGCCATCACCGATTCCCTGGCCGAGTCGACCAGTCCAAGGCAGGCGGCCCTGCGCATCGCCGAGCGCTATACCGCACTGGCATTCGCCGCGCCCGAGCTGATCAACATCTATTTCGCCGAGTTCGCCAACTTGCCCGAACCCGACCGCATTGAACTGCGCGGTCTGCAGCGGCAGAACGTCGACGAATGGGCTCACCTGGTGAACCAGGCCGGCGCGGGCGATACCGAAGCGGTGTTCCGTGTCCACGCGGCGCTTGCTCTAGTCGTCGATATAGGACGCCTGGTTAACTTTGATGATCGAGACGAACAGCGGTCCCGGATTCACGCCTTGATGGCGGCCGTACTTTTCGGCACCGGCGGCCGGTGACTGCAGACCGCCAGGCTGGCTACGATCGAGCGATGACTGCCGCACCGCCAGGACAGCGAAACGCCGCCACCGCCGCGCGAGGGCTCGCCGGGCTGCTGCTGGGCGCCGGGGCAGGACATTTCGTCGTCCCTCAACCGTTCGACGCGATCGTTCCGCCGGAGTTGCCGGGCAGTGCACGCATGTACACGTATCTGTCGGGAGTCGCCGAGCTGGTCATCGGTGCCCTGCTGTTGTCGCCGCGCACCCGCCGCATGGCCGGGCTGGCCGCTGCCGCTCTGTTCGTTGCCGTGTACCCGGCGAATATCCACTCGGTCCGGTTGTTCTGGGCCAAACCCTGGTTGCGGGCAGGGGCGATCGCGCGCCTGCCGTTGCAGATTCCGATGATCATCGCGGCGCTACGGGTGTGGCGCGCCGGTTAGTCCGCCCGGCAGCGGTGGATTCAGGAGGAATGGGTGGCCTACATCAAGGCGACCGAGCGTGAGGGGCAGATTGTCGCGGCCGCAATGCGCGTACTGCGTGACGTTGGCGTAGCGGGCACGACGTTGCGTGGGGTTGCCGCTGAAGCCGGAATCCCACTGGGCACATTGCACTACGTCTTTCCGTCCAAGGACCTGCTGCTGCGTGCGGTGATCGCCGCGGTCATGGACGACGTTGTGGACGCGGTGCGCGCCGATCTGCAGCTCGACCGGGGGGTGGCCCATGCGCTGCGGCAAGGGGTGACGAACTTCTGGACCACGTTGGTGGAAAGCGACACCGGCCTGCAGATCATGCAATACGAGCTGGCCATGTACTCGGTGCGCAGCGAAGGCTCCGGCGGCCTGGCCCAGCTGCAATATGAGCGCTACACCGCGCTCGTCACCGAGTTCTGCTCCCAAGCCGCGCAGGCGGCGGGGGAGCGCTGCGCCGTCGAATTCGACAGTCTCGGACGGCTCGCGCTTGCCCTGGTGGACGGCCTGATCGTGCAGTACGTGACAAACCCGGACTCCGAGCGGGCACGACGCGACCTCGACCGCGCCGTGGACATGGTCGTGCGATTCGCCGATCCGCAGCCCGTCGGCAAACGCCCGCGCCGCACCGGCTGAGTCCATCGACTACTGCCCGCCGAGCAGCATGAATCCTTGACTCGGTCGGTTGACCGACTTAGATTACGGGGCGTGAAGTCAGGCGACGGAGCGATGGCCAGCACGGTGGCCGTCGTGGGTGCGGGGATGTCCGGACTGACGGCTGCCCGCGAGCTGCACCGCGCCGGCGTCGACGTGCTCGTTTTGGAGGCCGCGGACCGGCTCGGCGGACGGGCCATGACCGAGACGAGCGCGTTGGGGTCACGGGTGGACCTCGGCGGTCAGTGGATCGGCCACGATCACCACCGGCTCAAGGCGCTGGCTTCTGAACTGGGCGCCACGCAGTTTCGAATGCACTCTCGGCCGTTGCCCATCGTGGTCGACGGATCGCGGAGAGTGCGGGCAGCGGCGCCCTCGATGTTGGCGACCCTTCTCGTGCTCGTCGGCGTCGAAGCCCTGTCTCGCATCGCCAAGACGCAACGGTGGAATGCCACCACGGTGCAGGCCTGGCTGCGCCGAGTCCCGGGGCGCGCTCGGCGGCTGCTCGAAGTGCTTGCGTACATCTCGTGGACCGCTGACCTTGATCGCTGCTCCATTCACGCGATGGCGCAGAGCATCCGCCAGCAGGGCGGGCTGCGAACGATGTTGGCGACGGCCGGGGGCGCCCAGGAGTCCTTGGTCGCCGAAGGGATCGGCTCGCTGATCGAGGGCCTGGCCGCCGAACTCGGTCCCCGAGTGCTCCCGGGGCGCCGGGTCACCTCGATCGTGCAGAGCGGCGATGGCGTCACCATCGGAACGACCGCGGGTGACGTCCGTGCCGCGAAAGTCATTGTGACGGTGCCGCCGCCACTCACCGGACGAATCACCTACGAGCCGCCGCTCCCGCCCGGCCGTGCCGCATTGGCGTCCGATACCTATATGGGTTCGGTGTATAAGGGCGTGGCGGTCTATTCACGCCCGTTCTGGAGGGATCGAGCGGGCGGCGAGTTCCTGGTCCTGGATAAACCCGGACGCGCGGTGTTCGACACCGGCGCGCCGGGCGGCCCCGGCCATCTGTGCGTGCTGGTGGGGGGACCGGAGGCGCGCGAGCTCGACCGACTGGAGGCCGCCGAGCGGCGCAACGCGGTGCTCGGTGCGCTGGCCCGCTACGTCGGTCCCGACGTTCTCGAACCGGCGAGCTGGCACGAAAAATCTTGGCACCTCGATGAATACGTCGGCGGCGGCTACGTCGCACTGGCGCTGCCCGGGACTACCGACGGTATCCCGCCGATCGAGTGCACCCCGACCGGCGACATTCATTGGGCGGGTACCGAGACGGCGCGCGAGCACGCGGGTTACCTCGAGGGCGCCATCGAATCGGGCACCCGGGCGGCCCGTGAGGTGCTCGAGGCGCTGTCGGTCTCCTGGTGAAGCACGGCGCGGTCAGGCCTGGCGTTGTCCGTAGCGGCGGCGGAATTTCTCGACCTGCCCGGCGGAGTCGACGATTCGGCTGTTTCCGGTCCAGAACGGATGTGACGCCGCGCTGATCTCTACGATCACCAGCGGGTAGCTGCGAGGGCCCGCCGGGGTGGGCCACTCGATGGTGCGGTCGCTGGTCACGGTGGAACGGGTCAGGAACGTCTGGCCGGTGGTGGCGTCCTGGAAGACGACGGGGTGGTAGTCGGGGTGGATGCCGGGTTTCATCGTTGGTCTCCGTCTCGGGTGCGGTACGGGGAAATATCTGCTGTGGCAGTTGGGGTCTCGTCGCACGGTTCCTGGTGGTGGTCGCCGAACGGGTCGGGGTAGCCGGCCCACTGATGCGTGCTGCGTAACTCGTCGTCGGTGAGCAGAGCATCCGACAGGGCTTCGCGGATCTGCTCGGGTCGGGCGCCGCAGACCAGAACCACCAGCGAGGTGTGCCGGTCTCCGTAGCGGTGGTCCCAGATCAGATCCGCGAACGCGTGCCGCTCCGGGGACACGCGGGCGGCCTCCTCCGCTGTCATCGCGGCCAGCCACTTGCCCACCGCGCAGGTGTGCAGCCCGCCACCCGCGGACTCCAGCCAGATCGCCCGCTCGCCCCGGTTGGCCAGCCACAGCCGCCCGCGTGCCCGGATCACCCCGTCGAGTAGCGCATCGAGGGCCGCGTGCAGGCGTTGCGGATGAAACGGTCGGCGGGCGTGGAATTCGATCAGCTCAACCGGGCCCTCGGGCCGCAGCGGCGGTTGACCGGCCAGCAGCGGGGCGTGTGGATCATCGGCTCGACCGCGGCGCGCGCCGTCGTCGAGGTGGGTCAGTGCCTGTTCAAGGCGATCGGTTCCGGCGGTGATGCGTGCCAGCGGAGCCAACCGGCGCAGTACCGCCAGAGCCGTCGGGTCTGGGGCGTAAACCACCAGGGCGTCGGCGGATTCGGCCTGGCCGACCACCACCTGGGCGATGGTGCGGCCGTCGTCGAGTTCGTCGTCGCCGAGTGCTTGGGGCAGCCACGCGGTGGCATCCAGGCAGGTGACGACCGCGGCGACCGCCACATCTCGACCGGCCGGTCCATCGATGTATCCCGGTCCCACGCGGACCCGCACGTTGCGGATCGCCCAGCAGATGGGCTGCGGCTCCAGCCAATTGGGCAGCTGAACGACGATGCGTTCAACGCCGGCCCGCCGGTGCAGTCGGCGCAACAGGACCAGCAGGTCGTTGCGCAGGGTGCAGGACACGCAGCCGTGCGCCAGCTCCAGGGCCAACGTCGTGGCAACCGCTGTCGTGCTGGTGGTTTCCCGCACCACCACGTGACCGTCCAGGCCGTAGGCGACGGTCACCGTGCCCGCCTTGGCCTGCAAGGCTTTGGTCGCTGCGTCGGTGCCGTACTGCCCGGCCACCAGGATCACCGGAGTCCGCATCATCCTCCTGTTGAAAATCATTGTCATTAAGACCGTCCCTACGATAGCCTCCAGCGCGTCGCTTGTCGACAATCATTGTCAATAAGGGTTGAAGGAGAGCTCCGTTGTCTGCACGCTGCCAAGTCACCGGCCGGGTGCCCGGATTCGGGAATGCGGTGTCGCACTCGCATCGCCGCACCCGTCGTCGCTGGTCGCCGAACATCCAGGTCAGGACCTACTACCTGCCCTCGCAAGACCGCCGGATCCGGCTACGGGTCAGCGCGAAGGGCATCAAGGTCATCGACCGGGACGGCATCGAGGCCGTGGTGGCCCGGTTGCGGCGCGAAGGGCAGCGGATCTGATGGCGCGCACCGACATTCGTCCCATCGTCAAACTGCGCTCCACCGCGGGCACCGGCTACACCTACGTCACCCGCAAGAACCGGCGCAACGACCCCGACCGCCTGGTGCTGCGCAAGTACGACCCCGTGGTCCGTCGCCATGTCGACTTTCGGGAGGAGCGCTGAGCAATGGCCAAGAAATCCAAGATCGTGAAGAACGAGCAGCGCCGGGTGTTGGTGGCCCGCTACGCCGAGCGACGCGCTGAGCTCAAGGAGATCATTCGTTCGACGGCGAGCAGCCCGCAGCAGCGACTGGCCGCCCAGCGCGAGCTGGCGCGCCACCCGCGCGATGCCAGCCCGGTCCGGCTGCGCAACCGAGACAGCGCCGACGGGCGCCCCCGCGGCTACCTGCGCAAGTTCGGACTCTCGCGCGTGCGCGTGCGTCAACTCGCGCACGAGGGCCACCTGCCTGGCGTCCGGAAGGCGAGTTGGTAGATGGCGATCAAAACCAAAGATTCGCGGCGTGTTTCACGGAGCGCGCCTAGGTCGGCGAAGCCGAACCTGCTCGCCAAACTGGGCCTGACGGTCGTCGACTACAAAGACACCGCCACGCTGCGCATCTTCATCTCTCCGCGCGGCAAGATCCGCTCACGTGCCGTCACCGGCCTCACCGTTCGTCAACAACGCCAGGTCGCCTGCGCCATCAAGAACGCCCGGGAAATGGCGTTGCTGCCGTATCCGGGGCCCACGGTCGAGGGCTGACGACGCACCGAGCCGGATCACGCCGGTAGCTGTTTGGTGGGTCGGTCGTGCACCACGATCGGCCACCAGAACCAGCGACCGGCCAGGGTTGCGACGGCTGGGATGACCAGGGACCGGATGAGCAGCGTATCCAGCAACAGTCCCAGGCCGACAGCAGTGCCGGTCTGGGCGATGTTGTGCGCATAGCCGGCCAGCATGGCGAACATGGTGAACCCGAACACCAACCCGGCGGTGGTGACCACCCCGCCGGTGTTGACCATGGCGCGGATGATGCCGGTCTTGATGCCGGCCCCGATCTCCACTTTGAACCGGGCGACCAGCAGCATGTTGTAGTCGGCGCCCACCGCGACCAGAAACACGAAGGAGACCGGGGCCACCGACCAGTGCAGCGGGTTGCCGATGAGGTCCTGCCAGACGAAAGCGGTCAAACCCAGTGCCGCCAGATAGGACAGGGCCACGGTTCCGATCACCGCGATCGCCGCGACCAGACTGCGGAGCAGGATCAGGATCACGCAGAACACGAACGCGAACGCGGCTACCGCACTGGTGATGAAGTCTTCCCGCGCGAAGGCCTCGATATTGAGCAGGGTGCCCCCGGGGCCACCGAGGCTTACCGTGCTGCCGGCCAGCGATGTGCCTTTGATCGCTTGCAGTGCGGTCGGGATGACGTTGGCGCTGACATCCATCGCTTCGCGGCTGAACCCCTCCATCTCGGGGGTGACGACCATGCGAGTCATCATGCCGTCGGGGGAGAAGAAGTAGGGCATAGCGTTCTTGAACAGCGGATTGTCGAAGGCCTGACTGGGCAGGAAGAACGAACCGTTGGGGTCGCCGCCGGAAAAGCTTTGGCTGAGTTCCTCGGTGAACGTGGTGATTTCGGCGATCTGGGGAACCAACGTCTGCAGGGTGGCGCGCACCGGTTCGGTCGCGGCATTGACCTGGGCTGCGAAGCCTTTCAGGCTGTCGAGCTGTGCGGACAGCTCGGGCAGGGTGCGGGCGACGGCGTGGGTTCCGCCGGCCAGTCGGTCCACCAGTCCGTCGAAACGATGAAGGTCTTCGAAGAGCGAGAAGCTGGTGAGTGCCGCCCGGCACGGTTCATTGTCCCGGCAGTTGGGGATGGAATCGATGAACACGCGGGCGGGCGCGGCGGCGTCGCGCAGCGAATCCATCTTCGTCACGACGCCGCTCAGGGCGGCCTGGAGTTCGGTTGCGCTGCCGTTGATCTCATCGCTGCCGGCGCGCCCGCTGTGCAGGGCCTGCTCAATCCCGGCGATGGTGAGCTGGAGTCGTCCCACCTCGCCGTTGAGGATCAGCAGGTCATCGGCGCGTTGGCTGAGCACATCGGTCATCTGCGTCAGTCGTTGACCGAGGTAGCCGGCCTGGGAGGTCAGCGTGCCCTGCTGCAGCGGCGCGCCCAGCGGGCGGGTGATGCCTTGAACGTTGGAGATTCCGGGAATCGCCAGCACCGCGTTGGCCAGTTTGGCCAGGGCGATCATGTCCGCCGGATTGCGCATGTCGTGATCGGCTTCGACCAGGAAGACGCTGGGAGACATGATGTTGGGCGGAAGGTGGCGGTCGGCCGCGGCGATGCCCAGGTTGGCCGGTGAGTTGCTGGGCTGGGCGATGCGTTCGTTGTAGCTGGGATGAAACGTCGGCAGCACGAGCAGGGCCAGGCTCAGCACCGCCAGCGAGCCCACCAGGACCGGGCCCGGCCAGCGCACCACGTAGGTGGCGATCCGCCGCCAGCGACGCAGCGACTTTCGATCGCGGCCTCTGTGCGGCTCGAAGAACCCCAACCGGCTGCCGACCGCGAGGATGGCCGGCCCCAGCGTCAGTGCCGCGGCGAGGGTGATGACGACCGCGATGGTGCACGGCAACCCGGAGGTGCTGAAGATCGCCAGTCGGGTGAATGTCATGCATGCGGTTGCCCCGGCGATGGTCAGGCCCGAGGCGATGATGATGTGTTGCACACCGCGTAGCGCCGCGTAGTACGCGGAGGTCGGGTCGGCCCCGGCCCGGCGTGCCTCTTGGTAGCGGCCCAACAGAAAGATGCCGTAGTCGATTCCGGCTCCCAGGACCATGACTGCCATCAGTGCTGAGGCGAAGATGGAGACGCCGATGACGTGGTGGCTGCCCAGCAGCGCGACCACCGGCCGGCCGACGCCGAGTCCGGCTCCGGCGACCAGCATCGGCATCGCCACCGTGACCGGTGAGCGGTAGACCCAGAACAGAATCGCGCCGACGAGTGCGCCGCAGGCGATCAGCAGCAGCAGGATCGAGTCGTTGATCGACACCAATTCGTCGTTGACGACCGCTGACGGACCGGTCAGGTGTGCGGTGATCCCCGCAGGGGGCTCGGTGGCGGCGATGATGTCGCGAACGGCCTGGGTTGAGGACATCGCCAGGGCGGTGCCCATGTTGCCGCTCAGATTGAGCAAGACGTAGGCGGCATGGCCGTCGGCGCTCTCGTTCGCCGAGGCGAACTGGGGATCGGACCAGAGGTCCATTGCCGAGTTGACGTGCGCGGTGTCGGCGGTGATCCGATCCAGCAATGTCGAGTAGTAGCGGTGGGCGTCGGGGCCCAGGGGTTCGTCGCCTTCGAGCAACAGGTAGACGAAGTTGTTGGTGCCGGCGCCGCCGAAGTGGTCGCCCAGCTTCACGATGGCCTGCACCGACGCGGCGTCGTCGGGCAGAAACGATTTCGCGTGCTCGGTGATGACCGTTTCCAATTGCGGGACGGCGAGATTGAGCGCGCCGGCGGCGCCCACCCACAGCACGATGATGGGCAGTGCGAACCGATAGAGCAGCCGGGCGATCAGGGGCCGGCTGTCCGGCGCCCTCATGCGACCGGGTCCTTGCATGCCACCGCTGACGACATGGACGATTGCTCATCGCGTACCTGCCCGTCGATGACGACACGACAGGACAACGGCTCGTTCTCGGATTGCGCCATCACCCCGGTGGGCACGGTGATGCGCTGGGTGCGCAGGGTGGTCTGCCAGGGCAGGGTCGCCGATACCTGGCGCACCGAGCCGTCGACGTCGAGATAGGACGCGAATACCGGGGTGCCTGCCGGACCGTCCACGCGGTATTCGACGACCTTCTCTTTGAGTCGGCCGACCGCCGGAGGGCGCGGCGAGTGGCCGACCGCCGGGTCGGGGATGTCGCTGAGCCTCAGATGGGCGATGAACACCCCGGTGGCGCCCAGCGTTGCTGCCACGACCAGATACACCCAGGCGGAACGCATCTCACACGGCACCATCGGTGAAGGTGATGCGCACGGAGACCGGCGTGCTCGCCAGCGCGCGAAACGTGGCCACCGCCAGGCCTGCGAAGGCGGGCCGGGACGCGAAGGTGCGTGCGCGGGCCGTCACGTCGTCGTCGGGTTGGAACCGTGCGAGTCCGCTGCGCCATTGCGAGCCCTGGCGTATGCGGACTTGTGGATTGGCGGTGATGTTGGCGCCCCACCCCGAGCGTGACCCGTGCTGGGAGATCACCCAGGCGCCGCTGGCGTCGAAACAGGCGGCGACCGGAACGTGCCGCGTCTTTCCTGTCTTGCGGCCGATGGTCTGTAGTTCGGTGGCCAGTGTGGTCCTGATGCCCAGGCGGGCCAGCGCCGATACCAGGGGGTTGGCGATGTAGCGCCCCACTCGTCGTTCGGTGCGGAACTTGCGTAGGGCTTGCTCGTCACTTCGTGTCATGGCTTGTTCCCCATCCCCTGCGCCGATCGAAGAATCAGTCCGGCGACCGCGGTATACCAATTGGTCTACTTGTGTGCTGCGAGGCTAGTAGACTGATCGGTATATCGCAAACAATCGGGGGCCGGGAAAGGTGATGGCGATGGCGGCGCGCGACCGGCTCATCAACAGTGCGATCGCACTACTGCAGCGCAAGGGTGTTGCGGGTACCGGGATTTCCGAACTGCTCGCCCACAGTGGGATCGCGCGACGCTCGGTGTACCTCAACTTTCCTGGCGGCAAAGCCGAACTCGTCGCCAGCGCGGCCAGAACCGCGGGTCGGACGACCTCTGACATGATCCGGCGGTTGCTGGTCGAGGCGGATGCGGTGACGGCCGTCGAGGCGTTCATTGCGGTGTGGAAGGAAGCCTTGATCGGCAGCGAGTTTCGTGCGGGCTGTCCGATTGTGGCCGCAGCGTTGGGACGCTCCGAAGCGCCCGATGCGGCCGATGTCGCCGGCGCGGTGTTCGCCGACTGGGAGCGCCTACTGGCCGATCGGCTGGAAGAGGCCGATGTCGCGCCCGCGACCGCGCAGCAGCTGGCCACCACCACCATCGCTGCGGTTGAAGGTGCGGTGATCATGTCGCTGGCCGCCAAATCGGCGGCGCCGTTGCTGCGGACCGGGCAGCTGCTCAAGGAGCTTGTCGCGCAGCACACCCGGCCCTAGCCGTCGGTGGCCCTCAGCCGATGTGGAACACGACCTCCAGGGCCAGGAATCCGAAGACGAGCAGTCCGAGGATTCCGGCGAGCACCGGAAGAGCAAGCATTGGATCTTTCATGGATCGAGACGTTATACAGCCGCCTGTTGTAGAAAACGGAAAAGTGTTGCCGATCACGTCATCTCGGGACTTTGGTCTGTGACCGCGGTCACCGGTGTGGACAGCGGGCTCAGGTGTAGGCGACGTGAACCCGGTGAATGTGGCCCTCGAACGGGAATGGGGCACGTTCCCGGTAGTCCAGGGACACCGGCGAGCCCAGGCAGGTGCCGATGTCGAGGCAGTCGTTGGCGGTGAACAACAACGGCGCGCTGACGGGGACCTGGCCCTCGGCAACGGTCTCGCCGTTGACGGCCACGGTGATGTCGAGCGGTCCCGCCGGGCGCGGCTCCGCGTACTGCGTGGTGACGGCGATGGTGGTGCGGCCGGGCGGCACCTTGCCTGCCGTGCGGATCTTGGTGCGCGACAAGATGAACAGGTTGTACTCGTAGCAGAGATAGCCATCGTCGAAGTAGCACGTCAGGCCGCCGGCGCCGGCCCCGAGGGCATAGAGCACGCCGTTCGCGTCGGCCGGGATCTCCGCATCGATGGTGACCACGTTGTTCTTGTTGCCGAGCGCGGGCGCACAGAATTCGGGCATTCGCACGGTGTCGCCGGTGAAGTCCCACTCGGTGTAGGGCGGGGCGATGCGTAGTTCGGGGTGATAGACGGGCACCCACAGGCCGCCGCCGACGGGTAGCACCGCATTGCGGGCCGCCTCGACCATGAACATCTCGCGCATCTGGGCGAGCTTCTCGGGCAGCTGCTCGGCCAGGTCGTGGGCTTGTGACCAGTCCTCGTCGAGGTTGTAGAGCTCCCACGCATCGGCATCCGGAGTCCAGGTGGCGATGCCGGGCGGTTGGCCGGGCACCCACGGCAGCCGGGGGCCGCGAGCCGACGCCATCCATCCGTCGTGGTAGATCGCCCGGCTGCCCATGATCTCGAAGTACTGGGTCTTCTTGCCGCCTGGCGCGTCGCGGTCGGTCAGCGTGCGCGCGAAGCTTGCTCCTGCCAAGGCCATCTGTGGTTGCCCGTGCACCGTCAGCGGCGCTTCGATCCCGACGACTTCGTAGATGGTCGGCACCACGTCGTTGCAGTGCAAGAAGACCTCCCGCGGCGCCGGGTCGGCGGCGATCTTGGCCGGCCAGCGCACCACCATCGGGTTTCGGGTGCCGCCCAGGTGCGACGCCAACAGTTTCATGCCCTTGTACGGGGTGGACCCGGCCCAGGCCCAGCCCGCGTGGTACTGGTTGTCGACCAGGGGAGACCCCAACACATCCAGGCCGCCGAGCGCGTCGAGGGCATCGATGTGCTGACGCACCGTGGTGGGGATCCCGTTCTGGGCCAACAGTTCCGAGATGGTGCCGTTCTGGCCTTCGCCGGAGGAACCGTTGTCGCCCCAGATGTAGAAGAACAGCGTGTTGTCGGCGTAGCCGAGGGCTTCCAGTTCGTCGGCGATGCGACCGACCTGGACGTCGACGTGCTCGGCGTAGCCGGCGGCGACCTCCATCAGGCGGCGTTGGAACGGCTTTTCATCCTCGGGGATGTCGTCCCAGGCGGTGAGGGTTTCGTCGCGCTCGGTGAGCGAACAGTCCTGCGGAATCCAGCCTTTGGTCTTGGCGCGTTCGAACACCCGCTGGCGGTATGCGTCCCATCCGTCGTCGAACTTGCCGACGTACTTGTCGGCCCATTCCTTCATGACGTGATGCGGGCCGTGCAGGCAGCCGCTGGCCCAGTACATGAAGAACGGTTTGCCGGCGTTGAAGGCCTTGTGTCGGCGCAGCCAGGAGATGGCGTCGTCGGCCAGGTCCTCGGACAGGTGATAGCCCTCTTCGGGTGTCCTCGGTGGGGCCACCACGGTGGTGTTGCGGACCAGGTTGGGCTCATACTGCGAGGCCTCGCCGGCCAAGAATCCATAGAAGTATTCGAAACCCAAACCAGTGGGCCAGTTTTCGAAGGGGCCTGCCGCGGTGGTCTCCTCCGCGGGAGTGTTGTGCCACTTCCCGAAAGCCGACGTGGCGTAACCGTACTGCTTGAGCACTTCGGCCACCGTGGCGCTCGACGCGGGGATCTTGCCGGCGTAGCCGTCCCAGTCGTTGGCCAATTCCGCGATCTGACCGTTGCCGATCTCGTGGTGATTACGACCGGTGAGCAACGACGCCCGGGTCGGCGAGCACATGGCCGTGGTGTGAAACCGGTTGTAGGACACACCTTGGCCGCAGATCCGGTCGAGGGTCGCGGTGTTCACCTCGCCGCCGAATGTCGACGGCAACCCGGGGCCGGCATCGTCGATAAGCACGATCACCACATTGGGTGCATCGGTGTGCAGCCGTTGCGGGACCGCCCGCGGACTGTAGGTCGACTCCTGCAGGGTCCGGCCTGCGACACTGCCCGAGCCGACCGGCGGGAAAGGCAACACCGCGCCGTTGGGCAACACCGGAGCCACTACCTGATCGCCCAACGCAAGTCTCCTTATCTCGGCTGTACCGTCTACGGCATCGAAGACATCGTCGTATGCGGCGGGCCGTTCAGCTACTCGAACCGCCTCGCGGCGGGTCGGGCGCCAGGCTGCCGTCCGGCGCGATGTGGGCGAAGATCTGCTGGAGCAGGGTCAGAATGTGTGGGTCATCCACGGTGTAGATGTGGTGGCGCCCGTCGCGTCGTGCGTTGATCAGCCCGGCCAGCCGCAGCTTGGTCAAGTGCTGGCTCATGGTGGCGACGTTGACGCCGGCCCGTCTCGCCAGGGTTGTCACGTCGTAGGCGTCCTGGGCGGCCAGCCACATCACGTGCAGGCGCGCCGGACTGCTGAGCAGCGCGAACGTGCTCGCGGCGGATGCCAGTTGGGGTTGGGTCGGTTCGTCGGTCCGGTTGACTGAACTGATTTCTTCGGACAGCCGTTCTTCATCTTTTGCCATGGCGGCATTCATTTTGTCCCAACTCCCATGGCGGGATTCGCCGAACGACACATTCGCATAGTTGCGCAATCGCCAAAGTGTCGCCAGAATTGGGCAGTTCCCGCGGCACCTTGGCCGCCCGGCGGGTACGGCCCAGACCCGCCGTCAGACCACAGGATTGGTTACTGCCGAATTGATTCCGACATCGTCGCTGCTGCGACCGGCCACCCTGGGAATCCGTGCGGCGTCAGCCGTCGTCGGCGCGGCGGCCCGCAGTGCGTCGGCCACCACCGAGGCGGTGGGGGCCATCACCTCGGCCGGCCTGCAGGTCGCCGCGCTGCCGATTCGCGAGGCCACTCGGATGCTGTCCGGCGAATCCACCACGGCGACGCTGACCCGCAGGTGCTGGCGCGGGGAAGGCCGCGCCTGGATCGAGATACGTGGCTTGACTGAATCCCCCGAACTCGGGCAGCGGGTGCTTGACACGCTCGTCGCCGAACCCGGCGTGGTGTCGGCGCGGCTGAACCGCCCGTTGTCTCGGGTCGTGGTGGAACTGGCGGTCGACGGTGAGCAGGTAACGCTGAATGACCTGTGCCGCCTGATCGCCGAGACCGAACGCAGCTACCGCCGCTCCGACGGCACGACAGCTCCGATCGGGGCAGCGCCGGCCACCGTCCTACCCGGCGACGGGTTGCTGCTGATGGCCCGCGGCGTGATGGTCGGCGTCAACGCCGCCGGGTTGGCCATCGCGGTCGCCGGGCGCGCGCTGCGGCTGCCGCAGGCGCCGATCACCGTCGACGCCGTCGCGGCGCTGGCCAACTACCAGCCGTGGTTGCGCCGGCAACTCGCCGACCGAATCGGCAGGGGACCTGCCGACACGGTGCTGTCGCTGATCTCCACCGGAGCGCGTATCGCCACCCTGTCGCCGGCCACGCTGGCAGTGGACTTGGCGTTGCAAGGTGTCAAAGCCGCCGAGTCTGCGGCCGCGGCGCAGGCCTGGAACCGCCACGAGCCGTACCTGGCCCGGCACGCCGACCAGGCTCAGGTGCACGTGCCGTCGCGGCCGGTGCCGCTACCGGAGGGGGCGCTCGACCGCCACGGCAGGCGGGTGGGCTACGTCCAGTTGTTCGGGGCCGGCCTGGTGGGAGTGCTCACCCGCAACGTCACCACAGCCGCGACCGCGGCCGTGGTCGCCTCCCCGAAAGCCATGCGCACCACCACTGAATCGTTCGCGGCCACGCTGAGCCGGTCATTGGTCGAGCAGCACGCCGCGCTGCCGTTGCGCCCGGAGGGCCTGCGCCGACTCGACCGCGTCGACGCCGTCCTCATCGATCCCCGGCTGCTCTGCACCGCCACCGCACGCCACCCGCTGGCCTCGGCACTGCTGGCCGAGGCACGGGCGTCGGGCGCGGAACTGGTCACCCTCGACGTCGAAGCTCTGGGTGAACTGCGTCCCGCGTTCGACGAACTGGCGCCGGTCGATACCGCCGCCGACGACGAACAACTCGACGAGGCGCTGGCTGCCGCATTGACGGCACGCCAGCAAGACGGCCGCACCGTTGCGGTGCTCACGTCGAGCGGTGCGCAGGCCCTCGCCTGCGCCGACGTGGGCCTGGGGATCCTGCCCGGCGACTCGGAGACGCCACCGCCGTGGGAGGCGGATCTGCTGCTGACCGATCTGGCCGGCGCCTGGCGGGTGCTGCACGCGATACCGGCGGCGCGCGCGGCCGCCCAGCGCGGCACCTCGCTGGCCACCGGCGCATCGACGATCGGTGCACTGCTGATGGTTCCCGGGGTGCGGGCGGGCCGGGGAAGAGGGGGTCCCGGGCCGGTCACCGCCGGGGCAGCCACCGGACTGCTCTCGGGATACCTGCTGGCTCGCCAGGTGGCTCGGACGCAGCCGCCGCGGCCCGCGCCGGCTTACGAGTGGCATGCGATGTCACTGGACGAGATCCACGCGATCCTGCCGGTCCCCGACCTCTCCTGCGCCGCAGCCGAAGTCGACGCCGCGCCACCGCACATGGCTTGGCAGTTCATCAGGGCGGTGCGCGCCGAACTGTCGGATCCGCTGATGCCGGTGCTGGCACTGAGCTCGGCGGCCACCGCGATGCTGGGTTCGCCGGTGGATGCGTTGATGGTCAGCACGGTGCTGATCGGCAACTGCATGCTCGCGGCAGCCCAGCAGCTGCAGGCCGAGAACCGGCTGAACCGGCTGCTGGCCCAACAGACCCCGCCCGCCCGCACCGTCGCGCCGGGCACCAACACCTACACCGAGATCGTCGCGGACCGCCTGATACCCGGCGCCGTGATCGAGGTCCGCAGCAACGAGGTGGTGCCCGCCGACGCGCGGCTGATCGAGGCCATCGACCTCGAAGTCGACGAATCCTCGCTCACCGGCGAATCACTGTCGGTCGACAAGCAGACCGCGGCGACACCGGGCGCCGAACTCGCCGAGCGGCGCTGCATGCTCTACGCCGGCACGACAGTTGTCGCCGGCACCGCACGGGCCGTGGTTACCGCCGTCGGCGCCGACACTCAGGCCCGTCGTGCCGCCGAGCTGGCCGCCGGGGACCTGCCGGTGGTCGGCCTGCAGCACCAGCTGAGTCAGCTGATGAGTCGCGCGTTCCCGGCCAGCGCCGGCGGCGGGCTAATGGTGGGTCTGTTGGGGATGCTGCGCGGCGGTGGCCTGCGTCTGGCCCTGGGCAACGCGATCGCGGTCGCCGTGGCGGCGGTGCCCGAGGGCATGCCGCTGATGGCGACCCTGGCCCAGCATGCCTCGGCCCAACGCCTGACCGATTCCGGTGCGCTGGTGCGCATTCCCCGCTCGGTGGAGGCCCTGGGCCGGGTCGAGGTGGTCTGCTTCGACAAGACCGGAACACTGAGCGAGAACCGGCTACGGGTCACCCGGGTGTACCCCGTCGCCGGCCACGCCGAGGACGACGTGCTGCGATGCGCGGCCAACGCCGCGCCGGCGCCCGAGGGCGACCCCCACACGCACGCCACCGACCAGGCCGTTACCGAGGCCGCCGCCGGTATCGGCAGCCTCTGGACCACCCCGGACGCCCACCTGCCGTTCCGCTCCGGCCGGGCGTTCTCGGCGTCGGTGGTCGGTCGGGAACTGATGATCAAGGGGGCTCCCGAAGTGGTGCTGGCCGCCTGCACCGTCCTCGGCCCGGACAGCGACGCGCCGGTCGCCGAACTCGCTGCCGGCGGGCTGCGGGTGATCGCGGTGGCGCAGCGCCGACTTAGCGCCGCACAGGTGAAGTCGCTGGCCGACGACCCGGACGCTCTCGCCGGACTGTGCGGCGAGGGACTGACGCTCACCGGGTTCCTCGGCATCTCCGACACCCCCCGCGCCGAAGCGCCGCAACTGCTCGCCGACCTGGCGGAGCGGGGCGTCGGCATCCGGCTGATCACCGGCGATCACCCCGTCACCGCCACCGCGATCGCCGCGGAACTGGGGGTGCCGGTCACCGCCGAGCAGGTCATCACCGGCGCGGAGTGGAACGCGTTGTCGCGCAAGGGCCAGGAACGTGCGGTGGCGCAGCGGGTGATCTTCGCCCGGATGTCCCCGGAGAACAAGGTGCAGGTGGTGCAGACCCTCGAACGCAGTGGCCGGGTCTGCGCCATGGTGGGCGATGGCGCCAACGATGCGGCGGCGATCCGGGCCGCCAGCGTGGGCCTGGGCGTCGTGGCGCGCGGCAGCGACTCGGCGCACCTCACGGCCGACATCGTGTTGACCGACGGGCGCATCGGCGCACTGGTGGATGCCATCGACGAAGGCCAGCGACTGTGGCGCGGGGTGCAGCTGGCGGTGACGGGCCTGCTCGGCGGCAATGTCGGCGAGGTGATCTTCGGTGTCGTCGGCACCGCGCTGTCGGGGACCTCGCCGCTGAACAACCGCCAACTGCTGCTGATGAACATGCTGACCGACGCGCTGCCGGCCACCGCGGTCGCGGTCAGCACCCCGGCCGGCTCCTCGCATCGAGTCGTGCACGGCATCGACGAACGCAGCCTGATGCGCGCCGTCGCGGTCCGCGGAGCGATCACCGGGGCCGCGGCCAGCGCGGCATGGGGGATGGCTCGCCTTTCTGTTGTACCGGGCGCCCGGCAACGCGCCGCCACGGTCGCGCTGATCACGCTGGTCACCACCGAGCTGGCCCAGACGCTGGTCGACTCGCACGCGCCGTTGGTCTTGCTCACCGCCGCCGGGTCATTCGCGGCGTTCGCGGCGATGATCAGCCTGCCCGGAATCAGCCAGCTCCTGGGTTGCGTACCGGTGGGACCGCTGGGCTGGTCGCAGGCGCTGGGAGCCACCGGCGCCGCAGTGCTCGCGATCGCCGCGGCGCCGCACGTGCTGCCGGCCCGGTGGCGCGAGGCACCGGAGACCAGCACCGAGATCGAGTCAGGCCCGATGGCCACCGTGGCTGTGCTGCGGCCGGCAGGCGACCAGGCCTCCTCGGCCGCGGCCGCTGGTGGGTCTACCGTGATGGTCAGTGGTACCAACTGACCAGCGGAGGCGTGGCATGCACCCATTCCGGCAAGCGGTCGAGGCCCGTGACGCCGCGGCCATCGAGGCGCTGTTGTCCGACGATGTCGTGTTCACCAGTCCGGTGGCGTTCAAGCCCTACCCGGGCAAGCCGGTCACCGCGGCGATCCTGCGCGCCGTGATGCGTGTCTTTGAAGACTTCCGCTACGTGCGAGAGATCGCTGACGCCTCCGGGCGTGACCATGCCCTGATATTCGAAGCGTCGGTCGACGGTAAACGGCTCAGCGGATGCGACTTCCTGCATATGGACGACGACGGCAAGATCGACGACTTCGTCGTGATGGTCCGGCCGCTGTCGGCGGCTACCGCGCTGGCCGAAGCCATGGCGCAGCAGTTCGAGCAGATCACCCGTGAGGCCGCCGCGCCGCATGGACATGGCGACGGCTCTGCCTAGCCGGAACCGATAGCGGGGCTCCGCGGTGCATGAGCAGACGCCGGTAGTCGCGGCCGTGGCCGTCGGCGGCGCGATCGGTGCCTGCGCGCGCTACGCCGTCGCGCTGGCATTGCCCACCCCGGTCGGTGGATTCCCTTGGGCCACAATGGTCACCAACGTGAGCGGGTGCGCGCTGATGGGGGTGCTGATGGTGGCGATCACCGAACTGTGGGTCGGACATCGACTGCTGCGTCCGCTGCTGGGCACCGGCGTGCTCGGCGGCTACACCACGTTTTCCACCTTCGCCGGCGACGTCGACACCCTCATCGCCGCCGGACAGCCGGTCCCGGCTTTGGTCTACCTGCTCACCACGCCGGTGGCAGTGTTGATCGCGACCTGGACCGCTGCCAGCCTCACCCGCCGTCTGGTCATCAGGAGGACAGCATGAGCGAGCTCACCGGACGCGCGTTGCGCCTGACGGTATTCCTCGGAGAGAGCGACACCTGGCATCACAGGCCGGTGTACAGCGAGATCGTGCACCGAGCGCATCGGGCCGGCCTGGCCGGCGCGTCGGTGTTCCGCGGCATCGAGGGCTACGGAGCGTCCTCGGCCATCCACACCACCCGGCTGCTGTCGATGTCTGAGGACCTGCCGGTCTCGGTCATCATCGTCGACGCCGCCGAGCGGATCCGTGCCTTCCTGCCGGAGCTGGACGAGTTGGTCACCGAGGGCCTGATCCTGCTGGATGAAGTCGAGGTCATCCGCCACGTCGGGCGACGCCCCGCCGGCCAGTGACCTGGCTACTGGTCATCGCCGGCGCCGCGGTGGGGGCGCCGTTGCGCTACCTGACCGACCGATTCGTCCAGGCCCGCCACGACACCACCTTCCCGTGGGGCACGTTCACCGCCAATGTGCTGGGCAGCCTGGTCCTGGGTGTGCTCATGGGCGCCGCGAGCCCCGGCGACCAAGGGCTGCACCTGTTGGTCGGCACCGGTCTGTGCGGCGCGCTGACCACATACTCGACCTTTTCCTACGAGACCCTGCAGCTGGCCGGCGTCGGTGCGCGGCTGTACGCGCTGGCCAACCTGGTGCTCACCTTGACCTGCGGGCTGGGCGCCTATTACGTCGGCAATGTCGCGGCACAAGCGATTTGGGCCTGACCGATCCGCGGGTTAGGTGACGCTACGCAATTGCTTCCAGCATGAGGTGCCACAATCGAGCCCGACAGTGTCCCGTGGCGTCCGCCCAGTCCTTCCAGGAGTAGCAATGTCGTTCTCGGTAGAGCTCAGCGATGACGTGATCGAGGTGCGGGACTGGGTCCATCAGTTCGCCGCCGAGGTCGTCCGCCCGGCCGCCGCCGAATGGGATGAGCGGGAAGAGACGCCGTGGCCGATCATCCAGGAGGCCGCCAAGATCGGCCTGTACTCGCCCGAGTTGTTCGCCACCCAGGCCGCCGAGCCCAGCGGGATCGGCATGCTCACGGTGTTCGAGGAACTGTTCTGGGGTGACGCCGGGATCGCCTTGTCGATTCTCGGCACCGGGTTGGCGGCGGCGGCCCTGGCGGGCAACGGAACTCCCGAACAGCTGGGCCGGTGGCTGCCCGAGATGTTCGGTACCGCCGATGACCCCAAACTCGGGGCCTTCTGCTCCTCGGAACCCGATGCCGGCTCGGATGTCGGCGCGATCCGGACTCGCGCCCGCTTCGACGAAGCAACACGTGAATGGGTGCTCAACGGCACCAAGACCTGGGCCACCAACGGCGGTATCGCCAACGTGCACATCGTGGTCGCCT
This sequence comes from Mycolicibacter heraklionensis, assembly GCF_019645815.1. NCBI lineage: Bacteria > Bacillati > Actinomycetota > Actinomycetes > Mycobacteriales > Mycobacteriaceae > Mycobacterium > Mycobacterium heraklionense. The sequence goes on from NZ_CP080997.1 coordinate 975,644, forward strand.
CGGTCTACCCCGAACTCGGCTCACGCGGCCAGGCCACGTTCGTCATCGGGCCCGACACCAAGGGGCTGGCCCAGGGCCAGAAGTTCAAGAAGCACGGCATCCGGGCCTCGCACACCGCCGAGATCGTATTGGACAACGTCCGTTTGCCCGAGGACATGATCCTCGGTGGGCGAGAGAAGTTCGAGGAGCGCGTCGCCCGGGTCAAATCCGGTGCATCCGCCCGCGGTCAGGCCGCCATGAAGACCTTCGAGCGCACTCGTCCGACCGTCGGGGCGATGGCGGTCGGGGTGGCGCGCGCCGCGTACGAATACGCCCTCGAATACGCCTGCCAGCGTGAGCAGTTCGGCCGCAAGATCGGTGAGTTCCAGGCCGTAGCCTTCAAACTGGCGGACATGAAGAGCCGCATCGACGCGGCACGGCTGATGGTCTGGCGGGCCGGCTGGATGGCGCGCAACAACAAGGCCTTCGACAACGCCGAGGGCTCGATGGCCAAGCTGTTCGCCAGCGAGACCGCCGTCTACGTCACCGACGAGGCGATCCAGATCCTCGGCGGCAACGGTTACACCCGCGACTACCCGGTCGAGCGTATGCACCGCGACGCCAAGATCTTCACCATCTTCGAAGGCACCAGCGAGATCCAGCGGCTGGTCATCGCCCGGGCGATCACCGGCCTGGCGCTGCGCTGATCAGCCCGGTCGGCTACTGCGCGATCGTTGCGCGCAGTGGCCCGCCGACGCTGTTGAACAGCAGGTCCCCGTTGGGCAGTCCCTCGATGAGGGCGTACGCGCCGTTGCCCAGATTCGACTGTCCGAAGATGGTGCGGTGCACCGTCTCCCCGGTCTGCCAGTCCAGCCCGGTCACCTCCCAGCCGTCGGCCGCGGTGTAGCCGTTGAGGAAGACGATTCCCGAAGTGGCGGATACGGCCGGGACCATCGAGGTGGACACCACATCGCCGCGTGCCCAGGCTGATCTCCACCGGTGGGTGGTGGGATCCCATTCGAAGCGCTGCGCCCCGTGCGGCGCTGGCGAAACGGGTCCGCTGGCCAGCACATCGACCAGCCGGTCCGGCGTACCGCCTCCACCGATGTTGTTGACCACGAACGCGCCATACCCGCTGACTACGACGGACTGTTCGCTTTGGATGAATTCCGGCAATGGTTCCGGCAGGCCGGCGCTCACGCTGATCTGATCCGCGATCCGGGTGGACTTCGTTCCCGGCCTTTGCTGAAAGCCCTCCGGAATGTCGTTGCGCCAGAACGCCACCAGCTTCATATGGTCGGATCCGTCAGTGATCACCACCAGTTCGTCATCGTTCTTGCCAAAGCCCATCAACGTCGGCGTCGAGCCGGTTCCGGAGCCGAACTTGATGGTCGGGGGTTGCCGTCCGGTGTCGTAGGCGGCCGACCATGCGCCGTCCGCCTCGTCTTGCGACAGTTTGGAGCCAGTCCAGACGATCTTGCGCATCAACTTGTCGGAGGCGACGTAGATGCCGTTACGCTCGTCGACCGCCATCGAGTTCGAGACCGTTTCGTCCTCGCCGAACTTGATCTGCTGCAACGGCGCGGACAGGTCCCGATCGAGCACCGATAACGATCCGGTGCTGAGCACCAGCAGGCGACCGTCGTAGGTCATCGAGGCGCCGACGATGTTCTCGGGGATGCCCAGGCTGGTGATGTCGCCCGTCAGGTATGGCTTGAAGTCGATGCGGCCGACGATGGCGATGCCTGCCTCGGGCTGCTCGGCGTTCTTCAGACCGAATTTGACGATCTCCGATTGCTGCGTCACGTAATAGATGAAATTGTCGCGATCGACCAGGCTGTAGACGCCGTTGCTGATCCGCTGCCAATTCGCTCCGCCCCAGTGGTCGCGGATCGCTGACTCGATCTGTCCGACATCGGTGAATCTCTGGTTCAGCACCGCGTCGAGCTGTTGCGGGGAAATCGGTTGCACCCCAGGAGCGTCGAGTGCCGCAACCTGCTTGAATCCGCCGTCCGCGACATCGACGTAGCGGACACCCGAGGTCGAGGACACCCACCGGTAGTTCGGATCGGTGGATGCCAGCGTGATGATGTTGACCGGCCCGCCGGGAACCCGGTCCAGCTGGGTCGGGTCGAGGTGAAAGGTGCCGCGGGGGATCGGATCGTCGAAGCTGTCTGATTGCGCGGAATCGATGTGGGTGATGCCGTATTTGGCTGCCGCGAGATACGGATTGACCGCTGAACCGGTGGACCGCACCGCTGAGTCCTCTCCCGGCGGTGTTGGACCAGAGCTACATCCGCTCAGCGCCATGAGCGCTGCCGCTGCGGCGGCCAACGCCGTGCGCATCCGTACTCGCTGCGCCATACCAGCGGATGCTAATCCGGTCGCCGTGTCGTCGACACGGAACGCGTCTATATAGGTCAGAAGGCAAACCGGGTGCAGTCGGTTGGGAACGCGAACCAGGCCAGGGCCCGCCGGGGGACGATCATCCGCAGTCCGCCGCCGTCCTGGCCCGCCCAGGCATCGGGGCCGGGAGCGTACTGCGGGTGGTATTTCTCGAACGCGGTCGCCAATCGGACTCCGAGGTCGTTGGGGCTTGCTGAAGTCGCTGTGGAGACTCCCTCGACGATCACCACTTGCGTACCGCTTTCCAGTGTCAGGGTGCACGCCGGGTTGTCCTGGAGGTTGCGCGCGTGGCGTGTGGTGGGTGCGCCGTCGTAATAGAAGCGGCCGTCGAGCCACACGCCCCAACGCGGTACGGAGTGCGGGGTGCCGTCCGGGCGCACCGTGGTCAGCCAATAGTGCTGGGACGCGGTCAATCGCTGTTCAACTTCTGACCAGCTCAACAAGCCTTCCGCCGAACTCGGCAATCCGTAGCCCTCTGGCAGGACGGGACGTGTCGCGGTAGGGCCCGGTTTCGGTTCCATGGCCCACACGCTAGCTCTGACGTCCGACAGGGATACCGCTCTGCCGTTGCGTCCTAGCCAGCCGTCTTCCCGTTGTCGGTCAGGTAGACCGCGCCGTGCACCGCGGCGGCGGCATCGCTGGCCAAAAAGGCGATCACCTCGGCGACGTCGGCCGGGGCGCTCATCCCGCGCGGTGAGGCCACCCGCATGATCAGGTTGACGTCGGCACCCTCGGGAAGCTGGAAGTTGGTCACCTGCGGGGTCAGCATCCCACCCGGGCACACCGCGTTGACCCGCAGCTTCTCCGCGGTGAACTCCACGGCCAACGCCCGGGTGAGCCCGACGAGCCCGTGCTTGGCCGCGCAGTAGCCCGCCGAGTACGCCTGCCCTTCCACCCCGGCGATCGAGGCGACGTTGACGATATTGCCGCCCGCCTCCAGCAGGTGCGGCAGCGCGGCGCGGCACAGGAAGAACGGCCCGTTGAGGTTGACCGCCAGATCGTGGGCCCACTCGTCGTCGGTGACGGCCGGCGTGTGGCGCATCTGGTGGGCGCCGGCGACGTTGACCAGCACGTCGAGCCGCCCGAACTGGGCGACACACTGCTCGACGGCCGCCGCGCAGGCCGCCGCGGTGCTGATGTCGGTGGGGGCGTACTGCCCGCCGGGCACGTCGGCGAACACCGTGGCGAGCCGCTCGGCATCGCGCGCCAGCCCGAACACCGTCGCGCCGCGCCGGGCGAACAGTTGGGCCGTCGCCGCGCCCAGGCCCGACGAGGCTCCGGTCACCAGCGCCACTTTGCCTGACAGATCAGCCATTTCGACTCTCCGCATCACCCAGTCGACCGGCACCGGGGCGCAGCCGTCTACCGTCCAGTTATGGCTTCAGTATCAGTGATCACCGGCGGCGCGGGCGGCATGGGTCTGGCGACGGCCAAGATCCTGGGCCGAGACCACACCGTGGTGTTGTGCGATGTTCGGCAGCAGCGGCTCGACTCGGCGCAGGTCGCGCTCTCCGAGCTCGGCATCGCCGCGACCGCCGTCAACTGCGATGTCACCGATCGTGACGCGGTCACCCGGCTGTTCGACACCGCGACCGGTCTCGGGACGCTGGCGTCGGTGGTCCACACCGCGGGGGTCAGCCCGAGCATGGGTGACGCCGAATTCGTCATGCGCACCAACGCCTTCGGCACCCTCGTCGTCAACGAGGTGTTCTACGACGTCGCCGGCGACGGCGCGGTGATCGTCAACGTGGCTTCGATGGCCGCGCAGCTGCTGCCCGACAAGGCATACCCCACCAAGCAGTTCCCGCTGGCGCTCAGCGACGGCGACGCTTTCGTGGCCGCGATGACGACGTACTGCAACAACGCACCCGAGCAGATGCGCTCGGGCTTCTCCTACACGGTCAGCAAGGCCTTCGTGAAGTGGTACTGCGCCGCGCAGGCCGAGCGCTTCGGTGGCCGCGGGCTGCGCATCGTCTCGGTGTCGCCGGGCAACATCGATACCGAGATGGGGCGGCGCGAAGAGAAGGCCGGGGTGGGCATGATGATGCCCGACGCGCTGATCCCGCGGTGGGGCACGCCCGAGGAGATGGCCGAGCTGTTCGCCTTCTGCGCCGGAAACAAGTGCGCCTATCTCACCGGCGCCGACATCCTCGCCGACGGGGGAGTGGTCGCCTCGATGCGGGAACGCGCCCGGGTGGCCGCCGAACTTGGGTAGCGTGCCGTTGAGGGGAAGGGAGCGCCGATGCACTACACCCGCACCGATCCCATCGCGGCCCGTCCCAGCGACGTCTGGGCTGTCCTGACCGATGTCGAGCATTGGCCGGACTGGACCGCATCGATGCGTGAGATCACCCGGCTCGACTCCGGTCCGCTGCGAGTCGGCAGCACCGCCCGAGTCCGGCAGCCCACCGGGCGGCCGATGGTGTGGACGGTCACCGACCTGGTCGACGAGCGGTCCTTCACCTGGTCGGCGTCGATGGCCGGAATCCGGTTCACCGGCTTCCACGAGCTGACGCCGACCGGCTCAGGGGTGCGGGCCGTCCTGACTTTTACGCTGACCGGTCCAATGGCCTGGCTGGCCGGCCTGCTCGCCGGCGGCCGGATACGTCGCTACGTCGACATGGAGGCCGAGGGGCTCAAGCGGCAGTCGGAAGGCCGGGCGCGGTAGCTGGGGTAGCTGAGCTGGTCGGTGGATTCGAGGTGCGGAATGCGCCGAAGCAGCTAAGTTAACGGTTGACACGCGGCGGGGTGGGTGCTTACCGTGGAGCAAACCTACGGGACCGTAGGTTTGGCTGGGGGGCCAAGCGACAGCCCACCTGTCGATCAGGGAGGGGACCAAAAACTATGGTGAACGTCCAGACGGCACTGCTTCACGAGCTGGAGCCGATTGTCGAACAGAACCTCAATCGCCACCTCAAGGCCGCCAAGCCGTGGCTGCCGCACGACTACGTGCCGTGGAGCAGGGGACGCGACTTCGCGTTCCTCGGCGGCGAGGACTGGGTTCCCGAAGACTCCCCGCTGGACCCGGTCGCCAAGTCCGCCCTGCTGGTCAACCTGCTGACCGAGGACAACCTGCCGTCGTACCACCGCGAGATCGCCACCACCTTCAGCCGGGACGGCGCCTGGGGCACCTGGGTCGGCCAATGGACCGCCGAAGAGGGCCGCCACAGCATCGCCCTGCGCGACTACCTCATCGTCACCCGCGGCATTGACCCGGTGAACCTCGAGAACATGCGGATGCAGCACACCATCGCCGGCTATGACGCCGGCGGCAAGTCAGCGCTGCAGGTACTGGCCTACGTGTCGTTCCAGGAACTCGCCACCCGGGTCTCGCACCGCAACACCGGCAAGGCCTCCGGATGCCCGATCGCCGACCAGTTGCTGGCCCGGGTCGCTCTCGACGAGAACCTGCACATGGTCTTCTACCGCAACCTCATGCAGGCGGCGCTGGACATCGCGCCGGACGAGGCCATGTGCGCCATCCGCGACGAGGTGATCGGCTTCTCGATGCCCGGGATGAACATGCCCGGCTTCCAGGAGAACGCCATCCTGATCGCCAAGGCCGGCATCTACGACTTGCGCATCCACCACGATGAGGTCATCCAGCCCGTGCTGCGGTTCTGGAAGGTCTTCGAGCGCAATGACTTCGGGGCGGCGGGCGAGGAGGCCCGCGAGCAGATCGCGGGCTTCATGAAGATGGTCGACGAGCGGGCCACCTACTACGAAGAGAAGGCCAAGGCGCGCGAGAGCGTCTCCGCCTAGCCGCCTAGCCCTTGATCGACGAGTAGTAGATCGTGTCGGCCATCGACACCGAGTCGGCGGCGCGCGCGGGCGCGGGACGCCCGTGCTGCGTCAACAGCTCAGTCATGGTCACGCCCGTTGAGGCCCAGCCCAAGGGGTCGAGGTAGGCGGCGACGTCGTTGCGGTCACCTTCGTACCCGAGTTCGGAGAATTCCAGGTCGAAGCCGTGCGCCCGCCATTTCTCGGTGGCGCTGCGCATCATTTCCCGGGCCTGATCGTGCTGGTCCGCGGAGATGTTCGGAATGGCCTCGGTGGCCAGCCGGCTGCCGTCGGCGCTCAGTGCGGCGATGTTGTCCAGCAGCCGGTCCTGCGCGTCCGGCGGGAGGTAGCCGAGCAGTCCCTCGGCGATCCAGGCAGTGGGCTGGGTGCGGTCGAACCCCGCCTCGATCAGCGCGGCCGGCCAGTCGTCGCGCAGATCGACCGCGACGCCGCGGCGATCGGCGGTCGGTTCGGCGCCCAAGTCGGTCAGTGCCGCGGCCTTGAATGCCAAGACCTGTGGCTGGTCGATCTCGAAGATCGTCATGCCGGAGGGCCACGTCAGTCGGTAGGCGCGCGCATCCAGGCCCGATGCCAGGATCACCGCCTGGCGAATCCCGGACCGGGTGGCGTCGGCAAAGAACGTGTCGAAGAAGCGGGTGCGGACGGCCATCGCGTCGGGCATCTGGCCGAGCTTCCACCCGGAGTCGTGGTCGTCGAAGTCGGTGCCCGCCAGGTCGCCGGCGGCCCATTTGGTCAGGAAGTCGACGCCGACGGCCCGGACCAGCGGCTCGGCGAAGCGGTCGTCGATCAGGGGATTGTCGGCCTTGGTGGCGAGGGCCCGGGCGGCGGCCACCATCGTCGCGGTGGCTCCCACGCTGGTGGCCAGGTCCCAGGTGTCGTGGTCGGTGCGTGCCATGAGCGCTCCTTGAAGTAGTAGGCAAGACAACTTACTTAGCCTAGCAAGTAATTAGTACAGTTAATAAACGTTAGGGGTCGGGCGGTTGTTCCCGACCCGGGGCCCAGGTGGTGGGCAGCATCGGTGTCGTCGCGGAATTACCGAAGGCGTCTTCGTCTAACGTGGTCAACCCGGTTGCGTGTTTCCCGCTGACTCGAGGGTGGGTTCCGCCCAGGCCCAAGGCGCCTGCGTTGCGGTCGGACGCCGTCGCCGGCGGCGTCGCGGTGGGAGGCGGTGGTGTGTCGGGTACCACCGGATCGGAGCCCATGCTCACGGTGCTGCCGGGCTCCTTGGCCGCCGTGCGGCGCCGGCGACGCGCCGGGCTCGCGGCCGCCTTCCGGCTGCGAGCCCCCGCCGCGGGCGCGGCCTCCCGGTTGTTGAGCGTGGGGCCGAATCCTCTGTCGGGGCCGTTGCCGGCCCGGGCCGCCGCGCGGACCGCCGGGGCGACGGCTACCGGTGTCGCGATCAGGGGAGGGGCGGCGGGAGTCGGGGTGGTAGCTGTGACCGAAGTGGCGGGCGTCGGCGAACCCGGGGCGAACCCGGCCGCGGGCACGTCATCGGGGGGCGGCGCCATGAACACTGCCGGTACCCTCGCGGCGACCACGGTGAGGGGCTTCGCCACGCCCGCGATCACCGGCGCCAGGGGCGGCACGCTCGCGACCGGGGATGCCGCGGCATTGATGGCCTCGATGATGCGGTTCACGATCTCCACGATGATCGCGATGATCGGGCCGTCCAAGATGTCGGCGATCTCGAGGAAGATCGCCAGCGTTTCGTAGAGGGCCGTGAGGACGTCGGCCGGGTTGCCGCCGGCGCCGCCGTCATCGTCGCCGCCGCCGTCGTTCTCGAACGCCAGGATCGACGGCGGCGACGGTGTGCGGGGTATCGAAGCCAAGGCCGTGTCCGACAGCGTTTGATAGGTCGCCATTGTGGTGGCGGCCTGGATCCACATCCGGACGTAGTCGGCTTCGGCGATCGCGATCGGAATGGTGTTGATGCCGAAGAAGTTCGTCGCAACCAGGACCGCGTGCGTGGCGTGATTGGCCGCCAGCTCGGCCATGGTCGGCATGGTGGCCAAGGCGCTGGCGTAGGCGGCTGCGGCGATCTCATGCTGGGCGGCGGCGCGCGCGCTGTCGGTGCTGGCCTGTGTCAGCCAGGCCGAATACGGTTGGTGGGCAGCAATATAACGCTCCGCGCTCGGTCCCAGCCAAGTCCCAGCCTGCACGGCGCTCAAGGTAGTGTTCAATTCTGCTGCTGCCGAAGCATATTCAGAGCTCAATGACGACCACGCGAATGCGGCGGCCATCAGTGCCCCCGGGCCCGGTCCGCTGCTCAACAGTGCTGAATGGACCTCGGGCGGCGAAGCCAGCCACGTCGGCGCAACCGCATGCAACTCGCCCATCAACTCCTTCGACGACGAACGCGCAACCTCACGCTAGGGGCGTCTGTCGACGAGGTCGGGACGGGCGGGCGGCGTAGGAGTTAACGTCGGAAGAACGCTCGGCAGGAGATGTGGAGGCGTTGCCTAGCGCAGGGTCAGGTAGATCAGCGCCGCATTGAGCACGCCGATCACCACGGTGACGGCCCAGCCGAGTGCCGAGGTCAGCGCCCCGTTGGCATCGGCGCCCATCAGTTCCCGGTCGCCGGTCACCCGGATCAGCGGTACCAGCGCGAACGGGATCCCGAAGGACAACACCACCTGCGAGATCACCAATGCCCGAGTGGGCTCGATCCCGAGTACCAGGATCGCCAGCGCCGGGCCCAGCGTGATCAGCCGGCGCCACAGCAGCGGAACCGACACTCGTAGCAGGCCCTGCATGATCATCGCGCCGGCATAGGCGCCCACCGAGGTCGACGCCAGTCCGGAAGCCAGCAGTCCGATCGCGAAGAACAGTGCGACCGTCGGGCCCAGGGTGTTGCCGACCGCGGCATGCGCCCCCTCGATGGAACCGGCATCGTCCAGGCCGCGCAGGTTGTTGGCGGCCACCAGCAACATGGCCAGGTTCAGCGTGCCGGCCGCCAGCATCGCCAGGCCGACATCCCAGCGGGTCACTCGCAGCAGTCGCCGTCGCGCCGGGCCGGGCTCGGGCTGGCCGTGCCGGTCGCGGGCCAGCCCCGAGTGCAGGTACACCGCGTGTGGCATCACCGTCGCGCCGAGGATCGCGGTGGCCAGCAGCACGCTTTCGGTGCCGTCGAAACGGGGCAGCAGGCCGGCGGCGACGTCGGCGGGCGCCGGTGGGGAGACCACCAGGCTGGCCAGGAACCCGATGGCGATGATGATCAGCAGCCCGCTGGTCACCTGCTCGAAAATCCGCGGACCGCGCCGGTCGCCGACTGCCAGCAGCGCCATCGACACCACGCCGGTGATGAGGCCGCCGAGCAGCAGCGGTAAGCCGAAGATCAGGTTCAACGCGATCGCCCCGCCCACGACTTCGGCGAGATCTGTTGCCATGGCCACCAATTCGGCCTGCAGCCAGTACGCGATCCGAACCGGCTTACGACTGTGGGCGCCGATCACCTCCGGCAGCGAGTGCCCGGTCACCAGTCCGAGCTTGGCGGACAGATACTGCACCAGCCCGGCCATCACGTTGGCCGCGACGATGACCCAGACCAGCAGGAAGCCGAATTTCGCCCCCGCGCTGACGTTGGCGGCGACGTTACCCGGGTCGACGTAGGCGATCGCAGCGACGAAAGCCGGGCCGAGCAACGCCCAGCCCGGCTTCAGTCGAACCGCGGTGCCTGCAGCCACCGACACCCTTTCCATCCGGATTAACGAACAGGAAAGTCAGGGTAGCCGGAAATTCGCCGATGCTCCGCGGTCACGCCGGCGTGGTGGTCAGCCGGCGCTGTAGAGGCCGCGGCCGGTGACCAGTGGCAGATCCAGCGTGGTCCGGATTCCCGGCTCGGCGGCGACCACCGCAGGAATCGCGTTGACGACCCGCATCGCGGTGGCCACCAGGCCGGCGTGGTTGTGGTCGCCATTGGGGCTGGACAGGCACAGGTCCAGCGCATACGACGGCTCACCGGTCACCTCGACGCGGTACGACCCGCCGGGCTGGGCGGGCTGCGGCCACTCCGGGCACAGGTCTTCGCGCAGCCGGGTGACGTGCTCGAGAACCACGGCGGCCTTACCGTCGACCATGCCGCGCACCTCGAATCGCAGCGCCGCGGCAGTGCCTTTCGCGATGTCACCCGAAGAAATCGCGAAGTCCTCCGGCGCGGGCACCCGGATGTGGGACTGCTCGACGGAATCCAGTTCCAGGCCCAGGCCGGCCGCGAGCTGGCGCACCACCGAACCCCACGCCAGGCTCAGCACACCCGGCTGCAGCAGCATCGGGGTTTCGTCCATCGGCCTGCCGAAGCCCATCACGTCGAACATGACGGCCGCGCTGTCGTAGGTGGCGTAGTCGACGATTTCCATGCAGCGGATCTGCTGGATGCTCTGGCAGGTGCCGGCCAGTGCCAGGGGCAGCAGGTCGTTGGCGAATCCGGGGTCGATGCCGTTGATGAACAAGCTCGAACCGCCTTGCCGCGCAGCGTCTTCGATGGGGGTCAGCATCTCTGTGGGGATGACGTTCCACGGGTACTGCAGGAACACCGCGCTGCTGCCGACGACGTTGATGCCGGCGTTCAGGATGCGCTTGAAGTCCTCCAGCGCCTCGACGAGCCGGTTGTCGGCCAGCGCGGTGTAGACCACGCAGTCGGGCTTGGCGTCGAGCACCTGCTGCAGGTCGGTGGTCGCGATCACGCCGGTCGGCGTGTCCACACCGGCCAGTTCGGCGGCGTCTTTGCCGGCCTTGGCGTCCGAGGACACCCACACTCCGGTCAAGTCGAACTCAGGGTTGGTGATCAGTGCTTTCAGCGCGTGGACACCGACATTGCCGGTGCCGATCTGCGCGACGCGAATAGTCATAGGTCAGTGGTTCCTCACAGGTCCGGGACGGGCAGGTCAAGGTTCGGGAAGGTGATACCGCCGTCGACTTCGAGCACCTTGCCGGTCAGGTAGGCGCCGGCCGGAGAAGCCAGATACAGGGCGGCGGCCGCGATCTCCTCGGGCTCACCGAGTCGCCGCAGCGGCGTGGCCTTCTCCATCGGGGTGCGTAGCTCCTCGTTGGAAGCCACCACGTTCAGCGCCGAGGTCACGATCGATCCCGGTGCGATGGCGTTGACGCGGATCTTGGGGCACAGGTCCAGCGCGGCCAATCGGGTGTAGTGGGCCAGCGCGGCCTTGGCCGTGCCGTAGGCGGCGAACCCTCGCCCGGGCACCCGCCCCATGGTGGAGGTGATGTTGATGAACGACCCGCCGCCGGAGTGCTCCAGCATCAGCGGCACCGCCGCGATGGTCAGTGCGTGCGCCGTCGCGACGTTGAACGTGAACGCGTCTTTGAGGTCTTTGGTCGACGTGGTCAGCAGGGTGTTGGGCATCGTTCCGCCGACGTTGTTGACGACGATGTCGAGCCTGCCGAACGCCTCGACAGCTTCGGCGGCCAGCTTCGCCGTCTCCTCGGGATGGGCGAGGTCGGCGACCACGATGTGGGCACGACGACCCGCCGCGCGGACCTGTTCGGCGACGGCCTCTAGTTCGGATTGGGTGCGTGAGGCGATCACCACGTCGGCGCCGGCCTCGGCAAACGCGACGGCGATAGCGGCGCCCAGGCCCCGGCCAGCACCGGTGACTACGGCTGTTTGATTATCGATTCGGAATTTGTCGAGTATCACGGCGCCACGCTAACAAGGAATGAGCGTGAGCTGAACCCTTTTTTGAAACACGTTCTAATTCGATGTTTGGTGACTGTCCGCGGGTTTTGGCGGCGGCATTCTATGGTTGATGCCGTGACTTCGAACCTCGATCTTTCCGGCGCATCCACCTGGTCGCCGCGTGAAGCCGAGTTGTTGGACGTCACCTTGGCGCTGCTGCAGGAGAACGGCTACGACCGATTGACGGTTGACGCGGTCGCGGCCACGGCACGAGCGAGTAAGGCCACGGTCTACCGACGCTGGCCGTCGAAGGCCGAATTGGTACTGGCCGCGTTCACCGAGGGCATCCGTCAGGTCGCGGTTCCGCCCGACACCGGCACGCTGCGGGGTGATCTGCTGCGCTTGGGCGAGCTGGTCTGCCAACAGACCGCCCAACACGCCGGCACGCTGCGGGCGGTGCTGGTGGAGGTGTCGCGCAATCCCGCGCTGAACGAGGCGATGCAGCACCAGTTCATCGATCAGCGCAAGGCGCTGATGCAGCACATTCTGCGACTGGCGGTCGGCCGGGGGGAGATCGATGCCGCCGCCATCGATGATGACCTGTGGGACGTGTTGCCGGGGTATCTCGTCTTCCGGTCCCTGGTCTCGGGCCGGGCGCCCACCGCGCGCACCGTGGCGAGTCTGGTCGACGGCGTGATCCTGCCGGCTCTCACCCGCCGCGTCGACTGATCTCGCCGGCAGGAATCGCGGTGCCGCACTATTGAACCGTACGGTTCCGTACCGTACGCTTAATTTTCATTCGACCTGCCCACGGATACCGAGAGGCTTCCCGTGAAGAGACCGTCGTTTTCCAGCCTGGTCAGGCAGGGGTGGATGGTCCTTGTGGCCGTGGCTGTCGTCGGCATCGCCGCGTTCGCCGTCTACCGGCTGCACGGCATCTTCGGATCGGGTGACACCACGTCGACGAAGAGCGACAAGGCCGATGAAATCGTGCCCTTCAATCCCAAGGACGTCGTTTACGAGGTCTTCGGCGCACCGGGCGCGGTCGCCACCATCAACTACCTCGACGTCAACGCCGCGCCTCAGCAGATCATCGACGCTCCGCTGCCGTGGCGGTACCAGGCGACGACGACCGAACCGGCCGTTATCGCCGACCTGCGGGCGCAGGGCAACGGCGACACATTGGGCTGCCGCATCGTGATCGACGGCGAGCTCAAAGACGAAAGGACCGTCAACGCAGTGAGTGCTTACACCTTCTGCTTGGACAAGTCCGGATGAGCGCGCCGCCCGAGTCCCGGCCGTTCTGGCCGCGCACCATCCGCCGTTTCGCGCTGCCGATCGTGCTGTTCTGGGTGGCCCTGGCCGCGGTGACCAACAGTCTGGTTCCGCAGTTGGAGGTGGTGGCCGAGGCCCACAACGTGGGGATGAGTTCCCCGGACGCGCCCTCGTACCAGGCGGCGAAACGCATCGGAAAAGTGTTCCAGCAGTATGACACCGACAGCGCGGCGATGATCGTCATCGAAGGCGAGCAGCCGCTCGGTGACGACGCGCACCGGTTCTACGACGCCCTGGTCGCCAAGCTGGAGCGCGACACCGACCACGTTCAGCACATCCAGAACTTCTGGGGCGACCCGCTGACCGCCGCCGGTTCGCAGAGCAACGACGGCAAAGCGGCACTGGCGCAAGTGTTTCTGGCCGGAAGCCAGGGCGAGACGTTGGCCAACGAGTCGGTGGCCGCGGTGCGCCGCATCGTCGGGGACACGCCCGCGCCGCCCGGCGTCCACGCCTATGTGACGGGTGCGGCGCCGCTGGTCGCCGACCAGTTCTCGGTCGGCAGCGAGGGCACCAACAAGGTCACCGCGATCACCTTCCTGGTGATTGCGCTGATGCTGTTCGCCGTCTACCGCTCGGTCGCCACCACCGTGCTTGCGCTGCTCACCGTGGCCATCGAAATGGCCGCCGCTCGTGGCTTCGTCGCGTTTCTCGGCTACCACGAGATCATCGGATTATCCACGTACTCAACGAATCTCCTGACGCTGCTGGCGATCGCCGCGGGAACCGATTATGCGATCTTCATCATCAGCCGCTACCAGGAGGCGCGCGCGGCCGGCGAGGATCCCGAGACAGCGTTCTACACCATGTACCGCGGCACCGCGCATGTCGTGATCGGTTCGGGCCTGACCATTTCCGGTGCCGTGTACTGCCTGACCTTCACCCGCCTGCCGTACTTCCACACACTGGGTCTGCCCGCCGCCATCGGCATCTTCGTGGCGCTGATCGCCGCGCTCACCCTGACCTCGGCCGTGCTCACCCTGGGCAGTCGATTCGGCCGCTTCGAACCCACCCGGGCGATGCGGATCCGCGGGTGGCGCAGGATCGGTACCGCTATCGTTCGCTGGCCCGGGCCCATTCTCGTGGTGGCCTGCGGGGTCGCCCTGGTCGGTCTGCTCGCCCTGCCGGGCTACAAGACCAGCTACGACGCCCGCGTCTACATGCCGGACCACGCCCCGGCCAACATCGGCTACGCCGCCGCCGAACGGCACTTCTCCCAGGCCCGGCTGAACCCGGAATTGCTGATGATCGAGTCAGACCACGATCTGCGCAACCCGGCGTCCTTCCTGGTGTTGGAACGGGTCGCCAAAGCCGTGTTCCACACGCCGGGCATCGCCAAGGTCCAGTCGATAACGCGGCCGTTGGGGACGCCGCTCAAACACACCTCGATACCGTTTTCGGTGGGCCAGGGAAGCGTCGCCCAAACCCAGAATCTGCGGTACCAGATGGACCGGGCGGCCGATCTGCTCAAGCAGGCGGCGGAAGCCGAGAAGTCGATCCACACGCTGGAACAGCAATATGCCTTGCAGCAGCAGCTCGCCGACGCCACCCACGCCGAGACCCAGAGCTTTCACGACACCATCGACCTGATGAACGACTTGCGTGACAAGCTCGCGAACTTCGATGACTTCTTCCGCCCCATCCGCAGTTATTTCTACTGGGAACCGCACTGCTTCGACATTCCCGCGTGCTGGGCGCTGCGTTCGGTGTTCGACATACAAGACGGCGTCGACGCGCTCAGCGAGAAATTCGAACAACTCACGGCGACCTTGGACCAGCTCGATGCGCTACAACCACAACTGGTGGGGCTGATCCCTTCCCAGATCGAAAGCCAGCAGGTCAACCGCGACCTCGCGCTGAACAACTACGCCACCAACTCCGGGATCAGCGATCAGTCGGCGGCCGCGAACGACAACCCGGCCGCCATGGGTCAGGCGTTCGACGAAGCCAAGAACGACGACTCCTTCTACCTGCCCCCGGAAGCGTTCAACAATGCCGAGTTCAAGCGCGGGATGAAGCTGTTCCTGTCGCCCGACGGCAAAGCCGCGCAGCTGATCATCACCCACGAGGGCGACCCCGCCACCCCCGAGGGCATCTCGCACATCGACAAGATCCGTGACGCCGCAAAGGAAGCCGTCAAGGGCACCCCGCTGCAGGGCTCGCATATCTACCTCGCCGGAACCGCCTCGACCTACAAGGACATCGCCGACGCCGCCAAGTATGACCTGCTGATCGCCGGGATCGCCGCGTTGAGCCTGATCCTGCTGATCATGATGATCATCACCCGAAGCCTGGTCGCCGCGATCGTCATCGTGGGCACCGTCGCCCTGTCGCTGGGCGCCTCATTCGGGCTGTCGGTGCTGGTGTGGCAGTACCTGTTCGGCATCCACTTGTACTGGATCGTGCTGGCCCTGGCGGTCATCCTGTTGCTGGCGGTGGGCTCGGACTACAACCTGCTGCTGATTTCGCGGTTCAAGGAGGAGATCGGCGCGGGCTTGAACACCGGCATCATCCGGGCGATCGGCGGGACCGGCTCGGTGGTGACCGCCGCCGGACTGGTGTTCGCCGCCACCATGGCCTCGTTCATCTTCAGTGACCTGCGGATTCTCGGTCAGATCGGCACCACCATCGCGCTCGGCCTGCTGTTCGACACATTGATCGTGCGGTCGTTCATGACACCGTCCATCGCGGCGCTGCTCGGGCGCTGGTTCTGGTGGCCGCAGCGGGTGCGCCAGCGGCCCGCGGTGGCGGCCGAAAGCGGTTGACGGCGGCTGAGCTCAGCCTGGCCGTGTCGATGGTAGTTTTTTTACCATGCGCACAACCATTGACCCCGCGGGGCGTTTGGTGATTCCAAAGCGGATTCGCGATCGCCTTGGCTTGCACGGAAACGATCAGGTGGAGATCACGGAGCGCGATGGACGGATCGAGATTGAACCTGCGTTCACCGACGTCGAATTGGTCCGGGAAGGTTCGGTCCTTGTCGCACGGCCAGACCGTGAGCTGCCCCCGTTGACCGACGAAATCGTTCGCGAGACGTTGGACCGGGTACGAAGGTGATCACGCCCGACACCAGTGTTCTTGTTGCCGGATTCGCAACCTGGCACGAAGCGCACCAACCCGCCGCGCGTGCCCTCGGCCGGGGAGTTCATCTGGTCGCACACACGGCGGTGGAAACCTATTCCGTTCTGACGCGACTACCGCCGCCGCATCGCGTAGCGCCAGCGGCAGTCCACGCGTACCTGGCCGACGTCACATCCGCCGATTACCTCACGCTGGACGCACGAAGGCATCGCGAGCTGATCAACTATCTCGCGGCACACAATGTCACCGGTGGAGCAACCTATGACGCGCTGGTTGGATCGACGGCGATGGCTGCTGGAGCAACGCTGTTGACCCGCGACCGGCGAGCGGTCAGGACCTACGAGCTGCTGCAAGTGGAATACGAACTGGTGACATGATCACCGGCGTCTCCAGTCATCGATGAGGCCCATGGTCACCGGTAGTGCCTCACCGGAGAAGACCAGATGGTCTGAGCCGGAGACCTGGACGTAGGTTCCCTGCTGGTACCGGGCTGCAGTTTTGGGTGCTATCTGTGGCGGCACGACCTGGTCGCATTCGTCCCGAATCACCAGCACCGGGCTGGTGGGCGGGGCCCCCAACTGCCACCGCGGGCCCATGCGCCATGGATCAGAACGACGTCCTTGATATCGGACATAAGGCCCAGGGTTACACCCGCCACGTCAAACAATGCCCGTAACGAGTGAAATACCGTGGCTTGCCCGTGTGCGGATCAGGACTTTTTGGCCGGTGCTTTCTTTGCGGGTGCCTTCTTCACCGGTGTTTTCTTCGCGGGAGCTTTCTTCGCCGGCGCCTTCGCCGAGCGCGCTTTCACACTGGCTTCCAGCTTGGCCAGCAGGTCGGAGACATCCTCGGTGGCATCCAGTTCGGCGGGCCGCTCCTCGGGGGTGAACGCCTCGTCGCCCTCGAGCTTGGCCGCGATCAACTCGTGCAGTTGCTCCTGATAGGTGTCGTGATAGCGGTCGGGGTCGAAATCGTCGGCCATCGACTCGACCACCTGCCCGGCCATCTTCAGCTCGGCCGGCTTGATCTCGACCTTGGTGTCCAATGCGGGGAAGTCCGGGTCGCGGATCTCGTCGGGCCACAGCAGGGTGTGCACCATCATCACGTCGCGCTTGGAGAAGTCCTTGACCCGCAGCGCCGCCAGCCGGGTCTTGTTGCGGAGTGTGAAATGAACGATCGCCACCCGATCGGTTTCGGCCAGCGTCTTGGCCAGCAGCACATAGGATTTGATCGACTTCGATGCCGGCTCCAGAAAGTAGCTGCGGTCGTAGAGCATCGGGTCCAGGTCGCCGGCCGGCACGAACTCGAGAACGGCGATCTCATGATCGCGCTCCTCGGGGAGGTTCGCGATGTCGTCGTCGGTGATCACCACCATCCGGCCGTCGTCGGACTCATACGCCCGCGCGATGTCGGCGTAGTCGACGACTTCGCCGCACTCCTCGCAGACTCGGCGATAGCGGATCCGTCCGTGGTCCTTGGCGTGCACCTGACGGAACTTGATGTCATGGTCCTCGGTGGCGCTATAGACCTTCACCGGCACGTTGACCAGACCGAATGCGATCGAACCCTTCCAGATGGAACGCATGTGGCCAGTATGCCCACCTCGATCTGCCCATAACCGGCTTTGGCGCGACGTAGGTTGGCGACATGGCCGCTGAGCCGCTCCGGACCCGGGTGAAGCTGACCAACGCCGATAAGGTGCTCTACCCCGCCACGGGCACCACCAAGGCCGAGGTCTTCGACTACTACACCCGCATCGCCGAGGTGATGCTGCCGCACATCGCGGGACGACCGGCGACCCGCAAGCGCTGGCCCAACGGCGTCGAGCAGGGATCCTTCTTCGAAAAACAGCTGGCCGCCTCGGCGCCGGGCTGGTTGGCCCGCGCCGAGATTCAGCATCGCTCCGGCATCACCACTTACCCGATCATCGAGGACCTCGACGGCCTGGCCTGGATCGCCCAGCAGGCGGCGCTGGAAGTCCACGTGCCGCAGTGGCGTTTCGAGGCGGAATGGACCCACGGCGGGAAGGTGCTCAAGCCCGGGCTGGCGACGCGTCTGGTGTTCGACCTCGACCCCGGCGAGGGCGTGACAATGAGCCAACTCGCTGAGGTGGCGCGCGCCATCCGGGACCTGATGTCCGAGCTTGGCCTGGAGACGTTCCCGGTCACCAGCGGCAGCAAGGGCGTGCACGTCTACGCCGCCCTTGATCGCCCGGTGAGCAGCCCGGGTGCGGCGACGGTGGCCAAAAGGGTTGCGCAGCAACTCGAAAGCACACTGCCGAAGCTGGTGACCGCGACCATGGCCAAGAAACTTCGGGCCGGGAAGGTCTTCGTCGACTGGAGTCAGAACAACGCGTCGAAGACCACCATTGCGCCCTATTCGCTGCGGGGCCGTGCCCATCCGATGGTTGCCGCGCCACGCACCTGGGCGGAGCTGGACGACCCGGACCTGCGGCAGCTGCGCTACGACGAAGTGCTGGACCGCGTCGCTCGCGACGGCGATCTGTTGGCCGAGCTGGACCGGCCCCTGGCCCGACACGATCGACTGGCCGTATACCGGTCCAAGCGTGACGCGGGCCGAACTCCCGAACCGGTGCCGGACGCGACGCCGTCGCCGGGGGAGGGCAACAGTTTCGTCATCCAGGAGCACCACGCCCGCCGGCTGCACTACGACTTCCGGCTGGAACGCGACGGTGTGCTGGTGAGCTGGGCGGTGCCCAAGAATCTGCCGGACACGCCGTCGGTCAACCATCTCGCGGTGCGCACCGAGGACCACCCGCTGGAGTACGGCAGCTTCGAAGGCACCATTCCCAAGGGCGAGTACGGCGCCGGCACGGTTCGCATCTGGGACTCGGGCAGCTATGTCACCGAGAAGTTCGAGGACACCGTCGAGAAGGGGGAGGTGATCGTGGTGCTGGCCGGCAGCCGGATCTCCGGGCGATACGCGCTGATCCGCACCGGCGGCGACCAGTGGCTGGCGCATCGGATGAAGGACCAGAAGGCGTTTACCTTCAACGAGTTGGCCCCGATGCTGGCCACCGAGGGTTCGGTGACCCGGCTCGACCCGAGCCAGTGGGCCTTCGAGGGCAAGTGGGACGGATACCGGCTGCTGGTGGAAGCCGACCGCGGCCGGATTCGACTGCGCGCTCGCAGTGGGCGCGACGTTACCCGCGAATACCCCCACCTGCCGTTCCCGGCCGCCGATCTGGCCGAGCATCACGTGGTGCTCGACGGCGAGCTCGTCGCGCTCGATGACAGCGGTGTCCCCAGCTTCGCCGAGATGCAGAACAACGCCCGCTCTCCTCGTCTGGAGTTCTGGGCCTTCGACCTGCTCTATCTCGACGGTCGCCCACTGCTGCGCGCGGCCTACCGGGATCGCCGTCGCCTGCTGGAAACCCTCGCGCGAGGAACCGATTTGGTGGTCAAAGACCTGCTGACAGCCGACGGTGACCAGGCGCTCGAACAGTCCCGCCGGCTCGGCTGGGAGGGCGTTGTCGCCAAGAAGTGGGACTCGCCCTACCACCCGGGGCGCCGGTCGCCGGCGTGGGTCAAGGCCAAGCGCTGGCGAACCCAGGAAGTGGTGATCGGCGGTTGGCGGGCCGGTGAGGGTGGCCGCAGCGGCGGGATCGGGTCCCTGCTGATGGGTATTCCCGAGGGTGACGGCCTGCGTTTCGTCGGTCGGGTCGGCACCGGGTTCACCGACCGTAACCTCGCCGCCCTGAAGAAGATGTTGATGCCGCTGCGCACCGACGAATCACCTTTTCTGGCACCGCTTTCCCGGCTGGACGCCAAGGGTGTCACGTTTGTGGAACCAACCGTGGTGGGGGAGGTGCGCTTCAGTGAACGGACGACGGATGGTCGGCTGCGCCAACCCAGTTGGCGCGGACTGCGGCCTGACAAGACCCCCGAGGAGGTCGTGAGTGAGGATTGACCCGTGCGGTGGGTGACCTATCGAAGCGACGACGGGGAGCGTGCGGGGGTGCTGGACGGCGACGTGATCCATGCGCTGCCGCCCGGTGTGACACTGCTGGAGCTGATCCGGTTGGGTCCCGATGGTCTGCGCGACGCCGGCGAACGGGCGTTGGCCGCCCCAACGGCGACGGTGCGGGCCGACCAGGTGGCGCTGATGGCGCCGATCCCGCGTCCGCCGTCGATCCGCGACAGCCTGTGCTTTCTGGACCATATGCGCAACTGCCTTGCCGCGACCGGCCGCAGCCGCGACCTCGATGACACCTGGTATCGGATTCCGGCGTTCTATTTCGCCTGCCCAGCAACGGTTCTGGGGCCCTACGACGATGCGCCCATGGCACCCGGCAGTGCCTGCCAGGACTTCGAGTTGGAAGTCGCGGCGATCATCGGCACGTCCGGCGCGAACCTGTCGGTGGAGCAAGCCGAGCAGGCCATCATCGGCTACACCATTTTCAACGACTGGTCGGCACGGGACCTGCAAGCCCAGGAGGGCGTGCTGGCGATCGGCCAGGCCAAGGGCAAGGACAGCGGTGTCACCCTGGGGCCCTACCTGGTCACCCCCGACGAGCTGGAGCCCTACCGCCGCAACGGCAAACTCAGCTTGCACGCCACCGCGATCGTCAACGACGTGATCGTGGGCCTCGGGTCGACCGAGGCCATGGACTGGAGCTTCGGCGAGGTCATCAGCTACGCGTCGCGCGGGGTGCCGCTGCAGCCCGGTGATGTCTTCGGCTCCGGCACGGTACCGTCCTGCACCCTGCTTGAGCATCTTGATCCCGCACTGCCGCAACCATTTCCGGGCTGGCTGGGCGACGGTGACGTGGTGACCCTTCAGGTGCAGGGCCTGGGTGAGGTACGTCAGACGGTGCGGGCCAGCGCTCCGCCGATACCGCTGGCGGAGCGCCCGCGCCCGTAGGCCGTGCCTAGCCCGCTCAGCTCGCCGCTGTGACGGTCACCTTGATGGTGGAGGCACCGGAGTCGGACGCGATGATCAGCTCCGAAGCGTTGGGTCCGGAGGTGACGTGTCCGCCGGTCACGGTGACGGTGTAGCCGTTGGGGTACTGGCTGGGTGGCACCGAGATGGTGGTCTGTGAACCGGCGGCGAAGCTGCCGGAGCCGTCGGCCTGGTCGGTGGAGTAGCTGAAGGAGAAGACTCCGCCCGAGAACGACAACGAGCTCGGGATTCCGGAGATCACCTGCGGGTACGGCTGGGACAGGGCATCAAGCTTGTCCCAGTTGACGTTGTCGCCGACCGGCGCCTTGCTCAGGTCGAACACCAGTGCCTGATCGTTCGGCGACGCGCTGGTGATGTCGCCGCCGGTGTAGGCCCACTCAGACCAGCCGTAGAGCCACTTGTTCGAGGCATTCAGGCTCGCCCCGATGGCTCCGAGGTTGTTCGTCGCACCGAACTCGCTGAGCCAGCCCGGGATGTTGTGCTCCTGGGTGTATTCCGACGCATACCCGAACACGATGTCGGCGTTCCAGTCGCAGCCGAAGCTCGAGCCGGGGATGAGTGACGTCGTGACGCAGTAGTGGTGGAACGAGAAGGCCGAGTTCTCGTCGTCGACCGTGCCCAGGTGCGTCTGCACCGGCAGGCTGCCGAAGAGGGTGTTCGGCTCGAAGAACACGGTCTTGTTCGGGTCGACGGAGCGGATGGCCGCGTCGATCTGGTTGTAGAACGGGGTCAGCTGCTGGGCGTCGAAGTACGGGTTGCCCAAAATGCTGCCCAACGCGTGGGTGCCCGCCCACGGCTCGTTCATGATGTCGTAGCCGGCCACGTTGGCGTCGCCCTTGAAGTAGTTGGCGACGGCCTGCCACGACAGCGCGTAGTGGTTCTGCAGCCCGATGCCGTCCGGCGCTTTGGCGTTGGCCCAGAACGAGTCCCAGGCATAGTTCTGCGCCGGGTTCAGCGGGTAGGTGCCCGGGAAGCCCAGCAGGGGGTTGGGCAGTCCGCCGGTCAAGACGGCCCAATCCGGAGCGCCCTCGCCGCCGAACTCCTCGTTGTAGAGGTCTTGGTGCATGTCGAGGATGGCAACGATGTTGTGGCGGCCGAGCATCTCGACCGTCTCCTTCACCGAGGCCAGGTAGTCGTAGTCGATGACGCCGGGCTGGGGTTCCACCCCGGCCCAGATGATGCCCAGGCGTACCGAGTTGAAGCCGTTGGCGGCCAGGAAGGCCGCGTCTTCTTCACTGAAGCCGCCGGCGGACGGCTCGTAAGGCGGAATCTTGTAGACCTGGTTGAGGCCGCGCAGCAGCACGACCTGGCCGTCGGAGTTGGTGAGCCAGCCGTTGGAGACCTCGACCGGTGCGGTGACGGTTCCGGTGATGCCGCCGGGCAGGGTGCCGTAGTGGCCGGCCGCGCCGTGGGTTCCGTAGATCAGGCCGGCCACCCCGCCGACGCCACCGAGGGCGGGCAGTCCGCTGGCGGTGTCGCCGTCGCCGGCGTCGCCGCCGTGGCCGCCGTTGCCGAACAGCCAGCCGGCGGCTCCGCCGTCGCCGCCGACAGCTCCGGCCCCGCCGTCGCCGCCTGCGCCGCCGTTGCCGAAGATTCCGACCGCGGAGCCGCCGTGGCCTCCGGCGACGCCGTCGGTGGTGCTGGTCCAGCCGGCGCCGCCGTCACCGAAGAGCCAGCCGCCGTTGCCGCCGTTGGGGTTGGCTTCGGTGCCGTCGGCGCCGTTGCCGATGACGGTGGAGCCGAACAGGGTGTTGATGGCGCCGTTGACCTGGCTGCCCAGTTCGCTGTCGATCCACTTCTCGGCGAGGTCGTGCAGGCCGGTGTAGAAGTCGAAGGCCAGTGCGGGGCTGGGCTCGGCCAGGGCGGCAAAGGCGGCGTCCCAGTGCGCGGAGGACAAGAAGGTGTCCCAGGCGGTGGTGTCGAACAGGGCTTGGCCGTCAAGGGCACCGTCGGTGGTGGCAAACGGCGTGAACAAGACGTCCATCATGTCGTCGAGGTCAGCGTGCGCCGGCGCAAGCGGCACGGCCGCAGAGGTCACAGCCAAAAACGCGGCGACTCCGACAACCTTGCTGCCCACAACCCTGCTGCGGTGACGAGACATCTCGACAAACCCTTCCCATGGACACACTCGATTTCTTAAGTGTTTCTGAGAAGGTAAACGAGTTACTTACACTGCGCAAGGTTGCGGCGTAGCCGCGTGCCGGGGTCGCCGCCTAGGACGCGGTGACTGTCACGTTGATGGTGGAGGCGCCGGAGTCTGACGTGATGATCAGCTCCGAGGCGCCTGGGCTGGAGGTGACGTGTCCGCCGGTGACGGTGACGGTGTAGCCGTTGGGGTACTGGGTGGGTGGCACCGAGATGGTGGTCTGTGAACCGGCGGCGAAGCTGCCGGAGCCGTCGGCCTGGTCGGTGGAGTAGCTGAACGAAAAGACCCCGTTGTTGAACGACCAGGCGGTGGGTGTCCCCGAGATCAGCTGCGGGTAGGGCTGGGAGAGGGCGTCGAGTTTGTCGACGTTGATGTTGTCGCCGACCGGCGGCTTGGTCAGGTCGTAGACCAGCGCCTGATCGTTGGGTGAGGTACTGGTGATGTCGTTGCCGGTGTAGGCCCATTCGGTCCAGCCGATCAGATGCTGGTTGGCGGCGTTCATTCCGGCGGTGATGGTCGGGATGTTGTTGGTGGCACCGAACTCGCTGAGCAACGCCGGGATGTTGTGCTCCTGTGCGTAGTCCATCGCGAACCCGAACGAGACGTCGGCATTCCAGTCGCAACCGAAGCTCAGGGTCGAGAACAGCGCGTTCACCATGCAGTAGTGGTGGAACGAGAAGACGGTGTTGGGGTCGTCCACCGTGCCCAGGTGGTTCGGTACCGGCAGGCTGGCCTCGAGGGTGGTGGGACCGAAGAACACGGTCTTGTTGGGGTCGACGGAGCGGATGGCCGCGTCGATCTGGTTGTAGAACGGGGTCAGCTGCTGGGCGTCGAAGTAGGGGTTGCCGAGCAACCCTCCCAGCGTTTGAGTGCCTGCCCAGGGCTCGTTCATGATCTCGTAGCCGGCGACGTTCGGGTCGCCCTTGAAGTAGTTGGCGACGGCCTGCCACATCAGGGCGTAGTGGTTCTGCAGCCCGATCTGGTCGGGTCCGTTGGTGTTGGCCCAGAACGCGTCCCAGGCATAGTTCTGTGCCGGGCTGACGAAGTAGCTGCCTGGGAAGCCGGCCTCGATGTTGGGCAGCCCGCCGGTGATAGTGGCCCAGTCCGGAGCGCCGTCGCCGCCCAGGCTGCCGCTGTAGAGGTCTTGGTGCATGTCGAGGATGGCGACGATGTTGTGGTTGGCCAGGATCTGCACGGTCTGCTGGATCGAGGCCAGGTAGTCGTAGTCGATGACGCCGGGTTGCGGTTCCACCCCGGCCCAGATGACACCGAGGCGGACGGCGTTGAAACCGTTGGCGGCCAGGAACGCGGCGTCGTCGTCGCTGAAGCCGCCGGCAGACGGTTCGTAGGGGGCGATCTTGTAGACCTGGTTGAGGCCGTGCAGCATGACGACCTGGCCGTCGGAGTTGGTGAGCCAGCCGTTGGAGACCTCGACCGGTGGGGCGACGGTGCCGGTGATGCCGCCGGGCAGGGTGCCGTAGTGGCCGGCCGCGCCGTGGGTGCCGTAGATCAGGCCGGCCACCCCGCCGACGCCGCCGAGGGCGGGCAGGCCGCTGAGGGTGTCGCCGTCGCCGGCGTCGCCGCCGTGGCCGCCGTTGCCGAACAGCCAGCCGGCGGCTCCGCCGTCGCCGCCGACGGCCCCGGCGCCGCCGTCGCCGCCTGCGCCGCCGTTGCCGAAGATTCCGACCGCGGAGCCGCCGTGGCCGCCGGCGACGCCGTCGGTGGTGCTGTTCCAGCCGGCGCCGCCGTCACCGAAGAGCCAGCCGCCGTTGCCGCCGTTGGGGTGGTCTTCGGTGCCGTCGGCGCCGTTGCCGATGACGGTGGAGCCGAACAGGGTGTTGATGGCGCCGTTGACCTGGCTGCCCAGTTCGCTGTCGATCCACTTCTCGGCGAGGTCGTGCAGGCCGGTGTAGAAGTCGACGGCCAGTGCGGGGCTCGGCTCGGCCAGGGCGGCAAAGGCGGCGTCCCAGTGTGCGGAGGACAAGAAGGTGTCCCAGGCGGTCGTGTCGAACAGGGCTTGGCCGTCAAGGGCACCGTCTGTGGTGGCAAACGGCGTGAACAAGACGTCCATCATGTCGTCGAGGTCGGCGTGCGCCGGCGCAAGCGGCACGGCCGCAGAGGTCACAGCCAAAAACGCGGCGACTCCGACAACCTTGCTGCCCACAACCCTGCTGCGGTGACGAGACATCTCGACAAACCCTTCCCATCAACGCCCCTGTCGCGCCTGAGGCCTGTCTGAGAAGCTAAATGAGCTACTTAACAACGCGCAAGGGTGCGGCGGAAAAGGATTGCGATTCGGTCGCCGGCCAAGGCGTCCAGAAGGGTGCTCGGGCAGCGATTACCTGGGTTTATAGCTGGTGGACGCGCTGGGGCGCCGTCGTGGGCGAGATCGCGCGATAGTTCGCGACGACAACTATTTCGTCAATCCCGATCAGCACTGCGTCGCGGCGCGAATCCACTGGCGGCGGGCGTCGCTCTGCCCGGCTTCGGATGCTGCGGCGCGAAGCAGGCGAACAACCCGCTGGCGGTCGATGTGACCGGTTCTCGGCTCGGCCGGCAAGTACGTTTGCGTCTTCATGTCACTACTCCCTGCAGGTCACACAATGAGAACTGCAGTACCCGACCGCCACCGGCGGTCAGTGCACGTACTCATTAACGCCAGCGGCGACGGAATGTATCCCGATTTACCCGGGCGAAACAGTGAGTGTGGACACGTCCGGCCGCGGACGTGACGGGGTTCACCCTGCCTTGGCGATGACGTGCTCGGCGAACCGCTCCAGGTTGCGGATCTTGGTGTCCAACGGCTCGGTGTCGTCGCCGACGATGTAGGGCACCCGGAAGCCGACGATGACGTCGGTGACGCCCTTGTCCTCCAGGCGCTTGATGCCGTCGAGGGTGAATCCGTCGACCGAGATCACGTGGATTTCGAACGGGTCGTCGGCGCGGCCTTCCTCCTCGCGGAGCTGCTTGAGTCGGGTGATCAGCCCGTCGAGCTCGGCCGGGTCGCCACCGCCGTGCATCCAGCCGTCGTGCCGGGCCGCGCGCCGCAGCGCGGCTTCGGCGTGGCCACCGATCAGGATCGGGATCGGCTGCGACGGCGCCGGGGTCATCTTGGTCTTGGGGATGTCGTAGAACTCGCCGTGGAACTCGAAGTAGTCGCCGGTGGTGAGCCCCTGGATGATCTCGATGCACTCGTCCATCCGCTTGCCGCGGCGGGCGAACGGCACCCCCATCAACTCGTAGTCCTCCGGCCACGGGCTGGTGCCCACGCCCAGGGCCAGCCGGTTGTCGATCATCGCGGCCAGCGAGCCGGCCTGCTTGGCGACCAATGCCGGCGGGCGGATCGGCAGCTTGACCACGAACGGGGTGAACCGCAGCGTGCTGGTGACCGCGCCCAGCGCGGCGATCAAGACGAAGGTCTCGATGAAGGCCTTGCCGTCCAAGAATTCCCGATTGCCGTCGGGCGTGTAGGGGTATTTGGAGTCCGATTCGAACGGGTAGGCGATGCTGTCCGGGATCGTCATGCTGTGGTACCCGGCGGCCTCGGCGGCCTTGGCGAGCGGAATGTAATAGCTCGGGTCGGTCATCGCTTCGGCGTAGGTGAACCGCACGTCGTCTCCTCGGTCTTTAGGTGCTGGGGCGCTGTTCTCTGCATAGCAGACTCGCCCGTGTCGACCCGAGTGGGGGAGTGCGAATCACATGCGGGGCGGCATCGCGATCTCGACATCCTCCAACGGGAATGGCGGGTAACCGGCGGCGCCGATCACGGTCAGCGTGCCCCACGGCGTCCGCTCCGCGACGCGCCCCTGCGCGGTGTGCTCGCCAATCCGGATGCTGACCTTGGAGCCGGTGACGCTCCCGCTCGGTAGGTCCGTGAAAAACATTCCCTGCCAATGATATTGGCCATCGATCGGATCGAAGTGGCCAGTCAGGCGGACTCGCGTCGGATACTCCTCACCGTTGTGGGTGAGAACCGCTGGCCCGTCGTAGGTTTCGTCGTCGACGCCCAGCGATCCGGTGAGGTAAAACCGGGAGATCCCCCGGGTCGGCAGCAGTCGATGCACCCGCAGCCGTGGCGAGCGAGACTCGATCCGGCTGGCTCCGCTGCGCCGTAGGGCATCGATGAGCCGGGCCACATACCGGGCCTGCCGGCGGGTGTGCGGGCCGGGGACCTGGAATCGGTTGGGGACGCCATGCCTGGCGACGGCGTCGTCGGTGGAGGCGGCGGTCCCGATCAGGGTGCGGGCGGTGAGCTCTTGCCCGTCGGCGGTGGTCACCGTCCAGGTGTCGGTGGCGCTGTCGAATCGGGTGGTCACGTTCGCCGGATCGACGGCGCGGACGCCGTCGATCAACCCGTGCAGGAGCGCCGGGTCGCCCAGCACCACCACGTCGAGGACGCCGTTGCGGCTCACAGGAATCCGGCCCGCCGCCACATCCGCCGGGCCAGCCCGCCCATCAGTCCGACTTCGGTGAAGAACGCGGCCAGCGGCGCGAATGACGAGCGGGAAGCCGCATGGAAGTGCGGGTTGGCCCGCGCCACCCGGCGAGCTTCGCGGCCGTCCAGCCCGACCCGGTTGTAGACCACCGGCAAAGTGAACAGGTGGCGGTAGAACGGTCCGCCGACACCCTGCAGGTTTGCCAACAGCACACGCCGGTAGCGGGGCATCCCCGGGACGCTGCGCCGCAGACCATCGCGGGCGTATTGGATGTGGCGGGCTTCCTCGGTGACATGGATGCGCATCACGCGCCGCACGATCGGCTGCAGGTCCGGGTCGTCGAGAATCTGGCGCTGCAGCGAGTCGAAGATCTCCTCGCCGACCAGCGCCGCTCCCCACAAGATGCTGCCGCGGAACAGGAAGGGCAGCGCGTTGATGACGATGCGCTGGTGCAGCCGCGGGCGGACCGGCACGCCGCCGATCCGGTCGATGGTCTTGCCGAACATCAGCATGTGGCGGGTCTCGTCGCCCAGTTCGGTCAGCGAATAGTGCGTGGTGCGCGCGGTGGGGTTCTTGTGCATCATGTCGCGCAGCAGCGCCTGGTTGAGGATGTTCTCGAACCAGATGCCGGCGGACAGGACGTTGACCAGCTCTTGGCGGGACATCTCGATCTGCTGTTCGCGGGTCATTGCCTCCCACAGCGGCGTGCCGTAGAGGGTGCACATCCGCGGCGGCAGGAAGAACTTGTCCTCCTCCAGCGGGGCATTCCAATCGATGTCGACGACCGGTGCGTAGGACTTTTTCACCGAGCCCTTCAGCAGACGCTCGGCAAATTCCTCCCGGGTCGGTTCGCTCGGCCGCACCGCTGTGGTCATGACGGAAATCCCTTCTCGCTCGGACTTGTAAAAGCTAGGAGCCATACCAAGGCATGTCAATACCGACGGTACCGGATACTTCCGGTACCTGTGTGACTTCCGTCACCGTTGCCTGGCGCGGGTTGCGGCCGTTCCTGCCAAAATTGTCGGCATGCGTTCTGTGGGGGCGGACCGAAAGGCGGAGACAGCAGTTCTGACCGCCTTTCTTGAGCGCACGCTGTCCGAGCCGGGGGTGCTTCTGCTCGAAGGTGAAGCCGGTATCGGGAAGTCCACCCTGCTGTGGGAGACAGCGGAGACCGCAGCCGAGCGTGGTTGCGCGGTGCTCTCCGCGTCGGGCGCACCGGCCGAGGTCAGCTACGCCTATGCCGCGGTGGCCGATCTGCTGGCCGCCATCGATGTGCCGGAGGAGTTGCCGGAGGTCCAACGAGCGGCGCTGGGGCAGGTGTTGCTCGGTGGGGGCGACGGGCCGGCAGGCAACGAGCGGATGGTGGCCACCGCGTTTCTGGCGGTGATCCGCGCGTTGGGTTCGGAAGCACCGGTGTTGCTCTGCATCGACGACGTCCAGTGGTTGGACGCCTCCAGTCAGGCGGTGATCGGGTATGCCGCCCGACGGCTGCCCGGGCGGGCCGGGCTGCTGCTCGCGGTGCGGACCGACTCGGCGGACACCGTCGACATGAGTTGGCTGAGTGTTGCCCGCCCTGACAAGGTGGCACGTCTGCCGGTACTTCCGTTGAGTCTGGGCGGTGTGCACACTCTGGTGTCGGCGCGGCTGGGTCACACCTTGCCACGCCCGGCGATCACGCGGATTCACGAAATATCGGGCGGTAACCCGTTTTTCGCCCTGGAACTGGCACGGTTCATCGCCGAGGCGCCGGACCAGGCCGACGTGCAACTGCCCGACAGTCTGGCGGCCCTGGTGCGTGACCGCATAGGGCAGCCCGACGAGGATGTCGCGGCGGTGTTGTTGGCCGCCGCCTGCGCTGCGCGGCCGACCGTGCAGCGAGTGGGCCTGGCCACCGATCTCAACCCAGATCGGGTCGTCGAACTGATCGAATCCACTCAGGCACGACGGGTGGCCCAGATCGACGGCGGCCGGATCCGATTTCACCATCCACTGTTCGCCACGGGTGTCTGTAGTGCAGCCGGGGCGTCGGCGCGCCGCGCCATGCATCGTCGGTACAGCGAATTCGTACACGAGCCCGAGCTCAAGGCGCGGCACATGGCGTTGGCGGCGACCACCCACGATCCGGACGCCGTGGAGGCGCTCGACGTGGCCGTTGAGTTCACCCGAACACGCGGTGCCCCAGCGGTTGCCGCCGAACTGATCGAATTGGCCATCAAACTCGGCGACGACACGCCGTCGCGGCGAATCCGGGCCGCTGAACAACACTTTCGTTCTGGAGCCGTCGCGGCGGCGCGCACCCACCTGCAGTCGATCCTGGACGGGGCAGAGTCTTCGAGCGAGTTGCGCTGTACGGCGTTGATTGCGATAGCCGCCCTCACCGGTTACGAAGGCAGCTTGGTGGTGGCCGCGGATCTGTTGACTCAGGCTATCGACCAAGCTGCCGACAATCCCCTGCTGCAGCTTCAAGCCCGACTGCTGATGGTGCCGGTGGCGAGGGTGATCGGCAACGCCAAGGATGCCGTTGAACTCGCGAATACCGCTGTGGCGCAAGCTGATCAGATCGGCATCGCCGGATTGCGCAGCCAGGCATTGACGATTCAGGCCGTGGTGCGCTTCTGGTTCGGGCAGGGACTGGATCCGGACGCCCTGCGGCTGGCGGTGGATTCCGAGGACCCTGCCGGCGTTCCGGCGGCGATGTACCGCGCCGGCGTCGTCGCGCCGGTAATTCGTTCCTGGGCTGGGGAACTCGACGACGCTCCCGGGCAGATTCGCGCTCTGCGGCAGCGGCTTGCCGAAGGCGGGACCGAGACCGACATCCTCTGGATGGACGACTACGCCGCGATGGTCGAACTGTGGCTGGGTCACTATGCCGAGGCGGGAGTCATTGCTGACGAGGCCGTGCAGCGCGCCGAGCTAATGGGCACCAAGATGGTGCTGGTCTGCGCGTGGGCACGTCAGGCATGGGTGGCCGCCTACGCCGGGCGTGTCGATGACGCCCGCTCGATTGCGCGCGCGGCTATGGACGCGGCCCGCGTCATCGGCGACGCGATGCACACGTCGTCGGCGACGGCGGCGTGCGCGTTTCTCGAGGTGTCGCTCGGCGATCACGCTGCCGCGATCAAACTGCTGGAGCCGCTGCTGGCCTCGTTCGATCCCGAGCACGGCACCGAGATCGTTGTCGGATCCCACCTGCCTGACGCCGTGGAGGCGCTGACCGCGTTCGGGCGGCTGGATGAGGCCGAGCCGCTGGTCGCGGCGCTGGAGCGTAACGGAACCCGCCTCGATCGACCATGGATGCTGGCAACGGGTGCCCGCGGCCGCAGTCATCTGTTGGCCGCGCGCGGTGAGCTCGATGCCGCTGAACTGGCCGCTGAGCAGGCGATGGTTCACCATGAACGGCTGCCGATGCCGTTCGAGAAGGCGCGGACTCAGCTGTTGTTGGGGCAGGTGCAGCGTCGGCGCCGGCGCCGGCAGGCCTCGGAGGCGACTCTGCGCGCGGCGCTGGAGACCTTCGAGTCGTTGGGGGCGCCGTTATGGGTGCAGCGCGCCCGGGCCGAGTTGGCGCGGCTGATCAGTTCGGCTCCGGGTGGTGGACTGACGCCCGCTGAGCATCGTGTCGCGGAGCTGGCCTCAGCCGGACTGTCCAACAAGCAGATCGCCGCCGAGTTGTTCATCGCGCCCAAGACGGTGGAGACGACTCTGAGCAGCGTGTACCGCAAGCTCGGCATCCGGTCCCGGGGCGGCCTGTTCGCGGCACTCAACCCCGGGTGACAGCCCGCGATGTGAAATACGCAGACTCTCAGCTTTTCGGGATTTACCTGACATAAACCGGGCAAAATACTGGCTGTGGTTTCAGGTTTGGTGGCTCGCAACTCGGAGTCGGCGGCGGTGCGCGACTTCCTGGAGCGTGCGTTGGGCGAACCCACCATCCTGGTGGTCGAGGGTGAAGCGGGTATCGGCAAGTCCACCATCCTGTCGGACGCCACCCAGGCCGCATCGGCACGCGGGTTCCGGGTGCTCTCCGCTTCGGGGGCCCCAGCCGAGGTCAGCTATGCCTACGCCGCGGTGGCTGATCTGTTGGCCTTCGTCGACGGCCCGGTGTTGGCTGAACTGCCTGAGGCGCAGCGCGCCGCGCTTGAGCACGTTCTGCTTGGTGGCAGCGACGGGCCCGCCGGCAACGAGCGGATGGTGGCCTCCGCGTTCCTGGCCGTGATCCGCCGGTTGAGTTCGGACAGGCCGGTCTTGCTCTGCATCGACGACACTCAGTGGTTGGACGCCTCCAGTCGGGCGGTGATCGGGTTCGCGGCACGACGGCTCACCGGCTGCACCGGGCTGATTGTCGCCGTTCGGACCGGTGTGGCGGACTCCGTCGACATGAGCTGGCTGAGCGCTTCGCGCCCCGACATGATCACGCATCTACCGGTAGCTCCGCTGCCCCTGGGCGGCGTGCACGCTCTGGTGTCGGCACGGCTGGGTCACGCCTTGCCGCGCCCGGTGATCACTCGGATTTACGAAATATCTGGTGGCAACCCGTTTTTCGCACTCGAGCTGGCGCGGTTCATCGCCGAGGACCCGGCCCGGGCGGCGGGTGGTCTGCCCGACACGCTCGCCGCGCTGGTGCACGACCACATCGCTGACCTCGACGAGGAGGTCGGCGCGGTGCTGCTGGCCGCCGCGTGTGCCGCGTCGCCGACCGTGCAGCGGGTCGGTAAGGCCGTCGGTATCACGCCCGAGCGGGTGGTGGAGGTGGTCGAATCCGGACAGGCCGGCGGGGTGGCCGAGGTCGACGGTGACCGAGTCCGGTTCCGCCATCCGTTGTTCGCCTCCGGTGTCTACAGTTCGGCCGGACCGGCTGCGCGCCGGGTGATACATCGGCGACTGGCTGGCATCGTTGAGGAACCCGAGCTGACGGCCCGGCATCTGGCGTTGGCGGCGACCACCAGTGATCCGGACACCCTGGCAGCCCTTGATGCCGGGGTCGAGGCCACCGTGGCGCGCGGCGCACCGGCGGTGGCTGCCGAGTTGTTGGAGCTGGCCATCAAACTCGGCGACGACACTCCCCTTCGGCGGATGCGGGCCGCCGAACAGCACTTCCGTTCCGGTGCGGTCGCACCGGCACGCGCCCACCTGCAATCGACGTTGGATGCTTTGCCGGAGCCGAGCGGGTTGCGCTGCATGGCGTTGATCGCCCTGGCTGCCGTCACCGGCTACGACAGCAGTTTGTCGACCGCAGCGGATTTGCTGACCCAGGCCGTCGACCAAGCCGCCGATAACCCGGTGCTGCAGCTTCGCGCCAGATTGCTCCTGGTGCCGATCGTTGCGTTGACACGAAATCTGAAGGAATCCGTTGGCCAGGCCCGCATCACCGTGGCCCAAGCCGAGCAGCTTGGCATTCCCGCCCTGCACAGCCAGGCGTTGACGACGCAGGCGATTGTCCGCTTCATGCACGGCCTCGGAGTGGACGAGGCAGCTCTGGAGCTGGCGCGGGATCTGGAAGATCCGGCCAGCAGTGCGGCAGTGGGCTACCACGCCAGCGCCGCCGCACCGGTGATTCGCTCCTGGACGGGGGACCTGGACGAGGCGCAGAAGCAGATCGGTGCCGTCCAGCAGCGGGTCCTCGCGACCGGGACCGAGATCGACATCCTCTGGGTCGCCGATCACGCCACCATGAATGAGCTGTGGTTGGGCCGTTACACCGAAGCGAGGGCTATCGCCGATGAGACCGTGCGGCGCGCCGAGCAGATGGGCGCCAAGATGGTGCTGGTGTTCGCGTGGGCCCGTCAGGCTGCCGTGGCCGCCCATACCGGATGCGTCAACGATGCTCGCTCGGCCGCGCATTCGGCGATCGATATGGCCCGTGCCGTCGGAGATGTGATGAACGCGGCTTCGGCGACGGCGACCCTGGGATTTCTTGAGGTGTCATTGGGTGATTTCGCAGCAGCGGTCACGGTGTTGGAGCCGCTGTTGGCCGCGTTCGACCCGGACCATGACACCGAGATCACGATCGGGGGCTATCTTCCCGATGCGATCGAGGCGTTGACCGCGTTGGGGCGCCTCGATCAGGCCGAACCGCTGGTCGCCGCCCTGGAATGTAACGGCGTTCGCCACGACCGGCCGTGGATGTTGGCCGTCGGCGCCCGGGGGCGGGCTCACCTGCTGGCCGCCCGGGGTGAATTGGAGGCCGCTGAGAAGGCCGCCGAGGACGCCCTGGCACACCATGACCGGCTGCCGATGCCCTTCGAGCTGGCCCGCTCCCAGCTGGTGCTGGGTGCGCTGCAGCGTCGGCGCCGCCGTAAGCAGGCCGCCGAGGCGACGCTGCGGGAGGCGCTGGACACCTTCGAACGTATCGGCGCGCCGCTGTGGGCGGATCGGACGCGGGCGGAGGTGGCGCGCCTGGCGGGCCCGGTCGGTGCGGGGGCCGGGCTGACCGCCGCCGAGCGGCGCGTCGCCGAGCTGGCGGCGGTCGGATTGTCGAACAAGCAGATCGCCGCCGAGTTGTTCATTGCCGCCAAGACGGTGGAGATGAATCTGTCCAGCGTGTACCGCAAGCTGGGGATCCGTTCCCGCGCCGGATTGTCCGCCGCGCTCAGCCCAGGGTGAAGTCCAGGGAAAACCCTGGTTCCATTCGGTGCCACTGTCGTTAACGTCGGGCGCATGGGCGACAGCGAGTCCACGCGTCAGTGCTTCCTGGTCGAGTGGTATCAACCCGACCTGATGGAATCGGCCGTCGAAGCAGCCATTGACCGGCTGACCGCCCCCGCGACCGCCGCACGGGTGAAGCTGCTGGTGGCGTTGACCGCGCCCAGCGACGAAACCCTGTTCGGGGTGTTCTCCGCGGAGTCCGTGGATTCCGTGGTGACGGTGTGCCGGCAGGCCGGATGGCATATCGACCGGATCACCACCGGGGTGTGGGCCCGCATCGGCGCCACCGGCTAGCCACCTAACCCCTGCCGGCCATATCAGGGACGGTCGGCAATCCCGGTCGCCGCCAACGCGGCGGACAGCCGCGCGGGATGTGCCAACAGGGTGGCCTTGCCAACCCACCCGACACACCAGACATTTTGCGCCCCGATGCCAGGGAAATCCCTGTATCGCTGCGTTCGGCCGGCGGGCTAGCGTCGGCGATGAGACTCGATCAAAGGGGACTGGTCATGCTGAATCGCCGCCGCAAGGCTTCCGTGGTGGCCATCGCGGGCGCCGCCCTGCTGGGCTGGGCGCCGATCGCCGGCGCCGACGACCCGCCCGCCTGTGACGAGAAAGACTTGCAATGCCAGCTGGAGCAGGACCAGGAGCAGGACCAGGGTGCGGGCATAGCCCAGCGCGTCATCGACGAGACGAAGCAGGGCGCGGACCGCGCGAACAAGGCATTGCAAGAGGCGAACCAGGGTAACGATCAGGCTAAGAAGGCCATCGACCTGTCCGACAAGAACTGCTGGGTGGTCAACGGCGTGCCGACCATGTGGTCGCCCGGTCTGGCGACGGGACCGGGGCAACGCGCTGAGCCGTGCTACTACGTCTACGGACTTACCCCGCACTGACGCCGCACCGAGTAGTTTTGCGCCCATGGGACCATTCCTGCTTCGCGCCGCACTGACCGGACTCGCCTTGTGGATCGTCACCCAGATCGTTCCTGGGGTCGAGATCGTCGGCGGCGACACCACGCTGCAACGGGTGGGCATCATCTTCGTCATCGCCTTGATCTTCGGGCTGGTGAACGCCTTCATCAAACCGGTGGTGCAGCTGCTGTCGATACCGCTGTACATCGTCACCCTCGGCCTGTTCCACATCGTGGTCAATGCACTGATGCTGTGGATCACCGCGTGGATCACCGACAAGACCGCCAAGCACTGGGGTCTCTACATCGCCGATTTCTGGTGGGACGCCATCTGGGCCGCGATCGTGCTCTCGCTGGTGGGCTGGGTGTTGTCGCTGGTGCTGCGCGACGCCGGTCGCATCGCCAGGTAAGTCAGTCCGCGTCGCGGACTGACGCCAGGGCCGCGGACAACCCGGCACGCGAGCGGATGCCCAGTTTGCGGTAGATCCGGCTCAGATTCATTTCGACGGTCTTGGCCGAGATGAACAGCTGCGCGGCGATCTGCTTGTTGGACATGCCGTCCGCCGCGAGCGCCGCCACCCGCTGCTCGGAGGCCGTCAAGGTTGTGCTGTCGCCCTGGGCCTGATCGATGCGGCGCAATTCGGCTTTTGCTCGCGCCGCCCACAACGGGGCGCCGAGCTGTTCAAAAGTCTGCAGCGCCTCACGCAGACTCGCCGTGGCGCCTGGGTGGCGGCGTCGTCGGCGCTGCACCGTGCCCAGCAGCAGCTGGGTGCGGGCCCGCTCGAAGGGCATCGGCAGCCGCGCATGATGCGTCATCGCCCGATCGAGGGCCTCGAGCGCGGCCGGCAACTCGCCGCGGGCCGCTAACACCTGGGCGCGTCCGCGTGCAGCCACGGCGAGCGTCCAAGGCCAATCATGGGCAGTGCCGTGCTCCTCGAGCGTCTCGATCAGGTGCTCGGCGTCGTCGAGGTGGCCCAGAGCGGCCAGCGCTTCGATGGCGTCGGGGAGATATCCGCCACCCTGAATGCCGCAGCTGGGGGCGGTGCGGAATCCGTCGAGCAGGGGCTGCAGCACCGCCAGCGCCGCCGGATAGTTCTCGAGTGAGACCTCGAGGAAGCCCAGGATCAGGCTGGGCTCTTTGGCCAACAGCGGGGCGCCGATCCGACCGGAGGTAGCGATCGCGGCCGCCACCGCGTCGCGCGCTTCGACTTCGCGGCCGGTGTATGCCGCAACCGCGGCCTGGACCGTCCAGGCGGTGACCAACGCCAGCCGCGCGTCCATCTGCTCGGCGCGCTCCACCGCGTCCCGTGCCGCAGCATCGGCCTCCGGATAGCGGCCCGCCCACAGCGCGATCATCGATATCCGAACGGCCGCCCAGAGGATGTCCACCTCGGTGCCGCCAACGCGCAGCTGCTGCTGTAACGCCCGCATCCGAGTCAGCGCGAGGTCGAGGTCACCGCGGTAGGCGGGCATCATCGCCGCCACGCCACTGGCCCGAAACCAGGTGGTGGCGCCACCGTGTGGATCCTCCAGCTCCAGCGCAAGCCGCAGGGCTTCGCGGTCCTCACCGAGTCCGCGGGCGAACTTGGCGAAAACCAAGATCGACAGCGCCTGGCTCCGCAGGTTCGGCACGCCGAGCTGGTCGGCGAGGGCGACGGCCTCCTGCGCACGCGCGACGGCATCGCCGAGACGGTCGAGCATGGCCAGCGGCAGAATCATCCGCAGCAGGCACAGCAGCCGCAACGCCGCGTTGTCGCCGGCCTCATCGGCCGCCGCGGCCATCGTCTCGGCGGAACCCACTGTGTCGTCGTCGTACCCCCGCACCGCGCCCAACCACATCAACGCCATCGACCGCAGCACCCCCGGGGGCGTGTCCTGCAAGCTCGTCTGCAGATGCCGGCGTGCGGCAACCAGCGATCCCGCGCGGAACTGCAGCTCCCCGGCGCGGATGCGTCGCTGCGGGGTGTCGCCGCCCAATTTGATTGCCAGCTCGATCAATTCGGCGGCGACGGCCGGTGCGCCGCGCGCGGATGTGGATTCGGCGGCCGCGTCGAGCGCCGAGAGGGTGAGCTGGTCGCCACTGGTCGCGGACAGGGCCAGATGGCGTGCTTTGATCTCGGGCTGATCGATGACGTCGGCGAGCCGGCGGTGCATGGCCCGCCGGCGCGCGGGCGTGGCGCCGGTGTAGACGCCGGTGGCGAACAGCGGATGGGTGAACCGCACCCGGTTCCCGTCAAGACCGACGATGGCGCGGCTTGCCGCCGAGTCCAGCAACTCGACGACGCGGGCCTCGGTCAAGCCGGCGCCTTGGGCGATCAGTTCGACGGTCGGCGCCGCCGTGGACGCCGCTGCCAGCAATACCGTGGACTCCTCGTCGTCGGCGTCCCCGATCCGGCCACGCACCAACGCCGACAACGTGTCCGGCAGATCGACGATGGCATCGGATTCGCCGGTCACCGTGCGGGCCGCCAGTTCGAGGGCGAAGAACGGGTTGCCGCCGGAGATGTCATGGATCCGGGTGATCGTCGGGCGCGGCAGGGTATGCCCCAACCGCGCGGCGATCAGCGCGTGCAGACCGCCCAGGGGCAGCGGTCGGATGCGCAGCCGGGTGAGGGCCTCCGGCCGGCGGAACTGCAGCCGCGACTGCATATCGAGCGAGTCCGGTTCCCCGATGCGGACCGTGGCCAGCATTCCGGCTCGTCCGCTGAGTCGGCGGGCGGCATAGCTGATCACCGCCGTGCTGGAGCGATCCAGCCATTGCGCATCATCGACTGCCAGCAAGACGGGCTCCTGGGCGCTGAGGCGCTCGATCACCGACAAGAAGGCCGTTGCGACCACGCGTTCGTCGGTAACCGGGCCGGCGGCGACATCGCCCAGCTGCGCGCGACCCAGGGCCAGGCGATGTATGTCGGGCAACTGAGCCAACGCCGCGTCGTCGACATCGCTCAACAGATCAGCCACCGCGGAATACGCATAGCTGACTTCGGCAGGCGAACCGCGTGCCGCCAACACCTGAAACCCTCGTGCCAGAGCTTGGTCGGTGGCGTCAACCAGTAAGGACGTCTTTCCGATGCCGGGCTCACCCTCCAGCATCAACCCCGCTGGGCCGTCCGCAATGCACGCAAGAAAATCCGATATCGCGCGGACTTCGGATTCCCTCCCCGCCAACCCTCCCAACACGATCAACATGGTCGCAACGAACGGCGGCCTGCGGAACCCGTTGACATCGAATGCGACCGGCGTAACGTTCCCCTAAGCTGAATCTAATCTTCTTTTCAGTGGGTGGGGGGCCGTCCGAGATGACTCGCGTTGGCGTGACCGCGGCTGTTGCGGCACTGCTGGACTTGGTCATGATGGCGCCGGCGGTGCACGCCGATGTTGTCGACGAGCTGCTCGATCAGGCGCTGGCGCCGTTGATCTACGCGGCGAGCAACAGTGCCGACTGGGACGCGTTGGCGACGCCCGCGTCCTGGGACGCCTTCTTCGACTCCGCCCATTGGGAAGCGGCCTTCGCGGACCTGGGCTGGCCCGGTAGTGGCGACGCATCCGCATTTGATGCGACCGCGTGGTTCGACCAGAACATCTACACCCCACTGCACACCGACATCGAGAACTGGATACACAGCGCGACGCTCACCCCGCTGCTGGACGGGCTGAACCAGCTCAGCGAGGCGGTCGGTCTCGGGCCCATGATCGCCGACGGAGCCGACGGCACGGCCCAGCACGTCGACGGTTATGCGGGCGGCTGGCTGTTCGGTGACGGCGGGGCCGGCTATGCCGGCACCAATGCCCAGGCGGCCGGCGGTACGGGAGGAGCGGCGGGACTGCTCGGCAACGGGGGTATCGGCGGTGCCGGCGGCGCGGGAGCAGCCGGCGGTGCCGGTGGAGCGGGCGGCGTGTTCATGGGTATCGGCGGGACTGGCGGCGCCGGTGGTGACGCGTCGGGCGGGACCGGGGGTGTCGGCGGTGCCGGCGGCCACGCGGCCGGGCTGCTGTTCGGGATCGGCGGTGCGGGCGGTGCCGGCGGCAGCGGGGCTGACGGCTCCCATGGCGGTGACGGCGGCGACGGCACCGGGCTGCTGGGCAGCGGCGGACACGGCGGTGACGGTGGCGCTAGCGGAGTTGGCGGGCCTTCCACGGGCTTGCCGGCGTTGGGCGGTGCGGGCGGCAACGGCAGCGCGCTGGGCATCCACGGCGCGGCCGGCCACTTCGGCGCCGATCCCACCCGGGACCCGGTGGGCCCGGCGGCTTTGGCCAGCGCGGGCGGCTGGATAACCGATGCTGACGGGCGGGTCGTCATCCTGCACGGCCTCAACGAGGTGTACAAGCTGGCGCCCTATGAACCCTCGGCGATCGGATTCGGCGACGACGACGCGGCCTTCCTCGCCGACAACGGGTTCAATGTGGTGCGACTGGGGGTCATCTGGGCCGGCGTGGAGCCGCAACCCGGTGTCTTCGACGACGCCTACCTCGCGTCGATCGCCCAGACCGTGCAGATCCTGCACAACCACGGCATCACCGCCATCCTCGACATGCACCAGGACGACTACGGCGCCAAGTTCGCCGGCGAAGGCGCCCCCGACTGGGCGGCACAGGACGGCGGTCTGCCCAACCTCGACTTCGGTTTCCTGCTCAACGGATTGCTCAATCCCGCGAGCAACCACGCCTGGGATGCGTTCTGGTCCAACTCGCACGCACCCGACCAGGTCGGGTTGCAGAACCATTACGCGCTGATGTGGGAGCACGTGGCCGACTACTTCAAGGGCAACCCCGGAGTCGCCGGCTACGGGGTCATGAACGAACCCGCCGCGGGTTCACAGACCCTGGCGAGCCTGTTCAGCCCGCACTTCGGCACCCAGCAACTGACCCCGTTCTACAACCAGGTGGACGCCGCGATCCGGGCCGTCGACCCGCACACCCCGGTCTTCTTCGAGCCCGCGGTCATCAACGGCTTGGCGTTCCCCATCAGCTTGGGCACGGTCGCCGATCCCAACACCGTCTTCTCGTTCCACAACTACCTCGGCTATGTCGGGCCGCTGGCCGATATACCCGTGCACAACGCCATGGTGTACGCGAACGCCCACGGCATCCCGTCGTTCATGAGCGAATTCGGATCCGGCGGCAGCTTGGACACCATCGGCGCGACCATGGGAGCCGCCGACAAGAACTTCATCGGGTGGACCGAGTGGGAGTACAGCGACCGGGGCGACATCACCACCACCGGGGGCGGCCACGGGTGGCTGGTCCACGACCCCGCGGTGGCGCCGACCGGCGACAACGTAGACGCCGCGAAGTTGGCCCTGTTGGCCGAGCCGTACCCGCAGCTGGTTTCGGGCACCCCAACAGCCTGGTCAATGGTCGACGGCTCCCTGCACTTCAGCTATTCCACCGCGATGGCGAACGGGTCGGGCAGCTTTGCCGAGGGCTCCATTACCACCATCTCGGTGCCCGCGCTCGCCTACCCCGACGGCTATGACGTCGTGATCAGCGGCGGGCACGTCGTCTCGGCGACCAACGCCGCTCAACTGGCTGTCGCCTCCGACGCCGGCGCCGCCACGGTCTCGGTGGTGGTGAGCCCCGCCGCGGCGACGGGATAGGGGCCGCGTCCGGCGAAAGAGTCGGGCACGTCGTGCGGGAAACAGGCAGACTCGGGTGCATGCCGGAGCTGCCCGAGGTCGAAGCACTCGCCGATCATCTGCGTCGGCACGCCGTCGGTTGCACCATCGGCCGGATCGACGTGGCGGCGCTGTCGGTGCTCAAGACTTTCGACCCGCCGCCGACGGCGTTGCACGGCCAGCAGGTGACCGGCGCGCACCGCTGGGGCAAGTATCTGGGGTTGCAGGCCGGTGAGCTGTTTTTGATCGCGCATCTGTCCAGGGCGGGCTGGCTGCGCTGGTCGGATCAGCTGGCGGCCGCGCCACTGCGACCGGGTAAGGGCCCGATCGCGCTGCGGGTGCACTTGGGCGTCCCGGGGCAGGCTCCCGGCTTCGACCTGACCGAAGCCGGCACCCAGAAACGGCTGGCGGTCTGGTTGGTCGACGATCCGGCGAAGGTGCCGGGCATCGCCACACTGGGGCCGGATGCGCTGGCGATCAATGCCGATGAGCTGGCCGGACTGCTGGCCGGCAATACCGGCCGGATCAAAAACGTCCTGACCGATCAGAAGGTGATCGCCGGAATCGGCAACGCCTACAGCGACGAGATCCTGCACACCGCGCGATTGTCGCCGTTCGCCACCGCCGGCAAATTGTCGGCAGATCAGCTGACCGCACTGCACGAAGCCATGCACGCCGTGCTGACCGACGCCGTCACCCGCTCGGTCGGCCAACAGGCCGCCACCTTGAAGGGAGAGAAGCGTTCCGGTCTGCGCGTACACGCCCGAACCGGTCTGCCGTGCCCGGTGTGCGCTGACACTGTTCGGGAAATATCTTTCGCCGATAAGTCATTTCAGTACTGCCCGACCTGCCAGACCGGCGGCAAGGTGCTGGCCGACCGACGGATGTCGCGACTGCTCAAGTAATTCTTCGACGTGTCTTCGACAGCCTGCGACCGCCGTTAAGCTGCCCTGGTGACCCGTCAGAAAATCCTCATCACTGGTGCCAGTTCAGGACTGGGTGCCGGCATGGCCCGCGTTTTCGCTGCACAGGGACGTGACCTGGCCCTGTGCGCCCGCCGGACGGACCGGCTTGATGAACTGAAAGCCGAACTCACAGACAAGTTTCCGGGGATCAAGGTGGCGGTGGCTGCCCTCGACGTGAATGACCACGACGAAATTCCCAAGGTGTTCAACCAGTTCGCCGCCGAACTGGGCGGAATTGACCGGGTGATCGTCAATGCCGGCATCGGCAAGGGCGCTCCGCTCGGATCCGGCAAGCTGTGGGCCAACAAGGCGACCGTTGAAACGAACTTGGTCGCCGCGCTGGTGCAGATCGAGAGCGCGCTGGAGATGTTCAAATCCGCCGGCAGCGGCCACCTGGTGCTGATCTCGTCGGTATTGGGCAACAAGGGCGTTCCGGGCGTCAAGGCGGCTTACGCCGCCAGCAAGGCCGGGGTGTCGTCGCTGGGCGAGTCGCTGCGCGCGGAGTACTCGCGGGGCCCGATCAAGGTCACGGTGCTGGAGCCGGGCTACATCGAATCGGAGATGACCGCCAAGTCGGCATCCACCCTGTTGATGGTGGACAACGAATCCGGGGTCAAGGCCATGGTGCGTGCCATCGAACGCGAAACCGGCCGGGCCGTGGTCCCGCCCTGGCCGTGGGCCCCGCTGGTATGGCTGCTGCGCCGCATGCCTCCGCGGTACACCAAACGCTTCGCCTGAGCGGAGTCATGCTCGGCTCAGCGGGTCACCCAATCCAGGGCCTTGGCTCGCTTGCGGTAGATCAGCAGGACCGCCTTGGCGATCAAGAACGCAACGGCTACGCCCATCAGCAGGGTGGACACGGCGTAGGCGCCGTACTCAGCCCCCCGGTGGTAGCGGTCGTTGACCAACAACGTCAGGGTCTGCGACTGGCCCGGTAGGTTCGACGACACCATGATCACCGCACCGAACTCCCCGAGTGTGCGCGCAGTGGTCAAGACGATGCCGTAGGTCAGTCCCCACCGGATCGACGGCAGTGTGACCCGCCAAAGTGTCTGCCACGCATTGGAACCCAGCGTCGCGGCAGCCTGCTCCTGTTCGATTCCGATCTCCACGAGCACCGGCTGGACCTCGCGCACCACGAACGGCAGGGTGACGAAGATGCTGGCCAGCACCATGCCGGGCAGCCCGAAGATGATCTTGAATCCCAGGTTGTTCTCGACGAATCCCAGAGCCCCCGATGATCCCCACAGTGCGATCAGGGCGACGCCGACGATAATGGGTGAGACCGCAAACGGCAGGTCGAGGATCGCCTGAAGCGTTGATCGCCCCCGGAATTTGTTGCGCACCAGCAGGATCGACGTCGAAACACCGAACAATGCGTTGAGCGGCACCACGATGGCCACCAGTAGCAACGACAGTTTCAGCGCAGAGACGGCCGCGGGAGTGCTCACCCAGGCCCAAAAGTGGCCAAACCCAGGCTGAAACGTTCGGTACAGAATCACCGACACCGGAGCGATCAGCATGACGCCGATATAGGTCAAGACGGTGATGCGCAGGAGATGGCGCTTCTCCAACCGCGACGTCACTCGGCCTCCTCCTCGCGCTTGGCCGCACGCCCGCCGACGGTCCGCAAGACCACCAGCACAGCGAACGAGATCGCCAACAACACCATCGAAATCGCCGCCGCGCTGGTGTGGTCATCGTTCTCGACCAGTGCGCGGATCCACTGAGACGACACCTCGGTCTTGCCCGGAACGGCACCACCGATCGTCACGACCGAGCCGAATTCGGCGACGCAACGCGAGAACGCAAGCCCGGCACCGGTCAACAACGCCGGTTGCAGCGACGGCAGCACAACCGTCTTGAAGGTGGTCAGGCGCGTCGCTCCGAGGGCTGCGGCTGCCTCCTCGACCTCCCGGTCGATCTCCAGCAGCACCGGCTGGACGGCGCGGACCACCAGCGGCAACGTGACAAAGGCCAGTGCCATCGCCACCCCGGGCGG
This sequence comes from Mycolicibacter heraklionensis, assembly GCF_019645815.1. Lineage (NCBI taxonomy): Bacteria > Bacillati > Actinomycetota > Actinomycetes > Mycobacteriales > Mycobacteriaceae > Mycobacterium > Mycobacterium heraklionense. The sequence goes on from NZ_CP080997.1 coordinate 1,019,517, forward strand.
AGTGTGCTGCAGATGAATGCCGATCGGACTGGAGTTGCCGTACAGGGCGAGCATCACCAAGCTGGTGACGATGGTCGGCAGCGCGAACGGTAGATCGATCAGCGCATCGATCACGCCTTTTCCGACGAAGTCATCGCGCACCAACACCCAGGCGGTCGCCAGACCGAACACCACGTCGAGCACGGTCACCAGGACCGAGATCGTCAGGGTGACGCGGAACGACTCGAGTGCGGCATGCGAGGTGACGGCCAGCCGGAAACCTTCCCAACCCCTGCCGCCGGCTTGCCAGGCGATGGCGACCAACGGCAGCAGCACGATCACCGACAGCCACAGCGTGGTCACCCCGATCCGAAGCGGGGTGATGACGGATCGGCTCGGAATGGCTGAGAGGGCCGCCGCAGAGTCCCGCACCTCCGTGCCGGGTCGGACTCGCTGAGTCGGCTTCAGTGGAGTCGCGACTGTCATCGGGTGGATCCGAAAGAAGAATGCATGCTGGCCTTCCAATGCCCGAGATGTTCGGCACCGGTCACCGAGAGTGACTACCGAGAATTAGCAAGTGGCGGGGGAGTCAGCGACAACAGTGCAGAACGCCCGCGACACCGCGGCGGGCGCCGCGGTGGCGGCCGAACGCCGTTGCGGCGCTCTGCCCAACACGGGTTGGCATCTGCATGGCGCGTAGCTTAAGGAAACCTGGACGCCGAAATCTTTGTCGTGCCGCGATAGGTTTCCCGGCCGGAATTCAACGGACGGCCATCGACTTTTCGTTGCGGCCGCCTAAGCCGGTCGGCGGGTCAACCTGGCGCCCCGGGAAGCGGTGGTCCTGGGCTCAGCTGCGCGACTGTTGCGGGGTGGTCGTCGCCTGTGCCGGATTCTGGTGCGAAACCTGTTATGAACAGCGCTGATTCGACTCGGCACGTGCTTCCCGCAGTGCCGGGCCCGGGTCGCTGCGTGCCGCCGTGACGCTCATCGGTGTGATCGCGGTGACGCCGCTGCGGCACGGTGCTGCTGCCGGCCGGTTGCGCTGCTCGGCGAACCGACGGCGGTGGCTGCCGGAAAAAGTCAGGGTGAGAGAAATGCCCCAGCCCGGGTCTAGCTCGCCCGGCCCCGCTCCACCCGATACCGGCGCACCAGCGCGTCGGTGGAGCTGTCGGTCTGGCGCGGTGGGGCGGCGTCCTCGGTGAGCACCGGCAGCAGCGCCTTGGCCTGCGTCTTGCCCAGCTCCACGCCCCACTGGTCGAACGAGTCGATCCCCCACACCACGCCCTCGGTGAACACCTGGTGTTCGTAGAGCGCGATCAACTGGCCCAGCACCGAGGGGGTGAGCTGGGTAGCCAGAATGGAGGTGGTCGGGCGGTTGCCGGGCATGACCTTGTGCGGCACGACATCTGGGGATGTGCCTTCGGCGGCGATCTCTTCGGCGCTCTTGCCGAACGCCAGCACTTGGGTCTGGGCGAAGAAGTTGCTCATCAACAGGTCGTGCATGCTGCCCGTGCCGTCCGCGGTGGCCAAGTCGTCGACCGGTTGGGAGAAGCCGATGAAGTCGGCCGGTATCAGCCGGGTGCCCTGGTGCAGCAGTTGGTAGAACGCGTGCTGGCCGTTGGTTCCCGGCTCGCCCCAATAGATTTCACCGGTGTCGGTGCTGACGGCAGTGCCGTCGACGCGGGTCGACTTGCCGTTGGATTCCATGGTGAGCTGCTGCAGGTAGGCGGCGAAGCGGTCCAGGTCGTTGGAGTAGGGCAGCACCGCGCGGGACTGGGCGCCGAAGAAGTTCGAGTACCACAGCCCGATCAGGCCCAGCAGCGCCGGCGCGTTGGATTCCAAAGGCGCGGTGCGGAAGTGTTCGTCGACGATATGGAAGCCGGACAAGAACTCCGCGAAGCGCTCCCGGCCGATGACGGCCATCACCGACAGCCCGATCGCCGAGTCCACCGAGTACCGTCCGCCGACCCAGTCCCAGAAGCCGAACATGTTCGCGGTATCGATGCCGAACTCCTCGACCAGCGCAGCGTTGGTGGAGACCGCCACGAAATGCTTGGACACGGCCGCGTCGCCCAGCGCGTCGGTCAGCCAGCGGCGGGCCGCGGTGGCGTTGGTCAGTGTCTCCAGTGTCGAAAACGTCTTGGAGGCGACGACGAAAAGCGTGGTGGCCGGATCCAAGCCGGCCAGTTTCGCGGTCAGGTCGGCCGGGTCGACGTTGGAGACGAACCGCGCCGAGATGCCGGCGTCGGCGTAATGGCGCAATGCCCGGTCCACCATCACCGGGCCCAGGTCCGAGCCGCCGATACCGATGTTGACGACGCATCTGATGCGTTTCCCGGTGGCACCGACCCATTCGCCACTGCGCAGCCGATCGGTGAAATCGCCCATCGCGTCCAGCACCGCGTGGACGTCGGCGACGACATCCTGGCCGTCGACGTGCAGATCGGCGTTGCGCGGCAGCCGCAACGCGGTGTGCAGCACCGCCCGATCCTCGGAGGTGTTGATGTGGACCCCGGCGAACATAGCGTCGCGCCGGTCCTCCAGGCCCGCCGTCCGGGCCAGATCGACCAGCAGCCGCACGGTCTCGGCGGTGATGCGGTGCTTGCTGTAATCGATATAGAGATCACCGACGGTGACGGTGAACCGCGCGCCGCGTTCGGGATCGTCGTCGAAGAACTGACGCAGGTGGGTGTCGCCGATCTGCTGGTGATGCTTGCGCAACGCTTCCCAGGCCGGGGTGGTGGAGATGTCCGGGATCTGGGTAACGGAGCTCATACCCCGACACTAGCGGCGGGGCCCGGCGGCCGGCTTAGTGGCCGAGCCGGCCGCGGCCCATCCGCAGCAGCAACATGGCCAAGTCCTTGCCCTCCTGGCCGAGCTCGCTGTAACGCTCGATGACCGTCATCTCGCGGCTGTGCACCAATCGGGTGCCGCCGGAGGCCATCCGGGCCTTGCCGATCTCCTGTGACACCTCGGCGCGGCGCTTCACCGCGGCCAGGATCTCGGCATCCAGACGGTCGATCTCGTGGCGCAGCTCGTCGATGTCGGGCAGCTGTTGAGGTTGGGCAGACATGATCAAAACTCCAGGTTCTCGCTGTTGGTGGTTTCTGGTCCCATCGGCGATCCGGCCTCACACAACAGACGAGCCCCGGGTCGGCGAAGCGGACCGCGGGGCTTGGCGTTGCAGCTAAACCACGGGCACCGCTGACCGGTACCCGTAAAAAAATCGACGCTGCATGTCGAGCACGAACCGAGTCTGCCACTAAGGGCCGTGCCAGCGCAAAGACTGTCGCCGGGCGGCGGTACGTTGGGAACGCTATGAGCTTGCACGCCACTCCGCAGACCGACCACCTCCTCGACGGGCTCAACCCGCAGCAGCGCCGCGCCGTGCTGCACGAGGGTTCGCCGCTGCTGATCGTGGCCGGGGCCGGCTCGGGCAAGACCGCGGTGCTCACCCGGCGCATCGCCTATCTGCTGGCCGCCCGCGACGTCGGGGTGGGCCAGATCCTGGCGATCACCTTCACCAACAAGGCCGCCGCCGAGATGCGTGAGCGGGTGTCGAGCCTCGTCGGACCCCGGGCCCGGGTGATGTGGGTGTCGACGTTTCACTCCACCTGTGTGCGGATCCTGCGCAACCAAGCCTCGGTGGTCCCCGGGCTGAACTCGAACTTCTCGATCTATGACGCCGACGATTCGCGGCGGTTGCTGTTGATGATCGGCCGTGACATGGGACTGGACGTGAAACGGCACTCGCCGCGGCTGCTGGCCAGCGCCATCTCCAACCTGAAGAACGAACTGATCGACCCGGACCGCGCACTGGCCGACCTCACCGAGGACTCCGACGACCTGAGCCGGGTGGTGGCCACGGTCTACGCCGAGTATCAGCGCCGGCTGCGGTCGGCCAACGCGCTGGACTTCGACGACCTGATCGGCGAGACGGTCGCGATACTGCAGGCGTTCCCGGAGATCGCCCAGCACTACCGGCGCCGGTTCCGGCACATCCTGGTCGACGAGTATCAGGACACCAACCACGCCCAGTACATGCTGGTGCGCGAGCTTGCGGGGCACGGCGGTTCCGTCGAAGGCGGGCAGTCCGACACGGACATCCCGCCGGCGGAACTGTGCGTGGTCGGTGACGCCGACCAGTCGATCTATGCCTTCCGCGGCGCCACCATCCGCAACATCGAGGATTTCGAACGCGACTACCCCGACGCGACCACCATCCTGCTGGAACAGAACTACCGCTCCACGCAGAACATCCTCTCGGCAGCCAACGCGGTGATCGCCTACAACTCAGGGCGCCGGGAGAAGCGACTGTGGACCGACGCCGGCGACGGCGAGCTGATCGTCGGCTACGTCGCCGACAACGAACACGACGAGGCACGCTTCGTCGCCCAGGAGATCGACGCCCTGACCGATGCGGGCACCGTCAACTACAGCGACATCGCGGTGTTCTACCGCACCAACAACGCGTCGCGGTCGCTGGAAGAGGTGTTCATCCGGAGCGGCATCCCGTACAAAGTCGTTGGCGGCGTGCGCTTCTACGAACGCAAAGAGATCCGCGACATCATCGCCTACCTGCGAGTGCTCGACAATCCCGGCGACGCGGTGAGCCTGCGGCGCATCCTCAACACCCCACGCCGCGGTATCGGCGACCGTGCGGAGGCGTGCGTGTCGGTGCACGCGGAGAACACCGGCACCGGGTTCGCCGCCGCGCTGGCTGCCGCCGCCGAGGGCGGTGTACCGATGCTCAACAGCCGTTCGCAGAACGCGATCGCCGCTTTCGTGGCGATGCTCGAGGAGCTGCGGGCGCACCTGAACACCTGCGACGACGACCTCGGCGGCCTGGTGGAGCTGGTGCTGGACCGGACCGGCTACCGCGCCGAGTTGGAGGCCTCCACCGACCCGCAGGAACTGGCCCGGCTGGACAACATCAACGAACTCGTCAGCGTCGCACACGAATTCAGCATTGACCGGGCCAACGCGCTCGCCGACCAGGACGGCACCCTCGAGGAGGAGGATGTGCCCGACGTAGGGGTGCTGGCGGCGTTTTTGGAGCGGGTCTCGCTGATCGCCGACACCGACGAGATCCCCGAGCACGGGGCCGGCATGGTCACCCTGATGACCTTGCACACCGCCAAGGGGCTGGAGTTCCCGGTGGTGTTCGTCGTCGGCTGGGAGGACGGCATGTTCCCGCACATGCGCTCGCTGGGGGATGCCCGCGAGCTGTCCGAGGAACGCCGGCTGGCCTACGTCGGCCTGACCCGGGCGCGGCAACGGCTGTACCTGAGCCGGGCCAAGGTGCGTTCGTCCTGGGGCCAGCCCATGTTGAACCCGGAGTCGCGATTCCTGCGGGAGATCCCCCAGCAGCTCATCGACTGGCGGCGCACGGACGCCACCGCATCACCGAGCGCCCCGGTCAGCGGCGCCGGCCGGTTCGGTGCACCGCGGCCGGCACCGAGCCGATCGAGCAACCGGCCGCTGCTGGTGCTGGCGCCGGGGGATCGGGTGACGCATGACAAGTACGGTCTGGGCCGGGTGGAGGAAGTCTCCGGGGTGGGGGAGTCGGCGATGTCGCTGATCGACTTCGGCAGTTCCGGGCGGGTCAAGCTGATGCACAACCACGCGCCGGTGACCAAGCTCTAGCCTTAGCCGCTCTCCGCCCAGCGCCTGGTGGCCGGGTGTAGTGCCGCCGCGACGGTGGCGACCTCGATGACCGGGATGACGTGCACGATCCCCGGCACCCGGGCACCCGCGAGGAACAGGCTGCCGAAAGTCAGCAGGGCGACCACGGCTCCGACCGCGATCAGGTAGCGGCCGAGCGGGCGCCGCAGCAGCAGCATGATCACCCCGGACACCGTCGTCCCGGCAAACACCAGGCTCAAGAAGCCGACCGCGACGCAGAACAGCCGGTCGGTGTGCCACCAGCTGGCGATCAGGTCGGTGGACACCACCGAGGTGGCCCAGCAGCCGACGAGGGCGAGCACGCAGACGCCGATCGCGACGCCGGCCGACGGGTATCGCACCGGCAATGGTGCTGGGGTGGGTTGGATGGCCGGCGGCATCCGCCCAGAGTTGGTGACGATCGGGATGGCGCCGGTGGGCGCCCGGCGGATGATGCGGCTGGGAGAACTGACGCCGGTCGGTGGATGGTGGCGGTCGCTCACCATTCCAGGCTAGCGGCGACTGCAAGCGCGGCGAAGCCGTGCGTGGCAGGTCGACGCCGTCGTATCAGGCGAAATTGATCCCGCGCTTGGCGAGCCAGGAAGCCGGGTCGATCCGGTTGGTGCCGTTCTGCAGCACCTCGAAGTGCAGGTGCGGACCGGTCGAGTAGCCGCGATTGCCCATCTCGGCGATCTGGTCGCCCGCCATCACGCGCTCACCGACGCTGACCAGCGACCGGTTGATGTGGCCGTAGAGGGTCACGGTGCCGTCGGAGTGGCGCAGCTTGACCAGCATGCCGTAACCGGCGCTGGGACCCGACTCGATCACCACGCCGTCGGAAGCCGCCAGGATCGGGGTGCCGATGGCGTTGGCGATGTCGATGCCGGCGTGCAGCACACCCCAGCGGTAGCCGAAGTTCGACGTGAACGCGCCCTGCGTGGGTGCGACGAACAACGGGCGCTGCAGCCGGGCTTCACGCTCGGCGCGCTCCTGCGCGAACGCCACGCCCTTGGCCAACTCCTCGTTGTGCACGACGACGTTGGCCGCAGCTTTGACCGTGATCATCTGCAAGCCGTGGCTGGAAGTCGTGGTGGTGCCGTCGTTCAGCGTGGTCTTGCTGGCCGCCAGCACGGCCGGCCGGGCGACGGTGTCGCCGGACGGGTGGGTGGCGGCGTGTGCGGCGGCAGCGGCCGCGCCGGCGGCCATCGCCGCGATCATCACGCGACTCTTGACGGCACTGGCGGGCTGACTACGGTGTCTGCCGCCGCGCGGGGGCAGCTGAGCCGCCTCGTGCGGGTGGTAGGAGCGCTCCGGGTAGCCGCCGCGGGGGAATGCCAGCCGCAGGACCGGCATGTTGTCGGTGTCGGTCATGTCGTCGAGCTCAGGGGCCAGCAGCACGTCGGACGCTTCGTCGAACGTGTCGTCGCTGAATGCGTCGTCGGGCCAGCCGAACGCGTTGAACGGAATGATGTCGGTGACCTCGGCGGGGCTGGGTTCCGGAGACCGGATCGCAGCAGCCGTGGCGCCGTTTCGACGTCGAGGGAGAGCCCCGCCGGAAACCGGACGCATCGGTGCACCGTGCTGCATCAGCCTAGAAGTTCCTCTGGTCGTGATCAGAACGTTATAAAGACCTGGACCTGGTGACGGTAACCACTCCCCCTGGGGCCTGGCAAGCTATCGGCCAAATCCCGTCGTTAATGTGAAGCGAATCACGTTTTTCTGGCGGTGAGATGTGCCACAGCAGTGGTACGCGAGGAGGGAACCCCGCCGCACTCTCGATACAGTGCCTCGGGAGCTAAATCTCTCACAATCCGACAGCGCCGGCTTGCCGGCGACCCGCAATAAGACAGTGAGCCCATGGATCTTTTCGAGTATCAGGCGAAGGAGCTGTTCGCCAAGCACAACGTGCCCACCACGCCGGGCCGGGTAACCACCTCCGCTGAGGACGCCAAGGCCATCGCCACCGAGATCGGCCGGCCGGTCATGGTGAAGGCCCAGGTCAAGGTTGGCGGCCGCGGCAAGGCCGGTGGCGTAAAGTACGCCGCCACCCCGGACGACGCGTTCACCCACGCGCAGAACATCCTCGGTCTGGACATCAAGGGCCACGTTGTCAAGAAGCTGCTGGTAGCCGAGGCAAGCGACATCGCCGAGGAGTACTACATCTCCTTCCTGCTCGACCGCTCCAACCGCACCTTCCTGGCCATGTGCTCGGTCGAGGGCGGCATGGAGATCGAAGAGGTCGCCGCCACCAAGCCCGAGCGGCTGGCCAAGGTGCCGGTCGACGCGGTCAAGGGTGTCGATCTGGCGTTCGCCCGCTCGATCGCTGAGCAGGGCCACCTGCCCGCCGAGGTGCTCGACGCCGCCGCCGTGACCATCCAGAAGCTGTGGGAGGTCTTCGTCGCCGAAGACGCCACCCTGGTCGAGGTCAACCCGCTGGTTCGCACCCCCGACGACCAGATCCTGGCGCTGGACGGCAAGGTCACCCTGGACGGCAACGCCGAGTTCCGTCAGCCCGGCCACGCCGAGTTCGCCGACCTGGACGCCACCGACCCGCTGGAGATCAAGGCCAAAGAGCACGACCTGAACTACGTCAAGCTCGACGGCGAGGTCGGCATCATCGGTAACGGCGCCGGCCTGGTCATGTCGACGCTGGACGTCACCGCGTACGCCGGTGAGAAGCACGGCGGCGTGAAGCCGGCCAACTTCCTCGACATCGGGGGCGGCGCCTCCGCCGAGGTGATGGCCGCCGGCCTGGACGTCATCCTGGGTGACAAGCAGGTCAAGAGCGTGTTCGTCAACGTGTTCGGCGGGATCACCGCCTGCGACGCGGTGGCCAACGGCATCGTGGCGGCGCTGAAGATCCTCGGTGACGCCGCGACCAAGCCGCTGGTGGTGCGCCTGGACGGCAACAACGTCGAGGAGGGCCGGGCGATCCTGGCCGAGGCCAACCACCCGCTGGTGACCGTCGTCGCCACCATGGACGAGGCCGCCGACAAGGCCGCCGAGCTGGCTTTCGCAGCCGGAAAGGACGCTTAAGTCATGTCGATCTTCGTCAACAAGGACAGCAAGGTCATCGTCCAGGGCATCACCGGTGCCGAGGCGACCAAGCACACCGCGCGGATGCTGGCCGCCGGCAGCCAGATCGTCGGCGGGGTCAACGCCCGCAAGGCCGGCACCACCGTCTCGCACAAGGACAAGGACGGCAACGACGTCGAGTTGCCGGTGTTCGGCAGCGTCGCCGAGGCCATGAAGGAGACCGGCGCCGACGTGTCGATCGCCTTCGTGCCGCCGAAGTTCGCCAAGGACGCGATGATCGAGGCCATCGACGCCGAGATCCCGCTGCTGGTCGTGATCACCGAGGGCATCCCGGTGCAGGACAGCGCCTACGCGTGGGCCTACAACGTGGACAAGGGTGAGAAGACCCGGATCATCGGGCCGAACTGTCCCGGCATCATCACCCCGGGCGAGTGCCTGGTCGGCATCACGCCGGCCAACATCTCCGGCTCCGGCCCGATCGGTCTGGTGTCGAAGTCCGGAACCCTGACCTACCAGATGATGTACGAGCTGCGGGACTTCGGTTTCTCCACCGCGATCGGCATCGGCGGCGACCCGGTGATCGGCACCACCCACATCGACGCCATCGAGGCGTTCGAGAAGGACCCGGACACCAAGGTCATCGTGATGATCGGCGAGATCGGCGGCGACGCCGAGGAGCGGGCCGCGGCCTACATCAAGGCCAACGTCACCAAGCCGGTGGTCGGCTACGTGGCCGGGTTCACCGCGCCGGAGGGCAAGACCATGGGCCACGCCGGCGCCATCGTGTCCGGCTCGTCGGGTACCGCGGCCGCCAAGCAGGAGGCGCTGGAGGCCGCCGGGGTGAAGGTGGGCAAGACCCCGTCGGCCACCGCGGCCCTGGCTCGACAGATCCTCGAGAGCCTGTAGCTGTTTCTCGCGCGAGCAGACGTGAAAGCGCCCAAGTTCATGGCTTTTTGGGGGCTTTCGCGTCTGCTCGTCGTAGAAGGGTGAGCACATGAGCATCGATCCGCGCACTCCCGTCGTCGTCGGCGTCGGGCAGGCCGCCGAGCGTATCGACGACGCCGACTACCGCGCGATGTCGCCGGTGGAGCTGGCCGCGGCCGCCGCCCAAGCGGCCTTGGCTGACTGCGGGGCGAACACAGACCAGGTCGCGTCGGCCATCGATGCGGTGGTGGCCACCCGCCAGTTCGAGATCTCTATTCCGAAAGCCCCTGCGCCGCTGGGCAAGTCGAACAACTTTCCCCGGTCTGTTGCGCGGCTGCTCGGCGCGGAGCCGGCGCGGGCGGTGTTGGACAAAGTAGGCGGTCAGGGGCCGCAGAAGCTGCTCACCGAGTTCGCCGGCGAGATCGTGGCGGGCACCGCCGACGTGGTGCTGCTGTGCGGATCCGACGCGACTTCGACGCTGCGCCACTTCGCCAAGGCCGACAATAAGCCGGACTTCACCGAGACCATCGACGGGCAGCTCGAAGACCGCGGCTTCGGTCTGGACGAGTTCGTCGAGCGCTACACCGTGATCCACGGCTTGACCGGTGCGCCGGTGCAGTACGGCCTGCTGGAAAACGCCCGCCGTGCCCGGCTGGGCCTGAGCACGGCCGACTACCTGCAGGCCATGGGGGAGCTGTTCGCCCCGATGACCAAGATCGCCGCGAAGAACCCGTTCTCGGCTTCCCCGGTGGAGCGTTCGGTCGATGAGCTGACCACCATCAGCACCGACAACCGAATGATCTGTGACCCCTACCCGCGGCTGCTGGTGGCGCGCGACCAGGTCAATCAGGGTGCCGCGGTGCTGGTGATGTCGGTGGAGGCCGCCCGCCGCCTGGGTGTGCCCGAGGACCGCTGGGTGTACCTGCACGGTCACGCCGACATGCGTGCCCAGCGACTGCTGGAGCGGCCTGACCTGAGTGCCTACCCGGCCGCCATCACGGCTACCACCGAGGCGCTCGAGATGGCCGGGATCGGCTTCGGCGACGTCGCGGCCATGGACCTCTACAGCTGCTTCCCGGTGCCGGTGTTCGCCATCTGCGATGCCTTCGGCTTGTCCGCCGACGACCCGCGCGGCCTGACCCTGACCGGCGGGCTGCCCTTCTTCGGCGGCGCCGGCAACAACTATTCGATGCATGCGATCGCCGAGGCTGTCGCCTCAGCCCGAAGTGTCCCAGGGCAATTCACGTTCGTCGGGGCCAACGGCGGCATGATGAGCAAGTACGCGGCCGGAGTGTACTCGACCACTGCGGTGCCGTGGAAGCCGGATCGCAGCGCCGAACTGCAGGCCCGGGCCGATACCGCACCGGCCGTGGCAGTCACCGAGAGCGCCGAGGGCCCGGCCACCATCGAGACCTACAGCGTCCGTTACGACTGGGAGACCCGGACCGGAATCGTCATCGGCCGATTGGATGCCGACGGCACCCGGTTCCTGGCGACCACCGAAGACGACGACCTGGTGGCCTTGTTGTCCGACGGCGACCCGCTGGGCGCCGCGGTGACGGTGCACGCGTTCGACTACGGCAACCGCTGCTCGTTGCGCTGATTCCCCACCACCGTCCCGCCGCGAGGGTGCACAGAATGCCAGCACAACTGGCGTGTCGCCGGACAAACACGCACCTTCGCGCGGAGTGGGGCTCCCGCGCTAGGTGCTGAACGCTAGGTGCTGAGCCCCAGCTTGCCGGCCAGCCGTTCCACATACGCCGCCACCTCGGACTCGGAGCGGTCCGGCAACCCGAACAGGGTTTCGGTCACACCCAACTCGGCCCAGTGCGCCAGCTTCTCGGGAACCGGCTTGAAGTCCAACGCCACGATCTGGGGTGCTCCGTCGCGGCCCGCGGCCGCCCAGGTGTCCTGCAGCAGCTTGACCGGCGCGTCGATGTCGAAGTCACGCGGTGTGGTGATCCAGCCGTCGGCGCTGCGGGCGATCCACTTGAAGTTCTTCTCGGTGCCGGCCGCACCGACCAGCACCGGAACGTGCGACTGCACCGGCTTGGGCCAAGCCCAGCTCGGGCCGAAGTTCACGAACTCGCCCTCGTAGGACGCTTCCTCCTGCGTCCACAGCGCCCGCATCGCCTCCAGGTACTCCCGCAGCATGGTGCGCCGCCGTCCGGCCGGCACGCCGTGATCGGCCAGTTCATCAGTGTTCCAACCGAATCCGACACCCAGGCTCACCCGGCCGCCGGACAGATGGTCCAGTGTGGCGATTGATTTCGCCAGCGTGATCGGATCATGCTCGACCGGCAGCGCCACCGCAGTCGACAGGCGCACTCGCGAGGTCACCGCGCAGGCGGCCCCCAGACTGACCCACGGGTCCAGGGTGCGCATATAACGGTCATCGGGCAGAGACTCGTCCCCGGTGGTCGGGTGGGCGGCTTGCCGCTTCACCGGAATGTGCGTGTGCTCCGGCACATAGAACGTGGTGAAGCCGTGATCATCGGCGAGTTTGGCGGCGGCAGCCGGGTTGATTCCGCGGTCACTGGTGAACAGCACGAGCCCGTAATCCATATCCGTGATTAGAACGTGTTCCTGTTCGACGGGCAACGGGGGGGTCCGGATCGCGCGGTGTTGTCCCACCGAGTAGCCCCGCATGTGCGCTAGCGTGGATGGTCGAAGAGCGCCGCACCGCCCAGAAGCGCCCTGCCCACAAGCACAGGAGAGGTCATGACCTACTCGCCCGGGACTCCCGGCTTCCAGCCTTCTCAACCGTCAGGCTCATACGGACCACCGACCCCGTCGTTCGCCAAAGCGGGCGGCGATGCCGAGAGCAAACTGCCGCAGTATCTCCGGATCGCGGTGGTTGCGCTGGGGCTGGGTGTCTACCTGGCCAACTTCGGGCCGATCGTGACGATCACCGACGTCGACTACCCGCTGGTCCTCGGCGACGCCGGCCACACCGTTCCGCTGGCGGTGCTGGCCGCACTGCTGGCCGCGGTCAGCCTGCTGCCCAAGGCGAAGGTCTACACGGCGGTGGTCGCCGTGGTCTCGGCGTTGGGTGCCCTGCTGGCCATTTCGACCGTCGCCGATGCCAGCGGCGACTACACCATCGGTTGGGGGCTGTGGCTGATCCTGACCTTCAGCGTCCTGCAGGCCGTCGCCGCGGTCGGATCGTTGCTGCTGGAGGCCGGCGTGGTGACTGCGCCGACGCCGCGTCCGAAGTACGACCCCTACGCCCAGTACGGGCTGCCGCCGGGCGGTAACTACTACGGCCAGCAGGGCTACGGACACCAGGGTCAGCAGGCTCCGCAGCAGCCTGGTTACCCGTCGTCGTACGGCAGCTACCCGTCCGCGCCGTCCAGCGGCGGCTTCGGCGCCCAGCAGGCACCGTCGTCGGGTGCCTACTCCTCAGGCGCCCAGCAGTCGGCACCGCAGGGGCCGCCGACTCCGCCGACCGGATTCCCCTCCTACAACCCGCCGTCGTCCGGTGGTTCGGGGAGTTCATCGACCGGTGGCCACAGCGCATCCGGTTCGGACCAGAGCTCGACGGGCGGCCAGCAGTCGCAGGGCGGCTCCGCCTCGTCGGGGCCGGCGCAGCCCTAACCCGCGCCCGCGCGCCGAGTTGAACGTGCTCGCAGCGTGACATCGGTGACCGGCGGCAAACCAGGCTCGAACCCGACCCGCGACCTGGTACGGGTCGCGTTCGGCCCGTCCGTCGTGGCGTTGACGGTCATCGCAGCGGTGACGCTGCTGCAGTTGCTGATCGCCAACAGCGACATGACCGGGGCGTCGGGTGCCATCGCCAGCATGTGGCTGGGCGTGCACCAGGTGCCGATTGCAATCGGCGGCCGTGACCTGGGGGTGTTACCGCTGCTGCCGGTGCTGCTGATGGTGGCCGGCACGGCACGAACCACCGCGCAGGCCACCGCCCGTGGTGCCTCGTGGTTCGTCATCCGCTGGATCGTGGCCTCGGCTCTGGGCGGCCCGCTGTTGATCGCGGCGGTCTCGCTGGCGGTCATCCACGACGCGGCATCGGTCATCACCGAGCTGCAGACCCCGCATGCCCTGGGTGCCTTCGCGCACGTGTTCGCTGTGCACGCGATCGGCGCGGCACTGGGAGTGGGGACCAGGGTTGGCCGGCGTGCGCTGGCCGAGACGCGGCTGCCGGGCTGGCTGGCGGACTCGGTGCGGGCCGCGATCACCGGCATGCTGGCGCTGTTCGGCCTGTCCGGGGCGGTGACGGTGGTCTCGCTGGTCTGGCACTGGGGCACCATGCACGAGCTCTACGCGATCACCGATTCGCTGTTCGGCCAGCTAAGCCTGACGCTGTTGGCGGTGCTGTATGTGCCGAATGTCCTGGTCGGCGCGACGGCGATGGCGGTCGGCTCGAGCGCACACATCGGCCCCGCGCTGTTCAGCGCGTTCACCGTGCTCGGCGGCGACATCCCGGCGCTGCCGATTCTGGCTGCGGCACCCACGCCGCCGTTGGGCCCGGCCTGGGTGGCGCTGCTGATCATCGGGGCGGCTTCCGGAGTGGCCGTCGGGCAACAATGCGCCCGCCGGCCGCTACCGCTGCTTCCGGCGCTGGCCAAAGTGGCGGCGGCGGCCTTCATCGCGGCGGTGTCGATGGCCGTGCTCGGGGCCGCCGGTGGGGGACGGCTGGGCAACTTCGGTGACGTCGGGGTGGATCAGCTGACCTTCGGCCCCGCGGTGTTCGGTTGGTTCGCCGCGATCGGAGCGCTGACGGTGGTGATGATCGGCGGGGTCCGGGCTGATGCGATGGCCGGGACGCAGCGGGTGCTGCCGCCCGGCCCCGCGCGGCCCGCGGAGCCCGAAGGGGTCGCCGAACCGATCCCGGCGCCGATCGTGGACGTCGACCCCGAGGATCTCGCGTCAGCCGCGGAGCTCTTCGAACCGGACGAGCTGTTCGACGCCGACTTCGAACCGGGCTTCCAATCAGACGAGGTCACCGACGGCGGCGAGTTGAATTGGACGCCAGAACCCGAGCCGCCGCGAACGTTTCGGTCGCACGCGCCGACGCAGCCGCCGGGCCCGCTGGAAGACCCCGAAGACCTGATGTTCACCGACGACGACGGGTACGACCGCTAAATCGAGGACTTCAGTCCCTTATATATGTCGCCTGCGGCTGATCGGATGGGAAGTGCCGCCCGTCCGAACTCCAAGGGGACGACATGACCGACGTCGTGAGTACCGAGTCCGCCGGCCAGAACCTCCCGCCTGGCGTGCCGAGGCGGCGGAACCTGCACATGCTGGCCGGCGTCCGGGCCGAAAAGCTGACCGGGCTGATCCTGCCGCCGGGCCATGAGCGGGTGCTCGACGTGGCGGTCCTGATCTGGGTGGACGGCGTCGAGGCCGGCATGCAGATGATCGAGCCGTCGCCGCAGTCGGGCACCATCGGCTTGACCGACGACCTGGCGGAGTCCCTGTACGACGAGCTGGAGAGCGCGGGGTTCTGCAGCGAGTACGACGAGTTCCCGGAGTTGGACGACCCGGACTTTCAGGACCTGGCGTACGGGCGGGTCGCCAAACTCGGCAAGATGGCCCAGCCGATCGGTCACCCCGAGGTGACCTGGGACATGGTCGAGATTTGGACGGACGGCGTGGCGGCCGCACTTCGGGTCGCCCGGGACCGGGCGCAGCGGTCCGCCTGATCGTCGGGGCCGCATCGTCGCCGGAGGCCCGATCACCATTAGGCTCAGTCACCGTGCAACCGATCCACGTGGCTCCCAGCGTCCCCGCCCGGCTGGTGGTGCTGGCTTCGGGCACCGGGTCGCTGCTCGAGTCGCTGCTGGCCGCAGCGGTGGGGGACTACCCGGCCCGAGTGGTCGCCGTCGGCACCGACCGGGACTGCCGGGCGGTGGAGGTCGCCGCGGCGGCCGGGTTGCCGGTATTCACCGTCCGGATGGCTGACTATCCGAACCGGGCGGCATGGGACCTCGCGTTGACCGAGGCCACCGCGGCCCACAGTCCCGATCTGGTGGTCTCGGCGGGGTTCATGAAAATCCTGGGATCGCACTTCCTCAACCGTTTTCTGGGACGCACCATCAACACCCACCCGGCGCTGCTGCCCGCGTTCCCGGGAGCGCACGCGGTGCCCGAGGCGTTGGCCTACGGAGTCAAGGTCACCGGCTGCACCGTGCACCTGGTGGACGCCGGAACCGACACCGGTCCGGTGCTGGCCCAGGAACCGGTCGCCGTGCTCGACGGCGACGACGAAGACTCTTTGCATGAACGCATCAAGACAGTGGAGCGCAAGCTCCTGGTTGACGTGCTGGCCGCATTGGCGACCGGCGGCGTGACCTGGAACGGACGAAAGGCAACCCTGGGATGACCGACGGCAAGCGACCGATTCGTCGCGCGTTGATCAGCGTCTACGACAAGACCGGACTGGTCGACCTGGCCGCCGGCCTGCACGCCGCCGGCGTGGATATCGTCTCCACCGGATCTACCGCCAAGTCGATTGCGGCCAAGGGCATTCCGGTGACGCCGGTGGAGCAGGTGACCGGCTTCCCGGAGGTGCTCGACGGCCGAGTGAAGACGCTGCACCCCCGGGTACACGCCGGTCTGCTGGCCGACCTGCGTAAACCCGAGCACGCCGCGGCCCTGGACGAGCTGGAGATCGCGGCGTTCGAGCTGGTGGTGGTCAACTTGTACCCATTCAGCGAGACCGTGGATTCCGGTGCCGGCGTGGACGAATGCGTCGAGCAGATCGACATCGGCGGACCGTCGATGATCCGGGCGGCCGCCAAGAACCACCCCAGCGTCGCCGTGGTGGTCGATCCGCTCGGCTACGACGGTGTGCTGACCGCGGTCAACGCCGGCGGATTCACTCTGGCGGAGCGGAAACGTTTGGCGTCACTGGCATTTCGGCACACCGCCGAATACGACGTCGCGGTCGCCAGTTGGATGTCGTCGACGCTGGCGCCCGAGGAGCCCCGGCAGGCGCTGCCGGAGTGGTACGGGCGCACTTACCGCCGGGCCACGCAGCTGCGCTACGGCGAGAATCCGCACCAGCAGGCCGCTCTCTACTGTGACGGCGGTGCCTGGCCGGGCTTGGCTCAGGCCGACCAGCTGCACGGAAAAGAGATGTCCTACAACAACTTCACCGACGCGGATGCCGCTTGGCGGGCGGCATTCGATCACGAAGACACCTGCGTGGCCATCATCAAGCACGCCAACCCGTGCGGCATCGCGATCTCGTCGACCTCGGTGGCCGATGCCCACCGCAAGGCGCACGAGTGCGACCCCTTGAGTGCATTCGGCGGGGTGATCGCGGCCAACACCGAAGTCAGCGTGGAGATGGCGGAGTACGTCAGCACCATCTTCACCGAGGTGATCGTCGCGCCGGCTTACGAGCCGGGTGCCGTGGAGATCTTGTCGCGCAAGAAGAACATCCGGGTGCTGCTGGCCTCCGAGCCGCTGCGCGGCGGCACCGAATGGCGCCAGATCAGCGGTGGTCTGCTGATGCAGAGCCGCGACGGCCTCGACGCACCGGGAGACAACCCGGTGAACTGGACGCTGGCCACCGGGTCGCCGGCCGACCCGGCCACGCTGGCCGACCTGGTCTTCGCCTGGCGGGCCTGCCGCGCGGTCAAATCCAACGCGATCGTGGTCGCGGCCGACGGTGCCACCATCGGTGTGGGCATGGGGCAGGTCAACCGGGTGGACGCGGCCCGGTTGGCTGTGGAGCGCGGTGGCGAGCGGGTGGCCGGTGCGGTGGCGGCCTCCGACGCGTTCTTCCCGTTCCCCGACGGTCTGCAGACCCTGACCGCGGCCGGGGTGAAGGCGATCGTGCACCCCGGCGGCTCGGTGCGAGACGACGAGGTCACCGCGGCGGCCGCCGAGGCCGGGATCACGCTCTACCTGACCGGGGCACGGCACTTCGCGCACTAGGTGAGCTACTGCAGGGGCGAGCCGCTCGGTGTAGTTAACGACATCAACGTGGAACGGTCGCGGCGGTGGTAAGAGCTCAATCTGCGGCGGCCCGGTAGTGGCAGATCTTGAACCGGTGTCGGAGGCATGGGCGGTCCCGGTGGTGGTGCCGTCACGCCAGCCAGTTGGCGAACGCGATAACGCCCGCGACGACGGCGATACCGCCCAAAATGCCTACCGTGACAGCGCTGAGCGTCGCAGGCAAACCCATGGGCTGCGATTCCGCTTGCCATTCCGGGGAGAGAACTGACTTTTGTGGTTTTGCTGGAGGCGGCTTCAGGGGCGCGACTCCGACTGTGACGATCAGGCCGATAAGGCCGAGAAAAAAGCCTAAGCAGACGCCTTGTCCCCATCCCCGATTTTTGGAACTAGTGATAATCCCTCCACCTAGACCGCAGATCAGCGAATAGAAGATCAGCGATACCCACCAAGCCCACGGCTCCATTGCCAACTCCTTCCTTCGCGCGCAACATTAGGGCAGACCGCGAGGATTTGGCTCGCCGTTGGCTGTGCGGCTTCCAGTTGCCCGATACGGTTGTTGGACTGACTGCGCTGCAGTCTTCGATTCGGTAGATGGCGCGGTCCATGGCTGCGCTGACACGGCGGATGGTTTGGACTGAATGTAAGCCTTGACAAAAAGATTGCAGGCACTCACTATTTATCTCAACTTCGAAGTGGGGAGACGTCGTGGGCTATGACCTGATCATCCGCAACGGACTGTGGTTCGACGGCCTGGGCAACGCCCCGCAGGTCCGCACCCTGGGCATCCGCGACGGCGTCGTCGCCGACATCGTGTCGGGGGAGCTGGATGAAACCGGCTGCCCGGACGTGATCGACGCGGCCGGCAAGTGGGTGGTCCCGGGTTTCATCGACGTGCACACCCACTACGACGCCGAGGTGCTGCTGGACCCGGGGCTGCGGGAGTCGGTGCGCCACGGCGTCACCACGGTGCTGCTGGGCAACTGCTCGCTGTCGACGGTCTACGCCGAGTCCGAGGATGCCGCCGACCTCTTCAGCCGGGTGGAGGCGGTGCCGCGCAAGTTCGTCCTGGATGCGCTGCAGTCCAAAAAGACCTGGTCGACGCCCGCCGAGTACGTGCGCGCCCTCGACGAGTTGCCGCTCGGGCCCAATGTCAGTTCCATGCTTGGTCATTCGGACCTGCGGACCGCGGTGCTCGGCTTGGACCGCGCCACCACCGACGGTGTCGTCCCGACCGATGCCGAGCTGGAGAAGATGGCCACACTGCTCGACCAGGGGCTCGAGGCCGGACTGCTGGGCATGTCCGGGATGGACGCCCCCATCGACAAGCTCGACGGCGACCGGTTCCGGTCCCGGGCGCTGCCGTCGACGTTCGCCACCTGGCGTGAGCGGCGGCGGTTGATCAAGGTGCTGCGCAAGCGCGGCCGGATGCTGCAGAGCGCACCCGACGTCCGAAACCCGTTGACGGCCTTGAACTTCTTCCTGACCAGCAGCGGGATCTTCGGCCGGCGGCGCGGCGTTCGGATGAGCCTGCTGGTCTCCGCCGACGCCAAGTCGGCACCGGGCGCGGTGCGGGTCTTCGGTCCGGGTGCTCGGCTGCTCAACGCCGTACTGGGATCCAGCGTGCGGTTCCAGCACCTGCCGGTGCCGTTCGAGTTGTATTCCGACGGAATCGATCTGCCGGTCTTCGAGGAGTTCGGCGGGGGAACCGCCGCGCTGCACCTGCGCGACCAACTGGAGCGCAATGCGCTGCTGGCCGACACCGAGTACCGCCGCCGGTTCCGCAAGGCCTTCGACCGCAAGAAGCTGGGCCCGAGCTTGTGGCACCGCGACTTCCACGACGCGGTGATCGTCGAATGCCCGGACGCCAGCCTGATCGGCAAGAGCTTCGGGCAGATCGCCGAGGAGCGCGGGCTGCACCCGCTGGACGCGTTCCTCGATGTATTGGTGGACAACGGCGAACGTAACGTCCGCTGGACCACGATCGTCGCCAACCACCGGCCCAAGCAGCTGGACAAGCTGGCCAACGAGCCGGTGATCCACATGGGGTTCTCCGATGCCGGAGCACACCTGCGCAACATGGCCTTCTACAACTTCTCGCTGCGCCTGCTCAAGCGAGTCCGCGACGCCGAGGCGGCCGGGCGTCCGTTCATGAGCGTCCAGCGGGCGGTCTACCGGTTGACCTCCGAAGTCGCCGACTGGTTCGGGTTCGACGCCGGCACATTGCGCGAAGGCGACCGCGCGGACTTCGTGGTGATCGACCCGGCGGGCCTGACCGACGCCGTGGACGCCTACCACGAGGAGAAGGTGCCGTTCTATGGCGACCTGAGCCGGATGGTCAACCGCAACGACGACGCGGTGGTCGCCACCGGCGTGGGCGGCACCGTCGTGTTCCGCAACGGGCAGTTCTGCGACGGCTACGGCACCACGGTGCGCTCCGGCCGTTTCCTGCGCGCCGGATCCCGTGAGCTGCAATCGGTCTAGAACCATGGCCAGAACCCAACAGGAGCGCCGCGAGACCACCGTCGCCAGGCTGCTCGACGCCAGCATCGCCACCATCGCCGAGATCGGCTATGCCCGGGCGTCGGCCAAGGTGATCGCCGCGCGCGCCGGGGTCTCCGACGGGGCGTTGTTCCGTCACTTCGGCACCATGGGCGACTTCATGGCGGCCACCGCCCAGGAGGTGCTGCGACGTCAGCTGGAGCTGATCGGTAAGCAGGTAGCGGAGATCCCGCCCGACGGACCGGCGCTGGAGGCGATACTGACCCTGCTGCGTGATCTGACGGCAAACTCCAACAACGCGGTGGTCTACGAGCTGCTGATCGCCGCCCGCACCGACGAGAAGCTGCGGTCCACGCTGTCGGAGGTGTTGGACGAATACGGTGCCAAGATCTACGACACCGCCCGTGGATTTCCCGGTGCCGACGCATTTCCCGAGGAGCTGTTCCCCAACATCGTTGCGCTGCTTACCAACACCTTCGACGGCGCGGCGATCGTGCGGGCCGTGCTGCCGCAGCCCGAGATCGAGGCCAACCGGATTCCGCTGCTTTTGGCCCTGTTGCAGGGGCAGAGCTAGGCGCCGAGAGTCGACTCGGCGCTCGGCGCAGCGTTGGCCACGGCGTACTCGACGAAGTCGGCGATCTCGGCGACCGCCCGGCGAGCGTCGGGGTTGAAGTCGAAGGTGAGCTGGAACATGTGCAACGCGCGGTCCCACACCTGAACCCAGTTCGGCACGCCGGCGGCGGTCAACTTGTCAGCCAGCACGAAGGTGTCGTTGCGCAGCATCTCGTTGTTGCCGACCTGCAGCAGGAACGGTCCCAGCCCGCGCAGCTCCGCTTCGGGCGGCATCACCGGAAGCTCGCGGGTGCCGTTCACGGTGGCGAATACCCGGTAGATGAACATGAAGGCCATGAACGGGAAGAACGGGTCTCGGTGGGTGCGTGCGGCCTCGCGCTTGATCGCCATGTCTGACGAGGTCAGCGGTGACATGAGCACTTGGCCTGCGGGTGCCGGCAACCCGGCATCGCGAGCGGCCAGCGCGGTGTTCACCGCCATCAGTCCGCCGGCCGAATCCCCCGCCACCACAACGTGATCCGCGGTGAACCCGGCGTCCAGAACGCGGCGGTAGGCGCACAGGCCGTCGGCGACGGCCTCGTCGATCCCGGCCAGCGGCGCCAAGCGGTAGCCGACGTTGAACACCTTCGCGCCGGTGACCGCGGAGAGCTTGCTGGCAAAGCGGCGGTGCGAATTGAGGCCCAGCGTCACCAGTGCCGAGCCGTGGAAGTAGACGATCACCCGGTTTGAGTCGCGGGCGCCCGGGGCCACCACCCACTCCGCCGGGCAGTCGGTCAGCCGCTCCCGTATCACCTCGGTGCCAGGCAGCGCCCGGATGTAGCGCATCGGTTGGTCGATGAGGTCGAGGCGTGCTCGCTGCAGAGCCGCGGGCCAGAACCAGTTGACGACCATGCCGACCAGCGTCAGCACGGCGATCGAGGTGCGCAAAAAGATCGCTGCGGCCGCAGCCAGCAGCTGGGCCTGCCAGGACGCCGGGCCGAAATACGTCTGAGCCGGTCGTTCACGCCATTCCGGAAAGTTCACAGTACCCAGGGTATCGGGTATTGGGTGGCCGATAAACGCAGGACATCGTGACGGACCATCAGACCCGTCGTAGCGTGGAGTGGTGACCGCGCCGAATGCCCCGCACGATCTGCCCAAGACTCTCGGTGAGCTGCGTGCTGCCGGTCACCGGGAAAGGGGGGTCAAACAGGAGATTGCCGAGAACCTCTTGGCCCGGCTCGGCGACGGTGACGACGCCGCGGCCATCTGGCCCGGCATCTTCGGGTTCGAGGAGACCGTGCTGCCGCAACTCGAGCGCGCGCTGATCGCCGGTCACGACATCGTGCTGCTCGGCGAACGCGGCCAGGGCAAGACCCGGCTGCTGCGAGCGCTGACCGGATTGCTCGACGAGTGGACACCGGTGATCGCCGGCGCCGAGCTCGGTGAGCACCCGTATTCGCCGATCACGCCCGAGTCGATTCGACGGGCCGCCGAACTCGGCGACGACCTGCCGGTGGCGTGGCGGCACCGCAGCGAGCGCTACACCGAGAAGCTGGCCACCCCCGACACCAGCGTCGCCGACCTGGTCGGCGACATCGACCCGATCAAGGTGGCCGAGGGCCGCAGTCTGGGCGACCCCGAGACCATTGCCTACGGGCTGATCCCGCGGGCGCACCGGGGCGTCGTCGCCGTCAACGAACTGCCCGACCTGGCCGAGCGCATCCAGGTGGCGATGCTCAACGTGATGGAGGAACGCGACATCCAGGTGCGCGGCTACACGCTGCGGCTGCCGCTGGACGTGCTGGTGGTCGCCAGCGCCAACCCGGAGGACTACACCAACCGCGGCCGCATCATCACCCCGCTCAAGGACCGCTTCGGTGCCGAGATCCGCACCCACTACCCGCTGGAACTCGACGCCGAGGTGGGCGTGATCGCCCAAGAGGCGCACCTGAGCGCGCAGGTGCCCGACTATCTGCTGGCCGTGCTGGCCCGCTTCGCGCGCTACCTGCGCGAGTCCCGCTCGGTGGATCAGCGCTCCGGTGTCTCGGCGCGCTTCGCGATCGCCGCCGCGGAGACGGTGGCGGCGTCGGCCCGCCACCGCGGCGCGGTGCTGGGCGAAACCGATCCGGTGGCCCGGGTGGTGGACCTGAGCACGATCGTCGACGTGCTGCGCGGCAAGCTGGAATTCGAGTCCGGCGAGGAAGGTCGTGAACAGGCGGTGCTGGAGCACCTGCTGCGCCGGGCCACCGCCGATACCGCGGCGCGGGCGCTGGGTGGGATCGACGTGGGCCCCCTGGTGGCGGCGGTCGAAAACGCGACGGTGACGACGGGGGAGCGGATTTCCGCCAAAGCGGTGCTGGCGGCGCTGCCGGATCTGCCGGTGATCGATGCCGTCGCCCAGCGGCTGGGTGCGGAGTCCGACGGGGAACGCGCCGCGGCACTCGAGTTGGCCTTGGAAGCACTGTATTTGGCCAAGCGCATCGACAAGACGTCGGACGAGGGCGAAACCGTCTATGGCTAGACGGCACGCATCCCGGTATTCGGCCTACACCGGTGGGCCGGATCCGTTGGCGCCGCCGGTCGATCTGGCCGAGGCGCTGGAGGAGATCGGACGCGACGTCATGGAGGGGACGTCGCCGCGGCGGGCGCTGCAAGAGCTGCTGCGCAGGGGCACCAAGAACCTGACCGGGGCCGACCAGCTGGCCGCCGAGGCGCAACGGCGGCGTCGGGAATTGTTGCGCCGCAACAACTTGGACGGAACCCTGGCCGAGGTCAAAAAGCTGCTCGACGAGGCGGTGCTGGCCGAACGCAAAGAGCTGGCCCGCGCGCTCGACGATGACGCGCGCTTCGCTGAGATGCAGATCGAGGGGCTGTCGCCGTCGCCGGCCAAAGCGGTGCAGGAGCTGTCGGACTACAACTGGCGCAGTGGCGAGGCCCGGGAGTCCTACGAAAAGATCAAGGACCTGCTGGGTCGAGAAATGCTGGACCAGCGTTTCGCCGGCATGAAGCAGGCATTGGAAGGCGCCACCGACGCCGACCGGCAACGGGTCAGCGACATGCTCGACGACCTCAACGACCTGTTGGACAAGCACTCTCGCGGCGAAGACACCGCGCAGGACTTCCAACAGTTCATGGATAAGCATGGCGAGTTCTTCCCGGAGAACCCGCAGAATGTCGAGGAGTTGCTGGATTCGCTGGCCCAGCGCGCCGCGGCCGCGCAGCGCTTCCGCAACAGTCTGAGCGCCGAGCAGCGCGCCGAGCTGGATGCGTTGGCCGAGCAGGCATTCGGCTCCCCAGCACTGCAGCAGGCGCTGGGACGACTCGATGCGCATCTGCAGGCGGCCCGGCCGGGTGAGGACTGGTCCGGCTCGTCGGAGTTCTCCGGCAACAACCCCCTCGGCATGGGGGAGGGCGCCCAGGCCCTGGCCGATATCGCCGAGCTCGAGCAGCTGGCCGAGCAGCTGTCGCAGGCGTATCCGGGCGCGAGCATGGACGACGTCGACCTCGACGCGCTGGCCCGCCAACTCGGCGACCAGGCCGCCGTCGACGCGCGCACCCTGGCCGAGCTGGAACGTGCGCTGCTCAACCAAGGGTTCCTGGACCGCAGCTCCGACGGGCAGTGGCGGCTGTCGCCCAAGGCGATGCGCCGGCTCGGCGAAACCGCGCTACGCGATGTGGCGCGGCAACTTTCGGGGCGCCGCGGCGAACGCGACCACCGCCGGGCGGGGGCGGCCGGCGAGTTGACCGGGGCGACCCGGCCCTGGCAGTTCGGCGACACCGAGCCGTGGAACGTCACCCGGACCCTGACCAACACGGTGCTGCGGCAGGTCGCCGAACCGCACGAACCGGGCACCGCCGTCACCCGCGGCCGGTTGTCGATCAGCGTTGACGACGTCGAGGTCTCCGAGACCGAGACCCGTACCCAGTCCGCCGTTGCGCTGCTTGTGGACACGTCTTTCTCGATGGTGATGGACAACCGTTGGCTGCCGATGAAACGCACCGCGCTGGCGTTGAACCACCTGATCAGCACCCGGTTCCGTTCGGATGCGTTGCAGATCATCGCCTTCGGCCGCTATGCGCGCACGGTGACCGCCGCGGAGCTGACCGGTCTGGAGGGTGTCTACGAGCAGGGCACCAATCTGCACCATGCGCTGGCTTTGGCCAGCCGGCACCTGCGTCGTCACCCGAACGCCCAGCCGGTGGTGCTGGTGGTCACCGACGGGGAGCCGACCGCGCACCTGGAGGACTTCAACGGCGCAGGGGCGGGTTCTACGGTGTTTTTTGACTACCCTCCGCATCCACGAACCATCGCCCACACCGTCCGGGGCTTCGACGACGTAGCCCGGCTCGGTGCGCAGGTGACGATCTTCCGTCTCGGCGACGATCCCGGGCTGGCCCGCTTCATCGACCAGGTGGCGCGACGGGTGCAGGGCCGGGTGGTGGTGCCCGAACTCGACGGACTCGGCGCGGCGGTGGTTGGCGACTACCTGCGGTCGCGCCGCCGTTAGGTGGCGCGCCCAGCGGTCACCGGGACAGCAGCCGGCGCTTCTGCGCGGCGAACTCCTCGCCGGTCAGATAGCCGGCGTCGTGCAGTTCGCCGAGCTCGCGGATTCCGGCCGCCAGCTCCACCACCGAGGTCAGCGGGGAATGCGCCGCCGCCACCGCTGTCTGCTCTGCCGACTCCGAAGAAGACGTGCCGGATCCTGCGGACGCCGTGGCCGCAACCGCCTTCCCGGACTCCGAGCGGCGCTGGTTCATGGCGCCGGCCAAGGCGCTGCCGCCCATGCCGGCCAGGGCCATCTGGCCGAACGCCGTTCCCAGCCCAGCGGGCGTGGTGCCGGCGCTGAGCGGCGTCGAGAAACTGGCATGGCGGATCTCCGGGGCCGCCTCGGCCCAACTGATGGGCGTCGAGAGCGTCCCGAGCGGGAACGACTCGCCCATGGCGACCACCACCGCTTCGTGGGGAACTCGGAGGTTTTCGATCGACGGCAGTTCCTCGTGCACCCCCAGTTGGTCCAGAGCGTTCAAGATGCGTTGCTGGCCGGCGCGGAGCACATCCTGGGTGTCGAAGATCTCTTGGGAGTCCTGCTCCGCGAAATGCATCGCCGCGCCCGCCAGGAAGACGCCGATGATCGACAACGGCAGGGCAACGCCGACACCGAGCTCGTCGGCGATCACCCCGAGCCAGTCAAACGGCCCGGTCGGGATGTCGGCCTCCGCCGGCAAGGCCGCCAACGGCGACGAGGCGTCGGACGATCCGGGACCAGACAGCGCCGACGCCAGCCGTGACGACACCGTCTGTGCGAGGTTGCCGGCGGAGTCGCCCTGCGCGCCGCTCTGGCTCAGCGGGCCGGCGGGGTTGGCGGTCTGCGGCGGCGGTGAGAACGGCTCCAGCTCGGAGGCGGTGGTCGACAGGGCCGAGTAGCTGTACATCGCGGTGGCGTCCTGTGCCCACATTTCGCCGTACTGGGCTTCGGTGGCCGCGATCGCCGCGGCATTCTGGCCCAGCACATTGGTGGCCAACAACGTCAACAACTGGGCGCGGTTGGCCGCGATGACCGGCGGGGGCACGGTCAAGGCGAACGCGGCCTCGTAGGCGGCCACCGCCGCTTTGGCTTGCAGGGCAGTCTTTTCAGCCTGAGTCGCGGTGGTGTTCAACCACGCCACGAACGGCGTAGCCGCGGCCGTCATCGCCGCCGAAGACGGGCCGGTCCATGCCACGCTGGTCAACTCGGCGACCACCGATTCGTAACCTGCTGCCGCCGTGTGTAGTTCGGCCGCCAGTCCGCTCCAGGCAGTCGCCGCGGCCAGCATCGGCCCTGCGCCGGCGCCGAGGTACATCAGACCGGAGTTGACTTCCGGCGGCAACGCCGCGAAATTCATTGGCTGTGCACCCCGGGTGCAGCGGGACGCCGCGCTCGGGCAGAGCGGTCCATTGCAGTTGCATCCCTCCGGTCACGGGTCGGTGGTGGTGTGATCCGTCGATCTAACTCGCCCGGCGCTGCACCAGGGGGCTCGACACTCCGGGGCGGCAAACATCTCGACCATGGCGCCAAAGCCCACGATGCGCTGGGCGTACCACCATTCTCCGAGCCCGAACCGGTGACTCGCCATGGTGTTTGACACCCATTCGCACGCCGCGGCAACCCGTATGGACATTGTGTGCCGCGCAGACCAGGGTGGTGGTATGAGCCGTTGGACAGGGCTCGTCGACCGGTTTCGGCGGCGGGCGAGCGCTCCCGCGCGGGGGTTGTTCCGGCGCGTCGTCCTGATCAATGGTTTGGTCTTCACCTTCGGCACCCTGGTGCTGGCCATGTCACCGGCCACCGTTTCGGGGCCCGTCCGACTGGCCGAGATCCCGGTCCTGATGGTGGGACTCGCCGTCGTGGTGGGCGCCAATGCCCTGCTGTTGCGGTCGAGCCTCGCCCCGCTGGACCGGCTTGCCGCGTCCATGCGACGGGTTGACCTGCTTCGGCACACCGACCGGGTGCACGACCCCGGCGCCGGTGACCTGCACCACCTCATGGCGTCGTTCAACGCGATGCTGGACCGGCTGGAGACCGAACGCGCCTCCTCGAGCGCCTTGGTGCTGGTCGCGCAGGAGAACGAGCGGCAGCGGATCGCCAGGGAGTTGCACGACGAGATCGGTCAAACCCTCACCGTGGCCCTGCTCACCCTCAAGCGCGCCGTCGACGCCGCGCCGGAAGGAATACGGGGTGACCTCGCGGACGCTCAGGAGATCGTGCGGGCCAGTCTCGACGAAGTGCGCGGCATTGCGCGACGGCTGCGCCCGGATGCCTTGGAAGACCTCGGCCTACAGAGCGCCCTGCAGGCACTGTGCAACCAGTTCACCCAGGCGAGCGGCATAGACGTCGTCAAAGACATTGCCCCGCAAGCGGAACGACTCAACCCCAACGTGGAGTTGGTGTGCTATCGCATCGTCCAGGAGAGCTTGACCAATATCGCCCGGCATTCCGGAGCGCAGAAGGTATGGGTGGACCTGCATGTCGATGCGGCAGGAGAGCTGACACTGCGGATCTCCGATGACGGCACCGGCGGCCTGAACGTCGAAGGAGCCGGAATCACCGGAATGCGCGAGCGAGCACTGCTGGTGCACGGCACCCTGACCATCACCTCCTCGGCCGAGCAGGGCACCGAAATCCGGCTGGTGATACCGGCAGCATCAGGGACGGGACCGTCATGATGCCGACGCAGCCGGCGCGCATCCTGCTCGCCGATGATCACGCCCTGATGCGCAGTGGGCTGCGGATGATCCTGGACGCCGAGCCCGACCTGTCTGTCGTCGCCGAGGCCGCCGACGGTTCCGAGGCGCTCGCAGCGTTGCAGGAAACCCCCGTCGACCTGGCCATTCTGGACATCGCGATGCCGCGGATGACCGGATTGCAGGCCGCCCGCGAGATCAACCGCAACCATCCGCATGTGCGGGTGCTGATGCTGTCGATGCACGACAACGAGCAGTACTTCTTCGAAGCCCTCAAGGCCGGCGCGTCGGGCTACGTCTTGAAGTCGGTGGCCGACCGTGACCTGCTCGAGGCCTGCCGGGCGACGATTCGCGGTGAGCCGTTTCTGTACGCCGGGGCGGTGACCGCGCTGATCCGGGACTACCTGCATCGGGCGCGGCACGGCACTACGCTGCCGGAAACCATCCTCACCCCGCGCGAAGAAGAAGTCCTCAAGTTGATCGCCGAGGGCTTCTCGGCGCGAGAAATCGCCAAGACCCTCGGGATCAGCGCCAAGACAGTCGACCGCCACCGGACCAATACCCTGCAGAAGTTGGGCCTGCGCGACCGCCTCGCACTCACCCGGTACGCGATCAGGACCGGGTTAATCGAGCCGTAACGGGGCGCCGCCCTCAATCGTCATGGGTGTTTAACCCCCCGCCGAATGGGGGTTGCATTCCATGGCGCGGGGCCGCTGCACCACAGAGACTGGTTTCAGTGGTGGTGGGAGATGGGTGCGGACGTGTTCTGGGCGCGTCCGCGGTCTCCTCACGATTAGTGCCACGACTGAACGCATCGACTTAAACGAAACGGCCCGTGGAGCGTGATGCTGGCGATACTGCTTGCCCATGTTGTTGGCACGGCTGCGGCACCAGCGTTGGTGCGCAGGTGGGGCAGGGCGGCGTTCTATCCGCTGGGATCGATCCCGCTGGTATCGCTGGGCTGGGTGGTGGCGAACTGGCCGACCGGGCCGGCCGACGACCACCGCGTCACGGTGCCCTGGGTGCCCGGACTGTCGATGGACATCGCGCTGCGGTTCGATTCGCTCAGCGCGATCATGTGCGTGCTGGCGTTGGGGATCGGCGCCCTGGTCTTGTTCTACTGCGCCGCCTACTTCCGGCCGGTCGGGTCGCACACCGAAACCGATCCGCGGCTGCCCAGCTTCGCCGCGAAGATGGTCGGCTTCGCCGGAGCCATGTTCGGGCTGATGGTCGCCGACAACGCGTTGGTGCTCTACGTGTTCTGGGAAATGACGACGGTGTTGTCGTTCCTGTTGATCGGCCACTACGCCGAACGTGCCATCAACCGCCGGGCCGCCACCCAGGCATTGCTGGTCACCACTGCCGGCGGGCTGGCCATGCTGGTCGGCATCATCATGCTGGGCAACGCCGCCGGCAGCTACCTGCTGTCGGATCTGGTGGCCCATCCGCCGTCGGGGACCGTCGTCACCGTCGGGGTGCTGCTGATCCTGGTCGGTGCGCTCAGCAAGTCGGCGATTGTGCCGCTGCATTTCTGGCTGCCCGGCGCCATGGCGGCACCGACACCGGTCAGTGCCTACCTGCATGCCGCGGCGATGGTCAAAGCCGGGATCTATCTGGTGGCGAGGCTGGCTCCGGGGTTCGCCGATTCGCCCGGGTGGCGACCGACGCTGGTGATTCTCGGATTGGCCACCGCACTGTTGGCGGGCTGGCGGGCGGTGCGCGAGTACGACCTGAAGCTGCTGCTGGCCTACAGCACCGTCAGCCAGCTGGGCTTGATGATCGTGCTGGTCGGAGCCGGTACCGGTGATCTGATGCTGGCCGGGTTGACCGCCATGTGCGCGCACGCGGCGGCCAAGGCGACGCTGTTCATGGTGGTCGGGATCATCGACCACGCCACCGGCACCCGCGACCTGCGCGAATTGGCCGGGTTGGGGCGCCGCTGCCCGGGGCTGTTCCTGGTCGCCGCCGCGGCCGCCGCCAGCATGGCCGGAGTGCCGCCGTTCGTGGGCTTCATCGCCAAAGAGACCATCTTCGGAACCGAGGCACATTCCCCGGTCCTGGGTTCCGCCGGTCCGTATGTGCTGGCCGCCGGCGTGCTCGCGTCGATGTTCACCGTGATCTACAGCGTGCGGTTCATCTGGGGCGGCTTCGCCGGCAAGGGCCGGTCCGCGCCGAGCGCCGCCGTGGCGGGCCTGCACCGCCCCGACGCGGCTTTCCTGGCGCCGCCGGCGGTGCTGGCCGCCACCAGCCTGGCCCTGGGGTTGTGTGCGCTCACCCTCGACACCGTGTTGCGCAGCTACGCCGACACCATGCCCGGCGGAACGGGCTATCACCTGGCGCTGTGGCACGGGGTGGGGCTGCCGGTGTTGCTTTCGGCGTTGGTATTGGTGGTCGGCGCCGGTGTCTTCACCGCGCGAGGCCCGCTGCGGCTGTCCCGGCTGCGCCGGCTGCCGGTGGGCAAGGCCGACCGGATCTACGACGACGTACTGCGGCTGCTCGACGTGGCGGCGGTACGGCTGACCGGGATCACCCAGCGCGGCTCCCTGCCGATCAACCAGGCGATGATCTTCACGACGCTGGTGGTGCTCCCGCTGACGGCGCTGGCGCTGGGCGCGCGCAATCATGTCGAACTGCACCTGTGGGATACGCCGCTGCAACTGACGGTCGCCGTGCTGGTGGTCGCCGGCGGGATCGGCGCGACCATGGCCCGCAACCGGCTGTCCGCGGTGGTGATGGTGGGGGTGACCGGTTACGGCTGCGCCGCGGCATTCGCCTTCCACGGCGCGCCCGACCTGGCGCTGACCCAGCTGCTGGTCGAGACCGTGACCATGGTGATCTTCGTGCTGGTGTTGCGCACGCTGCCGGCGGAAGCGGAGCGGCCCACCATGGCGCTACACCGGCTGCCGCGCATCCTGCTGGCCGGTGCGGTTGGTGTCAGCGTCGCCGTGCTGGCGGCCTTCGCGATGGCGGCGCGCACCCGAGATGGTGTGTCCGAAGCGTTGCCCGAGGCCGCCTACGTCCGTGGCCACGGCGCCAACACCGTCAACGTGCTGCTGGTCGACGTCCGGGCCTGGGACACCCTCGGGGAGATCTCGGTGCTGCTGGTCGCCGCGACCGGCGTGGCCTCGATGGTGTTCCGCAACCGCCGGTTCGGCCGGGCGCCGCGGATCGCCGACGCCGGCAGCCCGCGCAAGACCGTGGGCATCACCACCCCCTACAGCCCGGCCATCGGGTCCACCACCTGGCTGCGGGGCAGCGCCTACCACGATCCCAATGAGCGGTCGCTGGTGCTGGAGGTCGCGACCCGGATCATCTTCCCGCTGATCATGGTGGTCTCGATCTACTTCCTGTTCGCCGGGCACAACTATCCCGGCGGTGGCTTCGCCGGCGGCCTGGCCGCCGGGCTCGGGCTGGCGTTGCGCTACCTCGCCGGCGGCCGTTACGAGCTCGGCGAGACGCTGCCCCTGGACTCCAGCAAGATCCTGGGTGTCGGGCTGGCTCTGGTCGGAGGCACGGCGCTGGGATCGCTGTTCCTGGGGGCGCCGGTGCTGTCCTCGGCGGTGCTGAGCTTCACGCTTCCGGTGCTGGGCCACGTCAACGTGGTGACGTCGTTGTTCTTCGATCTGGGCGTGTATCTGGTGGTGGTCGGCATGGTGCTCGACGTGCTGCGCAGCCTGGGAGTGCGATTGGACCAGGAGCTTGAATCGCAGCCCCCGACCCGACCGCTGGCAGGAGTGTCATGACCGCCCATCTGGTTCCGCTGCTGATGGCCGCCGGGCTCACCTCCTGCGGTGTCTACATGCTGCTGGAGCGCAGCCTCACCCGAATGTTGTTGGGCCTGATGATGATCGGCAATGCCGTCAACCTGTTGCTCATCGACGTCGGCGGGCCCGACGGGAACCCGCCGATCTATTGGGCCAGCTCCGGCAAGGCCACCGATGCCGATGCGCTGGCTCAGGCCATGGTGCTGACCTCCATCGTCATCACGATGGGTGTGGGCGCGTTCGTGCTTGCCCTGACCTACCGCTCCTACAACCTGACGACCACCGACGACATCGGCGACGACCAGGAAGCCACCCGCGT
Source organism: Mycolicibacter heraklionensis (assembly GCF_019645815.1). Classification (NCBI taxonomy): domain Bacteria; kingdom Bacillati; phylum Actinomycetota; class Actinomycetes; order Mycobacteriales; family Mycobacteriaceae; genus Mycobacterium; species Mycobacterium heraklionense. The sequence goes on from NZ_CP080997.1 coordinate 1,051,408, forward strand.
CTCGCAGCTGTCCGACGAAGAGGTCATCGCCGCCGAACCCGACCAGGGCGTGCCGGTGGCGGCCGGTGAGCTCGACGCCGTTCCCGAAAGCGAGGTGTCACGGTGAGTCTTGCCGCCGTCTTGATGCCGCTGCCGGTCTTGCTGCCCACGCTGGGCGCGGCGCTGACTCTCATCGTTGGTCGTCGCCCCCGGCTACAGCGGCCGATCACCATCGGTGTGCTGTGCGCGGTGGCCGCGGTCAGCGCGGTGTTGCTGTACCTGACCGACCGCAACGGCACGCTGGTGCTGCATGTCGGAGGTTGGGGGCCGACCGAGCAGGGGTTGGGTCCGCTGGGCATCAGCCTGGTCGTCGACCGACTGTCGGCGCTGATGCTGGTGGTGTCGGCGATCGTGCTGCTCGCGGTCATGGTCTACGCCATCGGGCAGGGTGTCCGCGACGGTGACGACCGCCAGCCGGTGTCGATCTTTCTGCCCACCTACCTGACCCTGGCCACCGGCGTCTCCCTGGCGTTTCTGGCCGGTGACCTGTTCAACCTGTTCGTCGGGTTCGAGATGCTGCTGTCGGCGAGCTTCGTACTGCTCACCATCGGCGCCAGTGCCGAACGCATCCGTGCCGGCATCGGCTACGTGATGGTCTCGATGGCCTCGTCGTTGGTCTTTCTGTTCGGCATCGCGCTGGTCTACGCGGCCACCGGCACGCTGAACCTCGCCGAGCTGGCGACGCGGACCGGCGACCTGCCCGGCGGCACCCGCAGCGCGGTGTTCGCGGTGCTGCTGGTGGCGTTCGGCATCAAGGCCGCGGTGTTCCCGCTGTCGGCGTGGCTGCCCGACGCCTATCCCACCGCGCCCGCCCCGATCACCGCGGTGTTCGCCGGGATCCTGACCAAAGTCGGTGTGTACGCGATCATCCGGGCGCACTCACTGCTGTTTCCCGACGGGGGACTGGACTCGGTGCTGCTGGTCGCGGCGCTGTTGACCATGCTGATCGGGATCTTCGGCGCCATCGCGCAGAGCGACATCAAGCGGGTGTTGTCGTTCACGCTGGTCAGCCACATCGGCTTCATGATGTTCGGGGTCGCGTTGTCGAGCCAGCTGGGCATGTCCGGCGCCATCTTCTACGTGATGCACCACATCATCGTGATGACCACACTGTTCCTGGCGGCCGGACTGATCGAACGCCAGGGCGGCGCTTCGTCGCTGCACCGGCTGGGCGGTCTGATCGCCAACCCGCTGCTGGCTTTCGTGTTCCTGGTGCCGGCGTTCAATCTCGGTGGTATTCCGCCCTTTTCGGGCTTCATCGGCAAGACCGCCGTGCTGCAGGCCGGCGTGGGTGACGGGTCCGTGCTGGCCTGGTGCCTGGTGGGCGGCGCGGTGGTGACCAGTCTGCTGACGCTGTATGTGCTGGCGCGGGTGTGGACCATGGCGTTCTGGCGCCGCCGCGTCGACGCACCCGAGGGCGAGCTGGTGCTCGCCGCCCCGCCGGTGCTGCTCGACGACGTCGGCGACGTCGCCTATGACGACCGTGATGACGTCGGAAAGATGCCGACGTGGATGGTGGTCCCGACGCTCGCGCTGATCGCGCTGGGCTTGTCGCTGAGCGTGCTGGCCGGCCCGATTTTCGCCTACACCCAGCGGGCCGCCGCCGAGGTTTTGGACCGGGGCGAATACATCTCGACCGTGCTGTCAGTGGGCACACCATGAGGGCCGTCGCATTGAAGATGTTCGCGGTGTCCGCGCTGGCGACGGTATGGGTGCTGTTGTGGGGCCGTTTCACGATCCCCAACATCGTCACGGGGATCGTGGTCGCGGTGGTGATCCTGGTCCTGCTGCCCATGCCGCCCGTGCCGGTACAGGGCCGGGTGCATCTGGTGCCGCTGGTGACGCTGATCGGGCTGTTCACCTGGTATCTGATGGAGTCCAGCGTTCAGTTGATGTGGCTGGCGATCCGACCCGGACCGCCGCCGCTCACCGGGGTGCTACGGGTGCCGCTGACCATCAAGTCCGACCTGGTTCTGGTGCTGGCCGCCAACATCACCACGCTGATTCCCGGATCGATGGTGCTGGAGATCGATCAGGTGCGCCGCATCCTGTACTGCCATGTGATCGATGTCGGGTCCGCCCAGGCGGTCGAACGTTTCTATCAGCAGGTCGCGCAGGTGGAGCGACTGTTGATCGCCGCCTTCGAGCGTGACGACGAGTGGCAGCCCGCGGGAGTAGGCGCATGAACGTGATCTGGGGAATGGCGGGTGTGCTGTTGGGCGTCGCCGCCGTCATCACCATGTATCGGCTGCTGGCCGGACCTTCCACCTTGGACCGGCTGGTGGCGCTGGACACGCTGGCCGCGATGACCATGTGCGGTATCGGTATCTGGGCCGCGGTCAGCCGGGACACCACCGTGACCTACAGCCTCGCGGCGCTGGCGCTGGTCGGCTTCATCGGGTCGGTGAGCGTGGCACGTTTCCGGGTTCCCGACGACGCACCTGATCTGGGGAGGCAGCCGTGATCGTGCTCGACGTGCTCGCCGGGGTGCTGGTGCTCGCCGGGTCGGTGCTGGCGCTGACGGCGGCCATCGGAGTGGTGCGGTTCCCCGACACCTTGGCCCGCATGCATTCGGCCACCAAACCGCAGGTGTTGGGCCTGTTGCTGGTGCTGTTCGGTGCGTTGATCCGGCTGCGCGGCAGCCACGATGCGGGGATGGTGACGGTGAGCATCCTGTTCACCCTCATCACCGCGCCCGTGGTGGCGCACCGGGTGGGTCGGCTGGCCTATCAGGAGCAGGACATGACCGAGGTACTGACCGTTGACGAGCTCGGCGAGCTGAGCGAGGACGATCAGCTGCCGCTGTGAGCGGGGCGCAGCACCGCGACCAGGAAATCGGAGTTCTCGGTGAACGGCCGCAGGTCCCAGGTGGCCAGCAGTAGATCGGTCGCGAAACCGGCGGCCGACGCGTCGCGCAGGAACTGATCGAAGTCGTAGTCCCGGTCGGCACCGAAGCCGATCACGGTCCGGCCGTCGTCGGCGCAGTGGGCGCGCAACCGGCGCAGGATCTCGACCCGTGTGCTCGGGGCCACGAACGTCATGACGTTGCCCGCGGACACGATGATGTCGAACGGTTCGGAGATGCCGCGGGCGGGCAGGTCGAGTTCGGCGAGGTCGCCCACCAGATAGCGCGGCCCGGGATAGTCCTGCCCGGCGGCCTCGATGAGCTCCGGATCGACATCGACACCGACCACGTCGTGACCACACTTGGCCAGCACGCCGGCGACCCGGCCCGGGCCGCAGCCGGCGTCGAGGATGCGTGCACCGCGTGCGGCCATCGCGTCGATGAAGCGCGCTTCGCCGGCCAGATCCTTACCGGCGCGGGCCATCTCGCGGAAGCGTTCGATGTACCACTGCGAATGTCCCGGGTCGCCGGCGACTTTCTGCATCCAGAGGCTCTGCTCGACCATGAGTGCATTCTCCCAGGGGCGTCACGGGGTGGGCAGGTGGACTTCCAGGGAATCCAGCAGTGCCTGCTTAGCGGCGATGTAGTGGGGGTTGTCGGCGTCGGTGGTCTGCAGGGTGAGCGTGATCGCCCAGATCCGGTCTGCCGTGTTCTGCACCGCGACGAGCAGGCCGGTCGCGGGTCGGCCCTGCAGGTTGTAGGTGATCGTTCTGCTCGGAAAGCCCGACACCGTGCCTGCGACGTCGGTGTCGAGGTCACCGACGAGGTCGATGACCGCGGCGCGCTCCTTGGCCAGGGCCTGCGATGGCAGTCCCACCTGGCCGGTGAGCTCTTCGCACGTCACCACCGCGTTGGGCGTGAAGCCGTGCCGCCGCAGCTCCTGGTTGAACAGGATGCCGCGGATCGACGTCTCGTCTTTGCCCGGCATGAACCCCCAACCCGGCGGCCGGGGGAGGGTGATCGTCGGTTCGTCGGGCGTGCGGGGATCCAGCTGGATGAGTCCCTCGCTGGCTGGCTGACTCTCGGGTTCCACGTCAAGTCCTTTCCGTGCGTCAGGAACGAGAACCAGGCCAGCGCCCGATCGGCCAGCGTTTGCGGACGTAGACGGCGCCGAAGCAGAGGTAGGCGAAGAACGTGCCGCCAGCGACGGCGCTGAGTAAGTCCGACGTTTCGGGGTTCTTCACTGAGCCGTAGAGCGCGACGGCGAACAATGCGGCGCACACCATCGGGCCGATGACCCAAAACAGCCACTTCGACTTCGCGTCCTTGCGTGGATCCACCGGAATTGCGATGAGAAGCCCGACTACCCCGGCGATGAAGATCATGCGCTCTGCGTTGCTGATGGTGATCGTTCTCCCTTACCTGTGGCCCAGCTCAGCCGAAGAGGCTACGCCAAACACTGTGTGACAAATCCGAAATCTCTTCGCCCATCTTCTTTCCGATGTCGCTGCCGATCACGCCGCCGACCACCGCTCCGACGCCGGCGCCGATGACGGTTCCGGCCCCCGGGACGATCATGGTCCCGATCCAGGCCCCCGCTTCGGCCCCAGTGGTGGCGCCGACCAAGCCACCGCCGATATCTCCCACGGTTTTGGCGCCGACGTCGACCAGGGTGGTGCTCAGGGCGGCACCGTTGCTCACGTCGTTGGCGCCCTCGACGATCCCGTTCACGCCGGTGACGAAGTTTCCGACGAAACCCAGCCGTTTGCCGAACCTCTCGACGGTCTCCAACGCAGTACCCATCGGGACGCCGCCCGGAATTGCGGCGCTCGGCGATCCGCCCGGGACGAACTTCCCAACATTGGCGGGTACGTTCGCACGTTCACCTGCCGCCGCGAGGCCGTCGCCGACGTTGCCCCATTTGCCGTTGACCTGGGTGGGTTGGCTCGGCCGGGCCGGCGGACCCCCGGGTGGAATTATCGCCGGGGTTCCGGACGTCAGCCAGGGCGCGATGACCCCGGCGGCGCCGTTACCGTCGGCGCCCGTGGGCGTGCCGGTGGGAGTCGCCCCGGCGCCACCGTCGCCACCGGCGGCGCCCGCGGGCGGGCCGGTGGGAGCCGCCCCGGCCCCGCCGTCCGCCCCGCCGGCCGGTTGGTTCTCGGCGTCGTACTTGCGGATATCGGGGTTATAGCCGTCCTTGACCCGCAGGTTGGTCAGGGCCTGCTTCAGGGTCTTGGAGTAGTCGTTGCGGAAAAACGTCTCGTTGTGCAGGGCCGTCTCGGTGTCGGCCTTGGCTGCCTGACGAACATTCTCGATATCGGCGTCGCGATCCAGGCCCTGGTTCTCCAGGTCGAGGTAGTGGCCGATCAGATAGTCGGCGGTCCCCAGGTTCTCATTGAGTGACTTGATGTTGCCCCGCGAGGTTGCCCGGGCCTGAGCCAGGGCGGCAGCGATGGTCTCCAGGTCGGCGGCGATCTGACCGAGCTGCTCATTGGTGGCATGCAGGCTGTCTTTGACGCGCTGCACCTCGGCCCCGTTGTTGATGGGTTGCTCGCCGTTTTCGCGGTTGTACTGCGTGAAGTGTTCTTGGGCGGCGCGGAAGGACTCTTCGGCGGCGGTGGCCGAACCGGCGGCGGAGTGGAAGGCCTGGGCCAAGAAGTTGATCTGGGTGGGGCTGCCGGCCTGCAGACTGTCGTCGATCGCCCACGGATCACCACCGGCCTGCGCGACGAGGTCGTCGACGTTCAGGTGCTGCAGGGTGGGACGACTCACTGTTGGGGGCCGGCGACGTCTCGCAACAGTGTGGCGTTGTGGTTGTCCATCTGGGTGAAGCCGGCGGCGGCGGTGCGCACGTTCTCGGCGATGCCGGTGAGGTTCTGGTGGTGGCCCTGCAGGGCGTCGCGATGACTGTCCTTGGCGCTGCCCAGCGCGGCGTGGAAACCGTGTGCGTCGTCGAAATCGCCGAACATCTTGGCGGTCACGCCGGCCACGTCGAGGCGCTGGGCGCCCTCGTTGGCGTGCCCGCCGGCGTCGTCGGACACGTTTGCCCCGGTGCGCAACGCATGGGGGATGACGTGCATCGCCTGTCACCTTCCGTCCGCTGGTGTCGGGATAAAAGCCTACCGACGGGCGCCGAACCGTCAATTCACCCGCAAAACCAAGGGAAAACCCTGTTTCGCCACCGTGCCGCCGAATCCTAGATTCAGCCAAGGGGCCTCCGGGAGGAAGGCCGGGAGGAAGGAGTGAGGCCGTGTGGTTCAAGGGTCTTGCTGTTGCTGCGGGCCTGATCGGGGCCGCTGTCGAATCGGTCGGCCCCGGGCGGCCCGCGCCGCTTTCGGGGACCTACACGATGACCATCACCGACGGCGCCGGCATAGTCCGAGCCGGATCCGCCTATACCTGGTTCCTGGCCCCGTGCGGTGCCGACTGCCTCAACATCCATGACACCGACATCGGCTGGGACAGGGACGCCCACCTTGAGGGCAACCGGTGGGTGTGGACCCTCGATGAGGGCAAATTGACCCATTCCTTCGACCAGAAGACCCTGGCCGGGACGCTGGCCGGCTCGTCAGCCACCATCTGGTGGGTGTTGACCAAGAACGCCTGACGGCGGCGGCGTCACACCAGCGGGCGACCGGCGCGGATGCGACGGTCGAGGTCCCACAGGATCAAGTTGAACGGGAAGCCGCGCAAGAACTGCGGCAGCAGATTGTTGACGCCGCGAAGAGCGCCCATCAACCGGTCGAACCGACGTTGCTTGTCGGCGTCCCACGGCAGCTGCATCTCGTCACGGAAGCGCTGCGGAAGGAAGCCGGTGGTGATCAGCAGCGCGAGCCGCTCGTTGGCCCGCTGCAAGGGGCCGGGCAGGGTCAGGCCCCGCAGCCGGCTCGCGGCGATCGGCTTCAGGTATTCGCGGACGGCGTCGTCGATGTGCACTTTGTCCAGCTGCTCCTGCCAGTACTGGTCAAAGGCGGCCCGGTCGGCAGGCCACATGTCCTCGGGCACCTGCAGCATGGTGGCCATCGCCTTGCCCTCATTGTGGTAGTGCCGGTCGGCGTGCTCGTCGTCCATCTCGCCGAGGAAGATGCGGTGGATGTCGACGTTGCCCTTGTACAGGCAGGCCCCCACCCACAGCTGCAGGTCACGGTCGAACGCGTTGTACTTCACCGGGCTGTCAGCGGTGGACCGAACCTGACGGTGCGCACTGTTCACCGCTTCACGGAAGGCGGCCTTCTGCTCGTCGCTGCCCTGGGTGGAGACCACCAGGTAGGTGAACGTGGTGCGAGCTCGCTTGATCGGATGCAGGTCGACCCGGCCGCTTTCGACCTTGCTCTCCATCACGCCGTAGCCCACCCCGGGCCGGGCGAGTTGCATGATCACGTTGGCGGGTCCGGCCAGCAGCGCCACGCCCATCATCATGTTGTCGTCGCAGGTGACCTGCGGCAGCCAGGAACGTCTGGAACGCCTGGGTGGCGCGGGGTGCGCGCCCAGCGAGTCGTTCACCGAACGCTCCACCAGGGGAACCGGCTCGCTGATTGTCATTACTGCACCTCGCTGATTGTGAGAACGTCGGTTTCCTGATATTGCCCAGCTGAGGGCCCGGTGTCAAGATGGTGAACGTGGTTTCTGCCGTGCCCGAGCGCCCCTACCGGGGTGTGCAAGCAGCCGACCGGCTGGCCGAGCGCCGGGAGCGCCTGCTGGCGGCCGGGCTCGACGTGCTGGGCGCCCGCGAGTTGGTCGAGTTGACCGTGCGCGGGATCTGCCACCGGGCCGGCGTGGCGTCGCGGTATTTCTACGAGAGCTTCGCCGACAAGGACGAGTTCGTGGCCGCGGTGTTCGACCGAGTGGTCGGTGACCTGGCGGCCAGCACCCAGGCCGCGGTGGCTGCGGTGCCCTCGGCCGAGCAGACCCGCGCCGGGATGGCTCACTTGGTGGCGGCCATCGCCGGGGACGCTCGCGTCGGCCGGATGCTGTTCAGCACTCAGCTGACCAACGCGCTACTGGTGCGCAAGCGCGCTGAATCCAGCGCGCTGTTCGCCATGTTGTCCGGCCGCCACGTGCAGAACGTCTTGCGGGTGCCGGGCAACGAGCGGATCAAGGCGGTCGCGCATTTCGTGGTCGGCGGGGTGGCCCAGACGATCAGCGCCTGGCTGGCCGGCGATATCAAGCTGGCGCCGGAGCACCTGGTGGACCAGCTGACCGCGCTGCTGGGCCAACTCGATGACCCGGCCCTGTTCCGGGGCTGAGTCCGATGGCGATGCCCCGCTGCTAGCCGAGTTCCCGCGCCATCGCATCGAAGGCACGCAGGGTGTCGGAGAACATCCGCGAGTCAGCCGCGTAGGACTGGGTGGACAACTTGGCGCCGACCACCTCCGCGGCGCGGTTGATATAGATCAGCTGGCCGCACATGCCCTGGCACAACACCACATTGCTGCCCGGGTAGGGGAACCACACCTGATTGCGGTACATCCCGCCGGGCATTCCGGTGTCATCAGGGCTGGCGGCGAACGCCTGACGCGAGTCGGGACCGCCGTCGAGGGTATCGGCGATCCACCCCGCCGGCACCACCTGCCGGCCGGTCAACGAAGCCCCTCCGCGTAAGAACAGCGACCCGAACCGGATCAGGTCGGTGAGGCAGGCGCTGATGCCGCCGTCGAAAAACCCGGTGCCGACCGGGTCCACGCCTATGGTGGCGTCGCATTGGGCACCGATGCGGCTCCACACCAGCTCCGACATCAGTTCGGGCATCCGCTGGCCGCCGGCGACCTCGCAGATCCAGCCGAGTACGTCGGTTTCGCACGAGCGGTACTCGAACGGGCCGCCGTGCGCCGACTTCTGCCGCAACGTCAGCAGAAAATCACACAGAGTGGCCGGACTGTCCGTGCCGCTGCCGGGGGCCCACCCGACCGCCTCGTCGAGGGTGTGTATCTCCGCGGTCGGGTGCAGGTAGTTGTCCGAGAAGGCGATACCCGAGCGCATATCCAGCAGGTGGCGCACCGTCGCGCCGGCGTAGCCGCAGTCCGCCAGTGCGGGCACGTACGCGGTGACCGGTGCCTCGAGGGCGATGGCCCCCGCCCCGTGCAGCGCGCCGACGACGGCGGCCACCATTGACTTGCTCACCGAGAACAGCAAGTGCCGGGTGTGCGAGCCCAGGGCGCCGGCGTACTCCTCAGCTACCAGCTCGCCGCGGTGGGCGACGGCCCACCCGTCGGTCGCGGTGGCCTCCATGACGGCGCCGACGGTGGCGACGGCTCCATCCGTCGTGGTCACCGGGGCCGAGGCCAGCTCGGCGCCGGTCGTGGGCAGCACCGCGGCGGGCCCGGTCCCGCGCGATATCACCGCGGTCGGCACGAAGTCTTCGACGTGCTGAAACGACCACCGCGAATACGGTTCAGACAGCCAGTTGTCCAGGGAGATCCCGTCCGGGATGCGGCCCGGCGCGGCGTCGCTCACGCGCGCGCGACGAGCCGGGAGACGATCGGCGTGGCCGGTGTCAGGGGTGTTGAGACAAATTTCGCTCTCATGCCTTTGACCCAGCGCTGGCAGCGTTCGGTCAGTCGATAATCGGTGGTCTGCAAGTGTCCGCGGGTGACGAGTACGCCGAGTTGGGCGCCTTCGGAACGCAAGTCTCCGGGTGCCGCGACGCGCATGTAGAACGCCTCGGACCCGTCGAGCAGTGTGGCCCAGTCGTTGGCGGACCGCGCAAAGGACACCCGGCCGTCGTCGTCGATGCGCCACACCCCGGTGCGCGGCGTCGCGGTGAAGAGCTCGACCTCCGGCGAGGTCTCGTTGATGATCACCTGGCCCCAGACCTCGTCCTCGCCATAGCCGCGCTCCCAGCGCGCGTTGATCTCGTCGATGTCGAGCTCATACTCCACGTCCATGTACTCGAGCAGATGGAACAGGAACAGCGGCATGTCGGCGTAGGCCTCGGTGGTCAGGTTCGTCATCGGGCTGGCGCCGGACAGTCGCGGGTTGACCTCGCCGAGGTAGAGCTCGTCGGAGTCCAAGTCGTGCAGCAGGTCCACCTCGAAATAGCCGCGATAACCTTCCCGGCTCAGGATGTCGCCCAGCTTTCGCACCATTTCTCGCGCGGCGTGCGTCTGGTCTGGCGGGAGTACTTCGCGCCAGATGTCGTTGCCGCACCAGGCGCCGGGATTCGGAGTCAGCTCTGAATAACCGACGAGACTGGTCATCGCGGGGCCGATTACGGTGCCGTGGCGGGTCACCGCACCTTCGATGCACACCTCGACATTGCGGATCCGCTTCATGACTTTGAATTCCTGCTCCGCGGTCAGCTCAGCGGCGTGCTGGTCCCAGTCGGCCTGACCGCGCACAAAGAACGTCCCGCTGCCAGCGTTGCCATAAGGGATGGAGATGACGAGGTCATCTCCTAATCCGGCGTCCCGCGCCAGCGTCAGCAGTTCTTCGTAGGAGCCGGCCCGCCCCATCACGTGCGGCACACTCGGCACGCCCGCCGAGTCGGCCAGGCGCGTCATGATGGTCTTCGAGCCCAGGCGATTGCGCACCGCCACCGAGGGGTGCATGACCTCCAGACCGGCCTGCCGCGCGAGCGTTTGCGTTTCTTCTTCCATCATCACGAAGCAGGCTTTGCCACCGGGGCCCCGGCCCGCGATGAACTCGAGTGTCTCGGGATCGGACAAGAGGTGATTGCACACATCGCCCATGGAGTCGAAATCAAGGCGGTCCCGTCGTCGGGGCACGAACACCCGCGAATGCGTGCCCTCGAACGAGTCGAAGTAGGTCAGGTAGAAGAAGTTTCGAACCCAACGGTCGATGCCCAGCAGGTTGAACGGGGTCGGCGAGATGAAATACAGCGGCGTGGTGTTGGTGTGGAAGAACGCGCGTACGTCAGAGATGCCGGTCAGACAGCGGCGCGGTGTCTCCATGCCCAAAGTGTGCCCTTGCTCCGGCGCACATGTCGAGACCGCCGCGGCTGGTCTCAGCCGCGCGGTTTGCGGTTCTTGCGGCGGATGCCGACCCCGCCCCACAGCGAGAAACCGCGCACCTTGACCGTCGGTGCACCCGGGGTGCCGGTGCCCTCGACCTGCTGGTCGAAGCCGCCCATCACGCCGTAACCGTGGATGTCCACGTTGACCTCCGGCGGCAGCAGAATGGTCTGTCCGCCCATGATGGAGTAGGCGTTGATCTCGACGTCCGGCGAGGTGAAGTCGGCGTAGCGCAGGTCGATGACGCCGCCGCCCCACAGGGAGAATGTGGTCAGCCGCTTGGGCACGTTCCACCGACCGCGCCGCTCGAAGGAACTCATGATCGCCAGCAGCAACGTGGACGGGGCGGGTTTGCAGTCACCGCCGCGGTGCGGGCACACCGAGGAGCCCGGCAGGTCGGCGCGCAGACGGTCGAGCTCGTCGTAGGTCTGGGCCGCGTAGGCCTTGGCGAGCCGGGCCTCGTACTCGCTCATCGGCAGTTGGCCTTGCGCGACGGCGTCGCCCAGCACCTGCGCCAACTGGATCCGGTCGGTGTCAGCGGCGCGCGACTGGGTGCCGTTCGAGTCGACGCCACGCCGGGTTGAGTTCCTCATCGGATACGTAGCCTACGACTAACCGCGTTTGCCGCAAGCTGGGTTGCCCAAAGTGGAGTCAGCCGGCCCAGCTGGGTGGGCGCTTCTGCAGGAATGCCAGCATCCCTTCCCGAGCTTCGTCGGAGACGAACATCCGCGCCGACGCGACGCTGAGCGGTTCGGCGTCCCGGTCGAAACCGGCCAGCACCGCCGCGGTGGTCAGGGCCTTGGACGCCGCCAACCCCTGCGGGGACCCGAGCCGCAGGTTGGCAACCAGACCGGCGACGGCGGCGTCGACGTCATCGGCGGCCAGGGTGATCAGCCCGATCGCCGCGGCTTCGGCGGCGCCGAACTTCTCGCCGGTCAGGTAGTAGCGGGCCGCGGCTCGCGGCGAGAGCTTGGGCAGCAGCGTCAGCGAGATGATCGACGGCGCCACCCCGATGCGGGCCTCGGTCAGGGCGAAGGTGCTGGCCGGCCCGGCGACCGCGAGGTCGCAGGCGCCGACCAGCCCCATGCCGCCGGCCCGCACGTGGCCGTCCACCGCCGCGATCACCGGCCGCGGCGACTCGACGATCGCGCGCAGCAGCGCTGCCATTTCACGGGCCCGGTCCGCGGCCAGCTCGCCGGGTCCAAGCGGCGGTCCCAGCTTCGCCTCTCCTCCGTCGAGCCTCGCTGAACCGCCGGGGTCACCCCCGCTGGCTTCGCTGAGGTCCGCACCGGCACAGAACGTGTTGCCGGTGTGGCCCAGCACCACCACCCGCACGTTCGGGTCGGCCGCGGCGTCGCGCAGCCCGGCGTGCAGCTGGGCGACCAGCTTCGACGACAGCGCGTTGCGGTTGTGCGGCGAGTCCAGGGTCAGCCGGGCCGAACCGTCGCCGGTGTGTTCCGGCCCGGCGTAGGTAACCAGTGTGTCCATCAGTACGACCGCGGCAGGCCCAGCGAGGTCTGCGCGACGAAGTTGAGGACCATCTCGCGGCTCACCGGGGCGATCCGCGCCAGCCGGGACGCGGTGACCGCGGCGGCGATGCCGTACTCCTTGGTCAGGCCGTTGCCGCCGAGGGACTGCACCGCCTGGTCCACCGCCCGGGTCGATGCCTCACCGGCGGCGTACTTGGCCATGTTGGCCGCCTCCGCCGCGCCGAAGTCGTCGCCGGCGTCGTACAGCGTCGCTGCCTTCTGCATCATCAGCTTGGCCAGCTGAATCTCGATGTGGTTCGCCGCCAGCGGGTGCGACAGGCCCTGGTGCGCGCCGATCGGGGTCTTCCACACCTGGCGGGTGGTCACGTAGTCCACGGCCTTGCCGATCGCGAAACGGCCCATGCCGACCGCGCTGGCCGCGCCCATGATGCGCTCCGGGTTCAGCCCGGCGAACAGCTGGGCGATGGCGGCGTCCTCGGAACCCACCAGCGCGTCGGCCGGCAGCCGGACGTCGTCGAGGAACACCTGGAACTGGCGCTCCGGGCTGATCAGCTCCATCTCGATGGGCGTGTAGCTCAGCCCCGGAGCGTCGGTGGGCACCACGAACAGCGCGGGCCGCAGGTTGCCGGTCTTGGCGTCTTCACTGCGGCCGACCACCAGCACCGCCTGCGCCTGGTCGATGCCGGAGATAAAGGTTTTCTGGCCCTTGAGGATCCAGTCCGACCCGTCGCGGCGCGCGGTGGTGGTGATCTTGTGCGAGTTGGACCCGGCGTCGGGCTCGGTGATGGCGAAGGCCATGGTCAACGATCCGTCGGCGATACCGGGGATCCAGCGCTGCTTCTGCTCGTCGGTGCCGAACTTGGAGATGATGGTGCCGTTGATGGCGGGCGAGACCACCATCATCAGCAGCGCGCAGCCGTTCGTCGCCATCTCTTCCATGACCAGCGACAGCTCGTACATGCCGGCACCGCCGCCGCCGTACTCCTCGGGCAGGTTGACGCCGATGAAGCCGAGCTTGCCCGCTTCGTTCCACAGTTCGTCGGTGTGTTCGCCGGCGCGGGCCTTCTCCAGGTAGTAGTCCTGGCCGTAGTTGCGGGCCATCGCTGCGACGGCCTCGCGCAGGGCGCGCCGTTCGTCGCTTTCGATGAAGCTGGTGTCGCTCTTGGAATCGGTCACAGTGGATCTCCTTCTGCTTGCGTTGTCTCGGGCTGTTCGACACGGGCCAGCACGGCACCGACCTCCACTTGGTCGCCGGGCTTGACGTCGAGCTGGGTGAGCACACCGTCGGACGGTGCGCTGATGGTGTGCTCCATCTTCATGGCTTCCAGCCAGATCAGGGGCTGGCCGGCGGTCACCTGGTCGCCGACGGCTGCGCCCAGCCGGATCACGTTGCCGGGCATGGGCGCCAGCAGTGACCCCTGCGCCACCGCCGACTCGGGGTCGGGGAACCGGGGCAACGCCACCAGGTGGACACCGCCGGCGGGGGAGTCCACCCAGATGTCGGAACCGTAGCGAGCGACGGTGAACGTGCGGGCGACGCCGGCCGGGTCGGCCAGTACCACTTCGTCCGGGGTCGACGACACCAGGGTGACGTCGTCGTTGATGATCAATCCCGTTCGGGTGAAACGGTATTCGACGCGGTGTTCGGCCCCGGTGTCGTCGAGGTAGCCCTTGGACTGGAATCCCGACGCCAGGTTGCGCCAACCGCCGGGAATGGAGCCGAACGCCTGGGCGGTGGCCCGATTATGGGCGGCGTCGGCCAGGGCGGCCGCGATGGCGCTGGCCCGCACCGTCGCGGCATCGGCCAGCGGCGCCGACAGTTCCGTCAGACCGTGCGTATCGAAGAACGCCGTGTCGGTGGCGCCGTCCAGGAAGGCTGGATGCCGCAGCACGTTGACCAGCAGGTCACGGTTGGTGCGCAGCCCGTGCAGCCGGGTGCGCGCCAGCGCGCCTGCAAGCACGGCCGCCGCCTGCCGGCGGGTCGGCGCGTAGCTGATCACTTTGGCCAGCATCGGGTCGTAGTAAATGGAAACGGTCGACCCGCCGACGATGCCGGAGTCCAGCCGGACGCCGGTGCGCCGGGACAGCGTCTCGAACTGAGTCGCTACGCCCGGAACGTCGAGGGCGTGCACCGGCCCGGCCTGCGGCTGCCACCCGTGGGCCGGGTCTTCGGCGTAGAGGCGCACCTCGATCGAATGCCCGTGTGCGGCCGGCGGTTCGGTGTCCAGCCGGGCCCCGTCGGCCACCGCGATCTGCAGTTCGACCAGGTCGACACCGGTGGTCTCCTCGGTGACCGGGTGCTCGACCTGCAGCCGGGTGTTCATCTCCAGGAAGTAGAACTCGCCCTGCTCGTCGGCCAAAAACTCCACGGTGCCGGCGCCGGTGTAGCCGATCGCGCTGGCCGCCAGCCTGGCGGCCTCGAACAGCTTGGCGCGCATCCCGGGGGTGCGTTCCACCAACGGCGACGGCGCCTCCTCGATGACCTTCTGGTGGCGGCGCTGAATCGAGCATTCCCGTTCGCCGACCGCCCACACCGTGCCGTGCTGATCGGCCATCACCTGGACCTCGATGTGATGCCCGGTCGGCAGGTAGCGCTCGCAGAACACCGTCGGGTCGCCGAACGCCGACGCGGCTTCGCGCTGAGCGGCCGCCACTTCGCCTGCCAAGGCTGACAATTCGCTGACCACCCGCATGCCGCGGCCGCCACCACCCGCGGAGGCCTTCACCAGCACCGGCAGTTGGTCGGCGGTGACGGTTTCCGGGTCGAGTTCTTCCAGAACCGGCACCCCGGCCGCGGCCATCATCTTCTTCGACTCGATCTTGGAGCCCATCGAGGTCACCGCGGCCACCGGCGGCCCGATCCAGGTCAGCCCGGCGGCCTGCACGGCAGCAGCGAATTCGGCGTTCTCGGAGAGGAATCCGTAACCGGGATGGATGGCGTCGGCGCCGGCCGCCTGGGCTGCGGCGATGATCGCCTCGGCGGACAGGTAGCTGGTGGTCTCCGGCAGGCGTACCTTCGCGTCGGCCTCGGCGACGTGCGGCATGCCCGCGTCGGGGTCGGTGTAGACCGCGACCGTGCCCAGGCCCAGTCGACGGCAGGTGGCGAAGACCCGTCGAGCGATCTCGCCGCGGTTGGCCACCAGAACAGTGCTGATCATCGGCGGTATCCCCTACATCCGGAAGACGCCGAAGTTCGACGTCCCCTCGATCGGGCCATTGGCGATGGCGGACAAACACATTCCCAATACGGTGCGGGTGTCGCGGGGGTCGATCACCCCGTCGTCGTAGAGCATCCCGGACAGCACGAGCGGCAGCGACTCGGCTTCGATCTGCCCTTCGACCATGGCGCGCATGGCGGCATCGGCCTGCTCGTCGACCTGCTGCCCGCGGGCCTCGGTGGCCGCCCGGTTCACGATGGACAGCACGCCCGCGAGCTGTGCCCCGCCCATCACCGAGGACTTGGCCGACGGCCAGGCGAACAGAAAACGCGGATCGTAGGCGCGTCCACACATGCCGTAGTGCCCCGCCCCATACGACGCGCCGAGCAGCAGCGAGATGTGCGGCACCGTCGAGTTGGACACGGCGTTGATCATCATCGAGCCGTGCTTGATCATGCCGCCCTCTTCGTAGTCCTTGCCCACCATGTAGCCGGTGGTGTTGTGCAGGAACAACAGTGGGGTGTTGGAGCGGTTGGCCAACTGGATGAACTGGGTGGCCTTCTGAGATTCCTCACTGAACAGCACGCCTCGCGCGTTGGCCAGGATGCCGATCGGATATCCGTGTAGCCGCGCCCAGCCCGTCACCAACGACGACCCGTAGAGCGGCTTGAACTCATCGAAGTCGGAGCCGTCGACGATCCGTGCGATCACCTCTCGCGGGTCGAACGGGATGCGCAGGTCTGCGGGCACGATGCCGATCAGCTCTTCGGCGTCGTAGATGGGTTCGACGACGGTGGCCGGCTTCGGGCCCTTCTTGGTCCAGTTCAGCCGGGCCACGATCCGCCGACCGATCCGCACCGCGTCAAGCTCGTCGTTGGCGAGGTAGTCACCCAGCCCCGAAGTGCGCGAGTGCATCTCGGCACCGCCGAGCGACTCGTCGTCGGACTCCTCGCCGGTGGCCATCTTCACCAGTGGCGGCCCGGCCAGGAATACCTTGGACCGTTCCTTGATCATCACCACGTGATCGGACATGCCGGGCACATAGGCCCCGCCGGCGGTGGAGTTGCCGAATACCAGCGCGATGGTCGGGATGCCGGCGGCCGACAGTCGAGTCAGGTCGCGGAACATCTGGCCGCCGGGGATGAAGACTTCCTTCTGGGTGGGCAGGTCCGCTCCGCCGGATTCCACCAGGGAGATCACCGGAAGCCGGTTTTCCAAAGCGATCTTGTTGGCCCGCAGGATCTTGCGCAGCGTCCACGGGTTGGAGGTGCCGCCTTTGACCGTCGGGTCGTTGGCGACGATCATGCACTCCACGCCTTCGACCGCGCCGATCCCGGTGACCAGGCTGGCACCGACCTGGAAGGCGCTGCCCCAGGCAGCCAGCGGGCACAGCTCCAGGAACGGTGAGTCGGCGTCGATCAGCGCTTCGATGCGCTCCCGGGCAGTGAGCTTGCCGCGGGAATGGTGGCGGTCCACGTACTTGGGTCCGCCGCCGGCGAGTGCCTTGGCGTGCTCGGCATCGATCTCGGCGAGTTTGTCGGTCAGCGCGGACGCCGCGTCGGTGTAGGCGGGGGAGTTGGGGTCCAGGGTGGACTTCAGGGTCGTCACGATTGGTATCCCAGGGTCTTGGCGGCCAGTGAGGTCAGGATCTCGGTGGTTCCCCCGCCGATGCCGATGATGCGCATATCCCGATACTGGCGCTCCACCTCGGACTCGGCCATATAGCCCATGCCGCCGAACAGCTGCACCGCCTGGTTGGCCACCCACTCACCGGCCTCCACCGCGGTGTTCTTGGCGAAACACACCTCCGGGATGAGGAAGGCTTCGCCGGCTAGCTGCCGCTCGACGACGTGGCGGGTGTAGACCCGGGCCACATCGATGCGGCGGGCCATCTCGGCCAGGGTGTTCTGCACCGCCTGCCGCGAGATCAGCGGCCGGCCGAAGGTCTCCCGGTCCCGGCACCAGGTCAGGGTCAGATCCAGGCAGCGCTGCGCGCTGGCATAGGCCTGCGCGGCCAGCCCGACCCGCTCGGAGACGAAGGCCGCGGCGATCTGGGCGAAGCCGGTGTTCTCGACGCCGACCAGGTTGGCCGTCGGCACCCGGGCGTCGATGTAGGACAGTTCGGCGGTGTCCGAGGATCGCCAGCCCATCTTCTCCAGCTTGCGGCTCACCTCGAAGCCCGGTGTGCCCTTCTCGACCACCAGCAGCGACACCCCGGCCGCTCCCGGCCCGCCGGTGCGGACCGCGGTGACGACATAGTCGGCGCGCACCGCGGAGGTGATGAAGGTCTTGGAGCCGTTGACCACGTAGTGGTCGCCGTCAAGGCGCGCCGTGGTGCGCAGGTGCCCGACATCCGAGCCGCCGCCGGGCTCGGTGATGGCCAGCGAACCGATCTTCTCGCCGGCCAGCGTGGGGCGGACGAACTCCTCGATGAGCCGAGCATCGCCCGAGGCGATCATGTGCGGCACCGCGATACCGCAGGTGAACAGGGAGGCGAATACGCCGCCCGGCGCCCCAGCCTGGTGCATCTCCTCGCAGACGATCACCGCGTCGGCGCCGTCGCCGCCGCTGCCGCCGACCTCCTCGGGGAAGCCCGCGCCCAGCAAGCCGATGTCGGCGGCCTTGCGGTGCAGTTCGCGCGGCAGCTCGCCGGAGCGTTCCCACTCGTCGACGTGCGGCAGAATTTCGCGTTCGACGAAACCGCGCACGGTCTTGCGCAGCGCCTCGCGTTCGGGGGTGGTCCAGATACTCACGGGGTCCCTTCTGGTAGGAGTCGTTCGGGTATCTCGAGATGACGGCTGCGCAGCCATTCGCCCAGTCCCTTGGCCTGCGGGTCGAATCGGGCCTGGTAGGCCACTCCCTGCCCGAGGATGCCCTCGATCACGAAGTTCACCGCGCGCAACTTCGGCAGCAGGTGACGGGTGACGGGCAACTCGGCGGTTTCCGGAAGCAGCTTCCGCAACATCTCAGTGGTCAGCGTGTGGGCCAGCCAGCGCCACTGCTCATCGGTGCGCACCCAGACCCCGACGTTGGCCGAGCCGCCCTTGTCGCCGCTGCGGGCGCCGGCGATCGCCCCCAAGGGCGCCCGACGGCTCGGTCCGGCCGGTAGCGGCTCGGGCAGCTCTGGATCGGCGGCCGGCGCCAGCTCAAGAGTTTCCGAGGCGGACGGGATGTCCACCCGGGTACCGTCGGCGTGCACGGCGACGTGCGGCACCTGCGTGGCATCGACATAGCCCGGGGTGAACACCCCGTAGACCTGGCCGTCACCGGGTGGGGCGGTGACGCAGAACCCGGGATAGCTGGCCAGCGCGAGCTCGATGCCGGCCGCGGAGAACTTGCGGCCCACGTTGGCCGGGTCCGGGTCGCGCACCACACAGTGCAGCAGGGCACTGGCGGTTTCCTCGGTGTCGGCGTCGGGGTGGTCGGTGCGCGACAACGTCCACTCCAGCTCGGCCGGCCGGACGGTCATGGCCGCCTCGAGCTGGGTGCGCACCAGCTCGGCCTTGGCCTCGATGTCCAGGCCGGTCAACACGAAGGTGGTGGAGTTGCGGAACCCGCCGATGCTGTTCAGCGAGACCTTGTAGGTGGGCGGCGGCGCCTCGCCGGTCACGCCGGAGATCCGCACCCGGTCCGGGCCGCCCGTCTTGTCCAAGGCCAGTTCGATGCTGTCCATGCGCGCGGTGACGTCGGGGTTGGCGTAGCGCGCGCCGGTCACCTCGTAGAGCAGTTGCGCCGTCACGGTGTCGACGCTGACCAGCCCGCCGGTGCCCGGATGCTTGGTGATCACCGACGACCCGTCGGCGTGGATCTCGGCGAGCGGGAACCCGGGGTGCAGCAACTTCTCGGTGGGTATCTCGGTGAAGAAGGAGTAATTGCCGCCGCTGGCCTGGATGCCGCACTCGATGACGTGGCCGGCCACCACGGCCCCGGCGAGCTGGTCGTAGTCGGTGCGTGCCCAGCCGAAGTGCGCGGCGGCGGGTCCCACGATGACCGAGGCGTCGGTGACGCGCCCGGTGATCACCACGTCGGCACCGCCGGCCAGGCACTCGACGATGCCCCAGGCGCCCAGGTAGGCATTTGCTGTTAGGGGACTGCCCAACCCCAGCTCAGCGGCGCGCGGGAGCAGGTCGTCGCCTTCGACGTGGGCGACGCGGGCCGGGATGCCCAGCCGGTGTGCCAGCTCGCGCACCGCGTCGGCCAGGCCGGCCGGGTTGAGCCCGCCGGCGTTGGCCACGATGCGAACGCCCTGGTCGAGGGCCAGTCCGAGGCATTGTTCGAGCTGGGTCAGGAAGGTCTTGGCGTAACCGCGTTCGGGGTGCTTCATCCGGTCGCGGCCCAGGATCAGCATGGTCAGCTCGGCCAGGTAGTCACCGGTGAGGTAGTCCAGTTCACCACCGGTGAGCATCTCGTGCATTGCGGCGTGACGGTCGCCGTAGAACCCCGAGCAGTTACCGATCCGAACGGCTGCTGTCATCCCCAATTCCCATCCCTCAACCAACCGGTAGGTTAGCCGGTACCGCCGGTGTCGCGTCAAGGCGCATCGTCACCGATCGGAGCTATTTTGGAGCCGACGCTGGTCACCGGCTATCCTTTCGGATAGTCCCGCCGCTGGTATCGAGCGGCACTATGCCCACAACAGGAGAGGCTCGACCATGGCCGTGCCGAAACGCAGGATGTCGCGTGCGAACACTCGTAGTCGCCGCGCGCAGTGGAAGGCTGAGGCAACCGGCCTGGTCAATGTGACGGTCGCCGGCCGCGCGCACAAGGTGCCGCGCCGCCTGCTCAAAGCCGCGCGTATGGGCCTTATCGACCTCGACCGCCGCTAAATAGGCTCCGACACGACCTGCTCTGACCCTCCAGATCGCCTTTCGGATGATTGGATAGCACCCATGGCTACCCGGGTACTGGTTGTTGATGACGATCGCGCTGTGCGCGAGTCGTTGCGCAGGTCTCTGTCGTTCAATGGTTACTCGGTCTCGCTGGCCACCGACGGCGTCGAGGCGCTCGAGGCGATCACCAGCGACCGTCCGGACGCGATGATCCTGGACGTCATGATGCCGCGGCTGGACGGACTGGAAGTCTGTCGTCAGCTGCGTAGCACCGGTGACGACCTGCCGATCTTGGTGCTGACGGCCCGGGACTCGGTCTCCGAGCGGGTCGCCGGCCTGGATGCCGGCGCCGACGACTACCTGCCCAAGCCGTTCGCGCTGGAGGAACTGCTGGCGCGGATGCGGGCGCTGCTGCGCCGCACCACCGCCGAGGACCTGTCCGAATCGGTCGCGATGTCGTTCGAGGACCTGACGCTGGACCCGGTGACCCGCGAGGTCACCCGCGGCGACCGGCAGATCAGCCTGACCCGCACCGAGTTCGCCCTGTTGGAGATGTTGATCGCCAACCCGCGCCGGGTGCTGACCCGCAGCCGGATCCTCGAGGAGGTGTGGGGCTTCGACTTCCCCACCTCGGGCAACGCGCTGGAGGTCTACATCGGGTACCTGCGTCGCAAGACTGAAGCCGAAGGCGAGCCGCGGCTGATCTACACCGTGCGCGGGGTGGGTTACGTGCTTCGCGAGACTCCTCCCTGATGCAATCCTTCCGCCGTCGACAGGGTGAAGAGGCGAAGAAGACCTCCCTGTCGCTGCGCTGGCGGGTGATGCTGCTGGCGATGTCGATGGTGGCATTGGTGGTGGTGTTGATGGCGGTGGCCGTCTACGCCGTTATTTCGGCTGCGCTCTACAACGACATCGACAATCAGTTGCAGAGTCGCGCGGAGATGCTGATCGCCAGCGGCTCGCTGGCCGCCGATCCGCGCAAGGCGATCGAGGGCACCGCCTACTCCGACGTCAACGCCATGCTGGTCAATCCGGGCCGGTCGATCTACACCGCCAATCAGCCCGGCCAGCGGCTGCCGGTCGGGCAGCAGGAGAAGGCCGTCATCCGCGGTGAGCTGTTCCTGTCGCGCCGCACCGCATCCGGCCAGCGGGTCTTGGCCGTGCACCTGCCCAACGGCAGCACGCTGTTGATCTCCAAGAGCTTGGCGCCCACCCGGGCGGTGACGATGAAGCTGCGGTGGGTGCTGCTGGTCGTCGGCGGGGTGGGTGTCGTGGTGGCCGCGGTGGCCGGCGGGATGGTCACCAGAACGGGCCTCCGGCCGGTGGGCCGGCTGACCGAGGCGGCCGAACGGGTGGCGCGCACCGACGACCTGAGACCGATCCCCGTCTATGGCAGCGACGAATTGGCCCGCCTCACCGAAGCGTTCAACGCCATGTTGCGGGCCCTGGCCGAGTCGCGGGAGCGGCAGGCGCGGCTGGTCGCCGACGCCGGGCATGAGTTGAAGACCCCGTTGACGTCGCTGCGCACCAACGTCGAGCTGTTGATGGCGTCCGCGGCGCCGGGCGCCCCGCAGCTGCCCGAGGAGGAGATGGCCGAACTGCGTGCCGACGCAATCGGTCAGATCGAGGAATTGTCCACGCTGGTGGGCGATTTGGTGGACCTCACCCGCGACGACCAGCGTGAGGTCGCCTACGAACAGGTCGACATCACCGAGGTCGTCGACCGCAGCATGGAGCGGGTCCGGCGGCGCCGCAACGACATCGAGTTCGACATCCAGGTGGTGCCCTGGCACGTGTACGGCGACGCCGCGGGTCTGTCCCGTGCGGTGCTCAACCTGCTCGACAACGCGGCCAAGTGGAGCCCGTCGGGCGGGGTGGTGGGATTGCGGATGCGCCAGCTCGACCCGACGCACGTGGAGATGATCGTGTCGGACGAGGGGCCGGGAATCCCGGAGAACCAACGGGAGTTGGTCTTCGAGCGCTTCTACCGGTCGGACTCCGCACGTGCCATGCCTGGATCCGGGCTGGGGCTGGCGATCGTCAAACAGGTGGTGCTCAAACACGGTGGGGCGATCACCATCGGAGAGACCGTCCCCGGCGGGCATCCGCCCGGCACATCGTTCCGGATGGTGCTGCCCGGCGGGCCCACGTCGGCGGAACAAGTACCGGCCGCAGCAGTCACAGGCGCTTCTCAGTCCACGTAGGCATGGTGGTGAGGCAACGTCGCCGCAGTCGTGTCCCTAGGAGTAGGCAACAAACATGACGAATTACCCCGGGTACCTCCCGCCGCCGCAACAACCGGAACGGTCCAACCCGACCGGTGCACCGGTGGCGGACCAACGCGGGCAGTCCGGTTATCCGGGCCGGGCCGCGCAGGGCTCGTACCCGCCGCCCTACGACTGGCGGTACGCCCCGCACCAGGGTCAGCAGCAGCATCAGCAGTCCGCCTATCGCGCCGCCTATGACGCCTCCTACGGCCGTCCCGGGGGCCCAAGCGGTCCGGGTGGTCCGGGCGGGGCACAGCCGAAGCGTTCCCGCGCCGGGGGCTTGGTGCTCGGGGCGGTAGCGATCGCGGCGATGTCCGGCGTGATGGGCGGTGTGGTGGGTTCGGCGCTGCACTCCGATCACAAGCCGGCCGCCACCGGAAGCCACCCGCCGAGCATTCAGGCCCCGGGTGTGCCGGCCGCGGTGAATCTGCCGGACGGCTCGGTGGAGAAGGTCGCGGCGAAGGTGGTGCCCAGTGTCGTCATGCTGGAGACCGATCTGGGACGCCAGTCCGAGGAGGGGTCGGGCATCATCCTGTCGGCTGACGGGCTGATCCTGACCAACAACCACGTGGTGGCCGCCGCTGCGGCTAAGCCCGACCCGGCCAACCGGCCCGACCCGGGCAGCAAGCTTGACCCGGGCAAGCCCGACAGCGGCGCCAAGGGGGCGCCGAGGACCATGGTGACTTTCGCCGATGGCCGCACAGCGCCGTTCACGGTGGTGGGCATGGACCCGGCCAGCGACATCGCCGTGGTGCGCGTCCAGGGCGTCTCGGACCTGACTCCGATCACAATCGGGTCCTCGGCGGACCTGCGGGTGGGTCAGAACGTGGTGGCGGTCGGGTCGCCCCTCGGACTGGAGGGCACGGTGACGACCGGGATCGTCAGCGCCCTCAACCGGCCCGTCTCCACCAGCGGCGAGGCGGGCAACCAGAACACGGTGCTCGACGCGATCCAGACCGATGCCGCCATCAACCCCGGCAACTCGGGCGGTGCTCTGGTCAACATGAACGGCGACCTGGTCGGGATCAACTCCGCGATCGCCACCATGGGCGGCGACTCCGCCGAAGCCCAGAGCGGCTCGATCGGCCTCGGCTTCGCGATCCCGGTGGATCAGGCCAAACGGATCGCCGACGAACTCATCAACTCGCCGGACCACACGGCGTCGCACGCCTCGCTGGGGGTGCGCGTGACCAGCGAGCGCAGCCTGCACGGCGCCAAGGTGGTCGAGGTGGTGCCCGGCGAGGCGGCCGCGAAGGCCGGACTGCCCGAGGGTGCGACGGTGACGGCGTTCGACAAGCGCCCGATCGGCAGCGCTGACGCGCTGGTGGCCGCGGTGCGCTCCAAGGCGCCCGGCGACCAGGTGACGCTGACCTATCTGGATGCCAGCGGCACGTCCAAGACTGCGCAGGTCACGCTGGGTAAAGCGCAGCAGTGACGGGTTGGTGAGTTCGGTGTCGGAAACCGGATATACGGTTGCACCCATGGAGCAGTCCCGAGAACTCGCCGGCCGCGCCCTCGTCGTCGTTGTCGACGACCGCACCGCCCACGGCGATGAGGACCACAGTGGCCCGTTGGTCACCGAATTGTTGGCCGAGGGCGGGTTCATGGTCGACGGTGTGGTTGCCGTCGCCGCCGACGAGGTGGAGATCCGCAACGCGCTGAACACGGCGGTGATCGGCGGGGTCGACCTGGTCGTCTCGGTGGGCGGTACCGGGGTCACCCCGCGCGACGTCACCCCCGAGGCCACCCGCGAGATCCTGGACCGCGAGATCCTCGGCATCGCCGAGGCACTGCGGGCCTCCGGGTTGTCCGCCGGGATCGCCGACGCCGGGCTCTCGCGTGGCCTGGCCGGGGTCTCGGGCAGCACCCTGGTGGTCAACCTGGCCGGGTCCCGGGCGGCGGTGCGTGACGGGATGGCGACACTGAACCCGCTGGCCGCGGCGATCATCGGCCAACTGTCCAGCCTGGAGATCTAGGGCCATGCCCGGACTCGAAGAGCATCAGTCGTCGTCGGACGAACGCGACCCCGACGAGGTCCGAGAAGCCGAGGAACGCGAGCGCTGGTTGCGAGACAACATCCCGCCGCATCACGGTTGAGGTTCGACTTCACGAAATCCCCCGTACGGACTCCGCAGCGGCTATTACGGTTCGCCGTAGGCGGCGTGGCGCCGCTTCGCAGTGCATCCGTACGGAAGGGGAGTTGCGGTGCTCAAGGGATTCAAGAATTTCCTGATGCGCGATGACGTCATCACGGTGGCCATCGGTTTGGTGGTGGCGTTGGCGTTTTCCAACCTGGTCAAGGCTTTCACCGACAGCGTGATCAACCCGCTGGTCTCGGCCGCGCAGCCCGACACTGCCGGGCTGGGGCTGGGTTACCAATTGGGGGCGGAGGGTAACGAGGCGACATTCATCGACCTCGGCGCCTTCATCTCGGCGATCATCTACTTCGTCGTGTTCATGGCCACGATCTACTTCTTCATCGTGTTGCCCTACAAGCACATCCAGAAGCGACGTGGGAAGACGGTGTTCGGCGACCCGGCGCCCACCAAGACCTGCCCGGAGTGCAAATCGGAGATCGATCCCGAAGCGACAAAGTGCAAGTTCTGCGCCAGCGTGCAGCCCGCTGCGGCCTAACGGTGTTCAGCGCAGGGTAAGCGTGACGGCCTGACCGAGCGTGGCGCCGGCCACCGCCACCGCGGCGGTGGCCGGCAACGCCACCAGGACCACCCGCTCGTCGTGATTGTGCTTGTCGGACACCAGCACCACGATCCCGCCGCTGGCGAGCACCCGGGCGGCGCCCGGCGGACCGGCGGCGTCCTCGGGGGCGACCGTCACGACGTCGACGACGTCGCCGGGGCGCACCAGATCGATCAGGGCGGCGTCGGCCGGGTGCACACCCACGATGCGGGCATCGGGTCCGGCGGCGGCCTCGGTGAGTCGGCTGCCCAGCAGACGGACATCGGTGAGTATTTCGCCACGGCGGGCCGGGCCCGCCAGCGTGGTCTGCGCCACCGCCGCCATATCGGTGGCGGCTCCGTCGGGAACCGTTTGGGCCAAACGGCTTTCGAGAGAAACATCGTCGACGGTCAGGGCTGTTCCGGGCGCGATGTCGCGGCTTGCCACCACGACGTCGAGCCGGTCGCCTCGCGGGTCGGAGCGGATCGCCGCGACGCCAGCCAGCACCACCAGGGCGGCTGCGGTCACGCGCCGGGCGCGCACGGTGCGGGTCCAGTCCGGGCGCAGTGCCTGCGATATCCGGCTGCTCAGGGTGGGGTTGAGCGAGTCGCCCATGGCGGCACGCTAACCGGTAGGTTCACCGGGCGTCGTCGACCCGGGCGCCGGGCTGTGGATAACGAGCTAGCTGGAGGTGGTCGCCGGGGTTGACGACGCGGTGCTGGCCTTGGCGCTGTCACTGGACTTGGTGCCGCTGTCGGCCGACTTGGTTCCGCTGTCGCCCGAACCACTGCTCGAGTCGCTGGAGGTGCTGGAGCTGGCGGTGCCGCTGCCGTTGCTGGAACCATTGGACGTTGACTTCCCGGACTTGCCCGATTCCCGGCTGTCGGTGCGGTAGAAGCCGCTGCCCTTGAAGACCACCCCGACCTTGCCGAAGATCTTGCGCAGCCGGCCGTTGCACTCCTCGCAGGTGGTCAGCGCGTCGTCGGTGAAGGCCTGGACCACGTCGAAGCGGTTGCTGCACTCGGTGCAGGCATAGCTGTAGGTGGGCACGCGAAACCTCCGTGGATCGAACAATCGGATTAGCACTCTACCGTGCTAAGTGCTAGAACACACTATGTGGCCTTCCTCATTCCAAGGCTCGTTTTGGGGCCACTTCGAAGTCAGCCCAGTGCCACCAGACCGAGGCCGGGCGTCAGGGCGTGGCTCATCGTCACGTCGTGGGCCTCCGCGGGCACCTCATCGAGAAGTTCCGCGTCGCGGACCACCGCTACCAGCGGAATCTGCGGCCGGCGCCACTGCAGCGAGCGGTCGTAGAAGCCGGCGCCGCGCCCCAGCCGCGCCCCCCGACGGTCCACGGCCACCGCCGGCACCACGATCACGTCCGCCTCGGCCAGTGCGTCGGCGGCCAGCCACGGCTGTGGTGGTTCGAGCAGACCGAACCGCGCGGTGGCCAGGGTTTCGGGCCGGTACTCGCCCCACAACAGCGCCATCGGGGTGCCGTCGTCCTCGGTGCGCACCACCGGCAACAGCACCCGCACGCCACGACGCGCCAGGCGGGCCAGCATCGCGGTGGAGCCCGGCTCGCTGCCCACCGGTACATAGGCGCAGACCGTGGCGACGTCGCCCGCCAGGTGCTCCAGGTGCTCGGCCAACGCTGCGGCCTCGGCCTCGTGCACATCGGGGGGTACGGCGCGCCGGTCGGCGAGCAGTCGGGCCCGCAACGCGGACTTGGCGGCCACTACCGCGTCGTCGGTCACGGCAACCAGACTGTCAGCAACGGCTCGCCCACCGCCAGCCGAAGAGGTGAAGTGGTTTGCGGTTATCGTGTGAGCAATGCCCACGCCGAAGGTCCCGATTCCGCGCACCGCCATTGTGCCCGCGGCAGGTTTGGGCACCCGCTTCCTGCCTGCGACCAAGACCGTGCCCAAAGAGCTGCTGCCGGTCGTTGACACCCCGGGAATCGAGCTGGTCGCCGCCGAGGCAGCCGAGGCGGGCGCGGAGCGGCTGGTGATCATCACCTCCGAGGGCAAGGACGGCGTGGTCGCGCACTTCGTCGAAGACCTGGTGCTGGAAGGCACGCTGGAGGCCCGCGGTAAGAAGGCGATGCTGGCCAAGGTGCGTCGGGCCCCGCAGTTGATCAAGGTCGAGTCGGTGGTGCAGGCCGAGCCGCTGGGCCTGGGGCATGCCATCAGCTGCGTCGAACCGGTGTTGTCCGCCGATGAGGATGCCGTCGCGGTTCTGCTGCCCGACGACCTGGTGCTGCCCACCGGCGTGCTGGAGACCATGTCGAAGGTGCGTGCCCGCCGGGGCGGCACCGTGCTGTGCGCGATCGAGGTCAGTCCGGAGGAGGTCAGCGCCTACGGTGTCTTCGACGTCGAGCCGCTGACCGACGGCGACAACCCGGACGTGCTGCGGGTCAAGGGGATGGTCGAGAAGCCCAAGGCCGAAGACGCACCGTCGATGTATGCCGCGGCGGGCCGCTACGTGCTGGACCGGGCCGTGTTCGACGCGCTGCGGCGCATCGACCGTGGGGCCGGCGGCGAGGTGCAGCTCACCGACGCCATCGCGCTGATGATCGCCGAGGGCCATCCGGTGCACGTCGTCGTGCACCGGGGGTCGCGACACGATCTGGGAAATCCGGGCGGCTACCTCAAAGCTGCGGTTGACTTTGCCCTGGACCGCGATGACTACGGTCCGGACCTGCGCCGGTGGTTGGTGGCGCGGCTGGGCTTGGCGGAGAACTGAGCTGACGTCTGCCCTAATCGGACCGAGGCTGCAACGGAGAAAGGCACACCGTGCGTTCGGTTGAGGAGCAGCAGGCCCGGGTATCGGCAGCCGCCGTGGCGCCCCGCCCGGTCCGGGTGGCGATCGCCGAGGCGCAGGGCCTGATGTGCGCCGAAGAGGTGGTCGCCGAGCGACCGATGCCCGCCTTCGACCAGGCCGCCATCGACGGTTACGCGGTGCGCAGCGTCGACGTGCTCGGTGCCGACGCGATCGGCGACAGCTCCGATGGGGCCGGGCGCGATGATGCCGTGGTCACCCTGCCGGTGCTGGGTGTCATCGAAGCCGGCGCCCGCACCCCCACCCGGCTGCAACCCAAGCTGGCCACCCGGATCCAGACCGGAGCGCCCATGCCCACCCTGGCCGACGCGGTGCTTCCGCTGCGCTGGACCGACGGCGGCAGCTCCCGGGTCCGGGTGCTGCGCGGCGTGCGTCCGGGCGACTACGTGCGCCGGGTCGGCGACGACGTGCAGCCCGGTGACGTCGCGGTGCGCGCCGGCACGGTGGTCGGGGCAGCCCAGGTGGGGCTGCTGGCGGCCGTCGGCCGCGACCGCGTGCTGGTCCACCCGCGTCCCCGGCTGTCGGTCATGGCGGTGGGCGGCGAACTGGTGGACGTCAATCGCACACCCGGCAACGGGCAGGTCTACGACGTCGACTCCTACGCGCTGGCCGCGGCCGGTCGTGACGCGGGCGCGGAGGTCAACCGGGTCGGCATCGTCAGCAGCGACCCCAAGAAGCTGCGCGAGGTGGTCGAGGGACAGCTCAACCGCGCCGAGGTGGTGGTGATCGCCGGCGGGGTGGGGGGCGCCGCGGCCGATGAGGTGCGCGCGGTGCTGGCCGATCTCGGTGACATGGAGGTCGCCCGGATCGCGATGCACCCGGGTTCGGTGCAGGGCTTCGGCCAGCTCGGCCCCGAAGGGGTGCCGACATTCCTGTTGCCCACCAACCCGGTGAGCGCGCTGGTGGTGTTCGAGGTGATGATCCGTCCGCTGATCCGGCTGTCGCTGGGCAAGCGCGAGCCGATGCGCCGGATGGTGCGGGCCCGCACGCTGGGGCCGATCGCTTCGATGCCCGGCCGCAAGGGGTTTTTGCGCGGCCAGTTGATGCGCGACGAGGACACCGGCGAGTACCTGGTGCAGGTGCTCGGGGCCACTGGCGGCACTGCGTCGCACCTGTTGGCCACGCTGGCCGAGGCGAACTGTCTGGTGGTGGTTCCCGAGGAAGTCGAGCAAGTAGCCGCCGGCGATTTGGTGGACGTCGCCTTCCTGGCTCAGCGGGGTTGAGCCAGGATCCATGTTGGTCAACCTGTGGCCGTTCAAAGCCGTTGAGCACCCCGGCTGGCCGAGTGTGCTCGGGCCCCTGCGGGTGGCGGCGGGGGTGATCCGGCTGCGGCCGGTGCGGATGCGTGACGGCGTCGCGTGGAGCCGGATCCGGTTGGCCGACCGCGCCTACCTGGAGCAGTGGGAACCCAGCGTGGAGGTGGACTGGGTGACCCGGCACGGCAGCGCCTCCTGGCCGCCGCTGTGTTCGAGCCTGCGCACCGAGGCCCGCTACGGGCGGATGTTGCCGTACGTGATCGAACTCGACGGCCGATTCTGCGGCCAGCTGACGGTGGGCAACATCGCCCACGGGGCGCTGCGCTCGGCCTGGATCGGCTATTGGGTGTCCAGCGCGGTGGCCGGCGGGGGAGTGGCGACCGGGGCGGTGGCGCTCGGGCTGGACCACTGCTTTGGGCCCGTTCGGCTGCACCGGGTCGAGGCCACCGTCCGGCCGGAGAACGCGGCCAGCCGGGCGGTGTTGGCGAAGGTCGGCTTTCGTCAGGAGGGGCTGCTGCAGCGCTACCTGGACGTCGACGGGGCGTGGCGTGATCACCTGCTGGTGGCGATGACGGTCGAGGAGGTCGCCGGGTCGGTGACCTCGGCGCTGATTCAGTCCGGCCGGGCTTCGCGGGCCTGACGAATATTCGGGCGCTGTTACCCGTGTGGTAGTTGTGACTAACGAGGTCAGCGAGTAAATTACATCTGTGTAATTGGTTCGGCGCGTCGTCCGAGGTCGTGTGGCTCACACACCTAGCCTTGGCTCGGAAAGGAGCAGGCCAACCATGCCCAGCATCCCGCAATCTTTGCTCTGGATCTCACTGGTCGTTCTCTGGCTGTTCGTACTGGTGCCGATGCTGGTCAGCAAGCGTGACGCGGTCCGTCGTACCAGTGACGTGGCCTTGGCGACCCGGGTCTTGACCAGTGGGTCCAGTGCCCGGCTGCTCAAGCGCGGCGGCCCGGCCGCCGGTCACCGCAGCGATCCCGACTGGCAGCACAGCGCCGACGACCTCGAGGAGCCCGACGACATCGATGATGTCGACGAGGTCGAGGGCGAACCCGCCGAGGGTGGTTCCCGGGTGTTCGTCGCCGCGGCGGCGGTGTTCGTCGCCGCCTCGGAGACGCAGGTGGGCGAGCAGGCCGAGCTCGACTATTTGGACGTCGACGTCGTCGCCGACGACTCCGACGTGCTGCCGCTGTCGGAAGCGGGGCTGGCCGCCGAGGTTGAGGCCGAGGCGCGCGCCCAGGCCGAAGCTCAGGCCGCCGCCGAGGCGGAAGCGCGCGCTGCGGAGGAGGCCGCCATGGCGGCCGAGGCCTTGGCCGCCAAGGCGGAAGCCGAGGCCGACGAGGAGCCGACTGCCGGCGCCGACGGCCAAGCCGAGGCCGACGGTTACGAGTATGAATACGTCGAGGACAGCTCCGGGCTGGAACCCGAGGCGGAGTCCACGCGGGCGGGCAGGGCCGGTCTGTCGGCCCGTGGTCGCCGCCCCCGTATCGACACCGCGGCCGCCGTCAGCGCACGCAAGTACGAGTTCCGCAAGCGGGTGCTGATGTCGCTGGCGGTCATCCTGGTGCTCTCGGCGCTCACCGCCTTCACCGTGGCGCCCACCGCGTGGTGGATCTGTGGTGGCGCGGCCGGCGCGACCGTGCTCTATCTGGCCTACCTGCGGCGCCAGACGCGTATCGAGCAGCAGGTGCGGGCGCGCCGCGCACGGCGTTCCGAGCGGCCTCGCATGCAGCGCGAGAGTCTGCACACCGACGCGTTCGAGGTGGTGCCGTCACGACTGCGCCGTCCGGGTGTGGCGGTGCTGGAGATCGACGACGAGGACCCGGTGTTCGAGCACCTCGAGTACACGTCGAGCGCCGGCCGGTACGACTGGCGCAGCGACCTGGCGCGTGCCGCCGGTCAGTAGGTCTCGGTTTCAGGGGGCCGGCCGGGGGCTGGTAATCTCCTAGCGGTCAGGGGCTATAGCGCAGTTGGTAGCGCGTCTCGTTCGCATCGAGAAGGTCAGGGGTTCGATTCCCCTTAGCTCCACAGAGTTGGTGTAGTTCAGATTGTCGAGCCCGGTCAGTTCAGTCGATCGGCTCTGCGCACATGTTGATCCGCCAGCGCCGCCGCGATTTCGAACAGTCGTAGCCGGCTCTGCGGCCGAAGCTCGTTCTGTGTGTCGATAATCCCGCCTTTGGCAAGGTGCGAGTCGTACGGCATGTATTCGGCACGGATCTCGGCCTCGGTGAACAGATCGGTGAGGTAGCGTCGCGCATTCGGAGTGGCGTGGTTCCGGCTGTTGTTGAGGATGACCATCGAACGCGCCAACAGTTCGTCGTAGTCCATTGAGCGCAGTAGATCGATGCAACGGGCGACCGGCAGTGCGGTGTCGCCGGTGAGTCCGGACACAAAGATCAAGGCGTCGCAGGAGTTGAATACCGCCTTCATCACCGGATGCTCCGGATTGTCCGACGTGTCGATCAGGACGACCTGGTGAGTGCGGCGCAGGCGGGCAAGCGCCTCGTTCAGCATCGACGGCACGAGCGGACGAGGCTGGTCGGATGTCCGATTGCCCGACAGCACATCCAGACCGATGTTGTTGTGGCCGAGATGTTCTCGGATATCGGTGTAGCCCCGAACGTCGGTCTTGGAGATGATCTCGGTGTAGCCGTCAGGTGAGCCGGCGTCGATCCGGTCGGCCAACGTCCCGAAGCCGGGTGTGGCGTCGATCGCCACCACGTTGTCTGACCGACATTCCCGGAATACGCCGCCGATACACGTGGTCATCGTGGTCTTGCCGACGCCGCCTTTACCGGAGACCACGCCGATCACCAAGTTCTTGTGCATACGCTGACGGATCTGGTCGCGGAGTGCACGGAAATGCTGTTCAATCGGTGATTCTCCGGCATTGATGCCGTGGAATGAGGCGGCATAAACGAGTCTGCGCCAGCCGGAGGCCGGTGCGGCCTTTCGCGGCGCGGGCAGATCCGGCATATGCAGGATTTCGGAGATCGGGTAATACCGACGGGGACGGCGGCCCGCCTCGTTTCCGATCCGGTGGGCACCCGCCTGATTCGGACGCCGATGCGAACCCCGGTTCGTGCTGGCAGTGCTCCAATCGGGCAGCTTCGGTGACGGTTGGTCCAGGTCGGTCACGATGCATTAGTAGCACGGGTGGTCAATTGCATATCAGCAATCTTGGGCAGCACAACAGAACTGTTTGCCGGCCGTTACAGTTCTGCGGCTGATCCGCTACGGCGAAAATCGATGTCGCAGCAGAAATGGGTGCGGGTCGAGAAGCGGGCAAAATCGAACCGCTAAGGCGCTGGGTGCGGACGTGACGCCTGCCGGCTGCTGGCGTGCTCTGTCGTCTGCTCGACTGCGGCTGCAGCGACCAGGAGCAGGCCGAGGGGAATCGCGAGGTAGCTGAGCACGAGGCCCGAGATACCTTGCACAAGCGCTGTCGCACCGTCAGTCAGCGTCCAGGCGAACGCGAGAAGCAGATAGAGCAGTAGCGTGGACGTGCACAGACGGACGAACCCGTCCCGCTGTTCGGCAGGCTTCGCCAAATCCGCCAGGATGCTCCAGATCGCCCCCACCGCCGCGGTGACGAGGGCGAGCACCGCCAGCCACAACTTGAGCGACGGCGGATTCGGCATCAGACCGCCGAGCAGTGGCAACTCGATGAGGAAGAACGTCACGGTCATGGTGGCCGCGATCTCGAACGGGTCGATCGGGCCTCGGCGTCCGGCCGCCCAGAGCGCCGCGGTGGCCGTCAGTACCGCAGTCAACACCAGGTCGAAGTTGAGGTCGGTCATCTCGGGGGCCACCTTCGGCGCCACCAGGTATCTGCTGAGCAGCCAAGCCAATACCGCCGTCAGATAAACCCCCAACGACTTGCGCCCGCTCGCAAATGTCGCGACGAGCAAAGCGACCACACTGACGGCGAGCACAGCCTCGATGATCTCCAAAGCCGAGCCGACGGTGATGGGCTGCGCCATTTGCGCCGGCGGGTTGGAGACCTCCCGAAGGCTTCTCACCACGGTGGATTCCGGCCTGGTCCCGCCGATCTGCCGCGGCAGGAGCCAGAGCGAGGAGAATACGGCTAAAGCTAGGGTGGCGGCCGCCGCGGCTATCCTTTGGCGTCGCTGCTCCATTCGGCTCGCGACCACCGCCGCGATGATGACGATCGCGATGGCGATGATGGTCAGCAGTTTGTCGGGCCGGGAAGTGCGCACTCCGCTGACGAAGGCGACAACCACGATGGGGATAAGAGCTGCCCCAACGAGCAGGCCCGTGGTGCGCGACACGGTGAGGTGGTCAGAGTCGGAGAAGGTCAACCGCCTGTTCACTGAGAACAGAGTCATCACCAGTAGAGCCAGCGCCACGCCGGCTATCCACGCCGACCACGACGTACCCACTTTCGATCCTGACTGCCCTTGGCTCCGGTACGCCAGCCACAGCCAGGTGATGATCGCGAGTTTCGCAAGGCCCATACCGAACAATGTCCACGGCCTGGCCCGTACCTTCTCGGCCACTTTCGTGCCTCGATTATGGAGTGTCTCAAGACCTTTGGCGGCACCGACAGTGGACAGCGCGGGCAGTACGGCGACCGCGCTGAATGCGACCAGGATGAGCGTCGGCGCCAGCACCCATTCCACGATCCACGTCGATCGCCCGACAACGGCCGCCAGGGCCGCCAACAGCAACAGCAAGGCTGCCGGGACGAGTACCTTCATAGCCTGACTGCGTTCTAGCAGTCGGGCCGGGAGTGTCGGGGCGCGTCTGACAGCCCACAGGCAACCGGCGGCCAGGCAGATCCAGAACGCTAGCGCCAGCATCGTCGACGCAGCGCCGATCGACGTCAGATCGAGGAACAGCACGGTGAGACACAGCGCAGCGAGTCCACCGTAGGGCAACGCCGCGGCGGTCGCCGTCAACACCCGACCCGACGCTCCCGACTTCTCGCTCGGCCGCAAGGCAGCGGCGAGCAGCGATGTCGATACAGCCAAGCCACCGAGGATCATCACACCGTTCACGCCGTGCCACGTCGGTTCGGATTTGACATCGACGGCACTTTTATCGAAAACCATGAGAGCAGATATGAATACGGCAATACCGCTCATGCCGATTAGGAGCAGCACCGCGGCCCGTTCGCCGCGGGTCAATCCCGTCAACCGCCGCTCCGCGATCCCGTCCGCAAGGCGTTGATACCGACTTTCCGGCTGCGGCGACTCCATGCCTCCTCCTTCACCGGCGACGAATGCTTCAACATCGACACCTTCTGGTCACTGGAACTGGCCCCAGTTTCGCGGCGCTGACAGATCTGCCGGGTAGGGCGCTCGCAGCGCCTCGGTCGCGATGAGACGGCCGACTTCGATGTACGCATCGAACTGAGCTTCGGTGAACCACTGGTTTTCGGTGCTGTCGTGCGGAAAGGCGTCGTTACCCTTCGAAGCGGCGTGAGTCAGGACCCAATCGGGTAACTGCTGCCACAGCGTCGCTTTGGCGAGGATCAAGATCCCCATGCTCTCCCGCAGGCCGGCGGCGGCGGGATAGGTGATCTTGGCCCGCAATACCGCCCCAGCGGTCAAGCGTCCGTTGAGGCGCTCGAAAGGGTGCGACCGCGGAAACCGGGTGCCGGAGCCGGGGGCAAGCTCGGCCTCCGAGAATGCCACCTTAGCGTCGTCGTGCTCGGCTTGATCAGCACGTGGCACAGCGGTGGAAGATGACACCGGATACGGGGAGATCTCCACGCCGAGTTCGCTTCTGGCCAACCGCGTCGCATCGGCTAGCCCGGACAGCAGCGGCGGGGTGTCGCCGCCACCGTCGATGCAGTAGATGAGTCGACACCTGCGGCGCAGTGCCTCAACCAGCCCCAGATTCTCGTAGTGACCGCCGTCTGTCACCTGGACCAATCGGGCGTCGGACTTGTTGATGCCGAACAGTTCTCGGTAGAAGTAGCTCGCCCCGCGCACCGACGGCAATGCCTTGGGAAATGCCCTATTCGATTGGTTGTGCTCGAGGTCTCCGACGAACACCGGGTTCGGCAGCCACGTTCCCAGCCGTGCCCCCGAGGCGGCCAGGAGGGCCTGAATTCCGCTGGTCTGCCGGCCCATCGACGAGGCGAACGCTGCGCCGCTGATCGCCATCGCCGCTTGGACAGTGAGGTCGCGCTGAATGCGGGCAGGTGCCAGTTGCCGCAAACCCGCGGTGCGAAGCCAGCCCAGTGCCGGGCCGCCGATGTGGTCAGCTCCAAGGACGAAGGAGACGACGTTTTGGCCTGGCCCGGGCTTACGTTCCCCGGACACCGCTGCCGCGGCGGCGAACACGAATTCCGGTCCACCGGCGGCAGACCGGCCATAAGTGTCCAGCCAGGTCGGCTCCGTCTTGGGGTAGGGCTGCGCGCTTCCAGACACCCGGCGTACGGCGAACGCGCGAGCAATCCTGGTGCGGTAGAACGGATGCAGGCTCAGCGATGTGACATCGCAGAAGCCGAGGAAGAGTGCCACTACGACGACGGCCAGCCAGCATTCTTTCCAATACGGAACGGAGTGCAACGTGGTGCCATCATGGGTGGCGTAGTTGAAGACCCATGCGCCGGCGGTTCCCAGGATCGCGAACCACACCGCGGCCAGCATGGTCAGGGTCAAGGTGGTCAGGAGCAGTTGGAGCACCGACGGGGGCAGCATCTTCTTGATCCATGACCAGAGCCCGGAGTCATTCTGGGAACTGCCGGAGTCCTTCGGTCGTACCATCGACACCACTGCGGTGGCCAACTGCACGACCGCGATGGCGGCTGCTCCACCTAGCGCCCCTGCAAACGCTCGGCTCGAATGGCCCTCGGGAATGGCGGGAGCGATGGGCGAGCACCACGCGAGAAGTTGCGGTAAGGCCGCGACCAGGATGAAGAACATCAACGCATAAAGCATGATGGCCTCTGCGATCGTGCCCAACCGCTCCTTCCAGCGTGTGGCTTCAGGCTGCACCGAACGCCACTCCGCGATCAGGGCGCCGGCGGCAACCAGCAGCGCTGCGCCGAGAATAATCAAGAGCGCCACCCAGATTGGCGGCGGGTAAGGGTTGAGGGCAATCAGCTGTCCCGCCCGATTCGTTCCCGGGACTCTGGCCGCGATCGGGATGATGGCGTAGAGCCAACCCGCCAGCCAGCCGATCAGGATCGCAGAAGAAAAGAGCATAGCCAACGAGGCCAAAAGATTTCGAACTACCTGAGCCAGCGCCATGAGCAGAGCCGGCACGGTGTCGGCGATATAGCTGGAATGTCTTCGCAGATAATTGAACTCCGGAGAGCCGGGCGCGAAGCGCGCCGATATGGGCAAAGATTTCGTCTCGGGACTTTCGGGCAGCCCCTCCGACCTGGGCGGAGGCTGTACGGCTAGGAGGCGTGCGCCGGCACTGAAGCCGCCCCCGGACACCGATATGATGTAAGAAAAGTCGTCCAATAATTTGCGATCGCTACCGGGCAGTTGCTGACTCGAGAAGACCTGCATCGCTCCCATTGCTACGCAAGCCGACCGCACCCCTCCTCCGGACAAGCACAACGCGGTCCCTCCGGCATGTTTGCCCGAGCCAGGCACATTGTAGGCAAGGCGCCACGCTCGCTCGTCAGCGTCGGCCTGCTCGGAAGTCTGCGGAATATCAAGCGGCGCAAGCAATCCAGTCCACCACGGTCGGCCGCTGTGCAGGTCCGAACGCCGCCGGATCAAGTACTGGGACATATAGGACTTAGCCAACCGAGTCACCAATGCTGCGGTGACCGCGACTACCAATGCTGCCGCGACGAATGCCGCCCACTTCGTTGCCGCGGCGACGGTCACCCAGAAACGTAGACCGGGATGCGCCAGGGAGAGATACAGCAAGGTGTTCTCGATGGCGTTGGCCGCGACGGCGAGAACGGCGATACCCCACACCAGCGGAATGGCTCGTCGGCCTACCGCGGAGAAGGTAAGCATCTGATAGATCACCGCGCAGGCTGCCAACACGAGGCCATAGCCTGCGATGACCGACCAGCCTTGGGTTACTGCGCTGCGGACCAGTTCGCTGTCGCCGGGCAAAAAGGCCACCCGGGAGTCGTGAACGAGTTCGGCCAGGCGAGCGGAGGCGATCTTC
Organism: Mycolicibacter heraklionensis; assembly: GCF_019645815.1. Lineage (NCBI taxonomy): Bacteria > Bacillati > Actinomycetota > Actinomycetes > Mycobacteriales > Mycobacteriaceae > Mycobacterium > Mycobacterium heraklionense. Next base: position 1,088,898 of record NZ_CP080997.1, read on the forward strand.
GTATCGTCCCGGCGCTGCCACAGCAACGCGCCATAGGCGAACGGGAGGCCGCTGATAATCGATAGGACTGTCGGTATAACTCGGCCAGTCCTGGACGGCTTGACTGCCATATGTGTTGTCTACAGCAACGCGTTCGCCGGTGGACTGGTTTGCTCCATCGCGTCGGCTGCTACTGCAACGTCACCGCAATGACGGCTTGGGCGTCGGAGTTTCCTCGCTCAACCCTGGGAGCCGGTACGAGTGATGTGGTTGCTCAGTCGCGGTCCGGCGGCATCTGGGGCGCAGAGCCGTCGGGCGGAGGGGGTAGCGGCGCCGGGTCAGGCATGTGCCCGGGCTCGTCGGGCAGAACGTTGTCGGCGCGGACCTCGTAGGTGTCGTGACTTGATACCTCGGCGTCGACCCAGCCACCGGGGTAGTACGTGCAGTTGCTGTAGTACTTGCTGTTAGAGCAGCGGCTGGTCGCGTTTTGATAGTGGGCGGGAAACCCGATGATCCGCTGGCGCGTCCAATAGCCGTCTGGCCGGATCGGCGAGTCGCAGATAACCCGCGTCTGTCTGCCCAGAAAGCCCCAGGGGCGGACATCGCAGTTGGCGGGGTGGTCGGCACGGGCGACCGGGGGGCTGTAGGCGCCCGTGAAGGCGACTGCGCCGAAGGTGACGATGCCGATGATCGCCCTGATGATCAGATGAGTGGACATGGGGAAGTAATCCTTCGAACTCGGCTTACGACAACACACGCTCTGACGGGACCGGCAAACGTCAGTTCACCTTCTGTTAACCGTACCGTCACTTTGCGTACACGTCGATTCGAAGGCAGCCTGGTGGGCGGAGGGGCCGAGAGTGAGGTATGCGAGGTAGTGGAATGACCATGCTCATGTCAGTTCGCGCCACACAATCCGGCGGCCACCGTGTCTAGCGCTCGGGAGGCGTGGCGGCTGCTGGAGCCCCTGCACGCGGTTGTCTACTTCTCACCGGAACCCCTGGCCGCGCTCGACGCCGCCGGCTATCGCGGATTCTGGATGGGCTACTTCGCGGGCCGCGCCGCTCCCCTGGGTGCGGTCGGCGCCGAAGTCGTGCATGCGGTGTTCTACAACTTCTCCTTCGAACGCGTCGCCAAGGCGCTGCCCGCCGCGTGGCAGTTCGCGCCGCCCGAAGCTGCCCTCGAGGCACGTCAAGCGGGCGCGGTCGCCGCACTGCGGCGCCACCTCGCGGATCTGGCGGACGGCCCGGAGGTGGCCCGCGCGGCCGAACTCGCCGCACGGGTGGCGTCTGCGGCGCCCCTCGCCGGCCGTGTTCTGGGTGCCGCCAATCATGCACTGCGGCTGCCGGAGCAGCCCTTGGCAAAGCTGTGGCACGCGGCCACCGTGCTGCGCGAGCATCGCGGCGATGGTCACATCGCGGCCCTTCTGGCTGCCGGTATCGAGGGCCGCGAATCGCATGTGTTCCACGCGCTGGCCTCGGGGACCCCACGCCATACCTACACCGTCGCCCGCGAATTCACCGATGACGAGTGGAACCGGCTGGCGAACGCGCTGCGCGACAAGGGTCTTGTCGGGGCCGATGGGCTCACCCCGGAAGGCGTCCGGCTCAAAGCGCAGATCGAAGAGCAAACCGACCGGCTCGCCGCCCCGGGGTATGAGGCGCTGAGCGATACCGAACGGCACGACTTGATCCGTATGCTGCACCCGCTGACCCGGGCCGTCGTCGCCTCGGGTGAGATCCCTCTTGATTCGCCGATGGGGCTTGATCTTCGCCAATTCCTCGACCGGCAGTGACCGGTAGGATTTCTCACGTGGCTCAGTCTGGTCGGCCGGACATGTCCCCCTATGAGCGCAAGGCTTGGGGCCTGCTGTTGGACGCGGCTACCGGCGCCGAACCGCCCGGATGGTTCGAAGGCCTCAGCCAGGGCATCACGGATCGCGCCAAAGACGTGGTTTCCCAAGTCCGCTCCGGGGTCGAACAGGTCCCGGGCGCCACGGCAGCCATCGGCAAGGTGGACCAGCTCACCACCAAGGCATTGGAGACCCTGCACGCCGTTCTGGTAGAGCGGGGACTCAATTCGGTCAAGCCGGCCAACGTTTTCGCGATGTTCGCCGAAGAAGGCGTCGCGGTGCAGTCCTATGACGAGGTGAAGACGCTCGACCTGAAGCACTGCGACCGCTCGATGCCGCGCCGCAAAGAGCGCTACATCGCCTTGGCCGTGGCCGAAGGCGCGGCGTCGTCGCTGGCGGTAACGGGCTCGGCGGTCACGAGTGCGGTCACCGGCGGTACGACCATGACGGTCGCGGCCTCGGCCGTCGTGGCTGACGTGACCGCGGTGCTGGTCGGGATGGGCCGCATCGTGGCATTGGTTGCGGCACACTACGGTTACGACGTCCGCGTGCCAGATGAGCAGGCGTTCGCTTCGGGGGTGATCGCCTATTCCGCCGCCGGCAACTCCGCGGAGAAGGCCGCGGCATTGGCTTCGCTGTCGCGCCTGACGCAGCAGATGATGCGTCAGGCGTCGTGGCACCATCTGCAGCCGCAGCAGGCGGATAACGTGATCCGTCAGGTCTCCATGGCGCTGGGATTCCGGCTGGCCAAACGCAAACTGGCGCAGGCGGTTCCGATCTTGGGCGCGGTGGTCAACGGTGGACTCAACGCCCGCATCGCGCATCAGACATTCGAACGCGCCCAGCAGGCCTATCGGCTGCGGTTCCTCACCGAAAAGCACGACCTGGACGCCGGCCAGTGGGCGCCGGTGGTGGCTTCTGACGGTGCTGTCGACATCCCACTGATCGACGAGATACTTGCGAAATCGGGCGACGAAGGCGCTGCCCCGGACTGATTCACCGGTCCACCGACTCCAGCCCGGCGATGAAGACTCGCAGCAGTCGCCCGACGGTCGACTCGAAGTCGGTGACGATCGGCCGGATCGAATTCGGATTCGTCCAGGCCCAGGCGGTGCCGGTGAAGGCGTGCACCGCCGCCGTCAGGGCGCTGAGCTGGTCGTCGGAGAGCGGCAGCGAGGGCCGCAGGGCCGAACCGAGGCGCTGCTGAGCGTCGCGGGCCTGGGTCATCAGGACACCCATCTCGTCGGGACTGAGCTTGGCGATCAGCGCTGGCGAAGCCGCGATGAGCTCGCACAGTACGGGCCGCGCCGCGAGGGTGCGGGCCAGGGCTTCCGCCGGCGTCCTGCCCGGCAGTTCGCGGGCCAGTGTGTCGATCCAGGCCAGGTGTTCGTCGTGCATCACTCGCAGCAACAGCGCTTCGCGCGAACCGGCGTAGCGCAGGATGCCCGACTTCGCCAGACCGGCCGCTGTCGCCACGTCGCCCAGCGTCAGTGCGGTGGCCCGCGTGTGGGTCAGCAGTTCGCGGGTGGCGGCGGTGAGCCGCGTCAACCGGTCCTGGCGCTGCGCCTCGTTGCGGGCGCGCGCGAAGGGCAGGGGACGGGGTATCGACATGACCCCTATAATAGAACAGCGTTCTGTTATTGTGTCGGCCATGATGCGCCGCTACGAGTGTGTGGTCCGGAGTCGCACCACGGCATCGCCGCAGACCCTGTTTGCCCTTGTCTCCGACGGCGCCCGGTGGTCGCAGTGGGCCGCGCCGTTGATCCCGTACTCCACATGGGAGTCTCTGAGCCCGACCGGCGACGCCGGTGTGGGCGCAATCCGGGCCGTCGGGCGGCGCAGACGGCCGACCCGCGAGATGATCACCATCCACGAACCCCCCGGCCGACATGGCTACACCATGCTCACCGATGGCCCGATCCGCGACTATCAGGCGCGGGTGACCTTCGTCGAGGACGCCGACGGCACCCGGGTGACGTGGCGCGGCCGGTACGAGACACGTTGGCGCGCAGTGGGTGTGGCTTACTGGATGGTCCTGCGGGTGGTGCTCGGAACGCTGATGCGCAAGCTCGTCGCCGCCGCTGAACGCAAGGCGGGATAACCCGAAGAATCAGTGCAGGGTGTCAGGGCACAGTTCGTGCTGCGCGATGTCGATCACCGGGCGCAGGTTGACCGTCAGATCGTCGACCATGGACGGCCCGCCGAACGACGGCCGACGCACGTAGTCGTCGACGACTTGGTCGACCGTGGAGCCGCTGCGCAATTGGTTGCAGAACCGGTGTCCGGCCGACAGGCGTGCGTTGGGCGGACCGGACTTGAAGACGCCGTTGGCGTCGAGTGCCGCCAGATAGCTGGCGTCGTCGGCGTAGGCCGGTGCGCTGCCGAGCAGGGCGATGGCGGCGGTCCCGACGAACACGGCTGCACCCAGAATCCGATTCATACCGGCGATGCTAGGCGATAAGGGGTCGAAAGCACGTCGACTCTGCGTCCATGGCGGAGAAGTGCGAGTGCACCCCGCCATGGACGCAGAGTCAACAGGCGCTAAATGAGCCCCAGCGCGGTCATCGCGTCGGCGACCTGGATGAAGCCGGCGATGTTGGCGCCCAGCACGTAGTTGCCCGGGGCGCCATACTCATCGGCGGTGACCAGGCAGCGGTGGTGAATGCTCTGCATGATCGCGGCCAGCCGCTGCTCGGTGTACTCGAAGCTCCACGAGTCCCGCGACGCGTTCTGCTGCATCTCCAGCGCGCTGGTGGCCACACCACCGGCGTTGGCTGCCTTGCCCGGCGCAACGGTCACGCCGGCCTCGGAAAACAGCTTGACGGCCTCCGGGGTGCACGGCATGTTGGCGCCCTCGGCGACGATCTTGCAGCCGTTGCGGGCCAGCGTGGCGGCGTGGTTGCCGTCCAGCTCGTTCTGGGTGGCCGACGGAATCGCGATCTGGCAGGGCACGTCCCAGATGGAACCGCCGCTGTTGACGAACTGGGTCGTGCCGCCGCGGGTCTTGGCGTAGGCCTCGATGCGCTCGCGCTTGACCTCCTTGATCTCCTTGAGCAGCTCCAGGTCGATGCCCTTCTCGTCGACGATGTAGCCACTGGAGTCCGAGCAGGCCACCACGGTGCCGCCCAGCTGGTGGATCTTCTCGATCGCGTAGATCGCCACGTTGCCCGAACCCGAGACCACGGCCCGCTTGCCCTCGAAGGAGTCCTTGGCCGTCTTGAGGATCTCGTCGGCGAAGAACACCGCGCCGTAGCCGGTGGCCTCGGTGCGGACCTGCGACCCGCCCCAGGTCAGGCCCTTGCCGGTCAGCACGCCCGACTCGTAGCGGTTGGTGATGCGCTTGTACTGGCCGAACAGGTAGCCGATCTCGCGCCCGCCCACGCCGATGTCACCGGCGGGGACGTCGGTGTACTCGCCCAGGTGGCGGTAGAGCTCGGTCATGAAGGACTGGCAGAACCGCATGATCTCGTTGTCGGAGCGGCCCTTGGGGTCGAAGTCCGACCCGCCCTTACCGCCGCCGATCGGCAGGCCGGTCAGGGAGTTCTTGAAGATCTGCTCGAAGCCGAGGAACTTGATGATCCCCAGGTACACGGAGGGGTGAAACCGCAGGCCGCCCTTGTACGGGCCCAGAGCCGAGTTGAACTCCACCCGGAAACCCCGGTTGATCTGCACGTCGCCGTTGTCGTCGAGCCACGGCACCCGGAAAATGATCTGGCGCTCGGGCTCGCACATCCGCCGGATGACGGCGCTGTCCACGTACTCCGGGTGCTTGGTCACCACCGGGCCGAGGCTGCTGAGCACCTCGAAAACGGCCTGATGGAACTCGGCCTCACCGGGGTTGCGCCGCAGCACCTCGTCGTAGATGTCGTGCAGCTTCGGGTTCAGTTCGGTCATAATGTGTGATCTCTTCCTCGCGTGTCGCTGTCGCGGGCACAGGCTAGCGGCCTTAATCGCTAACGCCGAATCCTGGCCGTTACGGCATTGTTAAATCATTAACATTCGCGGGGCACTGGTTAACCTTGATTGGCGAACAAGGGGCGGAGCACTCGATGGTGAAGTCGCGGCGGGACCCGCTCGCCACGGTGCCTGACGAGGCGTTACCCGCCGCTGACCTCGCGGAGATGGAGATCTTCGCCGACTGCTCGGCGGCTGATCTGGCGCCGCTGCTCGCCGGGTTGCGACCGCTGCAGGCCCCGGCCGGTGCCGAACTCATGCGGCAGGGCGAGCAGGCTGTGTCATTCCTGCTGATCTCGTCGGGATCGGCCCAGGTCAAGCACATCGGCGACGACGGCGCCGTGGTCGTCAACGAGGTGACCGCCGGCATGGTGGTCGGTGAGATCGCGCTGCTCCGCAAGGGCCGGCGAACGGCGACGGTCACCACCTCGACGCCGCTGACCGGCTGGATCGGTGACGAGCAGGCCTTCCACGAGATGGTGCATGTTCCCGAGGTCATGGGAAGGCTGGTGCGTATCGCGCGCCAGCGCCTGGCCGCCTACCTCACCGCCGTACCGATCCAGGCCCGCGACGGCACCGACCTGTTGTTGCGGCCGGTGCTGCCCGGCGACAGCGCGCGAACCGTGACGGGGCACGTCGAGTTCTCCGGGGAGACGCTCTACCGGCGGTTCCAGACCACCCGGACCCCGAGTCCCGCGCTGATGCACTACCTGTTCGAGGTCGACTACGTCGACCACTTCGTCTGGGTGATCACCGAGCTCGACGGCTCGTTCGTCGCGGACGGGCGATTCGTCCGCGATCCCGAAAACCCAACCTTCGCCGAGATCGCGTTCATCGTCGGCGACAGCTATCAGGGCCGCGGGATCGGCACCTATCTGGTGGGAGCGGTGGCGGTCATCGCCCGGCTCGAGGGCATCGAGAAGTTCACCGCGCGGGTGCTCTCGGAGAATGCGCCCATGCGCGCCATCCTCGATCATCTGGGCGCCTACTGGGAGCGCGACGACCCCGGCGTCGTCACCACCGTCCTCGACGTACCGGGCGAGGACCAGCTGCCGTTCGACCGCGTGACTGCCGATCGGATCAAAGAGGTTGGCCGCCAAGCCATCCAAGCCGTGGGGTAACCGCTGGCCGCGGCCCAGGTCGCGTTGGGTAAATTGGCTGCGATGTTGACCCTTCGCGCGGTGCTGGCCATCGGCTGTGTCTGCCTGCTCGCCGCTTGCAGCTCCAGTCCCGCCGAGGTGTCCGCCGACATCGGCAAGGTGGTCGACCTCAAGTCGTCCTTCGGCCCGGAATTCGAGGCCAAAGCGATCCCACGTACCGGGATCGAGCCCAAACTGCTGGCGGGCACCGCGCTGCCCCCGGGCCTGACCTTCGATCCCGCCGACTGCTCGAAGTTCGCCATCAGCCAGCAACTGCCGCAGGGCGTGCAGGGCAACATGGCCGCCGTCGCCGCCGAAGGGAAAGGCAACCGCTTCATCACCATCGCCCTGGAGACCTCCGAGCCGGTTCCGGTCAATGAGCCGGGACGCAGCTGCCGGCGAATCGGCTTCTCCGGTGCCCAGATGCGCGGCTTGATCGAAACCGTCGACGTGCCGCACATCGACGGGGCGAAGACCCTGGGCGTGCACCGGGTGATCGAGGCCGTCGCGGCCGGCAAGTCCCGCGTCGGTGAGCTCTACAACTACTCGGCCTACTTCGGGCCCTACCAGGTCCTGGTCACCGCCAACCCCCTGGTGCGGCCGGGCGAGTCCGTCACCCCGGTCGACACCGCCCGGGCCCGCGAGCTGTTGGTGGCCGCGGTGGAAGCGATCCGGAACTAGCGGAGCCGCCGGTTCGGCTACCGCACGCCACGCGGGCGGAACTGAATGCTGATCCGCGGGCCGGTGGGCGTGGCCGTCTTGGGGATCGAGTGCTCCCACGTCCGCTGGCATGAGCCACCCATCACGAGCAGGTCGCCGTGGTGTTGAGCCAACCGCAGGGCGGGACCGCCCCCGCGTGGCCGCAGGGCCAGCGTGCGGGTGGCGCCGACGCTGACGATTGCGACCATGGTGTCGTGGGTGGCGCCGCGGCCGATGGTGTCCCCGTGCCAGGCCACGCTGTCGCCCCCGTGACGGTAGAGACAGAGCCCCACCGTGGTGAAGGGCTCGCCGAGTTCCCCGGCGTAGATGTCATTGAGCCGGCGGCGCAGTTTCGCGATCGCCGGGTGCGGCGCTTCCCCGGTCGTCAGGTCGTGAAAGCTGACCAGCCGCGGGACGTCGAGCACCCGGTCATACATCCGGCGGCGTTCGGCTCGCCAGGGAATGACCGTCTGCAGCTCGCCCACCAGTTCGCTGCTGGCGTCGGACAGCCAGCCCGGACGTACGTCGAGCCAGGCGCCGTCGCCGAGCTGTCGGCGTTCGCTGAGGTCGAACAGCGACTCCTGAACCGGTATCGCCACGACACGCAGACTATCGCACATTCGTTCGATTCGTCGAGGTTGCCGTGAGGGTTGTGACCAGTCCGGCGATCACAGCCCTGGCGGCAATCTCAAGTCCGATCGTCGCGCAAGGGCCTCACGAGCGCGCGCGACGATGACGGCAGGGTGATCCTCCTTGATCACCCTGATCACCCACCATCCGAGGTCTCGAATCATCTCGCCGCGGCGGACGTCCTTCGCATACTGCCGCCGGTCGGTCCGATGGTGCTCTCCGTCGTATTCGACGGCAACCATCGCGTCCCGCCACCCCATGTCCAGATAAGCCACACAGGCGCCGTCGCCGACACGTATCTGCGTAACCGGCGGGGTGAGCCCACCGTCGATCAGCACCATCCGCAACCAGCTCTCCTTTGGTGACTCGGCACCCCTGTCCATCAGATCGAGTGCGACTTTCGATCGGCGCAGTCCTCGGGCCCCAGGGTGACGTTTGGCCAACAGCAGGGCTTCGCCGGCACTCACGCCGGTGGCACGGCTCAACGAATCGAGGTGCCGCACGGCCAGGTCACGGGGTAGATGCCGGCCGAGGTCTAGAGCCGTACGTGCCGGTCCGGTCACCAACATCCCGTCGATGTCGACCAGCTCGTCGGCGTCGATGCGTTCATTGCGCACGATGATTCCCGTCGGTGGCCGTCCGTTGCGCCAGATCATCTCGATCGGCGTAGTCGCGTCGATCCACCGGGCGCCGTGCAGTGCCGCCGCGGCACGGCCCGCGATCACGCCCTTGCGCCCCGACCAGAGCCAGGCGCCAACGGTATTGGCGCGCAATGTCGGTGGCGCTTCCTTTGACAGGTAGACGTCGGGAAAGAGTGCGGAGTAGTTCCACCGCAAGTTGCCGCGAGTGAGGCCGCCGGCGAGCGCCTCGGTTCCTTTGAACACCTCGAACATGGGTCGATGGTGATGAGCGGCACCGACATCCAGCGGTCCGCGCGTTGAGATTGCGCCCACGGCTGTGGATAGGCTCCGCCAACAGCCCTGGGCGCAATCTCGAGGGCAGGGCGCTGCGAGGCCGGGCTACGACCAACTGGGCAGCCAGATCTCCATATTCCAGGTGGCCGGCGAGATCGGCACGCCGGTCAGAATCGGATACAGCCAGGCGAAGTTGGTCAGCACCAGTGCCACGTAACCGGAGACCGCGAGCAACCCGAGCGCCCAGCGCTCCTCGGTGCCGGTTCTGCCGTCGTTCACGATGTCGACGCAGATCAGGGCCAGCAGCATCGCCAGGAACGGCGCCATCGGCACCGCGTAGAAGAAGTACATCTGCCGTCCGATATCGGCGAACCACGGCAGCCAGCCCGCGCAGTAGCCCACCAACGCCGCGGCGTAGCGCCAGTCGTGGTGCACCAGGCTGCGCCACAACGCATAGCCCAGCACCGGCACGGCCAGCCACCACATCGCCGGCGTGCCCACCATCATCACGGCTTTGACGCAGGACTGCGCGCCGCAGCCGGGGACGTCATGCTGGTCGATCGCATAGAGCACCGGGCGCAGCGACATCGGCCACGTCCACGGCTTGGACTCCCACGGGTGGTGGTTGCCGGCGGCGTTCGTCAGCCCGGCATGGAAGTGATACGCCTGGTAGGTGTAGTGCCACAGCGAGCGCAGCGCGTCGGGTACCGGGAACCGGCTTTGAAGCCCGATCGACTGGCCGACCTCGTGCCGGTCCACGCCGGTCTCGGAGGCGAACCACGGCGCATACGACGCCAGATACACCCCGAACGGGATGAGCACCATCGCGTAGGCGGTGGGGCCGAGGTCGCGGCGCAGCGTCCCCAGCCAGGGCCGCCGCACCCGGTACTGCCGGCGGGCGGCCATGTCGAACGCCAGCGACATCGCGCCGAAGAACACCACGAAGTACAGGCCGGACCACTTGGTGGCGCAGGCCAATCCGAGCAGCACCCCGGCGCCGAACCGCCACCAGCGCACCCCGAGCCGAGGGCCCCAGGGCGTCGCGCCGCAGCGGCCGTCGGTCAGCACGGTGTGCATGCGCATGCGCACCTGGTCGCGGTCGACGATCAGCGCCCCGAACGCGGCCACCACGAAGAACGTCAGGAAGCCGTCCAGCAGCGCGGTGCGCGCCGCGACGAAGCTGACGCCGTCGCCCACCAGCAGCAGTCCGGCGATCCCGCCGGCCAGCGTCGAGCGGGTCATCCGCCGCACGATCCGCACCAGCAGCGCTATCGCGAGCACCCCGAGCAGCGCACTGGTGAACCGCCAGCCCAGCCCGTTGTAGCCGAACAGCGCCTCACCGATCGCGATCAGCTGCTTGCCCACCGGCGGGTGCACCACCAGGCCGTAGCCCGGATTGTCCTCGACACCGTGGTTGTGCAGCATCTGCCAGGCCTGCGGCGCGTAGTGCTTCTCGTCGAAGATCGGGGTGCCGGCGTCGGTCGGCGTGTACAGGCTCGAAAAGCGGGTCACCGCGGCCAGCAGCGTCACCGCCGCGGTCACGGCCCAGCCCCGGGCCCGGTCGGTCGGCCCGAAATCGGCGACCGGCACCAACAGCCCAGGGCTGATCACCGGAGCACTGCGCTCCGGCACGGCCGCGGGCCTGGTAGCGGTCGGAGCACTCATTCCGACGATCGTAGGCTGTGCGCCATGCCCGATGGTCGATTGCTGCTGGGTGCCACCCCGCTGGGCCAGCCCTCCGATGCCTCGCCGCGGCTGGTCGAAGCACTGAGCACCGCCGACGTGGTGGCCGCCGAGGACACCCGGCGGGTGCGGACGCTGGCCAAGGCGCTCGGCGTGCAGATCGCCGGGCGGGTGGTCAGTCTGTTCGACGCCAACGAGGCGGCGCGGGTGCCGGCGCTGCTTGCCGACATCGACGCCGGGGCCACCGTGCTGGTGGTCAGCGACGCCGGGATGCCGTTGATCAGCGACCCGGGCTACCGGCTGGTGGCCGCGTGCGCCGACGCCGGGTTGCCGGTGACCTGCCTGCCCGGCCCGTCGGCGGTGACGACCGCGCTGGCGGTGTCCGGACTGGCCGCGGAGCGGTTCTGTTTCGAGGGCTTCGCGCCCCGCAAGAAGGCCGCGCGACGGGCCTGGCTGGCGTCACTGGCCGACGAACGACGTACGTGTGTGTTCTTCGAGTCGCCGCGGCGGCTGGCCGACTGCCTGCGCGACGCGGTCGACGAGCTCGGTGGCCAGCGCCGCGCGGTGGTGTGCCGGGAGCTGACCAAGACCCACGAAGAGGTGCGGCGCGGGACCCTGGCCGAGCTGGCCGACTGGGCGGTCGACGGCGTGCTGGGGGAGATCACCGTGGTGTTGGCCGGGGCCACCCCGCGCGCCGACCTGGCAACCCTGGTGGACGAGGTGAACCGGCTGGCGGGCGAGGGCATGCGTGTCAAGGACGCCTGCGCGCGGGTGATCGCCGACGTGCCGGCCGCGGTGTCGCGACGCGAGCTGTACGACGCGGTGCTGCGCTCCCGGGAGTGAGGGGATATCGGATTCGTCCCGGCGTCGTTAAGCTTTGCTGCAGTAGCTTCCTGGCCTCGGGAGGGCGCGTATGACGTCGAATGACACGACCGAATCGACACCGCTGAAGGTTGCGCTGACCGTCATCGGCCTGATCTTCATCGTCGGGATCTATCCGCTGACCGTGATCTGGCCGGCGGGCTGGGCCTGGGGTCACGCCGGCGCGGACTCCTCGCACTACCTGGTGATGATCCTCGGCATGTACGCCACGCTCGGGGTGTTCCTGTTGTTCGCCGCGCGTGATCCGCTGGCCCACCGCAGCCTCATCTGGTTCACGGTGGCCTCCAGTGTTGTGCACGCCGCGATCATGACGGCGCAGGCGATTGGCGACGCCGCCGAACGCGGTCATCTGCTCGGCGACGTACCGGCGCTGTTGATCGTGGCGCTGGTGCTGGCATTGCTGATGCCGCGCCGCGGCGCAACGGTCTGAGGGTTTACGACGCGGTGCTGCGTTGCCGCGACTGACCGTCGGCGACGATCGGGGCGGCCTTGTGCAGGCACTCCTGCCACTCGGCGTCGACGTCGGAGTCCGCGGTGATACCGCCGCCGACCCCCAGCACGGCGCCACCGTCGGCGTCGAATTCCACGGTGCGTATCGCGACGTTGAGTTCGCAGCCGGCCACCGGTGACGCCAGCCCGACGGTGCCGCAGTAGGCGCCACGGCGCGACAACTCCCACTCCGAAAGCAGCTGGCGGGCACGGTGTTTGGGGGTTCCGGTCACCGATGCGGGCGGGAACGTGGCATCCAGCAACGCCGCCATGGGCAGCTGCTCCGGCACGCTGGCCGAGACCGTGGACACCAGATGCCAGACCCCCGGGGCGGGGCGCACCGCCAACAGTTCGGGCACGGTGACCGTGCCGGTGGTCGCCACCCGGCCCAGGTCGTTGCGGACCAGGTCCACAATCATGATGTTCTCTGCCACGTCCTTGGTCGAAGCGCGCAGCGCCGACGGGCGGGCGTACAGCGGCAGGGTGCCCTTGATCGGGCTGGAGTCCACGACCTGACCGCGGCGGCGCAGGAACAGCTCCGGTGACAGCGAGGCCACCGCGCCCCAGTCGCCCGCGACGTAGGCGGCACGCGCCGGCCAGGTGCGCGCTACGGCGTCGGAGAAGAAGTCCAGCGGTGCGCCGGTGACGGTCCCGGTGAAGCGGGTGCACACGCAGGCCTGATAGACCTCACCGGCCCGGATGGCCTCCAGGCAGGACAGCACCCCGGCGCGGTGGGCCTGCCGGTCCGGGGTCTCCCAGTAGATGTGGCATCCCTGGGCAGGGGCGGGCGTCGTCAGCGCCTCGGCCAGCCAGCTCGGCATCGCCGCGCCGGACAGGCTCTCGAACCACCACTGGCCCTGGTCGTCCTGACGCAGCACGCAGTCGGTCCAGCCACCGGCAGCTTCCGGGATGCGAGGGCCCAGGCCGTCGGCTCCGGCATCGGGGTAGGACAGATACCCGATCCAGCCGCCACCCACCGCGTCGGACTGGGCGCCTGGAGCGACGTCGAACACCTCGCCGGGGCCCACCGGCTCGACCGCCACGCTGGGCGCGATGACTGCCCGTGACCCGAACCACTCGCCGGTCAGTGCGGCCGGCGGCGGCAGCCCACGCCGGTCGGTGGCATCGCCGACCGCACGCAGCACCTCCGGTGCCGCCCCCACGTCGCCGAGCCGCTCGATCCGCACGGCACTAGCTTGTCAGACGTCGGCACCGCGGGTGATCTCCCGGGCAGCCGCCACCGCCGCCAGCTTGTCCGGGTTGCGCATCGCGTAGAAGTTCGTGATCAGGCCGTCGACGATCTCGAACGTGAACACGCCCTCCAGCCGGTCGGCATGAAAGAGCAGCACCGCGGGCGCGGAGTTGCAGACGCCCATCTCCACCCGGACATCGGGCATCTGCGCCCCCTGCCGCAGCAGCCCGATGACTGTGCGGGCAACCTTGTCGGCTCCGACGATCGGCCGCCGGGCCGCGCTGGCCTTGCCGCCGCTGTCGGCGGTCCACACCACATCGGGTGCCAGCATCGACAGCACGGTCGTGAGGTCGCCGCCGGCCGCCGCGGTCATGAACTCGGCGGTGACCCGAGCGCTTTCCTCCGGGTCCACCGGGGTGTAGCGCGGCCGCCGGGCCTGGACGTGGCCACGGGCCCGATGCGCGACTTGGCGGGCCGCGGCCGCCGATTTGCCGACCGCGGCCCCGATCTCGTCGTAGCCGAACCCGAACACTTCGCGCAGCACGAACACCGCGCGTTCGTCCGGGCTGAGGGTCTCCAGCACCACCAACATCGCCATCGAAACCGATTCGGCCAGCACGACATCGGCAGACGGGTCATGTTCGGTGAGCAGCAGCGGCTCGGGCAGCCACGGCCCGACGTACTCCTCGCGGCGCCGGGCGTCGGCCCGCAGCGCGTTGAGCGCCTGACGGGTGACCAGGCTGGCCAGGTACGCCTTGACGTCGTGGACTTCGGCCAGATCGACCTCGGCCCAGCGCAGGTAGCTGTCCTGCAAGACGTCGTCGGATTCGGTTGCCGAGCCCAGGATCTCGTAGGCGATGGTGAACAGCAGTGGCCGCAGCTCGGTGAACCGCTCGGCGTGTCCCCCGCAAGCGGGAGGTGCCCCCTCGCTTCTCACACCGCAGCCCCCCGTTCCACGTGCCCCGGTGCGATTTGGGCCGCCCGGCCGCCCTTCATCCAACGGTACGAGCCCGGCTTGGTGGCCTCGCCCCGAATCCACTTAACCGTGTACTTGCAGATCGCCTCCTTGACCACGGTGCCGAGTCTGCCGCCGACGAACGCCTTGATCGGGGTGTCGTCGCGGCGGGACAGCTGCACGGTCGCCGCGTTCCGGCCCACGCTGATGCACTGCGCGGCGAACGACTGGTCCAGCGGAGCCGGTGAGGTGCCGGCGATGCGGGCCAGCACGGTGTTGGCGGCTTGGGCGCCCAGCGGCAAGGCGGCCTGGCAGCTCATCCGCAACGGCTGGCCCGAGGGGGCGACGGCATCTCCGGCTGCCATGATCCACGGGTTGTCGATGCTGGTCAGGGTCTCGTCGGTGAGCAGCCGGCCCACTGCGTCGGTGGCCAGTCCACTGGCCGCGGCCAAGTCCGGGACGCCGAAGCCCGCCGTCCAGACCGTCACCGCGCTGGGCAGCACGGTGGCGTCGCGCAGCTCCAGTGCGTCGGCCCGCACCTCGGCGACGACCGCGGCCTCGCGTACGTCGACACCCAGCTTGCGCAGCGCCTTGGCCACCGAGCGACGGCCCGCCGCGTGCAGCGACGGTCCGAGCATTCCGCCGCAGACCAGGGTCACCCGACGACCCTGCCCGGCCAGTTCAGAGGCCGCCTCGATTCCGGTCAGTCCACCGCCCACCACGGTCACCGGTGCGTCCGGCGCCACCTCGGCGAGCCGGCCCTGCAGCTGGACTGCGGACTCGAATTCACAGATGGAGTAGGCGAATTCGGCGGCACCGGGAACCGCCGCGGTGATCGCGCCGGTGCTGCCCACCGCATAGATGAGGTAGTCGTAGCGCAGCACGGTGCCCGATGCCAGCTGGATGCGTCGATTGGCGGCGTCGATCCGGGTGGCCTCGTCGACCAGCAGCCGGACCCCGTCACCGAGTAGGTCGTGGTAGTCGATGTCGGCTCGGTAGGTGCCGGCCACATGCTGGTGCAGCCGGATCCGTTCGACGAACGCCGGCCGCGGATTGACCAGGGTGACGTCGACGTCCGGACGTGCCCGTAGGCGGTTGGCCGCCATGGTGCCTGCGTAGCCGCCGCCGATGACGACGACGCGGGTGCGGGTGCGGGTGCTGGGGGAGTTGTGTGTGTTGGTCATGCCCTCAAGACACCGCGGACGTCCCGAACGTGACAGCCTGTGGCCCACATCACGCCCGCCCGATGCGGTGGCGCCCGGGCCCCTGGCGCGAAATATACCCCCGGGGGTAATATGGCTGGCGTGGCCGGCAGTCGTGGAGCAGCACCCGCAAGCCCGGGCCACCAGGGAGAGGGAGTACCGATGACGCGAACCGTTATCCTCGGCGCCGGCATCGCCGGGCACACCGCCGCCTTGCATCTGCGCCGCATGTTGCCGCCTCAGCACGAAGTCGTTGTGGTCTCACCCGAACCGGACTGGAACTGGATCCCCTCCAACATCTGGGTGGGGGTGGGCCGGATGGACGCGGCGAAGGTGCTGATTCCGCTCAAACCGATCTACGACCGCAAACACATCGGGTTCCGTCAGGCATGGGCGACCACCATCCACCCCGAAGGCACCGCCGAGGAAGGAAAGCCGTCGGTGGACTTCACCTACACCGACCCCGCGCGCCGCGGCGAGACCGACAACCTCACCTACGACTATCTGGTCAACGCGACCGGTCCGCTGCTGAACTTCGCGGCCACCCCCGGGCTCGGTCCGGGCGGTCACTCCTGGTCGGTGTGCACCGCCGGCCACGCCGTCGAGGCCGGCCAGGCGTTCGACCGGGTTATCGCCAAGCTGAAAGACGGTGTGCCGCAACGCCTTGTGGTCGGCGTCGGGCATGGCACCTGCACCTGCGAAGGCGCGGCGTTCGAGTACACGTTCAACGTGGAGCGCGCCCTGCGCGATGCCGGCGTGCGCGACCTCGCCGAGATCGTCTACCTGACCAACGAGTACGAACTCGGTGACTTCGGCGTCGACGGTTTGGATTTCGTCGACAAAGGCTTCACGCAGTCCAGCCGGCTGTGGACCGAGTCGCTGTTCCGCGAGCGCGGCGTCAAGGCGGTCACCCAGGCGCACGTGCACGAGGTGATGGACGGGCAACTGCGCTACGAGCAACTCGACGGCACCGAACACCAGCTCGACTTCGACTTCGCGATGTTGCTTCCGCCGTTCAAGGGTGCCAACCTCACCGCGTACGACCGGGCCGGCACGGACATCACGACGACGCTGTTCGCGCCGTCCGGGTTCATGAAGGTCGACGCGGACTACTCGGGCAAGCCCTACGAGCAATGGTCCGCCGAGGACTGGCCGCACACCTACCAGTCGCCGGTCTACCCGAATATCTTTGCGCCCGGCATCGCGTTTGCGCCGCCACATCCGATCTCCCGGCCTCGCACGAGCCGCAACGGCACGGTCATCACGCCCAGCCCGCCGCGCACCGGGATGCCGTCGGGGATCATGGCGAAGACGATCGCTCGGACCATCCGCGACCGGATCATCCGGGGCGTCGATGCACCCGCTCACCGCGCGTCGATGGCGACCATGGGTGCGGCCTGCATCGCTTCGGCGGGCACCGGTTTGCGGCAGGGCTCGGCAGCGGCGATGACGATGTTTCCGGTGGTGCCCGACCCGGCGCGCTACCCGCAGACCGGCCGCGACCTCGCCGGTACGTCCGGCGAAATCGGCCTCGCCGGCCACTGGATGAAACTGCTGCTGCATTACCTGTTCATCTACAAGGCCAAGGCACGGCCGTTCTGGTGGCTGATCCCGGAATGACTGGAAGGGAAGGCTCACTCATGGACGACGACGCCACCAACACAGCGGCGAACCGCCAGACCGCCGAGCGCATCGCCGATGCCCCGCTGCCGACCCGTCGGACGTTGCGGCTGCGGCAGAGCCTGCTCGTGCAGTGCTGGCGTTTCGTCCGCATCAACCTCAAGATGGTCCGGGTCATCGCCCGCGGCCACGACGGCTAGCGCCTCGCGCTACTGGGGCTGGTAGCGCGGAAACACCCCGGACGGCGCCGGGAGCGTCAGACCCGGCGCCAGGCGCTCGGGCACGGCGGTGAACATCCGCTGCTCGTCGGTCTGGCCCAGCAGATCCAGCAGCTTGGCTGCCGAGTCCGGCATCACCGGTTGCACCAGCAGCGCCGCGATCCGCACCACCTCCAGCGTGGTGTACAAAACCGTGCCGAAGCGGGCCTGATCGGCCGCCGACTCGCTCTTGGCCAGTTTCCACGGCTCGTTGGCCGAGAAGTACCGGTTGGCCGCGCCCAGCATCTGCCAGATCGCCTCCAGGCCCAGGTGCATGGACTGCGTTCCGAACGCGGCCCGCATCTTCTCCAGCAGCTCGTCGGCCAGTGCCAGCAGTTCCTCGCCGTCAGCGGCTTGGGCGGTCGGCTCGGGCACCACCCCGTCGAGGTTGCGGGCCACCATCGACAGCGAGCGCTGCGCCAGGTTGCCCAGCTCGTTGGCCAGGTCGGCGTTGACGCGGCCGATCATCGCCTCATCGGAGATGCTGCCGTCCTGGCCGAACGGGATCTCACGCAGCAGGAAAAAGCGCACCTGATCGACCCCGTACTTGTCGACGAACTCCACCGGGTCGATCACGTTGCCCACCGACTTGCTCATCTTCTCGCCGCTGTTGAGCAGGAAGCCGTGCGCAAAAACTCGGCGCGGCAACTCGATTCCGGCCGACATCAGAAACGCGGGCCAGTACACGGTGTGGAACCGGATGATGTCCTTGCCGATCATGTGCAGATCGGCGGGCCAGTACCGGCGAAACGACTCCGAGTCGGTGTCGGGATAGCCGACCCCGGTCAGATAGTTGGTCAGCGCGTCCACCCAGACGTACATGACGTGATCGGGGTGTCCGGGAACCGGCACGCCCCAGTCGAACGAGGTGCGCGAGATCGACAGATCCCGCAGCCCGCCGGAGACGAAGCTGACCACCTCGTTGCGGCGCACCTCGGGAGCGATGAAGTCCGGGTTGGCCTGGTAGTGCGCCAGCAGCCGGTCGGCGTAGGCCGAGAGCCGGAAGAAGAAGGTCTGCTCCTCGGTCCAGGTGACCGGCGCGCCGGTCTCGGCGGCGACCCGGGAACCATCCTCGGTCAGCCGGGTCTCGCCCTCGGTGAAGAACCGCTCGTCGCGCACTGAATACCAGCCGCTGTAGGCGCCGGGGTAGATGTCACCGGCGTCGACCATGCGCTGCCAGATCACCTTGGACGCCTCCAGGTGATCGGCGTCGGTGGTGCGAATGAACCGGTCGAAGGAGATGTTGAGCTTCTCCTGCAGCCGCTGGAAAACATCGGAGTTGCGCCGCGCCAGCTCCGCGGTCGGAATGCCTTCGGCGGCGGCGGTCTCGGCCATCTTCAGCCCGTGCTCGTCGGTGCCGGTCAGGTACCGCACGTCGAATCCGTCGAGTCGGTGGAACCGGGCGATCGCGTCGGTCGCGATGTACTCGTAGGCGTGGCCGATGTGCGGGTCACCGTTGGGGTAGGTGATCGCGGTGGTGACGTAGAAAGGCTTCATCACCGTTCACCCTATTGTGTGCGGGTGAGCTCGAAACGATCAGCCAAAACTCCGCCGCCCGCACCGGAGCCGCTGAGCCCGCTGGTCGACGCCCACACCCACCTCGACGCCTGCGGCGGTGCCGACGCGTCTTCGGTGCGCGCGATCATGGACCGGGCCGCCGCGGTCGGGGTGCAGGCGGCGGTGACCGTCGCCGACGACCTGGCTTCGGCTCGCTGGGTGACCCAGGCCGCCGACGCCGACGACCGGGTCTACGCGGCGGTCGCGCTGCATCCCACCCGGGCCGGCACCCTCACCGACGCGGCCCGCGCCGAGATCGAGGCGCTGGCCGCCCATCCGCGGGTGGTGGCGATCGGGGAGACCGGTATGGACCTGTACTGGCCCGGGCGCCTCGAGGGCTGCGCCGATCCGCAGACCCAGCGCGACGCCTTCGCCTGGCATATCGACCTGGCCAAACGCACCGGCAAACCGTTGATGATCCACAATCGCGACGCCGACGGCGCCGTGCTCGATGTTTTGCGCGCCGAAGGTGCTCCCGAGACGGTGATCTTCCACTGTTTCTCCTCGGGTCCCGAAATGGCTCACACCTGCGTCGAGGCCGGCTGGATCCTGAGCCTGTCCGGCACGGTCAGCTTCAAAAACGCCCGTGACCTGCGGGAAGCGGTGGCATTGATTCCCCATGCGCAGCTGCTGGTGGAGACCGACGCACCATTTTTGACTCCACATCCGTACCGCGGTTCACCGAACGAGCCCTACTGTCTGCCATACACTGTCAGAGCGCTGGCCGAGCTGTTGGCAACATCGGCAGCCGAACTGGCGCAGGTGACGAACCGCAATGCCCGTCGGGTGTACGGGTTGGACTGAAGGTCGAGCAGGTCACATTCGGTTGCCGACTGCCGGTCGGGTTCGTTACCGTTCCGTTATCGAACCTGGGGCAGACAATGCCCCATTGCCGTGCCTTCAACGTCGTGAGGTTTTCTGCCTTGAACACTTTGACCAGGCTGCATCAGGCGCCATCGCCGATGCTGCGGGTGCTGGTCGGCGCGCTGTTGCTGGTGCTGACCTTTGCCGGCGGCTTCGCGCTCGCCAGCGTCAAGACCGTGACGCTGGATGTGGACGGAACTCCCATCACCGTCACCACCATGCGGTCGCGGGTGATCGACGTCGTCGCCGAGAACGGCTTCGACCTCGGCGACCGCGACGATGTGAGCCCCGCCCGCAATGCTCAGGTGCACGACTCCGACACGATCCTGGTCCGTCGTGGCCGGCCGCTGCAGGTGTCCCTGGACGGTCGCGAGCCCCAGCAGGTGTGGACAACGGCGCTCTCGGTGGACGAGGCGCTGGCCCAGCTGTCGATGACCGACACCGCCCCCGCCGCGGCGTCCCGCGGTAGCCGGGTCCCGCTGGCCGGGATGGCGCTGCCGGTCGTCAGCGCCAAGACCGTCACGATCGACGACGGTGGCGTCGTGCGCACGGTGCACCGGGCCGCGCCCAATGTCGCCGAGCTGCTGGCCGCCGACGGCGCCCCGCTACAGCAGGCCGACAAGGTCACCCCGGCGGCGTCGACGCCGATCAGCGAGGGCATGCAGATCCAGGTGACGCGGATCCGGGTCAAGCAGGTCACCGAGCGGGTGCCGCTTCCGCCGCCCGCCCGTCGCATCGAAGATCCGACCATGAACATCAGCCGGCAGGTCGTCGAGGACCCGGGCACCCCGGGCACCCAGGACGTGACCTACTCGGTGGCCACCGTCAACGGCGCCGAGACCGGTCGCCTGCCGGTCGCCAACGAGGTGGTGGCCCCGGCCCGTGACTCGGTGCTGCGGGTCGGCGCCAAGCCCGGCACCGAGGTGCCGCCGTCGGTCTACGGAGCGGCCTGGGACCGCATCGCCAACTGTGAGTCGCACGGAAACTGGGCGATCAACACCGGCAACGGCTTCTACGGCGGCGTGCAGTTCGACTACGGCACCTGGGTGGCCAACGGCGGTCTGAAGTACGCGCCGCGCGCGGATATGGCCACCCGTGAAGAGCAGATCGCGATCGCGGAGGTCACCCAGGCCCGCCAAGGCTGGGGCGCCTGGCCGGTGTGCAGCGGGAGACGCTGACCATCGGGCTACTCGGGGCCGGTGACATCAGGGCCCTGGCGAACGAACTCGACCTGCGGCCCCGGAAATCACTGGGGCAGAACTTTGTTCACGATGCGAACACCGTGCGCCGGATTGTGGACGGCGCCGGAATCACCGCCGACGATCATGTCCTCGAAGTCGGGCCTGGGCTCGGGTCGCTGACCCTGGCGCTGCTCGAGCACGGCCCGACGGTGATCGCCGTCGAGAAGGATCCGGTGCTCGCCGCGCGGTTGCCGCAGACCATCGCCGAACACACACCCGCTGATGCGACCCGTTTGGAGGTGCTCGGCGCCGATGTCTTGACCCTGCGCCGGGACGAGCTGGCGGCCGCGCCGACCGCGGTGGTGGCAAATCTGCCCTACAACGTGGCGGTCCCGGCGCTGCTGCACCTGCTGTCAGAGTTCGACTCCATCCGCACCGTGACGGTCATGGTGCAGTTGGAGGTGGCCGAGCGGCTGGCCGCCGAGCCGGGCGGCAAGGACTACGGGGTGCCCAGCGCCAAGGCGCGATTCTTCGGTGCGGTGCGTCGCTGCGGCACCGTGCCGCCGAGTGTGTTCTGGCCGGTACCGCGAGTGAATTCCGGGCTGGTGCGCATCGACCGGTACGACGCCGCTCCGTGGCCGGTCGACGACGCGTTCCGCCGGCAGGTCTTCGCTCTGGTCGACGTCGCATTCGCCCAGCGCCGCAAGACCTCCCGCAACGCGTTCGCCGACTGGGCTGGGTCGGGCGCGCGATCCGCCGAACTGTTGGGGGCGGCGGGTATCGATCCGATGCGTCGCGGCGAGACGCTGGCGATCGCGGATTTCGTTCGCCTGCTTCAGGTTTCGACGGCCTTAGCGGGCCCGGCGTGCGACAGCAGCGCGCGGGACAACTCTTCGACGAAGTCGGCGCAGGACTCGTAGCGGCGCGCCGGAAACTTCGCCAGCGCACGTTGCACCACTACGTCGGCGGCCCGCGCCGCCGGACCGAGTGTGTCGGACAGGGGCGGCGGCAGCAGGCGCAGATGCGCATCGGCCAGATCGGCCGCGTTCTGGGCGGCAAACGGTGGTGCCCCGGTGAGCAGCTCGACCGCCGTGCAGGCCAGGGCGTATTCGTCGGTGGCCGCCGATGGGGCCTTGCCCTGCAGGATCTCCGGCGCGGTGTAGGGCAGTGAGACCTCGGGGTTTCCGGTATGTCGGGGCCGGTGCCACACGTCTTCGACGACGGCGTGGGCCGTCCCGAAGTCGGTCAGCACCGCCCCGGCGCGCCCGAAATCCGCGGGGATCAGGATGTTGGCGGGTTTGACGTCACAGTGCACGATGCCGCGTCGGTGTGCGTAGTCGAGCGCGGCGGCCACCTGGGTCAGCGCGGCCAGGCGATCCTCGAGCGTTCGCAGGCCGGTCGCCTTGCCCCCGTCGATGTACTGCATCGCCAGCCAGAACGGCCCGTGCCGGTACACCGCGATGATATTGGGGTGCTTGAGCGCGTTCGCGAAGGCGAACTCGCGGTCCAGCCGGCCCTGCTCGGCGGGGGAGCGGTGCCACTCGTCGAGGACCTTCAGCGCCACGATCGTGTCGGGGTCGCTGCGGTGATGGGCCCGGTATACGCCGGCGTGCCCGCCACGCCCGACCTCGCGCTCGATCAGGTAGCCGCCGTAGTCGACGCCGACTCCAGTCATGGGCCCAGGTTATGGCGCTGAAGCGGTCTTCGGCGCGGTTAGGGGACGCCTCGCAGAAAACTAAGAACAACATGATTGAATAGCCAAAAATCGATGACATTTCGCTGGTGCGAGGTGATAATCGTCCGCATACGTCACCCCGGGAGGCCGCCATGACAACTCTGTCCCATCGCAACCTGACTTCCTTCGGTGCGGTGCCGCTGACCCTGGCCGCCATTGCCGCACTGGGCGTCGCGCCCGTGGTGGCGCCCGAGCTGGCCGCGACCGCCAAGACAGTGATCGCCCAGACGACCCTGCTGGACACCGAGTCCTGGATCATGGGTGGCAGCGGACTCCCGATCCCACCGCCGCAGTACCTGACCGCCCTCACCGACCGGTTCATCGACCCGTCGACCCCGAAGTTCGAGGGTCAGCCGACTTTCCCGGTGGACGCCACCAACCCGCTGTTCACGCCGGAGGGCCTCTACCCGCTCACCGGCGTGAAAACGCTGCCGCTGGACACCTCGCTGCAGCAGGGCTCCACCATCCTGTACCAGAAGATCCTGGAAGAGGTCGGCAGGGGCAATGACCTTGTCGTACTGGGCTATTCGCAGAGCGGTGTCATCAACGGACTGGTGATGGACCAGCTGCTGGCTCTGCCCGAGGACGAGCGTCCGACCTCCGACCAGCTGTCCTTTGTGACACTGGGCAGCCCGGCCAACCCCAACGGCGGCCTGCTGTCCCGCTTCGACGTTCCCGGTGTCCCGCTGAGCCTGCCCGCCCTCGGGGTCACCTTCAGCGGGGGCGCGCCGTCCGAGACGCCCTGGGAGACAGCGAATTACATCCAGGAATACGACGGCTTCGCCGACTTCCCGAAATACCCGCTGAACTTCCTGGCCGACATCAATGCCTTCCTGGGCATCATGTTCATCCACGGCACCTACCCGTCGCTGACCGACGCCCAGCTGGCGACGGCCATCGAGCTGGACACCTCCGGCGACTACACCGGTAACAACCAGTACTTCATGATCCCCACCGAGAACCTGCCGCTGCTGGAGCTGTTGCGCGGCAACGCCTTCGGCAATGCGTTCGCTGACCTGTTGCAGCCGGCCCTGCGGGTGCTGATCAACCTCGGCTACGGCGACATCGAACACGGTTGGGACCAGGGCCCGGCGGACGTCTCCACGCCGTTCGGGGTCTTCCCCGACGTCAACCCGATGGACGTGCTCACCGCTCTGGTGAACGGTGCCGAGCAGGGTTGGAACGACTTCATCGCGGACCTGCAGAACATCGGGTCCGGCAGCGCGACGGATCTGTTCGGCTTGGACAGCGGCCCCGCGGACTTCTCCCTGCCGAGCCTGATGGACGTCGTCAACACGCTCAGCGGCGCCGCGGCGACCTTGTACGCGACTCTGCTCCCGACCGCCGACATCATCAATTCGCTGATCACCACGCTGCCGGCCTACGCCGCGAGCCTGTTCTTCAACGAACTGATGTCGGGTGATCTGCTGGGCGCGATCGGGATGCCGCTGGCGGCCACCACCGGGCTGGTCACCATGGCGGGCGGGTTCGAGTTGGAGGTGCTGATGAACGCGTTCAGCTCGATCAGCTCCGACTTCTCCGGCCTGTTCTCCTCCTGATCGAACCTGATCGAGGAGGCGTACCCAGTCCGAGCCCAGGCACTAACCCCCCTCGGAGCCGGTGTGGACCGATAGTCTCATCGGCGTGACCGCATCCGACGGCAATACCGCCACCGACTGGTCCCCGACCGGTTCGGTAACCGTGCGGGTACCGGGCAAGCTCAACCTCTACTTGGCCGTCGGTGACCGTCGCGATGACGGCTACCACGAGCTGACCACCGTTTTCCACGCGGTTTCGTTGGTCGACGAGGTGACCGTCCGCGACGCCGACGTGCTGTCGTTGCGGGTCAGCGGCGAGGGTGCCGATGTGCTGCCGACCGATGAGCGCAACCTGGCGTGGCAGGCCGCCGAGCTGATGGCCGAGTACGTTGGCCGCGCTCCGGACGTGGCGATCAGCATCGACAAGTCCATCCCGGTGGCCGGCGGCATGGCCGGCGGCAGCGCCGACGCCGCGGCGGTGCTGGTCGGCATGAATGTGTTGTGGGAACTCGGCGTGCCGCGTCGCGACCTGCATTCGCTGGCCGCCCGGCTGGGCAGTGACGTGCCGTTCGCGCTGCACGGCGGTACCGCGTTGGGCACCGGTCGCGGCGAGGAACTGGCAACGGTGCTCACCCGGGAGACGTTCCACTGGGTGCTGGCGTTCGCCGACCGTGGGCTGTCGACGCCGGCGGTCTTCGCCGAGCTGGACCGGCTGCGCGACACGGGGCGCAAGTTGCCGGAATCGGGTGAGCCCGAGCCGGTGCTGGCGGCGCTGGCCGCCGGTGACCCGCAGCGGCTGGCCGGATTGCTCGGCAATGACCTGCAGGCGGCGGCCGTCAGCCTCAACCCGGGCTTGCGCCGGACCCTGCGCGCCGGCGTCGAGGCCGGTGCCCTGGCCGGTGTGGTGTCCGGATCCGGCCCGACATGTGCGTTCCTGTGCCTGTCGGCGCAGTCGGCGGCCGACGTCGCCGTCGAACTCTCGGCGCTCGGCGCGGGACGGGCGGTGCGGGTGGCCAGCGGCCCGGTCTACGGCGCCCGAGTGGTGCCGTCGTCGGTGAGTGGGGCCTAGCCGCGACACCGATCCGCTGGCAGATTTGCCCGCGGATTAAGAGGAGTTTAAGATGGCCCGCGGTGACTATTTGCGGCCAGGACAGCCCTGCCACCCAGACGCTCGCCGCTCTGGTGGGCCGCGCATTACGGTATCGAGATCTAACCGCCACCGAATTGTGCGCGCGTGCCTGTCGCGATGTGGTCTCCAGCAGGTGGAGCATGAAATCTGAGCCCGTATGGAAAGTACCGGTGCCGGCTAGGAGGCCGTCGTGAGCAGGTTTACCGACAACATGTTCCGTAGTGCCCGGGAGTCGTCCAAGGGCATGGTTACCGGTGAACCGCACGCCCCCGTCCGACACACCTGGGGCGAGGTCCATGAACGCGCCCGGCGCATCGCCGGCGGGCTGGCCGCGGCCGGGGTCGGCCCGGGAGACGCGGTCGGGGTGCTCGCAGGCGCCCCGGTCGAAATCGCTCCCACCGCCCAGGGCGTGTGGATGCGCGCCGCCAGCCTGACCATGCTGCACCAGCCCACCCCGCGGACCGACCTGGCGGTCTGGGCCGAGGACACCATGACCGTCGTCGACATGATCGACGCCAAGGCCGTCATCATCTCCGACCCCTTCATGGCAGCCGCGCCGGTGCTGGAGGAGAAGGGTCTGAAGGTGGTCACGGTCACTGACCTGCTGGCCGCCGAGCCGATCGACCCGGAAGAAGCCGGTGAAGACGATCTGGCGCTGATGCAGCTGACGTCCGGGTCGACCGGGTCGCCGAAGGCCGTGCAGATCACCCACCGCAACATCTACTCCAACGCCGAGGCGATGTTCATCAGCGCCGAGTATGACGTCGAGAAGGACGTCATGGTCAGCTGGCTGCCGTGCTTCCACGACATGGGCATGATCGGCTTCCTGACCGTGCCGATGTACTTCGGCGCCGAGCTGGTCAAGATCACCCCGATGGACTTCCTGCGGGACACCCTGCTGTGGGCCAAGCTGATCGACAAGTACAAGGGCACCATGACCGCGGCCCCGAACTTCGCCTACGCGCTGTTCGCCAAGCGGCTGCGCAAGCAGGCCACGCCGGGACAGTTCGACCTGTCCACGCTGCGGTTCGCGCTCTCGGGTGCTGAGCCGGTGGAGCCGGCCGACGTCGAGGACCTGATCGATGCCGGTAAGCCGTTCGGGCTGAACCCGGCCGCCATCCTGCCGGCCTACGGCATGGCCGAAACGGTGCTGGCGGTGTCGTTCTCCAAGTGCGGCGCGGGCCTGGTGGTCGACGAGGTCGACGCCGATCTGCTGGCCGCGTTGCGCCGGGCGGTGCCCGCCACCAAGGGCAACACCCGGCGACTGGCCTCGCTGGGGCCGCTGCTGGAGGGCATCGAGATCCGGATCGTCGACGAGCACGGCAATTCGTTGCCGCCGCGCGGGGTCGGCGTGATCCAGCTGCGCGGCGAGCCGGTGACCCCGGGCTATCTGACCATGGCGGGCTTCCTGCCGGCGCAGGACGAGCACGGTTGGTACGACACCGGCGACCTGGGCTACCAGATGGAGGACGGCCACGTCGTGGTGTGTGGCCGCGTCAAGGACGTCATCATCATGGCGGGCCGCAACATCTACCCGACCGACATCGAGCGGGCTGCGGGCCGGGTCGAGGGTGTGCGCCCGGGCTGCGCCGTCGCGGTACGCCTGGACGCCGGGCACTCCCGGGAGACGTTCGCGGTCGCGGTGGAATCCAACGCCTGGCAGGACCCTGCCGAGGTACGCCGCATCGAGCACCAGGTCGCCCATGAGGTGGTCACCGAGGTCGACATGCGGCCCCGCAACGTGGTGGTGCTCGGGCCGGGCAGCATCCCCAAGACCCCGTCGGGCAAGCTGCGCCGGGCCAACTCCGTCGCCCTGGTCACCTAGCGCGCCTGCCGCGTTTCCTCTTTCCGCGAGGGTGCGTGTTTGTACGCCGACACGCCGGAATTTGCCGTACAAACACGCACACTCGCGGGAGGTGGCGGGCCCGTTAACCCCAGGCGTGCACGACGTTCTGGGCCGGTTCCAGCCCGAGCTCGATCAGCAGCTCGGTGGCGTCGGCGGCCTGCTCGCAGATCGTGGGCAACTCGTCGCGCTCTTTGGCGGTGAATGCCTGCAGCACGAACGCCGCCGGATCCTGGCGGCCGGGCGGCCGGCCGATCCCGAAACGGACGCGCTGAAAGTCCTTGCTGCCCAACACGGTCGCGACCGAGCGCAGCCCGTTGTGACCGCCCTCGCCGCCGCCCTGCTTGAGCCGGATCCGGCCGAAGTCCAGGTCGAGGTCGTCATGAATCACCACGACGCCGCCGGTGGGCACCGAATAGAACTTGGCGAGTGGGCCCACCTGGCGGCCCGACTCGTTCATGTAGCAGCGTGGTCGCGCCAGCACCACCGAGCGCCCGCTCAGGCGCCCGGTGGCCACGTCGGCCCCCGACTTCTTGTGCAGCTTGAACGCCGACCCGATCCGCTCGGCCAGCAGGTCGAGAACCATGAAGCCGACGTTGTGCCGGGTGCGGGCGTAGTTCGGGCCCGGGTTGCCCAGGCCGACCACCAGTATCGGCGGTGACTCGGCCACGCCGTGCTCGGCCTACTCGGCCTCGCCGGCTTCGGCCTCGCCGGCCTCCGCCTCGGCTGCCTCGCCCGCGGCTTCGGCTTCGGGCTCCTCTTCGGCCCGCGGCTCGACCACGTTGACCAGCAGCAGGTCCGGGTCGGACACCAGCGTCACGCCCTTGGGCAGCTCCAGGCTGCCGGCGGTGAACTGGGTGCCGGCCTCGGCGCCCTCGATGGAGACGGTCAGCTGCTCGGGGATCGACAGCGCCTCGGCCTCGATCTCCACGGTGGTGGCGTCCTGGGTGACCAGGGTGCCGGACATGGCGTCGCCCTCGATGACGACGTTGACCTCGACGACGACCTTCTCGCCGCGCTTGACCACCAACAGGTCGGCGTGCTGGATGGTGCGACGGATCGGGTGCACGTCCAGCGCCTTGGTCAGCGCCAGCTGCTCCTTACCCTCGATGTTGAGGGTGAGCACCGCGTTGGTGCCGGAGTGGCGCAGCACGGCGGCGAAGTCGTGGGCATTGAGCTCCAGGTGCTGCGGGTCGGTGCCGTGGCCGTAGAGGACCGCGGGGACCTTGCCTTCGCGGCGGGCCCGCCGGGAGGCGCCCTTACCGGTCTCGGTCCGCACCGAGACGGTGAGCTGGTTGGTGGTCTGGGACTTGGCCATCGGAACTCCTTGGTTGCTGCGGCGTGCATGAGGCACGGCCAGATCGCGACAACCATCCAGGAGGTCCTCGTCGATAACGGCGGCCGAATTGGGGGGCCGCCCTCGCCGTGACGCCTGGTCAGGCTAGCGCATCCGCACCTCAGAGCGGAAATTGAACCCCGGTGAGCTGCGCAGACAGCTCCCACAGCCCGGCGGCGGTGGAGCCGCGCTTGGCCAGCAGGCTGCGGCCCACCGACCCGGTGCGGCCGATGAAGGCGAACCGCGGACCGACGAAGGTATTGCCGGACAGATCCTGGGACGCGGCATACAGGGTTTGGCGTGCCCCGAAATCGGGACTGGTGGCCAACAGGCCGTTGCCGAGCGTGCGCATCAGCACGTCGCCGACCCGATTGCCGGTGTGGCCCTGCAGGTTGGTGCTCGAGTAGCCGGGGTGGGCGGCCAGCGCCCGCAGGGGTGAGCCCACCGCCACCAGCCGGCGCTGCAGCTCGCTGGTGAACAGCAGGTTGGCCAGCTTGGACTGGCCGTAGGCCAGCCATGCCGAATACCGCCGCGACTCCCAGTTCAGGTCCTTGAGGCTGACGTAACCCATCCGGTGCATGAACGACGACACCGTCACCACCCGGTCGGTGAGTTTGGGCAGCAGCAGGTTGGTCAACGCGAAATGTCCCAGATGGTTGGTGCCGATCTGGCTCTCGAAACCGTCGACGGTCTTGGCGTAGGGCACGGCCATGATCCCGGCGTTGTTGATCAGCACGTCGACCCCCGGTGTCTCGTCGGCGAACCGCCGCACCGACGACAGGTCCGCCAGATCCAGGGCACGCACCACCACGTTGCCGGGCATGCCCGCCGCTGCGGCCTGGCCCTTGGCGGTGTCGCGGACGGCCAGGGTGACGGCGGCGCCGACGCGGGCCAGCTCGCGTGCGGTGACGGCGCCCAGTCCGCTGTTGGCGCCGGTGACCACAACGGTGCGGCCGGCGAAGGACGGTAGATCGGCGGCGGTCCAAGAGCTCATGGCTGCCACCCTAGATCGCTGCGGCGCTCAGTTGCAGTTGTTGGCGTGCACCCAACGCCCGTTGTAGCCCACGCAGGTGTTGACCGGGGGAGGTGGCGGTGGCGGAGGTGGCGGCACGTCTTCGGGCAGCGGCGCGTAGTAGGACGGCGGGGGCACCGGGTCGGCGCATCCGCTGACGTAGACGCGGCGGCCCACACCGACGCAGCCCTGCGCCGTGGCGCTGCCGGCCGGTGTGAACACGACGACGACGCCCGGCAGGCTGGTCAGTGCCAGTGCGGCGATGACCCAGATCCGGCGTGTCATCACTGGTCCAGCAGCGGGCGCTCGGGTTGGGGCAGTCCGCAGCGGGCGCGGAAGTCAGCCAGCGGCTGGCGCAGCGCCAGCAGGTCGGCGTGGGCTTGTGGTTTGTCGGCGAAGAAGCTGCGAATCGCCTCGGGCACTTCGTCGTCGGGCCGGTTGCGCAGGTCGGTGTAGAACTCGTTGATGTCGGGATGCGCGTAGAGGTATCCGGATGTCGACGCGGCGACCCCGGTCAGCACGTTGGCCATGTCGGCGGCGGTGCAGCCGGGCGGGTCTGCCAGCGCCACCGGTGCCAGCAGGCCGGTAGCGACTGCGGCGACGCCGAGGCCCGCAAGGCTCAGTGAGGACAGGCGAACGAGGGACATCGCGGAACTCCCTTCAGGCGGGTGCGTCACTTTAACAAGGCCCGGGGCCGGTGGGGACTCACTTCGCGGCGACGGTGAACCCCTTCATGATCGCCTCGACGTCGGTGGCATGTTTGGGCGCCTCGTCGGCCGGGGCGGTGACCGCCAACTGCACCAGGTAACGCTGTTCCGCCGGCCCCGAACCGGTGGCGATCACCATCCGGAACCAGCTGTGCAGGCGCTGGCCGTCCATGTCGTAGGTGCCCTGCACCATCGAGGACGGGAAGCCTTGGTAGTCCTCGTTGGAGGCGTCCAACAGCCGGAAGTTCGGCGAGAGCTGGGCGTCCACCACACCGTGGCGGATGGCTTCTTTCGAGTCGAAGTTCCCGTTGAGCTTGACCACACTCAAGATCGCCCGCGGGAACTTCTCGCCCTTGCCCAGGACCAGAGTGGTGGCCGGCAGCATCGGGTTTTCTTTCTTCGTCCAGCCCGGCGGCGTCGGGATCGACACGGTCAGGTCGGTCGGTGCGTTGGGGGCCACCGCCTCAGCGGCCACTCCCTGGTCCTCCAGGTAGCGCCCCACGGTGACCGGGGCCTCCGGCTCCGATGAGGTGGTGGTCGTACTGCCGTTGCCCCAAATCGAGTGATAGTCCGGGGTTTTGGCGCCGCACCCCGACGTTGTGCTCACCACGGTCGCGCATGCCAGGGCCGCGGCGGCCAAGCGCAGCGGGGTCACAGGATCTCGCGGACCGCGTCAATCGGACGGGCCAGCCGGGTGCCGTTACCGGTGACGACGAACGGCCGCTGGATCAGGATCGGGTTGGCGGCCATCGCATCGAGCAGTTCGTCATCGGTTGCATCGGCCAGGTTCAGCTCGGCGTACACCGCCTCGCCGGTGCGCACCGCGTCGCGCACACCGATCCCCGCGGCACGGATCATCTCCGCCAGCTCCGCACGCGACGGCGGGGTCTTCAGGTACTCCACGACCGTCGGCTCGATACCGTTCTCGCGCAGCAGATCCAGCGTCTTGCGTGAGGTCGAGCAGCGCGGGTTGTGATAGACCACCGCGTCAGCCATGTCAGGCGTCTCCGTCGAAAAGGCCGGTGACCGAGCCGTTTTCGAACACCGCGCGGATGGTGCTGGCCAGCAGCGGAGCGATCGACAGCACGGTCAGCTGCGGGAACCGCTTGTCCTCGGGGATCGGCAGGGTGTTGGTGACGATCACCTCGCTGGCCCCGCAGGCCGCCAGCCGCTCGGCGGCCGGGTCGCTCAACACCCCGTGAGTGGCGGCGATGATCACGTTGCGGGCGCCGTCTTCGCGCAGCAGGTTGACCGCCGCGGCGATGGTGCCGCCGGTGTCGATCATGTCGTCGATCAGCACGCAGGTCTTGCCCGCCACTTCACCGACCACCCGGTTGGACTTGACCTGGTTGGGCACCAGCGGGTCGCGGGTCTTGTGAATGAAAGCCAGCGGTACGCCACCTAACGAGTCCGCCCACTTCTCGGCGATGCGCACCCGGCCGGAGTCGGGGGAGACCACCACGACATCGGAGTTGCCGTAGTTTTCCTTGATGTAGCCGATCAGCAGCGGCTGGGCCCGCATGTGGTCCACCGGGCCGTCGAAGAAGCCCTGGATCTGGTCGGTGTGCAGGTCCACGGTGACGATCCGGTCGGCGCCGGCCGTCTTGAGCAGGTCGGCCACCAGGCGCGCCGAGATCGGCTCACGGCCGCGGTGCTTCTTGTCCTGGCGGGCGTAGGGGTAGAACGGCAGGATCGCGGTGATCCGCTTGGCGCTGCCGCGCTTGAGCGCGTCGATCATGATCAGCTGTTCCATCAACCATTGGTTCAGCGGCGCCGGGTGCGACTGCAGCACGAAGGCGTCGCAGCCCCGCACCGACTCGTCGAAGCGCACGAAGATCTCGCCGTTGGCAAAGTCCCGGGCGGTCTGCGCCGTCACTGGTACGTCCAGTTCCTTGGCGACCTGATCAGCCAGCTCCGGGTGCGCACGACCAGCGAAGAGCATCAGGTTCTTGCGATTGTCTGTCCAGTCGTGGCTCACGTGCTGCCCCCGCCGTAGGAGATTGTGGATTTCGGTCGAGTTAACTCGGGCCTTATGGTACGTAGCCCGGTGCGTGGTTTCGTCTCGGGCTGCCTCAACGCGATCAACCTCACGATGACCGATCGGGTGGAGTGTGCCCGGATTCTTCGGCGCTGTTCGCGGCGTCGGCCGCCGCGGCGGCCTGACTGCCGGGCCGCTTGCGCTGCACCCAGTTCTCGATGTTGCGTTGCGGGCCGGCCGAGACGGCCAGTGCGCCCGGCGGCACATCGTGGCGCACCACGGTCCCGGCGCCGGTGTAGGCGCCGTCGCCGATGGTGACCGGTGCGACGAACATGGTGTCCGAGCCGGTGCGCACGTGCGAGCCGACCGTGGTCCGCCGTTTGGTCTGGCCGTCGTAGTTGACGAACACGCTGGAGGCGCCGATGTTGCTGTGGTCGCCGATGTCGGCGTCGCCGACGTAGGTCAGGTGCGGAACCTTGGTCCCGGCGCCGATGGTGGAGTTCTTGGTCTCGACGAACGCGCCCAGCTTGCCGTCGGCGCCCAGCACGGTGCCGGGGCGCAGATAGCTGAACGGCCCGACCGTGGCGCCGGCGCCGACCGACGACGAGGTGGCGTGGCTGCGGATCACCGACGCGCCGTCGCCCACCGTGACATCGGTCAGAGTGGTGTCGGGTCCGATCATGCAGTGCGCGCCGACGACGGTGCGGCCCAGCAGCTGGGTTCCGGGCGCGACGGTGGTGTCGCGCCCGATGGTCACGTCCACGTCGATCCAGGTGGTGGTGGGGTCGACGATGGTGACGCCGGCCCGCTGGTGGGTGGCCACCAGGCGGCGGTTGAGTTCGGTCGCCAGCGCGGACAGTTGCACCCGGTCGTTGACGCCGGCCACCAACGCCGCGTCGTCGACGTGGCGGGCGTGCACCACCTGGCCGTCGCCGCGGACGATGCCGATCACATCGGTGAGGTACAGCTCGTGCTGGGCGTTGTCGGAGCCCAGCCGGCCCAGCGCGGAACGCAGCGCGGCGATGTCGAAGGCGTACACCCCGGCATTGACCTCGCGGATCTCCCGCTGCGATTCGGTGGCGTCGGCCTGCTCGACAATGGCCGTCACTTCACCGTCCTGGGTGTGCAGGATGCGGCCGTAGCCGGTGGGGTCGGCCAGCGTGGTGGTCAGCACCGTGACCGCGGCAGGGGCGGTGCGATGGGTGTCGATCAGCGCCTGCAGCGTGGCGGTGTCCAGCAGCGGGATGTCGCCGGAGGTGACGACGACGGTGCCGGTGAAGTCGTCCGGCAGGGCGGCCAGGCCGCACAGCACCGCGTGCCCGGTCCCGAGCTGCTGGTCCTGCAGCGCGATGTCGATGGGAAAGTCCAGGGCCTGCGCCAGCTCGGCGACCGGCCCGGTGATGCGCCCGTGCTCGTGGCCCAACACCACCACCAAGTGGCGGGGCCCGACGCCGGCGGCCGCGGACAGGCAGTGCGCCAGCATGCTGCGCCCGCCCAGCTCATGCAGCACTTTGGGGGTGTCGGAGACCATCCGGGTTCCGGCCCCGGCCGCCAAGACGATGACGGCGTCCTGCGTATCCGGGCGCGACTTGGGGGTACCTCCCGCTTGCGGGGGAGCGTGTTTGTGCGTCGACACGCCGCCTAGCCTGTCACTCTGCGCACGTTCGCGGCAAAAAGTAAGAGCAAATCCGTGAGCTCCGTCGCCAGGACTCGAACCTGAACTATCTGAACCAAAATCAGAGGTGCTGCCGATTACACCACGACGGATCGGTGTTCCGCAGTGACTCTAGTCCAACGGACTACCCTGGTCGCGTGGCTGGTCTGGACAAGGACGGCCGGGCGCCTCGAGCCCGGATGACAGGTAGCGAGCGTCGTCACCAACTCATCGATGTCGCCCGCTCGCTGTTCGCCGAACGCGGTTATGAGGGCACCTCCATCGAGGAGATCGCGCAGCGCGCCAACGTGTCCAAGCCCGTGGTCTATGAGCACTTCGGTGGCAAGGAGGGGCTTTACGCCGTGGTGGTCGACCGCGAGATGTCGGCATTGCTGGACGGCATCACCACGTCGTTGACCAAGGCCACCAACAACCAGTCCCGGCTGCGGGTGGAGCGCGTCGCGCTGGCCCTGCTGACCTACGTCGACGAGCACACCGACGGATTCCGCATCCTGATCCGCGACTCTCCGGCGTCGATCAGTTCCGGCACCTACTCGACCTTGCTCAACGACGCGATCGGCCAGGTGTCGTCCATCTTGGCCGGCGACTTCGCCAAACGCGGCCTGGACCCCGAGACCGCGCCGCTGTACGCCCAGGCGTTGGTCGGTTCGGTGTCGATGACGGCCCAGTGGTGGCTCGACGTACGCGAACCCAAGAAAGAAGTGGTGGCCGCGCACCTGGTCAACCTGTGTTGGAACGGATTGACTCACTTGGAGTCCGATCCGACCCTGCACGACGAATAAGCTCGAATACCGAATTGCCCGCACCGATGGCTGGGCGTAACTTGTTTAACATGAGTACACACAGCTTGCGTGAGTTGCGCGCACGGCTTGGTGTCATCGTCCGCGAGGTGGCCACCACCGGTGAAGAGGCGATCATCACCGACAGTGGAACCGAGATCGCCGTCCTGATTTCGATGGCCGACTACGAACGGCTGCACGAACACGCCGACGTCGCCGACGCACTCCGGCTGCGAAGCGTTCGGGAGCACGAGTTCACCACGATGTCATTGGGCGAGATGCTCGACGCACTGGGTGTGGACGCCGAGGCATTCGTCGCGTCGTGAGGGTCGAATTCCACCCTGACGTCCTCAAACAGCTGCAACGTCTGCCGCGCGACGCGTTCGAGACCGCATTACAGGCGATCATTGCCCTCGCTGACGATCCGCGTCCGGTCGGGGCGCGAAAGCTCGTCGGCCCGCACCACGATTGGCGTGTCCGGTTCGGGCAATACCGCATCATCTACCAGATCGACGATGCCGCCGGTGTCGTCATCATCTTCGCCGTCGTCAAGCGCAGCGATGCGTACCGCTGAATAATGCGGCGCCGCCTGCCCTCGGGTTGACCAGTGCCGCAACGTGAATCGGGCAGCGCCTAGAATTGTCCACATCATGACCGCACCGGGGTACCAGACTGTCCAAAACCCGATTGCGGGCCTCGTAGACCTGGCGCTGGGCGCGCCCGCCTTCGCCGAACTCATCGAGCGCGCCGGCGACCCGCCCGCCGAACTCGCGCTGGTGGGCCCGGTCGGAGCGCGTCCGTTCACCGCGGCAGCCCTGGCCCGCAGCAGCGCGCTGCTGGTGGTCACCGCCACCGGCCACGAAGCCGACGACCTGACCGCGGAGCTGCGCGGGGTGTACGGCGACACGGTGGCACTGTTTCCGTCCTGGGAGACGCTGCCGCACGAGCGGCTCTCGCCCGGGGTGGACACCGTGGGCGCCCGCCTGCTGCTGCTGCGCCGGCTGGCCCGCCCCGACGACGCCCGGCTGGGGCCGCCCCTGCGCGTGGTGGTGACCACGGCCCGGTCGCTGCTGCAGCCGATGACCGGCCAACTGGACGCGATCGAGCCGGTCATGCTGGCCGTCGGTGACGAGATTCCGTTCGAGGCGGTGATCGCCCGGTTGGTCGAGCTGGCCT
Organism: Mycolicibacter heraklionensis; assembly: GCF_019645815.1. Lineage (NCBI taxonomy): Bacteria > Bacillati > Actinomycetota > Actinomycetes > Mycobacteriales > Mycobacteriaceae > Mycobacterium > Mycobacterium heraklionense. The sequence continues at coordinate 1,124,855 of NZ_CP080997.1, forward strand.
ACACCCGGGTGGACCTGGTTGGCAAGCGCGGCGAGTTCGCGGTCCGCGGCGGGATCCTCGACCTGTTCCCCCCGACCGCCGAGCATCCGGTGCGCGTCGAGTTCTGGGGTGACGAGGCCACCGAGATCCGGCCGTTCTCGGTGGCCGATCAGCGCTCCATCCCCGAGGTCGAGGTCGGCACAGTGGTCGCGGTGCCCTGTCGGGAGCTGCTGCTCACCGACGAGGTCCGGGCGCGCGCGGCCGAGCTGGCACGCGATCAGCCGCACGCCGACAACGCCGTGTTGGGCACCGTCGGCGACATGCTGGCCAAGCTGGCCGAGGGCATCCCGGTCGACGGCATGGAGGCGCTGGGCCCGGTGCTGCGGCCCGGCCCGCAGGCGCTGCTGACCGATCAGCTGCCCGCCGGTACCCCGGTGCTGGTCTGCGATCCGGAGAAGATCCGCGCCCGCGCCGCCGACCTGATCAAGACCGGACGCGAATTCCTGGAGGCGTCCTGGTCGACAGCGGCGATCGGCGGTGAGGCGCCGATCGACATCGAGCAGCTCGGCGGATCGGGATTCCGTGAGTTCGCCCAAGTGCGCCAGGCGGCGCTGGACACCGGGCATCCGTGGTGGACGCTGAGCCAGCTGCCCGACCCGGAGGCGGTCGAACTCGATGTGCGCGCGTCGCCGTCGGCACGGGGGCGGCAGCGCGACATCGACGAGATCTTCGCCATGCTGCGGGCGCACATCGCGACCGGGGGGCGTGCCGCGGTGGTGGCCCCCGGCGTCGGCACGGCGCGGCGGATCGTGGAGCAGCTGGCCGAATCCGAGACTGCGGCAACACTGTTGGATGCGGGTGCCGCGCCGCAGCCCGGCGTGGTCGGGGTGCTGAAGGGCCCGCTGCACGAGGGTCTGATCATCCCGGGCGCCAACCTGGTGGTGGTGACCGAGGCCGATCTGACCGGCAACCGGGTGAGCGGGCCGGAAGGCAAGCGGCTGGCAGCCAAGCGCCGCAACGCCGTCGACCCGTTGGCGCTGACCGCCGGCGACCTGGTGGTGCACGACCAGCACGGCATCGGCAAGTTCGTGGAGATGACCGAGCGCACCGTCGGCGGGGCGCGGCGCGAATACCTGGTGCTCGAGTATGCGTCGGGCAAACGTGGAGCCAACGGGACCGACAAGCTCTACGTGCCGATGGACTCCCTGGACCAGCTGTCCCGCTACGTCGGCGGCCAGGCCCCGGCGCTGAGCCGGCTCGGTGGCAGCGACTGGGCCCAGACCAAGACCAAGGCCCGCAAGGCCGTCCGCGAGATCGCCGACGAACTCGTCGCGCTCTACGCCAAACGCCAGGCTGCGCCCGGCCACGCGTTCGCCCCGGACAGCCCGTGGCAGGCCGAGATGGAGGACGCCTTCGGGTTCACCGAGACCGTCGACCAGCTCACCGCGATCAGCGAGGTCAAGGCCGACATGGAAAAGCCCGTCCCGATGGACCGGGTGATCTGCGGCGACGTCGGCTACGGCAAGACCGAGATCGCGGTGCGAGCGGCGTTCAAAGCCGTCCAGGACGGCAAGCAGGTCGCGGTGCTGGTGCCCACCACGCTGCTGGCCGATCAGCACCTGCAGACGTTCAGCACCCGGATGGCCGGCTTCCCGGTCACCGTCAAGGGGCTGTCGCGGTTCACCGACGCCCGAGAATCCAAGGCGACTATCGACGGCCTGGCCGACGGCTCCGTGGACGTGGTGATCGGCACTCACCGGCTGCTGCAGACCGGGGTGCGCTGGAAGGACCTCGGCCTGGTGATCGTCGACGAGGAACAGCGGTTCGGCGTCGAGCACAAGGAGCACATCAAGGCCCTGCGCACCCACGTCGACGTGCTCACCATGAGCGCCACGCCGATCCCGCGCACCCTGGAGATGAGCCTGGCCGGCATCCGGGAGATGTCGACGATCCTCACCCCACCCGAAGACCGCTATCCCGTGCTGACCTACGTCGGCCCGCACGATGAGAAGCAGGTCGCCGCGGCATTGCGGCGCGAGCTGCTGCGCGATGGCCAGGTGTTCTACGTGCACAACCGGGTCAGCTCCATCGACGCGGCCGCCGCCCGGGTGCGTGCGCTGGTGCCCGAGGCCCGGGTCGTGGTCGCGCACGGCCAGATGCCCGAGGAAATGCTGGAAACCACGGTGCAGGGCTTCTGGAACCGGGAGTACGACATTCTGGTGTGCACCACGATCATCGAGACCGGCCTGGACATCTCCAACGCCAACACGTTGATCGTGGAGCGTGCCGACACCTTCGGGCTCTCCCAGCTGCACCAGCTGCGGGGCCGGGTGGGCCGCAGCCGGGAGCGCGGCTACGCCTACTTCCTCTATCCGCGGGAGAGCCCGCTGACCGAGACCGCCCACGACCGGTTGGCCACCATCGCCCAGAACAACGAACTCGGCGCCGGGATGGCGGTGGCGATGAAGGACCTGGAGATCCGCGGCGCCGGCAACGTGCTGGGGGTGGAGCAGTCCGGGCACGTCGCCGGGGTGGGCTTCGACCTGTATGTGCGGCTGGTCGGCGAGGCCGTCGAGGCCTACCGGGCGGCGTTCAACGGCGAGACGATCACCACCGAGGAGGTCAAGGACGTCCGGATCGACCTGCCGGTCGACGCGCATCTGCCGCCGGAGTACATCAACTCCGACCGGCTGCGGCTGGAGGCCTACCGACGGCTAGCCGCTGCGCCCGACGACGCCGCGATCAACGCTGTCATCGATGAGCTGACCGATCGCTACGGGCCGCTGCCCGAGCCGGCCGGGCGGTTGGTGGCGGTGGCCCGGCTGCGGCTGCTGTGCCGAGCAGCCGGGATCACCGAGGTGTCGGCGGCGTCGGCGACCACGCTGCGGCTGGCCCCGATGACGTTGCCGGACTCCGCCCAGTTGCGGCTCAAGCGAATGCATCCGTCGGCCAGTTACCGCGCCACCACCGCCACCGTGCAGGTGCCGATCCCGCGGGCCGGCGGCGGCGTCGGCGCGCCCCGCATCCGCGACGTCGAACTCGTCCAGATGGTGGCCGATCTGATTTCCGCGCTGGACGGCAAGCCGCAGGGTCTCATCGACGTCACCGGCGCGGCGCCCGCAGTACGGTAACCACGATGACCGTCGTCCTGGTGGACCCCCGCCGGCCCTCGCTCGTGCCGGTCGAAGCCCTCGCGCTGCTTGCCGGTGAGGTCGCCTACACCGAGGAACTGCCGATCGTGGTGCCCTGGTCGTTGCCGGCCGCACGATCGGTGCTCTCAGACGTGCAAGCGCCCGTGCTGTTGTCTTCGGACCGCAACCATCCCGACGTGGTTGCCCGCCTGGAGGCCGGCGAAGCCCTGATCGCGGCGCCGGATGCGCCGCCGGGGGAGCGGCTGATCGACGCGGTCGCGATCATGGACCGGCTACGCACCACCGGCCCGTGGGAGAGCGAACAGACCCACGACTCGCTGCGCCGGTTCCTGCTCGAGGAGACCTACGAACTGTTCGACGCGGTCCGCAGCGGCGACGCCGACGAGCTGTGCGCGGAACTCGGCGACGTGCTCTTGCAGGTGCTGTTCCACGCCCGCATCGCCGAGGACGCACCGGAGAACGCGTTCGGCATCGACGACGTCGCCGACTCGCTGCTGCGCAAGCTGATCAATCGGGCGCCCGCGGTGCTCGCCGGCGAGGAGATCTCGCTTGCCGAGCAGGTGGCGCAGTGGGAAGAGCGTAAGAATCTCGAGAAGAAGTCGCGTGACTCGATTCTCGATGACGTGCCGACCGCGCAGCCGGCCTTGGCGTTGGCCCAGAAGGTGTTGCAACGGCTCGCCCGCGCCGGCGTGCCCACCGACCTGATCCCCGAGGCCGTCACCACCGTCACCGTTGCCGCCGGCATCGATGCGGAAAACGACTTGCGGACAGCGGTTTTGGAACTCATGGATACCGTCCGTGTGGTGGAGAAGCGGATCATCGGGGAGCCCGATGAACAGCAGTGGCGCGCCCATTGGCCGGCGACGGACGAGGAGGCTTACGAACCGCTCGCCGGGCCCGATTCGCCTCAGGAGGGGAAGTAGATCACCTGGTTGGCGAAGATCGTGGCAGGTTCGCTGATGTGGTTGGCGGCCGCGACGACCGACGTCCGGGTATCCAGATCGACGTCGCCGTACTCCTCGCGGCACAGTGACGTCAGCGTATCGCCGGCGACGTGATGGCGCCGGTTGAGGCCGGGGACGATGAGCACCTGACCCGGGTCCGGTTCGGTGTTCGCGGGAAGGTTGTTCGCCAGCCCGATCACGATCGCGAGGTGGTCGTCGCCGTACCACCGGGCGGCCAGCGCCTCGAGGCTTTCCCCGGCTACGACCGTGTGATGTCCGACGTCGGTCAGATCGGGGATGTGCAGCCAGGCGCCCAGGTGAATCTCGCGCTGCGCGACCCCGTTGACGATCTCCCAGATCAGCTGCACGTTGGTGTCGTCGGTGCCGTAATACTGCTGGGTGATCGCCTGTCGTGATGCGGTGGAATCGGATGCGGTGACGAAGTGTCGATACGTCACGTACGGGATAAGCAGCTGCTGTCCCGACACGATCAGATCCGGGTTGGCGAGGTGGTTCTGCTTCGCGATCACCGGGTACAGGGTGCTGTCGCCGTACTGGCGCCGGGCTAGGGCGAACAGGGTGTCGCCTGGCTGGACTTGGTAGGTCTTCATGGTTGTCACTTCCTCCTGGGGGCCGCTAGGGAACCCGTAGGATCTGCCCGACCCGGATCACGTCGGGATCGTCGATGCGGTCTCGGTTGGCGATGAACAGCCGCTGCCACAGATTGCCGTCGCCGTAGCGGTCCTGCGCGATCGTGAACAGCGTGTCGCCGGCGACGACGCGGTGCAGTGAGAAGCTGTGGAAGGGCTCGCCCAGCAGCGGACGCCCGAAGGTCAGCGGCACCGAGACTGTGAAGTCGTTCTCGGGTAGCCCGCTGGGGTTGTCCGAGTGGACGGTCAGCACCCCTTCGGCCGTCGCGGGCAACGGGTAGCTGACCGGAAAGTCGAACAGGGTGTACCCGAATCCGGTGTTCGGCACGAACATCGGCGTGACGGTCGTCAGAACGGTACCTTTGTGGTCGGTCAAGATCGCCGAGCCGACGACACCTTCTACGGCGGCCCCGAGTCCGCACAGGACGAAGCTGTCGCCGACAATATCGAACGGTTGCGGACTGCGAACCGTGAGTCGCGGTATCTCGTGCATGGCAGGAATCCTTTCCCCAGGTTGGGTCTCCGCCATCCTGCGGCGGTCCCCGTCAGCCACGCACGGGTAGCGCACTACTCCATTCGCGTCCCGCGCCGGTCTTCATCTACCTGGACCGCCAAGGATTGTCGAGTAGTCGGATACGCGTGTCGCGGCAGGCCGTTGGCGTGGAGCATTGGTCCCGACAGGCTTCGCGCCGACCGTCCAGTCTCGGGGGCCGGCTGATCACAAGGAGGCACGGCCATGCCGATGTGGGTCGAAACAGCTGGCGCCGCAACGCCTTCCCCGGTATCGCTGGTGAACCGGCGCTGCCACCTGGGGAACTACCCCAAACAAGCCATCCCGTCGGTAACCGTGCACAGCGAGGTGATCGCCTATGCGTCACCGGACTCCACGTACGCGGTGACCAAGAAACTCTTCGACGCCGCCACACGGTCGATCCTGATCGGCATCTACGACTTCTCCGCCTCCTACATGAAGCAGCTCGTGCTCGACGCGCTGGCACGCGGAGTCACGGTGTCGCTCATGCTCGACATCGACAGCGCGGCGGAGACAAGGCTTTTCCGTGAGCTCGTCGATATGGGCGTGGTGGGGGTGCCCGCGCCGTCCTGTGCCAACCCCAGCGTTCACGTCTTCGCGTCGTCGCACGAGAAGGTCATTGTGATCGACGACGAGTGGACGCTGGTGCAGAGCGGCAACTACAGCACCAATTCCATCCCGCTCAACGAAACCGACGGCGGTGGCGGACCCGCGTTCCGCACCGGTAACCGAGACGCGGGGTTGGCGATTCGCTCCCGGGAGCTGGCCGCGCTGTTCACCCAGATCCTGACGCGCGATATGGCCCGGGTGACCGCAGGTGCCGGCCAAGTGACCGGCGAGCCGCCGGAACCGGGGATGATCCTGATCGAACGAGCCCCGACACAACGTCCGTCGCAACTGTTTCCCAGCCGTGTGTTCGAGCTCGACGCGCCGTTGACCATCCAGCCGGTGCTCAGCCCCGACAACTACCTTGATGTCGTACCCGATCTGATCCGCACCGCAACCAGGTCCATCGTCATTGAGCAGCAGTACATCAAGGCTGATCAGCCACATGTGCGGCTACTGCTGGACGCCGTCACGGCGGCGCGGCGACAACATCCGGAGCTGGATGTGCGCATCGTCCTCGGCAAGATCTTCGACCGCGGAGATCTGCCGCGTGAGCACCAGAACCTCGATGTGCTCGCCAGTGACTATGGCCTCAAGCTCGACGCCAATATCCGCTACATCAACACCGACCAGTTGGTGCACTGCCACAACAAGATGATCGTGATCGATGGCGCTGCGGCGTTGGTGTCCTCGCAGAACTGGTCCGATTCCGCGGTGACCAAGAACCGTGAGGCCGGGCTGTGGGTTCCGCACCCGGGTATCGCGCAATACTTCGAGCAGATATTCGAGACGGACTGGGACAGTGCGTTCACCAGCCCCGAACAGGGCCTCGGGCAGACTCCGGTGACGCGCGCCGCGCTGGGCGCCGGCGGGTTTGTGCGCGTCGAACCCGCCGACTACGACGAAGTATGAGCCGGCAGTGCTGCTTTCGCGTAGTCGGCTACTCGTGACCGGAGCCGACGCCGACGTCCAGCATGGGTGGTGTCCACGAGTGAGCGCTCCTGGGATGGGCGCCTGAACCACCTGGAGGGTGTCATGCACAGCTGCTGCGGTTGTTTCATCGTTCCGAAGGACGTGCTGGAGAAACTCGCCGCCGACAAGTCCCTGTCCGCCCGGTCACGCCAGGCGTTGCGCGATACCGGCGCCCTCGAGCCGGTGTGGCGTCAACTCAGGACCGCGCAGATCCGCGCGGCTCAAGCCGGAATGTTGTCCAGGAGTGCGACGACCACCGACAGGCTGGCGACACAACCGGAAGCGACGGTGTTCAACTGTAAGAACACCCGGTCGCTTCCCGGTGCCCCCGTGCTCAACCCGGCCTCGTCGTCGGACGCCACCGCCGGACGTGCCTACGAGGTGACGCTGGCTGTAGCCGACTTCTACGCCCAGTGCTTCGGACGCAACTCCGTCGATGACGCCGGCATGACCCTGGTGTCGTCGATCCACTACGACGTGCACTACTCCAACGCCTTCTGGAACGGCACCCAGATGACGTACGGCGACGGCGACGGCGAGGTCTTCGTCGATTTCACCGCGTCAACCGACGTGATCGGACACGAGTTGACCCACGGCGTAACTCAGTTCACGGCGGGTCTGAACTACACCAACGAGGCCGGCGGCCTCAACGAGAGCGTTTCCGACGTGTTCGGCACGATGTTCCGGCAATGGCGGAAGAACCAGACCGTTGACCAGGCCGACTGGCTCATCGGAGCTGACATCATCGGGCCGAAGGCCGCCGCGAAGGGTTACACCTGCCTGCGCGACATGGCCGACCCCGGCGCCCAGCACTGCCTGTCCCGGCAGCCCTGGCACTACCGCGACTACGTTCCGGGCGGCGATCCGCACACCAACAGCGGCATCCCCAATCACGCGTTCTATCTCGCGGCCAAGGCCATCGGCGGACAGTCCTGGGCGAAAGCCGGCAAGGCGTGGTACGCGGCACTCACCAGCCCCAAAGCATCGCCGAACATGAAGATGAGGTCATTCGCCAACCTGACTCGGTCGGCGGCAAAGTCCTTGTTTGCGACGGATGCCGATGTATACAGTGCGATTGACGCCGCGTGGCAGGCGGTGGGCATCGCGTAGCTGAAGCGGGGCACCGATGAGTCAATACGTCATCGAACGGCGCGGCGGTCTGGCCGGGTTGCCTGCGACAGGCCGCATCCAGGCCGACGCGCTGGATCCCGATGTCCGGGCGGCACTGGACCGCCTCGTCGACGGCGTGGCGCCGTTGCCGAGCGATTCCGGCGCCGATCGTTACACCTATGTGGTGACGCGTCGAACTCCGGCGGGGGACACCAGCCGTGAGATACCCGAAAGCCTGCTACCGCAGTCGGTGGCAACCCTGGTGCGAGAAACGATCTAACGCGCCACACCTTTCGAAGGAGCACGGGTGATCACTCTTGAACGACCCGTCGACGAGGCCGACGATCACCAGGCGTCCGCAACAGGCCACGCGGATGATCTCGGCGGCATGCGAAGATCGCTGCGCATCCTGCTGATGGGCTGGGTCGGTGTCGACTCGGCACTTGTCCTTGGATTGGCCGTGCGGAATGCGACGCTGACCAGCACCGCGTGGGATCTGATCGGGACGGCGCTGTTGAGCGCGATCGGCATCACCTGCGTGCTGGCATCGGTCCAGATCGCGAAGAGATCCCGCGGCGCCGCACTGACCGCGATGTTGAGCCAGGTCTTCGTCGCGGGACTCGCGGTCTATGTATGGATGGTCGATCAGCGCAGCCCGCAGAGCCAGCTCATGGGCGTCACGGGCGTCGTGTTGGCGATCGGCGGTATCGCCCTGTTGTGGGTGTTCTATCTGGGTCGCTACGCACGTGGTGCATTCAGTAGGAGTGCAGCCGTTGCTGTCGCATTGTTCCCATTGGTGGGTCTCGCCCAGTTCTGGATGCAGACCGAGTACCTGCCGGCGTCTGCACGTCCGCTCATCGACGTCAGCACCGAGCTGACGCCTACGGGCTCGACCGGCCCCATCGTTCATCTGTTGGCCAAAACGACCCTGCATAACCGTGGTTCGGTTCAGGCGGAGATCCATGCCGGATTGATGCGCGTGACGGCGTACCCCGCTGGAACACCGCCGGAGCCCGCCAGTACCGAATACCTGCTCGCCGGGTTGTCTCCGCTGGGGCGCGTACTGCGAGGCGAGTACCGCCAAACCCCGAACCTACCCGCCGACTCCGAGCTGCTGTACGCCAATCTGTTTGCCGCCCCTTATGACGACGCCTTCCTCTCGCCCGGCGGGACGGTCGAGCAAAAGGTGGTGATCGACATCGACTCGCGCAAAGTCCGGTTGGTGCGCCTGTCGGTGAACGGAGTCTTTGTCACCCACCGGATACTCAAGGACACCCATTCGTGTTACCCGCCCCAGATCTCGTTGGCTCGCGACCCGTTTGCCTTCTTCGACGAGGCGGGGAAGGTTCACGACTTCGGCGATAGCAAAGCCGGCGCCCTGTGTGCCGAGAGTCAGTTCGCCTCGACAGGTGCCATCCAGGATCTGGTTGCCGATCATCCGATGTCGAGGGTTTTTGTCGTGGTCGCTTCGCCGTCACCGGCGATGGATGCGCCGGTGCTGTTGACGTTCTTCGGCACCCGCGAAACCCTTGAAGATCCGCTCCGGCACATCGACACGATGGCCCAGATCGACAGGGCCAATCCCACCGTCATCCTGAGCGGTTCGGCCGAGTATGTGCCGTCGGACACCGAGTTTCCACCCGGTGCTCGTTAGCGACTGAATTCGGGTACAACGCTACTCGTGCCGGCCGGCCGCCCTGAGGCAGATAGTGGACTCCGACGGCCACCGCCCGGAGGGATATGCGCCATGACCCGGTCACTTGGCAAACGTGCGAATACCGACGACACCGACGCGGTCGTTCGCTGGATGGATATCGGTGCTGCGCGAACCGATCCCGAGACGACGCAGCTGCCGCCTATTCAGCCGGCAAGACGACGTCTGCACGCCGCCTGGCGAGAGAACGCGCAGAGCCGGATCGTCGAGCTCGATGTGGAAATCGACGATAGCGTCCCGTGGAGTGGTGGACTTCGGATCGGACGTGGTTCATGCGTCGTGATCGACGAGTCATGGTGAACGCTAAGCGATTTGGTGTTGTTTGGCAAGCGCTTCGGCGGTGTGTTTCTTGGCGATGACGGTGCGTAGTTCGTCCATGGAGACATCGGAGAGATAGCGGCGGGTGACCTGCCATTCGTCGTGGGCTTCGATGACTACCGCCGTCGCCAGGCGCAGGAACGCCGCGGGGTTGGGGAAGATCTCCACGACATCGGCCCGGCGCTTGATCTCCTTGTTCAACCGTTCTATGGGGTTGTTCGACCAGATCTTCTGCCAGTGGGCCTTCGGGAACGCGGTGAACGCCAGCACATCGGTCTTGGCCTCGCCCATCATGGCCGCGACCTTCGGAAACGATTCGGCGAGGGTGTCGGCGACGCGGTCCCACTGGTCGCCGACTCCCTCGGGGTCGGTGTGGGCGAAGATCGTCTTGACCGCCGCGGTCACCGCGGGGGCATGCTTCGCGGCCACGGCGGTGTGCAGGTTACGCATGAAATGCACCCGGCACCGCTGCCACGACGACCCACTGAACTGTTGGGCCACCGCAGCTTTCAAGCCCGCATGGGCATCGGAAATCACCAGGTGCACCCCGGACAGACCACGCGATTTGAGCGAGGCGAGGAACTCCCGCCAGAACTCGAAGGACTCGCTATCGCCGACAGCGGTGCCCAGCACCTCGCGGGTGCCGTCGATCGAGACCCCGGTGGCCACCACCAGGGCCTGGGAGACCACATGCGCCCCGACCCGCACCTTGCAGAACGTGGCGTCGCAGAACACGTACGGAAACTGCGTGTGAGCCAGGCTGCGGGTGCGAAACGCCTCGATCTCGGTATCGAGGCTTGGCGCAGATCCGGGAGACCTCCGACTTGGACACCCCGGATTCGACGCCCATCGCGGCTACCAGGTCATCGACGCTGCGCGTGGACACCCCGTGCACGTAGGCCTCCATGATCACCGCGTGCAGGGCCTTGTCGATGCGGCGGCGGCGTTCCAGCAGCGACGGGAAAAACGAGTAGCCCGCAGCTTGGGGATGCCCACCTCGATATCGCGGCGGTTGTGGCCACCGTCTTGGGGCGGTGCCCGTTGCGCTGCGTGCTACGCCCGCCGGTGCGCTCGTAGCGGTAAGCCCCGATCGCCTCGGTGGCCTCGGCCTCGATCAGCGCCTGCAGCCCGGCGCGGATCAGCTCAGCGAACACCGCACCGGAGTCGGCGGACTTGAGTGCATCGAGCTGGGCCAGCAGGGCAGAATGGTTCTGGGTCATCGCGTCGTGTGTCTTCCTGTTGAGTCACTTGGTAGGTAACTCACCGATCACTACGCGATGGCCCACCCCAACACCGGCACCGACACACCCGGGACCTTCAACCCTGGCCGGACCGCCTCCCGAAACCCCACCACCCCAGGGGACTTACCCAAATCGACTGTCTGGCCGAGCAGTTGGGAAACGCGATGTCCGCCGCACAACGACGCCGACTGGCCGAGGCGAAGGGCAGACTGCGTGCCGCTGATTCGGCCGTCAAGAGTCGTCCAGGAATACGGCACGCATGGACGGGGGTCGATGTCGCGCGGGCGCTGGCACACATCAATGCGGTCGAAGTAACGCTCACCGCCCTGTCGCCGCCCAATACCGTTGCCGCGAAACTGCCCGACATCATCGCCGACGCGGCCCTGCTCCTCAAACCCCACGATGCCCGCCTGGACGACCTGCGCCAGTACGCTGCGAAGCACGCCCTGACCGATGACGACCGTGGCGCCATCGCCCAGGATGTGCGGGCGATCTACGCGGCCTGTGCCGACGAACACGTCCGGACGCGCAGCTTTCGCAATCTCCTTTTCGGAGCCACCTTCGTGCTCACGCTGTTCGCAGTGGGGATCGGCCTACTCGGCTGGTGTGCGCCGGGCTGGTTCGCATTGTGCGTTCCCGATCATCCGACGGCCGCCACCTGTCCGACCGGGGGATGGGCGCCGTCGGGCGGTGACATCTTCCTGGTGGAATTCATCGGGCTGTTCAGCGCCGGCCTGATGGGGTCGGTCGCGATTCGCCGAATGCGGGGTTCGTCTACGCCGTACGCGGTTCCGATGGCCTCGCTGCTGGTGAAGTTGCCGACCGGCGCGCTGACGGCATTGGCCGGGCTGCTGCTGATCCGCGCCGGTGTCCTGGGCCCGGATGTCGCCGCCGCGGCTCGAGAACAGCTCGTGGCGTACGCACTGATCTTCGGCGGTTCGCAGCAGGCCTTCACCAGACTGATCGACGTTCAAACCCAGAACGTGCTCGACAGCATTCCCAGCCGAAACCGCGACGCGGCCAAACCCCAGAGCCCCGCCTCCCACTTCGATCAGGAGGAGCGGTGAACCGCCGAACCGTCACAGCGTGGTCTGGATCGGCGACGCCGGACTGGCTGCGATCGCGTCGAGCACCGCGATGTTGTGGACGATACTGCGGCTTTCCCATTCGGCTATCTCGCGGATGACCGCCTGGGACAGGGCGTTGAGCGCGGGCGCGTCGAAGACGGACACCACCTGCCCGGCGACTCGGCGATCGCGGATCCAGATCGTGGCATCGCGCGCGATCACCGGCTCTTGCGCCAGCAAGACGGCGAAGCGCCACGCGCTGTCGCGCATCGCCCGCACCGCACCGTTGATCGCGAACAGCTCGCCTGATCCCAACATCGCATAAAGATCGCTCAATGTCGGTGACAGTTGATTCACCCGGCCGACTACGTCGTTGACCTGGCCGGCCAGTACTGCATTGATCGTGTTGAAGTCGTCGCGCAGTGCCCACAGCGCCGATCCGGGCGAGACCTCGGCCGCCGCAATGCCCAGATCAAGAGCGATATGTGCGGTGATCCCGGCGACCAGATGCTGCAACAGGATCGGTCTCGCGGTGTTCGCGGCTTCGAAGGCCACCCACCAGGAGCGGGTTGCCCCCGGGTAGCGCTGCGAATGGAAGTGCCCGTTGAGCGCGTCGAAATAGCGGTTGGCGAAGGCAACGTCGAACCGCTCCATCCGGGGTCCGTCTTCGAAAGCGCCTTCGGTCACGGCCGTCTGCACCGCGACCGTGATCCGCTTGTACAGTGCCGCAAAGTAGCCCAGGCGGCTTGACGCACCGATCGACCAGTCGACGACGGTATCGATGGTGGCGACCACTTCGTCGAGTGTTGTGGCCGAGGGCAGCGGATCCGGTGGGGGCGGCATTGGGTTCATATGTCCGAGGATCCGCTGCACGGGTGGCGCAACATAGCGTAGTCGACTACGTGATCTGCTCCGGCTCGTTCGCAGTGCCGAGGCGCCGACACGTCGCCTGGCGCGTGAAAAGCCCGACTTCACAGCCGGATAACTGAAGTAGTTCGCTACGCTAGGCGCGGGATATCGGCCGACCCATCATCGGGGTAGGAAGTCAGCACCGAGATTGGAGTCGATATGCCCACGAAGAAAGCCGGATTGAAGACACCGGCCGCACCCGCTACTCATCCGAACCCCGTCCCGGCCGCGGCCCGGTTGGCTGCCCGCAACGGTAATGGCACCGCACGAATGGTCTTGGGGGACTCGGTTGGTGACAACCCCCAGGGGGAGCTGCCTCCTTCCGCTGCCGGCAAACTCGATGCTCGTGGCGGCGCGAACGCCTACGGCGCCTTCTCGATCGAAACCTTCGCCGACGCCGGCTCGCTGATGTACACCCACGAGGATGCCGCCGGCTTCCTCGGATACGTCAGCAAGTTCACCGCGCCGAACTTCTGGTACAAGGACGGCAATGTCCAAATCTGGTCGTACTACGAGGACTTCGACGATTGGCAGGACACCTATGGAATGGATGCGGTCAACGTTGCCTACCATTCCGGACACGGCGGACGCCGCGCGGACGGAAGTGTGTGGTTCCCACTGGGCGGCAACTGGAACAACCAGGGCACCAACGCATGGGCCGGCAACATGCGCCTGGGCAATGAACGTGCCAACTACCTGTTCTGGTCCACCTGTTTCGCCTGCCCGGTGTACGCCCCGCTGAACCCGATCATCACCTGGAACTCGGCAAATCTGGGCTTCCGCATGTTGTTCGGTTTCGAAACCACCAGCGTGGATGACGGCAACTACGGCAAGTACTTCTTCGAGGAGTGGAACAAGGGCAAGTCATTCAGCGCCGCCTGGATGGATGCCAGCTGGCGGATCTCCCACGGCCAGGTGCCGTCTGTCGTCGCCTGCGGTGCAACTCAGGCAGAGGCCACCGATCGGGTTAACAACGAGCGGCTGTTCAACTTTGGCCACGTCAGCAAGAACTGGTGGCAGTGGCGCTGGTATTACGCGTCCAGCCTGGCGCCGGCGAATCTGCGTGCACGCGAACGGCAGCTCACCGTCCCGGCAGACCTGCGCGGCGCGCGGTTGCGGCCGATCGAGGTCAATTCGCGAATTCTTCGCTCAGCGGTCGATCGCTTCGGGGTGCGCGTCAGTGTTCCCCGCGAGGTCGCGGTGTCGGCCAGCGGCGCCTTCCGGGTAGGCGAGGGCGACGCCCTGCTGGCGTTCGGGGCCGACGGGTCGGTCGAAGCGCAACTCGACCACCACAACTACGCCAACCACGACCAGATTCCGGTGAGCCAGGCGGCGGCGATCGCCCAAGAGGCCCTCGGTTTGTACGGGCTGACGCGTGATGCGGAGTTGGTCTTCGACAAGGTTCAGCATGCCGCCGAGGCCGGCGGCAGCGCCATGGGCGACGGCGAGCTGCTGGACCCGGTGGTGACCGGTACGACCATTCAGTTCAAGCAGATGATCAACGGTCTGCCGGTGATCACTCCCGGCGCCGGCGAGGTCCGGGTCTGTGTCGACAACGACGGCAAGGTCACCCGGGTCGCCAGCTCGGTCCGTGCGGTGGACCGGCTCACTCGCGGCGTTGGCGGTGGCGGCCCGACCCCGACTCCGGAAGGCGTCGAACAGCCCGCGGTAGCGGGACCCGACCAGGACCCGGTAGAGCAGCGTCTCGGGGCATCGTGGGCGCAGCATATGGCCCGCTGGGCGGCCAAGGGGCAGATGCCGGTCGGCTACTCGCTGGTGCCCGGGACCACCGAAGTCGGGTACGCAGTGCAACTCGACCAGGCGGTCTTGGTGGCCACTCGCGAGATCGAGGTGGACTTCGGCAATGGCTTGCGCAAGCGCTACCGTGTCGAGGCGCCGCTCGGATAAGTGCCCCCGTCGACTGGACCCGGGTTCGCTCGACCGGACCCGGGTTCATCGTGCGGATCGCCTACTGCGGTAACGCCTGGACGTCGAGGGTGAAACGCTTCAGCACGCCGGCCGCACCCTCCCAGCTCCGCCAGTACTTGAGCCGCAGGGTGCCTTCCCCTGGCGCGCGCACCGTGACTCGCAAGAGCGCCTCGCCGGCCGAACCCGTTGTCGCGGTGGGGTAGTCGCCGCTGGATCCGGTGAGCTCGAACAATCGTTCATCAAGACTGTCAACGCCCCAGCGGTAACCCGCTGGGGCGTTTTCAGGCAGTCGTATCTCGATCGTGTCGCCGACCTGCACCTGGATCCGGCGGCCGTCGTCGCGTTCGGTCAGGCTGATTGCCATTTCGTATCGCGCCTCGTGATCAGAGTGTCACTCCGTAGCTTTCGTTGTAGAAGGCGCCGTTGATGTATTCCGGGCTCGCGTAGCCGAACCCGTCGTCACCCCACCCGGTGCCCCAACTGTTGCGGATGATGAAGCGTCCGTCATCGGTGTAGCCGACCACGGCCACGGCATGGCCACCGCGGACCGTGGCGGGCTGGAACTGATCGAGTTTTCCGCCCGTTGTCGCCGCGTTGTCCCATGTCGCATCGACATTGAGGCCCACGAGGATCGGCCCGTGCTGGCTGACCCAGGTGCGCCAGTTGTCCAGATTGCGCTGCAGGTTGAAGTACGACGCGATCTTGTGCGTCGCGGCCGTGGCGTAGAAGGTGTTCTCGTTACCGGAGTACATCGCCGTGTTGATCGTGAACGGCAGCATCGTCTCGGGTACCGCACCGTAGTTGCGCAGAACGTCGACCGCTGCCTTCAGCGTGGTGCCTGCGCCTTCGATCATCGTCTCCGGCCGCGAGGTGAACTGGTCCGTCTCCTTGGACGCCATCCAGGCGAAGCGCGGTGACAATCTCGCCGTCTTCGCCAGCCTGCCGGCCGTCACGAACATGTAGCGCGCCACTGCATCGGCCGATGCCCAGCCGACACACGAGCCGGTATTGCCCTGGTCGCCTATGCCCCACCATGACTCGCGCAGGTCGACGCTGGGCGGTAGCGCAGCCGGGGCGCCGAGAACCCCTGCGTCCAGCGCGTCGGTGAATTTCCAGTCGGTCCTCGTCCTTTCGTCCGGTGTGGGAATCAGATTGCAGATCCGCTTGCGTTCCCCGCGCCGTGTTGAAACTTTTGCCATGTCACTGACCTCCGTCTGATTGGGTCGGGTGTGATACCCGAGTGCATCTCCAATCATCTTGAGCTGAAAGGCGATATGGCACGAGTAGGGAACTACCTCATTTCACCGAGCGCGACGCCGGTCAGGGCGCAAGCTTGGCCGCTGCGGCGATGGCCCACGCGACCTGCGGGTGCTTGATGTCGCTGTGGGCTCCGCTGAAGGCCGATTCGTTGGCGGCGATGACGGCATTGGCGTCCAGTGCGTAGAACCGGTGCGGGGCGAAGTCATAGGGGCTGCCGGGATCGGCAAGCGCAACGGCGTATGCAGCCGGATCGTTCTGGTATCCGTCATGTCCCATTGCGCCCCAGCGGTATACGAGGTCCTCAGCGGCCTGTGCGTCCTGGCGGACCAGCATGCTGGCGGCGGGATACCACCAGCCGACCGCCCGGTCGGCCCGGCTGAACGTTGCCAGCAGGGGACCGTCAACGCGTGCCTCGCAACCGGCGAGCTCGCCGGACCGACCGCTGTCGAACGGGAGCGACGTGGCGAAGGTGAAGTGCGAGAACGCTCCTTGGATCAGGGTTAGGGACTTGACCGGGCTGGCTGCCTGCGTCGCCGAGGCGGGCAGGCCGGCGAGGGCGTAGGAGACCAGCCGGGCGCCGAAGCTGTGGCCGATCAGGTGGATGCGCGGGGATCCGGCGGGGCCGCGGAGCCGCCCCAGCAACGGGCCCAGTCCCTCTTTGCCGACGACCCCGGCGCGGTTCTTCATTTCGTAGTAGCTCAGCGTGCGCAACACTTCTCGCGCGCCCGACCACAGTCCGGCGAACGGATTGCCCAGCCCTTGCGCATTGCCGGTGCCGGCGGGTGCCATCGCGGCGGCGTGGCCCAGCACGGTGGCGGTGTCGGCCGTCGCGTCGGTGCACAGCAGGCCAGCTTCACCGGTGTCCTCGCTGCCTTGCGGCGCGGTGGTGACGAGGCCGCTTGCCAGGGTGTGGAATTCGATGAGCTTGTCGGGGTCCTGGGGTTGGGAGTCGAGCAGAAGCCCCAAAGTGTCGAGGTGCCCTTGCTGGTCGGGGAAAGCCGGGGCGAGTGCAGCGGCCAGTTGTGATCCCGTGGAGGGCACCGGCGGCGCGGTGGCCGGATCGTCATCGGGAAACAGCAGCGATGGCCACACCACGCCGACGGCTGCGCTGGTGGCGGTGTGAGTGCCGAGTTGATCCGCCAGCAGTGAGAACATCGCATGGTAGAGGTCGCGGGCGGAGTCGACACCGTTGTTCCAGCCGTGCGAGAAGATGAACAGGTCGGCGATGCCGCCGGCCGCGACCGCCGCGGGCAGGCCACCGTCACCGTGTCCGGCTTCGGAGTTCAACGAGCCGTCAGCGTTGAAATCCAGTTCGTAGTAAGGTAATCCGTTGATGGTGGTCATGTCTTTCCTCTCGGATCCTACGTGCTGGACAGGGCCCGAAGCAGGTTGATCAGGCCGGCTCCCTGAAAGAATTGGTGCCGGCCGAGATCGGTCGCGGTGTCGACGAAGATCTTCTTGACACGCTGTGGTTCGCCGATGAACTCGGTGCGCGCCGACAGGAAGGCGGCGATCGCACCGGACACATGGGCGGCAGCCATCGAGGTGCCGCTGTCTTCGATGTAGCGGGCCAGCTCCGAGGGATCCTGCGGTTTGGCCGCCAACGGTGGAACCCCGGCTGCCTGTTTCCCGGTCGCCGCGGAGGTGATCCGTTCGCCGGGCGCCACCAGTTCGGGTTTGAGCCGCCCGTCGAGGGTGGGACCTTTCGACGAATCGAAGGTCACACCGAAGGTGTGGGGTTTGTAGCGGTGCACCGAACCGACGGTGATGGCCGATGCGGCGTTGCCCGGGTCGGTGATGGTGGACAGCTGCCCGTACACATCGCCGCCCGCGCCGGCGGCCTGGGCGCCGACGCCGACACCGGCGCCGACGACCCCGGCGCCCAAGTTGCCTGCGCTGACCACGGCGACCACCCCGGTCCCCACGAGCAGGTCCAGTTCCCGGCACAGCGGGCTTTGCCCGGCGGCGTAATCCCTGATGAGCCAGCCGCAGCCGAGCGACAGATTCACTCCGTGGATGACCAGATCGCGGCCGCCGGCGTTGACGGTGCGCACATAGTCGAGCGCATCGATCACCGCACTGGACAGGGTCTGTCCGTCCTCGTCGAGCACTCGCAGGCTGACCAGGTTCGCGCGCGGAGCCACTCCGCTCAGTGCGGCACCGGGCGGTAGGTCTCGCTGAACCCAGCGCGGAAGCCCCTGCGCTGTCGGCTCGTTGGCGGCGATGCGGACTATGGCCTGATCCGCGGGTGCCTGGCCGGCGATGATGCCCGCGACGTGGGTGCCGTGCCCGAAGGGATCCGTCAGCGGAGATGATCCGGTGGTGGGGCTGGCCGGGTCGGTGATGGTGAAATCGCGGTGCAGCGACGCCACCGAACTCGCCGAGAGCGTGGCGGTGCCGGTGAAATGCGGGTGGTGCTCGTCGATCCCGGAATCGATCACCGCCCAGATCACACCGGTGCCGTCGCACCGGAAGGTGCGTGATGCGGCGTCCGCCTGGATGGTCGTCACCGAACGATCCAGATGAGCGCTGACCACGAAATCCGGCCATACGTGGTAGATCAGGTCCAGCGCGCGCTCCGTGCCGGCCTTGGTGGGCCGGGTGCCGCCCTGCACAAGTCGCTCCACCTCGGCCGGGGTCAACGTGCACCGCATGTAGTGCCGGCCGACGGGAACCGGCTGGGGCGGTCGACTACGTGCGCGAAAGACGTGCGTGAACAAGTCGTTGAACTGGTCCCGGACCGCCTGGGTGTCTGCACCCGGTGGTAGCCGCAATTCAACGAGAACCACCCGGCGGCCCTGCTCGACGGAGCGCACCGCTCGGTCGGCCTCCGGGGGCACTTCGCCTCGAGGTGCAAGCAACAGCTCGCTGACCATTGGTCGGCGGCGGGGGCTCCGGGGTTGTGCACCGGCGGTCACAGGCGTGGTCCTCAAGCCCGCCGCGGCACGTCCGCCGCTGAACGGACGATGGTGCCCAGCCTTGGCGACATTCACTGATTGTCACTCCGATCTTCGTGGTACGCAGCAGTATCTGGCCACTGCTTTCGCGGTGGAGATGACTGGTCAGTCCTCAAAGTGGCGGTCGTAGTCCCAACGCTCAAGCCGCAGCTGCATTTCGTGCGCGCCGCTCGAAATGAGCACGATCAGCACGGCCACACAGGTGGCGACGACGATGCTCATAGCCGGCACATCTCGCGCGCCATGCGCGAGGACTCCAGGTAATCAAGCACACTCGGGTAACGGGTCGGCGGCGCGGGAAGTTCACGCAGTGAAGCCAGCGTCCGGCGCACCGCGGCCGCCAGCCGGTGGCCCGTATCGTGGCGCGGAAACGAAACCGCCGCTGCCGTCCCCAGTAGAATTTCGTGCTCGGTGATGACGGTGGGCGACGAGAGTGGCGCGGGATCGGCCGCTTCGACCGTTGCGACATCTCGCGTTTGCGATAACACGGACATTTCGAATTCTCCTCACATCGTTTCGGTTCCTGATTGGAGAAAATTAGGACCGCCGACCGCTGGCCGCACGAGTGGACGGCTACCTGTCTTGAGCAGCGGGTAGCCGCGAATACACAGATGAAGGGGTGTACTGACGACCCGGAATCGCCGAATATGGAGTATTCGACTACTCGTGTTCTTTCCGATGTGACGTTCGACGATCGACGAGGCCGGGGATCGGAATCGAAAGACCACAGAGAGGCGGGATCGAAGTGCGGGCAACAATGTCGCGGTTCATGTCGAGAGCCGCCGAAAGGGCCGATCGCACGATCGGGTGGTCGCGGCTGCCCAGGCCGCTGGCGGTCGCGGTGTTGGTCGGGCTGCGCAATCAGCTACGGGCATACAACCTTTACGACGTGGGCCGCGGCCCCGCAGACCGGCCGCCGGACGACGGACAAGCCTTCGGCAACCCGCTGGGCGCCCGAACCCTCAACGGCACCTATAACGATGTCGACGACCCGCTGATGGGTTCACAGGGAAGCAGGTTCGGCCGCAATGTCCCGCCGGCGTACACCTACCCGGAGGATCCCGCGGAACTGCTGGATCCGAATCCGCGGCTGGTCAGCCGGCGGTTGCTCGGTCGCGACCATTTTCAGCCGGCCACCACTCTCAACCTGCTGGCCGCCGCGTGGATCCAGTTCGAGGTGCACGACTGGTTCAGTCACGGCACCGTCGGCGCGCAGCCCTGGCAGATCCCGCTGCACGACCATGACCCCTGGCCGCAGCGGCCCATGACGATCAACCGCGCGGCGCCCGACCCCAGCCCTGATCCGGACGGTCCGCCCACGTTCGTGACCGGCGACACCCACTGGTGGGACGCCTCGCAGATCTACGGATCTACGCCGGATTTCTGTGCCGGGCTGCGTGCCGGCCACCACGGTCAGCTCAAGCTCGACCAGATGGGGTTGCCGCCGGCCGAACTGGAGCGCCACCTAGACCTGAGCGGCGCCGCCGGGAACTTCTGGGTCGGCCTGGCCATCTTGCACTCACTGTTCATGCGTGAACACAACGCGATCTGCGAACAGCTTGCGGCCCGGTACCCGCAGCTGGGCGATCAGGAACTGTACGAGAAGGCCCGGCTGGTCAACGCCGCGCTGATCGCCAAGATCCACACGATCGATTGGACACCGGCCATCATCGCCCACCCGACAACCGTGTTCGCCATGCGAGCGAACTGGTTTGGGGTACTGGGCGAGCGGTTCCGGCGTCGCTTCGGGCGCATCACCGACAGCGAGGTGCTGCAGGGCATACCCGGGTCACCCACCAACCATCACGGCGTTCCCTATTCGCTCACCGAAGAGTTTGTGGCCGTCTACCGTATGCATCCGCTGATCCCCGACAGCTTCTTGTTCCGCTCGCTCGCCGATGACTGTGTCGTGGCCGAACACGAGTTCCCCGACCTGACCGTCCTGCACGTGCGCGAGCGGCTGGGCGAGATGTCGATGGCCGACATCTTCTACTCGTTTGGTCGCGCCCACCCCGGCGCCATCACGCTGCACAACTACCCGCGGCACCTGCAGCACTTCGAGCGCCCAGACGGATCACTGCTCGACCTGGCCGCCACCGACATACTCAGGGTGCGCGAGCGAGGCGTGCCGCGCTACAACGAGTTCCGGCGTCTGCTGCGTCTCAAACCGGTGTCGTCGTTCGACGAGTTGACCGACAACCCAGTATGGGCCGAGGAACTACGTCAGATCTACGCCGACGTGGAGAGGGTCGACCTGATGGTCGGGCTGTACGCCGAACCCAAGCCGAGAGGATTCGGGTTCAGTGACACCGCGTTTCGGATCTTTGTGCTGATGGCATCGCGCAGACTCGCCAGCGACCGCTTCTTCACGCGCGATTTCCGTCCCGAGGTCTACACCCCGGCGGGGATGGACTGGGTCGCCGACAACGACATGCGGACCGTGCTGCTGCGGCATTTCCCGGCACTGGCACCGGCCCTGGACGGCGTCGCCAATCCCTTCGCGCCCTGGCATCCCGTCGACGCGTCGTCGCGAGCGTCGGCGGCCGGTATTCCCGGCGAGGGCGTGGCACGCAGCGATACCGAACGCAGCTACGTGCGTTACCGCGAAGACCTGGAGCGGCCACGATCCGACGAGAACGAGGTGATCGACCGGATCACCGCCGCGCTGCGTCACAACAATGAACGGGCCTATCGCAAGTTCAAGCACGGTCTGCGCGACGCGCACGCCAAGAGCCATGCGATCCTGCGCGGAGAACTCACCGTCTACCCCGATCTCCCCGAAGAGCTGGCGCAGGGGCTGTTCGCCGCGCCCGCGACCTACCCGGTGATCGCGCGGATCTCCACGACGTCGGGAGTGCTGCGCAGCGATCAGATCCGCGGTGTCCGCGGCCTGGCGATCAAGGTCCTCGGTGTGCGTGGACCGCGCGCCCTGGCCGATGACGATGCCTCCACGCAGGATTTCATCATGGTGACTCACCGCGAGTTCTTGTTCGCCGACGCCCATGCCTACCTTGCGCAGGGAATGCCGACCGCCCGGGTGCTGGCGATGCTGCCAGACCGTGCGCTGTGGGCGGGCAGCGAGCTCTTGGCCGCCGTGAACAAGGTCGGTGTCCGGCTGCCGTCGAACCTCGCGGTATTCGTCGCGCCCAATACCCACATCCTGGGCGAGACGTTTTATTCGTCGGCGCCGCTGCGCTACGGCGACTACGTCGCGAAGATGCTCTACGCGCCGTTGTCGGACGCGGTGCGCAACCTCCAAGGCCAACTGGTGTCTCGCGATGCCGGCCAGGACGCCCATCGGGACCTGATGGTCCAGTTCTTTCGCGACAACAGCGCCGAATACGAACTGCGCGTGCAACTGTGCACCGACACCGTGACGATGCCGATCGAAGACGCCACGGTGGCCTGGCCCGAAGCCGCATCGCCGCACCGGCCGGTGGCCAAGATAACCTTTCCCCCCCAAAACCCGTGCAGCCCGGAGCGGCGTGCCTTCGGTGACGATGTGCTGTCGTTCAACTCCTGGCGCGCACTGGCAGATCACCGTCCCCTCGGCTCCATCAACCGGCTCAAGAGGCAGGTTTATGAGGCGTCGAGCCAATTTCGTCACACCGTGAACGCCGCGCCGCGAATCGAACCGACCGATATCACGCAGCTGCCGGATTGACCCGGGTCGCTGCAGCCGCCATGCATGCGCCAGGCCGGAGGAATGCGATTCTGAAGCGGATTATTGCTGGTGACGCGCGGAAAGCCGACTTACACTATCGATCCATGGCAGGCGGTTGGCGGCTGCTCGATCGCCCCGTGGAATACGAGGCGATCCGCTCTTCGCTGAGCGACGAAGACAGCTGCGGTGTGGTCCTGGTGGGCTCCGCCGGAGTCGGCAAGACGACTTTGGCCCGCGCCGTCACCAGATCGCTGACTTCGCAGGTGCGCTGGGTGGCATGCACCGAGTCCTCCCGCAGTATCCCGCTGGGTGCGTTTGCCCAGTGGGTGGAGGCGTCCGCCTCACGCGACCCGATCGCGCTGCTGATGTCGGCGCGCAAATCCCTTCTGGCCGACGGTGACACCGTTATCGGTGTTGACGACGCGCACCTGTTGGACGAACTGTCGGCCACTTTGCTGCACCAGATCGTGGTGGAGCGGGCGGCGCGCGTGGTGGCCACGGTGCGCAGCGGCGAACCGGTTCTCGACGCCGTCACCGCGCTGTGGAAGGACGGGCACCTGCGACGCCTCGAGCTTCAGGTCTTCACCAAGGAACAAAGTGTCGCGCTGGTCGAATCGGCCCTGGGCGGGACGCTCGAGGGGCTCAGCGCCGACGTCATGTGGGAAGCGTCGGGCGGCAATCCGTTGTTCTTGCGCCACTTGGTCGAGGGGGCGGTCGATGCGGGAACTTTGACTGAAGTCAACGGCGTGTGGCAGCTGCGTGGGCCGACGACGATCCCGTCCGGTCTGGCTGCTCTGCTCGACGAGCGTCTCGATCGCGCCGGCAATGACGTCGTCGGCGCGTTGAAGCTGTTGGCGCTGTGCGAACCACTGGACGTTGATGCGTTGTGTGAGTTGGCCGGTGAGGAGGCGGTGGACGCCGCAGAGGTGCAAGGCCTGATCCGCGTCGCGCAGGACGGTCGGCACCTCAGCGCGCGGTTCAGCCACCCCGTATTCGGTGACGTCGTCCGCCGCCGGGTCGGGACCGCGTCGGCACGCAGTCTGCGCGGCCGCATCGTGCAGGTTCTTCGAGACCGTGATCTGGAATCGGCCACTGACCGCATCCGGCTGGCGCACTTGTGCATCGACAGCGACCAGGTGGTGGATATGGGCTCGCTCATCAGCGCGGCCAAGGACGCGATCTTCCTGTCGAACCTGCCGCTTGGGGAACGGTTGGCACGCGCGGCGTTTGAGCGGGGTGGTGGTTTGCGCGCCGCCGAACTCCTGTCGCGGGCGCTGCTATGGCAGGGCCATCCGGTCCAAGCCGACGAGATCCTCGCCCGCTTTGATCCGTCCCACCTCGATGAGCTACAGCTCGTACAGTGGGGCATCCCTCGGCTGTCGATCCTGTTCTGGTCGATGGGTGATATCACGCAGGCCACCGAGCTCTTGAAACTGTTGCACAGCCGCGTGGAACACCCGGCCCTCAAGCTCATCGTGGACGCCACCGAGTCGGCAATGGCAGTCCACCAGAACAAGATCGACGAGGGATTGGCCGCAGCCGAGAAGGTGTTGGCGGACCCCCACGCCCCGAAGCAAGCCATCGATTTCGCCGCTTTCGGTGCGGGACTCGCCATGCCGCTCGCGGGCCGCGGGGGTGATTTCGAACCGATTGCCGCCAGGTGCCGCGCCGAGCAGAAGGCCACCGACGGCATGCTTCGGGTAATGGTGCGCTACGGCGATGTGCTGGCGCTCACCTACGTCGGGGAACTCGACCTGGCCGATCGGCGGGTAGCCGAGTACGCGCAGTTCTCGTCTGCCGGGCAGTTCGTCGGATGGGCGATTGCCAAGATCATGGCCGGCCTGGTCGCGACATATCGTGGCAGATTCCGCGATGCGATCTCGTCGATGGAGCAGGCGATCGCGGCGTTGAACGCTGAAGCCTCACTGCCCTGGCAGCTGCCCGCACGGGTGCTGCTGGTGCGCGCGCACGCCGCGCTGACCAACATCGACGAGGCAGAGCGGGTGCTGGACGCTACCAAGGAACACACCGGCCCGCACGAGGCGCTGTGGGAGCCGCAGGTGATGATCGCCAAGTCGTGGCTTGCCGCCGCCAAGGGCGGCGAACGCTCGGCCGTCGACTTGGCCCGCGCCGCCGCAGGTCTCGCCCGCAGCTCGGGCCAGTTCGCGGTCGAAGCCGAGGCATTGCACCATGCGGCCCGGTTCGGCGACCGCACCGTCGCCGGTCGACTGCGGACATTGGCGACACGCGTCGGGGGACAGGTCGCGGCCATGTACGCCCGACATGCGGAGGCCGTGGGCGCCGGGGACGCGTCTGCCCTGGACGCGGCCAGTGTCGAATTCGAAGCCGCGGGCTTGATGTTGTCCGCCGCGGACGCCGTCGCGCAGGCGGTGCCGTTGTACGAGCGTGCCGGTCAGCGGCGCAGGAGCGCGGAGTCAGCAGCGCGTGCGCTGTGGCTTGCCACGCATTGCGACGGGGCGATGACGCCGGCCATCAGAAATGCGGCGCGACCCCTGCCGGTGACCTCACGCGAGCGTGAGATCGCGGCGTTGATCGCCCGTGGACTGTCGAATCGGCAGATCGCCGAGCGGCTGACGGTGTCGGTCCGCACTGTCGAGGGTCACATCTACCGCGCCTGCATCAAGCTCGACATCGCCGATCGCGACGATCTCGCGAAGATCGTCTGGCAGGAGCCCGCCGGATAGCCGAGGCGCGGCGGTGAGGCGTTCAGTCTTGCGAGCGGGTGGACCCGTTCCAGCCGCCGGGGATCATCGGCATCTGGGGTCCGCTGCCGAACCGATCGTCGGCAAGGGTGGTCAGCCCTGCCGCGCGCCGGTCCGAATTGGCGGCCGTGCCGGCGAAGCCCAGCGGGCCGGCCCCGGAATCCGAGGCGCTGGCGCCCGGGGGCGTCTCCCACTCCGGCGTCACACCGATGTTCATATCCATGTATTCGTCGCCGAATCCGCGCTGCTTGGCGCGCTGGCGCTGCCGGCGCTTGGCGGCCAGCGCCTGCGCCGTCGCCTCACCGGGGGCGCCCTGGCTCTCCGAGGCCTCTTCGTCGGCACTGCGGGAACGTCGCGCACCGCTGGAGCTGCGCGCCGACGAGGAGACACTGCTCACCAGGTACAGGCAGGAGGTCGGCCCGAATCCGACGCCCGGCCCGCCACCCGCCGCGCCGCCGGCCGGCATGCCGGCGCCTGCGGTGGCCGGAGCGGTGGTTCCCGCCGAGGAGATCGGGTCCGCGCAGGCGCACGCCTCGGCGCCCGCCGGCACCGGGGCACCCGCGGCGACCGGGGCGCCGACGCTGCCGCCCACCGGCATCGGCGGGGTCGGCTCGACGGTCTGGTCGAGCCCGACCGCACCGATTGCGCCGAGCGCACCGAGTCCGGCGGCGGCGGCCAGAGCGGGCAACGCGGCCATCACGATCGGGATCGCCATCTGCAGGGCAATCTGCCCGATCGGCCACAACAGCATCAGCGTGTGGAAGGTGAACCAGCCGAAGGCCCCGGCCAGAATGGGGGACATCCCCGGGATCTGCAGCAGCATCTGGGTGACCGAGCTGGCAAACGGAAACGCCTCGATCGGATATCCGTCGAAGCCCAACTGCGACCACAGCCACTTGGCGATCGGGTCCGCAAAGCCCATGTTGTACTGCGTGATCAGGTCCTTGAGCTGCTGCTCCCAACTGGGCGCGGCAGCGGCCTCGGCAGCCCCCGGGGCCACGATCGGCGGCGCGGGCGTCACAGGCGGAACCGAGGCCAGCGCCGCTCCCGCGACGCCCTGGTAGACGGTCATCATCTCCGCGGCCTGGACCCACATCCGGGCATAGTCGGCTTCGTTCACCGCGATCGGGATGGTGTTGACGCCGAAGAAGTTCGTCGCCACGAGCGCCGCGTGCACAGCGTGGTTGGCGGCCAGTTCGGCCAGCGTGGGCATGCCGGCCAGCGCGGCGGTGTAGGCCGTGGCCGCGGTTTGATGCAGGCCGGCCGCGGCGGTGCTCTTGGCGGCGCTCTCGGCCAGCCAGCTCAGATACGGGCCGTGCGCGGCCGCGTACTGCTGGGCGCTGGGGCCCTGCCAGGCGCCGGCCTGCACTCCGGCCAGCACCGCGTCGAGCTCGGCCGCCACTTCGGCG
This sequence comes from Mycolicibacter heraklionensis, assembly GCF_019645815.1. Taxonomy (NCBI): domain Bacteria; kingdom Bacillati; phylum Actinomycetota; class Actinomycetes; order Mycobacteriales; family Mycobacteriaceae; genus Mycobacterium; species Mycobacterium heraklionense. The sequence goes on from NZ_CP080997.1 coordinate 1,151,991, forward strand.
TATTCCGCGCTCAGCACCGAGTACGCCGACGCCGATTCCAGCAGCGGCCCGGGGCCGGGCCCGGCGCTCAGCAGCGCCGAGTGCACCTCCGGCGGCGACGCCAGCCAGACCGGTGCGGTCATCGAGCACCTCTTCCCAACGTGATCTTGTTCGGTCAACCAATTGGTCGCGGCGTGGCCCGGTTTGGTTCCCTGCAGACGAATCTTTGTATCCGGGCGCCGAATGAGCGACTATGTCGGCATGCGGTGCGAGGTGGTGCGCGAGACCCTGTCGTCGCTGCTCGACGGCGAGCAGCAGGAGCTGCCGGCGCAGCAGGTCGACGCGCACCTGGCATCTTGCCGCAGTTGCCGGCGCTGGCTGGTCGGGGCCGCCGCGCAGGCCCGCAAGCTGACCGAGATCAACAGCGACACCGACGGTGACGCCGGCCCCGACCTGGCCGCCCAGATTCTGGCGGCCGCCGGGGTGACATCGGTCACCGCCGAGAGCTCCGGCGGCAGCCTGTGGTCGCGGTGGGGCTTTCGGCGGCCGGCGCTGATAGCCGTCGGGGTGCTCCAGGTGGCGATGGCGGCGGTGCAGATCGCCGGCGTGGACTTCGGCATGGTGTCGGCGCACGGACACGGGCACGGCGCCGCCACCGGAGCGCATTTGCTGCATGAGTCCACCGCCTGGTTGCTGGCGCTCGGCGGGGCGATGATCGCCGCCGGTATCTGGCCGTCCGTGGCGGTCGGCGTTGCCGCGATCGCCGGAGTGTATGCCCTGGCATTGGGCGGTTACGTGGCTGTCGACGCCTACCACGGTCAGGTGACGGCAGCTCGGATCGCCAGTCACCTGCCGGTGCTGATCGGCTTGGTATTCGCTTTGCTGGTGGCGCGCCAACGCATCGGTGGCGCAGGCCCGCGCCCGGCCCGGTGGGACGTCGACGGCGCTGCGGATGGGGCTGGCCCGGCGGCGCCCGGCAGTCGGGGCCGGCGCCGCCATCTGCGGTCGGTCAACCGCTCCGACAGCTCTACGACCATGCGTCGTAATAGCGTCGCGACCCCGGGTCTAAGGTGGATGTTCATGGCGGGAGCTGACCGGGTCGACGACGATGCTGTCACCGCTCTCGCCGTCGCCGCCGCAGCCGGTGATGCCCGGGCGCTGGAGGCTTTCATCAAGGCCACTCAGCACGATGTCTGGCGATTCGTGGCCTACCTTTTCGACGGTGTCAGCGCTGACGACCTGACCCAGGAAACCTTCCTGCGAGCCATCGGCGCGATCCCGCGGTTCGCCGGCCGTTCCAGCGCCCGGACCTGGCTGCTGGCCATCGCGCGCCGGGTGGTGGCCGACCACATTCGGTACCTCAAGTCGCGTCCGCGCACCGCGCCGGGCGCCGACCCCGAGCTGCTGCTCGACCGCGACCGGCCCGCCCGCGGCTTCGAGGACGTCGTCGAGGTGACCGCGTTGATCGCCGGCCTGTCGACCGATCAGCGCGAGGCATTGCTGCTGACCCAGCTCTTCGGCCTGTCCTATTCCGACGCGGCCGCGGTCTGTGGTTGCCCGGTGGGGACTATTCGGTCTCGAGTCGCACGCGCGCGTGACGCGCTGCTGGCCGATCCGGAACGCGGTGAGCTCACCGGTTAGACCGGCTTGGATTCGCGCTGGCAGAGCCGGTTTTTACCAGGTGTGCAGGCGACGCGGGCAGTCGGTGGTGCCTCGCTCTTGGACCGGTCATGGAACGATGGACGCAAAACCATAGCTTCGAGGTTGGGGAGAGCGGTGTCGGCGCTACGTTGGCTGCGGACGGCCGCCGTCGTCGGCGCGACGGCTGTGCTGCTGGCGTCCAGCTGCAGCTGGCAGCTCGGTAATCCCATCCCGCAGGGTGTGCCGCCACCCCCCGGAGACCCGGTGCCGCCGGTGAGTACCGACGTCGCTTCGGGCCGGCCCGCCGACCAGCTCTATCAGTGGGCCGCCGAGCGGGCCCCGATGCTCGGCATCCCGATCACCGCGCTGGAGGCCTACGCCTACGCCGCACGGGTCGCGGAGGTGGAGAACCCCAACTGTCATCTGGGCTGGACCACGCTGGCGGCCATCGGCCAGATCGAGAGTCATCACGGCCACTACAACAACGCCACGGTGGCACGCAACGGCGACGTGCGGCCCAAGATCCGCGGCGTCCGGCTCGACGGGTCCGGCGGCAATCTTCACATCGTCGAGGACGTGCAGCCGGAGCTGGCCGACGACGACGGCGTGGTCCGCGCGATGGGCCCGATGCAGTTCATTCCGGAGACCTGGCGGCTCTACGGTGTCGACGCCAACAACGACGGCGTCGTCAGCCCCGACAACATCGATGACGCCGCACTGTCGGCGGCCGGCTATCTGTGCTGGCGCGGCAAAGATCTGGCCACCCCCAAGGGCTGGATGACGGCGTTGATGGCCTACAACGAGTCGGAGATCTACGCCCGCGCTGTCCGGGATTGGGCCGCCGCGTACGCGGCCGGTCGCCCGCTGTGAGGCGTCTGTTACGGGATAGGCTCCCAACAGGCCATCGATAGGACAAGACGGCCGGCCCCACCCACGCTCAAGGAGAAGTCAGTGTCCATCATCCAGCAGGTCGGCGCCCGCGAGATTCTCGATTCCCGCGGCAACCCCACGGTCGAGGTCGAGGTCGCGCTGGAGGACGGCACCTTCGCCCGGGCCGCGGTGCCCTCCGGCGCCTCCACCGGCGAACACGAGGCCGTGGAACTGCGCGACGGTGGCACCCGCTACGGCGGCAAGGGTGTGCAGAAGGCGGTCACCGCGGTACTGGACCAGATCGCGCCGGTGGTGATCGGGATCAGCGCGGACGACCAGCGGCTGGTGGACCAGGCCCTGGTGGACCTCGACGGCACCCCGGACAAGTCCCGGCTGGGCGCCAACGCCATGCTGGGTGTGTCGCTGGCGGTGGCCAAGGCCGCCGCGGACTCCGCGGCGCTGCCGCTGTACCGCTACCTCGGTGGCCCCAACGCCCACATCCTGCCGGTGCCGATGATGAACATCCTCAACGGCGGCGCGCATGCCGACACCGGTGTCGACGTCCAGGAGTTCATGGTCGCCCCGATCGGCGCCCCCAACTTCGCCGAGGCGCTGCGCTGGGGTGCCGAGGTCTACCACTCGCTGAAGGCCGTGCTGAAGAAGCAGGGGCTGTCCACCGGGCTTGGTGACGAGGGCGGTTTCGCTCCCGACGTCGCCGGCACCACCGCCGCGCTGGACTTGATCAGCACCGCGATCGAGGCCACCGGGCTCAAGCTGGGCACCGATGTCGCGCTGGCGCTGGACGTCGCGGCCACCGAGTTCTACACCGAGGGCAGCGGCTACGCGTTCGAGAAGCAGAACCGCACCGCGGCCCAGCTGACCGAGTTCTACGCCAAGTTGCTCGACAACTACCCGCTGGTGTCGATCGAAGACCCGCTGTCCGAGGACGACTGGGACGGCTGGGTGTCGCTGACCTCGGCGATCGGGGACCGGGTGCAGCTCGTCGGCGACGACCTGTTCGTCACCAACCCCGAACGCCTCGAGGAGGGCATCGAGCGGGGTGCGGCAAATGCATTGCTGGTCAAGGTCAACCAGATCGGTACGCTGACCGAAACCCTGGACGCCGTCACCCTGGCCCACCACAGCGGTTACCGCACCATGATGAGCCACCGCAGCGGCGAGACCGAGGACACCACCATCGCCGACCTCGCTGTGGCCGTCAGCAGTGGCCAGATCAAGACCGGTGCTCCGGCCCGCAGCGAGCGGGTGGCCAAGTACAACCAGCTGCTGCGCATCGAGGAGGAACTCGGCGACGCCGCCCGCTATGCCGGCGAGCTGGCCTTCCCCCGCTACGCGCCGGAGAGCAAGTAGCAGCCAGGGGGCGCTGCCATGTCCGATCCGAAACGGCCCGACAAGCGGCGCGCCGCGAAATCACGGCCGGGCCGGGCCGGAGAGACGCGACGTGCACGGCCGCGTCCTGCAGCGGTGGTGCGCCGCGCGACGGGCAGCTCGCGCACGCCGCCGTCACCCGCCGGAGCGGTCAAACGAGCCATTGCCGCGGCGGCCGAGCAGAGCTCGGAGCTGCGAGTCGGTTTCACCGCCCGGCGGGCGGTCATCCTGGCCGCGGTGATGTGCGTGCTCACGCTGACCGTCGCCGGGCCGGTCCGTACCTTCTTCGCCCAGCACGCCGAGATGAAACAGCAGTCCCAATTGGAGACCACCCTGCACCGCCAGATCACCGACCTGCAGCAACAGAAGGCCAACCTGGACGACCCCGCGCACATCCGGGCGCAGGCCCGCCAGCGGCTCGGCTTCGTCATGCCCGGCGAGATCCCCTACCAGGTCCAGCTGCCGGCGACGCCCGAGGTGCCCGGCGAGCCGGGCGCCGAACCCCTGGCCGCCCCCAGTGGTGACCCCTGGTACACCGCGCTGTGGCACACCATCGCCGACGCGCCGCACCCTCCTCCGCCGCCGCCGGCACCGCCGTGGGTTCCGGTTCCGCCCGCACCGGTGGTGCCCGTTGGTTGATCCCGCCGACCTGGACGCGGTGGGCCGGCAACTGGGCCGAGAGCCCCGCGGCGTCCTGGAGATCTCCTATCGGTGCCCCAATGGCGAGCCCGCCGTGGTCAAAACGGCCCCGAAGCTGCCGGACGGAACACCGTTCCCCACCCTGTACTACCTGACTCACCCGGCGCTGACCGCCGCGGCCAGCCGGTTGGAGTCCTCGGGCTTGATGGCCGACATGACCGAGCGGCTGCAGCACGATCCCGAACTCGCCGCCGGCTACCGGGCCGCCCACGAGTCCTATCTCGCCGAACGCGACGCGATCCAACCGCTGGGAACCACGTTCACCGGCGGGGGCATGCCCGACCGGGTGAAATGCCTGCACGTGCTGATGGCGCATTCCCTGGCCAAGGGCCGCGGCGTCAACCCGTTCGGCGACGAGACGCTGGCCATCCTGGCCGCCGAGCCCGCGATGGCCGGGATTCTCCGGCCGGAGGAGTGGCTGTGACTCGTCTGGCCGGAATCGATTGCGGCACCAACTCGATTCGGCTGCTGATCGCTGAGCCGGTCGACGGCCGGCTGCGCGACATCCACCGGGAGATGCGCATCGTCCGGCTGGGCGAGGGCGTCGACGCGACCGGACAGTTCGCCCCCGAGGCGTTGGAGCGCACCCGCGCGGCACTGGCCGACTACACCGAGTTGCTGGTGGCACACGGTGTTTCACGAGTGCGGATGGTGGCGACCTCGGCCACCCGCGACGCGGCCAACCGCGACGTGTTCTTCGCCATGACCGCGCAGGTATTGGGACAAGCCGTTGCGGGGGCGGTCGCCGAGGTGATCACCGGGCAAGAGGAAGCGCAGCTGTCCTTCCGCGGCGCGGTGGGTGAGTTGGACAGTGCCGACGGGCCATTCGTGGTCGTCGATCTCGGTGGCGGATCCACCGAGGTGGTGCTGGGCGATCCGGACACCGGGGTGTCGGCGAGTTACTCGGCCAACGTCGGCTGTGTCCGGTTGACCGAACGGTGCCTGCACTCCGACCCGCCGACCACCGAGGAAGTCTCGGCCGCTCGCGAGGTGGCTCGCGAGCTGCTCGGCGAGGCGGTGCAGGCGGTGCCGGTGCAGCACGCCAGAACCTGGGTGGGAGTGGCGGGGACCATGACCACGCTGTCGGCCCTGGCGCACGGGCTGCCCGAATACGATTCGGCCGCAATACATCTGTCGCGGGTCGGCTTCGACGATCTGACGGCGGTCTGCGATCAACTGATCGGCATGAGCCGTGCCGAGCGGGCCGCCCTGGGGCCGATGCACCCCGGCCGCGTCGATGTCATCGGCGGCGGGGCGATCGTGGTCGAGGAGCTGGCCCGCATCTTGGCTGAGCGCGCCGGAATCGCGGAGCTGGTGGTCAGCGAACACGACATCCTGGACGGCATCGTGCTGTCGATCGCCTGACCGCCGCCGGTCGCCACCCGTCGCGATCAGCCGACCAGGGCGTCGGGGGAGCAGATCGCTCTCACGAATTCGGCGATCTGGTGCCCGGGGAGGTGGAGCGCGATGTCCGCCTCGCTCACCATGCCGACCAGACGATGACTCTCGATCACCGGCAGTCGCCGTACCCGATGTTCTTCCATGACCATCAGCACCTGCTCGACGCTCGCATCGGCGTCGACGTGATACATCCTGCCCTGAGCTAGTTCGCCGACGGTGCTGGTGGCCGGATCCAGTCCTGCGGCAAGGCCTCTGACCACAATGTCGCGGTCGGTGATCATCCCTTGCAATCGGTCGTTGTCACCGCAGATCGGCAGCGCACCGACGCCCATGTCGCGCATCTGCCGGGCCGCCGCGGCGAGTGTTTCGTGTTCACCCACGCAGGTGGCGCCGGCGTGCATGATGTCTCGTGCGGTAGTCATGATGTCCTCCTTTGGTCCGTATTGGTGTTGCTGCCTGGTGCAGCAGTCGTCCGACCGAGGTGTTCGAGGAACCAGTCACGCGCGAGCATTGCCACCTTCTCGATCGCGCCGGCCTCCTCGAAGACGTGCGTGGCACCGGTGACGATGGCGAGTTCGCAGGTGCCCGGCATCATGGCCTTGGCTTGCCGATTCAGTTCCAGGACCGCCTCATCGCGGCTTCCAACGATGAGCAACGTCGGTGCGCTGACGTTCTTCAGTGCCCGACCCGCCAGGTCGGGCCGGCCACCGCGGGAGACCACCGCTGCCACCTTCACCCCCTGATCGGCGGCTGCTGCCAGCGCGGCGCCCGCCCCGGTGCTCGCCCCGAAGTAACCGAGCGGCAGCGCGGCGGTCTCCGACTTCGCCGCGAGCCAATTCGAGACTTCGACCAAACGCCCGGCCAGCAACGAAATGTCAAAAACATTGGTGCGTAAGCGTTCTTCTTGCGGCGTCAGTAGGTCGAACAACAGCGTGGCAAGTCCTGCCCGGTTCAGAACGTCGGCTACAGCGCGATTCCGGGGACTGTGTCGACTGCTGCCGCTGCCATGCGCGAAGACGACGATCCCTGTCGGCTTTTCGGGAATGACCAGGTGCCCGGCCAGGGTCACCGGGCCGACCGGCACCTGGACTTCTTCGTCGCGCGTCACGGGCGGTCGGGCCGCAACATCACGATCGATGCTGGACATTCTTCAAGTCTTGCGCGACGTCGTGGACCGCCCAAGAGCACTAGGGCTGATCGCGTAGGGACAAAAGTCCCCTAGGTCCGATCCGGGTCGGTGCGCCTCGGCGGGCGCCTGCGTTACCGGGCCGTAAAGGTCGCCTCGTCGAGCGTAAAGAAAGCGTCAACGGCCGCCGCCGTGCCTGCTCACCGGGTCTAGCTTCGTCGCAGACCCGATCGGGTTCTCGAGAACGGAGAACGCGTGGCTGTAGTGACCTACCTGCTGCTGACGGTGGCGATCTTCGCCCTGCTCGGCGGGGTGTTGAAGTTGGTTGAGCGACTGTGAGCCTTACCAATGCCGTCGGTCTGGCGCTGGCCCTTGCGGTGGTCGTGCTGTTGGTGGCCGCACTGCTGTTCCCGGAACGGTTCTAGTTGAGTACGACAGCCGCGGGCGTGTTGTTCCTGGCGTCGTTGGTCGTGGCGCTGGTGGCGGTGCACGTACCTTTGGGCGACTACATGTATCGGGTCTACACCCGTGAAACACACTCCCGCAGTGAGCGATTCGTCTACCGGGCGATCGGTGTCAACCCGGAGTCCGAACAGACCTGGGTCGGCTACGCGCGCAGTGTTCTGGCGTTTTCGGCCGTCTGCGTGGTGTTCTTGTTCGTTCTGCAGCTCATTCAGGGCGCACTTCCCCTGCATCTGGATGATCCGGCGACATCGATGACGCCTGGGTTGTCGTGGAACACCGCGGTCAGCTTTGTCACCAACACCAACTGGCAGGCCTATCCCGGCGAGTCGACGCAGGGCCATCTGGTGCAGATGACCGGCCTGGCGGTGCAGAACTTCGTCTCCGCCGCGGTCGGCATGGCGGTAGCCGTCGCCTTTGTCCGCGGGCTCGTGGGCCGACGCACCGCCGTGCTGGGCTCATTCTGGGTTGATCTGGTTCGTGGCACCCTGCGCATCCTGCTCCCGATCGCGGTCGTCGGCGCGACGGTGTTGATCGCCGGCGGGGTTGTCCAGAACTTTCACCTCAACGACCAGACAATCACGACCCTGACCGGTGCGCCGCAGACCATTCCGGGTGGCCCGGTGGCCAGCCAGGAAGTGATCAAGCTGCTGGGCACCAACGGGGGCGGCTTCTATAACGCCAACTCCGCGCATCCGTTCGAGAACCCGACCGCATGGACCAACTGGGTCGAGATCTTCCTGCTGGTGGTCATCGCGTTCTCGCTGCCCCGCACGTTCGGCCGCATGGTGGGCAACACCAAGCAGGGTCACGCCATCGCCGCCATCATGGCCGTGATCGCCCTCATCAGCGTCAGCCTGCTCGGCTGGTCGCAGCTGGCGCATCACGGCACCGTCCCGACCGCCGTGGGGGCCGCGAGTGAGGGGATCGAGCAGCGGCTCGGCGTGGCCGACTCGGCGGTCTTCGCCGCGGCGACCACGCTGACCTCCACCGGCGCAGTGGATTCCACGCACGACTCCTACACCAGTCTGGGCGGCCTGCTGACGATGGTCGACATGCAACTGGGGGAAGTCGCTCCCGGCGGTGTCGGCTCGGGCCTGTACGGCATCTTGATCCTCGCGGTGATCACGGTGTTCGTCGCCGGGCTGATGGTCGGCCGTACGCCGGAATACCTGGGCAAGAAGATCAGTGCACGCGAGATCAAGCTGGCGGCAAGCTATTTTCTGGTGACTCCAGTGGTTGTGCTGTGCGGAACGGCAATTTCGATCGCCTTGCCGGGCCTGCGCTCGGCGATGGCCAACACCGGACCGCACGGGCTCTCCGAGGTGCTCTACGCGTTCACCTCCGCGGCGAATAACAACGGTTCCGCGTTCGCGGGCTTGGCAGCCGACGGGACGTGGTACGAGACCGCGCTGGGCATCGCGATGCTCATCGGCAGGTTTCTGCCGATGATCCTGGTGCTTGCGCTGGCCGGGGCGCTCGCGGCGCAGGGTCAGACTCCGGAATCCCTTGGCACGCTGCCCACCCACAAGCCCCAGTTCGTCGGCATGGTCGTCGGGGTGACGCTCATTCTGGTTGCCCTCACCTTTCTGCCGGCACTGGCGTTGGGGCCACTCGCTGAAGGGCTGCACTGACATGCGCTCGGCTACAACTGTCTCGCTTGCGTCACTGCCCGCGGCGTTGCGCAAGCTCGATCCCCGTACCCTGTGGCGCAACCCGGTGATGTTGATCGTCGAGGTCGGCGCCGTGTGGTCCACGGTGCTGGCCATCGGCGAGCCGACATGGTTCGGCTGGCTGATCGTGTGCTGGTTGTGGCTGACTGTCGTCATCGCCAACCTGGCCGAGGCCGTCGCCGAGGGCCGCGGTAAGGCGCAGGCCGACGCTCTGCGAAAGTCCAAGTCCGACACCGTCGCACGTCGGCTGCGCGGATGGACCCCCAACACGCCCGGAGTCGAAGAGGCGGTCGCGGCACCGCTGCTGCAACGGGGTGACATCGTCGTGGTCGAAGCGTGCCAGGTCATCCCGGGCGACGGTGACGTGGTCGAGGGCATTGCGTCGGTGGACGAATCGGCGATCACCGGCGAATCAGCCCCGGTGATCCGCGAATCCGGCGGTGATCGTTCCGCGGTCACGGGCGGGACGCTGGTGTTGTCGGACCGGATCGTGGTCCGGATAACCCAGAAACCCGGGCAGAGCTTCGTCGACCGGATGATCGCGCTGGTCGAGGGAGCCAACCGGCAGAAGACTCCGAATGAGATCGCGCTCAACATCCTGCTGGCCGCGCTGACCCTGATCTTCGTGGTGGCGGTCGCAACCCTGCAGCCGTTGGCGATCTATTCCAAGGCCAACAACCCGGGTGTCGCGGATACGGCGGCGCTCGACGGTAACGGCGTCACCGGCATCGTCTTGGTGGCACTGCTGGTCTGTCTGATCCCCACCACGATCGGTGCGTTGCTGTCCGCCATCGGAATTGCCGGCATGGACCGGCTGGTGCAGCGCAATGTGCTCGCCATGTCCGGGCGAGCGGTGGAAGCCGCCGGCGACGTCAACACGTTGCTGCTGGACAAGACCGGCACGATCACGCTGGGCAACCGGCATGCCTCGGAGTTCCTTCCGCTCACCGGGGTGACCGCCGCCGAACTCGCCGATGCCGCACAACTGTCCAGTCTCGCCGACGAAACCCCCGAAGGCCGCTCAATCGTGGTTTACGCCAAGGAGGCCTACGGCCTGCGAACCCGGACGCCGGGTGAGCTCACGGCCGCGTCCTGGGTGGAGTTCACGGCGCTGACGCGCATGTCCGGCGTCGACATCGCCGGACGCCAATTGCGCAAGGGCGCCGCCAATTCCGTCAGCGACTGGGTGCGCGGCCACGGCGGTGACATCCCCGCCGAGCTCGGCCGGATCGTCGACGGCATCAGCGCCGCCGGCGGCACACCGCTGGTGGTCGGCGAGGTGCTGGTGGGCGGGCCCGCCCAGGTGCTCGGTGTCATTCACCTGCGGGACGTGGTGAAGCAGGGCATGCGCGAGCGGTTCGACGCGATGCGCCGGATGGGTATCCGGACCGTGATGATCACCGGCGACAACCCGTTGACCGCCAAGGCGATTGCCGACGAGGCCGGGGTCGACGACTTCCTCGCCGAAGCCACCCCCGAAGACAAGCTGATGCTGATCAAACGGGAGCAGCAGGGCGGTCGGCTGGTCGCGATGACCGGCGACGGCACCAACGACGCACCTGCGCTGGCGCAGGCCGACGTCGGGGTGGCGATGAACACCGGCACCAGCGCCGCCAAAGAGGCGGGCAACATGGTGGACCTGGACTCCGACCCCACCAAGCTGATCGAGATCGTGGAGATCGGCAAACAGCTGCTGATCACCCGAGGCGCGCTGACCACCTTCTCGATCGCCAACGACATCGCCAAGTACTTCGCCATCATCCCAGCGCTTTTCGTGACGATCTTCCCGGGCTTGAGTCTGCTCAACGTGATGAGGTTGCACAGCCCGCAATCGGCGATCCTGTCGGCGGTGGTCTTCAACGCGGTGGTCATCGCCGCACTGATTCCGTTGGCGCTGCGCGGGGTTCGCTACGTTCCGGGCAGCGCGTCCAAGCTGCTCAGCCGCAACCTCGCGGTCTACGGCCTGGGCGGGATCGTGGCCCCGTTCGTCGGGATCAAGCTCATCGACCTGCTGGTTCAACTACTGCCCGGGATGGCGTGACATGAGATTCGCGAGCCTGATTCGCAGCCACTGGGCCGCGCTGCGTGCGCTGCTCGTCCTGACCGTCGTGCTCGGTGTCGGCTACCCGGTGTTCGTCTGGTTGGTGGCGCAGATCCCGGGTCTGCGCGAGCGCGCCGATGGCTCATTGATCGAAGGCGAAGGCCAACCGGTGGCCAGCGCACTGATCGGGCAGTCGTTCACCGACACCACCGGCCTACCGCTGCCGCAGTACTTCCAGGGCAGGCCGTCGGGCGCCGGGGCCGGCTATGACGCTTTAGCCAGCGGGGCAAGCAATCTGGGTCCGGAGAGCATCGTCGATATGCCCGGTCAGCCGAGCCTGCTCACCCAGGTCTGCTCCCGCAGCGTGGCGGTTGAGGAGGCGGAGGGGCTTGACGCGGGAGCCGGGTCGCGGCCGTTCTGCACCGCCGGTGGGACGGGTGCGGTGCTGGCGGTGTTCGGCCCGCGCGACCGCAGCGGCACCGTCGCCCATCCGGCACGCGTGGTCAGTGTCAACGAACCGTGCGTCGCCGGCCGCGGGCCGTTTCTGACCAGCTATCGCGGTGTCCGGGTGGAATGTGCCCGGCCGGGTGAGGACTACTCCGCCGGCCAGATCGTGCCGATCCGGGGGACGGCGCCCGAACACCCGCGGGTTCCGGCCGACGCCGTCACCGCCAGCGGCAGCGGCCTGGACCCCGACATCTCACCGGACTACGCCGATCTTCAGGTCGACCGGATTGCAAGGGCTCGGGGGATCAGCGCCGAGCAGGTCCGTGCCGTGGTGCGCGCTCACCAGAGCGGCCGACTGCTCGGATTCCTCGGTGAGGCCCGCGTCAACGTCGTCGCGGTCAACCTGGAACTAGACCACGAGCATCCTGTCCCCGGCTGCTGTTCCGATGGATGATCGTCCGGTGAGCGATTACGGCACCCGCGGCAAGCGTGGGGAGTTGCGCATCTATCTGGGTGCGGCGCCTGGCGTCGGCAAGACGTACGCGATGCTCGGCGAGGCTCACCGGCGGCTGGAACGAGGCACCGACCTGGTGGCGGCTGTGGTCGAGACACACGGTCGGAGAAAGACAGCCGAACTGCTGCAGGGAATCGAGGTCGTCGCGCCCCGTTGGATTGACTACCGGGGCAAGTGCTTTCCCGAGCTCGACGTCCCCGCGGTGTTGGCGCGACGGCCGCAGGTGGTGCTCGTCGACGAGTTGGCCCACACCAATACGCCGGGCAGCGTGAACCACAAACGGTGGCAGGACGTCGAAGAACTGCTCGCTGCGGGGATCACGGTGATCTCTACGGTCAACGTGCAGCATTTGGAGAGCCTCAATGACGTCGTCGCTGAAATCACCGGGGTTGAGCAGCAGGAGACGGTGCCGGATTCGTTCGTCCGTCAGGCGTCGCAGATTGAACTCGTCGACATCGCGCCGGAGGCGCTTCGCCGAAGGCTCGCCCACGGCAACGTGTACGCGCCGGAGAAGGTCGACGCGGCGTTGTCCAACTACTTCCGCAGCGGGAACCTCACTGCGCTGCGGGAACTGGCGCTGCTGTGGGTGGCCGACCAGGTCGACGCCGCACTGGCGAAGTACCGCGCGGACAAGAAGATCACCGCCACCTGGGAAGCCCGCGAACGCGTGGTGGTGGCCGTCACCGGCGGCCCGGAATCGGAGACGCTGGTTCGGCGTGCCTCGCGGATCGCATCGAAGTCCAGCGCCGAGTTGCTGGCGCTTCATGTGCTGGCCGGCGACGGACACCCCGCCGTACCGAGTGCGCGGATGGGAAAGATCCGCGAGCTGGCGGGCAGTCTCGGTGCCTCGCTGCACATCGTCGTCGGCGACGACGTACCGACCGCGCTGTTGGACTTCGCCCGGGAAGTCAACGCCACCCAGCTGGTGATCGGGACGTCGCGGCGGTCCCGCTGGGCGCGCTTGTTCGACGAGGGCATCGGCGCGGTGGTGGTGCGGCGGTCCGGCAAGATCGACGTACACATCGTGACTCATGAAGAGTCCAAGCAGGGCTTCCGAATCGCACCCATCTCGCCGCGACAACGTCGTGCGCTGCCGTGGCTGGCGGCGCTGCTCGTACCGTCGGCGGTCTGCGCGATCACGGCGACATGGCTGGATCCGGTACTGCGCTTGGGCGGAGAGAGCGCGCTGTTCTTCGTCAGCGTGCTGGCGGTGGCCCTGCTCGGCGGCGTCGCCCCCGCAATTCTTTCGGCCCTGATATCCGGCTTGCTGCTCAACTACTTTCTGATTGAGCCCCGGCACAGTTTCACCATCGCCGAAACCGACTCGGCGGTCACCGAGATCGTCCTGCTGCTGGTTGCGGTCGCGGTATCGGTGCTGGTGGATCGCGCCGCCGAACGCGCCAGGGAAGCCGGCCGTGCCTCCCAGGAGGCGGAGTTGCTGGCGCTGTTCGCCGGGTCGGTGTTGCGGGGCGCCGACCTTGAGACGCTGCTGGAACGAGTCCGGGAGACCTACGCCGTACGGGCGGTGAGCATCTTGCGGATGCGCACCCTCGACGGCCGGCAGGCCGGCCAGACGGTCATCGCCGCGGCGGGCAGTGAGCCGTGTACGACGGTCGAGTCTGCCGACACCGCCATCGATGTCGGCGATCACGAGTTCTGGATGTTGATCGCCGGCAGACAGTTGGCGGCCCGCGATCGGCGGGTGCTGTCCGCAGTGGCCAAGCAGGCCGCCGGCTTGGTCCGGCAGCGTGAACTGACCGACGAGGCAAGCCGAGCCGACGCGGTCACCCGGGCCGACGAGCTCCGCCGTTCCCTGCTGTCGGCGGTCAGCCACGACCTGCGTACGCCGCTGGCGGCTGCGAAAGCCGCGGTGTCGAGTCTGCGCGCCGACGACGTCGACTTCTCCCCCGACGACACCGCTGAACTGCTGGCCACCGTAGAGGAGTCGATCGACCAACTCACCGCGCTGGTCGGTAACCTCCTCGACTCTTCCCGGTTGGCCGCCGGCGTGGTGCGCCCCGAGCTGGGCCGGGTGTACTTGGACGAAGCCGTGGAACGGGCCCTGGTCAGCATCGGTCGCGGCAACAGCGGCTTCGTCCGCTCCGGCATCGACCGGGTCAAAGTGGACGTCGGTGACGCAGTGGTGCTGGCCGACGCCGGACTGCTGGACCGGGTGCTGGCCAACCTTCTCGACAACGCGCTGCGCTACGCCCCCGACGGCCCGATACGGGTCAGTGCGTGTCAGTTCGGCGATCGGGTTCTCATCAACGTCGCCGACCAGGGGCGCGGCCTACCGTCGGACGGTGAGCGTCTGTTCGAGCCGTTCCAGCGGATCGGCGACCAGAACAACACCACCGGTATCGGCCTGGGCTTGTCGGTAGTGCGGGGGTTCGTCGAGTCGATGGGCGGGACGATCTCCGCCACCGAGACGCCGGGGGGCGGACTCACCATGATGGTGGATCTGGCCGCCCCCCAAGCGACGTGACTGGGACGGGATTGTCAGTGCTTCCAGACGACCTTGTCGACTCCGGCGGCGTCGCGGTAGACGACGCTGTCCGGCGCGGTGCCGTTCTTGACGTCGAAGTAGAGTCGCCCGCTGGTCTGGCTGCCCGCGGCGATCGGCCCGTTGGGCAGGCCGTCGACCTCATTGCCCTTCATCACCGCGAATGTTGAACTGTTGACGGCACGCGCATTGAAGTCAGCGATATTGGGGGTGGGGGATCCGCTTACCGCCTGCGCCGTCACATCCGCGTACCAAATACCGTCATTGTGGCCGCTGGGTTGCAGATTCTTGACGGTGTAATCGATGGCCCCGCCTGGACTTTGAATCTCCTGCGTCTGGCCGAATCCGACGACCGTTGGGTCTGCAGAAGCCGGCGCCACCGCCAGCATTCCGGCCGTGGCCAGGCCGGCTGCTGTTACCGCCGTCTTCTTGGCGATTTGGGAGAACATCACGGCAAACTCCTTCCGCTAGTGTCTCCACGGCATATCCGAACCGGCGGATTTCAAAACCTCAAAAATTCACACTTCGAATCGGTAGCCCATCCCCGCCTCGGTGAGCAGGTGCTTGGGGTTCGACGGATCGTTTTCGAGTTTGCGCCGCAACTGCGCCAGATAGACCCGCAGGTACTGCGTTTCCTTTGCGTATGCCGGGCCCCATACCTGGGTGAGTAACTCGTCGCGTCCGACCAGCTTTCCCCGGTTTCGCACCAGCATCTCCAGCATGCCCCATTCGGTGGGGGTCAGGTGGACCTCGCCGCCGTTCTTGGTGACTTTCTTGGCCGCCAGATCCACGGTGAACGAGGCGGTTTCCACTATTGGCTGGTCGATTTCGGCGGTCGCGGCGTTGCGCCGTGCGGCGGCACGCAGCCGAGCCAGAAACTCGTCCATTCCGAACGGCTTGGTCACGTAGTCGTCGGCGCCGGCGTCGAGCGCCTCCACCTTGTCGGCCGAGTCGGTGCGGGCGGACAGCACGATGACCGGCACCGTCAGCCAGCCGCGCAGCCCGGCGAGCACCTCGATGCCGGAGATGTCGGGCAGCCCCAGATCGAGGATCACCACGTCCGGGCGCTGCTCGGCGGCGGCACGCAACGCGCCGGCGCCGGTCGCCGCGGTGACGACTTCGTAGCCGCGTACCGACAGGTTGATCTTCAGCGCGCGCAGAATCTGCGGCTCGTCGTCGACTACCAGAACTCGTGTGGTCATCAGCTCTCTCCTGCCGGTGCGGCCAGGTCCACCACCATGGTCAACCCGCCGCCTGGTGTCTCTGTCGCCGAGATGGTGCCGCCCATCGCCTCGGTGAATCCCCGTGCGACCGACAGCCCGAGGCCGACGCCGCTGGTGTTGTCGCGGTCGCCGAGGCGCTGGAACGGATCGAATACGTGCGCCTCGCCGCCCCGGGGCAGCCCGCGGCCCTCGTCGGCGACGTTGATCAGGACCCGGTCGCCGACCCGGCCGGCTGTCACCCGCACCACGCTGTCGGAGGCGTAACGCAACGCGTTGTCGATCACGTTGGCCAGCACGCGCTCCAACAGTCCGACATCGGCCATCGCCACGGTCGGGCCCACCTCGACCTTCACCTGGTCGAGGCCGCGGCCGTGGCCGAAGGTGTTGCTGCGCTTACCGATTCCGATCAAAGCGCGCTGCACCACCTCTTCCAGGTACACCTTGGTCAACTCCGGCCGGATCACGCCCGCGGCCAGTCGCGAGGAATCGAGCAGGTTGCCCACCAGGCCGGTGAGCTGATCGACCGACTCCTCCACCGTGGCCAGCAGTTCGGCGGTGTCGTCGGGGGAGAAGTCGACGTCGTCGGCGCGCAGGCTCGACACCGCTGCCTTGGCTGCCGCCAATGGGGTGCGCAGGTCGTGGCTGACCGCCGACAGCAGGGAACGGCGCAGCTCGTCGGTCCGCATCACCGCGTCGGCCCGGCCGGCCTCGGCGGCCAGTTCCTCCTGACGGACCAGTCCGGCCGCCTGCCGAGCCACCACCGACAGCACCCGGCGGTCACGCGAGGCCAACTGCCGGCCGGCCATCAGCATCCAGAACTCGTCATCGCCGACATCGATCGAGGTGTCCGCGAGAGCTACCGACGTGCACGGGTTTTCACCGACCGAGGCGACGACTTCGGGCGTCGCGGTGCCGCTGGGTACGCGGACCAGGCTCACGGCTCGTTGCGCATAGGTCTCGCGAACCCGCTCCAGCAGGGTGTCCAGGTCCGCGCCGCGCAGCACCGAGCCGGCGAACAGCGTCATCAGCTCGGCTTCGCGGGAGGCACGGCCGGCTTCCCGAGTGCGTTTGGCCGCGCCGTCCACCAGGGCCGCCACCGCGACGGCCACCAACAGCAGGACGACCTCGGTCACGGCGACGTCGTGCTCGGCGATGGTGAAATCACGTCGCGGTGCGAGCACGAAGTAGTTCAGCAGCACTCCGGACAGCAACGCCGAGAGCACCGCGGGGGCGATACCGCCGAGCAGGGCCACCAGCAGCACGCCCACAAAGAACAGTGCGCTCTGTCCGGCGTCGAAGTAGCGGTCCAGCCAGCCCACCATGATCGCGCACATCAGGCACGGCACCACCACGGCGGCCAGCCAGGACACCGCACGTCGCTCCCGCGGCGACACCGTCAACCCACGGAAACTCGGCTTGGCGTCCTCGTAGGTGACGATGTGCACGTCGATGTCGCCGGACTGCTGCACCACGGCCGCGCCGACACCTTCGTCGAGGATGCGCGCCCAGCGGGAACGGCGCGAACTGCCGATCACCAACTGGGTGGCGTTGACGTCACGGGCGAAGTCCAGCAGCGCGGTCGGCACGTCGTCGCCGATCACGGTATGCAGCGAGGCGCCCAGGCTGATCGCCAGTTGGCGGATCTTGCCCACCCGGGGTGCCGGCGCGCCAGAGAGCCCATCGCCACCCAGGACATGCAGCACCAGCAGGTCGCCGCCGGCCTTCGACGCGATCCTGGAGGCCCGCCGGACCAACGTCTCGGATTCCGGGCCACCGGTCACCGCGGCCACGATGCGCTCCCGCGCCTCCCAGGTTTCGGTGATCTTCTTGTCGGCACGGTAGCGGGTGAGTGTCGCGTCCACCTGCCCGGCCAGCCACAGCAGCGCCAATTCCCGCAGCGCGGTTAGCGTCTCGCCACGGAAGTAGTTGGCCAACGCCGCGTCGACCTTTTCCGGCGGATAGACGTTGCCGTGGGATAGCCTGCGGCGCAAGGCTTCCGGTGCCACATCGATGAGTTCGATCTGCGCTGCTTGGCGCACGACCGCGTCCGGCACGGTGTCGTGCTGAGTGGTCCCGGTGATCTTGGTGACAACGTCGCTCAGACTCTCCAGCTGCTGCACGTTGACGGTGGAGACCACGGTGATCCCGGCGGCCAGCAACTCCTCGATGTCCTGCCAGCGTTTGGCATTTCGGCTGCCCGCGGGGTTGGTGTGGGCGAGGTCGTCGATCAGGACCACTTCGGGGTGACGGGCCAGCACCGCATCGACATCGAGTTCGCCGCCGGGCTCGCCGATGATCTCGATGCCCTGCAGCAGCTCCGCGGTCTTGCTGCGGCCGTGGGTCTCGACCGCCGCCGCGACCACATCGGTGCCGCGGTCGGCGCGACGGTGCGCTTCGCCGAGCATCGCGTAGGTCTTTCCGACCCCGGGCGAGGCTCCGAGGTAGATGCGCAGCTCTCCGCGTGGTTCTCTGCGCTCGCCGCGCTGGCTCACGAGACTCACCAGACCATCATCGCGGCAACCGACGGCATCAGCCAGCGACGACAGGCCGCACCATCACGGTGGGTTTGAACCCGTACCTCGGGTTGCTCAGACCGGAGCCGCTGCGACCCGCTGATGCCACACCTGGCATCCCGGCGCCCACGGTGTTGACCGTGCCGCCCTCCTCTGCCTCTGTCCAGCCGTGGCTGACCAGGGTGGCAGTGCTGTCGGGGATCGAGGTGGCCGTTGTCGGGACGGCCGCCGGCCAACTCTGGGGCACCGACAGCCCGCCCACCGGGGCGGCCTTGCCGACACCGGCCAGCACCGGGGCGCCGCCGGATGCGGCGCCGGCCGGCGTCGTCACCGCGTCCGCCAAAACCATCTCCGGCCAGACCGGTGGCGCCGTCGGCCCGGTGGCGATGGCGTATGCGCTGGCGATGCCGGCGAACAGGTGCCAGGCGCCGGCGTTGCTCAACGCCGAGCTGTAGGTCTGCAGCCCGTTCCAGATCCCGATGTTCTGGGTGGAGTTGACGAAGTTGGACAGGAAGTCGGTGATGCCACTCTGCGCCGGTTGTGATGCCGCCGCCGGCGCCGCCAGGGTTTGCATGGCCGAGGGCAGTCCGGATACCAACTGCGACAACCCGTTCTGCGCGCTGCTGGTCGAGGCCTGCGTGACGGCTGCGCCCTGACCGGCGATCCCGGCCGGGTTGGTGCTGGGAGCGGGCGAGCTCAGCGGTTGCAGTACCCCGGCAAGCGATGACGACGCCGCGTAGCCGTACATAGCCATGGCGTCCTGTGCCCACATCTCGGCGTACTGCGCCTCCAGCGCCGCGATCGCCGCGGTGTTGAATCCGAGGAAGTTCGTCGCCACCAGCGCCGCGAACTGTGCCCGGTTGGCGGCGACCACCGGTGGTGGCACCGTCATCGCAAACGCCGCCTCGTAGGCGGCGGCCGATGCCGACGCCTGGGCGGCGGCGTGCTCGGCGGCCGCGGCCGTGGTGTTGAGCCACGCCACGTAGGGCCGCGCCGCGGCGGCCATCGCCGTTGCGGCCGGGCCCCGCCACTCTTCGTCGGTCAACGTCGAGATCACCGACTCATAGGAAGCCGCGGTCGTGGCCAGTTCGGCGCCCAGCGCATTCCATGTGGTCGCGGCGGCCGTCATGGGCGCGGCCCCGGCGCCCGAGTACATCCGTGCGGAGTTGATCTCCGGGGGCAGTGCTGCGTAGTCCATGTCGTGGAAGTCCGTTTCCTCTAGTGGGTTTCGGCCTGGCGTTGGTCGCCGCTAGACGATCGGCTTGCGCGGCATCACGACGGGCTTGACACCGTAGCGAGGCCGGCCGAACCCGGGGCCACCACGATCCGAGGAGGCCACCGCCGGCGCTCCGGCGGGCACCGTGGCGGCGCCGTGCGGCTCGGCCTCGGCGGCACCCGCCGCGACGAGCGGGCGCGACTCGGCCGCCGGGGCGGCTTCGCCGGCCCAGTTCGGCGGTGCCGACATCTTGTTGAGCGGGGCTGCTTGGCCGGCAGCGGCCGCGGCCACCGGGGCGGCGGGGCCCGGCGCGGCCTGCGAGATGAGGTGGGCGTGCTCGGCGGCGCCTTCGAGGTGGTGGATGACGCCCGGCGGGTTGGTGATGTAGCCCTTGCCCAGGCCGGTGAACTCCGAGGCGGCCGAGCCGAGGTTGGTGGCCTGCATGGCGGCCAGGATGGCGGAGTTGCTGGCGATTCCGCCCAGCCCGAATGTCGGATCGGCGGCGGCTCCGGCGCCCACGGTCCCCAGGCCGGTAGCCGTGCCCAGCCCCGCCGTGGTGGTCGCCGCCGCCGAGTTGGCGGTCTCGGTCTCTCCGTAGGAGTCGGCGCTGGCGCGCAGGGTGTGGATGAACATCTCCTGCATTGCCGCGGCCTGCGCGCTGATCTGCTGATACAGCGTGCCGTAGGCGGAGAACTGGGTGGCCTGCAGTGCGGAGACCTCGTCGGCGGCGGCTGGGGCCAGCCCGGTGATCGGGCCGGCGGCGGCCGCGTTCTGGGCGTTGAGCGCCGCGGCGATCGTCTGTAGGTTGCCGGACGCCGCAGCCAGCGCCTCGGGGTGGGTGGTCAGGAACGACATGACATCTCCTCGGCGGATACGAGCCGGCCCCCAGCTGGGCTCGGTCACCGCTCCACTGTTTCGTCGGACTCCCGACGGCCAGAGGTCGTTAACGAGTTCTTTACGGTCTCGTACGGATTATTGACGGTTTGCTTTCAGGCCCAGCTGGAGCCCACGGCGGTGTCGGTGTTGGCCATGTTGTTGCCGGCCGTCTGGACCTTCTGGCCGTGGGCGTTGGCCTGTTCGTAGATGACCTGGAAGTTCCGCCCGAGCGCGGTGATGAACTCCTGGCAGGCCACCGAGCCGGCGCCGCCCCAGAAATCCCCGGCGGCCAGCACGTCTTGCACGATCGCCTGGTGCTCGGCCTCCAGGGCGGCGGCCTGGGCGCGAATCAAGGCGCCGTGGGCGTCGACGTCGCCGAACTGATAGTTGATGGACATCTCGATCATTACTCCCTGGGGTAGCGGTGTTGTTAGCTGCTCAGGATCTGCTGCGAGGCAGCTTCCTGCTGTTCGTACTGGTTGGCGTCCCGGATAAGTCCGTCGCGGACGCTATGCAGCATGGTGACGATGTTGCTGAATGCGGTTTGCATCTGGCCCATGGTGTCGTAGGACGTGCGTTCGGCCAGGCCGCCCCAGCCGGAGCCGGAGATGCTGGTCGACGACGCCCACATCCGCCGGGCTTCGTCCTCCACGGTCTGCGCGTGCGCGTCGAAACGGGCCGCAGTTGAACGCATGGCGTCCGGGTCGGTCATGAAACGGGTGGTCATTGCCATAGCTCCTTGGTTGTTGGTTGTGGTCTTCCGGCGTCAGCCGGCCAGGACCGGGTGTGCGACGACGCTGGGTTTGAACCCGTACTGCGGCAGATTCCCGCTGGGGCCACTGCGTCCGCCGAGCGCGCCGATCGGCATGCCGGCCGGTACCGCCGACGTCCCGTTTGCTGCGGGCACGTTCAACCCGGCGCCCGGCAGTGCCGACACGGTGCTGGCGGCGGTTCCGGCAGCCCAGCTCGGCGGCACCGACAGCATGCCGAGCGAACCGGCCTGACCGAGGGCCGCCGAAACCGGCGCACCGCCGAATGAGCCCAGCCCGCCGAGGCCCGCGAAGCCCGCCGTACCCAGCGAGGCCATTGGTGCCACCGCGCCGACGGCCGAGCTCAGCCCGCCGGCGGCCGCGGAGCCCGCCGTCCCCATCGACGATCCCGCACTGCTGCCGAGACTGCTCAAGAAGCCGACCGCGGTCGACAGCGTGCTGGCGACGTTCCAGGCTCCGGTGTTGACCATTCCGTTGATGCTGTCGGTGATCTGGCTGTTGTCGAACAGGCTGCCCAGAATCCCCGACAGACTCGACGACGCCGATGATGGCGAGCTGCCCTGGGTCGGCGACGCCAGACTCTGCAGCACGCCGGGCAACACCGAGATCAGTTGGCTGCTCGGGCTGTTGCCCGCCGCCGAGCTGCCGGCGGCCTGGGTGACCGCGGCGGCCTGGCCGGCCAACCCGGCCGGGTTGGTGGTCTGGGCGGGTGGGCTGAACGGCGTTATCTGCGACGCGGCGGCCGAACCGCTCGCGTAGCCGTACATGGCAGCGGCGTCCTGGGCCCACATTTCGGCGTACTGCGCCTCGGTGGCCGTGATCGCCGGGGTGTTCTGCCCCAGGAAGTTGGTCGCCACCAGGGCCATCAGCAGGCTGCGGTTGGCCACGATCACCGGCGGAGGAACCGTCATGGCGAACGCGGTCTCGAAGGCGGCCGCGGCCGCGGTGGCCTGGGTGGCGGCCTGCTCGGCCTGAGCGGCGGTGGTGTTCATCCACGCCACGAAGGGCGCCGCCGCGGCGGCCATCGACGCCGACGCCGGGCCGGCCCACAGCTCACCGGCCATCCGGGCGATCACCGCCTGGTAGGCGGCGGCGGTCGACCCCAGCTCCGCGGCCAGTCCGCGCCAGGCCGCTGCGGCGGCCATCAGCGGCGCCGCTCCCGGCCCGGTGTACATCCACGCGGAGTTGACTTCCGGTGGCAACGCACCGAACTCCATCATGTTCTCGAGTTCCTTTGTCTTGCTTGTTTTTTGCTGAACTCAGCGCGCTGCGATCGCGTTGGCGGCCTCGGTCGCCTGGTACGCTGCCGCGCTGGTCGTCAGGGTGGTGACGAACATCTGGTGAATCGCATTCGCCTGGGCACTGACCGCTTGGTACAGGCCGGCGTGCGTGACGAACTGTGCTGCGGTCAACGCCGACACCGGGTCTGCCGCAGCGGGGATCACGCCAGTAGTCGCAGGGGCGGCAGCCGCGTTCTGGGCGGCCATCGCCGAGCCGATACCGGTCAATTCGCCGGCCGCGGCCGCCAGCTCTGCAGGCTGGGCGCTCACGAACGACATCAACGGCATCACCATCTCCTAACCGATCGAGCCGGCGCGGTGCCGGCCACGAGATCCACCGTGCCGCAACGGTGCTCGGTTAGCTGTTGCCCTTACGTGCTCTTAACGGAGCGGAATCGAACCTTGATGGATCCTTGATGCCCGGGAACGGAAAAACCCGACGCAGCCCCCTCTGCTGCGTCGGGTTTCCCGGGCCTTGCCTGACGTTACGCCCAGCTGGAGCCCACCGAGGCGTCGGTGTTGGCCATGTTGTTGCCGGCCGACTGCACCTTCTGACCGTGAGAGTTGGCCTGCTCGTAGATCACCGCGAAGTTGCGGCCCAACTGCGCCACAAACTCCTGGCAGGCCACCGAACCCGCACCACCCCAGAAGTCACCGGCAGCCAGCACATCGTGCACGATCGCCTGGTGCTCAGCCTCCAACGACGCCGCCTGGGCACGAATCAACGCACCGTGGGCATCCACATCACCGAACTGGTAGTTAATCGACATCTGCGGTTCTCCTTCTAGCTCGACAGGATCTGCTGAGAAGCAGCTTCCTGCTGCTCGTAGTGGTTCGCGTCGCGAATCAGCCCATCCCGCACCCCGTGCAGCATGTTCACGATGTTGCGAAACGCCGTCTGCATCTGACCCATGGTGTCCATCGAGGTCCGCTCCGCCAGACCACCCCAACCCGCACCGGAGATGTTGGTCGACGACGCCCACATCCGACGCGCCTCGTCCTCCACCGTCTGCGCATGCACATCAAAACGGCCCGCCATCGAACGCATCGCGTCCGGGTCAGTCATAAAACGTGTTGCCATGATTTCTCTCTCCTTATCTGCGGGTTCCGTCCTGCGGTGAGGGGTCTTAGCCGGCAACCACTGGCCGGGCCATCACGGTCGGCTTGAAGCCGTAGCGGGGAGTGCCGAGGCCGAAGCCGCCCCGTTCGGCGCCCATCGGCATGCCGCCGGGCATGGCCGCCATCGACTCGATCTGTTCCGGGGCGGCCGCCCAGCTGCTGCCCTGTAAGGCGCTGGCCGTATCGACGGCGCTGGCAGCGGGCGCGGCCGCGGCCCATGCCGACGGCGCGGACAACTCCCCGACCAGGGTGGCCTGGCCCACCCCGGCCGTCACGGTCGGCGCGCTCGCCGCGAAAGCCGATGCCGCGCCGCCGCCCAGCGCACCCAGGCTGCTCAGCGGACCACCGGGGGCCAGCAGGGCGCCGATACCGGCACCTGCCGCACCACCGCCGAGGGCGTTGAAACCGCCGCCGGAGAAGAACGTGGTCATGGTCGGGATCAAGCTTGCCGGGGTGAACGCCGCCGAGGTTCCCGTGAAGCTCATCACGCCGTTGAGCGGGTAGGTCACCAGCGACACCACACCGTTGATCGACGCGTTGCGCCCGATGGCTTCGAGGAGCCCGGCCAGGGTGGGCGGAGGCAGGCCGGCGTCAGCGGGACCGGGCGAGGTCAGGGTCTGCAGGGTGTTCGGCAGCGACGAGATCGCCTGCGCCGTCTGTGCGGCGTTGTTGCTGGCGGCCGTGCCGTTGGCTTGACTGACCGCGGCGGCTTGGTTGGCCGTTCCGTCCGGATTCGTGGTCTGGTTGGGCTCGCTGAACGGCGTCACCTTGGTCGCCGCGGCCGAGGACGCGGCGTAGCTGTACATGACATCGGTGGCCTGGGCCCACATCTCGAAATACTGTGCGTCGCTGGCCATGATCGCGGCGGAGTTCTGGCCGACGACGTTGGTGGCCACCAATTGCTTCTGCTGAGCGCGGTTGGCGGCGATCACTGCCGGGGGAGGGGTGGCCGCGTGGGCCGCCTCGAACGCGGCCGCTGCGGCGGTGGCCTGGGTGGCCGCTTCCTCGGCCTTCGCCGCCGTGTCGGCCATCCAGGCCAGGTAGGGCTTGGTGGCGGCGGTCATCGATGCCGATGCCGGGCCCATCCACTCTTCGTCGACGAGCTGGGTGATCGTCGTTTCGCACGACGTCAAAGCCGAGGAGATCTCCGCGGCCAGTCCGCGCCACGCGGAGGCGACCGTCATCATCGGTGTGGAGCCGGGACCGGCGTACAGACGACCGGAGTTGATCTCCGGCGACAGCAGGGCGTAGTCGATCATCGTTGCTCCTAGACCACCATCGGCTTGGGCATGAATTTGGGCCGGAACCCGTAACGCGGCGTGCCGTAGTTCATGCCGCGCTGCCCGACGCCGGCCGGCACCGGCGGGGGCACGGAGGCCATGTTGTTGTGGGTCTCCGAGGGGACCGCCCAACCGCCGGGCCCGCTGGTCAGCGCCGCGGCGCCGGGGGTGGCTGCCGTCCAGCCCGCCGGCGCCGAGAATGACGTCCCGACCAGCGAGGCCTTGCCCATGGTGGCGGTGACGGCCGGGGTGACCGCGCTGACCCCGAATGCGCTGCTGACGCCGCTGGACAGGCCGCCGCCGAGCGCACCCAAAGCGCCGAGTGCACCTCCGGGGCTCAACGCCGCGCCCAGGCCACTTCCGAGCGCACTGCCGGTGGTGCCGCTGAAGCCCCCGCCGGTCATGAAACCGATAAGGCTTGGCAGCAGAGCCGACGGGATGAAGGCCGCGCCGGTGCCGGCGGTGTTGAACAGGTTGTACAGCGGGGTGCCGACCATAAACGCGTAGCCGTTCACCGTGTCGTTGTAGAGGAACTCGATGACCTGCTCGATCCAGTCGGTCGACGCTGCCGGCGAGGCCATGCTCTGCAGGGCGTTCGGCAGCGACGAGATCATCTGCGCCGTCTGCGCGGTGCTGTTGGCGGTGCTGCTGCCGCCGGCTTGGGTGACCGCAGCACCCTGGTTGGCCAGCCCGGCCGGGTTGGTGTTCTGGGCCGGCTCGTTGAACGGGGTGACCTGCGTCGCGGCAGCCGAGCCGCTGGCGTAGCCGTACATCGCCGCGGCGTCCTGCGCCCACATCTGCGCGTAGTTGGCGTCCAGAGCCGCGATCGCCGGGGTATTGATGCCCAGGATGTTGGTCGCGACCAGCGCCGCCTGCTGCACCCGGTTGGTGGTGACCGCCGCCGGGGGCACCGTGGCCGCCCGCGCCGTCTCAAATGCTGCGGCGGCGGAGGTGGCCTGGACTGCGGCCTGTTCGGCCAGTGCGGCGGTGTTGTTCATCCAGGCGATGTAGGGGGCCGCGGCGGCGGACATCGATGACGATGCCGGGCCGAGCCATTCCTCGCCGGACAGCTCGCTGATCACCGTCTCGTAGGAGTGGGCGGCCGCGCTCAGTTCGGCGGCCAGTCCGCGCCAGGCCGCGGCGGCCGTCATCATCGGCGTCGACCCCGGTCCGGTGTAGATGCGCCCGGAGTTGATCTCGGGGGGCAGGGCTCCGTAATCCCACATGTCTGCCGCCTAACCCGCCGCCGCCGCGTTCGCGGCTTCGGTGGCCGCGTACGACTCGGAGCTGCTCTTGAGCGTGGCCACGAACATCTCGTGAATGGCCGAAGCCTGCGCGGCAACCGTCTGATACAGGCTGGCGTGCGCGGCGAACTGCGCTGCGGTCAACGCCGAGACCTCGTCAGCGGCCGCAGGAGCGACGCCGGTGGTGGGGGCGGACGCCGCGGCGCTCTGGGCGTTGAGCGCGGCGCCGATCGCCTGCAGGGTGCTGGCCGCCGACGCCAGCGCCTCCGGCTGGGTGGTCACGAAAGACATGGGATTCTCCTTACGAAGCCCGGTGATGAATCGGCTCCGGGCACCACAGTTCCGCATGACTGTGCGATTGTGAAAGCTGGTTAACCGCTTCTTAACCGCGGTGTCGGAACTCTTTACATGCACCTCAGTGCGGGCGCGTCGCAGGTGTGTGCGGCGTCACGATTTCGCGTCCCGGAGGCCGAACGGGGGCATGGACGCAAAAGCCGTGCGTGGCGGTATCGGGTGTTCGCCGAAGGGCTTTCGCGTTGCAATGAAGTGGTCTAGCTCACAATGACCCGCGGTGCGTGGGCGCCGCCATTTCGGCGTCCTGCGGCTGGCTGTCAATCAGGTTGATGGACAACATTTTTAGCGCTGGGTAGCGGTAGTGCCAGCAGTTCGCCCGGGGGTGGTGAGGGCCCGGTAACACGGATTTAACATCCGGATCCGGGGGAGTAAACGGTGCGTAACACGTTATTAACGAACGCTCAGCACACTACGAGCTATGAATCGGTTTCTGCTGCTGGTGGGCATCACCGCCATGGTCGGTCTGGCTGCGCCGGCGCACGCAGAGCCGGTCGGCAGCGACGCCGCCTTCCTGACCCAGCTGTCCGGGGCCGGTTTGAGCCACCGGGGCTCGGACCAGGTGGCGATCTCGGCCGGTCACTCAGTGTGCCAGCTGATGGACGCCGGACTCACCCCGATGGACACCGTGGTCGCGGTTCAGACCACCAACCCCGGCTTCACGCTGCAGCGTGCCGCGGAGTTCGCGCGGATCGCCGCGCAGAACTACTGCCCCGAGCACGCCTGACTTCTTCTCTTCTCTTCTCTTCTCTTCTCTTCTCTTCTCGGAGTGCCGGTAGGGCGCTGGCGAGGCCGCCGCGTTAGATTCGCCGCGAGCCCCCATAGCCCAATTGGCAGAGGCAGCGGACTTAAAATCCGCACAGTGTCGGTTCGAGTCCGACTGGGGGCACGGTGTTTGTGCAGCTCAGATATGGGTTTTGACGCTGTTGCCGCGCCGAACGCAGTCCTCGATCGGATGGCGGTTCGACCACTACTTTGAGATTGCGTCTCCCCAGACGGCGCCCGTCAGTTTCCTGGTGGTGTCGGTGACCTTGCACCAGCCGTTGTTCGGGTCATCGGGGTTGGCGGCGTTGTGGATCGGGCACGGGCCGTTCAGCGTCACCGCGTCACCTTTCTTGAGCATCCCGATCACGGTGCCACCGCCGCCCGGCACGTCGTACAGATCCACGTCGCTGATCACGGTGTGGCCAGCAGGCGCAGGCGCAGGTGCCGGCGCTGGAGCGCCCCCGCCGAGCGGCGCGCCAGGCTCCGCCGTCAGGGTGATGTCCGGGGCCGGAGTGCATGTTTGGCCGGCCGGGACTGTCGAAGTACGCGAGTTAGGCGGACATTTAACCGGCTGCGGCGGCGTGTAGGTGTAGTCCGAATACGCTGTGCACCAGTCGCCTTCGAGGTCCTTCTTGCGACATGCCTGGACTCCGAAGGTGAACGTCGAGTTGGGGTCGATGTTGAGCCCCCAGCTGACGACCTGGTTGTTGATGCACTTATAGGGGTATTCGGTCTGTTGCCCGTTGATCATCGTGTGCAGGGCGTCGACGACGTAGTCGCCGTGCACACGTGGGCAGCCGCCCATGGTCACGCATTTCACGTGATTGTTGGTGTTGTCCAGAAAGCACTCGATGTCGAGCCCGTTGCTCAGCGGAACGGTGTTGGCAAGAGGAGCGACCAGTGCCGCCGCCGTCCAGCACAAAGAGCTCACGCCGGCGACGACGGCAGATCGTTTCACGACGTACGGCCACATCTCCGTGTTTCTTGGCATGAGGTTCGCTCCGTTCGACATGGCCCCGGTTACGCGCGTCATGACGCGTTGTCGCTGACAGTAGAGAAGGCACGAGTGCGGACGAATCAGGTATTTCCCTACGGTTTGGATGTCTGGACACAGGGTTTGGATGTCCTGGACACCTCGTGGGCCAGCTCGATGCGGGCTGTCTCGACGAGTCGTAGGGCCACCTTCGCGGGCGGGCCCCCGGCCCATACTCGCCCATCCGAAAAATTGCAAGAGTCTTCCGGCGGGAAGCGCCGAATTTCCTGGTGGGAGTTCTTAAATTCTTATTCAATGTTAATCGCGACGCAGATCACAAGTTGTCCAATAACGGTAAACAACCTGTTCAGGCCGTATCGACGGGGTTGCTGAAGCGTTCGGATCTTGCGGTTTCGCCCGCCCCAGCGTGGGGCAGTTGGGATTAGCCTGCGACCTCGATCACAATAATTACGACATTTTCCTGTTACTTCGAATTCACCGCTAGGATCGACCAGACGCCCCGCCTCGGCATCCCCGGTCTCGACCGGGCCGCGCTGCGGTAGCCACGGGGAGCGTGGGCAGTGACGAGACGAAACGAAACGATGCGAACAGTGGTCGATAGGAGCGATGTGGACGACGTGCCGGCTTATAGATTGGCCAACTCTGCAGCCCGCGTCGCCAACACCGTGACACTGGATCGCGGCCCGATCGGCGGCATCGCGGTCACCGCGGACGGCCGACGACTGCTGGCCACCAACTACGGCGACGACACGGTCTCGATCATCGACACCGCCAGCTGCAAGATCGTGAACACCGTGTTCCAGGCCGACGAGCCCTTCTCGATCGCCGCCGGCCCCGCCGGCACCGGCTGGGCCTACGTCACCGCGGGTTCGACCGCACTGGACGCCGTGCTGGCGATCGACGTCGACACCGCCGAGATCGCCGGGTGCTACCCGGTGGCCATGGACATCGGTGACCTGGTCGCCGACCCGGCCAGCAGCCGCGTGTACCTCACCCGTACCGGCTCGGCCGGCGTCGACGTGGTCGTGCTCGACGCGGCCATGCGTCTCGCCGGGTCCGTCACGGTCTCCGGTGACCCCGCGGCGGCGGCAGCCGGCCTGCGGATCAGCGCGGACGGCCGGCGTCTCTACGCGGCGGTCCGCCAGCCCTCCGGCGACACGGTCACGGTGCTCGACCGCGACCTGAACGTCGTCGACACCATCAAGATCGGCGCGAGCATCATCGATGTCGCGGTCAGCCCGGAAGGCGCTCGGCTGTACGTGGCGACATCCGGTCCCGACGGCCGCAGCCGGGTCCACGTCGTCGACGCCCGCACCCACGCGGTCAGCGCCGGTCGCGCCCTTGAGGCCAAGCTGATCCAGCTGATCGCCGGGCGCGACGGCCAGCGGATTTACCTGGTGACTGAGGGCGCCGTTTTGGTGCTGTGTGCGCGCACCAGCGAGACCCTCGGCACGCTGACCGGCATCACCGAGCCGTCCTGCGCCGCCGAGAGCCCGGACGGCAGTCGGCTCTACATCGCCGGACTCGACGGCAAGGTGACCATCGCGTCGCTGGCCGACCTGCCGGCGCCGTCAGCGTCGCTGCACGAGCAGCTGGAGCTCGACGACGCGGTCACCCGAATGCTGCAACTCGAACCCGCGCTGTAACCCACGCCGCATTCCAGGTGCCGGCGTGATCGAATAGGCCGATGCAGAGCACCATGCAGCACTGGCCGCTGACGGTCGGCGCCATCCTGAACCACGTGACGACTGTCCACGGTTCTCGCACTGTCACCACCGTGGCCGACGACGGGTATCGGAGCACCACCTACCGGGAGCTGGGTAAGCAGGCGGCCCGGCTGGCGAATGCCCTGCGGCGCCTGGGCATCACCGGCGACGAGCGGGTGGCCACCTTCATGTGGAACAACACCGAACACCTGGCCGCCTACCTGGCGGTGCCGGCGATGGGCGCGGTGCTGCACACGCTCAACATCCGGCTGTTCGCCGAGCAGATCGTCTTCGTCGCCAACGAGGCCGAGGACCGGGTGGTCCTGGTCGACGCGTCATTGGTGCCGCTGCTGGCGCCGGTACTGGCGCAACTGGAGACCGTGCACACCGTGATCGTCGTGGGCGACGGCGATACCGCCACGTTGGAGGCCTCCGGCAAGACCGTGCTGGGCTACGCCGACCTGCTGGCCGCCGAGGCGTGCGAGTTCGACTGGCCGGTCATCGACGAGAATTCGGCGGCCGCCATGTGCTACACCAGCGGCACCACCGGCAACCCCAAGGGCGTGGTGTACAGCCACCGGTCCAGCTACCTGCACGCCATGGCCGGATGCACCACCAACGGCACCGCGATCGGCGCGATCGACTGCGTGCTGCCGATCGTGCCGATGTTCCACGCCAACGCCTGGGGACTGCCGTATTCGGCGCTGATGGCCGGCGCGGACCTGGCGTTGCCCGACCGGCATCTGGACGCCCGGTCGTTGGTCGCCCTGATCGAGACCCAGCGGCCCACGGTGGCCGGCGCGGTGCCGACGATCTGGAACGACGTCCTGCACTATCTGGAGCGCGAACCCGGCCATGACATTTCGTCGTTGCGGATGGTGGCCTGCGGCGGCTCGGCGGTTCCGGTGTCGCTGATGCAGGCGTTCGAGCAGCGCCACGGCGTGCAGGTGCGGCAGTTGTGGGGCATGACCGAGACCTCGCCGATGGCCACCATGGCCTGGCCGCCGCCGGGCACCCCACCCGAGCAGCACTGGGCGCTACGCGGCACCCAGGGGCGGCCGGTATGCGGTGTTGAGACCCGCATCGTCGACGACGAGGACCGGGTGCTGCCCAACGACGGCGAGGCGGTCGGCGAGCTGGAAGTGCGGGGCGCATGGATCACCGGCGCCTATTTCCGCGGCCAGGACGAGTCCAAGTTCGCCTCGGGCTGGCTGCGCACCGGCGACGTGGGCCGCATCGACGAGCAGGGCTTCATCACGCTGACCGATCGGGCGAAAGACGTGATCAAGTCCGGCGGGGAGTGGATCTCCTCGGTGGAACTCGAGAATGAGCTGATCGCCCACCCCGACGTCGTCGAAGCCGCGGTGGTCGGGGTGCCCGACGAGCGTTGGCAGGAACGGCCGCTGGCCGTCGTGGTGGCCCGGCCTGGTGCCGCGGTCACAGGCTCCGAACTGCGAGCGTTCTTGTCCGACAAGGTCGCCCGCTGGTGGCTGCCGGAGCGCTGGACCTTCATCGAGGCGATCCCGCGCACCAGTGTTGGCAAATACGACAAGAAGACCATCCGGGCCCGGTATTCCGAGGATCAATACCAAGTGAGCGAGGTGCGTGACTGATGAGCCTGCGTGTCATCCAATGGGCAACCGGAGGAGTCGGCGTCGCCGCGATCAAGGGCGTGCTTGAGCATCCCGATTTGGAGCTGGTCGGTTGTTGGGTGCACTCGAAGCCCAAGAGCGGCAAGGACGTCGGGGAGATCATCGGCACTGAACCGGTGGGTGTGACGGCCACCGACAGCGTGGACGAGATCCTGGCGCTGGATGCCGACGCGGTGATCTACGCGCCGCTGCTGCCCAACCCCGACGAGGTTGCGGCGCTGCTGCGTTCCGGCAAGAACGTTCTCACCCCGGTCGGCTGGTTCTACCCGTCCGAGAAGGAGGTGGGACCGTTGGAGGCCGCGGCGCGCGAAGGTGGCGTGACCCTGCACGGTGCCGGTATCGGCCCGGGCGCGGCCTTCGAGCTGTTCCCGCTGCTGCTGTCGGTGATGTCCACCGGCGTGACATTCATTCGCGGCGAAGAGTATTCGGACCTGCGCACCTACGACGCGCCGGATGTGCTGCGCCACGTGATGGGATTCGGCGGCACCCCGGATCAGGCCCTGAGCGGCCCGATGCAGAAGCTGCTCGACGGCGGGTTCCGTCAATCGGTTCGACTGTGCGTGGACCGGCTGGGCTTCGCCGCCGACGAGCACATCCGCTCATCGCAGGAGGTGGCGGTGGCCACCGCGCCCATCGACTCTCCGATCGGTTCCATCGAACCCGGTCAGGTGGCCGGTCGCCGGTTCCACTGGGAGGCGACCGTCGGCGACGAGGTGGTGGCACGGGTCACGGTCAACTGGATGATGGGTGAAGAAAACCTTGACCCCCCATGGACTTTCGGTCCGGCAGGGGAGCGTTACGAGATGGAGGTGCGGGGCAATCCCGACACGTTCGTCACCGTCAAGGGCTGGCAGCCCGAAACCGTCGAAGCCGGGCTGATCAGCAATCCCGGTGTCGTGGCGACCGCGGCGCACTGCGTCAACGCCATCCCGGCGACCTGTGCGGCCCCGGCCGGGTTCGCCGGGTTCTTCGACCTGCCGCTGATCACCGGTCGGGCCGCTCCGCACCTGGCGCGCTGAGCGCTACCCTCGGCTCATGGCCCTGGTTGTCGAACAGTCCCGGACGGTGTCCGCCACCGTCGCGGACGCGTTCGCCGGAACGCTGCCGCTACCCCTGCCGGAGCTTTTCCGCCGCTGGTACGGGCCGATTCCGCCGATCAAAGAGATCCGGGACCAGACCGGTGACTGGGCGAGCGCCGGGCAGACCCGCACCGTCGTGCTGACCGGCGGCGGCAGCATGCGGGAGGAGTTGACCGAGGTCGATCCGCCGCGGTCGTTCGAATACCGGCTCACCGACATCACCGGCCCGCTGGCCGTACTGGTGGCCCACGTCGAGGGTCGTTGGCAGTTCGCACCCGTCGGTTCCGGCACCACGATCACCTGGAGCTGGGTCATCCACCCGCGGTCAAAGCTGGCCGCGCCGCTGCTGCCGGTGCTGGGCCGGCTGTGGAAGGGCTACGCCCGCCAGGCGTTGGCGCGACTGTCCGCCCTGTTGGCGGGCTGACCTCGCCGATGTGCCGACTTTTCGGGCTGCACGCCGGGACCGACGTCGTCACCGCCACGTTCTGGCTGCTCGACGCTCCGGACAACCTCGCCGAGCAGAGCCGGCGCAACCCGGACGGCACCGGCATCGGCGTCTTCGACACCAACGGACTGCCGCAGCTGCACAAAGAACCGATCGCGGCGTGGCAGGACGCCGAATTCTCCACTGAGGCACACGAACTGACCGGCACCACCTTCGTCGCGCATGTGCGCTACGCAACCACCGGTGTGCGGGACGTCGCCAACACCCACCCGTTCCTGCAGGACGGCCGCATCTTCGCGCACAACGGCGTGCTGCATGGCCTCGACGCCGTCGAGGAACGGCTTCGCGAACTCGGAACCGCGGACCTGGTTGCGGGACAGACCGATTCCGAGCGGGTCTTTGCGCTGATCACCGGTTGCGTCCGTGCGCATGACGGCGACGTCGGTGCCGGGCTGCGCGACGCGGTCGGCTGGCTGGCGTCCAACGTGCCGATCTACGCGCTCAATATCCTGCTGAGCACCGCCACCGACATGTGGGCGCTGCGCTACCCCGACACCCACGAGCTGTACCTGCTGGACCGCCGCGACGGAGCCGCGCCGGCCGGACTGGACCTGCAGACCCCGCGGATCCGGGCGCACTCCGAGCAGTTGCGGGGCCGTCCGGCGGTGGTGTTCGCCACCGAACCGATGGACGCCGATTCGCGCTGGCGGTTGATCGACCCCGGGGAACTGGTTCACGTCGAGGCCGATCTGACCATCACCGGCGAGTTGGCTTTCCCCGATTCTCCTGCCCGGCAACTGCGCCGGGACGATCTGACCGCCGCTGCCCAGGAGGCTCAACACCCCTGGAAAGGAATGACATGACAGTCAAACGCGCCCTGGTGCTCGGCGGTGGCGGAGTAGCCGGCATCGCCTGGGAGACCGGTGTGCTGTGCGGCATCGCCGACGAGTCGCCCGACACCGCGCGGGAACTGCTCGAATCCGCGGTGCTGGTGGGGACATCGGCCGGGTCGGCGGTGGCCGCCCAGATCGGCAGCGGGCTGGGGCTGGCGGAGTTGTTCGCCCGGCAGGTGGCCGAGACCTCGTCGGAGATCGATCCCGGTGTCGGTGCCGATGCGTTGACCGACCTGTTCATGGCGGCGATCACCGAGCCCAACACCACCACCGCGCAGAAGCTGCAAGGTATCGGCGCGGTTGCCCTGGCGGCGCAGACGGTTGCCGCACCGGTGCGGCGGGGCATCATCGCCGACCGTCTGCCCTCACACGACTGGCCGGATCGCACGCTGCGGATCACCGCGATCGACATCGACACCGGGGAGCTGACGGTCTTCGACCGCGACTCCGGGGTGGAACTCATCGACGCCGTGGCGGCCAGTTGCGCGGTACCCGGCGCGTGGCCCCCGGTGGTGATCGGCACCCGCCGCTACATGGATGGCGGCGTGCGCAGCACGATCAACCTCGATGTCGCCGCCGATTGCGACGAGGCCGTGCTGCTGGTGCCCACCGGTGGCGGCGTCGACGGGGAGATCGCGGCGTTCGACGGTCGAGTGTGCGCGGTGCTGGCCGACGATGACGCGCTACGTGCCTTCGGCGGCAATCCGCTCGACCCGGCGTGCCGGTTGCCGGCGGCGCAGGCCGGACGCGAACAGGGCCGACGGCAGGCCGGCGCCATCGCCGAGTTCTTGGCCAAAGGCTAGGGCGCTAAAGCGATTTCGCGGCGTCGAGGGCGCGGGCGGCGAGTTCCCGGCCGACGTCGACCAACTCGGCGGCGCGGTGGAAGTCCAGGCTGCGGCACGCGACGCGAGGTACTTCGATGAGCAGATCGGGCGGGTGCGACGCCAGCTGATGGCGGGCCAGCGCCGCCTGGGCAATGTCGATGGTCCGGTTCATCACCTCGAAACTGCCGAGTTTGGGCACCTCGGGCGCGAAGTCCTCGTCCTCGCCGGGCCCATGCGGCGGTCCCAGCTTCGCCTCTCCTGCGTCGAGACTCGCTGAACCGCCGGGTTCGGACTCCCCACTGCTGAACCGGTCCAGGATCGCTCGGGCCGTCGGCCGGTCCAGCAGGGATCGCGCCCCGCTGGTGTCCAGCAGCGCAGACGTACTGCGCCACATGCGATTCAATCGACCGGCCGGCGCGCCCCGCTCGGAGTCTTCAGCCGCCGGGCCGGCGGCGGTCGGGTCACCGCCGTTGAGGCTCACCGCCAGCGTCAGGTCGGCGTTGACGGCGCTCAACGGGGCCATCGGCAGCGGGTCGAGGATGCCGCCGTCGGCGAGCAGGCGTCCGTCGACCACATGCGGTGCGATCACCCCGGGGATGGCGATCGAGGCGCGGATGGCGGTATCGACCGGGCCGCGCTGCAACCACACCGACCGGCCCGCGATCAGATCGGTCGCCACCGCGGTATAGGGAATTGGCAGCTCTTCGATGTCGATATCGCCCAAGATGTCGCGGACGACATCGAGAATCTTCTCCGCCCGCAGCACGCCCGCCGCGGTGAACGACGGATCCAGCAGGCGCAGTACCGCGCCCTGGGTCAGCGACTTGGCCCACTCGGCGAAGTCGTCGAGCCGACCGGCAGCCTGCAGCCCGCCCACCAGAGCACCCATCGACGATCCGGAGATCCCGACGATGTCGTAACCGCGGTCGCGAAGCTCGGCGATCACCCCGATGTGGGCGTAGCCGCGCGCGCCGCCACTGCCCAGCACCAGGGCCACCCGGGGTGCCCGGGCCGCGCGGGGTTCCGCAGCAGAGGTCATGTCCACCATTTTGCGGGCAATGCCGCGCCGGTTCTTTCCGTCATTGCGATTACAACCGTAGTACCGTCGGGAACGAGCAGGTCACAGTGGGTATTGCCGCGCCGGGACGCCGGAATTCCCGCCCCAGCGAGTGACCGGCCGGCGCGTCGGGCGTCGCACCCGCCTAGCATGGACGCTGTGATGGAGCACGTCGGATTCCACGGTTGTTGTTGCCGCAGCTGAACGCTGCCGCCGACCCCTTTCCTGAATCCACCCCATCCGCTCTGGAGTTTTCACCATGGTTATCGCTGATCCCATCGCGCTGCGGCGCCCGGCCGCCCGGCCACGCTCGCTGCGCCTGCCCGACCTCTTGCAGACCACCGACCTGGCCGCCGACGCGGTGCTGCAAGGCCGCTACAACCACTTGCTACCCGCATCGGGGCTTCCCGAGGACCAGCGCTGGTTCGTCCGAATCCACGGCGACGAGCGGCTCGACATCTGGCTGATCAGCTGGGTGCCCGGGCACGCCACCGAACTGCACGATCACGGCGACTCGCTCGGCGCGCTGACGGTGCTGTCCGGCTCGCTGGATGAATTCCATTGGGATGGTCGTCAGTTGGCGCAACGACGGCTCGACGCCGGAGACCAGGCCGCGTTCACCCGGGGCTGGGTGCATGACGTCGTCTGGGCGCCCCCGACCACTGGGTCTGAGCCCGTCCAGCTGCCGATCCCCACGCTGAGCGTGCATGCCTACTCGCCGCCACTGGCGGAAATGTCCTACTACGACGTCGCGCAGGACCATACTTTGCGTAGGCAGCGCACCGAACTCACCCAACATCCGGAGGCGTCATGACCACAACCCACGTCACCAGCCGCATCGACCATATGCTCGAATCGGCTCGGGCCAAGCTGCACCGGCTGACCGCTGATGAGGTCCCCGAGGCACTGCGCAACGGCGCATACCTGGTCGACATCCGGCCCGCGGCCCAACGCGCGGCGGAGGGCGAGGTGCCCGGCGCGCTGGTGATCGAACGCAACGTGCTGGAGTGGCGCTGCGACCCGACCAGCGATGCCCGGCTGCCGCAGGCGGTCGACGACGACGTGCAGTGGATCATTCTGTGCTCGCAGGGCTATACCTCGAGCCTGGCCGCGGCCGCGTTGCAGGACTTGGGGCTGCACCGCGCCACCGACGTCATCGGCGGCTATCAGGCCCTGGCCGCCGTCGGGGAGCTGGTGGAGCCGGCCCCGCTTGCCGCACTAAGCGTTGGAGTGCAGCAGGGGGCGGAGTCGTTCAGTTTTCTCCGGGGTCCACGCCGCTGGATGTAGGATCGCCGCCCACGCATCGGCGGCATCGGCGACGTAGCTGTGGCCGTGGCCGTCGGGCACGTCGACCGCCACCGCCATGTCGGCGGAGACCTGCAGGAACGTCACAATCGGGGTCCAGCGCACCTGCGGCAGCACGTCGTAGCCGCGTGGCTCTCTCAACCAGTCCGGCTTGTGGTACAGCAATGACGGATGCCACCAGGCGATCGGGTCGGAGGCGTGCTGTAGATACACCACTCGCGGTGTATCCGGTGCACCCCAAGGGCCTTCGGGACGCGCCAGGTCAGCCGAGCGAGCGACGAACCGCACCGCGTGGCCGTCGTGGTAGATCGGCAGCCATTGCGGGGAACCGGGATCGCGGTTGATGGTCAGGTCGGTCCAGATGGTGTTCTGAAACGTCGGGCCGGAGAACAACGCACCGTCGGTACGCGCCAGCACGTTGTTAAGGCTCATGAAGGAGGCTTCGCCACCGAACGAGCCGAGACTTTCGCCGAACACCACCAGTTTGGGGCGCTTGGACTCTGGCAGGGCCCGCACCTGTTTGTCGACGGCTTCGAACAGGGCCTGGCCGGCCTGGCGAGCGTTCTCCTTGTCGACCAGGAACGACAACCAGCTGGGCAGGAACGAATACTGCATGCTCACGATCGCGGTGTCGCCGTTGAACATGTACTCCAGGGCCGAGGCCTCCGCCTCGTTGATCCAGCCGGTGCCGGTCGTGGTGGCCACCGCCACCACCGCGCGGCTCAGTCCGCCGGTACGGGCTAATTCGGCGGCGGCCAGCTCAGCGGTCGCCTTGATCCCGTCGGCGGAATTCAGGCCGGCGTAGGCGCGGATTGGCTCGGCGGCCGGTGTGCCGTTGAATGCGCTGAGTTGCTCGACGGTCGGTCCACCCGCGATGAAGATGCGCCCCTGATGGCCCAGCGACGCCCAGGAGGCCAGCGACTCCGGCCCGCCGGAGCGCAGCCGGGTCGACGGGGCGGCCCGGTCGGGGCTGGTCTCCTCGTTGACCGCGGCGAAGGTGCTGTTCATGAGGTGCATCGCGGTCTTGAGCACCACGCCGTTGAGCACCGCCACAAACAGGGCCACCAGCAACGCCACCGCGACCACCGCCGAAACCCGCGGCGGGGCAACCCTTTCGAGCTGGCGCATCAGAAAGTTGATCAGCATCCTGATCAGTTGGCCGACCTCGACCAGGACGAACAGCGTGACCACTGCTATCGCACCGGCTTGGGGGTAGTTGTACCAAGTCAGCCGCGGCACACCCATCAAGTCGCGCATCTGGTCCTGCCAGCCGTGGATCGTCCACACCACCCAGAGATGGATGATCACCGCGGCGGGAATGAGCACTCGCCAGGCCCACGGCGGGGCCGGCGGGCTGGTGTCCTTGGAGCGCATGTAGCGCACCAGCCAGACGCTGAACACCCCCAGGGCATAGCCGATGGCGCCCGAGCCGCCGCTGACCAAACCCTGGAACAGCGGTCCGCGCGGCAGCAGCGACGGCGTCAGCGACAGCCACAGGAACACCAGGCCCACCGCGGTGCCGGTGAACGTGTAGTGCCGGACCCACCACGGTGGGCGCGCGGTCGGTTCCACGGTCGCTTCCGCGGTGGCGGTGTCGGTGGCTGTCGCGCTCATCGGGATCTACTCAGCGGCGGGTCTACTCAGCGGTGGGTGAAATTCGGTGCGCGCTTCTCGGTGAACGCCGCCATGCCTTCGGTCTGGTCTTCGGTGGCGAACGCCGAGTGGAACAGCCGGCGCTCGTAGAGCAGCCCTTCGGCCAGGGTGGATTCGAAGGCCCGGTTGACCGCTTCCTTGGCCATCCGGGCGGCCGACAGGCTCATCCCGGCGATGGTGGCGGCGACCTTGCCGGCCTCAGCGAGCAGGTCGTCGGCCGGCACCACGCGCGACACCAGGCCGGAGCGCTCGGCTTCGGCGGCGTCGATGGTGCGGCCGGTCAGGATCAGGTCCATCGCCTTGGCCTTGCCGATGGCCCGGGTCAGGCGCTGGGAGCCGCCCATGCCGGGCAACACGCCCAGCTTGATCTCGGGCTGGCCGAACTTGGCGGTGTCGGCGGCGATCAGCAGGTCGCACATCATCGCCAGTTCGCAGCCGCCACCCAGGGCGTGCCCGGCCACCGCGGCGATGGTCGGGGTGCGCACCGCGGCCAGTTTGGACCAGGCGGCGAAGAAGTCGGCGGCGAACACGTCGGCGAAACTCTTCTCGGCCATCTCTTTGATGTCGGCTCCGGCGGCGAACGCTTTGGCGTTGCCGGTGATGATGATCGCTCCGATGCCGGGGTCGGCGTCGAATTCAGCTGCGGCGGCAGTGACTTCGTTCATCACCTGGCTGTTGAGGGCGTTGAGTGCCTGCGGCCGGTTCAGGGTGATGGTGCCGACGCGGCCGTCGCGGGTGACGAGGATGGTTTCGTAACTCATGGTGTCTCCTTAGAAGGTCAGGTCGGGTTCGGCGGGAACGAAGTACGACTCGATGTCGGCGGCGGTCACCTCGGCCAGTGTCGCCGGCGACCACTGCGGGTTGCGGTCCTTGTCGACCAACTGGGCGCGGATGCCCTCCACCAGGTCATGCGAGCGCAGCGACGCGCACGACACCCGGAATTCCTGGACCAGCACGTCTTGCAGGGTGGCGAGCTGGCCGGCCCGACGTACCGCCTCCAACGTCACCGCGCACGCGATCGGGGAGCGGGTGCCGATCAGTTCGGCGGCGGCGTTGGCGTCGGGGCTGTCGTGGCCGGCCAGCGCGTCCACAATCTGCGCGACGGTGCCGTGTGCGTAGCACTCGTCGATCCAGTCACGATGTGCGGCAAGCTGACTCGGCGGCGGCTCGATCGCGTGTGCCGCCAGGGCGCGGTCCACGCCGTCGGCGATGATCGCCGCGGTGAAGGCCTCCAACGCCGTGTGCGGGACGAAGTGGTCGGCGAAACCCAGCGCAATGGCATCCGGACCGGAAAACGGTGCGCCGGTCAGTGCCGCGTGCAGGCCGAGCCGGCCGGGGGCGCGGGAGAGCAGGTAGGTGCCGCCGACATCGGGGATGAAACCGATACCGACCTCGGGCATGGCCATCTTGGTGGTGTCGGTGACCACCCGGGTGTTGGCGTGCGCCCCGACTCCGACGCCGCCGCCCATCACGATGCCGTCCATCAACGACACGTACGGCTTGCCGAATCCGCCGATCTGCGCATTCAGCAGGTACTCGTCGTACCAGAACCGGCGTGCTTCGGCGCCGTCGGCTTTGGCGCTGTGATAGATCGCGACCACGTCGCCGCCGGCGCACAGGCCGCGCTCGCCGGCCCCGGCGAGCACCACCGCCGTCACCGCCGGGTCGTCGGCCCAGGCAGAAAGTGCCGCGGTCATCGCGGTCACCATCGGAAGGTTCAGCGAGTTGATCGCCCTCGGGCGGTTGAGTGTCAGCAGACCGACACCGTTGTCAACGTGGGCCAGGACGTCGGGATTCAGGACGTCGGGATTCCGGGCACCGTCAGATTCGCCTGTCACGCCTTCGCAATGTAGATCCTTACCCGCCGTCAACGTTCCGCGGGTAAGGTTTGGCAGCAGAGCGGCCGCTAGTCCGTTGGGAACTTCGACGGGTCGTGGACCGTTGAGCAAGTGTTCGCACAACTTCGTGTCCGAGCACCAGACAGCATTAAGAAAGGATCGGGACGGTGCGGGAGACCAGCAACCCGGTATTTCGTTCGTTGCCCAAACAGGGCGGCTACGCGCAGTTCGGAACCGGCGTCGCCGGTGCGACGCAGCAGGTGGGACAGACCTACCAGGCCGACCCGTCGCTACAGCAGTACCAGCGGGAGGTCACTCGCCCGCTGACCATCGATGACGTCGTCACCAAGACCGGCATCACGCTGGGGGTGCTCAGCGTCGCAGCGATCGTTTCTTTCTTCCTGGTCGCGGGCAATCAGGCGCTGGCCGGGCCGCTGACCTTCGTCGGCGCATTCGGCGGACTGGCCCTGGTTCTGGTGGCCACGTTCACCCGCAAGCAGGACAGCAAGGCCCTGGTGCTCAGCTACGCGGTGCTGGAGGGCATGTTCCTCGGCGCCATCTCCTTCGTGCTGACCGCGGTCACGGTCGGCACCAGCAACGCCGGCTCGATGATCGGCCAGGCCGTGATGGGCACCCTCGGTGTGTTCGGCGGCATGCTCGTCGTCTACAAGACCGGCGCCATCCGGGTCACCCCGAAGTTCACCCGGATGCTCGTCGCCGGCAT
This sequence comes from Mycolicibacter heraklionensis, assembly GCF_019645815.1. Lineage (NCBI taxonomy): Bacteria > Bacillati > Actinomycetota > Actinomycetes > Mycobacteriales > Mycobacteriaceae > Mycobacterium > Mycobacterium heraklionense. Next base: position 1,193,543 of record NZ_CP080997.1, read on the forward strand.
GTTCGGTGTGCTGGCCCTGATGATCGGCAACCTGGTGCTGTCGCTGTTCGGCGTCGGCGGTGGCGAAGGCCTGGGCCTGCGCAGCGGTGGGACGCTGTCGATCATCTTCTCGCTGGTGTGCATCGGTATCGCCGCGTTCAGCTTCCTGATCGACTTCGACGCTGCCGACCAGCTGATCCGCGCCGGCGCGCCGGAGAAGGCCGCCTGGGGTATCGCACTGGGCCTGACCGTGACCCTGGTCTGGCTGTACCTGGAGATCCTGCGTCTGCTCAGCTACTTCCAGAGCGAGTGACCCGCTAGCTTTTCCCCGTTGACTCTGCGCTGACCAGGCAGGCTACTCGCACTTTCGCCTGGTACGCGCAGAGTCAACTGCTATCTGGGGTGCTGTCGGAGACCGCTGGCAGCATGCCGGCATGGAAGGTGAACCATTCCTCGGTAGCGAGGCATTGGCGGCCGGTGCGGTCACCTGGCACGAGCTGGACAAATACCACACGGCGATCATGCCGAACGTCTACCTGGACAGACGCGTCAAGCCGACGTTGCGGCACCGCATTGAGGGCGCCTGGCTGTGGGCGCATCGCCAAGCAGTCGTCAGCGGTCTTGCCGCCTCGGCCCTGCATGGGGCGAACTGGGTCGACGACGACGTGATCGTCGAACTGATCTGGCGCAACGCGCGAGCCCCGCACGGCGTCAAGACCCGTGCGGACCTGATCCTGGACGGCGAATCCCAGCGTCTTGGCGGCGTCGTCGCCACCACGCCGGAGCGCACCGCCTTCGACCTGGGCCGACGCGGCCCGTTGCGTCAGGCGGTCGCCAGACTGGATGCGCTGGCCAATGCCACGCATTTCAAGATCGACGATGTGGCGCAGCTGGCGGCGCGGCATCGTCATACCCGCGGGCTGCGCCAACTCGAAGCCGCGCTGTACCTCGTCGACGCCGGCGCACAGTCACCGAAGGAGACCTGGTTGCGGCTGCTGCTCGGTGACGCCGGCTTCCCAAGACCGCGGACCCAGATCCCCGTACTCGGCGAGGACGGCTACCCCAAGTACTTCCTCGACATGGGGTGGGAGGACATCATGCTCACGGTCGAGTACGACGGCGATCAACATCGCACCGATCGGCTGCAGTACGTCAAAGATGTGGAGAGGCTGGAGTACATCCAGAGCGTCGGCTGGACGCACATCAAGGTGCTTGCCGAACACCGGGGCTACGACGTCGTTCGACGCGTCCGCCAGTCATGGGACGCCCTAAAACGCCGTTGACTCTGCGCTGACCAGGCGGGGTACTCGCGCTTTTGCCTGGTAGGCGCAGAGTCAACGACAAAGGGAGATCAGGAGAGGCGCTCGACCACCATGGCCATGCCCTGGCCGCCACCCACACACATGGTCTCCACGCCGAAGGTCTTGTCGTGGGTCGCCAGGTTGTTCAGCAGGGTGGCGGTGATCCGGGCGCCGGTCATACCGAACGGGTGGCCCAGGGCGATCGCCCCGCCGGACACGTTCAGCTTGTCCTCGTCGATGCCCAGCTCGCGGGCCGAGCCGAGCACCTGCACCGCGAAGGCCTCGTTGATCTCGAACAGGTCGATGTCGGAGACCGACATCTTCGCGTTCGCCAGCGCCTTCTTGACGGCCTCGATCGGGCCCAAGCCCATGATCTCCGGCGACAGGCCCGACACCCCGGTGGACACGATCCGGGCCAGCGGCTGCAGGCCCAGCTCCTTGGCCTTGGTGTCGCTGGTGATGATCACCGCGGCCGCGCCGTCGTTCAGCGGGCAGGCGTTGCCGGCGGTAATCGTGCCGTTGGGCCGGAACACCGGCTTGAGCTGGCTGATCTTCTCGTAGGTGGTGCCGGCGCGCGGGCCGTCGTCGGTGCTCACCACGGTGCCGTCCGGGAGCGTGACCGGCGAGATCTCGCGGGCGAAGAAGCCACTCTTGATGGCCTCCTCGGCGCGGTTCTGGCTGCGCACGCCCCAGTGGTCCTGGTCTTCGCGGCTGATCCCGGTGTGCAGCACCACGTTCTCGGCGGTCTGGCCCATCGCGATGTAGACGTCGGGCAGCAGGCCGTCGCCGCGCGGGTCGTGCCACTCGGTGGCACCGGCCGCAGCAGCCTCGGAGCGGGCGACAGCGTCGTTGAACAGCGGGTTCTTGCTGTTCGGGGCACCGTCGGCGGCACCGATCGCGAACTGCGAGACGGTCTCGACACCGGCTGAGATAAACGCGTCACCCTCGCCGGCCTTGATCGCGTGGAACGCCATCCGGGTGGTCTGCAGCGACGACGAGCAGTACCGGTTCACCGTGGTGCCGGGCAGGAAGTCGTAGCCGAGCAGCACCGAGACCACCCGCCCGATGTTGTAGCCAGAGGCGCCGCCCGGCTGGCCGCAGCCCATCATCAGGTCGTCGATCTCGCGCGGGTCCAGCGCAGGCACCTTGTCCAGGGCGGCGCGCACCATCTGGGCGGCGAGGTCGTCGGGCCGCATGGTGACCAGGGATCCCTTACCGGCCCGGCCGATCGGCGAACGCGCAGTTGAGACGATGACAGCTTCAGGCACTTCTGGCTCCTAGAGATCGGGTAATAGAGCCGAATCTAGCCCGAAGAGGCCACCACGCGGGAATCGGGCCGGTCCAGCGCTGCGCAGAGCGCCGGGATCATTTGGCCCGCCGCCAGGGCGTAACCGGCCGCCGACGGGTGGTACTGGTCCGCGGCGAACAGCAGGTGCGGGCTGTCATGGAACTCCCGCGCCCGGAAGTCGGCGAAGGGCACGGCGATACCGCCGACAGCCTTGACCGCCAGGGTCTGTGCCCGGGCGAGCTGGCAGGCCCGGACGTGCGCGACCCAGCGCAGCGGCCGCGGTATCGCGCTGATCGCGCCGAACTTCGGGCAGGTGCCCACGATCACCACCGCGCCGCTGGCGCGTAGTCGCTTCACCGCGGCACGCAGTCGCTGCACCGAGCCGGCGATGCTGTTCAGTGCGGTGACGTCGTTGGCGCCGATCATGATCACCGCCACATCCGGCGGCGGACCCGCGACGAACATCGCGTCCACCTGACCGGCCAGGCCCTTGGAGGTGGCACCGACAATTGCCTTGGTGCTCAAGCGAACCCGCAATCCGGTGCGCTGCGCCAGGGCCTTGGCGATCAGCGCCCCGGGAACCTCTTCCGCGGCACGACAGCCATAGCCGGTCGCGGTTGAGTCGCCGAAAACCATCAGGTGCAGATCGACGTTCGCTCCGCGGTGGAAGGGCTGAACTTCAGTGTCGTCGGCACCGTATAAACCGTCAGCACGGGGTGGAAGGTCCCAAGCCTTCGGGATCGTCTGGCGGGCCCGGTCGGCCTGGCCCGCCAGAAGATTGCGCACACCCAGGTAGAGGGTGCCGCTGAAAGCGAACGCGCCCGCAGTGCCCAGCGTGACAGCTGAGCGTCGCGTTGCCCGGATCGCCATGTCTCGATTTTAGGGAAAGGACTCGCCCGTCGCCTGAGCGCAGCAAACAAAAATGGTCACGAAGCGGACCCGATGCAGTATCGGAACGAATCATAAGATTTCTTCTCAAATTTCCGCGTGTGACGATACTTGGTACCGCGTTGGCTGTGCCGGCCCGGGCCGGCTGGAGGGAGTGTCCATCATGACCGCACCCGACACAATTCCCAGCTCGTTACGTGTTCGCACCCGTCTCTATCCCACCTCGCGACCCCACCGTTACGGCCGTCATGACGGGCTGCCCGTCGAGGTCTTCGAGGAGTCAGCCAGCGTCGAGGGACGGCTCGCGTGGCTGGCGGCCCGGGCCACCATTCGGCCGGTTCTCTCGGTCGGCAGCTATCTACCGCGGATGCCGTGGCCGTTCGGGCTGCTCGACTTCGCCGCCAAGGCGATGTTGCCGGCGCCGGGCACCATCCGCGCCACCATCCGGCTACCGCGCTGCAAGGCGCAGATGGTGCGTGCCGCCGGCGTCCTGCCGGCCGACGGCACCCGCCGCGTCGTGCTCTACATGCACGGCGGGGCCTTCCTGACCTGCGGGGCCAACACCCACGGCCGGCTGGTCACCAAGCTGTCGAAGTACGCGGACAGTCCGGTGCTGGTGGTGGAGTACCGGATGATCCCCAAGTACTCGATCGCGGATGCGATCGACGACTGTTACGACGGCTACCGCTGGCTGCGCCGGCAGGGCTACGAACCGGACCAGATCGTGCTGGCCGGCGACTCCGCCGGCGGCTACCTGTCGTTGGCGCTGGCCGAGCGGTTGCTTGAAGAAGGGGAGGACCCGGCGGCGATCGTCGCCATGTCGCCGCTGCTGGAGATCGCCAAGGAGGCCAAGAAGGCGCATCCCAACATCCACGCCGGGGCGGAGTTCCCGCCCAAGGCATTCGACGCGTTCGTCGAACTGATCGAGGCCGCGGCCCAGCGCGACCGCACTCACGGCAGCGAGGTCCTCGAACCCCTGCAACACGTCAAGCCCGGGCTTCCGCGCACCCTGATCCATGTCTCCGGCTCCGAGGTGCTGCTGCACGACGCCCGGCTGGGGGCCAAGGTGCTCGCGGCCGCCGGGGTTCCGGTGGAGCTGCGGGTGTGGCCCGGCCAGATCCACGTCTTCCAGATCGCGGCACCGTTCGTGCCGGAGGCCACCCGTTCGTTGCGGCAGATCGGCGAATACATCCGCGAGGCCACCGGTTAGGCAGGCCATGGGCTGCTGAACCGAGCCGCCTGAGACGATGTCAGGCATGCGGATAGCGCGCCACATCAGTGACCTCATCGGCAACACCCCACTGGTCGAGCTGACTTCGATCGTTCCCCCCGGGGCCGGCCGGGTGGTGGCCAAGGTCGAGTACCTCAATCCGGGCGCGAGCTCCAAAGACCGCATCGCGGTGAAGATGATCGACGCGGCCGAGGCCAGCGGAGCGCTCAAGCCCGGCGGCACGATCGTCGAACCCACCTCCGGCAACACCGGTGTCGGCTTGGCGCTGGTCGCCCAGCGCCGCGGTTACAAGTGCGTGTTCGTCTGCCCGGACAAGGTCAGCGAGGACAAGCAGAATGTGTTGCGGGCCTACGGTGCCGACGTGGTGGTGTGCCCGACCGCGGTGCCACCGGACGACCCGGCCAGCTACTACAGCGTCTCCAACCGGCTGGTCGAAGAGATCGACGGCGCCTGGAAGCCCGATCAGTACTCCAACCCGGCGGGCCCCGAGAGTCACTACGAGACCACCGGTCCGGAGATCTGGGCCGACACCGACGGCCAGGTCACCCATTTCGTCGCCGGGATCGGCACCGGCGGCACCATCACCGGCACCGGCCGCTACCTCAAAGAGGTGTCGGGCGGCCGGGTGCAGATCATCGGCGCCGACCCGGAAGGCTCGGTGTACTCCGGTGGTACCGGCCGGCCGTACCTGGTGGAAGGGGTCGGCGAGGACTTCTGGCCTGACGCCTATGACCCGAGCATTCCCAACGAGATCATCGCGGTGTCCGACGCGGACTCGTTCGACATGACCCGGCGCCTCGCCCGTGAGGAAGCGCTACTGGTCGGCGGGTCCTGCGGAATGGCCGTCGTGGCGGCGGTGGAGGCGGCGGTCAAAGCCGGGCCCGACGCACTCGTCGTCGTCCTGCTGCCCGACGGCGGACGCGGCTACATGTCGAAGATCTTCAACGACGCCTGGATGTCGTCCTACGGGTTCCTGCGGTCCCGGCTGGACGGCTCGACGGTGCAGCCCACCGTCGGCGACGTGCTGCGCGCCAAGTCCGGGATCCTGCCGGACCTGGTGCACACCCACCCCTCGGAGACGCTGCGCGACGCCATCGGGATCCTGCGGGAGTACGGGGTGTCGCAGATGCCCGTCGTGGGTGCCGAACCGCCGGTGATGGCCGGCGAAGTGGCCGGCAGCGTGTCCGAGCGCGAGCTGCTGTCCGCGGTGTTCGAGGGCCGCGCGAAGCTTGCCGACGCGGTGTCGCAGCACATGGGCCCGCCGCTTCCGCTGATCGGATCCGGCGAGGTCGTCGGCGTCGCCGCGACCGCGCTGGCCCAGGTGGACGCGGTGATGGTGGTCGAGGACGGCAAACCGGTGGGTGTCATCACGCGCCACGATCTCTTGGGCTTTTTGTCCGACGGGCCACGCCGTCGATAAGGACGCTGGCGTTCACTGTCCTGCGGTAGCGTTTGGACCGTTCACCGACCCGACCCGAAAGGGTGGAGATGACCGACTTTCCCCCGCCTCCGCAGGGCAACTACCCACCCCCGTCCGGTGACTTCCCGGCGCAGGGCAACTACCCCCCGCCGCCTCCCGGCAACTACCCGCCGCCTCCGGGTAATTACCCCCCGCCGCCGCCTGGCAATTACCCGCCTCCGCCTCCCGGCAACTATCCGCCTCCGCCTCCCGGCAACTACCCGCCACCGCCTCCCGGCTACGGCGCGTACCCGGGTGCGGTCGGCAGCCCGGTGGGCCAGCTGCCGCAAGAGGCTTACACCTCCTGGCTGACTCGCGTGGGCGCCTACTTCATCGACTTCCTGCCGATCCTCGTGCTCTACGGCATTCCGTCGATGATCGCCGGAACCACCGCCGACCGGGAGTGCATCACCAGCTCCGACGGATTCGCCTGCACGGTCACGCCGTCGAGCACCGGCGCCGCGCTGATGTTCATCGGCTGGCTGGCCGCGCTCGCCTACGGGATCTGGAACTTCGGCTATCGGCAGGGCACCACCGGGTCGAGCATCGGTAAGTCGGTGCTGAAGTTCAAGGTGGTCTCCGAAGCCACCGGCCAGCCCATCGGGTTCGGGATGTCGATCGTGCGCCAGTTGGCCCACATCATCGACGGCGCGATCTTGTGCATCGGCTACCTGTTCCCGCTGTGGGACGCCAAACGCCAGACGATCGCCGACAAGATCATGACCACCGTCTGCCTGCCGATCCGTTGAGCCAGAAGCAACCGCACCGCAGTACTGGTCTGTCCACCACGGCGATCCATGCCGGATACCGTCCGGACCCGGCAACCGGAGCCGTCAACGCACCGATCTACGCCAGCAGCACCTTCGCCCAGGACGGCGTCGGCGGTCTGCGCGGCGGATTCGAGTACGCGCGCACCGGCAATCCGACCCGGGCCGCACTGGAGACCGCGCTGGCCGCGGTGGAGCGGGGCCGGTTCGGCCGGGCGTTCGGTTCCGGGATGGCCGCCACGGACTGCGCGTTGCGGTCGATCCTGCGCCCCGGTGATCACCTGATCATTCCCGACGACGCCTACGGTGGCACCTTCCGGCTGATCGACAAGGTCTTCACTCAGTGGGGGGTGGCGCATACCCCGGTGGCGCTCTCCGACCTGGATGCGGTCCGCGGGGCGCTCACCGACAAGACCCGGCTGATCTGGGTGGAGACCCCCACCAACCCGCTGCTGTCGATCGCCGACATCGCGAGTATCGCCGCCATCGGCAAGGAAGCCGGCGCGAAGGTGCTGGTGGACAACACCTTCGCCTCGCCCGCGCTGCAGCAGCCGTTGACGCTGGGCGCCGATGTGGTGCTGCATTCGACCACCAAGTACATCGGCGGCCACTCCGATGTGGTGGGCGGTGCGCTGATCACCGACGACGAAGAGCTCGACGCGGCTTTCGCCTTTCTGCAGAACGGAGCGGGGGCGGTGCCGGGCCCCTTCGACGCCTACCTGACCATGCGCGGCCTGAAGACGTTGGTGCTGCGGATGCAGCGGCACAGCGAGAACGCCGCCGCGGTTGCCGAATTCCTCAACGGGCATTCCGCGGTGAGCCGAGTGCTTTACCCGGGGCTGCCGGAGCATCCCGGCCACGATGTCGCCGCGGCGCAGATGCGCGGGTTCGGCGGCATGGTGTCGGTCCGGATGCGTGGCGGCCGGGCGGCCGCTGAGAAGCTGTGCGCCGGAACCGAGATCTTCATCCTGGCCGAGTCGCTGGGCGGGGTGGAGTCGCTGATCGAACTACCGGGCGCCATGACGCACGCGTCGACGGCGGGTTCGCAACTCGAGGTTCCCGACGACCTGGTGCGCCTGTCGGTGGGCATCGAGGACATCGACGATTTGATCGCCGACCTCAAACAGGCGCTGGACTGAGCCGCGAGATGGGGCTCAGGAGTGGTAGGGCTCCGCGCTGACCAGGGTCACCTTGACGGTCTTGCCGCTGGGCACGGTGTAACTGCGCTCCTCGTCCACCTTGGCGCCGAGCAGGGCGTGGCCGAGCGGCGAGTTCGGTGAATACACCTCGAGCTTGTCGTCGTTGACGCCCTCCTGGCGAGTGGCGATCAGGAAGGTCTCGGTGTCGGACTTGTCGCCGTCGTAGAAGACCTTGACCACCGAACCCGGCAGTGCCACGCCGGACTGCGTCGGAGCCTCACCGACCTTGGCGTTGTTGAGCAACTCCTGCAGCTGCCGGATGCGGGCCTCCTGCTGGCCCTGCTCCTCACGCGCGGCGTGGTAGCCGCCGTTCTCGCGCAGGTCGCCCTCTTCGCGGCGGTCGTTGATCTCCGCGGCGATCACCGGACGGTTCGCGATCAGCTGGTCGAGCTCCGCCTTGAGCCGGTCGTGTGACTCCTGCGTCAACCAGGTCACCTGGGTGTCCGTCATCTCACTGTGCTCCTTGTGTCGTCGGATCCGGCGCCATCGGGCAGCGGGGCGACATCGTTCTCGTGCATCGTTCTAATGCAGCAATACACGGTCCCAGCTGGAACCGTGTATCCGTACAGGGTACCACCGCGGCATCAGGCCGATCGTAGGTAATCGGGGACGTCGCTGCCGCAACCGTAGACATCGCCCATGACAGGTGGCTGGGAAGATTTGACGGTCGTCGTCACCTGTACGGTGGCCGACTCCGACGGCGGAATCAGCACTTCACGCCGGCCAGTCTCGCTGCCGTCGCTGGAGCGGACCCGCACGATGCACGCCGCAGGGCGGGACGGGTCCGATCGAGTCACGCTGAACTTAACCGAGACCGTCTGGTTGTCGAGCACCTCGTAGCCGTACAGCTCGCCTTTGACCTCGGCAGTCGCAAAGCGCTGGTAGCCCACCACCGCGAGGGCGGCGACGGTGGCGATCGCCAGCGCGCCCAGTGCGATCGCCAGCAGCCGACGGGGCAGGGCACTGCCCTGGGTATCCCCGTAACGGGCCGGCTTGGAGTCGGTCATCGTGAGGTGTGTCCCATGGTCGCCGGTGGAGTCGGGAGCGGTTACCGCACCCGCCGTAGGTGGTGTAACGATGGTGGCTGGAAACCATCTGGAACTATAGGCGTCCGGTCCGGGGTTCCGGCAGGAGGAACCTGGAGGGAACGGGGAATGTGCGCATGAGTGGACTGCGGTTGATGGCGGTGCACGCCCACCCCGACGACGAGTCCAGCAAGGGCGCGGCCACGCTGGCCCGCTACACCTCCGCCGGGCACCGCGTGATGGTGGTGACGCTGACCGGTGGCGAGCGCGGCGACATCCTCAACCCCGCGATGGACCTGCCCGATGTGCACGGTCGCATCGCCGAGGTCCGGCGTGACGAGATGGCCAAGGCCGCCGAGATCCTCGGGGTCGAACACCACTGGCTGGGTTTCGTCGACTCCGGCCTGCCCAAGGGCGACCCACTGCCGCCGCTGCCCGAGGACTGCTTTGCGCTGGTACCGCTGGAGGTGTCCACCGAAGCCCTGGTGCGCGCGGTGCGCGATTTCCGGCCGCATGTGATGACGACGTACGACGAGAACGGCGGCTACCCGCACCCCGACCACATCCGCTGCCATCAGGTGTCGGTGGCCGCATTCGAGGCGGCCGGCGACCATCGACTTTTTCCCGACGCCGGTCAGCCCTGGACGGTCGCCAAGCTCTACTACAACCACGGGTTCCTGCGGCAACGGATGCAGCTGCTGCAGGACGAGTTCGCCCGCAACGGCGAGGTCGGTCCGTTCGTCAAATGGCTGGAACACTGGCAGCCGGATCATGACGTGTTCGCCGACCGGGTGACCACCCGCGTCGAATGCGCCGACTACTTCGGCCAGCGTGACGACGCGCTGCGCGCGCACGCTACCCAGATCGACCCCAACGGCGACTTCTTCGCCGCGCCGATCGAGTGGCAGCAGCGACTCTGGCCGACCGAGGAGTTCGAGCTGGCCCGCTCTCGGGTGCCGGTTACTCTGCCGGAGACGGACCTGTTCGCCGGGATCGAGGACAACGGATGAACCACGCTGTGTTGACTGCGCTGTGGATGGCGGCCGACGACATCTTGGCCGACAACTTCTTGGCGGACGGTGTGCCGCGCGATACCGGGCCGGATTTCGGCAAGGCCAGCCCGTTCGGGCTGTTGGTCATCGTGCTGTTGATGCTCGGCACGTTCGGGCTGGTGTGGTCGATGAACCGGCAGCTCAAGAAGCTGCCGGAAACCTTCGACCCGGATCACCCCGACCCGGACCAAGCCGCCGACGAGGGGACCGTCGGGTCCGCTTCGTCCGGAGATCTCCCGGGCGACGACGGGCCGGGATCAGCGCCCAAGTAGTCGTCGAACCAACAGTTACCCAACACCGGGTTTCGGGAACGCGACTGCCGGATTAACCTTTGCCCCTTAGGGTTTCGTCGGCGGCGTGCATATCGCCGACGCTAGTGCAGCGTGCGATGATTGCCCTGACCGCGGCTTGGGAGAAAGGTTCGGGGTTGGCCATGCTCGCAGATCGCTCACCCGGGTTGGCGGTATCGCCGGTCATCTTGACGGTGCTACTGGCCGGCCTCATCAAGGTTCCGGCTGTGCACGCCGATGCGGTCGACACGACTTTCCTCGGCGCCCTCAACTCCAAGGGCATCGACTTCGCCAATGGGCAGTCTGCGGTCATCGCCGGCCATGAGGTCTGCGACGAGCTCGACAGCGGTCGGCAGAAGAACGACGTGGTGTCCGAAGTGATGCAAAGCAGTCAGCTCGACGGCTACCACGCCGGGTTCTTCGTCGGGGTCAGCGTCAGTGCGTTCTGCCCGAGGCATCACGGTTAGTGCTGCTCAGCCGGCAGATGGCGGCTTCGGCATGACCGGGCCGCGTAGCTCCAAACCGACTTCCAGGTCCTCGTACTTCTGCTGTTTGCGCTTGCGCCAGCCACTGCCCGCGGAATTCGATGGGGGCACCATCGGCGGCATGATCGGCGGGACGCCGGCGAACGTCGTGGACTGGCTTGCGGGCAGCGGTGCCGCCGACGACGCCAGCTGAACCGGCGCCTGCGTGGCGGCCCCAAACCCCGCTGCGGCGGGTGGCACGGTCAGCGGCCCCACCTTCAGTCCGACACCGATTGCCGCCGAGGGCATTTCGCTAAGTCCGGCGGCGCCCAGTGCGCCCAGGCCGCTCAGTGGGATCGCGGGGGCCAGGGCCGCCTCGCCCTCGGCAAGGCCCTGTGCCATCGCGGCGTTGACGTTCTGCAACGCCTGCGCCGAGGTGTTCTGGGCTAGGTAGCTGAGCAGGTTGATCGGAAATCCGGACGACACGAACTGGTTGGCATAGGTGTTCGCCAGGCCGGTCCAGCCGTTGTTGGGGTCGAACGCGGTCAGCGAGGACTCCAACGACGCCAAAGTCGAATCAGCAGAGGTGGTTCCGGTGTCGGCGGTCGCCGGTGTCGGTGTGCTGAACGAGGGAAGCGCGGTGGCCTGCGCCGAGGCCGCCTGATAGCGGGTCATCGCGGCGGTGTTGGTGGTCCACATGCCCAGGTACTGGCTCTCGTTCTCCGCGATCGCCGCCGAGTTGGTCCCGAACCGATTGGTCGCCAGCAGTTGCACCCGGCGGGTGCGGTTGGCCTTGATTGCCGCGGTCGGGGTCACCGCGGTACGGACCGTTTCGAAGGCCGCTGCGGCGCGCTGAATCGACGCTGCGGTCCGCCGGCACTGCTGCGCGGTGGCGCGCAGCCACACCAGGTAGGGCTCGGCGGCCTGCACCATGGCAGCCGCGGAGTGACCACGCCACGAATCCACCAACGACGACAGCGCGGCAACGTAGTCGTCGGCGTATTCATCCAGGTACGTACCAAGCTGTCGCCACGCGCTCGACGCCTCGACGAGGGATCTCGCGCCGGGACCGGTGTGGACCAGCGCGGAGGTGACCTCGGGGGGCGCGGTTATGGATTGCATGCCATGTGGTGGTAGCGGTACGGGCTCATTTAGGCGATCGCGCTGATAGCGGCCGATAAGCGCGGCTTGAACGCATCGGGGATGGGGACGTAGCCGTGGTCGGCCAGATCGATCTGGCCGTCGCCGATCGCGCTTTGCAGGAAAGCGCGCACCGCAGTTCCGACCTGTGGGTCGGGATACTTCGAGCAGACGATCTCGTAGGTGGCCAGCACGATCGGGTAAGCGCCGGGCTGGTTCGGCCGGTAGAAGGAGATGGTGTCCAATGCCAGGTCGTTGCCTTCGCGGATAAACCAGGCCGACGAAATCGTCTTGCCGACCGAGTCCTCGCTGATCGCGACCGGGTCCGGGCCGGCCGAGGTGATGACGTTGGCCATGCCGAGGTGGTGGCTCTGAGCGAATGACCACTCGGTGTAGGTGACCGATCCCTCGAGATCGGCCGCGGCCGCGGCGACGCCCTCGTTGCCGTGCGCGGTCTGCCCGGCAGCGCCGTTGAACGTTCGTCCGGCCCCCTTGCCCCAGGTGCCTGCGGATGCGGTGTCCAGGTAGCGCTGAAAGTTGTCCGTGGTCCCGGACTCGTCGCTGCGGGACACCACCCGAATCGGCAGGTCGGGCAGATCGGTGCCGGTGTTGAGAGCGGCGATCGCGGGATCGTTCCAGGTGGTGATGGTGCCGTTGAAGATCTTGGCCGCGGTGGGGCCGTCCAGGTTCAGCGATGTCAGGCCGCCCAGGCGGAACGCGATGGCGATAGGGCCGAACACCATCGGCAGGTTCCATACCGGCGCGCCGCAGCGCTGCTGGGCCCGGTCGTATTCCCCCTTGCTCAGCGGCGAGTCGGAGCCACCGAAATCGGTTTGGTCGGACATGAATTCGTCAATGCCCGCACCGGAACCGTTCGCCTGGTAGGTCAGGCTCTGGCCGGGGCAGGCCTGGCTGAACGTCGCGACGAACCGGGTCATCGCGTTGGCCTGAGCGGTGGAACCGCTGGCCTTGAGGTTCGGGTCTCCGCCACAGTCCACCCCGGACGCCGCAGCCCGTGTCGCGTGGCTCGGTGGTGGTGCGTCATGGCCGCCGCCGCACCCGGACAGCAGCGCAGCGCTCACGGCCAGCAAGCTCGATACGGCACGTCGATTGATGTCAATCACATCCCTCGGGTCATCTCATCGGCGAATGCTAGCAATGGCGCGGACCGGCAACAGTGGTGCTTTGCAGGCGAATTCAAGAGTTCAGCAACCGTTTTCGATCTGGTCACCAGCCGGGCAGACGGCGTCTGCCTGCGGGTCCGGGGGGCTGCGGATGGTGATCGGGATTAGCGTGGATGGATGGCCAACCGTCTCGCAGCGTCCGCCAGCCCCTACCTGCGTCAACACGCCGACAACCCAGTGCACTGGTGGGAATGGACACCCCAGGCGCTGGCCGAGGCCGCCGAACGCGACGTGCCGATCCTGCTGTCGGTCGGCTACGCGGCTTGCCACTGGTGTCACGTGATGGCGCACGGCTCGTTCGAGGACGCCGAAGTCGCCGCGGCCATGAACGCGGGCTTCGTGTGCATCAAGGTGGACCGGGAGGAGCGCCCGGACATCGACGCGATCTACATGACCGCCACCCAGGCGCTGACCGGGCGAGGTGGCTGGCCGATGACCTGTTTCCTGACCCCGGATGGCCGACCGTTCTACTGCGGCACGTATTACCCCAAAGACGCCTTCCTGAACCTGCTTTCGGCGATCACCGCCACCTGGAGCGAACGTCGCCACGAAGTCGAGGAGGCGTCCGACAACATTGCCGCCGAGTTGCGCTCGATGGCCGCCGGACTCCCGGGGGGCGGCCCACCGGTCGATGCGATGCTGTGCGACGCCGCGGTCGCCGCGGTGCTGCGGGACGAGGACGTCGTCCACGGCGGATTCGGCGGTGCGCCGAAGTTCCCGCCGTCGGCGCTGCTGGAAACCCTGCTGCGCCACCATGAACGGACCGCGACCCGCCCGGCGCTCGACGCGGTGGAACGCGCCGGGGCGGCGATGGCCCGCGGCGGCATCTACGACCAGCTTGCCGGCGGCTTCGCCCGCTACAGCGTCGACAACGCCTGGGTGGTGCCGCATTTCGAGAAGATGCTCTACGACAACGCCTTGCTGCTGCGGGCCTGCGCGCACTGGGCCCGGCGCACCGGCGACCCGCTGGCCGCGCGGGTGACCGCCCAGACCGCCCGATTCCTGCGCGACGAGCTGTCCGACGGTGGGATGTTCATCTCGTCGCTGGATGCCGACGCCGACGGCCAAGAAGGGTTGACCTATGTGTGGACGCCCGAGCAGCTGACCGAGGTTCTCGGTGCCGACGACGGGGCTTGGGCGGCAGAGGTTTTCGGGGTCACGGCGAGCGGCACATTTGAGTCCGGCACGTCCGTACTCCAACTGCCCGTGGATCCTGACGACCCGCAGCGGTTCGTCAGGGTGCGGCAGCGGCTGCTGGCGGCTCGGCGGTCCCGGCCCCAACCCGGGCGCGACGACAAGGTGGTCACCGCCTGGAACGGCATGACGCTCACCGCGTTGGCCGAAGCGGCTGTGGCCCTGGGAGATCCAAGCCTGGCCGCCGCGGCCCAGGAGTGCGCCGGCACGCTGCTGGACCTGCACCTGGTGGACGGCCGGCTGCGCCGGGCCAGCCTGGGCGGCCGGGTGGGGGACAGCGTCGCGATCTTGGAGGACTACGGCGCGCTGGCCACCGGCCTGCTCAGCCTGTACCAGCTCAGCGGTGAGCAACACCTGTGTGATGCCGCGGCCGGCCTGCTGGACACCGCGCTGGAGCATTTCGCCGACCCGGACTCACCTGGGCGCTGGTTCGACAGCGCCGACGATGCCGAAGCCCTGGTGCTGCGGCCCAGCGACCCGCTGGACGGCGCCACCCCGTCGGGCGCGGCGTTGATCACCGAGGCGCTGCTGACCGCGGCCCATCTGGTCTCCGCCGACCGTGGCGAGCGCTACCGCCAGGCGGCCACCGATGCGCTGGCGGCGCATGCCGTGCTGTTGGAGCGCACCCCCCGTGCCGTCGGGCACTGGCTCGGCATCGCCGAGGCCTACGTGCGGGGTCCGCTGCAGATCGCGGTGGCCTGCGACCGGCCGGACTCGGAGCTGTTGGCGCAGGCGCGCCGCCTGGCTCCCGGCGGGACGATCGTGGTCGGCGGGGCGGCCGACTCGTCCGAGCTGCTGACCGGGCGAGACCGGGTCAACGGCGCCGACACCGCCTACGTCTGTCGGGGCCCGGTGTGTGACTTGCCGGTGCGTAGCGCGGCGCAGTTGGCCTCCGCACTTGGCGTTGCCCTTGAGGTGCCCGTAAATCCGCCATCCGTGTAACGTGCGGCACATGACGACCGCACCGGAAAAGGCACAGGCCATCACCGAGACCGTCCACCGCTACATCGAACTGGTCGGCGGAGGCGAAGTCGAGGATCTGGTGCAGCTGTACGCGGCCGACGCCACCCTGGAGGACCCGGTCGGCGGCGAGGTGCACATCGGCCACCAGGCCATTCGCAACTTCTACTCGACCCTCTCCGGGCTGAACCGTCAGTGTGAACTGGTGACGCTGAGGGTCTCCGGAAACGAGGCGGCGTTGCACTTTGCGCTGACAATCACCAACGGTGAGCACCGGATGCGCATCGAGCCGATCGACGTGATGGTCTTCGACGGCGACGGCAAGATCGCCGGGATGAAGGCCTACTGGTCGGCGGAGAACGTCACCCAGCTCTAGCCGGAACCGCCGCGCCCCCGCCTAGTAGAGCGCCGCGAACCAGATCGCGATGTACTGGCAGACCGCGGCCAGTGCGGTGCAGGCGTGGAAGAACTCGTGGTAGCCGAACGTTTCGGGCCAGGGGTCTGGCCACTTCAGCGCGTACATGATCGCGCCGACGCTGTAGAGCATGCCTCCCACGGCCAGCAGCACCATTGCCGCGACACCGGCGTTGTGCATGATCGTCGCGATGAAAAACGCTGACACCCAGCCCAGCAACAGGTAGAGCGGCACCCCGACCCACTTCGGGGCGGTCGGCCAGCACAGCTTGAGCACCACGCCGGCCAGCGCGCCACCCCACACGATCGTCATCACCAGCCGTTCTTGGGCGCCGTGGTCCATCGCCAGCAGCGCGAACGGGGTGTAGGTGCCGGCGATGAAGATGAAGATCATCGCGTGGTCGAGGCGCTTCATCCGCATCCGGGCGGCGACCGTCTTCCAGGTGATCCGGTGGTAGGTCGCGCTGACCGCGAACATCCCCACCACCGAGATGGAGTACGCCACCGACGCCAAGCCGGCCTCGAGCCCGGCCAGCGGCCAGGTCACCGCGACCAGAGCGATACCGGCCACGAGCGCCACGATGGCGGACACGAAGTGAATCCACCCGCGGGCCCGCGGCTTGGCGTGCGGCACGGTGATGCCCGCCGGCAGATCGTTCGGATTCGGCTCGGCGATGGTTTCGGTGTGGGTGCTCATGGGCCTTCCTGAACTCCACGCGGATCCCGGACTGATTCCCGTCAATGCTCGCAGATCACAGTAGTCTGGGTTTTTGTGGCGATCATCCCGGCGCGCTTGAAGGAGCCGCTGTACCGGATCTATGAGCTGCGTCTCCGGCAGGGCTTGGCGGCGTCGCGGTCGAATCTGCCGCGCCACATCGCGGTTCTCTGCGACGGTAACCGGCGGTGGGCGCGAGACGCGGGCTACGACGACGTCAGCTACGGCTACCGGATGGGCGCGGCCAAGATCGCCGAGATGCTGCGCTGGTGCGCCGACGCGGGCATCGAGATGGCGACCGTCTACCTGCTGTCCACCGAGAACCTGCAGCGCGACCCCGCTGAACTGGCCGCGCTCATCGAGATCATCACCGACGTGGTGGAGGAGATCTGCGCGCCGGCAAACCGGTGGAGCGTGCGCACCGTGGGGGATCTGGAGCTGCTGGGCGAAGAGCCCGCTCGCCGCCTGCGTGAGGCGGTAGAGAGCACGACCGCCAACGGCGGTGGGGCCTCCAACCTGCACGTCAATGTCGCAGTCGCCTACGGCGGCCGGCAGGAGATCGTCGATGCGGTGCGCGGGCTGCTCAGCAAGCAGTTGGCCAACGGCGCCACCGCCGAGGAACTCGTCGACGCGGTGACCGTCGAGGGCATCTCGGAGAACCTCTACACCTCGGGTCAGCCGGACCCGGACCTGGTGATCCGCACCTCCGGGGAGCAGCGGTTGTCCGGTTTCCTGCTGTGGCAGAGCGCCTACTCGGAGATGTGGTTCACCGAGGCGCACTGGCCGGCGTTTCGCCGGGTCGACTTCCTGCGAGCGCTGCGCGACTACAGCGTGCGGCACCGGAGATTCGGGCGGTAGCGAGGGAGTGGTCGTGTTGTCGGCGCTGGTCTTCACCCTGAGTTGGTGGCTCGGGATGTACCTGCTGGCCCGCGACCCGCGCAAACCGGTACTGGTGCTGGCCGCTGTCGGGCTCTGCGGTTTCGCCGCTGTTGTGGCCGCCGACGCGGTGCGGGCGGTGTGGCATCCGGCGCTGCTCGGGCGCGTGGAGATCTACCTGGCGGTACTGCCCGGGGTGGCCTGGTTCGCCGTGCTCTTGGAGCTGACCCGGCCGTGTGACCGCTGGACTGGTCGGGCACGCGATGTGGCGTTCATCGGCGCGGTCGCGGCCGCCGCGCTGGTCGGGGCGACGTGGGCCGGCAGTGTCGAAGGCCCACCGCGGGCCGGACACTGGCTGCTGTTCGCGGTGATCTCGGTGTCGACGTTGGCGGCCATGGTCAAGGCGCTGATCCGTCCGGCGCAGCCCGGTTCGGTGCTCGGCGTGGCCGCCGTCGCGACGTTGTTCTTCGCCCTGGCCAACGCCATCCTGATCATCCCGCTGGGCGTGGTGCCCAGCGGATTCGCGCTGGCCAGCACCGGCGTCGACGTGCTTCTGCTGGGCCTGGCGGTGGCGCTGTGGGACGCCTTCGACGAGGGGCAGGCGCTGCGGCTGGACATGCTGCGGTCGTTTCTTGCCGCCGTCGCGATGGCGGCGTTGCTGGGCGGGCAGGTGTTGATCGGGCTGTGGCTGACCCGAACCGAATCCGTGGCCCAGACCGCACTGACGGTGCTGCTGTTCACCACGATCGCGGTCGGCATCGAGGTCCAGGTGTTCGTCGACCGGCTGGCCGGACTCTGGGACCGGCTGGCGTTCTGGCGCTCTCCGGCGCTGCGGGCCGACCGCGCCGCGCTGCGCGGCACCGAGGCCGCGCTGGCCCTGCGCTCGACCAGCCCGCTCGACGACCTCGACGAGGAAACCTTCGTCCGGCTGACCCGGCGGGCGTTGGGGCACTACAGCGACCTGTCGAAGCTCGTCGCCAGCCCGCTGACCGCGTTGCCGGTGATCGACGAGCGGTTGGCCGCCCGTGGCGCACCCGATGCGCCGCTGGAGCGAGCCAACGAACTCAAGGCCCTGCTGGCCGACCGGATCGCCGCGCTCAAACCGCGCGACGGCGGCGAGTTCGGCACCACCGAGCAGTGGCGGCACTACAACGCCCTGTATTTCCCCTACGTGGTCGGAGTGCGCGCCTATGCGCAGAACGCCACCGCGGCCGGACTGGATCCCACCGCCCGGCAGGCGTGGCAGTGGCTGGTCACCGAGGTGCCGCAGCGTTCGCTGCACAACTGGCAGAACGCCGGGGCCCGGGTGATCGCCGCCGACCTACGAGGCCGGACGACGGTGTCGTCAGGTCTCTGACCTGCGCTTGGCAGTGCTTGGCAGCGTCGCGGGTCGATGTGGCAGCGGTTGCGCCGCAAGGTCGAGGGTGTTCCCACCACACTCGAAGGGAGTTTCCTCATGACCGCCATCACCACCCCGGTCCTGTTCGACTCGACCGACTCGCTGTTGCGCTTCGCACTCCGCGCCGACGCCGCCGTCACTGGAACCGTCGGCCTGGCCGGCGTGTTCGCCGCCCGCCCCATGGCGGCCCTGGAGGGCCTCACCGCGACCCATGAATACGCCGTGGCCGCCTTCTGCATCCTTTACGGAGTCGTCGTCTACTTCCTGTCCGCGCTGCCGGACCTGCGCCGCGCGGGCATCGGTGTGATTGCCGCCAATGTGGCGTGCACCGTTGCGGCGATTGCGGTGGTCGCGGCGGGCTTGCTGCCGCTGACCGGAATCGGCGTGGTCGCCATGCTGGCGAGCGCCGTCTACACGGCGTTCTTCGCGCGGATGCAGTACCGGGGGTTGCGCCGCCTGGGCTGAGACGCAGCCCACTCAACGTGTCGCCGCGGCCGTCACCGTCTACAGTTCTGTCCCATGAAGTGGCGGCTGGCGGCGATGACGCTGATCCCCGGAACCCTGATCTACGCCGCCGCGCCGGCGCAGGCCGACGAGAAGACCTACCTCAGTTACCTTGAGTCGCACGGCTTCAAATACCAGAACAGTCCCGGGCTGACCACCCCGTCCGGGGCGGTGCAGTTCGGCAAGATCATCTGCGAGAACCTGCGGAAGGGTCGCCCGGCCAAGGACCGGTTCGGCACGAAGGTTGCCGACGGCGTCACCAAGGTCATGATCGACGGGGCGCAGCGCGAAATGTGCCCGGACACGTTGGCGGCCGCCGCCAACCCGACACCGACGCCCGCGGTGCCGCCGCCGCCCGCAAGTGAACTGCCGCCCCCAGCGGGCGAGATTCCGCCGCCGGCGCCCGAGCCGGCACCTCCGCTGTTCCCGCCGCCCCCGGGCTTTCCGCCGCCGCCGGGTTTCCCCCCGCCTCCCGAGCCGCTGCCGGCGCCCGCACCCGCGGACGAGCTGCCGCCGCCACCGCCTGGGCCCGAGCCGGCGCCCCCGCCGCCAGGCCAGCCGCAGCCGGGAACCGCTACGCAGCCCTAGCGATCTAGGGCTAAAGCTTGCGCAGCCGCAGCCTGTTGATGGAGTGATCGGCGTCCTTGCGCAGTACCAGGGTCGCTCGCGGCCGGGTGGGCAGGATGTTCTCGATCAGGTTGGGCCGGTTGATCGATCGCCAGATGTCGCGCGCGGCGGCCACCGCCTGCTGGTCGTTCAGTGCCGCGTAGTGGTGGAAGTGCGAGTCGGGGTTGGCGAACGAGGTGGAGCGCATCGCCAAGAACCGCGAGATGTACCAGTGCTCGATGTCTTCCACCCGGGCGTCGACGTACAGCGAGAAGTCGAACAGGTCGGAGATCATCAGCGTCGGCCCGGTCTGCAGCACGTTAAGGCCTTCGAGGATCAAGATGTCGGGGTGGCGGACGACCTGCTTGGCGCTGGGAACGATGTCGTAACTCAGGTGCGAGTACACCGGCGCGCACACATAATCCGCGCCGGACTTCACCGAGGTGACAAACCGCATCAGGGCCCGGCGGTTGTAGCTTTCCGGAAACCCTTTGCGGTGCATCAGGTTCCGGCGCGCCAACTCATCGTTGGGATAGAGGAAGCCGTCGGTGGTGACCAGGTCCACTCGCGGGTGGTGATCCCAGCGGGCCAGCAGCGCCTGCAGCACGCGGGCCGTCGTCGACTTACCGACGGCCACGCTGCCGGCCACGCCGATGATGAACGGCACCGGCCGGTCGGGGCTCTGATCGTTTTCCCCGAGGAACTCCGCTGTCGCGGCGAAGAGCTGCTGGCGGGCGGCGACCTGCAGGTGCAGAAGACGCGCGAGCGGCAGATAGACCTCTTCGACCTCCAACAGGTCGACCTGCTCGCCGAGGCCGCGCAGCGCCACGACTTCTTCCTCGGTAAGCGGCATCGGCGTCGACATACGCAGTGTCCGCCATTGACGTCGGTCGAACTCCACGTAGGGACTCGGCTCGCTAAGCCGCCGCATGACCATACAGTCTTGCAGTAGCCGCGACGGTTAGCCTGATCGGGTATGGAGCCCGCCGCCTTGATCCGTGAATACCTGTTGCTCGGTCTGCGCTTCGACCGCATCGAACAGGGTTATGTCGACGCCTTCACCGGCGACCCCGAGCTGCAGCGACTGGTCGCTAACGAGCCGATGCCCAACCCGTCCGACCTGGCCCGGCAGGCCGAGAAGCTGGTCGCGGCGCTGCCCAGCGGCCTCGATCCGGCGCGCGCCGAGTACCTCCGGGTGCACCTGCGGGCGCTGGCGTGCGCCGGGCGCAAGTTCGCCGGGGAGCAGGTCGGCTTCGTCGACGAGGTCAGTGACTATTTTGACCTGCCGGTCATCGTCAAGGGTGACCCCGACCGCTATCGCCAAGCCCATGCCCGGCTCGACGAAGCGCTGGGCGGCGCTGGTCCGCTGGCCGAGCGGATGGCCGCGCACCGGCGGGCCGAGGAGATTCCGCCGGAGCGGCTCGAAGCGGCCATCCACGCGTTCTCCTCGGCGCTGCGCGACCGGGTACGGGTGGACTTCCCGCTGCCGGAAACCGAAACCATCACCTACGAGGTGGTCACCGACAAGCCGTGGTCGGGGTTCAACTACTACCGCGGCGACTACCGCTCCACAGTGGCGGTCAACGCCGACCTCAAACAGCTGATGTCGAATCTGCCGCGGCTGGTGGCCCACGAGTCCTACCCGGGTCATCACACCGAGCACTGCCGCAAGGAGGCCGGGCTGGTCGCCAAGCTCGGCCAGGCCGAGCAGACCATCTTCCTGGTCAACACTCCGCAGTGCCTGATGGCCGAGGGCCTGGCCGACTTGGCGCTGTATGCCGCGGTCGGGCCGGGCTGGGGTGCCTGGGCCGCTGAGATCTACGCCGACCTGGGCCTGCAGTTCGACGGTGAGCGGGCCGAAGCGGTGTCCGAGGCCGCCGCGGCGCTGGCCGACGTCCGGCAGGACGCGGCGCTGATGCTGCACGACGAGCACCGCGACGCCGACGAGGTGGCCGACTACCTGCGCCGCTGGCTGCTGATCACCGACGACCGGGCCCGCCAGACGCTGCGGTTCCTGTCCTCGCCGCTGTGGCGGGCCTACACCTCCACGTATGTGGAGGGCTACCGGCTGCTGCGCGGCTGGCTGGACGCCGCGCCGCCCGGGGTGAGCCTCACCGAGCGGTTCCGTCGGCTGCTCGACGAGCCGCTCACCCCGTCGGCGTTGCGGGCCCAGTAACGCCCCCACAGCACCGGCCCGGCCGGGTGAGTGTGCGGATTTACACACCGGACCTCGTAATTTGCGGATAAATCCGCACATTCGGCGCAACGGGAGCGATCGCTGGCCTGCGGCGATCGAGTGAACGTCACCGTGCCAGACTGGAGGGCGTGACTGCCGCACCGAACACCCGCCCCGCATCCACCATGTCGACTCCGCTGGCCGACCTCGACCCCGACATCGCCGAGCTGCTCGGCAAGGAACTGGGGCGTCAGCGCGACACGCTGGAGATGATCGCCTCG
This sequence comes from Mycolicibacter heraklionensis, assembly GCF_019645815.1. Classification (NCBI taxonomy): domain Bacteria; kingdom Bacillati; phylum Actinomycetota; class Actinomycetes; order Mycobacteriales; family Mycobacteriaceae; genus Mycobacterium; species Mycobacterium heraklionense. The sequence goes on from NZ_CP080997.1 coordinate 1,215,935, forward strand.
GAGAACTTCGTGCCGCGGGCGGTGCTGCAGGCGCAGGGCAGCGTGTTGACGAACAAGTACGCCGAGGGCCTGCCGGGCCGGCGCTACTACGGCGGGTGCGAGCACGTCGACGTGGTGGAGAACATCGCCCGTGACCGCGCCAAGGAGTTGTTCGGCGCCGACTTCGCCAACGTCCAGCCGCACTCGGGCGCGCAGGCCAACGCCGCGGTGCTGCAGGCGCTGATGGAGCCCGGTGACCGACTGCTGGGCCTCGACCTGGCCAACGGGGGACACCTGACCCACGGGATGCGGCTGAACTTCTCCGGCAAGCTTTATGAGAACGCCTTCTACGGCGTCGACCCCGTCACCCACCGCATCGACATGGACGTGGTCCGGTCGCAGGCACTCGAGTTCAAGCCGAAGGTGATCATTGCCGGCTGGTCGGCCTACCCGCGCATCGTTGACTTTGCGGCGTTCCGCTCGATCGCCGACGAGGTCGACGCGACGCTGTGGGTGGACATGGCCCACTTCGCCGGGCTGGTGGCCGCCGGGCTGCACCCGTCGCCGGTGCCGCACGCCCAGGTGGTCTCCACCACCGTGCACAAGACCCTCGGCGGCCCCCGCTCCGGTCTGATCGTCGGCCAGAAGGAATTCGCCAAGCAGATCAATTCGGCGGTCTTCCCCGGCCAGCAGGGCGGTCCGCTGATGCACGTGATCGCCGCCAAGGCCGTCGCGCTGAAGATCGCCGGCACGCCGGAGTTCGCCGAGCGTCAGCAGCGGGTGCTGTCGGGCGCGAAGATCCTCGCCGAGCGGCTGCTGGCCGCCGACGTGGCCAAGGCCGGGGTGTCGGTGGTCAGTGGCGGCACCGATGTGCACCTGGTGCTGGTCGACCTGCGGGACTCGCCGCTGGACGGCCAGATGGCCGAGGACCTGCTGCACGAGGTCGGCATCACCGTCAACCGCAACGCCGTCCCGAACGACCCGCGACCGCCGATGGTCACCTCCGGGCTTCGGGTGGGCACCCCCGCGCTGGCTGCCCGTGGCTTCGGCGACGCCGAGTTCACCGAGGTCGCCGATGTCATCGCCACGGCGCTGGCGGCCGGTTCGGCCGCTGACGTGCCGGCGCTGCGGGCCCGGGTCGCCAAGCTGGCGCAGGACTTCCCGCTCTACGACGGCCTGGAGGACTGGAAGCTCGCCTGACGGGACACGCCGCACCCGGGTTGACAAGATAGTGTGAATTCGGGTTACAGTTACTTTCATGGCTGAACGTCCCGTTGCTAATGCACTGATCCGCGAGCTGGAGCCGGTGGTCGACGCGAACCTGGTCCGGCACATCGACACGGTGGACCCGTGGTTCGCGCACGACTTCGTGCCGTTCGAGCAGGGCCAGAACTTCGCCTTCCTCGGTGGCACGGACTGGGACCCGTCGCAGGTCAGCTTGCCCAAGGCGATCACCGACGCCTGCGAGATCCTGCTCGTCGAGAAGGACAGCCTGGCCGGCTACCACCGTGAGCTGGTCGAGCACTTCATCCTCGAGGACAAGTGGGGACGCTGGATCGGCAGGTGGACCGCCGAAGAGCACCTGCACGCCATCGCGTTGCGCGAGTACCTGATCGTGACCCGGGAGATCGACCCCGACGAGAACGAGCGTGTTCGCATGGAGCACGTCCAGAAGGGCTACCGCGCCAACCATTACAGCCAGGTCGAGACGCTGGTGTTCATGGCCTTCTACGAGCGCGCCTGCGCCGAGTTCTGCCGCAATCTGGCCGACAAGACCGACGAGCCGGTGCTCAAGGGGCTGATCGGTCGGATCGCAGCCGACGAGGAACGCCACGAGGAGTTCTTCTCCAACCTGGTCGCGCACTGCCTGGACTACGTGCATGACGAGACGGTGGCCGCGATCGCAGCCCGCGCCGCCGAGCTCAAGATCGTCGGCGCCGACATCGATGGCTACGCCGACCGGCAGGCCGGAATCGCCGAAGCGGGCATCTTCGGGCCCGACCAGTTGCGCCGGGTGATCTCCGACCGAATCAGCGCTTGGGGCTTGGCTGCCAACCCCGATCTGAAGCCGTTCGTCATCGGCTGAAAACTCCGGCGCGCCTGCGCAGCGCGCACGCGGCGACGGGGGTACCGTCGCAATCGATGGCTAGCCACACGCTTCGCTGTCTCATCGGCACCACCGGTCGTGATTACGACAGGACCGGCCCCGGTCCTGTGCCGTGCCCCCCGTCGAAATGTTCGCGCGGGGTCGCGCGTGCCCTCACCGCTGGAGCGCTTAGTGCCTGAAATCCGGACGTACGTGCTCGACACCTCCGTGCTGCTGTCGGACCCGTGGGCTTGCACCCGGTTCGCCGAACACGAGGTTGTCGTCCCACTGGTGGTTATCAGCGAGTTGGAGGCTAAACGCCACCATCACGAGCTCGGCTGGTTCGCCCGCCAGGCGCTGCGCATCTTCGACGATATGCGACTAGAGCACGGACGGCTTGACCAGCCCATTCCCGTTGGGACGCAGGGCGGTACGTTGCACGTCGAGCTCAACCACAGCGACCCCGCGGTGTTGCCGACCGGGTTCCGCACCGACAGCAACGACTCTCGGATCTTGACCTGTGCGGCCAACCTGGCTGCCGAAGGGCGCCGGGTCACGTTGGTGAGCAAGGATATTCCGCTGCGGGTCAAGGCCGCCGCCCTGGGGCTGGCCGCCGACGAGTACCACGCCCAGGACGTCATCGTCTCCGGCTGGACAGGAATGGACGAGGTCGAGGCGTCTGTCGAGGACGTCGACGCGCTGTTCGACGAGGGCGAGATCGACCTGGCCGTCGCCCGGGATCTGCCGTGCCACACTGGAATCCGTCTTCTCGCCGGCAGCTCGCACGCATTGGGCCGGGTGAACGCGGCTAAGCGGGTGCAGCTGGTCCGCGGCGACCGGGAGGCGTTCGGCCTGCGCGGTCGGTCCGCCGAGCAGCGGGTGGCGCTGGATCTGCTGCTCGACGAATCGGTGGGCATCGTCTCGCTGGGCGGCAAGGCCGGTACCGGCAAGTCCGCGCTGGCGCTGTGCGCCGGCTTGGAAGCCGTCTTGGAGCGGCGCACCCAGCGCAAGGTGGTGGTGTTCCGCCCGCTCTACGCCGTCGGCGGACAGGAACTGGGCTACCTGCCGGGTAGTGAGAACGAGAAGATGGGGCCGTGGGCTCAGGCGGTGTTCGACACCCTTGAGGGCCTGGCCAGCCCGGCGGTGCTCGAGGAGGTGCTGTCGCGCGGCATGCTCGAAGTGCTGCCACTGACGCATATTCGGGGCCGCTCGCTGCACGACTCGTTCGTAATCGTCGACGAAGCGCAATCGCTGGAGCGCAACGTGCTGCTGACCGTGCTGTCGCGGCTGGGCACCGGCTCGCGGGTGGTGCTCACCCACGACGTCGCGCAGCGGGACAACCTGCGGGTCGGCCGGCACGACGGCATCGCCGCGGTGATCGAGAAGCTCAAAGGTCACCCGTTGTTCGCGCACATCACCCTGCTGCGCAGCGAACGCTCGCCGATTGCCGCACTGGTCACCGAGATGCTCGAGGAGATCAGCGGACCCGACTTGAGCTGAGCCCCCGGTAGGCTGCCGGGGTGGCAAAACCCTGGCATGTCGGTGTTGTTGCGATGGCCGTTGCGGTGCTCGGCGCCTGCACCAGCCATGTCCACGAGGCGTCGGCCGAACCGGTGGACTGCGCCGTGGACAAGTGTGTGGCGCTGACATTCGACGACGGTCCCTCGCCCTACACCGACCGGCTGTTGGGGATCTTGAACGACGCCGGTGCGCGCTCCACGTTCTTCCTGATCGGCAACAAGGTGGCGGCCGACCCGGCAGGCGCCAAGCGGATCGCCGACGCTGGCATGGAGATCGGCAGTCATACCTGGGAACACCCGAACATGACCACGATCCCGGCCGCGGACGTGCCCGCGCAGTTCGCCAAGGCCACCGACGCGATCCGCTCCGCCACCGGCGTCACGCCGACACTGTGGCGCCCACCCGGCGGGCTCACCGACGCGGCGGTCAACGCTCGGGCCGCCGAGGCCGGACAGGCCGCGATCCTGTGGGATGTCATCCCGTTCGACTGGATCAACGACGCCGACACCAATGCCACCCGCTACATGCTGATGACCCAGATCAAGCCGGGGTCGGTGGTGTTGTTCCACGACACGTACTCGTCCACGGTGGATCTGGTCTACCAGTTCCTGCCAGTGCTCAAAGCCAATGGCTACCACGTGGTTACGGTCAGCCAGCTGCTCGGCCCGCGCGCGCCGGGCAGCGTGTACGGGAGCCGGGAGAACGGCCCGCCGGTCAACGAGCTGAAGGACATCCCGCCCGCGGACATCCCTGGTCTGCCGGCGACGCCGTCGCCGCCGCCGATGCCGAATTTCCCGATCACCGACATTGCCGGGGCGAATTCGGGGGGACCCAACAACGGGGCGTGACGCTGCTAGGTGCTTGTTCGCGAGATTGCGCTCACGCAGGTGGCTACTCGAACTTTTCCTGCATGGTTGCGATCTCGCGGCTTGGGTCCGGGGATCCTCGGCTCTCGACCCTTGACACCTTGACACAAAAAACTATTCTTTGTGTCAAGCGAGCCGAGGAGGCCACAGATGACGGCAGCGACCCGTCCAATCACCAGCATCGATCCCGCCACTCGGATTCGGCCTGAGGTGATGGCCCAGTTCCGCAGGCACTCCGGCAGCGTGTTGTCGGGCCTGTTCGGCGCCGCGGCGTTCGATGAGGTGGCGTTGGTGCCGGTGGCCGCCGCAGTGGACAAGACCGGACGCTTCGAACGCAACTTCACCGACCGCGCCATCCGCAGCGGATTCTCTGCGCTGCTTGCCATCTGGGGCGACGCCGAGGATCGTGCCGCCGAGGGTGAGCGACTCAAGCGGATGCACCGCGACGTTCACGGCCGCGGCAAGGGGGACTTCGCCGATGTCCGCTACAGCGCGCTGAACCCGCGCCTGTGGAACTGGATTGCCGTCAGCGGCATGTTCGTGACCCTCAATTCGTTCGCTCCGGTCACCGGTATCAAATGGAATGACGCCGAGCGAGAGGCGGCCTACCAGCAACTGGTTGAGGCGTTCCGTGCGCTCGAGTTGCCCGGCAAGGCCGGCAAGTTCCCTGCAACCTACGCCGAGGCCGCCGAATACTACGACCAGATGGTGCAGACCGACTTGGCGGCCAACCCGTTCTTGGATCGGGTCACTGCCGGCCTGGGCAAGTTGCCGCTGCCGTCAGCGCTGCCGGCACCGGTTCGTACCGCGGCTGCTCCGCTGTGGTCTGTGGTCAGCGCGGGGGCCGGCCGGGTGGTCAAGATCTGTTCGTTCGGGATCATGCATCCCGGCGTACGGGAGCTGACCGGCTTCCGGTGGCAGCCACACCACGACGTCGAATTCAACGTCTACACCCAGCTGCTGCAGATGGCGTGGCGGGTTTTGCCCGATCGCGTGGTGCTGGTGCCGCTGGCCTACAACCGGCTGCAGTACGAGAAGCTGGTGAAGATGCACCGCTCAGTCGCGCTGGATTCCTTTGCGCCGCCCGGCGGCTGCCCGATGGGATGACACACTGTGCCGATGACATCGCGACGCAGTACCGCGAGCCCAGCCGAGCAAGAGGCGGCCATCCTCAAAGCGGCCGCCGAAGAAGTCGGCCTGGTCGGGGTGGGCCGCGCCAGCCTTGATGTCATCGCCCGCCAGGCGGGGGTCAGCCGCAGTACCTTGTACCGGCGCTTCCCGACGCGGGACGCCCTGATCACCGAGCTCGGTCGCCGGGCCTTCGACAATGCGATGGTTCAGCTGCGCACCGTCGCGGTGGACTCCGGGCCGAAGAACGCGGCGGTGGCGGCGTTTCGTGCTGGGTTGCGGCTGCTCACCACCGATCCGGTGGTGCGAAAGCTGCTCCGGCTTGACGCCGGTGTGCCGATGATGGCCGGGATGTACCAGGAGGCCGAGGCATTCCTGGAAAGCGCGTCGAGCGCGATGGCCAAGGCGCTACGAGCCGCCGGAGCCACCATGCCCGACGCCGACTTGGTGGCCGCCGCCGAACTGCATGTGCGCTTGGCCGCATCGATCGCCCAGGTGTCGACGCCGGTGCTCGACCCGAGTGACGACGAGGCGGTCAGCGCCTACGCGAAGAAGTATCTGGCGCCGCTGGTCTGGTAGACGGGGCCGAGCCGAGAACGATCACGACGGCGGCCGAAGCCAGCGAGAATGCTCCCACCACCCATAGTGCGGCCTTGCCGTCGCCGGTCAGATCCGTCAGCCAACCCGTGACGTAGGGACCACCGAAGCCGCTGATGTTGCCCAGCGAGTTGATCAAGGCGATGCCGCCGGCCGCCGCGGTTCCGGTGAGGAACGTCGAGGGCAGCGCCCAGAACACCGGCATGGCGCACATGATCGAACACGTCGTCAACGTGATCGCGACCATCGCCAGGTACGGGTTGGCCATATACAGCGCCGCCGGGATGCACACCCCGCCGACGATCGCGGGGATCGCCACATGCCAGACGCGCTCGCCCGTCCGGTCGGCGTGGCGGGCCCAGGGCACCATCACGATCGCCGCGATCGCGTAGGGGATGGCGGTCACCAGGCCGCGTCCGATGATGCTCAGGTGGCTGCCGTACTGCTGCTGAAATCCCGAGACGATGGTCGGCAGGAAGAACCCAACGGCGTACAGCCCGTAGACGATCCCGAAGTATACGAACGCCAGGGCCAGGATCCTGGGGTGGCTGAGCGCTTTGCGCAGCGGCCAGTGCTGACCGGCCTCGGCGGCAGCACGTTCGTCGGCCAACGTGGTTTCCAGCCACTGCCGTTCGTCGGCGTTGAGCCAGTCGGCCGCCGCCGGGCGATCGGTCAGGTAGAGCCAGCAGGCGAACGCCAACGCAATGGCCGGCAACCCCTCGACGAGGAACATGAACCGCCACCCGGCCAGTCCGAAAACGCCATGGCCCCAGTCGATGACGAGTGCGGACAGGGTGGCGCCGATGGCTGTGGACACCGGCACCGACACCATGAACAGCGAGATCGCCCGGGATCGCTGCTTCTCCGGGAACCAGAACGTGAGGTAGAGGATGATGCCCGGGAAGAAGCCGGCCTCGGCCACGCCCAGCAGGAACCGCAGCGCGACGAGCGTCGCTGCGTTGGGCACGAAAGCGATTGCGGTGCTGACGATTCCCCAGGTCAGCATGATCCGGGCCAGCCAGCGTCGGCCGCCGAACCTGTGCAGCGCGATATTGCTGGGTATCTCCAGCAACAGGTAGCCGAAGAAGAAGATCCCCGACGCGAACCCGAAGGTGGTGGCGGTCAGGCCGAGCTCGGCGTTCATCCCGTTGGGCGCGGCGAAGCCGATATTGACCCGGTCCAGGTAGTTGACGACGAACAACAGCGCCAGGAAAGGGATGAGCCGACGAGAGACTTTCGCCAGCGTCGCCCGGCCCAGCTCAGCCCCGGCGGGGTCAGCGTTCATCCGCGGCCTGGCGGACTAGTCCTTCACCTTGGCCATCGCCAGCACGTCGAGGCGCTTGTCCAGCTCGGCCTCCGACAGCTTCTCGCCGATCAGGCCGCGGTCGATCACCGTCTGACGGATGGTCTTGCGCTCCTTGAGGGCCTGCTTGGCCACCGCGGCGGCCTCCTCGTAGCCGATAGCGGAGTTCAGCGGCGTCACGATCGACGGGCTGGACTCGGCCAGCTCCCGCAGGTGCTCCTCATTGGCGACCAGTCCGACGATGCAGCGCTCGGCGAACAGCTTCGAGACGTTGGTCAGCAGCTTGAACGACTCCAGCATGTTGCGGGCCATCATCGGGATGTAGACGTTCAGCTCGAAGGCGCCGTTACCGCCGCCCCAGGCGATCGCCGCGTCGTTGCCGATCACCTGCGCCGCCACCTGGGTAACCGCTTCGGGCAGAACGGGATTCACCTTGCCCGGCATGATCGAGCTACCGGGCTGCAGGTCCGGCAGCTGAATTTCGGCCAGGCCGGTCAGCGGCCCCGAACCCATCCAGCGGATGTCGTTGGCGATCTTGGTCAGCGACACCGCGATGGTGCGCAGCGCCCCGGAAGCCTCGACCAGGCCGTCGCGCGCCGCCTGGGCCTCGAACGAGTTCGCCGCGGTACGCAGCTCGGTGATCCCGGTCTCGGCGACCAGCACCTCGACCACCTTGGCGCCGAAACCCTCCGGGGCGTTCAACCCGGTGCCGACGGCGGTGCCGCCGATGGCCAGCTCACCCAGCCGGGGCAGCGTCGACTGCACCCGCTCGATCCCTGCGGCGATCTGGCGGGCGTAACCGGAGAACTCCTGGCCCAGGGTCACCGGGACGGCGTCCATCAGGTGGGTGCGGCCCGACTTGACCACGGTGCGCCACTCGACGGCCTTGGCGGCCAGTGCGTCGTGTAGCACCTGCAGGGCCGGAATCAGGTGGCGTACCGCGGCTTCGGTGGCCGCGATGTGGGTGGCGGTCGGGAAGGTGTCGTTGGACGACTGCGACATGTTCACGTCGTCGTTGGGGTGCACCGTGACGCCGTTGGCAGCGGCGATCGATGCGATCACCTCGTTGGTGTTCATGTTCGAGCTGGTGCCCGAGCCGGTCTGGAACACGTCGATGGGGAACTGGTCGTCGTGCTTGCCGTCGGCGATCTCGGCGGCGGCGGCCTTGATGGCGGCGGCCTTCTCCGGGGCCAGCAGGCCAAGGTCGGCGTTCACCTGCGCGCACGCGCTCTTGAGCAGCCCGAGCGCCCGGATCTGGGTGCGCTCCAGGCCGCGCCCGGAGATCGGGAAGTTCTCCACCGCGCGCTGGGTCTGCGCGCGCCACAGCGCGGTCACCGGCACCCGGACCTCGCCCATGGTGTCGTGTTCGATGCGGTATTCGATCTCGCTCATAGCTTTGGGTCCTCGCTTGACGGTCAGGGCAGGGGATAGGCGGCGCGGGAGTCGCCGGTGAAGTCGACGGCCGAGTACTCGTTGAGCTTCGACAGCCGGTGGTAGGCCTCGATCATCCGGACGGTGCCGGACTTGGAACGCATCACGATCGACTGGGTGGTGCAGCCGCCGGGGTAGTAGCGCACGCCCTTGAGCAGGTCGCCGTCGGTGACCCCGGTGGCGCAGAAGAACACGTTCTCACCGGAGACCAGGTCCTCGGTGCTCAGCACCGCGTCCAGGTCGTAGCCGGCGTCGAGGGCTTTCTGCCGCTCTGCCTCGTCGGTGGGCGCCAGCTGGGCCTGGATCGCCCCGCCCATACAGCGGATCGCGGCCGCGGCGATGATGCCCTCGGGGGTTCCGCCGATCCCGGCGAGCATGTCGGTGCCCGAGTCGGGGCGGCACGCCGAAATGGCGCCGGCCACGTCACCGTCGGTGATCAGCCGGATGCGCGCACCGGTGGCGCGCACGTCGTGAATCAGCTGGCGGTGCCGGGGCCGGTCCAGGATGCACACCGTCATATCCCGGGGTGACAGGCCCTTGACCTTGGCGACCGCGGCGATGTTGTCCGCGATCGGCTTGGTGATGTCCAGCACGTCGGCGGCCTCCGGGCCGACGGCGATCTTGTTCATGTAGAACACCGCCGACGGGTCGAACATCGCGCCGCGCTCGGCCACCGCCAGCACCGAGATCGCGTTGGGCATGCCCTTGCTCATCAGGGTGGTGCCGTCGACCGGGTCGACGGCGAAGTCGCAGTCGGGGCCGTCACCGTTGCCCACTTCTTCGCCGTTGTAGAGCATCGGCGCGTGGTCCTTCTCGCCCTCGCCGATCACCACCACGCCGCGCATGGACACCGAGTTCACCAGTTCGCGCATCGCGTCGACGGCCGCGCCGTCGCCGCCTTCCTTGTCGCCGCGGCCCACCCAGCGGCCGGATGCCATGGCACCGGCCTCGGTCACCCGCACCAGCTCCAAGGCCAGGTTGCGGTCTGGGGCTTCGCGTCGAGTTGGTCCCGTCATGCCAGTCACGGCTGATGATTCTCCCAGAACCAGATCGGCACCGTTGAGCTGGGATACTGGCTTCCGTGACCACAGAGCCCCAGCCGGCGCCCAAGCCCGCGAAACCACGCATATTGCAGGACTGGCGCGACATGTTCTGGTCGCTTGTGCCCCTGGCCCTGGCGTGCGTTGCGCTGGCCGGACTGGCCGGAACCTGCGCATTTCGGCCGGGGGGCATCACCGCCGGGCCGGTGCCGCCCTATGACGCCGTCGCGGCGCTGAACGCCGATGCGCAGACTCTCGGGTTCCCGGTCCGGCTGCCGCAGCTGCCCGACGGCTGGCAACCCAACTCCGGCACCCGCGGCAGCATCACCGACGGCCGCGCCGACTCCGCGGGCCAGCGGTTGCGCGCGGTCACCTCTCGGGTGGGCTACGTCAGCCCGACCGGGATGTACGTGAGCCTGACGCAGAGCAACGCCGACGAGGTCCCGCTGGTCGCGTCGATCCAGCCTGGCCTGCACCCGACCGGGACCGAGGACGTCGACGGCACCCGGTGGGTGGTCTACCAAGGCGACGGCGATTCGGTGTGGACCACCCGCCTGGCCGGAAAATCCGGGGCAGCCCAGCTCGCGATCAGCAGTTCGGGCGGTCCCGAGTTGTTCCGGACTCTGGCGGCGGCCGTGCAGTCGCAGGCGCCGCTGCCGGCGACCCGATAGGGGACGACTCGGTAGGGACTACGACCCCACAGATTTCGGCTACGCGCTTTGACCGATGGTGCGAGCCCGCCGGTGCCACATCCTGAGCTGAAACAGGAGGTGGACGGTGATGGGCAATCACGCGATCGTGTTGGGCGGAAGCATGGCCGGTCTCCTCGCCGCGCGCACCCTGGCCGACTTCTACACGGCGGTGACGGTGATCGAGCGAGACACCGTGGCGGAGTCGGTGGCGGTCCGCCGCGGAGTGCCGCAGGGCAGGCACACCCATGGCCTGTTGATGCGCGGCGCAATGGCGCTGGAAGAGCTGTTTCCCGGCTTCTTGGATCAACTCGTTGAGCGGGGCGCGGTCCTCAATGACGGCAAGGACCTTTCCCGGCTGCACTTCTGCATGAACGGGCATGTGGCCGTCCATTCCGGTGCCGCCCCGGCATTCCGGGCCTACAACATGACGCGCCCTTTCCTCGAACGACACGTCCGCGGTCGGGTCATGGCCCTGCCCAATGTCAGCGTCCTCGGTGGCCGTGAGGCAGTGGAGCTTTGTCTCACCGAAACCGGCCGGGTGAGCGGCGTACGCGTCGTCGACCGCACCGACAACGTCACCGCCGAGTTGGCAGCCGACCTGGTGGTAGATGCGACGGGGCGCGGCTCGCGGACTCCCGCGCTGTTGGAACGGGCCGGATTCGCCGCGCCCACCGAAGACGAGGTCCGGGTGGACCTGATGTACGCCAGCCAGCTCCTGCGGCTACCCGACGAGGGCTTGCGCGAATACGGTCTGATCGTGTCGCCGGTGCCGGGGCGCCCGACCGGAGTTGCCCTCGCCAAGTGTGAGAACGACACCGTCTTCTTCACGGTCTTCGGCATGGCGGGGCGTCATCCACCACTCGACCTGGCGGGCATGTGCGACTTCGTGGCCGCCGTGACACCGCCGCACATTCTGGCAGCGGTGCGTTCCGCTGAGCCGGCGAGCCCGGTCGCCCAACACCGGTTTCCTTCCAGCCGGTGGCGTCGCTATGACAAGCTGGCTCACCCACCGGCGGGACTGGTGGTCGTCGGTGACGCCGTGTGCAGTTTCAACCCGATCTATGCGCAGGGCATGACGGTGGCGGCGGTGGAAGCACTCGTGCTGCGCGACTGCCTGGCCCAGGGCACAGATGACCTGTCGCGGAGGTTCTTTCGGGCGGCGGCCAAGCCGATCCGGCAGGCGTGGCAGATGGCCGCCGGTGGTGATTTGAGACTGCCCGAAATCGCCGGAACACCGCCGTTTGTGACGCGCGTGCTCAATGGCTATCTGGAGCGAGTGCTGGCGACCGCCGAGCATGACATCGAGGTGTTCGAGCAGTTCATCAAAGTTGCGTGGCTCGTCGACCAGCCGAGCCGGCTGCTGCGTCCCGGCATGATTCGTCGGATCGCGTTCAGTCGTCGTGGCGTCCGGCTTCCTGAACCAGTTGTACCCGTGAGGTCAGGTTGAGCTTGGTGTAGACGTGGGTGAGATGGGTCTGCACGGTGCGCGGTGAGACCAACAGGCGGGTGGCGATCTCCTTGTTGGCCAGACCAGCGCACACCAGCCGGACGACCTCGCGCTCGGTCGGTGTCAGCGAGCCCCAGCCCATGGAGGGCCGCCGGCGTTGCCCTTTGCCGCGCTGCGCATACTCGATCGCTTCGAAACCGGTCAGCGTCGCGCCTTCGGCTAATGCGGCGTCGAAGTCCTTGTTGCCCAAAGCATTGCGGACCGTCCGCATTGTCGCTCGATTGGCGGCGTCGTGAACCGTGAACCGGGCCGTGTGCATTCGTCGGCGCATACCGTCGGCTGCGCCCAGCAGCCGGGCGGAACGGCGCGGAATTCCGTTGACGCAGGCCGTTGCGGCCAGGCATTCGAGCAGGTCCGGAAGCGACAGACCCGCGTCGAGGTCCACGGCGAGGGCGAGAGCAGCGTAAGCGTCGCGTTCGCAGAGCTCCGGCTCGCGTTCGGCCAGCTTCACCCGCGCCCGGGTGGTCAGTGACAGGATGCGATGCCACCCGGTGGTCGACGACACCGCTTCGTCGGCCACGCGACGCGCCCCGATCAGATCACCGCGCGCCAGCGCGACTTCGGCGAGCACATAGGTGTACATCCGTTGGTGCAGCGGAACCCCAGACAGCGATTCCCAGGCCACTCGGATGCAGTGATCGGCTTCGTCGATACGGCCGTCGGCCAACGCCATGATGGCACGTACGCCGCGCGAGTTGCCCATCCATAGCTGCCCAAGTTCTTCGGCCGCCGACACCGTCGGGGCGATCTCGGCCATGGCTGAGCGCGGATCTCCTTGATAGCTGAAGGATTGCGCACGGTAGTGCCCGCTCACCACTTCCCAGAGCACGTCCCGGTCGGTGCGGGCTTCGTCGGCTATCGCCCCGAAGTGCGCTGCCGCGCCGACCGCATCTCCAGCGACCAGCTGCGCCCAGGACGACCACGTGCGGCACTGGCGGGAGGTGAACCGATCACCGATCTTGTCGGCAATCTGGACACCTTCGGAGGCTGCAGCGCGCACCCTGACCGGATCACCTTCCAGAAAGGCCATATTCGCTCGCCAGCCCAAGATTTGGCAGAGCCGCCAGCGGTCGTCCACCGACCGGGCCAGCTCGGCGGCCTCGGCGAAATACTGCTCGCCTGGCTCGCCGTGCAGGGCAGCAATGATGCCGCGGGTGGTCAGGGCCCGCGCGAGCAGCGCCGGGTTGTCCTGTGTTCGGGACTGGGCCACAGCGAGCTCCGCTGGTTCGGGCTCGTGCGCACTAGCCACCCAGCCGACCAGCAGTGCTCGATCGGCCAGTGCGGCCGCCCGCGTAGCGGGCGCCAGGTCTGTCGAGTGATCGTTGGTGAGGACAGCGTCAAACCAGGCCAGCCCCTCCAGAATGCGGCCCGAGGCCAGCCAAAGCGGTAGCAGCGACGACGCTATTGTCAGCGCCGTGTCGTCGTCGGCGCAGTGGCGGCTCCAGGCGAACGCAGCGCGGAAGTTGTCGAGTTCCAGGATGGCCTGCTGCAGCCCGCACTGCAGGCTGGTACCGGTGAGTGCGTCGATGGCGGATGCCGTCGCTGCGTAGAAGTCCCGGTGCCGGCACTGCGCGACGTCGCATTCGCCGGCCTCCTCGAGCCGTTCAAAGGCGTACTCACGCACCGTCTCCAATAGCAGGTACCGGGTCCGGTCCTGGTTGTCGACGACCATCACCAGGGACTTGTCGATCAGCTGGGTGAGGAGTTCGAGGACCTGGTCAGCGCCCAGGCCGTCGCCGGAGGCGGTCGCGGCAGCAGCGGACAGATCGAATCCCCCGACAAACACCGCAAGACGCCGGAACAGGACGCGCTCATCCGGGGTGAGCAGCGTGTGACCAGTCCACCGATGCCCGTAACGTCTGCTGACGCGGAACAGCCGTGCGCGCGCCACCGGTCAGCAGCGCGAAGCGATGCTGCAACCCCTCAAGAATCTCGGTGGGCGACATGGCCCGTAGGCGGGCGGCAGCCAGTTCGAGGGCTAACGGCATGCCGTCGAGGCGGCGGCAGATCTCAGCGATCGTGGCCCGGTTCGCGTCGGTCAGGGTGAACGTCGGGAGCACCAGGCGAGCTCGGTCGGTGAACAACGTCAACGCTTCGTCATCCAACGACAGCGACGGCACACGCCAGGTGGTCTCTCCGGCGAGCCCCAGTGGCTCCCTGCTGGTGGTCATCACCGTCACATTCCGGCAGCCGGTCAACAGCACATCGATCAAGGAAGCGATGGGGTGCAGCAGGTGCTCGCAGTTGTCGCAAACCAGGAGCAACTGCCGGTCGCCGATGAAATTCAGCAGGCTGTCCGCAGCTGAGCGGCCAGGTTGGTCCGGTAGGCCCAGTGCCTGGGCAAAGGCGACTGCTACCAGATCCGGGTGTGCGAGCGGAGCGCAGTCGACGTAGCAGGCTCCCGCCGTGAAGAGGGGCGCGATCTGACGGGTGACTTCAATCGCCAAACGAGTCTTTCCCGAACCACCCGCGCCGCTCAGCGTCAGCAGCCGACTCACGGCCAGCAGTGAGCGCAGCTCATCGATCTGCCCCTGGCGCCCGATGAAACTTGTCAGCGGCACCGGTAGATGCGGCACCGTGCTGTCGCCCACGAGGAAGATCGTGTCATCACATCGTCGTGGCGGGCGTCAAAATGACCCGGGGTGATCCGCAGCTGACACCGGTCGCGGTCGGCAACGGCTCGCGGTGTTGCGCCACCGTGTTCGAACTGGTGGCCGGGCTCAGTGACGGCGAGGCCGCCGCCGCATATGTGTCTCGGGATCTTCTTGGCGGGAGCTAACTCAGGGGCACCATGGCGGGATCGGGCAGAAGTTGAGGGCCGGCGCGGGTGGGGGCCTGGGCGGTGGATTCTCTCCGTCCCAGATCAGGCTGGAAACGTTGCCCATCCCCGGCCACACGAAGTAATACGTGTGACACACATTCCAATCCCAGTTCAGTGGGTCGGTGATGTGATTGCCGGTCTTCGGCACCGGCTGCTCTCCGGGGCACCAATGATGTGGTGGGCCCCAATCACTGTCGCTTGCTCCGGGCTCGGCGTGGGCGATGCCCGCGACTAGTGCCGAAGCGGCTCCGACACTCCACAGCAGGGCCCCGGCAATGGCCCGTTTCAGCGAATAGCTGCTGTTCAATTCTTTTCCTCCCATTCGCGACTAGGGGATCCACAAAGGCGGAATAGGTCGCGCAGGAGCAATGCCCTCGATGACTTGCATACCAGGTGCGTCCGCGTAATACCAGCTTTTCCCTGGCGCCAGGTGTAACAGGGGCATAGGTCGTTGCGCGCGGGATTGGGCCTGGCCCGGGAGGTCCCCACGTGCCCCGGGGCGTGAGCAAGTAGGAATTCAATTCTCTATTCCTTTCGGCCCATTCCGATACCCGCGGTATCTGGCCCCGCGCACGCTTCTCAATGTGCGCGACGGACCCGTCGAAACGCATGAGGTGTTCACCCCATATTTGGCCCGAAGATGCGGTGATCGCCATGGCGGCGTCGGCCGCTGGATGTTCTCCCCGCGATGTCGATGTCCCGACAACCGCCCAGGGCCAGCTTGCCGTTCACCGACCTCGATCATCCCTCCGGCGTGACCGTCAACACCGGCGGCGCCGTATACCTCGTCGACGCCTGCAACTTCCGGGGTCAGTGGCTCTCACAAGTCGATGGCCCGCAGGAAGTTTCGGTGTCCCGCACGGAACTCTCCTCGCTGCTGGCCTGAGCTGTTCGGCGTCGCAACCATTTTCGTCGCTGCTTCGGTTCCTCGTCGTGGGTCTGCAATTCCACACCGTGGTATACCGCCAGGTAGACGTCGATGGTGGTGACGATGATGATCATCACCACCGGGCCGATCACGATGCCCCAGAAGCCGAACATGGCGATCCCGGCGAAGACGGCCAGCAGCATCAGGGCGGAATTGAGCCGGGCGTCGCGCGGCACCAGCACCGGGCGCAGGAAATTGTCGATGTTGGTCACCACGATCAGGTGGAAGAAAAACACGAAAAGCCCACCGGCGACGTTGCCGAACAACGCCATGCCGATGCCGAACGGCATGGTCACGATGCCCCCGCCCAGTGGGATGATCGACAGCGCAGTCAGCAGGATCGCGAAGATGAAGAACGCCTGGTGGAATCCGGCGATGTAGATCGAGGCGGCGCCGGCGACCCCCTGGCAGAACGCGATGACGAACTGGCCGCCGACGGTGCCGCGCACCATCGAGCCCATCTTGGCCAGGTACAGATCGGTCACCTCGGCGCCCAGCGGGTTGAGCCGGCGAATCAGGGTCTGCAGTTCCTCGCGGTGGGTCAGCAGCGCGAGGAATACGTACAAGAAGATGATCGCCGAGGTGACCGCGCCGACCACGCCGCCGACGGCGCCCTGCAACACGTGCAGCAGCAGATCGCCGCCCTTCTGCGCGACGTTGACCATCGCGCCGCGCAGCGATTCCATGGTCAGCTCGACGTGCACGAACGGCACCTTGGCCAGTGCGCCGTTGATGAATTTCAGCACTTTGTCGCCCAGGGCGTTGGGGTCGGTGGCCTGCACCCATTCGGCGACCTCGCCGACGGTGCGGGAGATCTGCACAACGGCCAGAAAAACTGTTAACCCGACCGGCACGATGACAGCGACCAGTGCCGCCAGCAGTGTCCCGGTGGCCGCCAACCCGGTGGACACCCGCCGGCCGAGCAGCCGGAACAACGGGGTGAACAGGTAGGCGCCGACCGCGGCCACCACGATCAGCACGAAGTAGATGCGCAGGAAATAGGCGCCGAACATCAGCGCGATCACGGTGAAGACCGCCAGCGCCCGTCGTTGGGTGGGAGTGAATTCTTGGTTCATGGGCGTGGGTCACTCCATTTGTCGGCGATGGCCCGCCACGGGTCGGCGAACCGCTGGCCCGTGCGGTGGTAGGGGGAGCGGGTGCGCAGCACGGCGCGGGCCAGTGGAGCGACCGCCCGCAGCAGGTAGCGCTGTGCGCCGGCTCGGGCGGCCGTCTCGGCCAGCATGTCCGGCCAGGAGTGGTGCTGGAAGCCCAGCGCCTCCTGGGCGCGGCTGGAGTCCATCCAGTCGGTGTTGAACCAGTCCTCGTCGCGGTCGGGGTTGCCCGGAAGTCCGGCGGGCAGGCCGTTGACCAGCCCCAGCGCGCCGGCTATCGCCGACGCGACGTCGCCCTGGATCTGGCGGTGCGAGTCGTCGCCACCGATCAGCAGGGTTTCCCCGACGACGGGCGCGGTGGTGGCTGCGACGAACGCGGATGCGACATCGCGGACGTCGACGGTCTGTAGCCTGCCGTCGGTGGGGAGCAGCTGCTCGAAGTACAGGTTGTCGAGCTTCATGTAGGAGCCCGGGTCGACGGTCAGCACCCCGCCCAACCGCAGGATGACCCAGTCCAACGGCGAGGCGCGGACCAGTTGTTCGGCCTGCACTTTGTGGTCGCCGTAGACGTCGGCGGGATGGGTCGGGGTGTCTGCGGTCAGCACGCCTGAGACGGTGTGGGGGTTGCGTGACCCGTACACCGCGATGCTGGAAGCCTGCACGAATCGCGGCGGTTTAGCGAGGCTCGACGGAGGAGAGCCGAAGCTGGAACCGCCGTATGAACCCGGCGGTTTAGCGAGGCTCGACGGAGGTTCGGGCTGCGCGGCGGCGGCCGCCAACAGGTGCCCGGTGGCCTCGACGTTGACCCGTCGCGCCAGCTCACGGCGCATGTAGATGAACGGCGGGATCACCGCGGCCAGGTGGATGATCGCGGCGGGTCGGACAGCGCCGACCAGGGCGTCGACCGCGGCAGGATCGGTCAGATCGGCGTAGCGCACCTGCACCGACGCCGGCAGGGCGGCGACCGCCTTGCGGTTGGCCGGGGTGTTGAGGTCGGTCGCGACCACGGCACGGCCCTCGGCGGCCAACTGGCGCACCACCGCCGAACCGACCAGCCCGAATGCGCCGGTAACCAGGACCGTGTCCATGAGACCCCTCGATTGGAAAGTGTTCTCGCGATTTTGCAATACGTAGCTGGTCAGGGTGGATGAGTTTATTCTTTTCCGGTCGGATGAAATTCCGGATCGGCGGCCTAGCGATGAGCGCGACAATCATGTGCCGGACGTGCGGCAGGCACTGCTTGGGGCTGCGCGCGTCGGCGCTGGTGCGGCGGCGATGACATGACCGCCTGCGCTTCGTGTGCCACCGAGTTGCCGCTGAACGCCAAGTTCTGTTTCGAATGTGGCGCTCCGGTCGCGGCGCCACCGCCCGCCGAATACAAGCAAGTCACGGTGCTGTTCGCCGACGTGGTCCATTCGATGGACATCGCCGCTGCGGTGGGCCCGGAGCGGTTGCGCGAGATCATGACCGAGCTGTTCAACCGGTGCGCGGAGGTGGTGCGGCGGTATGGCGGGCGGGTGGAGAAGTTCATCGGAGATGCCGTGATGGCGGTGTTCGGTGCGCCGGTGGCGTTGGAGGACCACGCTTTTCGGGCATGTCTGGCGGCGTTGGAGATTCAGCGGGTGAATACCGCGACCGGCGACGGTGGGCTGCAACTACGAGTTGGCCTGAACTCGGGCGAGGTTGTTGCGGGTGAGATCGGTTCGGGGCCAGGCAGCTATACCGCGATGGGTGAGCAGGTCGGGCGGGCGCAGCGGATGGAATCGGTCGCGCCGGCAGGCGGGGTCTTGCTCAGCGATTCGACGGCGCGCTTGGTCGGGGGCTGGGTGGTACTGGCGGACCCGGAGTGGGTCCAGATCAAGGGTGCGACAGAACCGGTACGGGCGCATCGGTTGTTGGGGGTGTCGCCGGAGCATCGGCATGCCGCTCGACAGGATCCTTCGTTGGTGGGTCGCGGCTGGGAGATGGGGGCACTGACCGGCATTCTCGAGCAGGCGATCAGCGGTACTGGCTGCGTGATCGGTGTTGTGGGGCCACCGGGAATAGGGAAGAGCCGCATTGCCCGCGAGATCAGCGGCGTCGCTCAAGGCCGGGGCGTGGAGGTGTTCGCCGCCTACTGCGAGTCGCACGCCGCCGATGTCCCGTTCCACGCGGTGACCGGGCTGCTTGTCACCGCGCTCGGGATCAGCGGACTCGACGACGCGGCGGCGCGTGCGCGAATCAGGGGGCGCGCGCCGGACGCCGATCCACAGGATCTGCTCCTGCTCGACGATCTACTCGGTATTCGGGGCGACAGCGTCGATCTGGCTGTGATCGATCCCGATGCGCGGCGCCGCCGACTGACGCGGCTGGTCAACAAGGTTTCCATGGAACGGCAGGAGCCGGTCGTGTACGTCATTGAGGACGTGCATTGGATCGATGAGGTCAGCGAACTGTTGCTGGCCGATTTTCTCGCGGTGATCCCGCAGACCGCATCACTGGTGGTGATCACCTACCGGCCCGAATACCACGGCGTTCTGGCCCGGACGCCGAACTCGCAGACCATCACCCTGGCACCGTTGAATGCGGCCCATTCCCTAACGTTGGCAACCGAATTGCTCGGCTCGCACCCGTCGGTGTCGACGTTGTGCGGGCGGATCGTCGAGCGGGCGGCCGGAAATCCGTTCTTCGCCGAGGAGATCGTGCGGGACCTGGCCGAGCGCGGGGTGCTCAGCGGTTCCCGCGGTGGCTATGTCTGCGCTGTCGATGATGCCGACATCGTCGTGCCGGCGACATTGCAGGCCGCCATCGCCGCCCGTATCGATCGGCTCGAACCGGTCGCCAAACAGACGCTGAATGCCGCTGCGGTGATCGGACTGCGTTTCGACGCAGAGCAATTGGCGGTTCTCCACAGCGGTGTGCAGCTGGATGGGTTGATCGCTGCCGAATTCGTGGAGCAGGTGCGGTTCACCCCGCACGCGGAGTACGCCTTCCGTCATCCGCTGGTTCGGATCGTCGCCTACGAGTCACAACTCAAGGCGCAGCGTGCCGACCTGCACCGGCGGCTGGCCACCGCGATCGAACAACGTCACTCCGACGCGGTCGACGAGAACGCGGCGCTGATCGCCGAGCATCTGGAGGCCGCCGGTGACCTGCCCGCGGCGTACGGCTGGCGCATGCGGGCCGGGGCCTGGGCACAGCATCGCGACATCAGAGCCGCGCGAGTCAGTTGGGAGCGTGCCCGCGCCATCGCCGACCGATTGCCCGCCGACCACCCGGGTCGGGAGTCCGAGCGGATCGCCCCGCGCACCATGCTCTGCGCGAGCACCAGCTGGGTCAGCGGCAGCGTCGCCGATGCCGGCTTCGCCGAGCTGCGCGAACTGTGCACCGCCGTCGACGACAAACTCTCGCTGGCCATTGGCATGGCCGGTCTGATGACGGTGCTGATCTTTCACAGCCGGTACGTCGAGGCATCACGTGTCGCCTCGGACTGCAGTCGACAGCTGGAGTTGATCGGCGACCCGACCATGACGGTTGCGCTTGCCATCGCGCCGTGCAACATCAAGGTTCAGGCCGGCGAGGCCGCCGAAGGTCTGCGCTTGGCGCAGCGCGTCATCGACCTGGCCGACGGAGATCTGGCCAAGGGCAATCTGCTGATCGGCTCACCGCTGGCGATCGCGCTCATGTTCCGCGGTTCCTGCCGGTATGGCCTTGGGCTCACCGGCTGGAAAGAAGACCTCGATCAGGCGATGGCGATGGCCCGCCGTGTCGACGCCAGGACCTATGTCACGGTCGTGCTGGGCAAATATGGCTTCGCCGTCTACGCCCGGGTGGTATTGCCCGACGCGGCGGCCGAGCGCGAGACCGCTCGGGCGCTGGAGATGGCCGAGCAGTCCGGTGACGACTACGCGGTGGATACCGCACGACTGGCTCGAGGTCTCGTTCTGCTCAACCAGGATGCTTCCCAACGTGAAGCCGGCTTGGCGCTGCTGACTCAGTACCGCGACGCCTATCTGCGGCACGGCTACGCACAAGGGGCCGTGCGATTCTTTGATGCCGAGCTCGCACGGGAGAAGGCTCGCATCGGCGAGATCGATGACGCTGTCGAGCTGGCCCGCACCGCCGTCGACTACCTGTACGACACCGGCGACATGATCACCCGCGGTGAGACCACCAGAGTGTTGGTGGAAGCACTGCTACAGCGCGGCAACAGCACTGACCTCACGGAGGCGCAGGTCGCCATTGACCGATTGGCAGCGGTGCCCACCGACGAGGGCTACGCGTTGTTCGACGTCCCGCTCCTCGGGATGCGTGCGTTGCTTGCACGCGCGAACGGTGACCAGGACGGCTACCGCGGACTCGCCGACCAGTACCTCAAGCGGGCCACCGAGGTTGGCTACGAAGGGCATATCGTGTTGGCCGAGGCCATGAAGTGAGGGCAGGGATCGTGCGTGTGTCGTGGCCGTTGACAGCCCGCCCGGCGGAGATGCGGACTGTTGAGGCGGCCATCGCGGCCCCGGATGTCGCCGGAATCGTCATCCACGGTGCTTCCGGTGTGGGGAAGAGCCAGATCGCACGTGAGGCATTGTCGGCGGCTCAAGCGCGCGGAGGCGAAACGCGCTGGGCGGTAGGCACATCTGCGGCCCGCGCCATTCCGCTCGGCGCCTTCGCGGCGTGGACGCCGCCGGGCGTCACCGACACGGTTCAGCTGCTGCGGGGGGTGATCGAGTCGCTGGTCGCGGCCCCGCCCGGCGCCATGGTGGTGGTCGGCGTCGATGACGTGTACCTGCTCGACGACCTGTCGGCATTTGTTGTGCAGCAGATCGTGCAGCGGGGCTTGGCCAAGGTGATTCTCACCGTCCGCGACGGCGAACCCATTCCCGCCGCGGTGCGCGAGCTTTGGGTGTCCGGCCGGTTCGAACGACTTGACCTGCAGCCGTTGTCGATCGACGAAACCGACACACTGCTGTCGGCAGCTCTGAACGGGCCGGTGGATCCTCAAGCGGTTCAGCGGCTTTGGAAGCTGACTCACGGGAATGTGTTGTACCTGCGTCACATCGTCGAGCAGGAGTTCGCCGACGGCCGGATCGAACAACAACGCGGCTACTGGCGGTGGATCGGGGATCCGATCATGCCGCTGGGCCTGGTCGATCTCATCGAATCCCGTTTCGGCGCCTTGCCCGGGCCGATCAGTGATGTGATCGACACATTGGCGGTCGGGGAGCCGATCGATCTGACTGCCTTGACCCGGATCACCGATCCGGCGGCGGTCGAGGAAGCCGATACCCGCGGCCTGATCACGGTGGAGTCCCTGGTCGGCGGTGTTCAGGTGCGGGTCGCGCATCCGCTCTACGGTGAAGTGCGGCGCACCCGCGCGCCGGCCACCCGGCTGCGGCGGTTACGAGGCCTGGTTGCCGCGGAACTCGCCGCGGCCGAGGATCGAGACGATATCCAGGTGGTGGTGCGCCGTGCCACCTTAAGTCTTGACTCCGACCTCGCGCCCGACGCCGAGTTGCTGGTCAGGGCAGCCCATGGCGCAGTCTGGCTGGCGGACTTGACTCTCGCCGAAAGACTTGCCGGAGCCGCGATCCGGGCCGGCGGTGGACCGGAGCCGACTTTCGTTCGCGCACACGCACTGTCATGGCTGGGACACGGCGGGGAGGCTGACAGTGTGCTCGCCGAGATCGCCGGCGGCGACCTGGCCGACAGCGACCGCGCCCGGTTGGCGTTTCTGCGAGCCAGCAACATGCTCTGGGCGCTCGGTGAGCCGGCGCGGGCGAAGGAGATCATCGACGAGGCGTCGCGCACCGTAGCGCAGCAGGCTCGCAGTTACATCGATGCCTTCCTCACGGTGTACTGGTTTGCCGTGGACCGCCCGGATGCGGCGAGGCGGGCCGCCGAAGTACTTGACGTGGAGGAGTTGCCGGCCGTTGTCGGCGCTGAGATCGCCTGGGTGCTCTCCGCCATAGCCGCGGACGCCGGGTGCACCGCCGAGGCCCTGGCCACGGCTGAGGCCGGGTATGGCATTGTCGCCCGTTCCCTGGACGCGCCACAGATGAGTTTCAACATCGCCGATGCACACGTCGGCGCTTTGCTGTTGGCGGGACGAGTGAACGAGGCGGTCGAGGCGGCCGAGCGGGTCAGCCAACAGGCAGCCGAGCTGCCGGGAGCGGCCGGGTCACTCGGCGCCGCCGTGGCAGGCGTGGCTGCCCTGGGCGCCGGTCGCCTCGACGCCGCTTGCCGACTGCTGGAACAGGCGGCAGCAGGATTGTCCGCCAGCCATGCCATCGGTTGGGGTTACCGCTATCTCGTGCCGGCCATCACCGCGCTGGCGATGCGTGGTGCAACTGACGAGGCCGTCGCTGCTCTTGCCACGCTCGACAAGCTGCGGCGTCCGTTCCGACTGCTCGACTGTGACCGGAGCCTGGCCCGGGCGTGGGTGGTCGCCAGTCAGGGCGCAGTCAGCGAGGCGATCGCGATCGTGAGGTCGGCGGCCGAGACAGCCGCGGCGAGAGGGCAATTCGCAGCGGAAGTGGTCTGTCTGCAGACCGCCGCCCAGTTCGGGGATCGTACCGGTGCGGTCCGATTGCGCGAACTCGAAGCTGTCGTCGAGGGTCCGCGGGTGGGGCTGGCCGCACGGTTCGCCGCCACGCTGCGTGACGGCGACGCCGCGGAGATGGCTGCTGTGTCGCTGGAATTCGAGCGCATCGGGGATCTGGTTGCCGCGGTCGATGCCGCCGCTCGCGCAGCGATCGAGTACCGCCGCCAAGACCTGCGGGGAACAGCGCTGGTGTGCGCGACCCGCGCCGCCACACTGGCCGATCAGTGCGGTGGTGCCAGTACGCCGGCGCTGCGCCAGGCCGCAGAGCCGTTGCCGCTGACCGATCGCGAACAAGAGATCGTGATGTTGATCGGCGCGGGACTGTCCAACCGAGCGATCGCCGAGCGACTGAGCGTCTCCGTTCGTACCGTGGAAAGCCACATCTATCGAGCCATGTTGAAGACGGACACCAAGGGCCGTGACGAACTGGCAGCCCTGCGTCCCCGCCGCCGGAGCTGAACGGTTACTCAGTGACGCCGTCCGAAGACTGAGTGAAACTGCAGTGCTGCACTACTGACGTCGTCCCATCTCACGTCACTGACGATTCGTATCGCAGAACGAAATCGGCGGGAGATGACGATGATCGCTCCACATGAGTGCGGTCACGATTGGGCCAAGGACGGCACATTGCTGCGCGTCGACTACGAACACGGCATCGGCTGGGTTGCCACGCATTACAGCCGGAACATGGAAGTCGTCCAGCTGGTCAGGGGTTCTGCGGAGGAAGTGCACCGGGCAGCGGCACGGTGGGCGCTGATCAAGGAGGAACAATTATGACTCATGCCTCTGGCGCCCTGCTAGGTGCCTTCCTCCTCGTCATCCCCCCGGTGGGCGGGCCCAATGTCGAGTACCGGGCGGTGGCGCTTACGGCCGCTGAGCATTCCATCGATCTGGTGAGTCCCGTCGATGCGGTGGCGAATAGTCTCGGCGGCGAGAGCGTGTCGCCGTTGGCTGCGGTCATCGAGGACCTGACCTCCGATGACGGGGCATTGAACTGGGTGCTCAGTGCCGAACCGGCCCTTGCCGATCCCCTCGGTGATTTCGGGGACTTCATCGCGAACCTCCTCACCGATATCCTTCTCGGCGGCTTTTTCGTCTTTGGCGGCCTCGTGGTCAGCGTTGGGCAGTTCTTCGAAACCGCATGGGACTGGATCGCGGGTCTCTTTGGTTTCGATCCGTATGTCTACTCAGCAGAGGCTTCGGGCACCGGGGACATCACCGCGCTGGTCGAAGATCTGAACCCGGTGCTCGATCCCGGCGTGCCCGGCATCGAGGACGTTGGGGCACTTGTGGACAGTCTGATCTCCTGACCCGGGTCAGCCGGCACGTTGAAACCGGTGCAGGTGTTCCCGGATCGCAGGACTTGACATGGCCTCGAATTCCCGGGGCGGCAATGACATCTGAAAGACCAGCCCACGGCCGTCTGCCCCTTCCATCAGGGCGCCGAGTCCCGCTACGGGCAACCTCATCAACGGAGTGCAGTACGACGGCAAGGTGTCTTCGAAGTGGATGCGGTAAACGCCGAAGCCGCTCCAGTTGGTGATTATCGGATTCCACCGGGCCGGATTGAAGGCAGTGGATACGCAGCGAGCGGCCCGCCATGCGCCGGCAGCGTCCAGAAACTGCTGGTTGATGCGCATGTCGCAGTGTTCGTCGGCAAAGTGGTCCACACTGTGGCGGATGCGTTCGGCGATTGAACTGGCGGCCTCCCCACGTCGCAGGTCCAGGTTGAGCGTCGTGATGATGTTGCCGACAAGCATCGGATCGAGGCCACAACGCTTCCGTGCATTCACGGCGATCGCGAGACTACGTCGATTCACCGCGGGATCTGACTTCATGAGCGATTCGGACACATGCGCGCATACAACGTCGTTGGCAGACAAACGCATCCGGCTGCCGTAGGCGTCACGCATGCGGGCGATTTCGTCGTCGCTGAAGTAGAGATTCAGAGTCCGCTGCTTTCGGGCATCCTTTGCCAGGTACAGCGCACTGCGGGCAAGTTCGGCGAACCCGAGACAACGCACCCCGGGCTCCCGAGTGCCGTCGGCAGGCAGATGGTCATCGAGGAAGGCGGCACGATCTTCCACGATCAAGGGCTCGGCGACCGGCTTGCCGGCAGCGGCAGCTACCCATGAGTTCATCAAGTGCATCGCTGTCTGCATGTCGCCGATCGCGTGGTGCCAGGAGACGCCGATCGCCGTTGCATCGTTCGCGAGTTGCGTGACACGCACCTTGCACAACGGACCTCGTCCCCATCGAGCCGTCGGGCCGCTCACCGGGTCGACGAGCCAGCCTCCGGTGTCGTCCGATGCCGAACGAATCGCCTCATGCAGCGTGCGGTCCGATGACGCAGTGCTGAACGGCACCCCCTGCCCGTGGCATCGGATCCGCATCCTGCCGCGGCTCATGCCCATCCGTCCCGCGAAGACTGGAAGATTGGTGAGCGCCTGCGCAAATGCGCCGGCGAGCGCCCTGGCATCGAGTTGCCGTTGGAAGAAGAAGACCATGTGGACCGCCAGGTTCGCGACAATCGCATCGCCGACGTTGCAGCGGATTTCGAACCGCCGTGGGTGCAGTGGCCGGACGAGGTGGGTCGACATGATGGTCTACGTTCGCCGGTGCATTGTGATGCGGGCGCCAAGTTTCGGGGTATGAGCGACTCCCCGGAAATACGACTTCTCGGCGGCGGCGTCGTCGGACTGGATCGAGAAATTCCGCAACACCGTCCGCAGCACGACATCTATTTCGGCGATCGCAAAATCAGCGCCGAGGCAGCGGCGTGCTCCACCACCGAACGCCAGCCATGCAGGTGAAACGGGCCTGGTGTAGCGGAAGCGATACGGGTCGAACCGTCCCGGGTGCGGGAAGATCTCTGGATTGTCGTGCAGATCGGCGATACGCACGAGCACTGTGCGTCCCCGCGGAATCCGCCACTGGCCGAGGTCGAAGTTCGACGCCGTAACCTGGCGGCCGATCACGTCGACGACGGTGCGTACTCGCAGCACCTCCAAGATTGTGGCCCGGCGAAGCTCACCGCCCCCCTCATCGACCTCTCTGACCAGATCGGCCAGCAGATCTGGGTGACGACGCAGCCGCTCGAACGTCCAGCTCAATGCCGTTGCCGTGGTTTCGTGCCCCGCGCCGATGAAGGTCAGCAGCTCGTCACAGAGGTCGCGTCGCGGTATCGGGGTTCCGTCGTCGTGCCTGCTGCGCAGCAACATTGCGAGGATGTCCGCCCGTTTGCCGAGATCCGGATCGGCATCGGCCTGCGCGATCTGGGTGAACATGATCCGGTCGATCGCCTTGCGGAGCTTGTCCAGCTTGGCCCACGGGCCGTGGCGTCCGGCCCAGAATGGTGGCGCCGGCACGAAGGCCATGACCTGACCCAGCTTCATATAGGGCGGGACGATCTCACGTAGTTGGTCGAGGTCCGAGGCTTCGGCGCCATCAGCACCGAAGATGGCCCGCAGTATCACGTTCAGTGTGATCCTGCTCATTGGCTCGAGAATCCGAAATTCTTTGCCCTCAGGCCAGTTTGCACATTCGCGCTGGGTTTCTTCCTCGATGACCTTCTCGTAGTTTTCCAGACTCCGGCCGTGAAGTGCCGGCGTGAGCAGCCGGCGACGAGCGTGATGCACAGCGCCTTCGAGCCCGAAGACGGATCCGGGTCCGAACCAGTTGCTGAGGTTCGGTTGCACATTGGACAACTGATCGGTGCTCGCGGTACACACCGACCTCACCAGGGCAGGTTCGGACACGACGACGGATGGGCCAAAGAAGGGGACGTTGATCTCGAAGACGTGTCCGTGCCGCGCGATCCAGTACCTCATCGCTTTGCGGCGGAAGAAGGCGAATCCAACCCCCTGCACGAGCTTGGGTAGGCGCACCGGTGGCGGGTTTCTGGATGCCGTCGTTTCTTCGCCGGGATTGGCCATAGCCAGAGCGGTCATGCGTCCCTCCAACGGTGATGTGCTGCTGCGCCCTGAAGAAATGGTCGCTGGTGTGCCGTGGAACGAGCTCGGTAGTGCGGTACTGCAAACCGGCGAGATTGCAGTGGTCCGCTACTGCGCTCGCCGTGCCAGGCGCGAGCAACGATTTCAAGATCGCAGGACAGAAGAAAGAAGGCGCACATCATGTCCACGTTGTCCGCGGTGCACGTCCATCCGTTGCTGACACCGCACTTGAACCATTTCCATGTAGTCGACGCCGTGCGGGCGATGATCCACCCCGCGAGGCGGCCGGAACGGACGCACTATCCATCTCCGTTGAACTTCTTTCTCGAGGACGCTGCCATGGCGCGAGAGATGCGCCACCTGTGACGGCCCAACCCGCGCCGGTCGGTGAGCAGCGTGCCTCCGGCCGACACCGCTATCGCGGTGATCCGAAGCCGGCAGCACTGCAGCTCGAGGGAGTCGCCAAGCACTACCACCGGGGAGACGAGCAGGTGAGCGTGCTTGTCGAGTTCGACTTCGGAGTCAACGCCGGAGAATTCGTCGTCGTGACCGGACCGTCGGGGGCCGGCAAATCGACCCTGCTGCACATCGCGGGCGGGTTGGATGCGCCGGATACCGGCACGGTCGCCGTGGCCGGTCACGACGTGTGGGCGATGAGCGCTCGGGCCCGCGCCGAGTTCCGGCGACGCAACCTCGGGTTCGTGTTCCAGTTCTTCAACCTGGTGCCGATGCTGACTGCCGTCCAGAATGTGTCTTTGCCGTTGGTGCTCGACGGCGTGTCGGCTCGGTCAGCGGACGCACGCGCCGAGGAACTGCTGCACCGGGTGGGGCTCGCCGACCGAGCCAGACACCGGCCGCGGAACTGTCAGGTGGACAGATGCAGCGGGTCGCGGTGGCGCGTGCGCTGGTGGCCCGGCCGTCCGTCATCCTCGCCGACGAGCCGACCGGGAACCTCGACCGGCGTACGTCGATGGAAATCGTGGAGCTGCTGCGCTCGCTGTCTGATGAGGACGGCACCGCGGTGGTGGTGGTGACACACGACCGGGGTGTAGCCCGCTACGGATCCCGCGAGGTGCACTTGGTCGACGGTCGCGCTTACGCAGTCGCCGGCGTAGCCGGCGCGAGGCGATGATGGCGCGACCGTCGTTCGGATGGCTGTCTTTTCGGCGGATCCACCTCGCCGCATTGGCAGCCGATTGGCGCCGCACCCTGCTCAGTGTGATCGGCGTCGCGGTGGGGGTGACGGTCGTTCTCGGGGTCTTGGTACTCAAGTCCGAGCTGGTCCGTCCGTTCGACGCGTTCGGCCCGTCGCTTGCCCACGCCGCGGGCAACGGGGTGGTCGAGGTCACTCCGAACGTCAACGGCCGGTTACCGATCGAGACGGTGGACCGGCTGAGCGCCGAGGTGACCGGAGCGCAGGCGGTCATCCCGATCGTCGCCAATCTGACACCGGTGGACATCGACGGAGGCGGCGGCACACGTGCCGCTCAGTCGCCCCCGGGTTTCTTCCTGCTGGGCGGGTCGTGTCAGATCGAGCTGCTGGTCGGTTCGTTCAACTGCGAGCGGCGGGCCAATGACGAGAAGCCCGCGGCCGGCCCCGGTGTGCCACTGGAGATTCCGACGGTGATCGCGCAGCGCCATCACCTGCAGCTCGGCGCCGAACTGCGCATCCCCGGTCTGCCCCCGGGCTCGGCGCATGTGGGGTGGACGTTCTCGGAGTTCGACCGCGTGTCGGGAATCAACGGCGGCTACGTCCTGTTGGCGCCCTCCGCGGACATCGCCGCTGACCTGCTCTCGGCGCGCGGTTACGCTACCGGCGCGTTCGTGGTGCCGAGACCGGGCGGTGAGATCACCGCCGGTATCGACCGCGTCATCGCCGGCGTCGCAACGGCAGGCCCGCCCCGTCCGCACCAGCCGGCCGTGTTCGCCAACGCCACACAGAGTCTTGACTTGACCGCGCTGTGCGGTGTCTTGATCGGTTTCCTCATCGCGATGAACACCATCCTGTTGGCCGTGGAGGATCGGCGGGCGGTGCTGGGGACCATCGGAGCGATCGGCGCCAAGCCGGTCGGGCTGTTTGGCGGAATGCTCGGCGAGGGCGCCGCGGTGGGCTTTCTCGGGGGACTGGCGGGGGTTCCCGGCGGCTTTCTGCTGGGGTGCTACTTGGTGGACCGGTTCGGGCGGTCCATGTTGTCCGGCTCGGGTGGCACTGTGACAGCGCACTTCACACCGAGCCTGATCGTGGTGGGCGGGGCGGCGGGGACGCTCTGCGGAATCCTCGCGATGATCGGACCGGCCATGCGGCTGGCCCGGGAGGGGCCGCTGGCGTCGATGGCGAGCGCCGGCGGGGTGCAGCGTGCCCGGACCATCCCGATCTGGCCGCTGCTGGCCGGGACGGCGGCGCTGGCGGGCGCCTTCGTCGTCATGAAGATCTTCGAACACGGGTCGCTGCCTGCAAATGTAGGTATCAACGCAATATCGTTGTGGCAGTTCGGGGTGGCGATGATGACGGTGTGGCTCGCCCCGCGTGGTGCACGGCTGCTGATCGAACTGTTGACCGTCGCCCGCCCCGACGTCGGGCGTCTGCTGGGAGCCGACGTCCGGCGCTACGCGCTGCTGTTCGCCGTCTCCGCGGCGATACTGGCTACCGGGGCAAGCTTGGCCATTGCGGCGCAGAGCATGCAGTTGCTCGGCACCGAGCAGGTCGCAGCGCAGAAGGCCCAGCGATTGCCCGACTCCTTGCTCATCACCGCGCAGTCGATACTCGATCAGCGGGACGGCCAACTCCCCGACGCCACGCTGGCGCTGGTAACCGACGCGGCCGACGGGCACAGCGTGTCGTCGCGGTGGAGGTCGATGATCTCCTCGGGCACCTTGGCGCGCCTCGTCATCGGCGTTACGCCGGGCGACTGGTTCAGCCAGGGGCTGTACCAGCCGACCGGTGCCTCAGACACATTCTGGGAGGAGCTACGGGCCGGGCAGATCGGCCTGAGCGAGATCGCCGCCAGCCGGCTCGGCGTGGCCAGGGGCGGGACGGTCGAGCTGCCTACCGTGGCGGGATCGAAGCGGTACCGGGTGGCCGGGATCATCTCACCGCAGATGATCGATGACTCCGCGGTGGGCGACATCGTGGTGGCCTCGGAAGCCGTGGCGCGCTCGGACTGGGCCGCGGCGCGCGATCAGATCGCCGTGCGCTATCCGACCGCCGCCGAGGCGACCGCGCATCGCGCTGACTTTCTGGCGCTGGGTGCCGGCCTGTCGGTGTATGACAACCAGCAGTGGCGTACTGCCGCCACAGGCGGACTCACGCGATTTCTGGAGCCCCTGACGGTCGCCGCATACGTGGTGATGGCCGCAGCCGGGCTGAGCGTGCTCAACGTCTTCGTCCTGGGGCTGGTGCAACGCAAGCGGGAGCGGGCCGTGTTGCGGGCGATCGGCGCACGGCCCGGGCAGGAGCAGGCTGTCGTCGCGGCTCATGCCGGGCTGCTGGGCCTGCTGGTGGCGCTACTCGGTGGGCTCGGGGGAGTGGGACTGACCTATCTCTGGTCGATGGGCTCACCGGTGTTCTACGGCACCAAGATTGACGGTGATGTGCTTGGCCTACCGCTGCGAACCGGGGTGGCCGCGGTGACTGTGCTGGTGTTGGCAGCAGCGGTGTATCCGGCGATCCATGCGCGGCGGTTGGAGACGGCCGACGTACTGCGAACCGCCTGACGTGTGATGCGGGTGCCGGGCAGCTCAACTCCCCACTCAGTGGTACGGCCGCGCAGACCGTGAGATTGCAGTGGCGCGTTACTGAGCGCGGCTTACCCCAACGTGGGTGACGATCCTGGCAGCGGAGCGCCAAGCGAATTCGGGCGTTCCTGACCATGACGGGAGATGGCCATGCAGGCAATACGGCGACCGCATTTCATCACGGCCGCAGCAGTACTCGGCGCCAACCTGATCGCCGTCCCCGCAGTGGCGGCACCGCCAGACTCCCAGGACCGCGACATCCAGCTCACCGGCGGCGGTACGGCATTGGTCTATGACGGCAGCGGTGGCCCGGTGCTGCCGCCCCCGCAGTTTCTCGATGCGATCAACACGCTGTATCTGCAGCCGGGCGGCTTCACCGGCACGACGCAGGCCGCGCTGCTGCCCAACGAGCTCTATCCGATCACCGGTGTCAAGAGCATGGGATTCGGGGCGTCGCTGAGCCACGGACAACCGATCATGCTCTCCGACATCCAAAACCAGATCGCCGCCGGTGGGGTGACGTCGGAGAATCCCGTCGTGGTTTTCGGCTACTCGCAGAGCGCGGGGGTGGCCTCGCAGATCATGCCGCAACTTCGCGACGCGGGTGTCCCCAGCGACCTGGTGCACTTCGTGCTGGTGGGCGATGTCAACAATCCCAACGGCGGCCTGTTGAGCACCTTCGATTTTCCGGCCGGCAACAGCTGGGCCTTCACCGCCGCGAACTTCCCGTTCAGCCCCGCGACCCCGTCGGATCTGTATCCGACCGACATCTACAGCCTCGAATACGACGCCAGCGCCGACTTTCCGCACTACCCGCTCAATCTGTTGTCGGTCCTCAACGCCCTGATCGGAAACTTCACCCAGCACTTCATCTATGCGAACCTCACGCCGGAGCAGGTCGATAGTGCGATTCTGCTGCCGGGATCCGAGGCGCTGTCCGGCGAAGGCCTCACCGACTACTACATGATCCCGAGCGCGAGCCTGCCGTTGCTGATGCCGCTGCTGTTCCTGCCCGGGATCGGCCAGCCCCTGTATGACCTGCTGGAGCCCGTCACTCGGATCCTGGTGAACCTGGGCTACGGCAGCATCGACGAAGGATGGAATCAGGGGCCGGCGAACGTCCCCACGACGTTCGGGTTGTTCCCGCAGATCGACCTAAGCCAGCTTTCTACGGCACTGGGCAACGGCTTGCAGCAGGGAATCAACGACGCCCTCAACGCAATTGCGAATCCGGTCAGCTACGAAGAGCAGCTCGCGCCCTGGCTGCCGTTCGCGGACTCGATCTACACCCACGGATTCGCGCCGGAGAACCCGACATTCGACGATGTGATAGAGGGGATTCTCACGCTCGCCGGCTTCCCCGTTTCCGACGTGACGCTCAACTCACCGCCGGCCGACATCATCACCATGATCAACAGCACGCTGGCCTACGACTACTCGGCGCTGCTACCCGCCGCCGACGCGGTCAGTGCGCTGTTCACCAGCCTCCCCACATACGCCGCGAACATCTTTGTCGACCAGCTCCAGGCCGGTGACCTTCTTGACGCGATGGGGCTTCCACTGGCGGCTTATTCAGGTCTGGTCCCCTTCGACGCGCTTCTCGGTGCCGCACCGGCGCTGTTCGCCGTCCTGGGCACCGTGGACAACTTCATCGAGCTGTTCTCCTAGCCAGCATTGCCTCCGCCCAGTCGATGTGGCGTTCGAAGCCGAGCGATTCCGCCAGGGCGCGATAGCGATTCACCATCTTCAGGTAGGCGGCCTCGTCGCCGCGCGCACGGCAGAGCAGCGCGGTCAGCCGCAGCAGCGTGATCTCGAACATCGCCGAACTTTGACCGGTCGGCAGGCTCGCCAACCAGTCGATCGCCTCTTCGGCGTCGGCGAGGTCGTCGGCTGTGCCGCGCTCCAGCAGCGTCTCCACCAGGACGCCGGTGCCCCACATGCCATAGAAGACGTTTCCGGCATGGCGCAAGTCGTCGACCGCTTCGCGCATCGTCGCAATGGCGCCGTCGCGGTCGCCGGCGCGGGCCGTCTCCCGGGCGGCCCAGATGTCGGTGACCGGGATGAGGAAGAGTGCGCGCTTGCGCAGCCATATGTCGCGGCACTGCATGATCAATTCCAGCCCGCGATGACGGTCGGCCGCGTTGTCCCGGTTGAGCAGCACGACCCCTAACGCGTAGCCGGCCAAACCCAGTGCGCGGTCGCTGCTGGCGCGTTGGGCCGATTGCACCGCCTCCTCGCACGCGCTTTGCGCGGAGTCACTGGGCCGAAGCACCCCGTACTGCATCGCGAAACCGTAGGTCCAGGCGACGGTGCTGCCGAGGGTTTCCGCGTTGCTTAATCGGGCCATCGCGACGGCATCATCGATGTCTTGACGCCATCCGGGACGACCCAACCACCACCGAGCGGTGCCGCGCCATGCCAACGCGATCGCCAGCGGCGATCCCACACCGAAGTTGGCACCTTTGGCAGGGTCGCCCGCGGCCAGGTCGACGATGGTCTGCGACCACCGCAGGATCGCACCGAATTCCCCGACGCAGAGCCAGTTGACGAAGGCCATGAACGCCAACCCCATGGTCGGGGAGGGATCGCCGATCGACTCGAACAGCGCCATCTGTTGGAATGCCAGCTGCGAGCCTTCACGTGAGCGGCCCGCGTAGATCAGCTCGGTGGCCAGCGCGGTCATCCCGATGGCCAGCGACACCTGGTCCCCGGCCGCGCTGCACAGTTCCCGCAGCTCCTCGAAGCGGCCACGGCTTTCCTGGACCTCTCGGGCTTGCCAGTCGGTGGCGCACAACATGGTCCGCGGGGCGATGCGCATCGACAGTTGGTCTGGGTCGTCGGCAGGCAGTGCGTCGGCGATGCGCCGGGCCCGCTCCCAGCTGCCCCGGGCCGCGACCAGATCGCGGTTGGTGGACCATGCGCCGGCCCGCATGTGCCAGGCGTAGGCCGCGTTCAGCTCGCCCGCGGCCTGCAGATGTTCGGCAATCAGCGCCGCGTTGTCCTCCAGCGATCCGGGAGCACGTTCTTGGATCGCGGCGGCCAGCTTCCGGTGCCACTGGGCGCGATCGGATTTGAGCTGTGATTCATAGACCACCGCGCGGATCAACGGATGCCGAAAGGCATATTCGGCGCTCGGGGTGAAACGCACCTGATCGATCAGCTCCGCGCCGAGCAGCTCGTCGAACTCCGCATCGACGCCCAGTGCGGGCAGTAACTCCGCGCCGAAGCGTGCCCCGATCACCGACGCCGCGTTCAATGTTCGTTTGGCCTGGCTGCTGAGCTGGTCGATGCGCGCCTCGATGGCCGCCTGTACCGTGGCCGGCACCGTGACGTCCGCGGCCCTGGTGTGGCAGATGTAGTCGCCGTGTTCGCCGGCCAGCTCCCCGCGCTGGGCCAACTCGCGCACCATCTCCTCGGCGAAGAACGGATTTCCGGCAGCTCGCCCGGCGATGATCGCGGCCAGCTCGCCGACTGAGGGATGCGACCCCAAAAGCTCGCCGATCAGCGCCGATATCTCCGTATCATCCAGTGGCGCAAGGACTATTCGCTGGGCGCCGGGTATCTGCGTCAGCGCGCCGCGGTATTCGGGGCGATAGGTGATCAGCACCATCGATGGGGTGCGCGGGATCACCGCCAAGAAATCGGCGATCAGCGATTCGCTGGCGATGTCGATCCAGTGCGCATCTTCGATGACGAACAGTGTTGGTTCGGTGCGGGCCAACGATGCGGTGTTGATCAGCGCGGTCAGCCGGCTCCGGCGCACATCCGGGTCGATCTGGGGCAGGGCCACGTCGGGGTCGGCGATGCCCAGCAGATCATCGAGCAGCAGCAGATCCTGCGGATCGGAATGGGGAACGCGTCCCCGGACCCACGCGCGGGCGTCTTCGCCTCGCCGATCGGCCACGCCGAGACTTGCCCGCAACAGTCTCGCCACTGCGTGGAACGGGACGTCGCCGGCATGCGACTCGCAGAACGCCCACACCACCTCCGCCCCGCGACCGGCCGCAGTCGCGGCGGCTTCCCGGGCCATCCGGCTCTTTCCGATACCCGGCGCACCCACCACAGTGGCCACACCGCCCTGACCGTGGATCGCGCGGTCCAGCATCGTCTCTACGGTGGTCAGCTCCCCGCGCCGGCCGATGAGACTCGACTCAGCACGCCGGACAGCGGAATGGCGGTCGGCCATGCCCAACAGCCGGCGGGCGGGCACCGGTTCCCGGGCACCCTTGATCCGAACCAACTCGACTTCACCCAGTGCAGCCGTGCCTTCAACGAGTTGGGCGGTCGAGACGCTGAGCATGATTCCACCCGGCGGCGCGACCGATTCCATCCGCTGGGCCATCCCGACCTGCTCACCCACGGCGGCGTAGCCGAACGGGCCCGAGCCGATCCCGCCCGCGATCACCTCACCGGAGTTCAACCCGACCCGCAACCGCAGCTCGACGCCATCGCGCTCACCGACATCGACAGCAAGCCGCTTCGACTCCTCTTGGACGTCCAAGGCCGCCCGACAGGCCCGTATCGCGTGGTCTTCCAGGGCGACCGGGGCGCCGAACACCGCCATGATCCCGTCGCCCGTCCACTGTGTGACCGTGCTGCCGTAGCGCTGCACCACCGCCGCACAGCGGTCAGCGAGGTCGGCCATGATCTCACGTAAACGCTCGGCGCCCACCGCTGCGGCGATGTCCATCCAGCGCACCACGTCGGCGAACAGCACCGTCACCTGCTTGTACTCGGCCGGTGGCCGGGCAGTCGCCACTGCTGTTCCGCACTCGTTGCAGAACCTGAAGGTCGCGGGCAGCCCAGTGCCGCATGAACTGCACACCAAGGCTGGCAGTTCCGATGGCGGCCCAACGCCGTTCACGTCGTTATCGTGTCACCGCAGACCCGTGGCTGGATACAGCGTTCCGAAAGAAACTTCCCAGTAATGATGCGGGACTACTCGGGGTGCGGCTCGGCGACCACCGTCGCCAGGTGCGGATGCGCTTCGGCCTTGACCTTCGCGAAGAGCTCCTTGTAGTACGGCATGCAGTCGGCCATCGCCTGCTCGGTGGTGAACAGCGGCCGGTAGCCGAGGTCGCGGTGGGCTTTGTCGATCGAGAAATAGTTGTTCAGGTAAAGCCGTTCCACCGCACCGGGTTCCAACAGCGGTTCGGGCAGACCGAACCGGAAGTGCAGCCACTGCCAGGCGAACATCACATCACGCACCATTCGGCCGGAAACCCGCAGTCGGGGCCAGCGCTCACCGCATGCCTCCATGACCGGTCGAGCGAACTCGAACATGTTGATCGGTTCGCCGTCGTTGATGAAGTAGGCCTGGCCGGGGGCCGACCCGCCCGGCACCAAGTGCTCCGCGGCCAGGATGAAGCCGTGAATCAGGTTGTGCACGTAGGAGTTGTCGAGCTTGGCACGCTTGCTGCCGATGAGAACTTTGACGTGACCGGCGACCACGCTTTCAAACAGCTTGCGGAACATGGTCTGGTCACCGTCACCCCAGATGCCCGACGGGCGAATGGAACAGGTCAGCATGCCGCCAACGCCATTTTCGCCCAGCACGAACTTCTCGGCGACCACCTTCGTCTCGGTGTAGAGGTCGTTGAACTTGGTGGTGTAGGCCATGGTTTCGTTGCCACCCGAGATGGCTTTGCCGCCCATCACGACGCTGTTGGATGCGGTGTAGACGAACCGCTTCACCCCGGCCAGCTGCCCGGCCTGAACCAGGTTCTTGGTGCCGTCGACGTTGACCGCGAAGCTGCGCCGGCGGATCTCGTCGGTGACTTTCGCACCGCCCTGCAGATCGATGATCGCGGCGGTGTGGAACACGGTGTCGATATCGGAGACCGCCGCGGCCACCGTCTCGGGATCGCAGATGTCGCCTTCCAACTTCTCCAGGTTGGGATGGTCGGGCAGGGAAGACGGCGCGCGGTCGAAGGACCGTACCTGGTAGCCGCGTTCGAGCAGGGTCTTGACGAAATTGGTTCCGACGAAGCCGGAGCCCCCGGTGACCAGTACCCGGCCGAGTTCAGTAGTCAGTGATGGATCACCCATCGGCCGAGCATAACTGAACGTGTTTCAGTTCCCGTGGTCTTGTAAAGAGGGAAGTCACGCGCGGCCGTTCTCGCCGGGGTCGGAATCCAGCGCCTCCTGGACTCGGCGCCGGGCGCCGGCCAAGTGCTCTTCACACCGCTTGGCCAGCTGCTCGCCCCTTTCCCAGAGGCTCAGCGACGCGTCGAGATCCATCCCGCCCTGCTCCAGCCGCTGCACCACGTCGATCAGCTCGTCACGGCATTGTTCATAGCCGAGTTCACTAACGGGTGTCACCGGATCGGATTGCTCAGCTGGCATCGCTGGGTCCTTCAAGAAGTCGCCCCTCACTCGTCGCCGCGACGGCCCCGTCGGCCACCCGGATTCGCAGTCGGGTGCCGGCCGGTGCATCGTCGACCGACCGCAGTACGTGCGGCCCCGCTGCGCCGACAGTCTGGACGACCGCGTAGCCGCGCGCCAATGTCGCGGCCGGGCCCAGGGTAGCCAGCCGTGCCGCCAGGTGCCCCACCCGTTCGGTCTGCACCGTGATCAGCCGAGTGACATCACGGCGCACCGCGGCCAGGGCACGCCGCACCTCCTCGCCGCGCTCGGTCAGCGCGCGCAGCGGGTCAGCCAGCACCGGTCGGCTACGCAACTGCTTCAGCACCCGGTCCTCGCGTATCACCCAGTTGCGTACGGCCTGCGCGCTGCGCCGGCGTAGGTCGTCGACCAGCGCCTGTTCGGCGGCGGCGTCCGGGACGATCCTCTTCGCCGCGTCGGTGGGGGTGGCTGCGCGCAGGTCAGCGACCAAATCGCACAGCGGGCTGTCGGGTTCGTGGCCGATCGCGCTGACCACCGGGGTGCGGCAGGCCGCGATCGCCCGGCACAGGGTTTCGTCGGAGAACGGCAGCAGGTCCTCGACGCTGCCGCCGCCGCGGGCCAGCACGATCACCTCCACGGCCGCGTCGGCGTCCAGGTCGCGCAGCGCCTCGACGATCTGGGGGACGGCGGTCGGCCCCTGGACGGCGGTATTGCGCACCGCGAAGCGCACCGCCGGCCAGCGGCTACCGGCGACCGTCATCACGTCGTGCTCGGCGGCGCTGGCACGCCCGGTGATCAGGCCGATCGTGCCCGGCAGGAACGGGAGCGGCCGTTTGAGTCGCGGGTCGAACAACCCCTCGGCGTCCAGCAGCCGACGCAGCCGCTCGATGCGAGCCAGTAGTTCGCCGATGCCCACGGCGCGGATCTCGCTCAGGCGCAGGGAGAAGGTGCCCCGGGCGGTGTAGAAGTTGGGTTTGCCGCAGACCACCACCTGGGTGCCTTCGGTCAGCTTGACCGGCGCCGACGCCACCAGTTCGGGGCTGCACGTCACCGTCAGCGACATGTCGGCGGCGGGGTCACGTAGCACCATGAACACCGTCCGCACGCCCGGACGCAGATTGATCTGGGTGAGCTGGCCCTCCACCCACACCGATCCCAGCCGGTCGATCCAGCCCTTGACCCGGATGGCAACCGCGCGGACCGGGAACGGGTTCTCGGCGGATTCGCCCGGCGCGGGGGCGGTCACTTCGCGGTGGTGCGGGTGATCCTGTTGGCCAGCAGCGTCTGGAACGGTGCCCGGGCCTTGGTGGCCTCTTCGTAGGCGAGCAGGGTCTCCAGCTCATCGAGGCTGAGCGAGGCCAGCCGGGCCCGCAGCTGGGCCAGGGTCAGCGACCCGTAGTCGAGCTCGTCGACCAGGTCGGGGGTGGGCACGTTTGAGTCCGCGGCTGCGCTCGGCGCGTTGTTCTCGACAGGCGGGGTGGCTGCGCCCTCGCCGTCCTCGCGGCTGTCGCTGAAGGAATAGAGGGCGAACCGCCCCTCGGTGCGCGGGCCGGTGTCGTCGTCGTCGAAAGTCGCGGCGCTGCCGTCGACGCCGTCTTCGAGATCATCGTCGAAGGTCGCCCACTCCGGCTGCTCGTCCTTCGGCGGGAACAGCGACTCGAGGGTGGTGTCGCCCTTGTTGACCAGCTCGGCGACACCCTGCTGCCAGCGCATCACCGCGTGCGCGGCCTGGCTGGCCAGCGTCATCGGGTAGGTCAGGATGGTTTGCGGCAGCTTCAGGGTCTCCTCGACCGCGACGGTGGCCGCGCCGACCAGAAGCCGGACTCCAAAGGGTGCAGTTGCCATGGCCCCCAGCCTGCCTTACCTGCCGGTCATCTCCAAGTATTGACCGGCGTGACGCGAGCTGGCGGTCTCGTGTCGGCAGACCGTACGCTGGTTGCCATGCCCCAAACCGTCGACGTGGAGATCGCCTACAGTTCAGCCGCGCAGGTGAGCGGCGCCCCCGCCGGCAAGCGGGTGCTGCTGGCGGAGCCACGCGGCTACTGCGCGGGCGTGGACCGGGCGGTCGAGACGGTCGAGCGGGCGCTGGAGAAGCACGGCGCCCCGGTGTACGTGCGGCACGAGATCGTGCACAACAAGCATGTGGTGGACACCCTGACCAACAAGGGTGCGGTCTTCGTGCACGAGACCGACGAGGTCCCCGAAGGCGCGATGGTGGTGTTCTCCGCGCACGGCGTGGCCCCGACCGTGCACGAATCGGCCGCCGACCGCAGCTTGCGGGTGATCGACGCGACCTGCCCGCTGGTGACCAAGGTGCACAACGAGGCCAAACGATTCGCCCGGGACGGCTACGACATCCTGCTGATCGGCCACGCCGGCCATGAAGAGGTCGTCGGGATCATCGGCGAGGCCCCCAACGACGTGCAGCTGGTCGACGGTCTGGACGCCGTGGACTCGGTACAGGTACGCGACGAGAACAAGGTGGTGTGGCTGTCGCAGACCACGCTCAGCGTCGACGAGACGATGCAGACGGTGGTCAAGCTGCGTGAGCGGTTCCCGAATCTGCAGGACCCGCCCAGCGACGACATCTGCTACGCCACCCAGAACCGCCAGACCGCGGTCAAGGCGATGGCCCCGGAGTGCGAGCTGGTGATCGTGGTGGGCTCGCGCAACTCGTCGAACTCCTGCCGACTGGTCGAGGTGGCGCTGGGCGCCGGTGCCACCGCCGCCCACCTGGTCGATTACGCCGAGGACATCGACCCGGCGTGGCTGGCTCCCGAAGCCGGCCAGGTGCAGACCATCGGCGTCACCTCCGGTGCGTCGGTGCCGGAGATCCTGGTTCGCGGTGTGCTGGAGCGGCTTGCCGAGTACGGCTACGGCACGGTGTTCCCGGTGGCCACCGCCAATGAGACTTTGGTGTTTGCCCTGCCCCGCGAGATCCGGCCGAGTCGCCGTTAGATGTCGAACTCCCAGGAGTCGGCTTCGTCGCGCGGTTGACGCGAGCGAGTGCGGGGTTGGGCGTCGGCCTCGCCGCCGCCGGACCTGCGGTAGCGCACCTGGGAAACGGGGTGGCGGGTGCCGGTTCCGTTGCTACGGCCCTCGGCGGCTGTCGGCGCCGGCCGGCGGCGGGGCAGCGATTCGGATGCCTCGGTGGGGCGGTAGCGTGACGCGTCCTGGGGCGGGCGCGGTCGCCGCCGCGGCTCGTCTTGCCAGTCGGGTGCCGGCCGGCGTCGCGGCTGCCGCTCGTCGTACCCCTCGGGGGCCGGGCGCCGGCGGCGCTGCATCGGCTCGTCACGTCCGTCGGCTGTTGGGCGGCGGCGCGGGCGCGGGTGCTCCGCGGCGCGGGCGTCCATGTCTGGCCGGACGTGCCGCGAACGCGTCGGCGCCGAGCCGTTGGCCGCACCGCGGCGCTCGGTGGAACGGGTCCGCGACCCGGCCCCGGACGACTCCCGCGCGGCCCGACGGGCCTCCGCGGTGGCGCGGCGGGGACGCTGACCCTTGCGCTGCTCACGCGGCGCCGGCCGCTCGATGGCGTGCGCGGGGTTGCGGTTGAGGGCCGAGGTGAGCATGGCGCCGATTCGGTCGCTGAGCGTGGCCCGCTTCGGGGTGCCGTCGTCCTCGGTAGTGCGCTTCGCGGTTCCGCCCAGCATGCCGAGGTACCAGCGAACCATCCCGATCAGCAACACGGCTGCGGCCGTGAACACCATCAACGGGAATCGTTCGATCAGGGGATAGCCGCAGTTGATGACGATGGCCTTGAGGCCGGGGAATCCGCCGCCGCGCAACATCCAGTACGCGCCGGGCACGCTGACGAACAGGATCAGCGGCGGCTGAACCACCGTGGTGAACACCGCCGACTGCTGCACCATGAGCACCGCGGCGATACACCCCATCGCGTAGAGCGCGGAGAAGACGATGGTCAGTTCTTTGTCTCCGGAACCGGCGTCGAACGCCACTCCGATCGCGGTCGCGACCACCGCCACCGCCACGGCGCTCCACCACGGCAAACCGGCGATGCTCGGCAAAATCGAACGGTGGTCAGCTGCCACTGCCGACTTCTCCCGCGCTACTGCCACACACTGACGGTACCGGCTGGCGGCGGCGGGGGCGCACGGCGGCACGCCCCGGGCTTTAGACTTGGCTCCCTGTGAGCCTGAGCCTGGGAATCGTGGGGTTGCCCAACGTCGGTAAGTCGACCCTGTTCAACGCGCTGACACACAACGATGTGTTGGCCGCCAACTACCCGTTCGCGACGATCGAGCCGAACGAGGGCGTGGTGCCGCTGCCCGACCCCCGGCTGGCCAAGCTGGCCGAGATCTTCGGATCCGAGCGGATCCTGCCCGCGCCGGTGACGTTCGTCGACATCGCCGGCATCGTCAAGGGTGCCTCGGAGGGGGCTGGCCTGGGCAACAAGTTCCTGGCCAACATCCGCGAGTGCGACGCCATCTGCCAGGTGGTGCGGGTCTTCGCCGACGACGACGTGGTGCACGTGGACGGCAAGGTCGATCCCGAGGCCGACATCGAGGTGATCGCCACCGAGCTGATCCTGGCCGACATGCAGACCCTGGAGAAGGCGATCCCGCGGCTGGAGAAGGAAGCCCGCAACAACAAGGACCGCAAGCCCGTGCACGAGGCCGCAGTGGCCGCCGCGGCGATCCTCGACACCGGCAAGACCCTGTTCGCCGCCGGGGTGGACACCGCGCCGCTGCGCGAGCTGAACCTGCTGACCACCAAACCGTTCCTGTATGTGTTCAACGCCGACGAGTCGGTGCTCACCGATGCCGCACGGGTCGCCTCGCTGCGGGAGCTGGTGGCCCCGGCCGACGCGGTGTTCCTGGACGCCAAGATCGAAGCCGAGCTCGCCGAGCTCGACGACGAGTCGGCGATGGAACTGCTGGAGTCGATCGGGCAGAGCGAGCGCGGCCTGGATGCCTTGGCGCGGGCCGGTTTTCACACCCTGAAGTTGCAGACCTACCTGACCGCCGGGCCGAAGGAGGCG
Organism: Mycolicibacter heraklionensis; assembly: GCF_019645815.1. NCBI lineage: Bacteria > Bacillati > Actinomycetota > Actinomycetes > Mycobacteriales > Mycobacteriaceae > Mycobacterium > Mycobacterium heraklionense. The sequence continues at coordinate 1,258,558 of NZ_CP080997.1, forward strand.
CGGGCCTGGACCATCCACCAGGGCGACACCGCACCCAAGGCGGCCGGGGTGATCCACACCGACTTCGAGAAGGGCTTCATCAAGGCCGAGGTGGTCTCCTACGACGACCTGGTCGAGGCCGGGTCGATGGCCGCCGCCAAGGCCGCCGGCAAGGTGCGCATGGAGGGCAAGGACTACGTCATGGCCGATGGGGACGTGGTGGAGTTCCGGTTCAACGTGTAGGTGGACTGCTCAGCATGGCGACCGCAGCTGAAGCGTCGATCGCCACGTCCCGTCCGGCGCAGGCCACCACCGTAGTTGCGTTCAAACACTTGCCGAATCTGGGGCTTGAGAACGTCATCGCGTATCGCTCGGGCCGAGCGGCCGCGGGCCCGGGTGTCGTAGTAGGTGCTCGGTGCGATCTCTACGCCGTCCGCGCTCGGCACCCGGCAGATCGGCTCGCCGAAGCGGTCCTTGCTTTGGTCGATACAGGTGCGGATCAACGCGGGCGGCGGTCGAGCTTCGCCGTGAAACAGTCGACGTCGATTTCAGAATCTCGTTGGCACGCTTGAGCTCCCGATTCTCCGCCCGGCCGCAGCTCGTCGGCTATTTGGGAGGTGATACCGGGACGCTTGCCCTTATTGACCTGGCCCTTACGGACCCGGTCAATAGTGTCTGCGCGGTTCCGATCCCCAGCTTGGATGCCGCCAGCTCAATCGCAGCCCACTCCGATGGATACTCCAGGCGGACCTCAGCAACTATGCGCACCGCACGCGAACGCAACTCGACCGGGTGCCTACGCTGAGAACCTTCTTACATGACTCCAGCCTTCACAAGAAGCGGAGCCTCCGGACTCGCCGGGGGGAAGGCTCTCGGCGGGCGAATGCCGAATGCCGTTCGGGGCACACTTTGTACGAGCGCGGCGAGAGCTGGCGCCAAGCGCTCACTGGTTCGTCGGGATATCCCGCCCGGGTGCAAAGTACGTGCCCACCGCCGTCGCAAGAACTCGATCGAGGGCCACCCCGACGCGTACATCGGTGTAAAGTCTGCCCTTACGCTTGGTCCAAGACCGGACGGCGTTCGCTGCGGCAGCATGGTCGGTAGCCCCTTGGTGGGTAACTACCCAGTGCGTGCTAGCGAGGAGTTCAACACCATATGGTCCTTCGAAACCTCGAATTGTTGAGAGTACGGTGTCGACCGTCTGCTCCACCTTCGGAGCTTCGGCGCCTGCCCTCAGATACTCATCGAGTGCTCGTATGCCTTCATTTGTCAGCGAGACGGGTTCTAGGTTTAGCGCTTTCGCACTTCCGTCGCCAAACCCTGATGTGTACGCCCCCTCGATATCGGTAAGGAGATGGCGGACCTTCTCGCTATACGGGCCGTATCTGCCTGGCGCATACGACAGCGACAATTTAGGCTCAGCCTCGTTGGCGAAGTACATCAACTTTTGAATTTCTAAGTGGGACACTCCGGAAGTGTCTTCCCAAGGCTCGGCAGCGCGCCGTTGATCGATGTAACTGCGCATGAGGTGGAGGAGCGTCGCCCGCCCCCAGCTCATCCGGATGCGTTTGGGTGGAGCGATCTGCCGCGTTCCCGGAGTTGGGGCGTAGAGGATGAAACGAACATCTGGAAGGTCCGAAAATGATTCAAGCAGAAGCGGTTCCACGTCGCGCCAGTCGAGGCCTCCGTTGCCCGCACCCAGAGGCGGTATTGCAATCGAGGTAAGGCCCAGGTCTTGGATGACGTGAATGAGGTCTTTCAATCCCGCTTGAATGAATGACAACTGTGACGGCGACCGCCAATGCTGCTTCGTGGGAAAATTAACGATGTACCTGGGTCCTTCAAGCTCAAGCGTCTCCGTCACGAACATGGTCCCAATGCGGACCTCGTTGTGCTTGCATGCCCGTTCGTACGCCTTGAAGTTCTCGGGGTACCGCCGTTTAAATTGCAGGGCAATTCCCTTGCCCATGATGCCGACGCAGTTGACTGTATTAATAAGTGCGTCGGCGTCGGCCTTTAGAAGGTCTCCCTTGCCGTAAGTGATCATGGGTACCCCCTTCCTAGTAGTACAACCCTGGTTCAACGATATAGTCGCGCGTCCCACCGACATTTTTGAAAATGGTCTGTGCCCGGGTCAGCGTGTCGATATTTGAGCAGCACACGTGAGTGATCAGTTCGATTGGGACATCCCCCAGGATCAGGACCTCGGCGGACCGGCGTCCCTTCCGATCAGGGTCTTCGGGAGTGTTGTACCACTCTCTCTGGCAGAGCAAATCGAAGTCTACGAAGTTGCCAAGATTGGTCAGATCGGTGCTGAACTGAGTGAAGTCGGCTGCCGCATTGCCGTCGCTGGCGCACCAGGTATGGCCTGAGTCGATGATGTCAGCGAGGCCGATACCAAGGTGGACAAGAGGTCCTGAACCACCTTGGTAATGGCCGTAGCCGCGACACACCACGAAGAGCATGGGGGACTTGGCCGCGATGTAGAAGGGAACGTGGTCGCTGACCATCGAAGAGGGGTAACCGGGCGCCGGATTCACTTGCTTATGCCGGCGCCTCTCCTTGACGTCATCATTGGCCACATTGGTTGCCGGCGTGACCGCAGCATCGGGAAGCAATCGTCCTTGCCCCAGAATGCCCGGAAGGTTGTCTATATGGGTGAAATGCCAGACGATCCAGTCCCGTGGGCCCTCGCGACGTGGCCCACCACCACGTGCCACGAAGCCTGAGTCAGTGATGATTGCAGTGGTCATAGGTAGTGAACGACTCTACGTTGAGATCGTCGGTAGGCAATCAAAATTGTACTTGATTCGAAAGTATGACCGAACAGCGGCTGGCCTTTAGGTCATCGGCTACCGCTGTCGACCAACTGGAGCCGTGTTCCGACTGGGCGACCCACCCCGCACCGTTCTGATCTACTTCGCCCGCCGGCAGTCTGCGGAAGACCTGCCGGACCTGGAGGTGCCGCCGCCGGTGGAGTCAGTATCGAACTTGTGCTGTGTCGACGTTTCGACGCCGGCTGCGGGCCAGATCAGCCCTTGGCGCTGCGGGTTGAGGCGTCGAACCAGCTCGCGGTGATTGTGGAGCAGACGTGGAGCCTGCGCGGAAAGCGACAGCTAAGGCGCGATATCGGCGACCCGAAAAACCCTCATGAACTGGGAATATATTGTTCTATCGACGTTTTCGCGGGCAGTTCACAGGAGGGGCTGCCTGGCGGTCGTCCCGGGCGTGGGCCCGCCCGCACAATGAGGGCTGCTACTGGCACGGCGCAGGGGACGCGCTTCAGTGGGTCTTGCGAAGTGGTATTGGGCGCACCGTTCCGCCATGTCGATTCTCCGACGACGCTTTGGTGCGGCCCGATGTGATTGGGCCAAGTGCAATGACGTCAGCATCGCCAGCTTGGTCCACAGCGACCCAGCTGGTCCATCGGCCAAAGTAGGAGACTCCCACGCCGGAAGCCTCGGAAGCTGACCGAAGACTGTTCGGCGCCCCCGGGTGCGCTTTCTCTAGCGCCTTCTGAAGCCAAATTGCTTGTTCGCCACCTACTTCGACAGGCTCCGACTTGTTCCAACCACGAGCTGAAATCTGCTTATAGAGGCTGCGGGCATGGTCATCGTCGATGACACCCATGCCTTGGAATCGCACGACCAATGCCTTGATCGAGACGCCCCAACGTCGCTTTAGGGCGGACAGGGTGCGCAGAGTGACTCGGTTGCCTTCGTCGCGAAGGTCATCCAGGAGTGCGTCGCCTGGAGCAAGGAAGGCGCCGGCGAAGCGGTGCGCCTGCTTCTCGTAGCGTGTCGCGTCGTGTGCAGATTCTGGCGGGCCTACGCCGGCGTGTAAGCCAAGGTGACCAATCTCGTGCGCGACCGTGAACCGCTGGCGGTCTCCGGGGATGCCATGGCCGCCATTGGTGCGGGCAACACATACAACCGGCGTCTGGTTTGCCCTCACCGATAGCCCGAGATGCCGACCAAGTTCTTCGCGCATCGGCAGCACGAGGCACCCGAGTCGTTCGGCGGCGCGGATGCAGTTTCCGACGACCTCGCCGTCACCCAGCCCGGCAGCAGCCCGAACATCGGCGGCGAACTGCTCGATTGCATCCTCGTCACTGAGGTTTCCGTCGAACACGGGGATAGTGTCTGGGATTTGCCGCAACGCAAGGATGTCGACCACCTCAACTGCGGTTGTGCAGTCAGCCCGCTGCTGATCCACTGCTCGCTTTGAGGCGTCAGCGTATGCGCGCAGCCAGGGGCGCGTCGTGGGGCCAATTCGATCTGGTCCGGTGAGATATGCTGGGGTGCAATCAAATACTGAAGATATTGACTGGGCTAGGTCGTCCGTCAAGGCCATGCGCCCATTCTCGATCTTCGAAACCGAACCGTTCGCAATGCCAATTCGTTCGGCAAACTCCACCTGGCCGATGCCAGCGATCAGTCGCAGCCTCTGAATTCGTTGGCCTGCGTGATGGAAATCCAAAGCTTCTACCCCACTAACTCTCGCTCTAAGGACGCAACGGCCTTATGCCCCAGTGCGATCACACGGAGTCAGCCTCACCGCCCATCTCGTCATCGTCGAAGCCGTCAAGACCCTCATCCGTGGGCCGGAAACCGCCGGAAGGGATTTCGGGACCGAGCAGCGGTATGGCGTGCCCGAGAATGAGATGTCCTGGAGTCCCTGGCTCGAACCGGAGAATCGGGGCAACAAAGGCTTCGGCGACGAGAACGGACCCGCTTGCCGGGATCCATCCGAAGGTCCAGGCCTCGATGGGAAAAAGCCCATCGCCCTCGTCGACCACGACCCGGACCGGAGCGTCGGAGTTGGCTGTCATCACAATGCTGCCCCCTTCGTCGCGTGACGCTCGCCGCAGACGGAATCGCCGCTCAACCCCTTCGTCGAAGGACCGGAGTTCCCTGCCGCTACCGTTTACTGAGCCGAACTCAACACCAACTCGACTCGCGGCTACCGCGACGGCGTCGATCGCGAGATCTCTCATCAGGAATGCGGTGGACTGTGGCGAGCCGAATGATTCGTCGACATCGAGGGCCTGGTCCACGTGGTGGCCGCGTTCGGCGAAGACCTCTTGCAACTCCTCCGCGACCTTGGTCAGGCGGTGTACGAGCTTCCCGGATAGGCGTGACATGAGCAGTGAGAATATTCCTGAAAATGTCACTTCGTCAACCCGACGCGCCGAAGTGGAGGCACCGACTCAGTGAAGGTCGTGCTCGTGACGGTGTTTACAACGGGTTTGCTGCGAGCGGGCCAGGTGGTGGCGGCGGGTCGCGCGTTAAATCATTGAAACATCGGGTGCGCAACGGGCGGGTAGGCGGTTAGCTGAAGGGTAACTGCGGATGGAGGGAGCGCTGAATGGTTACGCGCAAGCCTCGATTGCGGACGGTTTCGGATGATCCGGCCCGAGTCGAATACCGAACCGTGCACGGATATCTCCGGGCGTATCGGGTGGCCGGGGACGGGCCGCCGCTGCTGTTGATCCATGGGATTGGGGACAATTCGTCGACCTGGAAGCCACTGATCCCGCTGCTGGCGCAGAAGTACACGGTGATCGCCCCGGATCTGCTCGGTCACGGGCTCTCGGATCAGCCGCGCGCTGACTATTCCGTCGCCGCGTTCGCCAACGGCATGCGAGATCTGCTGTCGGTCTTGAATTTTGACCGGGTGACGGTCATCGGGCACTCCTTGGGCGGCGGGGTGGCGATGCAGTTCTGCTACCAGTACCCACAGATGGTTGAGCGGCTGGTGTTGGTGGCCGCCGGCGGTGTAAAGCGTGAGGTCAACCCCGCGCTGCGCCTGGCGTCGCTGCCGGCCGCACCGCAGGCGCTGGCCGCACTTTCAGTGCCAGGATTTGAGACAGCGCTTCGGATGGTTCGGGGGCAGATCGACAAGATGGACCTGCCGGTGCTTCTGGTCGATCTGCCCGAGATTCTGCGGGTGCTCGGTGATTTGAGTTCGCCGAACAAGCGGGCGGCGTTCGTGCGGACGCTGCGCGCCGTGGTGGATTGGCGCGGGCAGATGGTCACCATGCTCGACCGCAGTTATCTCACCGAACGGCTCCCGATCATGATCGTCTGGGGCACCCACGATCTGGTGCTGCCGTATTCGCACGCCAAGCTCGCACACGCCGCTATGCCGCATTCGCGGCTGGAAACCTTCGTCGATTCCGGTCATTTCCCGTTCCGTGACGACCCGCTGCGGTTCGCCGACCTCGTCGACGACTTCATCACCAGCACGGTGCCGCTGGATTTCGACCTGGAACGGTGGCGTCGGCTGCTCACCGACGGAGCGGCCGACCCAGCGGTGGCGGATCCGGATGAGGAGTTGCTGCGCGCGTTGAGCGACGTCCGCAGCGCGACCTGACCCGCGGGGTCTGGCGTCATGACCGATGGTCTGAACGCGCCGAACGGGGGGAAACGGGCAGCGCCAGACTGCCCAGAACTACGCCCTCGTCGCCCTCGTCCGAGGGCTCGATTCCGAGGAGCGGCCCTCAGAATGTTGGCATCCGAACTGGGTCGGCGCAGTCGATCGTGGCCCCTGACCCGCGAGTTTCCATGCGTGCCCTCGTTCAAGCGTCACCGCGCCCGTCTTCCGCCGCGCTAGAATTCTGTACATGACTACGCTGCCGCTCGCTGAGGTGCGGGCCAACCTGTCCAAATTGGTGGATGAGGCCGTGCGCACGCATCAGCGGGTGGAGGTCACCAAGAACGGGCGCCGCGCCGCCGTGCTGATCAGCGCCGACGACTACGACTCTCTCATAGAGACGCTCGAGATTCTGGGTGATCGAGAAGCGATGGAGGCCATTCGCGAGGCGGACGCCGATATCGCGGCCGGCCGCGTCTACCCGCTTAACGAGGTGGAGGCCGAACTCCGTGCGAGGGGCATCATCACTTCATGACGTACCGGGTCGAGCTGACTCGGCGCGCCCGGCGAAGTTTGTGCGAGGAGCTTCCCGGGGTGGTCGCCGCGGCTTGTTGGGAGTTCATTCGCGGTCCGCTCGCCGAGAACCCGCAGAGGGTCGGCAAGCACCTGCGCGACGAGTTGGCTGATCGCTGGTCGGCGCGGCGCGGCGAGTTTCGGGTTGTCTACGAGATCCACGAGGACGTCGTCGTTGTCCGGGTTATCGACGTACGGCATCGTCGTGATGTGTATCGGTGACGGAACGTGGTGGAGTTTCGGTTTAACGTATAACGTTATTGACGAGATGCGTTATGCGATGGTCTCGTGATCAGATCGTTCGGCGACAAGGACACCGAGCGGATCTGGCAGGAGCGGTACGTCACGGGTGTGGATCGGACGATCCAGCGGGCGACGTTGCGGAAACTCGAACTGATCCACGCGGCCAAGGTCGTCGATGATCTTCGAATCCCTCCGGGCAACCGCTTGGAACGACTGGGCGGTGATCGTCGCGGACAGCACAGTGTCCGGGTGAACGATCAGTGGCGGATCTGCTTCGTCTGGAGAGAAGGAGGTGCAGAAGATGTCGAACTCGTCGACTACCACTGAGAATGATCGGATCGAGCCGATCCATCCGGGGGAGATCCTGATGGAGGACTTCATCGAGGGCTTTGGGATCACCCAGAACAAGCTGGCCGTGTCCATCGGTGTGCCGCCGCGTCGGATCAACGAGATCGTGCACGGCAAGCGTGGAATCACGGCCGACACGGCGATCCGTCTGGCGCGGTACTTCGGGACGTCGGAGGAGTTCTGGATGAACCTTCAGTCGCACTACGAACTCCGGACCGAGCGTCGTGCGCTGATGGATCAGGTCGAGGCCATCACGCCTCTGGAGCGTACGTAGCTGCTGATGACGGAAAGTCTTGCGGGTCAACGGATTCTCGTACGAGATGTGGTGCTTCGCTCATTGCGGGCCACGCGCGCGTCTGACCGCCCGGCTTCACCGCGATCACCTCTCCAAGGAGCGCGGAGAGCGCCGAACGAGAAGTCACCGACGTGTGTCTCGCCGGTGACCTCACCGCGACGGCGGTAGGGGAGGGTCATCCTCATGTCGGTGGTTGAGGTGATCTATCTGGTGGCGGCGCTGCTCTGGATTGTCGTGGTGGTGGCTGCGGCGTGCATCGGAGGCCACTACCTGGTGAAGCTTCGTGCCAGGCGGCGCCGGGTGACTGGGCTGATCGACACCGTGCGGCTGTCCATCGAGCGCGTCACCGTCCCGTACCGGGCAGTGGCCGCCGGCGGTGCCGTTGTTCTTCAGCGGATGGTTGCCGGAAGCAACGTCTTCGGGAGCGTCGCTCAGTTGATGATCTCGTCGAGCCCGTCAGCGCGCAACGCGGCCAGCCGATCACGCCATTCCTGAAGGGCCTCGGGTGTCAGTCGCGGCCAGTCAAGGATCTCTTCGACAACGACAAGCGGTGCACTGCTGCGATACGAGCGGGTCGGATTGCCGGGGAACTTCTTGTCGGTGACATTGGGGTCGTTCTCGAATTCCCCGGTCGGTTCGACGCGATACACCCGCGGCTCCCCGTCGCCGGCGGCGAGCTCGGCCGCCAGCCCTGCACCGCTGACCAGCGCGGTGAAGTAGATGTGGTTCATCACGATCTCGGGCCGGTAGTTGGACCGGAAGCCCGCGCTGAGCAGTTCACCAACCACCAGTTGAGCCTTGGTGCCGTGAAAGAACGGGCCTTCGTCGTCGATCGCGTCCATCGGTTAAAGGGTATCGACCCGCGCCCTGCGGATTCGTGGCTGCGTCGGCTCGGCCGGCAGCAACGCAGCCGGCCCGGTCGCGGCGTTAGGGTTGAGCTGTGGTCGCATCCGATGACCGTCAGAAGGCCGTCACGCAGCGCGAGGCGGAGCTGCTGCGGCGCGAGCGAGTCGCTGATGAACGAGATCGCGTCGCTGACCAGCGGGACCAGATCGCAGACACCCGCGAACAGGACGCAGACGATCGAGAGGCGCGTGCGGACGAGCGTGAGGGAGCAACTGCGCAGCGCGAGCGGGAGCGACTGCAACGCGTCGACGACCGAGCGGACCGTCAGCAAGCCGCGGCTAGGCGGGAGAACGCTGAAGTCAGGCGCGCGATGGCCCAGTCCCGGCGAGATCTGAACAACCAGCCGTAAGAACCTACAGCTGATATGTAGGCACTTCTTGTCAAGAGGCAGGTGAAAGCCGCCCTGGTTTGGCGCCAGGGCGGCTTTCGTTTGATCGGGATCAGTCGGCTGCGGCGGTCGTTGATCAACGACGGTGGTGTCAGACTGATATACGCGGGTTGGTTACCGCAAGACGATGGTTCGGCGCGAACGGTGGCTGCCCTCTAGGGACGGGCATCACATCAGCATTCAATGAATCCTGTTGCTGCTCATAGCTGTAACGCAGATCCGGTTCGCTTACCTCGCCGCCGACCGACTAATTCCGATCAAGCTTGAGGGGCAGCGCTCAGGTCAACGTGGCCAGCGACCAGCACCAGCCGGCAAGTTGGCGGGCAACCGCGACGTTGGCCACGACGTGCGGCTTCTTGCGTTCGTTGAAGCGGCACCACTGTTGATGCAGACGCCGGTTGCCGGCATGACCTCGAGCCTTGAGCGCGGGATCGACCTTGGCCCAGCGGGCCCGCATCGCCGGACCCGGGTTGCGGTAGGCAGCGCGGTGGTGCCAGGCTGCCTCGATCAACAGCCGGCGGACGTGGGCATTGCCTGCCTTGGTGATCGATCCCTGGACCCGAGAGGCGCCCGAGGAGTACTCGGTGGGTACTAAACCGACGTAGGCGCCGATCGAGGCACCGCTGAAGCGCGTCCAGTCACCGATCTCCACACTCAACGCCAATCCGGTCAGTGCTGAGATTCCCCGCAAGCATCCCAGCCGATCGACCGGATCGGCCCAGCGCGGCGAGGCCGCGATTGTGATGATCTGCTCGTCAAGGCGATCACGGGCCGCCGTGGCGGTCAGCACCGCATCGAAGTGGTGATCGAAAGCTGCGGCGGTGTGGCAGTCGGTGAAGCGTTGCCGCCGCAGCCAGGTTTCGTGTGTCCCGGTCCAGGCCTGCCCGCCGGAGTACACCCGGCCTTGGCGCAGCAGCAGTTTGGACAACCGGTGCCGAACCCGCATCAGATCGGCGCGGGCGTCTTCGCGGGCACGCACTAGATCGCGTACTGCCTCGACCTCAGCCTCGGGCACGGTGACCGCGGTGATCTCACCCAGGCGCAGCAGCCGGGTCAAGTGCGCTGCGTCGCGAGCGTCGGTCTTGACCCGATCACCACCAGGGCGAATCAACTTCGACGGTGCAGCGACCACGCAGTCGATCTGGGCGGCAGCCAGCGCCCGCGCCAACCCGAACCCCGTCGGCCCGGCCTCATAGGCCACCCGCACTGGAGCACGCAGCCGATGCAACCAATCGAGAATCTCGCCATAGTCCGGGCACAACCGTGCCCGCTCAACCTGACCCGTTCCTTCATCGACAGCATGCGCAACCACCGAAAGCGCGTGCACGTCCAACCCGACACTCGTACCGTTGAAACTCACCGGAGGCCTCCTGATCTGCAACTGTGGCTCTACCAGTGCGAGTGTTCACTCGACACCGGCAACCCACGTCCGATTGCAGCCCGAGGCCTTCGGCCTCAAGTCACCCCCATAGCGTCTAGGGGACGTTCGTCGTCACGATCACGTTGATCGAAATCAGCGTTGCGTGACGGCTACCAGATGACGGCGAGCCCGGCGGCCGTCAGGGCCAGCGCGCCCGCGGCGTAGAACAGCGGGCGAGGGGCTTCCCCACCTGACTTGCGTTGCCGGGCCCGGCCGATGCCCAGGACGGCGCCCAGGGCGATCAGGATCACCAGCTTGATCTCGATCTTGGGGTAGTTGAGCACCACTCCAGCGGGCCAGGGCGCGGCCAGCGCAAGTCCGGTCAGCAACGACAGCACCACGCCGTAGTCCATCACCGGGGTGAGCTGGAAGCGACGTGCCGCGGCTTCGGCGATCAATGCCCCGAAGGTCACCGCGAATCCGACGATGTGCAGCAGAACTATTACGTGTCGTAGTACCTCCACGTCGCTCAGGCTAGCCCCTGGCGGCGGCAAATGGTATTCGATCCGACGACCTGGTGGCCGCGTCGTTCGCCGACCTGAGGCGGGTCTCTACCCTTACCGGCATGACTTCTTCGACAACTCGCCTGGCCGCCGTCGTCGCCGCCACCAGTGACCCGGCCGCCGCCGACCCGGCCGGCTCCCAGGTCGTCTTCCGCGCCTCGGCCGTCGCGCATGATGCGGTGGCCAGCACGATCACCCTGGGCCAATACACGGTCGAAGTTGACGAGCCGCCGGCGCTCGGCGGTGAGAACACCGCCCCCAATCCGGTCGAGTACTACCTGGGGTCACTGCTGTCCTGCCAGGTGGTCACCTGGCGGTACTGGGCCGAGAAGCTGGGTATCGCGGTCGACGAGATCACCGGGCGCGCCGAGGGAGACCTGGACGTGCGCGGGTTCTTCGGGCTGGACGACGCAGTCCGCCCCGGCTTCAAGGAGGTGCGGGTGGTTGTCACCGTGACCGGCCCGGAAACCGAGGAGCGGTACCGGGAACTGCACCAGGTCGTCGAAAAGCACTGCCCGGTACTGGATTTGACCACTAACGTCACTCCGGTGCGCAGCACGCTGGAGATCGGGTAGCGCCCGTGATCTTCATCGTGGTCAAGTTCGCGGTCAAGCCGGAGTGGGCGGAGCGCTGGCCGCAGCTGGTGGCCGGCTTCACCGCGGCCACTCGCGCCGAGCCGGGCAACCTGTGGTTCGACTGGTCGCGCAGCCTGGAGAATCCAAACGAGTACGTGCTCGTCGAAGCCTTCCGGGACGGCGACGCCGGCAGTGCGCACGTCAACAGCGACCACTTCAAGCAGGCCATGGCCGACATGCCGCAGGCATTGGTGTCGACGCCGAAGATCATCAGCCAGCAGATCGACGCCACGGACTGGTCGGCGATGGGTGAGCTGACGGTCGATTAGCGCACGACGACAATCTCCCGGCCCAGCTGGTAACCGGGGGTCAGCGGCAGGATGTCGCCGCTCCAGAACGATCCGGGGTCGAACCAGTTGGAGCTCTTGTCGGTCGACAGCAATCCCATCTCCTCGTAGGTGATGGCCACCGTCTCGGCGCAGTACGCGGTCTGCAGTCCGACGCGGCTGTGGCGGGCCTTGCGCCGTTGGGTGATCTCGTGGACCTTGCGGTCCAGAAACGGGATGCCGCGCGTCCAGTCGCGCGCGGTCGGCAGCCGCCCCCGCAGCCACCGGCCCGTGAGCCGCGCTGTGGTGGGGAAGGCGGTGCCGTCCATCCGCGCGATCGCCTGCAGCAGGTGGTTCTCCTGCTTGCGGGTGATGGTCCCGCTGAGCTGACGGAACCAGCAGCGCTGCTCATAGCGGCCCATCCACTGTTCGACCGCGGCCCGGGCGTCGTTGAGCTGTACACCGCGGTGGTTGGTGCCGGTCCAGAAGTCGTGCAGCTTGTCGCCGAGCTCGGCATGCCAGATCAGCGGCGGCAGGTCATCGAGGGCCACCGTCATCCCGACGTGGTTCACCGGGGCATTGGACAGGGTTTGGATGGCGCGGTCCGGGCCGGAGCGGCCCCGGAAGAGCCAGATATCGCCGGTGCGCGTCTCGGCCAGCGCCCGCTCCAACGTCACTGTGTGTTCGTCCACGCTCAGCACCATAAAGTGTGAGCGTGCGCAGCATCTGGAAATGGATCGGCCTGGCGGGTGTGGTCGGGGTCGCCGCCGGCGGAGTGCTGGTGGCCCGGGACCAGCGACGGCGACGGGCCTACACGCCCGACGAAATCCGCGCACGGCTGCATGAGCGGCTGGCCGAGGCCGGCGGCGAAGACTAGCGCGGACTACTCCGTGGTGACGTCGACGGCATAGAGGCGGTGCGTGCCGGCGAAGCCCTTCAGCTCGGCATCGCGGCCGGCGCCGACGACGATGTCGTCGCATTCCTTGACGGCGTCGCGCACCGGTCCACTGATCAGGATCTGGCCGCCCTCGGCGGCAGCGGCCACTCGTGCGGCCATCGCGACGTTGCGTCCGAACAGGTCGTCACCGCGGCGCACCGAGCGGCCCATGTGTACGCCGATCCGGACCCGGATCGGGTGCTGCGGTTTACGCCCGCGTCGCGACGCCAGCGCGTGCTGGATGTCGATAGCACACCGCACCGCTTGGTCGGGTTGAGCGAAGGCGATCATGAAGCCGTCGCCCTGGCTCTTGACCACATGCCCGGAGTGCTGCGAGACCAGACGCTGCACCATCTCGTCGTGCCGGGCGATCAGCTTCACCCAGGCGCGATCGCCGATCCGCTCGTTGAGCGCGGTGGATCCTTCGATGTCGGTGAACAGCACCACCACGTGTCCGTTCGGGGTCAGGCGGGCCAGATCGGGACGTTCCACCTCCGCCCAGTCGGCGAGGTCTTCGATCGAACTGCGAACGGCCGCGCCGAATCCCTTCTTGCGCACCAGGTTTGCGGTCTGCCAGACGGTCTTGACGGCCTCACGTCCGCCGGTCAGCAGTAGGTTGCGGGTGTCGACCTGACTGCGCAGCGCCTCGTTCTCGGCGCGGACCGTCCGCAACTGACGGGTCAACACCGCCAGGGCGACGGCTTCGGTGAGCGCCACCGCCGCCAGCACACCGGCCGCCAGCAGCGTCGGCGTCAGCCATCCGATCCCGAACATTCAGCCGGACACGAACTCGACGACGGCCGCGCTGAAGGCATCGTTGTCGTCGCCGGCCGCGGTGTGCCCTGCGTCGGACAATTCGACGAGCCGCGCGCCCGGGACCTTGGAGAGGAAGTCCGCGACACCCTCGGCGCTGACCACGTCGGACAGCTTGCCGCGGATCAGCAGGATGGGGATCTGCAGGCCCATGGCGGCCGCCTCGATCTTCTCGGTGCGCAGCGCCGGGTCGTCGCCGGGTTTGGTCATCAGCGCGGGATCCCAGTGCCAGTACCATCGGCCGTCGCGGAACCGCAGATTCTTCTTCAGTCCCTCGGGGCTGCGGGGCTTGGTCCGGTGCGGCAGATACGCGGCCACCGCATCGGCGGCCTGTTCGAGGGAATCGAAGCCGTCGATGTGGCCGAACATGAAGTCGCGGATCCGGGCGCTGCCGTCCTTCTCGTAACGCGGCACCACGTCGACCAACACCAGCTTGGTCACCCGCTGCGGCCCGGCCTGATCGGCCACCAGAATGCCGGTCAGCCCGCCCATGCTCGCCCCGATCAGTGCCACCGGCCGGCCGATCGCCGTGATCACCGCGACTGCATCGGCGGTCAGCGTCTCGATGGCATAGTCGGCGTTCGGTGCGCGGTCGCTGTCGCCGTGGCCGCGGGTGTCGAGCGCGACGACGTGATAGCCCCGGTCGGCCAGGATCTGGCCGGTCTTGTGCCAGGAATGCCGATTCTGTCCACCGCCGTGCAGCATCACGATGCTCGGATGCTCAGCGGCTTCGGTGGCACCCCGGTTCCACTCGTCGGCGACCAGCGTTACTCCGCCGACGCCGTCGTACTCGACGGTCTGGGCTGTGCGCATCTCAAGATGGTAGATAGTTTGGACGACAGGGCGGACAGAAACGCCTGCCCGGGGTGGCCTGAGGGGTATGTGATGAGTGAACCGCGGTGGATCGATGTGTCTACGCCCGGGGTCGCGCTCAAGGCCTTGAGTTGGGGGACGCCGGGTGACCCGGTGGCGTTGTGCCTGCACGGGTTTCCCGACACCGCCTACGGCTGGCGCCGGTTGGCGCCGCGGCTGGTCGCGGCCGGCTGGCATGTGGTGGCGCCGTTCATGCGCGGCTACGCCCCGTCCGCGATCCCGGCCGACGGCAGCTACCACATCGGCGCGCTGATGGACGACGCACTGCGCGTGCACGCCGCCGTCGGCGGGACCGGTCGCGACGTGGTGATCGGGCATGACTGGGGCGCGATGGCCGCCACCGGGCTGGCTGCGATGCCGGACAGTCCGTTCACCAAGGCGGTGATCATGTCGGTGCCGCCACCGGCGGCGCTGCGCGCGGTCCGCGGGACAGACCGGCTCACCCTGGCCGGCTACCTGCCGGCGCAACTGCTGCGCAGCTGGTACATCAGTTACTTCCAACTGCCGTGGCTGCCGGACCACTCCGCCTCGTGGGTGCTGCCGCTGTTGTGGCGGCGGTGGTCGCCGGGGTATCCCGCCGAGGAGGATCTGCGGCACGTCGACGCGGCCATCGGAACGCCGGAGGGTTGGCGCGCCGCGCTTGGGCCGTACCGGGCGCTCCGCAGCCTGCGGGTTCCCGACCGCTACGCCGAGCTGCACCGACACTGGCTGCAGCTGCCACGGTTGCAGACCCTGTACCTGCACGGGCGCACCGACGGCTGCATGTCGCCGGGGTTCACGCGGTGGGTGGAACCGGCCTTGCCCGACGGGAGCGCCGTGGCCATCGTCGAGAACGCCGGCCACTTCCTGCAACTCGAACAGCCCGATGAGGTTGCGGATCGGGTGCTGCGATTCCTGACCTGATGCGTGCGCCGGCGCGCGGCCGGCTGATGACCGCGATCGACGCGCAGTTCTACTGGATGTCGGCGAAGATCCCCAGCGACCAGTTCCTGCTGTACGCCTTCGCCGGGGTGTCGGCCGACCTCGACGACGCCATCGCGGAGGTGCTCGACCGGGCCCGGGCGATCCCGGACCTGAGCATCCGGGTCGCCGACGCCGGTGTGCTGCGCTACCCGCGGTGGGTGCCGATCACCGAGCCCAGCGAGGACGTAGCCGCGAGCCGGCGTCGCGCCCCGGGCGACGGCTGGGCCGGTTGCCTGGATGCGGTGGTGGGCCTGGCCGGCGAGCAGCTCGACGTCCGGGTGAGGCCCTGGCGTTTGCACGTATTCGCACCGGTCCACGACATTCCCGGGCACCGCGGCGCGGGCACGGTGGCGGTGCTGCAAGTGGCGCATGCGCTGGCAGACGGCGGGCGGGCTTCAGCGTTGGCCGCCTGGCTGTTCGGCCGTGCCGCACCGGTGGCCCCGGTGCACACGCCGGCCCGCGGCTTCCTGCCGTGGCGCGCCGTTGTCGCGGCGCGCACCCACCGCAGCCGGGTCGACGACACTGCGGCGGGACTGCTGCCGCCCCCGGTCGGCGACCGCCCGCCGTTGGCCACCAACAACCGGCCGGCCGACGGCCGAGCAGTGCGCACCCTGGTGCGGCAGCGCAGCGAACTGAGCGGACCGAGCGTGACCGTGGCGGTGCTGTCGGCGGTGTCGGCGGCGCTGTCGGAGTATCTCGACGAACCCTGCGATGAACTGGGCGCCGAAGTGCCAATGGCCAAAGCCGGTGAGCGCCAAGCCCACAACCACTTCGGCAATATTCCGGTCGGGCTGTACCCGCTGCTGAGCCACGATGCCCGCTGCGAACGGATCGCCGCCGATATCGCAGGGGGCCGGCTTCGTGGTCGCCACCCTGCGTCGGTCGCGGCCGATCGGGCCTTCGCCGCGACACCCGCGGCGCTGCTGCGCTGGGGCGTCGACAATTTCGACCCCGACGCCCGGCCGGAGCGAGTCACCGGCAACACCGTGGTCTCCAGCGTGCACCGCGGCGCCGCGGACCTGCATTTCGGTGCGGCGCCGGTGCTGCTGACCGCGGGGTTCCCGGCGCTGTCCCCGGCGATGGGGCTGACCCATGGGGTGCACGGCATCGGCGACACCGTGGTGATTAGCGTGCATGCCGCCGAGTCAGCGATCGGCGATATCGAGGTATATCTGCGACTGCTGGACGCCGCGTTGTAGTTTGAGCAGATGGTCACTGCTGCTGATGTCGCATTGCTGCTCCTGCGTCTGGTTCTGGGTCTGACCATGGCGGCGCACGGGTTCAACAAGTTCTTCGGCGGAGGCCGAATCCCGGGCACGGCGGGGTGGTTCGAAAGCATCGGGATGAAGTACGGCAAGTTCCAGGCGGTGACGGCGGCAACCGCGGAGATCGCCGCCGGGCTGGGGCTGGCGGTGGGGCTGCTGACCCCGATCGCCGCCGCCGGATTCGTGGCCCTGATGGCGGTGGCGGTGTGGACCGTGCACCGCTCGAACGGCTTCTTCGTGCTGACCAACGGCTGGGAGTACAACCTGGTGCTGGCCACCGGCGCCGTCGTGGTGGCGATGCTCGGGCCGGGCTACCTCAGTGCGGACCACCAGATCTTCTGCCATTGCTGGAAGAACGGCTGGCCGGGCCTGTGGATCTCGCTCGGCCTCGGGCTGGCAGGCGCCATCGGCCAGCTGGCACTGTTCTACCGTCCGGGCGGAACCGACACGACCGGCGAGTAGGGCAGCCCGCTGCCGGCGTTCTCGTCGACGACGACCCGCCGGCCCAGATAGGGGAACGCGCGCTGCGGGCATGCCTCGCGCTCGCAGATCTTGCAACCCGCTCCGATCGGTACCACGGTGGCGTCGTCATTCAGGGCGACACCGGTCGAGTACACCAGCTTGTCGGCGTGCGCCAGGTCGCATCCCAAACCGACGGCGAAAGTCTTGTGCTGCCCCAGATAGCCGCGCCCCTCGGGCGGTGTCGTGGTGGCGATCCAGAAGTACTTGCGGCCGTCGGGCATCTGCGCCACCTGGGTGACGATCCGCCCCGGTTGGCTGAACGCGTCGTGCACCACCCACAGCGGACAGCTGCCGCCGACCCGGCTGAAGTGAAACGCAGTGGCGGACTGGCGCTTCGAGATGTTCCCCGCTTTGTCGGTGCGCACGAAGATGAATGGCACCCCGCGTCGTCCCGGCTGTTGCAGGGTTGAGAGCCGATGGCACACGGTCTCGAAACCGACCTCGAAGCGGCGTCCCAACAAGTCGATGTCGTAGCGCAGGTCGGTTGCGGAACGCTGAAACTGCCGATACGGCAACAGGAACGCACCGGCGAAGTAGTTGGCCAACCCGATCTTGGCGACATCGCGGGACTCCGGGCTCAACGACTGGTCCTGCGCCACGATGTCCGACATCAACTCCTGTTGGGTCAGTAGTGCCAGTTGGGTGGCGATTTGGAAGGCTCGCTGGCCCGCCAGCAACCAATGCGCGATGCGCAGCACCCGGGTCGCTGGGTCGAAGACCCGTTTGGTTCCGGTGGGTAGGTCGTCGACGATCGCGACGGTGATGTCGAATCGTTCGGCCATCAGCGTCGACAGCTGAATGTCCAAGCCGCCGAAGCGCATCCCGGTCTCAACGAACAGTCGCTCGGCAGCGTTGTCGAGCTCACCGATGTAGTTGTTGCGGTCGTAGAAGAAGTCACGGACCTCCTCGAACGGCATGGGCCGGGCCACCGCCTGCGCCGAGTCACCGGAGATCTGTGACCGGTAGGACTCCAATTCCTCGGTGGCACCGCGCAGCTGGCGATGCATGGTCAGCAGACTGTTGCCGATATCGGGCATGCGCGCGACGAGTTCCTCGATCTGACTGTCGCTGGCGGCGTGTTCACCGGCGGTCGCAGTGAACATGTCGCGCAGATCGGCCACCATTCGGGCGTCGGCGTCCCCGGAGAAGTACTGCGCGGGCAGGCTGAACCGGTCGGTCAGTGCCAGCAACACCGGGACAGTGATCGGCCGCTGGTCGTTCTCGAGCTGGTTGACATAGCTGGTCGAGAGGTTCAGCGCGCGTGCCAGTGCCACCTGGGTCAGGCCGCGTTCCTCACGTAGGCGTCGCAGCCGCGCCCCAGCGAAGGTCCGGGTGGTGGTGGGTGCCATGTCGTGCAGCGTAACCCGCCAATACGTTCGCAAGGTTTGCAATTCCGGTCAACATAGGACGCATTAATACGCATTTCCCGTGCATATCAGGGTTGAACTGTGATGCGTAGGGTGTGGAATATGCAGCTACATGACGTGAAGACCCGCCGCAGTGCCGATGACTTCCCCCGCTCCGAGCACCTCGCCTGGAAGATCGCGCAAGTGGCCGCCGACCCGGTGGCGGTTCCCGACGACACCGCGGCAATGGTCATCAACCGGATCATCGACAACGCCGCCGTCAGCGCTGCTTCCGTACTGCGTCGGCCGGTGACCGTCGCCCGCCGACAGGCTCAGGCGCACCCATCGACCCCAGGTGCTGCGGTCTTCGGTATCGAGGGAACCTACTCCGCCGAGTGGGCCGCCTGGGCCAACGGCACCGCGGTGCGTGAACTGGACTTCCACGACACCTTCCTGGCCGCGGAGTACTCGCACCCCGGCGACAACATCCCGCCGCTGGTGGCGGTCGCTCAGCAGCTCGGGCTCTCCGGCACCGACCTGATCCGCGGCCTGGCCACCGCCTACGAGATCCAGGTCGACCTGGTCAAGGGCATCTGCCTGCACGAGCACAAGATCGACCACGTCGCCCACCTGGGACCGTCGGTGGCCGCCGGAATCGGCACCATGCTGCGGCTGGACCCCGAGGTCATCTACCAGGCGATCGGCCAGGCGCTGCACCTGACCACCGCCACCCGCCAGTCCCGCAAGGGACTGATCTCCAGCTGGAAGGCCTACGCGCCCGCCTGGGCCGGCAAGGTCGGCATCGAGGCCGTGGACCGGGCGATGCGCGGTGAGGGCGCACCCGCCCCGATCTGGGAGGGCGAGGACGGCGTGATCGCCTGGATGC
This sequence comes from Mycolicibacter heraklionensis, assembly GCF_019645815.1. Classification (NCBI taxonomy): domain Bacteria; kingdom Bacillati; phylum Actinomycetota; class Actinomycetes; order Mycobacteriales; family Mycobacteriaceae; genus Mycobacterium; species Mycobacterium heraklionense. The sequence continues at coordinate 1,278,094 of NZ_CP080997.1, forward strand.
TGTCGGGCAAAGACCACACCTACCAGGTGCCGCTGCCCGGCCCCGGCGAGGCCAAGCGCGGCATCTTGGACACCTACACCAAGGAGTACTCCGCGGAATACCAGAGCCAGGCGCTGATCGACCTGGCCAAGCGGCTGCGGGAGCGGGTCGGCGACCTGAGCCAGGTGGCCACGATCAGGTTGCACACCAGCCACCACACCCACTACGTGATCGGGACCGGCTCCGGCGACCCGCAGAAGTTCGACCCGGACGCCTCGCGGGAGACCCTGGACCACTCGGTGATGTACATCTTCGCCGTCGCCCTGGAGGACGGCAGCTGGCACCACGTCCGCTCCTACACCCCGGAACGTGCGCATCGTCCCGAGACCATCGCGTTGTGGCGCAAGATCTCCACCGTCGAGGACCCGGAGTGGACCCGGCGCTACCACTCGACCGACCCAGGTGAGAAGGCATTCGGAGCGCGCGCCGAGATCACCCTGGCCAGCGGGGAAGTCATCACCGACGAGCTCGCGATCGCCGACGCGCACCCGCTGGGGGCCCGGCCGTTCGAACGCAAGCAGTACATCGGCAAGTTCACCGAGCTCGCCGAGGGTGTCGTGACGGTGGCCGAGCAGGAGCGGTTCCTCGCCGCCGCCGAGGGCCTTGCGGGCCTGAGCGGCAGCCAGCTCAGTGAGCTCAACATCGTGGTCGAGCCCAAGGTGCTGGACCAGGCACCGTCAACTCCCGACGGGATCTTCCGGTGAGTGGGCTGCTCGGGGCCGCCGCGGTCCCGTCAGACAAGCGGGCGGACTTCCGGGCCGGACTGCAATCCGGTCGGCTGCAACGGTTCCCGGGGGCGTTCTCGCCCCTGGTCGCCAAGCTGGTGGCCGAGATCGGCTTCGAGGGTGTCTACGTCTCCGGTGCGGTGCTCTCGGCCGATCTGGGGCTGCCGGACATCGGGCTGACCACGCTGACCGAGGTGGCCGGGCGCGGCGCGCAGATCGCGGCCGCCACCGAGCTACCGACGTTTATCGACGCCGACACCGGCTTCGGCGAGCCGATGAGCGCCGCCCGCACCATCACGGTGCTCGAAGACTCCGGGTTGGCCGGCTGCCACCTCGAGGACCAGGTCAACCCCAAGCGGTGCGGGCACCTCGACGGCAAGGCCGTGGTGCCGACAAGTGAGATGGTCAAGCGACTGCGGGCCGCGGTCGCGGCACGTCGGGACCCGAACTTCATCATCTGCGCCCGCACCGATGCCGCCGGCATCGAAGGGCTTTCGGCCGCCATCGACCGGGCGAAGGCCTATGCCGACGCCGGAGCGGACCTGATCTTCACCGAAGCCCTACGCGGGCCGGCCGATTTCGAACAGTTCCGCGCCGCAGTCGATGTCCCGCTGTTGGCCAACATGACCGAGTTCGGCAAATCCGAGCTGCTCACCGCTGCTCAACTCTCCGACCTCGGCTACAACGCCGTGATCTATCCCGTCACCACACTGCGGCTGGCGATGTTCGCCGTCGAAGTCGGGCTGCGGGAGATCGACACGGCTGGAACACAATCCGGGCTACTGGATCAGATGCAGCACCGCAGTCGGCTCTACGAGCTGCTGCGTTACGCCGAGTACAACCAGTTCGACTCTGAGATCTTCAACTTCACCATCCAGGGAGGCCAACGGTGACCACCGCAGAAATCCGCAAGGGACTCGCAGGTGTTGTCGTCGACACCACCGCTATCTCCAAGGTGGTGCCGGAGACCAACTCGCTGACCTACCGTGGCTACCCGGTTCAGGATCTGGCCGCGCGTGTGAGCTTCGAGCAGGTCGCCTACCTGCTCTGGCACGGTGAGCTGCCGACCGACGCCGAGCTGGCGCTGTTCTGCCAGCGTGAGCGGGCGGCCCGGCGGGCGGACCGGTCGCTGCTGTCGCTGGTGGAAAAGCTCCCGGAGAACTGCCACCCGATGGACGTGGTGCGCACCGCGATCAGCTACCTGGGTGCCGAGGACGCCGAAGAGGACGACCCTAGTGAGTCGGCGAACTTCGCCAAGGCGCTGCGGATGTTCGCAGTGCTGCCGACGATCGTGGCCGCGGACATGCGCCGCAGGCGCGGTCTGGCCCCGATCGCGCCGCACAGCCACCTCGGCTACGCCGAGAACTTCCTGCGGATGTGCTTCGGTGAGGTGCCCGAGCCGGTGATCGTGCAGGCGTTCGAGCAGTCCATGACCCTCTACGCCGAGCACAGCTTCAACGCGTCCACCTTCGCCGCACGGGTGGTCACCTCCACTCAGTCCGACATCTACAGCGCGGTCACCGCCGCGATCGGCGCGCTCAAGGGCTCGCTGCACGGCGGGGCGAACGAGGCGGTCATGCACGACATGATCGAGATCGGTGAGCCGGCCAACGCCGCGGAGTGGCTGCACGGCAAGCTATCCCGCAAGGACAAGGTGATGGGCTTCGGTCACCGCGTGTACAAGCACGGTGACTCCCGGGTGCCGACCATGAAAGCGGCGCTGGAACGCGTCGCGGCGGCCCGCGGCGGCCAGCGCTGGTTGGACATCTACCAGATCCTGGAAGCCGAGATGTTCGCCGCGACCGGGATCAAGCCCAACCTGGACTTCCCGACCGGGCCGGCCTACTACCTGATGGGCTTTGACATCCCGATGTTCACCCCGCTGTTCGTGATGAGCCGGATCACCGGGTGGACCGCTCACATCATCGAGCAGACTGCGTCCAACGCGCTGATCCGCCCGCTGAGTGCCTACTCGGGAAGTCCGCAGCGCGCCCTCAAGGCGGTCTGAGGCCGACTCGGAGCTACCATCCGGGAATGTCGCAACTGTTCCCCGATTACCGCCCGCTCTGGGAGACCGACCAGCATCGCGAACTGCGCAAGCACGCCGCGGAATTCCTGCGCAAGGAGGCCACTCCCCACCAGGAGCGCTGGGTCGCCCAACACGGCGTAGACCGCGAGTTCTGGAACAAGGCCGGCGACGCCGGCCTGCTGGGACTGGATCTGCCCGAGGAATTCGGCGGAGCCGGCGGCGACTACGCCATGCACTCGGTGGTCCAGGAAGAACTCGTCTACGCCCACGACCAATGCTTCGGCTTCTCGGTGCATTCGCCGATCGTGGCGCATTACCTGTACGCCTACGGCAACGACGAGCAACGCAAACGCTGGCTGCCCAAGGTCATCAGCGGCGAGGCGGTGCTGGCCATCGCGATGACCGAGCCGGGTACCGGCTCGGATCTGCAGTCGGTGCGCACCACCGCGGTGCGCGACGGCGACCACTACGTCATCAACGGCTCGAAGACGTTCATCTCCAACGGAACCCACTGCGACCTGCTGGTGATCGTCGCCAAGACCGACCCGTCCCAGGGGGCCGCCGGGGTGTCGCTGATCGTCGCCGAGACCAACGGACTGGCCGGCTTCGAACGCGGCCGGGTGCTGCAGAAGATCGGCCAGCACGGCCAGGACACCCGGGAACTGTTCTTCACCGATATGCGGGTGCCGGTCGCCAACCTGCTCGGTGAGAAGGAGGGTCTGGGCTTCTACCAGCTGATGGACCAGCTGGCCCGGGAGCGGCTGATCATCGGGACGCTGTGCGCGGCACTGGCCGAGGCGGCCGTACTGGAGGCCATCCGCTACTCCAAGGAACGCGAGGCGTTCGGCCGGCCCATCGGCAACTTCCAGCACACCAAATTCGTGCTGGCCGAATGCAAGACGGAGACGCTCGCGATCAAGACGCTGGTCGACTACGCGATCAGCCAGTACGTCGGCGGCAAGAACGACCCGATGACCGCCTCGATGGCCAAACTGTTCGCGGCGGAGAAATCTGACCAGATCGTCGACAAGTGCCTGCAGATCTTCGGCGGCTACGGCTACATGGCCGAGTACCCGATCGCCAACATGTACACCGGGTCGCGGGTGAACCGGATCTACGGTGGCACCAGCGAGATCATGAAGGAGATCATCAGCCGATCGCTGTGAGCTCCCGGTTTCGCCGCGCAGACCTAGAACACGTTCTAGTCTGACCGTCATGGGATTTCTCAAACCTGAACTGCCCGTTGTCGACTTCGCCGAATGGAGCAAGGGCACGCGCAGCGAGAAGATCCGGCCGATGGCCCGGCACTGGGCCGAGGTGGGTTTCGGCACGCCGGTGGTGCTGCACCTGTTCTACGTGCTCAAGATCGGCCTCTACATCCTGGGCGCCTGGCTGTTCGCGTTGAGCACCGCCGGTATCGATGGCTTCGGGCAAGTGCGGCAGTGGTGGAGCGAGCCGATCGTCTTCGAGAAGGTCGTGCTCTACACGATGTTGTTTGAGGTGATCGGCCTGGGCTGCGGCTTCGGTCCACTCAACAACCGCTTCTTCCCGCCGATGGGGTCGATCCTGTACTGGCTGCGGCCGGGCACCATCCGGCTGCCACCCTGGCCGCGGCGCATTCCGCTGACCGCTGGAACCGGCCGCACGCCGGTGGACGCCGCCTTGTACGCGGCACTGCTGGGGATGCTGCTGGTCGCGCTGGTCTCCGACGGGACCGGGCCCATCGCCGCGCTACACACCGAAGTCGGGGTGCTGCCGCACTGGCAGATCCTGACGATTCTGGGGATCCTGGCGGTGGTCGGCCTGCGGGACAAGGTGATCTTCCTGGCCGCGCGCGGCGAGGTCTACGCCCCGCTGGCAGCGGCGTTCCTGTTCACCGGGGTCGACATGATCGTCGCGGCCAAAGCGATCTTCATGGTGATCTGGATGGGCGCGGCGACGTCAAAGCTCAACCGGCATTTCCCGTTCGTGATCTCGACCATGATGAGCAACAACCCGCTGATCCGGCCCAAGGCGCTCAAACGCGCATTCTTCAAGAACTTCCCCGAAGATCTACGCCCCGGCGGCCCGTCGAAGGCGCTGGCGCACGTGAGCACGGCGATCGAGATGCTGGTGCCGCTACCGCTGTTCTTCTGCCACGGGGGCCTGCCCACCGCGATCGCCGCTTTCGTGATGGTCTGTTTCCACCTGGGCATCCTGGCGGCGATCCCGATGGGGGTGCCGCTGGAGTGGAACGTATTCATGATCTTCGGGGTGCTGTCGCTGTTCGTCGCGCACGCCGATCTCGGGCTGTCCGACCTCAACAACCCGCTGGCGGTCGCGCTGTTGTTCGCGGTCAGCGCGGGCACGGTGGTGGTGGGGAACCTGTTCCCGCACAAGGTTTCGTTCCTGCCCGGGATGCGGTACTACGCCGGGAACTGGGACACCACGCTGTGGTGCCTGAAGCCGTCAGCCGAAGAGAAGATCGCGCGCGGCATCGTCGCGATCGCCAGCATGCCCGCCGCGCAGCTGGAACGCTTCTACGGCAGTGCGGAAGCCGCGCAGATCCCGATCTACATGGGCTATGCGTTCCGCGGCTTCAACACCCACGGCCGGGCGCTGTTCAGCCTGGCGCACCGGGCGATGGCCGACGGTGACGAGAGCGACTACTCGCTGACCGATGGGGAGCGGATCTGTTCGACGGCGGTCGGCTGGAACTTCGGTGACGGACACATGACCAATGAGCAGCTGATCGAGGCGCTGCAGCAGCGCTGCGGATTCGAGCCGGGGGAGGTGCGCGTGGTGATCCTCGACGCGCAGCCGATCCATCGGCAGACCCAGGCCTACCGGCTGGTGGACGCCGCCACCGGTGAGTTCGAACGCGGCCACGTCAAGGTGGTGGACATGGTGGAGCGCCAGCCCTGGCAGGACGACCTGCCCATATACGTCGATCGCGCCGCCGCGGTGTGACCCAGATAACTGGTACAACCAGTTGACCAGTGGGGCCGGGTGCCTGAGCATGTAGACCATGGACCTGGCGCCCATCTCCCGCACCGCACTCTCCGACGCGATCTTCGTGCGGCTTGTCGAAGAGATTCTGACCGGACGCCTGCTGGCCGGTGAGCCGCTTCCGTCGGAGCGCGAACTGGCGCTGACTCTGCAGGTCAACCGGCATGCGGTCCGCGAAGCACTCAAGCGGCTGCAACAGGCGGGACTGGTCCGTATCAGTCACGGCGGAAAGACCCGGGTGCTGGACTGGCGGGAAAGCGCCGGCCTGGATGCCCTGACCGGGTTGGCCGTCGCCGGGGCGATCCCGGCGCGCCAGATCATCGGCGACGTCGCGGTGATGCGACGCTCGATCGCCGCGGACGCCGCGCGGCTCTGCGCGCGGAACGCTTCGGGAGAACAGCGGGCCGCGATCACCGCGGCTGCCGCGGAGTATCCGACCTCCGGGGACCTCACCGCGGTCAGCGACGCCGACTTGGCGTTCTGGATCGCCGTAATTGACGGATCCGGCAATATCGCCTATCGGCTGGCTCTCAACACCTTGGTCGCGGCCTACGACGAGATCGGCCGCGACGCCATCTACGCGCTGGGTGCCGCCGAGTTTGCCGACCGCAGCTCCCACATCGATCTCGCCGCCGCGATCGCCGGAGCCGACGAGGACGCGGCGTACCGCCTCGCCGACGAGTTGCTGACCCGGTTCGTCACGGCCTGCCAGGCCGGCGCCGAGGGGGAGGGATAGCCGCATGTTTGACCTGATCGCGCACGCCATCCCGGTCTTCGTACTCTGCCTGCTGCTGGAAGTCGTGTCGTTCGCCGTGCGGCCCGACGACGACGAGCGCGGCTACGAACTGCGCGATACCGGCACCAGTCTGACGATGGGCATCGGCAACGTGATCATCAACATCGGCTGGAAGCTGGTGGTACTGGCGGTCTTCAGCGGGGTCTATCTGCTGGCGCCGGTTCACCTTCCGGCCGCCAACCCGCTGACCTGGATCGCGCTGTTTGTCGCCGACGACTTCGCCTACTACTGGTATCACCGCACCCACCACACCATCCGGGTGTTCTGGGCCAGCCACGTGGTGCACCACTCCAGCCAGCACTACAACCTGTCCACCGCCCTGCGTCAGACCTGGACGCCGTTCACCGCGGTCCCGTTCTGGATCCTGTTGGCGTTCGCCGGTTTCGCCCCGTGGATGATCCTGCTGCAGCAGTCGGTCAGCCTGCTCTACCAGTTCTTCATCCACACTGAGCGGGTCGGCAAGCTCTGGCGGCCAATCGAGTTCGTCTTCAACACCCCGTCACACCATCGGGTGCACCACGGGGCGAACCCGCAATACCTCGACAAGAACTACGGCGGAATCCTCATCGTGTGGGACCGGCTGTTCGGCACGTTTGAGCCCGAGGACGAGCGCGCGGTCTACGGGTTGACCAAGAACATCGACACGTTCAATCCGGTGCGGGTGGCCACCCACGAGTACGTCGCTATCTGGCGCGACATCCGCGCGGCGCGTAGTTGGCGTGCGGTGTGGGGCCACCTGTTTCGCGGCCCGGGATGGGCACCGGCCGGCTAGGAGTTGGGCTTGACCCACTCATCGTAGAACGGCGGCATCGCCGAGGCCCGGGAGGTGAACTGCGGGTCGCGCTTCTCCAGAAACGCGCGCACCCCGTCGGCGCCGTCACCGATGCTGGTGTAGAACATCGCCAACGAGTCCACCCGGTGCGCCTCGACCGGGTCGGGCTGCGCGGAGTTGCGGTAGAGCATCTGGCGGATCAACGCGAAAGACACCGGCGAGCGGCCCTTGGTCCAGGCGTCGGCGATCGCCCGTGCCTCGGCCAGGAGTGTCTCTGGTTCGTGGACGGACTGGGCGATCCCGCAGGCGCGCGCGCCCTCGGCGTCGAGGATGTCAGCACGGTAGAGCAGGTCCAAAGCCGTTGGCACACCGACGATGCGGGGCAGGAACCACGTGGAGCAGGCCTCCGGGGTGATCCCCAGCTTCCCGAACACCAGGCCGAAGCGTGCCTTGGTCGAGAACAGCCGGGCGTCCATCGCCAGCATCATGGTGGCGCCGATGCCGACCGCGGCGCCATTGACCGCGGCGATCACCGGCTTGCGACAGCCGTAGATCGCCAGCGTCACCCGTCCGCCGGTGTCGCGCACCCGGGCCAGCTCCGGGTCGTCGAGGTCGGCCATGTCGGCCAGTGATGGCGACTTGGACTCATCGAGCCCGAACACGTTGCCCGAGCTGGACAGGTCCATGCCCGCACAGAACGCGCGCCCGGAGCCGGTGACGATCACCGCGCGGACGGCGTCGTTGTTGTTGACCTCGACGAAGGTGCGCTCCAGCTCCTCGGCCATTTCGACGGTGAACGCGTTGAGATTGTCCGGTCGGTCCAGGTACACGGTGAGAATGCCGTCTTCGACCTCGTGACGCAGCGTGTTGAACTCCATGCGCCGAGGCTAGTTGCACCGATCTGTTGACTCTGCCCCCGGGGGAGATTCGAGACTGGACTGCATGCCGACACTGTTGCCCATCGGGGACTTCTCCCGGATGACCTATCTGACCGTCAAGGCGTTGCGGCTCTATCACGAACGCGGCCTGCTGGCGCCCGTGCGAGTGGACCCGTCGTCGGGCTACCGCTACTACAGCCCGGACCAGGTGCCACTCGCCCAAGTCATCCGCCGGCTGCGCGATCTGGGCATGCCGCTGGACGAGCTGACCGAAGTGGTCCGCGCCGAGCAGGTCACCGACCGCAACCGGGCCATCGTGGCTCACCTGCAACGACTCCAGGACCGCCTGGCGCAAACGCAGGCCAGCGTGGAGTCGCTGCGGGCGCTGCTCGAAGACTCCGGCGACGCCTGCGACGTCGCCTACCGGTCGGTGCCGGCGACGCTGGCGGCCGCGGTCGTCGACCAGGTCGCGATGGCAGACATCGATGACTGGTGGACGCAGGCGTTCACCGAGGTCGACGCCGCGGTGGCCGGTGACGCTGCGGGGGTTCGCGCTGCGCTGTACTCGGCGGAGTTCTTCGAGGCCGGCGGGGGAGAGGTGATCGCGTTCCGGCCGGTGGGTGTCGCGACGGCCCGGGGCAGAGTTCGACCGCTGGAGATTCCCGCGGCGGAACTGGCGGTCGCGGTGCACCGCGGGGAGTTCGGCGAGCTGGATCGCACCTACGCCGCGCTGGGCACCCACGTTGCCGAACGCGAACTGGGTGTCGACGGACCGATCCGCGAGTACTACCGGGTGTCCGGTTACGACACCGACGACGAGGCAGCGCATCGCACCGAGGTGTGCTGGCCGATCTTCCGCACCAAATCCTGACCCACGACAAGGAGTTCACCCATGGAGATCACACTGCACACGGTCACTTTCGACTGCGCCGACGCCGACAAGCTGGCGCGGTTCTGGTCGCAACTGCTGGAGCGACCGCTCGACGACGGTGCCACCGCCGAATTCGCGTCCATCGGTGTATCAGCGCACACGGCACCGCACCTGGCGTTCGTGCGGGTGCCAGAAGCCAAGCAGGTCAAGAACCGGGTGCACGTCGACCTCGTCGCGGCCGATCTGGCCGCCGCGGTCGAGCGGGCCCTGGAACTCGGCGCCGCCCGATTGGCCGACCACGCCGACGACGGCTACCGGTGGAGCACTCTGGCGGACCCCGAGGGCAACGAGTTCGACATCGTGGCGGCCTGAGATGTCATTGCTGGCAGATGCATTGGTGGCCACCGGGCCCGTCGCCGAACATCGTGACGCGATGGCGCTGTACGGATGGTTGGTGGGCGGCCGCTGGGATCTGGACATCACCTGGTTCGGCGACGACGGCACCCGCCAAGTCTCCGGCTGGATGGTCGCAGACTGGGTGCTCGACGGACGGGCCGTCCAGGACGTCTGGCATGCCGAGGGCCTCTTTCATGGGACGACGCTGCGCGTCTACGACGCGGCTATCGACGCCTGGCACATCCAGTGGACCGAACCGCAACTGGGACTTCAGCTGCACCAACTGGGCAGAACCGACGCGGAGGGGATCGTGCAGGACGGCACCCTGCCGGACGGCTCCGCGATCCGATGGAGCTTCCGCGACATCGGCCCGGACTCCTTTCGCTGGCGAGACGAACGCAGCGACGACGGGCGCACCTGGGTGCTCAAGCAGGAGTATCTCGCCCGTCGCCGCTGAATCCGGTGTCACGCGCTAACAGCGTCCTTCGCACTGGCGCTCGGCAAGAAGCGGGGCGCGATGCCCGCCGCGGTGGTCGCGACCGCCGCCGATCCCAGCGCCTGAGCCCAGCCGATCGGACCCAGCGGCGTGCAGCCCATGAACTGGCTGATACCGGGGATGCTGATCAACAGTGCCATTGCCGCGAACGACCCGCCCGCGGTCGCCAGCAGCACCGGCGAGCGTGACTCCAACAGTGTCTGGCCCAGCTGGGTGGTCACCAGGGCGACCAGCGCCACGGTGGATGCGCGTCGGGGAAAACCGGTGAGCCGCGCCATGAACCAGGCCGCAAGGGTTGCACTGGCCGTGGTCGTGCCACGCAGCGCCACCGCGCGCAACAGCGCCTTCTCGTCGGGCCCGCGACCCCCGAAGGGCATGGGCCGCCGGGGTTGGCTGATCGCGAGCGCGGTGGCCGGGAACGCGTCGGTCACGATGTTGACCAGCAGCAGTTGCCGGGTGCTCAACGGTGACTGACCGGTCAGCGCGCTGCCGATGATCGCGAACAGTGCGCCGCTGGCGTTACCGCCCAGCAGCACCGCCACCGCCGCCTGCACCCGCTGCCACAGTTGGCTGCCCTCGTTGAGGGCGTCCAGCAGGGTCTCGATCTTGCCGTCGAGCAGCACCACGTCGGCGGCCGTGTGGGCGGCGTCGCTGCCCTGGGCGACGATCCCGATGCCGACCGTGGCGGCCCGGATTGCGGAGGCGTCGTTGGCGCCGTCCCCGACCATCGCCGACACCTTGCCGCTGCGTTCCAGCGCCTGCACCACCTGCACCTTGTTCGCCGGCGACATGCGGGCGAACACCACCCGCTCGGCCACCGCACGTTCCTGCTCCTTGCCCGAGAGGGTTTCCCATTCCGAGCCGGTGATGACCTGATCGGGAGACAGCTGAACGCCCATCTTGCGGGCGATGGCTCGGCCGGTGGTCGGGTGATCGCCGGTGACCATCCGAATGGGCACCTGGCGGCGGTGCAGCTCGGCGAGCAGGCCGGCAGACCCGGCGCGGGGGGTGTCGGCGATGCCGACGAAGCCGACCAGGGTCAAGCCCTCGGCGCACTGCTGGGCCATGGCCGCGAGCTGGGCTTCGGGGTCGTCGGGATCGGCCGAAAGCGACTGCACCTGAGCGGGACTGAGCTCACGCCGTGCTACCGCGAGCACCCGCAGTCCTTCGTCGGCCAGTTGCTCCACCACATCGTGGATGTCGGCCGCGACATCGTCGCAGGCAGCCAGTATCACCTCGGGTGCCCCCTTGATGGTCAATTCGGTGCCGAACACCGATGCCGCGAAGGGCCGCCCGGAACGGAACGGCAGATGGGCGTCGGCGGCCCCCGGCGCGACGGCGCCGGGCACGGATTCGGCCGCCGCCACGATCGCGGCGTCGGTGGCGTCGACGTGGCTCGGTCCCTTGGCCGACGGTGTCGCACGTACCGCGCAACGCAGCACCTCGTCATGGGAATGACCGGCTGCCGTCCGCACCTCGGTGACCCGCAACCGGTTCTCGCTCAACGTACCGGTCTTGTCGAAGCACACCACGTCGACGCGGCCCAGGGCCTCAACGGAGCGGGGGACCCGTACCAGCACACCGGATTTGGTGAGGCGCTGCGCTGAGGCGTGCTGAGCCAGCGTCGCCACCACCGGCAGGCCCTCGGGGACAGCGGCGACGGCCACCGACACTCCGTTGGCCACCGCCTGCTGCAGCCGGGTGGCCCGCAACACCCCGAGCACGCTGACCAGACCGCCGGCCATCAGACTCAGCGGCCAGGTCCGGCTGGTGATCTGTCCGAGCTGATGGGTCAGGCCGATATCCCCGTGCCGGCTGGTGACAAGGTCGGCGGCGCGCCGCACCTCGGTGTCGGGGCCCACCGCGGTCACCAACGCCAGACCGGTCCCGGAGGCCACGGTGGTGCCCGCGAACAGCATGCAGCGCCGCTCGGCCAGCTCGGCGCCCGGGGTGGCGTCGATCTGCTTGGTCACCGGCAACGACTCACCGGTCAGTGAGGCCTCGTCGACCTCCAACTTCTCCTGTTCGATCACACGGGCGTCCGCGGGCACCACATCGTCGGGACCCACCTCGATCAGATCCCCACGCTGCAGCTGCTCGGGGAGCACTTGAACACGGTCGCGTGCGCCATCGGGCCGGATCGTCACCTTCCAGGCGGGCGGGATCTGCTCGGCCAGTAGCCGATCCAGCCGCAGCTCGGCACTCAACCGTTGGCCGGCCGCCAGGACGGCGTTGCTGACCAGGACAGAGCCGACCATGAGCGCGTCGATTGGCGCGCCCAGCAGCGCGGTGGCAGCGGCACCCAGTCCGAGGACGGGCGTCAGCGGGTCGGACAGTTCGTCACGCACCGCATCGAGGAACTGCCAGACCACGTGCCGCTTGGCGGTGCCGGCGTCCGGCGCGAAGTCGGGCTGCGACGGCGAGGACAAGGCGGCACGCACCTGTTCGACCGACATCGCATGCCATTCGTCGACGGGGACCGGCCGGGGCAGCGGCGCCGTGATCACCTGGCGGGCCGACCAGTAGCCGGACACCAGACCCACGGCCGCGCCCAGCGCGACCGGTTCGGGACCGCGTCCTCGCACCGTGGGAATGAGCAGCATCGAACCCAATGCCGAAGCGCCGGTGGATAAGGCGATACCAAGGCGGGTGGCCGCCTGGGCTGCGGGCAGGGCATGCAGTACCCGCCATACCCCGGACAAGTCATCGACGATCAGGTCCGCCACCGGCTCGCTGGCGTCGGGCAGGATGCCGACGCCGAGGTCGGCCGCCGACAGCGCCTGGGTAGCCGTCGAGGAGATCACCGCGACGGTGTGGCCTTCCTGTTGGTAGGCCCGCACCGCGTCGAGCAGCGCTTCGTCGATCGAATCGCCTGTCATTGGAGCGATTTCGTCGAACGCGGGCCGAAGTACACCCAGGCCGATGGCGTCGTCCGCGGTCACTGTCTGCACCTGGGCGCGCTGTGTCTCAGCGAGTGTCGCTGCCGCCAGCGGATGCGGGGCCGGAGCAAACAGTGCCTCGGTGCCGGGGCGGCCGGTGACGGGATGCCAACCTGGCCGCAGGTCACCTTCCTCGAGCATCGCCCGGGCGCTCTCCCAGGCGGTCAGATCCTTCTCGTCGGCGCCGCGAAGTCGCGCCAAGCGCAACGACTCGGTCCGCAGCACCCGCGGATCGAAGATCACCACGTCGACGCGGTCCAGCCGGCGCAGGCTGTCAGGGTCGATCTGCAGTGCCTCGTCCCGGTTCGCCAGCCCGCGGCCCAACGTGGCTGCGAACGATTCGTGAGTGGCTCGGGTCGCTTTGGGCACCGCGACCAGTGCGGCATTGCCGGCCAGTTCGGGGTCGCGACTGGTCGCGGCGACGACGGCTGCGCCGATCGCCTGAATCCAGGTCCCGCGTTGCAGGTTTTGGTCGACCGGGCTCTCCGGGGATTCCGCCGTGCGCTGGGCCGACCCGGCAACCGGACGGGCCAGCTCCGGCTCGCGCCGCGCCCAGGCCCGGGCGTCGGCGCGCGCTTCGGCGGCCCTGATGGTGTTGATCGCCAGGTCCACGGCCAACATCGACGGCGCCGCCCCGAGTGCGTTGACGGCGGTGGTCGCCATCCCCAACGCAGTGGCGGTGGCGCGCTTGCCGATTCGTTCCTCCAGCAGACGGCGCAGTTGTGGCTGGTGGTCCAGGGTGATGACAGCGCCCTGGAGACTGGAGGGCAACCGGCGAAACCGCAGAACGCGACTGGCAACTGCGAGACCCAGGCCGACGGCGTTGATGCCGGCCATCGCGGCGCTGCTGACCGCTATCAGACCATCGCCGGGTTCGGGGGCCGGGCGAAGGTGTCGCCGTGGGTGCTCGACCTCCGCCGGCGGGTCGGCAACCACGTCATAGCCCGGTTCGGCATCGTCGATCAGAGCGGCTATCGAGGGGGGCATCGGTCTCCTTCGCTCGGCGACCGAATCCTTGGAGATAGCCCGCGGGACCTTCGGTCGACATGGTGAATCGTCCGAAGGTCTCGCTCGCGAAAGTCCTGGGTCCGCTGAATGACCGGGCGGGTCGAACCGCCGTATTGACGACCATTCACATCCGCCACCGGTGTGGCGGGTAGGAACTACTCCCCTTCCCGATCGAACCTAGGGCCGGCAGGCAGCGGACAGCTGAACGCCGGCGAGACCCGACTTGAAATGCCGGTGAATGCTCTGCGTCGCAGACGGTTCCAGGTTCAGGCGCCCGGCGACCAATAGGCGAGCATCTCGGCGAAGGTGTCGAATGCCGGTTTCGAAATGCCGTAGGGAGCCTCGAAGTGCAGGCTCAACGGGAAGCCCAATTCGGCCACCCCGTCGATCACCCGCTTATACAGATCGAGCAACAGGCGGCGTTTGACGTCGGGTTCGCCTGCGGCCAGAGTCCGCACGAAGGCCTGCTCGGCGGCGACGGCTTCGTTGCCCGGGTCCTGGATCAGCCAATCGATCAGCCCGACTTTGGACTCCATCTTCGGCACGAAGCCGAACGACAACAGGACCTCCGGCCGGTGGTCACTGGCGTGCTTGAAGTCGCGGAGGAATCCCACAATCGCATCGGAGTAGAGCAGCTGTGTCATCCCGAAGGTGGCGCCCCGGTCGCATTTGAAGGCGAAGCGTTCCTGCTCTGAGTCTCGTGTCGGGATGAGGATGACACCCCGGTTGTCGACCAGATCGTCGAATTTCGACAGGGCATCGGTGGGTGCGACGCCGCTGCCCTCACCGTCGTTCAGCGTGCGCGGGACGCCGACGAAGATGATTCCGTCGAACCCGGCCTGGCGCAGACCCGACAGTCGCGTCCGCAGTGCCGTCTCGTCGAGGAAGGCGGTGACCTGCGTGCACAGCCCGTGTACGCCGGGCAGTTCGGGGTGAATGACCGACCAGAAGTCGGAGACATCGAGTTTGGGTTGGATCTCGACCGGCCGGTCGTCATCCTCGGGGATCAACCCGGGGATCATGACATGACCGATCCGGCCCGCGATACCCGCTTGCTCGGATAACTGCAGGACCTTGTGGGCCTCTTCGCGGGCGTGCTCGACTCCGCGATCGGTGTTGGGCGGCACCAATTCCAGTGCGATGGTGTTCAACGGCACCAGGGGACTCCGTATCTCATTAGAACGGACATGTTGCGCCCCAGAGACAGCTCTGGGGCGCAACATGTCAGACGGTCACAGGCTGGCGCGAGCTTCCTTCGCAGCGGCGACCAGGTTGGCCAACGACGCGTTCACCTCGTCGGTCTTGCGGGTCTTCAGGCCGCAGTCCGGGTTGACCCAGAGCCGTTGTGCCGGAACAGCATCCAGCGCCTCGCGCAACGACGTAGCCATCTCGTCGGTGCTCGGCACCCGCGGCGAGTGGATGTCGTAGACACCCGGGCCCACCCCGTTGGAGAAACCGATCGCGTTGAGGTCGTCGAGCACCTCCATGTGCGAGCGTGCCGCCTCGATCGAGGTGACGTCGGCGTCCAGGTCTGCGATCGCACCGATCACCTCACCGAACTCCGAGTAGCACAGGTGGGTGTGGATCTGCGTCGCATCGGAGACCCCCGAGGTGGACATCCGGAACGAGCCGACCGCCCAGTCCAGGTAGGCCGCCTTGTCGGCGTCGCGCACCGGCAGCAGCTCGCGCAGCGCGGGCTCGTCGACCTGGATCACCGCGATGCCGGCCTTCTCCAGGTCCACCGTCTCTTCGCGGATGGCCAGCGCCACCTGGTAGGCGGTGTCGGCCAGCGGCTGGTCGTCACGGACGAACGACCAGGCCAGGATGGTGACCGGACCGGTGAGCATGCCCTTGACCGGCTTGTCGGTCAGCGACTGGGCGTAGGTGGCCCAGTCGACCGTCATCGGGTGCGGCCGCGTGACGTCGCCGAACAGCACCGGCGGGCGCACGCAGCGGCTGCCGTAGGACTGCACCCAGCCGTTGCTGGTGGCGAAGAAGCCGTCCAGCTGCTCGGCGAAGTACTGCACCATGTCGTTGCGCTCCGGCTCGCCGTGCACCAGCACGTCCAGGCCCAGCTCCTCCTGCAGCTTGATGACGGCCGCGATCTCGGCCTTCATCCGGTTGGTGTACTCCGCGTCGTCGATCTCTCCGGCCACCAGCGCGGCACGGGCCTTGCGGATCTCCACGGTCTGCGGAAACGAGCCGATCGTGGTGGTCGGCAACGGCGGCAGGTGCAGCCGCTCGTCCTGCGCGGCGCGGCGCGCCTCGGCCGAACCGCGCTGGATCCCGGCCTCCTTGATCTTGGCGATCTGGGAGCGCAGCGCCGCGTTGTTCAGCCGCGGGTCGGACTTGCGGGAGGCGACCGCGGCGTTGGACGCGGCGATCTCGTCGACCACCGCTTCGCGGCCCTCACGCAGCGCGCGGGCCAAGGTGGCCACCTCCGTCACCTTCTCGGCGCCGAACGCCAGCCAGCTGCGCAGCGCGTCGTCCAGACCGGTCTCGGGCTCCAGCGAGTAGGGCACGTGCAACGTCGAGCACGACGTAGACACAGCTACGGCACCGGCTGGACCCAGCAGCGCCGCCAGCTTGGCCAGCGCGGCCTGCAGGTCGGTGCGCCAGATGTTGCGGCCGTCGACGACACCGGCGACCAGCGTCTTGGAGGCCAACTCCGGCACTGCGGCGATGGCGGTGTTGGGGCCGTAGACCAGGTCGACGCCGATCGCCTCGACCGGGGTGCGGGCCAGGGCCGGCAGCCCGGCGCCGGGGTCGCCGAAGTAGGTGGCCACGAAGATCGACGGCCGCTTGCTCAGCCCGCCGAGGCGGTTGTACACCTGCTCGGACAGCGCGGGGGCGTCGGCAGAGATGTCGGTCACCAGCACCGGCTCGTCGATCTGTACCCACTCGGCGCCGGCGTCGGCCAGCTTGCCCAGCAGCTCGGCGTAGACATCGGTCAGCTCGTCGAGGCGGGAGATCGGCGCAGGCGCACCGTCGACGGCCTTGCTGAGCAGCAGGAACGTGACCGGTCCGATGATCACCGGACGGGCCACGTTTCCGCCGAAGCCCTGTCCCTGGGCCTCGGAGAGCTCGGAGAGCACCTTGGCGGGGTTCAGCGTGAACGTCGTGTCCGGGGCGATCTCGGGAACGATGTAGTGGTAGTTGGTGTCGAACCACTTCGTCATCTCCAGCGGGGCGATCTCCTTGTTGCCCCGGGCCGCGGCGAAGTAACGGTCCAGCTCGTCGGCGACGCCGGCCACCCGGGCCGGGAGAGCACCCAGCAGCACCGCGGTGTCGAGCATCTGGTCGTAGTAGGAGAACGTGTTCACCGGCACCGAGTCCAGCCCGGCGGCGGTCAGCTGAGCCCAGGTGTCGCGGCGCAGGCCGGCGGCCACCTTCTTCAGTTCGTCCTGGCCGATCCGGCCGGCCCAGTAGCTTTCGGTGGCGCGCTTGAGTTCACGTCGAGGCCCGATTCGCGGCGAGCCGAGAACGGTTGCGGTAAAAGGTTGAACGGTCACGATGTGGTCCTTCAATTGACGAGGGTGGGTCAACGCCAGCAGCCGCCCAGCTGATCCGGTCCCGTGCCTATATAAAGCACTATAACCCTCAAAACCAGACGCCCATTCCGCGAGGCGTTGATCCGCCGGGCGCGGCGCGCCCGGCACAACGGGCAGGTATTCGGACTCGCAGGCGCGCACCGAGGTGCTCCTAGTGGCCGTCGCTTCCCAGCCGGTGGGCGAACCCGTGACCAGTGCTTTGTGACGGCGGTCGTTCCTGCATACCGCTGCGGGACAGTCCCGGATTCTCACCGGGTTCCCTCTCGCGCTCCGCGGAAAACCGCGTTGCGCTCGATGCCGAAACCGCCTTGCGGCGACGACGGCAAACCAGTTGCGTGATCGAGATTACCCTGGCCGACCGGCCGCAAGTGCCTCCGGGATGGGCGTCCGGCCGTCGTTGAACTCGATGGTGCGCCCGACCGTCGAGTCGTTGGACAGGCAGGCCGCGATCGCTAACGCGACGTTGCCGCGTGACACCTGTCCTTTGTTGGCGTCCGGGCCGACGGCGATCCGGCCGGTCGCAGGATCGTCGGTGAGTCGGCTCGGCCCCAGCACCGTCCAGTCCAGATCCGTGGCCCGCAGGTGGGCGTCGGCGGCGGCCTTGGCCTGCGCGTACGGGAAGAACGGATCCTCTTCGGGAACACCATGGTCGGGGCCGGCGCCGAAATAGGACACCATCACGAACCGCCGGACACCGGCTTTCGCGGCGGCGTCGATGCTGCGGATCGCCGCGTCGCGGTCCACGGCGTAGGTGCGTGCCGGGTTGCCACCGCCGGCGCCGGCGGAGAACACCACCGCGTCATGGTCGGCCACGAGCCGGGCCAGGCCGTCGGTGTCGAGCTGCTCGATGTCGGCCACCACCGGGACCGCGCCGGTGATCGCGACCTCTTCGGCGTGGTCGGGGTTGCGGAACACCGAAGTGACCTGGTCGCCGCTCCCGGCGAGGAGGCGGGCGAGCAGCAGGGCGACCTTGCCGTGGCCGCCGATGATCACGGTGCGTGCCATGGAATCGACGGTACGCGGAAGCCCGGAGTGACCCCCGCTGACGCCGGCCGAGCGCGCCGGTCGACAATCGAGGCAACAAGACCCCAAACGAACTTAAGGAGCACCCATGGCTGAAGCCGTC
The DNA here is from genome assembly GCF_019645815.1 of Mycolicibacter heraklionensis. Lineage (NCBI taxonomy): Bacteria > Bacillati > Actinomycetota > Actinomycetes > Mycobacteriales > Mycobacteriaceae > Mycobacterium > Mycobacterium heraklionense. The sequence continues at coordinate 1,296,708 of NZ_CP080997.1, forward strand.
ATCGTCGAAGCGGTGCGCGCGCCTGTCGGCAAGCGCAACGGCGGACTGTCCGGGGTACACCCGGCCGAGCTGTCCGCCCAGGTGCTCAACGGGCTGGTCAACCGGGCCGGCGTGGACCCGGCGCTGGTCGACGACGTGATCTGGGGTTGCGTCATGCAGGCCGGGGAGCAGGCCCTCGACATCGGTCGTACCGCCGTGCTGAGCGCGGGCTGGCCGGAGACGGTGCCCGCGGTGACCGTGGACCGCCAGTGCGGGTCCAGCCAGCAGTCGGTGCACTTCGCCGCCGCCGGCGTGATCGCCGGACACTACGACGTCGTGGTCGCCGGCGGCGTCGAGTCGATGTCGCGTACCCCGATGGGCTCCTCGCTGGCCAACGGCGGGCGCCCGTACGGGGAGTCCTTCAAGGCGCGCTACAGCCAGACCCCCAACCAGGGCATCGGCGCGGAGATGATGGCCACCAAGTGGGGCCTGAGCCGCACCGCGCTCGACGAGTTCGCGCTCGCCTCGCACGAAAAGGCCGGTGCCGCACAGGACTCCGGTGCCTTCAAGGACGAGATCGTCTCGATCACCGACTCCGAGGGCAATGTCGTCAGCGAGGACGAGGGCATCCGCCGCGGCACCACGCTGGAGAAGATGGCACAGCTCAAGCCCGCCTTCAAAGAGGACGGCGTGATCCACGCGGGTAACTCCAGCCAGATCTCCGACGGCTCGGCGGCGCTGCTGTTCATGTCGGCGGCCAAGGCACGCGAACTGGGTCTGACCCCGCTGGCGCGGGTGCACACCGCGACGCTGGCCGGTGCTGACCCGGTGATGATGCTGAGCGCGCCGATCCCGGCAACCCAGAAGGCGCTGCAGCGCTCCGGTCTGAGTGTCGACGACATCGGGGTGTTCGAGGTCAACGAGGCGTTCGCCCCGGTGCCCATGGCCTGGCTGGCCGACATCGGTGCCGACCCGAAGAAGCTCAACCCCAACGGCGGTGCGATCGCGCTGGGCCACCCGCTCGGCGGCTCCGGCGCCCGGATCATGACCACCATGCTCTACCACATGCGCGCCAACGGGATTCGCTACGGACTGCAGACCATGTGTGAAGGCGGCGGCCAGGCCAACGCGACCATCCTGGAGCTGCTGTGAGTGCTGGAGCTGCTGTGAGTGACGCGGCCGTTCTGGTAGAACGGCGCGGAAACGTCCTGCTGATCACGATCAACCGGCCCGAAGCCCGCAATGCGATCAACGGCGCCGTCAGCGCCGGCATCGGCGACGCCTTGGCGGCGGCTCAAGACGACGACGAGGTGCGCGCGGTCGTTCTCACCGGAGCCGGCGACAAATCGTTCAGTGCCGGAGCCGACCTCAAGGCGATCGCCAACCGGGAGAACATCTACCACCCCGAACACCCGGAGTGGGGTTTCGCCGGCTTCGTGCAGCACTTCATCGACAAACCCGTCATCGCGGCGGTCAACGGCACCGCGCTGGGAGGCGGCACCGAGATCGCGCTGGCCAGCGATCTGGTGATCGCCGAGCAGCGTGCCCAGTTCGGGCTGCCCGAGGTCAAGCGCGGCCTGATCGCCGGCGCCGGCGGGGTGTTCCGCATCATCGATCAGCTGCCCCGCAAAGTTGCCCTGGAGCTGCTCTACACCGGGGAGCCCATCTCGGCGGCCGACGCGGCCCGCTGGGGACTGGTAAACCGCGTGGTCGAGGACGGCGGGGCGCTGGAGGCAGCCCTGGAGCTGGCCGAACGGATCACCGGCAACGCGCCGCTGTCCGTGCGGGCCAGCAAGCGGATCGCCTACGGCGTCGATGACGGGGCCATCCCCGGCGAAGTGGACGGTTGGGCCCGAACCGGCCGAGAGTTCTCCGCCCTGCTGCGGTCCGAGGACGCCAAGGAGGGACCCCGGGCGTTCGCCGAGAAGCGCGCACCAGTGTGGAAGGCGCGTTGAGCGGCGTGCCCGAGCCGCTTCTCATCTCCATCCGCGGGCGCGCCCCGCAGCTGCACCCGGAGGCCTGGGTGGCGCCCAACGCCAGCCTGATCGGCCAGGTCAGCCTGGCCGCCCGGGCCAGCGTCTGGTACTCGGCGACGCTACGTGCCGAGGTCGAGCCGATCGAGATCGGCATCGACACCAACATCCAGGACGGCGTGACCGTCCACGTCGACAAGGAGTTCCCCTGTCGAGTCGGGGCGCACGTCAGCGTCGGGCACAACGCGGTGCTGCACGGCTGCACAATTGAGGACGACTGCCTGATCGGGATGGGAGCGATCGTCCTCAATGGCGCCGTGGTGGGGGAGGGGTCGCTGGTCGCGGCCGGTGCCGTCATCCCGCAGGGGATGGTGGTGCCGCCGCGGTCACTGGTGTCGGGGGTGCCGGGCCGGGTACGACGAGACCTGAGCGAGGCCGAGGTCCGCAACAATCGGTACAACGCCGCGGCGTACCGGCGACTGATCGAAGTCCATCGAGCGAACTAACGCATTCGGGCCACCGGCCGCCGTTTCGCCGCTACGTTTTAGGGACGTTGCTCAACCCGCCGCTGAGGGGACGTCCTCCTATGACCCAGATCAGTCCATCCCGCCCCGGCCTGCTGCGCGAGATCACCGACATCATGACCAGGGTCGCCCTGCCCTATCACGAACCGCGGGCAGTGGTGCAGCGGCGTCGCGTCGTCGTCGGAGTGGTGGTGCTGATCGGTGCCGCGGTGCTGGTCGCCATGCACAGCAAGCTTCCAGGCGACCCGGCGTTCTACTGGCTGTCGCTGGTCTTGGCCGCGGTCTGGACCGTGGGGGCCGTGGTGGCCGGACCGCTGCACCTGGGGGTGTTGCGGTTCCGCGGGCGCAACGAGCGGCCGGTGTTCACCGGCACCGGCGTCGGCCTGGTACTCGGCGGGGTGTTCCTGCTGGGCGGGCTTGCGGTGCAAGACATTCCGCCGCTGGCCGATCAGGTGGTCGCGATCCTGGCCTACACCACCGAGGTCTCGTGGCGGCTGGTGGTGCTGATCGCCCTGGTCAACGCGATCGCCGAGGAGCTGTTCTTCCGCGGCGCGCTGTTCAGCGCGTTCGGTCGCCGCTCCCCGCTGGTGTTTTCGACCCTGCTCTACGTTGCGGCGATGATGGCCGCAGGCAACCTCATGGTGGGATTGGCTGCGCTGGTGCTCGGCACCGTCTGCGCCATCGAGCGTCGAGCCACCGGTGGGATACTGGCGCCCGTGCTGACCCACCTGGTGTGGGGGCTGATGATGGTGCTGGCGCTGCCCCCGATTTTCGGGATGTAGCCCCCAAATTCCGCGCGAGTGTGCGTGTTTGCCCCGCGACACGCCGTCGCGCGTGGCATTCTGCGCACGCTCGCCAAATCAGAAGTCGGTGAAATTGGCCGAACGACGCTCCTGAAAAGCGCGGGCTCCCTCGCGGAAGTCGTGGGAGTTCAACAGGATTGACTGCCCGACGTACTCACGGTCCAGGGCCGCGTTCAGCTCGGTCAAGGTCGCGGCGTTGATGGCCTGCTTGGTCTTGGCCAACGCCTTGGCCGGGCCGGCCAGCAAGGTGGCCAGCAGCTTGTCCACCTCGGCGTCGAACTCCTGCGCCGGGTACACCGCGCTGATCAGCCCCCACTCCAGTGCTTCGGCAGCCGACAGTCGTTCGGCCAGCAGCGCCAGCCGCATGGCGCGGGTGCGGCCGACGGCCGCGGCGACCAGCGCTGAGGCGCCACCGTCGGGCATCAGCCCAATCTTGGTGAACGCCAACAAGAAAAATGCCTTGTCCGAGGCCACGACCAGGTCGCAGGCCAGGGCCAGGGATACCCCGACGCCGGCGGCCGGACCCTGCACCACGGCCACCACCGGCCGCGGCAGCGCGACGATCGCCCGGATCGCGCGGTTGGCCTCGACGATGATCTCGGTCGGCAGCTCGTCGGCTGCGTCCTCGGCGCCGATCCCGGCTCCGGAGCTGAACCCGCGCCCGGCGCCGCCGAGCCGCACCGCGCGCACCCGCGGGTCGCGGGCGGCGGCTTCCATCGCGTCGGCGATACCGGCCAGCACCGGCGTGGTCACCGAGTTGAGGCTGTCCGGGCGGTCGATGGTCACCGAGAGGACCCCGTCGGCCAGGGTGACGGACACACCCGCCGTCGGGGCGAGGGTGTCGATGCCGGAGTCGATTGCAGTCATGGGTGTCACCTTAGGATGCAGATCACACAGGCACACGACGAGGAGGCAGATATGGCGGGACCACTGGCGGGGCTGCGGGTCATCGAGCTGGCCGGGATCGGACCGGGACCGCACGCGGCGATGATCCTCGGCGACCTGGGCGCTGACGTGGTCCGCGTGGAGCGGCCGCAGAAATTCGGTGGCGGGGCCAGCAAGGACACCATGCTGCGCAACCGGCGCTCGGTGACCGCCGACCTGAAGTCGCCGGAAGGCCGCGACCTGGTGCTGCAGCTGGTGGCCAAGGCCGACGTGCTGATCGAGGGCTTCCGGCCCGGCGTCACCGAGCGGCTCGGCCTCGGCCCCGAGGACTGCGCCAAGGTCAATGAGCGGCTGATCTATGGCCGCATGACCGGCTGGGGGCAGACCGGCCCGCGTGCTCAGCAGGCTGGCCACGACATCAACTACATCTCGCTGAACGGGCTGTTGCACTCCGTCGGCCGCAAGGGCGAACGTCCCGTGCCGCCGCTGAACCTGACCGGCGACTTCGGCGGCGGGTCGATGTTCCTGCTGGTCGGCATCCTGGCCGCGCTGTGGGAGCTGCAGCGTTCCGGCAAGGGTCAGGTGATCGACGCGGCGATGGTCGACGGGGCCAGTGTGCTCTCGGCGATGATGTGGAGCTTCCGCTCGCAGGGGCTGTGGAGTGACGAGCGTGGCGTCAACATGCTCGACACCGGTGCGCCCTACTACGACACCTACGAGTGCGCCGATGGGAAGTATGTGTCGGTCGGCTCGATCGAGCCGCAGTTCTACGCGGAACTGCTGGCCAAGCTGGAGCTGGACCCCGCCGAGTTGCCGGCGCAGAACGACGTCAGCGGCTGGCCCGTGCTGCGGGAGAAGCTGACCGCGGCGTTCGCCGCCCACGACCGTGACCACTGGGCTCAGGTGTTCGCCACCTCCGATGCCTGCGTGGCGCCGGTGTTGGCCTTCAACGAGGTGCAGGCCGACTCGCACATCACCGAACGCGACACCTTCTATGACGTCGACGGTTATCTGCAGCCGATGCCGGCGCCGCGGTTCTCCCGCAGCGTTCCCGACGTCCCGACGCCGCCGGCCGTTCTGGGAGCCGACAACGAGACCATCCTGAACGACTGGGTATAGTCCCGACCAACCAGACGGTTGGGACTGAGAGGGGCCAAGGGAGTGCAGATCAAGGACGCGGTAGCCGTTGTCACCGGCGGTGCCTCCGGGTTGGGGTTGGCGACGGCCAAACGCCTGCTGGATGCGGGTGGCCAGGTCGTGGTGATCGACCTCAAGGGCGAGGACACCGTCAAGGAGCTCGGTGACCGGGCCCGCTTCGTGGAGGCCAACGTGGCCGACCCCGATGCGGTCAGCGCGGCCCTGGACGTCGCGGAGTCGCTCGGCCCGGTGCGGATCAACGTGAACTGCGCCGGCATCGGCAATGCGATCAAGACGCTGAGCAAAGATGGCGCGTTTCCGCTGGATGCCTTCACCAAGATCATTCAGGTCAACTTGATCGGCACGTTCAACGTCCTGCGGCTGGCAGCGGAGCGGATCGCCAAGACCGAGCCGATCAACGGTGAGCGTGGCGTCATCATCAACACCGCCTCGGTGGCGGCGTTCGAGGGCCAGATCGGGCAGGCCGCCTACTCGGCGTCCAAGGGCGGCGTGGTCGGTATGACGCTGCCGATCGCCCGTGACCTGTCGCGTGAACTGATCCGGGTCTGCACCATCGCTCCGGGCCTGTTCAAGACGCCGCTGCTGGGCTCGCTGCCTGAGGAGGCGCAGAAGTCGCTGGGCGCGCAGGTGCCCCACCCGTCGCGGCTCGGTGACCCCGACGAGTACGGCGCACTGGCCGAGCACATCATCAACAACCCGATGCTCAACGGCGAGGTCATCCGCCTCGACGGTGCGATCCGGATGGCCCCGAGGTAGGAGAGACGATGGCTATTACAACGAAGTTCACCGAGGTATTCGGGGTCGAGCACCCCATCGCTCAAGGCGGCATGCAGTGGGTGGGTCGCGCGGAGCTGGTGGCGGCGGTGGCCAACGCCGGGGCGCTGGGTTTCCTCACCGCGCTCACCCAGCCGACGCCGGCCGACCTGGCCAACGAGATCGCCAAGACGCGGGATCTGACCGACAAGCCGTTCGGGGTGAACCTGACCATCCTGCCCGCGATCAACCCACCGCCCTACGACGAGTACCGGCAGGTCATCGTCGACGCCGGCATCAAGATCGTGGAGACGGCCGGATCCAATCCGGCTCCGCACCTGCCGATGTTCCATGACAACGGAATCAAGGTGCTGCACAAGTGCACCTCGGTGCGCCACGCCGTCAAGGCGCAGAGCCTGGGCGTGGATGGCATCAGCATCGACGGTTTCGAGTGCGCCGGGCACCCCGGCGAAGACGATGTCCCCGGCCTGGTGCTGATCCCGGCCGCTGCCGCCAAGATCGAGATCCCGATGATCGCCTCCGGCGGTTTCGCCGATGCCCGCGGCCTGGTCGCGGCGCTGGCGCTGGGCGCCGACGGCATCAACATGGGATCGCGGTTCATGTGCACCGTGGAGTCGTGCATCCACCAGAACGTCAAGGAAGCGATCGTGGCCGGTGACGAGCGCGGCACCGAGCTGATCTTCCGGTCGTTGCACAACACCGCTCGGGTCGCCAGCAACGCGGTGTCCCGCGAGGTGGTCGAGATCCTCAACAAGGGCGGTCAGTTCCCGGACGTGCAGGAGCTGGTGGCGGGCGTGCGCGGCCGCCGCGTCTTCGACGAAGGCGACGTCGACGCCGGAATCTGGACGGTGGGCACGGCAATGGGGCTGATCAACGACATCCCGACCGTCGACGAGCTGGTGTCACGGATCGTTTCGGAGGCCGAAGAGATCATCCTCGGGCGCCTGGGCAACATGGTCGAGGACGACGACGAGGAGAACGTCGCCTAATCGGCCGCCTGAGTTTGCGTCAAGGGCTGCGATCCGATTCGGGTCGCAGCCCTTTGCGTTATCCGGTGGATGCGGCATATCGCACGGTGTTGCGTTGGGTGCCCAAGTCGATCGCACCGTCGTCGGTCGCCACGCCGGCTTCGACGATGTCGCCGTCGTGCAGATAGCGGGGATTGCCGGCCTGCCGCTTGAAGAAGACCTTCCACTTCACTGGCGGCGGCAGCAGGGAGCCGAGTATCTCGATCGGCTTGGGCGGGGCGCTGAGCGCGGTGCCGGCCGGAGTGCCGGTCAGGATCAGATCACCGGCGGAGAGGTTCTGGAACCGGGTCAGACTCTGCACGGCCCGCAGCGGCCGATACAGCATGTCGCCATCCACAGTCATGTCCTGACGGATCTCGCCGTTGACCGCCAGGCGCAACCGCAATTCCCCGAAGCGTGCCCAGTCTGCGGCGTCGAGCAGCACCAGGGCCGGGCCGACCGGGGTGAAACCAGGGTACGACTTGGCTTCGTAGAACTGGGTCTGGGGCAGTTGGACGTCGCGGGCCGACACATCGTTGGTGACGACCAGGCCGGCGATCAGCTGGGGCAGGTCGGCCTCGGGAATCGTTGCACCGACCGGGATGTCACGGCCTATGACGAGGCCGATCTCGACTTCGTAATCGAGCAGGCGGACATGGCTGGGCTTGACCACGTCATCGAACGGGCCGGTGATCGACGCGGAGGCCTTGCGGAAGAAGGTCAGCGGCACCGAGGCAGGGTTCATGCCGGCGTCTTTGATATGCGAGACGAAGTTGGTCATCTGAGCTATCACCCGACACGGCGCTGTCACCGGGGAAAGCAGGGCGAGATCGTCCACGGGCACGGTGTCGTGACTGCCGGCAGCGCCTGCGATCGCGGCCCGATCGGCCAACAGCTCTCCGGTGGTCGTGGCGTGCGTATCGATCCGGGCCGCTCCGGACGGCGTGCGCACCCACCAGCCGTCCGCGGTGCGGAGTACCGAAACCGTCATGAATAGGCAACTTTCAGTAGGCCGGCCAGGCGCCGGACGTCGAAATCGTTGTCGGCGCGCAGTGCGGCCAGGATCGTGCGCGCCTCGTGGGGCGCCGTCCGCACCTCGGTGCCGAGGAAATTCTTGCTGGCCGGCGGCCCCCACTGGGCCAGCCCGGACGCGGTGAAGGGCGCCCAGCCCGGCTCCACGGTGTTGTCGAACATGTCACCGTCGGTGAAGTGTTCCACCAGAAAGCCGTCGGGATCGCGCCAGTAGTCGAAGATCTGACTGCCCTGGATATGGCGGCCCACGCCCCAAGATCGTTGGTATCCGCGGTCTTTGAGGTACTCGCCGCCGGCGGCCAGGGCGTCGAGGTCGCAGACCTGATATGCCGAATGAACATAGCGGTTAGCCGGGCCCAGCGCCAGTGCCAGGGTGTGATGGTCGGCCGGGGTGGTGCCGCGATCGCAGCGGATGAAGCTCATTGTCGGTCCGCGATCGCGCTGCCCGGGGAAGTACAGAAAGTCGCTGACGATCATCCCGAGGGTGTCCAGGTACCAGTCGAGAGTCTGAAGGTATCGGGTGCTCTGCAGCACCAGGTGGCCGAGGCGTTGCACGATCGCCGGTGTGCGCGTCGGGCGCTGGGTGGCGTTGGACCTGCGCACCGCGTGACCGACGTTCAAGCTCTGCGGGATTTGCGCCGGTAGGGCGTCGAGCTCGTGCGTGGACGATATGACCCGAACCGCCATGCCGTTGGGATCGCGCAGGTCGACGCTCACCCCGCCGAGCGATTCCGGCAGCGGGGTCATGCGGCTGTCGGTCGCGGATGCCAGCCGGGCCAGGTCCGCGGTGTCTTGGGCGCGAAAAGCCATGCCGTGAAAACGGTTCCGACTTCCTTGCCGGATGATCACGCACGGTTCGGCGGCGTCTGCGCCGCGCAGATGCAGTTCGTGCTCGGTCCGCAGCGCGGTGGCGAACCCGAATGCGTGGGCAAATTCCTCGGCCCGCGCCAGGTCGGGCTTGTCGAACTCCAGCCACGCCAGGTCCTCGACCTTGATGATCGGCTTGGTCGACCTGCCGACGTGTTCACCTCGGTGCGCGCCCTGCGTGCTGTGCAGGGTCATTGTCCGGCGTTCTCGGAGAGCAGGCGCAGTGCCGTGCTGTAGAGGGCGTTGGCGTGCATGTCGAACATCTCGATCAGATCCAGCGCCTCGTGGTCGACTTCGTTGGCGATGAACAGGCCGTCGGCGCCGGCGATGGCATAGGTGACCAGCTGACGCATCTGAGCTTCGGTGAGTCCCGGGGTGAGTTCGCCCAGGGTCTGGGTCAGCGCAATGGCCGTCTGAGTTCGGGCCTGGATGAACATCGCCCGTGCCCGTGCTTCGACGGGCCGGCGTTCCAGTGCCAGCATCAGCCCGAGCCGGATGAAGTCCGGTGATTCCAGCAGGGCCCTGGCGATCTGCATCGCCAGCCCCTGAACTCGCTCGCGTGCCGTGCCTTCGTCGGGGACCTGCCAGGCGCTGAGCCAGCTGGCGAAACTGCGTTCGATGACGGCGGCGATCAGGTCGTCCTTGTTCTTGAAGTGCCAATAGATCGAGCTCGCCGGAAGCTCGCACTTGGCGCTGACCAGGGCGATGCTGGTGCCTTCGTAGCCGCGCTCGGCGGCGATCTCGGAGGCGGCATCGAGGATGCGCTCGCGAGACAGCTCGCCGTCAACCCGTTTGCGCCGTGTCGGATGGCTCGTCTTCGTCATCGCGGCCCTCCTCGGGTCTTGACTCTGTAGTGATCGCTACATTACCGTATCGATCACTACAGAACAAATTTCTCGCAGGCGAGAGCGGGCATCGTGACTACAGATACCTACGACGTGGCGGTGATCGGCTACGGGCCCACCGGGGCCACAGCCGCCAACCTCTTGGGCCGGCTCGGTCTGAAAGTGATTGTGGTCGAGCGCGATCCGGACGTATATGGACGCGCCCGCGCGATTTCCACCGACGAAGAGGTCATGCGAGTGTGGCAGTCGGTCGGTCTGGCCGAGCGGCTGCAGCAGGACATGCTGCCGGATCGGCCCTTGAATTTCGTCGACCGGGCAGGGGTGCCCTTCATCGACCTGAAGATCACATCACGCGGCTTCGGCCATCCGCCGCAGCAGTTCCTGTACCAGCCGGCCGTTGATCGCGTCCTGCGCGAGGGCGTGCAACGCTACCCGGGCGTTGAGGTGTTGCTGGAGCACGAATGTCTGCGGGTGTTGCCTCAGGACGACGGCGTCGAACTGCTCTGTGCCGATCTGAGCCAGGACACCCTCAATCGGCTTCGTGCCCGCTACGTGATCGCCGCCGACGGGGGAGCATCGCCGACCCGGGGGCAGTTGGGGATCGGCTATTCGGGCCGCACCTACGGTGAGCGCTGGGTGGTCATAGACACCAAAGTCCTGCAGGAGTGGGACGCCCACGACCGGTTGCGCTTCCACTGCAATCCCGCCCGGCCGGTGGTCGACTGCCCGACCCCGCTGGGCCACCACCGCTGGGAGTTTCCCGCCCGAGCCGGGGAAGACGAGCAGAAGCTGCTGTGCGAGGAGGAGATCTGGAAAGTCCTCGGCAGCCAGGGCATCACTGACGAGCACGTCAAGATCCTGCGGGCGGTCATCTACAGCCACCATGTCCGCGTTGCCGATCGCTGGCGGGTGGGCCGGGTCTTTCTGGCCGGCGACGCCGCGCATGCCATGCCGCCGTGGATCGGGCAGGGCATGTCCGCCGGCGTGCGTGACGTGGCCAACCTGTGCTGGAAGCTCGCAGCGGTGCTCCACGGGCTGGCGCCGGAAGGGTTGCTGGACTCCTACCAAGTTGAGCGCAAGCCGCACGTCACCGAAACCACCCGGCGCGCCCGCATGGTTGGCCGAATCATCACGGAACGCAACCGGGCGATCGCCGCTATACGCAATCACGTGATGCGCATGGTGACGTGGGTGCCCGCTGCGCGGGCCGCCTCGCAACGGCTGATGTGGGTTCCCGAGGCTCGCTATGCGGAGGGCTTCTTCTCCGAGAGCCGGCATCGAGCCGTCGGATGGCAGATCCCGCAACCGTGGATCACCGCCAGTGACGGCGGCAGCATGCGCCTCGACGACCTGCTGGGCGGAGGCTGGGCCATCCTGCACACCGGCCAGCTGCCACCGGGCGCGGACGCTTGGAGGGAACTGGGGGTCTGCGCACACCGGATCTCCGAACCCGGGTTGGTGCGTTGGCTGCGGAGCCGAAACGCAACCACGGTGGTGCTTCGCCCGGACGGATTCATCTATGCCGCGGCCGGATCCGGAAAACCGCTGCCCGGGCCTCCGGACGGCTACACCGTCGCCGTACGAAATGAGGTAGCCGCATGACCGCCACCGAGATAGTCGAGCGCACGTTGACCGTGGGCGGCCGACCGATATTCGTCACCGAGGCCGGCAGCGGCCCCGCGGTTGTGCTCCTGCACGGTGGGGGACCGGGCGCCAGCGGGGTGTCCAACTATTCGCGCAACATCGACGCACTGGCGCAGCACTTCCGCGTCATCGTGCCCGACATGCCCGGCTACGGCCGCTCGGCGAAATACGTCGACCAGGCCGATCCGTTCGGTTACCTCGCCACCGCGATCCTCGGCCTGCTCGACGAACTCGGCGTGGACACCGCGCACCTGGTCGGCAACTCCTACGGCGGGTCATGCGCGCTGCGGCTGGCCCTGGACAACCCGGCACGGGTCGGCAAGCTCGTCCTGATGGGCCCGGGCGGCATCGGGACCACCCGCGGCCTTCCGACTCCGGGATTACGAAGCCTGCTGGCCTACTACGGCGGCGACGGTCCCAGCCGCGCCAAACTGGAGGCCTTCATCCGTACCTATCTGGTCTACGACGGCGACTCGGTCCCCGACGATCTGATCGACCTGCGCTACGCCGCCTCCGTCGATCCAGAGGTGTTGGCCAATCCGCCGCTTCGCCGGCCCTCGGGACCGACGGCGTTGCGGACGCTGTGGCGGATGGACCTGACCCGCGATACGCGGCTGAAGGAATTGCCCACCCCGACTCTGGTGCTGTGGGGACGAGACGACAAGGTCAACAGGCCCACCGGCGGCCCGCTGCTGGTGAACCTGATGCCCAACGCCGATCTGGTGATGACTGCCCGCACCGGGCACTGGATGCAGTGGGAACGTGCCGAACTGTTCAACCGCATCGTCACCGAATTCCTCGCGTCATGACCACCAACGCGGCGCCCTCGATATTCGGCAACGTCCGGCTGGGGTACGTCGCCGTCGAGACGCAACGGTTCGCCGATTGGCGACGATTCGGCCGCGACGCCATCGGCATGCACGTCGACGACACACTGCCCGACGTGATGCGGTTTCGGCTCGACGACAACGCCTGCCGATTCCTGCTGCAGCGCGGGCCGGCCGAAGACGTCACCGCGCTCGGTTGGCAACTGGATGACCACAGCAGTTTCGACGAGGTCGTCGCTCGGGTCGCCGGGCACGGTGTGCCGGTTGCCGAGGTAACCGCGGAGGAGGCCGCACTGCGCGGGGTGGAGCGGCTGGCGCGATTCCCCGGCCCCAATGGCCTGGTGCAGGAGATCTTCGCCCGGCCCCGGGCCGCAGACGTGCCGTTGCAAGTCGCGGTGGGCGGCGGATTTGTCACCGGTGAGGGCGGAATCGGCCACGTCGCGATCAGCACCAAACGACCGCATCAGATGCGTGGCTACTACGCCACGGTGTTTGACGCGCGGCTCTCCGATTTCATCGACGAGACGATCAGCGGTGTCAAGGTCAAGATCCGGTTCCTGCGGGTCAACCAACGCCACCATTCGGTGGCGATCGTCGCCGTGAACCGCCTGCCGATCAACCCGATTCGCACTCGCGTGCAGCACGTCAACATCCAGGTCGCGGAGTTGGACGACATGATCGCGTCCTATCAGCGGGTCAAGCAGCTGGGCTTCGGCATGGCGCTGGCCGTCGGGCAGCACCCCAATGACCGGCAGTTGTCGTTCTACGCCAAGACGCCGTCCGGCTTCGAATGGGAGGTCGGTTGGAACCCCCTGGTCGTCGACGAAACCACCTGGGAGCCCAGCACGTATCAGGGCATCAGCATCTGGGGCCACACTCCCGAAGGCCAGACCGTCATCAACAAGCTCAGGCAATTCGGGGCGGGCGCGGCGTCGCTGCTCCACCGCGAAGACATGGTCGCCGCCCTGTCGGGAACAGGCATTCCCGACCACTGACCCAAGGAGCTCGATGCTGCGAATCGACACCCATCACCACCTGATCCCACCCGACTACCGCAAAGCCCTGCGGAAAGCCGGGATCGACGAAGCGGGTGGACGGGCGCTCCCGGAGTGGAGCGCGGACGCGTCGTTGCAGGCCATGGCCGAACTGGATGTGGGCACCGCGATCCTGTCGGTGTCGACTCCGGGCACCACCTTCGTGCGTGGCCCGGCCGATGCGGCGGCGTGGGCACGCGACCTCAACGACTACGCGGCGGCGCTGGCCGCCGCCCATCCCGACCGGTTCGGCTTCTTCGCCACCATCCCGATGCCGCACCTGGATGAATCAGTAGCCGAAGCCATCCGCGCACTGGACGAACTCGCGGCCGACGGCGTGGTGCTGCTGGCCAACAGTGCCGGGGTGTACCTGGGTCAAGACGGGCAGGACGAGCTGTTCAGCGCACTGAATGAGCGCGCGGCAGTGGTGTTCATTCACCCCGCCGACCTGCCGGGACCGGCCGTACCCGGGGTTGCCCCGTTCGCCACCGATTTCCTGTTGGATACCACACGGGCCGCTTACCTGTTGGTGCGCAACGGTATTCGGCGCCGCTATCCGAGGATTCGCTTCCTGTTGAGCCACGCCGGGGGATTCGTGCCGTATGCGAGCCATCGGATGGCGGTCGCGATCATGGCCGAGACCGGACGGAGTCCCGCCGACAGCCTCGATGATTTCGCCGGCTTCTACTTTGATACCGCGTTGTCATCCAGTGCCGCTGCGTTGCCGAGTCTGTTGGCTTTCGCGCGGCCTGGGCATCTCACCTTCGGCTCGGACTGGCCGTTCGCGCCGAGCGCCGCCGGGAGATTGTTCGCTGCTGGTCTGGAGACGTATGCCGGTCTGGATCGAGCTGGCCGCGATGCGATTGACCGGACAAATGCTGTGGGGCTTTTTCCTCGGTTCGGCGTCGGTGCCGCCCAGATCCGCCAACCGATGATTCAGAGGCTGCGGCACTGCGCCAGTCGCCACGTGGTGCGGTCCCTGGCACGCATGATCAGCCAAAGCTGACTGCGCGAAACCGCGCCACATTGAAGGGCGCCGCTGTCGCGGCGCCGATCAATCAGCTGGCCAGCGAATGCAGGCCGTCGAACTGCTCCGAGGTGTCGCCCTCGACGAGGAAATCGCCGTGGTACAGGGCCTCGAAGTCGACTTTGATGACGTCGGCACTTGAGTCGTCGATCCACATGACCCTGAGCTTATTGGTCACTATTAAGGAATCATTGAGTCACGTTTCGGGAAATGGTGGCAATACTACCGACGGGTAGCGTTTGCGGGGCCGGCTCCGGCGTTCCGCTGTGCTGACGGCAGCGACCCACCAGCGCCCGGCTCCGCCGCGCTTGCGATCGCCGCTAGGGTGGCTCCCATGACCGCACCGAACACCCTGGACCACCCGCTGTTCGCCCGGATCTGGACCTTCATGTCCAGCCACGAGACCGACTGGCTGCGGGACCGCCGCCGGGAGAACCTGGAGGGCTTGTCGGGGCGCGTCTTGGAGGTCGGGGCGGGTACCGGAAGCAACTTCGGCTTCTATCCAGATACCGTGACCGAGGTGGTGGCCGCCGAACCCGAGTCGCACCTTCGCGACGCCGCCCAGGACGCCGCGGCAGCGGCACCGGTCCCGGTTGCCGTGGTGGCGAGCACCGTTGAGGCCCTGGACTCCGGCGAGCCCTTCGACGCGATCGTGTGCTCGCTGGTGTTGTGCTCGGTGGGCCAGCCCGAGGACGTGCTGCGCCAGCTCTTCACATTGCTGAAGCCCGGCGGCGAGCTGCGCTACTTCGAGCATGTCGCCAGCGCCGGGGTGCGCGGCGGCCTGCAGCGGCTGGCCGACGCCACCTTCTGGCCCCGCTTGTTCGGCAACTGCCACACCCACCGGGAGACCGAGCAGATGATCACCGCTGCCGGCTTCGTCGTCGATAGGTCGCGGCGCGGGCACCAATTCCCGGCGTGGGCCCCGGTTCCGGTGTCGGAATTCGCGCTGGGATCGGCCAGCCGCCCGGCCTGAGACGGGTCAGCCCAGCAGGAACGGCAGCCGCTGCGCCATTCCCGGTAGTGCAGCTGAGGCGGTAGTGCGCAGGAACACCGTGGCCCGCTCCGACAGCGGCGTCGGCTCCGGATTCACCTGGATGACGGTCTTGCCCAGCTCGAGCGCCCGTTCGGGCAGGCTGGCCGCCGGATAGACCACCCCGGACGTGCCGACCACGATCAGCGCATCGGCGGCGTCAATTGCCTCGACCGCTGCGTTCCACGGCTCGTCGGGCAACTGTTCGCCGAACCAGACCACGTCCGGGCGGATCAAGCCGCCACACTCGCACTGCGGCGGCATTATTTCGAGGACGGGCTCTGCCAGCTCTGGAAGCTGCGTGTCGTGCGGTTGATCGCAGTCCGAGCAGCGGAAGGTGAACATCCGGCCGTGCAGATGGTGAACGGTGGAGCTGCCGCCGCGCTCGTGCAGATTGTCGACGTTCTGGGTGATGACCTGAACGTCGTCGACGTGCTGTTCCCAGTCCGCGATCGCGGTATGGCCCAGGTTCGGCTCATAGCGGCGGGCCAGCTGACAGCGCCACACATACCAGCCCCAGACCAGTTCTGGCTGCCGGTTCCAGCCATCGATGCTCGACACCTCGTAGGGGTCGTATTGCGACCAGAGCCCCTTCTCGTCATCGCGGAAGGTCGGTATCCCGCTCTCCGCCGAGATCCCTGCGCCACTGAACACCACCACCCGCACGCCACCAACATAGCGGGATACTGGCCGAATGAACTTCTCCGACCTGCTGAAAACCGACGTGCATCAAGACGTGCCGCTGTTCGAGCAGATCAGAGTGGCCTTGATCGAGGCGGTCCGGGCCGGGTCACTCCCCGCGGGAACCCGGCTGCCGACGGTGCGCGACCTTGCCAATCAGCTTGGCCTGGCGGTGAACACCGTCGCGCGGGCCTACCGCGAACTGGAGGCCGGCGGCGTCGTCGAAACCCGGGGACGTTTCGGCACCTTCGTGGCCAGCAGCGACCCGGCTGACGCCGTCATGACGCAGGCCGCAGGCGCTTTCGCCGCCGCAGCCCGCGCGGTCGGGCTGGGCAAGGCCGATGCGCTGCGCTACCTCGACGCGGCCTTCGACAGCGCCGGGAGCGGTGTATCTTAGCCGAACTCCAGCAGGGTCAGGGACGGGCGGACCGGATCCAGGAAGCGCAGTCGGTAGGCGCTCGAGAGCAGCGTGTTGAACAGCCACCCGCGGCCGGCCGGTAGCTGCAGGTCACGGACGGCCCGGATGCCTGGCACGGTATTCACCAGATCGGCGGCGGCGTTCACCGACAGGTTGAACGGCATCGGCGGAACCCTGTAGCGCAGCGACGTCCGAATCCCGCGGCGCATCAGCATGGCCAGCACGGGAGGCGGCACGTCGAAGAGCAGCCGACCGCCGGGGAAACGGCGGGCGCACTCGGCGATCAGTCCCAGCGACTGCTCGGGCTGCAGGTACATCAGCAGGCCCTCCGCGCTGACGAACACGCCCTTGTCCGGGTCGACCTGGTCCATCCAGCTGTAGTCCAGCGCGGACTGGGCGCAGACCGAAACCTGCGGCGACGCTGGCAGCAGCCGGGTGCGGATGTCGATGATCGGCGGCAGATCGACCGTGAGCCAGCGGAACGCGGTGTCGGAAACGCTCGCACTCACCCGCCAGAAGCTGGTCTGCAAGCCCTCGGCCAGAGCCACCACGGTGCCCGACGGGTGCTGGCGCAGAAACTGCCGGGTCTGGTCGTCGAAGGCCAGGGCGCGCAGGGCGATGTCCTGGCGGGTGGGCCCGAACTTCGCGAAATCGAAGTCGATCGAATCGACGAGGCTGATCGCCATCGGGTCGTCGATGATTCCGTCGGAACGGCGGGCTTCGGTCGCCCGAGCGTTCAAGGTCAGCAACGCGGTTTCGGAGACCCCGGTCAGGGTGACTTTTTGTGCCTGGCTCACCTGTGCGACCTTACCGGTGGGCGGCGGCCTTACCGGTGGGCGGCGGCGTTACCGGTGGGCGGCGGCGTGCAGCACTTTGTTCAGGGTGCGCAGGTTGCGGGTGGTGGTAGCGGACTTGTAGCGCTTGTTGCCCATCGTCTTACCCACGGTGCTGGTCAGGGTGTCGCCCTTGGGGATCTGCCAGTAGACCACCCCATTGCCGACGGCGATCTTCTTGTCGGCATCCCCCGCGAGCTCGGACAGCTTGGACAGTTCGGTCAGCACCGCATCGTCAGCGACGAACGTGACATAGGAGTGCAGACCCGCGACCTCGGGTTCGAAGGGAAACCCGGCCACGATGTTGCGCACCGTCTCGACGTTATAGACCAGCACCCAGGCCGGATAGCCGAAGCGCTCCCGCAATGCCGACTCGGCGGCGGCGCGAACCGCCGCGGCGTCGGTGGGTGACTCCAGCAGCACGTTGCCGCTCGCAAGCAGCGTGCGAACCTCCGTGAATCCGGCGGCGGTCAGTGTGGCGGCGACCTCGGCCATCTTGAGATTGACGCCGCCGACGTTCACGCCGCGCAGAAACAGCGCATACCGGGTCATGAGGCGAACTCCAATCGGCGGAAGAACGATGGTAATAACCGGACACGTCGGTACGCTTCGATCATGGGACGCCAGGTATTCGACGACAAGTTGCTTGCCTTGATCAGCGGGAACTCACTTGGCGTACTGGCCACCCTCAAACGAGACGGCCGCCCGCAACTGTCGAACGTGCAGTATCACTTCGACCCGCGGGCCCTCGTCGTGCAGGTGTCGGTCACCGAGCCGCGAGCCAAGACCCGCAACCTGCGCCGTGATCCCAGAGCGTCGCTTCTGGTCAGCTCCGACGACGGCTGGTCCTACGCCGTCGCCGAGGGGGATGCCCAGCTGACGCCGCCGGCCGCCGCACCCGACGACGACACCGTCGAAGCGCTGATTGCGTTGTACCGCAACATTGCCGGGGAGCATCCGGACTGGGACGAGTACCGCCAGGCCATGGTGACCGATCGCCGCGTGCTGCTGACGCTGCCCGTTCATCACCTGTACGGCATGCCCCCGGGTGTGCGCTGAGCATCTCCCACCCGGTACGCCGTGCGCTGAGCTAGGCTCCCGGGTATGCCCGAATCAGATTCCGCCGCAGACGAGAACAAGCGCAAGTTCCGGGAGGCGCTGGAACGTAAGAACGCGAAGTCGGCGGGCGGCTCTGACCACAAGGACGCCGGCGCCAAGCAGTCGCGGTCGCACGGACCGGTGGAGAGCCGCCGGGAGTTCCGCCGCAAGAGCGGTTAGCTACTGCACTGGGCAGGCGTACTTGCGTGCCACGTCCATCACCCGCTGGTTCGCGCCGGGCCCGACGACCCCCTGCGCCGCGAGTTCCAACCCGATATAGCCCGGAAGTCCGCCTTCGCATGCCTGGTGGGCCAGGCGCCAGGCGGTGTCCGGGTTCAGGTTGAACCCGTTGCGTTCCAGGCCTTCCATGTAGGTGTCGAATTCCGGGGTGCCCTGGTCCGGTATGGCACCGGCCGTGGCCGCCAGGGCGACAGCGGAAACCGCCGCTGCAATCAGCGCTGCCGCTACACGTCTCATGTACGTCTCCTGAAGGTATGTCTGCGGGTGAGCTGGCTACACCGTCGCACAAATCGTGACACTTTTGTAACGAAGAGTTCACGAAAGATTAGACTGTTATGGCGGCGGCTGCGTCGCGCCGACACAGGCTAGCCGATGCAGGTAGGAAGGGTATTCGGAGTGATCAGAGGGGTGCGTTGAAACAATCACAGTCGGATCGCTTCTTTTTTCTTCTGAACGAAGTCAGGCGGGCGCAACGGAGCTACCAGCAATCGGGACACGCTCGTGTACCTCAGAGAGCTGCAATCTGTGCGAGGGCCGAGATGTCGGCGTACGCGATCGATGACTGTTGGCAGGCGCATGCAGAGCGACGGTACGAACTGCTCACGGCCGTCGCGCCCTTATCGAAGAGAATCTTCCGACGCGCCGTTTCTCATGCGATCGCCGAGGAGCGTGATCGAAAAATGCTGAGATGTCTGAACCAGCTCTGTTTTGAACCTGGATGGGCTGTGTCGGACGCCCACCCAGATTATTTCGCGACAATTGCCGGCGCTTGGGCTAACTATAGGATGGATGCCATCGACCGGTCTGTCGGTGAGCCCCGAGCTATTAGCGATCTGCGGCGCAGGGAAGCGCGGTATCGATCGCTCGCCAATCTATCTGCTTGCTACCTCGTAATGCGCGCCGGCGAGGGTTGCCCAAATGACGGTGTCATCTTGGAGATAGCAAACGCCGCCTTAGCGTATCCGCCGGCCCCCGCTTCGAACCGTGCCGCAGGCTGATCAGGTGCCCACTTCGGCTGTTGCGGCGACAGGGAGAGAAGCGGCAACAGTAGCCGAGGAGCCGAGCCGCAGGTCCAAGGTCGCAGCTTGGATGATGAAGACGATGCTTGTTACATGCGGTTTATTGTCATTTGCGTGGGTACTCGGCATCGGAATCACTGCCGTTTTCCCGGCGGCAATGCCGGAAGCGTTTCGTGATATTTGCAGTTCGCAAACAGAATCATCCCTTGAGTTCGCCGAGGGCGAAGGTATCGATCAGGCGGAGCAGAATGGTCGACCCCGGACGCCAATACGCTCGGTTAAAATGACTGAGACATGTCAGCCGCCGGTGGTTCCCGGCAATTACGTACTTGCGGCAACTATCCTTACATTGTTTTTCTTCATGGCAATAGTGGTTCCGATAGTCGGGCCCATCGTTATCAAGACGCCGTGGGGTGAGTACCGAGGCGCTAGGCCGATGACTAGTCCACTCGTTGCGCAAACAGCTAATGCTGCAGATGCCGGCGTATTGGAATATGACGCAGAGTGAGCCGCTAGACTTGAGCGAGTGTCCTCAGCTTCCTCTGCAGGGCCTCGACTGTCTTGGTTGCACTTTCATCCATCAATTTCCAGTCGCTGGAAGTAAATACAGCCCCGGCCTCACGTTGATCATTAAATTCGCGCATAAGCTCGATGCTGCGTCGAAACGCTGCGAGCCAACGAGTTAGGGCTTTTCGTCCTTCGGAAGTTCGAAGCATCTCCGCTGCTTTGTGGGGCAGGTTAGGGAAGTCGGGCAAGTCGGGCAAGTCTGTCGTTGCCATTCCGAAATTCACGAGCTGGTCTATGAGCTGCCATGTTCGAACGTACCGTTCCTCGTGACGTGCTACGTCATTCGGGGATAAGGTTGGTGATGTCATACCTATCTCCTCCGGTGAGCCGGTCGTCGGTAACCAATCCGTGCCCGCTGCGGGTGAAGGACCGCGCCGCATCCTGACTCTGGCGCCATGCTTGGGAACTGTACGGCATAAGGTCCCCTTGGGCTTCGATCGTAGGGCCGCGTAATCGACTGCGTGACTGTTTCACTGATCCCTCGGTTCAGTTACTTCGCAAGGCTATCTGTGTAGGCTGAACATCGCTACCATCGTCGCATCCCTGCGAACCGTGCATACCGCGACACGCTGGGAATTCATGGCTTGACCATTGGTGCGCACGGTCCATTATGTCGTTGCCTGCAAGGCCCCGAAGCCCGTTGGTAACGCAGTTGCTGAGCCACCGACCGTCAACGTTGAAGGGGATACGGTATCCCTCGGAAGTACTTCCAGCGCTGCGCCTCCGTGTCGCCGTCGTCGTGCCTAGACTGGCGGGGTGCCGAAGCTGCAGCTGGTAGGGGACCCGCCTGCGGATGAGTTGCTGAGCGCCGACCCGTTCGCGCTGCTGGTCGGAATGCTGCTCGATCAGCAGATTCCGATGGAGGTCGCGTTCGCCGGCCCGAAGAAGCTCGCTGACCGGATGGGCAGTCTGGACCCGCACGACATCGCCGCGCGCGATCCGGACGAATTCGCCGCGTTGTTCGCTGAAAAGCCTGCGGTGCACCGGTTTCCGGGTTCGATGGCGGGCCGTGTCCAAGCGCTGGCCAAAGCGGTGGTCGATCGGTATGGCGGCGACACGACCGCCTTGTGGACGGTCGGCGAGCCCGATGGCGCCGAGGTGTTGAAGCGCCTCAAGGCACTGCCCGGCTACGGCGAGCAGAAGGCCCGGATCTTTCTGGCCCTGCTCGGCAAGCAATACGGTGTCACCCCGTCGGGATGGCGGGAGGCTGCCGGGGCATACGGTGAGCCCGGAACACATCTGTCGATCGCCGACGTCGTGGATGCGTCGTCGCTGCAGCAGGTGCGGTCCACGAAGAAGGCCCAGAAATTGGCTGCGAAGCAGGCCGGAGAGAGTAAGGGAAAGGCGACGACGTGAAAACTCACCTGAACTGTCCGTGTGGCGAGGCGATGACCGGCACGGACGAGGACAACCTCGTCGAGGTGGTGCAGAAGCACCTCGCCGATGTGCACCCCGGCATGGAGTACGACCGGGACGCGATCTTGTTCATGGCCTACTGACGCGGCCGTCGGGCCCTGCGGCGCAGGACCATCACGACGGCGGCGATCGCCACGATCACCGGCAGCCAGGGCAGTAGGAATCCCGTGACCGAGATCAGGCCGTGGGTGAACGACAGCAGTGCGTGCCAGCCGTGGCGAACCGACGTGACGAATCCGGGCGCGGTCGACTCGAACTCCGACGCCAGCGAAACGGTGAGCGTCGCGTAGTTGATCTGGTCGCCGAGCTGGGTGCGCTGCGCCCGCAGGCTGTCGAGGTCGGCCTGCCGCGACGTCAGCTCCTTCTCGGCCTCCAGCAGATCGGCCGTGGTGGAGGCTGACTTCATCAGTGCGGTCAACCGGTCCACCGACGCCTGCAACGCGGCGACCCGCGCATCGAGGTCGACACGCTGTCCGGTGACGTCGTCGTGCCTCAAGGCGATCGACGAGACATCTCCCAGTTGCTTTGCGTCGTCGAGGAATGCATCGACCTTTGCGGACGGGATGCGCACGGTCAGCCCGGCGGTGTGGGACTGACCCGGTGCCGTGCTTTCGGTGCGATCATCTACGCTGCCGCCGAGTCCGGTGGCCAGGTCGATGAGTCGGTCCACCGCTACGCCGACGTCGGTCACCGCGATATTGAGGCTGCCGGTGGTCACGACGTCCCGCTGCACGTCCTTGTGCAGCGGCTGATTCGGCGGGCTCATGGGTGCGGGCGCGGAAACAGCGGCATCCGACGGCGCCCGTTCCGGTGACGGCCGTTCCCCGGCGCAACCGCTGATCGCGAGGACCAACACGGCAGCCAAGCCGATCAACAGCGTCCAAGGTGCCGACTTGCGGGGGACGGTCATGGCCGTCAGGGCACCACGGTCGACCCGATGGTCGGCAGGAAGTTGCACTGGTGGTCCTTGGTGCTGACCTGACCGAAGATCGTCGACATGATGCTGCCCGAGCCCGTGTCGACGATCGCGGTCAGCGTCGTCGGCCCCTCGGGGTTGATGTCGGTGCGCGGCTGCAGGGTGGCGCTGCCGGACTTGCCGGTGGTCAGGTTCACCCACGTGACGTTCAGCGGCAGCTTCTGCGTCTCGGCCGGGCCAGGGGTCCCCATGGCGGTGAACACGTAGGCGGTCTGACCGGGCTTGGGTCCGGGGGTCGGAATCGTGGCCGGGCCGGCCACCGACAGTGCGGTGGCGATGACGTTGCCGCCGTCGGCCTGGCAGTTCTGGCCGATGGACGGGTACATGAAGTCCTGGGTCGGCGGGGCGTCCGGACCGAATCCGGGATTCGCCGCCGGGGCGGCGTCGGGCGCCGGCGCCACGAACGCGGCTTCGGGGGCTGCCGGGGCCGCGTCGGGGAGAGCCTCGGCGGGCGCGGGCAGGGCTTCGGGCGCATTCGGTGCGGCCTGGGGGGCCGGGCCCACCGACTTGGCCGGGTCGATGCCGCTGGGCAGGTGGGCCACCATTCCGGGTTCCGAGCCGGCCGTCGGTACGTGATTGCTCGGCAGCGCCTCGGGCGGCGACTGCACGAACTGCGCCACCGAGTCGGCCACCTGCCGGGAGCTGGCGGGCGTGTTGGAGTTTCCGGTGAATGCGGCGGCCGCGGCCATCAGCAGCGAGGTCGCCCCGGCGGGGTCGGCGGCAGCCTGCTGGATCACCGGGCTCAACTGCTCGATGGCGGGCAGCCCGGGAAATCCCGCGGTGGGCAGCGGCAGTGCCGGCATGGCCGGGTCGGCCATGGCCACCCCGCCGACGGCGCCGAAGACCAGCAGGGCCGATGATCCGGCGGCGACGGCCGCCTTGGCGGCGGTGGCCCGCTGCGTCTTGAAATGCGTCGTGGCGAACAGCGTCTGGAGGCGCGACATGACTTCCCCAATCGTCGGCGGTGGCTTCCTGAAAACCGAAGCTAGCCTGTTGCTGGTGAGGCTCAAGTGACACGTGTGTCATTTATGGAACCGTTACGGACCCGAACCGCGACGGTGATCTGGCGGCCGTTCGCTAAAGTCGTGCCGGTAGACACCACCTTGAACACCGGGGCCACCCCGCCTGCGCGTTCGCTGACGACTCGCCTGACCGCGTGGGCCCCATTGCTGCTGGCGATCAGCATCGCGGCGCGACTCGCCTGGACCTACCTCACCCCGCACGGTGCCAACTTCGTCGACCTGCACGTCTACATCAGTGGCGCGGCCGCGCTGGCCCAGCCCGGCGCGCTGTATGACTACGTCTACGCCGACCAGACCCCGGACTTCCCGCTGCCGTTCACCTACCCGCCGTTCGCGGCGGTGGTGTTCTACCCGCTGCATTTCCTGCCGTTCGGGCTGGTCGCCTTCGGATGGCAGATCGGGACGATGGCCGCACTGTACGGCGTGGTGCGGCTGTGCCAGCGACTCCTCGGGGAATCGGCCAC
This sequence comes from Mycolicibacter heraklionensis, assembly GCF_019645815.1. Taxonomy (NCBI): domain Bacteria; kingdom Bacillati; phylum Actinomycetota; class Actinomycetes; order Mycobacteriales; family Mycobacteriaceae; genus Mycobacterium; species Mycobacterium heraklionense. Next base: position 1,320,851 of record NZ_CP080997.1, read on the forward strand.
CGCGGGCCGTCAGGTTGCGATGGTGTGGACCGCCGCGGGGATCTGGACCGAGCCGTTGCGCAGCACCTTCGACTACGGCCAGATCAACGTGATCCTGGTGCTCGCGGTGCTCTATGCGGTCTACAGCCGGCGGTGGTGGGTGTCGGGGCTGTTGGTTGGGCTGGCCGCCGGGGTGAAGCTCACCCCGGCGATCGCCGGGGTCTACCTGGCCGGGGCACGGCGCTGGGCCGCTGCGGTGTTCTCGGCGGTCGTCTTCGCCGGCACCATTGCGGTGTCGGTGTGGGTCACCGGGGACCAGGCTCGCCGCTACTTCACCGAGCTGCTCGGCGACGCCCATCGGGTAGGCCCGATCGGAACGTCGTTCAACCAGTCCTGGCGGGGCGGGATCTCCCGCATCCTCGGACACGACGCGGGTTACAGCCCGCCGGTGCTGATCGCGATCGGCGTCACTGCGGTGCTGGCGGTGCTGGCCTGGCGGGCGCTGAACAGTGGACCTGGGGCGGACCCGCTGGGGTCGTTGCTGGTGGTCGAGCTGTTCGGGCTGCTGGCCTCGCCGATCTCCTGGACTCATCACTGGGTGTGGCTGGTGCCGCTGATGATCTGGCTGCTGCACGGGCCCTGCTCGGATCGCCGCGGCGCCCGGGTGCTGGGCTGGGGCTGGCTGGCCGTGGCCCTCATCGGGGTGCCGTGGCTGCTCAGTTTCTTCCAGCCGACCATCTGGCAGGACGGCCGGCCCTGGTACCTGGCGTGGGCCGGCCTGGTCTACATCGTCGGCGCGCTGGTGACCCTGGGCTGGATGGCGACCACGCGGGTCAGCTCGCCAGAATCCGGTTGATCTCGCTGGCCATCCCCACGTCCTTGTCGGTGATGCCGCCTTCGGAATGCGTCACCAGGGCGAACGTCACCGTGCGCCAGCGGATGTCTATGTCGGGGTGGTGATCGGCCGCTTCGGCGCGCTCGGCGACCTGTCGCACCGCGTCGATACCCGCCAGAAAAGCCGGGAACTTGACCGAGCGGCGCAACGCCCCGTCGGCCCGCTCCCACCCGTCGAGTGAGGTCAGCGCGGCGTCGATTTGGTCGTCAGTCAACAAAGCCATACCCGACGGTAGGACGCCGACGGCGTTCCTGCCACAGGGCCTTACAACCGCATGACCCGCTCGGCATTGCCGTGCGCGATGGCGTGGCGTTGCTCGTCATTGAGGTCGGCCTGCTCGAGGAATGTCGACACGTTGTCCCGGACCACGTAGGGAAAGTCTTCGGAATGGATGATCCGGTCGGCACCGAGCTCCGCGACGATGAAGTTCAGCTGGTTCTGGCTGTACATGCCGGACGGAGTCGCCCAAACCTGCTCGCGGTAGTACGCGCTCACCGGGCGTTCCAGGCGCTGGCCCGTCCAACCGATCGACTCGTCGAGCCGGTCGAGCCAGCCGGCGACGAACTCACCCCAGTGGCCGCTCAGCAGCTTGAGGCCGGGATGGCGGTCCAGTGCGCCCGACAAGATGAGTCGCAAAATGTGAATACCCGCCTCAGCGTGCCAGCCGAAGGCGGGACCGGAGAACATGAAATGCACGGCCGCCGGCCACTGCCCGGCGTAATAGGCCGTCGACACGGGATTCTCCGGCACACCGGGGTGGACATAGATCGGCAAGTCAAGAGTTTCGGCCGCGGCCAGGACCACGTCGAACTGCTCGTCGTCGAGGAACCGCCCACCGCAGCTCCCGGAGACGAGCGTCCCCACGAACCCGAGTTCGTCGACACAGCGCTTCAGTTCGTCGGCGGCCGCGACGGGATCGTGCAGCGGTAGCGTGGCGAATCCGCGGAATCGTGTGGGATGTTCCGAAATCTGCTCGGCGAGAGCATTGTTGACGAGTCGACACAGTTCGACGGCCTCGGGATGATCGAGATTGCCGGGACTGTTGGCGCCGTGCGAGACGACCTGCACGTCGATGCCGACCCGGTCCATGTGCGCCAGCCGGTTTCCGCTCAACCGCTCGGCCGAGTCCCGGTCGGGCATGAAGTTCACCAGGAAGGCTCCGAACCCTTCATCGGGGACCACGGGCCCCGGCCCTCCGAGTTCCAGGACCCGAGCCACGGCCTCAGGGTGATGAAAATGCTCTTCGACAGTGATGATTCGCAACGGAACTCCTCTCTGTTCGCACGACGATAGTTATCGGGTGCTGATGCCGTACCGTCCTAGGGTCATGTCCCCGCAGATCGTCGTCGCCGGAGCCGTCATCGCCGAATCCGCGGCCGGGCGCGCGGTGCTGATCGCGCAGCGACGCCGTCCGCCGGAGCTGGCCGGTCTCTGGGAACTGCCCGGCGGCAAGGTCATGCCCGGTGAGAGCGAATCCGCCGCCCTGGCCCGCGAGCTCGTTGAGGAGTTGGGCCTGGACGCCGACGCCATCACGGTGGGGGAGCGCCTCGGCGCCGACGTCGTGCTGAGCCCCGATACGACCTTGCGCGCCTACCTGGTCGACCTGGCGCACGGCGAGCCCCACCCGCACGACCATCAGGCCCTGCGCTGGGTGACCGCTGTGCAACTGGCCGACGTTGACTGGGTACCTGCTGATCGAGCTTGGCTCGGCGAGCTGACTCGTGCACTGTGGTGAAAAGGCTGTGTAAATCTTGCTGATGAATTCAGTCGCGCAGCGATATACCTAGCTAGGCTGGTATTTCGGGTCCGAAAACGTGCGCGGCGGCGGCCCCGTCCCTGAACGTGCGCCGCTGGAGTGCGTGACCCGCGAAGGAGAGTCCCGATGACACGCGCAGCGCGACCGCCCACTCGCCGAACCGCCGGAATCGGTGGCCCGCTCGAGGAACTGCTGGAACGCAGTGGCCGGTTCTTCACCCCGGGCCAGGTCTCGCCGGATCTGCGCACCGTCACCCGCCGGGGCGGGCGTGAGGCGGACATCTTCTACCGGGACCGCTGGAGTCACGACAAGGTGGTCCGGTCCACCCACGGGGTGAACTGCACCGGCTCGTGCTCCTGGAAGATCTTCGTCAAGGACGGCATCATCACCTGGGAGAACCAGGCCACCGACTACCCCTCGGTGGGCCCGGACCGGCCTGAGTACGAGCCGCGCGGCTGCCCGCGCGGCGCCTCGTTCTCCTGGTACTCCTACTCGCCGACCCGGGTGCGCTACCCCTACGCGCGCGGAGCGCTGGTTGAGATGTTCCGGGAGGCCAAGGCACGCCTGGGCGACCCGGTGCTGGCCTGGGCGGACATCCAGGCCGATCCCGAGCGCCGCCGGCGCTACCAGCAGGCCCGCGGCATGGGCGGTCTGGTCCGGGTGTCCTGGGCCGAAGCCACCGAGATGATCGCGGCCGCCCATGTGCACACCATCAAGACCTACGGCCCGGACCGGGTCGCCGGGTTCTCGCCCATTCCGGCGATGTCGATGGTGTCGTTCGCGGCCGGGGCGCGTTTCATCCAGCTGCTCGGCGGGGTGATGACGTCCTTCTACGACTGGTACGCCGACCTGCCGGTCGCCTCGCCCCAGGTCTTCGGCGACCAGACCGACGTCCCGGAATCCGGGGACTGGTGGGACGCCGCCTACCTGATGATGTGGGGCTCCAACGTCCCGATCACCCGCACGCCCGACGCGCACTGGATGGCCGAGGTGCGGTACCGGGGCACCAAGGTGGTCACCGTCAGCCCCGACTACGCCGACAACACCAAGTTCGCCGACGAATGGATGCCGTGCGCGGCCGGCACCGACGGCGCCCTGGCGATGGCGATGGGCCACGTCATCCTCACCGAGTGCTACGTCAAGCAGGAGGTGCCGTTCTTCACCGACTACGTGCGCCGCTACACCGACCTGCCGTTCCTGATCAAGCTGGAGGAGCGTGACGGACGGCTGGTTCCGGGAAAGAACCTGACCGCCGCCGACCTGGGCCAGGATGTCGAAAATGCCGCGTTCAAGCCGGCCCTGCTGGACGAGGTCACCGACAGTGTGGTGGTACCGCAAGGCTCGTTGGGCTTCCGCTGGGGCGACGAGGGCATGGGCAAGTGGAACCTGGAACTCGGCGATATCCGGCCGGCGTTGACCGTCAAGAACCCGAAATTCCTCAACGGCGATCAGCCTGCCGCACTGGTCTCACTGCCCGGGTTCGACACGGTGAGCGGCCAGGGCACCGTCATCGAGCGCGGAGTGCCGGTGCGTCAGGTCGGCGAGCACCTGGTCTGTACGGTTTTCGACCTGATGCTGGCGAACTACTCGGTGCGCCGGCCCTGGCTGCCTGGCGAGTGGCCGACCGGTTACGACGACGACACGCAGGTCAACACCCCGGCATGGCAGGAGTCGATCACCGGCGTCTCGGCCACCCAGGCGATCCGGATCGCGCGCGAATTCGCCCGCAACGCAGAAGAATCCGGCGGACGGTCGATGATCATCATGGGCAGCGGGATCTGCCAGTGGTTCCACGGCGACACCACCTACCGGGCGGTGCTGGCGCTGCTGATGCTCACCGGATCGATGGGACGCAACGGCGGCGGCTGGGCGCATTACGTCGGCCAGGAGAAGGTGCGCCCGCTGACCGGATGGCAGACGATGGCCGCGGGCAACGACTGGTCGCGGCCGCCGCGACAAGTGCCGGGTACCTCCTACTGGTACGCCCACACCGACCAGTGGCGCTACGACGCCTACGGGGCGGAAAAGCTGACCACGCCGCTCGGGCGCGGCCGATTCGATGGCCGGCACACCATGGACATCCTGGCGTCGGCCACCGCGATGGGCTGGAGCCCGTTCTACCCGCAGTTCGACCGCTCCAGCCTGGATGTGGCCGATGAGGCCGACGCCGCCGGCCGCGATGCGGGGGAGTACGTCGCCGAGCAACTCGCCGCCGGCGACCTGAAGCTGTCGGTCACCGATCCGGACAACCCGGTGAACTGGCCGCGGGTGCTCACGGTGTGGCGGGCCAACCTCATCGGCGCTTCCGGCAAGGGTGGGGAGTACTTCCTCAAGCACCTGCTGGGCACCGACGCCAGCGTGATGGGGGAGCCGCCCGCCGGCGGGGTGAAACCCGCCGATGTGCGCTGGGACCGCGACATTCCCGAGGGCAAGCTCGACCTGCTCATGTCGATCGACTTCCGGATGACCTCGACCACGCTGATGTCCGACGTCGTGCTGCCGGCGGCCACCTGGTACGAGAAGGCCGACCTGTCGTCGACCGACATGCACCCGTACGTCCACTCGTTCAGTGCGGCGATCGATCCGCCCTGGGAGACCCGCAGCGACTACGACGCATTCGGCGCGATCGCCCGGACGTTCAGCGCATTGGCGGCTAAGCACCTCGGCGTCCGCAACGATGTGGTGATCACGGCGATGCAGCACGACACCGCCGACGCGATGGCCTACCCCGACGGCGCCGAGCGTGACTGGCTGCGCAGCGGCGAGACGCCGATTCCGGGCAAGACCATGCCCAAAGTTACTGTGGTGGAACGCGATTACACCACCATCGGTGACAAGTGGCAGTCACTTGGTCCGCTGGTGGACACCTTGGGTCTGACCACCAAGGGCTACACCGTGTTCCCGCATGAAGAGGTCGAGGACCTGGCCGCGAGGTTCGGGGTGATGACGTCCGGCGCCGGGACCGGGCGCCCCGCACTCACCACCGCGACGCGGATGGCCGACACCGTGCTGGCGCTGTCGGGCACCACCAACGGCCGGATCGCGACGGAGGGCTTCCGGGAGCTGGAGAAGCGCACCGGCCGGCGGCTGGCGCACCTGTCCGAGGGCAGCGAGGAGAAGCGGATCACCTACGCCGACACCCAGGCGCGGCCGGTGCCGGTGGTCACCAGCCCGGAGTGGTCCGGCAGCGAGACCGGCGGACGGCGCTACGCCCCCTTCACGATCAACATCGAATGCCTCAAGCCTTTCCACACCCTGACCGGCCGGATGCACTTCTACACCGCGCACGACTGGATCGAGGAACTAGGCGAACACATGCCGGTGTACCGCCCGCCGCTGGACATGGCGCGGCTGTTCGACGCCCCCGAGCTCGGTGAGACCGGTGATGGCATCGGGATCACCGTGCGGTACCTGACCCCGCACTCGAAGTGGTCGTTCCACTCCACCTACCAGGACAACCTCTACATGCTGTCGCTGTCCCGCGGCGGCCCCACCATGTGGATGAGCCCGGGTGATGCCGCGAAAATCGGTGTGAAAGACAACGATTGGATCGAAGCGGTCAACGTCAACGGAATCTTCGTGGGGCGCGCGATCGTGAGCCAGCGGATGCCGGAAGGTGTGGTGTTCGTCTACCACGTGCAGGAGCGCACCGTTGACACCCCGCGGGCCGAGACCAACAACAAGCGCGGCGGCACTCACAACTCGTTGACCCGGATCCGGGTCAAGCCCAGCCACCTCGCCGGCGGCTACGGCCAGCACGCGTTCGCGTTCAACTACCTGGGCCCCACCGGAAACCAGCGCGACGAGGTGACGGTGGTGCGTCGCCGCCGGAACCAGGACGTGAGGTACTGAAGCGATGAGAGTAATGGCGCAGATGGCCATGGTGATGAACCTGGACAAATGTATTGGGTGCCATACCTGTTCGGTGACCTGCAAACAGGCTTGGACCAATCGGGAGGGCACCGAGTACGTCTGGTTCAACAATGTCGAAACCCGGCCCGGCGGCGGATATCCGCGGACCTACGAAGATCAGAGCCGCTGGAAGGGTGGCTGGACGCGGGACAAAAAGGGCCGATTGCGCCTGCTGGCCGGCGGTCGACTCCACAAGCTGCTGAACATCTTCGCCAACCCCAACCTGCCGCACCTGACGGACTACTACGAGCCGTGGACCTACGACTACGAGAACCTCACCGCCGCGCCGCTGGGCGACACCATCCCGGTCGCGGCGCCGAAGAGTTCGATCACCGGCGAGCCGATGCAGATCCAGTGGGGACCCAACTGGGACGACAATCTCGCTGGTGCGCCCGAGACGCTGGTCAATGACCCGATCCTGGCGAAGGTCGGTGACCGCGTCAAAAGCGAGCTCGAAGAGACGTTCATGTTCTACCTGCCGCGGATCTGCGAGCACTGCCTGAATCCGTCGTGTGTGGCGTCGTGCCCGACCGGGGCCATCTACAAGCGCGAGGAAGACGGCATCGTGCTGGTCGACCAGGACCGCTGTCGTGGCTGGCGGCTGTGCGTGTCGGGTTGCCCGTACAAGAAGGTGTACTTCAACCACAAGACCGGCAAGGCCGAGAAGTGCCACTTCTGTTATCCGCGTATCGAAGTCGGGCTGCCGACGGTCTGCTCGGAGACCTGTGTCGGCCGGCTGCGCTACATCGGCCTGGTGCTGTATGACGTCGACAAGGTGCTCGAAGCGGCTTCGGTGGACAACGACGCGGACCTGTACGAGGCGCAGCGCGGTGTGTTCCTGGACCCGACCGACCCGCAGGTGATCGCGGGAGCTCGCGCCGAGGGGATTTCCGATGCCTGGATCGAGGCCGCGCAGCGCTCCCCGATCTACGCGTTGATCAACACCTTTCAAGTGGCGTTGCCGCTGCATCCCGAATACCGGACCATGCCGATGGTCTGGTACATCCCGCCGCTGTCGCCGGTGGTGGATGCCGTCAGCCGGGACGGGCATGACGGCGAAGACCTGGGCAACCTGTTCGGGGCGCTTGCGGCGTTGCGTATTCCGATGGCTTACCTGGCCGAACTGTTCACCGCCGGCGACACCGGCGTGGTCGAGGGTGTGCTGCGCCGGCTGGCGGCGATGCGCTCCTACATGCGCGACATCAGCCTGGGACGCGAGACCCAGCCGCACATACCCGCCTCGGTCGGCATGACCGAGGAACAGATGTACAACATGTACCGCCTGCTGGCGATCGCGAAATACGAAGAGCGTTATGTGATTCCCACCGCCTACAGCCAGCAGGCGCACGATCTCGAACACCTGGGCTGCTCGATCACCGGCGGGCCCGACGGGTATGGGGAGGATCCGTTCGTCGGCGTCGAGGACGTCGCGAAGTCGTCGTTTCATCTGGTCGAGAACGGGCACGCGCAGCGGCCGCGGGGCCGGACCAACCTGCTCAACTGGGGTGGCGGCGAGCAGGCCGTACCGGAGATGTTCCCGGAGCACCAGTGAAGCGATTCATCCATTCCCTGCGACGCCCACCCGGCGGACCTGCCGACCGGGCGGTGTGGCAGGCCGCGTCCCTGTTGCTGTCCTACCCCGACGAGCAACTGCTCCAGCGGCTCGACACCGCCGAGGCACTGCTTGCCCATGCCGACGCAGCGGCGGCGAATCTGCTGCGGCGTACGGTCACCGCGCTGCGCGAGGCTGACCCGATGGCCGCCGCCGCCGACTATGTCGAAACCTTCGACATGCGGCGGCGCTCGACGATGTTTCTGACCTACTGGACCGGTGGTGACACCCGCAACCGCGGAATGCAGATGCTGACCTTCGCCACCGCCTACCGCGAGGCCGGCGCCGAGCCGCCGGTGGGGGAGGCACCTGACCACCTGCCGGTGGTACTGGAGTTCGCCGCGACGGTGGATCCGCAGGCCGGCCGTCGGCTGCTGCTGGCGCACCGGGCGCCGATCGACGTCCTGCATCGTGCGTTGAGTGACGCGGGGTCGCCGTATGCCTACGCCGTGGCAGCGGTCTGCGAGACGCTCCCGGCGGCGACCGATCAGGAGGTGCGCAACGTGAGTGAGCTGATGGCTTCTGGCCCGCCGGTGGAAGCCGTTGGGCTGCAACCGTACTCGGCGGCCGTTTCGCTGGGCATGCCGAAGGTGCCGACGCGATGACGGGCGTCACCGTCCTCAGCACCGCCGAACTGTGGTGGGACATCGTGCCGTACTTCGTGCTGGCGATCGCGGGCGTCGCCACCTGGTGGCGATACAAATACGACAAATTCGGCTGGACCACCCGCTCGTCGCAGTTGTATGAGTCCAAGCTGCTGCGGATCGGCAGCCCGATGTTCCACTTCGGCAGCTTCGTGGTGATCGCCGGACACATCATGGGCCTGTTCGTCCCGGAGTCCTGGACCCGGGCACTGGGGATGAGCGATCGGCTCTATCACCTGCAGGCGCTGATCCTTGGCCTGCCCGCCGGCATCGCCACCCTGATCGGCGTCGGGCTGCTGATCTACCGGCGCCGCACCGAGCGATCGGTGTTCAAGGCCACCAGCGTCAACGACAAGCTGATGTATGCGGTGCTGGTGTGCGCACTGGTGGTCGGGATGAGCTGCACCCTGATGGGCACCACCGCCTACGGCGAGGCGCACGACTACCGGCAGACCGTCTCGGTCTGGTTCCGGTCGATCTTCACGCTTGATCCACGCGGTGATCTGATGCTGCAGGCACCGCTGTATTTCCAGATCCACGTCATGATTGCGTTGACTTTGTTCGCGCTCTGGCCGTTCACTCGTCTGGTACATGCGTTCAGCGCGCCGATCGGTTATCTGTTTCGGCCATACATCGTCTACCGCAGCCGCGACGTCGCAAGGAGGAATCAACCGATGGGTTCACGACCGCAACGGAGGGGCTGGTGAGAATCCGCGCGGCCCTGCTCGGCGCCCTTGGCTGTATCTGCCTCGCTGCGCCGGCTCACGCCGATCCCTCGGAGACCGACACCGCCTTCCTGGTGTCCCTGCGGGCCGCCGGCATCACCTACACCAACGCTGACCAGGCCATTATCACCGCCAAGTTGGTGTGCGGCTTGATCGCCGAGGGCAAGCCGAGCCCGGAGGTGTTGGAGGGTCTCAAGGCCCGCAACCCGGGCCTGACGACTGAGCACGGAACCCAGTTCGTGGGGATCGCCGCCCAGTCGTACTGCCCGGACCAGCTGGTGCGCAACGGCGCGGCGGTCACACCCTGACGGACCGGCCGGAGCAACCCATGCAGGTCGTGATTCCGGAGTGGATGCAGCCGATCTACGACAACTTTCACTACGCGCCAGCCGTCATCGTCGGCGATCAGCTGCGCTGCTCGGGCATGATCGGGATCCGGCCCGACCTGAGCGTTCCGGAGGACCCGACCGAACAGATCACCCTGGCCTTCGAGAATCTGCGCGGGCTGCTCGGCGAGGTGGGTCTCACCTTCGCCGATGTGGTTGAGATGACCACTTACCACGTCGGGCTCTCTGAGCAGATCGACCGATTCGTCGCCGTCAAGGACACCTTCGTGTCCGCCCCGTACCCCGCGTGGACGGCCGTCGGCATTTCCGAACTGGCCATCCCCGGGGCGGTGGTTGAAATCCGGATCACCGCACGCCTGAGCTGAGCTGCGCGCGCAGGCGCTGGTCGGCATAAAGTTACAGACGTGCCACTGCCTGACGACGTCTATTCCCGGCTGCTTGCGTTCCGCACGCGGCTGCGGCGCTTTGAGCGGTGGAGCGCCGACCAGGCGCAAGCGGCCGGACTCACCCCGGCACAGCACCAATTGCTGCTGGCGGTGCGCGGCCACAGCGACTCGCGGGGGCCGACGGTCGGCGACATCGCGGAGTACCTGCTGTTGCGCCACCACAGTGCCGGAGAGCTGATCCAGCGGGCCGAAGCCGCCGGCCTGGTCACCCGGGTCCGCGACAGCGGCGACCAGCGGGTGATCCGGCTGCAGCTCACCGAAACGGCGGCGCAGTGTCTGCAATCGCTGACCGAACTGCACCTCAAGGAGCTCGAGAGGTTCTCCGCGGAGTCCTCCCTCGGGCTGTGACGTCGCTTTCACGTTTTCGCGATTGACAGGGTGCGCTGGCAGAATCGCCCGGTGAACTTTCGTAACGTCGCCATCGTCGCGCACGTAGACCACGGCAAGACGACTCTGGTCGACGCCATGCTCCGCCAGTCCGGCGCCCTGCAGGAACGCGGCGAGGCCGCCGACCGGGTGATGGACTCCGGTGACCTGGAGCGGGAAAAGGGAATCACCATCCTGGCCAAGAACACGGCCGTGCATCGCCACAACCCCGACGGAACCGTCACCGTCATCAATGTGATCGACACCCCGGGCCACGCCGACTTCGGCGGCGAGGTAGAACGCGGGTTGTCCATGGTCGACGGCGTGGTACTGCTGGTGGACGCCTCCGAGGGTCCGCTGCCGCAGACCCGGTTCGTGCTGCGCAAGGCGCTGGCCGCGCACCTGCCGGTGATCCTGGTGGTCAACAAGACCGACCGGCCCGACGCCCGGATCGCCGAGGTGGTCGACGCCAGCCACGACCTGCTGCTCGACGTGGCCAGCGACCTGGACGACGAGGCGCAGGCCGCTGCCGAGCACGCGCTGGGGCTGCCCACGCTGTACGCCTCGGGCCGGGCCGGGGTGGCGAGCACGGTAGCGCCGGCCGACGGCCAGGTTCCCGATGGCGAGAACCTCGACCCGCTGTTCGACGTGCTGCTCGAGCACGTCCCGCCGCCCTCGGGCGACCCGGAGGCGCCGCTGCAGGCGCTGGTCACCAACCTCGATGCCTCGCCGTTCCTGGGCCGGCTCGCCCTGATCCGGGTCTACAACGGCCGCATCCGTAAGGGCCAGCAGGTCGCCTGGATGCGCGAGGTCGACGGCGAACCGGTGACCGCAGGCGCGAAGATCACCGAACTGCTGGTGACCGAGGGGGTTGAGCGCACGCCCACCGACGAAGCCGAAGCCGGCGACATCGTCGCCGTCGCCGGGATCCCCGACATCATGATCGGTGACACCCTGGCCGATCTGGCCACCCCGGTCGCGCTGCCGCGCATCACCGTCGACGAGCCGGCGATCTCGGTGACGATCGGAACCAACACCTCGCCGCTGGCGGGCAAGGTCTCCGGCCACAAACTGACCGCGCGGATGGTCAAGACGCGTCTGGACACCGAGCTGATCGGCAACGTCTCGGTCCGGGTCGTCGACATCGGCCGTCCCGACGCCTGGGAGGTCCAAGGCCGTGGCGAGCTGGCGCTGGCCATCCTCGTCGAGCAGATGCGCCGCGAGGGCTTCGAGCTGACCGTCGGCAAGCCGCAGGTGGTGACGCGCAAGGTCGACGGCAAGGTGCACGAGCCGTTCGAGCACCTCACCGTCGACTGTCCCGAGGAGTACGTCGGCGCCATCACCCAGTTGGCGGCGGCACGCAAGGGCCGGATGACCGAGATGGCCAACCACACCACCGGGTGGGTGCGGATGGAGTTCATCATCCCCAGCCGCGGCCTGATCGGTTGGCGCACAGACTTTCTCACCGAGACCCGCGGCACCGGCATCGCCAACGCGGTGTTCGAGGGCTACCAGCCGTGGGCCGGCGAGATCCGCGCTCGGCACACCGGGTCGCTGGTCTCGGACCGGGCCGGCACCATCACCCCGTTCGCGCTGATCCAGTTGGCGGACCGTGGGCAGTTCTTCGTCGAGCCGGGCCAGGACACCTATCAGGGCATGGTGGTCGGCATCAACCCGCGGGCCGAGGACCTCGACATCAATGTCACCAAGGAGAAGAAGCTGACCAACATGCGGTCATCGACGGCCGACGTGATGGAGACGCTGGCCCGCCCGATCGAGCTCGATCTGGAGCAGGCGATGGAGTTCTGCGCGGCCGACGAGTGCGTCGAGGTCACCCCGGAGGTGGTCCGGGTGCGCAAGGTCGAACTGGACTCGACGCTGCGGGCGCGCAGCCGGGCACGGGCCAAGAACCTCTAGGGTTGGGCGCGGTTTTGCGCGCTGCGCGACGGTCTTCGCGTCGAAATCGCCGCCCGGATACCCTGGTGGCCGTGCCGAGACCAGCCCGCCGAGCCCGTGTCACGGCGGCAGCGCTGGCTTGCGTGATGCTGCTGTTGGTGTCGGGGTGCACGGTCAACCCGCCACCGGCGCCACAGAGCACCGAGACCCCGAAAAGCGCTCCGCCACCGCCGAAGCGGATCAGCCAGATCATCATGGGCATCGACTCCATCGGGGCCGGCTTCAATCCCCATCTGCGCTCGGACCTGTCGGCGGTCACCGCGGCGATCAGCGCGTTGGTGCTGCCCAGCGCGTTTCGGCCCGTCCCGGACTCCAGCACGCCCACCGGGTCGCGGTGGGAGATGGACCCGACCCTGTTGGTGTCGGCCACGGTGACTTCCGAGGCGCCGTTCACGGTGACCTACCGGATCCGCCCCGAGGCGTCCTGGACCGACAACGCGCCGATCGCCGCCGACGACTTCTGGTACCTGTGGCAGCAGATGGTCAGCCAGCCCGGCGTCGTCGATCCGGCCGGTTATGACCTGATCACCGGCGTGCACTCCGTCGAAGGCGGCAAGCAGGTGGTGGTGACCTTCGCCAAGCCGTACCCGGCTTGGCGGGAGCTGTTCAACAACATCCTTCCGGCGCACATCGTCAAGGACGTGCCCGGTGGTTTCCCGGCCGGGCTGGCCCGGGCGCTGCCGGTCACCGGTGGCCAGTTCCGGGTGGAGAACATCGACCCGCAGCGCGACGCGATCCTGCTCGCCCGTAATGACCGCTACTGGGGCCCGCCGGCCAAACCGGACCTGGTCCTGTTCCGCCGCGCCGGCTCAGCGGCAGCGCTGGCCGACTCCATCCGCAACGGGGACACCCAGGTGGCCCAGGTGCACGGCGGCTCGGCGGCGTTCGCTCAGCTGTCGGTGATCCCCAGCGTGCAGACCACCCGGGTGGTCACGCCCCGAATCATGCAGCTCGCGCTGCGGGCAGCGGACCCCAAACTGGCCGATGTACGGGTGCGCCGGGCCGTTCTGGGACTGCTCGACGTCGGCCTGCTGGCCACGGTGGGCGCCGGCAGCGACAACACCGTCACCTTGGACCAGGCCCAGATCCGTACCCCCAGCGATCCCGGCTACGTGCCCACCGCGCCGCCGGCCATGTCCGAATCGGCGGCGCTGGCGCTGCTGCAGGCGGCCGGCTACCGCGTCGAAAAGGATGCGCCGCCGTCCGCGCTGGTTCCACCGGCCGGCTCGGCCACCGGCGTGCCGCACCCGCCGGAGATCACCCGGGGGCGGATCAGCAAGGGCGGCGAGCAGTTGTCCTTGGTCATCGGGGTGGCGGCCAACGACCCCACCTCGCTGGCCGTGGCCAACACCGCCGCCGACCAGCTGCGCAACGTCGGCATTGCCGCGACGGTGCTCGCGCTCGACCCGGTGAAGCTCTACCGGGAAGCGCTGGTCACCCACCAGGTCGATGCGATCGTCGGCTGGCAGCAGGCCGGCGGCGACCTGGCGACGCTGCTGGCTTCGCGCTACGGCTGCGGTGCGCTGGCGCCCACCACCGTGCCCACCTCGGGCACCCCGGTTCCGGCGCCTTCGACAACTCCGCCGCAGTCCCCGGCGCCCGCACCGGCCACCCCGACCTCGAAGGCACCGCCGCGCACCCCCGCGCCAGGCGCGCTGGTACAGGCTCCGTCGAACATCACCGGCGTCTGCGACCATGCCATCCAGGCCGAGATCGACGCCGCCCTCGACGGCAGCAAACCCATCGGCGAGGTGATCGCCGCCGTTGAGCCGCGGCTGTGGAATATGGCGACGGTGCTGCCCATCCTGCAGGACACCACGATCGTGGCCGTCGGCCCGAGCGTGACCAATGTCAGCCTGACCGGCGCGGTACCGGTGGGCATCGTGGGCGAGGCCGGGAACTGGATCAAGCTGCCCTGATGCTGCCCTAGCGGTGTGCTGCGGGCGCTACGTTCGGCCCAGCCGGAATCGGTATTAACGATGTCTTGTGCACAGACAATTCTTGGGTAAGATTAAGCAAACCTGCGCGGGACTCGTCGGAGGGGATTTGTCAATGGAACACCTCGCTCGCCGTTGCGCCACAGTGGCAGCCGCAGCTCTGGGTGTCAGCGGCCTGGTTGCAGTGCTGACGTCGATGACCCCTGCCCTGCCCGACGTACAGATTCGCGACATCGACCTGGCTGCGGCAAACCTCGACGTGACCCCGGGCCTGGACGTGATCGAAAATCACGTCCGCCCGGATTTCGTCGGCAGCGGCGGTGCTGACGGCCCGTACATCAACCTGGGTTCGCTGCTCTTCGGGGGCGGCGACGACGCCTACGGGGTCGGCTCGGCGTTCAATGCGGGCGACCTGGACGCGACGGTGTTGAACGAGTTGACCGGCGGCAGCTTCGATCCGCAGAACCTGCCGCTCGGCGCGCCTTTCACGCCTGACCTCAGCGGGCTGGAGCTCCCGGGTGCCGGCGCGTTCAGCGGCGGAACCGAGCAGACCGCCAACACCGCCGCGGCCGACGCGGTAGCCAACTTCAGCCTCCTGCTGCAGGGGCTCCCGGACCCGCAGCAGACGTTGAGCGCCGCCGTCATCGCGATGGAGTCAGGGTTCAACAGTGCCCTGGTCGCAGCGCAGCAGGCCGCCGCCGAGCGGCTGTTCGGCGACAACCCTGAGTTCAACGACGTGGTGAACTGGATCTTCAGCCTCAACAACACGGTGCTGGCGCAGAATGAGGCCGCGTTCAACGACCTGATGGGCATCAGCTTCGACACCCACGACAGCCTGCTCGGGCACTTCGACCCGGCGATCCTCGACGCCGACTGGACCACCATGCTCGGGTTGAGCCCAGACACGTTCAACGACATCGTCGACGCCATCCAGGGCGACAACCTCGCGCTGCTGTTGGGCAGCATCGACTGGGATGGGCTGTTCGCCGGTCTGTTCTGATCGGTTCGAGGGCCGCCGATCCATTCGGCCGTGCGGCGATAGGGTTTTGGCGTGTCGGATCCGATTCCACGGTTGCTGTTCGTGCATGCCCACCCCGATGACGAAACCCTGACGACCGGGGCGACGATCGCCCACTACGCCGCCCGCGGCGCCGACGTGCACGTGGTGACCTGCACGCTGGGGGAGGAGGGTGAGGTCATCGGGGAACGCTGGGCGCACCTGGCGGTGGCGGCGGCCGACCAGTTGGGTGGATACCGGATCGGGGAGCTGACGGCGGCGCTGCGGGCGCTGGGGGTCGGCCCACCGGAGTTTCTCGGCGGGGCCGGCCGCTGGCGCGACTCGGGAATGACCGGCACCCCGGCGCGGCGACAGCAGCGGTTCATCGACGCCGACGACACCGAGACCGTCGCGGCGCTGGCCACCGTCATCCGCAGGCTGCGCCCGCACGTCGTCGTCAGCTATGACCCGAGCGGTGGTTACGGCCATCCCGACCACATACATGCGCATCACATCACCACTGCGGCGCTGGCCGCAGCGGCAGACGACGCCGACGGCTCCGAATCGGGATGGGCCACGCCGAAGTTCTACTGGACGGTGACCGCCGGCAGCACCAGGCGAACCGCCCTGGAAGAACTGCGGGACGCCGATCGGCTGCCGCAGTGGACGCTGCCGGGCGAGGAGGCGGTCGGGGACTTCCCCGACGACCGGATCGATGCGGTGATCGAGGCCGCTGAGGCTCGCGCGGCCAAGGTGGCAGCCATGAACGCCCACGCCACCCAGATCACCGTCGGGCCGACCGGCCGGGCGTTTGCGCTGTCGAACAACGTGGTCCAGCCGATCTTGGACGCTGAACATTACGTGCTGGCCGCCGGTGCGGCCGGTCCGCGCGACGCGCGGGGATGGGAAACCGATCTCCTGGCCGGACTTCGGCTCGGCGACGACGGCCACCGGGTAAGCTCCTGCTGAGCAGTTTTTGTAGCGGCAAGGACTTAGGTGGTTTAGGCATGGATCCCGATCTGGACCCGAACTTGGAGCACTGGCAGTGGTGGCTCGACAGCTACCAGTGGATGGTCGGTTCGTTGGTCAGCCAGCTGGAGAGCATCCCCACTTGAGCCCCGTCGCGTCGCTCACCGAGCCCGCGATGCCCACTGATACGCCGGCCTTCACCTTCATCGTGCTGGCCCTGCTAGCCCTTGACGGCGTGCTCTGCGCCGTGGCCACCGCGCTGCTGTTGCCCACGCATATCGGTGCCATTCCGTTTCCGCTCAGTGCCCTGGTCGGGGGCCTGGTCAACGCCGGCCTGGTGTGGGTGGCGCTGCGTTGCACGCCGTCGCTGCGGTTGGCCGCGCTGCCGCTGTGGACCTGGCTGCTGACGATCGCGCTGATGACCCTCGGCGGCCCGGGAGACGACCTGATCTTTGCCGACCGCGGCGTGATGGCCTACGGCGTGCTGCTGATGATCGTGCTGGGCAGCGCGCCGCCCGGGTGGGTGCTGTGGCGGCGCCGCCAGGCGCTGGCCGCACCGTCGACGGTCAGGTGACGCTGGCGGACCGTGGGCCGCGGTGTGCGCTCGCCGGCCCGGTTGGCGCGGCGGCTACTGTGGCGCTTATGGCATGCGCGAGATTCCGGATGCGGGTGGCGCGCGGATGACGAACTCGTCGGCCCTGCGCCGCGTCCTGCGACGGGCCCGCGACGGCGTGCTCCTCAATGTCGAGGAAACCGCGATCGCCATGACCGCTCGTGGCAGTGACCTGGCCGACCTGTGTGCCAGCGCCGCTCGGGTCCGAGACGCCGGATTGGTGTCCGGCGGCCGGCGCGGGCCGGGCGGACGGCTGCCGGTGAGCTACTCGCGCAAGGTGTTCATCCCGGTCACGCACCTGTGCCGGGACACCTGCCACTACTGCACCTTCGTCACCGTGCCCGGCGTGCTGCGAGCCCAGGGCAAGCAGATGTACCTGGGGCCCGACGAGATCCTCGACATCGCCCGCCGCGGCGCCGAGTTGGGTTGTAAAGAGGCGCTGTTCACCCTGGGGGACCGGCCCGAGGACCGCTGGCCCGAGGCGCGACAGTGGCTCGACGAGCGCGGCTATGACAGCACCTTGGCCTACGTGCGGGCGATGGCCATCCGGGTGCTGGAGGAGACCGGGCTGCTGCCGCACCTCAACCCCGGGGTGATGAGCTGGTCGGAGATGTCGCGGCTCAAGCCGGTGGCGCCGTCGATGGGCATGATGCTCGAGACCACCTCCCGGCGGCTGTTCGAGACAAAAGGCCTGGCGCACTACGGCAGCCCGGACAAGGACCCGGTGGTGCGTCTGCGCACGCTGGCCGACGCGGGCCGACTCTCGATCCCGTTCACCACCGGCCTGCTGGTCGGCATCGGCGAGACGGTCGCCGAGCGTGCCGACACCTTGCACGCGATCCGCAAGGTGCACAAGGAGTTCGGGCACATTCAGGAAGTCATCGTGCAGAACTTCCGGGCCAAGGAGCACACCGCGATGGCGGCGGTGCCGGACGCGGGTTTCGAGGATTTCCTGGCCACCGTAGCGGCGACCCGGCTGGTGCTGGGCCCCAAGATGCGGGTGCAGGCGCCGCCCAACCTGGTGTCGGCCGAGGAATGCCTGGCGTTGATCGGCGCCGGGGTCGACGACTGGGGCGGGGTGTCACCACTGACCCCCGACCATGTCAATCCGGAGCGGCCCTGGCCCGCGCTGGACGACCTGGCCGCGATCACCGAACGGGCCGGCTATGACCTGGTGCAGCGGCTTACCGCCCAGCCCGACTACGTGCTGGCCGGCGCGGCGTGGATCGATCCGCGAGTGCGCCCGCACGTGGCGGCGCTGGCCGACCCGGACACCGGCTGGGCCCGCGACATCAATCCGGTCGGGCTGGCCTGGCAGGAGCCCGACGACGTGCAGTCCGCCGGCCGGGTGGACCTGCACACCGCGATCGACGTCGACGGCCGAGTCACCGAGACGCGCAGTGATCTGGGCAGTGCGTTCGGGGACTGGGAGTCGATTCGCGAACAGATCCACGACCTGGCCGCCCGTGCGCCGGAACGCGTGGACACCGATGTGCTGGCGGCGCTGCGTTCCGCCGAACGCGACCCGGCCGGCTGCACCGACGCCGAGTACCTGGCATTGGCCACCGCCGACGGACCGGCCATGGATGCCGTTGCCGCACTGGCAGACTCGCTGCGCCGCGACGCCGTCGGCGACGATGTGACCTACGTGGTCAACCGCAACATCAACTTCACCAACATCTGCTACGTCGGTTGCCGGTTCTGTGCGTTCGCCCAGCGCAAGGGGGACGCCGACGCCTTTTCGCTGTCGAACGCCGAGGTCGGCGAACGCGCCTACGAGGCGCACCTGGCGGGCGCCACCGAGGTCTGCATGCAGGGCGGCATCGACCCGGAGCTGCCGGTCACCGGTTACGCCGATCTGGTCCGCGCGGTCAAGGCGCGGGTGCCCTCGATGCACGTGCACGCGTTCTCGCCGATGGAGATCACCAACGGAGTGTCCAAGAGCGGCTTGAGCATTCGGGAATGGCTGATCAGCCTGCGCGAGGCGGGCCTGGGCAGCATTCCGGGCACCGCAGCGGAGATTCTCGACGACGAGATCCGCTGGGTGCTGACCAAAGGCAAGCTGCCGACGTCGATGTGGGTGGAGGTGGTCAGCACCGCGCACGAGGTGGGCCTGCGGTCCAGCTCGACCATGATGTACGGCCACATCGACTCCCCGCGGCACTGGGTCGGGCACATGCGGGTGCTGCGCGATATCCAGGACCGCACAGGTGGTTTCACCGAGTTCGTGCCGCTGCCGTTCGTGCATCAGAGTTCGCCGCTGTACCTGGCCGGCGGGGCGCGGCCCGGCCCGAGTCATCGCGACAACCGCGCAGTACATGCGTTGGCGCGGATCATGCTGCACGGTCGGATCCCCAACATCCAGACCAGCTGGGTCAAGTTGGGGGTGGAGCGCACCCAGGTGATGCTCAATGGCGGCGCCAACGACCTGGGCGGCACCCTGATGGAGGAGACCATCTCCCGGATGGCCGGCTCCGAGCACGGTTCGGCCAAGACCATCGCGGAGCTGACGGCGATCGCCGAGGGTATCGGCCGCCCGGCTCGGCAGCGCACCACCGACTACGCGCCGCTGCCGGCCTAGCCTCCGCTGAGATCAGGCGGGCGGCGGACCCGACCAGCCGTTAGAGCCGGTGGCGCCGGTCTTGCCGTCGGCACCGTTCAGACCTAGGTTCCCGACGCTGCCCTTATAGCCGCCCGAGGGTATTTCACCCGCAGCGCCTCTGGCTCCGCCGCTTCCGCCCGCTCCGCCGGTTCCCCCTATGCCGCCTGTGCCGCCTTCACCGTGCGCGCCATCGTTGCCGGCGCCGAGGGCGATGCCGCCTGCGCCGCCGGCGCCACCTGCGCCGCCGGCGCCGCCGTCCCCACCGGCTCCGCCGTTCCCACCGTCGCCGCCGTTACCGCTGATGGAGCAGCCGCAAATCCCCCTCCCGTCGCCGCCGTTGCCGCCGTTGCCGCCGTTTCCGCCGCTGTCGCCGTTTCCACCTGCGGCGCCGTTTCCGCCGGCTCCACCGATGCCGCCGTCGCCGCGGATCACACCGCCGGCTCCACCGGTCCCTCCAGCTCCGCCCGCCCCTCCAGCCGTTCCGGCGGCGCCGTCTCCGCCCGCGCCGCCGTCTCCGCCGTAGCCGCCGGTGTTACCGATACCGCTGGAGGGATAACCCAGTGTCAGGGCGTACCCGCCCCTACCGCCCGCGCCGCCGTTGGCGCCGTCACCGCCGTTGCCGCCGTTGCCGCCGTCACCGCCGGTACCGAAATCGCTGCCCTGATCACCGCCGTTGCCTCCGGTGCCGCCGTTGCCGCCCGCGCCACCGTTGCCGCCGTCTCCGCCATCCCCGGCGTGGGCAGTGCTGCCATAGTTAACGGTGTCGGCGAGGGCGTCGCCGCCGCGCCCACCGTTGCCGCCGTTGGCGTGGTCGGCGCCGTTACCGCCGTCACCGCCGTTGCCGCCGTTGATGGTTCCAGGCCAGAACTGGGTCATTTCTCCGGCTCCGCCGTTGCCGCCGTCGCCGCCGCGTTGGCCGACGGCGCTGCCATCGCCACCGGCTGTGCCGCTTGACCCATCTCCGCTGCCGTCGGGCGCGCCGTTCAACTTGCCGTTGGTCCCTCTTGGCGCGGCGCCGGTCTGGTTGAAGGCGGGATTGACTCCGTTGGTGCCTGCTGAGCCGTTGCCGCCGGTGCCTCCGTTGCCGCCGTTGCCGATGTTGCCGCCGGCGCCGCCGTTGCCGGCGTTGCCTCCGGTTCCGCTGGTGGTGTTGTCGGGGGTGAGGTAGCCGTTGCCGCCATTGCCTCCGTTTCCGCCGTTGCCGCTGAAGGCGTCGTCGGATCCGCCGTAGCGGCCGTCGGTGCCGTGGGTGCCGGTGGTGGCGCCGTGGCCGCCTTGGCCGCCTTGGCCGATTGTTCCGGCGTCGCCGCCGGCGCCGCCGTTGCCGCCTTGGCCGCCGTGGCTGGTTCCGTCGCCGGCGTTGCCGGCATTTCCGCCATTTCCGCCGGTCCCGCTGTCGCCGCCGTTGCCTCCTGCACCGCCGTTGCCGTCGGAGGCGGGCGGGCGGAAGCCGAAGATGCCGGTTTTGCCTCCTGCGCCGCCGTTGCCTCCTGCGCCGCCGTTGCCGCCTGCGCCGCCGGTTCCTCCTGCGCCGCCGTCGCCACCGTTTCCGCCGGTGGCGGTCACGGTGTTGTCGATGGTGGTGTGGTCGGCGGTGGTTCCGGTGGCATTTCCGCCGTTTCCGGCGTTGCCGCCGTTGCCTGCGGCGGTGCCTGCGCCGCCGTTTCCGCCGGCGCCGCCGATACCACCGATGCCGGCGGCGCCGAACACTGCGGAGCGGCCGCCTGCGCCGCCGTCGCCGCCGGTGCCGCCGGTGAATCCGGCTACGCCGTTGCCTCCGGTAGCGCCGTTGCCGCCGTTGCCTCCGGTGGCGGTGGCGCCGGTGATGGCGTGTGCCGATCCTCCGTCGGCGCCGTTGCCGCCGGCGGCTCCGGTTGCTCCGGTGCCACCAGTGCCGCCGTTGCCGCCGAGTGCGTTGGTGAGGGCGTCGTCGCTGAGGCTGTCTTGGCCGATGCCGCCGTTGCCGCCGCCTTGGGCGCCGGTGTTGCTGAGTGCGCCGTTGGTGCCGTTGCCTCCGCTTTGGCCGGCGGCGTTGAGGGCGGGTTGGGCTCCGCCGTCGGTGCCATCGGTGGCTCGCCCGTCGAGGATGGCGGCGATCCCGTCGGCGCCGCGACCACCGGCTCCGCCGGCTCCGCCGATGCCGCCGTCGCCGAACAGGTAGCCGGCGGCGCCGCCGTTGCCGCCGTTGCCGCCGTTGCCGCCGATTCCGTCGATCCCGTTGAAGCCCGCGCCGCCGGCGCCGCCTGCCCCGCCGTCACCCAAAAGCCAGCCGCCGTGCCCGCCGTTGCCGCCGTTGCCGCCGGCGGCGTCGATATCGGTGCTGTCCAGGCCGTCGCCGCCGTCGCCGCCGTTGCCGATCCATCCGGCGTTGCCGCCGTCGGCGCCGGTCGCTCCGGTGCCGCCGTCACCGAATAGGAACCCGCCGTCGCCGAGGTCCCCGAATGCCCCTGAGCTGCCGAATACGGAGTCGTTGGTTCCGGTGAAGCCGTCAATGCCGTCGCCGACGAGGACGCGGCCGAACAGATACACAAATGGCTCATTGATACTGGTAATGAACTGTCCGACAAAAGGATCAGTCAACGCGGACTGGCCTGCGTCGTGAACTGCACCGACCAACCACTGATCGAATCCGGTCACCACCTCACCTAGGGCCGGTCCCGCAGACGCCTCAGCCCAGCTGAAATCCAGTCCGTCCCACCAGTTCGCCGAATCCCACTGCGGTGACTCCCACCCAGACGGATCGAACAAATCAGCCAACCAGTCCAAACCATCGGCCTGAGCCGACGGCGCCCCCACCACCCCCAACGCCAAAAACGCCCCAACACCCGCACGAACCCGGCCACCACCGGGGCCGCCCTTCACACCCTGCCTACGCGTCATAACAACTGCTCCCTTCACGATCCACTAAGACAACTCCGGTGAAAAGCCCTGCATGCCGGGGCATGCAGGGCTTCTCGCCGGCCTACGGAGTCAGCTCCCGGGCTGGCCGTCGGCGCCGTTGTCACCAGCGGCGCCTTGGCTGCCGCTGGTACCAGTCGTTCCGCTGCTGCCGACGATTCCGCCC
The DNA here is from genome assembly GCF_019645815.1 of Mycolicibacter heraklionensis. Taxonomy (NCBI): domain Bacteria; kingdom Bacillati; phylum Actinomycetota; class Actinomycetes; order Mycobacteriales; family Mycobacteriaceae; genus Mycobacterium; species Mycobacterium heraklionense. The sequence goes on from NZ_CP080997.1 coordinate 1,343,671, forward strand.
GCGACCGCCGTGCCGGCTGCGCCCGCCGCGCCGCCGGTGCCGCCTGCCCCGCCGGTCCCGCCGGTGCCGCCGGTGCCGCCGGTGCCAGCGTCGCCGTCGTCGCCCGCACCGAGGGCTTTGCCGCCCGCTCCGCCGTTGCCGCCCGCTCCGCCGGTACCGCCCGTTCCGCCGGTTCCCGCGGTACCGCCGTTGCCGCCATTGCCACTAGTGCTGCCGGAAATCTGGGCGGCGCCACCGGTTCCGCCGGCCCCGCCGTTGCCACCGACATCGCCGGTGCCGCCGGTGCCGCCGGTGCCCCCCGCGCCGCCGGCGCCACCGTTGCCGCTGATGGTGCCGCCGCTGCCGCCGGCGCCGCCGACCCCTCCGGAGCCGCCGCTCTGTCCGGCCGCGCCGGTGCCGCCGGTGCCACCGTTGCCGCCGTTACCAGCGACGCTGAAACCGGGGTTCTCGACGCTGGTGCCGATCGCGCCGCCGGCGCCGCCGTTTCCGCCGTTGGCCCCGGCGCCGCCGTCACCGCCGTCACCGCCGGTGCCACCGAAGCCGCGGTTGGCGATCCCCGACGTGGTGCCGACGCCGCCGCCGGTCCCGCCGTTACCTCCGGCGCCGCCGTCACCGCCGTGGCCGCCTTGCCCCCCATCGCCGCCGTTGGCGGTGACGATTCCTGAGTTTCTGCCGTAGGCGACGCCGCCGTTGCCACCATTGCCACCATTGGCGAGATCGCCGCCGTTGCCGCCGTTGCCGCCGTTGCCGCCGTTGGTGCTGCCACCGTTGCCGCTGTTGATGAAGGCGCCCTGGCCGTTGCCGCCGGTGCCGCCGCCCTGGCCCACGGCGCTGCCGTTGCCGCCGTTGCCGCCGTTTGCGCCGTTGCCGCTGGAGGTGCTGCCTGATTGGCTGGTTCCGTTTGCGGCGGTGCTGGTTTGGTTGGCGGTGGGGTTGGTGCCGTTGGCGCCGAGGGCGCCGTTGCCGCCGGTGCCGCCGTTTCCGCCATTGCCGATGATTCCGGCATTGCCGCCGGCGCCGCCGGCGCCGCCATCGGTCCCAGGTGCGGTGGCATCGAGGCCGTTGCCGCCGTCGCCGCCGTTGCCGCCGGTGGCCTGCGTGCCGTCGGCGCCCCCGGTGCCTGCCGTGCCGCCGGTGCCGCCAATGCCTGCCGTGCCGCCGGTGCCACCAACGCCTGCGGTCCCGCGGTCACCACCGTTGCCGCCGCGGCCACCGTCGACGTGGGTGGTGTCGCCATCGGCGCCTATACCGCCGTTGCCGGCGTTGCCGGCGTTGCCGGCGTTGGCGCCGTTTCCGCCGTCGCCGTTGGTGCCTTGGGCACCGTGGGCCGCGATTCCGGCGTTGCCGCCGGCGCCGCCGGTGCCGCCGTTTCCACCGGCACCGCCATCACCGCCGTCGTGGCCGGCACCGTCGTCGACCCCGGTTACGCCGGCGGCACCGTTGTGGCCGTTGCCGCCGTTGCCGCCGGTGGCGCCGTTGCCGCCGTCTCCACCGTTTCCGGCGTTACCGGCCAGCGCGCCACCGTCACCGCCGTGGCCACCGGCACCACCGGCACCACCGTTACCGCCGCTGGTACCGGACTCACCGAAATCGACGCCGTCCACCCCGTTGGCTCCGCTTGCGGCGTGGCCGCCGGTACCGCCGTTGCCGCCGTTGCCGATGTTTCCGCCTGCGCCGCCTGCGCCGCCGTTGCCGCCTGTGCCGCCATTGCCGGATTGGGCTGGGTTGAGGGTGGTCAGGTAGCCGGTGCCGCCGGCGCCGCCGTTGCCGCCGTTGCCGCTGATGGTGTTGGTTGCGCCGTAGAGGCCGTCGGTGCCGTTGGTACCTGCGGTGGCGCCGGTACCGCCGTGGCCGCCGAGGCCGATCGCTCCGGCGTCACCGCCTGCGCCGCCTGCGCCGCCGTTGCCGCCCTGGGTGGTTGCGTCCGGCGGCTCCGCCGTTGCCGGCGTTTCCGCCGGTGCCACTGTTGCCGCCTGCGCCGCCTGCGCCGCCGTCTCCGTCAGCGGCTGAGGGGCGCAGTCCGAAAATTCCGGTCTTGCCGCCGGCGCCACCGTTACCGCCGGCACCACCATTGCCGCCGGCACCTCCGACGCCGCCGTTTCCGCCGTTGCCGCCGGTGGCGGTCACGGTGCTGTCGACGGTGGTGTTGTCGGGTGTGGTTCCTGCGGCCAGGCCGCCGGCGCCACCGGTTCCGCCGTCGCCGCCAGCGGTACCTACGCCGCCGGCCCCGCGGCGCCACCGATACCGCCGATACCGGCGGCACCGAACAGGCCGGAGCGGCCGCCGGCGCCACCATCACCGCCGGCGCCCCCGGCGAAGCCGGATACGCCGTTGCCGCCGTTGCCGCCGTTGCCGCCGTTGCCGCCAATGGCGGTTGCAGTGCTGTGCGCCTGCGCTGAACCGCCATCAGCGCCGTTGCCGCCGGCTGCCCCCGTTGCTCCGTTGCCGCCGGATCCGCCGGCTCCGCCGACGGCATTGGTGACACCGTCGTCGCTCAGGCTGTCCTGGCCCGAGCCGCCGTGGCCACCGGCCTGGGCGCCGGTGGCGCTGAGCGCGCCGTCGCTGCCGTTGCCACCGGCCAGGCCCGCGGCGTTGAGGGCGGGCAGTAGCCCGCCGTCAGCACCGTCGGTGGCTCGCCCGTCGAGGACTGGTGCGATGCCGTCAGCGCCGCGCCCGCCGGCGCCGCCAGCACCGCCGGTGCCGCCGGCACCGAACAAGAATCCGCTGGCACCGCCGTCGCCGCCGGCGCCTCCGGCACTGCCGGCGCCGTCGACACCGTTGAATCCGGCCCCGCCGGCGCCTCCGATGCCGCCGTTGCCCAGCAGCCAGCCGCCTGCGCCGCCGTTTCCGCCGATCCCGCCGGCTACCGCGGCATCGGTGCTGTCCAGGCCGAACCCGCCTGCGCCGCCGTTGCCGATCCAACCGGCGTCGCCACCATCGGCGCCGGCTGCTCCGGCACCGCCATTGCCGAACAGGAAGCCGCCGTCACCGAGATCTCCGAAGATCCCTGAGCTGCCGAACAATGAGTCGTTGGTTCCGGTGAAGCCATCGATGCCGTTGCCGAGCAGTTCGCGGCCGAACAGGTACACGAACGGGTCATTGACGACCGAGACGATCTGCGAGACAAACGGATCGGCCAACACTGACTGGCCCACTCCGTTAACGGTCTCGACCAGCCACTGATCGAAATCGGTCAGGGAACTGCTGAAGGCCGCTCCCGCCAACGGGTCATTCCATGCCAGATCCAGGCTGTCCCACCAAGGTGTTGAGTCCCAGCCCGACGTCGCCCACAGGGTCGGATCGAACAGATCGGACAACCAGTCCAGTTCGTCTGCTTGGGCTGGCGGTGCTACCGCCGACCCTAAGGCCAAAAACGCGCCCACGCCCGCCGCAGCGCACCCGCGCCGGGCACTCCCACGCGCACCAACCCACCCAACGCTGGGACTACCCTTCACGACCTGCCGACGCGCCATGACACCGCTCCCTCCGAGCTGCAAAACCGCAAACCAACCTGAGAACGCCTCAAGTTGTGCTAAGGGAACCGGATGCCGAAAACCGTGTCCACCCAATGCATCACCATGAAAGAAATGTGCAGGGCTCGGATGTAGAGAAATCTGCCGAGGCGTTGCGGCGTCAAATCGACCGGTCGTTCAGATCAGCCTAGGGGAAGCTGATTATGCTGGTGGACAGCAGAATTAGATTTATACGCATCGAGATACGAATTCGTCTCTGCGCGTCATTCGGCCTATTCCCCTGCTGCGCAAGGACGTATGCTAAGGGCTCATCGATCGCGCCCGCAGTGACGCTCGTTACAGTCGTGCCGCGAGCTCGGTGCCCTGCTTGATTGCCCGCTTGGCATCCAACTCGGAAGCGAGCGCCGCCCCGCCGATGATGTGCGGGGTCATACCGCGCATCCGCAAGCCGTCCTCGAGATCGCGCACCGACTCCTGCCCGGCACAGATCACCACGTTGTCCACGGCCAACACGCGCGGGCGTGACTTCGTCGGGCCGTAGCTGATGTGCAGCCCGTCGTCGTCGATGCGGTCGTAGTTCACCCCGGAGAGCTGTTGGACGTTCTTGGCCTTCAAGGATGCCCGGTGGACCCAGCCACTGGTCTTGCCCAACTTGCGGCCCTGGGCGCCTTCGGAGCGGGCCAGCAGATAGACCTGGCGGGCCGGTGGGGCCGGGTCCGGTGGAATCAGCGCGCCCCTGGCCTCCCACGGGTCGGCGGCGCCCCACTCGGCCTTCCACTCCTTGAGGTGCAGCGTCGGCGAGGAGTCGGGTGAATCCAGGACCAGGAACTCACTGACGTCGAAACCGATCCCGCCGGCACCCACCACCGCGACCGCGGGGCCGACCGGCCGGCCGGCGATCGCCTCGGCATACGACATCACCATCGGGTGCTCGATGCCCGGGATCTGGGGGATCCGAGGTTTGACCCCGGTGGCCAGCACCACCTCGTCGAAGCCGGTCAGCTCCTCGACGTGGGCGCGGCTGCCCAGACGTACTGTCACCGCGTACTTGTCCAGCATGGTGGTGTAGTAGCGGATCGTCCCGGCGAACTCCTCTTTGCCCGGAATCCTTCTGGCCAAGTCGAATTGGCCGCCGATGAACTCGTTCGCCTCGAACAGCGTCACCGCGTGCCCGCGTTCGGCGGCCGACACTGCCGCCGACAGCCCGGCCGGGCCGGCGCCCACCACCGCGATGCGCCGGCGCCGCCGCGCCGGACGCAGCACCAGCGTGGTCTCGTGACCGGCTCGGGGGTTGACCAGGCAGGAGACCTTCTTGTGCACGAAGGCGTGGTCCAGGCAGGCCTGATTGCATGCGATGCAGGTATTGATCTCCGCAGCCCGGCCCTCGGCGGCCTTGTGCACCCAGTCCGGGTCGGCCAGCATCGGGCGGGCCATCGAAATCAAGCGCACCGAGGTCTCGGCCAGGACCTGTTCAGCCGCCTGCGGCATGTTGATCCGGTTGGACGCCACCACCGGGATCGTGATGTGGTCGGCGACGGCGCTGCTGATGTTGACGAAAGCATTGCCCGGGACCGACGTGACGATGGTCGGCACCCGTGCTTCATGCCAGCCGAAGCCGGAGTTGATCATGGTGGCGCCAGCTGCCTCGACTTCGGTTGCCAGCGTGAGGATCTCCTCCCAGCTCTGGCCATCTTCGACGTAGTCGGCCATCGACATCCGGTAGCAGATGATGAAGTCGTCGCCGACCGCCGCGCGGGTGCGAGCCACGATCTGCACCGGGAAGCGGCGCCGGTTGTCGGCGGTACCGCCGTAGGCGTCGGTGCGCCTGTTGGTGCGCGGCGCCAGGAACTGGTTTACCAGGTAGCCCTCGCTGCCCATGATCTCCACGCCGTCATAGCCGGCCTCGCGGGCGAGTTCGGCGGCTCGGGCGAAGTCGGCGATCGTCGACTCGACCCCGCGCGTGGACAACGCCCTGGGCCGGAAGGGATTGATCGGCGCCTTGATGCTCGACGCACTGACCGAAAGCGGATGGTAGGCATAGCGTCCCGCGTGCAGTATCTGCAGCGCGATCTTGCCGCCGGCGTCGTGCACCGCGTCGGTGATGCGCCGATGGCGTCGCGCGTCGGCGCGGGTGGTCATCGCTGAGGCGAACGGCAGCAGCCAGCCCGACCGGTTCGGGGCGTATCCACCGGTGATGATCAGCCCCACACCGCCGCGGGCGCGCGCCGCGAAGTACTCGGCCAGTTTGCCGGTGTCGCCGGCACGGTCTTCCAGGCCGGTGTGCATCGAACCCATGACCACGCGGTTGGGCAGGGTCGTGAATCCCAGGTCCAGCGGGGACATCAAGATCGGGTATGGATTGGTGGATTCTGTTGTCACAGTGTCCTCTTCACCTCAGTGCCTGTTCGACCTCGTCGAGCCAGTCGATCGCGCTCTCCTCCGCACGAATACCGCCGCGCAACACCAGGTACTGATGGAGTGCGGCGCCTGTCAGTGAACTGGGATCGGGGAATTGCTTCTTCTCCAGTGCGCGGTAGATGTCCAATCGCTCGCTACGTTCGGTGCGCAGGTCGACGGCCTGTTCGCGCACCGTGGCGCGGTCGCTGTGGCCGGCGCCGCGGATCTTGACCGCCAGTTCGCGCAGCCGGTTGTCCACCACCGAGCTTCCGCGCCCGGCCAGCGGAGCCGCGATCCAACGGGCCAGCTCCGCGCGGCCTGCCTCGGCGACGGTGTAGACCTTCTTGTCCGGGCGGCCTTGCTGGGCCACCTCGGTCACCTGCACCCAGCCGTCGGCCTCCATGGTTCGTAGCGTCCGATAGATCTGCTGGTGGGTGGCGCTCCAGAAATAGCCGATCGAGCGGTCGAAGCGGTGCGCGAGCTCATAGCCCGAACCCGACTGCTCGCTCAGCGACACCAGGATCGCGTGCGGAAGTGCCACGCGGGGAAGCATAGGCAGGCGTGAGCCACCTATGCAACTAGTTGCACAGCAACTGGGTGCATAGTCCGTACCGTGGTGGTAGCGACGCCGCAGCGGCCTCTACTATCAGGACCGATGAATCCGCCCCGTGTCCCCGCAGCCTCGTGAGTCCCGTGCGCGGCGGCAGATCGGCCGCACTGCCGACGTTTCCGTGGGACACCCTGGCCGCGGCGACGGCGTTGGCCAAGGCGCACCCCGACGGCATCGTGGACCTGTCCGTCGGCACCCCGGTCGACCCCGTCGCCCCGATCATCCGCGAGGCGCTGGCGGCAGCGTCGTCCGCGCCGGGTTATCCCGCCACCGCCGGTACTCCGGCGCTGCGCGCCTCGGCGGTGGCCGCCCTGGAACGGCGCTATGGGATCACCGGCCTGGCAGAGTCGGCGATTCTGCCCGTCATCGGCACCAAGGAACTCATCGCCTGGCTGCCGAGCCTGCTCGGCCTCGGCGAGCAGGACGTGGTCGTGGTCCCCGAACTGGCCTATCCGACCTACGAGGTCGGCGCCCGGCTGGCTGGGGCCCGCTGGGTGCGCAGCGACGCCCCGCACCTACTCGACGGTCCGCCACCGGCCCTGGTGTACCTGAATTCGCCGAGCAACCCGACTGGGGCGATCAAGACCGCCGACGAGCTGCGCGCCGTCGTCGGCTGGGCCCGCGAGCACGACGTGCTGGTGGTCTCCGATGAGTGCTACCTGGGTCTGGGCTGGGAGGCCGAGCCGCGGTCGGTGCTGCACCCGGCGGTGTGCGACGGCGACCACCGCGGCCTGCTGGCGGTGCACTCGCTGTCGAAGACCTCGTCGCTGGCGGGCTACCGGGCCGGTTTCGTCGCCGGGGACGCCGCGGTGGTGGCCGAACTGCTGGCGGTACGCAAACACGCCGGGATGATGGTGCCCACCCCGATTCAGGCAGCCATGGTGGCCGCCTTCGACGACGATGAGCACGAGCGCGAACAGCGTGACCGCTACGCCCGCCGCCGCGCGACGCTACTGCCGGCGATGCAGGCGGCCGGGTTCACCGTGGAGTTGTCCCAGGGTGGGCTCTACTTGTGGGCCACCCGCGGTGAGGGGTGCCGGAACAGTGTCGAGTGGCTGGCGCAGCGCGGCATCCTGGTGGCGCCGGGCGAGTTCTACGGGCCGGCGGGCGCCCAGTACGTGCGGGTGGCGCTCACCGCCACCGACGAGCGGATCGCGGCGGCGGCCGCCCGGCTGGGTTAGCCGCCCGGCGCGCCGCATTCGCCGGTGAGAATCCGCTCGATCGCGTCGTGCTCCGCCTGGGTCACCCATAGGCCGTAGCCGGACTTCACCGCGACGATCCGGGAGACGTAGGCGCAGCGGTAGGACTTGTTGGGCGGCAGCCAGGTGGCCGCGTCGCCATCGCCCTTCTGCTCGTTGATCGGCCCGCTGGTGGCCTGCAGGTTCAGCGGATCGTTGGCGAAGTTGCGGCGGGTGAGCTCATTCCACTGCTGGGCGCCCTTCTGCCAGGCATCCGACAACGCCACGACATGGTCGATCTGTACCGCGGGGGAGGTGCCCCGACCGCGCTGGAACGGGATCGCAGTACCGGTGTAGGGATCATTCAAGACGCCGGATGCCACCACGCAATCGGTTGTGCCCGGCTTGATCTCGATATCGACGAGGTCGCGGCGCAGGATGTCGTTGCGGGTGTCGCAGCCGTTGTGCCCGCCGGGCACCGTGACGTCGTCGCTCCATGCCTGGCCGAACAGGGCGCGGCTATAGCCGGTCTTGGGCGCGCGGCCTTTGATCGGCAGCGCGTTGAGCAGGCCCAGTTCGGCGGTTCCGTCGGCGGAGCCCACCGGAGCCGGGTCCGCGGTGGCAGCCGGCGCGACGATCAGCAGGGCCGCGGCGAGCACTACAAAACGCCCCGGCCACCTGCGTCGCTGGTCGACCACGCCACCTCCCCGTCTCTCCGGAACTGGCGCGGACGCTATCAGCACGCTCCGACATGACCGGCTTGGCTGCCGCGACTGGGGCGGTCCGATGCCCGAGCCGATCCGAGGTCAGGTAGTGAGTGCCAGCGCATCCCAAAGGTATTTTCGAGGATCAGGCGGCATAGATCAGTTCGCGCGTCTGCATGACGTCGTGCCTGAAGTAGGGGTTCGCCAGGCCTGACGGTGTCACCACGTCAACTGGCCGTCCGATGATTTCTTCAAGTCCCTCTTTGAGCGCGAAGAACTTGTCGAAATCCGGTCCCTCTCCGAACTCCACGAGGACGTCGACATCACTCGTGTTGACGTCAAAGGAGTCACTGACAGCGGAACCGAACACGTCCAGGCGGCGCACCGACAGGTCGCGGCACAAGGCTTGAATCTGCTGTCGCTTCGACTCGACCAGTTCGTGCATCACTGTCACCTCCACCTGCGTATTCTGCCCTACCGGTAGCGCCAATGAGATCAATGCGATGGTGCGGGTAAGTCGGCGAGTTAGCTTTTTCGAACTCGAACCGCCCGTTGGTCGGCAACCCGGTTGTCGTGCGTCAGATTCGTACGCAGGCCCTCCGGCAGGAGCTTGAAATCGAATGGGCTGGTGCTGTTGAACGCGAGTCCGGCCGCAATAGGCTGAATAGATGCGCATCCATCCCGAGGTCGCCGATGCGTTGGCCACCGGCCGGGCCGTGGTGGCGCTGGAGAGCACCATCATCAGCCACGGTCTGCCGCGTCCGGACAATCTGCGCATCGCCCGCGCCATCGAGAACGCGGTGCGCGCCGGCGGAGCGGTCCCCGCCACCATCGCGATCATCGACGGCCAGCCGCACATCGGCCTCGACGACGAAGCGCTGCACCGCATTGCCACCGGTGGCACGGCGATCAAAGTCAGTGTCCGCGAGATCGCGATGCTGGCCGCGGTGGGCGGCGACGGTGCGACCACGGTCGCGTCGACTGCGCATCTGGCGGCGGCCGCCGGGATCACGGTGTTCGCGACCGGTGGGCTGGGCGGCGTGCACCGCGGCGCGCGGGACAGTTACGACGAGTCCGCGGACCTGACCACGTTGTCGCGTACCCCGGTGCTGGTGGTGTGTTCGGGCGTCAAGTCGATTCTGGACATCGGCGCGACGTTGGAGCGGTTGGAGACGCTGTCGGTGGGGGTGATCGGCTACCGCACCGACCGCTTCCCGGCCTTCTATCTCACCGACTCCGGCCACCCGCTCGACTGGTGGGTCCAGACCCCGAAGCAGGCCGCCGCGGTGCTGCGGGCCCGCGCCCGGCTGGGCACCGACGGCTACGGCCTGGTGCTGGCCAACCCGATCCCCGCCGACGCCGAGCTGGACCGCGAGCTGCATGACCGAGTGCTGGCCGACGGGCTGGCCGCCGCCGAGGCCGCGGACGTACACGGCAAGGACGTCACCCCGTTCTTGCTCGACTACTTCCACCGCGAGACGCACGGCGCCTCGGTGGCCGCCAACGTCGCACTGGTGCTGGCCAATGCGCGGCTGGCCGCCGAGATCGCCGTGGCCTACGCGGGCGGCTGAACGGGCGCGAAAGCCGATCCGGGCGCATTCTGGATTATGGACGCCATCACCGAAGTGCCGGTTCCGGTCAACGAGCCGGTGCACGACTACGCCCCGGATTCTGCCGAGCTTGCCCGGCTGCGCACCGCCCTGACCGCGCTCGCCGACCAACCGCGCGACCTGCCGCACGTCATCGCGGGCCGGCATCGGATGGGCGACGGCGCGCGTATCGACGTCGTCGCGCCGCACCGGCACACCGCCGTGCTGGGCACGCTGACCAACGCCACCCACGCTGAGGCCACCGCCGCGGTCGAAGCCGCCGCCGCGGCCAAGAACGACTGGGCGGCAACCCCGTTCGACGAGCGCGCGGCGATCTTCCTGCGCGCCGCCGACCTGCTGGCCGGACCGTGGCGGGAGACCATCGCCGCCGCGGGCATGCTCGGCCAGTCCAAGACCGCCTATCAGGCCGAGATCGACGCGCCCTGCGAGCTCATCGACTTCTGGCGGTTCAACGTCGCTTTCGCCCGTCAGATCCTGGCGCAGCAACCGCTCAGCAGCCCGGGAGTGTGGAACCGCAGCGACTATCGGCCACTGGACGGGTTCGTCTACGCCATCACCCCGTTCAACTTCTCCTCGATCGCCGGCAATCTGCCGACGGCGCCGGCGCTGCTGGGCAACACGGTGATCTGGAAGCCGTCCGTCACCCAGACCCTGGCCGCCTACCTGACCATGCAGCTGCTGGAGGAGGCCGGGCTGCCGCCGGGGGTGATCAACCTGCTCACCGGTGACGGGTACGCGGTTTCGGAGGTGGCGCTGGCGGATTCGCGGCTGGCCGGAATCCACTTCACCGGCTCGACCGACACGTTCCGCGCGCTGTGGCGTCAGGTGGGCGCCAACATCGACCGGTACGGCAGCTATCCCCGGCTGGTGGGGGAGACCGGCGGCAAGGACTTCGTGGTGGCGCACGTGTCGGCGCGGCCGGATGTGTTGCGTACCGCGCTGATTCGCGGCGCCTTCGACTACCAGGGGCAGAAGTGCTCGGCCGCCTCGCGGGCCTATATCCCGTCTTCGCTGTGGCGGCAGTTCGGCGACGACCTGCTGGCCGCCACGGCGGAGCTGCGCTACGGCGACGTCACCGACCTGACGAACTTCGGCGGTGCGCTCATCGACAGGCGGGCGTTCGCCAAGAACGTGCGCGCCATCGAGCGCGCCAAGTCCGCCCCGGGTGTCGAGATTGCCGTCGGCGGTGACTACGACGACAGCTTGGGCTATTTCGTGCGGCCCACGGTGCTGCTCTCCGACGATCCGACCGACGAGATGTTCAGCTGCGAATACTTCGGCCCGCTGCTGTCGGTACACGTCTACCCCGACGAGCAATACGAGCAGATCCTCGACCTCGTCGACACCGGATCGCGCTACGCGCTGACCGGGGCGGTCATCGCCGAGGACCGGCGCGCGGTCCGCACGGCGCTGCAACGGCTGCGGTTCGCCGCCGGCAACTTCTACATCAACGACAAGCCGACCGGGGCGGTGGTGGGCCAGCAGCCGTTCGGCGGGTCGCGCAACTCGGGCACCAACGACAAGGCGGGCTCGCCGCTGAACCTGCTGCGCTGGACGTCGGCGCGAACCATCAAAGAGACCTTCGTCCCACCCACCGATCATCGCTACCCGCACATGGCCGCGCCGTGAGCCTGATACCCTGGGGGGTATGAGTAACTACCAGGAAGTCCTCAACGAGCTGAACCCGCAGCACCGCGACCTTCGGCAGCAGATCCCCGGCGTGTACCAGGGATTCGGCGAAATGAGCAAGGCTACGTTCGAATCCGGGGCACTGGAGCGCAAGGTCAAAGAGTTGATGGCCATGGCGATGGGGGTGGTTCAGGGCTGCGACGGATGCATCGCCTCCCACGCACGTGCGGCGGCCCGTGCCGGGGCCACCAAGCAAGAGGCCGCCGAGGCCATCGGCGTCAGCATTCTCATGCACGGCGGTCCGGCCACCATTTACGGGGCCCGTGCCTACACGGCGTTCTGCGAATTCGCCGACGCCATGGATTGACGATTCCGTGTCGCGCCGGGCGGGCTAGCGGCCGATCACCCTGGCGATGCACATCTCCGGCTCGACGAACGGCTCCAGCTCCGCGCGGCCGCCGGGAGCGTTCTCGGCGTTGAGCAGCCCACGCAGCAGGCCCCGGTGCATGGCGCAGCTGACCTCCGGGTGCGCCCGCGCCAGGTCGCGAACCGGACACGCGTGCAGCAGGATCGTGCGTCGGCTGCCGTCGCCGTCCTCCGCCGCGACGAGTTCCGCGCCGAACCCCATCCGAGCGAAGATTCCCGCGATCCGGTCGGCGCACTCGTCGATACCGGCGTCGGGGGCCGATCCGTTCGGCGTGACGGGCCCCTCGGCGACGGTGTCGTCGGACGTCAAGATCCGGTCGGCCCACCGTTGGCCAGCCCGTTCGGCGCGCTCCTGGCGCTCGGCGGCGGTCTCACCGAGCTCCATCGCCAATATCTCGGCCAGGCTGCGATAGTCCAACCGATCGCGGACAGCCACGTAACCGGTGCGGGGCCGCCCGACGCCGTCTCGTTTGATCCGGGTCCGGGCGACCGCCCCGTCCTCGCACAAGGCGTCGAGGTGGAACCGCACCGTGGTGACGTGCAGGTGCATCCGCTCGGCGAGCTCGGCGGCATCGACTGCACCACTGGCAGCGCCCACCAGCCGCAGCACCCGTTCCCGCTGCTGGTTGCGCGGCAACCGATGACTGCGAGGGGTGCCGCGCCGCTGGCCGGACTGGTCGTGCATGGGAGTTCCTCTCCTTGAGGAGTTGCCCACAAATTTAAGGGAAGTAACTCGTTGATACCACTTGTAGCGGTCGGCCGTCGTTCGGTCGCTCGGCTGGGGGCGCGCTGCGGACCGGGTAACGTCCCCCAGATGCTGCTGACCTCGCTGGCTGCCGACGGCTCCGATGCCTCGGACCTCGCCGATGCGGTGCGTATCGACAACACCGTACTGAGCCGTGCCGAGTTGAGTGCCGCCTCCTCGGCAGTGCTCGAAGATCTTGCCGGCGTGCCGACGGTCGCGGTGTTGGCCACCCCGACGGCGCAGACCGTGCTGGCGGTCACCGGTTGCCTGCTGGCCGGGATACCGGTGGTGCCGGTCCCCGCCGACGTGGGCGTCGCCGAACGCCAGCACATCCTGAGCGACTCGGGTGCACGGGCCTGGCTGGGGGAGCGGCCCGACGACCTCGCCGGCCTGCCGCACTTCCCGGCCCGCGCCGGATCGTCGCACCAGTTGCCCGAAGTGAGCGAAGACGGCGCCGCGTTGATCATCTACACCTCCGGCACCACCGGCCCGCCCAAAGGCGTGCAGCTGAGCGGGCGGGCGCTGGCCGCTGACCTCGACGCGCTGGCGCAGGCCTGGCAGTGGAGTCCCGACGACGTGCTGGTGCACGGCCTGCCGATGTACCACGTGCACGGGTTGGTTTTGGGTCTGCTGGGCTCGCTGCGGGTCGGCAACCGCTTCGTGCACACCGGCAAGCCGACGCCGGAGGCATACGCAGCCGCACGCGGCACGCTGTATTTCGGAGTGCCCACCGTGTGGTCGCGGGTGGTGGCCGACACGGGCGCCGCCGCAGCCTTGCGGCCCGCCCGGCTGCTGGTCTCGGGCAGCGCGGCGCTGCCGGTCCCGGTGTTCGACGCCCTCGTCGCGCAGACCGGTCACGCCCCCATCGAGCGCTACGGCAGCACCGAATCGCTGATCACGCTGAGTACCCGGGTCGATGGTGAGCGCCGCCCGGGCTGGGTGGGTCTGCCGTTGCGCGGGGTGCAGACCAAGCTCGTCGCCGACGACGGTGGGCCGGTGCCACACGACGGGGCGACCATCGGGCGGCTCGCGGTGCGCGGGCCGACGCTGTTCGACGGCTACCTCAACCGGCCCGACGCCACCGCCGAGGCGTTCGACGCCGACGGGTGGTACCGCACCGGGGATGTGGCGGTGATCGACGCCGACGGCATGCACCGGATCGTCGGCCGCGAGTCGGTCGATCTGATCAAGTCCGGTGGTTTTCGGGTCGGGGCCGGTGAGATCGAGACCGCGTTGCTGGGCCATCCCGCGGTTGCCGAAGTGGCCGTCGTCGGTTTGCCCGACGAAGACCTGGGGCAGCGAATCGTCGCGTTCGTCGTCGCCTCGCCGGACGGTTCTGCGCGGCCGACCGAATTGATCGACTATGTCGCTCAACAACTTTCGGTGCACAAACGGCCGCGCGAGGTACGGATCGTGGATGCCCTGCCGCGCAATGCGATGGGAAAAGTGCTCAAGAAGGCGCTGCTGACGTAGGCTCCGCTTGCGCGAATCGAAACCAGAAGGGTGGCCCCGTGAAGCCTAGGAAGCGATTCAGTCTCGCCGCTGTCACCGCCCTCGCCGGCGCGACGGTCCTACTCGGTGGCTGCTCGGCGGTGGACAAGGTCATCAACAAGGGTGGCGACACCACGTGCGGAGAGTTCAACAGCCACACCGACGAGAAGCAGCGCTCCGAAATCTCCAAGATGCTCAAGGACTCCAAGGGCGGCGAGCCGTCGAATCTGGAGCTGTCGGGAACGCAGGTGGCGGTCAGCGCCTACTGCAAGACGATCGGGAAAGACAGCGACAAGATCAGCAGGGTGATGCTGTAACGCTCATCTCAACTCGCGGCTGCGGTCACCGCAGGGACCCGCGGGTTCCCAGGACTGCATTGCGCACTCGACTCCGTCGTCGTCGAGTGCGGCGATCGGCAGCGGCGTTTGGTCACTGCGGTGGCGGATGCCGTCGAGGATGATGGCCACATAGCGCCGCCATAGCTCCGGGTCGATGTTGCCGGCGAACTCGCTCACCGTGCCCGCCAGTAGCGCGAAGATCGGCATGTCCGTAGACGACAGTCCGGGCCGCAGATAGCCGTCGCTTTGCGCTCGCTCGACGAGTCTCTTCGTCAGGGGAACAAGTCGCTCTTGGGCGGTCTTGACTCGATCGCCCCCGTAGGCCTTGCTGAACGCGATCTCCCGCAGCCCTCGGTCCGTCGCGGTGATCTCACACATGTGCTCGACGTACCATACGATCGCCTGCCATGAGTCTGGTTGGCACAGAGCGGTTTCCGCGAGATCTGCGAGCTGGTTCAAGCCGTCTTCGAAGATCGCCTCGAGCAGTTCCTCCTTGCTGGCGAACCTCCGGTAGACGGTGCCCACTCCCACGCCTGCGTGATGCGCGACGTCATTGAGGTTGGGCTCCAGGCCCTTGCTGGCAAACAGGTCGCGGGCGGCCTCCAACACGCGCGCCCGATTACGCTCCGCGTCCTTGCGCAGCGGGCGGCCGGTCGTCTCACTGGCGCTCACAGCGGCCAAGTGTAACGCGCGCAACAGCTAAACCGGATTGACTTAATCCGCTTGCATAGTTAGCTTAGCTACCTGGAGCGGAGACGGCGACCGGCCTGGTCAACGTCGGGGAAGGCAGACGATGAAAAGGCTGATCAGCCGGGTTTGGCTGCCCGCTTTGATCGTGACGGCAGTCGCGGCGGGAGCTCTCACCGTCGCCCAGCTGCGGACCGTGTTCGGTGCGCATCCGGTCGTGGTGACCGACTTGTCCTCGGACAACGCCGAGGACTTCAACCCGAAGTTCGTCACCTACGAGATCTTCGGTTCGGGCACCACGGCCGTCATCAACTACATGGACCTCGAAGGCAAGCCGCAGCGCGTCACGGATGTGGCGCTGCCGTGGACTCTGACTCTGCAGACCACCTTGCCCTCGGTGATGCCCAACATCCTGGCCCAGGGCGACGGCGACAGCATCAGCTGCCGGGTCACCGTCGACGACGAGGTCAAACAGGAAAGGACGGCCACCGGAGTGAATGCCGAGACCTTCTGCTTTGTGAAGGCAGCATGACCGCGCCGACGGACGACGCGCCGACCGTGACCATTCCGGCGGCACGTCCCGCCGAGCGCCCGCGGCTACCCCGGTTCATCCGGAGGTTCGCGGTGCCTATCATCCTGGCCTGGATCGCCCTGATCGCCGTGCTGAACATCGTCGTCCCGCAGCTCGAGGACGTCGGCAAGCTGCGTGCGGTGTCGATGAGCCCCAATGACGCACCGTCGATGATCGCCACCAAGCGGGTCGGAAAGGTGTTCCAGGAGTACGACACTTCCAGCTCGGTGATGATCGTGCTCGAAGGCGACGAGCCACTGGGTGCGGCGGCGCATGAGTTCTATGACCGCATGGTGCGTGATCTGCGTGCCGACACCGCCCACGTCCAGCACGTCCAGGACTTCTGGGGCGACACGCTCACTGCCAAGGGCGCCCAGAGCGCCGACGGCAAGGCCGCCTACGTGCAGGTCTACATCGCCGGCGACCAGGGTGAGACGCTGGCCAACGAGTCGGTGGACGCGGTGCGCCACATCGCATCCGGCCTCCCCGCTCCCGCCGGTGTGAAGGCCTATGTGACGGGGCCGGCGGCAACAAGCTCCGACCAGAACCACGTCGGCGACAAGAGCATGGAGACCATCGAAATGCTCACCTTCGCCGTCATCACGGTGATGTTGTTGGGCGTGTACCGATCCGTCATCACCACGCTGATCGTGTTGCTGATGGTCGTGTTCGAGCTGTCGGCTGCCCGAGGACTGGTGGCATTCCTGGGATTCCACAACCTGTTCGGCCTGACGACCTTCGCCACCAACATGCTGGTGACGCTGGCCATCGCCGCCTCCACCGACTACGCGATCTTCCTGATCGGCCGATATCAGGAGGCACGCAAAGCCGGTGAGGACCGAGAAGCCGCGTACTACAGCATGTTCCACGGAACCGCGCACGTGGTGTTGGCCTCCGGGCTGACCATCGCCGGGGCGACGTTCTGCCTGCACTTCACCCGGCTGCCGTACTTCCAGACGATGGGCTTCCCGCTGTCGATCGGCATGGTGATCGTGGTCGCCGCGGCATTGACCCTGGGGCCCGCCGTCATCTCGGTGTGCAGTCGCTTCGGTCGGGTGCTGGAGCCCAAGCGCGTCACCCGGTCGACCGGGTGGCACCGGGTCGGCACCTCAACCGTTCGCTGGCCCGGGGCGATCCTGGTGGCCGCCGTCGCGGCGGCGCTGATCGGCCTGCTCGCGCTGCCCGGCTACCACACCAGCTACAACGACCGCATCTACCTGCCCGACGACGTCGCCGCGAACGTGGGTTACTCGGCCGCGTTCCGGCACTTCTCCCAGGCGAAGATGAACCCGGACCTGATGATGGTCGAAACCGACCGGGACCTGCGTAACCCGGCGGACTTCCTGGTGATCGACAAGATCGCCAAAGCTCTCAAGAACGTGCACGGCATCGCCCAGGTGCAGACCATCACCCGCCCCGACGGAGACCCGGTCAAACATTCGACGATCCCGTACACCCTGGGCCAGAGCGGCACGGCCCAGCTGATGAACAACGACTACATGCAGACCAACCTGGAGAACCTGCTCAAGCAGGCCGACGATCTGCAGGCCAGCATCGACTCGATGACCGAGATGATGAACATCCAGCAGGACCTGGCCGAGGTGTCGCAGCGGATGGCCGACAAGATGTCCAACACGGCGGTCGACATCGGCGAGATGCGTAACCACATGGCCGATTTCGACGACTTCTTCCGGGTGTTCCGCAACTACTTCTACTGGGAGCCGCACTGCTTCGACATCCCCATCTGCTGGTCTTTGCGGTCGATCTTCGATGCCCTGGACGGCGTCGACACCATGTCCGCCGACTTCGATGAGATCGTGCCCGACATGCAGCGCATGGCCGAGCTGATGCCGCGGATGGTCGCGGTGATGCCGGCGCAGATCCAGTCGATGAAGAACCAGAAGCAGACGTTGCTCAACCAGTACCAGGTGCAGAAGGCCCAGCAGGACCAGAACATGGCGATGCAGGAGAACTCCACGGCCATGGGCGAGGCTTTCGACGCCGCCAAGAACGACGATTCGTTCTACCTTCCGCCGGAAGCCTTCGACACCGCCGACTTCAAGCGCGGTATCAAGCTGTTCCTGTCGCCGGACGGTCATGCGGTGCGGTTCACCATCATTCACCAGGGCGACCCCTTGACGCCCGAGGGAATATCGCGCATCGAATCGCTCAAGGTCGCCGCGGCCGATGCGATCAAGGGAACACCGTTCGAGGGGGCCAAGATCTATCTCGGCGGCAGCGCCGCGATGTTCTACGACATGCAGCAGGGCGCCAACTACGACCTGATGATCGTTGCGACGGCCGCGCTGATCCTGATCTTCATCATCATGATGGTCCTGACCCGCGCCGTGGTCGCCGCGACGGTGATCGTCGGCACGGTGGTGCTCAGTCTTGGTTCCGCGTTCGGCCTGTCAGTCCTGCTCTGGCAGCACATCGTCGGCATCCCGCTGCACTGGATGGTGCTGCCGATGTCGGTCATCGTGCTGCTGGCCGTCGGCGCGGATTACAACCTGCTGCTGGTCTCGCGGATCAAGGAGGAGATCCACGCGGGTCTGCACACCGGGCTGATCCGCGCCATGGTCGGCACCGGTGCCGTGGTGACGGCCGCGGGTCTGGTGTTCGCCTTCACCATGGCCTCGATGGCGGTCAGCGCGTTGATCGTGATCGGCCAGGTCGGCACGACCATCGGGCTGGGCCTGCTCTTCGACACCTTGATCGTCCGGTCCCTGATGACGCCGTCGGTCGCCACTCTGCTGGGGCGCTGGTTCTGGTGGCCGCAGATCGTGCGTCCACGCCCGGTTCCGCAGCCCTGGCCGCAACCGATCCAGCGGGAACCGGAGGAAGTGCTGGTTTAGTTGGCGTGCAGGTCCTCGTTGAGGGCGATGCCCTGACCGTCGCGGGCCACCACCTCGACCGCACCGGTCTGCGAGTTGCGGCGGAACAACAGGTTGTTGCCGCCGGCCAGGTCGCGGGCCTTGGTCGTGGTGCCATCGGGCAGAGCGACCTTGGTTCCCGCGGTGACATACAGCCCGGCCTCGACGACGCAGTCGTCGCCCAGCGGGATGCCCAGCCCGGCGTTCGCGCCCAGCAGGCAGCGCTTGCCGATCGAAATCACCTGTGTCCCACCGCCGGACAGCGTTCCCATGATCGAAGCGCCGCCGCCGACATCCGAGCCGTCGCCGACCACCACGCCCGCGGAGATGCGGCCCTCGACCATCGAGGCGCCCAGCGTGCCCGCGTTGAAGTTGACGAAGCCTTCGTGCATCACCGTGGTCCCCGACGCCAGGTGCGCGCCGAGGCGCACCCGGTCCGCGTCGGCGATGCGCACTCCGGACGGCAGCACGTAGTCGACCATGCGGGGGAACTTGTCCACGCCGTAGACGGTCACCGGTCCGCGTCGGCGCAACCGGGCACGTGTTGACTCGAAGCCCTCGACGGCGCACGGACCGTAGTTGGTCCACACCACGTTGGTCAGCACGCCGAACAGTCCGCCGGCGTTGAGCCCGTGCGGCACCACCAGCCGGTGCGACAGCAGGTGCAGCCGCAGATAGGCGTCGTAGGCGTCGACGGCGGCGTCGTCGAGTGACCCGATCACGGTGCGCACCGCGACCGTCTCGGTGCCACGGTCCTCGTCGGCGCCGAGCAGCCCGGCCAGCTCGGCGGGCACCTCGTCCGCGGTAAGGCGGGTGGTCCCGGGCTGGCCGGAGCCGCCCAACTCCGGTGCGGGAAACCAGGTGTCGAGCACCGATCCGTCTGCGGCCAGCGTCGCTACCCCGACGCCCGAAGCTCCAGTCACGCCGGCCAGGCTACTTTCTTTCGGCGAACAGACGCAAAAGCCCCCTGCGCGCCTCAAAATTGGGCGCTTTCACGTCTGCTCGCCGGGAGACGCGACCCGTTAGGCTGAGCCCGTGCTGGACCTGCGCTCCGACCCGATTGCCCTGACCGCGGCGCTGGTGGACATTCCCAGCGAGTCGCGGCACGAGGCGCGGATCGCCGACGAGGTCGAAGCCGCGCTGCGGGCCCAGACGTCCGGTTTCGAGATCATCCGCGACGGTGACGCGGTGCTGGCCCGCACCCAGCTGGGACGCCCGACCCGGGTGCTGCTGGCCGGGCATCTGGACACCGTCCCGGCGGCCGGCAACCTGCCCAGCCGGCGCACCACCACCGGCGACGAGGGCGACGTGCTGCACGGTTGCGGCACGGTCGACATGAAATCCGGGGTCGCCGTCTTCCTGCACCTGGCGGCCACCGTCGTCGAGCCTGCACACGATCTGACCTGCGTGTTCTACGACTGCGAGGAGATCGAGGCGGCCGCCAACGGGCTGGGCCGCATCGAACGCAACCTGCCGGACTGGCTGACGGCCGACGTCGCCGTCCTCGGTGAGCCCACCGGCGGCTACATCGAGGCCGGCTGTCAGGGCACGCTGCGGGTGGTGATCAGCGCGGCGGGCACCCGGGCGCATTCGGCGCGCTCCTGGCTGGGCGACAACGCCATCCACAAACTGGGGGCGGTGCTGAACCGACTGGCCGCCTACCAGCCGCGCAGCATCGACATCGACGGCTGTGTCTACCGCGAGGGATTGTCGGCGGTGCGCATCGAAGGCGGGGTCGCCGGCAACGTCATCCCCGATGCCGCGAGCGTGACCGTGAACTTCCGCTTCGCCCCGGACCGCACGCCCCATGAGGCGCTGACCCATGTGCAGGAGGTGTTCGACGGCCTGCACGTCGTGATCGAGCAGACCGACTCCGCCGCCGGCGCCCTGCCGGGACTCACCGCGCCCGCCGCGGCCGCGCTGGTGGCTGCTGCCGGGGGCCGGGTACGGGCCAAGTACGGCTGGACCGACGTGTCCCGGTTCGCCGCCCGCGGCATCCCCGCGGTCAACTACGGGCCGGGCGATCCCAACCTGGCTCACAAGGTCGACGAGCGGGTGCCGGTCGAGCAGATCAGCACGGTGGCGGAGCTGCTGCGCGGGTTCCTCAGCTCCTAGCCAGCGCCAGCGCGGTCCGGCCGAACGCGCAGTCGATCTCGTCGCACAGCCGGCTCAGCGGATCGACGGCCCGGGCATCGCCGAGCTGGACGGCCACGTACCAGGCCTGCAGCGCCACCGCCGACTGTCCGGTGCGCTCGGCCATCCGGGCGGCGTCTCGGGCCGCGGCGACCGCGCCGTGCTGATCGCGCATGCCGGCCCGCTGCCAGGCGCGCGCCATACCCAACTCCGGAGCGAACAGTGCCGATTTGGTGCCGTGCCGGGATTCGGCCCGGCTCAACGCCTTTGCCGCACCGGCGATGTCGGACTGGCGGGCCAGTGCAGTGGCCAGCAGCGTCAGCGACAGTGGCCCCCACGAGTAGCCGGTGCGTTCCAGGGTGGCCGCGGCCGGTGCCAGCAGCTTGATGGCGGCGTCGTACTCGTCGGCGGCGATCAGCACCTGCGCCACCAGCACCTCGCCGATCGCCCGCCCGGGCTGGGACAGCTCGGCGAAATCGGTGAACTGCCACGCCAGCTCGCGCGCCTCGGCGAGCCGGTCGGCCATCAGCAGCGCGGTGATCTCGGCGAGCCCGATGGTGAACCGCAGCACGCCGGGATGTTCGGCGTCCAGCGCTCGGCGTGCCAGCGGGCCGACGTCATCGAAGCGGCCGGACCGCGCCGCGCACAGGGCCGCGGCGCTGCCCGCCCAGGCCACCGCCATGTCGTCGGCGGCCGGGTCGGCCAGTACCGCGGTGGCGGCCTCGACGGCGCGGCCGATGTTGCCGGCATTCATCGCGAAGGTGGCGCCGAGCGCGTCCAGGGTGATGCGTGGGGCGGTGCCGGTCACCCGGCCACGAGTGGCGGCCAGAAAGGCGGTGGCGCGTTCGGGCTCGCCCAGCATGAAGAACTGATTGGCGGCCCGCGGCAGCGCCCAGGCCATCAACTCCGGCTCACTGAGCCCGGCCGGGTCGACCGCCGCCAGCACCGCGTCGGCGTCACGCCCTCGGCCCTGCCAGCCCAGTGCATGCGCCAGCGCCAGTCGGGCCGACAGGCTGTCCGACCGATCCAGGGCGTGACGGGCCAGCCGCTCACCCAGTTGCAGATCGCCCAGCCGCAGCGCCTGCTGCGCCGCGGCCACCACGTCCGCGGCGGGCTGGGGTGCGTCGCTGTCGGCGGCCAGCGCCGCCAGCCTCAGCTGCTCGCCGACGTGTGCGCAGGGCCGGGCCGTCAGCGCCCCGACCACCTCGGTGCGCCGGGCGCGCGCACCGTCGGCGCCCAGCGCGCCGCGGGCCCGCTCGGCGAACAGCGGGTGAGCGGTGTAGACCACGGGGTCCGGTTCGCGGCCGCCGCGAGCGCGGGTCTCCACCGCGCCCAGTTCCTCGGCCTGGCGGACCGCGTCGGCGCTGGTGAGGCCGATCAGGTCGACCAGCGCCAGCGGTTCGAAGACGGCCAGGTAGTCCAGCACCGCACGCGCGTCGGCCGGCAAGCCCGCCACGAAGGCGTCCACGTCACGGCCGGCCTCGCCCGCCTCGTCGGAGGCGGTGATGTCGATGCGGGACAGCAGGTCGTCGCCCCATAGCGCGGTGATCGGCGGCGGTGGCGCGGGGGCGCAGTCGGCGCGGCCGGTGACGATCACTCGGGCCGTCCCGGTCAGCGCCAGCTGGTAGACCAGCGTCGCCGACAAGATGTCGAGCAGGTGGGCGTCGTCGACCACCAGCAGCAGATCGCCCGCCGCGTCGACCATCGAAGCCCGCGCCGCCCGCAGCAGTGCGGCGGGTTTGCCGATGTCGGCCACCCGGACCAGATGGCTGACGGCGCCGAACGGCACGTCTCGCTCGGCGGGGGTGCCGATCACCCAGCGCACCCGGGTGCCGGGGTGGCGGTCGGCGTGGTCTTCGGCGGCCAACCGGGCCAGGGTGGACTTGCCGCACCCGTCGGGACCGAGCACCACCGCGCCGGCCCGGGGCCCGTCGGCGTCGAGCGCCGCGGTCAGCTGATCCAACGCCGCCGAATGTTCGGGGACGTTCCACCGGATCGGCATCGCCGAGAGTTTACGGTCTGAGCCAACGGCCCGATAGCCTTTCGGTCGTGCGGTGCAGCGAATGGGCGGTCTGTGTCTACTGCGCGTCCGGTCCCAGCGATCCGGCACTGTTGGCGCTGGCCGCCAAGGTCGGTGCGGCGATCGCCGAGCGGGGCTGGACGTTGGTGTGGGGAGGCGGCAACGTCTCGGCGATGGGCGCGCTCGCCGTGGCCGCCCGGGAGCGCGGCGGGCATACCGTCGGGGTGATCCCCAAAGCGCTGCTGCATCGCGAGGTGGCCGATGTCGACGCCGACGAGCTGATCGTCACCGACACCATGCGCGAGCGAAAGCAGGTGATGGACGACCGCGCCGACGCATTCCTGACCCTGCCCGGCGGCATCGGCACGCTGGAAGAGCTGTTCGAAACCTGGACCGCGGGGTATCTGGGTATGCACGACAAAGAGGTGGTGCTGCTGGATCCCGACGGCCACTACGAGGCGCTGTGGACGTGGCTGTCCGGGCTGATCGAGACCGGGTACGTGTCCCGGCGTGCGATGGACCGCCTGCTGGTGTTCGACGACATGGAGGCGGCGCTGGACGCCTGTTCACCCGGTACCGCCGGTACCGATTAAGCTCGCGTGGCCACCGACTTTCAGTGAAATGAGGCGATAACGTGTCCGACCACGACTCCGGCACCGTCACCCAGGTGGGCCTCGTCGATGTTCTCGCCCGTGCGCCCCGCCTGTTGGCCGACGGGCCGACCATCCTGCGTGGGCTGTGGACCGGTCTGCGGGCCCGCCCCACCTCCAAGGCCTCGATCGGCAAGGTCTTTCAGGACTGCGCGGCCCGCTTCAGCGACCGGGTCTTCATCCGGTTCGGCGAGCAGCAACTGACCTACCGCGAAGCCAACGAGACCGTCAACCGCTACGCCGCCGTGCTGGCCGCCCGCGGCGTCGGTCACGGCGACGTCGTCGGGATCATGCTGCGTAACTCTCCGGACGCGGTGTTGATGATGCTGGCCATCGCCAAATGCGGCGGCGTCGCCGGCATGCTCAACTATCACCAGCGCGGTGACGTGCTGGCCCACAGCCTGGGTGTGCTGGGCTCCACCCTGCTGGTCGCGGAGTCCGACCTGGTCGATGCCGTCAAGGACTGCGGTTCTCCCGACGCGCCGATGACCATCGAGGAGTTCCACCGGCTGGCCGCGACGGCACCGGCCGGCAACCCCGCGTCGGTCAACGCGGTACTGGCCAAGGACACCGCGTTCTACATCTTCACCTCCGGCACCACCGGCTACCCCAAGGCCAGCGTGATGACGCACTACCGGTGGCTGCGTGCGCTGGCGACATTCGGGGGCATCGGGCTGCGGCTGCGCGGCACCGACACGCTGTACTGCTGCCTGCCGCTGTATCACAACAATGCGCTGACGGTGGCGGTGTCGTCGGTGCTCAACGCCGGTGCCACGCTGGCGCTGGGCCGCTCGTTCTCGGCCTCGCGGTTCTGGGACGAGGTGATCGCCGCCGACGCCACCGCGTTCGTCTACATCGGTGAGCTCTGCCGGTACCTGCTCAACCAGCCCGCCAAGGCAACCGATCGTGCGCACAAGGTGCGGGTGATCGCCGGCAACGGTCTGCGGCCCGAGATCTGGGACGAGTTCACTCACCGGTTCGGCATCAAGCGGGTCTGCGAGTTCTACGCCGCCAGCGAGAGCAACAGCGCTTTCCTCAACGTGTTCAACGTGCCGCGCAGCACCGGTGTCTATCCGCTGCCGTTGGCCTACGTGCGGTACGACCCCGACACCGGCCTGCCACTGCGCGGCGAGGACGGCTGGGTGCAGCGGGTGCCCGCGGGTCAGCCCGGGCTGTTGTTGAGCCCGGTGAACCGGTTCTCGCCGTTCGACGGTTACACCGACCCGGAGGCCAACGAGAAGAAGCTGGTGCGCAACGCCTTCCGCGACGGCGACTGCTGGTTCAACACCGGTGACCTGATGCGTCCCCAGGGCATGGGGCACGCCGCGTTCGTCGACCGCCTCGGGGACACCTTCCGGTGGAAGGGCGAGAACGTCGCCACCACGCAGGTCGAGGCCGCGCTGACTGCCGACGAGTCGGTCGAGGAGTGCGCCGTCTACGGGGTGGAGGTGCCCGGTACCGGGGGCCGTGCCGGGATGGCCGCGATCAAACTGCGTGACGGCGCGACGTTCGACGGGGCGGGGTTGGCCGCCGTGGTCTCGGACCAGCTGCCCTCCTACGCGGTGCCGCTGTTCGTGCGGGTGGTGCCGTCGATGGCCCACACCAGCACCTTCAAGAGTCGTAAGGTGGAGCTTCGCGAGCAGGGCTACGGCGGTGACGGTGCCGTCATAGAGGACCCGCTGTACGTGCTGGCCGGCCGCGGCGAGGGCTACGTGCCCTACTACGCCGACTACCCCGCCGAGGTGGCCGCCGGTAAGCGACCGCAGGGCTGACGGTTCCCCCTACGGCGTTGCGCCGGCATCGGCTTCGCGCAGGCTCGCCCGCTCGACGCTGAGCAGGCTCGCCGTCTCATGTGCTTGTCGGTAGGCCCTGGCGCCGCCGTTCAATCCGAACAGTCGTTTGCTCCAGAGCAGCCAGATCACCGCAGCGACATTGATCAGCAGGGCGACAGCACGAAGAACCGTGATCTTCTCGGTCAGCTCGTAGATCTCCAGGGGAAGAAAGACACCGGTCGCGACCACTGCGAAGTACTCGCCCCACCGTTGCATCAGCCACAGTCCGACCGCCTCGACAAGCTCGATCGCCGCATAGGCCGCCAGCCCCACGGCGATCCACAGCAGCGTCGACGACGACAGGGCGAACGCCTCGGCGATGTGCCGGATGATCTTCGAGTTATCCGGATCCCAACCGATCTGATCTGCCAACGGTCGCAGCAACGGCACGTCTCGCTCAAAGGCATCGTGCAGGCGTTCGCGTGATCCCCTGACCTTGAACACCCCGGCAGCCACCAACATGAAAATCACGCAGCGAGTAGCGCGTTCCACCGCGAGTGCTCGCATCAGGATCCGGTCGCGCAGCATCGGGCCACGGGGAATCTCCGGCGCGGTGTCGGCTGGGCCGGTGCCGCGGGGCGGCCCCACCACGAAGGTCTCGCAGCGCAAACACCGCCATGCCTCGCCCACGGGTGTGTCGGCCCGCAGTCGCGTCCGAAGTTCCGGCTCATCGGGAGCGAACGTCGCGTGCCCACGAACTGCGCACGAGCAGAGAGCAAAATCCACCATGAGAGCACGGTAGTGTCCTGGGGCTCGTAGGCCACCAGGCACCATGGAGCAGTGCAGTCCCACTTCTGCGGCCGTCCGGTGGCGGCTGATCGCGCGCTGATCATGGCGATCGTCAACCGCACTCCGGACTCGTTCTACGACGCGGGCGCCACGTTCACCGACGAGGCGGCCAAGTCTGCCGTGCACCGCGCAGTGGCCGACGGCGCCGATGTCATCGACGTCGGCGGGGTCAAGGCCGGGCCGGGGGAGACCGTCGACGCCGACACCGAGACCGCTCGGGTGGTGCCGTTCATCGAGTGGCTGCGCGGCGCCTACCCCGAGCAGCTGATCAGCGTGGACACCTGGCGCGCGGAGGTGGCCAAACGTGCCTGCGCGGCCGGTGCCGACCTGATCAACGACACCTGGGGCGGGGTCGACCCGGAGCTGCCGGCGGTGGCCGCCGAGTTCGGGGCCGGGCTGGTCTGCTCGCACACCGGAGGCGCCAAGCCGCGCACCCGCCCGTTCCGGGTGAGCTACGGCACCAGCGTCGACGGGGTGGTGAAAGCGGTGATCGGCGAGGTCACCGCGGCCGCGCAACGGGCGGTGGCGGCTGGGGTGTCGCGCGACCGTGTGCTGATCGATCCCACCCATGATTTCGGCAAGAACACCTTCCACGGGCTAGCGTTGTTGCGACACACGGAGGACTTGGTCGGTACCGGATGGCCGGTGCTGATGGCGCTCTCCAACAAAGACTTCATCGGGGAGACTCTTGGAGTGGGTCTCACCGAACGACTGGACGGAACATTGGCGGCCACCGCGTTGGCGGCGGCCGCCGGAGCCCGGATGTTTCGGGTTCACGAGGTCGGGCCGACCCGGCGCGTACTGGAGATGGTGGCATCGATCCAGGGCGTGCGGGCCCCGACCCGCACAGTTAGGGGATTGGCATGACCGAGCTGGTCTCGGCGCCGGGCGACACCCGGCTGTCCGGGCGCACCTGGACCCGGCCGCAGTGGACGGTGGCCGAGCTGCTGGCGGCCAAGGCCAACACCGGTCGCAGCATCTCGGTGGTGCTGCCCGCGCTGAACGAGCAGGCGACCATCGAATCGGTCATCGACAGCATCACGCCCCTGGTCGACAACCTGGTCGACGAACTGATCGTGCTGGACTCCGGCTCCACCGACGACACCGAGATCCGGTCCATCGCCGCCGGCGCTCGCGTCGTCAGCCGCGAACAGGCGGTTCCGGAGGTCCCAACGCAGCCTGGTAAGGGCGAAGCCCTCTGGCGGTCGCTGGCGGCCACCAGCGGCGACATCGTGGTGTTCGTCGACTCCGACCTGATCGACCCCGACCCGATGTTCGTGCCGAACCTGGTCGGGCCGCTGCTGACCAGTGACGGCGTCCACCTGGTCAAGGGTTTCTACCGGCGCCCGCTGAAGGTCAACGGCACCGAGGAACCCACCGGTGGCGGCCGGGTCACCGAGCTGGTGGCCCGACCGCTGTTGACCGCGCTGCGGCCCGACCTGGGCGCGGTGCTGCAGCCGCTGGGCGGTGAGTACGCGGGCAGTCGTGAGCTGTTGGCGTCGGTGCCGTTCGCGCCCGGCTACGGGGTGGAGATCGGGCTGTTGATCGACACCTACGACCGGTTGGGGCTGGAGGCGATCGCCCAGGTCAACCTGGGTGTCCGGGCCCACCGCAACCGCCCGCTGGCCGAGTTGGCCGTGATGAGCCGCCAAGTCGTCGCCACGTTGCTGTCGCGGTGCGGTGTCCCGGATTCCGGGGTGGGCCTGACCCAGTTCTTCGCGGACGGTGACGAGTATCTGCCGCGCACCACGCCGTTGTCGTTGGTCGACCGGCCGCCGATGAACACCTTGCGCCAGCGTTGACCCCTGGCGATCGCCAGCGCTGATCCAGTCGGCGCCGCCCCCCGTGTCGGTGCAATGAGGCACTATCGATGCCGTGACACTGGTGTTGCTGTACCTCGTTGTGCTCGTGCTCACCGCGTTGCTGCTGTTTGGGGTGGCCAGCACGCTGTTCGGCCGGGGCGAGCAGCTGCCGCCGCTGCCGCGGGCGACCACGGCCACCATGCTGCCCGCCTCCGGCGTCACGGGTGCCGATGTCGACGCGGTCAAGTTCTCCCAGGTGCTGCGCGGCTACAACACCGGTGAGGTCGACTGGGTGCTGGAGCGCCTCGGCGCCGAGCTTGACCAGCTCCGCGGTCAGCTTGCCGCGGCGCAGGCGGCCGCCGCGACCGAGGCGGAGTCGCGTTGAGCAGCGCACCCGACGACGGCCAGATCCGGTGCGGCTGGGTCAACAACGGCTCGGTGCTCTACCGCGACTACCACGACCAAGAGTGGGGCCGTCCGGTGCGGGACCGGGCGGCGCTGTTCGAGCGGGTCAGCCTGGAAGCCTTCCAGAGCGGACTGTCGTGGCTGGTGATTCTGCGCAAGCGGGAGAACTTCCGGCGCGCGTTCGCCGATTTCGACGTCGAGACCGTCGCCGGCTTCACCGACGCCGACGTGGCCCGGCTGATGGACGATCCCGGCATCGTGCGCAACCGAGCCAAGATCGAGTCGACGATCGCCAACGCCCGGGCGACCATTGCCCTGGGTTCCACCGATTTGGCGGACTTGTTGTGGTCATTCGCCCCGCCGCCACGTCCGCGCCCGGTGGACCTGTCGGCAATACCCGCCGTCACGCCGGAATCGACGGCGATGGCGCGCGAATTGAAGCGTCGCGGGTTCCGATTCGTGGGACCCACGACCGCGTATGCGTTGATGCAGGCCACAGGCATGGTTGACGACCACGTCCGGGATTGCTGGGTGCCGCCGGCAACTGCCTAGATCCACTAAAATGCGACCTGGAATCGGGTCTTGTGCACGCGCCGTCGCCGATAGGGGAGAATGGCGGAGTGAATTTGCAGTTCGAAGCCGGACGCTGCGACTGCCGAGCACACCCGGCGCAGATCATGGGCACGGCCTGCGGGCTGGTACCTGGAGGGAGCACTCGATGGCGGCGATGAAGCCCCGGACCGGTGACGGTCCGTTGGAAGCGACCAAAGAGGGGCGCGGCATCGTGATGCGGGTACCGCTTGAGGGTGGTGGACGGCTGGTCGTCGAGTTGACTCCCGACGAGGCCGCTGCGCTCGGCGACGAACTCAAAGCCGTCACCAGCTAAGGCGGGTCGGTCTGGCTAGCGGCCCGCCTGCCGGTAGACGGCCAGGGTCTGCTCGGCCACTCGCGCCCAGGAGAACACCTCCTCGCAGCGGCGCCTCCCGGCGTCGCCGTAACGCTGCGCACGGGCCGGGTCGGTGATCAAAGCGTTGACCGCTTCGGCGAGTTCGGCGTGGTAGCCGTCCGGATCGGTGCCGTCGTAGTGGACCAGGGTGCCGGTCACGCCGTCGGTGACCACCTCCGGGATACCGCCGACGTCGGAGGCCACCACGGCGGTGCCGCAGGCCATCGCCTCCAGATTGACGATGCCCAGCGGCTCGTACACCGACGGGCATACAAAAACCGTTGCTGCCGAAAGCAATTCGCGGATCTGTCGGGCGGGCAGGGTCTCCTGAATCCAGAACACCCCGCTGCGGGCGGCGGCCAGATCGGCCACCGCGGCACTGACCTCATCGGCGATCTCCCGTGTGTCAGGGGCGCCCGCGCACAACACCAGTTGCGCCTCCGGGTGGAATCGGTGGGCGGCGGCCACCAGATGGGCCACCCCCTTTTGGCGGGTGATCCGCCCGACGAAGGCCACCATCGGCCGGTCCGGGTCGACACCGAGTTCGGCCGGCATAGAATCGGCACCGGTGGGCTGCGGACGCCAGACCTCGGTGTCGATGCCGCTGTAGATCACGTGCACGCGGTCGGGTCGCAACTCCGGGTAGACCCGCAGCAGGTCGTCGCGCATGGCCGAGCTGACCGCGATGACCGCGTCTGCGGCCGTCGTCGCCTCCTTTTCGGCCCACGACGACACCCGGTAGCCGCCGCCCAGCTGTTCGGCCTTCCAGGGGCGCAGCGGCTCCAGCGAATGCGCGGTCAGCACATGCGGGATGTCGTACAGCAGCGCCGCCAGCCGGCCGGCCAGCGCGGTGTACCAGGTGTGCGAGTGCGCGACATCGGCCGAGCTGACGGCGTCGACCATCGTCAGGTCGGCCGACAGCGTCCCGAGCGCCGGATTGGCGTCCCGCAGCGCCGGATCGGGCTGATGCGCGTGTGCACCCGGCCGCGGCGCGCCCATGCAGTGCACGTCCACGTGACACAACCGCCGCAGCGCTTCGACCAGGTTGGTGACATGGACACCCGCACCGCCATAGATCTCCGGGGGGTATTCCCGAGTCAGCATCGCCACCCGCATAACCGGCACGGTAGCGGTCGCAGATCGGCGGCCACGCAGCGGATCGACCGGCGATCTGTGACGACGCTTTTGTAAAGAACCGTCGCCAATCGTGCGGTCAACCTGGCAGGGCTTCGAAGTGGCCGATAGGTTTGTGGCCATGAGGGAAGCGCCGCATGTGCTGGGCATCGTCCTGGCCGGTGGGGAGGGCAAGCGGCTGCACCCGCTGACGGCGGACCGAGCCAAGCCGGCGGTCCCCTTCGGGGGTGCCTACCGGTTGATCGACTTCGTGCTGTCGAATCTGGTCAACGCTCGCTACCTGCGGATTTGCGTTCTGACGCAGTACAAGTCGCATTCGCTGGACCGGCACATCTCGCAGAACTGGCGGTTGAGCGGCCTGGCGGGGGAGTACATCACGCCGGTGCCGGCGCAACAGCGCCTCGGCCCGCGCTGGTACACCGGGTCCGCCGACGCCATCTATCAGTCGCTGAACCTGATCTTCGACGAAGACCCGGACTACATCGTGGTCTTCGGAGCCGACCACGTGTACCGGATGGACCCCGAACAGATGGTGCGCTTCCACATCGACAGTGGGGCCGGGGCGACCGTCGCGGGGGTTCGGGTGCCGCGCGCGGAAGCCTCCGCGTTCGGTTGCATCGACGCCGACGAGTCCGGCCGGATCCGCGGGTTCATGGAGAAGCCGGCGAACCCTCCTGGCACGCCCGATGATCCGGCCAGCACGTATGTGTCGATGGGCAACTACGTCTTCACCACCAAGGTGCTGATCGACGCGATCCGCGCCGACGCCGACGATGATCACTCCGACCACGACATGGGCGGCGACATCATGCCGCGCCTGGTGGCCGACGGAATGGCCGCGGTCTACGACTTCTCCGACAACGAGGTGCCCGGCGCCACCGAGCGGGATCGCGGCTACTGGCGTGACGTCGGAACTCTGGACGCGTTCTACGACGCGCACATGGACTTGGTGTCAGCGCACCCGGTGTTCAACCTGTACAACAACCGCTGGCCGATTCACGGCGCGACAGAAAACCTGGCGCCGGCGAAGTTCGTCAACGGCGGCTCGGCGCAGGAGTCGGTGGTGGGCGCCGGCAGCGTGATCTCGGCGGGCTCGGTGCGCAACTCGGTGCTGTCGTCGAATGTGGTGATCGACGACGGCGCGATCGTGGAGGACAGCGTGATCATGCCCGGGGCCCGGGTGGGACGCGGCGCGGTGGTGCGGCACGCGATCCTGGACAAGAACGTCGTGGTCGGGCCCGGCGAGATGATCGGTGTCGACCTGGAGAAGGACCGGGAACGGTTCTCCATCAGCGCCGGCGGCGTGGTGGCCGTCGGAAAGGGAGTTTGGATCTAGCGGATTAGAACGGCTCCTCGGCGCCGCCGGGGTTGCAGCCGTTGGCGAGCAGGTTCAGGGTGCTCACGTCCGGGCGCCACGGCTCCAGATTCCAACTGGTCTTGCCGGGCTGGATGAATTCGGCGAACTGCCAGTGGCACAGGAACTGCGCGCGCATGCCGGGGTTGTTGGCCTCCGGGTTGCGCTTCACGACTTCCGCCCAGGCCTGCTCGCCCTGGCGCAGAGTGCCGGGCTCGCCGGCCTCGGTTCGGCCGGTGTCGGTCGGGTAGACGCGCAGGCTGGTTCCGCCGTCGTAGGTCACCCACTGGGTGTTCGCGACGTACGGCGCCGCGCTGATTCCCGCGGCGCCCAGGAAGCCGCCCGCGCCGCCCAGGCCACCCGCGCCGCCTTCACCGCCGAGGCCGCCGTCGCCGCCGCGGCCGAACAACAGCCCACCCGCGCCGCCGTCGCCCCCGGCGCCGCCGTTTTCGTCCCCGTCGCCTTCACCGCCGACACCGCCGTCGCCGCCGCGGCCCGTCCACCAGGCCCCGGCACCGCCCACTCCGCCGTCACCGCCGATGTCCCCCGCAAGACCGATGCCCCCGGCGCCGCCGGTGCCCCCGGTGCCCAGCAGCATGCCGACTCCCACGCCACCGGTGCCGCCGCCCGCACCCGCGCCGCCGGCACCGCCCGCGCCGCCCACGCCCATGAACCAGCCGCCGGCGCCGCCGTCGCCGCCGGCGGCTCCGACGCCGCCCAGCCCGCCCGCTCCACCGTTGCCGAAGAAGCCCGCGTCGCCGCCGGCGCCGCCGATCCCGTCGATACCCGCGACGCCGGCTCCGCCGTCGCCGAACAGGAAGCCGCCATCACCGGCGTCGCCGAACCAGCCCGACTGACCGAACAGGCTGGTGTTGACGCCGTCGAACCCGTCGATGCCGTCGCCGATCAGATCGCGGCCGAACAGCGTGGCAAACGGTGCGTTGATCACACCCAGGCTGAGCTCGCCGAACGGGCTGGCAATCCACTGCTGGAGCCCGTCATGCAGCGGTGCGTAGATGAACTGGTTCACCCAGTCGGCGGTGTCGAGGGACTGGCTCGGGCCAGGCCAGGCCAGCACCGCGTCAATGACGTCGGAGAACAGCTTGTTGGTGGCCGGATCGAGTTGGTCGGTGAAAGACTGGACCAGCGCCATCAGGCTGCCCAAGTCGAGTCCGCCTGCCGCGCTGCCGGCGACTTCCACCGGCGCCGCTGCATCGAGCAGCCAGTCCCAGTCCGCCTGCGCCGGGGCGGCGGCCAGCATCGGGGTGAGGCCCACTACCAGGGCGCCTGCTGCAGCGGCGGCCGTCCGGGTGGGGGAGACGGTGCGGGTGCCGATACCGCGGGTGACGCTGCCCTGCTTGCGTGCGCGCATGGCTCTACCGATCTCCCTAAGTAGGAACTAACAGTCTTTACTTAGGGAACTGTAAGCCACTGGAGTCCGCGGCGGTATCCCGCCGAGCCCATCACCAGAGGTAGGGCAGCAGACGGTAGCGGACGTGGCGGGTGTATTCGCGGTATCCGCTGAGCTCCTGGGCCAGCAACCGCTCCTCGTCGAAGATTCGGACCACCAGGATGGGCACGTAGGCGAGTGCGCCCACCAGCCCCCAGTACGAGCCGAGGGCCAGCGGTATGCCGATCATCGTGACCAGCGCGGCGAAGTACATCGGGTGGCGGACCAAGCCGTACATCCCGGTCGATATCACCGGCTGTTCGTTCTCGACGGTGATGTTGGCTGCGGCGTAGTTGTTCTCCATGATGGACAGCACGCCAAGGCCGAATCCGAGCACCGCCAGGGCTTCGCCGAGTATCGGCACGGCCGTCGGCGGGGCTGACCACCCGAACCGGTGATCCAGCGCGCTGACCACCAACCCGGCCGCGAATGCAACGACCAGGGCTGTGCTGGCCAGTTTCTGCGGGATCCGGGTTTCGGCCTTCGGGCCGCCGCGCAGCCGCCGCTGCAGCACTGCCGGATTGGTGAGGCCCCAGTAGACGCAGCACGCGATGCTGATCGTGGTGTAGACCGCCAGGAATGTCCAGGCCTGCCAGTAGTCGAAAGTGCCTGCCGCCCAGAACAACAGCAACCCGCACAGCGCCGCTGTGACCAGGCCGGCGCCGATGGCTTGAGCCATCACCTTCATCTGCGTCGCCTTCTCGTTCACCACACGTAGGGCAGCAGTCGGTACCGCACCCGCGCGGTGTACTCGCGATATCCGCTCAGTTCCTGGGTCAGCAACCGCTCCTCGTCGAAGATGCGCACGATCAGCAGGGCCATCCCCGGCAGCAGCAAGACCAGCCCCCAGTAGGAGCCGAGAGCCAGTGGCGTACCGGCCATCAGGAGGACGTTCCCGGTGTACATCGGGTGCCGCACCAGCCCGTACAGGCCCGTGGAGACCAGCGCCTGGCCCGCTTCGACGGTGACGTTGGCCGCCGCGTAACCGTTCTGGATGACCACCGCCATGGCCAGGACCAGTCCGGCCGCCACCAGCACGTCGCCGAACAGGCAGACCGCCGTCGGCACCGTCGACCATCCGAGACGGTGATCCACCGCGCTCAGGACGAACAGGGCGGGAAAGCAGATGAAGATGGCGGTGATCACGATCCGTTGCACTGGCCGCGTCTCCGCCAGCGGTCCTACTTGCATCCGCCGATCCAGTGCGGCCGGATTGGTGCGCATCAGGTAGACGCTGGGAATCCAGGTGGACGCGGCGAACACCGCGAGGAACACCCAGGCCTGCCAGTAGTGCACCGTCCCGGCCGGCACGAACAGCAGCAATCCGAAGGCAACCAGGCCCAAAAAGGCTGAAAACAAACCTTTGCCAACAGCTTTCACGTCGTCCTCCTCATGTCGTCAGATCCCTGCGCCGGAAGGCCTGCAAGCCCACGGCGATCAGTGCGGCGTCGATCGCCAGCAGCACCACCAGCGGCACGACGCGCAGCGCGCCGTCTCCGATCACCGGGATGTGGGCGAATGGTTCGAGGTCGAGCACCCACTGCGGCAGTCCGGAGATGGAGCCGAGCAGATACAGCGCGACGAACCCGGTCAGCACCGCCCACGCGGCGGGCGCGACCTTGGGGACGAGCCCGAACAAGGCGACCGCCACGGCCGCGGGCAGCCAGACCGCCGGTAACTGCACGGCGGCGCTGCCCACCACCGCGGGCACCTGGGCGCCGATGTCGCCGGTCGCCGTCCCGTAGACGATTCCGGCCACCAGCCCGGCAGCGAGCATCGCGAGCGTCGATCCGGCCAGTGCGGCCACCAGATGGCTTGCCAACCAACGATTTCGCGACAACGCTCCGGCGAGCAGCGTCTCGGCGCGCGTTGCGGCTTCCTCCTGGTGCAGCCGCAGTACCAGCGACACCGCGAAAGCTGCCGCGACCATGCCCAGCATGGTGAACGCCACCGCGACGAATGCATGCTCCAGCGCCGCGGTACCGCCCAGCCGAATGACGACGTCGCGGGCGCGATCGCTGCCCACTTCGTCGCCGATACCGTGCACCACGCTGCCGACCAGCAGCCCGTAGAGCACCAGGGCAGTCGTCCACAGCCGCAGCGCCCCGCGGTCGAGCCGCCACGTCAAGCCGAACGTGCCCGCCAGCGTCGGCGCCGCCCGGCGGGGGCCCGGACGGTCGGCCAGCAGCCCGGCCCCGACATCGCGGCGGGCGGCGAGCCGATAGGTCAGCCAGGTGAGCGCAGCCGTCGCGGCCAGATGCAGTAGCAGCACCCACCAGCGGTCACCGGCGTACGGCCGGACCTGTAGCGACCAGCCCAGGGGTGAGAGCCACGACAGCGCACCCGATCCCGCATCGCCCACGGCGCGCAGCGTGAACGCGCCGGCCAGCACGCCGAACGCGGCGCCGCGGGCGAACCGTGCGCTGGGTGACAACTGGGCGGCAACCGCGGCCACGGCGGTGAACACCAGCCCGGAGCAGGCCAGTGCCGCTCCGAACGCCCACGATCCGGCGGCCGGCACGGCGGTGGTCAGCAGGCCCGCCGCCCCGATCACACCGGTGGCCACCGACGCACCCGAGGCCAGCAGTAGCGCGCCGGTCAGCCCGGCATAGCGGCCCACCGCGGTCGAGTCGATCAGCTCGGTGCGGCCGGTCTCCTCGTCGGCGCGGGTGTGCCGGATGACGGTCAGGATCACCGCGACCGCGATCAGCAGGTGGAAAATCCCGGCCTTCCAAATGCCCACCGCGCCGAGGGAGTCGTTGTAGACCTGGCCGTACATCGCGCGCTGCGCCGGGCTGGCCATGATGGTCGCGGCCAGGCCGGCGCGGTCGGCGGCGGTGGGATAGATCGCCTCGACGCTCGCGATGTAGACGCTGGCCAGCGGCAGCGACAACAGCAGCACCCACAGTGGCAGCACGATGCGGTCGCGTCGCAGGCACAGGCGCAGCAGCCCCAGCGTGCCAACGAGATTCGACCCGCCCCGGCGGTAGTGCGGTGACGCGGGTTGGACGACGACGGCAGTCATACCCGGACCGTGTCGTAGTGACGCAGGAACAGCTCTTCGAGCGTCGGTGGTTGGCTGGTGAGGCTGCGCACGCCGGCTGCGCCGAGCACCGCGATGAGCTCTGCGAGGCTGGCGCTGTCGACCTGCGCATGCAGCACGGTGCCGGTGTATCGCACGTCCGCGACCCCCGGGATGCGGGTCAGATCACCGGGATCGCGCATCAGGTCAGCCTGAATCGAGGTGCGACGCAGGTGCCGCAGCGATTCCAGCGAGCCGCTTTCGACCACGCGCCCGGCCCGGATGATCGTCACCCGCTGGCACAGGGTCTCGGTCTCGGCCAGAATGTGGCTGGACAGCAGAACGGTGGCGCCGCGCCGGCTCGCCTCGGCGACGCATTGCTGGAAGACGTTCTCCATCAAGGGGTCCAGTCCGGTGCTGGGCTCGTCGAGCACGAGCAGCCGGGCGTGCGAGGAGAAGGCGGAGATCAGCGAGACCTTCTGGCGGTTGCCCTTGGAGTAGGTGCGGGCCTTCTTGCTCGGGTCCAGGTCGAAGCGCTCGATCAACTCGTCGCGGCGCCGCTCGTCGAGGCCGCCGCGCATCCGCGCCAGCAGGTCGATGATCTCGCCTCCGGTCAATGCCGGCCACAAGGTGACATCGCCTGGCACGTAGGCGATCTCGCGGTGCAGCTCGACCGCGTCGGTCCAGGGATCACCGCCGAGCAGCCGCACGGTCCCACTGTCGGCCTTCACCAGGCCCAGCAGGATGCGGATGGTGGTGGATTTGCCGGCGCCGTTGGGGCCGAGGAAGCCGTGCACCTCGCCGCCGTAGACGGTCAGGTCCAGTCCGTCGAGCGCCTTGACCTGGCCGAAGCTCTTCTCTAGTCCGCGGATTTCGATTGCCGGCCAATGGTTGTCAGGTCGCATCCGTTCCCCCTTGTTCGGTCGCCAGGAAAGCGTCGTACATGGTGCGGTCGGTCATCAGGCCCTCGGTGTAGATCTCGAGCGCGGGCAAGATCATGTCGCGCGCGTAGTCGCGCAGCACGGCGCGCAGATCGGTCGGGTTCTCGTGCATCTGCAGATACAGCAGGAATCCGCCGCCGTTGTTGATGGCCAGGAAGCGGGCCCGGGCTTTGGGGTCGCGGCTGGGTTTGAGGGTGCCGGCGCGTACGCCCTCGTCGAGGTAGCCTTCGGCGTTGTCTATCATCCTGCGCCACAACGTGTTTGCCAGCTCGCCGCCGGACTGCATGCTGCGGACCAGGTAGGCCATCATCGGCGCATAGGACTCGATTTCGGCCATCTGCGCGAACCAGGTTCCGGGGTCAGCCGAGCGCATCGCCTCGGATTTACCGCTGCGGATCTCTTCGGCGACGAACTCGTCGCAGGCCTTGCGCAGCCCCTCTTTGGAGCCGAAGTGGTGGATGACCAGAGCGGCGCTGACTCCGGCGGCCTCGGCGATAGCCCGGACGCTGACACCGAATCCCTGCCGCCCGAACTGCTCGATGGCCGCATCGCGGATTCTCGCCGTAGCCGTCAAGTCCGCTGAACGCATGTTCAATACGCTAAACACGCGTTCAGTCGGGTGTCAAGACCTTGCCCGCCCCCATTGGCGCGAGGGTGCGTGTTTGTCCGTCAGAACGCGGCGTGTCGCGTACCAACGCGCACGCTCGCGCAGGTGGGTGGGGAGCGCAGGTGGAGTGGGGAGCGCAGGTGCGTGCGGGAGTGCAGGTTGTGTGGGGGAGTGAAGTCTCAGTCGCGAACGGCGGCCAACAGGCCGTCGCCCAGCGGAATCAACGCCGGGGTCAGCCGCTCGTCCACGGCGATCAGCCGGGCCGCTTCGCGCACGGCAAGCACCTCGGCGTCGTTGGCCGCCGGATCTCCGGCCCGGCCGCCCAAGGCGGCCCGGTGCACCACGACCACGCCGCCGGGCCGCAGCAACCGCACGGCTTCCAGGACGTAGCCGGGCTGGTCGATCGGGTCGGCATCGACGAACACCAGGTCGTAGGACTCGTCGGCGAGGCGGGTCAGCACCTCTTGGGCGCGGCCACTGATGAACCGTGTTCTGCCGGGCCCGATTCCGGCGTCACCGAAGGCCTGCTTGGCGGTCCGCTGGTGCTCGGGCTCGATGTCGATCGTGGTCAGCACACCGTCTTCGCCCATCCCCGACAGCAGCCACAGCCCGCTGACGCCGGCGCCGGTGCCCACCTCGACCACCGCCTTGCCGCCGCTGAGTTTGGTCAGCAGGCTCAGTAGCGCGCCGACCGCGGCGCTGATCGACCCGACGCCGATCTCCCCGGCCCGGTCGCGGGCGGCCGCCAGAACCGCGTCCTCGGTCATGGAGTCCTCGGCGTGCGCCAACAGAGCATCGGCTCGACTGCGCGGCGGCTCCCCGGGAGTGTCGTCGGTGCTGGCCATGTCCGCAGCGTAGGACAAAGCCGTTGCGGCCCGCGCACCGGCGCGCCCGCCCGACACGCCCGGGGCGCGGCCCGTGTCCGAACTGTTACCTGGTCGTATAACCGCAGTGCGTGGCGTATTCGAACACAGGTTCACAGTCGGAGTTCAGTGACAGCACAGAGCTGGCATACCGCGATAGGCAACGGTATCGGCATGGAACGAGGTAGGAACCGGCCTCGAGACGCTAGGAATACGAGGGGCCCGGTGCGCGTTGACCGCGATAGTGAGCTGCCGTCGCCAGACGGCGGACCCGAGCTAGAGGACGTCGCCATAACCACTTTGCTGCCCCCGGTCGCCATGTCGCACCCGACCACCCACTCGGACCGTTACTCCGACACCGATTGGGTCGAACAGCCCGAGGAGCCGCAGGGCACCGCGGTGTTCGACGCCACCGGAGACGTTGCGGCGATGCCGTCGTGGGACGAACTGGTGCGCCAGCACGCCGACCGGGTCTACCGGCTGGCTTACCGGCTCTCCGGAAACCAGCAGGACGCAGAGGATCTCACCCAGGAGACCTTCATCCGGGTGTTCCGTTCGGTGCACAACTACCAGCCTGGAACCTTCGAGGGCTGGCTGCACCGCATCACCACCAACCTGTTCCTGGACATGGTGCGCAGGCGGGGGCGCGTCCGCATGGAGGCGCTGCCGGAGGACTACGACCGGGTGCCCGCCGACGAGCCCGACCCCGAGCAGATCTACCACGATGCGCGGCTGGACCCGGACCTGCAGGCAGCGCTGGACTCGTTGGCGCCGGAGTTCCGCGCCGCGGTCGTGCTGTGCGACATCGAAGGCCTGTCCTACGAGGAGGTCGGGGCCACGCTCGGGGTGAAGCTGGGCACCGTGCGCAGCCGCATTCACCGAGGCCGCCAGGCCCTGCGTGACTATCTCGCCGCTCGAACCAGTCAGCGCGACGGTTTGGCCTTCGGCGGCGTCGCGGCCGGCTGAGCCGCGTCGCCGACACCTTCGGGTTTCCGCGTCCGCGGGCGGTATCGCGCTACATTCTTATTGGGTCTTTATTGAGCCCGATTGAGTGCTGATCTGGGTATGCGATCGGAGAGGAGTCCGGTGTGACGGACCGCGGAGGTGTCTTCCGTCGCGCATTCTCCTGGCTGCCCGCTCAGTTCGCCTCGCAAAGTGACGCGCCGGTCGGTGCCCCGCGCCAGTTCGGGTCCACCGAACATCTCTGCAGCGAGGCGATCACCGCCTACGTCGACGGCGAGCTGCGGATGAACGCCCACCTGCGCGCGGCCCACCACCTGTCGCTGTGCCCCGATTGCGCGGCCGAAGTGGAATACCAGGGCCGGGCGCGCTCGGCCCTGCGCGATTCGCATCCGATCCGGATTCCCTCCGCGCTGCTCGGCCTGTTGTCCCAGATCCCCGATTCCCCGGCCGACTGTTCGCCCGACGAGCCGACCAGGCCGATGCCCGCCCGGTTCGACGACGGCAAACCTCAAGAACGCCGTAAACGTCGGTAAGGTGGATCTCCAGCGGCGCCAGCGCCCGGTGATGCTGTGCTCGCGGAGCCTGGAAGCGACCCAGGGCTGGACCCGGAAGAGGAATAGGTGAGCTCCAACAACGAGAACGCCGGCGGTAACCGCTTGGCGCCGCGACCCGTCTACCGGCCCCCTGTGGACAGTGCGTCCAAAAAGGCCTTCGGCCGGCCCGACGGGGTGCCCGGTTCTTTCATTCCCGCCGACGTACGGCCCAAGAAGTACCGTGAACAGGGCGAGTTCACCCCGCGTGACCTGCCGCCGGACCCGGTGCTCAAAGAGGCCTTCAGTCGGCCCTACGGCAGCGGCCCCTCGTTGCAGCGCCATCCTGCCGACGCCGGCGCGCTGGGCCGCAACGGCAAACCGGACGGGCTGGAAGACACCCGCGACCCGTGGCGTGACCCCGCCGCCGGCGCCGCACTGGGTGCGCCGGCCGTGGTCCCGCCCGCACCGCGGGCGCCCGGCGAGTGGGGTGGCCGCCTCGGCGTGCGCGACGTGCTGTTCGGCGACCGGATCTCCTACCGGGCGCTGGCCACGCTGGCCGCGATTGCGCTGGCGATCGGCATGGTCGGCGGCTGGGTCGGACGTACCACCGCGCAGGTCGTCGAGGCATTCACGACGTCGAAGGTGACGCTGTCCACCAAGGGCAACGCCGAGGAGCCGGCCGGGCGGTTCGCCAAGGTCGCCGAAGCCATCGCGAATTCCGTGGTGACCATCGAGTCGGTCAGCGACGACCAGGGCATGCAGGGCTCCGGGGTGGTGATCGACGGCAAGGGCTACATCGTCACCAACAACCACGTGATCTCCGAAGCCGCCAACAACCCCAGCAAGTTCAAGACCACGGTGGTGTTCAACGACGGCAAAGAGGTGCTGGCCAACCTGGTCGGTCGCGACCCGAAGACCGACCTGGCCGTGCTCAAGGTCGACAACGTCGACAACCTGTCGGTGGCCCGTCTCGGTGACTCCGACAAGATCCGGGTCGGTGACGAGGTGATCGCGGCGGGCGCTCCGCTGGGCCTGCGCAGCACCGTGACCCACGGCATCATCAGCGCCGTACACCGGCCCGTGCCGCTCTCCGGCGACGACTCCGACACCGACACCGTCATCGACGCGGTGCAGACCGACGCCTCGATCAACCACGGCAACTCCGGCGGTGCGCTGATCGACATGGATGCCCAGCTGGTCGGGATCAACACCGCCGGAAAGTCGTTGTCCGACAGCGCCAGCGGGCTGGGATTCGCGATCCCGGTCAATGAGATGAAGACCGTGGCCGAGGCGCTGATCAAGGACGGCAAGATCGTGCACCCCACGTTGGGGGTCAGCGCTCGCTCGGTCAGCAACGCCATCGCGTCCGGCGCGCAGATCGCCAACGTCAAGGTGGGCAGCCCCGCGGAGAAGGGCGGCATGCTGGAGAACGACGTGGTGGTCAAGATCGGCGATCGCACCGTTGCCGACGCCAACGAATTCGTCGTGGCGGTCCGCAATCTGACCATCGGCAAGGAAGCCCCGGTCGAGGTGGTCCGGGACGGGCGCCATGTGACGCTGACGGTGACCCCCACCCCCGACGGTTAGAAGTTCGCCTCGATGTTCGCGAATGTCGGCTGGGGCGAGATGCTCGTCCTCGTGGTGATCGGGCTGGTGGTCCTGGGCCCGGAGCGGCTGCCGGGAGCCATCCGGTGGACCGCCGGCGCGCTGCGCCAGGCCCGCGACTACGTCACCAACGCCACCGACCAGCTACGCGAAGAGATCGGTCCGGAGTTCGACGACCTTCGGGCGCCGCTGAGCGAACTGCAGAAGTTGCGCGGCATGACACCGCGCGCCGCGCTGACCCGGCATCTGCTCGATGGCGACGATTCACTGTTCACCGCGGTCGGTTCGCTGGCCGCAGAGCCTCGCCCGAAGCCGCTGACACCGGCCGTGGTGCCCGAGCCGGGGGGACCGGCTCCCTTCGACACCGACGCGACCTAGACCAGACTCAGCGCTGGGAGCCCCCGGTGTCCAAGCCCAGCGACATCCCCACCAGCCCGCGTCGGCGGGTGGCCAGCTGATCGGCGACTCGGCGCAGCTCCTTGCCCGCCACCGAGTCCGGCGAGAGCACCACCGGGGATCCGGAGTCGCCGCCGGTCACCATCTCGCTGTCGATCGGCACCTGACCCAGCAGCGGCACGTCACGGCCCATCGCCCGGGTCAGCCGCTCGGCGACCCGCTCGCCGCCGCCCTCGCCGAACAGGTGCATGGTGGACCCGTCGGGCATGGCCAGTCCGGCCATGTTCTCCACCACTCCGACGACCTGCTGGCGGGTCTGCAGTGCGATCGCCCCGGCCCGCTCGGCCACCTCCGCGGCCGCCTGCTGCGGCGTCGTCACCACCAGGATCTCGGCCGACGGAACCAACTGTGCCACCGAGATCGCGATGTCGCCGGTGCCCGGCGGCAGATCCAGCAACAGCACGTCCAGGTCACCCCAGTACACGTCGGCCAGGAACTGCTGCAACGCCCGGTGCAGCATCGGGCCCCGCCACACCACCGGTGTGTTGCCCT
The DNA here is from genome assembly GCF_019645815.1 of Mycolicibacter heraklionensis. Classification (NCBI taxonomy): domain Bacteria; kingdom Bacillati; phylum Actinomycetota; class Actinomycetes; order Mycobacteriales; family Mycobacteriaceae; genus Mycobacterium; species Mycobacterium heraklionense. The sequence continues at coordinate 1,386,400 of NZ_CP080997.1, forward strand.
GGGTGAACATCGCAATCGAGATCACCTTCACGCCGTATCCGATCGGCGGCATGATCATCGAGTCGACCTGGGTGGGCAGGGCGGTGACGCCCATCATCCGTGGTACCGAGTGGCCGTAGATGTCGGCGTCGAGCACCCCGACGGACATACCGCGTTCGGCCAGCGCGACCGCGAGGTTGACCGTCACACTGGATTTGCCGACCCCGCCCTTGCCCGAGGCGATCGCGTACACCTTGGTCAGCGAGCCCGGCTGGGCGAACGGGATGACCGGTTCCCGAGCGTCGCCACGCAGCTGTTTGCGCAGCTCGGCGCGCTGCTCGTCGCTGAAGACATCCAGGCTGACCTTGACGGGTCCGGTGCCGGGCACGTCGTTGATCGCGGTGGTGACGTTGTTGGTGATCTCGGCTTTCATCGGACAGCCGGCGATCGTCAGGTAGACCGTGACGTGCACACTGCGGTCGTCCGCGATCTCGATGCTCTTGACCATGCCCAGATCGGTGATGGGACGCCGGATATCGGGGTCCAGCACATTGCCCAGCGCTGCATAGATCGCGTCGTGCAGGGCCGCAGTCTCATCGTGATTCTCGGACATCGCAACCGAGTCTAGGCCAGCGAGGCAGGGCCTTTGCCTGTGAGATGCGTCAGGCCGGGGGGACGGCCTGCGCTCCGTCCTGGGGTGCACCGGCAGGCGCCTGGGGTGGCGGCGCGCCCGGGACGTCCGGCGGCGACGGTGCGACGGCGTAGGCCGGCATCGGCGCAGGCGGGGCCGGCGGGGCTTCCGGGGGACCGAAGGGGGCCGGCGGGACACCGTTGGGCGGCGCTGGTGGGGCCGGCGCGGCTTGGGGCTCCAGGCAGATCATCCGGCAGGCCGCCGCGGGGCGCGGCAGCTGCTGTTGCTGTTGCTGCTCGGGCGAGGTCATCCACGGCGGCAGCCAGGGCATATTCGCCAGCTGGGTCTCCAAACTCGGCTGGCCCAGATCGATCAGCGACGATTCGGCGGGGTGGTTGACCTGGGACATCCCGTGCATGCTGAGCGACTCGGGCCCGAGCCCTTCCGGGTGTTCCAGGTGCTCCAGGTGCAGGTCCGCGATCGGCGGTGCCGGGCCTACGATCGGCGGCAGGTCGACGGGGGCCACCCCGGTGGCGTAAGCCGCCGCCCAGCCCATCACGTTCTCCGCGTAGGCCATCGAGTTGTTGTAGCGCAGGATCGCGGTCAGGACCTGTGACTGTTCGCGCAGGTTCATCCCGCCGCTGCACAGGTAGCGTGCTGCTGCCAACGTCGCGTCGTAGACGTTCTGCGGGTCCGCTCGCCCGTCGCCGTCGCCGTCGGCGGCGTACCGCGACCAGGTTCCGGGCAGGAATTGCATCGGGCCCAGTGCGCGGGCGTAGACGACGCGTCCCGGGGCGCTGCTGGCCACGATGACTTCGTTTCCGGGCAGGGTGCCGTCCAGCGCCGGTCCGTAGATCGGCTGCAGCACGTTGCCGCGCACATCGGTGGCCCCGCCGTTGGCGTGCCCGGATTCGATGCGCCCGATCCCGGCCAGCAGGTTCCAGCTGATCCCGCATTGGGGATCGGCGACCGCCATCTGCTGTTCGGCGTTTTGGTAGGCGGCCAGCGCGGTCTTGGGGATCCCCAAGGTGCCCGGCGCATAGACGACCGCTGCCGGCGGCGCCGACGGTGCGCCCGCGGCGACGTGCAGGTTCGCCTGCGGGCGGCGTACCGCGACGACGGAGGGGCCCGAGGAGTGGCCGGTCGAGGATGTGTGCACCGAAGCCGCCAGCGGGGTGACCGCGGCATTGCGCAACGGCAGCGAGGTCGACGGAGAGCGGGGCGTGGCACCTACGGCGCCGGCGAACACCAGCGGGGTGATGAACGTCAGGCCGAAGGCGGGCCGCAGGGCTGAGCGGGCCGCCCGCCGCAATCTGGCAGCGCGGGACACGCGTTCCGCTGCGCCGCCCCCTGTTGGCACTCGACCGCCCCTAATTCCGCTCTGGTGAAACCGCACGGGCTTCGTGAACTAGGTCACCATACCCAAGACATGTCCCGTTGATGACCGTTATCTGGTCCGCGTCACCTGTCAGGACGGCCGTTGAGCGGGCTCCGGGGCGGCGGGATCGGGGTCTGGACGCAGGGTCTCCAGCAGTTCCCGGACCCGCTCGAGCTCATGGTGCAGGTAGTCGCGGGTGGCAACCTCACCGACCGCCAGGCGCAGTGACGCCAGTTCCCGGGCCAGGTACTCGGTGTCGGCTTTGGTCTGTGCGGCGCGGCGGCGGTCCTCGTCCAAGCTGACCCGGTCGCGGTTCTCCTGCCGGTTCTGGGCCAGCAGGATCAGCGGCGCGGCGTAGGCGGCCTGGGTGGAAAACGCCAGGTTGAGCAGGATGAACGGGTAGGGGTCCCACTGGAATCGGATCGCGTAGACGTTCAGCAGGATCCAGCCGACCACCAATATGGTCTGGATGGCCAGGTAGCGCCCGGTGCCGAAGAACCGTGCCACCGATTCGGTGAACCGGCCCAGCGCGTCGGGATCCATGTTCAAGCTGGGGAACCGCGAGGTGCGCGGCGTGGACAGCCGCTGCGATGTCGAGCGGTCGGTCACGACGGCCTCCCGGCGAGTTTCGGCCCCAGGTCGGGCTCGGGGGTTTCGCGCCAATCATCCGGCAGCAGGTGATCCAGCACGTCGTCGACCGTCACCGCGCCCAGCAGGTGGTTCTGTTCGTCGAGCACCGGTCCGCAGACCAGGTTGTAGGCGGCGAAGTAGCGGGTCAGCTCCGCCAGGGACACCTCCGGGTTCAATGCCGGAAGGTCGGAGTCGACGAACCCGCCGATGAGTTCGGCCGGCGGCACCCGCAGCAGCTGCTGCAGCGGGACGGAGCCCAGGTAGCGGCCGGTCGGGGTGGCGGTGGGAGCCCGTGTCACGAAAACCAGCGACGACAGCGCCGGAGTCAGGTCGGGGTCGCGCACCCGGGCCAAGGCCTCGGCGACCGAGGTGTCGGCGGTCAGCACCACCGGGTTGGAGGTCATCAGGCCTCCTGCGGTGTCAGGGGAGTGCTCCAGCAGTCGGCGCACCGGGTCGGAGTCGTCGGGGTCCATCCTGGCCAGCAGCGTCTCGGCCTCGGTGGGGTTCATCACGCCCAGCAGGTCCGCGGCGTCGTCGGGGTCCATCTCCTCCAGCACGTCGGCGGCCCGATCGGTGCCCAGCTGGGCCAGTACGACGGCCTGACGTTCCTCCGGGAGCTCCTGCAGGATGTCGGCCAGCCGTGCGTTGTCCAGCGCGTTGATCACCTCGTAGCGGCGCTTGGGCGGCAGCTCGCGGATGGCGTCGGCGACCTCGATCGGCCGCCAGCCCTCGAACTGCTGCAGCAGCTGCGCCACGCCCTGCCCGGGCATCGCGAGCGCGGACGGGGTGAGGCCCTGCACGTTGTGCCAGTCCACGATGTGGACGGCGGCGCGCCGGCCCAGCCGCCGGGAATGCCGCACCGCGATCCGGGTGACCAGCCAGTCGCGCGTGCGGCTCTGTTCGATGGCCAAGTCGGTGATCGCCACATCGACGCCGGCCAGCTCCGGCAGCTCCGGGTCGGTGACCCGGACCTTGGTGTCCAAAACCTGGCCGAGCACCAGTGCCTCACCGGGCCGCTGGTTGAACTTGCGCAGTGACACCGTTCCGGTGTTGAGGGTGACCGCGTTGGGTTCGATCGACGCGACCCGCAGAATCGGCACGAAGATGCGTCTGCGAGTAGGGAGTTCGACTACCAGGCCCAGCACACGCGGCTGCTGACGCACGATACTGAGACTGACGACCACATCGCGGACCCGACCGACAGATTCGCCGAACGGGCCTAGCACCAGCATCCTCGCAAGCCGCGCTGCGTAAACCCTGTTGCTCGACGCCATGGTTGAAAGGGTAGGAGTATTTAGGTGACCAACGTGTATCGCCCCCGCCGTACTTGCCTATCGGTGCCTGGCAGCAGCCAGAAGATGATCGACAAGGCCAAGGGTCTGTCCGCCGACGAGGTCTTTCTCGACTTGGAGGACGCCGTCGCTCCAGCGGCCAAAGAGCAGGCTCGGGGCCTGGCCGCCCAAGCGCTGACCGCGCGGGACTGGACGGCCCCGTTGCTGGGGGTGCGGGTCAACGACTGGACCACACCGTGGACCCATGCCGACCTGATCGAGGTGGTCTCGGCGGTCGGTGCCGCTGGCAGCCGACTCGACGTGATCGTGCTGCCGAAGGTGTCCGACGCCTCGCATGTGCAGGCCCTCGATCTGTTGCTCACCCAGCTGGAGACCATCCACGGGCTGCCGGTCGGGCAGATCGGTGTCGACGCCCAGATCGAGGATGCCCGCGGCCTGATGAACATCAACGCGATCGCCGCGGCGCCGCGGGTGCAGGCGCTGGTGCTCGGTCCGGCCGACCTGATGGCCAGCCTCAACACCCGCACCCTGGAGGTCGGTGAGCAGCCCGAGGGCTATACCGAGGGCGACGCCTACCACCACGTGTTGATGACGATCCTGGTGGCGGCGCGCGCCCACGGGGTCGCCGCCGTCGACGGGCCGTATCTGAAAGTGCGTGACGTCGAGGCGTTCCGGCGGGTGGCCGGCCGCTCGGCCGCGCTCGGTTACGACGGCAAATGGGTGCTGCATCCCGACCAGATCGCGGCGGGCAATGAGATCTTCAGCCCGCGTCAGTCCGAGTACGACCATGCCGAGCTGATCCTGGAGGCCTATGCGTGGCACACCTCGCAAGCCGGCGGTGCCCGCGGTGCGGTGATGCTCGGTGACGAGATGCTCGACGAGGCCAGCCGCAAAATGGCTTTGGTGGTGGCGGGCAAGGGCCGGGCGGCCGGGATGCGTCGTGAGGCGCCGCCGTTCACACCGCCGGCCTAGCGGGGTTCAGTGGGGCCGCGCCCCGGACCGACCCATGACGGCCACTGCCCGGCTTTGAGCGACTGTTGCGTTATGTCAATGGGATCGAGTTGGCGCCGCCTGCCCGGTAAAGCGACGGGAGCTACCGCCCATCACAAACCGGCCAGTAGCACGGTGGCGGGCCCGAGAATAAGATCCAGCGGGATTTCCACCAGCAAATGGTTCAGACCGACAACGATGCTGGCCAGGCCGACGTTGATGTCGTCGAATGCAAGAGCTCCGATACCGTCCGATATTGCAGACATTCCGGCCACGGATCGCTGTTGGATGTCGTTGATCAGCCCGCCGAAGTCCAGCGACGACCACACGAGGATATTGGGCGCGAAATAGGGGAAGACGATCTGCTGCGCCAGGGCCGTGTCGATCATGCCCAGGACGGCGGTTTCGGGGGCGGCGACAAAAAGATTGCTCAACCCGCTGCTGATCTCCCACAAGCCTGCAATCAAGTCACCCCCGGAGACACCGCTGAGGCCCGCGCTGATCTGGGCCTGCCCCAGGTCTACTACCGCTTGCAAGATGTCACGGGCATTGTTTGGGATATGGTCCATGTCGGGATAACTGACGTCACTGCCGTAGTCGGCAGCTTCACCTGGGTCGGCGGAAGTCCACTCGGCTGAGCCGTGGGATGTCAGGAAGTCAGAGAAGGACGCCCCGGCGAGCTGGACGCGATGCTCCTGAGGGGGCGCCGACAGCGAAACCGCGGGCGGCGCGGGGGCAAGCAAGCCGGCACCGATGACGGCCAGGCCCGCGGTGACGGGCACCGATGAGAACATAGCCATTGTTCGCTCCTCCAAGCTAATTGACCTGAAACATGAACTTGCGTCTGCTCTGGAGGAATAATACTTAATTTATGCTTAGAGTGCAATCGCTTCATTGTGAGATTTACCTCTAGATTATTTAGCCATCGGCCGAGGCCCCGGCCGGCCGACCAGGATTCGGCACGCGAGTCTCGGAAGTGTTCAACGGTGTCGACGTAGCCATCGCTGCGAAGCAAAAAGCAAATCTCCGGTGCCCTCATGACCAGCGCAACGTCGGTCAGGGCGACTGGCGTTCTGCCTGTGGCGGCTGCCGGTGAAGTCGCCGCGACCCTAGGGCTGACGACAGGCCTCAGGCGCCACAGTCGCCACCGCTTCCCGCCCTGTGCTGTCGCGCAAAGGCGGGCAACTGTCTTCGTCCCGCCGGGCGGCCGGTGAACCTCGGCTCGGCGCTTAGTTCAGGGCGATCATTGCGAGAATGAACGAAAGAGTCACGGCGACACCGCCTATCGCGGTACCGGCCACCGCGAGACCGTGGCCCGCCTCACCGGTCGACCTGATCTGGCTCAGCGCGACGCCCCCCAGGATGACGCCGGCCACTCCCAGCGGCCAGAACACCAGGCCGAGCAACGACACCACCAGGGAGCTGACCGCCAGGACGTTGGTCTTCTGCGCCTGGCCCGGATTGAAGTAGCTGCCCGGATACGGCGTGCCATAGCCCGACGGCGGGTAACCCGGGGGGTTGCCGTAGCCCGGCGGAGGATATCCGGGAGGGGCGCCGAGTCCCGGGTATTCGTTCGGGCCGGCAGGTGCGGGCGGCACATAGCCGCCGGGCGGCAGATAGTTGCCGGGCGGTGGGGGCGGCGGATAACCGCCCGCGGACGGGGGCGGCGGAGGGAAGCCAGTCGGGGGGAAGCCAGGCGGCGGGTAGCCGGGTGCCGGCGGGTAGCCCTCGAAGCCCGACGGGTAGGGCCAGCCGCCCTGGTCGGGCGGGGGTGCACCCGCGTCGGCCCAGGGTTGGTCGGCATTGCCTCGTGGATTCTCGCCAGAATCCCCGCCGGGAGCTGTCATGCTGTTCAACCTAGCCGATGCACCGGGCCCGGCTCGTCGTCCGACGGCCGCTTCCCGGAGCGAGGAGAAAGAAATCCCATGACCAGCCCCTTCCAACCCGGACAGACTCCCGATCCGATCGGCGCGGCGGCCGCGCCGGGGCGCCGGGACATCGGCCGGCTGCCCACCCCGCCCAAAGGCTGGCCGATCGGTTCGTACCCCACCTACGCCGAGGCGCAGCGCGCGGTGGATTACCTGTCCGATCAGCAGTTTCCGGTCCAGCAGGTGACCATCGTCGGCGTCGACCTGATGCAGGTCGAGAGGGTCACCGGCCGGCTCACCTGGCCCAAAGTCCTCGGCGGCGGCGTGCTGACCGGGGCCTGGCTGGGCCTGTTCATCGGCCTGGTGCTGGGCATCTTCAGCGCCAACCCGACCCAGGCGCTGGTGACCGGCCTGATCGCCGGGGTGTTCTTCGGTTTGATCACCTCGTCGGTTCCCTACGCGATGGCCCGCGGTACAAGGGATTTCAGCTCGACCATGCAGCTGGTCGCGGGCCGCTACGACGTGCTGTGCGACCCGCAGAGTGCCGAGCAGGGCCGGGATCTACTGGCGAAGCTGACGCTCTGACACTCTGACGGGCGTTGTTGCGTAGCGCGGTCAGGCGGCCTTACCGTCGTGGCACGAAACGGCAACGGGAGGCGGGTGGCGTGGCGAGTCGGCGCGGTCGCGTACGGCGGCTGGGCGCGGCTGCGCTGACTGCACTGACCGTTGCCTCGGCGGGATCGGCCTGCGGTTCGTCCGGGTCGGCCGCTGATGTCCCGGTGATCAGCGTGTACACCCCGGCCAACGACACCGCGACGTTCCGTGTCCTCGCGGCGCGCTGCACCGAGCAGGCCGGTGGCCGGTACCGGGTGCAGCAGTTCAGCCTGCCGCGCGCCGCGGACGACCAGCGCCTGCAATTGGCCCGCCGGCTCACCGGCAACGACCGCACCCTGGATGTGATGGGTCTGGACGTGGTGTGGACCGCCGAATTCGCCGAGGCCGGCTGGGCGCTGCCGCTGTCCCAGGACCCGGCCGGCAAAGCCGAGGCCGACGCCGCCGATGACACGCTGCCCGGCCCGCTCGCGACCGCCCGCTGGCGCGATCGGCTCTACGCCGCGCCGGTCGTCACCAACACCCAATTACTCTGGTACCGGCCGGATCTGATGAAGTCCGCGCCGTCCACCTGGGACGGCATGGTCGCCGAGGCGTCCCGATTGCACGCCGCGGGTGAGCCGAGCTGGATCGCGGTGCAGGCCAAGCAATACGAGGGCTTGGTGGTGTGGTTCAACACCCTGCTGGAAAGTGCAGGGGGCCGGGTCCTCGGCGACGACGGCAAGTCCGTCACCCTCACCGACACCGCCGAGCATCGGGCCGCCACCGTCGCTGCGCTGCGGGTCATGAAGGCGGTGGCGACCGCTCCGGGGGCCGACCCGTCGATCACCCAGAGCGATGAGGGCACCGCCCGGCTGGCATTCGAGCAGGGCAAGGCGGCGCTGGAGGTCAACTGGCCCTTCGTGCTGCCGTCCATGCTGGAGAACGCGGTCAAGGGCGGGGTGGGGTTCCTTCCGCTGCAAGGGCGTTCGGATCTGGCCGGCAGTGTCGACGGCATCGGCGCCTTTGCGCCCAGCGACGAGCAGTACCGCATTGCCTATGAGGCCAGCCGCAACGTGCTCGGGTATGCGCCGTATCCGGCGGTGGTGGCGGGGCATCCGGCCAAGGTGACCCTCGGCGGGTTGAACCTGGCGGTGGCCAGGACCACCCGGCATCGCGCCGAGGCGTTCGAAGCGGTGCGCTGTCTGCGAAACGCCGCGAACCAGAAGTATGTCGCGATCGAGGGCGGGCTGCCCGCGGTGCGCGCCTCGGTGTACGCCGACCCGCAATTCCAGGAGAAGTACCCGCAGCACAACGTGATCCGTCAGCAACTCACCGACGCCGCGGTGCGGCCGGTGACACCGGTCTATCAAGCGGTGTCGACCCGGATATCGGCAACGCTGGCACCGATCAGCGCCATCGACCCCGAGCGCACCGCCGACGAGCTCACGGTGCAGGTGCGCAAGGCCATCGACGGCAAGGGGCTGATCCCGTGACCCGCGCCGACTCCCGCGCAGATGACGTCCGTTCACAGCGCCGGCTCGCGGTGGCGCTCGTCGCGCCGGCGGTGATCCTGATGCTGGCCGTGACGGCCTATCCGATCGGGTACGCGATCTGGCTGAGCCTGTTGCGTTACAACCTGACTACCCCGGACGACACCGCGTTCGTCGGCCTGGCCAACTATCAGACCACCCTGACCGACTCCTATTGGTGGACCGCGTTCGCGGTGACGCTGGGTATCACCGTGGTCTCGGTGGCCTTCGAATTCGTCTTCGGCCTGGCGCTGGCACTGGTGATGCACCGCAGCCTGTTCGCCAAGGGCATGGTGCGCACGGCGGTGCTGGTGCCCTACGGCATCGTCACCGTCGCTGCCGCCTACAGCTGGTATTACGCCTGGACTCCGGGGACCGGTTACCTGGCCAATCTGCTGCCCACCGGCAGTGCGCCACTGACCCACCAGCTCCCGTCGCTGGGGATCGTGGTGCTGGCCGAGGTGTGGAAGACGACGCCGTTCATGGCGCTGCTGCTGCTGGCCGGGCTGGCACTGGTGCCCGACGAACTGCTCAAGGCAGCACAGGTGGACGGTGCCGGTGCCTGGCGGCGACTGGTCACCATCATTCTGCCGATGATGAAACCGGCGATCCTGGTGGCGTTGCTGTTCCGCACGCTGGACGCGTTTCGGATCTTCGACAACATCTACGTGCTCACCAACGGATCCAACAGCACCGGCTCGGTGTCGATCTTGGGTTACGACAACCTGTTCAAGGGATTCAACGTCGGGTTGGGGTCGGCGATCTCGGTGCTGATCTTCATCTGCGTGGCATTGATCGCGTGGGTGTTCGTCAAAGTGTTCGGTGCCGCGGCGCCGGGATCGGGCCAGAGATGACCGAGCTTCGCCGCCGCACCGCGTGGCTGATCATCGACCTGGCGGTGGTGGTTTACGCCCTGGTCCCGGTGCTGTGGATCTTCTCGTTGTCGCTCAAACCCACCTCAACGGTCAAGGACGGCAAGCTGATTCCGTCGTCGGTGACCCTGGACAACTACCGCGGCATCTTCGCCGGTGACGTCTTCGGCTCGGCGCTGATCAACTCGGTGGGTATCGGGCTGATCACCACGGTGATCGCGGTGGTGATCGGGGCAATGGCCGCCTATGCCGTGGCTCGCCTGGACTTCCCCGGCAAAAGGCTGCTGATCGGGGCGGCCCTGCTGATCGCGATGTTTCCTCAGATATCGCTGGTGACACCGATTTTCAACATCGAGCGGGCCACCGGGCTGTTCGACACCTGGCTGGGGTTGATCATTCCCTACATCACCTTCGCTCTGCCGCTGGCGATCTACACCCTCTCGGCGTTCTTCCAAGAGATCCCGTGGGACCTGGAGAAGGCCGCCAAGATGGACGGCGCCACCCCCGGTCAGGCGTTCCGCAAGGTGATTGCGCCGCTCGCGGCGCCGGGCATCGTCACCGCGGCGATTCTGGTGTTCATCTTCGCCTGGAACGACCTGCTGTTGGCGTTGTCGCTGACGGCGACCAAGGCCTCGGTCACCGCGCCGGTGGCGATCGCCAACTTCACCGGCAGTTCGCAATTCGAGGAGCCGACCGGATCGATCGCGGCGGGCGCCATGGTGATCACCGTGCCGATCATCGTGTTTGTTCTAATCTTCCAACGACGGATCGTGGCGGGACTGACCTCCGGCGCGGTGAAGGGATAGGCCGATGGCAGAGATCGAACTCCTCCACGTCAGCAAGAGCTACCCCGATGGTGCGGTGGCGGTGAAGGACCTGTCGCTGAGCATCGCCGACGGCGAGTTCATCATTTTGGTGGGGCCCTCGGGCTGCGGAAAGTCCACCACGCTCAACATGATCGCCGGTCTGGAGGAGATCACGTCGGGGGAGCTGCGCATCGGTGGCGAACGCGTCAACGAGCGCGCACCCAAGGACCGCGACATCGCGATGGTGTTCCAGTCCTACGCCCTCTACCCACACATGACGGTGCGGCAGAACATCGCGTTCCCGTTGACCCTGGCCAAGATGAAGAAGCCGCAGATCGCCGAGAAGGTGGCCGAGGTCGCCGAAATCCTCGACCTGACAGCTCTTCTGGACCGCAAGCCGTCGCAGCTCTCCGGCGGCCAGCGGCAGCGGGTCGCGATGGGGCGGGCGATCGTTCGGCACCCCAAGGCATTTCTGATGGACGAGCCGCTGTCGAACCTCGACGCCAAGCTGCGGGTGCAGATGCGCAGTGAGATCGCCCGGCTGCAGCGCAGGCTGGGCGCCACCACCGTCTACGTCACGCACGACCAGACCGAGGCGATGACGCTCGGTGACCGGGTGGTGGTGATGCACGGTGGGATCGCCCAGCAGATCGGCACGCCCGACGAGCTCTACCAGCGGCCCGCCAACCTGTTCGTCGCCGGTTTCGTCGGCTCTCCGGCGATGAACTTCTTCCCGGGAACGCTGACCGCGACCGGCGTACGCCTGCCCATCGGTGAGCTACCGCTCGACGCGGCGACGCGCGCGTCGATCGGCAAGCATCCGGCACCGGCCGGCGGTGCGGTGGTCATCGGGGTGCGCCCGGAGCATCTCGGCGATGCCGCGCTGCTCGATGACGCTCAGCGCGCCCGCGCGGTGACGTTCGCGGCCCGCGTCGACCTCGTCGAATCACTGGGCGCCGACAAGTACCTGTACTTCACCCCGAACGAATCCGGCGACGCATCAGCCGAAAACGATCTGGTGGCCAGGGTTCCGGCTGCGTCGAAGGCAGCCGGCGGGCAGCCGATCGAGCTGGCGCTGGACCCTGACAAGGTGGTCGTGTTCGACGCCAAATCCGGGGTGAACCTCAGCGTGCCGCCGGCCGCGTGATGAGCGACGAGCTGGACCGGGTGCGTGAGCATGTCCGACGGCATTTCGCGGGCGTCGCCGGCTCGAGTGTCGAACCCGACACCGCACGGGTGACGTTTCTGGGTGTCGAGCCCATCGAGGTGTTGCGGTTCGGGCCCGGACCCGACCGGATGGTGCACTACGTCTCGGCGGGTTGCTCGCGCCACCCCATGGGCGACCCCGGTCAGCTGCTGGCCGACCCGGTGCACGGCCCCCGGGCCGAAATCGTTGTGAGCCTGCGTTCCTCGGGTTCTGATACCGGGCTGGCCCGCAGTCTCGCCGCGGTAGCGGCCGCGCCGGTGGTCGAAGGGGTGGTGTTGGCGCCCGATGCGCTGATCGACCTCGGGGGGCCGCTGTGGACTGGGCCCTCGGGCCCGGTGCCGTTCACCGCGGTGTTGCTGGGCGACAGCGACGTCGCAGAGTTGGCGTTGGCACCGCCGCGGGAGCCGGTGCGGTTCTTGTCCGCCACCCCGATCACCGCGACCGAGGCCGCCTGGGTGCGGCTCAAGGGCGCCGAGGCGATGCGCGAGGCCTGGCGGTCTGACGGCGTGGACGTCTTCGACCCGGACCGTCCCGCGTCCCAGCCGCTGTAGTTTCTCTCCGGCGAGAGAGCGTGTTTGTACCGCGGCACGCCGAGAAACCTGTGCAACTGCGCACGCTCACCCGGGTGTGAGCGTGCACGGTTGCACCACCGCAGCGGCGTGTCGGCGTACAAACACGCTCGCTCGCGGAGAGTGGAGGCAGGGCGGGCGGCCCTCAGAGCCAGCCGTTGCGGCGGAACGCGCGGTAGAGCACCGCGGAGATCACGCACATACCCGCCACCACCATCGGATAGCCGAATGCCCAGTGCAGCACCGGCATGCGGTCGAAGTTCATTCCGTAGATGCCGGCGATCATGGTCGGCACGGCGATGATGCCGGCCCAGGCCGACATCTTGCGCATGTCGGTGTTCTGCTGCATGCCCACTCGTGCCAGCGCGGCCTGCACCAGTGAGCTGAGCAGCTCGTCGTAGCCGGCGATCTGCTCGGCGGCGCGGGTCTGGTGATCGGCGACGTCGCGCAGATAGCGCCGCACCTCTTTGGAGATCAGATCCCGGTAGTCGGTCTGCATCCGCTCGAACGGCACCGACAGTGGCGCGACCGCGCGCCGCAGCTCGACGACCTCACGCTTGATCTGGTAGATCGGTTCGACGTCGGTGCGGGTGCCGGGCGCGAACGCCGTCTCCTCGATGACGTCGATGTCGCTTTCCATGAGGTTGGTCACCTCGACGTAGCGGTCCACCACGTAGTCGGCGATGGCATGCATCACGGCAAACGGACCCAGCCGCATCTGTTCGGGATCGGTGTCCATCCTTTTGCGGACTTGCGCCAAGCCGCTGTGCTCGCCGTGCCGGACGGTGACCACGAAGTTCTTGCCGACGAAGATCATGATCTCGCCCGTTTCGACGATCTCGCGCGGCAGCAACGCCGACTCGTGCGGGATGTAGTTGACGGTCTTGAGCGCCAGGAACAAGGTGTCGTCGTAGCGCTCCAACTTGGGCCGCTGATGTGCCTGAACTGCGTCTTCGACTGACAGCGGGTGCAGTTGGAAGGTGGCAGCCACGCCCTGCATCTGGGCCTCGCCCGGCTCGTGCAGACCGACCCAGACGAACGCCTCCCGGCCACTCGCCTCGATCTCGCGCACCTTGGCCCGGGCGCCGGCCGGGGTGAACTCGCCGGGAATCCGCTGGCCGTCTGCGTAGACACCGCAGTCGACCAGCACTCGGGGTGTCGGGTCCCGCAACGCCGTCATGGCCGCTCTCCCTCCCGCGCAGGTGCCGGTCAAATGCTACGCGTCCGGCGCCAACGTGCACGGTGAGCGCGATGAAGGGCTGGAGGTCCCGAAGTTTCGGTGACGACGCCGGTGCGCTAGTTTCGACCCGGACCAAAGCCAGACCAGCCGAACTCGTTCGAGGAGCACTTGACGTGAGCAAAACCCCACTCAAGGTGGCCGTCACCGGCGCCGCCGGCCAGATCGGCTACAGCCTGCTGTTCCGCCTGGCCAGCGGGTCGTTGCTGGGCCCCGACCGGCCGATCGAACTGCGCCTGCTGGAGATCGAGCCCGCCCTCAAGGCGCTCGAGGGTGTCGTCATGGAGCTCGACGACTGCGCGTTCCCGCTGCTGTCGGGGGTGCAGATCGGCTCGGACGCGAACAAGATCTTCGACGGTGTCAACCTGGCGCTGCTGGTCGGCGCCCGCCCGCGTGGACCGGGCATGGAGCGCAGCGACCTGCTGGAGGCCAACGGTGCGATCTTCACCGCGCAGGGCAAGGCCCTCAACGCGGTCGCGGCCTCCGACATCCGGGTGGGTGTGACCGGCAACCCGGCCAACACCAACGCGCTGATCGCGATGACCAACGCCCCCGACATCCCCAACGAGCGCTTCTCCGCACTGACCCGCCTGGACCACAACCGGGCGATCTCGCAGCTGGCTGCCAAGACCGGCGCCAAAGTCACCGACATCAAGAAGATGACGATCTGGGGCAACCACTCGGCCAGCCAGTACCCGGACCTGTTCCACGCCGAGGTCGGCGGGCGTAACGCCGCCGAGGTGGTCAACGACCAGGCTTGGATCGAGAACGACTTCATCCCCACCGTCGCCAAGCGTGGCGCGGCGATCATCGACGCGCGGGGCGCCTCGTCGGCGGCCTCCGCCGCGTCGGCCACCATCGACGCAGCGCGGAGCTGGCTGCTCGGCACTCCCGACAACGACTGGGTGTCGATGGCCGTGGTCTCCGACGGTTCCTACGGCGTGCCGGAGGGCCTGATCTCGTCGTTCCCGGTCACCACCTCCGATGGTGACTGGAGCATCGTGCAGGGCCTGGAGATCGACGACTTCTCCCGCGGCAAGATCGACGCCTCGACCGCTGAGCTGGCCGAGGAGCGCGAGGCGGTCACTGGGCTGGGCCTGATCTGAGGCGCTAAGCCCGGCGGGCGACTTCCTGTGCGAGCTGCACTCGGGAGGTGAGCCCGAGCTTGGTGTAGACGTGGGTCAGATGCGTCTGCACGGTGCGCGGAGACACGAAGAGCCGAGCGGCAATGTCTTTGTTCGGCAGTCCTTCGCTGACCAGTCGCGCGACGTCGAGCTCGGTCGGGGTGAGTGAGGTCCAACCGTTGGTGGGGCGTTTGCGCTCGCCGCGCCCGCGCAGCGCGTAGCCGATGGCGTCCGCGGTGGACAGCGCGGCTCCTTCGGCCCAGGCGGAGTCAAAATCGTTGTCGTCCATCGACTTCCGCAACGCGGTCAGCCAGGCGTGCCAGTCGGCGTCGTGGATTTTGAATCGGACGGCGCCGGTGCGTTGCCGGATGCCGGCGGCGGCGCCGAACAGCCGGGCGGCTTCTTGGGTGCGGCCAGCGCGCGAGACCGTGGCGGCCAGACACTCGAAGGCCTCGGGAACCCCGGTTTGTGCCGTCATTTCGGCGGCGATCGCGAGTGCTTCGTAGAGGTCGCGCTGCGCGCGCTCGGGCTCGCCCTGGGCGATCGCAACCCGCGCACGCGAAACGAGGCCCATCATTCGGTACCACCCTGTCGTTGCGGCGACGCCGTCGTCGGCCCATTGCGCCGCAGCCGCCAGATCGCCCAGTGCCACAGCGGTTTCGGCTCGGCACCAGCGGAATATGGCGGCGACCTGGCTGTAGACGCCGATGTGATGCCACATCCGCTCCTGTGCGACTGTCGCCGCGGCCGCGTCGCCACTGGCCAATGCCACCAGCCCCACTGCCATATGGGCGACGCCCTCGTGCACGCCGCTGAGTTCGGCGCCGGTTTCGATCAGCGCCGCCAATGCCTCTTCGGCTTGGCCGATCTCGCACCGAAAGGCCGACGCCAGAGCCAGGTTCTGCAAGCCCAGGAACCGGTTCAGAAGGTCGCCGGCGCTGTCCGCGTCGGCGATCATCTCCTGACAGCGCGTGATCTCCCCGGCCAGGTCGCCCTGCATGTAGCGCGCCATCCCCTGCCAGTTGCGGCAGTATCGCGAGTTGAACTGGTCGCCAATGGAATCGGCCAGCTCATGGCCCGATTGCCCGATCGTGAAGGCGCCATTCAGGTCACCCGTCACCGCGGCCGCATAGGTCTGCCAACCGAGAATCTGACTCAGCCGCCAGCGGTCATCCAGTGCGCGGGCGAGCTCGATCGCTTCGGCGAAGTACGGCGCCGCCACCTCCGCGTTGTAGGCGGCGATGCTGACGCAGGCGGTCAACGCCCGGGCCAGTAGCGCCTGATCGTCGAGGTCACGTGCGATCGCCACCGCTTCCTGCGCTTCGTCCAAGCTGTTCAACGCGAGGCCCCATGCGTTGAGAAGTGCGTGATCGGACAGCGCCCGTGCCCGTATCGGGCCAGCGAGCTCCGTGCCCCGCGCAGCACTGTCGCGCAGGGCGGTGTCGAACCAGGTCACGCCTTCGGCGATGCGGCCGCGGCCGAGCCAGAGCGGGAGCAGGGATGAAGCCAAGGTCAACGCCTGCTCCGGCTCGTCGTTTTCCTGGCTCCACGCGAACGCAGCACGGAGATTGTCGATTTCGGTGTCTGCCCTCGCCAGCATCAGTTCGTAACCGTCGTGAGGCGGGTGGTCGAGCGCGGCAGCCATCGCGGTGTAGTGGTCGCGGTGACGCGCCCGGATGGCGTCGGCTTCGCCGGACTCGCCGAGCTTTTCCATGGCGTACTGGCGCACCATTTCCAGCATCCGGTAGCGCGTTCGGCCAGTGGTGTTTTCGGCGATCACGAGCGACTTGTCAACCAAGAGAGTGAGTTGATCGAGCACTTGGTGACTCGCAATGGCTCCGCATCCGGCCACGAACTGGGCGGCGTCGAGATGAAAACCATCCATGAAGGCGGCAAGGCGCCGGAACAACACCCGCTCGGGATCGGTGAGTAGAGCGTGCGACCAGTCGACGGATGCGTGCAAGGTCTGCTGGCGACGCACCGCGCGGCGCGAACCGCCGGTCAGCAGCCGGAACCGGTCATGCAACCCCTCGAGGATCTCCTCGAGCGACAACGCGCGCACCCGCGCCGCTGCGAGCTCGATCGCCAGCGGCATCCCGTCCAGTCGCCGGCAGATCTCCGTGACCGCGGCGGCGTTGTCCTCGGTGACCTGGAAGTCCGGACGGGCGTGACGGGCGCGGTCGGTGAACAACGTGATGGCCTCGTCGACCAGCGACAGTGAGGGCACCCGCCAGACCACTTCGCCGTCCACCCCGATCGGTTCTCGGCTGGTGGCCAGGAACGTCAGCCGTGGGCAGGCGCCGAGCAGGCCGAGCAGCAGCGTTGCGGTCGCATCGAGGAGGTGTTCGCAGTTGTCCAGCACCACCAGCAGATGCCGCTCGCCGATCCAGCGGAGCAGGGTGTCCATCGCGGAGCGGTCCGGCTGATCCGGCAGGCCCAACGCCCGGGCCGCGACCATCGGCACCAGCTCCGGATCGGTGATCGGCGCCAGATCGACATACCAGATGCCGTCGGCGAAGTGGTCCGCCAGCAGCCCGGCGATCTGTACCGCCAACCGGGTCTTGCCCGCGCCACCGGAACCGGTCAACGTGACCAAGCGGTTGTCGGCCAACAGCGCCCGCACGTCATCGATCTGGGCGCCACGTCCGATGAAGCTGGTCAGCTGAGGGGGCAGATGGGTGGACGCGACGGTCGTGGACGCCCGCAGCGGCGGGAAGTCGTTGCGCAGATCCGGGTGGCACAGCTGCAGCACCCGTTCGGGACGGGGCAGCCCGCGCAAGGGATAGCTGCCCAGCTCGATCAGCCAGGCGCCGGCGGGGAGCCGGTCGATGACCAAGGCTTCGGTGATTGCCGAGAGGACCGTTTGGCCGCCGTGCCCCAAGTCGCGGATGCGGGCGGTGCGGTTGATGGTCGGCCCGATGTAGTTGCCCGCCTCACTGGTTTGACCGCGCAGTTGCACCTCGCCGCTGTGCAGGCCGATGCGAAGCCGAATCGGTGCCAACGGCGCACGCTGCAGTTCCACGGCGCAGGCCACCGCGTCGCTGGCCCGGGCGAACGCCGCCACGAAGCTGTCGCCCTCACCCTGTTCGACGGGCCGGACCCCGCCATGGGCAGCGAGGACTTCGGTGAGGGTGCGGTCCAGCCGCGCGATCGCAGCCGTCATCTGTTCGGCCTGGGTCTCCCAGAGCCGCGTTGAGCCCTCGACGTCGGCCAGCAGCAACGTCACCGTTCCGGTCGGGAGCTCGCTCACGCCCAACTCACTCCAGTTCACCGCCGGCGTGTCCGTGCGTTCGCTCATGGTAGCCAGCATGCGACCCGCCCGGCCGGCAAAACATCAGCGAAAGCGCGTAGATGCGCGCGCGGGATACATGGGCTGTCCCAGCCGATCGAAAGAATGCAAAGCCAGAGCAGTACCCTGGACTATCGATGCCCGAGAACCTTGCGAACATGGTGAACAGCTCGCCGATCGTCATCGGAGACGAAGAGATCTTCGAAGCCCACACGGGCGGAAAGATCTCCGTCGACCTCAAAGCCCCGCTGGACAGCCAACGTGCGCTGTCGATCGCCTACACCCCGGGTGTGGCGCAGGTCAGTCGCGCCATCGCCGCGGACCACACGCTGGCGGCCCGCTACACCTGGGCGCACCGGCTGGTGGCGGTGGTCAGCGACGGCACCTCGGTGCTCGGGCTCGGTGACCTCGGGCCGTCGGCCGCCCTGCCGGTGATGGAGGGCAAGGCCGCGCTGTTCAAGACGTTCGCCGGCCTGGACTCCATCCCCATCGTGTTGGACACCAAGGATCCCGACGAGATCGTCGAGACCCTGGTGCGGCTGCGCCCGTCGTTCGGGGCGGTCAATCTGGAGGACATCTCCGCCCCGCGGTGCTTCGAAATCGAGCGACGGGTGATCGAGGCGCTGGACTGCCCGGTGATGCACGACGACCAGCACGGCACCGCGATCGTGGCCCTGGCGGCCCTGCTGGGCGCGGCCAAGGTGCTCGACCGCGACATCGCGTCGCTGCGGGTGGTGGTTTCCGGTGCCGGCGCCGCCGGTGTGGCCTGCGCCAACATCCTGCTCTCGCGGGGCATCTCGGAGATGATCGTGCTGGATTCGCAGGGCGTGCTGCATCCGGAGCGCTCCGGCATGAACGACGTCAAGATCGAGTTGGCGCAGCGGACCAATCCTCGGGGCCTTACCGGCGGCCTGGCCGAGGCGCTGGCCGGCGCCGACGTCTTCCTGGGCGCGTCCGGCGGGGTGGTGCCCGAGGAGCTGATCGCGTCGATGGCTCCGGGTGGGGTGGTGTTCGCGCTGTCGAACCCCGACCCCGAGATCCACCCCGACCTGGCGGCCAAGTACGCGGCGGTGGTGGCGACCGGCCGCAGCGATTTCCCCAACCAGATCAACAACGTGCTGGCCTTCCCGGGCGTGTTCCGTGGTGCGCTGGACGCCGGCGCGCGCCGCATCACCGAGACGATGAAGTTGGCTGCGGCAGAGGCGATCTTCTCCGTCGTCGCCGACGAGCTGGCCCCGGACCGTATCGTGCCCAGCCCGCTGGACCCGCGGGTCGAGCCGGCCGTTGCGGCGGCCGTCGCGGCGGCCGCCGACTCCGCGTCGTAGAGCGCACGGTGCCCAGGCCGCTAGGACATCACCTGCGCCGCCTGGCGCTCGGATGGGCGGCTGTGCTGATCGCCGGCTGTGGCGCCCATCCGGGGCCGCCGCCACTGAGCGTGGGAATGTCGCAGGATCCGCAGTCGCAGGTCCTGGGCCACCTGTATGCGAGCGCCCTGCGCGGTGCCGGTGCCGCGGTGCGGCTTGAGGCCGTCGCCGACCCGGTTGGCGGGCTGGATGCGGGGGAGTTGACCGTCGTTCCCGGTTTCACCGGCCGCTTCCTGGTGATGTTCGCCCGCGATTCGACGGCGCGCTCCGATCGGGCCGTCTACTGGGCGTTGGCCGGCGCGCTGCCGGAGGGCCTGGCGGTCGGCGACTACGCCATGACCGCTGAGGACAAGCCCGCCCTGGCCGTGACGAAGGCGACGGCGACCGCGTGGGGCGGCACCGACCTGCCCGCACTCGTCCGGCATTGCGCCGGGTTGACCGTCGGCGGTGTCGCGGGCGTGCGGGTGCCGAAGACGGTGGGCCGGTGCACGCTGCCCAAGCTGCGCGAATTCGGCGATGACGCAGCGCTGTTCGCGGCCCTGCAGGCCCGTCAGATCACCGCGGCGTGGACCAGTACCGCCGATCCCGACGTGCCGGAAGGCACCGTGCTGCTCACCGACGCGCGCCCCGCGCTGGTGCGCGCCGAGAATGTGGTGCCGCTGTATCGCCGCAATGAGTTGACCGAAGCCCAACTGCTGGCGATCAATCAGGTGGCCGGCGTGCTGGACACCGAAGCGCTGATCGACATGCGCCGCAAGGTGGCCGACGGCGCCGACCCGCAGGCCGTGGCGGACGCCTTCTTGGACGAGCACCCGCTGGGCAGATAGCCGGGCTACTGTGGCCGGAGCTTGGGCAGGGCGAACGAGAACAGGCGTTGGTATCGCGAGCCCAAGATGCGCACGAGCAGGTCCAGAGTCCGCGCATCGTTGCCGATGAGCACGCGGGCCCGGTTCTTGCTGACCCCGTCGAGGATCACCCGGGCGGCCTCCTCGGCGGTGGTGGAGGCCAGGCGCCGGTCGAAGAAGTCGGCCATCGCCTTGGCGTCCAACCCCTCGGCGACGGTGGCGTTGCGGGCGATCGCGGTCTTGATGCCGCCCGGATGCACCGTGGTGACCTTGACCGGGTGCTTGTTGATGGCCATTTCCTGGTTCAACGCCTCGGTGAAGCCGCGGACGGCGAATTTGGCGGCGTTGTAGGCGGCCTGGCCGGGCATGGCCAGCAGCCCGAACAGGCTGGAGATGTTGATGACGTGTCCGTCGCCGGATTCGATCAGGTGCGGCAGGAAGGCCTTGGTGCCGTTGACCACGCCCCAGAAGTCGACGTCCATCACCCGCTCGATGTCTTTGAACGGGCTGATCTCGACGTCGCCGCTGAACGCGATACCGGCGTTGTTGTAGATCTGGTTGACCTTGCCGAAGTGTTCTTTGACCTCTTCGGCGTAGGCGAGGAACGCCTCTCGCTCGGTGACGTCGAGACGGTCGGCCTTGACACGCACGCCCAGCGCGGTCAGCCGCCGCTCGGTCTGGGCGAGACCCTCGGTGTCGACGTCGCTGATCGCCAGCTGCGCTCCCGCGCGGGCCAGCTCGATGGCCAGCGCTTGACCGATGCCCGAACCGGCACCGGTGACGACGGCGACCTTCCCGGCGAATCCCTGCATGTGTTCTCCCAGCGGTCGGTGGACTGTCTGAGCTTATTCGGTACCGCTGGTACTGGGTTTGGTGGCCCCGCGAAGGTGCGTAGTTGCACGTGATGACGCGGCGTGTCGCGTGCAGACACGCACCCTCGCGGGAAAAGGGGGCTCAGCTGAAGGCCGAGTCGATGATCTCCTGCTGCTCGACCGCGTGCACCTTCGACGACCCCGACGACGGCGCCGACATGGCGCGGCGCGAGATCCGCTTGATCCCGGTCAGCTTCTCCGGCAGCAGCTCCGGCAGCTCCAGGCCGAACCGCGGCCATGCCCCCTGGTTGGCCGGCTCCTCCTGCACCCAGAAGAACTGCTGCGCGTTCGGGTAGCGGTCCAGGGTGTCACCGAGGCGGCGCTTGGGCAGCGGGGCCAGCTGTTCGATCCGCACGATCGCGATGTCGTCACGGCCGTCCTTGGCCTTACGCGCGACCAGCTCGTAGTAGAGCTTGCCGCTGGTCAGCAGCACCCGGGTGACCTTGCTGCGGTCGCCCACGCCGTCCTCGTAGGTGGGTTCCTCGAGCACCGAGCGGAACTTGACGTCGGTGAAGTCCTTGATGTCGCTGATCGCCGCCTTGTTGCGCAGCATCGACTTCGGGGTGAACACGATCAGCGGCCGCTGGATCCCGTCGAGGGCGTGGCGGCGCAGCAGGTGGAAGTAGTTCGACGGGGTCGAGGGCACCGCGATCGTCATCGAGCCCTCCGCCCACAGCTGCAGGAAGCGCTCGATGCGCCCGGAGGTGTGGTCCGGGCCCTGGCCCTCGTGGCCGTGCGGCAGCAGCAGCACCACGTTGGACAGCTGACCCCACTTGGCCTCGCCGGAACTGATGAACTCGTCGATGATCGACTGGGCGCCGTTGACGAAGTCGCCGAACTGCGCCTCCCACAGCACCAGGGCGTCCGGGTTGCCGACGGTGTAGCCGTACTCGAAGCCGACGGCGGCGAACTCCGACAGCGGCGAGTCATAGACCAGGAACTTGCCGCCGGTCGGGGTGCCGTCGGCATTGGTGGCCAGCAGCTGCAACGGGCTGAACTCCGCGCCGTTGGCCTGGTCGATGATCACCGAATGCCGCTGCGAGAAGGTGCCTCGGCGGGTGTCCTGCCCGGACAACCGGATGAGCTTGCCCTCGGCGACCAGCGAGCCCAGCGCCAACAGCTCGCCGAACGCCCAGTCCACCTTGCCCTCGTACGCCATTTCGCGGCGTCGCTCCAGCACCGGCAGCACCCGCGGGTGCACGGTGAAGCCCTCGGGGATCGTCATGAACGCGTCGCCGATGCGGGCCAGCATTGCCTTGTCGACCGCGGTGTTCAGGCCGCGCGGCACCTGCTGCTCGGACTCCACCGACTCGCTGGGCAGCGCGGCATGCTTCTCCAGTTCGCGGATCTCGTTGAACACCCGCTCCAGCTGGCCGTGGTAGTCACGCAGCGCGTCCTCGGCCTCCTTCAGCGAGATGTCGCCGCGGCCGATCAGGTCTTCGGTGTAGCTCTTGCGGACACCGCTCTTGGTGCCGATCACGTCGTACATGTACGGGTTCGTCATCGACGGGTCGTCGCCCTCGTTGTGCCCGCGGCGGCGGTAGCACAGCATGTCGATGATGACGTCCTTGTGGAACTTCTGCCGGAAGTCCACTGCCAGCCGGGCCACCCAGTCGCAGGCTTCCGGGTCATCGCCGTTGACGTGGAAGATCGGCGCGCCGATCATCTTGGCCACGTCGGTGCAGTATTCGCTGGAACGCGAGTAGTCCGGCGCTGTGGTGAAACCGATCTGGTTGTTGACGACGATGTGGATGGTGCCGCCGACCCGGTAGCCGGGCAGCAGTGCCATGTTGAGCGTCTCGGCCACCACGCCCTGACCGGCGAACGCGGCGTCGCCGTGCAGCATCATCGGCACCACCGAGAAGGGTGGGTCTTCGTCGGTGCCCAGGGCGCCGCGGCCCAGCAGGTCCTGGCGGGCCCGGACCAGGCCCTCCAGCACCGGGTCCACCGCCTCCAGGTGTGACGGGTTGGCGGTCAGCGACACCTGAATGTCGTTGTCGCCGAACATCTGCAGGTACACCCCGGTGGCGCCCAGGTGGTACTTGACGTCGCCGGAGCCGTGCGCCTCGGCCGGGTTGAGGTTGCCCTCGAACTCGGTGAAGATCTGCGAGTAGGGCTTGCCGACGATGTTGGCCAGCACATTGAGCCGGCCGCGGTGCGGCATCCCGATGACGACCTCGTCGAGGCCGTGCTCGGCGCACTGGTCGATGGCCGCGTCCATCATCGGGATGACGGTTTCGGCGCCTTCGAGGGAGAACCGCTTCTGGCCGACGTATTTGGTCTGCAGGAAGCTTTCGAACGCCTCGGCGGCGTTGAGCTTGCTCAGAATGTACTTCTGCTGCGCCACAGTGGGTTTGACGTGCTTGACCTCGATGCGCTCCTGCAGCCACTGCTGCTGCTCGGGCTCGAGGATGTGGGTGTACTCCACGCCCACGTGGCGGCAGTAGGCGTCGCGCAGCACCGACAGGATCTCGCGCAGCTTACGGATATCGCTGCCCGGCAGGCCGGTGACTTTGAACTCCCGGTCCAGGTCCCACAATGTCAGGCCGTGGCTCTGCACGTCCAGGTCGGGGTGGCTGCGGAACCGGGTGTTGTCCAGTCGCAGCGGGTCGATGTCGGCCATCAGGTGGCCGCGGTTGCGGTAGGCGGCGATCAGCTCGACGACGCGGGCGTTCTTGTCCACCACCGAGTCCGGGTTGTCCGTGCGCCACCGCACCGGCTCGTAGGGGATGGACAGCTCGAAGAAGATCTCGTCCCAGAACGCGTCCGACAGCAGCATCTCGTGCACGGTGCGCAGGAAGTCGCCCGATTCCGCGCCCTGGATGATGCGGTGGTCATAGGTCGAGGTGAGGGTGATCACCTTGCCGACGCCCAGCTCGGCGATGCGCTGTTCGCTGGCCCCTTGGAACTCGGCGGGATATTCCATTGCGCCGACGCCGATGATCGCGCCCTGGCCGGCCATCAGCCGGGGCACCGAGTGCACGGTGCCGATGGTTCCGGGGTTGGTCAGCGAGATCGTCACGCCGGCGAAGTCCTCGGCGGTGAGCTTGCCGTCCCGGGCCCGACGCACGATGTCTTCGTAGGCGTCGACGAACTGCGCGAAGCGCAGCGATTCCGAGCCCTTGATGGCAGCCACCACCAGGGACCGCTTGCCGCCGGCGCCCTGCAGGTCGATGGCCAGTCCCAGGTTGGTGTGGGCCGGCGTGACGGCGTTCGGCTTGCCGTCGACCTCGGCGAAATGCCGGTTCATGTTGGGGAACTGCTTGACCGCCTGCACGATCGCGTAACCCAGCAGGTGGGTGAACGAGATCTTGCCGCCGCGGGTCCGCTTGAGCTGGTTGTTGATGACGATGCGGTTGTCGATCATCAGTTTGGCCGGCACGGCGCGCACGCTGGTGGCCGTCGGCACCTCCAGGGAGGTGGACATGTTCTTGACCACTGCTGCCGCGGCGCCACGCAACACCTGCAGCTCGTCGTCGGCGAGCGGCGCGGGAGCTTGCGAGGGGGTGGGCTTGGCGGCCGGGGCCGGCGCCGGAGCAGCAGGAGCCGGGGCGGCAGCGGCCGGTGCTGCGGGGGCGGGTGCCGCAGGAGCGGGGGGAGCCGGTTGCGCCGGGGGAGCGGGCGGGGCCGCGGGTGCAGCCGCACCGTCACCGCGCTGCGCGTCGGGGGAGTAGTCGGCCAGGAACTCGTGCCAGCTCGGGTCCACCGAGGCGGGATCCTCGCGGAATTTGCGGTACATCTCCTCGACTAGCCACTCGTTCTGACCGAAGGGTGAACTGATACCGCTCACGACAGCTTCTCGCCTCGATTCCTGGTCGTTCGGCGTGGCACTTGCGCCCGCGCCCGCCTGCCTCATAAAGGCTAGCCCCTCGGAGATATTCCGCCAGGCTCGCGGCCGATTGTCCGCCGGACCCGATTCCGCCGACGGTTATGCGGAGTGGGCATCGTCATCGCTCAGGGCCGGCACCAGGTGCAAGTTCACCGGCCAGCGGCGGGCGGGGGGACCGAACGCCTTGCGGGCGTTGCTGATGATCTTCTTGCCTATCAGGCGGTTCCCAATGGCCCCGATCACCGCCCCCAGGCCAACCGGCAACAGCTTGCCGAACGCCAGCGCCCCGCGGCGCAGGGTGAAGCGCTTGACGAAGTACCGCAGCAGTCGGGAGTTCAACTCCTTGACCGCCGGAAGCGGTAGCGCCGCGACGCCCGCAGAACCTTCGGCGAGCCACGCGCCGCTGGTGCGGCCCGGGCCGAGCAGGTCGGCGAGCGCGCCCTTGCCCTGGTCGCCCACCAACACCGCCAGCACCAGCGCGCGCCGCCGGTCGCGGTTGTCCACCGGAATGCCGTGTACCTCCGCGACGGACAGCACGAAGAACGCGGTGGCCTCCAGGAACACCGCGGTCTCCCCGGCAACCGCCGACAGCGCCATCAGGGTGCCGATCGCCGGCACGGCCGCGGTGGCGCCCACCGCGGCGCCGCTGGCCGTCGCCGCGGCCAGGAAACGCTTCTCCAGCTTGGCGATGACCTGCGCCGGGTCGGCATCGGGATCACTGCGGCGCAGTCGCTCCACGTAGGCGCGCACCGCCGGACCCTGCACCCGCTCGCTGCGCTCGATGACCCGCGCCAACACCCGGGCCGCCATGGTCGGCTTCTCCTCGTCGAAGGTCGGCGCCGGAGCCTGCGCCGGCCTTCGCCGTCGAAAGATGCCCATGGTTGCCTCCCGTTTCGATTCGGTGGTCTTCAGGCTAACGCCCTGGTGACTGTTTACCCGTTTCAACGGAACAGTCGTCGCCCATCAGCGAATTCCCGCACCGGCGATCCGAGTTGTTCCCGACACCATCTGTCCGTAGCGTCGGATGAGGTGGCTTGGAGCCCTGAACAGCACGGCGCAGCGATCGGAGGGGCGGCGCTTGAGCAGCACGAACGTGGACCCGGAACGCGCGGATTTCGCACGTTCCGGTCCGACGCGCTCAGCCGATCCGGTCAACCCGTGGAACGCGCTGTGGGCGATGATGCTCGGCTTCTTCGTGATCCTGGTGGATTCCACCATCGTGGCCGTCGCCAATCCGAGCATCATGTCGGCGCTCGACATCGGCTACGACACGGTGATCTGGGTTACCAGTTCCTACCTGCTGGGCTACGCGGTGCCGCTGCTGGTCGCCGGACGGCTCGGTGACCAGTTCGGACCCAAGAACCTGTACCTGATCGGGCTGGCGGTGTTCACCGCAGCGTCGCTGTGGTGCGGTCTGGCCGGGGGCATCGCGATGCTGATCGCCGCCCGGGCGGTCCAGGGCGTGGGCGCCGCCCTGCTGACCCCGCAGACCCTGTCGGTGATCACCCGCACGTTCCCCCCGGATCGGCGCGGTGCGGCGATGAGCGTGTGGGGCGCGACCGCCGGGGTTGCGACGCTGATCGGGCCGCTGGCCGGCGGCGTGCTGGTGGACCGGCTGGGCTGGGAGTGGATCTTCTTCGTCAACGTCCCGATCGGGGTCATCGGCCTGGTCCTGGCCATCGTGCTGATTCCCGAACTGCCGGTGCACCGTCATCGTTTCGACATCCTCGGCGTGGCGCTGTCGGGGATCGGGATGTTCCTGCTGGTCTTCGCGCTGCAGGAAGGTGAGTCGCAGGGGTGGGCGCCGTGGATCTGGGTGCAGATCTTCGGTGGCATCTGCTGCCTGGCGGTCTTCGTCTACTGGCAGGCCGTCACAGGCGGTGAGCCGCTGGTACCACTGCACATCTTCCGCGACCTCGACTTCGGGCTGGCCAACGCCGGAGTGGCCGTCATCGGTTTTGCGGCCACCGGGATGGTGCTGCCGGTGATGTTCTACGCCCAGGCGGTGTGCGGGATGTCACCCACCCGCTCCGCTCTGCTGACCGCGCCGATGGCGATCGCCACCGGAGTGCTGGCTCCGGTGGTCGGAAAGATCGTCGACCGGGCGCATCCCCGGGCGGTGGTCGGTTTCGGCTTTTCGGTACTGGCGATCGCGCTCACCTGGCTGTCGATCGAGATGACGCCGCTCACCCCGGTCTGGCGGCTGGTGCTGCCGTTCGCGGCGATCGGGGTCGGGATGGCATTCATCTGGTCGCCGCTGGCGGCCACCGCCACCCGCAACCTGCCGCCACAGCTGGCCGGTGCCGGTTCCGGGGTCTACAACGCGACCCGCCAGGTCGGGGCGGTGCTGGGCAGCGCCGGCATGGCGGCCTTCATGACGTCGAGGATCGCCGCCGACCTGCCGGCGATGCCGGGCGGCCTGCACCCCGAGCACCCCTCCGCGGTCCTGCAGCTGCCCGAGTTTTTGCACGAGCCGTTCGCGGCGGCCATGTCGGAGGCGACGCTGTTGCCGGCATTCGTCGCGCTGTTCGGTGTGGTCGCCGCGCTGTTCATGGTCGGCTACGTCGTCGACCCGGCCCGCCGCACCACCAGGCAGAGCGACTACGGCGCCGATCCCGACGGTTTCGATGACTTCGACGATTTCGGCGATTACGAGGACTTCGACGACCTCGACGACCGCCCCGCTGACGCCAGCGTCCCCGAACGCGTCAGCCTGCCTCGACACTTCCACCCCCGCAGCGTCGAACCCGACGTCGACGAACGGACCGAGCCGATTCCGGCCGTCCCGCCCAGGGCCCCGCAAGCCCGTCGCCCGCAGGACCCCGCCACCGAGCCGCTGACCGTCGAGATCGCGCCGGTGCGGACGCTGATTGCCGAGCCTGAACCGATATCGCTGCACCACAACGGCTTTGATGTCGATGCGGGACGCCATCTGCGGCCGCTCACGAACGGGACGCCGGTGCCCGATGTGCTGGCCAAATTCGGGATCACCGGCACCAGTCCGAGCCGCCGAAATCGGCACTATCGGGAGGATCCCGACGACACCGATGCCTTCGGGCGGCACTCGCAGCGCGACAGGTGGTTCTAGGCCCGGGACCGGCTAGCGGGTGGTGTTGCCGACGATCTCTACCCCGGTGCCGTTCCAGTGGAATTTCACGATCCCGGCCAACCCCGGTATCCCGCTGGCGTTTCGCAGGGCCACCGTGTCGCCGGTGGACTGCGCCACGTCGATGCCGCTGAATCCGTAGGTTTCCGGTACGGATTGGGGCAGGAATTCGCCGCGGTGAAACAACACCGCACGCGTACTCGGGTGTTCGGCGTTGGTGTTGGCCTTGATGATCACCGCCGAGATGTCGGCACAGGTGCTGTAGTTGCCGGCCAGTGGCTCCGGGCTCCACGGTTGCTTGCTGCGCGGGTCACGGGGCAGCTCTGAGACGGCCTTGGTGATCGCCGGCGCGGCCAGGTTGACCGCGCACGGGTCGGCGGGGGCCGGGCTGCTCGACGTCGCGGACGCGGTGGTGGTGGGCGCCTGCGGCGGTGCGGCGGCCGGGCTGGTGTTCTCCGGGGTCTTGGCGACGGTGGA
Organism: Mycolicibacter heraklionensis; assembly: GCF_019645815.1. Taxonomy (NCBI): domain Bacteria; kingdom Bacillati; phylum Actinomycetota; class Actinomycetes; order Mycobacteriales; family Mycobacteriaceae; genus Mycobacterium; species Mycobacterium heraklionense. Next base: position 1,414,888 of record NZ_CP080997.1, read on the forward strand.
GTCTCCCGAACCGCAGCCGGCCAGCAGAGCTGCGGCCAGCGCGACGATCGCTACTGACGGTTTGACGGCACCCGGCACACCGGGCACCGTACCGCCGCCCAGCCGACTGTCCGGGGAGGCGCGGCCGACCCCGGATCAACTGTGGCGTTAGGTGGGCGTCTTTGCCCTTAGACTGTTAAGCGCTATGACCTCGACTGATGTGCCCGCTGAGCCGTTCCCGGACCCACCCGCCCCGTCCATCGCGGACGACACCCCGACATTCGCCGACCTGCAGATCCACCCTTCGGTGCTCAAGGCCGTCGCCGACGTCGGCTACGAGACGCCCTCGGCGATCCAGGCCGCCACCATCCCGGCCCTGCTGGAGGGTTCCGACGTGGTCGGGCTGGCCCAGACCGGCACCGGCAAGACCGCCGCGTTCGCCATTCCGATCCTGTCGCGCATCGACACCACCAGCAAAGCCACCCAGGCGCTGGTGCTCGCGCCCACCCGCGAGTTGGCGCTGCAGGTCGCCGAGGCGTTCGGGCGCTACGGCGCGCATCTGCCCCGGATCAACGTGCTGCCGATCTACGGCGGCGCGTCCTACACGGTGCAGCTGTCCGGGCTCAAGCGCGGCGCGCAAGTGGTGGTCGGTACGCCGGGCCGGGTCATCGACCACCTGGAACGCGGCAGCCTGGACTTGTCGCACCTGGACTACCTGGTGCTCGACGAGGCCGACGAGATGCTGCAGATGGGTTTCGCCGAGGACGTCGAGCGCATCCTGGCCGACACCCCCGAGTACAAGCAGGTGGCCCTGTTCTCGGCGACCATGCCCTCGGCCATTCGTCGTATCACCAGCCGCTACCTGCACGACCCCGTCGAAGTCACCGTCAAGGCGAAAACCACCACGGCGGAGAACATCTCCCAGCGCTACATCGAAGTCGCCGGGCCGCGCAAGATGGACGCCCTGACCCGGGTGCTCGAAGTCGAGCCCTTCGAAGCGATGATCGTCTTCGTCCGCACCAAGCAGGCCACCGAGGAGGTCGCCGAAAAGCTGCGCGCTCGAGGGTTTTCCGCGGCGGCGATCAACGGTGACATCGCGCAGGCGCAGCGGGAACGGACCATCACCGCACTGAAGAACGGCAACATCGACATCCTGGTCGCCACCGATGTCGCCGCCCGTGGACTGGACGTGGAGCGCATCTCCCACGTCGTCAACTACGACATTCCCAACGACCCCGAGGCCTATGTGCACCGGATCGGGCGCACCGGGCGGGCCGGGCGCTCGGGAACCGCGCTGCTGTTCGTCAACCCGCGGGAACGCCACCTGCTGCGGCTGATCGAGAAGGTGACGCGGCAGAAGCTGGTCGAGGCCGAGCTGCCCAGCGTCGATGACGTCAACGCTCAGCGGGTCGCCAAGTTCGCCGACGCGATCACCAACCATCTCAGTGCGTCGGGCATCGAGCTGTTCCGTCGCCTGGTCGAGGACTACAGCCGCGAGCACAACGTGCCGATGGCTGACATCGCCGCCGCGCTGGCGCTGCAGTCCCGAGACGGTGAGGCGTTCCTGATGGTGGAGCCGCCGCCGGACAAGCGACGTGAACGCGTCAAGGATCGCGACGGCGGCCGGGACGACCGCAAAGGCGACCGCAAGGGCCCCCCGAAGGAAGGGTTTGCCACCTACCGGATCGCGGTCGGCAAGCGCCACAAGGTCAACCCGGGTGCGATCGTCGGGGCGCTGGCCAACGAGGGCGGCTTGAATCGCAGCGACTTCGGCAACATCAGCATCAAGGTGGACCACTCGCTGGTCGAGCTGCCCGCCAAACTGTCCGGCAAGACGCTCAAGGCGTTGGAGCAGACCCGGATTCAGGGCCAGCTGATCAACCTGCGTCGTGAGCGGCCGTCTGGTAAACCCGAACGTCGCGGCGAGGGTGGGTACCGGAAACGGACCGAATGACCCTCTCGCCGGACGAGGACGAGGACGAACAGGGCGGGCTCGAGCAGGTCGCCCATGTGGACCGGGTCGCGTCGCTGACCGGTGTGCGTGCGGTGGCCGCTCTCCTGGTGGTGGGAACGCACGCGGCCTACACCACTGGTAAGTACACCCACGGCTATGCGGGCCTGCTGGGCTCCCGGATGGAGATCGGGGTGCCGATCTTCTTCGTGCTCTCCGGTTTTCTGCTGTTCCAGCCGTGGGTGCGGGCCAACGCGTTGGGGCGACCCGACCCCTCGGTCCGGCGCTACGCCTGGCACCGGGTGCGCCGCATCATGCCCGCCTATGTCGTGACCGTGCTGCTGGCCTATGTGATCTACCACTACCGCACCGCCGGCCCGAACCCCGGCCACAACTGGGTCGGGTTGCTGCGCAACCTGACGCTGACCCAGATCTACACCGACAACTACATGTTCGGCTATCTGCACCAGGGACTCACCCAGATGTGGAGCCTCGCAGTCGAAGTCGCCTTCTACGTGGTGCTTCCACTGCTGGCCTATGTGGCATTGGTCTGGTTGTGCCGACGGCAGTGGCGGCCGGCGCTGCTGCTGGTCGGGCTGACCGCGGCGGCGGCGATCACGCCGGCCTGGTTGACGCTGGTGCACACGACTGACTTCCTGCCCGACGGCGCCCGGCTGTGGCTGCCGGGTTATCTGGCCTGGTTCGTCGCCGGCATGATGCTCACGGTGCTGCAGGCGATGGGCGTGCGCTGCTATGGCTTCGTGGCTATTCCGTTGGCGCTCATCTGTTATCTCATCGCGTCCACGCCGATCGCCGGGGAACCCACCACGTCACCGGCCAAGCTGTCCGAGGCTCTGGTCAAAGCCGGCTTCTACGCCGTGATCGCCGCGCTGATGGTGGCGCCCCTGGCGTTGGGCAACCGCGGCTGGTATGCGCGGTTTCTGGCGAGCCGGCCGATGGTGTGGCTGGGGGAGATCTCCTATGAGATCTTCCTGGTTCACCTGGTGCTGATGGAGTTGGTGATGGTGGAGGTGCTGCGCACCCCGGTCTACACCGGGTCGATGCTGGCCCTGTTCGTGGTCACCATGGTGGTCACCGTGCCGGTGTCCTGGCTGCTGCACCGGCTCACCCGGGTGCGGGCCTGAGTGCCGTTCAGCCAGGATTGTTCCCGGCCGGGCCACAGGGAGAATTGCCCGCCTGTGACCGACAACCCGCCCTGGCCGGCGGTCGCGTCCGGCAGCGCTCTTCGTCGAGTGTGCGGTTTGGGTCGAGTGTGCGGTTTGGGAGGCCAGCGCTGCGTTTTCCCCTACCAAACCGCACACTCGGCGCAATGTCCTCGCCGTCACACCGGGGCGAAGCCCCCTGAGCGGGGTTCGTCGCACAGTCGCTCGGAGGCGGGCAACTCTCCTATTGCCTAAGCCCTCATTCCCTAAGCCGAGCTGAGGCGGCCCGGCGCGAGCACCACCGGAACCACGAACTGCGTCAGCATCGCCCGCTCGTCGTCGGCGTCGCGGCCGGGGAAGCTCAGCAGTGACGTCATCACCCGCACCACCCAGCGGGCGCGCTGCTGGTTATCGGTGTCGCCGTCGCCCAGCGTGTTCAGGAACGACGCGACCATCACGGTGATGACGTCGGACTGCGCGGCCATCGCGGTCCCGATCGGCGGTCCGCTCTCGGCGAACCACGATGCCAGCGCCGGGTTGCCGCGCACCAGGGACAGCGATTCGGTGATCCCGGTGACCAGCCGCTCCGCCGGGTCGTCGATGCCGGACAGCCGCCGGGTCAACTCGTGATAGAGCGTGTTGGCCCAGCGGTGCACGTAGGCGGTGTGCAGCGCGTCGCGGCTCTCGAAATACCGATACAGCGTGGCGCGGGAACATCCTGCGGCGCGGGCGATCTCATTCATGCCCACCGAAGCGGCATCGTGCTCGGCGAACAGCTTTTCGGCCGCGTCGAGGATCTTCTCGGCGGCAAGCTCTCCGCGCTGGTCGGACAGCCAGGCCCGCCCGGCCATCACGATCCGGCGGTGAACGGAACCGACAGCGGTCGTCGCACGTAACTGCCACCGGCCCATCGGATTCCGGATTCGTCGATGGTGTAGTTCGGGCAGCGTGCCAGCAGTTCCTGCAGCGCCACTCGCGCCTGCATCCGCGCCGCCTGATTGCCGATGCAGTGATGCGCGCCGTAACTGAAGGTGAGGATCTGGTGCGGCTTGCGTTGCACATTGAGGTCCGCGGCGTCCGGCCCGAACTGGCGTTCGTCGCGGTTGCCCGAGCCGTAGAGCAGCAACACCTTGCGTCCCATCGGGATGGTGGTGTCGCCGATGGTCACGTCCCGGGTGGTGGTCCGGGCCAGCCCCTGTACGGGGGAGGTCAAGCGCAGCAACTCCTCGACGGCGTCGCGGATCAGCTCCGGGTTGTCCACCAGCAGTTGACGCTGGTCCGGGTGTCGCTGCAGCAATTGCACTGAGCCGCCGAGCATTCCGGTCGTTGTGTCGTTACCGCCGGTCACCATGGTGAAGGTGAACGCCAACACCGCCAGCAGCCCGGCGACGTCACCGTCGGCGCCCATCCCGGCTGCCACCAGATGCGAGACGGTGTCATCCTGTGGGTCGGTGCGGCGGCGTTCGATGAGGCCGCTGAAGTAGGCCATCATCTCGCCGATCGCGTCACCGGCCGAGGCGACGCCGTCTTCGCTGACGGTGGCCGCGACGACCGCCTCGGTCCACCGGTCGAACTGGCTGCGGTCCTCCTCCGGAACACCCAGGTAGTGCGCGACCACCATCGACGGCAGCGGCTTGAACAGCTCGCCGACGATATCGCCGCCGCCGTTGGCCTGCAGTCGCTCGAGGCGCTCGACGACGAACTCGCGAACCTTGGGCTCCAGCAACTCCACCTGCCGCGGCATGAACCCGCGGGCCACCAGCTTGCGAAACTCGGTGTGCACCGGCGGATCCTGCATCACCATCGGCGGGTTGTCGGCCAGGCCGATCAGCTCCAGCTCGCCGTAGTTGACGGTCAGTCCCTGTGCCGAGGAGAAGGTCTCGTGGTCGGCGGCGGCCGCCCAGATGTCGGCGTGCCGGGACAGCACGTAGTAGTCCTGGTTGGGCGCGTTCTCCGGGACCACGTGGTGGACCGGGTCGTGGTCGCGCAGCGCGGCGTACATCGGCCAGGGGTTGGGCCAGGTGTCGGCGTTGCAGAGCTCAAACTTCGGATGAGACAGCGTGGTCGTCATGTCTCATTGGTACGACAACCGCCCGTTCGGTGTCAATAGCTTGTGGGATTCCGGTCGACTGGCCTGCATCGCTGACACAGTACTTGTGTGAAACTGTAATGCAGTCTAATTTGACCGCCATGTCAACGCGCGACAGTCAGAAGGTCTCACTGGTACGCCACCTGGGCCGCAACTGGAAGCTGCTGACGGCGGTGCTCGTCGTGTTCGTCGCGGGACTTACGGTGTATCGCCTACACGGCATTTTCGCGTCCCGCGACGTCGTGTCTACCCCTAGTGGTTTCGCCAACGACGTTGCGCCGTTCAACCCCAAACGAGTGTTCATCGAGGTCTATGGCCCGCCGGGGACGGTTGCGACGATCACCTATTTGGATGTGGATGCGCAGCCGCAACGCGCCGACGCTGTCGTGCTGCCCTGGTCCTACGACGCGACGACGACGAAACCGGCTGTTGCCGCCAATGTTGCGGCCCAAGGCGACAGCGATTCGATCAGCTGCCGGATCACGATCGACGGCGACGTGAAAGACGAGAGAACGGTCAATACCTTGCACGCCTTCACCTACTGTATGGACAAGTCCGGATGAGCCCGCAGATCTCGTGGCGTCGGCTCCCGGACCTGCTGAGGCGCTACTCCGCGGCGATCGTATTCTTCTGGCTCGCCGTCGCCATGGTGACGAATGTTTTTGTACCGCAACTGGAGAAGGTGGCCGAAGCAAACAACGCGTCACTGAGCCCGCAGGACGCACCGTCGCTGAAGGCCGCCAAACACATCGGTGCGGTTTTCCAGGAGTTCAGTTCGGACAGTTCGGCGATGATCGTGCTGGAGGGCGATCAGCCCTTGGATGCCGCGGCACACCACTACTACGACGGGTTGATCGCCAAGCTCAACCGGGACACCCGGCACGTCGAGCACGTTCAGGATTTCTGGGGCGATCCCCTGACCGCGGCCGGCTCGCAGAGCAACGACGGCAAGGCCGCGTTGGTGCAGGTCTATCTCGCAGGAAACCAAGGCGAATCGCTGGCCAACGAATCGGTCGACGCGGTGCGCAGCATCGTCAATGACACGCCACCGCCACCGGGTGTACGGGCCTATGTCACCGGGGCCGCACCGTTGGTCACCGACCAATTCGAAGTCGGCAGCAAGGGCACGTGGAAAACGACCCTGATCACGATCGGCGTCATCCTGATGATGCTGTTGTGGTTGTACCGACGCGTCACCACAGCGATCCTGGTGGTCTTCATGGTGATGATCGAGCTGACCGCGTCGCGCGGCGTCGTCGCCGTGTTGGCCAACGCCGGCATCATCAAACTGTCGACGTATTCGACGAATCTTCTGACACTGCTGGTGATCGCCGCCGGCACCGACTACGCAATCTTCCTACTCGGCCGTTTCCACGAAGCCCGCTACGGCGGCCAGGACCGGGTCACGGCGTTCAACACGATGTATCACGGCACCGCACACATCATCCTGGGCTCGGGCCTGACGATTGCCGGTGCGGTGTTCTGCCTGACGTTCGCTCGGCTCCCGTATTTTCAGACGCTCGGTGTCCCCGCGGGTATCGGAGTTCTCGTCGCTGTCGTCGCGGCCTTGACGTTGGCGCCCGCCATGCTCGCCGTCGGCCGGCACTTCGGCCTGTTCGAGCCTGCGCGGCAGCTGAGTACCCAGGGCTGGCGGCGAATCGGCACGGCCCTGGTGCGCTGGCCCGGACCCATCCTGGTGGCCACGATCGCGGTCGCGCTGATCGGCCTGCTCGCCTTGCCCGGATACAAAACCAGCTATGACACCCGGCCCTATATGCCGGCCGACGCCCCGGCCAACGTCGGCTATGCCGCTGCCGAACGGCACTTTTCACAGGCCAGGCTCAACCCCGAGCTGCTGATGATCGAAGCCGACCACGACATGCGCAACCCGACGAACATGATCCTGCTCGAGCGCGTCGCAAAGGCGATCTTCCATACCGACGGCGTCGCGCAGGTCCAATCGATCACCCGTCCGCTGGGTACGCCCCTGGATCACACGTCGATCCCGTTTCAGATCAGCGCCGGCAGCGCGACGCAGATCCTCAACCTGCCCTTCCAGGAGTCGCAAGCGGCCAACATGCTCAAACAGGTTGACGTGATCAACAATTCGATCGACATCCTGCGCCAGCAATATCTCCTGCAGCAGCAATCCGGCGCCATCACCGATGAGCAGGCGAAGGCATTCCAGGAGACGGTGGCGACCGCGACGGATCTGCGGAATAAAATTGCGAATTTCGACGACTTCATCCGCCCGCTGCGCAGCTACTTCTACTGGGAACCGCACTGTTTCGACATCCCGGCGTGCGCGGCCATCCGGTCGGTGCTCGACGCGCTCGACGGAATCGACGTGCTCACCTCTCAGCTCGACGACGTCGCCGGGAGCATCGCCAAACTCGATGCACTGCAACCCAAGCTGCTTGCGCTGATCCCGCCCCAGATAGCCAGTCAGGAACAGAACCGCGACCTGAGCATGACGAACCACGCGACCAGTTCCGGGTTGAACGACCAGGCCGCGGAAGGACTGGACAACGCGACGGCCATGGGCAAAGCGTTCGACGAGGCGAAGACCGATGACTCGTTCTATCTACCGCCGGAGGTCTTCACCAACCCGGAATTCCTACGGGGGGTGAAGATGTTCATGTCACCCGACGGCAAGGCGGCCCGGATGATCATCACCCATGAGGGCGATCCGGCAACACCGGAAGGCATTTCACATATCGACGCGATCCGCCATGCCGCGCGGGATGCGGTCAAGGGAACTCCGCTCGCGGGATCCAAGATCTACCTCGCCGGTACCGCAGCCACCTATAAGGACATCGCCGAGGGCGCCAAGTATGACCTGATGATTGCCGGAGTCGCCGCGCTGAGCCTGATCCTGCTGGTGATGATGTTCATCACCGGCAGCGTCATCGCCGCACTGGTCATCGTCGGCACCGTCGCCCTGTCTTTGGGTGCGTCGTTCGGGCTCTCGGTACTGATCTGGCAGTACATCTTCGGCATCCACTTGTACTGGATCGTGTTGGCACTGGCAGTCATTCTGCTGCTGGCCGTGGGATCCGACTACAACCTATTGCTGATATCCCGGTTCAAGGAGGAATACCACGCCGGCATCAACACCGGCATCATCCGGGCGATGGCCGGCTCCGGCTCGGTAGTCACCTCGGCGGGTTTGGTCTTCGCCGCGACGATGGCATCGTTTATGTTCGCCGAGCTGCGGGTGCTGGGCCAGATCGGCACCACGATCGCCCTCGGGCTGTTGTTCGACACGCTGATCGTGCGCTCGTTCATGACCCCGTCGATCGCAGCACTGCTGGGCCGCTGGTTCTGGTGGCCGCTGAAGGTACGCCCCCGGCCCGCCAGCCAGATGCTGCAGCCGTATGGCTCCCGTGCTGCGGTACGGCAGCTATTGCTGTGGGAGGACGACGATCCGGGCACGTCCACGGTCAGCCCATCCAGGGGCGGCAGCGGTGGAGGGGGACAATGAATTTCGGATTCTGGGGTGTTCTCACGGTGCTGGCGGCAGTTTTGGCAGTGGTTTTCGCCGGGTGTGCGCTCGTGTACGTCAGGCGGTTGGAGGATCGGACTCCGGCGGCACTCGGCGAAGAAATAGGTGCTCACAAAGCGGTGCTGGCCAAAGTGCGCAAGCGTCAGCCCCTGACGCAAGACGAGTTCACCTACGCGCACGAACTGGTCGCCGACGCCCGGTCCCCGCTGGCATATGCGATACCCGCGGTCATCTTCTTCGCCGGACTGTTCTACATCGTCGGCTGCCTTCACGAACTCGACGTCCACGGCGGCAACCCCTCATTCCGGACGTTCATCGGAGGCTTTCCGATGCTGGGTTCGTTGAACATGCTGGCACAGTTCAGCAGGGTCGCACGCTTGAAATCGCGCCTAGAGGACGCGGTCGTGCTGTGAGTCGCCAAGCTGACACCGCCACCAAGCCCGTGGAAACCGTTGCGCCAGAGCTGATCGAGGCCGCGGTGCGCGCCGCCGAGACACTCAAACGCGACATTGCTGAAGTTCCGGTCAGCGCAATCGCCGCCGAAGCCCAGATGTCCCGCAGCACGCTACTTCGCAGGTTGGGCGGATCCCGCAGGGTTCTCGATGCCGCGGTCCGTGCCGCCGGCATCGACCCCGGCGGCCGGCCCCCGGTACGGGTGCGAGCACTTACCGCGGCCGCCGAGTTGATCAGCGAGAACGGCTTGGCGGCAACCACTCTGGACAGCATTGCCGAGCGCGCCGACTGCTCGGTGTTCAGTTTGCACGCCGTTTTCGGCGGACGCGACGAACTGCTACGCGCAGTGTTCGACCAGTACAGTCCCATCCGCGACATCGAAGATTATCTTGCCGCCGTACCGGATGACCTCCGTACCACAGTGCACGGCATTTACCGCACCATAGCGGTCGCGCTGAGCCGTGAACCCCGTGTCGCTCCCGCGATGCTGGCGGAGGTGTACTCGCGGCCGGAAAGTGCCACGGTGCAGTCACTGACCCGCTACACGGCTCCACGCATGTTGGGCACGCTCGGAGCCTGGTTCGAGGCAGAGGTCCGCGCAGGACGCATCAAGGATCAGCCGCTGCTGGTGCTGATCCAGCAACTTCTCGGACCCATGCTCATCCACATGCTGATGCGTCCGGCGTTCCCCGACGCGCTCGACTTCATGCTGCCCGATGTCGACAGCATCTGCGAACACTTGACCGCCAATTTCCTTGCCGCCGTGGAAATTCGACCATAATGGTCGGTCGCCCTCTTCGCGAGCGTGCGTGTCCCCGGTCGACACACCGAGCGAATTTCCGGAAATACGCACGCTCGCGCAGGAAGCGACTAGATCCCCGAACCCGGGTTGAGGATGTTCAGCGGGTCGAGCGCGGCCTTGACCCGTTGGTTCAGTGCCATCACGTCGGGCCCCAGCTGCTCGGCCAGCCAGGGGCGCTTCAACCGCCCCACGCCGTGCTCGCCGGTGATGGTGCCGCCCAGCGCCAGGGCCAGGTCCATGATCTCGCCGTAGGCGAGCTCGGCGCGTTGCACATGGTCGGGATCATTCGGGTCGTGCACGATCAGCGGGTGGGTGTTGCCGTCGCCGGCGTGCGCGATCACCGAGATCAGCAGTCGGCGCTCGGCGGCGATCTTCTCGATACCGGTGATCAGCTCCGCCAGCCGTGGCACCGGCACCCCAACGTCCTCCAGCAGTAGCGGGCCCTTGGCCTCGACCGCCGGGATGCAGAACCGCCGGGCCGCCACGAATCCTTCGGCCTCGACCGGGTCGTCGGTGGAGAACACCTCCTTGGCGTGGTGCTCGGTGAACACCCGGGCCATCAGCTCGACATCCTCGGCGCCCGCGTGGCCGCGCTCGTCGGAGGCCGCCACCAGCATGGCCGCGGCCTCGCGGTCCAGGCCCATGCGCAGTTGATCTTCGACGGCGTTGATCGCCGCTGAGTCCATGAACTCCAGCATCGACGGGCGCAGCCGCCCGGACACGTCGAGCACCGCCTCCGCCGCGGCGGCCACCGAGTCGAAAGTAGCCACCACCACAGCCGATTTCGGCTGAGCCGGCAACAGCCGCAGGGTCACCTCGGTGACCACCCCGAGGGTGCCCTCGCTGCCGACGAACAACTTGGTCAACGAGAGCCCGGCGACGTCCTTGAGCCGTGGCCCGCCCAGGCGCACCGCGGTGCCGTCGGCCAGCACCACCTGCAGGCCCAGCACGTAGTCGGTGGTCACGCCGTACTTGACGCAGCACAGGCCGCCGGCGTTGGTGGCGATGTTGCCGCCTATGCTGCAGATCTCGAACGACGACGGGTCCGGCGGGTACCACAGTCCGTAGGCGGCGACGGCCTTCTTCACCTCGGCGTTGAACAGGCCCGGCTGGCACACCGCGGTGCGGGTGACGGGGTCGACGCTGATCTCGCGCATCTTCTCGGTGCACAACACGATTCCGCCGTCGATCGCGGTGGCGCCGCCGGACAGGCCCGTGCCGGCACCGCGGGTCACCACCGGCACCCGATGCGCGCTGGCCCACCGCATGACCGTCTGTACTTCTTCGGTGCGCAGCGGCCGCACCACCGCCAGGGGCTGGCCCGCCAACGGGTCCAGCGCATTGTCCTGCCGGTAGCCCGCGGTGATCGTCGGGTCGGTGACCACCATGCCCTCGGGGAGATCGGCGATCAGTTGGGTCAGCGCGTCGGCGTTCACGCAGGTGATCCTACGGAGCTGCGGGGTCCGGCCGCGCCGCGACGGATCGACTCAGCCGGCGTCGAACAGCGACGAGAACCATGAGCCCAGGTCCATCGGCGCAGTCTGATCGACCAAGTCGGACATGTTCGCCCACTGCTGGGCAGCCTGCTCGCCCACTTCCGTGGGCCAGGCGTCGTTGGCCGTCAGGATCGTCGTGGCGAAGTCGTCGCGAGCATTGAGCAACCCGGCGACGATCCCACCGTTCGGGTCGAACAGGGCGTCGTCGAGCAGCGAGCCTCCCGGTAAAAGCAGCGACAGCAGCGATTGCGCCCCCGCCAGCTGGAACGGCAGGCTGATATCGCTCCACAGCAGCGGCAGATTGTTGGCCACCGCGGCCAGGCTGCCGAGGGGGTCGCTGGTGAACCCGTGCCAGACGGCGGCCCAGTCCGGGCTCAGGGCATCGGTGAAGCGCAGGGCCAACGGCGTGACGGGTTCCTCACCGAACACCGCCGCGTAGTTGTCGCTGCCGATCAGGCCCTTGAGTCCGGAGAACAGCATTTCCTGGATCAACCAGGCCGGTTGGGCGTGCATTCGCGACACGTCCAGGGCGTAGTCGTAGGACAGCACTCGCTGGGTCATGTCGGCGGCATATTCGGCTGCGCTGACGGTCGGGGTGTCGCCGGGCAGGTAGTCGGCGATATCGGACACCGGAACCACCTGAGTCGTCACCTCCAGGCCGGTGGGATCGGTTCCGGCGGTGAGGTTTTCGAAGCGGGCGAAGATCTCGCCGTTGGCGACGCCGCCGGTGTCCAGCCAGTTCGCCACACCGGGGTTGGTGGCGCTCACCACGTAGTAGGTGTAGCCGTCGGCGGCCTGGTAGGCGGTGGTGTTGTTGAGGGTGGTCTGCGCCAGGGTGAACGGCAGCGCCGCGCCGTAGACGTTCATCAGCTCGATGCCGCTGTAGGCGGCCGCCACATCGGGGACTTTCACGATCAGCGCCTCACCGGGGGCCAGATCGAAGTTCCCCGCCGAGACGTCCGCACTGGGCAGCCCCGTCGCGAACAGGCTGGTCTCGGTGGCCAGCGGGCTCATGGTGTTGGCGGGCTCCTGGATTCCGGCGATCTGGGCCAGCCCCATGTTCTGGGTGTTGAACGGCCCGGCGATCTTGGCGAAGGCACTGAACAGGGTGGTCAGCGCGTCGTCGATCGAAGTGATCTTCGGCGGAGTCGTCGTGTCGTCGCTGGGAAAGAACCCGCCTTCGGGGATGGCGAAGAACGGCGGGCAATCGGCGATGCAGTGGATGCTGATGTCGCTGGGGCCTTTGGCCCAATTGCCCAGCACGTCGCGGACCAGCAGGGAGGCGGCTCCCTGGATGGTGGCGCTGTCGTCGTCGATGAAGTTGACCGCGCCACTGGGCGCGTTGGGGCCGATGTAGACGGTGAAGGTGCCGTCGGGATTGACCACCAAGTTCGTGCCGAGTTCCAGGCTCTCCTTGCTGACGGCCTGCGAGCCGGTGATCTGTTCGGTGGCGATGGCGAATGCTTCGGTGCCGCCGCCGAGGTGGCCGGTCAGCTCGTAGGTTGCGCCCGGGGCCAGGCCAGCGGTCGCGTGGTAGTAGATGTCGGGAGTGAAGAACTGGAAGTACTGGCGCGGATCGGCGGCGTCACCGGCCAGCACTTCGGGTGACTGAAAGAACCAGCCGTCGAACAGCTCGGTGACGCGAGAGATCCCGGCCATGAGCAACTCGTAGTTCGTGTTCTGCAGACCCGTCATCAGCATGGCGACGCCGTCGGGTGTGGCGAACGGCAGCGCGGCGTCGTCGGCCGCGGCCTGCTGCATCACGGCCAGCAGATCGTCGATCGCTTGCTGCACGGCGGCCGAAACCGAGGTCAACGCCACCGGGGTGGAGCGCGTCAGGGGGGCCGGCTGGATCGTGATCGCCGCCGTGCCGGCCACCACGGCCGCCGCCAGTCCGGCGGTACACAGCGCGCGGCGGGAGCTTTCCGTACATCGGGTGGCCATGGGGCTCCTCTGCGGTCAGATGTGACAACTATTTGTCACATGAATGACAACTGAAAGTACGATGTGACGGGACGCTACCGCTGGGTGGACGTGTGCACAAGGGTCGGCGCCGAGGCCCGTACGATCGGTGATCTTCTGCATGCCAGACACGAGGAGGGCGATGGACGGGCCCGCCGAGCGAGACGATGAGAAGCGGCCGGGCTCGCCGCCCACGGATCGGGTGGTCGCCATCGTGGGGTTGTTGGCCGCGCAGACACAGCCCAGTTCAGTCGCCCAGATCGCGGCGCGGCTGGAGTTGAACCGTGCCACCGTGACGTCGATCTTGCTGGCATTGGAGCAGGCGGGATGGGCGTCGCGGCGGGCCGATCGCAGCTACACCCTGGGGTCCGGGCTGATCGGGGTCGCCGAGACGGTGCGGCGGTTGTGGCCGCTGTCGACGCAGGGCGCACACCTGATCGAGCAGATGGCCGAGCGGGCCGGCTGCGGGGCCGGACTGGCGCTGGTGGGGCCGACCGAGTTGAGCTTCTTGACCCTGGTTCGCGGCCGCGGGCGCATCCCGGCCGGCGTGGGTGTGGGGGTGCGGTTGCCACTGATCGCACCTGTGGGCGTCAGCGTGGTCGCACACCGCGATGCGCAGGCCCAGCAGGAGTGGCTGGCATCGGCGCAAGACGTCGGTCGCGACGTGCTGGACGACGCCTTGGACCAGGTGCGCCGCAACGGCGTGGTGGTGTTCGGCCTTGGCGGCCTGGGACTGGAGGCGCTCGATGTGCTTGCCGAGGTGGTCGAGCTGCTGGCCGAGCATCCACGCCGCACCGCGCTGCGCCAACGGGTCTTCGAGCTGCTGACCGGCGTCAACGGAAACCCCTATACCGCAACGCAACTTGCCGGTACGCAGCCGCTGTCGGTCAGCTATCTGGCTGCCCCGGTGTTTGAAAAGGGCGTAGCGACTTACGAATTGCAGCTGGGGCCGCTGCGGCGAGACGTGAGTGCCGCCGACCGGGACCGCTACATCGGTGAGATCCGGGCGACCGCAGAGCAACTGTCCTCCTAGTCGCTGCCCGACCATCGGCAATAGCGGCTAGGACGTAATGCCCGTCATCTCGATCGATGGCACCTATAGTCGGCCGATGGAGCTGCGCCACATTCGGTATCTGCTCGCGGTGGCCGAGCACGGGAATTTCACCCGCGCGGCCGAGGCGCTGCACATCTCCCAGCCCACCCTGTCGCAGCAGATCAAGCAGCTCGAGCGCGCGCTGGCCGTGGAGCTGCTGGATCGCTCGGGGCGCACGGTACGGCTGACCGATGCCGGCGAGGCGTATGCGGAGCATGCTCGGTTGGCGCTGCGGGATCTCGACGCCGGCGAACGTGCGGTCCACGACGTACAGGACCTGTCACGCGGGCATCTGCGGGTGGCGATGACGCCGACGTTCACCGCCTACCTGATCGGGCCGCTGGTGCACCGGTTCCACACCGCCCATCCCGGCATCACGCTCTCGGTCCGCGAGGACACCCAGGACCGCATCGAGGCTGATCTGCTCGCCGACCGGCTCGACCTCGGCATCGCCTTCGCGGGCCCGCACGCCGACGGGATCGAGCACACCGTGCTGTTCACCGAGACGCTGACTCTGGTGGTCGGCCCGGGTCACCCCTTTGCGGCCAGAGCGACGCCGCTACCGGTTGCCCGGCTGACCCACGAGCCGCTCTGCCTGCTCAACACCGACTTCGCCACCCGGCTGCAGATCGACGCCTACTTCACCGACCGCGGGGTCGCGCCGCGGATCGCGGTGGAAGCCAATTCGATCAGTGCGCTGCTGGCCTCGGTGCGCGGTGGCGCGCTGGCCACCGTGTTGCCGGACGCGATCGCCCGCGAGCATCGCGATCTGCATCCGGTGCCGCTGGTGCCGCGCCTTCCCACCCGGACCGTGGTGGCGCTGGTGCGCGCCACGGCCTACCACTCGGCGGCCGCGCAGGCATTCAGCCGGATGCTGGCGGAAATCGCCCGCGAAATCGATTGACGACATCTATCGCGTTTATCGGAAACAAGTATTGGACGCTATAGCGGGCGCTGCGGCAGCCTGACAGGCATGCCCGCACACTCTTCCTGGAAGCCGACATGGACTTCGCCCAACACACCATTGAGCTTGCCCGCCGTAACGTCGAGCAGGGCGGGCGTCCGTTCGCGACGGTCATCGTCAAGGACGGTGCGATTCTGGCCGAGAGCCCGAATCGGGTCGCTCAGACCAACGACCCCACCGCGCACGCGGAGATCCTCGCCATTCGGCAGGCGTGCACGGCGCTGGGCACCGAAAGCCTGACCGGGGCCACCATCTACATCCTGGCGCAGCCGTGCCCCATGTGCCTGGGTGCGCTGTACTACTGCTCGCCGGACGAGGTCGTCTTCCTGACCACCCGCGAGGCCTACGAGCCGTATTACGTCGACGACCGAAAGTACTTCGAGTTCAACACCTTCTACGACGAGTTCGCCAAGCCCTGGGAACAGCGGCGGCTGCCCATGCGGCATGACTCTCGCGACGACGCGGTCGACGTCTATCGGCTATGGGAGCAGCGCAACGGGCGGGCGCTGTCGTACTCCGGGGTCGCCACCGCTGGGAATTAGGGACGGGTTGTCGTGGCGGAAGAGATCCGATGGCTCAGTGAAGCCGAACAGCGGATGTGGCGGGGGTACCTGGACAGCACCCGGCTGCTGTTGCGGGAGCTCGAAGTTCAGCTGGTCGCCGACGGCGGGATCACCTTTGCCGATTTCGAGGTTCTGGTGCTGTTGTCCGAGGCGCGGCAACGCCGGTTGCGGATGGGCGAGCTCACCGAGGCGGCGGTCACGACCCGTAGCGGGACCACCGGTGCGGTGAGTCGATTGGCCAGAGCGGGCTGGCTGCGCCGCGTCGGGTGCGACGAGGACAAACGCGGATGGTTCGCCGAGTTGACCGACTCCGGGCTGGCGAAGCTGGAGTCGGTTTCGGGCGGGCACGTTGCCACGTTGCGGCGCAACCTTTTCGACCTGCTCAGTGCGCGCGACGTGGACCTGTTCGCGCACGCCTATGCGCAGATCCGCGACAACTTGTCGGAGAGCGCCGACCCGCGTTCCTGTTGAGCCGGCCCTGCGCCTCCGCGCCATGCCGGAGTGGGCATCGGATCTAAGAGCGTGCACAGTAGACCAATGCTCAACCACCCCCGGACCGGTCAGCTGTTCGACTCCCCGGTGCCGCCCGGCGCCGGCTGGCCCGGTGACCCGGCAACCCCGGAAACGCCGCAGGCCGTCGACGCCGCGCGGGTGGTGCAGCTGGCCGACCAAGC
The DNA here is from genome assembly GCF_019645815.1 of Mycolicibacter heraklionensis. Classification (NCBI taxonomy): domain Bacteria; kingdom Bacillati; phylum Actinomycetota; class Actinomycetes; order Mycobacteriales; family Mycobacteriaceae; genus Mycobacterium; species Mycobacterium heraklionense. The sequence continues at coordinate 1,431,582 of NZ_CP080997.1, forward strand.
CGCCTCGATCGACGAACTCGACGCGCTGATCAGCGTCTGCCGGGCCTGCCCGCGACTGGTGACCTGGCGCGAACAGGTCGCGGTCACCAAGCGAAAGTCCTTCGCCGACCAGCCCTACTGGGGGCGGCCGGTGCCCGGCTGGGGCTCGCCGAAGCCCAAGATCGTGATCGTCGGACTGGCCCCGGCTGCCAATGGCGCCAACCGCACCGGCCGGATGTTCACCGGCGACCGGTCGGGCGACCAGTTGTACGCCGCGCTGTACCGGGCCGGCCTGGTCAACCAGCCCACCAGCGTCGACGCCGCGGATGGGCTGCACGCCAACGACATCCGGATCATCGCCCCGGTGCGCTGCGCCCCACCCGACAACGCTCCGACGACGGTCGAGCGCAACACCTGCGCGCCGTGGATCGACGCCGAATGGCAACTGATCGCTCCCCACGTGCGGGTGATGGTGGCGCTGGGCGGCTTCGCCTGGCAGATCGCGCTGCGGATTGCCGCCGGCCAAGTGCCCAAGCCCAAACCGAAGTTCGGCCACGGAGCGGTCGCCGAACTCGGCCCGGCGCTGCGGCTGCTGGGCTGCTATCACCCCAGCCAACAGAACATGTTCACCGGACGGCTGACCCCGGCCATGCTGGACGACATCTTTGGCGACGCGGCTCGGCTGGCGGGATTGAGGGGCTGACCGGGCGCTCGACGGTCAGGCCGCGGTGTGACCGCCGTGGTCAAGTTTCTCCGCGATCCAGACTTTGATGAGCGACTGGCGGGTGACTCCGAGTCGGGTTGCTTCGCGGTCGAGTTCGGCGATCATCCAGACCGGGAAGTCGACGTTGACTCGGCGGTGCTGCTCGCCCGGGCGGCGTGCCCGTGCGGTGTCGAGAGCGGCGGCCATGTCCTGGCCGTTGTCGAATCGTTCGTCGAACTCGTCAGCTTTCATAGATCGCTGCCTCTCCTTCGCGCGAGCGGCGTACGGAGATGATCCGCACGTGGTCATCTCGGGTAGGTCAATACCGCGGACCAGCATCGGCCGTCTATCTGCCCGATCGCCATCCACCTCGGCTCATCCGTCGTGCGTGCCGGCACTTCGATGCGGCGGGGGTCGGACCAAATGGACTGTGCAACATCGAAGTCGATGCCGTGCTTGGTCAGGTTTGCAGCGCTCTTGGCTGGATCGAACTCGAACGCCAACACGCGCAGTAATTATACCGTAATTACTCATCACCGGGGCGCGTCGCCGAGTGGGAGGGAAGTGGGAAGCCATACCGAGTGTCGCGCGTTGTAGCCAACGTGCGTCTTTCCGTTCTTGATCTCGTCCCGGTCCGTACCGACCAGTCCACCGCCGATGCGCTGGCCGCGACGGTGCGGCTGGCACAAACCGCTGACCGCCTCGGATTCACCAGATATTGGGTGGCCGAGCACCACAACATGCCCTCGGTGGGGGCCACCAGCCCGCCGGTACTGCTCGCATACCTTGCCGCGCAGACGTCGCGGGTGCGGCTCGGTTCGGGCGGCGTGATGCTGCCCAATCACGCCCCGCTGGCCGTCGCCGAACAGTTCGCGCTGTTGGAGGCCGCCGCACCCGGGCGCATCGACTTGGGCATCGGCCGGGCGCCCGGATCCGACCCGGTCACTTCCGTCATGCTGCGCTCCGGCCGGGGCGACGAAGACATCGCGAACTTCCCCGACTATCTCGACCACGTACGGGCGATGATGAGCAGCCGCGGCGTGCAGGTCCAGTTGCGTGACGGCGACTACCTGCTCAAGGCCACCCCGGCCGCCGTCGGCGAGCCGCAGCTGTGGCTGCTGGGATCGAGCATGTATTCGGCGCGACTGGCCGCGGCCAAGGGGCTGCCCTACGTGTTCGCCCACCACTTCTCCGGCCAGGGCACCGAGGAGGCGCTGGCCTACTACCGGGAGAACTTCACGCCGAGCGACGTGTGTGCGGAGCCGACGACGTTTCTGACCGTCAACGCATCCGTTGCCGAAACCCGCGACGAGGCAACGGCGTTGATGCTGCCCAACCTGCAGATGATGGCCCGGTTGCGGACCGGTCGACCGTTGGGCGCCGTCGATCTGGTCGAGGATGCGCAGGCGGCAGCGGTCTCCGACTCCGAACAACGCATCATCGACAGTGGGCTGCGGCGCGCGGTCGTCGGCACTCCGGCCGAGGCGGCCGAGCAGCTCAGCGCGCTGGCGGAGCACTTCGCGGTCGACGAGGTGATGATCAACCCGGTCGCCTCGGCGTACCGCGGCACCGATCCGGCCACCGCGCCGGGCCGGGAACGCACTTGCGAACTGCTGGCCAAGGAGCTGCTGTAGCAGTCCGTCTGTCGGCTGATCGCCGCAACCACCGCGCTCGGTTAAACCGCGACTACTTCGAGCAGATTGTCCAAGCCGGCGAAATCCGCTGGGTTGCGGGTGTAGAGCCTGGCTGAGTGAGCGTGTGCGGTTGCCGCGATGAGCAGGTCCATTGAGCGGGCCCGCGGTTGACGGCCGGCCGCGGTGACCGCCGCGGCGATTTGACCGTAGCTGGCGGCCACACTCCCGGTGAGCGGCAGTGCGTCGAAGCTGCGTTGCAAGACCGACAGGCGACGCAGCCGCTCGGCGCGGACCTCCGGGAGTTTCGCGACCAGAACCCCGAAATGTAACTCGGCCAGAGTGATTGTGCTGACGGCCAATTCGCCTTGCAGGGGCGCGACGCCGGTGGCGATGACGACGCTGGTGTCCAAAATGGCGATCAACGCGCGTTCCACGGATCGGCTATCGCGTGCTCAATCGTCTCACGATCGTCGCTCCATGCCGGATCTTCCGGGCCGTTGAACAGTTCGGCGATATCGGTCCACCGCCGCCACGCCCGTGGTGCGGCGGGCACGAGCCGGGCGCTTGGCCGACCGGCCACGGTGATGGTGATTTCCTCACCGTCCTCGACGCGGCGAACCAGATCGGAGGCGTTCTGGCGCAGTTCGCGTAGACCAACCGTTTCCATGCCCCATGGTAGCACACGTGCTACCTCGCGACGGCTCAGCGGTTGATGATGGTGGCCCCGAAACCGCTGGGCCGGTAGTCGATGTAGACCGGGTTCACCGAGAACGGGTAATAGCCGCTGTTGGCCGCCCCGCCCGACGTCACATACGGACCGTTGTTGGTGGTGGTGTAGGAGTACAGCAAGGTGCTGCCGTCGGCGTTGTACACCGAGATCACCGTGCCGGCCGGCACCTGCGAACCGACCCCGAGCTGCGGGAACAGCGACTGCGGAATGCTGCCGTACATGCCGCCGGAGTCCAGCGACGTGGACACCGCCACCGGGGCGCCACCGTTGATCGACACCATCGTGTCGACGAACGGCGACCCGGGCACCGAGATCTCGGGGGTCAGCGGGTTCGGCCCGAAGGTCAGCTGACCGGTCTGCTCGTCGATGAGCACGCCCTGGTTGAGCGCGCCGGGCAGCGCCGAGATGATCGTCGAGGTGCCGGCGTGGCCGTTGTTGGGCCCAATGCCCAACACCCCGACGATGCCGTACTGGTTGAAGTACTGCGTCATCAGGGCGTTCGACGACGAGGTGACTACGTTGACGGCGGTCGGGTCGGTGACGATGTCGCCTGAGCAGGCAACCTTGTCGCAGAAACCCACCGTGGTGCTGTAGGTCTGGAAGCCGTAGCTGTTGTTGCCCAGGCCCGCGTAGCTGGAGTTGCCGGACAGCAGCACATCGCCGAGGCCACCGGGGTTGCCGACGGCGCTGTTGAGAATCGTCAGACCGGTGGAGCCGGTGTCGATCTGGACCGGTACCGGCGGCCCGCCGTTGATCGAGATGTAGACGATCGGGCTGATGCCGCCGCTCTGCAGGTACAGCGGGACGGTGACGTTGACCGGGCCGTCGGGTCCGCCGGTCGCGCCGGCGTGCCCGGAGCCCGAACCGGCCCCGCCGGCCCCGCCGGCACCGTTGGCGCCGTGGCTGCCGATGGTCCCGCCGCTACCGCCGTCGCCGCCGTCGCCACCGCTGCCGCCGTTGGCTCCGAGCCCGCCGGCGGCCACCGCACCCGCAGCTCCGCCGTCGCCGCCGTCACCGGCCGCCCCGCCGTGCACGTTCGTCCCGGCCAGCGTGGCGTCTCCGCCGTCACCACCGTTGCCGCCGTGGCCGCCCGCGCCGGCGTTGCCGCCGCTGCCCGCGTGGGCGCCCAAACCTCCGGTGCCGCCCGCTCCGGCGTTCCCGCCGGCGCCGCCGTTTCCGCCGTCACCACCGCTGGAGCCCTGCGCGTAGTAGGTGCCGGTGGCGCTTCCGCCATTGGCGCCCGCGCCGCCGATGCCGCCGTTTCCGCCGGTGCCGCCGTTGAAGCCGGTGTCGCCCTTGCCGCCGGACCCGCCGGAACCGGCGGCGCCGCCCTTCCCGCCGTCCCCGCCGATGCCGACCGGAGCCTTGTTGATACCGGGTTGGGCGTTGAACCCGGAGCCGGGCGCCCCGCCGTTACCGGCCGCCCCGCCGTTGCCGCCGTTGCCACCGGTGCCGCCCGCGCTGTCGTCACCGGCCCCGCCGATGCCGCCGCCACCACCGGTACCGCCGCCACCCCCGGCGCCACCGTTGCCGTTGGTGCCGAACGTGCCGTGCTCGTGCAGCGCGACGCTGCCGGTGTAGGCCGAGCCGCCCGCACCACCGGTGCCGCCGGCCCCGCCGCTTCCACCGTTGAAGCCGGTGCCGCCGCCGAGTGCTCCGGTGTCGCCGAGCCCGCCGTTGCCGCCGACGCCGCCGGCCCCGCCGTCGCCGCCGCTGCCGTAGGGGACGCTGTTGGCGATGTCCAGGGTGGCGATGCCGTTGCCGCCGCCGTTGCCGCCGGCTCCGCCCGCGCCGCCGGCGCCGCCATTGCCGGTGCCGGTTCCATGTGCGTAGGCGCTGCTGCCGCCGGCCCCGCCGACACCGCCCTTGCCGCCGTCGCCGCCGCTGCCGGGCAGGGTGGCGCTGGGGGGCAGTTGGCTCTGGTCCACGCCGCGGCCGCCGTTGCCGGCGTTGCCACCCGCTCCGCCCTTGCCGCCGTTGCCGTCGCCGAGCGAGTTGCCGCCGGCTCCGCCCTTGCCGCCGTTGCCGCCGTCTCCGGCGTTGCCGTTATTAAGAACCGGGTTGCCATTGGCACCGGTGGCGCCGTTGCCGCCATTTCCGCCCGCGCCGCCGTCGCCGTGCAGGCTGCCGGTTCCGCCGGCGCCGCCGTTGCCGCCGCTGGCGCCCGGGGTGACGGCGTTGAAGCCATTGCCGCCGGCGCCGCCGTTCCCGGCGTGCGCGGTCGATGCCGATCCGGTCGCGCCGGTGGCACCGTTGACCGAGCCAGTCCCGCCGGCACCGCCGAGGCCCCCGGCACCCGCTTGGCCGCCGTTGCCGCCGCGGCCACCGTTGGGGTTGCTGGCATTGCCGTTGGCGCCCTTGCCGCCGTCACCGGGGGTGCCGCCGGTCCCGCCGTTGCCGCCATTCCCGCCGGCGCCCTGTTGGCCCGCGGTTCCTTCAGCCGAGGTGCCGCCGGCGCCGCCGTTGCCGCCAACCCCGCCTTTGCCGCCCTGCATGCCGTTGCCGCCGTTGCCACCGGCCGCGCCGGCGGTGGTGGCGTTGGTCCCCGCCGATCCGTTGCCGCCGGTGCCGCCGTTGCCGGCATTGCCGCCGGCTCCGCCCGCTCCGCCGTGGCCGTCGCCGAGCGAGGCGCCGCCGGCGCCGCCGTTGCCACCGCTGCCACCGGCCCCGCCGATGCTGCCGGGCCCACCGTTGACGCCGTTGGAGCCGTTGCCGCCGACGCCACCGGCCCCGCCGTTGCCGTGCAGGCTGCCGGTACCGCCGGCGCCGCCGTTGCCGCCGCTGGTGCCCGGGGCCGCGTTGGGGTCGGAAGCCGCGTCGTAGCCGTTGCCGCCCGCGCCGCCGTTCCCCGCGTAGTCCGAGGGGGTCCCGGTCGCCCCGCTGGCGCCGTGGACGGAGCCCGCCCCGCCGTCGCCGCCGAATCCTCCGGCGCCGAAGGCGCCGCCATTGCCGCCGCGCCCCCCGTTGGGGTTGCTCGCATCGCCGTTGCCGCCGGCCCCGCCGTCGCCGGCCGCGCCGCCTGACCCACCGTTGCCGCCGTTGCCGCCGGCACCCTGCAGACCCGCGACCCCGTTGGCCGAGGCGCCGCCGGCCCCGCCATTGCCGCCGGCCCCGCCGTTGCCGCCCTGCATGCCGTCGCCGCCGTTACCGCCGGCCCCACCGGCGATGGTCGCGTCGATCCCAGCGGTTCCGGCTCCGCCCGCTCCGCCGGTGCCTCCGCTACCGCCCGCACCACCGCGGCCGCCGTCGCCGTACTGCGCCGAGAGGCTGGACCCGCCCACACCGCCGGCACCGCCCAGCGATCCGTTGCCCCCGGTGAAGCCCGTTGCTCCGGTCGCGCCCGCGCCCACGGACCCCGTTCCGCCCATGCCGCCGGCGCCGCCGTTGCCGAACAGCCAGGCGATGGCATCGCCGCCGGCGCCCCCGGTACCGGCGGCCGCGCCGTCGACACCGACTCCGCCCGTGCCGCCGACACCGCCGTTGCCCATGAACGACCCACCGGCCCCGCCGATGCCGCCCGCCGCGCCGGCCCCGCCGTCACCGCCGGCCCCGCCGTCGCCGAACATGCCGGCCGCCCCGCCGTTGCCGCCGGCCACCCCGGCGGCGCTCTGGTCGAAGCCGTCACCGCCGTCGCCGAACCACAGGCCGCCGGCGCCGCCGTTGGGGTTTTCCGCCGTTCCGTCCGTGCCGTCGCCGATCAGGAACTGCCCGGAGGCGGTGTTGATCCAGCCGTTGACCATCGACCCGAAGTCACTGTTGATCCAGTTCTCGATGGAGGTGTGGAACGGGTCGTAGAAGAGCTGGTCAAACCATGCCGCGGAGTCGAGGGGAGTGGTGTCGGCGGCGACTCCGGCGACCGGCGTGAACATGTCGACCAGCCAGTCGAAGTCCATCCCGTCGGCGTGTGCCGACGGGGTCGCGGGCGTCAGCCCGACGGCCAGGAAAGTGCCGACCGCCGCTCCGGCTCCCGCCAGGCGCCGGCGTGCTGACTGCGACTTACCCGGCCCGCCCTGACGACTCATCGCCCCAAAGTACTAGCTGAGTGATACCTGAGCAAAGCAGAACAACGGACTACTCTCGGAAATAACGCCTATTAAGTAGCGGGCACCGGCGTGAGCCTCACCACCGGGATCGGCCGGGTCGTGCGGCGCTGGTAGGCCTCGTAGCGATTGGCATTGTTGGCGTTGACGATTCGCCACAGCCGGGTGTAGTCCGGGTCGTCGGGCAGCACCGGTTGCGCGATGGTCCGCAGGCGCTTCGGCCCGACGTTGATTTCCACCTCGGGATTGGCCTTGAGGTTGTGGTACCAGCCGGGGGAGCGCGGCGCGCCGCCCATCGACGCGACGATCAGGTATGTGTCGCCGTCGCGGGCGTAGCTCAGCGCCGAGGTGCGCGGCTGGCCGGTCTTCGCGCCCACGGTGTGCAGCAACAGGTTGGGAGGCAGGCCCGGGACCTTGTGGCCGATCCAGCCGTTGGTCTGTTGGTAGATCAGGCTGTGCAGGCCGAGCGCTCGGACGCCCACCTTGTCGATCAGGGATAGATGAGCCATACCCTCGAGTCTGCCCGCTAGCTGCCGCTGCTCGCCAGCGCCGACCGCAGGATCGCCCCGGTGCCCTCGCGGTCCGGATCGCGGCGCACCAGCAGGCCTTTCGCGAAGGACAGCCGGTCGCCGTCACGGCGCGGGACCACGTGCAGGTGGATATGGAACACGCTCTGAAAGGCTGCCCGGCCGTCGTTGATCACCAGGTTGTTGCCGTCGGCGTGCAGCCCCGAGCTGCGCGCGGCCTGGGCGATCCGCTGCCCCACGGTGAGCATGCCGGCCAGGGTGGCCGCCGGGGTGTCGGTGAGGTCCACGAAGTGCTGCTTGGGGATCACCAGGGTGTGGCCGCGGGTGAACGGCCGGATGTCGAGAAACGCCAGGTAGTCGTCGTCTTCGAAAACCCGCACCGCCGGCGCATCACCGGCGACCACGGCGCAGAACACGCAGGACATGCCCGCCACGGTAATGCGTCAGGTCAGCGCACCGGCCATCGCCTCGATCGCCCGGTCCAGGATGGCCCGGGTGGTGGCGAAGTTCAGCCGCGCGAAGCCCCGGCCGCCGCCGAACGGGATACCCGGGCTCAGTGCCACCCGCGCGTCGGCCAGCAGGATCTCGGCCGGTTCGGCGGGCAGTCCCAGCTCCCGGAAATCGACCCAGGCCAGGTAGGTGGCCTCGGGGTGGCTGATCCGCAGGCCCGGCACCGCTGCCGGCAGCGCTTGGCTGAGGTGGTCGCGGTTGGCCCGCAGGTAGGGCAGCAGGGCGTCCAGCCACGGTCCGCCGTGGCGGTAGGCGGCGAGGTTGGCGCTGATGCCGACGGTGGCGGCGCCCATCGTGTGCAGCATGTTGATCCTGCGCCACGCCTCGACGTCGCGCGGATTGGTCAGGATCACCTGGGCGCACATCAGCCCGGGCAAATTCCAGCCCTTGGAGGCCGACATCAGCGTGATGACGGTGTCGGCGGCGGCGGGCGACACCGCGGCGGCCGCTACATGGGGCCGGTCGTAGACCAGCGGGGCGTGGATCTCGTCGGCGATCACCCGGGCGCCATGGCGCGCGGCGATGTCCACGATCGCGCTGAGCTCCTCGGCCGTGAAGGCGGTGCCCAGCGGGTTGTTCGGATTGCACAGAATCAGCGACCCCGCCCCGGCGGCGAACGCGGCGTCCAGGGCGTCCAGGTCCATCAGGTAGCAGCCCGAATCCTGCTGTGTCATAGGGATTTCCACGCGCTGGCGGCCGGTGACGGTCAGCAGGTCGAAGAACGGCATGTAGGCCGGCACCGGCAACACCACCGGGCTCTCCGGGCGGGTGAGGAACTCGATCACCACCTCCATGCCCTTGAGGACGTCGGGCACCACCCGCACCCACTCCGGCTGGATGGACCAGCCGTAGCGGTGCAGGCACCACTGCGTCAGCGCCACCGGCAACGCATCCGAGCTCAGCGCCGGATAGCCGAACTCCTCGTTGGCCACGCAGGCGCGCACCCCGTCGAGCACCGCGGGCGCGGTGGGGAAGTCCATCTCGGCGATCCACAGCGGCAGCACGTCGGGACCGAAGTGATTCCACTTGATGGTGTTGCGGGCACGGAGTTGAGCGGGGGTCAGCGCATCGAAGACTTCAGCCACTCCGTCAGTCTGCCGCGAGATACGTTTGCGGCGTGGCTGACCCCGAAATCGAGGACTTGCTGGACGGGCTGGACGGCTCCGCGCGTGCTGAGCGCGCCGAACTGATCGAATGGCTGCTGGGGCAGGGCGTCACCGCCGAGGAGATCCGCGGGAACGTCTCACCGATGCTGTTGGCGTCGCGACGGCTGGTCGGCGACGACGGCACCTACGTCTCGGCTCGCGAGATCAGCGAGTCCACCGGAGTCGACCTCGATCAGTTGCAGCGCCTGCTGCGGGCGGTCGGGCTGCCCTGGATGGAGGATCCGGACGCCCCGGCGCAGATGCGTGCCGACGCCAGCATCGCCATGCATGCGCGCCGCTTCATAGACGCCGGCATCGATGCCGAGCAGGCCTTGCAGACCGCTCGCCTGTTGGCCGACGGGTTGGCGCACACCGCGGAATTCATGCGCTTCACGGTGTTGTCGGCGATCGGCGAACCGGGTGTCACCGAGCTGCAGATCGCTCAGCGGTCGCGGGACCTGGTGGCCGGGCTGGCGCCGATGTTGGGCCCGTTCGTCCAGGACATGCTGATGATGCAGCTGCGTCATCAGCTCGACATCGACGCCGTCACCGCCAGCGAGCGCTTGGCGGGCGCACCGCTGCCGGGGGCGCGGCAGATCACCGTCGCGTTCGCCGACCTGGTCGGCTTCACCCGGCTCGGGGAGATGGTGCCGCCCGAGGAGCTGGTTCAGCTCGCCGAGCGCTTGACGGTGCTGGGACGCGAGATCGCCGTTCCGCCGGTGCGATTCATCAAGACTATCGGCGACGCGGTGATGTTCGTGTGCCCGGAGCCTGCGCCGCTGGTCGACGCGGTGCTGCGGCTCGTTGAGGCGGCCCAGGCCGACGACAGCCTGCCTCGGCTCCGTGCCGGTATCGCCTCCGGCGAGGCGGTGAGCCGGGTCGGGGACTGGTTCGGCAGCCCGGTGAACACCGCCAGCCGGATCACCGGGGTCGCCCGGCCGGGCACGGTGCTGGTGGCGGAGCCGGTGCGGGTGGCGCTGACCGAATCCGACGCCTTCCAGTGGTCGTTCGCCGGCGGACGCCACCTCAAGGGCATCAAGAGCGAGGTGAGTCTGTTCCGCGTCCGGCACACCCAAACCTAGGGTTTGAGGTGCGCGGCCCTCAGCGACGCCAGCGCTGTTTGGACCTGGTAGAGGTCTCGCTCGTTGCATTGAGCCCAGTGTCGTTCGTCTGCGTCCAGGCGAGAGATAAAGCCGTAGCGTTGACGCACAACGGCGATCCACTCTTTGAGACGCACAGGTTTGGTGAGGTAGCCGATATCCTCACGCTGGAATTCGCTTGGGTCGCGTGGTCTTAGCACCTCGTCGGGATCGACAGGTTTGTTGCCACGTCCGTCGACGACGACGTCGCGGTAGGCCTTGAGAACCCACAGCCGCCGGGTGAGCGCCTCGTCGATCACCCGCGAGGTCGCAAACCATTGCAGGTCGTAGAGATCGCGGGCCAGGGAAACGCGACGGTATCGCGCGAGTTTCTCGGAGACGGCTTCCTCGGCCCGTACGACAGGGGTCGGAGGCAGGGTGAAGTCATACCGATCGTGGATCGGCAGGTGCACGGGATCAAGCGTCTCGGGCTCCAAACTCAGTGCATGGCGTGCCAACTCCACCTTGGCGCCCAGTTGCGGGCGGCCGAACGGTGTGTCGACCTTCAGGTCTCCACGCCGGCCGTCGTCGCCGAGATTTTCGATTGCGAAGGCGAATCCGTCGATCTCAACGCCGTCGAGAGCCCGCAGGGTGGCAAGCGCCAGGTCCTCGTCGGGCGCGGCGAAGTCGAGGTCGGTCGAAAAGCGGCCGGCGTTGCCCGCCCTGAACTTCCGCAGTGCCGTGCCGCCTTTGAACACCAGGCCGCTGTCGAATAGCCCGGCATTGTGGATCAGGCGCAAGGCGTGGTCCTGCGCGATGTCCAGCAGAGCAGCGTCGCGTCCGCCCTTTACTCCTTGATAGTGGCGCGCAAGGTGGCCGTCGGTGATGCGGGTCATGAGCCGCCACCCACGTTGAGATACGGGTGTAGCAGGGTGTCATTGACTTGCGTCAGGGCGTCAAAGACACCCTGACCGGCGATGCGAGGGCCGAGCCACGCTGTGCCCCTCGCCGGATAGGTCGCGAGGATCGCGGCTCGCAAGTAGTCGTTGCCGGCTGCTCCGAGGAGGTAGGCAGCGCGTTGTGCTGTTGTGCGGTGCATCGGCTTCAGCAGGCTGATGACGGTGTCTTTGTCCACGTCTATGACCGACTCCGTCAGCCATTGCCCAAGGCCGGCGACATCTTTGTAGGCCGAGGGCCGTGCCGCAATCCCGACGAGCAGACCCTCGATGTTCCAGGACGGCAATCCGTTGATCGTCGTCAGTCCTGGCTTGGACAGCTCGATCCGGACATAGCGCCAGTCGCCGGTGAGTGCCTTCGGAAACGAGGTGTCGACAGGCAGGGCGACCACCTCCTGTTCGGGGATCCGCTGCGCCAGTCCGAGTATGGATGCAGCTGAGTCCATTGCGAGTACGCCAGGCCAGGATGGGTTCACGGCAAGCTGGGCACGAAGCTCAATGAAGCGGTCGCCAGAGCCGTAGGCGCCGCCGCGGGCGCCCGGGAGGAATTCCCAGACGTGTCGGGTTCGCAGTGGCCCCAGCCAGCCTTCACGTTGGAGTTCGTAGGCAAGGTGGCGCGCGGCCGTTTGGTCGGCTTCAAGCCCGACCTGGCGCATGATGGCAGCTAGCCGGTCGAGCGGCACCAGTAAGTCGCCGTCAAGCTCAAGTTGCTCTACGACCGGCGCGACTGATCGCGATATCCTCCGTGCTGCTGTCATTTACCACCTCAATTCGATAAATAGTAACAAATTAAGGGCGTATCTGACAGTGGTGCGGCCGGAACGGCTTGGGCGCGGGTCAACCAGAAGCGGTTGCCTCTGAACCCGACTGACGCGGGTCCAAAGCCGTCCGGCCGGTGACTAACGGCCCCTGTTGCGACTGGGAGCTGGCTGGGAGCCTGAAGTCGACAGACCCAGTTGGAGGTGGCTGATGCTGGAGACGACCGTGGATTCCGAGGTTCTCACCGAAGCGGTGCGGCTGGCCTGCCGGGCGCCGTCGTTGCACAACAGCCAGCCGTGGCGATGGGTGGCCGGCGGAGGCCGGCTGGATTTGTACCTGGACCCGACCCGCGCCGTGCACGGCGACCAGTCCGCGCGTGAGGCGTTGATCAGTTGCGGCGCCGTGCTCGACCACCTGCGGGTGGCGATGGCCGCAGCCGGCTGGACGGCCGACGTCGAGCGGTTCCCGGATGCCGCGCAGGCGGAGCACCTGGCCTCGATCGGCTTCACCGCCGCGGAACGGGTCACGGAACTGGACCGGTATCGCGCCGGGGCGATCCTGACGCGTCACACCGATCGGCTGCCGTTCATGGCGCCGAGTAACTGGGCGCCGTTCGAAACGGTGTTGCACGACACCGTGACCGGCCCGGTGCGACTGAGCGTGCTCGCCGACGAGCTGCGCTCCAAGCTTGCCGATGCCTCCCAGCTCACCGAGGCGCTGCGCCTGTACGACTCGTCGTATCACGCCGAACTCGGCTGGTGGACAGCACCGTTCGAGGTCTCCGACGGGATTCCGGAGAGCGCGCTGGTCTCGGCCGCCGAAAGCGATCGGGTGGACATCGGGCGGACCTTCCCGGTCACCCACAACCGGGAACGACGTATCGAGGTCGGCGACGACCATTCGAAGATCGTGCTGTTGGCGACCGCCAGCGACGAGCCGGAGGATGCGCTGGCCTGCGGCGAGGCGCTCTCGACGGTGTTGCTGGAAGCCACGATGGCCGGCTTGGCGACCTGCCCGGTAACGCATCTGACCGAGGTGCCCGCCGCCCGGGCGCTGCTCGCCGGGTTGGTCGGCGGCGATGACCTGCCCCAGGTGCTGGTGCGCGTCGGTGGCGCGCCGGCTCTGGAGAAGCCTCCGGTGCCCACGCCGCGGCGACCGCTGGCCGATGTGCTGCACCTGAAGATCTGATTCGGGCTATGGACTCGGCGCCAGCCTTACGGCGGTCTCTTGCCATTTGTCGCGCGAAGCGGCGCTAGGGGCTGCGCCGCGTCGTGGGGGATGGAAAAATAGGCGCCCAGTGTGAATTTGACGACGTGACACGGGCGTGTCGCGTCGTCAAATTCACACTGGCGGCCAGCGCACCTGTGCGGGTCTCCGGCAATTTCCGAGTGGGCCGGGCGGCGACGGCTGGGGGATGAGGCGACGGCTCGGGGGATAGGAAAGTTGCCCGGCTTTGAGCGACAGTCACGGGTGGTGAAACGAGCCCGTTGCGATTAGTCGCTCAAAGCCGGGCAACTGTCACATGGTTCTGGATTTGGCCGTGGTTCTGGATTTGGCCGCCACCGGAAAATTAGGGCAGGCCCGGCTGACAACTGGGAGCGTCTACACTTCCTGCGCGGCTGGCTTTCACCCACTGTTCCAGCTCTTCGGATCGGTCATGTCCGGGCCTGCTTCGCAGTCGAATTTACGCCGCTGGCCAGCGCTGGGCAATGGTTGATTTCGCCGAATTCAGCTGCCCTCGGCCATCGCCCAGTAAGCCCCGCGGCGGGCCAGCAACTCGGCGTGGGTGCCCTGCTCCACGATCCGGCCGGCCTGCATCACCAGGATCAGGTCGGCGTCACGGATCGTCGAAAGCCGGTGGGCGATAATGAAACTGGTGCGGCCCTGGCGCAGCTCCCGCATCGCCCGCTGGATCAGCAGTTCGGTGCGGGTGTCCACCGAACTGGTGGCCTCGTCGAGGATGAGCAACTGCGGCTGGGCCAGAAACGCCCGGGCGATGGTGATCAGCTGCTTCTCGCCGGCGCTGATGGCCCCGCCGTCGTCGTTGACCCGGGTGCCGTAGCCGTCCGGCAGGGTCCGCACGAAGGGGTCGACATGCGCGGCGCGGGCCGCCTCGATGATCTCGTCCTCGGTGGCGTCGGGCCGGCCGTAGCCGATGTTCTCGGCGATCGTTCCGGTGAACAGCCAGGTGTCCTGCAGCACCATGCCGATCGAGGAACGTAGTGCGCAGCGGTCCACGTCCGTGATGTCCACGCCGTCGATCAGGATCTGTCCACGGTCCACGTCGTAGAACCGCATCAACAGGTTGACCAGGGTGGTCTTGCCGGCCCCGGTCGGGCCGACGATCGCCACCACGGCGCCCGCTGCCACGCTCAGCGACAGGTCCTCGATCACCGGCACGCCGGGCCGGTAGCCGAAGCTGACGTCGCGGAACTCCACCCGGCCGCGCGGTGCCGCGCCGCGCGGTTCGGAGTCGGGGCGCCACAGCGGCGTCGACGGGGCCGGGGGCTCTTCGGCCTCGTCGAGGAAGGCAAACACCCGCTCGGCGCTGGCGGCACCGGACTGCAGGGCGTTGAACATCGATGCCAGATTCCCGAGCGGCTGGTTGAACTGGCGGACGTAGGCGATGAACGCCTGAATGCTTCCCAGCGTGATCTGTCCGGTGGCCACCTGGAATCCGCCGATCACCGCGACCGCGACGTAGCCGAGGTTGGCGATCAGCCCGGTCGCCGGGGAGATCAGCCCGGAGAAGAACTGGGCGCCGAAGCCGGCCCGGTACAACTCGTCGTTGCAGTCGTCGAACCGCTGCTGTGCCAAGTCGCGGTGCCCGAAGGTCCGCACCAGGGTGAAGCCGCTGTAGGTCTCCTCCAGGTGGGCGTTGAGCTGCCCGGTGGCGGCCCACTGCGCGGCGAACAGTCGTTGCGAGCGCCGGGTGATCGACCGTACCGCCAGCAGCGTCACCGGCACTCCGGCCAGGGTGATCACGGCCAGCAGCGGCGAGATGGACAGCATCATTGCCAGCACCACCAGCACGGTCAGCACCGAGGAGAACAGGTGGCTGACCGTCATGGACACCGAGGTCGCGGTGTTGTCGACATCGTTGGTGACCCGGCTCAACAGTTCCCCGCGCCGTTGGGTGTCGAAATACCGCAGGGGTAGCCGGTGCAGCTTGTCCTCGACGTCGCGGCGCAGCGCCCGCATGGTGCGTTGCAGGATCACGTTGAGCAACCGCGCCTGCGTCCAGACCATCAGCGCCGCAATCAGATACAGGCCCATCGCCAGTGCGAGCGTGCGCGCCACCGCGGCGAAGTCGACGCCGGCGCCCGGGATCACGTCCATGCGCGACAACATCTCGGCGTAGGTGCCGTGGCCGGCGGCGCGGGCATCCTCGATAGCTTGCTGCTTGGTGATTCCCGCCGGCAGACCGCGGCCGATGATGCCGTTGAACACCAGATCGGTGGCATGACCCAGGATTCGCGGCCCGGCCACACCGAGCGCGATACCACCCAGCGACAGGCTGATGACCGCAGCGATCAGCCGGCGCTGCGGGCCCATCCGGCGGGCCAGGCGCAGCGCGGTCGGCCAGAAGTTCGCGGGCCGTACCGTCGGAGTCGCCACCGGTGCGCTCACAGGCCACCGACCTCGGCGGTCACCGACTGGGATTCGGCGAACTCGGCGTAGGTGGGGCAGTCGGCCAGCAGCTGCTGGTGGGTTCCGGTGCCGACCACCCGGCCGTCGTCCAGGACGATCACCTGATCGGCCTGGGTGACCGTCGAGATCCGCTGCGCCACGATGATCACCGTCGCGTCGGCGGCCACCTCGCGCAGGGCGGCGCGGACGCGGGCGTCGGTGCGGGTGTCCAGGGCCGAGAACGCGTCGTCGAACACATAGATCGACGGCCGCCGGATCACCGCCCGGGCGATCGCGAGCCGTTGCCGCTGCCCGCCGGACAGGTTGATCCCGCCCTGGGCCACCGGCATCGCCAGCCCGTCGGGGTGGGCCGCCACGAAGTCGTCGGCGGCGGCCACCCGTAATGCCTCCCACATCTGCTCATCGCTGACGGTCGCCTCCGCCGGGGCGCCGTAGCGCAGGTTGTCGGCGACGGTGCCGGAGAACAGGTAACCGCGCTGGGGCACCAGCCCGATGCCCGACCACAGCTCCTCGGGGTCGCGGTCGCGTACGTCCACACCGTCGATGAGCACCGCGCCGTCGGTCGCGTCCCGCAACCGGCAGATCAGCGACGCCAGGGTGGACTTGCCCGATCCGGTGGAGCCGACCACCGCGGTGGTGGTGCCGGGCCGCGCGGTCAAGGACACGTCGGACAGCACCGAGCGGTCGGCGCCGGGGTAGCGGAAGCCGACACCGTGCAGCCGGACCTCGCCGGTGCGCGACGACGGTGACACCGGCTGAGCCGGCGGCCCGATGGTCGGTTCGGTGGACAGCACCGCGGTGATCCGTTCGGCGCAGACCGCGGCGCGCGGCAGGATCGCCAGCACCATGGTGGCCATCAGCACGGCCATCAGGATCTGCATGAAGTAGGAGAGGAACGCGATCAGCGACCCGATCTGCATCTGACCGGCGTCGATGCGCAGCGCGCCGAACCAGATCAGCGCGACACTGGAGGTGTTGATGATCAGCGTGGTCGTCGGCAGCATCAGGACCTGCAGGTTCCCGACGGTCAGCGAGGCGTCCGACAGCGCCGTGTTGGCCTGGGCGAACCGGTCCTTCTCGAACGGTTCGCGGGCGAAGGCGCGGATCACCCGGATGCCGGTGAGCTGGTCGCGCAGCACCCGGTTGATGTTGTCGATCAGCATCTGCATGCGCCGGAACAGCGGCAGCATCCGCGACACGATCAGGTAATTGGCCAGCGCCAACACCGGCACGCTGACGGCCAGCAGCCACGCCAGTCCGGCGTCCTGGTGCACCGCCATCAGCACCCCGCCGATGCTCATGATCGGCGCGGCGACCAGCGTGCCGGCGCCCAGCTGGACTATCAGCTGGATCTGGCGGACGTCGTTGGTGGTGCGGGTCAACAGGGTTGGCGCCCCGAACCGGGTGGTTTCGCGTTCGGAGAACCGGATCACCTGGGCGAACACCGCCCGGCGCAGATCGCGTCCGAAGCCCGTCCCGGTACGCGCACCGAAGTAGACCGCGGCGATGGCGCACAGCATCTGCAGGCCGGTGACGCCGAGCATCACCGCGCCCAGCCGGACGATGATCGCGGTGTCACCGCGGACCACGCCTTCGTCGATGATCGTGGCGTTGACGGTCGGCAGGTACAGCGAAGCCAGCGTGCTGATCAGTTGCAGTGCCATCACCGCAGCGACCGGCCAGCGGTAGGGCCTGAGGTAGCAGCGCAGCAGCGCCAGAAGCATGGGGTTACTGTCGCATACCCGTGCCGCCGTGGCGTTGCTGCGGCAATACGCGGCGACACAAACCGACTGGTCACCGCTGTGTCGTGGTTGACGGGCGGCGGTGCCGCTACAGTGCATCGTGTGCGGCTCAAACTGACGGTCCCGGCCCTGGCGGCCGCTGCGGTGATCCCGATGGTCGGCGGATGTTCCGACTCCAACTCGCCTGAAGCTCAGGGCGGCAGCCAGTCCGCGTCGCCGACGGCCGAGCAGAGCAATCACGGACCGTCGTTTCCGCAGTGCGGCGGGATCAGCGACGAGACGATCGCGAACCTGACCAGGGTGGCGGGGGTGGTCGGCACCGCACAGAACTCGGTGGGCTGCCAGTGGCTGCTGCGCGGCGGGATCATGGGCCCGCACTTCTCCTTCTCCTGGTATCGCGGGAGCCCCATCGGTCGCGAGCGCAAGACCGAGGAGGTCTCGCGTACTTCCGTGGAGGACATCAACATCGACGGCCACAGCGGTTTCATCGCGATCGGCACCGCCCCGACGATGGGCGACAACCTGTGTGAGGTCGGCATCCAATTCAAAGATGACTTCATCGAGTGGTCGGTGAGCTTCGCGCAGAAGCCGTTCCCGGATCCGTGCGACGTCGCCAAAGAGCTGACTCGCCAGTCGATTGCGAACGCGAAATGAGCCGGCGCGTAGTGGCCAGCGCGGTCGCGGTGTTGGCAGTGTTGACCAGCTTGACGGGTTGCTCCCGTGAGGTGGGCGGCACCGCGGTCAAGGCCGGCGCGGGCGACACCAAGCGCAACAACAACTCCGAGCGGCAGTACCCGAACCTGCTCAAGGAGTGCGAGGTGCTGACCACCGACATCTTGGCCAAGACGGTGGGAGCGGACCCGCTCGACATCCAGAGCACCTTCGTCGGCGCCATCTGCCGCTGGCAGGCGGCCAACCCGGCCGGGCTGATCGACATCACCCGGTTCTGGTTCGAGCAGGGCAGCCTGGACAACGAGCGCAAGGTCGCCGAGTTCTTGAAGTATCAGATCGAGCCTAAAACCATCGTGGGCGTGCCGTCGATCGTGATGCGTCCGGCCGACCCGAACGGCTCCTGCGGGGTCGCCAGCGACGCCGCCGGAGTGGTCGGCTGGTGGGTCAACCCGCAGGCACCCGGGATCGACGCGTGCGAGCAGGCTTTGAAGCTGATGGAGCTGACGCTCGCGACCAACTCGTAGTCGCGGCCGTGCCGATCCGGTGGGACCGGTTCACATCCGTCACCTGCGACCCGAATCTCGGGTGGTGAGGGATGTTGGAAGACGATAGCGGTGGCAATATCACTGCGGCCGGGCTGAACCGGTCCCCGTAGCGTCGCCGTTTCCGGACCGAGGGACTCGGCGCTGCGGGCTAATCACGTGTCGGACGGGGCCCGCCCGGTCGTGACATGGCGGTCCGCAAATGCTGCTGCAGCGCAGGGTTTCGCCATACCTGCTGTTGGGCCTCGTCGGGCTGAGCCGGTGCCCGGGACGAACTCTTGTTGGTCAAGACAGACCGGCCGCGGCGTAACGCTGACGGGCGGCCTCCCCGCTGGTGCCGATAATCTTGCCGATTCGCGACCACGACGCACCTTCGTGGCGGGCGGTCGCAATCGCTGCGGCGATATGGGCTTCGGCGCTGGCACGTTCACGGGCAGCGACGATCAGCGCGTATTCAGCGGGGCTGACCTTCTCGCCGTGGAAGTCGTCGGACTCGAAACGGTCAGCCAGCGCCTCTGCGTGCGCAAGGATTTCTTCTACGGTGCGGGGCATGATCATCACCTTTCTCACTCAGAGGAACTTTTCGCGGACGGGCATGGCATGCAGGATCACGACCTCACCGTCCACGGCGCGGATGAAGCCGACTTCCAGTAGCGCACCGTTGCGCGCCGGCCCAACTGCCATATCCATGTCGTCGTCACTTACACGGAAGTGCAGCGCATTGCGGTAGGCGTGCACGATGTCCTCGCTTCCGATGCCGTGACGGTGTGCGGGCTCTGCGATGCGCGGTCGCGCCACCATGCATCCAAGTTACCTTGCGGCCCACCGGGGCGGCAAGATAACTTGTCATACTCGCCGTCGATGCTGGGCACGCCATCACGTGCGCCTTTATTCCGGGGGCGATCCCCGATGCCGCCGTGGCGATGATCGTCACGGTGACAGAACCAGAAGGTGCCGTTCTGCTCGAGCAGGCCTCGAAGTTGATGGAACTGACGCTCGCGACCAACTCGTAACGCTGCCTGCCGCGTCGGCGAGTCTGGTGGTTTCGCTCTGAACCAAGTGGTTCAAAGTGATGGTTTTCTGTTGCGGGCCAGAACATCTCGCTGACCTGCGAGGTCTAATTCGACGGCGTTTTGCCGAACGCCCATGGCCTCCGGGCGGATCCACCCGACAAGCTGTGGGTCGCGCCGTTTTGCCTGTGCGGCCACTCCGTTCTTCGCTAGCGTCCCGCGCCGTGGACGCGTTCGAGCAAGGGCGCTGGAGAAAGCTTCTCAGCGGCTCGGCCAATCTGATGGCGGCACTGGACGTGCGCCTGCGCGGTGCACACGGCGTCACCCTTCGCGACGTCCTGCTGCTGGAGCTGCTCAGCAGGCCGGACCGGCGGGCACATCGCATCTGCGTGCTGGCGCAGACGCTCGGGGTGTCACCGGGTGCACTGGTCGGCCAGGTCCGTCGGTTGGAGGAGCGCGGCCTGGTCACCCGCAGCCCGTGCCAACGCGACCGGCGCGGCATTCTGCCCCGGATCACCAGCGAGGGCTACGCGCGTCTTCACGCCGTGCTGGACAGCCAGGCGTATATCGGCAGTACAGCAGGCGCGGATTAGCCGGCCGTTCTCCTCGGGCCGGCCGATGCGTACCGCGCGGTCCATCCGGCGTCCGGTGACGACAAATTCCCGGTTTCTCATTGTTTCGCTATCGAACCGACTAGTTTCCGGTCGAACGAAACCGAGTAGTTTCCGTTTGAACGAATTAGTTCGTCGTGGCGGTTTTCTCAGGGTGCTCGGAATGTCTAGCTGACCTGGGCCGTCGTGCCGGGCAGGCCTTTGCCGACCGCCATTCTCGCCGGGACGAATTCGTGGTGAGATGCTCGAACTGACACGCGTTCCCCGTTTCTGAGGCGCATCCTTCGATAACATCGCGGCCCGTGGACGAGATGCATGAACTCCAAGCAATAGCCTGGCTTCCGGGGCTCGATGGAATCGAGCAACACTGCTGGCAACAGTTTCTAGCCTGCTCGCTGAATGTCGTTGACGCAGTGAATGTGTGCCTCAAGGGCGCACATGACCTCTCGATACGTGACGTCCTGCTGCTGGAGCTGTTGAGCAGGCCCAGGAGGCGGGAACACCGGCTGTGTGTGCTGGCCGAGGCGCTTGGTGTGACGCAGGGGCAGTTGTCTACCCAGATCCGCCGGTTGGAAGGCCACGGTTGGATCACCCGTAGCCCCAGCCCAGGCGATCCACGTGGCATCCTGCCCCGGATCACCAGCGCCGGACACACCCGTCTGCACGCGGTGATGGAGACCTACGCGCACGGGATTCGCGTGCATTACCTCAACCAGCTCAAGCATGAGCAAATGGTCAATCTGGTCGACAGCTGCCGGCGGATCAACGACTCGCTGAGCACGAATGGGCGCCGCAAAGCGCTCAAGGCCGCTCGCTGAGGCGACGCGCTCACCTCCGTACGGCGGTGGGCCGCGGAGGTTTTGGACGCGTCACGGCCTCGTCGTGTGGTGTTTGCCGAGTGAATTACGCGCCTTCGGGTAGCTAATTAGCACCTGTTGCATTGCTAGGAGATGCGGCAAATGCAGAAACAGGGTCTTTACCTGGCGTGAGCTGAGATTTAGGCTATCTGGCACGGGGCGCGGCTATCTCGGGATTGCGCTAGAACGCGTTATAAAACCTACTCGCTAGTAGCTTTCGCCTTGAACTAGATAGTTCAATTCGGCCGTTTTCTGGCCGGGATCGAAGTGGCTCATGACCAGTGTCTTATCAGCACCGAAACATTGCCCAGCGTCGTTTTCCGCCGGTGGATCCGTCGCGGCCGCGGAGTTTGCCGAAGTTTCTCCGCAGATCCGGCCACGTCGTTGGATACCGTCGCCCGCCGTGGAAGACGACGGTGCCGAGACCCCATCGCATCACCTGCCGGGCCTCGATGAGATCGAGCAACAGTGTTGGCAGGCGTTCCTGGAATCGTCGGCGCTGTTGCTCTCGACGGTGAACCGCCAACTGCTCGCGCGGCACAGCCTGAGCCTGTTCGATTTCCTGGTGCTGCAGTCACTGGCCCGCTCTGCCGACGGGTCGGCTCGCATGGGCGATCTGGCCCACGCTCTGGTGCTGTCACCGAGCCGGCTGACCGAGTTGATGCGGCGGCTGGAGTCGCAGGACTTGGTTCGGCGCAGCCGCAGCCGCACCGACGGGCGCGGGGTGCTCGCCAGCATCACCCGCGACGGCCGGGCGGTGGTGCGGCCGGCGGCTCGGACCTACGTCCAGTCCGTGCGTGCGTTCTACCTCGATCCCATCTCGCGCCCGCAGATGATCGCGCTGGGGGACAGCTGCCGGCGAATCAGCTTGCCGCTCAAGGCATCCGCGAAGTCGAAGCGGCGCAGGGGTTGGCAGTCGCGAGGCTGAGCATGGCCGCCCGTTTGCGACGGGCCCGCCGGGTTGCCATTGATTCGCCATTTCTTAGGTAGTCGAATCGTGCGCTGATTGAGTGACTGCCATTCATTTGTGCAGCGTATAGCTGATTCGCTGCCGTATTGTCCTCTGGAATTGTTTCAGAACGAAAATAATCAACTCATCCCGCAATTTGCCTGATAGTAACCGTATGGTTGATAACTTGTTGGCGCGCTGAGGGATGTCCAGTGGGGCGGTGGTCGAACGGTAGCGTCGTAAAACAGCAGCGTAAGAGTGGTTTGGGATGTGTTTCGTTAACGGATAACAGGGGTTAGCCGAAAATGCAAAAGTTACTCATCGGTAATTTTGCATTGAAGCACAGAGGCGCTGAATTGCGTTTGCTAATGCTCGTGGATGCGGCGGCTGATCAGGGGATATAGCTGTCGGTCAGATTGCGATCATGATCTCGGCCGACATGAGTTTTGAAAAGCGGCAGAAATCTATATCCGATTCAGGTTTGTGCCAGGTAAATTTTGGCTCGCTCTCGTCGGGAGGCGCCATGGAGACAAACCCCAACCCTCGATGTCTCTGCCGAACCGGTGAGGTCGGTGGTACGCACCGGCGCCGCCTTCCCGGCGCCGGTGCGGCCTTCGAAGCCTGGGAGACCTGGACAACGACGTCCCGGTTCTCCCGGCCTCGCAACAGATTTCACCCACGCACTAGCCCGTAAGAAGGGAACACGGATGGCTCGTCAGCACCGCATTACCGGGATTAGGCGCTCCGATAGCGCCCGCTTTCACCTTCGGCGGTGCGCCGTCCCCAAGGTTCCGGTGCCCGCGAAAAGCGAGCGCCACAACACGACCAAAACAAAGGAGACCGCCGTGCGGCATACCCTTCGTCCCTACGCCACGGTTGGCGTCGCCCTGGTGGGGGCCGGCTTGATTGCGGCCACCCCGGTGGTTGTGCCGGTGCCGGACATCAACACGATCCGGGCTGTGACGCTGACTGCGGGGGAGTCAGATCTGTTGGCGCCGTGGATCGATCAGTACAACACCGCGTCGGAGAACGCGTCGATCCTGTTCAACAACTTCATTCTGGCGCCGGGCGTCGGGCTCCAGCAGTCCGTAGCCAACCAAATTGGCTTCATTCAGCAGGTGCTGAACGACCCGAGCAACATTTCCACTTGGATGAATGAGACCCAAAGCAACCTGGGGGCGGTTTTGACCGGTTACGGGTTGCAGAACGCCAGCCCCGACACGACGTCAACGGTGTTGGATCACACCCTGGAAGGTGGACTTACCAATGGTCATCAGGTGTTGTTTGGTCAAATTCCCGGCTACATTCCTGCCGATCAGGTAGCCGCGGCGACCCCGATCATCGACTGGTTGGCATCGCCGTCGAGCGCGATTTTCATGGGAGCGATCGGGCCCTGGATCAGCCCGTGGGTCGCTCTAGGTAACAGCATCGCTGACGGGGACGACATCAACGCCACGATGGCCAATATGTTCGGGGCGTTCTTCAACGGCGCCACGTTGAACCTCGACAGCTTGCTGCCCGCGATCAACGGGCTGGGGCTGTTCCCGGCGGGTATGACGATGCAGAACCTTGACATCGGCTTCGGCGGCTTGTTGAGCACCGGCAGTGTGTCGGCTGACCCGTACGACGTGGGCGGCTACACCATGCCGGCCGTCGGCGGCTCGATGTTTAACAGCGTCGGCATCCAATTCGCGGGCGTTCCGGTGGTGCAATTCCTGACTGCCCCCAGTGAAGCGATCGGTCCGCTCGGGGCATGGGAGGCGTGGGCCCAGATCGCCGCCACCCTGACCGGCTGGGACGGCACCGGCTCTCCGCTGGCTGGGGTTGTATTCCCGGCTGTGCCCGATGACCTCACGGACAGCGGCGTCGCAATGTCTACCGCAGCCGATGACCTGTCCGGCTTTGTTCAGGATGTCTTGTCCTGGCTGGGTCTGTAGATCCCTTACAGCCCATTTCCCTCAACTCAATTCCTGTTGCTCCCGGTAGTCCAGCTTTGTCTGTTTTCACGAAAGGTGTTTGTCCATGAGCCGTCGTCACACCCGCAGCGATCGTGGCCCCCAGCACTGCAAGGGGCGTGGTCCCGGGACAATTGGGGCCGGTAGTTCGGTCGGTGTATTCCTAGCTTTCGGCGTGCTGCCGCTGGCCGCATCCCCAGTGGCTCAGGCCGACGAACTCGACTTGATCTTCGACCCTCTTATCAATGCGATCTCCAGCATCGACCCCACCATGGGTACGGATCTGAGTGCTTGGGTGACTTCTTGGGATCCCACGTTCGCTGACAACGGTGCCACGGAGACGGTACTGGACTCGTTGACTGCGTCGTCGGCTGATGCTGCTTTGGTGGATTGGGCGCAGGTGTTCGATCAGTGGATCTACCAGCCAACCCACAACGTCCTTGAGGCATGGATCAACAGTCCATTCGGCGAGCAGATCGACACGGCCATCAACGGGTGGGCGGGTGTTTATTTGATCGGCGACGGTGCGGCCGGGACGGCCGAGAACCCCGATGGTGGTACTGGCGGTTTGTGGTTCGGTGACGGCGGGGCCGGTTATGACGCCAGCGCTGATGCGGGTGTGGACGGCGGTAACGGGGGCAACGCCATCGGCTGGATCGGTGATGGTGGCGACGGTGGCGACGGTGGCGCTGGGGCCGATGGTGGGGCCGGTGGCGCCGGCGGCATCGGGATGGGCATCGGTGGCGCCGGCGGCAACGGTGGAGCTGCTCTCGTAGCAGGCGGAGTCGGCGGCAACGGCGGCGTCGGTGGTTCGGCGGCGGGCTGGTTGTTCGGCAACGGCGGCGACGGTGGTTTCGGTGGCGCTGGTGCAGCGGGTGCCGCAGGTAGTTTCGCCTCCGTCGGGACTGGCGTTGGCGGCAACGCTGGCAACGGCGGCGCCGGCGGGGACGGCGGTAAGAGCGGGTTCGGCCTCGGCATTGGCGGCAATGGCGGTGCTGGTGGTGCGGCTGGCGCGGGCGGGGATGGTGCGACCGGGATTAGCGACGGCATTGCCGCGCACCTCAATGGCGGAGTGGCTGGTTCCGGCGGTAAAGGTGGCGCCGGTGGTGCTGGTGGTGATCAAACGTACGGGGGCTCACTGGGACAAGCCGGCAACGACGGAAATGGCGGTGCCGGCGGTGCTGGCGGCTCCGGCGGCGACAGCTACAAAGACCCCACCACCGGGAACTTCCTGGGTAACGGCGGCAAGGGCGGCATCGGCGGCATCGGCGGTAACGGCAACAATGCCGGTAATGGTGGTGACGGTGGCGCTGGCGGCTTCGGCCGCAATGGCGGCGACGGCGGTGTCGGCGGCCGCGGAGGCGCCGCAAACGGAGATCACACCGTGTCTGGAGTGGCTGGCAACGGTGGTAACGGTGGTCAGGGCGGTGAGGCCTCCGCGGGCATAGCCGGCAAGGGCGGCAATGGAGGGGCTGCGGGCTCGACCGGCCTCGCAAACGCCGTGGGTGGTAGCGGTGGCAACGGCGGAGCCGGTGGAGTCGGTGCCACCACGGACAACACCATCCAAACCTCCGGTGGTGCCGGTGGCAACGGCGGTAGCGGCGGCGGCGCCACCAACGGCGTAAACAGTGGTAGCGGCGGTAGTGGCGGTAGCGGCGGTAGCGGCACCCTCACCGGAGGCAATGGCGGCAATGGCGGCGCGGGCGGCGCGGGCAATGACGGCACGGGTGGTAATGGTGGTGACGGCGGTCAGGCCAGCGGATGGCAGGCGGGCGATGGCACGATTTACAGCCAAGGCGGTAGTGGAGGTAGTGGCGGTAGCGGTGGTGGCGCTGTCGCCGGCGGTACCGCCGCTCACGGCGGGAACGGTGGTGCCGGCGCTGACGGGGCGACTGGCGCCAACGTCGTCAGCGTGGGTGGTAACGGCGGCACCGGTGGTGCCGGCGGTGGCGCCGGAGCCGGTATTACGGGTTCGAGTGGAGGCATCGGTGGTAACGGAGGTGCCGCCGGGGCTGGTGGTGACGGCACATCCATCGGTGGTAACGGTGGTGCCGGTGGTGCCGGCGGGACTGGGGCTCTTTCCCCCGGATCGGGCGCCGACGGAGGTGCGGGTGGGGACAGCAGTGGCATCGCGATGCTGGCCACGAACCCCTTCCACCTCGCTGCCGGCAGCACCCACGCCGGTAACGGTGGTGCCGGCGGTGCGGGCGGTAACAGCTCCGCCAATGCGAACAACACGGCCCTGACTGCGCCCGGTGGCACCGCCGGCAATGGCGGTGACGGTGGTGTGGGCGCTGGTGCAGCCAATGGCGGTAACGGAGGTGTCGGTGGTCAAGGCGGCACCGGTACAACCGACAGCACCCCGGGAACTGGCGGCACCGGCGGTGCGGCCACGGGTACCGGCAACGGCGGCAACGGCGGCAACGGCGGCCAGGGCGCCACTGGCACACACGGCAGCAACGGCAGCGTTGAGGCGAACGCCCCCGGCGGTGACGGTGGTACCGGCGGCAACGGTGCGACCGGCGGCCAGGGCGGCGTCGGCGGGACTGCGGTCACCGGCAAGGGCGGCAACGGCGGCAACGGTGGCACCGGTGGCACCGGTGGCGCCGGCGGTCAGGGCGGTACTGGTGCCCCTGGCACCGCGGTCACCGGCAACAATGGCCTGGCTGGCGGAAATGGTGGTACCGGCGGTGTCGGTGGGGCCGGTGGCGTCGGTGGCGCCGGGGGCATCAGCACAAACGGCGGCAATGGGGCTGGCGGCATCGAGGGCAATGGTGGTACAGGCGGGGCCGGTGGCTACGCCGGCCGGGGCGGCGCCGGCTACACCGGGACCTTTTCTCCGTTCCAGGTGGGTGGCGCCGGCGGCAACGGAGGCCTCGGCGGCAACGGCGGCCAGGGCGGCGCAGGTGGCACCTCGGGCACCGGCAATGGTGGCAATGGCGGCGCCGGCCAAGCCGGGGGTTACGGCGGCAACGCGGGTTACGGCGGCGCTGGCGGCACCAACGGCGCCGGCCAGGGCCTGGCCGGCGGGCAGGGCGGCAGTGGTGGCCTCGGCGGCAACGGTGCCAGCGGTGGTGCTGGCGGCCAGAGCATCAGCGGTACAGGCGGCGCCTACGGCGCGGCCGGCGCCGGCGGCCATGGCGGTCTAATGGGGCCGGGTGGGGCCGGTGGCAACGGCGTCGGCGTTGGAAACACCGGCGGTGTCGGTGGTAATGCCGGCAACAGTGGCAACGGCGGCACCGGTGGCACCGGCCTCGGCGGCACCGCCGGCGGCAAAGGAGGGCCTGGTGGGTTTACCAGTGGCTACAAAGGAGGCGCCGGTGGTGCTGGCGTAAACGGTGCAGGCGGTGGAGCTGGCGGTAATGGTGGCACCGGCGGCAACGGCGGAACCGGCGGGGCCAGCTCCACTACACCCGGAGCCGGCGGCGCCGGCGCCGGCACCGGCCAACCGGGCGCCGGTGGCGCCGGCACGCCCGCAGGGCAGCCGGGCCAGATCGGCGCTGCCGGCCAAGCGGGCCAACCCGGCCAACTAATCCCCTGATATCGAAAAGCAATTGGCGAGCAGGCTCGGTGGACCCCTGTGGGGGCGCCGAGCCTGCTCGCCAGCATTCACACGGTCAGTGAGCTCCCCAATCGGGGGGTAATCGGCGCACCGGGCTTATGGGCCACCATGAGATTGCCTCCAACGGCGACGCTTTCGAGAGTCGATTACGACGGGGGCAGCGGTCGCAGTCAGCCCATCGCAATCAGCTGGTAGATCACCGCGGTGGGTCAATTGGACCGAACAGTTGAAGGTGTTCTCGTAGAAGAAAACGGGATGATTCCGTGGTGGTAGTCACAAAATGAGCGAACGCGAACACTTGCTGACTTGAGTGGCCCGTTGTTTGGCCGGATCTGGAACGGTCAAACGATCTGCAGGTCTTGTGGGACCCTATTCGGATCTCGCCAGAACGCGTCGTTCACGAACCGGCTGAAAAGGTCTGGCGGCAGCAAGCTCTCGCGAGGTTCGGCGCTCACCATTTCGCGAACGGTGTGCAGCCCCGGCGTCCCAGCTCGTTCATCAAACTCGGTGACGTCGTAATCAATGTGGTCGAAGTCGTGGTCGAATGCTGGCTCGTCTAGAAACCGATAGATCGAGTGCATGGCCTTGGCCGGATCGGCGGTCAATGTCTCGTACTGCACCAGCAGTAGCCGATCGCGTTGAGCGCCGAAGGACGCCTGCTTGAGCGCATCGTAAGGCGCACCCACCATGCCGGTCTGCGCTGCAACACCGTTGGCCCGGGTGTAAACGGTGCCACCGGGTTGAAAGTTGAAGATCGACGATGGCGTGAAGACATTGTGCTGGATGAGGCGCTCAATGCTGTCGAGGATCCACGGCATGTCGCGTACGCAAGCAATAACTTTCGCATCGGGAAAGAGCTGCGCAATTGCGGGCATCCAGGCGCACCAGCTGCGGTTGGTGTCAAAGATGACGTCTGCCGGGCAGTCGGCATAGAAGTTCTCGAACAGCCCGTGCAGCATGCGTTGGCGCTTCGTGTCATCGATGAATACCGAAAACTCGTTGCGTGCGCTCATCTCGCCCAGCAGTGCGCCGAACATTCCGGCCAGCGGCCCGGACATGCCGGCCTCGAAGCGAGGATTCTGCCGTAGGAGCGCGGCCAACAAAGTAGATCCCGAACGCGGCAGGCCCGAGATGAAGTGAATCGATGGCATACGAGACGTCTCCTTTGAGTCGGCCGCGTCGACCCCATTTCGGAGCGCGCGGACGTGTGGAAATCGCTCGACCGCAATGGGACCGCACTACTTCGACGGTAGCCACGTGGCCAAATCGAACCTGATGGCAGGCTTGAAGCAGAAGAAACAACTAAGCAGCGCTGGTGACAATATGCTTCAAACCGTAAGGAATACATCGCAATACAACCCGGCATCCGCTACCGGTCCGGTCGGGTCAGTGCGTCGCCGATCTGCTTACACGTCGTCGCCACAGCCGAAACCTGCGGCCGCGTCAACGGTCCCAAGAAGTGGGTTCGCACCTCGTTGGAGTAAGTGACCATGGCTTCTTCCAACATCGCTCGTCCAGCGTCGGTGATCGTCGCCAAGACTCGGCGGCGGTCATGGGGACTCGTTGTGCGAGCCACGAGCCCTTCCCCTTCGAGGCGTCGCACCTGCCTAGTCAGCCTGCTGGGTAGGGCCATCAAAGCGATTGCCAGTTGGCCCATTTGGAAGTTTCCATCTGGCGCGTTGGCGAGCAATTCCAGCAATTGGACATCGGCCAACGACAGTTGATGGGTAGTGGTCAGCTGACGGTTCAGTGTCGTGTTCATGTGCAGAACCGCTGCCAGATAGTTCTGCCAGGACTTCTGCTCGGCGAGGCTCAATTCTGTTGCAGTACCGTCGATTGGACCAGAGATGAAGCCGTCCATGCGGCGATACTACGCGGCAGCTCGCTCCATGAATAGCGACAGTTTGAAACACTTTTCGTACGGGTAAAAAGTGCGAATCACTAAGTAGTGCAACACTTGCTGTGTAGGTGCTGTCAGTCACCTGCATGATCTAGGTGAAATGAAGTGATCGAGTTCCCTTGGCGCTCAATTGAGTAAGTCGTCTTATGGTCGGCGATTCAGGCATCACGCACGTCGAGATTCCCGCTTACCCTCGCCCGCCAGCTCCCGCAGCTCCGCAACCGCCTGCGTCGCCGTTGGCGCACTCTCGGGATCGATCAGCGACTGAATCATCATGCCCAGCACCACTGCCAGCGCCACCGAGCCGCCCAGCTCCTCGCGAGCACGCTCCTGGCCTTCGGCCAGGCGCGCGCGCAGTTCGTCGTTGCGTTGGGCTTGCACGATCGCTTCCAGGTGCGAGGTCCACAGTGCTTTGTCGGTGGTGAAGGACTCCAGCACCGCCTGCCATCGCTCCACCGCCGTGGCCGCCGGCTGCCCGTCGGGGGACATGCGGGCATCGAGTTCGTCGAGCTCTTCGAAGAGGGCCTGCACCAGGAGGCGTTCGCGGCTGCCGAAGTGATAGCCGATGGCGGCATGGCTGACGCCGGCCGCCGCGGCGATGTCGCGCACCGTGGTGTTCGCCCAGCCTCGTTCGACGAGGCAGCGCTTGGCGCCCTCCAGCAGATCCTCACGGTTGCCCATGAAGGCAGGTTAGCCAGGACGGGAGCGGTTGCACAAATGGATTGACCATATGGATTGACCATTTGGACAAATCGGGAGTACGGTACTGACACCAACGGATCCCGCCGGGGGTTCCGCAGAGAGCAGGAGGTGCCGGTTATGGCGCACGAAGTCGTCGAGCGCGTCGAGAAGATCGCCGCCCAGCTGGCGGGCACCGCCGAAGACAGCGAACGCCTGGGCAAGCTCTCCGATCAGTCGGTGGCGCTGATTCGCGAAGCCGGCGTGATGCGGATGCTGCAGCCGACGGACTTCGGCGGTTACGCCGCCCACCCGCGCGACTTCGCCGAGGCGGTCATGGCGGTGGCCAAGCACTGCGGCTCCACCGGCTGGGTGTGCGGCGTCGGGGGAGTGCACCCCTGGGAGATGGCGCTGATGGACCGCCGGCTGCAAGCCGAGATCTGGGCCGAGAATCCCGACACCTGGATCGCGTCCCCCTATGCCGCACAAGGCGTCGCGACTCCGGTCGAGGGCGGCTATCGGTTGACCGGGCGGTGGAACTTCTCCTCGGGCACCGATCACTGCGACTGGATCTTCCTCGGTGCGCGCGTCGCGGAGACCATGCCGCCCAAGGTCTTACACGTCGTCTTGCCGCGCGCCGACTACACCATCGTCGAGGACTCCTGGGACGTCATCGGCCTGTCGGGAACCGGCAGCAAGGACATCATCGTCGACGGCGCCTTCATCCCGGACTACCGCACCATCGACTTCGAGCACGTCGCCTCCGGCGCCAGCGCCGCTGAAGCGGCCGGGCGCGATGAGACGGTCTACAAGCTGCCGTTCTGGGCCATGTTCCCGCTCGGGATCACCAGCGCACTCATCGGAATCACCGAGGGCGCACTGGCGGCGCACCTGGACTATCAGCGTGACCGGGTGGCCGCCACCGGCACCAAGATCAAAGACGACCCGTACGTCCTCTACGCGATCTCCGAAGCGGCCGCGGAGATCGCCGCCTCGCGCGTGCAACTCCTGGACGGCATCAGCAGGATGTACGACCTGGCCGACGCCGGTAAGGAGATCAGCTTCGAGGATCGCTCGCTGGTGCGGCGCAACCAGATTCGCTGCGCTTGGCGGGCCGTTTCTGCCGCGGACGCGATTTTCGCCCGCTCCGGGGGCAATGCCGCGCGCCGCAACAACCCGCTGCAGCGGTTCTGGCGCGACGCCCACGTCGGGCTGGGCCACGCCATCCAGACCCCGGGGACCATCTATCACTCCAGTGCCTTGACGGTCATGGGGGTGGAACCGGCGCCGGCGTTGCGAGCGATGATCTGACGCCGGCTCCGGTAACGCTGATATTGCAGTGAGGGTCGTGGTTCTTGGGGAACCCACGACCCTCACTGCAATTCGAACCCACTCGGCTTGCGCCGCCGACAGGGGCACCGCCTGATGAAGCGTCTCCGGTTTGGGTCCCCGGATTCTCTGGGGGACCCAGGACTTCGGATGACAGCGGGTATAGCTAACTTTAGGTATATAAAACTATAATAATCATGTTGTTGGTGTTCGTTAGGCGAGAAGGGTTCGCTATGGCATGGCCTGCGCATCAAGCCGAACAGCGTCCGTGGGCGCCTCGTACGCGCCAGGGTAACCGTGACGACCGCATGCTCAAGCAGATCGAAGTGGCGTTACCGCCAACGATCGGCAATCTGAGCTATGACCCTGTGGGTGCAGTGGCGCGCGCGCATGAGGCTGCCCTGGTTGCTGTCGCTCGCCTCGAAGCCGGGTTCGGCCAGCACCTCGCGCCCTTAGCGGATTTCTTGCTGCGGAGCGAGTCTGTGGCGTCATCCAAGATTGAGCACATCGATGCTGGATGGCGTGCATTCGGCAAAGCCTTCGCAGGTGGAAACGCCAGCGCGGAGGCAGAATCCCAACTAGCTGCAGTTCGGGCGTTGATGCAACTTGTTGACGCGGCCGACACCGGTCCACTTACCCTCGAAGCGGTCCTCGAAACCCATCGACTACTGATGGCACCTGACCCTTACGCCGACAGCCCCGGGCAGCTGCGCAACGTCCAGAACTGGATCGGTGGCAGCGACTACACACCTATCGGTGCGCTGTACATACCGCCACCACCCGAGTTAGTGCCTTCTCTTGTGGAAGACCTGCTGGTCTTCGCCAATCGCACAGATCTGCCGATTGTCGCGCAGGCCGCGATCGCCCACGCCCAGTTCGAATCGATCCACCCGTTCACCGACGGCAACGGTCGCATCGGTCGTGCACTGATCAGTGCCATCCTCCGCCGACATGGGCTCACCCAACGGGTTACGGTGCCGCTGGCATCGGTCATGCTGGCCAATACTGATGACTATTTCGCGCGGCTCACCAACTACCGCCGCGGTGACGCCAACCAGTTTGTCGGCTACCTCGCTGAGGCTGCGGTACATGCGAGCAACGCCTCGGAAGAATCGGCAGTCCATCTCGCCGAACTGCCCGACCACTGGCGGTCAGTTGCGCGCCCGCGGTCGGGCTCTGCAGACGAGACCCTCATCGAGAGCCTCTTGGACGTCCCGATCTTCAATGCCGACACCGCGCAACAGATCACGGGAACAACAGATGCCAGCACATACAGGGCGCTCGGACGGCTGACAGAGGTCGGCATCCTTGAAATATTGTCAACGGGCGCGCGCAACCGTGTCTGGGCTGCCGCTGACGTGTTGACCGAGCTTGATGCACTCAGTGATGCGATCGGTCGGCGGGTCCGCCGCGGATAGGGGCTTCCGATCGGCCATTCAGCCGTTGATCGGGTGTAGACGACTCACAGAGACCGAGTCGCGCACTCCTGGTGCACGTTTGAGCTCCTAGCAGGCGTTGGGCTTGCACGGTCGCTTCTAGATGCGAGGTCCACAGGGCCTTGTCGGTGGTGGTATCGCCTGCCATCCGTCCACAGCCGTCGTGGGCCGTCCCTCGGGGGACAAGCGTGCGTCGAGTTCGTCGAGCTCTTCGAAGAGGGCCTGTACGAGCAGGCGTTCGCGGCTGCCGAAGTGATAGCCGATGGCGGCGTTGCTTGACGCGGGCCGTCGCAGCGATGTGACGGAATCGACGCCCGCGGTGTACAGCAACTGGTGACACGACACGAGGTTTTCATTCTGAACCAACTAGTTCTAGTTGGAAGTGTTCTGTTGGGAGCCAGAGTATCTCGCTGACCAGAGCAATCCGGACGAACCAGACGTCGCTGAACGTCATTCTCGCCGGGACGAATCCGCGAGAAATACTGAGCATCCCTGAATTTTTGCAGCGCGGGCGACCCAGTCTCAGCTAGCGTCGCGCGCCGTGGACGCAATACACGAACTCCAACCCGTGCTGCCGTTACCTGGGTTCGACGGGATCGAGCAGCGTGCCTGGCAACAATTTCTGAGCTGCTCGCTCAATGTGCTGGCAGGGCTTAACGAGTCGTTGATGGACGCCCACAACATTTCCATTCGCGACGTGCTGCTGCTGGAGCTGCTCAACAGGCCGGATCGCCGGAACCATCGGCTCTGTGCCCTGGCTCGGGCACTGTGGATATCGCAGGGGCAGTTGAACACCCAGATCCGCCGACTAGAAGGGCTGGGCTGGATCACGCGTAGTCCGAACCGGCGCGATGCGCGCGGCATGTTGCCGCGGATCACCAGTGAGGGTCACATGCATCTGAACGCAGTGCTGGAAACCTATGCGCGGGAGGTCCGCGTGCAATACCTGGACTACCTTCAGCACGAGCACATGGTCAGCCTGGTCGACGGCTGCAGGCGGATCAATGCTTCGCTCAACGTTTCCCGGCTGAAAGGCCCTCCTCAGCGGCGCGCCCGCGGGTGAGTCGGCACCGGGCAGCGTAATCAGCTGGATTCAATAGGGCGCCAAAGGCGTTCCGGCGGCTAGGCGATCGCGACCATAGCGCCGTCTCTGAGTAGTTGTTTGACCCGTCCGGTGGCGGTGGGAGTGCAGCATGTCCGACGGTTGCGAAGACGTCGACGAGCGCTTTACCGGCCGAACAGCTACGCCGCCACCGGCTCCGATGACAGGCAAGAGGAAGTCGACTGATGCCGGCGTAAGGCGACGAATCGGGGTCCGAAGCACATCCAGAGCCTGGTAGCTACGGCCCCTTTAGTGCCATGTGGAGGGCGTTTGGTCCGACCAGATTTCTGAGGCGCACATACAGCCCTGGCCGCGAGTGGCGAGCTTTGCGGTGACCGCTCAACCGGTGCGCGCGGAAGCCGTGTGCGTGAGGTGCCATTGCATTACAGGCAGACTCGGTAACAACGATGAGCTGCGAAATACGACGTCTTATCGCGTGGTCTGTGCGCTAAACATGGCGACTAGCTGCACAAATGCGTTGATAGCATGCGCAGTGAATGGCACTCATGACAGTATTCGGCTTTTAAGCAGGTAGTTCACAGCAAAATTGATACCAGTGTAAAACCAATAGGAAAATGACCGGGAAACGAGCGTCGCGTACCGTCGCCGGCCGCCGCTAGTCTGGCGAATTCCTGAGTGTCGCTGAGCTTGAATTCTGTTTGCCGACGGGTCGGTCAGCGCATCGCCTGGCCCCTGTTGTCATGGATGCGATGGCCCTGGAGTCTCCGGCGGGGTAGGTACCGGGACTCGCAGAGGTCGACGCCGAAACCGGTAGAGGTACCCGGCTGGCCGAAAGTCAATCTGCCAACATAGACACCAAACTCCTTGAGGCGTATAAGTTCACGATCTCTAACGTGTTGCTCCTATCACCTGCCGGCTCGGATGGATCGCGGGGCGCCGCGGTGATTGAGTGGGCCGACGTACCGGAGTTGACGCGAAGCCGGATGGCGACGCAGACCGAACGCCCGGGACGTGCAGATGCGCACTCGGCCTCTAGGGCCGGCGGGGCGTGCTCCGGCGTGTTAGGTGTACCGGACGCGCACAGCCCATCGGTGCATTGACGACCTAGGCGTTGGTGATTTGCGCGCATAACTCGATTTATCGCGCGCGCAGATGCACGCTCTGTTCGACACCTGCCGCGCCGTCAATGCTCCGCCGTTGGAGTGCGTGACGGGTGATTCCAAAGGAGCCTAAGGCGGCAGCCCAATCCAGTCGGTGAGCGGGGCAACTGTGACGGTTATGGAGCATGGGTACCAGAATCCTGCGGCCGTGGCCGGTGAGGTTTGATCGAAGTGCGCCGACGGAGAGTTTGCTGGGATGACGCGGCGCCGCAGGCGTGCACGACGAAACCGTGTTCGTCGCTCTCTGTGGGCGAACCTCCTTCGGCGGGTTTGCCAGGACCGCTCTCTGCACTATTGTCCCGTCACCCGTCGAGGGACTTGAAACGTGTTGCAATAACGATGTTATTCAGCAAACTGCAGATTTGGCTCTTTACTGCATCTGAGCACCGTGTAATACTCAAAAAACGACCATCCAGCTATCTAGTACTTGCGAGGGAACGCGTTACGAAAAGCTACTCGCGAGTAGCTTTTGTCGTGAACTAGGTAGTTCAGTCTGAAAATTTTCTGATACGGGATCGAGAAGTCTATGACCAGCGCAACGTCGCCGACTCGAAGATTGCCGATCGCCACCGTTGGGTGGTGGATTTGCGGTGACAATTGAATTTGCCAGCGTTTCCTCTCGTGCGGAGCGACCATGTTGGATACCGTCGCCCGCCGTGGAGGAGACGACTGCCGGGCCGCCGACGAATCGCTTGCCGGGGCTCGATGATGTGGAGCAGGAATGCTGGCAGGAGTTCCTGAACGCATCGGCTCGACTGGTGGACATGCTAAGCCGGCGACTTCTCGCGGAGAACCAGCTCACGCTGTGTGAGCCGTCCCGGTAAGTCCGGGGACTGATTTCCTTGAATCACCCCGCCTTCGGTGGGGTGTGCCTGTGATCGTAGTGAAGCGCTTCGACGGCTGCGGGGGTGAAGTCGTCGAGGTAGTCGTGGGGACGTTCGGTGTTGAACCAGTCGACCCATTCGGCGGTGGCGAGTTCGACCTGGCTGACGTCGCGCCACGGGCCTTGCCGATGGATGAGCTCGTTCTTGAACGAACCGACGGTCGTCTCGGCGAGCGCGTTGTCCAGTGCGTCGCCGACCGACCCGACCGAGGGGTCCACTCCTTCGTCGATGAGCCGCTGCGTGAACGCCACCGACGTGTACTGGGCGCTTAAGCGTCGTTGTGCGCAATCAGGCCACGCAGATCGTAGTGCCCCTCTTGAGCCCGAGTGAAGAATGCGTGCTCGAGGGCGTCAAGAACCAGCGGCGTGGTCATCGACCTCGCTGCCCTCCAGCCGAGAATGCGACGGCTGAACGCATCGATCACGAAGGCCACGTAGACAAAACCGCTCCAGGTCGCCACATACGTAAAGTCGGCTACCCACAATCGATTTGGCGTCGGAGCGCAGAAATGGCGATCGACCAGATCCGGGTAACGGGCATGGCTGTCGTCACTGATCGTGGTCTTGTGTTTGGACCCATAGCGGGCCCCCTCCCAGCCCTGGGCGCGCATGATCCGCTCCACCGTGCAACGGGCCACATCGTGGCCCTGGCCGCGCAGCCGGATCCACATCTTGCGTGAGCCCAGGGTCTGCACGAACTTGCCGGTCTTGGCGTCGTTGCGCTGAGTGCTGATGATCTCGACTAGCTCGGCCTCGCGCACCTGGCGGCGCGTCGGGGTCTTGTTGATCCACTCGTAGTAGGTCGACGGGCTGATCGACACCCCGTTGGCCGACAGCACCGCACACATGGGCTCGACACCCCAGCGAAGCCCGGCCCCACCATCAGAGCCGGGCACCTGGTAGTCCTTGTGCTCGGCGATAAACCGAATCACCGTTTCCCGGGCCGGTCGAGCTCGGCCCCGAAGAAAATCGCCGCTGCTTTCAAGATCTCATTGGCGCGGCGCAGTTCAGCGATCTCGCGGCGCAACGCCTTGTTCTCCTGGGCCATCGCCGAGGTCACACCGGGTCGCTGACCGGAATCGACCTGCGAGCCACGAACCCAGGTCCGCAGCGTCTCCGCAGTACCGATTCCCAACATGCCGGCCACCGCGGTGATTGCCGCCCACTCCGAGGGGTACTGCGGGCGGACCTCGGCCACCATCCGCACCGCGCGCTCTCGAAGCTCAGCGGGATACCTGCTTGCACGTCCCATAACTCGAATCCTCCCAAGATCGGGAGTCTCCGGACTTACCGGGACGGCTCAGTTCGACTTCTTGCTGCTGGACATCCTTAACAGGGAGCCTGGTGGGTGGGCGCGGATGGGTGACTTGGCACAGGAGTTGATGGTCAATCGCAGTCGGATCAGCCAACAGGTTCGGCGACTGGAGTCGCAAGGGTTGGTGCGCCGCGCCCGCAGCACGATGGATTTGCGAGGTGTGGTCGCCGTCATCACCCGCCAGGGGCGGGCGAAGGTCAAGCCTGCCGCGGAGGCGTATGCACAGGATGTCCGCAGGTACTACCTCGATCAGATGTCGCGTCGGCAGATGATCGCGATGGGCGACGGGTGTCGTCGGATCACTCAGCGGGCGAAGGCTGCGGAGCCGCCAGGGTTTGAGCTGCTCTGAGCCCGGTTGGTTCATCCTGTTCGCTTATCTAAATATTACTTCAATACGACGGCTAGCTCCTGGCCTGTGACTAATGCCCAGGCGCGCTGCGCTGCTGGTTGTGGTGCTTTTCGCGAATTACTTGTGCCTTGCGTGCGCACTGTCAATGGGTCCTGCAGCGGTTTGCCATGCGGAGACCGTGAGGGCGGCAGCGCGGAGGCGACGATCCGTCAGATACTCGACGCGTGTCAAATGCTCACTCAGGAAATAGTTGCAGGTCATGAGTCTATAACGCGTCCCGTCCCGGTCGTCGTCAGATTTATGAACGTGTTCTAATCAATTTCCATAATATTTCCAAATGCAATTGTGTCGATCGCAAGTATATGTTGCTGGAGTCCCTGATGATGGGGGCTGATCAGCTATTTTCGCTCATTATTGGATTGCGGAGAATCGCCAGCCGCGAACGGATCATTCAACCACGCCCGAAACCTGTAGGAACCTGAGTTCTTCTGAGGTAATTTCTCATTTCGGCCCACATAAAGGGCCTTTCGAACCTTGTACCCGTTGAACTGAAGGTGAGCTCTGAGGAGATGGCAATGCCGTTAGCAATTCGTCCCTACGCCACCGCCGGTGTCGCGATCGTGGGCGCCGGCCTCGTCGCAGTCACACCGGCGGCCGCGCCACTGCCCGAACGGGTCGATACCGCGTCCCCTGTCGTGCAGCTCACCGGGGCGTGGGAGGACGTGTTCAACGCCGCCTCGGCGAATCTGACCACGATGATGAACAACTGGTATCTGGCTCCCAGTGTGGGGATGCAGCAGTTCATGGCCAACCAGATGGGCTACTGGGACCAACTGCTCAACGACCCGGCCGGCTCCACCAACGCGATCAACGAGCAGATCCAGCTGTATCTCAATGCGGTGATCACCGGGTTCACGATGCAGGACATGACCGCCGAAACCCGCGCCACGGTCCTCAACCACGCCATGGACGACGCCCATAACCTGATGTTTGGGCAGGTCGCAGGCTACTTGCCGCCCGATATCGACCCCAACATGGTCCTGCCGATCATCGACTGGTTGGGCTCTCCACAAAGTGCGGTCCTAATGGGGATGCTGGGCCCGGGCATCAGTCCGTGGATCGCGTTGATGAACAGCATCACCGACGGTGACAGCTTCGGCGACACCCTGACGAATATGGGCGGGGCCTTCTTCAACGGCGCCACTCTCAACCTGGATGCGCTGTTGCCGATGATCAACGATGCCGGGTTCTTCCCGGCCGGGATGACCATGGAGCATCTGGACTTCGCATTCGGCGGGCTGCTGAGCACCGGCGCGGCGCAGGTCGGCCCCTATGAGGTGCTCGGTGCGGGCGGTCAGATCGCGGCTTCGGTCCCTGCGGTCGGTGGCTCGCTCTTCCAAAGTGTCGGCTTGGAGTTCAGCGGGGTTCCCATCCTTGGCACGCTCGAGTTGGACAGCGCCGCGATCGGCCCGATCGCGGCCTGGCAGGCCTGGGGACAAACTGTCGGGGCGCTGCTGGGTTCGGGTTGGGACGGCAAGGGCGCGGTCGTGGTGACCCCACCGTTGGCCGGAACCGATCTGCCGCTGCTGGCTACCGATGCCCTTGATGACGGCGGCATGAGTGCGGCAGCGACCGACTGGCTGCAGGACCTGTTCACCGCGTCCTAATCGACTCCGCCCCTATCTTCGTTGCCCACTATGACTTTTCAGAGAGGTATGCACACCATGAGTCGTCGTCACACCACCAACAAATCGGAATCCCGGCGCCACGCACGGGTGCTCGGAGCCGGTAGCGCTGCCGGTGCGTTCCTGGCCTTCGGCATGGCCCCGCTGACTTCCGCGCCACCGGCCCAGGCCGATGGGCTCGATTGGCTGGCGGACCTGTTCGACCCGTCGGCGTGGGTGGCTGCCGACCCCACCGACACTGTGGGCGGATGGGACTTCGGTGCCTGGCTAACACCCTCGTTGGGTGCAGCCGATGCCGGTGACCCGGGTGGTTGGGCCACGATGATTGATCAGTGGATCTACACCCCAATACACACGTCCTTGGAGAGCTGGATCAACAGTGATTTCGGTGCAATGGTCAACGGTGCCATCAACACCGTGGCCGGCCAATTCCTCATCGGCGACGGCGCCGATGGCACCGAACTGAACCCTGACGGTGGGGCCGGCGGACTGTGGTTCGGCGACGGCGGCGATGGCTGGAACTCCGATGTCGCCGGCATTGCCGGCGGCAACGGCGGCAACGCCTCCGGCTGGCTCGGCGACGGCGGTGCCGGCGGTGGCGGCGGGGCCGGTGTTGCCGGTGCCCAGGGTGGCGCCGGCGGGGCCGGTGGCGCAGGTGGCTTGTGGATGGGCAACGGTGGGGCGGGCGGCGCGGGTGGCGACGGGGCGCCCGATTCCGGGGCCCAGGGCGGCGCGGGTGGACTCGGCGGTGACGCGTCCGCCTGGCTGTTCGGCAACGGCGGGGCCGGCGGCAACGGCGGGGCCGGCGCCGACGGCGCTCTAGGCACCTTCGCCGATGGTGGCAGCGGCGACGGCGGCTGGGGCGGCTGGGGCGGCATTGGCGGCTCCGGCGGGCGCAGCGCGTTCATGTTCGGCAACGGCGGCAACGGCGGTGCCGCTGGGGTCGGCGGTAACGGCGGTGACGGTGCTAGCGGAACCGCCGACCACGTCGACGGCGGCAACGGCGGGCGGGGCGGCACGGGCGGCGTTTCGAACGGCACCGGCGGAGCTAGAGGTTCCAGCTACTTTAGCGGCGCGTGGTTTGGCCACGCCGGGCAGGACGGTGCCTTCGGTGAAGGTGACATCGGCGCTGCCGGCGGTGCCGGTGGTAACGGCGGTGACGCCTACCAAGACGGCGCTGGCAACTACCTCGGCAACGGCGGTGCTGGCGGCGTCGGCTCGTCGGGTAGCAGCGGCTACATCGGTGGTGCCGGTGGTGCAGGTGGTGCCGGTGGTGCTGGTCTCAACGGTGGCAGCGGTGGAGCGGGCGGCACCGGGGGCCAGGCCAATTCCGGCTACACCGGTGGAGCGGGTGGAGATGGTGGCACCGGCGGTGACGCCACCGATGGCATTGCCGGCAAAGGCGGTAACGGCGGTGACGGTGGCCAAGGCGCTGCCACCGGTGGCGCGGCGGGTGCCGGGGGAAATGGGGGCAATGGCGCAACCGGTGATGACACCGTCAAGACCACGGGCGGTAACGGCGGTAACGGAGGCAGGTCTGGCTTCAGTAGCACCGGGTCCGCTGTTGTCGGCGGGCGCGCTGGGGACGGCGGCACCGCGACGTTCCAGGGTGGTAACGGCGGTAACGGCGGTGCCAGTGGTGGCGGCTTGTCCGATGGCGCCATCGGCGCCAATGGTGGCGCCGGTGGTAACGCCACCGGCTGGGACAACGGCGCCGGCACCTTCAGCCGCGGCGGCAACGGCGGTAACGGCGGTGCAAGCGGTCAGGGCACCGCGCCTGTTGTCGGCAGTGCCGGCGGCGACGGGGGTGACGGCGCTGACAGCGGCGTGAGCGTCGGCGGTAACGGTGGTAACGGCGGCGCTGCCAACAGTGTCACTACCGAAGGAGCGACTGGGGCCGCCGGCGGTACTGGCGGCGCCGGTGGCGATGGCACAGCGTCCGGTGGCAACGGCGGAAGCGGCGGTGTGGGCGGAAGCGGCCTTGTCGGTGGCGTTGGCGGTGCCGGAGGTGCCGGCGGTAGCAGCGGCGGGACGACGATACCGACCAACAACCCCTTGGGTCTTCAGGCCGGCAGTGAGCACGCGGGTGCCGGTGGCCAGGGCGGTACCGGTGGGCGCGGCTCCGACGCCGCCGGTATCGGTGGTGTCGGCGGTCACGGCGGTGAGGGTACTGACGCGGTCGACGGCGGAACCGGCGGGATCGGCGGGACCGGCGGACCTGGCGTGGCTGGCGGGACTGGCGCGGCCGGCGGTGTGGGTGGTGTTGGAGGTGCGGCGACGGGCACCGGTAACGGCGGTGCTGGCGGTAAGGGCGGCACCGGTGGGGCCGGCGTGAACGGCACCTATGGTGGCAACTCCACTACCGCGCCAGGCACTGACGGCGGTGACGGCGGGACTGCCGGCATCGGCGGCCAAGGTGGCGCGGGCGGCACCGCGATCAGCGGTGATGGCGGGCAGGGCGGTGCCGGCGGTGTCGGCGGCACGGGCGGCACGGGAGGCCGTGGCGGGTTCGGCGGTGTCGACGCTGACGGCAATGCCTTTGACGGTGGTAACGGCGGGACCGGCGGGACCGGCGGGACCGGCGGCAACGGTGGCATGGGTGGCACAAGCACCAGCGGCAACCAGGGCGGCGGTGGCGACGGCGGCAACGGCGGCGTCGGTGGCACCGGCGGCAACGGCAACAGGGCTGGAATCCCCACTGGCACCGGTACTACCGGGCAGCCTGGTGATGGTGGTGCTGGAGGTCCCGGCGGCAGCGCCGGTACCGGCGGCACTGGCACACCCGACGGCGGCCCCGGTGTCGGCGGGAGCACCGGCAAAGCTGGCAATCCCGGCTGACCCCGGCGGGTCGTAGATCGCCGATCGCGGTCGTCGGTTCCGCTAAGGGCCCGGCGACCGCGGTCGTATCCGAGAGACGCGAGGACATCATGCCCACCGCACATACCCTGGTTGACCTATTGCGCCGGCAGGCCGAACGTTATCGCGGCAAGGTGGCGTTCAGCTTCTCCTACAACGGTGACGGTGAAGACGAAGGCCGGCTGAGGTATCGCGAGTTGGACGTCATGGACCGGGCGATCGCGGCGGATCTGCGTGGTTCGGGGTCCAAACTCTGCGCGGGCGGCCGTGTTCCCGGACGACATACCGGCAAGATTGCCGGTTTTTCGCGCGCTCGCCGCGGAATTCAGCAGAGCCCGACGTCGGCCTGGATGTCGCCGAGTTTGCGAACCATGCGCAGGGACGGTTCGGCCGGCGAACGGAGGAAGCCGTAGTGCTCGCAGAACCGGGCAGCGTCATCATCGATGGCGTCGACCACGAGGTAACGGGCCGCGACGGTACGCGTGGCGGCCAATACGCGGTGGTAGGCGCCGAACAGCAACTGCCCACCCAAACCCCGTCCGTGCAGTCGCCTGTCGAGTGCCAGCTTGCCCAGCAGTACCGCCGGGATGCGCTCGGGCATGCCGCGGGCGAGACGGCGCGGCAGGTCGGCCGCCACGATCTCGTGCGTCGACAGGGTGAAGTAGGCCAGCACGGCAGCATGGCCTTCCTCTGTCCACACAAATGCCCGAGCGGTGCGTTTGGCCTGTGCGGTGGCGGCATGTCGGGCGAGCCACGTGGTGAGCGTCGGCTGCCCGCAATCGAGCGGTCTCGACGGTGAACCGTTCGTCGTACGTGGAGCAGACGAACACCACCGGGCTCAGTCGTGCCGGGAGACGCGCGGCGAGCGGGCAACCCGCCGCATCGCCTCGTTCGGCTCTGGCGGCTGGGACAACGATGTCACCCCGCGTTTCTCTCGGGGCGCAGTGCGGTCTTTGCGGTCACGCCGGAATCGGGTGCCGCGGAGCTCGTTATGGTGCAGGAGGTGGATCGCGAACGAGTCACCGAAGGCGATCTCACCGAGATGGTGGACGCAGTGCAGGCCGCGCTCGCCTCGCACCACGGGATTCAGGCGGACTCAATAGGCCTGGTGCAGCCGCGGAGCATTCCCGTCACCTCCAGCGGCAAAGTCCAACGCGGCGTATGTCGGCAACAGTTCCTCGATCGTGGCTGTCCGACGGTGGCCGAATGACACGCACCGCGGCAGCCCACCCCGGCCGGGATCCTGGAGCAGGCCGCTGTGGCCAACATCGTCCAACAATCATTGGTTCGCTAGGCATCCCGTCAAATCGGACTACTGCCGAGACCGGCGGTGACCCGAATCGTGCCTACCGCTCGAAATCGCTGCCTACTGCTCGGGGTCGGTGAATGCTGCGCCGATCTGTCGGCAGCTCTCACCCAACGCTGCGATCTGCGGCCGTGACAGGTGCCCGAGGAACTCGGATCTAACCGCTTCGGCATAGGTAACGTTGGCTTTTTGCAACATCTTTCGACCCTTGTCGGTGCTGGTGGCTACTACCACACGCCGGTCGCCCGGACGTGGTGTTCGCAGCACCAGCCCTTCGTCTTCAAGTCGGCTGATATGCCTGGTTATACGGCTTGGGTGGGACAGCAGTGCCTCAGCGAGATCGCCCATTCTGGCACCGTCGACAGGTGAATCACGCAGGATGGCCAGGATTTTCACATCGGCCAGCGTCAACTGGTGTGCGTCCATCAATTTCCGATTCAAGGCCCCGAACATGCCCATGGTGGTCGTCAAGAAATTCTGCCAGGACCGCTGCTCAGCGATG
This sequence comes from Mycolicibacter heraklionensis, assembly GCF_019645815.1. Classification (NCBI taxonomy): domain Bacteria; kingdom Bacillati; phylum Actinomycetota; class Actinomycetes; order Mycobacteriales; family Mycobacteriaceae; genus Mycobacterium; species Mycobacterium heraklionense. Next base: position 1,475,657 of record NZ_CP080997.1, read on the forward strand.
TCTAGGCCTGGCATGGCGCTGGCGGTCCGCCGGACGTTGCGCCTCATCATGAGGCATGATCCTATGTGACAGTTTGCGTTTCGGCATCAATTTCACTCAAGAACTTCGAAATTGATGACGGCGACGACAAATTCTCAGTGCCGCACAGGAAAATCGGTCAGTGCTGCCCGATTCGGTTGGCGCGCGGTGCCGCTCACCCGCCTCACGATGGTTGCCGCGGTGTGGTGCGCGTGGGGGCGTTGGCCAGCTCCCGCAGCTCCGCAACCGCCTGCGTCGCCGTCGGCGCGCTGTCGGGATCGATGAGCGACTGAATCATCATGCCCAGCACCACCGCCAGTGCGACGGAGCCGCCCAGTTCCTCGCGAGCACGCTCCTGGCCTTCGGCTAGGCGCGCGCGCAGTTCGTCGTTGCGTTGGGCTTGCACGATCGCTTCCAGGTGCGAGGTCCACAGTGCCTTGTCGGTGGTGAAGGACTCCAGCACCGCCTGCCATCGCTCCACGGCCGTGGCCGCCGGCTGCCCGTTGGGGGACATGCGGGCATCGAGTTCGTCGAGCTCTTCGAAGAGGGCCTGCACCAGCAGGCGTTCGCGGCTGCCGAAGTGATAGCCGATGGCGGCGTGGCTGACGCCGGCCGCCGCGGCGATGTCGCGCACCGTCGTGTTCGCCCAGCCTCGTTCGACGAGGCAGCGCTTGGCGCCCTCCAGCAGATCCTCACGGTTGCCCATGAAGGCAGGTTAGCCAGGGCGAGAGCAGTTGCACAAATGGATTGACCATATGGATTGACCATTTGGACAAATCGGGAGTACGGTACTGACACCAACGGATCCCGCCGGGGGTTCCGCAGAGAGCAGGAGGTGCCGGTTATGGCGCACGAAGTCGTCGAGCGCGTCGAGAAGATCGCCGCCCAGCTGGCGGACACCGCCGAAGACAGCGAACGCCTGGGCAAGCTCTCGCAGCAGTCGGTGGCGCTGATTCGCGAAGCCGGCGTGATGCGGATGCTGCAGCCGACCGACTTCGGCGGTTACGCCGCCCACCCGCGCGACTTCGCCGAGGCGGTCATGGCGGTGGCCAAGCACTGCGGCTCCACCGGCTGGGTGTGCGGCGTCGGGGGAGTGCACCCCTGGGAGATGGCGCTGATGGACCGCCGGCTGCAAGCCGAGATCTGGGCCGAGAATCCCGACACCTGGATCGCGTCCCCCTATGCCGCACAAGGCGTCGCGACTCCGGTCGAGGGCGGCTATCGGTTGACCGGGCGGTGGAACTTCTCCTCGGGCACCGATCACTGCGACTGGATCTTCCTCGGTGCGCGCGTCGCGGAGACCATGCCGCCCAAGGTCTTACACGTCGTCTTGCCGCGCGCCGACTACACCATCGTCGAGGACTCCTGGGATGTCATCGGCCTGTCGGGCACCGGCAGCAAGGACATCATCGTCGACGGCGCCTTCATCCCGGATTACCGCACCATCGACTTCGAGCACGTCGCCTCCGGCGCGAGCGCTGCCGAGGCGGCCGGTCGCACCGAGCCCCTCTACAAGCTGCCGTTCTGGACGATGTTCCCGCTCGGGATCACCTCCGCGCTCATCGGGATCACCGAGGGCGCACTGGCTGCCCACCTGGACTATCAGCGCGACCGGGTCGCCGCCACCGGCACCAAGATCAAGGACGACCCGTACGTGCTCTACGCGATCTCGGAGGCCGCCGCGGACATCGCCGCCTCACGCGTGCAACTCCTGGACGGCATCAGCAGAATGTACGACCTCGCCGATGCTGGCAAGGAGATCAGCTTCGAGGATCGCTCGCTGGTGCGGCGCAACCAGATTCGCTGCGCCTGGCGGGCCGTGGCCGCCGCCGATGCGATCTTCGCCCGCTCCGGGGGCAACGCCGCGCGCCGGAACAATCCGCTGCAGCGGTTCTGGCGCGACGCCCACGTCGGGCTGGGGCACGCTATCCAGACCCCGGGGAGCATCTATCACTCCAGTGCCCTGACGGTCATGGGAGTGGAGCCGTCGCCGGCGTTGCGGGCGATGATCTGACGGGTGAGACTGTTCTGGCTCTACCTACTTCAGGACTTTCTCTACCCTCCGAGCAGTGCGCGGGCGTCCTTGATCAGTAGCGTCAGATGCAGGTCATCGGTTGGACTTGGCATGAAGTCGAAGTGCCGGTAAAAACTGGCGGCATCTGAGTGCAGTGCGTGCACCAGGATCGCGCGCACACCAATGGTGTCGGCGGCCTGCGCTGATCGGGTGATCGCGTCCCGCAGGAGATGACTGCCCAGCCCGTTACCCCGCTCCTCTCGGTCGACGGCGAGCCGGGACAGCAGAATCACCGGCACCGGTCGCGGCATATTTCGGCGCACCCTGCCTGGCGCGTCCTGGTGCTGAACAGACCCCGCCGCCAAGCAGTAGTAACCGACCACCCGCCTTCCGATCGTGGTGACGAAACACCTGGAGCCGCCCTCGATGTGGTTGGCCAGCGCCTTCCGCCGCAAGTAATCGTCCAAGCTGGGTTCGCCGCTGTCGAACGCAGCGACTTCGTCGGCCTGGGCTATTGGCCGGGGGAAGCTATAGCTCACCTCTCGGGCGTCGTATCGAAGACGCTGGGTTCGGAAAATAATTTCTCGAGTCGAGGCTTGGGTGAAGCCGGTGCGTCGAGCATCGCGTTGAACTCGGTCCATGCGGCGTCGTCCAAGATGAAGAGCCTGCGGTCGGCCAAGATGTCGGCGGCGCGTGCCAGCAGCGTCGTGATGGTGAAGTTCGTGATATCGGTTCCTGTGAGTTCAGCGGCGTGGCGAATGATCGCGTCTTGGTCGGGCGTCAGCCTCGCGGTGAGGCGACTGGTCTTTCGCTCCCCGGATGTCCACTTACCGTCTGCCGAGACGCGGATTGTCTTATTGGAACAGTCGCGCGGTGCGATGTGCCTCCCAGTTTGGGCACTGCTCGCAACTGGCTTCCCGGCAGGCCTGCCGCGGTCCGGGTCGGTCTTCCCACGTTGCTCAGCCATACGGCCGATTGTGCGCCCAATGGGCGTACAAATCAATGTGCTCGGGCTCGGCCACGCCATCCAGACCCGGGGGAGCATCTATCACTCCAGCGCCCTGACGGTCATGGGGTGGAGCCGGCGCCGGCGTTGCGGGCGATGATCTGGGGGGTGGCGAAGCTCGCGGGGGCGTTGACATGCTGCCACGGGCCGAAGTTGGTCCTTCGGGGCGGACATCGAAACGGCACCGGGCATGGCTCGTCGTCGATCTCCGCCCCTGGCGACACCTGGATTTGTCCTCCATTTGCAACCTGCGTAACATTTAAGTCACGCACCTGCGTGAGGAGTTGACCATGTCGGAGACGTTTAACACTCTGTTGGCCGAGCGGCTCGCAGATCCAGAGTTCGCCCGCAGCTATGCCGCTGAGACGGCGCGCATCGCTGCGATCGACGCCGTCGTCAATCAGCTCGATGACGCACGAGAAGCGTCCAACCTCACCAAGGCGCGGCTCGCCCGCGCGATCGGTTCTCATCCCAGCGTCGTGCGCCGCCTGCTGTCCGCGCAGACTGTGAACCCGACCCTTGCCACCGTGGCCGAACTTGCTGCGGCCCTGGGGTTGAAGGTCACGTTGACTCCCATGTCCGCCGAGGAGCGTGAACGGATCACCAAGCCGATGCTCGCGGTAAGTGCCTAGCCGTTTTTCACAGAACGCGGGTTGCGGCTGAAATACTCAGTTCCCAGCTCGCGCACCTTGAGGTGGTCCGCTTCGCTGAACGTCGTTCGTACAGCCTTGCTCATGCCCGTGATCACCGCGAGGATCGGCCGGTCCGTTCCGAGCGCTTCGGTGTCCACGCGACAAAACAGGCGATAGTGCCTGCGCGGCTTCGACCCGTCGACGCGGACCTCGTGCCAGCCGCTCATGGACCCGTGCATCGCTTCCCAGTGCCCACCGCCGGCGAAGCGTTTCGGTGGTGCCTCGGCGACGGCCTTGAGAACCGCGAGCATCGTCGCCTGCACCTTGGATGGGCACGCGCGCAGGAATTCCAGGCCGGGGGCGCTCTGTTCTGGGTCCTCATTTGGGCGCCGTTGGAAGAATTCGACACGGTGCGGTGCGTCCGACGACAAGCCCTGGCGAGGCGCTTTCTTCGCCTTGCTCATGAGCGTGGATGGTAAGACAGTCCGGCTATTCGTGAGTTCCAGGCGGTGCATCCTGTGCATGAACGGTCAGGTCGGTGTATGCGTCAAATCCGGGCCGGAGTTGGGAAGCGGAGTCACACGAACACTCCCTCCGCCATCGCGTCGATGAGCGCCAATACGCGTTGGTACTCGCCGTCTCGAACGAGGTCGGCAGGCTTGCGGTGTTCCCGTAACCGCCTCACTGCAATCCGCACGTACTCGGGTTTGCGCCGCCGACAGCGGTATCGCTGAGAGGAGCATCTCGGCCTTGGGGCTCCGGACTGACCGGGGAACGGGACATGACAGCGCTATAGCTAACTTTCAAGATATAAAACTATACTAAAGATGGCTTTGGTATCGGTTACGTGAGAAGGGTTCGCTATGGGCTGGCCTGCGCATCACGTTGAGCAGCGTGAGTGGGCGCCTCGTACGCGACAGGGTAACCGTGACGATCGCATGCTCAAGCAGATCGAAGTGGCGCTACCTCCAATGATTGGCGACCTGGACTATGACCCGGTGGGTGCAGTGGCGCGCGCGCATGAGGCCGCCCTGGTTGCCGTCGCTCGCCTGGAAGCCGGATTCGGCCAGCATCTTGCACCCTTAGCGGATTTCTTGCTCCGGAGCGAGTCCGTGGCGTCATCCAAGATCGAGCACATCGACGCTGGATGGCGTGCGTTCGGTAAAGCCTTCGCAGGCGGAAATGCCAGCGCGGAGGCGGAATCTCAACTCGCTGCCGTTCGGGCGTTGATGCAACTTGTTGACGCGGCCGACGCTGGTCCTCTTACTCTCGAAGCGGTCCTGGAAACCCATCGACTACTGATGGCCCCCGACCCCTACGCCGACAGCCCCGGGCAGCTGCGCAACGTCCAGAACTGGATCGGTGGCAGCGACTACACACCGATCGGGGCGCTCTATGTACCGCCACCACGCGAGTTAGTGCTTTCTCTCGTAGAGGACCTGCTGGTATTCGCCAACCGCACAGATCTGCCGATCGTCGCGCAGGCCGCTATCGCCCACGCCCAGTTCGAATCGATCCACCCTTTTACCGACGGCAACGGCCGTATCGGACGTGCGCTGATCAGCGCCATCCTCCGCAGGCGGGGGCTCACCCAACGAGTTACGGTGCCGCTGGCCTCGGTCATGCTGGCCAATACCGACGACTATTTCGGGCGGCTCACCAACTACCGCCGCGGTGACGCCGATCAATTTGTCGGCTACCTCGCCGAAGCCGCCGTACATGCGAGCAGCGCTGCGGAAGAATCTGCAGTTCGTCTCGCCGAACTGCCCGACCACTGGCGGTCAGTGGCGCGCCCACGGTCCGGCTCTGCAGACGAGACTCTACTCGAGAGCCTCTTGGACGTTCCGATCTTCAATGCCGATACCGCCCAACAGATCACGGGAACGACAGATGCCAGCACATACCGGGCACTCGGACGGCTGATGGAGGTCGGCATCCTTGAAATATTGTCGACGGGCGCGCGCAATCGCGTCTGGGCTGCCGCCGACGTATTGACCGAGCTCGATGCACTCAGTGATGCGATCGGCCGGCGAGTTCGCCCCGGGTAGAGGGCCTCGGATCGACGACTCCTTCGTTGCTCGCGGTGCGACTCCTGGGTTAGGCGGCAGCGATGCGGATGGTGAGTCGCTGCCCGCAGGCGCGGGCGAGGCGTTCGAGCAGCTCGACCGTCGGAGTGCGGGCTCCGGATTCGATGGATGCGATTGCCGACTGCGTGGTGCCCATCTTGCGGGCCAGCTCAGCCTGGGTCAGCCCCGCGGTCTCGCGAGCACGGTAGACGGTCTCAGCCAGTTCCATCACCAGACCTGCGATCGCATAAGCCTCGTCGAACGCAGCCCGATCGTCAGGGGCAAGTTCAGCCAGAATCTGTTCGCGACGGTCGCTGTAGCTGCTCATCGTTTTATCCCTTGCCTTGCCGGCGACGTAACACGTTGCGTGCTCGCTGCACTTCCTTGCGTTCGTTGTTGCGCTGCTTGCGCAACGTAGTCAGTGTGATCACCTGGCGCTCAAGCTCCACCGTGTAGGTAATACGTTGATTCACCCGCTCGCACCGAAACCGCAGTTCCCACCGGTCGTCGTCGAGCTTTCGGCTGTGCGGCGTCCGCAATGAGGACCCACGCACCGCGAGCAGATCCAAGGCCCGGACGGCTTGTGCCGTGGCCTTGGCAGACAACGCCTGCAACCACTCGTCCACCTCTTCGCTTAGCTCAATGTGCCATAGCTGACCATCTCGGCGGGACACCAAGATAATATATTGCTGTCGCTATATCGCGGCAACGATATACGCCGCGCACACGAACTGCTGGGCGTCAAGATCGGCAATCAATATCGGTATCCCAAGTTCCAGATCGACCCGATGCGTCAGCAGATCCGCCCCATCGTGGCTTATGCGAACCGTCAGCTGGAATGCGACGCAGACCCGTGGGGAACGCTGGACTGGTGGTATCGCGCCGATGAAGGCCTTGAGGATCGGCGTCCGATCGACATGGTCGAAAGTGGTGAACTGACTGAGGATCTGGTCGACCTCGCGATCCAACTCGGTCAACAGGGCATGGTTTGAGCGATGCCGACCAATCGGTACAACGGACGCCTCGCTACGTCGAGCCCGTCCGCAAAGGTGCCGAGCTGTACCGGACTATTGGTTCGTTGATCCCGAGCGCGGGCTCGTAGCTATCCGTAGCACCCATTGCTACAGTTGCGTCATGCCCAAGACCATCGCTCAGCGGGATCTCCGCAACAACAATGCGAAGGTGGTCGATGCGGTGGTGGCTGGTGAGACGTTCGTCGTGACCCGCAATGGCGAGCCGGTGGCCGAACTTCGCCCGCTGCGGGCTGCGCGTCGCACTTTCATCACGCGCGGCGAAGTCGCTGCACTGGCGGGTACGGCGGTGCGCATTGACCATCGTCAGTTCCGGGCCGACCTCGACCGGGTCATCGACCAGGGAATCTGAGGTGACGTCCGGTCTCTTGGACACCTCGGTCGTGATCGACTGGCACGACCCGGCGGTCATTGCTGCGCTTCCCGGCGAGGTGGCGATATCGGCCATCACTGCTGCCGAGTTGGCTGCCGGCCCGCTGTTGGCGACGACGGCCCTCGAGGCGGCCAAGCGCCAGGCCCGGCTGCAGGAGGTGGAATCCCGGCTGGAGCCCATCCCCTTCGACGAGTCCGCCGTCCGCAGTTATGGCCTCGTTGTCGCCGCAGTGGCGCGCGAAGGACGAAAGCCACGAAGCCGCTTCGCGGATCTGTTGATCGCAGCAACGGCGCACGCCAATCGGCTCGACCTCTACAGTCGCAACGCCCAGGATTTCGCGGGGCTCGAGGGCCTGATTCGCGTCGTTGCCGTTTGATCGCCCGGTGCGTTAGGCGCGCACGTCTAGCGAGGAACCGCGAACGCCACCAGCGCGGCCGATCCCAGCTCCACGTCCGCCCAGCTGCCGACGACATGAAGGACGGCGATTCCCGACGTCGGGTACTTCTCCGAGATCTGTTGGGCTACAGCACTATCGGTGCCATCGCCGGCCAGTCCCAGTGCGACGCGCGACATCGCTGGCTCGTGACCGATCACCAGCAGCGTGTCGACGTCGTCGGCGACGGTGTTGATGGTCGCGATCACGGTTCCGGGCATCGCGTCGTAGAGATCGTCGACATAGCGCACCGGGGCCGTCAGTGCGGTTTGCGCGTAAGTCTGTCGGGTACGGGTGGCGGTCGAACACAGCACCGCATCGACGGCCGGCGCGTGAGCGCGCAGCCATTCGCCGGCCAGTCCGGCCTCCCGGATCCCGCGCGGCGCCAACGGACGCTCATGGTCGGCCGCTCCGGGCGGATAGTCCGACTTGGCGTGCCGCAGCAGGATCAGGGTGCGGTGAGTGCTCACCCGCTCCAGGGTAGGGGGTGACTGATATCGCCCGCGCTATCCGATTCGCAAACATCTCACTGGCCCTCCGGCGGTGCTGAAGTGTCGGGTGTGACGCACGAGTTCGAAGCGCGGTGCGGGTTTGCGGACCTGCCGATCGAGGTCCGCGGGCTTGTCGGTGAGCGGCCATACACTCGCGATGCCCGGCCGACGGCCCGGCGGAAAGGGACAGGACCGACATGCGATTCGTGCACACCGCCGATTGGCAGCTCGGCATGACCCGGCACTTCCTGGCCGGCGACGCCCAGCCGCGTTACGCGGCGGCCCGGCGCGACGCGGTGGCCGGGCTGGGGGCACTGGCGAAGGAGACGGGCGCGGAATTCGTGGTCGTCGCCGGAGATGTGTTCGAAGACAACCAGCTCGCCCCCGAGGTCATCAGTCAGTCCTTGGAGGCCATGCGCACCATCGGGATCCCGGTCTATCTGCTACCCGGAAACCATGATCCGCTCGACGCGGCGTCGGTGTATACCAGCGCGTTGTTCGCCGCCGAGTGCCCCGACAACGTGGTGGTGCTCGACACCGCGGGTGTGCACCAGGTGCGCCCCGGCCTGGAGATCGTCGCCGCGCCGTGGCGGTCCAAGCGCCCCACCACCGACCTGACCGCGGCCGCGCTCGAGGAACTGCCGGCCGACGGCACCATCCGGATCCTGGTTGCCCACGGCGGCGTCGACGCGCTGGATCCCGATCCGGGCAACCCGGCGCTGATTCTGCTGGCCGGCCTGCAGGACGCGCTGTCTCGCGGCGCGCTCCACTACGTCGCCTTGGGGGACAAGCACTCCCGCACCCAGGTCGGGGAGACCGGCCGCATCTGGTATTCCGGTTCGCCGGAGGTCACCAACTTCGACGACATCGAATCCGACCCCGGCCACGTGCTGCTGGTCGACATCGACGAGGCCGACGGCGCCGTGAGCGTGGACTCCCGCCACGTCGGCCGTTGGCGTTTCCTAACGCTGCACCGCCAGCTCGACAATGGCCGTGATGTCACCGACCTGGACATCAACCTCGACCAGCTGCCGGATAAGGAACGCACGGTAGTGCAGCTGGCACTGACGGGTTCGCTCAGCGTCACCGACCGGGCCGCCCTCGACGTCTGCCTGGACCGGTATTCGCGGCTGTTCGCCTGGGTGGGCACCTGGAGACGTCATACCCACCTGGTGGTGGTTCCCGCCGACGGCGAGTTCTCCGACCTCGGAATCGGCGGGTTCGCCGCCGATGCGGTCGAGGAACTGGTCGCTGCCGCCCGCGATGCCGACACCGGTGCCGCCGACGACGCCCACGCCGCGCTGGCGCTGCTGCTGCGCCTGGTGGACCGGGGAGTGGCATGAGACTGCACCGGTTGGTGTTGACCAACTATCGTGGTGTGGCGCATCGGGAGATCGATTTCCCCGACCACGGCGTGGTGGTGGTCTCCGGCGCCAACGAGATCGGCAAGTCCTCGATGATCGAGGCGCTGGACCTGTTGCTGGAGTCCAAGGACCGCTCCGCCAAGAAGGACGTCAAGCAGGTCAAGCCCACCTACGCTGACGTCGGTGCCGAGGTCACCGCGGACATCAGCACCGGCCCTTACCGTTTCGTCTACCACAAACGCTTCCACAAGGCGCCCCGCACGCAACTGACCATCCTGGAGCCGCGCCGCGAGCAGCTCACCGGCGATGAGGCGCATGACCGGGTCCGCGCCATGCTGGAGCAGACCATGGACACCGGCCTGTGGCAGGCCCAGCGGGTGCTGCAGGTGTCGTCGACCGCGGCGGTGGACTTGTCCGGGTGCGATGCGCTGTCTCGGGCGCTGGACGTCGCCGCCGGCGACACCGCCACCCTCAGCGGAACCGAGCCTCTTCTCATCGAGCGCATCGATGCCGAGTACGCGCGCTACTTCACCGGGACCGGGCGTCCCACCGGGGACTGGGCCAAGGCCATTGCCGCACTTGCTGACGCCGACGCCGAGGTAGCGCGGTGCGCCGAGCTGTTCGCCGAAGTGGACGACCGGGTGCACCGGCACGCCGAGCTGTCCGAGCAGTTGGCGAGGTTGGCCGACGAGCAGGCCGCCGCGGACGCCCGGCACAGTGCGGCGCAGGCTGCCGGCGCCGCGATCGCAGCGCTGCGCGGCCAGCTTCGCGATGCGCAGTTGGTGGCCACCGCGGCCAAAGCCACCGCCGCCGCGACCGACAGCGCCCACGCCGAGCGGCACCGGCAGCGCGACGAGCTCGAATCTCGGGCGGCGGCGATCAGCCTGCTGGACACCGAGATCGACGGTGCGGCACAGGCGCAAGCCACTGTTGATACCGACGCCGCCGCAGCAGACGCCGCCGCGGCAACCGCCGCACAAGCCGTGGTCGGCGCCACCGAACGTGCCGCAGCTGCGCGCCGCGTCGTGGATCAACTCGCCGCGCGAGACGAGGCTGATCGGCTCGCGGACCGGCTCGCCCGGCTGGACGCCACCGAAGCCCAGCTCGCCGAGGTGGCGGCACAGCTGACGCAGATCGTGGTGACCGAGCCGATGCTGCGCCGGATCGAGCAGGCGTCTGCGGCCTGCGAACGGACCGAGGCGTCACTGGCCGCGATCTCGGCGACACTCGAGCTCGCCGCGGTCGGCGACATCGATCTGGTGATCGCCGGCGAGCCCGCCGCGCTGCCCGCCGGCCAGAGCTGGTCCGCCACCGTCACCGACGGCATCGAGGTCGACGTGCCCGGCTTGCTGCGGGTGCGTGTCCGCCCGGGGGACAGTGCACGTGAGGCCAGCGTGAAACATGCTGCGGCACAAGCCGAACTTGCCGATGCCCTGGCGGCGGCAGGCGTGGCTGATCTGGCACAGGCGCGCCACGCCGACCAGCGGCGCCGGGAACTGCAGGGCAGCCGCGACCAGCTGGCCGCCGCCCTGGCAGCGTTGCGCGGTGCCGAGGAGATCGAGGCGTTACGGGCGCGGCTGACGCGACTGCGCGGCGAGCATGGCGAGATCCCCGCCCGGATCACACCGGCGCAGGCCCGCGCCGACCGTGATGAGGCAGAGGGGCTGCGGGCGCAGGCCGACGCTCACTGCGAAGCCCTGCGCCGCGCCGCCCAGGATGCCGCGGCCCTGCGCGGCGACGCTGCCACGCGGCTGATGCTGCTGCGCGACAAGGTGGCGGCGCAGCGCGGTGAGCTGGAGGCGGTCAACCAGCGTCTCGCCGCGCAGCGGGCAACGGTCAGCGATGACGAGCTGGCGGCTACCGCCGACTCCAACGCGCAGGCATTGCGCACCGCCGAGCAGCGCGTGACCGAATTGTCCGAACAGCTGGGCGCCGCCGCCCCCGACGCGATCGACGCCGAACTCGCGGCAGCGCAGACCGCGGCTCAGGACGTAAGGGCCAGCCACGCCGAGACCTCCCGCGCGCTGCACGAGGTGGAGGTCGAGCTCGCCGTGTTCGGCACCCAGGGTCGGCGGGGTCAGCTCGACGCCGCCCAGAGCGCGCGGGAACACACTGCGGCCGAACACGATCGGATCGGGCGCCGGGCACGCGCAGCGGCGCTGCTGCGGTCGACGATGACCCGCCACCGCGACGACACCCGCCGGCGCTACGTCGAGCCGTTCCGTGCCGAGATCCAGCGGCTGGGCGCTCACGTGTTCGGCGCCGACTTCGAAGTCGACGTCGACACCGACCTGAAGATCTGCGCCCGCACCCTCGGTGGTCGCACCGTGCCCTACGAGTCGCTGTCCGGCGGCGCCAAGGAACAGCTGGGCATCCTGACCCGGCTGGCCGGGGCGGCGCTGGTCGCCAAGGAGGACAGCGTCCCGGTGGTGATCGATGACGCGCTCGGCTTCACCGATCCCGATCGGCTGCAGAAGATGGGCGCGGTGTTCGACGCGGTCGGTTTGCACGGCCAGGTGATCGTGCTGACCTGCGACCCGGATCGCTACCGCAGTGTCACCGATGCTCACCGCATCGATTTGAGCGCCTAGGGACTTCGACCTGTTACCCGCCTGACCACGGGTTGATCAACTCGGCTCCCAGGTCTTGGAAGTGCCGGACATTACGGGTGGCAAGCGACGCCTTCCTGGCGACAGCGATTCCCGCGATCTGGACGTCGCGTACCTCGACGGGGTGCCCCTCACGACGTCCACGTGCGGCAAGACCAGCCGCCGCCAGCGCGGCCGGCTGATCGAAAGTCTGCACGCGACCGTCGAGGTCCTCGGCGAGCAGTTGCGCGAACGCCAACTCGAGGCGCCGACGACGCCGGCTTGGCTCGAGTAGTTCCAGTCCGGTCCACACCTCGAAAACGGTCACGGATGTCGTCCAGATCGACTCGGCGGGCAGGCCGTCGAGCCATTGCACCACCGCGTCGTCCGGCCGCTGTTGCATCAGCGCGGAGATTACGTTGGTATCGAGCAGGATCACAGGTCGCCGAACTCCGCCGGGCGCACAGGATGTCCGCGCAGCTCACTGATCTCATCGTGAAGGCCGATCCCGGCGAACCGAGCTGAGATTTGTGAGCCGAGTCGAGCTGGTGTCACGTCGGCATCTCGGACCGCGTTGCGCAGGATCTCGCGAACTTCCTCTTCGGTACTGCGGCCGTGTCGGCGGGCGCGCTGGACCAGCTTTTGCTTGACGTCGTCATCAAGCTGACGGATCAGAATCTGAGCCACGTCAGAATGATATCGTGCTATCACGGGATGCACCTCGCTTTCCCGGCGCCGAGAACCTCCCCGATCATCGGTTCAGCGACGGCATTGCACAATTCAGTGCTGCGTCAGCGGGTGCCGAACCAGCTGCTCAGCGCCGCACCCAGCCCTTCCGGGGTGCCGTCGCCGACCCACGCGACGTGACCATCCGGACGGATTAGCACCGCATCGGGCGCGGCTACGACACCTAGAACCGGCAGCTCCCACGGGCCGTCGTAGTCGGCATCGAGCTCCGCTACCCGGTCAGCCCACGGGCTGATATCGAAATCCCAAGGGGCGCCGAAGTTCAGCAGCGCACCGCGACCATCGTGCAGCAGCCCGAAGACACCCACGGTGCCTGCCGGCGTCGACACCTCCAGATCAGGCATCCGTCGACCCACCAGCGGATGACCGCCGCCGAGGTCGTAGTGAATGTCCAGCCCGCACATCATCGCAGCGACCCGCCGGCGCGGCTCATCGAGCCTCAGCAGTTCGGCCATGGTGTCACGCAAGGCGTCGACACGGGGTCCGGGCTCCAGCAGCGTGCTCTGGGCCATGGTGTTGTGTAGCACCCGGGCGCCGACCGGATGACGCTCGGCGTGGTAGGTGTCCAACAGGCCCTCGGGTGAGGTCCCGGCGAGCACCTGGGCCAGCTTCCATCCGAGGTTCACCGCATCTTGCACACCGGTGTTGAGGCCCTGCCCGCCCGCCGGCGAATGCACGTGTGCGGCATCGCCTGCCAGCAACACGCGCCGGTCCCGATAGCGTTCGGCCTGCCTGGTCACGTCGGTGAACCGGCGGACCCAGCGGACATTGTGCAACCCGTAGTCGGTACCGCGCCGCGAGATCAGGGCCTGACTGACATCGTCCTGGGTCGGATCTTCACTGGACTCTAGCTGCGGCGCAGTCACCATCACCCGTACCGGACCGTCGGCCTCCAGGCGGAAGAAGGAATGGATGCCGACGTCGTCGCGGTGCAGGCCCCACGGCGGCTCGTCGGCCAGATCGCCCTCGGTGATCAAGCAGATCGCCGTCGGGTCCCAACCGGGAAACGCGATTCCGGCCATCTTGCGAATCTCGCTGCGGCCGCCGTCGCACCCGACCAGGTAGGCGGCGCGCAGCGTTGTGCCGTCGGAGAGTTCGACGTCGACGCCACAGTCATCCTGGGCGAAGCCGATCACGTCGCGGCCGTGGTAGATCCGCACACCCAGCTCGTTGACCCAGTCGGCGAGGGTGCGCTCAACGCGGTACTGCGGAAGTCCGACCGTGTAGTTGTGCCGGGTCGGCAAATCGCTGATGTCCAGCATGATCCACGCGAAATGGCAGATCTGGCCGATACGCCCTTGCGCCAAGAACCGGTCGACGAGTCCGCGCTGGTCGAGAATCTCGATGGTGCGCGGGGTGATACCACCCGCCCGCGACCCTATCAGGTCATGGCCGGCGCGGCGCTCGACGATCCCGACGTCGATTCCGGCCAATGCCAGCTCGCCCGCCAGCATCAAGCCGGTCGGGCCAGCGCCGACGATCACCACCTGATGGTCGGTCATTACTCTTTCATGAAACCTATTGCGGTGTAATCGAAATCTGCTAGCCCGGGCGGTCCACCCTCACACATCGCGGAATCGTTGCTGCACTGCCTGCCGCGACACCCCTAACACCATGCCAATGGTGCCCCAGCTCTCGCCGTTTTCGCGCGCTTCCGCCACCGCCCGACGCAGAGCGTCGGTCGCAGCATCGGCTGCCTCAGCCGCCTCGCGGACATGCCGCAGATACCGCCCGGCGCGCACCTTCACCGACGGGTCTGCGGGGTCCAGCTGGTCGATCCACTGCTCCGCGGCGGTGGTCTCGTTGACCTTTGTCGCCATGGTCATCACCTCACAGGTAGTCGTAGTTCTTCGGTTGCAGCACGTTCACGTGGATGATCCGCTGTGGGTCGTCGGCGGGGACCACCACGACCTCAAGCAGCCGTACGCCCGCGTCGACGCCGATAATCAGCAGGCGACCCTCGTAGTCCCCCTCCTGCTCGATAAGCCTGACGGGATTGCGAATGACGTGCAGGGCATCCGCATCGGAGATCTCATGCTCGGCGTAGTGCTTGCGAGCCGATTCGGCGAACTCAATAACGTCAAGGATATCTTGACGACTTCGGTCGCGTCAACAAGATCTTGACAGTTCCTCCAACTGGCAGATCGACATCTGGCTCGTACGACGCAGGGCGGTCAGTCCTTCATGAACCCGATCACGGTGTAGTCCAGGTCGGCCAGCCCCGGCGCGCCGAAATTGGCCAGCGAACTGCGCACCGCCACATTGCCAGTGGTCTGGATGAGCGGCAGGCTGAAACCCTCGGCCCAGAGCAGGGAATCGACCTCGTTGGCCCGGGCCCGGGCCACCACCGGATCGAGCGCCTCCAGCGTCTCCTCGATCTTGGCGTCGATGGCCGGGCTGCCGATCTTGCCGAAGTTGGCCTCCCCGTAGGAGGCGGAGATCTGGTTCAGCCCGGCCAGTGGGAACGCGTCACCGACCCAACTGAATTGGGCGATGTCGAAGTCGCCGACATTGACGTAGTCAGTGAAGAAGCCGCCCCCGGCCTTGGCGTCCAGCTGCAGCTTGACCCCGATCTGGGCCAGGTTGTGCTGCGCCACTTGGGCGAATTGGCGGGTGCTCGACGCGTCGTAGAACAGGTGGCGGATCACCAGGGGGCGACCGTTCTTCTCCCGGAACTTGCCGTGCAGTGTCCAGCCGAGTTCGTCGAGTTCGCGTGCGGCGCGCTCGGGGTCGTAGGCCACCACCGCACTGTTGTCCTGGTAGCCCTCCTGGCCGGCCACGTAGATGTGGTTGTTCAGCGGCACCGGGTCGGCGGTCAGGCCGCGCTGGGTGACCTTGGCGATCGTGGACCGGTCGATGCCGCGCATGACCGCCAGCCGCAGCGCCTTGTCGGACAGAATCGCGCCCGGTGCCCCGTTGAAGGTGAAGTGGTTCCAGGCCGGGGTCGGCGCCCGCCGGATCGCGATGCCCTCGGTGCGGCGCGCGATCGTCAACTGATCCAGGGTGGCCACCCCGGTGGCGTCGATGGTGTGGTTCTGCAGTGCAGGCATCCGGGCGGCCTCATCGAGCACCAGGTAGGTGATGGTGTCGAGCTTCGGGGTCCGGCCCCACCAGGCGGGGTTGCGGGTCAACGTGATTCGCTGACTGGTGCGATCGAGGGTCGACAGCACGAATGGCCCGGCCGACGGGCCCGGCTTGCTCAGCTGAGCCTTGTTGAAGGTGGTCGGGTCGCCGGTCATGCTGGCCGGCAACAGCATCGAGTTACCCGCGAACATGCCCCGCCACTCCGCGTAGGGCTTGGCGAAGCGCATCACGGCCTGCCGGTCGTCGACGCCGCGGGTCACCGAGGCGACACGCTCAGCGCCGTTGGTGGTCGCGATCGCGTAGCTGCCGTCGGCGCCACTGGTGGCATGGATCTGGCTGGCGATGTCTTTCCAGCTCAGCGGCGTCCCGTCGCTCCACACCGCTTTCGGGTTGATGGTGTAGGTGACCACCTGGGGGTTGGTGCCGGTCAATTCCACACTGGTGAAGTAGTCGGTGTCCACCGTCGCCGAGCCGTCCGCTCCGATGGTGAAGGCCCGCGGCATGGTGGCCTTGAGCATGGCGGCGTTCTCGGCCAGGTTTCCGTCGATGTGCAGCGGGTTGAAGTTCGGCGGGAACTGCGTCATCGAGAGCCGGAGGTTGCCGCCGTCGCGCAACCTCGCCGGGTCCTGCGGGTTGACGTCGCTGGCGGTGCCGACCGAGGCGGTGCCCTCGGGCGCGGTGATATCGACTGCCGTGCAACCGCTCAACGCCAGGCCGGCAGCCAACACGATGGCCACCACCCCGTTGACTCTGCGTCCACCAGGCACTCTTCTCGTAAAACTGCGTGGTGAGCGCAGAGTCAACGTCATAGTCATAAGTGTGGCACCGCGGCCAGCAGCCGCCGGGTGTAGTCGTGTTGGGGGTCGCTGAAGACCTGATCGGCCTCGCCCTGTTCGACGATCGCCCCGGCGAACATCACCGCGACCCGATGGGCCAGGTGCTTGACCACCGAAAGGTCATGCGACACAAAGAGGTAGGACAGCCCAAGTTGCTGCTGCAGATCCAGCAGCAGGTTGATGATGCCGGCCTGAATCGACACATCGAGCGCGGACACCGGCTCGTCCAGCGCGAGAATCTTCGGCTGCAACGCCAGTGCCCGGGCGATGCCGATCCGCTGCTTCTGTCCGCCGGAGAACTCCGAGGGGTAGCGCAGTGCGTCGCCGCGGCGCAGTCCGACCAACTCCAGGAGCTCGGCGACCCGGGCATGGATGGCGGCTTTGCCGGAGCCATTGGCGCGCAGGGGTTCTGCCAGCAGTTCGAAGACCGGCAGCCGGGGATCCAGTGAAGCGACCGGATCCTGGAACACCACCTGCAGGTCACGCCGCAGGGCGCGACGGCCGTCACGCTTCAACGTCGCGACGTCGGTGCCCAGTACTTCGATCGATCCGGACTGCGGTGCGGTCAGCTCCAGGATCTGGTGCAAGGTGGTGGATTTGCCCGAGCCGGATTCGCCGACGATCCCCAAGGTGCGGCCCTGCTGCAACTCGAAGCTCACCCCGTCGACGGCGCGCACCTCACCCGCGCGCCGGCGCAGTACGCCCTTGGTCAGCGGATAGGTCTTGACCAGGTTGCGAACCCGCAGCACGGTGGGGGATTCCGCTGTGACCGCAGCCGCCACTTCGGTGCGCACGCCGTAGATGTCGGCGGCGCTGCGGCCCTCCACCTGGTCGGTGTGGATGCAGGCGGCGGAATGTCCGGCACCGAGATCCAGCAGCTCCGGCTCGCTCAGCAGGCAGTCGTCTTCGGCCAACGGGCAACGCGGGGCGAAGGGACACCCCGCGTCGATCCCGGCCGTCAAGGACGGTGGTGCGCCCGGGATCGGCACCAACCGAGTGCCCTGCGGGGCGTCCAGCCGGGGCACCGATCCCAGCAGTCCGACGGTGTAGGGCATCCGCCGGTCGGAGTACAACGCCTCGACCGGTGCGGCTTCGACCACGCGGCCGGCGTACATCACCACGGCGCGGTCGGCGAATTCGGCGACCACCCCGAGGTCGTGGGTGATGATCAGAACCCCGGCCCCGGTCACGTCCCGCGCGGTCTTGAGGACTTCCAGGATCTGGGCCTGCACGGTGACATCGAGCGCGGTGGTGGGTTCGTCGCAGATGAGCAGGTCCGGGTCGCAGGCGATCGCGATGGCGATCACCACCCGTTGGCGTTCCCCGCCGGACAGCTCGTGCGGAAACGCCCGCGCCCGCTGCTCGGGCCGATTGATCCCGACCAGCTCCAGCAGCTCGACCGCCCGTCGGCGCGCCGCGGCTCGGCCCACCCGGGGCTGGTGCACCTCGATGGCCTCGGCGATCTGATCGCCCACGGTGTACACCGGTGTCAGCGCCGACATCGGATCCTGGAACACCATCCCGATCGAGGCGCCGCGGAACTTCGACATCGCGGTGTCTCCCAGCCCGATCAGCTGCGTGCCCTGCAGCAGTACCGAACCGGACACCTGCGCGTGCTCGGGCAGCAAGCCCATCACGGCCATCGCCGCCGCGGATTTCCCCGAGCCCGATTCGCCGACCATCGCCACCACTTCGCCGGCGTCGACGTGATAGCTGACCCCGCGCACGGCGCGCACCGCGTCGGGACCGGCGCCGAACGTCACGGCCAGATCGGAGACTTCCAGCAAGGTGCTCATCGGCGTCCCCGCAGCGTCGCGGCATCGGGATCCAGGGCGTCACGCAGACCGTCCCCGGCGAGGTTGGCGCAGACCAGGATCGTGATCAGGACCCCGGCCGGGAACAGGAACACCCACGGGAAGGTGATGGCCGAGGCGGTGCCGTCGGCGATCAGGGTGCCCAGCGAGACATCGGGCGGCTGGATGCCGAAACCCAGGTAGCTCAAACCGGTCTCGGCCAGGATGGCCACCGCGACGTTGAGCGCGGTGTCGATGATCAAGATGGACGCCACATTGGGTACCACGTGGTCGATGATGATGCGCCGGCTGGAGACGCCCATATACCGTGCGGCCCGGATGAATTCACGTTCCCGCAGGCTCATGGTCAGGCCGCGCACCATTCGGGCGCTGACCATCCAGCTGAACCCGGCCAGCAGCAGCACCAGCAGCGCGATGTTGCCGCTGTTCTTGGTGCGTGGGGTGATGATCGCGATCAGGATGAACGCCGGCACCACCAGCAGCAGGTCCACCAGCCACATCAGCACCCGGTCGCGCCATCCGCCGAAATACCCCGAGATCGCACCGACGGTCGCGGCGATCACCGTGGAGATCAGCGCCACGCACACCCCGATCAGCATCGATTTCTGCATGCCGCGCAGGATCTGGGCCAGCAGGTCTTGCCCTAAAGCGTTGGTGCCCAACCAGTGTCGAGCGCCCGGCGGCACCAGCAGCGCGTCGTAGTCCAGGTCGGTGTAGGAGTAGGGCAGCAGGCCCGGCAAGGCGTAGCAGCCGACGAACATCACCGCCAGCAGCGCCAGTGCGCCGACCGCGCCGCGGCTGCGCAGGAACCGGCGCAGCACCAGGGTGCGCCGCGAGGCGAACTCGATCTCGGGACTCATGACACCCGCACCCGCGGGTCGAGCATCGCGTAGATGACGTCGGAGAGCAGCCCGGCCAGCAGCACCACCGCGCCGGAGAACACCGTGATGGCCGCGACGATGTTGGTGTCCTGGGTCGCCACGCCCTGCACCACCCATTCGCCCATGCCGTGCCAGCCGAAGATCTTCTCGACGAAGACCGCGCCGGTGACCAGGCCGGCCACCCCGTAGGCGAACAGCGTCGCCATCGGGATCAGCGCGGTGCGCAACCCGTGTTTGAACAGGGCACGCCGGCGGGTCAGGCCCTTGGCCCGTGCGGTGCGGATGAAGTCCTGGCCGAGCACGTCGAGCATCGCGTTGCGCTGATAGCGGCTGAAGCTGGCGGCCGCACCCAGTGCCAGGGTCAGCGACGGCAGCACCAGGTGCTGCAGCCGGTCGACCAGCCCGGGCCAGAATCCGGTGACCAACCCGGGGGAGGTCTCGCCGGTGTAGTCGAACAGTTGGGCGCCCAGCGCCCAGTTCACTCGCAGCGCGCTGAGGATCACCAGGTTGGCCAGCACGAAGGTCGGTACCGACAACACCAGCAGCGCGGCCATGGTGATGACCCGGTCGGAGAGCCGGTACTGGCGCACCGCCCCCCAAGCCCCGGCCACCACGCCGATAGCGGTGCCGGCCAGCGAACCGACGACCAGCAGACGCAGGCTGACGCCGACGCGCCGGCCCAGTTCCCCGGAGACCGGCTGACCGGTGACGGTGACACCGAAGTCGCCGCGCACCGCGTGCGAGGCCCAGTGCGCGTAACGCAGCGGAATCGGCTTGTCCAGGCCCAGTTCGGTGGCCTTGGCGTCGATCACGGCCTGCGGCGGACGCGGATTGCGCTGCATGAGGCTGTCCAGCGGCGCGAAGGCCAACGACGTCAGGCAGAACGTCAGAAACGAGGCGAGGCCCAGCAGCACCAGGTAGTTCAGCGCCCGGCCGGCCAGAAACCGCGTCATGGCCAAAAGGGTAGAGGGTGCCCCACTCCCGCGAGCGTGCGTGTCTGGCCGCGACACACCGGGGAGATCTGTACATCTACGCACGCTCGCGGCGCGTGGGGCGCCGACAGAGGACGATTTTGCGTGATTTTTACCCGTGAAATCCGCGGGCTCGTTCACTAGGCTCCGCTGCACCGCGACAGAGGAGAAGACCTGTGACCGTCACCGATGACTACCTGGCGAACAACGCCGAATACGCGAAGACCTTCACCGGTCCGCTGCCGATGCCGCCGAGCAAGCACGTCGCGATCGTCGCCTGCATGGACGCGCGTCTGGACGTCTATCGGGTGCTTGGCCTCAACGAGGGAGAGGCGCATGCCATCCGCAACGCGGGGGGTGTCATCTCCGAGGATGCGATCCGCTCCCTGGCGATCAGCCAACGGCTGTTGGGCACCCGCGAGATCATCCTGATCCATCACACCGACTGCGGGATGCTGACCTTCACCGACGACGACTTCAAGCGTTCCATCCTGGAAGAGACCGGTATCCGCCCGACATGGTCGGCCGAGGCGTTCCCGGACCCGGTCGAGGACGTCCGGCAGTCGCTGCGGCGGATCAAGGCCAGCCCGTTCATCACCCAGACCACGTCCCTGCGCGGATTCGTCTTCGACGTCGCGACCGGCAAGCTTGACGAGGTCACGCTGTAGCTGCTCGTCCTGGGCCCCTCGCCGGGGAGGTAATGACCCCGACGAGGGTGCGCAGATGTACGTCCCTGAGCGGCGTGTCGGCGTACAGACACCTTCGTAAGTGGTTTTTGTCAAGGGGGTTGGGGGGCCTGCCCTGTCCTCGTCTCTACGTAGTTCGTCAAACGGGTTTGGTTCCCAACTGCGTTCAACCGAGTTCAGTGAGGATGGGCGGGGCCTGCTCAGGGTGTCTGGCGAGGTCACCCAATGGTTGCCTCATGCACGTGTGGAGCTTGGCCCCAACCGAGTTATTCGGGTGGATCGTGATGGTCAGGCGGCGGCCAGTGGCACCACCTCCGCGCCGGCACGGACTGCATCCCAGTGCACCCGGTTGGTAACGACGACATGGATCCAGCGCAGCAGTGCCGCGGCCAGCGCAGCGCGTGCCTGACCATCTGAGAGCGGATTGGCCTCGCGAGTGGTCAGGTTTCGGTAGCGCTCGGCCATCACCGGGTTGTGCAATAGGGCACCCCACACCGCGCGCCAGGCAGCCAGTCGCAGCCCGGGCCGACCGCGCCGGGAGATTCGGGCACGACCCGCAAACGTACCGCTGGCATTGTCGCGCGGGCACAGTCCAGCGTGCTTGACCAGCGAACGAGGGCTGTCGAAACGGGTGGGGTCACCGGTTTCGGCCAAGATGGCCGCCGCCCCGACCGTCGAGAGTCCGGGAATGCTGGTGACATAGGCGGTCAGGTCCAGCTCATCGAGGACGGCGACCATGCAAGCCTGCACCTGGGTCAACCGTGCGGTGGCCGCACGCCAGTCCCCGAGCACCCACCGGGCACGCTCGAGCATGCCGGGGCGCTGAGCCAGCACCCCTCGGCGGTCAACCAGAGCGACGAACACCGCCTCGATGATCGATCGGCGGCACCGCTTGCCGCCCCAACGCGGCAGCTCACGGCGTACCGCGGCTTCAAACCGCGGCAGACCCCATCGAGCCAACCGCTCCGGCCGACCCGCGCAACGCTCCAGTGCTACCGCCACCGCAGCACACCAGTTGACCGACTCAAACGGCGATGCAGCAGCCTCCAACACCCCGGGCCATGCGCACTCCAGCAAATCACGTATTTGCTGCATGCAGGCGGTGGATTCGGTGACCAACCGGCTGCGCCGCGCCCCCTGCTGACGCAGCCGTGCCCAGGTCTCATCAGCACGCTCCGGCACATAGCAGTGCAGCTGGGCGGTCAGCCGCGCGATCAGCATCGCGTCCTTGTCATCGCTTTTATCTCGGGTGTAATCCTCGGCTTCCCGAGCCTTGCCCACAAGCATCGGGTTGACACACACCAGCGTCATATCGCGTTCGCTCGCAAGCTGATTGAGCACCATCCAACGATGTCCCGTCGGCTCACACGCCACCGTCACACCGGCGAACCCCGCCTTGCGCGCAGCGCCCAACGCCCAGTCCAGTACCGGCCCCATGTCCCAGGCCCGCTCCCGAACCGTCTTCCGGGCCAGCACCTGCGAATCATGGTTACACACCGCCACCGCCTGCTTGCGATCCGCCAAATCAATCGCCACGATCGCGTGACCTACCGGCACCAGCTCCCGCAACCGCGCCAACCTGGCATTGCGGCGCCGATCACCACGCGACAATCCACTACCCTGAACCACGACGTCCTCCTCGCTGTTTTGGGACACCAAGCCCGTCAACGACAGCAGGAGGACGTCTTCTACATCCAGACTTTCAACGACACGCGCCATAGCTCTCTTACTACGCACGCTCGCGCAGGGGTAGGTGCAGGGGTAGGCGCGGGGGCGCATAGATCACATTGACAGCAACACAGTGCGGCTGGTTGCATAGCCAGCCATAACCAACAAATATGGTAAGTCTCACCAAGATTATCGGGTATCCCTGGCAAGGAAGTCATGACCAGTAACGTCACTGCGCCCCCCGAGGCCTCTACGGCCGGGCACTATCAGCTCACGCATCTGCGCACCCTGGAGGCCGAGGCCATCCACATCATTCGGGAGGTGGCGGCGGAGTTCGAGCGTCCGGTGCTGCTGTTCTCGGGCGGCAAGGACTCCATCGTCATGCTGCATCTGGCCGTCAAGGCGTTCGCGCCGGGCCGGCTGCCGTTCCCGGTGATGCATGTCGACACCGGCCACAACTTCGACGAGGTCATCGCCGCCCGCGACGAGCTGGTCGCCCAGACCGGAGTCCGGCTGGTGGTCGCCTCGGTGCAAGACGACATCGACGCCGGACGGGTGGTCGACGACGGGCCGTCGCGCAACCCGCTGCAGACCGTCACGTTGCTGCGGGCGATCCGCGAGAACAAGTTCGACGCCGCGTTCGGCGGTGCCCGCCGCGACGAGGAGAAGGCTCGCGCCAAGGAGCGGGTGTTCAGCTTCCGTGACGAGTTCGGCCAGTGGGACCCCAAGGCCCAACGGCCCGAGCTGTGGAACCTCTACAACGGGCGGCATCGGGCCGGCGAACACATCAGGGCGTTCCCGCTGTCGAACTGGACTGAGTTCGACATCTGGTCCTACATCGGCGCCGAGGAAATCGCGCTGCCGTCAATCTATTTCGCGCACCAGCGCAAGGTGTTCCGGCGTGACGGCATGCTGCTGGCCGACCATGAGTTCCTGCGCCCCGTCGACGGGGAAGAGGTGTTCGAGACATCGGTCCGGTTCCGCACCGTCGGCGACGTCACCTGCACGGGCTGCGTGGAATCCACGGCGGCCACCGTCGACGAGGTGATCGACGAGACCGCAGTGTCCCGGCTGACTGAGCGCGGGGCGACTCGCGCCGACGACCGGATCTCCGAAGCAGGCATGGAAGACCGCAAGAGGCAGGGGTATTTCTGATGGGTGCGGCAACCACGCTGCTTCGTATCGCCACGGCCGGATCGGTCGACGACGGCAAGTCCACGCTGATCGGACGGCTGCTGTTCGATTCCAAGGCCGTCATGGAGGACCAGCTGGCCTCGGTCGAGCGCACCTCCCGGGAGCGCGGTCACGACTACACCGACCTGGCACTGGTGACCGACGGTCTGCGCGCCGAGCGCGAGCAGGGCATCACGATCGATGTCGCTTACCGCTACTTCGCAACGCCCAAGCGGAAATTCATCATCGCCGACACCCCGGGGCACATCCAGTACACCCGCAACATGGTGACCGGAGCCTCGACCGCCCAGCTGGCGATCGTGCTGGTCGACGCGCGGCACGGGCTGCAGGAGCAGTCCCGCCGGCACACCTTCCTGGCGTCGCTGCTGGGGATCCGTCACATTGTGTTGGCGGTCAACAAGATGGATCTGATCGACTGGGACGCCGAGAAGTTCGAAGCGATCCGCGACGACTTCCACTCGTTCGCCACCCGCCTGGACGTGCACGACGTGACGACCATCCCGATCTCGGCGCTGCTCGGCGACAACGTGGTGACCAAGTCCGACAAGACGCCCTTCTACGACGGTCCGGCGCTGCTGTCGCATCTGGAAGAGGTCTACATCGCCGGTGACCGCAACCTGGTCGACGTGCGGTTCCCGGTGCAGTACGTGATCCGCCCGCAGACCCACGAGCACGCCGATCACCGTAGCTACGCCGGCACGGTGGCCAGTGGTGTGCTGCGTCCCGGCGACGACGTCGTGGTGCTGCCCTCGGGCAAGCCGAGCCGGATCGCCGCGATCGAGGGTCCCAACGGCACAGTGGCCGAAGCGTTTCCGCCGATGGCCGTCTCGGTGAGCCTCACCGACGACATCGACATCTCCCGTGGCGACATGATCGCCCGCACCAACAACCAGCCGCGCGTGGTCCAGGACTTCGACGCCACCGTGTGTTGGATGGCCGACGGTGCGACGCTGCAGCCGGGCAACGACTACATCATCAAGCACACCACCCGGACCACCCGGGTGAAGGTGATGGCGCTGGACTACCGCCTCGACGTCAATACCTTGCACCGCGACAAAGAGGCGAACACGTTGAAGCTCAACGAGCTCGGCCGCGTCTCGCTGCGCTCGCAGGTGCCGCTGATGCTCGACGAGTTCACCCGCAACGACGCCACCGGCTCGTTCATCCTGATCGATCAGGCGACCAACGGGACCGTGGCCGCCGGCATGGTGCTGCGCGACGTCTCGCCGCGCGTGTCGAGCCCCAACACGGTGCGGCATGAGTCGCTGGTCACCGCGACCGACCGGTTGTCCAAGGGCCGCACCGTGTGGCTGACCGGCCTGTCCGGCGCGGGCAAGTCGTCGGTGGCGATGCGTGTCGAACAGCTGTTGCTCGAAAGGGGCACGCCGGCTTACGTTCTCGACGGCGACAACCTGCGGCACGGCCTCAATGCCGACCTGGGCTTCTCGATGGCCGACCGTGCCGAGAATCTGCGGCGGCTGGCGCACGTGGCCACCTTGCTGGCCGACTCCGGCCAGATCGTGTTGGTGCCGGCGATCAGCCCGCTGATCGAGCATCGCCAGCTGGCCCGCCAGGTGCACACCGACGCCGGGTTCGACTTCGTCGAGGTGTTCTGCGACACCTCGTTGGAGGAGTGCGAGCAGCGTGACCCCAAGGGGCTCTACGCGAAGGCGCGCGCGGGACTGATCACGCACTTCACCGGTATCGACAGCCCGTATCAGCGGCCGCGGAACCCCGACGTGCGGTTGAGCTCGCAGAACAGCGTCGACGAGCAGGCCCGCCAGGTCATCGCGGCGATCGACGACCGCAAGTGAACGATCACCAGCTGGCCGCGCACCTGGCCGCCGAGGCGGGCCGGCTGCTGCTGCGTGTCCGCGAGGAACTGGCCGACGCGACAGAGGCGGAACGGAAGGCGGCCGGCGACCAGCGTTCGCACGACTTCCTGATGGCCGCACTGGCCAGTGAGCGGCCCGACGACGCGGTGCTGTCCGAGGAGGGCGCCGACAACCCGGTCCGCCTGGCCGCCGAGCGGGTGTGGATCGTCGACCCGCTGGACGGCACCCGGGAGTTCAGCGAACTCGGCCGCGACGACTGGGCCGTGCACGTGGCGCTGTGGCAAGCCGGCGAGTTGTCCGCCGGGGCGGTGGCGCTGCCCGCGCGGGACAGCACGCTGGCCACCCCGACGGTTCCCGCCCCGCCCGCATACCAGGGGGCGCCCCGTATCGCGGTGTCACGCAGCCGTCCGCCCGCGATCGCCGAAGCGGTTCGCGAGCGACTGGACGGCGTGCTGGTGCCGATGGGCTCGGCCGGAGTGAAGGTGGCCTCCGTCGTGGCGGGCACCACCGACGTCTACGTGCACGCCGGCGGGCAGTACGAGTGGGACTCGGCGGCCCCGGTGGCGGTGGCCCGGGCCGCAGGCCTGCACACCTCGCGCATCGACGGTTCACCGCTGGTCTACAACCGGGCGGACCCATTGCTGCCCGACCTGGTGGTGTGCCGCCCCGAATACGCGCAAGAGGTGCTCGCAGCGATCAGCTGACCCGCCAGATGGAAGAATGCTCGCAATGCGCATGTCGGCCAAGGCGGAGTACGCGGTGCGAGCGATGGTCCACCTGGCCACCGCCGAGCCCGGCGCCTTGGTCAAGACCGACGAAATAGCGGCCGCGCAGGGCATTCCGGCGCAGTTCCTCGTCGACATCCTGTCCGATCTGCGCACCGACCGACTGGTGCGCAGCCAGCGCGGCCGCGACGGCGGCTACGAGCTGGCCAGGGCGGCCACCGCGATCAGCGTCGCCGACGTGTTGCGTTGCATCGACGGCCCGCTGGCCAGTGTGCGGGACATCGGCATGGGCGATCTGCCCTACGCCGGCCCGACGGCCGCGTTGACCGACGTGTGGCGGGCATTGCGGGCCAGCATGCGCTCGGTGCTCGAGCAGACCAGCCTGGCCGACGTGGCGTCGGGCGATCTGCCGGCGCACGTCGCCGAACTGGCCACCGACTACCGCACCCAGGAACGCCAGCGCGGTCACGGCAGCTGAGAACCGCGCCCGAGCTACGAACCCGAGCCGTACGGCCGGGTGAGGATCTCCAGGTAGTGGCCGTCGGGATCACGGAAATACACCCCGCGCCCACCATCGTTGTGGTTGATCTCGCCCGGGCGCTCACCCCGCGGATCTGCCCAGTGCGCCAGCCCGCGCCCGGAGATCTTGGCGTAGATCGCGTCGAAGTCGGACTCGGAGACCAGAAACGCATAGTGCTGCGGCCGGATCTCCTCGCCGGCGGGAACGTCGGCGTAGTCGAGGCTGGCCTGGTGGTCGAGCGCGACGACTTGGAAGTGGCCGAACGGCTGCGGCGCGGGCAGACCGAACAGTTCGGCCAGAAACGCCGCCGAGGCATGCTTGTCGTGTGCGGCCACGATCGTGTGGTTGAAAGAAATGCTCATCCCTTCAAGTGTCGGCCGCGCACGCCGCCCGTGCCACAATCGCGGTCATGCAGGTGGGAATGACCATGCCGGTGATGGAGTCCGACCTGGACGCAACGCTGCTGCGGGACTGGGCGCGCGCCGTCGACGACGGGCCGTTCTCGTCGTTGTGTTGGGGCGAGCGGATCGCCTTCACCAACCCCGACAGCCTGACCCTGCTGGGTGCGCTGTCGGCATGGACCGAGCGGGTGCGTCTGGTGACCACGGTGATCGTTCCGCAACTGCACGACCCCGTCATGCTTGCCAAAGCGCTCGCCACTGCGGACCTGCTCAGCCAGGGCCGACTCACCGTCGGGCTGGGCGTCGGCGGCCGGGTCGAGGACTACCGCGCGGTCGGAGCCGATCAGGCCACGCAGACCATGGGCGAGATGGCCGCGGCGGTGGCGATCATGCGGCGGGTCTGGGCGGGGGAGAAGCTCACCGAGTCGGTGCTGCCGGTCGGGCCGGCGCCCACCCAACCCGGCGGGCCGCCGCTGGTGGTCGGGACCATCGGCCCCAAGACCTTGCGCAGCGCGGCGACCTGGGCCGAAGGCCTGGCCGGCATCACCATGGACCTCGACGTCGCCAAACAGAACGAGCTGTTCGACGTCGCCCGCGACGCCTGGCGGCAGGCGGGCCGGGCCCAGCCGTATCTGGCGACGTCGTTCTGGTTCGCGTTGGGTGACCGCGACGAAGCCCGCGACCAGGTGCGCCGGCACCTGCTGCGCTACATGAACTGGATTCCCGCCGAGTACGTGGAGGCGATGGCGCCGACGACGGGCTGGGCCGGCAGTGAGGACGAGTTGGCCGAGGTGCTGCGCCAGTTTGCGGCGGTGGGCACCGACGAGGTCCATCTGATCCCGACCAGCTCCGACCTGGGCCAATTGCGCAGCGTGTCCGACGTGGTCGCCGAGGTCAACCGGGCCGGCTGAGCGGGCAATCCGCGGGTTGCGACACCGTCACGGAAGCGTCTCTATCGTTCTCCGGAGGTCACAGAAGTCCCAGAAATCACTATCGTCACAGTGGTGTGAGGCCCGGGAGCGGGTCCGGGGAAAGGTGTGACATGTCGGCGACGCGTCGAATCGTCTCGGCGGCAATGGTGCCGGCCGTCGTACTTGGGCTGGTTGCCGCCACCGAGTTCGCGCCGCCGGCGACGGCGGCGACCTGCAACGCCCCCGAAGCCAACATCGACCCGCCGCCGGGCTCACCGACCACCGGAGCCGGGCAGCTGCCGACCGGGCGTCGGCCCCGTGGCACCAATGATCAAGCGCCGCTGCCCAAACTGGGACCGCTGATCGCTGCGCTGATCAACCCCAACGGCACCATCAAGCAGCAGGCCGCGGTAGTGCCGCCGGCCCCGTATCCCGGTGGCCAAGCCGTGCCGAACGTCGCCCAACCGGTCCAGCCCGTTCCGAATGCCGGTGCAGATCAGGGAATCTCGACCGAAGACGCCGCAGGAGCCATCGCCGGAGCCCAGACCTCGCTGGTGGAGTGGGTGACCGGGCCCAACAGCCCCAACCAAACCCTGCAACGCTTCGGCATCTCCGGTACCGACCTCGGAATCCCATGGGACAACGGAGATCCCGCCAACCGTCAGATACTCATGGCGTTCGGCGACACCTTCGGCTACTGCCGCATCCAGGGCAAACAGTGGCGGCACAACGTGCTGCTGCGCAGCCAGGACAACAACCTGGCCGACGGCATCACCGTGAGTCCCGGAGCGGTCGGCAACAAGTACTCGGGTTCGCCGCTGCGGCAAGCGAATTTCTCCAAGCAGATCCTGCCCGCCGTGCAACTGGCGCCAGCCCAGGAGAGCATGATCCCCACCGCCGCCATCGGGATCGCCGGCAACCAGTACATGAACTTCATGTCGGTCAAGCAGTGGGGCCGTGACGGCGAATGGTCCACCAACTACTCGGCGATCGCGGTCTCCAACGACAACGGGGAAACCTGGGGCGTCTATCCGGGGACAGTGCGTTCGACGTCGCAGGAGAACGTGCCCCGGGCGCGCTTCGTCCCCGGTAACGAGAAGTTCCAGCAGGGTGCGTTCCTGCGGGGTAACGACGGCTACCTGTACTCCTATGGAACCCCCGCGGGTCGCGCCGGTTCGGCGTACCTGTCGCGGGTGCCCGAGCGCACCATTCCCGACCTCACGACCTACCAGTACTGGAATGGGGACAGCGGATCTTGGGTGCCGAGCAACCCGGCGGCGGCCACGCCGGTGATCCCCGGCCCGGTCGGTGAGATGTCGGTGCAGTACAACACCTACCTGCGGCAGTATCTGGCGCTCTACGGCAACGGCGGCAATGACGTGGTGGCCCGCACCGCTCCCACTCCGCAGGGGCCGTGGAGCGCCGAACAGACGCTGATCCCCACCGGCCAGATTCCCGGCGGCATCTACGCGCCCTACGTGCACCCCTGGTCGACGGGCAAGGACGTGTACTTCACGCTGTCGCTGTGGAACGCCTACGACGTGATGCTGATGCACACGGTGTTGGGATAGCCGCTCTCGCAGCTCAATTCCGTGACGCCACGACTTGCTCGGCTACCGCCAACGCCAACGCCATGATGGAAACCTGCGGGTTGACCTCGGGGCAGCTGGGCAAGATGGAGGCATCGGCGACCCAAACGCCATCGACACCGCGTAATCGTCCGTGCTCATCGACCGGGCAGAGTTGCTCATCGCTTCCGGCGGCAGCGGTACCGGTGGGGTGGAAAGCGGCCAGATGGAGGCGTCTGGGATCGGACCTGCGCAGGACCTCACTCAACTCGTCCATCGAGGACACCGTGGGCGCCGAGGGAAGGCCGGTCAGGACCTCTCGGGCTCCGGCGGCAAACAGCACGCGCCCCATCGCCTCGATCGCGATCACCAGCTTGCCCAGATCCCGATCGGTGATGGTGTAGCGCAGCAGGGTCGGTCCCCGTGCCGACCGGACGACCCGCCCGACGCCCTCATCGGCAACCATGGCGCCCACCGACGCGACATGGTGTGCGCGGTCGAGCCAGCCCAGGAGATCACGGCCATAACCGGGAAATACCATCGAACCCATTCCGGGTGGGGTCGCGGTTGCCTCGATCAATACGCCTTGCGAATGGTGCAGTTCCTCGACGGCAGCGCTTTGCAGCACCCCGTGCCAGGCGTACACCTCCTCGTCGAAACGGCCGGCCAGTGGGACCGACGGATGCAGGGCGAGGTTGCGGCCGAGTCGGGGATGTCTGCCTAGGCGACTGCGCCACAGCAGCTTAGGTGTTTCTGTGGCGCCGCTTGCGACCACCACCGTCGGCGCGATCACGTCGAAGGTGGAGCCGTCGGGCCGCAGCGCCCGCACCCCGCGGGTACGGCCACGAGCATGCAGCACCCAGGTCACGCGCGCGTGCGAAATGATGTGGGCGCCGGCGTCGCACGCCTGCGGCAGCGCGTTGAGATGGACCCCGAACTTCGCGTTGCGCGGGCAGCCGAGGGCGCACTGGCAGCAGCCACCGCATCCAGGTGCGTTGCGGGTGATGGGCCCCGCGCGCCAGCCGAGTGCCCGCGCGCCTTCAAGCAGCAGAGAACCATTGCGGCCCATGATGTCCGAGGGAACCGGACCGATCTGCAGCGTGGCTTCAACGTCGTCAAGCAGCCGCGTCAGCAGATCCGGGTCGGCAAGAGCCAGCCCGTAATGATCCCGCCATCGCTTTTGCACTGCCTCCGGTGGGCGATAACAGGTGCCCGAATTCACCACGGTGGTGCCGCCGACCGCACGTCCGATGGGCAGCACAACCGGCGGGCGACCGAGCGCAATCGTTGCGCCCCCGCCGCGGTAGAGGCCGGCGTAGCGGTCCATCGGGTGTGTGCTGCGGAATTCGTCGGCGGTCCAGCGCCGGCCCTCCTCCAGCACCACCGTGTCCAAGCCCGCGCGAGCCAACGTGCGCGCCACCATCGCTCCGCCGGCGCCCGATCCGACGACTACGGCGTCGGCCCGTACCACCGCGGCGGCTTCGGTGGAGGTGCTGATGGAAAGCGTTGCGTCGGGACGCACCACGGCGGCCTGCTGCGCCTGCGCGAGCAATTCGTCGGCGTAACTGTCGGCGCCATTGGCCAGCAACACAACCGCTTTGAGACCGTCCACCGCCGTCTCTGTGGTTGCGCCCAGACCGGCGATGCGGCGCAGTACTTTGGCCCGGGCCTCCGCCGGGAGGTGGCGTGAGGTGTGTCCGGTACCGAGGTAGCTTGCTGCCGCCACCGACAGCAGTCCGGCGCGCACCGCCACCCGGGTTGAGGCCGGCAGTTGACGGACATACCGGTCGATCCGTGTCACCAGGACAGCGGGCGGGGGACCGCCGTATTCCTCCGGCAACAGGGCAGAGCCGAACGACGCGGCAGCGTGGTCAGCGAGTTTCACGAGACGGGGGTCAGCGCGCGAGGGGAGCGGCGTCGACCGAGACGCCGGCCCAGTTTGAGGAACAGCGGATAGGTCGCGAAGAGCGCCGCCGCGATCGCGTGCTCGCGCCACCCGGACGACTCGGTGCGAAGCCGAAGAATCCCGCTGTTCCACATGAAATCTCGGCCGTCTCGGGCGCGGAAGGGCCGCCACATGACGCCGAGTCCGGGCACATTGTGGTAGAGCCCGAAAGACGCCCCGAAGAAGGTGCCCAGCACAGCGGCCTCGGCGAAATCGCGCCGCTCTTCGTCGAGTTCGCGCTCGATCAAGATGCCGGCGGCGACCAACATCGGCGGATCCAGCAGGAAGCTCATCCGTGCATCCTTTCGTTGACGGTCGGCGCCGCGTCTCCTCGAACGCCGATCTCGGCATGGCCGGTGCCCGGCAGTGACCAACTGCGATCGACGGTGCGGACGCCGCGCCGACGGTGGCTGATCTCGATCTGGATGTCGGCCTGCTCGGTGTTGGTGCACACCACGGTGGCGCCGTCGGGGTCCTGATAACGCAGACTGACGCATCGGTCGGCCGGCTGGTCAACACGAATTCGTATCGTGCGCTTGCCGATTCGTCCCTCCAGCTGCCAACGTGGAAGATCGAGCACGGTGCGTACCCGCACGGCCGGCAGGGTGCTGCCCGGCCAGTCCCGGCGATCGGTGCGCAACCGGATGAACGCCACGGGCCGCAGCGCGCGCAGGCCCGGTCGCCGCGACACCGCGGTGACGACTTCGAGTGCGTCCTGCCCGCCGAGATCGGCATGGATCCAGCCCCACCGCTCCGCGTTGCCGTGACCGTAGATGTGCGACACCGCGCCGCGCCATCCATTGATCTGGTGGGGAGTTCCGTTCACCGACAGCGTTCCCCGAAATTCTGCGGTCGGCGCCAGTACCACCTGAGCGCCGGGCAGTAGCTCGCGCTCCCAGACGAACCGTGGGAAGGTCCACAGTGGCGATCCGGAATCTGTCCAGCGCAGGTCCCAGTCCATCGCACCGGCGCACCCGACAAGGGACCCGGGAGCGACTCGGCCGCCCGCGCCGCGGTACCAGCTGCCGTCGTCGTGACTGGGCCCGATGGGCTCGGGGCCGAACCGCTGAGTGTGTGGTTCGGCCCCGGCTGGGAACCACGTGATCCACCCGTGGCCGAATGGCGGGCCGCCGTCGGCGGGTGCCACCACCTCGTGGTGGATCCATAGGCCGGCGTGGCTCACCGGATCGGACAGGGTCGCGTACCACACCTCGAGGCGACCAGGCTGTCCGCGCCATCGGGCGGCGGCTGCCGATTCCAGTTCGTGGGGCGTCATCTTGCGTACTATATTGGTTGAGCCAATGGACCAGTCAAGCCCAATTCCGCAACCGCAGCGTCAGCGCCTCGATGAGCAGATCGCGACGTCGATCATCGAGGCGATCGTCGACGGTGCTTTTCCGCCGGGTTCGGTACTACCGCCCGAACGTGACCTGGCCGAACAACTCGGCGTGAACCGGACGTCGCTGCGTCAGGCGCTGGCCCGGCTGCAGCACATGGGGCTGATCGAAGCCCGCCAGGGCAGCGGCAACCTGGTGCGCGAGCCCGCGGCCCTGACAGATCCGGCAATCGTCGAGGTGCTGCTGCGCAAACTGGGGCCCGATTTCCTCGCCGAGCTGCTTGAAATTCGGGAGGCGCTCGGCCTGCTGATCGGCGACCTGGCCGTCAGCCGCGGTACGCCCGAGGATCTCGCTGCCCTGCACCCGACGCTGGAGTTTGTGCGGGCAGCAGATACCCCTGAAGCGCTGCAGGCAGCAGAGCTCGCCTTCTTCGCGGTGCTCATCCATGCGACACACAATCGCGCCCTGGCCTTGATGTTCGGTTGGGTTCAGCAAGGTTTCGGCGGGCGCTCGCATGAGCTCACCGCGGCGTTCGACGACCCCACGGCCGTACGGTCCGCTCTGGCGGCGATCGCTGAGGCCGCCGCATCCCGAGATGCGGCAGAGACCGCCGTCGCGATGCGGGCGCATCTGCAGGCCAGCGGCCACCGCATGCTGGCGGCCGCACGTCAGAGCGGTGCTGGCTGACCGGGCCGCGAGCCGGTATCAGTCGTCGAGCACCGCGCGCAACGCCGCACCCACCTCGGTGATCACGCCGGGGGTGTTGCCGGGGATGTTGATGGTCACCCCGCCGACGCCGGCGTCGAGCACCTTGGACTTGACCTGCTCGGCGATCGCTTCGGGGCTGCCGGCCACCGCCCGCTGAGCAATCTGGGCGGGAATCTGATCGGCGGTGAGGTTCTCGCCGGCCAGCGCCGTGAGCAGCATGGTGGTTTCCAGGGTCGCCGGGTCGCGGCCGACCTCGTCGCAGCTGCGCCGGATCGCGTCCACCTTCGCCGGCAGTTGGTCGAAGCCGGTGATGAGGTTGAGGTGGTCGAAGTGGCGGGCCGCCAGCGGGATCGTCTTCTTCTCGCCGCTGCCGCCGATCAGCAGCGGAATATGGTCGCGGAAGCGGGGTTCGGCCATGGCCTCCCGGGTGCGATACCAGTCGCCGGAGAAAGTGGGCCGCTCACCCTTGACCATCGGCAGGATGATCTGCAGCGCCTCATAGAGCCGGTTGAACCGGTCGGTGAAAGTGCCGAACTCGAAACCCAACTGGTCGTGTTCGAGCTCGAACCACCCGGTGCCGATACCCAGGATCGCGCGGCCGGCGCTGACCACATCGAGGGTGGTGATGATCTTGGCCAGCAGGGCCGGGTTGCGGTAGGTGTTGCCGGTGACCAGCGCGCCCAGCTGGACCCGGTCGGTCGCGGTCGCCAGCGCACCCAGGGTCGTATACGCCTCGAGCATCGGCTGGTCGGGGGAGCCCAACATGGGCAGTTGGTAGAAGTGGTCCATCACGAACACGGCGTCGAATCCGCCGGCCTCGGCCTCGCGGGCCTGCTCGATGACCGTGGGAAACAACTTCGAAATGCCGGTGCCGTAAGAGAAGTCGGGGATCTGGAAGCCAAGGCGAATCGTCACGTCATCGACCCTAGGGGCATGGGGTAGCTGGCTGGGGAGATTCTGCTGTGCGCGAAGCGAAATTTTGCGGAGGGTTTAGCTGTCTAGTCTCCTGTGGCGGGGGTGTACCCGATATTCCATCGACTGTTTGCGTCGTAGTGGCCGGCGCTGGGCGATGTAGTACGCGGTCAGGTACATCGCGGGGAAAGCGCCTGCGGTGAGGACCGAGGCGACACCGAATTGCATGTATTGGCCGCGCGCTATCGGATAGCGCCAACTGGCGTCGCCGTATGCGGTGACAACAGATAGCAGCGCGAAGAACGTGCCACTCATCAGGCCGACCCAAACCTCACCTCGTCCCGAGGCGGCGAAGTAGACGTTTCCGGCGGCGATCGCACCTAGTACGACGAGAGACCACCACATAGTTGTGGCGGTGAGTAGTCCGCTGTAGGAGTCCGGATGTGGATCGATCTCCTGCTGTGCTGAATCGGTTGTCGCGAGAGCATCTTCGGGATCGGGGTCTGGGATCGTCAACGAGTAGATCTTGCCGCCGATCTTGATGTAAGGAGTGGACACATACGCTGCAACTACCATCACCGCCGGAACCAAAATGCCCAGTATGGCTGCGTTAGCCCACGTCGGATACGTTGCCAGGGTGCCGAAGAACCCCGCTGTGCAGGCACAACTCCAGTAGATGCGTCGCTGGGCGCTGGTGCTGAATTTGGAGAAAGACAGTAGAAATCCCGCGAGGTAGCACAGGACAATTACTCCGAAGGACAAATCGCGTACCATCAGCCGCCCATCATCTTTCGCACCAATGTATCCCCGCCAAACCCGCCCGCAATAGAACCGAGAAGTCCGACAATCACGGTGCCCTCGGGCCCCACCCACGAACCCCAAGCTGCCCCTGCGGCGAATCCTCTGGGTTGCTTGATCGGGTGTCAGCGGTGGCCGATCTGGATAGGCCTGACCAGATTCGAGGAAATCCTGGAATTGTCGTCTGGCTTGGGCGCGCGTACGCGCGTCGCCGGCGAGCACCGGATTGGTTGGCAATGGGCCGATGAATTGGGAATTCCGCAGGTCATCGAGGCGTTTCTGAGCCAGTCGCCGCGCGGCTGCCGGCATGCCCCTCAGCCTTGCCAACGTCGCGGTCGCCCGTGGAATCAGCCGGTCGGCGACGTAACGCCGACCATCTTCCTGCGGTAAAGCTTCCCTGGTACCAGACCGGGAAGCTTTCACCCGCCTCTTGACGATAAGTGCTTACGCCGCAATCGGATTCATGCGCTGATGCGGTCGGGGGTCGCCTGCTAAGGGGAATTGTTGCCGTCGGCTCCCGGTTCTCCCGGCGCTCCGTTCGCTTGTGCATCGCCGCCCAGACCGCCGTCGCCGCCGATGTTGCCGGAGCCCGTGCCGCGGCCGCCGTTGCCTCCCGCCCCGCCGTGGCCGTCACCGCCGATGCCGGAATGGGACCCGCCGCCTCCGTCCCCGCCCTGACCACCGGCACCGGCGTCGGAGCCTGCGCCGCCGTTGCCACCGGCACCACCGGCACCATCCCAACCACCCCAGCCGCCGTTACCGCCATCCCCGCCGATACCACCGTTGGACCCTGCGCCACCGTTACCGCCGGCGCCGCCGACTCCGCTGACACCGCCGCGGCCGCCGATTCCGCCGACGCCGCCGACGCCGCCCCAGCCTCCGCTGGTGGCGGTTCCGCCGTTGCCGCCATTACCCCCGTCGGCACCGTCGGCCGCGGGTGCCGGGGCGACGACGGTTGCCGCGCCGCCGCCGCCACCACCACCGCCGCCGGCCGCGTGGCCGCCGTTGCCTGCGGCGCCGCCGTCGCCCCCGGTACCTCCGGCGCCGCCGGGATGACCGGTGACGCTGCCGCCGACCCCACCGGAGCCGCCAGCGCCGCCGGCCCCACCCCAGCCGCCGAATCCGCCGCTGCCGCCGTTCCCGCCCAGACCAGCGGAACCGGTGGTCCCGTTGATGTCGCCGCCGTCGCCACCGGCACCCCCCGCGCCGCCGGGCCCCATCGGCCCTCCGTTGCCGCCGTCGCCACCGCTGCCGCCCGCATTGCCGAGGCCGTCGGCGACCGCGCCCCCACCGGACCCCGCGTCTCCACCGCGGCCGCCCGCCCCGCCGAGGGCAGAGCTGTTGCCACCGGACCCACCCTGACCGCCCAGGCCGCCGACGCCAACGGCGCTACCGCCCCGCCCGCCCGCACCGCCGGCGCCACCATCACCGAACATCAGTCCCGTCGCATTGCCGCCGGCACCGCCGTCGCCGCCGGGTGCGCCCGACACCATGGGGTTAGCCGAGGACGCACCGTCGCCGCCGACACCACCGGCACCACCGACGCCGAACAGCCAGCCAGGTGCGTCACCGCCGGCCCCGCCGTTACCACCACTGTCGAATCCGGGTCCGCCGTCGCCGCCGTCGCCGCCGTGACCCATATAGGACCCGCCGATCCCGCCGGCCCCGCCGTCACTGTCGAGGGCGCCGTTGCCACCGGCCCCGCCATTGCCGAACCAGCCGGCATTGCCACCGTCACCACCGTCGGTGCCGTAGACGCCCGGCGTGTAGCCGTCGCCGCCGTCACCGAACCACGCACCGCCGTCATACCCGGTCGGGTGAGCCAGTGTGCCGTCGGCGCCGTCGCCGATCACATACTGGCCGGCGAGCTGGTTGATGACGGCGTCGACCTGCAATCCCAGCGGGCTGTTGATCCAGTTTTCGATGCTGGTGTGCATCGGCAGGTAGACGAACTGGTCGAACCAGGCTGCGGCGGACTGCGTGGACGCTGCCGCATCACCGGGGTCCAGCCAAGCCAGCCAATCGACGTGGTCGGCGGGCGCCGGGGTGAACAGCGGGTCCAACCAGTCCACGAGCCAGTCGAACTCGTCGGCCTGCGCGCGCGGCGCGATGCTCGGCGGCGTCATCCCGAACGTCAGAAACGCACCTGCTGCTGCACTCGCACCGAGGATCCGGCGCTTGCGGTTCGTGGTCATGACAGCACCTCCCGAGCTCAGTCAGCGTTGACGCTAATAACGCTCGAGAGTCCGATAAATCAGGTGTTTCCCTTGTTATTGCCTGGCATGGCGCTGAGGCAACGGTAGGGAAACACCCGATTTCCCCGCAGGAGGCGGCGACGTAGCCTCGCACCATGGGTTCGCCCGAGGCCTATTTTCTGGCCGAATGGTATTGCCAAGACCTGGCCGACGCACCGGTGCGCCCCACCGCCGCCCGCCTCGACGGCGCCGTCGCCGATGTCTCGGCCGGTGGCACGGCGATCCGGCTGCTCGGGGTGATCGCGCTACCCGGTGACGCCATGCTGTTCGGCGTGTTCATCGCCGCCTCCGCGCGGGTGGTGGCGCAGGTGTGCGAGCGCGCCGGTATGTCGGCGCAGCGGATCACGTCCGCAGCAGGGGTTCATCTGCGCATGTGTTGACCGAGCTCGGCCCGCGAATGAATCGCCAGTTTGCGATACACGCGAGAAAGGTTGGCCTCGACCGTTTTCGGACTGATGAACAACGCCGCCGCGACGTCGCGAGTGGTCATTCCCGACGCAGCCAGCTCAGCCACCCGTTGCTCGGACGGGGTCAGGCCGGCGCCGCGTTGTCGACCCACGCTGGATCGTTCCAGTTCGGCGCGGGCACGCTCGGCCCACAACGGCGTCTGCAGCTCCTCGAAGACGGCCAGCGCCTCCCGGATGGTGTGTGCCGAAGCGTCCTTTCTGCGTTGCCGCCGCTGCAATTGCCCGAGCAACAACAACGTTCGCGCCCGTTCGAACGGCATTGCCAGCCGGTCGTGGTGGCCGATCGCGAGCGTAGCGGCCGCACTGGCGCCGTCCAGGTCACCGTGAGCGGCCAGCAGCATCGCGCGACCGCGCTCGGCGACGGCCAGCATCCACGGCCGGTCCAGCCGGTGCCCGTTCGCCGCCAACGCCTCGACCAGCGGTTCGGCGTCATCGATGCGCCCCACTTGAACCAGCGCCTCGACGGCGTCGGGCACGAAACCGGCGACGAATATCTCGGTCGCGTTCGCGCTGATTGTGGGCAGCAGCGGCGACAACACGTCGACGGCGGCCGGATGGTTGCCCAGCGATACCTCCAGGAAACCCAGCGCCGCGACGACCCACGCGGTCAGCAGCTGCGAACCGCTACGCACGATCGGCGTCGTCGCCTCGTGCACATCCGTGCGCGCGTCGTCGACGTGCCCGGCGTAAGCGGCCACGATGGCCCGGGCGGTCATCGCCGCGGACAGCTGCAGCGCCCCGTCGAGCTGGCGTGCCCGTTCGACGGTGTCCTCGGCGATGAGCGCGGCCCGAGCGAAGTCGCCGCGCCAGATCTCGTTGAGCACGCTGTGAAACGACACGAAGACCAGGTCGCTTTCGTAGGCATGCTCAATACAGTGCCGCCGGACCGCCTCGAACTCGACGCTGGCCGCAGCCAGTTCGCCCACCCACGACAATGCCATGGCGTTGGTCAACGTCGCGCGCCCCTCCAGCGTCCGCGCGCGCCGGCGAACACCGTCGTCGAAACCGTTCCCGCACAGCAGGTGCACCACCACCGACATGGCCAGGGCTTGGCCGAGCAGGGCTGGCTCCCCGAGCCGCTCGGCGTCCTTGACCGCTGCCTCGACGGTCTGTTCCGACGACACCGCCCGCCCGATCCGGACCTCGATCCACGACTTCAGCACCAGGATCTGTACCCGCAACCCCGATGTGTCTCCCGCATGATCGAGAGCACGCTCGAGATAACCGGCCGCGTCGATCAGGCTGTCCTCGAACTGGCTCAGCATCGCAAGCAGGTACAGGGCCTCGGCACGCAACGGCGCGGGCCCGTCGCGTTCGATGGCCCGCAGCAGAATCGCGCGCGCGGTCGCGGCGTCACCGGCGTTGAAATGGTTTCGCGCCGAGCTCACCTGACGCTGCACGGTGTCACCGCCGAGCCCGATCGCCAGGTCGGTCAGCTCGGCGGCGACGGCCGGTGCGCCCCGCATGCCCGCGATCTCAGCTCCCGTATCCAGGGCCTTCAGCGTTGCCGGGTCAGCATGGGTCGCGGCGAAGGCCAAATGGCGCGCCTGGAGTTCGGGTTCGGTCACAATCTGCGCCAGCCGACGATGCATGTCCCGGCGCCGGGCCGCTGACGCGTCGCTTGTGACGCCCGTTGCCAACAGCGGATGAGAGAAGCGAACTTTGTGTCCGTCGAGTACCAGCACCCCGGCTGCCTCGGCCTGCTCCAAAAGCGGCCGAAGCTGTGCCGCATCCATCGCGAGCGCGTCCGCCAACAACTCGACGGTGGGCCTGCCCAGGCACGCCGCTGCAAGCAGCAACTCCTGGAGATCGCCGCGCAGCCCATCCAATCGCGCCCGCACCACCTCCGAGAGCGTGCCCGCCAATCGGAAGTCGTTGGCCGCGAAACCGTTCTGGATGCTTCGCGCGAGTTCGATTGCGTAGAACGGGTTTCCACCCGACACCTCATGGATGCGGACCATGGCCGGACGTGCGATAGATCGTCCGAGCCGTCGCGACACAATCAGGTGGAGATCGCCAAGTTTCATCGGCGGCAAGGCGATCCGCTGTGTCGCGTCCGGTGCGGGCAGTGGCAGCGTGATTGCCCGGGTTTCGTTGACACCGGTGCGGACGGTGGCCAGCGCAGCCGCAGGTCCGCGGAGCCGTCGCGTCGCAAAGCTGATCACCAGGGCGCTCGATGGATCCAACCACTGCAGGTCGTCGATGGCCAGTAACACCCGTTGACGTTGGGCGAGTACATCGATCACCGCCAGCAGCGCTGCGGCGAGCGTCCGCTGGTCGGCGGTGGTGCCGCCGTGCGCTGAACGCAACAGGATGTGGTCGAGGGCACGTCGCTGGGGATCAGGGAAATTCGCCCAGACGTCCGGCTCCACCCCCGAAAGCAGGTCGGCCACGGCGGCGTACGCCAGCACCGCCTCAGCGGCCACCGGGCGCGCTGAGAGCACGCGAACTCCGTTGCGTCGGGCGTAATCACATGCCGCCAACCAAAAGGTCGTCTTGCCGATACCTGCGTCGCCGTCAATAATCAGCGCACCGGGCTCTTCCCACGGGCGATCGAAGAATGTCGTCACTGCGCACCATTCGGCGCGTCGGGTCACATCATTGATCGTGTCCATCGCCCACCCACCCGTCGCGGGATGAGTGTATGACGTAGGTGCAGTTCAGGAGCTCAGTTCGACGGGGTGAAGCCCAGTCACTTTTCGAGCCACGCTGCGCGTGTTTGAAGTTTCACGATCGGATGGGCGGCCGTTGTCGGTGTAGACCGGAAACCCTGAAAAGGGCGACGTCAGCCGCCTTTTTTCGTGGCGCACCGAGAAAGGCTCAACATCGGACCCCTTTTTACTGCCATCGGTAGAAACTCCCACGGCCGGTCGCCCACAACGAGGGCTTAAACGTAGGAACCCCTGCCGTACTGACGGTGGTGGTCCACCTCCAGTCCCGGCGGCGCTGCCCCTAGGAGCAAGGGGATGCGCCGGGTGCCGGTGAGGCCCCCGAGATCTCATCCGACTCGGATACGGCGAGTAGTCGGAGCGAAGCGGCTGAAGCCTCCGAACGGACCTGCGCTGGCCTTTCAGCGGTTACGCTTCGCCGAAAACCGCACAAATTGCGGTTAGGCCGACTCTTTGGAGGTATGCCTCGTGGAGCTCACCATCGGACTCATCGTCGTCGTTGTCATATTTCTGCTCCTCGCGGTGTTGGTGATCGCGGGCTACAACGGGCTGGTTCGGGCGCGCAACGCGTACAAGAACGCCTTCGCCCAGATCGACGTTCAGTTGCGGCGTCGCTTCGACCTCATTCCCAACCTGATCGAAACCGCCAAGGCGTACCTGTCGCATGAGCGCCAGACCTTGGAGGCTGTCGTCAATGCGCGTGGCGCCGCGATGAACGGCCTTGCCGCTGCCCAGGCCAATCCCGGCGACCCGGCGGCGATGCAGCAGTTGGCCCAGGGGCAGCAGGAGCTCAACGGCGCGCTAAGCCGGCTCAACCTGGTGGTCGAGCAGTATCCCGACCTCAAGGCGAACCAGAACATGATGCAACTGTCGGAGGAACTGACCTCCACGGAAAACAAGGTCGCGTTCGCCCGCCAGGCCTACAACGACGCGGTGATGAGCTACAACAACCGGCGTGAGACGTTCCCCGGCAATGTCTATGCCGGCATATTCAACTTTGCCCCGGCCGCCCTGCTCGAGATCCCGCCGGAACACCCGGAGATGCGGGACGCGCCGAAGGTTCAGTTCTGACCGACCGGCGGCCATGAACTTCTTCGAGCACCAGCGGGCCGCCAAGGGAACCACGCTGAAGCTGGTGCTTCTCTTCGGGGCTGCGGTGATGGCGTTGGTCGCGGCGATCGATGCCGCCGCGGTGATTGCCTTCGTCTATCTCTCAAAGGATTACTACGGGATCGACGCGTCATCGATTCTTGCGATCGTCATCGTCGTCACCGCAATCACGCTTTTGGTCATCGCAGGTGGAACGCTGTTCAAGACGATTTCGCTGCGCCGCGGGGGTGCCGCTGTCGCCGCGGCCGTCGGTGCGGTGCCCGTGGACCCGACGACGACCGACCCGCAGTTGCGTAGGTACGTCAACATCGTCGAGGAGATGTCGCTGGCTTCCGGCGTGCCTGCGCCACGTTTGTTCGTCATGCCCGGTGAACCCGGAATCAACGCTTTCGCGGCAGGTTTCACGCCTGCCGATGCTGCCATCGCGGTGACAGGGGGAGCCCTGGCGCAACTCAACCGTGACGAATTGCAGGGTGTGATCGCTCACGAGTTCAGCCACATCCTCAACGGTGATATGCGGCTGAACATTCGACTCATCGGACTACTCAGCGGAATTCTGCTGATCGGAATGATCGGCTTGCGCGTACTGCAGTTCGGCGGTCGCGGGAGTGACAGCAAGCGCGCGCTGCCCCTCGTTGCGTTCGCGTTCGCGATGATGGTGCTCGGCTACGTCGGCGTGTTCTTCGCCAACGTGATCAAGGCTGCGGTAGCACGGCAACGGGAGTGGCTGGCCGACGCGTCGGCGGTGCAGTTCACGCGTCAGACCGACGGCCTCGAAGGCGCACTGAAGAAGATTGGCGGCATACCGACCGGTTCGCAGCTGCGTAACTCCCGCAATGCGGCCGAGGTCAGCCACATGCTGTTCGGAGAAGGCGTGCGATGGTCGTTCACGTCGTTGTTTGCGACGCATCCGCCACTCACCGACCGGATCAGGGCGCTCAACCCAGACTTCGACCCCGGGGAAATCGCCGAACTACAGCAGCGGTACGCCAATCAGGCACCCGACGGCCTGGCCGAGGACGTCGCCGCAGGTTTCGCCCCTGCCGGAACGGCGCTCGGCCGTCAGGCCCCCGCACCAGAGCAAGCCCCCAATGCCGGCTGGCGCACCAGCCCTGAGCAAATCGTGGCTCGCGCAGGCACTTTCACTCCGGCTGACCTGAAGTACGGCGCGGCACTGCATGCGCGGATTCCTGACGATGTCCGCGCGCTGGCCAGCCAGCCCACCACGGCCCCCGCGGCCGTCATCGCGTTGCTCCTCGCGCCGTCGAGCGGGGGTCTGCACTCCCGTCAGCTCGCCTCGGTGACCGAACGTCTGGGGCCGACGCAGGCGCGGGAAGCCGCCGCCCTCGCCGACCGGATGCGGGCGCTGCCGCACGAACTTCGGCTCCCGGTAGTCGCGCTGGCTTTGCCGCAGATCGCCACCCACTCTCGTGCCGAACAGGACGCGCTCATCGCGGTGCTGAATGCGCTCGCCGTCGCCGACGAGAAGGTGACGATGTTCGAATACTGCCTGACTCGCCTGGTCTGGAATTACGTGCTCGATACCAACGACCCGGCTCGCCGGAGCAAGGTAGGCAGCGATTCGCTCACCGGTGTGCGTCCGGTGGTGACAACCCTGCTGGCGACTCTCGCGGTCGCGGGGGGCGCCGACCAAGACGTGGCGGCACAGTCTTTGGACATTGCGCTGCAACGACTTTACGGTGATACCGCGAGGCCCGAGAGCCCGCGCCGCTTGAGCTGGCAGCAGACCCTCGACGAAGGCTGGGCCGCCCTCGACGCCTTGGACCCCAGGGCGAAGCAAGCACTCGTCGAAGCGATGGTGGAATCGGTTCTGCACGACGGCACCGTGGCAGCGTCGGAAGCTGAATTGCTCCGTGCGGCATGCGGCTTGATGCACGTTCCCCTGCCTGCGCTGTTGGGCTGACTGACGTTGGTCGAGCAAGCCGAGCGGACCCAGGCCGGTGATGTACCTGACGATGACGTCACGGCGATATATGCGGGATGTTTTGTCGCACGGCACGCGTTTAGGCGGCGGTGAGGCCGTTGCGGCGCAGGCCGCTGGCCGAACAAGATGATGGTGGGCCAGTACGAGTCCACGGGAGGCATGTCGTAGGCGAATTGGGCCACGGCGTTCTGTGGGGCGTGGGTAGGTCCTGGTCGGCGGCGTGGTAGACCCCACTGACAGGGCCTTATTGGTGGTCGTGGCAGAGGTTCCTTGCGTTCGGTCAATAGACCGGACGGACCGTGAGGAACTGCCGTTTCGAAATGGCACGGGGGTCGCACGTAGCGTATGGGATGTACCGTTTACGCAGCTCATCGGTGGTGCCCCCGGCAGGATTCGAACCTGCGACCTTCTGCTCCGGAGGCAGACGCTCTATCCCCTGAGCTACGGGGGCGCTCGCGTGATGCGGCGCCATGTGGGCTTTGACAGAGTAGCGCATCCACGCCCGGGCCCGAGAACCGGACGGATTCGGGGCCTGACCACGTCAGACCATAGGATGGGGCCTCGTGACCCCCGCCGATCTGGCCGAATTGCTCAAGACCACCGCCACCGCGGTGCTGGCCGAGCACGACCTGGACACCGCCGCCATACCCGCGACGGTGACCGTCGAGCGGCCGCGCAACCCCGAACACGGTGATTACGCCACCAACCTGGCCCTGCAGCTGGGCAAGAAGGTGGGCGCCAACCCGCGTGAGCTGGCCGGATGGCTGGCCGAGGCGCTGGCGCAGGCCGACGGGATCGCCGCCGCCGAGATCGCTGGACCGGGCTTTGTGAACCTGCGCATCGAGGCCTCCGCGCAGGGCGCCGTCGTCGCCAACATCATCGCCGCCGGCGCCAACTACGGCCACTCCAACGAGTTCGGCGCGCTCAACGTCAACCTGGAGTTCGTCTCGGCCAACCCCACCGGCCCCATCCACAT
Organism: Mycolicibacter heraklionensis; assembly: GCF_019645815.1. Lineage (NCBI taxonomy): Bacteria > Bacillati > Actinomycetota > Actinomycetes > Mycobacteriales > Mycobacteriaceae > Mycobacterium > Mycobacterium heraklionense. The sequence goes on from NZ_CP080997.1 coordinate 1,520,636, forward strand.
CGGAGGCACCCGCTGGGCCGCCGTCGGCGACGCACTCGGCCGGCTGCTGAGCACGCAGGGTGCCGCGGTCACCCGCGAGTACTACTTCAACGACCACGGCGCCCAGATCGACCGGTTCGCCAACTCGCTGATCGCCGCCGCCAAGGGCGAGCCGGCCCCCGAGGACGGCTACGCCGGCGCCTACATCACCGACATCGCGGCCCAAATCCAGGCCAAGGCCCCCGACGCCCTGAACAGCCCCGACGCGCAGGAGACGTTCCGCGCAATCGGCGTCGACCTGATGTTCACCCACATCAAAAAGTCGCTGCATGAGTTCGGCACCGACTTCGACGTCTTCACCCACGAAGACTCGATGCACACCTCCGGCCGGGTCGAGCAGGCCATCGAACGGCTGCGCGCCAACGGCAACATCTACGAAAAAGACGGCGCCACCTGGCTGCGCACCAGCGCCTACGGCGACGACAAGGACCGCGTCGTCATCAAGAGCGACGGCAAGCCCGCCTACATCGCCGGCGACCTGGCCTACTACCTGGACAAGCGCGAGCGCGGCTTCAACCTGTGCATCTACATGCTCGGCGCCGACCACCACGGCTACATCGCCCGGCTCAAGGCCGCCGCGGCGGCCTTCGGTGACGACCCGGCGACCGTCGAGGTGCTGATCGGCCAGATGGTCAACCTGGTGCGCGACGGCCAGCCGGTCAAGATGAGCAAGCGTGCCGGCACCGTCATCACCCTCGATGACCTGGTCGAGGCTATCGGCGTGGACGCCTCCCGCTACAGCCTGATCCGCTCTTCGGTGGACACCCCGATCGACATCGACCTGGCGTTGTGGTCTTCGGCGAGCAACGAAAACCCGGTCTACTACGTGCAATACGCGCACGCCCGGCTCTCCGCTCTGGCCCGCAACGCCGCCGAACTGGGCCTGGCGCCGGACACCGGCAACCTCGGGCTGCTGCGCCACGACAAGGAAGGCGCGCTGATCCGCAACCTGGGCGAGTTCCCCCGGGTGCTGGAAACCGCTGCCGCACTGCGGGAACCGCACCGGGTCTGCCGCTACCTGGAAGACCTCGCCGGGGACTACCACCGGTTCTACGACAGCTGCCGGGTGCTGCCCCAAGGCGATGAAGAGCCGGGCGACCTGCACGCCGCGCGGCTGGCGCTGTGTCAGGCCACCCGCCAGGTGATCGCCAACGGGCTGAGCATCCTCGGCGTGAGCGCACCGGAGCGGATGTGAACGTCCACCCCGCGGGCCCCCGCCACGCCGAAGAGATCCAGCACGACGGACTTCCGCCGCGCCCCCAGACTCCGCAGCAGCTGCTGCAGCTGGCGCCGAACGTCTGGCCGCGCAACACCGTTCGCGGAGACGACGGCGTGACGCAGATCGCCGGGGTGAAGGTCACCGACCTGGCCGCCGAATTCGGCACCCCCCTGTTCGTCATCGACGAGGACGACTTCCGGGGCCGCTGCCGCGAGATCGCCGAGGCATTCGGTGGGGGCGACAACGTGCACTACGCCGCCAAAGCCTTCCTGTGTAGCGAGATCGCGCGCTGGATCGACCAAGAGGGCCTGTGTCTGGATGTCGCCACCGGAGGCGAGCTGGCTGTGGCCCTGCACGCCGGCTTCCCCGCTCAACGAATCACCTTGCACGGCAACAACAAATCCGTTGCCGAGCTGGAAACGGCGGTCAACGCCGGCGTCGGCCACATCGTGCTCGACTCGCTGATCGAGATCGACCGCCTCGACGCCGTCGCGGCGGCCGCCGGTGTGGTGCAGGACGTGCTGGTGCGCGTCACCGTCGGTGTCGAGGCCCACACCCACGAGTTCATCTCAACGGCCCACGAAGACCAGAAGTTCGGGCTGTCGCTGGCCAGCGGTGCGGCAATGGACGCCATCAGAAAGGTGTTCGCCACCCAAAGCCTGCGCCTGATCGGGCTGCACAGCCACATCGGCTCGCAGATCTTCGACGTCGCCGGCTTCGAGTTGGCCGCGCACCGGGTCATCGGGCTGCTGCGCGACGTGGTCGCCGAGTTCGGTGTCGACAAGACCGCGCAGCTCTCGGTCATCGACCTGGGTGGGGGACTGGGCATCTCGTATCAGCCGCAGGACGACCCGCCGCCGATGGCCGAGCTGGCCGGCAAGCTGGCCGCGATCGTGCGCGACGAGTCCGCGGCGGTGGGCCTGCCCACCCCGCAGCTGGTCGTCGAACCCGGTCGGGCCATCGCCGGGCCGGGCACCATCACGCTCTATGAGGTCGGCACCGTCAAGGATGTCGCCGTCAGCGCCACCGGACATCGCCGCTACGTCAGCGTCGACGGCGGCATGAGCGACAACATCCGTCCGGCGCTGTACGACGCGCACTACGACGTGCGCCTGGTGTCGCGCACCCTAGACGGGTCAGAAGCCCTGCCGGAGCTGGCGCGCATCGTCGGCAAGCACTGCGAGAGCGGCGACATCATCGTCCGCGACACCTGGGTGCCCGAAGGCATGGTTCCCGGCGACCTGATCGCCGTGGCCGCCACCGGCGCCTACTGTTACTCGATGTCGAGCCGGTACAACCTGCTCACCCGCCCGGCGGTGGTGGCGGTACGTGACGGGAACGCCCGACTTATGCTGCGCCGGGAGACCGTCGAAGACCTGATCAGCCTGGAGGTGGGGTAGAAGTGTCCGGTTCGCAGGTGTCCGGAGCCCCGGTAGGGGTGGCAGTTCTCGGCTTGGGCAACGTCGGCAGCGAAGTCGTCCGCATCCTCGAGGCCAGCGCTGATGATCTGGCCGCCCGTATCGGTGCGCCCCTGGTGCTGCGCGGGGTCGGGGTGCGCCGGGTGGCGGCCGACCGCGGCGTGCCGGTGGAGTTGCTGACCGACGACATCGACAGTCTGGTGTCGCGCAGCGACGTCGACATCGTCGTGGAACTGATGGGCCCGGTCGAGCCGGCCCGCAAGGCGATCCTGTCGGCGATCGCGCACGGCAAATCCGTCGTCACCGCCAACAAGGCCCTGCTGTCACGATCCACCGGGGAGCTGGCCGAGGCCGCCGAGAACGCGCGGGTGGACCTGTACTTCGAGGCCAGCGTCGCCGGCGCCATCCCGGTCATCCGGCCGCTGACCCAGTCGCTGGCCGGCGACACCGTGTTGCGGGTGGCGGGCATCGTCAACGGCACCACCAACTACATCCTGTCCGAAATGGACTCCACCGGCGCCGACTACACCGCCGCGCTGGCCGACGCCAGTGCGCTGGGCTACGCCGAGGCCGACCCGACAGCCGACGTGGAGGGCTACGACGCCGCCGCCAAGGCCGCGATCCTGGCGTCGATCGCGTTCCACACCCGGGTCACCGCCGACGACGTGTACCGCGAGGGCATCACCAGCATCAGCCCGGCCGACTTCACCACGGCACGGGCGTTGGGCTGCACCATCAAGCTGCTGGCGATCTGCGAGCGCATCACCACAAGTGATGGGCAACAGCGGGTTTCGGCCCGGGTGTACCCCGCGCTGGTACCGCTGAGCCATCCGCTGGCCACCGTCAACGGGGCCTTCAACGCGGTGGTGGTCGAAGCCGAGGCGGCCGGCCGGCTGATGTTCTACGGCCAGGGCGCCGGCGGTGCGCCGACCGCATCGGCGGTCACCGGCGATCTGGTGATGGCCGCCCGCAACCGGGTGCAGGGCGGGCGCGGGCCGCGGGAGTCCAAGTACGCCCAGCTGGCCATCGCACCCATCGGCGACGTGCAGACCCGCTACTACGTGAGCATGGACGTCGCCGACAAGCCGGGTGTGCTGTCCACGGTGGCAGCCGAATTCGCCGCCCACGGGGTGAGCATCGCCGAGGTGCGCCAGGAGGGCGTGGCCGACAACGAGGGCCAGCTGATCGGCGCTCGGATCGTGGTGGTCACCCACCGGGCTGCCGACGCAGCATTGTCGAAAACCGTTGCGGCGCTGGCTGACCTGGACGCCGTCCAGCGGATCGCCAGCGTGCTACGACTGGAAGGAACAGACCAGTGAGCTCCACCCGGACACCGATCCACCGCCCCTGGCCCGGTCTGATCGGTGCCTACCGCGATCGGCTTCCCATCGGCGACGACTGGACGGCCATCACCCTGCACGAGGGTGGCACCCCGCTGATCCACGCCAAGCGGATCTCCGAACAGACCGGCTGCACGGTGCACCTGAAGGTCGAGGGGCTCAACCCGACCGGCTCGTTCAAGGACCGCGGGATGACGATGGCGGTCACCGACGCGGTGGCCCGCGGCCAGCAGGCGGTGCTGTGCGCCTCGACCGGCAACACCTCGGCTTCGGCGGCGGCCTACGCCGCACGCGCCGGCATCACCTGCGCGGTGCTGATCCCGCAGGGCAAGATCGCGATGGGCAAGCTCGCGCAGGCAGTCATGCACGGCGCCAAGATCATTCAGATCGACGGCAACTTCGACGACTGCCTGGAACTGGCCCGCAAGATGGCCACCGACTTCCCGACCATCTCGCTGGTGAACTCGGTGAACCCGGTGCGCATCGAAGGTCAGAAGACCGCCGCGTTCGAGATCGTCGACGCACTGGGCACCGCGCCCGACATCCACTCGCTGCCGGTCGGTAACGCCGGCAACATCACCGCGTACTGGAAGGGCTACCGCGAGTACTACGCCGACGGCCTGACCGAGAAGCTGCCGAAGATGCTGGGCACCCAGGCCGCGGGGGCGGCTCCGCTGGTGCTGGGCGCGCCGGTCAAAAACCCGGAGACCATCGCCACCGCGATTCGCATCGGTTCGCCGGCGTCCTGGACGCAGGCCGTCGAAGCGCAGGTGGACTCCGGTGGGCGCTTCCTGGCCGCCACCGACGACGAGATCCTGGCCGCCTACCACCTGGTGGCGCAGTCCGAGGGCGTGTTCGTCGAGCCGGCCTCGGCGGCCAGCATCGCCGGCCTGCTCAAGTCGGTGGAGGACGGCTGGGTGCCGCGCGGTTCGACGGTGGTGTGCACCGTGACCGGCAACGGTCTCAAGGACCCGGACACCGCGCTCAAGGACATGCCCGAGGTGACCGCGGTTCCCGTCGACGCGGCCACCGTGGTCGCCGAATTGGGGCTGGCCTAGTGGTTCAGTTGTTGCCGACCGGGTTGACGGCCAGCGTCGCGGTAGCGGCGTCGAGCGCCAACCTGGGCCCCGGCTTCGACAGCCTGGGTCTGGCGCTGGGGCTCTACGACGAGGTGATCGTCGAGACGGTCGAGTCCGGTCTGGTGGTGCAGGTCGAGGGGGAAGGCGCCGGTCAGGTGCCGCTGACTTCCGATCACCTTGTGGTGCAAGGCATCCTGCGCGGCATGCGCGAAGCCGGCGTGCAGGCCCCCGGAATGGTGGTGCGCTGCCGCAATGCGATTCCGCATCAGCGCGGCCTGGGCTCGTCGGCGGCCGCGGTGGTCGGTGGGCTGGCCGTGGTCAACGGCCTTGTCGCACAACTTGATCGGCCCGGCCTGTCCGAAGCCCAGCTGATCCAGCTGGCCTCGGAGTTCGAGGGCCACCCCGATAACGCCTCCGCCGCCGTCCTGGGCGGGGCAGTGGTGTCCTGGACCGCGAGCAAGGCCGACGGCAGTGCCGACTACTCAGCAGCGCCGCTGCGACTGCACCCCGACATCCATCTGTTCCCGGCGATCCCGCAGGTGCGCTCGTCGACGGCCGAGACCCGCGCGCTGCTGCCCGAACAGGTCAGCCACCGCGATGCCCGGTTCAACGTCAGCCGGGCCGCGCTGCTGGTGGTGGCACTCACCGAGCGGCCCGACCTGCTGCTGGCGGCCACCGAGGATGTGCTGCACCAGCCGCAGCGCGGCGCCGCGCAGCCGGAGTCGGCGGCATTCCTGCGATTGCTGCGTCGGCACGGCGTCGCGGCCGTGCTTTCCGGTGCCGGACCTGCGGTGATCGCGCTGTCGACAGCGGCCCAACTGCCCGCTGAGGTGCTTGAGTCCCCGGAGGCGCGAATGTTCAACGTCACGGAGATGCCGGTCGGCGACGCGGTCAAGTGGAACTCCGGGGTGGCGGTGCCGGGTTGAGGCGCGCCGCGCAGTATCTGTTGCGTCGAGCAAAGAAGCGGGCTATCCTCGGTCCCGTCCCGCATTCGCGGCATCAGCACCTGAATCAGACTGCGATGTCAACCGGGATGCCACCAAATTCTTCCCGTAGCTGACGGTTTGTGTTACGACGCCGTCGATACGGGCTACACCGTTACACAGTCGACGGTGACACGCACTCGGCGAGTCCGCTGAATGCAACCAAACCCCTCGCGTGAGAAAACCGACGAGGGAAGAAAGGAAATCCGTGACCGAAACGGACCTCTTCACGGCTGAAGGCAGCACCGACCAGGAATCGCTGTCAACCCCCCCGAGCACTCCCGAGACCAGCCAGGACGTCGCCGCCGGCGGCAGTGACGCCGCGCCGTCCGCTCCGGAGACCGCGTCGGAGCCGGCCACCACCGAGTCCGCTCCCGCTCCCGCTCCCGCTTCGGCGCCCGAAGCGTCGGCGCCCGAAAACGGTGCTGCCCCCTCCGACGGCTCGCTGTCGGCGATGGTGCTGCCCGAACTGCGGGCACTGGCCAACCGCGTCGGTGTCAAGGGCTCCTCCGGGATGCGCAAGAGCGAACTGATCGCCGCGATCCGCGAGGTCGGCGGCAACGGCGGGAACGCTTCTGACGCCCAGCCCAGCGCCGAACAGCCCGCCAACGGCGCGGCCAACGGTGCCGAGCCCGCCCCGGCCAACGAGGCGGATGCCCCCGCGGCGCCGCCCCGCCGCGAACGCCGCGGCTCCAACCGTGCGACCGGCGCACCCGCCGCCAACGACGGAGAGCCCGAGAAGCCCGCCGAGCAGGACAAGCCCGCCGAGGCCGACGCCCAGGGTGAGTCGCGCAAGCAGGGCCGGAACGAGGACAAGGCTGACAAGGCCGAGCAGTCCGGTGCACGCCGTGAGCGTGAGGGCGCCAAGGGCGAGCCCAAAACCGACTCCAAAACCGACGACGCCGCGCAGTCCAAGCGCGACGACCAGGGCGGCGACCAGTCCAACCGGGGCGGTGGCGACGACGACGACCGCGGTGGCCGTCGCGGCCGCCGTTTCCGTGACCGGCGTCGCCGTGGCGAACGTGGCAGCGAAGGCGGCGGCGGTGGCGAGCGCAACGACGCCGAGCTGCGCGAGGACGACGTCGTCCAGCCGGTCGCCGGCATCCTCGACGTGCTGGACAACTACGCGTTCGTGCGTACCTCCGGCTACCTGGCCGGCCCCAACGACGTCTACGTCTCGATGAACATGGTCCGCAAGAACGGGCTGCGCCGTGGTGACGCGGTGACCGGCGCCGTGCGGGTGGCCCGGGACGGCGACCAGCCCAACCAGCGGCAGAAGTTCAACCCGCTGGTGCGGTTGGACTCGGTCAACGGCGGCCCGGTTGAAGAGGCCCGGAACCGTCCGGACTTCACCAAGCTGACCCCGCTCTACCCGAACCAGCGGCTGCGTTTGGAGACCTCCGGGGAGAAGCTGACCACCCGGATCATCGACCTGATCATGCCGATCGGCAAGGGGCAGCGCGCGCTGATCGTGTCGCCGCCCAAGGCCGGTAAGACCACGATCATGCAGGACATCGCCAACGCGATCACCCGCAACAACCCGGAGTGCCACCTGATGGTGGTGCTGGTCGACGAGCGTCCTGAAGAAGTCACCGACATGCAGCGCTCGGTCAAGGGTGAGGTCATCGCCTCGACCTTCGACCGGCCGCCGTCAGACCACACCCAGGCCGCCGAGCTGGCCATCGAGCGGGCCAAGCGCCTGGTCGAGCAGGGCAAGGACGTGGTCGTACTGCTGGACTCGATCACCCGGCTGGGTCGTGCCTACAACAACGCCTCCCCGGCGTCGGGCCGCATCCTGTCCGGTGGTGTGGACTCCACCGCGCTCTACCCGCCCAAGCGGTTCCTGGGCGCGGCCCGCAACATCGAGGACGGCGGTTCGCTGACCATCATCGCCACCGCGATGGTGGAGACCGGCTCCACCGGTGACACGGTGATCTTCGAAGAGTTCAAGGGCACCGGCAACGCCGAGCTCAAGCTGGACCGCAAGATCGCCGAGCGCCGGGTGTTCCCGGCCGTCGACGTCAACCCGTCGGGCACCCGCAAGGACGAGCTGCTGCTCTCGCCGGACGAGTTCGCGATCGTGCACAAGCTGCGTCGCCTGCTGTCCGGTCTGGACTCGCATCAGGCCATCGACCTGTTGATGAGTCAGCTGCGCAAGACCAAGAACAACTACGAGTTCCTGGTGCAGGTGTCCAAGACCACGCCGGGAATGGACAACGACTGATCGCCTGAACCCCGTGGAATAACGGGGGAGCCTCCCGGCGTTTTGGGGGGCGCTGGCGTAGCTGGCATAATCGAACACCTCAGGTTCCGGTTCACGTCCGCCCCACATTCGAAGGCGGGCGACCCGGCGGCCCACGATTGAAGAGGACATCATGAAGACTGGCATTCACCCCGCCTACGGCGAGACCACCGTGGTCTGCGGTTGTGGGAACTCCTTCACCACCCGTAGCACCAAGGAGAGCGGCCACATCGTGGTCGAGGTCTGCTCGCAGTGCCACCCGTTCTACACCGGCAAGCAGAAGATCCTCGACAGCGGCGGCCGCGTCGCGCGCTTCGAGAAGCGCTACGGCAAGCGCAACGCCGGCGCCGCAGCAGCTGCAGCCGACGACAAGTAGCTCCCTCACCGACGCCCGGAACGTGTCAACACGTCCGGGCGTCGGCTTGCGTTCGGGGATGGAGGTGAGATGACCCAAAGCATTCAGGGGATCGACGCCCTGCTGGCTGAGCACGCCGCCCTGGAGACGCAGCTGTCGGATCCCGAACTGCACAACGATCCGTCCGAGGCGCGTCGAGCCGGGCGGCGCTTCGCCCAGCTGGCGCCCATCATCGCCACCCACCGCAAGCTCGAATCGGCCCGCGGTGACCTCGAGGCCGCCCGGGAACTGGCTGCCGACGACGCGTCGTTCGCCGCCGAGGTGCCGGAGCTGGAGACGCGCGTCGCCGAGCTGGACACCGCGCTCACCGACATGCTGGCGCCCCGCGATCCGCACGACGCCGATGACATCGTGCTGGAGGTCAAATCCGGCGAAGGCGGCGAGGAGTCGGCGCTGTTCGCCGCAGATCTGGCCCGGATGTACATCCGCTACGCAGAACGCCAGGGCTGGAAGGTGACGGTTCTCGACGAGACCACCTCCGACCTGGGCGGCTACAAGGACGCCACGCTCACCATCGCGAGCAAGGGCGATTCCGCCGACGGCGTGTGGTCGAAGATGAAGTTCGAAGGCGGCGTGCACCGCGTGCAGCGAGTGCCGGTGACCGAATCCCAGGGCCGCGTCCACACCTCGGCCGCGGGCGTGTTGGTCTACCCCGAACCCGAAGAGGTCGCCGAGGTGGCCATCGACGAGTCAGACCTGCGCATCGACGTCTACCGGTCCTCCGGCAAGGGTGGCCAGGGCGTCAACACCACCGACTCGGCGGTGCGTATCACCCACCTGCCGACCGGCATCGTGGTGACCTGCCAGAACGAGCGGTCGCAGCTGCAGAACAAGGCCCGTGCGATGCAGGTCTTGGCGGCCCGGCTGCAGGCGGTTGCCGAGGAGCAGGCCCAGGCGGACGCGTCGGCGGATCGGGCCAGCCAGATCCGCACCGTGGACCGCAGCGAGCGCATCCGCACCTACAACTACCCCGAGAACCGGATCACCGACCACCGCATCGGCTACAAGGCGCACAACCTCGACCAGGTCCTCGACGGGGATCTCGATGCGATGTTCGACGCGCTGGCAGCCGCCGATAAGGAAACCCGGTTACAGGGGACGGCGTGAGCCGCATACGGGACGCGATCGACTCCGCTGCAGCGCTTTTCGCTGATGCCGGGATTGACTCCGCCCGCTACGACGCTGAAGAGCTCGCTGCCCATGTGGCTGGTACCGATCGCGGCCGGCTGGCGCTGCTGGATCCACCCGACGACGAGTTCTTCGGGCGTTACCGGGAATTGGTCGCCGCACGCAGCTCCCGTATCCCGCTGCAGCACCTGATCGGCACCGCGGCGTTCGGCCCGGTGCTGCTGCAGGTCGGCCCGGGGGTGTTCATCCCGCGGCCGGAGACCGAAGCCATGCTCGACTGGGTGCTGAAACAGGCTGTGGCCCAACCGCTCGGCGCTCACCCGGTGATCGTCGACGCCTGTACCGGTTCCGGTGCGTTGGCGATCGCGCTGTCCCGGAGTTTTCCCGGCGCCCGGGTGCTCGCCGTCGAGGACTCCGAGCCGGCCTTGGACTACGCACGACGCAACTGCGCGGGAACGTCGGTGGAGCTGATCGGCGCCGACGTGACCACGCCGGCGCTGCTGTCGGAGCTCGACGGTCGGGTCGATGTGATAGTCAGCAACCCGCCCTACATCCCCGAAGGCGCGGATCTAGATCCTGAAGTGGCCCAGCACGATCCGGAGCATGCGTTGTTCGGCGGACCCGACGGGATGTCGGTGATCACCCCGCTGGCCGATCTCGCGGCGCGGCTGCTTCGCCCCGGCGGATGGTTCGCCGTTGAGCACGACGACACCACGGCGACGGCCACAGTCCAAACTGTGCGCGGCACTGGATTTTTCGATGAGGTGATTTCCCGGCCCGACCTGACTGGGCGGCTCCGGTTCGTGACGGCGATCAGGAACGACCAACCATGACAGAGGTTTTCGACTGCACCGACGCCGACCAGCGTACGGCCGGAATCGCAGCGGCGATCGACGCTGTGCGTGGCGGCCGTCTGGTGGTGCTGCCGACCGACACCGTCTACGGGATCGGCGCCGACGCCTTCAACGCCGCTGGGGTGACGGCGCTGCTGGCTGCTAAACGACGCGGCCGCGACATGCCGGTCGGCGTGCTGGTGGGGTCGTGGAACTCCATCGACGGGCTGGCCCTGATCGTGCCCGACACCGCCCGTGAACTGATCCGTGCGTTCTGGCCGGGTGCGCTGAGCCTGATCGTCACCCAGGCCCCGTCGCTGCAGTGGGACCTCGGCGAAGCCCGCGGCACCGTCATGGTGCGCATGCCGCTGCATCCGGTGGCCCTGGAGATCCTCAAAGCGGTGGGTCCGATGGCGGTGTCCAGCGCCAACGTCTCCGGTGGGTCGCCCGCCGTCGAGGCCGCCGAGGCGCAAAGCCAACTGGGGGAGTCCGTCGAGGTCTACCTCGACGCGGGCCCCGCCGAACAGGGCGCGGCATCGACGATCGTGGATCTGACCGGCCCCGCGCCGCGGATCGTGCGGACCGGACCGGTCACCGCCGAACAGATCGGCGCCGTGCTGGGACTCGATCCGGACTCGTTGACGGGGACTCCGTGACCAGCCTGCTGGCGCTGGCCGACCGCGGTGCCGGCGTACCGCTGCGTGAGCTGGCGCTGGTCGGACTGACCGCGGCGATCATCACCTACTTCACCACCGGGCCCGTGCGCTGGATGGCCACCCGCATCGGCGCCGTTGCCTACCCGCGCGAACGCGATGTCCATGTGCAGCCCACACCGCGGATGGGCGGGCTGGCGATGTACGTCGGCATCGTCGCCGGGATCTTCCTGGCCTCGCAGCTGCCGGCGCTGACGCGTGGCTTCGTCTACTCCACGGGCATGCCGGCGGTGGTGCTGGCCGGCGGCGTCATCATGGGAATCGGTCTGCTCGACGACAAGTGGGGCCTGGATGCCCTGACCAAGTTCGCCGGCCAGATCACCGCGGCCAGCGTGCTGGTCACCATGGGCGTGGCCTGGAGTGTGCTGTACATCCCGATCGGCGGCGTCGGCACCGTGGTGCTCGATCAGGTCTCGTCGATCCTGCTCACGCTCGCGCTGACGGTGTCGATCGTCAACGCGATGAACTTCGTCGATGGCCTCGACGGTCTGGCTGCCGGCCTGGGACTGATCACCGCACTGGCGATCTGCATGTTCTCCGTCGGCGTCCTGCAGGACCACGGCGGCGACGTGCTGTTCTACCCGCCGGCGTTGATCTCGGTGGTCTTGGCCGGGGCCTGCTTGGGCTTCCTGCCGCACAATTTCAGTCCCGCGAAGATCTTCATGGGCGACTCGGGCTCGATGCTGATCGGACTGATGCTGGCCGCGGCGTCCACCACGGCAGCCGGGCCGATCTCGCAAACCGCCTACGGCGCGCGCGACGTCTTCGCGCTGCTCTCGCCGTTCCTGCTGGTGGCGGCGGTGATGTGCGTGCCGGCGCTGGACGTCCTGCTGGCGATCATCCGGCGCACGCGCGCCGGGCTGAGCCCGTTCAGTCCGGACAAGATGCACCTGCACCACCGGCTGCTGCAGATCGGCCACTCCGATCGCCGGGTGGTGCTGCTGATCTACTTGTGGACGGCGATCGTCGCATTCGGGGCGGCCGGCACCATCTTCTTCGACCCGCGCTACACCGGGGCGGTGATGTTGGGTGCGATGCTCGTCGCGATTGTCGTTACGCTCATCCCGTTGCTACGCCGGGGCAGCGACCCGGAAGACGACCCCTACGACGCGCGGTAGTAGCACCGTCTAAGATGGTGTTGTAGGTGGTTCCACAAGGCGTTCGGGCATCCGATACGCTCGGCGGGCGACTTCACGACAGTGACGCAGGGCAGATTCAGATTGGGGTGAGGCGGTGACGACACCAGCGCAGGATGCGCCGTTGGTGTTGCCGTCGGTGGTGTTCCAGCCGATTCGGCTGTCACTGATCTGTGTCGCTCTGACCGCAGCCGCCGTTGCTGCGGCTGCTCAATTCGGCCGACCGCTCTTCGGAGTGTTCTTCGGGCTGGGTCTGGCACTCGGCCTGGGCAACGCCCTGCTGATTCGCCGGTCGGCGCTGAAGATCACCGCCTCCGACCATCCGCTGAAGAAGAAGATGGCGCTGAACTCGGCGTCTCGTCTTCTGGTCATCAGCGCGATCGGCCTGGCTATCGCTTACCAGTTCCGTCCAGAGGGCCTCGGCGCGCTGTTCGGATTGGCCTTGTTCGAGGTAGTGCTGGTGCTGACCACCATGCTGCCAGTGGTAAAAAAGCTCCGCGCGCAAGCGTCAGAGTCCGGCGCTGAAGGGACGGAAAATGACTGAGTCGATCGTGGCTGAGGGAGCCATCGAGGTCGGCCACCACGAGACCGCGGTGTGGCCGCTGGTCGGTGAGGTCAACATCGACACCATCACCTCCACCGCGATCGCAGCGGTGATCGTGATCGCCCTGGCGCTGTTCCTGCGCGCCAAGGTCACGTCGAGTGGGGTTCCCGGCGGGGTGCAGCTGTTCTTCGAGGCGATCACCATTCAGATGCGCAACCAGATCGAGGGCGCCATCGGAATGAAGATCGCCCCGTTCGTGCTGCCGCTGGCGGTGACGATCTTCATCTTCATCCTGGTCTGTAACTGGCTGTCGGTGCTGCCGGTGCAGTACGCCGACGAGCACGGCATCCATGAATTGATCTCCTCTGCCGCCGCCGACATCAACTTCGTGCTGGCGCTCGCTCTGCTGGTGTTCTGCGGATACCACCTGGCCGGCTTCTGGCGGCGCGGCTTCATCGGCCACCCGCTGCGGGTGCTCAAGGGCCACGTCGCGATCCTGGCGCCGATCAACCTGGTCGAAGAAATCGCCAAGCCGGTCTCGCTGTCTCTGCGTCTGTTCGGCAACATCTTCGCCGGCGGCATCCTGGTCAGCCTGATCGCGCTGCTGGGACCGGTCTTCATGGTCGCGCCGAACGCGATCTGGAAGACCTTCGACCTGTTCGTCGGACTGATCCAGGCGTTCATCTTCGCGCTGCTGACCATCCTGTACTTCAGCCAGGCCATGGAGCTCGAAGAAGACCACCACTAGTACCACCTGCACGACCACATCAGACCTGGTAGAGCACTACCAGCTAGCAAGGAGGAATGAAATGGCAGATCCCAATCTGATCGGACTTGGTGCCCTCATCGGCGGCGGTCTCATCATGGGCGGCGGTGCCATCGGCGCCGGTATCGGTGACGGTATCGCCGGTAACGCGCTGATCGCCGGTATCGCCCGTCAGCCCGAAGCTCAGGGTCGCCTGTTCACCCCGTTCTTCATCACGGTCGGTCTGGTCGAAGCGGCCTACTTCATCAACCTGGCCTTCATGGCGTTGTTCGTCTTCGCCACCCCGATCGCCGCACAGCAGTAACGCAACACGATGGGTGACATGAGCGTTGCTGTCCTCGCCTTGAGCGAGGCAGCTGAGGAAGGCCCGAAGAAGAGCTTCCTCATTCCCGACGGCACCTTCTTCGTCGTGCTCGCGATCTTCCTGATCGTGCTCGGCGTGATCAGTACCTTCGTGGTGCCGCCGATCATGAAGGTGCTGCGGGAGCGCGAGAACATGATCACCAAGACTCTCGCCGACAATCGGGAGTCTGCCGAGCAGTTCGCGGCCGCCGAAGCCGACTACGAGAAGCAGATGGCGGCGGCGCGCCTTGAGGCCAGCACGGCACGAGACGAAGCTCGTGCCGAGGGTCGCAAGGTGATCGACGAGCAGCGGTCGGCGGCCGAGGCGGAGGTGGCCTCGACATTGCAGGCCGCCACCGACAAGCTCAAGCAAGAAGGCGATGCGGTGAGTGAGCAGCTGCAGGCCCGGGTGGAGACACTGTCTGCCACCCTGGCCAGCCGGATCCTCGGTGTTGAGGCCGAGGCACTTTCCGCGGCGAGTACGGGGCGGTAGCAACAGAGATGTCGATTTTCATCGGGCAGCTGGTCGGCTTTGCCGTCATCGTTTGGCTGCTGGTCAAGTTCGTCGTGCCGCCGGTGCGCAAGCTGATGGCCGACCAGCAGGAGTCGGTGCGCAAGCAGCTGGAGGAGGCGGCAGCAGCCGCCGCTCGTCTGACCGAAGCCGGTCAGGCGCACTCCACGGCACTGGCGAACGCGTCGGCCGAGGCGAAGCGGGTCACCGCGGAGGCCCACTCGGACGCCGAGCGGATCGCCGAGCAACTGCGCAGCCAAGCCGGTGTCGAAGCCGAGCGTGTGAAGACCACCGGCGGGCAGCAGGTCGGTCTCATGCGGGCGCAGCTCATCCGCGAGCTGCGGTCCGGCCTGGGTGCCGAAGCTGTGGAGCGAGCGGGCGAACTGGTTCGCGCGCACGTCTCCGACCCGCAGCGGCAGTCCGCCACCGTGGACCGGTTCCTCGACGAGCTCGACGCCATGGCGCCGAAGTCCGTCGAGGTCGAGTCGCCGATCCTGGCCGGGATGCGTTCGGCCAGCCGTCAGGCTCTGGCCGGCCTGCAGGACAAGTTCGGCGAGGTGGCCGGTGGCCTGGACCAGCAGGGCTTGGCCTCGCTGGCCGATGAGCTCACCGGCGTGGCCGAACTGCTCGAGCGCGAGAGCGTGATCACCCGTCACCTGACCGTGCCGACCGACGACGCCGGACCGAAGGTACGTCTGGTGCAGCGGTTGTTCGCCGACAAGGTCGGTGCCGCCGCCCTGACGCTGGTGACCGACGCGGCTTCGGCCCGGTGGTCAAACGGCGCGGACCTGGTCACCGCCGTCGAGCACGTCGCCCGGCAGGCACTGCTGCTGTCGGCCGAGAGTGCGGGCACCGTCGACGAGGTGGAGGACCAGCTGTTCCGGTTCTCCCGCGTGCTCGACGCCCAGCCCCGTCTGGACATCCTGCTCGGTGACACCGCGACTCCGGCAGCTGGTCGGGTCGGGTTGCTGCGCAATGTTCTTGGCGGTGCCAACCCGATCACGGCGGCACTGCTCGAGCAGACCGTCCGGCTGTTGCGTGGCCAGTCCGCGCACCAGGCGATCGCCGAGCTTGCTCAGATCGCAGTGGCACGTCGTGGCGAATTGGTGGCGGACGTCGGTGCGGCCGCCGAACTCAGCGACGCCCAGCGCACCCGGCTGAACACCGTCCTGAGCCGGATCTACAGCCACCCGGTCCGCGTGCAGGTCGACGTCGACCCCGCACGACTAGGCGGGTTGGCGATCTCGGTCGGCGACGAGGTGATCGACGGCACGCTGTCGTCGCGCCTCGCGGACGCCAAGACGCAATTGCCCGACTGACCCAGACCTACCCGGTCTCAGAGCCCAATACCCATTCGAAGGCAGGAAGACGAAAAGCCATGGCAGAGTTGACAATCTCCTCTGACGACATTCAGGGGGCGATCGAGGAGTACGTGAGCTCCTTCAGCGCCGACACCGCGCGCGAGGAGGTCGGCACCGTCATCGACGCCGGTGACGGCATCGCACACGTCGAGGGCCTGCCTTCGGTGATGACCCAGGAGCTCCTCGAGTTCCCCGGCGGCGTGCTGGGCGTGGCCCTGAACCTCGACGAGCACAGCGTCGGTGCGGTGATCCTGGGCGAATTCGAGAACATCGAGCAGGGCCAGCAGGTCAAGCGCACCGGTGAGGTGCTCTCGGTGCCGGTCGGCGACGGCTTCCTCGGTCGCGTCGTCAACCCGCTGGGACAGCCCATCGACGCGCGCGGCGAGATCGAAGCCGAGGCCCGTCGTCCTCTGGAGATGCAGGCCCCCTCGGTGGTTCAGCGTCAGAGCGTCAGCGAGCCGCTGCAGACCGGCATCAAGGCCGTCGACGCCATGACCCCGATCGGCCGCGGACAGCGTCAGCTCGTCATCGGCGACCGCAAGACCGGCAAGACCGCGCTCTGTGTGGACACCATCCTCAACCAGCGTAAGAACTGGGAGACCGGAGACCCGAACCAGCAGGTCCGTTGCGTCTACGTCGCGATCGGCCAGAAGGGCACCACCATCGCCAGCGTGCGTCGCGCGCTGGAAGAGGGCGGCGCCATGGACTACACCACGATCGTCGCCGCACCGGCGTCGGACTCCGCCGGCTTCAAGTGGCTGGCCCCCTACACCGGCTCGGCGATCGCCCAGCACTGGATGTACTCGGGCAAGCACGTGCTGATCGTCTTCGACGACCTGACCAAGCAGGCCGAGGCCTACCGCGCCATCTCGCTGCTGCTGCGCCGCCCGCCGGGCCGCGAGGCCTACCCGGGTGACGTGTTCTACCTGCACTCCCGTCTGCTGGAGCGTTGCGCGAAGCTCTCCGACGAACTGGGTGGCGGTTCGCTGACCGGTCTGCCGATCATCGAGACCAAGGCCAACGACATCTCGGCCTACATCCCCACCAACGTCATCTCGATCACCGACGGCCAGTGCTTCCTGGAGAGCGACCTGTTCAACCAGGGCGTCCGCCCGGCCATCAACGTCGGTGTGTCGGTGTCCCGTGTCGGTGGCGCCGCCCAGATCAAGGCGATGAAGGAGGTGGCCGGCTCGCTGCGTCTGGACCTGTCGCAGTACCGCGAGCTGGAGGCCTTCGCCGCATTCGCCTCCGACCTGGACGCCACTTCGAAGGCGCAGCTGGAGCGTGGCGCACGCCTGGTGGAGCTGCTCAAGCAGCCCCAGTACGCACCGCTGCCCGTCGAGGAGCAGGTGATCTCGATCTTCCTGGGTACCGAAGGTCACCTGGACTCGGTGCCGGTCGAGGACGTGGGCCGCTTCGAATCCGAGCTGCTGGACCACATCCGGGCCTCGGAGAAAGAGATCCTGACCGGGATCCGCGAGTCCAAGAAGCTCTCCGATGAGGCCAACGAGAAACTGGTGTCGGTCATCAACCAGTTCAAGAAGGGCTTTGCCGCCACAGACGGCAGCTCGGTGGTGCCGGACGCGCACGTCGACGCGCTCGACGAGGACAAGCTCGGCAAGGAAGCGGTGCAGGTCCACAAGGCCGCGCCGGCGAAGAAGAAGTAACGCCGCTATGGCAGCCACACTTCGCGAACTACGCGGGCGCATCCGCTCAGCCGGGTCGATCAAGAAGATCACCAAGGCCCAGGAGCTGATCGCCACCTCGCGTATCGGCCGGGCGCAGGCCCGGCTGGAAACGGCGCGGCCGTACGCCGTCGAGATCACCCGGTTGCTCACCACTCTGGCCGCCGAGGCGGCCCTGGACCACCCGTTGCTGGTCGAGCGCAGCGAGCCCAAGCGGGCGGGTGTCCTGGTGGTGTCGTCCGACCGTGGTCTGTGTGGCGGCTACAACGCCAACGTCTTCCGCCGGGCAGAGGAGCTGTTCGCTCTGCTGCGCTCGGAGGGCAAGGACCCGGTTCTCTACGTCGTCGGCCGCAAGGCGCTGGCCTACTACTCGTTCCGGAACTGGGCGGTCACCGACTCCTGGACCGGATTCTCCGAGCAGCCGACGTACGAGAACGCCGCCACGATCGCCTCGACCCTGGTTGAGGCATTCCTGGCCGGTGTCGACGACGACGGCAACCACCCGGGCACCGACGGGGTCCTGGGTGTCGACGAACTGCACATCGTGTCGACCGACTTCCGCTCGATGCTGTCGCAGTCGGCAGAGGCGCGGCGGATCGCCCCGATGTTGGTGGAATACGTGGGCGAGGAGACCGGTCCGAAGACCCTGTACTCCTTCGAGCCGGATGCCACCACGCTGTTCGACTCGCTGCTGCCGCGGTATCTGACCACCCGTGTGTATGCCGCGCTGCTCGACTCGGCGGCCTCGGAGCTGGCTTCGCGCCAGCGCGCGATGAAGTCGGCGACCGACAACGCCGACGACTTGATCAAGGCGTTGACCCTTGAGGCCAACCGCGAGCGCCAGGCTCAGATCACCCAGGAAATCAGCGAGATCGTCGGCGGTGCGAATGCCCTCGCCGATGCCTCTCGGTAAGCCCCCCGGTAAGTACTAGGAAGCGAAGAAGATAATGACTGTTACCGCTGACAAGACAACCGCCGGCCGCGTGGTGCGCGTAACCGGCCCTGTCGTCGACGTCGAGTTCCCCCGGGGCGCGGTGCCGGAGCTGTTCAACGCTCTGCACGCGGAGATCTCCTTCTCGGAGCTGGCCAAGACGCTGACCCTCGAGGTCGCCCAGCACTTGGGTGACAACCTGGTCCGCACCATTTCGATGCAGCCCACCGACGGCCTGGTGCGTGGCACCGCGGTCACCGACACGGGCGCCGCGATCTCGGTGCCGGTCGGTCACGAGGTCAAGGGCCACGTGTTCAACGCACTGGGGAACTGCCTCGACAAGCCGGGCTACGGCGAAGACTTCGAGCACTGGGGCATCCACCGCAAGCCCCCGCCATTCAACGAGCTGGAACCGCGCACCGAGATGCTCGAGACCGGCCTGAAGGTCGTCGACCTGCTCACCCCGTACGTGCGTGGCGGCAAGATCGCCCTGTTCGGTGGTGCCGGCGTCGGCAAGACCGTGCTCATCCAGGAGATGATCAACCGTATCGCCCGCAACTTCGGTGGCACCTCGGTGTTCGCCGGCGTCGGGGAGCGCACCCGTGAGGGCAACGACCTGTGGGTCGAGCTGGAGGACGCCAACGTGCTCAAGGACACCGCCTTGGTGTTCGGCCAGATGGACGAGCCGCCGGGCACGCGTATGCGCGTGGCGCTGTCGGCCCTGACCATGGCCGAGTGGTTCCGCGACGAGGCAGGCCAGGACGTGCTGCTGTTCATCGACAACATCTTCCGGTTCACCCAGGCCGGCTCCGAGGTTTCGACCCTGCTGGGCCGCATGCCTTCGGCCGTGGGTTACCAGCCCACGCTGGCCGACGAGATGGGTGAGCTGCAGGAGCGGATCACCTCGACCCGCGGTCGGTCCATCACCTCGATGCAGGCCGTGTACGTGCCCGCCGACGACTACACCGACCCGGCGCCGGCAACCACGTTCGCGCACTTGGACGCCACCACCGAGCTGTCTCGTGCGGTGTTCTCCAAGGGCATCTTCCCGGCCGTGGACCCGCTGGCCTCCAGCTCGACCATTCTGGACCCGGCCATCGTCGGCGAAGAGCACTACCGCGTCGCCCAGGAGGTCATCCGGGTTCTGCAGCGTTACAAGGACCTGCAGGACATCATCGCCATCCTCGGTATCGACGAGCTGTCCGAAGAGGACAAGCAGCTGGTCGGCCGGGCGCGGCGTATCGAGCGGTTCCTGAGCCAGAACATGATGGCGGCCGAGCAGTTCACCGGCCAGCCCGGCTCGACGGTGCCGCTGAAGGAGACCATCGAGGCCTTCGACCGGCTGACCAAGGGTGACTTCGACCACCTGCCCGAGCAGGCGTTCTTCCTGATCGGTGGCCTCGACGACCTGGCCAAGAAGGCCGAGAGCCTGGGCGCCAAGCTGTGACCCGGAATCTTCTGGCGGCGAAAGGTGGTGGGTAATGGCAGAGCTTGACGTCGACATCGTCGCGGTCGATCGCAAGGTGTGGTCGGGCAAGGCCACGTTCATCTTCACCCGGACCACCGTCGGTGAGATCGGCATCCTGCCGGGGCACATCCCGGTGGTTGCCGAGCTCGTCGACGACGCCATGGTGCGGGTGGACCGGGTCGACGAGGACGAGCTGCGGCTCGCCGTGCACGGCGGCTTCTTGTCGGTGACCGAAGAGGGCGTCAGCATCTTGGCGGAGGCTGTCGACTTCACCTCGGAGATCGACGAGGCATCCGCACGGCACGAGGCCCAGTCCAACGACCCCAAGATGGCTGCACGGGGACGGGCCAGGCTGCGTGCTCTAGGTGTAATCGACTAGAAGACGTGAACCGATGAGCACGCCCATGATGTTTATGGTCGTGCTCGTCGCCGTTCTCCTCTGCGCCGTCGTGGCGCTGAGCTATCGGCTGTGGAAGCTGCGTCAAGGCGGTACGGCCGCGATCATGCGCGACCTGCCGGCCGTCGGCGGCCACGGCTGGCGTCACGGCGTGGTCCGTTATCGCGGCGGTGAGGCCGCCTTCTACCGTCTTTCCAGCGTGCGGTTGTGGCCGGACCGTCGGCTCAGCCGACGTGGCGTGGATGTGGTGGCCCGCCGTGCGCCCCGGGGCGACGAATTCGACATCATGACCGACGAGATCGTGGTGCTCGAACTGTGCGATGCCAACCAGGACGGTCGGGCCGGCTTCGAGATAGCGCTGGACCGCGGCGCGCGGACCGCCTTCCTGTCGTGGCTGGAGGCGCGCCCGTCGCCGCGGGCCCGGCGCCAGAGCTACTGAATCAGCCGACGCCGTTGGCGCGGACTACTTTTCGGGCCGGTCGGCGCGATCGCCACCGGGCTTCCAGAGCACATCACCATCGGTGTTCGCCACTCGGCACAACACAAACATCAAGTCCGACAAGCGATTCAGATACTTGGCCGGCAGTACCGACACTCCGTCCGGATAGGTATCGAGTGCAGCCCAGGCCGAGCGCTCGGCACGGCGCACCGCGGTTCGCGCCACATGCAGCAATGCCGACAGTGGTGATCCCCCCGGCAGGATGAATGAGTTGAGGGGCGGCAGCTGCTCGTTGTATTCGTCACACCACGCCTCCACCCGATCGACGTAGTCGGCGGTGATCCGCAGTGGCGGATACTTCGGATTCTCGGCAACCGGCGTGGCCAGATCCGCGCCCGCGTCGAACAGGTCGTTCTGGATCTGCAGCAGCGTGGCGCTCACCGCCTCGGCGGGGTGGCCGAGCGCTAGCGCGACACCGATCGCCGCGTTGGCCTCCTCGACATCGGCGTAGGCGACCAGCCTCGGGTCGGTCTTGGGGACTCGGGAGAAGTCGCTCAACCCGGTCGTTCCGTCGTCGCCGGTACGGGTGTAAACGCGAGTGATGTGCACTGCCATAGCCCAAACCGTACCGGGGGCGGGAATCGGTGCAATCCCCGCTTCGGTTGGAGCCCGGATTGGTCAGGATCGGGCTCGTGTCGTCACTACACTGACGCGAGTGGGAGAGCGTTTCGTGGTTACCGGGGGTAACCGATTGTCCGGTGAGGTCGCCGTCGGCGGCGCTAAGAACAGCGTCCTGAAGCTGATGGCGGCAGCCCTGTTGGCGGAGGGCACCAGCACCATCACCAACTGCCCGGACATTCTGGACGTGCCGCTGATGGCCGAGGTGCTGCGCGGCCTGGGCGCCAACGTCGAACTTGACGGCACCACGGTGCGCATCACCTCGCCGGACGAACCCAAGTACGACGCGGACTTCGCCGCGGTGCGCCAGTTCCGCGCTTCGGTCTGTGTGCTTGGGCCCCTGGTGGGCCGCTGCCTGAAGGCGAAAGTCGCACTTCCGGGCGGCGACGCGATCGGGTCGCGCCCGCTCGACATGCATCAGGCGGGCCTGCGCCAGCTGGGCGCCACCTGCAATATCGAGCACGGTTGCGTGGTCGCGCACGCCGAGAAGCTGCGCGGCGCCGAGATCCAGTTGGAGTTTCCGTCGGTCGGTGCCACCGAGAACATCTTGATGGCCGCAGTCCTGGCCGAGGGCGTCACCACCATCCACAATGCGGCGCGCGAGCCCGATGTCGTTGACCTCTGCACGATGCTCAACCAGATGGGCGCGCAGATCGAAGGTGCGGGCTCACCGACGCTGAAGATCACCGGGGTGCCGCGTCTGCACCCCACCGAACACGAGGTGATCGGCGACCGGATCGTCGCCGCGACCTGGGCGATTGCCGCGGTGATGACCCGCGGCGATATCTCAGTCACCGGAGTGGACCCGGCGCACCTGCAGCTCGTCCTGCACAAGCTGCACGACGCGGGGGCGACCGTGACCCAGTCCGATAACGGCTTCCGGGTCGTGCAGTACGAGCGGCCCAAGGCCGTCAACGTCGCGACCCTGCCGTTTCCGGGATTCCCCACTGACCTGCAGCCGATGGCGATCGGCCTCGCGGCGATCGCCGAGGGCACGTCGATGATCACCGAGAACGTGTTCGAAGCCAGATTCCGGTTCGTCGAGGAGATGATCCGACTGGGTGCCGACGCCCGCACCGACGGCCACCATGCGGTGGTGCGTGGTCTGCCGCAGCTCTCGAGCGCTCCGGTGTGGGCCTCCGACATCCGCGCCGGAGCCGGTCTGGTCCTTGCGGGCCTGGTCGCAGACGGTGAGACCGAGGTCCACGACGTCTACCACATCGATCGCGGCTACCCGTTGTTCGTGGAATATCTAGGCGATTTGGGCGCTGAGATCGAACGTGTAATATAGGTCGAGCCGGCGGGCCGCGGGAGCGGAACGACCAGCAGTCTGGAAGTCCTTCCGGAAGCCCCGAAAAACTCGGAGTTGACTCAACTCTGACTACGGAGTATAGTAGCGGGGTTGCCTGAAGCCGGGCGTGTTGTTTGAGAACTCAATAGTGTGTTTGGTGGTTTTTGTTTGTTGTTGTTTTTGCCATGCCTCTGGCGCCCCGTGTTGGGGGTGTGGTGTTGTTTTTGTCGGTTTTTCGGAACTGATGTTTTGGGATTGTTTCCAAATTGGTTTTTGTTTGGAGAGTTTGATCCTGGCTCAGGACGAACGCTGGCGGCGTGCTTAACACATGCAAGTCGAACGGAAAGGCCCTTTCGGGGGTACTCGAGTGGCGAACGGGTGAGTAACACGTGGGTGATCTGCCCTGCACTTTGGGATAAGCCTGGGAAACTGGGTCTAATACCGAATAGGACCGCATGCTTCATGGTGTGTGGTGGAAAGCTTTTGCGGTGTGGGATGGGCCCGCGGCCTATCAGCTTGTTGGTGGGGTAATGGCCTACCAAGGCGACGACGGGTAGCGGCCTGAGAGGGTGTCCGGCCACACTGGGACTGAGATACGGCCCAGACTCCTACGGGAGGCAGCAGTGGGGAATATTGCACAATGGGCGCAAGCCTGATGCAGCGACGCCGCGTGGGGGATGACGGCCTTCGGGTTGTAAACCTCTTTCAGTATCGGCGAAGCTCCGGGATTTTTCTTGGGGTGACGGTAGGTACAGAAGAAGCACCGGCCAACTACGTGCCAGCAGCCGCGGTAATACGTAGGGTGCGAGCGTTGTCCGGAATTACTGGGCGTAAAGAGCTCGTAGGTGGTTTGTCACGTTGTCCGTGAAAACTCACAGCTTAACTGTGGGCGTGCGGGCGATACGGGCAGACTGGAGTACTGTAGGGGAGACTGGAATTCCTGGTGTAGCGGTGGAATGCGCAGATATCAGGAGGAACACCGGTGGCGAAGGCGGGTCTCTGGGCAGTAACTGACGCTGAGGAGCGAAAGCGTGGGGAGCGAACAGGATTAGATACCCTGGTAGTCCACGCCGTAAACGGTGGGTACTAGGTGTGGGTTTCCTTCCTTTAGGGATCCGTGCCGTAGCTAACGCATTAAGTACCCCGCCTGGGGAGTACGGCCGCAAGGCTAAAACTCAAAGGAATTGACGGGGGCCCGCACAAGCGGCGGAGCATGTGGATTAATTCGATGCAACGCGAAGAACCTTACCTGGGTTTGACATGCACAGGACGCCAGCAGAGATGTTGGTTCCCTTGTGGCCTGTGTGCAGGTGGTGCATGGCTGTCGTCAGCTCGTGTCGTGAGATGTTGGGTTAAGTCCCGCAACGAGCGCAACCCTTGTCTCATGTTGCCAGCACGTTATGGTGGGGACTCGTGAGAGACTGCCGGGGTCAACTCGGAGGAAGGTGGGGATGACGTCAAGTCATCATGCCCCTTATGTCCAGGGCTTCACACATGCTACAATGGCCGGTACAAAGGGCTGCGATCCCGTGAGGGTTAGCGAATCCTTTAAAGCCGGTCTCAGTTCGGATTGGGGTCTGCAACTCGACCCCATGAAGTCGGAGTCGCTAGTAATCGCAGATCAGCAACGCTGCGGTGAATACGTTCCCGGGCCTTGTACACACCGCCCGTCACGTCATGAAAGTCGGTAACACCCGAAGCCGGTGGCCTAACCCTTGTGGAGGGAGCCGTCGAAGGTGGGATCGGCGATTGGGACGAAGTCGTAACAAGGTAGCCGTACCGGAAGGTGCGGCTGGATCACCTCCTTTCTAAGGAGCACCATGTTCCCCCGTTCCTCACATGGGTGAGGGTGATGCGGTTGGGAGATTTTTCGCCGGCGCCTGTAGTGGGTTGTCCGGTGGTGCAGATAATTTGAACGACAACAGCTTTGATCACCAACCGGCGCGGCCTCTTCGGGGGTGGTGTCGGCCGGCTGTGGCTGGGCACACTGTTGGGTCCTGAGGCAACAGGCCCGTTTGTTGCTCCTTTCGGGGGGTGGGTGTGTTGTCGCTCCATCTTGGTGGTGGGGTGTGGTGTTTGTTTTGTGGATAGTGGTTGCGAGCATCTAACAAGCGAGACTGTGTGTCTTGTTTGTTTTGCAATTTTTGTTTCTTGGTTTTTGTGTTTGTAAGTGTTTAAGGGCGCATGGTGGATGCCTTGGCATCGAGAGCCGATGAAGGACGTGGGAGGCTGCGATATGCCTCGGGGAGCTGCCAACCGAGCGTGGATCCGAGGATGTCCGAATGGGGAAACCCGGCACGAGTGATGTCGTGTCACCCGCTGGTGAATGTATAGCTGGTGGGGAGGTAACGCGGGGAAGTGAAACATCTCAGTACCCGTAGGAAGAGAAAACAAAATGTGATTCCGTGAGTAGTGGCGAGCGAAAGCGGAGGATGGCTAAACCGTATGCATGTGATACCGGGTAGGGGTTGTGTGTGCGGGGTTGTGGGAGTGTTGTGTCCGGTTCTACCTGGCCGGAGGGCAGTGAGAAAGTGTTGTGGTTAGCGGAAGTGGCCTGGGATGGTCTGCCGTAGACGGTGAGAGCCCGGTACGTGAAAACCCGATACCTGCCTTGCGATGTTTCCCGAGTAGCAGCGGGCCCGTGGAATCTGCTGTGAATCTGCCGGGACCACCCGGTAAGCCTGAATACTACTCGATGACCGATAGCGGATTAGTACCGTGAGGGAATGGTGAAAAGTACCCCGGGAGGGGAGTGAAATAGTACCTGAAACCATGTGCCTACAATCCGTCAGAGCCCTCCCTTGTGGTGGGGTGATGGCGTGCCTTTTGAAGAATGAGCCTGCGAGTCACCGGCACGTCGCGAGGTTAACCCGTGTGGGGTAGCCGCAGCGAAAGCGAGTCTGAATAGGGCGTATCCAATCCGTTGGGGTTGGTGTAGTGGCGTGTTGTGGACCCGAAGCGGAGTGATCTACCCATGGCCAGGGTGAAGCGCGGGTAAGACCGCGTGGAGGCCCGAACCCACTTAGGTTGAAGACTGAGGGGATGAGTTGTGGGTAGGGGTGAAAGGCCAATCAAACTCCGTGATAGCTGGTTCTCCCCGAAATGCATTTAGGTGCAGCGTTGCGTGTTTCTCACCGGAGGTAGAGCTACTGGATGGCCGATGGGCCCTACTAGGTTACTGACGTCAGCCAAACTCCGAATGCCGGTGAGTGTAAGCGTGGCAGTGAGACGGCGGGGGATAAGCTCCGTGCGTCGAGAGGGAAACAGCCCAGATCGCCGGCTAAGGCCCCAAAGCGTGTGCTAAGTGGAAAAGGATGTGCAGTCGCTTAGACAACCAGGAGGTTGGCTTAGAAGCAGCCACCCTTGAAAGAGTGCGTAATAGCTCACTGGTCAAGTGATTGTGCGCCGATAATGTAGCGGGGCTCAAGCACACCGCCGAAGCCGCGGCAATACGTCAAGTATTGGGTAGGGGAGCGTCCTGCATCCGGTGAAGCCACAGAGTGATCTAGTGGTGGAGGGTGTGGGAGTGAGAATGCAGGCATGAGTAGCGATGAGGCAAGTGAGAACCTTGCCCGCCGAAAGACCAAGGGTTCCTGGGCCAGGCCAGTCCTCCCAGGGTGAGTCGGGACCTAAGGCGAGGCCGACAGGCGTAGTCGATGGACAACGGGTTGATATTCCCGTACCCGTGTGTGCGCGCCCATGATGAATCAGTGGTACTAACCACCCAAAACCATGGTTACTTCGATCCCTTCGGGGTGAGGGGGACTGTGGGGCTGCGTGGGACCTTCGCTGGTAGTAGTCAAGCGATGGGGTGACGCAGGAAGGTAGCCGTACCAGTCAGTGGTAATACTGGGGCAAGCCCGTAGGACGAGATCTAGGCAAATCCGGGTCTCATGAGTCCGAGAGGTGATGCATAGCCGATTGCGGCGAATTCGGTGATCCTATGCTGCCGAGAAAAGCCTCTAGCGAGCACACACACGGCCCGTACCCCAAACCAACACAGGTGGTCAGGTAGAGAATACCAAGGCGTACGAGTGAACTATGGTTAAGGAACTCGGCAAAATACCCCCGTAACTTCGGGAGAAGGGGGACCCTCATACCGTCATGGCCTTTACGGTTAAGCAGCGGGAGGGGGTCGCAGAAACCAGTGAGAAGCGACTGTTTACTAAAAACACAGGTCCGTGCGAAGTCGCAAGACGATGTATACGGACTGACGCCTGCCCGGTGCTGGAAGGTTAAGAGGACCGGTTAACCCTTCGGGGTGAAGCTGAGAATTTAAGCCCCAGTAAACGGCGGTGGTAACTATAACCATCCTAAGGTAGCGAAATTCCTTGTCGGGTAAGTTCCGACCTGCACGAATGGCGTAACGACTTCTCAACTGTCTCAACCATAGACTCGGCGAAATTGCATTACGAGTAAAGATGCTCGTTACGCGCGGCAGGACGAAAAGACCCCGGGACCTTCACTATAGCTTGGTATTGATGTTCGATGCGGTTTGTGTAGGATAGGTGGGAGACTGTGAAACCCGCACGCCAGTGTGGGTGGAGTCGTTGTTGAAATACCACTCTGATCGTATTGGACCTCTAACTTCGAACCATGAAGCTGGTTCAGGGACAGTGCCTGGTGGGTAGTTTAACTGGGGCGGTTGCCTCCTAAAATGTAACGGAGGCGCCCAAAGGTTCCCTCAACCTGGACGGCAATCAGGTGTTGAGTGTAAGTGCACAAGGGAGCTTGACTGTAAGACTGACACGTCAAACAGGGACGAAAGTCGGGACTAGTGATCCGGCACCCCCGAGTGGAAGGGGTGTCGCTCAACGGATAAAAGGTACCCCGGGGATAACAGGCTGATCTTCCCCAAGAGTCCATATCGACGGGATGGTTTGGCACCTCGATGTCGGCTCGTCGCATCCTGGGGCTGGAGCAGGTCCCAAGGGTTGGGCTGTTCGCCCATTAAAGCGGCACGCGAGCTGGGTTTAGAACGTCGTGAGACAGTTCGGTCTCTATCCGCCGCGCGCGTCAGAATCTTGAGGAAACCTGTCCCTAGTACGAGAGGACCGGGACGGACGAACCTCTGGTATACCAGTTGTTCCACCAGGAGCACGGCTGGATAGCCACGTTCGGACAGGATAACCGCTGAAAGCATCTAAGCGGGAAACCTACTCCAAGACCAGGATTCTCACCCTTTTAGAGGGATAAGGCCCCCCGCAGACCACGGGATCGATAGACCAGACCTGGAAGCACCGCAAGGTGTGCAGGGAACTGGCACTAACCGGCCGAAAACTTACCAACACACAAAAAACACATGTGTTGCCCGCAACCACACCACAAAAACTTCAAACCCACACCCCACCACCAAACACACTTTGGTGACACCGGGTGCCGGCCAACCAACCCCGGCACCCCAACACAAGAAAATAGAGTTACGGCGGAAATAGCGACAGGGAAACGCCCGGTCCCATCCCGAACCCGGAAGCTAAGCCTGTCAGCGCCGATGATACTGCCCACACGGGTGGAAAAGTAGGACACCGCCGAACACAATTTAAGTGAAACGCCCCCCGAGAAATCGGGGGGCGTTTCCATATTGTCCACTGCCCGCGGCAAGAACAGCCGTCGTTGACTAATCGATCTTGACGTAGCGGGAGTTCACGGGGTTACGCAAGAAAGGGCTGGTTTCAGTACCCGTCAGGGAATCGTTATCGATGGTCAGCACCGTGTGGGTGCTGTCGGTACCGGTCCAGGTATTGCCTTCCAAGTGCATTTGCACAACCTCATCGCCTCGCACACTCCCGGCAAGGTTTTTACAGCCAGGGCCGCAGGAAGTGACTGTCACAGTCGCCTCGGAAAACATGGACCCCGCAGGGCCGTCTCCCGAGCGCTGGTAGGTGCCGTCAACCAGGTCGGCTGACGCCGGCGCCGCTAGGCCTACGGCGAAGCTCGCTGTCAACGCAACGAAAGCCGCAAGCCGGATTGTTGCCATCTCGTATTTCCCCTCCTCGCCCGGGATGGTGCCTCTTTGTCGTCGATATTAGGTTTGCTCCGGCGCTGGAGATACGGGGATTCCCCTTGCAATGGTCTGCAGGGATGCCGGACCCGGCGGACGGCAGCTGCTGTTGCAGGATTCGCCGCCCGACTATAACGTTAAGCAGCAGCTAAGGAACTTAACAGGAGGATCCGCGTGCGCGTTAACACTTGCCTACCGCTTGTCGTGAGCGTCGCTGCTGCCAGCTTCTTCGCCGGCGCTCCGGTGGCATCGTCGGTGCCGCCCGCACTGGCGACGGCGGTCTCGCTGACGGGTAACGGGACGTCGCTTGGTGACGGCATCGCTTTCCTGATGGGCGGAACCGGCATGCCGCAACCGTCGGAGCGATACCTCGATGCTGTCAACGAGCTGTACCTGCAGCCGCACGGATTCGGCGGCGAGCTGGTGTCCCTCTGGACGCCGGAGAACGTCAGTTCGACCTCGCAGGCGGTAGGTGGGCAGATCCTCTACAACGCGGTCATGGAGCAGATCAGCGGCGGCGAGGTGGACGCCGAGCACCCCGTCGTCGTGTTCGGCTACTCGCAGAGCTCCGCGATCTCCGTAGGCCTGATGGAGAGACTTGCCGACGAGGGTGTGTCCGACGATCTGGTGAGGTTCGTACTGATCGGGTCGCCGGGCACCAGCGGCATCCCCACCGACCTGTATCACACCGACGTCTACAACTATGAATACGACCCGGTGGCCTTTCGGCCGACGTATTTCAATCCGCTGTCGGACCTGAACTCCATCTTGGGCTTCATCTACGGACATTCGGTGCTGTTGAGCGCGACGCCCGAACAGGTCGCGTCTGCTATTGAACTGCCGACCTCGGACCCTGACTCGCTGAACTCCTATTACATGATTCCCTCGGAGCTACTGCCGCTGTTGGCTCCGCTGCAGTTGATCCCGATTCTCGGACAGCCCCTCTATGAGCTGTTGGAACCCGTCACACGGATCTTGGTGAACCTCGGCTACGGCAACATCGACCACGGTTGGCCGCCGGGAGACGTCGATGCAGCGGCCGGTTCGGGGCTCTTCCCAACCAACATCGACTTCGGTGACTTGTTGACCGCCCTCGGCAATGGCGTCCAACAGGGGATCAGCAACGCCATCGCAAGTTTGCTGGACCCCGCGACGTACCAGATCATTCCGCTCGTGGAGCACCCGTCGCTGGCCGGTCTGATTCAAGAGGGCTACATCGTGGGTGCCATCGACTCGCCGACCCCGACGTTGGAGGAGGCCCTGACGGGTCTCGTCACCTTCTTCGAAGGCTTCACCGACACCACCGAATACCCGATGCCGGACTAAGCGCCCTCAACCGAACAGGGTGGCTTGGCTTCGCTGTCGCTCCAGATCCAGCAGTGCCCGCTTGCGGTCGATACCGCCGCCGTAACCGGTCAGGCTGCCGTTGCTGCCGATGACACGGTGGCACGGGACGATGATCGAGATCGGGTTGCGGCCGTTGGCCAACCCGACGGCCCGGGAGGCCGTCGGCGACCCGATCTGGCTGGCCAGCTGTCCGTAGGAGCGGGTCTGGCCGTACGGGATGGTCAACAGGGCGGCCCACACTCGGCGTTGAAAGTCAGTGCCGGCCATCTCATAGGTCAGGTCGAACTCGGTGAGGTCGCCGGCGAAGTATGCCGCGAGTTGCTCCACCACATCCGGAAACGCGGTGTCGTCGCGTGTCCAGCCAGTCCGGCTGGGGGCGTGCGAATGAT
This sequence comes from Mycolicibacter heraklionensis, assembly GCF_019645815.1. NCBI lineage: Bacteria > Bacillati > Actinomycetota > Actinomycetes > Mycobacteriales > Mycobacteriaceae > Mycobacterium > Mycobacterium heraklionense. Next base: position 1,551,331 of record NZ_CP080997.1, read on the forward strand.
CGAGCATCAACAGATGACTGAGCTTGCCGTCTTTGCCTGCCAGGGTGAGCGGCCCGATGGGGCTGTCGATGATGCGCTGAGTGGTCATGCGATCTCCTTCGATGCCGGGGGCCAGTCGTTCACGGCGTGATCGAGGCTGGCCCAGAGATGCTGGGTGGCATAGGAGCGCCACGGCCGCCAGCGAGCACTGCGTTGGATCAGGGTCTGCGGGTTGTCGGGCAGGCCGTGGCGGCGGGCCGCTACCTGCACCCCGAGGTCGGTGACGGGAAACGCGTCGGGGTCACCCAGCCCGCGCATGGCGATCACCTCGGCGGTCCAGGCCCCGACTCCCGGCAGCGCCATCAGGTCGTGCCGAGCCCGCTCCCAGTCGCAGCCGGCACTCAGGCCGAGGGTGCCGTCGGCCAGCCGCGCGACCAGGGTGAGCAGCGTTCGCCGGCGGGTTTGGGGGAGGGCGAGCTGATCGGGATCGATGTCGGCGAGTCGTTCCACCGAGGGAAAGACATGAGTGAGCCCGCCGTCCGGATCGTCGAGCGGTTGCCCGTGTGCCGCCACCAGCCGATGCGTATGGGTGCGCGCTGCCTTGGTCGACACCTGCTGGCTGAGCACCGCCCGCACCGCGAGCTCGGCTTCGTCGACGGTCCGTGGAATGCGTTGTCCCGGCGCCTTGGTCACCAGCGGTGCCAGGTCGGGGTCGGCGGTGAGGGCCTCGACGACGGCTTCCGGGTCAGCGTCGAGGTCCAGCAGTCGTCGGCAGCGGGTGATCGCGGCGGTGAGATCGCGGAAGTCGTCGAGCACGAGTCGGCATCGGACATGGTCGGGGGCCGGGCGCAGGCTGGCAACTCCGTTGCCGTGCGGCAGGCGCAGGGTGCGCCGGTACGCACCGTCGCGTACCTCTTCGCAGCCCGGCACCGCGCACGCCGCCAGGTGCCCGAACACGCCCTCGAACGCGAACGGGGTGCGCACCGGAAGGCGCAGCGACAGCGCACCCGGACCGGGGGAGTCGCGGCCGGGGCGGGCTCCTGAGCGTGCGGCGGCGTTGCTGCGCAACACGGTCGGCGTCGTGGCACACACGGCGCGGATGGTGTCGTTGAACTGCCGGATGCTGGCGAATCCGGCGGCGAATGCGACATCGCCCAAGGGCAGGTCCGTGGTCTCGATCAGGACGCGGGCGGTCTGCGTGCGCTGTGCGCGGGACAGTGCCAGCGGGCCGGCACCCACCTCGGCCTGCAGCAATCGCTGCAACTGGCGGGCGGAATAGCCGAGGTGACTGGCAAGCCCGCTCACGCCCTCCCGATCCACTGTGCCGTCGGCGATCAGGCGCATGGCCCGCCCCACGACGTCGCCACGGATGTTCCACTCCGGAGAACCCGGTGCGGCGTCGGGGCGGCAACGCTTACAGGCGCGGAAACCGGCCCGCTGAGCCGCGGCGGCGGTGGGGTAGAACTCCACATTCCGCGGCAGCGGCGGGCGTGCCGGGCAGCTGGGCCGGCAGTAGATCCGTGTCGTGAGCACCGCGGTGATGAACCAGCCGTCGAAGCGGGCGTCTTTCGACTTCACGGCGCGGTAGCAGCGGTCGAAGTCGTCATGCACGTTTCAACCATGACACGCGCCGGCCGACGACACTAGCGGAAAAGCGACACGACAGTGCCGGGCCGTTGGCGCGGGCTAGCATCGGTGCGTGGCGGCACTGGTACAGCGGTACTTGGACGGGATCCTTGCCGAGCACGCCGGGGCGAACCACGGGGCCTTGGCGAGCTACATCCCGGAACTGGCAGAGGTCGATCCCGCGGGGTTCGGTTTGGCGTTGTCCTCGTCGGACGGCTACGTCTACCAATCCGGCGACGCCGACGTGCAATTCACGATGCAGTCGATCTCCAAGCCGTTCACCTACGCGCTCGCCCTCGATCAGCTGGGGCAAGCGGATGTCGACGCGCGGATCGGTGTGGAGCCCTCGGGTGAGGGCTTCAACAAGATCAGCGTCGATCAGGTCACCAATGTCCCGAAGAACCCGATGATCAATGCGGGTGCGATCGTGGCCTGCTCCTTGATCCCGGGGAAGACCGTCGAGGAGCGGTTCGGTCTGGTCCGCGAGTTCTTCAGCGCCTGCGCCGGACGCAGCCTGGACTTCGACGAGGCCGTGTACGAGTCCGAGCGGGCCAGCGGCAGCCGCAACCGCGGGATCGCTTACCTGCTGGAGAGTTTCGGCGCGCTGGGGGCCGACCCCGACGAGGCCTTGGACCTCTACATCCGCCAGTGTTCCCTGAAAGTCACCAGCATCGACCTGGCCCGGATGGCGGCGACACTGGCCCGCGGCGGCCTCAACCCATTGACCGGGCGGCAGGTGACCGATGCCGCGGTGGTACGGCGCACGCTGTCGGTCATGGTGACCTGCGGCATGTACGACGCCGCCGGCGCGTGGGTCAGTGCGGTCGGGATGCCGGCCAAGAGCGGTGTGGCCGGTGGCATCGTGGCGGTGCTGCCCGGCCAGCTGGGCATCGGCGTCTATTCGCCGCGGATCGACGCGAAAGGCAACAGCGTGCGTGGAATGCTGGTGTGCCGCAGTCTTTCCCAGCAGCTCGGACTGCACTTCCTGACGGTGAGCAGTGAGGCTCACGCGGCCATTCGCGGGGTGTACACCCCGCGCCCCGGAGTTCGTGTCTACGAGGTGCACGGCGACCTGCTGTTCGCCGGGGCCGAACAGGTGGCCCGCACCGCGACCCGCGACTGTGGCGAGTTCGACACCGCGATCCTCGACGTGTCGCGGCTGCACACGATCAGCGAACCGGCGCGTGCCCTGCTCGCCGGGCTGTCCGACGAGTTGCGGGATCTGGGCAAGCAGGGTCTGCTCGTCGACCCCAGCGGATCGGTGACGCCCGACCCAGCGGCCTACGCCGGGCTGGTGTTCGCCACGGTCGAGGATGCGCTGGCGGCGACCGAGACGTGGGCGGGGGAGTAGCCCGAGGCTACAGCGGGCTGGCCAGCACGGTCGGCAGTTCGTAGCCGCGCAGCACGATCGAGTCACCCACCACCCAATGGGCTTGCTCGCTGATGCTGGCCGCGTACATGGTTTTGGCCGTCGTCAGCAGCGGCAGCGGTTGGGTTTTGGCCAACTCGCATAACCGGGCGGCCTCATTGACCGGCTCGCCGATCACGGTGTATTCGAAACGTTCTTTGGCGCCGACGTTTCCGGCGACGACCTGGCCGGCCGCCACACCGATTCCCGCCCGGATCTCGGGCACCTCGTTGGCCAGGCGGTACAGAATGCCCCGGGCTGCGGCCAACGCTTCGTCCTCGGGCTGGTCGAGGTGATTCGGGGCGCCGAAGATCGCCAGGGTGGCGTCACCCTCGAACTTGTTGATCAGGCCCCGGTGGCGGTCGACTTCGTCGACGACGACGGCGAAAAATCGGTTCAGCAGGGTGACGACCTCGGTCGCCGGCTTGGCGGTCACGATTTGCGTCGAGCCGACGATGTCGACGAAAAGGACTGCGACGTGGCGTTCTTCGCCACCGAGCTGGATCTTGTCGCGCTCGGCGGCGGCCGCCACCTCACGCCCGACGTGGCGGCCGAACAGGTCACGCACCCGTTCGCGCTCCCGCAGCCCGTGCACCATCGCGTTGAAACCACTTTGCAGCTCACCGAGTTCGGTGCCGTCGAACACCACCAGGTCGCCCTGCAGATTGCCCTGTTCGACACGTTTGAGCGCAGCGCGCACCACCCGCACCGGCGCCGTGGTGAGCCAGGACAGGATCCACATCAGCAGGAACCCGAAGATCAGGGTGGCAGTCGAAACGATCAGTACGGCGATGCCGAACTGGGTCTCGGTGAGGTTCTTCAACACCAGGGCGAACAGCGCTGTCAGCGCGATGCCCAGAACCGGCACACCCGAGGTGAGTAGCCAGACCATCATGGTTCGGCCCATGATGCCCGACACGAACCGCCGCGGCGGCCTGCCCGCGGCGAGTGCCTGTGCGGCAACGGGCCGCAGCGCGAATTCGGTGCACAGGTAACAGGCGGTGGCAACCTGGATGCCGCAGACGCTCACGGTGAAGGCCACGATCGGAATGAAGACGCTGTTGTGTATCCCGTACAGCGGCGTGAACAGCACCGCCGCCAGGCCCCACAGGGCGAGCACCACCTGCGACACCCGCCACGGCGCCAGAAACGCATTGCGCTCGTCCAAGCGGGTGGGTTGTTGTTCCTTGATCGCCCAGCGCAACATTTTGATGGTGCGCCGGGTGATCCCGTAGGTGCCGCCGATCAACGCGGTCACCACGTAGGCCGGAACGATGCCGAACGTCAGCCAGGCCGGGGCGTCGGAGAACACGCTGGGCGTCGGGTAGGCCACCGTCACCAGCAGCGTGACCACACCGATCCCGAGCAGGTTGGTCGCCACGATGACCACGGTCATGATGAACTGGATGCGAATCCGGCGCAGGTACTGACTTTCCGAGACGCGGCCCAGCAGCCAAGAACCGTATTCGGGCGTCTCGGGCAGCCGGTCAGTCTGACGGGTGAGCAGCTCCAGCACTCGGCCCAGGCGTTGCGCGGTCGTCTTTGGCGGCTTCATCGTGGCGTAAGAATAATTGCTCGGCACGGGCCTTAAGGTGGATCGGATGCGACTCGTGATCGCCCAGTGCACCGTCGACTATGTCGGCCGGCTCACCGCGCACCTGCCCTCTGCCCGGCGACTGCTGCTGTTGAAGGCCGACGGCTCGGTCAGCGTGCACGCCGACGACCGTGCTTACAAGCCACTGAACTGGATGAGCCCACCATGCCGGCTCACCGAAGAAACCGGCGGTGAATTGCCGGTGTGGGTGGTGGCGAACAAGACCGGCGACCAGCTGCGGATCACCATCGAGGAGATCGAGCACGACTCCAGCCACGAGCTGGGTGTCGACCCCGGGCTGGTGAAAGACGGCGTCGAGGCGCAACTGCAGGCGCTGCTGGCCGAGCACGTCGAACTGCTCGGCGAGGGTTACTCCCTGGTGCGCCGGGAGTACATGACCGCGATCGGTCCGGTTGACCTGTTGTGTCGTGACGAACAGGGGCGAGCGGTCGCGGTGGAGATCAAGCGGCGCGGCGAGATCGACGGCGTGGAACAGCTCACGCGTTACCTCGAACTGCTCAACCGCGACAGTCTGCTGGCGCCGGTCAGCGGGGTGTTCGCCGCCCAGCAGATCAAGCCGCAGGCCCGCACACTGGCCACCGACCGCGGCATCCGTTGCCTGACACTGGATTATGACGCGATGCGCGGCATGGACAGCGACGAGTACCGGCTGTTCTGAGCGCAGGCCGGAATAGAAGCGCGCGGCCGTGCGTTGCAGGACCGCATGCCAGTCGATGATCTTTTCCAGCCCCTGACGATCCGCTCGCTGACCGTTCCCAATCGGTTCGCCATGGCGCCGATGACCCGCCAGGCCTCGCCGCAGGGAATTCCCGGCAGCAATGTGGCCGAGTACTACCGACGGCGCGCTGCGGGCGGTGTAGGGCTGATCATCACCGAGGGCATCCGGTTGCCCGACCCGGCAGCAGGATTCCCGGCCAGCGTGCCGACGCTCGCCGGCGACGAGGTGCTCGCCGGGTGGACCCGTGTCGTCGACAGCGTCCACTCTGAGGGAGCGACGATCGCCGCGCAGCTGTGGCACCAGGGTGTTGAGCGCCGCAATGACGATGGGGTGGAACCCGTCGGCCCGTCGGGCATCGATGGGCGCGGTGAACCGCGGGGCCGCGCGCTGCGAACCGACGAACTCGCTGAGATCGCACAGCTTTACGCCACCAGTGCCGCCACTGCGCGCGACCTCGGCTTCGACGCGGTCGAAATCCACGGCGCTCACGGCTACCTGCTCGACGAATTCTTCTGGGAGCGCACGAATCGGCGTACCGACGGCTACGGCGGATCGCTGGCCGCGCGCACGCGTTTCCCGGCCGAAGTGGTCGCAGCTGTCCGCGCCGCGGTCGGCCCGGACTATCCAATCATCTTCCGCTTCTCCCAGTGGAAGGGCACCGACTACGCGGCGTCCATCGCCGACGACCCGACACAGTTGCAGGAACTGCTCACACCGCTGGTCGACGCCGGGGTGGATGTGCTGCACCCCTCGACGCGCAGGCATTATCTGCCCGGGTTCGAAGGCCACGACCCGGAATTGAGCCTTGCCGGATGGACCAGGAAGGTCACCGGCGTTCCGGTGATCGCAGTGGGCTCGGTCGGGTTGGAGACGCAGTTCCGCAGCGAGAAGCGTGGCGAGGTGATTGCGCCCGCACCGGTCGACCGTCTGGTCGACCAGTTCGACGCCGGGGAGTTCGACGTGGTCGCCATCGGGCGCGCGCTGCTCGCCGACCCGGCATGGGTGAATCGACTGCGTGACGGCGAGCTGGACGGGTTCGGCGGCTACGACGCGGCGGTTGCGCTGTCGGCACTGGCTTGACCGCTAGCCTGATGACCATGGCTCGTCGCCGCAGTCCGTCGCGTCGGCAACAGCCGCTACGGCCGCTGCCGCTGCAACAACGCGTGGAGACCGGCTCCGATGGCTACGAATACATCGTCGTACCGGTCGCGGGTTCGCGGGCTGTGAAAGTCTATCGGTGTCCGGGGTGCGATCACGAAATTCGTTGCGGCATAGCCCATGTGGTGGTGTGGCCAGCTCATGCGGGCGATGATCGACGGCATTGGCACACGCCGTGTTGGGCCAACCGCGACAACCGGGGGCCGACCCGCAAGTGGTCCTAGAGGCTCAGTGCGCTTCCGCGTCCGCGGCCGGCTCGACCAGCTCGACCAGCACCCCGCCGGCGTCCTTGGGGTGGATGAAGTTGATTCGCGAGTTCGACGTGCCGCGCCGCGGTGCCTCGTAGAGCAGTCGCATGCCCTGCTCACGCAACCGGTCGGACAGCACGTCGATGTCGCTGGTGCGGTAGGCCAGCTGCTGCAGACCGGGGCCGCGCTTGTCCAGGAACTTGGCGATGGTCGACGACTCGTCGATCGGCGCCATCAACTGGATCTGGGCGCTGCCGACCGGGGCGCCGCGCACCGCAAGCATCGCTTCGACGATGCCCTGCTCCTCGTTGACCTCTTCGTGCAGCACGATCATCCCGAGCTGGTCGTGGTACCACTTCTTGGCCACTTCCAGGTCCGGGACCGCGATACCGACGTGATCGATCGCCGTCACCAAGGCCGAGGCCAGGGCGGGGCGCACCTCACAAGGGTCAGCGACGGATTCGGTCGTCATAGGAGTAACGGTAACCTGAGCGCAAACATCGTGCTGCGCCGACCGGAAAGATCGGCCCCTCATACCCGCCCGGGAGGTAGTCATGACGACATCGGTGATCGTTGCTGGGGCTCGGACCCCGATCGGCCGGCTGATGGGCTCGCTGAAGGATTTCTCCGGCAGTGACCTGGGCGCCGTCGCCATCGCCGGGGCGCTGGAGAAGGCACAGGTGCCGGCGTCGCTGGTGCAATACGTGATCATGGGCCAGGTGCTCACCGCGGGCGCCGGTCAGATGCCGGCCCGGCAGGCGGCGGTCGGTGCGGGCATCGGCTGGGACGTGCCGACGCTGACCATCAACAAGATGTGTCTGTCCGGAATCAACGCCATCGCCATGGCTGACCAGCTGATTCGCGCCGGCGAGTTCGACGTGGTGGTGGCAGGCGGCCAGGAGTCGATGACCCAGGCGCCGCACCTGCTCCTCAAGAGCCGTGAGGGCTACAAGTACGGCGACGTGACGGTACGCGACCACCTCGCCTACGACGGTCTGCATGACGTCTTCACCGACCAGCCGATGGGCGCGCTCACCGAGCAGCGCAACGACGAGGACAAGTTCACCCGCGCAGAGCAGGACGAGTTCGCGGCCGAATCGCACCGCAAGGCCGCCGCGGCGTGGAAAGACGGCGTTTTCGCCGACGAGGTGGTGCCGGTGAAGATCCCGCAGCGCAAGGGGGATCCGTTGGAGTTCACCGAGGACGAGGGCATCCGGGCCAACACCACCGCAGAGTCGCTGGGCGGTCTCAAGCCGGCGTTCCGCTCCGACGGCACCATCACCGCCGGCTCGTCGTCGCAGATCTCCGACGGCGCCGCCGCCGTGGTGGTGATGAGCAAGGCCAAGGCGCAGGAACTGGGTCTGGACTGGCTGTGCGAGATCGGGGCACACGGTGTCGTGGCCGGGCCGGACTCGACTCTGCAGTCCCAGCCGGCCAACGCCATCAAGAAGGCGATCGCCCGCGAGGGCATCTCGATCGACCAACTCGACGTGGTGGAGATCAACGAGGCCTTTGCGGCGGTATCGCTGGCCTCGACCCGGGAGCTGGGTCTGAACCCCGACGTCGTCAATGTGCACGGCGGCGCGATCGCCGTGGGGCACCCGATCGGGATGTCGGGCGCGCGCATCACGCTGCACGCCGCCCTTGAGCTCAAGCGGCGCGGTTCGGGCTACGCGGTGGCCGCGCTGTGCGGTGCCGGTGGCCAGGGCGACGCGCTCATCCTGCGCGCGGGGTAACGGCTTCCCTACGGTTGCGTAGGTTGCTGGCGCGGGTTGTTTCCGCACGGCGACGCGACAGTGTGATCTTGGTCATAGTCGAGTGGTCGGGCGCGAAAACAGCCGTCGGCGGCGCGGCGAGGACGACGTGACAGACTTGACGGCGTGACGCGTCCTCGACCCCCGATCGGCCCGGCGTTGGCCGGAGCAGTGGACCTGTCCGGCCTCAAGAAGCCGGCTCAATCCGGCGGCGCCGCCGGTAGCGCCTCGGCTCCACCAGGTGCCACCGAGATCACCGAGGCCAACTTCGAAGACGAGGTGCTGGTCCGGTCCAATCAGGTGCCGGTGGTGGTGCTGCTGTGGTCGCCGCGCAGTGAAGCCTGCATTCAGCTGGCCGACACCCTCGCCGGGCTGGCCCAGGCGGACAACGCCGGCGGTGCGGCCAAGTGGTCGCTGGCCACCGTCAATGTCGACGTCGCCCCACGGGTGGCGCAGGTGTTCGGCGTGGACGCCGTGCCGACCGTGGTGGCGCTGGCCGCCGGCCAACCGATCACCAGCTTTCAGGGACCCCAGCCGCCCGACCAGCTGCGCCGTTGGGTGGACTCGTTGGTGTCGGCCACCGCAGGCAAGCTCGCCGGCGGCGGTGACGCGGAGCAGCCGGAGCAGGTGGACCCGGTGCTGGCGCAGGCGCGTGAGCAGCTCGACGCCGGTGACTTCGACGCGGCCCGAGCCTCCTATCAGGCGTTGCTGGACACCGACCCCGACCACGCCGAAGCCAAGGGGGCGTTGCGCCAGCTCGCCTTCCTGGAACGTGCGACCGGTCGGCAACCCGATGCGCCGGCACAGGCCGACGCCGACCCGAACAACGTCGAGGCGGCCTTCGCCGCCGCTGACGTGCAGATCCTCAACCAGGACGTCACCGCTGCGTTCGACCGGCTGATCGCATTGGTGCGGCGGACCGCCGGTGACGAGCGGGCCGCGGTGCGGACCCGGTTGGTGGAGCTGTTCGAGCTGTTCGACCCCGCCGACCCGGAGGTCGTCGCCGGCCGGCGCAACCTGGCCAACGCGCTGTACTGACCCCGAGCTACCCGAGCTACTCGGGCGCCAGCCACACGGCGGACAGGGCGGGTAACACCAGCACCGCCGAGGCCGGCCGGCCGTGCCATGGATCGTCGGTGGCCTCGACCCCGCCCAGGTTGCCCTCGCCCGACCCTCGGTAGCCGACCGCATCGGTGTTGAGCACCTCACGCCAACGGCCGGCCCGGGGCAACCCCAGGTGGTAATCGGCGTGGGTGACACCGGCGAAGTTGAACACGCAGGCCAGCACCGAACCGTCGGTGCCGTAGCGCAGGAAGCTCAGTACGTTGCTGGCCGAGTCGTTGGCGTCGATCCAGGAGTAGCCCCGCGGGTCGGCGTCCTGGGTCCACAAGGCGGGCAGCGCGCGGTAGCGAGCGTTGAGGTCGCTGACCAGACGCAGGATGCCGGGTGAGTAGCCGTCGGGCTCGACCTGGGGGTCGAGCTGGAACCAGTCGACTCCGCGCTCGTTGCACCACTCGCTGCGCTGACCGAATTCCTGGCCCATGAACAGCAACTGCTTGCCGGGATGCGCCCATTGGTAGGCGAGCAGGGCACGCAGGCCCGCGGCCTTGTGGTGGTCGTCACCGGGCATCCTGGACCACAGTGTGCCCTTGCCGTGCACCACCTCGTCGTGGCTGATCGGCAGCACGTAGTTCTCGCTGAACGCATACAGCATCGAGAACGTCATGTTGTGGTGGTGGTAACTGCGGTGCACCGGATCGTGACCGAGGTAGGCCAGCGTGTCATGCATCCAGCCCATGTTCCACTTCATCGAAAACCCGAGTCCGCCAAGGCTGGTCTCCCGGGTGACTCCCGGCCAGGAGGTGGACTCCTCGGCGATGGTCACGATTCCCGGCGCAACCCGATGGGTGGTCGCGTTCAACTCCTGCAGGAACTGCACCGCCTCCAGATTCTCGCGGCCGCCGTGGATGTTGGGGGTCCACTCGCCGTGCGGGCGCGAATAGTCCAGGTAGAGCATCGATGCGACGGCGTCCACCCGCAGCCCGTCCACGTGGAACTCGGTCAGCCAGTACAGCGCGTTGGCGACCAGAAAGTTGCGTACTTCGGGGCGGCCGAAGTCGAATACGTAGGTGCCCCAGTCGAGTTGCTCACCGCGCCGCGGATCGGAGTGCTCGTAGAGCGGGGTGCCGTCGAATCTGCCGAGCGCCCAGTCGTCCTTGGGGAAGTGCGCCGGCACCCAGTCCACGATGACGCCGATGCCCGCACCGTGCAGCGCGTCGACCAGCGCCCGGAAGTCATCGGGGGTGCCGAAGCGCGCGGTCGGGGCGTAGTACGACGTCACCTGATATCCCCAAGAGCCGCCGAACGGATGCTCCGCCACCGGCAGCAGCTCCACGTGGGTGAAGCCCTGCTGTACAACGTATTCGGTCAGCTCTACTGCCAGCTGGCGGTAGCTCAGGCCCGGCCGCCAAGAGCCCAGATGGACCTCGTAGGTGCTCATCGGCTCGCTCACCGGGTCACGCTTGCAGCGCTGTGCCATCCAGTCGGTGTCGTTCCAGGTGTAGTCGCTGCACGTCACCACCGATGCGGTGCGCGGCGGCACCTCGGTGGCGTAGGCGAACGGATCGGCGCGCTCGGTGACGGCCCCGTCGGCCCCGTGGATGCGGAACTTGTAGAGGCCGGCGGTGGGGAAGTCGGGCCAGAACAGCTCCCAGATGCCCGACGAGCCCAATGACCGCAGCGGGGCGTCGTCACCGGCCCAGCCGTTGAAATCACCGATCAGACTCACCCCGGCGGCGTTGGGCGCCCACACCGCGAAGGACACGCCGGACACCTCGCCGTCGGGCGTGATGAAGGTGCGGTGATGAGCCCCCATCACGTCCCAGAGTCGTTCGTGGCGTCCCTCGGCGAACAGATACAGGTCGAACTCGCCCAGGGTCGGCGCAAATCGGTATCCATCGGCGGTCGTGTGCACGCCGGTGGGCTCGGCGAACTCAGCCGTTTCCGGGTAGTGCACCTCCAGCCGGTAGTCGACGAGGTCGGTGAACGGACACGCCGCCGCGAACAACCCGGAGCCCAGGTCGCGCATGACGAAGCGCTCGGTACCGACGAGCACCACCACCCGCCGAGCGCGCGGGCGCAGCGCCCGGATGACGGTGGTCCTGCCGTACTCGTGCGCGCCCAGGACGGAGTGCGGATCGTGGTGTTCACCGGCGAGCAGCCGGGCCACGTCGGCAGGGTGAGGCGCCAGGTGTCGGGTCATCGTGCTCATCAGCGGCGCAGCAACTCGGTGCGGGCTTGGGCGTTGATCGGCGGCATGGTGACGATGTGGGCGACCGCTCGTGCCGGGTCCAGGCGCACATAATTGTCCTGGCCCCAGTTGTAGTCCTCACCGCTGATCTGGTCACGGACCCAGAAGCGTTGGTAGTCAGGCATTCCCAGTGCCCACATGTCCAAGTGCAGGGTCGCCTGCTCGGCGCTGAACGGGTTCAGCGTGACCACCACCAGCACGGTGTCGCCGGTGGCCGGGTCGAACTTGCTGTAGGCCAGCAGCGCGTCGTTGTCGACCTGGTGGAAGTGCACGGTGCGCAGTTGGTTGAACGCCGGATGCAGCCGGCGAATCTCGTTGAGCCGGGCGATGAACGGCTCCAGGGAGCGGCCTTCGGCGACGGCACCGGCGAAGTCGCGGGGTCGAAGTTCATACTTCTCCGAATCGAGGTACTCCTCGCTGCCTTCACGTACTGCACGGTCCTCGAACAACTCGAAACCGGAGTACACGCCCCACGTCGGGCCCAGCGTCGCCGCCAGTACCGCGCGGATGGCGAACATCCCGGGGCCGCCGTGCTGCAGGCTGGCGTGCAGGATGTCGGGGGTGTTGACGAACAGATTCGGCCGGCGGAAGTCGGCGAGTTCGGCGATCAGCCGGCCGAACTCGGTGAGCTCGGATTTCGTTGTCTGCCAGGTGAAGTACGAGTAGGACTGGGTGAAGCCCAGCTTGGACAAACCGTACTGCCGCGCCGGGGGAGTGAACGCCTCGGACAGAAACAGCACATCGGGATCGATGTTCTTGACGGCGGCGATCAACCAGAGCCAGAAGTCGGGGGGCTTGGTGTGCGGGTTGTCGACTCGAAAGACCTTCACCCCGTGGTCTATCCAGAACCGGACCACCCGCAGCACCTCGGCGTACAGGCCGGCGGGATCGTTGTCGAAGTTCAGCGGGTAGATGTCCTGGTATTTCTTCGGCGGGTTCTCCGCGTAGGCGATGGTGCCGTCGGGCAGCTCGGTGAACCATTCCCGATGCTGGGTGGCCCAGGGATGATCCGGTGCGCACTGCAACGCCAGGTCCAGCGCGACCTCCAGGTCGAGCCGGCGGGCCGCGGCGACGAAGTCGTCGAAGTCGCCGATGTCGCCCAGTGCCGGATGCACCGCGTCGTGGCCGCCCTCGGCGCTGCCGATGGCCCACGGCGAACCCACGTCGCCGGGTTCGGCGGTCGCGGAGTTGTTGCGGCCCTTGCGGTGTACCCGGCCGATGGGGTGGACCGGTGGCAGGTACACCACGTCGAAGCCCATCTCCGCGATCCGGGGCAGTGCCGCGGCCGCGGTGGCGAACGTGCCGTGCACGGGGCGGCCCTCGGCGTCCCAGCCGCCGGTGGAGCGCGGGAACATCTCGTACCAGGCGCCGCGGCGTGCCAGCGGCCGATCCACCCAGACCTGGTGTTCGACACCGGCGGTGACCAACTCACGCAGTGGGTGGCGGGCCAACAGCTCGTCGAGTTCGGCAGACAGCGCCGGCGCGGCCCGCGTCACCGGGTCGCCTGAGGCACGCAACGCAGCGGCCGCCGCCAGCACCGGTTCGCGCTGTGCGGACGGCACCCCGGCCGCGGCACGGTCGAACAATGCGGCGCCGATCAACAGGTCGTTGGACAGCTCGGCCGCAGCCAGGCCGGCGTCGAGCTTGGCGGTCACGGCGTGCCGCCAGCTCTGCAGCGGATCTCCCCAGCCCTCCACACGGAAAGTCCACAGGCCGACGGTGTCGGGAGTGAAGGCGCCGTGGAACACGTAGGCGTCGAACCCGGTGTGCATGGGCACATGCAGTGCCGAGCCGGTCGCGGTCGCGGGCGGGGGATCGCCGGGCAGCGGATAGCGGCGCCCGGCGTAGCGCACCACCAACGTCGCCGCGACGGCCTCGTGGCCTTCGCGCCAGACCGTGGCCTTGACCGGCACGGTCTCACCCACCACGGCCTTGGCCGGGTAGCGGCCGCACGAGACGACCGGTTCGACATCGTCGACCTCGACTCGGCCAGCCACCACACTCCGTTCGTCGTCGGGCTCTCTGCGCCCACGGTAACCGTCGTCCGGGGGCCTGGCATCACGCAACATGTTCGCAACCGAATTGTCAGGTCTAGGTGGCAGTCGCAGATTCGCGTCGCCGGTAGTGTGGTCAAGCGTGAAGGCCCTCCGCCGGTTCACCGTTCGCGCCCACCTGCCCGAAAGGCTGCTGGCACTCGAGCAACTGTCGATGAACCTGCGCTGGTCGTGGGAGCAACCGACTCAGGAGCTCTTCGCCGCCATCGACCCCGAATTGTGGGACGGGTGTGGGCGTGACCCGGTAGCGCTGCTGGGGGCGGTCAGTCCCGCAGGGCTCGAGGAGCTGGCCGCCGATCAGGAGTTCACCGCCCGTCTCGACGCGCTGTCGGCCGACCTCACGGCGTACTTGACCAGTCCGAGGTGGTATCAGCACCAGCAGGACGGTGGGGCGGCGCTGCCGACGGCGATCGCCTACTTCTCGATGGAGTTCGGGGTCGCCGAAGCTCTGCCCAACTACTCGGGCGGCCTGGGGATCCTGGCGGGAGACCACCTGAAGTCGGCGTCGGATCTGGGCGTGCCGTTGATCGCGGTGGGGCTGTACTACCGGTCCGGATACTTCCGTCAAGCGCTGACCGCCGACGGCTGGCAGCGCGAGACCTATCCGGCCCTCGATCCGCAGGGGCTGCCGTTGCGCCTGCTCGTCGACACCGACGGCCGACCGGTGCTGATCGATGTGGCGCTGCCCGGCGCCGGCCGGCTGCGGGCCCGAATCTGGGTCGCGCAGGTCGGCCGAGTGCCGTTGCTGCTGCTGGATTCCGACATCGGCGAGAATCCGCACCAGCTGCGGGGGATCACCGACCGGTTGTACGGCGGCGACCAGGAGCACCGGATCCGTCAGGAGATCCTGGCGGGGATCGGCGGCGTGCGGGCGATCCGCGAGTTCACCCGGTTACAGGGCACGCCCGCCCCCGAGGTTTTTCACATGAACGAGGGGCATGCCGGCTTCCTCGGCGTCGAGCGCATCCGTGAGCTGATCGCCGAGCAGGGGCTGGATTTCGACACCGCGCTGGCCGTAGTCCGTTCGGCGACGGTGTTCACCACCCACACCCCAGTCCCGGCCGGAATCGACCGGTTTCCCGCCGACATGGTTCGCCGCTACTTCGACGACAGCGGTGACGCGCTGGTCGCCGGGGTGCCCACCGACCGGATCATGGAACTGGGCGTGGAACACGATCCCGGCATGTTCAACATGGCCCACATGGGCCTGCGGCTGGCGCAGCGCGCCAACGGCGTCTCTCGGCTGCACGGCCGGGTGAGCCGGGTCATGTTCAACGACCTGTGGCCCGGGTTCGACGGCGACGAGGTGCCGATCGGCTCGATCACCAACGGCGTGCACGCGCCGAGTTGGGCGGCGCCCCCGTGGCTGCAGCTGAGTCGTGACGTCGCCGCTCCCGACTCGTTCAGCGAGCCGGCGGCTTGGCAGCGTCTGCAGCAGGTCGATCCCCTGACGCTCTGGTCTATCCGCTCGCAGCTGCGGGCACTGCTCGTCGACGAGGTCCGGTTGCGGCTGCTGCGGTCTGGCCTGGAGCGAGGCTCCTCGGAGGCCGAGTTGGGCTGGATCGCTACCGCATTCGACCCCGACGTGCTGACCATCGGCTTCGCCCGCCGGGTGCCGACGTACAAGCGGTTGACGCTGATGCTGCGTGATCCCGACCGATTGGAGCAGCTGCTGCTCGATGAGCAGCGCCCCGTCCAGCTGATCGTCGCCGGTAAGTCCCACCCGGCCGACGACGACGGCAAGGCGCTGATTCAGCAGGTGGTGCGGTTCGCCGACCGCCCCGAGGTGCGGCACCGCATTGCGTTCCTGCCCGACTACGACATGTCGATGGCGCGGCGACTCTACGCCGGATGCGATGTCTGGCTGAACAATCCGCTGCGCCCGCTGGAAGCCTGCGGTACCTCGGGAATGAAGAGCGCGCTCAACGGCGGGCTGAACCTGTCGATTCGCGACGGCTGGTGGGACGAGTGGTTCGACGGGCAGAACGGCTGGGCGATTCCCACCGCGGACGGGGTCGCCGACGAGAATCGGCGCGACGATCTGGAAGCCGCGGCGCTCTACGACCTGCTGGCGTCATCGGTGGTGCCGAAGTTCTACGACCGCGACGACCGGGGCGTGCCGCCGCGCTGGATGGAGATGGTTCATCACACGCTGCAGACGCTGGGCCCGAAGGTGCTGGCGTCGCGGATGGTGCACGACTACGTGGAGCAGTGCTACGCCCCAGCCGCGCAGTCGTTGCGGCGCACCTGCGAGCCGATCGACGGTGTGCCCTACGGTGCGGCGCGTCAGCTGGCGGACTACCGGCGCCGGGCGGAGGCGGCCTGGCCGCACATCCAGATCACCGACGTCGACAGCACCGGGCTGCCCGACGCGCCCTGGTTGGGGTCGGAGTTGACGCTGACCGCCTCGGTGCGCCTGGCCGGGCTGCGGCCGGACGAGGTGGTGGTGCAGGCGGTGCTGGGCCGGGTGGATTCCGGTGACACCCTGATGGACCCGGTCACCGTGGCGATGCCGCATGCGCACACCGACGCGGACGGCACGGAAGTCTTCTCCACCACCAGTCGGCTGCCGGTCGCCGGGGCGGTGGGTTACACCGTACGGGTGCTGCCGTGCCATCCGTTGCTGTCCGGCGATGCGGAGTTGGGACTGGTCACGTTGGCCTGAGGGCCCTCGGCGCCGCAGAGTTCACGGACGGTTCTGGCCGGGGGTTCCGGGGGCGCCAGGGGTCCCGTCGGCGCCGCCGTTGCCGCCGGCGCCGCCATTGCCACCGACGTTGAGGTAGCCGGTCGCGTTACCTCCATTACCGCCGGCGCCGCCGCCGCCGCTGCCGTTCGGGCCGACGAAACCACCGTTGCCGCCGGCGCCACCGCTGCCGCCTTCGCCGTAGTCGTAGCCGCGGTAGTACTCGTCGCCACCGTAGCCGTAGTAGCCGATGCCGCCGTTGCCGCCGTTGCCCCCTGCGGTGCCGTTGCCGCCGTTGCCGCCGTTCCCGCCCCAAGCGCCAATAGAGTTGCCGCCGGTCCCGCCGGCTCCGCCGTAGCCGCCGGCGCCCGAACCGCCGTTGCCGCCGTTGCCACCACCGCCGGCATTCACGCTATTGGTGTTGTTTGCACCGCCGACTCCGCCGTTGCCGCCACGGGCTCCGTCGGTTCCGCCGTCACCACCGTGACCGCCGCGGCCGCCGCCGCTGAGGCCCAGATTGGCACCGGCGTTGCCGCCGTTGCCCCCGTCGGAGCCGTTGCCCAGCCCGCCGTTGCCGCCGGCGCCGCCGTCGGCGCCGTCACCGGAGCTGCCGTCGCCGCCGTTGCCGCCGGACGCGCCGTGGGTGCCGCCGTTGCCGCCGTTGCCGCCGTCACCGCCCCACAGGCCGGTGCCCACGCCGCCACCGTTGCCGCCTCTTCCGCCGTCGGAGCCAACTCCGGTTCCGCCGGCACCGCCATTGCCGCCGTTGCCGCCGCCACCGCCGAAGTAGGACCCGGCCCCTCCGTAGCCACCGGTTCCGCCGTCGCCGCCGGACGCGCCGTCGTAGCCGCCGGCGCCGCCGGTGCCCCCGACGCCGGCGACAGCGCCGCCGCCGACCAGGTTGAAGCTGTTTGCGGAGGCGGTGGCGCCGTTGCCACCATTGCCACCGCTGCCGCCGATGCCGGCGGCACTGCCCGGCCCGCCCGCGCCGCCCCCGCCGCCGCCGCTGTTGTAGCCGGTGCCGCCCCAGCCGCCGGTGCCACCGGAGCCGCCCGTGCCGCCGGCGAAGCCTTCACCGGCGCCCGCGGCACCGCCGGTTCCGCCAGTCCCGCCGCTACCGCCCCAGCCGACACCACTGAATCCGCCCGTGCCGCCGCTGCCGCCCCAGCCGGCGTTGCCTCCGTCGCCGGCGTCACCACCGGTGCCGCCGAGAGCTCCCTTGCCGCCACTACCACTGACCAACCCGTTGCCACCTAGGCCGCCGGCACCGCCCGCACCACCGTTACCGGAGTAGCCGCCGGCGCTGGTGACGCCGCCATTTCCGCCGGTGCCGCCTGCACCACCAAGTCCGCCGCTGCCGACGCCGCTGCCATTGCCGCCGCTGCCGCCCTGGTAGCCGCTGCCGCCGTTGCCGGCGTGGCCACCGGCGCCGGCGTTGCCACCGTTGCCGCCGACACCCCCCACACCGCCGGTGCCGGCGGCGCCGAAGCCGACACCGCCGCCGCCACCACCGCCATAGCCGCCGTTGCCACCGTCGCCGGCGGTGCCACCAATGCCGGCGTTGCCGCCGACACCGCCGGAGCCGCCGAGCCCACCCGTTCCGGCGATGCCCCCAGCGCCGGCTGCACCGCCAGAGCCTCCCCAGCCGCCGGAGCCGGCGGTGCCGCCGCCACCGGCACCGCCGCCGTTACCGCCATTGCCGCCGCTGCCACCGTTGCCGCCGGCACCCGCGCCGCCGAACAGGCCGCCCACACCAGCCGCGCCACCAGCCCCGCCGTGGCCTCCCCAGCCGCCCAGGGCGCCGACCCCGGCATCGCCCAGGTCGTCGGCGCCTGTGCCCCCGTTGCCGCCTGCGCCGCCATTGCCGCCGTCGCCCGCGGCGCCGAACAGACCACCCGTCCCGCCGCCACCGCCGTTTCCGCCGCTACCGGCGACGTAGACCAAGCCACCGGGCAGGTTCAGGAGTCCTGCCGCTCCATTACCGCCCGCGCCGCCGCTGCCGCCGCCGCCGCCCTTGCCGAACAAGGTCGCGCCGTTACCGCCGGCGCCCCCGTCTCCGCCGTGGCCAACGGTGCCGTCGCTGCCCAGCGAACCATTGCCGCCGTTGCCGCCGTTGCCGCCGTTGCCCCACCAGAGCCCGCCGGCGCCGCCGACACCGCCGTCTCCACCGTTGCCCCCGTCGACTCCGTCGGTACCGTCGCCGCCATTGCCTCCGTTGCCGAACAGGTACGCGGCATTGCCGGCCTGCCCCGGCGTTCCGTCGATCGGAGTCAGGTACTCGACAGCGCCGAAGGCGCTGATCTCCGGCGAGGGGGCCGCCCCGCCGGCATTGCCGCCGTCGCCGATCAGCCAGCCCGCGTTACCTCCGCTTCCGCCGTAATAGCCGTCGCCGCCGTCGCCGAACAGCAGCCCACCCGCCCCGCCGTCGGGATGATCTGCGGTGCCGTCGGCGCCGTCGCCGATGAGGAACTGGCCGGAGAACGTGTTGACGAAGGTGGCGAACTGCAGGCCGTCTGGGCTGTTGATCCAGTCGTCAATGGCGCTGTGGATCGGGTGGTAGACGTATTGGTCAAACCACGCTGCGCCGTCAACGGGGCTGGCCGCGGCCAGAGCGGCGGTGCCGACGTCGAGGCCCCAGGTGGTGGGATCCAGCCAGGCCCAGGCGCCGGAGTCGGCGGCGTCGATGACGGAAGTGGAACCCGACAGCGGGTCCAGCAGGTCGAACAGCCAGTCGACGTCGGCGCGTGCCTGGGGCGCGCCGGCCAGCGGGGTAATGCCCAACGCCAGGAACCCTCCGGCGGCCGTGCCCGCGCCGAGTACCCGGCGGCGACGCCCCCGCCAGCCTCCCGACGTGCTGCCGTTCTTGGTGCTGCGCCGCGCTGTCATGATCCCGATACCTCCTGGCGGGCCCCGTCATCGCTGCCTTCAGGGCCTTCTGAGGTTGTAACACCAGCCAGGGCGGGTGGCCTCAGTAGTCCACTACTGCAGCGCCGCCAGTCAGGGGAAGCGGGCCAGGCAGCGATCGAAATCGCCGAGCACTCCGGTGCGGTAGGCATCGATGCGAGAGAACCCGGCCGGCACCGACTCGCCGTTGATGTCGCCGGCGGCCAGACCGTTGGTCAGCAGCCCGGCGACCGCCTCGTCCAGATCGCCTGCGGTCAATGCGATTCGGCCGCCGTTGGAGGTGGTGACGCCCTCGGACAGCCGGGTGGTGGCCACTCCCGTGAGGCACGCGGTGCGCAGCGCGGCCGCGGCGTTGTCGAGCACCAGTCCGCCGTGTTCGATCTGCACGCGCTGCAGGTACCGCGAGATCAGCGCCGAATAGGCGGTGTTGTCGCCGGACAGCGTCGCCAACTTCTGGTCCTTGCTGGGGGTGCCCATGCTCTGTAGGGCCGGCAGGTCGACAACGATGGTGTTGGTCGCCGGACAATACGAGGCAGGCGGGCTGGGCCGGGCGTCCGAGCACGACGATGCGGTCGCGGCGTCGAACGTGAGCGTCGGCGGTTGGGCCGGCGTGAAGGCGGTGTTCATCGCGTCGACGATCAGCCGCACCGATTCCTCGCTGACCGGCACCTCGCCGGTCTCATTCTGCTGCAGCTGGACGGGCAGTTCGCCGCGCCGCTGGTCGATCTCTTTGGTGTCGATGGCCTGACACGACCCGGCGCCGTCGGTGAACCCGAACTGGAATGCCGAGATCCGCTCGAAGGCCGAGCCGTGCTCGTTGCTGCCGATCGTCTCGTCGGGACCGAGCAACGGATCGCGTAGCGCCAGCATCGCGGCCAACACGCCGTTGAGCCCGTCGCCGGTGCTCAGCGTGAAGCGCGGCGAGTCGCCCTGGGCCACCCAGCGCAGGTACACACCGGCCAGGCAGTCGGCCTGCTGCTCGGCCACCAGTGTCGGGGTCTGGCGCCGCTTGGTGATGCCGGCCGTGCGGGCAATCGCGTGGCCGTATTCGTGGGCGAGCACCATGGTGATGGCCATGTCGCCATAGGCGCTGCGCAGCGCCGGCAGCAGCAGCCGGCGATCCCAGCCGATGGTGTTGTCCAGATAGCAGTAGGCCGCGTTGACCAGCAGGAAAGTCCTGTTGTCGCAGAACTTTCCGCGCAGTTGCGCCGGATCCCAGGAAAGCAGTGATTTCGCCGGCTTGAACTCACCGTCGAAGGTGTTGGGGTAGGTCGTGGTCCAAAACGCCTCGAGGTCGCTGACCGACTGGGCTGCCAGCTGATCGATCCGCCCGCCGTCAGTGCCCTCGACCTCCCGGGTCGGCGGTGGGGCGTCAGGGCGCAGCCCGGTGGGGCCGTCGACAGCCTGCAGGCCTCCCACCCGGAATGGGTCGGCGAAGACCGACACGGGTTGCCCGTCGAGCATCCGGGCGCATCCGCCCAGCAATAACACCAGCGTGCAGGCGGTGACGAGAACACGGTGGTTCAGCGAGCCTCGACGAAGGAGAGGTGAAGCTGGGGCCGCCGCATAAACACGGTGGTTCAGCGAGCCTCGACGAAGGAGAGGTGAAGCTGGGGCCGCCGCATAAACACGGTGCCGTCGGCGGGCAAGGCGCATGGGGTACCACGATAGTGGGATCAGGCGCCGCGCAGCCGCTGCAGCGCCAGCTGCACCTTGCCGGTGTCAGTGGTAGCCCAGAACGGCGGCAGCGAGGCCCGCAGGTATCCGGCGTAGCGGGCGGTGGCCATCCGGGAGTCGAGTACCGCCACCACGCCGCGGTCGTCGATCCCGCGCAGCAGCCGGCCGGCGCCCTGGGCCAGCAGCAGGGCCGCGTGGTTGGCGGCGACCGCCATGAAGCCGTTGCCGCCGTGGGCGGTGATCGCGCGCTGCCGGGCGGTCAGCAGCGGATCGTCGGGTCGCGGGAACGGGATCCGGTCGATGAGAACCAGCGACAGCGACGGTCCCGGTACGTCGACGCCCTGCCACAGCGACAGCGTGCCGAACAGCGAGGTCTCGGCGTCGTCGGCGAACTGCTCGACCAGCGTGCCGGTGGTGTCGTCGCCCTGGCACAGCACCGGGGTGTCGAGGCGCTCGCGCATTGCCTCGGCCGCGGCTCGTGCTGCCCGCATCGACGAGAACAAGCCCAGGGTCCGGCCGCCGGCCGCGGTGATCAGCGCGGTGATCTCGTCGAGCTGTTCGGCCGTGCCGGTGCCGTCGCGCCCGGGTGGCGGCAGGTGCGCGGCAACGTAGAGGATGCCCGCCTTGGCGTGCGCAAACGGCGAGCCGACGTCGAGTCCCCGCCAGCGCGCGGCCTGGGGATCCTCGCCGCGCCGCAGACCCCAGTCGCCGGCCATGGCGTCGAAAGACCCGCCGACGGTCAGCGTCGCCGAGGTCAGGACCGTCGTCGCGCGGGCGAACAGCCGCTCGCGCAAGAGGCCCGCCACCGACAACGGCGCCACCCGCAGCACCGCCCGCACCGAGCCCCGGTTGTCTTCGTGGCTGAGCCACACCACGTCGTAGCGGTCGGGGATGGCCGGCTCGAACGAGGTCAGGATCCTGGCCGCGGTGTCGGCGATTTCGGTCAACGCGGCGACGGATTCCTTGCGCGCGGCGGCGGCCTTGGGGTCGGCGGGGGCGGTGTCGATGGCCGCGCGGGCCGCCCCGGCGGCGTCACGCAGCGCGGCCAGATAGGTGGCCAGCTCGTCGTCGAGGTGGTCCATCCGGCCGGGAGTGCCGTCGTGGATCGCCGAGCCGAACGTCAGCGATGCGGCATCGAGGCGCTGGACCAGCTCGGGGGAGATCAGCCGGCCGACGCGGCGCACCGCGACGCTGAGCATGGTCGCGCTCAGCTCTGCGGTGGCCACCGAGGTCACCCGGTCGGTGAGCTCGTGCGCCTCGTCGACCACCAGCAGGTGATGCTCGGGCAACACGGTGGTGTCGGAGATGGCGTCGATGGCCAACAGCGCATGGTTGGTGACGACGACGTCGGCCTCGGCGGCGACGGCGCGGGCCCGCTCGGCAAAGCAGTCCGTGCCGTATTGGCAGCGCACGGCGCCCACGCATTCCCGCGCCGAGACGCTGACTTGGGACCAGGACCGTTCCGGTACACCGGGTTTGAGGTCGTCGCGGTCGCCGGTGTCGGTGTCCTCAGCCCACGCGGCGAGTCGCTGCACGTCGCGGCCCAGGGCGCTTGCCGCGAACGGATCGAACAGTTCGGCCTGCGGCCCGTCGTCGGACTCCTCGGCGAGGCCGGTATGGATCTTGTTCAGGCACAGGTAATTCCGTCGGCCCTTGAGCAGTGCGAAGGTGGGCCGCCGGGGCAGTACCTTTTCCAGGGCGCCGGCCAGACGCGGCAGGTCGCGGTCGACGAGCTGGCGCTGTAGTGCGATGGTCGCGGTCGACACCACGACCGGGTTTTCGTCGGCCAACGCCCGCGCGATCGCCGGAACCAGGTAGGCCAGCGACTTGCCGGTACCGGTGCCGGCCTGCACGGCCAGATGTTCGCCGGTGTCGAAGGCGTGCGCCACCGCCTCGGCCATGCGTACCTGGCCCTCGCGTTCGCTGCCGCCCAGTGCGGCTACCGCGGCGGCGAGCAGCTCGGATACGGACGGGTCAGCCATGGTGTGCACACGGTAGCCCGCTTTGCGATCTGCATGCTCATGCGTCAGGCCGTGGCGGCGGACCGGGCAACGAGATAGGTTCCGTGCCCCTCGATCACCAAGCCGTCGGCGTCGAATCGCAGGACCTCGTTGACGAGTCCGCCGTTCTGGTTGCGGTAGTTGATCACGATGGTGTCGATGCCCCGGTAGACGTCTTCGACGACGAAGTGCAGATCCGGCATGCGCTGCAGAGCGCCGGACCAATAGCGGCGCAGCGCGGCCTTGCCGTGGATCACTCCGGCCGTCTCGGGATACATCTGCGCAGCCACCGGGGAGGTGAACACCACATCGTCGTGAAAATGCGCCAGAACGGCGTCGACGTCGTGGTGGTTCCAGGCGCGCACCCACTGCTGGCCGAACGTCGCCGCATCGATGTCCATACCTATGCACGGTAGTGACACCGGCGCTCGTGCCCCACCCGTTTTCCCGCCGGCTGCCACTACCCTGAGGTGATGAGCAGCCAGCGATTGCCAGGCGGCGCAGTGCACGAACTACCGGCGGACCTGCGGGACGGACTGTTGGTCAGCCCCACGGCACTGGACGCATGGCAGAGCATTACGCCGTTGGCGCGCAATGAGTTCATCTGCTGGGTGGAAGACGCCAAGCAGCAGGTCACCCGTGAGCGCCGGATTCGCCGGACCCGTGAGGAACTCGAGGAAGGCAAGCGGCGCCCCTGCTGCTGGCCCGGGTGCAAACACCGGGAACGCAACGGCAAGTAGGTCAGCCGACCGAAACCACCCGCGTCGGGATGGCCGGCTCACCGTGCGCCAGCTTGAGCCCCTCCCACGGCAGGCTGTGCAGTCCGGCCACCACGCGTTCGCGCGCCGCGGCCAGTGCCGCCGTCCCGGTCTCGGTCACCACGTCACCGCCGCGTACCAGCGGAACGGTCACTATCCGGGCCCGCGCGTCCAGCGCCGGTGGGCGCCCGGCCGGGTAGACGACCTCCTCGGTGACGATCCCGCTGTCCCGCGCGACCCGCAGCGCCTGTTTGAGTCCGCCCTGTGACTCTTTGCCGGTGCTGCGCTTATGCACCGGATTGCCGTCCACCTCGACCAGTTTGTAGACAAACCCGGCAGCCGGCACGCCCGAGCCGGTCACCAAGGCGGTGCCGACGCCGTAACTGTCCACCGGCGCGGCCCGCAACGCCGCGATGCCGTATTCGTCGAGGTCGCCGGAGACCACGATCTTGGTCTTGGTGGCACCCAGCCGGTCCAGCTGGTCACGGACCTGATGGGCCAACACCGCCAGCTCACCGGAGTCGATGCGCACCGCGCCGAGCCCCGGCCCGGCCGCCGTGACGGCGTTGGCCACCCCGGTGGCGACGTCATAGGTGTCCACCAGCAGCGTGGTGTCGACGCCCTGCGCGGCGACCTGGGCGCGGAACGCCGCCAACTCGCCGTCGGCTCCGGTATGCAACAGGGTGAAGGCGTGCGCGCTGGTGCCCAGCACCGGCACCCCGAAACGGCGGTGCGCCTCCAGGTTGGAGGTTCCGGCAAACCCCGCCAGGTAGGCGGCCCGGGCGGCAGCCACGGCGGCCTGCTCATGCGTGCGGCGTGAGCCCATCTCGATCAGTGGCCGTCCGCCGGCCGCGTTGACCATGCGAGCGGCCGCCGAGGCGATCGCGGTGTCGTGGTTGAAGATCGACAGCAGCAGGGTTTCCAGCACGACGCACTCGGCGAAGCTGCCCTGCACGCTGAGTACCGGCGACCCGGCGAAGTACAGCTCCCCTTCGGGATAGCCGTCGATGTCGCCGCGGAAGCGGAAATCGGCCAGGAATCTCACGGTCTGGCGGTCCAGGAACCCCGAGAGCAGACTCAGCGCGGCGTCGTCGAAGGTGAACCCGGCCAGGGCCTCCAGAAACCGGTCGGTGCCGGCGACCACCCCGTAGCGGCGCGCCTCGGGGAGTCGGCGGGTGAACATTTCGAAGCCGGCCCGCCGGCTGGCCGTGCCGTCGCGCAGCGCCGCGGCGAGCATGGTCAGCTCGTACTTGTCGGTGAGCAGCCCGCCGTACCGGGCCGGAGAGTTCACCCGCCAACCGTATCGACTGGACCGCACCCCACCTCGGCTCGGTATCCTGAGCGGTATGGCCACGTCAGCACCGACGTCCGCCCCGGTGAAACCGCAGGGCACCGGACAGCGGCATGCCGACCCAGTCGAGGAGACGGCTTCCCCCTGGGTGACCATCGTCTGGGACGACCCGGTCAACCTGATGACCTATGTGACCTACATCTTCCAGAAGCTGTTCGGCTACAGCGAGCAGCACGCGACCAAGCTGATGCTGCAGGTGCACCACGAGGGCAAGGCCGTGGTGTCGGCGGGAAGCCGTGAGTCGATGGAGGTCGACGTGTCCAAGCTGCATGCCGCCGGGTTGTGGGCGACCATGCAGCAGGACCGTTAAGACTCAACCGAAGGGAACCGGGACTTCACCGTGCAGAAATGGAAGCGGGTCGAAACCGGCGACGGGCCCCGCTTCCGGTCTGCGCTGGCCCTGCACGAGGCCGCGCTGCTCCGGAACCTGGTCGGGTCGATCCTCGGCATGCTCGACGCACGGGAGTCCTCTTCGCCACCGGACGAACTTGAACAGATCACCGGGATACGAACCGGCAACACCCGAACGCCCGAAGACGCCACGACGCGCCGCCTGCTACCGGACTTCTATCGCCCGGAAGACGGTGAGAACGACTCCGCAGTCGACGCAGACGGCCTGAACGCAGCGCTGCGCAGCCTGCACGAACCGGGGATCATCGACGCCAAACGTGGCGCGGCCCAACAAGTGCTGGCCACCGTTCCCGAACAGGGCGGCCGTTTCGAGCTGACCGAGGAGCAGGCCAACGCCTGGATTGCCGCGGTCAACGACATTCGCCTCGCGCTCGGCACCGTGCTCAAGATCGGCCCCGACGGCCCCGATCAGGTGCCGGCGGGCGACCCCATGGCTGGTCAGCTCAACGTGTATCAGTGGCTCACTGTGCTGCAGGAATTTCTGGTGGTCGCGCTGATGGGAAGGCCCAGACGATGACAGGCATGGGTTCGATCACCGATGTCACCGGCATCCGGGTGGGCCACCACCAGCGGATCGATCCGGACGCGACGCTGGGGTCCGGCTGGGCCACCGGCGTCACTGTCGTGCTGGCACCGCCCGGGACGGTCGGCGCCGTCGACGGCCGCGGTGGGGCACCCGGGACTCGCGAGACCGATTTGCTGGACCCGGCCAACAGCGTGCGTTGGGTCGACGCGGTGGTGCTTTCCGGCGGCAGCGCCTACGGACTGGCGACCGCCGACGGCGTGATGACCTGGTTGGAGGAGCAGGGCCGCGGTGTGGCGCTGGACGGCGGCGTGGTGCCGATCGTGCCGGCCGCAGTCATCTTCGACCTGCCGGTCGGCGGCTGGGACCGACGGCCCACCGCGGAATTCGGCTACGCCGCCGCAGTCGCGGCCGCCGGCCCCGACGGCGAACAACCGGCGTCGGGCAGCGTCGGCGCCGGAGCCGGGGCGCGCGCCGGGGTTTTCAAGGGCGGCGTGGGCACCGCGTCGACGACACTGGATCTCGGGGACGACGTGGTCACCGTGGGCGTGATCGTGGTGGTGAACCCCACCGGCGAGCTCATCGACCCCACCACCGGTTTGCCTTGGTCGACCCTGCTCATCGAAGAATTCGGTCTGACGGCGCCGCCGTCCGAACAGTTGGCGATACTCGCCGGCCTGGAGCCCAAAACCCTGGCGCTCAACACCACCATCGCCGTGGTGGCCACCGACGCCGCGCTCAGCCCGGCCGGCTGCCGGCGGGTGGCGATCGCCGCGCAGGACGGGCTGGCCCGCAGCATCCGGCCCTCGCACACTCCGGTGGACGGCGACACAGTGTTCGCGTTGTCGACCGGGACGGTCGAGGTTCCGCCGCTGCCGGGAACACCGGCTGCGATGTCCCCGGAGACGGGCCTGATCGCGGCGGTCGGCGCCGCCGCGGCGGACTGTCTGGCCCGGGCGGTGCTGTCGGGGTTGCTGTGCGCTGATCCGGTGGCCGGAATCCCGACCTACCGGGGCACCGTGCCGGGCGCCTTCGCCGACCGGCCCGGCGGCCATTCGGGAAGGCCGTGAGGTGGGCATGACTGCCCGCGGGGGGACAGCACCTGCACCGCGGCCCGAGGAGAAACCCGTCTGGCGTACCGGCGGGGCCACCATCGTCGCGTTCGTCGGGCTGCTGTATCTGGTGGAAGCCGTCGACCAGGTCGGCGGTCACCATCTGGACCGCAATGGCATCCGGCCGCTGGAGACCGACGGCCTGTGGGGGGTGCTGTTCGCTCCGCTGCTGCACGCGAACTGGGCGCATCTGCTGGCCAACACCGGCCCCGCGCTGGTGCTCGGGTTCCTGTTGACGTTGACCGGCCTGGCCCGGTTTGTGCTGGCCACCGCGATCGTGTGGATCGTCGGCGGGCTGGGCACCTGGTTGATCGGCAACGTCGGGTCGGCGTGCGGGCCGACTGACCACATCGGTGCCTCCGGTCTGATCTTCGGTTGGCTGGCCTTCCTGGTGGTGTTCGGGTGGTTCACCCGCCGGATCTGGCAGATTCTGGTCGGGGTCGTGGTGCTGTTCCTCTACGGCGGAATCCTGTGGGGAGCGGTGCCGGTGCTCTTAAAAGGTCCGGTGTGCGGTGGGGTGTCCTGGCAGGGCCACCTGTGCGGGGCGCTCGCCGGGGTGTTGGCCGCCTACTGGCTGGCGGGTCCCGAACGCAACGCCCGGAAGCTTCGCCGGGGGGCGGCGGCGTGAGCCCGATCGGAATCTTCGACTCCGGTGTCGGCGGGCTGACCGTCGCCCGTTCGATCATCGACCAGTTGCCCGACGAGGACATCATCTATGTCGGCGACACCGGCAACGGCCCGTACGGCCCGCTGACCATCCCCGAGGTCCGTGCGCACGCCCTGGCCATCGGGGACGACCTGGTCCAGCGCGGGATCAAGGCGTTGGTGATCGCGTGCAACACCGCGTCGGCGGCTTGTCTGCGCGATGCGCGGGAACGCTACGACGTGCCGGTCGTCGAGGTGATCCTGCCGGCAGTGCGCCGGGCGGTAGCAACCTCCCGCAACGGTCGGATCGGGGTGATCGGGACGCAGGCGACGATCGCCAGTCACGCCTACCAGGACGCGTTCGCGGCCGCCCGCGACACCGAGATCACCGCGGTGGCCTGCCCCCGCTTTGTCGACTTCGTCGAGCGCGGTATCACCAGTGGCCGCCAGGTGTTGGGACTGGCCGAGGGTTATCTGGAGCCGCTGCAACGCGCTGGGGTCGACACTCTGGTGTTGGGCTGCACGCATTACCCGCTGCTGTCGGGGTTGATCCAGCTCGCGATGGGTGAGCAGGTGACGCTGGTGTCCAGCGCCGAAGAGACGGCCAAAGAACTGTTGCGAGTGCTTACTGAGCGTGACCTACTGCGTCCGCATGAGGCCGCCCCGGCAACCCGGATCTTCGAAGCCACCGGAGATCCGGAGGCGTTTGCTGCACTCGCTACTCGTTTTCTGGGACCGGCCATCACCGGCGTCGGATCCGTCCACCGCCACGCCCCGTTGCACTAGCCCGTGATTTCGATGACGAATAGAGAGCAAAGCGCCGGTGTCTTCGTCATGGCCGCGGCGAACATGGCACAGTAGGGAACGTGCGACTGACCGTGCTCGGCTGCTCCGGGAGTGTGGTGGGTCCGGACTCGCCGGCATCGGGATATCTGTTGCAGGCGCCGGACTCGCCGCCGCTGGTTATCGACTTCGGAGGTGGGGTCCTCGGCGCCCTGCAACGTCATGTCGATCCGGGCTCGGTGCATGTGCTGTTGTCGCACTTGCATGCCGACCACTGCTTGGATCTTCCGGGGTTGTTCGTCTGGCGCCGCTACCACCCTTCGGTGGCGATCAAGCCGTTCGACAAGGGTCTGCTCTACGGGCCCAGCGACACCTGGTCGCGGATGGGTGCGGCGTCGTCGCCCTATGGCGGCGAGATCGATGACATCACCGACATCTTCGACGTCCGCTCTTGGGTGGACGGTGAGCCGGTCAAGTTCGGGTTGCTCAGTGTGCAGCCCGGACTGGTATCGCATCCGACCGAGTCATACGGGATGCGGATCACCGATCCGTCCGGCGCGACGCTGGTCTACAGCGCGGACACCGGCTACTGCGATGCGGTGATTGAGTTGGCGCGCGGCGCCGACGTGTTCTTGTGCGAGGCGTCGTGGACCCATGAGGACAACCGACCGCCCAACCTGCACCTGTCGGGAACCGAGGCCGGGCGCATCGCCGCGGCCGCCGGTGTCGGCCAACTGCTGCTGACTCACATCCCGCCCTGGACCTCGCGCGAGGACGTGATCGGGGAGGCCAAGGCCGAGTTCGACGGTCCGGTGCACGCCGTGGTGTGCGACGAGGCGTTCGACATCAAGCGGTCCTGACCCAACGCTGGACTCCGCCCGCGGCTAGGGTTATCCGCGTGTCCAAACGAGAAGACGGTCGCCTCGACGACGAGCTGCGCCCCGTCGTCATCACCCGCGGATTCACCTCGAACCCGGCCGGCTCAGTGCTGGTCGAATTCGGCAACACTCGGGTCATGTGCACAGCCAGTGTCACCGAGGGTGTTCCGCGCTGGCGGAAAGGCTCCGGTCGCGGTTGGCTGACCGCCGAATACGCCATGCTGCCCGCCGCCACCCACTCCCGCTCGGACCGCGAATCGGTCAAGGGCCGCGTCGGCGGGCGCACCCAGGAGATCAGCCGGCTGGTGGGCCGCTCGTTGCGGGCCTGCATCGACCTGGCGGCGCTGGGGGAGAACACCATCGCGATCGACTGTGACGTGCTGCAGGCCGACGGCGGTACTCGCACCGCGGCGATCACCGGCGCGTATGTGGCGCTCGCCGATGCGGTCACCTACCTGTCGGCCGCGGGCAAGTTGTCGGATCCCCGCCCGTTGTCGTGCGCGATCTCGGCCGTCAGCGTCGGCGTGGTCGACGGCCGGGTCCGCGTCGACCTTCCCTACGAGGAGGACTCGCGCGCCGAGGTCGACATGAACGTCGTCGCCACCGACACCGGAACACTGGTGGAGATCCAGGGCACCGGCGAGGGTGCGACGTTCCCGCGCTCGACCCTGGACAAGATGCTCGACGCGGCACTGGCCGCCTGCGAGAAGCTGTTCGTGGTGCAGCGCGAAGCGCTGGCACTGCCGTATCCGGGGGTGCTGCCGGAAGGGCCGGCGCCGAAGAAGGCATTCGGCAGCTGACCGCGCCGATG
This sequence comes from Mycolicibacter heraklionensis, assembly GCF_019645815.1. Taxonomy (NCBI): domain Bacteria; kingdom Bacillati; phylum Actinomycetota; class Actinomycetes; order Mycobacteriales; family Mycobacteriaceae; genus Mycobacterium; species Mycobacterium heraklionense. The sequence goes on from NZ_CP080997.1 coordinate 1,581,737, forward strand.
ACGCAGCAACTGCTGGTGGCCAGCCGCAACCGCAAGAAGTTGGCCGAGCTGAGCCGGGTGCTGGAGCGCGCCGGAATCTCGGGTGTGCACCTGGTCTCGCTCGATGAGGTGCCACCGTATCCCGAAGCGCCGGAAACTGCGGCGACGTTCGAGGGGAACGCCCTGGCGAAAGCGCGTGACGGCTATGAGGCGACCGGATTGCCTTGTGTCGCAGACGATTCAGGTCTGACGGTCGCGGCGCTCAACGGCATGCCGGGGGTTTTGTCGGCGCGCTGGTCGGGCAGCCACGGTGACGACGCGGCCAATACCGCTTTGCTGCTGGCGCAGCTGCGCGACGTGCCCGACGAGCGGCGCGGCGCGGCGTTCGTGTCCGCGTGCGCGCTGGTATGGGGCACCGGAGCCGAGCACGAGGTGGTGGTGCGCGGCGAGTGGGCGGGCAGCATCGCTCGGGAACCGCAGGGCGACGGCGGATTCGGTTACGACCCGGTGTTCGTCCCAGTGGGCACCGACCGCACCGCGGCGCAGTTGAGCCCGGCAGAAAAGGACGCCGCATCACATCGCGGCCGGGCGCTCGAATTGCTTCTGCCGGCGCTGCGTTCGCTGGCCTGACGACGTCGCAGGGCCTCAGAGGTTGAACTGGGCCTTGATGTTTCGCGACTGGAAGTGTTCGACGATGATGCCGAGCAGGGGAATGGTGCCGGCCAGCAGTACCCCGATGGTCTTGCCGAGCGGCCAGCGGACCTTGACCGCCAGGTTGAAAGTGGCCAGCAGGTAGGCGAAGTACACCCAGCCGTGCACCACGCCGATCCACGTCGGCGGGTTGTCCACCTTGACCACGTAGCGCACCACGATCTCGTAACACAGGGCGATCAGCCAGACGCCCGTTGCCCACGCCATCACCCGGTAGGGCAGCAGTGCGCTGCGGATCTTCTCGGCGGGAGCAGTCTGGGCGGGTGACTCGGTCATGCGGTGTTCCTGTTCTGTCGGTCGTTCTCGGAGAGCTCGGCCAAATAGGCGTTGTACTCCCGCATCGCGGGGTCGTCGGTGGGTGCGGCGGCCGCGGGCCGCTCCGGCAGCAGTCCAGCTGGTATCTCGGTCACGGTGTCTGCGGGGCGCAGCTCCGGCGGCTCTTCTTCGTAGCGGACGAACTTGCGGTAGGCGTACACGCAGAACCAGGCGAACAGGGGCCACTGCAGTGCGTAACCGAGATTCTGGAAGGTGCCGTTGACCTCTTGGAACCGGGTCCACTGCCACCAGCCCAGCGCCAGGCACGCGCTGGCGGCGACGATCACCAGCACAACCAGTGCAGGTCTCCGACGCCGTGTAGTGGACACCCCATGACGGTACCGCGCCAGGTCCGGACCGCCGCCAGGCCTTCGCGGTAGTGGGTTGCCGGAAAGCTAGACTGAGTCGCCTTGCGGGCGTGATGGAATTGGCAGACATGCGGGTTTTAGGTGCCCGTGCTCGAAAGAGCGTGAGGGTTCGAGTCCCTCCGCCCGCACCAATGTGAAGCGGGCTGCCGGGACCCCGAGCCCTTACAGCCCGAAGCCGTCCCAGATGCTCGACAGCGAAGTCCAGAAGTCGGTGAGGTCACCCGACAGGCCCCCGGTCGGGTCGGCGACGCCGAGCAGGTCGGGCCAGATTTGCAGCGGATTCCACCCGCCCAACTCGCTGGGCACCGAGGGGACGTCGACACCGCTGTCCGGCCCGCCGGTTCCGGCCCAGGGACCCAGGTACGCCGGATCGGTCATCAGCCCCGAATTGACCAGGAGCTCGGACAGGTTTGGGTTGATGCTGTTGAGGTAGTCAACGATCTGATCTTCAGTTCCCGGGGTCAGCGTGAACACCCCGGTTTGCAGACCCGCCACGGTGGCGTCGATCTGTTCGGGTGTCGGCGCGTTCGCCAGGCCTGAGCTGTTGAGGCTGAGCCACTCGCTGATCAGCGGGCTGGGCGGCCCGACGTTTTGGATCGACTGCACCAGGTCCGCCGTGGTGAGGCCGAAGGGCGGGGCGAACGGGGACTGGTCGCACAGCGCGGGGCACAGCGGGCTTCCGGGGGAGAACGGGTCGAAGTCCACCACGGCTCCGGCAGCCAGAGCTTTCAGGGCCTCGGACACGTCATCCGGGCTGACCAGCTGGAAGCCATTGAGGTTGACCGGTGCCTCCAGGCTCTGGAACCACTGCTCGAACGGCCCGAGTGGATTGAGTTGGACGTTGACGCCCGACCACGGCATCAAGTTCTCACCATCGGATCCGGTTGTGGTGCCCGGGAAGCCGAAGCCCGGTTGAGCCTGGCTGCCCGGTACCGAGTCGAGCGGGGCGCCCGGCACCGAACCGCCCGGACCGACACCTGCTGAGGGGTCCGCGATTCCGGCCGCCGTCGGATTGGCGGTGTCGGCGGCTGTGCTGGGAAACTGATATCCAGTGAGCAGCTGCTGCAACGGCACCTGCAACCAGTGGCTGAAAAGGGGTAATTGGTTGTCGGCGTTGGGAAAGTTGGTAAACACCTTCTCGAAGTCGATCAACCTGTCGATCCCGGTAACACCGGTGATCGGGTCCGTCGGCACCATCGGCGAGCATTGGACGGCGTCGCACGAGGCGCTGACCGGGAGCTCGGCCGCGGCCAGCATGGCGAACTGTTGCCCCAGGCCCGCGGTCCCGTTCGCCAGCAGGGTCGGATCGATCTCTGGCTGGTCGAGGCCCGAGATCTGCGGCGCGAACGGAAATAGGTAGTCGAAGATGGCCATGAAGTGCCCCGGGTCGCCGGGGTCCTCGCCCCACAGGTTCGTCGCGCTTGGGGTCCACCAGGTGCCGGTCCAGAAGAAGGAATCCGCTAGTACATCAGTGGCGGCGACTTCGTTGGCCGGGATATTGAAGAGGTCTTGGAACAGGTTGAAGGGGACGTTGAGCACGGAATCGTCGGCCACCAGGCGCACCGCCCGGTCGACAACCGACATCCCCGCCGACCACGGCTTGACCGGCGCGACCGTGGCTGCGACCACGGCGCTCGCCGCAGCCAACACCCAGCCTTTCCGCGCATGCCGATGAGGTTGTGTTGCCTTGACCATGTCTTCCCCCGATAGTCAGACCACTCACGTGGTTCGACCGTCCCCTTGACGACGCATCAGCCGGGCGTTGCTGCGATGACTGGAGCGGCCGGCTGAAAGCGTGAGGCGAACGATAGACCGGGTTCCTGATAGGTCTATCCCATCCAGCTAATAAATTTGACGCCGAGGATCGCGCTGTTCCGCCCCGCCCCGGCCAGCCTTTTGAACAGGTATTTTATGCCTCGGTGGCGCGGACAGCCGCGCGCCGGACAGGGAACTTTCAGTGCCCTTCCAGCTAACGCGTGGCCGAAGGGGCTGCAGTGAACGGCAAAGGTCGGTTCGTCGGCTGCTCGACTTCGCCCCTCCGCTGCCGCCGCCGGTGTCAGAATGAACGATGCCGTCGTCCGTGGATTGGTGCAGCGCGATGAAGATGTGGGTGGCCAGCGCGTTCAGCGTTGCGATGGTCGGCGCCGGAGTTCTTGCGCCGATACCGGTCGCCGTGGCGCAACCCGACCAGGACCAGGTGTTCTTCGACGAACTGGAACAGCAGGGGGTGCACCCCGACTACGACAAGCAGATCTGCGGCAGCATCAAGTGCGAGTCGCTGCGCACTCTGCTGGTCCAGGAGGGCCACGCGGTCTGCGTGGCGCTGGCCGACTCACCCCGGCTGGTGCCGGCCTCGGTCATCGCGAATCTGGAAGTGCCGCCCGACCAAGCGCACGCCATCATCAACGCGTCTCGGCACGCCTACTGCCCGCAGCTGCCGGACCCATATTCGTTGGCGCCCTAACGGCTCAGTGCTCGGACACGGCCACGGGCATGGGCGTTTGGCCGAACGTCTCGGAGTCTCGGGCTTTCCGCCCGTAGATCACCACGCCGACGGCGGCCACCGCCCAGACGATGTACTGCATCGTCCAGGCCAGCCGGAACGCCGCGAATGAATAGCCCCCGGTCATGGCGATAACCATTCCCATCGCCTGCATGATGAGCAGGGTGGCGATGAAGCCGCCGGTGTTGACCATGCCTTGCGCGGTGCCCAACGCCGCTGGCGGATTGTAGGTACGGGCGAAGTCGAAGGCCAGCATCGACACCGGCTGACCCGCCGAGATCACCAGGATCAGCACCACCAACAGCCAGTGCGGCGCGGGGTGCGGCAGCGCCAACAGCACTGTCCAGGTCGCTGCGATCAGCGCGATCATCGTCAGCGCCACGTTCGACCGGTGCCGGGGCCAGCGCGCCGAGATGGTTCCGACCAACAGCCCCACCACGATGAAGGGCGCCACCGACAGCGTCAGCACCACACCCGCCACGCCGCGCGAAAGGCCTTGTGCGGTAGTCAGGTATGGCACCCCCCACATCAGCGCGAACACGCCGGGCGAAAACGCGTTGCCCATATGGGTGAAGAAGCCCGCTTTGGTCCCCGGCCGCGACCACACCGTTTTGATCTCACCGAACGCGTCCCGGAAAGTCCGCGCGTGGACGGCGGCCGGCGTCGCCGGCGGGGCGTCGCGTACCACGGCCAGCGTCAGCGTGCCCGCGAACAAGCCCAGCCCTGCCGCCGAGAGGTAGGCGGCCGCCCAGCCGCCGTGCAGCAGAATTGCGAGGAACGGCACTGCCGAGAGGAACTGGCCGAACTGGCCGCAGATGCCGGTGAGTTGGGTGAGCAGTGGAACACGTTTGGCGGCAAACCAATTGGGGAGCAGACGGATGACCGAGATGAAGATGAACGAGTCACCCAGGCCGATGGCGCCGTACGCGCCGACCGCGGTGGGCAGCGAATGCGTCAGCGAGAGCGTGAGTTGGGCCGCGGAGAGCACCGTGACACCGGTGGCGATCATCGCCCGGGGACCGAAGCGGTCCAGCAGCACGCCGGCCGGAATCTGCATGGCGGCATAGACGATCAGCTGCACGATCACGAACGACGACAACGTGCTCGGGCCGGCGTGGAAGCGTTCTGCTGCGTCGAGACCCGATACCCCGAAGGTGGTCCGGTCCAGCACGGCCACCAAATAGGACAGCAGGCCGGTGCCCCACACGATCCAGGGACGCAATTGAGGCCTACCTTGTCTGTCTGTTGCGGGACACGCGCTATGGTCGCACACGATTTCGGCCTGATATTCGTCGGTGACCGGCGAAAACCCGGGCGAAGTCTGTCTTAGTCTGTGACGCGTGGTGATATCACGGCGCGACGTGTTCAAACTCGCTGCGACGGTGCCCGCGGCGGCCGGGCTTGGCGCCGGGGTCTCGGCGCTGCTCGCCGCGGCCGCCGAGGCGGCACCGCTGGGCATTCTGCTGGATTATTCGGCCGGGGTTTTGTCGGCCGGCGCGATCAAGGCTTCCGGTGCGGCGGGTGCTATCCGCTATGTGTCGGACCGCCGGCCCGGCGCTGAGTGGATGCTCGGCAAGCCGATTCAGCCGGCCGAGGCACGGGACCTGCAGGAGAACGGACTCACGATCGTCTCCTGCTACCAGTTCGGAAAGCAGGCGACCGCAGACTGGCTGGGCGGCCAGGACGCCGGTGTGGACCACGCCAAGCGTGGCGCGCAGTTGCATACCGCGGCCGGCGGCCCGGACAGCGCGCCGATCTATGCCTCGATCGACGACAACCCTTCCTACGAGCAGTACAAGGACCAGGTTGCGCCGTATCTGCGGGGATGGCAGTCGGTGATCGGGCCGGAGCGCACCGGCGTCTATGCCAACTCCACGACCATCGAGTGGGCGCTGCAGGACGGTCTGGGCTCCTGCTTCTGGCAGCACAACTTCGGTTCCCCCGGCGGCATCGCCCATCCGGCCGCCAATTTGCATCAGGTGGAGATCGACAGGCGCACCGTCGGCGGCGTTGGTGTGGACATCAACGAGATCCTGGCGCCCCAGTTCGGTCAGTGGGTTTGACCACGCTCCGGTCGCTGTCCGTCCAGCAAACTGGCGCCGGATCGGGCCGCGCAGGGCGGGGATCGCGGCGCTCGTTCGAGGTCGGAGCCCCGGACGCCGCCAAAGGCTGTTGGCCTCGCTGATTCAAACATAACGATTAGATAACAATGGAGCCTTGATCTGCGTCGTTGTGGCTACTCGACCGTAACCCCACGCATGCAGGACGTTTGTCCCGGATCGTTACGAGCGCCGTCGAGCCCCGTGATATCCGGGGCCGGGTTACCCGAGCGTAGAACTCACCAGTAACCAATTTGCTGCGGAAACGGCACAGGTTCTTATGACACTCTTACTGCTGAAGCGCGGCCGCGAACACGCGAGAGCCCGCAGTTTGGGCCGGCTATCCCGGCGGGCGTCGATGACGACGCGACGTTAACCAGGGCAGGGGAGATACATAACGTGACGATCCACGAACACGACCGGGTTTCCGCTGACGGAGCAGGCTCGGGGCGCTTCGCCAGCGCCTCGTCCGCTCTGGTGGATCGGTTGACGGCCGGCGAGCCGTACGCGGTGGCCTTCGGCGGGCAGGGCAGTGCCTGGCTGGAGTCGCTCGAAGAGCTGGTGTCTTCGGCCGGCATCGAGACGGAGCTGGCCACGTTGGCCGGTGAGGCCGACCTGCTGCTCGAGCCGATCGCCAAGGAACTTGTTGTGGTCCGGCCCATCGGCTTCGAGCCGCTGCAATGGGTGCGGGCGCTGGCAGCCGAGGACCCGATCCCGTCGGCCAAGCAGCTGACCTCGGCCGCCGTGTCGGTGCCGGGCGTGCTGCTGACCCAGATCGCGGCGATGCGAGCGATGGAGCGTCAAGGGCTGGACCTGTCGGCCACCCCGCCTGTCGCGGCGGCCGGGCACTCGCAGGGCATTCTGGCCGTCGAGTCGCTGAAAGCGGGCGGCGCCAACGACGTCCAGCTGCTCGCGATCGCCCAGCTGATCGGGGCGGCCGGAACGCTGGTGGCCCGTCGCCGTGGAATCTCGGTCCTGGGGGACCGCCCGCCGATGGTGTCGGTCACCAACGTCGACCCGGAGCGCATCCGGCAACTGTTGGACGAGTTCGCCACCGACGTGCGCACGGTGCTTCCGCCGGTGCTGTCCATCCGCAACGGTCGCCGCGCCGTGGTGATCACCGGAACCCCCGAGCAGCTGTCCCGCTTCGAGCTGTACTGCGAGCAGATCGCCGAGAAAGAGGCCGCCGAGCGCAAGAACAAGCTGCGTGGCGGTGCGGTCTTCGCTCCGGTCTTCGAGCCGGTGCAGGTCGAGGTCGGCTTCCACTCGCCGCGACTGTCCGACGGCATCGAGATCGTCGCGCAGTGGGCCGCCAAGGTGGGCCTCGATGTCGAGCTGACCCGCCAGCTGGCCGACTCGATCCTGGTGGGTCAGGTCGACTGGGTCGACGAGGTCACCGCGTTGCACGACGCGGGTGCCCGCTGGATTCTGGATCTGGGACCCGGCGACATCCTGACCCGGCTGACCGCGCCGGTGATCCGCGGCCTGGGCATCGGGATCGTGCCGGTGGCCACCCGCGGTGGTCAGCGCAATCTGTTCACCATCGGCGCCGTCCCGGAGGTCGCCCGGCCCTGGACCAGCTACGCCCCGTCGGTGGTTCAGCTGCCCGACGGCCGGGTCAAGCTCGACACCAAGTTCACCCGGCTGACCGGCCGCTCGCCGATCCTGCTGGCCGGCATGACGCCGACCACCGTGGACGCCAAGATCGTCGCCGCGGCCGCCAACGCCGGGCACTGGTCTGAGCTGGCCGGCGGTGGGCAGGTCACCGAGGAGATCTTCAACGACCGGGTCGCGGAGCTGACGACGCTGCTCGAGCCGGGGCGCACCGTCCAGTTCAACTCGCTGTTCTTGGACCCGTACCTGTGGAAGCTGCAGGTCGGCGGAAAACGGTTGGTGCAGAAGGCGCGTCAGTCCGGCGCCCCGTTCGACGGCCTGGTGATCAGCGCCGGCATCCCCGAGCTGGAAGAGGCCGTCGAGCTGATCGCCGAGCTCAACGACGCCGGCATCAGCCACGTGGTGTTCAAGCCCGGCACCGTCGAGCAGATCCGGTCGGTGATCCGCATCGCCGCCGAGGTGCCCACCACCCCGGTGATCGCGCACGTCGAGGGTGGCCGCGCCGGTGGCCACCACTCCTGGGAGGACCTCGACGACCTGCTGCTGGCGACCTACTCCGAGCTGCGCTCGCAGCCCAACATCACCCTGTGCGTCGGCGGTGGTATCGGCACTCCCGAGCAGGCCGCCGAATACCTGTCCGGCCGGTGGTCGCAGCAGCACGGCTTCCCGTTGATGCCCGTTGACGGCATCCTGGTCGGCACCGCGGCGATGGCGACCCTGGAGGCCACCACGTCGCCGGCCGTGAAGCAGATGCTGGTCGACACCACGGGCACCGACCAGTGGATCGGCGCCGGAAAAGCCCAGGGCGGCATGGCTTCCTCGCGTAGCCAGCTCGGTGCCGACATCCACGAGATCGACAACGTCGCCTCCCGGTGCGGCCGGTTGCTCGACGAAGTCGCCGGTGACGGCGAGGCCGTCGCTGCGCGTCGCGACGAGATCATCGCGGCGCTGGCCGACACCGCCAAACCCTATTTCGGTGATGTCACCGAGATGACCTACGCGCAGTGGCTGCGCCGCTATGTGGAACTGGCCATCGGTGCGGGCGACTCGACCGCGGACACCGCGTCACCGGACAGCCCGTGGCTGGCCGACACCTGGCGGGAGCGGTTCGGTTCGATGCTGCAGCGCGCCGAAGCGCGACTCAACGAGCTCGAGTCCGGCCCGATCGAGACGCTGTTCACCGATTCCGAAGGGGGACAGTCGATCCTGGAGCGACCCGCAGAGGCCATCGCGGCGCTGCTGGCCCGCTACCCGGAGGCCGAGACCGTCCGGCTGCACCCGGCCGACGCGCCGTTCTTCACCCAGCTCTGCAAGACGCCGGGCAAGCCGGTCAACTTCGTGCCGGTGATCGACAAGGACGTGCGCCGCTGGTGGCGCAGCGACTCGCTGTGGCAGGCGCACGACGCCCGCTACACCGCCGAGCAGGTCTGCATCATTCCGGGCATCACCGCCGTCGCCGGCATCACTCGCGTCGACGAGCCGGTCGGTGAGCTGCTGGACCGCTTCGAGCAGGCAGCGGTCGACCAGGTGCTGGCCGCCTACCAGAAAGCAGGGGTGGAGCCTCGATCCGTCACCGCGCGCCGTCAGGGCCGCACCGACGTCACGGGCCCGCTGGCCGTGCTGCTCGACGCTCCCGACGTGCTGTGGGCGGGGCGTACCGCCACCAACCCGGTGCATCGGATCGGCGCCTCCGACGAGTGGCAGGTGCAGGAGAACCGTGCGGCCACCCATCCGACGACCGGGGCGCGTCTCGAGGTCGTCTCGGACACCAATGTTGTGCTCAGCGTGCCGCTGTCCGGTGTCTGGATCAACATTCGCTTCACCGTGCCGGCAGCCGTCGTCGACGGCGCCGCCCCGCTGGTGTCCACCGAGGACGCCGCCGCCGCGATGCGCGCGGTGCTGGCCATCGCCGCCGGCGTCGACGGCCCGGAGTCCTTGCCGCCGGTGCACAACGGCTCGGCCACCGTGACCGTGGAGTGGAACCCCGAGCAGGTCGCCGACCACACCGGGGTGACCGCAACGTTCGGCGCGCCGCTGGCGCCGGGACTGTCCACCGTGCCCGACGCACTGGTCGGCCGGTGCTGGCCGGCCGTGTTCGCCGCCATCGGCTCGGCGACCACCGGCACCGGATTCCCGGTTGTCGAGGGCCTGCTGTCGCTGGTGCACCTGGACCACGCGGCACACCTGCTGGCCGCACTGCCGGCGCAACCGGCTGAATTGACCGTCACCGCAACGGCTTCGGCGGCCACCGACACCGAGGTCGGCCGTGTCGTCCCGGTGTCCGTCACGGTTGCCGCCGCCGACGGAACCGTGCTGGCCACCCTGGAAGAGCGCTTCGCGATCCGCGGGCGCACCGGCGCCACGGAACTGACCGACCCGGTCCGGGCCGGCGGCGCGGTCTCCGACAACGCCACCGACACCCCGCGCCGCCGCCGGCGCGACGTCACCATCACCGCGCCGGTCGACATGCGGCCGTTCGCGGCGGTCTCCGGCGACTACAACCCGATCCACACCGACCGGGCCGCCGCGCTGCTGGCCGGTCTGGAATCGCCCATCGTGCACGGCATGTGGCTCTCGGCCGCGGCCCAGCACGTGGTGACCGCCACCGACGGGCAGGCCCGCCCGCCGGCCCGGCTGGTCGGCTGGACCGCGCGTTTCCTGGGCATGGTGAAGCCCGGTGACGAGGTCGACTTCCGGGTGGACCGGGTCGGAATCGACCTGGGCGCAGAGGTTTTGGAGGTGTCCGCACGGATCGGCTCAGACCTGGTGATGTCGGCGACCGCCCGACTGACCGCCCCCAAGACCGTCTACGCCTTCCCGGGTCAGGGCATCCAGCACAAGGGCATGGGCATGGAGGTCCGCGCCCGGTCCAAGGCTGCGCGCAAGGTGTGGGACTCCGCGGACAAGTTCACCCGCGAAACCCTCGGCTTCTCGGTGCTGCACGTGGTGCGCGACAACCCGACGTCCCTGATCGCCTCCGGTGTGCACTACCAGCACCCCGACGGCGTGCTGTACCTGACGCAGTTCACCCAGGTGGCGATGGCCACCGTGGCGGCCGCGCAGGTCGCCGAGATGCGCGAGCAGGGCGCGTTCGTCGAGGGTGCGATCGCCTGCGGTCACTCCGTCGGCGAGTACACCGCGCTGGCGTGCGTCAGCGGTGTCTACGAGCTCGAAGCGCTGCTGGAGGTGGTGTTCCACCGCGGCTCGAAGATGCACGACATCGTGCCGCGTGACGCCATGGGCCGGTCCAACTACAGACTGGCCGCCATCCGCCCGTCGCAGATCGACCTCGACGACGCCGACGTCACCGCGTTCGTGGACGAGATCTCCGAGCGCACCGGGGAATTCCTGCAGATCGTCAACTTCAACCTGCGCGGCTCGCAGTACGCGATCGCCGGGACGGTCGCCGGCCTGGAGGCGCTGGAGGCCGAGGTCGAGCGGCGCCGCGAGATCAGCGGAGGCAAGCGCTCGTTCATCCTGGTGCCCGGCATCGACGTGCCGTTCCACTCCAGCGTGCTGCGTATCGGCGTGGACGACTTCCGGCGTTCGCTGGAGCGGGTCATGCCGCGTGACCAGGACCCGGCGCTGATCATCGGCCGCTACATCCCCAACCTGGTGCCCAAGCCATTCACCCTGGACCGGGAGTTCATCCAGGAGATTCGCGACCTGGTGCCGGCCGAGCCGCTCGACGAGGTGCTGGCCGACTACGACACCTGGCGCAACGAGAAGCCCGCCGAACTGTGCCGCAAGATCGTCATCGAGTTGCTGGCCTGGCAGTTCGCCAGCCCGGTGCGCTGGATCGAAACCCAGGACCTGCTGTTCATCGAGCAGGCGGCCGGCGGGTTGGGCGTGGAACGGTTCGTCGAGATCGGGGTGAAGACCGCCCCGACGGTCGCCGGACTGGCCACCAACACGCTCAAGCTGCCCGAGTACGCCCACAGCACCGTGGAAGTGCTCAACGCTGAGCGGGACGCCGCGGTGCTGTTCGCCACCGACACCGACCCCGAGCCGGAGCCCGAGGAGGAAGCGGCACCGGCCGAGGGGGCGGCGGACGCCGCCCCGACCGAGGCCGCTCCGGCACCGGCCGCCCCGGCCGCTCCGTCGGGTGGCCCGCGCCCCGACGACATCGCGTTCGACGCCGCCGACGCCACCTGCGCGCTGATCGCACTGAGCGCCAAGATGCGCATCGACCAGATCGAGGCGCTGGACTCCATCGAGTCCATCACCGACGGCGCGTCGTCGCGGCGCAACCAGCTGTTGGTGGACCTGGGTTCGGAGCTGAACCTGGGCGCCATCGACGGCGCCGCCGAGGCCGACCTGTCCGGACTGAAGTCGCAGGTGACGAAGCTGGCCCGCACCTACAAGCCGTACGGCCCGGTGCTGACCGACGCGATCAACGACCAGCTCCGCACCATTCTCGGGCCGTCGGGCAAGCGGCCCGGCGCCATCGCCGAGCGGGTCAAGAAGACCTGGGAGCTCGGTGACGGGTGGGCCAAGCACGTCGCCGTCGAGGTGGCGTTGGGAACCCGCGAAGGCACCAGTGTCCGGGGCGGCGCCCTGGGCGGGTTGCATGAGGGTGCGCTGGCCGACGCCGCGGCCGTCGACAAGGTCGTCGACGCGGCCGTCCAGGCCGTCGCCGCACGTCGCGGTGTCGCGGTGTCGCTGCCGTCGGCCGGCGGTGGCGGCGGTGCGACGGTGGACGCCGCCGCGCTGGGCGAGTTCACCGCCCAGATCACCGGCCGCGACGGTGTGCTCGCCTCGGCCGCCCGGCTGGTGTTGGGCCAACTCGGATTCGACGATGCGGTGAGTGCCCCGGCGGGTGCCACCGACAGCGAACTGATCGACCTGGTGACCGCCGAATTGGGTTCGGACTGGCCGCGCCTGGTGGCGCCGGTGTTCGACGGCCGTAAGGCGGTGCTGTTCGACGACCGTTGGGCCAGTGCCCGCGAGGACCTGGTCAAGCTGTGGCTGCTCGACGAAGGCGACGTCGACGCCGACTGGGCCCGTCTCGCCGAGCGTTTCGAGGGTGCCGGCCACGTGGTCGCCACCCAGGCGTCGTGGTGGCAGGCCCGCGCGCTGGCCTCTGGCCGGCAGATTCACGGCTCGCTGTACGCCCGGATCGCCGCCGGCGCGGAGAACCCGGGCCGGGGCCGCTACAGCGACGAGGTGGCGGTGGTGACCGGTGCCTCCAAGGGCTCGATCGCCGCGTCGGTGGTCGGGCAGCTGCTCGACGGCGGTGCGACCGTCATCGCCACCACGTCTCGACTCGACGATGAGCGGCTGGGCTTCTACCGCAGCCTTTACCGCGACCACGCTCGGTTCGGTGCGGCGCTGTGGGTGGTGCCCGCCAACATGGCCTCCTACTCCGACATCGACGCACTGGTCGAGTGGGTCGGTACCGAGCAGACCGAAAGCCTTGGGCCGCAGTCGATCCACCTCAAGGATGCGCAAACCCCGACACTGCTGTTCCCGTTCGCGGCACCGCGGGTCACCGGCGACCTGTCGGAGGCCGGTGCGCGCGCCGAGATGGAGATGAAGGTCCTGCTGTGGGCGGTGCAGCGCCTGATCGGCGGCTTGTCGAAGATCGGCGCAGAACGCGACATCGCCTCCCGGTTGCACGTGGTGCTGCCCGGCTCACCCAACCGCGGCATGTTCGGCGGTGACGGCGCCTACGGCGAGGCCAAGGCGTCGCTGGACGCGCTGGTGTCACGCTGGAAGGCCGAGTCCTCGTGGGCGTCTCGGGTCAGCCTGGCCCACGCCTTGATCGGCTGGACCCGCGGCACCGGGCTGATGGGCCACAACGACGTCATCGTCGATGCGGTCGAGGAAGCCGGCGTCACCACCTACTCGACCGAGCAGATGGCGGCCATGCTGCTGGAGCTGTGCAACGTCGAGTCGAAGGTGGCCGCGGCCAACACACCGATCGAGGCCGACCTGACCGGTGGCCTGGCCGAGGCGAACCTGGACATGGCCGAGCTGGCCGCGAAGGCCCGCGAAGAGATGACCGCCGAGGCAGCAGTCGATGACGAGGCTGAGGATGCCGCGAATACCATTGCGGCACTGCCCAGCCCGCCGCGCGGCTACACCCCGGCACCCCCGCCGGCCTGGGACGACCTCGACGTGGACCCGGCCGACCTGGTGGTCATCGTCGGTGGCGCCGAACTGGGCCCGCTCGGCTCGTCGCGCACCCGCTTCGAGATGGAGGTCTCCGGCGAGCTGTCGGCGGCCGGAGTGCTGGAGCTGGCCTGGACCACCGGGCTGGTCAAGTGGGAGGACGACCCGACCCCGGGTTGGTATGACACCGCGACCGGCGAGCTGGTCGACGAGGCCGAGCTGGTGGAGCGCTACCACGACGCCGTGGTGGAACGCGTCGGTGTTCGCGAGTTCGTCGACGACGGCGCGATCGACCCCGACCACGCCTCGCCGCTGCTGGTCAGCGTGTTCCTGGACAAGGACTTCTCGTTCGTGGTCTCCAGCGAGTCCGACGCACGCGCGTTCGTTGAGTTCGACCCCGAGCACACCGTGGTGCGTCCGGTGCCGGATTCGTCGGACTGGCAGGTGATCCGCAAGGCCGGCACCGAGATTCGGGTGCCGCGCAAGAGCAAGCTGTCGCGCACTGTGGGTGCTCAGATCCCGACCGGGTTCGACCCGACGGTGTGGGGGATCAGCCAGGACATGGCCACCTCCATCGACCGGGTGGCGCTGTGGAACATCATCGCGACCGTGGATGCGTTCCTGTCGGCGGGCTTCACCCCGACCGAGCTGCTGCGCTGGGTGCACCCGTCGCTGGTGGCCAGCACCCAGGGCACCGGCATGGGCGGCATGACCTCGATGCAGACCATGTACCACGGCAACCTGCTCGGGCGGGCCAAGCCGAACGACATCCTGCAGGAAGTCCTGCCCAACGTCGTTGCGGCGCATGTGATCCAGAGCTACGTCGGGTCCTACGGCTCGATGATCCACCCGGTGGCCGCCTGTGCCACCGCGGCGGTCTCGGTCGAGGAGGGCGTCGACAAGATCCGGCTGGGCAAGGCCGAGCTGGTGGTGGCCGGCGGCTACGACGACCTGACCCTGGAGGCCATCATCGGCTTCGGTGACATGGCGGCCACCGCCGACACCGAGATGATGCGCGCCAAGGGCATCAGCGACTCGAAGTTCTCCCGCGCCAACGACCGGCGCCGGCTGGGCTTCGTCGAGGCCCAGGGCGGTGGCACCATTCTGCTGGCCCGCGGCGACCTGGCCGCCAAGATGGGCCTGCCGGTGCTGGCGGTGGTGGCCTACGCGCAGAGCTTCGCCGACGGCGTGCACACCTCGATCCCGGCTCCGGGCCTGGGCGCCCTGGGCGCGGGCCGGGGCGGCAAGGATTCGATGCTGGCCCGTTCGCTGGCCAAGCTGGGCGTGGGCGCCGACGACATCGCGGTGGTCTCCAAGCACGACACCTCGACGTTGGCCAACGACCCCAACGAGACCGAGCTGCACGAGCGGCTGGCCGACTCGCTGGGCCGCTCGCAAGGTGCGCCGCTGTTCGTGATCAGCCAGAAGAGCCTCACCGGGCACGCCAAGGGCGGTGCGGCGGTCTTCCAGATGATGGGCTTGTGTCAGGTGCTGCGGGACGGGGTGATCCCGCCCAACCGCAGCCTGGACTGCGTCGACGACGAGCTGGCGACCGCCGGGCACCTGGTGTGGGTGCGCGAGACGCTGGAGCTGGGGGAGAAGTTCCCCCTCAAGGCCGGGTTGGTCACCAGCCTCGGCTTCGGCCACGTGTCCGGTCTGGTCGCCCTGGTGCACCCGGCGGCGTTCCTGGCGGCGCTGGACCCGAGCCAGCGCGAGGCCTACCTGCAGCAGGCCTCCGAGCGTGTCCTGGCCGGTCAGCGGCGGCTCGCCTCGGCGATCGCCGGTGGCAAGCCGATGTACGAGCGGCCCGCCGACCGGCGGTTCGACCACGACACACCGGAGAAGCGCCAAGAGTCGGCCATGCTGCTCAACCCGGCGGCACGGCTCGGCGACGACGACGTCTACATCGGATAACGTCACCGGCTATGGGCATCGTTGGTGTCGGGATCGACCTGGTTTCGATTCCCGACTTCGCCGAGCAGGTCGACCAGCCCGGGACGGTGTTCGCCGCGACGTTCACCCCCGGGGAACGCCGGGACGCCTCCGACAAGAGTTCGTCGGCGGCGCGGCACCTGGCGGCCCGCTGGGCGGCCAAGGAGGCGGTGATCAAGGCGTGGTCGGGTTCGCGGTTCGCGCAGAAACCGGTGTTGCCGGAGGCGATTCACCGCGACATCGAGGTGGTCACCGACACGTGGGGACGCCCGAAGGTGCGACTCTCCGGTGAGATAGCGCAGCATTTGGCCGATGTGACGATCCACGTGTCACTGACCCATGAGGCCGACACCGCCGCCGCCGTCGCCATCCTCGAGGTGTGACGCCCCTTTGCGCGACGGTGCGTGTTTGTACGCAACACGCCGGGTGAAACTGGCATTCTGCGCACGCTCGCGCCAGCAGAAGCACCGGCTAACGGTCGCGCCCCGTGGGGTGGTGTAAGTAAGGCCAGCGTTTTCGCGTGAGGCTCTGTGGTTTTCACTATGCCGTGAGAGCCGCTGTGGGGGCAACGCTTTCGGTGGGTTTGGTGCCGGGGTCGCTGGTTTTGAGCAGGGCCAGGGTGGCTTCGGATAGGTAGCGTTTGTCGGCGACCTGCCATTCATCGTGGGCTTCGACGAGCACCGAGCCGGCCAGCCGCAGCAGCGCGGCTGGATTCGGGAAGACCCCGACGACGTCGGTTCTGCGTTTGATTTCCCGGTTGAGCCGCTCCAAGGGGTTGGTTGACCAGATCTTCTTCCAGTGCGCCACCGGGAAATCGGCGAAGGCGGTGACGTCATCGGCGGCATTGCGCAGCATGGTCTCGACCTTGGGGAACTGACGGCCCAGCATGGTGGCGATGGTGTCGAGCTGCTCGCGCACATGATCGGCGTCGGTCTGGGCGAAGATGGTGCGGATCGCCGCGGCCACCATCTCCGCGGAGCCCTTGGGCACCTGGGCCAGCACGTTGCGCACGAAATGCACCCGGCAGCGCTGCCAGGCAGCCCCGATCAGCACCGCCTCGATCGCGGCCCGCAGCCCGGCGTGGGCATCGGAGATGACCAGCTGCACCCCGGTAAGGCCGCGTGATTTCAGCGAACGCAGAAACGCCGTCCAGAACGCGCCGTCCTCGGAATCGCCGACCTCAAAGCCGAGTACTTCGCGGCGGCCATCGGCGGCCACGCCGGTGGCGATGACCACCGCCTGGGAGACGACCCGGTGGTTGACCCGGGCTTTGCAGTAGGTGGCATCGAGGAACACGTACGGGAATGCCTGCTCCGAGAGCGGGCGGTCGCGGAAGGCGGCCACTTCGGTGTCTAGGTCCGCGCAGATCCGCGAGACCTCGCTTTTGGAGATCCCCGAATCGGCCCCGAGGGCTTTGACCAGATCGTCGACCTTGCGGGTGGAAGTGCCGTGCAGGTAGGCCTCCATCACCACCCCGAACAGGCACTGATCGACTCGGCGGCGGCGCTCGAGCAGGGCAGGGAAAAACGAACCCGACCGCAGCTTGGGGATACGCAGCTCCAGATCGCCGGCCACGGTGGTCAAGGTGCGCGGCCGTGACCCATTGCGCTGATTGGTTCTGGACTCGCAGCGCTCATGCGCGGCGGCGCCGATCAAAGCGGTCAACTCCGCCTCGATCAGAGCCTGGTAGATGGTTTCGGCGGCTTGGGTGATTCGCTCACCGGCATCGGCGGTGCGCAGTGCATCGAGCACCTCCAGCAAGGCAGACTGATCCAGGGCCATCGCGGTGTTCCTCTCGGTAGTGATCCTTGGTCGTTTCACCACAGAGACTCCCGCGATGGCCTCCTACATCAGGACCGACACGCCGCCCCTACTTACACCACCGCCGGGGACGTGAACCCGGCTAACCTCGACGCCATGAGCGATCTGGTGCAGCGAGTCCGCGACGTGCTGCCGTCGGTACGCGCCGACCTGGAGGATCTGGTCCGCATCGAGTCGGTGTGGGCGGACCCCGCGCGGCGCCCCGAGGTACAGCGCAGCGCACAACTGACCGCAGATCTGCTGAGCCAGGCTGGTTTTCCGCAGGTGCAGATCGTCGCCGAAGGCGGTGCCCCGGCAGTCATCGCGCACTATCCGCCACCGCCGGGCGCCCCGACGGTGTTGCTGTACGCCCATCACGATGTGCAGCCCGAGGGTGATGCGGGACAGTGGGAGTCACCGCCGTTCGAGCCCACCGAACGCGACGGACGCCTCTATGGCCGCGGCACCGCCGACGACAAAGCCGGTATCGCAACACATCTGGCGGCGTTCCGGGCGCACGGCGGCCATCCTCCAGTCGGTGTGACGGTCTTCGTCGAAGGCGAAGAGGAATCCGGGTCACCGTCGCTGGGGGCACTGCTCGCCGCGCACCGCGAGGCGCTGAGCGCCGACGTGATCGTGATCGCCGACTCCGACAACTGGAGCACCGACATCCCCTCACTGACGGTGTCGCTACGGGGGCTGGTCGACTGCGTGGTGGAAGTCGCGACCCTGGACCACGGCCTGCACTCGGGGTTGTGGGGTGGGGTGGTGCCCGACGCGCTGACCGTCCTGGTGCGGCTGCTGGCGAGCCTGCACGACGACGACGGCAACGTCGCGGTCGCCGGACTTCACGAAAGCACCGCGGCACCAGTCGATTACCCACCCGAACGGGTCCGTGCCGACACCGGGCTGCTGGACGGGGTGGCCGAGATCGGCTCCGGCTCGGTGCCGCAGCGGATGTGGGCCAAGCCGGCGATCACCGTCATCGGTATCGACACCACGAGCATCGCGGCATCGTCGAACACGCTGATCCCACGGGCTCGCGCCAAGGTCAGCATGCGGGTGGCTCCCGGCGGCGACGCCGCCGCCCACCTGCAGGCGCTCACCACTCACCTGCAGCACCATGCCCCGTGGGGAGCGCAGGTGACCGTCACCCCGGGCGACGTCGGTCAGCCCTACGCCATCGACGCCACCGGTCCGGTGTACGACGCCGCCAGGGCCGCGTTCGCCCAGGCGTGGGGCGTCGCACCCATCGACATGGGCATGGGCGGTTCAATCCCGTTCATCGCCGAGTTCGCCGCCGCCTACCCGCAGGCGACCATCCTGGTCACCGGGGTGGAGGATCCCGGCACGCAAGCGCACAGCATCAACGAGAGCCTGCACCTGGGAGTGCTGGAACGCGCCGCCACCGCCGAAGCACTGTTGCTGGCCAAGCTGGGCGGTCAGCCCGCCTGATGATCGCGGGCTTGCGGGCTCACAACCGCGACTTGTGATTGCATGGGGACATGGCGCTCAGCCCTCGCATGCCCGACTTGTCGGCGTTCGAGATGTTGTTGGCTATCGCCAGAACCGGCAGCCTTGGCGCCGCCGGTCGGGAACTGGGGCTGACGCAGCAGGCCGTTTCGGCACGACTGTCAGCGATGGAGGCCCAGACCGGTGTGCGGCTGGTGACCCGTAGTGCGCGTGGTTCGCAGCTGACTGCGGCCGGTGCGGTCGTGACGGAGTGGGCAGATCAGCTACTGGATGTCGCCGGCCACGTCGATGCCGGACTCGCTTCGTTGCGGACCGCGAGCCGCAAGAGGGTGAAGGTGGTTGCGAGCCTGACGATCGCCGAACAATTGATGCCCCGCTGGATCGTGTCACTGCAGACCTCCGCCACGCGAACCGGCCGCGAGGCGCCCGAGGTCATTCTGACCGCCACCAACAGCGAGCAGGCGATCTCGAGTGTTCGAGGCGGATCGGCGGACCTGGGATTCATCGAGAGTCCGGGGGTGCTGACCGGTATTCGAAGCCGGGTTGTCGCGCACGACGACCTCGTGGTGATCGTGCCGCCGGACCACAAGTGGGTGCGTCGCACCAAAGGCGTGACCGCGGCAGAACTCAGCCAGACCCCGCTGGTCGTGCGTGAACAGGGTTCGGGCACCCGTGACTCGCTGACTTCGGCATTGCGTGCCGTCTTGGGGCACGAGGTGGAACAGGCACGTCCGGCACTGGAACTGTCTTCGTCGGTGGCCGTGCGGGGCGCCGTCCTGGCCGGGGCCGGGCCGGCGGTGATGAGCAGGCTGGCCGTCGCCGATGACCTTGCGGTGGGCCGGCTTCGCTGCGTCGCGGTGCCGGAATTGGACCTGCATCGTGAGCTGAGGGCGATCTGGACGGGCGGGCGGACGCCGCCGGCCGGTGCGGTCCGGGACCTGTTGAGCCACATCGGCAGCGCCAACCTGCCGCGCTGACGCACGCGGAAGCTATGTGCCGTACTGCAACCACAGGGGCAGGGCGCTGTTGAGCCGCTGCATGAACTTGATGAGCCCGATCCGATACTGCCCAGATCCGAACGAGTCGATTCCGTACTCGGGGAACGCAATCCCGACCCCGAACAGTCCCGGCGCAAGGATGCCGTTCGCCGGATCGCATTCCAGCTCCCCCCACTGCGGGGTCGCGGGGAGCTGCCGTCGGGTGAAGCCGACGGTGTAAACGACGTGACTACAGGCTTGGAGCCGCTCGGCGGACTCCGGGTCGTTTACCCGATACCGTTCCAGGCGTTCCGGATACGTCCCGTCAATGTTCGCCCGGGCCCACTCTGCGGCCTTTCCCTTGAGGCCGGTGTCGTCGAACAGAATCTGATCACCCAGGTAGACAGCGTATTTGGTGGGGCTCCGGTAGAAGTTGATGACTTTGCGGACCCGTGTGTCCAGCAGATTGGGCAGGGCCACCATGGAGGAGTGCGACGAGCCGAGTACGGCCACCGTGGCGTCGTCCAACGCCAGCTGCCCAAGCTTGTCGGGGTTCAGCGCCACCTCGATCGGAATCTCCTCCAGGTGCGGATGATGAAGCTTCTTGGGAACCGAACCAATGGCAAGGATCACATTCTTCGCTTCGATCTCGGCTTCTTCGGTGCGCACCAACCACCGGCGGTTACGCAGCGTGAGCTCTGTTGCCACCGCCCGAATGGGCGTGACTCGCTCTGCCAGGTGTTGCGAGATCCATACCAACGGATCGGCGATGTGGCCGAGCAGGCAGGTGTGACCGGGATCGATGTCGGTCAGCTCAAAGTGGGGCGCTTCGGCGAACCGAAACGACGGTGAGCCGTTCAAGTAGTCGAGGAACAACGACACATGGGTGTTGCCGGGCACGGCACGCCATTTGGTGCCGAGGTCACCGGCGGCAAAGTCGGGGTCGATCCAGACGATCTCGTCCCCGGGGACGCCATGGTCGAGCAACCGGCCCACCGCGGCGATACCCGCGGGACCTGCTCCGATCACCGCCCAGCTGTGCCCAGTCATCTTCCTGCCTTCCAACGGGGTGGGAGTAGCGCGCCGACTCGGTCGGATCGGAGGCGCCACCCAAGCCCGACCGTTGGCACAATGCTCCGCCCGCCGGCAGCCCGTGGCTAGTGGACTGGTGTTTGTCAGGTCACAAGGCGTCGTTGTGAGATGTGGTCACCGGCCGTCGGCCGCGGCTTCCAACGCGGCGATGTCGAGCTTGACCATCGTGTACATGGCCTGCTTCGCCCGTAGCACTCGCTGGGGATCTGGATCGGTCATCAACTCCGACAACCGTTGCGGGATGATCTGCCAGGACAATCCGTAGCGATCGGTGAGCCAGCCACACTGGACTTCCTTACCGCCGGCGCGCAACGCGTCCCAGTAGTGGTCGACCTCGGCCTGGTCGGCGCAGTAGACCTGGATCGAGATGGCCTCGTTCAACGTGAAGTCTGGCCCGCCGTTGATCGCGGAGAACTGCCGTCCGTCGAGGTCGAACAACACTTCCAGCGGGGTGCCGTCGCGCTCGGGGTTTTCCGCGCCCCAGTACGAGACGGTGGTGACCTTCGAATTGGGGAAGATCGACACGTAGTACTCGGCGGCCTCCAATGCCTGGGTGTCGAACCACAAACTCGTCCGGATGACAGGCATGAGCTGCTCCTTCTCGGTCGGCGGCTGGCGACCTCGGCGGTCAGACCGATAGATCTCGCCGCAGTTTCGCTACGTGGCCGGTGGCCCGCACGTTGTACTGGGCCTCGGCGATCTTGCCCTGCTCGTCGACGACGAACGTCGAGCGGATGACCCCCTGCACCGTCTTGCCGTACATCTTCTTCTCACCGTAGGCGCCCCAGGCCGCCAGCACCGTGCGGTCGGGGTCGGACAGCAGCGGGAAGGTCAATCCCTCGGTGTCGCGGAACTTGGCCAGCTTGGCGGGCTTGTCGGGGGAGATGCCGACGACGTCGAGGCCGGCGTCGTTGAAATCGCGCAGGTTGTCCCGGAAGTCGCAGGCCTGCTTGGTGCAGCCTGGGGTGGAGGCCGCCGGGTAGAAGTAGACGACGACCCGTCGTCCCCGGTAGTCGGCCAGTGACACGGTGTTGCCGTCGGCGTCGGGAAGGCTGAACGCGGGCGCTTCATCACCAGGCGCCAGGCGTGCGGTGTCGGTCAACAACTGCCCCTTTCTGCTCGCCGGAGCGTGAGACGAACCCCGGCTGCTCTAGGGTAGTTCGACAGGGGCAGCATCGGACAGGGAGGACGACAGTGGCGGAACGCGATCCCGACACGATTAAGAAGGACATCGATCAGGCCCGCGAGCAGCTGGCGTCGACGGTTGACATCCTCGCGGACCGGGCTAACCCCCGCCATTTGGCCGACCGGGCCAAGGCCCGGGCGATCGAGATCGTCACAAAACCTGCGGTGATGGCCTCTCTGGCCGGTGTCGGCGGCCTGATTGTCGTCCTGGCGATTCGTCGAATCCGCAACCGCTGATAGCCCCGCGCGCGAGCGCAAAAATTGGGTCTGGCGGCGTGACGCTGCCGGGGTGAAGATATTGCGATGCGCGCCCAACAGCCCCCGGCGCCGCGGCCCGACCCGATCGGCTACACGCTCAAACGGCTGGTGCTGGGGCGGCCGCTGGTCACCGGTGCGCTGCGCTCCGAACGACTGTCGAATCCGGTTGCACTAGGCGTACTTTCACCCGACGCGATCTCCTCGAACGCCTATGGCGTCGAAGAGATCCTGATCGAACTGCTGCCGTTCGCCGGCCTGGCCGCGTTCGCGCTGCTGCTGCCCATCACCGGTGTGGTGCTGCTGATCCTGGTGCTGGTCACCGCGTCGTATCGCCAGGTGGTGATGACCTACACCCGGGCCGGCGGCTCCTACATCGTCTCGCGGGAGAATTTTGGCCCCCGGGTGGCGCAGGTCGCCGCTGCGGCGCTGCTGATCGACTACGTGGTGACCGTCGCCGTGCAGTCCGCGGCCGGCACCGTCGCCGTCGTCTCCGCGATCCGCCCACTGGGGCCCTACAGCCTGGAGATCACCGTCGCGGTGGTGATCGTGATGTGTTACGCGAACCTGCGTGGCCTGCGGGAAGCGGGCCGCACATTCGCGATACCGACCTACTTCTTCGCGGGCATGCTCGGGCTGATGATCATCACCGGCGTGGTGCGCGAGATCTTCTGGGGCTTACCGGTTTACGACGCGGAGCATCTACCCGGAGCGGTGCCGGTCCACCAGGGCAACGGGCTGATCATGGGGGCGACCATCCTCGTGGTGCTGCGGGCGTTCGCCAACGGCGGGTCATCACTGACCGGTGTGGAAGCCATCTCCAATACCGTCAGCGTGTTCAACAAGCCGCAGGGCGTGAATGCCCGGCGGGTGCTCACCACGATGGCGTGCATTCTGGGCTTCCTGCTGGCCGGCGTCACCTACCTGGCCTACCGCACCCACACCCCGCCGTACGCGGCCGGATATCCCTCGGTGCTCTCCGAGGTGGCCCGGGCGGTGTTCGGCGGCGGCTGGCTGGGCCAGGTCTGCTACGTGCTGGTGCAGACGGCAACGGCGTTGATCCTGTTCACCGGAGCGAACACCAGCTTCAACGGGTTTCCGATGCTGGCCAGCTTCGTCGCCGAAGACCGATTCCTGCCCCGCCAGTTGACCAAGCGCGGGCATCGGCTGGTCTTTTCCAACGGCATCATCGTGCTCACCGTCCTGGCGGTGACTCTGCTGGTGGTCACCGGTGGTTCAGTCAACGCGCTGGTGCCGTTCTACGCGATCGGGGTGTTCACCGGATTCGCGATGGCCGGCTACGGCATGGCCAAACACCATGTGACGCATCGGGAATCGGGCTGGCGGTACAAGCTCGCCATCAATTTCTCGGCGGGACTGCTGTCTACCGTGGTGGTGGCGATCTTCGCGGTGGCGAAATTCACCGAGGGAGCCTGGCTGGTCGTGGTCGTGTTCCCACTGCTGGTGCTGGTGCTGATCCGGCTCAACCGGGAATACCGCGCCGAGGCCGCGATCCTGGAGCGATTCCGCACCGACCGGCCCGACGTCGTCAAATACGCCCGTCACCGGGTGATGGTTTTCGTGCATTCGCTGGACCTGGCGGTACTCGAAGCGCTGCGCTACGGCAAAGGGCTCTACGCCGACGATCTGGCCGCGGTGCACCTGGTGGTCGACGCCGCGCACGCCACACTGCTGCAGCAGCGCTGGGAGTACTACGGCCTGGACACCCCGCTGCGGGTGGTCGACTGCCCGGACCGCCGGCTGACTCGCACCGCCCAGCAGCTGGTCGACACGGCGCGGGCCCAATATCCGGACTGCCACGTGACCGTGTTGCTGCCCCGGCGCACCTACGCGCCGCTGCTGGGGCGCCTGCTGCACGATCGCACCGCGGACAAGATCGCCAAGGCCGTGAGCCTGGTTCCCGACGCGGCGGCGACGATCGTGCCCTACGACGTGCAGTCGCGCGTGCGTCAGGCGTTCCCGGACCTATTCGAACAGCGCCTGGTGCGCGAAGTCGGGAAGCTCCAGCAGTGGGTGGCGCGCCACGACCAGCAGGACGTGGACCGCTACGAGCATCCGGCGCCGCCACCGGACGCCATCGCGGTGGACGCCCTCATCGTCGGGCACCTGGCCACCGTCGAGGGGCGGGTCAACGAGGTCGACGACACCATCAGGAACGGCAAGCCGGTCCGCGTCGCGGTGGTCGGAGACGGCACCGGCGAGCTGCGCGCGACATTTCCCGCGGGGCGGGGCACCGACATCGCCCCCGGTGATGTGGTTGCGCTCACCGGCAAGGCGCGGCGAAACGGCAACGGACCGGTGTACATGTCTGACCCGAGCTATCGAATCGTCACAGCGACGGGCGAACAGCGGACGTCGCAATAGTGCGAAGCCCGGTCATGGTTGGCTGTCCAGCCATGCAGCGACGCCGCCATGGCCCGCGCAGGAACCATTCCGGCGAGTTGAGAACGAATACGTGCCGTCTCGGCACTGCGCGTTGGCTCCCGCTGGCGCAGAAGGGAAGGCAGATGGCTGCGATGTCGTCGGATGGCTCGTCGGTGGCGTCCCGCTCGACTCACCGGTCTTTGCGCCCACGACCCGGACCAGAACAACAATGACGACGACTGCGACGACAACGGCCGCAAGTACCCAAAGCCACTTCGGCACAGAACGTTTTGTCGGTGCGTCCGCCGCATCCGTTATGTCCTTTTCTGCCGGGGCATTCGCCGACGCGGGGCGTTGGGCCTGCTCCGCCGGCAAGCTTTGGGAGAGTGCGAACCACTGCTCGGAGATGCTCTTGAACCGCTTGAGCTGTTCATCGGGAAGTCCGCACTCTTGTGCCTGACGGTGAACTCGCCGCCAGACGAGTCCGTATTCGCTGGCCACATCGGCGCTCGGTGCGGTCCCCCTCGAAGGCGGGATGGGTGAGTAGGGGTACTCGTCGGGCGGAGCGGGGTAGCCGGGGGCGGGGAATCCTGCCGTGCGTTGGGCGAGCCAGAGCCACGCCATCGTCTCGGCTTTCGCTTTCCTCAGCGCTTCTGCGACGTCTTCTTCGGGCACCACTTTGGTGATGGTCTTGAGGGCAGCGCCCTTGGCATCGTCAGCCTTGCCCAGTCCGGCGACGACGGCGTAGCTCTCGGCCTGCACAGAGGTTGGTGCGATCACCCACTGCCCGGGCACCGGCGGCTCGTTAAAGGGCCAGTGGCAGAGGTCTTCAGGACCGTCATCGGTGACCGGCTTGGTTAGGGAACGGTGGGCAACCCGGACGATCGTCGGTCCCATACCGGTGCCGCCGTCCTTGTCGTTTTGCGTCTGCACGCGTCGAGTATTCGGCTACCGGACCGTGGAGGGAAGTCATGGGAGCGTGGCTTGTGAGCGAGCCCACTTCGGATCCGGCGGGACTGCCACCTCGGGTCGACTGAGTGTCAGCCGCAGTGTGCTGCGCTACACCGAAATGTCTTCTGAGCTGTGCGCCGTCAGGGTTTCGAACCCCGGACCCGCTGATTAAGAGTCAGCTGCTCTACCAACTGAGCTAACGGCGCCGTGCGGTCAAGAACCGCGAAAGAGACAATAACAGGCGCCGCGCCGGGAGACGAAATCGCGACGTCAGGGCGCTCTCCCGGACGGAACAGCGGCAGTGTCGATTACCCACTAGACTGCCTGCGAGCAGCATCAGCACGGTCAGGTGGGAAAAGCATGGGGCAGGTCGGTTTGGCACAACGCTGCCGGGGGTTAGGGTCCCGGGCAGCGGCATTGCTGATGGTTTCGGCTGCGGTGATGAGCATGAGCGCCTGCGGCAGCAACGCCGACGCCGAAGCGGCCAAGATCATCACCGACAAGGGCACCCCCTTTGCTGACCTGCTGGTTCCCAAGGTCACCGCGTCGGTCACCGACAAGGCGGTCGGTGTTGCGGTGGACGCGCCGGTGACAGTGACCGCCGAGGACGGCGTGCTCGATTCCGTCACCATGGTCAACGAGTACGGCGCAGTCGTCGACGGCAAGCTCAGCGCCGACGGATTGACCTGGGCGACATCCGAACAGCTCGGCTACAACAAGCGCTATACGGTCAACGCGAAGGCGCTGGGACTCGGTGGCGTGACCAGCCGGCAGATGACATTTCAGACGCACTCGCCGCAGAACCTGACCATGCCTTACGTCATGCCGCGTGACGGCGAGGTGGTCGGCGTCGGTCAGCCGGTAGCGATTCGATTCGACGAGAACATCGTCGACCGCGAGGCGGCCGAGAAGGCGATCACCATCACCACCGATCCTCCGGTGGTGGGCGCCTTCTACTGGCTGAACAATCGCGAGGTGCGCTGGCGCCCGCAAGCCTTCTGGAAGCCGGGAACCAACGTGGACGTGCAGGTCAACACCTATGGGGTGGATCTGGGCAACGGGGTCTACGGACAGGACAACGCGGCCAGCCACTTCGTCATCGGCGACGAGGTGATCGCCACCGTCGACGACGACACCAAGTCGATGGTGGTGCGCATCAACGGCGAAGTGGCCAAGACCATGCCGGTGTCGATGGGCAAAGAGAGCACCCCGACCAACAACGGCACCTACATCGTCGGCGAGCGTTTCGCGCACATCGTCATGGACTCGTCCACCTACGGGGTGCCGGTCAACTCGCCCAACGGGTATCGCACCGACGTCGACTGGGCCACCCAGATCTCCTACAGCGGCATCTTCGTGCACTCGGCCCCGTGGTCGGTGGGAGCCCAGGGCTACGCCAACACCAGTCACGGCTGCATCAACGTCAGCCCCAGCAACGCGCTGTGGTTCTACGACCACGTCAAACGCGGCGACGTGGTGCAGATCAACAACACCATCGGCGCACCACTGGCCGGCGACGAGGGCCTGGGCGACTGGAATGTGCCGTGGTCGCAGTGGCAGGCCGGCAACGCCAAAGATCCGGTGCGCTGACGCGCTAGGCGCGGTCAGGCCGGGGGCGGTTCGCCGTCCTCGCGCAGGTACTCCTCGTTGCCGTTGGGATAACCCCCGCCGAACGTGGTGATGTGCACGTGGTCGTAGTGGCCGTTGCCGCGACCGCTGGGCCCCGCCGGCGTGTAGTAGGTGCCGCGCCAGATCGCGTCCTGCATGGCGAACCGACCGGCGTTCTGCCTGACGTAGTCGACGATCTGGTCTCCCAACGCGATGCCCTCGGGGCTACCCGGGTTGGGGATCATCACGTCGATGGCCAGGCCGGAGGGATGCCAGCGCTGGCCGTCGGGACGCACGCCGATCATGTCGTGAATCTGCGGGAACGCTTCGCTGATGCTGCGTGCGACGAGGATGGTCTTGACCTGCATGCCGCGCTCGTTGACGATTCCCGGCGGCAGCGCGTGCGGCGCCGGCATGGACCAATTGGTCACCAGATCGGGCGCGGGCGGTCCCCAGTCCTGTGGCGGGGGCGGAATGTCCTCCGGGGGCGGAGGTGGTCCGTCTTCGGGTGGTGGGGGAGGCGCGTCCTCCGGCGGCGGAGGCGGCAGGTCTTCGGGCGGCGGCGGAGGCGCGTCCTCCGGCGGCGGGGGTGGCCCGTCCTCAGGTGGTGGGGGAGGTGCGTCTTCCGGTGGTGGAGGGGGCGCTTCCTCGGGCGGCGGCGGCGCATCGGCGGCGGCCGGAGGTGGAGGTTCGTCGTTGTTTCCCGGCTCGGCACCGACGCCGCCGGCCAAGAACACGGCGGCCGGCAACAGAGTCGTCGCGGCCAGAACCGAGGATTTCATGCGCAGATCTACTAGTCCTTGCGTGAGCACGCAGGGAACCGTAACCAAAACGTTATCTCGACATCAACCCGGCACGCGGAAAGGCGCGTCCGAAGTGGATGGCCGGCGGTAGGGCAATCACGGGTTGCGCGGCAGTCAGACCAGGTCAGCCTGGTAATGGGCGCCGGTGATCTCGAACGTGATGAGCGGGTGTTCGCTAGATCACTAAATCCCGAACACCGCGGCGATTGCTGACACCACATCGGTGAAATCAGCCTGGGCGGCCTCGGCCAGCGGCGTCAGGGCCGACCAGGGCGGGAACAGATCACTGATCGCGTTCTGAAAACCTTGCTGGGCGCCATCGATGAGTGCTTGCTGGACGGCGGACCAGTCCAGGCCGGTCGGGAACAATCCGAGGGGAGTAGCCACATTCGCCGGTCCCGGGAACCAGCCGTCGGTGATGTTGCCGTAGCCCAGGTTGACCAGGATCCTCATATCGGGCTCCAGCAGGTCATAGAGCGGCTGCCCGATCACCGGCAGGAGTAGTAGTGGGGACAGCAGCGGCAGGGTCTGCGCCGGAATCATGTAGTAGTTCGTCAGGCCCTCGCCGGTGAGTTCCGCAGAGCCCGGCAACAGCACCGCGTTGCTGATCTGATCAGCGTCGATACTCAGATACTCCAGATGCTGGGTGAAGATGCCCATGAAGGCGTTGAGGTCGGACAGCAGGTTGAGCGGATAGCGGGGGAAGTCGGCGAAACCGTCGTACTCGAAGTTGTAGATGTCGGTGGGGTACAGATTGTCGGGCGTCGTCGGGAACACTCCCAAGCCGGACCAGATACCCCCGTTGGGGGCAACGGGATCGCCGACCAGCATGAAGCGCACGAGGTCGCTGGGTACGCCCTGGGCGTGCAGCTGGTCCATGGTCAGGCCGGAGAATCCGGCGCTTTGCGAGTACCCGAACACCACGACCGGATTTTCCGCACTGACTCCTCCGCCGGCGATCTGCTGCTGAATCGCGGTCGTCAGGATCTGTGCCCCTTCGATCCGTGACTCGGCCTTGTCGAAAAACAGCCGTTCGGGCGTGGTCAGGATCTGGATGGTGCCGGTAAAGCCATGCGGTTGCAGGTAGAGCTCGTTGGCCAGGTCGGCGTAGCGCTGGCCCGGCGTCGGAATCCCGCTGGGGCCCAAGATCAGGGCGGTGCCGCCCCCGAGCGGGGAGCCGGCTGTATCGCTGGCGGTCAGCCGCACATCGGCCGTGCGTGGGCCGTCGGCGGACGGCATCGGCAGGGCCGCGGTGATCAGTCCCGCGGTGACGGCCGTGAGGGGCCCGATAACTCGAAGCCGGCGGGTGGGCTTAGGAGCGGACCACATCGAGAGTTCCTCCCTACAGCGTCAGCGACGCTGTCCTACGCCCCCCGGCGGCCGAGATTGCCGGTTTCAATATCGGGGACGCGGCGGATGGCGTCAACGCCACATCCGGGAAGGCCGGTCCGCGAGCCCTGCGCTGGGCGAGTTCCCCGCAAATCCTGAGCATTGCCTGTGTGATTGCTAGTGTCGTCGGCAGTCTCGCGCAAACTTCGACGAGGGAATCCGATCGTGACAAAGGTGCAGCGGTTTCTGTGCGGTGCGACCGTCGCCGGCCTGGTTGCCGGAACGGGGGCGGTGGTAGGGGCGCAGACGGGGCCGTCCGAGCTGCGCGCCGACTGGATGCTGGCCGCGGAGCACGTGCTGCTGATCGGTACCGACGGCACCAACTTGGACAAGATCCTGGAGTACGCCTACAACGCGGGCAGCGGCTTCAAAACCGCGATGGACCAAGGCATTACCGGAACCGCAAGCCTGATTAACCACACCACCTTCTCCGGCCCGTCATGGTCAACGATCCTCACCGGCGTATGGGACGACAAGCACGGGGTGACCAACAACCTGTTCAGCTCCGAGCCGTACAACCTGTGGCCGACCGTGTTCAACCTGCTCGAGTACTACAAGCCCGAGGTCAACACTTCGGTGATCGCCGACTGGGACTACATCAACGACATCGCTGCTGCGGGCGGCTACCCGGCCGACAGCAACATCTTCGTCCCCTTCGAAACCAACTGGGCCGACGCCGACGCGCTGGTCACCGCGCAGACCATCGCTCAGATCCTGGCGACCGCGGACAACCCGGACGACATCTCCAACTTCCTGTTCTCCTACCAAGTGCAGGTCGACGAGGCCGGACACGGATTCGGTGGCGGGTCGCCCGAATACGCCCAAGCTGTCGTGAACGTCGGCGCCAACATCCAGCAGATCTTGGCCGCGGTCGAGCAGGTCAAGGCGACCACCGGTGACGACTGGTCGATCATCATCACCACCGACCACGGCCACCAGCAGTCGCTGGGACTCCTGGGCCACGGCTTCCAGTCGCCCAACGAGACGTCGTCTTTCGTCATCTTCGATCAGGCCGGCGAGCACGCGAGCGACGGCAGCCAGAACCTGAACTTCTCCACCGTCGACATCACACCAACGATCTTGTCGCTGTTCGGAGTTCCGCTGCGGTCGGACTTCGACGGCGTCTCGATGGCCAACGACCCGAGCATCCTGAACAGCACCGTCACACCCGTCGACCTCAAGCAGGCCCTCCTCGACGCGATCGCGATGTCCGGCTATCCCAATATCGGAAACGAGATCGCGCTGGCCGTCCGCACGGTGGTCACCTCCATCCCGTACGGGCTCAATCTCGTCGTCACCGAGATCGACAAGCTCCTGCAGTCGATCGTCGACCAGGACATCTTCCTGATCAGTGGGCTCGCCCAATTCGCCCAGCAGATCAACGATTTCGTGGGCGGTCTGGTGGTGGACACGAGCGTTGCGCTGGCTCGGGGCGTTGCGTACCTGACCGGATCGGGAGTCATCGCGCCGACCGACCCGCCGCTGCCGGGCGCCTCCGAGTTCTCCGACCCGTGGGGGCTACTCACCGGGGACAGCAGCCTGTTCGCGCCCGACCATACGCTCGGGGGATTCGAGCTGCCCGCGCTGCTGGATGCCTGATACGCATCGGGCTCGGGCTGATCCCAGGCCACGGAGGCCGAAGTTAGGGTAGCCTAATTTCATGCCTACAACGTGGATGGACGCTGTGATACGTCAGGTGCGCCGGGTTGGTGACTTCCCTTTTCCGCACCAGGCCGCCTTCCTGCTGGACAATCCGCTTCACCGACGCTTTGTCAATCCTGGTGGCGTGGTCGAGCAGCTAGCGCTTGGCGGAGGTGAACGAGTGCTGGAGATCGGACCTGGTCCGGGGATCTTCAGTATTGAGATCGCCCGCCGGCTGACGACCGGCCACCTCGATCTTTTCGATATCCAACCGCAGATGCTGGAGAAGGTGAGGCGAAAAATTGAGGCTGCCGGCTACCGCAATGTGCAGTTTCACTCGGGCGACGCCAGTGACGGGCTTCCCTTCCCCGACAACACTTTTGATCTTGCGTTTCTGGCTAGCGTGATCGGCGAGGTTCCGGACAAAGCGGCATGTGCGGAGTCTTTGCAGAAAGTGATCAAGCCGGGTGGGCGGCTGGTCTTCCAGGAGATATTCCTTGACCCCGATCGACTGGGCGTCGCAGAACTACGTGCTCTTTTCGAACCCAAGGGCTTTGTGCTCAAGTCCGCGACGGGAAACCGATGGCGTGACATCGTGGAATTCACTCGGGGTGAGGCTGCCTAGGCGCCTTTCGCGCTGGCGTCTTCAAGAACGCAGAAGGTGGGAGGGCAAAAATGCCCTCCCACCTGCGGGGTGGCTGACGGGACTCGAACCCGCGACACCCAGGATCACAACCTGGTGCTCTACCAACTGAACTACAGCCACCATTGCTGCCGACTAGCAAGCAGCGTCGTCGATACTAACCGCTAGGGCGCTCAGCGACCGAATCGATATCGTCGGGCGCGTCCACCGGCGGCCCCAGTTCCCCGGCGATCGCGGCAATGTCGCTGGTAGACGGCCCGGGCGGGGCGACGAACGCGGTGCGCCGGTAGTACTTCAATTCCCGGATGGACTCGTGGATGTCGGCCAGTGCGCGGTGCGCCAGGCCCTTCTCCGGCTGGCCGAAGTAGATCCGCGGATACCAGCGACGGCACAACTCCTTGATCGAGCTGACGTCGATCATCCGGTAGTGCAGGTAGTCGTTGAGGGCGGCCATGTCGCGAGCCAGGAAGCCGCGGTCGGTGCCGATCGAGTTGCCCGCCAGCGGCGCCGTCTTGGCCTGCTTGACGTGGGTGCGGATGTAGTCGAGCACCATCGCTTCGGCGGTAGCCAGGTCGATCGTCGACGCCCTGACCTCGTCGATCAGGCCCGATCGGGTGTGCATCTCGGTCACCACCGGGCTCATCGCGTCCAGGTCCGCGTCGTCGGCATGGATCACCACGTCAATACCGTCGCCCAGGATGTTCAGCTCACCGTCGGTGACCAGGACGGCGATCTCGATGAGCTTGTCCGAGCCCAGATCCAGGCCGGTCATCTCACAGTCGATCCAGACGAGTTCGTCTCGTGCAGCACTCACAGTTAGCCAACGTTAGCCGTTCGCCGCGGGCATAGCCGCACAGCGGTACAGACCGGCCAAGTAGTGTCGTGACCTGTGAGTCCCGACTCGGCGGCGAACGCCGCGCAGCAGATCGCGGCCGGCTACGCCGCCGACGGCCAGGCCCTCGAACTGGGCACGGTAGTCATCGACGGCACCGCAGACGCCGCCGCGCAGGTCCGCATTCCGCTGGCCACCATCAACCGGCACGGGCTGGTGGCCGGCGCCACCGGCACCGGCAAGACCAAGACATTGCAGGTGATTGCCGAGCAGCTGTCCGCCGCCGGTGTCCCGGTGCTGATGGCCGACGTCAAGGGCGACCTGTCCGGGCTGTCGCGCGCCGGAGAGGCCGGCGACAAGGTCACCCAGCGCGCCAGCGAGACCGGCGACGACTGGGCGCCGACGGCGTTCCCGACGGAGTTTCTGTCGCTGGGTACCGGCGGCATCGGTATTCCGGTGCGGGCCACCATCTCCAGCTTCGGCCCGATTCTGTTGTCGAAGGTGCTGGGCCTCAACGGCACCCAGGAGTCGACGCTGGGCTTGATCTTCCACTGGGCTGACCAGCAGGGGCTGCCGCTGCTGGATCTGAAGGATCTGCGAGCGGTCATCACCTATCTGACCAGTGACGAAGGCAAACCGGAACTGAAAGCGCTGGGGGCGGTGTCACCGGCGACCGCCGGGGTGATCCTGCGTGCGCTGGTCAACCTGGAGGCCGAAGGCGCCGACACCTTCTTCGGGGAGCCGGAACTGGACCCCAAGGATCTGATCCGCCTGGACCCCCAAGGGCGCGGCATCATCTCGCTGCTGGAACTCGGCGACCAGGCGGCGCGCCCGGTGCTGTTCTCCACCTTCTTGATGTGGGTGCTGGCCGACTTGTTCACCTTCCTGCCCGAGGTCGGTGACATCGACAAACCCAAGCTGGTGTTCTTCTTCGACGAGGCGCACCTGCTGTTCACCGACGCCTCCAAGGCTTTCCTCGACCAGGTCGAGCAGACCGTCAAGCTGATCCGCTCGAAGGGCGTCGGCGTGTTCTTCTGTACGCAGTTGCCCACCGACGTGCCCAACGCGGTGCTCTCGCAGCTGGGTGCGCGCATCCAGCATGCGCTGCGGGCCTTCACCCCTGATGACCAGAAGGCGCTCAGCAAGACGGTGCGCACCTACCCGAAAACCGATGTCTACGACCTGGAATCGGCGTTGACCTCGCTGGGGATCGGCGAGGCCGTCGTCACCGTGCTTTCCGAGCGAGGCTCACCCACCCCGGTGGCGTGGACCCGGCTGCGGGCGCCGCGCTCGCTGATGGCCGCCATCGGCAACGACGCGATCCGCGCCGCCGCCCAGGCCAGTCCGTTGCAGGTGCAGTACGGCCAGACCATCGACCGGGACTCGGCGTACGAGCGGCTCAACGCCAAACTGACTCCGCTGCCGGACCTTCCCGGCGATGTGGACCTGCCGGACCTGCCGCCGCCACCGCCGCCGGAGCCGGGTTTCTTCGAGAAGGTGTTGGGCAATCCGGCCGTCAAGAGTGCGATGCGTTCCGCCGGAACCGCTTTCGGCCGCGAGATCACCCGCAGTATCTTCGGCACCGGTCGGCGCCGGCGCTAACCCCCGCCGAGCTTCTTGTAGACCGCTCCCACGATCGGCGTGACGATGGCGCGCGGCGCATAGCCACTGGCCATCGACATGGCCTTGGAAGTGATCCCGGGTACGACGCGCATCTTGTTGCGCGCCAGTGCATCCAGCGACAGCTTCGCGGTGTGTTGTGTGGAGATCCACAAAAAGTCGGGGATCAGCCTGTCGACCAGCGAGGCCTCGGCGGCATCGGGCATCTCGGCACGCACCGGCCCGGGCGCCAGCAACGTCACGTGCACCCCGGACTTCAGCAGCTCGCCGCGCAGCGATTCGCTGAACGTGTTGGCGAACGCCTTGGTCGCGGCGTAGGTGGCGTTGTTGGGGATCGGTGAGTTTCCCGCCGCCGAACCGGAGATCAGGATGCCCCCGGCGCGGCGCGCCAACATACCCGGCAGCACGGCCAAGACCAAGTCATGCACCGCCACCGCGTTCAGCTGTACCTGGGCCTTCTCCGCCACCGGATCCAGACCGGAGATCGGCCCGAACGTCGCGGTTCCGGCGTTGGCGCACAGCACGGAGATCTCCCGCTCGGCCAACTCAGCGCAGAACGCGTCACGGGCCGGTGGATCGGCCAGGTCGACCGCCCGCACCTCCACCGCGACCCCGTACTTGTCACGCAACCGCGCCGCCACGTCGTTGAGCACATCTTCGCGGCGCGCGGTGATGATCAGGGCGTGGCCGCGGGCGGCCAGCTCGGTGGCCAGCGCCTCACCGATCCCCTGGGACGCTCCGGTGACGACGGCGCGGGCATCTGGGCTGGGAGCAGGAATTGGCATGGGGCAATCGTAGAGTGCCACTCATGGACGAGCCGGGGTTGCGGGCTGAGTGGTCAGTAGTTGTCGGCGGTGTGCTGTAAGAACAGAGGCATGAATCTGACGGCGTGGGCTGAGCGCAACGGTGTTGCGCGGGTGACCGCGTATCGCTGGTTTCACCCGGGCCAGTTGCCTGTTGCGGCGCAACGGGTGGGGCGGCTGATCCTGATGAACGATGTAGCCGCTGAGCCAGTCCAGAATCGGCGGACGGCGGTGTATGCGCGGGTCTTGTCGGCGGATCAGAAGACCGATCTGGATCGGCAGGTGGCTCGGGTGACCGCGTGGGCCACTGCTGAACAGATTCCGGTCGACAAGGTGGTGACTGAGGTCGGTTTGGCATTGAACGGGCGCCGCCGTAAGTTCCTGGCCTTGCTGCGCGACCCGACTGTTAGTCAGATCGTGGTGGAGCACCGGGATAGGTTCTGCCGTTTCGGCTCTGAGTATGTCGAAGCCGCACTCGCTGCCCAGGGCCGCGAGTTGCTCGTGGTTGATGCCGCTGAGGTAGACGACGATTAGTACGCGATATGACTGAAATTCTCGCCAGGATGGGCGTCCGGCTTTACGGGAAGCGGGCTGCGGCTAACCGAGCCAAACGTGCGATTGCCGCTGCCGGCGATGGCGAGGCGGCCTGATGGCGCGCTTCGATATTCCCGAGGGTTGGTCGGCGCAGGCGTTCCGGTTCACGTTGGACCCGACCGAAGCCCAAGCTCGTGCGCTGGCACGACATTTCGGCGCTCGTCGTAAGGCATACAACTGGGCTGTGGCCACCTTGAAGGCCGATATTCAGGCGTGGCGTGAGACTGGCATCGAGACGGCGAAGCCTTCGCTGCCGGTGCTGCGAAAGCGGTGGAACCAGGTCAAGAACGATGTGTGTGTCAATGCCGAGACCGGTGCGGTGTGGTGGGCGGAGTGCTCGAAGGAGGCCTACGCCGACGGGATTGCCGGCGCGGTGGATGCCTACTGGAATTGGCAGACCTCTCGTGCCGGCGCCCGGGCTGGCCGGAGAGTTGGTTTTCCGCGATTCAAGCGCAAAGGCCGTGACTGCGACCGCGTGTCGTTCACGACCGGGGCGATGCGGGTGGAGCCCGACCGCCGCCACCTCACACTTCCGGTGATCGGCTGTGTACGCACCCATGAGAACACCCGCCGGCTGCAACGGCTCATCGCGAAAGACCGAGCGCGGGTGTTGGCGATCTCGGTTCGCCGCAACGGTACCCGAATGGATGCGAGTGTGCGCGTGCTGATGCAGCGCCCCCAGCGGCCCAACGTGGCATTCCCGGGTTCGCGGGTCGGTGTCGATGTGGGGGTGCGTCGACTGGCGACCGTGGCCAACGACACCGGTGAGGTCATCGAGCGAGTTGCCAACCCGCGCCCGCTCGATGCCGCCCTCACGCAGCTGCGGCGGGTCAGCCGGGCTCGGTCGCGCTGCAGGAAAGGCTCACGGCGCTATCGTGAGCGCACCACCGAGATGTCCCGGCTGCACCGCCGGGTCAACGATGTCCGTACCCATCACCTGCACGTCCTGACCACGCGATTGGCCAAAACCCACGGCCGCATCGTTGTCGAAGGCTTGGACGCTGCCGGGATGCTGCGGCAAAAGGGCCTGTCAGGGGCGCGCGCCCGCCGGCGCGCGCTCTCCGATGCGGCTCTGGGCACCCCGCGCCGGCACCTGTCCTACAAGACGGGCTGGTACGGATCGTCACTGGTGGTCGCCGACTGTTGGTTCCCCTCGTCGAAAACCTGCCACGCCTGCGGGCATGTGCAAGATATCGGCTGGGGCGAACAGTGGCGATGCGATGACTGCTCGACATCGCACCACCGCGACGACAACGCCGCGATCACCCTCGCACGCTACGAGGAGCCCGCTATGGGCAATAGTGTCGTCGGCCCAGTTGGGGCCGCCGTCAAGCGTGGAGCCGACCGTAAGACCCAGCCTGGCCGGGCAGGTGGCCGTGAAACGCGGAAGGGAGGCAGTCACACGGTTGCCGAACATCCCCGAGACGGGGTGCAAGTCGCGTGACCACTAATGATCACTCACTTGCAACGGCGGACAAGCCGGGGCGATCCCGGATCGTGGCGTGGGCCCTGTGGGACACCGGCGCGGCCGGTGTCAGCGCCATCGTGGTGACGTTCGTGTACTCGGTGTATCTGACCAGCAGTGTCGGCCGCGACCTGCCCGGACAGGTGTCCCCGGCCAGCTGGCTGGGCCGCACCCTGGCCATTTCCGGGCTGACCGTGGCCGCGATAGCGCCGGTGATCGGGGTCTGGGTGGCCGCCCCGCACCGTCGTCGCGTGACGCTGGCGGTGCTGACCGGTACCGCAGCGGTGCTGACCGCCTCGATGAGCCTGATCCGTGACGAACCCGCCTACCTGGCTCCGGGACTGCTGCTGCTGGCGCTGGTCGCCGCGTGCGGCGACCTGGCCGGCGTGCCCTACAACGCCATGCTGCGGCAGCTGTCGACGCCGCAGAACTCCGGGCGGATCTCCGGCTTCGGCTGGGCGGCGGGCTATGCCGGCAGCGTGGTGTTGTTGCTGCTCGTCTATGTGGGCTGCATCGCCGGCAGCGGTCCCACCCGCGGCCTGCTCGGCTTGTCCACCGAGGGCGGCCACAACATTCGGGTGGCGATGCTGCTGGCCGCGGCCTGGCTGACGGTGTTCGCCTTGCCGTTGCTGCTCACCGCGCACCGCCTGGCCGGCGAGGGCGAGGAGCCTCCGCTGCGGCTCGGGTTCTTCGGCGGTTACCGCCAGCTGTGGCGCGACATCACCGCGGAATGGCACCGCGACCGCAACCTGGTCTTCTACCTGGTGGCCAGCGCGATCTTCCGCGACGGGCTGGCCGGGGTGTTCGCGTTCGGTGCGGTGCTCGGCGTCAACGTCTATGGCATCTCGGCCGGCGACGTCCTGATCTTCGGGGTGGCCGCCAGCGTGGTCGCCGCGGTGGGCGCTATCACCGGTGGCCTGCTCGACGACCGGATCGGATCCAAAACCGTCATCGTCGGGTCACTGGTCGCGATGATCGCCGCCGGCACCACGCTGATGACGCTGTCCGGACCCCGGGCGTTCTGGGCCTGTGGGCTGGTGCTGTGTCTGTTCATCGGGCCGACCCAATCCGCGGCGCGCACCCTGCTGCTGCGGATGGCGCAGGACGGTCGGGATGGGTTCGAAGGGGTGGCGTTCGGCCTCTACACGATGACCGGTCGGGCGGTGTCGTTCCTGGCGCCGTGGCTGTTCTCGGTCTTCGTCGACGTCTTCGGCACCGACCGGGCGGGCATGGGCGGGCTGTGCACGGTGTTGTTGCTCGGTCTGCTCGCGGTCCTGCCGGTGCGCGTCAGCCGGCCGCCGCGCACACCGTGAGGATCGAACCGGTGCGCTGACGGACCCGGGTGCCGTCCACCGATACCGAGCAGGTGATCTGCTCGCCGAAATTGACCACCGTGACCGCCGCGGCCGTCGTCGCCGGCGGCGTCAGTGTCACCTGCTTGCTCCACGGCAGAGCCACATTGAACTCGGTCTGCAATATTCCGCCGGTATCGATATAGGCGATGCTGAGCGCCCTGCCGGTCCCGCTGACGCTGTAGACGATCGTCTCGGGGACACCGGCGGTGGTCGAGGTCGTCGGTGGCGGTGCGGTCGTCGTGGTGCTGGGCGCGGGAGTCCGTGACGGTGGCGGAGTGGTGGTGGGGACGCGCTTGGGAACCGGGGTGCTTGGCGCTGTCGGCAGCGGGGTCACCGGCGTCACGGTGGCCGAATTGCGCTGCGAGCCATTGGCGATCACCAGGGCGATCACCATGCCGACCACCAGCAGCACTGCGGCACCGGCCACCAGAAACAGCCAGTTGGGGAATCTCGGGGGCTCCGGCGGTCCGCCCTCGCCGCCGCCTACCGGTCCACCTGGCGGGGGCTGGGGCGGCTCCCAGTGTTGCCGCGGCAACTGCTCGGTCGGGTGGGGAGCCTGCGGCGGATAGCCGGGCGGGTACGTCGGGAGCTGCCCGGCGTACGCCGGGTCGACGTATGGCGGAAAGCCGTAGGTCGGCGGTTCGGACGCTCCACCGCGCTGCCACTGCTGATTGGAACCATCCGGTCGGTACGGATCGGTCATGCCCACCTCATGGCTTGCAGGGTACCTGCGCCGAGCGCTCGCGGCCGGGACGTCGGGCGCGCCCGACTAAATTCCGACGGCGCCCAGCGCGCTGATCGTCATCGCCCGCAACACCGCTCGCGAGCGTTCCGGCCCGGCCGATTTGGCTCCGGAGGGCTTCACGCTGTGCGGGGTCGAGTTCAACAAGCCGAACGCCGCATGGGCCATCAGCCGCGCATCGGCCTCGGCCAGCCCGGGACGCAGCGCACACAACACGCTCACCCACACCTCCACGTACTGACGCTGGGCGCTGCGCACTTGGCGCTGCGCGGCGGCCGGCAGATGCGCCAGGTCACGGTCCTGGATCCGAATCAGGTCCGGCTCGCCGAGGGCGAAATCGAGATGAAAATCGACCAGGCCGTCCAGCACTTCCTGCGGGCTGCGTCCGCTGGCTTCGACGGCGCGCGCCCCCGCGAGCAGCCGGGTGCTGATACCGACCAGCAACTCCACCAGCAGTGCTTCCTTGCCCGCGAAGTGTCGGTAGATGGCCGGGCCGCTTACGCCGGCGGCCGCGCCGATGTCCTCCAGCCGCACGGCCGGGTAGCCGCCCTGGGCGAAGAGGCGTTCGGCGGCCGTGAGCAACTGGCTACGCCGGTCGGACTTCAGCCGGCTGCGCCGGTTGGCCGGCTCGTCGTTGCCCGCCGAGTCGGCCGAGATGGACTTCGGAATGGAAGAAGCCATCACGCCTCCGCTCCGTCGTGGACATCTCAGTTAATGGCCACTAACGTAACACCCGTCGCCTCGGAACACATCCGACTTCGGGCGGCACCGGTGGAGGGGCCGATGGCAACTGCGGTACCCGCGGCACAGGACGACTTGTCCTACGCCCGCGGCGGGTCCCACCCCGCCCTGTTGGAGACGACGATCGGCGCCAACCTCGCGGCCACCGCGAGTGCGTTCCCCGATCGCGATGCGTTGGTTGACGTTCCGTCGGGCCGGCGCTGGACCTACGCCGAACTCTCCGCCGATGTGCGGCGTCTGGCCACCGGCCTGCTGAAAGCCGGTATCAGCACGGGGGACCGGGTGGGCATTTGGGCGCCCAACTGCGCCGAATGGGTTTTGACCCAGTACGCCACCGCCGAGATCGGCGCAATCCTGGTCAACGTCAACCCCGCGTACCGCACCCACGAATTGGCCTATGCGCTCAAGCAATCCGGGGTCGCGATGGTCATCTCAGCATCGCGTTTCAAGACGTCCGACTACGTCGGCATGCTGCGGGAGGTGGCCCCCGAATGCCCGGATCTGCGCGAGGCGGTGTTCATCGGCTCTGCTCGGTGGCAGGAGCTGGCAGGTACGCCGATCGATGCGACAACACTGACGCAGGTGGCGGCGACACTACAAGCCCACGACCCCATCAATATCCAATACACCTCGGGCACAACGGGTTACCCCAAGGGCGCGACGCTAAGCCATCGCAACATCCTCAACAACGGCTACCTGGTCGGTGAACTGCTCGGCTACACCGAAGCGGATCGGATCTGCCTTCCCGTGCCGCTTTATCACTGCTTCGGTCTGGTGATGGGGAGCCTGGCGGCGACCAGTCACGGCGCGGCCATCGTCTTGCCGGGGCCCGGCTTCGATCCGGCGGCCACGCTGCGGGCCGTGCAGGATGAGGCGTGCACCAGCCTCTACGGGGTGCCGACCATGTTCATCGCCGAGCTCGGCCAGCCCGACTTCGGGCAGTATGACCTCACCAGCCTGCGCACCGGGATCATGGCGGGATCGCCGTGCCCGGCCCAGGTGATGCGACGGGTCATCGACGACATGCACATGGCCGGGGTCGCGATCTGCTACGGCATGACCGAGACCTCCCCGGTGTCGACCCAAACCCGCGCCGATGACTCGCTGGCGCAGCGAGTCGAGACCGTCGGGCAGGTCGGCCCGCATCTCGAGATCAAGCTGACCGACCCGGACACCCGCGCGACGGTGCCGCGCGGGCGGGTCGGCGAGCTGTGCACCCGCGGCTATTCGGTGATGACCGGTTACTGGAACGACCCGGACAAGACCGCGGCGGCCATCGATGCGGGCGGCTGGATGCACACCGGCGACCTGGCCGTCATGGACGGCGACGGCTATGTGCGCATCACCGGGCGGATCAAGGACATGGTGATCCGCGGCGGGGAGAACATCTACCCGCGCGAGATCGAGGAATTCCTCCACACCCATCCCGACATCCGCGACGCCCAGGTCATCGGCGTGCCCGACGACACCTACGGCGAGGAGCTGATGGCGGTGGTGATGATGCGCGACGGGGCGCCACCACTGACCGCCGAGCGGCTGCGGGAGTTCTGCACCGGGCGCCTGGCGCACTTCAAGGTGCCGCGGTACGTCCGGGTCGTGACCGAGTTTCCGATGACGGTCACCGGCAAGGTCCGCAAGGACGAGATGCGCCAGCAGGCAATCGAGCATTTGGGCGGCGGCTGACATGGCTGCCTGAGAATGGTATTCTCTGGCATCAGTTAATGAACATTAACTGAAATGAGGAGGCGCGCGTGGCGATAGACAAGGTCGTGGCGACGGCGGCAGAGGCCGTGGCCGACGTGACCGACGGCGCGTCACTGGCGGTTGGCGGGTTCGGACTCTGCGGCATTCCGGAGGCGTTGATCGACGCCCTGCTCCAGCTCGGGGTCACCGATCTGGAGACGGTGTCGAACAACTGCGGCGTCGACGGCGTCGGCCTGGGAGTGCTGTTGGAGCACAAGCGCATCCGCCGCACCGTCAGCTCCTATGTGGGCGAGAACAAGGAGTTCGCCCGGCAGTTCCTCTCCGGCGAGCTCGAAGTGGAGCTGACCCCGCAGGGGACCCTCGCCGAGCGGCTGCGTGCCGGCGGCGCCGGAATCCCGGCGTTCTACACGCCCACCGGCGTGGGCACCCAGGTCGCCGACGGCGGCCTGCCGTGGCGCTATGACGGGGCCGGCGGGGTGGCGGTGGCCTCGCCGCCGAAGGAGACCCGGGAGTTCGACGGGCGCACCTATGTTCTGGAGCGGGCGATCCGCACCGACTTCGCGCTGGTGCACGCCTGGAAGGGCGACCGGCACGGCAATCTCGTCTACCGCGAGGCCGCCGCCAACTTCAACCCGGACTGCGCTGCGGCGGGCCGGATCACCATCGCCGAGGTCGAGCATCTGGTGGAGCCCGGCGAGATCTGCCCCGCCGAGGTGCACACCCAGGGAGTTTTCGTGCACCGCGTGGTGCATGTGCCCAATCCGATCAAGCGAATCGAGCGGGAGACGGTGCGCGAGTCATGACACTCACCAGAGACGAGCTGGCCGCGCGAGTGGCCTCCGAGCTGCGCGACGGGCAGTATGTCAACCTCGGCATCGGACTGCCCACCTTGATTCCCAACCACATTCCCGACGGCGTCAGCGTGGTGCTGCACTCGGAGAACGGAATCCTCGGGGTCGGCCCTTACCCGCTGCGTGAAGACCTCGACGCCGACCTGATCAACGCCGGCAAGGAAACGGTGACGGTCCTGCCCGGAGCGTCGTTCTTCTCGTCGTCGGCCTCGTTCGGAGTCGTCCGCGGCGGGCACCTCGACGTGGCGGTCCTTGGCGCCATGCAGGTTTCGGCCGCCGGGGACCTGGCCAACTGGATGATCCCCGGCAAGATGATCAAAGGCATGGGCGGGGCGATGGACCTGGTGCACGGCGCGCGCCGGGTGATCGTGATGATGGAGCACGCCGCCAAAGACGGCAGCGCCAAGATCGTCGAGCAGTGCACGCTGCCGCTGACCGGGGCCCGCTGCGTCAACCGGATCATCACCGACCTGGCCGTCATCGACGTCACCGAGGCGGGCTTGCAGCTGGTCGAGACCGCCCCGGGCGTCTCCGTCGACGAAGTCGTCGCAAAAACCGATGCTCCGCTGGATCTTTCGGCACTGTCATGACCGCACCGGCATTCGCTGACGAGCACCGTCGCCTGGTCGCCGAACTCAACACCAAGCTGGCGGCGGCCGCCCTCGGCGGCAACGAGCAGTCCCGGCAGCGCCACGTGGCTCGCGGAAAACTGTTGCCGCGCGACCGGGTTGACCGGCTGCTGGACCCCGGCAGCCCGTTCCTGGAACTGGCCCCACTGGCCGCCGACGGGATGTACGACGACGAGTGTCCCGGGGCGGGGATCATCACCGGCATCGGTCGGGTCGCGGGGCGCGAATGCGTGGTCGTCGCCAATGACGCCACTGTCAAAGGCGGCACCTACTACCCGATCACGGTCAAAAAGCACCTGCGTGCCCAGGAGGTGGCGCTGGGCAACCGGCTGCCGTGCCTGTACCTGGTGGACTCCGGGGGAGCGTTCCTGCCCCGCCAGGACGAAGTCTTCCCCGACCGTGAGCACTTCGGTCGGATCTTCTACAACCAGGCCACCATGAGCGCTCAGGGCATCCCACAGATCGCGGCGGTGCTGGGTTCGTGCACCGCGGGCGGCGCCTACGTTCCGGCGATGAGCGACGAGGCCGTCATCGTCCGGGAGCAGGGCACCATCTTCCTCGGCGGACCACCGCTGGTGAAGGCCGCCACCGGCGAGGTGGTGACCGCCGAAGAACTCGGCGGCGGCGACCTGCACTCCAAGGTCTCCGGGGTCACCGACTATTTGGCCGACGACGACGAGCACGCGCTGCGCATCGTGCGCGAGATCGCGGCGACCTTCGGGCCGCGCCCCGAAAGCCCCTGGGAGATCAGCGACTCCGTGGAACCCCGCCACGATCCGGCCGAGCTCTACGACGTAGTTCCGCCGGACCCGCGGGTGCCCTATGACGTGCGGCAGGTGATCGTCCGGCTGGTCGA
This sequence comes from Mycolicibacter heraklionensis, assembly GCF_019645815.1. NCBI lineage: Bacteria > Bacillati > Actinomycetota > Actinomycetes > Mycobacteriales > Mycobacteriaceae > Mycobacterium > Mycobacterium heraklionense. The sequence continues at coordinate 1,625,766 of NZ_CP080997.1, forward strand.
CAACAGCGAGTACAGCGAGTTCAAGGCCGAGTACGGCAAAACCCTGGTGACCGCGTTCGCGCGCATCCATGGCCACCCGGTCGGGATCATCGCCAACAACGGTGTGCTGTTCGGTGAATCCGCGCTCAAGGGGGCGCACTTCATCGAACTGTGCGACAAGCGCTCGATCCCACTGGTGTTCCTGCAGAACATCGCTGGCTTCATGGTCGGCCGCGACTACGAGGCCGGCGGCATCGCCAAGCACGGAGCCAAGATGGTCACCGCGGTGGCCTGCGCGCGGGTGCCCAAGCTGACGGTCGTGATCGGCGGCTCCTACGGGGCGGGCAACTACTCCATGTGTGGTCGGGCGTATTCGCCGCGGTTCCTGTGGATGTGGCCCAATGCCCGGATCTCGGTGATGGGTGGCGAGCAGGCGGCGTCGGTGCTGGCCACCGTGCGCGGCGATCAACTCGACGCGGCCGGCAAGCCGTGGTCGGCGTCCGACGAGGAGGCCTTCAAGGCCCCGATCCGCGAGCAATACGAGGCGCAGGGCAACCCCTACTACTCGACCGCGCGGTTGTGGGACGACGGGATCATCGACCCGGCCGACACCAGAACAGTGCTGGGCCTGGCGCTTTCGGTCTGCTCGAACGCGCCTTTGAACCCGGTCTCCTACGGCGTATTCCGGATGTGAGCGGAGATGTTTGACACCGTCTTGATAGCCAACCGCGGTGAGATCGCGGTGCGGGTGATCCGCACCCTGCGCCGGATGGGCATCCGATCCGTAGCCGTCTACAGCGACGCCGACGCCGGAGCGCGCCATGTGCGCGAAGCCGACACCGCGGTGCGCCTGGGGCCCGCGCCGGTGCTGGAGAGCTACCTGTCGATACCCAAGGTGCTCGAGGCCGCCGCGGCCACCGGCGCCCAGGCCATTCATCCCGGCTACGGATTCCTTTCCGAGAACGCCGGATTCGCGGCCGCCTGCGAGCGGGCCGGAGTGGTGTTCATCGGGCCGCCGGCCCGGGCTATCGAGGTGATGGGCGACAAGATCTCAGCGAAGAACACCGTCACTGCGTTTGAGGTGCCGGTGGTTCCGGGTATCGCCAAACCCGGCCTGTCCGATGACGAGTTGGTGACTGCGGCCGGCGAGATCGGTTACCCGGTGCTGATCAAGCCTTCGGCCGGCGGTGGTGGCAAGGGTATGCACCTGGTGGAAGAGCCTGCGCAGCTGCGCGCGGCGCTGGCCACCGCACGGCGTGAGGCGGCCTCGGCGTTCGGTGACGACACCTTGTTCTTGGAGCGATTCGTGCTGCGGCCGCGCCACATCGAGGTGCAGGTGCTCGCCGACACCCAGGGCAATGTGGTGCACCTCGGCGAACGCGAATGCAGCCTGCAGCGACGCCACCAGAAGGTGATCGAGGAGGCGCCGTCGCCGCTGCTGGACGCCGCCACCCGGGACCGCATCGGGGCGGCGGCCTGCAACACCGCCCGCAGCGTGGACTACGTCGGCGCCGGCACCGTGGAATTCATCGTCTCCGCGGATCGCCCGGATGAGTTCTTCTTCATGGAGATGAACACCCGGCTGCAGGTGGAACACCCGGTCACCGAAGCGATCACCGGCCTGGACCTGGTGGAGTGGCAGCTGCGGGTGGCCGCCGGGGAGAAGCTGTCCTTCACTCAGGACGACATCACCTTCACCGGGCACGCCGTGGAAGCCCGGGTGTATGCCGAAGACCCGGCCCGCGGTTTCCTGCCCACTGGTGGGCGGGTGCTGGCGGTGCACGAGCCTGCTGGACCCGGGGTGCGGGTGGACTCGTCGTTGCAGGACGGCACCGTCGTCGGCAGCGACTACGACCCGATGCTGTCCAAGGTGATCGCGCACGGCGCCGACCGGACGCAGGCACTGGCGCGCCTCGACGCGGCGCTGGCCGGCACGGCGGTGTTCGGGGTGCAGACCAACGTCGAGTTCCTGCGGTTCCTGCTGGCCGATGCGCGGGTGGTCGCCGGTGACTTGGACACCGAACTGCTGGATGCGCGGTCGGGCGATTTCGCACCGGTGCCCGCGCCCGACGATGTGTTGGCCGCCGGTGGCCTCTACCGCCAGTGGGCGCTCGCCGAGCGCGGGCGCAGTGATCTGTGGGCGGCCCCGAGCGGATGGCGGATCGGGGCGGCGGCGCCGGTGCGCACCGAGATGCACACCCCGCTGCGCACCGAGACGGTGTCGGTGTGGGGGCTGCCCGATGCCGCGCAGGTACAGATCGGTGACGGCGAGATCCAGAGCGCCAACGCCCATGTCGAAGGCGACCAGCTGATCGCTACGGTGGCCGGGCGGCAACGCCGCTACCTGTTCGCCGAGGACGACGGTCAACTGTGGATCTGCGACGAACGCGGAAGCTGGCAGCTGCGGGAGGCCGAAGTGGTGCGCGTGCACCGCGGCGGCGTAACCCGCAGCGCAGAGATCGCCAGCCCGATGCCGGGCACCGTGATCGCCGTCAGTGCCGCATCGGAATCGACTGTCGGCGAAGGTGATCCGGTGGTCGTGGTCGAGGCGATGAAGATGGAGCACACCCTGACCGCCCCGATTTCCGGCCGGGTGCAGGTGTTGGTGGCGGTGGGCGAACAAGTGAAGGTGGATCAGGTGCTGGCGCGGCTGATCCCGGAGGACGAGACCGAGGAAGCGAAATCATGACCACCATCGAGGCAGGAACCCTGCCGAGCCACTACCTGGACCTGCGCGACACCGTCGCCGAGTTCGCCCGCACCGTCGTCGCTCCGGTGGCGGCCAAGCACGACGAAGAGCACAGCTTCCCCTACGAAGTGATCGCGAAGATGGGGGAGATGGGGCTGTTCGGCCTGCCGTTCCCCGAGGAGTACGGCGGCATGGGCGGCGACTACTTCGCCCTGGCGCTCGCCCTGGAGGAACTCGGCAAGGTCGACCAGTCGGTGGCGATGACCCTGGAAGCCGGGGTGGGCCTGGGGGCGATGCCGATCTACCGGTTCGGCTCCGAAGAACAGAAGCAGACCTGGCTGCCGGATCTGGTGACCGGTCGCGCGCTGGCGGGCTTCGGCCTGACCGAGCCGGGCGCCGGATCCGACGCCGGCGGCACCCGGACCACCGCCCGCCGCGACGGCGACGAGTGGGTGATCAACGGCACCAAGCAGTTCATCACCAACTCCGGCACCGACATCACCTCGCTGGTGACGGTCACCGCCGTCACCGGAACCCGGCCCGACGGCAAGAAGGAGATCTCCACCATCATCGTGCCTTCCGGCACAGCGGGATTCACCGTGGAGCCGGCCTACAACAAGGTCGGCTGGAACGCCTCGGACACCCACCCGCTCACCTTCGCCGACGCCCGCGTTCCTCAAGCCAACCTGCTCGGCGAAGAGGGCCGGGGCTACGCCAACTTCCTGTCGATCCTGGACGAGGGCCGCATCGCGATCGCCGCGGTCGCCACCGGGGTGGCGCAGGGCTGCGTCGACGAGAGCGTCAAGTACGCCGGCGAGCGCGAGGCGTTCGGCCAGACGATCGGCTCCTATCAGGCGATCAGCTTCAAGATCGCCCGGATGGAGGCCCGCGCTCACGTCGCCCGTACCGCCTACTACGACGCCGCCGCGAAGATGTTGGCGGGCAAGCCGTTCAAGAAGGAGGCGGCGATCGCCAAGATGATCTCCTCGGAAGCGGCGATGGACAACGCCCGGGACGCCACCCAGATCCACGGCGGCTACGGCTTCATCAACGAATACCCGGTGGCCCGGCATTACCGGGACAGCAAGATCCTCGAGATCGGCGAGGGCACCACCGAGGTGCAGCTGATGCTCATCGCACGATCGCTGGGGCTGTGATGGGGACGTCCTCTGCCGAGTGTGAGTCCTGCGACGCCGCGTCGGCGTGTCGTGTCGCAGGATTCACACTCGGCGGGAGAAGGAGCGGAAGGGAAGCGGCGTGAGCAAGACGGTCGAGCAGCGCGGACTGTGGTTCGAGGAATACGAGATCGGCACCATCTACCTGCACCGGCCCGGGCGCACCATCACCGAAGCCGACAACGTGCTGTTCACCACGCTGACCATGAACACCCAGTCGCTGCACCTGGATGCCGCCTGGGCGGCCCAACAGCCCGGCTTCCGCGGTGAGCGCCTGGTGAATTCGATGTTCACTCTCTCCACGCTGGTCGGCCTGTCGGTAGCGCAGCTGACGCTGGGCACCATCGTGGCCAACCTGGGCTTCTCGGAGGTGTCGTTCCCCAAGCCGGTGTTCCACGGCGACACCCTGTACGCCGAAACCGTCTGCACCGACAAGCGGGAGTCCAAGAGCCGCCCCGGCGAGGGCATCGTGACGTTGGAGCATGTCGGACGTAACCAGAACGGCGACATCGTCGCCCGCGCGGTACGCACCACGCTGGTGCGCAAACGGCCGACCGAGGACCAACAGTGAGCGCCGGTCCGGCCTGGCTGTTCTGCCCGGCGGATCGCCCGGAGCGATACGGCAAAGCGGCCGCGGTCGCCGACGTGGTGATCCTCGATCTGGAAGACGGGGTAGCGGCCGCGGACCGGCCGGCCGCCCGGGAAGCATTGCGGCGCAACCCCCTTGACCCGGAACGGACCGTGGTGCGGGTGAACCCGGCCGGCACCGAAGATCAGGCCCGCGACTTGGAGGCACTGGCCGACACCGCCTACACCACGCTGATGCTGGCCAAGACCGAATCCGCCGCCCAGGTCGCCGCGCTGGCTCCGCGGCAGGTGGTGGCCCTGATCGAAACCCCGCGCGGTGCGGTGTTCTGCGCCGAGATCGCCGCCGCGCAGGACTGCGTCGCAATGATGTGGGGCGCCGAAGATCTGGTCGCCGCGATGGGCGGCGGCTCGAGCCGTCACGCCGACGGGCGGTACCGCGACGTGGCCCGCCACGTGCGCTCGAGTGTCCTGTTGGCGGCATCGACGTTCGGCCGGGCCGCATTGGACGCCGTCTACCTCAACATCGGCGATCTCGACGGGCTCAAAGCCGAAGCGCTCGATGGCGCCGCGGTCGGATTCGCTGCTACGGTGTGCATCCACCCGAGCCAGATCGCGGTGGTCCGCGATGCCTATCGGCCCGCCCCCGAACGGGTCGACTGGGCGCGCAGGGTGCTCGCCGCAGCGCACACCGAGCGCGGGGTGTTCGCGTTCGAAGGACAGATGGTCGACTCCCCGGTGCTGCGGCACGCCGAAGCCATCCTGCGGCGAGCGGATTGACGCACCAGGAGGACTGACACCGCATGCGCATCACCCAGATCATCGAGACACCGGTGCGGCTGCGCGGCGAGGTCGCCAATGCCTTGGTGGATTTCTCCCGGCACACGGTGTCGCTGGTCGCGGTGGTTAGCGACCAGATCCGTGACGGGAAGCCGGTGACCGGGGTGGCGTTCAACTCGATCGGCCGGTTCGCGCAGAGTGGCATTCTCGCCGACCGGATGATCCCGCGCGTGCTGCGCGCGAACCCCGAGGTGCTGCTGGACGACGCCGGCCGGATCGACCCCGCGCGGGTGCTGGGTTGTGCGCTGACCGACGAGAAGCCCGGCGGGCATGGCGACCGGGCGGGTGCGGCGGCCGCGCTGGAGCTGGCGTGCTGGGACCTCAATGCCAAACTCGCCGACGAGCCTGCCTACCGCACCATCGCCGGGTATTTCGGCCGCGCCACCGTCAGCACGGCTGTCCCGGTGTATGCCGCCGGCGGTTACTACTACCCGGGCGACGACACCGCGGCCGGCCTGGACCGGCTGCGCACCGAGATCCGCGGCTATCTCGACATGGGCTACGACGCGGTCAAGATGAAGATCGGCGGCGCGTCGACCAGCGAGGACCTGGCGCGCATCGAGGCCGTGATCGACATCGTCGGCAGCGGTGCCCGGGTCGCGGTCGACGCCAACGGCCGGTTCGACGAGGCCGACGCGGTGCAGTGGGCGAAAGCGCTGAACCCGTATGGCCTGCGCTGGTACGAAGAGCCCGGTGATCCGCTCGACTTTGCGTTGAACGCCGCGGTCATTGCGGCCTACGACGGTGCCGTCGCCACCGGAGAGAACCTGTTCTCGGTGCGGGACGCGACCAACCTGGTTCGTTACGCCGGGATGCGGCCGGGCATCGACATCTTCCAGATGGACGCCGGGCTCAGCTACGGGTTGACCGAATACGCCCGGATGATCGAGGTCCTCGAGGCGCACGGCTTCGACCGCCGCTTCGCCTTCCCGCACGGCGGGCACCTGATCAACCTGCACATCGCGGTCGCGCTGGGACTGGGTGGCTGCGAGTCCTACCCGGGGGTGTTCGCACCGTTCGGTGGCTACGCGCCGGGTTGCGTGCTGGCCGAGGGCACCATCGCGCCGACCGACGCCCCGGGCTTCGGGCTGGAGGAGAAGCCCGACCTGGCCGCCGTGATCGCCGACCTGGTGGGATGAGCAGATGAAGATCGCGGTCATCGGATGCGGCGCCATGGGATCGATCTATGCCGCCAAGCTGGCGGCGGCCGGCAACGACGTACTGGCCGTGGACCGGTCAAGCGCGCATGTCGACGCCATCGCCGCGGGCGGCCTGCGAATCAGCGGACCGCAGCCTGACCAGGTGGTTCCGATGCGCGCGGCCACCACCGCGCCGGCCGAGCCGATGGATCTGGTGGTGCTGGCGGTCAAGGCCGCCGACGTCGCCGCCGGGGCCAACCAGGCACTGCCGCTGCTCGGCGAGGACACGCCGGTGTTGACCATCCAGAACGGACTCGGGTCGGCCGACACCGTCGCCGACATCGTCGGCGCGGCCCGGGTGGCGGTGGGCATCGCCAGCGGCTTCGGAGCCTCGCGTCCCGCGCCGGGACATGTGCACCACAACGCGATGCGTGCCGTCCGGTTCGGCGGCTATGCGGCGCTGCCGTTTTCGACTGTCGATCAGATCGCTCGGGTGTGGTCGGAGGCGGGATTCGACGCGGCCGCGGTCGCCGACATCGCCGCCATGCAGTGGGAGAAGCTGATCTGCAACGCCGCCTACAGCGCGCCGTGCGCGCTGACCGGGATGACGGTGGGTCAGGTCATGGACGACACGGAGATGGGACCGGTCAGCCGCGCCACCGCGACCGAAGCCTGGACGGTGGCCCGCGCCGCCGGAATCGGCATCGACGTGGCAGATCCGGTGGCGCATGTCCGGGCCTTCGGCGCGCAGATGCCGAACGCCAAACCGTCTGCGCTGCTGGATCACCTGGCCCACCGAGTCAGCGAGATCGACGTCATCAACGGTGCTGTGGTGCGCACGGCCGCGCAGGTGGGGGAACAGGTTCCGGTGAACGCCACGCTGACCGCACTGGTCAAAGCCGTTGAACGTCAGTGGATAACGCCGAAGGACTGAACACCACGCCGACCGGCGTTCAGCTCCGCGCGGCTTTTCCGCGACCGCGCTAGCGTGGATTGGCATGACCGATGACAAGGCACGGGTGGACCTGAGCGGCGCGCCGCAGACCATGCTGGCGACGCTGTACGCCAAGGCGCTGGACGCCGATCTGCCCGAACCCATCCTGGGGGATCGCTACGCCAAGGAAGTGGTCGAACGCATCGACTACGACTGGAGCAAGACCACCATCACCGCGGCTCGGTCGCCCTCGGTGACCACCCGCTCGGCGCATTTCGACCACTGGGCCCGCCGGTTCCTGGCGACCAACCCCAATGCCGTGGTGTTGCACGTGGGCTGTGGGCTCGACGCCCGATACTTCCGGCTGCAGCCGGGCGACGGAGTCGACTGGTACGACATCGACTATCCGGACGTCGCCGACCTGCGCCGGCAACTACTTCCCGAGCGAGACCACAACCACGTGGTGGCGGCGTCGGTCACCGACCCGGCGTGGTTCGCCGAAATCCCCGCCGACCGTCCGACCTTGATGCTCGGCGAAGGCCTGACCATGTACCTCACCGAATCCGACGGCGTCGCGTTGCTACGGCGGGTGGTCGAGCACGCCCCGAGCGGGGAGTTGCAGTTCGACGCCTTCAACCGGTTGGGCATCAAGACCCAGTGGGCCAACGCCGTGGTACGCCGCTCCGGGGCGACGCTGCAGTGGGGGATCAATGAGCCCCGCGAGATTCTGGCCGCGGTCCCGGGTACGCGGCTGTTGGAGTGGGTGCGCTGGTTCGAGTCGGACACCTACTCCGAACTTCCCCGTCGCTACCGGGCGCTGGGCAAGGCGATGTCGCTGGTTCCGGCGGTGGCGAACATGTCGCAGTACCACCGCTACGCGTTCTGAGCTGCGCAGTCGGGGCGTCCGCAACACCGTTGACTAATTACGTTACGTAATGTAATTGTTTAGGGCGTGAGTCGCCGACAGCGGATGCCACAGTGACGGCAAGCGCGGACCAGGCCCCGGCCGGTCGCGGACGCCCGCGCGATCCCCGCACCGAGCAGGCCATCACCCAGGCCACCCGCCGGCTGCTGGCCCAAGACGGCTACGACCAGGTGTCCATCGAGGCGATCGCCCGCGAGGCGGACGTCAGCCGCCCCACCGTCTACCGGCGCTGGCCGTCGAAGACGCATCTGGTGTTCGACGCGGTCTTCGGTGCCGCCGAGGTCGGCGACGTGCTCACCAGCTCGGGTGACTTCGAGGCCGACCTGCGCCAATTCGTCGCCGGCGTGTTCGAGTTCTGGCGCTCACCGGAGGTGGCTGCCGCGGCGTTGGGCATCCTGGCCGATCGTCACCGTGACCCGGAACTGTTCATCCGCACCCAACAGCTGCTTGACGAAACCACCCGTACCGCGTTCGCCGCGCTGGTCCGCGCCGGCATCGAGCAAGGCGTGCTCAACGCCGACGTCGATGTCGAGATTGCCTACGACGCACTGGTGGGCACCAGTTTCTACATCGCCCAAGTCTTGGCCACCGACACCGTCGACGCCGCCGCCGACAGGCTGTGTTCCCTACTGCTGCAGGGAATGAGAAAGAAGGAGAACCGGGATGAGTGACGAGTTGTCCGTCGCATTCGGCGACTTGCTCGACGAGGTCCGTGCCGTCGAGCAGCGCCTGCTCAACGCCGATCCGCCGCTGGAGGAGGCCGACGTCCTCGACGGTTACCGATGGGCGCTGAGCCTGCTGCGCGTCGCCGCCGAGGCCTACATCTGGGGAGATGCGGACAAGCCGATCCTGGTCGACGTGATCGGCCCCTACCTCAAATGGGGCGGCGACAATTCAGATGCCTTCTACCAGCTGGCGCCGATCGACCCGAGCCGCAGCTACCGGGTCACGGGCAAGCGCGGCGACGCGGTCTATCTGTCCATGACCGTCTACGGCGGCCCCGATGACGGCCGCTACAGCGACCGCATCATCGACACCATCAACGACCGCGACCTCGGTTGCGACGCCGAAGGAAACTTCGAATTCATCATCAGTGCCCAAGAACGGCAGGGCAATTGGCTCAAACTGGAGCCCGACGCCGTGTTCATCCTCACCCGCGACTACCTCACCGACCCCGGCACCGATCGGCGGGTGCAGTGGAAGATCGAGGCGCTTGATGACACTGGCCGGCGCCCCGACAGCCGGGCCGATTTGAGCCGGCGAATGCGCGCGGCGCGGACCTGGATTCGTGAGCAGGCCGCCATGGCGCCCGTGCGACTGCCGGCCAACGTGCTCCAGGATCCGTATCCCGTGCCGAGTCGCACGGTGGGCTGGGCGGCCGGTGATGCCGCCTATTCGATGGGCGCCTACGAACTGCAGCCCGGCCAGGCGCTGGTCATCGAAGGAACCTCACCGGAGTGCGTGTTCTGGAATCTGTGCCTGTGGAACCCGTTCCTGCACACCTACGACTACACCCGCGAACGGGTCACGATCAACGGCGCGCACGTCACCTACCGGCCCGACGGGTCCTGGCAGATCGTGATCAGCGAAACCGATCCCGGGCATCCGAACTGGGTGTCGACCGCGGGCCGGTCGAAAGGCCTGATCTGGCTGCGCTGGTTCCTGCCCGAGGCCACCCCCGACCCGCTGAGCTGCCGGGTCGTCGACGTCGCAGAGCTGGCCTCGTGAGCGCCGCCACTCGTCCGGGTGCGATCCGGCTCAACGACCTTGCCAATCCGGTCTATCCCGAGGCCGCCCGCCCGATGCGCGAAGGCCTGGCCGGCTACGGCGCCGTCCTGCAACTCACACCGGAGGCCCTACTGCAGGCCGCGACCGACCGAACGGGCCTGCACAACTGGGGCGACAACGGCTTTCGTGAGCGCCTCGACGTACTGTGCCGGTCGCTGGTCGAGGAGGCCGACCTGTCCGGCGTCGGGCGGGCGATGGCGTTCGAACAACTGGCGGGCCACCTGGTCAACCGGCTTCGGCTGGAAGATCTGATCGCGGCGAACCCCGAGATCGAGAGCGTCGAGATCGAGCGCCCGATCATCGTCTGCGGACTGCCGCGCACCGGCACCACCCACTTGCACAACCTGATCGCCGCGGACCCGGCGCTGCGGTACCTGCCGTACTGGGAGAGCATGGAACCGGTTGCCACTCCGGGCGAGCCCGATCCGCAGGCCAGACGCGACCGCTGTGCCGTCGGTTTGGATCTGATCAACACCTCGATGCCCGAGTTCAAGCGCATGCACGACATGACCGTCGACCACGCGCATGAAGAGATCCAGCTGCTGGGCAACGACATCTCGGGAATGCTGTTCGAATGTAGCTATTTCGTCCCGACATTCGCGCAGCACTACAAGACACACGATCAGAGCGCGTCGTACGCCTATATGAAGCGCACCCTGCAAGCCCTGCAATGGCTGCGCGGCGGCACTCGCTGGGTGCTCAAATCGCCACAGCATCTGGAGCAGTTCTGGGCGCTGTATGCCACTTTCCCCGACGCCACTTTCGTTGTCACCCATCGTGATCCGGTCGAAGTGACCCGGTCGATGGCAACCATGATCAGCTACGCAGCGCGCATGGGCTGCGACCATCCCGACCCGGTCAAGATCTCGAAGTATTGGCTGGATCGGGCCGACGACCTGCTCACCGGATGCCTGCGTGACCGCGACGTGCTGCCGGCGGCACAGTCTGTCGACGTGCGGTTCGAGGACTTCATGGCAGATGAGGACGGGACCGTCGCTGCCATCTACGAGCTCGCGGACCAGCCACTCGACACCCGAGCGAAGGAAGCGATGACGCAGTTCTGCATTGATCACCCACGCGGGCGCTACGGCGCGGTCGACTACCAGCCGGCCGATCTCGGACTGGACGCAGACGAGATCGCAAATCGCTTGCGCGACTATCGAAACCGCTTCGTCGCCGACTAACGGGAGAATGATGAATCAACCGATCACCGCTGACGCCTGGGTCGCCACCGAACTCGGGGACCCGGCCAAAGTGCTGGCCCGTCAGAGCGTGGAGGTGCGCGCGCCCGGACCCGGCGAAATCCGAGTCGCGGTCAACGCCTTCTGCCTCAATTTCAACGACATCGACATCATCGGTGGCCGCTACACCACGCTGCCACTGCAACCGCCGTTCGTGCCCGGCATGGAGACGGTCGGGGTCGTGGAAAGTGCCGGGCAGGGTGCTGAACATCTCATCGGCCGGCGCATCGTCGGCATCCCGGTGATGGCGTTCGGTGGATACGCCTCCTACGCGATCGTGGACGCGGCGACCGCGCTGGACCTGCCGGAGTGGGTCAGCGACGTCGACGGTGCGGCCCTGCACTACCCGTTCCACCTGGGCTGGTTCGCGCTGCGGGAGCGCGGCCGCCTGAAGCCGGGCGAGACCCTGCTGGTGCACGCCGCCGCCGGCGGCACCGGATCCGGCGCGTTGGTGCTCGGTAAAGCGCTGGGCGCCCGGGTGATCGCCACCGCCGGCAGCGACGAGAAGGTCGAGTTCTGCAAGGAACTCGGTGCCGACCACGCGATCAACTACCGCAACGGCGACTGGGTCGAGCAGGTCGTGGAACTGACCTACGGCCGGGGTGTCGACGTCGCGTTCGACGCGGTCGGCGGGGACGTGGCGGTGCAGACCTTCCGCGCCATGGGCCTGAACGGCCGGTATCTGATGGCGGGATTCGCCCAGGACATCGCCTTGGAGGACGGCGACTATCTCTCGCCACGGCCCATCGCCTACAGCAACTTCGACGTGTGCGGGGTATGCCTGGTCTACGTCAACGACCCGGTGGCAATCCGCCGCACGCTGGGCTTCAACTGGCCGGCCCGCTCCGAGGGGCTGGACGCCCACGCGAAGATCCTGGAGATGCTGCGCACCGGTAAGATCCGCACCGTTGTTGGCGCAGAGGTGCCCTGGACCGAACTGCCGAATGCCTTGGAGCGCATGGCCGCTCGTCAAACCACCGGCCGCCTGGTGGTCACCACCGACCGGCCCCGGTAGCACGCCGGGATCAAACCGACGGCTTTCGATGTCTAAGGTCACTTCCGACTAGACGCGCGGCCACCGTAGCCTGGCGAACATGATTCAGTTGGGGCCACCCCCGGCGCCGGTCGTCAAGCCCCGCCGCCGGGGCGGACCGCGCGGGCCGGTATTCCTCGGCGCCAACATCGTGGTGCTGGGCTGGCTGGCCGTCGCGGTGGTGCTGCTCGCCGCGCACAACGTCGTTGCGCACCCGATCTGGCTGCCGGTCCACGCGTTGCTGCTCGGTGCCGCCACCAATGCGATCGTGATCTGGTCCGGACACTTCACCACCACGCTGTGCCGGGTTCCCGACCCGCCGCAGTGGCACCTGGTGGCCAAGCTGGCACTGCTCAACGCCGCCGTGATCGCGACCCTGGCCGGGGTGGCCTTCAACGCCGAAGCGCTGTCCGGGGCCGGGGGCACAGCCGTGGCCGTGGTCGCGGTCGCTCACGGCGCCGAGTTGATCGCGATGAAGAAGTCTGCCCTGTCAGCGCGTTTCGACTACCTGGTCGGTTTCTACCTGGCCGCGATCGCAGCGCTGCTGGCCGGATCGGCGACCGGTGCTGCGATGGCCGTCGGTGTGGCCCGTTGGTATGCGCGATTGTGGACCACCCACGTGCACGTGATGCTCTACGGCTGGATCGGGCTGACCGTGATGGGCACGCTGTTCACCTTGTGGCCCACCACGATCCGCGAGAAAATCACCCCGCGCAGCTTTGCGATGGCTCGCCGCGCGCTGCCGACGCTGACGGCAGGTCTGGCCGCCGCCGCCGTCGGCCTGCTCGCCGGCAGCTGGTGGCTGACGGCCGCGGGTCTGCTGGGCTACGCGGTCGGAGTCGGCCTTTCCATCGCGGGATTGTGGCCCGGCCGCAGCTTCACCGGACCCGCGGCCTGGATGCTGGTCGGCGCGACACTCTGGCTCGGAATCGCCGTCGTGGTCGAGACGACCCGTCTGATCGCGGCCCGCTCCGTCGAGGTGTTGCCCGCATTGGTGGAGCACACTCTGCTCCCGCTGCTGGCGGTGGGCTTCGTCGCCCAGATCCTGCTGGGTGCGTTGAGTCAGTTGCTGCCGATCCTGGTGGCCAACGGTCCGCCGGTTCGCAAGGCCGTCATCGGCTATCTGGACCAGGGCTGGCAGGCCCGGGTGTGCGCGATCAACCTCGCCGTGCCGCTGGTGGCCGGGCCGTGGCGCGAACCGCTGCCGTTGATCGGCTGGGCGTTGGCCGCCGTTGCGGTCGCAAGCTTCGTGCTGCTGGCCCTGCGGCTTGCGATACCGGTGGCACTGCGCGGCCCGCTGGACATCGACGCGATCACGCCCCGTCCCCGGGCGATCACCGGGGCCGTCGCCGTCGCCGCGGTAGCCGCGGTCGCAGTGGCGCTGGGGATGGGCGGCCCCGCACCCTCGGGGGCCGCCGGCGTCACCGGTGCGGCACGCACCATCGACGTCACGCTGAAGGACATGCGGTTCTCCCCGGACGTGATCGACGTGCCGGCCGGGACCCGGCTGGTGCTGCGGGTCACCAACGCCGACGGATTGCCGCACGACCTGCACGTCGACACCGGCGAGCACACCCCGCGGCTGAGCCGCGGCCAGACCGCGGTGCTGGATCTCGGTGCGGTGCAACAGGACCGAGAGGCGTGGTGCGACGTACCCGGTCACCGGGCCGCCGGCATGACGATGACGATCCACGCGGTCGGCGGCGTCCCGCGTCATCAGCACACCGGTGGCGGTCAGAGCGGCTCGTCCACGCCCACGGTCCTGGACCTGGCCGCCGACCCGTCGCCGGGCTGGACCCCGCACGACGCGGTGCTGGCTCCGGCGATCCCGGGTGTGCATCGGCTGGAACTGCGCGCCGTCGACCGGGAGCTGGAGATCGCGCCCGGTCGCCGCGAGATCCGGTGGACCTTCGGCGGCGTCGAGCCGGCACCGACGCTGCACGGCCGGGTCGGGGACACCTTCGAGATCACCCTGATCAACGACGCGAGCATGGGCCACGGCATCGACTTTCATGCCGGAGCGCTCGCCCCGGACCAGCCGATGCGCACCTTGGCGCCGGGGGAGCGGCTGGTTTACCGCTTCACGGCGCACCGGGCCGGCGCCTGGCTCTATCACTGCAGTACACCGCCGATGACGCTGCACATCGCCAACGGCATGTACGGGGCGGTGATCATCGACCCGCCCGGATTGCCGGCGGTGGACCGGGAATACGCCCTGGTCGGCGCCCAGCTCTACGCGGGCCCGCCGGATTCCGACGCCAAGACCACCGCGATCCGCGCCGGTCAGCCCGACGGCTGGATGTTCAACGGCACCGCGGCCCAGTACATGCACGCCCCGCTGCCAGCTCACACCGGCGAACGGGTACGGGTCTGGGTGGTCAATGCCGGCCCGGGTGACGCGATCGCATTCCACGTCGTCGGAACGCAGTTCGACACCGTCTACAAAGAGGGCGCCTGGCTGCTGCGGCCCCCCGGCGGTTCGGGGGGATCGCAGGCCCTCGACCTGGCGCCCGCCCAGGGCGGCTTCGTCGAGATGACCTTCCCCGAACCGGGCCACTACCCGTTCATGGATCACGACATGCGGCACGCCGAGAACGGGGCGCACGGCATCTTCGAGGTCTCCGGCTAGCGTCCGACACGGTGCGCCGCCACCGGCACAACACCGGAGCAGTCGGTGTTCGCTGGCATAATGAGATCAGCGTCACAAGGAGGCTCACATGGGCCAGCTACCAGGCATTACCGGTCCCGAAGTCGCCCTGGAACCTGTGCAGCTGATCGCGCCGGACGGGGCGCCCACCGCCGAGAACCGTTACGACCGCGACCTGCCCGAAGAGACTCTGAGCTGGCTCTACGAGCAGATGGTGCTCACCCGAGAGCTCGACACCGAACTGGTCAACCTGCAACGCCAGGGCGAGCTGGCGCTCTACGCATCGTGTCGCGGCCAGGAGGCAGCCCAAGTAGGCGCCGCCGCGTGCCTGCGCAAAACCGACTGGCTGTTCCCGCAGTACCGCGAACTGGGAGTCTTCGTCACCCGGGGAATCCCGCCGTGGCACGTCGCGGCCGCGTGGCGGGGCACCTGGAACGGCGGTCTGGAGTTCACCGCGAAATGCTGCGCGCCGATCTCGGTTCCGATCGGTACCCAGGCGCTGCACGCGGTGGGCGCGGCGATGGCCGCGCAACGCCTGGACGAAGACTCCGTCACCGTCGCCTTCGTCGGCGACGGCGCCACCAGTGAGGGCGACGTCCACGAGGCACTGAACTTCGCCGCGGTGTTCACCGCCCCGTGCGTGTTCTACGTGCAGAACAACCAGTGGGCCATCTCGGTGCCGCTGAAAAAGCAGACCGCCGCTGTCTCGCTGGCGCACAAGGCGATCGGTTACGGCATGCCGGGTATCCGGGTGGACGGCAATGATCCGCTGGCCTGTTACGCGGTGATGGCCGAGGCCGCCGAGCGGGCGCGGCATGGTGGCGGCCCGAGCCTGATCGAGGCCGTCACCTACCGGCTCGGCCCGCACACCACGTCCGATGATCCGACGCGTTACCGCAGCAGCGCCGAACTCGACCAGTGGGCAGCACTGGACCCGATCCCGCGCTACCGCACCTACCTGCGCAATATCGGCGTGTGGACGCAGCGGCTGCAGGACCGGGTCGACACTCGGGCCAAGCGGATGCGCACCGAGCTGCGAGAGGCCACCGTCGGGGCCGCCGATGCCGACATCGACGAGGTGTTCACCGCCGTCTACGCCGACATCACCCCGGAGCTGCAGCAGCAGCGCGCCGCGATCCGCGCCGAGTTGGCCAGGGAGCGTTGATGACTCAGATCCTCGAACCGCCCACCCGCTCGGCGACCCCGGCCCCGGCCACCGGAGCCGGCAAGCGCACCGAAGAGCTGACCATGGTGCAGGCCCTTAACCGGGCCCTACGTGACGCGATGGAAGCCGAGCCCAAGGTCCTGGTGTTCGGCACCGACGTCGGCGTGCAGGGCGGGGTGTTCCGGGTGACCGAAGGCCTAGCCGAAACCTTCGGAGAGCAACGCTGTTTCGACACTCCGCTGGCTGAATCGGCGGTCATCGGCATCGCCATCGGACTGGCGATTCGGGGCTTCGTCCCGGTGCCGGAGATCCAGTTCGACGGGTTCAGCTACCCGGCGCTGGACCAGGTGGTCAGCCACCTGGCCAAGTACCGGACCCGTACCCGCGGCGCGGTGCCGATGCCGGTCACCGTGCGCATCCCGTCGTTCGGTGGGATCGGTGCGGCCGAACATCACTCGGAGTCCACCGAAACCTACTGGGCGCACACCGCCGGGCTGAAGGTGGTGGTGCCCGCAGATCCCTCGGACGCCTACTGGCTGCTGCGCCACGCGATCGCCGCCCCCGACCCGGTGATGTTCCTGGAGCCGAAACGACGTTACTGGGCCCGCGGACTCGTCGACACCGAACACCCGGCGCCGGGCATCGGATGCGCCGCCGTACGCCGGCCTGGTACCGACGTCACGGTGCTCACCTACGGCGGCGGGGTGGCCACTGCGCTGTCCGCGGCCGACATCGGCGAGCAACACCACGGGTGGAGCCTGGAAGTAGTCGACCTGCGCTCACTGGTCCCGCTCGACTTCGACACCGTCGCCGCGTCGGTGCGACGCACCGGGCGATGCGTGGTCCTGCACGAAGGACCCCGCAACCTCGGCTACGGCGCCGAACTGGCCGCCCGCATCCAGGAGGACCTGTTCTACGAGCTGGAGGCACCGGTGTTGCGCGCCAGCGGATTCGACACCCCGTATCCACCGGCCCGGCTGGAACGCCTGTGGCTGCCGGGCCCCGACCGGGTGCTGGACTGCGTTCAGCGCGTCCTGGAACTGCCATGAGTACCGACACGGTCCAGACCTTCGCCGTCCCCGACCTCGGAGAGGGGCTCGAAGAGGTGACGGTGACCAGCTGGAACGTGGCGGTCGGCGATCAGATCGAACTCAACCAGGCGCTGTGCTCGGTGGAGACGGCCAAAGCCGAAGTGGAGATCCCCAGCCCGTATGCCGGCCGGGTGGTCGAGCTGGGCGGCGCGGTGGGAGATGTGCTCGCGGTCGGGGCACCGCTGGTCCGCATCGACACGGGTGCGGGCGCGCGCCCCGATGCGCTCGCGGGGCGCGCGCCGGTTCTGGTCGGCTACGGCGCCGACGACACTTTCGACACCAGCCGCCGCACCTGCACTTCCGTTCCCGGGCGGCCGAGGGCCAAGCCGGGTGCCCGCAAGCTCGCCGCTGAGCTGGGCGTCGACTTGAGCAGCGTGACGCCCGGACCGAGCGGCGTGATCACCGCCGACGGCGTGCGGGCAGCCGCTGGCGAGGCGGCTCCCGGCGATGAACTTCGTCCGCCCACCCCGGTGCAGGCGGCCATGGCTGAACGGATGGTATTGTCGCGCAGCAGGATTCCCGACGCACATGCCAGTGTGCAGGTGGACGGCAGCAACCTGCTGCGGCTGCGGGATCGGCTCGCCGAGTCGGGCGGCCCGGCGATCACCCCTTTCGTGCTGATCCTGCGCCTGCTGGTGATCGCCCTGACCCGCCACCCGGTGTTGAACGCGAGCTGGGTCGACACACCGGACGGCCCGCGCATCCGCACCCATCACGGGGTGCATCTGGGTTTCGGGGTGGCCGCGCCCCGCGGCCTGCTGGTTCCGGTGGTGTTCGACGCGCACCGCAAGACCACCCGGGAGCTCGCCGACACCGTGGCCCGGCTGATCGCCGAGGCCCGGGCCGGCACGCTCAAACCGGCCGAGCTGCAGGGTTCGACGTTCACCGTCTCCAACTTCGGGGCGCTCGGCCTCGACGACGGGGTGCCGGTGATCAATTACCCGGAGGCGGCCATTCTGGGGATCGGTTCGCTGAAACCGCGACCGGTGGCGGTGCACGACACTGTCGTGGTGCGTCCGCAACTGACCCTGACATGCGCGTTTGACCATCGTGTCGCCGACGGTGCGCAGGTTGCCGAATTCCTGTGTGCGCTCCGCGATCTGATCGAGCAACCGGAAACCGCGCTGTTGGACCTCTAGCAGGGCTGCGCTATCTGCGCTGCGCTGCGGCCAGCCGTGCGGCGAAGTCCGGTGACTCGACAGTGGCCGCCTGCGGACCCAGCTCGGTCCGCTTGGCGAACTCGTGTTGGTCGCCCTCGAGAGACCCGGGGCTGGCGGTGGCCCGCATCGTGGCCTTGGTGGCCAAGACCACCGGTCGAGGCGCCGACGCCGGCCCGGCGGCCAGCGTCAACGCCGCGGCGACGGGGTCGTCGTCGATCTGCAGCGCCAAGCCGTGCCGCACCGCGGCGTCGGCGTCGAATCGCATGCCGAACAGCAGCGCGGCGCGGGCCACCTGAGGCCCCACCGCCCGGTGCAGCATCCAGGTGGCGCCGCCGCCGGGATGCAGACCCAGCTGTTGGAACCGGGCATCGAACAGCGCCGCTGGACCGGCGATCCGCACGTCGGCGGCCAGGGCCAGGTTCAGGCCCGCGCCCACCGCGGCACCGTTGACCGCGGCGATCGTGGGCAACGTGCACTGGGCGATCGCCATGAAACCGTCGTACAGCGCCAACAGCCCGTCCTCGGTGGCGACACCGAGGGCCGACAGGTCGGCACCGGCGCAGAACGCCCGGCCCGCACCGGTGACCACCACCGCGTGCACACCGGGGTCGGCTTCGGCCCGCTCCACGGCAGCCCGCAGCTGCGCCGACATGGCGCCGGTGACGGCGTTGCGCCGGTCCGGATCGTTGACGGTGATCAGCGCTACGCGGTCAGTGACGTTGTATAAGACGAGATCGGGGCGTGTCATTGCTTCCGACGCTCTTGCGGCCGGGACCGGTCAGGCGATGAAGGCGACGACCACGGCGGTCACCGCTACCAGCGCGATCATGAAGAGGGTGTAGTAGATGAGCGTCCGCTCGTGGCTCATTGGCCTGCCTTTCCCGATTTACCCGGTCTCTTTGTCGTTCCGCTACACACTGTCATGCGATACGGACGGCCGGCGCTTTGCCACCGACTGACGCGCCCGACTGACGCGCCCTGACGCGCCCCTGACGCGCCCCTGTTCAACCTCGGTTGATGCTTGACGGATCTTCTTCGGTTGATCGTTGACACTCTAGGTTAGTGATTGGGCCTGTTCGCGGGTGCGGAAGGCCCGTTTGTTTCTTACCTCGCCGCGGCTGGTTCGTGCGGCGGTCTTGACCAGATCGTCGCCGATGTAAAACCGCAGTAGATCCCCGTCGACGTGGATGTCGCAGCGTGAGCCGGCGTGGTGGGCGCCGACGCTGACTTGCTGCCAGGCGACACTGACGACCCCGTTGGTGGTGACCCGACGCGACACCCAGTCATCACCGCTGCGATCGGTGCGGTTGATCGGTGGGCTCACCGCCGTGCCGGTCACGCTCGGGGTGAATCGTTGGGCCGGGGTGAGCATGTCGATTCCTTGGTGCGGGCGGGCGGTGTTGTAATAGTCGACCCACTCATTCAACGCCAGCTGCGCGGCCCTGAGATTGCTGAAAGGCTTTTGGGTGCTCAGGAATTCAGCACGCAAGCTGCGGTGGAAACGCTCAATCTTGCCCGTCGTCGTGGGACTGCGGGGTTGGGTCAACAGATGTTCGATGCCGCTGTGGCGGCAGATCGCATCGAAGAGCACCTCCACCGGTGGGTGATTGAATCGCCCGGTGAACACCTTGCCGTTGTCGGTCAGGATCTGCTCGGGAGCCCCATAACGACTCAGCGCCGCCCGTAACCCCTCGCAGACCGCCCGGGTCCGTTCCCGGCTCATCAGGTGCGCACAGACGCACATCCGGGAATGATCATCGACACCGGTCAGTGCCTTGGCGCTGGTGCCATCGGCCAGCGGGAACCCGCCGACGACGTCCATCTGCCACAGTTGCATCGCCGCGCCGCGTTCCCAACGTTTCCACTTACGCGAACGCCGATCACGCACGCCCGGGTCGATCATGGCTGCCCGCACCAACGCCCGATAGGCCGCCGACTCCGAAGGCACCGGCCTAACACCACGCTTGGCCAACTCGAACACCAACCGGCGCGGCCCCCAATACGGCCGCGACCGACGCAACTCCAACAACTGCGCCTCGACATGGGCATCCATCTGATGCGGACAGCCCCGCGGCCGATGCGAACGATCCTTGAGCCCGTCGAGGCCCTCGGCCTCATACCGGGCCAACCAGGCATGCAGCGTCTGCCGCGACACCCCCACCTTCTCGGCCACCTGCGAGATCGACAACCCATCACCGATCACCGCCATCACGGCCTGATACCTCTGCTCAACCACGCTCAACTCCCTCATCCAGGGAGTGTCAAGGATCAACCGAAACAGCTGACAAGCATCAACCGAAACACCGTCAAGAATCAGCCGAAGCCGAAACGTCAAGCATCACCCGACGTAATACACCCCTGACGCGCCCCCGGCAGGACTCGAACCTGCGACCACAAGATTAGAAGTCATGTGCTCTATCCACCTGAGCTACGGAGGCAATGCAGGCTCAGTTTATCCGCTGGTAGAGGTGAATCCACGCCGACCGAGCAAAGCCGCAGCGGCTGTTTCCGATTTACCCCGCAGCAGACTTACTCGTTCTGCCGACCGGGCTCCCGATCCGGACGATCGGCATCCGTCGCCGGATGTGAACACCTAAGGCGTGTCGAACAACTGGCTGCGGTCGAGTCGCCGTAGGAGTAGGGCGATTTGGCTGAGGTAGAGGAAGCCTTCGTCATCCTGGCCGCTGAGGGTACGACGAACCGGTTGATGCGCGCGGGCGGTATCGGACGGATCGGAGTCATACCGCCGGCGGCGTGGTGTGCCGCCGGGTCGATCACGCGGCCCGCTACGTTCCGCCATGTCAACGTCTTGTCGGGGGCCAATGCCATGCTCACTGTTGATGAGCCGACATACGACGTTCAAGTTTTGCCTCGACCCCGCCGTCGAGCAGTCCGTGGTCTTGGCGCGGCATGCGGGTGCGGCCCGGTTCGGGTTCAACCAGTGCCTACGGCTGGTCAAGTCCGCGCTAAGTGACCGGCGTGCCGATCCTGGCATCAAGGTGCCGTGGACCGGTTTCGACTTGATCAACGCCTTCAACAGCTGGAAGAAGACCGAAGCCGCCGGGCGGGTGTTCGCCGGCGATGCCACCGGGATGACCGAGCTGATCGTGACGGGGCTGGCGTGGCGGGGCGAGGTGTGTCAGCAGGTGTTCGAGGAAGCCGCCGTCGACTGCGGCAAAGGGTTGAGGGCCTGGTCGGACTCTCGTGCTGGGAAACGCCGCGGCAAGCGTGTCGGGTTTCCCCGGTTCAAGAAAAAGACCGCGTCGACTCCGTCGTTTCGGCTGCGCAACAACCACCCCAAAGGCAAGACCGCGGCGATCCGCGTCGGAGACAACAACCGGCCGCGTTCGGTCACCCTGCCCGGTATCGGCCAGATCGCTGTGTACGACGACACCCGCCGGCTGCGGCGCATGCTCGCTGCGGGCCGCGCAAAGATCCTGTTCGCTACCGTATCCCAGTACGCTGGCCGGTGGTGGGTCGCGTTGAACGTCGAAGCCGCCGATTTGCACCCAGCGATGCAGCACCAGTCGCGCCACGCAAGTGATGCCACTGGCTGGGTCGGGGTTGATCGGGGCCTGTCGGCGTTCGCAGTCGCCGCCACCGGCGACGGGGTCGAGGTCGTCCGCATCACCGACGCGCCCAAACCACTGGCCACCCGTATGGCCCGCCAGCGCCGGATAGCGAAATCGTTGTCCCGCAAACAGAAAGGATCACATAACCGCCGCGACGCTGCCCGCAAGCTGGCCAGGCATCACCACCGCACTGCGAACATTCGCAAGCATTTCCTCCGCCGGATCTCCAACCAGCTGATCAAGACCCACGACCGGCTCGTCATCGAAGATCTGAACACCGCGGGGATGCTGGCCAATCGCCGACTCGCCCGCGCTATCGCTGACGCGAGCTGGGCTGAGTTCGCCCGCCAACTGCACTACAAACAGGCATGGCGATCCGGGCAGATCGCGGTCGCCGACCGCTGGTACCCGTCCAGCCAGCTGTGCTCGACATGCGGGGAACGTCGCCGCGATCTGAGTCTGGCTGATCGGGTGTTTAGCTGCCCAAACGGTCACCGTCTCGATCGTGACCTAAATGAGGCAATCAACCTGGCGCGCTGGGGCCAATCCCACCACGACCATCCACGAACCCCGGACCCCCAAGCAGGAGGCCGGGCCACCAACGCCCGCCGACAGGACGGCTCTGGCCAGCACCCCACGAGTGCCGGTGAAACCAGCCTGGACGAAGCGGGAACCGACGTTCACACCGCACCAGCGGCATGAGCCAAGGAACGCCCGAGAAGGGCGGTGCCGAACAACCACCACAGTTGTTCGACATGCTTTAGCGTTGAATGGTGCTCGTGAAGACTGTGAAACAGAAGGGGCGCGTGGTGGCTGCGTCGGTGGGCCGGGCAGGCCAGGGCCGGAAGCCGCAGTCTGGAGCTCGGCGTGGGTGACCGCGTCGACGCCGCCGGCCTGCCCACCGAACTCGGTGCTCTCGACTACCTGTTGCACCGCGGGGAGGCCAATCCCCGTACCCGCTCGGGGATCATGGGTCTGGAGCTGCTCGACACCACCCCGGACTGGGACCGCTTCCGGAGTCTGTTCGAGAACGTCTCGCGGAAGGTGCTGCGGCTGCGCCAGAAGGTAGTGGTGCCCACGCTGCCGACGGCTGCGCCGCGCTGGGTGGTGGACCCCGACTTCAACCTCGACTTTCATGTTCGGCGGGTCCGGGTCCCCGCGCCCGGGGGTTTGCGCGAGGTGCTCGATCTGGCCGAGGTGGCCCTGCAGTCACCGATGGACATCCAGCGCCCGCTGTGGTCGGCGACGCTGGTGGAAGGGCTGGCCGAGGGGCGCGCCGCCACCTTGATGCACCTCAGTCATGCAGTCACCGACGGTGTCGGGGGCGCCGCGATGTTCGGCCGGATCTACGACTTGGAACGCGATCCGCCGGCCCGGCCGATGCCGCCGCAACCGGTGCCTCAGGACCTGTCGGCCAACGACCTGATGCGTGACGGCATCAACCATCTGCCGGCCGCGGTGCTCGGCAGCACCCGCGACGTGCTGTTGGGAGCGCTGTCGATGGCGACCCGCACCGTGCGTGACCCGTTGTCGGCGGTCACCGGCGCCATCACCTACGCCCGGTCGGGCGCGCGAGTGATGAGCCAGGCCGCCGAACCCTCGCCGTTGCTGCGCCGGCGCAGCCTGACCAGCCGGACCGAGGCGATCGACATCCGGCTGGCGGACCTGCATCGGGCCGCCAAGGCCGGCGGCGGGTCCATCAACGACGCGTACCTGGCTGCCCTGTCGGGTGCGCTGGGGCGCTACCACCGGGCGTTGGGGGTGCCGATCGCCACCCTGCCGATGGCGATCCCGGTGAACCTGCGCGCCGAAGCCGATCCCGCCGGGGGCAACCGGTTCACCGGGGTGAACCTGGCCGCCCCGATCGGGGTCGCCGACCCGGTGGAGCGGATCAAGCGGATCCGGGCGCAGATGACCCAGCGCCGTGATGAACCTGCGATGGACGTGCTCGGCTCCATCGCACCGCTGCTGAGCGTCTTCCCGTCGCCGGTTCTGGAGAAGATGACCGAATCGGTGGTCAGCGCCGACGTGCAGGCCAGCAACGTGGCGTTCTATCCCGGCGACACCTATATCGCGGGCGCGAAGGTGCTGCGGCACTACGGGCTCGGTCCGTTGCCGGGTATCGCGATGATGGTGGTGCTGATCTCCCGTGGCGGTGAGTGCACCATCACGGTCCGCTATGACCGCGCAGCCGTGCGCGACGAGAAGCTGTTCGCCACATGCCTGGTGGAGGGCTTCGACGAAGTGCTGGCGCTCGCCGGCGATCCCGCGCCGCGCTGCGTGGCGGCCTCATTCGTCTCCGGCGGAGAGTCATGACCGACGGCGCGAAGTCTCGGCCGCCACGCGAGATGCGGCTGCCCGGCTCGGTGGCCGAGATCGCCGCCAGCCCGCCCGGCCCCAAGATCGGCGCGTTCTTCGATCTCGACGGCACCCTGGTGGCCGGCTTCACCGCCGTCATCCTCACCCGGGAGCGATTCCGCAGCCGCGACATGGGCTTGGGGGAGTTGTTCGGCATGGTCCAGGCCGGGCTCAACCATCAACTCGGCCGCATCGAGTTCGAAGAGCTCATCACCACGGCGTCGTCGGCGCTGCGCGGCCGCTCGATCAGTGACCTCGATGAGATCGGCGAGCGGCTTTTCGTCCAGAAGATCGCCAAACGCATCTACCCGGAGATGCGTGAAGTGGTGCGGGCCCATCAGGCACGCGGGCACACCGTGGTGCTGAGTTCTTCCGCGCTGACCATTCAGGTGGAACCGGTGGCCCGCTTTCTGGGCATCACCAACACGCTCACCAACGCGTTCGTGACCGACGAGAACGGTGTCCTCACCGGCGAGGTGGTGGAACCGATCCTGTGGGGGCCGGGCAAAGCCGCCGCGGTGCAGAAGTTCGCCGCCGAACACGACATCGACCTGCAGGACAGTTACTTCTACGCCGACGGGGACGAGGACGTCGCGCTGATGCATCTGGTGGGTAATCCGCGACCGACGAACCCCGAGGGCAAGATGGCCTCGGTGGCCCGTAAGCGCGGCTGGCCGGTGCTGCAGTTCAGCAGCCGTGGCAGCGGAGTCGTCGGTCAACTGCGGAATCTGGCCGGGCTCAGCTCGATCGTCCCGGTGGGCGCGGGGGCGATCGGGGTGGGCCTGCTGAGCGGCAGCCGGCGCCGGGGCGTCAACTTCTTCACCGCGCTGTTCCCGCAGGTGCTGCTGGGTCTCAATGGCGTGCGGCTCAACGTGATCGGCAAAGAAAACCTCACCGCAACCCGGCCGGCGGTGTTCATCTTCAACCACCGCAACCAGGTCGATCCGGTCATCACCGCGTCACTGGTCCGCGACAACTGGATCAGCGTCGGCAAGCGGGAGCTGGAGAGGGATCCGATCGCCGGCCCGCTGGGCAAGCTGACCGAGATGGTGTTCATCGACCGCGACGACGCGGCCGCGGCCGTGGAGTCCCTGCAACAGGTCGAGGAACGCGCCAAGCGGGGCCTGTCGGTGGTGATCGCGCCGGAAGGGACCCGGGTGGACACCACCGGGGTCGGCCCGTTCAAGAAGGGGCCGTTCCGGCTCGCGATGGCGGCCGGGATCCCGATTGTGCCGGTGATCATCCGCAACGCCGAGGTGGTCGCCGCCCGGGACTCGATGAGCGCCCACCCCGGCACCGTCGACGTCGCGGTGTTCCCGGCGATCTCGGTCGAGGACTGGACGCTCGAGACCCTGCCCGAGCGGATCGAACAGGTCCGCCAGCTGTACCTGGACACCCTGGCCGATTGGCCGGTCGACGAGTTGCCGGCCTGGTCGCCCAAGCCGCCCGCGCCGGCCAAGAAGGCGCCCGCCAAAAAGGCCCCGGCCAAGAAGACTGCCGCCAAGAAGGCCCCGGCCAAGAAGGCTCCGGCCAAGAAGCCACCGGCCCCGAAGGGGGAGCAGTGACGACATCATCGGCCACCGACCCCTCGGGATCCACCGCAACCGCTGACACGCTGGTCCTGGCCTATGTGTCGTCGCCGGTGGAGGCCGACCTCGTTCACGAGTGGCTGGAGCGCTACCGCGACGGCCGGACCGACGCCCGTATCGAGCTGCTGCAGCTGGACCCGTCCCAGCGGTCGCCCGGGGCGATGGCTCGATTGGTCGGGCACCTGGAACGCGACGAGCGGCGGTCTATCCTGCCGGTGCGCGTGTTCTGGATGCCCCGTGCCGAAGCGTCCGCCCTGAAGCGGGTGATCGCGTTGCTGCCGGGCCGCAATCCCTACCGGCCCAGTGAACGCCAACAACGCCAGATCCTGCGCACCGAGTCGTCGCTGGCCCGTGTGGTGGTTGGTGAGCCGGCCAGCGTCGCCGACCTGCGCAGCCAGTGGAGTGAGAATACCGTCGGTGAAAATCCGCGGGACTTCGCGCATTTCGTCACTCGCCGCGCGGTGCTGGCGCTGGAGCGCGCGGAGAACCGGATCCTGGGCCCGCAGTACAAATCGCCGCGCCTGGTGAAACCGGAGATCTTGGCGTCCACCCGATTTCGTGAGGGACTGCAAGCCATTCCGGGCGCCACGGTCGACGAGGCCGGCAAGATGCTCGATGAGCTGTCCACCGGCTGGAGCCGGGTGTCGGTCGACATGGTCGCCGTCTTGACCCGGATGCTCAGCCGCGGCTTCGACCCCGAGATCGACTACGACGAGTATCAGGTCGCCGCGCTGCGCACCGCCCTGGAGAACCACCCCGCGGTGCTGCTGTTCTCCCACCGGTCCTACATCGACGGGGCGGTCATGCCGGTGGCGATGCAGGAGAACCGGCTGCCCCCGGTCCACGTCTTCGCCGGCATCAACCTCTCGTTCGGATTGATGGGGCCGCTGCTGCGACGCTCCGGGGTCATCTTCATCCGCCGCAGCATCGGCAACAACCCGCTCTACAAATACGTGCTCAAGGAGTACGTCGGCTATGTGATGGAGAAGCGGTTCAACCTGAGCTGGTCCATCGAGGGAACCCGGTCGCGCACCGGCAAGATGCTGCCGCCCAAGCTCGGGCTGATGACCTACGTCGCCGATGCCTATCTGGACAACCGCACTGAAGATGTTCTTCTGCAGGGCGTTTCGATCAGCTTCGACCAGCTGCACGAGACCGACGAGTATGCCGCCTACGCCCGGGGCGGGGAGAAGACCCCCGAGGGCATCCGCTGGCTCTACCGGTTCATCAAGGCCCAGGGCGAACGCAACTACGGCAAGATCTACGTGCGTTTCCCCGAGGCCGTGTCGATGCGCCAGTACCTCGGCGCCCCCGACAGCCCGACGGCGACCGATCCGGACGCCAAGCGGCTGGCCATGCAGAAGATGGCCATCGAGGTGGCCTGGCGGATCCAGCGCGTCACCCCGATCAGCGCGACCGGTCTGGTGTCGGCGCTGCTGCTGACCACGCACGGGCTGGCGTTGACGCTCGACCAGATCCACCATTCGCTGCAGGCCGGGCTCGATTATCTGGAACGCAAGCAGACCCCGATCTCCACCAGCGCGTTGCGGCTGCGCAGCCGCGACGGGGTACGCGCGGCGGTGGATGCGCTGTCCAACGGGCATCCGGTCACCCGCGTCGACGGCGGGCGAGAGTCGGTGTGGCGGATCGCCCCCGAGGACGAACACGCCGCGTCGTTCTACCGCAACTCGGTGATCCACGCCTTCCTGGAGACCTCGATCGTCGAGCTGGCCCTGGCGCACGCCGGCCGCGGTGAAGGCGACCGGCTGGACGCGTTCTGGACGCAGGCGATGCGGCTGCGGGACCTGCTCAAGTTCGACTTCTACTTCGCCGACTCGGCGTCGTTCCGCGACAACATCGCCGAGGAGATGTCCTGGTTCGACAATTGGGAGGCGCGGGTTGCCGCGGGTGGCGCCGAGAGCGACGGCATCCTGTCGGAGAAGACGCCGGTGACCTCCGACGTCATGCTGCGGGTGTTCTTCGAGTCCTACGCGATCGTCGCCGACGTGCTCTGCGACGCACCGGCCGACATCGGCGAGAACGAACTGACCCAGTTGGCGCTGGGGGTCGGCCGCCAGTACGTGGCGCAGGGCCGTGTCCGCAGCAGTGAGTCGGTGTCCACCCTGCTGTTCGCGACCGCATGTCAGGTAGTCGCCGACCAGGGCCTGCTGGAACCCGCGCCGGATCTGACTGGGCGACGCAAAGCGTTCCGGGCTGAATTGCGCCGGATCCTGCAGGACTCCGACCACATCGCCCGCATCGCCCGGGAGGCGTTCGCCGCCCGGGACATGGAGGTGCGGCGGCATTGGCGGGGGATAGGCAGGTAGCAGGACGGGCCGGACCGTCGCCCGCCTGGTATGCGGCGCGGCGGGCGCGCACCATACCCTGGGAGCCATGACGGCGATTTCGGCGACCCGCAGCCGCGCGGCGATCTTGGTGCCGATGCTTGCCGGGCTGGCGATCCTGGCCGGGTGTACCGCCGCCGGGATCGGTGCGCTGTCGTTGGCCGATGCCCTGACCGCGACCGGTCTGCCCGACCCGGGTCCGGTGACCACGCTGGGGCTGCCGTTCGTGCGGGCGGCCGGCGAAATGGCGGCGGTGCTGGCGGTGGGATCGTTTCTGCTCGCGGCTTTCCTGGTGCCGCCGCAGCAAAGCGGGGTA
Organism: Mycolicibacter heraklionensis; assembly: GCF_019645815.1. Taxonomy (NCBI): domain Bacteria; kingdom Bacillati; phylum Actinomycetota; class Actinomycetes; order Mycobacteriales; family Mycobacteriaceae; genus Mycobacterium; species Mycobacterium heraklionense. The sequence continues at coordinate 1,654,337 of NZ_CP080997.1, forward strand.
CTCGACGCCGCCGGCTACCGCGCGCTGCGCTTGGGCACCGCGGCGTCGGGAACGTGGGCGGTGTGCGCCGCGCTGCTGGTTCCGCTGACGATCTCGGATGTCTCCGGCCACCCGCTGTCCGAGTTCCTCGACCCAGCGACGGCCTGGTCGTTTGCCGGGCTGGTCGACACCGCGTCGGCCTGGCGGTGGACCGCGCTGCTGGCTGCGGTGGTGACCCTGGCGAGTCTGCCCGTGCTGCGCTGGTCCTGGACACCGGTGCTGCTGGCCGGTTCGCTGCTGACACTGATCCCGTTGGGGTTGACCGGGCACTCTGCCGCCGGCGGGTCACACGACCTGGCCACCAACAGCCTGCTCATCCACCTGGTCGCCGCGGGCCTGTGGGCCGGCGGCCTGCTCGCGCTGCTGGTGCACGCGCTGCGCGGCGGGGAACACGCCGACCTGGCAGCCCGGCGATTCTCCACCGTGGCGTTGTGGTGCTTCGTGGCGATGGGCCTGTCGGGGGTGCTCAACGCACTGGTGCGGCTGACCCCCGCCGAGCTGCTGACCAGCCCGTACGGCCGGCTGGTGGTGGTCAAGTTCGTCGCCCTGTGTGTGCTCGGCGCCCTCGGTGTGGGGCAGCGGCGCCGTGGAGTGGCGGCGCTGCAGAAAGATCCCAATAAGCGCGCCCCGCTGATCCGGCTGGCGCTGACGGAGGCCGTTGTCTTCGCGCTCACCTTCGGTGTCGCGGTGGGGTTGGGGCGCACCCCGCCACCCCCGCCGGCGGTGCTCAACCCGTCGGTCCCGATGGTCAAGATCGGCTACGACTTGGCCGGCCCGCCGACCGTGGCGCGGATCCTGTTCGACTGGCGATTCGACGTCGTCTTCGGCACCGCCGCGATAGTCCTGGCCGGCGTGTATCTGGCCGGGGTGCTGCGGCTGCGACGCCGCGGCGACGCCTGGCCCGCGGGCCGCACGACCGCCTGGCTGCTGGGCTGTGCGACCCTGCTGTTCGCCACCTCGTCGGGCACCGGCCGCTACATGCCGGCGATGTTCAGCATGCACATGGCCGTGCACATGCTGCTGTCGATGCTGGTGCCGATCCTGCTTGTGCTGGGCGGACCGACCACGCTGGCGCTGCGGGCGCTGCCGGTCGCCGGTCGCGGTGAGCCGCCAGGGATGCGGGAGTGGTTGCTGGCCGCGCTGCACAGCCGGGTCTCCCGGTTCCTCACCAATCCGATCATCGCGGCGGTGATCTTCGTCGTCGGCTTTTACGGGCTCTACTTCAGCAGCCTGTTCGACTCGATCGCCGGCAGCCATGCCGGCCACCTGGCGATGAACATCCACTTCATCCTCAGCGGCTACCTCTTCTATTGGGTCGTGATCGGCGTGGACCCCACCCCCCGGCCCGTCTCACCGCTGGCCAAGCTGGCGGTGGTGTTCGCCTCGCTGCCGCTGCACGGCTTCTTCGGGGTCTTCCTGATGGGCATGCACAAGGTGCTCGGGGAGTGGTTCTACGGTGCGCTGGGCTTGCCCTGGCACACCGACTTGGCTGGAGACCAGCACCTGGGCGGCGGCATCACCTGGTCGGCAGGCGAATTGCCGCTGCTGATGGTGATGATTGCGCTACTGGTGCAGTGGCATCGCAGTGACCGGCGCACCGCAAAGCGACTCGACCGCGCCGCCGACCGGGATGACGACGCCGACCTGGCCGCCTACAACGCGATGCTGGCCGAGATGGCCCGCCGCGACGGGACGGTGCAGCGCTGACCCCGCGACGACGGCCGGCCTAGCCGATCTGACCGGCTGCGGCGCGCACGGCCGCGCGCACGTGATCGGCGACGACCTGCGCGGACGAGGTGTCGAGTTTGCCGTCGAGGTGCAAGAAGGCCAGGCCGTGCACCAGTCCCCACACGGCGGTGGCCATGGCTTCCGGATCGGCCGATGGAAACACCTGCTGCACAATCGAGTTCAGATATTCCTGGATCGCGGTGACCGCATCCACCCGCTCGGTGTTACTCGGGTCGCACTGCTCGGTGAACATCACCCGGAAGAGCCCGGGCCGGCTCAGCGCGAACTGGACGTAGGCGACGGCGATCGCAGCGAGGTCGTCCGCCGTCTTCGGCGCCGGATGCGCCGCGACCAGATCGGTGGCCAGTTCGCGATAGCCCACCGCGGCGATCGCTGACAGCAGGGCGTTTCGGTCGGCGAAGTGGCGGTAGGGCGCCGCGGTCGAGACACCGGCGCGTCGGGCAGCGGCACGCAGCGACAGTTCGGTAGCGCCGTTTTCCTCAAGGAGATCCATAGCCGCGCGTAGCAGGGTTCCGGGCAGGTCGCCGTGGTGGTAGGTCTTGGTGGACGCTGACATCTGTGGCTACCCCGTGTTGACGCCGCTTACATGAGCTCATAATGTTAGCAGCATGCGCGGGTAAGCGCCGCTAACATCGGTGCTCGACAGCGTGCTCGACGGCCGCGAAGCGAAGGAGACCCTGCCCGTGAATGCACCCCGGACGATCGTGATCACCGGCGCCAGTGACGGCATCGGCGCCGTGGCGGCGCGTGCCTTGGCCGGGCCGGAGGTCAACCTCGTTGTCGTCGGGCGGTCGGCCCAGAAGTTGGCGCCCGTCGCCGCCGACACCGGTGCCACCGCGCTGACCGCCGATTTCGCCCATCTGGATCAGGTCCGCTCCCTGGCGCAACAGATCCGTGAGCAGGTCGGCCGCATCGACGTCCTGCTGAACAATGCGGGCGGAACGTTCGCGCCGCGGCTGCGCACCGCCGACGGTCACGAACCCAACTTCCAGATCAATCACCTCGCGCCCTTCTTGCTGACCAACCTGCTGCGCGACCGGCTGGCCGCAGCCAACGGCGCGCTGGTGCTGAACACCTCGAGCGTCGGCAACCTGTTCGGACACGTTGACCTCGATGACCTGGACTATCGGCGTCGGCGCGCGTTCGAGACGCGTGCCTACGGCACCAGCAAACTGATGAACATCCTGTTCACCCGCGGTATTGCCGAGCGCTGGGATTCGGAGGGGATCGTCTCGGCCGCGGTGCATCCCGGTCCGGTCGCGACCAGCTTCGGCAGGGACTCATGGTTCGTCGGCCTGCTTTACCGCACCCCGCTGCGCCGCCTCGCGGCCATCACCCCGGCCCAAGGGGCCGCACCCCTGATCGAGCTGGCCAACCGCGGCGCCGACCCGGAGATCAACGGCGTCTACTTCGACCGCCACCGAGCCCGCGGCCGCGAGAACCGCCAGGCCCACGACCCGAAGCTCATCGACGGGCTATGGGCTATCTCCACCGACCTCGTCGGCCTGGGCTGATCGCCACGGCTGGTTGCCGAACCGGTCGACATGCACCACTTCGTCGATCGGCGGACGCTGGGTCGGGCCGTACCGCCCACGGGCCCAACCGATCGGGATGATGCACACCGGCGCCATCTCGGGAGGCAGCTCCAGCACGCGGCGCGTGCTGCGAACCGACCACACCGGCAGTGTCTGCAGTGAGGCGCCCAGGCCCACCGCCCGGCACGCCAGGAGCAGGTTCTGCACTGCGGGATAGACCGACCCATAGAACGACGAGACCCTGATCTGCGGCCACCCCACCGGCCGATGCCGCAGGTTGCGCCGATAGCACGCAACGACCAGGGTCGGCAGTTCATGGTAGTGCTCACGCTGCCATTCGGACACCCTTAACTGGCGTCGCGTCGGTTCATCGGGGGCAGCCCGCATGGCAAGCCACCCGAACGGCTTGAACATTCGTTGGTAGCTGCGCACCAGCCGGCGCTTCTGCTCGGCGTCGTTGACAACGACGAATGCCCAGTCCTGGCTGTTCGAACTGGTGGGGGCCTTGAGTGCCAGCGCAAGCACCTCGCGCAGCACGTCGGCGTCGACGGGGTCGAAGTGCAGCCGGCGGATCGCGCGCTGGGAGCGCATGGCCTCGGCGAGCGGCATGTTCAATCCCGCGAGTGCCTCGCCGGCGTCGGGGGGTACGAACGGGCCCGGGGTGGTGTTCATCGCTTCTCCTCGACGACACGAAATGAGATGCCGGCCTCGGTCAGCCGGCGCAGAAGGTTCTCACCCATCGCGGCGACGGTGGTCAGCTGGCCGGAAGTCTGCGGGTTGGCGTCGAATGCCAGGCACATGGCCGACTCCGCAAGCATTTTCGCGGTCTCGCCGTAGCCCGGATCACCGCCGCGCACCTGAGTGTGCACCTGCTTCCCGCCGCCCTCGCCGATGAAATCGACGGTGAACCATGAACTGGCCCTTCGCGTCTCCGACGGGCCCTCACCCTGCGGGATTCGCCTGCCGAGCACCCGCCGCAGCCGCGGCACCTGCGCGGCGGCGACGAACGCGCCGACGCCCGCGAGGGCAGCGGCCAGCGTGGTGGCCCGCTGGAGTCCCGCGTAGTGGGTGTAGGTGAAGTCGGGGCCGTAGTCGGCGCGAGCGGCTGCGGATCGCTGCACGATCTGGGGATCGACCGTGGGCAGGGGCAGCAGCCACACGCCGAGTTCGGCATCGCGGCGCGGAACTCCGACACGGGCCCGCGTCCGGCGGCCATCGGTGCGCGGCTCGGCCTTCTTGCGTGCCACTTCGACCTGGCGCATCTGTCGCAGCCGCGACATCTGTGCCAGCGCGGAGTGCAAAGTGCCGCCGGAGATCATCATGTCGGCGCGCACCACGCCCCGCACCCGCAGCGGTACCCCGTCGGGCAGGTGCGTGACGGTGAAGAAGGCGCCCAAATCGTGTGGGATGGAGTCGAATCCGCAGGCGTGCACCAGCCGGGCACCGGTCTGCAGAGCCCTGGCGTGGTGGTTCAGATACATCCGGTCGATGAACTCCGGCTCGCCGGTGAGGTCCAGGTAGTCGGTGCCGGCCGCGGCGCACGCCGCCACCAGCGGCTCGCCGTGCTCCAGGTACGGGCCGACCGTGGCGATCACCACCCGGGCCGATTCGGCCACCGCGCGCAGCGAATCCGGATCACCGGTGTCGGCAAGCAGGAGCGGCAGCTGGGCGGCGGCCGGGTTGATGGCAGCCAGCCGGTCGCGCACCGCTTCGAGCTTGGCCTGGTTGCGCCCGGCCAGGGCCCACCGGGCATCGGCCGGAAGATGGGCCGCGAGGTAGTCGGCGGTGAGGCCGCCGGTGAAGCCGGTGGCGCCGAAGATCACCAGATCGAAAGGGCGGCGGTCAGTTTGGTCAGGGATGCTCATGTTCCATTCTTCGTCGGGTGGAGTCGGTCAGGCGGCACGGGCGTGCAGCCAGCTGTGGTAACGACGCAGGGCACGGCGCCGCAAGACGGCCTCCTGCGCGTAGGCGGCAAACGGATGCACCCTGGGTCGGGGTTGTTTGCCCTTGCCCAGCCGGCGCAGCTGATAACGGACACGGGCCATGCTGATGGCCGACGCGGCGGCCTTGTCCTTGACAGTGACCGGCCCGAGTTCGACCGCGGCGTCGGCACCGGCACGCCACTTGTTCGGCAGATCGGGATCGACGGCCAGCGCGGTCCCCATGCCGACCAGGTCGATACCGCCGGCGAGGACTTCGTCGGCCACCGATCGGCGGACGATGCCGCCGGTCAGCATCAGCGGCAGCGGACTGGACTGGGCGAGTTCCTCGGCGAGGGTGAGGAAGTACGCCTCGCGGGCTCGAGTCCGCTCGTCGGTGGCCTGACCGGTCATGGCGGGGCTTTCGTAGCTGCCGCCGGAGAGTTCGACCACGTCGACCCCGAGGGGCGCCAGCAGCTGGATCACGGTCGCGGCGTCGTCGGCGTCGAAGCCACCACGCTGGAAGTCGGCCGAGTTCAGCTTGACCGCCACGGTGAACGCGGGAGACACCGACGACCTGACCGCGCGAACGATATCGAGCAGCAGCCTGGCCCGGTTCGGCAAGGATCCGCCCCACTGATCGGTGCGCTGGTTCGACAGCGGCGAGAGGAACTGCGAGAGCAGGTAGCCGTGCGCGGCATGGATCTCTACGCCGTCGAACCCGGCCCGTTGCGCGCGCCGGGCGGTCTCGGCGAAACGTGCCACGGTCGCCTCGATCTGCTCGGCGGTCATCTCGACGGGCTGGGCCAGCCGCTTGCTGTTGCGGCCGATGTCGACCCGGATAGCCGAGGGGCCCCAGGCGACACCGGGCATGTTGGCCATCACCTGTCGACCGGGGTGGTTGATCTGCATCCACACCCGCGAGCCGCCGCTGCGGGCCGCAGCCGCCCACTGCCGGAAGGGCTCCAGCGGCGCCTGCGCGTCGAGCACGACGCCCGCCGGTCCGGTCAGCGCCTCGGCGTGGACCATCACGTTGCCGGTGATGATCAGGCCCGCACCGCCCTCGCTCCACCGCCGGTACAGCCGGAAGAGTGCCTCGTCGGGCAGTTGTCCCGCGACCGCCATGTTCTCTTCCATAGCGGCCTTGACCAAGCGGTTTTCGATGACCGAGCCGTTGGCCAGGCGCAGGGGCGTGAAGATGGTGGCGGGCATCGAACTCTCCGGACGGGGCAATGTTAACAGTGCTTACGTCAGCATAGGGCGCGAAGTAAGCGCCGTCAACATCGGTGTTGCCCGCAAGTGTTGACGGTGCTTACATTGGCGGCCTAGTCTGACGCCGACCCGTCCCTATCCATGAGGAGGAGCCGCCATGTCACCGACCCGGCAGGACACCGTCGAAGTCGACCTGGGTGGGCATCTGGTCGCGGTCCCCAAAGGCGGTCTCTACGACCGGTACCGGATGAACACCGACCTCGACGACGTCGCCGCCGACCCGCGAGTGAGCGGTGTCGATTTCTTCCGGCAGCTGCCCAAGACTCGCGTCGACTCACCGATCGGACCGACGCTCACCCCGAACTTCTACTACCGGATCCGCACCGCCCGGCTGGTCATGCTGGCCAGCACCAGCGCCATCCGTAGCCGGCTGCCAAAAGAATTGGCGCCGTTAGAGATCGGGCCGGGCCTGGGGCTGATCTCGGTGATGTTTTTCCGCTACGACGTGTGCGACATCGACTTCTACACCGAAGCCGCCGTCGCAATCGCGGTGCGACCCGCACGGCATGGCCGGCTCGGGTTCGTAGACCTGCTCGCCGGGCTCGGCAACGACCACCTTCACAGCTACGTGCTGTCCCTGCCGGTGAGCACCGATATCGCGCAGGTACGAGGTCATGTCGGTTATGGGTTCCCCAAGTGGGTCACCGAACTTGACGTCGACATCGACGGTCACCGGGCCACCGCCCGGGTGGCCAACGAGGCTGGCGAGACGGACCTGGCGTTATCGGTGGCCACTCCCGCCCAGATCCGATACCGGACCGGCGACCGGGTCTCCACACTCACCTCGTACACCACTATCCACGGCGCCTGGCACTCCACCCTGAGTCAGACCAACGTGCTCTCGGCCGGTACCGCACGTTTCCCGCGCCATCTCGACCTGCGGGTCGGACGGGGGCGGTTGGCCGACGACCTGCGATCGCTCAAACCGATCCGGACTGTTCAACTCGACGTCACATGCGAAGCGCAACTCGCCCTGCACATGCCCGTTCCCACGTCGGTTCAGAGTTGAGGCTATTCGTGCAGTCCGGCCTGGGCGATCGCCTCGGCCTCCTGCTCGGTGGCCACCGACGGCCCCGAGCCCGGCAACCGTTTGCCGGCCACCTCCGGGGTGAACCACACCGTGATCGCCCCCACGACGCCGGCGCCCATCAGCAGGTAGGCCGGCACCAGTACGTTGCCGGTTCCGGAGACCAGCGTCTCGGCGACCAGGGGAGTGGTGCCACCGAACAGCGAGACCGAAATGTTGAAACCGATCGCCACCGCGAAGTAGCGGACGGTGGAGGGGAACAGGGCGGGCAGCGTTGACGGTGTGGTGGCGTAGAAGCACAGCAGCATCACCCCGATCATCAACACTCCGAGCAGGCGCAGCGCATAGCTGCCGCCCTGGCCGATCAACAGGAACGCCGGCACGGAGCCGACGATCAGCAGGGCGCTGCCGGTCCACAGGATCGGTTTGCGGCCGATGCGATCGGAGAGTCTGGCCAGCGGCACCACCGCGACCAGCATCAGCAGCAGCGCCACCACGATCATCGTCAGTCCGCGGCTGCCGCTGATCCGGCCGACCTGCTTGAAATATGTCGGCAGATAGCCGGTGAGCATGTAGTTGGTGACGTTCTCGGCCAGCACCAGTCCCATGCAGATCAGCAGGCCTCTGCGCTGCCGGGTGACCGTCCGCTGGAACTGTCCCCAACCGTTGCCGCGGGCGGTGTCGCGGTTTTCGTTGAGCTGTTCTAGCTCTTCAAAGACCGGGGACTCGTCGATGCGCAACCGCATGTACAACGCGACGACGGCCAGCGGAACACCCAGCAGGAACGGCACTCGCCAGCCCCACCGCAGCATCTCGGCAACCGGCAGTTGGGACTTCAGGGCGGTCACCACCGCCGCACCCATCACATAACCGCCGAGCGTGCCCAGTGGCAGGAATCCTGCCAGCGCTCCGCGATTGCGGTCGGGGGCGTGTTCGCTGATGTGGGTCATTGCGCCCACGTACTCGCCGCCGGTGGAGAACCCCTGCATGACGCGGGTGACGATGAGCAGGATCGGCGCCCAGATCCCGATGTCCTCGTAGGACGGCAGCAGGCCGGTGATCGTGGTGCCGACGGCCATCAGCGTGACGGTCATGATCAAGATCCGTTTGCGGCCGATGCGGTCGCCCAGCGCGCCGAAGATGATGCCGCCGAACGGCCGGACCGCGAATGCCGCCGCCATGGTTCCGAACGTGGCGATCAGGCCCGCCGCGCTGGAGCTGTCGCTGGGGTAGAAGACCTGCGCGATCGTGGTGGCCAGGAAGCCGTAGATGCCGAAGTCGTACCACTCCATGAAGTTGCCGATCGCGGTCCCCGCGATCGAGCGCTGCATGGCCGCCGGGTCCGAGACCCGGATGTCGTCGCGTGCCCATGTGCTGCGGTTCGTGTGTTCACCGCTGCCGGACCGGCCTTTGGTACCCACCGCAAGCAACGTATACCAACCGCCCGCCCACTTCTCGCCGCACAGCAGGAGCTGCCCGGCCGGGCGGGTGGCCTCTACGATGGCGGCATGCGCAGGCTCCCAGGCGTCCTGACCGTGGTCAGCGCTGCTGCTGCCCTGGTCGCCGGTTGCTCAGCCACCCCCTCGCCGCAGGCTCCGACGGATGCGCCGGCATCCGCCGCTCCGACGATCTCCGCCACGACTGCGCCAACCTCATCGGTGCCGTCATCCACCGCGTCGCCGTCGCCGTCGTCGTCGTCGTCGTCGAAGAAGTCCACCGAGCCGCTGCCGGACGCAGCGGCGATCCTGAAGGAGTCCAGCGCCACCACCGCGGAACTCGAGACCGTGCGCCTGTCGCTGTCGGTGACCGGCAACATCGAGAACATGCCGGTCACGGCGCTCGACGCCGACGTGACTCAGCAGCCGGGCCCCGCGGCAAAGGGCTACGCCAAGATCGCCTACCGGGGCGCTCCGGCCTATGTCGCGTTCGTGGTGTTCGGCGGCGACTTCTACGTCTCGCAGGAGCACGGCCGCTGGATCGACTACGGTCCCGCCGCGAACTTCTATGACGCGGCCAACATCCTGAGCCCCGACACCGGGCTGGCCGGCATGCTGACCGATTTCGTCGATCCCGAGGTCCAGGAGCGCGAGACCGTCGATGACGTGCACACCGTCCGGATCACCGGCGAGGTGTCGGCTGACGTGGCGAAGAAGATCGTGCCGCAGCTGCACGCCACCAAACGGACCGCGTGCACGGTCTGGATCCAGGAGACCGGTGATCACCACCTGGTCGCGCTGGAGCTGGCCGCCGGCGAGGACGCGTCGGTGACGATCACCTTCTCGAACTGGAATGCGCCGGTGACTGTCGGCAAGCCGCGCACCTAGGTGCCCGGCGAGGTTATCCCCAATCCGCTGTTCTTCCCCAGTTGCCGTTGCGCGCGACGGCCGGCCCGGGTTCGTTGTCGGGCCCGCCCGGCCCAATGGGTGCAGCACCGGCGAGCCCGTTCGGCCCGCCGCAACCAGGAAGGAATCATGCAATGTACGAGACTTTGTTGACCGTGATCGGCAACGTCGCAACAGACCCGATCCGGCGCCGGGTGGGTGAGCACGAATTGATCAAGTTCCGGGTCGCCAGCAACTCTCGCCGACGCGGTGCCGACGGCAGCTGGGAGACCGGTAACTCGCTGTTCGTGACGGTCAACTGCTGGGACAGGTTGGTCACCGGGGTGGGAGCGTCGCTGAGTAAGGGATTGCCGGTGATCGTGGTGGGGCATGTCTTCACCAGCGAGTACGAGGACAAGGACGGGGTTCGCCGCTCGTCGGTGGAGCTGCGCGCGACCGCGGTGGGCCCCGACCTGGCGCGGTGCGCGGCCCGGGTGGAGAAGATCATCGCCGCCGGACCGGACAGCCCGCCCGCTGCCGCCCGTAGCGACGAGGCCGACGACCCGGATTCCGCCGAGGAGGACGCCGACGCCGATGAGGGGATGGCGCTCACCGCCTGAGAGCAGCCGACGGCGGTGCCGGGGTTACCCCCTAGGATGGTCAGCGAGCAAATTCGCGAGACCAGGAGGCGACACCCCGGCATGGCTGAGTTCATCTACACGATGAAGAAGGTGCGCAAAGCACACGGCGACAAAGTCATCCTCGACGACGTGACGCTGAACTTCCTGCCCGGCGCCAAGATCGGTGTCGTCGGTCCCAACGGCGCCGGCAAGTCCAGCGTCCTGCGGATCATGGCTGGGCTGGACAAAGCGAACAACGGCGACGCCTTCCTGGCGCCCGGTGCCACCGTCGGCATCCTGTTGCAGGAGCCGCCACTGGACGACACCAAGACCGTCCGGGAGAACGTCGAAGAGGGCGTGCCGATCAAAGCCAAGCTCAATCGGTACAACGAGGTCGCCGAGCTGATGGCCACCGACTACACCGATGAGCTGATGGAAGAGATGGGCAAGCTTCAGGAGGAGCTTGACGCCGCCGACGCCTGGGACATCGATTCGCAGCTCGAACAGGCGATGGACGCGCTGCGCTGCCCGCCGCCCGACGAGCCCGTCACCCACCTCTCCGGGGGTGAGCGCCGGCGGGTGGCGCTGTGCAAACTGCTGCTGAGCAAGCCCGACCTGCTGCTCCTTGACGAGCCCACCAACCACCTCGACGCCGAGAGCGTGCTGTGGCTCGAGCAGCACCTGGCCTCCTACCCGGGCGCCATCCTCGCGGTCACCCACGACCGCTACTTCCTCGACAACGTGGCGCAGTGGATCCTGGAGCTCGACCGCGGCCGGGCCTACCCCTACGAGGGCAACTACTCGACCTACCTGGAGAAGAAGGCCGACCGCCTCGAGGTGCAGGGCAAGAAGGACCAGAAGCTGCAGAAGCGGCTCAAGGACGAACTCGCCTGGGTGCGCTCGGGTGCCAAGGCCCGCCAAGCCAAGAACAAGGCCCGCCTGCAGCGGTACGAGGAGATGGTGGTCGAGGCGGAGAAGACCCGCAAGCTCGACTTCGAGGAGATCCAGATCCCGGTCGGACCGCGGCTGGGCAACCTGGTGGTGGAGGTCGAACACCTCGACAAGGGCTTCGGCGGGCGGCTGTTGATCAAGGATCTGTCGTTCACGCTGCCGCGCAACGGCATCGTCGGCGTGATCGGTCCCAACGGCGTCGGCAAGACCACCCTGTTCAAGACGATCGTCGGTCTGGAAAAGCCGGACAGCGGCACGGTCAAGGTCGGCGACACGGTCAAGTTGAGCTACGTCGACCAGAACCGTGCCGGCATCGACCCGAAGAAGACGGTCTGGGAAGTTGTCTCCGACGGCTTGGACTACATCGAGGTCGGGCAGAACGAGATCCCGTCGCGGGCCTACGTCTCGGCGTTCGGGTTCAAAGGCCCCGATCAGCAGAAGCCTGCCGGTGTGCTCTCCGGTGGTGAACGCAACCGGCTGAACCTGGCGTTGACCCTCAAGCAGGGCGGCAACCTGATCCTGCTGGACGAGCCGACCAACGACCTCGATGTCGAAACGCTCGGTTCACTCGAGAACGCCCTCGAACAGTTCCCGGGATGCGCCGTGGTCATCAGCCACGACCGCTGGTTCCTGGACCGCACCTGCACCCACATCCTGGCGTGGGAGGGTGACGACGACAACGAGGCCAAGTGGTTCTGGTTCGAGGGCAACTTCGGTGCCTACGAGGAGAACAAGGTGGAACGGCTCGGCGCCGAAGCGGCGCGTCCGCATCGAGTGACCCACCGCAGGCTCACCCGCGACTAATGTTGGCTCGGTAGCGGCGCTGCCGGAGCTGACACCAGTCAGGAGGGGTGGGGATGACAAAGTCCACCAAGGAATCGACCGCGTGGACAACATTTCCCGATCCCTCTGAGCCGCAAGGCATTCCTGCTTGGGTGTCGGCCGCCTATGTCGAGACCTATCGCGGGTCGCACAGCGACTCTTTGGTCAGCGACGAACCGTCGGGCACCGATCCGGCCAGCCGGGCCGCCGCCGTCGCCGTCGTGACCCCGGCGCTGCTGGCCGCGCACGCCCGGCTGGCGCAGCACCGGCAAGCCGGTGAGACCCGCGTTGCGGTGTACCCCGCCGACGATCCGGCTGGTTTCGGGCCGGCACTGCAGGTGGTCACCGAGCACGGCGGCATGCTGATGGACTCGGTGGCGGTGCTGCTGCACCGGCTCGGGGTGGCCTACGTCGGGATCATGACGCCGGTGTTCACCGTGCAGCGCGATGCGGCCGGGGAACTGCGCTCGGTGGAACCAAGATCCGCAGACGGCTCCGCGGGGGCTGAGGCCTGGATCCATGTCCAGCTTTCACCGACGGTCACCCGCAACACCCTCGCCGAGACCGAACGGCTGCTGCCCGATGTGATGGCCGACGTCCGCCAGGTCGCGATCGACTCCACGGCGATGCGCAGCGCGCTCACCGAGCTGGCGGCCGACGTCGAAGCCAACGCGCACGGGCATTACACCGCGCCGGACCGCGAGGATGTCGCCGCACTGCTGCAGTGGCTGGCCGACGGGCACTTCGTGCTGCTGGGTTACCAGAGCGGTGTGGTGCGCGATGGGCAGGTCTTGGTCGAAGATGCCGCCCGGCTGGGAGTGCTGCGGCTGCGTAAGTCCTTGCGGCCCAGGCTCACCGGCGATAACCTGCTGACCCTGGCGCAGGCCACCGTGCCCAGCTACATGCGATTCAGTTCGCGCACCTATGTGGTGGTGATCCGCGAGGACACCGGCGACAGCATCGTCGCGCACCGCTTCGTCGGTCTGTTCACCGCCGGCGCCATGAATGCCGACGTCTTCGAGATACCGGTCATCTCACACACCGTCCGCCACGCCCTGGCCCTGGCGGAGAAGGAGCCCGGCCACCCCGGGCAGCTGCTGCTCGACATCATCCAAACGGTCCCGCGCTCAGAGCTTTTCGCGATCGACGCGGAGCAGTTGCTGAACATGGCGATGGCGGTCTCCGACCTGGGCGCGCGGCGCGGAACCCTGTTGTTCCTGCGCGGCGACCGGACCGGGCGCTTTGTGTCCTGCCTGGTGTACCTGCCCCGGGACCGCTACACCACCGCGGTGCGGTTGCACATGGAGGACATCCTGATCCACGAGTTCGGTGGGGTAGGGCTGGAATACAGCGCGCGCGTCAGCGAAGCGCCGTGGGCGCTGCTGCATTTCATGGTCCGCTTGTCCGACGATCCCGACGCCCGTTCGGTCGACACCGGCGAGTCCAACCGGGTCCGGATCCAGGCGCTGCTGGCCGAGGCCACCCGCACCTGGGGAGACCGGTTGCTCGAGACGGCGGCGCAGGACTCCATAGACGCCGACGTGGCCGAACACTATGCCGCCGCCTTCGGCGAAATCTACAAGCAGGCTGTCACTCCAGCCGAAGCCGTCGGCGACATCGCCATCATCGAGCGGCTTACCTCCGACTCGGTCAAGTTGGTGTTCTCCGACTACGGCGAGGCCGACGGAAGTCAGTTGGCCTGGTTCCTCGGCGGGCACGGTGCGTCGCTGAGCCAACTGCTGCCGATGCTGCAGTGCATGGGGGTGGCGGTGCTCGAAGAGCGGCCGTTCACCGTCACCCGGGCTGACGGCCTGCAGGTGTGGATCTACAAGTTCAAGGTGTCCGCGCACCCCACCATCGAGATCCCGGCGACCGGCGCCGAGCGGGACGACGCCCAACAGCGGTTCGCCGACGGGGTGACCGCGATCTGGGAGGGCCGGGTCGAGCCCGACCGATTCAACGAACTGGTGCTGCGCGCCGGGCTGAACTGGCAACAGGTGGTGGTGCTGCGCGGTTACGCCAAATACCTGCGCCAGGCCCGTTTTCCCTACAGCGAGAACCACATCGCCTCGGTGCTCAACGAGTATCCGGGTATCGCGCGTGCCCTGGTGGCGCTGTTTGAGGCATTGTTCGACCCATCCCGCACGCACCGCAACCGTGACGCGCAAGCCGCAGCCGCTGACGTCGCGGCCGGCATCGACGCGGTGGTGAGCCTGGACACCGACCGGGTGCTGCGTGCATTCGCCTCGCTGATTCAAGCCACCCTGCGTACCAATTACTTTGTCACCCGGTCTGATTCGGCACGGGCACGTAACGTGCTGGCGCTCAAGCTGGATGCCGGCCTGATCGACGAGTTGCCGCTGCCGCGGCCGAAGTTCGAGATCTTCGTCTACTCACCCCGTGTCGAGGGCGTGCACCTGCGGTTCGGCTTCGTATCGCGCGGCGGGCTGCGCTGGTCCGACCGACGCGAGGACTATCGCACCGAGATCCTCGGCCTGGTCAAAGCGCAAGAGGTCAAGAACGCCGTCATCGTCCCGACCGGAGCCAAAGGCGGGTTCGTGGTCAAACACCCACCGACGCCCAGTGGTAACCCGGTCGCGGATCGCGAGGCGGCCCGCGACGAAGGGATCGCCTGCTACACGCTGTTCATCTCCGGCCTGCTCGACGTCACCGACAACGTCGACCACGCCACCGGTGCGGTCAGCGCGCCGCCGCAGGTCGTGCGTCGTGACGGAGACGACGCGTACCTGGTGGTGGCCGCCGACAAGGGGACCGCCAGCTTCTCCGACATCGCCAACGACGTTGCCAAGTCCTACGGCTACTGGCTGGGTGACGCGTTCGCGTCCGGCGGGTCGGTCGGCTACGACCACAAGGAGATGGGCATCACCGCCAAGGGCGCGTGGGAGTCGGTCAAGCGGCACTTCCGGGAGATGGGAATCGATACCCAGACCGAGGATTTCACCGTCGTGGGAGTCGGCGACATGAGCGGCGACGTGTTCGGCAACGGCATGCTGCGCAGCGAACACATCCGGCTGGTGGCCGCCTTCGACCACCGGCACATCTTCCTTGACCCCGACCCCGACCCCGCCCGGTCTTTCGCCGAGCGTCAGCGGATGTTCGACCTGCCCCGCTCCAGCTGGGACGACTACGACAAGTCGCTGATCAGCGCCGGTGGTGGTGTCTACCCGAGAGACCTGAAATCCGTGCCGGTCAGCCCGCAGGTCGCCGGCGTGCTGGGTCTCGACGAGAACATCACCGAGCTCACCCCGCCGGTGCTGATCCGGGCCATTCTGCGGGCTCCCGTCGACCTGCTGTTCAACGGCGGCATCGGCACCTACGTCAAAGCCGAGTCCGAATCCGACGCCGATGTGGGCGACCGTGCCAACGACCAGGTCCGGGTCAACGGAAACCAGGTGCGCGCCAAGGTGATCGGCGAAGGCGGAAACCTCGGCGTCACGCCCCTGGGCCGCGTCGAATTCGACTTGGCCGGTGGGCGGATCAACACCGACGCGCTGGACAACTCCGCCGGAGTCGACTGCTCCGACCACGAGGTCAACATCAAGATCCTGATCGACGCCCTGGTCACCGTCGGCAAGGTCGACGCCGCAGACCGGCCGCAACTGCTGGCGTCGATGACCGACGAGGTCAGCGCGCTGGTGCTGGCCGACAACACCGCCCAGAACGACCTGATGGGCACCAGCCGGGCCAACGCCGCGAGCCTGCTGCCGGTGCACGCCGATCAGATCCGGCACCTGGTGGCCGACCGCGGCCTCAACCGTGAACTGGAAGCGTTGCCGTCGGAGAAGGAGATCGCTCGACGCGCCGAGGCCGGGCTGGGCCTGGCCTCACCGGAGTTGGCGACCCTGATGGCGCACGTCAAGCTGACCCTGAAAGCGGCGGTGCTGGCCACCGACTTACCGGAACAGGATGTGTTCGCCGCACGGTTGCCGCGGTATTTCCCGCAGGTGCTGCAGCAGCGCTTCGGCGCCGAGATCCGCCAACATCAACTGCGCCGCGAAATCGTCACCACGATGCTGATCAACGATGTGGTGGACACCGCAGGCATCACCTACGCCTTCCGGATCACCGAGGACGCGGGCGTCGAGCTGATCGACGCCGTGCGTGCCTACGTCGCGACCGACGCCATCTTCGGGGTGGGCGACCTGTGGCGCCGCATCCGCGCCGCCGGTGAGCAAGACGGCCTGCCGGTCGCGGTGACCGACCGGATGACGCTGGACCTGCGGCGGCTCATCGACCGGGCCGGCCGTTGGCTGCTCAACTACCGCCCGCAGCCGCTGGCGGTGGGCGCCGAGATCAATCGGTTCGCCCAGCAGGTCGCCGCGCTGTCACCTCGGATGTCGGACTGGCTGCGCGGCGACGACGCCGACATCGTGGCCAAACACATCGGCGAGTTCGCGGCTCAGGGCGTGCCCCGCGGCCTGGCTTCCGACGTCGCCCACGGCTTGTACCGCTACAGCCTGCTCGACATCATCGACATCGCCGATATCACCGAACGCGACGCCGACGAGGTCGCCGACACCTACTTTGCGCTGATGGATCGGCTGGGCACCGACGGGCTGCTGACCGCGGTCGCCCAGCTGCCCCGTGACGACCGCTGGCATGCCTTGGCGCGGTTGGCGATCCGCGACGACATCTACAATTCGGTGCGGTCGCTGTGCCTGGATGTGCTGGCGGTCGGGGAACCGGACGAGGACGGGATGCAGAAAATCACCGAATGGGAATCGACCAACGCCTCGCGCGTGGAGCGGGCACGGCGCACGCTGACCCAGATCTACGAATCCGACCAGCGGGATCTGGCGACGCTGTCGGTGGCGGCGCGGCAGATCCGGAGCATGACGCGCGGGGCGGCGTCGTGAGTCCGGCAGGCGAATCCACCGGTGCGCCGGTGGGCTTCGTGGCATCGGTTCCGGTGCGCTGGTCGGACATCGACATGTACCAGCACGTGAACCACGCGACCATGGTGACGATGCTCGAAGAGGCGCGGGTTCCGTTCCTGTCGCCGGCCTTCGCGGTCGACATCACCAGCGTCGGTCTCCTGATCGCCGAGGTGAAAGTCGCCTACAAAGGGCAGCTGCGGCTGACGGACTCGCCACTGCAGGTGACGATGTGGGTGTCGCGGCTGCGCACGGTGGACTTCACCATCGGCTACGAGGTGCGCTCGGCGCACGCCGCCCCGGATTCGCGGCCCGCCGTGATCGCCGAAACACAGGTGGCCACCTTCAGCATTGACGAGCAGAAGCTGGTGCGGCTGTCCGCCGACCATCGCGCCTATCTGGAGAAATTCATCCGCTGAGCGCGCCTACGCGGCTGGTCAACCCTCGGTGAGCATCGCGTCGAGCAGCCGTTGGATGACGGTGCTCACGTCGGCTCGGGTCTGCTCGGGGTCGTCGGCTGTCGCGATCACCATCGCCGCTTCGTCGAGCGCGCCGATCAGAACGTGGGCGAGCGCGCGGACGGGCTGGTGGGGGAGTTGTCCGGCCTGCATGGCTTCGCTGAGCAGCTGTTCGGTCATGCCCAGGCTGTAGCGCTGGGCGACGTCGCGAAAGCCGTCCCAACCCAGCACGGTGGGTGCATCGAGCAGGACGAGTTGACGCACCTCCGGATCCTTGGCCACCACCAGCCAATTCTCGGCGGCTGACCGCAGCGCAGCAGCGGGTGTGGTTGCCCCGGATGCGGCGACCGCTTCGGCGAGGCGCGCCATGACGTCCGCCTCCACGGCCTCCACGACCGCCAGGAAAAGTGCTGCCTTGTCCGGGAACTGGTGATACATCGCGCCGCGGGTCACCCCGGCGGCCTCGGCGATCTCCGGGGTCCCCACGGCCGCGTAGCCACGCGCACCCCACAGTTTGCGGGCCGCACTGGTCAGGGCGGCACGGGTGGCGGCTGACCGCTCCGCTTGGGTCCGACGCTTGATTTCCGTACAGGCTGTCGGTAAGTTGTCGGCAGGTTGCACGTAACTATGTTAGGAGCATCCAATGCCCACCGTTGACATTGACGCCGGAACAATCCACTACGACACCGCGGGCCCCCAGGACGGCCGCCCGGTGCTGTTCATCCACGGCTACGCCATGGGCGCCTCGCTGTGGGGGCCGCTGAGCGCGCGCCTGGCAGCGCGAAATCTGCGCTGCATCGCCCCGAACTGGCCGCTGGGCGCGCACCCGAGCGCGTTGCGGAGCGGAGCTGATCGAACCCTGCCGGGGATCGCCGCAATGGTGGACGCGTTCCTGGGCGCGCTCGGCCTGGAGGATGTGGTGTTGGTCGGCAACGACACCGGAGGCCTGATCAGCCAGCTGGTCGCGGTCAACCACCCGGATCGGCTCGGGGCGCTGGTGTTGACCAGCTGCGACGCCTTCGAGCATTTCCCGCCGCCCATTCTGAAGCCGTTCATGCTGGCCGCGAA
This sequence comes from Mycolicibacter heraklionensis, assembly GCF_019645815.1. Classification (NCBI taxonomy): domain Bacteria; kingdom Bacillati; phylum Actinomycetota; class Actinomycetes; order Mycobacteriales; family Mycobacteriaceae; genus Mycobacterium; species Mycobacterium heraklionense. Next base: position 1,673,013 of record NZ_CP080997.1, read on the forward strand.
GACGGCGATCACCTTCCGTGCTGCGCTACAGCCGATGCGGCTGCGGGTGTTCCGTCGCCGCGGCTACGGCGCGCTGTCGCACGGCGACATCGACCAGCTGGTGAAAGCGTGGGTGAAACCCGCGCTGGGTGATGCCGCGGTCGTCGAAGACCTCCGTCAGCTCACCAGGTCGCTGAACCAGCAGATCTCCCTGGACGCCGCGGCGCGACTGCACGAGTTCACCAAGCCGGCCCTGATCGCCTGGTCTACCGATGATGTGTTCTTTCCCGTCGAGGACGGCAGGCGCCTCGCCGCGACGCTGCCCAACTCCCGCTTCGAACTCATCGAAGGTGCGCGCACGTTCTCGATGATCGATCAGCCGGACCGGCTGGCAGATCTGGTCGCCGAATTCGCCAGCACCGCAAGCGGTCCGGGAGTCCGTGAACGACGGTGAGGTGACCGGCCGGTCAGACCAGCCACGCGGCGGTGTTGGGCGGCAAGACACCGCCCGTCGCCGGCGCGCTGGCCAAGACCAGTTGTCCCTCCGGAAGATCGACCGCACGGTCGCCGGCATTCAGCGCGCATACCAGCCCGCCGCGCCGGAAGATGAGCATTCCGGGCAGCGCCTCCAGCCAATCGACCCGCGACCCGGTTAGCGCGTTTCTGCTCCTGCGTATTGCCAGCGCCTGCCGGAACAGCGACAGCGTCGAGTTGCGTTCGCTGCGTTGTTTGCCGACGGTCAGCGACGCCCAGTCCGGCGGCATCGGCAGCCAGGTGTTGGGGTTGTCGGAGAAGCCGAACGCCGGTCTGTCACCGGACCATGGCAGCGGCACCCGGCAGCCGTCACGACCGCGTTCGGTGTGCCCGGAGCGCTCCCACACCGGGTCCTGCAGGGCCGAATCGGGCAGCTCGACGTTCGGCAGGCCCAACTCCTGGCCGTTGTAGACGAACACCGCGCCGGGCAGGGCCAACAGCACCAGGGCCATGGCCCGCGCCCGGTCCAGCCCGACGGTCCCGCCGCCGTAGCGGGTGACCGCCCGCTCGACGTCGTGGTTCTCCAGCGCCCAGGTGGCGCTGGCGCCCACCGACGCGACGGCGGCCAGCGAGTTGTCGATCGCATCGCGGATCTCTGTGGCTTCGAAGTCGGCTTGCAGCAGCCGGAAGTTGAAAGCCAGGTGCAGCTCGTCGGGCCGCAGGTACTCGGCGAACGCAGCGTTGTCGTGTACCCAGACCTCGCCCACGCTGACCGCGTCGGGGTAGTCATCGATGACCCGGCGAATCGCCCGGTGGATCGGGTGCACTCCCGGACGGTTGAACCGCGGGTCGTCGTCACGGTGGGCCAGCAGCTTCACATCGGTGACCGGCATGTCCGGCAGGCCGGCCGGCTTGGCCATGCCGTGCGAGACATCGATCCGGAAGCCGTCCACGCCGCGGTCCAACCAGAACCGCAGGGTTCGCTCGAAATCGGCGAACACCTCCGGGTTGTCCCAGTTCAGATCCGGTTGTGACACATCGAACAGGTGCAGGTACCACTGGCCCGGGCCGTCGGGTTCGGCGACCCGCGTCCAGGCCGGGCCGCCGAAGACCGACACCCAGTTGTTGGGCGGCAGCTGGCCGTCGGGCCCGCGCCCGTCCCGGAAGAAGTAGCGGTCCCGCGCGGGGCTGCCCGGCCTGGCGGCCAGTGCCTCGACGAACCAGGGATGCGCCGAACTGGTGTGGTTGGGCACCAGGTCCATGGTCAGCTTGATTCCCCGCTCGTGCGCGGCGGCCACCAGCCGATCCAGCGCCGCCAGGTCACCGAAGAGCGGATCGATGCCACGCGGATCTGCCACGTCGTAGCCGTGGTCGGCCATCGGCGACACCATCACCGGGTTGAGCCACAGCGCGTCGACGCCCAGCCACCGCAGGTAGTCCAGGTGTGCGGTCACCCCGTCCAGGTCGCCGACCCCGTCGGAGTTGCTGTCGGCGAACGAGCGGGGATACACCTGGTAGAACACACTGTCGGCCCACCACGGGGTGTGGCCGGGGCGGTCGTGTGTGGCCATCAGATCGGCGCGTTGACCAGGAAGTCGGCCGCCGAATGCAGATACTGCAGCAGTTCGCCGCGGTGTGCGTCGTCAAGGGTGTCGCTGTCGATCTCGTTGACCGCGGTCACCATGTTGCGCAGCCACGCATCACGCTGCAGCGGGCCGATCCGGTAGGGGACATGGCGCATCCGCAGCCGCGGGTGGCCGCGAAGCTCGGTGTAGGTGCGCGGTCCGCCCCAGTACTGCTCGAGGAACATCCGTAACCGCTCCTCGGCGCCGTCCATGTCGTCGGCGGGGTACATCGGCCGCAGGATCGGATCCTGGGCGACCAGTTGGTAAAACCGCGACACGATGGCGTGGAACGTTTCCGCACCGCCGACGGCGTCATAAAACGAGGGCTCTTCTATCGGCTGCATCGCCTCCCATTGTGGGGCATCGCCGGCGCCTACCGGTGAACACACAGCAAATAGGCGTGCGACCAGCGCCGAATCATGGTGAACTGTTCGGCGGAGGTCAATGGTGCGACACCTAAACCGGCTGCAAGACCGGATATGAAACGTCGGGGCCACCGCACCCCCGGTGCCCCACCGGCGAGCCTGAGCGGGCTTGCCGCCGCCCCATGCCTGCATTCGGTCGCCACTTCCGGTTCTGGGACCGGCAATGACGCCGTCTCGATCTGGACGCGCCGGCGAGTACTGCTGCTGAACTCCACCTTCGAGCCGTTGACGGCGCTTCCGCTGCGGCGTGCCGTAGTCATGCTGATCTGCGGCAAGGCCGACATCGTGCACGACGATCCGGCCGGACCGGTCATCCACTCGGCGACCCGGTCGGTGCCGGTGCCCTCGGTGATCCGGCTGCGGAACTACGTCCGGGTGCCCTACCGGGCTCGGATCCCGTTGACCCGCGCCGCGCTGATGCACCGAGACCAACACAGCTGTGCCTACTGCGGCGGCAAGGCCGACACCGTCGACCACGTGGTGCCGCGCAGCCGCGGCGGCGACCACTCCTGGGAGAACTGCGTGGCCGCCTGCTCGACCTGCAACCACCGCAAGGCGGACCGGTTGCTCACCGAGATCGGCTGGACGCTCCGGCTGGTGCCGACCTCGCCCAAGGGCCAGCATTGGCGGTTGCTGGCGGTGATCCACGATCTCGATCCGGTGTGGATGCGCTATCTGGGTGAAGGCGCGGCCTGACCTGGTCGCCGTATCGGGCCGGGTTGTTGCACCGGGCAGGTAGCGGTGGGATACCGTCTACGGCGTGAGCCTGTTGGAAACCCTCGGCATCTTCATCGGCATCCCGGTAGCAGTGTTCGCACTGCTGGCCGCACGGACCCTGTTGCACAAGGGGCCGCGCGCGGCCACCTACCAGATGTCCGAGCAGTGGACACACCCGCCGATCCTGTGGTCGGCGACCGACGAGGCCATTGGCGGCGGACACGGCCACGGCAAATCCGAGTTCAGCGTGGGGGGTGGAACCAGTGGCAACTGGTGAAGTCGTGACGATCGATCCGGCGGACCTGCCGTACGGCTCGGTGATCACCAACAGCGGCCGGATCTCCGGGGTCACTGAGCCCGGCGAGGCGTCGTTGCACTACCCGTTCCCGGTCAAGGAACTGGTGGCTCTCGACGAGGCACTGACCTACGCGTCGCGGGCGACTCAGGCGCGTTTCGCCACCTACATCGGCGACTTGGGTGCTGACACCGCCGAGCGGGCCCGCGAGATTCTGGCGAAGGTGCCCACCCCCAACGACGCGGTGCTCATCGCGGTCTCACCGGACCAGAAGGCCATCGAGGTGGTCTACGGTGCCGGCGTGGCTGACCGTATTGCCCCAGCGGCGGCACCGCAGGGTGTGGCCGCGGCGGCTGCGGCGTTCCGCGACGGCAACCTGATCGACGGACTGGTCAGCGCGGTTCAGGTGATCAGCGCCGGCGTCACCCGGGCCTGACGGCTGCCCTTATCGGTTCGGCGAGCGTGCGGCAGGTGTCTTTAGCCCGCGCCGCCGTCGCGTCGGCCTCCCCGGCGCACCGGGTCTGGCTGGCGAACATCGACCGGCGCGGTGTTGCCCCGCAAGCGGTAACCGAAATCGTTCGCGGGCAGGGCATCACACGTGACAGCTTCCGGGCTTTGGATGTGATGGAGCAGATCACCGACCCGGACGGTAAGAGCTTTTTCGTGATCCCCCGAACAGCCCGCGCCGACGACGCGCGCCGCGCGGCGCTGTTGACTTACCTGCTCAATGCGGGCACCGGTTATGGCCGGCCCGGCGCTCGCAGCGATTTTCCCGAAACGCCGTACGGTGCCGCCGAAGTGCGACGGATCATCGATCGCCAGCGCGCCAATCGCTGGAGCTACGCAGCGGTCCGCAGCATCTGCAACACCGGCGGCTGTGTGGCCACCACCCCGAACGGCGTGCTGATGGTGCTGGGCGGCAATCGAATTCACGGTTCATTCAGCCACCGCGGCGGCACTATGTGGGGCGATCTGTTCCTGGTCAACACCCAGCAGCGCGTCTCCGAACCCGCCCGGCGGCTGCGCGAGATCGTCGAATCCGGCCGACTCGGCCGGGGCGGCCCGGGCCTGGACGCGCTGCTGCATCACGAGGAGATCCACGCTCGGCAGTGGGCTGCCCTGGGACCGATACGGATGCCGGCTCGCTACCTCGCCGAGGAGGCCAAGGCGCGAGTCCTCGGCGGCATCAACAGTTTCGAGAAGGACGCCGGCCTGCGCGACGGGGGATACCGCTGATCAAGCGGTGTCGAAGGTGCGTGCCCGCAGCGACCGCTCCACCCCGGCCCGGCCCTCCACCACCAACCGCCGAAGCGCAGGCGGCACCGAAGGATCGGCGAGAAACGCGTCGGCGGCGTCCAATCCGGACTGGCTGACGTCCCAGCCGGGGTACAGGCCCACCACCACGGTCTGCGCCACCTCGCTGGATCGCCGCTCCCACACACCGGAAATCGCCTCGAAATAGCGAGCGGTGAAGGGCGCCAACAGCTCACCCTGGCCGGGCTGCACGATTCCGGCGATGATCGCCCGGCCGGTGATGTTGGCCAACGTGTCGTCCTCGATCACCTGCTGCCAGGCCGCTTCCTTGACAGCGGGTTCCGGCCGGGCCGCCGAAGCCTGGGCGCCCTGGCGTCGGCCGGCCGCGGTGGGGTCACGCTGGACCTCGGCGTCGATCGCCGCAGAGTCCAGCGTGCCGCTGCGGGCCAGCGCCACCACGATCCGCCAGCGCAGGTCGGTGTCAACGGCCAGCCCGGCCAACCCCTGAGTGGCCGGGTCGGCGTCCAGCAGCGCGGCCAGCACCGCGTTGTGCCGCTCGGCGAGCACCGAGGTGCACAGCGCGTTGACATAGGCCAACTGGTGATCCGAGCCGGGATCGGCGCCGCGGGCCAACTCCAGCAGCCGGTCGGCGAACGCCGGCCAACCCTGCTCGGCGGCCCAGCCCGGCTCGGCGTAGAACCCCAGCGCGGTCTGCGCCTGCAGCAGCAACCGGGCGGCGACACCGACCTCGGTCTCGGCTCCGATGCCGCGTTGCACCAGCGCCACGAAATCCCGGGCGCGCAACTCGGCCTCACGGGTCATCTCCCAGGCCGCCGACCACACCAGGGTGCGCGGCAGCGACTCGGCGATGTCGGCGATGCGGTCGGTGGCGGTCGCCAGCGACTGCGGGTCCAGCCGCAGCGCGCAGTAGGTCAGGTCGTCGTCATTGACCAGGATCAGCTTTCCGCGCGAAACCCCAACCAGGCCGGGAACTTCGGTGCTGGGCCCGTCGATGTCCAGCTCCTCGCGGTGCACCCGCACCAGCCGGCCCGAACAGTTCGGGTCGTCGTCGTAGATCCCCACCGCCAACCGGTGCACCCGAGTCTCCCCGGCACCAGGGGCGGCACCGCCCTGAGTCACCGCGAACCGGGTGAACCGGCCGTCGTCGTCGACATCGAAGTCCGCCCGCAGCGTGTTCAGGCCGGTGGTCTTCAGCCACTGCCGGCCCCAGTCGGACAGATCCCGGCCGGACGCCTTCTCCAGCGCGGCCAGCAGGTCGTCAAAAGTGGCGTTGTCGAACGCGTGCGCGGCGAAGTAGTCGCGCAGACCAGCCAGGAAGTGGTCCAGGCCGACATAGGCCACCAACTGCTTGAGCACGGATGCGCCCTTGGCGTAGGTGATCCCGTCGAAGTTGACCTCCACGGCGGCCAGGTCGGGGATGTCGGCGGCGATCGGGTGCGTCGACGGCAGCTGGTCTTGGCGGTAGGCCCATGACTTCTCCGCGTTCGCGAAGGTCGTCCAGGCGCTGGTGTATTCGGTTGCCTCGCTTTGGCACAGCACCGAGGCGAACGTCGCGAACGACTCGTTGAGCCACAGGTCGTCCCACCAGCGCATGGTGACCAGGTCGCCGAACCACATGTGCGCCATCTCGTGCAGCACGGTCTCAGCGCGTCGCTCATAAGACGCCCGGGTCACCTTGCTGCGAAAGACGTAGTCCTCCAGGAACGTCACCGCTCCGGCGTTCTCCATGGCGCCGGCGTTGAACTCCGGCACGAACAGCTGGTCGTACTTGCCGAACGCATACGGCACACCGAAGTTGCTGTGGTAGAACCCGAATCCCTGCTTGGTCTCGGTGAACAGGCGCTCGGAGTCCATGTGCTCGGCCAGCGATGCCCGGCAGAACAGGCCCAGCGGGATCTCGCTGTGCTCGTCACGGTAGACGTCGTCCCAACGGGCATACGGTCCGGCGATCAGCGCCACCAGGTACGTGCTCATCTTGGGCGTGGCCGCGAAGGTGTGAACACCGCCGTCGACGGCCACCGTGGCGCCGTTGGAGATCACCTGCCAATGCTGCGGCGCGGTGACGGTGATGTCGAAGGTGGCCTTGAGGTCTGGCTGGTCGAAGCAGGCGAACATCCGCTTGGCGTCGGCGGTTTCGAACTGCGAGTACAGGTACACCTCGTCGTCGACCGGGTCGACGAAGCGGTGCAGACCTTCGCCGGTGTTGGAGTAGTAGCACTGCGCGTCGATCTCGACGGTGTTGTGCTCGGCCAGGCCGCTCAGCGCGACGCCGACCGACTCGTCGTAGGCCGAGACGTCGAGGGCGCGGCCGTTGAGGGTGGCGCTGTGGATCGTCTCGGCGGCGATGTCGATGACGGTGTCGGTGCCGGCCAGTGCGTCGAAGGTGACGGTGGTGGTGGAGCGGAAGGTGCGCTCGCCCGGTTTGCCGCTGCCATCGGTCAGGTCCAGGGCGATCCGGTAGTTGACGACGGTGACCGCAGCGGCCCGTTCGGCGGCCTGGTCGCGGGTGAGGTTAGGAAGTGCCACGCCCGCCTACAGTAGCCGCCGGACCGTGCGGACGGGCGCCGGACCGAGTTTAATGAGGCCATGCTCCTCGCCGGTCTGACCTTCGCCGCGCTCGCCGCGGTGTTGCACGTCTACATCTTCGCGCTCGAGTCGCTGAGTTGGACCTCACCGCGCACTCGGGCCGTCTTCGGCACCACCGCCGAGGAGGCCGAGACCACCAAGGCGCTGGCCTTCAACCAAGGTTTCTACAACCTGTTCCTGGCCATCGTCACGGTAGTCGGCATCGCCGCGGTTGCGTTGGACCACAACACCGTTGGGCTTGCGCTGATCTTCGCCGGCGTGGGTTCCATGCTGGCCGCGGCACTGGTTCTGGTGACGTCGTCGCCGGACAAGGCCCGCGCCGCCGTCGTCCAGGGTGCCTTCCCAGCGGTTGCGGTCGCACTGCTGGCGCTGAGCCTGTAACGCGCGGTGCGGGCATAGATGTGCCCGGTGCCGCGTTAGACGTTCCAGACGTGTCCATTGTTGGCTGAGAGGATCGCCCATGCCCGAGAAGTCGCAAGCCGAGTTCTGGTTCGACCCGCTGTGCCCATGGTGCTGGATCACCTCTCGGTGGATCCTGGAGGTCGAGAAAGTCCGTGACATCGACGTCACCTTCCATGTGATGAGCCTGGCCGTGCTCAACGAGGGCCGCGACGACCTTCCGGAGCAGTATCGCGAGGGCATGAAGCAGGCATGGGGTCCGGTGCGGGTTGCGATCGCCGCCGAACAGTTGCGCGGCAACGAGATCCTGCGGCCGCTGTACACCGCGATGGGGACCCGGATCCACAACCAGAACAACAAGGACTTCCCTGACGTGATCGCCGGTGCGCTGGCCGAGGTGGGTCTGCCGGCCGAACTTGCCGACGCCGCCACCACCGACACCTACGACGACGCGCTGCGCGCGAGCCACCACGCCGGGATGGACGCGGTCGGCAAGGATGTCGGGACCCCGACCATCCACGTCAACGGGGTGGCGTTCTTCGGGCCGGTGTTGTCGCGTATCCCCCGCGGCGAGCAGGCGGGCCAGCTGTGGGATGCGTCGGTGACCTTCGCGTCCTACCCGCATTTCTGGGAGCTCAAGCGCACCCGGGGCGAGGCGCCGGAGTTCGACTGACGGCTGGCGGGGGAGCGCACCGGGTCTGAGACAATGACGCCATGCGCGTCTACCTCGGCTGCGACCACGCCGGCTACGAACTCAAAGAACAGATCGTCGAGCACCTGAAGCAGGCCGGCCACGAGCCGGTCGACTGCGGGGCGTTCAGCTACGACGCCGAGGACGACTACCCGGCGTTCTGCATCGCGGCGGCGGCCCGCACGGTTGCCGACCCCGACAGCCTCGGCATCGTGATCGGCGGGTCCGGCAACGGCGAGCAGATCGCGGCCAACAAGGTGCCCGGGGCGCGGTGTGCGCTGGCGTGGAGCACCGAAACCGCCCAGCTGGCCAGGGAACACAACAACGCCCAGCTGATCGGCATCGGTGGCCGGATGCACTCCACCGCCGAAGCGCTCGCGATCGTCGACGCGTTCCTGAGCACCCCGTGGTCGGAGGCCGAACGTCACCAGCGGCGGATCGACATCCTGGCCGCCTACGAACGAAACCACGAGGCACCTCCGGTGCCCGGCGCGCCGGCCTGACGCGGCACAGACTGGACTGACATGCCGGAGGGGCACATCCTGCACCGGCTGGCCCGGCTCCATCAGCGCCGCTTCGCCGGCGCGCCGGTAGCGGTGTCCAGTCCGCAGGGCCGCTTCGAAGCCGGTGCCGCCATGGTCGACGGACAGTCGCTGCTGCGTGCCGAGGCGTGGGGCAAGCATCTGTTCCACCACTACGCGCGCGGGCCGATCGTGCACGTGCACCTGGGCATCTACGGCCACTTCACCGAGTTCGGCCTGGCTGACGGTGGCGTGCCCGACCCGGTCGGCCAGGTCCGGATGCGGATGCTGGGCGCCGAATACGGTACCGATCTGCGCGGTCCGGCCGCCTGCGAAGTGGTCGACGAGGCGCAGGTCGCCGACGTGATCGCGCGGCTGGGGCCCGACCCGCTGCGCGCCGATGCCGACCCGTCCCTGGCCTTCAAGCGAATCGCCAAGTCCCGCAAATCTATTGCTGCGCTACTGATGGACCAGTCGGTGCTGGCCGGGGTGGGCAACGTCTACCGCAGCGAGGTGCTGTTCCGGCACCGGATCGACCCCTACCGACCCGGCGTAGAGATCGGCGAAGCGGACTTCGCCGCGATCTGGGCCGACTTGGCGGCGCTGATGAAGGTGGGCCTGCGGCGCGGCAACATCGTCGTCGTCCGGCCCGAGGACGACCACGGCGCTCCGGCGTACGCGGCCGGCAAGCCGCGCACCTACGTCTACCGCCGCGCCGGCGACCCCTGCCGACTGTGCGGGGCTGCCGTGCGCACCGCGGAACTACAGGGCCGCAATGTGTTCTGGTGTCCGTCCTGTCAGTCCTGACGTCCGGGTCGGCCAGTCAACTCCCAGCGAAAGCCCATGATTTTCAAGCTGTTTGGCCGTTTCTATGGCAGGTCGCTGGCAGGTAGGGCGGCTATAACCGACCGCATGAAACCGTTGAGCAGAATTTCGGCTGCCACCCTTGCCGTTGCGACAGGCACCGGGCTGATCGGGCTCGGTGTCGCCGCCCAAGCTCGCGCGGTGCCGGCGCCGGTCTATCACTGGTGCCCCGGCCAGACCTGGGACACGACGTGGGGCGTGAACTGGGAGAAGAACGAATGCCACGACGATCACCACCGCGATCGCGACGGCAATGACCACAGTCGCGATTTTCATGGCGATGAGCGCGGCCCGGGCGGCTTTGACCAACACGGCCCCCAAGGACCCCATGGTCCCCAAGGACCCCATCCTCAAGGGCCCGGTGGGCCCGAACACCCCGGAGACTTCGACCACCCGGGCAGTCCGGGGCAGCCCGGGGCCGGCCACCGCTGATCCCCGGCCGCAGGCTAAACCTCAGTCGTCGTACACCGTTTCGCGCCGGGGCCGAATCGCCACCCCGAGTGCGCGGTAGATCTCGTTGGACAACACCACGCTGCGCGGGTCGGCATTGGCCTGGGTGTGGTCGAACCGGTTCATCACGTAGCCGTAGCCGATCCGGTGCTCCAGATCGGCGAACGCGAACGACCCGCCGAGGCCGCCGTGACCGAAGATTCTCCGGTTGGGCCCGTTGACCCCCTGGGCGTTGAGCATGTAACCCATGCCCCACCCGTGTTCGGCGACCCGGGGGCCGAGCACGAGATCGGTTTCGGTGCCGCCCTGCAGTACCCGCAGGCGGTCCATGGTGGCCCGGCTGAGCAGCTTCTCCTGCACCAGTGCGTTGTAGAAGGTGGCCATGCCCAGCGCGGAGACCTGGGCGTTGGTGCCGGGGAACTCCAGTTGGCGCCACAGGGTCAGATCGTTGGTGGCGATCTCGTCGTCGGGGGCGAACCCCATCGCGACCGCCAGTCCGGCCTTGGAGTGGTCGTCCAACGAGGTCGGGCGCTTCGGCGCGCCGGCGGAGGACAGCATCTCCCGGATCGTCGGCTTGCCCACCGGGTCGGCGCAGCGGTAGGGCTGCTGGTCGGCCGGCACCCCGATGTGCACCTCGGCGCCGAGCGGCCCGGCGACCTCGGTGCGCAGGTACTGGCTCACTGTCAGTCCGGTCACCCGCCGGACGACTTCGCCGATGATGAAGCCGTAGGTGGTCATGTGGTAGCCCTGCGCGGTGCCGGGGCGCCACCACGGTTCCGCGGCGGCCAACCGCTCGCAGACCAGATCCCAGTCGGTGACGTCGCGCCAGTGCATCGGTTCGCGCGGCCCGATCGCCCCGGAGCGGTGCGCCAGCACCATCGCCAGGGAGATGTCGTCCTTGCCGGCCTGGCCGAACGCCGGCCAGTAGTGGGCCACCGGCACCCGCAGGTCCAGCTCCCCGGCCTCGGCGAGCCGGTGGACGCAGGTGCTGGTCAGGCCCTTGCTGCCGGACAGCACGGTGCTCAACGTGTCTTCTTGCCAGGGCCGCTGCCCCTCGACGTCGACGGAACCGGCCCACAGATTGACCACGAGTTCGCCGTCGACATAGGCCGCCACGGCCGCGCCGAGTTCGTCGCGCTCGGTGAAGTTGCGTTCGAACTCGTCGCGCACCTTCGCAAAGCGCGGGGAGCACGTCCCATGAATGTGGACGTGCCGTGTGCCGCCCATGGCGTGCCTTCCTGCTTGGGAGAATCCCCTTCCGCGGGGCGACGGGGCGATCGGACCCGTGTAGCTCGCTTCGAAGGATAAGTCGGCGGTGTCGTGTGAGTACAGCAGCCCCCGGCCCCGGTCGGCATTTGCCACTGGCCTGGCGCTGGTCATCAGGGGAGACCACCGCTGGAGGCCGTCGAACTGCAGGTCGACGGCCTCCGCGCTGGTCCTCGTGGAGCGGGCGACGGGAATCGAACCCGCGTAGCTAGTTTGGAAGACTAGGGCTCTACCATTGAGCTACGCCCGCATGAATAGCTAGAGCCAGACTGTACCGGCGTGGCGGACCCGAAATCCAATTGCCCCGCCGCGGTGCCTTTGTGGGGCGTTGACAGCAGGTCATTGTGATCACCGATATGCCGGGCCGTAGGATCGCCTGGTCAGTGCGGGGTGTAGCGCAGCTTGGTAGCGCATCCGCTTTGGGAGCGGAAGGCCGCAGGTTCAAATCCTGTCACCCCGACCACTAGCGCGCGCCGCACCCGGCACGACTGACCACGTCAACGATATCGAGGAGTACACCCGTGAAGAGCACCGTCGAGCAGCTGACCCCGACCCGGGTTCGCATCAACGTTGAGGTGCCGTTCACCGAGCTTCAGCCGGATTTCGAGCGGACCTACAAGGAGCTGGCCAAGCAGGTGCGGTTGCCGGGTTTCCGGCCGGGTAAGGCGCCGGCCAAGCTCATCGAGGCCCGTTTCGGTCGTGCCGCGGTGCTCCAGCAGGTGGTCAACGAGGCGCTGCCGAGCCGCTACACCGAGGCGGTCACGACGTCGGACCTCAAGCCCCTCGGCCAGCCCGACATCGAGGTCACCAAGCTCGACGACGGTGAGCAGATCTCCTTCACCGCCGAGGTGGACGTGCGCCCGGACATCACTCTGCCCGACCTGGAGCAGCTCAAGATCTCCGTGGACCCCATCGAGGTCAACGACGAAGAGGTTGACGCCGAGCTCGACTCGCTGCGCGCCCGGTTCGGCACCCTGACCGGTGTCGACCGCCCGGCCGCGAAGGGCGACTTCGTCTCGATCGACCTGGACGCCACCATCGACGGTGAAGCGGTTGAAGGGGCTGCCACTGAGGGGCTGTCGCACGAGGTCGGATCGGGTCAGCTCATCGAGGGCCTCGACGACGCCATCGTGGGGCTGTCGGCCGGTGAGAGCAAGTCCTTCACCACCAAGCTGGCGGCCGGTCCGCAGGCCGGCAAGGACGCTGAGGTCACGGTCACGGTTCAGGCGGTCAAGGAGCGCGAGCTGCCCGAGGCCGATGACGAATTCGCGCAGCTGGCCAGCGAATACGACACCATCGCCGAACTGCGCGAGAACCTCGTCGAGCAGGTGGGCCGGACCAAGCGCATTCAGCAGGCCGAGAAGGTCCGTGAGGTGACGCTGGAGACCCTGGTCGAGCAGGTCGAGATGCCGCTGCCCGAGGCCGTGGTGCAGGCGCACGTCGACAATGCCCTGCACAACGCCCTGCACGCTGTGGACCACGATGAGAACAAGTTCGCCGAGTCGCTGGCCGAGAAGGGCTCCTCGCGCGCCGAGTTCGACGCCGAGACCCGCAGTGAGGCCGAGAAGTCGGTGAAGACCCAGCTGCTGCTCGACGCGCTCGGCGACAAGCTGGAGATCCAGGTGGGGCAGAACGACCTCACCCAGCACCTGGTGCTGATGGCCCGTCAGTACGGCATCCCGCCGCAGCAGTTGGTGCAGTTCCTGCAGCAGAACAACCAGCTGCCGGCGGTCTTCGCCGACGTGCGCCGTGGCATGGCGCTGGCGGCGGCGGTGCGTGCGGCTGCGGTCAGCGACACCGACGGCAACGAGATCGACACCGCTGAGTTCTTCGGCACCGACGAATCCGGTGACGAGGCGGACGAAGCCGCCGAGGCCCTGGCCGCCGCTGAGGAAGCGGCCGAGGAAGCCGCCGAGGCTGCATCCGACGAGTGACGCTGTAAGCGAACGAAGCCGGTTCGGACCGCCCTGAGCCGTCCCGGTTGGTTAGGGTCGGTGCATATGAATCTCGAGAAAGCAGGTATCCCACTGTGAGCCAGCCCGGACTGAATCTCGTCGACTCGGTATACGAGCGCCTACTGCGAGAACGCATCATCTTCCTGGGGTCGCAGGTGGACGACGACATCGCCAACCGGCTGTGCGCTCAGATCCTGCTGTTGGCCGCCGAGGACCCGACCAAGGACATTTCGCTCTACATCAACTCCCCGGGCGGTTCGATCAGCGCGGGGATGGCGATCTACGACACGATGGTGCTGGCGCCGTGTGACGTCGCCACCTACGCGATGGGGATGGCCGCCTCGATGGGCGAGTTCCTGCTCGCGGCGGGCACCAAGGGCAAGCGCTACGCCCTGCCGCACGCCCGAATCCTGATGCACCAGCCGTTGGGCGGGGTGACCGGCAGCGCCGCCGACATCGCCATCCAGGCCGAGCAGTTCGCGGTCATCAAGAAGGAGATGTTCCGGCTCAACGCCGAGTTCACCGGGCAGTCCATCGAGCGGATCGAGGCCGACTCCGACCGCGACCGCTGGTTCACCGCCCAGGAAGCCCTGGAATACGGCTTCGTCGATCACATCATCACCAGCGCCCACGTCAACGGAGCCACGTCATGAACCCCGAAACCTTGCGAGCCATCGCACCGCAGGCGCGCTACATCCTGCCGTCGTTCGTGGAGCACTCCAGCTGGGGCGTCAAGGAGTCGAACCCGTATAACAAGCTGTTCGAAGAGCGCATCATCTTCCTGGGCGTCCAGGTCGATGACGCCTCGGCCAACGACATCATGGCCCAGTTGCTGGTCTTGGAGTCGCTGGACCCGGACCGCGACATCACCATGTACATCAACTCCCCGGGTGGTTCGTTCACATCGCTGATGGCGATCTACGACACCATGCAGTACGTGCGGGCCGACATCCAGACGGTGTGCCTGGGTCAGGCCGCCTCGGCTGCGGCGGTGTTGCTGGCGGCGGGCACCCCGGGCAAGCGGATGGCGCTGCCCAACGCACGGGTGCTGATCCACCAGCCGTCGCTGTCCGGCGTGATCCAGGGCCAGTTCTCCGACCTGGAGATCCAGGCGGCCGAGATCGAGCGGATGCGGACCCTGATGGAGTCCACCCTGGCCCGCCACACCGGCAAGGACCCGGAGGTGATCCGCAAGGACACCGATCGCGACAAGATCCTCACCGCCGCCGAGGCCAAGGAGTACGGGATCATCGACACCGTCCTGGAGTACCGGAAGCTGTCGGCGCAGACCGCCTGATTTTTGCGCGAGATCGCGCTCACGCAGACCGTCACTCGCACTTTTCCTGCGTGAGCACGATTTCGGCGATATCGCTGATGTCGGCCGGCCCGACCCGGCAGCAACCGCCCACGATGCGTGCTCCGGCGGCAACCCACTGCGGCACCAGCGCGGGGGAGAAGCACCTCGGCCCCGTCCACCTCCCGGACTCCCAGCGCTCACCGCTGTTGGGGTAGACGATCACCGGCTTGCCGGTGACCTCGCGGGCAATCTCGATCGCCGGCAGGACATCGTGTGGGGCGCAGCAGTTCACCCCGACAGCGACAATCTGCGGTACCTCGGCGGCCACCGCGAAGGCCTCCGCGAGTGGCTGTCCGGCGCGGGTCTTCGTGCCGTCGATCGTGTAGCTGAGCCAGGCCGGCACATTCACCTCGCAGACCAGACTTACCAGGGCCGCCGCCTCGTCGAGGTCCGGCACCGTCTCCAACGCGAGCAGGTCGGCGCCTGCGCCGGCCAGCACCTCCAGCCGCGGCCGGTGCCACACCGATAACTGTGCGACCGAAAGTCCGTACCGGCCAAGGTATTCCGAGCCGTCGGCGCGGGCGGCGCCGTACGGACCGACCGACGCCGCAACCCAGCGCCCGCTTGCGCCGCCGCCGGCTTCGCGGGCCAGGTCCACACTGCGGCGCAGCAGCGCCTCGGCCGCGTGACGGCCGATGCCGCGGGCGGCGAACCCGTCGAAGCTTGCCTGATAGCTGGCGGTGGTCGCGATCTGCGCGCCCGCCGCGTAGAACGCGCTGTGAACGGCCGCAATGTCGCGGGGAGACTCGACGAGCAACCGCGCCGACCACAGCGGGTCGGAAAGATCAAAGCCGCGGGCTTCCAGCTCCGTCGCCAGCCCCCCATCGGCGACGAGCACGGTATCGTCGGGCACGGCGAACCCCACGCTGGCCACTGTAGAGCTGGAAGGCTTCGGCTGTCTCACAGCCGGGTAACGCCCCCGAAACGCTCACGCCACGCCAGCGCGTCACACTCCGGGTGCGGCGCCTTGGGCGATATGTTCTTGGAGCAGGCAGACGGGGCCAGTGATGAATACCAACGACGCGATTCGGCCTTATCGGTCGCCTCGCACCGGAATGAACGGGTAGCGTCGGAGCAGACACCGGCACCCCGACGACAGACGGCGAACAGGAAGTAGGTCCTAACGCACTATGGCGCGCATTGGAGACGGCGGGGACTTGCTGAAATGTTCGTTCTGCGGCAAGAGCCAGAAGCAGGTCAAGAAGCTCATCGCGGGTCCGGGCGTCTACATCTGCGATGAGTGCATCGACCTGTGCAACGAGATCATCGAAGAGGAACTGGCCGACGCCGACGACGTCAAGCTCGACGAACTGCCCAAGCCCGCGGAGATCCGGGAGTTCCTGGAGGGCTACGTCATCGGTCAGGACACCGCCAAGCGCACTTTGGCGGTGGCGGTCTACAACCACTACAAGCGCATCCAGGCCGGCGAGAAGAGTCGGGATTCCCGCTCCGGTGAGCCGGTTGAGCTGACCAAGTCCAACATCTTGATGCTCGGGCCCACCGGCTGCGGCAAGACCTACCTGGCCCAGACCCTGGCCAAGATGCTCAACGTCCCGTTCGCGATCGCCGACGCCACCGCGCTGACCGAAGCGGGTTACGTCGGTGAAGACGTCGAGAACATTCTCCTCAAACTGATTCAAGCGGCCGACTATGACGTCAAGCGCGCCGAGACCGGCATCGTCTACATCGACGAGGTCGACAAGATCGCCCGCAAGAGCGAAAACCCGTCGATCACCCGCGACGTCTCCGGCGAGGGAGTGCAGCAGGCGCTGCTGAAGATCCTGGAGGGCACCCAGGCCTCGGTTCCGCCGCAGGGCGGCCGCAAGCACCCGCACCAGGAGTTCATCCAGATCGACACCACCAACGTGCTGTTCATCGTGGCTGGTGCTTTCGCCGGACTGGAGAAGATCGTCTCGGACCGGGTTGGCAAGCGCGGCTTGGGATTCGGCGCCGAAGTCCGGTCGAAGGCCGAGATCGACACCACCGACCACTTTGCCGAGGTCATGCCCGAGGACCTGATCAAGTTCGGTCTGATCCCGGAGTTCATCGGCCGGTTGCCGGTGGTGGCCTCGGTGACCAACCTCGACATGGAGTCGCTGGTCAAGATCCTGTCGGAGCCCAAGAACGCGCTCGTCAAGCAGTACACCCGGCTGTTCGAGATGGACGGGGTGGAGCTTGAGTTCAGCCAGGACGCGCTGGAGGCCATCGCGGATCAGGCCATCCACCGGGGCACCGGTGCGCGCGGGCTGCGGGCCATCATGGAAGAAGTGCTGCTGCCGGTCATGTACGACATCCCCAGCCGCAACGACGTCGCCAAGGTCGTGGTGACCAAGGAAACGGTGCAGGACAACGTGCTGCCGACCATCGTGCCGCGCAAGGCATCCCGCAGCGAGCGTCGCGACAAGAGCGCCTGATCGGGAGCGGCGCTCGGTGCGCCGCGCAAAGTTACTCGTGAGTACCGAGCTTTCTTAGAGTTGGCTCCCGCGTGAACGTGATGAAAACCACATTTCCGTCTTGAGTTGACCGCGAACCCCGGTGTGACATCGATATTTAACACTGAGTAACCCGAATTTCGACACGGTGTGGCGTCGTATGGTCTATAAGAGCGGTGCAATAATCGGTACTGCCAGTGACAGAAAAACTTGTGGGTGCGCCAGCCGTGCTGCGCGGGCCCGGGTGGACAGTGATGGAAGGCGGGGCCGTGGGGCCGAGTGGTAACGGAGTCGGGTCGGCACCCGGGCGCCAAAAACTCGAGAAGGTCGTCATCCGTTTCGCCGGTGACTCCGGTGACGGCATGCAGCTCACCGGCGATCGCTTCACCTCCGAGGCGGCCCTGTTCGGCAACGACCTGGCCACCCAGCCCAACTATCCGGCCGAGATCCGCGCACCTCAGGGCACCTTGCCCGGTGTTTCGTCGTTCCAGATCCAGATCGCCGACTTCGACATCCTCACCGCCGGTGACCGCCCCGACGTGCTGGTGGCGATGAACCCGGCGGCGCTGAAGGCCAATATCGGCGACCTGCCGCGCGGCGGCATGGTGATCGTGAACTCCGACGAGTTCACCAAACGCAACCTGGCCAAGATCGGCTATGAGACCAACCCGCTGGAGACCGAGGAACTCTCCGACTACGTCGTGGTCCCGGTGGCGATGACCTCGCTGACGCTGGGTGCGGTCGAGGCGATCGGTGCGACCAAGAAGGACGGCGCCCGGGCCAAGAACATGTTCGCCCTCGGCCTGTTGTCCTGGATGTACGGCCGGGAGCTGGAGAGCAGCGAGCGCTTCATCCGGGAGAAGTTCGCCAAGAAGCCCGACGTCGCCGACGCCAACGTGCTGGCGCTGAAGGCGGGCTGGAACTACGGCGAGACCACCGAGGCGTTCGGCACCACCTATGAGATCGCCCCGGCCAAGCTGCCGGCGGGTGAGTACCGCCAGATCTCGGGAAACACCGCGATGGCCTACGGCGTGATCGTCGCCGGCCAGCTGGCCGACACCCAGGTGGTGTTGGGGACCTACCCGATCACCCCGGCCTCGGACATCCTGCACGAGCTGTCCAAGTACAAGAACTTCAACGTGCTGACCTTCCAGGCCGAAGACGAGATCGCCGGTATCGGCGCGGCGATCGGCGCCTCCTACGGCGGCGCGCTGGGCGTCACCAGTACCTCTGGTCCGGGGTTGGCCCTCAAGGCCGAGGCGTTGGGCCTGGCCGTCATGACCGAGCTGCCGCTGTTGCTGATCAACGTCCAGCGCGGTGGCCCGTCGACCGGCCTGCCGACCAAGACCGAGCAGGCCGACCTGATGCAGGCGCTCTACGGACGCAACGGCGAGTCGCCGGTGGCGGTACTGGCGCCATGCACGCCCTCGGACTGCTTCGACGCGGCCATCGAGGCCGTCCGGATCGCGCTGACCTACCGCACTCCGGTGGTGCTGCTCTCCGACGGCGCGATCGCCAACGGCTCCGAGCCGTGGCGGATTCCCGACATCGCGGCGATGGAGCCCATCGACCGCAACCTGGCCAAGGCCGGCGAGGACTTCGCGCCGTACGCGCGCGACCCGCAGACCCTGGCCCGGCAGTTCGCCATCCCCGGCACGCCGGGCCTGGAACACCGGATCGGTGGGCTGGAGAAGGCCAACGGCTCCGGAGCGATCTCCTACGAGCCGGCCAACCACGACCTGATGGTGCGGCTGCGCCAGGCCAAGGTCGACGGCATCGAGGTTCCCGACCTGGTGGTCGACGACCCGTCCGGAGACGCCGAGCTGCTGATGCTGGGCTGGGGCAGTTCCTACGGCCCGATCGCTGAGGCCTGCCGGCGGGTCCGGCGCGGCGGTATCAAGGTTGCGCAGGCGCACCTGCGCTACCTCAACCCGCTGCCGGCCAACCTGGGTGAGGTGCTGCGGCGCTACCCCAAGGTGGTGCTGCCGGAGATGAACCTGGGCCAGTTGGCACTGCTGCTGCGCGGTCGCTACCTGGTCGACATCCAGTCGGTGACCAAGGTGACCGGCCAGGCGTTCCTGGCCGACGAGGTCGAGGGGATCATCGACGACGCGCTGGCGGGCACGCTGGCCGATCGGGAGAACGAGAAGGCGTCGCTGGCCAGGGCCGCGGCGGTCACCATTGCGGGTACAGCAGGAGCGAACTCATGACCACCACCGAAGCCCTCGGCTCGCTTGTCGGTACCGATCTGGGGCTGACCGCGCTGAGCGGGGTCCCCACCACCGACGAGCCGCAGAAGTCCAAGGACTTCACCTCCGACCAGGAGGTGCGCTGGTGCCCGGGCTGTGGCGACTACGCCATCCTCAACTCCGTGCGCAACTTCCTGCCCGAGCTGGGGGTGCGGCGCGAGAACGTGGTGTTCGTCAGCGGGATCGGCTGCTCAAGCCGTTTCCCCTACTACATGAACACCTACGGGGTGCACTCGATCCACGGTCGTGGCCCGACCTTCGCCACCGGTCTGGCGACCGCCCGCGAAGACCTCAAGGTGTTCCTGATCACCGGTGACGGCGACGCGCTGTCGATCGGCGGCAACCACCTGATCCACACGCTGCGACGCAACGTCAACATCACCATCCTGCTGTTCAACAACCGGATCTACGGCCTGACCAAGGGCCAGTACTCGCCGACGTCGGAGACCGGCAAGGTCACCAAGTCGACGCCCTTCGGTTCGCTGGACAACCCGTTCAACCCGATCTCGCTGGCTATCGGCGCCGAGGCGACGTTCGTCGGGCGTGCCCTGGACTCCGACCGCAAGGGCCTTACCGAGGTCCTGCAGGGTGCGATGGCGCACCGAGGCTCGGCGCTGGTGGAGATCCTGCAGGACTGCCCGGTGTTCAACGACGGCTCCTTCGACCTGCTGCGCAAGGAAGGTGCGGAGAGCCGCATCATCAATGTCCGGCACGGCGAGCGCGTCGTGTTCGGCGCCGAGGGGGAGTACTGCGTCATCAAGTCCGGCTTCGGGCTGGAGGTCGCCAAGACCGCCGACGTCTCGGCCGAGCAGATCGTGGTGCACGACGCCACCCAGGCCGACTCCTCGTACGCCTTCGCACTGTCGCGGCTCTCCGAGCAGGACCTGTCGCACTTCCCGATGGGCATCTTCCGCAAGGTCACCAAGCCCACCTACGACGACCTGGCGCGCGCGCAGGTCGCCGAGGCCAGGCAGTCGACCGCCCACGACACTGCCGCACTTCAGGCGCTGCTGCGTGGTCGCGACACCTGGACTGTCGACTGACGCCATGACTGCCGGTCGGTTGGCCGGTGTCGTGCTGGCCGGCGGCGCCTCGCGCCGGATGGGCCGGGACAAGGCCACTCTGACCGTGCCGGGCCGCTTCGCCGGTCTGACCCTGGTGGAACACCTGGTCTCGGTGCTTGCGCAGCGCTGCGACCCCGTCTTCGTGGTGGCCGCCCAGGGCCAAGCGCTGCCCGATCTTCCTGCGCAGGTGCTGCGCGATGAGGTGCCCGGGCTGGGTCCGTTGCCGGCTATCGGGCTGGGGTTGCGAGCCGCGGCGCGGGACGGCGCCCAGCGCGCCTTCGTCTGCGGGGTCGACATGCCTTTTCTGACAACGGAATTGATCGACACGTTAAGTGCTGCCGCGGCCGATATCGTGCTGCCGCACGCCGACCGCGACCACTATCTGGCCGGGGTGTATCGCACCACGTTGGCCGACACCGTCGATGCCTTGGTCGCCGCCGGGGAACGTCGGGTGGGCGCGCTGATCGACGGGGCTGACGTCCGCCGGGTCGTGCTGGCCGATGCGTCCCCGCTGGCCAATCTCAACTCGCCGGACGATGTTGCCGGCCTGCTCTGAGTCGCTACTTCAGCAAATGCGGTTTGTAGTCGTAAACAAAGCGCGATGCGGCGTGCGTAGATAGCGAAATAAATCGTCGTATTATCTGCGCGAGATGCAGAGATTATTGGCGGAACGCGGAATCGATGGACCCCTCCGATTCTCGGACGGCCGGCGCCGGGCGGCGGAATCGCTTGTAGCCCAAGGTAATTGAATCAGGGCCTCGACAGGCGGTGCATGTCGAGGCGGGCCGGGTCAAAACATTGACTCGGCCGGGCCAATTACTGGCGGCTTCGGTGGTCGCGGATCTTTTCGCCTGCTTGGGGCGCTTCGGCCCGTCCTGGTTCGATGACCTGCGAATTTTGGGGCGTCTGATGCTGCTGGGGCCTATGTAGTGTCCGGTTTTCGGCTCGGTGAGCGGCAAACGGCCCCCGAGTCCCCTCATTTCCAGTGGTCCAGCCCACAAAAACCCCGTGATCTGACTCACGGTCGCCGAGGTGTACTGCCGTGTCGACGGAACGCCTAAAGCGGCTGCTGACCTGCTATAACCATTCCCGACGGTGGTGTGATTCTTTCGTTATCTGCCCGAAATAGTCGCGTCATGCGGTTGGACTTGTCGCATGAACGTTTCGTAAGTTTCCTCTCGCCCTAATGCGGGGCAAACAAATTGAATCGACGGAACCGCGTGTGAGCGGGGCCGCGGGCGGCCCTTCGAACGCCTCCGCGGTGCCGGGTGTCAACCCGGCGGGCGATCTGCCCCCGCTGTCGTGCCTGACCTAGACGGCACGTCTCGAAGACCACTCCCGCCTGGACCCCAGGCATGCCGGCCCACTTGCCGTGGGCGCACTTCGGCGCGCGCGCTGCGAAAGGAACGATGTTGAAGAACGTCCGCAAGCCCCTGACCCTGGCCGCGATCGCCGGCGCCCTGATCACCGGCGCGGTCGCCCTGTCCGACGCCACCGCCAAGGCGGACAGCGTCAACTGGGACGCCATCGCGGCCTGCGAGTCGGGCGGCAACTGGTCGATCAACACCGGCAACGGCTACTACGGCGGACTGCAGTTCAACGCCGGCACCTGGCGTGCCAACGGTGGCAGCGGCATGCCGCACAACGCCAGCCGTGCCGAGCAGATCCGGGTTGCCGAGAACGTCCTGCGCAGCCAGGGCATCGGTGCCTGGCCGGTGTGCGGCCGTCGCGGCTGAACATCCCTCTAGCGCTATCGACGACGGCGCCGGGCGAGCAGCCCGGCGCCGTCGCCGTCGGAAGGGGCTCCGGCCGGCGAGTAGCGTCGGGCGGGTGCCTGACACGCCTCGTGAGCTCGACATCGTCCTCTATGGAGCCACCGGTTTCGCAGGGAAGCTGACCGCCCAGTACCTGGCCCGCGCCGGCGGCGCCGCCCGGATCGGGTTGGCGGGCCGCTCGGCGGAGCGGCTGCGCGAGGTCCGCGACGGCCTCGGATCCCGAGCCCAAGGCTGGCCGACCCTGATGGCCGACGCCGACAAGCCCACAACACTGGCGGCGATGGCGGCCCGGACCCGGGTGGTGATCACCACCGTCGGCCCCTACACCCGTTATGGAATGCCCTTGGTGGCGGCCTGCGCCGCGACGGGCACCGATTACGTCGACCTCACCGGCGAGACGCTGTTCGTGCGGGAGAGCATCGACCGTCACCACAAGCAGGCGGCCGACAACCGGGCCCGGATCGTGCATGGCTGCGGCTTCGACTCCATCCCGTCGGATATGAGCGTGTACGCCCTGTATCGGGCGGCCCGCGACGACGGCACCGGGGACCTGCTCGACACCGACTACGTGGTGCGAGGGTTCTCCGCCGGGGTGTCCGCCGGCACGCTGGCCTCGATGATCGAGTTCCTGGGCGCCGCCGCCAACGATCCGAAGGCCCGACGCCAGCTGTCGGATCCCTACACGCTCAGCTCGGATCGGTCCGCCGAACCCCGATTGGGCCCCGAGCCGGACCTGTCCTGGCGGCGGGGCCAAGATATCGCGCCGGAGCTGGACGGAATCTGGACCGCCGGTTTCGCCATGGCGCCCGTCAACACCCGCATCGTGCGGCGCAGCAACGCACTGCTGGATTGGGCCTACGGTCGCCGCTTCCGCTACGCCGAGCACATGAGCGTCGGCTCGTCGGCTGCCGCACCTGCGCTGTCTGGATTGGCGACCGGGATGGGCAAGGTGACCTTCGGGGTCGGCGGCCACGTCCTGCGGCTCCTGCCGAACGGATTGCTGGAACGGGTGTTGCCCAAGCCGGGAACCGGACCCAGCCGCAGCCGGCGCGAGAACGGCTACTACCGCATCGAGACCTACACGACCACCAGCGGCGGAGCCCGCTACCGGGCGGACATGGCGCAGCGGGGTGACCCCGGCTACCAGGCCACCTCGGTGCTGTTGGGCGAGAGCGCTTTGGCCCTGGCGCTGGACCGCGACGCACTGTCCGACCACTACGGTGTGCTGACCCCGGCGGCCGCGATGGGTGACGTGCTGCTGTCCAGACTGCCCGCGGCGGGGGTGACGCTCGAGGTTTCCCGGCTGCGTTGACCGCGGCTCAATTGGCCGGTGCCGGCCACTGATCTTTCCGCTAGTGTCATTTTCGACCGCTGCCCGTAGCAGCACCCAGTAAAGAAGGTGGAATCTCTCATGGCCGGCCTCGACGATCTCTTTGCTCAGATCCCCATCCAAGACATCGCCAACCAGCTCGGCGCCGACTCGGGTGAAGTGGACAGCACCATCCGTACCCTGGTGCCGGTGCTGGTCAGCGGTTTGAGCCAGAACGCCCAAGACCCGGGTCAGGCCGACAGCATTGTCAACACCGCCGCCACCTTCGCCGCTCAGGGACTGCTGGACAACGCTTTCGGCGCCAGCCAGTCGCAAGGCCAACAGGTGATCTCCACCATCTTCGGTGGCAACGACACCAACCAGGTCGCCTCGGCGCTGTCCGGTGCCGGCGCCGGCAACAACGACCTGCTGCAGAAGCTGTTGCCGATCATCGCGCCGATCGTGCTCGCCTACATCGGCAAGCAGCTGACCGGCCAGAAGGCCGAGCCGGCCCAGCAGCAGGCCTCCGGTGGCGGCCTCGGTGATGTCCTGGGCAGCATCCTGGGCGGCATGGCCGGCGGCGGCGGCGCCAAGAACCAGTCGATGGGCAGCATCCTGGGCAACATGATCGGCGGCAAGACCGGCGGCGCCATCGGCGACATCCTCGGCGGTCTGCTCGGCGGCAAGAAGTAGCCCTACCTGCGTGAGCAGTCGTGAAAGCCCCCGAATCGAGCCGGATTCGGGGGCTTTCGCGACTGCTCGGCAGGCATTCCTAGAATTGACCGGTGACTGACACCCCCAACGCCGCCAACGCCGATGCCCTGCCCAAGTCATGGGAGCCGGGTGCGGTCGAGGACGCGATCTACCAGCGTTGGGTGGATGCCGGCTACTTCAGCGCCGACCCCACCAGCGATAAGCCCGGCTACTCGATCGTGCTGCCCCCGCCCAACGTCACCGGCAGCCTGCACATGGGACACGCGCTCGACCACACCCTGATGGACGTGTTGACCCGTCGGAAGCGAATGCAGGGCTACGAGGTGTTGTGGCTGCCGGGTATGGACCACGCCGGCATCGCCACCCAGAGCGTGGTGGAACGCCAGCTCGCCATTGACGGCAAGACCAAGGAAGACTTCGGCCGCGAACTGTTCATCGACAAGGTCTGGGACTGGAAGCGGGAGTCCGGCGGCACCATCGGGGGCCAGATGCGCCGGCTCGGCGACGGCGTGGACTGGAGTCGCGAACGGTTCACCATGGACGACGGCCTGTCCCGGGCGGTCCGCACCATATTCAAGCGGCTCTACGACGCGGGGCTGATCTACCAGGCCGAACGACTGGTCAACTGGTCGCCGGTGCTGGAGACCGCGATCAGCGACCTCGAGGTCAAATACGAGGACATCGAGGGCGAGCTGGTGTCGTTCCGGTACGGCTCGCTCGATGACTCCCAACCCCACATCGTGGTGGCCACCACCCGGCTGGAGACCATGCTCGGTGACACCGCGATCGCGGTGCACCCCGACGACGACCGGTACCGCGACCTGGTCGGGACCAGCTTGGCTCACCCGTTCCTGGACCGGGAGATCGCCGTGGTCGCCGACGCACACGTCGACCCCGAATTCGGCACCGGCGCCGTCAAAGTCACCCCCGCCCACGACCCCAACGACTTCGAGATCGGTCTGCGCCACCAGCTGGCAATGCCGACCATCCTGGACACCAAAGGCCGGATCACCGGCACCGGAACGCAGTTCGACGGCATGGACCGTTTCGAGGCGCGGGTCGCGGTGCGCGAGGCGCTGGCCGCCGAGGGGCGCATCGTCGCCGAGAAGCGGCCCTACCTGCACAGCGTCGGGCATTCCGAGCGCAGCGGCGAAGTCATCGAACCGCGGCTGTCCATGCAGTGGTGGGTCGACGTCTCCTCGCTGGCCAAGGCCGCCGGTGACGCGGTTCGCAACGGCGACACCGTCATCCACCCCACGAGCCTGGAGCCGCGCTGGTTCGCGTGGGTCGACGACATGCACGACTGGTGCATCTCCCGGCAGCTGTGGTGGGGGCACCGCATCCCGATCTGGCACGGGCCGAACGGCGAGAAGGTCTGCGTCGGCCCGGACGAGACCCCGCCGCAGGGCTGGGAGCAGGACCCCGACGTGCTGGACACCTGGTTCTCCTCGGCGTTGTGGCCGTTCTCCACGATGGGCTGGCCCGACGCCACACCGGAACTGGAGAAGTTCTATCCGACAAGCGTTTTGGTGACCGGCTACGACATCCTGTTCTTCTGGGTGGCCCGGATGATGATGTTCGGCACCTTCGTGGGCGGCGACGCCGCGCTGCCCGATGGCAAAGTTCCGTTCCGCAACGTGTTCCTGCACGGCCTGATCCGCGACGAGCACGGCCGCAAGATGAGCAAATCGCGCGGCAACGGCATCGACCCGCTGGACTGGGTGGAGATGTTCGGCGCCGACGCCCTGCGGTTCACCCTGGCCCGCGGCGCCAGCCCCGGCAGTGACCTGTCGATCGGCGAGGACCACGCCCGTGCGTCGCGCAACTTCGTCACCAAGCTGTTCAACGCGACCCGGTTCGCGCTGATGAACGGCGCGTCGCCGGCGCCGTTGCCGGCGCTCTCGGAGCTGACCGACGCCGACCGCTGGATTCTGGGGCGCCTGGAAGAGGTTCGCGCCGAAGTGGATTCGGCCTTCGAGGGCTATGAGTTCGGGCGAGCCTGCGAAGCGCTGTACCACTTCGCCTGGGATGAGTTCTGCGACTGGTACGTCGAGTTGGCCAAGACCCAGCTGGGGCAGGGGCTGAGCCACACCACCGCCGTGCTCGCGGCGGTGCTGGACACCCTGTTGCGGCTGTTGCACCCGGTGATCCCCTTCGTCACCGAAACCCTGTGGCAAGAGCTCACCGGCGCCGAGTCGCTGGTGATCGCGGACTGGCCGGCATCGTCGGGCATCGCGCTGGACCGGGTTGCCGCGCAACGGATCACCGACATGCAGAAGCTGGTGACCGAGGTGCGCCGGTTCCGCAGCGACCAGGGTCTGCGCGACCGGCAGAAGGTCCCGGCCCGGCTGACCGGCATCGACGACGCCGACCTGGCCACCCAGGTGGCAGCGGTGACCTCCCAGGCCTGGCTGACCGAGCCGGGGGAGGACTTCGCACCGTCGGCCACCGTCGAGGTGCGACTGGGCCCCACGGGCGGGGGAAGCACGGTCGTCGTCGAACTGGACACCTCCGGCACCGTCGACGTCGAAGCCGAGCGCCGTCGGCTGGAGAAGGACCTGGCCACCGCGCGCAAGGAGCTCGAGGCCACCTCGGCGAAACTGGGCAATGCGGCGTTCCTGGCCAAGGCGCCCGAAGCGGTGGTGGACAAGATCCGTGGGCGCCAGCAGTTGGCCGGCGACGAAGTGGAGCGGATCACCGCGCGGCTGGCAGGCCTGACGTGACCGATCAACCGATCGGCACCGACGAGCCCACCCCGGACGAGATCGCGGCGTTGCTCCAGGTCGAGCACCTGCTGGATCAGCGTTGGGGCGAAACCAAGATCGAACCCAGCCTGACCCGGATCAACGCCCTGCTGGAACTGCTCGGCTCACCGCAGCGCGGTTACCCGTCCATCCACGTCGCCGGCACCAACGGCAAGACCTCGGTGGTGCGGATGATCGATGCGTTGCTGACGGCGTTTTCTCGCCGTACCGGGCGCACCACCAGCCCGCACCTGCAGTCGGCGGTCGAGCGCATTGCGGTCGACGGCCAGCCGATCAGCCCGGCGCGGTACGTGGAGACCTACGCCGAGATCGAGCCCTTCGTGCAGATGGTCGACGCATCCTCGCAGGCTGACGGGGGCCCGGCCATGAGCAAGTTCGAGGTGCTCACCGGGATGGCGTTCGCGGCATTCGCCGATGCCCCGGTCGATGTCGCCATCGTCGAGGTCGGCATGGGTGGGCGCTGGGACGCCACCAACGTCGTCGAAGCCCCGGTCGCCGTCATCACCCCGATCGGCATCGACCACGTCGACTATCTCGGTGACGACATCGCCGGGATCGCCGCGGAGAAGGCCGGCATCATTCACCGCTCGTCGGAAGAACTGACCGACACCGTGGCAGTGATCGCCCGCCAGGCGCCCGAGGTGATGGAGGTGTTGCTGGCGCAGTCGGTGCGCGCCGACGCCGCGGTGGCGCGGGAGAACTCGGAGTTCGCGGTGCGCAGCCGCCAACTCGCGGTCGGCGGGCAGGTGCTGGAACTGCAGGGCCTGGGCGGGGTGTACTCCGACATCTTTCTGCCGCTGCACGGCGAGCACCAGGCGCACAACGCGGTGCTGGCGCTGGCGGCGGTGGAGGCGTTCTTCGGCGCCGGCGCCGAGCGCCAGCTCGATGTCGAGACCGTTCGGGCGGGCTTCGCCGCGGTACACAGCCCCGGCCGGCTGGAGCGGATGCGCAGCTCGCCCACGGTGTTCATCGACGCCGCGCACAACCCGGCCGGCGCCGCCGTGCTGGCCCAGGCCCTCGCCGAGGATTTCGACTTCCGGTATCTGGTCGGTGTGGTGAGCGTGCTGGGCGACAAGGACGTCGACGGCATCTTGGCGGCACTAGAGCCGGTGTTCGACCGAATTGTGGTGACCCATAACGGTTCTCCGCGGGCGCTGGACGTCGAGGCACTCACCGTCGCCGCAGCACGGTGGTTCGGTGACGACCGGGTGGTCACCACCGAAACGCTGGAAGATGCGATCGACACCGCCACGGCGTTGGTCGACGAATTCGACTCCGAAGGCGAAGCTTCGGGGGCGGGCATCGTGATCACCGGCTCGGTGGTCACCGCCGGCGCCGCTCGCTCCCTGTTCGGGAAGGACCCGGCATGACCGACCAGCCAGACGCCCCCGACCCGTGGCGGGGTTTTCGCGGCGTAATGGCCGCGACGCTGATACTCGAGTCCATCACGGTGCTGTTGGCTCTCCCGGTGGTCAGCGTCGTCGGGGGTGGCCTGACACCCTTCTCGCTGACGTATCTGCTCGGCCTGGCGCTGGTGTTGCTGCTGTTCGCCGGGATCCAGGGCCGCAGCTGGGCGATCTGGGCCAATCTGGCGCTGCAGTTGGTGCTGGTGGCCGGGTTCGTGGTGTACCCAGGCGTGGGCATCATGGGCCTGGTGTTCACCGCGGTGTGGGCGTTGATCGCCTATTTCCGTGCGGTGGTGTTGCGACGCTCGTGACGGAACCCGACGCCAGGGCCGGTACGCTGTCGCCCGTGCCGCTGGCGACGACGCAGGGCGGAACGATGGGACAGGAGCGGCGCTTCATGACTGAGCGGACTTTGGTGCTGATCAAGCCGGACGGCGTGAACCGTCGGCTGGTGGGCGAGATCATCAGCCGGATCGAGAAGAAGGGCCTGACGTTGGCGGCCCTGGAACTGCGGCCGGTGCAGCAGGCCGTGGCCCGGCAGCACTACGGCGAGCATGAGGGCAAGGCGTTTTTCGCTTCCCTGCTGGATTTCATCACCTCAGGTCCCGTGGTCGCCGCCGTGGTGGAAGGACCGCGCGCGATCGAGGCGTTCCGGCAGCTCGCCGGTGGCACCGACCCGGTGGCCAAGGCCATCCCGGGCACCATCCGCGGTGATTTCGGTCTGGAGACCCAGTTCAACCTGGTGCACGGCTCGGACTCACCGGAGTCGGCCGAGCGTGAGATCGCGCTGTGGTTCCCCGACTTGAAGTCATCGGCGCCGACGGCTCCGATGACACTGGCCTGACGTCGTAGTTAGTGCCTTTCGTCCGGCTCCTGTGGATTGTGTGGGATACTGACTAACGGGTGAACGTCACCGGACCGGTGTCCGACACCCGAATGAAGACTTCGGCGAGTGCGACGGTCGCGATATGTGATGCGGCGCCGATCGCCGGTCCTCATTCAGCCAGGCACCGAGTCGGTTCAACCCGAGCCCCTCGGAGCGAGACCACCACAAGCCCGGGGAAGTGAGCCGGGCCCATAACGAGAAGTCCTCGCGTGGCCGCGTCGCACGACGCGCCCGGGGGCTTGAGGAGACGTACGTGGCAGACCCCTCTCTTTTTAAAGGCCCCGATTCAGACGTATCAGCAGGGCCGAGCGAACACGAGGAGTTGCCCGATCGCCTGCGGGTGCACTCGCTGGCGCGGGTTCTGGGCACCACCAGCCGGCGGGTCCTGGATGCTCTGACCGAGCTGGATGGCCGGGCGCGCAGCGCGCACTCCAGCGTGGACCGTGTCGAGGCGGTGCGAGTCCGCGACCTGCTGGACTCGATCGCCGAACCCGCTGTCGCCGGGCTCTTCCAGGAGGCCGGCGAGGCAGCGGACGCTGGGGATGCCGGCGAGGTCCCCGACGAACCCGAGTCCCGGCTGCTGCTGGAGACGGCACCGGAGCCGGCCGTCGCGCGGGCTGACTACATGCCGTTGTTCGTCGCGCCGCAGCCGGTCGCCTTTGAGCGTGCGGTGCCTCGCGACGTCGACGTCGATACCGACGACGACTCGGACGACTATGGCGACGACGACCTCGGCGGTGCTGAGGCCGACGCCGAGACCGACGCCGACGACGAGAACGGAGACCGGCCCGCCAACCGGCGCCGCCGCCGCGGTCGCCGTGGCCGTGGCCGGGGCCGCGGGTCCGAGGGTGCTGCCGCCGAGGACGCCGACGACGAGACCGAGGACGACGACTCCGCCGCGGAATCGGACGAGGCCGCCGACGCCGACGACGCCGCCGACGAAGAGGGCGGTTCGGCCGAGGAGGCCGGCAACCGCCGTCGTCGCCGCCGCCGTCGGCGCAAGGCCGGGACCGGCGAGGACGACGACACCGGGTCGTCGGACGACCCGCCCAACACCGTCGTGCACGAACGGGCCCCGCGCGCCAAGACCAGCCGGTCTGCCAAGGCCGACCGGGGCACCGGCGACGACGAGATCCAGGGCATCACCGGCTCGACACGGCTGGAGGCCAAGCGGCAGCGTCGCCGCGACGGCCGCGACGCCGGGCGGCGTCGTCCGCCGATTTTGAGCGAGGCCGAGTTCCTGGCCCGCCGCGAGGCCGTCGAACGCCGCATGGTGGTCCGCGACCGGGTCCGGACCGAGCCGCCGCACCAGGGCGCGCGCTACACCCAGATCGCCGTGCTGGAAGACGGCGTGATGGTCGAGCACTTCGTGACCTCGGCCGCGTCGACGTCATTGGTGGGCAACGTCTACCTGGGCATCGTGCAGAACGTGCTGCCGTCGATGGAGGCCGCGTTCGTCGACATCGGCCGGGGCCGCAACGGCGTGCTGTACGCCGGTGAGGTGAACTGGGAGGCCGCCGGACTCGGTGGCGCCAACCGCAAGATCGAGCAGGCGCTCAAACCCGGCGACTACGTCGTGGTGCAGGTCAGCAAGGACCCCATCGGGCACAAGGGCGCCCGCCTGACCACGCAGGTCTCGCTGGCCGGCCGTTACCTGGTGTACGTGCCGGGTGCGTCGTCGACCGGGATCAGTCGCAAGCTGCCCGACACCGAGCGTCAGCGGCTCAAGGAGATCCTGCGCGAGGTGGTGCCCGCCGACGCCGGCGTGATCATCCGCACCGCGTCGGAGGGTGTCAAAGAAGAAGACATCCGCGCCGACGTGGAACGCCTGCAGGAACGCTGGAGCCAGATCGAGGCCACCGCGGCCGAGACCAAGGGGAAAGCGGCCGGGGCCGCGGTGGCGCTCTACGAAGAGCCCGACGTGCTGGTCAAGGTGATCCGGGACCTGTTCAACGAGGACTTCTCCGAGTTGGTGGTCTCCGGTGACGAGGCCTGGGCCACGATCAATGAGTACGTGGGCTCGGTGGCCCCCGAGCTGGTGCCGAAGCTGACCCGCTACCAGCCCCCCACAGGTCCGGAGGGCCAGGCCGGTCCGGACGTGTTCGCCGTGCACCGCATCGACGAGCAGCTGGCCAAGGCGCTGGACCGCAAGGTTTGGCTGCCCTCGGGCGGCACGCTGGTCATCGACCGGACCGAGGCGATGACGGTGGTCGACGTCAACACCGGCAAGTTCACCGGCTCCGGGGGCAACCTCGAGGAGACGGTGACCAAGAACAACCTGGAGGCCGCCGAGGAGATCGTGCGGCAGCTTCGCCTCCGTGACATCGGCGGCATCATCGTCATCGACTTCATCGACATGGTGCTGGAGTCCAACCGCGACCTGGTGCTGCGCCGGCTGACCGAGGCGCTGGGCCGCGACCGCACCCGCCACCAGGTTTCGGAGGTGACGTCGCTGGGTCTGGTACAGCTGACCCGCAAACGCCTGGGCACCGGGCTCATCGAGGCGTTCTCGACCTCGTGTCAACACTGCGCTGGGCGCGGCATCATGCTGCACGGCGACCCGGTGGACTCGGCCGCGCCGGGACGCAAGTCTGAATCGGGCGGCAGCAGCACCAGCCGCCGCAGCAAGCGCTCGAAGAAGCCGAAGGTCGACGAGCCGGCGGTCGCCAAGGTTCCGGTGCACACGCCCGGTGACCACCCGATGTTCAAGGCGATGGCGGCGGCCAGCGACCGGCACGACGAGTCGGACGACGAGCACGAGACCGCACCCGACGCCGATGAGCTGTTGGTCGAGCAGGGCGCCGAAGGCGCCGAGGAGGCCGAGGGCACCGACGAGGTCGCTTCGGAGGACCTGGACTCCGACGAGGACCTCACCGACGCCGAGGACGACACAGACGACGAAGACGAAGACGTCGATGAGGAAGACGTCGACGACGAGGATGTCGACGACGAAGACGCCGACGACGAGGATGTCGACGAAGTCGATCTCGACGACGATGACGACGAGGACTTCGACGACGACCTGGATGTCATCGACGAGTCCGATGAAGAAGACTCCGACGATGCTGAGGACGCGGAGGACTCCGAGGACTTTGAGGAGCCCGAGGCGCCGGTCGCGGTGGTCGAGCGTCCGCGACGTCGGCGTGCGGCGGCCCGACCGGCCGGGCCACCGATCTAAGGCCGCGCCGGTTTGACCCCTTAGCCGCTGGTCACGTACCCTTGACCAGTTGTCGCCAGGCGGGAATAACCACAGCTCGGCGGACAGAACCCCAGACACCTGCGCAAGTCCCGATGGCGTGCGCGCCCGAGAAGCAGAGGTAGAAACCAACGATGGCGACGTACGCAATCGTCAAAACCGGCGGCAAGCAGTACAAGGTTGCCGTCGGTGACGTGCTCAAGGTCGAGAAGATCGAGTCCGAGCCGGGATCGTCGGTCTCGCTGCCGGTCGCGCTGGTCGTGGACGGTGCCACCGTCACCACCGACGCCGCCAAGCTGGCGAAGGTCGCCGTCACCGGCGAGATCCTGGAGCACACCAAGGGCCCCAAGATCCGCATCCACAAGTTCAAGAACAAGACCGGCTACCACAAGCGGCAGGGTCACCGTCAGCAGCTGACCGTGCTCAAGGTCACCGGAATCAAGTAGCAGCAGGAGGCAGCGAGATGGCACACAAAAAG
This sequence comes from Mycolicibacter heraklionensis, assembly GCF_019645815.1. Lineage (NCBI taxonomy): Bacteria > Bacillati > Actinomycetota > Actinomycetes > Mycobacteriales > Mycobacteriaceae > Mycobacterium > Mycobacterium heraklionense. Next base: position 1,706,166 of record NZ_CP080997.1, read on the forward strand.
GGCGCTTCCAGCTCACGTAACGGGCGCGACTCCAACGCCCAGCGGCTCGGGGTCAAGCGGTTCGGCGGCCAGGTCGTCAAGGCCGGCGAGATTTTGGTGCGGCAGCGCGGCACCCACTTCCACCCCGGCGTCAACGTCGGGCGCGGCGGCGACGACACCCTGTTCGCCACGGCACCCGGTGCGGTCGAGTTCGGTGTGAAGCGTGGCCGCAAGTTGATCAACATCGTGCCTGTCGCCCGCGACTAGTCGCCGGCGTAACTGGGCGCCTTTGGGCGCCGGATAGGTAGTAACGCCATGTCCCGGTTCGTCGACCGCGTTGTCATCCATGTGCGGGCCGGCGACGGGGGCAACGGCTGCGCCTCGATTCACCGGGAGAAGTTCAAGCCGCTCGGTGGTCCCGACGGTGGCAACGGCGGCCGCGGCGGCAGCGTCGTGCTGGTCGTCGACGCCGGAGTGCACACCCTGCTGGACTTTCACTTTCGGCCGCACATCGACGCGCCGTCCGGCAAACAGGGCCAGGGCAACAACAAGGACGGCGCGTTCGGCGCGGACCTGGAGATCAAAGTTCCCGACGGCACCGTCGTGCTCGACGAGCACGGGCGGCTGCTGGCCGACCTGGTAGGCACGGGTGCCCGCTTCGAGGCAGCCGCCGGCGGTCGCGGCGGGCTGGGCAATGCGGCGCTGGTGTCGCGCGCCCGCAAGGCGCCCGGCTTCGCGCTGCTGGGGGAGAAGGGCGAAACCCGCGACCTCACGCTGGAACTCAAGACCGTCGCCGACGTCGGGCTGATCGGATTCCCGTCCGCGGGCAAATCCGCACTGGTGTCGGTGATCTCGGCGGCCAAGCCGAAGATCGCCGACTACCCCTTCACCACGCTGGCGCCCAACCTGGGCGTGGTGTCGGCTGGCGAGAACACCTTCACCGCCGCTGACGTGCCCGGCCTCATCCCGGGTGCCTCGGCCGGCCGCGGACTGGGCTTGGACTTTCTGCGGCACATCGAACGCTGCGCGGTGCTGGTGCATGTCGTGGACTGTGCGACCGCCGAGCCGGGCCGTGACCCGCTCTCCGATATCGAAGCGATTGAAGCCGAACTGGCCGCCTATACCCCCACCATGCAAGGGGATTCGACGCTCGGCGACCTGGTCGACCGCCCGCGGGCGGTGGTGCTCAACAAGATCGACGTGCCGGAAGCGCGGGAGATGGCGGAGTTCGTCCGCGACGACATCGTGGCCGAGCGCGGCTGGCCGGTGTTCATGGTCTCGACGGTGAGCAGGGAAGGGCTGCGCCCGTTGACGTTTGCGCTGGCCGACATGGTGTCGGCGTATCGCGCGGCGCAGCCGGAGCCGGTGGCACGACGCCCGGTCATTCGTCCAGTACTTGCGGGTGAGACCGGGTTCAGCGTGGAGTCGGACGGCGAGGGCGGCTTCATCGTTCGGGGCACCCGTCCTGAGCGCTGGGTGCACCAGACCAACTTCGACAACGACGAAGCGGTCGGCTACCTGGGTGACCGGTTGGCGCGACTGGGGGTCGAGGACGAGCTGCTGCGGCGGGGAGCCAAACCGGGTTGCGCGGTGACGATCGGGGACATGACCTTCGACTGGGAGCCGGCCACGCCGGCCGGGGTGGACATGACGCTGTCCGGGCGGGGCACCGACAGCAGGTTGGAGCGCACCGACCGAGTGGGTGCCGCCGAGCGCAAGGTGGCGCGCAAGCAGCGCCGTGAGCATTCGGAGGACGAGTGACCGGCACTGGTGCGCGCGAGGCGATTCGGACCGCGCGCAGCGTCGTCGTCAAGATCGGCACCACCGCGCTGACCACGGAGACCGGCATGTTCGACGCGGCCCGGCTGGCCGGGCTCGCCGAGGCGATCGAAGCCCGGATGAAGGCCGGCTCGGACGTGGTGATCGTGTCTTCGGGGGCTATCGCCGCCGGCCTGGAGCCGCTCGGGTTGACCAAGCGGCCAACCGATCTGGCCACCAAACAGGCCGCCGCCAGTGTGGGGCAGGTGGCGTTGGTCAACGCGTGGAGTGCCGCCTTCGGCCGGTTCGGCCGCACCGTCGGGCAGGTGCTGCTGACCGCTCAGGACGTCTCGATGCGGGTGTCACACACCAACGCCGCCCGCACCCTGGACCGGCTGCGCGCACTGCACGCGGTGGCGATCGTCAACGAGAACGACACGGTGGCCACCAGCGAGATCCGGTTCGGCGACAACGACCGGCTCTCGGCACTGGTGGCGCATCTGGTGGGCGCCGACGCGCTGGTGCTGCTCTCCGACATCGACGGCCTTTATGACTCCGATCCGCGCAAGGGCCCGGCTCGCCTGGTCCCCGAGGTGTCGGGACCGGACGATCTCGCCGATGTGGTTGCCAGCGAGGGCAGTCACCTCGGTACCGGCGGCATGGTGTCGAAGCTGTCGTCGGCACTGTTGGCCGCCGACGCGGGCGTTCCGGTGTTGCTGGCCGCGGCCGGTGCGGCAGCCGCCGCACTGTCCGACGCATCGGTGGGCACCGTCTTCGCGCCCCGGGCGCAACGGTTGTCGGCGCGCAAGTTCTGGGTGCGCCACGCCGCCGACGCGGCCGGAACGCTGACGCTGGACGCCGGGGCCGTCGAGGCGGTGCTGGCTCGCCGACGCTCCCTGCTGCCGGCCGGGATCACCGCGGTCTCGGGCAGGTTCTACGGCGGCGACGTGGTCGAACTGTGTGGCCCGGACGGAGCCGTGGTGGCCCGCGGCGTGGTCGGTTACGACGCGGCGGAGCTGGACGCCATGATCGGCCATTCCACCGCCGAGCTGGCACCGGACGCGCGTCGGCCGGTTGTCCACGCCGACGACCTGGTCGCGGTGTAGTTCCCGCCCCTTCCCGTCCCTTCCCGTCCCTTCTCGCGAGCGTGCGGGTTTGCCCAGCGACACGCCGGTCGGGGGCGTACAACTACGCACGTTCGGGTGGTCGATACCAGCGATAGGGGGTTGACAGATGACCACGGTGTTCACCGTCGACGGGGCGGGCTGGAGCGGGTTTCTGCGGTTCATGTGCCGGGGCGCGGTCACCAAGGGCAAGACCGTCAAACGCGTCAAGTACCCCAACACCTACTTCGACGGCCTGCGCTACGTCTCAGCGGTCAAAGCGGTGGAACGTGGCGTGCAAGCCCTCGACGATATGCTGACCGCCCACTTCAACGCCTCACCCGATGCCGACGACGTCCTCGTCTATGGGGTGAGTATGGGGGCGCAGGTTGCCTGCAAGTGGTTGCGCGAGGAGGGGCCGACCTCCTCAGTCCCGACCGACAGGGTGTCGTTTCTACTGCTGGCCAATCCCGAACAGCCTTTTCATGGCATCTATCAGGCCGACCCGAAGCTGGTCACGTTCATGAAGCTGCCCGACTACGGTGGCGTCGGCGTGCCGGCGAACACCCGGTTCGCGGTGACCGACCTGTGTCGCCAATACGACGGCATGGCCGATTTTCCCAACCTGCCTGCCGCACAGGTCGACTCGTTGGCCGTCAGAAACGCTCTGCTGGGCCTGGTGACGATCCACAACAACTACTTCCGGCTCGACATCAACAGCGCTGAGAACATCCGCGTCCGCCGCGGCAACATCACCTACGTGTTGTCCCCGACGCGCATACCTCCGGCCTGCGGCCTGTCCGCACTGTTGCCCAGCCGGCTGAAAAGGAAGCGCAGCAGGATCGACGGCTCCTACGATCGCTCGGCTTGGAGCGGCCCGTAATCCGCGCTACTTCGCCGCAGTGCCGAGATACAGCGTCCCCCAAACGATCTCAGTCAGAGCGGTAGCGAGCTCGGAATCGTAATCGGTGTCGCGGACCGGCAGATTCTGCTGGCAGACCCGCTCCACCATCCAGGTGAGCGCACTCGCGGTGGCGTCGACCGGTAACTCGCGGCGAATGGAGCCGTCGGCCTGGCCGTCTTCGATGACTTGGGCCACCCGACCCGAGATGCCGGTCAGCAAGTCGCGGTAGGTGGCGCCCACCAGCGGGTCGTAGCCCGCCATCTCGCTCAGCGCGATCAGCAGCGGTTGATGCCGCCGATAGTTGGCGATGATCGCGGCCATCGCAGCGCGGACATCGTCGGGATCGCGGCGCTGCGCCACGCTCCACCAACGGTCGGCCCCCGAGGCGAGATCGCCGAACACCTGGCCGGCGAGCCGACGCAACAGATGGCCTTTGTCCTCGAAGTAGATGTAGAAGCTGGCGCGCGAAATGCCCGCCTCGGTGGCGAGCCGATCCACGCTGAGTTCGGTGAAGCTGGCGCCGGCGCTCATCAGTCGCTCGGTGGCGTCGAGCAGGCACCGCTCAATCTCCTCGCGCCGCTCCTGGCGGCTGGTCGGGGGCTTGCGGGTCACAGAAGCCACAGCGTCGAGCGTAACGGTAAGCCCGACGTCTTGACTAGACATGATGTCTAGACTTAGTGTCGGTCGAGCCCGATGTGACCGGGGCCATACGCCGAGGAGGTCTCGTGACAGCACCATCCACCGCGCTGCGCAGCTATGACGAGGTCGACCTGTCCTCACGCGCGTTCTGGTCGGGCACCGCCGCGGAACGTGAGCGCTCCTTCGCGATACTGCGCGCGGAGCGGCCGGTGAGCTGGCATCCGCCGGTCGAAGACGCCATGCTCAACGATCCCGACGATCCCGGCTATTGGGCGGTCACCCGCCATGCCGACATCGTCGAGGTGAGCCGCACCAACGAGGTGTTCCTGTCCGGCAAGGGCGTGATGTTCGAGAACTTCCCGGAGGAGATGCTGGAGACCACGCAGTCCTTCCTGGCGATGGACCCGCCCCGGCACACCAAGCTGCGCAAGCTGGCAACCGCGGCGTTCACACCCCGCCAGATCCGCCGTATCGAAGATTCGATCAAGGCCAATGCCAAGGCGATCGTTGAAGAGTTGCGGGCCGCCGGCAGCGGGTCCGACTTCGTCGAGTACTGCGCCAAAGAGCTCCCATTGCGCACGCTGGCAGATATGGTGGGCGTCCCGGATTCCGAGCGCGCACAGGTAGCCCATGCCGCCGATGCGCTGGTATCGACCAACGACCCGGTGTTCCTCGCCGGGCGCGACCCGCTGGCGGTGATGGGCGAAAACATCATGTATCTGCATCAGGTCGCCGGCGCGCTGGCCGCGCAGCGTCGGGAGGCTCCCGGTGACGACCTGTTCAGCAGCCTGGTCAACGCCGAGGTCGACGGTGACCGGCTCACCGACGCCGAGGTGTCCGCTTACTTCGTGCTGCTCGCGGTGGCCGGCAACGACACCACCCGTCAGACCACCAGTCACGCACTCAAAGCGCTCACCGATTTCGGTGACCAACGCGCCTGGCTACTGGAGGATTTCGAGCGCCGCATCGGGACCGCGGTAGAGGAGTTCATCCGCTACGCGACGCCGGTGATGACCTTCCGTCGCACCGCCGCAACCGATTACGAACTCGGCGGCCAGACCATTCGGGCCGGCGACAAGGTGGCGATGTTCTACGCGTCGGGCAACTGGGATGCGCAGGTGTTCGACCAGCCCGATCGTCTGGATCTGAGCCGCGACCCCAATCCGCATCTGGGCTTCGGCGGCGGTGGGCAGCATTACTGCCTGGGGACCCATGTCGCCCGGGCCCAGCTGCGCGCCCTGTTCGGTGAATTGCTCCGCCAGCTGCCGCGTATCGAGGCCGGTGACCCGGAGTACCTAGCGGGCAGCTTCATTCACGGCATCCGCGCCATGACTTGCACGTTCTGATCTGCATCGGCTCAGGCGAGCGCCCGGGTCAGTTCGGTGATCAGCTCATCCGGGCAGTCGACAGTGAGCATGTGGTTGGCGCCGGGCATCGACCGGGTGGACACTTGCGGGATCAGCCGTCGCGCGCGGGCCAATGTCGCTACCGGACCGCCGCGATAAATGACGTCCCGATCGCCGATCACCACCGTCACCGGCATGGTGAGCCGTCGCAACTCGGCATCGGTCAATACCGACGGCAGTACCGGCCGCCGAAACGGGCGAGATGTCAACATGCTCACCACGATCAGCTTCACCGTCGGATCGCTGCACGCATCCGGAGTGCTGGCTAACCACTGCACGGCGGCACGAACCCGTGCCGGCGACCGGAGCAGTATCGGGGTCATCATCCGGACGTAGAACTGAATGGTCAGCGGCGCCAGCGTTCCCGCGGGTGTGAGCAGCACCAGATGGCTGACCAGTTCCGGTGCCCGGAGGCCCAATTGGGCGGCGAGCCAGCCGCCATAGGACAGGCCCACCACCCGAGCATTCGTGAGGCCGAGGGCATCGAACACCTGCCTCAGCCAGTCGACGTAGTCGTCGGGAGAGGATATTTCGCTGGTGAGCACACTTTTGGACGTGTCGGTGATGGTGTCGAGGCAATAGCAGCGGTACTGGGCACTCAGCGCCGCGATAACCGGCCGCCACATCGCTGAGGTCGCGCTGGCGCCGTGCAGCAGAACAAGGGGCGGCGCCGACGGTTCACCACAGACCACCGTGTGGGTCTGGCCGTAAGCGGTTTCCACCATGCACTCGGTGAACGGCACCGGCCAACCCCGCATGACCTCGTCATAATTCGCGATGAACTGCTCGCGCTCCCGTGCCCTGCGGAAGGGTGACCGGTTCGCCATGGTGGTCCTCAACGTGGTAGTGCGTGCCGGTGATGGTAGCGATGCTTGCGGCGAGCAGACACGAAAGTGCCTGATTTCTTGGGCAGCAGGGCGCTTTTATGTCTGCTCGGCGGGGATTAGGTGGTCGGTCCCGAACCGGATCCCGGTGGCGTCCTTGCCGATCGCGGTCAGCACGATGACGGCGATCAGCGTCGGCACCACCGTGACCACCAGGGCGAACGGGTAGCCGTGCGCGGCCGCCAAGTGCTCCTGGATCGGCAGGTTGAACGCGGCGAAGAGATTGCCCAGCTGATAGGTCACGCCCGGGTAGAAGCCGCGGATCGCGTCCGGCGACATCTCGGTCAGGTGCGCCGGGATCACACCCCAGGCGCCCTGCACGCAGATCTGGATCAGAAACGAGCCCAGGCACAACATGCCCGCGGTGTGCGACAGCGCGAACAGCGGCACGATCGGCAAGCCCATCACCGCGGCCCAGATGATCGCGTAGCGCCGGCCCAACCGCTGTGACAGCGAGCCGAAGATCAGCCCGCCGATGATTCCGCCGATGTTGTAGATCACCGCGATCCACTTGGCCGTGACATGGGACAGGCCCGCCCCGTCGGCCGAGGTCAGAAATGTCGGGTAGATGTCGTGGGTGCCGTGGCTCATCCAGTTGAACGCCGTCATCAGCACCACCAGATAGCAGAACCGGCGAATCACCTTCGCGTCGGTGAACACGTCGCGAATCTTGGTGCGGGTCAGCCGCATCCGATCCTGGGTGGCCTGCCATACCTCGGACTCAGTCACCCGGTAGCGGATCAGCAGGCTGACCATGGCCGGCAGGATCGAAAGCCCGAACAGCCAGCGCCAGGACAACCCCAGCACGTCGTTCACCAGCAGCGAGGCCACGGTTGCGGCCAGGTAGCCGAACAGATAGCCCTCCTGCAGCAGCCCGGAGAAGAACCCGCGGCGCTCGGGTGGGATCTTCTCCATGGCCAGCGCGGCGCCCAGCCCCCATTCGCCACCCATCCCGATCCCGTACAGCAGGCGCAGAATCACCAGCACGGTGAAGGTGGGCGCGAACGCGCACAAGAACCCCACCGTCGAATAGAAGATGACGTTCACCATCAGTGGTATTCGCCTGCCGACCCGGTCGGCCCACAGACCGAACAGCAGCGCCCCGAGCGGGCGCATCGCAAGAGTGGCGGTGGTCAGAAACGCGACCTCGGTCTTGGTGTGGCCGAAGGTCTTGGCGATGTCGGCGTAGACGAACACCACGATGAAGTAGTCGAAGGCATCCATCGACCAGCCCAATACGGCGGCGAGGAAGGAGTTGCGCTGGTCGGGTGTGAGCCGCTGCTTCGTCACCCGAGCATCGTGCCGGATTTCGCAGCGATTTACCGACGATTACCGCGACGAAATCTCGCAGGCCAACTCCGACGCCAACAGCGCCAGCACCGGCGAACAACCGCCGTCGATCTTGACGGCGGCCAACTCGTCGCCGCGGGTGGGCCCACGGTTGACGATCGCGACCGGGACGCCGCGCGCCGCCGCATGGCGGACAAACCGGTAGCCGGAGAACACCGTCAGCGACGAACCCGCCACCAGCAATGCCTCGGCATCATCGACCATCGAATAAGCTTGAGCAACACGTACTTTGGGGACACTTTCGCCGAAATAGACGATGTCGGGCTTAAGAATCCCGCCGCAGTGCCGGCAGTCGACGAAGCGGAAGGACGCGGTATCGGTGACGACGGCGTCCGCATCGGGCGCCACGGCGATGCCGCCGAGCTTCTCCGCCCGGTCGATGAACCCCGGGTTGAGCTCCTGCAGCTGCTCGGCCAACGACGCCCGGCTCAACGACTGCCCGCAGGCCAAACAGATCACCGTCGCATAGCTGCCGTGCAGGTCCACCACGCGCCGACTCCCCGCTTTGGTGTGCAGCAGGTCGACGTTCTGGGTGATCACTCCGGTCACCACGCCGGCTTCTTCCAGTGCGGCCAGCGCCAAATGCCCGGTGTTGGGCGCGGTGTCAGCCATGTGGCGCCAGCCGACGTGGTTGCGGGCCCAGTACCGCTGACGAAACACCGGGTCGCTGGTGAACTGGGCGATGGTCATCGGGTTGCTCGGCGGGGAGTCCGGGCCGCGATAGTCCGGAATGCCCGAATCGGTGGAGATGCCGGCACCGGTGAGCACCGCGACCCGCCGCCCAGCCAGCAGCGACAGCAGGTCGCAGACCGTCGACTCGCCTCCGCCCATCTGATCAGCGTAGGCACTCCGCGGCGGTCGATCGCTCGGCAGCCATATTGCGGCACATCATCTCCAGCGCGGCGGCGCCCAGTCCGGGGTCGATGTGGGCGACGGCATCGACCGGTATCACCACCGGGAGGTGGCGGACGTAGGCGTCCAGGGCGGTGTAGAGGATGCATTGCTCGGTGACCTGCCCGGTCAGGATCAACCGCCGGGTGCCGAGCCGACGGAGCAGGTACTCCAGTGGAGTGGAGTAGAAGGCGCTGTGTCGCACCTTGGTCATCATCCGATCGCCGGCCACGGGGATGATCGGGCGAACCAGTTCGGGTCTCGTACCGTTCAGTGCCGATCCGACGATCTGGGCGAATCCGGCGGTGAAGTCGCCGTAGTTGTCGTTGACGTAGATCAGGTCGACATCGTCGTCGGCCCGGCTGCGTTCCACCAGGTCGGCCAGTGGTTCGACGATCTGGGCGACGTTGCCGGCCAGTTGTTCTGCGTCGAGGTGGCGGTAGGCGTTGAGCATGTCGACGACGACCACCGCGGTATCGGTCATGCCCCTGGTGATACCCGAAAGCTGCATGTTGACACCGTCCGGGCAACAATGGGAGCAATGGAGCATTCTGGGGACTTCTACAACGCCTACCGGCACGGGTTCGCGCGGGTTGCCGCCTGCACGCACCGCACCACCCTTGCCGACCCGGCCGCCAACGCCGAGTCGGTGCTGCGGCTGGCACGCGAATGCCACGACGACGGCGTCGTTCTGGCCGTCTTCCCCGAACTCACGCTGTCGGGATACTCGATTGACGACATCGTGCAGCAGGACAGCCTGCTCGGTGCCGTCGAGGCGGCACTGCTCGACGTGGTCGCGGCGTCGACGGAGCTACTGCCGGTCCTGGTGGTGGGGGCACCGCTGCGCTATGTACATCGCGTCTACAACACCGCGGTCGTCATCCACCGCGGGCGCATCCTGGGGGTGGCCCCGAAGTCCTACCTGCCCACCTACCGGGAGTTCTACGAGGGCCGTCAGTTGGCTGCCGGCGCCGACGAACGCGGACTGATCCGGCTGGGCGGGGTCGAGGTCCCGTTCGGGCCGGACCTGCTGTTCGCCGCGACCGACCTGCCCGGGTTCGTGCTGCACGCCGAGGTGTGCGAGGACATGTTCGTGCCGGTGCCGCCCAGCGCCCAGGCCGCGTTGGCCGGCGCGACGGTGCTGGCCAACCTGTCTGGCAGCCCGATCACCGTCGGACGTGCCGAAGACCGCAGCCTGTTGGCCCGGTCAGCCTCGGCGCGATGCCTGGCCGCCTACGTCTACGCCGCTGCCGGAGAAGGAGAGTCGACCACCGACCTCGCCTGGGACGGCCAGACCATGATCTGGGAGAACGGCACGCTGCTCGACGAAAGCGAACGGTTTCCCAGCGGCCCGCGCCGATCGGTTGCCGACGTCGACCTCGGGCTGCTGCGCTCGGAGCGGTTGCGAATGGGCACGTTCGACGACAATCGCCGCCACCAGCGTGATGCGGTGCAGGCGTTCCGGCGGGTGGAGTTCCTTCTGGACCCGCCGGCCCGGGACATCGGTTTGCGGCGGGTGGTTGAACGATTCCCGTTCGTGCCGTCGAATCCGCAGCGACTGCAACAGGATTGCTACGAGGCCTACAACATTCAGGTATCGGGTCTGGAGCAGCGGCTGCGTGCGCTGAACTATCCCAAGGTCGTGATCGGGGTGTCGGGGGGCCTGGATTCGACCCACGCCCTGATCGTCGCGGCGCGGGCGATGGACCGGGAAAGCCGGCCGCGCAGTGACATTCTGGCGTTCACCCTGCCCGGCTTTGCCACCGGTGAGCGCACCAAGGCCAACGCCGCCGCGCTGAGCAAGGCGCTGGGGGTGACCTTCGCAGAGATCGACATCCGCGAGACGGCGAAACTGATGCTCGGCGAGCTCGGGCACCCGTTCGCCCGCGGTGAAGCCGTCTATGACATCACGTTCGAAAACGTACAGGCGGGCCTGCGCACCGACTACCTGTTCCGGATCGCCAACCAGCGCGGCGGCATCGTGCTGGGTACCGGTGATCTGTCGGAGTTGGCCCTGGGCTGGTCCACCTACGGGGTGGGCGATCAGATGTCGCACTACAACGTCAACGGCGGAGTGCCCAAAACGCTGATCCAGCACCTGATCCGGTGGGTGATCAACTCCGGCGAGTTCGACACCGATGTGTGCGCGGTACTGGCCTCGGTGCTCAACACCGAGATCAGTCCAGAGCTGGTCCCGGCGACGGACGGCGAGGAGCTTCAGCGCAGCGAGGACAAGGTGGGCCCGTACTCGCTGCAGGACTTCGCACTGTTTCAGGCGCTGCGCTACGGTTTCACGCCCGCCAAGACCGCGTTCTTGGCCTGGCATGCCTGGCATGACGTGGAAGTGGGCTCCTGGCCGCCGGGGTATCCGGCGGACAAACGGCAGGCCTATTCGCTGGCGGAAATTCGGCACTGGCTGAAAGTCTTTGTGCAGCGGTTCTATTCGTTCAGTCAATTCAAGCGCTCAGCGCTGCCGAACGGGCCCAAGGTGTCTCACGGCGGTTCGCTGTCACCGCGGGGGGAATGGCGGGCCCCGTCGGACATGTCGGCGCGGATCTGGCTCGACGAGATCGAACGGGAGATTCCGCAGGAGTAGACAGGAGCACCGAGGATGGCCGAAATTCGAAGGTTTCCGTTGTCACCGGCGTTGCAGCGGGCCATGACGTTGCTCAGCGATCGACCGTCGGACCCGCAGGTCAGCCGGGGTTATCTCGACCTGCTCGACGGCGCGGGGGAGGTGGTCGCGCAGCAGAACACCGGTGCCATCCAAAAGCTGTGGGCCTCATCGTTCGGGTCGATGTTCTACGACAATGCCCAAGCGCTGGCCCGCCGACTGCTCGAAGCCTGGCAGCACCCGATCGACTGGCTGGAGGTCCCCGCCGGCGGGGTGGCGCTGGACGTCGGCTGCGGACCGGGCAGTATCACCGCCTCACTGGCCCAGGCCGTCGGCCCCGACGGTTTGGCCCTGGGTATCGATGTCTCAGAACCGATGCTCGCCCGGGCGGTACGGGTACAGGCGGGCTCCCAGGCCGGTTTCCTGCGCGCTGACGCGCAGCGACTCCCGCTGCGCGAGAAGACCGTTGATGCTGTCGTCTCGATCGCCGTGCTGCAGCTGATCCCCGATCCGTCGGCCGCGCTGGGTGAGATGGCGCGGGTGCTCAAGCCGGGCGGGCGCATCGCACTGATGGTGCCCACCGCCGGGTCGGCCTCGCGGTTGTGGCAGCTGCTGCCCAAAGCCGGTGCACGGGTGTTCGACGACGACGAGATCGCAGACACCCTCGAACGCGAAGGTTTCACCAGCGTGCGGGTCAAGAACTTCGGCACCATCCAGTGGGTGCGGGCCAAGCGGGACTGATCATCTGGCAGTCTGGGAATCATGCCCACTGTCCTGATCGAGGTCCGCCGCCGCTACGAGCCGGCCGAGGAAGTCGCGATCATCGATGCCGTCCACGGCGCGCTGGTGACCGCCTTCCAGACCCCGGCCACGGACAAGAACGTGCGGTTGGTCGTCCATGAGCCGCACCGGTTCGCGGTTCCGGAGCAGCTCGCAAAGCCCGAGTGCCGCACGCTGATCTCGATCGACTGCTTCTCCGGCCGGTCCCTGGAGGCCAAGCGGCAGCTGTATGCCGGGATCGTCGAAAACCTTGCCGCGCTGGGCATTCCCGCTGACCACGTGATGATCACCCTGCACGAGGTGGATCGGGACAACTGGGGCATCCGGGGCGGGCAGGCCGCATCCGACGTCGACCTGGGGCTCAACGTCCGGGTGTGAACGCCTCCAGTGCCGCGCTGATCGCCTCGGCGCGCGGGGCGCAGTCGCCGGCGCCGGCCACCAGCGTTGCCAACGCCCCTGCCACGCAGGCGCGTTGCAGGGCGTGTTCGATCCCGCCGGCCCACTCGGTCGCCAGCACACCGGCGAAGACGTCGCCCGCGCCGGTACTGTCGACCGCTTGCACCACCGGAGACGGCACGGTTCGCGTGCCGCCGGACCCGCGGTAGCGGGCACCATGCGCGCCGAGCGTGACCACTCGGTGCGGCACCTGGTGGTGGAACCGGGCGGATTCGGTCTCGTTGAGCACCGCGACGTCGATCAGCCCGGCGAGCTCGGCAACGTCACCGCCGGGCGGGGACACGTTGAGGATCACCGTCGCCCCGCTCGCGTGGGCCAGCTCGGCGGCCGCGGTGGCCACCGGGATGGGAATCTCCAACTGCATCAGCAGCACGTCGCAGTCGGCGATCAGATTGCGCTGGCCGGAATCCAGCGCCCACGCGCCGTTGGCGCCGGGGGCCACCACGATGGTGTTCTCCCCGGACGGGTCCACCGTGATGACCGCCGAGCCGCTGGGCCCGGGCATCGTCGTCAGGCCCTCGGTCCCCACACCGTTGTCGCGCAGGTGCCCGCGCAGCAGCAGCCCGGCGTCGTCGTCACCGACCGCGCCCACGAATTGCACCCGTGCCCCCGCTCGGGCCGCGGCCACCGCCTGGTTGGCGCCTTTCCCACCGGGATGGGTGCTTTGTGCCGCGGCCAGCACCGTCTCGCCCGGGGCGGGAAGCGCGGCGACGGCGAAGACGGTATCGGTGTTCACGCTGCCCACCACGCACACCCGCGTCGCCATGGGTTTCAGCTTCGCATTCGCGACCGCGGAATGTCGTGCATCCCCTAGGGTGAGAACCCATCCGACAACGAAGGGAGCCGCCGAGTGGACTCGGCACCGTCGACAGTGACCACGGCGAACGATGAGCGCCCGTACCGGCGGCTGGCGGCCCGGCTCAGCATCAAAACCAAGCTGATGATCATTCTGCTGCTGACCAGCATCGCTTCGGTCGCAGTCGTTGGATTCGTCGAGTTTCAGTATGGCGCACAGGAATTGCAGCGTGCGGCGACCAACAAGCTGGTGCAGGCCCGCGAGTTGCAGCGTCGCGCGGTCACCGGCTTGTTCGTCGACATGTCCAATGTCCTGGCGGTTGTCAGCGGGGGAGTGACCGCGGCTACCGCACTCCAGGCGTTCAGCGCGGGATTCGACGAACTCGCCCATGCTCCGGTCACGCCCGAACAGCAGCGGACGATCACGGCCTACTACCGGGACAACTTCACCAAGGCCTTGACCGAACGGACCGGCGAGCAAGCGGACGTCGCCGCGTTTCTGCCCACCTCGAACGCGCAGCGCTACCTGCAGGCCCACTACACCGCGGGTTTCGCCGGGGACGCCAAGAAGCTCGACGACGCCGGTGACGGCAGTGCGTGGTCGGCGGCAAACGCCCAGTTCAACGACGTTTTTGCCCAGATCGTCCAGCTCAACGGGTACCAGGATGCGTTGCTGTTGGACACCCGAGGCAACGTGGTCTACTCGGTCAACAAGGGTGTGGACCTGGGCACGAACCTGCTCACCGGCCCCTACCGCGAATCCGGCCTGCGTGACGCCTTCCGCAAAGCGCTGGCAGCCAACGCGGTCAACTTCGTCTGGATCACCGATTTCCAGCCGTACCAACCCAACTTGGACACGCCCACAGCCTGGCTGGTGTCACCCGTCGGCACCAAGGGCGCGGTCGAGGGCGTGATGGCCTTGGCGCTGCCCAGCGCGAAGGTCACCCGGATCATGACCGCCGACCGCGACTGGGATGCCGCCGGGCTGGGACACACCGCCGAGACCTACCTGGCCGGTCCGGACGACCTGATGCGCTCCGATTCACGTCTTTTCCTGGAGGACCCCGAGCGCTACCGCCGCGAAGCGGTGGCGGCGGGAACCGCCGAGGCGACGGTGGACCGCGCGGTGCGGTTGGGGACCACCGCCCTGGTGCAGCCGGTCGGCGGACCGGGCCTGCAGGCCGCGCAGCGTGGCCAGTCCGGAACGCTCACCACCGGATACGACTATCTGGGCAAACGAGAGCTGACCGCGTACGCGCCGCTGACCGTGCCCAACTCGGACCTGCAGTGGTCGATCCTGGCCACGAGGGAGTACTCCGACGCCTACTCCGGCGTCACCTCCTTCAGCAGGAGAGTGGTGCTGGCCACCACCGGGGTCATCTTCGCGATCTGTGTGCTGGCGATGCTGCTTGCCCGACTCTTCCTGCAACCGATCCGGCGGCTGCAGGCCGCCGCCCAGCGGATCAGCGCCGGCGACTACAGCGCCGTGGTACCGGCCCGGACGGCCGATGAGATCGGCGATCTCACCAAGGCGTTCAACGACATGAGCCACAGCCTCCGCACCAAGGAGGAGTTGCTCAACCAGCAGCGCAAGCAGAACGACGAGCTGCTGTTGTCGCTGATGCCCGAGTCGCTGGTGCGGCGCTACCGCGGGGGCGAGCAGGCCATCGCAGATGCGCACCACAACGTCACCGTCATCTACGCCGAGCTGCAGGGTATCGATCAACTGTCCTCCGAAGTGTCCGCGAGCGAATTGGTGACGATCGTCGACGACTTGGTCCGACAGTTCGACGCGGCGGCCGAAGGCGTTGGAGTCGAACGAATCCGGACCATGTACAACGGCTATCTCGCGGGCTGCGGCTTGACCACCCCGCGGCTGGACGGCGTGCACCGAATCGTCGAATTCGCCAGCGAGATGCAGCGCATCGTCGATCGGTTCGCCATCAAATCCGGCTACCGGCTGAGCCTGTGGGCCGGAGTCAACACCGGCGAGGTCGTCAGCGGTCTGGTGGGCCGATCCGGTGTCACCTATGACCTGTGGGGCTCTGCGGTCAACCTCGCCTACCAGTTGCGCAGGAACACACCGGAATCCGGCATCTACGTCACCGCGGCGGTGCGCGACATGCTCGGTGATGTCGCGGAGTTCGCCCCGGCCGGAACTGTGACGATCGGTGACGCCCAGGAACCGGCCTGGAGATTGGCCTCGAGATTGTCCGAGGCGCCGTGAACGTCTTCGGGCCGTGGCTGTACTGGGCGATCGGGGTCGCCGTCGGGCTTCCCGCTGGCCTGGTGCTGCTCACCGAAGGGCATGGGGCGCTGGCGCGCCGAGGCAGCCACCTGGCTCGGCCGGTGGCGCTGGCGCGGAATTACCTGCTGCCGCTGGGCGCATTGATGGTGCTGCTGGCCGAGGTGGCCGGCGTACCCGAACACGATCCGACGCTGCGGGTCATCTACACCGCGTTCGGCTTCGTGCTGCTGGTGTTGCTGCTGTCGGTGCTCGACGTCACCTTCTTCCAGAGCGCCCCGAAAGACTCGTGGCGGGGCCGGATACCGACCATCTTCATCGATGTCGCCCGATTCCTGCTGATCGGTGTGGGCCTGGCGCTGACGCTGTCCCTCGTGTGGGGCGCCAAGATCGGCGGCCTGTTCACCGCGCTGGGCGTGACATCGGTGGTCATCGGCCTGATGCTGCAGAACTCGGTCGGCCAGATCGTTTCGGGTCTGTTCATGCTCTTCGAGCAGCCCTTCCGGATCGGCGACTGGCTGTCCACCCCCACCGCCCACGGCCGGGTCGTCGAAGTGAACTGGCGAGCAGTGCACATCAGCACCGCCGACGGACTGCAGGTGACGCCGAACTCGGTGCTGGCCGGCACCTCATTCACCAACATCAGCCGATCCAGCGGTGCGCACCGGGTGTCGATCACCACCACGTTTGCCGTCGGCGATCCGCCAGATCTGGTGTGCGCGTTGTTGTCGCGCGTTGCCACCGCGCTGCCGATGCGAACCACCGGCGCGGCACCGGATTCGGCCGCGTTGGGTAGCGGTCAATACCGCACCGTCATTGCGGTCGACTCACCGAGCGACGACAGTGCGGCGCAGGCCACCTTCTTACGATGGCTCTGGTACGCCTCCCGACGGGAGGGACTGCACCTTGACGACGCCGACGACGAGTTCTGCACGCCGGAACGGGTGGCCGAGGCGCTGCGGACCGTTGTGGCACCCGCACTGCGACTGACCGACGCCGATCAGCACGCCCTGGTGCCCTACGCCAGGATGGTCCGGTACGGCACAGGCGAACCGCTGCAACAGGCGGGTCAGGTACCGACCGCGATGACATTTCTGACGGACGGCAGCGTCCTGATGAGCGGGGAGGATCCGGCCGAGCCGGGCGCCACGCTGCGCCACGGTGCGTTTCTCGGGGTCACCACACTGACCCGCCAATCCAGCCAGTTCGACGCGCGCGCACTGGAAGAAGTGACCGCGGTGGTCATCGACCGCGAGCACATCGAGGATCTGGTGATGGCCAAGCCGCTGTTGCTGCAGGAACTGGGCCGGATCATCGACCAGCGGCGCCCCGCGGCGCCATCAACACAGCGGGGCCGTTTTACCTGATCGGGCGTTCGCCGATACTCTGGCACGATGAGCGTCCCCGTGCTTCCCGACCTGCGCCAAGAGGTCCACGACGCCGCCCGTCGCGCAAGGGTCGCCTCGCGTTCCCTGACGGCGTTGTCCACCGCGGCCAAGAACAGTGCGCTGAACGCCGCGGCCGACGCCTTGCTGGCCCACGCTGACGACATCCTGGCCGCCAATGAACGCGACGTTGCCGCCGCCCGTGCCGCCGGCACTCCCGAGGCCATGCTGGACCGGCTGGCGCTGTCCAAGGCCCGCGTCGACGGTATCGCCGCCGGACTGCGCCAGGTCGCCGGCCTGCCCGACCCGGTGGGCGAGGTACTGCGCGGCTACACCCTGCCCAACGGACTGCTGCTGCGTCAGCAGCGCGTCCCCCTGGGCGTGGTGGGCATGGTCTACGAAGGCCGGCCCAACGTCACCGTCGACGCATTCGGGTTGACGCTGAAGTCCGGCAACGCCGCGCTGCTGCGTGGCAGTTCGTCGGCGGCCCACTCCAACCAGGCTCTGGTCGACGTGCTGCGCGGCGCTTTGGTGGATGAGGACCTGCCCGCCGACGCGGTGCAGCTGCTGTCGTCGGCCGACCGGGCCACCGTCACCCACCTGATCCAGGCCCGCGGACTGGTCGACGTGGTGATCCCGCGCGGCGGGGCCGGGCTGATCGAAGCCGTCGTGCGCGACGCGTTGGTGCCCACCATCGAGACCGGGGTCGGCAACTGCCACGTCTATGTCCATGAGGCCGCCGACCTCGACATCGCCGAACAAGTGCTGTTGAACTCCAAGACCCGTCGGCCCAGCGTCTGCAACGCCGCCGAGACCCTGCTGGTCGACAAGGCCATCGCCGCGTCCGCAGTGCCCCGGCTGGTGGACGCATTGACCGCCGCTGGAGTTGCGGTGCACGACTGCACCGGGCAGGCCGACGACGCCGCTGCCGAGGAAGACTTGCGTCGCGAATACCTGGCGATGGACATCGCGCTCTCGGTGGTCGACGGCCTCGAGGACGCGATCGACCACATCAACGAGTACGGCACCGGCCACACCGAGGCCATCGTCACCACCAACATGGCCGCCGCCCAGCGATTCAGCGAGCTGGTCGACGCCGCCGCGGTAATGGTCAACGCTTCCACGGCCTTCACCGACGGCGAGCAGTTCGGCTTCGGCGCCGAGATCGGCATCTCCACCCAGAAACTGCACGCCCGGGGCCCGATGGGGCTGCCGGAGCTGACGTCGACCAAATGGATCGTGTGGGGTGACGGCCACACCCGTCCCGTCTAAGGCGCCTCGAAGGAGCAACATCCGCATGGAAAAGCCCGCCATCCCCGCCACCCCGGCCCGCCAGGCGCCGCTGTTCTCCGACATCGACGACGTCGCTCGCCGGCTGGCCGAGACCGGATACCTGGCGGACACCGCCACCACCACGGCGGTGTTCCTGGCCGATCGACTGGGCAAACCCCTGCTGGTGGAGGGCCCGGCCGGGGTCGGCAAGACCGAACTGGCCCGCGCGGTGGCCGCGGCCACCGGTTCCGGGCTGGTGCGGCTGCAGTGCTATGAGGGCGTCGACGAGGCCCGGGCGCTCTACGAGTGGAATCACGCCAAGCAGATACTCCGTATTCAGTCCGGCAACACTGCCGGTCCGGGCGGCGACTGGGACGCCACCAAGATGGACGTGTTCTCCGAGGAGTTCCTGCTGTCACGTCCGCTGCTGACCGCGATCCGGCGCACCGACCCGACCGTGCTGCTGATCGACGAGACCGACAAGGCCGACATCGAAATCGAGGGCCTGCTGCTGGAGGTGCTCTCCGACTTCGCGGTCACCGTTCCGGAACTGGGCACGATCACCGCGACGCGCACCCCGTTCACGCTGTTGACCTCCAACGCCACCCGGGAACTGTCCGAAGCGCTCAAGCGCCGTTGCCTGTTCCTGCACATCGACTTCCCCGATCCGGACCTGGAACGCCGCATTCTGCTGTCGCGAGTACCCGAGTTGCCCGAGCACCTGGCCGCCGAGTTGGTGCGCATCATCGGGGTGCTGCGCGGCATGCAGCTCAAGAAGCTGCCGTCGGTGGCCGAGACCATCGACTGGGGCCGCACCATCTTGGCTCTGGGCATGGACACCATCGACGACGCCACCGTCGCAGCCACCCTAGGCGTCGTGCTCAAGCACCAGTCCGATCAGGTGCGGGCATCCGGAGAGCTGCGACTGAACTGATGGTCCGCTGATGGTTCGCCGTATCCGCCCACCGCAACCCCTTGCCCCGCACGGGATTCCGGGACACCTGGTGGGGTTCGTGGAAGCGCTGCGCGGGCAGGGGATTTCGGTGGGCCCGTCGGAGACCGTTGACGCCGGACGGGTGCTGACGGCGATCGGGCTCGACGACCGGGAGGTGCTGCGGGAAGGGCTGGCCTGCGCGGTGCTGCGCCGGCCCGATCACCGCGACACCTATGACGCCATGTTCGATCTGTGGTTCCCCGCCGCGCTGGGCGGGCGCACGGTGGTTGTCGACGGCGACGAGCAGCCGGCCGACGACGTGCCGCTGCCCGAGGACGCCGAGGACATGCGGGCGATGCTGGTCGATCTGTTGACCGCGAACCCCGATCTGGCCGACACCGATCCCCGATTGTCGGCGATGATCGCCGCGATCGTCGGCGCCTACGGGCAATACCGCTCCAGTCGCGGCCCGTCCTACTCGGCCTACCAGGCGCTCAAAGCGCTGGCGCTCGACGAGTTGGAAGGCAAGCTGCTGGCCGGGCTGCTCGCGCCCTACGGTGACGAACCCAGCCCCACCCAGGAACAGATCGCCAAGGCGATGGCCGCGCAGCGGATCGCTGCGCTGCGCAAGCTCGTCGACGCCGAGACCAAGCGGCGCACCGCTGAACAGTTGGGGCGCGAACACGTGCAGATGTACGGCATCCCGCAGCTGAGCGAGAACGTCGAGTTCCTCCGTGCGTCCGGCGAACAGTTGCGCCAGATGCGCCGGGTGGTGGCGCCGCTGGCCCGCACCCTGGCAACCCGGCTGGCCGCACGCCGGCGACGCTCCCGTGCCGGCACCATCGATCTGCGCAAGACCCTGCGCAAGTCGATGTCGACCGGCGGGGTGCCGATCGACGTGGTGCTGCGCAAACCGCGTCCCGCCCGGCCCGAACTGGTGGTGTTGTGCGATGTGTCCGGCTCGGTCGCCGGGTTCAGTCACTTCACCTTGCTACTGGTTCACGCTCTGCGCCAACAGTTTTCGAGAGTCCGGGTGTTTGCGTTCATCGACACCACCGACGAGGTGACGCACCTGTTCGGACCGGATGCCGACCTGGCGGTGGCCATCCAGCGGATCACCCGGGAGTCCGGGGTCTATACCCGCGACGGCCATTCCGACTACGGCAACGCGTTCGTCTCGTTCGCCGAGAACTATCCGAACGTGGTGTCTCCGCGCAGCGCGCTGCTGGTGCTGGGAGACGGTCGAACCAACTACCGAAACCCCGGTGTGGAGGTGCTGTCGCATCTGGTGACCGCCAGCCGGCACGCGCACTGGCTCAACCCCGAGCCCCGGCATCTGTGGGGCAGTGGGGATTCCGCGGTACCGCGCTACAGCGACGTGATCCCGATGCACGAATGCCGCTCGGCCAAGCAGCTGGCGTCGGTGATCGACCAGCTGCTGCCGGTGTAGGCGATCAGAAAGGTTCGCGATCCCGAGAAGCCCCGCGGTCTGGAACACCTGCACGCGCTTGCTGAGCGGCACCCGGGGCAGCTCAGCCTGCACCGGGCCGACCTGCTCGAACCGGGCAGTTTCACCGAGGCGATGCAAGGCTGCCAGCTGGTCATCCACACCGCCTCGCCGTTCCTGCTCGGCACCATCCGCGACGCCGATCGGCAACTGGTACGGCCCGCGCTCGAAGGCACCCGCAACGTGTTGTCGGCCGTGGACCAGACTCCTTCGGTGGCGCGGGTGGTGCTGACCAGCAGCGTGGCGGCCATCTACGGCGACAACGCGGACATGAAGGGCAAAGCGTGCTTCACCGAGGCGGACTGGAACACCACCAGCACACCCGAGCACCAGCCCTACCCCTACTCCAAGACGGTCGCCGAGCGGGCGGCGTGGCAGATCCAGCAGGCCCAGCAGCGCTGGGACCTGGTCACCATTCACCCCTCGCTGGTGCTGGGACCGTCGCTGACCACGGCCAGCGCCTCGGGAAGCATGGACACCATGCGGCACTTCGTCGACATGTCGATGGCGCTGGGTGCGCCCGCGCTGCAGATGGGCTGCGTCGACGTGCGCGATGTGGCCCGCGCCCACATCAGCGCCGGCTACACACCCGGGGCGCATGGCCGCTACGTGGTGAACTCCGAAGTCGTCAGCATGCTGGAACTCAGCCGAATGTTGCGGCGGCACTTCGGTGCCCGGCTGTCCTTCCCGACCCGCGAGCTGCCCAAGTTCATGGTCAAGCTGGTGGCGCCGGTGGCGGGACTGACTCGCCCGTTTGTCGAGCACAATATCGGCTGGCCGCTATGCCTGGACAGTTCGCGCGCGCGTTCGGAGCTCGCCATCGATTTCCGGCCGGTTGCGGACTCCGTCGTAGAGCACTTCCAACAGATGATCGACGACGGCGTAGCCCGTTGGCGCTAGCCGCCCGCAGAGGTTCAGTACGTCCGCTGGTAGACCAGCCAGCGCAACTCCATCGGGCTTTCCTCCCGCGTGGTGCGGAACGCGTCCTGCCCGCTGATCCATTCGATGTACCAGCTGGTGGGTGGCCAGCCGCCCTCGGGCAGGTGCGCCTTCTCGTAGTCATGGACGGACTCGTCGGAGAGCAGCTGCAGGGGTAGGCCGGCCGACGCGGCCGACATTTCGTTGCGGGTGTACAGACCCGAGTACACCTGCTGGCAGAATTCGCGGGCTGCGGCGTCGGGCTCGTAGCCGTCGTGCGCCAGGAAGCTGTTGAACACCAGTCGCCCGCCGGGAGCCAGGCATCGGGCGGCGAGCTCGAACAGGCTGCGTAGCTCTGCGGTGCCCCGGAAATCGGTCAACACCTCAGAAAGCACCATCATCTGGTAGTCGTTGCGCAGGTCATCGGCGTCTTCGAACACGTCCCGGACGATGACTCGCACGTCCAAGGATTCCGCCGCTGCGTCGGTCGTGAGCATCTCGGCGAACTTCGGGGTCATCTCGACGACGTCGACCGGATGTCCGCGACGCGCCAGCGCCAGGGCGTTGCGGCCGGTGCCCCCACCGATCTCGAGCACCGGATGGGAGGCCGGATCGCCGGCCTCGCAGGCGAGGTGCCAGACCTTCGCGTCGGGTTCGGTGCCGAACAGCGGTGGTTTGCGCGTGTCCAGCCAGGCGGCGTATGCCTCAGCGACGGAACTCCACTGGGCGCGCACCGTGTAGTTCAGGGTGGGACCGATCGGGGCGTTGTAGGAGATGATGATGTGCGAGCGCAGCGAGTGCGCGTAGGCCTCAGCCAGTTGGCCTTCCAACACTTCTCTGAGCCGGTCGAGCTCGTCATCGCTGAAGGGCTTGCCCAGGCCCGCGAACACGGCCGAGCACATCGTCACGTATTCCTCCAGCATGCTCGGCATGGCTGGAAGCCTGATGTCGCCGCTGATCTGGGCACGGGTGTAAAAGCGCTTCACCATGGCGTCCTGGGCCGCCTGGGCGCGATCAAGTGAACTCAACGGAAAATCTTCCACAGACATCTTCTACACGATTGGCATCCGCTTCGCGGCAGCAACGGGGGGTTGCGTTCTCCGACGAGCGTACGCCGTAGCGGAAAGCCGCTCGGCGTTGCCCGGCTCCACCGTCGACGAACGGCGCCACCAGTGCGCTCGCGCCGGCGAGGACCCCAAGTAAGCTGGCCTATCGTGCGAAAACGGCGGCTGGGAGTCATGGGTGGGACGTTCGATCCCATCCATCATGGCCATCTGGTCGCCGCCAGCGAGGTCGCCGATCTGTTCGGGCTCGACGAGGTGGTGTTCGTGCCCACGGGCCAGCCGTGGCTCAAGAAGCGCCGCGTCACTGCCGCGGAGGACCGCTACCTGATGACGGTGATCGCCACTGCGTCGAACCCGCGGTTCTCGGTGAGCCGGGCTGATATCGATCGCGGCGGCCCCACCTACACCAAGGACACCCTGCGTGACCTGCACGAACAGAACCCCGATGCCGAGCTCTACTTCATCACCGGCGCCGACGCGCTGGCCACCATTCTGTCCTGGCAGGATTGGCCGGAGATGTTCGAGATGGCGCGGTTCGTCGGGGTGAGCCGGCCCGGCTACGAGCTGAACGGCGACCATCTCGCTGATGCGCTCGGCTCCCTGCCACCGCAGGCGTTGACGCTGGTCGAAGTGCCGGCGCTGGCGATTTCATCGACCGATTGCCGCCGGCGTGCGGCAGAATCCCGCCCGATCTGGTACCTGGTACCCGACGGTGTGGTCCAGTACGTGTCCAAGCGCCGCCTCTACCAACCGACCCCCGGAGACCCACAATGACCGCGACACCCGAGGCCGTGCGGATGGCCACCGTGGCGGCCGCCGCCGCCGCGAACAAGCTGGCCGACGACGTCGTCGTCATCGACGTCTCCGCGCAACTGGTCATCACCGACTGCTTCGTGATCGCCTCGGCGTCCAATGAGCGCCAGGTCAACGCGATCGTCGACGAGGTCGAGGACAAGATGCGCCTGGCCGGCTACAAGCCGGCGCGCCGCGAGGGCACCCGCGAGGGGCGCTGGACCCTGCTGGACTACGTCGACATCGTCGTGCACATCCAGCACCAGGATGAGCGGGACTTCTATGCGCTGGACCGGCTGTGGAAGGACTGCCCGCTGGTGCCGGTGGACTTAGCGGACTCAGCCGGTGAGTCGGCGCCGGAGGATGCGTCGTGAGGATCCGCAGGCTGATTCTGCTGCGTCACGGCCAGACCGAGTTCAACGCCGGCAGCCGGATGCAGGGCCAGCTGGACACGGTGCTGAGCGATCTGGGCCGCGCGCAGGCGGAGGCGGCGGCGGAGGTGCTGCGCAAGCGGCACCCGTTGCTGATCGTGTCCTCGGACCTGTGGCGCGCCTACGACACCGCCACCGTGCTGGCCGAGCACAACGGGTTGCCGGTCCGGGTGGACACCCGGCTGCGGGAAACCCATCTGGGGGACTGGCAGGGGCTGACCCACGAAGAGGTCGACGCCGCCGCACCGGGAGCCCGGTCGGCGTGGCGCGACGACGCCCGATGGGCGCCCCACGGCGGCGAGAGCCGGATCGACGTGGCCGAGCGCAGCGTTCCGCTGGTGCGTGAGCTGGTGGCCGGGGAACCGGACTGGGGCGGAGCCGATCACGCCGATCAGCCGGTGGTCCTGGTCGCCCACGGCGGGTTGATCGCCGCGCTGACCGCGGCGTTGCTGCGGCTGCCGGTCGAGAACTGGCCGGTGCTGGGCGGTATGGCCAACGCCAGCTGGACCCAGCTCAGCGGATACTCCGACGGCCCGGATCCCGACGACGATTTCGCCGACGTGCGGTGGCGTCTCGACGTCTGGAACGCCTCAGCACAGGTGGCCAGTGATGTCCTCTGAATCGCGGACGCCCGCACAAGCCCGTCCCACGCTGCTGGTCTTCGCCGACTCGCTGTCCTACTACGGGCCCACCGGCGGCTTGCCCGCCGACGACCCGCGGATCTGGCCGAACATCGTTGCCAGCCAGCTGGACTGGGATGTCGAACTGATCGGCCGGATCGGCTGGACCAGCCGGGACGTCTGGTGGGCGTCCACCCAGGACCCGCGTGCCTGGGCCGCCCTGCCCCGCGCCGGTGCGGTCATCTTCGCCACCAGCGGGATGGACTCATTGCCGTCGGTGTGGCCGACGGCGCTGCGCGAGTTGATCCGCTATGTGCGGCCGTCCTGGCTGCGTCGCTGGGTCCGCGACGGTTACGGCTGGCTGCAGCCCCGCTTTTCGCCGGTGGCTCGGGCGGCCCTACCGCCGCACCTCACCGTCGAGTATCTCGAAATGACTAGGGGGGCCATCGATTTCAACCGGCCCGGAATCCCCATTGTGGCCTCGCTGCCGTCGGTACACATCGCCGATACGTATGGCCGCGCCCACCAGGGACGGGAGCCCACGGTGCGGGCCATCACGGCCTGGTCGCGGGAACACGACGTCCCCCTGGTGGACCTGAAGGCCGCGGTAGCCGATGAAGTCATGAGCGGGCGCGCAAATCCCGACGGCATCCACTGGAACTTCGAAGCGCACCGGGCGGTCGCCGACCTGATGCTCAAAGCCCTCAGCGAGGCCGGCGTTCCCGGGCCGGTGGAATGAGCGGCCCGACCGTTGTCGTGGTCACCGATTCCTCGGCGTGCCTGCCCGTCGAGATGCGTGACCGGTGGGGCATCCGCACGGTGCCGCTGCACATCCTGCTCGACGGGGCCGACCTGCGCGACGGTGTCGACGAGGTGCCCGCGGACATCTATGCGCGTGAGCGCGTCACCACCTCCGGGGCCGGTCCCGAGGAACTGGCAGAGGCCTACCGGAACGCGCTTGCCTACAGCGCCGGCTCCGGAGTGGTGGCGGTGCACATCTCTTCGGCGTTGTCCGGGACTTTCGGCACCGCCGAGCAGGTGGCCGGCAAGATCGGCCCCGGCGTGCGGGTGATCGACTCGAAGTCGGCGGCGATGGGCACCGGATTCGCGGTCTTGGCCGCTGCCCGAGCGGCCGCCGGCGGTGCCGACCTGCAAGGAGTTGCCGCCGCGGCGGACGCCGCCGTGCAACGTGGGCACGCCTACATGGTGGTGCAGCGGCTGGACAACCTGCGGCGCAGCGGCCGGATCGGCAGCGCGGCGGCCTGGCTGGGCACCGCCCTGTCCCTGAAGCCGCTGCTGGCGGTGGAAGAGGGAAAACTCGTTCTGGCGCAGCGTATCCGCACCGTCAGCAAGGCCGTCGCGTCGATGATCGACCGGGTCTGTGATGTGGTCGGAGATCGCCCTGCGGCGCTGGCGGTGCATCACGTCGCCAATCTGCAGGGGGCCCAAGACGTGGCGGGTGCGCTGGCGGAGCGGTTGCCGGGCTGCGAGCCCGCGGTGATCACCAGCCTGTGCCCGACGTTGGCCCTGCATGTGGGGGCCGGCGCGGTCGCGGTGTGTGTCGATGTCGACCCGGGTGGGGTCTGATCGGGTCAACGCCCGGTCACTGCGTGGGCGCTGGGAATCTGTCGGTGTCGGTGGACTCTTCGTGCGGGGTGTGCGCCGCGATCCCGCGAATGTTCTTGTTGGGGCCCCACGGCCGGACCACCTGCGGCCACCAGAACCACTTGCCCAGCAATGTCGCGATCGACGGCATGAAGAATGCCCGGACCACGAAGGTGTCCAGCAGCAACCCGATCGCCACGGTGGTGCCATACATGCCGATGGCCTTGAGATCACTGAAGAACATGATGCCCATGGTCGCGGCGAACACCATGCCCGCCGAGGTCACCACCCCGCCGCTGCCGGCCATCGCCCGGATATAGCCGGTCTTGAGCCCGGCGTGTATCTCCTCCTCGAAACGGGAGACCAGCAGCAGGTTGTAGTCCGAGCCGACCGCCAGCAACACGATGACCGCCAGCACCAGCGTCACCCAATAGATGTGCTGGCCGAATATGTGCTGCCAGATCAGCACCGAGATGCCGAACGACGCGGCGATCGAACTGGACGCGGTGCCGAGGATGACCGCTGCGGCCACCAGGCTTCGGGTGATCATCATCATGATCAAGAAGATCAGCGTCAGCGACGCCACGATCGCGATCATCAGGTCGTACTTGGCGCCGTTCTGCATGTCTTCGTAGAGCGCAGCCATGCCGCCGATGTAGACCTTGGCGTCCGACAACGACGACTGCTTCAGCGCCTCTTGGGCAGCGATCCGCTCCGGCTCAACGCGTTTGATGCCCTCCGCGGTCGCCGGATAGGTCTGGTGCGTGACGAAGAACCGCGCCGATTTGCCGTCCGGGGACATGAACAGTCGCAGGCCGGTTTGGAAGTCCTTGTTGTCGAACGCTTCTGCGGGCAGATAGAAGAAGTCGTCGTTCTTGGAGTCGTCGAAGCTCTGACCCATCATGATCTGGGTGTTGCTCAGGTCCTCCATCTGGTTGATGAACGCCGAGAACGTCGAGTGCACGGTCAGCACCAGCCCGCGCATGATTCGCATGGTGTCGACCACGGCCGGCAGCAACTCGACCGCCTGCGGCAACAGGTGCGCTGTCTTGGTGATGTCGTCGGACAGATAGCGCATCTGCTCGGCGAGTTGATCGATCCCGTCGGTGGCGTCGAAGGTGTTACGCAGCGCGTTGCACATCGGGATGTCGAAGCAGTGCGGCTCCCAGTAGAAGTAGCTGCGCAGCGGACGGAACTGGTCGTCGAACTCGGCGATGTGGTCGCGTATCCGGTCGGTGACGTCCACGGTGCGCCGGGTGACCTCGGCCGTGTCGTCGAACGTCCGGTCGACCTCCTGGAGATATCCGTACATCTGGATCAGCAACTCGATGTCCTTGTCCAGTTGCTGGGAGATGGTGTCGATGTCTTTGATCCGGTCCTTGAGCGTCTTCATGTTCTGGATCATCAGCTGGTTGGAGACGCTGAGTTGGAACGGTATCGAACTGTGCTGCAGCGGAATTCCCAACGGTCGAGTGATGTCCTGGATCATCCCGATCCCGACCACCCGCATGATGTTCTTGGCGACTCGGTCCAGCACCAGCATGTCAGCGGGATTGCGCATGTCGTGGTCGGAAGTCACCATGGTGATGTCCGGCGCCATCCGGGCCGCCGAGAAATGTTTCTCCGCGGCGGCGTAGGCCACATTGACCGGGGTGTCCTGCGGCAGGTACTTACGGTCGTCGTAACCCGGTTTGAATCCCGGTAGGGCCACCAGACCGATCATGATGACGGCCAGGCTGGCCACCGCGATGGGGCCTGGCCAGCGCACCACCGACACGCCGGCCTGGCGCCAGAACCCGCCCCGCTTGGCCTTTTTGGGGTCGAGGAGGCCGAAGCTGGTGACCACCACCAGCATGGCCGGTCCCAGGGTCAGCGCGGCGCCCACCACCACGAGCATGCCCACCGAGACCGGGATGCCCATGGTGTGGAAGTAGGGCAGCCGGGTGAAGTACAGCATCGCCGACGCCCCGGCGATGGTCAGGCCCGACCCCAGCACCACCGGGGTGACACTGCGCACGGTGGTGTAGTAGGCGTCGACCCGGTCCTCGCCGGCCAGCCGGGCTTCCCGGTACCGGCCGATGAGAAAGATGCCGTAGTCGGTGCCGGCGGCGATCGCGAGCATCACCATGATGTTGACTGCGAACGTCGTCAGGCCCATCACGTCGTGATAGCCCAGGACGGCGACGACACCGCGGGCGCACATCAGCTCGAGCAGGGTCAGGAACAGCTGCGTCAACATCGCTGACACCGACCTGAAGACGATCAGCAGCATGATCGCGATCGCTGCGATGGTGAACAGCGTGATCTTGACCAGGCTGGCGTCGCCGATCGCCCGCAGGTCCGCGGTCAGCGCGGCCGGCCCGGCGACGTAGGCCTGCACCCCGGGCGGCGCGGGGGTGTCATCGATGGCCTGGCGAACCGCGACGACCGAGTCGTTGGCCTCGGTCATGCCCTGGTTGCCCACCAGGTTGAGCATGATGTAGGCGGCCTTGGCATCCGAGCTCTGAACGCCCGCGGCGGTCAGCCGGTCACTCCAGAAGTCCTGGGCGTGCTCGACATGGTTTTTGTCGGCGACCAGCTTCGCGACGATCTCGTCGTAGTAGTGATGGGCGGCTTCGCCGAGTTCTTCCTCGCCGACCACCACCATCATCACGGTGCTGTTGGACTTGTACTCCTGAAAGTTCTCGCCGACCAGCTTGCTGGCGATCATCGACGGCGCATCGACGGGCGCCAGCGGCGCGGAGTGCTCCTCGGAGATGACTTCCAGCTGAGGCACAAGGACATTCACCAGCACGGTGAGCACGATCCAGACGATGATGATCGGCACCGCGAAAATGCGCAGCATGTGCGCGAAGAACGGCCGCTTGACGTGCGGATCCTGGTGGCTGTCCAGCTGCTCTTTGATTCGTTTGATCATCCGGACTTCACCAGGCAGAAAGTCTGGGCGTTGAGGCCGGTGGCGCGGCGTTCGTCGAGCAGCCGGTCGTCGATCTTGATTCGGCAGCCGATCTCACCGGTGTTGCCCTGCACGATCATGTTGGCCATGACGGCGGGCAGCACCGTGACGACGGTGTAGGACCACGGCAGCGGCACGTTGTTCAGTTGATGGACGTTGGCCTCGGCGTCCCAGTAATTGATGTCGGCGGTGGTGCCGGGCGGTCCGAAGGCCTCGTAGGCGACGTATTTCGGGTTGAACTGGACGATCTCGATGCCGGCACCCGCATGCGGGTTGAGGTCTTCGGAGGCGAACACCTTGTGCAGCCGGCTGACGACCACACTCGAGATCGCGATGACCACGATGAAGACCAGCGGAATCCAATGCCGTTTGAGTATGCCGGCGACCGAGATCTTCCTCATCTCACCGCCTTCCGCCTGCCGATACTGCGGTTGAACGTCGGCGCTGAACGGTCTGCTCCCCGGCCTCGCCGGAAGCATCGATGGTTCCGCGAATCGCGCCCTTCGGCAGCATAACCTTCGCTTAGCTAAGGACCGCAACCGGTGCTGCTCGGGCGCCGACTTGCGAACGGGCTGTGGCCGCGGCGCCTTGAGTTCAGCGCCAACGTCTCGACTTCAGTAGCATGGCCGCTGATGCACGCTCTGGGAAATGTCGTCCGATTCGGTGCGGTGGTCATCGTGGCAGCGCTGGCACTGGCCGGGTGCAGCGACAAAGGCGCGTCCGGCGCGTCGTCGCAGGAGTCCGTGGCCCCCGAGGCGTCGTGGACTCGACCCGACGCGCCGCCAGACCCGCACACCCTGCTTCGCGCCGGTGACCTCGCCGTTTCGCAGGTACCGGACAGCGTGTTGATCTTCATCGAGAGTCAGACCAGCGACGCCGGTACCTGGAAGGCCAGGGTGGTCACCCCCGACGGCACCGAACATCAGGTCAAGGTCGCATCCGACGGGGTCAGCGTGCTGGTCGGCCCCACCGCAACCGAGGACAGCGACGCCGACAAGGCCAAGCGGCGCGCCAATGTGGACGGTACCCACTTGGATTACCGCAGTGCGGTGGATCGCGTACTGCGGGCAGTGCCCAACAGTTCGATCACCGAGCTGAGCCTGCTCGACATGAACGGCACCGTCGTCTGGGAAGCCGACGTGTGGGACGACCAACTGTCCGAACGCGACGTCACCGTCGACGCGGCGTCGGGGGCCGTCACCGTCAACCGGCAGGCCTGATTCGGCGGTCCGGCTTCGGCTCTCCTTCGTCGAGCCTTGCTAACCGGCAGGCCTGATTCGGCGGTCCAGCTTCGGCTCTCCTTCGTCGAGCCTCGCTAACCGGCAGGCCTGATTCGGCGGTCCAGCTTCGGCTCTCCTTCGTCGAGCCTCGCTAACCGCCGGCGCGGCCGGTGATCGGTGGCAGCTCGGCCAGCGTGACGATGCCCGGTTCGGCGGCGACCACCGACGACACCGCGTTGGTCACCGGCATCGCCGTGTAGATCGAGCCCAAGCCGTTGAAGTTCGGCTCGTTCCAGTCCTTCGGCGGCAGGCAGTTGATGACGGTGCGCATATTGGGCAGTCCGAACACCTGGATGACGTGGCCGTGTGCCACCGGTTTGGGCGGGGTGACCTGGTTGCCCATGATCCAGTTGAAGCCAACGCTGACCACGTTGCGCTCACCCACCCAGCCGCGGTGATAGCCGAAGACACTGCCCACGGTGCCGGCCGGGATCTTCATAAAGCCCAGGTCGCTGTCGCCGGTCGCGGCGGTGAACTGCACATCGAAGGTGATGCGGTCCAACTGCGCGCCGATCGCATCGGCCATCATCGCCGCGGACTCGGCAAAAACTTCGCTTTCGCGGCGAACGCTTTCGGCCAACCCGGGGGTGTCGGGGTCCTGCGCGAAGCCCATCGCCGCCATGGTGGCCGCCGACTCATACGTCGAGCAGTCCACCGACTCGGTGATCCGGATCTCGTCGACCCGCTCGCACGCCCCGGACAGCACCATGCCGACCATGTTGGTAAGACCCGGGTGCGCGCCGCTGCCGAACATGGTGGAGTTCCCGGCCCGGCAGGCGTCCTCGATGCGCTTGCGGTCTTGCGCGCTCTGCTTGCCACCGGTGATCCAGGCCGCGGTCGAGCACACATTCACTCCGGCCTCCAGCAGTGCGACCAACTCGTCGATGCTGGGCCACAGCGGGTTGTAACAGCAGGCGTCTGGCTTCAGCGCGATCAGGGCGTCGATGTCATCAGTGGCGGTGATCCCGGTCGGCTCCGGCCACCCGGCCAGCTCGGCGGCATCCACCCCGACCTTGTCCTTGCCGTGGGCGTAGACCCCGACGAGTTCCATGTCGGGGCGGGCGATGATGGCGTGCAGCGAGCGCTGTCCGATGTTTCCGGTGGTCCATTGGATGACGCGAAGCGGTGTGTTCATAGGTCACCACCATATTCAGGTGCGCAGTGACCGCCTTTGTGGCACCGTCGGACCACGTGACTGACCTGAGCGTGCGCACCGTGACCGCTGACGACTGGCCATCGATCATGCTGCTGGAGAACGCCGGGTTCGGCGTGGTCACGCATCCTGATGAGGTCGAGGCCATCCGCAGCTTAGTACCGGCCGACGGAGCGGTGGTGGCCTGCGACGGTGACTCGGTGGTCGGTGTCGCCTTCTACCTCGACCTGCGGATGACGGTCCCGGGCGAGACGATCCTGCCGGTCGCCGGAATCAGTGGCGTGGTGGTGGCGCCGACTCACCGCCGACGTGGTGTGCTCCGGTTGATGTACAACGAATTGCACCGGCGCATCGCTGATTCGGGCTATCCGATCGCGGCGTTGACCGCCAGTGAGGGCGGCATCTACGGGCGGTTCGGTTACGGGCCGGCGACGATCGATCACGAGCTGACCATCGACCGGCGGTTCGCCCACTTGCATCCCGACGCGCCCGATCCGGGCGGGGTACGACTGGTCAGCGCGGCCCACAGCCGCGACGAGTTCGCAGCGGTCTACCAGCGGTGGCGCCAGCGCACCCCGGGTGGTTTGGAGCGCCCGCCGGCGCTCTGGGATGACCTGCTCGCCGACCGGGAGGACACCCGGGACGGCGGCACCGAGTGGTTCGGGCTGCTGCATCCCGACGGCTATGTGCTCTACCGGGTGCACGCCGGAGAGCCAAAGACGGTGCGGGTGGGGGAGTTCCGGGCGGTCACCCCGGGCGCCCACGCCGCGCTGTGGCGGGCGCTGCTCGGGCTGGACCTGATGGGAAAGATCGTCGTCGAAACCTACCCGGACGATCCGATGCCGTACCTACTGACCGACACCCGGGTGGCCACCACCACCGGACGGCAGGACGACCTGTGGCTGCGGATCATGAACATCCCAGCCGCGCTACAGGCACGCAGCTACGGCGCCGACGTGTCGGTCGTTCTGCAGGTGTGTGACGGGTTCCGTGGCGACGGGGGCAGATTCGCGCTCCAGGTCCGCGACGGCCGGGCCTGCTGCGCCCCGACCGACGCGGCGGCCGATGTCGAGCTGGACCTGGATGTACTGGGCAGCCTCTACTTGGGCGCGCACCGTGCCTCCGCGCTGGCCCGTGCCGGCCGGTTGCGATGCGGCGACGACGCCGTGGTGCGCCGATTGGACGCGGCGTTCCTCACCGACGTCCCGGCTCAGCTCGGGTTTTTCTTCTAGCTCGGGTTTCTTCTTAGCGCGAGCGTGCGTGTCCCCGGTCCGACACTCCGTGTCGAGACCGGGGACACGCACGCTCGGGGAAAGGTAGGGCTACAGCTTGGCCAGGTCGTAGCCACCCAGGTTGTCGATCAGCACGTGCAGCTGATCCTGCGACGAACCCAGGGTGTGCTCGATCGCGGTGAGCCGGGCCGCATAGTGGCCGACTGGGTACTCCCAGGTCACCCCGATCCCGCCGTGCAACTGGATGGACTCCTGAGCGATGTGCCGCCCGGACCGGCCGACCTGCAGCTTGGCGCGCGCCGCGATCACCGGGTCGTAGTTGTCATCGGCGAGTGACATCGCCGCGTACATGCTCATGCTGCGGGCCAGCTCCAGCGACACGTACATGTCGGCGGCGCGCTGAGTCAGGGTCTGGAAGGTGTTGAGCGTGACCCCGAACTGCTTGCGCGTCTTGAGGTAGTCGGTGGTCAGCCGCAAGGCCTCTTCCATCGCGCCGACCGCTTCGGCGCACAGTGCCGAGGAGATGCGGATGACCGCGCGCTCAATGGCGGCCGTGGCATCGGTCGCCTCGCCGAGCGCGGTGGCCGGTGTGTCGGCGAAGTCGACCTGGGCGCCACGCTGGCCGTCGAAAGTCCGGTAGGACTGACGGGTCAGGCCGTCGGCGCTTCCGTCGACCAAAAACAGCCCGGTCCCGCCGGCCGGCAAAGCGGCGCTGACCACCAGTGTGTCGGCGCGATCCCCGGTCAGCACCGGGTTCTTGCGTCCGCTCAGCCGCCACGAATCACCCTGCTGCACAGCCGTGGTGGCCACCTTGCCTGCCGTGCCGCGCATGCCCGGCTCGGTGTGTGCGAACGCCAGGATCTGCTCGCCCCCGGCGACGGCGTCGAGCAACTCACGCTGCTGCGCATCGCCGCGCTCGGCGATCAGCGCTCCCGGCCCGAGCGCTCCGTGCACGACGGGCTCCGGCGCTACCCGCCGGCCGATCTCGGTGAGCACCACCATGATCTCCAGCGGACCGGATTCCTGCGGGTCGAAACCGAGACCGAGAATCCCGATGTCCGCCAGCTGTTTCCACACCTCGGGGTTGAATCCGGGGTCGGTCTCGATGACCTTGTTGCGGGTCTCGGTGTCGTAGCCCGACAACATCGAACGGGTGGTGTCGCGCAGCAGAACCTGCTCGTCGCTGAGTTGAAAGTCCATGGCCGTCATACCTCCTAAAGGCCGAGAATGGTCGACGCGATGATGGTGCGCTGTACCTCGTTGCTGCCGCCGTAGATCGACGTCTTGCGGTAGTTCAGGTACGTCGGCGCCGCGTCCTGCGCCCAGGTGGGCGTGGCGATGCCGTCGCCCGCCTCGAAGGGCAGGGCATCGGGACCGGCCAGCTCCACGAACAGCTCGGTGGCGGCCTGCTGCAGCTGGCTGCCGCGCAGCTTGAGCACCGACGACGCCGGGTTCGGCTTGCCGTCGGCGGAGTCGCTCGACACGCGCATCTGGGTGAGCTCCAATGCCAGCAGATCGTTTTCGAGTTCGGCGACCCGTGCGGCGAACAATGGATCGTCGAGGGCTCCCAGCGCCTTGGCGCGCTGCTTGAGTTCGGCGACGCGCACCTTGGTGCGGGTCACCCCGGCGATGCCGGTCCGCTCGTTGCCCAGCAGGAACTTCGCGTAGGTCCAGCCGTGGTTTTCCTCGCCGACCAGTTGATCAGCGGGCACCCGCACATCGGAGAAGAACACCTCGTTGACCTCATAGCCGCCGTCGATCAGCTTGATCGGCCGCATGGTCACCCCGGGAGTCGACACCTCGAACAGCAGGAAGGAGATCCCGGCCTGCTTCTTGGGGGCCTGCGGGTCGGTGCGCACCAGGCAGAAGATCCAGTCCGCGTACTGGCCGAGTGTGGTCCAGGTCTTCTGCCCGTTGACGATGTAGCTGTCGCCGTCGCGCACCGCGGTGGTGCGCAGGCTGGCCAGGTCGGAGCCGGCCTCCGGCTCGGAAAAGCCTTGGCACCACCAGATATCCAGGTTGGCCGTGGCCGGCAGGAAGCGCTCCTTGGTTGCCTGGGAGCCGAATTCCGCGATCACCGGACCGACCATCTTGGCGTTGAAGGTCAGCGGTTCGGGCACCGAGGCCAGCTGCATCTCGTCGTGCCAGATCTGGTGCTGGGTCGCTGTCCAGTCCTTGCCGCCCCACTCGACCGGCCAGTTGGGAACCGCGAGGCCGTTGGCGTTGAGGATCCGCTGGGTGGTGACGATGTCGTCGGGGAAGATCGAATGGCCCAACCGGCTGCGTTCGCGAATGTCAGCGGGGATCTCGGTGGTGAAGAAGGTACGCATTTCGTCGCGGAATGCTGCCTCCTCCGTGGTCAGTGCCAGTCTCACGTCGACCTCCCGGTTGGTTGGGTGAACTCACGGTTGGTATGCACCCTAATCGGCGGACCCGCGGTACTGCGGGGGAGGGCTTACCGTGCGCTTTTGTAGGCTGGACCTCATGAGACGGTGGGTCGTCGCGCTCTGTGTCCTGGTCTTGTCTCTCGTGTCGTGCTCGGGGGAGCCGGCGCAGAAGGCCACCACGGACTCGTCACCGGGGGCCACGCAGAGTGCGGCCCCGAGGCCGCCCGCGCACATCGGCCAGACGCTGGACCTGATGCGGATCGGCGGGCAGAAGATCGCTGTGACGTTGACGGAGGTCATCGCGCCGGCAACCGTCCCGAACGGCTGGGGCGCGGCCGGCAAGACCTACCTCGCCACCAAGCTGCGGATCGAGAACGCCGGAACCACGACCATCGTCGGCAACAGCAACAGTGATGTCACCGTGGTGGGTTCCGACGAGCAGAACTACCAGGCCGACTTCGCCACCGTGACCGAGTGCAAGGACTTCGCCTACGGCTGGTTCTTGATCCCCGCCGGCGCATCGAACACCGGTTGCGTGGTCTTCGCGCTGCCCACCGGGGTCACTGCGGCGAAGGTGCGGTACACGCCGTCGTCGGGCATCTCGCACGACGTCGGGGAGTGGCTGAACCCCTAGCGAGAAGGGTTGTGCACAGCCCGGGATCGATCCACAGATCCGGCCCGAACCGTGCGGTGAGCGAGCCGGGTCGACGGTGCCGGCACCTACCGTCGGCGCATGGCATCAGAACTACCCGGCGAGCGGCTGCAGCGTCGACTCGGCCTGCTGCCGGAATCCGAGAGTGGCGACCACACCTCCGAAGCCGGCGACGAGGCTGACCCGAATTCGTTGCTGCCGCGGTGGCTGCCCGACGCCGCAGCAGAAACGGGCTGGCTTGCCCGAGTGCGGGCCGACCCGGGCCGAGCCGGTGCGATCGCCCTCGCGGTGATCGCCGCAGTCGCCGTGCTCATCACGGTGTTCACCGTGCTGCGGGACCAGCCCGCGCCGGTGATCAGCGCCAAACTGCCACCGGTGGAGATGGTTTCGACCGCCAGCCCGCGCACCGAGGATCTGGCCGCCAGCTCCGCGGCGCCGCCCGTTGAGCAGGTGGTGGTCAGCGTGGTCGGGCTGGTGCACAAGCCGGGTCTGACGACATTGGCGCCCGGCTCCCGGATCGCCGACGCGTTGACCGCGGCCGGCGGCGCCCTCGACGGCGCGGATACGGTGGGGCTGAACCTGGCCCGGCCCCTGGTCGACGGCGAACAGATCGTGGTCGGTCTGGCACCGCCGCCCGGCCTGCCGGTACTGGGCAGTTCGGTCGGCGCGGTCACGCCGGCCGCGGATGCGCCACGTACCAGCACCGCACCGACACCTGCCGGGCCCGGCCCCAAACCGGGCGAGCCGGTCAACCTCAACACCGCGACGGTCGAGCAGCTCGACGCCCTGCCCGGGGTGGGTCCGGTGACCGCGGCCGCCATCGTGGCCTGGCGCGACACGCACGGGAAGTTCACCAGCGTCGATCAGCTCGGCGACGTCGACGGAATCGGCCCGGCGCGCCTGGACAAGCTGCGTGCCCTGGTTCGTGTCTGACCCGTGACGCCGCCGGCGGCCGCACCGGCGCCGGCGGCCCGGCTCGACGTTCGGCTGGTGCCGGCGGCGGTGGTCGGCTGGCTGGTCACGGCGGCCGGCATCCAGTGGCAGATCGGCGGCGTCCTAGCCGCGCTGTGTGCTCTGCTGGGTGTGACAGCCGGCGTGCTGTACTGCTACGCCGGACGGCTCCGGCGCCCCGGTTGGCGGCTGGTGAGTGCGGCGGTTGCCGCGGCGTCGATGACGGGGGTGGGCTTCGGGTGGGCGGTTGCGTTGCGTACCGCCGCCGTCGAGCACCATCCGATCAGCGCGGTGGTCGGCACGACGGCGGCGGTGACGGTCACCCCGAGTGAGAGCCCGCTGCCGGCCGGCGCGCGCCGGGTGATGTTTCGGGCCACCTTGCAGCGCCTCGATGACGCGGTCGCGTCGGGCCGGGTGGTGGTATTCGCCTCCGGCGTCGAATTCGGCGAGGTGATGGTCGGCCAGTCGATGGCGTTTCGCGCCAAGGTCGCCCGCCCGGACCGGCGGGATCTGTCGGTGGCGGTGCTCACGGCCACCGGCACTCCGGTGCGCGGCCGGCCGGGACCGGTCGCGCGGGCAGCACATCGGGTTCGGGCCCGGTTCGCGATCGTCGCCGCGCGGGCGCTGCCCGACGAGCAGGCCCGGATGCTGCCCGCGTTGGTGCTCGGCGACACCTCGGCGATCACCGCCGCCACCGGGCGAGACTTTCGGGCCGCGGGGCTGACCCACCTGATGGCGGTCTCCGGCGCCAACGTGACGATCGTCTGCGGTGCGGTGCTGTTCTCGGCGCGACTGGTCGGGCCGCGCGCCGCCGCGGTACTGGCCGGGATTGCACTGGTCGCATTCGTGATCGTCGTGCAGCCCACGGCCAGTGTGTTGCGGGCGGCGGTGATGGGAGCTATCGCGCTGTTGGGCGTGCTCTCAGCGCGCAGCCGCCAGGCGGTGCCGAGCCTGGCCGCCAGTGTGCTGGTGCTGCTGGCGTTGGCCCCGCACCTGGCGGTCGACGTCGGGTTCGCGCTGTCGGTGGTGGCCACCGCGGCGTTGGTGCTCATCGCACCGGTCTGGACGTCCCGGCTGGTGGCCCATGGGTGGCCTCGGCCGCTGGCCGCCGCGGTCTGTGTGGCGTGGGCCGCCAACCTGGTCACCGCGCCGTTGATCGCAGGCATCTCTGGGCGGCTCAGCCTGGTCAGCACTGTGGCCAACCTGGCGGTGGCGGCGCTGGTCGCGCCGATCACCGTGCTGGGCAGCGCGGCGGCGGTCTTGTGCGGGTGGTGGCCGGCGGGCGCCTCGCTGTTGATCCGTTTCACCGGACCGGAGTTGTGGTGGGTCTGCCGCGTCGCGCGCTGGTCCGGCGGGGTTCCCGCCGCCACCGTGCCGGTGCCGCAGGGCGTGGTGGGGGTCGTCGGGGTCGGTGCCGCCGCCGTCCTGGTGGTGGTGTGTTGGCGATGGCGGTGGTGCCGGCGGGTGCTGGCCGCGTTGGCACTGTGCCTGCTGGCGTGGTCGGCCACGCAGGTGTTGACCGCCTGGGCGGGTGTCGGCACAGCGTGACACGATTGGCGGGTGAGCCAATCGGTTTCGCCGCTGCATCTGATCCTCGGGGATGAGGAACTGCTGGTCGAACGGGCCGTTGGCCAGGTACTGGCCGCAGTTCGGAAGCAGGCCGGCAGCACCGACATACCGGTGGACCGGTTGCGGGCCGGTGAGGTCGAGGCGGGCGAGCTCGCCGAGCTGCTGAGCCCGTCGCTGTTCGCCGACGAACGGGTGGTGGTGCTCGAGGCCGCCGCCGAAGCCGGGAAGGAGGCCGTGGCGCTGATCGCCGCCACGGCCGAGGACGTCCCGCTGGGCACCGTGCTGGTGGTGGTGCATTCCGGGGCCGGCCGGGCCAAGGCGCTGGCCGGGCAGCTGCGGGAACTCGGTGCCGAGGTGCACACCTGTGCCCGCATCACCAAGGCCTCCGAACGTGCCGACTTCGTCCGGGCCGAGTTCCGCGGGCTCAAGGTTCGAGTCGATGACGCCTGCGTGACGGCGCTGCTCGACGCAGTGGGCTCTGACATTCGCGAACTGGCCGCGGCCTGCTCGCAGCTGGTCGCCGATACCGGTGGGCACGTCGACGCCATCGCGGTGCGGCGCTATCACAGCGGCAAAGCCGAGGTGAAGGGGTTCGACGTCGCCGATCGGGCGGTCGTCGGCGACGTCGCCGGTGCCACCGAGGCACTGCGCTGGGCGATGATTCGCGGCGAACCGCACGTGGTGCTGGCCGACGCCTTGGCCGAGGCGGTTCACACCATCGCCCGGGTGAGGTCCAAGTCGGGTGATTCGTACCGGCTGGCCGGTGAATTGGGCATGCCGCCCTGGCGGGTGCAGAAGGCGCAGAAGCAGTCGCGGTTTTGGTCGCCGGGGACCATGGCGGCCGCGGTGCGGCTGGTGGCCGCCCTCAACGCTGACGTCAAAGGCGCCGCTGCCGACGCCGACTACGCACTGGAGGCCGCGGTCCGCGGGGTCGCCGAGTTGGCCGACCGCTGATCCGGGCAACACGAAGGCCCCTGTTCGCCAGTGGAATCAGGGGCCTGCGGTTGCGGGCAATCCGCTAGGTCAGAGCTGGTTGAGCGCCTTCGCCAGCGCCGACTTCTTGTTGGCGGCCTGGTTCTTGTGGATGACGCCCTTGCTGGCGGCCTGGTCCAGCTTGCGGCTGGTCGAAGCCAGCAGCACGCCGGCCTTGTCCTTGTCGCCGGCTGCGGCGGCCTCACGGAAGGCACGGATCGCGGTGCGCACCGCCGACTTCACCGACTGGTTGCGCAGCCGGGCCTGCTCGTTGGTCCGGTTGCGCTTCACCTGCGACTTGATGTTGGCCACGGAGTAATTCCTTCGCAAAAACTTGAGTTGGGTTCGCCTCCCGACACGGGAGCAACAGCTGTTCAGGGTACCAGCTGGCCCGGCAACTCCCCAACTCGACTCAGCTGCGGGCGGTCACCTCGACTCGGTGCAGGTCGTCGCCGAGTTCGATCGGACCGTCGAACTCCGCGGCCGCCAGCGCCCGCCACTGCTCCTCCTGCCCGGGTGCGATGGCAGGTACATAGTGCGTCAGCACCAGAATGCCCACCCCGGCCCGTTGGGCGGTCGCGGCCGCCTGGGCCACCGAAGAGTGATAGTCGCAGATATCGCGGATCCGCTGCTGGGGCAGCAACTCGATGAGGTCGCTGCGGATGACGGTGTGCACCAGCGCACCGGCCCCGCTCGCCAGCTCGTCGAGGCTCTCGCAGGGCACGGTGTCGCCGGCCGCCACCACCGAGGCGGTCCCGTTTTCGTCGGAGTGCTCGATCCGGAAGCCGATCGTCGGCGTCACCGGCCGGTGGTCGGTGGGCGCAACGGTGATCCGCACGCCGTCGCGATCCCAGACCTGGCCCGCGGTGTGTTCCTGCACGTCCACCGGGGGCGGGGCGGTCAGATCGTCGTGATGGGCGATGCGGTAGCCGATGTCGTGGCCGAACGCTCGCAAGGTCGCCTCCACCACCTCCGCGGTGCCCGGCGGCCCGATGATCGGCAGCGGCGGGGCATCCGGGGTGAAGGTGGTGACCCACCGGGTGATCAGCAGATCGCCCAGGTCGGCGATGTGGTCGCTGTGCAGGTGGGTGAGCAGCAGCGCCGACAGGGTGCTGGCCGAGCTGCCCGCCGCTGCCAAACGCTGCAGCACCCCTCGTCCGCAGTCGACCAGCAGTTGCTGGCCGCCGGCTCGGATCAGCGTCGACGGGCCGGCGCGGTTCGGGTCGGGGATCGGGCTTCCGGTGCCCAGCAGCGTGATCTCGATCGTCATGACGTCACATATGCCACAGATGGCGCTCGTGCGCTACGCGATCGGCTCAGTTTCGTTATCGCCACCCCCGGCCGGGCCAAATGGCCTAGCCTGGTGTGAAGCAGATCACTGCGGCGGGAGGCGTCAATGCGGATCGCGGATGTATTGCGGAACAAGGGTGCGGCGGTGGTGACCATCCATCCGGATGCCACCGTCATGGAGTTGCTCGCGGGCCTGGCTGAGCACAACATCGGCGCCATGGTCGTGATCGGGCCCGATGGCCTGGAGGGGGTGGCCTCCGAGCGCGACGTGGTACGCCAGTTACACGTCCACGGCGCCAGCCTGCTGGTCCGGCCGGTATCGGCCATCATGACCCGCGTGGTGGCGACCTGCACCAAGAGCGACTCCGCCGACGACGTCAGCATGTTGATGACCGAGCACCGCGCACGTCACATCCCGGTACTCGAAAACGGCCGATTGGCCGGGATCGTCAGCATCGGCGACGTTGTCAAGTCCCGCATGGAGGAGCTGCAGGCCGAACACGAGCAGCTGCGTGACTACATCGCCCAGGGCTAGCTAGATCGGAGGGGCTGCGTCAGCTCCACGAGTAGTCGCTGCGCAGTCGGGCGGCCACCACCTCGAACACCGAGCGCTCCAGAATGGCGCCTTCGCGCCGGATCGATTCCTCGGGCACGTCGAGCACTCGGTCGAGCCGCACCCAGCTGATCCGGCGGGCGTCGTCCCAGTTGCCCGCACCGATACCGACCCAGTTCCTGTCGTCGGCGTGCCGTTGCCGGCTGGACAGCATCAGGCCCAGCAGTGTGTTGCGGTCGCGGCCGACGACCAGCACCGGTCGGTCCTTGCCCTGGTCCGGTTCGTCCTCATAGGCCACCCACGTCCAGACGATCTCGCCCGGGTCGGCGCGGCCGTTGAGGTCGGGGGAGTAGACGAGCCGGCGTGCGCGGTGTGCGGTAGGCACACTGCTGTCGGTTACCGGGCGCCCGGCGGGGATCTCCGTCGGCGGCTCTGATGTCGCGCCGGTGAGCATTTCCAGGCCGATCTTGATGCCCTGCTCGATACCGCGTTGGATGCGCTGCTGGACCTGCGGTGCCTGTTCGAGTTGGCGGATGAACCGGGGAGCCTCGTTGAACACCAGGTGCTCGGCGAATCGCTGCACCGTCTCCCATGGAGTCTTCCGCGGGGAAGCCATGTTCGCAGCATAGGCGAAACGCGCTTCGGGCATGGGTGTCTGGGCCTCGCCAGAGCTGTGCCGGCGATCATCCCTCCTTGACGCGAACGTAAACGAAAAGCACAGGAATCTGTACGAAAACTGATGTCCCACTTGTGTTGTCCGCAGAGAGGCATCGGCGTACGGTACGGGAATATTGATTCACAGGGGGCTTCTTCTCAACGGGCCGGCGCAGGTATAACCCGTCGTCAGCCGGACGGAAGATTTCAATCGGTGGGTGGAAGTCGCCGAAAGCCGCAGTCTGGGGAGGTTCTTGGCTTTTCCTCCGGGGGTGCTTGAAATGGGGCAAGTCACCGCCCGGAACGACATGTATGGCATGGCGTTCGCCGGCAACTGATGCCTTGGCTGAGTCCGGTGGGTGATCGCCCGGGTCCTTCTGCGCGCCGAGGGGCTATCAGGAGGTATATGGATTTGCGCAGCTATCACGCAGGGTTTCAATCGTAACAGGATTAGTGAAACTGACAGAGCCCCTGCGGCTTTCAGTGGTTGTGCTGGGGGGCTCCTGGGGCGGACCACCGCCAAAGAGAGACATCGCGAAAGGCATTGAACATGAGCATGCGCAAATTTGTCGTCGTTGGTGGCTTCGCCGCCGGCGCGGCGTTCATATTGGCGCCGTTGGCATCTGCCGACACCGACCCCTTGACGTCCGTGGTGGACAGCGAGATCGCGTCGATGAACTTCCTCTTCGGGACCGACACCTTCTTGGCGGGCGTCCCCTCCACGGACGTCACCACGGGCCCGCAGGGCTTCGACATCATCAACCCCGCGGACGTGTCTACGGTTCAGGACAGTG
The DNA here is from genome assembly GCF_019645815.1 of Mycolicibacter heraklionensis. Taxonomy (NCBI): domain Bacteria; kingdom Bacillati; phylum Actinomycetota; class Actinomycetes; order Mycobacteriales; family Mycobacteriaceae; genus Mycobacterium; species Mycobacterium heraklionense. Next base: position 1,748,941 of record NZ_CP080997.1, read on the forward strand.
GCACGACCGCTTTCGATTACCTGGTCTACGGCTTCAATCCGGAGGAGGCCGGACTGGCCTCCGATCCGGGTGCCTACAACGTCTACAACGGCGCGATGGTTCCGTTCGACGACGGCATCAACTCGCTGTTGTACGCGATGATGAACAACGGCGCTGTGCTCGATTGGGACGGCGGCACCGGCGACCTGCTTGGCGGGAACAGCATGGAGGACATCGCCAATAGCGCCGCCAGTGGCTGGGCAGAAGCCGCCAGCTACTTCCAGTTCGCCTGGGGCGACTTGATGGGCTTCTTCGGCATCTTCGACTCCTAGCCGCAGGCCGAACCGAAACCCCCGGAGGATCGTCTCCGGGGGCTTCGTCTTGCCGTGGGTACCACCGGTCCCGATGTTCACTTGGGGGTATTCGGGACATCGGACGCGGTGCGCGGGCGGCCCGGATCGTGATCCTGAACACAGTTCGACGTGCACAAATACTGCTCGCCCTGGGGCGAACATGGGGAAGAACCCGAAGAAACCAAAATACGAGTGAACATTCACTTGTATTGATCACAGGTCTTTGTTAGATTTTATCCGGCTCACAGCAACGGTGCTGGGGGGAGCTTCCGGCGGGGGTGGGGAAACCGGCCGCCGGGCAGTGAGGATGAAGGGCATTTTGGGGGGAATGGACATGCGGAAAATCGGTGTGCTCGGCAGCTTTGCCGCTGGTACGGCACTCGCGTTGGCGCCGTTGGCGGCTGCCGACGACTCGACCGGCTTCGACTTCAGCTCGGTGCTGGCGAGTGAGATCCAGTCGATGAACTTCCTCTTCGAGTCGCAGGCCACCCTGGCCGGCGTGGGCGACAAGGTCATCGATGCCTCCGAGGCCAACCCGTTCCTCACCATCAACCAAGACGACGTGAACGCCGCCTTCGGCATGATGCTCTACGGCGTCAACTGGGAAGACGAGATTTCCAGCGACCCGGGCTCTTACAGCCTGCTCAACGGTGCGTTGACGCAGTTCATCGACGGCAACAACGTGCTGCTGTTCGCGATCCTCAACGGCGGCGACCAGATCGAGTTCGAGAACGCCGCCGACTACCTGTTCGGATCCGACGCCGCGATCGCCGCCAGCCTGGCCGGCGACAGTGCTTGGGAAGATGCCGCCAACTTCTTCCAGGCGGGCATTGCCGACCTCGGCGGTTACTTCGCGATCGACCTGTAATCGTCGTTCGGAAACGCAAACCCCCGGAGCTGGTCTCCGGGGGTTTCGTCTTGACGCCACCGCCTCGCTACCCTGACTAGGCAGATAGGCACCACCGCCCCCGTTCACCAGGAGATTCCCATCAGCAGTTTCGCCGACCAGACCTTCACCGCGCCGGCGCAGATACGGAACTTCTGCATCATCGCCCACATCGACCACGGCAAATCCACCTTGGCCGACCGGATGCTGCAGCTCACCGGCGTCGTCGACGACCGATCGATGCGGGCCCAGTACCTGGACCGGATGGACATCGAGCGGGAACGCGGCATCACCATCAAGGCGCAGAACGTCCGGCTGCCCTGGACGGTCAAGGACCACCCGGAGCAGGGCGCAGGCCAACGCGCGGCATCCGGCGACTACGTGCTGCATCTGATCGACACACCCGGTCACGTCGACTTCACCTACGAGGTATCCCGCGCGCTGGAGGCCTGCGAGGGCGCAGTCCTCCTGGTCGACGCCGCCCAGGGCATCGAGGCCCAGACCCTGGCCAACCTGTACCTGGCGCTGGATCGTGACCTGACCATCATCCCGGTGCTCAACAAGATCGACCTGCCCGCGGCCGACCCGGAGCGTTACGCCGCCGAACTGGCCCACATCATCGGGTGCGAGCCCGAAGACGTGTTGAAGGTCTCCGGGAAGACCGGCGAAGGCGTGGCGGAACTGCTCGACGAGGTGGTCAGGCAGGTGCCTCCGCCCACCGGCGACGCCGACGCGCCCACCCGGGCGATGATCTTCGACTCCGTCTACGACATCTACCGCGGTGTGGTCACCTACGTGCGTGTCGTCGACGGCAAGATCACCCCTCGCGAGAAGATCGCCATGATGTCCACCGGTGCCACCCACGAGCTGCTTGAAGTCGGCATCGTCTCCCCGGAACCCAAGCCCGCCAAGGGGCTTGGTGTCGGCGAGGTGGGTTACTTGATCACCGGCGTGAAGGACGTGCGCCAGTCGAAGGTCGGCGACACCGTCACCACCGCCCGGGGCGGGGCCACCGAGGCGCTCACCGGCTACCGCGAACCCAAACCGATGGTCTACTCCGGGTTGTACCCGGTGGACGGGTCGGACTACCCGAATCTGCGTGACGCCCTGGACAAGTTGCAGCTCAACGACGCCGCCCTGACCTACGAGCCGGAAACCTCGGTGGCGCTGGGCTTCGGGTTCCGCTGCGGCTTCCTGGGCCTGCTGCACATGGAGATCACCCGGGAACGCCTCGAGCGCGAATTCGACCTGGACCTGATCTCCACCTCGCCCAACGTCGTCTACCGGGTGATCGCCGAAGACAACACCGAGATCATCGTCACCAACCCGTCGGACTGGCCGGAAGGCAAGATCCGCACTGTCTACGAGCCCGTCGTCAAGACCACCGTGATCGCCCCGAGCGAGTTCGTCGGCACCATCATGGAACTGTGCCAGTCCCGTCGTGGGGAACTCGGCGGGATGGACTACCTCTCGCCGGAACGCGTCGAGCTGCGCTACACGATGCCGTTGGGCGAGATCATCTTCGACTTTTTCGACTCGCTGAAGTCGCGCACTCGCGGCTACGCCAGCCTGGACTACGAGGAGGCCGGGGAGCAGGAGGCCGACTTGGTCAAGGTCGACATCCTGCTGCAGGGCGAGCCGGTGGACGCGTTCAGTGCGATCGTCCACAAAGACTCGGCCTCGGCCTACGGCAACAAGATGACCACCAAGCTCAAGGAGCTGATCCCGCGCCAGCAGTTCGAAGTGCCGGTGCAGGCCGCGATCGGCTCGAGAATCATTGCCCGCGAGAATATCCGGGCCATCCGCAAGGACGTGTTGTCCAAGTGCTACGGCGGTGACATCACCCGTAAGCGCAAGCTGCTGGAGAAGCAGAAAGAGGGCAAGAAGCGGATGAAGACCATCGGGCGGGTCGATGTGCCGCAGGAGGCGTTCGTCGCGGCGCTGTCCACCGACAGCGGGGGCTCTGCCGGAGATAAGGCCAAGAAGTAGTGGCCTCCCGGGTAGGCACAATCGCGGCGGGCGCGGTGGCGGTCGTGCTGCTCGCCAGCGGGTGCACCACGGTGGTCTCCGGAACTGTCCGGCCCGCACCGGGATTGGCGCCAACCCCGGTGACCGGGATGGCGGTCCGGCAGGTGTTGCTCGACGACTCCGAGTTGTCGAAGCTGACCGGCCAGCCCTTCCGCAGCGACCCCTCCCTGCCGCCGCGGTTCGGCGGCCTCGACGACCTGCCCGACGCCTGGGAGTCGGCGGAGCCGCAAGACTGCGTCGGCGCGGCGGTCGGCGGCCAGCGCAGCGTGTACAGCTCCGCCGGGGTACGGGACGTCGCCCATGAGTTCTGGGACAGCACCGGCGCCGGGGACTCGCCGTTGACCGGGGTGGGCGAAGCGGTGGTCGCACTGGACAGTGCCGCCGACGCCGACGCGCTCTTCGAGAAGTTCGCCGAGCAGTGGGGCAGCTGCGACGGGGTGGTCGTGACGCGCGACAGCGGGGAGGACAGCGAGGCCAGTGGCGAGGTCACCGACGTCTCCGACCAGGACGCGGTGCTGGTGGCCACGGTGCGTACAAGTGTGGACGGCGAAGCGGGACTGCGGGTCTCGCGGGCGCTCGCGGCGCGGGTGAACTGCGTCGTCGACGTTGATGTGTTCTGGTTCGTCGACGAGGACGACCACTCCGGCGCCCCGCCCGCCGGGGACACCACCGCCGCCGACCTGGCCCGGGCGATGCTGGACAAGATCCGCAACCTCAGCGGCTGACCCGCGCCGAACAGACACAAAATCACCGAAAAGGCCCGAATTTTAGGCGATTTTGCGTCTGCTCGCGCAACAGGACCGAGCTACATCGGCGCGTTCGCGGGCTGGAAACCTCCGGTGGAGTCGGCCTCCTCCTCGGCGCGGATCACGTGCACGACGGCGTTGATCAGCGCCAGGTGCGTGAAGGCCTGCGGGAAGTTGCCCAAATGCCGGCCGGTGCGGGGCTCGATCTCCTCGGCGTAGAGGTGCAACGGGCTGGCGAACGACAACAGCCGCTCACACAGATGCTTGGCCCGGCTGACTTCGCCGATCTCGACCAACGCCGAGACCAGCCAGAACGAGCAGATGGTGAAGGTGCCCTCGGCGCCGGACAGCCCGTCGTCGGTCTCCTCGGTCCGGTACCGCAGCACCAGGCCGTCCTCGGTGAGCTCTTCGGCGATCGCCATGACGGTGGCGCGCACCCGCGGGTCATCGGCCGGCAGAAACCGGGTGAGCACCACCAGCAGCAGCGAAGCGTCCAGCGCCGTGCTGCCGTACGTCTGGGTCAGCACGCCGCGGGAATCCACTCCGTTGGCCAACACGTCGGCCTTGATCTCCTCGGCGATCGCCCGCCACTGCTTGGCGTAGGAGACCGCGCCCTGCAGCTCGGCCAGCTTCGACCCGCGGTCCAGCGCCACCCAGCACATCACCTTCGAGGAGGTGAAGTGCTGCGGTTCGCCGCGCACCTCCCAGATGCCCCGGTCGGGTTCGCGCCAGTGCTTGATCGCCTCTTCCACCTGGCGCTTCAGCACCGGCCACAGGGTTTCCGGGATCTGCTCGCGGGACTTGGCGTGCAGGTAGACAGAGTCGAGCATGGTGCCCCAGATGTCGTGCTGCTGCTGGTTGTAGGCGCCATTGCCGATCCGTACCGGACGGGCGTTGTCGTAGCCGGACAGGTGGTCCAGCTCCTGTTCCACCAGCTCATGCTCCCCGCCGACGCCGTACATCACCTGCAACGGGTGTTGCTGTCCGTTGTTGACGCCGGACACGTCGGCGATGAACGAGAAGAAGTCATCGGCCTCGCGGTCCAGTCCCAGCGTGTACAGGCCCCACAGGGTGAACGCCGAGTCGCGTACCCAGCTGTAGCGGTAGTCCCAATTCCGTTCGCCCTGAGGCGTTTCCGGCAGCGACGTGGTGGGCGCGGCCAACAGGGCTCCGGTCGGCGAATAGGTCAGGCCCTTCAGCGTCAGCGCGCTGCGCTGCAGATAGGAGCGCCACGGATGATCGGGGAAGTTCCCGATGTTGATCCACTGTCGCCAGCATTCGGTGGTGTTCCACATTTTGTCGGCGGCTTCGGCATAGCTTTGCGGCGCAGGATGTTTCGACCAGCTCAAGGCCACGAAGACGTCGTCGCCCTCGGTCAGCCGGGTACGGGCCCGGGCCTCGCGGCCCTCCAGTCCCAACCGCAGGTTCGTCGTCAATCGCAGGGTCGGGTGGGCGTCCGGATTCTGCCGGGCCCGCGCGATCGCCTCGCCGTAGGCGTTGGCCGAGTACTCCCAGGTGGCGCTGGTGCGGTGATAGTCGAATGCGGGCTCGCAGCTCATGGTCAACTCGACGGTGCCGCTGACGCAACGCACCGTGCGCAGCAGGATGTGCTCGGCGTCCCAGTCGGTGGGGGTGCGCCGGTGGGTCTGCGACCGTGCGTCGATGTCGTGCCATTTACCCATCACCAGCGCGTCACGCACGATCAGCCAGCCGGTATGGGTCTGCCAGGTGGTCTCCATGATGGGGCTGCCGGGCAGGTAGCGCCGCGCCGCGGGCACCGACACCCCGTACGGCCCGAGCCGAAAGTGCCCCGCGCTGCGGTCCAGCAGGGCGCCGAAAACGCTGGGGGAGTCCGGGCGCGGCAGGCACATCCACTCCACCGAGCCCGCCGCCGAGATCAGGCAGGTGTTCTCGCAGTCCGACAGAAAGGCGTAGTCGGCGATCGGTGGAAACGGGTTGCGGACCTGACTCGGTGACGCCGCATACGGCACCGGAGCGGTCGCCGACAGGGGTGGTGGTGACGGAGCCGCGGCGCCGGTGCCTGCGGCGGGCGTGGTGATTTCCGGCGCGGTCTTGGCGGGTGCATCGCCCGGCGGGGTGTGCAGGTCCATTCCGTCATCATCTCTGGCGGGTCTGCCGCGCGTCTACCCGGATCGGCCGATCCAGGCTTGGGCTGCCGGCCCGCTTCGCCTGGCTTCGCCCGGCTTCGCCGCGCTTGCGGTCGCCGCTAAAGTGGGCTGGGTGGTGGGCTTCCTGAGCTGGTGGGACGGTGTTGAGTTGTGGTTGTCCGGCCTCGGCTTTGTGGTGCAGACCGCGGTGGTGATGCCGGTGGTGTTGTTGCTGGCCTACGGCCTGGCCTCGGTGCTGGACGCGGCCCTGGGGGAGGGAATCCGGGTGCAGGAGCGTGTCCGGCACGGTCGTGACGGCGGGGCCCGCTGATGCCGCGTTCGCAGGTCACGTTGGTGCTGATCGGCCTGATTGTGTTGGTGATCGTCAGCTGGCTGCTGACCCGCTAGACCCGCCGAACCGGGCCGGGCGCTGCCCGCACAGGGCTCTGTTATGCTTCCCCGCATGTTCGCAGCGACCGGTGACCGGCAGCGCCAGATTGTGGCGTTCCCGAAGCTCGCCGTGATCACTTCCGCTGTGGCCGACCTGCACTGTTGTCGCTGATACCGCACCCGTCGGCGTACCGGTGTCGTCTTTGTTGACGCACGTTCTGTAGAAATCGAACGCCTTTCGCGATCCGACGGACAAGCATTCTTGCCGACGTCTATACGGATTCGCCCGGAAAGGTCATCAATGCCCAATACTCTCGCGCGCAGCATCGCGCTGGCACTGGCCGCCGCCATGGCAGTCACCACGCTCGCCGGATGCGGCGGCGGACCCAGCGATGTCGTCGGAGGCGGTGAGCGCTCCGAGGCGCACACCACCCTGACGCTGGTGGCCTACGCGGTTCCCGAGCCCGGCTGGAGCAAGGTGATCCCGGCCTTCTACAACACCGAGGACGGCGCCGACGTCCAGGTCGTCACCTCCTATGGCGCATCGGGCGATCAGTCCCGCGGCGTCGCCAGCGGCAAACCCGCCGACATCGTGAACTTCTCCGTGGAACCCGACGTCACCCGACTGGTGAAGGCCGGCAAGGTCGCCGAGGACTGGAACGCCGACGTCACCAAGGGAATCCCGTTCGGTTCGGTGGTGACCTTGGTGGTCCGGCAGGGCAATCCCAAGCACATCAACGGCTGGGACGACCTGTTGCGGCCCGGGGTCGAGGTGATCAGCCCCAGCCCGCTGAGCTCTGGATCGGCCAAATGGAACCTGCTGGCCCCGTACGCCGTCAAGAGCGAGGGCGGCAAGAACCCGCAGGCAGGCCTGGACTTCATCGAGCAGCTGGTCAGTGACCACTTCAAGCTGCGCCCGGGCTCGGGTCGCGAGGCCACCGATGTGTTCCTGCAGGGCAGCGGCGACGTGCTGATCAGCTACGAGAACGAGGCGATCGCGGTCGAGCGCAAGGGCAAGCCGGTGGAGCACGTCAACCCGTCGCAGACCTTCAAGATCGAAAACCCGTTGGCCGTGGTGACCTCCAGTCGGCACCTTGACACCGTCACCGCGTTCAAGAATTTCCAGTACACGACGGCGGCGCAACGGCTGTGGGCCGAAGCCGGCTTCCGTCCGGTCGACCCGAGCATCGCCGACGAATTCCGCCACACGTTCCCGGACCCCGACAAGCTGTGGACGATCGCCGACCTCGGCGGGTGGGACGTGGTCGACAACGCCCTCTTCGACAAGTCGAGCGGCGCGATCACCAAGATCTACACCCGGGTCACCGGATGAGCGCGACGGTGGTCACCGAGGTGACTCGGCCCGGCGAGGGCGGCGAGCACTCAGGGTTTCGACGGGAAGGGGTGTCGCTGCGCGTCGGTGCTGCCACGGTGTGGCTGTCGCTGATCGTGTTGGCGCCGCTGGCCGCGATCGCCTGGCAGGCCGGCGGCGGTGGGTGGCGTGCGTTCCAGCTGGCGGTCACCTCGCACGCCGCCGTGCAGTCGTTTCGGGTGACGCTGACGATCGCGGCCGGGGTCACCGTGCTCAACCTGCTGTTCGGCCTGTTGATCGCGTGGGTGCTGGTGCGCGACGACTTCTTCGGCAAGCGCTTCATCGACGTGATCATCGACCTGCCGTTCGCGCTGCCCACCATCGTCGCGAGCCTGGTGATGCTGGCGCTCTACGGCCCCGCCAGCCCCGTGCACGTGCACCTGCAGCACACCGCCTGGGGCGTCGGCCTGGCGCTGGCGTTCGTCACGCTGCCGTTCGTGGTGCGGTCGGTGCAACCGGTGCTGCTGGAGATCGATCGGGAGGTCGAGGAAGCCGCCGCGTCGCTGGGCGCCTCCGGGCTGACCATCTTCCGGGCCGTGGTGCTGCCGGCCCTGACACCGGCGCTGCTGACGGGAGCGGGGCTGGCGTTCTCCCGGGCGATCGGCGAGTTCGGTTCGGTGGTGTTGATCGGTGGCGCGGTGCCCGGCAAGACCGAGGTGTCCTCGCAGTGGATCCGGACGTTGATCGAGAACGACGACCGCACCGGTGCGGCGGCGATCTCGCTGGTACTGCTCGGGATTTCGTTCCTGGTGCTGCTCGCCCTGCGGGTGCTGGGGTCGCGAGTGAGCAAGCGGCAGGAGAGGTCCTGATATGACGTCGTCACGGAAAATCCGCTACCTGCTCCGCTTCCTCGCGGTGGCCTACATCGGCCTGCTGCTGATCGTCCCGGTGTCGTTGATCCTGTGGCGCAGCTTCGCGCCCGGGCTCGGACAGTTCTTCGACTACATCTCCACACCGGCAGCCATCTCGGCGCTGCAACTGTCGCTGCTGGTGGTGGCGATCGTGGTGCCGCTGAACGTCGTCTTCGGTATTCCGACAGCATTAGTATTGGCTCGCAACAAGTTCCGCGGCAAGGGCGTGCTTCAGGCGGTCATTGACCTGCCATTCGCGGTCTCGCCGGTGATCGTCGGTGTGGCGCTGGTGGTGCTGTGGGGATCCGCGGGGCTGCTGGGCTTCGTGGAGAACGACTGGGGTTTCAAGATCATCTTCGGCCTGCCCGGCATCGTGCTGGCCAGCATCTTCGTCACGCTGCCGTTCGTGATCCGGGAAGTCGAACCGGTGCTGCACGAACTGGGCACCGATATGGAGGAAGCGTCGGCGACGCTGGGTTCGAGTTGGTGGCAGACGTTCTGGCGGATCACGCTGCCATCCATCCGCTGGGGGCTGACTTACGGGATCGTGCTGACGGTGGCGCGCACGCTCGGCGAGTACGGCGCGGTGTTGATCGTGTCGTCGAACCTGCCCGGAAAGTCCCAGACGCTGACACTGCTGGTGTCCGACCGTTACAACCGCGGCGCCGAATACGGCGCCTACGCCTTGTCCACACTGCTGATGACGGTGTCGGTGTTGGTCTTGATCGTTCAGGTGGTGCTCGACGTGCGGGCCGGAAAGGGAAACAAATGAGCAACGCAATCACGGTGCGCGGGGCGAACAAGCGCTACGGCGACTTCGTCGCATTGGACAACGTCGACTTCGCGGTCCCGTCCGGTTCGCTGACGGCGCTGCTCGGGCCCAGCGGCTCGGGCAAGTCGACTCTGCTGCGGGCCATCGCCGGCCTGGACCACCCGGACAGCGGGACGGTCACCATCAACGGAGTCGACGTCACCGGGGTTCCGCCGCAGCGGCGCGGGATCGGGTTCGTCTTTCAGCACTACGCGGCGTTCAAGCACATGACGGTGCGCGACAACGTGGCGTTCGGGCTCAAGATCCGCAAGCGACCCAAGGCCGAAATCAAAGAGAAGGTGGACAACCTGCTCGAAGTGGTGGGGCTCAGCGGTTTCCAGACCCGCTACCCCAACCAGCTGTCCGGCGGTCAGCGCCAGCGGATGGCCCTGGCGCGGGCCCTTGCGGTGGACCCGCAGGTGCTGCTGCTCGATGAGCCGTTCGGGGCGCTGGACGCCAAGGTCCGGGAAGACCTGCGGGCCTGGCTGCGCCGCCTGCACGACGAGGTGCACGTCACCACGGTGCTGGTCACTCACGACCAGGCCGAGGCGCTGGACGTCGCGGACCGGATCGCCGTGCTGAATCAGGGCCGCATCGAGCAGCTCGGCACCCCGACCGAGGTGTATGACGCGCCGGCGAACGCGTTCGTCATGTCGTTCCTGGGCGCGGTGTCCTCGCTCAACGGAGCCTTGGTCCGTCCGCACGACATCCGGGTCGGCCGCACCCCCGACATGGCGGTGTCCGCGGCAACGGTAGACGGCGCCGACGGGGTCGGGGTGCTGCGTGCCACCGTCGACCGGGTGGTGACGCTGGGCTTCGAGGTGCGGGTCGAGCTCACCAATGCCGCGACCCAGGTGCCGTTCACCGCCCAGATCACCCGCGGGGACGCCGAGGCGCTCGCGTTGGCCGAGGGGGACACCGTTTACGTGCGGGCCACCCGGATCCCGCCGTTGAGCGACGTGGCGGCGGTGGGCGCGGCGGTACCGGCGTCAGGGTAAGCCGACCCTGCGCCGGCTAGTACACGTCCCGCAGATAGCGATGGGTCTTGATGAGCTGGTTGACATAGGCGTGCGCCGCAGCGGTGTCCATGTTGCCGGCGCTGGCCACGATGGCATGCAGTGCGGCGTCGACGTCCTTGGCCATACGTTCGGCATCGCCGCAGACGTAGAGCTGCGCACCCTCTTCGAGCCAGCTGAAGAGCTCCGTCGAGTTCTCCCACATGCGTTGCTGGACATACCGATTCGGTGTGTCGGTGGCGTCGTCGCGGGAGAACGCGAGGTCGAGCCGGGACAGCACCCCTGACCTGAGATGGTCCTCGAACTCGTTCCGGTAGAGGAAGTCGCCGGCTCTGCGCCGATTCCCGAAGAAGAGCCACGAACGTCCCTTGGCGCCGGCGGCGCGGCGTTCTTGCAGGAACGCGCGAAACGGCGCCACCCCGGTCCCGGGGCCGATCATGATGACGGGCACATCGGGTCCGGGCAGTCGGAAGGAATGGTTGGGCCGCAGGTGTACTCGCACGGTGTCGGCGCGGTCGGCCAGGAACGAGGTAGCCACGCCGCCATAGTGGCGGTCTGCGAGGGCGTAACGCACGGTCGCGACGGTCAGGTGCGCGTGGTCGGGGCTGACCAGTGGGCTCGAGGCGATCGAGTAGTCGCGGTACTGAAGCGGACGCAACGTGTCGATCACCTCGTCAGCGGTCAGCGTGCCCAGTCTGATCAGGTCGAGCACGTCTCTGCCGTAGAGCCAAGAGTCCTGTGCCGCATCGGCATTCCCGCCCAGCGCAGCTGCGGCATGCGCGTCGCGGGTGCGTGAGGCCGTCAGCTCCCGCAGTGCTCGCGACGGCGTCCGTATCTCGAGGTGATGGGTCAGCAGCACACCGAGGGGCTCGTCGTGGCCGGGCACGGTGTGTTCGGGGCCCAGCCCGAACTCGGCCAAGATGGCGTCGACCAGAGCGGGGTCGTTGGTCGGATGCACGGCCAGGGAATCGCCTGCGGCATAGGCGATGCCGGAGCCGGTGAGGTCCAGCTCGTAGTGGCGGACCTCTTTGTCGGATCCGGGCGCGGTGAGCAGCTTGTTGACCATTACGCGGGCTTCGAAGGGGTGATCTCGGTCGGGGTTGGTCGGTGTGGCCTGATCGGGGGAGTGCGCGGCGCGGCTCGATACGACGACGCCCCCACCGGGGGCGGTGTGCTCGGCGGTCAGGAGTTTGACGACGTCGGTCGTCCAGGCCGCGGCCGGCTTGGCATAGGAGCCGTCGATGTCGACGCGTTCGGCCAACCGGGTGGCGCCCAACTGCTCCAGCCGTGCGTCGAGCAGTCGGCCGGCGTTGCAGAACAGGTCGTAACCGGTGTCGCCGAGGGCGAGCACCGCGAAACTCAGGTGTTCCAGGCGGTCGGCGGCGTCGGCGCTCAGGGCCTCCCAGAACAGCGTGGCGTTGTCGGGAAACTCGCCGTCGCCCCAGGTCGAGGTGACGACGATGAGGTGGGTGGCCGAGTGCAGGTCACTGATGTCGACCTGATTGAGCTCGACGGCTTCGACGCTGAGACCGGTGGCTTCTTCGAAGGCCTCGGCGAACGACATGGCGGCGTCTTCGGCGTTGCCCATGTCGCTGCCAAAGCCGACCACCATCGAGAAGTCGGGGCCGGTGTTCACAGCCGTTGCCCGCCCGAACTCGAAGCGGTGCCGGTGGGGACCCGACGGGGGGCTGTCTTCGGCTGGAACGCCGGCATGGCGGGCCCCCGCACCGGTAGGCCGAAGCCGACCATCGCGTCCAGGATGGCCTGACTGCGCCGGAAGCTGACGGCCTCGTCCTGCTCGGTGCGGCGTGGCAGCTGGTTTGCCGCGACCACCACCGTCGATCCCAGGAGCTGCCACATCGACGCGATCGAGATCGCGCCCTCGCACACCGCATGGAGCCAGACGAACAGCGGCGCCAAAGTTCGGTGGCAGCGGTGGGCCGCCCAGGTGGTCAGGGCCGATTCGCTGGGCAGCACCACCACCGTGTCGGTGTGGCCGCGCTCGCCCTTCTCGTGGATCCAGGGGTCGTCGGGAAGCACGCGCACGGTCGGGTCGACAACGGCCACCCAGTCGATGTCGTTGTCGCGGTCGAAGTGCACCCACAGGTTCTCCAGGCCGGCGTCCCACGCGCGTCCCTCGAGTAGCACCAGCGGAAGAAGCCGCCCCAGCACTTCGTGGACCAGCCGCGCGGCCAGGACGTTTCCTGCCGCGCGTGGGTCTGTCATGGCGGCGGTCTCATCGAAGCGGACCCGCAGGCGATCGATGGTGAAAACCGAATCCAACGGGAACCATCGGCGCTTGTTGACGTCAGCGAGAACCGCGACACCGTAGGTTCGGGGGCAATGCGGATGGAGCTGGCGAAGCCTGGTACAGGATTCGTGCAGCGCGAACCGCCGACGAATTACCATTCTCGCGATAAGGGGATCCTCGCCCGTGGACGTCACCCAAGCTCCTTACGTAGGTTAGGCTAACCATACTAAGGGTGAAGGGTGGTGATGAGCGCTGTGACGGGTCTCACTGCGGAGCGGTCTTTGGCGAACCGCCGTCCGTCAGGCGGCGGCCCGCGCCGTCAGGACGTCTTCCACGCGGTCCAGCACGGTCGCGGCCACCAGGCGGTGCGCGCCGAGCGGCTGGGCCATCGTGATCCCCGCCGGTGCGGCGTAGGCCGCGACCCGGTCGGTGATCCTGCCGTGGGCCAGGAACCACGGGGCGATCATCAGCTTGGTGGCGCCACGTGCCCGCAAGCGTTCGACGGCTTCGGGCACCGACGGCTGGGGGCCCTCGGTGGCGAAGGCGACTTCCACTCCGGCCCAACGTGTTCCGCGAGACAGCGGAGCTGCGATCGTGGCGGTCTGGGCATTGGCCGCCGCACGCGAGGAGCCCACCGCGACCACCACCACACCCAGCTCCGGGTCGAATCGCGAGGCACCGGCGCTGGTCAGGCGTTCGCCGAGAACCTGCACCAGACGGCTGTCCTCGCCCAGCGTCGGAGCCACCCGCAGATCAACGCCGGACTCCGCGATCATCGCCGGAATATCGACGCGGGCGTGGTAGGCACTCGCCAACAGCAGGGGGGCCACGATCGTGTCGCCGGTGGTCTCACGCAGCACATCGCGCAGGTTCGGGGTGCTGTGTTCGCAGAACGCCACCCGCACGGCGTATTCGGGCGCCACCCGGCGCAGGTGCCCGGCGATCGCACGGGTGTTGGCCGCCGAGCGTGGATCCCGGCTGCCGTGCGCGGTCAGTACCAGCGTGGTGGTCACGAGGCGTGCAGCCCGCATTCGGTCTTGGCCAGGCCGGCCCAGCGTCCGCTGCGCGGATCGGCACCCGCCTCCGGCTTGATGGTGCACGGCGCGCAGCCGATCGACGGGTAGCCCTCATCGATCAGCGGGTTGACCAGCACGTTGTTGGCGATGATGTAGGCGTCCATCTCGTCATCGGTCCACGCGGCGAGGGGGTTGACCTTCACCAGACCGAACTGCTCGTCGAAGCTGATCAGCGGGGCGTTGGCACGCGTCGGCGCCTCCACCCGGCGCAACCCGGTGACCCACGCCGAGTAGCCGCGCAGCGTGCGAGACAGCGGCTCGACCTTGCGCAGCCGGCAGCACAGCGCCGGATTGGACCCGAACAGGTCTTTGCCGTGGGCGGCGTCCTGCTCCGCCACCGTCTGCTCCGGGGTGACGTTGACCAACGCGATGTCGTACATCGCCTCCACCGCATCGCGGGTGCCGATGGTCTCGGCGAAATGGTAGCCGGTGTCGAGGAACAGCACCGGAACCCCGGCGCGGACCTTGGCCGCCAGGTCCACCAGCACTGCGTCGGCCATGTTGGAGGCCACCACGTAGTTGCAGGTGGCGCCACCTCGGGGGCCGTTCACCCCGCCGAAGTTCGCATCCGTCCACTCCAGCAGCTCGGTGGCGCTGGCGCCGTCGAGCTCGGCCGCGCCCTGGGCGGCCAGCTCACGCAGCTCCGCTTCGCTGTGGGGCCTCATCGCAGATCGTCTTCTTCGGCACGCACCGCCCACTGCGCGAAACGCTCACCAGCGCTGCGTTGTTTGATGAAGTTACGGACCACCCGTTCGATGTAGTCGCCGAGTTCGTCGCTGTAGACCTTGTGCTGGCGCAGCTTGCGGCCGAACCCGCTGTCGGCGCCCAGGCTGCCGCCGAGGTGCACCTGGAAGCCGGGGACCGAGTTGCCGTTGCCGTCGTCGATCATCTGACCCTTGAACCCGATGTCGGCCACCTGGATCCGAGCACATGAGTTCGGGCACCCGTTGATGTTGACCGTGACCGGCACGTCCAGGACGGCGTTGAGGTCGTCGAGGCGTTGCTCGAGCTCTGGGACCAGGCTCTGGGCCCGCACGCGGGTCTCGACGAACGACAGCTTGCAGAACTCCAGCCCGGTGCAGGCCATCAGGTTGCGCCGCCACGGCGACGGGTTGGACGGCAGGCCCAGCGCATCCAGCTCCGCCACCAGGCCGTCGACCTTCTCGTCGGGAACGTCGAGGATGACCAGCTTCTGGTAGGGCGTGAACCGGGCCCGGTCGGAACCGACCTGCTCCATCAATTCCGCGACCTTGAGCAGCGTCTCGCCGTTCACCCGACCGGAGATCGGGGCCACCCCGACCGCGTTGCGGCCATTGCGGGTCTTCTGCACCCCGACGTGGTCGACGGTCGCGGTGGGCTGTGCCGCCGCCGGCCCGTCGATCAGCGGGCGCTTGAGGTACTCGGTCTCGAGAACTTCGCGGAACTTCTCGACGCCCCAGTCCTTGACCAGGAACTTCAGCCGGGCCTTGGAACGCAGCCGGCGATAGCCGTAGTCACGGAACAGGCTCGTGACGGCCTCCCAGACGTCGGGCACCTCGTCCAGCGGCACCCACGCGCCGAGGCGCTGGGCCAGCATCGGGTTAGTGGACAGGCCGCCGCCGACCCACAGGTCCAACCCGGGGCCGTGCTCGGGGTGGTTGACGCCGATGAAGGAGATGTCGTTGATCTCGTGGGCGACGTCCGGCAGACCGGAGACGGCGGTCTTGAACTTGCGCGGCAGGTTGGCGAATTCCGGGTTGCCGATGTAGCGGCGGACGATCTCGTCGAGTGCGGGGGACGGGTCGAGCACCTCGTCGAGCGATTCCCCGGCCAGGGGCGAGCCGAGCATGCCGCGCGGGCAGTCGCCGCAGGCCTCGATGGTCTGCAGCCCGACCGCATCCAGGCGGTTCCAGATCTCCGGGACGTTCTCGATCTCGATCCAGTGGTATTGCAGGTTGTTGCGGTCGGAGATGTCGGCGGTGTTCCGCGCGAAGTCGACCGAGATCTGACCGAGGGTCCGCATGGCGGCGGCCGACATCGGCTTGCCGTCGCAGCGCACCCGCAGCATGAAGTAGGGCGCCTCGAGCAGGTCGGCGTTCTCGTCGCCGGTGAAGGTGCCGTCGTAGCCCTGCTCACGCTGGGTGTAGAGGCCCATCCAGCGGAAGCGGCCGCGCAGGTCGTCCTTGGTGATGCTGTCGAAGCCCTGCTTGGAGTAGACGTCGAGGATCCGGGCCTGCACATTGAGGGCCGGGTCTTCCTGCTTGAACTGCTCGTTGTGGTTGGCCGGTTCGGTTTCGCCGAGCGCCCACTGGGCCTCACTGCGCTTAGCCCGGGCCGGGGGAGCGGATGGAGTGGCGGTCATCGATTCTCCTTCAAAGAGGAGCCGGCGGGATTGAGCGCAGTTCACCGGCGACTGTCTCCGGCGGCGCAGATCCGGCGGCCAGCTGGAAAGTACAGGTGGGCGGTTCTACGACATCAAGGCAGACAGCGACAGCTGCAGACACGCTTGAAATCGATATGCCGCCGAGCCACCAGGGCAACCCCAGACGAGGTGCAGTAGGCGGCGGTCACACCGGCGATTATGCCATGGATGCCGAAAATCTTCCTTACCGGCGCAAAGTTGTGATCATCGTGAGCAAAACTCATCTGGGGCTCGACGTCGCGGCGGTCGGCCCGGGGGAGCGGATCGGAACGGCCCGGGGGCGATGCACCTGGGTACCGGGCCGCCGCAGACGGTCAGCCGATCGGAAGGCGGGTGGGACAGGTGAGTGTCGACTTCGGATGGGATCCGGCGTGGGAACCATTGCCGGTGGCCGACCCGCCCCGGCGTACCAGCGGCCGTGCCCAGCTGCGGCGCTGGCTGGCCGTGACGACGCTGGCGGCCACGGTCGGTTGCGGCGGATGGCTGGCGATCCAGCATTATCAAACCCACCTCGCCGGTGAGCAGGCCCTGGAGGCGGCCGAGGCATATGTGTTGCGACTGAGCAATATCGACGCCGACAACATCGATCGCGACTTCGCCGACATCACCGACGGATCGACCGGCCAGTTCCGGACCATGCACACCCGTTCCAGCGTGCGGTTGCGTCAGCAGTTGATAGACAACAGGGCGACGGCGCGCGGGCACGTCGCCGAGGCGGTGCTGAAATCCGCCGACCGTAACCACGCCGTGGTGGTGCTGCTGGTCGACCAGGCGGTGCGTAACGCCGACAATCCCGAACCCGTGCTCGACCACAGCCGGATCCGGATGACCATGGACAAGGTCGACGGACGCTGGCTGGCCAGCAAGGTGGAGTTGATATGAGGAAGTTCACAGCGACGCTGACGGCGGGCGTGCTGCTGGCCGGCGCCGCCGAATTGTCCGGCGCGGCCAGCGCCGACCCGATCGACTGGGAAGCCATCGCCCTCTGCGAGTCCGGCGGTAACTGGTCAGCCGATACCGGTGACGGCGGTTACGGCGGGCTGCAGATCAGCGTCGCGGACTGGGACGACAACGGCGGAGTGGGACTGCCCTCGCAGGCGTCGGCGCAACAGCAGATCGCCGTCGCCAAGCGCATCATGGCCAACCGGGGGCCCGGGGCCTGGCCGGCGTGCGTGTCGCGCGGCGGTGCCGCCGCGGCCGCTCCGGTCGGTTCGCTGACCCACTATGTGACGGCGCTGTCCGAGGACACACCGGGGACCGGCGCGCGATCCGACTGAGGCGCTGACGAACGGCGCCGCCCGCGCCGGCGTGGGATGATCGGGCCCCATGACGCCGACCCCGACTGCCGTAGCGCTGCCCGACGTGGCGCCGGCCCGGCGCGGCCACGACGGCCCGTTCGGGGTGTACGTGCACGTGCCGTTCTGTTTCATCCGGTGCGGCTACTGCGACTTCAACACCTACACCCCGGCGGAGCTGGGCGGCGCGAACCCCGACGCCTGGGTGGCGGCGCTGGACAAGGAACTGGAGCTCGCGGCCGCCCGGCTGGGCAGGCAGCGGGCCGACACGGTTTTCGTCGGCGGCGGCACCCCGTCGCTGCTGGGCGGGGCGCGGCTGGCGCGCGTGCTCGACCATGTCCGCGAACACTTCGGACTGGCCGACGACGCCGAGGTCACCACCGAGGCGAACCCGGAGTCGACGTCACCGGAGTTCTTCGAGTCGATCCGCGCCGCGGGCTACACCCGGGTTTCGCTGGGCATGCAGTCGGTGTCGCCGCGCGTGCTGGCCACCCTGGACCGGATCCATTCGCCGGGCCGGCCGGTGGCTGCCGCGCGCGAGGCGCGGGCCGCGGGCTTCGAGCACCTCAACATCGACCTGATCTACGGCACCCCGGGCGAGACCGATGACGATCTGCTGCGTTCGGTGGACGCGGCGCTGGAGGCGGGCGTGGATCATGTCTCGGCCTACAGCCTGATCGTGGAGGACGGCACCGCACTGGCCCGTCGCGTGCGGCGCGGGGAACTACCCGCACCTGAGGGTGATGTGGCGGCGCACCGCTACGAGCTGGTCGACGGCCGGCTGCGGGCGGCCGGGATGGACTGGTACGAGGTGTCCAACTGGAGTCGGCCCGGCGCGGCCTGCCGGCACAACCTGGGCTACTGGGGAGGTGGCCGGTGGTGGGGTGCCGGCCCGGGCGCACACAGTTACGACGGCGCGCTGCGCTGGTGGAACGTCAAGCACCCCAACACTTACGCGCAGCTGCTGGGGGACAACTTACTGCCGGTGGCCGGCTTCGAAGAGCTCTCCGCCGCCGACCGTCACACCGAGGACGTGATGTTGCGACTGCGGATGCGCGACGGGCTGGCGCTGGCGGTCCTGGATGCCGAGGAGCGCGAGCGCGCCGCGACCGCGGTCAGCGACGGCTTGCTGCACACCGACGGTGAGCGGCTGGTGCTCACCGATCGCGGTCGGCTGCTGGCCGACGCGGTGGTGCGGTCGCTGCTGGGCTAGTGGCGATCCGGGCGCCGATCAGCCGCTGAACCAACCGCGGTTGCCGTCCCAGCTGCCGCAGATGCCGTTGAAGCAGCCGTGGCCGAATCCGCCCTGGCCGGGGACAAAGCCACCGCAGCCCTGCCAACCGGCGTCATGGCCACAGCCGCTTCCCCCGCCGTTGCCGTCGGGGCCGCCGGAACCGTGCGGTTGGGCGACCGCGGTCTGGCCTGGCGTGCCCGCCGAACCGGTCATCAGCATCACGCCTGTCGGGGCGAGCGCGATCGCCGCGGCGGCTGTCGCTACGAACATCGATCCCACGAGTTTGCGAATACTTAGCATGCCTCTATAGTCCGCGCGGATGGTGGCGTTGCCAACCGTTGTGTGCGGACCGATACCGAATTGTGAACGCCTGTAACGCATCACTGCGATCCGGTGGCTGTGGTCGGTGTCACTGATTCGGCGGGTGGACCGCAGGGCCAATCAATAAACCGCAGATGCGGTTATATGCCGCTCCGCAGCACTCGCGTCTCCCGCAGGTAAATCGTTGCCAGCACATTCACAGCTATCTTGTCTTGGTATTGCCAGGTCTGTGTTGGGGGTCGCCTGCCACTGCTCAAAATGGCATCGAATGCAATGCCAAATAACAGATTTGGGGAACAGGCTGGACCTACGGTGGAGTTATCGCGCAACGGAAGTCAGGCGCGTGCAGCAATATCGTAACCCGTTACTTGTAGTAAATCGTACATGCGGATACGCTCCGGGGTATAGCTCCGCAAACGAGGCTGCAAACGGGGCTGCAATCGGGTTAGCCCAGAGGTGGATGGAGGCGACGGGATGGCAGTTCAACGGGTGCGAGGCGCCGAGGACCGGGCGCACGGGGCCGGCGGCCGAGTGCTGGAAGTTCTTGGACGACAGGAATGGATGGACCGGCCCAGCTACCGGCTGGAGAACGTGCTGAGCTTCGTGTTCAACGCCTTCGGCGGGGCGCGGAACCGGGTGACCAACTTCTTGAACGGCGTGTGGTTGGGGCACCCCGTGCATCCGCCGCTGGCGTCGCTGACCACCGGCGCCATCGGGACTACGGTCGCCTTGGACGCGCTGAGCCTGCTGCCGAGCAAGTCCGCGACGGAAATGCTTGACGCGTCCCGGTTCGCCCAGCGCGCCCTGAGTCTGGGGATTGCGGCCAACTTGGCTTCGGCGGCCACCGGGGTCACCGACTGGCAGCACACCCACGAAAAGGACCGACGGATCGGGCTGGTGCACGGCGTGCTGAACCTCGTCGCCACGGGCCTGTACATCCAATCCTGGCGGGACCGGCGCCGTGGACGGCACCTGCGGGGCGTCATCACCAGCGCGGTCGGCTATGGCATCACCTCCGCCAGTGGATTCCTGGGCGGCGCACTGGTGTTCGGCTCCGGGATCGGTATCGACCAGTCCGGTGAGCGGCTGCGCATCGACGACTGGACGCCGGTGCTCCCGGAGGCGGAGCTTCCCGCCGGCAAGAAGCTCAAGCGGGTCGAGGTCGACGGGGTCGGCGTGGTGCTGTGCCGCGACGGCGACAACGTGTCCGCGTTCGCCGGGCTGTGCCCGCACCTTGCCGCGCCGATGGAGGACGGCTGGCTCGACCGCGGCCGGGTCGTCTGCCCGTGGCACGGCTCGCAGTTCGACGTCCAGACCGGTGCCGTGGTGCGCGGACCGGCCGCCGCTCCACTGCCCTGCTACCAGGCGCGGGTGCAGGACGGGATGGTCGAGCTGCGCGACGGCGTGCCGACGCCACTCGGTGAGGGCCGGGTGAAATACCTCGCTCCGCAGACCCTGGAGTGCCCCGAAATCGCGGAACAGAAGGAGATCGCACAATAAGTGACGCTTACACCGTCTTGCGGAACCACCACAACGTGCTGCGCGGATTGGGATCCAAGCTCAAGGCCGCCCCGGTTGGATCGGACGAGCGGCAGGAGACCCTCGACAAGCTGCTGCGAGAGTTCACCATCCATATGAAGATCGAGGACGACATCTACTATCCGGCGCTGGCCGCGGCCAGCCGGCTGATCGCGATCGCACACGCCGAGCACCGGCAGATCTACGACCAGCTCGCGGTTGCATTGCGGACTCCGACCAGCTCACCCCGGTATGTGGACGAGTGGAATTCCTTCCTCACCGTCCTGGAAGCGCACGCCGACGAAGAGGAGCGCGACCTGGTACCTCCGCCGGCGCCGGTCGACCTGACCGACGCGGAGTTGGAGGACCTGGGCAATCGGATGGCCGCGGAGATGGAACGTCAGCGCAATTCCAAGTTCGAACAGCTGCACGTGAAAGCGCGAGCGAGACTGCTGGCCCTGCTGCCCGGCTGAGGTTGCGCACGCGGGTTCGCGGGGCGAGGCGCACATCACTTGGTAGGTTAGGCTACATTTACTAACCGTGTCCGAAGTCGGTGTAGAAACGGTTTCCGAAGCCGCGTTGTCGGTGCCGTTGCCGCCGGGCGTCGAGCCGGCTGACCTGGCCGCCGCGCTGGCCGTGGAACTGCCGGAACATGACGCTCAGGAGTACCTGCTCTACGAGCGCGCCGGAAGTTGGACGTTGGCGGCCGGTGTGCGCGCTGCCGTTGAGCTGGACAGCGACGAGCTGCGCACGGTCCGCGACGGGGTGGTGCGTCGCGAACATTGGCGAGGCCGGCCGGCCGCAGTGCTCGGTGAGGCAGTGGACCGGTTGCTGCTCGAGGCCGCCGAGGTATTCGGCTGGGTGGCCTTCGAATTCGGCACCTACCGATTCGGGTTGCAGGACCGGTTGGCGCCGGGCACCGCGCTGGCGCGGGTGTTCTGGCCGCAGACCCGCATCGTCGTCACCGCCGAGACAGTCGAGCTGTTCGGACACAGCGACCGCGCAGTCGCGGTGCTGGAGCGGCTGTTGGCCGACGGTGTTCCCGCGCTGGCCGAGCCGTCGCCGATTGTGGTCGACGCCGACGGTGCCGGCTATCGGGATCGGGTGGCGACCGCGGTCGAGGAGATCCGCGCCGGCAGCTACCGCAAGGTGATCCTGTCGCGTTGCGTCGAGGTGCCGTTCGCGCTGGACTTCCCGTCGACCTACCGACTGGGCCGGCGCCACAACACTCCGGCTCGGTCATTCTTGCTGCGGCTGGGCGGGATCCGGGCGCTCGGGTACAGCCCGGAGCTGGTGGCCGAGGTGCGCGGCGACGGTGTGGTGGTCACCGAGCCGCTGGCCGGGACGCGCGCACGCACCGGCGATCCCGCGATCGACGCAGCGGTTCGAGCCGACCTGGAATCCGATGCCAAGGAGATCGTGGAGCACGCGATCTCGGTACGCACGTCGGTGGACGAGATCACCGAGATCGCCGAGCCAGGCAGTACCGTCGTCGCGGACTTCATGACCGTGCGGGAGCGGGGCAGCGTCCAGCACCTGGGGTCGACGGTGCGCGGGCGGCTGGATGCCGCACGGGACCGGATGGATGCCCTGGAGGCGCTGTTTCCTGCGGTCACCGCGTCGGGGATCCCGAAATCGGCGGGAATCGACGCCATCCTGCGGCTCGACGAGTGCCCACGGGGCCTGTACTCCGGCGCGGTGGTGATGTTCTCGGCCGACGGCGGGCTGGATGCCGCGTTGACGTTGCGGGCTGCCTACGAGGGCGGCGGGCGTTGCTGGCTGCGGGCTGGCGCGGGTGTCATCGCTGAGTCGCGGCCCGAGCGGGAATTCGAGGAGACCTGCGAGAAGCTGGCCACCCTGGCGCCGTATCTGATCGCCGACCGCTGAATCTGCGGCCCGCCCTGCTGTTGGGATACCCTGTAGGGTATAACAGGCAGCTCGGGGAGAGGACCTCACGTGCTTGATGACGAAGACAGCGTCAAGTCGGTGTTGAACCGGCTGCGCCGTGCGCACGGCCAGCTCGCCGGAGTGATCGCGATGATCGAGGGCGGCCGCGACTGTAAGGATGTGGTCACCCAGCTTGCGGCGGTCTCGCGCGCCCTGGATCGGGCGGGCTTCAAGATTGTCGCGAGTGGGCTTCGCGAGTGCCTGTCCGGTGAATCCGCCAACGGCAAGGCCCCGCTCTCCGAGGACGAACTCGAGAAGCTGTTCCTCGCGCTGGCCTAGGGAGACCCCTACCCGCGACGCGGCGTCAGTGCAACAGCGACTCGGTGAGCAGGCCGCTGACCATCGACTCGATGGTCGATTCGATCGACGAGGCCAGGGTGGCGGTGACCGAGGCGACGGCCTGGGTGCGGAACCGCACCAGCATGCCGATCAGCTCGGCGATCTCGGTGTCGGCCGGCAGCGGTGCACCGGGCTGGACCCTTTTCAGCACGTGTTCGGCGCCGGCGCGCACCAACATCTGGCTGATCGCATCGATGTGCGGCAGCGTCTCCTCGTAGAGGTCGATGAGCTTGTCGATGGCGATGCCGTAGCCGCGGACCTCGTTGAACGCTTCGATCAGCTTGGGCCGGGTGATGGTGGCCAGGGAGTCGGCCTCGTTGAGCCGGATCACCCCGAGTGCCACCAGCCTGCGCATCGCCGGCGGGTCGCCGATTCGCCGCTCGGCCTCCGCACGCGGCATGGTCTCGGGCCGTTCGGTGGTCCAGTTGCCGGCGATCGCGCTTTCCAGGCCCAGGATGTCGCCGAGGTCTTTGCCCTGTTCCCAGGCGCCGATCATCTCTTTGACGTGCGCGATGGTGTAGCCGCGGTCGAGCATCGAGGTGATCAGCCGCAGCCGGGTCAGATGGGTGTCGTTGTACAACGCGATCCGCCCGACTCGTCGCGGCGGTGGCAGCAGATCCCGGTCCCGGTACACCCGCACGTTGCGCGTGGTGGTGCCGCCCAGTCGGGCCAGGTCGTCGATCCGGTACTCCCGGGATGCGGTGTTGCCGCCCGGGTGACGCACCACGATCTCGAAGAGCTGCGTCACCGCGGCCTCGATCACCTCGCGGGACTCGCGCCGTACTCGGCGGGGCACCCGCCGCAGATTCGCCAGCACCCCGGCGATGGAGTCGGGCTTGGCGGGACGATCCGGTGCGGTCATGCCACCGCGTGGTAGTCGGCGAGGCGGAAACTGCGCATCTGCCGAAGATACTGCGTCGCGAACCCCGGGTACATCGACGCGTTGAAACCGTCCTCGGTCAAATACCAGCTGCGACAGCCCGACATCCAGGTCGTCTTGCCCAGCCGCCGCTGGAGCTGTTGATTGTGGCGGCGTTGCACCTCGTCACGTACATCCAGGTAGCGCAGGCTTCCCCTGCGGATTGCGCCGACGGCACGCACCACGTAGTCGATCTGGCCTTCGACGTAGACCAGTAGTGAGTTGTGGCCCGGCCCGGAGTTGGGGCCCGTCATGAAGAACAGGTTCGGGTAGCCGTGGGCCTGAATGCTCTTGAAGGCCTGACCGCCGCCGCTCCAGTCCGCGGCCAGGGACCGGCCGCTTAGTCCGGTGACCGGAAACGGTGGGCCGGTCAGGTGCACGTCGTAGCCGGTCGCGAACACAATGGCGTCCAGCTGATGTTCCACGCCGTCGCTGGTGCGGATGCCCGACGGGCTGACCGTGGCGATCGGCCAGGCGATCAGCTTGCAGTTGTCGCGCTGCAGTGCCGGGTAGTAGTCGCTGGAGATCAGCATGCGCTTGCAGCCGGGGGTGAAGTCCGGGGTGAGCTGGCGCCGCAGCCAGGGATCCTTGACCGTCGCATGCAGGTGGGCTTTGCCCAGTTGAGCCACCAGGCCGCTGAGCGGGGTGTTCCACACCAATGCGGTGGCGCTGGCCTCGTGCCCCCAGAACAGTGCCTGGCGGGCAAGCTGTTGGGCAGCAGGGACTTTGGCGAACAGATCCTGCACTGCGGCCGGCATGGCTATGTCCAGGCGGGGGATCACCCAGCCCGGAGTGCGCTGAAAGACCTTGACGAACCCGGCCCGCTCGACCAGCTCCGGGATGATCTGCACCGCGCTGGCGCCGGTGCCGACGACTGCGACCCTCTTGCCGGTGAAGTCGTAGTCGCTGTCCCAGCGAGCGCTGTGGATCTTGTGGCCGGTGTAGCTCTCCAGGCCGCGGATGGCGGGGAAGCTGGAGTCCGGCAGCGGCCCGGATGCCAGCACCACGGTGCGGGCCCGAAACTTCGTGCTCCCGGCCGACACCGTCCAGACGCCGGCACCCTCATCGAACGCCAGCCCGGTGACATCGGTGCCGAACCGGATGTGGCGGCGCAAGTCGAACCGGTCGACCATGTCCTCGATGTGGGCACAGATCTCGTCGGCCGACGGGTAGGCCCGCGACCAGCCGGGGTTGGCGACGAAGGAGAAGGAGTACAGCAGCGACGGAATGTCGCATGCCGCACCGGGATAGCGGGTGTCGCGCCAGGTGCCGCCGACCCGGTCACTGCGCTCCAGGATGATGATCTCGTCGGCGCCGGCGAGGCCCGCCTCCGTCAGTTTGATCGCCGCGCCTATTCCGGTGAACCCGGCGCCCACGATCAGCGTCTGGTAGATGTGCGCGCGCGCCACCTCAGGCCGCCGGTTCGTGGGTGAGCTCTTTGAACCAGCTCGGGATGGGCTTGAGCAGCCGCTTGGGGTAGAAGCCGGAGAGCCACACCGCCGGATTGGCCAGCAGATGGTACGGGCTGTTCGGGTTGGCCATCCAGCCTGAGTAGCGCTTGATCACCTGGTAGGCCGGCACCCGCCGGGTGTGTTCGCCGCGTTCGCCGAACTGAGTGAAACGCATCAGTGCCGAGTACAGCCGCTGGGGATCCAGTCCCATGCCGATCACCTCGTTGCGGATCCGGGTGAGCAACGGGATCGAGATCAGCGCCCCGACGATCAGTGAGGGGGAGGCGACGGTGCCGACGAACTCGATCGCCAGCCTGCGGGCGTCGGCGTGTCCAATCAGCTCCAGCACCTCGAAATCGACCGCGATGTGCCGTGATTCGTCGTTGTTGATCTTCTCGAACACCTGGTGGCACACCGGGTCGTCGACCTCGTCGAGCAGGAACTTGAGCAGCGCGCCGTCGAGTGCGACTTCCAGCATCGGGATCACCGTGCCCAGCACCGACAGCGGCAAGTCGTCGGAGTAGTCGTCCAGCCACTGCATGGCCAGCCGGATGTTCACGTTGGGCTCGGGTATCTCGCCGTCTTCGAGCATGCCCCAGCGCTTCATCAGCGCCAGCTCGGCATTGGCGTGCCGTTGCTCCTCGGCATGGAAGTACCGGTAGATCTCGGCCAGCGTCGCGGTGGGCGCCTTGCGCGCCATGGCCGCGAAGCCGCGGGCGCCGATGTTCTCGATCCAGCATAGGTCGGCCATGAACTTCTTGAGTTCGGGCGCCATCTCGGGACGGATCAGCTCGGCTCCCGGTGCGTCCCAGTCGATATCGGCCAGCGCCCACTGCCGATCCTTGATCTTGGCGAGCATGACGTCCATGTCGAGAGCCATCTGCTTCTCCTTCAGTCGGCCCGGCCCGGTAGTGCTGCACTGGCACGGAATGCCAGTCCGATGGTTCGGGTGAAGGTCTCCGGCGCGAAACGTTTGATGTTCCAACCGATTTTGGCGTCCAGCTGCGGCATGCAGTACAGCCCGCCGCGGTCGTGGGTGTCCAGGCAGTCGCGGGCAACGCGCCCAGCGGAGAGCCCGGTCCAGCGCATCAACAGGTTGGCGGCGTCGCTGGATTGGGCTGTGATCCGGCCGGATTCGACGATGTTGGTCTTGACGAACGTCGGGCACAGCACGGTGACCCCGATGCCGGTACCGGACAACTCGGCGGCCAAGGTCTCCGACAGTGACAGCACACCGGCCTTGCTGACGTTGTAGGCCGCCATCTCCGGGGCGGCGCCGAAGGACGCCGCCGAGGCGACGTTGATGATGCCGCGGGGTTGACGGGGTTGCTCCGGGCCCGCTTCCCGCAGGATTGGGGTGAAGACGTGACAGCCGTGGATCGGGCCCCACAGGTTGATACCGAGCGTCCAGTTCCAGTCGTCCAGCGACATGGTGCCGATCGGCTCTCCGCCGGCGCCGACGCCGGCGTTGTTGATCACCAGGGTGGGCGAGTGGCCGAACCAGGACTGTGCGGCGTCGGCCAGCGCGGCGACGTCGTCGACTTTCGCGACGTCGCAGTGCACGGCGGTGGCGCGGCCGCCCGTGCCCGTAATGGCCTCGACGGTGCGTTGGGCGGCGTCATCGTCGATGTCGCTGCAGACCACGGCGCTGCCGCGGCGGGCGAGTTCGATGGCGAATGCGGCTCCGATGCCGCTTCCTGCGCCGGTGACGACGGCGGAGGCCCCATGGCTGCGTTTGGGGGATCGGCCAAGGATCATGTGACTGAGTCAACAGTCAATGGTGCCATTAGTCAATGGCAATGTTTTGAGCCGGGCCCGGGCCCGAGGGGGCCCGAACCCGGCTCTCGTGCACGCGCGGGCTGGAGTTGCCTCCAGCCCGCGCGAGACGGGTGGTGCTACTAGTTGAACAGGCCGTCGAGCCAGCCGAAGTCGAGCAGGCTGGCGGCCGCGGCTGCGTCACCGGGGTCGGCGTCGACCGGGATGGTCGAGGTCAGCGCGTCGGCGATCTTGCCCGGCAGGAAGTCGAGGAAATACGACAAGGTGCCCTGCTCGGTGAGCAGGCCCCACCACTGGCCGGTGTTCTCGCCGGTTTCCGAGTCCCACGTGATGTAGCCGTTGAGCAGTGCGTCGAGCGGGTCTTGCGCCGTGTGCTCGATGCCGTCGGGCACGCCGGTCAGGTTTTCCGACAACGCGAAGGTGAAGCCGGTGATCGGCTCGTACAGGTACTTGGCGGTGGTCTTCCAGAAGTTGAAGTCGCCGAAGACTTCCTGCACGGCCGCCCAAACATGGGTCAGGTCGGCGCCGATGCCCATCACGCCGGGCACGAACTCGCCGGTGCCACGGACGGTGTGGTCGAAGAGCGGCTGGAAGATGCCGTTCATGTTGTACAGGATGTCGTTGTTGATCGCGTTCCAGGCGCTGAGGGTGTCGCCCTGCTGGAGGAACTCAGTGACCTGCGGGATCAGGTTCTCCAGGCCGATGACCCGGCCGCCGCCGGACCACATGATCTCGAGGCCATCCTGCACGCCGGCGAAGCTGTCGCTGGCGACCTGGCCGTAGTAGCTGCCCAGCTCGCCGAGGGCGGTGAAGATCGGGTTCGGGCCCGTCAGCAGGTCCATGATGTGGTCGAGGTTCTCGCCAGTGGTGGCGGTGAGCTCGACGGCGGGCTGCTGGGCGACCGCGCTGATCATCGGGGCGACCGGGTTGACGGCGATCACGCCGGCGCCGGCCAGGGCGACACCCGCGGCCAGGAGGCCCGTGGCGCGGGTGTTAAATGCGGTGCCGCGGTCGGTCGAACCGTCGGCCAGGGCGAGCTGCATTGCTTCTCCTTATCGTTACCTCATCTGATGTGAGGTTTCTGTCTATGTAGAACGCCGGCTAACGTTAACCATAAGAGCGACATCAGGCAAGCCTTGCCTTACCTCAAGTGTCGGGAGTCACAAGATAGGGCAAGCTAACCTTAGTTCGTCGTTTGGTGTAGCGTCGCTGGGCATGAGCGCTTCATCCCCCGATGCCATCAACGCCGCGCTGCGCGAGATTTTGCGAGACGACCTGCAGGTCGATCTCAACCGCGTGACTCCGGAGTCGCGGCTGGTGGACGACGTGGGCCTAGACTCGGTGGCCTTCGCGATCGGCATGGTGGCCATCGAGGACCGGCTGGGTGTAGCACTGTCCGAGGAAGACCTGTTGAACTGCGACACGGTCGGGGACCTCGAAGCCGCCATCCGGGCGAAAGCCCCCGCCGACGCGTGAGTGTGCTGGCCAGCGCCCTGACCCGGGCGATGACCGGGTCGGAACACGACCTGGTGGTCTTCGACCCCGACGCCGGAGCATGGAATCGCCACCCGTGGCAGCAGGTGCACGCTCGGGCCGAAAGTGTGGCCGCCCGGATCCTGGACGGCGATGACGCCGGTGCCGTCGGGCTGGTCGGTGAGCCGACCGCGGATCTGGTCGCCGCGATCCAGGGCGCCTGGTTGGCCGGCCGCAGCGTGTCGATCCTCCCCGGCCCGGTCCGCGGCGCTGATCCCCAGCAATGGGCACAGGCGACGCTGGATCGTTTCCACGGCATTGGGGTCGGCACGGTGCTGAGCCACGGTCCGGTGTTGGACCTGCTGCGCGCCGAGGAGAGCGATCGCAGTCTGGCGGTGGCTGACGTCGCCGCGGTCGCCGGCACCGGTCGCTCGGTCGATCCCGTCACCGCGGACACCGATGTGCCCGCGGTATTGCAGGGCACCGCCGGGTCCACCGGCACCCCGCGTACCGCCCAGCTGTCACCGGCCGCGGTGCTGGCGAACGTCTCCGGCTTGAGCAAGCATGTCGGTGTCGATCCGGCGGACGACGTCGGCTGCAGCTGGCTGCCGCTGTACCACGACATGGGCCTGACCTTCCTGCTCAGCGCGGCGCTGACCGGCTCGGAACAGTGGTTGGCGCCGACCGCCGCGTTCGCCGCCTCGCCGTTTCGGTGGTTGAGCTGGTTGCACGACAGCCGGGCCACCATGACGGCCGCACCGAACTTCGCCTACGGCGTGATCGGCAAGTACGCCCGACGGGTCCCCGAAGTGGACCTGGGCCGGCTGCGGGTCGCGATCAACGGAGGCGAACCCGTCGACTGTGCGGGACTGGAGCGATTCGTCACCGAACTCGGCAAATACGGTCTCGATCCGGGTGCCCTCATGCCGTCCTACGGCCTGGCGGAGGCCACCTGTGCGGTGACCGCGCCACGGCCGGGGACCGGTCTGCAGTACGACGAAATCGTCGGCGCGGCAAGCGATGACGCCGAGTCCGGGCGCAGGCATGCGGTGCTCGGAGAGCCGATTCCCGGCATGCAGGTCCGGATCAGCCCGGTGGCCGAACGCCACGAGGAGCTGCCGCAGCGCGAGGTCGGTGAGATCGAGATCCGCGGAACCTCGATGATGTCGGGCTACCTCGGCCAGCCGGCGCTGGACCCGGACGCCTGGTTTGCCACCGGCGACCTCGGCTACTTCACCGACGCCGGCCTGGTGGTCTGCGGCCGGGCCAAAGAGATCATCTCGATCGCCGGGCGCAACGTGTTTCCCACCGAGATCGAGCGGGTCGCCGCCGAGGTGCGTGGTGTCCGCGACGGTGCGGTGGTGGCGGTCGGCACCGACGGAATCCGCCCGGGTCTGGTGATCGCCGCGGAGTTCCGTGGCCGTGACGAGGCCGGCGCGCGTGCCGACTTGATCTCCCGGGTGGCCTCGCAATGCGGGGTGGTGCCCGCAGATGTGGTGTTCCTGGCGCCGGGCTCGCTGCCCCGGACGTCGTCGGGGAAGCTGCGGCGGCTGGAAGTCAAACGCAACATGGAGGTTATGAAGTGATTGCGGGGTCGGATATCTCGGATATCGATGCCTACCGCGCTCTGCTCAACGAGGTGTTCGACCAGCAGGTCGTGGATTGGACGGCCGAAGCCGAAGACAGCGGGCGCTTTCCCCGCAAGCTGATCGAGCACCTCGGCCGGGCCGGCGTCTTCACGCAGAAGTGGGCGGGAGCGCAGCCCACCGACGTGGCCAAACTTCTGGAGTTGGCCTACGCGCTGGGGCGGCTCGGGTCTGCCGGCATCGGAGTCGGTGTGAGCCTGCAGGATTCGTCGATCTCGATTCTGCACCGCTTCGCCCGCTCGGAGTATCTGAAGGACATCTGCCAGCGGGCCATCCGCGGCGAAGCGGTGCTGTGCATCGGCGCGTCGGAGGAGTCCGGGGGATCGGACCTACAGCGCGTGCAGACCGAAGCCCGTTCCGTGCGCGACGGTTTCGAGGTGCGCGGCCGCAAGAAGTTCGTGTCGCTGTCACCCATCTCCGACCACATCCTGGTGCTGGCCCGCAGCGTGGACCATGACGAGAACAGCCGGCAGGGCAACGTCATGATGATCGCGGTGCCGACCGACCAGGTGCAGGTGCACGAGCCGTTCAGCAAAGTCGGGGCGGGCCCACTGGACACCGCCCCGGTCGACATCGACACCTGGGTGCCCGCCGACGCCCTGGTCGCCCGACCGGGCACCGGGCTGGCCGCCATTTCCTGGGGACTGGCGCACGAGCGCATGTCGATCGCCGGGCAGGTCGCCTCGTCGACCCAGAAAGTTCTTGGGATCACCCTCGCTCGGATGATGCACCGCACCCAGTTCGGCGCCACCTTGTTCGAGCATCAGGCGCTGCGGCTGCGAATGGCCGACATGCAGGCCCGCGTCGACCTGCTTCGTCACGGGCTCAACGGATTCGCGGCTGGGGGCAAGCTCGACCTGCGGACCTCCGCGGCGATGAAGGTGACCGCGGCGCGGCTCGGCGAAGAGGTGATCGCCGAATGCATGCACATCTTCGGCGGGACCGGCTATCTGGTCGACGAGACGCCGCTCGGGCGCTGGTGGCGGGACATGAAGCTGGCCCGCGTGGGCGGCGGCACCGACGAGGTGCTCTGGGAACTGGTTGCTGCCGGGATGCGGCCCGACTACGAGGGCTACGCCGAGTTGTTCGACAGCGGGTCGTCGTCGGGGTAGCGCAGTACCGCGTAGAGCGCCATCTTGCGATAACCCATGTCGTGTTCGCCGAGGAAAACGCCGCCGACATATTCGGCCAGCCGGCGCATCGCCGTGTTGCGGTACTCGGGTTCGAACATCATCCGCCGGCACTGCGGCTCGAGGTCGAAGACGTAGCGCATGATGCGCGGCAACAGGATCGCCGCGAACCCGCGATTGACCACCGTGGTGTCGGCGACGGCAGCGTGAATGCCCAGATCATAGGGGTCGGCCGCATAGTACTTCGCGATGGAATCCTTTGCCGCCCGGTAGATCTCGATATAACCGCCGTCTTGCCCCTGCCGGCTGACGATCAACGGCCGCGAATACCTGCCGGTGACCTGGGCGGTGAGGTAAGCGCGCCAGCGCTCCGGCGGCCAGGCGGACTCCCACGTCTGCGCGAGGTGGGGCCGGTTCATCCACTCCGAGATCATCTCCGCGTCGGCGTCCGGGTCGGCAACCCGGATCGCATAGGGCTCGGCCAGCACCGGGATCGGGGGTGCCGGGACGCGGCGCACCTCGTCGGATATATCCGTCAGCTCGCGGTGCAGGATGGTTGCGGCGTCAGTCATAACGAGCAGTGAGCCTACCCGAGCGCCTATTCGAGTAAGTGAGGGTAGGGTAACCTAGGTTCGACTTGGCGGCGGGGGGCGGAGCCCGACTCCGCGGGGGCCACCGTTGGCGAAAGGACCGTGATGGCGCGCGGCTTGCAGGGTGCGATTCTGCGGGGCTTCGGTGCTCGCGACCACACCGTAACGGTGCTCGAAACCAGCTGGATCGCCCCACATTGCATCCGGGTCTGGATGCACTCGCCCACCCTGTTCACCGACGCGGCCGTGGAACCCAGTGCCTGGCTGAGGTTCTGGTTCCCGGACCCGGACGGTTCGGACACCGAGTTCCAGCGCGCCTACACCATCGCCGAGGGCGACGCCGAGACCGGGCGCTTCGCGGTCGACATGGTGCTGCACGAACCGGCCGGTCCGGCCACCCGCTGGGCCCGCACCGTCGAACCCGGAGCCTCCATCGCGGCGATGTCACTGATGGGCTCCTCGCGCTTCGAGGTGCCCGACGCCGACGCGCAGCCCGCCGGCTACCTGCTGATGGGGGACTCGGCGTCGATCCCGGGGATCAACGGGATTATCGGCACCGTCGCGCCCGACGTACCGATCGAGCTGTACCTCGAACAGCACGAGGACGACGACCTGCTGATCCCACTGCGTGAACATCCCCGGCTGCGGGTGCACTGGGTGCCCCGGCGCGACGCGAGCTCGCTGGCCGCGGCGATCGAGGCCCGGGACTGGTCGGACTGGTATGCCTGGGCCACCCCGGAAGCCGCGACGCTCAAGGCGCTGCGGACCCGGCTGCGCGACGAGTTCGGCTTCCCCAAATCCGAGATCCACGCGCAGGCCTACTGGACCGCCGGACGTGCCATGGGCACCCAGCGCGCACCCGAAGTCGCCGAGCCCACCTCGTTGACTCTGCCGCCACCAGACAAGAGTGCGAGTGAACCGCCGGGTGAGCGCAGAGTCAACGCAAAGGGGGCATGGCGCGCCCAGGCCGCGGGACGGCTGCTCGCCCCGTTGAAGGTGCCGCTGATCATCTCCGGTGTGCTGCAGGCCCTGATCACGCTGCTGCAGTTGGCGCCGTTCGTGCTGCTGGTGGAGCTGGCCCGGCTGTTGGTCGCCGGTGCCGACGAGTCACGGCTGTGGACGGTCGGGATCGCCGCGCTGTCGTTGCTGGGCTTGGGCACATTGCTGGGGGCGGGACTGACGCTGTGGCTGCATGTCGTCGACGCCCGCTTTGCCAGCGCGCTGCGAACTCGATTGCTGAGCAAGCTGTCGCGGCTGCCGCTGGGCTGGTTCACCGCCCGCGGATCCGGCTCGATCAAGCAACTGGTCGCCGACGACACCCTATCTCTGCACTATCTGGTGACGCACGCCATTCCCGACGCCGTCGCCGCCGTCGTGGCGCCGGTGGCGGTGCTGGTCTACCTGTTCGTGGTGGACTGGCGGGTGGCTCTGGTGCTGTTCGCGCCCGTGCTGGTCTACATGGTGCTGATGTCGGTGATGCTGACCCAGTCGGGTCCCAAGATCAGCCAGGCGCAACGCTGGGCCGAGCGCATGAACGGCGAAGCCGGCACCTATCTGGAGGGCCAGCCGGTGATCCGGGTGTTCGGTGGGGCCGCGGCCTCGACTTTCCGCCGCCGCCTCGACGAATACATCAATTTTCTGGTGGACTGGCAGCGGCCCTTCATCGGCAAGAAGACGCTGATGGACCTGGTCACCCGCCCGTCGACCTTCCTGTGGCTGATCATGCTGACCGGTACCCCGCTGATCGTCACCGGCCGAATGGTCCCGGTGAACCTACTGCCGTTCCTATTGCTGGGCACCACCTTCGGCGCCCGCCTGCTGGGCATCGGCCTGGGGGTCGGTGGTATTCGCGGCGGCATGCTGGCGGCCCGGCGGCTGCAGATCGCCCTGGACGAACCCGAACTCGCGGTCGAGCAGCATGACGCCGCCTCAGTGGAGCCGGCGGCCGCGGCCGGGACGGTGCGCTTCGACGCGGTCACCTTCGGCTACCGCCCCGGTGTCCCGGTGATCCGCGACGTGTCGTTGACGCTGCGGCCGGGCACGGTGACCGCACTGGTCGGCCCGTCGGGGTCGGGCAAGTCGACGCTGGCCGCACTGCTGGCCCGGTTCCACGATATCGAGTCCGGATCGATATCGGTTGACGGACAAGACATCCGGTCGTTGACCGCCGACCAGCTCTACCGCCGAGTGGGATTCGTCCTGCAGGAAACCCAACTGGTGCACGGCAGCGTGCGCGACAACATCGCGTTGGCCGTCCCGGATGCCACTGACGAGCAGGTGCAGGCCGCCGCCCGTCAGGCCCAAATCCATGACCGGATACTGCGGCTGCCGCACGGCTACGACACCGTGCTCGGGGCCGCCGCGGCGCTCTCCGGCGGGGAGCGGCAGCGGCTCACCATCGCTCGCGCCATCCTGGCCGACACCCCTGTGCTCATCCTGGACGAGGCCACCGCGTTCGCCGATCCCGAGTCGGAATACCTGGTGCAGCAGGCACTGAACAGGCTGACCAAGGACCGGACCGTGCTCGTCATCGCACACCGGCTGCACACGATCACCGGCGCCGACCAGATCGTGGTGCTCGACCACGGCGGCATCGTCGAACAGGGCAGTCACGACGAGCTGCTGGCTGCGGGAGGACGCTACCTACAGCTGTGGGAGACCGGCCGCGTCGCGGTCACCGCGGGCGCGGAGGCGAGCCGATGATCCGCACCCTGATCCGGCTGATTCCGCAGGACCGTCGCGGTCGGATGTTCGCTTACGCCGCGCTAACGCTGGTGTCGGTAGCGGTACGGGCGGCGGGAACCGTGCTGCTGGTCCCGCTGGTGAGCGCGCTGTTCTCCGACACCCCGAGCCGGGCGGTGGCCTGGTTGGGTTGGCTGACCGTGGCGACTGTCGCGGGCTGGCTGATCGACTTCGTCTGCGCCCGAATCGGATTCGACCTGGGATTCGCCGTCCTCGATCACACCCAACATGACGTGGCCGACCGGCTGCCCGGCGTCCGATTGGGCTGGTTCACCGCGGAGAACACGGCGGCCGCCCGACAGGCGATCGCTGCCACCGGCCCGGAACTGGTGAGCCTGGTGGTCAATCTGCTGACCCCGCTGATCAGCGCGATCCTGCTGCCGCCGGCGATCGCACTGGCGTTGCTCGGGGTGTCGTGGCAGCTGGGGCTGGCCGCGCTGGGTGGGGTACCGCTGCTGCTGGGGGCGCTGTGGGCGTCCAATCGGCTCAGCGCCCGCGCGGACGCCGCGGCCGGGGACGCCAACACCGCGCTGACCGAGCGGATCATCGAGTTCGCCCGCACCCAGCAGGCGCTGCGCGCGGCGCGGCGCGTCGAACCCGAGCGCAGCACCGTCGGGCAGGCGCTGAGCGCCCAGCATGGCGCGGCGATGCGGCTGCTGCTCATGCAGATTCCGGGGCAGCTGCTGTTCAGCCTGGCCAGCCAGGGCGCGTTGATCCTGCTTGCCGGAACCACCACCGCGCTGACCGTGACCGGCACGCTGAGCGTTCCCGAGGCCATCGCGTTGATCGTCGTGGCGGCTCGCTACCTGGAACCCTTCACCGTTATCAGCGAGCTGGCGCCTGCCCTGGAGTCGACGCGGGCCTCCCTCGAGCGGATCCGTGCCGTGCTCACCGCGCCGGAGGTGACGGTCGGAACCAGCCGGCTACCCGACGGTGGCGCTGCGCCGCGCATCGAGTTCGACGACGTCACGTTCGGCTACGACCCAGCGGGCCCACCGGTGCTCGACCGGGTGAGCTTCACGCTGGAGCCCGGCACCACGACGGCTATCGTCGGGCCCTCCGGGTCGGGCAAGAGCACCATTCTGTCCCTGATCGCCGGACTGTATGAGCCGACCGGCGGCCGGGTGCTGCTGGACGGGGTGGATGCCGCCGGGCTGGATGCCCCGTCGCGGCGGGCCGCCAGCAGCGTGGTGTTCCAGCATCCCTACCTGCTCGACGGCACGATCCGCGACAACGTGCTGGTCGGAGACCCCGAGGCCGATCAAGAGACCTTTGGGCGGGCCACCGAATTGGCTCGCGTCGACGAGCTGGTCGCCCGGTTACCCGACGGCGCCGGCACTAGGGTGGGCGAAGCCGGCGCGGCGTTGTCCGGCGGTGAGCGTCAACGGGTCAGCATCGCCCGTGCCCTGCTCAAACCCGCACCGGTGCTGTTGGTCGACGAGGCGACCAGCGCTCTGGACACCGAGAACGAGGCGGCGATCGTCGCCGCCCTGAGCTCCGAACTGCGCCCGCGCACCCGGGTGATCGTCGCGCACCGGCTGGCCAGCATCTCCCAGGCCGACCGCGTGCTGTTCATCGACGACGGCCGAGTGGTCGAAGACGGCACGATCGATGAATTGCGAGCGGCCGGTGGACGTTTCGATGAGTTCTGGCGACAGCAAAACGATGCCGCCGGGTGGCAGATCCACGCCGGCTAGCGCCCAGCTGTGCGATCATTCCAGCGTGAACTCCGACGATGACCCCGAGGCCCGGATACGGGAATTGGAGCGCCCGCTGTCGGACTTCACCGGGCCCGTGGAACTCACCGTCTCGTCGGGAGCCGTCGACGGACAGGCACCGCCGCGGTCAGGCCACGGCCGGGGTCTGACCATCGTCGTCGGTGCGATGTCGGCAGCAGTGGTGATAGCTGGCGCATTCGCGGTGTTCCTGTTCTCCCAGGACTCGACCCGCTCCGAGCCTGGGCGGCCCACCACGCCCAGCGGTTTCACCCCCATACCTTTGCCGTCCGAGTCGGCTCCGGCCCCCGTTCCGGAGCCGCCCATGGTTCCGGAGCCGCCGATCGCGGCACCGTCGGCCGCCCCGGTGCCAGACGGCGGCGTCACCATCACCATCGCCGGGGCCGGGGAGAACAAGACCCTGGCCTGCGCCGGGCGCTACGTCTCCGTGAGTGGGGTCAGAAACACGGTGGAACTCACCGGCCAGTGCGCCGGTCTGACAGTGTCCGGTATCGGCAACGTCATCACCGTGGACGCAACGCCCAAGGTCACGGCATCGGGTCTCAACAACCGGGTCACCTACCGCTCCGGTAACCCGGTGATAAGCACCTCGGGGTTCGACAACGTCGTCGAACGGGGTTAAGTCGGCGAATCCGGTTCAGCCGAGCTGGCGGACCAACGCTTTTTTGTCGATCTTGCCAACCGCCGTGGTAGGCAGCGCCGGTAGCGCCGCCAGCTGATCGACCCGGACGTGGGTGGCGACCCCGCACTCATCGAGATGGCGGTTCAGCTCTGTCAGCGTCAGGGGTGACCCCTTGAAAACAACTGCAGCGCACACTTTTTCGCCCAGGTACTGATCCGACAGGCCGACCGCGGCAGCCGACCGAACCGCCGGATGCGTCAGCAGGTGCGTCTCCAGTTCGTCGGCAGCGATGTTCTCGCCGCCGCGAACGATCACGTCCTTGATCCGCCCGGTCACCTCCAGATAACCGCCCGGCAGGCGGCGGACCCGGTCCCCGCTGCGGTAGAAACCGTCCGGGCTGAAGGATCGCGCGTTGGCCTCGGCCGCGTTGTAGTAGCCGTTGATCGTGTAGGGCCCGCGCACCAGCAGCTCACCCTCGGGTGCCTCGGCGCCGTCCTCGTCGACCACCCGCAGCTCGTCGTCGGCACACAATGGCCGGCCCTGCGTGGTGTCGAGCAACTCCGCTGCGTCGCCGGGCCGGGTGTAGCAGAGCAGCCCCTCGGCCATGCCGAACACCTGCTGCAGGCCCGGCGTCAGTACCTCGCGAATCCGGCGGGCGTCGCCCGGCGCCAGTTTGGCGCCGCCGACCTGCAGCAACCGCAGCGTCGTCGGCTTCTGCGGCTCCCAGTCGCAGGCCTGCGCCCACAGCGTGGCCAACGCCGGCACCAGCGCGGTGACCGTCACCCGGTGGCGGGCGATGGTGGCGAACGCCGCCTCCGGGCTGGGGTCGGCGCCGAAGACGGTGGTCGCTCCCACCGACATGGCGCCCAGTAACCCCGGGCAGGCCAGCGGGAAATTGTGCGCGGCCGGCAACGCCACCAGGTAGACGTCGTCGGTGGTCAGCTCGCATACCTGCGCGCTGGCGGTGGCGTTGTAGACGTAGTCGTCGTGGGTGCGGGGGATCAGCTTGGGCAGCCCGGTGGTTCCGCCGGAGACCAGCAGCAGTGCCGGTGTGGCCGGGTCGGGGGTGAATCGAGGCGGGGGAGAGCTGTCGGACGTTTCGTCGATGACGATCCGCCGCAGGCCCAGTTCGGCAGCCATCGCCGGGTAGTCGAATCCCGCAGCGGCGTCAGGGATTACGATCCCGACCGCATCGCTGACCGCAGCCAGATGCCCGATCTCGACAGCGCGATGGCCCGGTAGGCACAGCACCGGGATAGCGCCCACCCGCAGCAGCCCGAACAACGTGACCGCGAAGGTGCAACTGTTGGGCAACTGCAGCAGCACCCGGTCGCCGGCGCCGACCCCCAGCCGGTGCAAGCCCGCCGCGGCGTGATCGGCGGCCGCGTCCAGCTGCGTATACGACAACGTCGCGCCTCCATCGATCACCGCGGGACGCTCGGGCCAGCGCGCGGCGGCGTCGTCGAGCAGCGATGCCAACGGTCGTCCGCTCCAGTACCCGGCGGCCCGGTAGGCGGCGGCCCGCTCGTCGGGAAACGGTACGAACCCGTGCATCTGTACTCCCTGGCTTTCCGACGACCGAACGTAGCTAGAGTAGCTTCAACGAAATTAGGGCAGCCTAACGAAGGGTGGGGTGGCGCGGTGGGGCCGGAGGAGATTCGCGCGCAGGTCGCTGAGCTGCTCGGCGCCGACGTCAGCGCCGTCGACCCCGACGCCGACCTGGTCGGACAGGGTCTGGACTCGATCCGGATGATGAGCCTCGCCGGCCGCTGGCGCAAACAGGGTCTTGACGTCGACTTCGCTGCGCTGGCCGCCGACCCCCGCATCGCCGCCTGGCAGGACCTGTTGGGCGAGCGGGGCGAACCCGCGCCGGTCACCGCCCCGACGGACGACCCGACGGACGCCTGCGCACCGTTTCCGCTGGCTCCCATGCAGCACGCCATGTGGGTGGGACGCGACGACGACGTGGCGCTCGGCGGGGTGGCGGGACACCTTTACGTCGAGTTTGACGGGCCCGGCATTGATACGGACCGGCTGGCCGCCGCCGCAACCGCGCTGGCCGCCCGCCACCCGATGCTGCGGGTGGAATTCTCGCCCGACGGCACCCAGCGCATCCGGGCTGACGCCGAACTGCCCGTCGTGGTGCAGGATCTGCGCGGACTGGACGTCGCCGAGGTGGCCCAACGGCTGGACGCCACCAGGGTGGCGAAATCGCATCAGCAACTCGACAACGCGGTCTTCGAGCTCACGGTGTCGTTGCTGCCGGACGGGACCGCGCGCCTGCACGTCGACCTGGACATGCAGGCCGCCGACGCGATGAGTTACCGCACCCTGATGGCGGATCTGGCCGCCGCCTACCGGGGGGAGACGTTGCCGAAGCTGGGCTACACCTACCGGCAGTACCGCCACGCCACCGCCGACCGCGAGCCCGACGAGAGCCACCGCCAGTGGTGGGCGCAGCGCATCCCCGACCTGCCCGACCCGCCCAAGCTGCCGCCGCCCATAGGCGCCCCCGACGACCCGCGGCGCAGCACCCGGCGGTGGCACTGGCTGGACCCCGACACCCGCGACGCGCTGTTCGGCCAGGCGCGCGCCCACGGCGTCACCCCGGCCATGACCCTGGCCGCCTCGTTCTCCCACACCCTGGCCAGCTGGTCGGACGCACCGCGTTTCCTGCTCAACGTGCCGCTGTTCGGCCGGGAACCGTTGCACGACGACGTGGATCGGCTGGTCGGTGATTTCACCTCGTCACTGCTACTGGATGTGGATCTGAGCCAGGCCAGCACCGGTGCGCAGCGCGCGCACGCGCTACAGGACGCCATGCGGACCGCCGCCGCGCACGCCGACTATCCCGGCCTGGCGGTGCTGCGTGACCTGAGCCGGCATCGCGGCACGCAGGTGCTGGCGCCGGTGGTGTTCACCAGTGCGCTGGGACTCGGGGAGCTGTTCGCCGACGAGGTCACCGGTGCGTTCGGCTCCCCGGTCTGGATCATCTCCCAGGGCCCGCAAGTGCTGTTGGACGCTCAGGTCACCGAGTTCGACGGCGGCATCCTGGTGAACTGGGACGTGCGCGAGGAGATGTTCGCGCCGGGCGTCATCGACGCCATGTTCGCCCACCACATCGCCGACCTGACCCGGCTGGCCGGCGGCGACGGCTGGGCGGAGCCGGCGCCGGCCGCGTTGCCCGCCGATCAGGCCCAGGTGCGGGAGTCGGTGAACGCGGGCACCGCCGACCCCAGCGGGGAAGCTTTGCAGGACGGCTTCTTTCGCCAGGCCGACCGCGATCCCGAGGCGGTCGCGCTACTGCACGAGTCGGGGGAGTTGAGCTACGGCCAGCTGCGCGATCAGGCGTTGGCGGTGTCCGCCGCCTTGCGGGAGCGCGGCGTGCGGCCCGGTGACACCGTGGCGCTGCTGGGGCCCAAAGGGGCAGAGCAGATCCCGGCGCTGCTAGGCACCCTGGCCGCCGGTGCGGTGTATCTGCCGATCGCGGCCGATCAGCCGCCCGAGCGCAGAGAACGCATCCTGGCGCTGGGCGGTGCCGTGCTGGCCTTGGTGACCGGCGAAGCGGTGCCGGAGTTGGATATTCCGGTGGTGGCTGTGTCCGATGCCGTGCAGCGACCCGGTGTTATGGAACCGGTGCGCACCGATCCGTCCGAGCTGGCCTATGTGGTGTTCACCTCCGGCTCCACCGGCGAGCCCAAGGGCGTCGAGGTCACCCACGACGCCGCCATGAACACCGTCGAAACACTCAGCGCCCGTTTTGGATTCGGTCCACAGGACCGCAGTCTGGCGCTGCTGACCCTGGACGCCGACATGTCGGTGCTCGACATCTTCGCCATGCTGCGCGCCGGTGCGGCGATCGTGATGGTCGACGAGGTCGACCGGCGCAGCCCCGAGGTGTGGGCGCAGCTGGTGGCTCGGCACCGGGTCAGTGTGCTCAACCTGATGCCGGGGGCGCTGGAGATGTTGGCCGCCACCGGCGGCGAATTGTCGTCGGTGCGGGCGGTGCTGACCGGAGGCGACTGGGTGCGCCCCGAACTGGCGCGACGATTTGCCGCGGTGGCACCCGGGGTGCGGTTCGCCGGGCTGGGCGGGGCCACCGAAACCGCCATCCATGCCACCATCTGCGAGGTCGAGGATGAACCGCCGGCACAGTGGGCCTCGGTGCCCTACGGCATCCCGCTGCCCAACATCGCCTGCCGGGTCGTCGGCGCCGACGGAGCCGACCGTCCGGACTGGGTGGCCGGCGAACTGTGGGTTGCCGGGCGCGGTATCGCCTCGGGTTATCGCGGCCGGCCCGATCTGACCGCCGAGAAGTTCGTCGAGTACGACGGCCGAACCTGGTATCGCACCGGCGATCTGGCCCGCTACCAGTCCGACGGCACCCTGGAATTCGTCGGTCGCGCCGATCACCGGGTCAAGATCAGCGGCTACCGGATTGAGCTCGGCGAGGTCGAAGCCGCGCTGCGCCGGCTGCCCGGCGTCGCCGAGGCGGTGGTGGTGGCGCTGACCGAGCCCGGCGGGCGTGAGATGTTGGCTGCCGCGGTGCGCACCGATGATCCCGCGGCAAGCGTTGCCGGCCTGCGGGCCGGGCTGGCCGAGTCACTGCCCGAGCACATGATTCCCCGGCAGCTGCAGGTGGTTTCGTCGATTCCCTACACCGTCTCCGGCAAGATCGACCGGCGGGCGGTGACGGCCGAACTGGCCGCGGCCGTGGCGGCAGGCGACGGCTATCGCGAGCCGGCCGGTCCGCTGCAGCGCGCCCTGGCCGCGATCGTCGCCGAGGTGCTCGGTGCCGCCCGGGTCGGAGCTGACGACGACTTCTTCGCCCTGGGCGGCGATTCGGTGCTGGCCACCGCCGCCGTGTCACGCATCCGCACCTGGCTGGACGCCCCCGGCGCGGTAGTCGCCGACATCTTCGCCACCCGAACCGTCGCAGGGCTGGCATCGCGGCTGGCTGCCGCTGAGGCCGATCCCGGTCGGTTGGACGCGGTCGCGGAGGTGTACCTGGAAGTGGCGCAGCTCGATGCGGCGCAGGTTGCCGACGCGCTCAGCCAATGACTTCCGGCGGATATTCAGGCGGCTATCCATAATGGGAAGTGGTCGACGGTGCCGTTCCGAAAATAAAGCGAATTTCAAGCAGACTGTGCGCAAATGCACAGCTAATGCAAGCAATGCCCGACTCGCATTAGGCCGCCCCGACAAATACCCGGAGTTGGTGGGTTCACGTTGATGTCCGCCGAGCGGGCCCGGTGTTGCCGCAGCCAAGGTGTCATGGCTGAGGACCTGCGGTAACGCTGCGTTCCTCGCTGTGGACGGGACACCGATCCGGCTGCAATCCGCGCCGGAGGCTCTGCACGATAACGCAGAAATTAGGCTAGCCAATCGTAACGTTTTGTAGGTTAGGCATGCCTTGCTTCTAAGGGCTTACCGAGGTAGCGTCCCACCGCGTCCAAAAGGCACGACACATTTCTTTCTAATGAGGAGACCAACGTGCAATCACCCCTGCAACACGATCTGCCCCTTCGTGGTCTCAGATCTGACTCCGCGTGTGCGGGCTACTTGCGGGTCGCCGGTGTCGCCCTACTGGGCGCGGGCGTCATCGCCGTGACTCCGATCGCCTCTGGTCTGCCCGACTTCCGGCACGCGGGTGTCACTCTGACCGCCGGCGAAGTCGACTGGTCGACAGCCCTCTCCAATGCGCAAAGCAACTGGGCGACCCTGCAGGCTGAGGGCGCCACGGGAAGTGGCGACTTGTCGGCCGCTCTTGGCAACGTGTCAGGGCACTTCAACGATCAAATCACTGCCGCGATAACCGGCTTCGAGACCGGTGTCCAGAACGCGCTGTACGGCGGCTGGTACGGCGGCGACGACGGCTACGTGTTCGGGCTGTTCGGCGGTACCGTGACGAATCCCGCCGGCGACAGCGAGACCGGCAGCCTGCTGGATTCGCTTTCTCACGATTTCCAGACCGGCAACGTCGTGCAGGCCTACAGCGACTTCAACGCGTACTCGCTGGAGGTGGTCGATCACACCATGAAACCGTTGCTGAGCGCTTTTGTCGACGAAACCAGCCACGGTGTCACGAGCTACTCGATTCCCGTTGAGATGTCGCAGATCCAGACGAGCCTGCTGACGACGTTCGGCGACTACAGCTGGCTCAAAGATGCGTTCAAGGCCTTGGCGACGCCTGAAATCAGTGCCATGTTCACCTTGACCAACGATCTGCAAGCCATCTCTAGCGAATTCGCGGCCGGTGACAACACCCACGGTATGTCCGACCTGAACAACTTGCCCTCCGATGTGTTCAATTCCTTTGTCAACGGTTACGACGTCGGCGACAACCCCTACAACGGGGCTTCCGGACTGTTCTCTGGCCTGATCAGCAGCGGCAGCCTGCTCGAACACCTTTTGCTGACCTGGCCCGAGCAGTTTGTGACAGCACTGGGTCCGCTGGGGGACTCCGCCGGATCGGCGGCAGCAGACGCGGTGGGAGCCTCAGTCTCGGACCTGCTCGCCGCACTGTCCAGCCTCTAAGTTGGCGTGCGCGCCATGCACACCACACCGGTCCGCGGACCGGTGTGGTGTGGTGTGGATGCTCGTCGGCTCCGCATTTGACGAGCGGGTTTCAGGCCCGGCGGCGGTCACCTGCCCGCCGGCCGGCGGGACCGGACAGGTGGCTCAAAAGTGCAGTTAAACGTCCCAATGAGGGGTGGTGGACCGCAGTCAAGGTGTGCCAGCATCGATGACATGAAAGCGCGCCGATCGCTTCTATTGCTCGGTGTTGCGGTGCTGACGGCCTTGTCGACGCTGTCCCCGGTCGTCGTTCCCTCCGCCTCCGCTGCCGGCTGTCCCGACGTCGAGGTGACCTTCGCCCGTGGCACCGCCGAGCCCCCCGGGGTTGGCGGAGTCGGCCAGAAGTTCATCGATGCCCTGCGCTCGCAAGTCGGGGGACGGACCGTCGGGGTGTATGCGGTCAATTACCCGGCAGGCGAAGACTGGCCGCCATCGGCGTCCGCCGGCGCCGGCGATGCGAACGCCCACGTGCAATCCATGGTCGCGAGCTGCCCCAACACCAAGCTGGTGCTCGGCGGATATTCGCAAGGCGCGATGGTCATCGACCTGATCACCATCGCGCGGGCATCGGTGGCGGGCTTCAACGCCGCGACCCTGTCGGAGGAGGAGGCCGCACACGTGGCTGCGGTCGCGGTCTTCGGGAATCCCACCGACCGGTACCTGGGCGGACCGATCAGCGAGATCAGCCCCTGGTACGGGGCCAAGGCCATCGACCTGTGTGCCGACGGCGATCCGATCTGCACTCCGGGCGCCCTGGCGCTGCCTTCGCACGACGAGATGTTCTCCGCGCCGCACCTGTCCTATGCGCAGTCGCCGATGCCCGGTCAGGCGGCGGCGTTCGTAGCCGGCCAGCTCTGACGCTGGGCGGCAACCCGCGTTATCCGACTACCTCCGAGGCCCAGTACTCGCGCAG
Source organism: Mycolicibacter heraklionensis (assembly GCF_019645815.1). Taxonomy (NCBI): domain Bacteria; kingdom Bacillati; phylum Actinomycetota; class Actinomycetes; order Mycobacteriales; family Mycobacteriaceae; genus Mycobacterium; species Mycobacterium heraklionense. The sequence continues at coordinate 1,793,437 of NZ_CP080997.1, forward strand.
GCTGGCGATCCGCTCACCGGCGAATTCCAGAATGGCGACTTCGCGCATCCGTTTTCGCACGTTCTGGACGCGGTCGTCGAATGTCGCCTCCCACTCGGCGATCACCGTGGTGCCGTCGGTGGCGGTGTAGAGGTTGAGCAGTCGGGCATCGATGTTGGCCTGTCCCTGGACGACCTTGCTCTGCCAATAGTCGCGGATCCCGGCGCGGGCGCGGATCGGTTCGCCCAGCACCCGCTCGTGGTAGGTGGCGTCGTCGGTGAAGATCGTGGTGATGAGTTCGGCGTCCTGGTGCGTCCAGGCCCGCAGGTAGGTATCTATCGTGGTGCGGACGTCCATCAGGGGAGTGTGGCCCACGGCGAGGCCCCGCCTTCGCCGAACGTGTATTCAGTGCGAGGAAACGGCCCGGCCCACAAGCTCCCGGATTTCCGGCCCGCCCCCTATAGGGGTAACCTAACGCAGGGAAATTAGGGCAGCCTTTACTAACACTTGCGAGGGGATCGGGAGGGGATCGGATGGCCGTCGACGACACCTCGGCCGTCGCGCAGTTCCCACCCTGGATCGGGCGCTTTCCCGGGCCCGGCGCCCCGACTCTGGTGTTCCCGCACGCCGGCGGAACGGCGGTCAACTATCGCCCGCTGGCACTGGCCCTGGCCACCGGTGCCGACACCTACGTCATGCAGTATCCGCAGCGTGCCGACCGTTTTCGCGAGCCGGCCGCCGAAACCCTGCCGGAGTTGGCCCGCAGCCTGTTCGACGCCGCGCCCTGGCACCAGCTCGGGCCGCTACGCCTGTTCGGGCACAGCATGGGCTCGCTGGTCGCGTTCGAGTTCGCGCGGATCGCGGAAGAGCGCGGCATCGAGATCCAGCGCCTGTGGGCCTCGGCCGCGCCTGCGCCGGGCCTGGTGGCCGGGCTGCGCAAAGTGCCCACCGGGGACGCCGACCTGCGCGCCGAACTCGCCCAGCTCGGCGGCACCGATCCGCGGATATTGGCCGACGAGGAATTCCTCACCCTGCTGCTGACCCCGGTGCGCGCGGATTACCTGGCGTTCAACCGTTACCAGTGCGCACCCGATGCCACCATTCGTGCCGACATCAGCGTGCTGGGCGGTCGCTCCGACGACCGGGTCGGCGCCGACCTGCTGGAACGCTGGGCCGACCACACCACCGGTGACTGGTCGATGTCGCTGTACGACGGTGGGCACTTCTACCACTACGAGCACATCGAGACCTTGGCGAAGCGGATCATCGCCGATGAATGATCGGCGCGAGGACCCGGTCGTCATCACCGGCCTCGGCGTCGAGGCGCCCGGTGGGATCGACACCGCCGAGCAGTACTGGTCACTGCTGGCCGACGGCCGCGAGGCGCTGAGCACCATCCCCGAAGACCGGGACTGGGCGGTGCGTGAACTCATCGAGGGATCGCACCGCGACGGCTTCAAACCCATCTGCAACGCAGGCGGATTCCTGTCCGGCGCCGCCGAATTCGACCCCGGGTTCTTCGGTATTGCACCGCGCGAAGCCATCGCGATGGACCCGCAGCAGCGGGTGGCGCTACGGGTGGCCTGGCGCGCCCTCGAAGACGCCGGCATCAACCCCGACGAGCTCACCGGCCACGACGTCGGCGTGTACCTCGGCGCATCGGTCACCGGCTACGGCCCGGACATGGCGCAGTTCGGCGCGCACAGCGGTCACCTGCTGCCCGGCACCGCACTGTCGGTGATCTCCGGCCGGATCGCCTACACCCTTGGCCTGGCCGGCCCGGCGATCACGGTCGACACCTCCTGTTCGTCGGCGCTGTCCGCGTTGCACTTCGCGGTGCAGGCGATCCAGACCGGGGACACCGACATGGCGCTGGCCGGCGGGGTGTGCGTAATGGGCTCGCCCGGCTTCTTCGTCGAGTTCTCCAAGCAGCACGCGCTCTCCGACGACGGCCATTGCCGGCCCTACAGTGCCGCCGCCACCGGAACGGTGTGGGCCGAAGGTGCTGGAATCTTTGTGCTGCAACGGAAGTCGGCCGCGCTGCGCGAGCGCCGCCACATCTACGGCGAGATCATGGCCAGCCGGCTCAACCAGGACGGTCACACCACCGGCCTGCTCACCCCCAGTGAACAGGCCCAGCAGCGACTGTTCCGGCACGCCCTGGCCGACGCCGGCGTGCACCCCAGCCAGGTCGGGATGATCGAGGGCCACGGAACCGGGACCCGGGTCGGAGATCCCGTGGAGCTGCGCTCGCTGATCAGCGTCTACGGCACCGACACGGCTGGCGGCGCCGGCCCGCGGCTCGGCTCGGTGAAATCCAACATCGGTCATACCCAGGCCGCGGCGGGCGCGCTCGGGCTGACCAAGCTGCTCCTGGCCGCTGAGCACCAGACGATCCCGGCCACGTTGCATGTTCGAGACGGCTGGCATGACGGCATCGACTGGGACGGTCACGGAATCACGCTGGCCGAAACCATCACCGCCTGGCCGGCGAGCGACGGCCGTCGGATCGGCTCGGTGTCGGCGTTCGGAATGAGCGGCACCAACGCGCATGTGATCGTCGGGGTGGACGACGCTTCCGAGGTCGCGTCGTGCTGAACAGCCACCCGATGACCCTGCCCGACGGCCGGATCCCCGTGCTGATCTCGGCACACGCCCGCGACCTGGTGGCCGCCGAGGCGGGCGCGCTGGCGCGCTACCTGCACACGCACCCCGCCGGGGTCTCGGCGGTCGCCCAGACCCTGCGGGCCACCCGCTCGATGCGCCGCTACCGCGCGGTGATCCGGGCTCGCGACGCCGCCGAGCTCATCGGCGGCCTCGACGCCGTCTACCGCGGCGTCGAACACCCCTTGGTGGCTCGGTCGCATCAACCCGAGGCCGCTCGCACCGCCTTCGTGTTCCCGGGCCAGGGGAACCAGTGGCCCGGCATGGGCGCCGAGCTGCTCGAGCTTGCGGCCTACCGCGCCGAGGCGGACCGCTGTCATGACGCCTTCCTGCGTGCCGGTCACGCCTCGCCGCTGAGCTACCTGCGCGGCGCCGATGACACTGACCCGGTGGTTCAGCGAAGCTGGGACCGCCGCACCGACCCCGTGGTGGTGCAGGCCGCCCAGTTCACCCACGCCGCGGCCCTGGCAGCCACCTGGCGACATTTCGGCGTGCTGCCCGACATCACCGTCGGCCACAGCCTGGGGGAGCTGGCCGCTGCCTACACCGCCGGCGTGGTGGATTTGGACGCCGCGGTGGCGGTGGTGGCCGCACGTGCGCAGCTGACCGACCAGCTGGCCGCCAACGCGCCGGTCCGGTTCGGCATGGCGATGATCGCCCTGAACGCCGACGCCGCGGCCGACATCATCGCCGCAATCCCCGGCTGGCTGGAGCTGTCGGTGGTCAACGGCCCCGAATCGGTGGTCGTCTCCGGCGAGTGGCCGGCGATACAGCAGATTCTGGAGTGCGCCGGCCAGCGCGGCGTTTTCGCCCGCGAGCTGCCGGTGCGCTACCCCGCGCACACCAGCGCCCTGGAGCCGTTGCGTGACCAGCTGACCGGGCAGCTTCCCGACGCGCAATTCCACAGCGCCCCGGTGGAATTCATCGGGTCGGTGTACGGCGGTCCGATCCCGCCTGCCACAGCGTTCCGACAGTACTGGTTCGACAATCTGCGCCGGCAGGTCCGATTCGACTTGGCCGCCGCTGCCGCGGTGGCGCGCGGGGTTACGACGTTCATCGAGATGTCGCCGCACCCGACCCTGCTCGTCGCGCTGGGCGACTCGGTCGGGGCCGCCCAGGTGTTGGGCAGCACCGACCGTGACCGGCCCGCCGGTGAGGCGCTGGCAGCGAACATCGCCGCCGCGGCGATCGCCGACCCCGGCTATCGCTGGCGTGACTTCACCCCACCGGACGCTCCTGCGCTGCTGCGGCATTTCCCGCATGCACCGATGCACACCAACCGGTTGTGGGCCGGCGCGGAGACGTCCGCGCCGCGCCATCGGATGCCGGTCGTCATGACCGAGAGCTGGCGGCCGGTCGCCGAGCCGGAGCAGCGGCCCGCGCGGGTGGCCGTCGTCGACTACGCCGGCCAATCGCCTGAGCTGACGGCGCAATTGGCGGCGGAGCTGGACGTCGAGGTGGTGAACCCGGCCGACGCCGAATTCCTGCTTGTGATCGCTCCGCTTGCCGACGCGGCCGATATCGCCACAGCAACAACCGAGTTCGCCGCACACGCGACCGGCCAGACCGTTGTTCAGCCGGGGCAGCACTGCCGCCGGGTCTGGCTGCTGACCCGCGGCGCCGAGCAACTCGACGGTGATCCGCCACCGCGTCCCGGCGCCGCCGCCTTGGCCGCGCTGCATCGCAGCACCGGATTCGACTACCCCGACCACACGTTCGCGCACCTGGACCTGCCGGTGCAGCCCACCGTCGCAGACCTGCGAGCCGCCGGTGCCGCACTCTGGCTGACCGACACCGAGGTCGCGGTGCGTGCCGGGCGCCTTGCGACCCGCCGGTTCGTCGAGTCCGTCGAGTCCACTGCTGCCGCAACGGTGCCCGCGGTCCCGGAGACCGTGGTGATCAGCGGCGGTACCGGAGCCATCGGCATGGCGTATGCGGCGTTCTGCGCCGAACACGGCGCGCGCGACATCGTCCTGCTCAGCCGGAGCGGGGCCGGCGATGCGAATGCGCCCCAGTTGGATGCGCTGCGCGCGCGTACCGGGGCGCGCATCACCGCGATCCGCTGCGACATCACCGATGACGCCGCAGTCGCGGCGGTCATCGCGGAACACCGACCCGTACCGGCCGGGCTGCTGGTGCATACCGCGTCGGCAGAAGCCGTGGCTACGTCGAAGGTGACCGCCGAGGCGGTCCGGGACGCCTTCGGCGCCAAGGTGATCGGACTGGACAACCTGGCACGGCTCTGGCCGCTGGCCGCCGACGCTCGGGTGCTGGTGTGCTCCTCGGTGCTGGCGCTGTGGGGCGGGTCGGGACACGGACTCTACGCGGCGGCCAACCGGATGGCCGACACGCTGGTGGGACAGCTGCGGGCGCAGGGCCGAAACGCCACCTCCATCCGCTGGGGACTGTGGCGCAGCGTGGCCGTCGTCAGCGGCGAGGAGAAGGACCGGATCGCCCGCACCGGCCTCACGCCGATGACCCCGGAGGCCGCGATCATCGCCGGATTCCTTGCCGCGCCAGACGACCCGGCGATCCTGGCCGCCGATTTCGATCGGCTGGCGGTGTTCTTCGACAGCCAGGGCGTGCCTTCGCCGTTCGACGAATCACTGACCGCAGCAACGGCTGACGCCGAGGCGGATCGCCCGATCGGTGAGGTGGTGGCCGCCGAACTGGTGACGGTGCTCGGCCTGGAAGGTCCCGACGACATCGACATGCACCGGGCCCTGGTCGACCTCGGCCTGGATTCCCTTCTCGCACTGGACTTGCGCAAGCGCTTGGGGCGGGCCACCGGCCTGCGCGTGGCGCTCGGCCCGCTGCTGGCCGGAATGACCGGAGCCCAGCTGACGGCGGCGCTGAGCGATGACGCAGCGCCGGCCGCGGCGACGGAAAGGACTGTATTCACCCATGACTGACGCCGTCGACCAGGCGACCGACGCGAACGAGCTGCGGCTGGAACTGCTGCGCCGCCGACTCGCCGAACGCGGACTGTCCGCTGCTTCGTCCTCTGACGAGCCGGCTTCCGGGCCGGCCAACGGGTCTGGGCCGCTGACCATGAGCGACGGACAGCGACGCATGTGGTTCGTGCAGGCGCTCGACCCGGACGGCGCCCTGGCCAACATCTCGGTCTCCTACCGTCTCACCGGTCCGCTGGACGGCGCCCGGCTGCAGGCCGCGTTGGCCGCAGTGGCCGCACGCCACCCCGTGCTGCGCACCGTCTATTCCATCGACGACGCGGGCGAACCCCACCCGGTTATCGCTGAGGTCACGCCGGGCTTTGCCGCACACGACCTGTCCGACCTCGCCGAACAGGCCCGCGCACTGCGGCTGGAAGTGCTGGCCCAGCGAGAATTCGGCACCCCGTTCCGGCTGGAATCCGATGCGCCGCTTCGGCTCACCCTGATCCGGGTGGCGCCCGACGAACACATTCTGCTGCTGGTGGCCCACCACATCGCCTGGGACGACGACTCCTGGGCGGTCTTCTTCGCCGACCTCACCGCCGCCTATGACGACCCAGAGCAGTTCGCCACCCGCCCGCCCGCCCCGCACCCCGTCGCACCGGCGAACTCCGACCACGCGGCGGAGCTGGATTACTGGCGCACGCTGTTGGCCGAGCCGCCGGACCCGCTCGAGCTGCCCGGCCCGCACGGCTCGGCGGTACCTCGCACCCTGCGCGCCGGATTGTGCACCCGCACCTTGCCGGCCGAGTTGATGGCCGGCATCGCCGAGCTGGCACGCAGCAGCGGCGCTACGCCCTACATGGTGATCGCCGCGGCGTTGTCGGCGCTGATCTACCGCTACACCGCCACCGACGACTTCCTCATCGCCTCACCGGTGCTCAACCGCACCGCCGGTACCGAAGGCGCCATCGGCTACTTCGGCAACACCGTGGTGCTGCGCGCGAAGGTCGACGCTGCTGCCCGGTTCAACGAACTGCTGGCGCAAACCCGCGACGCCGCACTGGGGGCGTTCGGCCACCAGGGCATCAACCTCGACCGGGTGGTGCGTGAACTCAACCCGGATCGCCGGCACGGGGGAGTGGAACGACTCACCCGGCTCAGCTTCGGTTTCCGGTCGACACACGGGGGCGGCTTCCAGCCGGACGGGATCACCTGCACCCGAGCCGATTACCGCGGCAAGATCGCCCAGCTGCCGCTGGGAATCATGGTGGAGGCCGGCGGCTCACACGATGGCGGCGCGCTGATCGAGGCCGAGTACCTGCACGACGTGCTCGACGAGGCATTGGTCGAGCAGTTGCTGCGCCACCTGGTGCAGTTGCTGTCCGCCGCGGTCGCCCAGCCTGAGACGACCATCGGCGAGCTGGACATCCTCGGCGACGACGACCGGACCTGGCTGGACGCCATTTCCCGCGGACCCCACTTCGCCCCGCCCCCCGAGGCGCCGGCCACCCTGGGCTCGCTGGTGGCCGACCGGGCTGCGGCCACCCCGAACGCCATCGCCGTCGTCGACGACCACGGCAAGTACAGCTACGCGGAGATCAACGCACGCGCCAACCGAATCGCACACCACCTGATCGCCGCCGGCATCGGCACCGAGGACAAGGTCGCGGTGCTGTTCGGCCGCTCGACGGACTTGGTGGTCACCGCCCTGGGCATCGCCAAAGCCGGCGCCGCCTACGTTCCCGTCGACCCCGAATACCCGCCGGACCGTATCGAATTCATCCTCGGCGACGCCCGGCCGTCGATAGTGCTGCGTGAGCCGCTGACCGTCGACGAGCTGGCCGGCCGTCCCGACACCGACCCGACCGACGCCGACCGGGTGCGGCCGCTGCGACCGGAGAATCTCGCCTACCTCATCTACACCTCGGGTTCGACGGGGCTGCCCAAGGGCGTCGAGGTATCCCACGCCCCGATCACCGAGTACCTGCTCTGGTTCGGCGACGAGTACGGCATCGACGACACCGACGTACTGCTGCAGGTCGCTTCGCCCAGCTTCGACGTGTCGATCGGCGAACTGTTCGGAACCCTGGGAAACGGTGCGCGGCTGGTGATTCCGCGCCCGGACGGACTGCGCGACATCGGCTACCTGACCGACCTGCTGCAGCGTGAAGGCGTCACCGCCATGCACTTCGTGCCGTCGTTGCTGGGGCTGTTCCTGTCGCTGCCCGGGGTGAACCAGTGGCGCACCCTGCGGCGCATCCCGATCGGCGGCGAACCGCTGCCCGGCGAGCTGGCGGACAAGTTCCACGCCACCTTCGATGCCCTGCTGCACAACTTCTACGGCCCCACCGAGACGGTGGTCAACTCCAGCCGATACAAGGTGGAAGGCCCCCAGGGCAACCGGATCGTGCCGATCGGCAGCCCCAACATCAACACCACCATGTGGCTGCTCGACGACGCCTTGGCGCCGGTGCCGGTCGGGGTGATCGGCGAGATCTACATCGGCGGAACGCATGTGGCGCGCGGCTACTTCGACCGCCCCGGCCTGACCGCCGAGCGCTTCGTCGCCGACCCTTGGACGCCGGGCCAGCGGCTGTACCGCACCGGTGATCTGGCCCGCCGCAATGCCGCCGGTGACCTGGAATTCATCGGCCGCGCCGACGATCAGGTCAAGGTCCGCGGCTTCCGGATCGAACTCGGCGAGGTGGCCTCGGCCATCTCGGTGGACCCCAGCGTAGGACAGTGCGTGGTGGTGGTCTCCGATCTGCCCGCGCTGGGCCGCAGCCTGGTCGCCTACCTGACGCCCGCCGAGCAAGGGGCTGCTGAAGAGACCGTGGACATCCCGCGGATCCGGGCCCGGGTGGCCGCCGCGCTCCCGGAATACATGGCGCCGGCGGCCTACGTGGTGGTCGATGACATTCCGATCACCGCGCACGGCAAGATCGATCGCGCTGCGCTGCCCGACCCGCAGCCTATCGAGAGCACGCCCTACCGGGAGCCGCAGACCGACACCGAACACCTGGTGGCGCAACTGTTCGCCCAACTGCTCTCCCGCGACAAGGTGGGTGCTGACGACTCGTTCTTCGACCTCGGCGGTCACTCGCTGCTGGCCACCAAACTGGTGGCGGCGATCCGCGCCCGCTGCGGGGTGGAGATCGGTATCCGGGAGATCTTCGAGGCCAGCACGGTAGCCCGGCTGGCCGCCGCGATAGACACCGCACCTGCCGCACAAGGCGACGAGGCGGGGCTGGGGCGGCCGGCGCTCGTCGCGGTGCCGCGGTCCGGGAATCTACCGGTGTCGGCATCCCAGCTGCGTACCTGGTTCGCCTACCGGCTCGACCCCGGCGCCACCGGTGACAACATTCCGCTGTCGGCCCGGCTCACCGGCCCCTGCGACACCGCTGCCCTGACCGCCGCGATCAGTGACGTGGTGGCCCGACACGACAGCCTGCGCACCACGTTCACCGAGATCGACGGGCTGCCCCACCAGGTCATCAACGCGCCCGCGCCGGTGCAGGTAACCGAACTGCAGTGTCCGGAAACCGATCCGGGCGCCGTCACGGCGTGGACCAAGGCCCGACTCGATGAGCAGCGCGCGATCGCGTTCGACCTGGAACGGGATTGGCCGATCCGCGCGGCACTGCTGCACCTGCCCGGCGACGAACGGGTGCTGTCCCTGGTGGTGCATCACATCGCCGCCGACCACTGGTCGGTCGAGGTGCTCTTCACCGACCTGCTGATCGCCTACCGGTCTCGGGCCGCCGGCTCCGCGCCGGCATGGGAGCCGCCGGCGTTGCAGTACGCCGACTTCGCGCACTGGCAGGGCGAACTGCTGCGTGACGAGTCCGGGTTGATCGAGGCGCAGCGCCGCTACTGGATCGAACAACTTGCCGGCCTGGCCGACGACACCGGGCCGCGGCCGGACTTCCCCCGCCCCGCCACCGCGAACGGCTCCGGCGACTCGGTGGCATTCACCGTCCCCCCGCAGGTGCGGGCCGGGCTGGCGGCGCTGGCCCGTGAGACCGGCGCCACCGAGTTCATGGTGGTGCAGGCCGCGGTCGCGGTGCTGCTGCACCTGGCCGGCAGCGGCGACGACATCCCGCTCGGGGTCCCGATCGCCGGACGCACCGACAACGCCCTGGACAACCTGGTCGGGTTCTTCGTCAACATCGTGGTGCTGCGAAACCGGTTGTCCGGCAACCCGACCCTGCGTGAGGTGGTGACCCGGGCGCGGGAAGCGGCACTGGGCGCCTATGCGCATGCCGACCTGCCCTTCGACCGGCTGGTGGAGGCGCTCAACCCGGTCCGGACGCTGTCGCGCAACCCGCTGTTCCAGGTGGTGGTCCACGTCCGCGAGGCCGCCGATGTCACCCACGTCATCGACACCGGTCCGGACGGCGACTTGGTCTTCCGCACCGTGATGCCCACATTCGACATCGCGCACGCCGACCTCTCGGTGAACCTGTTCACCACCGTGGACGCCGACGGTGACGGCTATGACGGACATCTGATCTACCGCACCGACCTCTACGAGCGCGCCACCGTGCAGCGGCTGGCCGATTGGCTGGGCCGGGTGCTGGCCACCATGGCAGGTGATCCGGGACGGGCGCTGCGCGACATCAGCCTGGTCGACGACGAGCAGCGTGACCGCATCCTGCACCAGTGGAGCCGCGGTGCCGAGGCTCCCGCGGGTGACCCGCGCACTATCGCCGACGTGCTGGCGCCCAGCCGCAGCTTCGACGGCGTCGCGGTGCGCTGCGCCGGAGCCGAGCTCGCCTACCCGCAGCTGCATTCCCGCTCCGACCGGCTTGCCGAGCTGCTGATCGCCGCCGGCGTGGAGCCCGGAACCCTGGTGGGCCTGTCGGTGCGCCGCGACCTGGATCTGCCGGTGGCGCTGGTCGGCATCATGAAGGCCGGCGCCGGCTACTTCCCGCTGGACCCGAGCTATCCGCGCCAGCGCCTCGAGTTCATGATCGACGACGTCTTCTTGAACGATGCGGCGCCGAAGGTGATCCTGGTCAGCAGCGCCACCCGGGACGCGATTCCGGCAAGCGACGGTGTGACGCTGCTGTGCCTGGACGATGCCGATGTGCAGGTGGAGCTGACCAAAGACGCTGCCGGCGTGGATCTTCCGGTGCCGCACCCCGACGACCCGATGTATCTGGTGTTCACCTCCGGTTCCACCGGCGTGCCGAAGGGTGTGCTGGGCACCCACCGGTCGATGAGTGCCCGGCTGAACTGGCAGCTCGCCCACTACCCGGTGGCCGGTGAGGACATCCGGCTGGCCCAGTCGTCGATGACGTTCCTGGAGGGTGGCATGGAGATGCTGGCCGGGCTGGCCGCCGGGGCGACGCTGATTCTGGCCGACGACAACGAGTTCCGTAACCCCGAGGCACTGGCACGGCTGATCGTGGACGAGCGGGTGGCTCAGGTGACGGCGGTGGCCAGCCTGATCTCCGTGCTGGCCGACTCCGACGGTGGTTCAGCGAGGCTCGACGGAGGAGAGGCGAAGCTGGGACCGCCGCATGAATCCGGCGACACGTTGCGCGGGCTGCGCCGTCTGGTGTGCAGCGGCGAGCCGGTGTCGGCGGACCTGCTGGCCCGGCTCGGCGGGGCACTCGACCCGAACGCTCAGCTGCTCAACAACTTCGGTGCCACCGAAACCTCCGGCGCGGTGGTGCGCGGTGAACTGGAGCCGCCCACACCGAAACTGGGCCGGCCCACACCCGGGTCGCAGGCCTATGTGCTCGACGACGCGCTGCAGCCGGTGCCGCCCGGGGTGGTCGGCGAGGTCTACTACGCGGGCCCGCAGATCGTCCGCGGCTACTGGAAGCGGCCCGGGCTGACCTCGACCCGCTTCGTCGCCAACCCGTTCTCGCAGACGCCCGGCGACCGGCTCTACCGCAGTGGCGACCGGGCCCGGTGGACCGTCGACGGCGTGTTGGAATTCGTTGGCCGCACTGACCACCAGGTCAAGGTGCGGGGCTTCCGGGTGGAGTTGGCCGAGGTGGAGGCCGCACTGCGCGGCGCACCCGGAGTGGCGTCGGCCGCTGCCCGCACCTGGGAGCAGCGCGGCGGCACCACGCTGGCCGGCTACCTGGTACCCGCCGCACCGGTCACCGACGCGGCGGAGTTCATCGCGTCGGTGCGTGCGGCCGTGGCCGCGACGCTGCCCGGCTACATGGTCCCGTCCTCGTTGACGGTGCTCGACGCCATGCCGCTGACGGACTCCGGGAAGCTGAACCGGCCCGCGCTGCCGCAGCCGGCGGTGGCCACCCGCGGGGAGTCGGATCCGCCGGTCACCGCCACCGAACAGACGCTGGTCGGAATCTGCGCCGAGTTGTTGGGTGTTGCGGCGATCGGGCGCAGTGACGGCTTCTTCGAACTCGGCGGCGACAGCATCCTGTCGGTGCAGCTGGCCGCGCGGGCGCGTGCGGCGGGGCTGGACGTCGACCCGCGGATGATCTTCGAGCACCCGACGTTCGCCGAACTGGCCGCCGCTGTCGACGCTGCGGCTGCGGCCGGTGGCACCCCGGAAGCCGCCGACACGGCGTTCGAGCCGATGAGTGTCTCGGGTCTGAGCAGCGACGCGCTGGCGGATCTGACCGCGGCATGGGGTGATTCGCCGTGACCGATGTCTCCCAGCGGGTTGCCCCGGCGGTCGAGGACGTGCTGGCGCTCTCCCCGCTGCAGCAGGGATTGTTCTCGCTGGCCAAGCTTGCCACCGATGACGGGGGTGCGGTCGACGGTGTCGACATCTACACCGTGCAGTTCGTCATCGATATCGTCGGCGCCGTCGACGCCGCGTTGCTGCGCCGCAGTGCCGAGGTGATGCTGGCCCGGCACGCCAACCTGCGGGCGTCGTTCTGGGACGTCGACCTGCCGCACCCGGTGCAGATCATACCGGCGACAGCGGTTCTGCCGTGGCGGGAGATCGAATCTGCGCCAAGTGAATTCGATGAGATCGCGCGCATCGAACGCACCACGAACTTCGATTTGGCCCGCGGGCCGCTGCTGCGCTTCGTGCTGATCCAGTCCGCCCCCGAGCGGTACCGGCTGATTCTCACCGTGCACCACCTGCTGCTCGACGGGTGGTCGATGGCGGTGTTCTTCGACGAAATGGTGGCGATCTACCGCGCCGGCGGTGTCGACCCGCTGCCCCCGCCACGCCCTTACCGCGACTACATCGGCTGGCTGACAAGTCAAGACACCGACGCCGCGACGCAGCGGTGGCGCGACTATCTGGCGCCGCTGAGCGCCCCGACGATCCTGGCCGGCGAGCGAGCCGCGGTGGGCAGCGCCGTCCCGCAGACCCACGAGTTCGCGCTGGACACCGCGGCCACCGAGCGTCTCACCGAGTGGGCACGCCGGCACGGGCTGACGCTGAACACGGTGCTGCAGTTCGCCTGGGCGGTGCTGCTCGGTCGACTCACCGACCGGACCGACGTGGCGTTCGGCGCCGTGGTGTCGGGCCGCCCGCAACAGCTCACCGGCGTCGAGACCATGGTCGGCCTGTTCATCAACACTGTCCCGGTGGCCGCGTCGACACCGCCGCGCGCCGAGGTGGTCGCCACCTGCCAAGCGCTGCAACGCGATACCGCCGCCATGCGCGACCTGGGGTACTTGAGCCTGTCGACGGTGCAGCGGGCCAGCGGTAATGCGGTGTTCGACACCCTGCTGGTGTTCGAGAACGCACCGATCGGCTCAGCGTCGGCCGGGGTCACCACGCCCGACGGCGTGCGCTTCATCCCGGTCACGGTGGAAAGCCTCACGCACTACCCGCTGACCCTGGTCAGCTACCCGCCCCGCGACGGCCGGCTCACCGTGCTGCTCGAGGCCATTCCGGATGCGCTGGGGGAATTGAAGATTCCGGATCTGGGACGGCGCCTGCTGCAGGTGCTGCGCCAGCTTCCCGACCCGGCGCGGCCCCGCATCGCCGACCTGGACGTGCTGCTGCCCGCCGAGCGGGCCCGCATCACCGATCCGGTGGACCGCCGCACTAACCCGGCCACATCGGTGCCCGCCCTGTTCGCGGCGGCCGCCGCGGCGCACCCCGACAGTCCGGCGCTCACCGGTGAAAACCGCAGCCTGACCTACGCCGAGCTGGCGGCCGAATCCGCTGGGCTGGCGCGGGCATTGGCCGGGCGCGGGATCGGTCCCGAAGACCGGGTCGCGATCGCGCTGCCCCGCTCGCTGGATTCCGTCATCGCGATCCTGGCAGTGCTGCAGGCCGGGGCGGCCTACGTGCCCGTGGACATCAGCCTGCCCGAAACGCGCATCGAATCGATTCTGCGCCAATCCGATCCGAAGCTGGCACTGACGGTCGAACTACTAACCGAGCTGCGTTCCGACGATGCCGTGCAGCGCCGGACCCCGACCGCGATCCACCCCGACTCGGCCGCCTACGTGATCTTCACCTCCGGATCCACCGGAGAACCCAAGGGCGTCGTCGGCACCCACCGCGCGCTGGCGTCGTACTTCGCCGACCACCAGCAACGCATGTACGCACCCGCGGTCGCGCGCCTGGGCCGGGCACTGCGCGTCGCGCACGCCTGGTCGCTGAGTTTCGACGCGAGCTGGCAGCCGCTGGTCGGCCTGCTGGGCGGTCAGAGTGTGCACCTGTTCTCCGCCGAGGAGATGCGGGATGCCGAAGCGATCATCGACGGCATCCGCCGCCACCGGCTGGACATGATCGACACCTCACCGTCGATGTTCACCCAACTGTTCGACGCCGGGCTGCTTGACGCCGGCTCCGACCACCGCCTCACCGTGCTGGCGCTCGGCGGCGAGGCGATCGCGCCGCACACCTGGGCGCGACTGCGTGCGGCGCCCTCGACGGCAGTCCACAACTGTTACGGGCCCACCGAGACCACGGTGGAAGCCGTCGTCGCCGACGTCGCCGACACCGATGTTCCGGTGATCGGGGAAGCGGTGCGGGGCATGAGCGCCCACGTGCTGGATTCTGCGCTGCGCGAGGTGCCCGACGGGGTGGCCGGCGAGCTGTACCTGGCCGGCGCGCAGGTCACCCGCGGCTACCTGGGCCGCGCCGGGGCGACCGCGGCCCGCTATGTCGCCGACCCGTTTCGTGCCGGCGGTCGGATGTATCGCACCGGGGACCTGGTCCGGCGCCGGGTCGACGGCCGGCTGGTCTACCTCGGCCGTGCCGACGACCAGGTCAAGGTGCGCGGCTACCGGGTCGAGATCGCCGAAGTCGAGGCGGCACTGGCCGCGGCGACCGGGGTGACCGCGGCCGCGGTACTGCCCGTGCAGGGGCCGGCCGGAACCCAGCTGGCCGGCTTCGTCACCGGCGCGCAGGTGGACACAACCCGGGTGCGCGCCGAGCTCGGCACCCGACTGCCGTCCTATCTGATGCCGGCCCGCATCACCGCGGTGGAATCGATGCCCTTGACCTCCAACGGAAAACTGGATGCCGAGGCGCTGCTGGCATTGGCCGGTCCCTTCGTCGGCGGTGGAGTCGAGGCGGTCACTGACACCGAGAAGGTCTTGGTGGAGCTGCTCGCCGAAGTGTTCGGCGGTGTGGCCCCCGGTGTCGAGACCGATCTGCGTGAGCTGGGCTTGGACAGCATCGTCGCGCTGTCGATGGTGCGGGCGGCCCGCCGGCGCGGCCTGCCGTTGCGTCCGCGGACCGTCTTGAGCTGTAACACGATTCGCGATGTTGCCGCCGCCTTGGACCGAGAAGTCGCCGAAGCCGACGAAGCGGCGCAGCGCGACGGCTCGGCTGCGGCCCACGGGCCGGTTCCGCTGCTGCCGGCCGGCCGCTGGCTCTACCAATACGGCAGCCCACGCCGGCTGGGGCAGGTCGAAGCGATCCGGCTGCCCGACGACATCGACGGTGAGCGGCTGCGGGCCGCATTGGCCGCGATTGTCGCCGCGCACCCGCTGTTGCATGCCCGCCTTGACCGGGCCGAGCTGACGCTGTTCCCGACCCAGCCGGTCGACGTCCTGACCGAGGTCACGGTCACCGCGGCCGACCTTTCGGTGGTCACCGAGCACGGCACCCGACTGTTGGAGAGCCTGGATCCGGAGAACGGAGTCATGCTGCGGGCGGTGTGGCTGCGCGTGCCCGACGGCGCAGGGGTGCTGATCCTGTGCGGGCACGTACTGGCACTGGATCCGGTGTCGTGGCAGGTGATTCTCGGTGAACTGCACGCCGCGCTGGCCGGGGCCGATCCGCTGCCGGAGCGCAGCGGTTACCGGCGCTGGGCGACCGCGTTGCAGGAGCGTGCGCAGAGCCTGGACACGGTGGACTTCTGGGCCGCCCAGCTGGCCGGCGACGACCCGGATCTGGGTGCTCGGCGAGTCGACCCGCAGCGCGATCGCGCCGGTGATCTCACGGTGTCGGTGACCGTAGCCGACCCGACGCTGACCGCTGCGCTGTTGGCCTTGCCGGTTCCGATGCATGACCTGCTGGTCGCGGCGACCGCGCGGATGGTCACCGCTTGGCGGGCTCGCCGCGGGCAGACCCGCGCGACACCGCTGCTGGCGTTGGAGACCCATGGGCGTGCCGAGGAGATCGTGACCGGTGTCGACACCGCCGACATCGCCGGTCTGCTGTCGGCGATCTATCCGCTGCGAGTGGCCCAGGCCGACCCGGCAGGGGTGGCGCGCGCACTCGCCGACATCCCGGGTGGCGGAATCGACTACGGGCTGCTGGCCTACCTGCGTGCCGACACCGCCGACCGGCTGGCGGCCCAGCCGGGGCCGCAGCTGCTGCTGAACTACCTGGGCCGGGTCGACCGGGCAGGCGGCGGGCCGGACGTGGCACCGGACCTGATCGCCGCGCTGCCGTCGGTGCCCGAGCCCGACCAGGCGGTGCGTCACGAGCTGAGCATCTTCGCCGCGGTGGCCGACCTCGGGGCGGGGCAGGCGCTGATGACCCAGTGGCGCACGCTGCCCGATATTCTCGGCGACGCCGAGATCGTGCAGCTGCAAGAGCTGTTCACCGACAGCCTGGGCGACCTGGTGGAGGAACTGCGATGAGCACACTTGCGGTGGTGGGCGCGGGGGCCAAGGCGGTCGCGGTGGCCGCGAAGGCCGCCGTGCTGCGCGACATGGGAGTCGCCGCGCCGGACGTGGTCGCCGTCGAACGCACCGAGGTCGCCGCCAACTGGCGTGCCTCCGGAGGCTGGACCGACGGCGCGCACCGGCTGGGCACCAGCCCGGAGAAGGACGTCGGCTTCCCCTACCGCTCGGCACTGGTGGCCGGCCGCAATGCCGAACTCGACGAGCGCATGACCCGCTATGGCTGGCAGTCCTATCTGATCGCCACCGGCCAGTTCGCCGAATGGGTGGACCGGGGCCGGCCGGCCCCCACCCACCTGCGGTGGAGCCAGTACCTGCGCTGGGTGGCCGACGCGGTGCGGCTCAACGTGATCCCCGGTGAGGTGGAGCGGCTGGGGGTGAACGGCGCCGGGTGGGTGCTGCACACGAGGGAGGCCTCCCGGGAGACTACGGTGGCCGCAGACGCGGTGATGATCACCGGGCCCGGCCAGGCCGAGAAGTCGATCCTGCCCGGCAACCCGCTGGTGCTCTCCATCGCACAGTTCTGGCACCGGGCCGCGGCCGACCGGATCAGCGCCGAGCGCGTTGCAGTTATCGGCGGCGGTGAGACCGCCGCATCGATGCTCAATGAGCTTTTCCGGCACCGGGTTTCGACGATCACCGTGATCTCCCCGCAGGTGACGCTGTTCACCCGAGGGGAAGGTTTCTTCGAAAACACCTTGTTCTCCGATCCCATCGACTGGACCGCGCTGACGTTGGCCGAGCGGCGAGATGCGCTGGCCCGCACCGACCGCGGGGTGTTCTCGGCCCGGGTGCAGGACGCGCTGCTGGCCGACGACCGGATCCGCCACCTGCGGGGCCGGGTGGCGCACGCGGTCGCCCGCGACAGCCGAATCCGACTGACGCTGAGCACCAACCGCGGCGGTGAGAACTTCGAGACCGTGCACGGATTCGACCTGGTCATCGACGGCTCCGGCGCCGACCCGCTGTGGTTCGTGTCGCTGTTCGGCCAGGACACCCTGGACCTGCTCGAGCTGGGCCTGGGCGGGCCGCTTACCGGCGACCGGCTGGCCGAGGCCATCGGACACGACCTGGCCGTCAGCGATGTCACCCCGAAGCTCTTCCTGCCCAACCTGGCCGGCCTCACCCAGGGGCCCGGTTTTCCCAACCTGAGCTGCTTGGGACTGCTGTCCGACCGGGTGCTGGGCGCCCACCTTTCTGCCGCGCCACCGACACCGAGGAGATCCGATGAGCACCAATCCCTTTGACGACGAAAACGGCAGCTTCTACGTGCTGATCAACGACGAGGAGCAGTACAGCCTCTGGCCGACGTTCGCCAACGTTCCTGCTGGGTGGCGAGTGGTCTACGGAGCTGAACAGGGTGCCGCCCGGGCGGCATGTTTGGAGTACGTCGAGCAGCACTGGAACGACCTGCGGCCCAAGAGTCTTCGTGATGCCATGGCGGCCGGCGAAGGCTAGGAGCCTGAAGTTCGGATAACCCAGGCCGGCGAGCGGTGTACCTGTCGGTGCTGACCGCTACCATTCGCCCATGTCGTTGGCGGCGGGTGACGTGTTCGCGGAGTACACCGTGGTGCGGTTGTTGGGCTCCGGCGGGATGGGCGAGGTTTACCTGGCCGAACACCCCCGGCTGCCGCGGCGCGACGCGCTGAAGGTGCTGCCCGCAGACGTGTCGGCCGATGTCGACTTCCGGGTGCGGTTTCACCGCGAGGCCGACCTGGCCGCGACGCTGTTTCACCCGCACATCGTCGGCGTGCACGACCGCGGGGAACACCGCGACCAGCTGTGGATCGCGATGGACTATGTCGATGGAGCGGATACGGCGTGCCTGCTGCGGAATCGCTATCCCTCAGGGATGTCCCTGCCGGAGGTAGCGGAGATCGTAACCGCGGTTGCCGACGCGCTCGACTACTCACATGCCAAGGGGCTGCTGCACCGCGACGTCAAGCCCGCCAATGTGCTGCTGGCTGGTCCCGGGATGGATCATCGACGAATCCTGTTGGGCGACTTCGGTATCGCCCGCCGGCTTGATGAGGTCAGTGGTCTGACCGAGACGAACATGACGGTGGGCACGGTTAGCTACGCTGCACCCGAACAGCTGATGGGCGCAGAGATCGACGGGCGAGCCGACCAGTACGCGCTGGCTGCCACGGCATTTCACCTGCTGACCGGATCGCCGCCATTTGCCCACTCCAACCCTGCGGTGGTGATCGGTCGGCACCTCACCGCGCCGCCACCTCGCGTGAGCGAGGTGCGTCCGGAGCTTGCCGGCCTCGACGGGGTGCTGGCCAAGGCGATGGCCAAGAATCCGCGTGAGAGGTTCGGGTCCTGCGGCGAATTCGCTAGGGCGTTTTGCGGCCACGACGCCACGATCGCCGCGCCCGCGGCGGCCCGGGCGTCGGCGTGGCGGCCGCCGAATCGGGTGGTTCGGGCCGCAACCGTCATTCCGACGGTCTTGGCGCTGCTGCTGATCGGTGCGATCGTGTACCTGGGCGTGCAGTTGTCGCATTCCCGCGTGCTGGCGACCGCACCGCTGACCAGCCCTGTCACTTCGCTTCCGTCCCCGCCGCTGCCGAGCACTGCGCTCCCGTCCGTGGCCGCTGCCCCGCCGCCCAGTCCGGTATCGCCACCGGTCACTGTGACCGTCACCACGACGCCGGCAATGTTGACCACGGCGCCGCAGGCGATGC
Source organism: Mycolicibacter heraklionensis (assembly GCF_019645815.1). NCBI lineage: Bacteria > Bacillati > Actinomycetota > Actinomycetes > Mycobacteriales > Mycobacteriaceae > Mycobacterium > Mycobacterium heraklionense. Next base: position 1,812,707 of record NZ_CP080997.1, read on the forward strand.
CACTGATCCCGACGCTGGGGGCCGCCTGCAACCAGTTCGGCAAACTCGGTGGCGACCCGGCCAACGGATCGGTGGTCTGTGACGGCCGGGTATGGGTGCTGTCGGTCAACCCGACGGAGGTGCACACGATCGGCACGCCGTGCGACGGGGTGCGCAGGTACACCATGGCACGCTCTGACGACGGTCTGTTGATCACGTGCCTGCCGACCAACGGCGGCGGCACAGACTCGCTGGCCGGCCCGGGATCGACTTGGCAGATCTATCGACCGTGAGCCTGCCGCTGGTCAGCCGGCGAGGGTAGATTGGCAGGACCGACACCGTCGTCGGAGTGAATGGGAATTTCGGGTTTGTCCGCGGGCGCGGCAGGGGTGCCGCCCGCCCGAGATGGGGGTTTGCACAGTGAGAATGTTCGCAGCAGGGGTGGCGGCGCTCACCGCAATCGGAGTAGTGACTGCATACCCGACGGCGACCGCCGTCGCCGGTGCGCCTATCCCGCTGGAGCCCGCTCCGCCGGCACCGGCTCCCGCTCCGGCGCCGCCGGCTCCGTCCGGTGTGCCGCTGCCCACGACCGGTGAGGTGTCGGGCATGCTGACCAGGCTCAGCGACGCCGGCATCGGCTACAAGGAGAAGGCTGACCTGGTCGAGAACGGTATCACGCAGCACGAGGGCCACGAGCTCGACAGCGAGCTGCGCAAGGACTACCGCGACGGTGAGCTGCCCTACAACTTCGACGTGATCAACGTCGTCCAGACGGGCGAGGGCCAGGGGCTGGCCAACGTCACCATCTCCGGCCCCAAGATGCCTGCGCCGCAGACGGTCCCGCTGCAGCTCGTCGACCAAGGCCGCTGGGTGCTGTCGCACGACTCGGCGACGCAGCTGATGCAGATCCTCGCGGCCCACTAGCCGCATAACGGGTCGGTCAGCCGTTGAGGCGGCCGAACATGCCTTTCTGCGCCCGGTAGAGCCCGGGGAACTCGGCGAAGAGCCGGTCGTAGACCGCGTGATTGGCGGCCACGGGCTCGAACACGCCGTCGAGCGGGATCAGATCGCGTAGCTCGTCGCGATCCAACTCGCCGATCCCGATCCCGGCGAACAGCGCCGCGCCCCGCAACTGTGCGTTCAACGGGTCGGCCACCCGTTCGCAGGTACGGCCGGTGACATCGGCCATGATCTGGCACCACAGGTCCGAGCGCGCCCCGCCGCCGACGATCCGGATCGGTACGGCGGTGGGGGTGAACCGATTCACGCATTCGAGCAGCCAGCGGCTGTTGTAGGCGACCCCTTCGAGCACCGCGCGCACCAGATCGGCGCGGGTGGTGGCCAGCGACAGGTTGTGGAAACCGCCGCGCGCACGGCGGTCGTCGACGGGGGAGTGCTCGCCTTTGAGCCAGGGCGTGAAGATCAGCCCGTTCGAGCCGGCCGGTGCACCCGCCGCCAGCGCGGTCAGGGCGTCGTAATCGAGATCCTCGAACACGTTGTCGCGCAACCACTGCAGTGCCCGCCCAGCGGTGTCCTGGTTGTTCACCAGCAGGTAGGACGTCGGGTCGAGGCCGGCAACGGTGGCCAGCTGGTGGAACGCATCGGTCTTTTTGAACGCCACGGGGCAGCTGATCCACGACGTGGTGGAGATGGTCAGGTGCAGCTCACCTTGGCGCACCGCACCGGAACCCACCGCCGCGGCGTGCAGGTCCGGGGTGCCGGTGACCACCTGGGCCGTGGGCGATATGCCGAGTTCGGCGGCAACCGACGGCGCCACCGGACCGATGATGGAACCGGTCGGCACCAGCGGCGGCAGCTTCGCCCGGTCGACACCGGACAGCCGCACCAGCACGTCGTCGTAGTCGAGCACGCCCAGGTTGCGGTTGTTGGTGAGCCAGCTGCCCATCATCGAAGCCCGCGATGCCGCCGCCCGTCCGGTGAAACACATGCCGAGGTAGTCGACCGGCTCCAGCAGCCAGCGGGTCGCCGCGAAGACCATCGGGTCGCCGTGCTGCAGGTGCAGCATGTGCCCGACCGGGTCGTCGCCGCTGGGCGAGGGGATGCCGCCGTTGCGGCGAAGCCAACTGAGCAGGACCCGTGGCCGATAGCCGGCCACCCGACCGCCGAATACCTTGCGGCTGTAAGGCGCACCGCGGGTGTCCATCCACATCACGCATGGGCCCGCCGGACGTCCCTCGGCGTCGACCGGGACGGTGCTGGCCCACTGCCCGGTGATCGACACCCCGGCCACCTGCTCGCCGCGCACCCCGCTCTCGGCCAGCCCGCGCTTGGTGGCGTCGCGGATGATCTCCCACCACAGACCGGCGTCCTGGGTGGCGGCCCCGTCCGGCCCATACTCGGTCGAGACCTCGACGAGGTCCGACCACAGCACGGTGCCGTCCAACGACACGAACCCGACTTTCGGGCCGCCGGTGCCGAGGTCGACGGCCAGAACGACGCGATCGATGCGCTCCGCACTGCTCATAGGGGCGGCAGGGACTGCTGGGTGTCGAGGATGTGCTCCATGAACCCTTCGATGAACTGAGCCGCCTCCTCGGTCATCCCGCCGGGGACGCCGCCGTAGACGGCGGCGCTGATCGGCGCCTCACCGGCGGCGGTCTTCTTCTTGGCGTACTCGATCGCGTCGTCGAGGTCGGCGGTGAATGCCTCCACGACACCGGGCTGGGTCTGCGGCCGGGTCACCGCCATGTGGATGGCGTTGGGGTACTGCTGGCCGTTGAACCGCCAGCCCTTGGGCTTCATGGCGTCGGCCACGTGGTAGATGTCGAACTCGTCGGAGCGGAAGGCGAAACAGAATGTGGGCGAGCCGATGATCGTCAGTTCGGGGTGGCTGCGCACCGCGTCCTGCATCGCCGACGCCGTCTCCAAGATCGCCTTGGCGTAGCGCAGGTATCCCTCGCGGCCCAGCTGGACCATCGACGCCCACGCGGCGGCGATCAGCCCGCCTGAGCGGGAGCCTTCGATGCCCGGGGACATGTACTTGCCGCCGGTCCAATCCGGCAGGAAGAAGTACTGCGCGTTGCGGTACGCCTTGTCGCGGAACAACAGTGTCGAAGCGCCCTTGAGCGCGTAGCCGTACTTGTGGTTATCTGCCGAGATGCTGGTGACACCGGGAACACGGAAGTCGAAAAGCGGTATGTCATAACCCAACTCATTCGCGAACGGCAGTACGAAGCCGCCCAGGCAGGCATCGACGTGCAACCCCACCCCGCGCTCCTGAGCCAGCTGTCCCAACTCCGGGATCGGGTCGACGGTGCCGTAGCCGTAATTGCACGCCGAGCCCATGATCGCGATGGTGTTCTCGTCGATGTTGTTCGCCACCCACTCGACATCTACCTGAGCGGTCTGCGGGTCGACGGGCGCCTTGCGCAGCTCGATGCCGAACAGGTGACAGCCCTTGTCGAAGGCCGGGTGGCCGGTTTCGGGCTTGATGAAGTTCGGCCGGGTGATGCCCCGATGCTTGGCGGCGTGCTCCCGGTAGGCCAGCAGTGCATGGATGATGCTGCCGGTGCCACCCGTGGTGACCATTCCGACCGGCTGCCCGTCGGTGATGGCCTCGGCGTGCATCAGGTCCAGCGCCATCGCGATGATTTCGCCCTCGAACTTGGTGGCCGACGGGCAGATGTCGCGCTGCAGCACGTTCACGTGGGCGAACAGTCCAAACGCCTCATCGAGGAAGCGGTAGTGCTCATGGTCGCCGCAGTACATGGTCCCGGACACCTTGCCGGTTTCCCAGGTGGGGTCCTCGGCCTGCGCCATCTCACGCAGCTCCGCAAGCACCTCGTCGCGCGGCCGGCCTTGCTCGGGCAGCGTCCGGTTGACGGTGAAGCGGTCCGTATAGGGGAAATCGGACATGGTGAGAGCAGATCCTCCATCTTGAGACCCCGCCGGGTCGGAACCCCGAGGGATCATCGTGTTGTTGTGCACACGCGCAATAGCAGAGCTAACCATGGCCGACCGACGTGGTGTCACATCACGTCGCGCCCACTCCGTCGGTATCGTGCCGGCTGACCTCCGAGGCCCCGACAGCGGAATGGGTGAATTCACGACCTCCTGCGCGTCCGAATGTCGGCTGCGGGTGGGCAGTAAGAATTGTCACGCTATTGTTCAATGGCCGCGGGCCAAGAATGTCAAATCGCGGATGAGAATTCCAACACCAAAAACCTACGGCATTGACAAATTCTTGTTGTTAATCGGGTGCTCGGGAGTGAATGCGCGGCGCTATGCCACGCCCAGGCTGTCCAACACCGCCGGGTGCAACGCCGTGTTGGTGGCCACCGCGCTGCCGCCGTGCGGGCCGGCAGCGCCGTTGAGGCCCGTGAACGTCCCGCCCGCCTCCCGCACCAGGATGTCGAGCGCGGCCAGATCCCACAGCGACACCGTGGGCTCGGCAACGATGTCGAGTGCGCCCTCGGCGAGCAGGCAATAGGCCCAGAAGTCGCCGTAACTGCGCGTTCGCCACACGGTGTCGGTCAGATCCAGGAAGTGCTGTCGCAGTCCGAGCTGCGCCCACTGCTTGAGTCCCGCGAACGACAGGCTCGCAGAGCCCAGGTCAGCCACCGCCGAGACCGACAGCCGTCGCGGCGCCGCCCCGCCGAACACGGCGAATGCGCCCAGACCATGGGCCGCCCACCACCGTCTGCCCAACGCGGGAGCGCTGATGGCGCCGACGCACGGCACGCCGTCGTCAAGCAGGGCGATCAGGGTGGCCCACACCGGCACCCCGCGCACGAAGTTCTTGGTTCCGTCGATCGGGTCGATGACCCACTGGCGGCCGCTGAAGGTTGCACTGCCGCCGAACTCCTCACCCAGCACGTCGTCATCGGGCCGGTCCCTCGCCAGGGCGTCGCGCAGCGCGACTTCGACCGCGCGATCGGCGTCGGTGACCGGAGTGAGGTCCGGTTTTGTGTCGACCCGCAGGTCCAGTGCCCCGAATCGGTCCATGGTCATGGCGTCGGCGAGGTCCGCCAGACCCAGCGCCAGGGCCAAATCGTCATTGACGGATGCTGCTGCAATTCCCACAAGCCGGAGACAGTACCACCGAGTTGAGGCTTTTCGGTGCCGGCCGGCGAAATAGAAGAATTATGGGATCGCGCCGATGATATGCAAAACTGGTCGCCGCGGGAGCATTTCTTCGCCGCGACTCATATCGGCACCACGACATTTCCTGGTCACTGCTGCGTGCCGCCGTCGACTCGATCAGGGGAATCCAGCTGAGGGGGCCTACGGTGACCGCGTACACGCAGACGCTGGCCGGCACCACCTACCAGTTCGACGGGCTGATCGATCTGCTGGCCAAGGCCACCCCGCGCCGATCCGGTGACGAACTGGCCGGCTGCGCCGCGGCCAGCGACGCCGAGCGAGCCGCCGCGCAGTGGGCGCTCGCCGACGTCGGCTTGGACACCTTCCTGCACGACCTGGTGGTGCCCTACGAGTCCGACGAAGTGACCCGGCTGATCATCGATCGCCATGACCGCGAGAGCTACCGGGCGGTGTCGCATCTGACCGTCGGCGGTCTGCGGGACTGGCTGCTGGAAGTGGCGGCGACGCCGACAGCGGCCGACACCCTGCGCCGAGTCGGGCCCGGACTGACCCCCGAGATGGTCGCCGCGGTCAGCAAACTCATGCGGAACCAGGACCTGATCGCGGTCGCGCGATCGGTCTCGGTCACCAGCGCGTTCCGCACCACGCTGGGCCTGCCGGGCCGGCTGGCCACCCGGCTGCAGCCCAACCATCCGACCGACGACCCGCGGGGTGTCGCCGCGGCCACTCTCGACGGGCTGCTGCACGGATGCGGCGACGCGGTGATCGGCATCAACCCGGCCACCGACTCACCGCAGGCGACCGCCGATCTGCTGTACCTGCTCGACGACATCCGGCTGCGTTACCAGATACCGACGCAGTCCTGCGTGCTCTCGCATGTGACCACGACCATCGAGCTGATCGAGCAGGGCGTCCCGGTCGACCTGGTGTTCCAGTCGATCGCCGGGACCGAGGGGGCCAACCGCAGCTTCGGTGTGAGCCTGGATCTGCTGCGTACCGCCCACGAGGCCGGGCGTTCACTGCAGCGCGGGACCGCCGGGGACAACGTGATGTACTTCGAGACCGGGCAGGGCTCGGCGCTGAGCGCGCACGCGCACCTGGGCAGCGACGGCCGGCCTGTCGATCAGCAGACCCTGGAGGTCCGGGCCTACGCGGTGGCCCGCGAGTTCTCGCCGCTGCTGGTCAACACGGTCGTCGGTTTCATCGGGCCGGAATACCTCTACGACGGCAAGCAGATCGCCCGGGCCGGGCTGGAAGACCACTTCTGCGGCAAGCTGCTCGGCCTGCCGATGGGCGTCGACGTCTGCTACACCAATCACGCCGAAGCCGACCAAGACGACGTGGACACCCTGCTCACGCTGCTCGGTGTCGCCGGCTGCAATTTCGTCATCACCGTCCCGGGAGCCGACGACGTGATGCTGGGCTACCAGAGCATGTCCTTCCACGACGCGCTCTACGCGCGCCGAGTGCTGGGCCTGCGTCCAGCTCCCGAGTTCGAGGCATGGCTACAGGGGATCGGTATCGCCGACGAGTCCGGTCGGGTGCTTCCGAGTGCGGTGGAGCGCTCACCGTTGCGTTCGCTGGCGGCACCGGCATGAGCGCCGTCTGGCAGGACCTGCGCCGCCACACCCAGGCGCGGATCGGGCTCGGCCGCTCCGGCGACGCCCAGCCCACCCGCAGCGTCCTGGAGTTCCGGGCGGCCCATGCCCTGGCTCGCGACGCGGTGCGCCAACCGTTCGACGTCGGCTGCCTGGCGCAGCAGGTGGCCGAAGTGGGGCTCGGTGAACCCGTCGCCGTGACCAGCCGGGCAAGCAGTCGTCAGGAGTATCTACGGCGCCCCGACCTGGGTCGCCTGCCGAACGATCTGAGCGAGATTCCTTGCACTGCGGCCGAGGTGGGTTTCGTGCTGTGCGACGGGCTGTCTCCGAGGGCGCTGACCGAACACGGTGTTGCGTTGCTGCGCGCGCTGGCCGATGTGGTGGGTGCCCACCGAACGATCGCCGCGCCGGTGATCGCGACCGGTGCCCGGGTGGCGCTCGGCGACCACATCGGCCAGGCGATGGGCGTCCAGACCGTTGTGGTGCTGATCGGCGAGCGGCCGGGTCTGTCGGTGGCCAGCAGCCTCGGGCTGTACCTGACGCACCTGCCGCGGCCGGGACGCAGCGACGCCGAACGCAACTGCGTGTCCAACGTGCACCCCCCGGACGGTCTCGGCTACCTCGATGCGGCCCGCGTCATCGACGCCCTGATCACCGGCGCGCGGACACTGGGCCGGTCGGGGGTCGACTTGAAAGCGGTGTCGGTGGGTGCACTGGAGGGGTCGCTTCCACGCGGCGGTCCCAGCTTCGGCTCTCCTTCGTCGAGCCTCGCTGAACCGCCGGGTTCAACCACCCTCGACCAACACGTGGTGTCCTAAGATCGAGCACCATCGACATCAACACGCGAAAGCTGCGCCACTTCGTGGTGGCTGCTGAAGAACTGCACTTCAGTCGGGCAGCGGCGCGCGTGTACCTGGCGCAGCAGGCACTGAGCCGCCAGATCAAAGACCTCGAAGACGAACTCGGCGCCAAGCTGTTCGACCGAACCACCCGCAACGTGACGCTGACGCCCGCCGGCGAAGTCTTCTTGGAGGGAGCGCGCGCGGTCTTGGCCGCGCTGGACAGCGCCGCCGCCGCCGCGGAGCAGGCAGCCCGCGGGGTGGTCGGCACGCTGCGGCTGGGGTACGTACCGGGTGCGGCGCTCGAACTGACGGCGCCGATCATTGCCGAGTTCCGGGAACGTCACCCCGACGTCACCATCGAGATGCGGGAATTCCCGGTCAGCGATCCGTCGGCCGGGTTGGCGTCGCGGGCTGCCGACGTGACCTTCCTGCGGCTGCCCCAGAGCACGCCCAACATCAAGGCCGAGATCTTGGCGGTCGATCCCGTCGTCGCTATGGTGTCGGCCTCGCACCGGCTCGCCGGACGGACGTCGGTGTCGGTGCGAGACCTGCTCGATGACCCGATCACCCAGTCGTCCAGCGTCGACGAAGCCCATCACGCGTTCTGGAGCCTGGCCGCGGCGCGGACCGACGCGACGAAGGTCGACGTGGTGCGCGCCGACTCGATCACCGAGGAAGCACAGGTGGTCGCCGCCGGGGCGGCCATCGCCGTCACCAGCGCGGCAGCCGCGCACTTCATGCCGGCGACCGGCGTCCGGTTCGTGCCGATCGACGACTGGCCCGGCTCGGCGATCGCGGTGGGCTGGACCGACGACGAGCCGTCACCGCTCGTCTCCCGTTTCGTCGAGGTCGCCTGTTTGGTGCGGGATCGGGAGCCGGACATCGTGCACGGCATCGAGCACCGGCTGCTGGCGCCGTCACCGTAAAATCGAGGGCGGCCGTAGCTGTTCGAAGCAGGAGGTGAGCACCCCATGGGCGTGGCTGATGATCGCCGCTTTGAGGTACTGCGGGCCATCGTCGCGGACTTCGTCGCCACCAAGGAGCCGATCGGCTCCAAAGCCCTGGTCGAACGGCACAATCTGGGGGTTTCCCCGGCCACGGTTCGCAACGACATGGCGGTGCTGGAGGCCGAGGGGTACATCGCCCAACCGCACACCAGTTCCGGGCGGGTGCCCACCGAGAAGGGCTACCGAGAGTTCGTCGACCGTATCGACGACGTCAAGCCGCTGTCGGCCGCCGAGCGCCGGGCGATCCTGTCGTTCCTGGACTCCGGTGTCGACCTCGACGACGTGCTCCGCCGCGCGGTGCGCACCCTGGCGCAGCTGACCCGCCAGGTGGCCGTCGTGCAGTACCCGACTCTGTCGGTGTCGACCGTGCGCCGCCTCGAGGTGATCGCGCTCACCCCGGCGCGGTTGCTGCTCGTGGTCATCACCGACTCCGGCCGAGTCGATCAGCGGATCGTCGAACTCGGCGACCCCATCGACGACCACCAGCTCAGTCAGCTGCGGGAGATGCTCGGCGCCGCGCTGGACGGGAAGCGGATCTCGGCGGCGTCCACCGCCGTCGCCGAACTCGCCGGGCACCTGGACGGGCGCAGCGGGCTTGCCCCCGGTCTGGCCAACGCGGTCGGTCGCTCGGCGACCGTGCTGCTGGAATCGCTGGTCGAGCACCGCGAGGAGCGCCTGTTGCTGGGCGGTACGGCCAACCTGACCCGCAACGCCGCCGACTTCGGCAGCTCACTGCGGTCGGTGCTGGAGGTTCTCGAAGAGCAGGTTGTGGTGCTGCGGTTGCTGGCCGTGCAGCAGGAAGCCGGTAAAGTCACGGTGCGCATCGGTCACGAGACCGAGGCTGAGGAGATGGCCGGCGCCTCGGTGGTGTCCACCGCGTACGGGTCGCAGGGCACTGTGTACGGGGGTATGGGGGTGCTGGGTCCCACCCGGATGGACTATCCGGGAACTATCGCCAGTGTCGCTGCGGTTGCTATGTACATCGGTGAAGTGCTCGGGGCTCGCTAACCTCCGGCCGGCAGACGTTGGGAAGGGTCAGGCGTGGCACGCGACTATTACGGCTTGTTGGGCGTCGATAAGGACGCTAGCGACACCGAGCTCAAGCGCGCCTATCGAAAGCTGGCGCGCACCTACCACCCCGACGTCAACCCCGACGAGGCGGCGCAGGCCAAGTTCAAGGAGATCAGCGCCGCCTACGAGGTGCTGTCCGACCCGGAGAAACGCCGGATCGTCGACCTCGGCGGCGACCCGCTGGAGAACGGCGCCGGCAACGGCTTTGGTGGATTCGGCGGCTCCTCGGGCTTTGGCGGCCTCGGGGATGTGTTCGAAGCGTTCTTCGGCGGCGGCGCGGCCTCGCGCGGCCCGATCGGACGGGTGCGGCCGGGGTCGGACTCGCTGCTGCGCCTGCGCCTGGACCTCACCGAGTGCGCTACCGGCGTGACCAAGCGCGTCACCGTCGACACCGCGGTGCTGTGCGATCGCTGCCAGGGCCGCGGGACCAACGGGGATTCGCGCCCCATGACGTGCGACACCTGCCACGGCCGCGGCGAGGTGCAGAGCATGCAGCGCTCGCTGCTGGGCCAGGTCATGACGTCACGGCCGTGTCCGACCTGCCGCGGAGTCGGCGAGGTGATTCCGGATCCGTGCCACCAGTGCGGCGGCGACGGCCGGGTGCGCTCACGTCGCGAGATCAGCGTCAAGATCCCCGCCGGAGTCGGCGACGGCATGCGCGTTCGGCTGGCCGCCCAGGGCGAGGTCGGCCCGGGTGGGGGACCGGCCGGTGACCTCTACGTCGAGGTGCACGAGCAGCCCCACGACATCTTCGCCCGCGACGGTGACGACCTGCACTGCCACATCTCGGTGCCGATGGTCGACGCGGCGCTGGGCACCACCGTGACCGTCGACGCGATCCTCGACGGCGCCACCGAGATCACCATCCCGGCCGGCACCCAGCCGGGGGCGACCATCGTGCTGCGCGGCCACGGCATGCCGCAGGTGCGGACCGGGGCGCGCGGTGACCTGCACGCCCACATCGAGGTGGTGGTCCCCGAGCGCCTCGACAGCCACGACACCGAGCTGCTGCGCCAGTTCAAAGAGCACCGCGACCGCGAGACCGCCGAAGTCCGCTCGGCACACGCGCCGCAGAGCGGCGGGCTGTTCAGCCGACTGCGCGAGACCTTCACCGGGCGCTGAGCCCGCGGTGGCCGGCCTGTTCTACGTCGACGCGCTGCCCGAGGTGGGTGCGCTTGCCGTGGTCGGCGGCGACGCCGGCTTCCACGCGGCGACGGTGCGCCGGATCCGGCCCGGTGAGCAGCTGACGCTCGGTGACGGCGCCGGCGTCGTGGCGCAGTGCCAGGTCGAGGAGGCCGACCGCAGCGGATTGCGGGCCCGGGTGCTCGACCGTAGCCAGGTCGCACCGCCGGCCCCGCCGGTCACCGTGGTGCAGGCGCTGCCCAAATCCGAACGATCCGAGCTGGCGATCGAGCTGGCCACCGAGGCCGGTGCCGACGCCTTCGTGGCCTGGCAGGCCGACCGGTGCGTGGCCCGCTGGGACGGCCCGCGAGCCGACAAGGGAGTACGACGCTGGCAGGCGGTCGCCCGGGCGGCCGCCGGGCAATCCCGCCGCGCCCACATTCCGCCGGTGGCTGGCGTGCTGGCGACTTCGGAACTGGTGTCGTGGGTCGGCGAACAGGTCACCGGCGGCACGACGGTGCTGGTATTGCACGACGCGGCGGCAGCCGGGTTGCCCGACGTGTCCGCGGCACCGGCACTGGCCCTGGTGGTCGGGCCCGAAGGCGGTATCACCGAGGCGGAGCTGACGGCGCTGACCGGCGCCGGCGCCGTCGCCGCCCGGCTCGGACCGACCGTGCTGCGCACCTCCACCGCGGCGGCGGTCGCGCTGGGTGCGCTCGGGGTGCTGACCCCGCGCTGGGGGATTGACTAACCCCGCGGGAGCGGTGCCGTCGCTGAGCATCAGCGACGGCTACGCGGTGTATCGGGGTCCGGTGGGTGGCGGCGGCCCGATCCACCGCCACGGCGCCTTCCAGATCGTCGTCGCCGGGCGAGGCGAAGTGGCGATGGTGGACCCGGCCGGAACGCGTCATCAGGCTGCCGCAGTGGTCGTCTCACCGATGGCGCCGCACCGCATCCTGGCCATCCGCGACCTGATCACCTATTTCATCGAGCCGCACTGCCTGTTCGCCGACCAGCTGCGGCAACGCTATGACGCCGGGATCGCCGCCGCCCCCGAGCTGGGCGAGCTGCGCGAGCCCGATGTCGCCGCCGCCTGCCGGGGCCAGTCGCAGGAGCTGGATCCGCGTCTGGTGACGGCGCTGGCCATGCTCGCCGACAGCAACATCGCGATGCCGAGCCTGGCCGCCGAGATCGGCCTGTCGCCGCAGCGCCTGCGCGCGCTGGCGCGCCGGGAACTGGGGATGCCGCTCACCCGCTGGCGGGTCTGGTCACGGCTGCGTCGGGCCGTCGAAGCCCTGCAGTCGGGGATGCCGCTGGCCGAAGCCGCGACCGCCGCGGGCTTCGCCGATCAGGCCCACTTCACCCGACAGATGCGGGAGATGATGGGCCTGACCCCGTCGGTGGTGCTGCAGGCTCTGGCGTGATCACCGTTTGCGGGCCGTATAGATCGAGATCGTCCCGTTGATGGTGGCCACCACGTCGGCTTCGCGAACACCCACGAAGCCGGCGGCCGAAATCAGCTCCGGGAGAACACCATCGGCGTTGGGTTGGGTGTCGGTCTTGCCGTCGGCGAACTGAACAAACCGAAACGCCAGGCGCATCAACACTGTCCGCTGGAGCCCGAAGTCGGCGATCACCAGCCGCCCGCCTGGCCGCAACACCGCGAACATCGACGCCAGGATCGCACGCTTGACGTCCATCGGACATTGGTGCAGCACCAGGCTGGATGTCACGCCGTCCATCGACTCCGCGCCCACCGATGCCACCAGGTCGTCGCCCATCCCGGTCAGCCAGCGAACCCGGCCGTCGGCATCCTTCTCGCGTGCCACCGCCAAGATCTCCGGATCGGGGTCCAGGCCGACGATCTTCGCCTGCGGCTCCACCCGAGCGGCCAGCAGCGCCAAGGAACCGGTGCCGCAACCCACGTCCAGGATCGCGTCGCCGGGACGCGGCGCCAGGTGCATGACGGTCAGGCTCCGCCACAGCCGCTCTCGCGTCAGCGCCACCACGTAGTCGAAGAACCGGGCCGGCGCCAAGCGGCCCAGGGCAGGGGTGAAGATGTCCTCGCTCATACCCGCCACTTTCGCCCGCGCGGCACCATCACGTCTTGAACAAACCGCTCGCCGCATGCCGTACCAGCCGCGCAGTCTGTACTGCGAGTCGTCAGTGAGTTGGCTGTGGCCTGGTGACAAATATTGTGTACTATCACTTAATTAAGATGACTGTTGCAGTGAGTAATTGGCGGTCGCGGGCCGATGTGGCACGCGACCGGCTGACACTCGCATCAGGTCGCACTCGCCGATCTGAAATGAGCGGTGGTCGCGCCCCCGGTCAAGAGCGCATCCTTGCTCTCGCCATCGCCGGCGGAGATGACATCGACCGCTTCTGCCGGCGGCATCGTCAGTGGCGCTACCGCGGATCCTAGGGCCTCCGATATCTTCCTTCTCTTTGCAAGTGGCGCGAAAAGCGCTGCCGGTCAGACATTTTGGGTAAAGTACTGACCCAGGACCTTTAAGGTTGCTGTCTCACAACAGACTTCGGTATCAGTAGTAGATTTCTCGCCTCTGTTGACGTAGCGGGAATCTTCAGACGCAACGCCTGTCTGGATTTTGAATCCGACGCAGGGTCTAACCGTCGACGCGCCCGATCTTGTGCAGGAGCCCTCGAGGGACACCGCTGATGCGCCGCCCGAGGCCATGCAGCACTGGGATGTCGACCAGGCCGGGCTGGACGAACTGCTCGACGAATTGTCCAGGAAGCCCGGCGTTCACGCCGTGCATCTGAAGGGCGCCAAAAGAGCTGTAACGCCACGGAACTGATACCTGCGCTTCATCGTCGGTGACGCTGAACCCGAAAGAGAGACAAAAATGCTCCTCGAATTCTGGCAGAACTTCACGCACAACCTGTTCAAGCCGCTCTTGTTGTTCTTCTACTTCGGATTCCTGCTCGCGTTGATGAAGGTTCCGTTCGAGTTCCCCACCGCGGTTTATCAGGGCCTGACGATGTATCTGTTGTTGGCCATCGGTTGGCACGGGGGTGAAGAACTGGCGGAAATCGATCTCGCCCGGGTCGGCGGCATCCTCGGGTTTGTGGCCACCGGCTTCGTCTCGAACTTCCTGATCGGGACGCTCGCCTACTACCTGCTCAAACATCTCACCAAAATGCGAGAAGTCGATCGTGCGACGGTCGCTGGATACTACGCATCGGACTCGGCAGGCACATTCGCAACCTGCCTGGGTGTCCTGGCCACCGCCGGAATTGCGTACGACGCCTATATGCCCGTCATGTTGGCGGTCATGGAGATCCCCGGGTGTTTGGTGGCCCTCCTGTTGGTCGCCCGGTTACGCCATAAGGGGATGGATGCCGACGGATACATGCCCAAAGAGGCCGGTTACACGGTGCCGGCCGGTGCAGTCCACGCGGTCGTGAGTGCGGCGAGCCCCACCGGCCTTGCGATCGACATGAGGTCCGAGAGCCACGCGGAGGTCGATACCTCCACACATGGTCGCCTGCTCAATCAGGAACTCCTGCGGGAAGTCTTCCTCAACCCGGGGATCTGTCTGCTGCTCGGCGGTATCTCGATCGGGTTCCTCAGCGGCCTGCAAGGGTCCTAGGTCACCTCAGTCGAGGACCCGATTTTCATCACGGCATTCCAGGGGGCACTGTGTCTCTTCCTGCTGGAGATGGGTCTGACCGCAGCCCGCAAACTGCAAGATCTGAAGTCAGCCGGCCGTGGCTTCATCCTGTTCGGGCTGCTCGTTCCGAACTTGTTCGCCACGATCGGCATACTCGTTGTCCGCGGCTACTCGCTGCTGACCGGAGTGCAGTTCGAACTGGGAAGCTACGTCCTGTTCGCGGTGCTGAGCGGCGCGGCTTCCTATATCGCCGTTCCGGCCATCCAGCGACTGGCGATTCCAGAAGCCAGTCCCAGTCTGCCGTTGGCCGCGTCGCTGGGTCTGACGTTCTCCTACAACGTCACCATCGGGATTCCGCTCTACATCGAGATTTCCCATCTTGTCTCGTCGCTGTAAGAGGGGAGGACGCCATGTACCGTTTTTAAGTACTGATTCTGGGACCACTGGGCGAAGTGAACCGCTGGGGCCAGACGGTGCCCGACGGTAGACTCGCAGCAGCCGTCTGACCCGCGGATACCCCGCGAAAATCAAGAAAGCAGGTATCGGAAACCCCGTGACGCCCCGCGATACCCCCGCTGCCGGGCCGGCCTCGCAGGTTCGCAGCAGCGTCGATATTCCACCCGACCTGGTCGTGGGCCTGCTGGGTTCCGCAGATGAGAACCTGCGCGCCATCGAACGCCTGCTGACCGCCGACCTGCACGTGCGCGGCAATGCCGTCACCATCTCCGGAGCACCGGCCGACGTCGCCCTGGCTGAGCGGGTGCTCTCCGAGCTGGTCGCGATCGCGGGCCGCGGCCAGCCGCTGACTCCCGAAACGGTGCGCCACAGCGTCGGCATGCTGGTGGGCACCGGCACGGACAGTGCATCGCCTGCCGAAGTCCTGAGCCTCGACATCCTGTCGCGGCGCGGCAAGACCATCCGGCCCAAGACGCTCAACCAGAAGCGCTACGTCGACGCCATCGACGCGCACACCATCGTCTTCGGCATCGGCCCGGCCGGCACCGGCAAGACCTACCTGGCGATGGCCAAGGCGGTCAAAGCGCTGCAGACCAAACAGGTCACTCGCATCATCCTGACCCGTCCGGCGGTGGAAGCCGGTGAGCGGCTGGGGTTTCTGCCCGGCACCTTGAGCGAGAAGATCGACCCGTATCTGCGCCCGCTCTACGACGCGCTGCACGACATGATGGACCCGGAGCTGATTCCCAAGCTGATGAGTTCCGGGGTGATCGAGGTGGCGCCGCTGGCGTACATGCGCGGACGGACGCTCAATGACGCGTTCATCATTCTCGACGAGGCGCAGAACACCACCGCCGAACAGATGAAGATGTTCCTCACCCGGCTGGGCTTCGGCTCCAAGATCGTGGTCACCGGCGACGTCACCCAGATTGATCTGGCCGGCGGGGCGAGATCCGGGCTGCGGGCCGCCGTGGACATCCTCGACGACATCGACGACATCTACGTCGCCGAACTCACCAGCGTCGACGTCGTCCGCCACCGGCTGGTGTCGGAGATCGTCGACGCCTACTCACGCCACGAATCCGAACAGGTCCAGCCGGGACTGGCCATGAACCGGGCGTCGCGGCGCGCCTCGCAAGGCAGGTCGCGCCGATGAGCATTGAGGTCTCCAACGAATCCGGCCTCGACGTCTCCGAGGTTGAGCTGGTCAGCGTCGCCAAGTTCGTGCTGGCCAAGATGGACGTCAATCCCGGTGCCGAGCTGTCGATGGTGCTGCTGGACACCGCCGCGATGGCTGACCTGCACATGCGCTGGATGGACCTGCCCGGGCCCACCGACGTCATGAGCTTCCCGATGGACGAACTGGAGCCGGGCGGCCGGCCGGACGCTCCCGAGCCCGGCCCGTCGATGCTCGGCGATATCGCACTGTGCCCGGAGTTCGCCGCCGAACAGGCCGCGGCGGCCGGCCATTCGCTGGGCCAGGAGCTGGCTCTGCTCACCGTGCATGGCGTGCTGCACCTGCTCGGTTACGACCACGCCGAGCCGGACGAAGAAAAAGAGATGTTCGCGTTGCAGCGCCGTCTGCTCGAGGAGTGGGTCGCCGACCAGGTCGAGACCTACCGGGCCGAGACCCAGAGCGAGAAGGACCGCCGGCTGCTGGACAAGTCCAGGTACTTCGACGAACCGTGACCGGAACACCGCTGCTACTCGGCGTGATCGCGCTGATCGGTCTGGGCGGGTTGTTCGCGGCAATCGACGCCGCGGTCAGCACCGTCTCGCCGGCGCGGGTCGAGGAACTGGTGCGGGCGAAGCGGCCCGGCGCGGTCTGGCTGGTCAAGCTGATGGCCGAACGCCCCCGCTACATCAACCTGGTGGTGCTGTTGCGCATCACCTGCGAGGTCACCGCGACTGCGCTGCTGGTGCACCTGCTCAGCGCTGTACTCGGCCTGGACTGGGGGCTGTTGGCCGCCGCCGCGGCCATGGTGGTGGTCAGCTTCGTGGTGATCGGGGTGGGGCCGCGGACCCTGGGCCGGCAGAACGCCTACTCGATCGCACTGGCCGCGGCGCTTCCGTTGCAGGTCCTGTCGGTGTTGCTCGCCCCGATCAGCCGCGTGCTGGTGGTGCTGGGTAACGCGCTGACTCCGGGGCGGGGATTCCGCAACGGGCCGTTCGCCTCCGAAATCGAGCTGCGCGAAGTGGTCGACATGGCACAGCAGCGCGGGGTGGTGGCGGCCGACGAGCGCCGGATGATCCAGTCGGTCTTCGAACTCGCCGACACCCCGGCCCGTGAGGTGATGGTGCCGCGCACCGAGATGGTGTGGATCGAACATGACAAATCCGCCGGACAGGCCACGTCATTGGCGGTGCGCAGTGGGCATTCCCGGATCCCGGTGATCGGCGAGAACGTCGATGACATCCTCGGCGTGGTCTACCTGAAAGACCTTGTCCAACAAACCTATTACTCGGTCAACGGGGGGCGGGACACCACGGTGGCGCAGGTGATGCGCCCGGCGGTCTTCATGCCCGACTCCAAGGCGCTCAACGCGCTGCTGGAAGACATGCAGCGCAGTCGCTATCACATGGCGCTACTGGTGGACGAGTACGGCGCGATCGCCGGACTGGTCACCATCGAGGACGTGTTGGAGGAGATCGTCGGTGAGATCGCCGATGAGTATGACCAAGGCGAAGTCGCCCCGGTGGAAAAGTTGGACGGCAACAGATTTCGGGTCTCGGCGCGGCTGCCGATCGAAGACGTCGGGGAACTCTACGGGGTGCAGTTCGACTCCGGTTTCGACGTCGACACGGTCGGCGGGCTGCTCGCGCTGGAGCTGGGCCGCGTTCCGCTGCCCGGCGCCGAGGTAGTGTCACACGGCCTGCGTCTGCGGGCGGAGGGCAGCCGCGACAGCCGCGGGCGGGTGCGGATCAGCACAGTTCTGGTCAGCCCGGTCGAACCCGCCGGTGAGGAGGCCGCAGTTGAACAGTGACGCACTCGCGGTGCGCGCGTCGAACGTGCACGCATTGCGACCATGCACCCGAAATCTCGCGCTGAGAACACGTTCGGCGAAAGGCGGCTCGTGACTGGATCGGATTCCGGGTTCCATTCCGGCTTCGTATGTTTCGTCGGACGGCCCAACACCGGCAAGTCGACACTCACCAACGCCCTGGTCGGTGCGAAGGTGGCCATCACCTCGAACCGCCCGCAGACCACCCGGCACACCATCCGCGGCATCGTGCACCGAGACGACTTCCAGATCATCCTGGTTGACACCCCCGGTCTGCACCGTCCCCGCACGCTGCTGGGCAAGCGGCTGAACGAGTTGGTCAAAGACACCTATTCGCAGGTCGACGTCATCGGTCTGTGCATTCCCGCCGACGAGCCGATCGGCCCGGGGGACCGCTGGATCATCGAGCAGATCCGCGCGGTCGCACCCAGAACCAAACTGGTCGTCGTTGTCACCAAAATCGACAAGGGCACCCGCGATCACGTCGCCGCGCAACTGGTCGCGGTCGGTGAGCTGGCGCCGGAAGCCGAGATCGTTCCGGTGTCGGCGGTCAGCGGCGAGCAAGTCGATGTGCTGATCGACGTGCTGGCCGCGGCGCTGCCCGTCGGTCCCGCCTTCTACCCGGACGGTGAACTGACCGACGAGCCCGAAGAGACCCTGATGGCCGAGTTCATCCGGGAAGCCGCCCTGGAGGGCGTGCGCGACGAACTGCCGCATTCGCTGGCGGTGGTGATCGAGGAAGTGCGCCCACGCGACGACCGGGAGGACCTGATCGACGTGTACGCGATCCTCTACGTCGAACGCGACAGCCAGAAGGGAATCGTGATCGGCCGCGGCGGCGCCCGGCTGCGCGAGGTGGGTACGGCCGCGCGCACGCAGATCGAGAAACTGTTGGGTACCAAGGTGTTTCTCGACCTGCGGGTCAAGGTGGCCAAGAACTGGCAGCGCGACCCCAAGCAGCTCGGGCGGTTGGGCTTCTAGGACGGGGTCAGGCCGGCGCGTATCGCGCCCGAACGCCGACGGCCACCGCCCGCGGCCGGCGAAACGATATTGGTAGATTCCAGGGATGCCCGTACGCAAGTCGTTGCTTGTCTCCTCGGTTGGCCTCATCGTGTGTGCGCAAGCACTGGCCGGTTGCGGGGGGAGCCAAAAGCCGGTCGATACCACCAAGCTCTTCAACGTTCAGTCGACGTTCGGCTCGGACTTCAAGACCCAGACCAAGGGTCCCAACGACATCGATCCGAAGATCCTCGGGCCGCAGAAGATGCCGCCGGGAGTGACGTTCGACCCCTCCGACTGCGCTGACTTCGCTGCCAACACCGGCCGGCCGCCGAAGGGCATCCGGGGCAAGATGTCGATGGTCTCCATCCTCGGCAACGGCAACCAGCTGGTCGCGATCGCTATGCAGGCCGACCAGGACCTGCCGTACGACGCCGCGGACGCCGAGAAGTGCAAGCACGTCTCGTTCAACGCCGGAAAGCTCACCGGCTACCTCGACGAGGTGGACGCCCCGCAGATCGACCACGCCAAGACCGTGGGTTCGCACTCGGAGATCGAGATCACCGGCAAGGACGGCCAGCAGCAGTCTCGCGAGTCCTACACCTTCACCGCCTACCTGGGCAGCGCGCTGGTGCAGGTCACGGCCAACCCGCAGCCGGTCCGCGGCCAGCCGCCGACGATGGTCGACGCCGACCGGGCGCGCCAGTTGCTGGTCGACGCGGTGTCGGCGCTGCGCGACTAGCCCATGCCGAAGAAGCAGTCGGTCGGCGACGCCCGAGTGCTGATCACCGGCGGCGCCCGCGGGATCGGCGCGGCCACCGCGAAGCTGCTCGCCGCCCGCGGCGCCCG
The DNA here is from genome assembly GCF_019645815.1 of Mycolicibacter heraklionensis. Taxonomy (NCBI): domain Bacteria; kingdom Bacillati; phylum Actinomycetota; class Actinomycetes; order Mycobacteriales; family Mycobacteriaceae; genus Mycobacterium; species Mycobacterium heraklionense. The sequence continues at coordinate 1,832,331 of NZ_CP080997.1, forward strand.
AGTGTGGATCGGCGACGTCGACGAGGACACCTGCCTGCAGACGGCCGCCGAACTCGGCGTCTGCGGCGGTTGGCTCGACGTGACCAACCCGGCGTCCTGGCGGGACATGCTGGCGCGGATTGAGGCGTCTGAGGGCCCACTGGACGTCCTGGTCAACAACGCCGGGGTCATGCCGCTCGGCGCCTTCGAAGCCGAGACGGAGCAGGTCAGGGATCTGATCCTGGACGTCAATGTCCGCGGCGTGCTCAACGGTATGCAGGCGGTGCTGCCCGGTATGGCCCGGCGGGGCCGCGGCCACGTCGTCAACGTCGCCTCGATGGCCGGCATGATTCCGGTGCCCGGCATGCTCACCTACAACGCGAGCAAATTCGCGGCCCTGGGGGCGTCGCTGTCCGCGCGGCGTGAGTACGCCGGCACCGGTGTCGCGGTCTCGGCGGTGCTGCCTTCGGCGGTGCGGACCGAACTGACCTCCGGCGCCCCGCTGGGCGGCGGCATGCCCACGGTCGATCCGGAGGATGTGGCGGCGGCGATCTTGGCGGTGTTGCGATCACGTGCCGCTCGCCGGTCGGTGCCCCGTTGGGTGGCTCCGGCGTGGTCGACGACCGCGTTCGTGCCCGAGTGGCTGCAGAGTCTGGCTCGGCGGCTGCTCGATGATCGGCGGGCGCTCACCTCCATTGACACCGCGGCGCGCAGTGCCTACATCGAGCGGGTGGACCGGCAGGCCCGCGCTCATCATGGCGAGTCGGCCTCGTGACCGAGCGCGAGCCCCGCGTCATCATCATCGGGGCGGGCGTTGCGGGTATCACCACCGCGCACGTTCTGCGTGAGCAGGGTTTCACCGACATCACCGTCCTGGAGAAGGGCTCCGACGTGGGCGGGGTCTGGTACTGGAACCACTATCCGGGACTGCGATGCGACGTGCCCTCGCAGATCTACCAGTTCGGGTTCGCTCCGAAACCCGACTGGCAGCATGCCTGGGCCACCGGCACCGCCATCCAGCGGTATCACCGCGACGTCGTCGACGAGCTCGGGCTGGCGGAGCTGATCAGGCTCGACACCGAGGTGACCGACGCGCAATGGGATGAGCGCCGGCACTGGGTTGTCACCACCGCCGCCGGTGAAGAGTTGGTCGCCGACTTCCTGGTCTGCGCGACCGGCGTGCTGCACCACCCGTTTGTCCCCGAGATCCCCGGGCTCGCGGACTTCGCGGGCCCGGTGGTGCACACCGCCCGGTGGGACGACGGGCTTGAGACCGGCGGGAAACGGATCGCGGTGATCGGCACCGGTTCCACCGGCGTGCAGGTGGTCTCGGCCCTGCAGCCCGACGCCGCGTCGATCGACCATTATGTGCGTTCGGCGCAATGGATCCTGTGGGCGCCCACGTCGCTTCGACAGCTGCCGGGCGTCGCCGGGGTGCTGGCGCGGCTCCCGAAGCTGCATCGTGCGCTCTACCGGCTGATGGCGTTCGGCGGCTCTGCGCTGCTGACCGATGTCACCACCCGCCCGACGTGGCGGCGCCGGGTGGTGCAGGAGTACGCCCGAGCATGTCTGCGAATCCAGGTGCGCGACAAAGACTTACGGGACAAACTCCACCCCGACTATCAGCCGTTGTGCAAGCGCCAGGTGATATCGGGGACCTACTACCGGGCCATCGGCGCCGATAACGCCGACCTGGTCACCGACGCCATCGCCGAAGTCACCCCGAACGGCATCCGCACCGCCGACGGCACCCACCGGGACACCGACGTCATCGTGCTGGCGACCGGCTTCCACGCCCACAACTACATGCGTCCCATGCGGTTGCATGGGCGGGACGGGGTCAGCATCGATGACGCCTGGGCCAAGGGCCCGCGCGCCTACCGGATGACTGCGATTCCCGGCTTCCCGAACCTGTTCACCGTGTTGGGCCCCAATTCGCCCACCGGATCGATCTCCCTGCAGTACACCTCGGAGCTGACCGCGCGCTACATCGCCCAGTGGTTGGCGAAGTTCCGGGCCGGCGAGCTGACCACTGTCGAGGTCACCGACCAGGCCACCACCCGGTTCAACGACGACGTCGCCACCGCAATGGGCCCGACGGTGTGGAACACCGGCTGCAACTCCTGGTACCTCACCGAGGGCGGCGCCGTTGACCTGTGGCCGTTCGACCGCGCGACGATGAAAGCGATGCTGGGCAGCCCCGATCCGGCGGCCTTCCACCTCAGTTGACCCAGCCACCTCGGCTGAGGTGGCCGTCAGTCCTCGCCGCGTGCCACCGGCCGGGACGGATCCGCACTCCACTGCGACCACGACCCCGGGAACATGGCCGCGGAGCGGCCGGCGGCGGCCAGCGCCGCCACGATCACCGTGGCGCTGATCCCCGAACCGCAGTAGGTCCCCACCGTGTCGTCGGCGCCGACACCGCGGTCGGCCAGCAGTCCGGCGATCGCGTCGTCGGGCAGGAAGGTTCCGTCGGCGGCCAGCAGGGCGGTGAACGGCAGGTTCTTCGCGCCCGGAATGTGACCGGCGGCCGCATCGATCGGCTCCACCTCGGCACGGAACCGCTCCGGGGCGCGGGCGTCGAGCAGTGCCACCGAGCCGGTGCGGGCGGCTTCGCCCGTCTCGTCGGCGGTCAGCGTCGGCCGCAGGCCCTCATAGAGGTCCTCGGGCAGCAGGGTGACGTTGCCCGGTTCGGGGGAGACCTCGCCGGTCTGCAACTCGCCGCCGGCTGCCGTCCACGCCGACAGGCCGCCGTCGAGAATGCGCACATCGGCCACCCCGGAGGTGGTCAGCAACCACCACAGTCGCCCGGATGCGGCCCGGTTCCAGTCGTCGTAGACCACCACCGGCTGGTTGCGCCGCACCCCCCATCGGCGGGCGGCGGCCTCCAGATTGCGTCCGGTCGGCAGCGGGTGCCGACCACGGTCGGGCACGGTGTGGTCGGACAACTCGTCTTCGAGTGAGACGTACACCGCACCCGGAAGGTGGCCGTGAAGATATGCCTGATGCCCGTCCGGTGCCTCCAGGCTCCAGCGGACGTCGAGGACGGTCACCGGATCACCGGCCCGCAGGAGCTCGGTGAGCTCCGCGGCGGTGATCAGGACCTTGTTGCGCGGGCCCACCGCGGGGATCCGCTCAGTAGTTGTTGCAGGAGCCGGCGACCGAGGTGATGGTGTCCATGTACTGCTGGGCCGCCGGCATGGTCCGGAGCTGAGCGGCCTGTTCCTGGCGCTGAGCGGGGGTGGAGCTCAAAAAGCTCTGCAGGATGCTGCCGACCATCGGATTTGCGTTGAGCTTGGCTGCGGCAGCGGGGTTCTCCGCGTTCAGTGCCGCGGTCACCTGCGAGTACGTGCAGGTGGTGTTGATTACCGAGTCGAGGTCGGGGGCCGCGGCGGCGAAACCGGCTCCGGCGGAGAGCGCTACAGCCGCGCTGCCAGCTGCGACAGCGAATCTGGTCAACGACAGAGAGGCCATTTTGTGGACGCCTTTCACCAGTGCACCTTTTCGGGGATGCGGAGACCTACTTGAAGACGGGCCAAGCTTAGCGGACCTCCGCTTAACCCGCTGAAGTCGCAGCTAGCGGCGTTCTGGGCGGCTCACGAGCCGTGGCCGGGCTCGGTACGCCACCACGGCGTGGGTTGCCGGGCCGCCCAGCCGTTGATGCCCTCCAGCTCAGCGGCCAGCGACACCAATAAGCCGTCGCTGTTGGCCGGCCCCATCAACTGCACGCCGATCGGCAGCCCTTCGGAGGTGAACCCGGCCGGCACGTTGATCGACGGCCAACCCAGCAGGTTCCACGGCCAGGTCACCGGGCAGGCCGCGATCATGGTGCGGTCGGTCTCCCAGCTGCCCAGGTCGTCGAACGTGTGCACCAGTGGTGGCGGCTGGGCGGTGGTGGGCGCCAGCACCACGTCGACGATGCGGAAGATCGAGCCCACCCGGCGCTGATCCCGGGTCTCGTGAGCGCGGGCCTTGCGCAGCACGGCCTGCGACAGCAGCCGGCCGGTGCGCATGTTGGCCAATGTCCGCGGGTCGAGGTTGACGGCGCCACCGAGGCCGTTGGCGGCGGTCAACACTCCGGCGGTGGACCGGGACAGGAAATTCCACGACAGTCGCAGCCCGTAGTCGGGGTTCCCGGGAACCACGGTGTGCCCGAGCAGGCGCAGCTGCTCGGCGGTGCGTTCCAGCGCCGCCCTGATCTCCGGATCCAGCCGAGCCGGGAACCCGGTGTAGGGGAACCGCGTCGACAGCGCGATACGCAGTTGCCCCGGAGCGGTCCGCACATAGTCCGAGACCGCCAGCGGCGGCGGTTTGTGCAGGTCTCCGTCGGCGTTGCCGGAGACCGCGTCCAGCACCAGCGCCGCGTCCTCGACGGTGCGAGCCAGCACCCCGTTGACGGTGAGCCCGTTGAACGCCTCCGGCAGCGGCCAGGTGGAGATGCGGCCGCGCTGCGGCTTGATGCCGACCAGGTGCGTCCACGCGGCGGGGATGCGCACGCTGCCGGCTCCGTCGGATCCGATTGCCGCGGCGACCAGGCCCGCGGCCACCGCGGCGGCGCTGCCCCCCGACGACCCACCGGGGGTGTGCCGGCGAGACCAGGGATTGCGGGTGTGGCCGAACCCGGGGCCGCTGGTGAAAGGCCACTGGCCCAACTCGCAGGTGTTGGTCTTGCCGACGATCACCGCGCCGGCGGCCCGCAGGCGGCGCACCACCTCCGCGTCGTGGCCGGCGGGCTCGACGTACCCGGAGGTGCCGAACGAGGTGGCCACACCCGCGATATCGGTGTCGTCTTTGACCGCGATCGGGATGCCCAGCAGCGGGGCGCGGTGGCCCGCGGCCCGACGCCGGTCGGCTTCGGCGGCGCTGACCAGCGCCGACTCGGTGAACACCACCCGGAAGGCGTTCAGGGTGGACTGGCTGGCGTCGATGGCGTGCAGCGCCCGGCGCACCAGGTCGACAGAGGTCGCCTCGCCGCTGGCCAGCTGGTAGAGCTGCTCGGTGAGGGTGGGGAAGCGGGTGCCGGACGCCGCGGGCGGGTGGGTCATCGGTGATGAGAGTATCGGCGTGCCACGCCGGTGGGTGTCCTCGAAACACCCCCTCGCGATGCGAAACTGGTCCGATGCGGCTGTACCGGGACCGGGCGGTGGTGCTGCGCCAGCACAAGCTCGGCGAAGCCGACCGGATCGTCACTTTGCTCACCCGCGACCACGGGCTGGTCCGCGCGGTGGCCAAGGGGGTGCGTCGTACCCGCAGCAAGTTCGGCGCCCGGCTGGAGCCGTTCGCCCACATCGACGTGCAGCTGCACCCCGGCCGCAACCTCGACATCGTCACCCAGGTGGTGTCGGTGGACGCGTTCGCCACCGACATCGTCAGCGACTACGGCCGCTACACCTGCGCCTGCGTGATCTTGGAGACCGCGGAACGCCTGGCCGGTGCCGAGCGGGCCCCGGCGACGGCGTTGCACCGGCTCACCGTCGGTGCGCTGCGCGCGGTGGCCGACGGCCGGCGCTCCCGTGAGCTGGTGCTGGACGCCTATCTGCTGCGTGCCATGTCGGTGGCCGGGTGGGCGCCGGCACTGACCGAGTGCGCCCGTTGCGCCACCCCCGGTCCGCACCGGGCATTTCACGTCGCGGCCGGTGGCAGCGTCTGCGGGCACTGCCGCCCGGCTGGTTCGACCACCCCGCCGATGGGTGTGCTGGATCTGATGTCGGCGTTGCACGACGGCGACTGGGAGGTCGCCGAGCTTTCCACGGCGGCGCATCGCAGCCATGCCAGCGGATTGGTGGCCGCGCATCTGCAGTGGCACCTGGAGCGCCGGCTGCGGACGTTGCCGTTGGTGGAGCGGGTTCAGCATCGGCCGGCCGGGCACGACGTCGAGGCTGAAGTTGAGGTTCAGCCCCAGGCCACCGGCAGCGACGGCTGATCGCACCGGGCGCCGACCTGGGGATTGTGTCCGTTTCGGTGGACTATGCGGGTGTCAGCGGTACGCTGATGCGACTTCACGATCCCTAGGTTTAATCAGGAAGGCAGGCCGAATGTTTCACGACACCGGGTGGGGGCGCTGGGCGCACAGGACGACACCGGGCTACGGAGCCGGTATCGGTGCGGCGGCCGGGGCGCTACTCGTCGTGGGAATGATCCCGGCCGTGGCTTCCTGCGCGCGGGCCGCCGAACCCGGCCCGGCTGCCGGGATCACGGCGCCGTTGCCGTCGAACGGCCCCGGTGCTGATGGTGCCGATGGCGCTGACGGCGCCAACGGAGCTGATGGCGCTCCCGGGGCTGACGGTGCCCCCGGCGCCGGTGGCCTGGGCGGCCAGGGCGGTAAGGGCGGCCAGGGCGGTAAAGGTGGTCAGGGCGGCAAGGGTGGTGCCGGTGGCCAAGGCGGTAAGGGCGGCGCAGGCGGCCGGGGCGGTGACGGCGGCCACGGCGGTGCGGGCGGTGCCGGTGGTGCCGGTGGTGCTGCGGGGCCGGGCGGCCAGCCCGGCGAGGGCGGTGCCGGCGGTCTGGGCGGCGCTCCCGGACCGGGCGGAACCCCGGGCCAGCCCGGACAGCCGGGTCAGCCCGGGCGTGCCGGCTGACTCAGCCGCAACCGATCGTTCCGGTGCGTCGGGCTCTCCACTCGGAGTCTGCTCCCGGCGCGCCGGCACAAACAGCCCCCGCTAAAGTCTGATCCGATCCGGCGGGGGGCAATTCGACAAGGAGCCACAAAGAAGTGACCGAGAATCCACGTGCAGACGTCGTCTCCCGGCAGTACGAGCGGTGGACCTACCCGCCGCCCATCCACGACCTGCAGGCATGGTCGGCCGGAAACTGGGAGTGGTTCGACCCGAGCCACGCGCACCGGGTGCTGTGGCCGGATCGTGAGTACCGCCCCGACCTCGACATCCTGATCGCCGGCTGCGGCACCAACCAGGCGGCGGTCTTCGCCTACAACAACCCTCAGGCCCGGGTGGTGGCCGTCGACATCAGCGCGTCGTCGTTGGGGCACCAGCAGTACCTCAAGGACAAGCACGGCTTGTGGAACCTGGAGCTGCACCAGCTGCCGATCGAGGAGCTGGCCACGCTCGGCCGGGACTTCGACCTGGCGATCTCGACGGGCGTGCTGCACCACATGGCCGACCCGAAGGTGGGCATGAAGGCGATCGCAGAACGGCTGCGGCCCGACGGCGTCGCCGGCATCATGCTCTACGCGCGCTACGGCCGGATCGGCATCGAGATTCTGGAGTCGGTCTTCCAGGACCTGGGGTTGGAGCAGAACGACGAGTCGATCCAGACCGTCCGCCAGGCCATCCGCCTGCTGTCGCAGGACCACCCGGTCCAGCCGTACCTGAAGATCGCCGGCGACCTGGCCTCGGACTCGGGCCTGGTGGACACGTTCCTGCACGGCCGGGCGAAGAGCTACGACGTCGACGGCTGCATCGATCTGGTCCAGTCGGCCGGGTTGGACTTCCAGGGCTGGCTGCTCAAGGCGCCGTACTACGCCCACGATGTGGCGGTGCCGTCCGCCGGCTTCTACGACAAGGTGAACGCCTTGCCGGAGGAGAAGATCTGGTCGGTGATGGAGCGCATCCACACCCTCAACGCGCGGCACTTCTTCATCGCCACTCGCCCCGAGCGGGCCAAGAGCAGCTACACGATCGACTTCTCGACGCCGGAGAGCCTCGACTACGTGCCGCTGTTCCGCTGGAAGTGCGGCTTGAACGGCAACGAGATCTTCCGCTCGGGCTGGCGTATGCCGCTCAACCCGGCTCAGCTGCCGTTCGTCCAGAGCATCGACGGTCGTCGCAGCATTCGTCAGATCGCCGCGGACCTGGCGCAGGCCGGCGGCCCGTCGCGCGGGAGCGCTGCGGACCTGGAGAAGTTCGGCCGCAAGCTGTTCCAGTCGCTGTGGCGTCTGGACTTCGTCGCGATGGATCTGAGTGCCGGTTCCTGATCGTCGGTATGGCCGGTAAGCCGCCGCGGCGACCGCATGGTCGCCGCAGGCGGCGCCGGCCCGGTCGGGCAGGATAGGGCGCATGGTGTTGAATCGGGCCAATCGGAAGGCTGCCTTCCCGCAACTGCCCGCGGCACCCGACGACTATCCGGTGTTCCCGGACAAGTCCACCTGGCCGGTGGTCTTCCCGCAGCTGCCCTCGCCGCCGGGCGGTGGGCCGTGCCGCCCCCCGCAGCACACCTCCAAGGCCGTCGCCCCGCAGATCCCCGCCGAGGCGCTGCCCAACCACGTTGCCGTCGTCATGGACGGCAACGGCCGCTGGGCGACCCAGCGCGGGTTGGGTCGCACCGAGGGGCACAAGATGGGCGAGGCGGTGCTGATCGACATCACCTGCGGCGCCATCGAACTCGGTATCAAGTGGCTGACCGTGTACGCGTTCTCCACCGAGAACTGGAAGCGCTCGGCTGAAGAGGTCCGCTTCCTGATGGGCTTCAACCGCGAGGTGGTGCGTCGGCGCCGGGAGAACCTCAACGCGATGGGCGTGCGGATGCGCTGGGTGGGTTCGCGGCCGAAGATGTGGCGCAGCGTGATCAAAGAATTCGAGATCGCCGAAGCCATGACCGTCGGCAACGACGTCATCACCATCAATTACTGCGTCAACTACGGTGGGCGCACCGAGATCGCCGAAGCCGCACAGGCCATCGCCCGGGAGGCGGTGGCGGGCAAGCTGAACCCGAGCCGGATCAACGAGGCCACCATCGCGCGGCATCTGCACCGGCCCGACATGCCCGACGTCGATTTGCTGATCCGCACCTCGGGCGAGCAGCGGTCGTCCAACTTCATGCTGTGGCAGGCGGCCTACGCCGAGTACATCTTTCAAGAGAAGCTGTGGCCGGACTACGACCGCCGCGACCTGTGGGAGGCCTGCGAGCAGTACGCCTCGCGACAGCGCCGGTTCGGAACGGCGTGATGACGGCACTGGCCGACCGCCTTGCCGCGGTGCTCGCCGAGGTGCTGGCCGTTGATGCCGAGCCCGACGGTGCGCTGACCGTCCGCCACGACGGGACGCTGGCGTCGTTGCGGGTGGTGCCGATCGCCGAGGATCTCGAGCTGGTGTCGCTCACCCAGATCCTGGCGTGGGATCTGCCGCTGACCGAGAAGCTGCGCGAGCGTGCTGCCGAGCAGGCGAACCTCAGCCAGCTCGGGACCGTCACCCTGGTCGAGAAGGACGCCGAGTCCGCAGATGTGATGCTGCGCTACAACTTTCCCGGATCGGGCCTGACCGACGACGCGTTGCGCACGCTGGTCCTGTTGGTGTTGGCCAAAGGCGTCGACGTCCGGGATGCACTCAGCGCCTGAGGAGTGCGGGGCTCACTTGCGGCAGTCGGCGCAGGTGCCGAAGATCTCGATGGTGTGGCCCACGTCGGAGTAATTGTGTTCGGCGGCGATGCGGGCCGCCCACTCCTCGACTTCGCGATCGCCCACTTCGACGGTGGCCCCGCAGTCCCGACACACCAGGTGGTGGTGATGATGATCGGAGCAACGCCGGTACACCGATTCGCCGGTGTCGGAACGCAGCGTGTCGACCTGGCCGGCCGAGGCCATCGCCTGCAACGTGCGATAGACGGTGGTCAGTCCGATGTTCTCGCCACGCTCACGCAGCGCGTCGTGCAGCTCCTGCGCCGACCGGAAATCGTCGACGGTCTCCAGCAACGCCGAAATCGCCGCCCGCTGCCGGGTGGAGCGCACGCCGGGGGCGGTCAACGGTCCTCACCGGCATGGGCCACGGCGTCGATGGCGATGTGCGCCAGGTGATGATCGGCCAGCCGGTAGAGCACTTCGCGGCCGGAACGTTCCCCGGCGACCACCCCGGCTGCCTTGAGGATCTTGAGGTGCTGACTGACCAGCGGCTGGGGCACCCCCAGCGCGTCGACGAGCTCGTGCACGCAGCGTTGCGACTCCCGCAGTTGCAACACGATCGCGATGCGCACCGGGGCGGCCAGCGCGCGGAGCAATTCCCCGGCGGCGTCGAGGATCTCTCGCGGCGGTGTCGCGGGGAAGGCAGGACCGCTGTGTTGGTGGCCGTCGGCCATCAGACCCGACGCTGAGGAGGGCACAGCACCACCTCCGGACGCGTTGGAAATCATTTTCAGCTGGCATCCACTGTTCCATGCGTGATGACGCATGTCAAAGAACTCCGGCGGTATCGATACGATGACTGATGTTTTGCGTGTCGGCGTTGCCGGCGCGGTCCCGTCCAGACAGGAGAGCACCCCCTCGTGGCGTCCATCATCGACACCGTTGCCAATCTGGCCAAGCGACGCGGCCTGGTCTTCCAGTCGGGCGAAATCTACGGCGGCACAAAGTCGGCGTGGGACTACGGCCCACTCGGGGTGGAGCTCAAGGAGAACATCAAGCGCCAGTGGTGGCGCTCGGTCGTGACCTCCCGCGACGACGTCGTCGGCTTGGACAGTGCGATCATCCTGCCGCGTCAGGTGTGGGTGGCCTCCGGGCACGTCGCGGTGTTCAACGACCCGCTGGTGGAGTGCCTCAACTGCCACAAGCGGCACCGGCAGGATCACATGCAGGAAGCGGTGGCACTGAAAAAGGGGGGTAACCCTGACGACGTGCCGATGAGCGAGATCGCCTGTCCGGACTGCGGTACCAAGGGCGAGTGGACCGAGCCCCGTGACTTCAACATGATGCTCAAGACCTACCTGGGCCCGATCGAGTCCGAAGAGGGCCTGCACTACCTGCGGCCCGAGACGGCACAGGGCATCTTCGTCAACTTCGCCAACGTGGTGACCACGGCACGTCGCAAGCCGCCGTTCGGAATCGGCCAGATCGGCAAGAGTTTCCGCAACGAGATCACTCCCGGCAACTTCATCTTCCGGACCCGCGAGTTCGAGCAGATGGAGATGGAGTTCTTCGTCGAACCGTCCACGGCCAAGGAGTGGCACCAGTACTGGATCGACGCGCGCCTGCAGTGGTACGTCGACCTGGGCATCAAGCGTGAGAACCTGCGCCTCTACGAACACCCGCTCGAGAAGCTGTCGCACTACTCCGCCGGCACCACCGACATCGAGTACAAGTTCGGTTTCGCCGGGAACCCGTGGGGTGAGCTGGAGGGCATCGCCAACCGCACCAACTTCGACCTGACCACGCACTCGGAGCATTCCGGTGTGGACCTGTCGTTCTACGACCAGGCATCCGACACCCGCTACGTGCCGTACGTGATCGAACCGGCAGCCGGCCTGACCCGCTCGCTGATGGCCTTCCTGGTGGACTCGTACCACGAGGACGAGGCCCCCAACGCCAAGGGCGGGGTGGACAAGCGCACGGTGCTGCGGCTGGACCCGCGACTGGCGCCGGTCAAGGCCGCGGTGTTGCCGCTGTCGCGCAACGCGGACCTGTCGCCCAAGGCTCGGGACTTGGCCGCCGAGCTGCGCCAGTCCTGGAACGTGGAGTTCGACGACGCCGGGGCGGTCGGGCGGCGCTACCGGCGCCAGGACGAGATCGGCACCCCGTTCTGCATCACGGTCGACTTCGACTCGCTCGAAGACCACGCCGTCACGGTGCGCGAGCGCGACACCATGTCTCAGGAGCGGGTGGCCATCGACGCGGTCTCCGACTACCTGGCCGTGCGCCTCAAGGGCTGCTGACCGACGTCAGTCCCCGGTGGCTTCGGGGGTTATCGGCCTGAACGGTTTGAACCACTCGGTCCGGGCCTGCCAGGACCGCGCGGATGCGTAGGCGAAAGCCAGGCTGGCCGCCCCCGCGAAGATCCAGGTGGGCAGTGTGAGGGTACTTCCGATCAGCACGCTGATCAGCTGGTAGGACATGGCTGCGGCCTTCAGGGCGATCCAGGCCAGGTACTGTTCGGCGGACGACGTGGAGCGCGGATCGCTGCGCAGGGTCAGTAACACCCGGCCGGTGAGCCCGAACAGGTAGAGCGCGGAGAGGCAGATCAGCGTCCAGTACACGGTGAACCATGGGCCGCGGGTCGCGAAGACGTCCTGACACGGGGGCCGTCCCCGGTCAGCGATGAAGAACACGATGATCGCCAGCGGCAGAACCAATTTCAGCGGAGTCTTGATGTAGCGACGCTCCAACCGTTTGGCGCGGTCCTGATCGTCCAGTCGGGTCACCAGATGCCCGGACATAGTCACCACCGCGGCGAACATGCAGAGTGCAGCAAGCAGGCCGGCGACGTTCCACACCCCAAGCGCGCTGTGCAGGAGCGGGTCGAGAAGCCCCCACCCCACCGGTGACATGAGCACGACCGCGCCACCGATGAAGACCAGGATGCGGGAGGGATTGCTGTCCCAGCGTGACCCCCAGGTGTCGCGGCGGACCCACAGCGCGTAGCCGCACGCCACCAGGGGCACCACTACAGCGACGTTGACCAGACCCAGCATGGTTTACCGGAGGGCTAGAACCGGCCGCCGCCGCCGAGGAAGCCGCCGCCCGAAGAGGAGCCGCCGAATGAGGTCGGGCTCCAGCCGCCCCCTCCGCCGCCTCCACCGCCGAAGCCGCCGCCACCCCCGGAGAGGATGTTGCCGATGATGATTCCGCCCAACATGGCGCCGGTGTCGTTGCCGCCGCCGGGGCCGCTGCCGTAGCGCCCGTAGTAGGCCCGTTGCGCGGACTGCACGTCCGCCTTGGCCAGGGACTGCGCCGCGGCGGCCAGGGTGGCCGCGCCGTTGGCCTGGGTGATGGCTCCGGCGACATCGGTGGCGCGCTTGTCGTTGGCGGCGTCGAGTCGGCGCCGTGCCTCGGCCAGCCGGGTGCGTGCCTCCGGCCCGACACTGCCGCGACGGGTGTCGATGTAGTCGGACACGGCGCGGATGCGCGACGACGCGGTGAACAGGGCCTGTTCGAGGGTGCGGGCCAAACGCTCGGCGGCTGCGCGTTCCTCGGCGACGGTGTCCAGCAGCTGGTCCAGTTCGCCGTCGGCCTTGATCAGCGCGGTGAAGGCCCCCAGGGGATCTCCCGAGGTGCGGGCGGTGGCGACGGCCTTGACCACGGTGTCGCGGGCGGCGGTCAGCTGGGACTTGTGCGTGCCCACCCCGCGCTGCAGCTGGGCGGTGGCCTGCGCGATACCGGCCTCGGCGTCGGTGATGGTCTCTGGCAGCGTGGCGACCGCGTGGCGGATGTCGCTGGCGGCATTGTCCACCGCGTCGAGCAGCGCCCGGCCCTGGCCCAGGCCCGACTCGGCGGCCCGCACCGCGTCCACCAGGTCGCTTTGCCCGCCGGTGACCGGGCGGTCGGCCAGGCTGCGCGCCCGGGTGATGTTGCGCTCGGCGAAGGCCGCTCGGTCCTGTGCCGTCTTGACGTTGCCGGACACCGAACTGAGCGCGGTGGCGTCGAATTCGGTGTGCAACGCGACCAGATGCTGTTCGGAGGCCGGAATGCGGCCGGTCAGCTCGACCAGTTGCTGGGTCAGCGCGTCGAGGCGGTCGGCGGCGTTGAGCACCAGATCGCGCAACTGCTCGAACGAGGCGCGCTGGGTCTCCAGTTCGCGGTCCGCCTTGGAGGCGGTGACGATCACCCCGGTCAGCAGGTCGCGCTGTTGGGCCGGCGTCTCGGGGATGTCGTCGTCGAGTTGCTGGCGCACCGTGAAGGCGTGTTCCATGGCCGCCTTGGCCGAGGCAACGGCCTGCGCGAACGGCCGGGTGCGCTCCTCGCCGAACTCTTCGACGGCCAACTCCAGTTCGTTGGTGCTGGTACGCACCGCGTTGTCGACTTCGACGACCTTCTCCCGCGACAGGGCGTCCAGCGCGAACACCGGCACGTCGGACAGTGCGTTGGGGTCGGTGGAATCGACCCGCCGGGCCGCCGCCAGGGCCGCGGCGTGGCGCCGGCGCCGCAGATGACGCACCACCAGCAGCACCACCAGGCCGGCGGCCGCCACCGCGGCCAGGGCGATCAGGATCGGTGCCCAGCTCACCTCGGCGGGCGCGGCGGCCGCGTCCAGTCCGGTGGCCGCCGCTGAGGCCGCCGCGGCCCAGTCGCCACGGTGCAGGGCCGGCTCGATCTGGTTGCGCCGCAATGCGTCGACTTTGCCGGTGCTGATCTCGGAGATCCCGTTGGACACCAGGAAGGCGTAGCTGCGGTCGGCGATGGCCACCGCGAGCACGGCGTCGTTGCTGCCGAGATCGCTGAGCCGCGCCGTGCTGCGGCCCCAGTCCTCGGCGGTCTGGCCGGAGAACACGTCGACGTAGACCACCCACAGCCGGATGTGCCGGTCGGCGTAGAGCTTGTCGATCGCGTCTTGCACCCCGGCGCGCTCGGACTGCGACAGGGCTCCGGCACTGTCGGTGATCGAGCTGGGCAGACGCATCGGAGGCTGCGCCGCGGCGCTCGGAGCTACCAGCAGCACTGCGATGAGAAACGCCAGGGCGGCGCCGGCCAGGCGGGTGATGCGCATGCTGGCCAATCTATATGCGATCCGGGGGTGCTCGACGCCAATTCTGCGACCGGCTCACTCGGTTTCGCGGCGGGTCGTGTGCCCAGCTTCGGCCCGCCGTGTCGTGGACCCGGACGAGGTCAAAATAGACTGGCGGCGGTGGCCACAAACTCCTACGACAGCTACGACGCGCACGACCGTGACCGCATCGTGGCGGAGTCGTCGAAAACCGCCGGCCTGCCCGGAACCGGCGGCCAGCACCGGACCGACTTTGCCCGCGACCGGGCCAGGGTGCTGCACAGCGCTGCGCTGCGCCGGCTGGCCGACAAGACTCAGGTCGTGGGCCCCCGAGACGGGGACACCCCGCGCACCCGGCTGACGCACTCGCTGGAGGTGGCGCAGATCGGGCGGGGGATGGCGATCGGACTGGGCTGTGATCCTGACCTGGTGGACCTGGCCGGATTGGCCCACGACATCGGCCACCCGCCCTACGGCCACAACGGTGAGCAGGCGCTCAACGAAATCGCCTCGGGCTGCGGAGGTTTCGAAGGAAACGCGCAGAACTTCCGGATCCTGACCAGTCTGGAGCCGAAGGTCCTGGGGCCCGACGGTGCCAGTGCGGGGCTGAATCTGAGCCGGGCGGCACTGGATGCGGTCACCAAATATCCGTGGCGCCGGAGCGCGGCAGACGGCTCGGTCCGCACCAAGTTCGGCTTCTACGACGACGACCGGGCGGCCGCCGACTGGATGCGCCGCGGGGCGCCGGAGGGACGGGTCTGTCTGGAGTCGCAGATCATGGACTGGGCCGACGACGTCGCCTATTCGGTGCATGACGTTGAAGACGGCGTGATTTCGGGCCGGATCGATCTGCGGGTGCTTGCCGATGCGTCGACGGTGGCCGAGCTGACGCGTTTGGGCGACCCCAACGGGGTGCACGATCTGGCTGGGGCGGCTCGCCGGCTCACCGAACTGCCGGTGGTGGCCGCGGTGGGTGATTACGACGCGACCCTGTCGGCGTCGGTGGCACTCAAACGGTTGACCAGTGAACTCGTCGGGCGCTTCGCCTCCGCAGCGATCACCGCCACCCACGCTGCCGCCGGCCCCGGGCCGCTGACCCGCTACCAGGCAGACCTCGTTGTGCCAGAACTGGTGCGGGCCGAAGTGGCCGTGCTGAAAACCCTTGCGGTGCAGTTCATCATCTCCTCGGATCAGCACCGCAGGATTCAGGCCGCTCAGCGTGAGCAGGTGCACGAGGTGGCACACCGGTTGCTCGCCACGGCGCCGGGCAGCCTGGACCCGATCTTCGTTCCGGCGTTTACCGCCGCGGCCGACGACGGCGCGCGGTTGCGGGTGGTCGTCGACCAGATAGCGTCGTGCACCGAGGGGCGGCTGGAACGCCTCGTCGCGGGTTGAGCGAACGAACTCAGCTCAGCTTGGCGACCTTGTCCATCATGGCCCGCACGACATCGGTGCTGCTGGTCTGCGGGTCGCCGGAACCACTGGCGTTCTCGGTTCCGGTGAAGGCGATCAAAACTCCGACAATGCAGTTGTCCTGCAGCCCGATGGCCCGGGTGTCGGGCGCCTTGGGACTCTTGTCCAGCACGATCGATGCCGCCAGGACGTCGTCGGTGACCCGCACGTCGGTGATGTGCATTTCGGTGCCGGGAAGGTGCGGCGACCCAGCCGTGTCCGGGTCGGCAGCGTTGACCGGTTGCCCGTCGCAGTGTTTCCACTGCTCGGTGAACTTCTCGAACAGCTGCCGGGCGTCCGCCGCGCTGGGCAGGGCGACCACGGCCTCCTTGACGAACATCACCCGGGTGTCGAGCGGCTTGAAGCCGTCGCGGGCGGGTTCGGAATCGATCCAGGTTTCACGCGCGTAGCTCTGGACCGGCGCCGACGCGTACACGCTGCGCTGCGCGACGTCGAGGACCCCGACGCAGTCACCCGGAGTTGCCGAGTCGTCCATCGCCTCCAGACCGCCGTAGGACGGCGGGCCGGTGACCGTCGTGAAGGGCTGATCCAGCATGGCGGTCAGCTCGGTGCCGCTGAGCAGCACCTGCTTGACGGTCTCGCCGGTGACGCCGGCCGCACTCCGGGACCGGTCGGGCAGCACCAGCCACGTCACCAACCCCACTACCGCCAGTGCGACGACAGCGAGGACGAGCAGCAGGCGAGGTCGCTTGGATTTCGCCGCCGTGGACTGCTCGGACAGACTCATGCGCGCTCCCTGACGTCGACGTTGACCAGGCGAGCTTAAAACATGGCGGCTTGTGACTGGCTGTGCGCTCTAGACTGACCCGGTGCCAGGCCGTATCTCCGATCGCGACATCGCCGCCATCCGCGAACGTGTCCGGATCGAGGACGTGGTCGGTGACTACGTGCAGCTCAGGCGCGCCGGCGCGGACTCGCTGAAGGGGCTGTGCCCGTTCCACAACGAGAAGTCGCCGTCTTTTCACGTCCGGCCCAACCACGGCCTCTTCCACTGCTTCGGCTGTGGGGAAGGCGGCGACGTGTACGCCTTCATACAGAAGATCGAGCACGCCAGCTTCGTCGAGGCGGTGGAGCTGTTGGCCGACCGGGTCGGCCACACCATCACCTACACCGGCGCGTCGGCGACCAACATCCAGCGCGAGCGCGGTGGCCGCAGCCGGTTGATCGCCGCCAATGCGGCGGCCGCCGAGTTCTACACCGCGGCGCTGAGCAGCCCCGAGGCAGCGCCGGCGCGAAAATATCTCACCGAGCGAAACTTCGACGCCGCGGCCGCCGAACGGTTCGGTTGCGGCTTCGCCCCGTCCGGGTGGGACGGCCTGACCAAACATCTGCTGCGTAAAGGCTTTGAGTTCAAGGAACTGGAGGCTGCGGGTCTGTCCCGGGAGGGGCGCCGCGGTCCGATGGACCGATTCCACCGCCGGCTGCTGTGGCCGATCCGTTCGTCGGCGGGGGAGGTGATCGGGTTCGGTGCCCGCCGGCTGTTCGACGACGACCCGATGGAAGCCAAGTACGTCAACACCCCGGAGACCACGCTCTACAAGAAGTCCAACGTGTTGTTCGGCCTCGACCTGGCCAAACGGGACATCGCCCGTGGGCACCAGGCGATCGTCGTCGAGGGCTACACCGACGTGATGGCGATGCATCTGGCCGGGGTCACCACCGCGGTCGCCTCGTGCGGTACCGCCTTCGGCGATGAGCACCTGGCGATGCTGCGCCGACTGATGATGGACGACAAGTTCTTTCGGGGTGAACTGATCTACGTCTTCGACGGCGACGCGGCGGGGCGGGCCGCTGCGGTCAAGGCGCTGGAGGGTGAGCAGCAGCTGGCCGGGCAGTCGTTCGTCGCGGTCGCCGCCGACGGCATGGACCCGTGTGATCTGCGCCTGGCGCACGGTGACGAGGCGCTGCGCGACCTGGTGGCGCGCCGCACCCCGCTGTTCGAGTTCGCGGTTCGTACCGCGCTCTCGGAGATGGACCTGGACACGGCCGAGGGCCGGGTCGCCGCGCTGCGCCGCTGCGTGCCGATGGTCGCCCAGATCAAGGACCCGACGCTGCGCGACGAGTACGCGCGCCAGCTCGCCGGCTGGGTGGGCTGGGACGATGTCGCACAGGTCATCGGCCGGGTGCGTGCGCAGGCCAAGAACGACGCCAAGGGCGACAGCAGGGGCCGGGAACGTCAGGTGCCGCGAGCGGCCGCCAAACCCGCCGAGCAGCCGGCGGTCGCACGACCCAACCCGGCGGATCCGACGTTGTGGCCGCAGCGCGAGGCACTCAAGGCGGCCCTGCAATTCCCGGCGTTGGCCGGGCCGGTCTTCGACACCCTGACGGTGGAGAGTTTCACCCACCCCGGTTATGCCGCGGTGCGCTCCGCGATCGATGCGGCCGGGGGGACCGCAGGGGTGGCCGGCCCCGGCGGTGCGCAGTGGATCGAAACGGTGCGCGAGCAGACGCCCTCGTCACTGACCACCGCGCTGATCCACGAGTTGAGTGTGGAGGCCATTCGCGTCGACGACGACAAGCTGCCGCGTTATATCGGCGGGGTGCTGGCCCGGCTGCAAGAGGTGTGGGTGGGCCGACAGATCGCCGAGGTCAAGTCCAAACTGCAGCGCATGTCACCGGTGGAGCACAGCGACGAATATCATGCGCTCTTCGGCGACCTGGTGGCCATGGAGGCCTACCGGCGCAGTCTGCTGGAGCAGGCCAGCGGCGACGATCTGACCGCCTGATCGCAAGCGCGGCCGGAGGTCGCGTGCAGCGGGTCAGGCGTTATGGGACCGCCTGATCGCAAGCGCGGCCGGAGGTCACCGCCGCGGGTCGTCGTCCGGCTCCTCCGGCCGCACCACCGTGACGCCGTCCTCGAGCTCGGTCAGCGTCACCATCGTCGGGTCGGGATGGATCCGGTTGGCGATGCTGCGCCGCCCCTTGTCGATCAGCGCTTTGGCGACCGGGCTGCTCGTCACCGCGTGATAGGTGCCGACAATCTGCTCGTAGCGGCGGCGGCCGGCTTTGGTGCCCATCACGTAGCCGACCCCCATCACCACGACATACCCGATCAATGCGGCCCCTTAGAACAGTCGATGCAGTGCTTCCATCCTGCCTCACGCGGTGCCACGGGGGCCGGGTGCGACCCCCGTTGCACCGCGGTGGTTTCGGTATGCGCTAGAGTCTTGCAAGTCCGCGAGGACAGCAATCCCCTGTAGCTCAATTGGCAGAGCATTCGGCTGTTAACCGGAGGGTTGGTGGTTCGAGTCCACCCGGGGGAGCCACGTTTGATACCGGCGTTAGTCCAGCCGGGGAATCACCGACGGACCCGACTGCGAAGGCGGCTGCTGCGGTGCGAACATACCCGGCACCTGCTGTGACTGCGCCCCCTGTTGCTTGGCGGCACGGGCCTGCGCCAGCGCGTTGACCAGCGGGTTGTTGGCCATCATCTCGCGGCGCTCTTCTTCGCTGAGCTCATAGATGGCCCACGCGCCCCAGGCGGCCGGACGCACATACACGGTGACCTGCTGGCGGCCGCTGTTGAAGACGGCGGGAACCGCCACGGCCCGGTCGGTGGCCGCGAAGGTGGCCAACTCCTCGATGATCCGCTCGATATCGGCGGTTTCGTGCAGCTCATAGGTAGGCGCTTGCACGCCTTTGGTGGGGGTGGCATTCAGGGCGAGGAACCACGCCATGAGAGGTACTCCTTTGTTTCGGTCTGGGGTCCAGACAGCCTATAAGCCGGCTACCCGGCGGACGCACCGGCGGGCGGTACCGACAAGTGTTCCGGATGCAGCATTTCGGCGTACCGCAGTTGTTCGGGGATGCCGAACCCGTCGATCAGAGTCTGCGCGTGCGGCCGCAACTTCCGGCACCGGTCGTTGATGCCACGGGTGACGGCCTTGGCCCGATCGGTGGACAGATACCGGTGCTCGATGTACCAGGCTTTGTCGTCTTCGATGACGCTGAGCGCGTATAGGTCGCACACCAGCTCCAGCAGTTCGCGGGCATCGGGATCCGGGCAGGAGTCGATTCCGGCGACGAACGCCTCCAAGACGACTCGGTCGATGTGAGCGGTGGCCGCATGCAGCATGTGGTCCTGTACCGCGTTGAAGGCGTCGAAGTCGCCCATGTCCTGGGCCTTGGCCCTGAGCCGTCGGGCCACCGAGGTCAGCAGATACTCCTCGCGGTCTTCGAACATGTGCACCTGGGTGCCCCGGTTGAACAGGCTGCCCTCCTCCTCGCTGTCCTGCCTGGCGTCCACGATGGTCTGGATGATCGTCTCGGCCGCAGTGCGTTTCAGCACTCGGTCCCCGACCGCCTCGGCGGCGAACCGCACCCACCCGACCGGGCTCATGTCGGCGATGTCATCGGCGTAGGTGGTCAGCAGCTGCTTGGCCACCAGTTGGGTCAGCACGTGGTTGTCGCCCTCGAAGGTGGTGAACACGTCGATGTCGGCGCGCAGCGCAATCAACCGATTCTCGGCCATGTATCCGGCGCCGCCGCAGGCCTCGCGTGCCTCCTGGATGGCCCGGGAGGCGTGCCAGGTATTGGCGGCTTTCAGTCCGGCCGCCCGTGCCTCCAGCTCACGCTGTTCCTCGGCGTCGGGCTCGTCGGCGGTCTGCAGATCGTGGCAGCGGCCCACCAGCTCGTTCTGGGCGAACTGCAGCGCGTAGGAGCGGGCAATCAGCGGAAAGAGCCGGCGCTGGTGGACCAGATAGTCCATGATCAGCACCTCAGTTTCGTCTCCATCGTCGCTTGGGGCGCTGAACTGCCTGCGCTGCAACGCATATCGGGTAGCGATGTCCAGCGCGACCCGGGCGGCCGCACCCGCGCTCCCGCCCACCGAGACCCGGCCGCGGATCAGGGTGCCGATCATGGTGAAGAACCGCCGGCCATCGCTCTCGATCGAGGAGCGGTAGCTGCCGTCGGGATCCACATCGGCGTAGCGATTCAGCAGGTTCTCCCGGGGAACCCGGACGTGGTCGAAGACGATGCGCCCGTTGTCCACCCCGGGCAGGCCGCCTTTGTAGTGGCAGTCCGAGGTGGTGACGCCGGGCAGATCGTTGCCCTGCGCGTCGCGGATCGGCACCAGGAAGCAGTGCACGCCGTGGCTTTCGGTTCCGGTGATGAGCTGGGCGAAAACTGCCGCGACGGTAGCGGTTTCGGCCGCGCCGCCGATGTAGTCCTTGCGCGCGGAGCCGGTGGCGGAGTCGATGACGAACTCCTGGGTTCCGGGGTCGTAGGTGGCGGTGGTCTCCAACGACTGCACGTCGCTGCCATGGCCGGTCTCGGTCATCGCAAAGCACCCGAGCAGGTCGAGGTCGATGATCTTCTCGACATAGGCGCGGTGGTGGCGCTCGGTGCCGAGGTTCTCCACCGCGCCGCCGAACAGCCCCCACTGCACCCCGGCCTTGACCATCAGCGACAGATCCGACATGGCCAACATCTCGATCATGGTGATCGCCGCGCCGACGTCGCCGGTGCCGCCGTGTTCCTTGCGGAAACTGTCCGCCGCCACGCCCGAGCCCGCCATGATCTTGAGCTGTTCGGCGACCTTGGCCCGGGCGATCGCCGTGTTCGGTGTGTAGTGCGGACGAAACTTCTCATCGCAGAGCGTGGCCCGGACCTGGTTTTTCACCGTCCGCCAGCGGCCGTCCAACGTGTCGCGCAGGGCATCGGAAATGGTCACCCCATGCACCGTAGCCATGCGGGGCCAACGGTAAACCGGGTTTAGATTACCGATGTGCGTGGGAAGCTGATCCGGTTGCCGGCGCTGTGCGGTGTGCTGCTCGCCGCCGGCCTGGGGCTTGCGGGTTGTGCACCGTGCGATACCCCCGCGGCGACCGCGGTGCTGCAGTATCTCGGTCAAGCTGTTCTGCCGCCGGACACCACGTTTGCCGGCACCGTCGTGGGCGGTCTGTCCGGAATCAGCTACGACCCCGGCCGCGACTGCTACTACGTGATCAGCGACGACCGATCGTCTCAAGGGCCGGCCCGGTTCTACACGGTGCGGCTCTCGGTGTCGGACCGCGGCGTCGACGACGTGGCGATCAGTGCCATGATTCCGCTGCTGGACGCCGACGGGCGCCCCTTTGAGCCCCCGGCCTTCGACGCAACGCCGCCGGTCATCCCACCTGACCCCGAAGGCATCGCGTTCGATGCCGGCCGGCAGCGGTTGTACTGGTCGTCGGAGGGGGAGCGGCGCACCGACGGCCCGCTCGGTGCGCTGCTGGCCGACCCCTGGGTCCGGACCGCCGGGCTCGACGGCAGCTACCTGGGCCGGTTCAGCATGCCGCCGCAGCTGGCGATGTCGGCGCAGCCCACCGGTCCGCGCCGCAACACCACCCTCGAAGGCCTGACGGTGACCGCAGACGGACGGATGCTGTTCGCCGCGATGGAGGGTCCGGGCTACGACGACGGCCCCCTGCCGGATCGGGCCCACGGCGCGCTGACTCGCATCACCGCCTACCGCCTCGATTCCGACGCAGGCCCCGGCGCGCCGGTCGCCCAGTACGCCTACCCGCTGGAGCCGGCCGCGGAGACCTCTGGACCGGCCGGAACCAACGGCCTCACCGACCTGCTGGCCCTGTCGGACATCGCGTTCCTGGTGATCGAGCGCGCGTTCAGCGACCGCCCGACGGTACGGCTGTTTCGCGCCGAGATCGCCGGGGCCACCGATGTGCTCGGTATGCCGGCGCTGGCCGGCGCGGCCGTGACTCCGATGACCAAGACGTTGTTGGCCGATCTGTCCACCACGCCAGGCCTGGACCCGCTGGACAACATCGAGGGGCTGACGCTGGGACCGCGCCTGCCCGACGGCCGCCAGACGGTGGTACTCGTCAGTGACGACAACTTCTCGCCGCGGGAGGTGACCCAGTTCGTCGCGTTCGCGATGCCCGCCGGTTAGCTCGGGCAACGGTCATCGCCGGCGCGACAGTCCCAAGCAGACCGAATACAATCTGGCGCCGCGGAATTGGCGTTTTCGGAATGTCATCAGAGGTGAATGACGATTTCAAGTATAGAAATGAGTCAACTTCGTCATTCGGCTGATACCGTAACCCGGGTGTGGTACGACTGCTGGTCAGCGACGAGGCTGAGATCACGCGTTGGCTGATTCGAGCGACCGGCGCGCGGATGCCACGCGCCAGCAGATCATCCGTGCCGCTGCGCATCAGTTCGCCCAGCGGCCCTTTCACGACGTCGGCCTCGACGACATTCTGTCTGAAGCGGAATTGACCAAGGGCGCGATGTATTTCCATTTTCGTTCTAAGCATGCGCTTGCTTTGGCCGTCATCGACGAACAACTCGCGAAGACCGGCACAGCGATCCGAGCCTTGGTGGACCGCAAGCTTTCCGGCTTGGAGACGCTGCTCGACGTGGGCTACCTCATGGCGGTCGAGGACCTCACCAGTGACAGTGCCCGGGCGATGCTGCATCTGCTTCCGGTGGTCGGCGGTGCCGAGGGGCTGCAGGCCACGGTGCTCAACAATGCGATTCAGGCG
Source organism: Mycolicibacter heraklionensis (assembly GCF_019645815.1). Taxonomy (NCBI): domain Bacteria; kingdom Bacillati; phylum Actinomycetota; class Actinomycetes; order Mycobacteriales; family Mycobacteriaceae; genus Mycobacterium; species Mycobacterium heraklionense. Next base: position 1,855,630 of record NZ_CP080997.1, read on the forward strand.
TTGAGTGTGGTGACCAAGCGGGCTATCGCCGAAGGCGACGTCCTCGACCGCGATCCACAGGATGTGGCCCGGATGATGGTGGCGCTGTATCTGGGTTTGCGGCAGGCGGGCAATCTCGATGAGCCCGAACAGTTCCTGCGTGAGCTGGAGCGGGTCTGGTCGGTTGTGCTGCCCAGTGTGGTGCCCGCCGATCGCATCGATTATTTCGTTCAGTTCGTTCGGCGGCGTACCGCGTTGGCGGTCAAGACCACGTCGGCGGGGGCGAAGTCCGCGGTGTCCGATGGCGAGGTGGGCTGATGGCGCGCCAGGTCCGGTCCGAGGCGACTCGGCGCAAGCTGCTCGATGCGGCCATCGATGTCTTCGGCGAGGCCGGCTACGTCGCTGCCGGGCGAACCGCGATCATTGAGCGGGCCGGGGTGACCAAGGGGGCGCTGTACCACCACTTCGACTCGATGGACTCGTTGGTGACGGCCATCATCGAAGGTGGTTTCGCCACTGTCTTGACCACTTTCCGGAGCATGTGCCAGCCGTCCTCGCCCGCATTGGAGGGGATGATCCACGGCATGTTCGCGGTCACGGAGGTGTTGTCCGTCGACAAGGAGGCGCGGGCCGCGGGCCACCTGGTCTTCGCGCTGGCGGAATCCAACGAGTTGGGGGCTGAGGTCGGCGGCGAATGGGCGGACGCGGTTGCCGCCCAGACCGCGCGTGCGATCGCGGAGGGCGACCTGCGCGAGGACCTCGACGCCCGCCAAGTCGCCGAGTCGATCACCTCGGCGATGCTCGGCACGTGGCTCATGACGCACTACGCGGGTGACAGCATCGGCCGGGTGACCCGGATGTGGGAGACCCTGTTGCCCGCGATCGTGGTGGCCGACTCCCTGCCGTATTTCCGGCAGTTCCTGGCGCGCGACGCGCTGCGCTATCAGAACGGCAGTGACGGCGGGTCAGCCGCCGAACGCTGAAGGCGCTAGCGCTCCTCCAACCAGAGCTGCTCGGTGAGGTCTTGGAACGTGGCGAGCGCAACCCGGTCGTCGGCCCGTTCGAGCGCTGACTTGCTCATCAGGGCACGCACCGTCGAGCCGTCCCGATGTTCCAGGGAAACAACCAGATTGGCTAGGGAGTGCATCACCGACAGGGCGGATTCCTCAGCCGGCGGGACCTGGCCGAAGATCTGCCGAAACTCCAGGGCGAGCACCTCTTCCTGGGTGTAGCCCAGCATGGCGGCGAACCCGCTGTTGGCGAACAAGATAGTGCCGTCGTCGGCGATCGCGAGCACTGGAACGGGGATCCGCTCGAGTGCGACCAGGGCCGGCAGCTGCCGCAGAGTGTCCATCGGTGCCAGAGGGGTTTGCGCGTTCCGCCGTCGCTCCATGGGTCTGATTATGACGGGCGCCGCCGAGGGCGCGGGCGCTGTTCGCCGCTGCCGGGTGGTGACAGCGGCGTGGGCGCCGTCAGCGACATCAACGTGACTTGACACACAGTCTCGTATGGATTGAACATCATCCAAAAGGTATGTACTATCTCCGGTTATGCGAGGGACTGGTTTGTACGGATCGGGCGCGTTGAGGCGCGCGCCCTGGCCGGCGCCGGTGAGTTCCTCCCACAGCTTCGCCCGGGGCACCTTGAGGGGTCCGCATCGCCTATTGCCGCCGCACGCCGAGCCGCGTTGGTGCACCGCACCGACCGCAGCGCTCGCCGGCAGGCAGACGGGGGTGCGGTTGTGTGCCGCTTTCTACCGGGCGATGTTCTTGTCAGATCACCAAAGCCTGGCTGTCGGCTAGGAAAGGCATCGCCATCCAGCGTGACGCCAGCATCGCTTCGGCGGCGGGACCCGGCACCGGCCGGGAGAACAGGAACCCCTGCGCGCGGTGACAACCGTGCCGCATCAAGGTGAGCGCGGCCGCTGAGGTTTCCACACCCTCGGCCACCACCTGCAGGCCGAATGCCTCGGCAAGCGCGATGATCGCTCGTACGATCGCGAGATCGCCGGGGTTGACGCCCAATTCACGCACGAACACGGTGTCGATCTTCAGGGTGTCGACCGGCAGATCCTTCAGGTGTGACAGGACGGCGTAACCGGTGCCGAAGTCGTCGATGGCGATCTGCACCCCGGCTTCGCGCAGTTCCGCTAGGGTCCTACGGGTGCTCTCGATGTTCTGCACCACCGCCCGCTCGGTGATCTCCAGGCACAGCGAGCCGGGGCGCAGGCCGAACTCGTTGATGGTTTCCACCACGTTCTGGACGAAACCGCGGGCGGCCAGCTGGACCGGCGAGACGTTGATACGCAGAGTGGCGTTGGTCCGCACGCCGTTGGCCTGCCAACCGCTGAATTCCGCGCACGCGGTGCGCATCACCCACCGGCCCAGATCATCGGCCAGGTTGGCGGATTCGGCGATGCTGATGAACGAACTCGGCAACAGCAACCCGCGGGTGGGATGCCGCCAGCGGACCAGCGCCTCCACCGCGACGATGGCGCCACTCCACAGATCGACCTCGGGCTGGTAGTACAACAGCAACGACTCGTCGTCGATCTTGCCCTGCATGTGCAGTTCGATGTCCTTGCGGAACAAGCTCTTCAACGACATGTCGTCGGTGGAGCTGACGGTCTGGTTGCCGCCGCCGCGTTTCGCGGCCAGGACGGCCTCGTCGGCGCGGTGCAGCAGGCCGGCGCTGGTGTCCTCCCCGGGCAGCCCCACCGTCACGCCCACGCTGACCGTGCTGTTGACCGTGTGGCCCTGGATCTCCACCCGCTCGCGCAGGGCGCCCTGCAGCCGGTCGGCGAACGTCTCAGCGCTGGCCATCGACATCGGCCAGTCCGGGATGACGACGAACTCGTCCCCGCCGATCCGGGCCGCCATGGTCCGGTTCCCGGCGTACGCACGCAGCCGCCGGGCGAAGTCCTGGATGAACCAGTCGCCGGCGGCGTGACCGAGGTAGTCGTTGATGGGCTTGAGCCGGTCGAGGTCGATGTAGAAGACACCGACCGGTCCGGGACTGCCGGCGGCGAGTCGCTCGGAGAGGTGGGCGACCAGCGCCCGACGATTGTGCAGGCCGGTCAGGTCGTCGTGGTCGGCCAGATAGCGCAGCCGCTCCTCGGCCGCGACGCGGGCCTGCAACTGGGCGAACAGCGAGGCGATCGCCTCGATCGTGTTGAGTTCTTCGGGACGCCACTTGGGTCGGCGGAACTTGACCAGTCCCAGCATGCCGATGGTCACCGGGCCGGAGATCAGCGGCGCGGTGGCCACCGACAGCGATTCGACGGCATGGTCTTTCGCCATCTGGCGCACATAACCGGACTCGTCCGGCTCGGGCCGGATGACCGCCACCCGCTTGCCGTGCGCGCAGGTGGTGAAGACCGGATCGGCGGTGGTGAACGAGACGACGGCCAGCGGGTCGGGGTTCGGCGGGTCGGTGCGCGGCGGCCATTCGGCCACCAGCTTGGAGGCCCTGATCTCGTGATCGTTGTGGCGCAGGAACCCCGCATCGACGTTGAGCTGCTCCACCAGCGTCTGCAGCACGCGTTCACTGACCGCGGCAGCCGTCGACGGCGTGGTGGCCATCAGTTGGGCGGCGATCGAGGTGACCAGCGCCAATCTATCCGCCACGATGTCCTTCCCCCGAAGACCGGCAGCCCAGTGGGCGAGCCGCGGGGGCCGCAGGAGGCCTGGGATCGCTTCGGGCCGATGCCGCTGTCGAGCATATTCGACAAAGCGGTCGGGCTGGGAACATCTCAGCCGAATTGCGGCTGCTAGATCGATCGGCGACTTGCGGCGCCCGGCCCCGCCGCGCTAGCGGACGGGACGGGTCGGGGCAGCCTCGGCGAGGAATCGGTGGAGCACCTCAACCGCGTCGGCGAGTGTCCGGCGGTCTTCGGGCGACAGACGGTCCAGTTCCGGATCGAGCGCCGCCGCCCGGTCCTGGCGGACCCGGGCCATCGTCTCGACGCCCTTGTCGGTGATCCGGATCAGCACGGCGCGGGCGTCGAGCGGGTCGGGCGTGCGGGTGGTCAGGCCCGCGTCCTCGAGTCGGCGTACCTGGGTCGTCATCGTCGGCTGGGAGCAGTGGTCCACCGCGGCCAGGTCGGAGATCCGGGCCACGTCCAGGTCCTCGATAGTGGACAACAGTCGAGCTTGTGCCCCCGGGATCGGAAGCGCGACTCGCTGGGTGGCGAGCCGATTGAGCCGGGAGACAACGCTGAGCAAATCGGCTCCGAGGCTGGCTTGGGCGGGGGCTACCATCGGGCAAGTATTTCACAAGCGTGAACGAAAGTGGACCAGCTCGGTCCACGCCGCGTGGGGGCGCTCCGAGCGACTGGCAGAATCGACGGGTGACGAAGACCGGCCAGGGCGTGAACCGAGTCCGGGCGCGGTCGATGCGGCCCGTCGAGACTGCGCAGGCCGCCGTGATGGCGGCGCTGTGCGCGGCGACGGCGATCATCGCGGTCGTGGTGCCCTTCGCCGCCGGTTTGGCGCTGCTCGGCACGGTGCCGATGGGGCTGTTGGCCTACCGCTACCGGATCCGCGTGTTGATCGCCGCCACCGTCGCGGCCGCGACCATCGCGTTTCTGATCGCCGGCATGGGCGGCTTCATGACGGTGGTCAACAGCGCCTACATCGGCGGGCTGACCGGCGTCATCAAACGCCATCGCCGTGGCCTGCCCACCGTGGTCGTGGCCTCTGCGGTGGCCGGCGGCCTCTTCGGCACCGCCATGGTGCTGGCGCTGACCGTGCTGTCACGGCTGCGCCATCTGATCTTCGACGCGATCACCGCCAACGTGCACGGGGTCGCGGCCGCCCTGTCGCGTGTCCCGCTGCCGGAATTCCAGCGGGCCGCCCAGGATCTGAACGGATTTCTCGGTGCGCTGCTGCGCTACTGGCAGTGGCTCATCCTGGCGCAGATGACCGTCAGCGTCATGATCGTCTCGCTGCTCGGCTGGTGGGCGCTGTCGCGGGTACTCGACCGGCTGCGCGGGGTGCCCGACGTGCACAAACTGGACCTACCGGTCGAGACCGGCCCGGTGGCGCCGGTCCCGGTCCGGCTGGATCAGGTGCGGTTCCGTTACCCGCACTCCGACCATGACGCCCTAGGACCGGTAAGCCTGGAAGTACGCGCCGGCGAACACGTCGCGATCACCGGCGCCAATGGATCGGGCAAGACCACCTTGATGCTGTTGCTGGCCGGGCGGGCACCCACCGCGGGCACCGTCGAGCGCCCCGGCGCAGTGGGGCTTGGTGCACCCGGGGGCACCGCGGTGGTCATGCAGCATCCGGAGAGCCAGGTGCTGGGCACCCGGGTCGCCGACGATGTGGTGTGGGGCCTGCCGCCGGGGACCAGCACCGACGTCGAGCGGCTCCTCGCCGAGGTCGGCCTGTCGGGTTTCGCCGAGCGCGACACCGGCGGTCTGTCCGGCGGGGAACTGCAGCGGTTGGCGGTCGCGGCGGCGCTGGCCCGCGAGCCCGCGCTGCTGATCGCCGACGAGGTCACCAGCATGGTCGACCCGCAAGGGCGCGAGGCGCTGCTGGGGGTGCTGTCGGAGCTGGCCGGGTGTTCGGATCGGCGTTGCACGTCCTTGGTGCACATCACCCACTACAACGACGAGGCCGGCAGCGCCGACCGGACCATCGACCTGTCCGGGTCCCGTGACAACACCGCCATGGTGGAGACCGCCGCGGCACCCGCCGCGTCCGGCGGAGACGCACCGCGACGCGTCGGTCCGCCGGTGCTCGAGTTATCCGGTGTGGGGCACGAATACGGCAGCGGCACGCCGTGGGCCAAGACCGCGCTGCGTGACATCACCTTCAGCGTCGACGAAGGCGACGGCTTGTTGATCCATGGTGGCAATGGCTCAGGCAAGTCCACCCTGGCGTGGATCATGGCCGGCCTGACGACTCCGACCACCGGCAGCTGCCTGCTCGGGGGCCGGCCCGCCGACCAGCAGGTGGGGGCCGTCGCGCTGTCCTTCCAGGCGGCCCGGTTACAGCTGATGCGCAGCTACGTCGGTTTGGAGGTGGCCTCTGCTGCCGGCTTTTCGCCGCGTGACCACGCCAGGGTCAGCGCCGCACTGGCGGCCGTCGGCCTGGACGGGGCGCTGGCCGGCCGGCGCATCGACCAACTCAGCGGCGGCCAGATGCGTCGCCTGGTGCTGGCCGGCCTGTTGGCCCGGTCTCCGCGAGCGTTGATCCTCGACGAGCCGCTGGCCGGCCTCGACGCCGCCAGCCGGGACGGCTTGCTGCGACTGCTGGAGGACCTGCGGAGGGAGAGCGGTCTGACGGTGGTGGTCATCTCGCACGACTTCGCCGGCCTCGGCGAGTTGTGCCCGCGGACCCTGCACTTACACAACGGTGTACTGGTGCCGGCGCCGGCAGGTGCGGCGTGACGGGCCAGGCGCGCAGCACCCCCCGGCCGGTGGTGCTGCTGCGGCCGGTTCCCGGCGACTCCGCCATGCACCGACTGTGGGCCGGCACGAAGCTGATCGTGGTCTTCGGCATCTCGGTGCTGCTGACCTTCTATCCCGGCTGGGTGACGATCGGCGCGGTGGCACTGCTGGTGCTCAGCGCGGCCAGGATCGCCCGCATCCCTCGGGGCGCGCTGCCCTCGGTGCCGCGCTGGCTGTGGGTGTTGCTGTTGGTCGGCGGCGGCACCGCGGCCATGTCCGGCGGCGACCCGGCCGGCCTGGGTGGGCTGCTGTACTTCCTGCGGATCACCGCGCTGTCGATCGTGCTGCTGGGGCTGGGCGCGATGGTGTCGTGGACCACCAATGTCGCGGAGATCGCTCCCGCGGTGGCCACGCTGGGGCGTCCGCTGCGGCTGCTTCGAATTCCCGTCGACGAGTGGGCGGTGACGCTGGCGCTGGCACTGCGCGCCTTCCCGATGCTGGTCGATGAGTTCCGGGTGCTCTATGCCGCGCGGCGGCTGCGGCCTCGGTCCCGGCCGCGCACCCGTCGGCAACGTCGGCGCCGCTGGGCGCGCGAGGCGATCGATCTGATCACGGCCGCCATCACCGTGACGCTTCGCCGGGCTGACGAGATGGGGGACGCGATCACCGCTCGTGGTGGCATCGGCCAGATCTCCGCGTCGCCGGCGCGGCCGGGGTTGTCCGACCTGATTGCCCTGGTGCTGGTGGTCGTGATCTGCGGCGCGGCGGTGGCTGTCGAACTGTCGGCGCTCTAACCTCGCGAGATCCCGCTCACGCAGGTCGCCACTCGCACGTTGTCTGCGTGAACCCGATTTCGCGGCCGGGTGAAGTGCGGGTGGCCCACCTAGCACGCATCCTCGCGGGTATGCAGCGTGTCTTCATCGGAAGCGAGGCCCTCGCGACCGGCGCTGTTACCCGCCATGGTCTCGCCCGATGGTTTCGCAGACTCCACCCCGATGTCTACTTTTCGAAGTTCGAGCAGGCGACCTTGCACGACAGGATTACCGGCGCGTGGCTCTGGTCTGGACGAAGCGGTGTGATCGCCGGTGTCGCCGCGTCCGCCCTACACGGCGCGGAGTGGGTGGACGCAGACATCCCGGTTGAGCTGCTGTCGCGAAAGAGCCCAGCGCCACACGGGATCATCGTTCGCAATGAAAGGGTCGCTGACGACGAGGCCACCTGCATCCGCGGCTTGACCGTCACCACACCCGCGCGCACCGCGTTCGATATCGCCCGGCACCTGTCCCGCGGACAGGCATTGGCGCGCCTCGATGCCCTGGCGCGGGCGACGCCATTCTGCGCGGACGATGTGCTGGGCTTGGCTAAGCGCTATCCGGGCGCCAGGGGCTTGAAACAGCTCCGGAAGCTCATACCGCTGGTGGACCGGGGAGCAGACTCGCTGAAGGAATCCTGGCTCCGGCTCCTTCTCATCGACGCCGGGTTTCCCACTCCGAAGACGCAGATTCCGGTGTACGTCGGTGGGCGTCTATTCGCGGTGCTGGACATGGGCTGGGAGGAGTTCAAGGTCTCCGCCGAGTACGACGGCGAGGTGCACCGCACCGTCCGCAGCTCGTATGTCAAGGACCATTACCGAGAACGCACGCTGCCTCAACTCGGCTGGCTGAACAACAGGGTGATCAAGGAGGACACCGTGGTCGGTGTCATCGATCGGGTGGCTCATGCTCTGTGGTCGCGAGGGTGGCAGGGGCAGCCCGTCTACCCCGCGAGATCCCGCTCACGCAGGTAGCCACTCGCACGTTGTCTGCGTGAACCCGATTTCGCGGAGGGTCAGCGGGAGGCTGCTGCGTTGGCGGCGTCCTGCGCTCTGCGCAGCGCGGTGGCGACGTCGATACGGCCGAGGAACATTTCGTCGAAATAGGGCTTGATTGCCTGGTTTCCGGCCGGGAATCCCACACCGCCGCCCGGCGCTGGGATGCGGGGACCGTTGAGCACCGCGAAGAACGGCGTGACGTCGATCCCGCGGTGCGCCCAGTAGTCGAAGTAGACCCGTTGGGCACTGAGCACGGCCGGGATCGCCGCCCCCTGACGCCCCAGGTATTCGTTGCCCTGATAGCTGCCGAGCCAGGCCAAGACCTCCCGCACTGCTGTCGGGTGCTTCGAAGCGGCGTTGCCCACTGCGGCGATGCCGTTGGTGACGCTGACTCGCCCGGCCGGGCCGGCCGGCAGCATCGCCACCCCCCAGGAGAACCCGGCCTGCCCTGCGATGGCCGCCAGGTTGTAGGTGCCGGACTGGAACAGTGCCATCTTCCCGGCCAGGAATTGATTACGGGAGAAGTCGCCGTTGGTGTTGGTCTCCGATGCCGGTGGCGCCACGTGGTCGCCGTTGATCAGCTGCACCAGGTAGCCGAAGGCGGCGACTGCGGCCGGGTTGTCGAAGGCGAACTCGTCGTCGCGCTGGAACACCCCGCCGGCCGAGCCGATGTAGTTGAGGTAGATGCCCTGCGGGTCGTTGGCGGCGTTGTAGCCCCACTGCCGGATGCGGCGCTCGTCGAAACCCGGTGTGCCCGCGCTGCGCCCGGCGCTGTCACGGGTGAGCTTCGCCAGCAGCGGCCGCAGGCTGTCGCTCACACCGTGGGGATCCCAGCGCAGCCTCGCCAACTGAGCGGGATCGACTCCCGCGGCGGCCAGCAGATCGGCGTTGTAGTACACCGCGATCCCGCCGTCGGTCAGTTGCGGCACCCCCCACAGTGTCCCGCCACGGGTGAACTGGGTGACCACCGACGGTTCCCAATCCGCGCCCGCCGCATCGATCTTCATCAGCCGTCCGCTGTCGGCGTACCCGGCCAGGTAGGCGTCGGAGAGCCAGAAGATGTCGTCGGCGCCGCCACCGGCGACATCGGTGCGCAGCGTGTCGAAGTAGGTCCGGTAGGAGACGACGTTGACGCGCACTTCGATCTCGGGGTGGGCGCGTTGGAACGCCGCGAACGACTGTCGGTAGGCGGTTGCCACCTGTTCGTCCCACAGTCGTACCGTCACCACCGTCGCGCCGGCGGCCGATCGGGTCGAGGCGCCGTCGAGCAGCACCGCCGCCGCGCCGAACAGCGCGGCCAGGGCCACTGCCGCCACCGCGAATACGGTGGAGAACCGCGGCCGGCTCACTTGATCCCCGTGACGACGATCGACTGCACGACGCGGCGCTGGAACACCATGAACAGCGCGATCAGCGGAATCATCGCCACCGTGGTCGCCGCCATCACCAGCGTCCATTGCGCGTTGTAACGGGATTGCAGGGCGGCGGTCGCCACCGTGAGCACCCGCCACTTGTCGCCGCTGGTGATCACCAGCGGCCACATGAAGTTGTTCCATTGCGAGACCACGGTGATCAACCCCAGCGTGACCAGGATCGGCCGACTCGCCGGCAGCATCACGTGCACGATCACGTCCAGGGTATTCGCTCCGTCGAGACGCGCGGCGTTGATCAGGTCATTCGGGACGGCTCGAAAATGCTGACGCAGCAGGAAGATCGCGTACGGAGACCCGAACACGAACGGCAACACCAACGCCCAGAACGTGTTCCGCAGACCCAGCTGCGCCATCATCAGATACAACGGCACCACCGTCACGGTGGCCGGCACCATCAGGGTCGCCACATACACCCAGAACAACGTGTCGCGGCCCGGGAACTCCAGCCGCGCGAACGCATAGGCGGCCAGCACCGAAAAACTCAGCTGTCCCAACACGATCACCGCCGTCATCAGCGTGGTGACCGCCGCCGCCCGGCTGAATCCGGCACCGCCGAGGTCGCCATAGTTGTCCAGCGTCGGCGGATGCGGCCACGCCAGGGGAGTGCCGGTGGCGAATTGGCGAGCCGGGGTGAACGACGTCAGCAGCCCGAGCCCGAACGGCGCCAGGGTGACCAGCGCGCCGAGCGTCAACAGCGCGTAGATCGCTGAGGCGCGAACCCGCTTGGGCGGACTGACTAAGTTGCTGATCGACATGACGTGGGCTCTCACCGGGGCTGTTGGTAGGCGTAGGCGGCGGCCTGAGTGCGGTTGTGCACGCCCAGTTTGGCCAGGACGGCGCACACGTGCGCGTTGGCGGTTTTGGTGCTGATATAGAGGGCGGTGGCGATTTCGGCATCGCTGCGCCCGGTGGCAAGGAGTTCGAGGACGTCCCGTTGGCGCTTGGTGAGGCCGTTCGGGTCAGCGCTGGTGCCTTTGCGGCGGCGGTCGGGATCGCGACCGCGCAGCTGGGCGAGGCGTTGCTGAGCGCGGCGGGCCGCGGGGCGGGCGCCGAGCCGGCGGAAGACGCCCAGCGCGGCCTCGACGGCGTCGATGTCGCCGCCGAGTTGAGCGATGGCGACATCGTAGGGACAGCCACGGAGGGCCCACTCCTGCGCGGCCGCGCACCAATCCCCGTTGATTTCACGTTCATAGGGAGTGTCAGCGATGACGTCTGTACCCGATCGGCCTCCGGCCAGATGAGCCCAGCGCCGCAGGGACCCCCCCAGCCACGCGTGCGCCGTGCCGGACACCGTGAGGATTTCGGCCGCGGCGTGGCGGGCCGCCTCGTCGTCGCCGGCCAGCCAGGCGGCTTCGGCACGCGCGGCGCACACCGGCAGGCGCAGCAGGCTGCCCGTCGCACACTCGAGGGCCTCATCGAGTAGGGGCCAGACGGGTTCCTCGCCGCGGCGTGCCCGGATCAAGGCGACGGTGATCAACGGCGTGATCCGGTGCTGGGGGGTGAGTCCAGGCCGGGTCAGGATCTGCTCGGCCGCCAGCGCGGCAGCCATCCAGTCGCCGCGAGCCAAGCCGGTAAGTGCCTGCAGCCCCGCCACCAGGGTCTGGAACATACCAAGGTCGCAGTGGTCGAGGAAGGCCGCCGCTTCGGCGAGATAACGCTCCGCGCGACCGAATTCGCCGCGAACGACAGCGAACATGCCGATGAGGATGCCGAATATTCCGCCGTGTTCCTCGAGCCCGGGGGTTGTGGCCGCCTCTCGCCATACCGCCTCGAATTCGTCCCAGCCGGTGTCGGTACAGAACACGGTGGTGAGTGCGGTGTATCCACGGGCACGGATCACCACGGCGGGGTCCCGGAATTGATCCCCGAGGGCTTTCGCGCGGGCCGCATACCGGGCACAGGCGGGGTCCAACGCAAGCGCGGCGATGTGAGCCATGTTGATCAGGGACCACGCCAACTGCGGGGACGGGCCGAGGTTTTCGAGCAGCAGTAATGACGCGTGCGCCGACCGCATGGCTTCCTCAGGGCGTCCCAGTGGCTGCAGGAGGCGCGACAGCCAGCGCAGATCCTCGGCCTCCTGATACGGATCCTCCAACTCGTGGCGCAGCGCGATCGCCTCTCGTAACGACGACACCGCAGAGTCGGCCTGGCCGCTCAGGTAGCTGCTGAAGGCGTGCCGTTCGAGCCAGATCACCCGTTGCTCGCCGGGGATGGTGTCGGCGTGGCGCAGCACCAGCGCATACAGGTCGGTGGCTTGCCGATTGGCGCCGAACTTCGCAGCGCGCTCGGCGGCCGCTGGGCCATAGCTGATGACGGCGTCGGTGTCGCCGGCCTGTTCGGCGTGAAATGTCAGCGCCGCCAATGTGTCCGGATCGATCGGCGGCTCGGCCAGCGTGGTCATTGCCCGCTTGTGCAGCACTCGGCGCTGATAGGCGGGGATCTGCTCGACGGTGGCGCGGCGGGCCAGTTCGTGGCGGAACCCCACCGTGTCGGCGTTGGCGACCAGCACCCCGGCGTCTAGGCATTCGCTCAATGTGCTCGTCGCGCCCGGCGATATCGCCTCGAGCAGGGCGGGGTGCGCCCGCGGCCCGCAGATCGCGGCCGCCTGCGCGGTTTCGCGCGCAGCCGCCGACAGTCTTGCGAGCCTGCCCCGAACCGCCTCGGAAACGCTGCACGGCAGGCCGCCGTCGTTCAGCGCATCGGCCCCGGCGGCCAACACCTCCGTGACGAAAAACGAGTTCCCGCCGGTAAGCCGGTACAACGCTTGGGCGTTGATGCCACTGCCGGCGGCCAACGCGGCCACCGCCGCGGCGCTGAGCGGGTCCAGCGCGATCCGAGTCACGGTCGCCCAAGTCGCCACATCACCTAACAGCACTGCCAGCGGGTGGGTTGGGCCGATCTGGTCGTCGCGGTAGGACACCACCAGCAGCATCGGCAGCATGTCGATCCGCCGGGCCAGATAACGCAGCAGATCCAGGGTGGCGCCGTCGGCCCAGTGCAGGTCCTCGATCACGCAGACCGAGGGGTTGCCGTCGCCGACGACGCCGGCCAACCGGGCGTAGACCGCCTCGGTGTCACCGGCGTCGATGGCCGCCCGTATCGAGGTCGCCTGATCCGCGGGAAGGTCGGCGAGCATGTCGATGAACGGACCCAACGGCCGCGGGGTGGCCAATCCGTCGCACCAGCCCCGCAGGGCCCGCGTGCCTGGATCGAGGCCGGCGAGAAATCGGGCGATCACCGTGGTCTTGCCCACCCCGGCCTCCCCGCGCAGCAACACCAGCTGCCCACGCCCTCGGCCGGCGGCTCGACGGCAACGATCAAGGGTCGCCAGTGCCGAATCGCGTTCGAGCAGACGGCCTGCCACGGCCACCTCCTCTCCCGCCTCGGCGTCGGGGACCGCGCATCCCGGAGCAAATATGGGGTAATTACCTGATGCGCCGGAGCCGGCCTGCCCAGCACACTCCAAGTGAGCGTGGCGGGCGGCCTGCCACGGGCAGCAGCACACCGCCATCGGATCAGGATGCGGAATGAAGCCTAGCCCGCCAGCCCCCGCCCGCGCCCGCCAAAGAGCACGAAACCAGGCACGTGACCACCAATAACAAAGGAGTACGGGTGAAGCGTTCAGTAACGGTTGCCGCAGCGGCGGCAGCAATCGCGATCGTAGGTCTGTCCGGGTGCTCCAGCGGCCCGAAGACGGAGCACTCGTCGGTGAACGTCGGAGGCGCTGCCGCAAACGCGAAAGTCACCATCGACGGCAAAGACCAGAACGTCAGCGGCTCGACCGTGTGTACGACGATGGCCGGCACCGTCAACATCGCGATCGGCGGAGCGGCCACGGGTATCGCCGCGGTGCTCACCGACGCCAACCCGCCAGAGGTGAAGTCGGTTGGGCTGGGCAACGTCAACGGTGTGACGCTGGCATACACCGCGGGCACCGGTCAGGGCAGCGCCAAGGCGACCAAGAACGGCAAGGAATACAAGATCAGCGGCACCGCGACCGGGATCGACACGGCCAACCCGATGCAGCCGGTGAACAAGCCCTTCGAAATCGACGTGACTTGTTCTTAGTCCGGTTCGTCGTGTTGTAACCCGTTGCGCCGGTCGGGGCGTGTTCAATGATGGACACCAACCGTCCAGCTAGGGGCACCAATGTCAACGCCGGCGCTCGGCATGTCACGGCAGATGCTGCGGCGTCGTCCGGTGAACGGTGCACCGATCGCCACCGGGGGCACGAATCACCTGCGACGCAGGCTCGGTGGCTTTCGGCTCACCATGTTCGGCGTCGGCTCGACGGTCGGCACAGGGATCTTCTTTGTCTTCCCGGTGGCGGTACCGCAAGCCGGCCCGGCAGTGGTCGTTTCGTTCATCATCGCCGGGGCCGCAGCGGGTCTGGCCGCGATCTGCTACGCGGAGTTGGCTTCGGCGGTGCCAATTTCGGGGTCGGCATACTCATACTGCTATGCCACCCTCGGTGAGTTCATGGCCGTGGTTGTCGGGGCATGCCTGCTGCTCGAATACGGGGTGTCTACCGCCGCGGTGTCAGTTGGGTGGAGTCAGTACCTGAACAAACTGTCGCTCAATGTCTTCGGATTCTCGGTACCGCAGGCTATTTCATCGGGACCATGGGATTCCGAAGGTGGTTTCGTCAACCTGCCGGCTATCGTCTTGGTGACAATTTGTGCGGCTATGTTGATCGGCGGCACCAGTGAATCGGCCAAAGTCAATGCCGTCATGGTGGTGATCAAACTCGGCGTGCTGCTGATGTTCGCGGCGATCGCGTCAACGGCGTTCAGAGCGAACCACTTCACTGACTTCGCCCCTTTTGGATTCTCGGGAATCAGCTGGGCGGCGGGCACGATCTTCTTCTCCTACGTAGGTCTTGACGCGGTCTCCACCGCCGGTGAGGAGGCCAAAGACCCGCAGCACACGATCCCGCGGGCAATCATCGCGGCACTGCTGATCGTGACCGGTGTCTATGTGATTGTCGCGGTGGCCGCGATGGGCAGCCAGCCGTGGCAGGACTTCGAGGGGCAAAGCGCGGGCCTGGCCGTGATTGTGGACCACATCACCGGAAACCGCTTAGGCGGCACCGTGTTGGCCGCGGGCGCGGTGATCTCGATCTTCTCGGTCACTTTGGTCACGATGTACTGCCAGACCCGCATCCTTTTCGCGATGGGTCGCGACGGTCTAATGCCGGCGACGTTCGCCAAGGTCAACCCGCGCACTCGGACACCCGCAACCAACACCATGATCGTCGCGGTCGTGGCGGCAATCCTCGCCGGCCTGGTGCCGCTTGCGCGTCTGGCCGAAACGGTCTCCATCGGAGCCTTGACCGCGTTTATTGTCGTGTCCGTGGCGGTGGTTGTGCTACGGGTCCGGGAACCGGATCTGCCCCGCGGATTCAAGGTGCCCGGTTATCCGATCACACCGATCTTGTCAGTGGTGGTTTGCGGATGGATCATGTGCAGCCTGCACCGGTACACCTGGATGGTGTTCGCCGGCTGGGTAGCGGTCGCGTTGATCTTCTACCTGGTGTGGGGTCGCCGTCACAGCGCGCTCAACGGTGGTTAGTACGCAAGCACAGCAACGACGTGGGCTCACGTGAGGTCGTAGCTGACCCGCCGGCCCAACGAAAGCTGTTGAACGACCGTCACTGAAACCAGTACGGCGAACAGCACCAGCGCCATCACCGCGGCCCGGCCGATCGCCGCCATCCCGAACGCCTCGTCATAAATGCGGTGCGCGATCAGGTCGGTGCGGCCGCCCGGTCCGCCCCCAGTCAGCGCGTACACGGTGTCGAACACCTGCGCCGCGCTGACCACCCCGGTGACCAGCACAAAGAACATGGTGGGGCGCAGCATCGGCAGGGTGACCCGCCAGAACCGCTGCCAGCCGTTCGCCCCGTCGATGCGTGCCGCTGAGAGCACCTGGGTGGGGATGGCCAGGATGCCGGCCAGGAAGAACAGGGCGACGTAGCCGACGTTGGTCCACACCACCACCGCCGAGGTCACCGGCAGCGCCAGCCCCGGATCGGTCAGCCATTCGATGCGGTGCCCGAGCACGGTGCTGACCGCGCCGTCGGTGGGGCTCAGAATCCAGCGCCACAGCACCGCGATCGCCAACGGCGCGCAGATCCACGGCAGCACGTAGACGGTGCGGAAGACGCCGCTGCCGGGCAGCTCGCGGGCCAGCAAGACCGCCACCCCCAGACCCAGCACGGTTTGCAGCGGGACGACGATCGCGACGAAAAGCACGGTCACCACGAGGGAATTGCCGAACACCGGATCGGTCAGCACCGATCGCCAGTTATCCGCGCCGACATAGCTGATCGGCCCCAAGAGATCCCAGCGGTGCAGGCTCAGCCACACCACCACCAGCATCGGCAGCAGCAGGAACGCCACCACGCCGAACAGGCTGGGGGCGAGCAGCGCGTAAGCCAGCGCCGTGGAGCGGGGGGCCCGGCTCATCGTTGTATTAAAGCGCTTGTGCCGACTCAAAAGCGGGTCTTCATCCGTTCGAGCACCCCGGGCACGTCGGCGACGGAGAACGACTCGCCGGCCAGGGATGTCACGGTGCCCCGATAGGTGCCGGCGAGCTGCCAGTAGTCGATCGCGGCCGCGAGAAGGTTGAGTTTGACCGCTTTGCGCCCCGCCGGGGTGAATGTCACGTCGAGCCGGCCGTCACGGTCGCGGACGCGCACGGTCGACAGCGGATCATCGGAGGCGAAGTCGAACCGGACTCCCGCGAGCGGCTGGACACCGCCGGGAACCCAGTTCGACGACTCGTCGTCCTCGTCGCTGAACTCCGGCCGGTCGACGAAGTTGGAGCCCACCACACCGCCGGCCATTCGGACCGCAAAGGTGCCCCACGTCCAGGATGTCGAGTACGGGAACTGCGAACGATGCTCATCGAGGATGGCGAAATCGCGGGCGGAGTCGAACACGTAGGTTCGGTCACCCACCGTGAGCTTCCCGTCGGCGGGAAGCGGCTGCTTGAACGTGTAGTAGTCGATCGCCGACGTGAGCTTGGCGCTGAGGCTGAGCGGCGGCGCGGCGCCCGCCATATACAGCGTCAGCGCGCCGGTGATCGCGGGCCCGTGTCTGTCTGCCGCGCAGTCGATCCGCACCGTGAGTGTGTCGGCGTCGGCATCGAAGTGGTATTCGAGCAGGTAGCGGCGCGTCTTGACGCGGCAGGGGCCACCGTGCAGCAGGTCGTCGGGCAGGCCCAGGCTGCCGCCCCGGAACCGGGCGCTTTTCTCCACCAGGACACCCGTGGCCTGGTCGCGGACGAACAACTCCGACGACGCCAGGTACTTCACGTCCTGCATGATCATGGCGCCCGACATCTCGGGGTGGATCAAGGCGAAACCGACCCACTCCTTGAGCCGGAACTCGCGCCAGAGGCGCGACAAGCCTCGGTGCGCGTCGACCGGGTTGGTGTCTCGGACCCGCTCCTCGAACCGGCCATAGCGCCGAACACCGTCTTCAACCAGTCGCTGTGGCGCTGTCACGCCGTGATCTTTATTGACACCTATGCCGCGGTCAACCCTCGGCACGTCGTTACGGTGGACGGGTGACAGCGAACCGGGGGATCGATGCCGACTTTCTGGCCCTGCCCCGCCACGAGCTGGCCGACGCCGCGTTGTCGGCGGCCAGAGCAGCCGGCGCCGAGCATGCTGACCTGCGTATTCACCGGATTTCCACCGAGGTCATCCGACTGCGCGACGGTGAGTTGGAGACCGCCGTCGTCAACCGTGAGCTCGGCTTCGCGGTGCGGGTGGTGGTCGACGGCACCTGGGGCTTCGCCTCACATGCCGAGCTGGCGCCGGGTGTCGCGGCCGATACCGCCCGCCGTGCCGTGCAGGTGGCCAAGACGCTGGCCGTCCTCAACGCCGAACGTGTCGAGCTGGCAGCCGAACCGGTGTACCGCGACGCGACGTGGGTGTCGGACTACCTGGTCGATCCGTTCGACGTGCCCACCTCCGACAAGATCGACGTGCTGGAGGACTACTCGGGCCGGTTGCTCGCTGCCGATGGAGTGAACCATGTGACGGCCGCGCTGACCGCGGTCAAGGAACAGACTTTCTACGCCGACACGTTCGGGTCTTCGATCACCCAGCAGCGAGTGCGGCTGATGCCGGTCTGCGATGCGGTCACCGTCGGGCCGGACGGCTTCGACTCGATGCGCACGCTGGCGCCACCGACCGCGCGCGGTTGGGAGGCGGTGGCCGGCGACGACGTGTGGGACTGGTCCGGCGAGCTGGCCGAACTCCCGGTGCTGCTCGCCGAGAAGGTCAAGTCCCCGGGTGTGACGGCCGGGCCGACGGATCTGGTGATCGACCCGACCAACCTGTGGCTGACCATCCACGAATCCATCGGACACGCAACCGAATACGACCGGGCCATCGGTTACGAGGCGGCCTACGCCGGAACATCGTTCGCCACCCCGGACAAGCTCGGCACGCTGCAGTACGGGTCGCCGGTGATGAACGTGACCGCTGACCGCACGGTGCCCTACGGGTTGGCCAGCATCGGCTACGACGACGAGGGTGTCGCTGCTCAGAGCTGGGACCTGGTGCGCGACGGGCGATTCGTGGGGTATCAGCTGGACCGGGTGTTCGCGCCCCGGCTGGGGCAATCTCGTTCCAACGGGTGCTCGTATGCCGACTCGCCGCATCACGTCCCGATCCAGCGGATGGCCAACGTGTCACTGCAGCCGGGTCCTGAGGACCTGTCCACCGCCGACCTGATCGCGCGGGTCGACAACGGCATCTACATCGTCGGGGACCGATCGTGGTCGATTGACATGCAGCGCTACAACTTCCAGTTCACCGGTCAGCGGTTCTTCCGGATCCGCGACGGCCGTCTGGACGGGCAGCTGCGCGACGTGGCCTATCAGGCGACCACCACCGATTTCTGGAACGCGATGGAGGCCGTCGGCGGCGCGTCGACGTGGCGGCTGGGCGGGGCGTTCAACTGCGGCAAGGCCCAGCCCGGTCAGGTCGCCGCGGTCAGCCACGGCTGTCCGTCGGCGCTGTTCCGGGGGATCAACGTGCTCAACACGCGCAGCGAGGGGGGCCGGGAATGATTCCCGCGCAACAGGTCATCGACACGGCTTTGGCGGCGGCCAAAGGCGACAAGACCGAGACCATCGTGCTGGTGACGGACCGGTCCGAGTCGTCGCTGCGCTGGGCGGGCAACTCGATGACCACCAACGGGGTCTCGACCAGCCGGACCACCACGGTCGTCACGATCGTTTACGACGACGAGGGGCCGCGGGTCGGCTCGCTGTGCTCGTCGGAGGTGGAGCCGGCGCAGATCGCCGAGTTGGTGGCCGCCTCAGCGGAGGCGGCTGCGGGCGCGCCGGAGGCTCGCGACGCCGTGGAGCTGTTGGGCGGCAATGGCATACCCGACGACTGGGACGCTGAGGTGCCGCAGACCGGCGCGGAGGTCTTCGCCGGGCTGGCCACCTCGCTGAGCCGTGGCTTTCGGGGCGCCGACCAGCTCTACGGGTTCGCTCGCCACGAGGTGGAGACGACGTTCCTGGCGTCCTCGACCGGGCTGCGGCGGCGTTTCACCCAGCCCACCGGGACGGTGGAGATCAACGCCAAACGCGACGGCGCCAGTGCCTGGGCTGGGGTCAGCACACCGGATTTCGTTGATGTGCCAACGGATTCGCTGCTGAAGCAGCTCTCGACGCGATTGGGCTGGGCGGCGCGCAGCGTCGAGCTGCCGGCCGGACGCTACGAAACGTTGATGCCGCCGTCCACAGTGGCCGACATGATGATCTATCTCGGTTGGACGATGAGCGGCCGCGGTGCCCAGGAGGGCCGCACCGCGCTGTCGGCGCCCGGCGGCGGCACCCGGGTGGGGGAGCGGCTGTCCGAACTGCCGCTGACCCTGTATTCGGATCCGCATGCGTTCGGGCTCGAGTGCGCGCCGTTCGTGGCGACCGGCACCTCGTCAGAGACCGCATCGGTGTTCGACAACGGCCTGGACATCGGCTGCGTGGACTGGATTCGCGGCGGGGTGATCAACGCGCTGGCCTACCCGCGGGCCGCTGCCGCCGAGTTCGGCGCCCCGGTCGCCCTGGCGGCCGACAACCTGCTGATGACGGGCGGTTCGGCCAGCATGGACGAGATGATCGCCTCGACCGAGCGCGGGCTGCTGCTGACCACGCTGTGGTACATCCGCGAGGTCGACCCGACCACACTGCTGCTGACCGGGCTGACCCGCGACGGCGTCTACCTGGTCGAAGACGGCAAGGTGACTGCGGCGGTGAACAACTTCCGGTTCAACGAGAGCCCGTTGGACCTGCTGCGCCGTGCCACGCAGGCCGGCATCGCCGAGCCGACGCTGCCCCGGGAATGGGGTGATTGGGCGACCCGGGCGTCGATGCCGTCACTGCGAATTCCCGACTTCCACATGTCGTCGGTGAGCCAGGCGCAGTGAGTTCTCACGTCGAGTCCTCGGTCAACTGAGCTCGTCGAATCTGGCGAGTGCGGCGCCGAGGTCTTCCTCGTCGAACAGCTCACTTCGGTTGATCAGGTCGCCATCGACGGTCAGCAGATTGACCTCAAGCCATTCGGCGTCGAAGCCGTTTGGCGACGTTCCCCGCAACACTTGGGTGACGACCGCTCCGAGATCGGTCAGCCGATGTACTGCCTCGACATAGATCTTGGCTTGGGGCGCAAGTTCCCATGCGGCATGGATGTAGGGGACCAGGTCGCCGGGCGAGAAGGCTCTTCCTCGGCGATGGTCGACATTCACCCAGTCTGGCGTTGTTGCGGGGAGCTGGTGTGCGTTGAACGCGTCGAAAGCGCGCAAAATAGTCGACCAGGTGTGCGCGTGGGCTGCCGCTTCCCCGGCGAGGTAACGGGCGTCGAGTTCGGCGACAGCGGCTTCGATGTCGTCGGGATCAAAAGTCACTGAGCGGTTCATCAGGGCGTCGGAGTCGACTTCGATGACACTCAACATGTCGACGGTGATCGGTTGATCGGGATCATCGCTGTCGCGATAGCTCCTTCGGGTCAGCGTGAGGCGAGACCCTCTGAGGGCGATGGGCTCCATCTCCATCCGCCAACTGCTGGGCGTCGTCTCCAACGTGGCATCAACGACTTTCTGCACCTCTGCGCCCTCGTGGGTGTCGCGCAGGCCTTTTCGCCGGTCCTCATATCGGCTATCCGCGCTCGCGAGCGCGAACAGTGCGTCCCCGTCACGACGGTTGTATGCGTCTGCTACGCGTGCGCAGACCCGGGTCGCGGCGTTCTCAAGCGGCGGCGTCCATCGACCGAGTTCTTCGAACCGTGCTAGCGCGGCGTCGAGGTCGTCTCCGTCGAACAGTTCGGAGCGATCGACCAAATCGCCGTCGACGGTCACTACGTTGATATCACGCCACTCGGCGTCGAAGCCCTCTTGGGAAATCCCCTGCGCCACATGGGTGACGACCGCTCCGATGTCGCTGAGTCGATGCACCACTGCGATGTAGATCCGGGTGTCCGGCGAGTCGTCCCAAGCGGCCTGGATGTACTGGACCATGTCGCCGGACGCGAAAGCCGCCCCGCGCCGGTGGTCAATACTTACCCAGTCCGGCGTCGTCGCGGCAAGATCGCGCCGGTTGAACCCGGCATAAGCACCGAGGACCAGTGACCAGGTGTGCGCGTAAGCGGCCGCTTCCCCGGCAAGGTAGCGGGCGTCGAGTTCAGCTAGCGCGGAATCGATTTCGTCGATGTCGAGCATGACCGCCGAGGTGATCCGCTGGCTGTCGTCGATCTCCAGGACGCCGAGCACGTCGGTGTGGAACGCCTCGGGCCGTTGGTCGTTGCCCGCGAAACGGTAGCGACCCAGGACAAGGCGCTCGCCGCGAGTCGCGATGACGCTCGACGACACGTTCAGGACACCGACATCAGCGGTCGCTCGCCAGTCGGCGATAACGGTGTCTCTACCACGTCGGACGCCTACGCCCACCAGCGGGCGACGATCGTCGGTGGAGGAGTCGTCGGCCAACAGCTCGGCCATCGCCTCCCAGTCGCGGCTCGCGAAGGACGACTCGAATCGCCGCTCCACTCGGCGTGCCGTGTTCTCCAGGTGCTCCAGTTGCCTTGGCTGCTGCTGTAGTTCGTCGAACCTGGCGAGCGCGGCGTCGAGGTCTTCCCCGTCGAACACCTCGCAGCGGTTGACCAGGTGGCCTTCGAAGGTGATCACGGTGATCCCGTGCCATTCGGCGTAGAAGCCGTCTGTGGAGAATTCCTGCGCCCTGTAGGTGTAGACCGCTCCACGGTCGTTCAGTCGGTGTACCGCGTCGATGAAGTGGCTCAGATCAGACGGGAAGGTCCACATAGCGCTGAGCAGCTTGGGCATTTCGCCGGGTGCAATGGGGGTCCCTCGCCGGTGATCGATGTTCACCCAGTCTGGCGTGGTCGGGAAAAGTTCGCGCCGGTTGAGCGCGGCGAAACCTTGCATGATGAGTGACCACGTCTGTGCGTAGGCGGCGGCTTCACCAGCGAGGTAGCGGGTGTCGAGTTCGGTGAAGGCGGCATCGATGTCGTCGAGGTCGAATATGACGCGTGCCACGACCTTCTCGTTGGCGTCGATTTCGACAACGTCGAGTAGGTCGCTGCGAAACGCATCGGGTCGGTGGACGTTCTCCAAAGCGCGGCCACGACTCAAGACGAGGCGTTCCCCTCGGGTCGCAACGATGTCTGAGGTAAGGACCACCCCGACCTCAGCGATTGCTGCAACTTCTGCGACGACCGCGTCTCTGCCATGTCGGAGACCAGCATTGACCACGCGACGACGATCCATCGTGGAACAGTCGTCGGCCAAGGTCCCTGCGATTGCAGCCCAGTCCTGAGCGGCGAAGTGCGCCAAGATGCGCTCATATACGCGCCCTGCCGCATTGCCCAACCGCACCAACTTCGGTTGCAGCTCTTCGAATCTGGTGAGTGCGGCATCGAGGTCCGCTTCGTCGAACAGCTCGCAGCGGTTGACAAGGTCGTCTGCGAACGTAGCCACGAGGACTTCTTGCCATTCGGCGTCGAAGCCCTGGCCTGAGGTCCCTCGCGCCGCTTGGGTGAAGACCGCCCCGTGTGTGCTCAGCCGATGCACCGCGGCGATATAGACGTGGAAGCTCTGCGCGTCGTCCCATGAGGAACGGATGTATGCGGCCAAGTCGCCCACCTCTATTGTCGCGAGTCGTCGGTGATCGATGGTCACGCAGTCCGGTGTCAGTCGGAGTTGTTGCTTGTTCGCTGCGGCGTACGTCGCTGTGAGCATTGACCACGTGCGTGCGTATGCGGCCGCCTCGCCGGCGAGGTAACGGGCGTCGAGCTCGGCGATTGCGGAATCGAAGTCGTCGATGTCGAATGTGACCAGCGCCGTGGCCAGATCGTCGGAGTTGACCTCCAGGATGCTGAGTGCCTCGGTGAGAAAGGCCCCGGATTCTCGGTCGGTGCCCGAGAAGCTGTTCCGCGCGAGGGCAAGGCGTGTCCCACGGGTCGCCAGGAACGTCGTCGTCACGTCGGTGAACAGGCCGGCGGTGGCTTGGGCGTCTGCCATCGTGGCGTCTCGGCCATGTCGGATCCCCGATCCGACGACTCGACGACGATCGTCATTGACAAAGTTGTCGGCAAGCAGCTTCGCCGCGGCGTTCCAGTCGCGCGCCGCGAAGTGCGGCTGGAGGCGCTCTGCCACTTGCCATGCCGCGTTCTCCCGTTGGCGCGGCTGCTGGTGTAGTTCTTCATATCTCGTGAGCGCAGCGTCGAGGTCGGCTTCGTCGAATACCTCAGTGCGGTTGATCGTGCCGCTGTCCACCGTAAAGACCGCGATGCCGCGCCACTCGGCGTCAAGCCCGTCGCGCGAAGTCTCCTGCGCTGTGTAGGTGACGACCGCTCCGATGCTGCTCAGCCGATGCACTTGCTCGACATAGATATCGATGTCTTGCTCGACATCCCATCCGGCTTGGATGTATGCGGTGACGTCACCGGGCCCGAACGCCGTCTCTGTTCGGTGGTCGATGTTGACGCAGTCTGGCGTGATCAACGGCAGCTTGTGCTGGTTCAGCGCGGCGTAACTTCCCGCTACGGCCGACCAGACGTCTGAGTGAGGCGCTGCTTCGCCGCCGAGGTAGCGCGCGTCGAGCTCGGCGATGGCGGCGTCAAAGTCGTCACGGTCGAACCCGACCCGCGCCGTCACCCGCTCGTTGGCGTCGACCTCAATTACCTCCAGCCCAACGAAGTAGTACGCCGCGGGCTCGTTGCTGGCGGTGTATCGGGTACGCGTAAGGATGAGCCGCCGGCCACGGGTCGCGACCACATCTGCGGTGAGGGCCTGATTCAGGCTGCCGGTACTGGCGAGCGCTGAAAGTTCGGTGATTACCGCGTCGCGGCCCAACCGAACGCCCGAGCCCACCACCCGACGACGGTCTTCGGTGGACACGTCGTCGGTCAGAACCTCTCTCAGAGCTTCCCAGTCGCGGGTCGTGAAGTACGACTGGAAACGCTGGTAGGCCCGGCTTGCCGCGTTCTCCAGCCGCTGCGACTTCGGGCGCAGTTCGTCCAACCTCGCCAGGGCTCCATCGAGGTCTGCCTCGTCGAACATCTCGCAGCTGCTGACCAGTCCGCCCTCGACCGTCAAGGTGTCGATAAGGCGCCACTCGACGTCTAAGCCGTCCCGCGAAGTCCCCTTGGCGACGTGGGAGATAACCGCGCCGCGGTCGGTCAGCCGGTGTACGGCTTCGGCATAAACGATGTTCTGCACCGTGTCGTCCAAGGCGACGCGGAGGTATGCCATCAGGTCGCCTTTCCCGACCGTCGCAAGCGCCCGATTGTCGATATCGGTGAACTCGGCAGTTGTCGGAGGCATTTCGCCTCGACTGAGCGCGACAAAGACCCCGGTGATCGCCGACCAAGTGCCAGCGCAGGCGGCTGCTTCGCCGGCGAGATATCGCGCATCGAGTTCGGCCAGGGCAGCCTCGATGTCCTCAAGATCGAACACGACGACCGCCACAACCTTGCCTTCTGAGTCGATCTCGACGACGTTGAGGACTTCGTTGTGAATCGCATCGGGGTCATGGCCGGCGGCGCGGACGCGGGTGAGGACGAGACGCTCGCCGCGGGTCGCCACGGTGCCCAACATGGTTATCGTGAATCCGACCTCAGCGGTGGCCTGCAACTCCTGGATCCCGGCGGCTCGGCCATATCGAGTCCCGGAGTTGACCGTCCGCCGGCGATCGTCGATCGAATAGTCCTCGGCCGCTGCTTGGGCGATAGCCTCCCAGTCGCGGGCCGCGAAGTGGGGGTAGAACCGCTCGACTACCAGCGCCGCCTTGTTCTCCAAGTGCCGGGTTCGTGAGCGTTTATCCGCGAATCGCGCTTGCAGCGCATCGAGTTCGGCGATCGCCGCATCCATGTCTTCGAGGTCGAACCACACCTGCAGTGCTATTCGCCCCTCTTCGTCGATGCCGTACACCTGGAGGAGTTCGTCGTGCGGTGCTCCAGGACCCGCGTCGGGGGTGCCGACGATCACCCGGGCGAGAGCCAGTCGCTCGCCTCGTACGGCGACGATGACATGGTCGACCCGGATGGCCCCCGCCTCGAGATCCTGCCTGGTCTGATGCATCACCTGGTGGGTCGGAAGGTCGGTCTGCGCGAAGCCGACGATCTTGCGGCGGCTTTCGATTGACGGCTGGGGCGCAAACAGCCGCTCGAACTCGTCCCAGTCTTCGCGGTCAACAGCGGCCATCACCCGTTGCGCCGCACGGGTGGCCGCGTTGGTCAGGTCGATGGCCGGCGATTCGGCTGGTGCCGCGGGGACGGGCGCGACGGGATCGCCCAGCATCGCGTGCGCCTTGGCGGCGAGTGCCTCAGCACCTTTCCGCTCGTAGAGCGCCGTCGCTCGCTCCGCGGCGGCCCGTGCACCCGCCTCATCGCCGGCGGCGTTCAACACCGTCGCCAGCGCCAGACAGGCATCGCCGTGATCGACCAGGGCGTCGGTGCGTTCAGCCAGGTCGACCGCCGACTCGGCCATCTGCCGCGCCGCATCATGATCACCGCGGCGCGTCAACAACAGCGCCCGCAGCGTGCGCCAGGCGATCGACGCCTTCAAGGCGTGTCCCGCGAGCCGCTCACTTTCGGTGCACAACTCCTCCGCCTCGGCGACTCGGTCGAGGGCCAGGCAGGTACGGCCCAGCAGGGCAGCGGTCTCGGCGGTGTCGGCCTCCAGCCCCATCCGGCGAAAACCGTGGTAGGCCTGACGCAGGTGCGGCTCGGCGCCGCTGGGGTCGTCCACAACCAGCTCAATGATTCCGGCGAACTGCTCAACCTCGAGCAGGGCATGACGCAGGCCGATCTCGGTGACTGTGCGGCGCGCCGAGTCGATCATCCGTCGGGCGGTGGCGGCGCGGCCGCGGAAGGCCTCCAGGACGGCTTGGCATCGCGTCGACGTCGCCTCGACCGCAGGCGAATCCGTCGTGATTCGCAACAGTCGCACCACGTCAAGACAACGCCCGCCGGCACGCGGAACCGGATTCGGCCCCCACAGCGCCGCAAGGGGCGCTCCGGCCAGCACCGCGTTCACCCGACGGTGTTCACGTGCGTGCCGCGCCGCGGTCAACGCGCTGTCCAACGCGATCTCGCAGTCGCCGATTCGCCCAAGACGCGCAAGGCATCCGGCGCGTACGGTATGGGCCTTGGCTTCCCCTTCGGCGTCGCCCAATCCGGCCAGCTTGTCGGCGGCGGCGGCCAACGCGGTCTCGACCTCGTCCAATCGCTCCGGGCGGATCAGCATCGAGAGTTGGCCGTCGAAACACGTCGCCCACGCGGCCAGCCGGTCCGAAGCGACTGTGACTGACTGCAATTGGGACACCGCACGGGTCGCCGAAGCCACCTCGCCGGCGGCAAGCAGCGCCTCACAGCGCGCGACCAGCAGCTCGGCGGCCTGGTCGGCGCGATCGGGCAGCTCGTCGTCGATCTCCTCCAGAGCGTGCAGCGCCCGGTCGTAGAGATCGGCGGCGCCTTCGTAGGCGAGGCGGGACATCGCCTGATCCGCCGCCCGTCGGCAATACTCGACGGCCTTGGCGGCGTTTCCCGCCCAAGCGCATTCGAAATAGTGGTACGCCAGTTCCGCCAGCAGCTCCCCGTCCGCGCCGGGCGTTGCTTCCAGCGTCGTGGCGATACGTTGATGCAGTCGCATGCGCCGCACCGACGCCAGCTCGGCAATCAGCGCCTGCCGGACGATCGCATGATTGAACCGGTATCGACCGCCGGACTCTTCGATGACGATGCCGGCTTTGCACGCTTCCTCGAAGGCGTCGACGAGATCGCGTTCAACCACCTGCTCCACGAGGTCCACCGCGAAGCGGCTGCCGACCACGGCGGCCGCGGCAAGGGCCTTGTTGGTCTCTGCCGGCAGTCGCGAAAGCCTGCGGCTCACGGCTTCACGAACGCCCTGCGGCAAGGTGCCCGGATCCCAGACGCCGCCACTTTCGTCCACATGGCGCAGTGCCTCGATCAAGAAGAACGGGTTGCCGCCGGTGACCGATGCCAACGCCCGGGCGAGCTGTTCGTCGTCGTATCCGGCCTCGGCGACATAGGCGGTCACGTCGTCGGCGCCGAGGCCGCCGAGAGCGAGGCGGTCCGCGGTGCCGTCCCGGTGCAGGTCGGCGAGCATCGCCGCCAGGGGATGGGCTCGGTCGAGGTCAGTGCTGCGATACGTCGCGACGATTTGCACCCGGGTGCGGTCGCCAAAGCGCAACAGGTGCCGCAACAGCAGCAGCGTCGGTTTGGCCGCCCAGTGCAGATCGTCGAGTATCAGGACGACGGGCGCACGGGCAGAGGCGAGTTCCAGCAGCGCGACGACGGCGTCGAACAGTGCATAGCGTTCGGTGTCGGGGTCGGCGCGGGGCGGCGCGGACAGGTCGGGCAGCGCATCGGTCAGACCGGGAACCAGCGGGAGCAGTGCTTCAACACCTCGCAATCCCCGCAGTCTCTGCGGGCCGATGCAGGGCACCAGCGAACGCAGCGCTTCGGCGAAGGGCTGATAGGGCGCACCCAGGTCCTCGTCGGAACGGCCGTACAACACGACGGCGCCTTGCCCGAAGGCCTGTTGCGACCATTCGCCGGCCAGGCGCGTCTTGCCCACGCCGGGTTCGCCGGCGATCAGCATCGCGTGAATGCCGCCGGCGAGCGCGGCCTGCCAGGCTGCAGCAAGTTGCTCGAGCTCCAGGCCGCGGCCGACGAACCGCCCGGGGCCGGTCAGCACCGCGGGGAGGTCGGGCCGCTCGAGGGGTTCGTCGACGGTCTTTTCGAGTTGCTCGGCGGTCTGTACGCGGAGTTCGAAGACATGCTCCGGGCGCGGCAGGTTGCGCAGCGCGCGCATCCCGAGGTCGGCAAGAACAACGTCGTCGGACAGGCTGTCGATGACGAGCTCGGCCGTCGCTCCGGAGCACAGGATCTGGCCTCCGATGGCCAGTGACCGCAGGCGGGCGGCGCGGTTGACCGCCCGACCGAAGTAGTCACCGTCGCGCAGCTCCACCTCGCCGGTGTGCAGGGCGATCCGGATACGCATGGGCTCGCGCAGCCCCCACGGCTCGTGAAGGATTGCGTCTTGCAGTTCCATCGCCGCGGCGGCCGCAGCTGAGGGCCGGTCGAAGACCGAGAATGTGGCATCGCCTTCGCCACGCGTTTTGATGAGCCGCCCGCCGCGGGAGGTGACGACCTGCTCGACCAGTTCGTCGTGGCGCGCGAGCGCTATCGCCATGGCGGCGGCATCGGCCTCCCACGCGGCAGTCGATCCCTCGATATCGGTGAGCAGAAAGGTCACGGCGCGGGTCACCGACGGAAGATGCTGGGCCACCGGGTGATCCAGTGCGGAGTCCTGAGCGACGATCGCGGCTGCAAGCCGCCGAAGCTCCGGCCCGGGATCGACCCCGAGCTCGTCGGCGAGCAGCGACCGGGCTCGTTGATACGCGCCCAGGGCTTCACCCTGTCGGCCCGCGCGATAGAGCGCGAGCATCAGCTGGGCCCACCGCCGCTCGCGCAGCGGCGCGTCGGCCACCGCGGCCTCCAGCTCGCCGACGATCTCCGCGGCCCGCCCCGTCGCGAGCAGCGCATCGGCACGGTCCTCGACCAGCGCGGCGTGTCCCTCGACCCAGCGTGTCTTTTCCGAAATTCCCCGGCGGGAGTCGGGCAGTTCGGGAGTTCCGCGCCAGAGGTTCAGCGCCTCCTCGAAGCGGACTACCGATTGAGTGGTATCTCCGGCCGCTGCCGCATCTCGTCCTGCTCTGGTGGCCAGCTTGTAACGCGGGGCGTCCACCTCGGTCGTGTTGAGGATCCAGCCCATTCCCTGCGTGAGGACGAAGCCGTCGCCCAACGCCCGACGCAGTGAGGAGATGTGGGTCTGCAGCGCCTTGGCCGCGGTGCGCGGCGGTTCGTCACCCCAGAGCAGATCGATCAGTGTTTCGGCCGACACGACAGAACCGCCGTGCAGCCCGAGCATGGTGAGGATCGCGCGCGGTTTGGCGCCCGGGATTGTCACCCGGGCGCCGTCCCGCCGGGCCTGAAGAGGTCCCAAAACCCCCAGCTCCACGGCTTGAATGGTAGTCACGTGGCAATCGTCGGTGGGGCGATTCAACACGCGGTCAAGATCCGGTAAAGACCCGATCGGGGGCGCGTCGCAGGTGGCTTGACCCCCCGAGGAACACGACGAAGGCGTCGGTAAAATTTGGCGCTTATGAGCGAACGTGTGGAGCAGCTGGAATTTCAGGCTGAGGCCCGACAGCTGCTGGATTTGATGGTCCATTCGGTCTACTCCAACAAGGACGCGTTCCTGAGGGAGCTGATCTCC
The DNA here is from genome assembly GCF_019645815.1 of Mycolicibacter heraklionensis. NCBI lineage: Bacteria > Bacillati > Actinomycetota > Actinomycetes > Mycobacteriales > Mycobacteriaceae > Mycobacterium > Mycobacterium heraklionense. The sequence goes on from NZ_CP080997.1 coordinate 1,885,090, forward strand.
AACGCCTCCGACGCACTGGACAAGCTGCGGCTCGAGGCGTTCCGCAACAAGGACCTCGAGGCAGACACCTCCGACCTGCACATCGAGATCGAGGTGGATAAGACGGCCCGCACCCTGACGGTCCGCGACAACGGCATCGGTATGTCGCGTGATGAGGTGGTGGATTTGATCGGCACGCTGGCCCGCTCCGGCACCGCCGAGCTGCGCCAGCAACTGCGCGAAGCGCAGAACGCCAAAGCATCCGAAGAGCTGATCGGCCAGTTCGGGATCGGCTTCTACTCGGTGTTCATGGTCGCCGACAAGGTTGAGATGGTCACCCACAAGGCCGGCCAGAGCGAAGCCATCCGGTGGGAATCCAGTGGTGACGGCACCTACACCATCGAACCCGTTGAGGAAGCGCCGCAGGGCACGTCGATCACCTTGCACCTCAAGCCCGAAGACGCCGAAGACGCGTTGCACGACTACACCGCGGAGTGGACGATCCGTGGCCTGGTCAAGAAATACTCCGACTTCATCGCCTGGCCGATCCGGATGCAGGTCGAGCGCCGGACGCCGGCTGCCGAAGAAGGTGGCGAGGAGACGGTCACGGTGGAGACCGCGACGCTGAACTCGATGCAGGCACTGTGGGCGCGTCCCAAAGACGAAGTCTCGCAAGAGGAATACAACGAGTTCTACAAGCACATCGCGCACGCCTGGGACGACCCGCTCGAGGTCATCGCGATGAAGGCCGAAGGCACCTTCGAATACCAGGCCCTGTTGTTCATCCCGTCGCACGCCCCGTTCGACCTGTTCAACCGGGACGCCCAGGTCGGCGTCCAGCTGTATGTCAAGCGCGTGTTCATCATGGGCGACTGCGACCAGCTGATGCCCGAGTACCTGCGCTTCGTCAAGGGCGTCGTCGACGCAGCGGACATGTCGCTCAATGTCTCCCGGGAGATCCTGCAGCAGGACCGCCAGATCAACGCGATTCGCCGGCGGTTGACCAAGAAGGTGTTGTCGACCATCAAGGAGCTGCAGTCGCAGCGGCCCGACGACTACCGCACGTTCTGGACCGAGTTCGGCCGCGTCGTCAAGGAGGGGTTGCTCTCCGACTTCGACAATCAGGAGGCCCTGCTTGCGATCAGCTCGTTCGCCTCGACGCACAGCGACTCCGAGCCGACCACGCTGGCCGAGTACGTCGAACGCATGAAAGACGGCCAGGAGCAGATCTTCTACGCGACCGGCGAATCCCGCCAGCAGCTGCTGAAGTCGCCGCACCTGGAGGCGTTCAAGGCCAAGGGCTACGAGGTGCTGCTGCTCACGGATCCGGTCGACGAGATCTGGGTCAACACCGTCGCCGAATTCGCCGGGAAACCGCTGCAGTCGACGGCCAAGGGTGAGGTGGATCTGGACTCCGAGGAGGACAAGGCCGCGCACGAGGCCGAGCGCGAGGAACAGCAGAAGGATTTCGCCGACCTGCTGGCGTGGCTGGAGCAGACGCTGACCGAGCACGTCAAAGAGGTGCGGCTGTCGACCCGGCTGACCGAGTCACCGGCCTGCCTGATCACCGACACCTTCGAGATGACCCCGGCCTTGGCGCGCATCTACCGCGCCAACGGCCAGGAGGTTCCGGTCGGCAAGCGCATCCTCGAACTCAACCCGCACCATCCGCTGGTCACCGGTCTGCGCCAGGCGCACAGCGAGCGCGGCGGCGAGGATGCCGACTTGGCCGAGACCGCGGAGCTGCTCTACGGCACAGCGCTGTTGGCCGAAGGTGGGGCGCTGGAGGATCCGGCTCGTTTCGCCGAGCTGCTGGCGCACCGGCTGGCCCGCACCGTCTGAGCGCGGCCGTTAGGGCACCAGCACCACTTTGCCGACGTTCTCGCGGGCGGCCAGAATGCGGTGGGCCTCGGGCGCATTCGCGAACGGCACCGCCGCATGCACCACCGGGGCCGCGGTCCCGCCTGCCAGCGCCTCGGACAGTGGGGCGATCCAGGGTCCGAGGGTGCCCCGATCGTCCCACAGCCGCAGCATGTTCAGGCCGATGACGGCTTTGGACTGCTCCATCTGCGTGATCAGACTGAAACCGCGCAGCATCGCCAGCGCCTGCGGCGCCGCCCGCAGCAGCGACCGCTTCTCACCCTGCTGCAGCGACGAAAGACCGTAGGCAACAAGGCGTCCGCCGGGACGCAACAACTTCAGCGAGCGCCGCAGCGAGGTGCCGCCGAGCCCGTCGAGCACGATGTCATACGACGGCAGGCCCTCCCACCAGCCTTTGCGGCGGTAGTCGATGGCGCGGTCGATGCCCAGCGCCTCGAGCTGGGCGTGTTTGCCCGGTGACGCGGTGCCGTGCACGACGGCCCCGGCAGCCTTGGCCAGCTGGATCGCCGCGATGCCGACGCCGCCTGCCGCGGCATGCACCAGCACGCGCTCGCCCGCCCGCAGCGACCCGTAGCCATGCAGCGCCGCCCACGCCGTCGCATAGTTCACCGGTATCGCCGCGCCCTCCTCGAAGCTCATCGACGGCGGCAGGGAGACCGTGTCGGCGGCGTTGGCGTTGACGATCTCGGCGTAGCCGCCGAAACGGGTGCCGGCCAGCACCCGCTCGCCGATACGGGCCGGGTCAACACCGTCACCGACCGCCTCGATGGTCCCGGCCACCTCGTAGCCGACCACGGCGGGCAGCTTCGGCGCATCGGGATACAGACCCACCCGGGCAAGGTGGTCGGCGAAGTTCACGCCCGCCGCACGCACCCCGATCCGCACCTGGCCGCTGGCGGGCGGCGGAGGGTCGGGGCGATCCTGTACCTGCAGCACCGACGGGGGCCCGTGTTTGGTGATGACGACGACGCGCATGGGTTTCAGCCTATTGCCGCGCGGTCCATAATCCTTGAGATGGACGTTCTCGATGAGCTGAACCGGTTGGTGGCGTTGTCGGGCGAAGTGGCGGCCGAGTCCGATCCCGCGGTGGCCGAGTTCGCCGAGCAGTTCTGTGTCGATGTCTCGATGATCACCGATGATCAGCGGGACCGGCTGCGGGAGGCATTGGGGGAGCAGACGTTCGGTGCGGTCGTGCAGATGTTCATCGCGGACTTCGCGCCACGGGTGCGTGCCGGCCTCGATGCCCTGGGGGTGGCGCTGCCGCCACCTGCGGTTGAGCGCGACGCCTCGGGCCATCTGGCCGATGCCTTGTTCAACGGGTTCATGCCGGCCGTGGCCCGGCTGCGGTCGCTGGACGCGGTGACCTCGGAGGTGGTCCGGCTGCGCGGTGCGGCCCAGCACAACTGCCGGCTGTGCAAGTCACTGCGCGAGACGACTGCGCTGGACGCCGGAGGCTCCGAATCGCTCTACGACGACATCGAACGTTTCGAGGAGTCGGTGCTGCTCAGCGATGCGCAGAAGGCCGCGTTGCGCTACGTCGACGCGCTGATCTGGACGCCGGCGCACATCGACGCCGACGTAGCCGCTGCAGTGCACCGGCACTTCACCGACGAGCAGGCCATCGAGCTGACCCTGGACGTGATGCGCAACGCCGGCAACAAGATTGCGGTGGCACTGGCCGCCGACGCGCCGCGGGTCGCCGACGGCACCGAGCGCTATCTGCTGGATGCCGACGGCCAGACCGTATTCGGCTGAGCTCAGGCGGAGTGACGGGCCAAAAAGCCCAGGATGGCGTCGGCGAAGATGTCGTTGCGGTCCCCGGCGACCATGTGACCGGCCCCGGCAACGTCGACGAACTCCACCTGAGGGAACCGGGCCAGGAACTCCTCGGCGTTGGCGGCGCTGACCAGGTCGCTGAGCTGACCGCGTACCAGCAGCATCGGTACGCCGCCGTCGAGGATGGTCTGCACCGCGGCATTGAGGCGGTCGACGTCGTGGATCTCCAGCGGGGCCAGTTCCTCGCTGCCGTTGACGAACTTCGGATCCCAGTGCCAATACCAACGGTCACCGCGGCGGCGCAGGTTGGCGGTGAGCCCGTTCAGGTCCGCCGGGCGGGGTCGGTGCGGGTTGTAGGCGGCGATCGCGTCGGCGACCTCGTCGAGGGAGCCGAAGCCGGACTCCATCCGCTCAGCCATGAACGCCTGTATCCGCTCGGCGCCGCCGGCGTCCATGTTCGGGACGATGTCGACGAGCACCACTGCGCTCGCCGCACCGGGAGCCAGTTCGCCGCAGAGCAGCATCGAGGTACACCCGCCCAGTGAGGCGCCGACCAGTACCGGGTCCGGCGGCAGGGTGCGCAGCACCTCGTGGACGTCGGCGGCGAAGCTGACCAACCGGTAGTCGCCCTCGCTGGCCCAATCGGATTCGCCGTGGCCGCGCAGGTCAACGGTGACCGCCTGCCAGCCACGCTCGGCCACCGCCGCGGCGGCCCGGGCCCAGGAGCGGCGGGTCTGCCCGCCGCCGTGCAGGAAGACCACCGCACGCGCGTCGGGATCACCGTGCCGGTCGGCGATGATCCGGACATCGCCGGGGGCGTGGGTGACGAACGTTTCGGCGGTCATCTTGGGATCGTAAGCCGGGGCCCCACCGCGGCAGTCACGGTGTCGTCGGGAATCACCGTTCAGACGAATGGCTGCAGGTCGAACCGGCCCCAGGCGAGAAAGGCGAACACAGCCAGAAACGCGACGTCGCCGGCCATGTGCCCCCACTCGCTGCGGCGGAATCTGGTGGTGGCGGCGCCAGCCATGAACAGCATGAGGCCGCAGGCCGCCAGCGGCACGAGCACGGGTGCCACGCGGAGCGCCGCCGGGAGAATCAGGCCGAGGGCACCGATCATCTTGATGGTTCCGATGGCCTTGATGTGGCCGCTGCTGAAGTCGTCGACCCAGTGCTGGCTGGCACCCAGTGACCGGATCTTCTCTTTGGGCGTCAGCACCTGAATGGCGCCGCCGATGAAATACGCGATGGCGGCGACGCCGGCGATGATCCACAGGGCGGTGTTCATGGTGTACTCCTTCGTGGTTACCTCGATCGGGTGGGGTTCGTCATTACCTATGACGGACCGGCACCACGAGAGGTAACCGATGACGACCGAGTCGCAACTGGCGCAGGCATTCGAGCAGCAGCGTCACCGCCTGCTGGCGCTGGCGTATCGGGTGCTGGGCTCAGGGGCGGACGCCGAAGACGCGGTCCAGGAGGCGTGGTTGCGGCTGTCCCGCCAGGACGTCGATGCGATCGACAACCTGCCGGCGTGGTTGACGACGGTGATCAGCCGCATCTGCATCGACACCCTGCGTTCGCGCGCCGCCCGGCCCGAGATCTCGACCGATCAAGACCTTCCCGAACTCGTGGTGACCGACGATAGCGACACTCCGGAAGACGCTGCGGTGCTGGCGGATTCAGTCGGGCTGGCGCTGCTGGTCGTGCTGGGATCGCTGCGCCCCGATGAGCGGCTCGCGTTTGTGTTGCACGACATGTTCGCCGTTCCGTTCGCCGAGATCGGGCCGATCGTCGGGAAGTCGGCTGATGCCGCCAAGATGCTGGCCAGCCGGGCGCGCCGCAAGGTCCGGGACGTACCCACGCCGGCGGGGGATCGGCATGTGCAGCGTGAGGTCGTCGATGCCTTCCTGGCCGCCGCGCAGGGAGGGGACTTCGGCGCTCTCCTGCGGGTGCTCGATCCCGAGGTCACGTGGCGTCAGCACACGGTCCGCGGTGTGACCGTCACGACCGGGGCCAGTGCGGTCGTGGAGGCGGTCCGTCGAGGTCAGGGGGCGCGCATCACCGCGCGTCGTGTCCTGGTCAACGGCGAGCCGGGAATCTTGGGCTGGGGTCCGACGGGCCGGCCGCTGGCCTTGATGGCGTGCACGGTGCGGGACGGTCGCCTGGTGGGCATCGTGTCGATCACGGACCCGGTGCGGTTGGCCGGCATGGAGTTGCCCGATCCGCCGGACGCATAACAGCGGACTCTTAATCAGCGGGTCCGGGGGTGGGCACACCCGTCGTAGGTAGGGACTTTGCTCAGTCGGTTACCTGCAAATGAGGAAGGCCCCGCTGTTGCGTGGCCTTCCTCATCGGTTGCGCACGGTCCATTGCCGACGTTGCGTACACGGCCACGCGGCGAGTGATCAGTGCTCGTCGTAGTGGTCGCCGTGAGCGGCGTGACGATGACCATCGTGAAGGTAGTCCACGTGGTCGCCGTGCTGAATTGCCTCATGGCCGCAGTCGGGGCCGTGGGTGTGTTCGGTGTGGGTGTGGGTCTGGTGCTCTGTCGTGTTCATGGTGGTAACCATACAGAACATATGCAGACATTGCAATATAAAGATGTTAGGCGGCCATTGGCGCGTGACGTTGCGGAAGGGCCCGGCGTTTCGCCGGCCGTGGATCAGCCGAATGTTGTGGCCGGGAAGTCAACCGCGATGGCCGGCGGGCAGCTCCCCGCCAGCGCGGCCGACACCGGATGCGAAGTCGTCGACGAAAGATCATGACGGCGCGGATCGGGGCCGGCGGCGCATGGAGACGCTGCTGGCGCGGCATGGCACGATGGTTCCCGCGCGCATGCGTATCAGGGGCGGTAGCTCAGTTGGTTAGAGCCGTGGACTCATAATCCATTGGTCGCGGGTTCGAGCCCCGCCCGCCCTACTACGAGCCCTACTACGAGTCGCTCTCTAAGTGGAGCTGAGCCGTGCGACCGCACCGCAACCGCACGGCTCAACGCCCGATCTAGAAATCACACCGCAAAGAACGAATTGAACAGCGCTTGGATCAGGTCGCCGGTGTCGAGTGTGGGAATCTCGTTGAACGTGGTCAGCCCGTCGACAACCGATGTGGCCGAGTCGATTTGGTCTGGCGTCAACCCGAGGTAGACCTGATGCAGTGCCAGCCCGTACAGCAGGTCCTGCCAACTGGTGTTCCCGAACAGCAGGTCCCACCAACTCTTGCCCAAGTTGTCCGCGAAGACGTCGCCCTGGATGTTGAACACTTCGGTGGGGTAGAGGTCGGTGGGGACGGCGGCGGGGTTGGCGCCGAGCATCACGAAACGCAAAGCGTCGGTGGGCACTCCGGCATCAGCGAGTTGCTCCTGGGCGTAGGAGGCGATCAGGCTGCTCTGGGAGTAGGTGAAAATGGTCAGCGGGTCGCTGCACGCGCCGGAGGCGTCGCAGCCCATCTCGCCGGCGTTGTAGTCGGCGAGGATCGCGTCGACGAGGATGGTTTGACCCTGCGGGACGCTCTCAAGGAAGTCCCAACTGTTGGGGATGCTCAGCGCCACGGAAGACGCGACGGTGCCGCCATAACCGAGCGGATCGAGGTACAGGTCGATCCCGTTGCTGATGTAGTTGGCAGTCGGTGTGGCGATGCCCGTTGGGCCCAGGACCAACGCGTCGGTTGAGCCGTAGAGGAAGTCGTACTGGTTATCGTTGGCGGCGTTGGCTGCACCGGCGAACGCCAACGCGGCGCCACACAGTGCGACGCCGAAGATGATTTGCTTCATCGAACCCCCTTGTTCGTAGCGATCACTGGTGATGTCGCCAAGCTGATTGCACGGCAGGCGATTACGTCTTCCGACCTGCCCCCAGCAGATGTCGGATCGTAGGCTGTGCAGTCAGTTGGCAACTGACAGGATTATTGCAAGTAGCGTCAATTTCCGTCTTTGGATTTGAAAGATTCGCTGAATGAAACCGGCAACGTCCGGCCCGTTGATGTGCTAAAGGAGTCAGCGGGCGGGAATAAGAAGACTTAGGTGCGCATCTGGGGACTCAAACCAAGGACGGCCGTGCCGCTACTCACCCGTTCATTGCCATGCGCCCCGCGGCCAAACTGCCCCGTTGCCGGCGCTCGCCACGTCTCCGGCGGCCCCCATTGGCGGTCGCCCGGCTCGCACGCGGCGTGCCCAAAAATCACCCATTCCCGCGGTTGACCAGCGTGCCCAGAGTTACCGTAGTGGCTCCAGTCATGAAATGAGTGTTGTGGGATCAGTCAGGCACCCCGGTATCACCGTCGGCATCGCAGCATTGGCCGCGGGAACCCTCATCGCGACGCCGTCGGTGGCGCCGCCGCCCGACGATGTCGTGCGCGCGGTCGACCTGACGGCCAGTCCCTTCGACCCATATGTGGACCTGATTACCAACACCTTCAACAATCTGGGCACTATCGGCGCGCACTGGCTGGACGACCCGCTGCCCACGGTGGTCCAGCTGGCCACCAACTGGTTCGACTACGCGCAGACGACGTTCAATTTGCTCGGCGCCACCGCCCAGTCCTTCGTCGACGGAGTTATCAACCTGCCCGGCCAGCTCGAAACGCTGTTCGACGCCATCTCGTCCAGCGATATCACCGCGGCGCTGGGGCAGGGCATCATCATCGTGCTGAGTATCTTTCCGGTCGCCGGTCTGGTGGATCACCTGCTGGCGATTCCCTACAACATCGTCGGCAATGTCGTGAACGCGTCTATGGCCACCCTGCACGCATTGCAGGTGCCGGTCGGCCTTGCCGCGCTGAGCTCCGTGCAGGCCGTCGTCGCCGAGTTCGAGACGGTGGCCCGCAACATCGTCGACGACGTGTCGGCCGGGGACATCACCGGCGCACTGTTCGGACTGATCGGCGCACCGGCGGAACTCCTCAACGCCTATCTCAACAGTGAAATCCCGGGCCTCGCCGGCCTCCTCGCGCCCTTCGAGGATGTGAACCAAACGGGTTTTGTCGATGCCCTGGTGAATTTTCTGCCCCGTGCCGTCGCCGAGTCGATCGGCGCCCCGTCCGCCCCGATCAATGATCCGCTGCCGCCGGATCTCGGCGACTTCGTCATGGGCGACTCGGTGCAGCCGAGCGCTCTACTGCCGGATTTCTGAACCGTTCGGCGTTTGCCACGCCTCGCGTGGCGACCTGCCGGAGTGCGCAGAAGCCAAGTTAATCAGCAAAATTCATTGAGTTCGATCTGTGATCGTGTCGTGTTACGGGTGTGATTCTTGATGCTCATTGTTACGGAAGTTGCCTGAGTGTTCCGTGAGCGAGTCGGTGTCGTAACCGAATAAGGAGTTTGGTCCGTGGTCGATGGGGCGGCAGTTGAGCGTTCTCGGCGCCACCCCGGGTGGACCGCCACGACGGGGCTCCCAACCCGCCGACTGCGTTGGACCGCGGTAATCGCAGTGCTGTCAGTACTTTCCGTCTGCGCGGGGGCCGTGCTGGGACTGCCGGGGTCGGCGTCGGCGGCGATCACCCAGGCGCAGAACGTGGTGGCCGTGACCACCACGGCCACCCCGGTGAGTGCCGGACTGGTTGCCGTCCCGGCTATTCCGACCACCCAGTTCGCCGTCGTCACCCCACCTGCACACGGCACGGCGACCATCAGCGGCGCTACCTTCACTTACACGCCGGCCAATGGGTTTGTCGGTACCGATGCCTTCAGCTACGCCACGACCGACGGCGCGACGGTCTCGACGCCGGCCACCGTCGGCATCCAAGTCATGTCGCCCGATTCGGCGCCGCCGTCACTGGCGACCGCCTGCACCGACCTGGGCCCGGCCTTCACCCCGGTATGCACAGCGATCGGCGACGTCACCGACCCGCTGGTGCAGGCCTGCAGCACGGTGGGCTCGGTCGACGCGTGCAGCTGGTTCGGTGGCAACAAGCACGGACTGATCAGCGCCTGCTTTGACGTCGCCACCGGGCAACTGGCCGTGACGTGCAAGACGCTCGACACCGCGGCGCAACTGGTGGCCAGCCAGTGCCGAGTGGTCAACGGTCCGATCGACTATTGCGCGCTGCGCAGCGGCAGCCCCATCGGCGACCGCTCCGTGCAGAGCTACCTGGCCGGCCCAGTGCACAAGGCGCTGACCCAGCAGTACCAGCTGAGCTCGACCCTGCCGCTGGGGGAGGCCCAGATACCGGCGACGCACAACTCGTTCAACTACACCAACGCCAACATCCCACCCACCTTGTCGGGTATGGACCCCGACCAGCTGTATTCGTTGGTCAACCAACTCGACTTGGACATGCGGTTCATCGAGCTCGACCTGCACTGGTACCCCAGCCTGGGCGCCCCCGGCGGCTACGCGCCGATCTTGTGCCACGGCTTCGACAACCACCTGGGCTGCACCTTCGAACGGACCGCGGCCTCCGGCTTGCAAGAGATCCGGCGCTGGTTGGACGCCCACCCCGACCAGGTGATCGTCCTCTACATCGAGAATCGGCTCGACGACCCGGTCGACGACATCAGCAAGTCGCTGCCGGCCGGGGCCGCGGTCATCGAGAGCACGCTGGGCAATACCTCGGCGCGGGACCTGTTGTTCCGCCCCGCGCAGGTGCAGCCCGGCTCCTCCTGCGACACCCAGCCGATACCGCTGGGTGTGTCCATGGCCCAGATCCTCGCGAGCGGCAAGCAGGTGCTGCTCTATACCAACAGCGGTTGTGGCCACGACGCGGCGTGGGACGCGCTCGGCTTCAACGACAGCAACGTGCAGGAGAAGGGGATGCCTGTGACCGTGCAGTTCCCTGACTGCTATTTCACCAGGGCACAGTTCGAGAGCTCCTATACGCGGTTCTTCGACTCCAACACCCTGGTCGACGTGCTCGCCGGCGGCGGCAATGCCCAGCCGATGACGGCCGACCAGATCCACGAGATGATGCGCTGCGGCGCCAACGCGCCGGGCCCGAACTTCGTGGACCCGCACGCCGATCAGCTGGCGGGCTTCGTGTGGAGCTGGTCTTATGGTCAACCGCTGTCCAGCCCCGCCCAGCAGTGCGCAGTGCACAACGGCGACGGCCGCTTCCAGGCCGAGGCATGCGGCCAGTTCCTGCCCTACGCCTGCCAGGCCCCCGACGGCTGGCACATCAGCAGCGGCGCCGGCCAATTCGGCGGTGGCGCCCTCGCGTGCGTGGGCCAGGGCGCCTTCGCGGTACCCCGTACCGGATACCAGAACGAACTGCTCAAGGCCGCCAAAGCCCAGGCCGGCGTTGACCGGGTCTGGCTGGCTTACACCGCGGGCAACGACGGCAACTGGACTATGGGAGCAACGCCACCAGCGGCGCCGTCGGCTCCAGTCACACCGAGCCTGCCGCCGATGCTGGCGTCAGTACCCGCCCCGCTGTTTCCGGGGAGGGTGTCATGACCACTGCTCGGGCTGTCTGCTCCGTTGCGGCCCGCTGATCGCCGGTGCCTTACAGGCCGACGAGCTCCAGCAGACTGTCGCCCACCAGGGCCGGAACACCGAGGAAGACCATTGCGGGTAGGAAGACGAACAGGCTGTCCAGGCCCGCGAACGTGTGGTACAGACTGTCAGCGATCTCCAGAGCGAAGAGATTCTGGACGCCCGCGCTGATTTCGTAGATGCCGGCTTCGAACATCTCCGTCAGGCTGGGAACCAGCGAAGACCAGTCTGTGAACGGCGGGTTGACAGCGAAATCCCCCGCGAAGGCCAGGTAGCCCCCGAAATCCTGGCCCAGCACGCCGCCCACGGCAGCCACCAGGATGTTCTCCGGGATGGCCGGCAAGATATTCGCCACTGCTGGGGTGAAGTTGCCGACCGCGCCGAGCAGGTCCAGGTTGAACAGGTCTGTCAGACCTTGCTGGAAATCGCTGGCAGCCAGTTCGAAGTTGGTTTGCAGGGCCGGGAACAGATCCGCGGCCGCGGCCGCGGAACCGGCGAAGTCGGTGAGCTCGACTGCGGCGGTCGTTAGCTGGACGCCAGCCTGCTGCATGTGGGGGGCAGCGGGGACGGCGGCGATGAGGCCGGCGCTTGCGACGGCGACGGCAACGGCGGCGTGGGCGCGACGAGTGTGTTCCATGGGATCCCCCCGATCAAGTTAACGGAAATATTTTCCCTTTTCAGGACGATAGCGTGAGCTGATGCTGAGCGCAATATAAAATTCAATTGGGTAACGCTCAGGAGCGTCGGCTGGTTGGCGCCCGCTCGCCGGCCCGCACTTCTACACCGTCAACCGTGCCATTGACAAATGGCACGATTGCTGGTGTTGTGTGTGCCGTGACGGATCCGGATGGTTCGACCCTGCCGCCAGTACCCACCCGCGCATCGACGCGCGCCGTGGTTGCGGCCACGTCCACGCGCTGGACGTTGCACGTTCTCAACAACATGATTCCGATGAATCGACCGGGCATCGCGTTCGCGCGCGGACTGATCGCCAGCATTATGGGAACGCTCGGTTCGATGCCGACCGGCACCAGGGTCATGCCGGTGCGCGACGCGGGGGTGCGTGGCGAATGGGTGCTCGGGCCCGGCGTCGAGTTCGGCCGGCGGGCCGGTTACTACGTGCATGGCAGCGGATACGTGCTGTGCTCGACGCGGACTCACCGCAAGCTGGTCGCCAGGCTCTCGGAGGCAACCGGATTGCCGATGTTCTCCGTGGACTACCGGTTGGCTCCCGAGAACCCGTTCCCCGCAGCCGCCGACGACGTCGAGGCCGGCTACCGGTGGTTGCTGGCCCAGGGGCATGCCGCCTCCGACATCGTGATCGGCGCGGACTCCGCGGGGGGTCACCTGACCTGCGACATGTTGCTCGCACACGCCGATGAACCGGGCTTCCAGCCGGCCGGTGTGGTGCTGTTCTCGCCGTTGGTCGACCTCACGCTGAAGCTGGCCGAGCAACAGGAGAAGGTGCGGCGCGACCCCGCGGTGTCGGCGGCCTCAGCCCGCCGACTGGTGCAGCTCTACGTGCGGGACCAAGACCCCGACAACGTGCGCCTCCGGCTCGATTTCGCCCGGGCCGATCGGCTCCCGCCGGTCTTGACCCAGGTGGGCGGGTTCGAGATGCTCAGCGCCGACGCGCGCCACCTGGACGCCGAAATACGCCGGAACGGTGGAGTCAGCACCTTGGAGGTGTGGCCGGGAATGGTGCATGTCTTCCAGGCCCTGCCGCGACTGGCCCCGGAGGCCAAGCCCGCGCTGCGCCGCGTGGCGGCCTTCATCGCGGGTGTCTATGCCGACCAGCGATTCGACGAACTCGGGGCGGTGCGCTGATGTTCGGACTCGACACGGTGCTGTCCCTGTTTCGCAACGATCGGCGGACGGCCAACGCCAAGGCGGTGGTCACCGGCGCCGGCAGCGGCATCGGGCGGTCGTTCGCGCTGGAGCTGGCTCGTCGGGGCGGAGACGTCATCTGCGCCGACATCAACGCAGAGCGGGCCGCGGAGACGGTGGCGCTGATCGAGCAGCTGCCGACCGGGACAGGGCATGCGGTGCAGTGCGATGTGTCCGACCGCGGCGCGATCGAGCTGCTGGCCACTCGCGCCCGGGAGATCTTCGGTGGCCCACCGACCCTGGTGATCAACAACGCCGGTGTCGGCATCGGCGGAAAGTCAGTCGGCGACATCGGTTTCGAGGACTGGGACTGGGCGCTCGGGATCAACTTGTGGGGCGTGGTCTACGGCTGCGAGGTGTTCACTCCGTTGCTGCGGGAAGCCGGACGCGGCGGAATCATCAACGTGGCATCGGCCGCAGGATTCGCGGCGGCGCCGTCGATGGCGGCCTACAACGTGTCCAAGGCCGGCGTGATGTCGCTGTCGGAGACACTGGCCGCCGAACTGGACGGCACCGACATCGCGGTCACGGTGCTGTGCCCGACCTTTGTGAAGACCAACGTCTTTCAAGACGGCCGGATCACACCCCGGTCGATGAACCTCAGTCAGCAGCTGGCGCACTGGACCGGACTGTCTGCGGACAACGTCGCGGCGCGCACCTTGGACGCGCACGACAGCGGCCGGCTGTATGTGGTGCCGCAACTCGACGCCACGGTCATCTGGCACCTGAAGCGGCACTTCCCGGAACTCTACGTCCGAGGCACCGGGTTGCTCGCCCGCCTGCTTCCCCAGAACTGACCTGCGAATAACGGTCTTGTGAAAGGAAAGAACTGATCATGGCGATGAACCTCGACGACATGCTGCAGAAGATCAAGGACAAGCAGTGGGCCTTGGTCGACATCGACTGGGACGCCCCCGGCGCCGACCTGATCGAGCCGGAGCTCTGGGCCAAGCTCAAGCCGTTCATGACCGACCTGATGTGGATCGAGAACGTCGGTGCCCGCGGCTTCGCGGCGCTCGCCAAGAAGGCCCCGACCCCAACCCTGAAGAGCATTTACGAACACTTCCACGCCGAGGAGCAGAAGCACGCGAACGCCGAGCTCGCCTTGATGCGGCGCTGGGGAATGCTGGACGACGACGAAATTCCAGCTCCGAGTGTCAACGTCCAGCTGGTGATCACCTGGCTCGACAAGTTCTCCGATGGCATGTCGCTGTCGATCCTGGGCACCGTCATCCCGATGCTGGAAGTGGCCCTGGACGGCGCGCTGATCAAGTTCATCACCGACGAGGTCAAAGACCCGGTGGCCCAAGAGGTCTTCAAACGGATCAACTCCGACGAGTCGCGTCACCTGGCCGTCGACTTCGAGGTGATGGACATTCTGGGCCACGCCAGCATGCGGAAGTTGGCGGTCGAGTTGGTCGGCAGCTGGATGAACCCCGCGCTGCTGATCGGCACGTTGAGCTACTTCCCGCTGCTGAACAAGATGCGCGACAACATCGTGGCGATGGGCGTCAATGAAGAACGCCTCTACCAGGCCATGCGTCGCTTCCAAAGCGTCGGTGAACGAAGTGCTTTCGCCCGCCGGGTGCCGATGTACCAGTTCATCTCCTGGCACGGCAAGAAGGTGATCGACCGCAGCTCCAAGTACCACTGGTTGGCCGACTCCCTGGTCAAGATCACCGGTGTCATCCCGCCCTCGCTGGTGCACAACACCCCGACCTGGTCGCAGGAACTGACCTACGAGCCGGTCGCGTGAAGGAGCAGGACATGACGATCTCCGTCGCGATCATCGGCGCCGGCTTCGCCGGCATCGGTGCCGCCATCCGACTCAAAGACCAGGGAATCACCGACTTCGTCCTGTTCGAACGGGATTCGCGGGTCGGCGGCACCTGGCGCGACAACACCTATCCCGGCGCGGCCTGTGACATCCCGTCGCGGCTGTACTCCTACAGCTTCGCGCCCAACCCAGACTGGTCGCACACCTACTCGGGCAGCTCCGAAATACTCGGCTATATCGGCAACATGGTCGAAACCTTCGGGATCGCGCCGCATATCCGGTTCGAGCACACCGTCGCCGGGATCAGCTACGACGCGCAAGCCGGAGAATGGACCATCGACCTGGTCGGCCGGGAAGCGGTGCGCGCCAGGACCGTCATCGTGGCCTCGGGGCCGTTGTCCAATGCCAGCTTCCCCGACATCCCCGGTATCGAGGACTATGAGGGGCGCAAGATCCACAGCGCCCGTTGGGATCACGACTATGACTTCACCGGCAAGAAGGTGGCCGTGGTCGGTACCGGTGCCAGCGGGGTGCAGATCATCCCCGAACTGGTCAAGGTGGCCGAGTCCGTCAAGGTGTTCCAGCGCACCCCGGGGTGGGTGCTGCCGCGGCTCAACACCGCGACCAGTGGCTGGCTGAAGAAGATCTACAAGGATGTGCCGCTGGCCGAAAAACTGATGCGGTCGGCCTGGTTCTGGGGCCATGAGTCGGTCGCGGTCGGCGTGGTGTGGGACAGCCCCTTCACGCGTCTGGTGGAAGCCCTGAGTTTGGCGAACCTGCGCGCGCAGGTGAAGGATCCGTGGTTGCGTCGACAGCTCACACCGGACTTCTCCGCCGGCTGCAAGCGGCTCCTGATGACCAGTGACTACTATCCTGCGTTGCAGAAGGACAACTGCAAGCTGGTGACCTGGCCGATCGCCCGGTTGTCGCCCAAGGGAATTCGCACCGTCGAAGGCATCGAGCACCAGTTCGACGCCATCGTGTTCGCCACCGGATTCGAGGTGTCCAAAGCCGGCACCCCCATCCCGATCACCGGAATCGACGGCCGCGACCTGGCTTCGGAATGGAGCAGGGGCGCCTACGCCTACCGCAGTGTCGCCGTCTCGGGCTATCCGAATCTGTTCTTCACCTTCGGGCCGAACTCCGGACCGGGCCACAGCTCGGCCCTGGTCTACATGGAGGCTCAGATCGACTACATCGTCGGCGCCATTTCGAAACTGCTGCAGTACGAATGGAAGTCGCTCGATGTACGGCCCGAGGTGCAGGATCGCTACAACAAGGACATTCAGCGACGCCTGCAGTCCACCACATGGAATTCCGGATGCCAGAGCTGGTACCTGACCGAGGACGGCTTCAACGCCACCATGTTCCCAGGTTTCGCCACACAATTCGTCAACCAACTCAAGACGCTGAACCTGGAAGACTTCAAGATCACCGCCGCGCAGACAAGCAGTGACCCGGTCCTGACTGCCTAGGATGTCATAGTGACCGAGTACCGGATCGACGATCTTGCGAGACAGGCTGGGACCACCACTCGCAACGTCCGGGTGTACCAGGAAAGCGGTCTGTTGCCCCGGCCCCAGCGCCGGGGCAGGGTCGCCATCTACACCGACCGGCACCTTAAGCAGCTACAGGCGATCGTCCGTTTGCTCGGCGAGGGATTCACGGTCAAACACATCTTGAAGTTCCTGACCGGGCTTCAGCGCGGCGAGGCCCTGGTCGAGGTTTTGGACCTGGCCGATCTGGGCGAGTTGGTGACCGCGCCGTGGTCACGTCCGCTGTCGCAGACCATGACGCGCGAACAATTGGAGGCGCGGCTGGGCCGGCTCGACGCGGAGTTGCTTCGGCGCTTGCTTACCAGTGGAGTCATCGAGCCGACCGATGTCGACAACGTCTACCGGGTGGCCGACACGGATCAGATCGATGACCTCGCCACGCTGATGTCGCGCGGGATGCCCCTGGCGGCGATGCTGGAGACGGTGACCGCAGTCGACAAGAAGTTGGACGAGGCGGCCGAACTTCTGACCCGCAGCGGACACGCCGAGGTGGTCCGGCAGCGCGGGCCCGGGTGGTTGCCGGCCAATGACGACGAACTCGCCTGGGCCGCAGACCTGGTCGACGCCATGCGCAGGGTGGCACGGCGGTCCGCGCACGCCAGCCTGAACCGAGCGTTCGATGCGGCCGTGCGTGCCGAGCTGCGGCAGTATCGGCAAGGCAGCGACGAGCGCGAAACTCGCCGGCAGGACAACGCTTGACTCAATAAGGGGAACGACCATGACCGACCGCTACGCGATCCCGTCTCGTGAGGTCCTCCAAGCCCGCGAAAAGCTGGTTCTCGACCATTTCCGGGATGAAGTGCGTCAGGACTGGGACGACGTGCTGGCGACGTTCCCGCATCCCCACTACGAGATCATCCCGACGCTGACCGTGCACGACGGCGACGACGAAGTACGTGGCTACTACCGTGACACCCGGGTGGCTTTCCCCGACCAAAACCACGAGATCATCGCGCTGCGCCACAGCGCCGACGCGGTGATCGTCGAATTCTGGCTGACCGGAACACATCTGGGTCCCCTTGGCGCTGTTCCGGCGACCGGATCACGACACCGGACCCGCATGACCGCGTATTTCATCTTCGATGAGCACGAGAACCTGGCAGTCGAGCGGATCTACTTCGACACGCTGTCCATGGTCAAACAACTGATCGGCGGCGTCAACCTGCGCGATCCGCGCTCCTGGCCGCTGGTGATCCGCGTTCTGCGGGGTCTGCTGCGTATGTCGGGGGCACCCGACCCCAGCCTCATCCAGACCCCACCGGCGGGTCTGTCGAGCTGAGCCGCCCAGATATGGACGGCACGGACCAGACGGTCGCACAATGGACCGGTAGCGACCAGCCGATGTGACCCTCAGTCAGACGAGGAGGTCCACGTAAAGTCATGTCCGACATTGCCGAATTGCATCAAGCGCTGCTGGAACGCATTCTGGGCAAGGACGGGGCAGCGTCGCTGGAATTGCGTCGAGCGGCTTACCGCAACGCTGGGCTGGATGAACCGATCAAGACCCTGATCGACAAGGTTGCCCTGCGCTCGTACGGCGTGGCCGACGCGGATGTTGACACCGCCCGAGTCGTAGGCCTGAGCGAAGACCAGATCTTCGAGATCGTCGTGTGCGCCGCGGTCGGCCAGGCGACCCGGCAGTACACCAGCGCGCTGGAAGCGCTCGCCGGCGCCACCGAGGACCGGGGCACGCAATGAGGCTGACCATCCTGGACCACGGCCACCGGCTGCGCACCAAAGCCCTGCTGGGAATCATTCGCCTGGTGTCACGGCAGCCGGTCGTCGACGCCGTCAAGCTCGCGTTCTACCGCCCGGAGTTTTACGGTGGTGGCCCCCTCACCAACGAAGCGATGCGCGGGCCGTCGGCGTGGTCCATCGGGGAACGAGAACTGATGGCCGCCTACGTCTCGAAGGTCAACGACTGCCCGTTCTGCGTCGCCGCCCACACGGCCACCTCCAACATCTGCTACGGCGATGCGACCGCAGCCGCCACCCTCGCCGATCTGGACACCGCCCCGATCACCGAAGGACTGCGGGCAACGCTTGGCCTGCTCGGCAAGCTGACCCGCCAGCACCGCATCGACGCCGACGATGTACGAGCCGTGCTGGCGACCGGTGTTACCCCCGAGCAGGTCAAGGACGCGCTGGCCGTCAGCCTGGTCTTCAACATCACCGATCGATTGGCCAACGCATTCGACTTCGAGGTGGCTGGCCCGGCCGCCATGGCGGCCGGTGCACGCCATCTGGTGAAGCGTGGTTACGGCTAGCCGACGCTGAGGACCAGCTACAGCTTTCCGGCGACGAAGTCAGCCGCTTGGTTGACCATCCCTGACGAGATGTAAGCGCTGGCCAGGTGTTGCGGCCAGTTCTCTTCCCAGGTGTTCGGGTCGGCCGGGTTGCAGATCGGGTCGGCGCCATGACACTGCTCGATGGTCCGATCGTTGTAGATCGGGTTGAAGTTCGTGATGGGTCCGACCCACTGACTGCCGTTGCCGAACAGCGCCACTGCGGCGATGTGCTCGTCGGCGCCCGGTGGCAGGGGATTGTTGAATCCCCACACCTGGAAGGGGACCGCAAGCACGACGTCGGTGACCGCCGCGCCCAACGAGTAGCCGCCCGGCACGATGCGGGTGTTCGGGCATCCGTTGATGGTGTTCTGGATGTGTGCGCTCATGTCGTTGGCGCCCTGGTCGATCTGATTGTCAGCGGGGTAGTTCACCGCATACAGGCTGACGTATTTGGAGGTCTTGGCCCGCAGCGCGCTGACGAACGCGTTGCCGACCGCGCCGGCCCCAGGCGATTCCAGACGCCCACGGGCAAACACCACTTCGACGTCGGGGCATGCCGCACCAGCCGGTGCGACGGCACCGGGTGTTCCGGCGGGAATCATGACGGGGGCGGTCAGCAAGGCTGCCGCCAGCACAGCGCCTGAACTTGCGAGCCGCAGTCGGCGGGCCGAGGAATCGCTCACGAAGTGGATAGTAGTGGTCCGCAATCCCTTCCTGCCGCCGCGGTCGGGTCCCCGCAGCCCTAGCTGGACCGCGACCCTTCGAGATATGCGGCCAGCGCATTGGTCAGCCCGCGGCGGGCCTCGTCGAGATCGGCATACGAGCCCAGCTGGCGCTCGGAGACCAGCCCGCGCATCGCACCCGGGATGAGGGCGGCCACCTCGCGCACCCGCTGGGGGTCGACACCGAGATCGGCGAAGGCCGCATGGCACGTCGTCAGCCAGCTCTTGCCCCAGGAGTACAACTCCGCCGCGGTGCGCGGATACAGCCGTTCCAATTCGCGGTGGTCGCGGGGGAGTGCGGCGCGCAGATTCTCGATCGCACGTGAATCCGGCGACGCCAGCCCGTCATAGAGCGTGTCGATGATCGCCGCGACCCGTTCCCGCAGCGGCGCATCCGATTTCACACTGCCGAACGCCGAGATCGCGGCGTCGCGTCGTTCGGCGGTGCGGTGCAACACCGCCGCCCAGAAGCCGTCGACATCGCCGAACTGATACTGCACGGCGCCCCAGGTGGCGCCGCTCTCCTTCGCGATCCGGCTGGCCGACACCGCGCCGGGGTCCCCGGTGGCAAGGGAGCGCACCGCGGCGTCCAGCATCGCCTCGCGGGTTGCCAGCCCCCGCTTATTGCTGCGCCGCGCCTCCGATTGAACCATCGTCCGAATCCTAACAACATTTACATAGCACCCACTATGATTCCTTTGCGAGGCGCACTATGCTGCGACAGTCGGCCCGGTCGGAGACCACAGAGAGGACGCGTGGACATGGCCAAACCGCCGTTGTCGATGAACCCGACAGGCTGGTTTCAAGTCGCCTGGTCCGACGAGATCGGCATCGGCGATGTCCACACCATGAAGTACTTCGGCCGGGAGATGGTGGCCTGGCGGGCCGAGTCGGGTCAGCTCACCGTGATGAACGCCTACTGTGAGCACCTCGGCGCACACCTCGGTTTCGGCGGCACCGTCTGTGGCGAGGTGCTGCAATGTCCGTTCCACGGCTGGCAGTGGAACTCCCAGGGCCGCAACGTCTGTATTCCCTACCAGGACAAGCCCAACCGTGGTCGGCGCATCACCACCTATCCCGCCGTCGAACGCAACGAGTCGGTCTACATCTGGAACGACGCGCAAGGGCGTGCGCCGTTCTTCGACGCGCCGGACGTGTTCGCCAGCTTCGACGACCGCAGCGCCGACGACTACTACCCGCAACAACGGCTGTTTCGCCAAGGCCTGGAGCTGCACCCGCAGTACGTGCTGGAAAACGGTGTGGACTTCGCCCACTTCAAGTACGTGCACCGGACCCCGATCGTGCCGGTCTTCACCCGCCACGACTTCGCCGAACCGGTGTCCTATGTCGACTTCACCATCACCTTCGAAGGCGACGACGGTCAAAGGATCGAGGACGTCAACAGCGGCGTGGAAGCCATCAACGGCGGCTTGGGGATCGCGGTGACCAAGAGCTGGGGGATGATCGACAACCGGACCATCTCGGCGATCACGCCGGTCGACGACTCGACCTCCGACGTCCGCTTCATGGTCTACATCGGCCGGTCGCCGCATAAGCCCGGCGGTTCAGCGAGGCTCGACGGAGGAGAGGCGAAGCTGGGACCGCCGCATAAACCCGGCGACGCTGGTCGCGCCGAGGCCCGGGCGGCCGAGTTCGGGCGTGAAGTCATCCGTCAGTTCGAGCAAGACATCCACATCTGGTCGCATCAGCGCTATTCGGATCCGCCGGCGCTGGCGACCGCCGAGTACGAGGGCTTCACCGCAATCCGCCAGTGGGCCAAGCAGTTCTATCCCGACGGCATCGGCGGCAGTGCTGCTGAGGTCTACGCGCAGAAAGGTTTCACCGCATGAACGCAGCCGCCGCACCCGTCCGGGTATTCCAGGTCGCCACCGGAAACGTCGGAACCGAGATGATCCGGCGGTTCGCCGCCCGCGATGACCTCGAGCTGGTGGGCGTGCACTGCTATTCGCCGGACAAGATCGGCAAAGACACCGGCGAGCTGGCCGGGATCGCCCCCAACGGGGTCATCGCGACCGGCAGTGTCCAGGAGATCGTCGCCGCAAAGCCCGACGTGCTGACGTTTCACGGAGTGTTCCCCGACGAGGACCTCTACGTCGCGATCTTGGAAGCGGGCATCAACATCGTCACCACCGCGGACTGGATCACCGGCTGGCATCGTGACCGCAACCACCCGCACCCGTCGGGCAAACCGGTCACGCAGCTGCTGGCCGAAGCCTGCGAAAAGGGCGGTGCGACGTTCTACGGCACCGGGATGAACCCGGGGCTCAATCAGATTCTGGGCGTGGTGTGTTCGGCCGACGTGGCCGAGATCGAGAACATCACCACCATCGAGTCGGTGGACGTGTCGTGTCACCACTCCAGGGACACCTGGATCGAGGTGGGCTACGGACAGCCGGCCGATGACCCGGAGATCCCGGCCAAGCTGGAGAAGTTCACCCGAGTCTTCGCCGACAGCGTGCTGATGATGGCCGACTGCTTCGATCTGACCCTCGACGAGGTGACGTTCGATTACGAGCTGGGGGTCTGCACCCGGGATGTCGACCTGGGCTGGTACACCCTGCCGAAGGGCTCCTTGGGCGGCAACTACATCAAGTATCAGGGGATGGTGGACGGGGTGCCGCGCGTCGAGACGCATCTGGAGTGGCAGATGACGCCGTTCACCGAACCGAACTGGAATATCAAGGGCTGCTACATCACCCGGGTCACCGGTGATCCGTGCGTCTACAACAAGCACATGATCTTCCCCAAGCCCGGTGTGGACCTGTCCAATCCGGACAACTTCGCCTCGATCGGCATGACCGTGACCGGGTTGCCCGCCCTCAATGCGATCAAGTCGGTGGTGGCGGCGCCGCCGGGCCTGCTGACCAGCGCCGACCTGCCACTGCGCGGATTCGCCGGACGATTCCGCACGTGACCGAGGCCGGCAGGGTTGTCGCGTTGGCGCGCGGCATGCGTGAGCTGGTGGCAGCCGAGGCGGCCGCGTCCGAGCAGCGCCGCACGCTGACCGCCCCCATCGTCGACGAGATGTGGCGCACCGGCCTGATGTCGGCGTTCAACCCCGCCGCGGCTGGAGGTGTCGAGCCGACGTTTGCCGAGATGATCGAGACCTGGATCGAAATGGCATGGCAGGACGGCTCGTTCGGCTGGATCGGCATCGCCAACATGCCGTCGTCGTTCGCGGCCGCTGCCTACCTGCCTGACGACGGATTCAACGAGGTGTTCACCGCCCACGGCAATCAGGTGACGCTGGGTGGCCAATACTTTCCGAACGGACAGGGCGTCGTCGTCGACGGCGGTTACCGGTTGAGCGGAGCCTGGAGCTTCGGCTCCGGCATCGGCCACTCCCAGTACGTCGCCGCCGGTTTTTTCCCGATGGACGACGGCGAGATGCGCTGGGTCAGCGACGGGATACCCGACATGCAGGTCGCGGTGGTGCCACGTGCGCAGATCTCGTTCAACGATGGCTGGCATGTACAGGGGCTCAAGGGAACCGGCTCTTATGACTACAGCGCACACGACGTGTTCGTGCCGGGCAGCCGGACTTTTCCGCTGTTCTGCCGTGTACCCCTTCGGGGTGCCTCGCCGGCAGCTCGGATGGGTTTGATGCCGGTCACGGCTGCCGGACACGCGTCCTGGGCGCTCGGTGTGGCCAAAAGCATGCTCGACGACGTGACGGAGCTGGCAGCCACCAAATACCGGATGAGCGACATGGCGGCGTTGGCCAGTCGCCCGACGTTTCAGAAAGATCTGGCTCACCACGTCGCCGCATGGCGCGCCGCCCGCCTGTTGGTGCTGGATGCTTTCACCACGGCCGAGTCCGCCGTCGCGGCAGGCGAAGACCTGACGCCGCGACTGCGGGCCGACATGCGAGTGGCAGCCGTCTACGCCACCGACACCGCCAGAAGCTGCGCCGAATGGGCACATCTGGCGGCCGGAACGACGGCGATCCGCGAAGGCAGTCGCCTCGAACGAGCATTCCGCGACATCTACACCGGAACCCAGCACGCCTTCATCAGTGAGAAGGTCGCTATCGACGCGGCCCAGATCTGGCTCGGGCTGATCGACGACCAGTTCGGGCTCTGATCAGCCGCTGAATCAGGGCAGCGGGGTCCCGGAACTGCCCTCGGGCAGCGGAGTCCCGGAGCTGCCGGACGGCGGCGCTGACGGTGCGGGGTGCGCGGGCCGCGACGCCGGGGGACGAGCCGGTGCGGCAGGCGCCCGGTTGCTGCCTCCGGTGGCCGGGACCTGCGACCCGCCGGCGGGGGCTTGGGGCTGCGGCGGAGCCTGGGGCGCCGGCGCCACCCAACGGATCAGATCGTTGCCGCCGGTTTGGTACACCATGCTGTTGGGGGCGTCGCCGGTGACGTCGAAGTAGACTTTGCCGCTGGCCTTCTGGCCCTGAGTCAGGGCGGCGGGAGCGATGCCCTGCGCGGTGGGCACGGTGAACAAAGCCTGGTAGTTCTGGCCGCTGGCCGAACGGGCACTGAGGTTGGCGACGATCGGAAAGACGGCGCCCTGGATCGCCTCGTCGGTGGCGGTGGCCTCCCACAGGGTGCCGCGGGGCTGATAGGGGATGGCGTCCGAGCTGGGCCGCAGATCGCTGATCGTCCAGCCGTGGACTCCGGGTCCTTCGGGCACGGTGCCCTGGGTGCCGATCGGTTGGGTGGCAGGGGCGGGCGCCGGGGCCGGGTCAGGGTCCGCGCCGGCAATCCCGGTGGTGAGGGCGCCCGCGGCGGCCAGTGCTCCCGCGGCCAGGGCGGTCGAGATGGACTTCATGGGACTGTCTCCTCAAATCGGCTGCATGCCGACGACATTGGTACTCAAGTACTTCAATCGTAACGGGCTGGGGACCAGGCTACCCAGGAACGAGTCCGGCCCGACCTCGCGGTAGTGGAGGTCGGGCCGGCCTGGCGAGAGAACTTCGGTCAGTGCGAAGCGGTCGAGGTGTTCGCGCCGCTGGCCGCCGGGGTGCCGGGGGTGGCCGCCGGAAGCGGCGTGCCCTGGTTTCCGGCCGCGGCCGAAGCGGTGCCTTCCGAACCGGTGCCCGTCGTGCCGGTCGCCTCCGTCGTCGAAGCACCGGGGGCCTCGGCGGGAAGCGGCGTACCCGAACTGCTGGCGGCAGCCGAGGCCTCCGACTGGCTCGGCGTACCCGGGGTCTGCTGCGAGGACGGTGCCGGGCCGCTGGCGGAAGTCGACGCTTCCGCGCTGCCCGCGGTGCCCTGGGCTTGTGTGCCCGAGGTGCCCGACGTGCCCGCCGTGCCTGAGGTGCCCGCGGCCTCCGAGCCGGAGGCAGCGGCCGGAGTGCCGTCGGCCTCAGCCGGCAGTGGGGTGCCCTGGCTGCTCGCGGGAAGCGGGGTGCCCTGGCTGCCGGCTGCAGCCGGGGTGGTGTCGGTAGCGGCCGGAGCGCCCTGGGTGCCTGACTGGGCAGGCTTCGCGCCGGTGGCCGCCGGACCGGAAGCCCGCTGCGAACCGGTGGCCGCCGGACCCGACGAACCGCCGCTCGACGTGGTCGGTGCGGCGGGGGTCCAAACCAGCTGGTCGTGGCCGGCGAACTGGTACACCGCGCTGTTGGGCGCGTCGCCGGTGACGTCGAAGTAGACCTTGCCGCTGGTCTTCTGGCCCTGCGTCAGGTTGGCCGGGTTCACGCCCTGCGCCGTGGGCACCCCGAACAGCGCCGGGTAGGTCTGACCGCTCGCTGAACGCGCACCCAGGTTGGCGATCACCGGGGTGACGGTGCCCTGGATCGCCACGTCGGTGGCGGTGGCCTCCCACAGGGTGCCGCGAGGCTGGTAGGGGATGGCATCGGAGCTGGGGCGCAGGTCACTGACGGTCCAGCCCTGGATGACACCCCCGTTCTCCACCGTGCCCTGGGTGCCGATCGGGTGGGTCGAGGGGGCGACGTCGCCGGCGTCCGCACTGGCGGTCGCGGCGGTGACGGCACCGGCTGCGGCCAACGCGCCCGCGGCTGCCACGGCAGTTGTGAAGAACTTCATTATTGGTTGACTCCTCGGCTCGACTGGATCTCGAAGGTGATGCAGTGACTCCAAGTCGAAAATCCTAACGGATTTGACGGCTGCGGTTATTCGCGTCGCCAGGATCGGCGGTCAGGAATGCGAACTCCACCACGTGTAGAACTGCTCCAGAGTGGGGGCGGCGCGTTCGGTTCGCAGTGAGCCGATAGTCAGGTTGGCATCGTTGGTCCAGACCAGCACGGGAGACCCCTGCCGCACGCCGCACAGCAGCGTCCCGGCCGTCTTATCCGGGGTCGCGGTGCGGTGCCAGGGACCCGGCGACTGGATTCGGCCCGGACAGGTGACGACGGTGGTGGCCTGCACCGTGCTGTCGAAGCTCTGGCGCAGCGCACCGGCATCGGGGAACAGTGAGTAGGTCGCCGCGGGCGGGCCGTCGAGGTCGACGTTGCGGCCACACGTCACCTCCGCGATGGCGCCGGCCGACGGCGGGGTCGACGTACAGGTGTCCTGCGGATAGCCCGACGGCAGCAGCTTGAGCAGACGGGCCTGTGCCTCGGCCGGCGACATGGTCGTCGTGGGCTGACTCGCCCCCGCGGCGGACCGCGAGGTGTCGCCGCCGGCTCCCAGCTCGTCGGAGCCCGATCGGCTCGTCATCCAGGCGATCAACCCCACGACAACGATCAGGGCCGCGCCGATCCGCAGCAGCAGCTTGCGTTTTGCGGGATCGTGAGACAGGCGCGGTCGCCGGGACGAACTGAACCAGTCGTCGGTGGCGGTCGAGACCCGGGGCAGGCCGGGATGACCGGTGGGACGCGCCGCGGTCACGGCCTCGGGAATCGGGGTGGGCTCGGCCGGCGGCGGGACCGACTGGGTTGGTTGCGCCTCGGGGACCGTCGGCACCTCGTGCACCGGGTCCGGGGGAACCTCGGCCGTCGCGGCCGGCGGCACCGGTGGCTCGGCAGCAGGCACCTCGGTCGGTTCCACCGGTGGCGAGCCCGGCTGAGGTTGCTCGATCAGCGGCGGAGTGGACTGCTGGCTGGCCTCATAAATCTGCAGTGTCCGGTGCTGATCGGGCGCGCTGAGCGCCTGATAGGCGGCGGTCGCGAGCTCCGCGGCGCTGGCATAACGCTCCTGCGGGTCCTTGGCCATACCTTTGGCGACGACCTCGTCCAAGGCGGCCGGGATGGTCGCCCCGGCAAGGCTGGGCCGCGGAATCGGCTTGTTCTGATGCGCGTTGGCCAGCATCTTGAGGCTGTCGGCCCGGTACGGCGGCGAACCCGTCAAGCACTGGTAGAGCACGCACGTCAGCGCATAGATGTCGACGGCTGGGCCGAAGTCACTGCCGGAGAACAGCTCCGGCGCCGCGTACTTCCAGCGGGCGCCCGCATTCTGGGCGTCGGCCGCGTCGGCCCCGGGCGCGCCGGCCAGTCCGAAATCCACCAGATAGACGAAGTCGTCACTGGTCACCAGGATGTTGCGCGGTTTGACGCCGCGGTGGATCACCCCGGCGCCGTGCGCGGCATCCAGGGCCGACGCCGCCTGCCACACGATGTTCACCGCACGCGACGGGGGCAGTACGCCGTTCCGTTTCAACAGCGCGGCCAAGTCGGCTCCGGCAACCAGCGGCATATCGATGAACACCTGGCCGTCGAGCTCGCCGTAGTCGCGAACCGGGACCACGTGCGGCTCCTGCACCCGCCCGACCACGAGCGCCTCACGCTGCAGCCACTCCCGGAACGCCGGATTCCCGCCCAACGCCGGCGCCAGCAGTTTGACCGCGGCGGCGCGGTCCTTGTGGGTGTCGACCGCCTCGTAGACCTCACCGGTGGTGCCGCGTCCCAGCAGTCGTTTGAGGAGGTAACGCCCCACCCGTGACCCAGCCCGCGAACCCGACGCGGTCTCGCCCATCACCGACTCCTCACGACGACATTGCCGCCCATGATTTCATCACTGAACCGCGCCGCTATCAGCCGGTAGCGCCAACATCGCAGGTATGGGGCTGGTCAGCGGCCGGTGAGATTGCTGATCGTCATGATCTCCAGATTCCGGTACGCGCGACCGGTGGGCTGCACCAGGTCGTGGAACCAGACCTGCGGCTCCGCGGTGTAGGGATGGTCCCAGGAGTCCCACGGCAGGTAGGTCTGCGTCCGCCCGGCGACGAATCCCCAGTTGTAGGCGCCCACGTTGTGGCGCTTCATGATCGGCAGAATCCCGTCGATGGTGTTGCCACGGGTGCGGGCCAGATATTCGGTGCACATCATCGGCCGACCCAGGGGCGCCAGTTCGGCGATGCGATCACTGAACGTCGCCGGCTTGTCGTAGGAGTGGAACGTGATGACGTCGGAGCTGTTGAGCTGGGTGTTGACGATCGTGCTGCCCTGCCGCGAGCCCTCCCAGATCCCACTGGTCAGCGGCTGACGGGCGTCGACCGAACGCGCCCAACTGAACACCTGGGGCAGCAGGTCACTGATGTAATCCAGCTTGTCCGACCGTTCGACGGAGCTGTACTCGCGGGCCATGTTGTCCGGCTCGTTCCACAGGTCCCAAGCCAGCACCCGTTCGTCATACCGGAACTGGGTCATCACACCGGTGACGTAGTCATACAGGGTTCGGTAGTAGCTGCGGTCTCCGAGCCGTTCGGCTCCGGGACTCTGCACCCACCGCGAATTGTGGATGCCCACTCGGGGGGCCAGCTGTGGTCCGGCCTTGGGGTGCGGGTCCCAGCAGGAGTCGAACAGCACGAACATCGGCTTGATGCGGTGGCGAGCCGCGACCGCGACGAACTGGCCCAGCCGGTATTGAAAGCCCCGCTGATCGGCGGCCCACAGCTGGTCGTGCAAGAACACCCGCACGGTGTTGAAGCCGGCCGACCGGGCCCAGCCCAACTCGGCGTCGATCCGGCGCAGGTCGAAGGTGCTCGGCTGGAACATCTCGAGCTGATTGACCGCGGTGGAGGTGATGTAGTTGGAGCCGACCGGCCAACCCTGCGCCTGGTACCAGCGATTTACCCGGTCGATCGACCACCGGCCGGGGTCCGCGCCGGCCCGCGGGAGCCGGCTCAAGGTGGGACCCGCCGCCAGCAGGAGGGGTAGCCCCAGTGCCGTTCGACGCTTCACGAAGTAAACATAACGTCCGGACCCGTTACCGGACGTCCGAACGCTCGGCCTGTCGCCGAGCAAATCGGGCGGTGGCAACTGGCGCGGCCGCGGCCACCTAAACTGGCCGACTATGTCGCAGCACCTGCAGGACAAGGTCGTCGTCATCACCGGTGCCGGGGGCGGATTCGGCAAACTGATCGCGGAGAAGTGCGCCGCCGCCGGGGCCCGCGTTGTCGGCGTCGACATCGGTGCCGAGAACCTTGCGGCGGTCTTCGACGGGATCCGCGAGGCCGGCCTGTCCGGTACCTATCAGGTGGCCGACGTCACCGACATCGAGCAGATGAAAGCCGCGGTGCGACACGCGGTGCAGACTTTCGGCGCGGTGGACGTCATCGTCAACAACGCCGGTGTGATGCCGCTGGCCTATTTCGCCGATCACGAGAAGGCCTGGCAGCACTGGCACCGGGCGATCGACATCAACATCAAGGGCGTGGTGAACGGCATTTCGGCGGTCTACGACCAGATGATCGAGCAGGGCCGCGGCCATGTCGTCAACATCTCCTCGATCTACGGCAACGCCGGTGTGGCCGGCTCGGGCGTCTACAGCGCGACCAAGGCCGCGGTCACCGTCCTATCGGACTCGCTGCGCAGCGAGGCGAAGGGAAAAATCAAGGTGACCACGGTCAAGCCGACCGGGGTTCTGGGCACCAACCTCGGCAGAGGAGTGGTCAACGGCGCGGCGATCATGGGCATCGTCGGCTCCCGCGGTGACAGCTACATGCGGTCGGTCACCGCGTTCGCCGAGGGCACCCTGGACCCCGAGCAGACCGACATCGACTCGGTGAGGTACTGGCTGATCACCCCCGAAGACCTCGCCGAGGCGGTGGTGCACGTCATCGACCAGCCCTGGGGTATCAGTATCAGCGACATCACCGTGCGAGCGAGCGGCGAAGACTACATCTACTGATATCGAGTGACCGAAGGCGGTGAGCGACGATGTCTCCCGAGATCGACTGGGAATCACCGGCTTACACCGCCGCCGAGGCCGCCCACTATCACGCCGTCGGCTGGTGGTCGCAGACCACGCTGTCGGACGCGGTGCGCCGCAATGCCCAGAGATTCCCCGCCCGGGACGCCTATATGGACTACCTGGGTGCAGGCTTGACCTGGCCGGAATTCGACATCGCGGCGCAGGAGTTGGCGACGCGGCTGGCAGGTGCCGGGGTTCGTCCCGGAGACCGGATCGCGGTGTGGCATCGCGATTCCGCGGCCATCCACGTGCTGTTCGTGGCGATCGAGCGGTGCGGGGCGGTAGTGGTCGGTATTGGTGCACGGGCCGGAACCCGGGAGGTGTCCGCGATCCTGGCCGCCTCGCAGGCCCGGCTGCTGATCACCGACGAGCAGCGGCACGCCGC
Organism: Mycolicibacter heraklionensis; assembly: GCF_019645815.1. Classification (NCBI taxonomy): domain Bacteria; kingdom Bacillati; phylum Actinomycetota; class Actinomycetes; order Mycobacteriales; family Mycobacteriaceae; genus Mycobacterium; species Mycobacterium heraklionense. The sequence continues at coordinate 1,914,889 of NZ_CP080997.1, forward strand.
CGCGGCCGGACTCGAGATCGCAGCGCTGAGCATTGACGAGCTGCAAACCGCCGCCGAAATCGGTGTGCCGGGACCGCAACTCGGACCGGATGACGTCTTCCTGATCAACTCCACCTCCGGTACCACCGGACTGCCCAAATGCGTGGTGCACACCCAGAATCGCTGGCATTACTTTCACCAGCTGGCCGTCGCCAACGGGCAACTGAGCCCCGGGGACGTCTTCCTGCCGATCATTCCCACGCCGTTCGGTTTCGGTCTCTGGACCAGCCACACCACCCCGATTCACCTCGGCGCTACGGCGATCCTGCTGGACCGCTTCACCGCAGCCGCGACCTGTGCCGCGATAGCACGTCACCGGGTCACCGTATTGTGCTGTGTCAGCACGCAATTGACCATGATGATGGCGGATCCGGCCAGCCGCGAGTTCGATTTGAGCTCGTTGCGGGTGGTGTTCACCGGCGGGGAGGCGTTGCCCTACCGGCCGGCCGCGGAGTTCGAGGAGCTCACCGGGGCGAAAATCCTGCAGTTCTACGGCTCCAACGAGACCGGGGTGCTCAGCGCCACCACCCTCGACGACTCGTTGGAGCGGCGGTTGCGGACCGGTGGGCGAATCGTCGGCGAGATGGCGGTCCGGCTCTTCGGCGGCGAGGACGGAAACACCGATGTGACCGACACCGGCCGTGGGCAGCCCGCCTGCCGGGGGCCGGCCACCAGCCTCGGCTACTTGAACGGCGTCGATCACGACAAGCTGTTCACCGCCGATGGCTGGATGCGCATGGGGGACATCTGCGAGATCGACGCCGACGGCTATCTGAGCGTCACCGGCCGGACATCGGATTTCATTCTGCGCGGCGGCAAGAACATCAGCGCCGCCCAGGTCGAAGACGCGGTGATGACCCATCCGGCGATCGCGGTGGCCGCGGCGGTGCCGATGCGCGACGAGGTGTTCGGCGAGAAGGTCTGCGTCTACGTCGAACTCGCCGAGGTGGCACGCGCGGACGGCGGCACCCTCGAGTTGGCCGAACTCGTCGAGCACCTGCTGGCACTCGGGGTGTCCAAAGAGCTGTTGCCGGAACGCCTTGTCGTCATCGACGAGTTGCCGCGCTCATCCGGCGGCAAGATCGCGAAGGGACAGTTGCGCGAGATCAGCGGCTATTCATAGCCTTCGTAGACCTGCGACGGGCCCTCGGGTGTGATGAGATAGCCGACCGTCGCAACGTGCACGTCACCGACCGGGTCGAGTTCTCGATAGCCGCCGACCATCTCGATGTCGTTGTCGCGCAGACCGATCCGGAATCCGCCCCACAGATACGGCACTGGGAACCACAGTTGTCTTCTGGGCAGCTCGTGCAGCACCTCGACCGGGGGATAGCGGAGCATCTGGCGCAGGTCGCCACCCCGGAACAGGTGTTGGATCAGGTCGTCGATCACGGCGGTGAGCTGGATGTTGAGCGCTGCGATCCGGTCATGGTCCAGCGGCGCCGGCGGTGGTTGGAGCACCTCCAGCAGTTCGGCCGACCGCCGGTGCTCGACGGCGAGGTCATAGGCGGTGCGACCGGCGGCGTCCGGTTGTGAGCGCAGCGCGCCCCGCTCGATCAGCCAGGACGCGACGTCCGGGGACGCGCCGTGCCAGCCGGCCTGATGCAGCACCGTCAGCCAGGACTTGCCTCCCGGCCGCCACGCCTTGATATCGACCACGTGATCGCCGCGGTCGAGCTCACGGATCACCGTGCTCCACTTGCCCCGCTTGGCCATGTCGGCCAGGTATAGGGCGGCTTGCGCTTGCCGATTGCCGAGCAGTGCGCGGTCCATCACACCCGGCCAGAGCGGCGCGTTGTTGCGGATCTCGGCGTAGGTCGTCACGGTGCCATCTTCTCGCGGTTTGGGCCGCGGCGCTTGAGTCCGCCGCTATGGGTCTTCGACGTCATCGAGAAGTTCCTCAGGGTGGTGGAGATGGTTGATCTGGGGCGGGCCGGTGCCGTCGGTCCACGCCAGTCGGCCTTGCTCGGTGACGTGAGTCTGGAGGTCGCCGCGGGTGGCAGCGCCGTGGTCGCCGCCGCAGGCGAAGTAGAGCTCGTCGGCGTTGGTGCGGCCATCGTGTGCCCAGTCGGTCGAATGGTGAACTTCGCAGTGGTAGCCGGGCTCGGTGCAGTTCGGCCTCGTGCAGCCGCGGTCGCGAGCGTGGCAGATGATCCGGTGATCCAGCGTGGCGATGCGTTTGCTGCGGCCCAGATACAGCGGCCGCTCGGAGTGGTTGTCGAACACCGCGAGGTAGTGAATCGAGTTGGCCGCCATGCGGATCAGATCACGCATCGGCAGGCGGCTGCCGCCGCCGGTACGGGCCGGAGCCGGCATCGGGCTATCCGGGTCGGTCATGGCGCGGGTCGCCTGGTCGAGGTCGGCGAGTTTTGTGGTGACGATGACGGTCACGGGAACCCCGCGGTGGGTGCCCATGGAGCCGGACTCGATGCTGTGGCGCAGCGCGAGCTTGAGTGCGTCGTGGTCGCGTTGTCCCGATGAGCGGGTATCGCGCTCTTCAGAGTTACCGGGCCGCCGGTGGCCGGGGCGTACTGCGGCCATGACGGCCTCCAGATAGGCGCGGGTTTCGGGGTCGATGCAGCCGGATAGCCGGCTCATCCCGTCGGGGCCTTGGCGACCCAGGACGAGGTTGCGGCGGCGCGCTCGGTCCTCGTCGGTGAAGTTGCCGTCGGGGTTGAGGACATCGGCGATGGCGTGACCCATGATGGTGACGAAGGCAGCGTCCTGTTCGGTGGCGTGGCGGACCAGGGTGCGTTCGGCGGCCTCCCGGTCGGCTGGCGCGACATGCGCGGGTAGCTGGTCGAGGGCTGCGGTGACCGATTTGATGTGGTCATCACCGATACGGCCGTCCTCGACCGCGGCGGCGACGTCGGGCAGCTCCGGCGGAGTCGGGGGTCCGGTGAGCTTGCGGCGCGGTCGGATGCGGGCAGCGATGCGGAAACGACGCCGGACCTCGGCGCGGGTGATGCGCAGGCGTGACCACAGCAGGTCGGCGATCTTGGTGTCTGCGGGTAGCCGGGGGTCGTCGGGACCGTCGGCAGGGTCGGCGATCTCGCCGAAGATGCGGTAGGACAGGCCGCGGTTGACACGGTGTTGGGTTTCGAGGTGTTCGGCCATTTCGACGCGAAACGCGTTGCCGACCAGGTCCGTGTCGGCCGCCCTCAGCCGTGCCTGGGCGTCGTCGATCAGTGTCAGATCCGCGCGGATAGCCGCGCGCGCCGCCGCAGCGGGGGGAAGGACCTGATCAGACATATCCCCACGTTATCGAACATTTGTGCGAACACCGGGGCTCGAACGGTGATCTGTGGATGAACCGGGCAACTGTGGATGAATCACCCGAAATTGCCTGGCGGCAACGCTGTTCAAGCTGATGGTGATCCAGCACGCCGTGCCGCACCCAGGAACTGTCAGCGGCGTTCGGTAGGGTCCGTCGGCGTGACCGCGAACCTGACCCTCAAACCGGTGAACGCCCGCCTTGCCGACGAACTGGAAGTAGCCGAACGGCAGGTCGCGGCGGCCGTCGCGCTGCTCGACGAGGGGGCGACGGTTCCGTTCATCGCCCGCTACCGCAAAGAGGTCACCGGCAGCCTCGACGACGGGCAGCTGCGCACCCTGGAAGAGCGGCTGCGCTACCTGCGCGAGCTCGACGACCGCCGGGCTGCGGTGCTGTCCTCGATCGAGGAGCAGGGCAAGCTCACCGACGAGTTGCGAAACGCGCTGCTGTCGGCCGACACCAAGGCTCGCGTCGAGGACATCTACCTGCCCTACAAACCCAAGCGCCGCACCAAGGCGCAGATCGCGCGGGAGTCGGGCCTGGAGCCGCTGGCCGACCGGCTGCTGGCCGATCCGGCACTGGACCCGCAGCAGCTCGCTTCGGAGTACACCGGCGAGGAGGTCGCCGACGCCGCGGCCGCGCTGGAGGGTGCCCGCGCCATCCTGGTCGAACGCGCCGCCGAGGATGCCGAGCTGGTGGGCGCGGTCCGGGAGAAGTTCTGGTCGTCCGGCTCGCTGACAACCGCGCCGCGCTCCGAAGACGCTGCGAAAAGCGCTGCGGCGCAGAAATTCCGGGACTATTTCGAGTTCAGCGAAGCGCTGGAGACCATGCCGTCGCACCGGGTGCTGGCCGTGTTGCGGGGTGAGAAGGAAGACGCTCTGGCGCTGTCCTTCGACGGCGGCGACAACGAGCCCTACCAGGCGATGGTGGCCAAGTCGCTGGGTGTGGATATGACGGCCCCCGGCCCCGCGACGCCCTGGCTGGCAGACACCGTTCGGTGGGCATGGGACACCCGGCTGGCGTTCTCGGCAGCAGTTGACGCGCGGATGCGCCTAAAGCAACGCGCCGAGCAGGACGCGGTGGCGGTGTTCGCCAAGAACCTCAAAGACCTGCTGCTGGCCGCACCGGCGGGCAACCGCACCACGCTCGGGTTGGACCCGGGTTTTCGCACCGGGGTGAAGGTCGCCGTCGTCGACGGCACCGGCAAGGTCGTCGACACCTGCGCGGTCTTCCCGCACCAGCCGCAGAAGCAGTGGGATCAGGCCAAGGCGGCACTGGCCGCACTGGTGGCCCGGCACGGCGTCGACCTGATCGCCGTCGGCAACGGCACCGCGTCGCGCGAGACCGACGCCCTGGCCGCCGAGCTGATCGCCGACCTCAAGGCCGCCGGTGCTCCCGCACCGACCAAGGCGATGGTCAGCGAGGCCGGCGCCTCGGTGTACTCGGCGTCGGCCTACGCCGCGCATGAGCTACCCGATCTGGACGTCACGCTGCGCGGGGCGGTGTCGATCGCGCGGCGACTGCAGGATCCGCTGGCCGAGCTGGTCAAGATCGAACCGAAGTCCATCGGCGTCGGCCAGTACCAGCACGACGTGACACCGGGAACCCTGGCGCGCAGCCTCGATGCGGTGGTCGAAGACGCGGTGAACGCCGTGGGTGTTGACCTCAACACCGCCTCGGCCCCGCTGCTGGCCAAAGTGTCCGGGGTGTCGGAGTCGCTGGCTGAGGCCATCGTGGCGCACCGTGACCAGACCGGTCCGTTCCGCAGCCGGGCCGCCCTGCTCGACGTGCCACGGCTGGGGCCCAAGGCATTTGAGCAGTGCGCCGGTTTCCTGCGCATCCGCGACGGTGACGACCCGCTGGACTCCTCGGGGGTGCATCCCGAGGCCTACCCGGTGGTCCGGCGCATCCTGGACCGCTCGGGAGTGTCGCTGGCCGAGATCATCGGCGACGAACGATTGCTGCGGTCGCTGCAACCCGGCGACTTCGCCGACGACCGGTTCGGGGTCCCGACCGTGACCGACATCCTCGCCGAGTTGGAGAAGCCGGGACGTGACCCGCGGCCGGCGTTCTCGACGGCGACCTTCGCCGCGGGCGTGGAGAAGGTGGCCGACCTCAAGGTGGGCATGGTCCTGGAGGGGGTGGTGACCAACGTCGCCGCCTTCGGAGCGTTCGTCGACATCGGGGTGCACCAGGACGGTCTGGTGCACGTCTCGGCCATGGCCGACCGCTTCGTGTCCGACCCGCACGAGGTGGTCCGTTCCGGCCAGGTGGTGAAGGTGAAGGTCGTCGACGTCGATGTCGACCGCCAGCGCATCGGGCTCAGTCTGCGGCTGGGGGACAAGCCGGCGGACAAGCCCGGCACATCCTCCCGCGGCCCGGCGGCCAAACCGGCTGCGCGCGGTGACAACGCCAAGCAGAATCGTGGGCGGCGTCCCGGCAACGGTGCCGGGCGGCGGGATGCGGCACCGGCAGGCGGGTCGATGGCTCAGGCGCTACGTGACGCCGGATTTGGGAAGTAGGGACGGATGGCCACGCAAGACACCGGCGTCGCACAGCAGTTCGCCGACATCGTCGGAGCAGGCGGACTGCTGACCGGCGAGCAGATCGGTCCCGACTACGCCCATGACGAGGCGCTGGTAGGAGCGCCGGTGACGCCGCGCTACGTCGCCCGCCCACAGACCGCCGAGCAGGTTGCGGCGCTGCTGGCCGCGGCAACCGAAGCCAAGGTTCCGGTGACCGCCCGCGGATCCGGCACCGGCATGTCCGCGGGCGCGCGGCCGTGCCCCGACGGTCTGCTGATCTCCTTCGAGCGGATGAACGCGATCCTGGAGATCGACACCGACAATCAGGTCGCGGTGGTGCAACCCGGCGTCACCTTGGCCGACCTCGACACCGCGACGGCCGAGGCGGGGCTGATGTATACCGTCTTCCCGGGCGAACTGTCCGCCAGTGTCGGCGGAAACGTCGGTACCAACGCCGGCGGCATGCGCGCGGTCAAATACGGGGTCACGCGGCACAACGTGCTCGGCCTGCAGGCTGCGTTGCCGACTGGCGAGCTGATCCGCGCCGGCGGCCGAATCACCAAGCTGTCCACCGGTTATGACCTGACCCAGCTGATCATCGGCTCCGAGGGCACGTGCGCGCTGGCCACCGAGGTCACGGTTCGGCTCTACCCCCGCCTTGGGCACTCCGCCACGCTGTTGGCGCCGTTTCCGGATCTGCCCGCGGTGCTGCGTGCGGTGCCGGCGGCGGTGCGCAGCGGCGTGGACCCGGTGATCCTGGAATACGTCGACAAACTCACCCTGGCCGCGATCAGCTACTCGCAGAACCTGAACCTGGGCATCCCCGACGCGGTGCGTGAGACCGCGGAGGCGTACCTGGTGGTGGGGGTGGAGAACCGCGACCGTGAGCGCCTCGATGACGACGTGGCCATGCTGGGCGAACTGCTGGGCTCGCTGGGGGCCATTGATGTCTATGTGCTGGAGGGTAATTCAGCGCACGCCCTGATCGAAGCCCGCGAGAAAGCGTTCTGGACGGCCAAGGCCGCCGGGGCCCACGATGTCATCGACGTGGTGGTACCGCGGGCCGAGATGCACCAGTTCCTCACCAAGGCACAAGAATTCGCCCAGTCGGCGGGTGCCGGTGTGGTCGGCTGCGGACACGCCGGTGACGGTAACGTCCACCTGGCGGTGTTCTGCGCCGACGACGAGGTCCGCCACCGGCTGCTGCACGACATCTTCGCGGCCGCGATGGCCCTCGGCGGCGCCATCTCCGGTGAGCACGGCCTGGGACGGCTCAAGACGCAGCATTTCCTGGAGCTGGAGGATCCGGTCAAGATCGCCCTGATGCGCCGAATCAAGGATGCCTTCGACCCCGCCGGGATCCTCAATCCGGGCGTGCTTCTATAGGCAGCAGATCGCGCGCGTCCCGCAAACTTCGGTGCCCGGCAAGAAAGGCAGCCACATGACTAACGGAGCACAGGCCCTGATCGCCACTTTGGTCGACAGCGGGGTTCAGGTCTGCTTCGCCAATCCCGGTACTTCCGAGATGCATTTCGTGGCCGCCTTGGATTCGGTGCCGCAGATGCGCGGGGTGCTGTGCCTGTTCGAAGGCGTGGTCACCGGTGCCGCCGACGGGTATGCCCGGGTGGCCGGAAAGCCCGCTGCCACCCTGCTGCACCTGGGGCCCGGGCTGGGTAATGGCTTGGCCAACTTGCACAACGCCCGCCGGGCGCACGTGCCGGTGGTCAACGTCATCGGCGATCACGCCACGTACCACAAGAAGTACGACGCGCCGCTGGAATCCGACATCGAACCGCTGACCGACTGGACCCACGGCTGGGTGCGCCGCACCGGCAGCGGCGGCGACGTGGGGCGCGACGCCGCCGAAGCGGTCGCGCAGTCACTGGCCAGTCCGGCACAGGTCGCCAACCTGATTCTGCCCGCCGACATCTCCTGGGAAGACGGCGCGCGGGCGGCCGGGCCGGTCGAACCGGTCCCCGCGGCTGCTCCCGACGCACAGGCCGTCGCCGATGTCGCCGCCGTGCTGGGCAGCGGCGAGCCGGTGGCGATCCTGATCGGCGGGCCCGCTGTCGCCGATGTACGCGCTCTGGAGGCCACCGACCGGATAGTCGCCGCAACCGGTGCTCGTGCTCTGGTCGAGACTTTCCCGGCCCGGCTCGTCCGCGGCGCCGGGGTCCCGGCGATCGACCGGCTTGGCTACCTGGCGGAGCAGGCCGCCTTCCAACTCGACGGCATCAAGCACCTGGTGGTGGCCGGCACGCGGGCTCCGGTGTCGTTCTTCGCCTACCCCGGCAAGCCCAGTGACTTGGTTCCCGAGGGTTGCGTCGTACACAACCTGGCCGGCCTCGAGACCGATGTGGTGGCCGCACTCGAGCAGCTGGCCGATGCGGTGGATTCCGGCGTGCAGCCGCGGCCGGCACCCGCCGCCGTCCCCGAACTCCCGACCGGGCAGCTCACCCCGCAGAACTGGGTACAGGTGATCGGGGCACTGCTGCCTGACAACGCGATCATCTCCGACGAGTCCAACACCTCGGGCCTGATGCTGCCCGCGGCCACCGCCGGCGCGCCACGTCACGACGTGCTCACGCTGACCGGCGGCGCGATCGGGCAGGGTCTGCCGGTCGCTCTGGGTGCGGCCGTGGCCGCACCGGACCGGCCGGTGATCGCGCTGCAGGCCGACGGCAGTGCGGCCTACACCATCTCCGCGTTGTGGACGATGGCGCGCGAGAACCTGAACGTGACCACGGTGCTGATCAACAACAGCTCGTATGCGATCCTGCGCCTGGAACTGGCCCGGGTGGGTGCGCAGGGCGGTGGGCCGAAGGCAAACGATCTGCTCGACCTGTCGCGGCCGAATATGGACTTCGCGAAGATCGCCGAGGGCTTCGGGGTGCCGGCGACGGTAGCCACCACCTGCGAGGAACTCGCCGAACAGTTCCGCCGGGCCGTGGCCGAGCCGGGACCGCACCTGATCGATGCGCGGATCCCGACCCTGTTCTGACCGGACGACGGTGCTCTGACCCGCCGCCGTGGCCGGCTTCGGTCCGGCCGAGCGTGCTAGCTGACGCTCTGGCCGCCCGTGACCCGATTCGCCACGAATGTCGCGGCCTCCACGGTCTTGCCGTCCTGTACGTACATCAGGTGCGGGACGACGCTGCCGCTGTCTTCGCAGTAGATGTCGCCCGCCAGGCAGAAGTCGATGGTCTTCGGGCGGTAGGACGCGGCGAGGACCGGCAGCGGACCGCCCCACAACGAGGTGGAGTACGGGCTCGACGGCGGGCCGAACAGTGCCACCGCGACCACGTGGTTGGCGACCGGAGCCGGCAGCGCATTGCTGGACATCGCGATGACGCTGGCGCCCTGGGAGTAGCCGCCGAGCACGAGCTTGGTCTTGGGGCAGTTGGCGACCGTGCCCTGAATGTGGGCGGTGGCGTCACTCTCACCGAGGACCGCGCTGTTGTGGTAATCGGTGCTCGCCGGGTACTCGACCGGGTAGACGTTGACGTTCACGCCCTGCAACTGCTCCTGCAGGGAACCGACGAAGGCCTCACCGACGTCACCGAGTCCGACGGGCTGACCGGAGCCGCGGGCGAACACCACCTCGGCGTCCGGGCAGGGCTCTGCGGCTGCGGCGGGAATGCCCATCGGCGCGGCCACCAGGGTCCCGGTGAGCATCACCACGGCAGCGAAGGTGCGAACAGTGTTACGCAAATTCATCCTTAAATGCTGACATGCCCCGGTCGTGCCGGTGGCCCGCGGGTCGCGAATCAGCAAACCGCAAAGCTGGTCCTGCGGGGCGAACACGGTGGTTAGAGCCGGTTTGCCGCGTAGGCCGCGCCTTCGTCTGCGATCCCGTCGTAGGCGCCCGGTGCGTGCGCGGAGAAGTTCAGTCCCTCGGAGCAGACCGGGTCTTCGGGCGCACACAGCTGGATGGTCTTGGCGGCATACGCCGGGCCGATGGCCAAGGGCGGCTGGCCGAGGAAATTCATCGCCCGGTCGTTCGGAGTTCCGAAGAGCACCACGGCGGCGACGTGGTCTGCCACTTCCGGGGGCATTGGCCGTGGTATATCGACCCCTTCCACGCCGTCTGGGATGGCGTTGGCGGTGGAGAAGCCCATCACCGCGGCGCCCTGCGAGAAGCCGCCGAGCACCATCTTGGTCTTGGGGCAGTTCGCCGCAGTGGCCTCGATGTGGGCGGTGGCGTCACGGATGCCCTCAATGCCTGTCGGCCAGTCATTGGTGGCCGGGTAGTCGATCGCGTAGACGTCCACCGGACGGTCCGGCAACCGGGCCCGTAGCGAGTTGACGAATGCTTGCCCGGTCTCGCCGAGGCCGGCTTCCTCACCGGTGCCTCTAGCAAACAATACTTGGACATCGGGACACGGCTCGGCGGAGGCAGGGGCAGGGATGGCGGCGGTGCTGTGCAGCAGCCAGGTCAGGGCCAGAACAACACCGAGGGAACGAAGTATCCGACGTGGGTTCACCGGTACATGGTGGCATAAGAATCGTGTCGTGTGCAGCAGACACCCCTGGCAGTGAACGTATTCAGTGAAGGCTGACCCACTGATGAGCAGCACGCTGAGTGGCTCATAGCGAAGTTCTGAGTCAAAACTGAGATCGCTGCCGAATGGTCGCTGGTTACTGGGAGATGTCTGTCTGGTGTCGGTGAGATGACTGCCGGCGATTGTCGCCCGAGCAAACTTTGGACACACCCCCGACAGTGAGCGCGAGCAGTTGGATTCCCACGATCGACGCCATCAACGTGTGGACCGATACGTCGTAGAGCCAGCCGGTCAGCGCTCCGCCGGCCGCGGCGGCCCCGCCCAGCGCGGCGGCGAATGCCCCGTAGGCGCTGGCCCGGCGCCCCGGTGCGACCAGGTCGGCGACCACGGCACGCAGCGTCGACTCCTGAATGCCCACCGCGGCACCCCACAGCAGCGCCCCGGCCACCACCGCGGGGACGTTTCCGGCGAAGGCGAACACCGCGACGGCAGCCGACAGAATCGGGAGGGCAAACAAGACCTTGCCGCCGAACCGGTCATAGCACCACCCCGAGGCGAGCGCCGCCAGCGCGTCGGCGACCATGGCCGCCGCATACAGCACCGGGACCGCTGCCGCCGGCAGCAAACCGCGGTTGACCAGGTGAAACGACACCAAGCCGAAGGTCGTGAAACCGATCATCGTCAGCGCGACGAACCCGCAGTACCGCCAGAACACCGCCGGCAACCGCCCGGCGTCGCCGCGCGTCGGGTGGGCGCGCGCCGCGCCGGGTTCGTAGCTCGCGGGCTCGGGCACCCGCAGCCGCAGCCAGACCAGCAGGGCCAGCGTTGCGGCACCGGGTAACGCCAGCACACCCAGCGCGGGGGCGTAGTCGCCGCCGGTGAGTGCCAGCACCGCGGCCACGGTCAACGGACCGATCACCGCACCTACCTGGTCGAGCGCTTCATGCACGGCGAAGCCCCGGCCACGGCCGGTGGCACTGGTCGCGTGCGACAGCAAGGTGTCTTTGGCGGGGCTGCGGACCGCCTTGCCGACCCGCTCGGCAATCACCAAGGCGCAGGCAACCCAGAGCGTGCCGGCAACACCGAGCAGTGGCACGGTCAGCACGGTCAGGACGTACCCGGCAATCGTCCAGGCCCAGAAGCGTCGGGTCCGATCAGCCAGCGGTCCCGACACCAGTCGCAGGCCGAGCGCGGCGGCCTCGCCGACTCCCGTCACGGTGCCGACCACCAGGCCGGTGGCGCCGAATGACGCCAGCAGCGGCCCGGTGATGGAACGAGCGCCCTCGTAGACGAAATCTGCCAGCAGGCTGACGGTGCCGAACACCGTGACGAACCGCCAGGCACTCAACGCCGGGCGGGATGCACCGGGGCTCGGCGCGCGCATATGACCAGATGCTAGACGTCCGGAGTGGCCGTCGGTGGCCCTTCTCCGGCGCACCAACGGCGCTGCAATACCGGGTATATCGGATATTCATCGATAAAATTGCGCGGACCGGTGCGCTCTGATCGCCGGATGACACCGTGGATGGGACAGCATGGCGCAAGAGACAGGCCCCGCGTTGGGGATGTCCGTCGGGGCGACCACATTGGCGGCAGTAACCGCCGACCGCGCGATCACCCGTCGGCCCGTGCTGACGCTGTTCCGGGATCGGCCATCCCAAATCGGCATGCCCTCGGAGAATTCCGCGGTGAGTTCTGACCTGCACGACCGTGGACTCGTGGTGACCGACTTCGTGGATCGGGTCGGCGGCGGTAGGCCGGTGGTGGCGAGTGACGGGTCTACCCACCGTGCCGAGCAACTGCTCGCTGATGGGTTGCATGCCCTGGCCTATGCGGTGACCGAGGGACGTCCGATACCGCCGGCGGTGGCGGTCACCTATCCCGCGCACTGGTCGCGTGACGCGGTCGGTGCGCTGCGTACCGCGCTGGGCCGGGTTTCGGAGTGGGCGCAGCATCCGGTGTCGCTGATCTCCGATACGACGGCAGCTTTGACTGCGCTGCAAGCGAATCCGGGTCTACCAGACCACGGGATCATCGCGGTGTGCGACTTCGGGGGAAGCGGAACCAATGTCACCCTCGTCGACGCGGGCCGGGGTTTCGAACCGATCAGCGCCACCCGCCGCAGCACCGTCTTGTCCGGAGACGTGATCGATCAGGCGCTGCTGGATCACGTGGTCGCCGATCTGGGTGGCAACGGCGACGGCCCTCCGACGGTGGGGTCGCTGACCCGGCTGCGCAGCCAATGCCGTGACGCCAAGGAACAGTTGTCGTCCGAGACGGTGGCCGAACTCGCGGGGTTCCACGGCGGCGTGTGGCTGACCCGCGCAGAACTCGACGAGGCCCTGCGCCAGCCCCTTGACGGCTTTTTCACGGTCTTGCAGGACACCTTGGACGACAACGAGATTGTTCCCGATGCGCTGTCGGCGATCGTGTCGGTTGGCGGTGGGGCGAACATGCCGACGGTCACCACCGGCCTGTCGCAACGCTTTGGGGCCGCCGTAATCAGCTCGCCGCGACCACAGTTGACGGCGGCTATCGGCGCCGCGCTGAGCGTCGCCGGCAATGTGGTGACCATCGCGAAGAAGGCGCCGCCGCCGGTGGCGCCGCCACCGTTCCCCGAGTCGGTCTCGCCGCCGGAGCACGCTCCGCCGCCGACCCCCGAAAGTGCCCCGGATGCGGGGCTGCAACCGTTGGTGACGCCACCGCCGGCTCGCCCGGCTCCCGTTCCGCCACGCCAGCCCACGGCACCGGAACCCGACGTGATCGGCGGCCAGGGTGGCGTGGAGTGGTATCAGCGGCCGGTCGCGGTGGTGATCCTGGCTGCGCTGGTCGCGATGTTGCTGGGCACGGTCGCCGTGCTGGTGCTGCGGCATGCCGCCGACACCGGACCGGACTCCGGCGTGCTGACCACCGTCTCCTCCACCGCCACCACCACCTCACCGTCACCGACGTTCGAGCCGCCGCCGGCGTTCGCGCCCAGCCCCGAAACCATTCCGCCGACTCTGCCCGAGTTTCCGGAGACCCCGGCCCCAGAACCCACAGAGAGCCCGGTCAGCCCTTAGCGCTGCTTGGCCAGAACGACCAGCGCCAGCGGAATCTGCACCTGCTGCGGGTTGCTCGCGAGCCGGGCGGCGACGCCGGCTTCCAGGTGACGCACGAAGTCGGCTGCGCGCTGATCGTCGGTCCCGCCGGTCAACCCGGCGGCCAGCGTGGGGAATACGGCGGCGCTGACGAAGGCGGCCCACTGGGCGCCGAGCGCGACCGCATCGCCGTCGAGCAGGTATCGGTCCCAGAACCGGTCCTCGGCGTCGAACACCTCCAGCCGCTCGATCGTCAGCGACTCGAACCGCCCGGCGGGGGCGAACGGCGCGCGAAGTTCCTTCTCGCTGCGGCCGAGCACCGGGATCGCCATGCGGGCGACCTCGTCCCGGGTCAGGCGGCCCTCGCGCACCTGCTCGTCGAGAACCGCGACGATCGCATCGAGCAGCGGCCGGTAGCCCGATCGTCCCGCGGCGTCGACGGCTGCGGTCAACACCAGCAGCTTCCCGCCGGGGCTCAATTCCCGGCCGCGGAACGCCACGAAGTCATGCCAATCCTGGGCGGCCTGGCGCGCGTAGGCGCGCCGCGCGGCGTCGTCGTCGCTGTGCTCGACGTGGACGTGGTCGGCGAATCCGGGTAGCTCCGCGGCGGGCCGGCGCAGCCACATGGTCGCCCAGGACGTCCAACCCAGGGTGACGCTCTGCGAGGGCAGGATCTGGGCGTAGAACGACCGGCCTATCGCCGACGGGAAGCTGGCCGTGTCCTTGCGGACGTAGCTGTCGGGATCCTCTGCCAGCGTGGTGAACAACGCGGTGAAGTCGTTGTCCGGCAGGTCGGTGTGGGCGACCAACACGGCATGGTCTGGCCGGGTCCGCCGGCGGAAGGCGGCGATGGCGGCGCCGATCGGAAGCAGTGAGTTGTAGCCGGTGGCGGCGCCATAGTCGGCGACGACGATCGGAAGCGGCGCGGATGGCAGCGGAACCGTCGCCGCGAGCTGTTCGAACACACCGGTGGCGTGGGCCAGTCCGGCCGCCTGCAGCCGGCTCGAGGGAGCGCCGCCGGGCTCGGGACGGACCACGATGCTCGACTCTGGCATGGGCACCTCCGACCGGAGCGAACCGTCATCGATATCACCACTGACGGTAGCGCTATCGGCAATCCGTGGCACACTTCCGTAAGTGAGCGCGCAGCGGGCGATCGGACGCATTCCGGTCGTGGTGGCGGCCGGCCTGATGACCATCGGCGTGATCGGCTTTGTGGTTGCGCTGATTCTCAATGTCTTTGTGCTGGACCGCTACGACGCCTACGGCGAGGTGCCGATTCCAGGCACGGGCCGGGTACATCTGCCGGCGGGCGAGGTGACGGTGAATCTGCACACCCGGGTCATCTCCAGTCCCACCGGTGGCGGACTGCCGGTGCCACCGATCAGCGTGACGGTGACGCCACCGGACGGAGTGCCCGATCCAGAGTTCCAGGAAAGCATCGGGATGACCACCACGGTCAACAACGACACGCGGCGGCGGCTGTGGCGGATCTACGTAGCCGAGGCCGGCGACTACCAGATCGCCACCGACGGGCAGGTCGGGGCATATATCGCTCCGCGGCTGGCGTTCGGAAAGCCCGCCGGCCACTCGACGCTGCTCTGGGTGTTTCCGGTGATCTTCGCTCTCGGTCTCGTGGATCTGGTCGCAGGCCGGTTGTTGACGGCACGCCGTCGCCGCTCGCCGACGGAGACTGTCGGCAGCGGAACAGATTTCGGCCACGACCGGTTCGTTCCCGAGGGCGAAGGAATCCGCATCGAGCAGCTCAAGACGATCACGGCGCTGCGCGATTCCGGAGCGCTGACCGAGAAGGAGTTCGCCGAAGAGAAGCGGCGAATCCTGCGCGGGCACTGAGGCTCAGTGGCCGCGCGCCACCCACTCGTCGTAGTGGACCAGTTCGTCACCGATCCGCGTGCTGTCGCCGTGTCCGGTGTAGACGACAGTCTCGGCCGGCAGTTCGCCCAGCCGCACGGAGATCGACGCCAAGATCGTCGGGAAGTCCGAGAACGAGCGGCCGGTGGCCCCCGGGCCGCCGCAGAATAGGGTGTCGCCGCTGAAGACCGCGCCCAGGTCCGGCGCATGCCAGCACACCGAGCCCGGCGAGTGACCGGGGGTGTGCAGTGCCCGCAGTTCCAAGCCTCCGACAGTGAGCGTGTCGCCGTCGGCTACAGCACGAAAGTCGCTGTCCGGGTGCGTCATCTGCCACAACATGTCGTCGCCGGGGTGCAGCAGCACCGGTGCGTCGAGCGCTCGTCCCAGCTCCGGCGCCACGGTGATGTGGTCGTTGTGGCCGTGCGTGCAGACCACCGCCACCACGTTGCGCCCGTTGACGGCGTCGATGATCGGGGCCGCGTCGTGCGCGGCGTCGAAGACCACCACATCGGAATCGTCACCGACGATCCAGATGTTGTTGTCGACTTCCCAACTGCCGCCGTCGAGTTCGAATGTGCCGTGGGTGACGACCCGCTGAATCGGGCTGCCGGCGCTCACAGCACCACGACCGACCGCAGCACTTCGCCGCCGTGCATGCGATGGAATGCCTTCTCGACATCGCCCAGCCCGATGCGTTCGGAGACGAACTTCTCCAGCGGAAGCCGACCCTGCAGGTACAGGCTGATCAGGGTGGGGAAGTCCCGTTCGGGCAGGCAGTCGCCGTACCAGGACGACTTCAGCGCCCCTCCGCGGGAGAAGAAGTCGATCAGCGGCATCTCCAGCGTCATATCCGGGGTTGGAACGCCCACCAGCACAACGGTTCCGGCCAGGTCACGGGCGTAGAACGCCTGCTTCCAGGTCTCCGGGCGCCCGACCGCATCGATCACCACGTCGGCGCCGAAACCGTCGGTGAGATCCTGGATGGTCTCCACCGGGTCGAGCTCACGGGCGTTGATGGTGTGGGTGGCGCCGAATTCACGGGCCCAGTTCAGTTTGGTGTTGTCGGTGTCGACGGCGATGATGCGCCGGGCACCCACCAGGGCCGCGCCGGCGATCGCGGCGTCGCCCACGCCGCCGCATCCGATCACCGCCACGGTGTCGTCGCGGGTGACGCCGCCGGTGTTGATCGCAGCGCCCAGACCGGCCATCACCCCGCAGCCCAACAGTCCCGCCACCGCCGGGTCAGCGCTCGGATCGACCTTGGTGCACTGACCTTCGTGAACCAGGGTCTTGTCGGCGAACGCCCCGATGCCCAGCGCCGGGGTGAGTTCGGTGCCGTCGGTCAGGGTCATCGGAACCGAGGCGTTGAAGGTGTCGAAGCACAGGTGCGGGCGGCCGCGCTTGCAGGCGCGGCACTGTCCGCACACCGCGCGCCAGTTCAGGATCACGAAGTCGCCGGGCTCGACCGCGGTGACGGCCGATCCCACCGACTCGACGGTGCCGGAGGCCTCGTGGCCCAGCAGGAAGGGGTAGCTGTCGTTGATACCGCCGTCGCGGTAGGTCAGGTCGGTGTGGCAGACCCCGCAGGCGGTGATGGCGACGACGACATCGTTGGCACCGGGATCGGGGATGACGATGTCGGTCATCTCGACCGGCTTGCCCTTTTCACGGGAGATCACCCCGCGCACTGTCTGACTCATGGGGTCAACCTTATGTTGCCGCCTGCGCGCCCGGTGCCGGCACCGGGGCTTGCGCGGCGACCGCCGGGGTGCGGGTGTCGGCACGCAGGAAACTTCCGGTGCGTTGGGTCCCAAGCACACTGGTGGGCTGGCCGTCGAGCACCACCGCCTGGCCGGAGACCAAGACCGCGCTGACGGCTTCGTCGTTGCGGTTCACCATGCGTGACATCCCGCCGTACTGGGCGAACGGTTCCTCGACGTAGGTGTCCAGGGTGTCGTCGAGGTGGGCGGGGTCGATGACCACCACGTCGGCGCGGTCACCGACCCGCAGGTGGCCGGCGTCGATCCGGTACCAGTCGGCCAGTTCACCGGTCAACCGGTGCACCGCCTGCTCGACTGACAAGAACGCCTGCCCGGACTGCTGAGCGTCGAGGACGTGGCGCAGCAACCGCAGCCCCATGTTGTAGAACGCCATGTTGCGCAGGTGCGCGCCCGCGTCCGAGAAGCCCATCTGGATGCCGGGTTCGGCGGCGAGCTTCTTGAGCACCTCGGGCCGGTGGTTGGAGATCGTGGTGTGCCAGCGCAGGGCGCTGCCATGCTCCAGCACAAGGTCGAGGAAGGCGTCGACGGGATGCACTCCGCCGCGCTCGATCCCGACCTGCCCGAAGGACTTTCCGATCACCGAGGCGTCGGGGCAGTCGACGATTTCGGCGTCGAAGAAGTCACGGTGCCAGACCCGCGGGCCGTACTTGTTTTCGTAGTCCTTGCGGAAGCGTCGCCGGTAGGACTCGTCGCGCATCAACTCGTCACGCTCGAGCGATTCCCGCAGGTGCAGCGCTTCGGCTCCCGAACCGAACTCTTCGAAGATCACCAGATCGATGCCGTCGGCGTACACCTCGAACGGCACCGGCAGGTGCTGCCAGCGGAAATCGGCGCCCAGCTTGGTCAGCATGCGCGAGGCCTTGACCATCGCCGGAATTGCCCACCGGTTGCTCTTGACGTCGGCGGCGGCCAGCAGGCTGGTCTTGAGCGGGCGGCGGAAGATCCCCAGGGCCTGCGCCAGCTGGGACACCACGTCGAAGGGGTTCTTGACGTCCGGGCCGGCCTGCAGAATCCGCCCGCTGCGGCGCAGCTTCGACTTGAGCCGGCGCAATTCCTTGGGCTTGGCGTACGTCGACGGCAGCGTGCGCGAGCGGCAGACGTCGCCGTCCATCTTGTCGAAAAGCAACTGCTGCGAAGACATTCCGACGAATCCCGCTTCCAATGCCTCGTCCAGCATCTGTTCCATCCGGGCCTGCTCGGCCGCCGTGGGCCGAGCGTCGGAGCGGGTGGCGCGGTCCAGTCCCATGGTGGCGGCGCGCATGTCCGAATGCCCAATGAACGCAGTCACATTCGGGCCGAGCGGCAGCTTCTCCAGGCTGGCGATGTAGTCCTCACAACTCGACCAGGTCTTGTGCGCATCGATCGTGTCGACCACGTACCGGCGCGGGATGGCCTCCACCCGTCCGAACAGGTCGCCGGCGTCCTGGCCGTCGACGTGGATGGTGGACAGCGAGCACGAGCCCACCAGCACCGTCGTCACGCCGTGGCGCACCGACTCCGACAGCGAGGGGGCGACGAGTATCTCGACGTCGTAGTGGGTGTGGATGTCCAGCAGCCCGGGCAGCACCCACTTGCCGGCCGCGTCGATCACCTGGCCGCAGCCCGCCTCGTCGAGTGGTTCGGCGGAGATGGCGGCGACGTGCCCGTCGCGGATACCGATGTTGCGGATCGCCGACGGTGCGCCGGTGCCGTCGAACCACCGGCCGCCACGAATCACGGTGTCA
Organism: Mycolicibacter heraklionensis; assembly: GCF_019645815.1. Taxonomy (NCBI): domain Bacteria; kingdom Bacillati; phylum Actinomycetota; class Actinomycetes; order Mycobacteriales; family Mycobacteriaceae; genus Mycobacterium; species Mycobacterium heraklionense. The sequence goes on from NZ_CP080997.1 coordinate 1,933,686, forward strand.
AAGCTCACGGGTGTTCCTTTCCGCCGAATGCCGTTCCAGCATGTCCGGCGACGCGGGCGAAGTCTTGACATCTGCGGACATTTCTTTGATATTTGCGGACATGTCGGTGGTGCGCGGCACCGCGCTGTCCGGATACCCGGAGCTGGTCACCGAGCTCGGCGGTGATCCCGCGGCATTGCTGGCCGCAGCCGGGGTGCCGGGCGGATCGGTCGGAGCCCACGACGTCTTCGTGCCGTACCGCGCAGTGATCCTGGCCGTTGAGTCTGCAGCGTATGCCACCGGTTGCCCGGATTTCGGGCGCCGGCTGGCGCTGCGTCAGGACATCGGCAACTTCGGGCCGCTGGGTGTGGCCGCACGCACCGCGGCCACCGTCGGCGGCGGGTTCTCGATCGTGGAGCGGTTCCTATCCGCCTACAGTCCGGCGATCTCAGCGCGCATCATCCCGGGCGGCCGTGCCGGCGGTTCAGCGAGGCTCGACGCAGGAGAGGGGAAGCTGGGACCGCCGCATGAACCCGGCGAGTCGTTCTATGCGTTCGAGGTGCTCATCGAGCGATCCCCGCCGCACCCGCAGACCACCGAGCTGTCGCTGGGGGTCTCACTGGGAATCATGCGGATGATGTTCGACGCCCCGTATTCGCCACTGTCGGTGCACCTTCCGCACGAGGCGCTCACCCCGGTGCGCGACTATCTGGCCTACTTCGGCTGCCGCCCCTACTTCGCGCAACCGGTGGCCGGGTTCACCTTTCGCACCGTCGATCTGGACCGACCCCTGCACCGGGACGACCAGGCCCACCAGGCCATGGTGCGCTATCTGCGTGGCATCACCGCCGAGTCCCCGGGCATCGCGGCGTCGGTGCGTGCGATCGCTCGCCAGCTGTTGCCCACCGGCACCGTGAACCTCGAGCTGATCGCCGGCCAGCTCGGCCTGCATCCGAAGGCGCTGCACCGGCGACTGGCCGCCGAGGGGACTACGTTCGCCGCCCTGGTCGACGGGGTCCGCCGGGAGGCCGCTCACCGCTACCTGCGTGACACCGACATCAGCCTGGCGCACCTCACGCGCGAGCTCGGCTACGCCGAACAGAGCGTGCTCAGCCGGTCCTGTCAGCGCTGGTTCGGCTGCAGCGCGAGCAGTCACCGCAAGGCCGTCCGCGCGGCGACCGGGTTCGACGGCCGAGGCTAGGGTGATGGCGGTGTCCGCCGCTGAAGCCCCGTCCGCCCTCTCCGCCCTCGACGACTGGCCCGTCGACCACGCGGCCGCTGCCGTCGTCGGCCCCCAAGGCGTGCTGGCCACCCACGGCGACACCGCGCGGCCGTTCTACCTCGCGTCGGTGACCAAGCCCTTGGTGGCGCGGGCGGTGCAGGTCGCGGTGGAGGAGGGAGCCGTCGAACTCGACACCCCGGCCGGGCCGCCGGGTGCCACGGTGCGGCATCTGCTCGCGCACGCCTCCGGGCTGTCGCCGGACTCCGATCGGGTCCTGGCCAAGCCCGGCACCCGGCGGGTGTACTCCAACTACGGCTTCGCGGTGCTGGCCGACACGGTGCAGCGGGAGTCCGGGATCGAATTCGGCCGCTACCTGACCGAAGCGGTGTTCGAGCCGCTGGGCATGGCAGCCAGCCGGCTGGACGGGGGAGCGCCGGCGGCCGGTTTCGGAGGCACCTCGACCGTCGCGGACTTGGCCGCGTTCGCCGGTGACCTGCTGACGCCGGCCACGGTGTCGCCGCAGCTGCACGCCGAGGCCACCCGCGTGCAGTTTCCCGGCCTGGACGGCGTGTTGCCGGGTTACGGGCCGCAGCGGCCGAACGACTGGGGGCTGGGCTTCGAGATCCGGGACGGCAAAACGCCGCACTGGACCGGCACGGCCAACTCGGCGCGGACGTTCGGCCATTTCGGCCAGTCCGGCACCCTGATCTGGGCTGATCCGGCGATCGAGCGGGCGCTGGTGGTGCTCACCGACCGCGACTTCGGCGACTGGGTCACGGGCCGCTGGCCGGCCCTGGCCGACGCAGTGGTAGCCGCGTTCGGCCGGGACTAGCCAACAGGCGTCACACGAGGCACAATAGACACATACAACACTGAATACACTCCAGTTTCTGCAGCAACACTGCTCAAATTCGGTCCCACCAGGTCGTTGGGGAAGACGTCCCTCGTGGATCCGAAGGAGCAACTGATGCGCGCGACGAATCAATTCGCCGACGTGACCAGCGGCGTGGTGTACATCCACGCCTCGCCCGCGGCGGTGTGCCCGCACGTCGAGTGGGCACTGACCTCGGCTTTGGGTGCCCGAAACGGCCAGGCGAAGCTCAACTGGACGCCGCAACCGGCCATGCCGGGACAGCTGCGAGCCGTGGTCAACTGGGTCGGTCCGGTGGGCACCGGCGCCCAACTCGCCAGCGCGCTGCGCTCCTGGTCGGTGTTGCGGTTCGAGGTCACCGAGGATCCCAGCGCCGGAGTCGACGGCCAACGGTTCAGCCACACCCCGCAGCTCGGTCTGTGGAGCGGGACGATGAGCGCCAACGGCGACGTGATGGTCGGGGAGAACCGCCTGCGCACGCTGATGGCCGCCGGCGCCGACGCGCTCGCCGCGGACCTGGAAACGGTGCTGGGCACCGCCTGGGATGACGCGCTGGAGGCCTATCGCGACGGCGGTGAGGGCGCGGAGGTGTCCTGGCTCAGCCGCGGCGTGGGCTGATTTCCTATGGCGGGCTAGGGACGGCGCAGGATTTGCAGCGCACCCGGCACCGCCGCCACCGTCACCGGCAGTGGGGCTACGTAGTCACCGTCGGCGTAAGCGTTGATTCCGGGGCACTCGACTCGAATAGACTTCGCCCGCCGGGTGGTCACCTCATCGAGAAGCACATGGGTGCCCTTGAACACGGTGGGGAACAGCCGGATCAGCTTGGTCCGTGAACCCGAGTGCACCATGGTGACATCCAGCAGGCCGTCGGCGTGATCGGCGCCCGGGCAGATCAACATGCCGCCGCCGTAGCTGCGGGTGTTGCCGAACGCCGCCAGCGTCAGCTCGATGTCCACCGGCTCGTCGTCGTCGAACGTCAGGCGGAACGGCAGCAGCCGTAGCTTGGACATCTCCGCCACCATGGCCACGTTGTAGCGCATCCGGCCGTGCGGCCAGCGCATCCGATTGACGCGGTCGCTCACCAGCGAATCGAAACCGGCCGCCATCACGGTGCCGAACCAGGACACCGCGCCGCTGTCTTCGGTGATGCGGCCCAGATCGATCGTCTCGGTGCGGCCTTCGGCGACGACGTCGGCGGCCGCCTCGGGATCGCCGGTGGGCAAACCGTATTCCCGGGCGTGGTCGTTGCCGGTGCCGGCCGGGATGATCCCCAGCGGCACGTCACCGAGCGCCAATGACTGCAACGCCAGTGAGATGACACCGTCGCCGCCGGCCACCACCACGGCATCCGTTCCGGCCGCCAGCGCCTCGTCGAGCAACTGCCGCGCGTGGCGGGCGTCGGAGCCGACGATGTGGTTGACGTTGACGCCGCGCTGCTGGAACCGCGCCAGCGCCCGCTCCGCCGCATGCCGGGCATTGCCGTGTCCGGCCGCCGGGTTGGTCAGCAGCGTGATCCGGCGGATTTCTCGGCTCGTCATGGAATCAGTTTGCCGGGGTTGAGGATTCCGGCCGGATCCAGCGTGGCCTTGACTGCTCGCAGCACCTGCACACCCAGCTCGCCGACCTCTTCGCTCATCCACGGCCGGTGATCGGCGCCGACGGCGTGGTGGTGGGTGATGGTTCCGCCCGCGCGCATGATCGCATCGCCGGCAGCGGCTTTCGCGGCCTGCCACTGTTCGATGGGGTTGCCGCGCTGGCCGGCGACCACAGTGAAGTAGAGCGACGCGCCGGTCGGGTAGACGTGCGAGATATGGCATAACACCAGCGCGGGCGTCCCGCTGTCGCCCAGTGCGGTGGTCAGTGCCTCGGTGACCGCCGTCTTGAGCGCCGGAACGCCGGCCCAGTCGGTGGCGGTCTCCAGCGTTTCGCACAGCGCCCCGGCAGCCAGCAGCGAATCGCGCAGGTACGGCGCGCCGAAACGGCCGTGCTCCCAGGCGCGCGCCGGTTCTTCGCCCAGCGACGTGCCGCGGTGCGCGGCCAGCACCGCCCGGGTTTCTGCGTGCCGGCTTTCGGTGTGCTCGGCGGTCCCCTCGAACAGCGTGATCGCCAGGCAGCCGCCGGTGATCTGTTGCTCGCCGATCTGCTCGGTGGTGGCCAGGTTCACGCCGGTCTCGGCTTCGTCGGACAGCCGGATGACGGTCGGTCCGGCGCCGGTCTGAGTGACGGCGCGCAGGGCCGCGGCGCCGGTGGCGAAGTCCGGGAACGACCACGCCTCGTAGCGGGTGGTCGCCGGCACCGGATGCACGCGCACCCGCACGCGGGTGATGACGCCGAAGACACCCTCCGAGCCCAGCACCAGCTGGCGCAGGTCCGGTCCGGCCGCTGAGGCCGGGGCGCGGCCCAGGTCCAGCACGCCGGCCGGGGTGATCATCCGCAGGCCGCGGACCATGTCGTCGAAGCGGCCATAGCCGGCCGAGTCCTGGCCCGAGGAGCGGGTGGCGGCGTACCCGCCCAGGGTGGCGAACTGGAAGCTCTGCGGAAAATGGCCCAACGAGAAACCGCGCTCACCGAGCAGTCGCTCGGCGTCGGGCCCGGTCACCCCGGCGCCGAATTCCGCCTCGCCGGAGACTTCGTCGAGGTTCAACAGGGCATCGAATCGGCGCAGGTCCACGCTCACGACGGCAGCGAAGTCGCCGCGGATCGGGTCGAGCCCGCCGACGACGCTGGTGCCGCCGCCGAACGGGACCACCGCGATGGCGTGCTGGCTGCAGTAGTCGAGGATGGCGGCGACTTCGTCGTCACTGCCGGGCAGCAGCACCGCGTCGGGCGCATCTTGGGTGCCGGAATCATTGCGCCGCAGCAGATCCAGCGTGGATTTGCCCCCGGCGTGCAGCAGCCGTGCGGTGTGATCGGTGCGGCAGTGCCCGTCGCCGACGATCGCCGCCAACGCGGCGTGGTCAGCGTCGGTCAATGCCGACGGCGTGAGCGACACCTGGCTGGGATCGCGTTCCGGGGCGCTAGTGCCTTCCACGCCCAGGGCTGCCTTGAGCAGTTGACGGATGCCATCGCTCAAAGGCTTGGCCGCTGCCGGATCGCCCCAGGCGTTCCACTTCATCGGCGGGGTCAGGGCGTCCCGGGCATCGGCCTGCGTCATGCGTTACAGTATTACACGTGCTGTCAACCAGTAATGACGAGCAGGTGGAGGTCGGGGAGCGGATCCTCGATGCCGCCGCGAGCTGCCTGCTTGCCTTGGGAATGGAGCGGGTGACGTTGGCGGCCATCGCGCGTCGCGCCGGGGTGAGCCGCCCGACGGTGTACCGGCGTTGGCCGGACAGCCGGTCGGTGATCGCCGCACTGCTGACTTCACGGATCACCGCCGCCTGGGGCGAGCTGGAGCAACCTGGAACGGGACGTGAGGCGCTGGTGAAGCGGATCGTCGCGGTTGCGGCGCGGCTGCGCCACGACGAGGTGGTGATGCAGGTGCTGCATCACGCACCCGATCTGGCGATGGTCTACATCGCCCAGCGGATGGGGTCCAGTCAACGGCGGTTGGTCGATCTGGTGGCCGGCGAACTCGGCGACGCCCAGGCCGCCGGCGGTGTGCGAGCCGGTGACCCACGCCAACTCGCCGCGATGTGTCTGTTGATCACCCAATCGGCGATCCAGTCCGCCCAAGTCGTCGCGCCCATCTTGGACGAGGACGCGCTCTCCACCGAACTGGCCTACACCCTGAACAGGTACCTCTCGTGATACCCGACACCGCCGCGCTCAATGCCGCCCGCCGCACCGCCGAACTGAGCGCACTGGCGGAGCACCCGACTGTTGATGTCGTCGTGATCGGCGGGGGGATCACCGGTGCCGGCATCGCCCTGGACGCAGCCACCCGCGGGCTGCGGGTGGTGTGCGTGGACAAGCAGGACCTGGCCTTCGGCACCAGCCGGTGGAGCTCCAAACTGGTCCACGGCGGGCTGCGATACCTGGCCACCGGCAACGTGGGCATTGCGCGCCGCAGCGCGATCGAGCGCGGAATCCTGATGACTCGCAACGCTCCGCACTTGGTGCGGGCTATGCCGCAACTGGTCCCGCTGCTGGGGTCGATGCGTCGGCGCGACCGGGCCCTGGTGCGTACCGGCTTTCTTGCCGGTGACGCGCTGCGCCGGCTGGCCGGCACACCCGCGACGGTGTTGCCCCGCTCGCGACGGGTCTCGGCCGAGCGCGCCGTGAAGTTGGCGCCGACCGTGCGCCGCGACGGCCTCGACGGTGGCCTGTTGGCCTACGACGGGCAACTGATCGACGACGCCCGCCTGGTCACGGCCGTTGCCCGTACCGCGGCCCAATACGGCGCGACGATCCTGACCTACGTGGCGGCATCGCAGGCCGCCGGCGACAGGGTACGGCTGACCGACCAGTTCTCCGGTGAGTCCTTCGACGTCGCCGCCCGGGCCGTGATCAATGCGACCGGGGTCTGGGCCGCCGACATCGACCCGGCGCTGCGGCTGCGGCCGAGCCGCGGAACGCATTTGGTGTTCGACGCGAAGGACTTCGGCTATCCGACCGCCGCGCTGACGGTGCCGATCCCCGGTGAACTCAACCGGTTCGTGTTCGCCATGCCCGAGCAGCTCGGACGGGTGTACCTGGGTCTTACCGACGAAGAGGCGCCGGGGCCGATTCCCGATGTGCCGCAACCTACGTCGGCGGAGATCTCATTCCTGTTGGACACCGTCAACACCGCGTTGGGCACCGCATTGAGCACGGCCGACGTCCGCGGCGCCTATGCCGGGCTGCGGCCGCTGATCGATACCGGCGAAGGCCGCACCGCGGACGTCTCACGCAACCACGCCGTCGTCGAATCGGAGACCGGGGTGTTCAGCGTGATCGGCGGAAAGCTGACCGAGTACCGGCACATGGCCGAAGACGTGCTGGACCGGGCCGCGCGCCTGCGGGATCTGCGGGCCACACCGTGTCGGACGCGGGACCTGCCGCTGATCGGCGCGCCGGAGAACCCGGGGACTGCCGCGACGCCGGCGGGAGCGCTGCCCGAGTCGCTGGTGGCGCGCTACGGCGCGGAAGCGGCCAATGTGCTGGCCGCCGCCACCTGCGAGCGGCCCGCAGAAGCGGTGACCGACGGAATCGACGTGATCCGCGCCGAGTTCGAGTACGCCGTCAGCCACGAAGGTGCGCTGACCGTCGGGGACATCGTGGACCGCCGGACCCGGATCGGATTGGTCGCCGACGACCGCGACCGTGTGCTCGAGGTTGCCCGGGAGTTCGCTCCGCACGAGTGATCGCGAGTCTCGCAAACGGAACCGACTCGTATCGCTAAGCTGGGGCCTATGGCAGAGGAGGGGGCCGGCGCCGGACCGCATCCACGGCGCAGCCCGGGGCGCCTGGACCGGACGCGTGACCCGGCCATCCTGAACGCGGCACTGCAGGGTGTGGCCGAGCTGGGGTACGACCGGCTCAGCGTGGACGACATCGCGGGCCGCGCCGGTGTCGGCAAGGCCGCGATCTACCGGCGCTGGCCGTCGAAAGCGGTGGTGGTGGCCGACGCGATCGCGCACTGGCGCAGACAGCAGGGCTCGGTCGAACCGCCCAACACCGGCAGTCTGCGCGGTGATATCGAGACACTGGTCGCAATGGTGCCCGAGTTCGATGACGCTGGTCTGAGCATGATTCAGGTCATCGTGGGGGTGGCGGCGGCCGCCATGCACAACCCCGTGCTGGCGGCAGCCCTCGATGATCTGGTGCTCGACCCGCCACGCCACGTGATCCGGGTGCTGCTGGACCAGGCACTGGCGCGGGGCGAAATCCCGGCCGGCCGCGACCTGAGTCTGATCCCCGACGTCGCGTTGGGTCTCAACATGCTGCGCGTGATGACCGGACGACCGGTCGACCGGGTTTTCGTCCGGCGCGTGCTCGAAGACGTGATCCTGCCACTCACCGGTGCGCCGACGCCCTAATCGGGTTGCGCGACGCAACTGCGCGTGCCACATTGGCATCTATGCGGAACTGATTAGTTCCGCATAGATCGGGAGGTGGCGATGACCGGCAATCGAGTCCCGGTACTGATCGTCGGCGCAGGCGCGGGCGGCTTGAGTGCCTCGGCACTGTTGGCCAAACACGGCGTGCGGTCCCTCGTGGTCGAGAAACGCCGCGAGGTCTTCCTCTACCCAAAAGCCCGCAACCTGAGCTTCCGCAGTCTGGAGATCCTGCGCGGCCTGGGCCTGGCGGACGAGGTGCACGCGGTGGCCGAGGGCGTCTCGGACATGCTCACCAAAGCCTCGCTCACCAGCACACAGGCCCAGCCGGCGTTTGACGTCGACGCGATCTTCGCACCGTTCGGCGGCCTCAGTCCCGAGCCGGCCGCGCAGTACTGTCCGCAAAGCGCGCTGGAGCCGATGCTGCTCGAACACATCCGCGGGCAGGGCGGCGAGGTTCGCTACGGCACCGAGTTGTGTTCCCTGGAGCAGGACGACACCGGAGTCACCGCCGTTGTCCGTGACCGCGACACCGGCGGCGCCGAGGTGGTGCGTGCGGACTACCTGATCGCTGCCGACGGCGTGCACAGCCCGGCCCGCGACGCGCTCGGCATACCGACGTCCGGGCACGGGGCGTTGCCGATCTACGTCGTGTTCATCTACTTTCGCGGGCCCTGGCGACAGTTCGTTCCGCAGCTCGGCGACGGTGACGCCATACAGGTCGCCAACGACGAGGTGGACGGCATCTTTCTGCCGGTGCGTGACGACTTCGGCATGTTCCTCACCACCTATCTGCCCGGCCGAGGCGAGACCGCTGCGCAATTCACCGCCGATCACTGCCACCGGCTGCTCACCAAGGCGATCGGTGAGCACATCGATATGGAGATCGTCGAGGTGACGCCGTGGCAGCCCTACGAGCTGGTCGCTGACTGGTTCCGCTGCGGCAGAGTGTTTCTCGTCGGGGACTCGGCTCACGCCATGCCGCCGTTCAAGGCCGGCGGCGCCAACTGCGCCATCCAGAGCGCACACAATCTGGCCTGGAAGCTGGCGGCCGTTTCGGCGGGGATGGCCGATCCGGCGCTGCTGGACACCTATCACACCGAACGGCACCCGGTGGGGTGCTTCAGCGCCCGCCAATCGCTGACCGGGCCGGTGCTGCCCCTGCTGCGGCTCGACGACACCGGACCGGGCCTGTCGGCGGGTGAAGAGGCGCCGATGTTCGCCCTGCTGATCGGCTACCGGTATCGGTCAGCCGCGGTGCTGTCGGACGACCCAGCGCCGTCCGACCCCAGCGCGGTCTCACTGGTGTCGGACCTGTGCGGACAACCCGGCACCCGGGTGCCGCATGTATGGCTGACGCATGGCGGACAACGGCTTTCGACCCTTGATCTGCTCGGCCCGGGTTTCACCGTGCTGACCGGGTCCGACGGTGGACGGTGGCGGGCCGCCGCGGCACAGACCTCGGAGGTACTGGGCATCCCACTGGTCGCGCATCGGATCGCCGATGAGGGCTGGGCGCGTACCACCGGACTGGCGCCCGACGGCGCATTGCTGATCCGTCCGGATGACTTCGTGGGATGGCGCGCCGACGGGCTGCCGGCCAACCCCGACAGCGAGCTGCAGCGGGCGTTGTCGACCATCCTCGCCCGCAGCTGAACTCCTACAGATACCGGCGAACCCGGCCGCAGTAGTCGGCGTACTCACGGCCGTAGTGCTCACGCATGAAGGCTTCCTCCCGCAGCACCTGGCGGTTGAACAGCCACAGACCGGCGAGCAGGTAGATGAGCGGAACCCAGCTCGGAAACACCAGGAACTGGCCGAGCAGCACCAGCCCGAATCCGACATAGATGGGATTGCGGCTGATCGCGAACACGCCCGACGTCACCAGCTTGTCCGGGTTATCGGTGTCGATACCGACACGAAAACTGCGGCCGAAGGCGACCAGGCTCAACCCGACCAACAGCACGCCGCCGAAACACAGTGCGACCCCGGCCCAGGCGACGGGGGTTGAGCTGAAGAACCGCCCGGAGCCCACCAGCGGCCATCCGAACGCGCCGGCGAAGACCGCGTAGAAGTAGGCCAGCGCGAAGGGCGGGATCAGGAAGTCCTTGTTGTCGATGCGCCCGAAGTGCAGGGCATCGGTTCCGCTGCGCCGCAGCACGATCAGACGAACAGCCACCAGGACGGGACACAGCGCGAGTGCCAGGGCGGCCAGATATCCGGGCATCGGAAACCCTCCGGTCTGCTGCGGCTAGAGCTATCTAATTCATCGTATGATGAATTGTCTTGGGTTGTCGTGCCGGTTGTCAAGGGCGTCGACGCAGAATGAGGTCCCGTACCGCTGAACTGGTATGCGGCTGCCACAGCGCCTGCATGGGCACCAGCAGCGGCTCGTCGAGGTCGACCACCGTGACGGCTCCATCGAGGGCCGGGCCGGCCGGTGCGGTGACGAACGCCGCGGCGCTGTCGGTCAAGGCCGCTACCTCAGGCGGGCAGCCCTGCACCCGACTGACCTGATACTGCGGTTCGAAACCCGCACGCCGGCAGGCGTTGATCAGGAAGTCGCTGTAATAGGAGGCGCCGGGCGGCGCCCACAGCGCGATCACTTCGTTCGCCAGGTCGGCGATGCGGAGGGGGGAGCGCGCGGCCAGCGGGTGGTTGCTGGGCACGGCGACCCGCAGCGGGTCGTAGCGGATCACCGCGCCGGCGAGCAGCTCTTGGGGCACCACCGCGCGGCGCAGCCCCAACTGCACGGCGCCGTCGCGCGCCCCGGCGGTGAGCCGGTCCGGAAACAGCTGCACGACCGTGAATGACGTGTCGGGCGCCGCGGCGATCGCCGGTTCGATCAGTGTGTAGACGTCGCGGTTGCTGATCGCAGGGGAGTGGCCGATGACGAATTCCTTCGGTTGCGCGCTGGCCGCGGCGCGGGTGTGCGCAGTGAGGGTTCTGGCCGCTGCGAGCAGAGCGCGGCCCTCGTCCATCAGGGTCTGGCCGGCCGGGGTCAACGCGATGCGGCGGCCGGAGCGCACCAGCAGTGTCACGCCGATCTCCTTCTCCAGCTGTTGCACCGAATGCGACAGCGCTTGCTGCGACAGGTGCAGTTGCGTGGCGGCGCTGGTGAAGCCGGAAGACTCGGCGACGGCGATGAAGTGGGTCAGGCGGCGCAGGTCGGGGACCGGGAGCATCGATCCATGCTAGCCACAAGTAATTCTTGTCGATAACTCGTATAACGCTGTTTCTCATTTGTGTGTCGCCGGGTTAGTTTCGTGGCCAGAGACAGCAGAAGGGGACTTTCCATGAGCGATTTGACCGGGAAATCGGCGGTGGTGGCCGCCGGGGCCAAGAACCTGGGCGGGCTGATCAGCACCACGCTGGCCTCGCACGGCGTCAACGTCGCGGTGCACTACAACAGCGACAGCTCCGAGCCCGACGCCGACAAGACCGTCGCCGCGGTGCAGGCCGCCGGCGCCAAGGCGATCAAGGTGCAGGGCGACCTGACCGTTCCGGCCAATGTCACCGCATTGTTCGACGTCGCGGTGGATGCGTTCGGCGGGGTGGACTTCGCGGTCAACACCGTCGGCAAGGTGCTGCGCAAGCCGATGCTGGAAACCACCGAAGCCGAGTACGACTCGATGTTCGACATCAACGCCAAGTCCGCGTACTTCTTCTTGCAGCAGGCCGGCCAGCGCCTGTCCGACAACGGTTCGGTGGTGACGATCGTGACCGCACTGCTGGGGGCGTTCACCGACGGCTATTCCACCTACGCGGGCTCCAAGAGTCCGGTGGAGCACTTCACCCGGGCAGCGGCCAAAGAGTTCGGGACCCGGGGCATCAGCGTCAACAGCGTCGCGCCCGGGCCGATGGACACCCCGTTCTTCTACCCGCAGGAAACCCCGGAGCGCGTCGAGTTCCACAAGTCGCAGGCGATGGGCAACCGCCTGACCCGGATCGAGGACATCGCACCGCTGGTGGTGTTCCTGCTCGACGGCGGGCACTGGATCACCGGGCAGACCATCTTCGCCAACGGCGGCTACACCACGCGGTGATCAGTCGCGAGCGAGTGCCGCGGCGGCTTCCCGTTGCAGATCGATGAAGGCCTCCGGGCTGACGTCGATGATGACGCCCTGGATGCTGCCGCCGGTGAAGGTCCCCGGGTTCTGGTATTGACCGGAGACGTTGTCGCCGCTGTCGTACCCGACACACAGTCCGTCGCCGGCGAGCGTGAACTTGCCCACCTGAGCGCGCATCGGACCGCTGTCGACGGCGTTTCCGTCAACGTAAAGCGTTGTGGTACCCAGCGACTCACCGTATTTTCCGGACTCTTTGCGGACAAACTCCATGCCGAGAGTGTGCTTGCCGGGGGTTAGCCGCTGTGAGACGAACTCCTGTTCGGGCTTGATTCCGAGGAAGTTGTACACGTAGTGCAGCTTGCCGTCCTTGATGAACAGCGCGTGCCCGCCGAACCGGGACCCATGGGCAAAGAGCACCCCCTGGGCGTCGCGGGCCAGATCGACGTTGGCGACGATCTTGTACGACCGACCGCGGATATTGGCTGCCACGCCTTCCGGGACAGGCGCGGTATCCGGGTAGTAGGTGTAGCGATCGCGCGGTGGTTCGAAATGCGGCCGGTCGATGGCGATCATTTCGGTGGCTGTGCGGTCGTCGAGCGGCAGAACGTAGTTGTCCTTGGCCTCGGAGAACCACGCGTCGATGAGCGCCTTGAGTTTGTCGGGATACTTGTCGGCGACGTTCGTGGATTCAGAGCGATCCTCATCGACGTGGTAGAGCTCCCAGCGGTCCTGGTCGAAGTGGCTTGTGCCGCTGATCGGTGCGTGCAGCGCCGCCGCCTTCCAGCCGTCTTCCCAGATTCCGCGAGTGCCCAGCATGGCGTAGTACTGCCGCTTCTTGGCGGTGGGCGCATCCGGGGAGTCGAAGCTGTAGCGCATCGACACCCCGTTGAGCGGGTACTGCTTCACGCCGCGGTACTCCTTCGGCATCGGGATTCCCGCCGCATCGAGGATGGTCGGGACGATGTCGGTGGCGTGGTGATACTGATGGCGCACTTGGCCTTTGGCCTTGATGCCTGCGGGCCAGTGGATCACCATGGGGTCGCAGGTGCCACCGGAGAACTGCGAGTAGCGTTTGAACATCTGAAACGGTGTGGAGAACGCGGCCGCCCAGCCGGTCGGATAGTGGTTGTAGGTGTCGGGCGTCCCCAGCACGTCGAGGTAGCGCATATTCTCGGCCAGCTCGTCGGGGTAGCCGTTGAAGAATTTGTTCTCGTTGACCGAGCCGTTCGGGGAGCCTTCGCCGGAGGCGCCGTTGTCGGCGCAGTAGAAGATGAGCGTGTTGTCCAACTGGCCGGAGTTCTCAAGGTAGTCGACGATCCGGCCCACTTGGGCGTCGGTGTATTCGGAGAACCCGGCGAAGACCTCGGCCATCCGGGCGAACAGGCGCTTCTCGTCGGCGTTGAGCGAATCCCACGGCCGCACAGCATCTATCGGCGCGGCGACGTCGTCGGGAAGGGGGTTCAGCGGCGTCAGGCGGGTGCCGTGCGGCATGATGCCCTTGTCGACCATGCGGGCCAACACCCACTCCCGGTACGCCTCGTAGCCGTCATCGAACCTGCCGCGATATTTCTCGGCGTATTCGGTCGGGCTGTGGTGCGGGGCGTGATTGGCGCCCGGGCAGAACCACATGTACCAGGGTTTGGACGGATTGCTGGACCGTTGGTCGCGCAGCATGCGAAGTGCGTTGTCGGCGAGGTCTTTCGACAGGTGGTAGCCGTCTTCCGGGCTGTAGGGCTGTTCGATGAACCTGTTGTCCTCCACCAGATCCGGGTACCACTGGTTGGTTTCACCACCGAGAAACCCGTAGAATCGGTCGAACCCCTTCTGCAGGGGCCACTCCGATTTGCTGCCCCCACTGGAGACGTCCTCCTCGGGCACATTGTGGTTCTTGCCCACCCAGAATGTGCTGTACCCGTTGTCCTGCAGCACCTGCCCGAGCGTCGCGCATTGCGCGGGCAGCCGGGCCGCCGCACCGGGGAAACCGTCGGATCCCTCGGTGATCGAGGCGAAGCGGTTCACGTGGTGGTTGCGGCCGGTCAAGACGCACGACCGGGTCGGTGAACACAGCGCCGTGGTGTGCCATTGCGAATACGTCAGCCCGTTGTCGGCAAGGCGCTGCATGACAGGCATGTCGATCGCCCCGCCGTAGGGTGACCACGCCGCCATCCCGGTGTCGTCGTAGAGCACCACCAGCACATTGGGCGCGCCCTGGGGGGCATGTTTGAGCTCGAACGGACCCCAGTCGGGCTGCGAATCCCGCACGTCGAGTTCGATCTTCCCGTCGAACCCGTCGTTGATCCCGGTGCCATAACCCGGGGCGCCGGCAGTGTCACCGCTGCTGCCCTTGCTTTCGCAGCCAGCCAGCGCCGAGACGCCGGCGCCGCCCACGCCCAGAGCGGCTAGGCCACCCAGTACCTGGCGCCGCCGCAGCATTGCGCGGGGCTGGTCAGTTCCGGACTCGGATCCATCCGGTGCGGCTGCTGGCGTTTCGTCGGCGGACGGCATAGGTGTAGTTGTATCCGACAGCCGGGCGCGACGCATTGGTTCGGGCGTAACCGGCTGCTGCCGAGCGTGCGCAGTTGCGCGCCCGACAGCGGCGGGTCGGGGTGCAGACACGCACCCTCGCGGAAAATATCGGGGCTACAGCGGGATGTTCTTGTGGCGGCCGCGACGGGCGGGCGCCTCGGCCAGTGCCTGGGTGATCTTGCCGCGGGTGTGCGAGGGGTCGATCTTCTCGTCGACCACGCCGATGTCGATGGCGCTGTCCACGCCGCCGGCGATCCGCTCGTGCTCGGCGGCCAACTCCTCGTGCAGCGCGTCCCGCTCGTGATCGGGCGCGGCGGCCAGCTTCTTCTTGTGCAGGATGCCGACCGCGGCCTTGGCTCCCATCACCGCGACCTCGGCGTCCGGCCAGGCGAACACCTTGGTGGCGCCCAACGACCGCGAGTTCATCGCGATGTAAGCCCCGCCGTAGGTCTTGCGGGTCACCAGCGTGACGCGGGGGACGGTGGCCTCGCCGAACGCGTGCAGCAGCTTGGCGCCGCGGCGCACCACGCCGCCCCATTCCTGACCGACACCGGGCAGGTAGCCCGGCACATCGACGATCACGATCAGCGGAATCCCGAACGCGTCGCACAGCCGCACGAAACGTGCCGCCTTCTCGGCGCTCTCGGAGTTCAGGCAACCGCCCAGCCGCAGCGGGTTGTTGGCCAGCACCCCGACGGTGCGACCCGACAACCGGCCCAGCCCGACCACCATCGACGGCGCCCACTTGGCCTGGAACTCATCGAAGGGTGCGTCGGCGTCGAGCAGCCCGTTCACCAGCGGGTGCACGTCGTAGGCGCGCCGCGCCGACTCCGGCAGCAGCGCGTGCAGGTCGATCTCGCCCGCCTCGGCCTTGTTGCGGTCGAAATGGCCCTGCTGGCAGAACAACCCGACCAGACGGCGGCCCCGCTCGTAGGCGTCGAGCTCGTCGTCGGCGACGATGTGGCACACGCCGGACTTCTTGTGGTGGGTGTCGGGGCCGCCCAGCGCGGCCATGTCGACGTCCTCACCGGTGACGCTGCGCACCACGTCGGGGCCGGTGACGAACACCCGGCCCTCCGGTGCCATCACGATGACGTCGGTCAGAGCCGGGCCGTAGGCGGCGCCGCCGGCGGCGAAACCGACCACCACCGAGATCTGCGGGACGAATCCGGACGCCCGGATCATGGCCTCGAACACCCGGCCCACCGCGTGCAGGGCTCGCACGCCCTCGGCCAACCGGGCGCCCCCCGAGTGCCACAGGCCCACGATCGGGCTCTGCTCGGCGATCGCGGTGTCGTAGGCGTTGACGATGTGATCGCAGCCCTCGATGCCCATCGCACCGCCCATCACGGTGCCGTCAGTGCAGAACGCGATGGTGCGTACGCCGTTGACGGTGCCGCCGGCGGCCAGCACCCCGGAGCGGTCACGCTCGTGCAGCAACTCCACGGTGCCGTCGTCGAAGAACGTCGACAGGCGCAGCAGGGGATCGCGCGGGTCGAGCGATTCGCCCACCGTTTCGGGAGCAATAGTCGTCATCGCGCTTCTCCTTGGTTGATTGATCGCGGGTCTCGCTTCTGGTCCGTCTATGGCCTTCAGTACCGACCGAAGACGATCGCGACGTTGTGCCCGCCGAACCCGAACGAGTTGTTGATCGCGTACTGGTAGTCGCCCGGCCGCGGCTCACCGGCCACCACGTCCAGGTCGATCTCCGGGTCGAGATTCTCCAGGTTCCGCGTCGGTGGGATGACCTGTTCACGCAGCGCCATCACCGTCAGGATGGACTCCACCGCGCCGACCGCGCCGACCGAGTGGCCGAGCGCCGCCTTGGGCGCGTACACCGCGGCGTTGCCGCCGTGCGGGCCCAACGCGAGGTTGATGGCGTGGCCTTCTGCCACGTCACCCACCGAGGTGCCGGTGGCGTGCGCATTGACGTGGCTGATGTCGCCGGGTGTCAGGTCGGCGATCTGGATCGCCCGCGTCATCGCCCGACCGGCGCTTTGGCCGTCGGGGTCCGGCGCGACGATGTGGTAGCCGTCCGAGGTGATCGAGGCACCCATGATCCGGGCGAGGATGTTGGCCCCGCGCGCCTTGGCGTGCTCCTCGGTCTCAATCACCATCAGCGCGCCGGCCTCGCCGAACACGAACCCGTTGCGGTCGCGGTCGAACGGGCGGCAGGCGCCCTCCGGGTCGTCGTTGGTGGTGGACAGCACGATGCGCATCTGGGCGAACCCGGCGATCGGCACCGCTTCGATCCGGGTTTCCACGCCACCGCAGATCGCGATGTCGGCTTCGCCGAGCACGATCTGCTGCCAGGCATGCGCGATGCCCTCCGAACCGGAGGCACAGGCCGAGATCGGGGTGATCACCCCGGCCTTGGCCTGACGGTCCAGTCCGACGGCCGCGGCCGCTCCGTTGGGCATGTACTTCTGCACGACCAACGGCGAGACCGCCTTGAGGCCGCGCTCGCGCATACCGTCATAGGCCCAGACGAGCTCCTCGCTGGAGCCCATCCCGGTGCCGACCGACACCATGAGGCGCCGCGTATCGACTTCGGGTGAGCCGGCGTGCGCCCAGGCACGCCGGCTCAGCACCAAAGCCATCTTCTGCAAGTAGGAAAGCCGACGCAGCTCGGTCCGGCTCAGCCCTTCGTCGAATGACTCCGGGTTCTCGACGAGATGCCCGCCGATGCGAACCGGCAGGTCATACTCTTCGACGAACGAATCGGTGAGCTTGCGTATGCCGCTCTGGCCGTCCAGCAGCTTCTTCCAGGTGTTCTCCCCGTCCGCGGCCAAAGCCGTCGTCATGGCGTAGCCGGTGACGACGACGTTGGGGAGACCCTTTCCCGTTGCCAGCGTTGACATGGCTGTTGCGAACTTCCCTCTCTCGAGATCCGGTGTCAGTACCGCCCAAAGGCGAGCGCGACGTTGTGCCCACCGAACCCGAATGAATTGTTGATGGCGTACTTGTAGTCGCCGTAGCGGGGCTCGCCCGCCACGATGTCCAGATCGATCTCCGGGTCCGGCGTCTCGTAGTTCAGCGTCGGCGGGATGACCCCGTCACGCAGCGAGAGCACCGTCAGCACCGACTCCAGCGCCCCGACCGCCCCGATGGAGTGGCCCAGCGCCGACTTGGGTGCGTACACCGCGGCGTGCTGGCAACCGGCTTCCCGGATCGCGTTCGCCTCGGCGGTGTCCCCGATCGGAGTGGCAGTTCCGTGCGCGTTGATGTGGTCGACGTCCTTGGCGGACAGGCCCGCCAACTCCAGCGACCGCGTCATCGCCCGGCCGGCCCGCTTGCCGTCGGGGCCGGGAGCCACCATGTGGTAGGCGTCGGAGGTGATTCCGGCGCCCATCAGCCGGGCCAGCGGCTTGGCGCCGCGTGCCTTGGCGTGCTCTTCGGTCTCGATGATCATCATCGCGCCGGCCTCACCGAACACGAAGCCGTCCCGGTCCTTGTCGAACGGCCGCGACGCACCCTCGGGGTCGTCGTTGCGCGTCGACATCGCGCGCATCATCGAGAACGTCGCGATCGGCAGAGCCTCGATGCCGCCTTCGACGCCACCGCAGACGACCATGTCGGCGTCACCCATGACGATCTGACGCCACGCGTGCGCGATCGCCTCCGAGCCCGACGAGCAGGCCGACACCGGGGTGATGACCCCGGCACGGGCGCCGACCTGCAGGCCGACCACCGCGGCGGCGCCGTTGGGCATGATCATCTGAACGGCCAGCGGCGACACCTTGCGGGGGCCGCCCTCGTTCATCAGGTCGTAGGTCTCGACGATCTTCTCGCCACCGCCCAGGCCGGTGCCGATCACCACGGCGAGCCGGTCCTGGTCGACCTCGGGAGAACCGGCGTTCTCCCAGAGTCGGCCGCTGAGCAGCTTGGCCATCCGCTGGACATAGGACATGCGACGCATGTCGAGGCGGCCCATGTGGTCGTCGACCGGGTCCTTGAGATGCCCACCGATCTTGACCGGCAGGTCCCATTTGGTGACGAACTCGTCTTCGAGGACGTGGATTCCGCTTTCGCCGGCCAGCAGGCCCTTCCACGTGCTCTCGATGTCCGCACCGATCGAAGTCGTGGCCTCAACGGCGGTTACCACCACACTGGGGTAACCGCCGTTGGCCGTCGAAAGTGAGGAGGACACGATCAGCTCTCAGAACCGAACTTCTCGCGCAGCGCGGCGGCAGCCTCGGGGTTCTCGGCCTCGAGCTTCTGGATGTAGCCCACCACGTCACCGACGGTACGCAGACCCGCGAGGTCCTCGTCGGGGATCTTCACGCCGTACTTGTCTTCGGTCTGAACGGCGATCTCCACCATCGACAGCGAGTCGATGTCCAGGTCGTCGACGAAGGACTTCTCGACGGTGACCTCGCTCGGCTCGATACCGGTCACCTCTTCGATGATCTCGGCGAGACCGGCGATGATTTCTTCCTGACTAGCAGGCACTGTGTTTCCCTTCGGTTGGATCCGCACGGGGTGTGCGGGCTGATTACTGCGTATCTGGTTGTGCAGGGTTGGAGCGGGCTTGAAACGGGTTAGAACTCGGGCAGCCCGTCCAGATCCGCGGGGGACTTGACGGCGTGCGTCGGGGTCCCCCGAAGTTCGCGTTTCGCGATGCCGGCCAGGGTGCCGGCGGGCGGGAACTCCACGATCGCCGTGACCTCGCGGGCGCGGAGCGTCTCGGTGCACAGGTCCCAGCGCACCGGCCGGGTCAGCTGCGCGACCAGGTACTCCAGCGCCTGGGCCGCCGACGTCACCGGCTGACCGTCGCGGTTGGACAACAGGGTAGCGGTCGGTTCCGAAACTCCGGCGGCCTTGACCTGCTCGACGGCGGCGGCGTAGGCCTCCAGCGCCGGTGCCATGTACTGGGTGTGGAACGCCCCGGCGGTGGCCAGCTTGCGGACCCGGGCCTTGGCGGGCGGGTCTTCGGCGAGCTTGTCCAGCGCCGGCAGCGGGCCGGCCGCCACGATCTGGCCGACGGCGTTGCGGTTGGCCGGGGTCAGGTCGAGCTGCTCGAGGCGGGTCAGCACCTCGGCCTCGTCGCCGCCGAGCACCGCAGCCATGCCGGTCGGCTCAAGTGCGCAGGCCTTCGCCATCTCACGACCGCGGGTGGCGGCCAGCATGACGGCGTCGTCGGGGGAGATGACGCCCGCGATCGCGTAGGCGGCGATCTCACCGACGGAATGGCCGGCCACGATGACATCGCTGCCGCTCACCGCGCCGTTGCGCCGCTTGACCAGCTCGGCGTAGGCCAGCAGGGTCGCCGCCACCACCAGCGGCTGCGTGACCGCCGTGTCGGTGATCTCCTCGGCGGTCGCGGTGGTGCCCAGCGTGATCAGGTCCAGGCCACTGACCTCCGACCAGGCGGCCAACTGCTCGCGCGCGGCATCGGCGCCGGGCGCCTCAAGCCACGGCGACAGCATGCCGGGGGTCTGCGATCCCTGTCCGGGAGCGAGCAACGCAATCACGTCTTTAAGAGAACATTGTGAAGCGCGGTTTGCAGGATGTCCTAGATTATGAACATTGTCTTATGTTTTTGTGGAGACCCTACAAACCTGCCGTTCCATGCGACGTGTTCGATACCGAACTGCGACAACTGTCCGCCGTTGGTGCGCATCGGTACGTGCCCGCAGCACGCCTCGGTGGGTCATCCCGCTGTGCTGACCTGAGGTTCGTCGGGACCGCGGACGCCCACCTGTGGCCTGGCGTAGGCCGCCTCTGCATTGCTGAAACTCGCGTGCTGCGCTTGGTTGGCCAGCCGCCCGACCGTGGCGGCTACCCGCAGGACATAGGCGTCGCGCGGCACGGCCGGATCGCGTCCGGTGAAGTCGGCGATCCGCTTGAGCCGGTAACGGACGGTGTTTGGATGAACGAACAACTTGCGGGCGCAGGCCTCGATCGCGCCGCCACAGTCCAAATAGGCGTCGAGTGTCTCGGTGAGCGTGGGGCCGGCCTCGGCCAGCGGCCGCATCACGTCGGTGTGCAGGGCCGCGATCGCCGACGCATCCCCGATCAGTGCCCGCTCCGGCAACAGTTCACGAGCCAGCACCGGTCGCGGCGCCCCGGTCCAGCCCACCACGGCGTTCATCCCCGAGATCGCCTCGCTGGCACTGTGATAGGCGGCGGTCAAGGTGGGAGCCGTCGGTCCGATCACCACCGGACCGTCGGAGAACGCGCCGAGCAGGTCGGCCAAGAACTTCTGAGTGGGCGCCAGCGGACCGGACACGATAGCCACCAGCCAGGTGCCGTGCACGTCGGTCAGCGCCGCCCGGCCATGGCGTTCGGCCACGTCGCGGATGTCCTGGCTGGCTTTCTGGCCGGCGAAGGCATCCGGGCCGGGTGGTGCGGTGCCCACCACGACCGTGGCCGGGGCGGTGGTGTCCCAGTTCAGCGCGGCCGCGCGGCTCAACAACTCCGGACCGGTGTCGCCGCGTACCACGGCGTCCACCACGCTGGCCTCCATCCGGGAGTCCCAGGTGCCCCGGGCCTCGGCGGCGTCGGCGTAGGCGGAGGCTGCGGTGAACGCCAGATCCCGGCTGTACTTGAGGATGCCCACCGTCAGCGCGGTCACCTGCTCCTCGGAGCGGGCCAGCAGCGGCACCACTTCCTCGAAGAACTCCATGGTGACCCGCACCATGTCCACGGTGTGCCGCAGCGCGATGTGGCGGGTCAGGTCCTGGGGCACCAACTCGAAGGCCTGCGCGGTGTGGCTGACGTTGCCGTGCGGGTCGTGCATCCACTCGGCGAAGTTGACCACCGCGGTCTGCACCACCAGGGCCACGCTGGCGCGCTGGGAGGCCTCCAGGTCGGCGAAGAAGGGCAACCGGTCACCCATCATCGACACCGCCTCGGTGGCCAGCCGGCCCGAGTAGTGCTTGAGCCGGCGCAGCAGGGTGTCCGGGACGGTGCTCAGCAGGTCCAGCGTGGAGCGCGGCAGGACGGGGCCCGCCGGGTTGTCAACCATCCCTAAAAGCTACGCCCTTTTTCTGGCTGGAACCCACAAGACCGCTAGGCCACGCCGGAATCCGACGTCTGCTCGGGGGCGGCCAGCACGTCGTCGATCTGGTACTGCGTGGCCGCGGTCACCGCGACGGACGCGTCGATGGCGCCGTCGCGGGCCAGCGCCGCCAGCACCGCCACCACCACCGACTCGGCGTCGGTGTTGAAGTAGCGCCGCGCGGCCGGACGGGTGTCGGAGAACCCGAAACCGTCGGTGCCCAGGGTGACGTAGTTGCCGGGCACCCAGGGCCGGATCTGCTCGGGCACCGCACGCATCCAGTCCGACACCGCCACGACCGGGCCGGTGGCGTCCGCCAGGGCCTGCGTCACATACGGCACCGCGGCCGGACGCTCCGGGTGCCGCAGCCGCTCGCGCTCGATGGCCACACCGTCGCGGTTGAGCTCACCCCAGCTGGTCACCGACCAGACGTCGGCGGCCACATCCCAGTCGGCGGACAACAGGTCGGCGGCACGCAGCGCCTCGGGCACCGCCACCCCCGAGGCCAGGATCTGCGCGGTGTTCGACCGGGGTTCGGGAGCTTTGCGGAAGCGGTAGATGCCGCGCAGCAGCCCGTCGGGGTCGAAGCCCTCGGGCTCGGCCGGCTGCACGTAGGGCTCGTTGTAGAGCGTGACGTAGAAGTACACGTTCTCCGGGGTTGGGCCGTACATGCGGTGCAGACCGCTTTCGATGATGTGGGCGACTTCGTAGGCGAACGCGGGATCGTAGGACACCACCGCCGGGTTGGTGGACGCCAACAACAGCGAGTGCCCGTCGGCGTGCTGCAGCCCCTCACCGGTCAGCGTGGTGCGTCCCGCGGTGGCCCCCAGGACGAAACCGCGCGCCATCTGATCGGCGGCCGCCCACAGGCCGTCGCCGGTGCGCTGGAAGCCGAACATCGAATAGAAGATGTAGATCGGCACCATCGGCTCGTCGTGGGTGGCATAGGAGGTGCCGACCGCGGTGAACGAGGCCGTCGAGCCGGCTTCGTTGATGCCCTCGTGCAGGATCTGGCCGACTTCGCTTTCCTTGTAGGCCAGCATCAGGTCGGCATCGACAGAGGTGTAGAGCTGGCCGTTGCGGTTGTAGATCTTCAACGACGGGAACCACGAGTCCATCCCGAAGGTGCGTGCCTCATCGGGGATGATCGGCACCAGACGCGGACCTAACTGCTTGTCCCGCAACAACTCTTTGAACACCCGCACGGTGGCCATGGTGGTGGCGACTTCCTGGGTGCCCGATCCCTTCTTGACCGCGGCATAGGCATCGGAGCCCGGCAGCTCCACCGTTTTGGCCTGGGTGCGGCGGCCCGGCACGAAGCCGCCCAGGGCGCGCCGGCGATCCAGCAGGTAGCGGATCTCGGGGGCGTTTTCGCCGGGGTGGTAGTAGGGCGGCAGGTACGGGTTTTCTTCGAGTTCGGAGTCCGGGATCGGAATCCGCATCTCGTCGCGGAAGTCCTTGAGGTCTTGCAGCCGGAACTTCTTCATCTGGTGGGTGGCGTTACGGCCGGCGAAGTAGCTGCCCAGGCTGTAGCCCTTGATGGTCTTGGCCAGGATGACGGTGGGCTGGCCCTTGTGCTCGACGGCGGCGCGGTAGGCGGCGTGGACTTTGCGGTAGTCGTGCCCGCCGCGCTTGAGGTGCCAGATGTCCTGGTCGGACAGATTCTCAACGAGCGCCTTGGTGCGCGGGTCGCGGCCGAAGAAGTGCTCCCGCACGTAGCCGCCGTCGTTGGCCTTGTAGGTCTGGTAGTCGCCGTCGGGAGTGACGTTCATCAGGTTGACCAGGGCGCCGTCCCGGTCGGCGTGCAGCAGCGCATCCCACTCGCGGCCCCACACCACCTTGATCACGTTCCAGCCCGCGCCGCGGAAGAACGATTCCAGCTCCTGGATGATCTTGCCGTTGCCGCGCACCGGGCCGTCCAGGCGCTGCAGGTTGCAGTTGACCACGAAGGTCAGGTTGTCCAGGCCTTCCAGCGCGCCGACGTGCAGCAGCCCGCGGCTCTCCGGCTCGTCCATCTCGCCGTCGCCCAAGAAGCACCACACGTGCTGATCGGAGGTGTCTTTGATGCCCCGGTCATGCAGGTAGTGGTTGAACCGCGCCTGGTAGATGGCGTTCATCGGGCCCAGGCCCATCGACACCGTGGGGAACTCCCAGAAGTCGGGCATCAGCCGCGGGTGCGGGTAGGACGGCAGGCCACCGCCCGGGTGGCTGTGCTCCTGGCGGAAGCCGTCGAGATCATGGGTGCTCAGCCGGCCCTCGAGGAAGGCGCGCGCGTAGATGCCGGGGGAGGCGTGGCCCTGGATGAACACCTGGTCGCCGCCGCCGGGGTGGTCCTTGCCGCGGAAGAAGTGGTTGAACCCGACCTCATACAGCGTCGACGACGACGCGTAGGTCGAGATGTGGCCGCCGACGCCGACCCCCGGGCGTTGCGCGCGGTGCACCATCACCGCGGCGTTCCAGCGGATCCAGCTGCGGTAGCGGCGTTCGGTTTCCTCGTCGCCGGGGAACCAGGGTTCCAGTTCGGTCGGGATGGTGTTGACATAGTCGGTGGAGGTGAGCGCCGGGATCGCGACCCGCTGCTCTCCGGCGCGTTCGAGCAGTCGCAGCATCAGGTAGCGGGCGCGGGCCGGGCCGGACCGGGCCAGCAGTTCGTCGAAGGACTCCAGCCACTCGGAGGTCTCGTCGGAGTCGATGTCGGGAAGGTAGGACGCCACCCCCTCGCGGATCACCCGGACCCGGTCGGATTCTCCTGTGCTGCTTGGCTTTTTGGCCAGATCCTGATGTGCGGCCTCAGTGGTCAACGCATTGCTCCTTGGTTCGGAGGTCATGACGTGCCTCCCGGCTTGTGGCCAGGATGACACCGACCGATCGATTCGCCGGTCCCGTCTTTTCTATCGTGCCCCACCGGACACCCGAGCGGCGGTGGGCGAGTGCCGCGGGGTGGGCTGATCTCGGCCTGGTGGCGGGTACGCGGTAACGTTTGAAGTTGTGCTGACCCGACGGCTGACTGCCTCGCGCGCCCAGACGCGGCGACACGCTCGGGTAGGCGCGTCGGTGGCCGGTGTGGTTGCGGCGTTGGCGATGGGTGTCGTCGGCTGTACCAGCATCATCGGCGGCAACCCGCAAGCCGACACCTCCGAAGCCCCGGCCTACCGCTCCTCGGTGTCGGCGTCGGTGTCGGCTTCGGAGGCCACCTCGAGCATCCGGGAGACCCAGCGCCAGCAGTCGATGACGACCCAGGCGGTCCGCGGCGCGTGCGGCCGGTTCGCCTCGAGCAGCAGCGACGCCGTCGACGTGGTGAACAAGTACGTGGAGGCGTTCAACAACGGCGGCGACATCTCCGGCACCGCCGGGCCGGCGGTGGAGGCGCTCAACCACAGTGCCGACGAGGTGATCGCGGCGATCAACGAGAAGCTGTCGCAGGAGCTGACCGACGCGTTCAACACCTACGCGCAGGCCGCGCGCGGCGTCGCGACCGCGATTTCATCCAAGGCGCCGGTATCGGTGTACAACGCCCGCAAGGATGAACTCAACCGGGCCCGGGACAAGGGGATGCAGCTGTGCAAAGCCTTCTGAGCCCGCTGGTCCCGCCCAGCACGGTGAGCTGTGCAACGATGATTCACATCACACGCAGCGCTGACGATCGAAGGAGGTCGCACGGTGGTCGCGGCGGATAACGCCCCGAACTTCGCCCGCAAACTGGGCATCGAGAGCAAGCAGTTGGTCCAGGAGTTCGGCTGGGACGAGGACGCCGACGACGACATCCGGGCCGACGTCGAAGAGGCCGCCGGCAGCGAACTGCTCGACGAGGACACCGACGAGGTGGTGGACGTCGTGCTGCTGTGGTGGCGCGATGGCGACGGTGACCTGGTGGACACCCTGATGGATGCGATCACCGCCTTGGCCGACGACGGCGTGATCTGGGTATTGACGCCCAAGACAGGCCGATCCGGGCATGTACAGCCCGCCGAGATCGCCGAAGCGGCGCCGACCGCCGGCCTGATGCCGACGTCGTCGGTCAACCTGGGTGACTGGAGCGCCAGTCGCCTGGTGCAGCCCAAGTCCCGCGCGGGGAAGCGTTGATGCTGCAAGTCGGTGCCGAGGCTCCTGACTTCACCCTCAAGGACCAGAACCAGCAGCCGGTGACGCTGAGCAGCTTCCGGGGCGACAAGAACGTTCTTTTGGTGTTCTTCCCGCTGGCCTTCACCGGAATCTGCCAGGGCGAGCTGGGTCAGCTGCGCGACCACCTGCCCAGCTACGTCAATGACGACAGCGCGGCGCTGGCGATCTCGGTGGGGCCGCCGCCCACCCACAAGATCTGGGCGACCGAGAGCGGGTTTCTGTTCCCGGTGCTCTCGGATTTCTGGCCGCACGGCGCCGTGAGCGAGGAATACGGGGTGTTCAACTCCGACACCGGCTTTCCGAACCGCGGGACGTTCGTCATCGACAAGTCCGGCATCATTCGGTTCGCCGAGATGAAGCAGCCCGGCGAGGCGCGCGACCAGCAGCTCTGGCTCGACGCCCTGGGCGCCCTGAAGTCCTGACCCGTTGCCGCGAAATCGGGCTCACGCAGAGATCCACTCGAACTTCTGCTGCGTCAGTCCGATCTCGCGGTTTTGGGAGCCCGGCACCATCCGGGTAACCTGCCCGAGGCAGGGGCGCGTAGCTCAGTGGTAGAGCTCTGGTTTTACACACCAGCGGTCGGCGGTTCGATACCGTCCGCGCCCACCAGTTGTTTGACACCGCGGTAGATCGTCAATGCGGTAGGCATGTCAACCTTTCCGACACCGGACGAACCCACCCGGCCGTCACCCCCCGTTCCGCCCGACCGGGCCCCGACCGGCCAATGGGGAGTACCGCCGTCGACCAGCCCGCAGCTGACGCCATCGGGCCGTTCTGCGAAGCCGGCAGGCGTGCGTGCTGTGTTGTGGGCGGCCCTGCTGGTGCTGATCGGCGTCATCGCCCTGCTGATTGTGCTGTCGGCCTGACCGGGCGGGCGGCGCTAAGACTCCTGCTCAGTGCGAATGCGCGTGACCCGCATGCTCCAGGCCCACCTGATGAGCGTGCGGATGGCTGTGCACGGTCCCGTCTTCGTGAGTGTGCTCATGCTCATGGTCGACATGGTCGTGCTCGTGAGTGTCGTGCACGTGGGTGTGCGTCAGGCCGCCATGGGTGTGCTCGTGCGCATGCGGCGCGTCGTGCTCATGGTTGTGGTGCGACATGGGTGGCTCATCTCCCTTGTTCGATGGCGCGCTGCCGAAATTCGGGCAGCGCCTCTCCGGCAGCGGCCGGGAGGTTCTGGGCGGCGCGGTGGTGCGGCGGCACCCCCGGGCCGGCATGCTCGGCGTTGAAGACGGCGTCGGTGACCAACTGGCAGACGTGCTCGTTCTCCATGCTGTAGAAGATCGTGGTGCCCTCGCGGCGGGTGCGCACCAGCCGCGCCATCCGCAGCTTCGCCAGGTGTTGTGACACCGATGGCGCCGGCTTGCCGACATGTTCGGCGAGTTCGTTGACCGACATTTCCCGGCTGGTCAGTGCCCACAGCACCTGTACCCGGGTGGCGTCAGCCAACATCCGGAACACCTCGACGATCAGGCCGACTTGATCCTCCGGCAACCGATCCGCTGGACCATTACCTGCATGCATACGCAAATAGTAGATCTTGGGGGCCGGGAGGTGTCAACCCTCGGCTCGTCCCAGGGACGGATGAGGCGGTCGGTAGTGTCCAGCGGGCAGGCCGTCAGCGCACTAGTGGAGGTAGCCCGATGTCGACGCAGTCCATGCGCCAGCCCATTCATTCCGGGCATCTCACCGCCGGTGCGCTGAAGCGCAACCAGGACAAGCCGGTGCTGTTCCTCGGCGACACCACGCTGACCGGCGGCCAGCTCGCCGAGCGCATCAGCCAGTACATCCAGGCCTTCGAGTCACTCGGGGCCGACATGTTCGGCTTACTGTCGCTGAACCGCCCCGAGGTGTTGATGATCATCGGCGCCGGGCAGATCCAGGGCCACCGGCGCACCGCACTGCACCCGCTGGGTTCGCTGGACGACCACGCCTACGTGCTGGCCGACGCCGAGGTCGACACGCTGGTCATCGATCCCACCCCGGCCTTCGTGGAACGTGCGCTCGGCCTGCTCGAGAAGGTGCCGACGTTGCGCCAGGTGCTGACCATCGGGCCGGTGCCACCGGAGCTCGAAGGCAAGGCCGTCGACCTGGCTGCCGAGGCGGCCAAGTACGAGCCGAAGCCGCTGGTGGTTCCCGACCTGGCCGCAGATCACATCGGCAGCCTCACCTACACCGGCGGCACCACCGGCAAGCCGAAGGGCGTCATCGGCACCGTCGGGTCCATCACCGCGATGACGACCATTCAGCTCGCCGAGTGGGAGTGGCCGGAGGCGCCGAAGTTCCTGATGTGCACCCCGCTGTCGCACGCCGGCGCAGCATTTTTCGTGCCGACCATCGTCAAGGGCGGTCAGCTGGTGGTGTTGACCAAATTCGACCCGGCCGAGGTGCTGCGGGTGATCGAGGAGCAGAAGATCACCGCCACCATGCTGGTGCCGTCGATGATCTACGCGCTCATGGATCACCCGGACTCGCACACCCGCGACCTGTCGTCGCTGGAGACGGTGTACTACGGCGCCTCGGCGATGAACCCGGTCCGGCTCCAGGAGGCCATCGACCGGTTCGGCCCGATCTTCGCCCAGTACTACGGCCAGTCCGAGGCGCCGATGGTGATCACCTACCTGGCCAAGGGCGACCACGACCAGAAGCGGCTCACCTCATGCGGTCGCCCGACGCTGTTCGCCCGGGTGGCGCTGCTGGGCGACGACGGCAACCCGGTGCCCCAGGGTGAGGTCGGCGAGATCTGCGTGTCCGGGCCCCTGCTGTCGGGTGGCTACTGGAAGCTTCCGGAGGCCACCGCCGACACCTTCAAGGACGGCTGGATGCACACCGGCGACCTGGCCCGCGAGGACGAAGACGGCTTCTACTACATCGTGGACCGCACCAAGGACATGATCGTCACCGGCGGTTTCAACGTGTTCCCCCGCGAGGTCGAGGACGTCATCGCCGAGCACCCGTCGGTGGCCCAGGTGTGCGTGATCGGCACCCCCGACGAGAAATGGGGCGAGGCCGTGACCGCAGTGGTGGTGCTGCGCCCGGGTGTCGCCAGCGATGCCGCCGCGGTGGCCACCATGACCGCCGAGATCCAATCCGCGGTCAAAGAACGCAAGGGTTCGGTTCAGTCGCCCAAGCAGGTGGTCGTCGCCGAATCGGTGCCGGTGACCGCGCTGGGCAAGCCGGACAAGAAGGCGGTGCGCGCCCAGTTCTGGTCCGGCGCAGAGCGTTCCGTCGGCTGAGATCAGCGCAGCGCGGCGGCCAGCTGCCGCCACTGCTCCCGCGGGAAGGCGCGCGGGTCGGCATCCAGCAGCTGGACGCAGACGTGGTCCGCGCCGGCGGCCCGGTGCTCGGCGACCCGGCTGGTCACGGCCTCCGGGGTTCCCCAGGCGATGATCGCGTCGAACAACCGGTCGCTGACGCCGGCGATGTCATCCTCGGTGAATCCCGACCGCAGCAGGTTGTTGGCGTAGTTGGGCAGCGCCAGGTAGGAGCCCAGCCACTTGGTGCCGATCGCGCGCGCCTCCTCGCGGCTGGCGCACAAGATGGCGGTCTGCTCGGGCAGCAGCAACGGTCCCTCGCCCAGCTGCTCGCGGGCAAACCGAGTGTGCGCAGGCGTGGTCAGGTACGGGTGGGCGCCGCGGCTACGGGCGGCGGCCAAGTCGAGCATCTTCGGGCCCAATGCCGCGAGCACCCGCGACTCGACCGGCACGGGCGCCTCGGCAGCGTCGAGCCCGTCGAGAAACTCGCTCATGGCGCGCAGCGGCCGGCGGTATCGCCCGGGATCCCCGGCGTCGATCAGCGGTGCATGGCTGACACCGATACCGAGCAGGAACCGATCACCGTGTGCCGCACTCAGCGCTGCGTAGGACGCCGCGACGTCGGCCGGGCTGTGCATCCACAGGTTCAGGATGCCGGTGGCGATGACCGCGCGGCGGGTGGCCGCCAACAGGTTGCCCACCGCGTCGAACACCGGACCACCGACATCCGGGATCCACAGCGCGCCGAAGCCCAGTTCCTCCAATTCGGCGGCCGCTTCGGCGGCCTCGCCCTGATCGCCGTAGCGCAGCGGCGCACTCCAGATCCCGACACCCGAGATGTTCACCATCGCCCCAGGATGGCATAGCGCGGTCGGCGGTCTACCGTCGCCGGCCGTATCGGTCGGCGAGCTTCTGCTCGACGGTCATCGGCGGCGCGGGCTCATCGGCATCGGCCTGATCCTGCGTCGCGGCGCGCTCCTCCCGCCGGGCCCGCAGCTCGGCGAACGCGAAGTACCCCAAACCTATTGGTGCCAGGATCCCGAATGCGATCCACTGAATCCCGTAGGACAGGAACGGCCCGGCATCCCGGCGTGGCAGCGCGATCACACCCAAACCGCCGGGCTGGTCCTCGACGAGCTGCAGATAGGACCCGGTCAGCGGAACGCCGGTCGTCGCCGCGACCTGCTCGGTGTTGATCGAGTACACCTGCCGAAAACCGTTCTCGGTGAAGGGGTTCTTGCCTTCAATGGCGCCTTGCGAGTCACGCAACCGCGCGGTGATGGTGACCTCGGAATCCGGTGGCGCAGGGATCTCCGGCACCCGCGAGCCGCCGTCGTCGGTACGCACGTAGCCGCGGTTCACCAGCACGGTCGGCCCGCCTTTGACCGCGAACGGCGTCAGGACCTCCATCGCCGGCACTCCGTCGATGACCCGCAGTCGCACCAGCACCTGCGCCTCGGCCAGGTAGTGCCCGGTGGCGGTCACCGGCCGCCACTGCTCGTCCGGCGCCGACGAATCCTGATGCGGTAGCAGCGTGGTCACCGGTACGGGTTCGGCGGTCAGTGCGTGTTCGAGTTGGCTGTTCGCCCGGGAAGTGGTGGTGTTCTTGCCCAGCTGCCACGGCGCCAGCACGGTGAAGCACAGGTAGGCGAAGCCCAGCACCACCGCCGCCAGGGCCAGCCAGCTCGGGCGCAGCAGGAAGGCCAGGCGTCGCATCAGCCGCTCTCGCCCAACGCCAGCTGCCCGTCTACCCAGGCATGCAGTCCCGGTAGCGCGGCCGCGATGACGGTGAAGGCCCGCACGAAATCGTCATGACCGCCGTAGTAGGGATCGTCGACGTCCGGTACGGCCGCACCCGAACGCGGGTCGAAGGACCGCAGCATCCGGATCCGCTCGGCCGGAATGCCCAGCCCCTGCAGCAGCCCGACGTGGTTGCGTCCCAGCGCCACCACCAGGTCCGCGGCCTCGTGCTCGGGCCCGACCTGGGCGGCGCGATGCTCCACCGGATAACCGTTGTCGCGCAGCACCCGATTGGTGCGTTCGTCGGCGCCCTTGCCGACATGCCAGTCCGCGGTTCCGGCGCTGGTCACCCGCACGGTGCCGCTCAGTCCGCGCTGCGCGAGCTGGTGGGCGAACATCTTCTCGGCCATCGGCGAGCGGCAGATGTTGCCGGTGCAGACGAACGTGACATGCAGCATCGGGTCAGACACCGAGCACCTCCCGTAGTTCGGTGACGGTCTGCACGTGGGCAACGGGACCGTCGGCGAATTCGGTATCGGCGATGTCCGCATAGTCGGACTGACCGTAGCCCCAACCGACCAGCACCGTGTCGATCCCGTGCGCGGCCGCACCGTCCACATCATGACGCCGGTCGCCCACCATCAGGACGCGCTGCGGCAGCGGCGCCAGCTGATCCAGGGCATGGGCCACCACGTCGGACTTGGCGGCCCGGGCGCCGTCGACACTGGCACCGGCAACCACCTCGAAATAACCGTCGAGCCCGAAATGCGCGAGGATCTTGCGCGCGGTCGGCTCGACCTTGGAGGTGGCCACGGCCAACCGGACCCCGGCGGCCCGCAGGTCGCTCAGCAGCGCGGCGACGCCGTCGAACATGGTGTTCATCTGCCACCCGCGGCTGGTGTAGTCGGCACGGTAGGCGGCGACCGCGGCCTCGGTCTGCTCGCCGAGGCCCATCGCCGCCAGGGTGTGGTGCATCGGCGGGCCGACGAGCCGGGCAGCCAGATCACCCTCGGGAATCGGTGCGCCGATGTGGTCCAGCGCGTGCCGGAAGCTGGCGACGATCCCGGCCGCGGAGTCGGTCAAGGTGCCGTCCAGGTCGAAGATCACCAATTCGGCGGCGGCGGTGCTCGTGCGCGTCACGGTCCCATTGTCCCCGACGTGCGCGGAGAGCTCGCCGGGTGGCGCACTACTGTCTTGCAGTGTGACCGCGCGGCTGGCTGACGTCATTGACGTACTGGATGCGGCCTACCCGCCCGGGCTGGCCCACTCCTGGGACTCGGTCGGGCTGGTCTGCGGTGACCCCGACGACCTGGTGAGCTCGGTGACGATCGCGGTGGACGCCACCTCGGCGGTGGTCGACGAGGTTCCCGACGGCGGCCTGCTGCTGGCCCACCACCCGCTGCTGCTGCGCGGGGTGGACACCGTGGCGGCCAGCACCCCCAAGGGTTCGCTGGTGCACCGGCTGATCCGGACCGGTCGCGCCCTGTTCACCGCCCACACCAACGCCGACGCGGCCGCGCCCGGGGTCTCCGACGCGCTCGCGGCAGCACTCGGGCTGACCGTGGAGTCCGTGCTGGAGCCGGCCGGCCCGACCGCCGACACCGACAAATGGGTGATCTACACCCCGGCCGAGCACGCCGAGGCGGTTCGCGCCGCGGTCTTCGCGGCCGGCGCGGGCCGTATCGGTGACTACACGCAGTGCAGTTGGAGTGTGCCGGGCACCGGCCAGTTCCTGCCCGGCGACGGTGCAACGCCGACGATCGGCCAGGTGGGCGCGGTGGAGCGCGTCCCCGAGGACCGCGTCGAGGTGGTGGCCCCGGCGCGCGCACGCGGGGCGATTCACGCGGCGCTGCTGGCCGCCCATCCCTACGAGGAGCCGGCGTTCGACATCTTCGCGGTGCAGCCGCTGCCCGCCGGGGTGGGAATCGGCCGGGTCGGCAGTCTGGCGACCCCGGAGCCGTTGAGCGCGTTCGTTGCCCGCGTCGCCGCGGGCCTGCCGGCCACCTCGTGGGGGGTGCGGGCCTGCGGAGACCCCGACTTGCCGGTCTCGCGGGTGGCGGTCTGCGGTGGCGCGGGAGATTCCCTGCTGGATGCCGCGGCGGCCGCCGACGCGCAGGTCTACGTCACCGCGGACTTGCGGCACCATCCGGCGGACGAGCATTCCCGGCGGTCTGCGGTGGCGCTGGTCGACGTGGCCCACTGGGCCAGTGAATACCCGTGGTGCGCGCAGGCCGCCGACGTACTCCGCTCGCATTTCGGTGCGACGCTGCCGGTGCGTGTCAGCACGCTGCGCACCGACCCCTGGAATCTCGCGCATGAAGGAGACCGGTCATGAAGGCTGCTGTAGCTCAACAACGTTCGCTGCTGGAGTTGCTGGAGCTGGACGCCGAGCTGGCCCGGATTGCGCACCGCGCCGGGCATCTTCCCGAGCGGCAGGACCGCGAGCGGATCCAGGCTGAGCACACCGCGGCCGCT
Organism: Mycolicibacter heraklionensis; assembly: GCF_019645815.1. Taxonomy (NCBI): domain Bacteria; kingdom Bacillati; phylum Actinomycetota; class Actinomycetes; order Mycobacteriales; family Mycobacteriaceae; genus Mycobacterium; species Mycobacterium heraklionense. Next base: position 1,966,929 of record NZ_CP080997.1, read on the forward strand.
GACCGGCTGGCCGCGCTGGAGTTGGCCTTGGAGGACTTGGACGCCCAAGCCGGCCGTTTCGAGTCGGAGATCGACGCGGTGCGCCAGCGTGAAGACCGTGATCGTGCCCTGCTGGATTCGGGACAGGCCAACGTCAAACAGGTCGTCGACCTGCAGCATGAGCTGGAGACGCTGCAGAAGCGTCAGTCCAGCTTGGAGGACTCGCTGCTGGAGTTGATGGAGCAGCGCGAGCAACTGCAGACCCAGGCGACCGCGGAAGCAACCGTGCTTGAAGGCCTGGCCGCCGACTTGGCCCGGGTGCAGGAGGCGGTGGACACCGCCCTGGCCGAGATCGAGACCACCCGCGGGCAGCGCGCGGCGAGCCGCGACGAGCTCGCCGCCACGATCGACGACGAGCTGCTGGCGCTCTATGAGCGGCAGCGGGCTTCCGGTGGGGTCGGCGCGGGACCGCTGCGGGGCGGCCAGTGCGGCGCCTGCCGAATCGAGATCGACCGCGGTGAGCTGGCCCGGATCTCGGCAGCGGCGCCCGAGGAGGTGCTGCGCTGCCCGGAGTGCAACGCGATCCTGCTGAGGGTCAAGGACTTCGGTTAGTGCGTCGCCGATGAAGGTGATCATTGAAGCCGACGGCGGGTCGCGGGGGAACCCGGGCCCGGCCGGCTACGGGGCGGTGGTGTGGTCCGCCGATCGCTCCGAGGTGCTCGCCGAGGCCAAGGAGGCCATCGGCGTTGCCACCAACAACGTCGCCGAATACCGGGGCCTGGTCGCGGGATTGTCTGCAGCGGCCCGGTTGGGTGCCGCCGAGGTGGCGGTGTTCATGGACTCCAAGCTGGTGGTCGAACAGATGGCCGGCCGGTGGAAGGTCAAACATCCCGACCTGATCCCGTTGCACCGGCAGGCGCGCGAGCTGGCCTCGGGCTTCGACCACGTCCGCTACACCTGGATACCGCGGGAGAAGAATTCCCACGCGGACCGGTTGGCCAACGAGGCCATGGACGCCGCCGCCGGAATCGACCGGCCCGCAACGACGCCGGCGGAGAAGGCTCCTGCGCCTACGGCTCCCGGCTGGACCGGCGCGACGGGAACGGCGACTCGGCTGCTGTTGCTGCGGCACGGCCAGACCGAGCTGTCGGTGCACCGCCGCTACTCCGGACGCGGGAACCCGCCACTGACCGACACCGGCCGGCAGCAGGCCGATGCGGCGGCGCGCTACCTGGCCCAGCGCGGCGGTATCGCGGCGGTCATCAGCTCACCGCTGCAGCGCTGCCGCGACACCGCCGAGGCGGCGGCGAAGCTGCTGCGGTTGGACGTCACCGTCGATGAGGACCTGACCGAGACCGACTTCGGGGCCTGGGAGGGCCTGACCTTCGCCGAGGCCGCCGAGCGCGATCCCGACCTGCACCGGCGCTGGCTGAAGGACACCTCCACGCAGCCCCCCGACGGGGAGAGCTTCGACGCCGTGCAGCAGCGGGTGCTGGCCGCGCGCGACCGGATCGTCGCTGACCACAGCGGCAGCACCGTGCTGGTGGTGTCGCATGTGACGCCGATCAAGACCGTGCTGCGCCTGGCGCTGGACGCCGGCCCGGCCATCTTGTACCGGCTGCACCTGGACTTGGCGTCGCTGAGCATCGCCGAGTTCTACGGCGACGGGCCCGCGTCGGTGCGCCTGGTGAATCAGACCGCCTACCTGTAGTCCCTGTAGTCGCGCATCGCGCGCGTCAATCGTGCAGGTGCACGCGTTCACCGTGGGTTCCGAAGATCACGATGGCCTCGGCCGGGCCGTCGACCGCGCCGAACCAATGCGGTGTCCAGGTGGAGAACTCGACCGCTTCACCGGGCCCGATCAGGAAATCGTCGTCACCGAGCACCAACCGGAGCCGGCCGGACAGCACGTACATCCACTCGTGGCCCTCGTGCACCGGCAGCTCGGCCGGGCGTCGGCGGCGTACACCGACCCGGATCTTGAAGGCATGCAGACCCCCGGCCGGCCCGTGCCGAGTCAGCGGCCAATAGGTGATGCCGTGGTGTGTGTGCGAGGCGCCCCGCACCCGCGGATCCTGGTGCTGCGGGGCGCGCAGCAACTCATCGGTGCTGACCGACAGGGCCTCGGCCAGCCGGGGCAGGTGATCCAGCGCCAGGCGTCGCTTGCCCGATTCCAGCCGGCTCAACGTCGAGACGTCGATGCGCGCGCGGGTCGCCACGTCCTCCAGGGTCAGCCCCTGCTGGGTGCGCAGCTCACGCAGCCGACGCCGCACCCGCAGGTCTACACCGCCGTCGTCAGTGCTTGCCTGCATAGCAATCCAGGTTGCCAGGGTCGGCGGCGGGCAGGCAAGCATGGGCGCGCCTTTTCAGCGACGGTGATTTGAACTCTGTCATCGCGCACCGGCGGTGTCATACCGTTACGCCGAAACCACTGAAGAGAGGCCGCAGATGAAGTGGTTGGGCGTGGACGGATGGGCGAACCTCGTGGTCGGTGTGCTCATTGCGCTGGCCCTGGCCGACCTGCTCCCGAAGATTCCGTGGTGACCAAATGACCACGACGCGCCCAGATTCAGAGCAGTTCGCCACGGACGCGGTCTTCACCAGCCGGCGCCCGCTGGACTATCTGCCCGGCGTCGCGTTGCTGCTGGCCGTCGGGCTGCTCGGCAAGTACGCCCAGCGGTGGTGGCTGGCGCTGGGCCACCAGCTGCACGCGACGGTGCCCGACATCGAATATGTGCTGTGGGCCATCGTCATCGGGCTCGTGATCAGAAACACCGTCGGACTGCACCGGGTCTTTCTCCCGGGCGTGCTGACCTACGAGTTCTGGCTCAAGGTCGGCATCGTCGCGCTGGGTTCTCGATTCGTGCTCGGCGATATCGCCAAACTGGGCGGTATCAGCCTGATTCAGATTCTGCTCGACATGACGATTGCCGGCGCAATAATCCTTGGCGCAGCACACCTTTTCGGGTTGTCCGGAAAGCTCGGGTCCTTGCTGGCCATCGGCACCTCGATCTGCGGGGTGTCGGCGATCATCGCGTCGAAGGGTGCCATCCGCGCCAAGAACTCCGAGGTCAGTTATGCGATTGCCGCCATCCTGGCGCTCGGGGCAGTGGGCCTGTTCGTGTTGCCGCCGCTGGGCCACCTGATCGGGTTGAGTGACCACGAGTTCGGACTGTGGGCAGGCCTGTCCGTGGACAACACCGCGGAGACGACCGCCACCGGTTACCTGTTCTCCGACGAGGCCGGCAAGATCGCGGTGCTGGTGAAATCCGTCCGCAACGCCCTGATCGGCTTCGTGGTCCTGGGTTTTGCGCTGTACTGGGCGGCGCGCGGACAGGCAGAGCAGGTGGCATCGGGCTACCGGGCCAAGGCGGCCTTCATCTGGCACCAGTTCCCCAAATTCGTCTTGGGGTTTCTGGTGGTGTCGGCGGTGGCCACACTGGGCTGGCTGGACAAGCCTCAGCTGACGAGCCTGGGCAACGTGTCGCGATGGGCTTTCCTGCTGACTTTCGCCGGCGTCGGTCTGTCCACCGACTTCCGCCAGATCGCCCGGGCGGGTTGGCGGCCGCTGCTGGTGGCTGTCATCGGCCTGGTGGTGGTGGCCACCGTGTCGTTGGGTCTGGTGCTGGTGACCTCCCGGTGGTTGGGCTGGGGTGTGGCTGCCGCCTGAGGGCTGATCTCGGGGTCATTTGCCTGAATAGCAAACAAGCGTGCCGTTTAGGGTTGCAGCCCGCATGCTCGATGCATGAGCGAACGACCGATGACGGACGCAGTGCGCGACGCACAAGAGTTCTGGGACGAGTTCTACGGAGGCGACGATCCGGTCTGGAGTGGACGGTTCAACGTTGCGCTCGCCGAGATCACCGCCGACCTAGCCCCCGGCCGGGCACTGGATCTGGGCTGCGGGGAGGGCGCCGACGCCATCTGGCTGGCCGCGCACGGCTGGCAGGTGGTGGCGGTCGATATCTCGGCCAATGCGCTGGCACGCGGCCGGGCCGCCGCGCAAGAGCGCGACGTGGCTGCGCGCATCCGCTTTGAGCGCCACGACCTGTCCAGCAGCTTTCCGGACGGCCGATTCGACTTGGTGTCTGCGCAGTTTCTGCACTCGCCGGTGGAACTGGACCGCGAACCGGTGCTGCGCCGGGCGGCCGACGCCGTGGCGGTGGGCGGCCGACTGCTGATCGTCGACCACGGCGCCGCGCCGCCGTGGGCCGGCGAGCACGTCCGCGAGCATCATTTCGCCACGGCCGACGAGGTGCTGGCCGGGCTGGGCATCGATGACGCGCAGTGGGAGCTGCTGCGGATCGGAACTGCCGACCGCGACGCCGTCGGACCCGACGGCCAGACCGGAGTGCTGATTGACAACGTGATCCTGCTGCGGCGTACCGAGCACACGGGGTAGGCGCGTCTTCACGCTGCGTCGTGAAAGATCAGCCCCAGCGTGTAGCGCTGACCCGAGCGGATCGGTGAGACGCCGTGGCGCACCGGCGCTGTCGACCAGCCGCGGGTGGAGCGCACCGGCCGGTCGCGGGTGGTGAACACATAGCCGTGCCCGTGCGGCAGCTGCACGGCCACGCCCCGCGACTGCGCGCGCGGGCGCTGCTCGACGAGCAGAAACTCACCCCCGGTGTAGTCGGTGGCCGGGTCGCTGAGGTTGATCACCACCTGTAGGGGAAACACCAACTCGCCGTAGAGGTCCCGGTGCAGCGCATTCCAGTCTCCAGAGCCGTAGCGCAGCATCAGCGCGGTCGGCTTGGTCTGACCTGCCCGGTGGCAGTGGCTCAGCCACTCATCGAAGTCGTCGGGCCACGGCGCGTCCCGGCCCAGCCGGGTAGCCCAGTCCCGGGCGATCGGCAGCAGGCGCGGGTACAGCGCCCGCTTGAGCGCGTCGACGGGATCGGGTGCCGGTGCCGCGAAATATCGGTATTGCCCGGAGCCGTAGCGATGACGCTGCATGTCGACGGTGGCGCGGAAGCGCTCGTCGTCGTCGTAGCAACGCCGCAGCCGCGCCGCCTCGGCGACCGTCAGCAGCCGCGGCAGCAGGGCGCCGCCGCACTCGTCGAGTTCGGCGGCGACGGCGTCCCAGTCGCCGGCGTCCACCCGCCGCTCCCAGCGCGTCGCCGTCGTCGCCATACCGGGGTTCCTTCCGATCGGGTGCTATCGAGTGTGCGCCACCGTGCCGAAACCACGGTGCGGCGCGCGAGCGGTGTTGCCGTTCCGGTCGGTTCGATTAAATCGCCGTGCGCCAAATCTCCGGCAACTGGCAACCAGCAGCTTCCATGAACAGTGCGGTAGTAGGCCATTTGGGTCCGTTGACAGCTAACTCGTGCCCTCCTACTGTTCCGGCCAACTACAGGAGGGGAGCGACGAATGCGCGGGAGATCAGCAGTGACATGCGCACCTGGTGGGGCAGCAGTGGCGGAGCCGTCGTCGACCGGACGGCTCGTCGTACGCGCGCGAACGGGCTGACGCGTTGGCGCACACCACAGGCAGGCAGCGATGAGCGGGCCGTCCTGGTCCAAGCCCGCGGTCGCCGTCGGCGATTTCGTCGTGCTTGCCGGCGAGACGTTCGCGGCGATGGCGCGACCACCGTGGGCCTGGCGCGAGCTGATCAACCAGATCTGGTTCGTCGCCCGGGTGTCGATCGTCCCGACGATCATGCTGTCGATTCCCTACACCGTGCTCATCGTCTTCACCCTCAACATCGTGCTGCTGGAGATCGGCGCCTCCGACCTGTCCGGCGCGGGCGCGGCGCTGGCGGCGGTCACCCAGGTGGGCCCGGTGGTTACCGCCATCGTCGTCTCGGGCGCGGGCGCCACCGCCATGTGCGCTGACCTGGGCGCCCGCACCATCCGCGAGGAGATCGACGCAATGAAGGTGATCGGGGTCAACCCCGTCGAGGCACTCGTGGTTCCTCGCGTGATCGCGGCGACATTCGTTGCGGTAATGCTCTATTCGGTGGTCGCGGTGGTCGGCCTGACCGGAAGCTACGCATTCGTGGTGTTCGTGCAGCACGTCACGCCCGGTGCTTTCGTCGCCGGCATGACGCTGCTGACCGGGCTGCCGCAGGTGGTGGTTTCGCTGGCCAAGGCGCTGCTGTTCGGTCTGTCCGCCGGGCTGATCGCCTGCTACAAAGGCCTGTCCGTGGGTGGCGGCCCGACCGCTGTGGGCAACGCGGTCAACGAAACCGTCGTCTTCGCTTTCATGGCACTGTTTCTGATCAACATTCTGGCCACCGCCTTCGGTGTGAAGGTGGCGCCGTGACGGCCGCGGAGACCACCCGGCGGCTGGGCGAACAGACCGCCTTCTACGGCGCCGCACTGGTCGCCGTCGGGGATGCGGTCCGCCGCTATCCCGGCGAGGTGCTGCGGTTGATCGCCGTCATGGGAATGGGCGCGGGGGCGCTGGCCGTGATCGGCGGCACCGTGGTCATCGTCGGCTTCCTCACCTTGTCCACCGGCGCGCTGATCGCCGTGCAGGGCTACAACACCTTGTCCAACGTCGGAATTGAGGCCCTGACCGGTTTCCTGGGTGCCTTCCTCAACGTCCGGTTCATCGCCCCGGCCACCGCCGGGGTGGCCTTGGCGGCGACCATCGGCGCCGGCGCCACCGCGCAGATCGGCTCGATGCGGATCAACGAAGAGATCGACGCGCTTGAAGCGATGGGTATTCGGTCGATCACCTACCTTGCCGCCACCCGGATCGTCGCCGGGGTTCTGGTGGTGATACCGCTCTACACCGTCGCCGTGCTGATGGCGTTTTTGGCAACCCGCTTCGGCACGACCGTGATTTACGGGCAGTCGCGGGGCGTCTACGACCACTACTTCTCCACATTTTTAGAACCCACCGACCTGCTGTGGTCGTTTTTGGCCGCGCTGTCGATGGCCACCGCGGTCATGGTGGTGCATACCTACTACGGTTTCACCGCGACCGGTGGCCCGGCCGGAGTCGGCGAGGCCGTGGGCCGCGCCGTGCGAACCTCGGTGACCGCGACGGTGTTTGTGCTGTTGACCATCACGCTGTCCGTGTACGGACAGTCCGGCAACTTTCACCTGTCGGGGTGAGGCGGGGTGAGTCAATGAGCACCGGCACCCGCAACAGATCCCGCCACGGCGGGATCGATCCGATCTGGTGGTCGCCCGTCCTGGTCGTGGTGATCGCGGCCCTGTGCGCGATGACCGCCCTGCTGTTCTCCGGAGCATTCCGGCGATACGTCCCGCTGACGCTGGTCTCCGATCGAGCCGGCTTGGTGATGGAGAACGGGGCCAAGGTAAAGCTGCGCGGCATTCAGATCGGCGAAGTGAGATCCATTGGCACCCAACCGGGGTCGGATCAGAACCGACTGTCCACGCTGAATCTGAAGATGTACCCGCGGCCCTTCGGATACCTGCCGAGCAACATCGAAGCCGAGATCAAGTCCAGCACCGCGTTCGGCGCCAAGTACGTCGATCTGGTCATCCCTTCGAGCGGCCCCAGCGGACAGCGGCTCCAGGCGGGCGCGGTGCTGCGCTCACGCAACGTGACGGTGGAAGTCAACACGATGTTCGAGAACCTGCAGGCAGTGGTCCACGCCATCGACCCTGCCAAGCTCAATTCGGTGCTGTCGGCGGTGGCCGAATCGGTGCGGGGCAGGGGCGACGTCATCGGCCAGGCGATCACCGGCGCCAACACGATACTGACCGCGGTGAACCCACGGATGCCGACCGTGCAGCGCGACTGGCAACTGTTCGGCCAGACCACCGGAATCTATTCCGTTGCCGCACAGAACATCCTGAACGTCCTGGACTCCGCGTCCACCACCAGCGCGACCTTGTCCGGCCAGGCCGGCGAACTGGACGCGCTGCTGCTCGCCGCGGTCGGCTTCTCCGCGACCGGGGTGGACACCATCGGCGGAAACCAGCCCGGACTGGTTCAAGCGCTCAACTTGATGGCGCCGACCACCGACCTGCTCGAGGAGTACTCGCCGACCTACACCTGCCTGTTCCAGGGTGCGCAATGGTTCCTGGAGAACGGCGGACGAGACGCCATGGGCGGCAATGGCAGGTCGGTCATCATGGACGCCGCGATGCTCGCCGGCGACGATCCGTATCGGTACCCGGACAACTTGCCTTTGGTCAATGCCCGGGGCGGACCCGGCGGCAGGCCCAGCTGCGGCTCACTGCCCGACGTGAGCAAGAACTTCCCGGTGAAATATCTGGTGACCGACACCGGATTCGGCACCGGCCTGGATGTTCGGCCCAACCCGGGTATCGGTTTCCCCGGCTTCGCCAACTACTTCCCGGTGACCAAGCCGGAGCCGGAACCGCCAAGAATCCGCTATCCCGGGCCGCCCGCGCCAGGACCGGAGTCGCCATGAGAGGCAATATCGGCAAGACCCTGACCTGGGTCGTGCTGTTCACGGTGACGTGCCTGGTGTTCATCTTCATCCTGGTCACGGTGTTCGGGCAGTTCCGGTTTGACTCCCGGGCCGGCTACCGGGCCGAGTTCACCAACGTGTCGGGTCTCAAGGGCGGCAACTTCGTTCGCATCGCCGGTGTCGAGATCGGCAAGGTCACGAACATGGCGTTGCACCCGGACGGCACCGTCACGGTCGACTTCTCCATCGACCGGGGTCTCACGCTCACCGAGGGCACCCGAGCGGCGGTGCGCTACGAGAACCTCATCGGCGACCGCTACCTGTCGTTGGAGCAGGGGCCGGGCTCGGTACGCACACTGCAGCCGGGTCAGACCATTCCGCTGACACGGACCCAACCCGCACTCGACGTGGATGCCCTCATCGGAGGTTTCCGGCCGCTGTTCCGTGCGTTGGACCCCGACCAGGTGAACGCCCTCAGCGGAGAACTGCTCAAGGTGTTTCAGGGCCAGGGCGGCACCATCGCCTCGGTGTTGGCGCAGACGTCGACATTGACCACTACGTTGGCCGGGCGCGACGAACTGATCGGCCAGGTGATCAACAACCTCAACACCGTGCTGGGCACCTTCAGCACCCGCGACCAGGAGTTCGGCCACGGGCTGGATTCCCTGGCCCACATGATCCAGGGGCTGGCAGATCGCCGAACCGACCTCACCAACGGTGTGGCCTATATCAACGCCGCGGCCGGTACGGTCGCCGACTTGCTGACCGTGGCCCGCGAACCCATCCGCGACGTCGTGACGCAAACCGATCGGGCCGCCGGCCAGGTGATGGCCGACCGCGACTATGTCGATGATCTGGTCAAGACGCTGCCCGACGCCTATCAGGTTCTGGCGCGCAACGGACTCTATGGCGACTACTTCGGCTTCTACATGTGTGACCTGGTGATCAAGGTGAATGGCAAAGGCGGCCAACCGCTCTACTCCAAGATCATGAACCAGACGACCGGACGGTGCGCCCCGAAATGACGAGACCGAAACTGCCGCGGATCACCATCAAACCGCTCGCCGAACGCAACCGGCCAGCGGTCGGCGTCGCCGGCATACTTCTGCTGGTCGCTTTGGTGGTTGCGGTGTTCAGCTATGACAGGCTGCCGCTGGTCAAGGGCACATCCGACTACGCCGCTTACTTCACCGAGGCCGGTGGCATCAAACCCAACAGTGATGTGCGGGTGTCGGGGCTTGAGGTGGGCCGGGTCGCCGGCCTCCGGCTGGAGGGCAACCGGGTCCGGGTGACGTTCACGGTCCGCAAGGGCGTCGTGCTCGGCGACCGGACCGAAGCCGCGATCAAGACCGAGACGGTGCTGGGCAACAAATTTCTGGAACTCACGCCGCGCGGCGACGGCCACCTCACCGGTCCGATACCGGTCGAACGCACGACGTCGCCCTACGATCTGCCGGATGCCCTGGGAGATCTGACCGCCGTCATCAGTGGTCTGGACACCACGCAATTGTCCTCTGCGCTCACCACCTTGGCGGAGACCTTCAAAGACACGCCGCCGGACCTCAAGATGGCGCTGCAGGGAGTGGCCCGATTCTCGGACACCCTCGACAAACGCGACGCCACGCTGCGTCAACTGCTGGCCAACGCCAACAACGTCACCGGCGTGCTGGCCCGGCGCAGCGAGCAGATCGCCGGCCTCGTCGCCAACAGCAACGCCCTGCTGAGTGAGTTGTTGTCGCAACGCAATTCGGTCGACGCATTGATGGCCAACCTGACCGCGGTGTCGCGGCAGGTCTCGGCCGTGGTCGACGACAACCGCCAGCAACTCAAGCCCGCGGTGGACAAGCTCAACGGCGTCCTGGAGATTCTCGACAACCGCCGAGCCGACCTGCAGCGCACGCTCTACCTGTTTCGCCGCTACGCCATGTCGTTCGGCGAGGTGCTGGGTTCCGGGCCGTTCTTCAAGGCGTCGGTGGTGAACCTGATTCCGGGCCAGCTGGCCCAGCCGGCCATCGAGGCCGCATTCTCGGATCTGGGCCTGGACCCCAATGTGCTGCTGCCCTCGGAGTTGAACGACCCGGCCGTCGGCCAGCCGGGCACCCCGCCACTGCCGATGCCGTTTCCCCGCACCGGACAGGGCGGCGAGCCGAATCTGACCTTGCCGGACGCCATTACCGGCAAGCCCGGAGATCCGCGCTATCCCTACCGGGAGCCGTTGCCGGCGCCGCCACCGGGCGGACCACCCCCGGGCCCACCCGCACTCGGCCCGCCGGCAGACGGGGGGAGCTGAGATGAGCGCCCACTCCGTGGCCGGTGGGAACCTGCCGTCCAGCCGCGCGCGACTCCTGCGGCTGGCGACCGCGGCCCTGCTGGTGTCGAGCCTGGTCGTCGCGCTCTTCCTGGTGGCCGGGCCACCCTGGGCGAGCCTGCGTAAGCACGTCTACACCGCCTACTTCGCCAACACCAACGGGCTCTACACCGGCGACGAAATCCGCATCCTGGGCGTCGCCGTCGGAACCGTCGAGCGCATCGAACCGCTCCCGGACACTGCCAAGGTGACTTTCTCCGTCGGCGCCCAATACCAGGTTCCCGCCGATGTGAGGGCGGCGATCCTGTCGCCGTCGTTGGTCAGCGCCAGGGCGATCCAGCTCGTCCCGGCGTACTCGGGCGGCCCCGAACTGGCCAACGGCGCCAGCATCGGCCAGGACCGCACGGCGGTTCCGGTCGAGTGGGACGACTTTCGGCAGCAGCTGGAAAAGCTCACCGATTCCCTGCAGCCGACCGACGCTGCCGGCCGCAGTGCCGTCGGTGCCTTCGTCAACACCGCGGCAGCCAACCTTCGAGGCCAGGGTGACACCGCCCGCGAGACGGTGATCAAACTGTCGCAGGCGATGTCGGCGCTGGGCGACCACAGCACCGACATCTTCAGCACGGTCCGCAACATGCAACTGCTGGTGTCCGCGCTGACCTCCAGCAGTGACCTGCTGGCGGCGTTCAACGTCAACCTCGCCGATATCACCACCGTGCTGGACAATTCGCCCCGCGAGTTCGCCGACGCGATGACGAGTCTCGACGGTGCGGTCAACGACCTGCGCGGCTTCATCAGCGAAAACCGGGAGGGCTTCAGCGTCACCGTCGATCACCTCACGGCGGTCACCACCGCACTCAACGAAAGCCGCGGCGACCTCAAACAGGTCCTGCACATCGCACCCTCGGTGTTCCAGAACTTCGTGAACATCTACCAGCCGGCCCAGAGCGCGATCACCGGCGTGATGGCGCTTGGGAACTTCGCCAACACCGTCCAATTCATCTGCAGCGGAATCGAGGCCCTGGCCCGGGCGAACTCACTGCAGGCATCGAAGCTGTGCGTGCAGTATCTGGCGCCGATCATCAAGAACCGCCAGTACAACTTTCTGCCGATCGGCGGCAACCCGTTCGTCGGTACCGCGGCGCGACCGAACGAGATCACCTACAGCGAAGACCGGCTCAGGCCGGGCGCTGCGCAGCAACAGCCGGCCGAACCGGCGCCGCAACCCGTTGGCCCCGAGCTTGGTCTGCCCGGCCTGCTGCTGCCGTCGCCGCCACCGGAGGGCGCCCCGTGAAGCGGCTCGTGGTCATCGCGCTGAGCATCGCCTCGCTGTCCGGCGTCACCGGCTGCCAATGGCGGGGCCTGAACTCGCTGAGCCTGCCGGGGACCGGACGCGGCGACGGCACCTACACGATCTCGGCCCAGTTGCCCGATGTCGTGGTCATTCAGCAGAACTCGCGGGTGCGGGTCGCCGACGTCAACGTGGGCAATGTGACCAAGATCGAGGTCCAGGACTGGCACGCGCTGGTGACCATGCGCATCGACAACAGCGTGCACCTGCCGGCGAACAGCACCGCCAAAGTCGGTCAGACCAGCCTGCTCGGCTCGATGCATATCGAGTTGGCGCCTCCGACCGACGAGCCGCCGCGCGGCGAACTGAAAGACGGCGCGGTCATCCCGCTGTCGAGGGCCGCCACCTATCCGAGCACCGAGCAAACCCTGGCATCGGTCTCGCTGCTGCTCAACGGTGGCGGACTGGCGCAGCTGCAGGAGATCAACCAGAGCTTCGCTCGCGCGCTGGCGGGACGCGAGAGCGACATGCGCAGCCTGCTCACGCAATTGGACACCTTCATCGCGGCGCTCAACGATCAGACCGACGACATCATATCGGCCACCGAGAAGCTGAACGGCCTCGTCGGCCAGTTCGCCCAGCAGAACCGCACCGTCGACCGGGCACTGACGACGATCCCGCAGGCACTGGCGGTGCTGGCCGAAGAACGCACCAAGATCGCCGACGCCGCCGACGCGCTCGGAAAATTCAGTGCCATCGCGGTCTCCACCGTCAACCAGAGCAGGGAGGCCCTGGTGGCCAACCTGCGCAACATCGCCCCGGTGTTGCGCTCGCTGGCCGACGCCGGTCCGGCGCTGACGCAGGGTCTCGACTTCCTGTCCACCTACCCCTGGGTCAAGAGCAACATCCCCAATTGGTTCCGCGGCGACTTCGCCAACATCAGCCTGGTCGTCGACCTGACCTTGAGCCGGATCGACAGCGGCCTGTTCACCGGAACACGCTGGGAAGGCGACCTCACCGAGCTGGAACTCCAGTGGGGGAGAACCGTCGGCCAGATGCCCAGCCCGTACACCGCAGGCAACCCGCTGGTCGCCCCTTACCACTTCGGGGGGTACTGAGGTGTTTCGGCTGTCCCGCACCGTCTGGACCCAGCTGGCGATCCTGGCGACGGTCACCGTCGTCGCCGGCGGGGTGATGGCGTTCGGTTTCGTCAAGGTCCCAGCACTTTTCGGCATCGGCCGCTACACCGTGACCGTCGAACTGCCGGCGTCCGGCGGGCTGTACCCGACGTCGGTGGTGACCTACCGCGGCACCGAGATCGGCAGGGTCAGCGCGATCGACGTCGACGCCGACGGGGTGCGCGCGGTGCTGAAACTCAACTCGTCGATCAAGGTGCCCGCGCAGGTGACGGCCGCGGTGCACAGCCGCTCGGCGATCGGTGAACAGTTCATCGAACTCACACCGACCGCCGACGCCGCCCAGCAGCGGATGCTGCGCGCCGGGGACGTGATCCCCGCGGACAAGGTGCGGATTCCGGCCGACATCGCCAACCTGCTCGACGCCACCAACCGTGCGCTGCTGGCGATCCCGCACGACGATCTGCGCACCGTCATCGACGAGGCCGACAAAGCGGTGGGCGGGCTTGGCGCCGAACTGTCCCGCATCGTCGCCGGATCGACGTCGCTGGCGATCGAAGGCGGCGAGGCCGCGCAGCCATTCGCGCAGTTGATCGACCAGACCCCACCGGTGCTGAATTCGCAAGTGCAAACCGCGGATTCGATCACGGCTTGGGCGCAGCGGCTGGCATCGATCACCGGCCAGCTCGAGGCCGAAGACCGGGCATTCGCGGGCCTGCTCAGCATCGGCGCCCCAGCACTCGATGAAGCCAATGCGCTGCTGGGCCGGGTGGCTCCGGCGCTGCCGGTGTTGCTGGCCAACATGGTCAGCCTCGGTGAGATCGCGGTGACGTTCCACCAGGGCATCGAGCAGCTGCTGGTGCTGTTTCCGCAGGGGACCGCGGTGATGTCGGCGATCACGCTGGCCGACTCGGGCCTCAACACGCCCTATCGCGGTATCTACCTGGACTTCAACCTCAACATGAACTACCCGCCGCCCTGCAACACCGGATTCCTCCCGGCCCGCCAGCAGCGGTCACCCAGCGCCGTCGACTACCCGGATCGGCCCGCCGGCGAGCTGTACTGCCGCGTTCCGCAGGACTCGGACCTGAATGTGCGTGGTGCGCGCAATATTCCCTGCGAGAACAATCCCGCCAAACGCGCGCCCACGGTCGAGATGTGCGAGAGCGACGAGTCGTTCATCCCGCTCAACGACGGCTACAACTGGAAGGGCGATCCCAACGCCACCTTGTCCGGTCAGGCCGTGCCGCAGGATCCGCCGCGTGCCCCTGCACATCAGCCGCCGGTCGCCTTCGTTCCCTACGACCCGGAGACCGGAAGCTACCTCGGCCCGGACGGCAAGCGATACACCCGAACCGATCTGGCCCCCCAGCGGAAGGAGCAGACATGGCAGACGATGTTGCTGCCCCCGGGCGAATAGAACGCCGAGTGGCCGCAGGCGCGAGCCTGGCCGTGGTGGCGCTGGCTGGTGCGGTCGGCTGGCTCGGCTACCGCGACCACCACATCCAGCAGGCGCAGGAGCAGCGTGAGAGCTACGTGCAGGTGGCCCGTCAAGCGGCGATCAACCTGACGACGATCAGCTACGCGCAGGCTGACGCCGATGTGCAGCGCATCATCGATTCGACGACCGGAGAGTTCCGCGACGACTTCAGCCAGCGATCCCGGCCCTTCGTCGACGTCGTCAAGCAGGCCCACTCGGAGTCGGAAGGCACCGTCACCGAAGCCGGGTTGGAATCGGTGGACGGCGACCGGGCCGACGTGTTGCTGGCGGTCTCGGTGCGCACCACGATCGCCGGGGCTGTCCAACCGGAGCCGCGCCGCTGGCGGATGCGAATCAGCCTGCAACGCACCGGCGACGGCCCCAAAGTGTCCAACATCGCGTTCGTTCAGTGAGCGGGGATTCAGCCATGACTACAGCTCCCACGATTGAGGCACCCGACAGCAGCGTCGCCGATGTCGTTGACGACACCGGTCGGCCGAAGCGGGACCCGCGGGCGGCGCTACGTCTGGTGGCAGTCGCTGCGCTGCCCGGTCTGGCATTGATTCTGACGTTGGCGGCAGGCTACTTCCGGTGGCAGGACGTCTCGGCGCGGGTGGCTCAGCAGGCAGCGGCCCAGTCGGTACAGACCGCGACCGATGCCACCATCGCGATGCTGTCGTATCGCCCCGACACCGTCGACAGCGCGTCGGCGGCGGCCGCCGACGGCATGACCGGCGCCTTCCGCGACGAGTACACCCAACTGATCAAGGAAGTGGTCGCACCCGGCGCCAAACAGCAGCACATTTCGACGGTGGTGACGGTGCCCGCGGCGTCATCGGTGAGCGCGAGTGCGCGCCATGCGGTGGTGCTGCTCTTCGTCGACCAGGCGACCACGATCGGAAATGGGCCGCCCACCACGACCGCCTCGAGTGTGCGGGTCACCTTGGACAAAGTCGGTGGCCGGTGGCTGGTCTCGCAGTTCGACCCGGTGTAGGGCTAGGTGCCAGATGGGAATTGATGTGCGCCGTGCGGCGCTGCTGGCGATCATGATTGCCAGCGCGGGGGCGCTGCCTGCTGCCGGTGCCGACAACTCGCGTCTCAACGACAGTGTGGTGACCAACGTCTACACGATTCACCACCAGGCCGGTTGCGCCGAGAAGGTGATGGTGGATCCCCGGCTGGTGCTTGCCGCCGAATGGCACGCCAAAGACGTTCTGGGACATCGGGATCTGGATTCAGACCTCGGTTCGGACGGATCCACGCCGCAGACCCGCGCGCAGGCCGCAGGCTTTCCGGGGACGGTGGCCGAAACCGTGGCGATCAACCCTGCGGTGGCCATCAGCGGCATCGAGATCCTCAACCGGTGGTATTACAACCCCGCGGATTTCGCGATCATGTCCGACTGCGCCAACACCGCGATCGGCGTGTGGTCGGAGAATAGCCCCGACCGATCCGTGGTGGTCGCCGTTTACGGTGCGGCATTGCGGGGCAACGCGTAGTACGGTGATCAGCGCGGACGAGTTGGCCGGGCGGCCGCGGCGCGCGTAAAGCGGGTCGAGGAAAGTCCGGACTTCACAGAGCAGGGTGATTGCTAACAGCAATCCGAGGTGACTCGCGGGATAGTGCCACAGAAAACAGACCGCCACCGCAAGGTGGTAAGGGTGAAACGGTGCGGTAAGAGCGCACCAGTGTTCCGGGTGACCGGGACGGCTTGGTAAACCCCACCCGAAGCAAGGCCAAGAAGGCCGCATTTCGGTGCGGTCGCGCAGGTGTTTGAGGGCTGCTCGCCCGAATCTGCGGGTAGGCCGCTTGAGGTACCCGGCGACGGTGTGCCCAGATGGATGGTCGCCGCCGCACCGCGTAAGCGGTGCGGGACAGAATCCGGCTTACAGGCCAACTCGTCCGCCCCGAGCTGTTTACCTGCATGTCCAGCGGTAGCCTTCGGCGAGATCCGTGCCCTAGACGTTTGTGGAGTTGGTCGAGGCAGCCCTTCTTGGCATCGGACCTATTGAAGTTCTTCGGCGGCGGGGTCGGCACCTTCAGTTCTATTCCCCGCGATCGTTGATGTGTGAAGGCGGTTCATCGCCTGAACTGCCTCATGACCGATGTTTTGGTATCGAGCCGGGTTCATCTAGTTAAGTACAACGAAAAACGAATCATTTTCGAGGCGACGAAGACGATGCCGCGGAATGATGTCGAAGGTCAGAACAGTTTTGAAGGGGTATTCGATACAGCGATGGTGTAGAAATCGCCCATCAAGTACAAGCGAACAGCCTGTGCACTGCTTCTCGGTTCGGAAACGACGGACAGGCGGCGCAGGTTGGCCGAATGCACCGCGCGCTTTGAGTCCTACGGCGCATGCCTCGCTGCCCCACGGCCACTAGATCAACCTCCCTCTGGCTTCTGGTTTCGCGCTCCGCGATAGCGCCGGGCTCGTCAGGCGACGTAGGAGCTGCGTGGTTCTCCGGGAGGGGTGGCGGGGATTTGCTTTATGCTCCAATCTCTTGCCGGATTAGCATGCAGCGATGCCTCAGCATTGCGCTTCGGTGCTCCCCAGAGTCGTAGTGGCAATTTTCTTGTGCGCCGGTTGGAGCCTGGCGTCGCCATCGCCCTTAGCGTCAGCAGAACCACTTTGCCAGGTCCAGCTAGGCGGCAAGATCGCGACGGTTCCGTGCGGTACGTGCGAGGACGTTCTCGCTGAGCCAGGGATGGCCGGGAATGTCGCCTGTTCTGAGGTACGCCCAGCTGTGACGCCCCCACCCGCGCAGCAGAGTCAAGTTGGGCAGGGGGATGTCCCCGGCATGCGCCACGACCCCGTGCGTGGTCAGCCGTGCAGCAATTACGGCAAGTACGTGTTTGGCCGAGATCGGAACGGCGGACTTTTTTCGTGTCACTATGACGGTCGGTCCGGCAATGTCTGGGACGGTCCGCTTGACTGGCCGCTGAGAGGCGTTCAAAAAGTAGGCTCCCGCTGCGCGGGCAATGCGTATGCGCAGTCGCCTGACGGTTTTGCGCTGAGTTGCAGCACATTGGATGGTATATGGGGTCGCATATGAACCGGAGGAGCGTAATGAGGTGCACAGCGCAGTCAGTCGGTGTCAGTCTCGCGGCGTTGGGGCTACTGCTCGGAACAGCAGGAGCGGCGTCCGCTGACGAGCGGTCCTACCTGGACCAACTCAATGAGAATGGCGCGGGGAACTACTACACCTCATCTGCGAATCGCTTAGCCATCGGCCGACAAATCTGCGACAACATCAGACTGGACGGAGACCCTCGCGCCGGATTCAATTCCTGGACCAACGTTACGGTTCCTCAACAGTTGATCGAAACCGCCCAACACGAGCTGTGCCCAGACACCCTCGAAGGTCCGAAGTGACGATCTCGGTGGGGCGCATCGTGCGGACGGCAGGAATCGTTGTCGCGGCACTGGGGCTGCTGGTCGGAACAGCGGGGGTGGCACAGGCGGATGCGAGGTCATTTCTGGATCGCGTTCATGCGAACGGCTTGCCGGATCGATATGGCTACTTCGGGAGCATGGGCGACTCCGAAACCTTAATGATCGGACGTATGACTTGTGACGGAATCCGTGCAGGCATACCAGCCGATCAAGCGATGCCGAATTCAACTCACGACACAGGCCATCTACGTCCGATGATGATCGAAGCGGCGCAACACGAGTTGTGTCCGGACACCCTTCAAGGGGCGCAGTGAAGACCGTGATGAGTCGGGTCGTGCGTACAGGCGGAATCAGTGTCGCGGCGCTGGGGCTGCTGCTCGGCGCAGCTGGGGTAGCGGTGGCTGACGAGCAGTCCTACCTGGACTACCTGTTCAGTCACGGCTGGAACTACCACTACGACGTGTCATCAGCGACGAGCGCAATCAAGGGCGGGCACATAGTCTGCGACAACATTCGTTGGAACGGCGGACCGCGCAATGGCGTAAATCCGTTCATGGCGGCATCACTCGACGACCTCATGATCGAAGCGGCGCAACACGAACTGTGTCCCGACATCCTTGAAAGCCCGAAGTGAAAACCGTTCTGACGATGACGACCGTTCTCGCCGCCGCCGTGTTGCTGGGCGCGCCGACCGCTATGGCTGATGCTCGACAGGATTTCCTCGACCAGTATCACGCCGCTGGCGCGCATCAACTGGTGCCGGATGACCAACTTCTCTACTACGCGACCAAATACTGCCATGACAAGGCGGACGGAAACGGCCCATGGTGGCACACGAACCCGTTCAACATGGGGTACTCGCCGACCACAGCGGCGGAGATCGCGGACCGCACACTCTGCCCATGACCTCATCAACGAAAGTAGCTGCGATGAATCGTATTACGAAGACGCTCGCTGTTGGCGTACTCGCCGCCGTGCCCGCCACGTTGTTCCTCGCAGCACCGGCACCGGTCGTCCACGCCGAAGGCGCGTGCACCGCATTAGCACCCGACTATGACGCGTATGACGAGTGCATCTTCAAAATGCACGTGTACTGCAAGTACACCGGGGGTTTCATTGGCATACATTCCAATACCTGCACCTACTCCGATGGCGGCCGGGATGAATGCGTCACACACACGAACCCGTACTCGTTCAGCGGACTAGGGGTCATCGACCACACCTGCACGTACTTTCCGCCTGGCGCGGAACCCGCACCGGCACCCGGTGGTGCGCAGGAACCCGCCGAGCCCGCACCCGCAACAGCTGCGGAACCCGTGCCCTCTCAGTCGTAGCTCACCCGCAACGCTGCTGCGGCGCCTCACCGCTGGTCCCTAGCGCTGAGCCGATGATTGTCCAGCTGTACCAGCCGGAGCGGGCTGCGGAGACGTCAACAGTTGAGAGTGGCGCGGCTGCAGGTTGCCGTATCGGTGAAAACCTGCGTCTCGAAAACGATGGGTGATGCGACTGAGGCAGCGTGTCGTCAACCGTCGCCGCTTACAGGCTCAATGGAGATCTGAGTTGTCTTGAAAACCGCAGCACAGCTCGCTTGCTCTTGCTTCGGCCAACGCAGTCAACGCTGTGATCTGGTCTTTCGCAATACAGCCAACGCTGCTTGATGATTCAAACACCCTGGTAGCAGAATCCGGATTACAGGCCAGCTCGTCCGCCTTAAGGCACTGGCCGGCGTCCCGGTACGCAGGAGTACGCGGCAACACCGCCCAACGGCCGGTCGGTAGCCCGCCGATTGGTTTCGCGAAATTCAGCCTGCGCTGTCTGCACATTTGTCAGCGGTCACGTATTTCCCCAGGTTTGAGGGGTTGTCCGTCACGTAATTCCCCACCTGCCGTCACGTAATTCCCCACCCCGGGGTGTGTCGGGTGGGGTTGGGGTGCTGCTCAGGTTCGCTCCGTTCAGGTGCCCCGCTCCGGGGGCCTGGAAGGGGCCTGAGGTGGCAAGGAGAGCGTGGACCGTGACCGACTTCGTGGAGATGTTCCGACACTGGAACGCCGGCCGATCCCAGGTGCAGATTCATGAGGCACTGGGCATCGACCGCAAGACGATCCGCAAGTATTTGACCCCGGCGCTGGCCGAGGGGCTGATGCCAGCGCCTGATGGGTCGTTCGACGAGGAGCTGTGGCGGGCGCGGATCGCGCGGTGGTTCCCTGAGCTGGTCGACCCGACCGCACGGGCACTGACCTGGCCGCTGATCGCGGTGCACCATCAGTGGATCAAAGATCAGCTTGCGGCGCCAGTGACGGTGGCCACCATCGCCCAACGGCTACGCGACGACTATCACGTCGATGTGTCGGAGTCGACGGTGCGGCGTTACATCACAACAGCTTTCGCTGAACAACGCCTCGAAGGCAAGGCCACTGTACCGCGGGGCGCTGTCGAACCCGGCAGTGAAGCCCAGATCGACTACGGCAGGCTCGGCATGTGGTTCGACCCGGAGGCGGGGCGTCGGGTGGCGGTGTGGGCGTTCGCGATGATCCTGGCGTGCTCACGGGCCCTGTTCGTCCAGCCGGTGCTGCGGATGGATCAGCACTCGTGGAACGCCTCGCACGTGGCGGCATTCGAGTTCTTTGATGGTGTTCCAGCGCGGTTGGTCTGCGACAACCTGAAAACCGGGGTGCTGCGGGCGGATCTGTATGACCCACAGATCAACCCGGCCTACGCCGAGCTCGCCGCGTTCTACGGCACCCTGATCGACCCCGCGCGGGCACGAAAGCCTAAAGACAAGCCTCGCATTGAGCGGCCGATGCCCTACATTCGGGATTCGTTCTTCGCCGGGCGGGAGTTCACCAGCCTGGAGCAGATGCAGGCCGAGGCGCTGCGGTGGTCCACCGACGTCTATGGCGTCCACAAGCACCGCGGCCTGGACGGTCAGAGGCCAGCATCGGTGTTCACCGCGGTGGAACGCGATGCACTGATGCCGTTGCCGCAGCGTCGATTTGAGTCCGTGACCTACACGGTTGGCACCCTGGCACCGGACTGTCATGTCAAGTCGGGCAAAGCGTTCTACTCAGCACCGTGGCGGTTGATGGGCCAGAAACTGCTGGTGCGCACTGCAGGTGATGTGGTGCAGATCTTCCACAGCGATGCGGTTGTGGCGACCCATGTGCTGCATCTGTCGGGCCGATCGACCAACTACGAGCACTACCCGCCGAACAAGATCGCCCATACCCTGCGCAACGTGACGTGGTGTCGCACCCAAGCCGAGCAGATCGGACCTGGTGCCGTCGCGATCGTCGCCGAACTGTCGGCGGTCAACGCCATCCACCGACTGAGGGCCATCCAGGGGATCATCCGGCTACGCGACAAATACGGTGACGCCCGCCTGGACGCGGCGTGTGCTCGCGCACTGGCGATCGACGATCCGGGCTACCGCACCGTCAAGGGGATCCTGGCCGCCGGTACCGAATACGGCGAGGAATCGCCGCGGCCTACCACCCCGGCAGTGCCGGCGTTGCTGCGCGGCCCCGCCGCCTTTGACACCGAACGTACCGCCTGACGCTTACTAGCCGCTAATCCTGCTCTGCGCCAACTCGATTCAACAAAGGACTACCGTCATGACCATTCACGACCCCAGCCTTCGTGCCGCACTCAAGACTCTCAAACTGACCGGCATGCTCGACACCCTCGATGCCCGCCTGGCCCAAACCCGCGACGGGAAACTCGGCCACCTGGAATTCCTGCAGGTGCTCTGCGAAGACGAAATCGCCCGCCGCGAGACCGCCGCCCTGGCACGGCGAATACGGCGCGCCCGCTTCGAACAAGCCAACACCTTCGAGGACTTCGACTTCGCCGTCAGCCCCAAGTTGCCCGCCGCGATGCTGCGCGATCTGGCCGCACTGCGCTGGCTCGACGCCGGCGAATCGGTGATCCTCTACGGACCCGTCGGAGTCGGCAAAACCCATGTAGCACAAGCACTCGGACACCAAGTAGCTCGACGCGGCGGCGACATCCGCTTCGTCAAATGCTCCCGAATGCTCGCCGACCTCGCCGGCGGTCACGCTGACCGCACCATCGGCCAACGCATGCGCGAATACACCCGCCCCCTGGTCCTCATCGTCGACGACTTCGCCATGCGCGAGCACACCCCCACCCAAAGCGACGACCTCTACGACCTGGTCTCCGACCGCGCCATCGCCGCCAAGCCGCTGATCCTGACCAGCAACCGCGCCCCCAAGGATTGGTACCCGCTGTTCCCCAACCCCGTCGTCGCCGAATCACTGCTCGACCGGCTGATCAACACCAGCCACCAAGTCCTCATGGACGGCCCCTCCTACCGGCCCCGCAAGCGCCCCGGAGTCACCACCACCTGACACCGACCGCCAACCCCGCTACCCTCACCACCAGCAGCTCCCAACCTGGGGAATTACGTGACGACTACCCCTGGGGAATTACGTGACCGTCGACACATTGACATACGATCCGGTGTATTTGCTGCACAATCACGAGGCTGGGTGATTTGGATATGGGTCTGCGTGACATCTTGCGAAAATTGCAGCAAGTCGAGCCGGCGAAAGAGCCGCAGTGCGAGTATCAGTCGGATGTGGAGGTAGCGGGCGAGGCCTATCACGCCGAGGCCTTTGCGGCGATCTTTTGCACGGCGGACCGACCTGGGGGCGGAGTTATCATCCGCACCGCGTCGCTGGTTCCTGAGCCGGAAAACCCCTTTGACGACACCGCGGTTGCGGTCTACATCGAGGGCCTGCGTGTGGGCTACGTTCCGCGTGCCGATGAGGCGACCAAATCGCGCGCTATCGCCGCATCCATCGACGATAAGAACCTTGAAGTCTTGGCCCGCGTCTGGTCGCGGAATGACAATGGAGCTTGGGTATCGAGGGTAACCCTGTCGTTCTCAGGTGAGACGGAACCCGAGTGGTCGTATGCCGTGGAGCAAGACGATTTGTACCCCGACGACGATTTCCGCGATGTCGAGGTTATTGGCGAGTCGAACCACCGTGAATCGTTCGCCGAGATTTTTGGCAGGGCAGGGTGGCCGTTTGGTGGCGTCCTCATGCGGAACGCCGCGCTGATACCAGACCCGGAACACCCCTACAGCAATGAAAAGATCGGGATCGCCGTCGCAGTTCACGTCGAAGGGCTGGTTGTCGGCTATGTGCCACACGGCGATTTGAGGACGAAGAAGCGGGCCTGGGATAGCCACGCCACGGGCAAGCACTTCATCGTTCCGGTTCGCATTTGGGCGCGCAACGACGATGGAGTTTGGCGGGCCAGGGTGACGTTGTCCTTTAGCGGACTGACAGAGGATGAATGGCCGTACGTCGATTCCGGCTAGGAGCAACACGACATCCGATCGAAGTGCTGTTTCCCAATTGTGTGCGTTGTGGAGCCTTACCACGGCTCGGATTTGTTGGCCGTGGCGCCGCGCCAGCCGTGGTTGTAGCGAGCCTCACCGAACCACCCGGTTCAGCTTGCGCAGCGCGGGCCGCAACGCCGCCCGGCTCCGCGCGGCGAGGTCGACCTCGCGGGCATACAGCAGGCCGTAGGTGAAGGTGTCCTCGCCGGCGGCCGCCGCGGCATCGGCCTGTTGAAGCAGATGCGCCCGGCTGACCACGCTGTCCTGATGGTCGCCGAGCACGGTCTGAATCGTCTTCGCGCGCTGGGCGATCTTCGTCTTGTTCGCTGCTGAGGCGGCGTAGCGCAGTCGCTTGGCGGCCTTGCGGATCCGGTGCAGTGCCGCGTCGCGGTCGGCGGCCGTCTTGGCGGCCTTCACCGCCTTGCGCAGCCGGCGGTAGGCGATGTCCACGGTGGCGTACCGCTCGGCGGCGGGCGCGCTCACCAGATCGTCGAGGCCGTCGAGCAGCCGGAAGTACCGGGGGGAGCGCATCGCGGCCAGGCTGCGGCGTCGTCCCGTCTGATAGCGGCGCAGCGAACCGGCGACCAGCCGTTCGCCCACCGGCCCGCGGACCAGCTCTGGCGTCAGCTCGTCGAGCGCCTGCTGATAGCGCTGGGCCAGCACCTCGGCGTCGCGGGCGACACCCAGTACCGCACCCAGTTCCTGCAGTTCGTCGAGTAGCGGGGCATGGGCAGCCTCCTCGCCGTGCAACAGGCTGCGGATCCGTCGGATCGTCACCCGCATCTGATGAATCGCGTCGTCGGCGTCGGCGCGCACCGCGCGATCCCAGACGAGCAGTTGCTCGATCTGCTCGGCCAGCGCTCGATGCAGGCGATCGGTCGGGTGCGCGGCCACCGGCGGCGCGCCGAGCACCCTGGCCAGTTTGGAGCCGTAGCCGGCCGGCTTGGCGCCGGTGTCGTGCAGCCGGTTGCTCAGCCGGTCCAGCAGC
Source organism: Mycolicibacter heraklionensis (assembly GCF_019645815.1). Classification (NCBI taxonomy): domain Bacteria; kingdom Bacillati; phylum Actinomycetota; class Actinomycetes; order Mycobacteriales; family Mycobacteriaceae; genus Mycobacterium; species Mycobacterium heraklionense. Next base: position 1,991,232 of record NZ_CP080997.1, read on the forward strand.
TCGAGGTCCCCGCCGCCCAGTTCCACTTCCCATTCCCGCCAGCACTGTTCGGTATCGCCGTCGGCCGACGCGGTGACCTGATCGTCGCAGAACTCGGCTAACACCTCATCGTGATCGTCGCGCAGCACCACCACACTGCGGGCGGTACGGATTTGTGCCACGGGGGCCAGCGGCCGATCCCTGACGATCGCCCTCACCACGTCGAGCAGGTCGTCCGGAATCTCCGGGCCCAGGGGTGCGCGTACCTCGGTGCGGGTGTCCGTCCCGGCCGGAAGTTTCAGGTGCCAGCCGGCGTCGGGACCGCCGGTGCGCCGGCGCAACGTGACTCGCCGGGCCGCCAGGTCGTGACCGGGTGTGTCGAAGTACACGGCCGCAAGTGCCTGTGCCGGCAACTGCTCAACTCGGGCGACCCCGGCGATGCCGTCGAAGGACGGTGAGATGGCCGATGCGTCAACGTCGAACTTGCGTTCCACCTCGCGGAACCGAGAGGTGCTCGGGTCGGTTGCAGACACGGCGTCCAGCCTGTCACATCCGGACCGCCCGGACATGGCGTTCTAGAAGCAGTGCTCTTCCGCCGGGAAGGTTCCCGCCGCCACCTCTTGGGCGTATTGCTCTGCGGCGCGGCGCAATTCAGCGCCCACGGCGCCGAAGCGCTTGACGAATCGGGCGGTCTTGCCGGTAGTCATTCCGGCCATGTCCTGCCACACCAGAACTTGGGCGTCGCAGTTGGGCCCAGCGCCGATCCCGACGGTGGGAATGGTCAGCTTTCCGGTGATCTGGGTGGCCAACTCGGCCGGCACCATCTCCATCACCACCGCGAACGCACCCGCCTCGGCCACCGCGATCGCGTCGTGCACGGTCTGCTCGGCGGCGTCACCGCGCCCCTGCACCCGGAAACCGCCCAAGGTGTTGACGCTCTGCGGGGTGAACCCGATGTGCGCCATCACCGGGATGCCGGCCGCGGACAACGTCGCGATCTGGTCGGCCACCCGCTCGCCGCCCTCCAGCTTGACCGCGTGCGCGCCGCCCTCCTTCATGAACCGGGTGGCGGTGGCCAGCGCCGCCGCCGGCCCACCCTCGTAGGAGCCGAACGGAAGATCGGCGACCACCAGCGCGTGCGGGGCGCCGCGCACCACCGCGCGCACCAGCGGGATCAGCTCGTCGATCGTGATCGGAACCGTGCTGTCATAGCCGTAGACCACGTTGGCCGCCGAGTCGCCGACCAGCAGCACCGGGATGCCGGCGTCGTCGAAGATGCGGGCGGAGGAGTAGTCGTAGGCCGTCAGCATCCCCCACTTGCGGCCCTCGTTCTTCATCTGCTGCAGATGATGGACGCGGGTCTGCGGTGCAATGCGGACAGGGTCAGGTGAAGCGCCATAAACGTGCTCAGACATCGTTGTCCCTCGAATTGTTCGGGTCGATCCTCGAAGCCCGTCACTCGGGTCCCCGGGTCGTCTGACATGCCCAGTGTGCCACCTGCCGCGGCGCAGCTGAACCACCAGGTGGAGTGGATTTCCTCACACCGCCACGCGCGCAGCGCACCGGGTGACCGGGCTTGCGCGGGCGTGCATGGCAGCATGTGGTGTCATGAGCTCGCCGACGCGCCGCGACAGGATGACGCGCACCGCCCTGACCTGCCTCGCGATCGCGATGGTGGCACTGACCGTCGGCAGCTGCACCCGGATGACGCCGGGCCACGCGGTGCTGGCGGTGCCGCGGGTCGGGCAGCCGGTCCAATGGGACAAGTGCCGGTTCACCGCCGACACCAATATCAAGGTGCCCGCCGACGCCCAGTGCGGATTCATCGGGGTTCCGGTCGACTACTCCAAGCCGCAGGGCGCCGTGGCCCGGCTGGCCATGATCCGGTTCCCGGCCACCAAGGACAAGATCGGCTCGTTGGTGATCAACCCCGGCGGCCCGGGGGAGTCCGGGATCGAAACCGCGGTGGGGTTGGTCAGCTCGCTGCCCCGTCAGGTCCGGGAGCGTTTTGACCTGGTCGGGTTCGACCCGCGCGGGGTGGCCTCGTCACGGCCCGCGGTCTGGTGCAACTCCGACAAGGAGAACGACCGGCTGCGTGCCCTGAACCAGGTCGACTACAGCCCCGAGGGCGTGGAGCGCATCGAGAACGAGACCAAGGAGTACGTCGCGCGCTGCCTGGACAAGAGCGGCAAGGAGTTCCTGGCCAACGTCGGCACCGTCAACGTCGCCCGCGACCTGGACGCGATCCGGGCCGGGCTGGGCGACGACAAGCTGACCTACCTCGGCTACTCCTACGGCACCCGGATCGGCTCGGCCTACGCCGAGGCCTACCCGCAGAACGTGCGCGCGATGATCCTGGACGGCGCGGTGGACCCGAATGCCGACCCGGTCGAAGAGGACCTGCGGCAGGCGCAGGCCTTCCAGGGTGCGTTCGACGACTTCGCGGCGGACTGCGCGAAAGACGCCGACTGCCCGTTGGGCACCGACCCGGCCAAAGCCGTCGACGTCTACCACAGCCTGGTCGACCCGCTGGTGGACAAGCCCGCCAAGACCAAGGACCCGCGCGGGCTGAGCTACAGCGACGCGATCGTCGGCACCATCATGGCGCTGTACTCGCCGACGTTCTGGACGCATCTCAACGACGGCCTGTCCGATCTGGTGGACGGCCGCGGCGACATCATGCTGAGCCTCGCCGACCTGTACATGCGCCGGGACGCCAACGGCCACTACACCAACGCCACCGATGCCCGGGTCGCGGTCAACTGCGTCGATCAGCCGCCGGTCACCGACCGCGCCAAGGTGATCGAGGAAGACCGGCGTTCGCGTGAGGTGGCGCCGTTCATGAGCTACGGCAAGTTCACCGGCGACGCCCCGCTGGGCACCTGCGCCTTCTGGCCGGTCCCCCCGACGACGCAGCCGCACACCATCTCGGTGCCGGACCTGCCGCCGACGATGGTGGTCTCCACCACCCGCGACCCGGCGACCCCGTATCAGGCCGGTGTGGACTTGGCCAAGCAGCTGGGCGGCGGCCTGCTGACGTTCAACGGAACCCAGCACACGGTGGTATTCCAGGGCAACGAATGCGTGGACCGATTCGCCGCGCGATACCTGGTCGACGGCACGTTGCCGCCAACCGATGCGAAGTGCTGAGCGCTGATACGCTTCGCGGTATGGACCGTCAGAAGGAGTTTGTGCTCCGCACGCTGGAGGAACGCGACATCCGTTTCGTCCGGCTTTGGTTCACCGATGTACTCGGTTATCTGAAATCAGTCGCGATCGCCCCGGCCGAGCTCGAGGGCGCATTCGACGAGGGTGTCGGCTTCGACGGCTCGGCAATAGAGGGCTTCGCCCGGGTCTTCGAATCCGACATGGTCGCCCATCCCGACCCGTCCACCTTCCAGCTGTTGCCCTGGACGTCGGACTCCGGCCGGCAGTACTCGGCGCGGATGTTCTGCGACATCACCATGCCGGACGGATCTCCGGCCTGGGCGTCGTCGCGGCACGTGTTGCGCCGGCAGCTGGCCAAGGCGGGGGAACTGGGCTTCGCCTGCTACGTGCACCCCGAGATCGAGTTCTTCCTGCTGGAACCCGGCCCCTATGACGGCAGCACCCCGGTTCCGGCCGATGACGCGGGCTACTTCGACCAGTCGATCCACGGTTCGGCCGCCAACTTCCGCCGGCACGCGATCGACGCGCTGGAATCGATGGGCATCTCGGTGGAGTACAGCCACCACGAGAACGCCCCGGGCCAGCAGGAGATCGACCTGCGCTACGCCGACGCGCTGTCGATGGCCGACAACGTGATGACGTTCCGCTACCTGATCAAAGAGATCGCGCTCAAGGAAGGCGTCCGGGCGTCGTTCATGCCCAAGCCGTTCCGCGAGCACGCCGGTTCGGCCATGCACACCCACATGAGCCTGTTCGAGGGCGAAGTCAACGCCTTCCACAGCCCGGACGACCCGCTGCAGCTGTCGGCCACCGCGAAGTCGTTCATCGCCGGGATTCTCGAGCACGCCAACGAGATCAGCGCCGTCACCAACCAGTGGGTCAACTCCTACAAGCGGCTGATCCACGGCGGGGAAGCACCCACCGCGGCGTCCTGGGGCGCCTCCAACCGCTCGGCGCTGGTGCGCGTGCCGATGTACAGCCCGCACAAGACGTCGTCGCGGCGCATCGAGGTGCGCAGCCCGGATTCGGCGTGCAACCCTTACCTTGCGTTCGCGGTGCTGCTGGCCGCCGGGCTGCGCGGGGTGGAGCAGGGTTACGAGCTCGGCCCGGAGGCCGAGGACAACGTCTGGGCGCTGACTCCCGAGGAGCGCCGGGCGATGGGCTACCGCGAACTGCCCGGCACCCTGGAGCGCGCGCTGAGCGAGATGGAGAACTCCGAGCTGGTCGCGGAAGCGTTGGGGGAGCAGGTCTTCGACTTCTTCCTGCGTAACAAGCGCCAGGAGTGGGCGAACTACCGCAGCCACGTGACCCCCTACGAGCTGCAGAACTACCTGGCGCTGTAAAGCCCCCGACGGTCGTGGCTTATCCCGGAGCTCAGCGCCGCAAGCTGCCCAGCGTCGGGCGCCTGGGCCTGGTCGACCGGTATGCCGCAGCAGACCTGACCGCCCTGGGCTGGTACAGCGCGTACACCCAACCGCACGTCGACGTGCTCTGGGCGCTGTCCCGCGCTCCCGACGCCGACGTCGCGCTGCGCACCCTGGTGCGGCTGTCCGAAGCGCCGGGCATCGACTGGGATGAACTGAGCGCAGCGCTCATGGCCGACCGGGGACTGCGCGGGCGACTGTTCGGGGTGCTGGGATCCTCACTGACGCTGGGGGATCACCTGATCACTCACCCGGAATCCTGGAAGCTGTTGACCAGCCCAGCCGACTCCGACGACTACACGATCACACTGCCGTCGGCGACGCAGCTGCGCGCCATGTTCACCGACTGCGTGGCCGCCACCGCAGACGGCGCCTACGTCGAGCGGCTGCGGTCGCTGTACCGCGACCGGCTGCTGGTGTTGGCGTCGATAGACCTGGCGCCCACCGTCGAGAACCTGCCGGTGCTGCCCTTCGTGGCGGTCGGCGAGCATCTGGCCGACCTGGCCGACGCTGCGCTGGCGGCCGCGCTGCGAGTGGCCGAGCTGCACGTCTGCGGCGCCGACGCCGGTGCCACCGTACCCCGACTGGCCGTGATCGCCATGGGCAAATGCGGTGCGCGGGAACTGAATTACGTCAGCGACGTCGATGTCATCTTCGTCGCCGAAGATGCCGGTGCGGTGAGCACCCGGGTGGCCGGTGAGCTGATGCGGGTGGCCGGCGAGGCGTTCTTCGAGGTGGATGCCGGCTTGCGGCCGGAGGGCCGGCACGGCGCGCTGGTGCGAACCCTGGAATCGCACATCGTCTACTACCAGCGGTGGGCCAAGACCTGGGAGTTTCAGGCGCTGCTCAAGGCGCGCGCGGCAGCCGGCGACGCCGACTTGGGCCGGGCCTACATCGACGCGTTGCTGCCGATGGTCTGGACCGCCTGCGAGCGTGAGGATTTCGTCACCGACGTGCAGGCGATGCGGCGCCGGGTGGAGCAGCTGGTGCCCGCCGAGATCCGGTCCCGCGAGCTCAAGCTGGGATCCGGGGGATTGCGTGACGTGGAGTTCGCCGTGCAGCTGCTGCAGCTGGTGCACGGCCGCAGCGACGAGTCGTTGCATGTGGCATCCACGGTCGATGCGCTGGCGGCCTTGGGTGCCGGTGGCTACATCGGCCGCGATGATTCGGCCAACTTGACCGCCTCCTACGAGTTCCTGCGACTGTTGGAACACCGGTTGCAGCTGCAGCGGCTCAAGCGCACCCATATGCTCCCGCCGCTCGACGACGACGAGGCACTGCGCTGGCTGGCCCGCGCCGCCCATGTCCGTCCGGACGGCCGGCATGACGCCCTGGGCGTACTTCGCGAAGAGCTCAAGGCCCAGAACAGGCGGGTGTCGCGGCTGCACGCCAAGCTCTTCTATCAGCCGCTGCTGGAGGCGGTCAGCCCGGAGGGTCTGGAGCTGGTCGGGGGGCTGACGCGCGGTGCCGCGGAACGTCAGCTGGCGGCACTCGGTTACGAGGCGCCGCACAATGCCCTGACGCATCTGGGCGCGCTGACCAATCAGAGTGGTCGCCGGGGCCGGGTGCAGGCGGTGCTGCTGCCCACGTTGCTGTACTGGCTCTCGGACACACCCAATCCCGACGCGGGCCTGCTGGCCTACCGGCGGCTCAGCGAGGCGATGGCCCAGCAGCGCTGGTATCTGAGCACCCTGCGCGACAGCAGCGCCGTGGCCAAGCGGCTGATGCGGGTGCTGGGCACTTCGGCCTACATCCCGGAACTGCTGATGCGCTCACCCGACGTCATCCAGGCCTATGGCGACGGCCCGACGGGGCCGAAGCTGCTCGACACCGATTCGGACGCGGTGTCGCGGGCGCTGATCGCGTCGGCGGGCCGCTATCCCGACCCGGTCCGCGCGATCGCCTCGGCCCGCAGCCTGCGGCGCCACGAGCTGGCCCGCATTGCCTCGGCGGACCTGCTGGGCATGCTCGACGTCATCGATGTCTGCCGGGCCCTGACCGCGGTGTGGGTGGCGGTGTTGCAGGCCGCCCTGGACGCGATCATCCGGGTCAATCTCCCCGGCTCGCCCGACGCAGACGCGGAGTCCGCGCCGGCGCGGATCGCGGTGATCGGCATGGGCCGGCTCGGCGGGCGCGAACTCGGCTACGGCTCGGATGCCGATGTCATGTTCGTGTGCGAGGCCAATGAGAAGGCGGCGGGGGTGAGCGACGGCGACGCGGTGCGTTGGGCGACCTCGATCGCCGAGCAGGTCCGGGCGCTGTTGGGCACCGCCAGCGTCGACCCGCCACTGCAGGTCGACATCAACCTGCGTCCCGAGGGCCGCAACGGCCCGCCGGTGCGCACGTTGGCCTCCTACGCGGCCTACTACGACCAGTGGGCGCAGCCGTGGGAGATCCAGGCACTGCTGCGGGCGCACTGCGTCGCCGGTGATCCGGACCTGGGCAACCGGTTCCTGCGGATGGTCGACGCCACCCGTTATCCGCCCGGTGGGGTGTCCGCCGACGCGGTGCGGGAGATTCGCCGAGTGAAGGCGCGCGTCGACGCCGAGCGGCTGCCGCGCGGGGCCGACCCCAACACGCACACCAAACTGGGCCGAGGTGGCCTGGCCGACGTCGAGTGGACCGTGCAGCTGCTGCAGTTGCGCCACGCCCACCGTGTACCGGCGTTGCACAACACCTCTACGCTGGAAACCCTGGACGCCATCGCCGCTGCCGGGCTGCTCGAGGAAGACGATGTGGACCGGCTTCGGCAGGCCTGGCTGATCGCAACCCGTGCCCGCAACGCATTGGTGCTGGTTCGTGGCAAACCCACCGACCAACTGCCCGGGCCGGGCCGCGCGCTCAACGCGGTTGCGGTGGCCGCCGGCTGGCCCGGCGGCGACGGCGGTGAGTTCCTGGACAACTACCTCCGGGTGACGCGGCGCGCGAAGGTTGTGGTGCGCAAGGTATTCGGAGACTGAAGGAGGACCTCGGTGGTGGATTTCAGGGCTCACTCGAACGTGCCGACGATCAGCGGCGACGAGAGCGGGCAGCTGTTGGAGCGGTACGGACCGTTGGCCCAAGCGGTCCGCGACCTGATCGACGCCTCCATCCGCACCCAGGCCGACGACCCCACGGCCCGCGAGGTGACCGCTCAGATACAGCAGCTGACCGAGCGGCTTCGTGCCGGGACCCTCAGCGACTCACCGGGACTGCGCTATGTCGTCGACGGGCGGCCGCTGGCGTGGGGTAACGCCGTGGTGGGTCTGCGTAACCCGATCGCACCGCCGCTGGTGATCCAGCACGGGGAGACCGGGCACTGCTGGAGTGACTTCTATCTGGGCGCGGCCTACGAGGGCCCGCCGTCGCTGGTCCACGGCGGCGTCAGTGCCCTGGTGCTCGACCATGTGCTCGGCGAGGCGGCCAGCGACGGCCTGACTAAGCCGCGCTACACCGGCACGATCACGGTGAAGTACCTGCGCGGAACACCGTTGGGGCCGTTGCGCGCCGAAGCCTCGATCTACCGCAAGGACGGCGTCAAGACGTACGCCCGCGGACATATCTCCGACGCCAACGGGGTCACCGTGGAGGCCGACGGGGTCTTCATCACGCCGTCCTGGGCCCGCGACGGGCTCGAGTGACGGCGGCCGCCACCCGTTACAGCGAGATCAGGGCCGACAGCACGCTCAGCGCGCCGATTCCGATGCCCGCGGTGGCCAGTCCCATGTCGGCCGCGATCGGCATCATGACGGCATTGAGCAGGTCACCGGAGGCCAGCTCCTGTGCGAACAGACTGACGTCGTATGCCGGCAGGGTGGTGAACAGGGCGTTGACCAGGTCGGTGATCGGCAGCAGGGTCGAGTAGAGGGTGGACAGATCGGCGGAGAACGCGTTCACCCCGTCGGTGAAGTCGCTTAACACCGCCGCGCTGTTGGCCAGGGCGTCGGGCAGACTCGGCAGCGAGCCCAGATCGTTGAGGAAGTCCTGCCAGCCCTGCTGAACACCGTTGCCCAGCGCCGTGAGGACGTCACCCAGATCGACGTTCGGGAACAACCCGAACGGGGTGGACAGGTTAGCCGGCCCCGGGTCCCAACCATTTTCGATATTGCCGTAGCCCAGGTTGATCAGCACCCGCAGCGCCGGCTGCATCAGATCTGCCAGCGGATCGCCCAGGATGGGAACGGCTCGCAGCAACTCCAGCAGCGGCAGGTTCTCGGTGGGAATCATGAAGTAGTCGGTGTGGCCGGCATAGCCTTCCGACACCGGCAGCAGGACGGATTGGGCGATCTGCTCGTCGGAGAGGTCGGGGATGGTGCCGTGCACGAATGCGATGCCCAAGACGGCGTTGAGATCGGCCAGGAAGTTCAGCGGGTAACGCGGGAAGTCCGAGAAGCCGTCGTACTCCATGTTGTAGATGGCGGTGTCCCACGGGGTGTCCGACGGGGTCGCCCCGCTGAAGGTGACGCCCATGCTGGGGAAGCTCAGCGGCGGCAGGCCCGGGTCGCCGAAGCGTGACAGCAGGCCACCGTTGGGATTGCTGGGGTCGACCAGCAGGACGAACGACAGCTGATCGGAGGTCGGGATCTGATCCGCCGGCAGTGCCAGCAGGTTGCGCATCTCCAGCGAAGCGATGGTGGAACTCTGCGATCCGCCCACCACCACGAGGTCGTGCCCCAAGGCGAGCCGCTCCTTGATGGTGGCGTCCAGGATCTGGACGCCCTGCGCCAGGGACTGGTCGAGTACCAGCGACTTGACGCCGGTCATCGGATACAGGCCTTCCGGGGTGAAGAGGGGATGCACCGAGTCGACCGGGAACACCGGCTGGCCGGGGAAGATCGGCGCGGCCGGCATGATGTAGCGCTCGCTGATGGCGGCGATGAGTGCTTGTGAGGGGATCGGGGTGCCGCTGCCACCCATACCCCAGCCCTCGGTGTCGAGCAGGATCACCTGCGCGGAGACCGTCTTCGGGGTTTGGGCCGCAATGCCTGCGGGGAGGGCGGGACCGGCGATCAGCAGCGGCGCCATGGCCAGCGGCAGCAACCTGGGGTTAGTCATGGGCGTCCCTTTCGTGGAAAACAAGCCCTTTAGCTGGAAAGTCACTGATCTGGCGATAAATTACATCGGACTGTTTCTAAGTTCAATCACATGTTTGAGAGGTTTGGTAACGCCCGTTACCGGCTCCTCTCTTCTGGCGTGTGGAGCCGCCCCGGCAAACGTCTGCGGCAGAATCAACGCGGCCGCGGTTCAGCACCGATTGGCCGCTGGCTGCGGCCATCCGGCGAATCAAATTCCTTGTCCGCAAATGTGTTTCGGCAGCAAGGGAAGCGGGCTTCGAAGAGGGGCCGGTCGTGACGAGCCAGGCTAGCGTTCTTTCTCCGGCTCCCGGCAAACACACAGAATCGCGCGGGTAATTCGCCGGCCAGGCGGCTTCGTCGTTGGGCGGTCCGGTGTTTCCGCGCAGGAGTTCTTCTCCGGTGATGGGCATGGTTGATTTGGGGTGGGGTGGTTCCGTTGGTCCGGCCCAGTCGGCCGGATGTGGTGACGAGGGTTCGTTGTCTGCCGTCGGCGGCGTCGTGTGATCGCAACCGCAGGCGAAGAACAGTTCACCGGCGTTGGTGCGCCGCCCTTAGCCCACGGCTTGGAGTGGTGGATTTCGCAGCGATAGCCCGGGGCTGGGTAAATTGCGCAGGACAGGCCAGGCTTCTGGCTATTTGCTATGCTTCTTCTTCAGAAATATTCATGTTTGCTGCTGCGGCCGGCGACGTGGGGTTCGGGGAGGAAGAGGGTTATGCAGATGTCGGGTGATATCCGTCGTTTTGGAGTCGGAGCCGGCTTGATCGGCGGGGCCGTAGCGGTCGCGCTGACGGTCGGGCTGGGCGGCGCCCACGCCGGAGCGGCCGATCAGCTTGCCGGTGTCGCAGCCGCCGGAGGAGGCGCCGACTCGACCGATCTGCTGATCATGGCCGGCGTGAATTTCCTCGATGCCAAAGGCGTCATCACTGGGATCGATGTCTCGGAGCTGTCCGGCACCTTGCTCTCAGCCGTCGAGTCGGCGCAGCGCATTCCAAGCATCCTGGACACGTTTGTGTTCATGGTGGACGACAGGCTGGTGCCGGCAGAGTCCGCGATCCTCGCGCATTCTGGTTCGATGTCCTCGCTGATCGATCAACTGTTCTTGGCGCCGCTCAACCAGCAGTGGGCGGATGCCAGCGAGTCAATGCTCAATGCCACCAACGCATTCGAGAGCGCGATCGAGGACGGATCGGTCCCGGGCGCTGTCAGTGCTCAATTTCAGATGCTCGGGGTCATCTTCTCTGAGACGATCCCGGCAGCGATCGCGTCCATGCCCATCGTGTGGATCGGAAGCCTTTTCGACGACGCCGTGACCACGGCGGGCCTCTTCGACTTCTCGTTCTGACTCCACCGGTCTGGCTGACCGCTCACGCAGCTCGGTCACCAGCCGAAGACGGCGACGTTACCGCCGGGGTTGGGGTGCGGCCCGACCCGGTGTATGACGTGGCGGACCATGTTGACCAATGTCGGGTCATACGAGTCGTGGGTGAGCTGCCAGGTCCCGTCGTGGTCGACCAGGACCAGCGGCCGTATCACGGGTACGGGCTGCCGCGGCCCGGTGAGGGCTGCGGTGACACCGGCCAGGTTATTGATCGCCGGCTGGACATCGGTGACGGTGAAGGCGAACGGCAGGGCGTGATGCCGGTCCAGCTTGGCCAGTCCCTGATCGTTCTGGCTCATCTCGTCCGGCGAGAGCCCGCCTTCGACCAGCGTGGCCTTGTCCGCGTCGGGGACCGCCGGGTCGGTCAGTTGGTTCAAGATGGCCGTCACCTGCTCGGCGGTGGGGACGGGGGCGCCCGGGGGTGGCCCGGGGTCGGCATGTGCTCCGGGCGCACACGCCAGCGTCGTGGTGACTATCGCTGTTCTGATGGCAGTCCGCCACGCGCGCGTCAGGGCGAGCATCAGTTAATCGTAATACGATATTTCGGCGGATCGGGGCTGCATCCGATCAAGCCGGCCGACCTGCTCAGCAGTCGTAGTACAGCGCGAACTCGTACGGGTGCGGGCGAACGCTGATCGGCGTGATTTCGTGGTCGCGCTTGTAGCGGATCCAGTTCTCGATGAGGTCCGAAGTGAATACGCCGCCCTCGGTGAGGTATTCGTGGTCGGCCTCGAGGTTGTCCATCACCTCGGCCAGCGTGGTAGGTGCCTGCGGGATGTGGGCGGCCTCATCCGGTGGCAACTCGTAGAGGTCCTTGTCGACCGGGGCGGCCGGCTCGATCTTGTTCTTGATGCCGTCGATGCCGGCCATCAACATCGCCGCGAACGCCAGATACGGGTTGCTGGACGAGTCCGGGCAGCGGAACTCCAGGCGCTTGGCCTTGGGGTTGGTGCCGGTGATCGGGATGCGCACGCAGGCCGAGCGGTTGCGCTGGCTGTAGACCAGGTTGATCGGCGCCTCGTAGTGCGGCACCAGTCGCTTGTAGGAGTTGAGGGTGGGGTTGGTGAACGCCAGCAGCGACGGCGCGTGATGCAGGATCCCGCCGATGCAGTGGCGGGCGGTGTCGGACAGTCCGGCGTAGCCGGCCTCGTCGTAGAACAGTGGCTGACCGGCCTTCCACAGCGACAGGTGTACGTGCATCCCCGAGCCGTTGTCGCCGAACAGGGGCTTGGGCATGAACGTGACGGTCTTGCCGTTAGCCCAGGCGGTGTTCTTGATGATGTATTTGAACAACATGACGTCGTCGGCGGCATGCAGCAGGGTGTTGAACTTGTAGTTGATCTCCGCCTGCCCCCCGGAGCCGCATTCGTGGTGGCCGCGTTCCAAGGTGAAGCCGGCATTGGCCAGGTTGGTGGTCATGGTGTCGCGCAAGTCGACGTACTGGTCGTTGGGGGCGACGGGGAAGTAGCCGCCCTTGGGGCGGGTCTTGTATCCGCGATTGGCCCGTCCGTCGGCCTCGGTCGGCGAGCCGGTGTTCCACCAGCCCGAATCGGAGTCGACCTCGTAGAAGGTGCCGTTCATCTGGGAGTCGAAGCGCACTGAGTCGAAGATGTAGAACTCGGCTTCGGCGCCGAAGTAGGCGGTGTCGGCGATGCCGGTGCTGGTGAGGTAGTTCTCGGCTTTGCGGGCCACGTTGCGCGGGTCACGGGAGTAGGGCTCGCGCGTGAACGGGTCGTGGACGAAGAAGTTCAGGTTGAGGGTCTTGGCGGCCCGGAACGGATCGATCTGGGCAGTGGAGAAGTCGGGGAGCAGCATCATGTCGGACTCGTGGATGGACTGGAAACCGCGGATGGAGGATCCGTCGAAGGCCAGCCCGTCTTCGAATACGCTGGCGTCCAGCGTGGACGCGGGGATCGACAGATGTTGCATCTGACCGGGCAAGTCGCAGAACTGGATGTCGACGTACTCCACGTTCTCATCGGCGACGAGCTTGAGAATGTCGTCGGCCGTCTTGTCGGTCACAGAAGTTTTCTCCTCCGCTGGTAGCCCCGGTCGGACGCTGAGGTTGCCGGTGCTGACGTTACGCAACCGCGGCCGGACCCGTCGACGCCGGGTCGGATTCGCCGCCCGCCTATCGTAGGGGCCATGAGCCGCACGTTCTCCTCGTGGCTGTCCGGGCCGGAATCTGCCGGACCCAGCCGTCCCGACAACGCCCCGGGGCGGGGCCTGGGTTTGCCATCCAGCGGCCCGGGTTCCCTGGCGCCGATGGGGCGCCGGGTGGCGGCCCTGGCCCTCGACTGGATGGTGAGCTACGGGCTGGCCGGCCTGGCAGTGGCAGCCGGCGTGGTGACCGCGGAATACCTGGCAACCGTGGTGCTGGGGATCTGGCTGGTGCTCGGGGTGGCCGCCGTACGCCTGTTCGGCTTCACGCCGGGCCAGTACGCCTGCGGGCTCCGGGTGGTCCCGGTGGACGGCCCCGGCCTGGGCGTGGGCGTCGGTCGCGCCACGGTTCGTGGACTGTTGATCGCACTGGTGGTGCCGGCCTTGTTCGCCGACGCCGACGGCCGTGGCCTGCAGGACCGGGCCACTGCCACCGCCGTGGTGCGCAGCCGCTGAGTCTTTAGCCGCCGCATTGAGTCTGCGTGTACGGCGCAAAAATGCGAGTAGGCCCCGCCGTCAGCGCAGAGTCAACGGGCTGTTTGTGAGCTAACGCCGGCGCACCGCGCGCTGAACACCACGCACCTTCGCGCCGCCGGGCAGCGGCCCCTTGGGCATGGCCGCGGTTCCGGTCCGCGAACCCAGCGCGGCCAGCTTCGACTCCAGCGAATCCATCTGCTTCGTCGTGATGTTGGCCGGCAGCTTGGTCAGGAAACGTTCCAGCTTGGCCAGCGGAACCTCACCGTCGCCGGTGCCCACCACCACGTCGTAGATCGGTACCTCACCGACCAGCCGGGCGGTGCGCTTCTTCTCCTGGGCGAGCAGTGGCTTGAGCCGAGCGGGGGAACCCTCGGCGACGAAGATGATGCCCGGTCGCCCGATCACCCGGTGCACGGCATCGAGCTGGCCGGTAGCGGAGACCCCCGGGGTCACCCGCCACTTGCCACGCAGGTTGTCCAACGCCCAGGCCGCAGCGCCGGCCTGCCCCTCGGCTTTGCGGTAGACCGACCGCTGAGCGCGCCGGCCGAAGATGATGAATGCCACCAAGGCGCCCAACACCAGGCCGAGTGGGATCGTCGTCACCTTGGCGAACGTGCCGCCGTTGAGTGCCAGTGCCGTGGTCACCCCGGCGACCAGCACGAAGGCGCCGACCATGTAGGGCACCAGCCGCGTGTCCTCTTTGCGCTGCAGCTGGAAGGCTTGCCACAGCTGGGTGCGGCGCTGCCTGCTGGCGGCCTTGCGGGCGGCTTTGGCCTCCGCCCGGGCAGCCTTGTTCTCGGCGGTATTGCGCGGTCTGGGCATAGCTACCAAGGATACGCAGCCGGACTGGCCGCCACCCGGGGCCTCAGCCGTGGGCGGCGGCGGGGGACTGCTCGCGGCGTGACCGGTTTTCCAGCGCCTGCTGATAGAGGCGTCCGGCTCGATACGACGAGCGCACCAGCGGCCCGGACATCACTCCGGCGAAGCCCAGCTGCTCGGCGTAGCGGGCGTGCTCGACGAACTCCTCGGGCTTGACCCATCGGTGGATCGGGTGGTGTCGCTCGGTGGGGCGCAGGTACTGGGTGATGGTGACCAGTTCGGCGCCGGCGTCGTACAAGTCGGACAGGGCCGCCCGGATCTCTTCGGGGGTCTCGCCCATGCCCAGGATGAGGTTGCTCTTGGCCACCAACCCCGCGTCACGGGCCTGGGTCAGCACGTTCAGGCTGCGTTCGTAGCTGAATCCGGGCCGGATCAACTTGAAGATACGCGGCACGGTTTCAACGTTGTGCGCCAGCACTTCCGGGCGAGACTCAAACACTTCGCCCAACAGGTCGGGCCGTCCGCCGAAGTCGGGGATCAACAGTTCGACGCCGGTCGACGGGTTGAGGTCCTTGATGGCACGCACCGTCTCGGCGTAGAGCCAGGATCCCTGATCGGGCAGATCGTCGCGGGCGACACCGGTGACCGTCGAATACCGCAGGCCCATCGACTGCACGCTCTCGGCTACCCGGCGTGGTTCGTCGCGGTCCAGCTCGGGAGGCTTACCCGACTTGATGAGACAGAACGAGCAGTTGCGGGTGCAGACCTCTCCGCCGATCAGGAAGGTGGCCTCCCGGTCTTCCCAACACTCGTAGATGTTGGGACAGCCCGCTTCCTCGCACACCGTGTGGAGCTTTTCCTGCTTCACCAAAACCTTGAGCTGGGTGTAGCTCGGCCCCATCCGGGCGCGGGTCTTGATCCACGGGGGTTTGCGTTCGATCGGAGTCTCGGCGTTGCGTGCTTCGGCACGGCTTAACCTACGGCCTTCCGGGGCGGCGCTCACCTGGTCGATGTTACGCGTGGAGCGGAATGCTCGCGCACCGGCAGCACGCCGTCGAGAGCGTCGACGACTGCGCTGGCCACCGCCTGCCGCACGTCCTCGACGCCGGTCACGAAGCCCAGCTCCGCCGACAGCGACGTCACTCCCGCGTCGGTGATCCCGCACGGCACAATCGAGCTGAACGCATTGAGATCACAATCACAATTGAGCGCGAATCCGTGCAACGTGGTGGCGCGGGCCACCCGGACACCGATCGCGGCGACCTTGCGAGCGGGCCGGCCACCTCCCGGCGGCAGCCACACCCCGGATCGGCCGTCCACTCGAACCGTGTTGAGGCCCAAAGTGTTACACACCTCGATCAACGATTCCTCAAGGCGTCGAACGTAATTCACCACATCCAATGGTTCGGCGAGGCCGATCACCGGATAGCCCACGAGCTGGCCCGGGCCGTGCCAGGTGATCTTGCCGCCGCGGTCGGTGTCGACCACCGGGGTGCCGTCCATCGGGCGCTCTTGCGGCTCGGTGCGGCGCCCGGCGGTATAGACCGGCGGGTGCTCCAGCAGCAGCAGCGTGTCCGGGCCGCCGGCCGACCTGGCCTCGGCCAGCTCGCGTTGCAGTTGCCAGGCCGCGCCATAGTCGACGGTGCCCAGCTGGCGCACCTCGATCGGTGCGGCGCTGGAGCGGATGGAGGCCATGTTCGCAGGCTACTCGGCGCGGTGTGTCTACAGCGGGGTCGGCCGGGAGGTGGCGTAGGTCAGGGCCTCGCCCACGGTGTGGTGGGCAAACCGGAAACCGGCCTGCTCCAACACGGCGGGAATGGCTCGCTGTCCGGTGAGGAGGCTTTCGGCGAATTCGCCGAGCCCGGCACGGACCGCGAAAGCGGGTAACAGCATCGGGGTCGGGCGGCCGACCGCGCGTCCCAGTGCGGCGGTGAACTCGGCATTGGTCACCGGCGCCGGCCCGGTCAGATTCACCGGGCCGGACAGCGTGTCATGCGAGATCGCGAACGCCAGCGCCCGCACCTCGTCCTCCATGCTGATCCACGACATGTACTGCCGGCCGTTGCCGATCCGGGCGCCGAGTCCCAGGGAGAACAGCGGTCGCAACCGGCCCAAGGCGCCGCCGGAACGCGACAGCACGATGCCGGTGCGGGCCAACACCACGCGGGCGCCCGAAGCTTGGGCGGACGCCGTTGCCGCTTCCCAGTCCTCGGCGAGCTGAGCCAGGAACCCCGTTCCCGCCGAACCGGATTCGTCGACGATGCGGTTGCCCGTATCACCGTAATAGCCGACCCCGCTCGCATTGACCAGCACCGGTACGCCGGCCTCGGCCACCGCGGCCGACAGCACCTCGGTGGGGGTGATCCGGCTGTCGCGCAGGCTCTGCTTGAACGCCCCCGACCAGCGGCGGTCACCCACGCCGACGCCGCACAGATTGACCACGGCGTCGACTCCGGCCAGTGCGCCGACGTCGATGTCACCGGCCTCGGGGTCCCACTGCAGCTCGCCGGCGTTGGCCGGTGCCCGCCGCACAATCCGCAGCACCTGGTGATCGTCGGCACGCAACGCCGAGACCAGAGCCGAGCCGATCAGCCCGGATGACCCGGCGATCGCGACGATGGGGTTGCTCACAGCTGAATCCTCTTGCAGCTCTTCGGAAAAGCCCCCGGCGCCGTTACAGACCCAGGTCTGCCTCGAACGCACCCTCTTCGAGCCGGTTCTTGATCGTGGTCACGAACCTCCCGGCGTCCGCGCCGTCGATCAAACGGTGGTCGTAGGTCAGCGGCAGGTAGCAGACCGAACGCACCCCCACCGACTCGTTGCCGGCTTCGTCGATGACGACCCGCGGCCGTTTGACGATGGCTCCGGTGCCGAGCATGGCGGCCTGCGGCGGAACCAGAATCGGGGTGTCGAACAGTGCGCCCTGGCTGCCGATGTTGGTGATCGTGAAGGTACCCCCGGACAGCTCGTCCGGTTTGAGGTCACCCGAGCGCGCCCGGGCCGCGATGTCGGCGATGGCGCGGGCAAGTCCGGCCAGGGACAGATCACCGGCGTTGTGGACGACCGGGGACAGCAGACCCTGCTCGGTGTCCACGGCGAAGCCGAGGTGCTCGGCGTCGTGGTAGGTGATCTCGCCGGCGTCCTCGTTGTAGCTGGCGTTGACGTTGGGGTGCGCCTTGAGGGCGTCGATCACCGCGCGGGCGATGAACGGAAGGTAGGTCAGGTTGACGCCCTCGCGTTCGGCGAAGTCCGCCTTCGCCCTGGCCCGCAGCGCCACGATCTTGGTCATGTCCACCTCGTGGACCTGGGTCAGCTGCGCGGTGGCCTGCAGGGATTCGCGGGTTTTCTTGGCGGTGATCTGACGGATCCGGCTGGCTTTGGCGGTGGTGCCACGCAGGTGTGCCAGCGCCGAGGCGGGTGCCGGAGCGGCCGGGCGCTGGGCGGCCGGTGCCGCCGGCGCCTGCTGCGGCTCGGCCTGCTTCGCCGCGAAGGCCAGCACGTCCTGCTTGCGGATCCGCCCGCCGACTCCGGTGCCGGTCACCTGGTTCAGATCGACGTTGTTGTCGGCGGCCAGCTTGCGCACCAGCGGGGTCACATATCGTGCGGCGTCGCCGGCCGGGGCCTCGGCCGCGGCGGGCTGCGCCGGTGGGGGTGCGGCCGCGGGTGCCGGCGCGGGGGTGGGTTCCGGTCGGGCCTGCGGAGCCGGCGCCGGGGGAGCAGGCTCGGGTGCAGGAGCGGGAGCCGCCGGTGCAGGGGCGGGAGCGGTGGGAGCGGGCGTGGGAGCCGGCGCGGCGGCGGGGGCCGCCGGGGCACCGGAGCCGATTCGGGCCAATTCACCGCCGACCTCGACAGTGGTGTCCTCGCCGGCGGTGATCGACAGCAGGGTGCCGGCCACCGGTGACGGAATCTCGGTGTCGACCTTGTCGGTGGAGACCTCCACCAGCGGCTCGTCGACCTCGACGGTGTCACCGACCTGCTTGAGCCAGCGCGTCACGGTGCCTTCGGTGACCGACTCACCCAGCTCGGGCATGAGCACCGGGGTGCCGTCTCCGGCGGGTGCCTCCGGGGCGGCGGGCGGGGGAGCAGCGGCGGCCGGCTCGGCCGGTGCCTCGGCAGCGGGAGCCGGCTCAGCCGGCGCAGGTGCGGGCTCGGCTGCCGGTGCCGCGGGGGCCGCCGGCGCCGCGGCGCTGTCCCCGGCCTCACCGATCAACGCCAGCTCACCGCCGACCTCGACCGTGGTGTCCTCGCCGGCGATGATCTTGGTCAGCACACCCGCTACCGGTGACGGGATCTCGGTGTCGACCTTGTCGGTGGAGACCTCCAGGAGCGGCTCGTCAACCTCGACGGTGTCGCCTTCCTGCTTGAGCCAGCGGGTCACCGTTCCCTCGGTGACGCTCTCACCGAGGGCGGGCATCTGGACTGAGAAGGCCATCGTTGTTGACTCCTCGCTCGATCGGTCGCTGCACGTCGTTTCCTGGATACCACGTCAGTGGTGCGGCGAGGGCGGTGCCCAGGTGGACTGTCGAAAACCATCCTGTCATTGCGGTGCCGCGGGCACACACTGAGGTGGCGGTCGCACGGCGCCCGGCGCCGTGCGGTAGTGCACGAAACGCAGTCCGCCAAAGCACTACTGCGGCCGCTGAAGCGTCACTACTATCTCGCGGGTGCCCGCTGAGCAGATCGCCGCAACCTGTGAGCTGTGGACCGGCTTCGACGTATCCATCGTGGCCCGTAACTACGCCCAACTAGCCGGTTTGCTGGCCGGTTTCGCGTTCGTCGTCATCAACCTGGTGCTTGATCGCGCGTACCGGCGTCGTAGCGATGGTCATTCGCCGGACCCTCGCGAGGTCGAGCACGAGACCCTCACCGGGGTCGCGCTGATGAACGCATTTCTCGGGCTGTTCCTGACCGCGGTGCAATACAGTCTGCTGGCCGGTGAACAGGGTTGTGCGGTGGCCAGCGGCCGTGCCACGTCCGCTGAACTGTTGGGCGGCATATCGTTTGTGGCCTCGCTCTACATTCTGCTGTACGCGGTCGTGCAGTTCGTGTCGGGCAGCGCCGGAACGCTGATCAGACACTGCGTGTTCATTGTGGCGGTCCTGGTCCCGCCGATCGCGGTGTTCTTCGTGGAGGCGACGCTGACCGACCTGGCGCTCTCGCTGGGTGACCAGCAGGCGCATCGGCCGTTGCAGCCGCTGTGGGACGACGCCAACCGGCTGTCTGTGCCCATCACGGCGGGCATCGCGATCGCCTGTGCGACCGGATGGTTCCTCGGGCGCGGGCGCCGGCGTAGCGAATCGCCGATCGGGTCCATGGCCGCGCGGATTCGGACGGCGTTTCCGTACCTGAGCACCGTCGTCATCATCGCGGCGATCGTTCGCTCGATGGCGGCGCTGCCGAAAACCGATGTGGCATCGCACCTGGATTCGTCGGAAGCCTGGTGCTGGGTTGTCGTGTTCGCCGGGTTGATGCTGGTGCAAAGTGCGGCGCTGTCGTTTCAACAGGGCGTGGAAAGCCTGCACCGCCCGGCGCCGACGCCGCAGAGCGCGCCAGACGCGGAAGTCCAAGCCTGACGGCCGACCGTGGGTCAGCCGTTCGCGGCGATGTCTTCCAGCACCGCGAACATGGTGCGAGTCGGCACCCCAGTGCCACCCTTGCCGGTGTAGCCCCAGGCGCCGCCGGAGTTATAGGCCGGCCCGGCAACGTCGATGTGCACCCAGGCCACTCCGTCGGCCACGAACTCACGCAGGAACACCCCGGCGACCAGCATGCCGGCGAACCGCTGGCCACTGACGTTGGACAGGTCGGCCACCGTCGACTTCAGGTCCTCTTTGAGCTCGTCGGGCAACGGCATCGGCCAGCCGTTCTCGCCGACGGCCTGCGAGATCGCTGCCACTCGGTCGCGGAACTCGTCTGAGCCCATCACCCCGGGGATGCGCGCGCCGAGCGCCACCGTCTGCGCGCCGGTCAGCGTCGAGGTCTCAATGAGGTAGTCCGGGTCGTCCTCGCAGGCCCGCACGATCGCATCGGCCAGGATCAGCCGGCCTTCGGCGTCCGTGTTGAGCACCTCGACGGTGGTGCCGCCGTACTGCGTGAGCACGTCGCCCGGGCGCTGCGCCGTCGACGACGGCATGTTCTCGGCCATCGGCACCGTCGCGGTCACGTCGACCGTCAGCCCGCGACGCGCAGCGAGCACCACCGTCGCGATCACCGCGGCCGCCCCGCCCATGTCGGAGGTCATGTGGTGCATCGAGGCCGCCGGCTTGATCGAGATGCCCCCGGTGTCGAAGGTGATGCCCTTGCCGACCAGCGCCACCTTCTTCGCGCCGGCCGGGTCGTCGAGCAGGCGTGATCCCCGATGGGTCAGTCGCACCAGACGCGGCGGGCGCGAGGAGCCCTGACCGACACCGATCACCCCGCCGTAGCCGGCGGCGGCGAGCGCCTGCTCGTCGAGCACCTCGACCTCCAGGCCGACCGACTCGCCCAATGCCCTGGCGCGGTCGGCGAATTCGGCCGGAAACAGGTGACTCGGCGGGGTGTTGACGAAGTCGCGCGCGGTGGCCACCGCGGCGGCGATGTCGGCGCCGCGCGCCGCCTGCGCCTCGGCGTCGGCCGCGGTGGACAGCACGGTCACGGACCGCAGGCCGGGTTCCTTGGGGGCGGTCTTCTCGCTGCGGAAGGCGGTGAATCGGTAGCCGCCCAGCAGCAGCCCCTCGACGCCGGCGGCGAGCACCCCGTCACCGGGCAGCCCGCTCAGCACGCTGATCACCGTGGCAGTGCCGTTGAGTGAACGTGCCGCACTTCCGGCGGCCCGCCGGACGGTGTCGGCCGGCCAGGAATCACGCGGCTTGCCCAGTCCGACGGTCACCACACTGGCCACCGGCAGCGATGCCACCACCAGCCGGTTCACCTGCTCACTGCTGCCCTTGGCGCCCAGCGCGCGCAGACCAGCCTCGATCTCGGCGACCGCCTCGGCGGGCAGCGCCGGCTCGGTAGCGGCGACCACGGCGCCGGATTCAGCCTCGTCATCGGCCGCGACGATCGGCACGATCAGCACGGCCTCATCCGCGTTGGCGGGCAGCGAGGAGGCGACAGTGACGGAGGGGGCGGGGTATCCGGGTTCGGTGCTCACAAGCACTCACCCTAACGATCTGGGTTCGGGTGCAATTGGTATGCCGGGACGGGTTCGTCGAAACCCTTGAGCGTCAACGGTTCCTGCAGGGTAGCCGGCCAGTCGGGGAGTTCGTCGCGGACGCAGGTAGAGGCCAGCACTTGGCCGGGTGCGGCCGCATCCACCAGGCGCGCGGCCAGATTGACCGGGGTGCCGAAGTAATCGCCGTTGATGGCCACCATCTCGCCGTAGGCCACACCGGCACGTACCTGCAATCCGGCTTTGCGGGCCTTCGGGTGGTCGACAAGGTCGATCGCCGCCCTGGCCAGCAGTTCTCCGGTCGCACTCACCCACATCACCGCGTCACCGATGAACTTGACCACCCGCCCGCCGTCGCAATGCACGACGTCGGCGACGGTGCCGGCGAAATCGGTGAGCAGCGTCGCCAGCTCCGCGGAGGTGAGGACCTGGGTCAGCGCGGTGAAACCGGTCAGGTCGGCGAACCCGACGCCGCACATCAGGCTGGCCGCCGGCCCGCCGGCCAGCCCCTCGAGGAAGGTCCGGTGGCTGACCTGGTGCTGGCGGTGGACGGCGTCGATCATGGCGCCGATACGCGGGATATAGCCCGCGACCGAGCGCCAGGCCCGGGCGGTGCGCAGTTCGTCGCGGGTGTGGCCCAGCCACATGTCGGGCTCGCTGAGCCGGATCATCGACGACTCGGCCTCGGCCAGCCGCGCCATCGTGGCCCCCAGCACCCGCAGAAAGCCGTCGACGGGCTCCCCGAGATAGGACCGCATCTGGACCCAGGTGGCCAGCCCGTCCACGTCGGCCTGACTCAGCGCGGGCGTGTCCGGGCCGGGAACAGTGAGCCCGAGCATCCGCCACGCCTGCGCGACGTCGTCGACCGGCAGACCCAGCGCCTCGGCCGCGGTGCGCAACGTGTAGTCGGGCGGGCCCGAGCGTCCCACCGCGTCACCGGCCAAGCCGAACAACCGGCCCTGGCGCTCGGCCTCGGCCATCTCTTCGACGGTGAAACCCAGGCCGTCGAGGTACTCGACCAGGCCCGCACGGCCCCTGGGGTCAGCGATACCGGCAGCCTCGAGCGCATCCCAATCCACCATTCACACCAGTGTGCCGATTAGGGTGGCTCGACGTGAGCGAACTGCAACACGGACCCCTGGAAGACCGCCACCGCGCGCTGGGCGCCAGCTTCGCCGAGTTCGGCGGGTGGCTGATGCCGGTCTCCTACGCCGGCACGGTCGCCGAGCACAATGCCACCCGCGAAACGGTGGGTCTCTTCGATGTCAGCCACCTGGGTAAGGCGACCGTTCGCGGTCCGGGTGCGGCGGCCTTCGTCAATGCGACGCTCACCAACGACCTGGCCAGGATCGTGCCAGGGCAGGCTCAATACACGTTGTGCTGCAATGAATCCGGTGGCGTAATCGACGACCTGATTGCCTACTACGTCTCCGACGACGAGATCTTCCTGGTGCCCAACGCCGCTAACACCGCAGCCGTGGTGGCTGCGCTGCAGGAAGTGGCTCCGGCCGGGGTGACGATCACCGACGAACACCGGTCGCGCGCGGTGCTGGCGGTGCAGGGCCCGCGGTCGACGGAAGTGGTCGCCGGTCTCGGCCTGCCGACCGAAATGGACTACATGGCGTTCGCCGATGCCGCCTTCGCCGGCGTGCCTGTCCGGGTGTGCCGGTCCGGTTACACCGGTGAACACGGCTACGAGCTGCTGCCGGAGTGGGAATCCGCGGGGCCGGTGTTCGACGCACTGGTAGAGGCCGTACGGCAGATCGGTGGCGAGCCGGCCGGCCTGGGCGCCCGCGACACCCTGCGCACCGAGATGGGCTACGCGCTGCACGGACACGAACTGTCGCCGACCATCTCGCCGCTGCAGGCCCGCTGCGGTTGGGCGATCGGCTGGAAGAAGGAATCGTTCTTCGGCCGCGACGCGCTGCTGGCGGAGAAGGCCGCCGGCCCGGCTCGGCTGCTGCGCGGTCTGCGCGCCACGGGTCGGGGAGTGCTGCGTGCCGACCTGGCCGTGCTCGACGGTGACCGCCGGGTCGGGGTCACCACGTCGGGCACGTTCTCGCCGACGCTGAAGGCCGGCATTGCGCTGGCACTGATTGACGTAGATGCGGGCATCAAAGATGGTGGACGGCTGGATGTCGACGTGCGCGGCCGCGCCGTCGAATGCGAGGTGGTGACGCCGCCGTTCGTCACGGCAAAAACCCGCTAGCGCACCGGTTATACAATCGCTGCATGACGAGCAGCCTCCTCGAGTTCCACGTGTCGGTCACCGCGAACCCGACGCCCGACGAGGTGCGCGAATCCATTTTGGCGGAGCCGGGTTTCGGTAAATACCACACCGACCACATGGTGTCGATCGACTACACCGTGGACGCGGGTTGGCACAATGCGCGGGTCATCCCTTACGGGCCCATCGAACTGGACCCGTCGGCCATCGTCCTGCATTACGCGCAAGAGGTGTTCGAAGGGCTCAAGGCCTACCGGTGGACCGACGGATCGATCGTCTCGTTCCGGCCGGAGGCAAATGCTGCCCGGATGCGCGCGTCGTCGCGGCGGCTGGCGATTCCGGAGTTGCCCGACGATCTGTTCATCGAGTCGTTGCGGCAGTTGATCGCCGTGGACGGAGCCTGGGTGCCCGCGCCGGGCGGTGAGGAATCGCTCTACCTCCGCCCGTTTGTCTTCGCCACCGAGCCGGGGCTGGGGGTGCGCCCGGCCAATGAGTACCGCTGCCTGGTGATGGGCTCACCGGCCGGGGCGTACTTCAAGGGCGGGATCAAGCCGGTGAGCGTGTGGCTGTCGACGGAGTACGTGCGGGCCTGCCCCGGCGGTACCGGCGCGGCCAAGTTCGGCGGTAACTACGCCGCGTCGCTGGTCGCCCAGGCGCAGGCCGCCGACAACGGCTGCGACCAGGTGGTGTGGCTGGATGCGGCCGAGCGCCGCTACGTCGAAGAGATGGGCGGGATGAACCTGTTCTTCGTGTTCGGCACCGGTGGGTCGGCGCGCCTGGTCACTCCCGAGCTGTCCGGCTCACTGCTGCCGGGTATCACACGGGATTCGTTGCTGCAGTTGGCAAGTGACGCCGGGTTCGCCGTCGAAGAACGCAAGATCGATGTCAGTGAATGGCAGAAGAAAGCCGCTTCCGGTGAGATCACCGAGGTCTTCGCCTGCGGAACGGCCGCCGTCATCACTCCGGTCTCGCAGGTCAAATCCGCCGACGGCGAGTTCACCATCGCCGACGGCCAGCCCGGTGAGGTCACCATGGCGCTGCGCGACACCCTGACCGGAATCCAGCGCGGCACCTTCGCCGACACCCACGGGTGGATGGCCCGGCTGGACTGAGCCGCAGCTCAGCCCACCGGATCTGACGGCAGGCTGATCTCGTCGGCCAACGCCGACCAGTCCTCGGTCATGCACTCACAACAATCGGGATAGCCGTCATCGACGCTGCCGTCGGTCATCGCCTTGCGTGATTCCCGGCTCCGCTTGCTGTAACTATGGTGGCGAGCCATCGGCGCCCCTCCCCGTGGACCAGATGTTAATGCCGACCAATTTTTACAAAACTACCCTGAAGGTAAGAATCCGGGTGGGAGAAATGTGTATAAGTCCGGAGAAATGCGTTGCTCGTTCGAAGTGGTCAGAGCGCGGCCAGAGCCACTGCGACCAGCGTCGTCGTCCACTCGATGACGGCCCCCAGCACGTCGCCGGTGATACCACCCAGGCGGCGCACACAGTGTCTGACCAGAACGGCGGCGCAACATAGGGCCACCGCGACGGCCGCCGGCCCGTGCCACGGCGCCGCGCCGGCAGGTATCGCCCCGACGAGCAGCGCCACTACCCAGGCGGCCGCGACCGGCAGCGGCTGACTGCCGGCCACCGTGGCGCCCAGCATGCTTCCCGCAGCGGCGGGCACCGAGCGAAGGCAGGCCAGCACGGCGGCCACCCGGCCGGCGCAGACCGCGACCACGATCTGCCCGGCGCTCAGCATCGGGAAGGTGGTCGCCTGCAAGCCGATCACCAACACCACCGCGACGACCCCGAACGGGCCGGTCGATCCCTCGCGCATCACCTGCAGCGCCTGCGGCGCGGGCCGATAGCACCCCAGGCCGTCGGCGGTGTCGGCCACCCCGTCGATGTGCAGCCCACGGGTGGCGGCCAGCAGCGCCGCCACGGCCAGTAGGCCGGTCACCGGGCTGCCCGGGCCGAAGGCATATCCGCCGGCCCACACCATGGCCGCGGCCAGCGCGCCGAGAGCGGCGCCGATCACCGGCAGCGCCGTCAGCGCCCCGCGCCCCGGTGGATGGGCGGCCGCCCCCGGCAGCTGCACGGCCGTTCCGAACCCCACCGCGGCGACCAGTGAACGGATCACCCGGACGCTCCGTCGGCCGGCCCGGACACACCCGCCTCGGCGAAGGTCGACATCGACGACAACGCCGCGACGGCGGCGCGCAGCACCGGCAGCGCCACCGCGGCGCCGGTGCCCTCGCCCAACCGCATCCGCAGGTCGAGGATCGGCTCCAGACCCAGCGCCGCGCAGGCCATCGCGTGCGCCGGCTCCGGCGAACGATGCCCGGCCTGCCACCAGGCCCGAGCCCCGGGGGCCAGCCGGTCGGCCACCAGTGCGGCAGCCGTCGACGCCACGCCGTCGAGCAGCACCGGGGTGCGCCGCACCGCGGCCTGGGCGCAGAAGCCCGCCAGCGCCGCCAAGTCGGCGCCGCCGCAGCAGCGCAGCAACGCCAGAGGATCGGCGTGCTGCGGGCGGGATCGGAAGAGCGCGTCGCGCACTGCCGCGGTCTTGCGCGCCCAGCCGGCGTCATCGATCCCCGTCCCGTGGCCCACCACCTCGGCGGGCTCGGCGCCGGTCAGCGCGGCGATCAATGTCGTTGCGACGGTGGTATTTCCAATTCCCATATCGCCGGGGATGAGCAGATCTGCTCCGCCGTCGACTTCTTCGTCGGCGATTCGCCGGCCCGCTTCGACCGCGGCGAGGGTCTCCTCGGCGGTCAGGGCGTCCTCGCACGTGATGTCACCGCTGCCGCGACGCACCTTGTAGGCACTGGTGGCTTCTCCGTTTACGGCCATGTCCACCACCCGCACCCCGGCCCCGCCGACGGCGGCCAGTGCGTTGATGGCCGCCCCGCCACGGTCGATGTTGGCGACCATCTGCGCCGTCACCTCCGCGGGGTAGGCGGACACCCGTTCCCGGGTCACACCGTGATCGCCGGCGAACACCACAATGCGGACACGCTCGAATTGTCTTGGCGGACAATGCCCTTGACAGGACGCGGCCCACACCGACAGAGCCTCCAGGCGGCCCAGTGAACCCGCGGGCTTGGTCAGGGAGTCCTGCCGGGCCCAGGCGGCCGCCGCCACCTCGGCATCGGGCGGGCTGACCGGTGGGAAATCCACGAAATCCAAGGTTGTCGGCCCCGATTCGGGCTCAGTCGAGGCGTTCGCCGCGCCGCACCTGCGGGCGGGGTGCTCGCATGCGGCGCAGTGTGGATGCGCGGCTGGCGGCGTACAGCCCCAGCTTCCAACGGCTTTCGAGATTGTCGGGGAACTTGGCGTCGACCAGCCTGCCGGCCTTGCGGGCCACCAGCACTCCGTCGATGGCCATCAAGACCATCAGCAGCATCATCGCCGGCGAAATGTAGTACTGGATCTGCGGGACCGCCATCATGATGAACATCAGGCCCAGCGCGACCGGCATGAACAGGCCCAACAGGTTGTAGCGGGCGTCGACGATGTCGCGAACATACCGGCGTACCGGGCCGCGGTCGCGTTCCAGCAACGCGGACTCGTCGCCGGCCAGCATCCGTTGCCGGCGGTCGGCCATTCGCTCACGGCGCTCCGCTTTCGCGATCCGGCGCTCCTCCTTGCTCAGCTTCGGGCCGGCCAGCGACTTGCGCCGGGCCCGGGCCTCCGCGGAGGTCATCGGCGCCGGTGCCACCGGGCCGCGACGTTTGGCCGCGGCGCTGCGCTTGGGGGTGGGCCGGCCCTTGGGCGGGGTCACACCGCCGCGAATGGCGTCCTCAGACTCGTCGCCGTCGAGAGAGACGGCGGAGACCACGGACTCAGCGGGCTGAGTCTCGTCTTTTCTGCGCCCCGGCAACTTCACGCCCGCCAGATTACTTGCCTCCTCCGCCCGGCCTGCGTCGCCGTCCGCGCGCCTGGAATCCGCGCGCCTGGAATACGCTGCAGAGATGGCTGATCACCCGGGTGTCGGCGGCTCAGCCGGTCCTCGGGTGCGGGCGCTTCGGGTGCTGATCGCGCCGGACTGTTTCGGCGAGAGCCTGACCGCGGTGCAGGCCGCCGCCGCTATCTCGACGGGCTGGCATCGCAGCCGACCACACGACCGGCTGGCGATCGCACCGCAGTCTGATGGTGGCCCGGGCTTTGTCGCGGTGCTGGCCACCGCGCTGGGCGCCGTGCAGCGGTCGCGGGTCATCGGGCCGCTGGAGGAGTCGGTCGAGGCGGAATGGGTCTGGGACGCCGAAACCAAGACCGCCTACCTGGAGTGCGCGCAGGCCTGCGGGCTGGCACTGCTCGGCGAACCGCCGTCACCACGGACCGCCCTGGTCGCCCACAGCGCCGGTGTCGGCCAGCTTGTCGCGGTGGCCCTGGCGGCCGGGGCGCAGCGGATCGTCGTCGGCCTCGGCGGCAGTGCCTGCACCGACGGGGGCCGCGGCATGGTCGATGAACTGGGCGGCCTGGCCGCTGGCCGACGGCGGCTCGCGGGGGTCGAACTGGTCGCGGCCTGCGACGTCGAATACCCGCTGCTGGGGCCGTGGGGCGCGGCCCGCGTGTTCGGCCCGCAGAAGGGCGCCGACGCGGCCACGGTCGCGGTACTCGAGAGCCGGCTGGCCGCCTGGGCGACCGAACTGGACGCCGCCGCCGGATGGGAGGCCAGTTCCGCGTCGGGCGCCGGGGCGGCCGGAGGGATCGGAGCAGCCGTGCTGGCCCTGGGCGGCACCGTCGAGTCCGGGGCGGAGATCGTGGCCCGTCACACCGGTCTGGAGGCCGCGCTCGCCGACACCGACGTCCTGGTCACCGGCGAGGGGCACTTCGACCAGCAGTCGCTGCACGGAAAGGTGATCGGTTCGCTGGCGGCTGCGGCCCGGGCGCGGGAGATACCGCTGCTGGTGTTGGCCGGACAGATCAGCCTGGACGAACCGGCATTGCGGTCGGCCGGCGTGTTGGCCGCCCGGGCGATCGCCGATTATGCCGGCTCGGTGGGGCTGGCCCTGATCGACGCCGCGAACCAACTGATCGGGCTGACCGCCGTCACGGCGGCGCAGATCGGTGGCCGCCCGACGGGTTAGCCCGGGTGATTCGGCACTCCAGCTTCGCCTCTCCTGCGTCGAGCCTCGCTAACCGCCGGGCTCGCCGCATGGGTAGGGAACACGTTGGCGCAGGGTATCGTTGTTGTGGTGGGCTCGAGTGCCTCGCGTCGAGGTCGGGCCCGCCCCCATGATCAACCGCAATAGGGAGACGCAATGACTGTTCAAGATCAGTCGGCCACCGAGTCTCACGGCGTGGTCTTGACCGATGAGGCCGCGGCCAAGGTGAAGGCGCTGCTGGAACAGGAAGGTCGTGACGACCTGACCCTGCGGATTTCGGTCCAGCCGGGCGGCTGCGCCGGCCTGCGCTACAACTTGTTCTTCGACGACCGCAGCCTCGACGGTGACGTGGTAGCGGAGTTCAACGGCGTCACGCTGACCGTCGACCGGATGAGCGCGCCGTATCTGCAAGGCGCCGAGATCGGCTACGCCGACCAGATCGACAAGCAGGGCTTCACCATCGAGAACCCCAACGCCGGCGGCTCGTGCTCGTGCGGCGACTCGTTCAACTGAGCGCCTGAATATCACCTGAACGTCGGGGGTTTTGTGCTGCCCGGCGACGAACCGGCGGCACCGGACCGCTACCGTGGGTACCCACATCCAGGCCCATGGTGACCATACGAGGGGGATTCTTCAGTGACGATTGCGGTGACCGGTTCGATCGCGACCGACCATCTGATGCGCTTTCCGGGTCGGTTTTCCGAACAGCTGCTGGCCGATCACCTGCAGAAGGTGTCGCTGAGCTTCCTGGTCGACGACCTGGTGGTGCACCGCGGTGGGGTGGCGGGCAACATCGCCTTCGCCATCGGTGTGCTCGGTGGTGACGCCGCCCTGGTCGGTGCCGCCGGCGCCGACTTCGCCGACTACCGGCAGTGGCTGGTCTCCCACGGGGTCAACTGCGACCACGTGCTGACCTCGACGACCGCGCATACCGCCCGGTTTGTCTGCACCACCGACCAGGACATGGCCCAGATCGCGTCGTTCTACCCCGGTGCGATGTCGGAGGCCCGCAACATCTCGCTGGCCAAGCTGGTCGAGACCGCTGGGAAGCCGGAGCTGGTGATCGTCGGGGCCAACGACCCCGAGGCGATGTTCTTGCACACCGAGGAGTGCCGCAAGCTCGGGCTGGCGTTCGCCGCCGACCCGTCGCAGCAGTTGGCCCGGCTGACCGGGGACGAGATCCGCAAGCTCATCGACGGTGCCACCTACCTGTTCACCAACGACTACGAGTGGGATCTGCTGCTGTCCAAGACCGGCTGGACCGAGGCCGACGTCGCCAAGCAGGTCGGGCTGCGGGTGACCACCCTGGGCGGCGACGGCGTCGACATCGTTTCCCCGGACGGCTCCCGCATCCACGTCGGCGTGGTTCCGGAGAAGTCCCAGACCGACCCGACCGGGGTCGGCGATGCTTTCCGCGCCGGCTTCCTCACCGGACGCAGCGCCGGGCTGAACCTGGAGCGCTCCGCGCAGCTCGGTTCGCTGGTGGCCGTGCTGGTGCTGGAGTCCACCGGGACCCAGGAGTGGGTGTGGGACCGCGACGTCGCGGTGAGCCGGTTGGCGGACGCCTACGGTGACGCGGCCGCAGCCGAGATCAGCGCTGCGCTCAAGTAATCGACGCTGACTCTGCGCCTACCAGGCAAACGTGCGAGTAGCTGGCCTGGTGGGCGCAGAGTGAACGGCTACAGCCGCACCGGGTAGTCCGGCTCCCGGATGGCGGGCACCACGCTGTGCTCGACGAAGATCGCGTGCCACAACATGAAGATCAGCGCGGTCCACAACCGACGGCTGTGATCGGCGGTGCCGACGCGGTGCTCGTCGAGCATCGTGCGCACCGCGGCGACATCGATCAGGTGATCGGCGCCGGTGGCGTCCACCATCGCGTACGCCCACTCCAGCAGCTCACCGGCGCGCAGCCAGTGCCGCAACGGCACCGGGAAGCCGAGCTTGGGGCGGTGCAGCACGTGCGCGGGAATGATCGGCTCCAGCGCCCGGCGCAGCGCGTATTTGGTGGTGGTGCGGGTGATCTTGGCCGATACCGGAAGCCGCGACGCCACCGCGAACACCTCGGGGTCCAGGAACGGCACCCGCAGCTCCAGTGAATTGGCCATGGTCATCTTGTCGGCCTTGACCAGGATGTCGCCGCGCAGCCAGGTGAACAGGTCGATGTGCTGCATCCGGGCCACCGGGTCCCAGCCGGCCGATTCGGCATACAGCGGCGCGGTGACGTCGGTGTGGGTCCATTCGGGGGAGAAGCCGGGCAGTACCGCGCGCAGTTGCTCGTCGGAGAAGCTGCGCGCGTTGCCGTAGTAGCGCTCTTCCAGCGTCAGCGACCCGCGGTGCAGCAGGCTCTTGCCGCGCATTCCCTCGGGCAACGGCCGCGACGCCTTGCCCAGCGACCGGCGCACCGGCGCCGGCAGGTAGTCGAACGGGCGCAGCGACAGCGGCTCGCGGTAGATCGTGTAGCCGCCGAACAGCTCGTCGGCGCCTTCGCCGGAGAGCACCACCTTGACGTGCTTGCGGGCCTCGGCGGCGATGAAGTACAGCGGAACCAGGGCCGGGTCGGCGACCGGGTCGTCCAGATACCAGACGATCTCGGGCAGGGCGGCGACGAACTCGGCCGGGCTCACCACCTTGACCACGTGCCGGGCGCCGATCGCCTCGGCGGACGCAGCGGCCACGTCGATCTCGGAGAAGCCCTCCCGCTCGAACCCGGTGGTGAAGGTGATCAGCTTGGGGTTGTGCCGCATCGCCAGCGCCGCGATCGCGGTGGAGTCGATCCCCCCGGACAGAAACGCGCCGACGGTGACGTCGGCCCGCATGTGCTTGGCGACCGAATCCTCCAGCACCGCGGTGATCTCGTCGTAGCGGGCCTGCTCGGTATCGCGGGTGATCGGGGTGGCGTCGAACCGCGGCCGGAAATAGCGAGTGGTCTCCGGCGCGCCGCCGGGCCGAATCCGGGCGTAGCAGCCCGACTCCAGCCGGCGGATGCCGCGGTGCAGCGTCTCCGGTTCCGGCACGTACTGCAGCACCGTGTAGTGCTGGACGGCGCGGGTGTCGATGTCGGTGTCGAAACCCACCACGTCGGCCAGGTCCAATAGGCACTTCTTCTCGCTGCCCACCACCGTGCCGCCCGGGCCGGACGCCATGAACAGCGGTTTGATCCCGAACGGGTCGCGGGCGCAGAACAGCTCGCCGGCCACGGTGTCCCACACCGCGAAGGCGAACATGCCGCGCAACCGCGTGAGCACGTCGACGCCCCAGTAGTGGTAGCCCGCGACGATCGCCTCGCCGTCGCCGTCGGTGGCGAACACCGCGCCGTGGTCGGCGGCCAGCTCTTCGCGTAACTCCAGGTAGTTGTAGATCTCGCCGTTGAACACCAGTTCGTAGCGCTCCGGAGCCTCCGGCGGGCCCCACCGCATGGGCTGGTGCGAGTGGGCGATGTCGATGAACGACAGCCGGTTGAAGCCGAACACCACGCGGTCGCCGGCCCAGATGCCGCCTGGCTCGTCCGGGCCGCGGTGGCGCATCAGGTGGGTTGCGCGCGACACCGCGCCGGCGACTTCGGCCACATCAGGGCCCGGTGTCGTGCCGGCCGGGGCACAGACGAAGGCCAGCAGTCCACACATCGGGTCCCAGTATGCCGCACCGGTATCGGCCTTTAACCATGTAGGCCTGCGCAGGGCGGGTGCGGACCGGGGGAGTCGGATGAGGCGGTCAACACACTGGGGCGGCCAACCGGCAGGTACATCAAACCTCGGTGATCCGGGTGGTCTACGCTGCGTAGTATTCGACTGCTCCGCCGGGTCAGTCGGCCCGTTCTGTGACTCGAGGAGGCACCAACGTGACACGTCGCGGGCAGGGCGTTGCACATCGCCGTCTGCTTCGACCGCTGACCGCGGTCAGCGTGCTCGGACTGCTGGCGGTGACGCTCAGCGGTTGCAGCGTCGACTGGACCGATGTGGTCGGCTTCGGCTGGCCCAAGGGCATCACGCCGCAGGCCGAGGCGAACTACCAGCTGTGGATCGGCATGGTCATCGCTTCGGTGGTGATCGGTGGGCTGGTCTGGGGAATGATCTTCTGGTCGATGATCTTCCACCGCAAGAAGGCGACCGACACTGAGCTGCCGCGCCAGTTCGGCTACAACATGCCGCTGGAACTCGGGCTGACCGTCTTGCCGTTCCTGGCCGTCGCGGTGATCTTCTACTTCACCGTCGTGGTCCAGGAGGAGATGCTGCACCACGAGCCCGACCCGGAGGTCGTCGTCGACGTCACCGCCTTCCAGTGGAACTGGAAGTTCGGCTACCAGAAGGTCGACTTCCACGACCACACGCTGAGCTACGACGGCGTGGACCAGCCCCGCAAGGACGCGATGGCCTCGAAGCCCGAGGGCGTCGACGCGCACGGCGAAGAACTGGTCGGACCGGTGCGCGGCCTCAACACCGAGGACCGCACGTACCTGAACTTCGACAAGATCGAGACGGTGGGCACCACCAGCGAGATCCCGGTGTTGGTGCTGCCGAGCGGTAAGCGCATCGAATTTGTCCTCAACTCGGCCGACGTCATCCACGCCTTCTGGGTGCCCGAGTTCCTGTTCAAGCGCGACGTCATCGC
The DNA here is from genome assembly GCF_019645815.1 of Mycolicibacter heraklionensis. Lineage (NCBI taxonomy): Bacteria > Bacillati > Actinomycetota > Actinomycetes > Mycobacteriales > Mycobacteriaceae > Mycobacterium > Mycobacterium heraklionense. The sequence continues at coordinate 2,024,790 of NZ_CP080997.1, forward strand.
CTGGCCCGAGCGCAACAACCAGGTGAACACCTTCCAGGTCTCCGAGATCACCAAGGAAGGCGCGTTCGTCGGCCACTGCGCCGAGATGTGCGGCACCTACCACGCGATGATGAACTTCGAAGTCCGAGTGGTCTCGCCGAACGACTTCAAGGCCTATCTGGATCAGCGCATCGCCGGAAAGACCAACGCCGAGGCGCTGGAGGCGATCAAGCAGGAACCGCTGGCCACCACCACGTTCCCGTTTGACAGCCGCCGTGGCCTGCTAGCCCCGCAAGCCAGCAACAAGTAGGGACAACCGCATGCGCATCGAATCCAGGCTGTTCGAGTTCGTCGCCACCTTCTTCCTGGTGGTCGGGGTGATCTACGCGGTGCTGACCGGGAAGTTCGCCACCGGCGGCGTGGAATGGGCCGGCACCACCGCGCTGTTCCTGACCGGGATGATGGCCATGATCGTGGCCACCTTCTTCCGGTTCGTGGCACGCCGGCTGGACACTCGTCCCGAGGACTACGAAGCGGCCGAGGTCAGTGACGGCGCCGGCGAGCTGGGCTTTTTCAGCCCGCACAGCTGGTGGCCGATTCTGGTCGCGCTGTCCGGGTCGGTGGCCGCCGTCGGGATCGCCCTGTGGCTGCCGTGGCTGATCGCTGCCGGAGTGGTGTTCGTGTTGTCGAGCGTGGCCGGACTGGTCTTCGAGTACTACATCGGCCCCGAGAAACACTGACCACACCTCCGTCGCCTCCGCCGTGTCGACCCATTTGGGTAGGGTTGCCGATGCACAATGACCAACGGTGGTTGATGTCGACCGCAACCGGTCAGGGCGTGGCGCGGCGGTTTGAACAGGATAGGCGGGAATGAGCGGGCCGAATCCCCCAGAGGCGGGCTCTGGAGACGAGGGCTCCGGCAACGGTCAGCCGGCCTCTGACCTGGCCCCCGAGGCAGGCGGAGAGATCCAGCCGCTTGACGACGTGGCTGCCACTCCTACCGCCGCTGCTCCGGACAACACCGCCTACTCGCAGGCGTATTCGGCTCCCGAATCCGAGCAGTTTCTGAGCGGGCCCTACGTTCCGGTGGATCCGCGGCTCTACGACTACGACAACTACGACGCACCCGACGAACCGGACCTGGACGCCAAGACGCCACGGTGGCCGTGGGTGGTCGGTGTCACCGTGATCATCGCCGCGGTCTCCCTGGTGGTGTCGGTGGCGTTGCTGTTCGCCCGCACCGAGACTCACGATCTGGCTACGCCCGGCACGACGAGCAGCACGGTCTCGGTGCCGCCGGTGCAGGACGAGATCACCCGGACCAGCACCAGCACCACGGCGCCGCCCCCGCCGCCCAGCAGCGAGGAGCCGCCGCCCCCGCCGCCCAGCAGCGAGGAGCCGCCGCCCCCGCCGCCGCCGAGCGAGGAGCCGGCGCCCGAGCCATCGACCACGACGCAGGAGACCACCACGACCACCCCGCCGAAGCCGCTGCAGGTGACCTACTCGGTGACGGGCACCAAGGCGCCGTTCGACCAGATCACGATCACCTACGTGGATGCGTCCGGGCAACGTCGCACGCAGCGCAACGCCTACATCCCGTGGTCGCTGACCCTGACCCCGATATCCCAGTCCGAGATCGGTTCGGTGGAGGCCACCAGCATGCTGCGGCTGAGCAAACTCAACTGCTCGATCACCAGCAGTGACGGTAGGGTGTTGTTCTCCAACAGCAACGACGCACCGGCGACGAGCTGCGGATGACCGGCGGGAACATGGTAGAGCGATTCATTCGACCGGGGCAGTCCCCGGAGGTCACCGATCGTGTCCTGCTGGGCGCGTGCGCCGCGATCTGGCTGACGTGGCTGGGCATGAGCGTGGCGGCCACGGTGGCGCTCGTCGATCTGGGGCGGGGCTTTCACGAGCCGACCAAGAGTTCGCACAGCGGCCTGCTCTACATCGTGATCGGGGTGTCCGCGTTGGTCATCCTCGCGGCCATCCCGGTGCTGCTCCGGGCGCGCCAGCCCAGCCCTCCGCGGCCCCCCGGCTTCCCGTCCCCGGCGCCGGCCAAGCCGCTGCGCCAGAACGCCCCGCTCCCGCAGCGCGGTTTCGACGCTCCGGGCCGGCGGGCGGCCAGCACACGCCCGGTGCTGCCCAACCAGGCTCAGGTGGATCGGGTGCTGCTGCGTGGCATCACGGTGCTGGCCAGCGCGCTGGGCGGCGCCTTGACCCTGGTCGCGTTGGCCACCTACCTGATGGCCGTCGGCAAGGACACCGGCTCGTGGGTCTGCTACGGGCTGGCTGGGGTCGGCACTGCCGCCATGCCGGTGATTCCGTGGCTGTACCTGCGTCGGCTGGGTGAGGTACTGGAGCTTCCGTCTCGCTTCGGCTGAGCCGTCGTCACAGCCCCAGCCCCGTGGCTCCGCTACGGCCAGAGCAGCGTCGTTGACCAGCTCGTCCCGTCACGTTCATAACGCAGCCTGCGGTGCCGGCGGGTGGAGTCGGCCTGCCAGAATTCGACCGCGTCGGCCTGTACCGCGTACGACACCCATTCGGCGGGCACCAGGGTGGGGGAGCGTTCGAGCTCCAGGTGCGCCTTGGCCAGGGCCTCGCTGATCTCTGCCGGATCGTCGTAGGGCTCGCTCTGCCGGCCGGTGAGCACCATCGCCCGGGCGCCTTCCGAGCGGGCCAGGAAGTCGTCGGCAGTCACCGGTGGCGGGTCGGGGAGGGCAATGCCGTCGACCCTGACCTGACGGCCCAGCGCGGGCCAGTAAAACGTCAGTGAGACAGCCGGATTGCGGGCGAGGTCGGCGCCCTTGCGGCTCGCCGAGCTGACTCCGAAATGCCAACCGGCGGCATCGATGTCTTTGAGGATCAGCACCCGCGCCGACGGCCGCGAGCCGCCGGTTCCGGCCGCCGCGCCGACCGTCGACAACGTCATCGCGTGCGGCTCCACGATGCCGCTGTCGACAGCGTGCAACAACCATTGGACGAACAGTGCGACGGGGTCGCCGGGTGCCTGCGCCGGGTCGAACTCTGGAGCCGCACCGACCAAAACGGGCAGCCCGCGCAGGAGATTGCGCAGGCTGCCCGCTTGTCCGGACCCAGTGGGCCTAGTGGTGGCCGTTGGTGTTACCGCCTTGGTGCTCGGCCAGCGCGGTCAGCGCACGCCGCTCGCTGGCATGCGCGGCCTCGTTGAGCGCGGCGTCCTCGTCGACCGGGTCGGCCGTCAGGAAGCTGCCCCGACCGGGGGCACCGCCCGAACCGAGCTTGTTCATCTTCTTGGGCAGCGGCGCACCGGCGTATTCCAGCGGAATGGGGTGGCCGTGGTCGTCGACCGGGCCCAGCGGCTGGTGCAGCTCGATGTAGGCACCGTGCGGCAGCCGCTTGATGATGCCGGTCTCGACGCCGTGCTCGAGCACGTCGCGGTCACTGCGCTGCAAGCCGATGCACCACCGGTAGGTGGCGAAGAAGATCAGCGGTGGCAGCACCACCATCCCGATACGGCCGATCCAGGTCGTCGCATTCAGCGAGATGTGGAACTTCCACGCGATGATGTCGTTCATCGCAGCCAGGGTCAGCACCATGTAGAAGCTGATCGCCATGGCGCCGATCGCGGTGCGGACCGGAGCGTCCCGGGGCCGCTGCAGCAGGTTGTGGTGCGCGTAGTCGCCGGTGAACTTCTTCTCCAGGAACGGGTAGATCATCAGCAGGATGAAGACCCCGCCCATGATCAGCGCGACTCCGACCGGTCCGGGCACGGTGTGGCCCCAGAAGTAGAACTCCCAGGCCGGCCAGAGACGGGCCAGGCCCTCGGTCCACATCATGTAGAAGTCCGGCTGGCTACCCGCCGACACCTGCGAAGGCCGGTAGGGGCCCAGGTTCCAGATCGCGTTGATCTGCAGCAGCCCGCCCATCAGGCCGAGGATGCCGGTGATCATCGCGAAGAACGCACCGGACTTGATCGCGAAGACCGGCAGCACCCGCACACCGACAACGTTGGTCTCGGTGCGGCCCGGGCCGGGGAACTGGGTGTGCTTCTGGAACCACACCAGCGCCATGTGCACGCCGATCAGGGCCAGGATGATGCCCGGGATCAGCAGGATGTGCAGGGCGTAGAGCCGGGGGATCAAGATGGTGCCCGGGAAGTCGCCGCCGAACAGCGCCCAGTGCAGCCAGGTGCCGATCACCGGCATGCCCAGCGTGATCGAGGACAGCGCGGCGCGCAGACCGATACCGGACAGCAGGTCGTCGGGCAGCGAGTAACCGAAGTAGCCCTCGAACATGGCCAGGATCAGCAGCAGCGACCCGATCACCCAGTTCGCCTCGCGCGGCCGGCGGAACGCGCCGGTGAAGAAGATGCGCGCCAGGTGCACCATGATCGACGCCGCGAACATCAGCGCGGCCCAGTGGTGGAGCTGGCGGACGAACAGGCCGCCGCGGACCTCGAAGGAGATGTCCAGCGCCGACTCGTAGGCCCGCGACATCTGCACGCCGTTGAGCGGCTGGTAGACGCCGTGGTAGATGACCTCGGCCATCGACGGGTCGAAGAACAGCGTCAGGTAGACGCCGGACAGCAGCAAGATGATGAAGCTGTACAACGCGATCTCACCGAGCAGGAACGACCAGTGCGTCGGAAAGACCTTGTTGAACTGGCGGCGCAGCGCGGCGGCCGGGTGGTACCGGGTATCGATGTCGTCTGCTTGGCGGGCGAGCAGGTCGCCGATTGCAGGGCTCATGAGGTGCGCTCCCAGAATGCCGGTCCGACAGGTTCGACGAAGTCGCCATTGGCGACCAGATGCCCATTGGCGTCAATGGTGATCGGCAGCTGTGCCAGCGCGCGAGCCGCCGGGCCGAAGACCGGCTTGGCGAAGTGCAGCGCGTCGAACTGCGACTGGTGGCACGGGCACAGGATCCGATAGGTCTGCTGCTCGAACAGGGAAGACGGACAGCCCAGGTGCGAGCAGATCTTGGTGTAGGCGAAGAAGTCGCCGTAGTTGAAGCTCTCCTGGCCTTGGCGCTTGACCACCTTGGGCATGTCGTCGGGCCGGATACGGATCAGCATCACCGGGTTACGGACGCCCATCATGATCGCGGTGAGCTTCTCGTTCGATTCCTCGGTGGTGCCGTCGCCGTCGGACTCCCGCCACGGGAACACCGTCTCCATGCCGCCGGCGTCCAGGTCTTCGGGCCGCATCTTGACGAACGGCGAGTTGGTGCTCTGGCCGGTCGCGCGGGCCAGGTAGATGGTCTCGCCGGGGTAGCGCGGGGTCCACCCGGACGTCCACAGCGCGGCCTTCTTGCCTTCGGCGGTGTCGACGACCGGCTTCCAGGGGTTCTTGATCAGGCCGCCGGCACCGGCCACCAGAGTGCCCAGGCCGAACGCGCCGAACCCCACGCCCAGCGACGCACCCAGCAGCTTGCGCCGCCCGATCGTCGAGCCCTCGAACGCGTCGGTCAGCTGGGCCGCCACCGTCTTACGGTCGATCTCGGGGGAGCTGCCGTCGTGACGCTCCTGGATGGTGATCTCTTCGGGGATGAACTTCTTGACGAACAGCACCGCACCGACCGCGATGCACAGCACCGAGAGACCGAAGGTCAGCCCGTACAGCGGAGTCGCCAGCGAGTACGCCAGGCCGTTCGGGGACTCCAGCGGTGCGTACTCCCACGGCCAGAACAGGAAGATCAGGAGCAGGGCCAGTCCGAAGCCGCCGCCCGCCAGGAACCAGGCCGCGACCCGGCGCTCGGCGCGCTTCTCGGCCCGAGTGCCCTCGACCGGCCAGCGGGGCTCCTTGAAGACGGTGTCGACACCGTCGATCTGGCCGCCGAGAGCCAGCAGCTCCTCGGTGGTCATCGTCGCCAATGCGGCGTCATCTGGGAGTTCAGTCTTGTCGTTGCTGCTCATGAGCGTGCCCCGATCCACAATGCTGCGGCGATGGCTGCGACCATGCCGACGATCCAAATCACCATGCCCTCGGGAGCCGGGCCGAACCCGCCGAGCCCGTAGCCGCCCGGATCACGTTCCTCGGTAACGGATTTCACGTAGGCGATGATGTCCTTCTTCTCTTCCATGGAGATCTGCCGGTCGGAGAAGCGCGGCATGTTCTGCGGGCCGGACAGCATCGCGGTCAGGATCTGTTGCTCGCTGGCCGGTTCCAGGTCGGGCGCGTACTTACCGGAGGACAGCGCGCCGCCCCGGCCGGTGAAGTTGTGGCAGGACGCGCAGTTGAGCCGGAAGAGGTCGCCACCGCGGCCCAGGTCGTCGCCGCGCAGCGAAGCCTGCGCGATGCTGCCGTCGGCGTTGCGCACCACGGTGGGGCCGCCGCCGTTGGCCTGCACATAGGCGCCCAGGGCGTCGATCTGCTTGTCGTCGAAGATCGGGTAGGTGCGGGGGGCCTGGGCCTCGCCGCGGACCGCGGGCATCCGGCCGCTGGAGACCTGGAAGTAGACGGCGGCTTCGCCGACGCCGATCAGGCTCGGTCCGCGGCCCGGCTCACCCTGCAGGTTGGCGCCGTGGCAGCTCACGCACGAGGTGTCGAAGAGCTGCTTACCGGTCCGCAGCAGGGCCGAGGACGACTCGTCGGCAACCGCGACCTGCGGGGTCGGGGTCAGCAGCGCGGCCATCCCGCCGGCCAGGGCCAGGGCTACCAGCAGCAGCAGTCCGCCGGAGACCCGACGGCGCAGGCGCCGCCGGGCGACGGTCTCGTTGTTGCCAGGTCGGGCCCACTTCTTCAGTGTCTTCAACCGGACACTCCTGTTCATCGGGCGGTTGCTCATCGGATGAAGTAGATCGTGGCGAACAGTGCGATCCACACGATGTCGACGAAGTGCCAGTAGTAGGACACGACGATCGAGGCGGTGGCCTGAGCCGGGGTGAACTTGCTCATCGTGGTGCGCAGCATCAGGAAGATGAAGGCGACCAACCCACCGATGACGTGCAGGCCGTGGAACCCGGTGGTCAGGTAGAACACGGTGCCGTAGGCGCTCGACGGGATCGTGGTGCCGTGCGAGATCAGGTGGGAGTACTCGTAGGCCTGACCGCAGACGAAGAACAGTCCCATGAGGAAGGTCAGCAGGTACCACCGGCGCAGCCCGAACACGTCGCCACGCTCGGCGGCGAACACGCCCATCTGGCAGGTGAACGACGACGCGATCAGCACCAGCGTCACCGGCACCGACTGCCACAGATTCAGCTCCGTCGGCGGCGGCGGCCAGGCGCCACCCGACTGCGCGCGTGCCGTGAAGTACATCGCGAACAGACCGGCAAAGAACATCAATTCACTGGACAGCCACACGATGGTGCCGACGCTGACCATGTTGGGCCGGTTCAGCGAATGCACACGAGAAGTAATGGCAGTACCCGAGGACCCCACAGCGCTCGTCACCCCGCAAGTATGACGCTATGTAGTTGTAGATCTCCACCCGGGGCTGGCAATTCGTTTGAACTGGTGTTGTCTGTGCCGTTACGCGCGCGTGAGCGCACTGTTAGCGCTGCGTCGTCAACCTGTTTCGGGCCCTGTTTCCGGTTGGCTTTGGCGTCGCGGAGGCCGCATGCGACGATCGGCGCGTGGTCGAGCCAGGTAGTGCGGTGCAGCCGAAAGCGCAGATAGGGCAGTGGCGGCAGGTGCTGGGCGGCCTGACGTCCGGTAGGGACCTGCCTGCGGGCCAGGCGGCCTGGGCGATGGAGCAGATCATGGCCGGTTCCGCCACGTCCGCCCAGATTGCGGCGTTCGGCGTGGCGATGCAGATGAAGGGCCCGACCGCCGCCGAGGTAGGTGAGCTGGCCGACGTCATGCTGGCCTACGGCCGCAAGGTGCCCACCGACAAGATCGGCACCGACACCGTCGACGTGGTGGGCACCGGTGGGGACGGCGCCAACACGGTGAATCTGTCCACGATGGCGGCGATCGTGGTGGCCGCCGCAGGTGTGCCGGTGGTCAAACACGGCAACCGGTCGGCGGGCTCGCTGTCCGGGGGCGCCGACACCCTGGAGGCGTTGGGGGTGCGCATCGACCTGGGGCCGGACGAGGTGGCGCGCAGTGTCGCCGAGGTCGGCATCGGGTTCTGCTTCGCTCCGCAATTCCAGCCGTCGTATCGCAACGCCTCGGTGGCCCGGCGCGAGATCGGCGTCCCCACGGTGTTCAACCTGCTGGGACCGCTGACCAACCCGGCGCGACCTCGGGCCGGGTTGATCGGGTGCGCGTTCGGAGAGTTGGCCGAGGTGATGGCCGGTGTGTTCGCGGCGCGGCAGTCCAGCGTGCTGGTGGTGCACGGTGATGACGGCCTCGACGAACTGACCACCACCACGACCAGCACCATCTGGCGGGTGCAGGCCGGCACCATCGATCGGCTGACGTTCGACCCGGCCGGTTTCGGATTCGCCCGGGCCGAGGTGGGCGAACTGCTCGGCGGCGACGCGCAGGCCAATGCCGAGGAGGCCCGTTCGGTTCTCGCCGGAACCAAGGGCGCGGTGCGGGATGCCGTGGTGCTCAACGCCGCCGGGGCGATCGTCGCCCATACCGGGTTATCCAGCAGCGCTGAGTGGTTGCCGGCCTGGGAGGACGGGTTGGCGCGCGCTGCCGAGGCGATCGACAGCGGCGCGGCCGAACAGTTGCTGGCCCGTTGGGTCCGCTTCGGCGCCCAGCTCTGAGGCCAGCCGGGCCGAGCGGGCCAGCGCCGCCCACGACGTCCACGGCCCGGCCGAAGCCAGCGGCGAGGTCCATCCGTCGGCGCCGTCGGCGGGCGCGACCCGCACGATGCGCACCCCGGGCGTTGCCAGCCAACGGGCGATGAGCATGGTCTCCTCGACCAGAGCTCCGGCCAACGGCGCCGGCTCGGGCAGCACCGCCTCGGCCCCCAGGGTGATCGCATCGACGACGGGCATCGGCGGCACCCCGCGCGCGGCGCACCCGGCGGCGGCCAGCCGGCCGTGGCGGATCACCGCGAGCTGCCACCCACCGGTGCCATCCGGCGCCGCGGCCACCAGCTCGGGCAGCGCCGCCAGGGCGCGGGCGCGTTGGCTGCGCCACAGGGCATCGATGGCGGCCGCGGTGCGGTCGCGCAGCCGTGCGGCACTTTCGTAGTGTCCGCGATCGGCCAGCGCGTGCACCTGCTGCACCGCGGCGCCCAGGGCGGAGTTGTCGGCGCCGTCGAGCAGAGCGGCCGCACGTCCGACCGTTTCGGCGTACTCGTCTGCGGTGGCGTCCGCCGTCGCTGGGCAGGGACCGACTTCGACCGGCGGGCAGGAGTGCCGACCGGCGCGGCTCAATCGCCTTGTGCAGGTTCGGATTCCGGTGAACCGTGCTAGCAGGATGGCCGTTTCGGCGGCGTCGGCCCGCGATCGGAACGGGCCGACGGCCCGGTGGTGGCGGGGGGAGCGCACCACGGTCAGTCGTGGAAAAGCCTCGTCTGTCAGCGTGATCCACCACCACCGCCGGGGGAACTTCGATCGTCGGTTGTAGGGCGGAGCGTGGGCGGCCAGCAGCCGCAGTTCGCGGACTCCGGCCTCCAGCGGATGCGCGCATTCGACGTGGTCGATCCGGGTGGCCAGTGCCACCATCTCGGCGATGCGACTGCGGCGTTCGGAGCCGTTGAAGTACTGCGCGACCCGGCGGCGCAGGTTGGTGGAGGTGCCGATGTAGAGCACTTCGTCGGACGGTCCGCGAAACAGGTAGACGCCCGGCCGGTGCGGCAGCCCGACGGCCAGGCTGCGCTTGCGGCGCTGGGCCGGTGTGGTGTGCGACAGATACGCGCGCAGGTCGACGAAAGTGCTGACCTGCTGGTTGCCGAGCCGCTCGATCAGCGCGTGCAGGACGTCGACGGTGGCGCGGGCGTCGTCGAGCGCTCGGTGGGTGGGCGTGGTGCTGACCGCGAACAGCCGGGATAACTCGGCAAGCCGGACACTGGGCGCCTCGTCGCGGCTGAGCACCCGGCGCGCCAGCCGCACCGTGCACAGCACCGGCGGCCGCGGCCAGGCCAATTCGCAGCGGCGTGCGGCGGCGGTCAGGAACCCGACGTCGAACCCGGCGTTATGGGCGACCAGCACCGACCCGCGGTCGAATCCGGCGAACTCGAGGAAGGACGGCAGCACGGCGTCGATCGTGGGCGCGTCGTAGACCATGGCGGTGGTGATTCCGGTGAGCCGGACGATCTGCGGCGGAATGCCGCGCTGCGGGTTGATCAGCGTGGCGAACTCGCCCTCCACCACCCCGCCACGCACCTTGACCGCGCCGATCTCGGTGATGGCGTCCGCGTCGTCGTCGCCGCCGGCCGAGGCCCGGCCGCCGGTGGTCTCCAGGTCCACCACCACGAACGTGGTGTCCCGCAGGGTGGCCGGGGCAGCTTCGAGTTCGGCTTCGAACTGGACGAAGCTCAGCTGCCCGGTGTCAGAGCCGGAGGTCATGGCCGAACCGTAGGCGGGCGCACCGACACCCCCGGTTCAGCGAGGCTCGCCGGAGGCGAGGTGAAGGAGCGGCCGCCGCAATGAAGCGAGAGGTTGTCGGTGCCCGGAGTTAGCGTGCCGGCAACTGATCGAGAGGAATCGTCATGGGACAGATCTCGGGACACTCGGATGACCGCGGCGCCCGCCGGGTGGATGCGGATCCGATGGTGATCGACTGCGATGACTGCGCGGTGCGCGGACCGGCCTGCCGCGACTGTGTGGTCAGCGTGTTGCTGGGGGTGCCCAACGAGCTACTCGAAGACGAGCGGGCGGCGCTGGATGTGCTTGCCGAGGCCGGGATGGCGCCCCGACTGCGGCTGGTGCCGATCCGCGGTGAGCGCGGGCCGTTGCGCCGCCCGGGAGTGGCCTGACCAGGGCCGGACCGCCGGCGAGCCGTCTTACGATTTTCACAATCCCGACTGTTAATGTGGGCAACTCGTGATGGACAACGGCGTTGCCATTCCGTAACCTATTCGAGACCTTACGTTTCGGCGGCGGCACAACCCCCGTGCCTCCCTGGGCAGTGTTAAGGATGCAATCTTGGAGCTCGAACGTATGCAGTGGCGTCTGCGTGCTTTGAGGCGCCCAGCCCTCGGCGCCGCAGCCGGTTTGCTGGCCGGTATCACGACTCTGAGCAGCGTATTGGTCGGAAACGTCCACGCAGACCCCGCCGACGACGCCCTGGCGAAGCTCAGCGAACTGTCCCGGCAGGCCGAACAGACCACTGAGGCCATGCACACCGCGCAGCTCAATCTCGATGAGAAGCTCGCCGCGCAGCAGGCCGCGGACACCGCGCACGCCGCCGATCAAGCCGCCCTGGACGCGGCCCGGGACCAGCTGTCCACCTACCGAGCGGCCGTCAACCGCTTCGCCGCCACCACCTACATGGGGGGCCGGGTCGGCGGCGCGGACGCCATCCTGACCGCCGAGTCGCCGCAACAATTGATCGACAAGCTCGGCGTGCAGCGGGTGGTGGCCGGCGACCTGTCGGTGCAACTGGACCGTTTCCGTACCGCCAGCGAACAGGCCGATCAGGCCGAGCAGGCGTCCGCCAAGTCGGCTGACGACGCCCGCACGGCAGCCGAGCAGGCCGCCGCGGTGCGCGCCGAGCTGCAGGCCCGCCAAAGCCGTCTGCAACTGCAGATCTCGGTGGTGAAATCGCAGTACTACGCACTGACGCCGCAGCAGCGCACCGCGATGGCAGCACCCGGCCCGGTGCCCGAAGCCGTACCGGGAGAGCCCGCCCCCGAGGGCGTGCCGCCGGCACCCGGATTCCCGGGATTCCCGATGCCCGGCTCCGATGCGCCGCCTCCGATGGACGGGGCATGGGGCGGGCCCGGTGGCGGAGCCGCCGCGACCGCCGTCCAGGCGGCGTTGACCCAGGTCGGCACGCCCTATGTCTGGGGCGGGGCCGCGCCGGGCGGATTCGACTGCTCCGGGCTGGTGATGTGGGCGTTCCACCAGGCCGGCATCAACTTGCCGCACTCCAGCCAGGCGCAGGCCAACGGCGGGCAGCCGGTGTCGCTGTCAGACCTGCAGCCCGGTGACGTGCTGACCTTCTATTCAGATGCGTCGCACTCGGGTATCTACGTCGGCGACGGCATGATGATCCACTCGTCCACCTTTGGTCAGCCGGTCCGGGTGGTGCCGATGAACTCCTCCGGCCCGATCCACAACGCCCGCCGTTACTGAGCGCCGGGGAATCCGCCGCCTGCTTGCGGCGCTGTTGGCTGTCGAGCTGATCAGCGGTGGTGCGCTGCTGGGCGCAGCTGCTCGCCGGCCGGCAGCTGTGCCGCTGATCGTGGGCGATGACCGCAGCGTCGTGCTGGAGAATCTCGGGGGCCAGCCCGGCGAAGAGCTGCTGTCGCGGGTGACCGCAAACATCGGGCCCGCCGTCGACGCGGTCGAAGCGTTCTGGGGGACCGACTGGACGCACCGCATTCAGGTCACGGCGACCGGCTCGGATCGGCAGTTCGTCGAGCTTGCCGGTCACGACAGCGCTGATGTTGCGCAGTGGGCCGATGTCGCCGCGGTCGCGGTCGCCGACCGGGTGGACCCGGAGCGTCGGACAGCAGTTGGTCAACGAATAGTCTTCGCGCCTGGTGCGAATGCGATGAGCACACCGGCGTTGCGAATCGTGTTGACCCACGAGCTTTTTCACTACGCGGCCCGGACCGATACCGCGCTCGATGCGCCGCGCTGGCTCACCGAGGGCGTAGCCGATTTCGTCGCGCGGCCCACCGGGGACCGGGCGATCGGGCCGGCGGGGCCGGTGCTCGCGCTGCCCTCGGATGCCGACCTGGATGCGCCCGGACCGCGTCGGGCGCAGGCCTATGACCGGGCGTGGGAGTTCGCTCGTTTTGTGGCCGACCGCTTCGGGACGGCCAAGCTGCGCGAGCTCTACCTGACCGCCTGCGGTCCCGGGCATGTGCCGCCGGCGGTGGCGGTGCCGCTGGTGCTCGGCGTGGACCTGCCCGAGTTGCTTGCCGGGTGGCAGCGGTGGCGGGGTTGAGCGCCACCCCCGGGCCGCGGGCGGCCCGCATCGTCAGCCCGCTAGCATCCCTGCAGTGAGCCGGGTCCTGCTGGTAACCAACGATTTTCCGCCGCGCCCCGGCGGCATCCAGTGCTACCTGGAAGAGCTGGTGCGCCGCATCGCCGGCAGCGGGCGACACGACGTGACGGTGTACGCGCCGCAGTGGAAGGGCGCCGACGCCTTTGACGGCGCCGCGAAATCGGCCGGCTATCAGGTGGTGCGCCATCCCGGCACGCTGATGTTGCCGGGCCCGGCCGTCGACTCCCGGATGCGCCGGCTCATCGGCGACCTGGGCGCCCAGACCGTCTGGTTCGGTGCGGCCGCCCCGCTGGCGTTGCTGGCGAACCGGGCGCGCGCTGCCGGCGCCACCCGGGTGGTGGCCAGCACACACGGTCACGAGGTCGGCTGGTCGATGCTGCCGGGGGCCCGCTCGGTGCTGCGCCGGATCGGTGAGTCCTGCGACACCGTCACTTTCGTCAGCCACTACACCCGCGGGCGGTTCGCCTCGGCGTTCGGCCCCGACGCCGCGCTGGAGCATCTGCCGCCCGGAGTGGACACCGACCGGTTCCGTCCCGACCCCGCTGCCCGCGCCGAACTACGGGCCCGGCATGGGCTGGGGGAGCGTCCCACCGTGGTCTGCGTATCGCGACTGGTACCCCGCAAGGGCCAGGACATGCTGATCAGGGCCCTGCCGGCGATTCGGCAACGCGTCGACGGCGCGGCGCTGGTGATCGTCGGCGGCGGACCCTACGCCGAGACGCTGCACAAGCTGGCCGGCGAGTGCGGGGTTGCCGATGCGGTGACCTTCACCGGCGGTGTTCCGGCGGCCGAGCTGCCGGCCTACTACTTACTCGGCGACGTGTTCGCGATGCCGTGCCGCACCCGCGGTGCCGGGCTTGACGTGGAGGGTCTGGGCATCGTGTTCCTGGAGGCGTCGGCGGCCGGCGTCCCGGTGGTCGCCGGCAACTCGGGTGGCGCCCCCGAAACCGTCCTGCACAACCGGACCGGGCTGGTGGTCGAGGGCCGGGCCGTAGCTCAGATCGGTGATGCCGTCGCGGGATTGCTCGCCGACCCCGACCGGGCCGCTGCGATGGGTGCCGCCGGTCGCGAATGGGTGACGGGGCACTGGCGCTGGGACACCCTGGCCGGGAGGATGGCCGACCTGCTGCAAGCCTGAAGCTGGTTCATGCGGCGGTCCCAGCTTCGGCTCTCCTTCGTCGAGCCTCGCTGAACCGCTGGTCAGCCCTTGGCGTAGATCGCCTCGATCGCGTCGGCGAACTTCTCCGCGACCACGTTGCGCTTCACCTTCATCGTGGGCGTCAGCTCGCCGGTGGCCTCGGTGAAGTCGACCGGCAGGATCTGGAACTTTCGGATCGACTCGGCGTGCGAGACCGCCAGATTGGCCTGCTTGACGGCCGCGTCCACCTCGGCGATCAGGTCGGGGTCGGTCGTCAAGTCGGCCACCGTGGCGGTGTCGGCCTTGCTGTTGCGCTGCTTCCAGCCCTCGATGGCCTCGGGGTCGATGGTGATCAGCGCGCCGATGAACGGCTTGGCGTCACCGACGACCATCGCCTGGCTGATCAGCGGGTGCGCGCGCAGCTGGTCCTCGAGCACCGCGGGGGCGACGTTCTTGCCGCCGGCGGTGACGATGATCTCCTTCTTACGGCCGGTGATCTTCAGGTAGCCATCGGCGTCGATGTGGGCCAGGTCGCCGGTCCGGAACCAGCCGTCGGTGAACGCATCGGCGGTGGCCTGCTCGTTGCGCCAGTAGCCGTTGAACACCACTCCGCCGCGCACCAGCAACTCGCCGTCTTCGGCGACGCGCATGCTGTTGCCGGGCACCAGCTTTCCGACGGTCCCCACCTTCATGCCACTGACCGGGTTGACGGTGATGGCGGCGGTGGTCTCGGTCAGCCCGTAGCCCTCGTAGATGGACAGGCCGACACCACGGTAGAAGTGGCCCAGCCGTTCGCCCAGCGGCGCCCCACCGGAGACCGAGGCGCGGCAGTTGCCGCCCAGCGCCGTGCGCAACTTGTGATAGACGAGCTTGTCGAACAGGGCGTGCTTGGCGCGCAGCAACAGGCCCGGCCCGCCGTGATCGATGGCCTCGCTCCAGTCCACCGCGGTCTGGGCCGCGATCTCGAAGATGCGGCCCTTGCCGTCGTTGGCGGCGTTCTGGGCGGCGGTGTTGTACACCTTCTCGAACACCCGCGGTACCGAGACCACCACCGTTGGCTTGAACACCGAGAACATCGGCACCAGGTTCTTGATGTCACTGGTGAACCCGACCGTCACCTTATTGGCGAAGGCCGCGATGCTCAGTGCACGGGCCAGGACGTGCGCCAACGGCAGGAAGACCAGCAGGCGCTGGCCGGGAGCCAGCAGGGTGGGCAGCGCAGCCTGCGTGCCGCGCAGCTCGTGGAGGATGTTGGAGTGGGTGAGCTGGCAGCCCTTGGGCCGCCCGGTGGTGCCCGAGGTGTAGATCAGCGTCGCCGCGTCGGTGGCCCGCAGCGCGTCGATCCGCGCGGTGAGCTGTGCCGGGTCTTGGCCGGCGGCGGCCTCGCTGAGCTCGTCGAGGGCCTGGGCGCCCGAGCCGTCGATGGTCAGCACCCGCCGCAGCGCGGGCAGGTCGCCGGCGAGTTCGTTGACGATCTTGGCGTGGGCGTCGGTTTCGGCGAACGCCACCACCGCGCTGGAGTCCTGCATCACCCATCGGACTTGCTCGGCCGACGACGTTTCGTAGATCGGTACGGTCACCGCGCCGATGGACAGGATCGCGTAGTCCAGGATGGCCCACTCGTAGCGTGTCGCCGAGAAGATGACTACCCGGTCGCCGGCCGCCACGCCCTGGCTGATCAGGCCCAGCGCGGCCGAACGGATCTGCGCGGCGGCGGTGGCGCAGGTGACATCCGTCCAGACCCCGTCGACGAGACGCTGGTAGATGACGAAGTCGGGACTGTTGCGCTCGTGCTCGAAGACGACCGCGGCGACGTTGTCGTGCTCCTCGACGGTGAACGGCGCGGGAACACTGAACTCACGCATTGCGATGACCTCTCTTGCCAACCTGGGTGTCGATCCGCTCAGCCTAGTCGCCGCCTGATGATGAGCGTGACGGTGTTCACGTTGCGGTTCACCCACCGGGAGAGATTGAGCCCCGGCAGCGGCCCGCAGCAGTGATAGCGGAGGTTTGTTCAGCAAACGTATTCGATACGCTTGCGGGCCATGAACAGTATCCAGGTTGCCGACGAGACGTTCGTCGCCGCTTCCGGCGAGCAGGTCGGCGCGGCAGTCGGCGACCCGTCGAGTTGGCAGCGGTGGTGGCCCGACCTGCAGCTGCAGGTGGTCGAGGATCGCGCCGACAAGGGCATTCGGTGGACGGTGAGCGGGCCGCTGACCGGCACTATGGAGATCTGGCTGGAGCCGATGCTCGACGGCGTACTGCTGCACTACTTCCTGCATGCCGAACCCACCGGTGTGACCGGCCGGCAGCTGGCCCGGCTGAACCTGGCGAAGCTGAACCACCGCCGCCGGGTGGCCGGCAAGCGGATGGCCTTCGAAGTCAAGGACCGCCTTGAGCGTTCCCGGCCGGTGGGGGTCCCTCCGATCGCCGTCAGTTGACCCGGCTTCGCCGGGGCCGGCGAGGTACCGTCTCTGCCGAGGGCCGGCGGCAGGCGCGAGCGAGTTAGGGAAGTAAGTACGTGGCGGATAAGACAGCTCAGACGATCTACATCGCGGCGGATCCGGACACGGTGATGAAGGTGATCGCCGACATCGGCGCTTACCCCGACTGGGTCTCGGAGTACACCGAGGCCGAAGTGCTCGAAACCGATGCCGACGGTTACCCGAAGGTGGCGCGGCTGGTGCTCGACGCAGCCGTGATCAAGGACACCATGGTGCTGGACTACGACTGGTCGGCGGACCGTCGATCGGTGCGCTGGTCCTTGGCGTCGAGTTCGCTCCTGAAAGCCCTCAACGGCGAATATCGCCTGACGCCCAAGGGATCCGGAACCGAGGTTCTATACGAGTTGTCGGTGGATCTGATGATTCCGATGATCGGCCTGCTCAAGCGCAAAGCGGAGCGGCGGCTGACCGACACCGCACTGAAGGACCTGAAGAAGCGAGCAGAGGCTGAGTGAGGCCGCCTGAGGCAGGAACGGCCGCGCTCCCGGTGGCTGCGATCAGTCTGTTCGTCGGCAAGGGCGGCGTAGGCAAGTCCACGTGTGCGGCGGCGACCGCTGTCTCGTTGGCATGCGCTGGAGACCGGGTGCTGCTGATCTCCACCGACCAGGCCCATTCGGTCGGGGACGTGCTCGGCCTGCCGGTGCCCCCCAGCGGTGCCCGGGACCCCATCCCGGTGGCCGTCGATGACGCCGGAGCCGGCGGTGGGCGCTTGGACGTGCTGGCGCTGGACACGCTGGCTCTGCTTGAGCGGCACTGGGCCGGCGTGGTCGACGTCTTGGCCGTACGGTTCCCGGAGTCGGATCTGGGCAGCGTTGCGCCCGAAGAACTTTCGGCGCTTCCCGGTGTCCAGGAGGTGCTGGGCCTGCACGAGGTCGGCGAACTCGCAGACAGTGGGCAATGGGACCGGGTCGTCGTCGACTGCGCGTCCACCGCCGATGCGATGCGGATGCTGACCCTGCCGGCGACCGTGGCGCTCTACGCCGAGCGGTCCTGGCCGCGGCACCGTCGGCTCAGCGGAACCGAGGACCCCCGGTCGACCGCCCTGGTCGAGCTGATCGAACGGATCAGCCGCGCCGCCGAGCGGCTTGCCGAGCGGCTGACCGATGAGACGACGGTCACGGCGCACCTGGTGCTGACCGCCGAGCGCGTGGTGGCCGCCGAAGCCATCCGGACCCTGGGGGCGCTGTCGCTGACGGGTGTGCGGGTCGCAGAGCTGATCGTCAATCAGATTTTGTTGCAGGACGATTCGTACGTCTACACCAACCTGCCGGCCCACCCCGCGTTCGACTGGTACGCCGAGCGGATCGGTGAACAGAGCAGTGTCCTCGAAGAGGTCGACCGCGCCATCGGCGATGTGGCGATGGTGCTGGTCCCGCACCTGGCGGGTGAGCCGATCGGCCCCAAGGCGCTGGGTGATCTGCTCGCGAACAGCCGCCGCCGCGACGGGTCGGCGCCACCGGGTCCGGTGCGGCCGGTGGTCGACCGGGAGTCCGGTTCCGGGCTGGGGGCGGTGTATCGACTGCGGCTAGAGTTACCCCAGGTCGATTCCGGTGCGCTGAGCCTGGGGCGATCCGGAGACGATCTGATCATCGGTGCGGGTGGCACCCGACGTCGGGTTCGGTTGGCGTCGGTGCTGCGGCGGTGCACGGTCGTGGACGCAACGCTGCGTGGCAGCGAACTGACGGTGCGCTTCCGGCCGGATCCGGACGTGTGGCCGGTGACTGGCGATGAGGAGGTGCGACGTTGAACGCTGGCGCGCACCCGGATCTGGGTGAGCTCGGGCCCGAGCTGCGCAAGCTCGCCCAGGCGATCCTGGATCGACTCGACCCGGCGGTGCGTGCCGCGGCGCTGCTGGCGGCCGCCGGCGACGGCCCGGGCAAATGCCAACAGGTGTGGTGCCCGGTGTGCGCCCTGGCAGCGCTGGTAACCGGGGAAGAACATCCGCTGCTCACCATCGTCGCCGAGCACAGCGTCGCGC
Source organism: Mycolicibacter heraklionensis (assembly GCF_019645815.1). NCBI lineage: Bacteria > Bacillati > Actinomycetota > Actinomycetes > Mycobacteriales > Mycobacteriaceae > Mycobacterium > Mycobacterium heraklionense. Next base: position 2,043,396 of record NZ_CP080997.1, read on the forward strand.
TGTATGAGGTGATCCGCGCGGTGGTGGGGGAGGCCGACCCGACGGGCGGGGCGCCACGCCCGCCCGACCCCGGCCCGCCCGGCGGAGACGGTGGTGGCGGGCAGCCGCCGGCCCGGCCCAGCTATGAACCCATTCCGGTCACCATCGAAACCGAAACCTGAAAGACCGAAAGCTGAGGAATTCCACGGAATTCGCGCTGTGACGAATCACCGTGTGGCCCTAGCCACGCCCGGTCGGTAAAGTTGGCGCGAACACGGCCGCCGAGTCGGGGTAGGAGGGAGGGGCCATGTGGTACTGGTTGGTCAAGTACGTCTTCTTCGGGCCTCTGCTGGCTCTGATCGGGCGGCCGAAAGTCGAGGGCCTGGAGAACATCCCTGACGAGGGTGCGGCCATCCTGGCCAGCAATCACCTGGCCGTCATGGACAGCTTCTATCTGCCACTGGTGGTGCGCCGGCGGATCACCTTCCTGGCCAAGTCGGAATACTTCACCGGCACCGGGATCAAGGGCTGGCTGACTCGCGCGTTCTACACCGCAGTCGGGCAGGTTCCCATCGACCGCAACGACTCTGACGCCGCGCAGGCCGCGCTGACCACCGCCCAGCGGATCCTGGCGCAGGGCAAGCTGCTCGGTATCTATCCCGAGGGCACCCGCTCGCCCGACGGCCGGCTGTACAAGGGCAAGACCGGACTGGCCCGGCTCGCGCTGCACACGGGCGTCCCGGTGATCCCGGTCGTGATGGTCGGTACCAACGTCGTCAACCCGCCCGGCACCAAGATGCTGCGCTTCGGCCGGGTCACGGTCCGCTTCGGCGAGCCGATGGACTTCTCCCGTTTCGAGGGGATGGCCGACAACCGTTTCATCGAACGTGCTGTCACCGACGAGGTGATCTACGAGCTGATGCGGCTGTCCGGCCAGGAATACGTCGACATCTACGCCGCCAGCGTCAAAAACGGTGTCCCGCAACAGGACGGGGCAACAGGTCAGCCGGTTGCCCGGTTTCCGGAGACCGCGGCGGGCTGATCCGGACTCGTCCGGGGGCCGGGCCGCAGCGTCGCGCCGGCCGTGACGATCATCGCCAGCGCCCACCACACGTAGGACGTCCCGGCCAGTTGGCGCCACCACGCCGCGCCGGCCTCGTGATGTTCGGGCAGCAACTCGATCGGACTGCGCATCATCAGCGCCACCCCCACCACACTGAGCACGCCCAGCCCGACCGCTCGATGCCGGTAGGCCACCACCACCGTCACCACCACGGCCGGCAGCATCCACACCCAATGGTGCGACCACGACACCGGTGACACCACCAACCCGAACAGTGCCACGCAGACCAGCGCCAAAATCGGCTCACCGGCGGCGATCACCTGCCGGGCCGCCCACCACATCGCCGCGAGCACCAGCAGGCAACCCGCCAGCCACAGCACGGAGCGCACGTGGTCGTCCAGCGGCAGCCGAGCCAGCGCGCCGGCCAGGTTCTGGTTGGTGTTCAGGCTCGCCCCACCGATGCGGTCGGTGTCGCGGACGGTGTGCGTCCAGTACTGCCAGGAGTCGCTCCAGGCCATCGCGAACCCCACCAAGGTCGCCGCCAGGAACGACACCACGGTGGTCATCGCGGCGCGCCTGTCGCGGCGTAACAGGAAGTAGAGCAGGAACACCGCCGGGGTCAGCTTCAGCGCCACCGCGACACCCAGCAGCGCGCCGCGCGGCCAGTAGGTGCGCCGTGGCACACAGTCGGCGATCACCAGCGTCATCAACACCGCATTGACCTGGCCGAAGTCGAAGTTGGCCCAGATCGGTTCGGCGTCCAACCAGATGGACGCCGCCACGATCGCCACCGCCACCACACCGCGGTGCCACCAGTCCGGCCCGCTGCCGGGCCGCGCGTCGAAGCGGACCCCCAGGCCGGTGAGCACGATGGTGATCGAGACCACCAGAAGCAGCGTCGAGAGGATGGTCAGCGCGGCGGCCGCGGTGCCCAGCGACACCCAGGTAAGGGGGGCGAACAACACCGCGGCGATCGGGGGATAGGTGAACGGCAGCACCGTCCCGTCGATCTGGGTTTGGAACCAGTCCTCGCCGTAGAGCGGCCGGCCCGCACGCCAGGCCTGTGCCGCCATCCGGTAGACGTCGACGTCGATGTGGTACGGCGTGCTGCCCAGCGCCCGCCACGTCGTGTAGCCCAGAGCCGTAACCGTCAGCAGCGTGAAGATCCACCAAACGGCCCAACCGCTGATGCCCCCGTGCCGACGGCCCGGGTCGGGCGGCCGCGATGTAGTCATGTCGCAGCACAGCCTATCGGGTAGCGACGTTATACCGAGGCACGCCTGTGGCGATCCGGGCGTGGTGTGCCGCGAGGGCGTACGTTGCATTAGGTGCTGGAATGGTTCCGCGACGACATCATCGGCCGTGGCAGACTGCCATTGCTGTGCTGTCTGCTGGCCTTCCTGGTGACGTTTCTGGTGACCCGCTCGGTGGTGCGCTACATCCGCAGCCAAGCCGACAACCCCCGTCCGCCCCGCTGGTGGCAGCCACGCAATCTGCACTTCGGGTCCAAGCACATCCACCACGTGGTCTTCGGGGTGGTGTTGGTGATGGTCGCCGGGGTGACCCTGGTGGCCGCCGGGCCGAACGCGCACGAGCCGGCGTTCAGCCTGGCCGCGATAGCGTTCGGGATCGGGGCGGCCCTGGTGCTCGACGAGTACGCGCTGATCCTGCACCTGTCGGACGTGTACTGGGAGGAGGACGGCCGTGCCTCGGTGGACGCCGTGTTCGCCGCCGCCGCGGTCACCGGGCTCCTGGTGCTGGGCTTTCATCCGCTGACGTTTGTGCTGTCGACGTGGCACGACACCTCGTCGCCGCTGATCCACGCGGGTGTGATCGCCAGCCTGGTGATGGCGTTGCCGCTGGGCGTGATGGTGTTGTTGAAAGGCAAGGTGTGGACCGGATTGATCGGGATGTTCTTCTTTCCGCTGCTGGTGGTGGGCGCGGTGCGGTTGTCGCGGCCGCACGCGCCCTGGGCCCGCTGGCGCTACCTGACTCGTCGGGACCGGATGCACCGTGCGCTGGAGCGCGAGCGCCGGCTGCGCCGCCCGGCGATTGCGGCCAAGCTCTGGTTGCAGGACGCGATCGCGGGCCGGCCCCAGGTGCCCGATGAGCGCGCCGTCGACGCCGAGCTCGACCGTGAGGTGCGGGCCGCGTCGGCGCCGACGGTGCAGTTCATGGCTCCCCGGCAGCAGGTCCCCATCGGCAGGCCTCCCGTCCGGCGGGCGCCCGCCGCCGGAGCGCCGGGCCGGCCGGGCCCCAACCGGGCGGTGTCGGAGGCATCTGCGCCCACCATGCCGGTCGCGATTCCGCGGATCCACCGGCCGGGCGGGCCGTGGCAGTGAGGTACTTCTACGACACCGAGTTCATCGAGGACGGCCGCACCATCGAGCTGATCTCGATCGGTGTGGTCGCCGAGGACGGGCGCGAATACTATGCGGTCTCCACCGAGTTCGACCCGGATCGGGCGGGGCCGTGGGTGCGCACCCATGTACTGCCGAAGCTGCCGTCGCCGGCGTCACAGGCCTGGCGGCCGCGCAGCCGGATCCGCGCGGATCTGGAGGAGTTCTTCGGCGTCGAGCGCGGCGAGCCGATCGAGTTGTGGGCCTGGGTGGGCGCCTACGACCACGTGGTGCTCTGCCAGTTGTGGGGCACCATGCCCGATCTGCCGGCGCCGATCCCACGTTTTACCCGTGAGCTCAAACAACTGTGGGAGGACCGGGACCAGCCGCCCCTGCCACCTCGGTCGACCGGCAGTCACGATGCGCTGGTGGACGCCCGCGACCAGCTGCGCCGTTTCCAGGTCATCACCGGCAGCGAACTGGCCTGATCAGGGCGGGTCGGCACCCGGCTACCATGGTCGGGTGAACTGGACCGTTGACGTACCCATCGACCAGCTGCCGGCGTTGCCGCCGCTGCCCGCGGATCTGCGCGAGCGCCTCGACGCCGCGCTGGCCCGGCCGGCCGTCCAGCAACCCAGCTGGCCCGCCGACCAGGCCAAGGCCATGCGTACCGTGCTGGAGAGCGTCCCGCCGATCACAGTGGCGTCCGAGATCGAGCGCCTCAAGGCGCAGCTGGCCCAGGTCGCCCGCGGGGAGGCATTCCTGCTGCAGGGCGGCGACTGCGCCGAGACCTTCACCGACAACACCGAGCCGCACATCAAGGGCAACATCCGCACCCTGCTGCAGATGGCCGTGGTGCTGACCTACGGCGCCAGCATGCCGGTGGTCAAGATGGCCCGCATCGCCGGTCAGTACGCCAAGCCGCGCTCGGCCGACATCGACGCGCTGGGGCTGAAGTCTTACCGCGGCGACATGATCAACGGCCTGGCTGCGGATGCCGCGGTGCGCGAACACGACCCGTCGCGGCTGGTGCGGGCCTACGCCAACGCCAGCGCCGCGATGAACCTGGTGCGGGCGCTGACGTCGTCGGGCCTGGCGTCGCTGGAACTGGTGCACGACTGGAACCGGGAGTTCGTCCGCACCTCGCCGGCGGGTGCCCGCTACGAGGCCCTGGCCGGTGAGATCGACCGTGGCCTGAAGTTCATGAGCGCGTGCGGGGTCGCCGACCGGGAGTTGCAGACCGCCGAGATCTACGCCAGCCACGAAGCTTTGGTGCTCGACTACGAGCGGGCCATGCTGCGGATGGCTGACGTCGCAGGCACACCGCAGCTCTACGACCTGTCGGCGCACTACGTGTGGATCGGCGAGCGGACCCGCCAGCTCGATCACGCCCACATCGCGCTCGCCGAGGTGATCGCCAACCCGATCGGGGTCAAGCTCGGTCCTACCACCACACCGGACCAGGCAGTCGAGTACGTGGAACGTCTTGACCCGCATAATGTCCCGGGGCGACTCACCCTGATCAGCCGGATGGGGAACAGCAAGGTGCGCGACCTGCTGCCGGGGATCATCGAGAAGGTGCAGGCCACCGGACACCAGGTGATCTGGCAGTGCGACCCGATGCACGGCAACACTCACGAGGCCTCCACCGGCCACAAGACCCGGCACTTCGATCGGATCGTCGACGAGGTACAGGGGTTCTTCGAGGTGCATCACGCGCTGGGCACTCACCCCGGCGGCATCCACCTGGAGTTCACCGGGGAGGACGTCACCGAGTGTCTCGGTGGCGCCCAAGACATTTCGGACGCGGACCTGGGCGGCCGCTACGAGACGGCGTGCGACCCGCGGCTCAACACCCAGCAGAGCCTGGAGTTGGCCTTCCTGGTCGCGGAGATGCTGCGCGGCTGACGTCCCCCCGGGGCGCGAGGGTGCGTGTTTGCCCGGCGACACGCCGTGCTGGGCGTACAAACATGCACGCTCGCACCAAAGGGGGTCCAGGGGGCTACAGCAGCGCGCCGACGTTGTTGCCCAGCGTCCACGCCAACGCGGCGACCAGCGTGGTGACCGCGAACAACACGGCCAGCCAGATGACCACCATCCGGCGGGCGTGCTGGCGCTCCAACACGAACTGGCTCAGTTCGACTCCGCCGAATTGCCCTGTCACCAGCTGATATTGGGTGTCGGTGTCGTCCACCCAGTCAGCCGGCCCGCGAGTCATATGCAGTGTCTGGTGCGCCGGCGGCACCGGGCGCTCGGCGGCGCGCCTGGGCGGGGCCGCGTTGTGCTGAGCGGAATTGCGGGGGGCCGGCACCCGAAACGCCGGCAGTGCCAGCCGCTCGCTGATCACGTCGACTGCGTGCGCCATCTCGAGCCCGTCGGCATAGCGCTCCGCCGGTTCACGGGCGGTCGCCCGGGCAACCAGGTCGTCGAATTCGCCTGGGACCCCGTCGATGGCGGAACTCGGCGGGGGGATATCGTGATCCAGTCGTTGGTAGGCCACCGTCAACGCCGAATCGCCGGAGAAGGGTGTCTGTCCGGTCAACAGCTCGTAGGTGAGCACGCCGACCCCGTACACGTCGCTGGCGGGTCCGGCGTTTCCGTCCCGGACCTGCTCCGGTGACAGGTAGGCCGCGGTGCCCAAAATCACGTTGGTGGAGGTGATTCCCGCCGCCGCGAGGGCGCGGACCAACCCGAAGTCGACCACCTTCACGTCGCCGTCGTCGGAGATCAGGATGTTCTCCGGTTTGACGTCACGGTGCACCAGCCCGGCCCGGTGCGCGATCCCCAGTGCCCCCAGCACCGGCCGCAGTACCGCGGCGACCGCATGCGGCGGCATCGGGCCACGTTCGTTGAGCAGCTCTCGCAGCGTCCCGCCCTCGACGAGTTCCATCACCAGAAACGGCTGCCCGGGGTCGTGCGGGGTACCGAAACCCTGGTCGTAGACCGCGACCAGCCCGGGGTCTTTGAGCCGGGCGACCGCTCGGGCCTCGAGCTGGAACCGGGTCAGGAATTGCTGGTCACCGGCGTAGCGCAGATCCATCACCTTGACCGCGACCGGGCGGTCCAGGCGCTCGTCGAGACCGCGGTACACCGTGGAGGTGCCGCCGGTGGCGATCCGGGCGCCCACCCGGTACCGGCCGTCGAGCAGGGCGCCCGCCAGTGCGTCGCCGCCCCACGCTCCAGTCACCTGGTCATGGTATGTGTGTGGACGGCCGGTCCGGCGGCTTTAAACTTGTGTCGTGAGCAGCATTCCGGCCTCCGAAGACGTGCTTGAGCCCGACGAACCCACCTTTGATCTGCCGACGGTCGCCGAAATGCTCGGGGTGCCAGTCACCAAGGTGCACCAGTACCTGCGCGACAATCATCTGGTCGCGGTGCGGCGGGCCGGCGTGCTGGTGGTCCCGCAGGTGTTCTTCACCGCAGACGGGGACGTCGTCAAGAGCCTGCCGGGGCTACTGGCACTGCTGCACGACGGCGGATATCAGCAGACCGACATCGTGCGGTGGCTGTTCACCCCGGATTCGTCGCTGTCGTTGACCCGCGACGGCGTGCGGGAGTCGATCGACAACGCCCGCCCGATCGATGCGCTGCACGCACATCAGGCCCGCGAGGTGATGCGCCGGGCGCAAGCCATGGCCTACTGACTTCAAGCGGCGTCGCTCAAGCGGCGTCGAGTTCCGGCGCCGGCTGTGCCTGGGACAGCCGGCGCCAGGCGTACACGGCGCAACCGGTCGCACCGATCACATGCAGCCAGGTGTACATGCCGTGCGAGCCGTCGGGTTTGAAGATCACCATGATCCACGTCGAGGCCGCGGCGATCGCGGCGATCGCGGTCGGTGAACGGACCAGGGTGGCCGCCACCGCCAGCGGCCAGGTGTAGTACCAGGGCAAGGCGGCGGGCACGAACAGCACCACCACCAGCATGGCCCAGGCGATTCCGGCGACCGCAGCGCGATCGTCGCGCCGCGACCGCCACCACAGCACCGGCAGCGCCAGCCCGATCACCGCGACCCCGCTGATCCGGGTGATGTGCAGAACGGCGTAGAAGTTGACCGGGGCGAACAACCCGCCGACGGCGTGGATCAGGTTGGCGGCCGCCGTCGGCACGGTCAGCCAGTTGATGATCTTGACGTTGCCGGCCAGCAATGCGGTCAACCAGCCCAGGCCCACTCCGGCCAGGGCCGACAGCACCGCGAACACCGCGACAACGATCGCCGTGGACACCGCAGTCGCGGCGGCGAAGGCGACCACCGTCGGATAGCCGCGGGGTTCAAGCCGCGGTTCCAGCTTCGGCTCTCCTTCGTCGAGCCTCGCTGAACCGCGGGGCTCCCGCAGGCGACGCATCCACACCCACACCAGGAAGGGCAATGCGATTGCGGCAGTGGCTTTTACCGCTGCCGCCAGCGCCACCAGCGTTATCCCCGCCAGGTGGCGGCGTTCCAGGGTCAGCGCGATCCCGGCGAGCACCAGGCCGACCATCAGCATCTCGTTGTGCACCCCGCCCATCAGGTGGATGATCACCAACGGGTTGAGCACGGCCAGAAACAGCGCCGCGGGCGCGCTGCCACCGACTCGGGCCGCCACCCGGGGCGCGGCCCAGATCAGCAGCGCCAGCCCGGGCAGCATGCACAGGCGCAGCACCATGGTGCCGGCCACCACGTTGTTGCCCACCAGCATCGTGACGAGCTTGGCGACCAGAATGAATGCCGGGCCGTACGGTGCCGTCGTCGCGGCCCAGATCGGGCTGACATCGTCGAGCAGGGGATTGGGGTTGTCGACCGGCCCCACCTGATACGGGTCGAATCCATCGCGCAGCAGGGCGCCCTGGGCCAGGTAGGAGTAGGTGTCGCGGCTGAACACCGGGACCGAGAGCAGCAGCGGCGCCAGCCAGAAGCCGGTGGTGGCGATCAACGTGTAGGTGCTCACGGTGCCCTCGATCACCCGCCGGCCCAAGCCGAGCCAGGCCACCAGCATCACCGCGACTCCGGCCCACAGCAGCACCGACGACAGCACCAGACCGTGACCGAAGCGCAGCCATGACAGGTGCAGGGAATCCAGCACCGGGTCCTGGATGCGGGTGCTGCCGGCGCCCAAGCCGCCCAGCGTGATCAGCAGGGCGCCCAGGCAGCCGAGCCAGGCGGCCCCGGCCTGCTCGCCGGCGGCGAACTGCCGCAGTCGCCGAAGGCCGCTGGCGGCGTCGCTGGACGCACTCGTGACCGGTGGGATGGTGGGGTTCGACATCGGCGCTCCGGGCGATCAGGCGGACCGGTCGGCGACCCGGCGGGCCAGGTCGGTCAGTCCGGCTTTGGCAACCTCGTCGATGGGCGCGGCCGCCAGCGCGGCCATGGCGCGGCGGGTCAGCAGATCGATACGGTCCTCGACAGCCGCCAGAGCGCCTACCGCCTCGATCATCTCGCACAGCTCGCGGACCTGCGCCTCGGTCAGGGCGGTGCCGATCGCGCTGCGTAACCGATTGGCCGCCAACGGATCCGACTTGTCGGCCAGCTCAACGGCTTCGGCCAGCAGCACGGTGCGCTTGCCCGAACGCAGGTCGTCGCCGGAGGGCTTGCCGGTCACCGCTGGATCGCCGAATACTCCCAGCACGTCGTCGCGCAACTGGAACGCGACGCCCAGGTCGGTGCCCAGCTCGTGGAACAGCGCCTGGATGTCGGGCCGGTCGGCAGCGGCGGCGACGCCCAGCTGCAGCGGGCGCACCACCGTGTAGGAGGCGGTCTTGTAGGTGTTGACCCGCATTGCCGAGGCGATCGAGTCCACGCCGCTGGACTCGGCGACGATGTCGAGGTACTGGCCGCCCAGCACCTCGGTGCGGATGTCCGACCACACGCCCCGCACCCGCTGCCGAGCATCGGCCGGCAGATCGGCACCGGCGACGATGTCGTCGGCCCACACCAGCGCCAGGTCGCCGAGCAGGATGGCGGCCGACATCCCGAACTGGTCGGCCGAGCCCCGCCACCCGCGGGCGCGGTGCAGCTCGGCGAACTTGCGGTGGGTGGTGGGGTTGCCGCGGCGGGTGGCTGAGGCGTCGATCACGTCGTCGTGCACCAGGGCGCAGGCGTGCAGCAGTTCCAGTGCGGAGAACAGCAGCAACTCGCCGTCGTCGGCATCCCGGCCGGTGATGGCGCGCCAGCCCCAGTAGGCGAACGCCGGACGCAGCCGCTTGCCACCGACCAGCACGAATTCTTCGAGGCCGGTGATCAACGCCTCGTAGTCGTCGCCGATATAGGCGGTCTCGGTGCGACGGGTGCGCAGGTGGGAGCGCAGCTGTTCGGTCACGGCCGCGGCCAGCTCGGCGGCCGACGGAGTAGTCGCTGCGGTTGCCTTGGAACTCAGCTCGGCGCCCCTTTCTGTGCTGCCCGGCCGGGGACCCCCAGCGTGGGTCCAGCGTAGAGTGTGCCACCACAGCCGGGGGGACTCAGGCCGGTAGCGGCCGGAGGCGGCCAATGCTGCCCGGTCCTGCCCTGTGGCAACGTTGACCGTCTGCTGACTGTCTTTCACAAGGAGCTGGTACGTGACCTTGAACACCGTCGCACTCGAGCTTGTCCCACCGAACGTGGACAAGGGCCCCGAGCAGACGATCGAGGAGGCACACAAGGTTCTGCGGTTCGCCGCCGAGGCTGGCATCGAAGGGCGGATCCGCCACATTCTGATGCCGAGCATGATCGCCGAGGACGACGACCGCCCGATCGAGATGAAGCCCAAGCTCGACGTGCTGGACTTCTGGAACGCGATCCGCCCCGAGCTGCCGGGCATGGCCGGGTTGTGCACCCAGGTCACCTCGTTCTCCGACGAGGCGGCGCTGCGGAGGCGGCTGGGCGATCTGACCGGCGCGGGGATCGAGGGCGTGGTCTTCGTCGGCGTGCCCCGCACCATGGCCGACGGCGAGGGCTCGGGCATCCCGCCGACCGACGCGCTGGCGACGTTCCGCGCCGACGTGGCCAACCGCGGCGTCATCTTGATTCCCACCCGGGCCGACGAGATCGGCCGGTTCAACTTCAAATGCGAGAGCGGCGCGACGTTCGCGCTGACCCAGCTGCTGTACTCCGCCGCGATCGTGCCGTTCTTGACCGAGTTCGCCAAGCGCAGCGACGCGCGCCCGGAGATCTTGCTGTCGTTCGGCTTCGTGCCGTCGTTCGAGAACCGGACTGGCCTGATCAACTGGCTGATTCAGGATCCGGGCAACGCGGCGGTGGCCGCCGAACAGGACTTCGTCAAGACGCTCGCCGACGCCGAACCCGACCAGCGACGCAAACTGATGCTCGACCTGTACAAGCGGGTGATCGATGGTGTCGCGGAGCTGGGCTTCCCGCTGAGCATCCATTTCGAGGCGACCTACGGGGTGTCCGCGGCGGCGTTTCGGACCTTCGCGCAGATGCTCGAGTACTGGTCACCGGCGCCCCGCTGACCCGGGAGGCTGTTCAGCCGGCGTTGTCGTCGGGGGAGCTGAACCGCGGTGCGCGGTCCCGGCCGTACCAGGCGATTGCCGCAACCGCGCCCGCCGCGGCGAACGTGGACAGGATCAGCCAGATGGCGGCGTGGGCGAATGATCGGGTGCTGGGATCGGTGTAGCGGGCTTGGGCGCTCATGGTGCTCACCACGCCAGGCTTGAGCCGCCACTGCACCGTGTCGCCACCGATGCGGTCGCCGTTGGTGGACGTCACCTCACCGGGGAACGCGACGCTCAACTCGACGTCGGCCTCCGGGTCGTTGAGTGAGGTGAGGTCCACTCGGCCTTCCAGGATCACCAGGTTTCCGGCGCGGCGCAGCGACAGGTCCACCCCGGCCGCATCGCGGTGCATTCCGGCCAGCTGCGGCAGTTCGGCGAAGGTCAGGTCGGAGAACACCGCCTGGGAGCCGACGTAGCCGTCCCGGCTGTAGTTGGAGATCGCGATCTTCTGGGGGAACGGCAGGTCGGCGCTGAGCTTGGGGCCGGTGTCGTTGTCGTTGCGCGGCTTGGCCGCGACGACAATCTGGCCGGAGACCTGATCGTTGGGGGAGACGGTGATGTTGGCCCGAATGCGCACGCATCCGGCCAACGGCGCCGCGATCAAGAGCAGCGCGACCATGGCAACCAGGCGACGGTAGCTGCGCAACCGTCGAACCCGGCCCCGAACGGGCTCTGGGACGGGTCCCCGAACGGGCGGTAGCGAACGCCGAACATGCACGACGTCATCGTGCCAGACCCGTCGGCGGGTCCGGCGACGACGCGGCTGCTACAACGGCAGTGGCCGGCCCAAGATGGCGAATGGCCGGGGATCACCGGCGAAGTGATGACCGCGGATCACGTCGGTGAACCCCAGCCGACGGTACAACCGCCAGGCGCGGTTGCCTTCGCCGTTGGTCTCCGGTGTGGACAGCAGCACGTTGGCTTCCGGACGCCCGGCCAGCAGGCGTCGGGCCAGGGCCTCACCCAAGCCGCCGCCCTGGGCGCGTGGCGCGACGTGCAACTCGGTCAGCTCGAAGTAACTGGCCATCAGGCGGGCGATGTCGGGGTGCGGCAGACCGCGGCGCTGCAAGCCCAGCACCACCTGCTGCTGCCACCACTGGTCGGGCGCTCCGCAGTAGCCGTAGGCCACTCCCAGCAGCTCGGCTCCGTTTAATCCCGCCGGTGCCGCGCCCGGCTGACGAATCTCGCCGACTTCGCCGGGCTCGTTGTCTGCGAAGGCGGCCACCGCCCGCCAGCCGCTTCGGCGGGTGTGATCCAGCCACATCGCGGCACGTTGGCTCTCGGTGCCCGGCGGGTAGCCCATTGCGGTGACGTAGACGCGTAGCGCCGCACCGAGGTGATCCGCCATTTCGCGCGGCGACATGTCGAGGAGGAAGGTCACCAACGTGCAGGTTCCTTTCCCGGAGAAGTGGGAGTGTGCCCCATGTCCAAAGTCCCATTATCCGGATTCGGCCCTGCGGCGTCGGCCGTTGTGGATCGACATTGCCGGACCGCCGCTACAATCGGCGGGTGAAGCCTGTGGTACGGCGCAGGCCTACCTCGTATTATCAGTGTTAGTTGCCCGCACCAGTCCGTATCGCGCCGTGGGCAGTGATATGAGCGGCCGTCGGCAAGGAGGGACGAATGCCACTCTCCGATCATGAACAGCGCATGCTCGACGAGATTGAGAGCGCGCTGTACGCCGAGGACCCCAAGTTCGCTTCCAGCGTTCGCGGCGGCGCCCTGCGTACCCCGACCACCCGCCGGCGGGTGCAGGGTATGACCTTCTTCGTGGTCGGCCTGGTGATGCTGGTCTCCGGTATCCCGTTCTACGCGACCACCGTCAATGCGGCATTCCTGATTCTGAGCGTGCTGGGATTCGTGGTGATGTTCGGTGGGGTGGTGTTCGCCATCACCGGCAACCACGCCGTCGCCGCCCGAGACGGTGCGGCCAAGGCGGGCGGGGGTTCGCAGCGGCGGGTCAAGGGCGGCGGTACGTTCGCCAGCCGGATGGAAGACCGTTTCCGCCGCCGGTTCGAGCCGTAGGCCGATCCAGCGGCACGGGTGATGTGAAAGGGCAGCCGATCGGCTGCCCTTTTTTTGTGTGCACAGCCGCTTCCGGGTCGCGTCCGGGGCCCAGCCCGTCGAGGCCCCCGCCCCACCGCGCCCCACTTTGCCTCCACCAGCCCTGAGCTGGTCATTTGGTGACCGTTGGGGCCCCGTTTCGCCTGTTGGGGAGACAAAGTGGCAGATCTAGTGGGGCATAGGGGTGGATTCGACCTAGGAAATGGTGCGTAGTGGGGGAATGTGGGGTATCGTGGGCTGACGATGTCGACGTGGCGGGAGGTGGCCGATGTTCCTCGGCACCTACACGCCCAAGCTCGACGACAAGGGGCGGCTGACACTGCCCGCGAAGTTTCGTGATGCGCTGGCAGGAGGGTTGATGGTCACCAAGAGTCAGGACCACAGCCTGGCCGTGTATCCGCGCGCGGAGTTCGAGCAGTTGGCCCGCCGGGCGGCCAAGGCTTCGCGCAGCAACCCGGACGCGCGAGCATTCCTGCGCAACCTCGCCGCCGCCACGGACGAACAGCACCCCGACGCCCAGGGCCGGATCACCTTGTCGCCCGACCACCGTCGCTACGCCAACCTGTCCAAGGAGTGCGTGGTCATCGGGTCGGTGGACTACCTGGAGATCTGGGACGCACAAGCCTGGAGCGACTACCAGCAGACGCACGAAGAGAACTTCTCCGCGGCCAGCGATGAAGCACTCAGCGACATCATCTGAGGCGCACGCCCGTGCCTCGTGGCCTCTGTCCGAACCGACCCTGACGTACTTCCCCAACGTCAGGTTCGTGCCGTCGGGCAGGGACCTCGAGGCAGGGGCCCGGCGATCGCAAGCGCGGCGGAGCCGGGCGCAGCGGGTCGACGGTCGGTTGCACTGCCACTCTGGATCGGGAGGTGTTGCCGTGGCCGAACAGGGCGAATTCGGACACGTGCCGGTCCTGCTGGACCGCTGTGTGGAGCTGCTGGCTCCGGCGCTGACCAGGCAGTCGGCCGACGGCCAGGGTGCGACCCTGGTGGACGCCACCCTGGGCGCCGGCGGGCACACGGAGCGTTTTCTGAGCCAGTTCCCCGGCTTGCGAGTCATCGGGTTGGACCGCGACACCACCGCACTCGACATCGCCGGGGCGCGGTTGGCCCGCTTCGGCGATCGCCTCCAGACGGTCCGCACCCGATACGACGGGATCGCCGCGGCGCTGGCCGAATCAGGCTTGGCCGCAACCGGATCGGTTGATGCGGTGTTGTTCGACCTCGGGGTGTCCTCGATGCAGCTCGACCGGGTGGAGCGGGGATTTTCCTACGCGCAGGACGCGCCGCTGGACATGCGGATGGACCCGCAGGCTGAACTCACCGCCGCAGACATCGTGAACACCTACGACGCGGCGGCGCTCACCGACATTCTGCGCCGCTTCGGCGAGGAGCGATTCGCGTCGCGGATCGCCAAGTACATCGTGCGGCGCCGAGCTCAGACCCCGTTCACCTCGACCGGGGAACTGACAGAGCTGCTCTACGAGGCGATTCCGGCGCCGGCGCGGCGCACCGGGGGACACCCGGCCAAGCGCACGTTTCAGGCGCTGCGTATCGCGGTCAACGGCGAACTGGACTCGCTGCGAGACGCGCTGCCGGCGGCGCTGAATGCGCTGGCGGTGGGCGGACGGGTGGCGGTGATGTCCTACCAGTCGTTGGAGGACCGCATCGTCAAGCAGCTGTTCGCCGCGGCCACCGCATCGCGCACACCGGTCGGTCTCCCGGTCGAATTGCCCGGCGACGAACCGAAGTTCGTGACGTTGACGCGCGGCGCCGAACGGGCCGAGGCGGATGAGGTCGAGCGCAACCCGCGGGCGGGCTCGGTCCGGCTGCGTGCTGTGGAACGGGTCCAGGCCGGGCCGATCGTGGCATCGAGGGGGAAGTGATGGCGGCCAAGCGCAAGCCCGCGGTACGGCAGGGCGACCGTCGCCGTAGCCCCGAGGGCGCAACTCGCAACGGCCCGCGGCGCGTCAACGAGCCGACGCAGGCCCGGGGCCCGCGCCGGCAGCGCGGAGCCGCGCCCGCAGCGGGTCTCCAGTCGCGACCGCGCACCGGCCCGCAGAAGGCGGCGTCGCTTCGCCCCGATCCGCGACCGGTGCCGCCGAAGAACACCAAGCAGGCCAAGGCGCGAGCCAAGGCCCGAAAGGCCAAGGCGCCCAAGGTTGTGCGCGTACCGCTGCGCGAACGCCTGATCGCTCGACTGGCCTCGGTCGACCTGCGGCCGCGCACGCTGGCGGCCAAGGTTCCATTCGTCGTGCTGATCATCGGCGCGCTCGGCGTCGGGCTGGGAATCACCCTGTGGCTGTCGACGGATGCCGCCGAGCGGTCCTACCAGTTGGGCAGCATCCGGGAGCGCAACCGGGTCCTGATGCAGCAGAAGGAAGCACTCGAGCGTGACGTGCTCACCGCCGAGTCCGCACCGGCGCTGGCCGAGGCGGCCCGCGAACTGGGCATGATCCCCAGCCGAGACACCGCGCATCTGGTCCAGGACCCGGTCGGCAACTGGGTGGTCGTCGGGACCCCGAAGCCCGCCGAGGGAGTGCCGCCGCCGCCGCTGAACACCAAGTTGCCCGACGATGTGGCACCACCGGCAGAGGTGCCGGTTCGGGTGCCGCCGGCCGGGCCGAAGCTCGACAGCCGCCATCTGCCCGCCGCGGTCCCGCCGGTACCGGCGGCGCCCGGCGCGCCGCTGACCATTCCGGGTCTGCCTGGAGTCCCGGGCACGCCCCAGGCCGGGCCGTTGCCCGGGCCCGGCGCGCAAGACACCCCGCCCCTGGCGACGCCTCCGGCCCTCCCGTCTGACGGCTTGCCGCCCGTCGCCTTGCCGCCCGGGTCGGTGGTGCCGCCCGAGACGGTGCTCCCGCTGGACGGGACGCTTCCTCCGGCGGCGGTCCTGCCACCGGCGGCGGTGCTGCCGCCCGAGGCGGTGCTGCCGCCGCAACCCCCGTTGCCGCCGGCAGCCGTGGCGACGCCGGTGGTTCCCGGAGCCGCGCGATGAGACGGACCGCGCGGGGGATCGGCCCGGCACGTCGCGCCGACGGCTCGGCCACAGCTGTCACGCGAAAGAACCGTCGATCCGCCACCCCGCCGGCCAAACCGGCCAAAACCGCCAAGTCCGGCAAGGCTCCGAAGGCGACCTCGAAAGCGACTCAGGCAACCGGGCATTCGGCCCGCGAGCGCCGTACTCGCCCGGCCACCGAGATGGGCCTGCGCAGCGCTTCGTTCGTCTTTCGGCACCGCACCGGCAACGCGGTCATCTTCCTGGTGCTGGCATTGTCGGCGGCACAGCTGTTCTACCTGCAGGTCCCTCGGGCCTCCGGGCTGCGGGCCGAAGCCGCCGGACAACTCAAGGTCACCGACGTCCAGCAGGCGATGCGCGGCGACATCATCGACCGCACCGGTGACAAGCTTGCGTTCACCATCGAGGCTCGGGCGCTGTCCTTCCAGCCGGTCAAGATCGGCAAGCAGCTCGCCGACGCCAAGAAGAAGGACCCGTCGGCCCCCGATCCACAACTGCGGCTGCAGGAGATCGCCAAGGAGATCTCCACCCGCCTCGGCAACAAGCCGGACTCCGCGGCCCTGCTGAAGAAGCTGCGCAGCAACGAGACCTTCGTCTATCTCGCCCGTGCCGTCGACCCGGCGGTGGCCGAGGTGATCACCGAGAAGTGCCCGGAGGTCGGTAGCGAGCGCCAGGACCTGCGGCAGTACCCGGGCGGGTCGCTGGCGGCCAACATCATCGGCGGCATCGACTGGGACGGCCACGGCCTGCTGGGGCTGGAGGACTCGATGGACGCCGTGCTGGCCGGAACGGACGGGTCGGTCACCTACGACCGCGGTTCGGACGGCGTGGTGATCCCGGGCAGCTATCGCAACCGGCACAAGGCCGTCAACGGGTCGACCATCCAGCTCACCCTCGACGACGACATTCAGTTCTACGTGCAGCAGCAGGTGCAGCAGGCCAAGAACGTCACCGGCGCTCACGACGTCACGGCCGTGGTGCTCGACGCGCACAGTGGTGAGGTGCTGGCGATGGCCGGCGACAACACGTTCGATCCCTCTCAGGACATCGGGCGCCAGGAGGACCGCGAGCTCGGCAACCTGGCGGTCTCGTCGCCGTTCGAGCCGGGCTCGGTGAACAAGATCATCACCGCCGCCTCGGTGATCGAATACGGCCTCGGTCACCCCGACGATGTGCTGCAGGTGCCCGGATCGATCAACATCGCCGATGTCACCGTCAGCGACGCCTGGGAGCACGGCGTCGCGCCGTACACCGTGACCGGAGTCTTCGGGAAGTCCTCCAACGTCGGCACCCTGATGCTGGCGCAACGGGTGGGGCCCGAGCGCTGGTTCGACATGCTGGAGAAGTTCGGTCTGGGACAGCGCACCGGCGTGGCTCTGCCCGGTGAGAGCGCCGGACTGGTACCTCCGGTGGACCAATGGTCCGGCAGCTCCTTCGCCAACCTGCCCATCGGCCAGGGGCTGTCGATGACGCTGCTGCAGATGACCGGGATGTACCAGGCCATCGCCAACGACGGCCTGCGAATTCCGCCGCGAATCATCAAGGCGACCATTTCCCCCGACGGCAGCCGCACCGAGGAACCGCGGCCCGAGGGCGTCCGGGTCGTCTCGGAGCAGACCGCGGCGACCGTGCGCAACATGCTGCGCTCGGTGGTGCAACGTGATCCGACCGGCGTGCAGCAGGGCACCGGATGGCAGGCCGCGGTCGACGGCTACCAGATCGCCGGGAAAACCGGTACCGCACAGCAGATCAACCCGGACTGCGGTTGCTACTACGACGACGTCTACTGGATCACCTTCGCCGGGATAGCGCCGGCGGACAATCCGCGCTACGTCATCGGCCTGATGATGAACAACCCCCACCGTGCCGCGGACGGGTCGCCGGGCACCTCGGCGGCGCCGCTGTTCCACAACATCGCCGGGTGGTTGTTGCAGCGCCACAACGTGCCGTTGTCGCCCGACCCAGGGCCGCCGCTGGTCCTGCAGGCGATGTAGCCACCGCACCCTAGGCGGCTGATCCGTCCACTCTCGTCCGTAAATAACGACGTGATTCCGCCGTTTTGGTGTGGGTCTTGTGGTTATCGTTCGGACAACGCGGGGACAAAGGGGGTTCCGGCGCCGAAGAGAAAGGGTCGATCATGGCCCGAAAAGCAAGTGCGATCGGTTACGCAATTCCGGGGGTTCTCGCCGCAGCGGCAGGCATCGTGGCTGTGGGGCTGCTCGGCGCACCCATCGCGAGTGACCACCACGCCAGCGGCTGCTTCATGACCAAGTCCGGAGACGCATGCGTGGACTTGCCGGACCCGACCGAGTACGGATGTCCGGCCGGGGATTTCCAATGCATGTTCGACAAGAAGCTCAACAAGCAGCCGCCACCGTCTGACGGCTGAACCGCGGGCCTCGCCTCTGGCGAGCCGCGCCGCCGCCACGACCCGCCGTCGGCGCAAGCCGGATCGCCTGCGCTGTGGGCACGGCCCCTCTAGGTAGTCTCAGGGCCGATCCGGACGACCCGGCCGCAGCGGATGGAGGTGATGGCGGTGCCCGGTGCTCTGCGCCCTGACGTCGGTGCAGGCACGTCACTGCGTGTGCTCGCGGCCCAGATCGGGGCGGTCGCGGTAACCGGTGAGGTGGTGCCGGAGCTGCCGATCACCGGGTTGACCCTGCGTGCCCAGGACGTGCGGCCCGGTGACCTGTTCGCGGCGTTGCCCGGTGCCACCACCCACGGCGCACGATTCGCGGCCGACGCGGTCGTCCGGGGTGCGGTCGCGGTGCTCTCCGATGGCGCCGGGGCCGCCGAGATCGCCGACGGCACACCGCTACCCGGCATACCGGTCCTGGTTCATCCGACACCCCGCACCGTGTTGGGCGAACTGGCGGCACAGGTCTACGGACATCCCTGCGACCGGGTCACCGTCATCGGCATCACCGGCACGTCGGGCAAAACCACCACCACCTATCTGGTCGAGGCGGGGTTGCGGGCCGCGGGCCGCACCGCCGGTCTGATCGGCACGGTCGGCGTCCGCATCGACGGCGTCGACCTGCCCAGCGCTTTGACCACCCCCGAGGCGCCCGCGCTGCAGGCGCTGCTGGCCGTGATGGCGCAGCGCGGGGTGGACACCGCGGTGATGGAGGTGTCCAGTCACGCCCTGACGTTGGGCCGGGTCGACGGCACCCGGTTCGCGGTGGGTGCCTTCACCAACCTGTCGCGCGATCATCTCGACTTCCACCCGACCATGGCGGACTACTTCGAGGCCAAGGCCCGGTTGTTCGATCCGGCGTCGCCGCTGCACGCCGCCCGGTCGGTGGTCTGCGTCGACGACGACGCCGGCGCGGCGATGGCGGCGCGGGCGACCGCGCCGGTCACTGTCAGCGCGACGGGCCGCCCCGCGGACTGGGGTGTGGAGCAAGTGAGCGCGGGCGGTTCTCGCGGGAGAGAGTTCCTGGCCGTCGACCCCGCCGGTGTGCACCACCCGATCGGCATCGGGCTGCCCGGCGACTACAACGTGGCCAATTGCCTTGTGGCGCTGGCCATTCTCGATGCGGTCGGAGTGTCGCCGGAGCAGGCGGCGCCCGGCCTGCGAGAGGCGCGGGTGCCGGGGCGGATGGAGTCGATCGACCGTGGTCAGGGATTCCTGGCCCTGGTCGACTACGCGCACAAGCCCGGGGCGCTGGCAGCGGTGCTGGCGACCCTGCGTCAGGAGCTGCGCGACACCACTGGGCGACTGGCCGTGGTGTTCGGCGCCGGTGGCGACCGTGACCACGGCAAGCGCGAACCGATGGGACGGATCGCCGCCCAGGCCGCCGACCTGGTGGTGGTCACCGACGACAACCCGCGCGGCGAAGACCCCGCCGACATCCGGCGCGCGGTTCTGGCCGGTGCCGCCGCGGGTAGCGCGCAGGTGGTCGAGATCGGGGACCGGCGGGCCGCGATCGCGCACGCGGTGGCATGGGCGCAGCCCGGCGATGTGGTGCTGGTCGCTGGCAAGGGACACGAGACCGGGCAGACCGCCGCCGGGCACACCCAGCCCTTCGACGACCGGGTGGAGCTGGCCCAGGCGCTGGAAGCGCGCGAGGAGCACCGATGATCGCGCTGACCGTCGCGCAGATCGCCGAGATCGTCGGCGGCCGGCTGGCCGACATCACCCCCGAGCAGGCCGAGCGCACCGTCGTCACCGGCACCGTGGAATTCGACTCCCGCCGGATCACCCCGGGCGCACTGTTCCTGGCCCTGCCCGGCGCGCGGGCCGACGGCCACGACCACGCGGCCTCCGCGGTGAATGCCGGCGCGGTGGCGGTGCTGGCGGCCCGCCCGGTCGGAGTCCCGGCCGTTGTTGTGGAACCGGTCGCATCCGACAGTCAGTCCGGTGCGCTCGAGCATGACGACGAGGCCGGATCCGGCGCCGCGGTGCTGGCCGCGCTGGCCAAACTGGCTGCGGCAGTGGCGGCCGCCCTGGTCGCCAAGGGACTGACGATCATCGGCGTGACCGGGTCGTCCGGCAAGACCTCCACCAAGGATCTGATCGCCGCGGTGCTGGCGCCGCTGGGGGAGGTGATCGCCCCGCCCGGATCGTTCAACAACGAACTGGGTCACCCGTGGACGGTGCTGCGGGCCGACGAGAACACCGATTATCTGGTCCTCGAGCTGTCGGCGCGGCATCGCGGCAACATCGCCGCGCTGGCGGCCATCGCCCCCCCGCAGATCGCGGTGGTGCTCAACGTCGGGACGGCGCACCTGGGCGAGTTCGGCTCACGGGAAGCGATCGCCGAGACCAAAGCCGAGTTGGCACAAGCCGTTCCCGAGTCCGGTGTGGTGATCCTCAACGTCGACGACTCGGCGGTGGCCGCGATGGCCGACAAGACCGTCGCCCGAGTGGTGCGGGTCAGCCGTTCAGCTCCTGCCGACGTGTGGGCCGAGCCGGTGGTGCTCGACGAGCTGGCCCGCCCGCGGTTCACCCTGCACTCCGGTGGCGAGGGAGCCGAAGTCCCTGTCTCGCTTGGGGTGTCCGGCGATCACCAGGTCGGCAACGCACTGTGCGCCGCCGCCGTCGCCTTGGAATGCGGCGCCACGCCGCAGCAGGTGGCCGACGCCCTGGCCGGCGCCGGACCGGCCTCGCAGCACCGGATGCAGGTCAGCACCCGCGCGGACGGCGTGACCGTGATCGATGACTCCTACAACGCCAACCCGGACTCCATGCGGGCGGCGCTGCAGGCGCTGGCCTGGATCTCCCGCGGTAAGAATCCGGGGGCGAAGCGCCGCAGCTGGGCGGTGCTGGGGGAGATGGCCGAGTTGGGTGAGGACGCGATATCTGAGCATGACCGCATCGGACGGCTCGCGGTGCGCTTAGATGTGTCTCGTCTCATTGTCGTCGGAGTAGGGAGATCGATGGGCGCGATGCTGCACGGCGCGGTCATGGAGGGCTCCTGGGGCACGGAAGAAAGAGGGGCCGCTGCGGTACAAGACGTCGATGCTGCCCTGGCTCTCTTACGCGCCGAACTGCGGGCGGGAGACGTGGTACTGGTCAAGGCGTCGAACTCCGCGGGACTGACCGCGCTAGCTGAGGCGCTGACCAGCGAAAACCCAGGAGATCGCCGATGATAATGATCCTCATCGCGGCCGGTGTCGCGCTGCTGGTCGCGATCCTGCTGACCCCGGTGCTGATCCGGGTGTTCACCAAGCAGGGCTTCGGGCAGGAGATCCGTGAGGACGGTCCGGCCAGCCACCAGAGCAAACGCGGTACCCCGTCGATGGGCGGTGTGGCCATCGTGGCCGGGATCTGGGCGGGCTACCTGACCGCGGAACTGGCCGGGTTGGTGTTCTACGGCACCGGACCGACGGCGTCGGGCCTGCTGGTCCTGGGGCTGGCCACCGCGCTGGGCGCGGTCGGCTTCGTCGACGACCTGATCAAGATCCGCCGCTCCCGCAACCTCGGTCTGAACAAGACCGCCAAGACCGTCGGGCAGGTAACCGCCGCGACCCTGTTCGGCCTGCTGGTGCTGTGCTTCCGCAACGGCTCCGGCCTGACCCCGGGCAGCCTGCAACTGTCCTATGTGCGCGACATCGCCACCGTCACGTTGCCCGCGGCGGTGTTCGTGCTGTTCGTCATCGTGATCGTCAGCGCCTGGTCCAACGCGGTCAACTTCACCGACGGCCTGGACGGCCTGGCCGCCGGATCCATGGCGATGGTCAGCGCCGCCTACGTGCTGATCACCGTCATGCAGCACCGCAACGCCTGCGCGATCGCACCCGGTCTGGGCTGCTACAACGTGCGCGACCCGCTGGACCTGGCGCTGATCGCCGCCGCGACCGCGGGTGCCTGCATCGGGTTCCTGTGGTGGAATGCCGCACCGGCGAAGATCTTCATGGGTGACACCGGTTCGCTGGCGCTGGGTGGAGTGATCGCCGGCATGTCGATCACCACCCGCACCGAGATCCTCGCGGTGGTGCTCGGTGGGCTCTTCGTCGCCGAGATCACCTCGGTGGTCGTGCAGATCGTGGCGTTCCGCAGTACCGGCCGGCGGGTGTTCCGGATGGCCCCGTTCCATCACCACTTCGAGTTGGCCGGCTGGGCCGAGACCACCGTGATCATCCGGTTCTGGCTGCTCACCGCCATTGCCTGCGGCTTGGGTGTCTCCATGTTCTACGGCGAGTGGTTCACCGCCGTAGGCGGCTGAGGTGACCGGGTTGGCCCCGCTGTCTCCGGGGGCGCGGGTGCTGGTCGCCGGGGCCGGGGTCACCGGGCGGGCGGTGCTGAACGCTTTGGCGCCGTTCGGGCTGGACGTGACGCTGTGCGACGACAACGCGACCGCGCTGCAAGCCCACCCCGAGGTCACCACCTGCACCCCGGCCCAGGCTGCGGCGCAGATCGGCGGCTACGCACTGGTGGTGACCAGTCCCGGATTCGGCCCGGACACACCGGTGCTGGCCGCCGCCGCAGCGGCCGGCGTGCCGATCTGGGGTGACGTGGAGCTGGCCTGGCGCCTCGACGTCGCGGGCCACTACGGGCCGCCGCGGCGCTGGCTGGTGGTGACCGGCACCAACGGCAAGACCACCACCACCTCGATGCTGCACGCCATGCTGGTCGCCGCGGGACGGCGTGCCCAGTTGTGCGGCAACATCGGCAGTCCGGTTCTGGACGTGCTGGGGGAGCCCGCCGGCGGTTCAGCGAGGCTCGACGGAGGAGAGCGGAAGCTGGGACCGCCGCATGAATCCGAACTGCTGGCCGTGGAGCTGTCCAGTTTCCAGCTGCACTGGGCCCCGTCGCTGCGCCCGGAGGCCGGCGCGGTGCTCAACATCGCCGAGGACCACCTGGACTGGCACGGCAGCATGGCCGCCTACACCGCCGACAAGGCCCGCGCGCTGGCCGGCCGGGTGGCGGTGGTCGGCATGGACGACGGGCCTGCCGCGGCGCTGCTGGGTGCGGCGCCCGCCCCGGTCAAGGTGGGCTTCCGGCTCGGCGAACCGGCGCCCGGCGAGCTCGGCGTGCTCGACGGCATGCTGATCGATCGCGCCTTCGCTGACCAGGTGGCGCTGGCCCCGGCGGCGTCGATACCGGTGCCGGGCCCGGTCGGGATCCTGGACGCGCTGGCGGCCGCCGCGCTGGCCCGCAGCGTGGACGTGCCCCCGGAGGCGATCGCGGCGGCGTTGGCCTCGTTCGAGGTCGGACGGCATCGCGCCGAACTGGTCGTCGTCGACGGCGGCATCCGCTACGTCGACGATTCCAAGGCCACCAACCCGCACGCGGCCGAGGCGTCGGTGCTGGCCCACCCGCGGGTGATCTGGGTGGCCGGCGGACTGCTCAAGGGCGCCGCGATCGAGCCGACGGTTGCCAGAATCGCCGGCCACCTGGGCGGGGCCGTGTTGATCGGCCGCGATCGCGGCGAGGTTGCCAAGGCGTTATCACGACACGCACCGGATGTCCCCGTCGTCCACGTTGTGACGGGCGAGGATAGTGATATGGGTGATACTGCTGTGTCTCCAGTTACTCATGTGAGGCGAGTAGCTGATGGGTCTGATGAGACGCTGGGCTCACGGGTGATGACAGCGGTGGTGGCCGCCGCCCGCGACCTGGCCCGGCCCGGTGACACGGTGCTGCTGGCCCCGGCGGGGGCATCCTTCGACCAGTTCTCCGGCTACGGCGCCCGCGGCGACGCGTTCGCCGCCGCTGCGCGTTCCGCGGCAGGATCGGTGTGATCGGGATCCTGGCCCGGCTGCGACGGGATGCCGGGGCCCCAGAAGCCGCTGCCGCCTCCTCCGACCAAACTGCGGACAAGCCCGCCAAGACCGAGCCGCGCACCCGGTTCGGGGCCTGGCTGGGCCGGCCGATGACGTCGTTCCACCTGATCGTGGCCGTGGCCGCGCTGCTGACCACGCTCGGCCTGATCATGGTGCTGTCCGCCTCCGGCGTGGAGTCCTACGGCACCGACGGGTCCGCCTGGCGGATCTTCGGCAAGCAGGTGCTGTGGACGGTGATCGGGCTGTTCGGTTGCTACATCGCGTTGCGGATGCCGGTTCGGTTCATGCGCCGGATGGCTTTTCCTGGCTTCGCCTTCACCATCGTGTTGCTGGTGCTGGTGCTCATCCCGGGCATCGGCACGCTGTCCAACGGATCCCGCGGCTGGTTTGTCATCGCCGGCTTTTCTATGCAACCGTCCGAGCTGGCCAAGATCGCGTTCGCCATCTGGGGCGCACACCTGCTGGCGAGCCGCCGCATGGAGCGGGCGACGCTGCGCGAGATGCTGGTCCCGCTGGTGCCGGCCGCGGTGGTGGCGCTGGCACTGATCGTCGCCCAGCCCGACCTGGGGCAGACGGTCTCGCTGGGCATCATCCTGCTGGCGCTGCTGTGGTACGCCGGTCTGCCGCTGAAGGTGTTCACCAGCTCGCTTTTCTCGGTGGTGTCGGCCGCGGCGATCCTCGCCATCTCGGAGGGCTACCGCTCCGACCGGGTGCGGTCCTGGCTGGACCCCGACGCGGACCCGCAGAACGCCGGCTATCAGGCGCGCCAGGCGAAATTCGCGCTGGCCAACGGCGGTATCTTCGGCGACGGCCTGGGCCAGGGAACCGCGAAGTGGAACTACCTGCCCAACGCGCACAATGACTTCATCTTCGCGATCATCGGCGAGGAGCTCGGCTTCATCGGCGGGTTCGGGCTGCTGGCGCTGTTCGGGCTGTTCGCCTACACCGGCATGCGGATCGCGAAGCGCTCCGCGGACCCGTTCCTGCGGCTGCTGACCGCCGCCACCACGATGTGGGTGATCGGGCAGTCGTTCATCAACGTCGGCTATGTGATCGGGCTGCTGCCCGTCACCGGAATTCAGCTACCGCTGATATCGGCGGGCGGAACCTCCACGGCGACAACGCTGTTCATGATCGGCATCATGGCCAACGCGGCCCGGCACGAACCCGAGGCGGTGGCCGCGCTGCGGGCCGGCCAGGACGACCGGATGAACCGGATCCTGCGGCTGCCGCTGCCCGAGCCGTACTCGCCGACCCGTCTTGAGGCCCTACGTGACCGGCTGCGGTCGCGTCCGCAGCCGGCGGCACGGCCGCGAACGACCGGACGCACGCCGGCCCGCTCGGGCCGGCAGCGCGCCGCCGCGCAGGCGCCGGCCCGGGCAGCGAGTCGAGGCGCCGGGCGCGCAGGGCAAAATGGAGGCGACCGGCGTCATGCCGGGGCGCGTCCGACTGGCGGACGTGTACGCGCATTGGAAGGTCAGCGATAGGGGAGTGAACGACTCGGTCATCTCATCGGACCGCGGCGCGTCGTTATCGGTAGTCCTCGCCGGCGGGGGTACTGCCGGCCATGTCGAGCCTGCGATGGCGGTCGCCGACGCGCTCCGCGCCCTGGACGCCGACGTCCGGATCACCGCGTTGGGCACCGCCCGCGGTCTGGAGACCCGGCTGGTGCCGGCCCGCGGTTACGACCTGGAGCTGATCACTCCGGTGCCGTTGCCCCGCAAGATCAACGCCGACCTCGTCCGGCTACCGCTGCGGGTGCTGCGTGCTGTGCGGGAGGCCCGGGCGGTGCTGCGTGACGTGCAGGCCGACGTGGTGATCGGTTTCGGCGGCTATGTGGCGCTGCCGGCGTATCTGGCCGCGCGCGGTCTCGGCGCGAAGCGGGTGCCGGTGGTGATCCACGAGGCCAACGCACGTGCCGGCCTGGCCAACCGGGTCGGCGCCCGGGGCGCGCAGCGGGTGCTGTCGGCAGTTCCTGACTGCGGTCTGGCCCATCCCGAGGTGGTCGGGGTGCCGGTCCGGGCGGCGATCACGACTTTGGACCGGGCCGCGCTGCGGTCGGCGGCCCGCGCCGAGTTCGGCTTCGCCGACGACGCCCGGGTGCTGCTGGTCTTCGGCGGATCGCAGGGCGCCCAATCGATCAACCGGGCCGTGGCGGGAGCAGCCAAACATCTTGCCGCCGCTGGCGTTTCGGTGCTGCACGCGCACGGACCGAAGAACACCCTGGACCTGCCGGAAGCCGAGCCGGGTGATCCGCCCTACGTCGCGGTGCCCTACCTGGACCGGATGGACCTGGCGTATGCGGCCGCGGACCTGGCGATCTGCCGTTCCGGGGCGATGACGGTTGCCGAAGTGTCGGCGGTCGGGCTGCCCGCGGTGTACGTGCCGCTGCCGATCGGCAACGGCGAACAGCGCCTCAACGCACTTCCGGTGGTCAACGCCGGAGGCGGCATCTTGGTCGACGATGCGTCGCTGACCCCGGATTTCGTGGCCGACACCGTCGCCGGGCTGCTCACCGACACCGCGCGGCTGGCCGCGATGACCAGTGCCGCGGTCCTGGCCGGGCACCCGCAGGCGGCGCGACGGGTGGCTTCCGTCGCGCTGGATGTCGCGAGCGCAGCGAGGGACGGCCGGTGAGCGGCATGAGCTCCGACCAACTGCCGCCGGAACTGAGCCGGGTACACATGGTCGGCATCGGCGGAGCGGGCATGTCCGGCATCGCCCGCATCCTGCTGGACCGCGGAGGCCTCGTCTCGGGCTCGGATGCCAAGGAGTCCCGAGGGATTCACGCGCTGCGGGCCCGGGGCGCGCAGGTCCGCATCGGTCACGACGCAACGGCCCTGGACCTGCTGCCGGGTGGGGTCACCACGGTGGTCACCACCCACGCGGCGATCCCCAAGACCAATCCCGAGCTCGTCGAGGCCCGTCGTCGTGGCATCCCGGTGGTGTTGCGGCCGGCGGTGCTGGCGAAGCTGATGGCCGGGCGCACCACGCTGATGGTCACCGGCACCCACGGCAAGACGACCACGACCTCGATGCTGGTGGTCGCATTGCAGCACTGTGGGCTGGATCCGTCGTTTGCGGTCGGCGGCGAATTGGGCTCTGCCGGTTCAGAAGCCGGCACCAACGCCCATCATGGCAGCGGTCCGCTGTTCGTCGCCGAGGCCGACGAGAGCGACGGCTCGCTGTTGGAGTACACCCCCAACGTCGCGGTGGTGACCAACATCGAGGCGGACCACCTCGACTTCTTCGGCAGCGCCGAGGCCTACACGCAGGTGTTCGACGCGTTCGTCGAGCGCATCGCGCCCGGTGGGGCAGTGGTGGTGTGCGTCGATGACCCGGGCGCCGCCGAGCTGGCCGACCGCACTGCGGCGCAGGGCATCCGGGTACTGCGCTACGGCACCGAACGCCCCGGGCGGGCGGCGCTCGACGGCGAGCTGGTCAGCTGGGAGCAGCAGGGCACCGGCGCGGTCGCCGAGATCACGCTGGCCGGAACGGGTGAGCGCAGGGCGATGCGACTGGGGGTGCCCGGACGGCACATGGCTCTCAATGCGCTCGGCGCGCTGCTGGCGGCGGTCGAGGTCGGCGCGCCGCTGGATGCGGTGCTCGACGGCCTGGCCGGGTTCGACGGGGTACGCCGCCGATTTGAGCTGGTGGGCTCGGCAGGCGGCACGGGGTCGGTGCGGGTCTTCGACGACTACGCGCACCATCCCACCGAGATCGCCGCGACGCTGACCGCGGTCCGAGCTCTGCTGGACGAGCGGGGAACCGGGCGCAGCCTGGTGGTGTTCCAACCGCATCTGTACTCGCGGACAAAGGAATTCGCCACCGAGTTCGGCCGGTCACTGGACGGCGCCGACGAGGTTTTCGTCCTGGACGTCTACGGTGCGCGCGAGCAGCCGTTGCCCGGGGTGAGCGGCGCCACTGTTGCCGAACACGTCAGCGTGCCGGTGCATTACCTGCCCGATTTCTCGGCGGTGCCCGAGGCGGTGGCCGCGGCGGCCGGCCCCGGTGACGTGATCATCACCATGGGCGCCGGCGACGTGACTGTGTTGGGCCCGGAGATCGTCACCGCGCTGCGGGCGCGGTCCGATCGGACCCCTCCCGGCCGCCCGGGCGCGCTGTGACCGTGCCGCCCGAAACCTCCGATGTGCCACCGGATGAACCGGAGGACGTCGCGGACGCCCCCGAAAGCGACGTAACGGAAGCCGCCGAGACCAGCGCTGCCGCGCCCGCACCGGAGGCCCCGGAAGGCGACGCCGCCACGGACGACCAGGACGCCGCAGCCGCCGACGAGCCCGCCGAGGAGGAGGGGCCGCGACGCCGGGCCCGCCGCGAACGCGCGGAGCGGCGCGCCGCGCAGGCGCGTGCCGAGGCCATCGAACAGGCCCGCCGGGAGGCCAAGCGGAAACTGCGCGCCGGTTCCGCCGAACCGGCCAAAGGTGTTCCCCGCGGCACCATCCGCGGCCTGAAGATGGCGCTGGCGGTCTTCCTGACGGCGGTGCTGATCGTCGGGCTCGGGCTCATCTTGTACTTCACACCGCTGATGTCGGTGCGCGAGATCGAGGTCACCGGGATCGCAGCGGTGACCCGTGAGGAAGTGCTGGATGTGGCGCGGGTGGAGCTCGGTACGCCGTTGCTGCAGATTGACACCGGCAGTGTGGCCGATCGGGTCGCGACGATCCGACGGGTGGCCAGCACTCGGGTGCAGCGCCAATATCCCTCGGTGCTGGGGATCGCGGTGGTCGAGCGGGTCCCGGTGGTCTACAAAGACTTTCCGGACGGCCCGCACCTGTTCGACCGCGACGGTGTCGATTTCGCGACGGGGGCGCCGCCGAGGATGCTGCCGTTCTTCGATGTGGAGAATCCCGGCCCGGCGGACCCGTCGTCCCTGGCCGCCCTGCAGGTGATGACCTCGTTGGCGCCCGAGGTAGCCGGGCAGATCGGCCGGGTGGCCGCCCCGTCGGTGGCGTCGATCACCTTGACGCTGGCCGACGGACGGGTGGTGGTGTGGGGCAATACCGACCGCACCGCGGAGAAGGCGCAGAAGCTGGCGGCGTTGTTGACCCAGCCCGGCCACACCTATGACGTGTCGAGCCCGGACCTGCCCACCGTCCGGTAGCGCTGTCGAACGACCCGTCGTGGCCGGCGAGTGTGAATCCGGCTGCACGACACGCGGAAATCCCGTCGCCAGGTTCACACTCGGCGAAAGGGGCAGCGGGAAGACCCCGCCCTACAGGAAAATTCGCGGGGCGTGTCTCGGCGCGTCGGCGCCGATGACGGCCGGGGCGGCCCTACTGTGGCGGTTGCGCGGAACAACTTGACATAACTCTAAGCCTTTGGTTGAGGTTGAGGGTTTGGCAGGGTTTGGTACAGGCAGATCGGGGAGTTCCGCGCCAGGCCCGGCCCC
This sequence comes from Mycolicibacter heraklionensis, assembly GCF_019645815.1. Taxonomy (NCBI): domain Bacteria; kingdom Bacillati; phylum Actinomycetota; class Actinomycetes; order Mycobacteriales; family Mycobacteriaceae; genus Mycobacterium; species Mycobacterium heraklionense. The sequence goes on from NZ_CP080997.1 coordinate 2,072,970, forward strand.
AGAGAGGACTCCAATCCCACCAGGGAGGAAGACGAACGATGACCCCACCGCACAACTATCTGGCCGTCATCAAAGTCGTGGGCATCGGTGGTGGCGGCGTCAATGCCGTCAACCGGATGATCGAGCAGGGCCTCAAGGGCGTTGAGTTCATCGCGATCAACACCGACGCGCAGGCATTGCTGATGAGCGACGCCGACGTGAAGCTCGACGTCGGCCGTGACTCCACCCGCGGCCTCGGTGCCGGCGCCGACCCCGAAGTGGGTCGTCGCGCCGCCGAGGACGCCAAGGACGAGATCGAGGAGCTGCTGCGCGGCGCCGACATGGTGTTCGTCACCGCCGGGGAGGGCGGCGGCACCGGCACCGGCGGTGCACCGGTGGTCGCGACCATCGCGCGCAAGCTCGGCGCACTGACCGTCGGCGTGGTCACCCGGCCGTTCTCCTTCGAGGGCAAGCGGCGCAGCAATCAGGCCGAGAACGGCATTGGCGCACTGCGGGAGAGCTGCGACACCCTGATCGTGATCCCCAACGACCGACTGCTGCAGATGGGCGACGCCCAGGTCTCGCTGATGGACGCGTTCCGCAGCGCCGACGAGGTGCTGCTCAACGGTGTCCAGGGCATCACCGACCTGATCACCACCCCCGGCCTGATCAACGTCGACTTCGCCGACGTCAAGGGCATCATGAGCGGCGCCGGCACCGCGCTGATGGGCATCGGATCGGCCCGTGGCGACGGCCGGGCGCTCAAGGCCGCCGAGATCGCGATCAATTCGCCGCTGCTGGAAGCCTCGATGGAAGGCGCCCAGGGCGTGCTGATGTCGGTCGCCGGAGGCAGCGACCTGGGGTTGTTCGAGATCAACGAGGCCGCATCGCTGGTTCAGGACGCCGCGCACCCCGAGGCCAACATCATCTTCGGCACCGTGATCGACGACTCCCTCGGCGACGAGGTGCGGGTGACCGTGATCGCGGCCGGCTTCGACTCGGCGGGCTCCGGCCGCAAGCCGGTGACCGGCACGGCTGGTCAGGCCCGGCACGCGATGGCGTCCGGACAGGCCGGCAAGGTCACCACGTCGCTGTTCGACCCGGTGGACGCGGTCAGTGTGCCGGCTCCCACCAACGGTGCCACGGTCAGCGTCGGCGGGCGCAATGGCGATGACGGCTGCGATGACGACGATGTGGACGTCCCGCCGTTCATGCGGCACTAGCGTTTGGGCCCCGGGTCGGTGAGTTTTCGCGTCCGGCGGGTGACGACCACCCGCTCCGGCGGCGTGTCGGCGGCTCCGTTCGACAGCTTCAACCTCGGCGACCACGTCGGCGACGACCCGGCGGCGGTGGCGACCAACCGCGCGCGGCTGGCGAAGGCCACCGGCCTTGGTCCCGACGGGCTGGTGTGGATGAACCAGGTCCACGGCGACCACGTGGTGGTCGTCGACGGGCCGCGTGACAGCCCGATCGACGCCACCGATGCTCTGGTCACCACCGTGCCCCGGCTGGCGATGGTGGTGGTGACCGCCGACTGCGTTCCGGTGCTGATGGCCGACGCCCGTGCGGGGGTGGTCGCCGCGGTCCATGCCGGCCGGGTCGGTGCGCAGCACGGTGTGGTCGCCCGCGCGCTGGAGGCAATGCTGACGGCAGGAGCGCGCGCGAGCGACGTTTCGGTTTTGCTGGGCCCGGCGGTGAGTGGGCTGCACTACGAGGTGCCCGCCGAGATGGCCGACGAGGTCGAGGCGGCTTTGCCCGGCAGTCGCACCGTCACGTCGGCCGGCACTGTCGGGCTGGACCTGCGGGCTGGAATCGCCCGTCAACTACGGGAATTGGGCGTCACCGCGATCGACGCCGACCCGCGTTGTACGGCGGCGGACCCGAAACTTTTCAGTCACCGTCGCGACGGGCTCACCGGCCGGCTTGCGTCCCTGGTGTGGCTGGAATGAGTCCGCGGTAGAGGTCGCTGGAGGGGGTGAGTGAAAACGGTGGGAGCTGTCCGCGTGTCGGTGCCGCGCCAACGCGCTCGCTGCCGTTACCGTCACCGTTATTAGTCACTTCAGTCACACCTTCATCACAGTCATCAGCCTAGAAGGGTCCAGGGATGAGCACACTCCACAAGGTCAAGGCCTACTTCGGGATGGCTCCTATGGAGGACTACGACGACGACTACTACGAGGACGGCGATGACCGCGCCGGCTCGCGTGACTACGCACCTCGGGCGGAGCGGTTCGGGGAGGATGTTTTCGACCGGGTCGGCGGCCGCTCCGAGAGCCGTTACGATGACCGCTTCGAGGACCGGGACTACGACGACGCGCCCGCCGGCTACCGGGGCGGCTACGACGACGATGTCCGCGACCCCCGCTACCGCGCGCGTGAGTTCGACCGTCCCCGTGACTTCGAGCGCCGGTTCTCCTCGCTGCGCGGCTCGACCCGCGGCGCCCTGGCGATGGAGCCGCGACGGATGGCGCAGATGTTCGACGAGAGCAGCCCACTGTCGAAGATCACCACGCTGCGGCCCAAGGACTACAGCGAAGCCCGCACCATCGGCGAGCGGTTCCGCGACGGCACCCCGGTCATCATGGACCTGGTGTCGATGGACAACGCCGACGCCAAGCGGCTGGTCGACTTCGCCGCAGGCCTGGCCTTCGCCCTGCGCGGCTCTTTCGACAAGGTCGCGACCAAGGTGTTTCTGCTGTCCCCGGCCGACGTCGACGTGTCTCCGGAGGAGCGCCGCCGCATCGCCGAGACCGGCTTCTACGCTTATCGGTAGTCTGGGAGGGCAGTCGAGCCGGTCAGCACTGCTGATGCGGGCCCACCCTCGTCAGTAAGGTCGCATTCCGTTGGCGCTGTTCTTCACGATTCTCGGTATCGCGCTATTTGTTTTCTGGCTGTTGCTGATCGCCCGAATCGTCATCGAGTTCATCCGCTCGTTCAGCCGTGACTGGCACCCGCGGGGGGCCACGGTGGTGATCCTGGAGCTGATCATGAGCATCACCGATCCGCCGGTGAAGCTGCTGCGACGCCTCATACCGCAGTTGACCATCGGGGCGGTGCGCATCGACCTCTCGATCATGGTGCTGCTGCTGATCGCGTTCGTCGGGATGGAACTGGCCCTGCAGCACGCCGCGTGACTCGGACTCAGACCCGGGTCAGGCGCAACCGCCAGGCCTCCGGTCCGCGTTCCTCGTAACCGACCGCCAGCCGGCCACCGCTGCGCTCCGCGAGCTGACGCAGCAGCGGAATCGGGTCGTGCGGCGCCACCAGCAGCATCGATCCGCCCACCGGAACCGCGTCGAAGGCACCGAACACCGTCGCATGCCTGATGGCGTGCGGAACCTCTCGTACGTCCAGTTCGGGCATCTCGTCGTCTTCCTCGCCGCAGCCGCACCCGGCGTGGCCGTCGTGTCCGTGGGCCTGTGGGGCGGGCTGGGCGGCTGGAGCGGAGCCGACTGTGGCCGCGGGAAGTTGGGCAGCCAGCTCGGCCAGCGAGACGCCGCTGTCCTGGGCGAGCGCGGGCAGCAGCAGGTCGGCGACCTTACTCAGCAGTGCCTCCACGAGTACGCGCAGCGCCTCCACGTGCGCGACGACTTGTACCCGGTCGGTTCCGTGGGCGATGCGTGCCGCCGTCTGCTCGATCAGCTGGGTGTCACCGAGCAGGCCTTCGACCAGCAGCCGGGCGCGCTCGACACCGGCCGAGGCGGGGAAGATCAACTGCACCGCGGCGCGCAATTGGGGCCGCACCGCCTGGTCGATGAACGCCTGCACTGCATGGTGGGCCTCGTCGAATGCCGGGCCGGTCGCGCCCAGCGCGGCGAATGCCGCTGCACCCAACGCAGCCTGGCGGCCGAGCAGTTCGGCGTAGCGGGATCGGATGTCATCGACGGCTGCCGAGTCCGCTGCGCTGGTCGCCATGACCACGTCATTCGTTGTCATTCCCGAGTGTCCCTCCGGTCGGTCCCGCATGGTTCGACCCCGCCATGAATATTTACGGGTCGCGATTGTGAATAATACGGCGGAGCGGGCCGGACCGGTACCCCCGCGGGCCGGGTGGGGCGCCCGGGATCGGCTGGCGACACGTTTCGCGGCGCAGCGAAATAGATCACATTTCGCTGGCTGGACACCTAAGCACTTTGCTGCCGGCGGTCGGATTGGCAGAACCGTCCGCCCGCTGTCGCCGGCGGCCGAGCCCCTGGTCCCGGGGCTTTGGCCCGGACACGGTGGTCCGGCGGCGCTGCTCACCGGCCGGGATCGCCGATCGCCCTCAGAGCGTCCGTTTGCCAAAGCGTGATTTCTGTGGCAGCAATTTGAAATTCACTCTTAATATCGTTCACATTGCCGAGCGCAGCGGCGGATGTGACAGGATGGACGGCAGTTACACACGGCGAGCGTTTTCCAGGTCGACCTAACCCGTGCCCGATCGGCGCTACCTACTACCTGACTCGAGGGGGCAGACGATGCCACTAACACCGGCCGACGTACATAATGTCGCGTTCAGCAAACCGCCGATTGGGAAGCGCGGCTACAACGAGGACGAGGTCGACGCCTTCCTTGACTTGGTGGAGACCGAGCTGACTCGTCTCATCGAGGAGAACGCCGACCTGCGTCAGCGGGTGAGCGAGCTCGACCAGGATCTGGCCGCGGCCCGTGCCGGTGGCGGCGCGCAGCCGATTCCCTCGATCCCGGTGTACGAGCCCAGCCCTGAACCGGTGGCCCCGCCGCAGCCCGTGGTGGCCCCGCCGGCGGCCGAAGTGACTTCCGAGGAGCAGCACCTCAAGGCGGCCCGCGTGCTGAGCCTGGCCCAGGACACCGCGGACCGGTTGACCAGCACGGCCCGGGCCGAGTCGGAGAAGCTGATGGCCGACGCCCGCGCCAACGCCGACCAGATCCTCAGCGAGGCGCGGCAGACCGCCGAGACGACGGTCGCCGAAGCCCGTCAGCGGGCCGACGCCATGCTGGCAGACGCCCAGACCCGTTCGGAGACCCAGCTGCGCCAGGCTCAGGAGAAGGCCGACGCGCTGCAGGCCGACGCGGAGCGCAAGCACTCCGAGATCATGGGCACGATCAACCAGCAGCGCACCGTGCTGGAAGGTCGCCTCGAACAACTGCGCACTTTCGAGCGCGAGTACCGCACCCGGCTCAAGACGTATCTGGAATCCCAGCTCGAGGAGTTGGGCCAGCGGGGCTCGGCGGCACCGGTCGACAGCAGTGCCTCCGGCGACGGCGGCGGGTTCAACCATTTCAACCGCGGCACCAACTGACCGTCGGAGTCGAGTAGTTCGCCCGTCGGACTGGAGGTGATGAGATGCTGGTCATCGCATTGGTATTGGCGGTAATCGGCCTTGCCGCGTTGGTGTTCGCCGTCGTCACCAGCAATGCGCTGGTGGCGTGGGTCTGCATCGGTGCGAGCGTGCTGGGCGTACTGCTGCTGATCGTGGACGCGTTGCGGGAGCGGCGCGCGAAAGCTCCAGCGGTCGAGGCCCCCTTGGATGCCGGGGACGCTGTCGATGAGTCCGAGGTTCCCGCCGACGATGACGACAGTGCTGACATCGAGAGCTCCGACGCGGTTGACGAGGTGGACTTCGACGCCGAGGCGACCGAAGAGCCCGCCGACGAGCCGGCCGCCCACCCGGCCGATTAGCCCGCCGCTCGGCTCGTAGTCGGTGTGGCCAGTAGGTCGCGGACTTCGTCGTCGTCGGTCTGGTGAAAATCGCGGTAGGCCTGCCCTACGGCATCGAATGCGTCGGGGGTCGTGACGCAGACGATGTCGTCGGCTTCCTGGGCGATCTTGCGGCACGCCGAGCGTGGCGCCACCGGCACGGCGACGATGATCGACGCCGGTTCGGCCGCCTGGACCGCCCGCACGGCCGCCAGCACACTCGCTCCGGTCGCGATACCGTCGTCGACCAAGATCACCACCCGGCCGCGCAGGTCGGCCGGCGGCCGGTCCCCGCGGTAGGCACGTTCGCGGCGGCGCAACTCGGTCGTCTCGCGCTCGATCACCGACTGCACCACGTCGTCGCTGATACCCAGGCTGCGAACCACTTCGTCGTTCATCACCACGTGGCCGCCGGCCAGCGCACCCATCGCCAGCTCGGGTTGCTGCGGCACACCGAGCTTGCGGACCAGGAACACGTCCAACGGCGCCCGCAGGGCGGCGGCGACCTCCCAGGCGACCGGCACGCCGCCGCGGGCCAATCCCAGCACCACCACGCCCTGGGCGCCCGCTACACCGGGCAGGTAGTCGGCTAGGTAAGCCGTCAGCAGCTCGGCCAAGGCCCGGCCGGCGTCACGGCGGTCGTGGAAGGAGCGTGGCGCCGGCTGGCGAAGGTACGCACCTGGACGAGTCATCTCCCCATCGAGCCTACGACGGTTGGGGCATGCGATGCGATGGTGAACGCGCGCATATCGGCCGAATCACCAGACAAGGCAGTCGCCTCGCTGCCACACTCGCTCCAGGGGATATGGCCTTTGCGGAGGTTATTCGTGGACGGTTTCGCCGGGAAAGTCGCTGCCGTGACCGGCGCAGGTTCGGGTATCGGACAGGCGCTCGCCATTGAACTGGCCCGCTCGGGCGCGAAGCTGGCCATCAGCGACGTGGACGCCCATGGACTCGCGCACACCGAGGAGCTTTTACGGGGAATCGGCAGCCCGGTACGTGGGGAAAGAATTGATGTGACCGAGCGCGACGCGATCGCGGCATATGCCGATTCAGTTGCAGATCACTTTGGTGCCGTTAACCAGATTTACAACATTGCTGGCATCGCGTTCCTTGGTGACATTGAAATCAGCCAGTTCAAGGATGTCGAGCGGGTGATGGACGTTGACTATTGGGGCGTCGTGAACGGCACCAAAGCATTCATTCCTCACCTCATCGCTTCCGGCGACGGCCACGTCATCAACATGTCGAGCATGTTCGGTTTGGCCGGGGTACCAGGCCAAGCGGCTTACACTTCGGCGAAATTCGCGGTTCGCGGCTTCACGGAGGCGCTGCGGCAGGAAATGCTGTTGGCACACCATCCGGTGGCGGTCACGGTGGTGCATCCCGGATACGTCAAAACTGCCGTTGCCCGCAATGCGACCACAGCAGAGGGTGTCGATAAGACGAAGGCGGTGCAGGCTTTTGACAAGATCGCGATCACGGGGCCTGAACGCGCCGCGCGCATCATCCTGAAAGCGGTACGCAAGCGCAAGGCCCGCGTATTGGTCGGACCAGACGCGAGAGTCCTCGACCTGATCGTCCGCATTGCACCGTCCAATTACCACCGGCTTCTGATGCCGCTGACGGCACGCTTTCAATAGCTGCGCACCCGATAGCTGCCGGAGTTGTGCTAACCCGGCTGGGAACAAATCTGTAACCGATGACGCGGCTCAGGTGTAACCCATGACCCGACTCATCACACTGTGTCCGAGGGGGTGTGTGGGTTCACGACATAGGTGACAGATGAGTCGGGACATGGGTGACACCTGCGGTGATGGCTGCTGAGTCGGGTCATGGGTGACAGTCATGGGTCATGTCCAAAGCGCGTGTGGCCGTCCTGGAAGTCCTCAGCGGAAACCTGTCGGTGACTGCTGCAGCCCGCACCTACGGGCTATCCCGCCAACACCTCTACCGCCTGCTGACCCGCTACCGAACCGGTGGCCTCGACGCGCTCGAACCCCGCTCCCGGCGCCCCACCAGCAACCCCCGCAGGATCCCCGATGACGTCATCGCCGCCATCGTCTTACTCCGCGAAAACTCACCGCCGAAGGCCTCGACGCCGGCCCCCTCACCCTGCAAAACCACCTGGCCCGCCAAAGCCTGCCAGTGCCCTCGACCTCCACCATCCGGCGCATCCTGCACCACCACGGCCTAATCACCCCCCAACCCCGCAAACGCCCCCGCAGCTCCTACCACCGCTTCGCCGCCGAACAACCCAACGAATGCTGGCAATCGGACTTCACCCACTGGACCCTGGCCAATGGCACCGACACCGAGATCCTCAACTGGCTCGACGATCACTCCCGCTACCTACTGGCGTGCACCGCCCACCACCGCGTCAGCGGCCCCGACGTCGTCGACACCTTCACCGCCACCAGCCTCGAATTCGGGTTGCCCGCAGCCACCTTGACCGACAACGGTTCGGTCTACACCTCCCGATTCACCGGCGGCCACAACGACTTCGAACGACTCCTCGCCGCCCTGGGCATCACCCAGAAAAACGGGCACCCCGGCCACCCCCAGACCCAAGGAAAAATCGAGCGCTTCCACCAAACCCTCAAACGCTGGCTCGCCGCACGACCCCGCCCCGCCACCCTGGCCGAACTCCAAAAACTCCTCGATGCCTTCCGCGTCATCTACAACACCGAACGCGGCCACCGCGCCCACCCGCACCACCGCACCCCCGAACAGACCTACCTCGCCCGCCCCAAAGCCACCCCCGCCAACCAACCCAGCACTGCCATCCGGCTACGCACCGACATCTTCGACCACTACGGCAAACTCACCCTCCGCCACGGCAGCCGCCTACACCACCTCGGCATCGGCCGCGCCCACGCCAGCACACCCGTACTCATCCTCGTGACCACCGACACCGTCACCGTCATCAGCAAAACCGGCCACCACGTCATCGCCAGCCACCACATCGACCCCGACCACAACTACTGGCCCAACAAACAGAAAAACCCCGGCAAAAGCCGGGGCAATCTGTAACCGATGACGCGACTCATGTGTAACCCATGACCCGACTCATCACAAATGTGTCCGAGGGGGGACTTGTCCGTCTACGACACGGGTCGTGGTCTGGCGATTGGGGCGCTGACCGCTTCGGTCAAGCACCGGTCCACCTTTTTCGCTCAATCGCGACGCCGAGGAGCTCGCCCATCGGGCGGCCAGCCGTCGGTACCGGACTCAAGCGGAATATTCAGAGATCGAAGCAGGATCGAAAAGAGCCGCCAATTGGCGATTGCTCCGACAAGTTCGACCAAAACCGCGTGATCGCTATTGAACGCCTTCTGGCACCCAGCCCAGTTTTCCTCGGAGATGACCCCGTCGCGTACCACATCATCGGTCGCTGCGAGGACCGCACGCTCGACTGGCCCGAGGCTTTCGGAATTCTGCCAGTCGCGCACCGCGAGGAGATCACGCTCAGGCACGCCGAGCAGTGTGGCGATTCGCCAATGTTGAGTCCATTCGTATTCGGAGCCAGTGATCCAGCCGATGCGCAAGATGACCAGCTCGCGTAGCCGCGCGTCAAGGGAACCGCGGAAGAGTAACGCGTCCAGCAGCCCATACAGCGCAACCGCCACACGCGGCTGATGAAGTGCCACGCGGAATACCGACAGCTCTGCCAACTCTTCGGGCAACCCACATTCGGCAGCTCGCAGCTGGGCCTGCTCACGGTCGAGCATCGGTACGCGTTCCGCCATGGTCACGGGTGGCCCTCTCTGTTGAACCTCTGCACCGCCGTTAGGGCGTGGGCAAAAAGACGTTGTGGAGCGCCCCACTTGATCGGGCACTTTCATCTGCAAGCGAAGTGAGCAGCTGTGCGAGCCCAGCGAATCCGGTTGATTCTCTGGTGATCCGGTCGAACGGCCAGCGGCCCATGGCGAGAATCTCGAGGGCTGCCCGGTAGGCGGGATACTCCACGCCGAGTGCGCCTACGACGTGTAATTCTTTATAGACCAACAAGTCTGGTTCAAACCGGGGCGCGCCGCCTCCTCCGCGGGTGCCGGCCACCACAATTGTGCCGCCGGGCCTGGCAAGGCCGACGGCATCGGCGAACGCGGAGGGTGCTTTGGCGGTGACGTCGACGACCACGTCGGCAAGCCGTCCGCCTGTCTCACGCTGAAGCGCGGTCGCTGCATCGTCCTGCGATACATCGATGGGCAGGTCGACACCGAATGATCTGGCGATGGCCAGTCGTTGTTCGTCGCGTGGGCCGACGCCGGTCATCGCGACGAACGCGGCTCCCGCCTCTTTGGCCGCCACCGCCGCACAGATTCCGCGGATGCCGGGCCCCAGGATCGCTACGACGTCCCCGGCCTTGGTGTCGGGAAGAGTCGCCCCCCATTGGATACCGGCCCCGAGAGGGTTGAACAACGTGGCGAGAACGGGGTCCATGTCTTCGGCAATCGGGAGCAGCATCGCGTCCCACGGAAGCTCCACATGGGTGGCGTATCCGCCCCATAAGCCCGCGCCGATCTCCACGTCGACGAACCCGAACATGGTGGCGATGCCGTTCACCGCGCACCGCCGGTATTCGCCGCGGCGGCACTCGGGGCAGTCTCGGCAGGACCGGAACACCTCAACGGCCACGCGCTGGCCGGCTTGTACACCCCAGCGTTGGCCGGCCGCAGCGCCGACATGTTCGACGATGCCGACGATTTCGTGCCCTGGAACGAATGAGAAGCCGGCAGGCAGGTGTCCGGTGAATTGTTCGTGATCTGTTCCGCACAGACCGCATGCTTCAACTCGCAGGATCGCACCCCGGTCGCCGACGTCGGGGATGATCATCTGGCGCCGCTGCAGACTCCGCGGTCCGGTCAGCACCATCGCCTCGGCGATCATGGAAGCTCGAATCCGGTGAACGACCCTGTGTTTCGGAGGCACACCGTTTTACCTACATACATTTCCCCGCCCATCGCCTCGGCAATCTGCGGATCGTCGCTGCGTGCGACGACTCTTCGCCCGTCGGACAGGTGCGCGATGATCGGAGTCCATCGAGGTTGCCCGTCTCGGTCGTAGACGACGGTGTATCCGTCCACTGTCGCGCAACCGGTCGCCTCGTCGACGCCTGCGACACCCAACCTCGATGAATCGATCTGAGCTTGCTCGACCGCCGTGTCGAGCAGTCGCCACCCGGTTGGTGGCGGGGTGGCCGACCACAGACCGACCGAATGCTTCGTCGAATACCACCCGAGGCCGGTGACGAGTCCGACATCGGTTGGGTCGCGTCTACACCGTCGGACCATCTCAACGATCGAGTGGCTGACGTAATTGTTTCCGGGACCGCCGTGATACGGCAGGCCTCCGGTTACTGTGAGGCCTCTGTCGTCGAGGGGGTCCAAGTCGAGAGCCTCGGCAGTCATCTCAATTGCCGACGGGAAGCAGGAGTAGAGATCGAACCACCGGATGTCGTCGATGGTCAACCGCCCCGCATTGAGAGCCTTCCGTGCCGCTACCTCGATACCCGATGAGCGACTGAGGTCCGGCCGTTCCACGGGGAAGTACACGTCGTTGCAAGTCGCTGCTGACCAGGGAAAGACCCAACGATCGCGCGCGACGCCCAATTCGTCCGCCACCTCGGCCGCCATGAGAATGAAGGCGGCAGCCATGTCGACGGACATGATGCTGTTGAGCAACTTGGGATAGGGCAAGCAGACCATGCGGTTTTCCGCGGTGACTTCGCTGAGTTCGGTGGCACTTCGTGCGCGTGGGAACCAGGCCTGTTCCGGATGGCGTGCCGCCTCGGCTGTGAACGGTGCCATCAGCGTGCCCAGCCACTCCCGTTGAGCATCGAAGTCGCGGCCGTGGCGCGCGGCGATCGCGGACTCGAAGATGGGATACACCTCGTGCGGCCAACTCAGACCCACCGACAATTCGGCTTGACTCAGCCCGGGGCGGGCGTCGCCCAGGGATTCGTCGCCGGAGCGGGGTGGGGGCGGCGAGTCGAGAAGTGCCCTGCCCTGAAGCTTGCGTGCGGAATGCCCGCTCTCCGCCCCGACGACCAGGACGACATCTGCACGGCCTTCGCGTATTTCGCCACCCAACACCTCGACGAGATACTGCGGGGTGTTTCCGCCGACGGGACAGCTGATGCGGCGGGCGGGACTGATGTGCATCGCTTCGGCGATCCTGCTGGCGGGATTGTCGCGCGGTATGACCAGGATGCCGGGAGTCGCGACGGTGTCGATGCGCCGCTCGACCGGGCGACCTGCGTCTTTGACCGCGCGGCGTGCGGCTTCTACCGCCAAGTCGATCGGGTCCACGAAGTCGTTCCCGCGATGGGTAACTTCGCCCACGCCGACGACAACCGGGGTACGCGCTTCTACCAACATCGGCATCGGCATCCGCTCAGGGCCACGGGGCTGACTTGAGACATAACTGCGATGGTGTCATGTGCGTGGGCAAGTCACAATGGTGTGCGCGCGCGGCATACTGGCTGTGTGTCGACGAGGTTGTTGAGATGGGGCGCCGCCGCGCCGACAGATCGTGGGTCCGCTCGCGACCGGTTGCTCGATGCTGCCGAGCGGTGCCTCGAGAGTTGCGGTGTGGTGGGCACGACTATGGAGGACATCGGCAGAACAGCGGGTGTGTCCAGGGCAACGGTGTATCGCTACTTCCCCAGTCGGGAGGCGGTGATGTCGGGCGTCATCATTCGCGCCGCCGAGCGCTATCTCGACCGCATCAGCCCGCGGATCGCGGCGCACGCCGACCTGGGCTCCGCGCTCGTCGACTTCGTGGAATACACGGTTGAGGCCGCGCGCCGCGAAGAGATCATCGGATTGTTGTTCGGCAGCGACGAGGAACTAGCCGGCGTGGGTCTCGCGGCGGGGACCTCGACGTCCCTCTTCGAAATCGTCACCGAATTTCTGCGTCCCATCTTCACCAGACACTGGAGTTGCGTGGAACCGGGCGTCTCCGTCGACGACGCCGCCGAGTGGGTTGTCCGCACGATACTGAGCCTGCTGACTGTTCGAGGGCCGCGGGAGCGCAGTCGTGACGGACTCCGGGCGTTTCTGTCGAGGTTTCTCCTTCCGGCGATCCTGGCGGGTGACCACGCTCGACCGATGTGACATCTATGGAGTAATGTCTCGACGGCAGATGAGGTAGGAGGGCCTGTGCAATTCACCACGTTCAACGAACAGGTCGCTGAGCAACTCAAGAGCGCAGCAGAAACCACGGGCGGGTTGGCCGGTTACCTCGGCTTCCGTCACACCGAATTCGCTGCGGGACGGCTCGTCGCGGAGATGGACGCACGCGACGACCTGAAGACGCCGTTCGGCAACCTGCATGGGGGCTGCTTATCGGCCATGGTCGACCACTGCCTCGGCGTGGTGTTTTATCCCGTGATTCCACTGGGATCTTGGGTCGCGACAACGGAGTTCAAACTGAATCTGCTTCGTCCGGTCTCCAGCGGCACCTGTGTAGCCACAGCTGAGATCATCGCGCTGGGCAGAACCAGCGGGGTGGCGCGGATCGACATCTGCAACGACGGCAGAGCGGTGTGTGCGGCCCAGGGAACCGTCACCGTCGTCGCACCGAAGACGAGCTCCTGATGTCGGCAAAGAGAACAGGCGATTCGTCGGCTCCTGTGGTCGAGCGCGTGCCCACGGCAGACGGGCTGGCGCTGGCCGTCGACCTCTACCACTGTGACGCACCGCGGGCGGTCGTGTTGCTCCTTCACGGCGGCGGTCAAAGCCGACACGCCTGGGACGTCACCGCCCAACGCCTGCACCAGCGGGGATACACGGTGGCCGCGTACGACACCAGGGGACACGGGGACAGCGACTGGGACCCCGACGGACGCTACGACATGGACCGGCTGGGGTCCGACCTATTGGCCGTGCGCTCATACGCCGATTCCGGCCGCCCCGTCGCCGCGATCGGCGCATCTCTGGGCGGGTTGACCATTCTCGGAACACACTTGCTCGCCCCGCCGGATCTATGGCAGGCCGTCGTGCTGGTTGACGTCACTCCGAGAATGGAGATGGACGGCGCCCGACGAGTCGTAGCGTTCATGTCGGCACACCCCGAAGGTTTCGACAGCCTAGAGTCGGCCGCTGACGTGATCGCCGCCTACAACCCGCACCGCCCTCGCCCCGAAAACCTCGACGGGCTCCGAAAAGTCCTCGCCCGTCGCGAAGACGGTCGCTGGTCCTGGCGATGGGATCCAGCCTTCGTGACGTCGAATTTCCAGTTCCTGCAGGGTGATCCAGACGAGGGCGCTGAGTACTTCGAGATGATGAGCGCCTTCCTTCTCGATGGTGCGCGGCAGGTGTCCGCGCCAACGCTGCTGGTCCGGGGCCTACTATCTGACATCGTCTCCGAAGAGACAGTAAGGCATTTCCTGACCGTCGTTCCGCACGCGCAAACCGTTGACGTGTCGGGCGCGGGACACATGATTGCCGGCGACAACAACGACGCATTCTCGACGGCGGTCGTCGAATTCCTCGACAGGACCATATGAACCCTGCTGTCGGTTGACTGCCCATGTAGGGCTGGCGCCTATCCTGCTCCTATGCCAACTGAACCAGTGCGGGTGTCTTTCCGCCGGCATGTGCGCGAAAAGGTTTTGAGGGCGACACGAGAACTCGCCATCGAGAAGGGCTGGGATCAGGTCCGGATGAGCGAGGTTGCCGAATCGGTCGGCGTCTCCCGCCCGACGTTGTACAAAGAGTTCGGCGACAAACAGGGGCTCGGCGACGCGCTTGTGGTGTCGGAGGGCCAGCGCTTTATGGAAGGCATTCTTGCCGTCCTTGCCGAACACGTGGGCGACGTGCGGGGCGGCATCACCGCAGCGGTGCAATTCACCCTCTGTGAAGCAGAAGACAGCCCGCTCCTCAAGGCAGTTCTGACGTCCAACGCTTCGGGGAATGATCGCGGTGGCTCGTCGTCTACTGGAGTCCTACCTCTTCTGCCGACGTCGGCTTCCCTGCTTCAGCTCTGCTCCGCGGCTCTGATCACGTGGTTTAACGACCACTTCGACGATCTCGATCCCGAAGACGTTGAGGAGGTCGCAGATGTTCTGGTGCGACTGACAGTGAGTCATGTTGTACTCCCCGCCGCGGACATCGCCACCACCGGTGAGCGGATCTCCCGCGTAGCACTCAGGTACCTGGGAGTTGTCCACAGTTTGTAGCCAGCAAGCTCTCGTGTCAGATCGAGCCGGCGAGGAGCTCTGAGCGGTCAACTCGGAGCTGCTGGCTGATGGCCCGCTTACTGGACATGAAATCGCGAGGACGATTGACGCAGTCGGCGGCGATGAGTTCGCCCTCGCGGAAGTAGAAGCAGCTGAAGTCACGGTCACGCGACGGGTCACCACTGAGCAACAGTTCGTCGTATCCGGCGTTGAGACCGGCAATCTGGAGTTTGAGATCGTACTGGTCGGACCAGAACCACGGAAGCGCAGCGATTGCGCTGTGTTTTCCGCAGATTGTCGCCGCAGCGATCTTGGCCTGCTCGCCGGCGCTCGATACGGATTCCAAACGAATACGCGAGCCGTATCGAGCCATGGTGTGGCTCGTGCAGTCGCCGGCGGCCACGATGTCGGGGTCGCTGGTGCGGGCCTGGTCGTCGATCACGATGCCGTTGTCGACGGATAATCCTGCGGCCGAGGCGAGCTCGGTGTTCGGCACCACACCGACGCCGACGATGACCAAGTCGGCGGGGATCGATTCGCCGTCAGCCAGCACGACCTCCTGCACCCCACCGTTACCGGAGAAGGCTTCGACGAGGGCGTGTGTTCGGATCTCCACTCCCTCGCCGCGGTGGATTCGCGTGTAAAACGCGGAAACCTCCGGCGCGGTGACCCTTTCGAGTACACGCTCGGTTGCCTCGAGGACGGTGACGTTCATGCCGAGCGAACACAGCGAGGCCGCCGTTTCCAACCCGATGTAACCGCCGCCCACGATCACAACCCTCCGACCCGGTGTGGCGGCGGCACGGATCAACTCGACGTCTGCAGCGGTACGCAGGTAGTGAATTCCGGGAAGATCCACCCCTGGTGTGGGGAGTCGTCTGGCCCTTGCGCCGGTGCACAACGCGAGCTTGGTGTACGTCAGCGTGTCGCCGGTGCTCAGAGACACACGCTTGGCACTCCGGTGGATCGCCTCCACGGTCGCATTCAAGAGTCGAATGTGCTGCTTTTCGTAGAAATCAGCGCCGCGAATCAGGAGGTCGTCGAGGCCGTTCTTGCCGGCCAGGTATCCCTTCGACAACGGAGGCCGGTGGTAGGGCAGTCCCCCCTCGTCGCCGATGAGCACGACCTCCCCAGACCACCCCTCCCTTCGAAGATTAGCTGCCAACTGCGCGCCGGCGTGGCTCGCGCCGACGATCACCGCTCGTTCGGGAGTCATGCACTCGGCCTGGGAGTGAGGCGAACCATCAGCTTGCTGATACCCCTGACGAAATTCGATTGCACATACTCGGGTTCGCCGACCACCTCGATGTTCTCAAAGCGAGGGAGCAATTCCTCCCACAGGATTCGAAGCTGCAACTCAGCAAGTCGGTTTCCCATGCACCTGTGCACGCCGAACCCGAACGAGATGTGATTGCGGGCGTTGCTCCTATCGATGATCAACTCATCGGCCCGCTCGAAGACACGCTCATCGCGGTTACCAGAGGCGTACCACATCACGACCTTGTCGCCCTTGCGGATGAATTGCCCGTTCAACATGATGTCTTTTTTCGCGACTCGGCGCATGTACGCCAACGGGGTCTGCCAGCGAATGATCTCGGACACCATGTTGGGAATCAGGTCAGGGTTCGCCTTCAACTTCTCGAACTGATCGGGGAACTGGTTCAAGGCGAGAACCCCTCCGCTCATCGAGTTGCGAGTCGTGTCGTTTCCCCCGACGATCAGCAATACCAAATTGCCGAGGAATTCCATCGGGCGGTCGATGAGATCCTTAGTGTCCTCGTTGGCCTGCAGCATCGTGATCAGATCGAAGCCCGGTCGCTCCCCGTTGGCGGTACGGGCCGCCTTGTCATGCCAGAGAGCGCTGAGCCCCTTCGCCATGTCGACCATGCCACGAAACACTCTGTCGTTGTCGGAAGGACCGCCATTGGCTTGCTCCATGGAGGTGGCGAGGTCCGACCATTCCACGAGCTTGTGCCGCTGCTCGTACGGGAAGTCCAGCAGGGTCGCGAGCATGCGCGCTGTCAGTTCGATGGAGACGTGGTGCACCCAATTGAACGGCTGATCCACCGGTAGATCGTCCAGCACTTCCTGGACACGCGAGCGGATCAGCCCCTCCATCTCGCGCAGGTTCTTCGGCGCGACAACCCCTTGGACGGAAGCGCGCTGCAAGTCGTGTTGTGGCGGATCCATCGCGATGAACATGGCGATGTCCATAAAACGAGGCGGTCTCCCGATGATGATGAACGGCTCTGCGGAGAAAGCCTCGTGGTTCTTGTCGACGGCGATGATGTCCGCGTGGCGGGTCACCGACCAGAACGGGCCGAACGGACTGCGAGCCTGGTAATGCACCGGCGCCTCGTTGCGCACGCGTTCGAAGTAGGACTTCCAGCGGCCTTGGCGGTAGAGGAACGGGTTGCTGAGATCGATGTCGGCGATATCGACGTCCTCGACCGGAGGAATGGGCGTCTCGGTGAAGATCTTCTTACCATTGGTTCCGGTTACCCACCGACGTGTCTTGTCGTAGAGGTGTGCGCCGCGGATTTGCAGCTCCAGAGGCACGGCAGACTGGGCTTTGGCGGCCACTGCCGCGGGAATACTCATTATTGTTTCCTCCAAATCCATGACGTTGTTTCAGAGCTGGAACTCAGGTAGCTCGACCGTCAAGCCATCCCATGCCTCGGAGGCGGCCATCTGGCAGGACAGCCTCGACGTCCGCTGACGCTCGGGGTTCATCGCGAGCATCTCCTCTTCGTTGGCGCCGCAGAGTCCCACCGTGTCCGACCACTCGGGAGCGACGATCACGTGGCATGTTCCGCATGCGGCTTCCCCTCCGCAATCGCCGTCGATGCCGGGCACCGCGTTATTGACCGCAATCTGCATCAAGGACTGCCCTTCGGCCAAGGGGGCTTCGTACTTCTCGCCGTCATGAGAGACGAAGGTGACGACTGCCATGATTAACTCTCCTCAATCTGGAACTTCTCTTTTTAGTGTTGTCGCGCGTGACCAGCGTCGCTAGACTCGCAGGAGTCAAAGAGTTGTGTTTTTAGCTCACGCGCAGGGAGGCACGTGAAACTCGACGACTCGGGTATGCCAGCGCTGGCTTTCCTGCAGATGCTGGACAGTGAGGCGCTGGGGCATGACGCCAGCATTGCGCTGCGCAGCATCATGGTTCGCGAGCACGTCACCGAGTCGATGTTGGTGGGCCGCGACGCGCAGGTCCCCTTACGGTGGTTCAGGGAGATATATTCCGATTTCGATTGTGATCAGGGAACCCGTCTGGGTTTCGCGTTCGCTGAACACGCCAAACTGACGTCCTTTGGGGCACTCAGTGTTCCCTTGGTCAGCGCGGGCTCGGTAGCCGAGGTTGTCGAGTTGCTTGCTTATCTGCCGGTGATCACCACAGCCCTCAGCCCGTCGTTCCATTCGACGGAACGCGGCCTCACGATCGGGCTCACCGGTCGCACCGGTGACGCGGGCCTGAACTGCCTGGCCGTCACCTACGGTGGGCTGGCGCTGTTGCGTCTGCTCGACATGCTCGCGGGTGCCGTACCGAATATTGAACTGCATCTGAGTCATTCAGCGCCGGAGTCGTGGGTTCTTCATGACGAAGTGTTGGCGGGTCGGATCTTCTTCGACGCCCCCAGCTCGTTCGTCCACGTTC
This sequence comes from Mycolicibacter heraklionensis, assembly GCF_019645815.1. Taxonomy (NCBI): domain Bacteria; kingdom Bacillati; phylum Actinomycetota; class Actinomycetes; order Mycobacteriales; family Mycobacteriaceae; genus Mycobacterium; species Mycobacterium heraklionense. The sequence continues at coordinate 2,091,453 of NZ_CP080997.1, forward strand.
CCGCGGCTACGCTGGAGGAGGTCTGTCGATTCTCCGATCCTGTGGCGTACCGGATTGCCGTCACCGATTTGCAGCGAACTCTCGATCAACGACGTGACACGTCGGTCTCCGAAAAAGTAAGGGACCTGCTCGAGAAAGATCCCGGAAAAACGAACATCAGCCGGACGGCGGGCGAGCTCTCGATATCCCCGAGCACGTTGAAGCGGCGCCTGCGCGAAGAGGGGACCACCTTTCGAGAATTACGTCAGTCGTTCTTGCAGGAGCGAGCAATTCTGCGAATTCTCGACAGATCGGTGTCTGTAAGCGAGATCGCGGCAGAACTCGGGTACGCGGACCTCACGAACTTCACACATGCGTTCAAACGGTGGACCGGTCGGTCACCGCGCCACTTCAGAAAAACGCGCGACTGAGCGCGCAAAGTTCCGCCCGGGCGCGTGCCGGGCGTCCACCGGAACCAGCGGGCTTCGCGATCGGCCTCATCTGTCACCTGGACATCGTCGAGAAACGACACGATCGGCGCGGGTTTCGGTCATCGCAGCACCCTCTTGGGAAGAGGCGCAACGACATCCAGAGAATCCATACCGCGCTGGCGGCGGGTGCGGGCCGGGGGTGACGCGGACCCCCTAGTCACGCTATGCTAACCGTCGTTCACGTCGGGACCGGCGTTGAACGCGTGGTCGGAAGGAGTCCGGATGCCACACGACCAGCCGGCCATCATCGGTGCCGCCGAAGTCGCTCCAGGAAGAAACGTTCCGTACACCTCCACTGAATTGCATGTGCGCGCCGCGGTCGCGGCTCTCGCCGACGCAGGGGTGGTCCCAGACGAGGTCGACGGTCTCGTGTGCGCCGGGCCGATGACGAACGAGGGTTCGATCTTCCTGTCCGAGGACCTCATGGACTATCTCGGGCTGCACAACCTGAAACTTCAGATGACCTGTCAGCTTGGCGGCGGGACCCATCTGGCCATGACGCGCATGGCGAGTAACGTCATCGCCCGGGGCGAGGCCGAGACGGTGCTGGTCGTGTCGGCGGGCAAGTTTCCACCGATCCGCGATGGCGGGCGCGAACTGATGGCGCTGGTGTGTGACCACGCGTTCGAGATGCCCTACGGACCCTCCGTGCCGGCGCTGTACGGTTTGATCGCGCAGGCCTGGATGCACGAGACGGGACAGGGCAAGGCGGACATCGCCGAGGTCACCGCGTCGCAGGACCGGTGGGCCGCGCTGAATCCCGCGGCGATCGCGCACCGCTCACAACGCCTGACTGTGGAGGACGTGCTGGCGTCCCGCCCGATCGCCGGGCCGTTCCACTTCTACCACTGCTCGATTCCCTGCGAGGGCGGTGGCGCGCTCGTGCTGGGCTCGGCCCGCCGGGCTCGCGCGGGCAAACACCGGCCGGTACACCTGCTCGGGTTTGGAGAGGGTCACACCCACGGTTTTCTGACCTCGCTGGCCCGCCCGGGTCGTACCGGGGCCGCCCGTTCGGGTCCGATGGCCTTCGAGCGCTCCGGACGGGCGCCGGCCGACATCGACATCGCCTTGCTCTACGACGCCTTCGCCTCAAACCCGGCGATGATCCTGGAGGAGGCGGGCTTCGTGAAGCCCGGCGGGGCAGGCGATTTCTACCGTGACGGCCGCGCCGATCCGGGGGGCGACCTTCCGGTGAACACCGACGGCGGCCTGATCCGGTTCGGGCACACCGGGACCTCCTCTGGCATTTCGCAGATCCTCGAGGGTTATTGGCAGTTGTCCCGGTCGCGCCGAGGGCCGTCAGGTCTTCGGGGCGGACACCGCGTTCGTGCACAGCTACGGCTCGATGCTGTGCAGTCACGTCAGCATGGTGATGGAGGGAGCGTCATGACCGCAGCTTCGAGTTCCCTCGACGGTCTGCACGATCCTGAGGCGCTGCCGCCGCTGACCGATGTCAACCGTCCCTACTTCGCAGCAGCGGCCCGCGGCGTACTCGTCTTCCAGCGGTGCGCGAACGGCCACCCGTTCCTCTACCCGCGGCTGGTGTGTCCCGTCTGCCATGACGGTGAGTTGGCCTGGGAGACCGCGGCGGGTACTGGTGAGATCGTCAGTTTCGCGCCGGTGTACCGCCCCCCGTGGGACTCGTTCCCGCGCAGCGAGCCGTACGTCGTCGTGCTCGTTCGTCTGGACGAGGGGCCGCAGTTGTTGGCCAGTCTCGAGGGCGTGGCCCCCGATGAAGTTGCGATCGGCGCAAGAGTGCGCGCAGTGTTCGAGCGGGTGAACGAGGACCTTGGGCTGGTCCGATTCAGGCCGGCGGCGTCGTGAGCACGTACGGGGTCTCGGTGCTCGGCGCGGACTTGGCCACCCTTGTCGAGACCGCCGAGGCTACCGACCTCGCCGGCTTCGACGCCGCCTGGGCCTCGGAGTTCTACTCGCGCTCCGGCTCGATCTCGATGGCCGCGATGGCCGCGCGCACAAAGCGCTGCCGCATCGGGTCGTCGATCCTGTATGGCGTCGGGCGCAGCCCGCTCGTGCTCGCCACCGAGGCGCGTGACCTCGACGAGCTTTCAGGCGGGCGCGTCGTGCTCGGGCTCGGCAACGGCACACGCCGCATGATGAGCGACTGGCACGGCGTGGAGGACACCTCCGCTCCCGCTCTGCGCATGGAGGAGCTGGTCCCGCTCGTGCGTCGGATCTGGAACCTGCACGAGGGCCCCGTGCGCCATGAGGGTCGCTTCTATCGGATGAATCTCGTCCCGACCGGCGACGTCGCGCCGCCGCAGCGGGCCATCCCGATCATCACCGCGGGCGTGCGTCCGCGGATGTGCGAGGTGGCAGGGCGCGTCGCCGACGGGTTGGCCGGTCATCCGCTATTCACCACGACCTACGTCGAGGAGGTCGCCCGCCCAGCCGTCGTGCGCGGTGCGGAGCGGGCCGGACGCGATCCCGCCGACATTGAGATCGTCTCGATGGTCATCTGCGCGGTGCACGACGACCCACAGATCGCACGCCGTGAGGCCGCGCAGCAGATCGCGTTCTACTCCTCGGTGAAGACCTACGAACACGTTCTCGATGTGAGCGGCTTCGCCAGGCAGGGGGCGGCGATTCGCGACGCGTTCGCGCGGCGTGACCTGCCGGCCATGTTCGCAGCCGTCACCGACGACATGATCGACGCGATGGCGGTGGCCGGCACCGCCGCCGAGGTCCGAGAAGGGCTGCGCCGCTACGAGGGCGTGCTGGACCACATCGTTCTCTACTCACCCTCGATCGGCCTCGCGCCCGAGCGCATCGCCGAGAACCTAGGCAGCCTCATTCGCGATTGTGCACCGGCCTTCGCCGGCGGGAAAGGTGACCAGAGTGGCTGACGCATCGCTCATCGGGACGCAACTCGGGAGCACCACATTTCCCGTCGACCGGTCCAAAGTGCGCGAGTTCGCGCTGTCCCTCGACGACCACGACCCGATCTACCAGGACGCCGCAGCGGCCCGCGCCGCCGGCTTCGGCGCGATCCCCGCTCCGCCGACCTTCGTCGTCTCCTCGGCTCACTGGCGCGCCGACGACGACATGTTCGGCGCCCTCGGGCTCGACCTGCGACGCGTACTGCACGGTGAGTGCGGCTGGGAGTATTTCGCGCCGGTGGTCGTCGGCGACGAGCTCACCGAGACGCGTCGGGTGTCGAACGTGACCAGCCGCGAGGGCAAGCGCGGCGGCACCATGACAATCGTGACGATCGAGACCGACTTCACCAACCAGCGCGACGAACTCGTCGTGCGCCAGACCGACGTCTTGATCGAAACCGGAGGCTCCACCCAATGACGACATCCCCCGCGCCGGTGGCGTTGGCCGCCGGCGACGAGATGCCGAGCTCACAGTTCGGCCCGCTGACGCGCTCGCACATCGTCCGCTACGCCGGGTCCGGCGGCGACTTCAACCCGATCCACCATGACGAGGAGTTCGCCCGCGCGGCCGGCATGCCCGGTGTGTTCGGTATGGGACTGCTGCACGGCGGTGTGCTCGCCCAGCGGCTGACCGCCTGGGTGGGGCTGGCCAACATCCGCTCGTTCCGCATCCGGTTCACCGGTCAGGTATGGCCCGGTGACCTGCTCAGCTTCGGCGGCAGGGTCACCGGCGTGCGCGAGGCCGGAGGGCAGCAGGTGGCAGACCTCGAACTCGTGGTCACGCGCCAGTCCGGCGAACCCGCGATAAAGGGGAGCGCCGTCGTGCAGGTGGCCCGGTGAGCGCGCCAACGAGCGACGTCACCGGCCTCGGGATGACATTCGGGACCTTCGACGAAGGCCGGGCGTGGGTCGGTCATCGCTCCGAACCGCGGCGTGCGTGGTTCCCGATCGACCGCTCGATGGTGTTGTACTACTGCTCGCTCGTCGAGGACGCGAACCCCCGTTACTGGGAGGGTGAGGACTGCCCGCCCGGGCTGCTGATGAGCCTCGGCTTCGCGCCGCAGTGGGTGCCCGGGTACCTAGCGCGTGCCGACATGATGTTCGCGCTCAGCGTCCCGTTGCCGGGCCACCACATCATCAACGCCTCGACGACGACGGAGTTCGAACGCCGGCCCCGGGTAGGCGATCACGTGTCGATCGTGGAGGAGATCGCCTCGATCTCCGAGCCGAAGACGACGCGGGTGGGCACCGGCGTGTTCATCACCACGGTGAGTACGTTCTCCGACCAGCACGGTGAGGTCATCGGCCGCAACACCAACGTGCTCTTCCGATACGACACCGCCGATAGTGAAGGCGCATCATGAACGGATCCACCGAGCACAGCATGGTCCGCTTCCCCGTGCGGTTCGAGGACATCGCCGTCGGCGACACCCTGACGCCCGTCTCGATCGAGATCAGCTACAAGCGCATCTGCATGAACGCGGCTTCGACATGGGACTGGTTCCCCGGTCACCACGACCCCGACTACGCGCGCAGCCAGGGCCAGCGCACAATCTACCTGTCAACCCTCTTCTTCCATGGCTTCATCGACCGCGGCCTCAACGAATGGGCCGGACCCGACGCGCTCATCCGGCGCCGCAGAATCTCAATGATCCGGTCGATCTACCCGGGCCAGACCGCGACCCTGAGCGGCAAGGTCGTGGCCAAACGCGACGATGGCGGACGGCGCCTCGTCGACCTCGAGTTGCTCGTCTCGAGCGAAGATGGTCCGTGCGTGCCGAGTGAAGCCACCGTTGAGCTGGCCGACCCGTTTGTCGAGGTGCCGGGGTGAACTGCCACTCACATGCGAGACGACGGTGAGGGACGGAGGCTCGGTGGCCGAGCAACCGATTCGCTACGAGGTCGTCGACAGCGTGGCCTGGCTGACGATCAACCGGCCCGAGGCGCGCAACGCGCTGAACAACGCTGTGCGCACGGGGCTTATCGACGCGGTACTCCGCTTCAATGACGACGACGCGGCGAAGGTGCTCGTCCTCACCGGCGTGGGCGATAAGGCGTTCTGCGCCGGCGGGGACTTGAAGGAGATGGCGCAGAACGCGCTCAAGGTGCCCCCGAAGGACTTCGCTCCGCAGTTCGGCCGCAACATCGATGTCGCGAAGCCGACGATCGCGGCCGTCAACGGTGTCGCGTTCGCCGGGGGCTTCCTGCTCGCGCAGCAGTGCGACCTGGTCGTGGCCGCCGAACACGCGACCTTCGCCGTCAGCGAGGTCAAGGTCGGCCGCGGTTCGCCGTGGGCGACACCCCTGTCGTGGCTGGTGCCCCCGCGCGTTGCCATGCAAATCCTGCTGACCGGCGACCCGATCACCGCCGCGCGCGCCCACCAGGTCGGCTTGGTCAATGAGGTGGTGCCGGCCGATCAGTTACGCGAGCGTACCCAGCAGTTGGCGCTCAGCATCGCCGCGAACGCACCGCTGTCCGTGCTCGCGTCCAAGCGCACCGTGTACCTCTCGGCGCAGCACCACCTCGCCGCCGCGTACGACCTGGCCGACGAGATATGGGAGCCGGTCTATCTGAGCGACGACGCGCAGGAAGGCCCGGCGGCGTTCCGCGAGAAGCGCGCGCCGCAGTGGAAGGGACACTGACATGGCGGTGAGCATGCAGTCGGTTATCACCGACATCGAAGCGGAGACGGCAGCCCTACGCGGATTGGTCGCGCCGCTGACCGAAGGTCCGCGCGGCTGGGACGCGCCGACTCCGGCCGTGGGCTGGACGATCCGCGACCAGATCAGCCATCTGGCGTTCTTCGACGACGTCGCGGTGCGCTCGGCCACCGACCCCGACGGGTTCAGCAGCGACTACCTGCCGATGATGGCCGACGGAGCCATCTCACCCGACGTCATCGCCGAGCGCTACCGTCAAATGCCGGCTGCCGACCTGCTCGCGTGGTTCGACACGTCGCGTGCCGCCCTCGTTGCGGCGTTCGCGGACATTGACCCGGCGACCCGCCTGCCGTGGTTCGGGCCGCCGATGAGCGCGGTCTCGTCGCTGACAGCGCGACTCATGGAGACCTGGGCGCACGGCCAGGACGTCGTCGACGCGCTCGGCGCGACCCGCGAGGCCACGGCACGGCTGCGTCACGTGGCCCACATCGGGGTGGGTGCACGCGCGTTCAGCTACCTGGCCAACGGTCTGGACCTGCCCGCGGACCCGGTACGCGTTGAGCTGACCGCTCCGGACGGCAGCGTCTGGACGTGGGGGCCAGCCGACGCGGCCAACCGCGTGAGCGGGCCGGCGCTCGACTTTTGCCTGTTGGTCACCCAACGCCGCCACCGCGACGACACCGCTTTGGTCGCCGACGGCCCGCTGGCCGACCAGTGGCTCGCGATCGCCCAGGCCTTCGCGGGGCCCCCTGGCGGCGGGCGCGTGGCGGGCCAGTTTGCAGGGCGTCAGCGGTGAGCGTCCCGGTCCGCATCGGCAACTGCTCCGGCTTTTACGGCGACCGCATCGCCGCAGCCCGCGAGATGGTCGAGGGCGGACCGATCGACGTCCTGTGCGGTGACTATCTGGCCGAGCTGACCATGCTCATCCTGGCCAAGGCCCAGGCCAAAGACCCGTCCGGCGGGTACGCGCGGACTTTCCTCACCCAAATGGAACAGGTGCTGGGCACCTGTCTCGATCATGGCATCAAGGTCGTCGCGAACGCGGGCGGGCTGAATCCCGCCGGCTTGGCCGCCGCGTTGCGCGAGCTGTCCGCCCGTCTCGGCCTCACCGCGCGCGTCGCTCACGTCGAGGGCGACGACCTACGTGGCGACCTCCACGCAATCACGCCGCCCGTCGGCGACATCAAACCGGTATCGGCCAACGCGTACCTCGGCGCCTGGGGCATCACCGAGGCGCTGCGTTCGGGCGCCGACGTCGTCGTGACCGGCCGGGTCACCGACGCATCCCTGGTCGTCGGTCCAGCCGCCTGGTGGCACGCCTGGGCACCCGCCGACTGGGATCGGCTCGCGGGCGCGGTCGTCGCCGGGCACGTGATCGAGTGCGGCCCTCAGGCGACGGGCGGCAACTACGCGTTCCTGGACGAGATCACGGACCGCCGCTACCCGGGGTTTCCGATCGCCGAGGTCGCCGAGGACGGCTCTTCGGTGATCACGAAGCATCCCGGCACCGGGGGACTGGTCTCAGTCGGCACGGTCACCGCCCAGCTGCTCTACGAGACCGCTGAACCTGCCTACCTCGGCCCCGACGTCGTCGCCCACTTCGACACCATCCGGCTGGCTCAACAGGGTGAGCACCGCGTCGCGATCAGCGGTACGAAAGGCAGTCCGCCGCCGGACACGTTGAAGGTGGCGTTGAATGAGGTGGGCGGCTTCCGTAACACAATGACCATGGTGCTCACCGGCCTCGACATCGGGGCCAAGGCGGCTTTCGCCGAACAGCAGCTCTTCGACGTTCTCGGCGGACGCGACGCCTTCGACGAAGTCGACGTGAGGCTGTTGCGTTTCGACGTCTCCGACGCACCGACGAACGAGCAAGCCTGCGCGCACCTGCGTGTGACGGTGAAGGACGCCGACCCGCGCAAGGTGGGCCGAGCCTTCTCCGGGGGGGGGTCATGGAGATCGCCCTGGCTGGTTTCGCCGGCTTCCACACCACCACGCCACCGTCCTCGGAGACCGCCTTCGGCGTCTACCGGCCGGCCTACGTAGCGCGGTCGGCCCTCACGCACGTACTCGTCGACGCCGACGGCACACGGCACGAGATCCCCGACCCGCCGACCGGTGCCGTCCCGCCGGCTAGGATCGCCGCGCTCGCGAAGCTGCCAGTGCCGTCCGGGCCGACACGTCGCGCGCCGCTCGGGTCGGTACTCGGCGCGCGGTCCGGAGACAAGGGCGGCAACGCTAACCTCGGCCTGTGGGCACGGGATGACCCTGGGTACGCGTGGGCGCGTGACTACCTCAGCGTCGAGCGGCTGCGCACTCTGCTCGGGCCGGAGACGGCGCACCTGCCCATGGAGCGCTTCGAACTGCCGAACCTGCGCGCCCTCAACGTGGTGGTGCACGGCTTGCTCGGTGACGGGGTGGCCTCCTCGACCCGGCTGGACGCACAGGCCAAGGGGCTCGGGGAATACGTGCGGTCCCGCATGGTGGACATTCCCCAGTCGCTGCTCGACACACACTAAATCCGGTGCGGGGCGCCGTCTACCTGCTGTGTAACCGCGCGGCTGAACAGCGCCGCAACGGCCGCGGCGGCCAGCATCGCCTCAATCGTCGCGTCGTCCAGCGACGCCGGCATGTACGCGGACGCGTTGAGCAATGACAGCACGGCGGCGACCAGGCCCTGTGCGCGCTCACGGTCCAGATCGCCCCGTGCTCGTACGAGTGCCTCGACCCAAAAGGACTCGTAGCTGTGCTGTCGGCGTCGCAGGGCACGGGTCGCCAGCGGCGACAGCGAGCGGTGCTCGCGGGCGTAGACGGCCAACAGGCCGCGTCGTCGCGCGCCGAAGGCCGCGTGCAGGTCGACAAGGGCGTGCAGGACCTCCGTCGGTGTGCCGGCCGTGGTGGCGCGCCGGGCGCCGGCCAGCAGCTCAGTCATGGCGGCGTCGCATAACTCGCGAAGGATCGCGTCCTTGTTCTGAAAGTGCCGGTAGACGGCCGGCCCGCTCACCCCTGCTGCGGCACCGATGTCGTCGATGCCCACGGCGTGAAAGCCTTGCCGCGCGAACAGGTCGGCGGCGGCCTCGAGGAGCAGTTTGCGGCGCAAACCGGCCACTTTCAGGCCTCCTGTCGATTTGTGGTTACGTTGTTCGCCGTCCGATCCGCTGGGCTGGGATCCTACCGACGCTGGGGTTGCCTGCGTCGGCACCCGCCGCACCGAATCGAGGGAGGTGAACGAAACCGCTAGCCCCCGCCGATGCTGTCGATCCTTTTCTCAGTTCATGATTTAGGGGCCCTGCTCCGAACCCGCGATGTGCAGCGGCACGACTCAGCGCAAAACGACTCCGCCCTCGATGCCCGTGAACTGCGCGCGCAGCTCGGTCTTGAGCAGCTTGCCGGTGGCGTTGCGCGGCAGTTCGGCGACGAAGTGCACGTCACGCGGACACTTGAAGTGTGCCAGCCGCTCCCGGCACCACGCCACGATCTCCTCGGCGCTCGGCGCCTGCGTCGCCGGGTCGGCAACCACGACCGCGACGACGCGTTCGCCCCACTTCGCGTCCTTACCGCCGATCACGGCGGCGTCGAACACCGCCGGGTGGCGGAAGAGGACCTGCTCGACCTCGATCGGGTAGACGTTCTCGCCGCCGGAGATGATCATGTCCTTCTTGCGGTCGACGAGGGTGATGAAGCCCTCCGCGTCCATGCGCCCGAGATCGCCCGTGTGGAACCAGCCCCCGCGCAACGCCTCGGCGCTCGAATCGGCCTTCATCCAGTAGCCGGTGAACACATTCGGACCGCGCACGATCAGTTCGCCCACGGTGTCGGTCGCGACGTCGCGGTCGTCGTCGTCGACGATGCGGGCGTCGACATGCATCGCGACGCGGCCGATCGACCCGGCCCGCGTGCTGATGTTCTCGGCGTCGAGGACGGTCACCAGGGGAGCGGTCTCGGTCATGCCGAAGCCCTCGGTGAAGGGCACGCCTCGCTCGCGCATGAAGTCGATGACCGTGAGGGGGACGGGCGACCCGCCGCCCATGGCGAAACGCAGCGCAGACAGGTTGAAGGAGTCGAAGTCGGACACCTGTGTGAGAGCGGTCCACATGGCCGGCACCATGAACTGAACCGTGACGTGGTGGTCGGCCATCGCCTGCAGCGTAGCTCGCGGCTCGAAGGACGGCATGATGACGCTGGTGCCGCCGACGTAGAGCAGCGGCAGGGTGTGTACTCCCAGCCCGCCGATGTGGAACAACGGCGCCACCGCGACGGTGACGTCCTCGCCCCGCAGGCCGATGTCGGTGCCGAGGACGTTGATCGCGTTCCATAGCAGGTTGTCGTGGGTGAGGATCGCGCCCTTGGGTCGGCCCGTCGTCCCCGACGTGTACATGATGAACGCGGGGTCGCTGCCGTCGACGTCACCGTTGAGCGGTTCGGGCGCGGCGCCCGAGACGACGTCTTCGTAGCCGAGCTCGCCCGGCGCCGGCGCCCCACCGGCGCGTACGACATGGCGCACGCGGACTCCGGACTCGGTGACGGCGCTCTTGGCCTGCGCGGCGAACGGCTCGTGGAAGACCAGAACATCGGCGCCTGAGTCGGCCAGGATGTAGCCGATCTCGGGTCCGGCAAGGCGCACGTTGAGCGGAACTGCAAGTGCGCCGATTTTGGCGCAGCCCAGCAGCACCTGGATGAACTCGGTCGAATTGACCAGCAGCATCGCGACCCGATCGCCCTTGCGCACGCCGAGGGCGATGAGTGCGGCGGCGACCTGGTTGGTGCGCCGATCGAGGTCGGCGTAGGTGATGTGCGCGCCGTTGCTGATCAACGCGGTGCGCCCGCCGTTGAGGAAGGCGCGCCGGGTCACCCACTGACCGATGCCGAGTTGCATGCGATTCCCTTTCCGTCCGCGGCGACTCAGTAGGACGCGGGCAGTTTCAGGCTGTGCTGCGCCACGAAGTTGAGGATCATTTCGCGGCTGATCGGCGCGGTGCGCATGAGCCGGGCCGGACCCCACAACGTGGCGAGGCCGTACTCGGTGGCCATGCCGTTGCCGCCGTGGGTCTGAATCGCCTGGTCGAGCGCCAGGATGCCCGCCTCGGCTGCGGCATATTTCGCCATGTTCGACGCCTCACCCGACCCCGGATCGCCGGCGTCGTGCAGGGCGGCGGCACGCTGGGTCATCAACCGGGCCAGCTCGACCTGGATCTTGGCGTGGGCGAGGGGGTGCGATACGCCCTGGTGCGAGCCGATCGGCGCTCCCCACACGTGGCGGTTGCGGGCGTAATCGGCGGCTTTATCCAGCGCGTAACGGCCGATGCCGTTGCCGAGCGCTGCCCCCATGATTCGCTCCGGGTTCAGGCCCATGAAGACCTGGCGCAGGCCCTCGTTCTCCGTGCCGATAAGGTTGGCGGCCGGCACGCGGACGTCATCGAAGAATAGAGTGAACTGCTTCTCTGGAGTGACCGCCTGGACCGGGATGAGTGACTTGGTGAGCCCGGGGACATCGGTGGGCACGACGAGCAGGCTGAGTAGTCCGCGACCACTGTCGTTGGTAGACGTTCGGGTGACGACCAGGATCGCTTCGGCTTCGTCGACACCGGAGATGTAGTACTTGGTGCCGTTGATGACCCAGTCGTCGCCGTCGCGTTTCGCGGTCGTGGAGATGTTGTGCGAGTTCGAGCCCGCGTCCGGCTCGGTGATTGCGAATGCCATGATCGTCTCGCCGCTGGCGATGCCCGGCAGCCACTGCTGCTTGAGTTCCTCACTGCCGAATGCCTGGATGATCGTGCCGCAGATGGTTGGCGAGACGACGGTCATCAGCAGCGGGCAGCCCGCCGCGGCGAGCTCCTCACCGACGATCTGCATGTCGTAGATGCCGCCGCCGCCGCCGCCGTACTGCTCGGAAAGGTTCACCCCGAGGAAGCCCTGTTTGCCCACGGCCTGCCACAGCTCGGTGCTCTTCGCGCCGGCCAGCGATTTTTCCAGGTAGTACTCGTGTCCGAAGTCCTTGGCGATCTCGGCGACCGCCTTGCGCAGGTCCTGACGTTCCTCTGTCTCGTGCAATTCCATGACACTCCTCACATCGGTATCGACGCGCCACCGATCGGGAGCGCGCCGGGTTCATTAGAGCTCGGTGGCGTCCGACGCCACTTCACCGCCGTCCACCGCCTCGACCACGGCGAGGACGTCACCGCTCGAGACCTGATGGCCGACCTGGACCGGCAGGGCGCTCAGCACCCCGTCGATCGGGCTCGCGACGGTGTGCTCCATCTTCATCGCCTCCAGGACGACAAGGGTTTGGCCCGCCGAGACCGTCTCGCCCTCGGCGACCGGTAGTCGGATCACCGAGCCCGGCATCGGCGCGGTGAGCGACCCGGGCGGGTTGAGAGTGCTCGGGTCGACGAAGCGTGGCGCCAGCCGCAGGGCGGAGTAGCCGGCGACCGAGTCGAGGTGGGCAACATCGCCGTCGAGGACGACATCATAAGTGCGGCGCACCCCGTCGACGCGCAGCACCACCCGCTCGCTACTGCCCTCGACAACCTCGACGTCGGCCAACGGCTCGTCGTCGACCTGCAGGCAGGTCCCTGTCGAACCTAACGTGTACCCGACGCGCACTTCGCGCCCACCCTGGGTCTGCCAGGTCGTGGTCTGCGGCTGCGAAGGGTTGTTGCGCCAGCCGGCGGGCAACGTGGCCTGCAGAGTTGCGACGGCACGCCGCGCGGCCACCCCGGCCACGGTCGCCGCGACGGCGTGCAGGCGCTCGGACTGCGTGTCTGGGAGGGCAGCGCCGAGTTGGGCGACGTCGTGTCGGTCAAGGAACCCAGTGTCGGTGCCCCGCCCGGCGAACTCGTCATGGCGCAGGACGCGAACAAGCAGGTTGCGATTGGTGGTCACGCCGTGAATACGGGCGCCGGCCAGCGCCGCCGAGAGGCTGGCAAGTGCCTCGTCGCGCGTTGGTGCCCACGCGATGACCTTGGCCAGCAGCGAATCGTAGTAATGACTGATGACCGAACCGGCACGAAAACCCGAGTCAACCCGCACGCCGGCAAGCGCCGGGACATCCAAGGTGCGCAGGGTGCCGGTACAGGGCCGGTAGTCATCGGCCGGATCCTCGGCGCACAGACGGGCCTCGACCGCGTGACCGCGAATTCGCGGGTTGTGCATCTCCTCAGGCAGCGGGCGGCCCATGGCTACGAGCAGCTGGGCACGCACCAGGTCGAGGCCGGTGATCAGCTCGGTAACCGGGTGCTCGACCTGCAGCCGGGTGTTCATCTCGAGGAAGGCGAAGGAGTCGGCTTTGCCATCCTGAGCGGCGTCGTAGACGAACTCGACCGTCCCGGCGCCTACGTAGCCGACGGCGCGCGCGGCGGCGATGGCGGCCTCGCTCATCCGAGCGCGCAACGCGTCGTCGACGACCGGTGACGGCGCCTCCTCGATCACCTTCTGGTGTCGACGCTGCACGGAGCACTCGCGCTCGAACAGAGAGACGACGTTTCCGTGCGTGTCGGCCATGATCTGGATCTCGACGTGGCGTGGGCGCTGGACGTAACGCTCGAGGAAGACGGTGCCGTCGGCGAACGCGGCGGCGGCCTCACGCGAAGCGGAGGTGACCGCTTCGTCGAGCTCGTCCGGCGACGCGACAATGCGCATGCCTCGGCCACCGCCGCCGGCGCTGGCCTTGACCAGCACGGGGTAGCCGACGTCGGCGGCCAGCTTCGCCAGCTGCTCGGCCGATAGCCCCGTCGTGTCGCCACCGGGCAGCACAGGCACCCCCGCGTCGGACATCGTCTTCTTGGCCTGCAGCTTCGAGCCCATCGCGTCGATCGCCCCGGGCGGCGGACCGATGAAGACGAGGTCGGCGGCGGCACAGGCGCGCGCGAACCCGGCGTTTTCCGAAAGGAAGCCGTAGCCGGGGTGTACTGCGTCCGCGCCGGTGAGCGAGGCAGCGGCGATGATCCGGTGGATGTCGAGGTAGGTCTCAGCGGCAGACGAGCCGGGAAGGTGCACGGCCTCGTCGGCGTCGGCGACGTGCCACGCGTCGGCGTCGGCGTCGGAATAGACCGCGACGGTGGCGATGCCGAGATCGCGGCAAGTGCGGAACACCCGCCGCGCGATCTCGCCACGGTTGGCGACCAGGACCTTGCGGATCTTGGGCATCGCCATCACATCCGGAACACGCCGTAGCCACGCTGGCCACGGACCTCGCCGTTGTGGATCACCGACAGGCAGAACCCGAGAACGGTCCGCGTATCGCGGGGATCGATGATCCCGTCGTCGTAAAGTCGGCCGCTGTTGGCCAGTGCGACGGATTCGCGCTCGATCTGTTCCTCGACGGCGGCGCGCATCTGGGCGTCGGCCTCCTCGTCGAAGGGCAGCCCGCGGTCGGCGGCGGACTCGCGCGCCACGATGGACAGCACTCCGGCCAGTTGCGCCGGACCCATCACGGCCGACTTCGAGTTAGGCCAAGCGAATAGGAAACGCGGCGAGTACGATCGCCCGCACATGCCGTAGTTCCCGGCACCGTAGGACGCACCCATGGTGATGGTCACGTGGGGGACCGTGCTGTTGGATACGGCGTTGATCATCTTGGCGCCGTCCTTGATGATGCCGCCCTGTTCGTACTCGGCACCGACCATGAAACCGGTGGTGTTCTGCAGGAAGATGAGGGGGGTGTCGATCTGATTTGCCAGTTGGATGAACTGCGAACCTTTCTCGGCCTCCTCACTGAACAGGATGCCCCGTGCGTTGGCGAGGATGCCGACTGGGAAGCCGTGGATCGAGGCCCAGCCGGTGACGAGTGACGTGCCGTAGAGAGGTTTGAACTCGTCGAAGGCCGAGCCGTCGACCACTCGGGCGATGACGTCGCGGGGGTCGAAGGGCACCTTCGGATCGACCGACGCGATGCCGAGCAGCTGATCGGGGTCGTGCACCGGTGGGTGCGGCGGCGTGGTGGGTCCGGGGCCGTTCTTCCGCCAGTTGAGCCGCGCCATGATGCGACGGCCGATGCGGATCGCATCCTGCTCGTCCTCGGCCATGTAATCGGCCAGCCCCGAGGTGCGGGCGTGCATGTCGGCGCCGCCGAGCGACTCGTCATCGGAGACCTCGCCCGTGGCCATCTTGACCAGCGGCGGACCCCCGAGGAACACCTTGGAACGGTTGCGAACCATCACGACGTAGTCGCACATGCCCGGGACGTACGCACCTCCAGCGGTGGAGTTGCCGAAGACCAAGGCCAGTGTCGGCAGCCCCGCTGCGCTGTGCTGTGTCAAGTCGTGGAACAGCTGTCCGCCGGGCACGAAGATGTCTGCCTGTGTGGGCAGGTCGGCGCCGCCAGACTCGACGATGTTGATGATGGGCAGTCGGTTCTCCCGCGCGATGGCCATGCCGCGGAACACCTTGCGGAAGGTATAGGGGTTCGATGCGCCGCCGCGGACGGTGGGGTCGTGGGCGATGATCATCGACTCGATGCCCTCGACTACGCCGATGCCGACCACCACGCTACCGCCGACGGGGAACTTACTGCCCCAGGCGGCGAAGGGACATAGTTCGAGGAACGCCGTGTCGGGGTCGAGCATCAGCTCGATGCGCTCGCGGACGAGCAGCTTGCCCCGCTTGCGGTGGCGCGCAACGTATTTCGCGCCTCCGCCGCCGTTGACCAGCGCCAGTTGCTCCACGATGGTGTGGAGTTGCGCGCTCAGTCCTTCGCGGTTCTTGAGATACCCGGGCGCGGTGTCGTCGACCCGGTCGGGCAAGACCTGTACCAAAATTTTCCCTCCGGGCGAGCATCGACGTCATCTGCTAGGCGCTGATGTTAGCCGCAATTAACATCAGGTGACAACGGCGGCAGGGCTTGCGTCAGATTTGTTTCCCGCGCCGCGATTCCGTCGAAGCGCGATGGATCGAAGCGGTGCGCTTCGCTGCAGATCGAGCGATCAAAGGAATTGACTGCGGGCGCGACGGCACACACAGGGCCCTTGCTAGGTCGTATCGAGTTCCTCGTCCGGCGCGCGTGGAGTCTACGGTCGCGATCTCGGGTGAACGCCAGCAGTGATTATCAGCGTCGCGCCATGCGCCTCAGCCAACCGAGTCGTATATAAATCCGGGTCGGTCAGAATCTATCGGGTCTCGTCAACTGCGGCCAGCCGCGGAGCGGCCTGATCAGGCGCCTGCCCGAGGGTATATAGGCCGAGACTGCCGAGAAAACCCGCACAGTGCTCGATAAGCATTTCAGTCGAGAGGTTCAGTTGTCCGTCTATCCAGCGACGGAGTATCTCGAACAGGCCCCCGACACCGTAGGTGGCGGCGAGATCTGCGACTTGAAGCACCTCGCTGGGTATATCGAGGTGCAAGCGGGCCTCTCTGAGCACCAGCTCCGCAAAATCGGTCATCAGCTCGCTTCGCAGCTGCCGAAGGAGGGGTTCTGCGCCCGATTCGACAAACAGTATGCGGGCCATGCTGGGATCGTTCTCGATCACCTGAACCAGGGCCTTGATCGGAGCGTAAGCGAGTTCTTGAGGAGCAACCGTGTCGTCCGGAATGGCGCTGGTTATCACCGCCTGGAAGGTGGCGGAGATCTTGGCAAATACCGCGCGCAAGAGTGCGTCTCGGTCGCGAAACTGCTGGTAGAAGTACCGGCTCGTCACTCCTGACTTCGCACACACGGCGGTCACGGTGCACGCGGTAGCTCCGTGGGTGCCCATGATTGAGACCGCGGCATCAATCAACATCACGCGGCGCTGCGCATCGCGTTGAGCTGCGGACAGCCCGCCATAAACACGTGCTGGACTCATGTCCTACAGTCTGGCAGTCTTATCTGACAAGGCATAAAGTCAGATCCAACTTCGAGGAAGGACCTCCAGTGTCGGAAGATCAAGCCCGGACCAGGACCCGCGTGCTGCCAAAACCCAGGCGTGTTCGTTTTCCGATGCCGACCTCCACGAAGCGGCAACACTTCGTGGATGGCGACCTGGTGATGAGCCATTTCATCTCGGTGCTTTCTGCGACGTTCCCGGAAGGCGAGGATTTCTTCATCCGATCGGTCAGGAACTTCCAGAGCTCCATCGACGATCCCCAATTGGATACAGCGGTCAAGGGTTTCATCGGACAAGAGGCCACACATCGACACCAGCATCGTCTCCTCAACGAGCGACTCCAGGTCATGGGGTATCCGACGGCGCGAATCGACCGTCATGTCGCACGCCTGATCAAGCGATTGGAACGGCGCTTTTCGCCGGAAATGCGGCTGTCCATGACCTCCGCGTTGGAGCACTACACCGCTACGCTGGCAGAAATCATTCTTACCAGCGAAGACGCCCAGAAGCTCATCGGACAGACAGAGGTTCGACCGATTCTGCTGTGGCATGCCTTCGAGGAGTCGGAGCACAAAGCGGTTGCCTTCGATGTCTATCGGCTCGTGGGAGGAACCGAGCGCACCCGTGTACGCGGCATGCGGATCGCTTCAGTAATTCTGTTCGGCGAACTCATTCTGCAGACTGCCCTGTCCATGGCCGCTGACAAAGCCTCATATAACCCGGTCACGTTGGTGCGCAGTCTGTACCGCTTCAGTCGCACCCCGATGTTCACCGCCGATGCGCTGCGGCGTTTCCGTTCCTACAATCGCCCGGGTTTCCATCCTGATGATTGGGACAGCGCCGCGGTCCTGGAGCATTGGAGCAAAGAACTGTTCGACCAAGACGGTTCACAGCGAGTTATCGCTTCGTCGGGATAGCAAAGATGCGGAAGTGCGGCGACGCAGGAGCACCGTTCCTGCGTCGCTCCTTCCGAACAGGGTGCGACGCGTCGGTCGACTCACGGATTCGGTGCTCGGTGGCCGGTGAAGGTGGCGGTCGGACCCGCAAATGCGGTTCGCAGCGATCGCCACGGGGCTGGCTGGCCCTGTTGTGAGCCTCGATCAGTCGCTGATGACATAGCGTTGAGCCAGGGTTTCAGCAAGTCTGCTGGTGTGCGCGACCACTTCTTTCTCGGTCACCGCAAGCAAACCGGAGTGCCAGGCGGTGATGACTTCGACGAATCCCCCGACAGCGATCAGGGTGTCCATGCGAAGGGCTATCTCGTCGGCATCTTGTCGGAGGTGTGGCCGGCTTGCCTCAACGACCAACTGCGTTGCTTCCTGTAGCGCCACGGCGCGGCGGTCTTGTAGCGGTGAGCTACCGACATGCTGAGCGAGGAGGATGCGTGCCCGGCCGGGATCGCGTGCGATCCGGTCGACCACGATGGTGATCGCCGCGGTGATGGTTTCGATCGGCGGCCGATTCGCACGCTCGTTGAAGAGCGCGGCGACCTCGCCGAGCATGTCATTGCGGACGCCATCCCACGCAGCAACGAGCAGCTCATCGCGCGTCTTGAAGCCCTCGTAGAAGTATCGATCGTTCAGCCCTGTGCGGGCGCATACGCCGCGCATAGTGACCGCGGCCCAACCGCTCTCACTCCAAATCTCGGTTGCGGCCTCGATCAATTGCTGCCGTCGCTCGGCACGACGCTCGGCCCCGGTCCGACCACCCCAGCGCTTGTTTCTCGACCGCACCTCTCCATCTTGACAAGGTGCTCGTTCCACCACCAAACTGGTGGCATGCGACACCAATGGTGGCTGGTGCCCCCAGATGAGAGTTTCCCCACAGCAGACGTCCATGTCGCGACCCGAAAGGCAGACGGATGAGATTGCTGCCCTTCGGCGGCGCACCAGGCAGAACGCACCGCGCCGATGCAGTCGTCACGGGCGCAGGAAGCGGTATCGGCCGCGCATTCGCCGTGGAGCTTGCGCGCCGAGGTGGACGCGTGGTGTGCGCCGACAAAGATCCCGTCACTGCAAAAGAGTCGGCAGAGTTGGTGAGGCAGGCTGGCGGCGAGGGCTTCGACATCGCATGCGATGTCACCGATCTTGAGCAGGTCCGCAACCTCGCTGATGTGAGCGAAGACTGGTTCGAGAAGGCTGCGAGCCTCGTCATCAACAACGCCGGAATCGGTGCGGGCGGCAACCGCATCGGCGCGACGTCGATCGAGGACTGGAACGCGGCGATTTCTGTCAACCTCTGGGGCGTTATCTACGGCTGCGAGACTTTTGTGCCTCGGCTCCGCAGCAATGGGCATGGCGGAGTCATCAATGTGGCGTCGGCAGCGAGCTTTGGCTCGGCCCCTCGGATGGCGGCTTACAACGTGAGCAAGGCCGGGGTGCTCGCTCTGTCGGAGACATTGGCGGCCGAACTGAGCGGTACTGACATCAACGTCACAGTGCTTTGCCCCACCTTCGTGAAGACGAACATCGTCAACAATCCTCAAATCGACGAGGCGGCTGCAAGACTCGCGGCCAACCTGATGAAATGGACCGGCATTTCGCCACAGCACGTTGCTCGAACGACGTTGAACGCGCACGATCGCGGACAAATTTATGTAGTACCCCAACTCGATGCCAAAGTCTTGTGGCAACTCAAGAGAGCCCTACCCGGCCCCTTTACTCGCACGCTGGGCCTCGTGGAGCGCATGGCCTCATGGAACGATTCAGCCGAGTAGAGGAGCAGGGAAAATGGCTTTCGCATACAGTGACATGCTCGAGACAATCAAAAACAAGCAATGGGCTCTTGCCGATATCGATTGGAACGCCCCTGGCGCGGAACTGATCACCGATGAACAGCGTCCCAAACTCAAGCAATTCATGTCCGACGTGGTGTGGATTGAGCATGTTGGAGCACGTGCCTTCGCCGCGATGGCTCCAAAGGCGCCATTCGAAGCGCTCGGAGACATTTACCGTTACTTTCACGCCGAGGAGCAGCGTCACGCCAATGCCGAACTTGCCTTGATGCGTCGCTGGGGCATGCTCGAGGAAGGCGAGAAACCGGTCCCGAACAAGAATATTCGGCTGGTCATCGAATGGCTGGACCGTTATGCGGAAGCCCTGCCCCTGACCGTCATCGGGGCCGCGATTCCGGCACTGGAGACTGCGCTCGATGGAGCGCTGCTGAAGTTTCTCCTCGATGAGGTTGACGACCCTGTGTGCGGGGAGGTGTTCAACAAGGTCAACAGCGACGAATCAAGGCATCTCGCGGTTGGCTTCCAGGTCTTGAATGACCTGGGCGCCAGCCCGATGCGAATCCACGCCATTCAAACTGCGGGTGCTCTTGTCGACCCGCGAATTCTCACCGGCGCTTTGCTGTATATCCCGCTCCTGACGCGCATGTTGATGAATCTCAACGCTATGGGTCTGTCCGAGGAGAAGTTATACAACGCAGTGACGCGGTATGCCAATGTCGGCGATCGCAGTGAGCATACGCGGAGGGTGCCCGGCTATCACATCTTGAAGGCGCACATGTCGTCGTCCATCAAGCGGTCCCAGCCTCTGCACTTCGTGTCTCAGCGCCTTGGCAATGCGATCGATGTTTTCCCTGTTCAGATTTTCGGTCGGCCGCCATCCTGGACGGACGAACTGACCTACGAACCGGTTGCCAAATGACAGGCACCACGACGACGTTGATCGTCGGCGCCGGGTTCGCAGGTATCGGTGCGGCGATCAGACTGCTTCAAGAGGGCACGGATGACTTGGTCATCCTGGAACGGTCAGATCGCGTCGGAGGCACCTGGCGAGACAATACTTATCCCGGTGCGGCCTGCGATATTCCCTCGCTTCTCTACTCCTACTCGTTCGAGCCGAATCCGGGCTGGACTCGTACCTACTCGGGGAGCGCTGAGATCCTCGAATATATCGACGATATGGTCGCCAAGTACGATCTTGCCCGGTTCATCCAGTTTGATACCGACGTGACTGCCTTGGAATTCGATGAGAGTGCCGGCATCTGGATGGCCGACACGGCAGATGGAAAGCGGTATCACACCCGGTCAGTTGTGATGGCCAGTGGACCACTTGCCAACGCCAGCTTTCCCGATATTCGGGGTATTGACTCGTACGGTGGAAAAAAGATCCACAGCGCTCGATGGGACCATGGCTACGATCTCGGCGGTAAGAGGGTTGCAGTCATCGGGACAGGCGCGAGCGCGGTTCAGATCATTCCCGAGCTCGTAAAGTCGGCTGCCTCGGTCAAAGTCTTCCAGAGAACGCCCGGCTGGGTGTTGCCCAGGGTGAACTTCAGGCATCCGGCCTGGGCGCGTTCGACCTTCACACACCTGCCGGTGAGCGAACAAGCGCTCCGCGACGCGTGGTTTTGGGCCCACGAAGTGATGGCAGTGGGTATGGTCTGGAACACCGCCGCGACGTCCGCGATACAGCTGGCGGCCAAGGCTCATCTCCGTCGGCAGGTGAAAGACTCCTGGTTGAGACGTCAGTTGACGCCCCATTTCAGGCCTGGATGCAAGCGCATGCTCATGACCAGTGATTATTACCCTGCGCTACAGGCGGATAACTGCAAGCTGATCAGCTGGCCGATCGCCACATTGTCACCCAACGGTGTTCGGACCGCCGACGGTGTCGAGCACGAAGTGGACTGTATCGTATTTGCCACTGGCTTCGATGTGGCCAAACGTGGCACCCCGTTCCCGATTAGCGGCCTCGGCGGTCGGAAGCTCGGCGATGAATGGTCTCAGGGGACATTTGCCTTCAAGAGCGTGAGCGTGGCCGGGTATCCGAACTTATTCTTCACTTTCGGACCGAATTCGGGGCCAGGCCACAACTCGGCGCTCGTATATATGGAGGCTGCAATTGACTATATAGTCAAGGCGATCAAGCTCCTTCAGCAAAATGACATCGGCACTTTGGATGTGAGGGAGGATCGTCAGGACCGCTATCACTCCGAAATTCAGCGCCGCCTTCGACGAACGACTTGGAATTCGGGGTGCAGCAGTTGGTATTTGACCGAGGACGGCTACAACGGCACGATGTACCCAGGTTTCGCGACCCAGTTTATGAGAGAACTATCCCGCTTGGATCCTCATGATTACGTGATAACCCGGCGCGACGATACACACGTCGAGCTGACGCAATCACTCTGAATACAAGTTTGCAAGGCTGACCGTCAGAACGGTGAAATACAGGAATGGATCGCAAGTCCGACCGTAATTACGAGATAATTATCATAGGAGCTGGATTTTCCGGCATCGGGTCTGGCATTAGCTTGATGAAGGCGGGATTTACCGACTTCTTGATGGTTGATGACGCCGATGGCGTAGGTGGTACGTGGCACTGGAACACCTACCCGGGTATCGCTGTCGATATACCGTCGTTCAGTTATCAATTCTCATACGAAATGCGGCCCTCTTGGTCGCGCACGTACGCCCACGGCAATGAGCTCAAAGCCTATGCCGAGCGATGTGTTGAAAAGTATCGGCTCTGGGACCATATTCGTTTCAACACAACCATTACCGAGGCTTGTTTCGACGAGAACGCAACACGGTGGCATTTGACCAGTGCCAATGGTGAGGAGTTCACGGCACGCTTCGTGATAAATTGCTCCGGCGTTCTCAGTCGGCCAAAGTGGCCTGAAATCAAGGGGGTGCGAGATTTCGCCGGCGTTACGCTCCACACGGCTAGATGGGACAATGCCAAAGATCTCAGCGGGAAGAGGGTTGCAGTAATCGGTACCGGTGCATCGGCGGTGCAACTGATACCCGAAGTCGCAAAGAAAGCAGAGAGTCTGACGGTATTTCAGCGAACTCCAATTTATTGTCTGCCGAAGCCAGACTTCCCCATACCGACGTGGGGTGGAAGGCTTCTACATTTCCTGCCGGGGGCACAATTGGCGACCCGGACCGCCAGCCAGGCGTTCGTGGAAATCACTTTCCCAATCGCCGCTCACTTTCATACGGTGATACCGTTCGCCGATGTCATGGAGAGCGCCGCAAAGCGGTACATGCGGCGTGAGGTCCATGACCCGACGACGAGAGAACAACTCATTCCGCGCTACTCGTTGGGCTGTAAACGACCCAGCTTCCACAATTCCTATCTCGCAACCTACAACCGGTCCAACGTTTCGCTCGAGACGAGCGGCATAACCCATATCGACCATGCATCCGTCCATACTCGAGACGGCAAAGCTCATCCCATTGACGTCTTGATCCTGGCCACCGGCTTCAAAGTGATGGAGTCGGGCAACATGCCTACTTACGTATTGAAGGGACGCGGCGGGCTGGAGCAGGCTACATGGTGGGGCGAGCATCGACTGCAGGCCTTCGAAGGGGTGAGCGTCCCGGGATTTCCGAATCATTTCAACATCTTCGGCCCGTACGGCTACAACGGTTCCTCGTACTTCACGCTCATCGAGGCGCAGAGTCGGCACATCGTCCGGTGTCTTCGTCGCGCGCGGGCGCTGGGTGCTAACTGGGTGGAGGTCAAGAAGGAGGCGAACGACCGTTATTTCGCCGAAGTGCTAAGGCGGCGTCACAGACAGGTTTTCTGGCAGCCGAGCTGTTCCAGTGCCAACAGCTACTACTTCGACAGGCACGGTGACGTTCCACTCCGTCCATCAACGACTCTGGAGACCTATTGGCGGAGCCGCACCTTTCGCCTCTCGGACTACCGATTCGAGAATCGGCCCGAAGAGGTGTGTCCCCGGTGACCAGAATGGATGCCCCTGACTGGCAGCCCAGTCTTGCCAGTCATCTCGTCGCGATGTCCTCGCGAACCACGCTGCGGCCACTGGCGCAGCTGATGCCATCAAACGCCTACGGACTTGCGGTGATGGATCGCGTGCTTCGAACAGCGCTCGTAGCCTCACGGCCTCGGCGCGGCGTCACAGTGCGCAAGGTTGACACTGTATTCGCCGGAGGCCCGGTTCGTGGGGACTGGATCACCACGCCTGCCATTAATCCGCATGCCAACCCTTTGCTGTACATCCACGGCGGCGCCTATTCTATGTGCTCGCCGGAGACGCACCGCGGTCTTCTTGGTGAACTCGCCTCGGCGAGCGGGCGCCCCATCTTCGCAGTGAAGTATCGTCTTGCCCCGCGGTATCCCTATCCCGCAGCCGCGGACGATGCGCTGAATGCGTATCGCTGGCTTACCAGCGGAGGGTCCCCGGGTTCTTGTCAGCGCACCGTCGCGGTTGCCGGCGATTCAGCGGGCGGTCAGCTCACGATGGCCACGGCCTTGGGCGCTCGTGCAGTTGGATTGCCGCTCCCTGATGCGATGCTGCTGATGTCTCCCGTCCTGGATCTCAGGTGCGAACTTGCCAGAGCGCGTGAACTTCGCCGCCGGGATCCTTTTGCCTCCGCTCAATCAGCGGCGCGCGCTCTTGACCTCTACGTAGGTGGCGCAGATCGCGGAGATCCGCGCCTCAGCGTGCTTGACGCGGACCTCACCTCGATGCCGCCGATCCTCATTCAGGTGGGCGGGAGAGAAATGTTGATCGATGACTCGCGCCGTCTCGCCGAGCGACTTCAATCAGCTGGATCCCACGTCGACATCCAGGTATACCGGGGACAGATCCATGTATTCCAGGCTATGTTCCGGATTCTTCCCGAAGCCCGAGACGCGATTCATCGAGCGGGACGCTTCCTTGAAGCCTCGGAAGTCAGGTGAAAGTGTCCGAACAGGCAATGCTCCTACACCTACACCACCTCGACCGCCGCAGCGTGAAGTCAGTCGTCTCTGCCTCATGAGCAGCAACTTCGCGACGGCCTGTCGCGCGTACGATCCGTCGATCGTGATCATCGGGGCCGGCTTCGCCGGGGTTGCGATGGCCCACCGGCTGAAGAAGGACGGGTTCACGAACTTCACGATCCTGGAAAAGGCTGCAGACATCGGGGGTGTTTGGCGTGACAACACCTATCCGGGAGCGGCCTGCGACGTGCCGTCAGCGTTGTACTCACTCTCGTACAAGCCCAATCCTCGTTGGTCACGGCGATATGCCGAGCAGCCCGAGATACTCAAGTACCTCCAACAACTCGTGGAGAGTGGCGGACTGGCCGCGCATCTGCGTACCCAGACCGAAGTTGTCGCAATGACCTTCGATGACCAGCCAGGGCGTTGGACCCTGGTTACGAACTCGAACGAGACAATAACCTGCGATGTCGTCGTCTCGGCCGTGGGTCAGCTCTCCTTGCCCCACGTACCCGTTATTGCCGACGCAGACACCTTCCAGGGGCCGCGCTTTCATTCGGCGCGTTGGGACCGATCGGTTTCGCTTCGCGGCAAGCAAGTAGCCGTCATCGGCACAGGAGCTAGTGCCATCCAATTCGTGCCACACATCGCCCAGGAGGCGGAGCATGTCACGCTATATCAGCGCACGGCTCCGTGGATCTTGCCGAAGTGGGACAGCAGGTATGGAGTCCTTCACGACAGGGTGAGCGAGTTATTGCCGATGGCGCTGCGCCTCGAGCGTTTCGCGGTATGGCTAATTTTCGAGTTGCTCGCTGTGACGCTAGTCGACGCGAAGCCCCTCTCACGCGTCCTCGGTGCGATCGCGCGCCGCCACCTACATCGGCAGGTTGCTAGCCCATCTTTGCGCGAGCAATTGATGCCTTCGGACGCGCCAGGGTGCAAGCGAGTGCTGTTCTCGAATGATTACTATCCAGCAATCGCGAGTGATCGCGTGTCGTTGGTGCCGAAGGCTATCGCAGAGCTCTGCGACAACGGTGTCAAGACCGTGGATGGAAAGTTTCGTCCTGCAGATGTCGTGATCTACGGAACCGGGTTTCGCGCCACCGATTTTCTCGCCCCGATGTCCGTGCGCGGCTCTCGCGGAGTCTCCTTGGCCGAGGGTTGGAAGACCCAGGCGTACGCATATCTGGGCATCACTGTCCCCATGTTCCCGAACCTGTTCCTGCTTTATGGTCCCAACACGAATGTGGGCTCGGGGTCGATCCTCTACATGATCGAGTCACAAGTCCGTCACATCGCAACGCTCATCAAAGCCGTGGCTGCTCATCCGGGTCATGCGATCGATGTCAGGGCGGAGAGCGCGCAACGCTACAACACGCGCTTGAGAAGGCGACTACGGAGGTCGGTGTGGGCGCTGTGTGCGAGCTGGTATCGAACCTCGAGCGGGGAAATCCCGACGAACTGGCCGGGGCCTACCTTGGTTTATCGACTCCTTACCCGGAAGCCGCACAGCGGCGATTACGTCTTGAGAAACGTCGGGCGTCTAAAGGTCGGAGACCCTGCAGAACCGAGCCTGGCCGACTAAGGGCACGAGACGCGCACTTAACCGCTAGGCCAATAATGTCTAGATATTGACATCAATGGCATCTTTGTAAAGACTGGTGGACGCCGTCAAAGCGGCCCAGCGTCCAGGAGGAACCATGACGAATCACCTTCTCGCACCTGCGCACCACGTGAAGGAGCGGTTGTCCTCTGTGATCATGGTCCCCGCGCCTCACGCCGTCGACGACAGATGGCGTCGATGGAGCCGGGACTGGCCGGTTCGTGAACTGGCACCGGCACCCGCGGGCAGTGGATTGAAAGCCGTCCGGGGGGATGCCGGACTGCCCTTCGTAGGTCACACGCTCGACTACATCCGATTCGGCTCGGATTTCAGTCGAGAGCGCTACGACCGTCTGGGTTCGGTGTCGTGGATGGGCGCGTTCGGCACCAAGATGGTGGTCATCGCCGGCCCTGACGCCACTCGAGAGGCGTTCACGAGCGAAGCGAAGGCATTCTCTCAGGATGGCTGGTCCTTCCTGATCGACGCCTTCTTCCATCGCGGTTTGATGCTCATGAGCTTCGACGAGCACTTGATGCACCGGCGCATCATGCAGGAGGCGTTTACGCGTCCGCGCCTGACCGGATACGTCGAACAGGTAACGCCATGCGTTCGCTCGGCAGTGCCTGCGTGGCCGGTGGGCCCGTCGGTTCGAATCTACCCACTGTTGAAGGAACTCACCCTCGACATCGCTACCGACGTCTTCATGGGCGGCCGCGGCAAGGACGAGAGCGATGCTGTCAACAAGGCGTTCGTCGCTACGGTCCGGGCGGCGAGTTCCCTTGTGCGTGCTCCGCTTCCGGGAACCAGATTCCGCGCTGGTGTGCAAGGGCGGCGCGTTTTGGAGGACTACTTCTTCCGGCATCTGCCGGCCGCGCGAGCCGGTGAAACGGAGGATCTGTTCGCTGCTCTCTGTCAAGCCACGACCGAAGACGGGGAGCGGTTTTCCGACGAGGATGTGGTGAATCACATGATCTTCTTGATGATGGCGGCCCACGACACCTCGACGATCACCACCACAGCGGTCACCTATTTCCTTGCCAAGTATCCGCAGTGGCAGGAGGCTGCGGCTGCGGAAGCCGCGGCCATCGGTGACGGGTTGCCGGACATCGAGGCCCTGGAGAAGATGACGGTCATCGACCTCGTGATCAAGGAAGCGCTCAGACTGCTTGCACCTGTTCCGCTGGTGATGCGCAAGACGGTTCGAGATGTCGCCATCGATGGATATCACATCCCCTCGAACACGTTATGCGCTATAACGCCTGCCGTAAATCACTTCGATCGAACGATCTGGAGTGATCCGGGGCGGTTCGATCCCTCACGTTTCGACGAGCCTCGGCGCGAAGACCAACACCACCGATTCGCCTGGGTTCCGTTCGGAGGTGGAGCGCACAAGTGCATCGGCATGCAATTCGGGACGCTCGAGGTCAAAGCAATCCTGCACAGGATGCTGCGTTCGCTCACCTGGACGGTGCCGGAGAACTATCACGTCCGATGGGACAACACCTCCCTGCCCATTCCGGTGGACGGACTTCCGTTGCAGTTGAAGCGCCGATGACCGTCGACCACAGGCCCTACCTCGAACCCACGGAGTTTCTTGACTGGCAACAAGATTCGGTACGTGACTTCGTGTCATCGACGATCCGTGATGCCTGCGGCGACACCGAGAAGGCCATCGCCATCTTCACCGCGGTCCGTGACTCCATTTGGTACGACCCCTACACGGTGACCGACAACCCGCACGCGTATCGCGCCAGCACCGTCGCGACCGCAGAACGGGCCTACTGCGTCCCGAAGGCCGTGCTCTTGACTGCAGCGTGCCGAGCGGCGGGAATCCCGGCGCGGCTGGGGTTCGCCGACGTCCGAAACCACCTCCAGACCAAGGCATTGCGCGAGCGGATGGGTGGTAGCGACGTTTTCGTCTACCACGGCTACAGTCTCATGTTCCTCAACGGTGCGTGGGTAAAGGCCACCCCGGCGTTCAATCGCGAGCTGTGCGCACGCTTCGGTGTCTCGCCGATCGAGTTCGACGGCCGTAGCGACGCGCTACTCCATGGTTTCACCGCTGACGGCACCCAGCACATGGAGTATCTGCGCGACCGGGGAGCCTACGACGATCTACCCCTAGCAGACATCCTGCAAGCACTGAGAACGCATTACGGCACATTCATCGATCAGCCGAACAGCCGTCCCGACCTCTTCGCCTGAAAGGGCACTACACGATGCAAAGCACAATGCAAAATGTTCCGCTCACGGTGTCGGCGATCGTCCAGCATGCGGCAGCCATACACGGTGACAGCGAGGTCGTCACTCCGACCGGAAATGGATATCGGAGAACGCCTTACCGCATTGTGCTGGCGCGAGTGGCTCGCCTTGCCAATGCGCTGCGCAGTCTTGGCGTCACGGCAGACCAACGCGTGGCCACCTTCCAGTGGAGCAACCAGGAACATCTGGAGGCCTACTGTGCGATTCCCTCCATGGGCGCGGTCCTGCACACGCTCAACATTCGTTTGGCCCCAGAGCAACTGGCGTACATCGCCAACCACGCGAGCGATCAGATCGTCCTAGTCGACGCTTCGGTTGCCCCGTTGTTGGCGCGCGCGCTCCCAGCGATGGCGTCGGTGCACACCGTCATCGTCACCGGAGAGGGCGACCTTGCCCCGCTACAGGGATGCGGGAAGACCGTTCTGCGTTACGAGGAAGTGCTTGCCGGCCAAGAAGAATCATTCGACTGGCCTGAGCTCGACGAGCTGTCCGCCGCGGCCATGTGTTATACGAGCGGTACCACCGGAGATCCCAAAGGCGTCGTCTACAGCCACCGTTCGACGTACCTTCACTCCCTGACCGCCTGCACAGCTAACGCTTTGTCAGTCAGCGAGGCCGACCGTCTGCTGGCCATCGTCCCAATGTTTCACGCCAATGCGTGGGGGCTTATTTACGCAGCGTTGATGTCCGGTGCGGATCTGGTACTGCCTGACCGGTATCTCCAAGCCGAACCGTTGGTGTCGATCATCGAAGACACCAGACCGACCTTGGCCGGTGCAGTGCCGACGATCTGGAACGATGTCGACCGATATCTGGATTCGCACCCTGAGCGGGACATTTCTTCGTTACGGCTGGTCGCGTGCGGGGGGTCTGCTGTTCCGCTTTCGTTGATGCGGGCATTCGAAGAGAAGTACGACGTGCCCATTGTGCAGGCCTGGGGTATGACCGAAACCTCTCCGTTGGCGACCGTTGCACGTCCGCCTCACAGAGCCGACGCGACGCGGCGCTGGGAGCTGCGCGCATCCCAGGGCCGGCCGATCTGCGGTGTCGAAATCCGGTTGCGGGACGACGACGGGAAAGACGTGCCGTGGGACGGGCAATCAGTTGGGGAGATCCAGGCGCGCGGTCCCTGGATCACCGGGTCCTATTTCGGAGACAACGATACGGAGAAGTTCGACGAAGGATGGCTGCGTACCGGTGATGTGGGCAAGATCGAGGCCGAGGGCTATCTGACACTGACCGACCGCTCGAAAGACGTCATCAAGTCAGGTGGCGAATGGATCTCCTCGGTGGAGCTGGAAAACACGCTGATCGGCCACCCTGCCGTGTACGAAGCGGCGGTAGTCGGCGTCGCGGACGATAAATGGCAGGAAAGGCCGTTGGCGCTTGTCGTCGTCCACCCCGGAACCGATGTTGACATTGACCAACTCCGATCGTTCCTTGCGGACAAAGTCGCCAAATGGTGGATTCCCGAGCGATGGAGCTTCGTGTCCGATATTCCGAGAACGAGCGTCGGAAAGTACGACAAAAAGGCCATCCGTGCGCGCCACTCTGCCGGCGAATACCTCATCGAAATCGAAACGTCATAACGTCAAATCCCTGAAATTCCAACTGTCGGAAGGTAATCATGTCCTCACCAATCTCTCCCTGGATGAATGCCGAATTACTCGAGCTTCGTGACCTCGCTGCGAAGTTCTTCTCGGCCGAATTGGCGCCGCATGCGAACCGCTTTGCAGACCAGCACCACGTCGACCGAGAACTGTGGAACCGAGCAGGCGAGCTGGGCCTGCTCTGCATGTCTATACCTGAGGAATACGGCGGAGGCGGTGGCACTTTCGCGCACGAAGCGGTCGTGCTTGAAGAGCAGGCCCGCATAGGTGACAGCTCATGGGGCGCGGGACTGCACAGCGGAATCGTCGCCCACTACATCCTGCAGTACGCGACTGAAGAGCTGCGCGCGCAGTGGCTTCCCAAGATGGCGTCCGGTGAAATGATCGGGGCGATCGCCATGACAGAACCGGGGACCGGGTCCGATCTGCAGAGCGTCAAGACAAAAGCCCTCCTGGACGGTGACGAGTACGTGATCACCGGCTCCAAGACTTTCATCACCAACGGCCAACAGGCCGACCTCATCATCGTTGTTGCCAAGACAGATCCGAGCCAGGGCGCTGCGGGCATCTCTTTGATCGTTGTCGAGGCTGACCGGGCGGGATTCCGGCGCGGCAAGGTTCTCGACAAAATCGGCCAGCGCGGCCAGGACACCTCCGAGTTGTTCTTCGATGAAGTGAGAGTTCCGCGCTCGCATCTACTGGGCCAGTCTGAGGGACAGGGCTTCATTCAGCTGATGACGCAGCTGCCACAAGAGCGACTCATCGTCGCGGTGGGGGCTGTCGCAGCGATGGAACTTGCCCTGGAGCAGACGCTCAAGTACACCCGTGAGCGGGAGGCGTTCGGTCGGCCTGTCTTTGGCTTTCAGAACACTAAGTTCACGCTGGCTGAAGCCGCGACAGAAACGCGCATCGCACGAGTGTTCCTCGACTACTGCATCGACCTGCACCTTGCGGGTCAACTCGACGTGCAGACCGTCGCCATGGCGAAGTGGTGGACCACTGAGCGAGCGATGAAGGTACTCGATGACTGTATGCAGCTTCACGGCGGATATGGCTACATGACCGAGTACCCCATCTCGAGGTTGTGGGTGGATCAGCGCGTGCAAAAAATCTATGCCGGCACGAACGAGGTGATGAAGGAAATCATCTCGCGTTCCCTATGACTCAGAGGAGTTGCCGCCCGCACGTTAGTCATCTAGAGGAGGAGGACTGATGGCATCGATGGTGGTGCCGTATCGCCACGACATGGGCGGCCACTGCGGATCGGGGGCTCTTCGGGATTTGACCGAATGGGCCGGGATCCGTTGGGGTGATGACACCCCGGACGAAGGCATCGTGTTTGCTCTCGGCGGGGCCCTCGACTTCTCGTATGTTCGCTCGGCCCACCTACGTCCACCGATCTACCTCGTTGGACGCAGCGCGGACCTCGAAGACGAATACTTGACCCGGTTGGGCGCGCGCTTCGAGTGTCGTTCGACAGACGACCCCGATCTCGGGTGGAAATGGGTGACCGAACAGATCGATGCCGGTACGCCGGTCATGGTGTGGACTGACATCGCCGAATTGCCCTATCTGAGAACGCGTCTGAGTATGAGCCGGCACGATGTCGTGATCGTAGGGTACGACGACGACGAGGAACTCGCCTTCGTGGTCGATAACGATCGCGATACACCTCAAGCCGTGCCTTACGAGAATCTACGGAAGGCGCGGGCATCGACGGGATTTCCCGTCCCCACGCGGCACACCACCTACGTAGTCGAGTGGCCCGGCGCGGCACCAGATCTCGGCAATGCTGCCCGGTCGGCCTTCCGTAGGTCCGCGGACGCGATGCAGGGTTCGTGTGTGAGCGCGCCGATCACCGAGGACTCCGATTGTGAAATTCAGGTGCGTGGGCTACCAGGGGTATCGACTTTTGTGGAGGATCTCAAGCGGTGGCCGAAGATCTTTGACGACGACACCCTCGACGGAGCCTTGTTTGCGCTGAGCGCCTTCATCGAAAAAGCCGGAACCGGAGGCGGTCTGTTCCGAGATCTGCAAGCACGTGGATGTCGGCGCGTCGCTGAAGAGTTGAGTTTCGAACCTGCGTTTAAAGCAGCGGAGGCTGCAAAGACCGCATCTGAGTTGTGGACCGCGGTTGCGCACGCCGCTTATGACCGCGGTGCAGATCCGCACCGAAGAGCGAGCGGCGCCGCGTCCGTGGCTGCGCAATTGCCGACAGCCGAACGTCGACTCGCGGAGGCGCTGAGGGAGGCAGGAGATCTACTCCTATGAGTTCTGATTGCTTCGGAGCAAGCCGAACTGGTTGCGACCCAGCAGATTTATTTGAGCGCTTTGAATTGTGTCATAAGAAGGGAGAATCACGATGGCTGTCTTCGCTGATGCGGAAGAGGTTTACCGCTACCTCGCCGGCATCTTTCGACGAGGTTTGGAGAACGAAGACCTTGCGAACAGACTTGCCGGGTCCGGGGTGGTGTTACGGATCCACTACACCGATCCGGATGCGGTACTAACCGTGGATATGCCGGAGAAGGTCGTAGAGACCGGCGCGGACAGTGGCGTTACACCGAATGTCGAATTGTTCATGTCCGCGGATACCGGCAACAGGTTCTGGTTGGGGAAGGTGAACTTGACCATGGCGATGGCGAAAGGAACTGTACGAGCGAAAGGTCCTGTCACCAAACTGATCAAGCTCATACCGCAGGCAAAGAACCTCTTTCCGGAATACCGGGCAATCCTTGAGGCCGACAAGCGTCACGACCTGCTCAATGTGTGATGTCGGTGCGGTACCGCGCCCGGGCACGGGTGAGCGGCGCGGGCCTCTGGGCGATGTGCCCGGAGATCATCCAGGACAGTTCGCGCGACCACCGTGCGCGGTCGGGATAACTACTCGAGAAGCGTAATTCGATAGAAGGGACTTCAACATGAAGACACGTGCGGCTGTTTTGTGGGGCTTGGAGCAGAAGTGGGAGGTCGAAGAAGTCGATTTGGATCCGCCAGGTCCCGGGGAGGTCCTCGTGCGGCTGGCGGCCACCGGCTTGTGCCATTCCGACGAACATCTGGTGACCGGCGACCTCCCGATCCCATTGCCGGTAGTGGGGGGTCATGAGGGTGCTGGCACAGTCGTGGAGTGCGGCGAAGGGGTTGAGGAACTGTCCGAAGGTGATTCTGTCATCTTGACCTTCCTTCCCTCGTGTGGGCGCTGCTCGTACTGCGCGCGCGGCATGGGCAATCTCTGTGAGTTGGGAGCGGCGCTCATGATGGGACCGCAGATCGACGGCACCTATCGCTTTCACGCACGAGGCGAGGACGTCGGGCAGATGTGTTTGCTCGGGACGTTTTCCGAGTACACAGTGGTGCCGCAGGCGTCCGTGGTCAAGATTGACGGCGGAATCCCCCTGGATCGGGCAGCCTTGATCGGTTGCGGCGTCACGACCGGTTACGGATCTGCGGTGCGGACTGGGGAGGTGCGCGCCGGGGACACCGTCGTGGTAGTGGGAGCGGGCGGAATCGGAATGAATGCGATTCAGGGCGCGCGAATCGCGGGAGCGCTGGCGATTGTGGCGGTCGATCCGGTGAAGTTCAAGCGAGAGCAAGCGAGCGGGTTCGGTGCGACGCACACCGCGGCCTCGATGGATGAAGCTTGGTCGCTGGTCAGCGATATGACGCTGGGCAAGCTGGCTGATGTCTGCATCCTCACCACCGATGTGGCTGAGGCCTCCTACACCGCGGAAGCGCTGGCCTTGGTCGGAAAGCGCGGGCGCGTCGTGGTCACGGCCATCGGGCACCCCGACGACTCATCGATCTCAGGATCACTGCTTGAAATGACGCTTTACGAGAAGCAGATTCGTGGCGCTTTGTATGGCTCATCCAATGCGCCGCACGATATTCCGCGACTGGTCGAGCTGTACTCCGCTGGGTTGTTGAAGCTCGATGAATTGGTCACCCGCGAATACTCCCTCGACCAAATCAATGAGGGCTACGAGGATATGCGTTCAGGAAAAAACATCCGAGGGCTGGTCCGGTTCTGAAGAGCATCATGCCCACTGCTGGTCTTCATGTCCTTGCGTCGCTGCAGATCATGCGGCCGGGCCGCTTGGGTGGTTGGCGTCGCGTCCTTCTTTCCCGTCGTGAGGACGGCAAGCATCAGACACCTCATAGATCATTTATCAAATTCTCTGGAGGCTGAGATGACGGACGCTGGCACGACCACGGCAAGCGGGGATGGGGCTGCTCGTTTCGCTATCGCCCCGGAGGTGTGGACCACGCCGGAGCGACGAGCGCTGAGCCAAATGGCGCGGTCTTTCGTGGAACGTGAAATCGCGCCGAAGCTAGCGGAATGGGAGCACGTGGGTGAGATTCCGCGCGACCTGCATCTCAATGCTGCCGAGGTGGGGCTTCTCGGAATCGGGTTCCCGGAAGAAGTCGGCGGCAGCGGCGGCAATGCGATTGACTCTGCACTGGTCACTGAGGCCATCCTGGCCGCAGGCGGGTCCACTGGCGTCTGCGCCGCCTTGTTCACCCATGGCATTGCCCTTCCCCACATTGCCGCCAATGGCTCCGACGCCCTGATTGAACGATATGTCCGTCCGACGCTCGCAGGAAAGATGATCGGCTCGCTGGGCGTTACCGAGCCTGGGGCAGGTTCAGATGTCGCGAATTTGCGCACACGCGCAGTGCGCGACGGCGACACCTACGTGGTCAACGGAGCAAAGACGTTCATCACCAGCGGAGTTCGGGCGGACTTCGTTACTACGGCGGTACGCACCGGCGGACCGGGTTACGGTGGAGTTTCATTGCTCGTGATCGACAAGAATTCGCCTGGATTCGAAGTGTCCCGCCGGTTGGACAAGATGGGATGGCGATGTAGCGACACCGCCGAGTTGTCTTTCGTCGACGTTCGCGTACCGGCTGAGAACCTGGTGGGGGCAGCAAACAGCGGGTTTTTGCAGATCATGCAGCAATTTCAGGCTGAACGGCTCGGCATCGCCGTCCAGGCGTACGCGACGGCGGGTCGGGCTCTCGATCTCGCCAAGAGTTGGGCGCGGGAGCGTGAAACGTTCGGTAGACCCTTGACGGGGCGCCAGGTCATTCGCCATAAGCTCGCGGAGATGGCTCGACAGGTCGACGTGGCGTGCACCTATACCCGTGCGGTCATGCAGAGGTGGCTAGCGGGGGAGGATGTCGTTGCCGAGGTGTCGATGGCCAAGAACACCGCTGTGTATGCGTGCGACTACGTGGTCAATGAGGCGGTTCAGATCTTTGGTGGGATGGGCTACATGCGTGAGTCTGAGATCGAGAGACACTACCGAGACTGCCGGATTCTCGGAATAGGCGGCGGCACCAACGAAATCATGAATGAGATCATTGCCAAACGTATCGGACTCTAGTTCTTGATACCAGTAAAGAAAGTTCTCACATCGCAGGTCAACGACGGTCAGGCGGCTGTTGGTCCAGCCTGCCGCTCGCGGCGTCTCGATGCGGCGAGGAGCGAGGGCAGCTGCGCTTCGTCGTGATGCCAGAGCTGTGGTGGCCTGCGACTTAGTTCCGGCGCCGGTCGTGGGTGCATGTGTGCGTGGCGGCGGACGGAGGGCGAAGCGCAGGGAGCGGCGCGGACGGGAGCGCCAGCGTACGGGAGCAGAGCGAGCGTAGCGAAGCCTGCAGGTAGCCGCCGTTCCTCGCAGATCCTGGCCTCCAGGATCTACGTCATAAGCTGCGAGGGGGCTGCGTCATGGTGCTGTGGCTCGTAAGCTGGCGGCTGTGAGCGGGGTTCTGACGCAGCGTGCACGGCGCGAGACCGAGACGCGGCTGGCTGAGCAGCCGCGGCGGTTGGCGCATGTCCGGGGCGTCGCGGCGACTGCCGAGCGGTTGAGTCGGCGTTTCGATCCCCAGACAGCGGACTGTCTGGTCGCAGCGGCGTGGCTGCACGATATCGGTTACGCATCGTCGTTGCGCCGGACCGGGTTTCATCCGCTCGATGGAGCGGAGTACGTGCGAGCGGCCGGCTTCGGGGAGCTGGCCGCCTCCTTGGTGGCCTTTCATACCGGAGCGCACGCGGAGGCTGCCGAGCGGGGCTTGTCAGGCTTATCCGCGTTCAGTGATCCGCCCAGCGATTTCCTTGATGTGCTGACTTTTTGCGATCTGACGACCGGACCTGACGGGGCGCCGATATCACCGCGCGATCGGTTACGCGACGTGCTGTCGCGTTATGGATCCGAGGACCCGGTGCACCGGGCGGTCGACGCGGGCCGCGACGAATTGTTGGCGGCCGTCCGGCGAGTACGCGACTGGCTATAAACCCAGCCGGTTAGCCGAGGTAGGGGCCGTCGCGGTGTTGCAGGTAGTGCTCGATGCGCAGCCTCATCGACGGATGCATATCCAGGTTAGGGATCTCGTCGGGTGCAGTCCAGGCGATGTCCGTGCTTTCGTGGTCGATGGCAAGGGTGCCGCCGAGCACCGTGGTGGTGAACAGGAGCGAGAATTGCTGGCGGACTTCGCCATCGGTGAACGCGACCACGTGGCGGGGATTGGTGTAGACACCGACCAGACCCGTGACTTTGACGTCAAGCCCGGTTTCCTCTTTGACTTCCCGCACGGCGGTGTCGGCGATAGTTTCGCCGATGTCGTGGCCGCCGCCCGGTAGCGCCCACAGGGTGTTGTCGCGGCGTTTGATCAGCAGAATGCGACCGTGTTCGTCGGTGACGATGGCCGAGGCCGACGGAACGACACTGTTGGGCGCCGGGGCGTTGGGGTCGTTGTAGTAGTCGGTGCGCATCGGGGTCAGCCTTTCGAGGTCAGCGGTCTGGCATGGTCCCAGACCTGGGTGAAAGCGTCTTCAAGGGTGGCCCAGAGCCGTGGCTCGTGGTGACGTGACAGAACCAGCACAGGGTTGTTGCGCCCGGCTGAGCCGTAGATGTGGAAGTTGACGATCATGGCGTCATCGACCCGAAAGATCGACGTGTAGAGCGCGGTGTCGTGGGTGCGGATGTCCAGCCCCGGGGTGCCGGCGTGAGGGGCGAGCAGTTCCACGGACGTGCGGCAGCGGGCGATGACGGCCTCGCCGATCCCTTCCTCCTCGCCGCGCAGGATCGTGGTGGGGGTGTCGGGGTCCCCGACGAGAAACCGCACCGTCACACCGCGGGCGGCGGCGGCGAGCAGGGTGTCGAGGAATCCGTCGAGGGTGTCGAACAGGAACGTGGCCGCCAGGACGAGGATGTCGATGCCGGTGGTGGCGTCGGCGAAATGCTGCTGCCACATGGTGATGGGTAGCTGGGTGCGGCTGGCATACAGGGTCGCGGTGAACGGCCCACCCGCAGACGCTGTTGCCACTGCGCTCGCGGTGGAGGGTGGGTACTGGTTGGGCCACAGGTCATGCGGGGTGCAGTCGAGCACCTCGCTGGCTCTGTGGGCGTTGTGTTCGCGAATTCTGTAGTCGCTATCGGCCAGCCAGCGTCGCACCGACTTGATATCGACACCCACCGCGGTGGCGAACCGCTGCGAGGACAGACCTTTGGCGTGTAGCCGCTGCACGAGGCGATCGTTGGGAGTGATGGCGGCCTCGGTGCCGTCCTGCTCGTCCATCGTGCCAGCGCACATCTTCCCGTGTCGTCCGT
The DNA here is from genome assembly GCF_019645815.1 of Mycolicibacter heraklionensis. Lineage (NCBI taxonomy): Bacteria > Bacillati > Actinomycetota > Actinomycetes > Mycobacteriales > Mycobacteriaceae > Mycobacterium > Mycobacterium heraklionense. Next base: position 2,129,052 of record NZ_CP080997.1, read on the forward strand.
ATCCATCCCTCAGCGCGTGGTGTCTAGTTTGCCATGCGACTGCCGCCACCCGGCGGCGATAGTGCCGGTGTGATGTCCGTGGGTATGTCCGGGCCGTGTCCGAAATGCCCGTGGATGTGTCGGAAATGTCGGCATATGTCTCTCGCAACGTCCGTGATGTCCACGTGAACTGAGTCCAGCGCCGGACCGGCGTCAACAGCTCACGAAAGGACCAGTAGGACAATGCGTTTGAGAATCGATACGTCTGGGACTCGTTTTATCGTCACCCGCGCTCCTGAGCCACGGCTGAACTTCGAAACCGGCGCCCCGAAAGTCGACACCGCCACCGGGATGCCGATGTACGCCACCCAGGTCCTCGCGCTGGATGACTCCGGCGGCGAAGTGCTCATTGTCACTGTGGCAGGAGACCCCAAAGTGACAGTCACGCAGCCTGTTTCGGTAGTTGGTCTGGTGGCCATCCCGTGGGCCCAAGGTGATCGCAGCGGGGTGGCGTTCCGTGCTGATGCCCTCACCGCCGCCACCGCCAGTGGTGCTGCGCCGAGTGAGCAGACACGCCCGCAGAAGTAACAACCCCCAAGCGGGTGTGGGGTGCGGTGAGCAGATCATCGCACCCCGCCACCCCGACACCCCGGGCATTGCTGTTGACCACACGCTCACGGAGGGCATCTCTCATGACATCGAACAAGAAGAACACCACCAACAGTGGATCAGGCGATGACGACTGGTTCGGAGAACTGGTCATGTCGCTGTTCACCGCATCCGGGTATGTGCTGTGGTGGGCGGTGCTGTTCCCGGCGATCAGCGTGCCCATCATCGCCAGCCTCGTCCTTGCTATCAGCCACGGCCCACGCGTGGGCCTGATCTGCGCGATCGTGTGCAGTGCCGGGTATGCGGGCTGGGCCTGGCTCCAACCGGGGTCATTTCGCGCCTGGGTGACCGAACCGGTACGGCGGCGCTGGCTCACGTGGTCGCGCTACACCCGCACCTGGGAATCGACCTGCACCTTGCACGGCCTGACCGCCACCCTCGGCGGACGCACTCTCACTCCCACCCTGCGCACGGTGACGATCGGTAAAACCACCGATGTGCTCGTGGTGCGGATCGTCACCGGCCAGTCCGTGGCAGATTGGCATAAACAGTCCGACGCGCTGGCCGCCGCGTGGCGCGCCGGCCGCATCAGCATCACCGCCATCTCGCCCGGCGAACTGCGCATCACGTTAATGCGCGCAGACGTGCTGGCTGAACCGATCGCCCTGCCCATGCCAACCCCGGCCACCCCGGTCGATCTGGTGTCGGTGCGGGTCGGGATCACCGAAACGCGACATTGGTGGCAGGTGCCGCTGCTCGGTCACCACGTGCTGATCGCCGGGGCAACCGGCGCAGGCAAAGGCTCAGTGCTGTGGTCGTTGATCGCCGGCATTGCCCCCGCGGTGAAGACCGGGCTGGTCCGGTTGTGTGTCATCGACCCCAAAGGCGGCATGGAACTCGGTGCCGGAGCACCCCTGTTCACCGTGTTCACCCACGACGCCACCGACACCACCCTGGAGTTGCTACGCCAGCTCGTCACGGTGATGCACGCCCGGGCGAATCGTCTGCGCGGCCACACCCGCCTACACACCCCCACGACGTCGGAGCCGTTGTTCGTTGCGGTGATCGATGAGATCGCCGCACTGACCGCATACGTGACCGACCGCAAGGTCCGCACCGAAGTCGAACAACTCCTGGGCCTGCTGCTCTCCCAAGGCCGCGCAGTCGGCATCAGCGTGGTCGCCGCGGTCCAAGACCCGGCCAAAGACACCCTGCCGGTACGGCAGCTGTTCACGGTGCGGATCGGGTTGCGGCTGACCGAAGCCACCCAAACCACCATGGTCCTCGGCCAAGGGGCGCGCGATGCCGGGGCAGAATGCGACCGCATCCCCGACACCACCCCCGGGGTGGGCTACATGATGGTTGACGGCACCGCCCACGCCCAGCGGGTGCGGGCCTTTCACGTCACCGACCACGACATTACCGCCCTGGCCAGCCGGTTCCGCCGAACCGCGAGGCGACCGAACAAGCCCCACCAGCCACACAACACCGATACCGGCCACACCGCGAGTGAGGGCAGCGGTGAATAGCTCCACGACATCGGCGCAGCTTGTCCTACCGGGTGTTCCGGATACAGCTGACACCGCCCGGGTGGTCGAGCAGATGGTGCGGCGCGCCGCCTCGATGGGATACGAATCCTGGTGGCGACGAGCAGAATCCGTCGGATTCTGCGCCCACCCCATCCAGCTGATCGGTGCCGATGAGTACGGGCGTCAGCGGGTGGTATGGACGCGCTGCAACAACCGTCGCGCCCACATCTGCCCCTCCTGCTCGGATCTCTACGCCCGCGACACCTGGCAACTCGTGCACGCCGGTGCCGCTGGCGGTCACCACGGCATGCCCACCACGGTGGCCGATCATCCGCAAGTGTTTGTCACTCTCACCGCACCGAGCTTCGGGGCCGTCCACACCGCCACGAAGTCACGGGAGAAGGCAGCGCAGGTGTGCCGCGACCAGCACCGGGTCGGCGGCTACCGACGCTGCCCGCATGGAAAACAATTGTGGTGCAGCATGTCCCATGATCATGGCGACGAGCGGGTCGGCCAGCCGCTGTGTCCGGAGTGCTACGACTATGCCGGGCATGTGCTGTTCACGTGGCACCTGCCCGAACTGTGGCGACGCTTCACCATCACCCTGCGGCGCGCCCTACGCAAAAGCCTGAAAGCCGCCGGAGTTGACCCGGATACGGTGCGAGTGAGCTTCATCAAGATCGTCGAACTGCAAGCCCGCGCTATCCCACACATCCACGCACTGATCCGCCTGGATCCCCACGACGACCTTGACCGCCCCGGGTGGGAATCACCTATCGGTGCAGTCGAACTCGCTAAGGTCATCCAGTACGCCATCCGCACCGTCACACTCACCGTCAACGACCCGACAGCCGATGGCGGTGGGCAGACGATACGGTTCGGCACACAGATCGACACCCAACCGCTAACCGCATCGGTGGATCCGCCGCCAAATGAGCACAATTCAGGCTCAAGCCGGTCCATGTCTAGCCGGCTGGTGGCGCGCTATCTCGCCAAGTATGTCACCAAATCCTTGGCAGCCCTCGGAATCAGCGCACGCCGCCTATCTACGGAAGCCATACCCGACCTGGACGTGTCCGAGCATGTGCGGACCATCCTGACCACCATCAGCGATCTCGCGGACAAAGGACTGTCCGGCATCGGGCGGTGGTTGCACACCCTCGGATTCCGCGGCCACATCACCAGCAAATCCCGCCGTTATTCGACTACCATGACCGTGCTGCGCGAACAGCGCGCCATTTGGACGCGTCAGGAAAGCTCGAAAAGCACTGCATACCAATACGATCCCGACTGTGACTTCGCCGGTGGCGATGATCTGGTGGCGTGGGAGTTTGACCGTGCCGGCCCCGGCAGCCTCGGCGATCGCAGTCTCGTCTATTCCGCGGCCCTCCAACGTATTCACATCCGCCGCATCGGACTAGTGGAAGCCCGTCGCCACACACGCAGCCAGCATTGGGATCCACCAGGGGCAAGCGATGGCTGAACGATGCCCAACCCCACATGCTCGCTCCGAATGTGACGCTCGAATTAATGCACCGAGCATGTCAGAGGGAGGTGTTCAAATTGACCTGCCGAACCGGAATCGGCTTCCGCGCGAGGCCAACCGCGCGCTGGTAAACGTCATACTGGCTGTGCGGGACCGGACCCGCGGATCACGAAGGGAAGTGGCATGAGCCTCAGGTTCGCTTTCTATGGCCGAGTGAGTACCGAGGACGCTCAAGATCCCGAGGCGAGCCGCAGCTGGCAGAAACGTCGTGCCATCGATCTGATCACTCCGCATGGCGGAGTCCTCGCTGTCGACTACTTCGATATAGGTCAAAGCCGTTCGCTTCCCTGGAAACGCAGACCGGAGGCTTCACGTCTGCTTGCAGATGTCACTTCTCGTGACCGTGGCTTCGATGCCGTGGTGATCGGGGAACCTGCTCGCGCGTTCTACGGACCGCAATTTGCGCTCACTTTCCCGGTGCTCACGCACTACGGGGTTGGCCTATGGGTGCCTGAAGTCGGCGGAGCGGTTGATCCCGGATCCGAGGCACACGACCTCGTGATGACGCTCTTCGGCGGTATGAGCAAGGGAGAACGCGCACGAATCCAGATGCGCGTCCGTACCGCGATGTCGGCACTCGCGCAGGACACAACCAGATACCTCGGCGGTCGCCCACCGTACGGGTATCGACTCGTCGATGCCGGCCCGCATCCCAACCCTGCCAAGGCAAGTCTTGGGCAGCGGCTCCATCGTCTCGAACCCGACCCCGCGACATGTTCGGTCGTCGAGCGGATCTACCGCATGTACGCCGATGGTGCTGGCTTGCGCTTCATCGCACAGCAGCTCACCGACGATGGAGTGCCATCACCAAGCCAATATGACCCGGAGCGGAACCGGCACCGTGATCCGCGCGGATGGTCCCATTCGGCGATCCGCGCAATCCTCGACAACCCGGCGTACCGCGGTATTCGTGTGTGGGGCAAGCAGGAGAAATACGAGGTCTTGGTCAACCCCGACGATGTCGCTGCCGGGTACGAGACTCGCATGCGGTGGCGTGACGAGGTCGACTGGATCGCACCTGACCGGCGAACGCACGAAGCGCTGATCACTGACGAGCTGGCGCGGGCTGTCCGACTTCGGATGCAGGCGCGGCGGGGTCCGGGTCTTGTGTGTAGCAGAGAATCGACGGTGCCATATGCGCTGCGCGGGCTGCTGTTCTGTGCCGCATGTGGACGCCGCATGCAGGGCGCCGCCCGGCCGGGGAAGCAAACAACGCGGATCCTCTACCGTTGTGAGTTCGGCAAGTCACGTTCTGTACCTGTGGACCTGAGTGATCATCCGCGCACCGTCTATCTCCGCGAAGACGCAGTGACAGCGCGACTCGACGAATGGATCGCCACTCTGGCCGATCCAGAAGACCTCGCACGCGGGCAAGACGTGGACCCGGCGGCCGGACCTGGCTACGCCGCCTTGCAGCGCCAGCTGAGCGAGGCGAATGCCAAAGTGGCTGCCTTGATCACCGCCGTGGAGTCTGGCGTGGCCGTTGAGGATCTAACTGCTGCGTTGCGTCAACGTACCGCCGAGCGCGACGAGCTGAGGGCACGCGTTGAGCGAGTGGCGCGGCCCCGCGCCATGTGTGCCGCCGAGATCAGTGAGTTAGTTAAGGAGTTAGGCGGACTGTCGGTCATCCTCGGCGCGGCAACCGGAGCTGAGCGCGCCGAGGTGTACGCAAGCTTGGGCCTGCGTCTCGACTACGACCCGCATCTTCGGCGAGTCACGGCGACTGCCGACCTGAGTCGTGTCGCCGGATGTGTCCGAGGGGGGACTTGAACCCCCACGCCCGTTAATAGGGCACTAGCACCTCAAGCTAGCGCGTCTGCCATTCCGCCACTCGGACCAACCCGGCTCGGCCGGGCAGCTAAGGCTAACGGATGCTGATCGCCGGACCCAAACCCAGCCCTTGCGACGCCATCCGCAGCGGCGCGAAGTGGTAGTAAAGGTAGCTGTGACCGATTTCCCCGATCCCGCCGGCGACGCAGTGGGCGAGGTGGTCGAACTCGTCAGCGCTCTCATCCGCTTCGACACCTCCAACACCGGAGAGCCGGCCACCACCAAAGGCGAGGCCGACTGCGCGCGCTGGGTGGCCGCCCAGCTCGAGGAAGTGGGCTATGAGACCGAATACCTCGAATCCGGTGCGCCGGGGCGGGGCAACGTGTTCGCCCGCCTCAAGGGCAGCGATCCGTCGCGCGGGGCACTGCTGATCCACGGTCACCTCGACGTGGTGCCCGCCGAGGCTGCGGACTGGAGCGTGCACCCGTTCTCCGGCGCGATCGAGGACGGCTATGTCTGGGGCCGCGGCGCGGTCGACATGAAGGACATGGTCGGCATGATGATCGCGGTGGCCAGGCACCTGGCCCGGAACAAGATCACCCCGCCGCGGGATCTGGTGTTCGCGTTCGTCGCCGATGAGGAGGCCGGCGGCAAGTACGGCGCACAGTGGCTCGTCGAGAACCGTCCGGACCTGTTCGCCGGTGTCACCGAGGCGATCGGGGAGGTCGGCGGTTTCTCGCTGACCGTGCCGCGGCGCGATGGCGGGGAGCGCCGGCTGTACCTGATCGAGACCGCGGAGAAGGGGCTGTGCTGGATGCGGCTGCGGGCCCACGGCCGGGCCGGGCACGGGTCGATGATCAACGACGACAACGCCGTCACCATCCTGGCCGAGGCCGTGGCGCGACTGGGTCGGCACCGCTTCCCGCTGGTGCTCACCGATGCCGTAGTGCAGTTCTTGGCCGCGGTCAGCGACGAGACCGGACTTACGATCGACGTCGACTCGCCAGACCTGGAAGGGATGATCGAGAAGCTGGGGCCGATGGCCCGCATCGTCAACGCCACCCTGCGCGACACCGCGACCCCGACCATGCTGGCGGCCGGCTACAAGGCCAACGTGATCCCGGCGACGGCCGAGGCGGTGTTGGACTGCCGAGTGCTGCCCGGGCGCCAGGCCGCGTTCGAGGCGGAGGTCGATGCGCTGATCGGCCCGGACGTCACCCGGGAATGGGTCGCCATCCAGCCTCCGGTCGAGACGACCTTCGACGGCGACCTGGTCGAGGCGATGAACGCCGCGCTGCTGGCCTGCGACCCCGACGCCCGGACCGTTCCCTACATGTTGTCCGGAGGAACGGACGCAAAGGCGTTCGCCAAGTTGGGTATTCGCTGCTTCGGATTCGCTCCGCTGCGGCTGCCGCCCGACCTCGACTTCTCCGCACTGTTCCACGGGGTCGACGAACGGGTTCCGGTTGACGCCCTGGAGTTCGGTACCCGCGTGCTGCACCACTTCCTGACACACTGTTGACCACAACGAGAGGACCACGTCATGACCACAGCCCCCGACCCGTACGCCGCGCTGCCCAAGCTGCCGACGTTCACGCTCACCTCCACGTCGCTGACCGACGGCCAGCCGCTGGGCAAAGCCCAGGTGAGCGGAATCATGGGTGCCGGCGGTGAAGACGCCAGCCCGCAGCTGAGCTGGTCGGGCTTTCCCGAGGAGACCCGCAGCTTCGCGGTCACCGTCTACGACCCGGACGCCCCCACCGCGTCGGGCTTCTGGCACTGGGCGGTGGCCAACCTGCCGGCCACCTGCACCGAGCTGCCCGAAGGCGTCGGGGACGGCAGCCTGCTGCCCGGGGACGCGCTGACGCTGGTCAACGACGCCGGGATGCGCCGCTACGTGGGTGCCGCGCCGCCGGCCGGTCACGGGCCGCACCGCTACTACGTCGCGGTGCACGCCGTCGACGTCGAGAAGCTGGAACTGGCCGAAGACGCCAGCCCGGCCTACCTGGGCTTCAACCTGTTCATGCACGCGATCGCGCGCGCGGTGATCGTCGGCACCTTCGAACAGAAGTAGTGCAGAACTAGCCCCACACCGCGCGAGCACTTCCCACCGCGAGCGTGCGTGCTTGTACGGTTGCGACCGGCGAGTCGCGTACAAACACGCACGCTCGCGCGAGATGGGCACGTTCGCGCGAGATGGGCACGTTCGCGCGGGATGGGCACGCTCGCGCGAGATGGGCACGCTCGCGCGGGATGGGCACGTTCGCGCGGGGGAATAGGGGCTAGCGGGCGGCGGACCCGACCGCCTCGGACAGCGACGCGAACCCGCCGTCGCGCAGCCGCTGGGCCAGGCCGTCATGGATATCCCTGGCCCACAGGCCGCCGCCGTAGATGAAGCCGGTGTAGCCCTGCAGCAGTGCGGCGCCGGCAGTGATCCGCTCCCAGGCGTCGTCGGCGGTCTCGATCCCGCCGACGCTGATCAGGACCAGCCGATCGCCGACCCGGGCGTACAGCCGCCGCAGCACCTCCAGCGCGCGGCGGGCCACCGGTGGCCCGGAGATGCCGCCGGGCCCCAGCTCGGCCACCCCCGGCGTTGCCAGGCCGTCGCGTGACACCGTGGTGTTGGTCGCCACGATGCCGGCCAGATCCAACTCGACGCAGAGGTCGGCGATGGCATCCAGGTCGGAATCGGCCAGGTCCGGTGCGATCTTCACCAGCACCGGCTTGGTGGTCTCGGCGCGGACCGCGGCCAGGATGGGCCGCAGCGACTCGACGGCCTGCAGGTCGCGCAGTCCCGGCGTGTTCGGCGAGCTGACGTTGACCACCAGATAGGCGGCCAGCGGGGCCAGCAGCCGGGCGCTGGTGCGGTAGTCCTCGACCGCGCCCTCGGGCGGAGTGGCCTTGGTCTTGCCGATGTTCACCCCGATCGGCACGTCGGACCGATGCCGCGCCAGCTGGGCCGCCAGCGCAGCGGCCCCGTGATTGTTGAAGCCCATCCGGTTCAGCAGAGCGCGGTCGTCGGGCAGCCGGAACAGGCGCGGCGCCGGGTTACCCGGTTGCGCCGCGGCCGTCACGGTGCCCACTTCGGCGTAACCGAAACCCAATGCGCCCCAAGCATTTATCCCGGCTCCGTCCTTGTCGAACCCGGCGGCCAACCCGAGCGGGCCGGGGAATCGCACCCCGAACACGGTGCTGGCCAGCACCGGGTCGTGCGGGGCGAGCCGGCGCTGCAAAGCCCGCCGTGCCGGTGGCGTGGCGGTGGCACCGCGCAGCCCGGCGAACACGATGGTGTGGATGCGCTCGGCCGGCACCATGAAAAACGCGCGGCGCACCGCGCCGTAGAGACCCATCGGTCTACAGTCCCGGCTGGTCGACGCAGCGGCTCTCGCTGATCGCGTTCGCGGCAGACTTCTTGCGGCGCAGCAACACCCGCCTGCTCCCGTCGGTGTACAACCGCACTCGGGTCAGCTCCCAACCTCGGTATTCGGCTTCGATGGACAGCCGGGTGGACGCCCCGATCCGGGTGACCTCCGGGGGCAGTCGCAGCGGAATCCACTCATAGTCATCGGACAGTTCGGTGTCCCAGCCGGCCGGCAGTCGGCGTGGCCGCAGCGCGGTCAACGTGGCCTCGCCGCGTGCTCGATCACCTGCACCCCGGCGCCGGAGCCCGACACCACGTACAAGGTGTCTGACTTCTCGTCCAAGGCCAGGGTGTTGGGTTGCTGCACGGTCGGATAGCGAACCTTCTCCACGGGAATTCCGGTGGACAAATCGTAGCCGGTCACGGTGTTCGTCCCGGTTTGCGACACCCACGCAAACCCGCCCGCCCCGGCCAGTCCATAGGGAGCGTGCGGTACCGGATAGTCCTGGTGCAGCATCAGCGGGTCCACGGCGTACACCAGCAGCCGGCCGCTGCGGGGGTCGGCCGCCAGCACCGGCCCGTGCGCAGCGGCGGCAAGCGTGGTCGCGCCCTGACCCGCCCGCAGCGCGTACTGGGGCTTGCCGTCGGTACCGATGGTCGTCACCGAGGTCTGGCCGCGGTCCAGCACCACCGCGATATCGCCCTGGGTCACGATCTGGTCGACCCGGGCGAAGATCTTCACCCGCTCCGCAATCCGCGTGCCGTCGTTCGCCAGCGTGTAGACCGCGCCGTCAGCGCTGCCCAGCACCATGGTGCCGTCGGCGCGCCGGCCGATCGCGGTGAACTCGACACCGGCGGCATCGTCGACGTCGACCCGTTTGATGCTGCGGGTGGCCAGGTCGACGGCGTAGTAGCCGCCATGGCCGGACAGGTAGACCGTGCCGTTGCCGTCGCCGGCCAGTGCGCTTGCCGGCCCCGGCAACGCGACCACGGCGGGCGGGTGACTCCCGTCGCCGACCAGCCCGAGCGTGGCGGCGGCCTGCGCGTCCGGCCCGGGAGACAGCACCGCCAGCAGTCCGGTGGCCGCGTCGAAAACCGCGCCGGTGGCCCGGCCGGCCAGTGGCCGTACCGTGCCGGCCGGCCGGACCGCGGCGACCGGGGAGACGGCGGGCTCGGCCGGCGCGATGGTGGGCGGCGATGCGGTGATGGGATTGGATGAGCACGCTGTGAGCAGCAACAACGGCAGCAACAGGCCTTGTAGGGACCGGCGGGGCCGGCGGGTGGCGCGCTTGGGCACAGGGCAGCTCTTCCAGCTCGTCATGGTGGCGGGTTGGTGCAAATATCGATTCTAAGGAAGGCGGCGAGGTGAAGCTCGCATGTCCGGCCGAACAATAAGTTCGCTTAGGTGTAACCTCGCGGCCATGACTGTGGTCGATGACTGGCAGCTGGCGTGTTCGGAGTTCCGCATCGAGGAGATCTGGACCGGGGCCTTCGCCAGTGGTTTCGGCGAGGTCGGTGACGGCCGTAGTTTCTCGTTCCACACCGAGCAGCAGAAGCTCGTGGTCGACATCTATCGGCCCCGGCTGGCCGGCCCGGTCCCGCACGACGAGGACGTGGTCGCCACCGCGAGCCGGCATCTGTTCGAGATCGATGTCGCCGACGAGCGGAGCCTGGCCGCCGCGGTGCGCGACGTGGTATCCGGTCTGACCCGCTGACACCAGCCCGGTACGGTCATCGTCGTGTCGGTAGTCGAGACGGTGATGTCGTGGCCGCAAGTGGTTGTCCTGGCGATTGTCCAGGGCCTCACCGAATTTCTGCCGGTTTCGTCGTCGGGACACCTGGCGTTGGTCTCACGGCTGTTCTTCGCCGGTGACGCCGGCGCTTCCTTCACGGCGGTGACCCAACTCGGCACCGAGGTCGCCGTGCTGGTCTACTTCGCCAGGGACATCGCGCGCATCGGCACGGCCTGGCTCTCGGGGGTGGCGTCGGCGCTGGCCAAGACCCGGTTGCCCGCCGACCGCGAGACCGACTACCGGATGGGCTGGTACGTCATCATCGGCACCATCCCGATCTGTGTGCTGGGCCTGCTGTTCAAAGACCTGATCCGGTCCGGGGTCCGCAACCTGTGGGTGGTGGCCACCGCATTGGTGGTGTTCTCGGTGGTGATCGCCGCAGCCGAGTACTTCGGCCGCCAGGCCCGCCATGCCAAGGAACTGACGTGGCGCGACGCCGTGCTGGTGGGTTCGGCGCAGACACTTGCGCTGGTGCCGGGGGTGTCACGGTCCGGCGCCACCATCAGTGCCGGGCTGTTCGCCGGCCTGGACCGGGAATTGGCCGCCCGCTTCGGTTTCCTGCTGGCGATTCCCGCGGTGTTCGCCTCCGGGCTGTTCTCGCTGCCTGACGCGTTTCACCCCGAAGGGGCCGGCATGAGCGCCAGCGGTCCGCAACTGCTGGTCGCCACCCTGATCGCGTTCGCGGTGGGCTGGGCGGCCGTCGCCTGGTTCCTCAAGTTCCTGGTGTCACACAGCATGTACTGGTTTGTCGGGTACCGGGTGGTCGTCGGGACGACGATCCTGGTCCTGCTGGCCACCGGCGTGTTGGCGGCCTCGCCATGACCGTCATCCTGCTGCGGCATGGCCGGTCCACCTCGAACACCTCCGGGGTGCTGGCCGGCCGCACCGAAGGCGTCGAACTCGACGACCTGGGCCGTGAGCAGGCCACGCAGCTCGTCGGCCGGCTCGACGGCCTGCCGATCAAGGCGTTGGTGCGCTCACCGCTGCTGCGCTGCCGACGCACCGTCGAACCGCTGGCCGCAGCGCTGGGGCTGGAGCCGCTCGTCGACGACCGGCTCGCCGAAGTCGACTACGGGGCCTGGACCGGGCGCAAGCTCAGCGAGCTGACCGCCGAGCCGCTGTGGCGGGTGGTGCAGGCGCAGCCCAGCGCGGCGATCTTCCCCGAGGGCGAAGGGCTGGCGCAGGTGCAGGCCCGCGCCGTCACCGCGGTCCGCGATCACGACCGGCAGCTGGCCGAACAGCACGGCGCCGACGTGCTGTGGGTGGCCTGCACCCACGGCGACGTCATCAAGGCCGTCATCGCCGACGCGCTCGGCGTGCACCTGGACGGCTTCCAACGGATCACCGCCGACCCGGCATCGGCGAGCGTGATCCGCTACACGCCGTTGCGCCCGTTCGTGATCCACCTCAACCACACCGGAGCGTCGTTGGCCGCCGCGGTGCAGAGTTCGCCGGCCGGCACCGTCGGTGAAAGCGACGCCGTAGTCGGCGGGTCCACCACCTAGGTCCACCTCGCCGAAGCCAGATACCGTCGGCCGCCTCAACTGCCGGTATTTTGGAGATGCCATGTCCCGAGCAATTCACGTCTTCCGCACCCCCGACCGCTTCGTGGCCGGGACCGTCGGCCAGCCCGGCAATCGCACCTTCTATCTGCAGGCGGTCCACGACGAGCGGGTGGTCTCGGTGGTGCTGGAAAAGCAGCAGGTCGCAGTGCTGTCCGAACGGATCGGTGCGCTGCTGCTGGAGGTCAACCGCCGATTCGGCACCCCGGTGCCGCCCGAACCCACCGAGATCGACGACCTGGACCCGCTGGTCACACCGGTGGACGCGGAGTTCCGGGTCGGCACCATGGGGTTGGGCTGGGATTCCGAAGCGCAGACGGTGGTGGTTGAGCTGCTCGCGGTCAGTGACGCCGAATTCGACGCATCGGTGGTGCTCGACGACACCGACGAAGGGCCGGACGCGGTGCGGGTGTTCCTCACCCCGGAGTCCGCGCGCCAGTTCGCCACCCGCTCCAACCGGGTCATCTCGGCGGGCCGCCCGCCGTGTCCGCTGTGCGACGAGCCGCTGGACCCCTCCGGTCACATGTGTGTGCGCACCAACGGCTATCGAAGGGGCGCATTCGGGCCCGACGATGAGCCCGATGACGCCGACATCTGACGACCGGGAGGCGTTGCACTCCGGGGAACTGGAGATCCTGGGCCGCATCCGCTCGGCCAGCAACGCCACGTTTCTGTGCCAGGCGACGCTGGGGGAGCACCGCGTGCACTGCGTCTACAAGCCGGTCGCCGGCGAACAGCCGCTCTGGGACTTCCCCGACGGCACCCTGGCCGGCCGCGAACTCGGCGCGCACCTGATCTCGGCCGAATTGGGCTGGAACCTGGTTCCCTACACCATCATTCGGGAGGGACCGGCGGGTCCGGGCATGGTGCAGCGCTGGGTGGATCAACCCGAAGACGACGACGAAGCCGAGGACGCGTCGCCGCCGCCCGGCCTGGTCGACGTGGTGCCCGGCGACCACGTTCCGGCGGGCTACCTGCCGGTGTTGCAGGCCTATGGCCACACCGGCGACCCGGTCACCTTGGTGCACGCCGACGACCTGCGGCTGCGCCGCCTCGCCGTCTTCGACGTGGTGATCAACAACGCCGACCGCAAGGGCGGGCACATCCTGTGCGGCACCGACGGCCGCGTCTACGGCGTTGACCACGGCGTGAGCCTGCACACCCAAGACAAGTTGCGCACCGTGCTGTGGGGGTGGGCGGGCAAACCGGTGGCCGACCTGGACGACGAGGCGTTGCCGGCGCTGTCGCGGCTGCTGGTGGCGCTGGACGGCCCGCTGGCGGTAACCCTGCAACCGCACCTGACCGCCGACGAGATCGCGGCACTGCGCCGGCGGGTGACCGACCTGCTGGACCACCCGGTGATGCCCGGCCCGAACCGTCATCGCCCGATACCCTGGCCGGCGTTCTGAACAAGGGGTGGCCGCCCGCTAGCCGCACTCGCGAATCCGGCCCCGCCCGCCGTCGGGGATACTGCCAGACGTGACGCTGACCGACGCGGCGCTGGCCGCCGAACTGGCAGTCGAGGCCGGAAAGCTCTTGCTGGCGGTGCGTGACGAGGTGGGCTTCGCCCAGCCGTGGCACCTGGGCGACACCGGCGACGGCCGCGCGAACCAGCTGATCATCCGCCGACTGCGCGACGCACGCCCGTCAGACGCGGTGCTCAGCGAGGAATCACCGGACAACCTGGCCCGGCTGCGGGCAGACCGGGTCTGGATCGTCGACCCGCTGGACGGCACCCGGGAGTTCACCACGCCGGGACGCGACGACTGGGCGGTGCACATCGCGCTGTGGCAGCGGGGCGGAGCCGACGGCTTTGGCGCCATCACCGACGCCGCGGTGTCCCTGCCGGCCTACGACAACAGAAGCAACGTCGTCTTCCGCACCGACACGGTCGCCCGGCCCGCCCCGCCGACCGGGCCGCCGGACACCATTCGGGTCGCGGTCAGCGCCTCCCGGATGCCCGCGGTGGTACGGCTCATCCGCGAGGTGTTGCCGGTGGAGCCGGTGCTGATGGGTTCGGCGGGCGCCAAGGCGATGGCCGTGGTGCGCGGCGACGTGGACGCCTACCTGCACGCCGGCGGGCAGTGGGAGTGGGATTCGGCTGCCCCGGCCGGGGTGGTGCTGGCGGCGGGGCTGCACGCGTCCCGAATCGACGGGTCGCCGTTGCGCTACAACCGCCCCGACCCCTACCTGCCCGACCTGCTGATGTGCCGGCCCGATGTGGCGCCGATCCTGCTGGACGCGATGCGGCGAACGGTGCTGTAGAGGCGGGGCTTTACAGTCGTGGACATGCAATCGTGGTCCGCGCCGACCGTTCCGGTCCTGCCCGGGCGCGGCCCGGCGCTGCGCCTCTATGACACCGCCGACCGGCAGGTGCGCCCGGTGTCGCCGGGCCCGACGGCCAGCATGTACGTCTGCGGCATCACGCCCTACGACGCCACGCACCTGGGCCACGCCGCCACCTATCTGGTGTTCGACCTGATTCACCGGATCTGGCTCGACGCCGGCCATCAGGTGAACTACGTGCAGAACGTCACCGACGTCGACGACCCGCTGCTTGAGCGCGCCGAGCGAGACGGGGTGCAGTGGCAGGCGCTGGCGGCCAGTCAGGTCGAGCTGTTCGGCGCCGACATGACCGCGTTGCGGGTGCTGCCGCCGCGGGACTACGTGGCGGCCACCGAGGCCATAGCAGAGGTGGTCGAGCTCGTCGAGAAGATGCTGGCCGCCGGGTCGGCCTACATCGTCGACGCCGACTATCCCGACATCTACTTCCGCGCCGACGCCACCGAGCAGTTCGGCTACGAATCCGGGTTCGACCGCGCCACCATGCTGGAACTGTTCGCCGAGCGCGGCGGCGACCCGGATCGGGCCGGCAAGGCCGATCCGCTCGACGCCCTGCTGTGGCGCGCCGCCCGCCCGGGTGAGCCCAGTTGGCCGGCGCCGTTCGGGACGGGCCGGCCGGGTTGGCATGTCGAGTGCGCCGCGATCGCGCTGAGCCGGATCGGCTCGGGTCTCGACATCCAGGGCGGCGGCTCCGATCTGGTCTTCCCGCACCACGAGTTCTCCGCCGCACACGCCGAATCCCTCACGGGGGAGCGCCGTTTCGCTCGGCACTACGTGCACGCCGGGATGATCGGCTGGGACGGCCACAAGATGTCCAAGAGTCGCGGCAACCTGGTGCTGGTGTCGAAGTTGCGCGCCCAGGGAACCGAGCCGGCCGCGATCCGGCTGGGCCTGCTGGCCGAGCACTACCGCAGCGACCGGTTCTGGGACGACGCGACCCTCGCGGCGGCCGAGGCGAGGCTGGACCGCTGGCGGGCCGCGACGGCGCTACCGGCCGGACCGGCTGCCGACGACGTCATCGCCCGGGTCCGTCGCTATCTCGCCGATGACCTGGACACCGTCAAGGCGCTGGCCGCGTTGGACGGCTGGACGACCGACGCGCTGGAGTACGGCGGTCACGACACGAGCGCACCGCGGCTGGTGGCCACCGCGGTCGATGCGCTGCTGGGAGTGGCGCTGTAGGCCACCCACGGCGGGGGTAGGTTGAGCGCATGTCTTCGATTCACTCCCAAGTCGTTTTCATCACCGGTGGCGCGCACGGTATCGGCGAGCAGCTGGCCCGCCGGCTGCACTCCCAGGGCGCCTCGGTGGTGGTGACCGACCTGGATGCGGCCGCCCTCAACAAGCTGGCCGATGACCTCGGTGACCGGGTGCTGACCGCCGTCGCCGACGTGCGGGATCTGGCCGCAATGCAGTCGGTGGTCGCGCAGGCCGAGCAGCGGTTCGGCGGCATCGACACCGTCGTCGCCAACGCCGGCATCGCCAGCTACGGGTCGGTGCTGAACGTGGACCCCGAGACGTTCAAGCGGGTGATCGACGTCGACGTGATGGGGGTGTTCAACACCGTGCGGGCCGCGCTGCCGGCGGTCATCGAGCGTCGCGGCTATGTGCTGGTGGTGTCCTCGCTGGCGGCGTTCAGTCCGCTGGCCGGGATGGCCTCCTACGACGTGGCCAAGGCCGGGGTTGAGCACTTCGCCAG
This sequence comes from Mycolicibacter heraklionensis, assembly GCF_019645815.1. Taxonomy (NCBI): domain Bacteria; kingdom Bacillati; phylum Actinomycetota; class Actinomycetes; order Mycobacteriales; family Mycobacteriaceae; genus Mycobacterium; species Mycobacterium heraklionense. The sequence continues at coordinate 2,145,243 of NZ_CP080997.1, forward strand.
TGCGCTGCGCCAGGAGGTCGCCTACCAGGGCGTGGAGGTCGGCTCGGCGCACATGGCCTGGATCGACACTCCCTTGGTTCGCGACACCAAGGCCGACCTGGGGGCCTTCGGCGAGATGCTGGCCAAGCTGCCGTGGCCGCTGAACAAGACCACCTCGGTCGACAAATGTGTCGACGCCTTCGTCGCCGGCATCGAGGGCCGCCGTCGCCGCGTCTACTGCCCCGGCTGGGTGGGGGTGTTCCGCTGGCTCAAGCCGGTGCTGACGCTGCGGCCGGTGGAAGGCCCGTTCATCAAGGGAGCCGCCACCATCGTCCCGAAGATGGACGCCGAAGTCGCCGCGCTGGGCCGTTCCACCAGTGCCTACAACGAGGCCCGGGAAAAAGAAAAGTAGCCCGCGTGAGCCCGGCGGCTCAGCGCCGCCGGCGCCGCAGGTAGCGCTCGAACTCGGCGGCCAGCGCGTCGCCGTCGATCTTGTTCAGTGCCTCGGTCATGTCGACCTCGGCGTCGCCGCGTTCCTCCAAGGAGGCCACGTAGTCGGCGATTTCGTCGTCCTCGCTGGCCATCTCGCTGACCGCCAGCTCCCACTCCTCGGCTTGGGCCGGCAGGTCGCCCAGCGGAACCTCGATGTCCAGGGCGTCCTCGACGCGGCGCAGCAGGGCGACCGTTGCCTTGGGGTTGGGTGGCTGCGAGACGTAGTGCGGCACCGCCGCCCAGAAGGTGACCGCCGGAATCCCGGCCGCCACGCAGGCGTCCTGGAACACCCCGGTGATTCCGGTCGGGCCCTCGTAGCGGGTCTCGGTCAACCCGAAGCGGGTGGCCGACTCCGCCGAGTACGCCGCCCCCGACACCGGCACCGGGCGGGTGTGGGGGGTGTCGGCCAGCAGTGCGCCCAGGATCACCACCGTGTCGACGTCGAGTTGTTCGATCACCGCCAGCAGCTCGGCGCAGAACGACCGCCAGCGCATGTTCGGCTCGACTCCATGCATCAGCACGATGTCGCGGTCGCTGCCCGGCGGGCGGCAGTGCGAAATGTGCATCGACGGCCAGACCAGCTCCCGGGTGACGCCGTCGAGCTGGCGGATCACCGGCCGATTCACCTGGTAGTCGTAGTAGGCCTCGTCGTCGATCTCGACGATCAGCCGGGCCTCCCAGATGTTGTTGAGATGCTGCACGGCGTCGCTGGCCGCGTCGCCGGCATCATTCCAGCCCTCGAACGCGGCCACGACGATGGTGTCGTGCAGTTCGGGAAGGGCAGCGCCGTCATCCGGTCGGGTCACAAGGCCAGGGTAAGGCCTGCACAAAGATCACGGGTCCCACAGACCGGCTGAGTCGGCTTGTTCGTCGGGGCATTCAACCCGACGCTGGGCGACCACGTAGACTTTTCCCCGTCGAGAGGCGTTGCAACGGTTCGCCGGTCCCGCCGGTAACCGCCACGCTCGGCAGAGTTAAGGACGCCTTCCGCCACGGAAGGAGCCCGCATGACCGCCCCCGAGGCCGAAATCTTCGCGCCCAACATCCGGCCTGACTGCACCGACGAGCTGACGGCTGCTCTGAGCCGGCGAATCATGGTGATCGACGGCGCGATGGGCACGGCGATTCAGCGGGACCGCCCGGACGAGGCCGGCTACCGCGGCGACCGGTTCACCGAGTGGCCGACCGCGCTGCAGGGCAACAACGACCTGCTCACCCTGACGCAACCACAGATCATCGAAGGCATCCACCGCGAGTACCTCGAGGCGGGCGCCGACATCCTGGAGACCAACACGTTCAACGCGAACGCGGTCTCGCTCGCCGACTACGACATGGCGGACTTCAGCTATGAGCTGAACTATGCCGGTGCCGCCCTGGCCCGCAAGGCGGCAGACGAATACCGCACTGCCGAGAAGCCTCGCTACGTGGCCGGTACGCTCGGGCCGACGACGCGGACGGCGTCGATCTCACCGGACGTCAACGACCCCGGTGCCCGCAACGTCTCCTACGACCAGCTGGTCGCCGCCTACCTCGAAGCCGCCAACGGCCTGGTCGACGGTGGCGCGGACATCCTCCTCATCGAGACGATCTTCGACTCGCTGAACGCCAAGGCAGCGGTGTTCGCCGTCGAGACGCTGTTCGAGGAACGCGGACGACGCTGGCCGGTCATCATCTCCGGCACCATCACCGATGCCTCCGGGCGTACGTTGTCGGGTCAGGTCACCGAGGCGTTCTGGAACTCGATCCGGCACGCGAAGCCGATCGCGGTGGGCCTCAACTGCGCCTTGGGCGCGCCGGAGATGCGGCCGTACATCGCCGAGATGGCGCGGATCGCGGACACCTACATCTCCTGCTACCCGAACGCCGGCCTGCCCAACGCATTCGGCGAGTACGACGAGTCGCCGGAGGCTCAGGCCTCCTACATCGCGGACTTCGCCGACGCGGGCCTGGTCAACATGGTCGGGGGTTGCTGTGGAACGGCGCCGGCGCACATCGCCGAGATCGCCAAGGTCGTAGAGGGCAAGCCGCCGCGCGAGCTGCCCACCATCGAGGTGGCCACCCGCCTGTCGGGTCTGGAACCGCTCAACATCACCGACGACTCCCTGTTCGTGAATATCGGTGAGCGCACCAACATCACCGGCTCCGCCCGGTTCCGCAACCTGATCAAGGCCGAGGACTACGACACCGCGCTGTCGGTCGCGCTGCAGCAGGTCGAGGTCGGTGCGCAGGTCATCGACATCAACATGGACGAAGGCATGATCGACGGCGTCGCCGCGATGGACCGGTTCACCAAACTGATTGCGTCCGAGCCGGACATCAGCCGCGTGCCGGTGATGATCGACTCGTCCAAATGGGAGGTCATCGAAGCGGGCCTGAAGAACGTGCAGGGCAAACCGATCGTCAACTCGATCTCCATGAAGGAGGGCGAGGAGAAGTTCATCCGCGAGGCCCGGCTGTGCCGCAAGTACGGCGCCGCCGTGGTCGTGATGGCCTTCGACGAGCAGGGGCAGGCCGACAACCTGGAGCGCCGCAAGGAGATCTGCGGACGCGCCTACCGGATCCTGACCGAGCAGGTCGGGTTCCCGGCCGAGGACATCATCTTCGACCCGAACTGCTTCGCGCTGGCGACTGGCATCGAGGAGCACGCGACCTACGGGATCGACTTCATCGAGGCCTGCGCCTGGATCAAGGAGAACCTTCCCGGGGTGCACATCTCCGGCGGCATCTCGAACGTGTCGTTCTCGTTCCGGGGCAACAACCCGGTCCGCGAGGCGATCCACGCGGTGTTCCTGTTCCACGCCATCAAGGCCGGCCTGGACATGGGCATTGTCAACGCCGGGGCGTTGGTGCCCTATGACTCGATCGACGCCGAGTTGCGGGACCGCATCGAGGACGTCGTGCTGAACCGGCGCCCCGATGCCGCCGAGCGGCTGCTGGAGATCGCCGAACGGTTCAACTCCGCGGAGAAGGCTGAAGATACCGCTGCGGCCGAATGGCGCAGCCTCCCGGTTCGCGAGCGGATCACGCACGCCCTGGTCAAGGGCATCGACGCCGACGTAGAGACCGACACCGAGGAGCTGCGGGCCGAGATCGCCGCCGCGGGCGGTCGCCCGATCGAGGTGATCGAGGGCCCGCTGATGGACGGTATGAACGTGGTCGGCGACCTCTTCGGCGCGGGCAAGATGTTCCTGCCCCAGGTGGTGAAGTCGGCCCGGGTGATGAAGAAGGCCGTGGCGTACCTGCTGCCGTATATCGAGGCGGAGAAGCAGCCCGGTGAAGCCGAGCACACCAACGGCACGATCGTGATGGCGACCGTGAAGGGCGACGTCCACGACATCGGCAAGAACATCGTCGGGGTCGTGCTGCAGTGCAACAACTACACCGTCGTCGACCTCGGTGTGATGGTGCCTGCCGAGAAGATCCTGGCTGCGGCCAAGGAATACAACGCCGACATCGTCGGCCTCTCCGGCCTGATCACCCCGTCGCTGGAGGAGATGGCGGGCTTCGCCGCCGAGATGGAGCGTGAAGGCCTGGAGATCCCCCTGCTGATCGGCGGCGCGACCACTTCGCGTGCCCACACGGCCGTGAAGATTGCGCCGCGTCGCAGCGGTCCGGTGGTCTGGGTCAAAGATGCCTCGCGTTCCGTTCCGGTCGCGGCCGCGCTGCTCGACGACAGGCAGCGGCCGGCGCTGCTGGAGTCGACCGCGGCCGACTACGCGTCCCTGCGGGAACGGCACGCTCAGAAGAACGAGCGGCCGATGGTGCCGCTGGAGAAGGCCCGCGCGAACCGGACGCCGATCGAGTGGGACGGCTACACGCCACCGGTACCCGCCCAGGGTCTCGGCGTACGGGAGTTTCTTGACTACGACCTCGCTGAGTTGCGCGAGTTCATCGACTGGCAGCCGTTTTTCAACGCCTGGGAGATGAAGGGGCGCTTCCCCGACATCCTCAACAACCCGGCTTCGGGCGAGGCTGCCCGCAAGCTGTACAACGACGCGCAGCAGATGCTCGACACCCTGATCGAGGAGAAGTGGCTGACGGCCAACGCGGTGATCGGGTTCTTCCCGGCGAACGCGGTCGGCGACGACGTCGAGGTCTACACCGACGAGACCCGTACCGAGGTGCTGACGATGTTCCACAACCTGCGCCAGCAGGGCGAGCACCGGGCCGGCATCCCGAACCGGTCGCTGGGCGACTACATCGCCCCCAAAGAGACGGGTCTGGCGGACTATATCGGCGCCTTTGCCGTCACGGCGGGCCTCGGTAGCGGCGAGAAGATCGCGGAGTTCAAGGCAGACCTCGACGACTACAGCGCGATCCTGCTGGAGTCGGTCGCCGACCGGCTGGCGGAGGCCTTCGCCGAACGGATGCATCAGCGGGTTCGCAAGGAGTTCTGGGGATTCCAGCCCGATGAGCAGTTGGACAACGATGCGCTGATCGCCGAGAAGTATCAGGGCATCCGTCCTGCCCCGGGCTACCCGGCCTGCCCGGAGCACACCGAGAAGGCGACGATCTGGAAGTTGATGGACGTCCACGAGCGGACCCGCATCGAGCTGACTGAGTCGATGGCGATGTGGCCCGGTGCCGCCGTCAGCGGCTTGTACTTCTCGCACCCGCAGTCGCAGTACTTCGTGATCGGCCGGTTAGCCCAGGACCAGGTCGCCGACTACGCGAAGCGCAAGGGCTGGACCCTGGCCGAAGCTGAGCGCTGGCTCGCCTCCAACCTCGGCTACAACCCGGAGGACTGAGCTCAGTTGGCGGTGTTACGCGCGGTGTTGTGCGACATGGACGGCACCCTGGTCGACTCCGAGAAGCTGTGGGACGTCGCGATGGACGCCCTCTACGACCGCCTCGGCGGGGTGCTGACTCCGGAGGTCCGGGCGTCAACGGTCGGCGGCTGCGCGGAGAACACCATGCGGATCGTCTACGACGACCTGGGGCTGCCGCTCGATCCGGCGGCCATGGCGGCCTCGGCGCGCTGGCTGCACGACTACACCGGTGAGCTGTTCGACGCGGGCCTGCCCTGGTGCGACGGCGCCCGGGAGCTGCTCGACGAGCTGGCCGCCGCGGCGATGCCGACGGCCCTGGTGACCAACACCCCGCGGATGCTGGCCGAGCGGGCGCTGGGCAGCATTGGCCGGCACTATTTCGCAGCCGTGGTCTGCGGTGACGAGGTGCCCTCGGGCAAACCGGCGCCGGATCCCTACCTGCGTGCCGCCAAGCTGCTGAACCTGGATCCGCGCCGGTGTCTGGCCGTGGAGGACTCGCCGACGGGTGCGGCTGCGGCCGAGGCGGCCGGTTGCGCGGTGCTGGTGGTGCCCAATGCGGTGCCGGTGCCGGCCGGCGCCCGGCGCCACCACGTGCAGTCCCTGACCGGGCTGGGGCTGAGTGACCTGCACGAAATCTGCGCCCAGCTGGCCCCGTCCTCCGGCGAGCGTGCGCGTCTGCACGCCGACACGCCGTAAAACCTGTACATCTGTGCACGCTCGCGGCGGTAGCCGAACACTCGCGGAGCGAAACTGCCGTGACCGCCCCTGACCGGACATGAAACAATCGCTGCTCGTGAAGACCTTCGAGGAGCTGTTCGCCGAGCTCGGTGAGCGTGCCGCGACCCGGCCGGCCGGCAGCGGCACCGTGGCGGCGCTGGATGCCGGTGTGCACACGATCGGCAAGAAGATCCTGGAGGAGGCCGGCGAGGTGTGGCTGGCCGCCGAACACCAGTCCGACGAGGACCTGGCCGAGGAGATCAGCCAGCTGATGTATTGGACCCAGGTGCTGATGATCTCGCGCGGGCTGACGCTGTCCGACGTCTACGGGAAGCTGTGAGCATGTTGCGTGTCGCCGTCCCCAACAAGGGGGCGCTCAGTGAGGCTGCCGCGGCGATGCTGTCGGAGGCCGGCTACCGCAGCCGTACCGACGCCAAGGACCTGACGGTCATCGATCCGGCCAACAAGGTCGAGTTCTTCTTCCTGCGGCCCAAGGACATCGCCATCTACGTCGGGTCGGGGGAACTCGACTTCGGGATCACCGGACGGGATCTGGCGGCCGAGTCCGGGGCGCCGGTGGCCGAGCGGTTGGCGCTGGGTTTCGGCTCTTCGCGGTTCCGCTACGCCGCTCCGGCCGGGCGGGACTGGGTCGCCGCGGACCTCGCCGGCAAGCGGATCGCGACCGCCTACCCGAATCTGGTCCGCAAGGATCTGGCCGGCAAGGGAATCGAGGCCACCGTCATCCGGCTCGACGGGGCGGTGGAGATCTCGATCCAGCTGGGGGTGGCCGACGCGATCGCCGACGTGGTGGGTTCCGGGCGCACCCTGCGCCAGCACGGACTGGTGGCTTTCGGTGAGTCGCTCTGCGATTCGGAAGCGGTGTTGATCGAGGGCGCGGAGGCCAATGGTCGTAGCGCGCAGACCGCCAGCGCCCGCGACCAATTGGCCGCCCGGGTGCAGGGCGTGGTGTTCGGGCAGCAGTATCTGATGCTGGACTACGACTGCCCGCGAGCGGTGCTCGACCAGGCCACCGCGATCACCCCGGGTCTGGAGTCACCGACTATCGCCCCGCTCGCCGACCCGGACTGGGCGGCGGTACGCGCGCTGGTGCCGCGACGCGAGGTCAACGCCATCATGGACGAGTTGGCCGCGATCGGGGCCAAGGCGATCCTCGCCTCGGACATCAGATTCTGCCGATTTTGAACAGTCCCGGTAGCTGAGGCGTTGCCGTGTTAGCGTCCGGTGGTCGACTCGACTGGCCCGGGAGGTAGTGGTGACGCATTTCATCGTGCTGGTGCTCGCGCTGTTCATCGGCGCCGTTGCCGGACTGCGCGCGTTCACCGCGCCGGCCGTGATGGCCTGGGCCGCAGCCCTGCAGTGGATCAACTTGGACGGGACGTGGGCCGAGTGGCTGAGCCATCCGGCGACCGTCACCGTCCTGACGGCACTGGCGGTTGGTGAGTTCATCACCGACCAACTGCCCAGCACGCCGGCGCGCACCGTGCCGATGCAGTTCGCCGCGCGGATCGTGCTGGGCGGGTTCGCGGGCGCGGTGCTCGGCACGGCCTGGAACTACACCTGGACTGCGCTCGGCGCGGGCATCATCGGTGCGGTGATCGGCACCCTGGTCGGTTTCGGGATCCGGCAGCGCCTGGTCGCCGCCAACGGCGGCCACGATCTGCCGATCGCGTTGATGGAGGACAGCATCGCGGTGCTGGGCGGACTCGCGATCGCCGCGTTGACCGCGGTGGTCTGATCCGGTCAGCGCCGCTGCACCAGTAGTGCCTGCGCTGACGTTCCGAAGAATCCGTCGTGGTCAAACAGCTCCGCGCTGGTGACGCCCACGCCGTCCGGCCCGATCGAGGCGCGGGCGCGCAGGCCGAAGTCCGCTCCGGTCGGCAGCCGGTGCAGGTGCACGACGGTGTCGGTGTTCATGAACATGTACTCGTTGACGTCCAGCGCGGCGCCGACACCGTTCGCGGAGTCCACCACCATCGCCAGCCGCTGCAGGGCGGTGGTCGGCTCACTGTCCACCAGGTGCACCCGCGGACTCAACCATGCGACCGCCGTGCCGTCGGGTGCGTCCGGTTGGACACGCCAGCGCACCGACTGGGCATACCCGCTGGCCTGGGCGAACCACTCCGGCGGCGGCAACGACGGCCCGCTGGTCAGTGGCGCGTGCCGGTCGGAGGCCACCGCGGTGCTGTCGGAGGTGGCCAGCGCCCACGCGCTCAGCCGTGCCACTGGCCGGTCGTCGTCGCAGGTGAGCATCTCGGCTTCCAGCAGGGCGATCCGCCGGCCCGGCCGCTGGACTCGGGCCGCAACCCGCACCGGGGCCACCGGTATCGCCCCCAGGATGTCCAGGCTCAGTCGGGCGATCCGCTGACCCGATCCGTCGAGCAGCCGCTCGATCTCGCGGGTGAGCAGCGCCAGCGGAGGAGACCCGTGCTGCAGTTGGCCCCAGTTGCTGCGGGTCAGGTCAGTGGATTCGTAGACCACGTCATCGGGGCCGGAACCGCCCGCGCGTCGGTAGTAGCTGCCGGTCATGCCGCGCTGTCGGCCGGCCAGCCGGGGTAGGGCGGCGGGGTCCCCCCGAACGCCGGGCACAGTGCGCGGTGCGCGCACCAGTCACACAAGCGTGACGGCTGGGGACGGAAATCTCCTGTGGCACCGGCATTTTGGATGGCCTGCCAGATCGCGATCAGGATCTTCTCGAACCGCAGCAGCTCGGCGTGCTCGGGAGAGTAGTCCAGCAGCTGCCCGTCGGCCAGATAGATCAGCCGCAACCGTGCGGGCAGCACACCGCGGGACCGCAGCAGCGCCACCGCATAGAACTTCATCTGGAACAGTGCCTTCGATTCGGCGGCCTCGGACAGCCGCCCGGTGGCCGACGGAGCCCGGCCGGTCTTGTAGTCGACCACCCGCAACGCTCCGGTCGCGGAGACGTCGATGCGGTCGACGAAGCCTCGCAGCAGGGTGCCGTCGGTCAGCTCGACCTCGACCCGCTGCTCACAGCTCTGCGGATCGAACCGGCGGGGGTCCTCCAGCCGGTAGTAGCCGGCCAGCAGTCTGCGTGCCTCGGCCATGAGCTGCTCGGCGTCCAGCCCGGCGCCCAAGCCCGGGGAGGCGCTGATCAGGTGCTCCCAGGCCGGGGTCACCAGCTCCCGGGCGGTCGCGGGATCGCGCTGTGATGCGGGCAGCGCGTAGAGCCGCTCCAGTGCGCCGTGCACCACCGAGCCGCGCAGTTGCGCTGCCGAAGGTGGTTCCGGGAGCCGGTCAATGGCCCGGAATCGGTACAGCAGCGGGCACTGTTTGAAGTCGGCCGCCCGCGACGGGGATAACGCAGGCTTGCTCATACTTGCGAACCCTACGGGCATGCACCGACAACCCTTCGCGAACACGCTGCGTAGGGTGGACGGCTGTGTCCGAATCCGGGATTTTTCAGGCGGGCGATCGGGCCCAGTTCACCGACGCCAAGGGGCGCCGCTACACCACGGTGCTGGTCCCCGGCGGTGACTTCCACACCCACCGCGGGGCCATTCCGCACGACGAGGTGATCGGGCTGCCCGACGGCAGCGTGGTCAAGTCCGCCAACGGCGACCCGTTCCTGGTGCTGCGGCCGCTGCTGGTCGACTACGTGATGTCGATGCCGCGCGGTGCGCAGGTGATCTATCCCAAGGACTCCGCGCAGATCATCCACGAGGGCGACATCTTCCCCGGCGCCCGGGTGCTCGAAGCCGGGGCGGGGTCGGGAGCCCTGACGCTGTCGCTGCTGCGGGCGGTCGGGCCGGAGGGCAAGGTGATCTCCTACGAGTTGCGCGACGACCACGCCGTGCACGCCCGCGCCAACGTCGAGACCTTCCTCGGCCACCAGCCGGACAACTGGCGGCTGGTGATGGGCGACGTGGCCGACTGCGACCTGCCCGACGCGTCGATCGACCGGGTGGTGCTGGACATGCTGGCGCCCTGGGAGGTGCTGGAAGCCGTGTCGCGGGTGCTGATCCCCGGTGGGGTGCTGGTGATTTACGTGGCTACCGTCACCCAGTTGTCCCAGGTGAACGAGGCGCTGCGCGAGCAGCAGTGCTGGACCGAGCCGCGGTCCTGGGAGACGATGCAGCGCGGCTGGAACGTGGTCGGCTTGGCGGTTCGCCCCCAGCACGCGATGCGCGGCCACACCGCATTCCTGGTCTGCGCCCGCCGGCTGGCGCCGGACACCGTCACCCCGACTCGGCTGGGACGCAAACGAGGACGCCCGTAGCGGTCAGGACGTCGTCGTCAGCAACGTAGACACCACGTCCGCCTCGGTGCGCGTTTGCAGGGCGCGCACCAGCGCCGGCTGCGACCGAACAAGATGTCCGACAAAGGCATAGGCGTCGTCGGAGTCGAGCAGGTAGGCCGCGGCGCGGATCAGCTTGCCGGTTTCCTGCAGTTGCTGGTGTCCGGTCAGGCCGGCGTAGGCCGGTAGTCCGATATTGAGCACCGTCGGGTCGTACTTGATCGGGTCGCCCGGCCCTGGCCGTCCCATCGGCTGGTACTCGACTTTGTACTTGTCCAGCATCGCCTTATAGCAGCGGCTCAGCGCGGCGAGGTAATTCGCGTCGGCGACCAGGTCGGCTCCGACGAAGCCGACGACGACGCTGGGAGTCGCGATCACATTGGTCGCCACGTTCCCCGCGATCGACGTGTCGGTCACGCTGCAGCTCACCGGCAGGTCGAAGTTGCCGCCGGGCTCGTTGACCGTCAGGTCCAGCACGGTGTCCGTCGCGGTGTAGCCCACGCTCACTCGCCGCACCGCCGTCACCGGGTTCTGGCCGTTGTACCCGTCTACCGGAAGCGTCACTTGCACGGTGCCGGAACCCGATACGGCAATTCCGCGGATGCTCCAGCTGGCGCGGGGCGTGCGGTACCGCGTCCAGTTCAACCGAATCCGAGCGGTCTCGGACACCGAGTACAGCACGTACTCGTAGCGGTCGTCAGCGATGCAGCATGCCGGGATGGTCGCGCAGGCACGGCGGACCGCGGGGTCGGAGACCAGCGTTCCCCGCGACACCTCCCGCCGAGTGGTCTCGGTCACCTTGGCCTCGAGTTGCGCGCCGTAGTCGTCATCGATCGGGAGGACGGTGGCCCCGTGCCGGACAGACCAGTACGACTGCACACGGACGTCGTTGACCCAGGCGCGCTGCCGCACCTGCCGGCCGCTGACCGTCGAATCGCTCCAGTCGCAGATCTCGCAGTTGCCGTCCAGCGGTTCCCGCCGCCAGCCGTCTGCCTCGGGATCGGTCAGGATTTCCACCAACTCGTGGCCCAACGTCGACATCGTCAGTTCGATGTCCTCGGTTGCCGGGTCGAAGTAGCGCACCCAGCCCGCCCAGTACCGATCCGTATCGAACGGGAAATCGAACGTGTAGTCCGTCGAGTGCGCACCGGCAACGGCGCCACCGGTCACCGTAAATCCCTGGGGCATCAGGACAATGAAGGCGATCCGCGGGCCGTCGTCGGGATCGGGGAACACACCGTCGTCGATGCAGTCCTCGATCAATTCCAGCACCCGCCGCATCGTCACAGTGGAATCCACCGCACCCGACGGCGGACCGGGGGAGATCACGGTGAGCGAGCCCCGCCAGGTCGGGGCGCCGGCGATGTAATACTGCCCCAGCTCACTGAAATAGCGGCTCGCCAAAAGGGACTGGGTGCGGGATTCGATCAGACCGCGCTGAGCCGAACCCGCGCCGTTCCACCAGGCTCCCCAGAACACCAGCTGCACCGGCGTCTGCGCGCCGCCGAGCACGCCGTGGTGATAGGCCACCGCGGACCCGTCGTGGGAGTTGTCGGCGAAGACCAGTGCTGGCACTTTCGGGCGCGACCACGCCCCGCTACACGAGTGATCGTCACGCTGATAGGTGATGATCGGTATGGAATCCGGTATCTCGTCAACGACGCTGACGATCAGCCGTTGCTCGATGGGCATTCTCGGAGTATGCGCCGGTCGCCAGCGGTTTGCTGCGGGTTCGCTGTGCCGATTTCGACGGGATTTTGCGGTCTCAGTCGTCGCTGCGATTCAGCCCCCGGCGCACCGACAGCAGTTCGATCTCCGGCCGGGCGGCCACCAAGCGTTCCGCCGCGTCCAGGATCGCCACCAGGTGCCCGCGGTCGCCCGACACCGCGGACACTCCGATTCCGCTGCGCCGGTGCAGATCCGGCGACCCCGTCTCGGCGGCCGACACATCGAACTTGCGCCGCAACTCCGCGACGATCGGGCGCACCACCGAGCGCTTTTGCTTGAGCGAGTGCACCTCACCGAGCAGCAGGTCGAATTCGAGCCAGCCGATCCACATGGTCAGGGCGGCGGTGGCGCCGGCTGTGTGCTGCCGGCCTGGGCGTTGCCGAATGCCAGCAGGCTCTTGGCGGTGGCCTGCGACAGCTGCCAGTCGCCGTGATTCGGCGTGAACTCCATCGGGAAGGCGAACGTGCCGGCGGCGGGGTTGGCCGTGTTGACCGTGACGTCAGCGGTGACGTTGCCCGGGTAGCGGTCCGACCAGCCGAGATCGGCGGCCTCGAGGTTCAGCGGCAGATATCCGCCGTCCCTGAGGGCGGTCGCGAACTTGTCGATGGTTGCCGCGTCGGCGGGTTTGGCTCCCTCGACGAGGGGCAGCTTGTCTGCGCCGGGAACCTCGGGGTCCGACAGCCGGTACAGGACATCGGTCAACGCCTCGGGCGCCGGCAAGGCCGACGACGGCGCCTGGACAGGCACCGTCGTCGACGTCACCGGAATCTCGGCCACCGGCTCCGCCGGCTGGTGGCCCGCGCAGCCCGACATCACCAGCACCGCCGCCGCGAGGACGGCGGGCCAGCCGATGCGGTGGCTACACATACGGGTCTGCGATCAGCTCGACGTCAGCTGCGACAGCGACAACAGCGAAGCCCGGGAGAGCTTCCAGCCACCCTGGTCGACGAAGGTGAGATTCACCGAGTGCGGCTCCAACTTCGGCCCCGACGCGGTGACGTCGGCGCTGGCCGCTCCGGGGCCGGCCGGCACGACGTTGGCCACGCTGATCGACAGCGGGAGGGCGCCCTTCTTGAGGGCCTTCTGCAGCCGGTGGTCGATGGCACCGCTCTCGACCGGGCCCAGGCCGCCCTCGACGAGATCGGACTTGCCGGCGGCGGGGACACCGGGGTCGGCCAGCGTGTTGAGCACACTGGCCAGCTGCTCCGGCGCTGGTACGGCGGCGGCGGGGTCCAACGGCAGCGGCGCGAAGAACACCGTCGTCGGTGCCTCGGCGGCGGCCGGCGCCGGCGTTGCCAGGGAGCTCACAGCTATGGCTGCCGCGCCGATGGCAGCGACTGCCGCCATACCCGTGGCAAGGGATTTCATGTTCATTCGGATCCTTTCTAGGCCCTTTTGATCACCCGATTTGAGAGCGAGGCTAGCAGCGGAGCCGGTGTGTCGGATTGCCACAGAGCACGCGAATGCACAATGGCCGGTAGCGTTGAGGTATCCGTCGCTTCAACTTCCAGTTCGGGAAAGGAGCGCACCATGAGCAACATGGAAGATTCGCCGCGTCCTGAGACTTTCGACGCGTCCGGGGGGCCGGGCACGCCCGGTGATGACTTCGCCGAGTTGGAGGAACTGCGCCGCGAAGCCGCGGTGCTTCGCGCACAGCTCGAGAACACCCCGCAGGACACCGCCCGCGTCGGCCGCGATGTGCGTCAGCTCGAAGCCCACATTGACTCGCTGACCGCGCGAAACTCCAAGCTGATGGACACCCTCAAAGAGGCGCGCCAGCAGTTGCTGGCGCTGCGTGAGGAGGTCGATCGGCTCGGTCAGCCGCCGAGCGGCTACGGGGTGCTGCTGGGCAGTCACGAAGACGACACCGTCGACGTGTTCACCTCCGGCCGCCGGATGCGGCTGAACATCTCGCCCAACATCGACGTAGCTACCCTCAAGAAGGGCCAGACGGTCCGGCTCAACGAGGCGCTGACGGTGGTCGAGGCCGGCAATTTCGAGTCGGTGGGCGAAATATCCACGTTGCGTGAAATTCTGTCCGACGGGCACCGCGCGCTGGTTGTGGGCCACGCCGATGAGGAGCGCATCGTCTGGCTGGCCGAGCCGCTGGTCGCCGCGGACCTTCCCGAGAGCAACCCGGACGCGCTGTCGGATGACTGGCGTCCCCGCAAGCTGCGCCCCGGCGACTCGTTGCTGGTCGACACTAAGGCCGGCTACGCCTTCGAGCGCATCCCCAAGGCCGAGGTCGAAGACCTGGTGCTCGAGGAGGTGCCCGACGTCAGCTACGGCGACATCGGCGGCCTGACTCGCCAGATCGAGCAGATCCGCGACGCCGTGGAACTGCCGTTCCTGCACAAGGACCTCTACCGCGAATACGCGCTGCGTCCGCCCAAAGGGGTGCTGCTCTACGGTCCGCCGGGCTGCGGCAAGACGCTGATCGCCAAGGCGGTGGCCAACTCGCTGGCCAAGAAGATGGCCGAGGTGCGCGGGGACGACGCCCACGAGGCGAAGTCGTACTTCCTCAACATCAAGGGCCCCGAGCTGCTGAACAAGTTCGTCGGCGAGACCGAACGTCACATCCGGCTGATCTTCCAGCGTGCCCGCGAGAAGGCCTCCGAGGGCACCCCGGTCATCGTGTTCTTCGATGAGATGGACTCGATCTTCCGCACCCGTGGCACCGGTGTCTCCTCGGACGTGGAGACCACCGTCGTGCCCCAGCTGCTGAGTGAGATCGACGGTGTGGAGGGGCTGGAGAACGTCATCGTGATCGGCGCCTCCAACCGTGAGGACATGATCGACCCGGCGATCCTGCGGCCCGGCCGTCTCGACGTCAAGATCAAGATCGAGCGCCCGGATGCCGAAGCCGCACAAGACATCTTCTCGAAGTACTTGGTCGAGACGCTGCCGGTGCACGCCGACGACCTCGCCGAGTTCGGTGGGGACCGCGCCGCCTGCATCAAGGCGATGATCGAGAAGGTCGTCGACCGGATGTACGCCGAGATCGACGACAACCGGTTCCTGGAGGTCACCTACGCCAACGGTGACAAAGAGGTCATGTACTTCAAGGACTTCAACTCCGGGGCGATGATCCAGAACGTGGTCGACCGGGCGAAGAAGAACGCCATCAAGTCGGTTCTGGAGACCGGTCAGCCGGGCCTGCGCATCCAGCACCTGCTGGACTCGATCGTCGACGAGTTCGCCGAGAACGAGGACCTGCCCAACACCACCAACCCCGATGACTGGGCGCGGATCTCGGGCAAGAAGGGCGAGCGGATCGTCTACATCCGCACCCTGGTCACCGGCAAGTCGTCGAGCGCCAGTCGTGCTATTGATACCGAGTCCAACCTGGGCCAGTACCTGTAGCGCTAGCTCTAGTAGCGCGGCTTCTCAGCGCGGGCATCCTCCTTGCGCGAGGGTGCGTGTTTGCCCGGCGACACGCCGCGAACCACGTACAACCATGCACGCCCAAACGTCACCCCGCGCAGCACGCCGGCGCCCTCGGCTAGCCCGATTCGGCGAACTGTTCTGTTGCGACCTTGGTCGCGCCGATAACCGCATACGAACCGGTGAGACCGACCATGCTCACGGCCGCGCGCAGCGGCAGGTCACGGCGAACGAGATGGCTGACGCCGTTGATGGTGTCCAGGGAGTCCACCATCAGGGAGAGCCGCTTCCAGCGGTAGCGCTCCCGGGCGCCGCTGGTCAGATATGCCAGGCCCATCGCGAATGCCCGCGCTCCATAGATCCTGGTCATGTAGGTGAGTTCGGCCGACGGCGTGACCCCGACGAGCTTGGCGAACTGCCTCGGCGCGGCCAATGAGACCACGGCGAGGATCATCCGGCCGACTGCCATCACGCTCAATGCGCTGTTCAGATTCTCGGTCACCGGCAGGTCCGTACCGGTAGCGGTGTCAGTTGTTGCCATACGAACCTCGCTTTGCTGCTCGAATCGAACTGACTGACGGTCAGTCATGTTACCGTAACGGCGGTTCTCCGCGGCTGTCAATCGTGTCCGGCACGGTCCACGGCGGTACCGACTCGGGAAAGGACGACGCAGTGGCGCAGCAAGGATCCGGGCGGCGGCGCACCACGCTGCCGCCCGCACAACGGGAAAGCCAGTTGCTGGAGGTGGCCCGGGATTTGCTGTTGGCCGACGGACCTACCGAGCTGACGGTGGACAAGGTCACCGCCGCGGCCCAGGTCGCCAAGGGCACGTTCTACCTGTACTTCGAATCCAAAGATCACCTGCTGGCCCGGTTGTGGGCCGACTACCTCGATGCCTTCCTGGACACCGTGCAGGAGCAGCTCGCCGCCGCGCGGCCCTCGGCGCCGGGTTGGCCGGCGGTGCTCGATGCGCTGATCGAGCAGATGATCCACTACGACATGGCCAACGCGGCGCTGCACCGGGCGGTGTTCTCCCAAGCATCCGGCGACGGGCTGCGCCAATTGCGCCAAGCCGACGCCAAAGTCGTCACGCTCCTCGCCGACGTCATTGCTGCGGCGGTGGCCGCCGGAGCGGCCGCGGTGACCGATCCGCCCACCACCGCCGCGCTGTTGTACTACGCCGTCGACGGCCTGTTGAACGCCGCCTACCTAGCGGACGCCGAGCCCGACGAGGCCGCCGTCATCGCCGCGGCCAAGGAGATGGTCCGCCGCACCCTGCGTACCGCCCCAGACTGATTCGGCGAGGGTGCGCGTCTGCCCGCCGACACGCCGGTAGGGCTGTACATCCGTGCACGGCGGAGCCCGCCCGGGGCTACCCTCGACTCGATGCGGTTACGGTTTTCCCCGTCCGACGATGAGGCAGCCTTCTCGGCTGCCCGGGACACACTGCTCAGTGAGGTCGCCCGTTGGTTAGATGCCTCCGATGAAGAGCGAGCAGAGGTCGTCGGCGACATCCGGATCTTCCTGGACTGGCGCTATAACTACTCCACCGGCCTGCTCGACGAGTTCACCGACGCAGACATCGAAGAGTTCCTACTGGGGTGGTGCCCACGCAAACTATCTGTACCGCCCGGGCAGTCCGAGTGCGTCTGTCGGGCAGTGGGCGCCTACATCGAATTCATGGCCGATACCCAGCGCCTGGTCGGCGGGGTAGGCCACGCCAGAGCATTGAGCGAGCTGGCCCGCGAGCTGGCCCCGGCGATGCGTGAGGCAATGGACGACCCGGCCAACTTCGGTATGGCCAAATCGCTGTTCGCGGGTCTGGGCGATGTCTCGGAGATGTCCGATGAGCAGATGTTGGCCGCACTGCAATCCCGAGTCGAAGAGCACAATGCCCTGCCGCTCGAGCAGCGCCGGGCGGCCACGGATCGATTCTTCGAACAGGAACCCGAACCGGAACCGTACGAGTTGCCGTTCGTTCACATCCCCCCGCCGCCGGCCGACGTCGCGGCCGCGGCGGCTGCAGCGCCCCTGCCGGCGAAGGTGGCTGCGCTGCGCGAATACCTCGGTCCGGCCGGTAAACCGTTGACCGGCAGGGGCAACCTCAAGCTGGCCGACGGGCGCGCGTTGATCGAGTTGCTCGACACCGGCGACCAGATGGACCCCCGAATCGGAGACCGGACCTTTCGGACCTCGTCCACCGCGGATCTACCGCATCTGCGTTTCCTGCTTGAGGTGGCGAAGGACGCCGGCGCGGTCCGGGTGCACCAGCGTCGGCTGGTTCCGACCAAGGCCTGGGCGCGACGATCGGCGGTACAGCAGGCGACCGCTCTGATCGAGTCGGTGATACAGCTCGGTCCGTTGAGTTCGCGGGTCTACTACCGCAACGCCTTCTTCGACGACCTCGACCAGTTCTTGGACGAGGGGATCGCGCTGTGGCTTTCTCCGCTGCTCCTTCCCGATAGCGCGGCACCGTTCGCCGACCTTGTCGAGGTACCCAAGGTGATGGTCGCCCAGCAACTGACCACACCCTGGCTGTCGCCACGAGAACGCATCGATGAGCAGGTCGAGCGCAACCTGATCCGCATTTTCGAAGCCCTTGAGGTGGCAGGCGTACTGCTCTGGACCGACTGGATCGAAACAGCCGAACCGTTTGGATTTTCCTACAAGAGCGGGGGCGCCGTCGCATTGACCGCTCTGGGCCGTCACGTCCTGCCTGACTATGTCGATCGAATAGGCCTTGTCCTGCACCGCCTGGAGGATCTTTCGGAGGCTGACGCCACCGTGTTGATCGACGCCATGCTGTCGGTTCCCGACACCCAACATGAATCGGTGGTGGCGGCTTGGCAGCCGAACCTGCCCGCACTTGAGCGGGTTCGATTGCTCACCGAGGCGATCACGGCCGTGCAGACTGCCGGGGCCCGGCTGATCGGTTTCGCGGCGCTCGACATGTTCGACATCGGTCTGGTGGAACCGCTGGTTCGCCAGCTGCTGGACACCCCGGTGTCCGGCAACGCGGCGATGTGGTTGATGGCGCATGAACGTGCCGACATGGACAGTCTCGGCGGCTTCGTCGACATCGGGGCGATGGTCGACATCTTCGCCGTCAACTTGGACGACCCCGATGAGCTCTGCGACTTGTTCACCACCGGCCCCGACGCCGATCAGCCGTTCCGCTTGCTGGACGGCATGTGGCGACATCCCGCTCCCGAGACCGCACAGGTGCTCGATGTGCTGGGCGAGCACCTCACCGACCGCAAACTGGCCAAAGCCGCACGTAAGGCCGCCATGCGCCACCGCAGCTGGATGGCGAATCGCGGGTGAACCGCTCGTCGGACCTCGTGGTGATCGCAGCGCTCAGAGATTGGGCGTGTACGTCGTGTTCGGGCGCCGGCGACCTGCTGATCATGGACGATGCAGGTCCGCTGTGCCTGAACTGCGCAGACCTTGGCCATCTCGAATTTCTGCCGTCGGGCGATGCAGCGATGACCCGACGCGCGAAAAAGGCCAGCCGGCTCTCGGCGGTGGTCGTGCGCTGGAGCCGGTCCCGAAAACGCTATGAACGCCAAGGCATCCTGGCTGAACCGGAGGCGATCGAGGGTGCCGAACAGGAGTGCCTTTCCGACTCCGAGGTACGCGAACGGCGGCGGGCGCGCGACGCTCTCCGGCGTGCCGATGAAGACGAGCGTTTCGCCGCCGAATTCGCTGACGCCATCCGTAGCCAGTTCCCGGGGTGTCCCGCTGACCGGGCCGCCGCGATCGCACGTCATGCGGCGACGCGCGGCAGCGGTCGGGTGGGCCGAAGCGCCGCGGGCCGGGCGCTTGCTCCGGAGGCAGTTCGTCTGGCCGTTGCGGCCTCGGTCCGCCACACCGAGACCGATTACGACGCGATGTTGATGGCCGGCGTCGGTCGGGAAGCTGCTCGACTCCGGGTACGCGACCATGTCGAGGACGTACTTGCCAGCTGGCGCTCGCGCCACCCGCGTTAGTCCTTTTCGTCCTCGCCTAGGCTCTAGCCATGCAGCGGATCATCGGGACCGAAGTCGAATACGGCATCGCTTCGCCATCAGATCCCACCGCGAACCCGATCCTCACCTCCACCCAGGCGGTGCTGGCCTACGCCGCCGCCGCCGGAATCCCACGCGCCAAGCGCACCCGCTGGGACTACGAGGTGGAGTCCCCGCTGCGGGATGCCCGCGGCTTCGACCTGAGCCGCTCGTCCGGCCCGCCCCCGATCATCGACGCCGACGAGGTCGGTGCGGCCAACATGATCCTCACCAACGGGGCACGGCTCTACGTCGATCACGCCCACCCCGAATACTCGGCGCCCGAGGTCACCGACCCGCTGGACGCGGTCATCTGGGACAAGGCCGGTGAGCGGGTGATGGAGGCGGCCGCGCGCTACGTGGCCAGCGTTCCCGGCGCGGCGAAGCTGCAGCTGTACAAGAACAACATCGACAACAAGGGCGCCTCCTACGGCACCCACGAGAACTATCTGATGAGCCGGCAGACGCCGTTCTCGGCGATCATCGCCGGTCTGACGCCGTTTCTGGTGTCCCGGCAGGTGGTCACCGGCTCCGGGCGCGTCGGGTTGGGCGCCGCGGGCGACGAACCGGGCTTCCAGCTCTCCCAGCGCGCCGACTACATCGAGGTCGAAGTCGGCCTGGAAACCACGCTCAAGCGCGGCATCATCAACACCCGCGACGAGCCGCACGCCGACGCCGACAAGTACCGCCGGCTGCACGTCATCATCGGCGACGCCAACCTCGCCGAGACCTCGACGTATTTGAAGGTGGGCACCACCGCGCTGGTCCTCGACCTGATCGAGGAGGGTGCCGAGCACGGGATCGACCTGAGCGATCTGGTGTTGGCCCGGCCGGTGCGTGCGGTGCACGTCATCAGCCGGGACCCGACCCTGCGGGCAACTGTCGCATTGGCCGACGGTCGTGAGATGACCGGCCTTGCGCTGCAACGGATCTACCTCGAGCGGGTGGCCAAGCTGGTCGAGACCCGCGATCCGGATCCGCGCGCCACCGACATCATCGAGACCTGGGCCCGGGTGCTCGACCAGCTGGAACGGGACCCGATGGAGTGCGCCGACGTGCTGGACTGGCCGGCCAAGCTGCGTCTGCTGGAGGGGTTCCGGCAGCGGGAGAACCTGAGCTGGTCGGCGCCCCGGCTGCACCTGATCGACCTGCAGTACTCCGACGTGCGGCTGGACAAGGGCCTGTACAACCGGCTGGTCGCCCGTGGCTCGATGCGCCGCCTGATCACCGAACAGCAGGTGCTGGCCGCAGTCCACAACCCGCCGACCGACACCCGGGCCTACTTCCGTGGCGAGTGCCTGCGCCGGTTCGGAGCCGACATCGCCGCCGCGAGCTGGGACTCGGTCATCTTCG
This sequence comes from Mycolicibacter heraklionensis, assembly GCF_019645815.1. Lineage (NCBI taxonomy): Bacteria > Bacillati > Actinomycetota > Actinomycetes > Mycobacteriales > Mycobacteriaceae > Mycobacterium > Mycobacterium heraklionense. The sequence continues at coordinate 2,165,987 of NZ_CP080997.1, forward strand.
ACCTGGGCGGGGACTCGCTGGTGCGGATCCCCACGCTGGAGCCCCTGCGCGGCAGTAAGGCGCACGTCGGAGCTTTGCTGGACTCGGTGGACAGCGCCGCCGAACTGGTGCAACAACTCACCACCTAGACCCCGAGCAACATCGTCGCCGACCGGTAGGGTGGAGAAACCGGCCGCGGTCATGCGCGGCCGATGAGATTCAGGAGGCAGCAATGGCTCAGGAGCAGACCAAGCGTGGCGGGGGCGGCGGAGACGACGACGATCTCACCGGCAGCACTGCGGCGGGCCAGGAACGCCGGGAGAAGCTCACCGAGGACACCGATGACCTGCTCGACGAGATCGACGACGTGCTGGAGGAGAACGCCGAAGACTTCGTGCGCGCGTACGTCCAAAAGGGCGGCCAGTGACCTGGTTGTCGCGTGATCGTCTGCCCCTCAACTCAGCAAACCCAGGAATCGCGCTCACCGGTGTAGGTCTGTCGTCGTTTTCGGAGTTCCTGCGGTTGCAGGCACCGGAGCTACTGCCGACCGGCGCGGGCGCCGCGCATTCCGGCGGGGCAGGTGAGCAATTGCCGCACGGCACCACCATCGTCGCGTTGAAGTACCCGGGAGGGGTCCTGATCGCCGGCGACCGGCGCTCAACACAGGGCAACATGATCGCGGGCCGTGATGTGCAGAAGGTGTACGTCACCGACGAGTACACCGCGACCGGCATCGCCGGCACCGCGGCGATCGCCGTCGAGTTCGCCCGGCTCTACGCGGTGGAACTGGAGCACTACGAGAAGCTCGAAGGTGTCCCGCTGACGTTCGCCGGCAAGGTCAACCGGCTGTCGACCATGGTGCGCGGCAATCTGGGCGCCGCGATGCAGGGCCTGGTGGCATTGCCACTGCTGGCCGGTTACGACATCGACGCCGACGACCCTCAGACCGCCGGGCGCATTGTGTCGTTCGACGCCGCCGGCGGCTGGAACATCGAAAGCGAGGGCTACCAGGCGGTGGGCTCGGGCTCGCTGTTCGCCAAGTCATCGATCAAGAAGCTTTACAGTCGGATCAGCGACGCCGACTCCGCGCTGCGAGTCGCCATCGAGGCGCTCTACGACGCCGCCGATGACGACTCCGCCACCGGCGGCCCCGATCTGGTGCGTGGCATCTACCCGACTGCGGTCACCATCGACGCCGACGGCGCCGTCGACGTCGCCGAGGAGCGGATCGCCGAATTGGCCCGTCTGGTGGTCGAGAGTCGAACTCGTGGAGGGGATTCGGCGTCGGAGACCAAGCGGGGTAAGAAATGAGCTTCCCGTACTTCATCTCGCCCGAGCAGGCGATGCGCGAGCGCAGCGAGCTCGCCCGCAAGGGCATCGCCCGCGGCCGCAGCGTGGTGGCCCTGGCCTACGCCGACGGCGTGCTGTTCGTCGCGGAAAACCCTTCGCGCTCTCTGCAGAAGATCAGCGAACTCTACGACCGAGTCGGTTTCGCAGCGGCGGGCCGGATCAACGAGTTCGAGAACCTTCGCCGCGGCGGTATTCAGTTCGCCGACACCCGCGGCTACGCCTATGACCGGCGTGACGTCACCGCGCGCCAGCTGGCCAACGTCTACGCCCAGACGCTGGGCACCATCTTCACCGAGCAGGCCAAGCCCTACGAGGTGGAGTTGTGCGTTGCCGGCGTCGCCTACCAGGGCCAGACGAAAGCGCCTGAGCTGTACCGGGTCACCTACGACGGGTCGATCACCGACGAGCCGCACTTCGTGGTGATGGGCGGCACCACCGAGCCGGTCACGAATGCGCTCAAGGAGTCCTACGCCGAGAACGCGGAGCTGGCTGACGCGCTGCACATCGCGGTCAACGCGCTCAAACAGACCGACACCGGCAACGGCGCCGAACCGCGTGATCTGGGGCCGGGCACCTTGGAGGTGGCCATCCTGGATGCCAACCGGCCCAAGCGCGCGTTTCGGCGGATCAACCGCGCCGCGTTGGAATCACTGCTGCCGCAAGCTGACTCGTCCGGGGAGGCGTCAGACGAGGCTTCTGGCTAGGCCCGCCTATGCCCAAGAAATACGGGGTCAAAGAGAAGGACCTGGTTGTCAACCACATCGTCGACCTGGTGCTGGCGGGGGAGCTGCGCACCGGCGACCGGATCAACCGCGATGCGATCGCGGGCGCTTTGGGGGTCAGCCGGCTGCCGGTTCAGCAGGCGATCGACCAACTCGAGCAGCAAGGAATGCTGGCCAGCGTTTATCACCGTGGCGTGTTTGTCAGCCGGTTTGATGAGGCCGTGGTTCGCGAACAGCACGAGTTGCACGGGACATTGAATGCGATTCCATCGGCGCGGGCGGCGGCGAGCCCAACGCCGCGTGTTCTCGCCGAACTCGATGCGGCGCTGCGGGAACTGCGCGGCCATAAGGCACCGGCGGGGTTTCACGACGCGGCCATCGAGTTTCGCCGGATCATCGTCGAGGAATACGCCGGCCCGCCACTGCAGGCGGCCATCAGCGCTTCACGGGTGTTCATGCCGCGCGGGTTCTGGACGAGCTACGTCAACGAACACGAAGAGTTTCTGCCCAGTTTTGAGGCCGAAGCCGCGGCGATCCGCCAGCGCGACCCGGAGGCCGCACGGGTGGCCTGTATGGACCGGGCCGAATTGCAGGCTCAGGTGGTGCTCGCCGAGTTGACCAGGCGTGGCGTGCTGAGCGAGTTGCGTTCTGGCTGAACTGGTTTCACCGGAGTTGGTTAGCGATCGATCCGGAAACGTTTGACGCGCGCACCCGCACCGGATGCCAGTTCGACACGGCTGCGCGGAACGCCGAAATGCTCTGCCAGAACACGGATGACGGCGGCGTTCGCCTTGCCGTCTACGGCGGGCTCGCGAACGTAGACGGTGAGCTGTCCGTCATCGTCGGTCTCGACCAGGGGACCTTTGCGGCTGCCCGGTTTGACCTTGACGACGACGGTTTCGGTCATCGCAACAGGATCCCAGTGCCGCGAGTGTGCGTAGCTGTACGGCTCAACTCGGCGTGTCGCCGTGCAGACACGCACTCTCGCGCCAAAAAAACTACCGGGCGACGATCACCGAGGAGCCGTGACCGAACAGACCCTGGTTGGCGGTCACGCCCACCGTGGCGCCCTCGACCTGCCGACCGGTGGCCTGCCCGCGCAGCTGCCAGGTCAACTCGCACACCTGGGCAATCGCCTGCGCCGGGATCGCCTCGCCGAAGCAGGCCAACCCGCCCGACGGGTTCACCGGCACCCGGCCGCCGATCGTGGTGGCGCCGCTGCGCAGCAGTTGCTCGCCCTCACCCTTGGCGCACAGCCCCAGGTGCTCGTACCAGTCGATCTCCAGCGCGGTCGACAGGTCGTAGACCTCGGCCAGGCTGACATCCTCGGGGCCGATCCCGGCCTCGGCGTAGGCGGCGTCCAGGATCTGGTCCTTGAACACCCGCTCCGGGGCCGCCACCACAGCGGTGGAATCGGTTGCGATGTCCGGCAGTTCGGGCAGGTGCTGGGGGTAGCGCGGGGTCACGGTGGACACCGCGCGCACCGACGGCACACCCTCGAGCGAACCCAGGTGTTTGCGGGCGAATTCCGCGCTGGCCACGATCAACGCGGCGGCACCGTCGGAGGTGGCGCAGATGTCGAGCTGGCGCAGCGGGTCGGAGACCACCGGGCTGGCCAGCACGTCTTCGACCGCGGATTCCTTGCGGTAGCGCGCATTCGGGTTGCTCAAGCCGTGCCGGGAGTTCTTCACCTTCACGCTCGCGAAGTCTTCGGAGGTGGCGCCGTAGAGGTCCATCCGGCGGCGCGCCAGCAGCGCGAAGTACACCGGGTTCATCGCCCCGATCAGGTGGAACCGCTGCCAGTCCGGGTCATTCTTGCGCTCACCGCCGACCGGGGCGAACGCGCCCTTGGGAGTGGTGTCGGCGCCGATCACCAGCGCCACGTCGCAGAAGCCGGCCAGGATCTGGGCCCGGGCGCTCTGCAGCGCCTGCGAGCCCGAGGCGCAGGCAGCATACGAGGACGACACCGGCACCCCGTTCCAGCCCAGCTTCTGGGCGAACGTCGAACCGGCGATGAAACCCGGGTAGCCGTTGCGGATGGTGTCCGCGCCGGCGATGAACTGGATCTGCTGCGCGTTCAGGCCGGCGTCGGCCAGCGCGGCGCGGGCGGCGACCACGCCGTACTCGGTGAAGTCGCGGCCCCACTTGCCCCACGGGTGCATGCCCGCACCCAGGATGTACAGCGGTTCAGGCATTGGAGTCCACCTTCTTCCACGCGTAGACGGTGCGCGTCACGCCGTCGTCGTCGGTGTAGAGCGGCATGGTGGTCAGCTCCATCTCCATGCCGACCTTCAAGTCCGCGGCCAGGGTGCCCTCGACGACCTTGCCCAGCACGATCAGGCCCTCGTCGGCCAACTCCACCGCGGCGATCGCGAACGGCTCGAACGGGTCGCTCGGCGGGTAGGGGGCCGGCGGCAGGTACCGGTTCTCGGTGTAGCTCCAGATCGTGCCGCGCCGCGACAGCGCGACCGGCTCCAACACGTCGCCGTCGCAGGCCGGGTTGGGGCAGTTGTTCTCACGCGGCGGGAACACGTAAGTGCCGCACTGCGGACACTTGGCGCCGATCAGGTGGGGGAGGCCGGCGTCGTCGGTGGCGAACCACCCGTCGATGGCTGGCTGCGAGGCTACATCTGGCACCCGGTCAGCGTACCCAACCGCGACCGTAAAACTGAAACGTGTTGCAATTCCACCGGCGCTGACGGGCGCCCGCCGGCGGTGCCTAGAGTTGGCCCTGTGAGTCAGACCAAACCGACGCTGCTGCTGCTGGACGGAAACTCGCTGGCGTACCGGGCCTTCTACGCGCTGCCCGCGGAGAATTTCAAGACGCGCAGCGGCCTGACCACCAACGCCGTCTACGGGTTCACCGCGATGCTCATCAACCTGCTGCGCGACGAGGCCCCCACCCACGTCGCCGCCGCGTTCGACGTGTCGCGGCAGACCTTCCGCTCCGAGCGCTTCCCGGAGTACAAGGCCACCCGCTCGACCACCCCCGATGAGTTCCGCGGCCAGATCGACATCACCAAGGAAGTCCTCGTCGCGCTGGGCATCACCACGCTGTCGGAGCCCGGTTATGAGGCCGACGACCTGATCGCCACGCTGGCCACCCAGGCCGACGCCGAGGGCTACCGGGTGCTGGTGGTCACCGGCGACCGCGACGCCCTGCAGCTGGTCAACGAGAACGTGACCGTGCTCTACCCGCGTAAGGGGGTCAGCGACCTGACCCGGTTCACCCCGGACGCGGTCGTCGAGAAGTACGGCCTGACTCCGGCGCAGTACCCGGACTTCGCGGCGCTGCGCGGCGACCCCAGCGACAACCTGCCGGGCATCCCCGGGGTGGGGGAGAAGACCGCCTCGAAGTGGATCACCGAGTACGGGTCGCTGCAGGGGCTGGTGGACCAGGTCGACACCGTCAAGGGCAAGGTCGGAGATGCGTTGCGCGCCAACCTGTCCACCGTGATCCTCAACCGCGAGCTGACCGACCTGGTCCGCAACGTGCCGCTGGCCCAGACGCCGGACACCCTGCGGCTGGTGCCGTGGGACCGTGAGCAGATCCATCAGCTCTTCGACGACCTCGAGTTCCGGGTGCTGCGCGACCGGCTGTTCGACACTCTGTCCACCGCAGGGGGCACGGTGCCCGAGGCCGAGGAAGGCTTCGAGGTGCGCGGCGCCGCCCTGGAGCCGGGCACGGTCGGGGCCTGGCTGGCCGAACACGCCGCCGACGGGCGTCGCACCGGGCTGGCCGTGATCGGCACCCACCGCAGTTTCGACAGCGACGCCACCGCACTGGCCCTGGCCTCGGCGGACGGCGATGGCGGCTATATCGACACCGCGACGCTCACCGCCGAGGACGACGCCGCGTTGGCCGCCTGGCTGGCCGACCCGGACAAGCCCAAGGCGCTGCACGAGGCCAAGCTGGCCATCCACGACCTGGCCGGGCGAGGCTGGACTCTGGACGGTGTCACCTGTGACACCGCCCTGGCCGCTTACCTGGTGCGGCCCGGTCAGCGCAGCTTCAGTCTCGACGACCTCTCGGTGCGCTACCTGCGCCGGGAACTGCGTGCCGAATCCGATGAGCAACAACAACTCTCGCTGCTGGATGACACCGAAGGCATCGACGACCAAGCGGTGCAGACCGCGATCCTGCGGGCCCGGGCCGTCGCCGACCTGGCCGACGCGCTGGATCTCGAACTGGCCCGCATCGACTCCTCCGGCCTGCTCGCCGACATCGAGCTGCCCCTGCAGCGGGTGCTGGCCGAGCTGGAGACCGCCGGGATCGGTGTGGACCTCGATCACCTGAGCCAGCTGCAGAGTCGGTTCGGTGACCAGATCCGCGACGCCGCCGAAGCCGCTTACGCGGTGATCGGCAAGCAGATCAACCTCGGATCACCCAAGCAGCTGCAGGTGGTGCTCTTCGACGAACTGGGCATGCCCAAGACCAAGAAGACCAAGACCGGCTACACCACCGATGCCGACGCGCTGCAGTCGCTGTTCGACAAGACCGGTCATCCGTTCCTGGAGCACCTGCTGACGCACCGCGACGTCACTCGCCTGAAGGTGACCGTCGACGGATTGCTGAAATCGGTTGCCTCCGACGGCCGAATCCACACCACGCTGAACCAGACGATCGCCGCGACCGGCCGGTTGTCGTCCACCGACCCGAACTTGCAGAACATCCCGATCCGCACCGACGCCGGACGCCAGATCCGCGACGCCTTCGTGGTGGGGGACGGCTACCCCGAGCTGATGACGGTCGACTACAGCCAGATCGAGATGCGCATCATGGCGCACCTGTCGGCCGACGAAGGCCTCATCGAAGCGTTCAACACCGGCGAAGACCTGCACTCGTTCGTCGGGTCGCGGGCGTTCTCGGTGCCGATCGACGAGGTGACCCCGGACATGCGGCGCCGCGTCAAGGCGATGTCGTACGGCCTGGCCTACGGGTTGAGCGCCTACGGGTTGGCCTCCCAGCTCAAGATCTCCACCGAAGAGGCCAAAGAGCAGATGGACGCCTACTTCGACCGGTTCGGCCGGGTGCGCGACTATCTGCACGAGGTCGTCGAGCAGGCCCGCAAGGACGGCTACACCTCGACGGTGCTGGGCCGGCGGCGCTACCTGCCGGAACTGGACAGCAGCAACCGCCAGGTCCGGGAGTCCGCCGAGCGGGCCGCGCTCAACGCGCCGATTCAGGGCAGCGCGGCCGACATCATCAAGGTCGCGATGATCAACGTCGACCGAGCCCTCAAGGCGTCTGGCCTGCGGTCGCGGATGTTGTTGCAGGTGCACGACGAATTGCTGTTCGAGGTGGCCGAGGGCGAACGCGAGCCGCTCGAGGCGCTGGTACGCGACAAGATGGGCAGCGCCTATCCGCTCAGCGTCCCGCTGGAGGTCGCGGTGGGTTACGGGCGTAGTTGGGACGCTGCCGCGCACTGACCCCTGCTCGCCTCGACACACCCGGTACGTGTCAGTGGATGCTGCTACAATCGAACGTATGTTCGAACAGTCGTCATCGAGGCTTCCCTCTGCGGAGTCGATCGCGCGGCTGTCTGAGCGCTTTGAGCGGCGGTATCCCTCGGTGACGCCGGAGTCGGCGGCGTTGGTGGATCGGGTCTGCGCGTCGGCGCGGGCGGAGAATCGGGCGGCAGCCGCGCACTTGGTGGCGATCGGGGAGTTGTTTGCGCTGCGGTTGAGTCGCTGTAGTGAAACCGAGGAGTGGGCGGTCGACACCGAGGCGGCAGTGGCTGCCGAGGTCGCCGCGGCGTTGCGGATCAGCCAAGGGCTGGCGGGCAGTCGGCTGCGGTATGCCCGGGCGATGCGCGAGCAGCTGCCGCAGGTGGCGCAGGTCTTTGCGGCCGGTGATATCGATCTGCGGTTGTTTCAGACGATGGTGTATCGCACCGGGTTGATCACCGACCGTGAGGTGTTGGCGGCCGTGGATGGGCAGTTGGCGGCGCAGGTGGTGCGCTGGCCGTCGCTGACGATGAGCCGGTTGGCGGGCAAGATCGACAAGATCGTGGCCAAAGCCGACGCCGATGCGGTGCGCCGCCGCAAGGAGCGGCAGGCCGAACGCGAGATCCTGTTCGGGGACTACGTCGAAGGCGGTCTCTCGGAGATCCAGGGCAGCTTGTTCAGCGTCGATGCGCGTGCAGTGGATAAGGCCTTGGATGCGTTGGCGGCCACGGTCTGTGAGCACGACCCACGGACCCGCGCGCAGCGGCGCGCCGATGCCATGGGGGCGTTGGCGGCGCGGGCCGATCGGCTGGGATGCCGCTGCGGCCGGTCCGACTGTGCGGCAGGTGGGCGCCCGGGCGCCTCGCCGGTGGTGATTCATGTGATCGCCCAGCAGGCCACCCTCGACGGCACCGGTGAGCAGCCGGGCTCCATGGTCGAGGCCGATGGACTCATCCCACCGGAACTGATCGCCGAACTCGCCAAATCGGCCCGGCTGGTGGCGTTGGTGCACCCCACCGACGCACCACCCGAGCCCGGGTATGTGCCCTCCAAAGCACTCGCGGATTTCGTCCGGTGCCGGGACCTGACGTGCCGCTGGCCGGGCTGTGACCGCCCAGCACTCGACTGCGACATCGACCACACCATTCCCCGCGGTGACGGCGGTGTCACCCATCCGTCGAACCTCAAATGCTATTGCCGCACCCATCATTTGGTGAAAACCTTCTGGGGCTGGCGCGATCAGCAACTGCCCGACGGCACGCTGATCCTGACCTCACCCTCCGGGCAGACCTACGTCACCACCCCGGGCAGCTCCCTGCTGTTCCCGCACCTGTGCGCACCCACCGGAAACCTGAAGCCACCTCAATGCCGCGACGAGGACCGCCGCGGTGACCGCACCGCGATGATGCCCCGCCGCCGACGCACCCGCGCCCAACACCGCGCCGCCCGCATCGCCACCGAACGCAATCACAACCGCAAGGCCCGCCAAGCCCGACGCGCCGCCCGCGACGCCATCTGGTTCCCGAAAGTAGCCCCCGGCATCGACCCCGACGACCCACCACCCTTCTAGCGGCGGTCAGGCGGCGGTCTGTTGGTGCAGCGTGAGCCGCCAGGCGTTGCCGCGCCGTGTGTAGACGCTGGTGACAAGGGCAACGTAGGTGGGCTGATCTCCGCGTTGCGAGGTCGAGCGATAGGTGACGATGCCAACATCGGGCACCGGCACAAGCACGTGGATATCGCTGAGCTCAAAGGACGACCACGCATCGCCGCCCATGGATGCGATGACGGCGTCGCGGTCAAAAATCGACATACCGCCTGGGAACACCATCGCGATGTCGTCGTCGAGAACGTGCCGGTAGAAGTCCGCAGCGGCTTCACCGCTCGTCGCGAGCGCCTCCCACCCGCGTTGTTCCAGTGCGATCAGTTCTTCCGAAGTCCCCATCAATCAGCCTCTCCGTCTGTATCGACGGTACTGAAAGTCCGGGTCGGACGGCCATCAAGGCCGCTACGAGCCGCGGTTCAGGATTCGGGTGGCGTCGTGCACCATCTGCGCCACGATGGCACCCGCCGGCACGACGTCGTGGATGAGGCCGACGGCCTCGCCGATCAGGATGTGCGCAATGTCGAAGTCCGCCGCGGCGAGCCCCGCCTGGAAGGCGGCGATGGCCTCGGGCAGGTTGGCCAGCAAGTGGCTCTCGTCGCCGTGCCAGCTCTGCAGGAACGCGTTGCGTAGCGCCCGCTCGTCGTAGTGGGCAGGCCAATCAAGCTGTCGCACAAGGTCGTAGACGCGGGTGCGAACGGTGTCCTCACCGCTGGCCCGGATGACGCGCTTGTGAGCGCTGGGCGACACGAGCGCCTCGCTGCAGGCCCAGAACCGAGTGCCGACCAAGACTCCGTCGGCACCGAGCGCCAGCGCCGCGGCCACCCCGCGGCCGTCGGCGATACCGCCCGCGGCCAGTACGAGAGTTTCCGGGGAGCTCTCCGCCACCAGGTCGACGACGGCCGGGACGAACGTGAGAGTCGAGAGGGTGGACATTCCGTGGCCGCCGGCCTCGGCGCCTTGGGCCACGATGACATTCGCTCCGGCCCGCAGCGCGGCAACTGCCTGCTCAAGGGTCTGCACCTGGCAGATGAGCGGAACCCCCGCGTCGCGGATGGCTTCGGCGAAGGGCTCGGGATCACCGAAGGACAGCATGATCGCCGCCGGGTGCCGGCTGAGTGCGAGGTCGAGAACCTCCGGCACGCGGGCCAGGCTCCAGGTGATGAAACCGCACCCGACGCGCGCGTCGCCGGCGGCATCGAATTCGCGCTGCACCCAGTCAGCGTCGCCGTAGCCCCCGCCGAGAAGACCGAGTCCACCGGCATGCGTGACCGCAGCGGCGAGCCGGCCGCCGGAAGCTTGCGCCATGGGCGCCAGCACGATCGGGTGTTCGATACCGAAGTAGTCGGTGAGGCGATTGCGCAGCGACATCGCGATGCCTCCCGAAGATCACCGCCGCGCCGGCACCGGCGAGTGATACCCCGCCATGGTGTAGAGCACCGGAGCGGCTGTGCGGGCGGCCACCACGCCGTAGGCGTCCTCCTGCTGCACCGCGAACACCTCGGGATCACCGAAGCCGCGGTCGATGCGATCCCGGATGAACGCCAGCTGGATCACCTGGGCGGCGAACTTCTTGACGGCCCGACCGGCGGGCCGGCCACCGATGCGCTTCGCCTCGCGGATCGCCAGCTTGCGGGCCCGGATCGAGCCCAGCCAGGACGCCTCATTGGGGGTGATCAGGCCACCCGCCACCGTCGCGGGCAGCTTCGAAGCGACCAGCTGCTGCTCGTGCCGGCGGCTCAGCATCCCCAGCACCACCATCAGCAGGAACACCGGGACCAACCAGAACACGTAGGTGACCAGGAAAAGTTGCCCGCCGCCCATCGCCAGCGAGGCGTTCCACGAGGCGTGCATCGCCACCGCCGCCAGATAGCCGAGCAGGATCACGAAGGCTTTCGACCAGAAGCCGTGCCGGCGCAATGCGAAGAACACCCCGATCCCGGTCATGGTGGTGAACAGCGGGTGGGCGAAGGGGCCGAAGATCAGCCGGGCGATGGCCACCGCGGCCATCTTGGCCGGTGAGTCGGCCGGCGCGATGTAGACGATGTCCTCCATCCAGGCGAAACCCACCGCCGTGATGCCCGCGTAGACCATGCAGTCGGTCAGCGAGTTGAGCGCCAGCCGCCGGCGCCCGGTCAGCATGATCAGCAGGAACAGGCCCTTCGCGGCCTCCTCGATGAACGGTGCCTGGATGGCTGCCATGTCGAAGGCCTTCGACACCAGCGGCCGCACGGTGGCCACCGATGACCCGAAGGTCTCCAGTGCCACCGCCAGCACCACGGCCACCGACGCTCCCCACAAGAACGCCAGTTGCAGCAGCCGGCGCGGCTCGGGCTCCCAACGGTCCAGCCAGCGGTAGCACAACAGCACCACCAGCATCGACATGCTCGCCAGTACCAGCGCGGTCAGCGTCCCGCCCGGGTTCGCCGCGGTGAACAGCAGCAACAGGAACACGGTGAGAATGGCGAGCAGGACGATCACGATGAGCGGCGCTCCGACTCTCCGCCGGTTCCGCATCTGAGGCATAGCGAGGGAGCGTAGCCACCGGTTTGTCCAGCGTGCAACGCGTCGAGTAGCCTCAACAGGTAGTCCTCGACTAGTCCTAGGCCAGATCGCGGGCCACCGCATGCGCAGCATGCGTGATAGCACCCCGTCCCTACTACGTCACAATGTCCGGAGCAACCCAACACATGCCAAGTCCCACCGTCACCTCGCCGCAAGTAGCCGTCAACGACATCGGCTCGGCCGAGGACTTTCTCGCCGCCATCGACAAAACGATCAAGTACTTCAACGATGGCGACATCGTGGAAGGGACGATCGTCAAGGTTGACCGGGACGAGGTCCTGCTCGACATCGGTTACAAGACCGAAGGGGTCATCCCCTCCCGCGAACTGTCCATCAAGCACGACGTCGACCCCCACGAGGTGGTGTCCGTCGGTGATGAGGTCGAGGCCCTGGTCCTGACCAAAGAGGACAAAGAGGGTCGTCTGATCCTGTCCAAGAAGCGCGCCCAGTACGAGCGCGCCTGGGGCACGATCGAAGAGCTCAAGGAGAAGGACGAGGCCGTCAAGGGCACCGTCATCGAGGTCGTCAAGGGCGGCCTGATCCTCGACATCGGGCTGCGCGGCTTCCTGCCGGCCTCGCTGGTGGAGATGCGCCGGGTCCGCGACCTGCAGCCCTACATCGGCAAAGAGATCGAAGCCAAGATCATCGAGCTGGACAAGAACCGCAACAACGTGGTGCTGTCGCGTCGCGCCTGGCTGGAGCAGACCCAGTCCGAGGTGCGCAGCGAGTTCCTCAACCAGCTGCAGAAGGGCGCCGTCCGCAAGGGCGTCGTCTCCTCGATCGTCAACTTCGGCGCCTTCGTCGACCTGGGCGGCGTGGACGGCCTGGTGCACGTCTCCGAGCTGTCCTGGAAGCACATCGACCACCCGTCCGAGGTCGTCCAGGTGGGCGACGAGGTCACCGTCGAGGTGCTCGACGTCGACATGGACCGCGAGCGGGTTTCGCTGTCGCTCAAGGCCACCCAGGAAGACCCGTGGCGCCACTTCGCCCGCACCCACGCGATCGGTCAGATCGTCCCGGGCAAGGTCACCAAGCTGGTGCCGTTCGGTGCGTTCGTCCGTGTCGAGGAGGGCATCGAGGGTCTGGTGCACATCTCCGAGCTGGCTGAGCACCACGTCGAGGTCCCGGACCAGGTGGTCGCGGTCGGCGACGACGCCATGGTCAAGGTCATCGACATCGACCTGGACCGCCGCCGGATCTCGCTGAGCCTCAAGCAGGCCAACGAGGACTACACCGAGGAGTTCGACCCCTCGAAGTACGGCATGGCCGACAGCTACGACGAGCAGGGCAACTACATCTTCCCCGAGGGCTTCGACGCCGAGACCAACGAGTGGATCGACGGTTTCGACAAGCAGCGCACCGAGTGGGAGGCCCGCTACGCCGAGGCCGAGCGCCGGCACAAGATGCACACCGCGCAGATGGAGAAGTTCGCCGCTGCCGAGCAGGCCGAGCCGCGCTCAGGTGCCAACGGTTCGCACCGCGACGAGGCTCCGGCCGGTGGTTCGCTGGCCAGCGACGAGCAGCTCGCCGCGCTGCGGGAGAAGCTCGCCGGTAACAGCGCGTAGTAGCGTCTGGGCGCTCGAAGGGGCTTTGAAGGGGCGCAGATGCTGCGTATCGGTCTGACCGGCGGTATCGGCGCCGGGAAGTCGACGGTGTCGGCTACCTTCAGCCGGTGCGGTGGCGTCATCGTCGACGGTGATGTCATCGCCCGCGAAGTCGTGGAGCCCGGTACCGAAGGCCTCGCCAAATTGGTCGAGGCCTTCGGGCCGGGGATCTTGTTGCCGGACGGGGCACTGGACCGTCCGGCGCTGGCCGCGATCGCTTTCAGCGACGACGACAAGCGGGCAACGCTCAACGGCATCGTGCATCCGCTGGTGGCGCACCGCCGTGCTGAGCTGATCGCAGCGGCCGGTGACGAAGCGGTGATCGTCGAGGACATCCCGCTGCTGGTCGAGTCTCAGATGGCGCCGCTTTTCCCGCTGGTGGTCGTGGTGCACGCCGAGATAGAAACCCGAGTAGCTCGGCTGCGTGAATACCGCGGTATGTCGGAGGACGACGCGCGAGCCAGGATTGCCGCGCAGGCCACCGAGCCGCAGCGACGCGACGTCGCCGACGTCTGGCTGGACAATTCCGGCAACCCGGATGAGCTGTCGAAGCAGGCCCTTGAGCTGTGGCACCAGCGCATCCTGCCGTTCGCGCACAACCTCACCACGCGCCAGACGGTGCCGTCCCCGACGCAGCTGATGCCGGCCGATCCGACCTGGCCGGATCAGGCGCAGCGAATCTTGGCCCGGGTGCGCACCGCCTGTGGGCACCGGGCCACCCGCGTTGATCACATCGGCTCCACGGCGGTGCCCGGACTGGACGCCAAGGATGTCATCGATGTCCAGGTCACGGTCGAATCCCTCGCGGTGGCCGACGAACTCGCCGAATCCCTGCTGCGCGCCGGCTACCCCCGGGTGGAGGCGATCACCACCGACAACGGAAAGCCCAACGCCCGCAGCACCGTCGACGAGTTCGATCACGCGGCAGACCCGGCGTTGTGGCAGAAGCGGATTCACGCCTCCGCCGACCCGGGCCGGGCCACCAACGTCCACATCCGAGTGGCCGGTTGGCCCAATCAGCAGTTCGCCCTGCTGTTCCCGGCCTGGCTGTCCGCCGACGCCGAGGCCCGGACCGAGTACCTGGGCGTCAAACGCGACGCGGAACGTGCGGGGGCGCACGGTGGCATCGCGGCGTATGCCGAGGTCAAGGAACCCTGGTTCGACGCCGCCTACCGGCAGGCATGGGCCTGGGCCGATCGCACCGGGTGGCGGCCTTAGCTGCGTTAAAGCCTGATCAGGCCATGCTGCTGATCAGCGCGCCGCACAGCATCGCGCCGGTGTGGGGGTCATTGGTGTTGCCCCAGGTGTTGATGAAGCGCTCGCTCTTGACGGTGGTGACGTCGTCGACCTTGATCTCGCAGTGCACGGTTGCGGTGGTCGGGAAGCGCAGCCGGATCACCATGCCGGCCTTGCTGGGGTCGGACATCACGGTGTTGGCCTCGAACGGGGTGCCGAACGCGTCGAGGTCCGCGCTGGCGGTCTCGTAGTCGTTGCGCATGAAGGTCACCACGTTGCCGCTGGACCAGGCGTCGACCTTCGCGATGTAGGTCACGTTGTGCAGCTCGGTGGTGGTGTCGTTGTCATCGGCCCCCGCCGGCGCCGGGATCAGCTGACCGCACCCGAGTACGGCTGCGGTGGTGGCAGCGGCGACACCGATTCGCAGTTTGGCGTTCATATCAGCGAGATTACCCGGCCCAGGAGAGTTGCATTCCGAGGTCGGCCAGCCAGCGGTGCAGGTCGTAGCCGTTGCGGGCCAGGCCGTCCACGGCGTTCACCGCGCGCAGCACCGCCTGCTCGGCGTCATGCTGACTCAGCAGACCCTCGGCGACGGCGGCCATCAGCTCGTCGGTGTCGGTGAGCTCGACGCTGGACCCGGTGCGGACCACCAGGTCCAGGTAGTGGTCCCGGGAGTGCCAGCGCTCCGGTCCCGCGGTGTACTCGCCGACGTCGAGGTAGAAGTCCTGGTCGCGCTCGTGTCCGGGGTTGAAGTGGAAGATGCTCGCCCGCAGACCCAGCGACGGCAGCAGCCAGGACTCCAGGTAGTGGAATTGGGCCCGCCCCGGGGTGGGGCGGGCCAGGTAGAGGCCCCAGGGATGCACCTCGTAGACGTCGACGGCGCGCACCACCCCTTTGGGGTCGGTGTTGGTGTAGCCGTGCAGGTCGAAGGTCTCTTCCTTGGGTGGGTGCACCACTGACCGCCTCTCCCTGTCGGCTCCCCGGCCTACTCTGGTTTCCGTGGCCTTCGCAACGGAACACCCCATCGTCGCGCATTCGGAGTACCGACCCGCCGCTGACGCCGTCGAGGGCATCGTCCGCGCCGGCGGCCGGTTCGACGTCGTCAGCGACTACCAGCCGGCCGGCGACCAGCCGACCGCCATTGCCGAACTGGAACGCCGCATCACCTCGGGGGAGAAGGACGTGGTGCTGCTCGGCGCCACCGGCACCGGCAAGTCGGCCACCGCGGCCTGGCTGATCGAGCGGCTGCAGCGGCCCACCCTGGTGATGGCGCCGAACAAGACGCTGGCCGCGCAGCTGGCAAACGAGCTACGAGAGATGCTGCCGCACAACGCAGTCGAGTATTTCGTCTCGTACTACGACTACTACCAGCCGGAAGCCTATATCGCGCAGACCGACACCTACATCGAGAAGGACAGCTCGATCAACGACGACGTCGAGCGGCTGCGTCATTCGGCGACCTCCAGCCTGCTGTCCCGGCGTGACGTGGTGGTGGTCGCGTCGGTGTCCTGCATCTACGGCCTGGGCACCCCGCAGTCCTACCTGGACCGCTCCGTCGAGCTGCAGGTCGGCGTGGAGGTGCCGCGCGACGCCCTGCTGCGGCTGCTGGTCGACGTGCAGTACACCCGCAACGACATGGCGTTCACCCGCGGCTCGTTCCGGGTGCGCGGCGACACCGTCGAGATCATCCCGTCCTACGAGGAGCTGGCGGTCCGCATCGAGTACTTCGGCGACGAGATCGAGGCGCTGTACTACCTGCATCCGCTCACCGGGGACGTGGTCCGCAAGGTCGATTCGCTCCGCATCTTCCCGGCCACCCACTACGTCGCCGGTCCGGAACGGATGACGCAGGCCATCTCCACCATCGAGGAGGAGCTGGCCGCCCGCCTCGAAGAGCTGGAGAACCACGGCAAGCTGCTGGAAGCCCAGCGGCTGCGGATGCGCACCAACTACGACATCGAGATGATGCGTCAGGTCGGCTTCTGCTCGGGCATCGAGAACTATTCGCGCCACATCGACGGTCGCGGCGCCGGCACGCCCCCGGCCACCCTGCTGGATTACTTCCCCGAGGACTTCCTGCTCATCATCGACGAGTCGCACGTCACCGTGCCGCAGATCGGGGGCATGTACGAGGGCGACATGTCGCGCAAACGCAACCTGGTGGAGTTCGGGTTCCGGTTGCCGTCGGCCTGCGACAACCGGCCGCTGACCTGGGAGGAGTTCGCCGACCGGATCGGCCAGACGGTCTACATGTCGGCCACTCCGGGCCCCTATGAGCTCAGCCAGGCCGGCGGCGAGTTCGTCGAGCAGGTGATCCGCCCGACCGGCCTGGTGGACCCCAAGGTGGTGGTGAAGCCGACCAAGGGCCAGATCGACGACCTGATCGCCGAGATCCGGCAGCGCACCGCGGCCGACGAGCGGGTGCTGGTGACCACGCTGACCAAGAAAATGGCCGAAGACCTCACCGACTACCTGCTGGAGATGGGGATTCGGGTGCGCTACCTGCACTCCGAGGTCGACACGCTGCGCCGGGTGGAGCTGCTGCGGCAGCTGCGGCTCGGCGACTACGACGTGCTGATCGGCATCAACCTGCTGCGGGAGGGCCTGGACCTGCCCGAGGTGTCGCTGGTGGCGATCCTGGACGCCGACAAGGAGGGCTTCCTGCGCTCCACCCGCAGCCTGATCCAGACCATCGGCCGGGCCGCCCGCAACGTCTCCGGCGAAGTGCACATGTACGCCGACAAGATCACCGACTCGATGCGGGAGGCCATCGACGAAACCGAACGCCGCCGGGCCAAGCAGGTCGCCTACAACGAGGCGAACGGCATCGACCCGCAGCCGCTGCGCAAGAAGATCGCCGACATCCTCGACCAGGTGTACCGGGAGGTGGAGGACACCGAAACCATCGAGGTCGCCGGGTCGGGCCGCAACGCTTCACGCGGGCGGCGCGCCCAGGGGGCACCGGGCCGGGCAGGCCAATCCGTGAGCGCCGGGGTCTTCGAGGGCCGCGACACCAGCAACATGCCGCGAGCCGAGCTCGCCGATCTGGTCAAGGACCTCACCGAGCAGATGATGAACGCGGCGCGTGATCTGCAATTCGAGCTGGCGGCCCGGATTCGCGACGAGATCGCCGACCTCAAGAAGGAACTGCGGGGTATGGACGCGGCCGGAATCAAGTGACGCGCCAGGCAGCCGATCCATTTTCGCGTGTGATGGTGATCCGTGATTGACTGCAAGCGGTGGTGGAACTGACTGAAGCGGTGGTGCATGAGCCCGCTGTTAGCACTGGCAGCTGGCGTGAGCTGCTCGGTAAGCGCTATCTGGGCACCGCGGCCGTGCTGGCCGGTGGTGTGGCGCTGTACGCCACCAATGAGTTCCTGACGATCAGCCTGCTGCCCAACACGATCAAGGACATCGGCGGTGAGCGGTTTTACGCCTGGGTGACCACCCTGTACCTGGTCGGATCCGTGATCGCCGCAGCCGCGGCCAACGCGGTGCTGGTCCGGGTGGGGTCCCGCGCGGCCTACCTGATGGGTCTGCTGTCGTTCGGCCTGGGCACGGTGCTCTGTGCGCTGGCGCCCGAGATGGAAGTTCTGCTGGTCGGTCGCACCCTGCAGGGCATAGGCGGCGGCCTGTTGGCCGGGCTGGGGTGGGCGCTGATCAACGCGGTCCTACCCAGCTGGTTGTGGACCCGGGCGTCGGGACTGGTCTCGGCCATGTGGGGGATCGGCACCCTGGTTGGCCCGGCGGCCGGCGGCCTGTTCGCGCAGTTCGGTATCTGGCGGTGGGCGTTCGGTGTCATGGCGATGCTGACCGTGGCGATGGGCGTGGCAGTGAGCGTGGTGCTGCCGGCCGGGACCAGCGGGCACCGCGGCGAGCCGATGAAGATCCCGGTGCGGTCGCTGCTGCTGCTGGGCGGCGCCGCGCTGGCGGTCAGTGTCGCGCAGTTGCCGCGCAGTCTCGTCGGTGCGGCAGGTCTGCTGGTCGCGGGCGCCATCCTGCTGGGGCTGTTCCTGGTCGTGGACCGGCGCTCGTCGTCGGCGGTGCTGCCGTCCAGCGCGTTCCACCCGGGCCGGGAGAAGTGGATCTACCTGACGCTGGGCCTGCTGATGGCCACCACGAAGGCCAACCTGTACATCCCGCTGCTCGGGCAGCGGCTGGCTCACCTGCCGCCGGTGATGGCCGGCTTCCTGGGCGCCGCGCTGTCGACCGGCTGGACGTTCAGCGAGATCGCCAGCGCGTCGGTGAGCAAGGTGCGAGTGGTCATCGGCCTGGTGATCAGCGCGCCGCTGGTGATGTCGGCGGGTCTGGCGGTGGTCGCGTTCGCCCGGATGAGCCATTACAACCCGACCGCGGTCGCCGCGATCTGGGCGCTGGCACTGCTGGTCGTGGGTATCGGCGTCGGCGCCGGCTGGCCGCACCTGTCGGCGTGGGCGATGAGCTGCGTCGACGATCCGGCCGAGGGCGGTACCGCCGCCGCTGCGGTCAACACCGTCACGTTGATCGGCGGGGCGTTCGGCGCCGGCATCGCCGGCCTGGTGGTCAACACCGCGATGAGCGCCGGCCAGCCCGCGGCCCGCTGGCTGTTCGCGATCTTCGCCGTGCTCGCCGCCCTGGGATTCGTGGTCGCCTATCGGGCCAGCCGGGGTGCCGGCGAACTCGTCGGCGGCACCGCCTGACGCGGTGCCACACCTGGCAAGAGTTCGGCGATGAGCGTGTTGACGTAGTTGGCGATGTCGTCGCGGATGGCGCGGACAGTGTCGAGGGGCTGACCGGCCGGATCATCGAGTTTCCAGTCGCGGTAGGTCACGCCCGGGAAGTAGGGACAGGTGTCACCGCAGCCCATGGTGATGACGACGTCGCTGGACTCGACGGCGTCGGCGGTGAGGACCTTGGGTGTGCTGGTGGTGAGGTCGATTCCGATTTCGGCCATGGCAGCAACGGCGCCGGGGTTGAGCTGGTCGGCGGGTTCAGTACCGGCGGAACGAACCTCGATGCGGTCTCCGGCGAGATGGCGCAGCAGTGCCGCGGCCATTTGTGACCGACCGGCGTTGTGCACGCAGACGAACAACACGCTGGGTCTGGTGGCTGCGGTGAAGCGGGACCGCAGGGCCAGCGACGCGTAGACCAGACCGACCAGGACGGGCACCTCGATCAGGGGCCCGACCACCCCGGCGAGTGCCTGTCCACTGGCGGCGCCCCACGTAGCGATCGCCACCGCGATGGCGAGTTCGAAATTGTTGCCCGCGGCGGTGAACGCCAAGGTGGTGGTGCGCGCATAGCCCAGGCCGAGAGCGGCCCCGACGAGGTAGCCGCCACCCCACATGACCGCGAAATAGGCCAGCAGCGGGATCGCGATACGGATCACGTCGACGGGGTGGCGGGTGATCTGATCGCCTTGTAACGCGAAAAGGATGACGATCGTGCCGAGCAGGCCGTACAGCGCCCAGGGTCCGATCCGCGGCAACAGCCGGCTTTCATACCAGTCGCGGCCCTTGGTGCGTTCGGCCCAGCGGCGAGTCAAGAAGCCGGCGGCCAGCGGTATGCCGAGGAAGATGGCCACGGACTTGGCGATCTGCCACGGAGAGACCGCGATGCTTGTCTGGGGCAGTCCCACCCAGCCGGGCAGCACGGAAAGGTAGAACCAGCCCAGCACGGCGAACATCACGACTTGGAAGATCGAGTTGAGCGCGACGAGGACGGCGGCGGCTTCGCGGTCCCCGCAGGCCAGGTCGTTCCAGATGATGACCATCGCGATACAGCGGGCCAACCCGACCACGATGAGCCCGGTGCGGTATTCGGGCAGATCGGCCAGCAGCAGCCATGCCAGGGCGAACATCACCGCTGGACCGACAACCCAGTTGAGCAGTAGCGAGCTGACCAGCAGTCGCCGGTCGGAGGTGACGGTGTCGAGCCGGTCGTAGCGGACCTTGGCCAGCACGGGATACATCATGATCAGCAGCCCGACCGCGATCGGCAGTGAGATCCTGTCGATCTGCACCGCGCTGAGGTCGTCACCCAGGCCCGGGATCATCCGTCCCAAGATCAGGCCGGCGGCCATGGCCAGTCCGATCCAGAACGGCAGCAATCGGTTCAGGGTGGACAGCCGAGTGGTCGCGGCCGAGTGCATTGCCGTGGCGTCGTCGACCATCAGCAGCACGAGGCCGGGGCTGCGGCAGAGTCGGTATCGGCGATCTTGGTGTAGACCTCCCAGCGTTCTCGGTCCGGGCCGCTGACCCAGACCTTGTCCTGAGTGGCGTAGCAGCAGGTGGTGCCCATCTCCTCCTCGGTCAACAGGCCCGATTCGCTCAGGCGGGTGATCTCCTCGTGGACGATCTCGCTCGAGGGCACCTCGATGCCGAGGTGGTTCAGCGTCCCGCCGTGGCCCGGACTTTCCAGCAGCACCAGCTTCAGCGGCGGGTCGGCGATCGCGAAATTGGCGTAGCCGGGTTTGACCTTGGCCGGCTCGGTACCGAACAGCCGGGAGTAGAACGCGATTGCGGCATCGAGGTCGTCGACGTTGAGTGCGAGTTGTACGCGGGACATGGCAACCACCTCCGGTTGTAAGACATATGTCGAACTAGCGATCCCGGGGTCAGCCTGCCCGCCATTTCGATATATGTCAATGAAGTATGTCAGTATGGATGCATGCCGAAAGCGTTGCCGGTGATCGACACGACCGCGCCGGTGTGTTGCGCCCCGGTTGCCGCAGGGCCCATGACTGACACCGATGCATTGCAGATCGCTTTGCGGCTCAAGGCGTTAGCGGATCCGGTTCGGGTCAAGATCGTGTCGTATCTGTTCAGCTCGACCGCCGGAGAGGAGAAGTCCGGCGACCTGGCCACGGTCCTGGGCTTGAGTGAATCCACGGTCAGCCACCACCTGACGCAGCTGCGTAAGGCCGGTTTTGTGGTGTCGGACCGGCGGGGGATGAACATGTTTCACCGGGTGCGGCCGGATGCCTTGCAGGCTTTGTGCGCGGCCCTGGACCCCAACTGCTGCATCTAGTGGTTACCGGCTGGCTTTGATCACCTGGGCGAAGGTGAACTGCCAGCGTTCCACGGCGTAGAAGCGCAGCGCGTGCAGCATCTGACCGTCGGGTGTGCGGGCGAACCGGGTGCCCACCGGCAGCGCCGCTGCCGCCTGATGGGCCGGCAGGCTGCGGTCGTGATCGGTGATCGCCCAGATCGTCGGGCAGCGGTCGAACTGGTCCTTCAGTGCCGACACCGACAGGTGTCCGTCCCACAGTTGCCCCAAAGTTTGGCGGTGCGGGCCGAGGCCGGGGTCGGTCAGCTTCGCGAACGCCTCGGGGCGCGCCGCGGTCAGCGCCCGGATCGGGCCGGGTAGCCACCTGGTGGTGTTGTCGATCAGCAGGCAGTCGCCGGGCTGGGCGTGCGCGACGATCACGTCGGCCACCGCGCTGTAGTCCCAGCCCTTCTCCTTGGTGTAGCGATCGCGTTGATTGGCAATGTAATTGGGCACTGCCGCGATCGCCAGCAGTGCGACGACGCCGATGACGGCGCGGCGCGAACCAACGATTGTGGTGACCGCGATCGCCAGCGCGATCGCCATCGCCGGAGCGGTGCTGATCAAATACCGCGGGTAGTAAACGGGTTTCACCAGCACCGAATAGGCCAGCGTGGCCACGGTGGGAATGAGGATCCAGGCCACGCACAGCACCACCAGCCGTCGTGCGTCGTCGTCAGGGGCCCGGCGGGTGCCGGTCCGAACGGACACGACGGCGGCGGCGAGCACCAGCCAGGCCAGGATTGCGAACGGCACACTGTTGTCGAAGTACTGCTGCTCGACGATTTCGATGACGGTGTGCGGGCTCAACGGCCGGATCCAGGCGACCTGCCGGATCTGCCCCTGGCTGAACCAGAGGAACGGGGCCAGCGCGGCCAACGCGATACCGGCCGCCGTTGCCCATCTCCGCCTCGCCGAACCCTCGCCCCCCACCGCACGCAGCGCCACCGCGTGTACCGCCACCATCAGCACGGTGAAGGTGTTCAGCAGCGTCGCCGCCACGAGCGCCACGCCGTAGCCCGTCCACAGTCGCACGGTGTTGCGCCGGGCCGCGGTCACCCACAGCACGGTGAGCCAGACCGCGGCCATCGCCGAGAACGCATAGGGGCGTGCCTCGACGCCGGCCCATGTCATCCTCGGCAATATCGCGTAAAGCGCACCGGCGCAGACCGATACCTGTCGGCCGGTGAACCCGCGTGCCAGCACCACCACACCGGCGGCCCCTAGCCCGACTGCCAGACTGCTCGGCACCCGCGACCAGAATTCGGTCGCGGGGAAGACGGCAAACCAGCCGTGCATGAATAGGTAATACAGCCCGTGCACCGCGTCGATGTGGGTGAGCAATCGCCACAGTTCCGGAAGTGAGCGGTGCGTCGACGCCGAAATGGTGGCTGCCTCGTCGAACCACAGAGACGGCCGGCTCGCACCGATCACGCTGATCAACGTTGCCGCTACGGCGATTACGGCCGCGTCCGGTGAGGGCGGCGGGCGGGGTGGCGGGCCCGCATCCGTACGCACCGGGGCCGGGCTCAATACCTGGCTCAACGGCGTGTGCTGTGGGTAAGTCCCCTGGGGTGGTGGGGTTTCGGGAGGCGGTCCGGCCAGGGTTGAAGGTCCCGGGTGTGTCGGTGCCGGTGTTGGGGTGGGCCATCGCGTAGTGATCGGTGAGTTACCTACCAAGTGACTCAACAGGAAGACACACGACGCGATGACCCAGAACCATTCTGCCCTGCTGGCCCAGCTCGATGCACTCAAGTCCGCCGACTCCGGTGCGGTGTTCGCTGAGCTGATCCGCGCCGGGCTGCAGGCGCTGATCGAGGCCGAGGCCACCGAGGCGATCGGGGCCGGCCGCTACGAGCGCACCGGCGGGCGTAGCACGCAGCGCAACGGGCACCGCCCCAAGACGGTGGCCACAACCGCGGCGATATCGAGGTGGGCATCCCCAAGCTGCGGGCTTAGCTCGTTTTTCCCGTCGCTGCTGGAACGCCGCCGCCGCATCGACAAGGCCCTGCACGCGGTGATCATGGAGGCCTACGTGCACGGGGTGTCCACGCGCAGCGTCGATGACCTGGTAGCCGCGATGGGCGTCGAATCCGGGGTGTCCAAGTCGGAGGTCTCCCGGATCTGCGCCAAGCCTCGATACCGAGATCGAGGCGTTTCGCACCCGCAGCCTGGCTCACACGCAGTTTCCGTACGTGTTCTGCGACGCCACGTTCTGCAAGGTGCGGGTCGGGGCGCATGTGGTCTCCCAGGCCCTGGTGGTGGCCACCGGGGTCTCGATCGACGGCACCCGCGAGGTGCTGGGCACCGCTGTCGGCGATAGCGAGTCCTTCGAGTTCTGGCGGGAGTTCCTCGCCTCGCTCAAATCGCGTGGTCTGTCCGGGGTGCACCTGGTGATTTCCGATGCCCATGCGGGCTTGAAAGCTGCGGTGGCCCAACAGTTCAGTGGGTCGTCGTGGCAGCGGTGCCGGGTGCATTTCATGCGTAACCTGCACACCGCCGTGGCCGCGAAGCATGCCCCCGCGGTGACCGCGGCGGTCAAGACGATCTTCGCCCACACCGACCCCGAGGGAGTCGGCGACCAGTGGGACCGCGTCGCCGACACCCTCGCCGAATCGTTTCCGAAGGTCGCGGCCATGATGGGCGAGGCCAAGACCGATGTGCTGGCGTTCACCGCGTTCCCGAAGGCCCACTGGCAGAAGATCTGGTCGAACAACCCCATAGAACGGTTGAACAAGGAGATCAAGCGCCGGGCCGATGTCGTGGAGATCTTCCCCAACCCCGCGGCGTTCCTGCGCCTGGCGACGGCGGTAGTCATCGAAGCCCACGACGAATGGCAGGTCACCCGCCGCTATCTCTCCGATGTCTCCATGGACGAACTACGCACCGTCATCGCCAAGAAACACACCGCCGAAGCGCTTGCCAAACAACACCAAATCGCTTAGCGTTCACCATGACTCGTCGATCACGACGCATGAACCACGTCCGATCCGAAGTCCACCACTCCACGGGACGCTATCTGTGCTGTCGGTAGCGGTGACGGTGATAACACTCCACGCTACCGGTCGACACGACATGTCAGCTACGTCACGAGGACCGTCAAACCGGGCTTTCTGGCCGGTCAGACGGCTGCGCGCACCGCGGCGCAAACGACATGTGACGTCAATCGCCCCCATCGAGGCCGTCGACGCGTTAATGTCGCCATGGCTCAATTTGCGAACAGGCGACCAATGCACCGGGAGGGTTACGAATGAGCGGCTACAAGACCGTGGTGGTCGGTACGGACGGCTCGGACTCGTCGCTGCGCGCCGTCGACCGTGCGGCTCACCTGGCATCGGCTGAGGGCTCCAAGGTCGTCATCGCCACTGCCTACCTGCCGCACGCCGACGACCCCCGCGCCGCCGACGCTCTCAAGGACGAGGGCTACAAGGCCTCGGGCAACGCCCCGATCTACGCCATCCTCAAGGAGGCCAAGGAGCGGGCTATCGCTGCCGGCGCCTACGAGGTGGAGGAGCGGGCCATCGTCGGTGCCCCGGTCGACGCGCTGGTGGAGCTGGCCGAGTCGGTCAAGGCCGACCTGCTGGTGGTCGGCAATGTCGGCCTGAGCACCATCGCCGGGCGGCTGCTCGGTTCGGTGCCGGCCAACGTGTCGCGGCGCTCCAAGATCGACGTGCTGATCGTTCACACCACCGGGTAATCCCCGGATATCACCAACCCCGTTCGCGCCATTCGGCAAGATGCGGGCGCTCGACCCCCAACACGGTGTCGTCTCCGTGCCCGGGGTAGACGACGGTGTCGTCGCCGAACCGGTCGAACACCTTGCGGCTCACATCACCCAGCAGGCGCTCGAAATCCCCGGGCTGCCAAGTCTTCCCGACTCCGCCCGGAAAGAGGCAGTCGCCAGTAAACAGTTGGGTCACACCGCCGGTGGCCGGGCCGTCCAGCGCCAGCGCCACCGACCCCTCGGTGTGGCCCTGCAGATGGATCACGTCGAAGCCCAGATCGCCCACGGTCACGGTGTCGCCGTCGGCCAGGATGCGGTCCGGTTTCACCGGCAGCGGTTCGGCGTCCAGGGCGTGCGCGGCCGTCGGAGCCCCGGTGGCCTCGGCCAGCGCGGTCAGCGCCTGCCAGTGGTCGAAGTGCTGGTGGCTGGTGACGATCAGCGCCACGTCCGGGGCGTACTCGCGCACCAGCGCCACCAGGTTCTCGGCGTCGTTGGCCGCGTCGATCAGCAGTGTCTTGCCGGTGTTGGTGCAGGTCACCAGGTAGGCGTTGTTGTCCATCGGCCCCACCGAGGCCTTGATGATCGTGGCCCCGGGCAGGGTGCGCCTCGCCGCGGTACCGGGTTCGACGTGTCCGGTGTAGTTGTCGTCAACCGCGATCTTGGAGGTCATGTCCGCCACGGTACTGGCCCTGAGCTGGTTGTCGGTAGCGCCACCTAGCATGGACCCGTGGCTGACCGGCTGATCGTCAAGGGTGCGCGTGAACACAACCTGCGCAGTGTGGACCTGGATCTGCCGCGCGACGCGCTGATCGTGTTCACCGGGTTGTCCGGTTCGGGTAAATCCTCGCTGGCCTTCGACACCATCTTCGCCGAGGGCCAGCGCCGCTACGTCGAATCCCTGTCGGCCTACGCCCGCCAGTTCCTGGGCCAGATGGACAAGCCCGATGTCGACTTCATCGAGGGCCTGTCGCCGGCGGTGTCCATCGACCAGAAGTCCACCAACCGCAACCCGCGCTCGACGGTCGGCACCATCACCGAGGTCTATGACTACCTGCGGCTGCTCTACGCGCGGGCCGGGACCCCGCACTGCCCGGTCTGTGGCGAGCGGATCGCCCGCCAGACCCCGCAGCAGATCGTCGACCAGGTGCTGGCCATGGACGAGGGTCTGCGGTTCCAGGTGCTGGCGCCGGTGGTGCGCACCCGCAAGGGGGAGTTCGCCGACCTCTTCGAGAAGCTGAACTCCCAGGGCTACAGCCGGGTGCGGGTGGACGGCGTGGTGCATTCGCTGACCGATCCACCCAAGCTCAAGAAGCAGGAGAAGCACGACATCGAGGTGGTCGTGGACCGCCTCACAGTTAAGGAGTCGGCCAAGCAGCGGCTCACCGACTCGGTGGAGACCGCGCTGGGCCTCGCCGACGGCATCGTGGTGCTGGAGTTCGTCGACCGGGAAGACGACCACCCGCACCGCGAGCAGCGGTTCTCCGAGAAGCTGGCCTGCCCCAACGGCCACGCGCTGTCGGTCGACGACCTGGAGCCGCGGTCGTTCTCGTTCAACTCGCCCTACGGGGCCTGCCCGGAGTGCGCGGGCCTGGGCATCCGCAAGGAGGTCGACGCCGACCTGGTGGTGCCCGACCCGGACCGCACCCTGGCCGAGGGCGCGGTGGTGCCGTGGTCGATGGGCCCCACCAGTGAGTACTTCACCCGGATGATGGCCAGCCTCGGTGAGGCGATGGGCTTCGACGTCGACACCCCGTGGCGCAAACTGCCGGCCAAGGCCCGCAAGGCGATCCTGGAGGGCTCCGACGAGCAGGTGCACGTGCGCTACCGCAACCGCTATGGCCGCACCCGCTCCTACTACACCGATTTCGAAGGTGTGATGGCGTTCCTGCAGCGCAAGATGGAGCAGACCGAATCCGAGCAGATGAAGGAACGCTACGCCGGGTTCATGCGTGACGTGCCGTGCCCGGAATGCGCCGGCACCCGACTCAAGCCGGAGATCCTCGCAGTGACGCTCGCCGCGGGCGACTACGGCAGCAAATCCATTGCGCAGGTGAGTGAGCTGTCGATCGCGGACTGCTCGGACTTCCTCAACGCGCTGACCCTGGGTCCCCGCGAGCAGGCCATCGCCGGGCAGGTGCTCAAGGAGATCCAGTCCCGGCTGAGCTTCCTGCTCGACGTCGGCCTGGAGTACCTGACGCTGTCCCGCGCCGCCGGAACCCTGTCCGGTGGCGAGGCGCAACGCATTCGGCTGGCCACCCAGATCGGTTCGGGCCTGGTCGGGGTGCTCTACGTGCTCGACGAGCCGTCGATCGGGCTGCATCAGCGCGACAACCGGCGGCTGATCGAAACCCTGGTGCGGCTGCGCGATCTGGGCAACACCCTGATCGTCGTCGAGCATGACCTGGACACCATCGCGCACGCCGACTGGATCGTCGACATCGGCCCGGCGGCCGGCGAGCACGGCGGCAAGATCGTGCACAGCGGCCCCTACAGCGAGCTGCTGGCCAACGCCGACTCGATCACCGGCGCCTACCTGTCCGGCGCGAAAAGCATTGCGGTGCCAGAGATCCGCCGGCCGGTGGACGCCAAGCGCCAACTCGGAGTGGTCGGGGCGCGCGAGCACAACCTGTCCGGTGTGGACGTGGCGTTTCCGCTCGGCGTGCTCACCGCGGTCACCGGGGTCTCCGGCTCGGGCAAGTCGACCCTGGTCAACGACATCCTGGCGACGGTGCTGGCCAACAAGCTCAACGGCGCCCGGCTGGTGCCCGGCCGGCACACCCGGATCACCGGACTCGATCACCTGGACAAGCTGGTGCGGGTGGACCAGTCACCGATCGGGCGTACGCCGCGCTCCAACCCGGCCACCTACACCGGGGTGTTCGACAAGATCCGCACCCTGTTCGCCGCCACCACCGAGGCCAAGGTCCGCGGTTATCAGCCCGGCCGGTTCTCGTTCAACGTCAAGGGCGGCCGCTGCGAGGCGTGCACCGGTGACGGCACCATCAAGATCGAGATGAACTTCCTGCCCGACGTCTACGTGCCCTGCGAGGTCTGCCACGGCGCCCGCTACAACCGGGAGACCCTGGAGGTGCACTACAAGGGCAAGACCATCGCCGAGGTGCTCGACATGTCCATCGAGGAGGCGGCGGAGTTCTTCGCGCCGATCACCGGCATCCATCGCTACCTGCGCACCCTGGTCGACGTCGGGCTCGGATATGTGCGGCTGGGCCAGCCGGCGCCGACGCTGTCCGGGGGAGAGGCACAGCGGGTGAAGCTGGCCTCCGAGCTGCAGAAGCGTTCCACCGGGCGGACGGTCTACATCCTCGACGAGCCCACCACCGGCCTGCATTTCGAGGACATCGCCAAACTGCTGGGCGTCATCAACGGCCTGGTCGACAAGGGCAACACCGTGATCGTCATCGAGCACAACCTGGACGTGATCAAGACCGCCGACTGGATCATCGACATGGGGCCCGAAGGCGGCGCGGGCGGTGGGACGGTGGTGGCCACCGGCACACCCGAGGACGTGGTGGCGGTTCCGGAGAGCTACACCGGCAAGTTCCTCGCCGAAATACTGGGCGCGCCGGCGAAGCCGGCCAAAGCCGCCAAGCGCCGCCGCAAGGCCAGCGCTTAACCGTCATCGGGCAGCAACCGGAATGCCGGAACGTTGTTCAGGGGCGTGATGGCACGGAAGTCGCGACGGTCGAGCGTGAGCACCGCGTCCGTTTCATACTGTTCGGCCATCGCGACGGAGATCGCATCGGTGAGGTCGAGTCGCAGTGCCGCGTAACGGTTTTGCACGGTACGAGCGGTCCGCAATGTGGAGGCCGTAACGGTGGCGATGGTGACGCGGCCGGTACGCTCCTGCGCGAGTAGCCAATCGTTGATTGCCAGGGCCGCCTGCCTGCCGACATTTCGGGTGGTGACGTGTTCGATCTCCAGCAGGACGAGCGGGGAGACGACGGTGAGTGCCGCGTCGACCAGCGCCTTCCGCGCGGCCAGATGCTCCGGGTCGGCGGAGTTGAACGCGGCCACCAATCCGGATGTGTCAGCGACGACGATCATCCCGCGCTGTCTGCGGAAGCTTCCGCGACCACCTGATGGATCTCGTCAGCTGTCACCGGATGCCCGAAGCTCAGCACGGGAATGTCCCAGTCTTCAGACCAGCGACGGGCCCTTAGGGCGGCGAGGTGGAAGGCTTCGCGAAAGTACTCGGACTCGGGTCGTCCGTTCCTCGCGGCAGCCTCTTTGATCACCGCCAAGTCGTCCTCGTCGACCATCACCGTCGTCTTTTTCAGTGCCATATGGTTATGGTACCAGTACCATATATCACCGCGCCGCCTTCACCAGCGGCGACGGGAACCGCGGCGGCACCCGCACCCCGTCCAGCCACGCGGTGAGCTCCTGCGCCCGCTTCTCCAGCGCAGAGCGGGCCGCGCTGCCCGGGTCCTCGAGCAGCTGCAGTTGCACCTCGGCAGCCGCATTCTGATACCAGCCGCCGACGATCCGCCCGTTCCACCACACCGTGGGGCCGGCGTTGCCGTTGTTGTCGAAGAGCTGGCCGCGGTGCTCGCCGAGGTACCAGTCGCGGTGATACCAGCCCATCGTGGTGACGTCGAGCCCCGGCAGCAGCGCACCCCACGGCTCAGGCTCGGGCTCGGGCTCCAGGTCGTCGGCCAGCGCATACCCCGGCGTGCCGTGCAGGTCGACGTCCACCGCGCCGATCTCGCTCAACGCCCTGCGGACCACGGTCTTGGTGGTGCCGAACCACCACTTGATGTCGTCGGCGGTGGCCGGGCCGAACGCTCGCAGCCAGGTGCGGATCAGCTGGGTCTGCGCCGGCTCGGCGGTCATCGGGGCAGCGGGATCACCGAGCCAGCTCGCCGCGATCGCCCACTGTGGTCGCGACGAGGTCCAGCCTCCGTCGTTGGGCCCCCGCACGATGTGGCCCTGCGCGCCCAGCACGGTCAGTGCGCGCGGCGCCAGATGGGTCTGGCCGCCGTAGGACTTACCGGGCGCGGGATCGTAGGTACCGGCCAGTTCGGGCAGGGCCGCGCGCAGCGCGATGCTGCTCGCCGGGCCATGCTCATCGAGGTGCCGTAGCACCGCGGCGGCGGCCCGGGCCAGCCATTCTTCGCCGTCATCGGCCACACCCGCTTTGGCCACATCGGCGATCAGCCGCCGCCGTTCGGTGTCGGCCACCCGGTCGCTGGCCGCGGCCTGCACGGCGGGCAGGTCGGCGGGATCGAAAACCCACAGTGTGCGGCGCATCGCCAGATGCTTGACCAGTGAACGCTTTTCATAAAAGGCGTCGTCCAGGTCGGTCACGGCGAATGGGGAATGCCGCGCCCACAGCGACAGGTACGGGGTAGCGGGATCGGTGGCGTGCAGCCCGACCAGTGTTGCCGTGATCGTGGCTATCGACTCAGCTGCGGTATCGGGTGCCAGAAAATGCCGGCGCGCCAAACGGTTTCGCCGCTCGGCGACGGTAAAGGTCCGCACCGGTCAGTGCTCACCCTCGCGCATGGACTTGCGGATCTGCTCCAACCGGTCGGCGGCCGCGCGCTGGCGGTCCTCGAACTGCTTCTCGACGGTGCGGCCTTCCGGGGTCTCGGCATCCAGCTCCTGAGCGCCGATCGAGGTCTCAAAGCGGCGCTCGATCTTGTCGCGCACCGATTCGAAGGTCGGCACGCCGGAGCCGTCGTATCCGGTGTCGGGCTGCGGGTCGCTCGGATCGTCACCCATGGTCGTCACGTTACCGCCGGCGATCGAAGTAGCGGACCATCAATGCCCAGTAGCCCATGGTCAGCGCCATCGCCACCACCGTCGCGATCACCGTCGGCCCGAGCCGTCGCCGTCGGGCGTAGAGCAGCGCCGCCGCGGTCGCCGCGCCGCCGGCCAGATTCACCAGCAGTGCGGCGTCTCGCGGCCGGGCGATGATCCACTGTTCCTCGCCGAGCATCGCGCGGGTCGACCACGCCGCTTGATCGGCCGGCGCCGGGAAGATCATCGGGTTCAGCGCGAACCACACCGACACCCACGCCGCATCCCGCCATGACCGTCGCCACACCGGGACCAGGATCAGCGGCGTCGTCGCCCAGCGGGTCCAGGCGCTCCACGGGTTGGCGTGCCGGGCGAACATCGCGCGGCGGATGCGGGTGATGGTCGGCATCGGGCGGATCACCGGCCTGTCTGGGTAAGGTGGCGAGCCGCGTCACGCGACGCGTCCGGGAACGGAACCGGTTGCACGCCCGGGGTGTTCAGCCGGGCGGCCAGCCACGGCAGCGCGTGGGTGAACACCCGCCCGGCGAACGGCCAGTCATGCTGGCCCGGTTCGGTGATCACGGCGCAGTCGATGCCATTGACCTGGCCCAGCGTGCACAGCGACTTCGCGGCGGCGAGCTGGCCGCCGGTGTCGGACGTGCTGGCGCTGCCGTTGACCGCGAACCATCCCGAAACCCCGGAATATCGGCCGTGCTTGGCGATCACCGTCGAAGGGTCGAACGCCGCCCAGGCATCGACGCTGCCGCCGAACAGCCGGTTGATGGTCTGGGAGCGGGTTCCCGCGTTGGGGCTGAGGTCGCCGGCGATGTCGACAAAGGCGTTGAACTTGTCGGGATGCATCGTGGTCAGGTCGACCGCGCAGGTGCCGCCCATGGACCAGCCGACCACCCCCCAGTGCGACGGTTCGGGGCTGACGCCGAAGCGCGAGATCACGTACGGCACCACGTCTTCGGTCAGATGGTCGGCGGCGTTACCGCGTGGGCCGTTGACGCATTCGGTGTCGTTGTTGAAGGAGCCGCCCGAATCGACGAATACCAGCACCGGTGCGTTGCCGTGGTGTGCTGCCGCGAAGTCGTCGACGGCCTTGATCGCGCCCCCGGAGCGCAGCCAGTCGGCGGGCGTGTTGAACTCGCCGCCGATCATCATCACGGCCGGCAGCGCCGGCGGCGGACTCTGGGCGAACCACACCGGCGGCAGGTACACCAGCTCACCGCGATGCTTGAAATGCGAGGCGTCCGCGGGAATCGTCACCTGCAGCACATGGCCGCGCTCGGGCAGTGTGCCCGAGCCGGCTAGCGCGTTCACCGTGGCCATGTCGCTCTGATCCGGCAGTGGGCCGGACGTCAGCTGATCCCAGGCGCTCTGCGCAGTCGGGAAGTAGCCAACCCAGGCGTTGAGCGTCAATCCCGTGCTGGCCAGACACAGCGGCACCGCCAGCAGGGATATGCCGCGGCGCCACCAGGCCGCACCTGCCCAGCCCAGGACCAGCAGCGCCGCGGCGGCGCCGGTCAGCGCGATCCACAGCCACAGGGTTAGCGGCGGCGGCTGCCCGGACAGACCGTCGTCGGCGACAAACCAATACGCGCACGCCGCCGCGGCGAGCCCCACGCCGCCGATCAGCGGAAGCCGCCCCAGCCAGCGCCGCGACCGCCAGCCCACGGCCACAATCAGCGACAACACCGCCGCCGCCTGCACCGTGACCGGGATCCAGCCATGCATCAGCGAGGTGTGTGCGCCACTCGCCAGGATCACCCCTCCATGATGGACCGGAACGCCGGTCAGCGGGGTTTGGCCAGCGGAAACGGCAGGGTGTCCCGGATGCTGTGGCCGGTGATGAGCATGACGAGGCGGTCCACGCCCATGCCCAGCCCGCCGGTCGGCGGCATCGCGTACTCCATGGCCGCCAAGAAGTCCTCGTCGAGTTCCATCGCCTCGGGGTCGCCGCCGGCGGCCAGCAGCGACTGCTGGTGCAGCCGGCGGCGCTGCTCCACCGGATCGGTGAGTTCGCTGTAGGCGGTGCCCAGCTCCACACCCCACGCCACCAGGTCCCACCGCTCGGCCACGCCCGGCTTGCTGCGGTGCGGCCGGGTCAGCGGCGACACCGAAGTGGGGAAGTCGGTGTAGAACGTCGGCTTCTCGGTGCGGGCCTCGACCAGGTGCTCGTAGAGTTCGAGCACCACCGCTCCGGCATCCCACTGCCGCAGGTAGTGGACACCGGCGCGG
Source organism: Mycolicibacter heraklionensis (assembly GCF_019645815.1). Taxonomy (NCBI): domain Bacteria; kingdom Bacillati; phylum Actinomycetota; class Actinomycetes; order Mycobacteriales; family Mycobacteriaceae; genus Mycobacterium; species Mycobacterium heraklionense. Next base: position 2,199,248 of record NZ_CP080997.1, read on the forward strand.
TCGGACAATCGGCGCAGCGTGGCCAGGTCGGTGCCGGCGTCGATCTGCTCGCCGAGCGCGTCGGACACCGCGTCGTGCACGCTGCGCACCCGCCACTGCCCGGAGATGTCGACCGGTTCCAGCTTGTCGTCTGCGCCCGGGCGCAGCACCACCGGCGCACCGTTGGCCGCCACCGCGGCGTTCTGGATCAGCTCGTGTGCTCCGTCGATCCAGGCCAGGTAGTCGCCGTGGGCCTGGTAGGCCTCGAGCAGGGTGAACTCCGGGTTGTGGCTGTAATCGACGCCCTCGTTGCGAAATGCTCGGCCCAGCTCGAACACCCGCTCCACCCCGCCCACGCACAACCGCTTGAGGTAGAGCTCCGGGGCGATCCGCAGATACAGGTCGAGGTCGTAGGCGTTGATGTGGGTGACGAACGGGCGCGCGTTGGCCCCGCCGTGCAGCTGCTGCAGGATCGGGGTCTCGACCTCCAGAAATCCCTTGGCGAACAAGGTGTCCCGGATGGAACGCAGCACATTGCTGCGGGCTGCGATCAGCTCGCGCGCCTGCGTGTTGATCGCCAGGTCCACGTAGCGGGTCCGCAACCGGGCCTCGGGGTCGGTCAGCCCTTTCCACTTGTCGGGCAGCGGGCGCAGGCATTTGCCGACCAGCCGCCAGTGCTGCACCAGCAGCGACGGTGTTCCGTTGCGGCTGTGGCCCATTCGGCCGGTCGCCTGGACCAGGTCGCCGAGATCGACACCCGCGCTGAAGTCCGCGGCCCGTGCATGGCTGACCTCGGCCAAAACCGAATTGTCGAGCAGCAACTGCACCTCACCCGACCAGTCACGCAGCTGGGCGAAGAGCACGCCGCCGTAGTCGCGCATCCGCAGCACCCGGCCGGCCACCGACACGGTCTCGTCGCCACTGCTCGCCAGAGCTTGGGCAACGCTGTGGCTGGGCGGGGACCCCACCGGGTAGGCGTCGACGCCGCTGTCCTGCAAGGACTTCAACTTGGCCATCCGGACCCGGACCTGTTCGGGCAGCCGGGGGAGCGGCTCAGCGGGCTCGCCGAACTCGCCGGCAGCACTGCCGTGCACGTCGTCGGGTGCGGTCCCGTCGTTGTGCAGCCGCCCGGTGGCGGCCACCGTGGCCGGTACGGCCGAGTGGTGTCCGGTGTGCTGCTCGTTGCGCCGTGAGAAGGGCAGCACCAGAAAGCCTTCGGCGATCACCGAGGCCACGCCGACGCGGGGGATCAACCGGGCGTCCTCGTAGCAGGCGTAGCGCGGCACCCACTCCGGCCGATATTTCATGTTCGAGCGGTACAGCGTCTCCAGCTGCCACCAGCGGGAGAAGAACATCAGCAGCCGGCGCCACAGTCGCAGCACCGGACCGGCGCCCAGCTGCGCGCCCTGTTCGAAGGCAGCCCGGAACATCGCGAAGTTCAACGAGATCCGGCTGACGCCGATGGTGGCGGCCTGCAACGCCAGTTCACTGACCATCAGTTCGATGGTGCCGTTGGGGGATTGCGGTGAGCGGCGCATCAGATCCAGCGAAACCCCGCTGTGCCCCCACGGCACCAGCGACAGCATCGCCACCACTTCGCCGGTTTGCGGATCGCCGCGTACCGCCTCGACCAGCAGGCAGTCGGCGTCGGCCGGGTCGCCGAGGCGGCCTAGAGCCATGGAGAACCCGCGCTCGGATTCGGTGTCGCGCCAGGCGTCGGCGTGTTCGATGACCCGCGCCATTTCGTCGGCGCCGATCTCACCGTGCCGGCGCATCCGCACGGTCAGGCCCGAGCGACGGGCCCGGGTGACCGCCTGGCGGACCCCGCGCATGTCCGGCCCGGACAGTTTGAACTCCGAGGGTCGCAGGATCGCCTCGTCGCCCAGTTCCAGGGCGCTCAGGCCGGCGTCGCGGAAAGCCTGCGCACCGGCGAAGCTGGCACCCATCACCCCGGGCGCCCAGCCGTAGTCCTTGCAGACCCGCAACCAGGTGTTGATGGCCTGCGGCCATGCCTTCGGATCGCCCACCGGGTCGCCGCTGGCCAGGCAGACACCCACCTCGACCCGGTAGGTGATGGCGGCGCGCCCGCTGGGGGCGAACACCACCGACTTGTCGCGGCGGGTGGCGAAGTAGCCCAGCGAGTCGTTCTGGCCGTACTGCTCGAGCAGCCCGCGGATCGCCGACTCGTCCTGGCCGGTCAGGGCGTTGTCGGCCCGCTGGGACAGGAACAACACGATGGCCGCGATGATCAGGGCCAGCGCCCCGAGCAGCCCGCAGAGGGCCTTGAGCCCGAAATCCGGTTTTCCGGGGAAGAAGTCCGGTTCGAGCAGCCCGAAGCCGACCACCCGGTTCACCACATAGGGCAGCCGCAACGGACGCGTCACCGTGCCGGGGAACAGCTCGATGAGCCCCCAGCACAGCAGGATCGCCACCGTCCAGCCGGCGACCAGTGCCGCGGCGGACTTGAGCAGCGCACCGCGCCGTACTTTGGCCCAGAACTCATCGCGGGCTGCCACCAGCACCACGATCGCGACCACGTGCAGCACCAGGCCCGCGACGCCGCTGACGACCTGGAACCGGTCGGAGGTGTCCGACACCAGCCGGCTGACGTTCCACCCGCCGGCGACCACCAGGTTGGCGATCAGCAACCACCAGGCGATGCGTTTGTGCGCATTGAGTGCGGCGGCCAGCAAGGCCAGCACGAATGCCCAGGCCAGGCTGGTGTCGGGAAAGTTGAACAGATATTTGTCGATGAACTCACGCGGCACCCGGATCACCCAGCGGATCACCGGTGACATGCTCGCCAGCAGCGACAACGTGGCGGCGATGCCGACGGCCCAGGCGGCTGCCGCGGGCACCCAGTGGAACCGGGTCGTCGAGCGGCTGCGTGAGCGCGGCGCGGACGGCACAGTCAACGTCATAGCCCGCGAGAATAAGCAGAAAAGCCGCGAAAAATATGTGAGGAATCGCCGGTGGTCGCGATCGCCGGGAGGAAGCAGCGCTGAACTGCTGCTAGACTCGCTTTCGCGACCGTCCCGGCGTACGCCAGGACAGCAAGTGGAGTTCCCTCCCACCACTAGCCGAGGAGCAATCCTTGGGCTCAGTGGTCCGGTCGCAGGCGGTGTAAACCGCCTGCTCTGCGCGGTGCGCAGGCGGCTTGATGTTGTTCAGGCCGTGATCGGTCGGTATGGGCCCTGCTTCGTGCAGGGCTTTTTTGCTGGTGGGTGGGGTCAGCGCCGCTGCGTCCGGACGAGCACTGCGGCGGCCGCGACCGAAGACTACCCAAGGAGGTCCCATCAGCACTGAGATCCGCGTCAACGAGCGCATTCGTGTACCTGAGGTTCGTTTGATCGGCCCGGGCGGGGAGCAGGTAGGCATTGTGCGCATCGAAGATGCGCTTCGCGTCGCCGCGGATGCCGATCTTGATCTTGTCGAAGTCGCACCGACCGCCAAACCGCCGGTCTGCAAGATCATGGACTACGGCAAGTACAAGTACGAGGCGGCTCAGAAGGAGCGCGAGTCTCGCAAGAACCAGCAGCAGACCGTCGTCAAGGAACAGAAGCTGCGTCCCAAGATCGACGACCACGACTATGCGACGAAGAAGGGCCACGTGGTCCGCTTCCTCGAAGCCGGGGCCAAGGTCAAGGTGACGATCATGTTCCGCGGCCGTGAGCAGTCCCGGCCCGAACTCGGCTACCGCCTGCTGCAGCGGCTGGGCGCCGACGTGGCCGAGTACGGCTTCGTCGAGACCTCCGCCAAGCAAGACGGACGCAACATGACGATGGTGCTGGCACCGCACCGCGGCGCGAAAACCCGTGCCAAGGCAGCAGAAGACGCCGGCGCGGGCGCCAAGCCCCCCGCCCCCGCCCCCGCCCCCGCGGCGGACGCGGCCGAGCAGCAGCCCGAGAACTGAAAACCCGACAGCAGAACTGAGGAAACATGCCCAAGGCGAAAACCCACAGCGGCGCTTCGAAGCGATTCCGTCGCACCGGAACCGGCAAGATCGTCCGGCAGAAGGCCAACGCCCGCCACCTGCTCGAGCACAAGCCGAGCACCCGCACCCGTCGGCTGGCCGGCCGCACCGCGGTGTCTGCCAACGACACCAAGCGCGTCAACGCGATGCTGAACGGCTAATTGCCGCTTTTGCAACGCAACCCCCTTACGCCCCAACGAGAGTAGGAACACCCCATGGCACGCGTGAAGCGCGCAGTCAACGCCCAGAAGAAGCGCCGTACAGTCCTGAAGGCTTCGAAGGGTTACCGTGGCCAGCGGTCGCGGCTGTACCGCAAGGCCAAGGAGCAGCAGCTCCACTCAATGACCTACGCCTACCGCGACCGTCGCGCCCGCAAGGGTGAGTTCCGCAAGCTGTGGATCTCGCGCATCAACGCCGCGGCCCGCGCCAACGACATCACCTACAACCGGCTGATCCAGGGCCTCAAGGCCGCCGGTGTCGAGGTGGACCGCAAGAACCTGGCCGAGATCGCCGTCAGCGACGCGGCTGCCTTCACCGCGCTGGTCGAGGTCGCCCGGGCCGCGCTGCCCGAGGATGTCAACGCGCCCTCCGGCGAGGCTGCCTGACCCGAACCGAGCCGATGCTGACCGAACGTTCGGCCCGGGTGGTCGCGGCGGTCAAGCTGCATCGGCACGTGGCCAGGAAGCGCGAACAGCGCTTCCTGGCCGAGGGGCCCAATCTGATCGAGGCCGCCATCGCTCGCGGCCTGGTCCTCGAGGTCTTCGCCACCGAGTCGGCGGCGCAGCGTCACCACGACCTGCTGGCTTGCTCGCAGGTACCGGTCCAGCTGGTCACCGACCGCGCGGCTAAAGCGTTGTCGGACACCGTCACTCCGGCCGGATTGGTCGCGGTGTGCGCGCAGGCCGAAGCGGATCTGCACGCATCACTGGCCGAGCATCCGCAGCTGGTGGCCGTGGCGGTGGGCATCGGCGAGCCCGGTAACGCCGGGACTCTGATCCGTATCGCCGACGCCACCGGCGCCGATCTGGTGGTGCTGACCGGCAACAGCGTTGATCCCTACAACGGCAAGTGTCTGCGCTCCTCTGCGGGCAGCATCTTCCACGTCCCGGTGGTCGTGGCCGCTGACACCCACGCCGTGCTCGCCGCGTTGGGGGAGGCGGGTTTGCAGGTGCTGGCGACGGCACTGGACGGGGAGCTGAGCCTCGACGACGCTGATCCGGTGCTGACCGCGCCGACTGCGTGGCTATTCGGCCCGGAAGCCCAGGGTCTGCCGGCCGAGGCCGCAGCCGCCGCCGACCACCGGGTGCGCATTCCGATGGCAGGCGGGGCTGAGAGCCTCAATGTTGCTGCGGCAGCAGCGATCTGCCTCTACCAAAGCGCGCGAGCCCAGCGCCGGGGTTAGGCGGCCTTGGGCTTGCGGCGTGGCGGTCGCGGGGTCAGGCCGCTGCCGGCGGCCAGCGAGAAGGTGCTGTGCATCAGCGCCCCGGCGCGCTCCACCAGTTTCATGCCCCGGCTGACCGGCGGGACGTAGTGCATCCCGCTGCGGCGCCGGTCTTTTGGCGGTCCGCTGAACCACGGGGCTTCGATGGGCGGTGTGTCGCTGGGGATCTTGCCCTGCTCGCGTCGGTATCCGGCCAGCGCGCGCGGGTGCAGCCGGATCTCGTCGGGCACGAAGCTGAATGCCACGTGGCTGACCTTGCCCAGCAGCCGCAGCAGCACCTCGTCGCTCTCTGACCAGCGCAGACCGGCCTTTTCCCGCACCACCGGCTCGAACAACCCTGCCGCCACCCAGCGCTGGGCCGCCAGCGCCGGTTTGAACATCTGGTGCCACACCGCGTCGGGCATCGGGACGAACCACGGCTTCGGGATGCGGATGTTCAAGATGTCGATGGCGGCCGGTGTCAGCTCCAGCTCGTCCTCGCAGACCCGGTTCCAGTACTCGCAGAACTCTTCCCAGGACTTCGGGACGGGCCGCATGCTCATGCCGTACATCTGGTACCACTGCACGTGCTCGTCGAAGAGCTGGCGCTTCTCGGCCAAGGTGAGCCCGCCGTCGAAGTACTCGGCGAGTTTGATGATCAACATGAAGAACGTGGCGTGCGCCCAGTAGAAGGTGTCGGGGTCCAGCGCGTGATAGCGCCGGCCCTTCTCGTCGACCCCCTTGATGTCGCGGTGGTAGTCGCGGATCGATGCGCCGGTGTGCTGTGCCCGGATGCCGTCATAGACCACGCCCATGATCGGGTACACCGACCGCGTCACCCGCTGCATCGGCTCACTCAAGATGCTGGAGTGCTCGGTCACGCCGGCGCCCAGGCCGGGGTACATGTTCTCGATGGCGCCGATCCAGACGCCCATGATGCCGGTGCGCAGGTCGCCGAAGTACTTCCAGGTCAGCGAATCGGAGTTCAACGGCTCCACCGCGGGAGCGGGTTTGGGAGCGGTTTTGGCAACGCTCTGGGCACCTTCGTCGGCGGGCGGGGAAGCCTGCTCAACGGACGCGGTCGGCGTAACGGTCATCACGTCTCCTGTCTTGAAACCTGAAACTACGATAATTGTGACAACGGCCGTTGTCTACATTCGTTGTGGCGCGTCGCATGAAAACCGCCGATCGTGGCGTGTGCCACTGTCGGGGTCGTTGCCGGTCTCCGTGAGCGCCACCTACCCTGAGTCACATGGACCTCGAGCCGGCCCCTCGGCAGGCTGATGGGCTCGGGGAGGCGGTGGAGATGCCCGACCAGCCCAGCCCCAACCGCCGCCCAACGTTCTCCCTGGATGAGGCCGCGGCCTGGCTGAACCGCACCACCAACGACGTCCGGATCGTTGACCTGGTCCGGCGGGTGCGACGGGTGCTGCCCGGGGACCCGGAGTTCGGTGATCCGCTGTCCACCGCCGGAGACGGGGGACCGCAGGCCGCCGCGCGGGCGGCCGATCGCCTGATGGGAGATCGCTCGGCGGCCTCCCGTGAAGTCAGCCTGGGCGCGTTGCAGGTCTGGCAGGCCCTGACCCAACGGATGTCGCGGGTGCCGGGCAATGCTGAGGCGACGCTGGTCTTCACCGACCTGGTCGGTTTCTCAACGTGGTCGCTGCAGTCCGGCGACGACGCCACCCTGACGCTGCTGCGGCGGGTGTCGCGCGCGATTGAGCCGCCGCTGCTGGATGCGGGTGGACGCATCGTCAAACGGATGGGCGACGGGCTGATGGCCGTGTTCCGGGATCCGCTGGTCGCCGTCGCCGCGGTCCTGGAGGCACAAGAGGCCATCCGCGAGGTAGAGGTCAACGGGCACACGCCGCGGATGCGGGTCGGCATCCACACCGGCCGGCCGCAGCGGTTGGCCGACGACTGGCTGGGCGTGGACGTCAACATCGCCGCCCGGGTCATGGAACGCGCCGCCAAGGGCGGGATCGTGGTTTCCGGGCCGACCTTGGAACGTATCGATCCGGCCGCCCTTGATGAGCTGGGCGTGGTAGCCAAGCGGGCGCGCCGTCAGGTGCTCGCCGCCAAGACCAGCGGCGTCCCGGCGGATCTGACGATGTACCGCCTGAAGGTAGTTCGCCAGAGCCCTTCGGACACCGACTGATTGCGCGTCGTTAACTGGCTTGCGGGCCGGTCAGATTGCTGCGCACGAGTGGATGAAGCCCGTTCCTTGGAATACCCTGCGGTGAGCAACGTAACTATTTGACCGGTTTACACAGGTCGTCTTAACGCAGAAGCGGGGAATCATGTCAGGTCGGCAGCAGCGTCGGAACAACGGCCGTAAGACGAATCGGCTGGTGGGCGCCGGTGGCACGGCGGCGGCGTTCCTGACGTTCGGCATGGCCCCGTTGGCGGCGGCTCCCACGGCGCGCGCCGACTGGGACTTCGACTGGTTGGACAACCTGTTCACCCCCGTCTCAGACTCGTCGAGCGGCTGGGACAGCAACGCCTGGGACATCAGTTCGTGGTTCAGCTCGGACCCGGGCAGCGCCGCCGACACCAGTGCGTTCGACGTCTCGGCGCTGTTCAACACGCTGTTCTACCAGCCGTTCCACTCGGCCATGGAGTCGTGGATCGACAACTCGGCCAACGCCTGGATCGTGAACATGGTCAACAGCTGGGCGCCCGAAGGCCAGATCTATCTGGGCGACGGCGCCGACGGCACGGCGGACCACATCAATGGCGGCGACGGCGGGCTGTGGTTCGGTGACGGCGGGGCCGGTTACTCCGCGGGCGCTGACGAGGACGCCGACGCTTCGATCGGCGGCGGCATGGGTGGTAACGCCGGCTGGTTCGGCAACGGCGGCGCCGGTGGCGCGGGTGCTGTGGGCGGCGACGGCGGCGCGGGCGGCCTCGGCGGCTCGATCATGGGCATCGGCGGCGCGGGTGGCGCCGGCGGTGACGGGGGTGACGGCGGCAATGGTGGCGCCGCGATGGGCTGGCTCTTCGGGATCGGCGGCGCGGGTGGCGACGGTGGTGTGGGCGCGACCGGCGCGACCGGCATCATTGGCACGTGGGCTGATAGCGGCACCGGTATTGGTGGTACCGGTAACGATGGCGCCGCGGGCGGCAAGGGCGGCAACGGCGGTGCTGCGAGCGGCTCCCTGTTCGGCACCGGCGGTGCGGGCGGCAAGGGCGGCGCCGGCGGCGAAGGCGGCCAGGGCGGCACCGGCGCAGCGGGTGAGGACAACCCCACTGGGCTCAACGGCGGTACCGGCGGCAACGGCGGTAATGGTGGCGTCGGTGGTGTAGGCGGCACCGGCGGTGCCGGCGGCACGCTCGGTGTCAAGGGCGCGGACGGCGCGGCCAGCACGATCAACGGCAACGGCGGTAGGGGTGGCACCGGTGGCGCCGGCGCCGACGCCGAGGGCGGCAATGCCGCCGGCAATGGTGGTCTCGGCGGTAACGGTGGCGTCGGCGGCGACACCGGTAACGGCGGCGCTGGTGGTACCGGTGGCGCAGGTGGTGCCGGTGATGCCACCCACGATGCTGGTACCGGTGGCAACGGTGGGACCGGTGGTGACGGCGGCAAGATCGGCAACGGCGGCTCGGGTGGTACCGGCGGTGCCGGCGGGATCAGCGGTACGGCCGGTAACGACATGAACGGCGGCAGCGCGGCTGTCGGCGGGACGGGCGGTGTCGGCGGCAACGGCGGCAAGGGCGGTACCGAAGCGGGTAACGGCGGCAATGGCGGTGTCGGTGGTGCCGGTGGAGCCGGGCACGACGGCATTAAGGGCACGAACGGTCAAGACGCCACCGTTGCGGGCGACAACGGCGGCAATGGTGGCCAAGGCGGCAACGGCTTCGACGGCGGTGTGGGCGGCAAGGGCGGTCTAGCCGGTGCGGCCCAGAGCGACACCGGCTCCGACGGAGCTAACGGTGCTGGTGGCCAGGGCGGTGCCGGCGGGGCCGTCGGTGCGGGCGGAAACGGCGGCAACGGCGCGAACGGCACCTGGGACAACGGCGGCGACGGTAGCGGCGGCAATGGCGGTCAGGCAGGTCAAAACGGCGAAGAGGTCGGCAACGGCGGGGCCGGCGGCGCCGGCGGCGGCGAGGGCGACGATGCAGGCGCCACCGGCGCTCAGGGTGAAGACGGCAGCATCTTCCCCTCCCAGGCCAGCTCGGGTGGTAACGGCGGCAACGGTGCCGCCGGTACCGCGCTGCACAACGACGGCGGCAAGGGCGGCAACGGTGGCGACGGTAAATACGGCGGCGATGGCGGCAGCGGCGGCAACGGCGGCAACGCCTACGCAGGGAGCAATGGTGCCGGTGGCGACGGTGGCACCGGCGGCAACGGCGCCGACGGCAACGGCTCAATCCCGAGCAACGGCGGTCACGGCGGCACAGGTGGCAATGGCGGCAAGGGCGCCGGTACCGGCACCGGAGGCCAGGGCGGCAATGGTGGCGATGGGGGTAACGGCGGAACCGGCCTGACGGGTGCTGACGGCGACTTCGCCAGCGGCAACGGAAATGGCGGTAACGGCGGCGCCGGCTACAACGGTGGTAACGGTGGCGCCGGCGGTGCCGGCGGCGGGTCCGACTCCGGCACCAACGGCAACGGCGGCAACGGCGGTGACGGTGGCCAGGCGGGTGCGGGGGGCAACGGTGGTGACGGGGCCAACGGGGAGTGGGATTCCAAGGGCCAGTATGGCTACGGGTCCGGTGGCACTGGCGGCAACGTCGGCAGCGTGGGCTCGGTGGGTAAGGCCGGCGCGGCGGGCGACGCAGGTACTGGCGGCACGGGCGGCGAAGCCGGTACCGCCGGTGCGGACGGCCAAGGGATCTACGACCCCAACAATGTCCACGGCGGCAGTGGCGGCAACGGCGCGGCCGGCGACTCTCTGCACCTGAACGGTGGCACCGGCGGTGACGGCGGCACGGGCGGGACCAACGGCGATGGCGGCACCGGTGGTTTGGGCGGAAACGCCTACGCCACCACCGGCACCGCAACCACCGGCGGCAATGGTGGTGTTGGTGGCAAGGGCGGTGCGGGCGGCACGGTCGCTGGTGATGGTGGTGACGGCGGTAACGGCGGCAACGGGTCCAGCACTAAATCCGACTTCACCAACACCACCACCGCCACCAAGGGCGGCAACGGCGGTGCGGGCGGAAAGGGCGGAGCCGCGACCAACGGCGTCGGCGGCGACGGGGGCAAGGGCGGCACCGCCGGCTCCGGCACTCAGTACGGCGGCACCGGTGGCGCGGGTGGTGCCGGCGGTGCCGGCACCACCGGAGGCGGTAAGGGCGGCGACGGTGGTGCCGGCGCAGTCGCTACCGGCTGGTCGTCCGACGGCACCTGGGGCATCGACGGATTCACCAACAAGTTTGCGGCCGGCACCATCCTCGGCGTCTCCGGCGCTGGTGGCGCCGGCGGTGCTGGTGGTGCGGCAACCACCGGTACCGGTGGCACCGGCGGCAATGGTGGTCTCGGCGGTGGGATCGAGGAAGCTCCCGAAGACGGCACTGTTGTCATCTGGGGCGGCGCGGGCGGTGCCGGTGGAGCCGGGGGCGCTGCAACCGTCAGTGCCGGCACCGATGACGCTCCGGCCCCCGACAGCGGCAACGGCGGCAATGGCGGCAACGGTGGCGCTGGTGGACAGGGCACCATCACCGGCGGCAGCGGTGGCAGTGGTGGGGCCGGTGGGGCCAGCACCGACGGTGTCGGCGGCAAGGGCGGCAACGGTGGCACCGGCAGCGAGAGCACTGGCTGGAATGACGCCAACGGCAACCTGGCCGGCAAGGGCCAGATCCTCGGCTTCGGCGGCAGCGGGGGCACCGGCGGCGCCGGTGGCAACGGTGAGGCCGGCGGCAACGGCGGTGACGGCGGTACGGCCGCCGCCGGCATTACCGGCGGAAGCAAGTACGGCTCCGGCGGCACCGGCGGGGCCGGCGGAGCGGGCGGAACCGGCACCACCGGAGATGGCGGCGACGGCGGCAAGGGCGGCGACAGCGGCAACGGCAGTTGGCGGGCACAGGCCGGCGGCGCCGGTGGCGCGGGCGGCAACAGCACCAGCGGTGACGGCGGTAAGGGCGGCGCCGGTGGTAACGGCGGCAGCCTCAACGGCAGTGCTACCGCACCGACCAACGGCCAGGCGGTCACAGTCGGCGCCGGCGGTGCGGGCGGTAACGGCGGCAGCAGCACTGATTCCGCCACTACCGGCCACGGTGGCGACGGCGGCAAGGGTGGCGACGGCGGCAACGGCCTCGGAAACACCAAGGGCGGTGCCGGCGGCACCGGCGGCACCGGCGGTAAGGCGGGCAGCGTGGCAGGTGCGGCCGGCACCAAGCCCGCCGCACCTACCGACACCAACGGTGTCGAAGGTGGCGCCGGCGGCGCTGGAGCCGAGCCCAAGGCGCCTTAACCCATCCGACGAAAGCCCCGCACACCGGCCACCGCGTGCGGGGCTTTCGTCGTCATGTCGATAAGATCGACGCTTGCGTCTCAGCCAAAATCACAGCCAGTAGAGGGAGTTTCCTCGCGTGGGCGAACAACCAGTCGACCCGTCCGTCGTCTCCGACGCGACCCTGACCTCGGCGCTGCAGGCAGCGCAGGCCGCCTTTGCCGCGGCCGCCGACCTGGATGCGTTGGCCCACGCCAAAACCGAGCACCTCGGTGACAAGGCGCCGCTGGCACTGGCACGCCAGGCGCTGGCCAAACTGGACAAGACCGCGCGCGCCGACGCGGGGAAGCGTGTCAACGCCGCCCGCACCGACGCCCAGCGCGCCTACGACGAGCGCCTGGCGGCCCTGCGCGCCGAGCGCGACGCTGCCGTGCTGGCCGCCGAGAGCATCGACGTCACCCTGCCCTCGGCCCGGAAGCCCGTCGGCGCGCGGCACCCCATCACCATGCTGGCCGAACACGTCGCCGACACCTTCGTCGCGATGGGCTGGGAACTGGCCGAGGGCCCCGAGGTCGAAGCCGAACACTTCAACTTCGACGCACTGAACTTCCCGGTCGACCACCCCGCGCGCAGCGACCAGGACACCTTCCACATCGCCCCGCCCGGATCGCGGCAACTGCTGCGCACCCACACCTCCCCGGTGCAGATCCGCGCCCTGCTGGCCCGCGAACTGCCCGTCTACGTCGTCTCGATCGGGCGCACCTTCCGCACCGACGAACTCGACGCCACCCACACCCCGGTGTTCCACCAGGTCGAAGGCCTGGCGGTCGACCGTGGACTGACCATGGCGCACCTGCGCGGCACCCTGGACGCCTTCGCTCAGTCGGAGTTCGGGCCGGCCGCCAAGACCCGTATCCGGCCGCACTTCTTCCCGTTCACCGAGCCGTCGGCCGAGGTCGACATCTGGTTCGAGGGCAAGAAGGGCGGACCCGGCTGGGTGGAATGGGGCGGCTGCGGGATGGTGCACCCCAACGTGCTGCGCGCGGTGGGCATCGACCCGGCCGAATACTCCGGCTTCGCGTTCGGTATGGGATTGGAACGAACCCTGCAGTTCCGCAACGGTATTCCCGACATGCGCGACATGGTCGAGGGCGACGTCCGGTTCTCCCTGCCGTTCGGGGTGGGTGCCTGATGCGCATCCCCTACAGCTGGTTGCGTGAGACGCTGATCGCCGGCGCGCCGGGCTTCGACATTACCGCCGAGGAACTTGAGCAGGCGCTGCTGCGAATCGGCCACGAGGTCGAGGGCGTGCACACCCTGGGTCCGGTCACCGGTCCGTTCAAGGTCGGTCGCGTCGTCGAGATCGAGGAACTCACCGAATTCAAGAAGCCGATCCGGGCCTGCCGCGTCGACGTCGGCGAAGCGGAGCCGCGCGACATCGTCTGCGGTGCCAGCAATTTCGCCGTCGGCGATCTGGTGGTGGTGGCGTTGCCGGGAGCGGTGCTGCCTGGTGACTTCGCGATTGCCACCCGCAAGACCTACGGCCGCACCTCCGACGGGATGATCTGCTCGGCTTCCGAAATCCGGCTGAGCACCGACCATTCCGGCATCCTGGTGCTGCCGGCGGGCACGGCCGAACCTGGCGCCGACGCTCATGAGGTGCTGGGTCTGGACGATGTGGTCTATGAGCTAGCGATCACCCCCGACCGCGGCTACTGCATGTCGGTGCGCGGGCTGGCGCGTGACATCGCCTGCGCCTTGGACTTGGACTTCGCCGACCCGGCTGCGGTACCGGCGCTGCCCGCGGAGGGGGAGGCCTGGCCGCTGAGCGTGCAGCCGGGCACCGGGGTGCGCCGCTTCGCGCTGCGCAGCGTCACCGGTATCGACCCGGCGGCGGTATCGCCGTGGTGGCTGCAGCGCCGCCTGGCACTGTGTGGCATCCGGGCGATCTCGCCGGCCGTCGACGCCACCAACTACGTCATGGTCGAACTCGGCCACCCGATGCACGCCCACGACCGGGCCCGCATCGCCGGCGGATTCGACGTCCGCTTCGCCGCCGCCGGCGAGACCGTCACCACGTTGGATGACATCGAACGCAAGCTGGAGCCGGTCGACGTGCTCATCGTCGACGACGTCGCGACCGCCGCGATCGGCGGCGTGATGGGCTCGGGCAGCACCGAAATGCGCGACGACTCAACCGATGTGCTGCTGGAGGCCGCGATCTGGGATCCCGCGGCGGTGTCGCGGACCGCGCGGCGCCTACACCTGCCTAGCGAGGCGGCGCGGCGCTACGAGCGCTCCGTCGACCCGGCTATCTCGGTGGCCGTGCTGGACCGCTGCGCGACACTGCTGGCCGAGATCGCCGGCGGAGTCATCGGGGCGGGGCTGACCGACTGGCGCGGCGACCCGCCCGTCGAGCACTGGAACCCGGCTGCCATCGAGATCGCCGCCGACCTGCCGGACCGCACCGCGGGGGTGAGCTACCCCGATGGCACCACCGTGCGGCGGCTCACCCAGATCGGCTGCGACGTGGCGGCCGCCGGTGACGTACTCACGGTCACCCCACCGAGCTGGCGTCCGGACCTGCGTCAGCCCGCCGATCTGGTCGAGGAGGTGTTGCGGCTGGAGGGGCTGGAGTCCATCCCGTCGGTCCTGCCGACCGCACCGGCCGGGCGTGGGCTGAGTGCCACCCAGCGCCGACGCCGCGCGATCGGCAAGTCGCTGGCCCTGGCCGGCTACGTCGAGGTGCTCACCACACCGTTCTTGCCCGCCGGAGTGTTCGACACCTGGGGCCTGGCCGACGACGACCCGCGCCGTAACACCGTGTCGGTGCTCAACCCGCTTGAGGCCGATCGGCCGCAGCTGGCCAGCACCCTGCTGCCGGGCCTGCTGGAGGCGTTGGGCCGCAACGTGTCCCGGGGGATGAGCGATGTCGCACTGTTCGCGATCGCCCAGGTGGTGCAGTCGGCCGGCCCGGCCGAGTTCCCGGCCGTCACCCCGGTCCGGCGCCCCACCGACGCCGAGATCGCCGGCATCGACGCGGCCCTGCCACGCCAGCCGCAGCACATCGCGGTCGCGCTGACCGGCCTGGCCGAACCCCGCGGGCCGTGGGGCCCGGGCCGGCCGGTAGAAGCCGCCGACGCCATCGAGGCGGCACGGGTGATCGCCCGGGCCAGCGGTGTCGAGGTCACGCTGCGCTCCGCGGCGTATCTGCCGTGGCACCCGGGCCGCTGCGCCGAGGTGCTCGTCGGCGAGACCCTGATCGGCCACGCCGGCCAGCTGCACCCGGCCGTCGTCGAACGCGCCGGCCTGCCCAAGGGCACCTGTGCTGTTGAGCTGAACCTGGACGCCATCCCGGTGACCGCCGCGCTGCCGGCGCCCCGGGTCTCGCCGTTCCCGGCGGTGTTCCAGGACCTGGCCCTGGTGGTCGATGAGAAGGTGACCGCCCAATCGGTGGCCGACGCGGTGCGTGAGGGCGCCGGTGAGCTGCTGGAGGACATCGCGCTGTTCGACGTCTACACCGGCCCGCAGGTCGGTGAGGGCCGCAAGTCGCTCGCGTTCGCGCTGCGCTTCCGGGCCGCCGATCGCACGCTCACCGAGGACGAGGCCAGCGCCGCCCGCGACGCCGCCGTGGCCCGCGCCGGAGAGGCCGTCGGCGCCGCCCTGCGGGGGTAGCTCCTCCTGGCGCGGGGGTGCGTAGTAAGAGAGCTATGGCGCGTGTCGTTGAAAGTCTGGATGTAGAAGACGTCCTCCTGCTGTCGTTGACGGGCTTGGTGTCCCAAAACAGCGAGGAGGACGTCGTGGTTCAGGGTAGTGGATTGTCGCGTGGTGATCGGCGCCGCAATGCCAGGTTGGCGCGGTTGCGGGAGCTGGTGCCGGTAGGTCACGCGATCGTGGCGATTGATTTGGCGGATCGCAAGCAGGCGGTGGCGGTGTGTAACCATGATTCGCAGGTGCTGGCCCGGAAGACGGTTCGGGAGCGGGCCTGGGACATGGGGCCGGTACTGGACTGGGCGTTGGGCGCTGCGCGCAAGGCGGGGTTCGCCGGTGTGACGGTGGCGTGTGAGCCGACGGGACATCGTTGGATGGTGCTCAATCAGCTTGCGAGCGAACGCGATATGACGCTGGTGTGTGTCAACCCGATGCTTGTGGGCAAGGCTCGGGAAGCCGAGGATTACACCCGAGATAAAAGCGATGACAAGGACGCGATGCTGATCGCGCGGCTGACCGCCCAGCTGCACTGCTATGTGCCGGAGCGTGCTGATGAGACCTGGGCACGGCTGCGTCAGCAGGGGGCGCGGCGCAGCCGGTTGGTCACCGAATCCACCGCCTGCATGCAGCAAATACGTGATTTGCTGGAGTGCGCATGGCCCGGGGTGTTGGAGGCTGCTGCATCGCCGTTTGAGTCGGTCAACTGGTGTGCTGCGGTGGCGGTAGCACTGGAGCGTTGCGCGGGTCGGCCGGAGCGGTTGGCTCGATGGGGTCTGCCGCGGTTTGAAGCCGCGGTACGCCGTGAGCTGCCGCGTTGGGGCGGCAAGCGGTGCCGCCGATCGATCATCGAGGCGGTGTTCGTCGCTCTGGTTGACCGCCGAGGGGTGCTGGCTCAGCGCCCCGGCATGCTCGAGCGTGCCCGGTGGGTGCTCGGGGACTGGCGTGCGGCCACCGCACGGTTGACCCAGGTGCAGGCTTGCATGGTCGCCGTCCTCGATGAGCTGGACCTGACCGCCTATGTCACCAGCATTCCCGGACTCTCGACGGTCGGGGCGGCGGCCATCTTGGCCGAAACCGGTGACCCCACCCGTTTCGACAGCCCTCGTTCGCTGGTCAAGCACGCTGGACTGTGCCCGCGCGACAATGCCAGCGGTACGTTTGCGGGTCGTGCCCGAATCTCCCGGCGCGGTCGGCCCGGGCTGCGACTGGCTGCCTGGCGCGCGGTGTGGGGTGCCCTATTGCACAACCCGGTGATGGCCGAGCGCTACCGAAACCTGACCACTCGCGAGGCCAATCCGCTCTCAGATGGTCAGGCACGCGCTGCGCTGGCCGCGGCACTGCTGCGCTGGATCCATGTCGTCGTTACCAACCGGGTGCACTGGGATGCAGTCCGTGCCGGCGCGGAGGTGGTGCCACTGGCCGCCGCCTGACCATCACGATCCACCCGAATAACTCGGTTGGGGCCAAGCTCCACACGTGCATGAGGCAACCATTGGGTGACCTCGCCAGACACCCTGAGCAGGCCCCGCCCATCCTCACTGAACTCGGTTGAACGCAGTTGGGAACCAAACCCGTTTGACGAACTACGTAGAGACGAGGACAGGGCAGGCCCCCCAACCCCCTTGACAAAAACCACTTACGAAGGTGTTTGCACACGACACGCCGCGCCCAGGTGTACAACTACGCACGCTCGCGGGGTATCGCGAACCCCCATGCTCCGGCATGCTGGGGGAAACCCCGGCCGAGAGGACTCGGACACATGACCCGATCCGCCAGTTATGACGTCGTCGTCCTCGGCGCCGGACCGGTCGGGGAGAACGTCGCCGACCGCGCCCGGGCTGCCGGGCTGACCGTGGCGATCGTGGAACGCGAACTCGCCGGCGGCGAGTGTTCCTACTGGGCATGCGTGCCCAGCAAGGCCCTGCTGCGGCCGGTGCTCGCTCTCGACGACGCCCGCCGGGTGGCCGGCGCCCGCGAAGCCGTCAGTTCCCCGATCGCCGCCGCCGCGGTCTTCAAGCGCCGCAATCACTATGTGGGGGACTGGGACGACTCCGGGCAGGCGGACTGGATCGACGGGATCGGCGCGACGCTGGTGCGCGGCCACGGCCGCCTGGACGGGCCACGACGGGTGGTCGTCAGCACGGCCGATGGCGACGTGACGCTGACGGCCCGGCACGCCGTCGTCGTCTGCACCGGCACCCGCGCGTCCCTGCCGGACCTGCCGGGAATGGCCGACGCCCGTGCGTGGATCAACCGCGAAGCCACCGAGGCCACGTCGGTGCCCCGGCGCCTCGCCGTGGTCGGGGCCGGCGGGGTGGGCGTTGAGATGGCCACCGCCTGGCAGGGATTGGGCTCGGCGGTGACGTTGCTGGTGCGCGGCTCGGGCTTGTTGCCGCGGATGGAACCGTTCGTCGGCGAATACGTCGCCCGCGGGCTCACCGACGCCGGAGTCGATGTGCGCACCGGTGTTTCGGTTGCCCGGCTGCAGCGTGTGGGCGACGGTCCGGTGCGCTTGGAGCTGACCGACGGCAGCGAACTAGAGGTCGACGAAATCCTGTTCGCGACCGGCCGCACCCCGGCCACCGGCGACATCGGCCTGGAAACCGTCGGACTGACTCCCGGCGACTGGCTGGAGGTCGACGACACCTGCCGGGTGCGGGCCGTCGACGACGGCTGGCTGTATGCGTGCGGCGACGCCAACCACCGCGCACTGCTGACCCACGAGGGCAAATACCAAGCCCGCATCGCCGGCGACGCCATCGGAGCCCGAGCCGCCGGGACACCGCTGGACACCGCGCCGTGGGGCGTGCACGCCGCCACCGCGGACCATCACGCCGTGCCGCAGGTCTTCTTCACCGACCCCGAAGCGTCCGCGGTCGGGCTCACCGCCGAGCAGGCACGACAGGCCGGTCACCGGGTGCAGGTGGTGGACGTGGAGATCGGTGACGCGGTGACGGGCGCCAAGCTGCACGCCGACGGCTACCGGGGGCGGGCGCGCATGGTGGTCGACGCCGACGAATTGGTCCTGCTCGGGGTCACATTCGTCGGCCCCGGTGTGGCCGAGCTCCTTCATTCGGCCACCATCGCCGTCGCCGGCCGGGTGCCGATCAGCCGGCTGTGGCACGCCGTGCCGTGTTTCCCGACGATCAGCGAAGTGTGGCTGCGCCTATTGGAGGCCTACCGCGATGCCGGGTCGAACTGACCGTCGGCTACCGTCAGTCACCGGCGGCGACGGTGCGTGGTTGTACGCGACACGCCGCAGGTTGTGGCGCAAACACGCACTCTCGCGAAAGTGAACGTAATTAGTTTGCGTATAGACGCATAATCATGCAGAATCGCCCGGTGACCAAAGCGATCAAAGTGGCGGTGGCTGGGGCCAGCGGCTACGCCGGCGGGGAGATCCTGCGGCTGCTGCTCGGACACCCCGCCTACGCCGACGGCCGGCTGAGCATCGGCGCGCTGACGGCCGCCGGCAACGCCGGCAGCACCCTGGGCGAACAACACCCGCATCTGGTGCCGCTGGCCGACCGTGTCCTCGAACCGACCGAGGTCGACACCCTCGCCGGACACGACGTGGTGTTTCTGGGCCTGCCGCACGGACATTCGGCAGTGCTGGCCGAGCAGCTCGACGACGACACCGTGGTCATCGACTGCGGAGCGGACTTCCGGCTGGGCGACCCAACCGACTGGGAACGCTTC
The DNA here is from genome assembly GCF_019645815.1 of Mycolicibacter heraklionensis. NCBI lineage: Bacteria > Bacillati > Actinomycetota > Actinomycetes > Mycobacteriales > Mycobacteriaceae > Mycobacterium > Mycobacterium heraklionense. Next base: position 2,218,425 of record NZ_CP080997.1, read on the forward strand.
TACGGCTCGGCGCATGCCGGCACTTGGCCGTACGGCTTGCCGGAGCTGCCCGGCGGCCGGGACAAACTCATTAACGCCCGGCGGATCGCGGTGCCGGGCTGCTATCCGACCGCGGCGCTGCTGGCGCTGTTCCCGGCCGTCGCCGCGGGACTCGTGGAACCCGACGTCACCGTGGTCGCGGTCAGCGGCACCTCCGGTGCCGGCAAGGCCGCCAAGGTCGACCTGCTGGGCTCGGAGGTCATCGGATCGGCGCGGGCCTACAACATCGGCGGCGCCCACCGGCATACCCCGGAGATCGGCCAGGGGCTGCGGGCGGTCACCCACCGCGACGTCACCGTCGCCTTCGTCCCGGTGCTGATCCCGGCGTCGCGGGGCATCCTGGCCACCTGCACCGCCAAGACCACGGCGCCGCTGTCCGAACTGCGGGCGGTCTACGAAAAGGCCTACCACGACGAGCCGTTCGTGCACCTGCTGCCGCAGGGGCAACTGCCCAAGACCGGATCGGTGATCGGCAGCAACGCCGCCCACCTCGCGGTCGCCATCGACGAGGACGCCTCGACGTTTATCGCGATCGCCGCGATCGACAACCTGGTCAAGGGCACCGGTGGTGCCGCCGTCCAGGCGATGAACCTGGCGCTGGGCTGGCCGGAGACCGAAGGGCTTTCGACCGTGGGAGTGGCGCCATGACCGACCAGAAACTGCTGCGTGAGCAGGGCGTCACCGCACCCGGAGGCTTCCGGGCCGCCGGAATCGCCGCCGGCATCAAGGTTTCCGGAAATCCGGACCTGGCGCTGGTGTTCAACGAAGGGCCGGACTACGCCGCGGCCGGCGTGTTCACCAGCAACCAGGTCAAGGCCGCGCCGGTCCTCTGGAGCCGGCAGGTGCTCAAGGCCGGCCGGCTGCGGGCGGTGATCCTGAACTCCGGCGGTGCCAACGCATGCACCGGCCCGGACGGCTTCCAAGACACCCACAGCACGGCCGAAGCAGTCGCGGCGGCGCTGTCGGACTGGGGCACCGAGACCGGGGCGGCCGAGGTGGCGGTCTGCTCCACCGGTCTGATCGGTGACCGGCTGCCGATGGACAAGCTGCTGGCCGGTGTCACCGAGGTGGTGCAGGCCATGGCCGGCGGCCTGGTGGGCGGCGACGAAGCCGCCCGCGCCATCATGACCACCGACACCGTCCCCAAACAGGTTGCGCTGCACCACAAGGGCGACTGGACCGTGGGTGGCATGGCCAAGGGCGCCGGCATGCTGGCGCCGTCGCTGGCCACCATGCTGGTGGTGCTGACCACCGACGCCAAGGTCGACGCCCAGGCGCTGGACACCGCCCTGCGCCGGGCCACCGCGGTGACGTTCGACCGGCTCGACATCGACGGTAGCTGCTCCACCAACGACACGGTGCTGCTGCTGTCGTCGGGCGCCAGCGAGATCACGCCCAGCCAGGACGACCTTGATGCCGCGGTGTTGGCCGTCTGCGACGACCTGTGCGCCCAGCTTCAGGCCGACGCCGAGGGCGTCACCAAGCGGGTGAGTATCACCGTCAGCGGCGCGGGCAGCGACGACGACGCCCTGATCGCCGCCCGGATCGTGGCCCGCGACAGCCTGGTCAAGACCGCGCTGTTCGGCTCGGACCCCAACTGGGGACGGGTGCTGGCCGCCGTGGGGATGGTGCCGTTCACCATCGACCCGGACCGGATCACGGTGTCGTTCAACGGCTCCCCGGTCTTTCACGATGGCATGCCCATGCCGGGCGCCAGGGAAGTCGACCTGTCCGGGGCGGACATCCACGTGACCGTGGAACTCAACCTCGGCAGTGGGCAGGCCATGGTGCGCACCACCGACCTGTCACACGCCTACGTCGAAGAGAACTCCGCGTATAGCTCATGACCGAACAACTCAGCACGCACGTCAAGGCCCAGGTCCTGGCCGAGGCCCTGCCGTGGCTCAAGCAGCTGCACGGCAAGATCGTCGTCGTCAAATACGGCGGCAACGCCATGACCGACGACACCCTCAAACACGCGTTCGCCGCCGACATGGCTTTCCTGCGCAACTGCGGCATCCACCCGGTGGTGGTACACGGCGGCGGGCCGCAGATCAGCGCCATGCTGAAGAAGCTCGGCATCGAAGGTGACTTCAAGGGCGGATTCCGGGTCACCACACCGGAAGTGCTCGACGTGGCGCGCATGGTGCTGTTCGGCCAGGTAGGTCGCGAACTCGTCGGCCTGATCAACGCCCACGGCCCGTATGCGGTCGGCATCACCGGAGAGGACGCGGCGCTGTTCACCGCGGTGCGGCGCAGCGTCACCGTCGACGGGGTCGCCACCGATATCGGGCTGGTCGGCGACGTCGACCAGGTCAACACCGCCGCGGTGCTGGATCTGATTGCCGCAGGCCGGATTCCGGTGGTCTCGACGCTGGCGCCCGACCCCGACGGCGTGGTGCACAACATCAACGCCGACACCGCTGCGGCCGCCCTGGCCGAAGCCCTGCAGGCGGAGAAGCTGCTGATGCTCACCGACGTCGACGGCCTCTACACGGACTGGCCCAACACCGATTCGCTGGTCAGCGAGATCGACACCGCGACGCTGGAGCAACTGCTGCCGAGCCTGGAGTCCGGCATGATCCCTAAAGTCGAAGCCTGCCTGCGCGCCGTCCGCGGCGGAGTGCCCAGCGCCCACATCATCGACGGCCGCGTCGAACACTGCGTGCTGGTCGAGCTGTTCACCCACGCCGGCACCGGAACCAAGGTGGTGAAAGCGTGACCCTCCAAGATCGCTGGCAAGCGGTGATGATGAACAACTACGGCACCCCGCCGCTGGCACTGGTCAGCGGCGAGGGCGCAGTGGTGACCGACGAGGCCGGGAAGAGCTACGTCGATCTGCTCGGCGGCATCGCGGTCAACGTGCTCGGCCATCGGCACCCGGCGGTGATCGAGGCCGTCACCACCCAGCTGAACACGTTGGGCCACACCTCCAACCTGTACGCGACCGAGCCGGGCATCGCGCTGGCCGAGGGCCTGGTCGATCATCTCGGCGCGCCGGCGCGGGTGTTCTTCTGCAACTCCGGGACCGAGGCCAACGAAGTCGCCTTCAAGATGACCCGGCTCACCGGCAAGACGAAGATCGTTGCCGCCCAGGGCGCCTTCCACGGCCGGACCATGGGGTCGCTGGCGCTGACCGGACAGCCCGACAAGCAGAAGCCGTTCGAGCCCCTGCCCGGCGACGTCACCCACGTCCCCTACGGCGACACCAAAGCACTTGCGGCGGCGGTCGATTCGAGTACCGCTGCCGTCTTCTTGGAGCCGATCATGGGGGAGGGCGGTGTCGTCACCCCGCCCGCCGGCTACCTGGCCGAAGCTCGCGGTATCACCGCAGCCCACGGCGCACTGCTGGTCCTCGACGAAGTCCAGACCGGGATCGGGCGCACCGGCGCCTTCTACGCCCACCAGCATGACGGCATCACCCCGGACATCATCACGCTGGCCAAGGGCTTGGGCGGTGGGCTGCCGATCGGCGCCTGCCTGGCGGTCGGCGCGGCCGGCGACCTGTTGACTCCGGGCCTGCACGGCAGCACTTTCGGCGGCAACCCGGTGTGCACCGCGGCCGCGCTGGCGGTGCTGCGGACGCTGGCCGACGACGACCTGATCACCCGGGCTGGCACGCTCGGCAAGACGCTGAGCCACGGCATCGAGGAACTGGGCCATCCGCTGGTCGACCACGTCCGCGGCAAGGGTCTGCTGCAGGGCGTGGTGCTGACCGCGCCGAAGGCCAAAGCCGTCGAACTGGCCGCTCGGGAGGCCGGCTTCCTGGTCAACGCCGCCGCGGCGGGCGTGGTCCGGTTGGCGCCGCCGTTGATCGTCACCGAAGAGCAGATCGGCAGCTTCATCACCGCCCTGCCGGGCATCCTCGACACCGCGAAGGAGGCTGCACAATGATCCGCCATTTCCTGCGCGACGACGACGTCACCCCGGCCGAGCAGGCCGAGATCCTTTCCCTGGCAGCGGAACTGAAAGCGCAGCCGTTCAGCCACCGGCCACTGGAAGGCCCTCGCGGGGTCGCGGTGATCTTCGACAAGAACTCCACCCGCACCCGGTTCTCCTTCGAGATCGGCATCGCCCAACTCGGTGGCCACGCCGTCGTCGTCGACGGCCGGTCCACCCAACTGGGCCGCGACGAAACCTTGGAAGACACCGGACGGGTGTTGTCGCGCTACGTCGACGCCATCGTGTGGCGCACGTTCGCCCAGGACCGGCTGACTGCGATGGCCTCGACCGCCACGGTGCCGATCGTCAACGCGCTCTCCGATGAGTTCCACCCCTGTCAGGTGCTGGCCGACCTGCAGACCATCGCCGAACGCAAGGGCGGGCTCAAAGGTCTGCGGCTGACGTATCTCGGTGACGGCGCCAACAACATGGCGCACTCGCTGATGCTCGGCGGCGTCACCGCCGGAGTGCACGTCACGGTCGCCGCCCCGGAGGGCTTCACGCCCGATCCCGTCGTCGTCGCCGCCGCGCAGCAGCGCGCCGCGGACACCGGGGCCTCGGTCACGCTCACCGTGGACCCGGCCAAGGCCGCCGCGGGCGCCGATGTACTGGTCACCGACACCTGGACCTCGATGGGCCAGGAGGACGACGGTCTGGACCGGGTGGCGCCGTTTCGGCCGTTCCAGATCAACGACGAACTCGTCGCGCTGGCCGACCCGGAAGTCACGGTGCTGCACTGTCTTCCGGCGCACCGCGGCGACGAGATCACCGACTCGGTGATCGACGGGCCGCGCAGCGCGGTGTGGGACGAAGCCGAGAACCGTCTGCACGCGCAGAAGGCGCTGTTGGTGTGGTTGTTGGAACGGTCACGATGAGCCGAGCCGAGAGCACCGTCACGCGAGTGGGCCGCCAGGCCCGCATCGTCGAGGTGCTGTCCTCGGCGTCGGTGCGCAGCCAGACGGAGCTGGCCTCGATCCTGGCCGCGGACGGCATCGAGGTCACCCAGGCCACCCTGTCGCGGGACCTCGAAGAGCTGGGCGCGGTGAAGCTGCGCGGCGTCGACGGGGGAGCCGGGGTGTACGTGGTGCCCGAGGACGGCAGCCCGGTGCGCGCAGTGTCCGGCGGCACCGATCGGCTGTGCCGGCTGCTGGGCGAGCTGCTGGTGTCCACCGATGCCACCGGAAACCTCGCGGTGCTGCGCACCCCGCCCGGGGCGGCGGACTACCTGGCCAGTGCCATTGATCGGGCCGCGCTACCGTACGTCGTCGGCACCATCGCCGGGGATGACACCATCTTCGTGGCGGCCCGTGAGCCGATGACCGGCGCCGAACTCGCCGCCACCCTCAACGACCTGCAATAAGACCCAAAAGCAACACAAAGCAAGGAGAACTCGATGTCCGAACGCGTCATCCTGGCGTATTCCGGCGGCCTGGACACTTCGGTGGCGATCAGCTGGATCGGCAAGGAGACCGGCCGCGAAGTGGTCGCCGTCGCCATCGACCTCGGCCAGGGCGGCGAGGACATGGAGGTGGTGCGCCAGCGTGCCCTGGACTGCGGTGCGGTGGAAGCCGTCGTGGTCGACGCCCGCAACGAGTTCGCCGACGAGTACTGCCTGCCGACCATCAAGGCCAACGCGCTCTACATGGACCGCTACCCGCTGGTCTCGGCCATCAGCCGCCCGCTGATCGTCAAGCACCTGGTGGAAGCCGCGCGGAGCCACGGCGGCACCATCGTCGCGCACGGCTGCACCGGCAAGGGCAACGACCAGGTCCGCTTCGAGGTCGGCTTCGCCTCGCTGGCGCCCGAACTGAACGTCATCGCCCCGGTCCGCGACTACGCCTGGACCCGGGAGAAGGCCATCGCGTTCGCCGAGCAGAACGACATCCCGATCAACGTCACCAAGCGCTCGCCGTTCTCCGTCGACCAGAACGTGTGGGGCCGCGCGGTGGAGACCGGGTTTCTGGAGGACCTGTGGAACGCCCCCACCAAGGACGTCTACGACTACACCGAGGACCCGACGGTCAACTTCAACGCCCCCGACGAGCTGATCATCAGCTTCGACAAGGGCCGTCCGGTGGCCATCGACGGTCGCCCGCTCAGCGTGCTGCAGATCATCCAGGAGCTCAACGCCCGTGCCGGCGCGCAGGGTGTGGGACGCCTGGACGTGGTCGAGGACCGGCTGGTGGGCATCAAGAGCCGCGAGATCTACGAGGCGCCCGGCGCGATGGTGCTGATCACCGCGCACACCGAGCTGGAGCACGTCACCCTGGAGCGCGAGCTGGGCCGCTACAAGCGCGGTGTGGACCGCAAGTGGGGCGAGCTCACCTATGACGGCCTGTGGTTCAGCCCGCTCAAGCGGTCCCTAGAGGTGTTCGTCGAGGACACCCAGCAGCACGTGTCGGGTGACATCCGGCTGGTGCTGCACGGCGGCAGCATCATCGTCAACGGCCGGCGCAGCGCGGAGTCGCTGTACGACTTCAACCTGGCCACCTACGACGAGGGCGACACCTTCGACCAGACCGCGGCTCGCGGCTTCGTCCAGATCCACGGGTTGAGCTCCAAGATCTCCGCCCGCCGGGACCTGGGGTGACGCCTTTCCCGCGAGCGTGCGTGTCCCCGGGCGACTCGCCGAGCGTGTCGCCGGGTTTACGCACGCTCGCGCTCGGAGGGATGCCATGAGCACCAACGAGGGATCACTGTGGGGCGGACGGTTCGCCGAAGGCCCTTCCGACGCGTTGGCGGCGCTGAGCAAATCCACCCACTTCGACTGGGTGCTGGCTCCTTACGACGTGACCGCGTCCAAGGCGCACGCGAAGGTGCTGCACGGCGCCGGGCTGCTCACCGACGAGCAGCGTGACGGGCTGCTGGCCGGCCTGGACAGCCTCGGCGAAGACGTCGCCGACGGCAGCTTCGGACCGCTGGTCACCGACGAAGACGTGCACGGCGCGCTGGAGCGCGGCCTGATCGACCGGGTCGGCGCGGATCTGGGCGGCCGGCTGCGCGCCGGGCGATCGCGAAACGACCAGGTGGCCACGCTGTTTCGGATGTGGCTGCGCGACGCGGTCCGTCGCGTCGCCGCCGGGGTGCTCGACGTGGTCGGCGCGCTGGCACACCAGGCCGCTGCCCACCCGAGCGCGATCATGCCGGGAAAGACGCACCTACAGTCCGCGCAACCGGTGCTGCTGGCCCATCACCTGCTGGCCCACGCCCACCCGCTGCTGCGCGACGTGGACCGGATCATCGACTTCGACGCCCGCGCCGCGGTCTCGCCGTACGGGTCCGGCGCGCTGGCCGGGTCGTCACTGGGCCTCAACCCGGACGCTATTGCCGCCGAACTCGGCTTCACCGCGGCCGCGGACAACTCGATCGACGCCACCGCCGCACGCGACTTCGCCGCCGAGGCCGCATTCGTGTTCGCGATGATCGCCGTCGACCTGTCTCGGCTGGCCGAAGACATCATCCTGTGGAGTTCAACGGAATTCGGCTACGCCGTCCTGCACGACTCCTGGTCGACCGGCAGCTCGATCATGCCGCAGAAGAAAAACCCCGACATCGCCGAGCTGGCCCGCGGCAAGTCCGGCCGGCTGATCGGCAACCTGACCGGCCTGCTGGCAACGCTCAAAGGCCAGCCGCTGGCCTACAACCGGGACCTGCAGGAGGACAAGGAGCCGGTGTTCGACTCGGCGGCGCAGCTCGAGCTGCTGCTACCAGCGATGGCCGGACTGGTCGGCACCTTGCGCTTCGACACCGAGCGGATGGCCGCGCTGGCACCGGCCGGCTACACCCTGGCCACCGATATCGCCGAATGGCTGGTGCGCCAAGGTGTTCCGTTCCGCATCGCACACGAGGCAGCCGGTGCGGCGGTCAAGGTAGCCGAGCAGCGTGGGGTCGGTCTGGATGAGCTGACCGACGACGAACTGGCCGCCATCAGCCCGGACCTCACCCCGCAAGTGCGCGAGGTGCTCACCGTCGAAGGCTCGGTGGCATCCCGCGACGCCCGTGGCGGGACCGCGCCGGACCGGGTTGCCGATCAGCTTGCCGGCCTTGCTGAACGCACCGTGCGGCAACGGCGCTGGGTGAACAGCTAGGCGCTGGCCGAGTGGGGCAGCGCCCAGTTGCGCTGGATGGTTCGTGCCGTGGCGATAGCCATGGACGCGGCTGCGGGCGGCAGGTCCGGCCGGAAGTACAGCGCCGCCACAGCTGCGGGAATGTGGTCCTTCAGGCGCAGGCTCACTGCTACGCAACTCAGCCCCGGCATCACGTCGCCGCGATCGTAGGCCACCATGCCGCTTTTGCCGATGCCGAGGGCGAAAAGCCGAGCGACGGCGGTGTGGTGCCATTGCGTCGACGACGGATCGACGGTGAAGGGGACTCCATCACGCGAGTAGTGCACCACCACGTTCGGGCCGTCGGGCGAATCCTCGATCACGCCGGTCAATGCGCCGCTGAGCTGCCCCAGCCGCCGCACCGGCAGATACGCGGCCGTATACAGTCGGCCGCCGCTGGGCCGGACTTTGCCCCACCGCAACACGCTGTCTCCGACGACGTAACGGTCGCCGATCCGCTCCAGCGCGCCGACCTCGACCAACTGTCGAGCCAGCCGGTGCGCGGTTGTTTTCGGTAGGTCCGTCACACGGGCCAGCTCCGTGATGCAGAGTCCCTCAGAAACCCGGGCTACCGCGTCGATCAGTTGAAACCCAGCTTCCAAGACACCACGTCTCGACGGGTCGGTACTGACCCGTCGAGACGTGGTGTCTGGCGCCGACACGGAAGAAAATATAGTCCGCTCGACCCAGTGATGGGCCCTATCGGCGGGGGACAACAGAACCATGCCGACGGCACCCCCGGTAGTCCCGGCACAGTGGGCACCAACAGCCCCTGACTCGGTGGGCTACTCCATGCCGGTGCGGCCGGTGACGTAGACCGCGGGCCCACCGACGGACTCAGGATTCGCGGTAATAGGACGCCAGGTTCTGGGCCAGCTCGTCGAACAAGTCCTGGTTCAGGCCGAACGCGAGCCTGACCTCATCGACCACGCGAGCGATTTCGTCGGGCGCCAGGCCGAGCCCGTCGAGACGGGCACGGTAGGCGTCCTTGTACGGTTTCGCCCGCACCGGGAACTCGTAGAACGACAGGCCGGCGCCGCCGAGCTCGAACGTGCGGTCCAGCACGCGTCCGATCGCCTGGCCGCCGGAGAGATCCCCGAGGTAGCGCGTGTAGTGGTGGGCCAGCAAGTCGCTGTTCGAGGCGGCCGCAATCCGGTCGCAATAGGCCTGCGCGGCGGGTGAATCGACATCCGCGACGGGCCCCCCGGCCCAGAACTGCAGGTCGGCCTCGATCGCCGACAGCCGTTCCAGCGCAGGGTCGTACACCGACGCGACGAGTGCGTCGTCACGTCGCGCCCGCACCGCGGCCTCCAGTGCGGCGTAGACCCTCCGCAACCGCAACAAGTAGTCGACGTAGCCCTGTTCGTTGACCTTGCCGCTCATCAGTTCTGACACAAACGGCGAGGCCTCGGCAGCGTCGTGTGCCGCTTGCGATCCTTCCCGCATTGCGGTGGACAGTGATCGGACGGCATCGGGTTCAACCGGGGCCTTCAGCGGCATGCTGTGATCCGTTCCCTTCTTCGCGGGTGCTTTGGCTGGTCCAGCTTCCCGGCATCATCGGGGTGGTGGCCCCGTTGCCGAATGCATCTTCCGCCAGCGTAGTGAGTCCGGCCGGGTCCGCCAGTCCAGACTTCGCCGTAGCCCCGGTCGATCCGATCGTCACGCTGCCCGATGCGCTGACCCGCATCTGGTGCACCGGGACAGGCGCAGCGGGCGTCTCGTCGTCCATGGTGATGAACTCGTAGCGATAGCCACGGGCTTTGACCTCGGCGCCGCGGCGTCTGCGAGTCCTGGATTTTCTGCCGGACGCAGCCACTGCCGCTGCGTCTACGGCTTCACTCGCGCTCCTCGAACGGCGTGACGCCTCCGCGGCCCGCTGCTGCATCGGTGGGCCGAAGCCCACGCCGGGGCCGCCGCCGGCAACCGCGTAGTACAGCGGTGGGGCGCCGGTAGCCGGAGGCGGATTCGGCACCGGCGGTGCCGGCGCGGTGGCCGTGCTTGCGGGCGCCGGAGCCGGAGCGGGAGGAGTGGACAGCGCAGACGCCGGGGGAGTCGGAACCATGACCGCAGCCGGCAGATTCTGGGGCGTGACCACGGGCGGTAGCTCCAAGGCGGGGGGTACCTGGGCCAGGTAGGCGAGCCCGGACAATCCCAATGCGATCGGGATCGCCGACGATCCTGCTGCCGGCGCCATGATGGCGGCGTAGATCGGCGTTCCCATCACGCCGAAGGTTGCCGCGTAGGCGAAGAGGTAGAACAACGGCATCCAGGTGGTGACGGCCGCCGCCGGGTCGGCCGCAAAATCCATGATGACCTGAATCAGGGTGCCGAGCGGATCGGCAAGTACCTGTTTGAGCATGCGGTACATGCTGCTGAAGTGCTCGGACCACGACAGCCATTCCTCGATGGGGTCGGTGAAGGCGGCGGACCCCGCCTCACCGACACCCGGCTCGAGGACAGACGGTGCCGGCGCCGTCTGCGGTGTTGATGCCACGGTCGCTGCGGAGACGGCCTGATACACGCTCATGGTCGTCGCGGCCTGCAGCCACATCCGGATGTAGTCCGCCTCGGTGACCGCGATCGGGATCGCGTTGACACCGAAGAAGTTTGTCGCCACCAAGACGCCCAACGTCGCGCGGTTGGCGGCCAGCTCGGCCACGGTCGGCATGGCTGCCAGAGCCGCGGTGTAGGAGCCGGCCGCAGTCTGGAGCTGGGCGGCCGCACTGGCGCTGTTCGCACCGGCCTGCATCAGCCAGGTCAGGTAGGGCACATGTGCGGCAAGGTAGCGCGTCGCGCCCTGGCCCTCCCACGTCCCGGCCTGCACGGCGCCCAGAATTGTCGTGAGTTCGGCTGCAGCCGTGGTGTATTCGCTGCTCAGTGCGGTCCAGGCATCGGCAGCTGCCAGCAGTGTCCCGGCACCCACCCCGCTGCTGAGCAGGGTGGAGTGCACCTCAGGGGGCAACGCCATCCAAATGGGTGTGGTCATGATCGCGGGCTCACTCCATGCCGGTACGGCCGGGCGTCCAGAAAGGTTTGGTACGGATGCGGCGTCGATCCCAGCCACGTTCGGTGATCAGGATTTTTCGCAGAGTCTGGATGGTGCGGGCCTCACCGGCGAGGTAAGCGACGCCGGGATGGTCGGGCAGGTCGAGGGCGCGCAGGGCGTCAGCGAGGACGGCGGAGTTCGCGGCCGAGGCGTCGCCGCGCTCGACGTGGGTCACCGGCCGGGTGAGGGGAAGGTGGTCGGCCTCGGTGGCCGCCTCGATGACGCCGTAGACCTCCGCGTCGGGCCGCAGCGACCGCAGCATTGCGGCGAACGCGACCGACGCCGTCTCCTCCCCGACGAACACGTGGTAGGCAGCGTCGCGGTGTACGACGAAGTTGCCCTGCGGCCGGGTGAAATCGACGTGGTCCCCGAGGGCCGCTCCCGTCGCCCATCGCCGGGCAGGCGTCACGGCGTCTTGGTCGTAGCCGTGTTGGCACATCACGATGTCGAGCGTTCCGGCGTCGGGATCCGCGTCGTAGATGGAATAGCTGCGCAGTGCGTCGTGGGGATGCAGCCGCAGCACGGAATCGAGTAGACCGGCGACCTGCAGACGGACATGCTGGCCCGGTGTCCAGGTCAGGCCCCGCAGGCGCGGACCGGTGAAACGGATGCGGCGCATCGTCGGCGTCAGCTGTTCGATCTCCCCGACGGTTGCGGACAGAAACAGGGCGTCGCGCAGGGTGCTGACGAGCGGTAACGAGTCGAGGAGCGGTGCCACGGCGGTCTCCCGTAAGTCGAATAAGATTAGGTATGCCTTACCTAAGCGGCGACAGTAGCAGATCTGGCGCTGCGCTAGCGTGAATGGATCAACGGCAGCCGAAGAATCTTGACCGCGTGGCGCCTGATGGCGGCGATCGCGCTCTGCGGGCTGCTGCCGCAGTGCACCGGTGGCGCACCGCCGGCACCCACATCGGCAGCACCCTCGCCGCGGAATGTCGCTCCCGAACCCGCCACCGTCACCGGCGTCACCGCCGCCGAACTCGGCCCGACCTGGCACCCCGGCTGCCCGGTTACCCCCGCGCAGCTGCGGCGCGTCACGCTGACCCACCTCGGCTTCGACGACCGGCCGCACCGCGGCGAACTGATCGTGAACCAGGAGCTGGTTTCGCAGGTCATCGAGGTATTCGAGCGGCTCTACCGGCTGGAGTTCCCGATCGAGCGGATGCAACCGGTGGCGCACTACCGGGGCGGCGACGACGAGCTGTCGATGGAGGACAACAACACCTCGGCGTTCAACTGCCGGCGCATCCCGGGCTCCGGCAACTGGGCGCTACACGCCTATGGCCGTGCCATCGACGTCAACCCGCTGCTGAATCCGTCGGTCGACCACGGAAAATTCGAGCCGCGCAACGCGAAGGTGTACCTGGACCGCCGTCGGATCGAGCCGGGCCTGCTGCATGCCGGTGACGCCGCGGTCCGCGTCTTCACCGACGCCGGGTGGCGTTGGGGCGGCAACTGGAAGTCGCCGGTGGATTATCAGCACTTCGAGCGGCGCTGACGCGACGAAAAGTCACACCTGCCACATTGGCACCGTCAACCGACCATGCACCGACGTTGAAAAGGGATGTCGCCGGCGATATCACCGCCGCGGCGCCGGCCGACTGCTAGCGCATGCGCTATCCAAATCGACAACGCCCACATGCTTCTCTCGCGTTACCGGCGGGACTCATGTGACGAAAGCGGTTACTCCACGAGCTCCGAGAGCTCCAACCAACGGCCCTCCTGCTCGGCCACCTCGGCCTCGAGTGCCCTCAGCTCCCGGGTGAGCTCCGCCAGGCCCACATGATCGGACTGGTCGTAGTCGGCCAGCTGGTGATGTTTGGCCTCGATCTGCTCGGCCAGCCGGGCCAGCCGGCGATCGACGGCGGCCAGATCCTTCTGTGCCGCACGCAGTTCCGCTCCGGACAGCGGCCCGGGGGCATCGGCGGCCGCGGCCACGGGCCGCGACACCGGTGCGCGACGGGCGTCGGCGGCCAGCTGTAGGTATTCGTCGACACCGCCCGGCAGGTGGCGCAGTTGCCCGTCCAGGATCGCGTATTGGTTGTCGGTCACCCGCTCCAGCAGATACCGGTCATGGGAGACCACGATCAAGGTGCCCGGCCAGGAGTCCAACAGGTCCTCGGTCGCGGTCAGCATGTCGGTGTCGACGTCGTTGGTGGGCTCGTCGAGCACCAGCACGTTCGGCTCGGCGAGCAAGGTGAGCATCAACTGCAGCCGCCGCTGCTGCCCGCCGGAGAGCTCGCCCACCCGCGCCGACAGCTGAGCGCTGCCGAACCCGAGCCGCTCCAACAGCTGCGCGGGCGTCATCTCCTTGCCGTCGACCTGATAGTCGTTGCGCAGCCGGCCCAGCACGTCGGCCACCCGGTCTTGCGCGAGCGTCGCCAACTCCGCCGACTGCTGGTCCAACATGCCCAGTCGCACCGTCTTGCCGCGCTTGACCCGGCCGCTGTCCGGCACCACCGTGCCGGCGATCAGACCGAGCAGGGTGGATTTCCCAGCACCGTTGGCGCCGACGATCCCGGTGCGCTCACCGGGGCCGATCCGCCATTCGACGTCGCGCAGCACCGGTTTGCCGTCAAAAGTCACCGACACATCGAGCAGGTCGATGACGTCCTTGCCCAGCCGCGCGGTCGCCAGCTTCATCAGCTCGACGTCGTTGCGCAGCGGCGGGACGTCGGCGATCAGTGCGTTGGCCGCCTCGATGCGGAACTTCGGCTTGGACGTGCGGGCCGGTGCCCCACGTCGCAGCCAGGCCAACTCCTTGCGTAACAGGTTCTGCCGCCTGGCCTCACTGGCCGCGGCCATCCGATCGCGCTCCACCCGCTGCAGGACGTAAGCCGCGTAGCCGCCCTGGAACGGCTCCACGATGCGGTCGTGCACCTCCCAGGTGGTGGTGGCCACTTCGTCGAGAAACCACCGGTCGTGGGTGACCACCAGCAGGCCGCCGCTGTTGCGGGCCCAGCGCTGCTGAAGATGCCGGGCCAGCCAGGTGATCCCCTCCACGTCGAGGTGGTTGGTCGGCTCGTCGAGGCAGATCACATCCCACTCGCCGATCAGCAACGCCGCCAACTGCACTCGTCGGCGCTGTCCGCCGGACAGCTCGGAGATGGTTGCGTCCCACGAGATGTCGGAGACCAAGCCCTCGACCACGTCACGGATCCGTGGGTCAGACGCCCATTCGTGGTCGGCTTGCTCACCGACCAATGACGCCCCCAACGTGCTGTCCGGGTCGAGGGTGTCGGCCTGGTCCAGCAACCCGACTCGCAGACCGCTGCGCCGGGTGACGCGGCCCGAATCCGGGGTCGCGGCGCCGGCCAGCAGGCGCAGCAGCGACGATTTTCCGTCCCCGTTGCGGCCGACGATCCCGATCCGGGCGCCGTCGTTCACCCCAAGGGTGACTGAGTCCAACACCACACCGGTGGCGTACCGCAGGTGAAGGGCCTCGGCTCCGAGCAGGTGTGCCACTGCAGGAACGGTACTGCCTGCCCCTCGCCGAATGGTGAACCAGCCGGACCTACGGTGCTGATGTGCCAGAATGTGCACGTCATTCCAGGATCGAGCGCGAAGTAGGGGAGCTGCGGTGGATCTGAACTTGTCGGCCATTACCCGGCCGGTCGAGTGGCTGATGGCCACCGCACAGAACGGCCTGGAGGTGCTGCGCTGGGGCGGCCTGGAGACCGGAACGGTGCCGTCACCGTTCCAGATCGTCGAGAGCACCCCGATGTACAAGCTGCGGCGGTACTTCCCGCCGGACAACCGGCCGGGGCAACCGCAGCCCGGACCGCCGGTGCTGCTGGTGCACCCGATGATGATGTCGGCAAACATGTGGGACGTCACACACGATGAGGGCGCGGTCGGCATTCTGCACGACGCCGGGGTGGACCCGTGGGTGATCGACTTCGGTTCACCGGACCAGATCGAAGGCGGCATGCGCCGCAATCTGGCCGACCACATCGTCGGCCTGAGCCAGGCCATCGACACCGTCGCCGAGGCCACCGGGCGCGACGTGCACCTGGCCGGCTACTCCCAGGGCGGCATGTTCGCCTATCAGACCGGGGCATACCGGCATTCGAAGAACATCGCCAGCATCATCGCGTTCGGTTCGCCGGTGGACACCCTGGCCGCGCTGCCGATGGGCCTGCCGCCCAACCTGGCCTCCGGTGTCGCCGGTTTCATGGCCGACCACGTCTTCAACCGGCTGGACATCTCGGGATGGCAGGCGCGTGTCGGCTTTCAGATGATGGACCCGCTCAAGACGGCGAAGGCGCGGATGGACTTCCTGCGTCAGCTGCACGACCGGGAGGCCCTGCTGCCCCGCGAGGCGCAGCGGCGGTTCCTGGAGTCCGAGGGCTGGATCGCCTGGTCGGGTCCGGCGATCTCCGAGCTGCTCAAGCAGTTCATCGCCCACAACCGGATGATGACCGGTGGTTTCGCCATCAACGGTCAACTGGTCACGCTCGCCGACATCACCTGCCCGGTGCTGGCATTCGTCGGCGAGGTCGACGACATCGGCCAGCCGGCGGCCGTCCGCGGGATCCGCCGCGCCGCGCCGGATGCCAAGGTCTTCGAATATCTGCTGCGGGCGGGCCACTTCGGTCTGGTGGTGGGCTCCAAGGCCGCCGAGCTGACCTGGCCGACCGTGGCGCGCTGGGTGCTGTGGCAGTCCGGGATGGGCCCGCAGCCACCAGGAGTGGCACTGATGTCCGCGCAGCCATCCGAGGGCGCCAAGCGCGGCGTCGCGATGACGTCACGGATCGCGCACGGGCTGGGGGAGGCCTCCGAGGTCGCGTTGACACTGGCGCGCGGAGCCGCGGACGCCATGGTGGCGGCGCAGAAATCGGTGCGCACCATGGCGGTTGAGACCGCCCGCACGCTGCCCCGGCTGGCTCGGCTGGGACAGATCAACGACCACACCCGAATCTCGCTGGGCCGCATCATCGATGAGCAGGCCGCCGACTCACCCAACGGCGAATTCCTGTTGTTCGACGGTCGGGTACACACCTACGAGGCGGTCAACAAGCGCATCGACAACGTCGTCCGCGGCCTGATCGACGTCGGGGTGCGTCAAGGCGTGCACGTCGGCGTGCTGATGGCCACCCGGCCCAGCGCCCTGGTCGCGATCGCGGCGTTGTCCCGGCTGGGCGCGGTGGCCGTGCTGATGCCCACCGACGGAGACCTGCTGCCCGCGGCTCGCCTGGGCGGCATCTCCGACATCATCGTCGACCCGGACACTCTCGAGCTGGCCGGCGCGGCCGCCCGCGAACTGGACTGCCAGGTGCTGGTGCTCGGCGGTGGTGAAGCCCGCGACCTGGACCTGCCCACCGACATCGACGTCGTCGACATGGAGCAGATCGACCCGGACGCCGTCGAACTGCCCGGCTGGTACCGGCCGAACCCGGGCTTCGCCCGCGACCTGGCATTCGTGGCTTTCGGCAACGCGGCCGGCGAGCTGGTGGCCAAGCAGATCACCAACTTCCGCTGGGCGCTCTCGGCGTTCGGCACCGCGTCGACGGCGGCCCTGGGCGCAGGCGACACGGTGTACTGCCTCACGCCGCTGCACCACGAGTCCGGGCTGCTGGTCAGTCTCGGCGGTGCGGTGGTCGGCGGCGCCCGCATCGCGCTGTCACGTGGCCTGAACCCGGACCGGTTCGTCGCCGAAATTCGCCAGTACGGCGTCAGCGTGGTGTCCTACACCTGGGCGATGCTGGGCGAGGTCATCGACGACCCGAACTTCGTCTTGCAGGGCAACCACCCGGTCCGGCTGTTCATCGGTTCCGGTATGCCCGTCGGCCTGTGGAACCGGGTCACCGAGGCGTTCGCGCCGGCCCACGTCGTCGAGTTCTTCGCCACCAAGGACGGTCAGGCCGTGCTGGCCAACGTGTCCGGCGCCAAGGTCGGCAGCAAGGGACGCCCGCTGCCCGGTGCGGTGGATGTGGAGCTGGCCGCCTACGACTGCGACCACGACCTGATTCTCGAGGACGACCGGGGTTTCGTGCGGGTCGCCGAGACCGACGAAGTCGGTGTGCTGCTGGCCAAACCCCGCGGACCGATCGACCCGTCGGCCTCGGTCAAGCGGGGGGTGTTCGCGCCGGCCGACACCTGGATCTCCACGGAGTTCTTGTTCCGGCGCGACGCCGACGGTGACTACTGGCTGGTCGGCGGCCGCGCGTCCAGCGTCCGTACCGACCGGGGCATCGCGTTCCCGGTGGTCATCACCGATGCGCTCGGTGCTGTCACCGGCGTCGACCTGGCGGTGACCTATCGGGTGCCGACCGAGGGGGCGGACCTTGTGGTGTCGGCGGTGACGGTGCAGCCGGGCGCCACCATCACCGCCGCCGACCTCAGCGAGGCGGTGGCAGCTCTTCCCTCCGGCGTCGGTCCTGACGTCATCCACGTGGTGCCGGACCTGCAGCTGAGCACGGTGTACCGCCCGGTCGTCGGCGCGCTGCGCGAGGCCGGAATGCCCAAGGCCGGACGCAACGCCTGGTACTTCGATGCCACCAGTCGACAGTTCAAGCGGCTGACGGCCGCGGTGCGTGCCGAACTGGCCGGTGGCCGGCGATGATCGCCCACGACCTGTTGGACATCCTGGTCTGCCCGGCCGACCGCGGCCCGCTGCTGTTGGTGCAGCGTTCCGGCGCCCAGGTGCTCTACAACCCGCGTCTGCACCGGGCCTACCGCATCGACGACGGCATTCCGGTGCTGCTGGTCGATGAGGCCGAGGACGTCGGCGACGACGAGCACGCCCTGCTCATTGCCCAGGCGGGCCCGGCAGATCCCCGGTGAGATAACGCTGCAGGGTGGGAGCGATCATCGCCACGACCTCCTGCGCCGGCAACGAGGCGATCGGCTCCAGCCCGACGATGTAGCGGGCTACCACGACGCCCATCAACTGGCTTGCGGCGAACTCGGCCCGCAGTACTCCGGTTCCGGCCGGTTCGTCGATGCGCGGGGAGAGTTCGGCGATCACGATGTCGCGAAAGAACGATCGGGCCAGCGGCACCTCGGTCCCGGTGAGCATCGACCGCATTGCCGCGATCAGACCGGTGCCGGCCTGCGAATCCCACAGTGGCAGCAGCAGTTCGGGCAGGGTGCGCCCGAGTTGCTCGACCGGTGTCTCCCGCAGCGGCCCCAGCACCACCATCGGATCGATCGGCAGCGCGACCGCGGCGGCGAACAGCTGTTGCTTGGTGCCGTGGTAGTGGTGCACCAGCGCCGCGTCGACGCCCGCTTGAGCGGCCACCGCCCGGATGGAGGTGTTCGCGAAACCGTTGCGGGCGAATAGCTCTCGGGCCGCAGCCAGGATCCTGTCGCGGGTGTCGGAGGCACCCGACGGGCGACCCGGTTTACGGCTGTGCGGCGCGATGGCCATCACGGCGTCCGTCGCCGTAGCGTGACCGCGGCCAATCCCAGTGCCGCGACCGCGAACGCCAGCACGATGACGATGTCGCGCACCGCGACACCGGTCAGTTCCGGGTGGGCGCCCACCTGCTGCAGTGCTTCGAGTGCATAGCTGGCCGGCATCGCGTTGCTCAACCACTGCAGCCACCCGGGCATCGCCGCGCGCGGCACGATGATCCCGGCCAGCAACAGTTGCGGCACCATCACCAGCGGAATGAACTGCACGGCCTGAAATTCGGTGCGGGCGAACGCACTGCACAGCAGGCCCAGCCCGACACCGAGCACCGCGTTGATGATCGCGATCGCGAACACCCAGGCCGGGCTGCCCACGGTGTGGAAACCGAGCAGCCAGAACGCGACAACACACGCCAGACTGGCCTGGGCGGCCGCCGCGACCGAGAACGCCGTTCCGTAGGCGGCGAGCAGGTCGCCCCGGCGCAGCGGGGTGGTCAAGATGCGCTCCAGGGTTCCCGAGGCGCGTTCGCGCTGCATGGTGATTGCGGTGATGACGAACATCAAGAACAGCGGAAACAGGCCCAGCATGACCAGGCACGCCGCATTGAATGGCGACGGCGTGCCCGGCGGGTGCGCGGCGTTGCCGAACATGAAGTACATCAGCGTGATGACCAGGCTGGGCACCAGCAGAATCATCGCGACACTGCGCCGGTCACCGGCGAGCTGGCGCAGGATTCGCAGTGTGGTGGCCACGAAGGGCCGCAACTGCAGGAATCCGGTCAGCCGGCTCGGGGCGCGGTGGTGCGCCGGATGATGGACAGGAACGCTTCCTCCATCGCTCGACATCCGGTCTCCTCTCGCAGTCGCCTCGGGGTGGTGCGCGCCAGCAGCCAGCCCTCGCGCATCAGCAGCAGATCGCCGCAGTGCTCGGCCTCGTCCATCACATGACTGGACACCAGCAACGTGGCGCCGCGCCGGGCCAGCGCCGCGAACTGCTGCCAGAGCTCGGCGCGCAGCACCGGGTCCAGGCCGATCGTCGGCTCGTCGAGCACCAGCAGGTCCGGCCGGCCGACCAATGCGCAGGCCAGCGAGACGCGGGCGCGCTGCCCACCGGACAGGTTGGCGCAGTAGTCGCCGCGGTGCTTCTGCAGGTCCACCGATTCGATCGCGTCGTCCGCGTCGCGGGCGTCGACCCCGGCGAGCGCGGCGAAGTACCGCACGTTGTCGATCACCCGCAGGTCGTCGTAGATCGTGGCCCGCTGCGGCATGTAGCCGACCCGATGGCGCAGCACGGGGGAGCCGGCCGGGCTGCCCAGCACCTCGACCCGGCCGTCGGTGATGAGTTGAGTGCCCACGATGCAACGCATCAGCGTGGTCTTTCCGCAGCCAGATGGCCCGAGCAGGCCGGTGATGGTGCCCGGGGCGATCTGCACGGAGAGGTCGTGCAGTACCGGCCTTTTGCCCCGCACCACCCGCAGATGATCGATCGCGATGGCCGGACCCGAACCCGAGAATTCATCACGCGATGAAATCATCATGTGATGAATAGTCTGCCCGGGACGACGCCCTGTCAAGGGCGGTCGGGGACTCACGGCAGAATCTCCAGCGTGAGTGCTGCCGGGCTTGCCGTCGACCCGCTCGCGGCTGCCCGGCGGTTGCTCGGCGCCACCCTCACCTGTCGCGGCGTCAATGCCACCATCGTCGAAGTGGAGGCCTACGGCGGTGTGCCCGACGGGCCGTGGCCCGACCCGGCGGCGCATTCCTACCGCGGTCCCACTGCGCGCAACACGGTGATGTTCGGCCCGCCCGGGCATCTTTACACCTACCGCAGCTACGGCATGCACATCTGCGCCAACGTGGTCTGCGGCCCGGACGGGACGGCCGCCGCGGTGCTGCTGCGGGCCGCGGTGGTGGACGAGGGGGAGTCGCTGGCGCGGGTTCGCCGCGGCGACGCCGTGCCGGGCGTGGCATTGGCTCGCGGTCCGGGGAATCTGTGTTCCGCGTTGGGAATCACTATGGAAGACAACGGGATCGACTTGTTCGACCCGTGCAGTCCGGTGCGGCTGCGGCTCGGCGGGCCGCTCACGGCGCTGACCGGACCGCGGGTGGGCGTCAGCCAGGCCGCCGACCGGCCATGGCGGCTGTGGGCGCCCGGGACGCCCGAGGTTTCGGTCTACCGACGCAGCCCGCGGGCACCGGCGCCGGGCGCCTCGGACTGATCCGGGAAAATCGACCCATGCCGACGACGATTCTCGACGAGCTGACCTGGCGCGGGCTGATCGCCCAGTCGACTGACCTGGACGCCCTGACTGCCGACGTGACGAACGGGCCGATCACGGTGTACGCCGGATTCGACCCGACCGCGCCCAGCCTGCACGCCGGAAACCTGGTGCCGCTGCTGGCGTTGCGCCGATTCCAGCGGGCCGGACACCGGCCCATCGTGCTGGCCGGCGGCGCCACCGGGCTCATCGGCGACCCCCGGGACAGCGGCGAACGCACCCTGAACACCGCCGACACCGTGGCCGAGTGGTCCGAGCGGATCCGCGGTCAGCTGGAGCGGTTCGTCGACTTCGACGACGGCCCGACCGGCGCGGTGGTGGTGAACAACCTGGACTGGACCGCGCCGCTGTCGGCGGTGGAATTCCTGCGTGACGTGGGCAAACACTTCTCGGTCAACGTGATGCTGGACCGCGACACCATCCGGCGCCGACTCGACGAGGGCATCTCCTACACCGAGTTCAGCTACATGCTGTTGCAGGCGAACGACTACGTGCAGCTGTATCAGCGGTACGGCTGTTCGCTGCAGATCGGCGGCTCGGATCAGTGGGGCAACATCATCGCCGGGGTCCGGCTGGTTCGCCAGAAACTGGGCGCGACCGTGCACGCGTTGACCGTGCCCCTGGTCACCGCCGCCGACGGCACCAAGTTCGGCAAGTCCACCGGCGGCGGCAGCCTGTGGCTGGATCCGGAGATGACCAGCCCGTACGCCTGGTACCAGTACTTCTTCAACACCGCCGACGCCGACGTGATCCGCTACCTGCGCTGGTTCACCTTCCTGTCGGCCGAGGAGCTGGCCGCGCTGGAGGAGGCGACGGCGGAGCGCCCGCACGAGCGTGCCGCCCAGCGCGCGTTGGCCCGGGAGTTCACCACGCTGGTGCATGGGGAAGCAGCCACCGAGGCGGTCGAGTTGGCCAGCCAGGCGCTGTTCGGCCGCGGTGAGCTGACCCGCTTGGACGAGTCCACCCTGACCGCGGCACTACGGGAGACCTCGGTGGCGCAGTTGGAGCCCGGAGCTGCCGACGGAATTGTCGACCTGTTGGTCGCGACCGGTCTGTCGGCGAGTCGGGGCGCGGCCCGGCGCACTATCGGTGAGGGCGGCGTCTCAGTGAACAACGTCCGCGTCGACAGCGAGGAATGGACGCCGCAGCCGGAGCATTTCCTGCACGGCCGGTGGCTGGTGCTGCGCCGCGGCAAGCGCAACGTGGCGGGGGTCGAACGGGTCTAGACCAGGCCGGGAGGCAGGCCGGTGGGCTGTGCGAGTTGATCTTGAACCGCTTGAAAAGGGCCTGCTAGCAGCGGATTTGACTCCCAGTTTCACCTCGCGTAACTTTATCGACGTCGCCGCGACACGGCCAAGCCGGGGGAGCGCGACAAGCCCGCGGAATCGACAGAGATTCAGATGCGATTCCGGGGGTTTTCGTCTGCCCGCACTGCCAATACGCGGCTTTTAGCCGCGGGTTGTCTGCGCGTTCAGATGGGCGTGTTGTTTGAGAACTCAATAGTGTGTTTGGTGGTTTTTGTTTGTTGTTGTTTTTGCCATGCCTCTGGCGCCCCGTGTTGGGGGTGTGGTGTTGTTTTTTGTCGGTTTTTCGGAACTGATGTTTTGGGATTGTTTCCAAATTGGTTTTTGTTTGGAGAGTTTGATCCTGGCTCAGGACGAACGCTGGCGGCGTGCTTAACACATGCAAGTCGAACGGAAAGGCCCTTTCGGGGGTACTCGAGTGGCGAACGGGTGAGTAACACGTGGGTGATCTGCCCTGCACTTTGGGATAAGCCTGGGAAACTGGGTCTAATACCGAATAGGACCGCATGCTTCATGGTGTGTGGTGGAAAGCTTTTGCGGTGTGGGATGGGCCCGCGGCCTATCAGCTTGTTGGTGGGGTAATGGCCTACCAAGGCGACGACGGGTAGCCGGCCTGAGAGGGTGTCCGGCCACACTGGGACTGAGATACGGCCCAGACTCCTACGGGAGGCAGCAGTGGGGAATATTGCACAATGGGCGCAAGCCTGATGCAGCGACGCCGCGTGGGGGATGACGGCCTTCGGGTTGTAAACCTCTTTCAGTATCGGCGAAGCTCCGGGATTTTTCTTGGGGTGACGGTAGGTACAGAAGAAGCACCGGCCAACTACGTGCCAGCAGCCGCGGTAATACGTAGGGTGCGAGCGTTGTCCGGAATTACTGGGCGTAAAGAGCTCGTAGGTGGTTTGTCACGTTGTCCGTGAAAACTCACAGCTTAACTGTGGGCGTGCGGGCGATACGGGCAGACTGGAGTACTGTAGGGGAGACTGGAATTCCTGGTGTAGCGGTGGAATGCGCAGATATCAGGAGGAACACCGGTGGCGAAGGCGGGTCTCTGGGCAGTAACTGACGCTGAGGAGCGAAAGCGTGGGGAGCGAACAGGATTAGATACCCTGGTAGTCCACGCCGTAAACGGTGGGTACTAGGTGTGGGTTTCCTTCCTTTAGGGATCCGTGCCGTAGCTAACGCATTAAGTACCCCGCCTGGGGAGTACGGCCGCAAGGCTAAAACTCAAAGGAATTGACGGGGGCCCGCACAAGCGGCGGAGCATGTGGATTAATTCGATGCAACGCGAAGAACCTTACCTGGGTTTGACATGCACAGGACGCCAGCAGAGATGTTGGTTCCCTTGTGGCCTGTGTGCAGGTGGTGCATGGCTGTCGTCAGCTCGTGTCGTGAGATGTTGGGTTAAGTCCCGCAACGAGCGCAACCCTTGTCTCATGTTGCCAGCACGTTATGGTGGGGACTCGTGAGAGACTGCCGGGGTCAACTCGGAGGAAGGTGGGGATGACGTCAAGTCATCATGCCCCTTATGTCCAGGGCTTCACACATGCTACAATGGCCGGTACAAAGGGCTGCGATCCCGTGAGGGTTAGCGAATCCTTTAAAGCCGGTCTCAGTTCGGATTGGGGTCTGCAACTCGACCCCATGAAGTCGGAGTCGCTAGTAATCGCAGATCAGCAACGCTGCGGTGAATACGTTCCCGGGCCTTGTACACACCGCCCGTCACGTCATGAAAGTCGGTAACACCCGAAGCCGGTGGCCTAACCCTTGTGGAGGGAGCCGTCGAAGGTGGGATCGGCGATTGGGACGAAGTCGTAACAAGGTAGCCGTACCGGAAGGTGCGGCTGGATCACCTCCTTTCTAAGGAGCACCATATTCCCCCGTTCCTCACATGGGTGAGGGTGATGCGGTTGGGAGATTTTTCGCCGGCGCCTGTAGTGGGTTGTTCGGTGGTGCAGATTAATTTGAACGACAACAGCTTTGATCACCAACCGGCGCGGCCTCTTCGGGGGTGGTGTCGGCCGGCTTTGTCTGGGCACACTGTTGGGTCCTGAGGCAACAGGCCCGTTTGTTGCTCCCTTGGTGGGGGTGGGTGTGTTGTCGCTCCATCTTGGTGGTGGGGTGTGGTGTTTGTTTTGTGGATAGTGGTTGCGAGCATCTAACAAGCAAGGCTGGTGTCTTGTTTGTTTTGCAATTTTTGTTTCTTGGTTTTTGTGTTTGTAAGTGTTTAAGGGCGCATGGTGGATGCCTTGGCATCGAGAGCCGATGAAGGACGTGGGAGGCTGCGATATGCCTCGGGGAGCTGCCAACCGAGCGTGGATCCGAGGATGTCCGAATGGGGAAACCCGGCACGAGTGATGTCGTGTCACCCGCTGGTGAATGTATAGCTGGTGGGGAGGTAACGCGGGGAAGTGAAACATCTCAGTACCCGTAGGAAGAGAAAACAAAATGTGATTCCGTGAGTAGTGGCGAGCGAAAGCGGAGGATGGCTAAACCGTATGCATGTGATACCGGGTAGGGGTTGTGTGTGCGGGGTTGTGGGAGTGTTGTGTCCGGTTCTACCTGGCCGGAGGGCAGTGAGAAAGTGTTGTGGTTAGCGGAAGTGGCCTGGGATGGTCTGCCGTAGACGGTGAGAGCCCGGTACGTGAAAACCCGATACCTGCCTTGCGATGTTTCCCGAGTAGCAGCGGGCCCGTGGAATCTGCTGTGAATCTGCCGGGACCACCCGGTAAGCCTGAATACTACTCGATGACCGATAGCGGATTAGTACCGTGAGGGAATGGTGAAAAGTACCCCGGGAGGGGAGTGAAATAGTACCTGAAACCATGTGCCTACAATCCGTCAGAGCCCTCCCTTGTGGTGGGGTGATGGCGTGCCTTTTGAAGAATGAGCCTGCGAGTCACCGGCACGTCGCGAGGTTAACCCGTGTGGGGTAGCCGCAGCGAAAGCGAGTCTGAATAGGGCGTATCCAATCCGTTGGGGTTGGTGTAGTGGCGTGTTGTGGACCCGAAGCGGAGTGATCTACCCATGGCCAGGGTGAAGCGCGGGTAAGACCGCGTGGAGGCCCGAACCCACTTAGGTTGAAGACTGAGGGGATGAGTTGTGGGTAGGGGTGAAAGGCCAATCAAACTCCGTGATAGCTGGTTCTCCCCGAAATGCATTTAGGTGCAGCGTTGCGTGTTTCTCACCGGAGGTAGAGCTACTGGATGGCCGATGGGCCCTACTAGGTTACTGACGTCAGCCAAACTCCGAATGCCGGTGAGTGTAAGCGTGGCAGTGAGACGGCGGGGGATAAGCTCCGTGCGTCGAGAGGGAAACAGCCCAGATCGCTTGCGGCTAAGGCCCCAAAGCGTGTGCTAAGTGGAAAAGGATGTGCAGTCGCTTAGACAACCAGGAGGTTGGCTTAGAAGCAGCCACCCTTGAAAGAGTGCGTAATAGCTCACTGGTCAAGTGATTGTGCGCCGATAATGTAGCGGGGCTCAAGCACACCGCCGAAGCCGCGGCAATACGTCAAGTATTGGGTAGGGGAGCGTCCTGCATCCGGTGAAGCCACAGAGTGATCTAGTGGTGGAGGGTGTGGGAGTGAGAATGCAGGCATGAGTAGCGATGAGGCAAGTGAGAACCTTGCCCGCCGAAAGACCAAGGGTTCCTGGGCCAGGCCAGTCCTCCCAGGGTGAGTCGGGACCTAAGGCGAGGCCGACAGGCGTAGTCGATGGACAACGGGTTGATATTCCCGTACCCGTGTGTGCGCGCCCATGATGAATCAGTGGTACTAACCACCCAAAACCATGGTTACTTCGATCCCTTCGGGGTGAGGGGGACTGTGGGGCTGCGTGGGACCTTCGCTGGTAGTAGTCAAGCGATGGGGTGACGCAGGAAGGTAGCCGTACCAGTCAGTGGTAATACTGGGGCAAGCCCGTAGGACGAGATCTAGGCAAATCCGGGTCTCATGAGTCCGAGAGGTGATGCATAGCCGATTGCGGCGAATTCGGTGATCCTATGCTGCCGAGAAAAGCCTCTAGCGAGCACACACACGGCCCGTACCCCAAACCAACACAGGTGGTCAGGTAGAGAATACCAAGGCGTACGAGTGAACTATGGTTAAGGAACTCGGCAAAATACCCCCGTAACTTCGGGAGAAGGGGGACCCTCATACCGTCATGGCCTTTACGGCCGGCAGCGGGAGGGGGTCGCAGAAACCAGTGAGAAGCGACTGTTTACTAAAAACACAGGTCCGTGCGAAGTCGCAAGACGATGTATACGGACTGACGCCTGCCCGGTGCTGGAAGGTTAAGAGGACCGGTTAACCCTTCGGGGTGAAGCTGAGAATTTAAGCCCCAGTAAACGGCGGTGGTAACTATAACCATCCTAAGGTAGCGAAATTCCTTGTCGGGTAAGTTCCGACCTGCACGAATGGCGTAACGACTTCTCAACTGTCTCAACCATAGACTCGGCGAAATTGCATTACGAGTAAAGATGCTCGTTACGCGCGGCAGGACGAAAAGACCCCGGGACCTTCACTATAGCTTGGTATTGATGTTCGATGCGGTTTGTGTAGGATAGGTGGGAGACTGTGAAACCCGCACGCCAGTGTGGGTGGAGTCGTTGTTGAAATACCACTCTGATCGTATTGGACCTCTAACTTCGAACCATGAAGCTGGTTCAGGGACAGTGCCTGGTGGGTAGTTTAACTGGGGCGGTTGCCTCCTAAAATGTAACGGAGGCGCCCAAAGGTTCCCTCAACCTGGACGGCAATCAGGTGTTGAGTGTAAGTGCACAAGGGAGCTTGACTGTAAGACTGACACGTCAAACAGGGACGAAAGTCGGGACTAGTGATCCGGCACCCCCGAGTGGAAGGGGTGTCGCTCAACGGATAAAAGGTACCCCGGGGATAACAGGCTGATCTTCCCCAAGAGTCCATATCGACGGGATGGTTTGGCACCTCGATGTCGGCTCGTCGCATCCTGGGGCTGGAGCAGGTCCCAAGGGTTGGGCTGTTCGCCCATTAAAGCGGCACGCGAGCTGGGTTTAGAACGTCGTGAGACAGTTCGGTCTCTATCCGCCGCGCGCGTCAGAATCTTGAGGAAACCTGTCCCTAGTACGAGAGGACCGGGACGGACGAACCTCTGGTATACCAGTTGTTCCACCAGGAGCACGGCTGGATAGCCACGTTCGGACAGGATAACCGCTGAAAGCATCTAAGCGGGAAACCTACTCCAAGACCAGGATTCTCACCCTTTTAGAGGGATAAGGCCCCCCGCAGACCACGGGATCGATAGACCAGACCTGGAAGCACCGCAAGGTGTGCAGGGAACTGGCACTAACCGGCCGAAAACTTACCAACACACAAAAAACACATGTGTTGCCCGCAACCACACCACAAAAACTTCAAACCCACACCCCACCACCAAACACACTTTGGTGACACCGGGTGCCGGCCAACCAACCCCGGCACCCAACACAAGAAAATAGAGTTACGGCGGAAATAGCGACAGGGAAACGCCCGGTCCCATCCCGAACCCGGAAGCTAAGCCTGTCAGCGCCGATGATACTGCCCACACGGGTGGAAAAGTAGGACACCGCCGAACACAATTTAAAGTCCTGTGCCCCCCAACAACAGTTGGGGGGCACAGGCATTTTCCACATGTTCTATGTTTTGCGCGAACAGATCGCGTAAATGCGACCGTGTCAAGAGGTCGGCGATCCTCGCCGTATCCTTTTGCCGTAGCACTGTTACGACCGGAGGGCGCGAGGTGGCCGAACACGGCAATGGCGGCGACGGGCCGCGGGGCGGCAGGGGCTCCGGGGATGCCGGGCGACGAGGCCGGCCCGGGCAATCCGGGAGCCGTCCTGGGCAGTCCGGTGGTGGTTCGTTCCGGGGAGCCGGTGATCAGCGCCGGACACCGCGGGGCGCGGGACCGGATCGTGATCGTCGTTCGCAGCCGCCGCGCGACCGCGATGGCAGCCCGCGGCCACCTCGGGACCGCGACGGCGTCTCGCGGCCGGCGCGGGAGCGCGACGGTGCCGCCCGGCCCCCGCGGGACTACGACCGCTCCGCGCGGCCACGGCGGGACCAGGACAGTACGCCGCGAACTCCGCGACCTGCCGGCGAGGAGACCACCCCACGCTACGACGATCCGCCGCTGCCCGAGGGAGTCGAGCCCAAGCAGCTGGCTCCGGAAGTGCGCCGGGAACTGAGCACGCTCAACCGGGTCACCGCCGACGCGGTGGCCTGCCACCTGGTCGCTGCCGGGATGCTCCTCGACGACGACCCCGAGGCCGCACTGCGGCATGCCAAGGCGGCCCGGTCCCGGTCGACGCGGATCACCGCGGTCCGCGAAGCCGTCGGGATCGCCGCCTATCAGTGCGGGGATTGGTCGCAGGCGCTGGGCGAGCTGCGGGCGGCCCGGCGGATGGGCAGCAAGTCCGCGCTGCTGCCGCTGATCGCCGACTGCGAACGCGGCCTGGGTCGCCCCCAGCGGGCGATCGAGTTGGCCACCGGCCCGGATGCCGAACAGCTCGAGGGTGACGAGGCCGACGAGATGCGGATCGTCGCCGCCGGTGCTCGCGCCGACCTGGGCCAGTTGGAGCAGGCCCTGACGGTGCTCTCGTCGGCGCCGGCGGACCCCGACCGGACCGGCTCGACAGTGGCCCGGCTGCACTACGCGCACGCCGAGACGCTGGTGGCGCTCGGCCGCCAAGGCGAAGCGCTGGAGTGGTTCCTGCGCGCCGCGGCCGCCGACACCGAGGGCATCACCGATGTGGAGGACCGCATCGCGGAGCTCGGTGGCGGCGCCACGCTGGCCGAGGAATACGACTGCCTGCTGCTGGATCTCGACGGCACGGTGTTCCGCGGTGGCGAACCCACTGACGGCGCTGTCGAGACCCTGGCCGAGCTGCAGAGCCGAGCGCTGTTCATCACCAACAATTCGTCGCGCGGCGCCGACGAGGTCGCGGTACATCTGAACCAGCTGGGCTTCACCGCCACGGCAGAGGACGTCGTCACCAGCGGCCAGATCGCGGCAGGCCTGCTGGCTGCCCAACTTCCCGCCGGGGCGCGGGTCCTGGTGCTGGGCACCGACTCGCTGGCCGCCGAGATCGGCGCCGTCGGGTTGGAGGCGGTGCGCCTGGCCTCCGACGAACCGGCGGCGGTCATCCAGGGCCTCTCCACCGAGCTGGGCTGGGCCGACCTGGCCGAGGCGGCTCTGGCGATCCGGGCCGGGGCGCTGTGGATGACGACGAACGTCGACAACACGTTGCCGTCGGAGCGCGGTCTGCTGCCCGGGAACGGTTCGATGGTGGCCGCTCTTCGCGCCGCGACCGACGCCGAGCCGCAGGTGGCCGGTAAACCGGGCCCGGCGCTGCTGACTGCTGCACTGGCCCGCGGCGAGTTCTATGCCCCGCTGGTGGTGGGCGACCGGCTCGACACCGACATCGCCGCCGCCAACGCCGCCGGGCTGCCCAGCCTGATGGTGCTCACCGGAGTGAGCTCCGCACGTGACGCCGTCGGCGCTGTTGCCGAGTGTCGCCCGACCTACCTCGGCCATGACCTGCGGGCGCTCAACGTCGACGCCGGCCGGCTGGCGATCGGCCCGCAGCCGTATTGGGACCTACAGGTGGACGGCACCACCGTCACCGTCGCCGCTGCGCAACCCGAGGAAGACGACGGCGATGGCCTGTCGGTGGTCCGCGCGCTCGCGTCCGCGGTGGCCGACGCCGAGCTGGCCGGGCGCCCGTTCACGGTCGCGGCTGCCGATGGCACCGCGGATGCGGCGCTGCAACAGTGGTCCCTGCTCGGCACGTGGCCTTAAGCGGTATCGACTAGCGTGAGTGGCACCCATGAACAGTGAGATTGAGGACGTCCGAGCACGCATCGCGGCACTGCTGGCCGAGCTACCGGGGGAAGCGGAGCTGGCCGACCTGCCGGCCCACAGCGATCTCAACGCCTTGGCGCAGCGGCTCGAAGAAGCCCACCAGGTGTTGGTGCGGGCGCTGGAGTCGGTAGAGAAGGGCTGAGTCAGGCATGTCGCGGCGTGCTCGCGTCGACGCCGAACTGGTCCGGCGCGGTTTGGCGCGGTCTCGTCAGCAGGCCGCCGAATTGATCGATGCCGGCAAGGTCACCATCGACGGCATCCCGGCGGTCAAGCCGGCCACCGCCGTGGCGCTGACCGCGGCGCTGGCCGTGCTGGACGACGGTGAACGCAGCTGGGTGTCTCGCGGGGCGCACAAGCTGATCGGTGCGCTGGACACCTTCGGCATCGCGGTGGCCGGCCGACAGTGTCTGGACGCCGGTGCCTCGACGGGCGGATTCACCGAAGTGCTGCTGGATCGGGGTGCGGCCCGGGTGGTCGCCGTGGACGTCGGCTACGGGCAGTTGGCCTGGTCGCTGCGTACCGACCCGCGGGTGGTGGTCATCGAACGCACCAACGTCCGCGGCCTGACGGTGGAGGCCGTCGGCGGGCCCGCGGAGCTGATCGTCGCTGACCTGTCGTTCATCTCGCTGGCCACGGTGTTGCCCGCGCTGACTGGCTGCGCGTCACCGGACGCCGATATCGTTCCGATGGTGAAGCCACAGTTCGAGGTCGGACGACAACAGGTGGGTTCCGGCGGTGTGGTGTCCGACCCGGTCCTGCGGGCAGACGCGGTCTTATCGGTGGCGCACCGCGCCGAAGAACTGGGGTGGGGCACCGTCGCCGTCACCGCCAGTCCGCTGCCGGGACCGTCCGGCAACGTCGAATACTTTCTGCACCTGCGTGCCGCCGCCGCGCCGCTGGCCGGTGACGCGTTGCGCGCGGCCGTGCAGGATGCCGTCGCGAGGGGTCCGCAATGACCAGTGGAGATCGTCAACGCACCGTGCTGCTGGTGGTGCACAGCGGTCGTGAAGAGGCCACCGACACCGCTCGCCGCGTCGAGAAGGTGCTTGACGAACACGGCATCGCGCTGCGGGTGCTGACCGCCGAAGCCGTCGACAAGGGCGCGCTGCACGCGGGTTCTGACGACGGTCGCGAATTCGGTGTCGCGATCGACCTGGTGGACCCCGACAACGGGGCGGCCGAGGGCTGCGAACTGGTGCTCGTTCTCGGCGGTGACGGGACCTTCCTGCGCGCCGCCGAACTGGCTCGCAGCGCCGACATCCCGGTACTGGGCGTGAACCTGGGCCGGATCGGCTTTCTGGCCGAGGCCGAAGCCGACACCATCGACCAGGTCCTGGACAAGATCATCGCCCGCGACTACCGGGTGGAAGACCGGATGACGCTCGACGTCGTGGTGCGCGCCGACGGCGAGATCATCGACAGCGGGTGGGCGCTCAACGAGGCCAGCATGGAGAAGGGCCCGCGGCTGGGCGTGCTGGGCGTCGTCGTGGAGGTGGATGGCCGGCCGGTGTCGACGTTCGGCTGCGACGGGGTGCTGGTGTCGACCCCCACCGGATCCACCGCCTACGCGTTCTCCGCCGGTGGACCGGTGCTCTGGCCGGACCTGGACGCCATCCTGGTGGTGCCCAACAACGCGCACGCGCTGTTCGCCCGGCCCATGGTCACCAGCCCCGAATCGACCATTGCGATCGAAGTCGAAAGCGACGGCCACAACGCGCTGGTGTTCTGCGATGGTCGCCGCAAAATGCTGGTGCCGGCCGGCGGGCGCCTGGAAGTGCAGCGCGGCGTCACCCCGGTGAAGTGGGCGCGGCTGGGCCGCTCGCCGTTCACCGACCGCCTGGTGCGCAAATTCCGGTTGCCCGTCACCGGCTGGCGGGGACAGTAGGGGTGCGCTCCCGGTGCTGACTGAGATCCGTATCGAGTCCCTGGGCGCCATCAGCGCAGCCACCGCCGAATTCGATCGCGGACTGACCGTGCTGACCGGCGAGACCGGCACCGGCAAGACGATGGTGGTCACCGGGCTGCACCTGCTCGGCGGTGCTCGCGCCGACGCCAACCGGGTGCGTTCCGGCGCCGCCCGTGCCGTGGTGGAGGGCAGGTTCTGCACCGCCGACCTGGCGCAGGCTGCGGCCGCGCAGATCGACGAGCTGTTGGAGGCCGCCGGGGCGGAGCGCGACGAGGACGGCACGGTGATCGCGGCCCGCTCGGTCAGCCGCGACGGCCCGTCGCGGGCCTACCTGGGCGGTCGCGGGGTGCCCGCCAAATCGCTGACCGGATTCACCGGCAGCCTGTTGACGCTGCACGGCCAGAACGACCAGCTGCGGTTGATGCGCCCGGACGAGCAGCGTGCGGCGCTGGACCGCTACGCCGCGGTGGGTCCCCGGCTGGAGCGCTACCGTGCCGCCCGCGAGGCCTGGCAATCCGCCCGGCGCGAGCTCGTCGAACGCCGCGACCGCGCCCGGGAACTGGCTCAGGAAGCCGACCGGCTCACGTTCGCGCTCCGCGAGATCGATGCCGTCGACCCCCGCGCCGGGGAAGACGACGCGCTGACCACCGAGATCCGGCGACTCTCCGAGCTCGATGCGCTGCGCGCCGCGGCCGCCGGCGCGCGGGCGGCCCTGGCCGGCGCCGACGAAGCAGTTGACGCAGCGGACGGGCCGAGCTCGGCAACCGATCGGCTGGGGCAGGCGAAGACGGCGTTGAGCACCACCGACGACACGGTGCTGCAGGCACTGGGCGATCAGCTCGGTGAGGCGCTCACCGTGGTGGGCGACGTGGCCCGCGAGCTCGGCAGTTATCTCGAGGATCTGCCCACCGGCGCCGACGCGCTCGATGCCAAGCTGGCCCGGCAGGCCGAGCTGCGCAGCCTGACCCGCAAATACGCCGCCGACATCGACGGGGTGCTGGCCTGGGCGGCGCAATCTCGGGAGCGCCTGACCCAGCTCGACGTCTCCGAAGAAGCACTCGCCGAGTTGGCCCGCCGTGTCGACGCGCTGGGCGAGGAGGTGGCCAAGGCCGCCACCGACCTCAGTGCCGTGCGCACCAAGGCGGCCGGTGGACTGGCCAAGGCGGTCAGTGCGGAACTGTCCGGGTTGGCGATGGCCGATGCCGAATTCAGCATCGGGGTGAGCACCGGCCCGGCCGCCGCCGAGGACCCGTCCGCATTGCGGTTGCCGTCGGGACAGACCGTGCACGCGGGCGCCGACGGTATCGACGACGTCGAGTTCGGGCTGGCCCCGCACCGCGGCATGACGGTGCTGCCGCTGGCCAAGAGCGCCTCCGGCGGGGAGCTGTCGCGGGTGATGCTCGCGTTGGAGGTGGTGCTGGCCACCTCTTCGCGGCAGTCGGCGGGCACCACGATGGTGTTCGACGAGGTCGACGCCGGAGTGGGGGGACGGGCCGCGGTGCAGATCGGGCGGCGGCTGGCCCGCTTGGCCCGCACCCACCAGGTCATCGTGGTGACGCACCTGCCGCAGGTCGCGGCCTATGCCGACGTGCACCTGATGGTCGAGCCCACCGGGCGACAGGGCGCCAGCGGGGTCCGGCGGTTGGCGGACGACGACCGGGTCGGCGAGCTGGCCCGGATGCTGGCCGGGCTGGGGGAGACCGACACCGCCCGGGCTCACGCGCGAGAGCTGCTGGATGCCGCGCAGGAGGATCGGGGCGCCGGCTCCGACGGCTAGGGCGACGACAGGTCAGCGCCGTGTGACTGATGTGACGTGATGAAACTTCTGGGGCTGGTGTTACGGCGCGCCTCCCCGGATTCACACGACTTCCCGGACAGAATCGCGCCCATGAAGATGTCTGCGCTGCTGTCTCGTAACACCGCTCGGCCCGGTCTCGTCGGTACGGCTCGGGTCGACCACGACATCGACCGACTGCTGCGCAGGGTGGGCCCCGGCGACATCGTGGTCCTCGACATCCTCGACCTGGACCGGATCACCGCCGACGCGCTGGTGGAAGCCCAGATCGCCGGCGTCGTCAACGCCTCGGCATCGATCTCCGGGCGCTACCCCAACCTGGGGCCGGAAGTATTGGTCGCCAACGGGGTCACGCTGATCGACGAAGCCGGACCCACGGTGTTCAAGAAGATCCGGGACGGCGCCAAGGTCCGCCTCTACAACGGCGCCGTGTACTCCGGCGACCGCCGGCTGGCCCGCGGCGTCGAGCGCAGCGACGTCGAGATCGCCGACATGATGATCGAGGCCAAGAGCGGGCTGGTGGCCCACCTGGAGTCCTTCGCCGGCAACACCATCGAGTTCATCCGCAGCGAGAGCCCGCTGCTGATCGACGGGATCGGGATCCCCGAGATCGACGTCGACCTGCGGCGCCGCCACGTGGTGCTGGTCGGTGACGAAGCCGGCGCCGTCGACGACCTCAAGTGCCTCAAGCCGTTCATCAAGGAGTACCAGCCGGTGCTGATCGGCGTCGGTGCCGGAGCCGACGTGCTGCGCAAGGCCGGCTACCGCCCGCAGCTGATCGTCGGCGACCCCGACCAGATGAGCGCCGAGGTGCTGCGGTGCGGCTCGCAGGTGGTGCTGCCCGCCGACGCCGACGGCCACGCACCCGGTCTGGAGCGCATCCAGGACCTGGGTGTCGGTGCCATGACCTTCCCCGCCGCCGGTTCCGCGATGGACCTGGCGCTGCTGCTGGCCGATCACCACGGTGCGGCGCTGCTGGTGACCGCCGGGCACACCGCCAACATCGAGACGTTCTTCGACCGGACCCGCCAGCTGACCAACCCGTCGATGTTCATGACCCGGCTCAAGGTCGGCGAAAAGCTGGTGGACGCCCGGGCGGTCGCCACGCTCTACCGCAACCGGATCTCGGCCGGCGCGATCGCGCTGCTGGTGCTGACGATGCTGATGGCGATCATCGTCGCGCTGTGGGTCTCGCGCACCGACGCCGTGGTGCTCGAGTGGCTCGGCAACTACTGGCACCACCTGTCGCAGTGGCTGCGGCACTGGGTGACCTAACAGGGATCGACTAAGAAGAATCGGGGTCGGCACCGCAATGATCACCCCTCGCTACCACGCGATGTCGCTGACGGCAGTGCTGCTGGCACTGGTGTTCGGCGTCGTGCTCGGCTCCGGGCTGTTGTCGGGCCCGTTGATGGCCGGGCTGCAGTCCGACAAGCAGGATCTGCGGGAGCAGATCGACGCGCTGCACGAACAGCACAACGCGCTGGGTGAGCGGCTTAGCAACGCCAACGATTTCGACGCCCAGATGGCCCCCCGGATCGTGCGCGACGCGCTGAACGGCAAATCCACGGTGATCTTCCGGACCCCCGATGCCGTCGACGGTGACGTCGAGGCGGTCTCGCGGATCATCGGGCAGGCCGGCGGAACCGTCACCGGAACGGTGACACTGACGGCCCAGTTCGTCGACGGCAACGCCGAGGAAAAGCTGCGTGCGGTGCTGGAGTCCGGCATCGTGCCGGCCGGTGCCCAACTGAGCACCAACCTCGTCGACCAGGACGCGCAGACCGGTGATCTGCTCGGGATCGCGCTGCTGATCAACCGCAACCCCACGATCGCGCCCGCCGACGACGCCGCGCGTGGCACGGTGCTGGCCGCGCTGCGCGACACCGGCTTCATCACCTACGCCCAAGAGCGTTTCCCCGCGGCCAACTCGGCCGTGGTGCTCACCGGCGGGGCGCTGCCCGAAGACGCCGGCACCAGTGGGCTGAGCGTGGCCCGGTTCGCCGCGGCACTGGCCCCGCACGGCTCGGCGACGGTCCTGGCCGGCCGGGACGGGTCGGCGTCGGGCACCGCGGCGGTGGCAATGGCCCGCACCGATTCCGCGGTGGCCGGGACGATCAGCACCGTCGACGACGTGGACATCGAGTCGGGCCGGATCACCACCGTCATGGCGGTCAGCAGCCTGATCGGCGGTGGACAGCCGGGGCAGTACGGCATCGGCCACGGCGCCGGGTCGGTCACGCTGGCGCAATAAGGCCGACGTATCACAGGCGGTGTCCGGGCGCGGGTGGGCGTGTCTGGAGCCGAGACGCCGCGTCGATGTTAGGGTGAGATTCCGTGGGTCGGCAGGCCCTCAGATCCTGCGCCGTCGTCACGGAGGTTGGTGTTGCCACCACTGCGAAAGCATCCGCAAACCGAGCCGAAGCATCTCTTCGTCACGGGCGGAGTTGCGTCCTCGCTAGGTAAAGGTTTGACCGCAAGTAGCCTGGGCCAGTTGCTGATCGCCCGGGGTTTGCAGGTCACCATGCAGAAGCTGGACCCTTACCTCAACGTCGACCCCGGAACGATGAATCCGTTCCAGCACGGCGAGGTGTTCGTCACCGAGGACGGTGCCGAGACCGACCTCGACGTCGGCCACTACGAGCGATTCCTGGACCGCGATCTGTCCGGTTCGGCGAATGTGACCACCGGCCAGGTCTATTCGACGGTCATCGCCAAGGAGCGCCGCGGCGAATACCTCGGCGACACCGTGCAGGTGATCCCGCACATCACCGACGAGATCAAGCGCCGCATCCTGGCCATGTCGGAGCCGGACGCCGACGGCGTGCGCCCCGACGTGGTGATCACCGAGATCGGCGGCACCGTCGGCGACATCGAGTCGCAGCCGTTCCTGGAAGCCGCCCGGCAGATCCGCCACGATGTCGGACGGGACAACGTGTTCTTCCTGCACGTGTCGCTGGTGCCCTACCTGGCCCCGTCCGGAGAACTCAAAACCAAGCCCACCCAGCACTCGGTGGCGGCGCTGCGCAGCATCGGCATCACTCCCGACGCGCTGATCCTGCGCTGCGACCGCAACGTCCCCGAGGCACTGAAGAACAAGATCGCGCTGATGTGCGACGTCGACATCGACGGGGTGATCTCCACCCCGGACGCGCCCTCGATCTACGACATCCCCAAGGTGCTGCACCGCGAAGAACTCGACGCCTACGTGGTGCGTCGGCTCAACCTGCCGTTCAAGGACGTCGACTGGACCGAGTGGGACGAGCTGCTGCGCCGCGTCCACGAACCCCACGAGACTGTGCGAATTGCTTTGGTGGGCAAGTACATCGACCTGTCGGATGCGTACCTGTCGGTGACCGAGGCGCTGCGGGCCGGCGGCTTCACCCACTACGCGAAGGTCGAGATCCACTGGGTGGCCTCCGATGCCTGCGAAACCCCCGCCGGCGCGGCCGCCGCGCTCGGGGAGATGCACGGCGTGCTGATCCCCGGCGGGTTCGGCATCCGCGGCATCGAGGGCAAGATCGGCGCCATCACCTACGCCCGCACCCACGCCCTGCCGGTGCTGGGACTGTGCCTGGGTCTGCAGTGCATCGTGATCGAGGCGGCCCGCTTGGCCGGAATCACCAACGCCAGCTCGGCGGAGTTCGACCCCGACACGCCCGACCCCGTCATCGCGACCATGGCCGACCAGCAGGAGGCAGTCGCCGGCACCGCCGACCTCGGCGGCACCATGCGGCTCGGCGCCTATCCCGCCGTGCTGGAAGCGGATTCGATTGTGGCCGAGGCATATCAGGCCACCGAGGTCTCCGAACGGCACCGGCACCGCTTCGAGGTCAACAACGCCTACCGCGACCGGATCGCCGAGAGCGGGCTGCGGTTCTCCGGCACCTCCCCGGACGGGAAGCTGGTGGAGTTCGTCGAGTACCCCCGCGAGGTACACCCGTTCCTGGTGGGCACCCAGGCGCACCCCGAGCTCAAGAGCAGGCCCACCCGGGCGCATCCGCTGTTCGCCGCGTTCATCGGCGCGGCGATGGACTACAAGGCGGCCGAGCGGCTGCCGGTGGAGATCCCCGAGCACGCCCACGAACCTCACGGTGCTGAGCACGAAGACGCCCAGAACGGTGCCGAGGGGCACGGCGGCAGCGCCCAGCCGTTGACCGACCCACTGCAAGAAGCGCTGCCGGAACACGTCACCCGTGGCTGACCACGTCTTCGAGACCACGTCGTCGCAGCTGCTGCACAGCGGCAAAATCTTTGCGCTGCGCCGCGACGAGGTCTTGATGCCGGGCGGCGCGACGGCCACCCGGGACGTGGTGGAGCACTTCGGGGCGGTGGCGGTGGTCGCCCTGGATGCCGACGGCAGGATCCCGCTGATCTACCAGTACCGCCACGCGCTGGGCCGCCGGCTGTGGGAACTGCCCGCCGGCCTGCTCGACGTCGGTGGCGAGCCGTCGCACCTGACCGCGGGCCGCGAACTGGTCGAGGAGGCCGGTCTGACGGCGAGTACCTGGCAGGTGCTGGTCGACCTGGTCTCCACCCCGGGCTTTTCCGACGAGTCGGTGCGGGTGTATCTGGCCACCGGCCTGACCGAGGTGGACCGCCCGGAGGCCCACGACGAAGAGGCCGATCTGCAACTCGAGTGGTATCCGATCGCCGAGGCGGCCCGGATGGTGTTTTCCGGTGAGATCGTCAATGCCATTGCGGTGGCGGGGATCCTGGCCGCCTTTGCCCACAGTCAGGGCTTCGCCGAGCTGCGCGACACCGGCGCCGAGTGGGTCGACCGACCGACCGCGTTCGCGGCCAGACAGAACCGGCCATGACCGCGGCGACCCAGCCGGTGTGCCCGCTCAACGGGCAGTTGCAGGGGTATCTGGACCACCTGACCATCGAGCGCGGGGTCGCCGCCAACACCTTGAGTTCCTATCGGCGCGACCTGCGCCGCTACCGCGAGCACCTGCTGGCCCGCGGGATCGAAGACCTGGCCGGCGTCGCCGAAGGCGATGTCACCGAGTTTCTGGTGACGCTGCGTCGAGGCGACCCGGACAACGGCGTGCCCGCACTGTCCGCGGTCTCGGCGGGGCGCGCGCTGATCGCGGTGCGCGGCTTGCACCGGTTCGCCGCCGCCGAGGGACTGGTGGCGGCCGACGTGGCGCGTTCGGTCAAGCCGCCGACCCCGGGACGGCGGCTGCCCAAGAGCCTGACTATCGACGAGGTGGCGGCGCTGCTGGCCGGCGCCGGCGGTGACAGCGCCTCGGACGGGCCGTTGACGCTGCGCAACCGCGCCCTGCTGGAAATGTTGTACTCCACCGGATCTCGTATCTCGGAGGCCGTCGGCCTGGATCTCGACGACATCGACGTCGCAGACCGATCGGTGCTGTTGCACGGCAAAGGCGGCAAGCAGCGATTGGTGCCGGTGGGCCGGCCGGCGGTGGCGGCGCTGGATGCCTACCTGGTGCGGGGCCGCCCCGATCTGGCGGGCCGGGGCCGCGGTACCGCGGCGGTGTTCCTCAACGCCCGGGGCGGGCGGCTGTCGCGCCAGAGCGCCTGGCAGGTGCTGCAGGACGCCGCCGAGCGGGCCGGGATCACCGCCAAGGTGTCACCGCACACCCTGCGACACTCGTTCGCGACCCATCTGCTCGACGGCGGCGCCGACGTGCGGGTGGTGCAAGAGCTGCTCGGCCACGCCTCGGTGACCACCACCCAGATCTACACGTTGGTCACTGTCAACGCCCTGCGCGAGGTGTGGGCCGGCGCCCACCCCCGCGCCCGCTAGTTCTTTTGGCGCGAGAGTTTCCCGGCGCGAGAGTTTCCTGGCGCGAGAGTGCGGGTCTGTACGCCGACACGCCGCAAAAACTGTCAGTCTGCGCACGCTCGCGCAGGGAACTAGCCGCCCAGATAGGTCGACTCCAGCACCAGGTCGTGGAGCAGGCTCTGATATTCCACGTGGGTGCGGTGTTCGCTGGTGTCCCAGAGCACGCCCTGCTGAGCCCGCATGTACTCGCGGTAACGCGGCGCCCCCGGCACCTTGACGTTGTCGGCCACCACGACCGCCCCCGGATGCAGCCAGCCCCGGTCCAGGATCGCCTGCAAGTCGGGTAGGTAGGCGGTCTTGTCGTGGTCGAGGAACAAGAAGTCCAGCCCACCGGCGGCAAAACCGTGCTTAGCGGTCAACGTGTCCAGCGTGCGCCCGCCGTCGCCGATGGTTCCCACCACACAGGTCACCCGGTCGGCCACCCCGGCGTGCGCCCAGATCCGCCGGGCGTTGGCGGCGTTGGCCTCGGCCAGCTCTATCGAGTAGATCCGCGCCGCCGGTGCGGCGCGGGCAATCCGCAGCGCGCTGTAACCGCAGTAGGTGCCCAGCTCCAGCGCCAACGCCGGATTGACCCGCTGCACCGCGGCGTCCAACAGCAGGCCCTTCTCGTCGCCGATATTGATCAGCAAAGACTTCTCGTAGGCGAACTCGTCGATGCGGGCGAGCACGTCGTCGATATCGCCGGCGCGGGCGTTGGCCAGCACGAAGTCGACCGCTGCGGCCTCGCGGCCGTCGCCGATCTGCCCTGTTGTGACGACGTTGCGCCCACCGGTTGCCATCCGCAGGAACGACCACCGCAGGAAGGGGAAACGTCGTTTGAGGCTCATGGATGCGATCCTATGGCCGCCGGCGCCGCAATCACTGGTCATGTGGCTAATGCAGACGGCCGTCACCTATTAGACTTCTGCGGATGTCCGCCACCACAGCGCCGGTCCGGCCATGAGCGACGACGACACCTCGGGCGTCGGTTTGACCGGGCGTCCGCCGCGGAATATCCCCGAGCCGCAGCCCCGTTCGACACATGGGCCGGCCAAGGTCATTGCGATGTGCAATCAGAAGGGCGGCGTCGGCAAGACGACCTCCACCATCAACCTCGGTGCCGCGCTGGCCGAGTACGGCCGCCGGGTGCTGCTGGTGGACCTGGACCCGCAGGGTGCGCTGTCGGCGGGGCTCGGCGTGCCGCACTACGACCTGGCGCACACCGTGCACAACCTGCTGGTCGAACCTCGGGTCGGCATCGACGACGTGGTCGTGCACACCGGGGTGGAGAACCTGGACCTGGTGCCCTCCAACATCGACCTGTCCGCGGCCGAGATTCAGCTGGTCAACGAGGTGGGTCGGGAGCATTCCCTGGCGCGGGCGCTGACCCCGGTGCTGGACCGCTACGACTACCTGCTGATCGACTGCCAGCCGTCGCTGGGGTTGCTCACCGTCAACGGTCTGGCCTGCGCCGACGGCGTGGTGATCCCGACTGAGTGCGAGTACTTCTCGCTGCGCGGGCTGGCATTGTTGACCGACACCGTCGACAAGGTCCGCGACCGGCTCAACCCGAAGCTGGAGATCAGCGGCATCCTGCTGACTCGCTACGACCCGCGCACGGTCAACTCCCGCGAGGTCATGGCGCGGGTGGTGGAGCGCTTCGGCGACCTGGTGTTCGACACGGTCATCACTCGTACCGTCCGCTTCCCCGAGACCACCGTGGCCGGCGAGCCCATCACCACCTGGGCTCCGAAATCCGGGGGTGCACAGGCCTACCGTGCGCTGGCCCGCGAAGTCATCGACCGATTCGGCGCGTGAACCCCGACACTGAGACGGCCGACGCCCCACATGACGCGCAGGGCTTCCAGGTCCGGCTGACAAACTTCGAGGGTCCGTTCGACCTGCTGCTGCAGCTGATCTTCGCGCATCGCCTCGACGTCACCGAGGTGGCTCTGCACCAGGTCACCGACGACTTCATCGCCTACACCCGCGACGTCGGCGCGCAGCTGGAGCTCGAGGAGACCACGGCCTTTCTGGTGATCGCCGCGACGCTGCTCGACCTCAAGGCGGCCCGGCTGCTGCCGGCCGGCCAGGTCGACGACGAAGAAGACCTGGCGTTGCTCGAGGTCCGCGACCTGCTGTTCGCGCGGCTGCTCCAATATCGGGCGTTCAAACACGTCGCGCAGATGTTCGCCGAGCTCGAAGCCGCCGCGTTGCGCAGCTATCCGCGCGCGGTGTCGCTGGAAGACGGGTATGCCAACCTGCTCCCCGAAGTGATGCTGGGCGTCGACGCCGAATCCTTCGCCCAGATCGCGGCGGCCGCCTTCACCCCGCGTCCGGCGCCGGTGGTGGGCCTCGGGCACCTGCATCAGGTGATGGTGTCGGTTCCCGAGCAAGCCGGTGTGGTGTTGCGGCTCTTGGAGGCTCGCGGCACGGGGCAGTGGGCGTCGTTCTCCGAACTGGTCGCCGACTGTCAGGCGCCGATCGAGATCGTCGGCCGCTTCCTAGCGCTGCTCGAACTGTATCGGGCCCGGGCGGTAGCATTTGAGCAGTCAGAACCACTTGGTGTGCTCCAGGTGTCGTGGACGGGGGAACGTCCCACCAATGAAGACCTGGTGAAAGCAGAATCGGCCGAGTAGTGCGAGACGAATTGATGACTGACCACGTGCCCGACTCCGAAGTGCCGGAGGACTTCGAGGCTCCCGAGGCCGCCCACGCTGTGGAAGACCACGAGGCCGCCGAGGAAACGGCCGGGACGTCGGGCTCCAATCTGGGGATCGACGTCGCCCTGGCACCCGAGCTCGAGGACTCCGAGCTGGGATCGGTGCTCGAGGCCCTGCTGCTGGTGGTGGACACCCCGGTGACCGTGGAGGCCCTGGCGGCCGCCACCGACCAGCCGGTCTACCGGATCACGGCCAAACTGCGGACGATGGCCGAAGAGTTCACCGAACGCGACAGCGGCATCGACCTGCGTGAGGCCGGCGGCGGCTGGCGCCTGTACACCCGCGCCCGGTTCGCGCCGTACGTGGAGCGGTTACTGCTCGACGGCGCCCGGTCCAAGCTGACCCGCGCCGCGCTGGAGACCCTTGCCGTAGTCGCCTACCGCCAGCCCGTGACGCGGGCCCGCGTCAGCGCGGTCCGCGGCGTCAACGTCGACGCGGTGATCCGAACCTTGGTGGCGCGCGGCTTGATCACCGAGGCGGGCACGGACCCCGACACCGGGGCCGTGACGTTCGCCACCACCGAGCTGTTCCTGGAACGGCTGGGCCTGTCGTCACTGACCGACCTGCCCGACATCGCGCCGCTGCTGCCTGATGTCGACGTGATCGATGAAATGAGCGAAACCCTGGACAGCGAACCGCGTTTCATGAAACTCGGCGGTGCGCCGGCGGCCGATCAGCCGCTGACCTTCGATGTGGACCACCTCTGATGGCGTGGCCGGACGAAGAACAAGACGGAGTGCGCCTGCAGAAGGTGCTGTCGCAGGCCGGGGTCGCCTCGCGCCGGGTGGCCGAGCGGATGATTCGCGACGGCCGGGT
This sequence comes from Mycolicibacter heraklionensis, assembly GCF_019645815.1. Taxonomy (NCBI): domain Bacteria; kingdom Bacillati; phylum Actinomycetota; class Actinomycetes; order Mycobacteriales; family Mycobacteriaceae; genus Mycobacterium; species Mycobacterium heraklionense. The sequence continues at coordinate 2,261,402 of NZ_CP080997.1, forward strand.
CGAAGTGGACGGTCAGGTGGTGACCGAACTGGGCACCCGAGTGGACCCTGCCGCATCGGTCATCCGGGTCGACGGGGCGCGGGTGACCGTCGATGACACCCGGGTCTACCTGGCGCTGAACAAGCCGCGCGGGGTGCATTCGACGATGTCGGACGACCGCGGGCGGCCGTGCATCGGCGACTACGTCCAACATCGAGTTCGCGGTGACGCCAAGCTGTTTCACGTCGGGCGCCTCGACGCCGACACCGAGGGCCTGATGCTGTTGACCAACGACGGCGAACTTGCGCACCGGCTGATGCACCCGTCGTATCAGGTGCCCAAGACCTACGTGGCCACCGTGCTGGGCACCGTCCCGCGCGGGCTGGGCAAAAAGCTGCGCGAGGGCGTCGAACTCGACGACGGGCCGGCGAACGTCGACGATTTCGCGGTGGTGGACGCCGTGCCCGGCAAGTCTTTGGTGCGGGTGACGCTGCACGAAGGCCGCAAGCGGATCGTGCGGCGGATGCTGGCGGCGGTCGGATTTCCGGTCCAGGAGTTGGTGCGCACCGACATCGGCACGGTTGCGCTGGGGGAGCAGCGTCCCGGCAGCATCAGGGCGTTGACCCGCAAGGAAATCGGGGAACTGTATAAGGCAGTCGGTCTGTGAGCCCGGTCAGTGCGGCCGTCGTCGCCATCGACGGGCCGGCCGGTACCGGAAAGTCCACGGTCGCGCGGGGATTGGCAAAGGCGCTGGGGTCACGCTATTTGGACACCGGTGCGATGTACCGCGTCGTCACGCTGGCGGTGCTGCGGTCCGGTGTCGCCCTCGATGACCTCGACGGCGTCGCCGCGGTCGCGCAGGGTGTCGAGGTCTCGGTGGACCCCCAACCCGACGGCGATCGCGCTTTTCTTGGCGCCGAAGACGTTTCGCGAGAGATCCGCGGCGACGAGGTGACCCGCGCGGTGTCGGCCGTGGCGGCGGTTCCCGCCGTGCGCAGCCGGCTGGTCGCCGTGCAGCAGCAGTTGGCCGCGCAAGGCGGCGGCGTGGTGGTGGAAGGCCGTGACGTGGGCACCGTGGTGCTGCCCGACGCCGACGTGAAGATCTTCCTGACCGCCTCGGCCGAGACCCGCGCCCGGCGGCGCAATGACCAGAACATCGCGGCCGGACTGCGCGACGACTACGCCGGCGTGCTGGCTGACGTGCTTCGCCGCGACGAGATGGATTCCACGAGGGCGGTGTCGCCGCTGCGGCCCGCCGACGACGCGGTGATCGTGGACACCGGAGACATGACCCAGGACCAGGTGGTCGACCACCTGCGGGACCTGGTTGAGCAGCATTGCGGGGCGATCCGATGAGTGACGGAACCTGGGTCGACGAAAGCGACTGGGAGATCGGCGAAGACGGCGGCTTCGACGATCTTGTCGAAGACTCCGGCCCGCCGCCGGTGGTGGCCGTGGTGGGCCGGCCCAACGTCGGCAAGTCGACGCTGGTCAACCGGATCCTGGGCCGGCGCGAAGCCGTGGTACAGGACCTGCCCGGGGTGACCCGCGACCGGGTGTCCTACGACGCGCTGTGGACCGGCCGCCGATTCGTCGTGCAGGACACCGGCGGTTGGGAACCCGACGCCAAGGGTCTGCAGCAGCTGGTGGCCGAGCAGGCCGCGGTGGCCATGCGTACCGCCGATGCGGTGATTCTGGTGGTGGACGCGGTGGTGGGCGCGACCGCGGGCGACGAGGCCGCCGCGCGGATTCTGCGCCGGTCCGGCAAGCCGGTGTTCTTGGCCGCCAACAAGGTTGACAGTGAGCGAGCCGAATCGGACGCGGCGGCACTGTGGTCGCTGGGACTGGGCGAGCCGTTCACGATCAGTGCACTGCATGGACGCGGAGTGGCCGACCTGCTGGATGAGGTGATCGCCAAGCTGCCCGAGGTGGCCGAAACCGCCGGCGGTGGTGGCGGCCCACGCCGGGTGGCGTTGGTCGGCAAACCCAACGTGGGCAAGAGCTCGCTGTTGAACCGGTTGGCCGGCGACGAGCGTTCGGTGGTGCACGATGTGGCCGGCACCACCGTCGACCCGGTCGACTCGCTGATCGAGATGGACGGCAAGATCTGGCGTTTCGTCGACACCGCCGGGCTGCGCCGCAAGGTCGGGCAGGCCAGCGGACACGAGTTCTACGCCTCGGTGCGCACCCATGGCGCTATCGACGCCGCCGAAGTGGTGATCGTGCTGGTCGATTCGTCGCAGCCGCTGACCGAGCAGGATCAGCGGGTGATCTCGATGGTGGTCGAGGCGGGCCGGGCGGTGGTGCTGGCCTACAACAAGTGGGACCTGGTCGACGAAGACCGGCGTTACCTGCTGGACAAAGAGATCGACCGGGACATGGCCCGGCTGGCGTGGGCGCCGCGGGTGAACATCTCCGCGAAAACCGGTCGCGCGGTACAGAAGTTGGTGCCTGCGCTGGAGACCTCGCTGGCTTCCTGGGACACCAGGATCTCCACGGGGCAGCTCAACACCTGGCTCAAAGAGGTGGTCGCCGCGACCCCGCCGCCGGCACGCGGCGGCCGCGCGCCGCGCATCCTGTTCGCCACCCAGGCGACGTCGCGTCCGCCGACGTTCGTGTTGTTCACATCGGGATTCCTGGAGGCCGGCTACCGCCGGTTCCTGGAGCGGCGACTGCGCGAGACGTTCGGATTCGAGGGCAGCCCGATCCGGATCAATGTGCGAGTGCGAGAGAAGCGCGGCCCCAAGCGTTCTCGCTGACCCCTCCAGTTAGCCGGCCTTGGTCAGCTGGAAGTCCCATTGCCCCACCACCCCGCCGGCCGGTCCGCGACCGCACGGCTCCAGGGTTGCGGTGGTCCATTGCCCGGCCAGCGTCACCGCGTCGAAGCTGACCGTCTTCGACACCGGCAGCGGGGTGTGATCCACCGGGCAGTCCATGCTGCCCCGCCCGCTGTACTCCCAGCGGCCACCGTTGAGATGAAATTCGGCGTTCTGGAGCCAGCGTTCGGCGTCGACGGTGGTGCACGTCGCGCCGCACGGGGTGAACGTCCACGTCGCAGCCCGCTGCGACGGCCCGTGCTGGGCGGTGAAGGCGTACCGGCCTGACGGCACCTCCGGGGCGGCCTGGGCCGCCGGCGGCGCTCCGAGGAGGAACAGCAGCCCGCAGACAGCACCGACCGCCCGCTTTCCCGTAATGCCGATCATCGCGTCACCTCTCAGCTCGGCTGCCCTAGCCCTGCGCACGATCAGCGTAGGGTGCTGCAAATGCCGGTATCGCAGATGGTGTTGATCATCCTGGCCGGGGTGGGCGCCGGGGTGATCAACTCCCTGGTCGGCTCGGGCACGTTGATCACCTTTCCGACCTTGGTGACGCTGGGTTTTGCGCCACTGACCGCGACGATCTCCAATGCGATCGGCCTGGTGGCCGGCGGCATCTCCAGCACTTGGGCGTACCGTCGCGAACTGCGCGGCCAGTGGGACCGACTGCGATGGCAGATACCGGGATCGCTGCTGGGCGCGGTGCTCGGGGCGTACCTGCTGCTGCACCTGCCCGAGAGCGTGTTCAACCGGGTCGTCCCGGCGCTGTTGGTCGGTGCCCTGGCGCTGGTGGTGATCGGCCCGAAGATTCAGGCGTTGGCGCAGCGCCGCGCGGCGGCCGAGGGTCGCTCGACCGATCAGCTCAGCGATGGCCGGCTGGCGGCGTTAGCAATCGGCACTTTCGCTGTCGGTGTGTATGGCGGCTATTTCGCTGCGGCCCAAGGAATTCTGCTGATCGGCGTGATGGGGGTGCTGCTGCCCGAGTCGATGCAGCGGATGAACGCCGCGAAGAACCTGCTGGTGCTGATCGTCAATGTGGTCGCCGCGGCGGCCTACATCGCGACGGCTTTCGACCGGATCAGTTGGCCGGCAGCCGGATTGATCGCCGTTGGTTCGCTGATCGGGGGCTACCTGGGCGGTCACTACGGGCGCCGGTTGTCTCCGAACGCGCTGCGCGCGGTGATCCTGGTGGTCGGACTGATCGGGCTGTACCGGCTGGTGACGGTCTAGCCGGCTCAGGCGGGGTTCTGCCTACGCCACCGTTCCCAGCGGCTGCGCGGCGCCCGGGCCGAGGCCATCACCTCGTCCATCGACGCGGCGTGCGGGTGCTCCGGTTGCGCGGGCGCCTTCGGGGTCACCACCGAGGGCTCGGTGCCTTCCCACCAGACCGGTTGCAGCAGTGCGGAAACCACCGGAATGGCATGCTCGACACTCTTGCGCCCCCAATGACAGGCCCGGTCGATGGTTGCCGCCGACGGCGCCAAGTTGACCGGTGACAGCGTCGGGGAGAACCGGACCAGATGGTCGGCATAAGGCGCGTTGCGCACCATCTGCAACTGGATCGCTTGGGTGATCGGCACCAGCCACAGGTGCTTGGGGTCCCACTGCGGATGGAAGCAGTCGAAGGCGAGGTAGCAGGCGTTGCGGGTGCCCAACCGGCCCGCGCGGACTCGTTTCCAAGCCAGCTCCAAAGGCACATTGCTGGCCGCGCCACCGTCCACCAGGGCGCCGACGTCGTTGTCGGCCAGCAGCGCGTCGAACATCGGCTCCATCGCCGGATCCTTGGGCTCGTGGTGCAAGACCCCGGGGATCGCCGAGGAGAACGACGCCGCATCAACGACGTTGACGTCGCGGTCCGGGTTGTCGCCGCCGATCACGATCGGGGTCACCACCCGCGGGTCGATGAAGGCGGCCGTCTGCCACATCCGCGTCGCCACCTGCGGGCCCAGGCCGATCGACAGATAGGGGAAGGACCGCAACTGCAGGCCGGCCAGGCTCTGGTTGCGATAACGCGCCGGCAGGGCCGCAAACGGTTGGCGGCGCACCCCGGCCACCACCGCATCGAACGGAATCTCCAGATCCGACATCTTCATCGGCGCGCCGTCCTCGCGGCGGAACATCGCGTCGGCGAACAGGTCGAAGTTCAAGGCGAACACACCGGTCAGGCCGTGGCGGCGGCGCAGCCGCTCGGGCCCCAGGATGGCGCGGAACGACACCGTCTTGGCCCACTGGACGTACTCGTCGATGGGCACCGGCAAGGTGCGGCTGACCACCGAGCTCAGGATGGAACCGAAGGAGGACCCGATCAGGTAGTCGGGCACCGCCCCGGACTCCAGCAGGGCCTCCATCCCGCCGATGTAGACGAAGCCGGCGCCGCCACCCCCGCCGAGGACGGCTACCAGCTTCTTGTGGCCCACCTCCGCGTCGAGCTCGGCCAGGGAGAAGTCATTGCCGTGGCGTTCGGCCAGCAGGCGGCGCTGTTCGTCCTGCTCGGGGGCCAGCGTGCCCAGGGTGTCACGGGCGGCGACCAACGCCATCACCGGGTCGCGCTCTACGCGCAGTGGGCCGCGCAGTGCGTCGGCCACCTTGGCTCGCCACCCGGCCAGCTCCGCGCCGACGGAGACGTCGCCGCGGCCGCGGGCGCCGCCCGGGCCGGCGGCGCCGGGCTCGAAGTCGTCGAGCCGGGCGAAGTTGAGCAGATACCGCAGCCGGCGCAGCTGCTCGGCGCTCAGCACGTCGGGCCGGCGCAGCGTGTGCCGGATGAGGCGGTTTTCCATCTTCTGCAGCAGCAGAACGGTGTCGCCGGTGTCGGCGACGTCGACCACTTCGTCGGTGACGGCGGGGTCGCCGCTGGTCTCGGGGATGCCTATGGGGTCCGTGGGGTCGGGCATGGCCGACCACTGCTGCGAGGGGGGAAGCTGCATAAGTGGTGATTCCTGAGGGGTAGTCGCGCTGCCGAGGGGGCAGTCCCGCGTGGCCGAGCCTACGCGGTCAAGGTGTCCTCACGCGGATTCGGGACACCCGCGGCCGTGCGGTAGGCTTTCGACCTGCTGCCGGAGATGTTGCGGCGGTGGCGGGCTGTGGCGCAGTTTGGTAGCGCACTTGACTGGGGGTCAAGTGGTCGCAGGTTCAAATCCTGTCAGCCCGACAGAGTTCAGAGGTGGTTTTTAAGGTCCGGAGGGGTTCCGGAAACGGGGTTTGACCCCAGTTTTGACCCCAGTTCGATGTCGGTACCCCCGCCTACCGTCGTTTGCCATGACTAGTGGCGCCGAAACTCGGGTACCCATCACCGACGCAGCGGCGTGGATCGATGCGTTGGCCGACGACTCGCAGCGGGCGCTGATGGCGCTGGGTCAGCTGCTTGTCGGCGTCGCGGAACGACCGCCGAAAAATGAGACGGCAGAACGGTTCACACTCCGCTGCCTCGGAGTGCCCAGTCACTCGCACGTAATCGACGAAGAGCGCGCCTTGTCGGCGGTCACGCGGCTGACCGCGGCGCTGGCATTGGCGGAGCTGATTGAGAAGCACGCGGGGCAGGTGCAGCTTGGGCCGCACAGTTACGCAGATCCGCCGGCCTGGACGGAGTCCGAAGTCGGCGACGTGACCTACCACCACTCCCAGAAATTGCGCGCGGCTTTTTCGGCGGGAACGCTGCTGCCGCATACCCCGGTGGTGATCAGCATCGACACGCAAATGTCGCTCGGCCACAACCTTGATGTCACCGCTTACGTGCATCGTCATTTTCAGCGCGATGCGAGGGCCGTCCTGGACCGGCTGCTGCAGCGGGCGGATCAGCTGAATCCATACCGCGGAAGGGTTTGTCGCGCCAGCTTCAGCTTAGCCCTAGCGCTGTCGCTGCTCGAGCTGCCGCCGCTGACCCGTGAGAACGTGATCGTGGCGCCGGAGGTGTGGAAATAAATCGATCTCGCAGTGGCCGCGGTGCGGGATCTGTACGAGCTGCTGAACCGTCACGGTTTGGGAAGCCGGCGCGGGGTGCTCCTCTGTGGCCCGCCCGGCACAGGGAAGTCAGCTGTGTCAGCGGTGATCGCCAATGAACTGGTTGGCGAATTCACGGTGATTTACGTGGAGGCGCGGGCCGGGGAACGACTGCTCACGGGCGTCGTGGAGGCAGCGCAGAAACTGGGCGGTCCGGTGCTCCTCGTCTTGGACGACGTTGACCTGTGGTGCCTTGACCGCCACCGCGGCGACGGTGGCGGTCTCAGCGAATTGCTGCAGGCCATGGACATCGCCAGCGATGCCCGGATCCTGACCCTCGCCAGCACGAACGACGCGGGGACACTCGCTGCTGCCGCGATCCGGACCGGTCGTTTTGACAGCCTGGCGATGGTGGGTTTCCCGACCCGGCCCGACGCTGCCCGGATCCTCGCTGCGCTGCTGGACGGCCTGCCCGGCGCAGACGTGGTCGACACAACGGCTGTGGCAGGCCGGCTTCCGGAGCGCACCAGCGGCAGTGACATTCGGGAGATCGTGCGCCGCGCGGTCCTCACCGTGAAGGGCGGGGAGCTGACCACAGCTGCGCTGTTGGGAGAGATTGGCCTCCGTCCCATACCAGTGCCCGTCGAACTCCCAGCTGGGCAGCGGCGCATACTTAAGTACCGCGTCGGTCGCCGCCTCGATCTGCTCGGGGGTGGCACCAGACCCCGCCAGGCGGCCGACCACGAATCTTTTGAGCTGCTCACGGGTCGGTGCGTCCATGCCGGCCAGGGTGCGCGGTGAAGGCGGAGGATCAGATGCGGGGCGCGGTGGTTCAGGGGGACTCACTGCGGTAGGAACATGCGCGAGCGTTTGCTGTAATCATGTGCATGCGTGAATCATGTGCATGCGTGCACTGCGATCTGGATTTGCCGTCCTAGCAATTGGTGCCACCGTCGTCGGCACCGGATGTGCGAAAGAAGATCCAGGGTCGAGGCGATGGTCGGCGCTTCCTCACGCGATGGGCTGCGAGCCAAGCAGTGACAGCGACGACCCCGTGGGTCCTGCGATCACGCGAGTCCAGCAAGTGGCATTGGACCATGTGGGTGGTCAGCGCTTGCAACTAGAAGCGACCTTCGCCATAAAGGCGCCGCAATCGCCGCGGCTCGTTCGAGATCGATTCGGGCTCACAGAAGAGCCAGGCAGCATGGACATGGAGTTCTACATTCGACCTTCGCATATCGCCGATGACCGGTTGATCGTCGTGTCTTCGCCGAAGCCCAGCGTTGGCCAGGACTGGAGAGCTGACGTATCGGAGTTCGACAAGTCGAACCCCGAAGGCGTTCTGGTTTCCGCGTCCGCCCGCGGGAAGGTCCTCACCCTGGTCCTTGATTTTGCGGGCCAGCGCGAGATACTCGGCCGCGGGCCGTTCAAGGCTGACGTAGCGATATCCCCGGTGGCGAATGGGCGGCCGCGCGCCAACGGCGAGCCAGACTTCCTTATGTTTCGCATGCTCGACTGTCGGTGGGATTCACCTGTCCCCGCGTTTGAGGACCGCCAATTGCCGCCGCCTTCCGAAGCGGCGCGGCCCCCACTGTGGCCGGAACCGCCACCACCGCCGCCGGATGTTTCGGTTCCCGGGTCGACCCCGCCGCTGCCCATCGCTGGTGCGGACGCTCAAGGATTCCTTGGATACCCAGCTGCTCGTTGCGAAGTCCCAGACCATTCGGCGATGCTCCTGCGAACCGCAGCCTCGCTCGTGGTGATTTGCCGAGGACCGAGTGGAGGTCTCTATTACAAGGGGATGCGGCTGAGTGACTCGGCGGCGATCCGCGTCGACAACGTCACCGCCGATGACAACGGCTTCACCGCGATCAATCCCACGGACGGCACTCGATACGAAGCCACTCTCCGGGGTCTCACCATCGTCGTCGGTGGCCAGGTGGCGGCATCGGAGGCTGCCGTGGAAAGCGCATTTCTGTAGCTGCCGTTGGGTGCGGTGCGCCGTAACGCCCGGCTGACCCAGCTCCGATCGCGGGGCTGCGACCGGGCCAGTTCCTGCGCATCCCGGTGGACCGCTGTCGCGGGAATGCCGCCAATCCGCCGCGCGAAACCACGGACGTCCGGCGATACTGGACGATCGAGCGTCAGCAGGCGGCGGAAGGAACGTGATGAAACGGGTCGTGCGGGCGGCAGGAATCGGTATCGCGGCGCTGGGACTACTGCTCGGAACGGCGGGGGTGGCGCAAGAGGACGACGCGTCGTTCATCTCTAGCATCCGCGGCAGCGGGGTTCGCGTCGCTTCGATGAACGACTCGACACTCATCGGCCTTGGACACATCATGTGCTCGTCATTGAGAGAAGGGTCCAGCCTGGATACAGTGGCGGGGTTCCCGGCAGGCATCCTTGTAGATGGCCACGGTATCGCCGTTGCGGCGCAACACGAACGCTGCCCCGACACTCTCGGATCTGCGCAGTGAGAACCGTTCTGACGATGGCGACCGTGTTTGCCGCCGCTGTCCTGCTCGGCGCACCGCTCGCTGTGGCTGACGCTCGACAGGACTTCCTCGACCAATACCACGCCGCTGGCGCACACCAGACATTCTCTGACGACCAGCTCGTTTACGTCGCGGAAAGCTATTGCGAGCAGAAGTCACGTAACGCCGGAGCCTGGTGGTACGGGCAACCCTGGACGCCAACATTCTCTCCGTCCGCAGTCGCACACATCGCAGACCACACGCTGTGCCCGTGACCGTGTCAACGAAAGGAACCGCGATGGGACGGATTGCGAAGGTGCTCAACGCTGGTGTGGCCGCGGCGGGGCTGCTGCTCGGAACCGCAGGGGTGGCGCAGGCCGATGAGCAGTCCTACTTGGACCAACTCAATGAGACTGGCGCGGCGAACGTTTACAGCTCATCTGCGAATCGCCTCACAATCGGCCGAAAAATCTGCGACAACATCAGACTGGACGGAGACCCTCGCGCCGGATTCAATTACGTCACCAACGCGAAGGTTTCTCAACAGCTGATCGACATCGCGCAGCATGAGCTGTGCCCCGACACCATTGGATCTGCGCAGTGAGAACCGTTCTGACGATGGCGACCGTTCTTTCCGCCGCTTTGTTTCTCGGCGCGTCGCCCGCTGCGGCTGACGCTCGGCAGGACTTCCTCGACCAGTACCACGCCCGCGGCGCGTATCAGATCGTCTCTGACGAGATGCTCATTTACTGGGGCACCATGTATTGCCACGACCAGGCGGACGGGAATGGCGCACTGTGGCGTGCCCCTGCGCCCAACCTGACCTACTCGACGATTGACCTCGTCGAGATCGCAGACCAGACGCTATGCCCGTGACCGTGTCAACGACAGGAACTGCAATGGGACGAATTGCGAAGGCGCTCAGCGCTGGCGTGGCCGTGATGGGGTTGCTGTTCGGAGCAGCGGGGATGGCGCAGGCGGATGAGCAGTCCTACATGGACTACCTGTTCGCCCATGGCTTCACTTACCACCGCGGCGCGGATGCAGCTCCGGTGACGATCGAGTGGGGGCATTGGGTATGCGACAAGATCCATCGGGCTGGCAATCCACGCGACGGCCTTATTCTGCTTGACAACCTCCCACTCACCGACGTGATGATCGAAGGAGCGCAGCACGAGCTATGTCCCGACACCCTCGGAGGTTCCGATCCAGCACCTGTCAGCGAGCCGAGCTAATGAGACGAATCGTGTGGATCAAAGCTCTACTCGCTGCTGTGCCAGCCACCCTGTTCCTTGCCGCTCCTGCACCGGTCGTCCATGCCGACGGTGCGTGTACCGCTCTAGCGAACGACTATGACGCCTACAACGAGTGCGTGTTCAAGGAGCACGTGTACTGCAAGACCACCGGCGATCCCTGGTTCAACCCGACCCTCACCTGCAAGTATTCCGACGGCGGCCGGGATGAATGCCTCATGCACTTTGTGCCGTTCTCCGGCGGAAAGGTTGCTGACCACAGCTGCACATATGTCCCGGCCGGTGCCGAGTCGGCACCCCCAGCAGGTGCAGCTCCGGAACCAGCACCCGCCGGCGAACCCGCGCCCTCTCAGCCGTAACCGCAGCTCACCCGAACCGCTGCTGCGCCGCCGCGCCGCTGATCCCGAGCGCGGATCCGATCAGCGGCCAGCTGTCCGCCGCGGCTCAGTTGCGGGTCGCCCGCCCGGGGTGACTAGCGGCAGCTCAGAAGCGCTGTTAACTTTCTCGCATGGCTTCAGTTCCGATCGATCCCGCGAAACTCGCGGTTCGCCCGGCGCTGCTGGACACCCACGCCACCCAGGTGGCGAACGCCACCGAGGTGTCGCGCACCTTCGCCGCTCGTCATGCCGGCTACGTCGGCGAATGCTCCGCTGCGTGGGCCGGCGACTCCGCGGAAGCGCTGGCCGAGCTCGGTGCGCACTGGGAATCGACCGATGCGCGGCTGCACGGGCGGATCGCCGCGTTCTCCGCGGCGATGCGCGAAGGCGGCCGGCTCTACACGGCGGCGCCGGGAGAAGAGGAACGAAACTCGCGCCGTCGACTGGCACACGATCGACCGGCTCTGCTCGCGCCGTGACGTTCCGCTCCGGGACAAGGCCTTGTTCCGGATGCTCTACGAGACTTCGTCACGTGCCAGCGCCATCCTGCAGCTGAACGTCGAGGATCTGGATCTGCGGAACCGATCGGCGGTGATCACGCAGAAAGGCGGGCATCAGATTCAGGTCGCGTGGGGTGACGGAACCGCTGCGATCCTCGGCCGGCTCGTCGCCGGCCGGAACTCCGGGCCGGTTTTCTTGACCGATCTGCCGGCCGGGCCGCGTCGGGCCGCCGCAACCAAAGCCCGCGACATCGACCACGACACCAGCCGAACCCGGCTCAGCTATGGACGGGCTCGGGCGCTGATCGAGCGCTACACCGGCGGCGAGATCACCCTGCACCAGCTGCGGCACTCCAGCTTGACCCACCTCGCCGAGGCCGGCGTCGGCACCACGACGCTGATGGCGAAGAGCGGGCACGCCAACTTGCGGTCGTTGCAGCGTTACGCCCGGCCGAGCTTCGCAGCGGTGCAACAGGCGACCGAGCTTCTGTCGGATCCACCGACAAGGAAGGGATGACCATGACCACCACCGAGACCGCCGCGCCGCTGACCCGCGCCGAGACTGCCGCGCTGCTGGGCGGTGCCGGCGGGCTCTGCGCCGGGATCGCGCATTTCAGCGGCAATGGCACTTTGACCTGGCTGGCGATCGCCCTGCTGGGTGTGGCCGCGGCGATGGGGTTCTCGACCGGGTGGGTGTGGGGCCTGGTCCCGACCGCCCCAGCGGCGGCGCCGGCATCGCTGGTCGGGATGCGCGTCGCGTTCGGCGGAGGCGTGTACACGATCATCGACGCCTCGGCGCCGTCGGTTGCGGCGGCGCAGCGCGGCGGCGGAGGAGCGGGAGTGGGGTGTGGCTGGGGCTGTGGCGGTTTAGGGGCGATGTCGCTGACCTGCTGATAGTGGCGGCAAGTTGTCGAGGTGCAGATCCTCATTCACTTGATGCTAAGGTTCTGGCCAGGGTTTCTTGAGTTGGCAGGATCGCGGCCTGTGGGTGCGGAGAGGACATCACAGGTGGTCAAGCTGTTTACGTAGGCCATCCCTGATTGGCGGATTGGGTCGAGACGACCGGTCGCGCGGCCTGCCATCCATGTTTTCCATAGAAAATCCTGTGTATCTAACGCGGCGTGACCGCGACCGAAAACTGGAGGTTTGACGAGATGGCCGAACGGCACCGCTCAAAGTTCGACCGAGCTTCGTGCACCACGAACGCAGGGCGCCGCGGGTTCGTATTCGCGGCAGCGTTGGGCGCGGCCTCGGCGTTCGGCATGGCCGCAATGCCAGCAGCGCAAGCAGATGACTCGGCCTGGTTCGATTCCGTATTCGACCTCTCTTCGCACGTTGACATGTCGATCACCTGGGAGTGGACCCAAACTGCCGGAGAGCTGAGTGGCATCGGCAGTGCGGATGCGACCGGCGGGCTGGTCGAGTCGATCTACCTCATGCTGCATGGCGCTGTCCAGACCTGGATTGACAGCGCCTTCGGTCAGACGGTCAATGGGGTCATCAATAGCTTCGCTCCGGAGTCCGCGGACGCCTGCGGTTTCATCTGCAACGGCACTGATGGGACGGCTTCCGATCCTGATGGCGGTAACGGCGGGCTCTGGTTGGGTGACGGTGGCGACGGTTGGAGCAATATCGACGGTGGTGACGGCGGCAACGGCGGACACGCCGGGTTCTTTGGAAACGGCGGTGACGGCGGGAACGGCGGCGACGGCATACTCGGTCAGGATGGCGGTGATGGCGGCCGTGGGGGCTGGGGAGGCAGCTTCGCTGGTATTGGCGGCGACGGCGGGAACGGCGGCGCCGGCGGTACGGGTATCGCAGGCTCTTTCATCACTAGTGACGGTGACGGCCGGAGTGGCGGGAACGGCGGTGACGCCGGTGCCCGTGGTAACCGATACGAACTCGCCGGCAACCTTTACAGCACTCTGGCGAATTCGTCTGGCAACTACGGTGAAGTTGGTTCGGGCGGTGTTGGTGGCCGCGGCGCGGATGGCACTGCCGAACACCCCGACGGCGGTAACGGCGGCCAGGGTGGTATTTCAGGCAGGTTCGACGCGGGGCCAGTGAGTTTTCCTACAGGCCAGCACGGAGACGGCGGTAGTGGCGGCAACGGCTGGTCCGCTGCACTGGGCAGCAACGCATCAGGAGGGAACGGCGGCAACGGCGGCTTAGGTGGTGGTTACGCCAACACTTCAGCGGGTTACGCGGGAGATGGTGGGACCGGCGGAAGCGGTGGCACCGGCGATGGTGTGGGGTTCAACGGCGGAAACGGCGGCAACGGCGGAAACGGCGGCGTTCCCCCAATTAGCGGCAACAGGGGCGACGGCGGTAACGGTGGCAACGGCGGCAACGCTACGAACGGCGCACACGCCGGTCAGGGCGGAAGCGGCGGCCAAGGCACTGTGGATGGTTCGCCAGGCTCGCCGGGACAAGACTTCTAGTGACATGAACGGCATGGGCGCCGGCTCGTCGCTGATCGCGATATAGGCGGCGGTGGCCTGTGGGTAGCCACCCGGCGCAGGACTGTCACAGTTGCACGCATTTCCCGTCGGCGTCGCGGCACCACATTCCGTTGAAGTCACCGCAGCGGAACCGATCCAGCGCCGCTTCTCCTCCGGGCTGATCGGGTGCAGTCGCAGTGCCCACCGCCCGAGGACCGCGGCAGCGTCGCCGGCGGCGGCCAGCTGGGCGTCGAACGCAGGCAGGTCAGCGGGAGAGACGGCGGCGAGGCGGGCGCGGATTGTGGCGGCGACGGCGGGGGTGGGGGTCAGGTAGTCGTCCGCCCCTGCATCTGTTCGCGGACATCGGCGCGGACATCGTCGGCATCGAGCTCCACGCCGGTCTCCTTTTTGTACTCCGCGACGAGATAGGCCACTGCCTCGTCTTCGGTTAGGCCGTCCGGGATGTTGATCGTCCGGTCGAACTGCTCATGGACCTGCTTGATGAGCTCGGCGGCGAGATCGTCGGAAGAGGACATGGTCATCCTTTCTGTGGCGGTAGCGCGAGTGTAGGACGATGCTGCGACAGCATCGGGACCAGCTCGAAGTAACGCACCATCAACCGCTCGAACACCGTGCCGCGCTCAGAGTTCGACGGCGCAGCGTTTCGATCACCTGGTGAATCGAACCCATTCTGCTCCTACACATCGCCGGCTGCGCCTGTAGACCTTATGCAATCGGGCAGACGGCTTTGCCGGATCAGGGGGAGTCGGTGGAGGTGGTCAATGCGGCGCGTCGACACACGCATCGCCGTAGCTCGTGCTTAACCTGCAAGAGCAGCTCTCCCGGCGCTGAGCGGGCGGTACGTCCGCTTTGTCGATGCTGTTTCAGCGGGGAGCGGGCGGGGAGAGGATGGCGTGTTGGCGAGTCGCGGCTGGGGGCCTTGGTCCCGGATCAAACTTGAGGCCCTCGCGGATTACCTGACGGCCTTCACGATCGCGTCGAAATCAGCCGGGCATACTCTGTACCTCGATCTGTTCGCGGGAGCACCGGACAACTTTGAACGGGGCACCGGCAACGTCATCCTCGGCTCTGGCCATCGCGCTCTGTCTACGGACCCACCCTTCGACCGCGTCGTGCTCTGCGAACTCCAACAGCGCACCGCGGAGACTCTGCGGAAGACGTTGCAAGACGCATACCCGGGCCGAGATCTGGTGGTGCTGCCCGGTGACTGCAACATCGAGATCCCGAAGCACCTCGATACTTACGACTACAGTTGGCGGCGCGGCGCTGCGGTCTTCGCCATGGTCGATCAGTTCAGTGCCGAGATCACTTGGGAGACTCTCCGTTACCTCGCCAGCTGGCGACAGAACAAGCGGGGGTTCAAGGTCGAGTTATGGCTGTACTTCGGCCACGCACTATTGCCGCGCGGCCTCCAATTCACTGGCGACGAACCTGACCCCGAATATGCCCAGCGGGTGGACCGCATGTTCGGGACAACTCAGTGGCGCGAGCTTTGGTACGCGCGCAGAGATGGGGTGCTCAATGCTGAACAGTTCCGCGACGAGCTAGTCAACCTGATGCGATGGCGACTGGAGAAGGAGTTGGGCTACGCCACCACCATCCCGCTGGAGTTCACCAACACCAACGGGCAGCCGATCTACACGGTGATCTTCGCGACATCGAATGCCACCGGCAACAAGATCATGGAGTCGGTGTTCGCCAAGCACGGTGTCGCGTTGGAGAAGATGCGCGCGACCAGGAAGGTCGAACGGCGGTTGGCGAAGGACTCCGACGAAGGTCTGTTCGGGACTGACGAGCTTGTCGACTTGGTTATCAAGACGTCGGTACGTGAGCCGCTCGCTCCGCCCGTCGAACCCCTGCGGTACTCGCCTGACGAGGACGCCGGGGGTCACTAACCCGTAGCGGCCTCGGGCATCTCGTCCCACAGCTGGCCATCGAGCTCGCGGCCAAGAGCCTTCGGTGTCCGGCCGCCCCACTGCTTGAAGAAGAACGGCACGTTGGCTTCGGTGCACGCGTCGCGGATCCCACGAGCCCAGCCGAGCTCCATCGGCCGGTAGCGAGGACCGGATTCACCGCCGGCGATCACCCATCCGATGCCGGTGAGGTCGATGCCGTCGAGCGGGCCGAGCAGCGGCTCGCACGACAGGAACCGCACCGCGGCGGGCACCTGGCGAAGGTCATCGACGCGCTGCAGCACCTCGGCGCTCTCCACCGATACGCCCATCCAGAGGTTGTCCGGCCAGTCGAGCTTGTCGGCCACGCGACGCAGCCGCAGACTGCGCTTGGTCAGCACCTGATAGGTGTGCTGCGGGGTGTCGCGGCAGACGTCGAACACGTCGCGGATGAAGTCCAGCGGGACCTTCGCGTGGAACAGGTCGCTCATCGAATTCACGAACACAACGCGCGAATTGCGCCACCGGTACGGCTCGTCGAGGGCCTGCGGATGGACCGTGACGCCGAAACCCGGGCCGGAAGTCCGCGGGTCGCCGTCGACCTGGTACTTCGCCGAGCCCATGGCTTTCAGCCGCTTCGCGAGTGTCATCGCGTAGCAGTGGTCGCATCCCGCTGACACGCGGTCGCAGCCGGTGACGGGGTTCCAGGTGGCCTCGGTCCACTCGATCGCCGAACGATCAGCCATCGTGGTCTCCTCACCTGGGGTTTTCTTCTCGCTGCGTCACTCTATGATCAGCCACTGACGGTTTGAGTGTGGCGTTTGTGGCCAGTGTGTCGCAAGTGGCTAGCGGCCGGGCAGTTCACCGTGGACCGGTGAACCGGCCCCGGTACTGGACCGGCCGAAGCTCGAAGTGCGACTCGGTGACCGGACCGTCGTGTTCGGTCAGTGTCGCCTCGCCGCTGTCGAGATCCATCGCGTGGAAGATCCAGATGGAGTACCGATCCGGGTGCCTGAGCGAGTGCTCGACTTCGCCGGCCGTGATGAAGAAGGCGGGCTCGGGCGAACGCGTTCCCTTGACCTCGATGTAGCGCGTGCCTTCGACTGGGTGCTGGACCTCGATGTCGAACCCGGGGTTGTTGTGCGGCATCTGCGTGACCGCAGCCGTGGGCCAGCGTCTCGTGGCCTCATCCATGGCGTGCTCCATCGCCATCTCGTCGACCTGCTGACGCTCCGCGGCGCTGGCGTATCCCAGCTCATCGACTTCGTCAGTCGAGGCGCTGTCCGGGGCAAGGACTGGCTCTGGTTCGGGTTCGTCGAGCTCGGCTGCGGGCTCAGGCGGGGTGGGGGACCGCAGCGGTGGGGTTGTGGATTTGGACGAAGAGTCGAAGCCGTACTTGCACCGCAGCGGTTCGACCCCGGTATCGAGCTCATGCTCCGTCCGTAGCCGGTTGAGCCGGGTGTTGATGTGCTCTCGCAGCCCGTCACTCATCTCGCCGCGGAAGTGCAGAAGCGCCCGGAGCGCGTCGGCGTCGAAGTCGGCCTGCGTCTTGTTGGCGGCGAACTGCCCGTCGATCACGCGGTGAACGGAGCGCCGGCAGGCGCGGACCCGTTGCTGCTGGACGTCGAGTTCGTTGGCGGTGTCCTCAACCGTCCATCCGGCTTCGTCGTAGAGCAACTGTGCGCCGTAGTGGCACTGGGCGCGGCGGAGGTAGCCGGCGATGTCCTCGCGGTAGGGGTTAGCGGTGTCGGGCACGGGCTCAAGCGTCGCACGAGGCGAGGACGGGGCTCGGGCCGGCGACGGTTGCGCCAGGCCGCTAGTCCGGCATGGGAATGATTCGGGGCAGGTTTGCGTCCGCGAACAACGGTTCGCCTATCTCGCGGTTCGCTCGTCGGTGCGCGGATTCACTCTTTCCGGCGCGGATCCGTTGTTCGGCAGTCTCCCCGCTGTCGCTCAGATCGACTTGCCGGGGCAAGGTCTCAGTGTTCGGAGCTCCCGCAACGAGGGTGGGGATCAGGATGTCGGCGATGAAGTCATGTATCTGCGAAAGCTCTGCCCCTGGCACTACCCATTCCGCGCGTTCGGGGCGCTGAATATGGACTGCTGTCCGAGCGGTTACGCCGACAAGAGTGCCTTCCTCCACGTCGCTGGCAACGACGTCGCCTTCGTTGATCTCTTTCCATCCCAGGTCTTGGGCTATGAACGGTAGGTCGTCACGGGTCGCAATTGACCTGCACGCGACGGGGCGGATCATGCGGTGCTTGTCCTCGTTGGAATAACCCTGGAGCAACAGCAGTGGATGAACCCCGTCGTGGCTGGTGCCGCCCATCATCTTCGCCAGTCCGATTGGGATCGACATGATGACGGTGCGGTCTGCAAAGGGCTGCGCACTCTCGATCCGCTGGTTGAGTGTGGTTCCGGGACCCAGCTCGGGCACGTGCTTGGCGATCTTCTTCGACCACTCCGCGAAACTGTCGGCCGATTGGCGTATCGGCATTTCAACCTTCCTAGCCTGGGCCGGAGGCAAGGTCGAGCCGCGTGCTTTCTCGACGAGGTGGAAAACCACATTGTCGATAGCCGCGCGCAGGTGATTGACGGCTTCGCCGAACAGCGTCGTGATGGCGGGTGGTACGGGCCGGATCGCGGAAACAGTGAGGTCCAGCAGCCCTTCGTCGTTCCACACCTGCGCAAAGCCGAGTGCTCGGCTCGACCATTCCAAGCACAGCTTCTCAAGCTCGTACTGAAGTTCATCGGCGCGGGCCAGGCGCAGGGCGACCGGGGAGAGCTCAGCGGGCAACCAATCGAGCGCTGATGAAGTCTGCGTCACGGCTAACAGTCAACATGAGCCGGTACCGATGACGCAGCTGCCGTGGGGCGGTCGTGAGTGCCGGGGCGCTCACCAGGTCCAGATCAGGTCACCACTCGGGCCAGCCTTGCAGGTCACGAGCCCGTCACTTGCCACGACACGGGCGCGTGCCCCGGGCTCAGTGCACGCCGTACCTGCTTCCACTGCGGGGCGGGATTGGTGGGTCAGGTCCCTCCACGCACCCGTCATCGCACTGCAGTACAAGGTGCCATCAGCCGTCTCCTGGTTGTACTCCGCCGGAGTGCACGGCATTCCTTCGTACGGCACGGGAGCTGCCGCAACCGTCGTCGTCACCGTGGTCCATGGCGTCGGCGCCAAAGTCGGCGTTGGCGTACTTATGGGCTCGGGCGCTGGCAACAACGTCGGCGGCGGTACAGCGCTCGTGGTGGTCGCCGTGGTTGTCACCGTCGCGCTCGGAGTGGGCGGAGCGTCGACGCTCTTGTCCCCTCTCGTCGCGTAAATGCCCAGCATCACCGCAGTGAGTGCCAGCATCGCTACCACTGCGGCGAAGATTGGGAGGCGGGACTTCGGCCGCGCCTGCGTGCCCTCGCTCGTCTTCCGCAGCAAAGTCGGAGCAGCCGCGTCAACACCGACTCTGTTCGGCAACGTCGCCGCTGCCAGCGTCGGAGCGGACGCCGGGAAGTGCACCTCGCCGGCGGAGGCCACCGCCTGGAGGGCGGTGACGAACTCGGCGCAGGACTGATATCGGTCGTCGGGGTTCTTCGCCAGCACCCGCTCGAACACTGCATTCATGCTTTCCGGCAGATGCGCGTTGACCGTGCTGATGGGCGGCACCGGCTTGGTCAGGTGCGCGGACATCGTCGAGGCGATCGACGTTCCCGTGAACGGCGGCTGACCCGCGAGCAGGTGGAACGCAGTGCAGCCCAGGGAGTAGATGTCCGACCGGTTATCGACCGCTTCGCCTTCGATCGCCTCAGGGCTGATGTACTGCATCGTTCCGATGGTCATCCCAGTGGAGGTGAGTGAGGTCGATTCACCGGCAGCCTTGGCGATGCCGAAGTCGGCGAGCTTCACTGACTCGATCACCGGGCCGTCGTCGGACTCGTCGATACCGACGAGGATGTTCGCGGGCTTGACGTCGCGGTGGGTGATTTTCTGCTTGCGCCATGCGTAGTCCAGCGCTGCGGCGGCGCCAGCGATCAGAGAGGTTGCGAGGTTTGTGTCGAGCGGGGTGCCAGCTTTGAGCAGCTGCGCGGTGTCAGTGCCGTTGACGTATTCCATCGTGATCCACAGCCGACCGTCGAACTCGCCGCGGTCGTGCAGCGTGACGATGTTGGGGTGCGAAAGCTGCGCCAGGAGATCGGCTTCGCGCTGGAACCGCGCTTTGAAGTCGTCGTTGCGGGATACACCGGAGTCGAGGAGCTTCAACGCGTCCCGACGCGGAAGGCGGGGGTGTTGCACCAGGAATACCTGGCCCATGCCGCCGGCGCCGAGCTCACGAATCACCCGATAGCTAGCGATCTCGGTGATGTCCACGCGGTGAGTTTGGCAGGCAAGAGGCGGAGGAGGCGCGCTGCGCCCCTACTTCTCCGCCGGCTTCGGCCCCGTCCGCACCGCCCGCAGCCTGACCCAGCTCCCGGGGCTGGACCGGTCGGGGCGGGGTGGGGGGGTGGGTTCATCACGGCTGGGTGAGGAGGGGTTGGATGAATCGCGGTGCGAGTCGCGGTACAGGTACCAAATCGATTCATGCCCTTGACCTGCGGTGATATGCCAATCGCACCAATCGCGGCATTTTTGCGTCAACACTGCTCGGTGGCGTGAGTGCAGCTGTTTTTGCTCGCGGTTGACCCCGGCCTCTTGCAGGGTCCCGGCCTGAACCATCCAGCACGTCGAGCAGCACCCCCTGCTGCGTCGGCGCCATCGGTCGTCCGATCTGGCTGGCCGACAGTGGCTTTCCGACCGCGAGGCCTCGATCGTCGCTGGGATGCGGAGGCTCCTCGAGCACGCCGGTCTGGTCGTTGAGCCGGCGGCCGCACTCGGCCTCGCGCCGATCACCCAGGACCGCGACCGCTTCGCTGGCCGACAGATGGTCACCATCGTGTGTGACAACAACGTCGATATGGATGCCTACGGACGTTGGGTTCGCGCGGCCTCGTTGGGACGAGTGGCGGCAGCCCAGAAGTGCTGTTAACTTTCTGGCATGGGTTCGGTGCCGATCAACTCCGCGACGGCCGCAGGGTTCAAATCCGGTCAGCCCGACAGTCAGCCCGACAGAGGTCAAAGGGTAGGCCGATGGCGACCGCGTCGGCGGGCGACGGTCGTCCGTTGGGGTTACTTTGACGTCCATGACGAACGAAGAACGACTCCGGCAGATAGCCAGGGACGTATTCCCGGACTGGTCGCGGCCGCCCAGGATTGTGGTGGAGCAGATCGGCGAGCTGGTTAGGCGGTGGCCGGTTGAAGGCTTCGCCCGCGAGAAGCTGCCAGACCACGGGTGCCGTCTGGTGTGGATCGACCGGCACGTGATCGGACAGTTGGACTACATCGCCGACGCTGCGGAGGAGCAGAATCTGGCTGCGGTGATCCGGCCGCTCAGCCAGGTCGCTGGGGTCGACGTCAACGCTTATGGTTCGGCGGACGGTTTCGGGGAGCGGACGTACCGGCGTGCAATGCGGGTGCGTTTCGCATCGGCGGATCCGATCGAGGTCGACACAACCCAACACACCAACGACAGCCTTCGTGGCCATGCCGACCGGTTCATCGATCGGGTACTGGACGCACTGGCGGGCGCACCCGCCGGGGAATAGGTGCCGGCTCAGTAGAGGACCGCGCCCGAGTTGCATCCCGGTGGTGGCTGGGACGCGGACAGGATGCAGCTCAGCTAGGTTTCGAGCATGGACGCAGCACAGGTGCTGGGGCGGCTGTCGGATCGTCGCTCTCACCTGGCGCTCCTCGATGCCCCGGCAGCGCCCGGAGTTTATGCGTTTTTCCTCCGTAAGGGTGCTGTGCCGGGACTGCACTGCGGATCCGGGGACTGTCTTTACATCGGGCTGTCGCAGAACCTTGCTCAGCGGGAGTTCGACACGCATTTCCGTGTGGGCGGCAGCGGCTTCTCCACCCTGCGTCGATCGCTGGGCGCGCTGCTGATCGACGAACTCGATCTGCAACCCCAACCGAGAAGCGCCGGCACCAGCGACACCAACTATCGCAACTATCGCTTCGACAAGAGCGGCGAAGAAGCACTCAGCGCCTGGATGCACGATCACCTTGATGTGGCCGTGTTCGAAGAGGCTGATCCCAAACCGCTTGAGCGCGAACTCGCCGTATTAGCCCGGCCGCCATTGAATCTCACGCACTGGCCGAACCCGGACGCGCCGACGATCAGGGCGGCGCGCAAGCGCTGCGCTGATGCGGCACGGGCCAGTCGGCGACAGTGACGCGCGAGAGCGGCTACTTCGACATTTCCTCGGCCAACTCGTCAGCCGACGCCGGCCGCAGATCCCACGCCTCCAGGCCTACACAGATGCTGCGTTCCCCGCTCCGCCGCTGATCCGAGTGGGTGTGCCCGTGGATCAGCCATCCGCCCAGGTCAGGCAACTGATACTGGTCAAACTGCTTGCGCGAGTAGCGGTCCGGCACGCCATGGTATGGGAAATGCGAAAGCAGCACGCTGGTCCCGCCGATCTTGGTCCGCGCCATCTGTTGCACGCTCGCGAACACCAGCGCGTAGTCGGCAAAACGCTTCTGTCCGCCGCGGTACATCGGGTGGATCGGATCGTGGTTCCCCGTCACAAGGTGGAGCGGTACTCGCAGCGTCGCCAGTTGCTCAAGGGCGAGGTGCATGCTCCCAACGCCGCCGGCGCAGATGTCACCCAGCACCCACAGTGCGTCGGTGTCGGGGTCGAGCCGGTACAGCGAAGCCATCACCGCCGAGTCATGCGCTGCGACCGTGTCAAACCCGCGCATGGCCGCCAGCTTGGGGTGCGCAAGGTGCAGATCGGCAACGAAGAAGTCCACGGCGCTGATGATGTCACCGACTACTGACACCCATCGGGAAGGATTGCGCCGCGGGTATCTCCAGCTTCGGACTCGGTGTGCCATGCTGGCCCCAGCCTCAGGTCGCGGCATCAGCGGAATCAAAGGGAGAGGCGCCTTGCAGTTCACTCGTTGGCGGCTCACTCTTACCCTCGCGCTGCTCCTGGGCGTCGGGCTACCTGCCGCCCCGCCCGCGGCCGCGATGGTGATCTTGGGCGGTGGGGCCGTCATCATCGTGGACGGCAACAACTACTGCACCTTGACCACGATCGGACGCGACCGGACCGGTGACGTGGTGGGTTTCACCGGAGCGCAGTGCGGAGGACCAGGGGCAGCCGTCACGGTCGCGGGAACAGACGCCACCGTCGGCACCGTCGTCGCCGTCAACGGCGACCTTCGCTACGCGGTGATCAAGTTCGACGTGCCCGACCTGATCCCGGTGTCTGACTACGCCGGTATTGCGATCAACGGTTTAGGCCCAGAACCGCAGTTCGATTCGCTCGTATGCAAGTGGGGACCTGCCGACCCTGGTCTCTGTGGTCGCATCACTACCCCCTTCGGGCCACGGGTGAACCTGTTGGCGCAATTTGACCACGGTGACGTGGGCGCTCCGGTAACCATGGACGGCCTGCTGGTCGGCATGGTCTACGCGGGCGGCGTGACACTGGGCAGCAGGTATTCGCTTCCGAGGGCGCTCACGTACTTGACGAAATTCAGTGCGATTCTCGACGATGTCAACGCCGGCGACGGGCCAGGCAGCGGATTCGTCCCCATCGGCAGCTGACGCAGCGGTACGGCGGCCGGACACGTCAGCACCGGTAGATCCGTTCGGCATTGCCGGCGAACAGCTTGTCCCGTGCCTCGGCCGGCAGCCCGGCGGTGACGGTCGAGTACGTCTGCCAGAGCTGCTGCAGTGTCCCGCGCAGGCCGTCTACGGGGAAATTGCTGGCAAAGCAACACCGGTCCACGCCGAAAGTAGCGATTGCGTACTCCAGCCATGGTGTGAACGCCCCGGCGTTCATCGTCCCGAGCGGCATGGCCAGTCCGGAGAGCTTGCACATGACGTTGGGACCGACATCGGCCATCGCCCGCAGCCCCTGCTGCCACCGCCGGTACTCCGCCTCGGAATCGTCACACGGCCAGCCGGTGTGCTCGACGACCACGAGCAGATTGCCATGGTTGCGTAATCCCCGTGCCGCGGCCGTCAACTGATCCGGACGGGCCATGAACTCGAAGATCAGGCCCCGCTCGGCCAGCGCATCGAGCACCTCATCGGCCGGCAGCGAGTCCCGGTCGGCGCCCATTCGGCGGACGCCGCGAAAGCGTGACGCCGCAAGTTGGGTGTCCAACGCCGCGATGGACTCGGACACCGATTCGGTTGACGGCAGGCCGCCGATGATGGCGTCCGGCCCGCCGCCCTCGTCGGCGCGTCGGTCGAGTTCCAGCGTCTCGTCGACCGAGAACCAGTCCGTCGCCGCGGCCACATTGACGACCTTCTCGACATTCCAGTCGCCGGCCTCGGCGGCATAGTCGGACATGTCGAAACGACGGGCCATGGCGCTGACATCGCCCATGTCGAGGTCTGCCTGCTCGGCCGACGGCGTCAGATAGGGATACCAATCGGTGCGAGCCGGATCCCACAGGTGGACATGCGCGTCGACAATGCGCGCGGGCCGCGGCGTCTCGGCGGTCATCGGGGTTGCACCACTTCCTGAAGGGCCGTGTCGAACCACGGCGGGACGTCGGGCCCGCCGAAACTGATGCTGCCGACCGGCCGGGGGTGGTTGCGCAGGCCGAACCATCCCTCGCCGGTGACCAGTTCGGCGCCGGCCAGATCACCGGTGAGCTGACTGCACAGCAGATGAGCGATGAAATCCGCCGGGATGGCATCGGATTCGGCGCTGATGGTGAACGGCAGGACCAGCCCGTCGGTGGCCTGGCGTCCGGCCCGCGCCAGCTGGGCGGCTGCCTGAGCTCGGCTGCGTCCACCGGCGGTGGTGGCGTCGTGCAGGCCCACCAGCCGTATCGGGCGGTTGGTGGCGATCGCGAGGTCGGCTACCGCCCGGCTCCATCGGGCGTCCCGGTGGATCTGCGCCACGATGTCACCGTGCTCATCCAGGATGCGCTGCCACCCCGGCGCCGCCGCCGTGGACGGCGTGCTCGATGAGGCGATGACGACGGCGTCGAGGGCGGGGATGCCGGCCAGCCCCGCAGGCTCGTCGACCGTTGTCACCGAGACACCCCGGCGCCCCAGGGCCCCGGCAACGGCCGAGGCCACCGCCGGCGAGTCCGCGGCCACGGCACAAGTGTGCGCGGCGGGGCGTGGTAGTTCGGCGGGCGCGGGCTCAGCGAGGATCGACCCGAAGCGGGCGTTGCCGCCGCCACCGGTGGTCTGGTGAGTCTCGGCCGGTACCAGCGCAATCGAGGTCGCGGTATCGAGAAGGTGGGGCAGGTCGGTGTCCCGGACCGCCTCGATCAGTCTCGGCTCGTCGATCATCGCGATCTCCGACCCCGCAGCGAACAGCACGCGACCCTGGCAGGTGGCGAAGTCGTCGGCGACCAAATGCGCGGCGAGCGCGCCGAGGTCCTCCGGGGACGGCATGGCGGCCAGTGACAACCCGCCGGTGACCGATGTCGAGGTCTTTGCCAGTGCAACGGCCACCATCCGGGTCGCGGCGATGGGGGAGATGGCATTGACGGTGACACCGTCGGGCGCGTGTCGTCCGAGCTGCCAGGTGAGTGCCGCGACCGCGCGTTTGGCGCAACCGTAGGCCCCGGTATCCGCGGAGCGCCAGCCGGACCCGGACGTGACACCCAGGATGTGTCCCCGGCCGGCGGCGGCCATCAAAGGCATTGCCGCACAGAGCACATTGCGATACCCGTCGAGGTGGACTGCGAGCACATCCTGCCAGTCGCGGGAGCTTCCGGTGGTGTAGCTGGTGGGGCGGCTGATGCCGGCGACGTTGACCACCGCGTCGAGACCGCCGAACTCGTCGGCCAGGTCGGTGAACAACTTCTGCAGCGCCGCCGCATCGGTGACCGAGACTCCCGATGCGCGGGCAGTGCCTCCGGCCGCGACGATCCGGACGGCGGTCGTCTGTTCCGGTGCCGGCAGGGTCTGGGATCCGTCCAGCGAGACCAGCGGATCGAGGGTCACCACGAAATCACCGGCCCGCCCAAGCGCCTGTGCGATCGCGGCGCCGATCCCGCCACCACCGCCGGTGACGGCGACCACCCGTTGCCGGTCGGTCACGCCAGGTCCAGGCCGGCCAGGTCGCCGGCGGCGAGCCAGTTCTCCAGTAGGTCCCGATAGGCGAAGTAGTCGCCGAAACCCTTGCCGTAGTTGGTATCACGCGCGCGGATAGCGCCGGGGTCACCCTCGTTGTTGAGCCGGGACGGCGTACAGGCGGACATCACGCCGCTCGGGTCGACGAACGTGTCGACTATCTGCTTGATCCAGTCGGCTTCGGCATCGGCCCGTACATCGAAGACGGTCGCGTCGCGCTTGGTCAGCAGGGCCACCGTTCCGGCGACGAATTCAGCTCCGAGCACCGCGAGTTGGGTGTAGTTCACGGTCACCACCGATTGCTGGCCCGGCGCCGGCATGACGAACATATTGGGGAAGCCTTGACTCATCATTCCGAACAGGCTGGCGGCGCCGTCGGCCCACTTCTCGGCCAGGGTGATGCCGTTGCGGCCGATGATGTCGTGGCCGACGCGGCGCGGCAGGGGTGTCACCTCCGCCTCGAAACCGGTGCCATAGACGATGCAGTCGACGTCGAACTCGCGGCCGTCGACCACCGGACCGCGCTCGGTGATCCGCTCGGATACCGGCAGGGCAGCTGATAAGCGTCACGTTGGGCCGGTTGAAGGCGTCGAAGTACTCGTCGTGGAAGCACGGGCGCTTGCACAGGTAGCGGTAGTAGGGCTTGAGCTGCTCGGCGACCTCGGGATCGGTGACCAGTTCATCGATTCGGCGCCGATGCTGCTCCATGATGTCGAAATCGAGTCGTTCCGCGTTGAGCAGGAACTCGGCGATGCCCGCGCCCGGGATCCGAGGCGGATTCTGCACCGCGGCATAGTATTTCGTCCATCCATCGTCGGTCAGATCGGTATCCACCGGCCGGCCCAGCATGATCGATTGAAAATTGTCCATCCGCCGCTTCTGCCAACCGGGCGCCAGACCGTGCCGAAAATCGGGTTCGGTCGGCCGGTTGTCCCGCGCTCCGATCGCCGAAGGGGTGCGCTGGAACACGAATACCTGCCGCGCGGCCTCGGCCAGCGGCGGGAGAACCTGCAGTCCGCTGGCGCCGGTGCCGACCAGCGCGACAGCCTTGTCGGCGAGTCCGGTGAGGGGGGCGCCGGGGGCGCCGCCGGTGTATCCGTAATCCCAGCGTGCCGTGTGGAAGGCCTTTCCGGCGAAGTCGTCCATCCCCGGAACCACCGGCAGCTTCAGCAGGTTCAATATGCCGGCGGCCACCACGTAGTGGCGGGCGGAAAGCAGGTCGCCCCGGTCGGTGTGTATCACCCATCTGCCGGAGTCCTCATGCCACACCGCACGCTGGATCCCGGTGTGGAAGAGCGCATCGCGCACCAGGTCGAACCGGTCGGCGACGGCCTGCAGGTGCAGCCGGATCTCTTCGCCGTAGGCGTAGCGCTGGGTCGGGATGTAATCGAGTTCCTCGAGCAGGGGCAGGTACTGATAGGACTCCACGTCACACATCACGCCCGGGTAGCGGTTCCAGTACCAGGTGCCGCCGACTCCGCCGGCCCGGTCGATGATCCGGATGCGCTCCACGCCGGCCTTGCGTAGCTGAGCCCCCGCCAACAGCCCGGCGATCCCGCCGCCCAGGATCACGACATCGGGATCGTCCTCGACCGGTTCGCGCTCGCGCCAGGCGGTGAAGGGGTCGGTCAGGAAACCGGCGAGTCGCCGATCGTGGGTCATGTCACGGATAGCGGCCCGTCCGGGCACCAGGCGCTTGTCACGTTCCGCGCGGTATTTGGCGTGTACGGCTTCGAGGTCGAACGACATGACTCCCTTTCGGCGGCATCCGCACGGGGTTACAAAGTTCGTCATTAATGTAAACCAAGTCTTGCTGGCATGCCTAGCATTGATTGACACAAGCAGGTGTGTATGTAAACAGGAGTGCGAGGAGTTGTGATGCCACGGGTGATCTTCGGTGACATCGACGACGTGACCAGACCGTTGGCGCTCCTGGTACACGGATTTCCGGATACCCCGCACACATGGCGGCACCTCGGCCCGGTGCTCGCCGGCGCCGGCTACCGGGTGGCGGCACCCTGGCTGCCCGGATACCACAGCCCCGCTGCGGGTCCGGTCAGCGTGGGAACCTATGTGCAGCACATCCTCGCCGAACGTTCGGTGCACCGCGGTGACCAGCGGACCGTGCTCATCGGGCACGACTGGGGCGCCAACGCGGGATACGGCGCGGTGTCATCGGACCCCGCAGCGTTTCGCCGCTTTGTGGCACTGGCCGTGCCGCCGACGGCCGCGCTGGGCGGCGGCATCTTTTCCTACGCCCAGCTCAAGCGATCCTTCTACATTTGGTTCATCCAGCAGGCCGGGCTCGCGGAATCAGTGCTGCTGGAACCGGGTTTCTGGGAGTCCTTGTGGTCGGACTGGTCGCCCGGCTACGACGCCGGAGAGGACCTGGAGATGCTGCGCCGGTACGTCGGACCCGAGACCATCGCGGGCGTGCTCAGTCCGTACCGGGCATCCTTCAATGCGGCGTTCATCGACCCCGGCGCCGTGTCCGAGGCCGCAGCGACACTGACCGTGCCCCCGATACCCACGCTGTGCCTGCACGGCCGCCGCGACGGCGCGATCGGGGCCGACCTGCTCGGTGACGTGACGTCGTATCTACCCGCCGGGGGATCAGCGTTCCGGATGGTCGAGGGGGCGGGGCACTTCCTGCACCTGGAGCGTCCCGCCGAGATCGCCGCCGAGATCCTGGCCTGGCTAGCGGCCGACTGAGTTGCGCCGGCGGCGCGGTTCGAGGCCGGCGGCATGGCGCAATTCGGCCAGGAAGCTGGTGCGGTCGCCGCCGCCGACCAGGTAATGGCACACGGCAATGCGCACGACGGCGGCCGCGGCGATATCGGCATTCTCGTCGGAGAGCACCCGGCGCATACCCTCCTCCATGATCGGCAGTACCCGCACCATCTGCGCGATCGAATATTCGGGCTCCAGTTCGACCAGCATGGCCAGCGAGTGCGAGAACTGATAGTCGACGATGAACTCCAGTGTGGCATTGACTCGGTCGATGCCACGTAAACCTGCTGTGGCAGCAGCCATTCCAACTGCAAAGTTGTCCTGTTCGTAGAGTGCGAAGGCGTCCAGCAGGCCCTCCTTCGACCCGAAGTAGCGATAAACCGTGGGCCGGGACACGCCTGCTGTGGCGGCCACGTCCAGGATCTGCAGCTTGCGGCGGCCGCAGCGGGCCACCACCTCGAAGGTGGCGTCCAGGATCCGTTTGCGGATGGACTGCTCGCTCTCAGCGGGCACTCCGCCACCTCCTCGAGTGGTTTACACATAGCCATTGAAATGTCACACTGCCAGTACGCACCTGCTGGCAAATATTGAGTCCATGTTAGGACCTGAGCGCGTATTGGGGTGACATCCGATGACGGATCTGGTGGTGCGAAAAATCCGTTGGGACTTCGACGCGACGGTGCCCTTTCTGTGGCAGCCGGCCAATCCCAACTTCGGGATGTTCTGTAACGCTTTCACCTTCATCGCAGTACCGTTCGAGCGTTACCTGATCAAGGCGCTCCGGCAGGCGCAGCCGGACTTCGACCGCTCGCCCGCGGTTGCGGCAGAGGCCGACGCATTCCTGCGGCAGGAGGGCCAGCACGCTGCGGCGCACCGCAAGCACATGGCGGCACTGATCGCCCGGTACCCAGGGCTGGAACGGGCCTACGTGGATGCCACCGCAGCGTTCGACGACCTGATCGACGGTCATCCGGTGCAGTTTCACGCCTCCTATATCGCGAATCTCGAAGCCACTTTCACGCCGTTGTTCAAAGTGATTCTGGACAACCGGCATTCGCTGTTCGCCGGGTCTGATCCGCGGGTCGCCGCGTTGATGACCTGGCATTTCGTCGAAGAGATCGAGCACCGCAGCTCTGGGCTCATCCTGTGTAACCACCTGACGCCCCACCGGTGGTACCGGGCTCGGCACATTCGCCACACGTTCCGGCATATCGGTGAGATAGCCGCCGCGATCGGGCGCACCATCGATGAGGTAGTGCCCGCCGAGGAGCGGGTGGTGTCGGCGGAAGAGCTCATGTCGGCAGCGCTGTTGGTCAACGAGTTCAAGTTCCGCGGGCCCGGCGGGCGCCGCCGTAGGACCCGATTGTCCGGGCCGCCAACGCTGTTCGGATCAGTGCCCTCCGGTGATCTGACGCGGATGGTCTGGCGGCTGGCGCTGTCTCAGATGCCGTATCACGATCCGGCGGATCAGCCGTTGCCGGACTGGGCGGGCACCTGGATGTCCGAATACGACAACGGTGCCGACATGACGGTCTTCTCCGCGGAATGATCGCCGTTTACGTTCAGCCATCCGTATGTCACAGATGAGAGGTCGAGGTGTGAGGCCGAAACCGGACAAGCCGACCGTGGCGGTCATCGGCGCGGGCCCGGGCGGCATCGCCATGGGTACCGCGCTGGCCGCCGGCGACTACGAGTTCGCCATCTTCGACCGCAATGACGGATTCGGTGGCACCTGGCGCAAAAACACCTACCCGGGAGCAGCATGCGATGTGCCGTCGCATTTCTATTCGTTCTCGTTTGCGCTCAACCCCTGGTGGAGCAAGACTTTCGCCAACCAGCCGGAGATCCTTGCCTACCTGGAAGCGGTGGCCGACGACCACGGTCTGCGCAGTCACCTGATCCCGAACACCAGCGTGAGCACACTGCGGTGGTCAGATGCCGACGACTTGTGGTTCGTACACACCGACGACGCGCGCACCTACCAGTTCGACGTGGTGATCAGTGCGGTCGGCATGCTCGACGTCCCCAACCTCCCCGACATCCCCGGGGCGGACAGCTTCCGAGGGCGGATATTCCACTCCTCGGCATGGGATCATTCCCGCTCCACCGCCGGGGAGCGGGTCGCATCGATCGGTACCGGTGCCAGTGCGGTTCAGTACGTTCCGGCGATTGCCCGGGAAACCGAGCACCTGACGGTCTTTCAGCGCACACCCATCTGGGTCGCGCCGCGGCCCGACGAACCGTTCACGCCGGAGCAGCAACAGCTGTTCGCGCGCCATCCCGAGGAGGCCCGCAAGCTCCGCAACGCCGCATGCGAGCAGTACGAAATGGCCGACTTCGCCGAGAATGCCCGCCAAACAAGGGATTCCACCGAGATGGCGCGCAAGTACCTGCACCGCAAGATCGCGGATCCGGTGCTGCGGGCGAAGCTGACTCCGGACTACCCGGTCGGGTGCAAGCGCCCGCTTCTGTCGGCGGACTGGTGGCCCACCTTCACCTTGCCCAACGTGACCCTGGAAACCTCGCCCATCGTCGAGTTCACCACCGACGGATTGCGTACCGCCGACGGCGCCGAACACCCGGCCGACACTGTCATCTACGGAACCGGTTTCCGGGCAGCCGACTACCTGAGCAGTCTCGATGTTGTCGGCCGCGGCGGGGCACGCCTGCGCGAGGTCTGGAAAGACGGCGCCGAGGCTTACCTGGGCACCGCAATCCCGGGTTATCCCAATCTGTTCACCCTGTACGGCCCGAACACCAACGGTGTCACCTCCATCATCCACATCCTGGAGGTCCAGACGGCCTATGTGCGGCAGCTGCTGGACTCGATGTCGCAACGCCGTCTGCGCAGCGTCGAGGTGCGACGCGAGGTGCACACCCGCTACAACGCCGAAATCCAGGCCGCGATGCAGGGCAAGGTGTGGCTGGCGAACTGCAACAACTACTACCGGCACCCGAGCGGCAAGATCGTCACCCAGTTCCCGTACAGCGGCATGGCGTTCGCGGATCTGCTCCGAACGGTCCGCCTCGAGGACTACCACTTGTCCACCGCCGACACGACACTGACCGTCATCTGACGAGAGGATCTCGAGTGCGCGCCCTTCACCACACCGCGATCGTCACCGCCGATATCGACGTGTCGCTGCGGTTCTGGCGGGACGGGCTGGGACTGACCCAGCTGCTCGACCACACCTTCACCGGGGATTGGAAGACATTGTTCGGCGCCGAAACCGACACGCTGCGTTCGATCTTCCTGGGCGACCAGGCCCACCCGGAAGCCGGGATCGTGGAACTCGTGCAGTTCCTCGGTGGAGCGAGCGTCCCTGGTGCCGGCGATCCGGACCCGGGTCCGCCCCGCGCCGGCTTCTTCCTGGTCTCGCTGCAACGTGACGTGGAAGCGACCTTGCCGGCGTTGGCGGCGCTGGGATTCAGCGAAGGAGTGCGACGGATATCCATGCCGGCACCCGGCGGGAAACGTGTGGCAATGGCGGTCATCACAGCACCCGACGGCGTTCTCGTCGAACTCATCGGAGCACCCGAATGACCGCCGTCGTGGTCGGGGGAGCGTCCGGTATCGGAGAGGCGGTGGTGAGCCGGCTGCGCTCGCAGGGCCTGACGGTCACCGTGTGGGATCTCCACGATGCCGACTTCATCTGCGATATCAGTGATCCCGGCGCGGTCAGCGCAGCCATGGCGCAGACCGTCGAGACGGTGGGCTGCCCCGACCGGTTCATCACCTGCGCCGGAATCGGCGCGTCCGGACTGCTCCTCGAGCAGCCGCCCGAGCAGTGGAAGCGCGTGCTGGACGTCAATCTGACCGGGACGTGGCTGGCGATGCGCGCGGGCGCCGCAGCGATGATCGACGCCGGAATCGGCGGGTCGATCATCGCGGTGTCCAGCATCAGCGGAACGCTGGCGGACCGAGATATGGGCGCCTACTGCGTATCCAAAGCCGGTCTGGACATGCTGGTGCGGGTGGCGGCCGCCGAGTGGGGCGCACACGGGATCCGGGTCAACGCGGTGGGTCCCGGGGTCACCCGTACCCCGATGCTCGCCAGGCCGGAGCAGCTACCCGGCTGGGTCGATGGGCTGACCGAACGGACCGCGCTGGGAAGGCTCGGGGCCGCCGATGACATCGCCGAGGCGATCCTTGGCCTGCTCGAGATGTCCTGGGTGACCGGTCAGACGCTTTTCGCCGATGGCGGTTTGGCGCTGCACAGTCCCATCGACGCCTATGGGCAGATGCAAAGACTGACGAAGAAGGAGCAGCCATGACCTACGACGTCATCATCCGGGGCGGCACCGTCATCGACGGCACGGGGCAGCCCGGCCGGACCGCAGATGTGGCGATCAGCGACGGGGTGATCGCCGCAGTCGGACGCGTCGATGAGGGCGGCCGCCGGGAGATCGATGCAGACGGCGCCCTCGTGACGCCCGGATTCGTCGATATCCACACCCACTACGACGGGCAGGTGACCTGGGACAATCAGCTGCAGCCGTCGTCGACGCACGGCGTCACCACCGCGCTGATGGGTAACTGCGGCATGGGATTCGCGCCGGTGCGGCCCACCGACCACGACCAACTCATCGAGTTGATGGAAGGTGTCGAAGACCTGCCCGGCCCGGTATTGCACGAGGGGTTGCCGTGGACCTGGCGCAGCTTCGAGGAGTATTTGGACGCCGTCGACAGCCTGCCGCACGATATCGACGTGGCCGCCCAGGTCACCCACGATCCGCTGCGGCTGTTCGTGATGGGGCAGCGCGGTGCCGACCGGGAGGCCGCCACGCCGGACGATATCGCCGAGATGGCGCGGCTGGCGGCCGCCGGAATCCGGGCCGGCGCCCTGGGATTCAGCACCTCGCGCACCGAATGGCACAAGACCAGCCGTGGTGAGCAGACACCATCGGTACGGGCCGAGTTGAACGAACTCGTCGGCATCGCCAAAGCGATCGGGGAAACCGGAACCGGGGTATTCCAGGTGGTTTCGGATCTCAAGGGGTTCGACCACGAGATCGCGGTGATGTACGAGATGATGCGGGTGTCCGGGCGGCCGCTGTCGCTGTCGGTGATGCAACACGAGGCCGGTGACGGCTACCGTCGCACCCTCGCGGCCATCGAGCGGGCCAATGCCGAGGGACTGCAGATGACCGCGGTCGTCGCGCCACGTGCCATCGGGGTGCTGGTCGACTTCCGCGGGACCTACAACCCGTTCGTGCTGTCCCGGTTCTTCCGTTCCGGACCTGACCTGCACGATCCTGCGGTGAAACGTCGCGTCTTGGCCGAGATCTCCGAACGCGGGGGTCTGCGGGCGCCGCTGGACACCATTTTCGAACTCGGTGACCCGCCGAACTACGAACCAGCGCCGCAGGATTCGGTGGCGGCTCGGGCCGCTCGGGCCGGCGACGATCCGGCCGAGGTGCTCTACGACATCATGCTCGCCGGCCCGGCCTATATGCCGGTGTTCAACTATCACGGCGGCAATCTCGACGTAGTGCACGAGATGCTCTCTCACCCCAACGCGCTGCCCGGGCTCAGTGACGGTGGCGCCCACGTCTCCACCATCTGCGATGCGAGCTTTCCGACCACGCTGCTCACACACTGGGGGCGGGACCGTCTCGACGACCGGTTCGACGTGGCGTGGTTGATCCAGCGACAGACCCGCGACGCGGCCCGCATGGTGGGACTCAACGACCGCGGGGTGCTCGCACCGGGCTATAAGGCTGACGTCAATGTCATCGACTTCGACAATCTCACCGCACGGGCGCCACGACTGGTCGCCGACCTTCCGGCCGGCGGCCAGCGGGTCCTCCAGGCGGCCGACGGCTATTTGCACACCATCGTCAGCGGCATCGAGGTGTACACCAGCGGACAACACACCGGTGCGCTTCCGGGCCGGCTGGTCAGGGGAGCGAGGCAGGTGTGAATACGCCGTCGTTGGGGTGCGTCGCCGGTCACTGAGCGGACGTGTCGCCCAAGCCCGTCATTGACCGGAGTCCAGACTCCCCTTAGACTCCCGATACTGATAACGCATGTTGTCAGAAGTGGTCGATGATGACTGGGAGTGCGCGCTCGTGACTCAAGACATGTCGGAAACCTGCCCCGCGGCCAGCGAAGCGCCGATCGCCGCCGGCTGTCCGGTGAGCAACGGCGGCTACGACGCACCCCCGATTCCGCTGGGGCCCGACTCGCTGACCTGGAAGTACTTCGGCCAATGGACCGGTCTGTTCCAGGGGACCTGGGCCGGCTCGATGCAGAACATGCACCCGCAACTCGGTGCCGCGGTCAAGGACCACTCGATCTTCTTCATGGAGCGCATCCCGCGTCTGATGCGGTCGATCTACCCGATCGGCGGCGTGGTGTTCGACGGCTACCGTGCCCCGCAGACCGGCGCCGAGGTCCGCGACTACCACATCGGCATCAAGGGCGTCGACGAGCAGGGGCGCCGCTACAGCGCGCTGAACCCCGACGTCTTCTACTGGGCGCACGCGACCTTCTTCAAGTCGACCCTGCTGGCCGCCGAGAAGTTCGCCGGCGGACTGACCGAGGCCGACAAGCGGCAGCTGTTCGACGAGCATGTGCAGTGGTACCGGATGTACGGCATGAGCATGCGCCCGGTGCCCAAGTCCTGGGAAGAATTCGAAGAGTACTGGGACCACATGTGCAACAACGTCTTGGAGAACAACTGGGCGGCCCGTGAGGTCATGGACCTGTCGACCATGCCCAAACACCCGTCACTGGAATGGATTCCGGATTGGTTGTGGGCGCAGAACCTCAAGGTCATGCAGCGCTTCCTGACGTTCATGACAGTGGCCCTCTACGACCCGCCGGTGCGCGAACTCATGGGCTACACCTGGTCCCCGCGCCAGGAGCGGGTGCACGGGTATATCTGCAAGGCGATCACCTTCGTGTCCAAGTACGGTCCCAAGCGTGCCTTGATGCATCCGCGTAAGCGGTCGGCGCTGGACCGGGCGTCGGGTCGCCTTCCCGTGGACGCACCGCTGGTGCAGACCCCGGCGCGCAACCTGCCGCCGGTCGAGTACCGCAACGACCCGCACTTCTACTGCCCTAAGGTCGACTGACCCACGTCGAAGTCGCTCGGGCTCAGGCGAAGCGGCCCGGGTTCGCCGCGACAGCACGGTGCAGCGTCGGCCGGTTGGCCCGATAGGCCTGCACGACGGGCGCGAGCTCATGCGGACTCGCCCCGTGCATGATCACCGAGTGCACGCCCAGGTCGAACTGCCGGGCGATGGTGTTCGCGCAGTCGCGGGCCGATCCCGCGGCCACCGACGCCAACCATTCGGCGGGAATCAGCTCGGCGATCCGCTGCAGCGTCTCGTATGACGCGCTGGCGTCGATGGGCCCGGCGGTGGCCGCATCGGTGAACAGCTCGGACTGCCGGATTCGCTCCCACACGTGCGGATCCCAGCCATTGGCGGAGACCAGCACATCGGGATAGGCCTGCAAATAGGTCGCCAGGCGGCCGACCCCGCGGCGCAGTTGATCGTCCTCCGACAACGAGTCGCAGACGGTGGCCAGGCAAGCCCAGATGCGGATGCTGTCGGGATCGCGGCCCGCGTGTTCGGCGCCCCGCCGCACGGCCGCGACCGAGGCGGCAGTCGCCTCGTCGGAAAAGAAGGTGTGCAGCACAACGAAATCGGCGATCTCACCGGCCAGTTCCATCGTCTTGGGACCGACCGCCACCAAGCCGATCGGTGGCCCCTCGCCCAAGCCGTTCGCGTGGCGCAGCATCGGCCACTTCCCGGCCGGGCCGTCGTGGTTGAGGATCAGCTCGCCTGCCCAGAGCCGGCGCAGGATGGAAAAGAAGTCACGCAGCCGGGCCGCGGTCACCACCGGCAGCCCCATCGCCTGCCAATAGCCGGCCATTCCGCGGCCGAACGCCATCGCGAAACGACCCTCGGTCAGTGCGTGCATGGTCGACCCCACGGTCGCGGTCACGGTGGGGTGGCGAGTGTGGTGGTTGGTCGACGGGGCGATACCCAGACTGGAGCTGCAGCCCGCCACGGCGCCGCTGAGCACCGCCGGGTCTTTCACGGTGAAGCGTTCACCGATGTGGCAGGAGCCCAGGCCGAGCGCCTCCGCCTCGCGGGCTTCCGGCAGAACGACGCGGACGTCCGCGGGGTGTCGGGTGACGGCGTAGTAGCCGAGCTCGTTCAGTTGCATGTCAGTGCCGGCTGCGCTCGACGGGGCGGTGGCCTGCGGTGCGGCAGCGCGATTCATTTCGCAATTACACTACGTCGAGTAGCGTTATACAAGCGAGCAAGGCTGCGCGTCAGCTGTTCAGCGACCACACCGAGTAGTTCAATGCGGTCGCGAACAGGATCCAGCCGAAATACGGCACCATCAGGAGCGCTGCGCCGCGGTGGACCTTCCAAAACGCCGCGATGGTGACTGCCACGGCGACGTCCAGGAGCAGGATGTCGACCAGGGCCAGGCCGCGCCAGCCAAGCCCGAAGAACAGCGGCGACCACAGCAGGTTCAGCGCCAGCTGTACGCCGTAGGCGATGATCGCGGGGTTTGTCCACCGCGGATCTGCGCGCCAGACCAGCCAGGCCGCGACCGCCATCAGCAGATAAAGGGCGCTCCACACCGGACCGAACAGGTAGCTCGGCGGCGCCCAGGCCGGTTGGGCGAGCCTTCCGTAGTCGGCTGCGGCGTCAGCCGAGGCGACACCCCCGAGGGCCGCGACGACGATGACCAGCACAAGCGAGACCAGGAACGCGGCGAGGTGCTGAGCACTCGGCTGGTGTGCTTTCGGCGAGATCGTCTCCATCGCGCCAGCGTAGGCGGAATCGGCCCAGGACGACAGGTCACGGCTCGCGCACGGTCAGCACAACCTTCCCGACCGTCTCGGAAGAGTCGAGCAGCTTGTGGGCCTCGGCTGCCTCGGTGATCGGGACTTCGGCGGCGACGACAGGCGCCACCGCGCCTTCGGCGATCATCGGCCACAGCTGCCGCCGCAGTTCGGTGATGATCTCGGCCTTGGAGCCGCGGCCCTGCTCGGGACGGCGCCGCAGATTGGTCACATGCACCGATCCCCGCTTGAACAGCAGCGCACCGAGATTCAGTTCGGCTGTGGCGCCGCCCTGCAACCCGATGATTGTCAGGTGACCGTTCTCGGCGAGGGCCTCGACGTTCTTGGCCAGATAGCTGCCGCCCATGATGTCGAGGATGACGTTGGCCCCGGCGTACTCGGCGTTCACGACCGCGGGGAAATCCTGCTCGCGATAATTGATCAAGGTCTGCGCGCCGAGTTCGCGGCAGCGCTCCAACTTCGACTGCGACCCAGCGGTCACCGCCACATTGGCGCCAATCGCTCGGCCCACTTGGATGGCATGCGTGCCGATTCCGCTTCCGCCACCGTGAATCAACAGTGTCTGACCGGGTTCGAGGCCACCGACCATCACCACGTTGGACCACACCGTCGCGGCGGCCTCCGGCAGGGCGGCGGCCGCGGTGACGCTGACCCCCTGCGGTACGGGCAATACCTGGGTGGCGGCCACGTTGATGCGTTCGGCGTACCCGCCACCGGCCAGTAGCGCGCACACGGCGTCGCCGGGCTCCCAGTCCGAGACTCCGGCGCCGACTTCAGCGATCACACCGGAGACCTCGAGGCCGGGGACCTCGCTGACGCCCGGCGGCGGCGGGTAGAAGCCCATGCGCTGCATCGCATCGGCCCGGTTCACGCCCGCGGCCACCACATCGATGGCCACTTCGGCAGCACCCGGTGGGGGAAGGTCGTCGACGTGGGCCCACTCCATCACTTCGGGATCACCAAAACCGTTGAGCGTTATGGCATACATCCAAAACTTCCTTCCCCCGGTGAGCGCAGAACGTCGTGCGTACTCAACTGGATCTCACGTGGCCGTTGTCGGTCGCTGCTTCATCATCCGTCTCCGGTGTGTTCCAAGTTGTGCAAAGTGGCCAGTTCGCTGGCGCCGGCCGAGCATCCGGGGAATCCTGGGGAGATGACCAAGCGCATCCTCAATGTCGTCTCCAACGTCGCCCACTACGACGACCCCGCCGAGCCGACCGGGTTGTGGCTCTCGGAGCTGACGCACGCCTACCACGTCTTCGCCGAAGCGGGCTACCAACAGACGATCGTCAGCCCGAAAGGCGGACCGTCGCCACTGGAGCCGCGTTCGCTGAAGTTCCCCAACTTCGACAAGAGCGCCAAGGCGTGGA
This sequence comes from Mycolicibacter heraklionensis, assembly GCF_019645815.1. NCBI lineage: Bacteria > Bacillati > Actinomycetota > Actinomycetes > Mycobacteriales > Mycobacteriaceae > Mycobacterium > Mycobacterium heraklionense. Next base: position 2,300,173 of record NZ_CP080997.1, read on the forward strand.
AAGCCGACAGCACGAAGATGGCGCTGTTGGCCGGCACCGCATCGCCAGAAGACATCGACTCGGCGGACTATGACGCGATTTACTTCACCGGCGGGCACGCCGTCATGTATGACTTCCCGAACAGTGAAGGACTGCAACGCATCACGCGTGAGATCTTCGAGAACGGGGGAGTGGTGTCCTCGGTCTGCCACGGCTACTGCGGCCTGCTCAACACCACCCTCGCAGATGGGTCGTTCTTGGTCGCCGGACGAAGGCTCACCGGCTTCGCCTGGTCGGAGGAGGTTCTGGCCCGCGTCAACAAACTGGTGCCCTACAACGCCGAAGCGGAGATGAAGAAGCGCGGCGCCCACTACGAAAAGGGCCTGATTCCATTCGCCTCGCACGTCGTCGTCGACGGCCGGTTGGTCACCGGCCAGAATCCGGGCTCGGCCAAGGCGACGGCCAAGAAGATCGTCTCCGTGCTGGGGAAGTGAGGCCCTCGCCCGTCCACGCTCTCGCCCGCCAGTAAGGTTCCAGCGTGGTGGCAGCCAGCAAAACCGTCCTGCTGACCGAGGAATTCCGAGAAGCGCTGGGGCTGCTGTCCGCGGGCCGAAATCTCTTCCTGACCGGTAAGGCCGGCACGGGTAAGTCGACGCTCATCCGTCACTTCATGGCCAATACCGATCGCAACGTCGTGGTGGTCGCGCCGACCGGGATCGCCGCGCTGAACGTCGACGGCCACACCATCCACCGCCTGTTCGGATTCCGGCCCACCACAACGCTGTCTGATATCGCCGGCGGGGAGTACCGGCCGGGCCGCTTCACCAAGACACTGGCCAAGCTGCAGACGCTGATCATCGACGAGGCATCGATGGTGCGCGCCGACGTGTTCGACATGATCGCGGAAGCGTTGCAGCGGTTCGGCCCAGACCCGGGCAGGCCGTTCGGCGGCGTCCAGGTGGTGCTGGTGGGTGACCTCTACCAGCTGCCGCCGGTGGTCACCGAGGGTGAGCAGCACTACTTTTCGACGACGTATGAGACCCCGTACTTCTTTTCGGCGAACACCTTCCGCCGTGCGGATTTCCCGAGCGTCTCGCTGACGACGGTGTTCCGCCAGCTCGGCGATGACCGGATGACCGCGATCCTCAACGAGATTCGCGAAGGCGTGTTACTCGGCCATGCCAAGCAGCACCTGGACGCCCGGGTGGACGCCGACTTCGTGCCGCCAGACGACGAATTCTGGCTGACGTTGGCGCCCACCAACAGGCTGGTGACCGCCCGCAACCGCCAGCAGCTCGAGCGGTTGCCCGGCGAGGAGATGGTGCACCGCGCCAACGAATCCGGCGACCTGTCCCTGTTCGACAAGCCGCTGGACGACGAGTTGCGCTTCAAGGTCGGCGCCCAGGTGATGATGCTCAACAACGATCAGGCCGAGCGCTGGGTGAACGGCTCGATCGGCCGCGTGGTGGGGGTGGGCTACGACCGCCACGGCGCCGTGGTCGAAGTCGAGTTTCCCGACGGTGACATCGCCGAAGTTGCCCCGTTCACCTGGGAGGCCACCCGCCCCGTGGTCGACGGCGGGACTTTGCGTCGCGACGTCGTCGGCACTTTCACTCAACTGCCGTTCAAGCTGGCGTGGGCGATCACGATCCACAAGAGTCAAGGTCAGACCCTGGAGCGGTTGGTGGTGGATCTGTCCGGCGGCATGTTCTCCACCGGCCAGCTTTATGTGGCGTTGAGCCGGTGTACCTCGTTGGCCGGGCTCGTGCTGAAACGCCCTGTGCTGCCGAAGGATCTGAAAGTGGATCGCCGGATCGCCCGGTTTCTGCGCGTCTCGGCCAACAGCGACCGGGCGCGCCGCTACTGCGCGATCGGTCTGCTCACGGTCGGCGATGAAGGCCGGATGTCGCGGCCGCGCCCGGTGGAACTGGCGGTGGCTTTCGACGACGGCACGGCCGTATCGACACTGATCAACCCGCAGCGGGATCTGGCCGACGCCCGCCAGGCGTATCGGATCGGGGTGGCCGACGTGCTGCTGGCACCCACGCTGCGGGAGGCCTGGGCGGTGATCGCGCCGATGCTGGCCGGGTGCACGCCGGTGGGCGTCAAAGTCGATGAGACGCTGGGGCTGATCGACTTCGAACTCAAGCGACTGGGCCTGGTGGCTCCGATGCCGCTGGGTATCGATCTGCGGGGCACAAGCACCACGGGTGACACGGCGCTGCAGCGTGCCAAGGCCGCGCTCGAGCGCCTCGATACCGCCGACCTGGATGCCGGCTCGTCGCCGTTCGAAGATCCCGACGAGAGCGACGCCCTCTCGGGAATCCTGCTCAGCCGCGAACCCGACGTCACAACCCCGACCGCAGAACACCTTCCGGCCCTGTCCGCGCTGCTGCGAATCAGCCGAGCCCTCGGAGCGGTCCTGCTGGGCACCAGTCCCGTCGATCAGATGTCGCCGGCGGGGGAGACCAGTTGGGAGCAGGCGGCTCGCCAGGCCGCCGCCGACCAGCTGCTGCTGGCGGCGGACCGCACCCGACTCCCGGATGAGGTACTGGCGCGCCTGCGAGACGCCTTGGTGGCGCTGGGTTCCGGCCACCTGGCGTCCGGGCTCGCTCAGCCGCCGTCGACGACCGACAACATCGACACGGTGCTGGTTCCCGGTGCCCGCATCTGCTTCACCGGAACAGCGGTCGACGGCGACGGCCGGGTGGTGGATCGCGACGAGATGGAGCGGCTGGCTGCCTCGGCTGGGCTGGCGCCGGTGCGCTCGGTGACCAAGACGCGATGTGAGGTGCTGGTCATCGCCGAAGCGGGCACGCAGTCCGGAAAGGCCCGCAAAGCCCAGGACTATGGGAAGCCGGTGTTCACCGTGGACGAGTTTCTGGGTTGGCTGGCGCGCCGGTGAGCGGGGAGTGCGCGGACCTCAGTCCAAGTCCGCCAAGGCTTTCCGGGCGGCTTCAAGCTCGGCTTCGAGCGCGGCCACCCGCGCGGCATGCTGGGAGCGCGCCTCGTCCATCAGCGCCTCGATCGGTGCGAACAGCTCCTCGTGCAGTTCCTTGGCGGCCCGCGACACCGCGGCGGCCGCGACGGCGAGGTTACGCACCAGATAGCTGCTGCCCTGCTTGATCTCGGCGTGCCACTCGCCGTCGGCCGTACCGGTCACAGTCAGGGTCAACTCGAGAGTCTTGGCCTTCTTGCCGGCCGACTTCTTCACCGGCTCCTTGGCCTCGGAAGCAGCGGGGGCGGTGTCGGGGGCCGGTGTGGTGTCGGCGAACGAACCGATCCCGACGGTGTCGGGGGTCGCGGCCGGGGCTTCGGGGGCGAACGTGGGTGCAGTCATAATCGTGGCGACCTCCTTGCTGATTCGTCGCCCGCGGCGGCGGGCAAGCTCACCACGTATTAGAACACACGTTCGACAATGCGGTCGAAGCCGCCGCTCAATCCCTCGGCGCCGGGGTCATCGAGGTGACGTAGTAGGTTTCCTGCCCGGTGGGATAGCCGCCGCCATCGGTGGCGATGTGGACGTGGTCGTAGTGGTTGGCGGTTTCGTTGCCGTAATCCGACGTCCAGTTGCCGCCGCCCACGCCCGGGTAGATCTTCTGCCGCCAGATCACGTGGTTGACACCCCAGCGTTGGGCGTTGGCCAGCGCATAGCCGGCGATCTGGTCGCCGAGCAGAATCCCGGCCTCACTGTGGTAGTCCGGGATCATCACATCGATGGCCAACCCGTCGGGATGCCATCTCAGTGGGTCCTGGCGATACCCGTAGATGGTCTTGATCTCCTGAAACAGCACGCCGATGGTGCGGGCCGCCCAAATGGTCTTGACCTGCAGCCCGTTCTCCGGCGCCACCCCCGGGGGCAGCGGGAAGGTGAATTGCTGACCTTCGGTGGGCATCGGCACGCTGGCCGCCAGTGCCGCGGCCTCCGCGGGGTTGGCGATGCGCATCCCCCCGGTAGACGGCGGCGGAGGTGCCGCCGGCGCCGACGGGGCCGCTTCGGCGGTCTCGGTGGGCTTGGGCGCCGGCTCGTGGCTGCTCTGGGCGTAGATGAGGGCGGCCGAGACCGCCAGCGACGTCAGAATGGCCAGGCTGCGACCGCAGAACCTGGCAATCTTTCGTCCGTCCACCAAGAGCACTTTAGTTACTTCTCGCTGGATAGCACGGGACCGGCGCTTTCCTGTGGTTACCGAGTCGGATAGTCCGGCGTCCAGCGGGACTGCCGGACGGCCTCGGCTATCGCGTCGTCGGAGGCCGCCGGCGCGACGCCGTCACGCACCGCCTGGAGGGCTACCGCGGTTGCAATACGGGTGGTGATCTCGGGCAGATCCTCGAACGCGGGCAGCAGCGGCTGGTCGGCGTCGACCAGGGCGGGGGAGGCATCGCCGAGGGTGGTGGCGGCAACCCGCATCATGGCGTCGGTGACCCGTGACGCCCGCGCTGCCGTGACGGCCAGCCCGACCGCCGGGAAGATGTAGACGTTGTTGCACTGCGCGACGCGACGGGTGCGCTCGCCGTGTCGGATCGGGGCGAAGGGTGATCCCGTGGCGATCAGCGCGCGCCCATCGGTCCATTCGTCGAGCTCCGCAGGGTGTGCCTCGGCCCGGCTGGTGGGGTTGGACAGCGGAAAAATGATCGGACGGTCCGTCTTGGCCGCCAGCTGTCGGACGATTCCCTCGGTGAAGGCGCCGGCCACCGTCGACAGGCCCAGCAGGATGCCCACGTCGACGTGCTGCACCACGTCGGCCAGCCTGCGACCGTCCCAGCCGGCCACCCGAGCTGCGGATTGAGCGAAGCGGCGCTGGCTGTCCGAGAGGTCCGCACGGTCATCGGTCAGCAGCCCGTTGACGTCAATCGCCCAGATCCGTTCGGCGGCCTCGGTTTCGGAGAGTCCTTCGGCGACCATCTGCTGGCGGATCATCTCCAGTACGCCGACGCCCGCCGAGCCGGCGCCGAGCATCACCACCTGCTGCTGCGACAGCGGGCGCCCGGCGGCGCGGACAGCGCCCTGCAGCGCGCCAAGGGCTACGGCCGCCGTGCCCTGGATGTCGTCGTTGAACGTCAGCAGCCGATCCCGGTACCGCATCAACAGCGGCAGCGCATGCGTGGTGGCGAAGTCCTCCCACTGCAGCAGCACGTCGGGCAGTTCCTCATGCACGACGGCCACGAAGTCGTCGACGAAGGCGTAGTAGTCCTCGTCGCTGATCCGGCGATGGCGCCAGCCGAGGTACTGCGGATCGTGGAGCAGGTCGACATTGTCGGTGCCGACGTCGAGGATGATCGGCAACGTGCGGGCCGGATCGATCCCGCCGATCAGGGTGTACAGCGAGAGCTTGCCGATCGGGATGCCCATGCCGCCGATACCCTGGTCGCCCAAACCCAGGATGCGCTGTCCGTCGGTGACGACGATGACGTCCACCTCGTGTTCCGGTCGGTTGCGCAGAACCTCCCGCAGCCGATCGCGATCCGGGTAGGAGACGAAGAGCCCGCGCGGGCGCCGGTAGATCTCGCTGAACCGCTGGCACGCATCACCGACTGTCGGCGTGTAGACGATCGGCAGCATCTCCTCGAGATGGTCGCGCAGCAGCCGGTAAAACAACGTCTCGTTGCGGTCCTGTAGCGCCCGCAAGTAGATGTGCTTGTCCAGGTCGTCATGCCGCGTGGAGAACTCGGCGTAGGTGTGGGCGGCTTGTTCGGCGATGGTTTTCACCGCAACCGGCAGCAGACCCAGCAGGCCGAGCTCGCGGCGCTCGTCTTGGCTGAAGGCGGTGCCCTTGGTGGTCAGCGGATCGAACAGCAGAGCCTGGCCCCGCCGTTGCCGCCCCCTAGCCGTCACCGTGTCACCTCTCTCATCTCGGCTGCCCTTCGTCGCACAATAGAACGGTTCAGCGGCCCGCACCGGCCGTGACTCCGATGTGCCCGGCGCTAACGCCCCGCTCGGTCGATGCGTCTGATCAACCGAGCGGTGGCGGCTTCGGCGGCGAGTCGGCGCGCGGACTCCTTGCCGCGGCCCTTGGCCCGGCGCAGAGCCGAGCGGATGGTGATGCCCCGTTCGTAGGCCTCCACCACGCGCGGGTCGACATAGGAACTGCGGGCGACCGCCGGGGTGTTGCCCAGTTCCTCGGCGACGCAGCGCATGACTGCAGCGACCTCCCGACGGCGGACGGTTTTAGAGGTCGGCTCGTTCGCGGCGGCGAAGCTCTCGGCCGCCAGCACGGTGCCATGCCAGGTGCGCAGGTCCTTGACGCTGAACTGCTCATCGGTCAGCTCCCGGAACCGCTCGTTGAGGTCGTCGGCTCGGACCTCGCACCAGCCGTCGGAGGTGCGGTACACCAGCAGCCGCGGAAGGTCGGTCGGCGCGCGCAACAGTGCTCGCACCGCGCGCACCACCAGGGGATCGTCGACGGAAACGGTGCGCCGCACGCCGCTTTTGGCCGGATAGTCGAAGTCCACGCAACCGTTGCGCATCCTGACGTGGTCACGCAGCAGGGTCGCCAGCCCGAAACTGCCGTTTTCCTGGGCGTACTCCTCGCCACCGGCCCGGAAATAGCCCCGGTCGATGAGCTGCTGGGCGACTGCGAGCACCCGATCGCGTTTTAGGCCGCGACCGCGCAAGTCGGCGAGTACATCGGCGCGCCAGTCCGGCAGCAGGCGGGCCAGGGTCAGAACCCGGTCGTACTTCTCCTCGGATCGTTCGGCCTGCCACTGCGGGTGATACAGATACTGACGACGTCCGGCGGCGTCTTCCCCGACGGCCTGGATGTGCCCGTTGGGATAAGGGCAGATCCACACCTTTCGCCACGCCGGTGGGATGGCCAGCGTCTTGATCCGGGCGAGCGCCTCCGGATCGTCGACCGGGCGTTGCCCGTCGGTGTAGGAAAAGCCGCGGCCCCGACCGATACGGCGCAACCCGGGGCCAGCGGTATTGCTTCTGCGCAGCCTCACGGCACCGAATTACCCGCATCTGGACCGGCCGACACCCAGCGTTGGCAGCGCTTACGCCCCCGGGCACAACTCCTGGCGCGCCGCCTCGGCGATCAGCGCGAACTGCGGCCACGCCGGGTAGTGCGGCTGCTGGATCTCGACGGTCCGGCCCACATGCAGGTTCTCGCAGATCATGTGCCCGAGCGCGCGCACGCTGGACTCCGAGATCGGTTCGTCATTCGCGTAGCGGGCGGTGTAGCCGTGGGTATTGAGGTATTTCATGAAGCTGGCTTCGTCGGCGTGCGCCGGCGCGGCCCCGACCAGAGCTCCCATCGCGACACCGGCGACGGCCAAGGGTGCGGTGACCCGGGCTGACCAACTCATACCCGCGATGCTACGACGGGTGCAGGGAAAGCGGCGCCGCGGTCCGGTCAGACCCGGCAAGTCCCCCCGAGCGACTTCGTGTTGCTGCTAGCGTCAGCGGCGAGGAGAAAGGCGCTGGACGTGAAATCAACCGCACTCGCGGCGACGCTGGCCGCAGGTGTGCTGGCCGGGCTGATCGGTGCCGCGTCATCCGCCCAGGCCGATCCGCTCAATCCTCGTGATCCCGACTACTGCGGCAACAGCCCCGACATCCTGTTGTGCAACGAGCAGAAGTCGACGTACCCGAGTCCGGCTGAGATGGCCTACCTCAACGCCATCCGCGGGAAGTTCCCGCCCGGCAGCGAGGCCCGCCGGTTGGCCGCCGGACGGACCGCGTGCCTGGAGTTCCCGAAGCATCCGACCAGCCTCATCGTCGAGCAGGTCTCCGTGTACCTGCAGATCTCGAAGCCCACCGCCGGTGAGGTGGTCGAGTCGGCCCGCACCAATATCTGCCCGACGGTGAAGACGCTGGGCTGAGCCGGTTCAGCGGCGGTACGCGCGCAATCCGTCGCGGATCGCAGCTTGCGCCGCCACGTCACATTCGTTGTAGCTCAGACACCACTGCCGGGCGGCGTCGGCGTGCGGTCCGTTGCCCCGGGCCGTTTCGATGGCGCCCTGGGAGGCCAGGCCCCCGGCGTCGTCGACCTCCCAGCGGAAGCCGAAGAAGCCGGCAACCTGTTTGATCGATGATGAGGTGCGGGCGAAAAACGTCGCGTCGAACCACTTTCGCAGGTCATAGGTGAGTCCGTCGAGCGCCTGCTCCACCTCGGCGAACCTGCGCGTGCTGGTGATCTCGGGGTGGTGCCAATGGAAGACCTGAAGCGACTTGCCCTCCCGCGCGGCGTGGCTTCGTAATTGCTGCATCCGAGAGGCGAACTCGGCGGCCAGTTCGGCCTCGGCGGCCTCGTCGAGTGGATCGAACGAGACCACGGGCCGATAGCGGGCAGTGGTGTCGTCCTGGCCGTCGCGGATACGCAGACCCCACTGATAGATCCGGCCGTGATCATCCCACTCGATGTCGAAGTCGACCTCGATGTCGGCGGACGGAACGGTCGGTGAGGCGGGTTCGTGCGTCTCGAAATCAATTCCGGTGCAACTCATCCGGGCTCGTCGGACCGCGTTGGCAAGCCGGTCTTGCGGCATTTTCGTGCCGACGGACTGAAGGCGGAACGCCTCGACGTGTGCGTCCACGTCGACGGCGGCCAACTGCGCGACGCTCAACACCGCGCCGTCGCCGCAGTGTCGATACAGGTACTGCCACTCCCGGACAGTGAGGTGGCCGGTCTCGAGCGCGAACGACGCGTCGTCGTCGCCGACCACGGTGGCGCAATAGTCGAACCACGCGCAGGTGGCGCAGTCGCTGATGCGGTAGGGCCGCACCAGTTCTCGTCCGGCGGCTGCTGCCCGCGCGACGTCGAGTCGGAAGGCGAACTCATGGTCGTAGCGCTGCAGGGCCGAGCGGGACTTGCGGCGTTTTGGATCGCTGGCCGAATACGTGACGATGTTCTCGGCTTCCAGGTCATACCAGGTGATACCGAGGCTCTCGCCGAGAAGATCGGTGAGGTCGGAGCTGCCGATGATGCCGCCGCGGTTCACCCCGCAGTGAAAACCCAACTCCTGCAACATCCGGGTGTAGTGCGCCAGCTGCATGACGTCGTCACGCCAGCGCGCGCCGTGATCACTGTAGCCCGGATGGGACAGCCACCGATCCGGTGCGGACAGCGTCGAGATCTTCACGTCCGCGCGTTTCGCGGAGGCCACCGTGCGGTGGTTCTTGATGTCGACGGGCAGGTAGCCGTCCTGGTGTCTGATCAACACGTCGGGAAGTCCCCTGCGGCCGTGGACATCCGGCAGGCGCCCGCCGGAGATCACCGCGACACCGGCAGTCATCGCGGCGACGGTGCGCCGCTGACGTTCGGCCCGGCTGAGGTCGGCGTCGAGGAGCAGCAGTCGCTCCGAATCGCCGTAGCGTGCCCGGAGCTCGTCAAGAACGCGTTCCTCGAATTCGATTCCGGCAGTGCGCAGCGACTCCAAGTCCGGGCGCGGCGGCGCCGGCTCCGGGGTTCCCGGGGCGAACTCATTGTGGGTGACGCGGGCACACTGCTTTGCCGGGTAGCCGCCCAGCGTGACCGGTGCCATCGCGTCCTTCCCCGAGTGGCTCTACTCCGCCGACCGCTCGACGCCGGCGGCGACTTCACCGATCAGGGCCGCGACCACCCCGAACGCGAAGTACAGCGGCACCAGCCACGGCGCCACCCCGAACAACCCGTCCGAGCCGGGGGCGTAGCGGAAGTGTCCCGCCGCGGCGATCCCGATCTCGACGACGGGACCGATGGCCGCGATCAGCACACCGCAGACAATCGCCGGACGATCACCCAAGGCGCAGAAGGTGATCGCGGCGAACGCACAGATCAGCGTCGTAAGGGGAACCACCGGCGACGCATGCAACATCGCGGTGACGACGTAGCTGCCCAGGACCGCAGCCAGACCAGCCACCCCCTGACGCACGGTGACCGTTGCCCTCGGGGCCGGGAGAAGCAGTCGCAGTTCCGCCAGGAAGACCGTCGCGGATCCGACCAGAATCGGGAAATACAGCGGACTGTTCCAGATGAAGAGCACGACGTGCGCTGCCGGCAGGTATTCGGTGGTGCCGGTGATCACGTGCGAGTGGTCACCGATCAGACCGGCCGCTCCGCCGAGGACGAACAGCAACAGTGCGATCGAGGGGCGTAATTTCACCCTCGCAGTATCGTCCATTCCGATGAGCGTCGAGGACCGCACCCGCTGGGATGCGAAATACGCAGGCCGCTCCGTTCCGGCGCCGGACACGGTCGGACCGGCCGCGGTGTTTGCGCCCTTCGTCGACGCGTTTCCGGCCGCGGGCTATGCGCTCGATATCGCCTGCGGTCAGGGCGCAGCGGCAGTCTGGCTGGCCCAGCGGGGCCTGCAGGTGAGCGGGTTCGACGTCTCGCCGGTCGCCATCGAGCAGGCGCGGGGGCTCGCTCAGCGCAGCGGTGTCGGCGACCGGTGCCGATTCGACGTCGTGGACCTCGATGACGGCCTGCCGGGCGGGCCACCAGCCGACGTCGTCTACTGCGCCCGGTTCCGCGACCGTCGGCTCGACGCACCGATGGTGCAGCGGCTGGCCCCGGGCGGACTGCTGGCGGTCACCGCGCTGAGCCAGGTCGGTGCCACCCCCGGACGGTTCCGGGCTGCGCCCGGGGAACTGCGCACGGTGTTCGCCGGCCTCGAGGTGATCGCCGAGGGCGAGGCGGACGGAATGGCGTGGCTGCTGGGGCGACGCCGCCGGAAGGCGACGGCGCCGTCAGCACACGAGGACGGACGAGGCTAGGCCGGCGCCGGGGCCTCGCGGTCACTGGGCTCGGGGCCGGGCTCGGCCGGGCCCTGGTCGAGCGGCAAAGCATCCATCGGCGGCGCCTCGCCAGGCGGTACGTCCATCGGCGCCTCGACGGGGGCGTCGGCCGGGGGTGCCTCAAACGGCGGAGCCGCTATGGGCGCCGCGGCCAGCTCGACGGCCATGGGCTCGGCCATCGGCTCAGCGGCGGGTTCGGGGCCCGGCTCCACCATGGCGGCAAACTCCACCACCGGGGCGTCCGGGACAGGTGCTTCCTCCATGGGCAGGTACATGTGGTGGGTGAACTGCGGCTGGTAGGCGCCGCCGCCACCGATCTTCACGCCGCCGGGCTCACCGCTGGCCACCGGCGTGCCGTCGGGCAGGGTCACCGCGGTGTGATGGCTGTTCCAGCCCACCACCAGAGCGTTGGGGGCGGTGCCGTATTTGAACCCGCGGGCCAGCAGTGCCGACTCCTCGTTGGCGGTGTGGAACCGGCCGCTGAAGGCCGGTCGGCCGCTGGCGACGTTGGACACCCACGAGGCCAAACCCGAGCAATCCGTACCGGCGGGGGTGTTCCCACCAACGATGTACGGAGTGCCCGAAACCTGCTGGATGAGCGCCATCAGTGCTTCTAGACCAAACATGACCAGGCACATTAACCATGGATAACTGCACTCACCAAAATCTGTGGCGCCCATCACGTTTAGCATTCATGTTGTCAAACATAACGTCGGAACGAAAAACGCCAGGTAGATCGGTGAAAATCCACGGAGCGGGCTGGTCTATTTACGTAAGTGCTGGTAGATGACCCGTATGTGTTTGTTGAGCGTGGCCTCAAAGGTCACAAATTCGCATTATTGGGATGAAATTGCCTGATCAATGGGTGCATTGCATGTGACCCCTGCAGCCGGTATCAGCGAAAATGGCGCCGTAAGTGACGTGCCATTCTCCAGGCCGGAAGTGATGCTGCTTACAGTCCACGCTTCGCGTTTTTGATCAGATTCGACCCGATGATCAGCCGCTGAATCTCACTGGTGCCCTCGTAGAGCCGCAGAAGTCGGACATCGCGGTAGATGCGCTCCACCGGCACGCCACGGATGTATCCACTGCCGCCGTGGATCTGCACCGCCAGGTCGGCGACCTTGCCGGCCATCTCGGTGCAGAAGACCTTGGCCGCCGACGGAGCGATCCGCCGATCTTCGTTGCTCACCCACTTGCGGGCGGCATCGCGGACCAGCGCCTGGCCGGCCAGCACGCCGGTTTGCTGATCGGCGAGCATCGCCTGCACCAGCTGGAAGTCGCCGATGATGCTGCCGCCCTGGGTGGCGGTGGCGGCATAGTTCACCGATTCATCCAGCGCGCGCTGCGCGGCGCCCACCGCCAGCGCCGCAATGTGGATGCGGCCGCGGGCCAACGACGTCATCGCCGCCCGGTAGCCGATGTCCTCATTGCCCCCGACCAGGGCGGCGGCGGGCAGTCGCACGTGCGAGAAGGTGACATCGGCCGTCCAGGCGCCTTCCTGGCCCATCTTGGCGTCCTTGGCGCCGACTTCGACCCCGTCGGTATCGGCCGGTACCAGAAACACTGCGATACCGGCGCCCCGCTCGTCGGCCGGCCGGGTGCGGGCGAACACCACGAACAGGTCGGCCAGCGGGGCGTTGGTGATGAATCGCTTCTGACCGTCCAGTACCCAGGTGTCGCCGTCACGGACGGCCTTGGTGCGCAGACCCGCGGGATTGGAGCCCGCCCCGGGCTCGGTGAGGGCGAAGGAGGCGACCGCTCCGGAGGCGATGGGCTCGAGCCAGCGCTCCTTCTGTTCGTCGGTGCCGAACCCCACCAGCACCTGGCCGGCGATGCCGTTGTTGGTGCCGAACATCGACCGCACCGACGGGCAGGTGTAGCCCAGTTCCATGGCCAGTTCGACGTCCTGGGCCAGATTCAGGCCCAGCCCGCCCCATTCCTGGGGGATCGCGTAGCCGAACAGGCCCAGGTCCTTGGCGGCCTGCCGCAGGTCGTCGGGCACGCGATCGGTGTCGAGGATCTCCTGTTCGCGCGGGAGGACCATCGTCCGGACGAACCGGCGGGTCTGGGACAGGATGTCGGCGAAGACGTCGTCTTCAACGGACGAGACGGATGTGGTCGTCATGGCACGGCCCCTTTCGGCACTGGCCGCCAAATCATATATGAAATATGATATGCCGGACCACGGGTGGGCAGGGCATCACGACATGTAGAGGACGGTTTCGGCGTGGCATTACTCAACGGGCAGACGGCGGTCATCACCGGCGGGGCGCAGGGGCTCGGCTTCGCGATCGCGCAGCGCTTCGTCGCCGAGGGCGCCCGGGTGGTGCTGGGCGATCTGAACTCTGAGGCGACCGAGGCCGCGGCTGCGCGCCTCGGCGCCGACGTGGCGGTGGCGGTACGCACCGACGTCACCAATTCCGCCGACGTCGACGCACTGGTGGCAGCCGCCGTCGAGCGGTTCGGTGGTCTGGACATCATGGTCAACAACGCCGGCATCACCCGCGACGCCACCATGCGCAAGATGACCGAAGACGATTTCGACCAGGTGATCGCGGTCCACCTGAAAGGCACCTGGAACGGTCTGCGCGCGGCCGCGGCGATCATGCGCGAACGCAAGCGCGGCGCGATCGTCAACATGTCCTCTATATCGGGCAAGGTCGGCATGGTCGGGCAGACCAACTATTCAGCCGCCAAGGCCGGCATCGTGGGCATGACCAAGGCCGCCAGCAAGGAGCTGGCCTACCTCGGTGTCCGCGTCAACGCGATCCAGCCCGGGCTGATCCGCTCGGCGATGACCGAGGCCATGCCGCAGCGGATCTGGGATTCGAAGGTCGCCGAGGTACCGATGGGCCGGGCCGGCGAGCCCGACGAGGTGGCGACGGTCGCGCTGTTCCTGGCGTCCGACATGTCCTCTTATATGACGGGCACCGTGCTCGAGGTGACCGGCGGTCGCCACCTATGACCCTGCGCGAGGCGGTGATCTGCGAACCGGTTCGGACCCCCATCGGCCGCTACGGCGGCATGTTCAAGTCGCTGACCGCCGTCGAACTCGGCGTCGCCGCACTGACCGGGCTGCTGGAGCGCACCGGCCTGCCCGCCGATGCCATCGACGACGTGGTGCTGGGGCACTGCTATCCCAGCAGCGAAGCACCGGCGATCGGGCGGGTGGTCGCCCTGGACTCCGGCCTTCCGGTGACGGTGCCGGGCATGCAGGTCGACCGGCGGTGCGGATCGGGGTTGCAGGCGGTGATCCAGGCCTGCCTGCAGGTCGGCAGTGGCGCGCACGAGGTGGTGATCGCCGGCGGTGCCGAGAGCATGAGCAATGTGGCGTTCTACTCCACCGACATGCGCTGGGGCGCAGGCCGCGACGGAGTACGGGTGCACGACGGCCTGGCACGCGGCCGGACCACTGCCGGTGGGCAATACCACCCGGTGCCCGGCGGCATGTTGGAGACCGCGGAGAACCTGCGCCGCCACTACCAGATCTCCCGCGCCGAGCAGGACGAGCTTGCGGTCACCTCGCATCAGCGCGCGGTGGCGGCCCAGCGCAGCGGTGTGCTCGCCGACGAGATCGTCGGTGTCACCGTGCGCTCCCGCACCGGCGAGCAGCGGATCGACACCGACGAGCATCCCCGCGCCGACACCTCGGTGGAGTCGCTGGCCAAACTGAAACCGGTTCTGGGCAAAAGCGATCCCGACGCCACCGTGACCGCCGGCAACTCCAGCGGCCAGAACGACGCGGCCTCGATGTGCGTGGTGACCACCCGGGACAAGGCGCAGCAACTGGGCCTGACTCCGCTGGTGCGGCTGGTCTCCTGGGGCCTGGCCGGAGTCAAGCCCGAAGTCATGGGCATCGGCCCGGTGCCGGCCACCGATATCGCCCTGGCCAAGGCCGGCCTCACGCTCGCCGACATCGACCTGATCGAGCTCAACGAGGCCTTTGCCGCTCAGGCGCTGGCGGTCATGGCGGAGTGGCGATTCGGCGCCGCGGACCGGGACCGGACCAACGTGCACGGTTCCGGAATCTCGCTGGGCCATCCGGTGGGCGCGACCGGCGGCCGGATGCTGGCGACGCTGGCGCGGGAGCTGAACCGTCGCCAGGAGCGCTACGGACTGGAAACCATGTGCATCGGGGGCGGCCAGGGCTTGGCCGCCGTGTTCGAGAGGGTGGCGTAAATGACGAAGCTGTGCCAGACGTTGGGGCTGACCGAGAGCCAGACCGAGATCATCGCGGCGGTAAGGGCTTTCGTCGACAAAGAGGTCATCCCGCACGCCGCCGAATTCGAGCGTGCCGACGCCTACCCGCAACAGATCGTTGACGGCATGCGGCAGTTGGGCCTGTTCGGCTTGATGATTCCGGAGGCCTACGGCGGGCTGGGCGAGTCCTTGCTCACCTACGCGTTGTGCGTCGAGGAGCTCGCGCGCGGCTGGATGAGCATCTCGGGGGTGATCAACACCCATTTCATCGTCGCCTACATGCTGCGCCAGCACGGCACCGACGAGCAGAAACAGCGCTACCTGCCGGCGATGGCGACCGGCGATGTGCGCGGGGCGTTTTCGATGTCCGAACCCGAGCTGGGCTCCGACGTCGCCGCCATCCGCACCCGGGCCACCCCCACCGGAGACGGTGACTACCTCATCAACGGCCAGAAGATGTGGCTGACCAACGGCGCCACCTCGAGCCTGGTGGCGGTGCTGGTCCACACCGATGAGGGAGCGGACACCCCGCACCGCAACATGACGGCGTTCCTGGTCGAAAAGCCCACCGGATTCGGTGAAGTCGTCACGGGGCTGACCATCCCCGGCAAGCTCGACAAGCTCGGATACAAGGGCATCGACACCACCGAGATGATCTTCGACGACTATCGGGCCAGCGCCGCCGACATCCTGGGCGGCACCACCGGCCGCGGCTTCTACCAGATGATGGACGGCATCGAGGTCGGCCGGGTCAACGTCGCGGCACGCGCCTGCGGGGTGGGCATCCGTGCTTTCGAGCTGGCAGCCCGATACGCCCAGCAGCGCAGCACCTTCGGCAAGCCGATCGCCGAGCACCAGGCCGTCGCGTTCGGGCTCGCCGAGATGGCGACCAAGGTGGAGGCCGCACACCTGATGGTCGTCAACGCGGCTCGGTTGAAGGATTCCGGCGAACGCAACGACCTCGCGGCAGGTATGGCGAAATACCTGGCCAGCGAGTACTGCAACGAGATCACCCAGCAGAGCTTCCGAATCCACGGCGGCTACGGCTACTCGAAGGAATACGAGATCGAGCGCCTGATGCGCGACGCGCCGTTCCTGTTGATCGGCGAGGGAACCAGCGAGATCCAGAAGCAGATCATCAGCAAGCGCCTGCTGGCCGACTACCGCATCTGAAATCATGTCTGCCCCCGACTTCAGCACCCGGCCGCAGTTGTCGGAAGCCGTCGCGCGTTTCGTGCGCCAGCGGATCTTCGACGGCGGTTACGCCGCGGGGGAGTACGTCCGATTGGACCAGCTGGCAACGGAATTGGGCATCAGCGTCACCCCGGTGCGGGAGGCATTGTTCGAGTTGCGTGCTGAAGGCCTGCTCGACCAGCAGCCGCACCGCGGGTTCGTCGTGTTGCCGGTGACCAAGCGGGATCTGGCCGATGTCGCCGAGGTCCAGGCGTTCGTGGGCGGCGAGCTGGCGGCACGGGCCGCCGCCGGCATCACCGAGGAGCAGTTGAGCGAGCTGAATGAGATTCAGTCCCGGCTGGAGCAGGCCTACGCCGGAGACGACGAAGAGCGGACCGTGCGGCTCAACCACGATTTCCATCGAGCGATCAATGTGGCCGCCGCCTCACCCAAGCTGGCCCAAATGATGTCGCAGATAACCCGGTACGCGCCCGAGGCCGTTTTCCCAGGGATCGCCGGGTGGCCGGAGCGGTCCATGCAGGATCATCGGCGGGTGCTCGCCGCGCTGGCGGCACGCGATCAGGCGCTGGCCCGCACCGCGATGGCCGAACACTTGGCGGCCGGCGTGATGCCGCTGATCGAGCATCTGACCGATCGCGGCGTGGTGGAGTCCGAAGACGACTGCGTGGCGCGGGCCGATCAGCGCCCGGCGGCGACGGGGACGTGAGAACGTATCAACCTATGCAGAACCACACTTACCTGACTTACGAAGAGTTCGGGCGGAAGTTCTTCGAGATCGCGGTCACCGAAGAACGAGTGGCAGCTGCGTTCGCCGACATCGCCGGTGACGAGTTCGAGATGCCCACCATGCGGCAGGGGCCGGGCGGCATCGCCAAGGTCACCGCGAAGGTGCGGGTCCAACAGCCCCGGGTGGCACGTGGCCTGGGCGACCTGCTGACGTTCGCGATCCACATTCCGTTGGAGATCGACCTGCTCATCGACTTGCGCCTGGACAAGCAACGGTTCACGGTGGCCGGCGACATCGCCCTGCGCGCCACCGCGCGCGCCGCCGAACCACTGCTGCTGATCATCGACGTGCCTAAACCGCGGTCCTCCGACATCACCGTCGAGGTGTCGTCGACGTCCATCCGTGGCGAGCTGCTGCGAATCTTCGCCGGCGTCGACGGGGAGATCCGCCGATTCATCGCGCACTACGTGGCGGCCGAGATCGACAGTCCGCAGTCCCAGCGGGCGCAGATCATCGACGTGGCCGAGCAGCTGGACTCCGCCTGGACCGGAATCTGACCACGCGCCCGTGCGATCCCTAGGGGTAGGGGATTGCGGGGATGGCCGGAATCGCCGGGATGGCGGGAATCGCCGGGATTGCCGGAATCGCGGGAACTGCCGGGACGGCGGGCGCAGACGGGGCCCGAGGTACCGCCGGAGCCGCCGGTGCCTGTTTGGCAGTGGGTTCGACCACCGGAGCAGCACTGGTGAGCGGGGCATCCGGCAGCGCAGTCGGGCCGGGTTCGGACTCGCTGCCGCCGCTGTCGGCCGGCGGGCTCGGCGCCAACGGCGCTGCGGGTGCCTCGGTGACTTCGCCGTAGGTGTCTTCCTCGGACTCGCTGTCGCAGCCGCCGCAGGCGGTCGCCACCGCACCCACGGCCAGTCCGACCACCACCACCGACAGGACTGACTTCCCGATACCGCGACCGCGCATGGATTCTCCCCGTTGTTCCGTTGCCTCATGTCACCCTACGACGCGCGGGTGGATTCGGCGGACGAGCCGTCAACAACATCAGACCGGGGCTGTCGGCCGTCGTAACGTCCGCAGATGCGGCACGGCCTGACCGGTGTTCCCTGTCAGGCCGCGCGAACTCTGGTTCGGCTCAGATCGTCTGATGGCGACCGAAGAACTTGTGATCTTCGCTATAGCCACCGTGGCCGCTGCCGATCTCCTTGTAGCTCTCCACGAACTCGATGCCCTTGATCCACTTCACCAGCTTGTAGCCGTGCTGCAGCTCGTTGCGCAGCCGCAGCGGCCGGCCGTGCATGTAGGGCAGTGGCTGGTCGTTCATGTTGTAGGCCAGCATCGACATGTGGTGCCACATCTGGTCGACCGGGTGGGCGTTGTAGAAAATGCCGCCGGTGGCGCCCAGGCCCATCGAGTAGAAGATCGCCCATTTAGCCTGGGGAAGCGGTTTGACGATGTTCATGATCGTCGACATCTGCACGCCGCCCCACTTGGCTACGCCGGACCAGGCCTGCACGCACATGTGCTGGGTGATCTGGTCGTGATACGGGAGGGCCTTGAGATCCTCCAGCGAGAACTCCATCGGGTTCTCGACCAGGCCGTAGACCTTCAGTCGCCAGTCCTTGAAGTCGTTTGCCTCGTACTCCTTGTACTCGACGGTCTCGGGCAGCCGGCCGTTGCGCCAGTGGAACGGTGAGATGTCGGCCTCGGTGAACGTCCCGGGCTTCGGGTCGAGCTTTTCCAACGCCCGCTGGAACGGCCCGATCAGGGCGTATCCGATCTTTTGGACGACTCGCGGGTAGCGCAGGGTCAGCGGCGTGGCGGCGATCCACCCGGCTGCGCAGATCACGAATGCCACCGAGAAGACGCCGAACCCGACCCAGCTGTGGTCGTCGCGGGCGGCAAACATGTGATTGAGGTTCACCAGCGCTTCGGTGGCGAACACCATCGTGACGTGCACGAGGATGAACAACAGGAAGTAGACCAGTACCACGAAGTGCAGTGACCGGGCGATCTGCAGGTTCAGTCGCATGTGCTTGCTGATCAACCCCAACCGTTGTGACAGTGCCGGCGACATCCCCAGGGCGGTGATCAGTGCAGCCGGAGCCGCGACGAACACCGTGACGAAGTAGGAGATCATCTGCAGCGAGTTGTAGTTGGTCCAGGTGTGGTCGGTCGGCCAGTCCAGCGAGGCGTACTGGATGGCGACCGAAGCCGCATTCGGCAAGACGTCGAAGCTGGTCGGCACAATGCGGTGCCACTGACCGGTGGTGAACAGCAGGACGTAGAACACTGCGCCGTTGAGCAGCCACAACACGCCCAAGCCCAGATGCCACCACCGGGCCAGCCCGATCGAGTGCCGGAACCCCGGCAGCCCGAACTGCGCGGGCAGGGCGACGGTGTCGGCGTTGGCCGTCCAGTACGGGTCGTCTGGAACCGGCGGTCCCACCCGCAGCCATTCGTCCTTGCCAGGAGTGGAGTTACGGCTGAAGTACAGCCTCGGATGGTCGCAGAGAATCTGGATGCCGGCTCGGATGATGAAGATCATCATGAACAGGTTGAAAAAGTGCGTCCACCCGGCCCAGGCGGGGATTCCCCCTGCGAACTCCGACGACGCGGCGCTGCCCGGATACCGTGTGATGAAGTCCTCAACGGCGGGGATATTGCGAACGCCCTTACCGATCGCGATCATCGCCACCAGCCCGACGAAGCCGATCGGGATCAGCCAGAGCAGGTTGAACCACTTGTCCCGGCCGATACGTAGGTGCGGGGCCACCGCACGCCGGGTCAGGTCGAAACCACCACCGTAGGTCTCGACGTCGACGGTCTCGTTGTGGTTCTTGTGAATTTCTGCCCGGTAACCCTGTTCCAGTTCCAGCTCGACGTCGACGACATCAGCGGAGTAGTTGACCGGGCGAGTCGTCTCTTTCGTTGCTGGTGAGGTGGCCGGACCCCGCGGGTCGAGCCGTCCGTCAGCACCCTGTCCATCAATCGTGGTCACCCTTCGAAGGTAACGCAAAAACCCTCGTGACACGATATTCTGACATCAGATGCGCAGGCTTCTGACAGGAAACTCAGCTATCGCAAGTGCGGATTTCGGTGATGTCCGGCGGCCGCCGGGCCGCCGGCTGCACTGCCGGCCGGTGGACCGGCGCGATCGTGCCGTCGAGGCGATCATTTCGGTGGGCAAGCCGCTGTTTTCTGCTGAGCAAGACACGAGTGAACTCATGCGGATCTCGCGCTTTACAGATCGTTCATCTAGCGCGGTCATAATTCAGCGAAGAACGGGCGAAGCGCGTTTCGCCATCGCCATCAGATTGCAATCTGCACCGCGGGCAGTTGTAGCGCGACACAGCTAGCATGCGCAGTGGAGAAACTTGTGACCAGGCAGGGGTAGATGACGACCTATAGGGGACCGGCACCGCGCCGTAATCCGGCAGTGCTGTCAACGCTGCGGGCTGGGGTAGGGGCGCGCCGTGGCTGAGGAACAGCGGGGACCCGGTTACGGACTTGGGCTGTCCACGCGTACCCAGATGACGGGGTACCAATTCCTGGCACGACGCACGGCGATGGCGTTGACCCGCTGGCAGGTTCGGATGGAAGTGGAGCCCGGCCGGCGCCAGTCGCTGGCCGTGGTGGCCTCGGTGTCCGCCGCGGCGGTCGTCTGCCTTGGTGCGCTGCTGTGGTCGTTTTTGAGTCCCTCGGGCCAGATGAACGAATCGCCGATCATTGCCGACCGTGATTCCGGTGCCCTCTATGTGCGGGTGGGCGACACCATATATCCGGCGCTGAATTTGGCCTCGGCGCGCCTGATCGCCGGCCGGGCCGACAACCCGCACAAGGTGCGCTCCACTCAAATAGCCGAGCAGCCGCACGGCCCGCTCGTCGGAATTCCTGGCGCGCCGTCGGACATCTTGCCGACAACGCCCACGACGTCCTCGTGGCTGATCTGCGACACCGTCGCCAATGTTCAGGGCGTCGGTGCGCCGTCGCCGGTGACGGTGACGGTGATCGACGGTGCCCCGGAACTCAACTCCCGCCGCCGGGTGCTGGATGGGCCCGACGCGGTGGTGCTGCGCTACGGCAATGACTCCTGGGTGGTTCGCCAGGGCCGCCGCTCGCGCATCGACGCCGCCGACCGGGCTGTGTTGCTGCCGCTGGGGCTGACTCCCGAGCAGGTCGACCACGCCCGGCCGATGAGCCAGGCGCTGTTCGACGCGTTACCGGTGGGGCCGGAGTTGGCGGTGCCCTTTGTGCCCGACGCGGGTCATCCGCCGGCCTTCCCGAATGCCCCCGGCCCGGTCGGAATGGTGTTCACCACACCGCAGTTGGCTGGGCCGCAACAGTATTCGGTGGTGCTGATGAACGGTGTGCAAACGGTGTCGTCGGTGGTGGCCCGGATTCTGCAGAACGCCGGAGCCACCGGCGGCGGCGCGCCGGCAGTGGTGACGCCGCAGGATCTGGCGAAGATGCCGGTGGTCACCGGACTGGACCTGTCGGCTTACCCCGACGGGCCGCTTCAGGTCGTCGACATGAAGGAGAACCCCTCCACATGCTGGTGGTGGGAGCGCTCCGCCGGTGACAGCCGGGCCCGGGTACAGGTGGTGTCGGGTCCCACGATTCCGGTGTCGCAGAAGCAGATGAACCGGGTGGTGTCCCTGGTGAAGACCAACGACACCACTGTGCCGGAGGCTGACCGGGTCTACTTCGGTTCGGGCTACGGCAATTTCGTCGCGGTGACCGGCAACGACCCGGACGCCTCCACGCGGGAGTCGTTGTGGTGGATCTCGGCGTCGGGCGTGCGATTCGGGATTCCCGGCGATGACGAGCGCAAGGCGCTGGGCCTGGTCGGTGAACCGGCACTGGCGCCGTCGGTGGCGTTGCGCCTGCTGGCACACGGCCCGACCCTGTCCCGTCAGGATGCGCTGGTGCGTCACGACACCCTGCCAACCGATATGAGCCCAGCAGAATTGGCGGTGCCCAGATGAAACGTGGATACGCCCGGCCGACGCCGGAACGCGCGCCGGTGGTCAAGCCGGAGAACATCGTATTGCCGACGCCGCTGAGCGTGCCGCCGCCAGAAGGCAAGCCGTGGTGGCTGGTGGTGGTCGGTGTGCTCGTGGTCGGCCTGCTCGTCGGCATGGTCGCGATGACGGTGGCCAGCGGCTCCCGGATGTTCCTGGGCGCCGGCTCGATCTTCCCGATCTTCATGATCGGTGGCGTCGCGATGATGATGTTCGGCGGCCGCTTCGGCGGCGGCGCCCAGCAACTGAGCCGGCCCAAGCTCGACGCGATGCGCGCCCAGTTCATGCTCATGCTGGACCGGCTGCGCGAGTCGGCGGCGGAGTCCGCGGACAGCATGGACGCCAACTACCGGTGGTACCACCCGGCGCCGTCCACCCTGGCTGCCGCGGTGGGGTCGTCGCGCATGTGGGAGCGCCAGCCCAACGGTAAGGACCTCAACTTCGGCCTGGCCCGAGTCGGGGTGGGGATGACCCGGCCCGAGGTCACCTGGGGTGAACCCCAGAACATGCCGACCGACATCGAGCTCGAACCGGTGACCGGTAAGGCGCTGCAGGAGTTTGGGCGCTACCAGAGCGTGGTCTACAACCTGCCGAAGATGATCTCCCTGCTGGTCGAGCCCTGGTACTCGCTGGTCGGTGACCGCGAGCAGGTGCTGGGGCTGATGCGCGCGATCATCTGCCAGCTGGCCTTCTCGCACGGGCCTGACCATCTGCGGATGGTCGTGGTGACCTCAGATGTGGCGCAGTGGGACTGGGTGAAGTGGATGCCGCACTTCGGCGATCCGCGCCGCCAGGACGCCGCGGGCAACGCCCGCATGGTCTACGGCTCGGTGCAGGACTTCGCCACCGAACACGCCGAACTGTTCTCCGGGCGCGGATCGTTCATGCCGCGTCACGCCAGCTCTTCGGCGGAGACCCCGACCCCGCACCACCTGATCATCGTGGACGGCCTGGACCCGCAGTGGGAGTACGTCAACACCACCGAGGGCATCGACGGAGTGACCTTCTTCGATCTGACCGGCGCTCCGGAGTGGCGGGGCGTTTCGCAGCGGGTGCTGCGGCTCGACGACAAGGGCATCATCAACGCCCTGCCGCGTGACCGCGACACCTGGATGGTGATCGACGACAACGAGTGGTTCTTCGCCCTCGCCGACCAGGTCAGCTCGACCGACGCCGAACAGTTCGCGCAGCGGTTGGCGCACTGGCGGCTCGCGGCGGCCTATGAGGAGATCGGCCAGAAGGTGACGCACCACATCGGTGCGCGCGACATCATGGCCTACTACGGCATCGAAGATGCCGGGCGTATCGACTTCAACGAGCTGTGGGCCAGCCGGCGCGATGCGGGCAGCCGGGGCCGGCTGCGGATTCCGTTCGGAAACCGCTCGGACAACGGCGAACTGCTGTTCCTGGACATGAAGTCTCTCGACGAGGGCGGCGACGGGCCGCACGGCGTCATGTCCGGCACCACCGGTTCCGGTAAGTCGACTCTGGTGCGCACCGTGATCGAGTCGCTGCTGCTGGCTCACCCGCCGGACGAGCTGCAGTTCGTGCTGGCCGACCTCAAGGGCGGATCGGCGGTCAAGCCGTTCGCCGGTGTCCCGCACGTGTCGCGGATCATCACCGACCTGGAAGACGACCAGGCCCTCATGGAGCGTTTCCTGGAGGCCATGTGGGGTGAGATCGCCCGGCGAAAGACCATGTGCGACAACGCCGGTGTCGACGGCGCCAAGGAGTACAACGAGATTCGGTCGCGGATGCGGGCGCGTGGAGACGACAGCCTGCCGCCGCTGCCGATGCTGGTCGTGGTGAT
Source organism: Mycolicibacter heraklionensis (assembly GCF_019645815.1). Lineage (NCBI taxonomy): Bacteria > Bacillati > Actinomycetota > Actinomycetes > Mycobacteriales > Mycobacteriaceae > Mycobacterium > Mycobacterium heraklionense. The sequence goes on from NZ_CP080997.1 coordinate 2,323,833, forward strand.
CGACGAGTTCTACGAGTGGTTCCGCATCATGCCCACCGCGGTGGAGGTGCTGGACTCGATCGGCCGACAGGGCCGCGCCTACTGGGTGCACCTGATGATGGCCTCGCAGACCATCGAGAGCCGCGCCGAGAAGCTCATGGAGAACATGGGCTACCGGCTGGTGCTCAAGGCGCAGACCGCCGGCGCCGCGCAGGCCGCCGGGGTGCCCAACGCGGTGAATCTGCCGTCCAAGGCCGGCCTCGGCTACTTCCGCAAGAGCGGTGAAGAGGTCATCCGTTTCCAGGCCGAGTTCCTGTGGCGCGACTACCACCGGGGCGGAATGCTCGACGACGAGCAGATGCCGTTGACGCATGCCGTTGACTACATCCGGCCGCAGCTGTTCACCACCGAGTTCACTCCGCTCGAAGTCAGTGTCAGCACGCCCGAGATCGAAGCGCCCGAAGACATTGCGGCGATCGACTCCAAGCCGGCAGCGGTCGCCGAGGCCGCCGAGGAAGAGGACTTCATCCGGACTCCCAAGGTCGGCACGGTGATCATCGATCAGCTGCGCCAGATCGACTTCGAGCCCTACCGGCTGTGGCAGCCGCCGCTCGACGTCCCGGTGACCGTCGAGGACTTGGTGAACCGCTACCTGGGTCACCCGTGGCAACAGGACTACGGCACCCGGCGCGACCTGGTGTTCCCGATCGGGGTCATCGACCGGCCGTTCAAGCACGACCAGCCGCCGTGGACGGTGGACACCTCCGGCCCCGGCGCCAACGTGCTGATCCTGGGTGCCGGTGGTTCGGGCAAGACGACCGCACTGCAGACCTTGATCTGCTCGGCGGCGTTGACGCACACTCCCGAACAGGTCCAGTTCTACTGCCTGGCCTACAGCGGCACGTCGCTGACCACGGTCGCCGGCCTGCCGCATGTGGGCAGCGTCTGTGGTCCGACCGACCCCGACGGGGTGCGCCGCACGGTGGCCGAACTGCTGGCGCTGGTGCGGACCCGCAAGCGCAGCTTCCTGGAGAACGACGTTGCGTCGATGGACGTCTTCCGCCGGCGGAAGTTCGAGGGTGCCCCGGGAACCGTGCCCAACGATGGTTTCGGCGACGTCTATCTGGTGGTCGACAACTACCGGGCGCTCTCGGAGGACAACGAGGTGCTCGTCGAGCAGGTCAACCAGATCATCAACCAGGGACCCTCGTTCGGTGTGCACGTGATCGTGACGGCCGACCGCGAATCGGAGCTGCGCCCGCCGGTGCGAAGCGGTTTCGGTTCCCGGGTCGAGCTGCGTCTGGCCGCGGTCGAGGACGCCAAGCTGGTGCGCTCCCGGTTCGCCAAGGACGTCCCGGTGAAGCCGGGGCGGGGCATGGTCGCGGTCAACTATGTACGCCTCGACAGCGACCCCCAGTCCGGTCTGCACACCCTGATCGCTCGGCCCGCAATGGCCGACACCGGCGCCAAGGTGTTCGAGTCCGACAGCGTCGCGGCCGCGGTCAGCCAGGTGGCGGTGGGCCGGGTGCGCCCGGTACGGCGTCTGCCGGCGCGGTTCGGGTTGGAAGAGGTGCGCGCGGTCGCGGCCAACGACCGCCGCGAAGGAGTGGGAGCGGGCGGCATCGCCTGGGCGATCTCCGAACTCGACCTGCAGCCGGTCTATCTGAACTTCGCCGAGAACGGTCACCTGATGGTGACCGGGCGTCGCGAATGTGGCCGCACCACCACGCTGGCCACCATCATGAGCGAGATCGAGCGGCTCTACGCGCCGGGGTCCAGCACCGCGCCGACACCCAGCCCGGACGGCCGGCCGTCGGCGCAGGTGTGGCTGATCGACCCGCGCCGGCAGCTGCTGACCACGCTGGGGTCGGACTACGTGGAGAAGTTCGCCTACAACCTAGATGGCACGGTGGCGCTCATAAACGAGTTGGCCGCCACCCTGGCCAACCGTGAACCTCCGCCGGGGCTGTCGGCCGAAGAGCTGCTGTCGCGGACCTGGTGGAGTGGGCCGGAGATCTTCTTGATCATCGACGACATCCAGCAGTTCCCGCCCGGCTTCGACTCGCCGTTCCAGAAAGCGGCGCCCTGGGTCACCCGTTCGGCCGACGTTGGGCTCCATGTGATCGCCACCCGCACCTTCGGCGGCTGGTCGTCCGCTGGCGCCGACCCGCTGCTGCGGGCCCTGCACCAGGCCAACGCACCGCTGTTGGTCATGGACGCCGACCCCGACGAGGGCTTCATCCGCGGCAAGATGAAGGGTGGCCCGCTGCCCCGTGGTCGTGGCCTGTTGATGGCCGAGGACACCGGCGTGTTCGTTCAGGTCGCCGCCACCGAACTGCGGCGGGCGCCGGCCCAAGAGCGCGCGGCCACCCCGGCGGGCTGACCGGACGGGCCGGCAACCACTGTGACGTGAGCAACAGCGTCGCGGTGGTTGCTGGCGCGGTCACAGCCCGGCGCGGGGCGGTGAATTACGTGCGGCAAGATTTTAATCAGGGCGTCATGGCCGCAGGCATCGGAGCCGAGGGCGGCCACCAACCACGCGGTAAATAACAGCCCTGTGTTTCGCCAGTTTGGAGCCATTTCACGGACCGAACTGCCTGGTCGCCGCGATCGGATTGTTACCCCAGGTGAACACTTGTTATCGCCAGATGAACACTCGGCGTTGAGGGTACTCCGGGGCACTTTGAGCCTCTACGATCGACAGCGGAGAGATTGCTGACCGCGATCCAGAGGAGGGAATCGAATGTCGTTTGTGAATGCGCAGCCCGAAGCGCTCTCGGCTGCCGCTGCGAACCTGAGCGGTATCGGTTCGGCGTTGAACGCGCAGAACGCCGCCGCTGCGGCCCCGACCACTGGCGTGGTCCCGGCCGCCGCCGACGAAGTCTCGGCACTGACCGCGGCGCAGTTCGCTGCGCACGCGACGATGTACCAGCAGGTCAGCGCGCAGGCCGCGGCGATCCACGAGATGTTCGTGGCCACGCTCAACAGCAGTGCGACCTCCTACGCCGCCACCGAGGCAGCCAACGCTGCTGCGGCGGGCTGATCAGGAACCAACCGGATTACCGGCTACGGGCTGATGGAAGGGGAATCCATTCATTCGTTCAAAGCCGGTCGTCGGTTACCGACGTAACCGGCGGCAATAACCCGTCAACTACGAATATCAACCAGAAACAACGAACTTCAGGCAAGGAGAGAGAAGCATGGCAACACGTTTTATGACTGATCCGGACGCGATGCGTTCGATGGCGGGCCGTTTTGATGTGCATGCGCAGACGGTGGAGGACGAGGCGCGTCGGATGTGGGCGTCGTCGACCAACATCTCCGGTGCGGGTTGGGGTGGTCTGGCGGAGCGGACGTCGATGGACACCATGGGTCAGATGCAGACCGCGTTTCGCAACATCGTGAACATGCTGCACGGGGTGCGGGATGGGTTGATTCGCGACGCTAACCACTACGAGCAGCAGGAAGCTGCTTCTCAGCAGATCCTGTCGAGCTAGAAGGAGAACCGCAGATGTCGATTAACTACCAGTTCGGTGATGTGGATGCCCACGGTGCGTTGATTCGTGCCCAGGCGGCGTCGTTGGAGGCTGAGCACCAGGCGATCGTGCACGATGTGCTGGCTGCCGGTGACTTCTGGGGTGGTGCGGGTTCGGTGGCCTGCCAGGAGTTTGTGGCGCAGTTGGGCCGCAACTTCGCGGTGATCTACGAGCAGGCCAACTCTCACGGTCAGAAGGTGCAGTCGGCCGGCAACAACATGGCCAACACCGACGCCTCGGTGGGCTCCAGCTGGGCCTGAGCGCCTCGCAATTCGCAGCGCGGCAGCACACCCGATCCACGGGTGTGCTGCCGCGTACTGCAATTGGCGGGTGGTGCCGAGCGGTCGCGCCCTCTCGCGTGATCCAATAGCCAAGTACTCCGACAAACCCGGTAGAGGAGGGTAGTGATGGACCCGAGCACTCGCACCGACATCACCGTCAACGTCGAGGGTTTCTGGATGCTGCAGGCACTGCTGGACATCCGCCATGTTGCTCCCGAGTTGCGGTGTCGTCCTTATGTTTCCACCGATTCAAGCGACTGGCTGTCCCAGCACCCCGGCATGGCGGTGATGCGCGAACAGGGCATCGTCGTCGACGACGAGGTCAACGAGACCGTCGCCGCACGAATGCGGGTTCTTGCCGCGCCCGACCTCGAGGTGATTGCGCTGCTGTCGCTGGGCAAGCTGCGTTACGGGGTCATCGACGCCGAAGACCAGGAGCCCGGCACCCGCGACATCCCCGACAACGAGTTCCGGGTGCTGTTGGCGCGACGCGGTGAACACTGGGTGTCGGCGGTACGCGTCGGCACCGACATCACCGTCGACGATGTCGCGGTGACCGATGCCGCCTCGATCGCCGCGCTGGTGATCGACGGTATGGAATCCATCCACCACGCCGACCCGGCCCAGATCACCGCGGTCAACGTGCCGATGGAGGAGATGCTGGAGGCCACCCAGAGTTGGCAGGACTCCGGTTTCAACATTTTCACCGGGGGAGACCTGCGCCGGATGGGAATCAGTGCCGCCACTGTCGCGGCGCTGGGACAGGCGCTGTCGGAGCCGGCGGCCGAAGCCGCGGTGTACGCGCGGCAGTACCGCGACGACGCAAAGGGGCCCAGCGCCTCGGTGCTGTCGCTCAAAGACGGGTCAGGCGGCCGGATTGCGTTGTATCAGCAGGCGCGCACCGCAGGCTCGGGCGAAGCCTGGTTGGCGATCTGCCCGGCCACCCCGCAGCTGGTTCAGGTGGGCGTCAAGACCGTCCTGGACACCCTGCCCTACGGCGCCTGGAAAACGCATCGGAGGGTCTAGCGGTTTGCTCGGGTAGGTCTGGGCGCCGAATGCTTAAGTGTCGCACCGGAAAACTGCGAGTAAACGCGGGTCGTGCGAATAGCATGAAGTGCCTTTAGAATTGGACTGACTTTAAAAATGACAAATTGCGAGGCGGCACCTATGGGTTCGATTGGGTCAGTATTCGTTGGTCGGGTGATGCAATCATGACCGCGGCGATCGAGTCGGGACAGGCGGGCGGCGAGCTTGCGTCGTCGGGACCCCGGGCCGTGGTGGTCGGGGTCATGGCGGGCGACGGTGTCCAGATCGGGACGCTGCTCGACGCTGACGCCCCGGTATCGGTGATGCTGGACCCGCTGCTGAAGGTGATCAACGGTCGACTTCAGGAGCTCGAAGAGCCGACCCTGAAAGCCGAAGGCCGTGGCCGCTGGGTGTTGTGCCTGGTCGACGGCACGGCGCTGCGACCGAACCAGTCGCTGACCGAACAGGACGTCTACGACGGCGACCGGCTGTGGCTGCGCTTCATCGAAGACCGGGAGCGGCGCTCGCCGGTCATCGAGCACATCTCCACCGCGGTGTCGGTCAACCTGGCGAAGCGATTCGCCCCGGTCGACGCGGCGACAGCGGTGCGGGTCGGGGTGTCGACCCTGTCGCTGGGTGTGCTGCTGGCCACCGGACTGCTCGCGGCGTGGCGCGTCCAGCACGACAGTTGGCTGACGGCCGGCTTCGGCGCGGGGCTTGCCTTCCTGGTGTTGATCGCCGCCGCACTGATCCTGATGCAGGCGCGCAACGCGTCCGACCGGCAAGTCGGTGACATTCTGCTGGCCACCGGTCTGGTTCCGCTGGTGGTGGCGGCCGCGGCGGCGGTGCCCGGTGAGGTGGGCGCCGCGCATGCCGCGCTGGGCTTCGGCGTTGCCGGTATCGCTGCACTGGCTGTCATCCGGCTCACCGGACGGCAGCTGGCCGCCTACTCGGCCGTCGCCGCCATCAGCGTGGCGGTGATGTTCGCCGGCGTGCTGCGGATGCTGTTCCTGACCGGCGCGGTGACCCTCATGACCTGTGTGTACTTGGTCTGTGTGCTGGCTTACCAGTGGACTCCGTCGCTGTCGCGGTGGTTGGCCGGCCTGCGGCTGCCGGTCTTTCCGTCGGCCACCAGCCGCTGGGTCTTCGAGGCTCGCCCCGACCTGCCCACCACGGTGGTGAGCACTCCCGGCGCCCCGCCATCGCTGGAGGGGCCGGAGTCGGTGCGTGAAGTGGTGCTGCGCGCGGAGCGGGCGCGGTCGTTCATGACCGGCTTGCTCTCTGGGCTGGGCGTGCTGATTGCGGTGTGCATGACCGGGCTGTGCGACCCCCACTCGGACCGGTCGTGGCTGCCGGTGCTGCTGGCCGCCCTGACCGCCGGGTTCCTGGTGCTGCGGGGCCGTTCCTTCCGGGACCGCTTGCAGGCGGTCACGGTGACGCTGACCGGGCTGGTGATCGTCGCGGCTGTGGTGGTTCGCTTCGCGGTTGTGCTGTGGACGCCGACCGCACTGGTGGTCGGCGTGGCCGTGCTGGTGCTGGTCCCGATGTTCGGGCTGCTGTCTGCGGTGATCGTGCCCAACACCATCTACAGCCCGTTGTTCCGCAAGTTCGTCGAGTGGATCGAATACCTGTGCCTGATGCCGTTGTTCCCGCTGGCACTGTGGTTGATGAATACCTATGAAGCGATCCGGTACCGGTAGGGGCGTGCGTCGGCTGCAGCGCACCGCGGCCGCCGGCGCCGCGATGATCATGATGACCTGCGGCTCGCTGGCCGGGATGCCGGCTGCCGGCGCGATCGAGCCGCCCGGGATCGACCCGGCGGCGCTGCCGCCCGACGGCCCGCCCGGACCGCCGCAGACCATGCGGCAGACCTCGTACTGCACTGAGGTAGGTGTGCTGCCGAACACCGACTTCCGCGTGCAGCCGGCCTACATGGACATGCTCAACCTGCAGGAGGCCTGGAAGTTCGGTCGCGGGGGAGGCGTCACGGTCGCCGTCATCGACACCGGCGTGACCCCGCACCCGCGGCTGCCGAACCTGATCCCCGGCGGTGACTACGTGATGGCCGGCGGCGACGGGCTGTCGGACTGCGATGCACACGGGACCCTGGTGGCGTCGCTGATCGCCGCGATGCCGGACAACGGGGTGGCTCCGTTGCCGCCGCCCCGTCAGACCCGTCGGCCGCCGTCGGTTCCCACCAACGAGCCGCCACCACCGACCCCGTCGCCGGCGACGACGATCCTGGTGATGCCGCCGCCTCCGCCGCCACCGCCGCCGCCCGTCGAGGGTGAGGAACCGGCCCCGGGTCAGGGTCCCGCACCCGCCCCCGCGCCTGCTCCGGCTCCGGCTCCGGCGCCTGGACCGGCACCCGGTCCGGCGCCGGGACCCGGTGCGGCAGCCTCGTCGGCGCACAGCGCCCATGACGCCGCTACGGCGCGGCCGGCCGGGTTCTCCGGGCAGGCCCGGACCGCACCGGTCGACTTCCGCGCCCCGAGCGCCCCGCCGCCCGGCGGGGGGCCGGACGCCTTCAGCGGCATCGCGCCCGACGTGCAGCTGATCGCGATCCGGCAGTACAGCGCGGCGTTCGGGCCCAAGGAGCCGTTCGCGGACGGACGTGACCCGCAGCTGCGGGAGAAGACCGACGGAATCCGCACCATGGCGCGGGCGATTGTGCATGCCGCCAACATGGGTGCGCAGGTCATCAACATCTCCCAGGCCGTCTGCATGAACGTGCGCACGCTCATCGACCAGGCGGATCTGGGCGCCGCCGTGCGTTACGCCGCGGTGGAGAAGAACGCGGTGATCGTCGCCGCCGCCGGTGACGCCAGTTGGCGGGACTGCAAGCAGAACCCCGTCTACAACGCGATGCGCCCCGATGACCCCCGCGACTGGAACGGCGTCAACACCGTGGTGACGCCGGCCTGGTACGACGAGTACGTGCTGACCGTCGGCGCGGTCGACTCGGCGGGTGCACCGATGGCCAAGTCGAGCGTGGCCGGCCCGTGGGTGTCGATCGCCGCGCCCGGCACCGACATCGAGGGGCTCTCGCCGCGCGATGACGGACTGATGAACGCCGTCGACGGCCCGGAGAACTCACTGCTGGTCCCGTCCGGCACCAGCTTCTCGACGGCGATCGTCTCCGGTGTGGTGGCCCTGGTGCGGGCTAAGTACCCGGAACTGTCGGCGCACCAGGTGATCAACCGGCTGATCCGTACGGCCCGGCCGCCGGCGCGCGGGGTCGACAATGTGGTCGGTTACGGCATCGTCGATCCGGTCGCGGCACTGACCTGGGACGTTCCCGACGTTCCGGCCCAGCCGCCGGAGCGGCTGTCGGCGCCGCTGCAGGTGCCGCCGATGCCGCCCGAACGCGACATGACGCCGGCCTGGGTCGCCGGAGCCGGGCTGTTGGCGGCGCTCGCGGCGGCCGGCGTGGCACTGGGAGTGGCAGCACTGCGACGATCGTCAAGGAACCGATGAAGGCACAGCACGCACTAGGTCTGAACCTGTCTTGGATGCGGGTCACCGCGGTCTTTCTGATCGATGTGGGGATCCTGGTCCTCGCCGGTCGCTGGCCGGGTGACCCGAAAGTCGCCGACTACGTGTGGTGGTCGGGTGTCGCCGCCGCGGTGCTGGTCGCGCTCATCGCGCTGCTCACCTACCGGCGAGTGCCGATCAGCACGATGTGGGCGGCCTGGGTGGCCGATCAGTTCACCGACCCCGAAGAGGCCCTGCACCGCGGCCGCACCGCCGCGGTCGATCACCACCGCCGCTTCGGGCGTGAGTCGGTCGGTGTCCGCGAACATGAAGGCCGGCTGGTGACGGTGATCGCCGTGGGCGGGCGGGCCGCCGCGGCGACCGGCCGACACGGCCGCGATTCGGAGGCGACCCTGCCGGTAGAGCGTCTGGCCGCTGGGTTGCGGCAGTTCGACGTGCGGCTGGACAGCATCGATGTCGTGTCGGTCGGAACCCGCAAGGATCCCCGCGCCGCCGACGACCCCGACGTGGAAGAGAACCCGTCGATGCCCGACCGTCGCCACACCTGGGTGGTGCTGCGGATGGACCCGCAGCACAACGTCAACGCGGTGGCCACGCGCGATTCACTGGCCGCCACCTTGGCCGCCGCCACCGAGCGGCTGGCCGAGGAGATCGACGGCCGCCAGCTCAGCGCCCAGGTGCTGCGCGCCGACGAGTTCGACGCCGTCGACGAGGCGGTGCTCGCGGGGCTGGAGGCCACGCAGCTGCGGCACCGGCTGTTCCGCGATCGACCGGCCGGCCACGTCACCAGCTTCTGGGTGTCGCCGAACGACATCACCCCGGAGAACCTCGAACACCTGTGGTACCCGGAGGCCGAAGCAACCGTGGTCACGGTCCGTCTTTCGCGCGGTGGCGGCCGAACCACCGAGGTCTCGGTGCTGGCGCGGTACCACACTGCCGACAAGCCCGACCGAAACATGCGCTCTGCGCTGAACCGCTTCGTGGGCCGGCGTCAGCTGGAAGCCGCCTGCGCCAGTCTGCCGGCGCCCACCGCCCACCGGCGGATGTCGGTGCCGGGACGGGACTTGCAGGACGGTGAGCAGCTGCCGGTGTCGGTCGATGTGATCGAGGAGTACACACCTGCGGCGGCCACCGGGACGCGCTCGTGACCGGACCGGCGACGACCGACGCGCGCAACGCGATGGTCGCGGGCATGCTGGCCTCCGGGATCTCGGTCAACGGGCTGCAGCCCAGCCATAATCCGCAGGTCGCGCTGCAGATGTTCACCACTGCCACCACGATCGACCCGAGCATGTGCGACGCCTGGCTGGCCCGGGTGCTGGCCGGTGACTCCGATATCGAGGTGCTGGCAAACGCCTGGTCGACGGTGCGCACATTCGGCTGGGAGACCCGCCGACTCGGCCTGTCCGACCTGGAATTCCATCCGGAGGTTTCCGACGGGATGTTCCTGCGGCTGCGGATCACCAGCGTGGAATCGCTGGCCGCCGCCTACGCCGCCGCGCTGGCCGAAGCCAAACGCTACGAAGAGGCGGCGAAGCTGCTCGACGGCATCGAGCCGCGGAACCCCTTCGAAACCGAACTGGTCAGCTATGTCCGGGGTCTGCTGTACTTCCGGACCGGGCGCTGGCCGGACGTGCTCAAGCAGTTCCCCGCAGCGGCCCCCTGGCGTCAGCCCGAGCTCAAGGCGGCAGCGGCGGCGATGGCCACCACCGCGCTGGCCTCGCTGGGGGTGTTCGAGGAGGCGACGCGGCGGGCTCAAGAGGCGATCGAGGGCGACCGGGTTCCCGGTGCCGCCAACGTCGCGCTCTACACCCAAGGCATGTGCCTGCGGCATCTGGGCCGCGAGGACGAGGCCGCCGAGTTGCTGCGCCGGGTTTATTCGCGGGACTCGAAGTTCACACCGGCCCGCGAAGCACTGGACAATCCCGACTTTCGGCTGGTGCTGACCGACCCGGAGACCATCGAGGCCCGCACGGACCCGTGGGACCCCGACAGTGCCCCCACGCGGGAACAGGCCGAAGCCCACCGGCATGCCGAGGAGGCCGCCCGCTATCTGGCCGAAGGCGACGCGGAGCTGGCCGCCATGCTCGGCATGGAGCAGGCCAAGCGGGAGATCAAGCTGATCAAGGCGACCACCAAGGTGAACCTGGCGCGCGCCAAGATGGGCCTACCGGTTCCGGTGACGTCGCGGCACACCCTGCTGCTCGGTCCGCCCGGCACCGGCAAGACCTCGGTGGCGCGCGCATTCACCAAGCAGCTGTGCGGCCTGACGGTGCTGCGCAAGCCGCTGGTGGTGGAGACCAACCGCTCCAAGCTGCTGGGCCGCTACATGGCCGATGCCGAGAAGAACACCGAGGAGCTGCTCGAAGGCGCACTCGGTGGTGCGGTGTTCTTCGACGAGATGCATACCCTGCATGAGCGCGGCTACAGCCAGGGCGACGCCTACGGCAACGCGATCATCAACACGTTGCTGCTGTACATGGAGAACCACCGTGACGAGCTGGTGGTGTTCGGCGCCGGCTACGCCAACGCCATGGACAAGATGCTCGAGGTGAACCAGGGCCTGCGGCGCAGGTTCTCCACGGTGATCGAGTTCTACAGCTACACCCCGCCGGAACTGCTGGAACTGACCAAGATGATGGGGGCGGAGAACGAGGACGTGGTCAGTGACGAGGCGGTCGAAGGACTGCTGCCGCACTACACCCGGTTCTACGCCGACGAGAACTACTCCGAAGACGGCGACCTGATCCGCGGTATCGACGTGCTGGGTAATGCCGGATTCGTCCGCAACGTCGTGGAGAAGGCCCGCGACCACCGCAGTTTCCGTCTCGACGATTCTGAACTGGACGCGGTGCTTGCCGGCGATGTCACCGATTTCAGCGACGAATGGCTGCACAAGTTCAAGGAACTGACCCGCGAGGATCTCGCCGAAGGGCTCAGTGCGGCGGTTGCCGAGAAGAAACCGTCCTGAACTAACAGCCGCCCGACAGCCGATTCACAGCGTAACGACCGCTTGTCCGGGTTGACGCTTACTGGTACCGATGCCACCATTGCGCAGGTAAGGGGGCCGGTGCTTTCGCCCGGCCCAGTTGGTCTCTGTCGGTGTCAGGAGGTGAGGACGAGAGTTGTGTCCCGGCGATAATGCCCGCTCGGAGTTGGCGACTGTTTGGTCCCGATCCGGCTCCGGCACCGTTTCTGTTACTTGAACCATGTTGCGCTGAGCACGCTCCGGTACGACGTCGTCACGGGGCCCCTGTTCGGCGCAGCCGGTGAGCGTCGGCCATCCGGCCGGCATTCTTGGAGGAGGGCCCCATGACTTTTGTGAACACCCAACCGGAGGCGCTGACGGCGGCTGCGGGCAATCTGGCCGCCATCGGTTCGGCGCTCAGTGCTCAGAACGCCGCGGCGGCAACGCCGACCACCGGTGTGGTTCCGGCCGCTGCTGATGAGGTTTCGGCACTGACTGCTGCGCAGTTCGCCGCGCACGCCAGCATGTACCAGGCCATCAGCGCCCAGGCGGAGGCCATCCACCAAGCGTTCGTGGCCACCTTGAACACCAGCGCCAACACCTACGCAGCGACCGAGGCGGCTAACGCCGCGTCGGCCGGATAGTTCCACATACCGTTAAGTTCCAACAACTTTCGCAGATCGAGGAGAGAGAAATCATGGCAACACGTTTTATGACTGATCCGGACGCGATGCGTTCGATGGCGGGCCGTTTTGATGTGCATGCGCAGACGGTGGAGGACGAGGCGCGTCGGATGTGGGCGTCGTCGACCAACATCTCCGGTGCTGGCTGGGGTGGTCTGGCGGAGCGGACGTCGATGGACACCATGGGTCAGATGCAGACCGCGTTTCGCAACATCGTGAACATGCTGCACGGGGTGCGGGATGGGTTGATTCGCGACGCGAACCACTACGAGCAGCAGGAAGCTGCTTCTCAGCAGATCCTGTCGAGCTAGAAGGAGAACCGCAGATGTCGATTAACTACCAGTTCGGTGATGTGGATGCCCACGGTGCGTTGATTCGTGCCCAGGCGGCGTCGTTGGAGGCTGAGCACCAGGCGATCGTGCACGATGTGCTGGCTGCCGGTGACTTCTGGGGTGGTGCGGGTTCGGTGGCGTGCCAGGAGTTTGTGGCGCAGTTGGGCCGCAACTTCGCGGTGATCTACGAGCAGGCCAACTCTCACGGTCAGAAGGTGCAGTCGGCCGGCAACAACATGGCCAACACCGACGCCTCGGTGGGCTCCAGCTGGGCCTGAGCGCCTCGCAATTCGCAGCGCGGCAGCACACCCGATCCACGGGTGCGCTGCCGCGTTTTGCTTTACGTGGACTGCCTATTTCGGCCGAGCACAAGCGTTTTCACCTCCAGTGCGTCAGGATCTGCGATAGACCGTCGGCGGCCCGGCGATTCGGATTGACCCTGCCACCCCACTGGTGCACTATGGTTAAGCAAGCACCTCGTTAGGTGAGGCGTCTGCACGGATATAGGCCACTGACCCCGAACGTCGAAAGACGCCCCGGGTCAGGACAGCTCCTCCCGGATTAAGGGTTGAGCCCAAGTGGCTTCCGGGTCTGCACATTTGCGCAGGCCAGGACACGCCGTGCAGTGCCGAAGCTCTGACGAGAGGGGTGCGGATCCCGGTTGTTGCCGGGTTACTTCACCTCGTCGTGCATACGTGCAGGCACCCGCGCGTGCCCAGGCCGAGAGGAGGTGAGAGCGACATTGAGTCCGAGTGATAGTTCCTATCCGAGATCGATGTTCGTCTCCTTCGATCTCGGTGCTGCTTTCACCATCTGATTCGCACCGGCGCTGAACTCGTCGACTGGCGTTCCCTCCCGCAGCGGAAGGCGCCAGGCTTCGGCATGCCCTGAAATCGATTGGTAGCTCGTCCTTCTCGTCGAGCAAGCAATCGACTTGGTATGACCGGCTCCGGTATGTCGCTATGACCGCTGTCCCGATTTCTCCTGCCGTCCGGAGCACGGCCGCAACACATATCGGGCATCGACCCTGCCTGCACATCCCCCTAGACCAGCCATTCGTGGCCGAAAAACCACCAAAAAGGAGCAATGCCATGGACTTCGGAGCGTTTCCGCCGGAAATCAACTCAGCACGTATCTACACCGGCCCCGGTTCGGGACCGATGATGGCCGCCGCGGCGGCATGGGACAAGATGGCCGCCGAGCTCAGCGCGGCCGAGTTCGCCTACCAGGGCGTCATCAACGGACTCGTCAGTGAAGGCTGGATGGGACCGGCCTCCAACGCGATGGCTGCCGCGGCCACGCCCTACATGGTGTGGATGGGCACTACCGCCGCCCAGGTAGAGCAGGCCGCTATCCAGGCCAAGGCGGCGGCCGCCGCGTTCGACGCGGCATACGCGATGACGGTGGCGCCGCCGCTGATCGTCGCCAACCGGTCCCAGCTCGCAGCGCTCGTCGCGACCAACTTCCTCGGTCAGAACGCTGCGGCGATCGCGGCCACCGAGGCGCACTACGGCCAGATGTGGGCTCAGGACGCCGCCGCGATGTACGGCTACGCGGCAGCGTCGGCGGCGGCCACCAAGGTCACGCCGTTCAGCGCGCCGCACGAGGTTGCCGACCCCGCGGGGCAGGCCGCACAGCAGGGTGCGACCTCCCAGGCCGCCGGCACAGCGGCTGCATCCAATGCCCAATCCGCCCTGTCGCAGGCGATGACGAACACACCGCAGGCGCTGCAAGCCCTCGCAACGCCGGTGGACGCGCCGACGACAGGCGGCGAAGTGATCAGTGCCGGGGATCTGGGCAACGCGATGACCAACCTGATGAGCAGCTCGTTCAGCCCGATGGGCCTGGCCGGAATCACGCAGGCCGGAGCGGACATCGCCGTCATCCGCGGTGCCGCCCTGGCTGCCGCCGACCCGCTGGGCCTGGGAGCAGTCGACCCGATGGACATGCTGCTTCCCGGGATGCTCGGACCCGGCGGCCTGGGGGCGCTGGGTGCCGGGCTGCCCAACGCCGGCATCGGTGCGGCCTCGGCGAGCATGGGCCACGCAGCAGCAGTGGGGGGACTGTCGGTGCCGCAGTCGTGGGCCGCCGCGGTTCCGACGACCGCGGCTCCGGGGACCTCGGTCGCGGCCACCGGTTGGACGGTCGCCGCGCATGCACCGGAGCCCGGCGCCGCCGGGATGCCCGGTGTGCCGCTGGCCGGCGCCGGTCAGGGCCGCAACTACGGTTTCGCCGCTCCACGGTACGGCTTCAAGCCCACGGTGATGGCTCGGCCGGTGGTCGCGGGCTAGCGGTGTGTCATCGTTGACGTCATGCAGACGCTGAGCGTCGCCGAGTTCACGTTGCGACTGGCTGTCGGGCTGGGCTGCGGTGCACTGATCGGGCTGGAGAGACAGTGGCGTGCGCGGATGGCGGGGCTGCGTACCAACGCGCTGGTCGCTGCCGGTGCGACGCTGTTTGTGCTGTACGCCGTCGCCGTGGAACCCAGCTCCACCCGCGTCGCGTCGTACGTGGTGTCCGGGGTCGGCTTCCTCGGCGGCGGGGTGATCCTGCGCGAGGGGTTCAACGTCCGCGGGCTCAATACCGCGGCGACCCTGTGGTGTTCGGCCGCCGTGGGTGTACTGGCCGCGGCGGGCGACCTGGTGTTCGCGCTGATCGGCACCGGTGCGATCGTCGGTACCCACTTGTTGTTGCGGCCGCTGGGACGGCTCATCGACCGTGATCAGCACGTGGAGGAGGACGAACCGCAGTCGCCGTATGAGGTGCAGGTGATCTGCCGGCCGAAGTCCGAGAAGTACCTGCGCGCCCAGATCGTGCAACACACCGCCAGCAACGACCTGATTCTGCGGGGGATTCACACCGTTCGTGCCGGCGAGGACAACATCGCGCTCACCGCGTCCATGCTGTCGGACAGCCGGGCGCCGGACCGGCTGGAGCGCCTGGTCGCCGAACTGTCCCTGCAGCCCGGTGTCTACGCGGTGCAGTGGCACGCCGAGGATCAGTCATCGTTGTCGCCGGACTGATTGGTGGCCGTCGCGGTGTCTAGGCTGATGTTGCGGAGGTAGGAGACGGTGGACGCGATCGCGGGCGTGTGGTCGGTGCTGCCGGGGCCGATGCGGGACCCGGTTATATTCGCCGTGCCTTTTTTCCTCCTGCTGCTGAGTCTGGAATGGTTCGCCGCACGCAAGCTCGAACAGTCCGAAGCGGAGCGGGCGCCCGCCGGTGCCTATCGAACCCGGGACGCCTGGGCGAGCATCTCGATGGGCCTGGTGTCCATGGCCACTACCGCCGGGTGGAAATTCATCGCGCTGCTCGGCTACGCGGCGATCTACACCTATCTGGCGCCGTGGCATCTGTCGCCCACGCGCTGGTACACCTGGGTTATCGCACTCGTCGGTGTGGACCTGCTCTACTACAGCTACCACCGCATCGCCCATCGGGTCCGGTTGATCTGGGCGACGCATCAGGCGCACCACTCCAGCCGCTACTTCAACTTCGCCACCGCGCTACGTCAGAAGTGGAACAACAGCGGCGAGATCTTGATGTGGATTCCGTTGCCGCTGTTGGGTATTCCGCCGTGGATGGTGTTCGCCAGCTTCTCGGTGAGCCTGGTCTACCAGTTCTGGGTGCACACCGAACGGATCGACAAGCTGCCGCGGGCAGTGGAGTTCGTCTTCAACACCCCGTCGCACCACCGGGTGCATCACGGCATGGACCCGGAGTACCTGGACCGCAACTACGGCGGAATCCTCATCATCTGGGACCGGATGTTCGGCACCTTCGCTCCCGAACGGTTTCGCCCGCACTACGGGCTGACCAAGCCCGTCGACACGTTCAACATCGTGACCCTGCAATTCCACGAGTACGCCTCGATCATCGCCGATGTGCGCAGCGCGACCCGGTGGCGCGATCGGCTGGGTTACCTCTTCGGGCCGCCCGGCTGGCAGCCCGTCGCCGCGGAAACGGCCGCCGCCTCGGCGCCGAGATTGCCCTGACGTAATGAGGGCGCACCGGCGGGTGTTCGCCTAGGCTGACTAGCGTCGCATCCGAGCGACAACGCCCGACGAGTCAAGGTCGCGGCGTGCCGATAAGAAGGGGACAACGTGGCACAGAGCTTGGGAGACACGCTCACTGCAGGAAAGAAGCTCGTCAAGGGCGAGTCGCTGACCTCCAACAACGGGGCTTACACCCTGACGTTGCAGGAGGACGGCAACCTGGTGTTGGCGGCGCGGGGCAAAGCCATCTGGGCGTCGGGCACCAACGGCAACGACGTGGTGCGTGCCGAGGTGCAGGCGGACGGCAACTTCGTGCTGTACACCGCCGACAAGCCGATTTGGCACACCGACACCAAGGGCAAGAAGGACGTCAAGCTGGTTCTGCAGGACGACCGCAACCTGGTGCTGTACGCCGCCGACGGTGCGGCCTGGTCCACCAAGACCGAGACCGACGCCCCGCCGCCCGAGGAGCCCAAGGCTGAAGAGGCTCCCGTGGAGGAGGCAGCAGCACCTGCGGCGCGCACGTACACCGTGGTCGCCGGTGACACCCTGTTCGCCATCGCCGAGCGGTTCTACGGCGACGGCAACAAGTACCCGCAGATCGCGGAGGCCAGCGGTATCGCCAACCCTGACCTGATCCACCCCGGTCAGGAGCTGACGATCCCCTGATCGCCGCGCAACGCCGACGCGGCGGCCCGGATCCCATGGGGCCGGGCCGCCGCGCTGTGCCGCGGTGGCGTGGTCGGGCCGGACCGAAACCGGCCCTCAACGATAGGAGTCGACGGTTGCCCAGGCTCGTTGCGCGGGTGCTGGCGGTGCTGCTGGGGGTCGGTGCGACGGTTGCCGGCCCGGCGGTATCTCCGGCCCGAGCCGATCGGGTGCTGGTGTTCCCAGGGATGGAGATCCGCCAGGACACCCACGTCTGCACTCTCGGCTACGTCGATCCGGTGCTGCGGGTGGCCTTCACCGCCGGGCATTGCCGGGGGAGCGGTACCGTCACCGACCGGGGCGGGGCGGTCATCGGCAGGTTGGCGACCTTTCGCGACAACACACCCAATGGTTCGACGGTCAATACCGACCAGGTGATTGCCGACTACGAGTCGATCGTGCTGGCCGACGATGTCGACGTCAACGACGTTCTGCCGGGTGGTCTGCAGCTGCAGGCCGGCCCGGACCACGTCCTGAACCCCGGTGAACCGGTCTGCCACTTCGGCATTGTCACCGGAGAGACCTGCGGCACCGTCGAACGGGTCAACAACGGTTGGTTCACCATGACGCGCAGTGTTCGCAGTCAGCAGGGTGACTCCGGCGGTCCGGTGTATGTCACGCGCGACTCCGGCCCGGCCCGGATCGTCGGGCTGTTCAACAGTGTCTGGGGCGAATTCCCCGCCGCGGTCTCGTGGCCAGCGATCTCCCAACAGGTCCGCGAAGACGTCGGCGTGCCGAACCCGCTGCCATGACCCCGACACCCCGCCCACCCATCCAGATCGCCTGGGTCACAGGAGATCTCGACGCCACCGAATCGACCCTGACCGCGTTGCTGGGTGTGCGGAAATGGGTCCGTATGCCGGGGGTGCACTTCGCCCCGGACACCTGCAGCTACCTGGGCGAGCCGGCGGATTTCGTCGCGGACATCGCCCTGAGCTATGTCGGAGACATGCAGTTGGAGCTGATCGCACCGGTGCGCGGGCGCAGCCTCTACGAAGACTTTCTCCGTTCCCGCGGGCCGGGCCTGCACCATGTCTGCATCGAGGCCCAGGACCCCGAAAACTTCGAGGTTATGCTGAACGACGCCGCCGAGCGGGGCGCCCAGGTGGTTGCCCGGGGCGTGATGCCCGGAGGCATGCATTTCGCGTACGTCTCAGCGCCGGACGCCGGCATCCCCTACCTGGAGATCGCTTACATCCCAGCCGAGATCCGGTCGGTCTTCGACTACATCAAACAGGAGCAGCGGTGAGCACCGCAGCGGCGCCCAGGAGTAGCGCCGGCGACGAGGAGGAGTGGCGGCAATGAGCACCCAGATCCCGGAAACCACCAGTGCCGAAACGGTTTCGGAGTGGTCCGACGAGTTCGACGTCGTGGTGATCGGCTTCGGCATCGGCGGCGGCTGCGCGGCCGTCACCGCGGCGGCAGCCGGGGCCCAGGTACTGGTACTGGAGCGGGCCGCCGAGGCCGGCGGCACCACCGCCATGGCGGGCGGCCACTTCTACCTCGGCGGCGGCACCGCGGTCCAGCAGGCGACCGGGCATCCCGACTCTGCCGACGAGATGTACAAGTACCTCGTCGCGGTGTCGCGCGAACCCGAGCACGACAAGATCCGGGCCTATTGCGACGGCAGCGTCGAGCACTTCAACTGGCTTGAAGACCTCGGAATTGCGTTCGAGCGCAGTTACTACCCGGAGAAGGCCGTGATCCAGCCCAACACCGAGGGGCTGATGTTCACCGGTAACGAGAAGGTGTGGCCGTTTCTGAACCAGGCCGTTCCGGCGCCGCGTGGGCACAAGGTTCCGGTGCCCGGTGACACCCAGGGCGCCAAGATGGCGATCGACCTGCTGCTCAAGCGGGCCGACAGCCTCGGTGTGACGATCCGCTACGAGACCGGTGCCACCGGTCTGGTCACCGACGCCTCCGGCGCCGTCGTGGGTGTCACCTGGAAGCACTTCACCGCAAGCGGTGTCATCAAAGCGAAGTCGGTGGTGATTGCCGCCGGTGGTTTCGTGATGAACCCGGAGATGGTCGCCCAGTACACGCCGAAGCTGGCGGAGAAGCCGTTCGTGCTGGGCAACACCTACGACGACGGACTGGGCATCCGGATGGGAATGTCGGTGGGCGGCGCCACCAAGCACATGGACCAGATATTCATCACCGCGCCCGTCTACCCGCCCTCGATCCTGCTCACCGGGATCATCGTCAACAAAGAGGGCAAGCGCTTTGTCGCCGAGGACTCCTACCACTCACGCACCTCGGGGTTCGTTATGGACCAGCCCGACAGTGCGGCGTTCCTGATCGTCGACGAGGCGCACATGCGCAAGCCGCATGTGCCCTTGGTGCCGTTGATCGACGGATGGGAGACGGTACCGGAAATGGAAGCAGCCCTGGGTATTCCGGAAGGAAACCTGGTGGCGACCCTGGACCGTTACAACACTTACGCGGCGCGCGGGGAGGACCCGGACTTTCACAAGCAGCCGCCGTTCCTGGCCCCGCAGGACACCGGACCGTGGGGCGCGTTCGACCTGTCGCTGGGCAAGGCGATGTACGCCGGTTTCACCATCGGCGGGCTGGCGACGTCGGTGGACGGCGAAGTGTTGCGCGGTGACGGACAGCCGATACCCGGGCTCTACGCCGCCGGGGCCTGCGCGGCCAACATCGCTCAGGACGGCAAGGGCTACGCCAGCGGGACCCAATTGGGGGAGGGCTCGTTCTTCGGCCGCCGGGCCGGCGCGCACGCCGCGGAGCGCGCCACTCTGGCGTGAGGGTGCGTAAACCCGGTGTGCGCCACGGCGTGTCGGCCGGGGACACGCTCCCCCGCGAGCGGGAGGTGCCCCCAGCTCGGCTGGGTGGGGGTGGGCCTAGACCGCCGAGAGATCCCAACGGCCCTGGCCGAGCAGCTCCAGCACGTGCTTGTGGTGCTGGCGAACGGTGTGCCGGTGACTCACGCTGACCAGGATGGTGTCGGGCAGTTCGGTGCGCAGCAGCTGGTACAGCGTCAGCTCCAACCCCTCGTCGAGCGCCGACGTCGACTCGTCGAGGAACACCGCCTTGGGCCGGGTCAACAGAATTCGGGCGAACGCCACCCGCTGCTGCTCACCGGGAGAGAGCACCTTGGCCCAGTCCTCGACGGTGTCGAGCTGGTCGATCAGATGGGGAAGCAGGACCTTGCCCAGCGCATCGACCAACGCGATGTCGGAGATCTCCTGCGGAGCCAGCGGATAGGCCACCACGGTCCGCAGGTCGCCCAGCGGGATGTAGGGCAGCTGTGAGATGAACATCGTTTCGTTGTCGGCGTCGGGACGTCGCAGGGTGCCCGACGCGTACGGCCACAGCTGGGCCAGGCTGCGCAACAGGGTCGTCTTTCCGCTGCCGGACGGCCCGGCGATCATCAGCGCGTCACCGACTCCCAGGTGCAGATCGAGCGCCTCGATCAGCGGGACACCCTCGGGGTTGCGCACCTCGACGCCTTCAAGGGCAACGGTGTCGTCGGCGCTGGGCTTGACCAGCATCTCGGGCAGTTCGCGGGCCTCGCGGTTGGCCTCCACCAGCCCGTGCAGACGAATGATCGAGGCACGGTAGCCGGCGAAGTTGTCGTAGGCGTTGCGGAAGAAGGACAGCGAATCGGAGATATTGCCGAAAGCCGTCGCGGTCTGCGCCACCCCACCGAACATGATCTGCCCGGAGAACAGCCGTGGCGCCTGGATCACCCAGGGCAACGGGACGATCGCCTGGCTCACCGACAGGTTCCAGCCCGCGAACCCGATGGTCCGGTTCACGAATTTCAGGTAGTTGGCGATGATCTCGTTGAACCGCGTCCGCAGCTGGAGCCGCTCGGCGATCTCGCCCCGGTAGAACGCCACGGATTCGGCGGCGTCGCGTACCCGGACCAGCGCATACCGGAAGGCGGCATTGGTGAGCTCGTTGCGGAAGCTCAGCCGGATCAGGGGCCGGCCGATCCAGAACGCGACGATGGTCGCGATGGCCACGTAGAGCAGGACGATCAGGAACATCGCCCGGGGGATGTCGAAACCGAAGACGGTGAGGGTGCCCGACAGGTTCCACAGGATGGCGGTGAACGACACAACCGTGACCATGGACTGCACTGCGCCGAACAGCAGCGTGCTGCCGGTGCCGTTGGCCGGTGCGTTGGCGTTGGCGCCGTTGCCCGCGGTGAAGATGTCGATGTCCTGCTGAATGCGCTGGTCGGGGTTGTCGATCGCGCCTTCGACGGCCTCACCCACGGCGGGGTCCAGTGGCGTCTTGACGAAGCGGGCCCGGTAGTAGGCCCGCCCGTCCAACCAGTCCCCGGTAAGCCGTTCGGTGAGCCAGATACGCCAGTTCACCATGAAGTGCTGGGTCAGGTAGATGTCGAGCATCACCCGTGCCACATGCAGCACCGCCATCAGGCTGAAGATGCCGATCGACACCCAAAACCCGTGCACACCGGACTGTTTGACGGCCTCGTCGCCACCGGCGGCGCCCTGGAAGGCGGTCTGCAGCGACGAATACATGTCGTTGCCCTGGAAGCTGAACAGCACGTTGAGCCGGACCGCGGTGATCACCGACAGCAGCAGCACGCCCAACATGAGCCAGACCCGGAGGCTGTCACGCCCGCTGAAGTAGGCACCGCTGATCTCCCAGAACTGGCGTCCCCACCGGGTGCTGACCCGCAGCAGGGCCGCCACCGCCAGCACGCTGACGGCGCTGATGGTCCAGGCCAGCACGATCCACACCAGCGAATCGGGCAGCGCATGCGCCCAGTCGATGGATGGATTGAACAGCTTCGAGTCCACTGCCGATGTCTCCTTGCCGTCCGTATCGCCGCACTCGCATCGCGGCCGGTCTCCGAATCGAGAAATCCCGTGCGAAACCTACCGCAGCAGTGCGGTGTCGCGCCGGATAAGCATTGCCGCGACGACCCGCCGACGCGACGGTGCCCCCGGCTTGCAAGCGCTGGCCACCGCGTACCGTTGTGCTGTGGCTAACACCTCCAAGACTGTCTCCGGAACGCGAACCAAGTCGGGTCGGCTCAGCGGGAAATTCTGGAAACTGCTGGGCGCCAGCACCGAGAAGAACCAGAGTCGTTCGATGGCCGAGGTCACGGCGGCCGGCGAGTACGCCAAGAAGGCCGCGGGGCTCGACGACGAGCAGCTGCGCAAAGCCGCGCAACTGCTCAAACTGAAGGAGCTGGCCGATTCGTCGGACATCCCGCAGTTCTTGGCGATCGCCCGGGAGGCCGCCGAACGCAGCATCGGGATGCGTCCGTTCGATGTTCAGTTGCAGGGCGCGTTGCGGATGCTGGCCGGGGATGTGGTCGAGATGGCCACCGGCGAAGGCAAGACGCTGTCCGGGGCGATCGCCGCCGCCGGGTACGCCATCGGCGGCCGGCACGTGCACGTGGTCACCATCAACGACTACCTGGCCCGCCGCGACGCCGAGTGGATGGGTCCACTGTTGACCGCGCTCGGGGTCACCGTCGGGTGGATCACCGAAGACTCCACGGCGGCCGAGCGCCGCGCCGCCTACCAGTGCGATGTCACCTACGCCTCGATCAACGAGATCGGTTTCGATGTGCTGCGTGATCAGCTGGTCACCGATGTCGAGGATCTGGTCTCGCCCAACCCCGACGTGGCGCTGATCGACGAGGCCGACTCGGTGTTGGTCGACGAAGCGCTGGTGCCGCTGGTGCTGGCCGGCACCACCCACCGGGAGACGCCGCGGATGGAGATCGTCGAGCTGGTCGGACGGCTCAAACCCGGAGTGGACTACGACTCCGACGAGGACCGGCGCAACATCCACCTCACCGAGGTGGGCGCGCGCAAGGTCGAGAAGGCGCTCGGCGGCATCGACCTGTACTCCGAGGAGCATGTGGTCTCCACCCTGACCGAGGTCAACGTCGCCCTGCACGCCCACGTGCTGTTGCAGCGCGACGTGCACTACATCGTCCGCGACGGCAAGGTGCAGTTGATCAACGCCTCGCGTGGCCGGATCGCCGCCCTGCAGCGCTGGCCGGACGGCCTGCAGGCCGCGGTGGAGGCCAAAGAGGGTATCGAGACGACCGAGACCGGCGAGGTGCTCGACACCATCACGGTGCAGGCGCTGGTCAACCGGTACCCGACCGTGTGCGGCATGACCGGTACGGCGTTGGCTGCCGGTGAGCAGCTGCGCCAGTTCTACCAGCTGGGGGTCTCGCCGATCCCGCCGAACATGCCCAACATCCGCGAAGACGAGGCGGACCGGGTCTACATCACCGCCGCGGCCAAGAATGACGCCATCGTCGCCCACATCGTCGAGGTCCATGCCACCGGACAGCCGGTGCTGGTCGGAACCCACGACGTCGCCGAGTCCGAGGAACTGCACGAGCGGCTGCGCAAGCGCGGTGTGCCGGCGGTGGTCCTCAACGCCAAGAATGACGCCGAAGAGGCCACGGTGATCGCCGAGGCCGGCAAGCTCGGGGTGGTCACCGTCTCCACCCAGATGGCCGGCCGCGGCACCGACATCCGGCTCGGCGGATCCTCGGAGAACCAAGCGGCCGACCATGATCAGGTGGTCGAACTGGGCGGGCTGCACGTGATCGGCACCGGCCGCCAGCACACCCAGCGCCTCGACAACCAGTTGCGGGGCCGGGCCGGCCGTCAGGGTGACCCGGGATCGTCGGTGTTCTTCTCCAGCTGGGAGGACGAAGTTGCCGCGACGAACCTGGAAGCCAACAAGTTGCCGACCGAGACCGACGACGACGGCCGGATTCTGAGTCCGAAGGCCTCCGGGATGCTCGACCACGCGCAGCGCATCGCCGAGGGCAAGCTGCTCGACATCCATGCCAACACCTGGCGGTACAACCAGCTGATCGCCCAGCAGCGCGCCATCATCGTGGAGCGGCGCAACACGCTGCTGTCCACCCCGGCGGCTCGCGAGGAGCTGGCCGAGCTCACCCCGAAGCGTTATGCCGAGTTGAAGGACCAGCTGGGGCAGAACGGGGAAGACGGGGAAGCCAAGCTGGAGAAGATCTGCCGGCTGATCATGCTCTACCACCTCGATCGCGGATGGGCCGACCACCTGGCGTACTTGGCCGACATCCGGGAGAGCATCCACCTGCGTGCCCTGGGCCGGCAGAACCCGCTCGATGAGTTCCACCGGTTGGCACTGGACGCGTTCGCCTCGCTGGCCGCCGACGCCATCGAGGCGTCCCAGCAGACGCTGGAGACCTCGGACTCGATCGAGTCCGAGCCCGGCATCGACCTGTCGAAGCTGGCCCGGCCCACCTCGACCTGGACCTACATGGTCCGGGACAACCCGCTGAGCGACGACAGTATGGACGCGCTGAGCCTGCCCGGGATCTTCCGCTAGGGGGTCGCTATGCCTGCCGGGTCTGGCTCCGAGCAAGTCCAAGACCGGGTGCTCACGGTGCCCAACGTCATCAGCCTGGCCCGTCTCGGCCTGATCGGCGTCTTTCTGTACCTACTGCTGGTCGCGCGGGCGGACGGCCCGGCGGTGGCGACGCTGATGCTCAGCGGCGCCTCGGACTGGGCCGACGGCAAACTGGCCCGGCTGCTCAATCAGTCCTCGGCGTTGGGCGCCCTGCTCGACCCCGCGATCGACCGGCTCTACATGATCGCCATTCCGGTCTCCTTCGGGGTGCGCGGACTGGTGCCCTGGGCGATTATCGGAACACTCCTGGCGCGGGACCTGCTGCTGGCCGCGACGCTGCCGGCGCTGCGTAGCCGGGGACTGGTCGCGCTGCCGGTGACCTACATCGGCAAGGCGGGCACCTTCGCGCTGATGTCGGCGTTTCCGCTGATCCTGCTGGGACAGTGGGACACGCTGGTCAGCCGGGTGGTGTTGTCGGCCGGATGGGGCTTCCTGATCTGGGGTCTGGGTATGTACCTGTGGGCGTTCGTGCTGTACCTGATTCAGGTGACCATGGTGGTCCGCACCATGCCGAAGGTTGCCGGTGGCTGAACCGTTCTTCGCGCTCAGCGGATACGACTCCCAGGGTGCCGGCGCCCACCAGGCCGGCCGGCCGCGGAAATTCGCGGTGCCCTCCCTGCTGCGCTCTTTGTTGTCCGAACATCTCGACCCCGGTTATGCCGCGGCCGCAGCCAGGCGGGCACGCTGTAGCACGCCGCCCGCCGCCACCGCGCGGATCGCGGGGTGGGCATGGGAGGCGGTGGCGGCGCTGCTGGTGGCGACGGTGTTCGCGGTGGCTGTTGCGCAGGCGCGGTCGGTGGCGCCCGGGGTGCGCGACGCGCAACAGGTGCTGGCGACGAACGTTCGGGCGGCCGAGGCCGTCACCGGCAGGCTGGCCGACAAGCGTGACACGTACTCCAACCGCGTCGACGAGCTGCGCCGGCACCGGCTGGCCGACGACGCCGAGGGCCAGCGGGTGCTGGCCGGTCTGGACGCGCTCAGTCTGGAGGCCGCCAGCACCCGGGTGGCCGGTCCGGGGGTGGTCGTCACCGTGACCGACCCCGGCGTCGGGCGAAACCTCTCCGACGCGTCCAAACAACGGGTGTCGGGCAGTCAGCAGATCATCTTGGACCGCGACCTGCAGCTGGTCGTCAACTCGCTGTGGGCCAGCGGGGCCGAGGCGATCGCCGTCGGAGATGTCCGCATCGGCCCCAACGTCACGATCCGCCAGGCCGGCGGAGCCATCCTGGTCGACAACAAGCCGATCAGCAGTCCCTACACGCTGCAAGCCATCGGACCGCCACGCGAACTGCGCGATGCCTTCGACCGCAGCCCGGGGCTCTACCGGCTGCGGCTGTTGGAGGCCTCGTACGGGGTGGTGGTGCGGGTCGACGGCCGCGGCTCGGCCGACATCACGCTGCCGGCCGGATCGGTGCGAGATGTCCGGTTTGCCAAACAGATAGGGGCATCGTGACGCAAGCTTGCGCTGCGGGGCGCGGTGTCACGGTGGTGGCCCGCACGGGTCCGGTTCGGGAGGCTGGAGTGATTTCGCAATGATCGGTATCGCCGCGCTGATCGCCGGCATCGTGCTGGGGCTGGTCTTTCATCCCAGCGTGCCGGAGGTGGTTCAGCCCTATCTGCCGATCGCCGTGGTCGCGGCGCTGGACGCCGTGTTCGGCGGCCTGCGCGCCTACCTGGAGCGGATCTTCGACGCCAAGGTGTTCGTCGTGTCGTTCGTGTTCAACGTTCTGGTCGCCGCGCTGATCGTCTACCTCGGCGATCAGTTGGGGGTCGGAACTCAGTTGTCGACCGCGATCATCGTGGTGCTGGGCATCCGCATCTTCGGTAATGCGGCAGCGCTGCGGCGACGGCTTTTCGGGGCCTGACACGCATGAGTAGCACGGACCCGGCGTCGCACGGCCGGCACGAGCTGCCGCAGCCGACCCCGCACGACGGTGTGGCGCCGCCGCGCGGCCGCTCCGGCCCACTGTTCAGCGTGCTGGGGATGCTGCTGTGCCTGCTGTTGGGCGTGGCGATCGTCACGCAGGTCCGCCAGAACGACTCCCAGGACGCGCTGGAGACGGCCCGGCCCGCCGACCTGCTGGTGCTGCTGGACTCGCTGCGTCAACGCGAGGCCACCCTCAACACCGAAATCGCCGAACTGCAGCAGACGCTCAACGCCCTGCAGGAGTCCGGCAGCAGTGACCAGGCCGCTATCGAGAACGCCCAAGCGCGGCTCGCCGCCCTGGCGATCATGGTCGGCACGGTGGGCGCGGTCGGGCCCGGCGTCGTGATCACCGTCGACGATCCGGCCCGCGGTGTCGCACCCGAGACGATGCTCGACGTGATCAACGAGCTGCGGGCGGCCGGTGCCGAGGCGATGGAAGTGCGCGACGGCACCAAGGCGGTGCGCATCGGGGTGGATTCGTGGGTTGCTGGCGCACCCGGCGCGCTGGAGTTCGATGGCACGGCTCTGACGCCGCCGTATTCGGTTCTGGCGATTGGCGATCCGCCGACTCTGGCTGCCGCGATGAACATTCCCGGCGGGGCGGTCGACAGCGTCAAACGGCTTGGCGGCGCCATGGGAGTGCAGCAAGCCGACCGCGTGGAGGTGACCGTGTTGCGACAACCGAAACCGCGCCAATACGCTCAGCCAGTCAAGTGAGCCCGACAGCGCAAGGAGCACGATCACCGTGAGCTCGGAAAGTTTAGTTCCGTCCGACCTGTACTACACCGCCGAGCACGAGTGGGTTCGCCGCACGGGCCCCGACACCGTCCGGGTGGGTATCACCGACTTCGCGCAGGCGGCCTTGGGTGACGTGGTGTTCGTGCAACTGCCCGCAGCGGGCACCGGAGTCACCGCGGGAGAGGCATTCGGTGAGGTGGAGTCGACCAAATCGGTCTCCGACCTCTACGCGCCCATCACCGCGTCGGTGAGCGCGGTCAACGCCGACCTGGACGCGAACCCGCAATTGGTGAACTCCGAGCCCTACGGCGCCGGCTGGCTGCTGGAACTTCAGGTGGCGAACGCGGATTCGGCAGCTCTGGACCAGAGTCTGTCGGGCCTGCTGACTGCCGACGCCTACCGGGCGACGTTGTCGGAATGACGATTGTTAGCCTGCCTGCCGGGACGCGCGGGTATCCACCCGACACGATCCCGCGGTGCGGGGGACATGACGGACCGCTGCGCGGTACGGTCGACTCAACGATTCAGGGTTGGGCGCAAGAGATGTCCGGCGGGCGCGACCAGGTAGCAGAACAGCGGCCAGTGAGGAGTAGCGGGTGACGGAGAAGGACCCGGCGACGGGGCAAGACCAGGCAGGCGACGAGGTCACCGTGGAAACCACATCGGTTTTCCGCGCTGACTTCCTGAACGAACTCGACGCTCCCGCGCAGGCGGGCGGCGAGAGCCTGACCTCGGGTGTGGAGGGCCTGCCCGTGGGCTCGGCGTTGCTGGTCGTCAAGCGTGGTCCCAACGCCGGATCGCGGTTCCTGCTCGACCAACCGGTCACCGCAGCCGGTCGGCACCCCGACAGCGACATCTTCCTCGATGACGTCACGGTGAGCCGTCGGCACGCCGAGTTCCGGCTGGAGGGCAACGAGTTTCAGGTCGTCGACGTCGGCAGCCTCAACGGGACCTACGTCAACCGGGAACCGGTCGATTCGGCGGTCCTGGTCAACGGCGACGAGGTGCAGGTGGGTAAGTTCCGCCTGGTCTTCCTGACCGGCCCGAAGACGGGTGAGACCGAGGCCGGGCCGGGCAGCTAATGACCGCGCCCGACAGCCCTGAACTGGCCGGGATGTCAATCGGAGCGGTGCTGGATCTGCTGCGGCCGGATTTTCCCGACGTCACGGTCTCCAAGATTCGCTTCTTGGAGGCCGAGGGGCTGGTCATGCCGCAGCGGGCGGCGTCGGGCTACCGCCGATTCAGCGCGTACGACTGCGCCCGGCTTCGTTACGTGCTGACCGCGCAACGCGACCACTACCTGCCACTGAAGGTGATCAAGGCGCGGCTGGATGCCGAACCGGACGGCGCGCTGCCGTCACCCGAGTCGCCGTACCCCGTGCCGCGTCTTGTGGCAGCCGGCGGCGAAACCGCCGGTGGGACGGCGCTGCCTGCGTCGCCTCGGCAGGTGCGGCTGAGCCGGGAGGATCTGCTGGCGCGCTCGGGCGGCGACGACGCACTGCTGACGGCTTTGGTCAGATCGGGCGTCATCACCCCCGGGCCGGGCGGGCTGTTCGACGAGCACGCGGTCGTGATCGTCCAGTGCGCGCGGGGGCTGGCCGACTACGGCGTGGAACCGCGGCACCTGCGGGCGTTCCGCTCGGCGGCCGACCGGCAATCCGACCTGATCTCCCAGATCGCCGGTCCGCTGGTCAAGGGGGGCAAGGCGGGCGCCCGTGACCGGGCCGACGACTTGGCGCGCGAGGTCGCGGCGCTGGCGATCGCACTGCACACCGCGCTGCTCAAGTCCTCGGTACACGACGTACTGCACGGCTGAGGACTAGACTTCGCCTCGGCGGCTTGTTGCGTGTCCGACCGCGGGTTTCGCAGCGAGTCATACTGGGACGACAAGGACTTGGGACGCACTGAGGACTTGTGACACGGACTTGTGACAGAGGCGAACGCGGAGGGCTGACTGGAGATGGGTGAAGTACGCGTGGTCGGCATCCGCGTCGAGCAGCCGCAGAACCAGCCGGTGCTGCTCCTGCGTGAGGCCGACGGTGATCGATATCTCCCGATCTGGATCGGGCAGGCCGAAGCCGCCGCCATCGCTCTGGAGCAGCAGGGCGTGGAGCCGGCCCGCCCCCTGACCCACGACTTGATCCGCGACCTGATCGGTGCCCTCGGACATTCGCTCAAAGAGGTCCGAATCGTCGACCTGCAGGAGGGCACGTTCTACGCCGACCTGATCTTCGACCGCGACATCACGGTGTCGGCGCGTCCGTCGGACTCGGTGGCCATCGCCTTGCGGGTGGGGGTGCCGATCTACGTCGAGGAAGCGGTGCTGGCCGAAGCGGGCCTGCTGATCCCCGACGAGGGTGACGACGAGACGGCGGGTGCGGTGCGTGAAGACGAGGTGGAGAAGTTCAAGGAATTCCTCGATAGCGTGTCGCCCGACGATTTCAAAGCAACCTGACCCGGCGCGGCGGACTCAGCCTCGTCACAGATCCGTTTCATCTCTCTGCGGTCGGCGCGACACGCCCATACGAAAGCAACACGCGCAAAACGGGGCCCCCATACTTGAACCACGGCGGGAACAACTGCACGGCAGCTCGTCGGACGGCGTATGCTCACGACCAACTCGGGCAAGAGCAAACGCGGCCACCGGCCAGCCAGTGGCAACGAGCGCGATCGGCGAGAGGAAGCAGCGTGGGCGACCAACCGGGGCAGGAACAGCTGGACTTCACGGGTCAGTCCGACACGGGTGACCGCGAAGTCCCCGCGGCCCCTTCCAGCGCCGGCCAACCCGTACAGGGCGGACTGTTCCCCGACGACTCCGTTCCCGACGAACTCGTCGGCTACCGCGGCCCCAGTGCCTGCCAAATCGCCGGCATCACCTATCGCCAGCTCGACTACTGGGCTCGTACCTCCCTGGTGGTGCCGTCGATCCGGGGGGCGGCCGGCTCCGGCAGCCAGCGGCTGTACTCGTTCAAAGACATCCTGGTGCTCAAGATCGTGAAGCGACTCCTCGACACCGGAATCTCGCTGCACAACATCCGGATCGCTGTCGACCACCTTCGTGAGCGCGGTGTGCAGGATCTGGCCAACATCACGCTGTTCTCCGACGGCACCACCGTCTACGAGTGCACTTCGGCCGAGGAGGTCGTCGACCTGCTGCAGGGCGGCCAGGGTGTGTTCGGGATCGCGGTGTCGGGCGCGATGCGCGAGTTGACCGGCGTGATCTCCGACTTCCCGGGTGAGCGCGCCGACGGCGGCGAGTCGATCGCCGCACCGGAAGACGAACTGGCCAGCCGCCGCAAGTTCCGCGACCGCAAGACCGGCTAGGGCTGCAGCCCGTTATCGCACCCTCATAGCGCCGCACCGACCGAATTGCGGTCCCGGTGGTCGGTGCGACCGACTTCTCTTTACCGATCTGCCGACCTGTCATGGAACGGCGCCGCGCCGACTGTGCTGTGGTATATCTAGGACACTTCGTGTAACAGATATACCATCAGAGGTTCGGATGAGCGGCGCGCGTGCCCTGGCGACGGGGGCTGTGACGGCGGCTCTTGCCGGGTTGCCGGTGCTGGCTGCACCGCAGGCTCGGGCCGACGTCCTCGATGCGATGGTGGAGCCGATGATGGATGCGGCGAGCAATTCTCTTGGTACGGATGCGATCTCGGGGTGGTCCTCGTGGGAGCCGCTGCTCGACCCGGCACCTGGGGAGGGCCTGCTCGGCGGGCTAATCGCGGGACCGGCGGCGGCCACCGATCTGAGCGGATGGTTCGAGCAGTTCGTCTACGAGCCGGTTCACGCCGGTATCGAAAACTGGATCCACAGTGACCTCGGCCAACAACTTGACGGCGTCCTCAACGCCTTGCTGGGTTCGTATGCGATCGGCGACGGTGCCGCGGGAACGGTTGATCATCCCGACGGCGGGGCCGGCGGCTGGATCTTCGGTGACGGCGGGGCGGGCTGGGATTCGACGGGCGCCGGGCTGTCCGGCGGCGCCGGCGGGGCCGCGGGGCTGTTCGGTGATGGCGGCACCGGTGGGGCCGCGGGCGCCGGTGCGGCCGGTGGAGCGGGCGGTGACGGGGGCTGGCTGCTCGGTGTTGGCGGCGCGGGCGGGGCCGGCGGACAGGGCCTTGTCGGCGGGATCGGCGGGCACGGCGGTGACGGTGGCTGGTTGTTCGGGATGGGCGGACACGGCGGGGCAGGGGGTGACGGCGGCGCCGGAGGTCATGGTGGTGACGGCGGCGACGCGATCGGGGTCTTGGGAAGCGGTGGAAATGGCGGCAGCGGCGGTGAAAGCGGAATAGGTTCTGCCCCTGCCGGTTTACCCGCACTGGGTGGCGCTGGCGGCAACGGGAGCATGCTGGGCAGCCACGGTGTGGTCGGGCACTTCGGTACCGGCATCCCGTTGAGCGGCGGCAGTGGAGGGTTTTCCACCGCCGACACCTGGATCACCGACAGTGCCGGACGAGTCGTGATCCTGCATGGCCTCGACGAGGTCTACAAGCTGTCACCGTACGAGCCGTCGGCTTCCGGATTCGGCGACGACGACGCAGCTTTCTTGGCCGCCAATGGCTTCAACAGCGTGGGGTTGGGCATCGTCTGGGCCGCTCTGGAACCCGAGCCCGGGGTGTTCAGCCAGACGTACCTCGACTCAATCGCCGAGACCGTACAAACCCTGAGCAACCACGGCATCGTCACCGTTCTGGGTATGCACCAAGACCTCTACAGCACGGTATTCGGGGGAGAAGGAGCGCCCGACTGGGCGGTGCAGACCGGCGGACTGCCCAACCCCGACTTCGGCTTCCCCAACAGCTACTACCTCAACCCCGCCGAGATGTATGCCTGGGATACGTTCTGGTCCAACGCCCCAGCATCCGATGGCGTTGGACTCGAGAATCATTACGCGCTGGCTTGGGAATACGTGGCCGACTATTTCAAGGACGACCCCAACGTAGTCGGGCTCAACATCATGACCGAGCCGTCCGCAGGCTCACAATGGCTGTCGAGCATGTTGGGCAACCCGCACTTCGATGCCCAGCAGCTGACTCCCTTCTACAACCAGGTGACCTCGGCGATCCGGGCCGTCGATCCCAACACCACCGTCTACTTCCAACACAACGTCAACTTCGACTTGGGGTTCCCGACCCACTTGGGCACGGTGAACGATCCGAACAAAGCCTTCGAGTTCGCCTATTTCTGCCCCACATCGCTGCTCGGCGATGGCCTGTTCTGCGACGTGCTCGACGATATGGCCCTGAACAATGTCGTGGCTTATGCAGGCGCACACAATATTCCGGCACTGATGGGCGGATTCGGAGCCACCGACAATATCGCGGTCATCATCGACATGCTGCGAGGCGCCAGTCAACGCCATTACGGATGGACGGAGTGGGCCTACACCGGCAAAGACGACATCACCACCGGCGCGTCCTCGCAGAACTCCGAGGCGCTGGTGTTCGATCCGAGCAAGCCGCCCGTCGGCGACAACGTCAACGTCGCCACCCTGGCGGCATTGGCCGAGCCGTATCCGCAGGCGGTGGCCGGCACCCCGAGCTCCTGGTCGTTCGACCACGGCATCTTCCAGCTCAGCTACGCCACGGCGCGGGCCGATGGCACCGGCAGCTTCGCAGCGGGCGCGCAGACCACCATCTCGGTGCCGGCCATCCAATACCCGCACGGCTACCAGGTCAGCGTCACCGGTGGCCACGTGGTGTCAATCCCCAACGTGCCGGTGCTGATCATCGCCTCAGACGCCGGTGCCACCACCGTCAACGTCGTCGTGGCGCCGGCGCACTAGGTCGAAGAATTCATCCGACAGCGTGTTCGGCCATCGGGGTGAGGACTTCCTGAGCGAAGCGTCGCAGCGCCGCATCGTCGCGAAAATCCGGATCGGTGGATGGCAGCGAGATATAGGTCAAGAACAGCCGGGCGAACACGTCGGCCACCCAGCGCACCGACTGGGTCGGACTGCCGGGCGCCTCGCCGTGAATGTAGTTGGCGATGAACGCTGACCCCATCGCGAGCAGGTCCTTGGCATCGGCGGACGGTAGTGGCTCGAACTGCGCGGCTCGGCTCAGCATCGGATGCTCACGGGCGAAACTGATGGCGGCGACGAAGGCCTCGGCTACACCGTGATGGGGGTCGGGTGTGGTTTCGATGGCGTCGGCCACCGTCGCGAGAAAGCGCCCGGTCTCCCGACGGATCAGCGCCTGAATCAGATCTTCGCGCCGGGGATAGCGGCGGTAGGCGGTCATGCGTGACACGCCCGCGCGCCGGACCACGTCTTCGATGGTGATGCGCCGCAGTCCGACGGTCGCGGCTTCGTGAACGGCGGCGTCGAGAATGCGTTGGGCGGTCGCATCGGTGGCATGTTCGGCGGGCATTCCGGCGACGGCCTCGCCGATGACCGTGACGAACTGCGGGTCAATCATGGCGTGCCTGCGGTCGTGACACCGACACCGTTGGCGCGCTCGCGCGCCAACCGGGCATAGGGAGGAAGGCCATAAGCCCACCGTATCCGGCGAGCGTCGAACTGCAGTGCCGGGCCGATCAGTCGCCGAGCCAGGAGGGAAGGGTGGTCGAATCCGGTGAGTTCTCGTGCCCAGCGGGGGGCGTAACTCATCCCGGCATACACCGCGAACCGGTGCAGTGCGCGATCGAGGGGACCGGGCAGGTCGGGGAAGAAGGGTGCGGTGAGCAGGAAGTCGATGAATTCGCGGGTCTGCGCGTTGACACCCAATTGCGGGCGCACCCGGCGAACGTAGTCGTCGAGTTCAGCCATGTTCGATGGCACCCACTCGGCGCCCGCCATCCGACCGATCGTCGCCTGCTCGGCTAGGTATTGGTCGCGTTCGTGCTGCGACAACGGCCGATTCGTGCGCTCGAACGCGCGCATGATCATCCACGGGATGCAGGTGTGCACCCACGCCAGCAGTTCGGGGTCCAGGGCCCGGTATGCCACACCGTCGGGCCGGGTGCCCGTCACGTGGGAATGGATGGACTTGACCTGTTCGATCAGCTGCGTCGCCGCTTCGGTATTGCCGAAGGTCGTGGTCAGCACGTAACCGAGGGTGGTGCGGGCGCGCCGGAACGGGTCCGCACGGTACGTCGAAAGGTCCTGCACGCCGGCGATCACCGACGGATGCAGAATCTCCAGCACGATCGCCGGCAACCCGGCCTGCGCCACCGCGGCAAGGTCCGCGTTCACCTCCCACGACACACTGCCCGGACCGATCAGACCCGGGTCGCCCGGCTCACCACCGTAAACGCGGGGATCGTCATGTCGTCCGGCGATGTTCTGAAATTCGTCCACGATGCGGTGCCGTAGCGTGCCCATTTTCAACCGCCCATTGGTATAAATGTGACAGATATAGTCTTATATATACCATGGTGGTGGTCCGGCGCCCAGCGGATCCTGCCGGCCGGGCTCGGCGGGTAGTATCGGGTCCGCATCAGCCTCGCGCGGGAGAGTTCCGTGGCAGCCAGCCGCGGACGCCGAAGGAGCAATACCTCTCCGTCAACCTCTCAGGCACCCGGACCGCGCCGGCATTGATGCCTCTGGAAAGCGGTGGCGCCCCTTCGGGTTACACCCGCCCATGGGGAAAGGCGCTGCAGATATCTCGGCGCCGAATCTCTCAGGCGCCCGGGTCGGGCAGACGACAGAGGGGGAGGACACGAATTCGTCTCGCAGTCGTCTAGCGCCCAGGAGTTCCCGTGTCCGAGTACACCGAATCCCGCTTTGTTGACCGGCATATCGGCCCCGACAGTGCCGCGATCAGCGCGATGCTCGCCACCATCGGTGTCGAGTCGCTGGAAGATCTCGCGGCCAAAGCTGTTCCCGCCGGCATCCTCGATGCGCTGAGCGCCGAGGGGACCGCGCCCGGGCTGGATGTCCTTCCGGCCCCGGCTACCGAGGCCCAGGCCCTGACCGAACTGCGCGAACTGGCCGATGCCAGCACGGTCGCGGTGTCGATGATCGGCCAGGGCTACTACGACACGCTCACCCCGCCGGTGTTGCTGCGCAACATCATGCAGAACCCGGCGTGGTACACCGCCTACACGCCCTACCAGCCGGAGATCAGCCAGGGCCGGCTGGAGGCCCTGCTGAACTTCCAGACCATGATCGCCGATCTGACCGGCCTGGAGATCGCCAACGCCTCGATGCTGGACGAGGGCACCGCAGCCGCCGAGGCGATGACGTTGATGCATCGCGCGACGCGCGGCACCTCGCAACGGCTGCTGGTCGACGCCGACCTGTTCACCCAGACCGCGGCAGTGCTGGCTACGCGAGCCGAACCGCTGCGTATCGAGATCGTCACCGCCGACCTGCGCGATGGACTTCCCGACGGCGACTTCTTCGGGGTGGTCGTGCAGTTGCCGGGCGCCTCGGGCCGGATCACCGACTGGTCGGGACTGGTCGAGGCGGCTCACCAGCGAGGCGCGCTGGTGGCGGTCGGCGCGGATCTGCTGGCATGCACGCTGCTCACCCCGCCCGGCGAGCTCGGCGCCGACGTGGCGTTCGGCAGTGCCCAGCGGTTCGGGGTGCCGATGGGCTTCGGTGGCCCGCACGCCGGCTACCTGGCGGTGCACTCGGGCCACGCCCGCCAGCTGCCCGGCCGGCTGGTCGGGGTGTCCATGGACGCGGATGGATCAGCAGCGTTCCGGCTGGCGCTGCAAACCCGCGAACAGCACATCCGCCGGGACAAGGCGACGTCGAACATCTGTACCGCGCAGGTGCTGCTGGCGGTGATGGCCGCGATGTATGCCAGCTACCACGGCGCCGACGGCCTGACCGCCATCGCACGGCGAGTGCACGCTCAAGCCGAGAAGATCGGCGCCGCACTCGGTGACGCGCTGGTGCACGACCGCTATTTCGACACGGTGCTGGCCCGGGTGCCGGGCC
This sequence comes from Mycolicibacter heraklionensis, assembly GCF_019645815.1. Classification (NCBI taxonomy): domain Bacteria; kingdom Bacillati; phylum Actinomycetota; class Actinomycetes; order Mycobacteriales; family Mycobacteriaceae; genus Mycobacterium; species Mycobacterium heraklionense. Next base: position 2,359,828 of record NZ_CP080997.1, read on the forward strand.
GCGCTGACGAGGTCATCGCCGCGGCCAAGGCCGGCGGGATCAACCTGTGGCGCGTCGACGCCGACCACGTCTCGGTGGCCTGCGACGAGACCACCACCGACGCCCAGGTGGCCGCGGTACTGGACGCATTCGGGGTGGCCGCGGCCGAGCCCACCGGCGCACCGATCGACACCCGCAGATCGGAATTCCTGACACACCCGGCGTTCACCCGCTATCGGACCGAAACCGCGATGATGCGTTACCTGCGCTCGCTGTCGGACAAGGACATCGCCTTGGACCGCAGCATGATTCCGCTCGGGTCGTGCACGATGAAGCTCAACGCCGCCGCCGAGATGGAGTCGGTCACCTGGCCGGAATTCGCGCGCCAGCACCCGTTCGCCCCGGCCGGCGACGCCGTGGGCCTGCGGACGCTCATCGCCCAGTTGGAGACCTGGCTGGCGGGGATCACCGGATACGACGCGGTGTCGCTGCAACCCAATGCCGGATCGCAGGGCGAGTACGCGGGCCTGTTGGCGATCCACGCCTATCACGCCAGCCGTGGCGAGTCGCATCGCGACATCTGCCTGATCCCCTCCAGCGCCCACGGCACCAACGCCGCGTCGGCGGCGCTGGCCGGGATGCGGGTGGTGGTGGTGGCCTGCCGTGACAACGGCGACGTCGACCTCGACGACTTGCGCGCCAAGGTGGACCAGCACGCTGCGGCGTTGTCGGCGTTGATGATCACCTACCCCTCCACGCACGGCGTCTATGAGCACGACATCGCCGAGATCTGCGCCGCCGTGCACGACGCCGGCGGCCAGGTCTACGTCGACGGAGCCAACCTCAATGCGCTGGTCGGGCTGGCCCGGCCCGGAAAGTTCGGCGGAGACGTCAGCCACCTGAACCTGCACAAGACCTTCTGCATCCCGCACGGGGGCGGCGGCCCGGGCGTCGGCCCGGTGGCGGTGCGCGCGCACCTGGCCGAGTTCCTGCCCGGGCACCCGCTGGCCGCCGAGTTGCCCGGCGGGCATCCGGTGTCAGCGGCTCCCTACGGGTCCGCGTCGATCCTGCCGATCACCTGGGCCTATATCCGGATGATGGGCGCCGACGGCCTGCGCGCGGCATCGCTGACGGCGATCGCGTCGGCGAACTACATCGCCCGCCGTCTAGACGAGCACTACCCGGTGCTCTACACCGGTGAGAACGGCATGGTCGCCCACGAATGCATCTTGGACTTGCGGGAGATCACCAAGAGCACCGGTGTGACCGTCGACGATGTCGCAAAGCGGTTGGCCGACTACGGTTTCCATGCCCCGACCATGAGCTTCCCGGTGGCCGGAACCCTGATGGTGGAGCCCACCGAGAGTGAGAGCCTCGCCGAAGTCGATGCGTTCTGCGAGGCGATGATCGCCATTCGCGGCGAGATCGACCGAGTCGGAACCGGCGAATGGACGGTTGAGGACAACCCGTTGCGCGGGGCCCCGCACACCGCGGAGTGCCTGATGGTCGACAAGTGGGAGCACCCGTACACCCGGGAGCAGGCCGCCTACCCGCTGGGCCGCGGATTCCGGCCGAAGGTGTGGCCGCCGGTGCGCCGGATCGACGGAGCGTTCGGCGACCGCAACCTCGTCTGCTCGTGCCCGCCGGTGGAGGCGTTCAGCTGAGTCGCTGGTATTCGGCAAATAGCCAGCAAAGCCTCAGCTAGCGTCCAAAAGAGTCTAGGATCGCCCTTATCCAATTCATGGTTGAGGTTCGCTTCTAGGAGGACTCGTGCAGGAGCCCATTTCTCGCTCCTGCGTCACCGCCGGCCTCGCCCTGGTCAGCGCCGGGATCGTCACGGTCGCTCCGGTCAGCGTGCCACTGCCGGCCACCGCGGCTTCGCCTGGCGTGGCGCTGACCACCTCCTACGGTGATCTGTTCGCCAACACCTGGGACAACATCGAGCGCATCAGTGCGAACACCGACTGGTCGGCGATCTCGCAGCTGTTCACCGCGATGTTCTCCAATCCGGTCGGGGTGATCGAAGCGGCCAGCAACTTCACGCTGGCGGTGGACGCCGACGCCGCGTCGCTGCCGGCGACGGTCTCGGTGCAGCTGTCGCCGGGGTTGGAGTTGCTGATCGCGGGCCTGGCATCGCACGTGGCGACTCTGGACGCGCTGTTCGGCGTGGTCGACGACCTGGGCGACCCCGCCACCGCGTTCACCGCGCTGTTCAACGCGCCGGCCACCCTGCTGGATGCCTACCTCAACGGCCAGCACAATCTGTCCCTGCTGGGCGGCATCATCAGCATTCCGGTGTTCAACGGGATTCTGGCGCCCGAACAGAACCTGGAGATCGACCTCGACTTGTCCAGGCTGCTGCAGATGCTCGGCTTGGGCACTCCGGATTTGAGCAACCTGAACCTCGACGGGGTGATCGACCAGGTCCGCCTCGGCACCCTGACGCTCGGCGGGCTGCTCAGCGGTCTGGGGTTCAGCGACGACGGCGTCGGGGACCTGCTGAAGTCGGCCACCAACGTCAGCACCCTGGGAGACCTGCTCGACTTCTTGGGCCTGGGCGACTTGGGGCTGAGCCGCTACAGCCTGACCGCCCTCTTGGGTGACCTGGGCCCCGACACCGACTTCTACCGCAATCTCGATCTGGACCTGGCACTGGGCAACTTCCGGCTCGTCGACGTGCTGAGCGCGTTCGGGGTCGACGCCGCGATTCCCCTGGGCCTCGGGCAGGTGCTGGCCGGTCTGGGCGACGGCGACTTGGCCGGTGAACAGCTCGGCAGCCTGCTGTCCGACGTCGGCCTCCTCACCGAAGTCCTCAGTTGGCTCAACGCGACTGCAGCTGACCTCTTCGACCCCATTCCTCTGCTAGGGCCGCTGCTGACTGGCCTGTTGAGCGACCTGCTGGGTGGCGATGGTCTGGAAGCTCTGCTCAACAACTTCACCGTCGGCGATCTGCTGGGCGACCTGCACCTCGACGACACCGTCAGTTCGGTGCTGGCGAGTGTGGGCGGCGCATTGCTGTCGGTCGGCAACCTGACCCTCGGCGGCGTCCTGCAAGATCTCGGCTTCGACGATTCCGTCGGCTCCCTGACGCTGCGCGACGTGCTGGATGGCCTCGGGGGCGCGCTGGGCGGTGTCCTGACCGATGGTCCGCTCGGGCTGGACCTCACCTGGTTGTTGAACGGCTTTGATGTGGGTGACCTGGTCGGCTTTCTGGGGCTCGACGACCTGTCGCTCAACCTCGGCGACCTTGTTGGGGACTGGGTGAACCCCTACCTCGCCGACCTGCTGGAGGGTTTCGTCCAGGGTGATGTGAACCTGGCCGGTGCCAGCGTCGGCGCCTTCGGCGGGACGTTCACCGAGCTGTTCGTCAGCTGGCCGCAGCAAGTTCTCGCCATGCTGGGCTACTAGCCGGCGGGGCGCCGCAGAACGCTGCCTCAGCTCAGCAGCGAGTTCAGCGCACCGGCCAGTTCGGGGGAGTTCGCCCCGCGCAGATTCTGGTACGTGCCACCGGAAAGCTGCGCCACCGACTGCCAGGTCGCCTGGTCGGCGTCCGCGCCGAAGTCGATGACGTTGACGGCCACCGGCCGTTCGGGATCGGTGTTGGTCCGGATGAAGTCCTGCAGCCCGGAGCCGTCCAAGGTCCGGTCGGTGTGCGGACCCGCGGTGATGACCAGCACCGAATTGGCCTGCCCGGGGCGGTAGTTGGCCAAGGCCTGGTTGTACACCAGGCGCAGCGTCGTGAACGACACCGCACCCCCGGCCGTCGAGCTCAGCTCATCGAGCTCGCTGATCAACGTCTCTGCGCGAGTCCCGCCGTTGAGCGGCTCGTCCAGTGGGCCCCCGGTGACCACGTTGCGGCCCTCGGTGCCGTCGAAGGTCCACAGGCCCACCGACGAATTCGGGGCCAGGGCTTTGATCCGTTGGTCGAGTGCGGCGATCACATGGGCCAACCGGCTCTTGCCGCCTTCGTCGGTGGTCATCGACTGGTCGAGCATCACCGTGACGGCCGCGCTGCCCGGCAACGTGGTCAGGGCGTTGGCCAGGGCGGCGCGTGTCGCATCGTCGCCCACCGACAGAGTGTCCGACACTGCCGGGAAGCCGGTCACCTCGCTGCTCGGCGGTTCGACGCCTTCGACTCGGAATCCGGCTTTGGCCAGCTCTGCGAGCTGGTCGGGTTTGCGGGCGAAGCGGGCGAACTCGCTGGCGGCACTCACCTGCTCCTGTGACAACCAGGAGCCCGCGAGCAACACGGTGGGGTAGTCGGCCACCGGCACCGGCCCCGGCGGCCGCCAGGAGCCCAGTTGAGTAGCCGGATCCGACAGCGACTGGCCGCGGGTGAACAGTTGCTGCTCGGTGGTCACCACGGCATGCACCGGTGCAGCCGCCAGGTTTCCGGGGCGCAGCAGAACATTCATGGCCTCAGCGAGCGACGCATCGACGAGCTTGGGTTGCTCTCCCGCGAGCCGGTGTACCCCCCCGACCCCATCGATGATGGGGGCGCCTTTGGGGGTGACGCCGGCAGCCACTGCCTCGCCGGCCAGGAAGGCGGCGTCGCCGTTGCCGCCGATCGGCAGCGCCAGCCGCAGCGGCCCCCAGCCGGCCAGCCCGAGATGACCCAACCCGTCAGGGTCGGCCTGCAGGTCCGGCAGACTTGCCCAGCTCTGCTTCTGTAGCGCGCTCTTGAGCTCGGGTCGGATCGCCAACAACACCGGCGAGGTGACCAATGAGCGACTGTCGCTGACCGTTTCCGCCCCCGCGGATGCCTGCAGCCGGGCGGTGGAGACCGAACTGCCTGGAATCCACAGCGCCGGGCGCTGGCCGAGTTGCGCGGGCCAGTCGCCGATGAAACCGCCGACGACGGCATCGGAATCGACGGGCTTGACCTGTACCGACACACAGCGATCGCCGACCGGCTTGGCGGTCTTGTTGAACCGGTCGGCGAAACCCTGCACGTGGTCGGCGATCGACGGGTCCGCCACGACGGCAACCGTCAGATCACCGGCAGCGCAGTTGCCGGCGGCGACGGCGGAACGATGCGACAGCGAGTTGCCGAAGAAGCGCCACAGGATCACCGCGCCCACCACAACGATCACCGTCACCAGCGCGGCGATCACGCCGACGCTGACACCGCGCGGCCCCGAGTCGTTGCGATGCCGGCGCCACCGATCGAGATCGCGGTGGCCGCCGCGCGGCTCCTCCCGATCGGACGGCGGCGACCCGCCGGCGATACCGCCTACGACACCGAAAGGCCCGGTGCGGTAACGCGATTCCTCATCAGGCTCACCACCGCGACGCATGTACTGCGCGGGGTCGGCGTCGTCGTATCCCGCATCGTCGTATCCCGCGTCGTCGTATCTCGGCTCGCGGTATCCGGCATCGCCACCGTCGGGAAACGACTCGTCGTCGAAGGCGTCGTGATAGTCGTCGACGTAGTCGTCGTCGTCCGGGTCGCCGAAGCCGAACAGATCAGGCCCGCCGGAAAAGTGGCTGTCGTCGGGCTCGCCGCCCCCCAGCGGCTCGTCGTCGGAATCGTCCGGGCCGGGGAAACTGTGCCTACCCACGGTGGGTGCGTCCTCTCCGCCTGGTCAGTTGTCCGGCCACGGTGATGTCCATTCGGTTCTGCGTCGGGTCAGATACCGGCCTGGGCTTTGAACTCCCGCCGGCGCCGGTGCAGGATCGGCTCGGTGTAGCCGTTGGGCTGGCTGGTCCCGGACAGGATCAGCTCGCGTGCGGCCGCGAACGCGATGCTGGATTCGAAATCGGGTGCCATCGGCAGGTAATTCGCGTCACCGGCGTTCTGGCGGTCCACCGCCGGGGCCATCCGCTCCAGGCTGGACTGCACGTCGTCGGCGGTGATCACCCCGTGCCGCAGCCAGTTCGCCAGCAACTGCGACGAAATCCGAAGCGTGGCACGGTCTTCCATCAGAGCCACGTCGTGGATGTCGGGAACCTTCGAGCAGCCCACACCCTGGCTGATCCAGCGCACCACGTAGCCCAGGATCGACTGGCAGTTGTTGTCGACCTCTTCGCGGATCTCGTCCGGCGCCCAGGCCAGGCCCTCGGAGAGCGGAATGGTCAGCAGCGCATCGATTGTGGCGCGGCGCTTTCCGGCCAGTTCCTTCTGCACCTCGAACACGTCCACCTGGTGGTAGTGCATCGCGTGCAGGGTGGCGGCGGTGGGAGAGGGCACCCACGCGGTGCTCGCACCCGAGCGCGGGTGGCTGATCTTCTGGGTGACCATGTCGGCCATCAGGTCGGTCATCGCCCACATGCCCTTGCCGATCTGGGCGTGGCCGGTCAAGCCGGTGGCCAATCCCGCATCGACGTTGTTGTCTTCGTAGGCCAGGATCCACGGCTGCGACTTCATGCTCGCTTTGCGCACCATGGGACCGGCCTCCATGGAGGTGTGGATCTCGTCTCCGGTGCGGTCCAGGAAGCCGGTGTTGATGAACACCACCCGGTCGGCGGCGGCCTTGATGCACGCCCGCAGGTTGACCGTGGTGCGCCGCTCCTCGTCCATGATGCCGATCTTGAGGGTGGTCTGCGGTAGACCCAGGACGTCTTCGACCCGGCTGAACAGCTCGGCGGTGAAGGCGACCTCGTCCGGACCGTGCATCTTGGGCTTGACGATGTAGATCGACCCGGTGCGGCTGTTGACCAGCGGACCGTTGTCGTCGGAGGCGGTCAGGCCGTGCATGGCGATCAGCCCGGTGAAAAGCGCGTCCTGGATGCCCTCGAACACCTCTCGGTCTTCCGCGCCGTCGGCGCTATAGACGATGGCGTCGTTGGTCATCAGGTGACCCACGTTGCGGACGAACATCAGGCTGCGGCCCGGAAGCGTCAGGGTTCCGCCGTCCGGGGCGGTGAACTCGCGGTCGGCGGACAGCGTGCGAGTGAAAGTCTTGTCGCCCTTGCTGACCTGCTCGGACAGGTCGCCGCGATTCAGGCCCAGCCAGTTGCGGTAGCCGAGCACCTTGTCCTCGGCGTCGACCGCGGCCACCGAGTCCTCGAAGTCCATGATCGTGGTGACCGCCGACTCCAGCACCACGTCCTTGATGCCGGCGGCGTCGGTGGATCCGATCGGTGATGTCGGGTCGATCAGGATTTCGATGTGCAGGCCGTGGTGGGACAGCAGCACCGACGACGGCGATGCGGCTTCACCGGTGTAGCCCACGAATTCGGTGGGCGCGGCGACCGCGGTCTCCAGGCCGTCGCCCAGCGTGACCACCAGCGCGCCGTCGTTCACCGCGAAGCTCTTGACCTCGGTCCAGGCGCCGTTGGCCAGCGGCACGGAGTCGTCGAGGAACCTACGGGCGTAAGCGATCACCTTGTCGCCGCGCACGGGGTTGTAGCCAGTTCCCTTCTCGGCCCCGCCGTCCTCGCTGATCACGTCGGTCCCGTACAGGGCGTCGTACAACGATCCCCACCGGGCGTTGGCGGCGTTGAGCGCGAACCGAGCGTTGAGCACCGGCACCACCAGCTGCGGGCCGGCCTGCACCGCGATCTCATCGTCGACGCCGGAGGTGGTGACCGTGAAGTCCTCGGGTTCGGGCAGCAGGTAGCCGATCTCGGTGAGGAAGGCCCGGTACGCCTCGGTGTCCAGCGGCTCGATGACCCGGTGCCGGTGCCACTTGTCGATCTGCGCCTGCAGCTCGTCGCGACGCGCCAGCAGTCGCTGGTTCTTCGGCGTCAGATCGGTGACGACTTTGTCCACCCCAGCCCAGAAGCTGTCGGGGTCCACACCGGTTCCTGGCAGTGCCTCGTCAGTGATGAAGTCGTACAGCACGCGAGCGACCTGCAAGTCGCCCACCGGCACCCGGTCCGTCATGGTTTCCTCCCTCGTAGCCGACCTACCACCTTACCGGCAGGTAGCTCGGCTATCCGCATCCGGCGACTCCCAGCAGCAGGTCACACCGGTCCAGCAGCGCCGCTCGCAGCGGCGTGGCGCGGCGCGCTATCTCGCCTTGGCGGCGGACGTATTCGGCACGGCCGGCCGCGTTTTCGATGGTGATCGGCGCATAGCCGTAGTCGCTCAGGTCATAGGGGCTGGCGCGCATGTCGATCTCGCGCGCCGACGCGGCCAGCTCCAGGCACTCCAGCAGTAGTTCGGAGTCGATCAGCGGCCCCAGCTTGTAACACCACTTGTAGAGGTCCATGTTGGCGTGCAGGCAACCCGGCTGCTCCCAAGCGATTTGGGTGGCCCGGCTCGGCGCTCCGGCGTTGCGTGGTGCGGCTGCGGGAGTGAAGAACCGGAACGCGTCGAAGTGGGTGCAGCGCAGTGGAATTGACTCGACCACCCGGTCAGTCTCGGTTGCACTGAGTCGCAGCGGAATATGACCATGCCGCACGCTATCGCCGCGATACACCATCGCCCACTCGTGCAGGCCGAAGCAGTTCAGCTGAGCCGGCCGCGTGCCGGTGGCGCGCAACAGCCGTGCGACGAACGTCACGGTGTCGACTCGCTCACGCAGGTATTCCTCGGCCACGCGCACCTGGCCACCGCGCACCGCGTAGCCGCGTCGTCTGCTGTAGTCGCGCAACGCCTCCTGCCCGGCGAGCGTCACGCTGAAGCCGGGATTCCAGCTGCGCAACTGTGCCGGCCGCAGGCTGTAGTAGCTGAACAGGAATTTCGGCACCGGGTCACCGGCCGCGATCCGGCGCAGATGTGGGGCCAGGAAGTCCTCGAGGCGCTGTCGGTACGCCTCGGCCCGGGCCTGCCACTCCGTTACCCCCAGAACCCGTTCCGCCAGGTCAAACACGGTGCGTCCCGTCGCGGACAGTGCCGACGACGTCCTGGACCAGGTCTTCGAGGGTCACCATCGCCACCGCCGTACCGTCGTCGGCGACCGCCAGTGCCAGATGGCTGTTACGTCGGCGCAGCCGGGACAACGCATCGGCCAGCGGCAGGGAAGCGGGGATGCGCGGCAGCGGCCGCACGGCGGCGACGTCGACAACCGTGTCCGGCCCTGGCCCGGTGGAGGTCTCGCTGAGCGCCAACACATCCTTGATGTGCAGGTAGCCGACAAATTCACCCTCATCGACGACCGGGAACCGGGAGTAACCGGTCTGGGCGAAGGCCTTTTCGATGGCGGCCACGGTCGGGCCGCGCCCGGCGGCTGCCACCGGCACAGCACGGATGTCGCCGATCGGCAACGCGACATCGGCGACCACCCGGGTGCGGATCTGCAGGGCACGGGTCAACCGGGTGTATTCCTCGAGGTCGAGCAGACCCGCCGAGACCGACTCAGCGATCATCTCGCTCAACTCGACGGTGGACACCGTGATCTCCAGCTCGTCCTTGGGCTCCACCCGCAGGACCCGCATGATGACGTGAGCGCACCAGTTGTAGAACACGATGAACGGCCGCGCCGCGGCCATGTAGAGCAGGTAGGGCGGGATCAGCAGCATCGCCGCCGTCTCCGGGCCGGCCAGGGTGATGTTCTTCGGGACCATCTCGCCGAACAGCACATGCAGGGTGACCACGACCGCCAGCGCGACGACGAACGACACCGTGTGCAGCAGCGGGTCCGGGATCCCCGCCAGGGCGAACGGGTGCTCGAGCAGGTCGGCCACCGCGGGCTCGCCGATACGGCCGAGCAGGATCGAACACACCGTGACTCCCAGCTGGAAGCCGGCCAGCATCAGCGGGAGCTGTTCGCCGGCACGGATGACGGTGACCGCGCTGCGCCTGCCCTGTTCGGCCAGCGTCTCCAGCCGGTCCCGGCGTGCTGAGATCAACGAGAACTCCGCGCCGACGAAAAACCCGTTCCCGATGATCAGCGCCACCGTGAGCAGCACGTTCACCACATCAGCCACGGCCGGCCTCCAGATGGGTGAGCGCCAGCAGGTCGATACGCCGGCCGTCCATCCGGACCACCCGGGCCAGCCAGCGTGGCGGGTGCGCGGAGAGCTCATCGGGGTCGAACGCGGTCAGCTCGACGGTCTCGCCGGCCTCTGGAATGTGGCCGAGTTCCTGCAGCACCAGGCCGCCGATGGTCTCGTAGGAGCCCTCCGGTGCGCGGTAGCCGGTGGCGGCGGCCACCTCGTCGATGCGCAGCAGGCCCGAGACCTGCCAACCGGCGCCGGAGGCGACGACGTCGGGGGTGGCGTCGTCGTGCTCATCGCGGACATCACCCACGATCTCTTCGATCAGATCCTCGACGGTGACCATGCCCGCGGTGCCGCCGTATTCATCGACGACCATGGCCGCCTGCTGGCCGTTGGCCCGGATCTGCTCCATCACCGCGTCGCCGTCGAGGGTCGACGGCACCACGGCGACCGGTTGGGCCACAGTCGTGACCCGAGTGGACGCCCGGTCGGCGACGGGCACCGCGAACACCTGTTTGACGTGGACGATGCCGACCGTGGCATCCAGGTCGCCGTCGACCACCGGAAACCGGGAGAAACCGGTCTCGATGGCGACCGCGGCCAGATCGGCGACGGTATCGCCGGCCTGCAAACTCACGATCTTGGATCGCGGCGTCATCAGCTCTGCGGCGGTCAGGGCACCGAATCGCAGTGAACCCTCCACCAAAGCGGCGGTCGCCGGGTCGAGGGCACCGCTGCGGGCGGAATTGCGCACCAGCGACGCCAGCTCCCGCGCCGAGCGGGCCGATGCCAGCCGGTCGGCGGGCTCGATTCCGAGCCGGCGCAGGATGCGGTTCGCCGTCCCATTGGTCACCCTGATCGCGATCGCGAACAGCCGGGAGAACAGCAGTTGCGGCCCGGCCACCGCGCGGGCGATCGGCAACGGGCGCGCCACGGCCAGGTTCTTGGGTACCAACTCGCCGAAGACCATGGACAACGACGTGGCGATCACCAGCGCGAGGACCAGCGCAACCCCGGCAGTCGTCCGCTCGGACAGGCCCGCCGCGGCCAGCGGGAGGCGCAGCCAGCGGGCCAGCACCGGTTCGGCCAGATAACCGGTGGCCAGCGTGGTGATCGAGATGCCCAGCTGGGCGCCGGACAGCTGAAAGGACAGCGTGCGGTGGGCGTCTTGGATGTAGGCGTCGCGACGGCCGCCACGGTGGGCGTTCGCCTCCACGACGCTGCGTTCCAGGGTGGTCAGGGAGAACTCGGCGGCCACGAACACCGCGGTGCCCAGGGTCAGGATCGCGAACGCCAGCAGGCTGGCCACCGTGACGGCGATGGTCATGATGGGGCCTCACTCGCCACCATGGGTCTCACCAGCCGAACGGTAGCGGATGGCCTTCGGCGAATCCCGCAGCCGACTGCACGCCCAGCACCACCCGGTCATGCAACTCGGCCAGGTCGGCGGCTCCGACGTAGGTGCAGGTGCTGCGGAGGCCCGAGGTGATGTGGTCCAGCAGATCCTCGACGCCGCCGCGTTCGGGGTCCAAGGCCATTCGCGACGTCGAAATGCCTTCTTCGAAGAGTGCCTTGCGGGCGCGGTCGAAGGCACTGTCGGCGGCGGTGCGCGCGGCCACCGCACGTTTGGACGCCATTCCGTAGCTTTCCTTGTACGGCCTGTCGTCGCGGTCGAACATCAGGTCGCCGGGGGACTCGTAGGTGCCGGCGAACCAGGAGCCGATCATCACGTTCGACGCCCCCGCGGCCAGGGCCAGCGCGACATCGCGGGGGTGGCGTACCCCGCCGTCGGCCCACACGTGTGCGCCCAGTTCGCGCGCCGCGGCCGCACATTCGAGGACGGCGGAGAACTGGGGGCGGCCCACGCCGGTCATCATCCGAGTGGTGCACATGGCGCCGGGGCCGACACCGACTTTGACGATGTCCGCCCCCGCGGCGATCAGGTCCCGGGTGCCGTCAGCCGACACCACATTGCCGGCCACCAGGGGCACTCCCGGATTCAGCGCCGCGACCGCGCGGATAGCCTGCAAGGCCTTCTCCTGATGCCCGTGGGCGGTGTCGATGACCAGCAGGTCCACCCCGGCCGACAGCAGGGCGGCGGCCCGGGACGTGACGTCGCCGGTGATACCCACTGCGGCGGCGATGCGCAGCCGTCCGTCGCCGTCGGTGGCGGGGGTGTAGATCCCGGCCCGGACCGTGCCGGTGCGGGTCAACACACCGGCCAGCGTGCCGTCGGGATTGGTCAGTACCGCGACGTCGACGGGCGCGTGCTCCAGCAGCTCGAACACCATGCGCGCATCGGAGCCGACCGGCGCGCTGATCAGCTCGGCCACCGCGACATCACGGACCCGGGTGAAGCGATCCACGCCTTCGCAGCACGCCTTGGTGACTAAGCCGGTGGGCCGGCCGTCGACCACCACCACCGCGACGCCGTGCGCGCGTTTGGTGATCAGGGCCATCGCGTCGGACACCGAGTCCTCGGGGGAGAGCACGACCGGGGTGTCGGCGACCAGATCGCGACTTTTCACGAACGTCACGGTCTGGCGCGCCACATCGATCGGCAGATCCTGGGGCAGCACCACCAGACCACCGCGCCGAGCCACCGTCTCGGCCATCCGGCGGCCCGCCACCGCGGTCATGTTCGCCACCACCACCGGGATGGTGGTGCCCGACCCGTCACGGGTGGACAGGTCGACGTCAAGACGTGAGGCGACGGCCGAGTGGTTGGGGACGATGAAGACGTCGTTGTAGGTCAGGTCGTGGGTGGGGTCGTATCCGCTGACGAATCTCATCGAGAGTCCACCACCGGTCTGTCGGGTTCGGACGAGCCCATCTTGTTCGCCTCCACATGTCATGAGCCGGCCTTCACCACCCGCCGGCCGGCACCGTTTCGGCCCGGTCAGCCACGCTACCGCCACCATGACGACGGACACCACCTGACGCGATATCAACCGAATGAAAAATTGATCTTCCTCACAGCAGGTTCGTCGGTTAAACTCATGAAGACTTTTAAGGGAGCGGAGATGACAGTTAGCTGCCACCAGCGAGGCGCCGCCACCGCGGCCCCGGTTGCAGCTTCTTGCGTCCCCCCGGAGGTCGGTCGTGGCGTCCGCCGACAGGCGATCGAGGCGACGCTGGAGCGGCGGGAATGCACCGTCGAGGGATACCTGCAGCGCAAACTGCACCGGCAGTGGCGCAACCGGGGATCGTAACCCGCCCAATCCGACTCGCAATCGGCCGCGAAGGCTCAAGTCTGTGCTCTGTATTGGATTGCAGCACAAGTAATTTGACGGAGCTATCTGCTGACGAGCAGATCAGCGAGCTTCGGCCTTCCGGTCCGATCGACGATTTCCGACGCCGAAGCGGCGTACCCCCCACTGGGCGCGCAGAGCGAGATGCGAAGCGCTCTTGCGCAGCATCGAACGTGATCGTGGACGGCGCAGGCACGGCAATTCAGGACACGCTGTCGACTGCGCGATGATCTGGCCCTATTTCAGTTAGCTCGCTTGCGACTGAATAGTGCTTCCGAAACTGAGAACTAACTGAATCATTGCTGAATCCGATAACACCAAAAGAGGTAGGCGCCATGCAGGCAAGCCACGTTCTGTCCCTCACCGCCGGCGCCGCGCTGGCCGGCGGCATCGCCGTCGTCCCGGTCGCGGCGTCGTCGCCACCGGCGGCCGCAGCTGTCCTCGACATCCGGCTCGCCAGCGGTAGCGCCCAAGACATCGTTATCGACTTCGTGCGGCACGCAGAAATGATCTCGCCGTACGAAAACATGCTCACCCCCTCCCCGGATCATCCCGGGGCTCCGCTCAGCGACCTCGGACAACAACAGGCGTCCGACGTCGGGAACCAGCTCTTCAACGAGCTCGGCCAGGTTGCCGGCATCTTCAGCGGGCTGGGTCTGCGGGTGACGGAAACCGCCGCGCCGTTCGCCGATCTGGAGGGCATGACCCCACAGTTGTTGACCCAACTCGACGAGGTCGACAGCGGAATCTACGCGCTCGATCCCATCGAAAGCCTCGGCGGCCGCCTGGGCTTTCTGACCGTGGGCGGCTGGACGTTGGGAGCGCCGCTGGGGTTGGCACTGCTGTCAGCCCCGGGCTCGCACGACGCGAACGGGATCGTCATGGGTGAAAGATTCGACGACGGTGTTCAAACAATGTATGACCACGCACTGGCGAACAGCGACGTCGTCAGCGATAACGGCCAGGTCACCGATGTCGCGTTCACCAGCACAGCGTCGATCTTCACGTGGGTCATGCAGAACGTCGACAACCCCGACATACCGTTCTTCCTGGACCTCATCAAAGAGGCAAACAGTGTTCCGAACGGCCAGACGACCATTTTCCTGCCCAACACCGCCGTCGTCGAAGTCCAGGGCAACCCCACCGACGGCTGGACGCTGGTCAGCTGGGACGGGCACGCCATCGCGGCGGATCCGGATCTGCTGAGCGCGCTGTTCGTCGACGTGCGCGACGTGATGCTGCCGGCGCAAGCGGCGCTCTGGCACACCTGGGAGGCCATCCTCGGCGGTGATCCCACGACGATCATGAACGCGGTGCAGACCGGCTTCGACGACGTCGGCTCGGCACTGGTCCAGTTCCCCGGATCGGTGTTCACCGACATCATCGACGCCTTCGGAAATCTCGGTTAGGAGGTAGCCGCCATGCCGATATATTCGATCTCTCCGATTGCCGCCGGTGTCGCCCTCGTCGGAGCAGGTGTCATAGCCGTCGTCCCGCCGGCGCAATCGGGTGGCGCGGTCTCCGGCATTACGCTCACCAGCGGTGAGGCCCAAGACGGCGCAATTCAAGATGTCGTCATCGATATAGTGCGGCACGGGCAGCGCATGCCGCCGTTCAACGATGTCATCACCCCCTCGCCGGACCATCCCGGTCCGCCGCTCAGCGATCTGGGCGTGCAGCAGGCACAGGCGGTGGCTGACAAGCTGCACGATGAACTCGGCGACCACGTCGCGGGGATCTTCTCCGGACAAGCCATCAGGGATATGGACACCGCTGCGCCGTTCGCCGACCTGGAGCACATGACGACACAGATCCTGTCCGGACTCAACGAGATCGACAGCGGCATCTACGCCGGGCAACCGATCGCCAGCCTGGCCGGGTTCCTGTACCAGTTCACGCCGATGCTCTGGACCTTGTTCGGATTGGTGTTGGCGCCCATACCGGGCTCGATCGAGGACCCCAATGGCGTGGTGATGGACCAGAACTTCACCGGCGCCGTCAACGCGATGTACAGCGCAGCGATGGCCAACCCGGTCGTCAGCGACAACGGCGACATCACCGCGGTGGCCTTTAACAACGAAGCCGACATCGCGGCCTGGGTGGCGCTCAACGTCAAGAACCCCGACATCTCACTGCTGCTGCCGTTGACGCTGCAGACCATGTTCGCCAACGACGACGGATCCCCGATGCTGCCCAACACCGGCATTGTGCAGATCGAGGGCAACCCCACCGACGGCTGGACGCTGGTCAGCTGGAACGGGATCGCCGTCCCAGAAGACCCCGGGCTACTGACGAAACTGATCATGGACGTGCGTGATCTGATCACCACGCCGCAGGTTGCCGCGTGGAACCTCTACCAGGCCTTGCTCGGCGGCGACGCGACCACCATCGGTGACGCGCTGCAGGCCGGACTGCATGACATCAGCGCGACGTTCCTGGGATTTCCGGAGGCGGTGTTCAACGACATCACCGATGCGTTGTCGAATCTCGGTGCGGCCGACGCGTCCGGCTCGGCGCTTGCCGATCTGCTGGCGCTCGTCTGAGCCGCAGCGCACAATGACCGCGATGACGAATACGGCGTGGCGCAGCAGTGTGAGTGAGTGGCAAGACGGTGGCCGGTGGTTGGCTACCGGCGCCGGCCGGGTGTTTGTGCGATCCGGTGTGGGGGATGGGCCGACTATTCTTCTGCTGCACGGCTTTCCATCCTGCTCCTATGATTTCCGGTCGGTCGTGGACCGGCTCGCCGGCCGGTCCTGGCTGACGATGGACTTCCTCGGTTTCGGATTGTCGGACAAGCCGCGCCCGCATCGGTACAGCCTGTTCGAGCAGGCCGACCTGGTGGAGCAGGTGGTGGCGGTGAGCGCAACGGGTCCGGTGGTGCTGGCCGCCCACGACATGGGCACCTCGGTGGCGACCGAACTGTTGGCTCGAGACCTCGAGGGCACACTGACCTTTGACCTGCAGCGCGCGGTGCTGACCAACGGCAGTGTGATCTTGGAGCGGGCCAGTCTGCGGCCGATCCAGAAGGTGCTCCGTGGCCCGTTCGGTGGTGTCGCCGCCCGGCTGACCAATCGCCGCAGCTTCGTTCGTGGCTTCGGCCGGCTGTTCAGCCCGGAGCACCCGCTGAGCGCCGATGAGGCCGCCGCGCAGTGGGCACTGCTGACCCTCAACGGCGGAAACCGGATCGCGCATCTGCTCTCGGCCTACCTCGACGAACGGGTGCGGTATGCGCAGCGCTGGCACGGCGCGGTGCGTGACTGGCCCAAGCCGTTGGGCTTCATGTGGGGGCTGGGCGATCCGGTCGCCACCACCAATGTGTTGGACGGCCTGCGGCAGCTGCGCCCGACCGCCGACGTCGTCGAACTGCCCGGGTTGGGCCACTATCCGCAGATCGAGGACCCTCAGGCCTTCACCGACGGCGTGCTGAGCCTGCTGGTTTAGGCCGCTAGACCGGCACTTCGCTGCGGTCGGCGCTCCACAGGGTGTGGAACTTGCCCTCCGCGTCCACCCGGCCGTAGCTGTGCGCGCCGAAGTAGTCGCGCTGGGCCTGGGTCAGGGCGGCCGGCAGCCGCTCGGTCCGCAGGCCGTCGTAGTAGGCCAGAGCCGAGGAGAAACCGGGGACCGGGATGCCCAGGCTGACCGCCGTGGTCACCACCCGCCGCCAGGAGTCGATGGCAGCCTCGACCGCGCTGCGGAAATACGGCGCGGCGAGCAGGCTCACCAGGTCGGGGTCGGTGTCGAAGGCCTCTTTGATGCGGTTGAGGAACTTCGCGCGGATGATGCAGCCGCCCCGCCAGATCGTCGCCAGGTCTCCCGGGGTGACATGCCAGCCGTATTCGGCGCTGCCGGCCTGAATCTGGTTGAAGCCCTGCGCATAAGCGACGATCTTGGAGGCATACAGCGCCTGGCGGACGTCCTCGGTGAACTGGGCCGCATCCGAGGGGCGTTCGCCGAGGTTTCCCGCCGCCAAGCCCGCGGCGGCGCGACGCTGGGGTACCGAGCCCGACAGCGCCCGGGCGAACACCGCCTCGGCGATCCCGGTGACCGGGACCCCCAGGTCCAGGGCAGACTTCACGGTCCAGCGTCCGGTGCCCTTCTGCTCGGCTTCGTCGACGATGACGTCGACCAGCGGCTGGCCGGTCTTGGCATCGACCTGGCGCAGGACCTCGGCGGTGATCTCGACCAGGTAGCTGTCCAGCTCCCCGCCGTTCCACTCGGTGAACACCTCGGCGATCTGCGGTGCTGAGAGCCCCAGCCCGTCGCGCAGCAGCTGGTAGGCCTCACCGATCAGCTGCATGTCGGAGTACTCGATGCCGTTGTGCACCATCTTCACGAAGTGCCCCGCACCGTCCGGCCCGATGTGGGTGCAGCATGGCACCCCGTCGACGTGCGCCGAGATCTCCTCCAGCAGCGGCCCGAGTGACTCGTAGGACTCTTTGGGGCCACCCGGCATGATCGAGGGCCCGTTCAGGGCGCCCTCCTCGCCGCCCGAGATACCGGCCCCCACGAAGTGCAGGCCGCGGGCGGCCATCGCCTTCTCCCGGCGGATGGTGTCGGTGTAGAGCGCGTTGCCGCCGTCGATGATGATGTCGCCGGGCTCCATCGCGTCGGCGAGTTCGTTGATGACGGCGTCGGTCGGGTCACCGGCCTTGACCATGATCAGCACTCGGCGCGGCTTCTCAAGGGCGGCAAGGAATTCCGGAATCGACTCGCTGCGAACGAAGTTGCCCTCGGAACCGTAGGCGTCGAGCAGCGCGTCGGTTTTCGCGACCGACCTGTTGTGCAGCGCCACGGTGTAGCCGTGGCGGGCGAAGTTGCGCGCGATGTTGGATCCCATGACTGCCAGCCCGGTCACACCGATCTGGGCAGTGCCAACAACGTCCGACGCGCTCATGTATTCGCCTCTCGGTGGTAGGTGCGTGCGATGCCCGGCACGCCGGGCGGGCGGGTTACCCCGCGATCAGTCGGTGCAGCTCGGTCAGCCACGGTACCGCCAGCGCCACCGTGGGCACCGTCAGCACCCCGGCTGCGGCCGAATAGGCAGCGGCCGCCAGCGCCGGACTGTTGCCCCGACCCGACAACCGCTGCACGCGCAGCACCGTGTTGGTGCCGCCGGCCGCCAGCGCGCCGGCGGGGACTTTGGTTGAGGCACAGGTCACCAGGGCTCGCGCCAAGGGAGGGGCGCCGGCAACTCGAACGGCCGCGTCGTCGGCGAGCAGTTCGATCAACAACCGCACCGCATCCAGCGCGCTGGCGCTACGGACGAACCAGGGGAACGCGGTGTGCACCGCCGAGAACGCCTCCAGTACGAGGTCGTGCCGCGCGCGCAGATGGGCCCGCTCATGGCAGAGCAGCGCGGCCAACTCGGTGTCACCGAGTGCGTCCAGCGTGCCCGAACTGACCACCACCCGGCTCCGCACCCCGGGCAGGCAGTAGGCGAGCGGCTGCACAACCTGCAGAATCCGCAGGCCACTGGTGCGCACCGCGGGCGGGCGGTCGGTGACGCCCACCAGGTCGACGAGCATGCGGTGGTGGGCCCGGCGCTGCCGGGTGCGAATCGCGACCCGCAACACCGTCCAGGAGAGGCGCAGCCCGACCATCAGGGTCAGTGCGAAGACCGCGACGTAGAAGGTCCACAGCGGCCAACCCAAGCGGTCCAGGGAGCCGAGGATCGTCGAGGTGGGCCGGCCGTCCGGACCCGGCATCAGCAGGCGGCTCGCGGTGGCCAGGCCCGCGCTGAATGCTGAGAGCACCGCGGCAATCGCGATGGCCTGCCAGAGCACCAGCGCGGCCCGCGGGGCGCGTAGCGGCCACTCGGCGCGCGCCAGCAGGGCGGGAACCGGCCCTACGAGCAACAGCGCGACGATGGAAAAGGCCAGCGCGGACACGCTGTAAGTCTCCCTCAGGACGCAGGTCGGCCGCTACCTGGGAGGCGAATACGGTGCTTGGCCTCCAGTTCGTCCAGCGCACGCCGCAACGCGTCGGCTTCGTCGACGCCGACGCGTTCGACGAAATGCACCAGCGCAGCCCGGCGGTCTCCGGAGTCGGCAGCCTGATCGAGTGCCTCCACCATCAGCCCGGCAACCAACTCGTCGCGGCCCCGGACCGGGGTGTAGCGGTGTGCACGGTCATCGCGAATCTGCGACACCAGGTTCTTCTTGGCCAATCGCTGCAGGACCGTCATCACGGTCGTGTAGGCCAGGTCGCGTTGCGCCGACAGTGCCTCGTGGACTTCGCGCACCGTCTGAGACTCCGGCGACGACCACAGGTGGTCCATCACCGCTCGCTCCAAGTCCCCTAAATGGGTCTGCTTCGCCATGTTCGTCATCAACTCCCCGGGCAACGGAGCAAGCCTACCCTTAATTACTACCGGGCGTCGTATCAGAAGCTGAGGGTCTGCTGCGACCCCGATGTGACGGGACCGGATCGCGCGTGCGGGCATCGTGTAAAACCATCACATGGCTGCCACCGGATTTCCGTCCGACTTCTCCGCGCCCTTCGACTCCGAGATCGGCCTGGTCTACACCGACGTCGGCCCGGACGGCGCGCACGCGAAACTGGAGCTGCAGCCCAAGCTGTGCCAGCCGGCGGGCATCGTGCACGGCGGCGTGTACTGCTCGATCATCGAAAGCGTGGCCAGCGTGTCGGCGTACACCTGGCTCAACCACGAGGGTGGCGACGCGCACGGCACAGTCGTCGGGGTCAACAACAACACCGACTTCCTCCGGGCCGTCTCGTCCGGAACGGTCTACGCCGCGTCCACGCCGAT
Organism: Mycolicibacter heraklionensis; assembly: GCF_019645815.1. NCBI lineage: Bacteria > Bacillati > Actinomycetota > Actinomycetes > Mycobacteriales > Mycobacteriaceae > Mycobacterium > Mycobacterium heraklionense. The sequence goes on from NZ_CP080997.1 coordinate 2,379,655, forward strand.
CCATCGCGGGCGGCGCCAGCAGTTGTGGTTGGTGACGATCACCGATTCCGACGAGCGGGTGCTCGCCCGCGGCCAGGTCCGGTTGCAGAACCTGGCGAGTTAGGCCGCTAGCTGACCGCGCGATCGACGCCGCGCTGCGCCTCGGCCGCCAGCATTTCGAGCTGTTCGAGACGGGTCCGGGCAAAGGCCTGTTGTTCGGTGATCGTCAACTGACCCCGTCCGGTGCTCAAGAACGTGAGGTTCCACGACAGCAGCGTGCTTACCTTGTTCTTGAACCCGACCAGGTAGATCAGGTGCAGCACCAACCAGGCCAGCCAGGCGATGAACCCGCTGAACTCCAGCGGCCCGATCTTGCTCACCGCGGAGAACCTGGACACCGTGGCCATCGAGCCCTTGTCCAGGTACTGGAAGGGCTCTCGGTCAGCCGGGTCGGCGCCGCCGAGTTCGGCCTTGATGGTGCTCGCGACGTGCTTGGCTCCCTGGATGGCGCCTTGCGCCATGCCGGGGACACCGTCCACGGCCGCCATGTCGCCGATGACGAAGACGTTCGGGTTCTCCGGCACCGACAGGTCCGGCAGCACCTTGACTCGTCCGGCACGGTCGAGTTCGACCGGAGACTGTTCGGCAAGGTCGCGGCCCAGCGGGCTGGCCGAGACACCGGCGGACCACACCTTGCACTGGGATTCGATTCGCCGGATGGTTCCGTCGGCGTCCTTGACGGTCAGTCCGTTGCGATCGACATCGGTGACCATGGCGCCCAGCTGGATCTCGACGCCCATCTTCAGCAGGCGCTCGGCTGCTTTGCGGCCCAGCTTCTCGCCCATCGGGGGCAGCACGGCCGGGGCGGCGTCGAGCAGGATCACCCGCGCCTGGGTGGAGTCGATGTGGCGGAATGAGCCCTTGAGGGTGTGGTGGGCCAGTTCGGCGATCTGACCGGCCATCTCGACGCCGGTCGGTCCGGCACCCACGACGGTGAACGTCAGCAGCTTCGCGCGCCGTTCGGGGTCGCTGGACCGCTCGGCCTGCTCGAAGGCGCTCAGGATGCGGCCGCGCAGCTCCAGGGCGTCGTCGATGGTCTTCATGCCGGGCGCGAACTCGGCAAACTGGTCATTTCCGAAGTAGGACTGCCCCGCGCCGGCCGCGATGATCAGGCTGTCGAACGGGGTGTCGTAAGTGTGGCCGAGCACCTCGGAGGTGACGAACTTGCCGGCCAGGTCGATGCGTGTGACATCGCCGAGCAGCACCTGGGCGTTGCGCTGCCTGCGCAGCACGACGCGGGTGCACGGCGCGATCTCGCCCTCGGAGAGGATTCCGGTCGCAACCTGGTAGAGCAGGGGCTGGAACAGGTGATGGGTGGTGCGGGCGATCAACTTGACGTCGACGTTGGCCCGCTTGAGCTTCTTGGCCGCTGTCAACCCACCGAACCCCGAGCCGATGATGACGACCTGGTGTCGTCGGCTCTGCTGCGCAGTGACTTCAGGCTGGGCGCTCATGGGAATCCGGTTGCTCCTCGACGGTGACTGCGTTCCCCCAATACGCTAGTCGACCTAAAAGGCGGTCACCGCATCCGCTGGTTGTGGGATTAGCCACTCCCGTCACAGTCAGCTAAAGCAGGCCAGCGCCCCGTGGCCGACGTGCAGCGTCTGGCCGGTGATGTGCCGGGACGCCGGCGAGGTCAAAAACACTGCGAGACGGGCGATTTCAGCGGCCCCGGTGGGCGGCACGTGGGTCAGCCCGTCGTAGCCCGGGCGGGCGCCGTCGCCGGCGGCTACCACATTGACGGTGATCCCGCGGGTGCCGAACGTGGTGGCCTGCCCGGCGGTCCAGTTCGACAATGCGGCCTTGACTGCTGCCTCGGCACCGCCGTCGCGGGGGTTCTCCGGCAGCACCGAGATGATCGAGCCGCCCGAGCGCAGGTGGTCGCCGACGGTCCCGACGGTCAACACTGCCGAGAGCACCGTGGCGTCGAGTGCGCTGCGCCAGGCGTTGGCCTGGTCGGCCAGGGAATAGCCGCGAGGGTCGCCGCCCTGCCAGCGCGGTGCCGGGACATTGACGATGGTGTCGAGGTGGTGCGGAAACAGTCCGCGGGCAGCCAGCATGCTGGCCGGGTCGGTGTTGTCGCAGACAACCGCGTTGGCGTCGAGTTCTTTGGCGGCGACCTCGAGTTCGGGTCCGCGCAAACCGGCGAGCGTCACCTTGTGGCCAGCCTCGCTGAAACCTTCGGCAACGGTGCGACCCAATTCGGTGTCACCACCGGTGACCAGCACATCCATCGGTAGATCCTCCTCGTGTTGCGGGCTATGTTACTGGACGGTAGCCGGTTTGCGGGGATGGGGCGGAACTCGGCACAGACACGATCCGGCCACAGTCCGGGGTGCGCGCTAGGCTGCCAGCCATGGCGCGTACCCAGGCGGTCTGCGGGTTGGTGGGGGTCATGCTGGCGGCGGGACTGACCGGCTGTAGCTCAGAGCCGGCGACGCCGTCGATCACAGTGTTCGCCGCGGCATCGCTGCAGCCGGCGTTCACCGAGATCGCCGAGCAGTTCAAGACCGACAATCCCGGCGTGGCGGTGGCCTTCAACTTCGCCGGATCATCGGACCTGGCCACCCAGCTGACCCAGGGTGCTCGCGCCGACGTCTTCGCCTCGGCCAACACCACCCAGATGGACAAGGTCGTCCAGGCCGGTCTGCTGGACGACGCGGCGGTGCCGTTTGCCACCAACACGCTGGTGATCGTGACGGCACCCGGCAACCCGCACCGGGTGCGGTCCTTCGCCGACCTGGCTGTGCCCGGTCTCGCCGTCGTGGTGTGCCAATCGCCGGTCCCGTGCGGCGCGGCGACCCACAAGGTGGAGCAAGCAACCGGAGTCGCGGTCAAACCGGTCAGCGAGGAGCCTGACGTCACCGACGTCCTCAACAAGGTCACCACCGGCCAGGCCGACGCCGGCGTCGTCTACCGCACCGATGCGCTGCACGCCGGCGACAAGGTGGCCACCATCGAATTCCCCGAGGCCGCCGGCGCGGTCAACACCTACCCGATCGCGCTGCTGCGGGAAGCGCCGTCGCCCGGGCCGGCCCGCGCGTTCGTCGACCTGGTCACCGGCGAGGCGGGGCAGAAGGTGCTGCACGCGGCCGGTTTCGGTAAGCCCTGATCGGCCGTGGTCGGCCGGCCTGATGACTTGCCGGGCTGGGTCTATGTGCCCGCCGCGATCGGCGCTGCGTTCGTGGTGCTGCCGCTGGTGGGGATCGCAGCCAAAGTCGACTGGCCGCACTTCTGGTCGTTGATCAGCAGTCCCTCCGCCACCACGGCGCTGCAACTGAGCGTGCGTACCGCCGCCGCCAGCACCGTGCTGTGTGTATTGCTCGGTGTGCCGATGGCGCTGGTCCTGGCGCGCAGTCAGGCGCGGGTGGTGCGCCTGCTGCGGCCTCTGGTGCTGTTGCCGCTGGTACTGCCACCGGTGGTGGGCGGGATTGCGTTGCTCTATGCGTTCGGCCGGCTCGGGCTGCTGGGACGCTATCTGGACGCCGCCGGAATCCATATCGCGTTCACCACCACCGCGGTGGTGCTGGCGCAGACGTTCGTGTCGCTGCCGTTTCTGGTGATCGCCCTGGAGGGCGCGGCCCGGACCGCAGGTGCCGACTACGAGGTGGTGGCGGCCACACTGGGAGCCGGACCCAGCGCGGTGTGGTGGCGGGTCACGCTGCCGCTGTTGACCCCCGGCCTGATCTCCGGAGCGGTTCTGGCATTCGCGCGCTCCCTCGGCGAATTCGGGGCGACGCTGACCTTCGCCGGCTCCCGCGAGGGCGTCACCCGCACGCTGCCGCTGGCCATCTACCTGCAGCGGGTGTCGGACGCCGACGCCGCGGCCGCGATGTCACTGTTGTTGGTGGCGGTTGCCGCGGTGGTGGTGCTCGTCTTGGGTGCCCGACGGCTGGGCAGCATCGGATGAGCGCTGAAGCCGGCGGACTCACGTTGCGGGCGGTGGTCGCCGAGCGTGGCCTGGACGTGCGGCTGAACGTCGCGCCGGGCGAAGTGCTGGCGGTCCTGGGGCCTAACGGCGCCGGGAAGTCCACATTGCTTCACGTGATAGCCGGCGTGCTGCGGCCCGACGACGGGTTGGTGCGGGCGGGGGATCGGGTGCTGACCGACACCCGATCCGGCGTGCAGGTCGCCACCTGTGACCGCCGGGTGGGTCTGCTGCTGCAAGATCCGCTGCTGTTCCCGCACCTGAGTGTGGCGGCCAATGTGGCGTTCGGGGCGCATCGCCGGCGGCGTCGCTGGGACCTGCGCCGAATGCATGCTCGAGCCGTCGCGGAGCCGTGGCTGCGGGCGGTCGACGCCGAAGGGCTGGCCGAGCGCCGGCCGCGGCGGCTCTCCGGCGGACAGGCCCAGCGGGTCGCTATCGCGCGCGCCCTGGCCGCCGAACCGGAGGTGCTGTTACTCGACGAGCCGCTGGCCGGGCTCGACGTCGGCGCGGCGTCCGCCGTGCGCACGGTGCTGCGCGACGTGCTCAGTGCCGCCGGTCGCACCACCGTGCTGGTCACCCACGATCTGCTCGACGTATTTGCGCTGGCGGATCGGGTGCTGGTCCTGGAATCCGGTCAGGTCGCCGAAATCGGCCGCACCGCAGATGTATTGGCCGCACCACGGAGTCGTTTCGGAGCGCAGATCGCGGGGCTCAATCTGGTCGCCGGCGTGCTTGATGCTGCCGGCGTGCTGCGCACCGGGTGGGGGGACCAGTGGCACGGCATCGCCGACGAGGGCTTGGAACCGGGCCAGCCGGCGGTCGCGGTCAGCACACCGCAGGCGGTGGCGGTCTACCGGGAGCGACCGCGGCCGGGCAGCAGTCCCCGCAATCTCGTCGAGGTGGTCGTGGCCGAGCTCGATGTCCGCGGCAGCACGGTGGCGGTGCGCGGTGTGGACCAGCCGGACGGGGCGCCCGGACTGGCCGCAGACATCACCGCAGACGCGGCGGCGGAGCTGCGCCTGGCGCCGGGGGAGACGGTGTGGTTCGGGGCCAAAGCCCAGGAAGTCACGCTGCGCGCGACACACCCCGGCACGGCGTAACTTGCGTACCGATGGCAACACGGTAGGTTTTTCTGCCATGAAGCAGGTGGACCTGACCTCAAGGGGCATTCGAGCGATGGCCGCGACCGCGGTCGCCGGCGCGTTGGCATTCGCCGTTGCGGCGCCGGTGTACGCGGACCCGGTGCCACCACCGCCGCCCGCGCCGCCGGCCAGCGCCGACGCTCCGCCGCCCGACGCGAACGCCCCGGCTCCGGCCGGCGAGCCCGTCGCACCCGAGGTGGGCCGTGTCGATGACGTCGCCGGCGGGTTCAGCTTCGTGCTGCCGGCCGGCTGGGTGCAGTCCGACACCAGTCACCTCGAATACGGTTCGTCACTGTTGAGCAAGAAGACCGGTGAGCCGATGCTGCCGGGACAACCGGCACCGGTGGCCAACGACACCAGGATCGTGCTCGGCAAGCTCGACCAGCGGCTCTACGCCAGCGCCGAGACCGACAACGCCAAGGCCGCCACGCGCCTCGGATCCGACATGGGCGAATTCTTCATGCCCTACCCCGGAACCCGTGCCAACCAGGTGAACGCTCCCCTCAACGGGGGCGGCCTGACCGGTAGCGCGTCGTACTACGAGGTCAAGTTCACCGACCCGGCCAAGCCGGTCGGCCAGATCTGGAGCGGCGTGATCGGCGTGCCGCCGGCCAGCGGGACTGGTCCGCAGACCGAGCGTTGGTTCGTGGTGTGGCTGGGCACCGCCAACAACCCGGTGGACACCGGCGCGGCCATCGCGCTCGCCGAATCCATCAGGCCGTTGGGGCCACCCCCCGCTGAAGCGGCACCCGCGCCGGCACCGGGCATTCCGGGAATCCCGGCGCCCGCCCCGGCGCCGGCACCTGCACCGGCGCCCGCCCCTGCTCCGGCCCCGGCACCCGCCGCGTAACCCCGCTGATCACGCCCATGGCCGGAAGCTATCTCGCCGCTGCACTGTCCACCCCGACGTCGGTCAGCTGGCTGGCGTACATACTGATCGGCGGCATCGCCGGCTGGTTGGCGAACCGCATCATGAAGCGCGGCGGCTCGGGCATCCTGCTCAACATCGTGATCGGTGTGATCGGCGGGTTCATTGGCGGCATGCTGCTCGGCTGGTTCGGTGTCGACGTCGAGCACGGCCGCAGATGGTTCACCTTCTTCGTCTCCCTGGGCGGGGCTATCGTCCTGCTGTGGGTCGTCGGCCTGATTCGCCGAAGGTAGCCACAGCGCCCCAGAACGCGCACCATAGGTCTATGGCGTCGCAGGTGGCCGGTGTGTCGATGTCGGGATGGCGCGTCCAACGGCCCGGCCCGATAGCCAGCCGACCACTTGAGCGGGTCAGCACCGCGGTGCCGCGACCCCAGCCGTCGGAACTGCTGCTGGCCGTGCATGCCTGCGGCGTGTGCCGTACCGACCTGCACGTCGCCGAAGGTGACCTTCCGGTGCACCGGCCCGGTGTGATCCCCGGCCACGAGGTGGTCGGTGAAGTGGTCGAGGTCGGCGCCGACGCCGGTGACGACTTCGCGGTGGGCGACCGGGTCGGAATCGCCTGGTTACGGCACACCTGCGGCTCGTGCCGTTACTGCCGACGAGGTGACGAGAACCTGTGCCCGCAGTCGCGCTACACCGGCTGGGATGACGACGGCGGCTATGCCGAATTCGCCACGGTCCCGGCGGCTTTCGCCCACCACCTGCCCAGTGGCTACAGCGACACCGAATTGGCGCCCCTGCTGTGCGCGGGCATCATCGGCTACCGCTCGTTGCAGCGCGCGGAGCTGCCGCCGGGTGGGCGGCTGGGGATCTACGGCTTCGGGGGCAGCGCGCACATCACCGCGCAGGTCGCGCTCGCCCGCGGTGCCGAGGTACACGTGATGACCCGCGGCGAACGGGCACGGGAACTGGCGCTGGAGCTGGGCGTCGCCTCGGCCCAGGGCGCCGCCGATCCGCCACCGGTGCCGCTGGACTCCGCGATCCTGTTCGCTCCGGTCGGCGAGCTGGTGTTGCCCGCTTGTCAGGCACTGGACGCCGGCGGCACACTGGCGATTGCCGGCATCCATCTCAGCGACATCCCACCGCTGAACTACCAGCGTCACCTGTTCCGTGAGCGCCAGATCCGGTCGGTCACGTCCAACACGCGCGCCGATGCCCGCGCCTTTCTCGACTTCGCCGCGGCGCACCACATCGACGTGACCACGCCGGTGTACTCGCTGGGTGACGCCGACCGGGCCTTGGCGGATCTGGGTGCGGGCCGTATTGCAGGTGCAGCCGTGCTGCTGGTGTGAGCCGGGCCGCTCAGGCAGACACCTGCCACACCAGCGCGGCGGCCAGCGCGCCGACGCCGTTGAGTGACCAGTGCAGCGCGATGGGCGCGATCAGGCTGCCGCTGCGTCGCCGCAACCAGCTGAACACGAAGCCCGCCGCTCCGGTGGCCAGCACCGCGAGCGTCACACCGGCCAGCATGCCGAAGAACCCGCCCCCGAATACTCGGGTGAAACCGACATTGCTGCTGGTCAGACCGAGGGACGTGGCGACATGCCACAGTCCGAACAGCAGGGAGCCAGCCGCGGCCACCCCCCGAAACCCCCAGGCCCGGTGCAGCGCGCCGTGCAGCGCCCCGCGGAACGCCAACTCCTCGGGGATGACCGTCTGCAGCGGGATGACGACCATCGATGCCACCAGCGCACCGGACACCGTGGCGTAGTGGTTGTTCAAGAACATCGGCCGCGTCGCGGGCAACAGCACGCCGATCGCGATGACCGACACCACGACCAACACCGCGGCCAGCGCGTAGCCGAACCCGGCTTTCCAGTGCGCGCGGCCGAGGCCGAGCTCGCTCCAGCTCAGCCCGTTATAGCGGACCAGGGCGATCAAGCCGATAGCGGTGGCCGGGACGGTGGCGACCGCGGCCCACGGGGTGGTGAAGTGTGCGATCAAGTTGGCGAGCGCCAGCACCACCACGACGACGGCGACGTCGACGAAGGCGCGGAAGTGGTTCAGCGCCGAGAGTTGCGACACCAACGGGTGCCGCCCCCAGGGCACCGCGAACTCGTGACCAGACATTGTCGCGAATTCTACCCGCGGCGACGAGCAGACGCCTCGCCTCGTTTCGGGCCGCCTACCGCCGGCTTACCTGGGGCCGTGGGTCTCGCACAGCACCCGCGCCGGGTCGCCGGTGGCGGTGTTCTGGCTGACCACCTTGCCGTTGACGGTGACCGTGCAGGTCAAGGCGCCGGGACCCGCGCTCTGAGCGCTCAGTGAGTAGGACGCCGGGCTCGCCGCGTTCGTCATCGAACCGGTCAGCTGAATGGACCACGGCAGCGGGGCGTTGGTGGCGTGCGCCTGACCGTTCTGGCCTTGGTAGGTGATGTAACTGGCGACCCCGGTGCCGGTGAGGTCGTAGCGGACCGGCACTTTGGTGAGGTCCGGCGTAGCGCCAGCCGACCCGGCACCGGCGACGGTGGCCGACGCGACAAGGGCGCCGAGCAGCAACGACATCGCCTTGCGGGGCATCCGGACCGGTGAGGGGTGAGCAGTCATGGCCGTCACCTTATCTCGCCCCCGTTGCGGTCTGCGCCCGATCGCCAGGTCCAGTTGGTGATCCGGGGATCGTCCTCCCCGTGCTCGCGGGTGTAGAGCCGCGCGGCCAGTCGGGCATCGACCATCCGTTGGCGCAGCACCGCGTGGCGACCGCCCAGTCGCGGCACCCGGTCGATCACGTCCATCACCAGGTGGAACCGATCCAGGTCGTTGAGCATCACCATGTCGAACGGCGTCGTCGTGGTGCCGCGTTCGCGGTAACCGCGCACATGCATCTGGTCGTGGTTGGCCCGCGAGTAGGTGAGCCGGTGGATCAGCCAGGGGTAGCCGTGATAGGCGAAGATCACTGGCTTGTCGCGGGTGAACAGCGCGTCGAATTCGTTGTCCGGCAACCCGTGCGGATGTTCGGTGGCCGGTTGCAGGCGCATGATGTCCACGACGTTCACCACGCGCACGCCGAGGTCGGGAAGTTCGTCGCGCAGAATGTCGGCGGCGGCCAGTGTTTCCAGCGTCGGAATATCCCCCGCGCAGGCGAGCACCACGTCCGGCTCACCGCTGGTGGTGCCGGCCCAGTCCCAGATTCCCAGGCCACGGGTGCAGTGCGCCACCGCCGCGGGCATGTCCAGATAGGCCAGAGCCGGCTGCTTTCCGGCAACGATCACGTTGACGTAATTGCGGCTACGCAGGCAATGATCGGCTACCGACAGCAGCGTGTTGCCATCCGGCGGCAGGTAGACCCGCACTACCTCCGGCCGCTTGTTGGCCACCAGATCGATGAACCCCGGATCCTGGTGCGAGGCCCCGTTGTGGTCTTGACGCCAGACATGGGAGGTCAGCAGATAGTTCAGCGAGGCGATCGGCCGTCGCCACGGGAGTTCGCGGCTGACGGCCAGCCATTTGGCGTGCTGGTTGAACATCGAGTCGACGATGTGCACGAATGCTTCGTAGCAGTTGAACAGCCCGTGCCGGCCGGTCAGCAGATAGCCCTCCAGCCAGCCCTGGCACAGGTGTTCGGACAGCACTTCGAGGACCCGGCCGTCGGGGGCCAGGTGATCGTCACCGGGGACGGTCTGCGACAACCAGACCCGGTCGGTCTTCTCGAAGACCGCCGAGAGCCGGTTGGAGGCGGTCTCGTCGGGACCCATCACCCGGAACCGGTCACGGTTGCGATCGATGACATCGCGCAGGAACGTGCCGAGTACCCGAGTGGCCTCGTGCATTTCGGTGCCGGGCCGGGTCACCGGCACCGCATAGTCGCGGAAATCAGGCAGGTCCAGATCGCGGAGCAACAGTCCGCCGTTGGCATGCGGGTTGGCGCTCATTCGGCGCTCGCCGCTGGGAGCCAACGCCGACAGTTCCGGGCGCAGCCGGCCGCAGGAGTCGAACAGTTCCGCCGGGCGGTAGCTGCGTAACCATTCTTCCAATTGACGGCGGTGCTCGGGGTCGGTGCGGGTCTGCGCGAGCGGCACTTGATGGGCGCGCCAGGTCCCCTCCACCTGTACGCCGTCCACCACTGACGGGCCGGTCCAGCCCTTGGGGGTGCGCAGCACGATCATCGGCCACACCGGCCGCATCGTCGAGCCGTCGGTCCGTGCGGCTCGCCGGATCGCCGCGATGTCGTCGAACGCGTCATCGAGGGCGGCCGCGAGCAGCTGGTGGACGACGGCGGGATCGTCGCCGGCGACGGTGATCGGCCGGTAACCGTAACCGCGCAGCAGCGACTCCAGTTCCGTCTGCGGAATACGTGCCAGCACAGTGGGATTGGCGATCTTGTAGCCGTTGAGATGCAGGATAGGTAGGACCGCGCCGTCCACGGCGGGGTTGAGGAACTTGTTCGAGTGCCAGCTTGCCGCCAGTGGTCCGGTCTCGGCCTCGCCGTCCCCGATGACGCATGCGACCACGAGTTCCGGGTTGTCGAAGGCCGCACCGAAGGCGTGCACCAGTGCGTAACCGAGCTCGCCGCCCTCATGGATGGAGCCCGGCGTTTCGGCTGCCACGTGGCTGGGGATCCCGCCGGGAAAAGAGAACTGCCGGAACAACTTCCGCAGCCCATCGGCGTTCTCGCCGATGCCCGTGTACACCTCGCTGTAGGTGCCCTCGAGATAAGCGTTGGCTACCAGTGCCGGGCCTCCGTGGCCGGGTCCGGTGACGAAGATGACGTCCGCATCGCGCTCGCGGATGATCCGGTTCAGGTGCAGGTAGAGCAGGTTCAGTCCCGGCGTGGTGCCCCAGTGCCCCAGCAGTCGTGGTTTGACGTGCTCGGCCCGTAACGGTTCGGCCAGCAGCGGGTTGTCCAGCAGATAGATCTGACCTACGGAGAGGTAATTGGCGGCCCGCCAGTAGGCATCGAGGCGGGCCAGTTCATCGTCGGAGAGTGTGGGCGTTGACGGAGTCGCGTTGGCTGCACTCACCTTTGCCATTGTCACGCCCAACTCCGAACGCGGCAACCGATTCATTACCCTGACTGCGTGCTGCTGAAATCGGTTCGTGTGCTCGATTTGGCCGACGGCGACGCCGACGCGGTCACCCGGTTGCTCGCCGACCTGGGAGCCGACGTGCTCAAGGTGGAACCCCCCGGGGGCAGCCCGGCGCGCGGCGCGGCCCCGCTGCTGGGTGGTGTGAGCATCTCGTTCGCGCTGCACAACGCGAACAAGCGCAGCGTCACCCTGGACCCCACCGACGAGCGGGACCGTCGCCGCTTCGATGAGTTGGCGGGCACCGCCGACATTGTGGTGGACAGCGGCCTGCCGGGACGCGCCGCCGACTTCGGGACCTCCTGTGGTGAGCTGGCCGACCGGTTCGCTCACCTGGTGACGATGTCGGTCACCGACTTCGGGGCCAGCGGACCGCGCTCGCAGTGGCGGGCCACCGACGCGGTGCTCTACGCACTCTCCGGCGCGCTGTCCCGGTCGGGCCCCACCACCGGGACCCCGGTTCTGCCGCCGGACGGGATCGCCTCGGCGACCGCGGCGGTTCAGGCCGCCTGGGCGGTGCTGGTCGCCTATTACAACCGGTTGCGCTGCGGAAGCGGGGATTACATCGACTTCTCCCGGTTCGACGCGGTGGTCACTGTGCTCGACCCGATATTCGGCGCGCACGGCCAGGTCGCGGCGGCCCAACGCGCGTCGACCCGGTGGCGCGGGCGGCCCCGCAACCAGGACGCCTACCCGATCTACGCGTGCCGCGACGGCTACGTCCGGCTCTGCGTGATGTCCCCGCGCCAGTGGCGCGCACTGTGGAGCTGGCTGGGGGAGCCGGCCGAATACGCCGACCCCAAGTTCGGTGTGATCGGCGAGCGGTTCGCCGTCTGGCCGCAGATCAGTGCCCTGATACGCGAACTGTTCGCCGACCAGGACATGGCGGATCTGGTCACCGCCGGGCAATCCCGCGGGGTGCCCATCGCCGCGGTCGGCGATCCGGCGCAGGTGCTGGCCGCGGAACACTTCGTGGCCGCGGAGGCCGCCACCCGCACCGACCTGGCCCCGGGGCTGCCCGCGGTGATCCCGACCGGCTACTACGTGGTCGATGACCATCGAGCCGGCTTTCGGACTCCGGCTCCGGCTCCCGGCGAGGCGGACACCGGATGGCTGGCCGAGCCGTTGACCGAGCAGCCGTTGCGCGGCGCGGTCGGCGACCGCCCCTTCGAGGGCCTGCGGATCGTCGACCTGGGCGTCATCGTCGCCGGCGGGGAGGCCAGCCGGCTGTTCGGCGATCTGGGCGCCGAGATCATCAAGGTGGAGAGTGCGGCCTACCCGGACGGGCTGCGGCAGGCCCGCCCCGGGTCGGCGATGAGCGAGTCGTTCGCCTGGACGCACCGCAACAACTCCGGATTCGGCCTGGATCTCCGCAGCCCGGCCGGCAAGGACATTTTCGCTCGCCTGGTCGGCGCGGCGGACGCGGTGTTCGCCAACTTCAAGCCGGGAACGCTTGCCGCCCTGGGATTTTCCTACGATGTGCTACGGAAGATCAACCCGCGGGTCGTCCTCGCCGAGAGCAGCGCCTTCGGTGAGAGGGGACCGTGGAGCGACCGGATGGGGTATGGCCCGCTGGTACGCGCCACTACCGGGGTCACCGCGCTGTGGACGGCCCCTGAGGATCCAGGAGACACCGAGCGCCATCCGTTCTACGACGCGACCACGGTCTTCCCCGACCATGTGGTTGCGCGGGTCGCCGCGATCGGGGCGCTGGCCGCGCTGATCGGGGGCCGGCGAACCGCTGCCGGCAGTCACGTTCACGTTTCGCAGGCCGAGACTGCCGTCAACCAACTCGACACCAGCTATGTCGCCCGAGCCGCGGGCTCTTCTGTCCAGCCGGACACCGCGGTGGATCTGGTCTGCCCGTGCGGCGGCGATGATGAGTGGTGCGTGATCTCGATCCGCACCGACGCCGATATGCGCGCTGTCGCTGCAGCTTTCGGCGATGACGGGCTGGCAGCCGAGCCACGTTTCAGCGCCGGCGCGGACCGCGTCGCCCACCGTGCGGAGCTGGCCGCAGAGCTGGGCCGCCACACCGCGGTCCGTACCCACTTCGAGGTGGGTGAACTGCTGCAGGGCAGCGGTGTGCCCGCCGCGCCGATGTGCCGGCCACCCGACGTCGCCGACGACCCCCAGCTGGCGCACCGTGCGGTGTTCGCGGCCATGACCCACCCGCTGATCGAGCACCCGCTGCCGGCCGAAACCGGCCCCGCCCCGTTCCGCAACATCCCGGTGGCGCCGCAGCGACCCGCGCCGCTGCCCGGCCAGGACACCCGGGAGATCTGCCGCTCGGTGCTCGGACTCGATGACGGTGAGACCGACCGGTTGATCGCCGACGGCGTGCTGTTCGCCGAAACCCGCGGATTAGTCTGACGTCCATGCCTGTCGACCCCCGGACACCGGTACTGATCGGCTATGGCCAGGTCAACCACCGCGACGACACCGACGTGATAGAACCCGTCGATCTGATGGTGGTCGCGGCACGCAATGCCGCCCACGACCGGGTGCTGCGCGCCGTCGACTCGATTCGGGTGGTGAACCTGCTCTCGGCGCGCTACCGCGATCCGGGCGCGCTGCTCGGACAGCGGATCGGTGCGCAGCGCTTCGCCACCCGGTACAGCCCGGTGGGCGGCAACGTGCCGCAGTCCCTGGTGAATCAAGCCTGCCTGGATATCCGCGACGGCCGGGCCGGTGTGGTGCTGGTGGCCGGCGGCGAGACGTGGCGCACCCGGACCAGGCTGCGGCGTGCCGGCGGCAAACTGGTCTGGACGCAGCAGGACGACACGGTCCCGATGGCCGAGTGCGAGGGCGAAGATGTGCCGATGGTCGGCCCGGCCGAAGAGCGCATCGGATTGGACCGGCCCGCCTACGTCTACCCATTGTTCGAGCAGGCGTTGCGCATCGCCGCGGGGGAGAAGGTCGAAGACCATCGCCGGCGCATCGGTGAACTGTGGTCTCGGTTCAATGCGGTCGCCGTCGACAACCCGCACGCGTGGATCCGGCAACCCGTCGGCGCCGAGGAGATCTGGCAGCCGGGCCCGAAGAACCGGATGATCAGCTGGCCCTACACCAAGTTGATGAACTCCAACAACATGGTGGACCAGGCGGCCGCGCTGGTGCTGACCTCGGTTCAGACCGCCACCGAGCTGCGGATCCCAACCGAGAACTGGGTGTTCCCCCAGGCCGGTGCCGACGCCCATGACACCTACGCCATTGCCAACCGCGCCGAACTGCACCGATCGCCGGCGATCCGGATCGCGGGGGCCCGGGCCTTGGAGCTGGCCGGCGCCGGCATCAGCGAGATCGATTACGTCGACCTGTACTCGTGCTTCCCCTCTGCGGTGCAGGTTGCGGCCTCCGAACTCGGACTTCCCATCGATGACCCGGGCCGGCCGCTGACCGTGACCGGCGGGCTCACCTTCGCCGGTGGCCCGTGGAACAACTACGTGATGCATTCGATCGCCACCCTGGCCGAACTTCTGGTGGCCAATCCCGGGCGGCGCGGCCTGATCACCGCCAACGGCGGCTACCTGACCAAGCACAGTTTCGGCGTGTACGGAACCCAGCCGCCGCCGGACGGATTCCGTTGGGAGGACGTGCAACCCGAGGTGGATGCGCAGGCCACCCGGCTTTCGGTGGTGCAGTGGCAGGGAACCGGTGAGGTGGAGTCCTGGACCACACCGTTCGATCGCGACGGGCGCCCCCTGCAGGCATTCTTGGCGGTCCGCACGCCCGACGGGTCGCGGACCCTGGCGGTGATACGGGACCCGGCGGCCGCCGAATCGACGGTGCGCGAAGACATTGCGGGTGTCGCGGTCGACGTGCACGAAGACGGCACTGCGACGCTGCGTTAGATCTCGGCGCCTAACCCGACAGTTCGCCCAGCGATACCCGGGCATCGGCCAGCCGGTCCGGATTGACCGGGGTGCGTGCGCTGATCAGGGCCTTGATGTCGTCGAGGCCCTCCCAGATATTGACGTTCATCCCGGCGAGCACTCGATTGTCGTCATCGAGCCAGAAGCTGGTGTATTCGCGGCCGGCGGGTTCACCACGAAACACGACGCGAGCGTAGTGCGGCGCGTAGCCGACATACTCCATGCCGAGGTCATACTGGTCGGTGAAAAAGTAAGGCAAATCAGTGTATTCGGCTGCTTCCCCGAGCATGCCCGACGCCGCGACCGCCGGCTGCTTGAGGGCGTTGGCCCAGTGTTCGGTGCGGATCCGGGTACCGAACAGCCGATGCTGTGCGGCTGCGATGTCGCCGACGGCGTAGATGTCGGGGTCGCTGCTGCGCAGGCCGGCGTCTACGAGCACGCCGCCGTCATCGGTGGCAAGGCCGGCGTCGCGCGCCAATTCGATGTTGGGTTGGGCGCCGACCGCGACGAGCACCGCGTCCGCGCGGACCTGCGAGCCGTCGCCCAACCGCAGACCGGCGGCGGCACCGCCGGCAGTGGTGACCTCGGCGACCGTCGACCCGGTGCGCAGGTCCACCCCGTGCTTGCGGTGCAGGTCGGCGAAGACCGCGGCGTTCTCCGCGCCGAGGCCGGCCAGCAGCGGCAGTGCGGCGCTTTCGACCACGGTGACCTCGAGGTTGCGCTGGCGTGCGGCGGCGGCCACCTCCATACCGATCCAGCCCCCACCCACCACCGCCAGCGAATCACCGCTGGCCAGCGCCGAATCCAGCGCCGACGCGTCCTCAACCGTCCGCAGATAGTGCACGCCGGAGGCGTCGGCTCCCGGCAGGGGTATCCGACGAGACCGCGAACCCGTCGCCAGCAACAGTTTGTCGTAGCCGAGGCTGGAGCCGTCGGCCAGCGCGATGCTGTGACCGGACGGATCCACGCCGGCGACGCGGGCGCCCAGCCGCAGGTCGATCTCGTGTTCGCGGTACCAGGCCCGGGGTTTCACGGTGAAGTCGTCGAGGGTCTTCTTACCCGCAAGGAATTCCTTGGACAGTGGAGGCCGCTCGTAGGGCAGCTGTTGCTCCTCCCCGACAAGCACGATAGTTCCGTCGAAGTTCTTGTCGAGGAGGGCTTCGGCGGCCTTGGCTCCGGCCAGACCGGCACCGACGATCACGAACGTGGCCGATGTAGACACGTGCTTTCCTCTGCTCGTCATTCGGTCAGACGCTCGCGGACACCGGCGTCGGCGGAGTAGCGCACCAGTGCCGCAGCGAGTTCGGCATTGCGTCCCTGCGACAGTGCACCGAGTTGGTCTGCGTCACTGGGCAACCCGAGGTCGCGCGCGGCATCCAACGCGCGGTCGTCGAACGTGGAACGGGCCCAGGGCCAGACGTCCTGGACTTCGCGGAGAAAGATGCTCGCGCCGACATCACCGATTCCCTTGAATGCCTTCAGTGCCTCGGTGGCCACCGCGATATCGCGTCCGCTGCGTTCGGCCAGCAGGCGGAGGTCACCGCCGTAGTCCTCTTGCACCGCCTCGGCCAATTCGACCAGCATGGTGGCGGAGCTCTCGTCGTAGCGGCGGTAGTGGGCCCGGCCCATGGCATCGATCAGGGTCTGTCGATCCGCTTCGAGAATTTTGTGCGGCGTGCGCAACCCGGTCTTGAACAGCTCGCGGGCCGCGCGGGCGGCGATCGTGGCGTCGATCGGCTTGCTGGCCAGCATGCACAGCATCAGCAGCTGGAACAGTGGCATCGGTTGGTTGCGCAACCGGATACCGGCTTCCTGGGCGTAGGTGGTACCCGCACGCCGCAGTAGGCGGCGTACCAGTTCCTTGTGGGTAGTCACAGCAGCGCGAATACCCGGATTCACCGCAGCGGAAACCCGCCATGGCGTGCCGGCGCGCGGCGGCTACCGGCGCGGCACCAGTCGCTGCAGCTGGGTGACATGCTGCGGGGACAGCTCGGCCAACTCGCTGACCCCGAGCAGCCGCATGGTGCGCCGGATCTGCTCGGCGAGGATGTCGATCGCGCGATGCACGCCGGCTTGCCCGCCGGCCATCAGGCCGTAGAGATAGGCCCGGCCGATCAGAGTGCACCGGGCGCCCAGCGCGACCGCCGCGACGATGTCGGCGCCGGACATGATCCCGGTGTCCAGCAGGATCTCGGTGTCGGATCCGACCTCGCGGACCACGTCGGGCAGCAGCTGAAACGGTACTGGCGCCCGGTCGAGCTGGCGGCCGCCGTGGTTGGACAACACGATGCCGTCGACACCGAGATCGACCACAGCGCGGGCATCGGCGACGGTCTGAATGCCCTTGACGACGAATCGGCCCGGCCATTGCGACTTGACCCAGGCCAAGTCGTCGAAGGTCAGGCTTGGATCGAACATGGTGTCCATGTACTGCGCGACGGTGCCCGACCACCGGTCCAGCGAGGCGAAGGACAGCGGTTCGGTGCTGAGCAGGTCGAACCACCAGGCCGGATGCACGGCGGCATCGGCCACCGTGCGCAGCGTCAGCGCCGGCGGGATGGACATGCCGTTGCGGGAGTCGCGGCGCCGCGCCCCGGCGACCGGACAGTCGACGGTCGCCAGCAATGTGTCATAGCCGGCGTCGGCGGCGCGACGCAGCAGCGCCATCGACCGGTCGCGGTCATGCCACATGTACAGCTGAAACCAGCGGCGGGCGCCGGGGGCGGCCGCCGCGACGTCTTCGATGGAGGCGGTGCCCAGGGTCGACAGCGAGAACGGGATGCCGGCAGCCTCGGCGGCGCGGGCGCCGGCCAGCTCTCCCGCGGTGTGCATCAGCCGGGTGAAGCCGGTCGGGGCGATCGCGAAAGGCAACGCCACCGGCGCGCCGAGCACGTCGCGGCTGGTGTCGACGGATGAGACGTCGCGCAGGATGGCCGGATGAAACTCGATGTCGCGGAAGGCCTGTCGGGCTCTTTCCAACGAGATCTCGTCTTCGGCGGCGCCATCGGTGTAGTCAAAGGCGGCTCGCGGGGTACGTCGTTTGGCGAGCAGCCGCAGATCCTCGACCGTCAGCGCGTTCTCCAGACGCCGCGCGGTGCGGTTCGACCGTGGCCTGCGGAGACGGATCAGTGGAGCAAGATCACGGATTCTGGGAAACCGCCGTTGCATCGCCGACATCGCTGACTCCTTCACCGCCGCTCGTCGAACTGTGCCACGGTTGATGGCATGGCCGGAACCTCCGACCCGTTCGAGCTACAGCGTTTCGTCGACGCACAGGCCGGTGTGTACGACACCGTGGTCGCCGAACTGCGCGCCGGCCGCAAGCGCAGCCACTGGATGTGGTTCGTCTTTCCGCAGCTTGCCGGCTTGGGGGCCAGCGCGATGGCCCAGCGCTACGGCATCGCGTCGCCCGCGGAGGCGCGCGCCTACCTGGCTCACCCCGTGTTGGGGCCGCGATTGCAGGAGTGCGTGGGGCTGATCACCGCGGTGCGCGGCCGGTCCATCGAGGAGATCCTGGGCTGGCCCGACGACATGAAGCTGCGTTCCTCGATGACGTTGTTCGGGCGGGCTTGTGAGAGTGGCGGCCACACCGGCCGGTGCTGCTGCAGCGGCTTTCGTACGGTGCTGGACCGCTATTACGACGGGCAGGAGGATCCGGTGACCCTGGACCGGCTGGCGTGGCTTGCCAGAGAGTGAGCGTCACCGGTCCTGGTAGCGGGCCCGAAACAGCGCCTTCAAGTCCGCTTCGAATTCCGGCGCCGGCCCGTCGACCACCGTGCGCGGAGCGACTGTGGTGATCGGCAGCGGGGCCACCGGGGCCGCCGGCACCTGAAGCTCGCGCAGCCAGTCGGTCAGTTGCGCCGCCGATGACGCGTAAACGATCCGGCCCAATCCGACCCACGCATGGGCCGCCGCACACATGGCGCAATGTTCACCGGAGGTGTAGACGGTGGTCCGGACACGTTGTGCCGGGCTGAGATTGGCCACCGCCCACTGGGTGATGGCGAACTCGGGGTGACGGGTGGCATCGCCGTCGCCGGCGCGGTTGCGGTCCTCGAAGAGCACCGTGTCGTCGGCGTCGACCAACAGTGAACCGAACGGGTCGTCGCCGTGTGCCGCCGCCTCGCTGGCCAACTCGACGCAGCGGGCCAGATGACGACGGTCGGCATCGCTGAGCGTCACAGGCTCAAAGTCTACGGCGCGCGCCGGGCATCACCCGGCGCGCGCCGATAGGGACTGGACCGCCTACGAGGCGGTGGGGTCGGCGCCGGCGGCGAAGACCGCCTGCGCCACCCCCGCCACGATCGAGGCGACCTTGAGGGCCTCCAACACCGCCTCCCGGCTGACGCCCGCCTCCCGCACCACCTGCTCGTGCGAGGCAACGCACGCCTGGCAGCCGTTGATCGCCGAGACCGCGAAACTCCACAGCTCGAAGTTGGCCTTGTCGACCCCCGGGTTGCCGATGATGTTCATCCGCAACCCGGGCCGCAGGTCGTCGTAGCTGCCGTCCAGAAAGTGCCGACCACGGTAGAACACGTTGTTCATGCCCATGATCGACGCGGCGCCCAGGGCGGCCTGGTAGGCCTCCGCCGACAGGTTGTCGGCGGCCTCGGCACCGATCTCGGCCAGCACCGTGGCGTTGCGAGTGGCCGCCGCGCTGGCCAGCAGGCTGCCCCAGAGCTGCTCGTCGTTCAGGACCGTGGTGCGGGCGATCGAACCCAGGTTGAGCTTGAGGTCCTTGGCGTACTCCGGGATCGCTTCTTTGAGATTCTCGATGCTCATGCGACTCCGATCAGACGGATTCTTTGAGCAGCTCACCGACGTTCAGGGTGGCCTCGCCCTTCTTCCAGTTGCAGGCGCACAGCTCGTCGGACTGCAGCGCGTCGAGCACGCGGAGCACCTCGTCGACGTTGCGGCCCACCGAACCGGCGGTCACCGACACGAACTGGATCTCGTTGTTCGGGTCAATGATGAAGGTGGCCCGGTCGGCGACGCCGTCCGCGTTGAGCACGCCGGTCGCCTCGGCCAGCTCACGCTTGAGGTCCGACAGCATCGGGAACGGCAGCGTCTTGAGGTCCTCGTGCTGCTCGCGCCACCGGTAGTGCACGAACTCGTTGTCGGTCGAGGCGCCGAGGATCTGGGCGTCGCGGTCGGCGAACTCGTCGTTCAGCTTGCCGAACGCCGCGATCTCGGTGGGGCAGATGAAGGTGAAGTCCTTGGGCCAGAAGAACACCACGCGCCACTTGCCGGCATAGTCATCGCTGGTGATGGTGGTGAAGTAGTCGTCCGGCCCCTTCGCGTCGACCTTCGACAGGTCGCCCGGGATCAGGGCGGTCAGCTTGTAAGCCGGGAACTGGTCGCCGATGGTCAGCAGTGCCATGTCACTCCTTTGTGTATGAGATTTGCGCATTGGGGGCGCGTTCGACGCCCGCACGCTCCATCGTGCCTTATCGCAATTAAAAATAAAAGGTGATACCACGCACTATAATTATCGGCATGACCGATGCAAGCTATCAGCCGACACTTGCGGGCCTGCGGGCATTCGCCGCCGTGGCCGAGAAGCACCACTTCAGCTTGGCGGCGGCCGGGCTGGGCCTGAGCCAGTCGACACTGTCGCAGGCCTTGTCGTCGTTGGAGGCCGGCTTGGGCGTCCAACTCATCGAGCGCTCCACCCGGCGGGTCTTCCTGACCGCCGAAGGACAGCAGTTGCTCCCGTATGCCCACGCCGTGCTGGACGCGGCCGGGCAGTTCTCGGCGGCCGCCGCCGGAGTGGCCGACCCGCTGCAGGGCGCCATGCGACTCGGCCTGATCCCGACGGTGGCGCCGTATGTGCTGCCCGCCGTGCTGGCCGCACTGTCCGAACAACTGCCCGACCTCAACTTGCGCGTGATAGAGGACCAGACCGAACGGCTGCTCACCGGATTGCGGGAGGGCGCGGTCGACGCGGCCGTGATGGCGTTGCCGGCCGACGTCGCCGGGCTGACCGAAATACCCATTTATGACGAGGATTTCGTGTTGGCGCTGCCGCCCGGCCATGCGCTGGCCGGTAAGCGTCGGGTGCCGCCGACTGCGCTGGCGGACCTGCCGCTGCTGCTGCTCGACGAGGGTCACTGCCTGCGGGACCAGACCCTGGAGATCTGCCGTAACGCGGGCGTGCGGGCCGAGTTGGCCACCACCCGCGCCGCATCGCTGGCCACCGCGGTCCAGTGCGTCAACGGTGGGCTGGGGGTGACGTTGATTCCGCAGACCGCGGTGGCGGTCGAGGCCGAGCGCAACGGCCTGGAATTGGCTTACTTCGCGCCACCCCAGCCCGGCCGGCGGATCGGGCTGGTGTTTCGCGCCTCCAGCGGACGCGATGAGTCCTATCGGCGCTTGGCGGGCATCATCGGCCAGGTCATTGCCGCGGGTCACGAAGTCGAGCTGGTCTGAGCAGCGTCGCGGTCGCGGGTTGGTGGCCGCCGTTTAGGCTGCACGGGTGATCCTGACGATCGAAGACGAGAACCGGGTTCGGACGTGCACCTTGAATCGCCCGGAGGCGCTTAACGCGTTCAACGAGGCGCTCTACGACGCCACCGCCGAGGCATTGCTTGCCGCGGCCGACGACCCCGAGGTCGCGGTGGTGCTGATCACCGGGGCGGGGCGGGCGTTCAGCGCCGGCACCGACCTGGCCGAGATGCAGGCCATGGTGACCGACCCGGACTTCGTGCCCGGTAAGCACGGTTTCCGCGGTCTGATCAGCGCGCTGGGGCGTTTCCCGAAGCCGCTGATCTGCGCGGTCAACGGTCTCGGCCTGGGGATCGGAACGACCATCCTGGGCTTCGCCGACCTGGCGTTCATGTCATCGACCGCCAGGTTGAAGTGTCCGTTCACCAGCCTGGGGGTGGCGCCCGAAGCCGCCTCGTCCTACCTGCTTCCGCAGTTGATGGGACGGCAGAACGCCGCCTGGCTGCTGATGTCCTCGGAGTGGGTCACCGCCGACGAGGCACTGCGGATGGGCTTGGTCTTCGCAGTCTGCGAGCCGGAGGAACTCCTGGGCGAGGCCCGTCGGCATGCGGAAGTTCTTGCATCCCGGCCTATTTCAAGCCTGATGGCGGTCAAGAGCGCGATGGTCGAGCCGACGCGGGCCGAGACGCTGGCTGCGGTCGAGCGGGAGAATGCGTTCTTCGCCGAACTCTTGGGTGGCCAAGCCAACGCCGACGCGCTGGCCGAATTCACCGCGCGGCGAGGCAGCGGATCAGTGTGATCCGACGGCGCTGATGTCCAGCGCGAGGTGCCGCAGCGCACCGTTGTCGGCAGGAGTGGGCGTCGCGGCCAGGGTGGCTTCGATGATGCCGCGAACGGTGCAGCGGCACCGGCCGCAGTCGCCGCCCGCGCCGCACATCGCGGCAACCTCTTTCGACGTCGACGCTCCGGCGGCGACGGCGTCGGACACCATCTGATTGGTGGCTCCGACACACAGGCATACGTACATCGCGATACCCCTACCGACCGTCGCCTGCGGGCGCCATCAGATCGATTGCGGTGGCGAACTTGCCGACGAAGGGCCGGGGATAACCACCGATTCCGATGCCGGACATCCACTCCGCGGCGGCGTCCGGGTGGTCGATCCATCGCTGTGCACTTGCCGCACTGTCGATTTCCAGCAGCGTCATCACCTCATGCCCGTCGTCGACTGCTTGATACACCCACACTTTGCGCACTCCCGCGCCGGCGAACCGGTCCAATGCGGCGTGCACCTCGGCCATCAGGTCCGCGGGGTCGGCAACGGTGGCAACTGCGCCGACGATCACCTCCGAACCGTCCTGCTCATCGCCGGGCTGGGTCAGGTTGATCTTCTCGGTGACCTCGCCGGCGAAGATCGCGGGCAGATCGTTGACCCCGGAGCGGTCGAACCATTCGAATACCGCGGGGGAGCGCAACAACTCCTTGACCGAGACCCGGTGCCGCAGGCCGATCGTGACCAGCACCCGGTCCGGCTCGAACTCCGAGGTGTAGAGCACCGCATGGCGGGCGCCCAGGTTGAGAAGCGGGGAGTGGTCCTGCTGGATCAGCGACCAGGTCCGACCCACGTCGTCGACCCGGTAGTCCAGAGCCAGCACCAGCGAATGCGGATCGTTGCGGTAGGCCATGCCACAGCCCGACGTGCCGACACGGCGCCCGGGCGAAGCAAGCTTCATACTGATGTAGTCTAGCCTAACCTTATTAGTAGAGTCTAACCTAAGTCCTACAGATTGAGCGGGGCGCAGGGGAGCCGGCGTCCCGAATAGTCGTGTCAAAACACGGGTAAACACCGCGCCGTAACCGGTCACCTGCACTAGATTGAAATTCGGCGCGTCACCGCGATGAGCGAACCCGTCCGTCGCGGCCGGCCTGCGAGGTTCTTCCTACAAGAGGAGTCATCATGCAAGGCGACCCCGAGGTTCTCAAACTGCTCAACGACCAGCTCACCAGTGAACTCACCGCGATCAACCAGTATTTTCTGCACGCGAAGATGCAGGACAACTGGGGCTTCACCGAGCTGGCCGGCCACACCCGCGAAGAGTCGATGGAGGAGATGCGCCACGCCGAGACGGTCACCGACCGGATTCTGGTACTCGGCGGCCTGCCCAACTATCAGCGCATCGGCTCCCTGCGCATCGGCCAGACGATCCGCGAACAGTTCGAGAGCGACCTGGCGCTGGAAAACGACGTGCTCAACCGGCTGCGGCCCGGCATCGTCATGTGCCGCGAAAAGCAGGACAGCACCACCGCCAAGATTCTCGAGACCATCCTCGTCGATGAGGAATCCCACATCGACCACTTGGAAACCCAACTGGAGCTGATGGACAAGCTCGGCGAGGCGCTCTACTCGGCGCAGTGTGTCTCGCGCCCGCCGTCGTGATCGACGCAGCCGGAGTATGACCGAATCGACGCCGGTCGCCGACGATGTGCGACCCGCGCCGGTCAGTCCGCACCGCCGTAACCTGATCTTCCTGGCGATCGTGTTCGGCCTGCTGATGGCCGCCCTCGACCAGACCATCGTGGCGACCGCGTTGCCGACGATCGTGTCGGATCTGGGCAACGCAGGGCATCAGTCGTGGGTCGTCACCAGTTACCTTCTGACCTCGACGATCGCGACGATCCTGGCGGGCAAGCTCGGCGATCTGTTCGGCCGCAAGCGGGTGTTCCAAGCCGCCGTGCTGTGCTTCGTGGCCGGGTCGGTGCTGTGCGGGTTGTCCGCCTCAATGGGCATGTTGGTCGGTGCCCGGGCACTGCAGGGCATCGGCGGGGGTGCCGTCACGGTGACCGCAGCCGCACTCATCGGCGAAGTCATTCCGCTGCGCGATCGGGGGCGCTACCAGGGCATGCTGGGCGCCGTTTTCGGGGTCACCACCGTCATCGGCCCGCTGCTGGGTGGCTACGTCACCGACTACCTCACCTGGCGATGGGCGTTCTGGATCAATCTGCCGATTTCGGTGGTCGTGTTGATCGTGGCCGGCGTGGCGATACCGGCCTTGGCGGGCCGTGCCAAGCCCGTCATCGACTACGCCGGGATCGTGCTGATCGGCTTGGGCGCCACCGGGTTGACGCTGGCCACCAGCTGGGGCGGTAGTCGCTACGCCTGGGGATCGCCGGCGATCATCGGACTGTTCGGCGGGTCGGTGCTGGCGCTGGCGCTGTTCGCCCTCGTGGAGAGCCGCGCTGCCGCGCCCATCCTGCCGATCCGGCTGTTCGCCGACCCGGTGTTCGCGGTCTGCTGTGTGCTGGCGTTCGTCGTCGGCTTCGCGATGCTGGGCGCGCTCACCTTCCTGCCCACCTTCATGCAGTACGTCGACGGTGTCTCGGCGATCACCTCGGGGTTGCGCACCCTGCCGATGGTGGTCGGCATGCTGGTGACCTCCACCGGCAGCGGCGCACTGGTGGGACGTACCGGCCGTTACAAGATCTTTCCGGTGTTCGGCACGGCCCTGATGACGATCGCGTTCACGCTGATGTCCCAGATGGACGCCGCCACTCCGGCGTTGCTGCAGTCGGTCTACCTGGTCATCCTGGGTGCTGGCATCGGGCTGTCGATGCAGGTCCTGGTTCTCGTCGTGCAGAACACCTCGAGTTTCGCCGACCTCGGAGTGGCCACGTCCGGGGTCACGTTCTTCCGGACCATCGGCAGCTCGTTCGGCGCCGCCGTGTTCGGGTCGCTGTTCGTGAACTTCCTGGGCCACCGGCTGGGCTCGGCGCTGAGTAGCGCCGGACTGGCCGCCGGCGCGGCCGACTCGCCCGAGGCGGTGCGTCGGCTGTCGCCGCAGCAGGCGGAGCCGATCGTGGCGGCCTATGCCGACTCACTCGGGCAGGTGTTCCTGTGCGCCGCGCCGGTCGCGCTGGTCGGGTTTGTGCTGGCCCTGTTCCTGCGCGAGGTCCCGCTCAAGGAACTGCGCGACAGCGCGGTCGATCTGGGCGACGGGTTCGGCATGCCCACCAACGCGTCGTCGGACGATCTGTTGGAGAACGCAATCGGGCGACTGCTGCACAACGAACCGGGAATGCGGCTGCGCTCCATCGCGCTGCGGCCGGACTGCCAGCTCGACGTCGCCGGGCTGTGGACCGTGTTACGGATCTACCGGTACACGCAGGTGTTTCGGACCGCGCGGCTCAGTGACATCGGCAAGCGCCTGCGGGTGCCCTACGAGATCCTCGAACCCACCGTCGATCGGCTGGTGGCTCAGGGTTACGTGCTGCGCGAAGGCGATCACCTCGGTCTTACCCGGGCCGGTCTGCGTCAGGTCGGGTTCGTGTCCTCGCTGGTACAGGATTGGGTGGTCGACAAACTGGCCCGCTCGCCCGGGTTCGAGGGCCGTCCGGATCGCGCCGAGGTTTCAGCCGCGCTGGAGCGGATCGCCCGCCGGGCCGTCATCGATCCCGACGATGCGGGCGAGTCGGCGGAGTTCAGCGGCACCGCCCACGGCTGACGGCCAAGCCAGCTAGCATCCTGGCTATGAGCCGAATCGGGGACTTTCCCGCAGACGACGTGATGGGCTGGATGGTCAAGTCACCCGAACTTGCGGTCGGGATCGGCGGATTCAGCACCGCGGTCTACAACAACGGCCGGTTGCCGATGCGCACCCGCGAGCTGGCCCGGATGGTGATCGCGTTCGACAACGAGTGCACGGTATGTGTCAACACCCGTGACGCCGACGGCCCAGCGGCCGGGGTCGACGAGGATCTTTACGAGCACGTATCGCAGTGGCGCACCTGGCCGGGCTATAGCCCCCAGGAGCGGCTCGCGGCCGAGTTCGCCCATCGCTTCGCCACCGATCACACCGGCCTGCGGGACGACGAGGACTTCTGGTCGCGGTGCGCCGAGCACTTCAGTGACGAACTGCTCGCCGACCTCGCGCTGTCGTGTGCGCTCTGGCTGGGAATGGGGCGGCTGCTGCGCACCCTCGACATCGGACAGGCCTGTGCGCTGACCCTGCCCAGCAGGGCTTGATCCGGACTCAGATCAGGCCGGTGGCGTCGAACATCCACGACATGTCGGCCTGGGCAAGGTCCTCCAGCCAGGTCGGCGGCGCGTGGGCCGTCAGGCCGGCCATATCCCAGTAGTCTTTCCACAGCGTGATCTTTCCGTCGATCACCTTGTGCACTGTGACGAAGCGCAGCAACGCGCTTTCCCCGGTGGCCCAGTTCCACGTTTCAGAGTGCTCGTAGAGCACGTCGGACCCGTCGGCGACCAGCAGGCCCGCGTGGTTCTCGTATCCGGCCAGCGGCTCCAGACCGATCTTGAGGCGTTTGACGATGTCGTGTGGCCCGCGGGCGGCCGCGGCCGGGCCGACCGGCATGTCGACATAGATGCAGTCTTGCGCCAGAAAGGGTTTCACCGCGTCCCAGTCACGACGCGATAAGGCCTTCCACATCCCGGCGACGATGTGTTTGACGTCAGCCGGCATCCCGATACCGACTTCCGGCGCAGCACATCACATGCCGGAATATACGCCGGCGCTGGACAGGCGTCCGAGCGGCACTGGTGCGCCGTTTAGAGTCTGGTGCGGAGGTGGGCATGGCTGATCGTAGGACGGCGCGCAAAGTCGGATTGGTGCTGGCGGCAGCTGCTGCGGCGGGGGTCGCCGGCGTCGCAATGCGGAAGTCGGGGGCCGCGCGTCCCCGCAAGACCAACCCATCGCCGCTGAGCCCGGAGTGGACAGCCGGACCTGCGCGCTACGGCGTCGGGATACGGCGCAATGTCGCGGTGGAGATGAGCGACGGCGTCGTACTGCGCGCCAATATCCATTACCCCACCGTCCCCGAGACCGGCGCGCCGGCTGAAGGGCCGTTCCCGGTGCTGCTGTCGGTGACCCCGTATGGCAAGTTGGCGCCGCCGCCCGCGGCGCAGTTAGGTGGCGGGCCCTCGCCGCATCTGATTCGGCGGGGCTACATCGAGGTGATGGTCGACGTCCGTGGCACCGGGGCATCCGGCGGCTCGTTCGAGATGTTCGGCGCGGACCAGACGCGCGACGGCGTCGAGCTGGTCACCTGGGCAGCCACATTGCCCAACTCCAATGGCCGAGTCGGCATGTTCGGTATCTCCTACCTGGCCATCAATCAGTTGTTCACCGCGGCCGCGGTGGGCCCGGACTCACCGCTGAAGGCGATCTTCCCGGTGATGGCCGCCAACGACTTCTATCGGGATGCCGCCGCCATGGGCGGGGTGTCGCACCTGCGTACGGTGCGCGCCTACGGCTCGGTGTACGCGTTGCTCAACGTGCTCAACCCGACGCTGGAGTTCTTCACCCCCGGCAGCCATTCGCGGCCCCGTGCCGGCGGGCTGGCCGCGGTGCGCCAGCGCGGCAGAGCCCAACGCGGCTACTTCGGGCCGCTGATCGCCGAGGCGCGCACCGGCGGTGATGCCGCCTACGACGGGCCGTTCTGGGACAGCATGCGGCCCGACTTGGTGCTGCCCGAGATCGCCGCCAACAATGTGGCTGTTTTCCTGACCGGCGGTTGGCACGATGCCTTTCAGCGCGGCGCACCGCTGAACTATGCGGCGTTGCAGAACGCCTACACCGGCCGGCCGCCCAATGCGCCGATGGTGCCCGGGCAACCCCTGACCGACCGAATCAAACTGATGATGGGCCCCTGGTACCACGTTTCGGACTATGGCGGTCTGCACCTGCTGGATCTGCAACTGCGCTGGTTCGATTATTGGCTCAAAGACGATGCGGCTGCGGCTATCTCGGGTGCACCGTTCACCTTCCAGGCGATCGGTGACCGGCGCTGGTACCACACCCGCGAGTACCCGATTCCCGAGGCGACGCCGACCCGGCTCTACCTGTCGCACGCCGGTCGGTTGACTGTCGACGCTCAGGAGGAGCAAAGCCTCGCCGCGTTGCCGTACCGCTCGCACGGTCCGGTATCGGGGCGCAGCCTCGAACAGTGGTCGTTGGGGCTGAACAGCTTTGCTACCACTGTGGCCGGCGGACGTACCCGGCACGACCAGGACAACCGCCGGGTGCAGCGGGGAGCTCTTACCTACACCACCGAGGCGTTCGACTCGCCGACACTGATCGCCGGACCGATCACGCTGCGTGTGCAGGCGACGGCCGACACCGCCGAGACGCTCTGGGTCGCGCACCTCGACGACGTCGCACCCGAGGGAGTCAACCGCCCGCTGACCATGGGAGCGCTGCTCGGCTCGCACCGCGAGTTGGACCCGGACCGTACTTGGTACCTGCCGGATGGCACCGTGCTGCGCCCCCAACACATCAGCACCCGCGCTGCGGTGCGACCGGTGGAGCCGGGGGAGTTGACCGGCTACGACATCGAGATCTTCCCGACAGCGGCGCTGATGGCGCCGGGGCACCGGTTGCGGCTGACGTTGACCACCTACGATTTTCCGCACCTGGTACCGACCGCGGCCACCCGCCAGGCGCTGGCGGGCGGCCTTTACCAGGTGCAGCAGGGCGGCCCCACCCCGTCGTTCCTGCTGCTGCCGCTGGCCGACCCGGACAGCCTGGCCTGAGCTGCTAGGGCTGTTCTGCGACCTCGCGGATTCGCTCCAAGGTGCGCCGCATATCGCGAATGTTGTTGCGCTGCCGTAGAAAACCGCCGAATGCGTAGTAGTACACGGTGGTGAGGAAGGAATTGGCCAGCTGGAACGATTCGGTGACGTCGGTGCCATCCGCAGTGGGGGTGAGCTCGTAGCGCCACCGGTTCACCGCACGGTCACCGGCGAGCACCGCGAAGCCGAACACCCGGTTCGGCTCGCACTCGGTGACTCGGCAGGTGGTCCAGTACACCGGCCCGATCCCGTTGCGTCGCACATGCCCGCGGAATCGTGCGCCCACCGCGGGACCATCGGCACCGTCGAGCCATTCAGCCTCAAAGGTTTCCGGTGAGAACTTCCCGATGTTACGGACGTCGGCCACCAGATCCCAGATCCGCTCGGCCGGGGCCGCCATATGAACTGTCGCCGAACCCTGCATGTTCGCCATCCAATCACGTCGGCGGCGCCACGGTAACCCCATCGGGGACAAAGCACTGGGCCCCATCCGGAATCGGATGGGGCCCAGTGGTAAGACCGCTGCGGTCGGGTCGGGTGCTTAACCCGCGCTGGCGCCCAGGTGGCTCTGCAGGTCCGGCTTCATGGCCTGCAGCTGAGCGCCCCAGTACTCCCAGCTGTGGGTGCCGTAGTCCGGGAAGTTGAACACGGCGTTGTTGCCACCGGCGGCGGTGTAGAGCTCCTGGAACTTCTTGTTCTGGCCGATCATGAAGTTGCCCTCGAGGAACGTCGCGGGGATGTTGTCGCCACCCAGCTCGTTCGGGCGACCGTTACCGCAGTAGACCCACAGCCGGGTGTTGTTGGCCACCAGCTTGCCGACGTTGACCGTCGGGTCGTTGCGCAACCAGGCCGGGTCGTCGTCCGGGCCCCACATGTCTTCCTTCTTGTAGCCGCCCGCGTCGCCCATGGCCAGGCCGATCCAGCTCTTGCCGTCGGAGGGGTTGATGTAACCCGACAGCGAGCCCGCGTAGGTGAACTGGTTGGGGTGGTAGATCGCCAGCGTCATCGCCGACGCGCCGGCCATCGACAGGCCGACCGCGGCGTTGCGGCTCTGGCTCACGCCGTACTCCGAGGCCAGGTAGGCCGGCAGCTCGCTGGTGAGGAAGGTCTCCCACTTGTAGGTCTGGCAGCCGACCTTGCCGCAAGCCGGCTTGTACCAGTCGCTGTAGAAGCTGGACTGGCCACCGACCGGCATGATCACCGAGATGCCCGACTGGTAGTACCACTCGAACGCCGGGGTGTTGATGTCCCAGCCGTTGTAGTCGTCCTGGGCGCGCATGCCGTCGAGCAGGTACAGGCCCGGGGAGCCGGACCCGCCAGGCTGGAACTGCACCTTGATGTCACGGCCCATACCTGCCGAAGGGACCTGCAGGTACTCGACCGGCAGACCCGGCCGGGAGAACGCCGATGCGGTTGCCTCGCTACCTGTCAGGCCGATCAGGCCCGGCAGCGCTGCGGCAGCTACCGCGCCGACCAAAAGTCGGCGTGCCCAGCGCAATCCCTTGGTCACGTCTGTCATTCCTGCCCCTTGTCGTCTTGCTGTGGAACGTTCAATCTCTCGATCGCGACGCCACGCGCGCCACCACTTCGGCATCGGCCCTTACATGCAGCAACGGCCGCAATTTGCAAGTCAAGCGGCCGTCTCGGGATCCGACTCGCATATAGCATACCCGATTTTCGGGCGGGACCCGGTTAGGACAAGCCGCACGACACGCGTAGGCTCCCCTCCGGTAAGCCGACAAGACCACACAGTCCTGAGCTGTCCCCGGTCCGTTCCGGCGCCCCGCCGATCCGTTCACGGGCCCGGTGAAGGCCCTGAGCAGACGCGGTGACATCGCAGGTCAGGACGATTGGGGCGCGCGATTTTGGACACCGTACTGGGGCTGGCGATCACGCCGTCGACAATCGGCTGGGTCATGGCCGACGCGGGCGACTCGGGCTGCCCGACGGTTATCGGTGAAGAGCTGAGTGCCGCCGTCGGTGGCGCGGGACCCGACGTGGTGGCTCTGGCGGCGCAGGCGGCAGCGGTGGCTGCCCGGGCGCGCACCATGTTGGCCTCCCGTGGCGAGCGATTGCACGGCGTGGCAGTGACCTGGAGCGATGAAGCGGCGGTCGGCGCCGCGCTGCTGCTTGAGTCGCTGGCAGACGCCGACTTCGAACACGTGGTTCCGGTGCGCTATAGCCGGGCTGCCGTGTCGCTGGCCGGCGGAATCGGCCCACGACATGCACCGGCCGCGGTATGCGTGGTCGAAGCCGGTGTGGCCACCCTGGTCCTGCCCGGAGCCCCGGATCCGATCGTCACCGCCTGTCCGATCGGCGGCGTCGACGATGTGACCGGCTGGCTGGCTGACGCCTTGGCCTCGGGGGGTCGGCGGCCGGAGCTGCTTATGGTGGCCGGATCGGTGCGGGGTATGGACCGGCTCGGACGCCGTTTGGAGTCCAAGCTGTCGATGCCGGTCTTCGTCCAAGGCGGAGCGTTTCAGGCGTTGGCGCGCGGGGCGGCCCTGACGCTGGCCCCGCACGCCGAATTGACCTCGGCGCCGCTTGAGTCGCCCGCGGCCGGCACGGAGATGGGTAACGCCGGCCGGCGCCGGGTGCGGTCACTGTCGTACGCCGGAGCCCTGCTGATGCTGGCGGGGGGAGCGGTGACATTGGTGTCCTCGGTGGCCGCCGCGTTGAGCTTGCAGCTCGGCCCAAACAGGGCAGTCCCGGATCTGCCTCCGCCGCAGCACGCGACGGTGG
Source organism: Mycolicibacter heraklionensis (assembly GCF_019645815.1). Lineage (NCBI taxonomy): Bacteria > Bacillati > Actinomycetota > Actinomycetes > Mycobacteriales > Mycobacteriaceae > Mycobacterium > Mycobacterium heraklionense. The sequence goes on from NZ_CP080997.1 coordinate 2,411,361, forward strand.
CCCGCGTCGCCGTTCCCGCCGCCCCACCGGCGGCCGCCCCGGCCCTGCCACCGTCACCCGCCGCGACGGCACCCCCGGGCGAGACCTCGGAAGAGGCACCCGCGGAATTCGGCTCGCTGTGGGACGCGCCGTTGGCTGACCCGGACCTGCAGGAACCTTCTCCGGATGGCGTCCCGTCGCTGCTGCAACGCGTTCGGGACCACATTTTCGGCCTTCCCGGCCGCTGACTCAGGCCCCGTCGAGCTCGTCGGCCGCGATGGTCCCCGAGAAGGACACCGTCACCTCGTCGGCGACCTGCATGGCTCCCATCAGCATCGAATAGCGCCGCACACCGAAGTCGCTGTGACGTACTCGGGTGTCGCCGTCCACCTGCCAGGAGCCGCCGTCAGCGTCGCCGTCCTTGGCCACCCGAACCGCGATGACGTGCGGCTTGCGCCGGCCGTGGATCTCCAGCTCTCCGGTCAGTCGATAACCGTCATCGGTCTGTTCGACGTCGGTGGACCCGAACCGGATCAGCCGATATTTGTTGCTGTCGAGGCATTTGAGCGCATTGCTGCGGATCAGCGTCTTCTCCGGCGCGCTCAGCGGCGTCATTCCACCCTCACCCCGCAGCACTTGCAGTGAATCCACCTCGACAGCAAGCTCCAGGGCAGTAGGCCGGTCGCCGGACCGCGACACGGTTGCTTCCCAGCGCTCCATCACGATGGTGAGCCGATGGCCCATCTTTGCCGCACGCCCCGCCACCTCAGTGCGGAGCAGCAGCTGGCCGTGCGATGGGTCGAGCCGCGACTGCGTTCTGGTCATCCGCGGGACTTTAGCGGGCCGGGCCCGCGAGGTTTCGACGGATTCGCGATGGCGTGCGGCGACCACCCGTTAGGCTCTGACGCGTCGCCGATGGGTGGCCTGGATCGACAGACTGAGGGCGAAGAATGATTCGTGAACTAGCTGCAGCTGCTTTCATCGTGGGAGCCGCGGGTGCAGTCGCTATCGGCGCCGCACCGGACGCCGATGCCTACCCCGGCGATGTGCCGGGCATGGTCGATGGCCAGCGCCAGGGCGACGCCTGCTTCAGCTGGGAGCGCTTCATCTACGGCCACGGCCCCAACGGCCAAGCGCTGGCATGCCATTTCATCGCCAACCAGTGGCCGCCCAAGGACACCGGGTTCTGGCAGATCTCCTACCCGCTTTACGGGGTACAGGAGATCGGTTCGCCGTGCCCGAACCCACAGTCGGCGGCGCAGTCGCCCGACGGGTTGCCGCTGCTGTGCCTGGGTGCGCGGGGCTGGCAGCCCGGCATCTACACCGGGGGCATCGGCCCCTACTTCCCGCCGGGGATCGCCCAGGTCGGGTAATCGCGCCCGACGCATCCGCAGGTCAGCTTTTGTCCAGGATGGTGCGTTAGCTTCGAGCGGATGACGGCCGGTCACGGTAAGGAGCAGCGCACCATGCGACTGGGGATGATCGGCCTGGGCCGAATGGGCGCCAATCTCGTTCGGCGCATGGTCGACGGCGGTCACGAATGCGTGGTCTACGACCACAACGCCGACGCGGTCGGCGCAGTGCTCACCGAGGCCAACACCACCGGGGTGTCTTCGGTGGCCGAACTCGCGGCGGAGCTGTCCGCTCCGCGGGTGGTCTGGGTGATGGTGCCGGCCGGTGCCATCACGACCGGTGTCATCGAAGAACTGGCCGGCACACTGGCCGCCGGCGACATCGTGATCGACGGTGGAAACTCTTATTACCGTGACGACATCATGCACGCAAAGATGTTGGCCGACAAAGGTATTCATCTACTCGACTGCGGCACCAGTGGCGGAGTGTGGGGCCGCGAACGGGGTTACTGCCTCATGGTCGGCGGGGATCGGGCAGCGTTCGACCATGTCGAGCCGATCTTCGCGACCGTGGCTCCCGGGGTGGACGCGGCACCGCGCACGCCGGGGCGCGAGGGTGCGGTCTCGCAGGCCGAGAACGGATATCTGTACTGCGGTCCGTCGGGGGCCGGGCACTTCGTCAAGATGGTGCACAACGGAATTGAGTACGGGATGATGGCCTCGATCGCCGAGGGTCTGAACATCTTGCACCACGCCAACATCGGCAAGCAGGACCAGCAGGGTGATGCCGAAACCGCGCCACTGAGCAATCCCGAGTTCTATCGGTACGACATCGATATCGAACAGGTCACCGAGGTCTGGCGGCGGGGCAGCGTGATCGGCTCCTGGCTGCTGGATCTGACCGCCAGTGCGTTGCAGAAATCACCGGAGTTGGAGGAATTCGCCGGCCGGGTCTCCGATTCCGGCGAGGGACGATGGACCGTGATCGCCGCGATCGACGAGGGCGTGCCCGCCCCGGTGCTGACCACTGCGCTGTACGCGCGATTCGCCTCGCGCCAGCTGTTCGAGTTCGGTGCGAAGGTGCTTTCGGCCATGCGCAAGCAGTTCGGCGGGCACGACGAGAAGTCCGGCTGAACAGCGCAGCTTCCTTCACGCGATGCTGGCCGCTGTCAGCCCCGGCATGCCAGTATGGGGAATGCCGTGGCGACGGCGGGAAACCCAGATGACTGGTGTTCCGGTGACAGCCGGTAGCGACAGGACGACCGTGCGGGTGATCGCCCTGATCGTCTTGCTGTTCGCGGCCGGCGCCGCAATTCGCGGATACGTTCCCGGCGCCCCGCCCGAGCCGCACCGGACGAGCGACCCAGGCACGGTACAGCCGATCGTTTTGGCGGCGCTGTTAACGGTGTCGGGCGCCATCATCGCGGCCGCCGTCGTGCACCGGGCTCGTCATCACCCCGCGAGAGTCGGCAGCATCGGCCAGTTGTCTCTGACCGCCGGAGCCGGTCGGGGGCCGGCCTGGCGCAGGGTGCTGATAGTCGTGGCGGCGCTGGCGTTGTGGCTGCTGACAATCGTGGTGCTGGCGAAGCTCGGCGGCGGGCACCGTTTCGAGATCCCCGCGGAGGTGCCCGGGCTGGGTGAAGCACCGCCGGGCTCGCCCGACGCAGCGGCCCCGCCGTCGCGGGCGGTTCCCGGCGGACCGGCCGGTGGCGCGTCCGCCTATCTGCTGGCCGTCGCCGCCCTGCTGCTGGCTCTGATCGCCACCGCGGTCGTTGCTGCACGCACCCGGCGCCCCGATCCCAGACCGCCCGTGACCATCGCCATTCCGGCTGAGGCGGAAGTGTCGAGTGCCGGCGAAAACCTTGCGCGGGCAGCGGAACTCGGCCTGGCCCGTGTGGTCGATCGCAGTCGCGAGCCACGGGCGGCGATCATCGCCTGCTACGCGGTGATGGAAAGCCACCTCGGCGCCGTTCCCGACGTCGCCCCCCGCGCCTGCGACACACCCACCGAAGTGCTGGCCCGGGCCGTGGAACACCATGCCCTGCCCGCGGAGAACGCGGCCCAGCTGGTGGCGCTGTTCACCGAGGCGCGCTTCAGCTCCCACCTGATGACCGAGCGACACCGCGCCGACGCGGTCGCTGCGCTGCGGCTGGTACTCGACGAATTGCGGAATCCACGATGAAAATGCTTGCCCTGCAAGGTGTCCTGCTGATGGCCGGCGCTGAGCTGGTAGCGGTGATCACCCACCAACATCAGCTCCTGCTGTGGGCGGCGGCCATCGCGGTCGCGCTGCCGTTAGTCGGCATCCGGCGACTGTTGACCACCGGAGGTTCGGCACCGCCCGCAGCCCCGGTTGCTATCGACGAACCCGGTGAGGCAATACGCCAGTGGCTGACGGGCACCGAAGCCAGAATCCGCTGGGCGGAATCGACCAGAGCCGACTGGGATCGGCGCTGGCGACCGATCCTGGCACGGCGGTTCGAGACCTCCACCGGGCGGGGCAGGACGAAGGACCCTGCGGCGTTCGACGCCACCGGGGCGCTGTTGTTCGGTGACGAGTTGTGGCCGTGGGTCGATCCCGGCAACGTCGCGCCCACCGGAGACCGCGGACCCGGACCCGGACGCGCTGTCCTGGAGGAGATCCTGTGCCGCCTGGAGCAGCGATGAGCACCGGGCTGTCCGGCGCGGCGGCCACTACCGCGGAGCGCTGCACCGCGGTGCTCGACGAAATCGAACGGGCCGTGGTCGGTAAGCGGTCCGCGCTCACCCTCATTCTGACCACGGTGCTCGCCGGCGGACATGTGCTCATCGAAGACTTGCCCGGCCTGGGCAAGACGCTGATCGCACGGTCGTTCGCCGCCGCGCTCGGACTGGACTTCATCCGGGTGCAGTTCACCCCCGACCTGCTGCCCGCCGACCTGCTCGGCACGACCGTCTACGACATGTCCTCGGGCCGTTTCGAATTCCGGCGCGGGCCGATCTTCACCAACCTGGTGCTGGCCGACGAGATCAACCGAACGCCGCCCAAGACCCAGGCGGCCCTGCTGGAGGCGATGGCCGAAGGTCAGGTCAGCATCGACGGCCACACGCATCGGTTGCCGTCGCCGTTCATCGTGCTGGCAACCGACAATCCGATCGAGTACGAGGGCACTTACCCGCTGCCGGAGGCGCAGCTGGACCGGTTCGCGATCCGGCTGCGGTTGGGTTATCTCTCGGAGCAGGGGGAGGCGGCCATGCTGCGCCGGCGCCTGGATCGCGGTGCCGCCTTACCGATAGTGCACAAAGTGGTCGACGCCGACGACCTGGTGGCGATGCGCGAATCGGTGGAACAGGTCAGCGTGCACGACGACGTGCTGCGCTATGTGGTGTCGCTGGCGACCGGGACCCGGCGCCATCCGCAGGTGGCGGTGGGCGCCAGCCCGCGGTCGGAAATCGACTTGGTCCAGCTCGCCCGGGCCCGTGCTCTGCTGCTCGGCCGCGACTACGTGATCCCCGAGGACGTCAAGGCGTTGGCCACGTCGGCGATCGCGCACCGGATCACGCTACGGCCGGAGATGTGGGTGCGCCGAGTCCAGGGCGCCGACGTGGTGGAGGAGCTGCTGCGGCGGCTGCCGGTGCCCAGAACCCCCGAGGCGACGCCGACGTGACGCCAGACCCCGACTTCCACGAGGTGGATGTCGCCATCCATTGGCGGGCCTCCCCACTGGCCAAGGCGCTGGCGACGGGTGCCGCACTGGCCCTGGTGGTGGCCGTAGGTGCATCGCGCTGGCAGTTGATCGCGTTCGCCGCTCCGTTGCTGGCGGTGTTGTGCTCGCTGGAGCGCCAGCGACCCGTTCCGGCGTTACGAGTACACGCCACACCCGCGGTTCAGCGCTGCTTCGAAACCGAGTCCGTCGAATTGGTGCTCGGCGCAACGACATCGGATCCCGACGTGGACCGCCTGGAGTTGGCGGTGTCGGCCCATCCCGCGCTCACGCTCACGGCGGGCACCACCGCGCCTGGGTGCCGCAAGGCGGTCACTGCCACGGCCGGACGCTGGGGCCGCTATCCGATTCGTGCCACCCTGGGCGCAGTGGGTCGGGGTGGGCTGCTGGTCGGGACCGGAACCGTCGACATCGCCGAGATCACCGTGTTCCCACCGGCGCCGCCGCAGTCCACGCCGCTCCCGCGAAGCGAACTACTCGACCGGGTCGGTACCCACCTGACCCGGCATACCGGGCGCGGTGTGGAGTACGCCGATATCCGTGCCTACGTTCCCGGCGACCCGTTGCGCTCGGTGAACTGGCCGGTCAGTGCGCGACGCGGCAGCTTGCATGTGACCCAGCGGTTGACCGATCGCGGCGCGGACGTGGTGGTCCTGATCGACGCGTACCCGCAGCCTGCCGGCCCGGCGACCGAGGCAACCGAGCGGTCGGTGCTCGGCGCGGCGCAGGTGGTGCAGACCGCGTTGCGTAATGGCGATCGTGCCGGGGTCGTCATCCTCGGTGGCCGCCACCCGCGCTGGGTCGGCACGGAGATCGGGCAGCGCCAGTTCTATCGGATCGTCGACGCCGTCCTCGGTGCCAGTGACCGAGTCGAGTCGACCACCGGAACGCTGGCCCCCCGGGCCGCGGTGCCGGCGGGTGCCTTGATCATCGCGTTCTCCACGCTGCTCGACACCGAATTCGCGCTGGCGCTGACCGATCTGCGCAAACGCGGGCACGTGGTACTCGCGGTCGACGTGCTGCCCGGCTCGCCGTTTGAGAACGATGTGGATCCGTTGGTGGCCCGGATCTGGACGTTGCAGCGCAGCGCCATGTATCGCGACATGGCCACCGTCGGCGTCGACGTCGCCTCGTGGCCTGATCAGGAGCCGCTGGAAGAAGCGATGCGCCTGGTGACGCAGCGGCGTCGTCCCCGGGCGGTGCGGTGATGGCGCTTCCGTCGGGAGCCGACAGAGCCCTGCCGCCGGCGCTGTCCGGCATGTGTGGGCTGGCGATGGCCGGAGTCGCCGGTTTGGGCGCGTCGGGTACGGCGGCGACCGCGGCGTTGCTGTCTGCCGGTGCGGTGGTGCTCGGGTTCCGGTGGCGAGTGGCGGCGACGATGGCGGTGCTGCTTGCCGTCGTCGCAATTGGCCTGGCCGATTCGCCCAACGTTTCTGCGGCGGTGGCCGGTCTGGCCGCGGTCGGCTATCTTGCGCTGCGCCACGTCGGCACGGTGACCGTACCGACGGTGATCTTCGCCGTCGGGTTCACCGTCGCGGGGTTGATCGCGACGGTGTTCCCGTGGCGGCTGCCCTGGCTACCGCTGTTGGCGCCGTTCGCGGTGTTCGGCTTGTACGCCGTTGCCGCACAACCCTTTCTGCGCGTCGAGGGGTAGTGGATCAGACGCCCGATGCTTCGTTGAGGGCTTCCAGGGTGCTGGTGGCCTCGAGGTACTCCTGAATCCACCGTTCGATGACAGTCGCGGTCTTCTCCACCTTGGTGAACTGGCCGACGACCTGCCCGACCGGGTTGAACGCGACGTCGACGCTCTCGTTCGGGTACTTGTTCGTAGCACGCACGGCCATGCCGGAGACCATGTACTGCAGCGGCATACCCAACGGCTTCGGGTTCTCCGGGGCTTCCCAGGCCTCGGTCCAGTCGTTGCGCAGCATCCGGGCCGGCTTGCCGGTGAAGGAGCGGCTGCGCACGGTGTCGCGGCTGCCCGCCTTGATGTAGGCCGCGTGCTGCGCCTCGGTGTTCGAGGATTCCTCGACCATCAGCCACTGTGAACCGGTCCACGCGCCTTGTGCGCCCAGCGCCAGGGCCGCGGCGATCTGCTGGCCGCTGCCGATGCCGCCCGCCGCCAGCACCGGCACCGGTGCGACCGCCTTGACGACCTCGGGCCACAGCACGATCGAGCCCACGTCGCCGCAGTGGCCGCCGGCTTCGCCGCCCTGGGCGATGATGATGTCCACGCCGGCCGCGGCGTGCTTCTGTGCCTGTCGCGCGGAGCCGCACAGCGCGGCGACCTTGCGGCCCGACTCGTGGATGTGCTTGATCATGTCCGCGGGGGGAGTGCCGAGCGCGTTGGCGATCATCGTCACCTTCGGGTGCTGCAGTGCCACCTCGACCTGCGGGGTGGCGGTCGCTTCGGTCCAGCCGAGCAGCTGCAGGCTGTCCTCGTCGGCGCCCTCGACCGGCACGCCGTGGTCGGCGAGGAGCTTCTTGCCGAAGTCGAGGTGCTGCTGGGGGACCAGCTTGCGCAGCGATTCGGCCAGTTCCTCGGCGGACTGTCCGGAGTCCATGCCCTCGTACTTGTTGGGGATGACGATGTCGACGCCGTACGGGTGGTCGCCGATGTTCTCGTCGATCCACTTCAGCTCGATCTCGAGCTGCTCCGGGGTGAAGCCCACCGCGCCCAGCACCCCGAAACCGCCGGCCTTACTCACGGCGACCACCACGTCGCGACAGTGGGTGAAAGCGAAGATCGGGAACTCGATGCCGAGTTCGTCGCAGAGGGGAGTGTGCATGACCTACTCCTTAACGGGGCGGGGATCGAAGTGAAACGTGTTCTAATTAACTACCAGACTCGGCATCACGAGGCCAGTCGGGCCTAGGTGGGCTGGTGATACCTAACACTACCGGCGATCGTGTCCGGGGTCATCGGCTAGTAGTTCAGCGAGTGGAAAATGCGCGCAGTACCGCCACCCCGAAGCCGGCGGCGCGGCGTAAGGACCGCCCACCGGTGCGGACGGGGCCGGTGATGCGCAGGACCGGCCAGTCGTTCTCGGCGGCCAGCGCCGCCAGCCCGGGTCGAGGATTGACCGGGCGGGGCCGGCCGACCAGCGCCATCAAAGCGGCATCCTCGTCGCCGTCGGCGTAGAAGAAGCTCTGTTCGAGGTCAATCCCGTTATCGGCGCAGAACGCCTGCACCGTGGCAGCCTTCTGGGCACCCCACACCACGGGCTTGATGATGTCACCGGTCAGGATGCCCCGCTCGTCGAGTTCGAACCGGTTGCACAGCACCTGCCCGATGCCCAGGAACCGGGCCACCGGTTCGGCGTGGATGGTCAGTGCCGACGAGCTCAGCACAACGGTGTGTCCGCGCCGCTGATGTGCCCGCACGATCTCGTGCATGTGTGGGTAGATCCGGCTCGTGATGTGGTCGGAGAACAGTCGTGCGCCGACGTCGTTGAGTTCGCCGATGGACTCGCCGCGCAGATAACCCGCTGCTCGCACCAGCAGCCGCTCGAACTGCATGCGTCCCAGGCGGTACCGAACGGCGGCCTCGACCACGCCGAACACCTCACCGGCGCGGGCTTGGCGTCGGCGGATCCGGTCGCCGGCATGTGCGGTGGCAGTGAACCCGGACACCAACGTGCCGTCCAGGTCGAAGAACGCCCCGATCCGGGCGCCGGATTCGGTCCGGGCGACATCGGCGATCGGATCGCTCGGTACTGCGGTCATCGCCGTCGATGTTACGTCGGCGCCTCGCGGTCCGGGGTGGTCACGCGCCGCGCGACGGGAGGACGTATCTGGGCAGCTGATAGCGTATTTGGCCTATGGATGAAAAGGCCGGCGCAATGAGCACTGAGACCAGTGGGACCACCGCGACCGACGCGCGGGAGATTTTGTCGGAAAAGGCGGAGCAGAACGGCTGGCGGCGCACCCAGCGCGAGCGTGTCGATGTCTACAGTCGCGGGATCTACCACGTCCACGCGATTTGGCGCGACAACAACACCCTCAACGGCGGATCGCACTACGAGGACTCCATCTTGCTGACGTACACGACGGATCTCGCGAAGACTCAGGGCTGGTTGGCCCGCTGACGCCGGCACGGTAACTGTCGCGGCTCCGGTTCGCAACGGTTGCATAACCGCCCCTCGTGTCACACAGGCAACAGTTTTCACACGGATAACTTCAGTCCCGACCTTCTATTTGTTGGGATTGGGGAGAAGCCATGTCACGAATCCGTAAGTACCTGACCGTCGCGGCCGGCACCGCCGCGGGACTGTTCCTGGGGGCGCTGGCGTCCAGCGCCACTGCCAACGCCGACACCGTGCCGATCAACCCCGGGCTGCCCGGTGTGGTCGAGCAGATGGTTGCGTCCTCGACGAGCATTCCGCAGCAATTGCTGCAGACCACCACCTCGGCGCTGAGCGGCACCACCTTCGCTCCGCCCGCGACGCCCGGTCAGGCGCCGCTGGCCACCGCGACCTTCAACGTGCCGCCCTCGCCGAGCGCGATGCCGCAGCAGCAGGCCTCGGCCACCGGGCTGCCCGGCTTGGGGAACCTTCCGGCGAGCCTGAGCTCGGTGCTGCCGTTCCCGATGCCGAACTTCGGCGGTCCGGCACCGGTGACGGCGACGACGGCGTTGGCTCCCACCGGGTATCTGCCGACGGCTCCGGTCGCGCCGGTGTCGCCGATGGAGGTCATGCTGATTCCGGGCTTGCCCTGACGCTGACTGCGTAATCTCGGACCGGTGAGCGCACGCGCAGGAATCGTCGTCACCGGTACCGAGGTACTCACCGGACGTGTGACCGACCGGAACGGACCGTGGTTGGCCGACCGGCTCCTAGAACTCGGAGTCGAGTTGGCGCACATCACGATCTGCGGCGACCGGCCCAGGGATATCGAGAGTCAGCTGCGGTTCCTGGCCGCCGAGGGTGTGGACTTGATCATCACCAGCGGCGGCCTGGGGCCGACGGCTGACGACCTGACGGTCGACACCGTCGCCAGGTTCTGCGGCCGTGACGTCGTGCTCGACGACGAACTGGAAGCCCGGATCGCCGACATCATCAAACCCATGATGGCGCGCTACACGGGTCCGGGCGCTCCGGATTTCGCGACGGTCCGGGCGGCCAACCGCAAACAGGCGATGGTTCCGGCCGGCGCGACGGTCCTGGACCCGGTGGGCACCGCGCCCGGCGTGGTGGTGCCCGGCGCGCCGACCGTCGTGGTGCTACCGGGGCCGCCTCGTGAGCTGCAGCCGATGTGGCACAAGGCCATCCAGACTGCCGCGGTGCAGGAGGCGTTGGCCGGACGGACGCATTACGAGCAGCAGATGATCCGGATGTTCGGCTTGCCCGAGTCCGGTCTGGCTGACACGCTGCGGCACGCGCAGGATGTCGTCGGCGACTTTCGCCGGCTGGAGATCACCACCTGCCTGCGCCGCGGCGAACTGGAGATCGTCACGCGCTACGAGCCGGACGCCGCCGGCGCCTACGAGCAGTTGCTGGCACTGCTGCGTGAACGGCATTCCCGGGCCATCTTTTCCGAGGACGGTTCGCAGATCGACGATCTGGTGGCGGCGCTCTTAGCCGGTCGACTGATCGCGACCGCCGAATCCTGCACCGCGGGCCTACTGGCGGGCCGGTTGGCCGACCCGCCGGGCGCGTCGAATTACTTGGCCGGCGGAGTGGTGTCCTACTCCAACGAGGCGAAGGTGGAACTGCTCGGCGTCGACGCGGCATTGATCGCCGAACACGGTGCGGTCTCCGAGCCGGTGGCCGAGGCCATGGCCGCGGGCGCGCTGCGCCGCTTCTCCGCCGACACCGCGGTAGCGATCACCGGAATTGCCGGGCCCGGTGGCGGAACGCCGGACAAACCGGTGGGCACGGTGTGCTTCTGTGTGGCGCTGGGCGACGGCCGGATGACCACGCGGACCACCCGGTTGCCAGGGGAACGGGCCGACGTCCGGGAACGCTCGACAACGGTGGCCATGCATCTGCTGCACCGCACACTGTCAACCGGCTGATTCCTGCCCCGACCGGTGGTATGAACATCACACCGAGGAGTTGCAGGTGTGAACACACAGTGGGCGTGGTTGAGCGGTTCCGGCTACTGGCTGGGCCGCTTGATCCTCGAACGCGGGATCGCCGCCATCTACATCGTCGCGTTTGTCGCGGCCGCCCGGCAGTTCCGTGCACTGATCGGCGAACACGGCATGACGCCGGTGCCGCAGTACGTGCGCCGTCGTCCGTTTCGGCTGACGCCCAGCATCTTTCACCTGCACTACTCGGATCGCTTCTTCGCCTGCGTGTGCTGGCTCGGCGCGGGCCTGGCCGCGGCTCTGATGGTGGGAGCCGGCGAGCTGGTACCGCTGTGGGCGGTGATGGCGATCTGGCTGGTGCTCTGGGGGCTGTATCTGTCGATCGTCAATGTCGGCCAGACGTGGTACGCGTTCGGCTGGGAATCGATCCTGCTGGAAAGCGGGCTGTTGGCTGTCTTCTTGGGCAATGACCGCGTCGCGCCACCGGTACTGGTCATGTGGCTGGCTCGTTGGCTGCTGTTCCGCATCGAGTTCGGCGCGGGGCTGATAAAGCTGCGCGGCGATTCCTGCTGGCGTGACTTGACCTGCTTGTACTACCACCACGAGACCCAGCCGATGCCGGGGCCGTTGAGCTGGTTCTTCCACCACCTGCCCAAACCCTTGCACCGAATAGAGGCAGCGGGCAACCATGTCGCCCAACTGGTGGTCCCGTTCGGGCTATTCGCTCCGCAGCCCATCGCCGGTGTGGCCGCCGGGATCATCATCGTCACCCAGTTGTGGCTGGTGGCCTCGGGCAACTTCGCCTGGCTGAACTGGATCACGATCGTCTTGGCTGCTGGCGCCCTCGACGAATCCTGGTTGACCGGAAGGATTTCGGGCCTCCAACCGCCAGCCATGGCGCCAGCCCCGGTGTGGTTCACCGCTCTGGTGATGGTGTTCGCCGCGATGGTGGTGATACTGAGCTACTGGCCGGTGCGCAACCTGGCATCACGTCATCAGCGCATGAATGCCAGCTTCAATCCGCTTCATCTGGTCAACAGCTACGGTGCGTTCGGGACAGTTGGTCGTTCCCGCCGGGAGCTGGTGATCGAAGGCACGGCGGCGACCGAACTCACCGAGCGGACGCCCTGGAGCGAATATCAGTTCAAAGGGAAACCCGGTGCGGTGGAACGCCTTCCGCGTCAATGGGCGCCGTATCATCTGCGGCTGGACTGGCTGATGTGGTTCGCCGCGCTCTCGCCCCGGTACGCGCTGCCGTGGCGTGACGCGCTGCTGCAACGGTTACTGCGCAATGACCGGGACACGTTACGTCTGTTGCGCCACAACCCGTTTCCGGACAGCCCACCGAGCTTCGTGCGGATACTGCTCTACGAGTACCGCTTCACCACCCGCTCCGAGCGGCGATGCAACGGGACCTGGTGGCACCGCAACCTGGTGGGCGTCTATCGGTCGCCGGTTTCGGCTGCCGGGACGTCGGTGCCTCCCGGTTCCCGTTAGTCATTGGGCTAGTTCCCAATCTTCGGGTGGATCCGGGTCGTCTGGTGGTGGGTCTGGGCGCAGGTGTGTGTTGATGATGTCTTCGATGAAGTGATACGGATTGACGCGGGGCTGACCGCGTTCGAGGTGTGGCGGGGGGATCCACTCCACTTTGCCGGTGGGGCCGAGTCGGGTGAGCCAGTTGTGTTCGGTGGCCATGCGGTTGTCGGGTGGGCAGGCTAGGGCGAGAGCGTCGACGTCGGTGCGCCCGTTGTGGGCCCAGTCGTTGTCGAGGTGATGCGCCTGGGACAGATACCCCGATACGGTGCAGCCGGGGCGGGTGCAGCCGCGGTCGCGGGCGTGCAGGACGATGCGTTGGTCGGCGGATGCGAGGCGTTTGGTGCGGCCTAGCCACAGGGCGCGCCCGTTGCCGTCGAATATGGCGAGATAGTGGTAGGCGTGTTCGGCCATCCGCAGCAGGTCGCTCATGGGCAGCAGCGTCCCGCCGGCGGTGTGGGCTTTGCCGGTGACAGGTGCAGCGTCGGGTGGGGGGTGTCCTGCTGCGGCGTGGAGTTCGGCCAGCGTGGTGGTGACGATGACGGTGACTGGCAGGCCGTTGAGTTGACCGAGATCTTTGATGGCGAGCAGGGCGCGGCTGGCGGCCAGCAGGGCGTCGTGGTTGCGTTGGTCGGGTCGGCGGTCATCGGTGCGGATTTGATCTTCGGTGGGGGTGCCTTGCACGCAGGGGTGTTCGTCGGCGGGGTTGCACATGCCGGGGGCGGCGAGTTTGGCCAGGATGGGTTCCAAGGTGGCACGTAGTTCGGGGGTGATTTTGCCGGTCAGGGGGCTCAGGCCGTCGGGGCCTTGGCGGCCCAGGCGTAGCCCGCGGTGGGCATGGCGTTCCCGCTCGCTGAATTCTTCGTCCTGGTTGAGCACTGCCACGAGGTGATCGGCGAATCGGGTGAAGGTCTCGGGTTCGTATTCACCGGCAAGGACGGCGAGATGGGCATCGACTTGCTCACGCTTATCGGCCGGGACCGTCGCTGGAATCTTCGCGTATGCCTTGCGGGCGATCGCCACGTGTTCGGGGCTGATCTGGCCGTCGGCTTGGGCGGCCGCCAGGGCCGGCAGTACGGGATCGAGGGGTTGGCCGGTCATGGCGGTGCGCGGTCCCAATTCGGCGGCTTCGGCGACCCGGCGGCGGGCGTCGGCGCGGCTGATCCGAAGTCGTTCGGCCAGAGCTTTGGTCAGCGAGCACGCCCCGAGCAGTCCGGGATTGGCTTGTGCGGCCAGGCGGGCCAGGATCTGGTGATCGACCGCGGGTGCGCGCCAGGCCAGCGTTTCGCGGCGGGTCAGCACGGCCATCAATTCCTCGGCGTTCAGGCCATCGAACGAGCACTGCGCCAGCTGGTCGTAGGCGGCCTCGATCGCGTCGAGGCACCCGAAGATGGTGTCCCGATCGGCGATCACGTTCCTACCCATACATCGAACACTAGTGCGAACCACTGACAGGAAAGGCCGGCTGGCTACAACCTGTTAGCAAGATCGCCAATTGTGGATAGCTATGGCTACGGCTGGAAGGTTGGGGCGATAGCTCCTCCGCGACGGCACGCGATCGGTGGCACCGGCCGGGAATCGATTGCCCAGGGGCGCAACCGATCTCGGTCGGGTCGTCGTCGAGCTCGAGGCCGGTGGCTTTGATGTGCCCGGTGATGTAGGGAATCCACGCGAAGGGTTACGCGGGAATCACATAGGACCCGACGCTGAAGTCGGTCGGGCCGATACCGATGAAGTTCGGGGTGTTGGTGAACGCACCTTCAGGGATCGTGTACAGGCGGCACTGCTTGAGGGTCATCTGCGACGGACCCCATTGCCCGTCATCGAGAACCGTCAGCACATCTCCGACGTGCTTGGTCTTCGTCTGGTCGTAACCGTCCGAATTCTCAATCGCTGCGGAGGGGCCGGGAGGCCCCTGAGGCGAGAGTGCCCGGATGGTGAAGTGCGGGTTGCGGACGTCGCCGGAGACCTCAACGGTGTCGGTGACACCGGGACTGCGCTCATTCATGGGAATGGTCTCATACGACATCGAGATGTTCGGTGTGGCACCGACGGGCCCCGACGGGCCGGGCAGCACCTTGTGCCATTTGGTGCCGTCCCAGATGTAGACCAGGCTCTTGGTGGGATTGTCCTTGTCGTCGACCAGCCACACGCCATGGTTGATCATCGACTCATCCCAGTCCGGCAGCAGCGTGGTTGCGTCCTCGAAGGTCTCAAGGCCATCGATGAACTCCAGCTCGATGATCGGCGCGTTCTTGCCAGGTTCGCCTTGCCGGCCGACCAGGACCGGGGTGGTCAGCACGGCGTCGCCCTGGACGGCTTCGAGGGTGGCCGACATCATCTGCGGGGTGTCTTCATCGCAGACGACCCCGTACCAGGCTGCCGAGAGCAGGGTGTTGAACAGGTGAACGACGTCGCCGGTCTTGGCGGGCACGGGTGCAGTCATCAGTGATAGTCCTCTGCGAGTTTGATGGACGGTCGGATACGCCACCCGTCGGGTGGCGGTGGTGGTGCGAAGTCAGTGCCACCGAAGCGTTCGGCGAGCAGGGCCCGGACCCGCGGGTCATCGGGGTCCAAGTCGGAAAGGGGTGTGCTGTCCAGGTCGACCGGTTCTGGATCGGGCGCGTCGACGTCGATCCACTGCCGGTAACCGCCCGGGGCGTCACAGGCCCGGATGACGGCCTGACCAGCGACGGGGCCCATTCCGGCGCGGGCCAGGTGCCGTGCGATCACCGGTATGTTGACAAACCGCAGGTCATAGATCGTGCCGTCGGGTGATACTGGGCAATTCAGGGCATCGGCAATAGCCCACATGGCTTTGTCGAGCGGGTGGGCATCCGGGCCCGGTTCGGGAATCTCGGGCAGCTTGAGTTGGCCAAGCTGGTTGATGTGCGGTTTCACCGGCCTCCTTAGAAAGGAATGGATGATGAGACGGACTGCGAGAGCAGCAGCTGTGGGCGTAGTCACCGCGGGAATGGCTCTGGGGCTGGCGGGAGCTGCGGGCGCGGATGATCAAGCGTTTCTGGACCAAATTCCGCCGCGCAACTACTTCTCCATGTGGCAATCCGACGCAGGCCGACTGATGACCGGTTACAACGTTTGCACGATGCTTCGGGGTGGCACGCCGCCCCAGGTTGTCGCCGATGGCTTCACCAACAGCGATGGGTGGGCCTGGGTGAACGCCGCGCAGCACGAGCTGTGTCCCGACACCCTGGAAGGCTCGAAGTGAAAACAGCGATTGGGCGCATCACGAAGATGCTCGGCGTGGGCACGACCTCGCTGGGATTACTACTCGGAACGGCCGGGATGGCGCAGGCTGACGATCAGTCCTACCTGGACTACCTATTCGCCCACGGATTCACGTACCACCCAGGCGCGTATGCGGCTCCGTTGACCATCGAGTTGGGACACCAGACGTGCGACAAGATCCATGAGACGGGCAACCCGCGCGCCGGCCTTATGCCACTTGCTAACTGGGCACTGACCGATGTGATGATCGAAGGGGCGCAACACGAGCTGTGCCCCGACACCCTGCCGCACTAGAACAGGTCGTTGCTGCCGAATAGGGTGCCGATTGCGTTCCACATGGTCTGTAGCGTGCGGACGGCTTGGCCGAGTGGGTCGTCCATGTCGCCGCCGGTGCCGATGGTGATGTCGAACGTCTTCGGCGTCGACTCGTCGTAATACATGCGCACCGCGCTGACTTGATCGGTGTAGAGCAGGCCGTCGATCTCGAACAGGCAGCGGGTGCCGAGGTCGAAATCGTAGAAGATCGAGTACGGTCGCCGATTCCAGATCGACACCTTAAACGCCTGATAGGGGCGGGTCTTCCAGTGCCCCTGCCGGAGGGCCTACCAGCGCCGGACCGGTCATCTCGACATCGCAGATCGCGTACTATGCCGTGACCGCGTCAACGAAAGAAACGGCAATGAGTCGCATAACGAAGACACTCGGTACTAGCGTGACGGCGCTGGGACTACTACTCGGAACGGCAGGCGTGGCATGCGCTGACGAGCAGTCATTCCTTGACGGCCTGGCTGCGCACGGCATGACCTACGGTGGTGCAGCATCCATGATCATCGGTTTAACTTCGCCGGCGGAGGCGATGCAAACTGGGCGAATGATATGCGACAACATCCGCTTCAGCGGTGACCCACGTGCAGGATTCAACTACCTAATGAACGCTTCGGTGCCGGACTACATGATCGACGTGGCACGATCGGAACTGTGCCCCGGAGCTTAGAACAGGTCGTTGCTGCCGAATAGGGTGCCGATGGCGTTCCACATGGTTTGGATGGTGCGGACGACTTGCCCCAGTGGGTCTTCCATGTCACCGCCGGTGCCGATGGTGATATCGAATGTCTTGGGCGTCGATTCGTCGTAGTACATGCGGACCGCGCTGACTTGGTCGGTGTAGAGCAGACCGTCGATCTCGAACAGGCAGCGGGTGCCGAGGTCGAAATCATAGAAAATCGAGTACGGCCGCCGATTCCAAATACTGACCTTGAACGCTTGATACGGGCGGGTCTTCCAATGCCCCTGCCGCATAGCCAAAGCTGAGCTGACGGTGTAGGCGGTGCCGCCGCCGTCCTGGGTGAAGTACTCCAGGTAACCGAAGTTGCCGGCTTCAATCTCCCTAGCGGATCGGTGTAGCGCGTAAAGCCAGCAGGACCGGTCACCTCGACATCGCAGATCGCATACCATTCCATGACCGTGTCAACGAAAGGAACGGCGATGAGTCGCGTTACGAAGACGCTCGGTGCCGGCGTGGCGGCGCTGGGACTACTACTCGGAACAGCAGGCGTGGCGACGGCAGACGATCAGTCATATCTCGAATACGCGCGAGCTAGCGGTGTGCCAAATAATTTGTACTTTCCAGACTGGGGCGTGATCCAAATGGGTCATGCAATATGCGATCTACTTCGCGGGGGCCGCCCGGTCGAGTCGATTCAATACTTCGGATACACAGGGCTATTCCGCGATCAGATCGTCGGCGCGGCACAACACGAACTGTGTCCCGACACGCTTCCGCATTAGCTCGTTGTCAGAGTAGGTCGTTGCTGCCGAATATGGTGCCGATGGCGTTCCACATGGTTTGTATGGTGCGGACGACTTGCCCCAGGGGGTCTTCCATATCACCGCCAGTGCCGATAGTGATGTCGAACGTTTTCGGTGTGGACTCGTCGTAGTACATGCGGACCGCACTGACTTGGTCGGTGTAGAGCAGGCCGTCGATCTCAAACAAGCAGCGGGTACCCAGGTCGAAATCGTAAAAGATCGAGTACGGCCGCCGATTCCAAATGCTGACCTTGAAGGCTTGATACGGGCGGGTCTTCCAGTGCCCCTGCCGGAGGGCCTACCAGCGCCGGACCGGTCATCTCGACATCGCAGATCGCGTACTATGCCATGACCGCGTCAACGAAAGAAACGGCAATGAGTCGCATAACGAAGACGCTCAGTGCTGGTATGTCCGTCGCAGCACTGCTGATTGTCGGGACAGCGGGTGAGGCCCATGCCGATGACGCATCATTCATCTCAACCATCCGCGGTAACGGGATTCGCGTCGCCGCGATGAATGACTCGACAATCATCGCCCTCGGGCACATCATGTGCTCGTCATTGCGAGATGGGTCCAGCCTGGACACCGTTGCCGGGTTCCCGGCGGGTATTCTTGTGGACGGCCACGGTATCGCCGTTACAGCACAACAGGAATTGTGCCCCGACACCATCAAGTAGATTAGAACAGGTCGTTGCTGCCGAATAGGGTGCCGATAGCGTTCCACATGGTCTGGATAGTGCGCACCGCTTGCCCGAGTGGCCAATGGCAACGGCGCATACTGGCATTCGCACCCGTTCAACATGACGTATTCACTAACCACAGCTGCGGAAATTGCCGACCGAACGCTATGCCCGTGACCTTGTCAACGAAAGAAGCTGCAATGAATCGCATTAAGAAGAAGCTCGGTCCTGGCGCGGCTGCTGCAGGGCTGCTGATTATCGGAACAGCGGGTGAGGCCCATGCCGATGATGCATCATTTATCTCTAGCATCCACAGCAAAGGAATTCGCCAAGGAATGAACGATTCAACACTCATCGGACTCGGACACATCATGTGCTCGGCTTTGCGTGACGGGTCAAGCCTGGATACCGTGGCCGGATTCCCGGGAGGAAACGGCATTTTTGTAGACGGCCACGGTATTGCTGTTACCGCACAACAGGAACTGTGTCCCGACACAATCAAGTAGATCAGAACAGGTCGTTGCTCCTGACGCTACCGGGTGTCGACCCACAGGGTGAGGCCCGCCGCCACGAGGGTAAGCGCGGAAAGCAGTGCTATATCGGTGCCACCCAGCCGGGGTGTTTCCGAGCCCTCGGCTGCCAACCGGCGTTCGCGGGCGATCAGGAACAGCGGGAAGGTCACGCTGATCGCGGTGAGGAACGCACCTGCGATGTAGGCCCAGACGAACCGCACGTTGTGTCTGCGGGCTTCGAGAACCATCAGAATCATCGCCGCCAAGGTCAACAGCAAGATGTCTGCCGTGATCGAGCGCGACGCGGGGTTCACCGCTGTGTCGGGGATGAACCGGGACAGAGGTCGGTCGCCCCCGTTGTAGGCCAGATTCTGGCTCCAGGTGGCGACGAGCGCGGCGAGGGCAATTGCGGCGTAGACGCCGCAGCGGATCTTGGCGGCTGTATTCATGCGGACACGTTAACGACCACGGGGTGAAGGCACGGCGGTTTCGGCTCAGAGCTCGAGCAGCACCGTCACCGGACCGTCATTGACGAGTTCCACCTTCATATGCGCCCCGAATTGCCCGGTCGCGACGTGCGCGCCCAAGCCTCGCAGTGCCTCGGCGAACTCGGCGACCAGCGGCTCGGCGACCGGAGCCGGTGCGGCGGCATTCCACGATGGCCGGCGCCCCTTGGCGGTGTCGGCGTAGAGCGTGAACTGGCTGACCACCAGAATCGGCGCGCCCACGTCCGCTGCCGACTTCTGATCGTCGAGGATCCTTAATTGCCAAAGCTTTTCGGCGAGCCGCTGCGCCGTGGCGGAATCGTCGGAGTGGGTCACACCGACCAGAGCGAGCAGGCCCTGGCCGTCTGGGTCGATCGCACCGATCGTCTGACCGTCGACACTGACCCGGGCCGACGAGACACGCTGGACCAGAACTCGCACGGCATCGATGCTAGGTAGGCTCGCCGTGGTGCCTTCCGGGAGGGGTGAGTCGCGTGTCGGTCTTGGTTGCGTTCTCGGTTACGCCGCTCGGTGTGGGGGAGGGGGTCGGCGAGATCGTCGCGGAGGCGGTCCGCGTCGTCCGGGAGTCGGGCCTGCCCAATCGCACCGACTCCATGTTCACCGTGATCGAAAGCGACAGCTGGGCCGAGGCGATGGCCGTGGTGCAACGGGCGGTGGAAGCGGTAGCGGCCCGGTCACCGCGGGTCAGCACCGTAATCAAAGCCGATTGGCGTGACGGCGCGGTCGACGCGATGAACACCAAGGTCGAATCGGTGGAACGTCACCTGGCGCAGCCGCCGCCTAATTGACCGGCACGTCGAGGATCGGCCGTCCCACGTCGGCGCCCGGGCCGTTGAAATGCCACCATTCGCCCGAATACACGGCCAGACCACCGGCACTCATCGCGTCGCGCAGGGCGGCACGCTCGGCCGCGGCACGTGGGCTGATCCCGTCGGCGAATGCCGTTGCAGCCGGGGAGAAGTCATCGAACCCGGTGCCCATCTCCGACAGCCGCCCTTGCGCGTCCGCGGTAGTCACGTCGACCGATCGCCCGGTCTCGTGGCTGCGGGCCAGTGAGCCCGGCCGGGCCACCCAGTTCGGGTTGGGCACCACTTCGAACATCCGCACCTGCACGCTGTGGGGCCGGTAGCAGTCCCAGAACACCAGAATGCGGCCTCGGCTGCGCAGCGCGGCGGCGGCGGTCGCCAAACCCGGCGCCAGCGACTCGTGCACCAGACACCGAGCGTTGGACGGGTAGAGCTGTTCGCCCACGAAGTTGTTCGCGGTGGCGTAGCGCAGGTCGATGATCGCGTCCGGCACGGCGGTGCGGACGTCGACGAACCCGGCCGCACCGGCCTGCGCGCTGACCGGTGGCACCTCCGGGGCGGCGGAAGCCACGCCGGCAAGCCATCCCGTCGTGATCAGTGCGATCGCGGCCAGTTCCCGGATCATGCGGCGACCACAATGGTCAGCCGACGGTCGTCGCGTTCCACCCGCATCCCGGCCCGGCGAGCCGTGGCCGCCACTGCTGCGGCGTCGTCGGGTTCGGCCCGGGTGGTGGCCAGCGCCCGCGCCAGTCGCCCCTTGTGCGCCTTATTGAAATGGCTCACCGAGGTCCGCCGGCCGTCGGCGTGCTCGGCGACCACATCGACGCGGACGGAACCGGGAATGGCGGCCAGTGCCGCATAGGACCCAGACCGCAGGTCCACGATCAGTTCGGCGGCGGCGATCTCGGCCAGTACCGGTTCCAGTACCGGTCGCCAGCGCTTGGCCAATCCGGGTTGTCCGGGCAACTTCGAGGTTGCCGAGAGGCGGTACGCGGGTACCGGGTCCGTTGCCCGCAGCAGTCCGAACAAGGCGGATCCGACGGCCAGCCTGGCGGTGGCCCGGGCGGCCGCGGCGCCGCGCATCGAGTCGACGTCCAGCGCCTCGTAGAGCACACCGGTGTAGCGGTTGATCGCCGGTGCGGTAGGAGCGGTCCGCAGCGCGGCGTTGCGTTCGATCTCACCGTCCTGGGACGCCGACAAACCCAGTGCGCTGCGGCTGGCGTCCCGATCAGCGGCCAAGGCCACCAGCTCGTCGACCAGTTCCGCCCTCAGGCTGGTGAGTTGCGGGGATGCCAGTGCATCGAGGCACAGCGGTGGTCCGTCGCCGCCGGCGCGTTTCGTCTCCGACGGGGGCAGCAGCACGATCACAGCGCAGACGTTAACCGAGCCGTTCCAGACACCAGCGCGGTGGCGAGCATCGTCGCACCGACGGTATCGGTGAGGAAGTGGTAGCCGCAGGCCACCAACCCGAGGATCCCCAGCAGGCTTACCAGCGCGGCTGCGGCCAGGGCCCAGACCCGGGCCAACTTCGAACTGGCCACCACGACCATCATTCCCAGCACCGCCACCAATAGCGCGGTGTGGCCGCTGGGGTATTCGAGGTAGGGCCCATTACGCCGGTCGAAGAAGTGCTTGAGCGCCACCGTGGCGACGGTGACGGCGAATGGGCAGGCCAGCACCGCGGCCGCCAGCGCCCACTGCCGCCGCGACAAGGCGACCACCAGGCACGCCACCGTCACCGCCAATACCAACCAGCCGCTGGTGAAGATCAACAGCCACCGGGGCTGCCCGCCGATGAGGGTGAAGGTGGCGCGACTGAACCAGTTGTCGATGGGTGTCGAGTCGCGGCCCACCGCCCAGCCCAGGCCCAATGTCGCCAGCACGCCGGCCAGCGGCCACCAGCGCCAGGCGGTGGCGAGACCCCGACCTATGTCAGGGACCTATCTCAGGCCGACTTCTGGAACAGCGGCAGCAGCATCTGGCGGCGCTGGTCGTTGCCGTCGGCAAGCGCGTGCAGCGCTTGCTCCACCGAACGCGACGTCGGGAACATGGCGTCCTCATCGAAGTCGCCGAGCAGCTCGTGCACGGATGAGCTCTCGATGAGCGTCCATCCCACGCCCGCGGCACGGCAGTCGCCGTCGAGGACGCACAGCAGCCAGATGCCGGCGGCGGCGAACGAGGTGACCCCGCTCAGGTCGAGTACCAGCGGTTCCTTCGCGAGGACGAAGCGCCGGGCGTGCTCGCTGAGCTGGTCTACGTTGGTGGCATCGATCCGGCCCCGGATCGCGATCACCGTCGCGAGGTGACGGTAGTGGGCCCGAATCTGCGCGTCGCCGCACTCGACGACCGGGTTGATCCGAGCGGTGCCCCGTGTGGTGATGTCGATTGCCATGCCAGCCCCCGCCTTCTATGTCGATCGCTGTCGGCAGATGAGCCAACCTCGATGTTCCCGACGTTATGCGGTGAAGTTAAGGCGTCTTGGGCGGCCGATTAACGCTTTGGTGAGATCTCGAACGGCTCGGTTGCCCCGGTGAACGCACTGATCCGCCCATTTCGGTCCCGGGCGTCGCCGTCATAGCGAAGCCGGTATTGCCCGGCGGGGGTGTCGTCGGGAATCGTCCAGGTCACGGTGATGGTCGACCCGCGCCGGCCGGCGCGTCGCCAGCGGAAGGTCGTCGACCAGTCACTGTCGTCGGCCACGGTGCTCCACTCGCCACCGGTTTGGTGCTCCACCCGCACGTAGGTGCCACCGCGGTGCAGGTCATTATTCGGGTAGGCGCCGGCGAACACCGCCGACACCGTGGTGCCCGGAGCGTAGCCAGGCAGGGGAGCCGCCAAGACATCGCCGAACCGCTGGCCGCCGGGCAGCTCATCCGGCTTTGCCCGGCGACGTGACCGCCGCCGGCGGGACGGCTCGGCCGGCCGCTGGCCTTCGGGCGCCGGCCGCTGCTCCCGCATCGCCGTGGCCAGCTCAGCCACCACCTGCTGCAGGGCCGGCAGCTCCCAGCGCCCGAACAATGTGCTGCCGCCCTCGTAGCGCTGCTCGTCGTATTCCTCCGGCGTCGTCACGTAATGCAGATAGCCGTTGCTGTAGCCCGCCACGAGCACGTCGCGCAGCTCGGCGCCGACGATCTCAGCCACCGTGCGGCGCAGGCGCAGACCCGCCACGATGGTCACCTCGGCGGGAATACCGATCAGGTAGAGCTGCCCGATCCGCAGCAACTGCACCGGGCCGCCCTCCGGCATCAGCATCGACAGCGCCTTGTTCAGCCGGATTCCCGGGCCCACCGCGCCCTTGGGGGCGTGCGCGTCGCGCAGTCGAGGGGAGAGCCGGAACACCGTGTTGGCGACCAGTGCGTCGAAGATGCGGTTACGGCCCTGCTTGAACACGGGGTACAGCGGGCCGGCGCCCTCGTCGGTGCCGGCTAGGCACGACGCACCCGCGATCGCGGGACCGGTGCGATGGGTCCGGCCGTCGCCGGTGAATTCGGGCCGGACCTCGAAATCCGTCAGGTCGACGTAGGTGGCGCGGGCGTCAAGCCCGCCGGTGACCTCGGTGCCATGCCCCAGGGTCAGTTCGGTGGCCGCAGCGGCTTGGCGGGACCCGATGATCCGGGTGTTCTCGAACTCGTCCTCGGTGGGGCCGCTGCCGGGCCGATGGTTGAGGTTCGGCGACATGTCCCCGGAGTTGGTCTGGGCGAAGGCCGCGATGAAGTCCGGTGGCGTGGCTGCCAGGTAGTCGACGCCGTGGTCCAGGCGCTCGCACTGGTAGGCGGCGTAGCCCTTGTTGTCGCCGCTGATCAAGGTGTTGCGGTTGGTCATGGACGTGCCGTGGGTGGCGAACCAGTTCACCGCACCGACCAGCCGGCCGTCCCGTTCGATGCGCAGCAGCGTGGTCTGCGGATCGATCTTGTCCGGGAAGTGGGCACGGTCGGCTTCCGGGTTGCGGGCGAACGACGACGGCGAGCGATTGCTGCTGGCGTCGTGCAGCCGGCCCACGGCGAGGCTCAAGCCGGCGGGGGCGAGGTCGGCATGCGCCCGGTCGACGGCGTCGCAGATCCCATCGACGATCGCGTTGAAGGTCTGGTGCCGGAACCCGTTGGTGTTCGAGTTGTAGAGCCGGTGGTCGGAGTAGCCGCCAGGGCCGCAATGGGTGTGCGTCGCCGTCAACATCACGTTGTGGAATGTGTACAGCCCGCCGTAGGTCGCGGCCAGGCGTCCGAGCACCTCGTGGTGGATGCTTTCCAGCAGCAGCGGTATCTCGCAGACCACCAGCAGCAGCCGGGTGCCGGCGGCCGCATCGGCGATGACGAATGCCCGCGCGCGCAGCCGGTTGTGCAGTCCGTCGGTCTGCTGCGAGGCCACGCCGTAGCCGAGCATTCCGCACTCGGCCGGCTCGCCGGTGATGTCGGCGATTCCGCGCCCAACCTGATAGTCGTCTGGCATCGCTACAGTATTCACAACGGCCCCGCCGGCATCGTCGCCGACGTGCCCGGCCGACAACTTCACCCGGGACAGTCCCGCTGCTAGTCTTCGAGGGCTGCCGGCCACCGGGTTGCGGCTGCCGATCGCCGGGTCGTCTCGGCGGGCCCGCACCCGAGGCAGTCAAGGCATGCGAAGCCCACCGGCGAAAGAGTGTTGTGCGCAGCGGAGAGATCAAGGCCCTGACCGGGCTTCGCATCATCGCCGCGGTATGGGTGGTGCTGTTTCACTTCCGGCCGTTGTTGCGACTGGCGTCCCCGGAGCTCAGCGATGCGCTCGCCCCGGTGCTCGACCGAGGCGCCCAAGGCGTCGATCTGTTCTTCATCCTCAGTGGCTTCGTCCTGACCTGGAACTACCTGGAGCGCATGGGGGAGACCTTCTCGGTGCGCGCCACGGTGCACTTTCTGTGGCTGCGGCTGGCCCGGGTCTGGCCGATCTACCTGGTCACGATGCACCTGGCCCTGCTGTGGGTGATCTTCACTCTTCATGTCGGGCATGTGCCCACCGAGGAGCTCAGCCGGATCACCGCGATCAGCTATGTCCGTCAGGTCCTGCTGATGCAACTGTGGTTCGAGCCGTTCTTCGACGGGTCGAGTTGGGACGGCCCGGCCTGGTCCATCAGTGCCGAGTGGCTGGCCTACCTGTTGTTCGGCGTGCTGGTGCTGGCGGTCTACCGGATGATGCGGGTGACCTCGGCGCGCGGGCTGGCGGCACTGGCGGTCATCGCCTCGCTTCCGCCGCTGCTGCTGTTGCTGGCGACCGGCCAGTTCTACAGCCCGTGGAGCTGGTTGCCGCGCATCGTCATGCAGTTCACCGCGGGTGCCCTGGCCTGCGCCGCGGTGCGCAAGCTGGCGCCTACCGACCGGTTCCGCAGTGCCGCGGGTTATTGCTCCGCACTGCTCATCGCCGCGATGGTCGGCGTTCTGTACTACTTCGACAGCCATCCGATCTCGGGGCTGTACGACAGCGGCGGACTGGTGGATGTGCTGTTCGTGCCGTTGGTCATGGCCCTGGCGATCGGTATCGGAAGCCTTCCGGCGCTGCTGTCCACCCGCGTGATGGTCTACGGCGGGCAGATCTCGTTCTGCCTGTATATGGTCCACGAGCTGGTGCACACGTCCTGGAACTGGGCCGCAAAGCAATTCGAGATCGTGCTCGACGAGGGGGCGACCGCGGCCAAGTGGATGGTGTGCGGCTTGCTGGTGGCGGCGACGTTGTTGTCGATGCTGCTGTTCCACGCTGTTGAGGAGCCCGGTCGGCACTGGATGCGCAAGATGATCGGCGCCCGGCCCGAGTCGGCGCAGGTCACACCGACAGAAGATCCCCTGGCGGTCGAGCCGGTCGAACCGGTGGGCCCGCCGCACAACTCGGGAGACGTGAACGAGTCGACCGGCTCGGACGACGGTGTCCTCGGCGAGCCCAAGGTCGCGGTTCCGGCTAGTCTGCGCTGAAGTTGATTGGGGGAGGTAGCCCGTGGGTCGGGTGATGACATTCGCCGTCGTGATGGTGACCGGCGTCGTCGCGGTCGTCGCAGGGACCGGCTACTTGTCGCGCGATCACGAGTCGACGCGCCACTACGAGACCGTGCCGCTGAGTTCCTCGCCGAATCGGATTGCGGTGATCGGTGACTCCTACACGGCCGGGTACGAGGACACCGGTCGCGGTGCGGCGAACTGGACCGAGCGGGCGTGGCAGAACCTGGCCGGCCGCGGGGTGTACGTCAGCGCCGACGTGGCGGCCGAGGGCGGTGCGGGTTATGGCGTGCGTGGCAACCTCGGCGGGCTGTTCGGCGACCTGACCCGCCGTGCGGTGCAACCCGACGACGCGTTGGTGGTGTTCTTCGGTTCGCGCAACGACCAGGACGTCGAGCCGGGCGAGTTGAGCCGACTGATCGCCGACACCCTGGGTTTGGCTCGCCGCACCGCGCCGGGGGCGCGGATGCTGGTGATCGGGCCGCCGTGGCCGGTTGCCGACGTCCCGGGCAACGTGTGGCGGATCCGCGATGTCCTCAGTACGCAAGCACGTGTGGTCGGCGCGGAGTTCGTCGATCCGCTCGCCGAGCGGTGGTTCGTCGGCCTGCCCGACCTGATCGGCCCGGACGGGGTGCACCCCACCGATGCCGGTCACGCCTACATGGCCGACAAGATCGCACCGCTGATCGGCGCCCAGCTGCCGAAACGGACCTGACCGCAGCGGAAACGGACCGGGGGCGAAGAAGGGACTTGGCGAACATGCAGGTGTTGATCACCGGCGGAACGGGATTCGTCGGAGGCTGGACCGCCAAGGCGATCGCCGATGCCGGACACCGGGTCCGCTTCCTGGTGCGAAATCCGGCGGGTCTGCACGACAGCGTGGCGCGGCTGGGTGTCGACGTGTCCGACTACGTGGTGGGTGACATTACCGACGCGGACTCGGTACGCGAGGCCCTGCGCGGCTGCGATGCGGTTGTGCACGCCGCCGCGGTGGTGGCCACCGATCCGCGGCAGACGGCGCAGATGCTGGCCACGAACTCGGCCGGTGCCCACAACGTGCTCGGCGGAGCGGTTGAGCTGGGGCTGGACCCGATCATTCACGTCTCCAGCTTCACCGCGCTGTTTCACCCCGGACTGACGACGTTGCGGGCTGACCTGCCGGTGGCAGGGGGCGCGGACGGCTATGGCCGGTCGAAGGCCCGTGAAGACCTCTACGCGCGCGGCCTGCAGGACGCCGGGGCCCCGGTCAACATCACCTATCCGGGCATGGTGCTCGGACCTCCGGTCGGAAACCGGTTGGGGGAGGCCGGCGAAGGCGTACGGGCCGCGCCGCAGATGCATGTCATCCCCGGGCGTGGCAGTGCCTGGCTGGTGATCGACGTTCGTGACTTGGCGGCAATGCATCTCGCGTTGCTGGAGCCGGGCCGTGGCCCGCGCCGCTACATGGCCGGCGGCCGGCGGATACCGCCGGGGCAGTTGGCGAACCTGCTTCAAGAGCTGTCGGGTTCGCCCATGGTCGCGCTGCCGATACCGGATATCGCCCTGCGCTGGGCGGGCCGGTTCCTGGATCAAGTCGAGCGGGCGCTTCCGATCTCGACTCCGTTCACCGAGGCCGGGATGCAGTACTACACCCAGATGCCCGAATCTGATGACACCCCTGCCGAGCGAGACCTCAGCGTGGTGTTCCGTGACGTCCGCGAAACTCTGGCCGACACCGTGGCGGGCATCCGCGCGTAGCCCCGTCCGCCGGCGGCTACACCTGAGGCATCCGCCTGCTCAGCTTCTCCAGCGTGAGCATCTCGCGGCCCCGGGCGTCGAGATAGGGGATACCGATCCCGTACTCGGACCAACGGGCGGCGATCTGCGATTCCAGTTCCGCGGGCAGCCGGTCGGTCGGCGGGAAACGCCGCCCGCCCCATGCCGGCCGGGGGGCGACGCCCCAACTGCGGGTGGCGTCGACGAGCACCCGCGTCCACTCGCCGCTGCCGTAGAGGTTGGTGTCATTCCGCTCCGGCGGGGTCGACGGATCCAGCGACGAGCCCAGTCCCGGACCGAAGAAGGCGATGTCGCCGCTGCCGGCGTTGACCCGGTAGGACATCGCCCAGTCCAGGGCCGCTGGGTCGTGCAAATCGACGTCTTCCTCCACAACGACGACGTTCTTGTGGAACCACATCGACCCGCCGGTGCCCCACAGCGCGGCCGCAACCTGTTGCGCATGCCCGCGGTACCGCTTCTGAATCTGAACCAGGGTGTTCTGACCGTTGGTGACCTCGGTCATCCAGACGTCGGTGATGCCGCCGATGCCGAGATCGTCAAGGGTGTTCCAGGTGATCGCCGAGCGCGCGAAGTTGATGATGCTGTCCTCGTTGAGCATTCCGGGCCGGATGCCTTCCAGGGTGCCGCGCAGCACCGGGTCGTCACGGTGGGTGATCCGGGTGACGCGCAGCACCGGGGCGGGCGCCGCGTCGCCGATGAAGCCCGGGTACTCGGCGAACGGGCCCTCCATGACGAAGGTGGACGGATCGGGATCGATGAAACCCTCGACGACGATCTCGGCGGTGGCCGGCACCAGCAGCGGCACCGTGTCGCAGGCCACCAGATCAACGGGGCGGCCCAGCAGAGCGCCCATCATGTCCCACTCGCAGATGTTCTTCGGGAACGGGCTGCCGGCGCAGAACGGCAGCACGTCGTGCCACCCGTAGACGACGGCGACCGGCATGGGCTCGGGCCGGTAGTCCGCCATGTGGCCGCCCCAGCCCTGACTGGGCACCAGCAGTTTGGCGATCTTGTCGCGGTCGACGATCATGCCGCGGTACAGGCCGATGTTGTCGCATCCGGTGACCTTGTCCTGGGTGACCACCCCGCAGAAGGTGTCCAGGTAGCGGCCGCCGTCCTCACCGTGCCACTTGGGCACCGGCAGCTCCCAGAGGTTGATGTCGGCACCCTCGACAATGTTCTGTTTGACCGGCCCGGTATCGACCACCCGCGGCGGGATGGGCCGCCGGAAGGCCTCCCGCAGGTAAGCCACGATCTGCGAATCGCTGGTGTCCTCGGGCAGACCCAGCATCAAGGTGACCTGGCGCCGGCTGCCGATCGCCGAGGTCAGCAGCTTCGTGCACCGGGTGTCCTGGTGGCCGATGATGTTCTCGAACAGCAGTGCCGGGCCGCCGAGACAGAGATTGGCCCGGGTGATGGCGCCGATCTCCTCGTCCCAGTCCACCGGCACGCTGATCCGGCGCAACTGTCCGGCGGCCGCCAGCGTGGCGAGCCAGCTACGCAGGTCGGGTTCCGCCCGGTGACCGTCGACGCCGGTGCCGTACTCGGAAAGCCCTGTCCCGGTGGTCATTTCGGTCCCCTCACTACGGCCAACGGAGCCGGTTCGTCGTCGCCGCCGGGCCGGTGGTCCTTCCAGCGGTCGATCAGCGAGTGTTCGATCCCGAGTTGGTCGATGACCCGGCCGACGATGTAGTCGGTCACTTCGCCGACGGAACCAGGTCGCCCGTAGTAGGCGATGGTCGGCGGAAAGATCACCGCCCCAGCGCGGGCCAGGTGATGCATGTTCTCCAGGTGGATCTCGCTGAGCGGGGCTTCGCGTGCGACCAGGACGAGCTTGCGGCGTTCTTTGAGCGTGACGTCGGCGGCTCGGGTGATCAGGTTGTCGCTGAAGCCGATTCGGATGGCGCTCAACGTCTTCATGCTGCAGGGACACACCACCATGCCATCGATGCGAAACGACCCGCTGGAGATGCCGGCCGCCAGGTCGCCGACGCTGTAGGTGTGCGAGGCCAGGGCCCGGACTTGCTCGACGGTGAAGTCGGTTTCGATCTTGATGGTTGCCCGTGCCCAGTCGCTCAGGACGAGATGGGTCTCGACGCCCAGCTGCCCGAGAGCTTCCAGTAGACGGATGCCCAGCGCGGCTCCGGTCGCACCGGTGATGGCGACCACCACGCGCATGTCGGCGCCTACTCGGGCCATGAGTTGCCCAGGATGAGGTCGGCGAAGTCGACCGGCTCGAAGGTGGGGTCGAAGTGCTTCAGGACGTCGTCGTTCATGGTGCCGAAGGTGGTGTGCGGCCGGTGCCGCATCCCCTCGTTGAAGGCGGCAAGGATCTGCTTTTTGAAGTTCGGACGTGGATGGGCCGCCGTGACCGCAGCGATGTTCGCGGGGGAGAGGTCATCACGTCCGATGCCTATCACGTCGGTTTCGACGCCGGCGGTGACCAAGGCGATTTCCGGATCGAGGAACTCGGGCACGCCGGGGGTGGTGTGCAGGGCGATGGCGAGCCACACCTTGTGGGCCTCGGCTTCGCCGACTCCGTGCTGCAGCAGGAAGTCTCGCGCTGCGTTGGCGCCGTCCACCTCGAAGCGCACGGTTGATTCCAGGTAGCGCTGGGTGAGGCCCAGATCGTGAAACATCGCCGCGGCGTAAAGCAGTTCCAGATCTGGCCGCAGCCCGCGGCGGCGGCCCTGCAGCGCGCCAAACAGAAACACCCGGCGCGAATGGTCGAAGAGTAAGTCGTCTTCGGCATCTCGAATGAACGCGGTGATCTCCCGTGCCAGCGCAGAGTCGGGAATGGTGATGTCGGCGATTGTCTCGATCGACTGGGTCATGGACGCATCTCCTTGCTTGGGTCTGCAGCCATTCTGTGTTTGGCGCGTCGAGTCGACCGCGGCCGTTCACGCCGCCTTTCCCACAGAATGCGACATGCTCCCTGAGCGGATTGGTCAGCGAAAGCGACATAATGGCTGCGTGACAGACGCCGGTGCCGGGGCGCGACTGGTGGTGATCATCGTCTTTGACGAGGTGACGATGCTCGATGTCGCCGGGGCCGCGGAAGTCTTCGTCGAAGCCAATCGGTTTGGCGCGGATTACCTGGTCAAGATCGCCTCGGTGGATGGCCGCGATGTCACGACCTCGATCGGCGCCCGGTTGGGCGTCACCGACAGCATTGCCGCCATCGGGTCGGCCGACACCGTGTTGGTGGCCGGCGGCGACCAGTTACCCCGGCGGCCCATCGATCCCGCACTCGTCGAAGCCGTCAGGTCGGTGGCGGGTCGAACGCGGCGCCTGGCGTCCATCTGCACCGGGTCCTTCATCCTTGCGCAGGCCGGCATGCTCAGCGGCCGTCGTGCCACCACCCACTGGCATGACGCCCGGTTGTTCGCGCGGGCATATCCCGACATCGCGGTGGAGCCGGACGCCATCTTCATCCGTGATGGCGACGTCTACACCTCGGCCGGGGTGTCAGCCGGCATCGACCTCGCGTTGGCGTTGGTCGAAATGGATCACGGCAGCAAGCTGGTTCGCGAGGTCGCGCGATGGTTGGTGGTCTATCTCAAACGCGCAGGCGGACAGTCACAGTTCTCCGCGCTGGTCGAGGCCGATCCGGCTCCCCAGTCTGCGCTGCGCAAGGTTACCGATGCGATTGTGGCCGACCCGGCCGACGACCACAGCGTGGACGCGCTTGCCAGGCGCGCCGCCTTGAGCAGCCGGCAACTGACAAGGCTGTTTCAGGCTGAGCTCGGGACCACCCCGGCCCGCTACGTCGAACAGGTACGCATCGATGCCGCGCGTGCCGCGCTCGATGCCGGCCACAGCGTCACCGAGTCCGCACGCCGAGCAGGATTCGGCAGCCCCGAAACCCTGCGTTGAGTATTCGTCGACCACTTGGGCGTGTCGCCGAAGGCCTACCGCGACCGGTTCCGCACGACAGTGCGCTGAGTCGGCGGCGTCAGTCCGCTTTGTCGATCAGCTTGCCCAGCGCCACCCGGTCGGATGCCAGCAGTTCGTCGATGCGCGGCTGGTTGACGTCCGCGACGATGATCTCGCCGACCTCCTGGCTGACGTTGCTGAAGATGCCGTGCTCCTTCATCTTCTCGGTCTGGTACAGGTTGTCCTGAGTGGGCGTGACGTAGTGCACCGCCGCAGCCTTGAACCGGTGGATCAGCCACAGGTGGGTGAGGTCCATCAACCGCTTCTGCCGAAGCTTCTCGGCGAAGGTGTTCTGGTCGCGCACCGTCAAGATGCTGCGACCGTGCCGGTCCTTGATCGGGTCGACGATCACGTTGGCGACCTTCTCGTCGTTGTCGCCGTAGATCCCCAGTTCCAGCACGTCGGATCCGGGACGGGTGGGCCGCAGTTGCGCACGCAGCTTCTCGCCGAGCCGATAGTGCTCGGCCCACAACGCCAGCCAATCCTCCAGCAGCTTCTTGGGCACTTCGGTCTGCACCAGGTGCTGATGCTGCGTGGAGCCGGCGCCCATCGCCTTGGTGGTGGCCGTGCGCCCGGACGATGCGGCCAGCGCGGCGTCGCTGCGCGGTCCGCCGACCAGTGTCTGGGGTGTGCGGTACGGCGACTCCACCAGCCGCATCTTGCGCTGCAGGCGGGCCAGCGCCAGCATGCCGTCCTGCAGCAGCGTGGCCGCGAATTCCTCGGAGGCCACGCCGTCGACCTGGTGGCCGCCGTAGGTGATGAAGTTGAAGACGAAGCCCAGCTTGCCGATCTCGGCTGGGAAAGCCCGCATCTGTTCGTCGGTCATGCCGGTGGTGTCCCAGTTGAACGAGGGGGACAGGTTGTAGGCCAGCATCTGGTCGGGGTACACCGCGTGGATCGCCTCGGCGAACTCACGAGCATCGGCCAGATCGGCGGTCTTGGTCTCCATCCAGAGCAGGTCGGCGAACGGGGCGGCGGCCAGTGACTTGGCGATCGCGTAGGGGATACCGCCGCGCACCTGGAAGTAGCCTTCGGGTGTCTTGGCCCGTTCGCAGTCCCAGCCGGGGTCGGCATTGAGCTCGGCCGCCTTTTCGCGGGCGGTGTAAAGCGGTGCCCGGGCGGCGAATTCCCGCCACTGCGCGGCACTCATGTCTTTCGGCTCGCCTTCGCGTTCGGCGAACTCGAGCATCTCGGCGACGGCGTCGCCGAACGTCATCAGCCCGGCGTCGTTCTGCCATGCCTCGACGAACTTTGATTCGATGTCGTCGAAGACGACGTCGACGGACTGCCGGCCGTTGTCGCGCCAGCCTTCGGCGGCTTTCGTGATCAACGCGGTGATGCCGTTGCGTTCCAGCCAGGCGTCGGCGGCGGCGTACTCGCCCTCCGGCAGGGCGTAGAGCAGATGACCGTTGATCGCGGTGATCCCGGCGTTGTAGAAGGACCGGGTCATCGCCAGGAAACAGGCCTTGTAGGACGGGATCTTCAGGTTGGTGGTGCCCAGGATGAACGGCTGGTCGCGTTCGTCGCCGCGACTCTCGACCAGGTTGGCCGCCTCGGCGTCCGTGCGCGCGACGATGATGCCGGGCACACCCATGATGTCCAACTGGAAACGGGCGGTGTTGAGGCGCTTGATCTGCTCGTCCGAGGGCACCAGCACCTTGCCGCCCTGGTGCCCGCACTTCTTGGTGCCGGGCCGCTGGTCCTCGATGTGGTAGCCGGGCACACCGGCTTCCACGAAGCGCCGGATCAGGTTGCGCACGTGGGGATCACCGCCGTGCCCGGTGTCGGCGTCGGCGATGATGAACGGCCGGTAGTCCACAGCGGGGGTGGCGGCGCGCTGTTCCTCGGTCATCTGCAGGCGCAGGTACTGCTGGTTGCGGTCCGCGGTGAGCAGGGCACGCACCAGCCCGGACGCCTCGTCGGGCACCTGACTCAGCGGGTAGCTGGCCAGGTCGGGGCCCGGGTCTTCGGTGATGGAGCCCTTGGCGGAGGTCGCCCAGCCGCCCAGATAGATGCCCTCGATGCCGACCCGCTTCATCACCACGGCCTGGCCGGGCGAATACGGGCCGAAGGTGGTGATGCTCTTCTTGGCGGCGAACAACTCGCGGAGCCGGGCGTAGAACGCCGTGGCCGCCTCGCGCGCCACCGGGTAGTCGGAGGGGATGGTGCCGCGCTGCTCGACGACCTGGCGGGCGGTGTAGAGACGGGTGATGCCTTCGAAACGCGGGCTGTCGAAGTACTTCTGCACCGCTGCGATGTCGGCGTCCACATCACGTTCGACCGGTGCACTCGCCGCCGCGTTCGTCTCGATGGTCGTCATGGAATATCGCTCCTGTTCGCCCGGGTTGATGCGGCGGTTCCAGCTTCGTCTCTCCTCCGTCGAGCCTCGCTGAACCGCCGGGTTCCGCATGCTCCTTCCCCGTATTGTGCCGCCGTACGCTGAGCGATAGTTCGGTTTTGCCTACATCTTCAGCACTGCGCGGCCGTCGCCGCCGAACTCGCACGAAGGCCTCGGATTAGTGGGCTGAGGTGGCTAAGCTCAGGCTCTATGACGTCCCGGTCGGACCGGTGGAGAGAGCACTGGGAACAGCCGCCGCAGCCTGTCGTGGTGGGCCGCTGGGCTGCACGGCGGATGAGCCGGCGCTTCGCCGGGGTGGGCGTCCGCATTCCGCCCGCGCGGCTACGAGAGCTGGCGGTCGGTGCACCGCTGGCGTCGGCGGAGTCAGTCGACTACGCGTTCGCGCTGGCTGCGACGGAGATGAAGCACGAGCAGCGTCTGGCCCGGGCGCGACGCAATCGGCGACGTCTGGTCAACGCGCTCATCGTGGCCGGCCTGATGCTCGCCGCACTCAATCTGCTGATCTGTATGGGCTACCTCTTCATCAGCCTCGCGCTGCGCGAACCGGCTATGTGATCATCACCACCCAACTCCATTGTGGTGGAGGTCCTTTGATGTCCGAGCGGGCTTGGTCGAAGAAGCCGGGGACTTAGACTGCGGGGCATGACGCAGTCGCAGCGCCCGACGACCCTCAAAGGGCTGGTTCAGATCGAGGAGTGCCTGGACGCCGACGGCGGCATCGTTTTGCCACCGGGTGACACCTTGATCTCGCTGATCGACCGCAATATCGCCAACGTCGGGGACGCGGTGGCGTTCCGCTATCTCGACTATGCCGGCCAGCACGAGGGCCAGGCGGTGGAGCTGACCTGGACGCAACTCGGCGAGCGATTGCGCGCCATCGCCGCCCGGCTGCAGGGCCTTACTGCTCCCGGCGACCGGGTGGCGATCCTGGCGCCACAGGGACTCGACTACGTCACCGGGTTCTATGCCGCGCTCAAATGCGCGACCATTGCGGTGCCGTTGTTCGCCCCCGAATTGCCGGGTCACGCCGAGCGGCTCGACACCGCATTGCGCGACTCCACCCCGGCCGTGGTCCTGACGACAGCTGTGGTGCGGCGCATCGTCGACGATTTTCTGGGCAAGCTGCCCCAGCAGCTGCAGCCCCGCGTTCTGGTCATCGACGAGATACCGGACTCGGCGGGGGAGGCCTTTGTGCCCGTCGACATCGACGTCGACGACGTGTCGCACCTGCAGTACACCTCGGGCACCACGCGGCCGCCGGTCGGTGTGCAGGTGACGCACCGCTCGGTTGCCACCAACCTGCTGCAGATGATCCTGTCGATCGACATGCTGGACCGGAACACGCACGGGCTCAGCTGGTTACCGCTCTATCACGACATGGGTCTGTCGATGATCGGGTTTCCGGCCGTCTACGGGGGACACTCCACGCTGATCTCGCCGACGGCGTTCATCCGCCGGCCGCAGCGCTGGATCACTGCGCTGTCGGATGCCTCGCGGCGCGGCCGGGTGGTCACCGCCGCACCGAACTTCGCCTATGAACTGACCGCGGCGCGGGGCCTGCCCGGGCCGGGAGCCGACATCGACCTCTCGAACGTGGTGATGATCATCGGCTCCGAACCCGTGAACATGGCAGCGATCACCGCCTTCAACGAGGCGTTCGCACCGTATGGGTTGCCGCCCACCGCCATCAAGCCGTCCTACGGGATCGCTGAGGCCACGCTGTTCGTGGCCACCATCGCTCCCGATGCCGAGGCGAGCGTGCTCTACCTGAACCGCGAGCAACTCGGTGCCGGCCACGCTTCAGCGGTTGCCGCCGATGCGCCGGGTGCGGTGGCTCAGGTCTCGTGCGGGCAGGTTGCCCGCAGCCTGTCGGCGGTGATCGTCGACGGCGACGCGGAACTGCCCGACGGTCGCATCGGCGAGATCTGGCTGCATGGCGACAACGTCACCGCCGGTTACTGGGGCCGGCCCGATGAGACCGAGCGCGCGTTCGGTGCCCGGCTGCGGTCTCGGCTGGAACACGGCAGTCATGCCGGGTCGACACCGGCCGACGGGGCTTGGCTGCGCACCGGCGACCTGGGCTTCTATCTGGATGGTGAGCTCTACGTGACCGGCCGCACGGTGGATCTGATGGTTCTTGGGGGACGCGGTCACTATCCGCAGGACATCGAGGCCACCGTGGCGGCGGCCTCACCGATGGTGCGTGCCGGTTATGTGGTGGCGTTCGCGGCGCCCGCCGATACCACCGGCCAGCTGGTGATCGTCGCCGAGCGCGCGACCGGCACCGGCCGCCAAGACCCAGCGCCGGCGATCGCGGCCATCCGAGCGGAGGTGCAGCGGGTGCATGGGGTGAACGCCTCGGACGTGCGGTTCGTCCCTGCCGGCGCCATTCCGCGGACCACCAGCGGAAAGCTCGGCCGGATCGCGTGCCGCGAGCAGTATGTGGCGGGCACGCTCGGCGTGCACTGAGACGACTGTGCTGGGGTCTGCCGGCTCTGCCGGGCGCACAGCGGGCGCACAGCGCAGACCTGCCGGGCGCCAAAAATAGCTAGCTAGCCTTCCTAAGGCATCTCGCCGGCTCGTTCGCCGGCCAAGAGACAAGGGGAGGCAATGGATTACGGAGTCCTGCCGCCGGAGATCAATTCGGCGCGCATGTACGCCGGCCCCGGCCCGGCTTCGTTACTGGCCTCCGCGACCGCCTGGCAGGATCTGGCCGCCGAACTGAACTCCGCGGCCGCGTCCTACGGCTCGGTGATTACGGGCCTGACGGGTGGTCCTTGGCTGGGGACCTCTGCGGCGACGATGGCTGCCGCGGCAAGCCCCTACATCGCCTGGCTCGGTGCCACCGGGGCACAGGCCGAGCAGGCCGCCGCCCAATTGACCGCGGCCGTCACGGCCTATGAATCCGCTTACGCGGCAACGGTTCCGCCGCCGCTGATCACCGCCAACCGCACCCTGCAAGAGACGCTGATCGCCACCAATCTCCTCGGGCAGAACACCGCGGCGATCGCCACCACCGAGGCGCAATATCTGGAGATGTGGGCGCAGGACGCCGCGGCCATGTACGGCTACGCCGGGGCGTCGGCGGTAGCCACCCAGGTCACGCCGTTCGCCTCGCCACCGCAGACCACTGACCCGTCCCGGCAGGCCGGCCAGGTCGCTTCCGTGGCGCAGTCAGCGGCCGCGACCACCGGTACCGACACTGAGGCACTGATGTCGCAAGGGCCGCAACTGCTCTCGACCACCCCGACGGCGCTGCAGGCGCTGGCCTCACCCACCGAGGAGGCCTCGACGGGCGGGTCGATGTCGTCGTCAATGTCGAGCCTCAACTCGCTGATGATGCCGATGCGCATGGCGATGATGCCGATGAGCATGCTGATGCGCATGCTCATGGGAGGCTCCACCGGGGCCAAGGGCGCCGCGGCGGGTGTGGCGGCCGCCGGCGGGGCGGCCTCGGGCATGCTCAGCTCCGCTGGTGGCGCGGCCGGCACGGTGACGTTGGCGGGCTTCTCCGGCGGATCGGCGGCGACCGCAGGTCTGGGCCGGGCCGCCTCGATCGGCGCGTTGTCGGTGCCGCCGGCCTGGACCGGTCCGGGTGTGGCCAGCGCTCCGATGGCCGCGGCGCTGCCGTCGGGCGGCGGGGTAGCGGCCTCGGCGGCGGGGATGGGCAACGCGGCGGCGGTGCCGCCGATGGTGCCGTTCGGCAGCCTGGCCGCGCGCGGTGGCGTAGGCGGTCCGGCCACCCAGTACGACTTTCGGCCTACGGTGGTCCCGCGGTCGCCGGCAGCGGGGTAGTGGCCGCGTCGGCTTCGATGGGCGCGGGCCGGGACGGCGCCGACGGCGCTCGCCGGATGTTCTGGATCTTTTGAGGCCACCAGAACCATCGGCCGAGCAGCGCCGCGATCGAGGGCGTCAAGAACGAGCGCACGATCAGGGTGTCGAACAGCAGGCCGAGCCCGATCGTGCTGCCAGCCTGACCGATGGAGTACAGGTCACTGGCCGCCATCGACATCATCGTGAAGGCGAACACCAGGCCCGCTGCCGTGACCACCGATCCGGTTCCGCCGATCGAGCGGATGATTCCGGTCTTGATCCCGGCGCCGATCTCCTCCTGGAACCGGGAGACCAGCAGCAGGTTGTAGTCCGAACCGACCGCAAGCAGGATGATCACCCCGAACACCGGTGCGATCCAGTTCAATTGGAGGCCGAGGATGTGCTGCCACACCACCACGGTCAGGCCGAAGGCGGCGCTCAGTGACAGCAACACCGTCCCGACGATCACTGCGGAGGCCACCAGCGCCCGGGTGATCAACAGCATCACGATGAAGATCAGCGTCACCGCCGCCACCCCGACGATCAGGATGTCGTAGGTGGAGCCGACCTGGATGTCGTTGTACACCGCGGCGGTTCCGGTGAGATAGAACTTCGCACCCGTCAGCGGGGTGCCCTTCACCGCATCGTGAGCGGCCGCAAGCATCGGCTCGACGAACGAGATGCCTTTCGGGGTGGCCGGGTCGGCGTCGTAGGTGACGATGAACCGTGCCGCCTTGCCGTCCGGGGACAAGAACAGCTTGAGGCCCTTCTGGAAGTCCGGGTTGTCGAAGGCCTCCGGAGGCAGGTAGAAGTAGTCGTCGGCCTTGGAGGCGTCGAAAGCCCGCCCCATCTCGGCCGCCGTGTCGGTCATCCGCGCCATCTGGGTCACCAGGCCGGAGAAGGTCGAATGCATCGAGAGCAGGCTGCCCTGCATAGATTTCGCCACTGCGATCATCGGGTCGAACTGCCCGACTATCTGCGGCATCACCGCGTTCAGGTCGGCCATGTCAGCCAGCAACGGCCGCATGTTCTCGCTGAACTCGTCCATCCCGTCGTAGGCATCGAAGACCGACCGGATCGCGTCGCACGCGGGGATGTTCAAGCAGTGCTGCTCCCAGTAGAAGTAGTTGCGAATCGGGCGCACGACGTCGTCGAAATCTGCGATGTGGTCCCGGATCTCGTCGACGGTCGCGGTCACCGTTGCCATGTCGGCGCTCATCTTGTCCGTAGTGCTGTTCATCTGGGTGACAAGGTCGCGCAGTCGGACCATGGAGTCGATGGTGGCGCCCAGGTCGTGGCTCATCCGCTCCATGTCTGATAGCCGGTCGGTCATGAACTGCAGGTTCTCCTGGATCGGGACGGCCTGCATGCTGACCTGGAACGGAATCGACGTATGGTCGATCGGGCTGCCCAGCGGCCGCGTGATGCTCTGCACGCGTTCCACCCCGCGGGTGCGAAACATGTTCTTGGCGATCCGGTCCAAGATGATCATGTCGGCAGGATTGCGAAGATCGTGGTCGCTTTCGACCATCAGGACGTCCGGGTTCATCCGGGCAGCGCTGAAGTGACGTTCGGCTGCGTCGTAGCCGACGTTCGCGGGCAGGCTCGCGGGAATGTAATAGCGGTCGTTGAAGCTGATCTTCATGCTGGGCACCGCCAGCATGCCGGCGAGTGTGACCAGCAATGCCGCCACGAAAACCGCACCGGGCCAGCGGACATTGGCGGTTCCGATACGCCGCCAGCCGCGGCCCTCGGTCCGCTTGGGCTCCAGCAGGCCGCGCCGGGTGGCGATCGCGACGATGGCCGGCGCCACGGTGAGCGCACCCGCGATGACCACCAGCAGACCCAGTGCCGACGGGATGCCCAGAGCCTTGAAGTAGGACAGCCGGGCGAAATGCAGACACAGTGACGCGCCCGCGATCGTCAGCCCCGAGCCCAAAATGACGTGCCAGGTGCCACGAAACATCGAGTACCAGGCGGTCTCGGGATCCTCGCCGGCGTTGCGGGCTTCGTGGTAGCGCCCGATCAGGAAGATCGCGTAGTCGGTTCCGGCTGCGATCGCCAACGAGGACAGCATCGCGACGACGAATGTCGAAAAGCCCAGTAGGCCATGGTGTCCCAGAAGTGCGACGAGGCCGCGCGCGCTGCCCATTTCGAAGCCGACCATCACCAGCGCGAGCGCGACGGTGGCCGCGGAACGGTAGACGATAGCCAGCATGATGATGATGACCACACCGGTCACGCCCATCATCTTGAGCATGCTCTTGTCGGCGGCTTCGTTCATGTCGGTGGTCAGCGCGGCCTGGCCGGTGACATAGGCCTTCACACCGGCCGGTGCGGGCACCGAGGCGACGATCTTGCGGACCGCGTCGACCGACTCGTTGCCCAGGGTGCTGCCCTGGTCGCCTGCGGTGTTGATCTGGGCGTAGGCGGCCTTGCCGTCGGTGCTTTGCACCCCGGCGGCGGTGATCGGGTCACCCCACAGGTCCGCGATGTGCTGGACGTGTTCGTGATCGGCCGCCAGCTTGGCGATCACGGCGTCGTAGTAGCGGTGCGCCTCTGGGCCCAGTTCCGTCTCGCCCTCGAGCACCAGCATCACCATGGCGTCGGAGTCGAATTCGGCGAACGTGGCGCCGATGTGCTTGGCCGCGATCATCGACGGCGCGTCCTGAGGCGACATCGTCACCGCGTTGTCGCGTGCCACCGACTCGATGGGCGGAACCAGCACATTGAGGCCGACGGTCAGCAGCAGCCAGAAGATCACCAGCGGCCAGGCCAGCCGGCGAACCGCCCGCATATACCCCGGGCGAAGGGTGCCGTGGCCGCTCATGCGCCTTTGACCAGACAGAACACCTGGGCGTGGTGCCCGGTGGCCAGCTGCTCGTCCTTGACGGCGCCGTTGACTGTGATGCGGCAGCCGATCTGGTCGCCGTCACCTTGGGCGACCAGATTGCCGATGACCGACGGACTCGTCGTGGTCATCGTGTGGCTCCAGGGCAGGCCGCTGAACGTCGCCTGCGCGGGCTGGGCCTCCCGGTCCAGATAGCTCACCGAGCCGGTGACGGCGCCGGCCCCGAAAACCTCGTAGCGGACCTGTTTTTCGTTGATCGAGTTGATCACCTGCGAACCGCTGCCGTCCCAGCGGAAGATCTCATCGGCGCCGAACACACCGCGAAGGTTCACGACTGCCAGCGTTCCGACGATCGCCGCCGACGCGACCACGACGGGCACCCAGGCTCGGCTCACGATCGCGCGCATGCCCATCACCTCTCGTTTCCATCCGCTCGAACACTTCGTGAATACTATACCCCGTAGGGTATATCAAATATTCCCGAAGAACCCCGCGGGGTGTCGGAGAACTGTCAGTCGACGGCGTGCCGCGACTGGGCGGTGACGGCTTCGCCGAGCCAGCGGCGTAAGAACCGGCGCAGCTCGTCGGGGGAGCGATCTGGGTCGTTGGGCGCCACGACGAACGAGAGCATGATCCGCAGGGTGAACTCGACAAGCTCGCGCAGCGCCGCTTCGTCGTAGCCGTACCGCTTCCAGTCGATGTCGAACCGCTCGATCATTCGCATGCCGAAGGCGCGGGCCTCTTGCGAGGTCATCTCTCGGTTGTGCGCGGACGACGACGACAACATGGCGCCCAGGTGCGGCGAGCGGGCCACCGCATCCAGGGTGTAGACCGCACCTTCGGCGAGCGCGTCGGCGGGATCGTGGATGCCGTGCACGTGGTCGGTGAGCCGGTCGAGGAAGTCGTCGACCGAGGCGATGGCCACGGCGCGCATCAGCGCCTCGGCGGTGGGGAAGTAGCGGTACACCGTCTGCCGGATCACTCCGAGCGACGTGGCGACGTCGGCCAGCGACACCGCCGAACCGGTCTCGGCGACCAGCTCGACGGCCGCGGCGATAATCCGCCGGCTGGCTTCCTCGTCGGTGTGCGGCGGGTTACCTCCCCAGCCGCGTCGCCGTGCCATCAGTGACCTGCTTGACAAGCTTGGAGCATCGAACAATCATACGCGAAGACGTCTAGTTGTATGTTTTGAGCTGAGGTGGCGATGACTGACCTGATCGTGCGCAAACTGCGGTTCGCGTTCGCCGAGTATCCGGTGCCATTCTTGTGGAACGAAGCGAACCCGGCGTTCTCGTCGATGGCCAACGCGGTCTCGCTGCTTGCGATCGGCTTCGAGAAGATGATCGGCGGCATGATCGCCGAGGCGATGCCGCTGATCACCGACCCCGTGGTCGCCGAAGAGGCCGACGCCTTCGTGCGTCAGGAGGGCCAGCACTCGATGGCCCATCGCGGCCATGCGAAGGCGCTGGTCAGGGCCTACCCGGGACTCAAGGAAACCGTCGACGAATGCAACGCCATGTTCGACAAGATGGCCGCCGAAAAATCACTGGACTACCGGCTGGCCTACACCGCCGACCTCGAGGCGACCTTCACCCCGGTCTTCAAGCTGATGCTCGACCACGACAACACGCTGTTCGCTCCGGGTGACGACCGGGTGGCGTCACTGTTCTTGTGGCACTTCGTTGAAGAAGTCGAGCACCGAAGCTCCGCGCTGATCATCTACGACCACGTCATCAACGACCCGTGGTACCGGATGCGGATGGCGCCGTCGATCTTCAAACACGTGATGAGCGTGATCAAGGTGGCGTGCGAAGGTTTCAATCGGCACATTCCCTTGCAAGACCGCAAAGTTGACGCGCTGTCACTGTTCAGCACCTACCGTGCCAAGCAGGCCTGGCGGCGGCGGGTTCCGTTCGGCTGGCCCGCGGACGAGGGCCCGGTCGCTGATGCCTTCAAACATCTGCCAAAGCGCGAAATGGCCACCGCGGTAGCCGGTATCATCCGCAGCCAGCTGCCCAATCACAAACCGGCTCACGAAAAGATCCCGGCCCTGGCCAACGAGTGGTTCGCCCGTTATGACGACGGCTACGACGTGACCAAGTGGTACACCGCAGAGGAGAAGAGCGCCTGATGCCCGACTTGTGTACCCCGACATTCGAGCGCCTCGCCGAGTCGCTGGGCTTCTCCTGCGGCGACGCCGGGGGATTGCTGGAATTCCGCAGCCCCTTGCAGCTGGAGAACTGGACGCTGCCGGTTCTCGAGATCACCGTGATCACCGGGGCCGTGCTGGCGCTGATCTACGCGATCATCCGGTACCGCCGCGGGGATGCCACCAACTTGGCATTGTGGTTCGGGGCGATCGCCTATCTGCTGATCATCGAACCCCCGCTGTATTTTCCGGGCGCGTTCGGCATCGCCGATCATGTCGACACGATGTTCGCGCACAACGTGTTCAGCGTCGAATTCCTGTGGGGCCGGCTGCCGCTGTACATCGTCGCGATCTATCCGATGATGGCCACCATTTCCTTCGAGATCGTCCGGATCCTGGGTGTGTTCCGCCGCTACGGGGCCATCGTCGGGGCGATCTGCGTGGGCTTTGTCCACCATGCGTTCTACGAGATCTTCGACCACCTCGGCCCGCAGCTGCGCTGGTGGGAATGGTCGGTGGACAACCCGTTGAACCAACCCATGTTCACCTCGGTGCCGCTGGGCAGTGTCGTGGTGTTCGCGGCATTGTGGCCGGCGTCGCTGGCGTTCTGTGTCCAACTGTTGGTCGGTCGCCAGGCCGACCACGGCAGGAGATTCA
This sequence comes from Mycolicibacter heraklionensis, assembly GCF_019645815.1. Taxonomy (NCBI): domain Bacteria; kingdom Bacillati; phylum Actinomycetota; class Actinomycetes; order Mycobacteriales; family Mycobacteriaceae; genus Mycobacterium; species Mycobacterium heraklionense. The sequence goes on from NZ_CP080997.1 coordinate 2,455,018, forward strand.
CCGGCCTGCAGGTGATCTGGCGGACGATCGTGATCGGAATCCTGGCCTCGCTCGGGACCGGCATCCTGCCGCTGCCGGCTACCCTGCTCGGTGCCGCCACTGACGGAAAGCTCCTTGGGATCGCCTATGCCGCAGAACTTCTCATCATCACGGCGGTGGCCATACCAATCCTGGTCATCTCATGGCGGCGGCTGCGGCTGAATCTTTTCGTGGAAGGCCGCTATGACAACCGGCTGATGGTCCGCTACGCCGCGGTGTATCTGTCGGTCATGACGGTGCTGTGGTTGACGGCCTTGCCGGCCTACCTCGACGCGTCGGGCGGGCTGACCGCTAACGGTGACCCGGTGGGATGTCTGTGGTACGTGGTCCTGTGCTTCACGGCGGCTTACCTGAGTGTCGTGGCCGCGGCAACCGTTCCACCGATCCTGGAGCCCCGGGAGAACCCCGCGCCGGTGGCCGCCGGCCACTGAGCCCCCCGATCACGGCCCGACGTCGACGCCGGTTGACGTGCTTGGCAGACTGTTGCCATGGCGCAGATCACGTTAAAGGGAAACCAGATCAACACTTCAGGCGAGTTGCCGGCCGTGGGTTCGGCCGCTCCCGCCTTCACCTTGGCCGGAACCGACCTGAGTGTGGTCGACAGCGGTGGCTTCGCCGGCAAGCCGGTCCTGCTGAACATCTTCCCGTCGGTCGACACCCCGGTCTGTGCGACCAGCGTGCGGACCTTCAACGAGCGGGCCGCCGCGGCCGGTGGGGCCGTGCTGTGCGTCTCCAACGACCTGCCGTTCGCCCTGAAGCGGTTCTGCGGTGCCGAGGGCATCGAGAACGTCACCAGCGCCTCGGGCTTCCGGGACAGCTTCGGTGCCGACTACGGGATCACCATCACCGACGGTCCGCTGGCCGGGCTGCTGGGCCGGGCGATCGTGGTGATCGGCGCGGACGGCAACGTCGCCTATACCGAGCTGGTGCCCGAGATCGGCCAGGAGCCGAACTACGACGCGGCGCTGGCGGCACTGGCCGCGGCCTGAACCCCGGCGGTTCAGCGGCCCCGCCACTGCGGTGGCCGCTGCTCCCGCCAGGCTGCTAGGCCTTCCGCGACGTCCTCGGTCGCCGCGGCCACCTTGCGCATCGTTTCGCCGAACCGCACGGCGTCGATCCAGCTCATGTCGCTGCTGCGCCACGCCACCTCCTTGGTGGCCCGCTGGGCCAGGGGAGCGGCCTTGGTGAGGGTGCGTGCCCAGGCCACGGCTGTTTCCTGCAGGGCGCCGGGTTCGACGAGTTTCCATACCAGGCCGATGTCCTTGGCGCGTTGCGCGCTCATCGGCTCTCCGGTCAGCAGCAGCTCCATCGCGTTGGCCCAGCCCACCCGCTGGGGTAGCCGGATCGCCCCCACGATGGTCGGCACTCCCAGCGACACCTCTGGGAAGCGGAACACCGCATCGGTGCTGGCGATGACGAAGTCGCAGAACAACAATCCGGTGAGGCCGTAGCCGACACAGGGGCCGTGCACGGCGGCGATGGTCGGCTTGAAGAGTTCCATGCCGGACTCGAACGAGTTGATCGTGGGCTTCTCCCAGAACGTGCCCGGAAAGGTGCCGACCGCGCCCGCCGAGTCTTTGAGATCGGCTCCGGCGCAGAACACGTCGCCTTCGGCCGTGAGGATCCCGACCCAGGCGTCCTCCTCGGCGCGGAATCGGTCCCAGGCGGCGTTGAGGTCTTCGCGCATCGCCCCATTGATGGCGTTGCGGGCCTCGGGCCGGTTCAGGGTGATGGTCGCGACGTGGTCGTGGCACTCATAGGTGACCAGGCTCATGGCGCTCATTTCTGCACCGTACCGTCGGAGTCGTGCGATGGATCGTCGACGCGATGAACGTAATCGGTGCGCGTCCGGACGGCTGGTGGAAGGACCGCCATGCCGCGATGGTCCGGCTGACCCGACAGCTCGAAGCCTGGGCGGCGACGCACGACGGACACGTCACCGTCGTGTTCGAAAAGCCGCCGTCGCCGCCCATCGCATCGGACGTCATCACAATCGCCGCGGCGCCGCGTCCCGGGGCCAACTCCGCCGACGACGAGATCGTGCGGCTGGTCCGGGCCGACGACCGGCCGCAGGACATCACCGTGGTTACCTCCGATATCGCCCTGGTGGAGCGGGTCACGTCGGCGGGTGCGGCCACCTGCCCGGCGGCGCGTTTCCGAAGGCTCATCGAGGAGGGGTGATGCAGCCGCAACTGTTTCGGCCCCGACCGCCGCTGTCGGAGAGCATCGCCTACTTCGGGTACTGGGACCGCCGTACCGGTGGCCCACACCGCAGTCGAGCCTTACCACGCGGGGCGGCGACCATCGTCATCGATGTCGGCGACCGGCCGGAAGTGGATTTCTTCGACGCCGACGCGCACACCCGGTTGACGGTGCCACCCGCGTTCTTTATCGGTGCCGGCACCGTGTCCTACGTGACACACATCGACACGGCACAGACCGTCATCACGGTCCACTTTCGCCCCGGCGGCGCATGGCCGTTCTTGGACATCGCGCAGGGGGAGTTGACCGATGCCTGCGTCGGGCTGGACGAGTTGTGCGGGCGCGAGGCAGTGACGCTGCGCCAGCGGTTGGCGGAGGCATCTTCGGGTGCCACACGTGTCAGGCTGCTCGAAGCCTTCCTCGTGAAGCGCTTGCAGGCCACACAATTCGCTCCGCACCCGGATGTGACCACCGTGTTGGACGCCGCCGAACGCAACCCATCGATGCGCGTCGGTGACGCGGTCGCGCTCACCGGTTCGTCGCCCAAACGGCTGATCAACATGTTTCGTGCGCAGATCGGTCTGACGCCCAAGGCGTACCTACGGGTGCGGCGATTGCAGGCCGCCCTCAAGCGCCTCGACAGCGGGGCCGCCGGTGGCGCCGCCCTGGCGGCTGAACTGGGGTACTTCGATCAGGCGCACTTCGTGCGGGAGTTTCGGGAGTTCACCGAGACCACCCCCACCCAGTACCTGCGCCGCCGTTCGTGGTTGGCCGGGCACGTTGACCTGGCCGAGGATTCTGCGACGACGCGGCGCGGGTGAGCGGCGGCAAAAATATCCAAGCCAACCGCCACCGCGATCCCAGATGATGGTGTCATGTACCGCACCCGAGAAGCCGTGGCCAGCACCGGAATCCTTGTCGCCGCGATCCGGGCCAAGGAATCCGCCCGCGATGACGCCCTGTTCACCGATCCGTTCGCCCACAAGCTGGCGGGGGAGGACGGGCGGCGGATGCTGGCCGCGGCCATCGCCAACTCCGGTGAGCAGTCGACCTGGCAGATCGTCGTGCGCACCCGGTTCTGGGATGAGGCCCTGCTGCGCGCCGGACTCGCCCAGGTGGTCATCCTGGCGGCCGGCATGGACGCCCGGGCATACCGACTGCCCTGGCCGGACCACACCACCGTCTACGAAGTCGATCAACCAGCGGTCATCGCGGCCAAAGCCGAACTGCTCGCCAACGACCAGCCGCGTTGCCGGCGGGTGCCGCTCGGCATCGACCTCGACGAGGATTGGCCCACGGCCCTGGAGGCCGCGGGCTTCGACGCGACCGCTCCCAGCGTCTGGCTCATCGAGGGGCTGCTGCAGTACCTCGACGCGCCCGCAGTACGCGCGCTGTTCGACCGCGTCGACGCGTTATCGGCGCCCGGCTCGGTGCTGCTGTACGACGTGGTCGGCAAGACCCTGCTGGAAGCGCCGTCGATGGCGCCGTTGCTGCAGTCCATGGCACAGCAGGGATCGCCGTGGCTGTTCGGCACGGACGAACCCGGCGAGCTTGCGGAACGACTCGGTTGGTCGGCCGTGGTGACTGACGTGGCGGAGCCGGGCAACCGGTGGAACCGCTGGTTCCCGGCGGTGGCCGCAGCCGCTGGACCGGACGTGCCGCGTGGCTATTTCGTCGAAGCGCAGCGATAGCTGGTCGCGTTGGCGGCGCTGGCTCCGGCGCGACGTCCGGCGAACACGCAGTCGGCGATCGACAGTCCGCTGACGTAGGACCGCGACGCGATGCCGACGGCGGTGCGGCCGGCGCTGTAGAGCCCGGGAATCGGATCACCGTCCGCGTCGATAACCGCGCCGGTGTCCTCGGACACCCGGACGCCACCCAGGGTGAGCATCGGCGTGGGACGTAAGACGTTGGGCTGCACCGAGATATCCATCAGGGTGAAAGGGCCCTGATCGATGCGTCGACAGAAGTCGGCGGGCTTGCCAGCCGGGTCCTCAGCGCCGGAGTCGATCGCGTCGTTGTGCGCGGCGACGGTGGCTGCCAGACCCTCGGCGTCTATCCCGGCGGCTCGAGCCACCTCAGCCAACGTCGCGCCGCGCACGGCGCCGGAGAACATCAGCGCGGCGCCCTGGGCACGCTGGAACCACAGGGTCTGGGTGAGCAGCTGGCGCCGGGCTTCGGCCATGAGGCGGGAATCGGCCAGAATCCAGCCCCGGCTGCCATGGTTCTTCACCATGGCCTGCCCGACCGCGGCGCCGTAACGGGACTCGTCGATCACCCGGCGGCCGTCGGCGTCGACGATGATCGCGGAGATGAATGCGCTCGGGGGTGTGATGAACTTCCAGACCGAGACGTTGTCCATGTGATCGGTCACCGCGCCGACGCTCTGGGCCAGCGCAATGCCACTGCCGTCGTCGCCGCTGGTTCCCAGGGGCAGGCCGCCGTTGAATTCCGGCGCGTAGCGCTCACGCCACTCGGTGTTGGCGATGAAACCTCCGGCGCAGATGATCACCCCGCGCCGCGCAATGATCTCGATCTCCCGGCCGTAGCGCCGTTGCAGCTTCTCCAGTCGCCGGTCCATCGCGGCGCGCAGCGGCGGGTAGTAGACCCCGGGTTTTGACGAGATCGCGGCCAGGCGTGCATAGCGACGCTGGATGCGCCGCGGTGCCTGCCCCATGGTCGTGGCCCGCACGCCGATCACCCGACCGGACGAATCCTGCAGCAGTTCGGTGACCGTGGTGTGCGGGCGAAAGTCCACACCGAGCTTGCGCGCCGACTCGGCCAGCGGCGCATAGATCTTCTTGCCGGATGTGCCTTTGCCGTAGGCGCGGTGACCGCGCTGCACCGGCGGGGTGTGGGCGCGGAACGCTCCGGCGTTCTCACTGCCCGAGTGGTACAGGTAGTAGCGGTTGTTCGGAAAAGACGTCTTGTAGGGACACAGTCCGGAGTTGAACGGCACCCCGCGGGCCTGCAACCAGTCGATCATCTCCGGGCTGCCGTCGACGAAGCGCTGCAGTGTTTCGGGGCGGACCGCGTCGCCGACCTCGAGACGCAGGTAGTCCAGCATCTGCTCGGTGGTGTCGTGCACGCCGGCGTCTTTCTGAACCGACGTTCCGCCGCCGGCGTAGATGATGCCCCCCGAGATCGCGGTGGCGCCGCCGCCGTTGGCACGGTCCACCGCGATCACCTCGGCGCCCAGTTCGCGGGCGGTGATCGCGGCGGAGGTACCGGCGGCGCCGTACCCGACGATGACGACATCGGTCGTCACGCTGGTGGTGGTCATGCGCTCTCCCTTGACGACGTGAGCTGAACGGCCCTCAATGTAACAGCCGGTAGTTCTCTGGTTGTGGAAGTGACCAGCAGTGATTGGTCGGCCTACGAGGCAAAGCGAAACGTGTTCTAGGTGGCCTGGGACGCTCCGATCGGCCGCCCTGCGCGGTTCGCGGCGGCGCAGGGGAGAAGATGAACGGCATGGCTGTTCGGTTGTGGCGTCTGGTCGCCTCCCTGGTTGTCGCCTTCGGCTGCGCGGTGACGGCGGCGCTACCCGCCGGCGCGGCGCCGGGCGTGGATCCGGCCGCGTTGGCCGCTGACCTGGTCGCTGCCGATCAGGCGTTGCGGAATACGTCGTCGCCGGAGCAGGTGCTGGCCGCCGCGGCCCGCCGGCAACAGGTCGCCTACCGCACCCTCGGTGCGCACCCGGAGTGGGATGCGATCGCTCGCCCGCAAATCCCGGCGGCGCTGCTCGCGGTCTACGACCGCAACATCGACGCACGTCGTGCACTCATGGCGCTCACCGACCCGAAAGACACCATGCCGCCCTGGCGGGTGGTGCCGCCGGTGCCGGCGAACGAGCTGATGGCCAGCTACCGCGCGGCCGAGGCCGCATCCGGGGTGCCGTGGAACTACCTGGCGGCGATCAACTTCGTCGAGACCGGCTTTGGCCGCATCAACGGTGTCAGCGACGACGCCGCCCAAGGCCCGATGCAGTTCCTGCCCTCGACGTTCGCGGCCTACGGCAACGGGGGAGACATCCACTCGCCGCGCGATGCCATCATGGCGGCCGGTCGCCTGTTGGCCGCCAACGGTTTTGCCACCAATCGCGACAAGGCGATCTGGGGTTACAACCATTCCGACCACTACGTGCGGGCGGTCAACGACTACGCCGCGGTCATAGGAGGCGACCCAGCCGGGTTCGCCAGCTACTACCGCTGGGACACCTACTACCGGACCACCGCCGGCGATCTGCTGCTGCCTATCGGGTATGTCTCGTCGTCGCGGATTCCGGTTGGGGAGTATCTGGCCGCGCACCCGCAGTGACACCTCAGCGCTGCTGGGCCCGCCACTTGTCCAGCACCCGTCGATCCCGTTTGGTCGGCCGTCCGGCGCCGCGGTCACGGGTGGCCATCGCAGTTTCGGATGCCGGTGGAGGCGGGGGCGTTCGATCCAGGTAGCAGGTCACCGCGTCGGCCGCGCCTACCCGCTTCTGAATCACCCGCAGCACCTCGACGATTCGGGTGCGATCACCCACCAGGGCGCTGACCACGTCACCGGGTGAGACCGTCGTCGCCGGCTTGGCCGGGCGGTTGTTGACCCGCACATGTCCGCCGCGGCAGGCAGCGGCGGCGTCCGGCCGGGTCTTGGTGATCCGCACCGCCCACAGCCACCGATCCACCCGGCTCGATTCCATGGCGGCCCGGGCTCAGCGTGAGGCGTTGAGGATCTTGATCGCGAAGACGAGCGTGTCGCCCGGCAGGATGCCGGCGGCCGGCTGCCCTTCGGGATAGCCGTCAGCGGGGACCATCGCAACCGCCACCGTCGACCCGACCTTCTGACCCGCAATGGCTTTCTGGAACCCCGGGACCACCCGGTCCAGGCCGAAGTCGACCGGTTTGCCGCGTTCATAGCTGCTGTCGAACACCGACCCGTCACGTCCGTTGACACCCATGTAGCAGACCGAGACCGTGGCGTGGTCGGAGACCACACGGCCGTCGCCGGCGTGCAGGGTGTGCACTTCGGTCTGGGCCACCTTGAACGGCCCCGTCACGACGACGCTGGGCGCGGCGGAGTTCGTGGAGCCGGTCACCGCGACGCTGCCGGTGACACCCTTGAGCGTCCAGTCGGCGACGACGCCCTCATCCGGCGGTGTGGACGGGCAGGCGGTGACGGTGTCGCCACTCGGGGGCATGAACAGGTCGGTGACCGACGACGTCTTCGACGACGTGGTGGTGTCCGAACCGCCACAACCGGCGAGCGCCGCCGCCACCGAAGCGACACCGGCGGCGAGTACGGCGAACCGAGGCATACGCGAATTCACCTTGGCCACGCTACAGCCCGCGCAGTCCTATTCCGACGTCCGGCGCATCGCCGTGGCGGAGCTGCCCCGGGATGCGCTGGAGGCTGCTGCCGATGTTCTACTACGGGCTGGTCTGGCGAAAACCCTCCGTGTAGCATTTTGCTATGCGTCGTTACAAGATGCTACAAAAGAGGGAGGTCGCTGATGGCTGAGGTCGCCGACCGGGTCACCCGTTTTGCCGCGGACCTGGTGGACAGCGCGGCCGCCGAAGGCGCGCGCCAAAGCAGGTCGGCCAAGCAGCAGCTCGACCACTGGGCGCGGGTCGGCCGTGCGGTGTCGGCGCAGCAGAGTGCGGCGCGGCGACGGGTCGAGGCGGCGCTGTCCGGTCACCTCGAGACCGGTGCATTGACCGCCGAAGAGGGCGTGGTGTTCAACGCCGAGATCTCCGCAGCGATCGAGGAGCACCTGGCGCATACCCACTACGGCGACATCCTAGCCGAGCGCGGCGTCACCACCGTGGCTCTCGACGACGACGGCCGCATCGTCGAATACCGGCCTGACGGCACCTCGGTGATCGTGGAGCCGACCCCCTGAGGCGGCTCGACCTCGTTGTCGGCCCCAACGGGGCGGGCAAGTCGACCTTTGTTGCCCTCACGCTGGCGCCCCTGCTGCCGGGGGCCCTGTTCGTCAACGCCGACGAAATCGCCAAGACTCGTTGGCCCGACGAGGTGGCCGCGCACGCCTACGATGCGGCGCGGCTGGCCGCAAAGACCCGGATGAAACTTATCGAGGCGGGGCGTTCGTTCATCGCCGAGACGGTGTTCTCGCATGGATCGAAGATCGACTTGATCCATGGTGCACACGCCCACGGATACACGGTGGTGCTGCATGCGGTGCTCATCCCCGAAGCGTTGGCGGTCCAGCGCGTGCGGTACCGGGTGGCCGCCGGTGGACATGCCGTTCCCGAGGAGAAGATCCGCGAGCGCTACCACCGGGTCTGGCCCCTGGTCGCCGAAGCGATCGGAATCGTCGACGTCGCAACGGTTTACGACAATTCGCGCGTGACCGGGCCGAAGATTGTGGCGCAGTTCGCGGGGGGCGCCCAGATCGGTGACCCGAGTTGGCCGAGCTGGGCGCCCCCCGCGCTGGTCACGCGCCGCCATCCCTAATGGGAGATCTTCACCACGAGCTTGCCGACATTCTTGCCGTCGAACAGCATGTTGATCGCGGTCGGCAGCTGCTCGAAGCCCTCGACGACGGTCTCGAGCGGGGTGAGCTTGCCGGCGGCGATCAGCTCGGAGATTTCGCTGTTCGCCTCCGGTGCACGAAGGAAGTGATCGAGCACGATGAAGCCCTTGAGGGTGGCCCGCTGGATCAGCAGGTTCCCGAACGCGCGCGGCCCGGGCGGCGGGTCGGTCTCGTTGTAGCCGGAGATCAGCCCGCAGAGCGCGATCCGCGCGCCAACGTTCACGCGCGCAAAGATCGCATCCATGATGTCGCCGCCGACGTTCTCGAAGTCGACGTCGATGCCGTTGGGGGTCGCGGCGGCGAGTTGGCGGGCCCAGTCATCGGCCCGGTAGTCCACCGCCGCATCGAAACCGAGTTGGTCGGTCAGCAGCGCGCACTTCTCCGGTCCGCCGGCGATCCCGACGACCCGCGCGCCGCTGGCCTTGGCCAGCTGACCGGCGACCGAGCCGACGGCTCCGGCGGCGGCCGACACGACCACGGTCTCGCCGGGCTGCGGCTTGCCGATGTCGCGGATCCCGATCCACGCGGTGAGCCCGGTCATTCCGAGCGCGCCCAGGTAGGCGCTGGGCGAGACGCCGTCTGCGACCTCGACCGGGAACAACGGCATGGTGTCGGAGACGACCACGTACTCCTGCCAGCCGGTCAGGCCCTGCACGGTCTGGCCGACCGAATAGTTCGGGTTGTTCGACGCGACGACCACGCCGAGGCCGGCCGCGCGCATGACTTCGCCGATGCCGACCGGCGGCAGGTACGACGGCGTCTCGTTGATCCACATCCGGTTGGTCGGGTCCAGTGAGATCCAGTCGACACGCACCAACGCCTCGCCGTCGCCGATCTCCGGCACCGCCTGCTCGCTGAGTTCGAAGGTATCCGGGCCAATGCGTCCTGCTGGGCGTTCGCGGAGGAGGAAGCGGCGATTGCGATCGGTCATGAGCGCACGCTACCGGATGCGGCAGACCATGGCAATGGCCGTTAAATCAGTTGGGGGACAATGCAACAGAGTTTCATACGTGACCTTCGAAAGTGCGCAGTTCCTGCACGCGGACCGCGGGACCCGCCAGCTCGACGTCGGCTCGTGTGTGGCGCCCCGCCAGCCAGCGCACCAGGTTTGCCGGCGTCCCCCGCACCAGCACCGCCTGTTCTGCACGGGGGCCCACGGATGCCAGAACACGACCGTCATCCGTGCCCACGGTGACCGCAACGCCGGCGGGCAACTTAGCGAATTGATAGCGCAGCAGTGGGGGAATGGCCTGCACCAGTGTTGGCGGCGCGGCATGGACAGCCGCGTTGACGGCGGCGAGGTCATCGTGATGAGTCCAGTATTCGAACAACGTGAGCGGTGCAACCCGCGACCGGAGCAGCAGTCGCGGTACCGGGAGTCGCAACCGGTCGATCAAGTCGGTGAAGCCGGATGCGTGCTCACGTCGAATCGCGAACTCCACCAACCACGGCGGAGCCGGTACCGCAATGCGTCGCGCAACCAGCGACCGCGCGACGAACGTCGACAGGCCACCGAGGCGTTCCTGGGCCACCAGGTGGGCCGCGAGGTCACGCGCGGTCCACGTCCCACATCCGGCGGGTGCCGAGGCGCCGGTGGCACTCAGTGCGTCGGTGAGTGCCGCACGTTCAGCCGCGACGTCCTCGGCGAGCGCCACCGTGGATCAGCCTGAGGCGCCCAGGATCTTGATCGCGAAGACGAGGGTGTCGCCCGGCCGGATCCCGGCGCTGGGCTGACCGTCGGGATAGCCGTCGGCGGAGGTCATCGCGACCGCGACGGTGGACCCGACCGTTTGGCCTGCGATCGCCTTCTGGAATCCGGGGATGACGCCGTCGAGCGGGAAGTCCACCGGGGCGCCGCGCTTGTAACTGCTGTCGAACACCGACCCGTCGCGTCCGTTGACGCCCATGTAGCAGACGGACACCTTGGCCGTGCCCGGAACCACCGGACCATTACCGGCCTGCAATGTGTGCACCTGGGTGGACGTCACGCTGAACGGTGCTGACACATCCACCCGCGGCGCAGCCGTGTCGGTGGATCCGGTGACCGCGACGCTGCCGGTGGCCCCGGTAAGCGTCCAGTCCGGCGTGCCACCGGTGGGTGCGGTCGTGGGGCAGGTGTCGGCGGCTGCGGCCGTGCCCGCCGCCGCGACGGGCAGGGCGATTGCCGCGAGAGCCGCCGCAACAGCAACGAATGAATGCGTCCGAGTGGGTTTCACCTCCGCCACGTTACAGACGCAAAGTAGCCCCGTCAGCAGGGACTCGGCACGTAGTCTCACCCACGTGCACATTGACGTCATGGCCTTACCGCAACCGTTGGGGAAGGCCGCTGAGCTTGCCCGAAACACCCAGTCGGCGGGCTTCTCCGGACTGCTGTTCACCGAAGCCGGTCGAACCGCGTATCTCAACGCCGCCATCGCATCTCAGGCCGCACCTGGTCTCGAGCTGTCGACCGGTGTCGCGGTTGCCTTTCCGCGCAGTCCGTTCGTCACGGCGGCCACGGCGTGGGAACTGCAGGAGGCCACCGACGGCAGGTTCCGGCTCGGCCTCGGCACCCAGGTGCGCACTCATGTGGTGCGCCGCTACGGGGCGGCGTTCGAACATCCCGGTCCGCGGCTGCGCGACTACGTGCTGGCGGTCAAGGCCTGCTTTGCCGCCTTCCGAACGGGAAAGCTGGATCATCACGGCGACTTCTACGACCTGGACTTCATCACCCCGCAGTGGAGTGCGGGCCCGATCGATGCGCCCGACCCCAAGGTCGATATCGCGGCCGTGAACCCGTGGATGTTGCGGATGGCCGGTGAGGTGGCTGACGGCGTGCACGTCCACCCGCTTGGCGAGCCCGGCTACCTGGCCCGTCACGTGGTGCCCAAGGTGGCCGAAGGAGCCGAGAGGGCGGGCCGTTCCCCGTCGGAGATCGCCGTCATCGTGCCCGCGATGACCATCGTCGGCGACACCGACGAAGAGCGGCACAAGGAGCGCGAATTCGTGCGGGCCAGCCTGAGCTTCTACGGAAGTACACCGAACTATGCCTTCATCTGGGATGAGGCCGGGTTCGACGGCACCACCGCCCGGATCCGCGAGAGGCAGAAGGCCGGCGACTTCGCCGGTATGGCGGCGCAGATCACCGACGAACACTTGGCCGCCTTTGCGACCGAGTCGACGTGGGATGACCTGGCAGACAACCTGATCGGCAAGTATGGGGGAGTCGCGACCCGCCTGGTCTTGTACAACGCGCTGGGGGATCCCGATCGCTTCGAGCGATACGGTGAGATCGCCCTGCGGATTTCGGCCAGGCCACATACCGTCCAGGACCGATGAGGCCGGTGGCGTGCTGATCGGTATAGCCGCAGCGCTGCTGGCCTGTTTCGGCTACGGGGTGGCCTCTGTCTTGCAGGCTCATGGTGCGCGTAGTTCTGCTGCTGCCAGTCTGGGGGAGGATGCCCTCGTCACCTCAGACGGCCGACCGACCCTGCGCTCGACCGCCAACGCGGTGCTGACTTCGGCGTTCATTGCGGGAATGGCCCTCGACGTAATCGGTTTCGCCGGAAGCGTCGTCTCGGCCCGGCTGATACCGCTGTTTCTGTCGCAGACGATCATCAGCGCCAATCTCGTCGTTACCGCCGTGCTCGGTGTCGCGGTGCTCGGCCTGCGTCTGCGCGGCCGCGACTGGACGGCGATCGGGACGGTGATGGTGTCGTTATGCGTGTTGGCGTTCGGCGCCGGTCAGGCCGGTACCGCTTCGGTACCGGGGTTGCACTGGGCGCTGATGTTGGTGGCGATGCTGATCGCGGCCCTCGGGGTTGTTCTCATTCGGCTTCTGGGGGCACGTGCCGCCGTCGCGGCCGGATTGGTCTCCGGTGTCCTCTACGGAGTGATGGCGATAGCGGTTCGGGTGGTCGACGGTGTCGATCCGTTGAAGTTGCCTGTTCTGCTGATGGATCCGGCGTTCTGGGCGATCGCCATTGCCGGAGCCGGCGGCTTCTACCTGTTCACCGTTGCATTGCAGCTGGGTTCGGTGAATGGCGCCGTTGCTGCCCTGGTGGTCGGCGAGACGGTGGTGCCCGGCATTGTCGGCGTGACGCTGCTGGGTGACACTGCCCAACGCGGGATGGGGTGGTTGGTGGCGTTGGGGTTCTGCACCGCGGTCGGGGGTGCGGTGGCCGTCGCCATCTTCGGTGCGGCCGACCACGCGGAGGCGACGACGTCGGACGCAGTCCATTAGGTCCTGGGGGTCTTCCAGGGTTGCTCGTTGCGCCGCTGCCGATCTCGCTCGCTGGCTTGATCCTTGACCCAGAAATCCTCGAAACGTTCGCCCGGATGTACGTTCGGCATCCGGTCCATCAGCTTGCTGAGCCAGCGCGGCGGGCGTTTCGGCTCCCACTGCGGAACCACGGAGCTCAGCGCGGCGAGCGACTTGAGTACGACGAATACGCCGAACAGCGTACTGGGAGCATCGGTAGCGGCGATCCCAGCGAATCCGAGCACCAAGGTCAGGTGCACAACCATGATCCGGCCCAGTCCGATGTTGGCCATCTGCTCGACGTCCCGGAAGGACCATCGGCGCAGATCAATCAGATCGAGGAGGAAATCCATTGTCAAAAACAGCAATACGGACAAGCACCCCCCTCCGACGCTGCGCCAATGGAGATCGAGGAGCGCAAGCTCAGGCGCACGGTTGTGAGCCAGGAGACCGAGAATCGCCCCGAGAAATACTCCGTGGGCAGCACAGAAGGCCAGGCCGATGAGGGCGAAGCCGCTCAGGAAGGATTGATTCCCCGTCGGGCCGGCGGATTGCGGTGCGCGATATCGGAAATGACCATATTTGGGGGCCCAGCGACGGTGCAGCGCCATGCGGGCTATCACGAACAGGCACATCGCGACGTTTTCGAACCAGTACACCACCAGTGTCGTCGCGCCGGACCAATGCTGGGCGAACCATCCGAGGGCCGGGATGGCGATGACGCCCAGCACATTGAACAGGTGAAGGCGGGAGAGCGCCGCTCCGCGCTGCGAATTGGGTGAGGTCACGGGGCCCGCAACGTCCCGGTCCGCAACCGTGCCGCGTCCAAGACAGCTTCGATCTCACACCAAGTCCGGCGAATGATCTCGGCCACCGGGAGAAGATCGACAATCCGGGACGATACCTGGCCGGTATTGGCGACGCTGGCCTCCATGTCGCCGTCGAAGTACAGCTCGGTGATCCTTCCCAGTAGCTTGGCATCCGGGTCGTGGGCGGCAACGCGGGCGGCCAGCCCGGTCCGCAACACCCGCATGGTCGGATTGCCTGGGATGTCGAGAAGTACTGTGCCGGAGTCGTTTGCGGCCACGATCGCATCTTTGAAGTTTGCGTGCACCACGGATTCCTGGCTGGCGAGCATCCGCGTGCCCATTTGCACGCCCTCGGCGCCCAACACCAGAGCTGCCGCCGCCGACCGCGCATCGCAGATGCCACCGGCTGCGATGATCGGCAGGTTCACGTTTTCGGCGATCAGGGGGAGCAGGACCATCGTCGAGGCGCCGAGCAGTGACTTGAATCCGCCGCCCTCGACGCCTTCGACCACCAGCGCGTCGACACCGGCCTCGGCCGCCTTGTGTGCGCCTTTGAGCGAGCCGACGACATGCACCACCGTCATGCCGGCATCGTGCAGCGGTGTGGTGAATAGCGCTGGATCACCCGCGGAGGTGAAGACGTGGCGCACGCCGGCCTCGGCCAACGTGTCGACGATCGAGGGGTCCTTCTTCCAGCCCTGGATCATGAGGTTCGCCGCGACCGGCTGGTCGGTGAGCTCGCGCACCCGCCGCAGGTCAGCTCGTCCCTCGGGAGTGAGGGTCTCGATCACACCGAGCCCGCCGGCCTCCGACACCGCAGCTGCGAGTTCCGCGCGCGCGATGTAGGTCATCGGGGCCTGGATGACGGGGAATTCCACCCCGAGCAGGGACTGGATGCGGTTGGCCACGGCTTATTCAAGCACTCACGCGGGCCGCATCGCAGAGCACGATGGGCGGTCTTGTCAGGAGGCCTCGGCCTGCGCGGTGGGAGCGCTGCCCTCGAGCAGGACGCGTGCGACGAGTTCGGGATCGTCGGCCATCGGTACGTGCCCGCAGCCGGGCAGTCGGATGTGGCGGGCCTGGGGGAGCCGACGCTCGGCGATCCGCGCTTGGTAGGGCAGCAGGATCCGGTCATGCGCGGCCCACGCGACGGTTACCGGAATGTCGGCCGCGATCTCGCGGTCGAAGACTTTTGCAGCCGGAAAGATCTTCTTCATGGCGGGAATGGCCCGCCGCATGCCGTTGAGGTCGCCCACGAACTCGTCGGCCGGGATCCGCTCCGGGTGCGCCGAGACCACCGAGCCCATCATGTGCCGCGCCCGTGGCGAACGAGCAAGGCGCGGCACCACTGGTGCCAGCATCCGGGCGCTGGTGGTCAGCAAACGGAAGATCATCCGAACGTAGGCGAAATCGAGGGAGTTGTGCCAGTAGGCAGCGGGGGACAGCACGGTCGCGCTGGCGACCAGATTGTCGGCGGCGGCCTCCATCGCGATCCGGCCGCCCAGCGAGTTGCCGCCGATGTGCGGGCGCTCAAGCCCCAGTTGGTCCAACAGCCCGACCAGTTCGTCGCGCAGGGTTCCCTGGACGTCACCGTCGCGGACCACAAAATCATGCGATTCGCCGTGGCCGGGCAGATCGAAGAGCACCACGGTGCGGTGATCGGTCAGGTGCTCCAGCAGCGGGTACCAGGCCTGCCTGCGGTGAGTGATCCCGTGGACGAGCACCAAGGGCTCACCGGTTCCATGAATCTCGTACTTCAGCATGTCGGTGCTCCTTGTCGCGGACGGCGATCTGGCCCTTGGCAACCGTAGCGCTGCGGGTGGTCCGACGACCAGGACGGGTCAGGGGCGGGCGTTGAACGCCTCCGACGTGAGGATCTGTTGTGCGTCAGCGATTGCCGAATTGAGTTCGGTCAGGCTCACGTTCTGGCTGCGTCCGAGATGGATTTCGATCTGGTACTCGGGTTGCCGATCGGGCCCGAAAATCGGTACGACCACGAACTCCGCTTTACCCAAATCGTGCTCGAGGCTGTCGGTGACCGAGCGCAGGGTCACCATCGTCATCAACGTCGTCAATTGGTGTGTCACCCGCGAGGTGGAACCCAGCGATGCCAGCACTGCGCCAAGCCGCTCATGCAACGCGCCTTGTGCATCATCGAATTTCCAGGCTCCGTATCCGCGGGCGCGGATGTCGGCCAAGACACGCCGGTGGTCGGCGATATCCGCTTGGGACAGCCGAGGCGTCATGTTCTGCAACCACCGCTCGATCGTGTCGTCGTCACGCCAAGCCATGGCCACCAGCCCAAAAGGGGGATCGATCGGAAACTGATGCCCCACCGGATGTTCGCCGTCGGAAGTGTGGCCGACAGTGTCGACGATGACCAGATGGCGCCGGCCGATTTTCGACATGGAACACGCTGCGCCCAGGACAGTGTTCATGCGCACGAGGGCTTCGCGGCCACGGTCGAGGAGTGGGAACTGGTCGCGCAACCCGCGCACGACGCTGAACAATCCACTGCCGAGCGTGTAGCGGCGGTCCTCGCCGCGGACCACCCAATGGTTCCGTTCCAACTCGGCCAGCAGCAACGACGCTGTCGACGTCGTCAACTCGCATCGGCGAGAAAGCTCAGCCGACGACAACCCCTGCGGCGCAGCAGATAACGCCGTAAGGACGTCGACAACGCGGCGGGTCGGTGGCGACTTCACCCAGGGTCGCCCATCGCGTCCACCATTGACCGGCCTCCCGCCACGGACCTACCATCTGTCCGGATTATCGACAACAGCATCCTAATATTTGGAGAAAAAGTGGTCAAGGTAGGCGTTTGGGGTACCGGTTCCATGGGCGTGATCGCCCTACGCGGGGTGCTCGACCATCCAGAGTTGGAGCTCGTCGGACTGGTCGTACACAGTGACGCCAAGGCGGGACGCGATGCCGGGGAACTCTGCGGCGTCGATGCCGTCGGTGTCATCGCAAGCCAAGACCCCGCTGAACTGCTGGCCGGCGACGCCGAGGTTGTCGTCTACGCGGCGGCGGCCAATCTCCGGCCGTTCGAGGCAGTGGCCGACATGGCATCGCTGCTTCGCGCAAAGAAGAACGTCGTCTCGTGCTCGGTCGTACCCCTGGTGTTTCCCGACGCAGTCGATGACGCCATCGCCGGGCCGCTGCGCGAGGCCGCGCTAGCCGGCGGCTCCTCGTTCTTCACGACCGGCATCGACACCGGCTTCGCCAACGACGTGTTACCGCTGGTGCTTTCAGGAGTCACCCGAAGCATCGAATCGATCCGGGTGACCGAGATGTTCAACTACGCCACCTATCCCGACCGTCAGGCGGTCTATGAAATCCTCGGCTTCGGCAAGACGCCCGAGACCGAGGCGTTCGCGGCAATGCCCGGCGTCTTCACATTCGGTTGGGGGCCCGTCGTTCACCAGTTGGCTCACGGACTCGGGGTGGAAGTCGACGACATCCAGGAGAGCAACCAGCGCCTGACCACCGACACCACGTTCGACACACCCACCGGCCGGATCGAAGCCGGCACCGTCGCCGCCATGCGCTCGACATTGACCGGCTATGTCAACGGGAAGCCCACCATAGTCGTCGACCACGTCACCCGCATGCGTGACGACATCGCGCCCGACTGGCCACAGTCGCGAATCACCATGCCGCCCAATGACCTTGGATACGGCACCGCATCCGGACAGGGCTGCTACCGCATCGAGATCGACGGTTCGCCGAATATTCGCTGCGAGTTCGAGATGGCCGAAGACGGCGACCACGACTTCGGCGCCCGAACTGCCGGTGCGATACGCATGGTGAACGCCATTCCGGCCGTAGTGGCCGCCAAGCCCGGGTTGCTGTCGGCGCTGGACCTGCCGACTGTGACCGGAAAAGGGTTGGTGCGGTCATTGCCGGGCCCGCCGCCCGACAGCCGCCTCTTTCGCTGAGCCGCTTCGGGTCCTGTCGTAAGCGGTCAGACCCGGCGCGATCGC
Source organism: Mycolicibacter heraklionensis (assembly GCF_019645815.1). Classification (NCBI taxonomy): domain Bacteria; kingdom Bacillati; phylum Actinomycetota; class Actinomycetes; order Mycobacteriales; family Mycobacteriaceae; genus Mycobacterium; species Mycobacterium heraklionense. Next base: position 2,472,835 of record NZ_CP080997.1, read on the forward strand.
CGTAGTATTCACACCGTGACTGCGATGTCTCCGGACTCTGCGGCCATGGCCGCCGCGACGCTGGATCTGCTGATCGCCGCCGTCGACGAGATTCGCCCTGGCGACTGGGACAAGCCCTCGAACCTCGAGGGCTGGAGCGTGCGCGAGTTGGTGGCGCACACAACCGGAAGTACCGCCAAGATTCGCGCACTGGTCCGGGGCGATGACATCTGGACTGCCCCGTCGGCGCCCGCCGACTGGATGGACGCCGATCCTGCCGGCCGACTCCGTGAGCTTGCCGCAGAATTGCACGAGTTGCTGCCCGGTGCAGACCTTGAGGCGCCCCGACCTTCACCGCAAGGCGAGGTCCCGCTGCGTCGTGCACTTGCCTTCCCGGTGGCCGACCTCGCCCTGCACAGCTGGGATATCTACCGGTCGCTGGGCCGTTCCGCGGAGTTGCCGGATGACGTTGTGGCGTTCTGTCGCGCACTGGTTGATGCGGTGCCCGAGCAGGCGTTGCGCCGTCCGGGCGGGTTCGGGCCAGCGCAGCAAGCACCGGAGCCGGCAACGCCTACATCCCGGCTGATGGCCTACCTGGGTCGTGCGGTTGGCGCGTCATCGTAGTGGCCACGAACCGGCCGGTCGCCGCATGGCCGGTGTACCTGCGGTGCAGGTGTAGTACTTCTCGAAAAGTGGTAACCCTCCTGGATGCCGAGCACAGGTCTGCGTCATGAGGTGGTCGAGATTCCCGAGCTGGCGCTGCCGGTAGGTGGTGTTCAGCTAGGACAGGGCGTGTCGCGATGATGATCACGTTGGTGGCGGAAGGATTCTTTACCGGAGCAGGCCAGGGAGCCCGCCAGATCGTCGAGTTGGTGGCTGCGTTCGGGCTGACCGCGCTCATCGGTCTGGAACGCGAGATCCGGGGTAAAAGCGCCGGGTTATGCACGCAGACGATCGTCGGTACGTCAGCGGCGTTGATTCTGCTGGTCAGCAAGTACGGGTTCGGCGACATTGTCGCCGCAGGCACGGTGATTCTGGACCCCTCGCGGGTAGCGGCCCAGATCGTTTCGGGTATCGGTTTTCTCGGCGCGGGCCTCATCATCACCCGCCGCGGCGCGGTCATCGGGCTGACTACCGCGGCCGCAATCTGGGAATCAGCTGCAGTCGGGATGGCCGCCGCCGCGGGGCTGCTGCTCTTGGCCGTCGTCGTGACAATGCTGCACTTTGTGATCGTGATCGGCATCGCCCCATCGGTGCGAAGAATGGCGACCAGGTTGCCCGGCTCGGTACGCGTGCATGTCATCTACCAGGACGGCCGGGGGATCTTGCGGCAGCTGCTGGAGACGTGCGATGTCCACGGTTGGCATCTGACCTCCCTGATCACCGACTCCTCACCTGTCACGGCGGCTTTGCCACTCGGACAGCGCACCGCGACTGCCGATCACGTCGGTGTCACGATGACCTTGTCGGGTTCCCGCGTTATCGAGGCACCACGAATCCTTGCAGATATCGAGGGTGTCACCAGGATCGACCAACTCCACGACGACGCCGACTGACACTCGGGTGGTCGCCGAGCCCAGGTCAGGAGGCGACACTGCTCGAGGTATCACCGGATCGCAGGGGACCAAGTCCCAGGTGATCGCGCAGTGTGGTGCCCTCGTAGTCGCTGCGGAACACACCACGTTCCTGCAGCAGGGGCACGACTTTGTCGACGAATGGACCAAGCCCGTCCGGAGTGATGTGGGGGACCAGGATGAATCCGTCGCTGGCACCGGCCTGGACGAACTCATTGATGGTGCCTGCGACGGTCGAGGGGGAGCCGATGAAGTTCTGCCTGCCGGTGACCTCGATGATCAGCTCCCGGGTCGTCAGGTTTTCCGCCTCCGCCCTCGCGCGCCATTCGTTGGCGGTCGCGATCGGGTCGCGATGCATCCGGACGCTGGCACGGCCCCGGGCGACGACGTTTTCCCCCACGACCGGGTCGACAGTGGGCAGCGGTCCATCCGGATCGTGATCGGACAGGTCCCGGTTCCACAGCTGCTCGAGGAACTTGATGGCCGTCTGCGGCGATACCTGAGCCAACCGCACCTCGTGGGCGAGATCTGCCGCTTCGGAGTCGGTGTCGCCGAGGACGAACGTGGCTGCGGGCAAGATGAGCAACTCGTCATGGCGGCGCCCGTACTTGGCGAGCCGTCCCTTGACGTCGGCGTAGAACGCCTGACCCGTATCGAGTGTGTTGTGCCGGGAGAAGATCGCGTCGGCGTCGGCGGCTGCGAACTCGCGGCCCTCGTCGGAGTCCCCGGCCTGGAAGATCACCGGCGTGCCCTGCGGACTCCGGGGCACATTGAACTGGCCGGTGATATCGAAAAACTCATCATGATAGTCGAATTCGCCAGGTGTGGGGTTGGCGAGGAACACGCCAGAGTCCTTGTCGGCGAGGATCTCGTCGCCGTGCCAGGATCCGAAGAGCTCCTGCGCTGCTCGGAGGAAGCTGCGGGCCCTGTCGTAGCGCTGATGTTCAGGGAGGTAGCCGCCACGGCGGAAGTTCTCTCCGGTGAACGCGTCCCAGGACGTGACGACGTTCCACGCGGCCCGCCCGCCAGACAAATGGTCCAAGCTGGCGAATTGTCTTGCCACCTCGTAGGGTTCGTTGAAGGTCGAGTTGATCGTGCCTGCCAGGCCGAGGTGTTCGGTGACGGCGGCGAGCGCGGCCAGCACGGTAAAGGTGTCAGGTCTACCCACCACGTCGAGGTCGTAGATCTGGTCGTTCTGCTCGCGCAGCCGCAGCCCCTCCGCGAGGAACAGGAAGTCGAACTTGCCGCGCTCTGCCGTCTTGGCGAACCTCACGAACGAATCGAACTCGATGTGGCTACCGGCTGCCGGGTCGCTCCACACCGTGGTGTTGTTGACCCCGGGGAAATGGGCGGCGAGGTGAATCTGCTTGGTGGGCTTGGTCATGGGATGGCCCTCGTCAGACTGTCGCGTAGCGGTTGGCGGGGCGTTCGAAGCCGAGGGACTCACGTAATGTGCTCTTTGCGTACTCAGTCCGAAACAGGCCGCGTCGCTGGAGTTCGGGTACCAACACGTCGGTGATCTGGGTCAGATCGTGCGGCAGGACCGCCGGACGTAACCGGAATCCTGCCAGTCCCGCGGCGTGCCACTGCTGCAGCAGATCGGCCAATTCGCGTGGTGTTCCGGTAAATATCTTTGCGTCACTGCCGTATTCGGCGCCCGCACGTTCGTCAAGTCGTCGCTGTCGCGCCTGCGCGGCGCTCGGGGTGTCGTCGAGGGATACCACTAGGTCGGCGAAGAGCAGAACGTCGTCGGTACGGTTCACGGCTTCGCGCGCCGCGGTGACCCGCTTCGCAATCGTGGCGACATCGGTGACCTCGTGTGGGGTCACGAACCCGACATCGGCGACACGGGCGATCAGCCGGTAGTCGTCGGCGCCGTGGTCGAGTGCGGTGACGATCGGCTGGCCCTGCGGTGGCCGGGGAGTGATCGATGGTCCCTTGACCGAGAACCATCGGCCTTTGAAGTCGATGTAGTGCAGCTTGTTCCGGTCGATGAACCGGCCGGTGGTGACGTCACGGATCTCAGCCCCGTCCTCCCAGCTGTCCCACAATCGGCGCAGTACTTCGACGTAGTCGGCCGTCTCATCGAAGTGCGCGATGATGCGTGTCCGAACCTGCGGATCCCGCAGTGACCGCGTCGACAAGGGGACGACCTCGCGTCGACCGAAGTGCGCGGTCGCATCTGCTCGACCCGCGATCTGCACCCGCACCCCGGCGCGACCGACGCTGACGTAGTCGAGGGTGGCGATCGCCTTGGAGGTGTGAAAGGGCTCGCTGTGGGTGGTCGTGACCGTCGGGACGAGTCCAATGCCGGCGGTCCGCGGGGCGACTCTGGCGGCGATCAGCACCGCGTCGAGGCGGCCGCGTACCCGGTCGACGCGGTGGTCGGCGGCGAACTTGTCATCGGACTGCAGAGTGAAGCCATCTTCGATGGTGACAAAGTGCAGCAGGCCTTGCTGGGCTTTGCCGACCAGGTCGGCCCAATAGCCGGCTGTGAAAAGTTCTGTGGGCCTGGCGTCGGCCTCTCGCCATGCAGCGGGATGCCAGCCGGCACCGTCGAGGGCGACGGCCAGGTGAAGCAATGCGGACGGTTCGGACATGAGGTCGGGCTTTCGTCGGTCGGCGAGGCTTGAAGAACACGGCCCAAGCGGCGACGTCACCATTGAGGCTAAGAACGTCGCCGCCCACGACAACAACGTGAGACGATGCGGCCAACGGCGGAACGCACAATCAGTTCCTCACGATTGAGACACTTGCGACTGTCTGGTCAATCACCACTGTAGCCCCGACACTGTGCCGCGCTGTCGGGCGAACGCAGCCAATCGCTGGGCCTGGCAAGACGTTTTTCTCAGCCTGATCCGAAAGAGGTTGTGCGGTATAGGCAGTTACCGTACGTGCGCAGCGAGGGCAGCTTGCGGACCTCTGAGCCGACCGGCGTCGCCCCGTTATCGTGAACTATGACGCCACTGACAGTGCTGGACTTGGTCCCGATCTCCTCGGGCTCGAGCGCGGCGCAGGCGGTGCGCAACAGCATCGATCTGGCCCGCAGCGCCGAACGTCTCGGCTACGCGCGCTACTGGTTCGCCGAGCACCACCTCAATCCGGGAGTGGCAGGCACGTCGCCTCCGGTGCTCCTGGCGGCAGTCGCCGCCAAAACCTCGACGATCCGCCTGGGATCAGGTGCTCTGCAGATGGGGCACCGGACGGCGTTGTCGTCGGTCGAAGAATTCGGTCTTCTCGACGCGTTGCACCCCGGCCGCTTCGATCTCGGCCTCGGACGCTCTGGCGGCCTACCGGCGGCTGTGGCTGCTGGATCCGAATCCATCGTGAATGGCTACGCGCCCAACGGATTACGCATCCCGGAGCGATTCGACTCTTCGACATTGCTGAAATCACCGCGAATCGCCCTGCAGAAGCACTTGCTTACGTTGCCTGAAGCGCAAGCACAGAACTACACCGAGCAGGTCGGCGATGTTCTGGCTTTGATCGCAGACACCTACCGCAGCGCCAATGGTGAGCGCGCCCACGTCGTTCCTGGCGCCGGCGCGGACCTCCAAGTGTGGATCCTCGGTAGCAGCGGCGGCGAGAGCGCACTCGTCGCAGGCAAGAACGGCTTGCGGTTTGCAGCCAACTATCACGTGGCACCTGCCGGCGTGCTTGACGCCGCCGAGGGGTACCGTGCCGCGTTCGCGCCTTCCGCTGACCTGGACGAGCCGTATCTCAGCGTCTCCGCCGACATTGTCGTCGCCGACGACGAGTCGACTGCTCGTGACCTTGCGACCGGTTACGGGCTATGGGTGCGCAGCATCCGCACCGCAGAAGGCGCTATACCTTTTCCTACGGCAGAGGAAGCCCGGCGGCACGTCTGGACCGATGCCGACCGTGCGCTCGTGGCCGATCGGCTCGAAACGCAGTTTGTCGGGACCGCTATCCAGGTTGCCGATCAGCTTGAACAGCTGCGCGACGCGACTGGCGCCGACGAGCTCATCATCACGACTATCACGCACGATCACCGTGCTCGGGTGCGGTCCTATCAGTTGCTTGCCGAAGAATGGTCCCGGCGATAGCGGCGTGTCCAGATCGGGGCAAAGATTTCATAACGGTTTCAGTTGGGCAAAGGTACTGCAGGGGAGCGGCGGTGACAGGGCCGATCTCGCGCGTTCGGTCTTAGTGTTGGCCGCTATGGCGGGGATCCACAGTTGCGTGAAACGCTGCCGTGCAGCGCTTCACGTCGCTGTTGCGGCAGTGATGGTCGTCATTCTCGGATTTGCGACCACCGCGGTGGCTCATGCGGCAGCGGCCAGGGCGACGTTGTCGGTGACCTCGACGTGGCAGACCGGTTTCATCGCCCGCTTCACCATCACCAACTGGAGCACGGTGCCGATGACCGATTGGCGCCTTGAATTCGACCTACCGGCCAATGAATCCATCTCGCACGCGTGGAACAGCAGCGTTGGCCGATCAGGCACGCACTATGTTCTGGCCCCGGCGAATTGGAATCGGATCATCGCGCCGGGCGGTTCCGCCACGGGAGGCTTCCGAGGGGTGTTGTCCGGGACGTACTCGCCACCGGTCAACTGCATGCTTAACAGGCAGCTTCTCTGCAGCTAGAGGTCCGTTCAGTCCTGCTTCGCTTCGTAGCGCAGCAGGACCGTTCCGCCCGGGAACGTGCGGTTCTCCACCAGCCGCAGCGAGATCCATGACGGCTGGCTCGGGAAGAACGGGGTGCCGCCGCCGACGGCGGTGGGGGCGATCACGATCCGATACTCATCTACCAGTCCGGCCTGCACGATCGGTGCGGCCAGCGTCGCGCCGGCCACCTCCAGGTTGCCCTCGGTTTCGGCTTTCAAATTGGTCACCACCGCGACCGGGTCGCCGCGCTCCAGCCGGGAATTCCAGTCGACCGACTCCAGCGTGCGCGAGAACACGACCTTGGGCATGGCGCGCCAGATGTGGGCGAAGTCGACGATCAACGGGGGAGCATCCGGGTCCTCATCGGCGGTCGGCCAGTATGCCGACATCAGTTCGTAGAGCCGGCGCCCGTAGAACGACAGGGCGGTCTCGCGCTCGAAGTCGTTCCAGTACTGGTGCAGTTCGTCGCTCGGCTCGCTCCAGTCGATGCTGCCTTGTGCGTCAGCGATGTAGCCGTCCACCGACACGGTGAAGCCGTAGATGAGCTTGCCCATGGAGATCAGTGTGCACTGGACATCGCCCGGGGCAAGGGGAGAATTGCTTCATGTCGCCCGCGCTCTGGATCATCGTTGCCTTGCTCGCCGTCGGGACGATCGCCGGCGGACTGATGCGGATGCGGGTCTGGTTGCAGAGGCCGGTGCCGCCTGAGGTGATCGAGGCTGCGCACCGCGATGACGCCGAGGACGATTAGTCAGCGATAGCGTCCTGGAACGCGCGGCGATTCAGCCGACGAAAACGGCTATATCGCCGGTAAACCGCCTATTCGATTCCGTCGTATTCCCGCAGCCTTGTTCGATATGCGAGAGTCGTTGCCTGGCAATGCAGTACAACGCAATTTGCCGGCAACCGGCCATACTCGATCATGCCGTATTGCGGCCGATGCGCAACAGCGCATCACGCCAGATGCGGCAGGGGAGAGTCCCACCCGATCCGGGATCGATTCACATCCCAGTTAGACATTCTTTGGAAGCCGCCAGGCGACACTTATGCGCGCCCTCGCATATTTCCATGTGGTGCCGGTAGATGTTCATATCGGTGAACAGCAGATGACTTTAGTGGTTACCGGTACATGACTCAGCCTCGTTGTCTCAGTCCGGCGGCGATCACGTCAAGAACTGAATCGGAGGAGTAATGGACGTCGTTCTCGGTGTAGCCGCCGGGTCATCCGTACCCACGACCCTGCCGCGACTGGAGGCGTCGGCCGGACAGGCGGTGAGCGCGCCCCGTGATCCCGAGGCGGCGCTGGCGCAGGGCGCGGCATTGGCCACGGCCGGCTTGGCCGCAGCCGCCGAGGCGTCCACCGGTGCCCTGGCCTACACGCAGGAAGCCGAGTTCGGCCCGATCACCCCCGGCTACTACGACATCCCTGCCTGCCTCACCGGTTTCGCGGCCAACGATCTTGCATACAGCGCCGTTCCCGACGAGCAGGCGGATGCCGACACCGAGGCCTTCTACACCGCGCCCCAACCGGTGCGCCGTCCGCTGCTGGTCGGCGGAGCGGCACTGGCGTCCACGGCGTTCGCGGCAGCATCGGCACTCATGGTCTCCATGACCCTGGACGTCACTCCTAAATTGGTTGCGCTGCGGCCGGATATCGTTCGCACACTGACCATGCCGACTATTCCGTTCCGGATCCCCAACCTTCAGATTCCCGGCTCCAGACCCCTCTCTGGACAGCCACCGGTCATGGGTCAGGCGCCGGTGAACCCACCGCCGCCTCCGTTGAACAGACCGCAGACTCTGCCGGCCCCGGTGAACTCATCGCCAGTGCCACCGGTCCCACCGGTTGCCGCGCCGTCGCCCGCTAGAGGGGCTGTCGCGCCGGAGTTCCAGAGGCTTCTCAATGACCCGTTTTTCAATCGGCCGCCGGAGTTCCACAGGTATTACAACGAGCCGTTTTTCGGTCGGTCGCGGGCGTTCGACAGTGTTTTCAATGATCCGTTCTTCACTCAGCCGACCCCGCTATCGACCTGGTATATCAATCAGCGGATGTGGGGACTGCCGCCGGGAACGGAGGTTCAAGAGTCGCACATCTCGTGGACTTTCCGGTCCAACGGGCTTTCCGGCTTTGTGCTGAGGGAGTCTTCTGGCGACTCAATGCGGCGGTCGGAGCCCCGGGGGATATCACCCGGGGTCGTACCAGCGCCACCGAACGTCATACCCGACCCGCCGATGGTCAATCCCCATCCACCCATCGAGCTTCCGCCTCCGCCTCCGCCCCCTCCGCTCGACCTTCCCGCACCGCCTGTGGTCGAACCCAACCCGGGCATTCCGCCTCCCGACCTTCCGGTCAAGATGCCCGAGGCGCCCGTCGCCAACCCCAACCCGGCGTAGTCGGGGGCCGGCGGCTGGTCACTTCAACGGCTCGGGCATGAAGGTGACGTCGACTCCGCCTACGGACATCGTCACCTGGCCTTCGATCACCATCACCTGCGCCGAGACCCGTCGATCGACGGTCTGGGCCAGTTGCTGCACCGGTGCGTGCGGTATCTGCACCACCGACAGGTTCGGCAGCCCCGCCACTTTGGGGCCGACGGTGCGCCACCAGGTGGCCACGCCAGCGGCGAACGGGAAGAGCAGCACCTGGTCGGCCTGGCTGGCCGCCTTGCCCAAGGCGCGTTCGTCGGGCTGGCCGACGTTGACCCACTCCAGGATCCGGCCGGTGTAGTCGGCGAGCGCCAAGTCCGGTACGCCGGGGGCGGACAGGCCCGGCCCGTACGCCAACTCACCGTCGACGTCGCTGAGTCGGTGTGCGCGCAGCCCAAACGCCAACAACCGCACGACCATCCGCTCATCGGTCTCACTGGGATGACGGGCCACGGTCAGCGTGTGATCGGCGTAGTAACCGTGATCGATATCGGAGACGCCAAGTTCGACTTTGAAGACTGTTGCAGAAAGGGCCACGTCCATAGTGTCCACCCAGGTGGTGCCTCCCGGGACAGTCGGGCCACGCTAGATCTGCGTGTGGTCGCGCACCCGGATCACTGATTCAGTGCGCCCTCTCGGTGCTGTGGCTGTCGTCGATCAGAACAGCGCGGTGAAATCGGTCATAAGCTGACTAAAATCTGATGCCGCAGAGGCAGGTTCAACCGTGGGAAACTCAAACACCGTCAAAAATGGCGGCTGCCCCTCAAAACTGAGCACGTCTTTGAAGCCCGCCGCGTCGCTGATGAAGGTGTTGGTCAGTCCGACCCCGTTTCCGAAGAACCCCTGCACGGTGAATGCGTCAGCGAACCCGACTATCGGGTCGTTCAGATAGGAATTGACGAACATCGGCTCCACACCGCTCAGCCCGAGTTGCACAGGGGTGAAGGGGAATAGTGCCAACACATCTTCAGTGGTCCCGACGTGGGGGAACGTGGAGTCGTCCAGCAGTGCGGTAACTTCTGAATGACTCACGCTTCCCAGAATCGGTATGTCGTACGACGGCATATAAGAAATAGTCGCGTGGGCCGTGTACCACCCATCAGTCACCGGCACGCCAACGGGATCGAGATGGTGTGTGTATGTCGCGACGTTTCCGTTAGAGGCTGTGGGCAATATGGTTAGTTCGCCGGGGAGTGTCGCCACCGGATACGGCGTTGACGACATCGAGAGATAGGGCCAGGCGTCGTCGATGGCGTCAGCGCCGGCGACTGGACTCGCAGCGAGGGCCACACCAAGACCGGTGCCGAAAGTGACTCCGAGAAGCACGATTACGCGGCGCGAGTGCAACAACGGACGAGTCGGCATCGCGGGTTCTCCCATCGGATGTCACCGGTACGGTACTGCCGAAAATGGATACGCTTACAAACAATACTACGTATTACGAACAGACGCACTGGTTACTATCGGGGGTGCCATCGCAACATGTCCTCGACAATCCCAGTCAAGGGGCATGCTCGACGCGTCGGACGGTGATTCTGTCCGGCCCGGCCGCGTAGGCTCAGCGTTACATGTAACATGTTGGCATGGCAGTGCGGGAAAGAGTCAGTGAGTACCGGCGGCGGATGCGCGAGCGGGGCCTGCGACCGCTGCAGGTCTGGGTGCCTGACGTGCGCACTGAGAGTTTTGTCGCCGAGGCGCATCGTCAGGCGTCGATGGTCGCACGAGCGGACGTAAGCAACGATGACCAGGACTTCATCGAGGCCATCTCGACGCCATGGGACGAGGAGTGAACAGAGGGGAGATCTGGACCGTAGCCGGGGGCGTGTATGCGAACAAACCGCGTCCAGCCGTCATTGTTGAGGACGATCTCTTTGATGCCACGAGTTCGGTGACCGTTGCTCCGATGTCCAGCACACTGTTGGATGCGCCGTTGATGCGCATCCGGATAGCCGGCGGAGACGGCCTGTTGTCCGGACTTGATCACGATAGTGACGTGATGATCGACAAGCTCACAACCGTTAAAAGGTCGAACGTCCACACCCGGCTCGGTCGGCTGACAGCTGAGCAACTCGTCGAGGTCGAGCGAGCGATGATGGCATTCCTCGGCCTTGCGCGATAAGCGAGAGCCGTTGCTCGACAGTGCAATACGACGTACTTAACCTGACATAATGTACGTTATCGGCGTTAAAAGGATGCGAGTTTCGTTAAGTGAAAGAACTTACACCACTGAGCGATTGAGTCGATTCGCCTGGTTGTGACCCGTATTAGCCGCTGGCGCGGCTTCCTAGACAGCCTGTGAATCTTGCGAAACTCGCCAGGTCGGCGTACGTTTCAATCACTTAATGATTGATTTGGGCGTTAGGTGAAAACGTTGCGAGCTTCAATGAGCGCCCAGTGGTATCCGGTCGGTGTGGATTGTTTTACGGCACCGCCCCCGCCACTGCGAGGACAGGGGTTATTGCGTCACTGTGACGAATCATGTGCGGCGGCAAGGTTATTCGCACCTCAACCTGGGCCGGCACCAGGCGGGGTGCTGCTGAGATTATTGCTGCACGGCCATCGTCATGGCTGAGGAACTGCCCGGGTTCATTCCCCATATCCTGCGTGCCGACGATGTGTCGCTGCTGCGTGCCGACGAGACCGTGTTCAATGCGATGGTCGATGGATGGCGGGCGCAGATGCTGGCCCGAGGCTTGGCTGTCGACACGATCAAGGCGCGCGGCCGACTGATTTCTCGGTTCGTTGAATTCACCAACGAGTATCCGTGGCGGTGGCGCGCACTCGACGTGGACCAGTTCCTGGCCGAATTCCGATCGCAGGAAAGACCGATTGCATTGTCTACGTTGCGGACCTACAGCAATACAATTTCGATGTTCTGCTCGTACGTCTGCGATAGTCGATACGGCTGGGTTGCATTCTGCGAGAAGCAGTTTGGCGATGTTCCGTCACAGATATGCTTCGAGTGGAACACTCCGCAACACACAACCGACGATGCCGTTCCACCGGGCCGCCGAGCGTTCACCAAGGCCGAGCTACAGCACTTATTTGACGCCGTGGATGATTTTGTCGACGAAGCGCACCGCACAGCGTCGAAGCAGTGGGTGACGGCCCTGCGGGATTCGATCGCATTCAAGGTCGGCTACGCCTACGGTCTGCGCCGCCGCGAACTGGTCATGCTGGACCTGACAGACTTCGGACCCAACCCACACGTACCCCGCTTTGGAAACTACGGCGCGCTGACCGTGCGCTGGGCCAAAGGCACGAAGGGGTCCGGGCCACGTCGGCGGACGGTGCTCACATCGCCTGAATTCTCCTGGGTTGTTGAGCTTTTGGAATATTGGTGCACTGAGGGCCGCCAGCTGTTCGCCACCGCGGACCGCTCCCCCGCGCTATGGCCCAGCGAACGTGGGGCCAGATTGACACTCAACGCGCTGGGGCGCTCGTTCACGGCATTTCGCAAACGAGCCGGGCTGCCACCAGAATTGAGTCTGCACGCACTGCGGCACTCCTTTACCACCCACCTCCTGGAGGCTGGCTACGACCCGCTGTTCGTCCAGGAACAGCTCGGGCACTCGTTTGCATCGACCACCTCGCTGTACACCTCGGTGTCGTCAGACTTCAAGCAGAAGACGATTCAACAAATGATCGCTCGACGCATCCGAATGGAGGAAGATCAGCCCGATGGCTGAGCAACGCCGAATCGGCTTCCACTGGCATCTGCGCCGGATGATGGCCGCCCACAACCTGTGGAAGTCCACCGAGCTGCGACCGCTGCTCAAATCGCGCGGAATCAACCTCTCCGACGCCCAGGTCTACCGTCTGGTTACCGGTGAACCCCAACGCATTCCGTCACGAACATTCGCCGCCCTCTGCGACATCTTCGACTGCACGCCCAACGACCTGTTCGAGCCGTACGTCGAGATGCAAGCCGCGAAAACAGCCAACGCGCCACGGCCAAGTGACCTCGGCCTTAAACCGGGAAACCCGGTCGCCAAACGGATTCGGATCGTCCAGGACGACGATGGCCCGTCCACGCAAACCTGACGACCCGCAGCGGTGGCCAGTGCCCTGCGACCGATGCGGCGGGCACTACATGGTGGTCGCGAACTGGCCTAGCGAATCGGTCTGCGGCTACTGCTACCAGGCAGCCAAACGCGTCACCGGGATCTGCGCCTGCGGCCACCAGGGCGTTCTCCCCGGGATCATTGATGCTCACCCCGCGTGCCGCCGATGCAGCGGCATCACGCTCAACGTCGACTGCATCGCCTGCGGAGACGAGGCCGAACTCTACAGCGGCGGCAAATGCCAACGCTGCGTGCTCGGCGATACAGCCATTCGGCTGCTGACCAACCCCGACACCGGCGTAGTTGCCCCGCAGCTGCAGGTCATCATTGACGCGCTCACCGCCATGCAGCGCCCCAATAGCGGACTGACCTGGATTCGCCAACGCCACGTCGAACACGTCCTGCGTGAACTCGCATGCCACCCGACGCTCACCCATGAGCTTGTTGACCAGCTTCCGGCGGGACGTACAACCAACTACGTTCGCGGCCTCCTCGTGGCTCATCAGTCGCTTCCGGCGCGCGACGAACGGTTAGCGCGGTTCCTGGATTGGGCGGCGATCGCGCAACAGCGCATCCTGACCGACGAGCACCGCAAGGTGATTGCCCGATATATCCGCTGGGGCCTGGAAAGACGGCTCCGCTCGATGGACACCGTCACCGACTCAGCGTTTCTGCGCGCCAAGCAGACCACGACCGTGACGATCGAGTTCTGCAACTGGCTCACCACCGAACACGACATCTCGATCGAGAACGTCACCCAAGCGCACATCGACCTGTGGCAGTCGACCGGACCCACCACCCGGGAGCACATTCTGCGATTCGTCCGCTGGGCCATCAAGACCAAGCTGATCCCCTCGGATCTCCAGGTGACTCCGCACCGGCGCGGTACCGCACCACGGCTATCAATCGCCGAGCAGAACGCCGTCATCGAGCACGTCGTACATCAACAAATTCTGCATCCACGCGACCGATTCGCCGCGATCTTGATGATCGTCTTTGCTCAGCGCGTCGAAGATATCGCCGCTCTCACCTGGGAGCAGGTGACGATCACAGCGGACTCCGTCAGCGTCAACCTGGCTGGCCTGCCCATCGATATGCCCCCGCCGCTCGATGAGCCCATCCGACTACTCGCGGCAGTCAACTACAACGGTCAAACTGCTGCACATCCCAACTCGCCCTGGGTATTTCGCGGGTATGGACCCGGAACTCACGTCACTCCGTCTCACCTTCGTAACCATCTGCGACCTGTTCTCGCTGCCCTCGAAGCACGCCTTGGCACACTCAATGAACTCACCCAGACCACGCCAATCGCGATCCTGGCCGAAACACTCGGCTACAGCCCGCAGACACTCGAAGCCCACGCGAGAGCATCGGCATCAACGTACGCCCGATACATTGCGACACGACTCGACTGACACCGGACAGACCCCAGAAAACTTGACGGTCCCAGTCCCTGACCGTGACCCCGATGTCGAGGGGAGTTATTCAGTTGCTGAGATGAGTCTCGGGAGCAGCGCTTTGTCGACCAGAGCTTCGATGGTGGGAGGGGTCGGGGGTCGGTCGGAAAAGATGCACCGGAAGATCAGGTAGCCCGGCAACAGATCGTAAAGCTCGTCGTTGACCGCCGCCGCGCCGATCTCGCCGCGACGGATCGCCTGCTGCAGGACGTGCCAGACCAGAGCTCTGTGTTCATGAAGGAACCGGTCTTGCATAACGTTGTTGAGCGCGGGATTGCAGGACATCTCGACGAGCACCGCTCGGATGGTTCTGGCGTGTTCTCGGCCCTGTTCGCAGATAATCTGGCCGAGACACAACAAGTCGCTGCGCAGGGTGCCGGTGTTGGGTGCAACAGCGTTCTGACGGGTGCCTTCGATGACGGCGGCTAGGATCAGCTCAGATTTCGAGGGCCAGCGCCGGTAGACGGTAGCCTTACTGGCATGAGCGGCGGCGGCGACGGCTTCCACTGTTAAGCCGTGGTACCCCTGCTCCTGCAGGATACCCAATGCCACCCCTAGTAGCTCGGTCTCGCGAGGCGACCACGCGGGTTCTGCGTCCGGGTCGGTTGTCGCGGCCATCGGTTTGTCGGGTGCGCGCGCTTCTCGGTGAGATCGCATCCCCGTTTCCCCTACCAATTCGCGCACCCATTCCTCGTACACGGTCGCTGGGCCAGACGCCACCGCACTTCGACGATTATCTGGAGGTGTGCAGTACTACTCGCGTTGTGCTGTACTCACCCACCATGGCATGCCAAACCCAACAACGGCGGGGCCGTCGGCCATCATTGTGTCAGACGGCCCCACCGTTCTGAGGCATTAACGCGTGCCCGGCAGCGCGATGCCGGGGTCAGGAAGTGAAGCCGGGTATCGGGTAGCGTTGGTTGAGGACGTAGTTTCCGACCTCAACGAATTTGTAAGAGACGGGATCGTGCAGCGTGTGGGTGCGGATGTTGCGCCAGAACCGGTCGAATCCGTATTTGGGGTGGGTTCCCCGGGCACCGATGACCTCAAAGATACGGCTGGTCACGTCCAGGGCCGCTTGGGTGGCTATGGCTTTGACTCCAGATATCTGCACCATGAGTTCGCCGCGTTCTTGCGGAGTTAATGCGTCACCTTTGTCCCACGCGGCCTGCAGTAGCTGCGCGGCCTCGCGTGCTGCGGCGTCGGCGGCTTGTAGTTGGATGCCGAATTCGCCATAGCTGCGAATGATGTACGGATCCTCGACGGCTTGAGTGACCCCGGCCGGCGTCCAAGGACGTGCCTGCGTTCGGGTGTACTCGCGGGCTGTTTCGAGCGCACCGCGCGCGATCCCTAGGTAAACCGAGGAGAACACCAACTGCACGATCGGGCCGAACAGGCTTCCGCGCCCGGACGCCAGGAACGCCTCGAGGATGGCATTGGGTTTGCCGAGCACCTCGTCGGGACGGACTACAACATTGTGGAATTCGGTGGTGCCGCTGTCGGTGCGCCGCATCCCGAGTGCCTGCCAGTCATCGTTTGGCTGAACGCCTTCTCTGGTGGTGGGAATGGCCGCCGCTACGATGGCGCCTTGCTGCGCGGAACCCTCCGGTATCACACCAAACACCAAGAGCAGGTCAGAGCCCTTGGCGCCACTGCTGAAGTGCTTGATGCCGTTAAGAACGTACCCGCCGTCATCGGCCGGGGTGGCCGTCACCTTCCAATCCAGGATGTGGCTGTTGTTCTCGCTAGAGGCGTTCCCGGTCCACCAGTTGTTTTCGGCCAGTTGACGAAGCAGGCGTTCCTTTTGCTCGGGTGAACCCCACAGATCGATAACGGCTGGGGTGCTGAGGTGGTATCCGAACAAGTGGCCCAGAGATCCGTCGACCTTTGCGATCTCGCGCACCACTTCCAGGGCGGTAGGCCAGTCGGCTCCCCAACCGCCGAGGTGCCGGGGAACGGTCAACGAGAGCAGCCCACTGGCGCGTAGATCCTCACGCTCTTCTGTCGCCGAACCACCTGCCTTGTCGCGCTCGACGACGGTAGTTTGCCACTTTCGCGTCAGCTCGCGCGCGACCTCGATGGGGTCGCCATGCCTACTGTTCTGTGTCGTGGTGGTGTCATCGGTCAACGTCATTGCTGGTCTCCAGTCGTGGATTGGGTGAGGAATTGCGGTGCTGCCCACTGTGTGAGGTCCACCGGACGGTCGAGCAGATTGTGGTCGAGGAGGAACTGTTGAGTTTGGTCGACAACGGCCAGCGCCGAGTCGTCAAGCATTGGGATCAGATGTTGGGCGAAATCAGCGCCGAAACCGCGTCCGATCGCCGAGGGCGTGACCCCGAGGTTGGCGGCATGGATGCCAACGGTGTCCTCGGCGTGGGCCTGTGCCCAACGGCCGGCTTGGACAGCCGCATCGACGAGTCGTTGCACCAGGTCGGGTCGCTCGTCAACCAACTGGGCGCTGACCGTCCAAACACTGGCATACCGGTTTCTTTTGTCGTCGCCGAGATCGGCGAGCACCCGCGCGCCGCTGAGGTCTTCTAGCTCCGCCGCCCAGGGCAACCACGTGAACAGCGCATCAACGTTGCCACTACTCAGGATGCCGCTCTGGTGGGCGGCCACGTCGGGAAACAGGTCAGCGCCTCTGACACTGGCCGCTGCTTCCAGCCGCTCTTCGGGCACGTCGACGCCAGGGCTTTCGATACGCACCAAGTCGACGTCACTGATCCTGATGCCTCCGATATGCAGGGTCTGCAAAAGTCCCCGCGCCTCCCAGGTGCCCAGCGCGATCAGTGTTTGCCGCCACGGATCCAATTGCCGGTAGTCACCCAACTCGCCGGTGAGAATGCGGATCGCTGCGCCGGACACACCCACCCGCCGACCCCGCAGCTGCTCGGGTGATTTCACCGGGCTGTCAGCACGGACATAGATCCCTTGCCGACCGGCCAGAGGGGTGATGCCCAACAAGCGGGTGCGTCCTGGTGCTCGCAGGCCCTCACTGATAAGAGGTGGAATTTCGCCACCAAAACGGGTGTAGGCGGGATGATCGTAGGTGAAATGCAACCCAGCTTGCGCGCCGCTCAGCACATTCAGCGAAATACCGTTGCCAGCCAACAGGTTTGACTCCAGCGCTGTCAGCAGCGCGTTGGGAACCGGGCAATTGCTGTAGGCAAGAATATCTCGATCGATGTCTGTGGTGGTCATCAGATGCTCCCAACTTCGGGGCGAGCCAACCCAAGGTGCTCACGCAGCGTTGCCCCCTCGTACTCGGTACGGAACACACCACGTTGCTGCAACAGCGGAACCACCTGGTCGACGAATTCCTCGTAAACACCAGGCAGATACGCCGCCGAAATGATGAATCCGTCAGCGGCCCCAGCCTCAAAGTGACTAACCAACTGATCAGCGATCTGTTCGGCAGTTCCAGCCCACTGCGGCACAAACCCGACGTTGGTGCCGTATCGGCGACCCAGCTCGGCCAACGTCAGGTCCGCACCGCCACCGGCCACCGCGGAAAACATCTGCAACATGGTCGGCACGTGACGATCACCAAGATCGGCGACGATGTCAGAAAACTTCGTATCCAGCGGATACTTGGAGAGATTCAAACCGCTATGGCTCGACAACGTCGACAAACCCACCTCGGGATGCACCAGCGAATTGAGATATTCCAGACGCTCACGGGCCACCTGCTCAGTCTCACCGAGCACCGGCATCACCGCGGTGAATACCTTTGTTTGCTCGGGGTCACGCCCCGCGGCCGCAACGTGAGCTTTGATGTCCTGATAGACCGCGCGCATGATGTCGAGGTTGGGCGAGACGCTGAATACCGCTTCAGCCCAGCGCCCCGCGAAGCGACGCCCCCGCGGCGACAGGCCGGCCTGCAAGATGACCGGTTCGCCCTGGCGTGACCGTGGAACCTGCAACGGGCCACGGACCGACAACCAGTGGCCGCGATGATTGACGTATTGAACCTTCTTGGGATCGGCGAACCGAGGGTAAGTCCCCTGGGGTGGTGGGGTTTCGGGAGGCGGTCCGGCCAGGGTTGAAGGTCCCGGGTGTGTCGGTGCCGGTGTTGGGGTGGGCCATCGCGTAGTGATCGGTGAGTTACCTACCAAGTGACTCAACAGGAAGACACACGACGCGATGACCCAGAACCATTCTGCCCTGCTGGCCCAGCTCGATGCACTCAAGTCCGCCGACTCCGGTGCGGTGTTCGCTGAGCTGATCCGCGCCGGGCTGCAGGCGCTGATCGAGGCCGAGGCCACCGAGGCGATCGGGGCCGGCCGCTACGAGCGCACCGGCGGGCGTAGCACGCAGCGCAACGGGCACCGCCCCAAGACGGTGGCCACAACCGCCGGCGATATCGAGGTGGGCATCCCCAAGCTGCGGGTGGCTCGTTTTTCCCGTCGCTGCTGGAACGCCGCCGCCGCATCGACAAGGCCCTGCACGCGGTGATCATGGAGGCCTACGTGCACGGGGTGTCCACGCGCAGCGTCGATGACCTGGTAGCCGCGATGGGCGTCGAATCCGGGGTGTCCAAGTCGGAGGTCTCCCGGATCTGCGCCAAGCCTCGATACCGAGATCGAGGCGTTTCGCACCCGCAGCCTGGCTCACACGCAGTTTCCGTACGTGTTCTGCGACGCCACGTTCTGCAAGGTGCGGGTCGGGGCGCATGTGGTCTCCCAGGCCCTGGTGGTGGCCACCGGGGTCTCGATCGACGGCACCCGCGAGGTGCTGGGCACCGCTGTCGGCGATAGCGAGTCCTTCGAGTTCTGGCGGGAGTTCCTCGCCTCGCTCAAATCGCGTGGTCTGTCCGGGGTGCACCTGGTGATTTCCGATGCCCATGCGGGCTTGAAAGCTGCGGTGGCCCAACAGTTCAGTGGGTCGTCGTGGCAGCGGTGCCGGGTGCATTTCATGCGTAACCTGCACACCGCCGTGGCCGCGAAGCATGCCCCCGCGGTGACCGCGGCGGTCAAGACGATCTTCGCCCACACCGACCCCGAGGGAGTCGGCGACCAGTGGGACCGCGTCGCCGACACCCTCGCCGAATCGTTTCCGAAGGTCGCGGCCATGATGGGCGAGGCCAAGACCGATGTGCTGGCGTTCACCGCGTTCCCGAAGGCCCACTGGCAGAAGATCTGGTCGAACAACCCCATAGAACGGTTGAACAAGGAGATCAAGCGCCGGGCCGATGTCGTGGAGATCTTCCCCAACCCCGCGGCGTTCCTGCGCCTGGCGACGGCGGTAGTCATCGAAGCCCACGACGAATGGCAGGTCACCCGCCGCTATCTCTCCGATGTCTCCATGGACGAACTACGCACCGTCATCGCCAAGAAACACACCGCCGAAGCGCTTGCCAAACAACACCAAATCGCTTAGCGTTCACCATGACTCGTCGATCACGACGCATGAACCACGTCCGATCCGAAGTCCACCACTCCACGGGACGCTATCCGAACCGACCGCCGACCTTGTCCAACAACAAGGCATCCTCGGACCAAGAACTCCACAGCTTCTTGACGGCCTCCAAGAACTCGTCAGCCCGGTCATAACGGATGTCATGCTCAAGGTGCTCATCCACGCCGAAGTTGCGTGCCTCGGAGTCGTTGAGCGACGTGACCACATTCCACGAGATCCGGCCATCAGACAGATTGTCGAGCGTGGCAAATGCCCGAGCCACGTGATACGGCGGGTAGTAGGTCGTGGAAACCGTCGCGCCCAGACCCAATCGCTGCGTCACCGCAGCCATCGTCGCCACCACACTGGTCGGCTCCAACGCCACCGCGCCTTGCCCGCCCAGACCGACCCCGGTCTCCAAATTATCGCCATAGCTATCTTCGATAGCCAGGCCATCGGGAAGAAACAACAGATCAAACTTGCCCCGCTCCAGGGTCCGCGCAATCTGCTTGTAGAACTCGCCAGTCAGAAAACCGTTCGTCGCACCAACATGGCGCCACGCTCCATGCGCATGAGTCACGTTGCCAGCCGAGAAAAACCCGGCCAAATGTAGTTGGCGTTGTTCAGCCATAGTCAGCAGTGCCTCCGTGGGGATCAGTTACCGAACAGCAATGCTCAACTACTGCAACCGATCCCAACAGAGTTAGGAGCCCGATGATTCAAAGGGGCACCCAACACGCCGCTTCCTCCGGACGACCCACCCGACCTTCGCCGATTCTCGCCCCCGGACGAGTGCCGTCAAAGCGCCCGCCGCCTGTGAGCAAGATCACCAACCGGCGGGGTGTGCACCTCCGACCGGCTTCGAGACCCTGACGGCCACCGCGGCGGTATCGATGTAAAAATCAATGAAGCGGATGGCTACCGCGCGGAACTCGCACCTCGCTAGCACGCACCGTTACCAGCTGGCGATACCTGCTGGAAGTGGTCAGATCGATCCGGTAACGTCGCTTTCTTCGCCTGATCTGCGGAGTCACCCTCTGGAGCGACGCAATGCCCAACCATCACCCGTCTCGATCCTGGCGCGGATGTCCGATGTGCAAGCCGCATAAGCGCCGTGGCGCCGGCCGCGCGACCAAGGACCCAGTAGCTATACGCCGCCGCCTTGGGTATGCCCGTCGCTATTCGCGTCGCTCTACCGGGCGCAACTGAAAACCTTGAGTCGACCCCTCGCTCACCCGCCCGACTGGCGTCAATACGTCACAGTGACGAAATGGTGATGACGCCCTGTGACGGGCCATCCGTGCGAAATCGGTTCTAGGAGTGACGAATCAACTGCGACCACACTCCACGAAGCGATTCGACAATCTCAGGCGACTCATCGGGCTGCGATCCGTTGAGGCCCTTGGCCGGGATCGAGAGTTCGATATCGTCGGGCACCTGAGCGCCGGCGATCGCGAGTGACTTGCGGGCATCGGCGTGGGCCCACGCCCCGCCGTACCTACCCAGAGCGCAACCGATAACCGCTGCCGGCTTGCCTTTCAACGCGCTGTTGCCGTACGGACGCGAGAGCCAGTCGATTGCGTTCTTCAATACGCCGGGCAGGCCTCCGTTGTATTCGGGAGTGACCACTAACAGGGCGTCGCAGCTGGCCGTCTCGAAGCGAAGCGCTTCGGCCGCGGCGTCCGCTGGAGCAACATCGATGTCTTCGTTGTAGTGCGGCAACTCGCCGAGACGGTCGAACAGAATCGGCTCGATCTGAGCGGGTGCGTGAGCGATGGCCGTTGCAGCCAGCTGACGATTGAGTGACCCGGATCGCAAACTGCCCACGAGGACGAGAACACGGATGGTGGTAAGCGATTGGGGCATGGATAGCTGCGCATTCCGGGATAGGCGTCGCCGCCGCGGGCGTGGGTCTCGCTGATTGATGCTAGTTGGCGGTTGCTGCGTTCCGGCGGGGCCCCACCACGGCAGGTATCACTACCCTCCCCGCTCTCCCGCTGCGCCTGAATAGATACGTCACAGTGACGAATCGCCATGCGGGGACACTGACCGACTGGATCACGCCAAAACAGTTACAGCAGAAGATAATTGACAGCTTCTGGCTGAGGCGCGCCGGCTGCGGCAACATGGAGTCCGGACCGCTGGCTCGACGAGGACTGCCCTGTCGATCACTACCCCATCGCCTCGGGCAACCATGCCGGCGAAGCCAGTGCGCAGCGGTTTGCCGAAACCGGCGGTGATGCAGTCACTTTGCGGTTCGGCCTGTTCTACGGCCCGGGCGCGGCGCATAGCGAACAGATCATGGATAGGGCCCGGCACCACGTGGTGTTCCAGGCCGGCCGCCGTGACTCCTGCATGTCGTCGATCCATCTCACCGACGCTGCCAGCACTGACCTGCCCCGCCGGAACCTATAACGTCGTCAACGACGACCCTGTCACCAAGTCCCAGAACGCCAAGGCGCTGGCGGCGGCTGCCGGTGTCACGCCATGGATCACCGGGCCGGGTCGGTTGGCCCTGCTGCTCGGTGATCGCACCACATCGATGACCAGATCACTGCGTGTCAGCACGCACACTTTCGCAAGGCCACAGGATGGGCGCCTCGCTATCGAAGTGTGCGAGAAGGCTATCGAGCCATGGCGGCCATTGCCGGTGGCAGATGACCGCCAGGTCCAGTGTCGACCCTAGCCGGGCGGTGGCGGCGTTACAGGCTGGCACGCATTGACGGCCGGATTCCACCAGCTGCCCGGACCGCAATTCGGCGGTGCGGTGGGCTGGCACGCGTTGGCTCCCGGATTCCACCAGTTGCCCGGACCGCAGTCAGGCGGCTGAGCCGAGGCCACCGCGGGCTCTACCGTTGTCACATACGCCACAGGCGCTAACGCCACAGCCGCGGCGAATGCCACGCGAAGAACGAACATAGTGAGACCTCCTTCGGAAGTGCCTAGACCCCCACTTTGGGCGTCGATCTAGTAGCACTACCCCCTGCGGCCGCCTCGCAATCACGAGCGCTTCTGTGGGCCATGTGTAAGGACGTCATGGTGGCGAAACAGTGCGAAAGTACGTACAGTAGACAGCAATTCGAGAGTCAGCCGAATAGCGCCGGATCGGCGACAATGACTCTCGCCGGGATCTCTCCGCTATGCACTGCAGTAATAGGGATCTCGAACCATGATCCGCGACCGCCGCATTCGTTCGAAGTAATCCTGTACTTGTATGTCCCGCTAAGGGTGCCATCTGGTAGCGGTTCCAGCGTCAAGGAATCTTCTACTGTCTGCTCGCGGGAGCTGTCGAAGGCGCATGGGACACGGGTTGGTGTTGCCGCCTGGTCCCAGTGGCCATCAACGAATCGCAGAACACTGGCGCGCCCCGCGGCTTCGGTGGGGTTCGCAGGGTCGAGTTTGGCTCCGGTAGCCACACATCCGGACGCTGTGCATTGTGATCGATACGCCCACCATCTTCGGTCCACGCCGCTACTGAAACTGAAAGTCCCATCTGAACGGGCATGCTCGACATCGAAAACCAATTGATACGAACCCGCCAAAACGGGGCCCGGAACAGTCGCAGGTTTGGCTGGCAGCTCATCGATTACCGGATCTGCAATGGTGATCTCAGGCGGGTTGTCACCGACTCGCTCCGCGGTGAACGGAGTTTGGTAAACCATGCCTTGCCGCTCACACTCACCGGTAACAGCGGTCATGGTTGAGACGCCCTGGAACGATCCGTCAGATCGGGGTTGCAACCGCCAAGCCGTCACGCTCGTATCTTGCCCGTTTTGAATCGTGCCGTCCTGCCCGATCGAACACTCGGAAATATCTTGGCGATGCCGCTTCGGGAGCTCGGTCCAGTTGTCATCGGCAAACTGAAGGTGCACGGCATTGCCCTTCTCGTTGAGCCGACCGTGGTCCCCGGGATCCAATTGCAGCCCGATGGCGAAGCAGGTGGATTGGTTGCAGCCAGTCCGCATGGCCCACCACTGCTCGGAGTCGTCGTCCGGCGTGGGTTTGGGCGCACCCATGAGGGTTGACTGCGCAGGCTGGTATTGAAGGCGAAATACTCCGTTGAGCGGCGCCGTCGGGGTGATCGGCTGAGGTCCAGCGGCGTGGGTAGTGGCGTGGTTTCGGATATAGACCCCCATGGCCACCACAGTGGCGATCAGGACGGTTGCCACGGACAAGATTGCGACGCTGCGTCTCCGGACACGTGGCCGACGGTTCTCCTGGGTTTGAATTTCCGCGGGGGTAGCTGTGACCTGGCGTCGCACGGTCGAACGGCCAGCATCGTTCTCGGCCTGGCTCAGTGCGGATGCGAACTCCGCACACGTGGCGAACCGATCCGAGGGTGCCTTGGACAGCGCTTTCCCGAGCACCTCGTCAAGAGCAGCCAATTCCGGGCGTCGCGCACTCACCTGCGGCGGTGTCGCGGTGAGGTGCTGTCCGATCACGGCCGCCGGGTTTGAGTTGCTGTACGGCGCTGAGCCGGTCAGCAGGTGATATGTGGTCGCCGCCAAGGCGTACTGGTCAGCCCGCCCGTCGAGGCTCTGCCCCATCAGCTGTTCTGGTGCAGCGTAGGCAACAGTCCCGACCGTCAGATTCGTTGCCGTGAGTCCAGCAGAGTCAACAATCTCCCGGGCTATTCCGAAGTCAGACAGGGCGATACGAGGCGGGCCGGAGGACGCGGTTTCGATCAAGATGTTTCCCGGCTTGACGTCGCGGTGCAGCAGGCCGCGTTGGTGCGCGTAGTCCAAGGCGTCGGCGATCGCCGAGACGATGGTTGTCACCTCGGTTACTGGCATGCCAGCTGGGTGCCTGGTACGTATCAATTGGCTGGCGTCGCAGCCGTCGACGTAGTCCATGGCGATCCACAGTCGGCCATCGAACTCGCCGCGATCGTGAACACCGACGATGTGCGGGTGCCAAAGGCCTGCGGCAATATCGGCTTCGCGAACGAACCGATCCCGAAACTCGTGATTGCCGGTAAACGCTTCGGGCAAGATCTTCAGGGCGTCACGCCGGGGTAAGCGTGGATGTTCTGCGAGATATATCTCGCCCATCCCGCCTGCGCCAATACTTCTGACGATGGTGTAACCAGCGAATTCTGTACCGGCCAGCAGCGCCATGTTGTTTCGTCCTAACGAGAAGGGGCCCAGAGCGCAGCGTAGCGGTTCGGTGCACAGCGCTTGGCCGTTGAGCCGACTAGACAGAAGGGCGACGGCATTTCGGGCGCAGTTATGTGACATGGCGGCTGAGGCGCCATGTCGGTCATTGGGGGTTACCAAGGTGCGGATAGTCCGATTCTTGTCGGCAGGTCACGCACGGTCACGACACCCATAGACAAAAGTTGGGCTGGCGCGTTCTTCTGGGCGGCCACCGGCGCGGCAACGGGCGCCCCGCCGGCAACGGCTGGAACCGCTCCACCAACAATGCCCAGTTCGGCGTCGACTACTTCGACCGGACCGGCACCGCGAGATCGAACATGTTCGACAACCGGCCCACCGAAACGCAGTACTACTACACAGACAACGACGCCACTGGGGCCCCCCTGCTGGGCGGGAAGGCCTACAAAGTGTCCTTTCCCGCCGGACAAGAGCCGCCGGTCAAGGGATTCTGGTCGTTGACGCTGTACAACGACAAGCACTTGTTCCACCCCAACGAGCTGAAACGGTATTCGCTGGGCACCAAGAACCAGAATCTCATGCGCAACTCCGACGGGTCACTGACGCTGTACGCGGGTGCCAGATCTCCTGGGCCGGAAGACGAGTCGAACTGGCTTCCGGCTCCGAACGGGCCGTTCTCCCTCTACATCCGCGCCTACTGGGGCGAGCCTGGCATCACCGAGGGCACGTGGAAGCCTCCCGCTGTTGAGGTCCTTTAGCCAAGCCGTCCAATCGTAGGTAATAGTACAGCAGGTACTGTACTATTCAACACATGCTGACGTGTGAGATGCGGGAATCGGCCCTTGCGCGGCTGGGCCGAGCGCTGGCTGATCCCACGCGATGCCGAATCCTGGTGGCTCTGCTGGACGGTGTCGCCTATCCCGGACAGCTGGCATCGCATCTGGGGCTGACCCGGTCGAACGTCTCCAACCATCTGTCGTGTCTGCGCGGTTGTGGTCTGGTGGTCGCAACGTATGAAGGTCGCCAAGTTCGCTACGGGTTGGCGGACCCGCATCTGGCACGCGCGTTGGGCGAACTGGTCCAGGTGGTTCTGGCGGTCGACACCGACGAACCCTGCATCGACGACTGCGTGCCATCCAGGGCGGTCGAGGTAGCGGCTGAAAGATAGCCAGGCGATCCGAGCTGTCGTGGCAGAAAACAACAATGAGGAGATATCGCAGTGGTTCCGCAAGCACTTTTGGTCAAAGCGGCCGAAACGGTGGTCACCGGAATAGTCGGGGTGAGCGCCTTTGAATTGCTACGCAGAGCGGCGGGAGCGGCTCCGGTTCACCGCGCCGCGGTAACCGCCACGGAGTGGGGGCTGCGTGGCACCCGACGAGCCGAGGTGGCGGCCGAGGCGGCTCGACTGAGAGTCGCTGATGTGGTCGCAGAAGCGCGCGACCGCCTCGGCGAAGAGGCTCCACTTCCGGTCGCCACCGCTGAAGGCGACGACTGCTGCTGAACTGAAAGGGCTAAGGGTGACCGCAGCCGTCTGCGCCGATCGAGAACATGCACCGACCGTCATCTCTGCTGCTGCCGGCCGAATGCGAATTCAGGCCAGCAACTTTCGCAATAGCCCCCTGATGGCTGTGGCGATCGAGGACGGGGTGTCTCAAGTGCCCGGGGTGCGTGCGGTGCATGCCTATCCACGCACCGCATCGGTAGTGATCTGGTATTCGGCCGAGCGATGCGACCGTGCAGCAATACTGTCGGCGATCGCCGCCGCCCAGCGAACCCCGGCAGCATCTGTGGCCGCTCGCGCCCCGCATTCGACCGAGGGCCGCGAGGGCAGTCTTGGGCAGCGGGTCATTGATTGGAGCGCCCGGGTCCGCTCAGGCTCCGGCAACGAGGCGTCAGATCGGCGGCTGGGGAACGACGGCTGTTGTGATCACGACGGCAGTGGTCCCGAACCACAGCGCATCTGGGATGTCGTGAAGGTCCGCCGAGCAGCGCTGTCGGGAGCACTGCTGACGGCTTCGGCGATCAGTGCCTGGGTCCCTCCCCTGGTCCCGATTGCGTTCGGGCTCAAAGTCACCGCGCTGGCAGTGGGGGCCTCGACATTTGCGCCCTCCAGCCTTCGGCGTCTGGCGCAGGGCCGCATCGGCGTGGGCTCATTGATGACCATCGCCGCGGCCGGGGCGGTCGGACTGGGGCAGGTCGGCGAGGCCGCGGCGCTGGCGTTCTTGTTCTCGATCAGCGAGGGCTTGGAAGAATACGCGGTGGCTCGCACCCGTCGTGGCCTGCGCGCTCTGCTCTCACTGGTCCCAGAACAGGCCACCGTCGTGCGCTCTGGCACCGAAACGATCGTGGCTGCAGGCGAACTGCGTGTCGGTGACCTGATGATCGTCAAACCCGGCGAGCGACTGGCCACAGACGGCATCATCGTTGCCGGCCGCACCGCGCTCGACATGTCCGCGATCACCGGCGAATCCGTTCCGGTCGAGGCCGGTCGCGGTGACGAGGTATATGCCGGGTCGATCAACGGCACCGGCGTGTTACAGGTTCAGGTCACCGCGACTGCCGATAACAACTCACTGGCACGCATTGTGCATATCGTGGAGGCCGAGCAAGCCCGCAAGGGCGCAAGTCAGCGGCTGGCCGACCGCATTGCGCGACCATTGGTGCCCAGCATCATGATTGGTGCAGCGTTGATCGCCGGCGTAGGCAGCATCCTGGGCAGCCCGGCGGTATGGATTGAGCGCGCACTTGTTGTGCTAGTGGCGGCCTCGCCGTGCGCGCTCGCCATCGCGGTGCCGGTGACGGTGGTGGCAGCTATCGGCGCGGCAGCCAAGATCGGCGTCCTGATCAAGGGCGGAGCTGCGCTCGAAACCCTCGGCACCGTCGGTGCGATTGCCCTGGACAAGACGGGAACATTGACAGCGAACCGGCCTACCGTCATCGAAGTTGCCACCGCCAACGGCGCTTCCAGAGGCGACGTGCTCGTGGTGGCCGCTGCACTCGAAGCGCGCAGTGAGCATCCGCTGGCGGCAGCGATTCTCGCCGCGTCCCAGCCGGGCGGGCCCGTCGCCAGCGACGTGCAGGCGTTCCCTGGGGCCGGGCTGAGTGGCACTCTGGATGGCCACGCTGTCCGACTGGGTCGGCCCGGTTGGCTCGATCCGGGCGCGCTCGCCGATCAGGTGACACGGATGCAAAAGGGCGGTGCCACTGCGGTTCTGGTCGAACGTGACAGCCAGCTACTGGGTGCCATCGCCGTGCGCGACGAACTGCGCCCTGAGGCCGCCGAGGCCATCTCCGCGTTACACGACGGCGGCTACCGGGTATCGATGCTCACCGGCGACAATCACGCCACTGCCACGGCGCTGGCCGATCAAGCCGGAATTGCGTACGTTTTCGCCGAACTGCGGCCCGAAGACAAGGCCCGCTTGATCGCACAAATGCGCGCCGACCGCCCCACCGCGATGGTCGGTGACGGCGTCAACGACGCTCCGGCCCTGGCCGCCGCGGACCTGGGAATCGCGATGGGCGCCATGGGAACCGACGTCGCCATTGAGACCGCCGATGTTGCCCTGATGGGCCAAGACCTCCGCCATCTCCCCTATGCACTGCGCCATGCCCGTCGTTCCCGCCAGATCATGCTGCAAAACGTCGGTCTGTCTCTGGGCATCATCACGGTGCTGATGCCGCTAGCAGTCTTCGGGACTCTCGGGTTGACCGCGGTGGTGTTGGTTCACGAGCTCGCTGAAGTGGTCGTCATTGCCAACGGTGTGCGCGCCGGACGCATGGGTCCCGCCGCGCTGGGCGCACATCGCTAGGCGGAGCGCACCGCGGCAGGATGGCCGGCGCTGTCCGGCGCGGCATCCACCAGGTCGTGGTGCACCCCGTAGCGCTGCCGCTGTTCGGCCATCAGCCGCGGGTAGTTGGCCAAGGCGCGTCTGGTCCGCAGTTCGTTCATGCCCGGAATACGCGCCAGCACTTCGTTGACCCAGCCGAAGGCCGGGCCGATCACCCGCGGCAGGTATTTGAACGGTGTGTCAGCCACGCCCAGCCGGCTGGCGTTGGCATCACCGAGAAATGCCCGGGTCATGCCGTTGATGATGTTGACTCCCACGCGGTGCTTCCAGGAGCCGCCGAACGGAAGCAGCTCGGCGATCTCGCGCGCCAGATAGTCGTGCGTCAACGCGCGGACGAAGTCGCGGTCTCCGTCGTCGGGCTCCACCGCGGTCAGTGCATACAACTCCGCGATACGGATCTGATCCGCCTCGGTGGCCGGATTCAGTTCGTCGCCAACGCCGTTGAGTCGACCGACGTAGCGCCAGAAGTGGTAGATGTCGTCGAGTTCTTCTCGCGTATAGCGGACCCCCAGTTGGTGCATTGCCGCCAGGGCGATCCGACCGAACTCGACGATGGTGAACGCCATGTAGCTCTGCGGAATCGGTGCGCCCCACGCCTCACTGTCCCAGTCACCCTCGGCCAGCAGATGGCGCCGGACGAACGCGTGAATCATCCGGACCCGCAACGTCGTGGCCAAGCCGGCGCCGCCGCGGCGCAGCCCACCGGGCGTGAGGATCTCCTCCAACCACGCGCCGACCTCGATCGACCGCACGGCCGCCTGGCTGGTGTAGCGACCCGTGAGCACCAGCGGCATCCCGGCGACGGAATTCATGGCTCCGGCCGTCAACGAGGCCGCACCCAAGACGATGCCGTAGGACGCGGTGTGGCGGACGATGTGACCTGCGGCGCGATTCAGACGGTCGTGGTCGAGCCAGTCGGGCTCGTGGTCGATCGCGGCGAACAACGCCCGCAGCGACTCCGGCGGCGACTCGACAGCGTCGATGCCGTGCTGGATCGCGGTCCGCAGCATGGTCATCCCCGCGCCGCGAGGCAACGTGGCGAAATCAGCGACCACGGCGTCGGCCAGCGGATCGGCGATCCGCGTTCCGTCGATCCAGTCGCGGCCGGCCTGGCCGTATCGCGCGACGGCGAGGTCGGCATTGGGAGTGTTGGGCACATCTGCCATACAAATATGGAAACATGAGAATGTCTCACTTACTACTCACTTTGATGCGGAGGTGAAATGCCCGTCCAGGCACGTTCGCGGCCGCAGCAGCAGCGAGCCCGCGAGATGCGCACCCGGCTGCTCGACACCGCCCGCCAGCTGATCGCGCGCCGCGGTGTGGAAACACTGACCACGCAGGCCATCGCCGATGCCGCGCACGTCAGCATCGGCACTGTATATCGGTATTTTCCGGACCGCGCCGCCATCATCGCCGAGCTGGTGGACAACGCGACCAGAGAGATCTCGTTCGAGCTGGTGCGCAGTGTCGGACAGGCCATCGACCTCGAGGTGGACCAGGCGGCGTTGCTGGTCGTCGACACCCTGACGACGGTCTATGAGCAGCACGCCCCGATCCTGCTGGCGGCGCTGACATCCTCATCTTTTGACCTGCCGCCGTACCTCAACCACACTGCGATGGACGAGATCGAGCGCAGCCTGCTGCCGCTGGGCACTGTGATCCCGAGCAGGTCCCGGCCGGACCTGTCACCGGCAGAGTTGGACGACCTGGTGTTCGTGACCATGGGCGTGACGTCGAGCGCCTGCCTGCGCATCGCATTGCAGCGGCCCGCTACTGCAGACCGCGACGCGATGGTGCGGCTGACGGCGACCATGCTGGCCGCTGCGCTCAAGACCCCCGGCGCCGCCTAAGCTTTACAATTCTGCGGCAAACTGTCACGCTTGCGGCCGGACGCGGGGCGGGCGGATTCAATCGGTTGGTCCGCTGCCGCAAACGTATCGACGACGACGAGGAGCCGGCAGTTGGCAGGCACCGAATTCTCCGGCCGCACCATGGTGGTGTCCGGCGCAAGCCGCGGTATCGGACTGGCCATCGGACTGGGTGCCGCACGCTTGGGCGCCAATGTGGTCCTACTGGCCAAGACGGCCGAGCCGCATCCCCGCCTGCCCGGAACGGTGCACACCGCCGCCGCCGAGATCGAGGAAGCCGGCGGCAAAGCTCTTGCCGTCGTGGGTGATGTGCGTAGCGAAGAAGACGTGCAGCGGGCGGTCGACGCCGCGGTGGACCGATTCGGCGGCATCGACATCTGCGTGAACAACGCCAGCTCGATTGCGACCGAGCCGACGGAACAGCTGTCCGCCAAGAAGTTCGACCTCATGCAAGACATCAACGTCCGCGGGACGTTCCTGTTGGCCAGGGCATGCCTGCCTCATCTGCGGAAGTCCCCCGCGCCGCACGTGCTGACGATCGCGCCCCCGCTCAACATGAATCCGTACTGGCTGGGCGTGCATCCCTCCTACACGCTGTCCAAGTACGGGATGACGTTGTTGACGCTGGGCTGGGCGGCCGAATACGCCGAAGCCGGGGTCGCCTGCAACTGCCTGTGGCCGGAGACCTACATCGCGACCTCCGCGGTGGCCAACTCCCCCGACGGCGGTGAGTTACTCGCGAAGGCACGCAGCCCGCAGATCATGGCGGATGCCGCCGTGGAGATCCTGCGGCGCCCTGCCGCTGAGGC
The DNA here is from genome assembly GCF_019645815.1 of Mycolicibacter heraklionensis. Lineage (NCBI taxonomy): Bacteria > Bacillati > Actinomycetota > Actinomycetes > Mycobacteriales > Mycobacteriaceae > Mycobacterium > Mycobacterium heraklionense. The sequence continues at coordinate 2,504,010 of NZ_CP080997.1, forward strand.
CAATGGCCAGTGCTACATCGACGCCGACGTGCTCGCCGAGGCCGGCGTGACGGACTTCTCCGGCTACGGGGGTGGCCCAGAGCCGCTGATGGATTTCTTCGTCGACCGGCCGCTGGGGGTCGGGGTCAACGCGGGCTGACCGTCAGGTCGGTCCTCAGCGCAGGTAGACCTCGCTGCCGCTGGGATATCCGCCGCCGGTGGTGGTGACGTGGACGTGGTCGTAATGGCCGTAGCCGCCGCGTTGCGCCCCGCCGTCGGGCGTGTAGTAGACGCCGCGCCAGATGGCGTCTTGGAGGCCGAACCGGCCGGCGTTCTCCATCACGTAGGCCACGATCGAATCACCGAGCGCGATGCCCTCCGCGCTGCCTGGATTGGGAATCATCACATCGAGCGCCAGCCCGTTGGGGTGCCAGCGCAGCGCGTCGGCCCGTACGCCACCGATCTGCATGATCTGGGGAAAGGCGTCGCTGATGCTGCGAGCGGCCTGGATGGTTCGGACTTGCAGGCCTCGCTCCGGGGCGACTCCTGCGGGCAGGAACCGGGGCACGGTGCGCGTTCGTGACGCCACGGCGAACCGCGCCGGTGGACCCGTTTCCGGCGTCGCTGCCGGTGCTGCCACTAGCTGCAAACCGCCTGGTGAATTGTCTTCAGCAACCACCGCAATGGATTCTTTTGACACCGCAGGATTGGCGCTGCCGCCCACAGCAAAGAACAATGCCGTTGGTGCGAGGACTGCAGCCATCAATACCGAGGATCGTTTGCGCTGGCTGGCTAACTCGTGTCGGCCCACGGAGAGACACAATACGAGAAATTTGGCTAATAGTCACAAATTTATAAACCTCATAAATTCCTTATGTCTTGCTCGTCACATCTGAATGGGCGACGAGCGCCACATTGCGCGCGATTCGCGCAGGTGAGCGGGGCACTGCGGCCGGCCCCGCCGCCTGCAAAGGAAGACCACCTAAGCAGATGGGTCTACACTGCATCTCATGAAATCGACGACCCTCGCCGCAGCGGTCATGGGCTTGGCCGTGGCACTGGCAGCACCCGCCCACGCCGACCCCGACACCGATTTCGCCCGGGAACTGCACACCTACGGGATCTACGGCCCGCGGGACTACAACGCCTGGCTGGGCAAGATCGTGTGCGAGCGGTTGGACAAGGGTGTCGACGGCGACGCGGCCAAGTCGGTCCGCTTCATCACCCCCAACCTGCAGAAGGGCACCAACCAGGCGCAGGCCTGGCAGTTCCTCGGCGCCTCGGTAAACACCTACTGCCCGGACAAGCGCCCGGTGCTGGAGCGCGCGGCACAGCAAGGCTGATTGAGGGCCTTCTCCCCCTGGCCCCACCAGGAATGCGGACCTAGGGTCGGTGGTAACCGATCCGACCGGTGGGAGGGCCCGCGATGGCCACAGACAGCAACCTCGACAGCTTCGGAACCCGGGGCGAGCTCAGCGTCGACGACACCACGTATCAGATCCGACGGCTCGATCGCGTCGACGGCTCGGCGCGACTTCCCTACAGCCTCAAGGTTCTGCTGGAGAACCTGCTGCGCAACGAAGACGGCCGGCTGGTCACCGCTGAGCAGGTCAACGCGATGGCCAGCTGGGATCCGAGCGCCGCGCACGGCCGGGAGATCGCGTACACGCCGGCGCGGGTGTTGATGCAGGACTTCACCGGGGTGCCGTGCGTGGTCGACCTGGTCGCGATGCGCGACGCAATCGCCGACCTGGGCGGCAAGACGACCCGCATCAACCCGCTTTGCCCCACCGAGCTGGTGATCGACCATTCGGTGATCGCCGACGTCTTCGGCCGCACCGACGCGTTCGCGATCAACGCCGAGCTGGAGTTCGAGCGCAACGCCGAGCGCTATCAACTGCTGCGCTGGGGCCAGCAGGCGTTCGACGACTTCTCCGTGGTTCCGCCCGACACCGGCATCTGCCACCAGGTCAACCTGGAATACCTGGCTCGCGTGGTGTTCACCCGCGACAGCGCGGAGGGGCCGTTGGCCTACCCCGACACCCTCGTCGGCACCGACTCGCACACCCCGATGGTCAACGGCCTCGGCGTCCTGGGCTGGGGCGTCGGTGGGATCGAAGCCGAAGCGGCGATGCTCGGTCAACCGATGAGCATGCTGATCCCACCGGTGGTCGGCCTGAAACTGACCGGTGAACTACAGCCCGGTACCACCGCCACCGACCTGGTCCTCACCGTCGCCGAGCTGCTGCGCGCCACCGGGGTGGTCGGCAAGTTCGTCGAGTTCTTCGGACCCGGCGTGGCCAACGTTCCGCTGGCGAACCGGGCCACGATCGGCAACATGAGCCCGGAGTACGGGGCTACCTGCGCGATCTTCCCGATCGACCGCGTCACCTGCGACTATCTACGCCTGACCGGCCGCTCTGAGCATCAGATCAAGCTAGTGGAGGCCTACGCCAAAGAGCAGGGCATGTGGCACGACCCGGATCGCGAACCCGTCTATTCGCAAACGCTGGAACTGGACCTGAGCAGTGTCGAGCCGTCGATCGCCGGCCCCAAACGCCCACAGGACCGCATTCCGCTGCGGCTGGCCCCGCACACCGTCGCCGCCCTGCTCGACGGCGCCGAAACCACCGCTCAGGCACTCTCGGACCTGGACAAGGCGTCGGCCGATTCGTTCCCGGCCAGCGACCCGATCGCGTTCGGTCACTCCCAAGCGGCAGGCAAACCGCGGGAGCCGTGGGCCGGTGGTGAAAAGCTCCCCTGGCGGACCGATGCCCAGCCGATCGAGCTCGCCGACGGCACCCGCACCGAGATCGACAACGGCGACGTCGTGATCGCCGCGATCACCTCGTGCACCAACACCTCCAACCCCTCGGTGATGGTCGGCGCGGCACTGCTGGCGCGCAATGCCGTCGACAAGGGCTTGTCGCGTAAGCCGTGGGTGAAGACCACGCTGGCGCCCGGGTCGCGGGTGGTCACCGACTACTACGAGCGGGCGGGCCTGACGCCCTACCTGGATGAGCTCGGCTTCAACCTGGTGGGCTACGGCTGCACCACCTGCATCGGCAACTCGGGGCCGCTGATCCCCGAGGTGAGCAAGGCCGTCGTCGACAACGACTTGACTGTGTGCTCGGTGCTGTCGGGCAACCGCAACTTCGAGGGCCGCATCCACCCAGAAGTCCGAATGAATTTCCTCGCCTCCCCGCCGCTGGTGGTCGCCTATGCACTCGCCGGCACACTGCGCGTCAACCTGCTCACCGATCCGCTGGGCACCGGCAGCGACGGCGAACCGGTGTACCTGCGCGACATCTGGCCCACCACCGACGAGATTGCCGCCGTAGTCGACGGCAACCTGCAGGCCGAGATGTTCACCACCAGCTACGGCGACGTCTTCACCGGCGACGACCGCTGGCGTTCCCTGGATGTCCCCGACACCGACACCTTCTCCTGGGCGCCGGACTCCACCTACGTGCGCCAGCCACCGTACTTCGACGGCATGACCCGCGACCCGGCGCCGCTCACCGACATCACCGGTGCCCGAGTGCTGGCCAAGCTCGGCGACTCGGTCACCACCGACCACATCAGCCCGGCCGGGTCCATCCGCTACGACTCGCCCGCTGGAAAGTACCTGGCGGAGCATGGAATTGAGCGCAAAGACTTCAACTCCTACGGCTCGCGGCGTGGCAACCATGAGGTGATGATTCGCGGCACCTTCGCCAACGTGCGGCTGCGCAACCAATTGGCGCCCGATACCGAGGGCGGCTTCACCCGCGACTTCACCCAGCCGGACGGTCCGGTCAGCACCATTTACGACGCGTCGGTGAACTACCTCGCCGCCGGCACGCCACTGGTGATTCTGGCCGGTAAGGAATACGGATCCGGTTCCTCGCGCGACTGGGCCGCCAAGGGCACCGTGCTACTCGGTGTGCGGGCGGTGCTGGCGGTGTCCTACGAGCGCATCCACCGCTCCAACCTGATCGGTATGGGGGTGCTCCCCCTGCAGTTCCCCGACGGCGCCGACGCGGATTCGCTGGGCCTGACCGGTGAGGAGACCTTCGACATCACCGGGGTGACCGCACTGGGCGACACCATCCCCGACACCGTGCACGTACAGGCCGGTGACATCGAATTCGACGCGACGGTGCGCATCGACACCCCCGGCGAGGCCGACTATTACCGGCACGGCGGCATCATGCAATACGTATTGCGGCAATTGCTCGACTGATGGGCGCACCAGCAGGGATGGTGCCGGCGACGGGGACCCGCGAGGCCATCCGCACACTCAACCCGGGCTATTTCGCGTTGGTGATGGCCAGCGGCATGGTGTCGACAGCCATGTACCACCAGAACTCCCACTGGGTTTCGGTGCTGCTGTTGTGGGTGACGGTGGCCTCATACCTGGTGCTGATCGCGGTATCGACCGTGCGCGTCATGGCCTTTCGGCGCGAATTCCTGGCCGATCTCTACGATTCCGGACGTGCATTCGGCTTCTTCACGTTCGTCTCCGCCACCAATGTGCTCGGCGCTCGGCTGGTCATCGATGGGCACAGCAGTGTCGCCGTCGGCCTGCTGGTGGTCAGCACACTGACCTGGCTGGTGCTGGGTTATCTGATTCCGTGGACCGCCGTGCTGGGCACCGCGGAGCGGCCGGTGGTGCGCCGGGCCAACGGCACCTGGTTCATCTGGGTGGTGGCCAGCCAGTCCATCGCGGTGTTGGCCGCGGTACTCGAGGTGGAGGTGTCCGAGCCGTGGCGCCAAAGCCTGGCGCTGCTCGCGGTGACGTCCTGGTCGGTGGGAGTGTTCCTCTACGGCGCCGCCGGAATCTTTGTCGCGCTGCGGCTGCTGCTCTATCCGCTGCTTCCCGAGGACCTCGTTCCGCAGTACTGGGTGGCGATGGGCGCCACCGCGATCACCGTGCTGGCCGGTGCTCATATCGTCGAGATGGCCGAAGCGCCGATGGTCCACGCCACCCGCGGTCTGATCGCCGGAACGTCGGTGGTGTTCTGGGCGTTCGGCACGTGGCTGATCCCGCCGATGATCGCCGCCGGAGTGTGGCGCCATGTTGTGCATCGCATTTCACTTCGCTACGAAGCGCCCTGGTGGAGCGTGATCTTCCCGCTGGGCATGTACGGGGTGGGCAGTCACTACCTGGGGCAGGCCGACCATCTGCCGATCGTCTACTACATCGGATCGGTCGAGAGCTGGATCGCCCTGGCCGCCTGGAGCATTACGTTCGTCCTGATGCTGCACCACTTGGCGGTCACCCTCGGGCCCGGGCGGAGTGCCAGGCTCCCGGGCGGCCGCTCAGCCCAGCCGGGCGCCGTCGGTGCCGAAGAAATGCAGAGCGGTCACGTCGAAGCCCAGTGACAGCCGGGCGTGCGAGCGCACCTCGGTGTTGCCGGGAACCCGGGCGACCACTGATTGCGAGGTCTGGGAATCAGCCGCCGTGCCGTACAGGTAGGTGTCGGCGCCCAGTTCCTCGACGAAGTCCACCTCGACACCGATCCCGCGATCGGCGATCTGCAGGTGCTCGGGGCGAATACCGACGACCAGCTGCGTTGCCGCAGAAGATATTTCCACAGGTACACCGACGCGATAGCCACCCAGCGTCACCGCGCGGTCGACGACGGGAACGGTGAACAGGTTCATCGCCGGAGATCCGATGAACCCGGCGACGAACACATTGGCCGGCGTGCGGTAGAGCTCGCGTGGCGGGGCGCACTGCTGCAGCACCCCGTCGCGCAATACCGCGACCCGATCGCCCATCGTCATGGCCTCCACCTGATCGTGGGTGACATAGACGGTGGTGATCCCCAGCCGCCGCTGCAGTTCGGCGATCTGGTTACGGGTCTGCACCCTCAGCATGGCATCCAGGTTCGACAGTGGCTCGTCCATCAAGAAGACCTGCGGGCGTCGTATGATCGCGCGGCCCATCGCGACTCGTTGGCGTTCACCGCCGGAAAGATCCTTGGGCTTGCGCCCCAAGAGTTCGGTCAGGCCCAGCAGCTGGGCGGCTTCCGACACCCTGGCGCGGATCTCGGCCTTGGGGGTCTTGGCCACCCTGAGGGCGAAACCCATGTTCTGCGCCACGGTCATGTGCGGATACAGGGCGTAGTTCTGGAACACCATGGCGACGTCGCGATGGCCGGGGTCGGCCGCGGTGACGTCGTGGTCGCCGATGTAGATATGACCGGCGTCAACGGGTTCCAGGCCGGCCAGCATCCGCAGCGTCGTCGTCTTGCCGCAGCCCGACGGCCCGACCAGCACCATGAACTCTCCGTCGGAGACCGCCAGATTCAATGCGTCCAGGGCGGGGCGGTCGGCGCCCGGATAGCGCCGGGTCACCGAGTCGAAGGTCACTGAAGCCACTGCGTTCTCCTGACTACCGTCCACCGAAGCCCGTCGCCGCGATCCCGCTGACGAAGGCCCGTTGGGCGACCGCGTAGATCACCACCAGCGGGGCCAACATCAGCATGGAAGCGGCCATCAGCACCGGCCATTCGGCGACATACTCCCCCTGCATCCACACCAACCCGAGGGTCAGGGTGGCGATGCCCTTGCGCTGAATCATCAGCAGCGGCCACAGAAAGTCATTCCAGACATTGATCCAGGTCAGCACCGCCAGCACCATCACCGCAGGTTTGGCGTGCGGCAACAGAATCCGCCAATAAATCGCCCACGGTGAGCAGCCGTCCAAGATCGCGGCTTCCTCCAGATCGACGGGCAGGGTGGCGAAGAACTGCCGCATCAGATAGGTGCCGAAGGCGCTGCCGAACAACCCGGGAATGATCATCGCCCACATGGTGTCGGTCCACCCGAACACTCGCATCAAGATGAACTGCGGAATCACCGTGACCGTCAACGGCACCATCAGGGTGGCCAGATACACCACAAAGAGGGCATCACGGCCGGTGAACGGCAGCCGGGCGAACGCGTACCCGGCGAGCGAACAGAAGAAGACCTGCCCGGCCGTCACGCAGCCGGCGTAGAGAACAGTGTTGAACAGCATCCGCCAGAACGGCATTCGGGCGAATACCTCGGCATAGTTCGACCACTGCGGATGGGCCGGCAACAACATGGGCTGGCTGATCTCGGCTTGGCGCTTGAGCGAGCCCGACAGCGCCCACAGAATCGGGAACAACGCGCAGGCGGTGACGGCGCCCAACCCTGCGTAGACGCCCAGCAGCCCGGCGATGCGGTGCCGTGCCGGTGGACCGGTCACTGGTCCACCGCATTCCTGCGCGACAAACGCAATTGGATGACGGTCAGGGCCAGCAGCACGGCAAACATCACCCAGGCCAGCGCGGACGCATATCCGAAGTCCAAGAAGGCAAAGGCTTGCTGGAACAACATGATGGCCAACACGTAGGTGCCGGTCTCGGGTCCGCCGCTGCTGCCGGTGAGCACGTAGACCAGATCGAACGCCTGGAACGCGTTGATCACCGAGATCACCACCACGAACCACACGGCACCGCGGATCATCGGCACCGTGATGGAAAGGAAGCGCCGCACCTCACCGGCGCCGTCGATGCGTGCCGCCTCGTGCAGGGAGTCGGGCACGCCCTGCATGGCCGCCAGCAGGATCACCGTCGCGAACGGCACGCTCTTCCAGACGCTGACCAGACACAACGACGCCATCGCCCAGTGCGGTTCGGTGAGCCACGGCACCGCGGCGATGCCGAACCAGCTGAGCATGATGTTGAGCAGTCCGCTGTCGGTGTTGAACACGAACTGCCAGACCACGGCGATCACCACCGATGACACCGCTAACGGCAGAAAGGCGATTGCCCGAAACAGGCCGATTCCCTTGATCTTCCGGTTCAGCAGTCCCGCCACCGCCAGACTGATGAGCACCGTAGGGACGACGGTGCCGATGGTGAACACCGTCGTGTTGCGGACCGCGATGCCGAACAACGGGTCACCGGTGAACAGGTCGCGATAGTTCGTGGCGCCGACGAACGTCGGCGGTGTGAACAGGTCCCAGTGTTGGAAGCTCATGTAGAGCGAGAAGGCCAGCGGGAAAGCCATGAACACCGCGACCGCCGCCAGGTTCGGGGCGACGAACCAGCGTCCGGCGCGTGCTCGTCTGCGGGTGGGATTCATGCGGTGGCCAGCACTTCGTCGATCTGCGGTGTGAGCCCGTGCTTCAGGCTCGTGGCGGGCCGCTTGCCGCGCAGTACCGGCCCGATGGCACGGTCCATCAGGGCGTGGACTTTCTGCCACTCCGGGGAGATCGGCAGCCCCTCGGAATGCGCCGGGCCACCGGTCAGCACCGCGAGGTTGCGAATCCCGGTGTGGGCGGCAGCGAAGCCGGGTGAGTCGATCGCCGAGCGCAGCACCGGTACGAAGAGCCCGGACTCCCCGATCAGCGACTGTCCCACCGGCCCCGCGGCGAATTTGAGGAATTCCCAGGCCTGTTCCCGGTGCCGACTGTCGGCGGCGATGGCCAGACCGGTGCTGCCGATGGCGGATCGAGCGGCCATGCCCTTGGCTGCGGCACCCGGACCGGTCGGCAGCACCGCCACGTCGAATTCCAGCTCCTCGGCTTGGACAAAGGTCTGGTAGCGCCAGTGCCCACCGAGCGCCATCGCCGCGTTTCCTCCGGTGAACAGCCCCATCGTGGAGATCGACTGGGTATCCGCGGCGGCGGGCGCCACGCGATGCACGTTGGCCAGATCCGCGTAAAACTGGATGCCGGCCAGGAAGTCGTCATCGTCGAAGTTCAGGTGAGTCGGGTTGACGCGCGGCACCGCCCACGGCACCCCGTTGTTCATACCGAACAGCGCTGCGGAATACGGCGGCGACCAGGTGTCGACGAAGCCCCACCGGGTGACTCGGCCGTTGCCGGACCGTTGGGTCAGTTCGCTCGCGGTGGCCAGGAATTCGTCGAACGTCCAGGGCGTGTCCCAGCGGCCCGGCGGTGGCGCCACACCGGCCTCGGCGAAGATTCGGGTGTTGTAGAACAGGAACGCCCCCGACCACTGCTCCGGGAACGCGTACTGGCCGCCGTTGAAGCCGAACGTCTCATACAGCGCGGGGATGCTGTCGGTGCGCAACGCCGCCGCGAACTGCCGATCCCGATCCAGCAGGGTGTTCAGATCCGCCAGCACGCCGCGCTCCGCGAGCCCGGCATAGTTGAACTCCCAGGCCATCAGCACATCCGGGCATTTCCCGCCGGCGCAGAACGTCGACATCTGCTGGGTCGGGTCGCCGCCGGCCAAAATGGTGCGCACCCGGATATCGGGGTGTTCGCGCTGGAACGCGTTGACGATCCGCATCCGGGCGTCGGCTTCTTCGGGGTTGGCCGCGAAGAAGAAGGTCAGTGCGTCGTCGTCGCTGCCGCAGGCCGACGTCGCAGGGAACAGCGCTGCCGCCCCCATCGCCCCGGCGCCGCGCAGCACGCTGCGTCGCGTGAGCGATGGTGTACCGGAGGACAGCACCCGCGAAACCGTCAGACTTCGATCGGCGGGTAGAGGCGTTCGAGGGTGTACTGACGATCTCGCCGCGCAGCCCAGGAGCTGGCAGCAAGTGACACCACCAGGATCCCGGCCAGTACGGCCACCGACGTCCACAGCCGCTCGTCGATGCCGCCGACGGTCAGCTGGCGTAACCCGTTGACGGCGTAGGTCATCGGGTCGTAGGGATGCAATATCTGGAACGGTTTGGCCGTCGTCTCCACCGGATACACCCCGCCGGACGACACCAGCTGGAACATCAGGAAGGCCAGGGTGAACACCCGACCCACGGCCACACCGAGCACCGCGTTGAACGCCTGGATCATCGCCAGGAACGACGCGGCGATCAACGCCAGGAACGCGACCATGCCCGCGGCGTGGCGGGCCTGCAACCCCACCCCGAAGTGCACCACCGTGTACATCAACAGTACCTGGCAGACCCCCAGCAGCAGGGCGGGCCAGTAAGACGCGAGTACCACCCGCAACGCGCCCAGGCCGTTGACGATGGCGCGAGTCTGCAACGGGGTCAACAACATCCAGACGATCAGCGAGCCGATGAACAATGCCAGCGGCAGGAAGAACGGGGCGAACCCGGTGCCGAAGGTGGCGGCGTGATGGGTGAAGTCCATATCGACGCCGACCGGGCTGGCCAGGATCTGGGCCACCTGGACACGTTCTTGGTCGGTGATGGTCGAGGCGCGCTGGTCCGCCTGCCCCAGACCCGATGCCAATTGCGCGGCACCGTCTTTGAGTTGGTTGCTGCCGTCGCTCAATTGCACCAGGCCGTCGCTGAGTTGGTGAGCACCGGCGGCCAGCGCGGCCGCTCCGTCACGCAGCGAGACCACATCGGATCTGAGGCCGCCGTCTAGGAGATGAGTCATGAAGGTGCGCAGCGCACTGTTGGGATCGGCGAGGTCATTCTCCAGCTGTTGGGTGTTCTCCCGCAGCTCGGCCAGCCCCTCGTCAGTGGCCGGGTCCATGCCCTCGACGTCGAGGAGCCGCTGGGCGCCGGCCAGGGTGTCGGCGAGCCCGCGCACTGCCGGGTCGGGGTTGGACCGCAGTCCGTCGACCACCTGATTCACGATCCCGGCGGCCTGCTGGTAGTTGACGTTGAGTGACGCGATCCGGTCGGTCACCGTCTTGAGGTTGCCGCTGAGATTGGCGGCGGCCGCGCCGGCGGCGTTCGGGTCGAATCCCATGGCGGCGAGGTCGTCGGTGACCTTCAGGATCGGGTCGGTGGCGTGCTGAACACCCGTCGACAGCTGACGGATTCCGTCGGCGAGCGCACCTGACCCATCACGCGCCGTCCCGAGGTTTTCGGCCAATGTTTTCGAGCCGTCCGCGAGCTGGCCGGCGCCATCGGCCGCCTTCTTGACCTCGTCGGTCACCTGGGTCAGCGCGGTGCCGATCACCTGTTGGCCGACTTTGGCGCTGACCTCGTTGAGCACCTCGCGGGCGGCGTTCTGCCCCATCACCGAGGCCAGGTAGTTGTTCGCGTCGTTGAACCGGAATTGGATCTGCGCCTTCTGCGGGTTCGGGCCCGCCGGAGACACCACGGCTTCGCTGAAGTCGGCCGGCAGGGTGATCGAGAAATAGTAGGTGCCGTCGGAAACACCTTTGACGGCTTCGCTTTCCGACACCTGGTGTAGATCGAGCTGGCGGGAGTCGACCAAGGCGCGGGTCACTTCGTCACCGGCCCGCAATTGGTTCCCGGAGACGGTGGCGCCGGTGTCTTCGTTGACCAGGGCGACGGGGATCTTGTCGATGGCGGCGAACGGATTCCAGAACGCCCACAGGTACATCGCGCCGTACAGCAGGGGTAGCACGATGATGGTGATCAGGGCCAGTCGCGGCATGGTGCCGCGCGAATAGCGTTTGAGGTCGGTGCCCAGCGACATTCCGGCGAGCATGGTCAGCGGTTCCCCTTCTCGTGTCGGCCGGGAACGAGCTCGGCGCGCTCCAGACGGTCGACGGTTATCTGCCCGGCGAGCCCGAACCCGTCGGGAATCGGGTTGGCCGACGAGGTGATCACGGTCTGCTTCTCCCCCAGCGCGACCAGCCGGGTAAGCAGGATGGCGCGGTCGCGGCTGTTCTTGATCTCGTCGATGCTGCCGACCACAAGCAGCGGTGGACGTGCGGTGTTGGCCAGTGCGATGCGCAACAGCAGTCCGGTCATCTCGTCGAGGTGCTCGACGTAGTCGTGCAGTTGGGGTACCGGCAGGTCGCCGAAGACCGGGCCGCAGATCGCGTCGCGCTCGGCGTCACCGGCACGGCGGACCAACTGGTACCAGGGTGCATCCCAGCGGATCTGTTCAGTGATCAGGTCGGCAACCGTCACCGACTCGAAAATCGCGTCGATCTGTTCGATCCCTGCCAGGGCGGCGACGTCGAAGATGTCGCGGGCTTTCCGGTGTCCGAGCACGGTGAGCGTGCCCGACGACGGCTTCATTCGGCCCGCCAGGTTCATCATCAGGGCGGTGCGACCCGACCCCGGAGGGCCGACCAGCACGGTGGTACCGCCGGCAGGGATATCCAGGTCCAGTGGCCCGAAGACGCGCCCCCACGGCCCGGTCATCGTGATGCCGCGCGCCGTCACCGCCGGCGGTGACGGCGCGGGCGCCGTACTCTCCCCTGCCGCCATGGTTTCCCCTGCGGCCGTCGTTTCATCTGGCACGGGACGTCCCCTTCACACATCGGTTCGCGTGACCCATCAAAGCAGAACCCGACGGTTCAGCGAGCCTCGACGGCCTCCGGGAGTTGCAGCGTCGCGGTGCGCAATCTGTCGGGGTCGCCTGCGATGTCAATGGTATGGATGCGTCCGTCGTCGCCGATTCCGATACGCAACAGGGCCAGCAGGTGCCCTCCGGGCGCGATCGCGATCCCCGGTGCGCCGTCGATGAGCAGCACGGCACCGGCTCGTGCCCGCCGGGTGAAGCGCCGGGTCTCGGTGGCCACATCGCCGGCGCCGCGCATCTCGGTGGGCACACCGGCCGGCACCAGCACGGAATCGACCCGCCGCACCACGTCGGGCGCCAACAACTCCAGCAGCGCGGGGATGTCGCCGCCACGAGAGGCAGCCAGGAACGCGCTCACGACCGCGAGATGTTCGGTGCGGTGTCGCGGTTGCTCGGCCGGCCCGGCCTGCAGTCGGGCCCGGGCCCGACTGGCCAGCTTCTTGGCGGCGTCCGGTGAGCGGTCCAGTACTGCGCCGATCTGCTCGAACGGCACGTCGAACACGTCGTGCAGCACGAAGGCGACCCGCTGCGCCGGCGACAACCGGTCCAGCACCACCAGCAGCGCGCGGCTGACCGCCTCGGAGCGCAGCAGCTCCTCGTCGGCGGCCGGTGCGGCCAGGGCCGGGGCGTTGTCCAACTCCGGTGAGTCCGACAGTGATTGCTCAACGCGACGCGAACGTGCTCGGAGCTGGTCCATGGCGACGTGTGCGGTGATGGTGGTGAGCCATCCGGGCAGATTGTCCACCGCGGCGAAGTCGGCACGGCTGGCCTTCAGCCAGGCCGATTGGACCGCGTCATCGGCGTCTGCCGCCGAGCCGAGCAGATGAAACGCCACCGAATGCAGACGCCGGCGGTTGTCTTCGAACCGGCGGGCCAAAACGTCGGTGTTGCCCATGGGTCACCTTTCCCGTTCGGGAGTCGTCACACGGATATAGCCACATCCACCGACGAGGAGAGCAACATCATGAGCGTACCGACTGTCTACCTGGTGACGGTCGCGGTCACCGCGGCCATCACCATCGCCGTCGCGGTCGCCGACTTCATTCCGGCGCAGTTCGTCTTGGCCAATTCCGCGCAGGTTGGCGTGCCGCGGTCGTGGTTGCCGCTGCTCGGTGCGCTGAAACTGGCTGGGGGCGTTGGGCTGATCATCGGGTTGGCGGGGGTTCCCCTGATCGGCGTCGCCGCAGCGGCCGGACTGGTGGCCTTCTTCATCGGGGCCATCGCGACGCACGTACGTGCCGGGGTGTTCTACAACATCGGGTTTCCGGCGTTGTTCCTGCTGGCGGCGACGGCGTCGTTGGTGATGCTGGTCTGACCTACCCGAATTCGGCGGCCGGGTCGGTGTGGCTGGCTGAGCCGGCCCGTCGCGGCAGTTCGACGACGACGTTGGTGGCCTTGACCGAGGCGACCACCAGGCTGCCGGGCTGCAGCTGCAGTTCGTCGGCAGCCTCCCTACTGACCAGCGAGACCAACCGGAACGGGCCGGCCTGAACCTCGACCTGCGCCATCACCGTGTCGCGGGTGACTTTGGTGACCAGACCCACCATCCGGTTGCGTGCCGACTGGCCCACCACCGGATTGCGTGACACCGGTTCGACGGACGCGCGCTCCTGGGCGAACCGTGCCAACTCAGCACCGTCGACCATGCGGGGCCCACTGCCCGCCGTCAGTGACAGACGCCCGGAGTCGATCCACCGGCGGACGGTGTCGTCGCTGACCCCGAGTAGCTCGGCGACTTCGGCAATTCGAAAGCTCGGCACGTACGTGAGTTTATCGTCGCGGTCGGGCCTGCTCAGGCTCCTGGGAAATACCGCGAGCCCACCGGATCCTCCCGTCAGGCCGCCTCCACCACCGTGACACCGGCGCTGCGCATCGCGGCCAGCGCGGCGGCCGTCGACTCGGCGGACACGCCCGCGGTCAGATGCGGCAGCACGGCGGTCGAAAACCCTGCGGCGACAGCGTCTTTGGCGGTGGCGCACACGCAGTGGTCGGTGGCGACACCGGCTACGTCGACGCTGTCCACATCGTGCCGGCGTAACCAGTCGCCCAGCGAGGTGCCCTCGTCATCGACGCCCTCGAATCCGCTGTATCCCGCGCTATAGGCGCCCTTTTTGAAGACCGCCTCGATTCGGTCGGTGCTCAGTGCGGGATGAAACTGCGCACCGGTACTTTCCGCGACGCAGTGCGGCGGCCAGGATGTCTGGTGGTCGGGGTGCTCGGAGAAGTGCGGGCCGGGGTCGATGTGCCAGTCCTGGGTGGCCACCACGTGCGCATAGCGGGCCTGGCCCGCCGGGCTGTCCACGTAACGGCTGATGTCGCGGGCGACGTTGACAGCGCCTGCCACCGGGAGGGCTCCCCCGTCGCAGAAGTCGTTCTGCACATCGACGATGACCAGCGCCCGCATGGGTCCACAGTATCGTCGGCGCCGCAGCGCTTCTCGCCCATACAGCAGCCAAGAACCGAGGACGGTCACCAGCACCGCGACGTCGACTTCGGTGGTCCAAGCGGGCGGGTAGAGCACACCGGCCAGATAGTGGGTGATGAATCCGTCCGGCGGCAGCGGGGCCATCCCGCCGGCGGCGCGAACCCGTCGTTCCAGCCAGGTCAGCGGGCAGTCCAGATGCGCTACCACGATCAGCGCCGCCCAGAAGGCCGCTACACCGTGCAGCCACAGAGTGCGCGGCCACCGCACGGCGAGAAAGCCGCCGACCACGACGTAGCCGACGAACGCAAGGTGCGACGCGACGATGAGCGCCACCGCGATCTGGTACATCGGTCCGCCGTTTCGCCCTCCGCAGAAACCGCTTCCGCCCCTGATCGTCACGGTACATTGGCGGACATCCAACGTGGTCAGGAGCGAAACTGATGACAACCGGCGATTTCGGCCCGAACGGTCCAGGCTATGGTCCTGGAGGCCCCGGATATGGCCAGCCCGGCGGTTATCCGCCGCCGCAGGGCTGGGGGCCGCAGCCCGGATGGGGACAGCAACCGGGTGGGCTGGGCCGGCGCTTTTGGGCCCGCGTGCTCGACGGTGTGCTGGTCGGGATCGTGTCGTTCTTCCTGTCGGTGTTCGTGTTCTCCGACGATTACCCGTTCCTGGTGACCGGCCTGTTCTCCGGGGTGCTGACGTTCGGCTACTTCGTGCTGTTCGAGGTGTCCCAGGGGGCCACCCCCGCCAAGCGGCTGCTGGGCCTGGCGGTGCATGGGCCCGACGGGGTGTCGAAGCCGACGGCTTCGCAGTCGGCCATCCGTAACTCGTTCACCTTGCTGGCCGTGGTCCCCTACATCGGTCCGCTGCTCGCCTTCGTCGCCTACATCGTGATTGCGGTGACGATCAGCGGCAGCCCGACCAAGCAGGGCAAGCACGACGAGCTGGCCGGCGGCACCCGGGTCACCCGGGCCTGACGCGGAAGGTCAGCGGGCCAGCGAAAAGCCCTGCCAGGCCTTGCGTCGCTCCGGCGCCGGGTCGAATTCCAGACGGGTCTTGCGGTCGAACACCATGACGGCGCGCTCGTCGGCGGTGTAGGCCGGCCAGCCGTCGCCCGGTAGTCCCGTCCGGCCGAACGCGCCCCAGCGTCGCTGCACCTGCTTGCTGACCTGCAACGCCGTCCGGCGGTCGGCGCCCGCGGTGAGCAGCCGCCCAAACCCGCCGCTGCGATACACGTCGAACACCGCGAACAACTCGGTGGCGTGCGTGGCACCCATCCCCGACCAGCGCAGCATCCGCGGCGCGTAGTCGTAGCGGTAGACGTAGGTGGGGGCGTGGGCGCCGTGGGCTTCGGCGATCTCCCACACCGCCGCGTTGAAGGCGAAATCACCGCCGAGCTGGATGCAGGCCGCCCGCTTCGGGTAATCGGGATAGGCGGCGATGATGCGGTCACGCACCCCCGCGTCGGCGCCGGCCAATACCGCCTCGACCATCGGCTCGTCGACCGGCAGCATCCTCAAGAACCGAGTGAACAGGCGTCCTTCATCGGCGTTGCTGCCCACGATGAGCGGCACCCCGTGGGCCGATCCCTGCCGCATCGCCTCGACCGGATCCACCGGCAGCACGTCGTCGCCGCTCACCGGGCCGATCGGGAACGCCCCCAGCATGTCCCGGTTGCCATCGGCGATCAACCGGTCCTGTGCGGCCAGCAGCTCCGACGGCGTCACCCGCAGCAGGGCCTGGGCGCCGTCGGACGGGCGTACCCCGAGCAACGCGGCGAATCGCTCTGCGAATGCGGCGGCGATGTCGGTGTTGCGCACCAGCCCCGCGGCCGGGCTTTCGGCGATCGCACGAGTGAACAGACCTTGCGCGGCGGGAACCGCCAACAGGGTGGCAACGGCATGCGCACCCGCACTTTCCCCGAAGATGGTGACGTTGCCGGGGTCGCCGCCGAACGTCGCGATGTTCTCCTGAACCCAGCGCAGGGCGAGCACCAGGTCACGCAGGTACAGGTTGCTGTCCAGGGTGACGTCGGCAGTCGACAGGGACGACAGGTCCAGACACCCGAGCGCACCCAACCGGTAGTTGACCGACACGTACACACAGCCGCGCCGGGCCAGCGTCGCGCCGTCATAGATGGGGGTGGCCGAACTGCCCATGATGTAGCCGCCACCGTGGATGAACACCATGACCGGCAGTGGGCCCGCGCCGGTGTCCTCCGGGGCCACCACGTTCAGCGTCAGGCAGTCCTCACTGGTCGGCTGGAACCGGCCGGGGCCCAAGACGGTGTAGAACCGCTCCTGCGGCGCGCAGTTGGCGAATCCGTGGCAATGGCGCACCCCCGACCACGGCTCGGCCGGCTGGGGCGCGCGGAACCGCAGCGGGCCGACCGGCGGGCGGGCATAGGGGATGGACCGCCATCTGCGCACCCCGTCACGGACGAAACCCTCCACAACGCCGGTGGCGATGCGGGCCTGCACAGGGTGGTTATGCATGAGGCGAACGGTAGCGAATCACCCGGTGGTTAGCGAACCTCGACGAAGGAGAGGTGAGGCTGGACCGCCGCTTGAGCCCGGTGGTTAGCGAACCTCGACGAAGGAGAGGTGAGGCTGGACCGCCGCATAAGCAGGGCCGGTTAGCCTAACGGCATGCGTCTCACCGGGCTGATCGCCGTACTGCTGTTGATCGCCGGATGTTCTGGCGCCAAGGTCGAAGAGCCGGAGCCCACTTCGACTGGGCCGGTCACCTCGAGCGCGGCACCGCCGTCGACGTCGGGGACGTCAACCTCAGCCAAGCCGGCGGGGCCACTGGCTCCCCCTGCTGCGGGCGCGGCGATCGCCGACGTCATCGCCTGGATCGAGGCCGGCCGGCCGGTCGACGCCGCCGAGTACCACAAGACCACCCGCGACGGTGAGGTCACCGACCTCATCGACGATGTCGCCTTCACGGTGCCCGCTGCGCCCCGCCGTGCCACTACCTGCATCACCGATGCCGGTTCCCCCGACAGTGCCCTGGCCTGTGTGGTGGACCTGGCGAACCCGCCCGCGCAGCCCGCCGACGTCTACGGGGAGTGGAAGGGCGGCTGGGTCGACTTCGGCGGCAACACGCTGCGGGTGGGATCCGCGCACGGCGATCCGGGCCGGTTCGTGCACGGCGAGGGGGCGCAGCTGCCGGACGGATCGGCCTTGTCGTTCGGCGACTATCGCTGCCGGGCGGATCGAGTCGGGCTGATCTGCGTGAACTACGCCCACCGGTCGGCGGTGCTGTTCAGCCCGCAGGGCATCGGAACATTCGGCTGCCTGCACCCGGTGCCGCCACCGGCCGACGCCGGCGAGCTGTTCAGCTGCGCAAGCTGACCGTCAGCGCCAGCGGTCGGCCGAATCGACGGCCTGCAGCAGGATGTCGCACAGCTGCCGCAGCTCGTCGTGGGGAGCGTTTTCGGACAGCGCGGTTGCGATGTCCTCGGCCGCGCACCGCACCTGATAGACCCGGTCGGACAGTGCGGTCGCTTCGTCGGCCGAGAGCACCACGGAATCCGGCGTCAGCGCGGTCGTCTTCCCGCTGCTGATCAGGGCGCGCTGCTCGTAGGCGCGCTGCCGGCACGACTGTCGGCAGTATTGCCGGCGCCGACCGATCCCGGCATCACCCACGTCGCGGCCACACCATCGGCACGGCTGCGGGCGGGGGCTGCGGGGCACGTCTGCACACCTTAGTCCGGGGACCGCGACGTTCCCGGTATCATGAGAGGTCGCGCCACGTGCGCCGGGAACTTCACAGGGTCCGCTCGCGTTGACACTCGCGAGGCATTTTTCACCAATAGGCATAAGGAGAGTGGGTCATGGCTGATCGTGTTCTGCGGGGCAGTCGGCTGGGAGCCGTGAGCTACGAGACCGACCGCAACCACGACCTGGCGCCGCGCCGCATGGCGCGCTACCGCACTGACAACGGTGAAGAGTTCGAGGTGCCCTTCGCCGACGACGCGGAGATCCCCGGCACCTGGATGTGCCGTAACGGCCTGGAAGGCACCCTGCTCGAGGGCGACCTGCCCGAGCCGAAGAAGGTCAAGCCGCCGCGCACCCACTGGGACATGCTGCTGGAGCGCCGCTCGGTCGAAGAGCTCGAAGAGCTGCTCAAGGAGCGCCTGGAGCTGATCAAGACGAAGCGGCGCGGCTAAGCCTTCGCCGCTCTTTCGGCCCCGGCGCTGTGCCCGCGGCGAACTAGCCGCGGGCGCTCCGGAGCCGGTTCACCCGGCCGCCGATCCCCCACCGCGCGACCTTGACCATCGCTTCGCGGATGTTGGAACCGCTCATCTTCGACACGCCCAGCTCACGCTCGGTGAACGTGATCGGCACCTCGGTGATGGTGAAGCCGCTGTTGACGGCCCGCCAGGTGAGGTCGACCTGGAAGCAGTAGCCCTTCGAGTCGACCGCGTCCAGGCCGATCTTCTCCAGCACCCCGCGACGGTACGCGCGGTAGCCGGCGGTGATGTCGTGGATTCCGACGCCGAGCAGCAGACGCGCATAGGTGTTGGCGGTCTTGGACAGCACCAGCCGGCGCACCGGCCAGTTCCGCACCGTCCCGCCGTCGACGTAGCGCGAGCCGATCGCCACGTCGGCTCCGGCGTCGATGGCGTCCAGCAATCGGTAGAGCTGCTCGGGTGCGTGGCTGCCGTCGGCATCCATCTCCACGATCACCTCGTAGTTGCGCTCCAGCCCCCAGGCGAAACCGGCCAGGTAGGCCGCGCCCAGGCCGGCCTTGGAGGTCCGGTGCATCACGTGAATGCGGGCGGGGTCGGCGGCCGCCCGCTCGTCGGCCAGCTTCCCGGTTCCGTCCGGGCTGCCGTCGTCGACGACGAGGACGTGCACGTCGGGGCGAGCCTGCTGTAGCCGGTCCAGGATGAGCGGCAGGTTCTCCAACTCGTTGTAGGTGGGGATGACCACCAGCGTGTGCAGGCTGGGACGCTCACTCATCGGCGCCGTTCCTCCCGTTCTCCGCATCGGCGCCGGTGCGGCCCCGCTTGACATGACGTCGCGTAATCCGACCGCGCATGAACGTTCCATTTTGCCGTATGGCGGCCAGCAGGGCCGCAACGGCCGCTCCGAGCAGCACCCATTGGATCACTGGCGCCCACCGGGTCGCGGGCGTCAGCGTGGTCTTGAGCCGCAGGTGGCTGTCGAGATAGGCGGGCTCGAAGAAGGCGGTGCGGGCCAGCTCGCGTCCGTCGGGGGCGATCACGGCACTGATTCCGGTGGTCCCGGCGACCACGACGTAGCGGTCGTGCTCGACTGCGCGCACCTTGGCGAACGCCAGCTGCTGGTCGCTCATCGTCTCGTCGAACGTCGCGTTGTTGGTCGGTACGGCCAGCAGCTGGGCGCCGGCGAGCACCGACTGGCGCGGCGCGCGATCGAAGATCACTTCCCAGCAGGTGGTCACCCCGATCGGGACGCCGGCGACATGCACCACCCCGTTGCCGTGGCCAGGAACGAAATACCCTGCCCGGTCGGCATAGTCGGACAGGTGGCGGAAGAACCCGCGCCACGGCAGGTACTCACCGAACGGCTGCACGATCCGCTTGTCGTGGCTCTCCCCCGGCCCGGTGCGCGGATCCCACACCAGCACCGAATTCGACGCCACCGGATTGTCCCGGCTCCAGCCGGACGCGGCACGTACCGTGCCCACCAGGATCGGGGCGTCGATCGCTTGGGCGGCGACGGTGATCTGCTGCGCGGCATCGATGTTCGTCAGCGGATCGATGTCCGAGGCGTTCTCCGGCCAGATCACGAACAATGGCTGCGGGGCGCGCCCGGCCGCGACATCCTCTGCCAACCGCAGGGTTTCGCGGACGTGATAGTCGAGCACCTCGCGGCGCTGGGCGTTGAAATCGAGGCCGAGCCGCGGCACGTTGCCCTGCACGGCGGCCACCGTGATCGTCGGTTCGTCGCCCGCGCCCACCCCGGAACGGCGCACCCCCGGCCACACCACGACGGCGGTCAGCATCACCAGGCAGATACACAGTCCGGGCACCAGCACCGCCGGTGGGCGGTCGGCGGATCCGGGTGCCGGTGGATGCCGCAGCCAGCGCACGATCTCGATGGTCAGAGCGGTGCCGGCGCAACCGATCAGCACCACTCCGGTCGATAACAGCGGAACGCCGCCGAGCGCCACCAAGGGCAGCAACGGTCCGGCGGTCTGGCCGTATCCCGCGGCACCCCAAGGGAACCCGCCGAACGGGAATACCGACTTCGCCCATTCCTGGGCCGCCCACAGCAGCGCGAACCAGATCGGCCAGCCGGCCAAAGAGCGCACGGCGACCGCCGCCGATCCGAACAGCGCGGGAAACAGTGCACACATCAGGGCCAGCATCAGCCAGGGCAGCGCGCCGACCAGCCCGCCCACCCACGGCAGCAGCGGCAGATAGAACGCCAGGCCGAACAGCAGGCCGTAGCCGAAACCTCCGGCCACGGTGGTCTCGCGGCGAACGAGCACCCAGCTCAGCAGCGCGAAGGCCAAAATCGCGGCCCACCACCAGTTCAGCGGGGGAAAGCTGGAACGCAACAGCATGCCCGCGCCCACCGAGGCGGCCAGCTGCGCCCAGCGATCCGCGGCGGCGAAGCCCAGCCGTTCCAGTCGGTTCGGCCCCGGCGGGTCGGCGTGGGTGAGAACGTCACCGGCCGATTGGGTTGGCACCCCATCGGCCGGGTCGGCGGGGGTTTCGGCAGCCGGTTCGTCGGTGGTCTCAGCCATGCAGAACCACACCACGGTGCACAGTGCGACGGCATCGGGGGCTGGCGCCGGACTCGATCACCGGCAGCACGGGCACCCGTGCGCGCGGATCGGTCGACCACCGCTGGACCTTGTCGCGGGGCGCCTCGACGGCCAGGGCGCTGGTCTCCCACACTGCGTACGACGCGGGTGCGCCGGCCACCAGCGTCCCGGTGATGCCGTCGTTGATACCGGCTGCCCGCCAGCCACCCCGCGTCGACGCGGCGAAAGCGGCCCGCATCGACACCGCACTGCCCGGCGTGCGGTGGTGGGCGGCTGCGCGCACGGCAGCCCACGGATCCAGTGCGGTCACCGGGCTGTCAGAACCGAACGCGAGGGGCACGCCTTGGGATGCTAACAGCGCGAACGGGTTCAGCCCGGCGGCTCGCTCGGCGCCCAGCCGCTGAGCGTACATGCCGTCCTCGCCGCCCCACAGGGCGTCGAAAGCCGGCTGCATGCTGGCGATCACGCCCCAGGAACCCAGCTTCGCGGCCTGTTCGGCGCTGACCATCTCCAGATGCTCCAGGCGGTGCCCGCACCGGGCCACCGCCGGCACCCCGAATTTCTCCACCGCCCGTTCCAGTGCCGAAACCACCGTGGCGACCGCGGCGTCGCCGATCACGTGAAATCCGGCGGTCACCTCCGCCTCGGTACAGGCGCACAAGTGGGCGGTGACCGCGTCGATATCCAGATGACTCACCCCGGTACAGCCGGGTGCATCGGCGTAGGGCTCGTGGAGCCAGGCGGTGTGCGAGCCCAACGCCCCATCGACGAACAGATCGCCGCCGAGCCCGCGGGCGCCGGTGTCGGCGATCAACTCGCGTGCCCGGGCTGCGGTGGTGACCGCTTCGCCCCAGTAGCCGACGACCTCGACACCGTGGCCTGCATCGCTGCGGGCCCGTAGTTCGCGCCAGTCGTCGAGGCCGCCGATGTCCGGGCCTGCGCATTCGTGTACCGCGACGATCCCGGCCGCGGCGGCGGCATCCAGTGCCGCCGCCCGGGCTTCGGCGCGCTGCGAGGCGGTGAGCAGGGTGCCGGCCACGGTGCGGACGCGGTGGTGGGCGTCGCCGGACAGCGGGGCGTCGGCGTCGATACTCGGCGGCAATCCCGGGACCAGGTTCCGCAGCGCGGTCGAGGCCAGCGCGGAGTGGACGTCGGCGCGAGACAGGTATGCCGGTCGATCCCCCACCGCGGCGTCGATGGCCGCGGTGTCCGGGGCACGGCCCTCAGGCCAACCGGATTCGTCCCAGCCGTGCCCGCGGATCGGCTCGCCAGGATGGGCCGCGGCGTAGTCGGCGATGAGTTGCAGGCAGTGCTGTGCCGAGGTCGCCGGCCGGAGGTCCAGCCCGATGCGGCACAGCCCGGTATCGGTGACGTGGAGATGACTGTCCACGAAAGCCGGTGTCACCAGCGCGCCGTCGAGTTCGATCACCTCGGCCTGCGGGAACTGCTCACGGCCGACGTCGTCACTGCCCAGCCAGGCCACCACACCGTCCCGGACCGCCATCGCGGTGGCGTCCGGATGACTCGGGCTGTGGATTCGCCCGCCGAGCAGCAAAGAGACAGGTCTGCCGGTCACAACGGTCACGACGTAGAAAGTACGGGTTGGCGGAGGCTGCGGGTCAGGCGACCGGAAGGGCGCGCTGCCCGACCTCGGTGACGTCGACAAATTCGGCGTCGATGTAGTCGGCTCGGCTCCCGGGTGTGCGCCGGGTGGTGTACCACTGCCGACCGACCGCGGCCGCAGCCACCAGCGGGGTGTGCCTGCCCAGCGCGGTGGCGGCCACCGCGGCCAGCAGCGGGCGGGCCGCGGCCCGAGTCGGGGGCGCCAACAGCAGCAAACCCACCAGCGAGGTCACGGGTCCCGGAACGAGGACCAGCAGGGTGCCGGCCGTGACCAGCCCGCTGTCGGCGAGAACGCCGGGGTCGGCGGGCTTGCGCAGGCGACGGATCTGGCGCCTGATCTGCCCGCTCGCCAGCACCAGGCCGGCCAGGAAGGTGCCCAGCAGCACCAACGTCGTCCAGCCGAACCCGATGGTCCAGATCAACGCGACAACCGCCGCCACCTCGACCAGGGCGTAGAGACCGAACATTCGCAGCACAGTGCTCACCATGCCATCCCAACGTTCGGGCCGGTCATGTGGTTCCAGACCGTCGCGGCGACGCACTGGGACGGCAATACTGATGCGATGACGACGATCCACATCGACGCGCCCGCCGGACCCATCGACGCGCTGCTCGACATTCCCGCCGGGCCCGGGCCGTGGCCCGGTGTGGTGGTGATCCACGACGCGATCGGCTACGGCAGGGACATGCAGTCCATCTCCGGACGTGTCGCGGGCGCGGGCTACCTCGCGCTGTCGCCGAACCTGTACTCCCGGGGCGGCCGGGCGCGCTGCATCACCCGGGTGATGCGGGAGCTGCTCACCCAGCGTGGCCGTGCACTCGATGACATCCTGGCCGCCCGCGATCACCTGCAGGCCATGCCGGAGTGCTCCGGCGCGGTCGGTATCGCCGGCTTCTGCATGGGCGGCCAGTTCGCATTGATCCTGGCGCCCAAGGGGTTCGGGGCCTCGGCGCCGTTCTACGGTGTGCCGCTGCCCCGCCACCTCGAGCAGACCCTCGACGGCGCCTGCCCGATCGTGGCCAGCTTCGGGGGCCGCGACCTGATGGGCCGCGGCGCCGCCGATCGGCTACGCCGGGTGGTCGAGGACAAGGACATCGCGCACGACATCAAGGTGTATCCCAGCGTCGGTCACAGCTTCGCCAATCAGCTGCCGGCCCAGCCGCTGATCCGCATCGCCGGCTTCGGCTACGACGAGGCCGCGACCGCCGATGCCTGGGCACGCGTGTTCGGCTTCTTCGGCGAGCACTTGCACGCCACGGCCTGACCGGTCAGGCCGGACCGCCGGCCGCTGCGAGCACCCGCGGGAACAGCACGTTGTTCTCCTTGTGCACATGCAGATGGATGTCGGACTCCAGGTCTGCAAGACCGGCCAGCATCGCGGTGTAGCTGGCGCAGGCGTCCGCCGGGACGGTGTAGCCGTTGGTGAGCTCACGCAGTTCGGCCAGCAGATGACCGGCATTGTCGTGTTCCTGTTGGTTCTCCGCCAGTTCGGTGCGCACCTCGTCGGGCAGCGGGCGGTCCGGGCGCCCGGCGTGCAAGCTGATCTCGGGGAACAACAGCGTCTCTTCGGTGCGCAGGTGCGGCTCCATGCCGGCTCGAAGCTGGTGGAAGACCTCGCGGACCCGGCGCAGTTCGCTGTGCTTGGGGCCGTGCACGCGCGCCACTTTGTCGACCAACTCCGCCAACCGCGGGAACTCGTCCCACAGGAACCGATGGTGGGTGCTGACAATGTGGGCGATCAGCGAGGTGTCGTCGTACTGCGCCCAGTCGGCCGGCCGGCCTGGTTCGTTGGCGTTGAGCGCGGCCAGCAGTTCGTCGGCGTCGACTCCGTCGGCGGCGCACGCCGCGGCCAGGGAGCGCTGACCGTGGCAGCAGAAATCGATCCCGAATCGGCTCAGGATGCGGGTGCTGGACGGGTCGGCGGTGACGATGTCGCCCAGGATCTGATCGGAAGTGACGGTGACCATGGTGGCTCCTAGCGGTCGGGGTTCCGATCTAACAATGCTAATTTTGATGAGCAAAATCCATTATATGTGACGCAGTCGATCACGCAGGGTCGGCCGGGGTCAGGGCCAGCCCGACGTTGGTGCGCATGCCACCACGCAGCTTGCTGAAAAAGTTGAACACGGGCCCGATGAGCTTGTAGCGCTTGCCGATCGCCGCATAGACGGCGCCGTTGTGCGACTTGTCCAAGACCGTGGCGACGGCCTCGATCGCCTCGCTCTTGGGTCGGCCTCGCACATCGCAGACCGCCAAGGTGACTCGCGAGGTGTTGCGGATTCGCTTGACTTTCCAGGATGACTCCTGGGTGATCACCAACAGCCGGTCTCCGTCGGCCGCGGCCCACACCGGGGTCGGCTTGGGCCGGCCGTCCTTGGTGAAAGTGGTCAGCAGCAGATAGTCGGACTTGGCGATCTGGGCGAAAGTGGGGGCCATGCCCGCGAACCTACCCGCCCGGAGCCCCGGCGACAGCGACGCACACCGAACAGCCGAACGGCTACAGCGGTGGGCGGCTCGCGATTGGATGCAAGTCGGCGAGCTTGGGCAGCTCGGACTTGGGCTGCTCGGCTTTCGGCTGCTCGGCATCCACGAATGCGGCTACGGCATCAAGCGTGATCAGTCCGTAGCGGACCAGCAGATCAACCGCGTTCAGACCGAAATGGGTGGCAACCCGGATCAGGTTGTCGGCGGTGATCAGACGCCCTTCATGCGCAGCCTTGTAGTAGGCAGACTTCCGATAGCCGAAGGCCTCGTATACCTCGGTCGCCGGGAGCGGCCTACCGACCAGGTAGGGCAGCACAACCGACGGATCCTTTTTACGATCGTCCATGGTTTTACACGCTAGTCCTGTCAGGCTGGAATAGGTCAGTAAATTATATCGAAATTCTTCGGGTATTCCCACAACCTGGGAATGTCGGGTTCCGTGACATCGTACGTAACGCCCAGTCGCGGCCCTAGGCCGGGTCCCGCTTTGTTAACGCGGCATCCGGCGCCAGACGGCCTGCGGCAGCAGTCGCAGTGCGGCGAACAGCGGGCGCAGCTCCCACGGCACCCACACGGTGCGGCGGCCCCTGCGCAGGGCCCGGGCCGCCGCGAGCGCCACCTGCTGCGGGGTGCTCGCCAGCGGTGCGGGATCCATGCCGACGGTCATCCGGCCGACGACGAAACCCGGTCGCACGGTCAGCAGTCGCACACCCGTGCCGTGCAGTGCGTCCGCGAGCCCGCTGGCGAAGCCCTCGAGACCGGCTTTGGCCGAGCCATAGACGTAGTTGGCCCGTCGTACCCGCACCCCGGCCACCGAGGAGAACACCACCATGCGGCCCCGGCCGGCGGCGCGCATAGCCGTGGCCAGATGGGTGAGCAAGCTGATCTGGGCGACGTAGTCGGTATGCACGACGGCCACCGCGTGCGCCGCGTCGGACTCCGCGCGGGCCTGATCGCCCAGGACGCCGAATGCCAACACGGCGGTACCGATCGGGCCGTGCTCGGCAATCAGTGCCGCCACCAGAGGCCCGTGGGCGGTCAGGTCGTCGGCATCGAACTCTTTGGTGTGCACCGCGACCGCGCCCGCGTCGCGCACCGCGGCGACTTCGGAGTCGAGCCGATCGGCGGACCGGGCCGCCAGCACCACCGTCGCGCCCGGCGCGAGCTGCTGCGCCAGTTCGAGGCCGATCTCACTGCGTCCGCCGAAAATCACCACCGGCCCGTGCACCGTGTCGTTCACGGCTGAGATTATCGCCTGCGCTAGCGTGGGCGGTGATGGCGAACGCGACGACTCGACTCACCAGTGACGCGTTGGCGTTTCTCACCGAACGTCACCTGGCGATGCTGACCACCCTGCGGGCCGACAATTCGCCGCACGTAGTGGCGGTGGGCTTCACCTTCGACCCGAAAACCCACATTGCCCGCGTGATCACCACCGGCGGTTCGCAGAAGGCAGTCAACGCCGAACGGGCCGGGGTCGCCGTGCTGAGCCAAGTCGACGGGGCGCGCTGGCTCTCGCTGGAAGGCAGCGCCACCGTCAACGACGCCCCCGCAGCGGTTCGTGACGCCGAACTCCGTTACGCCCAGCGCTACCGCACGCCCCGGGTGAATCCGCAGCGTGTGGTGATCGAAGTCCAGGTGGAACGGGTGCTGGGTTCTGCCGATCTGCTCGACCGCGGCACCCGCTAGTCAGCCGACTCTGGCACCGGCACCACCACCAGCTCGTGCGGCCGATTGTTCAATGACTCCGCACCGTCGGCGGTGACGATCACGATGTCTTCGATGCGGGCACCCCACTTGCCGGGAAAATAGATGCCGGGTTCGACCGAGAACGCCATCCCCGCCCGAAGCGCCTCCTCATTGCCGGCGACGATGTAGGGCTCTTCGTGCACGGACAGGCCGATGCCGTGCCCGGTGCGGTGCACAAAGTATTCGGCCAGCCCGGCGCCGGCCAGCACGTCGCGCGCTGCGGCGTCGATCTGCTGTGCCGTCACCCCCGGGCGAACACTGGCAACGGCGGCACGCTGCGCCTCCTGCAGTATCGAATAGTGGTGTGCCACATCTGGACTCGGATCACCCAGGCTGTAGGTCCTGGTCGAGTCGGAATTGTATCCGGGCTCCACCGGTCCGCCGATGTCGACGACCACGATGTCACCGGCTTGCAGTACCCGCTCGGAGCATTCATGGTGCGGATCGGCGCCGTGCGGGCCCGAGCCCACGATGATGAAGGCCACCTCCGAATGTCCTTCGGCCACGATCGCTTCGGCGATATCGGCGGCGACGTCGGCCTCGGTGCGGCCCGGCACCAAGAACTCCGGCACCCGGGCGTGCACCCGGTCGATCGCCGCACCGGCCTTGCGTAGGGCATCGATCTCGCTGGGGTCCTTGATCATTCGCAGATCACGCAGGACTCCCGTCGCCAAGACGGGCGTGGTGCCGAGCACGTCGACCAGTGGTAGCAGATGCAGAGCCGGCATCGAGTCGGTGACAGCGACCGCCGACGACGAAACTCCACCCAGCGCCTCGCCCACCATGCGATAGGGGTCCTCACCGTCGACCCAGTCCCGCACCGCCACACCCAGGTCGGCCACCGCGGACTCGCGCAGCGCCGCCAGCTCCAGGCGCGGCACCACCATGGTGGGCGAACCCGCAGCCGGCAGCACCAGCGCGGTGAGCCGCTCGAAAGTCTGGGCCCGCGACCCGATCAGGTAGCGCAGGTCGTAGCCGGGGGTGATCACCAGGCCGGCCAGCCCGGCGTTCGCGGCGGCGGAGGCTGCGGCGGTCAATCGGTGGGCGTAGACGCTGCTGTCGAACCGGGAAGTCACGCACATCAGGCTATCGGGCGGGAAATAGGCTGGCACCCATGACTGCTCCCGTGTTGCTGCTCGACGGTGCCAGTATGTGGTTCCGCTCCTACTTCGGGGTGCCGTCCTCGATCACCGCACCCGACGGCCGGCCAGTGAACGCGGTGCGCGGCTTCTTCGACTCGGTGGCCACCCTGATCACCCGTCAGCGTCCGGGACGGTTGGTGGTCTGTCTGGACCTGGACTGGCGGCCGCAGTGGCGGGTGGACCTGGTCGAGTCCTACAAGGCGCACCGGGTGGCGGAAGAAGCGCCCGCCGGTGCCGACGCCCCCGACATCGAGGAAGTGCCCGACGAGCTGAGCCCGCAGGTGGAGATGATCGCCGAGCTGCTCGACGCGTTCGGGATCGCCACGGGCGGGGCGCCGGACTTCGAGGCCGACGACGTGCTGGGCACCTTGGCGGCCGCCGAACGACGTGACCCGGTGATCGTCGTCAGCGGTGACCGCGACCTACTGCAGGTGGTCGCCGAGCAGCCCGTCGAGGTATCGGTGCTCTACCTGGGCCGGGGGTTGGCGCGGGCCACCCTGTTCGGCCCGAAAGAGGTGGCACAGCAATACGGTGTGCCGGCCGAGCGCGCCGGGGCGGCCTACGCCGAAATGGCGCTGCTGCGCGGCGACCCCTCCGACGGGTTGCCCGGGGTGCCCGGCATCGGCGAAAAGACAGCGGCCGGGTTGCTGACCCAGTACGGCTCGCTGGCTGCGGTGCTGGCCGCCGCCGCCGACCCGGGATCGGCGATGGCCAAGGGGGTTCGGGCCAAACTGCAGGCCGGGCAGGACTACATCAAGGCCGCCGGTCCGGTGGTGCGGGTGGCCACCGACGCGCCGGTCACGTTGTCCACACCGTCGGACACCCTGCCGCGGGTCGCCGCCGACCCGGCGCGGGTCGCCGAATTGGCGGAGCGCCTGGGGGTCGGATCCTCGATCGCCCGGCTCCAGCGGGCCCTCGACACGCTCCCGGACTAGGCGAGGCCGGGGCTAGAGGCCAGGACTACTTGGGCCGGCCGACCTCGTAGGTGCCCGAGTTGTCCTGGAAGGTGACGGTCACCTGGCGTTTGGTCCCGTCGATGCTGACCTCGCAGTTGAACGTGTCGCCCTGCTTGACCACCGGGCTCTGCCCGTTGTTGCAGCGGACGTCCTTGACGTTCTTGGCGCCGTAGCCGTTGGTCTGGTCGGCCAGGATCTGCTGCACGCCTTCCTGGGCCTTGTCGATGTCGAGCTTCGTGGTGACGAAGAAACCGGGCTTCCAGAATCCCAGCACCAGCAGCACCAGCACCGCGATTCCCACGCACGCGGCGAGCACCGTGCTGACCAGCCCGGACGGGCGCTTGGTCGCGGTGCCCGGCGCAGGGTATTGGCCCGGCTGCTGCGGGTACTGACCGTACTGGCCCGGCTGACCGTATTGCCCGGGCTGGCCATACTGTCCGGGCTGGCCGTACGGAGACGGCTGGCCGTACTGGCTGGGCTGGCCGTACGGAGACTGCTGACCGTACTGCTCGGGCTGTCCGTAGCCGGGATACTGCTGCGGCGCCGAGGGGTACGCGCCCTGCTGGGGGTATTGGGGGTACTGCTGCGGCGTGTAGGCCGGAGGCTGCCACTGCTGCTCAGCGCCGGTTGCGGGACCCTGTCCGGTGCCCGGCTGGTCCTCGGGCTGACCGGGCTGCTGAGGCTGCCACGGCTGCGTCGGGTCGTATCCCTGCGGTCCGCTCATCGTTGTTCCTCAAGTCCTCTCACGTAGCGGGTGCTGATCACCGCCGGCTCTCCACCGTAGCGCCCGGACCAGCCTACCCGGCGTCAACGGCAACGACGCCGCGCAAAACCGTGTCGATCGCCTGTTTTGCTGTGGCCCGCAACTCCGGACTGGGCGCCGCGTTGCGCAGCTGATCCAGCAGGTCGAGCACTTGGCGGCACCAGCGCACGAAATCACCCGCCGACAGCGGCGTCCCCCCACCGGCCGCGTCGCTGGCGGCCAGCGCCGACGCCAGATCGCCGCTGCGAGCCCACCGGTAGACCGCGGCGACGAACCCGTCGTCGGGCTCCCGGGTCGGGTTGATGCCGTGCCGGCGCTCGTCGGCCCGCAACGCCGCCGAGAGCTTGCGGGTCTGTTGTAGCGCCTTGCGTATTGCTTCGGTGGGTGGCTGCAGCGTCGGCGGCCCACCGGGGCCATCGGCGCCGCGTGTCTCGTAGAGCACCGCGGAGACCACCGCAGCCAGTTCCGGCGGCTTGAGGTCGTGCCACGCCCCGGTACGCAGGCACTCGGCCACCAAAAGGTCGCTCTCACTGTAGATCCGGGCCAGCATCCGGCCGTCGTCGGTGACTTTCGGATCGCCATCCTCGGCGCCTTCACCGATGAAGCCGCGTTCGGACAGCAGCCCGACGATCCGGTCGAAGGTGCGCGCCAGCGAGTTGGTGGCGGCCTCGACTTTCCTGCGCAACTGCGCGTTGTCGGCCTCCACCCGCAGGTAGCGCTCGGCGACACGCACCTGGGCTTCGCGATCCGGCGCGTCGTGCACGGGATGGTCGCGCATGCGCTGACGCAGGGCCGCCAGCTCCGGATCTACCGGTGCGTCCTCTGCATCGCCGCGGCGTTTGCGCGAGCTGGGTACATCGAGGCCGGCGGCCGCCGACCGTAGTGCCGAGGCCAGGTCGCGGCGCACCCGCGGCTGGCGGTGCTCCACCCGCTTAGGCAGGCTCATGGTGCCGATCGGTGGAGCGGTGCCCGAATAGTCCGCCGAGGAGATACGACCGGCCCAGCGATGCTCGGTGAGCACCAGCGGCCGCGGCTCATCGGAATCCCGGTCGGCCTGCAGCACCACCGCCAATCCTCCGCGACGGCCGTGGCTGAGGTTGATGATGTCGCCGCGGCGCAGCGCCGCCAACGCATCACTGGCCGCCCGCCGCCGCTGCAACCGCGAGGCGCGGGCCTGGGCGCGTTCGCGTTCGGAGATCTTCGCCCGCAGCCGGGCGTAGTCGAGCACCGGGGAGTCGCGCCCGCCGAATTCGGCGGCGATCTCGTCGAGGGTGCGCTCGCCGCGGTCGGCGCTGCGCACCAGGCCGACGACAGACCGGTCGGCCTGGAACTGGGCGAACGACTGCTCGAGCAGCTGGTGGGCCTGCTCGGGCCCCATGTGCTGAACCAGGTTGATCGTCATGTTGTACGACGGCGCGAACGAGCTGCGCAACGGAAAGGTACGGGTGGACGCCAGCCCGGCGACCTGGTCGGGATCGGCGGTGCTCTCCCCGGGGTGCCACAGCACCACCGCATGGCCTTCGACGTCGATGCCGCGTCGGCCGGCTCGTCCGGTCAGCTGGGTGTACTCCCCCGGTGTCAGCGCGGCGTGCTGCTCACCGTTGAACTTCACCAGCCGTTCGAGCACCACCGTGCGGGCCGGCATGTTGATGCCCAGCGCCAGGGTTTCGGTGGCGAACACGGCTTTGACCAAGCCCGCGGCGAACAGCTCTTCGACGGTGTGGCGAAACACCGGCAGCAGTCCGGCGTGGTGGCCGGCCAGGCCGCGCAGCAGACCCTCCCGCCATTCGTAGTAACCCAGCACCTCCAGGTCGTCGTCGGCCAGATCCCCGCAGCGATGGTCGATCACCTCGGCGATCCGGGCCCGTTCGGACTCGGTGGTCAGCCGCAGTGGTGAGCGCAGGCACTGTTTGACCGCGGCGTCGCAGCCGGCCCGGGAGAACACGAACGTGATCACCGGCAGCAGACCTGCGGAGTTCAGGACCGCGATCACATCCGGGCGCATCGGCGGCCGGTAGGTCGGCCGATCAGGGCGGCCCGAGCCTCCGTGCCGTTGTCGCCGGGAGCTGCCCCAGTCGGTAAGCCGGTCGGCTTCCCGGCGATGGGCGATGTGGCGTAGCAACTGGGGATCGACTCGTGGCCGGCCGCCGGCCGCACGGGCGTCGGACCCGGATTCGAACAGATCGAAAAGCCGTTTGCCGACCATCATGTGCTGCCACAACGGCACCGGGCGATGTTCGTCGACCACGACGGTGGTGTCGCCGCGCACCGTCTGAATCCAGCCGCCGAATTCCTCGGCGTTGCTGACCGTCGCCGAGAGGCTGACCAGTCGCACCTCCTCGGGCAGGTGCAGGATGACCTCCTCCCACACCGCACCGCGCATCCGGTCGGCCAGGAAGTGCACCTCGTCCATGACCACGTGGGAAAGACCTTGCAGCGCAGACGAATTCGCGTACAACATGTTGCGCAGCACCTCGGTGGTCATGACCACCACCGGCGCATTCGCGTTGATCGACAGGTCACCGGTCAAAAGCCCCACCCGGTCCTTGCCGTACCGGGCCACCAGGTCGGTGTGCTTCTGGTTGCTCAACGCTTTGATCGGCGTGGTGTAGAAGCATTTTCCGCCCCCGGCCAGAGCCAGGTGGACCGCGAACTCGCCGACGACGGTCTTGCCGGCGCCGGTGGGCGCACACACCAGCACTCCCCGACCGTCCTGGAGGGCCTCGCAGGCCCGACGCTGGAAGTCATCGAGGCCGAAGGGGAGTTCCGCGGTGAACCGACTTAGCTCAGTCATGCCGACGAGCCGCCGGTGTTGTGTGCCGAGGTCGGCTGAGCGTGCACAGTTGTACAGCCAAACCGGCGTGTCGCCGTACAAACACGCTCCCCCGCAAGCGGGAGGTGCCCCCACCTCGCGGGGATAGCGGCGGGGATAGGGGCGGGGATACGAGACTACTCATGCGGCGCGGTGACCGGTGTGGGCGCTTCGATGGGCGCCGCTTCGTCGTCGGCAAGCGCGGTGGCTGCTTCCCGCTTGGCCTTGCGCTTGTCGTGCAGCCGGGCGATCTGGATGGCGAACTCCTGCAACAGGGTCAGGGTGCAGCCGAGCACGATCATCGAGAACGGGTCCGAGCCCGGGGTGAAGAACGCGGCGAACACGAACATCGCGAAGATCAGCCCGCGTCGCCACTCCTTGAGCCGGGCATAGCTCACCACACCGACCATGTTGAGCATCACGATCAACAGCGGGAACTCGAAGCTGATCCCGAACACCACCAGCAGATTCAGCAAGAACCCGAAATAGCGATCACCCGACAAGGCGGTCACCTGGACGTCGCTGCCGACGGTGAGCAGGAATCCGAGCGCCTTGGACAGCACCAGATAGGCCAGGATGGCGCCGGTGACGAACAGCACGGCCGCCGAGACCACGAAGGCCACCGCGAAGCGCCGCTCCTTGCGGTAGAGCCCCGGGGTGATGAACGCCCACAACTGGTAGAACCAGACCGGACAGGCCAGCACGATTCCGGCGGCCAACCCCACCTTGAGCCGCAGCATGAACTGGTCGAACGGCGCGGTGGCCAACAGCCGGCACTGTCCGTCAGGCCCGATCGCCGCACGTGATGAGGCCGGCAGCTCGCAGTACGGGTGGCGCAGCCACTCGCCGAGGCTTTCCAGCCCGAAGAGCGGTTGGGTGTACCAGACGAAGCCGATGATCGTGGTGAGCACGATCGCGGCCATCGAGATCAGCAGCCGGGTTCGTAGCTCCCGCAGGTGGTCGACGAGCGACATCGTCCCGTCGGGATTGGTGCGGCTACGCCGCTGACGGGGGTCGAGCCGCCGCAGAACTCCGAGCGTGCGCACAGTCGAATGGGGCGCGGTCGCCGCGACGGCGGGACCGGGTTACGCCGACTGGCCGCCGGCCGCCGGCGGATCGATCCGCTCGGACTGGACGGTGGTCGAGGTGGCAGTCGAATCCGGCTTGCTCTCGTTCTGCAGCTCGCGGACCTCGGACTTGAAGATGCGCAGCGACTTACCCAGCGAGCGTGCCGCATCGGGCAGTCGCTTGGCGCCGAACAGAATGATCACGGCGACGGCGAGGATCGCCAGGTGCGACGGTCCTAAAGCGTTCACTTTGGTTACCTCCAGACGTCGCCACGATGCTACCGCAGCTCAGGAAGCCGGCGGTTCAGCGAGGCTCGACGAAGGAGAGGCGAAGCTGGGACCGCCGCATTAACCCGGCGGTTCAGCGAGGCTCGACGAAGGAGAGGCGAAGCTGGGACCGCCGCATTAACCCGGCGGTGCATCCCGTGGCCGGGTGGCCCCCGTCCAGTTCTGACCATCGAAGTAGCGCAGCAGCTCTGGGTCATCCGGATCGGGATACCAATTCGGCACAGCAGGTAGTTGACCAGCGCTCTTCGCTTTGGCCTTGACCAGGAAAACGATGCCTACCACCACTCCTGCCATCAGGGCCAGGAAGGCGATGTCGGCTACGAGGGCTCCGACGCTATACAGCGTCAAGGGCGTACCTGCTCATACATCGCCAACGCGGCCACCGACGCCTCGCGTACCCCGGCCACCACCGATTCGGGCGCCATCACCTGCACCTCGTCGCCCATACCCAGCAGCAGCCGGATCAGCCACTCCTGCGACGCGTACGTCAGCTGGGCTTCGCGCCAGCCATCGGCCAGCTCCCCGAGGGCCTGCATCGGGTAGTACTCGAACATCCACGCCGCCGACGGCGCCACCCGCACGATGGCGACCGGCAGCGACGGGTCGGCGTCGAACAGCGAGGTGTCGGTCTCGGCCTGGCGCACCGGCTCCGGCGGCGCCGACGGCTCGTCGAGCAGCCGGGCGTCGTCAATGCGGTCGAACCGGAACAATCGCACGCCCTCGGATTCGCGGCACCAGGCCTCCAGGTAGCTGTGCGCCCCGATCAGCACCACCCGGATCGGATCCACGATCCGATGCGACACGCTGTCCCGGGATGCCGCGTAGTAGTCGATTGCCAGCGCGCGACGCTGCCGGACGCCGTCGCGGACGACGTCTTGTCGGACAAAGTCGGCGGCGGACTCGTCGTGCACGGCGGAGGCGGGCGCCGCCGGTGCCGCGGCTCCGGCCGCCGCCTCAACCTTGGCGATCGCACTGCGTGCGGCCCGCGGGTCGACGATGCCGGGCATGTCGACCAGGGTGCGCAACGCCATCAGCATGGCCGTGGCCTCCCGCGACGTCAGCCGCAGCGGCCGATCCACGCCGGCGGACTCGAACACGTCTAGGCGGTCGTCGTAGAACGTCACGTCGATCAGTTCGCCGGGCCCGTAGCCCGGCAGGCCGCACATCACCAACTGCTCCAGATCGGTCTGCAGCTGACTCAGGCTCACGCCGAGTTCGGCGGCGGCCTGCTCCTTGCTGATCCCGGGGCGAGCCTTCAGATACGGCACCATGTTCAGCAGCCGGACCAGGCGCTTCGACAGCTGGGTCACACCGGCACCTCCCCCACGCGAGCACTCAGTCGCGCCACCACATCGTCGCGCAGCGACGGCGGGTCCAGCACGACCGCGTCGGCTCCGTACCCGGCGATCTCCCGGGCCAGCCGGTCATGGGTGCCCATGTCGACGCCGATGACGTCGCCGTCGCGGCCGGCGAGCTCCTGACGAGCCAGCACCGTACCGGCCCGGCGCAGCGCCACGGCGCGGCCATCGGCGACCCAGATGCGTGCCTGCACCCCGCTGGGCGCATCGCCGACGGCATCGGCGACGATCGCTCGCAGATCGGCGGTGTCGGGTCGGGTGACGGCGTCGGTCGGCCCGATCGGCCGTACCTCCGGCCCGATCCGCGACATCCGGAAGGTGCGCACCGCGTTCCGGTCGCGGTCATGGCCCACCAGATACCAGCGGCCGGCGTGGGTGACCACTCCCCACGGCTCCACGGTGCGGGTGACGGACGGCTCGACCGGTGAGGGTCGGTGCTCGAACTGCACGGCCTGCCCGGCCTGGACGGCATCCATCAAGGCGCCCAGCGCCGGCTCGGCCCGGTGGATTCCCGGGAGCGCGGCCGGCGCCGCAACCAGCACGTCGGCCCGGTCCGGGTCCACCTCGACGCCGGCGGCGTGCAGCTTGGCGACCGCGCCCTCGGCGTTGGCGCGCAACTCCGGGGACTGCCACAGCTGAACCGCGACCGCGACCGCGGCGGCCTCTTCGCGGGTCAGGTCAATGGCCGGCAGGGCGTAGGCGTCGGGGTTGATGCGGTAGCCCTCCACCGTGTCGAACCCCGAGGCTTTGCCGGTCTCCAGCGGAATGCCCAGGTCACGCAGCTCGTTCTTGTCGCGCTCGAACATCCGCGAGAACGCGTCGTCGCTAGGGCTGTCGCCGTAGCCGACGACGGTGGCCCGAATCCGCTCGGCGGTCAGGTAGCTGCGGGTAGCCAGCAACGCGATGACGAGATTCAGGAGTCGTTCGACTTTGGCGGTCGCCATGACAAGAGAGGATATGCCTCGCGGGTTGCCTGGTTGTTCAGATGTGGGTTGCCGGCGTGCATGTCATACCCGGGAAGTCCCAGGTGCTGCACTGGTAGTCCGCGAATGCGGGGTCGTCGGCCCTCGGCTCGCCCGGAAGATCGGTGCGTACCGATGCTTTCGCGCCGTAGACCCCCGGGTACAGCGGCATCAATCGGTCATCGTTGGGAAACGACACCGAGAAACTGTCCCCGTTGTGCACCTCACGGGTCTCGGAGTAAGTGAGGGTATGCGACGGACCGGCCAGCTCCAGCGGCGCGCCGGAGGCGGTCAGGTGCATCTGCAGGGTCAGCGGCGCAGCGGGAAGATCGGTCCGGCAATCGCTCACATCGACACGGCTGCCCATGTAGTCGGCCCCGTTGACCGAGTAGACGAACGGCTTGGCCACGCTGAACTGACAGCTGACGACGCCGTCTGCGTGCGCGGCCGGCGCTGCGGTCAGCGCGATCCCCAGCGTGATGAGCGCGGCCAGGCCGCTGATCCGAGTCATCGCTGGTGCGCTACATGCTGGCGATCAGGCGCTTGACGCGCTCGTCGACCGACCGGAAGGGGTCCTTGCACAGCACGGTGCGCTGAGCCTGGTCGTTGAGCTTGAGGTGCACCCAGTCGACGGTGAAGTCGCGGCCGGCTGCCTGTGCGGCGCTGATGAATTCGCCGCGCAGCTTGGCGCGGGTGGTCTGCGGCGGGGTGTCGACGGCCTCATCGACGTCCTCGTCGGTGGTGACGCGGGTGGCCAACCCCTTGCGCTGCAGCAGGTCGAACACCCCGCGGCCGCGCTTGATGTCGTGATAGGCCAGGTCCAACTGGGCGATCTTGGGATCCGACAGCTCCATGTTGTAGCGATCCTGGTAGCGCTGGAACAGCTTTCGCTTGATCACCCAGTCGATCTCGGTGTCCACCTTGGCGAAGTCCTGGGTTTCGACGGCGTCGAGCTGACGGCCCCACAAATCGATGACCTGCTCGAGTTGGGGGTTGCTGGCCCGGGTCTGCACGTACTCCACGGCCCGCCCGTAGTACTCGCGCTGGATGTCCAGGGCGCCCGCTTGACGTCCGCCGGCCAGCCGCACCGGCCGCCGGCCGGTGACGTCGTGGCTGACCTCGCGGATCGCCCGGATCGGGTTGTCCAGCGAGAAGTCCCGGAAGGGCACTCCGGCCTCGATCATCTCCAGCACCAGCGCCGCGCTGCCGACCTTGAGCAGGGTCGAGGTCTCGGACATGTTGGAGTCGCCGACGATGACGTGCAGGCGCCGGTACTTCTCGGCGTCGGCGTGCGGCTCGTCGCGGGTGTTGATGATCGGCCGAGAGCGGGTGGTCGCGCTCGAGACGCCTTCCCATATGTGCTCGGCGCGCTGGGACAGGCAGAACGTGGCGGCCTTGGGGGTCTGCAGCACCTTGCCGGCGCCACAGATCAGCTGGCGGGTCACCAGGAAGGGCAGCAGCACGTCGGAGATCCGGGAGAACTCCCCGGCCCGCACGATCAGGTAGTTCTCGTGGCAGCCGTAGGAGTTGCCGGCCGAGTCGGTGTTGTTCTTGAACAGGTAGATGTCGCCGCCGATGCCCTCATCGGCCAGCCGCTGCTCGGCGTCGATCAGCAGGTCTTCGAGCACCCGTTCCCCGGCCCGGTCGTGGGTGACCAGCTGAATCAGGTTGTCGCACTCGGCGGTGGCGTACTCGGGATGACTGCCGACATCGAGATACAGCCGAGCTCCGTTGCGCAGGAACACATTCGAGCTACGCCCCCACGACACCACCCGGCGGAACAGATAGCGCGCCACCTCGTCGGGCGACAACCTCCGATGGCCGTGGAAGGTGCAGGTGACACCGAACTCAGTCTCAATGCCCATGATTCTGCGCTGCACGCCATCGAGCGTACTGGTTGAACCAGCGCGGCGGGGCTCAGCGCCGATGGTGGCGTGGCGGTCAGGCCGGTGGGTTGACCGGGGCCTCGACGTTTTCCAGCACCACTTCGGCCACCTGCCGCATGGTGGTCCGCTTGTCCATCGCGGCGCGCTGGATCCACTTGAAGGCCTCGGGCTCGGTGAAGCCGTGCGCGGTCTGCAGCACGCCCTTGGCCCGCTCAACGAGCTTGCGGGTCTCCAGCTGCTCTGACAGGTTGCTGACCTCGCGCTCCAGGGCGGTGATCTCGTCGGCCCGGCTGACCGCCAGCTCGATGGCCGGGACCAGGTCACCTGCGGTGAACGGCTTGACCAGGTAGGCCATCGCCCCGGCGTCGCGGGCACGTTCCACCAGGTCGCGCTGGCTGAAAGCGGTCAGGATGACGATCGGCGCGATGCGCTTGGCGGCGATCTCGGAGGCCGCGTCGATGCCGTCGCGGCGCGGCATCTTCACGTCGAGGATCACCAGGTCCGGGTGCAACAGTTCGGCCAGCTCGACGGCTTCCTGGCCGTCGCCGGCCTCGCCCACCACCTCGTAGCCTTCTTCGCGCAGCATCTCGGCGAGATCCAGCCGGATCAGCGCCTCATCCTCGGCGATCAGCACCCGCCGAGCCGGGCGCGGGGTCGGCTCGGACTCTGGCGCGTGGTCTGACGCAGTCATCCCCCCATTCTGTCGTGACTGCCGGCTGGGGCAACAGTGAGGGGCATCGTCTAAGGTAGGAAGCCGCGCGTCCGCGCCGGGCCCTCGTATCCCAACTGGCAGAGGAAACGGATTCAAAACCCGTGCAGTGTGAGTTCGAATCTCACCGAGGGCACCATCGGTACATTGCATTGCGCACGAGTCACCCGATCACCTGACGGCCGGTCGGAAGATCTGGTACGGCCAGGTAGTGGCCCGTATGGCCCGCCCTCCGTTCACCCGGACCGGCCGAAAGGATTGCCCATGAACGCCCCCGACATCAAGCGCCTGCTGCAGCTCCTCGCCTTCGGCCTGGGAATCTTGCTGCTCCTCGGCGGGTACGCGATGACCAAGGCGTCGGCCGCCAGGGCCATCCCCACCAACGACGACATCTGCGCCCACCTGAACATGAACCCGACCCTCGACGGGGTTACGCAAGTCGGTTCGGCGCTACTCCCTTACGCGGCGTCAGCCAACGATGTCGGGGTCCGGATCGCCCATGCCGTCCAGACCATGTGCCCGCAGCACATCCCGTTGATCAAGCAGTGGGCGCTGCGCGCCACAGCCGGTTCCCCACTCGAAGGCTGAGCCCGCGAGTCCCGAATGGTTCACCATTGTCGCCACCAACGGACCTCAGCGAACCTAGACTCGGCGGCGCCGGGGTTGCGGCAGCCGAGGAGGGCCATTGAGGAAATCCGTGCTGGGTGTGCTGGTGGTGCTTCTGGGCGTGTCGGTCGGCTTTGTTCTATGGACCTCGAACCACCCGCAAGACACCAAGCACGTGCCGGCCAAGGCTCGCGGACAGTACGAGGACGCATCATCCGGACATGACGGCGGCGTCGGCGGCAACCTGTTGCAACGCGACCCGCTGCAAGAGATTGCCCGCGAACCCAGCTACGACGACTGCGAATCGTGCCACCTGCCCTTTGTGCCGTTCTTCGGGACGCGGGCCGGGATGAACTGCGAAATCAATTACCGGCGAGGAGAACTGCCCGATTCGGCTTACTGCATGACGGTAAATCCGCCGCAGCACGTATCGATGGACACCGACGGGGAGTTGTCGATTTGCCGTGACAGCATCAACTGCTTGTCCAATCCCCCGTTCGATCAACCGATTCTTCCGTTCGGCCAGAGCGCGGGTGCCGGACCGTTCACCTGCCAGTCGGACGCCAGCGGCGTCACCTGCACTGTGGAGCCGTCAGGGCGCGGCTTTGTGATCTCAAGTTCGGGTATCGAACCCGTCGGCTGACACCGCGTCAGCGCGGCGAATACATGATCACGCCCACCCCGATCAGACAGATCAGCGCACCCAGGACGTCGGCGCGGTCAGGCCGGAACCCGTCGAACGCCATGCCCCACGCCAGCGAGCCGGCGACGAACACCCCACCGTAGGCGGCCAGGATCCGGCCGAATTGGGCGTCGGGCTGCAGGGTCGCCACGAAGCCGTACAACCCCAGGGCGATCACCCCGGCGCCGGCCCACAGCAGGCCGCGGTGCTCCCGCACCCCCTGCCACACCAGCCAGGCCCCGCCGATTTCGGCGACAGCAGCCAGCACGAACAGCGCGACGGAACGCATCACCATGAGCGCTGACCCTAGACGCAAGCCCCCGACCTGGTGAAACCGCCAACGGCCCAGCTCAGCGGATTAGGCTGTCGGTTGTGTCCGTCAAGCGGTTCCTCGCGGTACCGGCCGAGGCTCAGACCCCCTACCGGCGCACGCACTGCATACCGGCCCGCACCCGGCATTACGCGGCGCGGCTGTCGCAGCGGCTGCGGATCCTCAAGGTGTCCGCGGGACTGGCGGCGATCATCAGC
Source organism: Mycolicibacter heraklionensis (assembly GCF_019645815.1). Lineage (NCBI taxonomy): Bacteria > Bacillati > Actinomycetota > Actinomycetes > Mycobacteriales > Mycobacteriaceae > Mycobacterium > Mycobacterium heraklionense. The sequence goes on from NZ_CP080997.1 coordinate 2,544,988, forward strand.
GCGGGGTGGGGAATGCTGGAGATCTGGGCCGACCCCACCTACTGGTGGATCGGTGCCCTGAACCTGGTGGCCGCCGCCGCGCTGGCCCTGACTCCGCTGCTCTACCGCTACGGCGAGCTCATCGCGCCGCTGACCTTCGTCGGTATCGCCTACCTGACGACCGCCGTCGTCTGCTGGGTGGTGGGCACCGGGTCGGGCATCCAGTTCTACTTTCTGGCCTCGGCGTCGATCAGCGTGCTCATTCTCGGCGTGGACCGGATCAAGCTGGCCGCCGTCGTGGCAGGCATCGGCGCAGCGCTGACCATCGCCCTGCAGTTCCTGGTCCCCGCCGACAACCTGCACCAACCGGAGTGGCTGCACAACCTGTCCTACGTGCTGGTCGTCGTCTCGGCATGCTTCATGGTGGTCGCCACGGTCTGGTTCGCACTGCGCGAGATCTCCCACGCCGAAGCGGCGATGGAGGCCGAATACGAACGGTCCGAAGCCCTGCTGGCCAACATCTTGCCCACGGCGGTCGCCGACCGACTGAAGAACCCGGCGGTGGACGTGATCGCCGACAGCTACCCGGACGCCTCGGTGCTGTTCGCCGACATCGCCGACTTCACCCGACGGGCCAGCCAGACCGACCCGGGGCAACTGGTCGAGTTTCTCAACGAGCTCTACAGCGGGCTGGACCGGCTCGTCGACCAGCACGGCCTGGAGAAGATCAAGACCAGCGGCGACTCCTACATGGTGGTCAGCGGAGTTCCCGACCCGAGGCCTGATCACCTGCACGCGCTGGCTCGACTGGCACTGGACATCGCCGCCACCGTCGCCGAACTGCGCGATCCGCTGGGGCGGCCGGTGTCGCTGCGGATCGGGCTGGCCACCGGGCCGGTGGTGGCCGGCGTCGTCGGTAACCGCCGGTTCTTCTACGACGTGTGGGGCGACGCGGTGAACCTTGCCTCCCGGATGGAGTCGACCGGCACCCAGAACCGCATCCAAGTGCCGCAAGCGGTCTACGAGCGACTCAACGAGGACTTCGTGTTCGAGGAGCGCGGCGACGTCGAAGTCAAAGGCAAAGGCGTTATGCACACCTGGTTTCTGGTCGATGCCCGTACCCCGGCCTCACACGGTCCGGCGTCCCGCTCTCTATCGGCGACCCCCGCGGGCTGACCCGGTGGTTCAGCGAGCCTCGACGCAGGAGAGGCGAAGCTGGGACCGCCGCACAGATCGGGTGGTCCGACCGGCTTCGGTAGGGTGCCGGATCAGGTCGTCCCACAATGCTGAGGAGCGCAATGACAAGGCTTTTGGCCGTGCTCGGCTCGCTGGCCGGTCTGGCCAACACCATCAATGGTTACCGCCCGCTGACCAAGCGCGGTTATCCGTCGCTGTATGCGTTCGCCTTCGGCCTGTTCGCCTCGGAGCTGCCGCTGCCGCTCATCGCCGGTCAGTCCGCGGCGTTGGCGGCGTTGACCCGGCGGCTGTCACCGCGGGCTCGGCGGACCGGCTGGCTGCTGTCGGCGCTCTCGTGGCTGGGCCTGCTGGGGCTGAACTATGCCGGGCGCACCGCCAATAAGCCGCTGACCGCGGCGCTGGATGCCGAACTCGGTGCAGGACGGCGCACCGAAAGCCGCGACTTGTGGGAGCGGCCGGGCCCGGACGCGGAAATCGCCAAGGCGCCCGGCGTGGTGCGAATGATGCGGGTCTACCAGGACTACGCCACCGACTCCGACATCCCCTACGGCGAATACGGCGGCCGCAACACCCTCGATGTGTGGCGGCATCGCGACCTCCCCCGCGACGGCCGCGCACCGGTTCTCCTCCAGATACCCGGCGGTGCCTGGATGGTGGGAAGCAAACGCGGCCAAGCACATCCGCTGATGGCCCACCTGGTGGAACGCGGTTGGGTGTGTGTGTCGATCAACTACCGGCTGAGCCCACGTTCCACCTGGCCCGACCACATCATCGACGTCAAGCGGGCCCTGGCATGGACCAAAGCGCATATCGCCGACTATGGCGGCGACCCGGACTGGGTCGCGGCGACCGGTGGTTCGGCGGGTGGTCACCTTTGCGCTCTCACCGCGCTGACCGCAAACGATCCGCGTTTTCAGCCGGGTTTCGCCGACGCGGATACCAGCGTGCGCGCGGCGGTGCCGTTCTACGGGATCTATGACTTCACCGGCGAGACCGGGCTGCATCCGCTGCTGACCCCGGCATTGGGGGCCTACGTGTTCAAGCAGAGCCGGCGGCGCTTCCCGGACACCTACCGGGACGCCTCCCCGATGACGTATTTATCTTCCGAAGCCCCACCCTTTTTCGTGCTGCACGGGACCAATGATTCGTTGGTGCCGGTGGAGCAGGGCCGCGCATTCGCCGACCGGCTGCGGGAGATCAGCACGAGCCCGGTGGTCTATGCCGAGTTGCCGTTGGCTCAGCACGCGTTCGATATCTTCGGCTCGCCCCGGGCTGCGCACACCGCCGTAGCCGTCGAGCAGTTCCTGGCCGAGATCTACGCCCGCCAGACCACGCAGGTCATCTCCAGTCGCTGAACGGCAGCCAATACCCGGCCGGAATGCGGTATCTGTGCCAGACTGCGGCCATGGAAACAACGGTTTCGAGCCTGCTGCCGAATCTGTGGAAGTCGACACTGGTCTCCGGTGTCTTGGCCCTCGTCCTGGGTGTGCTGGTCTTGGTCTGGCCGGGCCGGTCCATCCTTGCTGCTGCGGTGCTGTTCGGTGTGTACCTGGTGGTCACCGGAATCGCCCAGTTGATCTTCGCTTTCAGCCTGCCCGTCATGTCCGCCGGCGGGCGGGTGCTGCTGTTCCTCAGCGGCACCGCGTCGGTGATCCTGGCCGTCCTGTGTTTCCGGCACTTCAACTCCGACGAAGAAGCCTTGGCGGTGCTCCTGCTGGCCATTTGGATCGCAGTCGGCTTCATCTTCCGCGGGGTGGCGACCGCCGTCGCGGCCATCAGCGACCCGGCGCTGCCGGGCCGGGGTTGGCAGATCTTCATGGGCGTCATCAGTCTGCTGGCCGGTCTGGTGACGTTGGCATCGCCGTTCGCGTCGCTGTGGGTGCTGGCGGTCGTCGTCGGCAGCTGGCTGATCGTCATCGGCGTCGTCGAGATCGCCACCGCGCTCAAGATTCGGAGCGCATCCCGCGAGGTCGCCACCGCGCTGTCGGCCGGATAGCCTGCGCCTAACGTGCGGCGGCCCCCTAGGCGCTGTCGCGGGTACCCTTGAGTCCTGATCCGTTTTCACACCTGCCTAAAGCTCTGATGTGGAGTCTGCTCAATGCCCGAGTCCGGCATGCCCTCGCTGTCGCCCGAGTCTCAGCCGTCCTGGCCGTCGCCCGGCGGTAGCTACCCTCCGCCGGGCTATCCGTACCCGTATCCGGCGCCCGGGCAATACCCCGGCTATCCCCCGCCCGGGGCGGCTCCGATACTCAAGAACGGTGCGGGCATCGCGGCCCTGATCGTGGCGATCGCCGGCATTGTGACCGCGCTGTCGGTGGTCGGTGGCGTCGGACTGGGCCTGGCGGCCATCGTGCTCGGATTCATCGGGCGCGGCCGAGCCAAGCGCGGGGAAGCCGACAACGGCGGCGTCGCACTCGCCGGGATCGTCTTGGGCGCGCTTGCGGTGATCGCCGGTATCGGCTGCATCTTCGTCTATGTCGGAATCTGGCGGACCGCCGGCGGCGGCGACTACGTGGCGTGCATGACGAAGGCCGGCTCGGACACCGACGCCCAGCAGCAGTGCACCGAACGATTCCGTGAGCACTTCGAGAACACCTTCGGCAGCGGTGCCGACGCCCCGATGGTGCAGGAGGAATCGGACACCGCGCTGATGCCGGCCTAGCGCTTAGAGCTGGGGAAGTACTTCAGCACGCCTTCCTGTGTGACGGTGGCCAGCAGTTGCCCGGATCGGTCGAAGAAGTGTCCGGTGCCCAATCCGCGGGAGTCCGTTGCCACCGGTGACGACGTCGCATACAGCACCCAGTCGTCGAACCGTACCGGCCGGTGAAACCACACCGTGTGGTTGGCGCTGGCCGCGAAGATCCGGTCGAAGCCCCACGACAGCCCGTGGGTGGTGATGATCGAATCGAGCACCGTGGTGTCCGACGAATAGACCATCATCGCGGTGTGCAGCAGCTGGTCCTCGGGGATCACTCCGTCGGCCTTGACCCAAACCCGATTGTGGCCGAGCTGTCCGCCCTTATCGCGCATCACCCAGGCCGGGTCGTTGGTATAGCGCCACTCGATCGGGTGGGGCGCCTTCACGAAACCCGGGACGACTTCCTCGTAGCCACTGAGTAGTTCGCGCAGCCTGGGCAGCGTCTCCGGCTCGGCGACCGCGGGCGCCTCCACGCTGTGCTCGAGTCCGCTCCCCCCGGAGAGGTAGGAAACCATTGAGGTGGCGATCAAAGTGTCGCCCTGCATCGCGTCGACGCGGCGATTGGCGAACCGGCGTTCGTCGCGTAGCCGGTGCACCCGGAATTCGATGTCGCGGGCCGGATCACCACCATTGATGAAATGGACCGACAGCGCACCGGGCGGCAGGTGCTCGGCCACTGTGCGGCTGGCCGCGACGAACGACTGTGCCATCAATTGACCGCCGAAGGTGCGCAACGGTGTCTTGCTCGGGTGCGATCCGACGAAGACGTCGTCGTCGACACCCGTGAGATCCAGTACGGCCAGCAGCTCCTCGAGATCCGTGTTCGGCTCGGACGACACTAGATGTCGTCCTCCCCGATCCGGTGCACGTGAATCATGTTGGTCGAGCCCTCGGTTCCCGGCGGCGCGCCTGCGACGATGACCATCAGATCACCGCGCTCGTAGCGACCCAGATCCAGCAGGGCCTTGTCCACCTGGCGGATCATGCCGTCGGTCGTGTGTGCCTGCGGGACGATGAATGTCTCGGTGCCCCAGGTCATCGCCAACTGGCTGCGGATCTCGGGCAGCGCGGTGAACGCCAACAGCGGCAGCGGAGTGTGCAGGCGGGCCAGCCGGCGCACGGTGTCCCCCGACTGGGTGAACGCCACCAGCGCCTTGGCGTCCAGGCGCTCGCCGATCTCCCGCGCGGCAAACGAGATAACGCCGCGCTTGGTACGCGGAATGTGCGTCAACGGCGGTGCCGCAGTGGAGTTCTGCTCCACCGCACAGATGATCCGGCTCATGGTCCGCACGGCGTCGAGGGCGTGTTTGCCCACCGCGGTCTCCCCGGACAGCATCACCGCGTCGGCGCCGTCGAGCACTGCGTTGGCCACGTCGGAGGCCTCGGCCCGGGTGGGCCGGAAGTTTTCGATCATCGACTCCAGCATCTGGGTCGCCACGATCACCGGGCGCGCGTTCTCGCGTGCCACTTGGATGACGCGCTTCTGCACCAGCGGCACCTCTTCGAGTGCCAGCTCCACGCCCAGGTCACCTCGGGCCACCATGACCGCGTCGAAGGCCAGGACCACCGCCTCGAGATTCTCGATGGCTTCCGGCTTCTCCATTTTGGCGATCACCGGAACGCGGCGGCCGACCCGGTCCATCACCTCGTGCACCAGTTCCACGTCCGACGGTGAGCGCACGAACGACAGCGCCACGATGTCGACGCCGAGCTTCAGCGCGAACTCCAGGTCGTCGATGTCCTTCTCCGACAGCGCCGGCGCGGAGACGTTCATGCCCGGCAGCGACATGCCCTTGTGGTTGCTGACGGGACCACCCTCGGTGACCGTGCAGACCACGTCGTTGCCGTCGATGTGCTCCACGACCAGCCCGACCTTGCCGTCGTCGACCAGCACCCGGTCGCCCGGGGCGGCATCGGCAGCCAGCTGCTTGTAGGTGGTCGACACCCGGTCGTGGTCGCCGGGGCAGTCCTCGACGGTGATACGCACCGTTTCGCCGTTCGCCCAGTAGGTGGGGCCGTCGGCGAAACGCCCCAATCGGATCTTGGGGCCTTGAAGGTCGGCGAGCACACCGACTGCTCGCCCGGTGGCGTCCGAGGCGCTGCGCACCCACTCGTAGGACGCCTGGTGGTCTTCGTGAGCACCGTGGCTGAAGTTCAGGCGGGCCACGTCCATGCCCGCGTCGACCAATGCCCGGACCATCTCCGCGGAGTGGGTCGCAGGACCAAGAGTGCAGACGATCTTTCCGCGTCTATTCACGGCGCCAGCATAGTCGGGCCGGCTGAGCTGCCTTCCTCAGGAATGGTTGCCGCAAGCGAAAAACCGTGTGACGCACGGGTGCGGCGGCCGATCAGGTGACGTCGCGCAGCGGTCGACCCTGCTTGTCGTGCACCCGCCCGGTCAGCATCAGGATCGCGTCGACGACACCCCAGACGAACGGCACGACGATCCCAAGCCCATATGTGGTGATGGTGGCCAACACACCGATCGACAGCTGCAGCAAGCCCAGGCCGGTCTGGCCCAGGTACATGCGACCGAACCCGAGAAAACCGAAGAACCCCAACAGCTGTAGCAGCGCGGCGGTGACTTTCGACTTCGGCGAATAGGGCTGCCCAGTCCTCGGATGACGGCCGTAGGGCGCCCAGATGTCCGGGTAGCCCGGATAAAAGCCCGGATAGCCCGGCGGTGGCGGGTAGGGCTGTCCCCCGCCCTGCGGCCCCGCGGGGGGCCACGACGGAACGGTCATGTCTGCAGCATGCCAGAAATGTCAGATAGGGCGCGTGGCCCGCGATCAGCGCTGGTCAGCTTCGTCCGAGGCGTCCGCGTCGGTTGACTCATCGGCCTCGCCCGATTCGGCTTCGGCTTCGTCTGATTCGGCTTCGACGGCTTCGGGCTCGTCGGCGACGTCGTCAACGGGCTCGTCAACGGGCTCGTCGGGGAGTTCGCCGTCGGCTGAGGCGTCGGCGTCCGGTTCGGGTTCAGCCGCTTCGTCTTCGTCGGCATCCCCAGCCGCTTCCGGCTCGGCCTCTGCGGCGTCCGCCTGGACTACCTCGGGCTCCTCGGAGGCCTCAGCGTCCTCGGCCTCCTCGGCCTCCTCGGCGTCACCGGTGTCCTCGGTGGCGGTTTCCTCGTCGGCTTCGGTGTCCCCGTCGACGTCCGACTCGGCGGGCACGGCTTCCGGCTCTTCCTCTTCGGAAGTCTCGGATTCGTCGTCGGTCTCGTTCTCTGCCGATTCGGCTTCGCCGGTAAGCCTTTTCGGCACCCGAACCACGGACCCGACACCGTTGGCGACGCCTGCGGCCACCAACTCCTTCTCGTCGGGCTCTTCGTGCGGCTCCGCTTCGGGCTCTGCCGATTCGGCAGCGTCAGGCTCGGCGGTGTCCTCGGGTTGCCATGCCCGACGGATGGCTTCGGGATCTTCCCGCCCCTTGGCCGCGAGCAGGATGTACACCACCGCACCGATGAAGACGAACGTCGAGGTGAACGAGTTGACCCGGATGCCGGCGATATGGGTGGCCGCGTCGTCACGGAGCAACTCGATACCGAACCGGCCGATGCAGTAGCCGGCGACGTAGAGCGCGAACAACCGTCCGTGCCCCATGCGGAACCGTCGGTCGGCATAGATCAACACGAGGAACACCACGAGGTTCCACAACAACTCGTACAAGAACGTGGGCTGAACGATCTTGTACAGCTCCCCGGTCGACACGCCGTCGAGCAGGTGTGGATCGCGGACCCCGGCGGCGTCTTCTCGCCAGAAGATCTCCAGGCCCCACGGCAGCGTCGTCTCTCTGCCGTAGAGCTCCTGATTGAAGTAGTTCCCGATGCGCCCGATCGCCTGGGCCAACACAATCCCTGGCGCGACCGCGTCGCCGAACGCCGGCAGGGAGATCCCACGGCGGCGGCAGCCGATCCACGCGCCGACTCCACCGAGTGCCACCGCACCCCAGATCCCCAGACCGCCGTCCCAGATCCGCGGCGTCGCTTCCCATCCGACGCCGCCCTCGCCGAAGTAGGTCCGCCAGTCGGTCATCAGGTGATACAGCCGACCACCGATCAGCCCGAACGGCACCGCCCACAGCGCGATGTCATAGATGACACCCGGCTCTCCGCCACGGGCCCGCCACCGCCGATCACCGAGCAGCAGGGCTACGACGATGCCGATGATGATGCACAGCGCGTAGGCCCGGATCGGCACCGGTCCGAGGTGCCAGACCCCTCGCGCAGGACTGGGAAAGTAGGTGAGCCAATCCAACGTCATTGCGTTGAAACCTTTTGACGTACACCGGAAGCAAGCTCTTGCGTCAACGACCGCAGCTCATCCAGGCCATCGGTGAGCGCGGTGACCAGCGCGGAACCCACGATGACACCGTCGGTATAGGCACCGATTTCGGCGGCCTGTGCGCCCGAGCGCACGCCCAGTCCCACGCCGACGGGGATGTCGGAGACTTCGCGCACCCTGGCCACCAGTTCCGGCGCCGTGTTCGACACCGTGTTTCGGGCGCCGGTGACGCCCATCGTGGAAGCGGCGTAGACAAATCCGCGGGTCGCTTTGACGGTTTCGGACAGTCGCTGCGGCGTCGAGGAAGGGGCCACCAGGAAGATCCGATCCAGCGCGTGCTGCTCGGATGCGGCCATCCAGTCGTCGGCTTCGTCGACGATCAGGTCGGGGGTGATCAGACCCAGTCCGCCGGCTGACGCCAGGTCGCGGGCGAACGCGTCGACGCCGTAGCGCAGCACGGGATTCCAGTAGGTCATCACCACGGCGCGTCCACCGGCGCCTGCGATCGCCTCGACCGCGGTCAGTGTGTCGCGCACCCGCACCCCGCCCCGCAGGGCGGTCTCGGTGGCGCGTGCGATGGTCGGGCCGTCCATTCCCGGATCGGAATAGGGCACGCCGACTTCGATGAGGTCACAACCGGATTCGACCAGGGCAGTCAGCGCGGCGATAGAGCCCGGCACATCCGGGTAGCCGGTCGGCAGATAACCGATCAGCGCAGCGCGGCCCTCGGCACGGCACGCGGCGAACAGCGGGGCCAGCCGGTCGCCGGCGTGGTCGGTCACGACGCGTCTCCTGCCTCGTCGAACAGACCGAACCACTTGGCCGCGGTCTCCACGTCTTTGTCGCCGCGACCCGACACGTTGACCACGATGACCTTGCCGGGTCCCAGCTCGGTCGCCAGCTTGAGTGCTCCGGCCACCGCGTGCGCCGATTCGATCGCCGGAATGATTCCCTCGGTGCGGCAAAGGATTCCGAAGGCATCCATCGCCTCGGTGTCGGTGATCGGCCGGTATTCCGCGCGCCCGGTCTCACGCAGCCAGGCGTGCTCCGGTCCCACACCCGGGTAGTCCAGACCGGCCGAGATCGAGTGCGACTCGATGGTCTGACCGTCGTCGTCTTGCAGCAGGTAGGAGAACGACCCCTGGAAAGCACCCGGGGAGCCACCGGCGAATGTCGCGGCGTGCCGGCCGGTGTCGACGCCGTCGCCGCCGGCTTCGAAACCGATCAGCCGCACCGTCGGATCGTCGAGGAACGCGTGGAAGATGCCGATGGCGTTCGATCCCCCGCCCACACACGCCACCACGGCGTCGGGCAGCCGGCCCGCCATCTGCTGAATCTGGACGCGCGTCTCCAGGCCGACGATCCGCTGGAAGTCGCGCACCATGGTCGGGAACGGGTGTGGACCGGCCGCGGTGCCGAAGCAGTAATAGGTGTGGTCGGCGTTGGTGACCCAGTCCCGGAAGGCTTCGTTGATGGCGTCCTTGAGGGTCTGCGAACCGGATTCGACCGAGACCACCTCGGCGCCCAGCAGCCGCATCCGGGCCACGTTGAGGGCCTGACGGCGAGTGTCGACGGCGCCCATGTAGATCACGCATTCCAGGCCGAGCAGGGCGCACGCGGTCGCGGTGGCGACCCCGTGCTGGCCGGCGCCGGTCTCGGCGATCACCCGGGTTTTGCCCATGTGTCGCGCCAGCAGTGCCTGGCCGAGCACATTGTTGATCTTGTGGGAACCGGTGTGGTTCAGGTCCTCTCGCTTCAAGAAGATGCGGGCGCCGCCGGCGTGCGCGGTCAGGCGCTCGGCCTCATACAGTGGTGAGGGCCGGCCGGTGTAGTGCGTCTGCAAGTCGTCGAGGGTGTCGAGGAACTCACGGTCGTTGCGCACCTTGTCGTAGGCGGCGGTGACCTCTTCGATGACCGCCATCAGCGCTTCGGCGACGTAGCGGCCGCCGTAGACACCGAAGTGCCCGCGGGCATCCGGATCATGCGCGGTCGGCTCGGCCACTCCGGCGCTGGCACGCGGAAGGCTCGGGTGCGAAATGTCTGACATTTAGCGAGCCGATTTCGGGCAGGACGGATGCTTACCCGCACTGACCAAATCGGCAACGGCCGCTCGCGGGTCGCCACTGGTGACCAGTCCCTCGCCGACCAGGACGGCGTCCGCGCCGGCGCCGGCGTAGGCCAACAGGTCGGCGGTGCCCCGCACCCCGGACTCGGCGATCTTGACCACCTCGGTGGGCAGTCCGGGCGCGATCCGCGCGAAGCAGTCGCGGTCGACCTCCAGGGTGGTCAGGTCACGCGCATTGACGCCGATCACCTTGGCGCCGGCGGTCAATGCACGGTCGGCCTCTTCTTCGGTGTGCACCTCGACCAGTGCGGTCATGCCGAGCGACTCGGTACGGTCCAGCATCGACTCCAGGGCCTGTTGTTCGAGCGCCGCCACGATCAGCAGCAGCATGTCCGCGCCGTGGGCGCGGGCCTCGTGAATCTGGTACGGCCGCACGATGAAGTCCTTGCGCAGCACCGGAACCGAGACCGCTGCGCGTACCGCGTCCAAGTCGGCCAGCGAGCCGTTGAAACGCCGCTGCTCGGTCAGCACGCTGATCGCGCGGGCCCCGCCGTCCGCGTAGGAGCTGGCGAGCTCTGCCGGGTCGGCGATGGGCGCCAGTTGGCCTTTCGACGGGCTCGCCCGCTTCACCTCAGCGATGACCGCGATGCCGGGCTCACGCAGCGCCGCCATCACATCCCGTGGCGGAGGCATGGCCTCGGCCGCCGCCTTGACTTCCGCCAAGGGGACGAGGGCCTCTCGCGCGGCAAGGTCGGCGCAGACTCCTTCGATGATGGAGTCGAGAACGGATGCCGAAGTCATGACTGCCGCTTCCTCTCCCGCGTCCGGTGGACCTTACGTCGAAGACCTTTATCGAAGGGTAACGACCGTCGCAGCCCGCGGTGTCACCGGCCCTCGACGTCGGGGCCGGGTGCTCGGTCATCGGGATCCCCGGTGGGGTCGCGCCCCTCGTCGAGCGCGTCCCACATCATGCGTTCCGACACCTGCGGGCCATCCGGGTCGGCGGGCTTGCCTGCCTCGAGATCACGCGCAGCCGCACGGCGCTCCGCAGGCGCCGAGTATCTGGTGACGCGGCCGGCGCTGTGTGCGGCGACGCGCATCAACAGCACCGCCGCGGCCAGCACACCCAGGGCTGCCACCAGGCTCAACACCGCGCCGGTGAGACGGCGGTCGGTGCCCAGCAGCGAGGTCAGCGGAATCTCGGCGATGTCCAGGGCCCGCAGGGTGATGTCGCGGGCCACCCACATGCTGATGGCCAGATATCCGCACGCCAGACTGACCGCGGCCAGCACCACCGCCAGCACCCGCAGCTGCCATCCGCGCACCGCCATCGCGGCGACCGCGGCAGCCAGGCACAGCAGCGCCAGCGGCAGCAGCGCTGTCGACCAGGAAGCTCCGGTGACGGTGATCTGCTTGGGCTGCCCGAGTCCGTCGAACGAGCGGATCAGCACCCACGGCAGCCGTGCGGCGCCCCAGAGCCCACCGGCGGCTGCCACCAGCAGCAGTTGTGCCCCGCGTAGCGCACGGGTGTCGTTGCGTTCGCGGCCGTCAGCCATCGGTCCCGGGCGCCGCCAGGGTCTCGGCGGCGGCGATTGCGGCCAGCACTGCCCGGGCCTTGTTGGATGCCTCGGTGTATTCGTAAGGGCCGTTGGAGTCGGCCACCACTCCGCCACCCGCCTGTACGTAGGCGGTCCCGTCACGCATCAGCGCCGTGCGGATCGCGATCGCGAAGTCGGCATTGCCGGCGAAGTCCAGATAACCGACGACGCCGCCGTAGAGGCCACGCCGGGTCTTTTCGACCTCCTCGATCAGTTCCATCGCGCGCACCTTGGGCGCCCCGGACAAGGTGCCCGCAGGGAAGCACGCCGTCACCGCGTCCAGCGCCGTGCGATCCTCAGCGAGCTCTCCGGCGACGGTGGACACCAGGTGCATGACGTGGCTGTAGCGCTCGATGTGGCTGTAGTCGGACACCCGCACCGTGCCCGGAACACATACCCGCCCTAGGTCGTTACGGCCCAGATCGACCAGCATCAGGTGTTCGGCGAGTTCCTTCTCGTCGTGCAAAAGATCTTTGGCCAGTAGCTGGTCTTCGTCCTCGGTGGCCCCGCGCCACCGGGTTCCGGCGATCGGGTGGGTGGTCGCGCGGCCGTCCTGCACGGTCACCAGCGCCTCGGGGCTGGAACCCACGATCGAAAAGGCCAGTCCCCCGTCATCGTCGGGCACTTGCAGCAGGTACATGTACGGGCTCGGATTGGACACCCGCAGCATCCGGTAGACATCGAGAGGGTCTGCCGGCGTCGTCATCTCGAAACGCTGCGAGGGAACCACCTGAAACGCCTCGCCCGCCTCGATCTCGCCGACCAGCCGCTCGACGATCGCCCCGTACTCCTCGGGGGTGCGCTGGCCGCGGTAGACCGGTTCGGGTCGGTCGAAGGTGGCGACGCTGGACTCCAGCGGCTGACTCAGCGCCGCGGCCATCACATCGAGGCGGGCGATCGCGTCGTCGTAGGCCTCATCGACGTGCTCGTCGGTGCCGTTCCAGTTGACCGCGTTGGCGATCAGGGTGATGGTGCCCTCGTGGTGGTCGACGGCGGCCATGTCGGTGGCCAGCAGCAGCAGCATGTCGGGCAGTTGCAGGTCGTCGACAGCCAGCTGGGGCAGCCGCTCCAGACGGCGCACCAGATCGTAGGTGAAGAAGCCCACCAGGCCGCTCGACAGCGGTGGCAGCCCGGGAATGGCGGCCGTCTCCAGCAGCGTCAACGTCTGGCGCAGCGCCTGCAACGGGTCTCCGCCGGTGGGTGCGCCCTGCGGTGCAGCGCCCAGCCACACCGCTTCGCCGTCTCGCACGGTCAGCGCCGAGGTGGTGCCCGCCCCGATGAACGACCACCGCGACCACGACCGGCCGTTTTCGGCCGACTCCAGCAGGAAGGTGCCGGGCCGGTTGGCCGCCAGCTTGCGGTATGCCGACAGCGGCGTTTCGGCGTCGGCCAGCACCTTGCGGGTCACCGGGACCACCCGGTGCTCAGCCGCCAGCGCCCGGAAGTCTGCCCGGGACGTGACGCCGGCGCTAGAAGTGCTCGTGGTTTGCACGCGGCCATCTTCCCAGACCCGAGCGCGCCCACCACTATCGCCGCCGCCGCGGTCGCACCCGGAGTAGCGTGACCGCCATGAAAACCGGTGACACCGTGGCCGACTTCGAGCTCCCCGACCAGACCGGGGCGCCGCGCAAACTCAGCGACCTGCTGGCCGACGGGCCGGTGGTGCTGTTCTTCTACCCAGCCGCCATGACGCCGGGGTGCACCAAGGAAGCCTGTCACTTCCGCGACCTGGCCGGCGAGTTCGCCGCCGTCGGGGCCACCCGGGTCGGCATCAGCGCCGATGCGGTGGCCAAGCAGGCCAAATTCGCCGATCAGCAGGGCTTCGACTATCCCCTGCTGTCCGACACCGAGGGCACGGTGGCCACCCAGTTCGGGGTCAAGCGCGGCCTGCTGGGCAAGCTGATCCCGGTGAAGCGGACCACGTTCGTCATCGACACCGACCGCACCGTATTGGACGTGATCGCCAGCGAGTTCTCGATGGACACCCACGCCGACAAGGCGCTGGAGGTGTTGCGGGCGCGGTCATCGGCCTAAGCGCCTGGCTTTTCGGGCGGAGCGGTCAGGCGGGCTTGTGGAACGTGTAAACGCGGTACTGAAGAAGGCCGAGCTTGGACAACCACTTCATCCATCGGGTACCGACGATCATTGTCTTCCGGGTATGCGCTGACTCTTGAGCGCGCAAGTATTTGAGCAGGAATGGGTACGTAGGCATGGTGTGCTTCCGGATGTTGCGCTTGGTTTCCAGTTGCAGTCCCGCACGTGAGCCCATGCTCTTGTAGGAGCGAAGGGGGACATTCCCGAGCGTTCCGTAGGATTTCGCGATCCGGGTGCGGATCGCCATCCAGATCGGCGTCTTGCCGAACACCATCATGATCGGCACAAAGTCGGAAACCGCCAGGTAGCCACCCGGTTTCAGCACCCGCGAAGCTTCCGTCAGGAAACGCGCGCGGGACGCAAAGTGGAAAATGCACTCGACAGCCAGGACGCGGTCGAAGGAGCTGTCCTCGAACGGCAACTGACAGGCGTCGGCTTCAACCCAGGAAATTGCGTTGCCGCGGGAAGGCTTGCTCTCAGCCTCGGCGATTGCGAGCTGGCGCGGGTCGATGTTCAGGCCCGTGAGATCCATGTCGGAATGCGTGGCGTTGATCTGGCGGATGGTTCCGCCGAATCCGCAGCCGACATCCAGCAACCTTTGTCCGTCGGCAACCTTTCCGGCCGCGAACAGCACGCCGTTCATCTGCTCCATGGCGGCGACGTAGTCGGTCAGGGTGCCGTCAGCGACCTTGGGGCTCTCCCAATAGCCCCAGTGCACCTGGTCTTCCCACAGTTGGCCGAATTTGCCACGGTTTGAGCGGTCATCAATCAGCAAGTCGAAGTAGGGCAGGTCAGGCATCCGCGGACGCTATCACGACTCGGCTTCGAGCACCGGAAATGATTAGCCTGGCGGTCGCCTACAGCCAGCAAGGAGTCATCGGACGCCCCTAGCCGGCGTCCTGCTCCGCTTCGGACGTTTCCGCCTCCTCAGCAGCGGGCGGGTCGGAAGGGTCGGCCAGTTTCGGGCTGTCGCCGACGGCGGTGTCGATCCAGTTTCTGATCTCGCTGAGGTGGGTGACGATTCCGGCCCGCTCGCGCTTCAGCAGATCCACTTCGGCCTGCGTGCGCTCGGTGAGCACCTTGGCTTCGCGCTTGGTGCTGGCGATCAATGAGGAGGCCTCCAGGCGGGCTTCCTTGTCGAGCTTGGCGATGTTGGCCTCGGCCTGCTCCCACGCCGTCTTCATCTTCTGGTCCAGGCGGTGCTGGGCCTCCCGACGGTTGCGTTCGTCCTCTTCCCAGGCCAGCTTGATCTGTTCGTCCAGGGATTCCTGGGCCGCGCGGCGGTTGCGCTCGTCCTCTTCGGCCAGGCGCTGGTACAGCTCGCGGCGGCTGCGTTCGGCCTCCTCGATCTCCTGGGCGATGCGGCTGCGCTCCTCGTGCGCGATGCGCAGGATCTGCTCGGCCTCCTGGGTGGCGGCTTCGAGGATCTTCGTCCGGCGGGCGTTGGTGGATGCCTGGAACTCGGCGAGCGCCTCACTGGCCGCGGCTCGGTCGTGTTTGGCCGCTTCCAACTGCTCACGCAGTTCCCCGGTCAGCGCTTCGGCGTCCTGGCGTGCCAGTTCCTTGGTCCGCCGCGCCTCCTCGGAGGCGATGCGCATCATCCGCGCAATGCGGTCGGACATGCCCTCGACGGAGTCCACCGGTCCGGTGACCTGCTCGAACTGCGTTCGCAGTTGGGCCAGCTCGGCGGTGAGGCGTTGGCGCTCCGATTCCGCTTCGGCGGTCATCCGCACGACGTCGTTCTGCAACCGGGTGACCTCGGCGGCGAGCTGTTCGCGGTCGAGGAGCGTTTGCGATTTGGTCGCTTCGAGGGATTTGTTGCGGTCCTGCAGGATATCGATTTCGTGGTGTAGACGCGCGATGTAATCGGAGACCTCGTTGCGATCGAAACCGCGCATCTGCGTTTCGAATTCGGGAATCTCTAGCGCCACCGGCGTACTCCTAAGCACCTGACAGTTTCGGTCTTCGGTTCGATGGGCAACCAGCGTTCAACCGAGTTGGCTTGTGCGCGAAGCCAAATGGGCATGCTCACTCAAAGTCACCGTGCGACGGAGCGTATCAGACCTGCCAGTCCATGTCACCGGTCTCACAATGGGTAAACGTCCCCTTGATCGCGGACGGTTTTCGCGAAACAAGGACTCCTTTGCCGGTCGACCGGATATGCGGTTGGTTCCCGGCGTCGACAGCTGTATTCGCTCGTCTAGCCCGCGGCGTCGTCGCCGACGGCGGTGTCGATCCAGTTCCTGATTTCATCGAGGTCGGCGACGATCCCGCCGCGTTCGCGCTTCAGCAGACTCACTTCCCGCTGGGCGCGTTCGCCGAGCATTCCGGCCTCGCGCTCGGCGGTGGCGATCCGTACTGCAGCCTCGGAACGCGCCGCTTTGTCGAGCTCGTCGATGGTGGCCTCGGCCCGCTCCCACGCCGCCTTGAGCTGCTGGTCCAGCCAGTGCTGCGATTCCCGGCGATTGCGTTCGTCCTCTTCCCAGGCCAGCTTGACCTGCTCGTCCAGGGCTTCCTGGGCCGCCAGGCGGGTTCGTTCATCCTCCTCGGCCAGGCGCCGGTACACCGCGCGCCGGCTACGTTCGGCGGCTTCGGTCTCCTGAGCGATCCGGTCGCGTTCTTCGTGCGCCAGCCGGAGGATCTCGTCCGCCTCGGCGGTCGTCATTTCCAGGATCTTCGCCCGGCGAGCGTTGGCGGCGGCGTGCAACTCGGCCATCGCGTGGTTGGTGGCGTCCCGGTGATATTTGGCCGCCACCAACTGTTCGCGCAGTTCCTCGGTCAGCGATTCCGCCTCCCGCCGAGCCAAATCCTGGGTGCGCCGCGCCTCCTCGGAGGCGATACGCAGCATTCGCGCGATGCGTTCGGACATCCCGGCTACGGCGTCGACCGGCTCGGTGGCTTGCTCGAACTGCCCACGCAGCTGCGCCAATTCGGCAATGAGTTCGCGTCGTTTCGTATCGGCGTCGGCGGTCCTCCGCACGAGGTCATTCTGCAGCCGCGTTACCTCGGCCATGAGTTGTTCGCAGTCAGACCCAGCCTGCGCCTTGACCGCATTCAGGGATTTCGCGTGGTCCTGCAGGATTTCAATTTCATGGTGGAGACGCGCAATGTAATCGGCAACCTCATTGCGATCGAAACCGCGTATCTGCGTTTCAAAAGCCGGAATATTCAGCATCACCGGATCGACTCCTCCTCACGGCGGGGCCTGCCCTTCGGCCCGACGATGCCAGGCATTCGACCAGGTAAAAATGCTAATAAAGGCATGTCGGCCGTTGCGATCAAGCCGCCGCGCGACGAAGCGTAGCAGACGTGCGCGGAGGTGTCACCGAGGAACCTAATGGAGAAAAGCGGGCTCAGCGCGGGCGATTTTCGCGAAACCAGGTTCCTCTGGCTGACAATGCAGATTCCCGATCAGCCTGATGCGAAGTATTAACGTGAGTTTCGGGATTAACTTGCGTCGGCCGATGAGCTTGGGTGGTCGAGCGTTCTATCTGGTCGACGATTTTCGCGCGCGCATCGATGAGTTCGGCCAGGCGGCGTTGGGCGTCTGCGACGTGGCTGGTGATCGCTTGGTTCATTTCGGTCAATATCGCCGAGGCGTGACTCTCGGCCTCCTTCATGATTTCGGCCGCGCTCAGCACGGCCTGCCGCCGCAGGTGCGCGGCCTGCGCCCGCAGGTGTTTGTGCTGGGTTTCCAGCTCGGCCCGCAGCTCAGCCGCCTCGCGGCGCTGCGCCTCAGCGTCGGCAAGGACCGCCGCCGCCTCATTCTCGGCAGCGGCCCGCAATTCGTCGGCAAAGCGTTGCGCCTCCGCGCGAATATCGTCTGCTTCGGCAACCGCGCCGTTGAGGATTCCGGACAGTCGATCACTTAGATCGACAATGTCGCCCGGAATCGCTGAGGCCAATGCGTTGAACTTCGCAGAGGCGGATTCCAGGTTCGCTTGCGATTCACTGAGCTGGTTTGTCAGCGCGACTATCCGCGATCCATCGCGCGGCATATGCGCCTCGATGTCACTGACGGTGCCTTGCGCGTAGTGCGAATCGATCTGAAGCGACAGCCGCTCCAGCTCCAAACCCCTGGAGCGCTGCTCGTGCTCCAACCGGTACCAGTCATCAGGCTCGTCGGAGTTCACAGTCCGCCAGCATACCGCTCCGCCGCTATCAGCGAATCAATCTGCGGGACCGAGCAACACGTCCGCATCGAAACAGCTGTGATCACCGGTATGACAGGCCCCGCCGGTCTGATCGACCGTCAGCAGCACCGTGTCACCGTCGCAGTCCAGCCGCACCGAATGCACATGCTGGGTGTGGCCGGAGGTCGCGCCCTTGATCCACTGCTCGTTTCGTGATCGCGAAAAATACGTCGCCTCACGGGTTGCCAGAGTGCGCGCCAAAGCGTCATCGTCCATCCAGGCGACCATGAGCACGTCGCCGCTGCCCCGCTCTTGAACCACTGCTGCGATCAACCCCTCGGCGTTTCGCTTGAGCCGGGCCGCGATCGCCGGATCCAATCCGCTCATCGCACTCATCTCACTGTGATCCCCTCCGCCGCCATCGCCGCTTTGACCTGGCCGATGGTCAGTTCCCGGAAGTGAAACACGCTGGCCGCCAGAACCGCATCGGCACCCGCGGCGACCGCCGGGGCGAAATGCTCCGCCGCACCGGCTCCCCCACTGGCGATCACCGGTACGCTCACCGCGGCCCGGACCGCGCGCAGCATTGACAGGTCGAATCCGGCTTTGGTGCCGTCGGCATCCATCGAGTTCAGCAGGATCTCCCCGACGCCGAGCTCCACTCCGCGGACTGCCCATTCGACCGCATCGATACCGGTGCCCTGCCGGCCGCCGTGGGTGGTGACCTCCCATCCGGACGCGGTAGGCGGCGAACCGGCCGGGACGGTGCGGGCGTCCACCGACAGCACGATGCACTGGGAGCCGAATTGGCGGGACAACTCCGCCAACAGTTCCGGGCGGGCTATCGCGGCGGTGTTCACCGACACCTTGTCCGCGCCGGCCCGCAGCAACACGTCGACGTCGGCGACCGTGCGCACTCCGCCGCCGACGGTGAGCGGGATGAACACCTGATCGGCGGTGCGCGCGACGACTTCGAGCATGGTGGCCCGGCCCGACGACGACGCCGTCACGTCGAGGAAGGTCAGCTCGTCGGCGCCCTCGGCGTCATAGGCCGCGGCCAGTTCGACCGGGTCGCCGGCATCGCGCAGGTTCGCGAAGTTGACGCCCTTGACGACCCGGCCGCCGTCGACGTCCAGACACGGAATGACCCGTACCGCCACATCACTGTGCTTATGCATCGGTCCCAGCTTCGCCTCTCCTGCGTCGAGCCTCGCTGAACCGCTGCGTTGTTGTTCCATGTCAGTAGTCCCCCGGTGCGCCGACTCGCTTGAGGATGTCGAGAATCTGATCGTGCGCCCCCGGCGCGGCGACCAGCGCCGAGTCCGACTGGGACGTCCACGGTGCGCCGGCCAGGTCGGTGACGACACCGCCGGCCGCCCGCACCATGGCCACGCCCGCGGCGTGGTCCCAGATGTGGTCACCGAAGCTGATCGCACCACCGAGAGTTCCATCGGCGACGTAGGCCAGGTCGATTCCGGTGGCGCCGTGCATCCTGGTCCGCGAGGTCACCCGGGTCAGGCCTTCGAGCACCGCAAGCCGGTAGCGGCCGGGGAACCGGCCCCGCCACTCGACGTTGAAGGTGCCGATGCCGACCAACGAGTCGGCCAGGTCGACGGGTTTCAGTTTCGGCTGCGTCACCCCGTTGCGCATCAGCGGGCCGCCTGCGACCGCGGTGTAGCGCTGGTCGGCGAACGGCAGCCAGGTCAATCCCGCGACCGGCTCGCCGTCGCGCAGCAGCCCCAGCAGGATCGCGGACATCGGCGATCCCGCGGCGTAGTTGAAGGTCCCGTCGATGGGATCCAGCACCCACACCATCGGCGAATCGATCGGCGGCCCACCGAATTCCTCGCCGTGCACCCCGATTCCGGTGGCCGCCACCAACGCCTCGGTGATCTGGCGTTCCAAGGCGAGGTCGACCTCGGTGGCGAAGTCGTTGGCGCCCTTGCGGACCGCGGAGTCGGCCCGGTGGCCGGCCAGGAAGGGCTCGGCGGCGACATCGAGGATCTCTGATGCCGCTGCGACCAGCGCATCCAGATCCGCGGTGTCCAGCGCCATGTCGGGCTACTCCTGCACCGTGGACAGCGCCTCGGGCAGAGTGAACCGGCCGGCGTAGAGGGCTTTGCCGACGATCGCGCCCTCCACGCCGCGGCCGACCAGCGTGGCGATCGCCCTCAGGTCTTCCAGACTCGACACTCCCCCAGACGCGATCACCGGAGCGTCTGTGCGGTCGGCGACTGCGCCGAGCAGCTCCAAGTTGGGTCCGCCCAGCGTGCCGTCCTTGGTCACATCGGTGACCACGTAGCGTGAACAGCCTTCGGCGTCAAGACGTTCCAGTACCGGCCAGAGATCACCGCCGTCGGTCTCCCAGCCGCGGCCCCGCAGCCGGTGGATGCCGTCGGGATGATCGGGGTCGATCTGCACGTCCAGCCCGACCGCGACCTTCTCACCGTGTTCAGCGATCGCACGCGCGCACCACTGTGGGTTTTCCAAGGCAGCCGTGCCCAGGTTCACCCGGGCGCAGCCGGTGGCCAGCGCCGCCGCCAGCGACTCGTCATCGCGGATGCCACCGGACAGTTCGACCTTCACATCAAGGCGCCCAACGACATCGGCGAGCAGCTCGCGGTTCGACCCACGCCCGAACGCGGCGTCCAGGTCGACCAGGTGGATCCATTCCGCGCCGTCGCGCTGCCAACCCAGCGCGGCGTCCAGCGCCGAACCGTACTCGGTCTCGCTGCCGGCCTTGCCCTGCACCAGGCGCACCGCGCGCCCGTCGACCACGTCGACGGCGGGCAACAGAACCAGTGCCTTGTTCACAGCAGTACTCACAGTGCCTCCACCCAGTTGCTCAACAGTGTCGCCCCGGCATCCCCACTCTTTTCGGGGTGAAACTGGGTGGCGGCCAACGGCCCATCCTCGACAGCCGCCACGAACGGTACCTGATGGGTAGCCCAGGTCACCAAAGCCTCCGGACGGCCGTCCCAACGCTGTGCGGCATAAGAGTGCACGAAGTAGAACCGGGTGTCGGCGTCCAGTCCGGCGAACAGCGTGCTGCCGGGTCGGGCATCGACGACGTTCCAGCCCATGTGCGGGATCACCGGGGCGTCCAGTCGGGTGACCGCACCCGGCCACTGGCCGCAGCCGGCGGTGTCCACCCCGAACTCGACGCCATGCGCGAACAGGATCTGCATGCCGACGCACACTCCGAGCACCGGGCGGCCGGCCTGCACTCGCTCGGCGATGATCTTGTCGCCGTTGACCTTGCGCAGTCCGGCCATGCACGCCGCGTACGCCCCGACTCCCGGCACCAGCAGTCCGTCGGCGCCGGCGGCGGCGTCGGCATCGGCGGTCACCTCGACCTGGGCGCCGACCCGTTGCAGCGCCCGCTGGGCTGAGCGCAGGTTCCCAGAACCGTAGTCCAGGATCACCACCCTGGCTGAACTGCTCACAGGGCGCCTTTGGTGGACGGCACGCCGGTCACGCGGGGATCGAGCTCCACTGCCTGGCGCAGCGCACGCGCGACGGCCTTGTACTGGGCCTCGGTGATGTGGTGCGGGTCACGCCCGTAGAGCACCCGCACGTGCAACGCGATGCGCGCGTTCGACGCCAGCGTCTCGAACACGTGCCGGTTGATCACGGTGTGATAGGGCGCCTGTGTCCCGGCAATCGTAGTGTGCATCAAGTGATCCGGTTCCCCGGTGTGCACGCAGTAGGGCCGGCCCGACACATCGACGGCAGCGTGGGCCAGAGTCTCGTCCATCGGGATGAACGCGTCGCCGAATCGGCGAATGCCCTTCTTGTCGCCGAGCGCCTCCCCCAGTGCCTGCCCGAGCACGATCGCGGTGTCCTCCACGGTGTGGTGGGCCTCGATCTCCACGTCGCCGCGGGCGCGCACGGTCAGATCGAAGCTGGCGTGGCTGCCCAGTGCGGTCAGCATGTGGTCGAAGAACGGCACACCGGTGTCGATGTCAACGATGCCGGTGCCGTCTAGGTCGAGTTCGACCGTGATGTCGGATTCGCGGGTGGCGCGTTCCACCCGGGCGCGGCGGGTCATGATGCTCCTAATCTTTGGGCCAGTTCGGTGGCCGCAAGTCGTTGGCTGGCCGCGAGCAACGCGTCATTCTCCTCCGGCAATCCGGTGGTGGCTCGCAGATATCCGGGGATACCGACGTCGCGGATCAGGATGCCGGCGTCGAGGTAGCGCTGCCAGGTAGCCGGTGCGTCGGCGAACTGGCCGAACAGCACGAAGTTGGCGTCGCTGGGGATGACCCGAAACCCCATGGCGCTCAGCGCCGCACAGACGCGTTCCCGCTCCGCAATCAACTGTGCGACGCTGCCCAGGGTGTCGTCGGCGTGACGGAGCGCGGCCCGGGCGGCCGCCTGCGTCACCACCGACAGGTGATAGGGCAGGCGCACCAGCAGCATGGCGTCGATCACCGCGGGGGCGGCGATCAGGTAGCCGAGCCGGCCGCCGGCGAATGCGAACGCCTTGCTCATCGTGCGGCTGACGATCAGCTTCGCCGGGTAGTCGTCGATCAGCGCGATCGCGCTGGGCTGCGACGAGAATTCGCCGTAGGCCTCGTCGACGATCACGACCCCCGGCGCGGCATCGAGCAGGCCACGCAGATCCTCGAGCGAAATGCTCTGCCCGGAAGGGTTGTTCGGGGACGCGACGAACACCACGTCGGGGTGGTGCTCGGCGATGGCGGCGCAGGCCACACCGACGTCGAGCCCGAAGTCCGAGGTACGGTTGGCGGCCAGCCACCGCGTCTGGGTGCCGTCGGAGATGATCGGGTGCATCGAATACGACGGAACGAATCCGATGGCGCTGCGGCCCGGGCCGCCGAATGCCTGCAGCAACTGTTGCAGGATCTCATTGGAGCCGTTGGCCGCCCACACATTCTCCGGCCCCACCTCGACGCCGGTCTGAGTCGTCAGATAGGCGGCCAGGTCGGTCCGCAGCGCCACCGCATCGCGATCGGGATAGCGGTGCAGCTCGGCCGCGGCCTCTCGCACCGAACGTGCCACGTCGTCGATGAGAGCAGCGCTCGGCGGGTGCGGATTCTCGTTGGTGTTAAGCCGCACCGGAACCTCCAGTTGCGGTGCACCATAAGGCGACTTGCCGCGCAGGTCGTCGCGCAACGGCAGATCCGCCAGGGTGATCTCAGCGCCCGGCCGGGCCGGTGCGCCGCTCACTGCTCGAACCTCCGCCGCACCGCTTCGCCGTGCGAGGGAAGATCCTCGGCGTCGGCCAGCGCGATCACGTGCCCGCTGACGTCCTTGAGTGCGGCCTCGGTGTAGTCGACGACGTGGATGCCGCGCAGGAAGGTCTGCACCGACAGTCCACTGGAGTGCCGGGCACTGCCCGCGGTGGGCAGCACGTGGTTGGAGCCGGCGCAGTAGTCACCGAGGCTGACTGGTGCATACGGACCGACGAAAATCGCACCGGCCGAACGGATTCGGTTTGCCACGGCCGCGGGGTCGGCGGTCTGGATCTCCAGGTGCTCGGCGGCGTAGGCGTTCACCACGCGCACGCCGGCGTCCAGGTCGTCGACCAGCACGACCGCCGACTGCGGTCCAGACAGTGCCGTGGTCACCCGCTCGCGGTGCACGGTGGTCTGCAGCTGCGCAGTCACCTCGCGGTCGGTGGCATCGGCCAACTCGGGGCTGGTGGTCACCAGCACACTGGCGGCCATTTCGTCGTGCTCGGCCTGACTGATCAGGTCCGCGGCCAGGTGCGCCGGATTCGCGGTGTTGTCGGCGAGGATGGCGATCTCAGTGGGCCCGGCTTCGGCGTCGATCCCCACCTGCGACCGGCACAACCGCTTGGCAGCGGTGACGTAGATGTTGCCCGGACCGGTGATCATGTCGACCGGCGCCAGCTCGCCCTGGTCGGTGTCGGTTCCGCCGTAGGCCAGCAACGCCACCGCCTGCGCGCCCCCGACCGCCCAGACCTCGTCGACGCCGAGCAGCCGGGCCGCGGCCAGGATCGTGGGGTGTGGCAGACCGCCGAAGGCGGCCTGGGGTGGGCTGGCGATCACCAGCGAGTCGACACCGGCGATCTGGGCCGGGACGACGTTCATCACCACGCTGGACGGGTAGACCGCGTTACCGCCCGGCACGTACAGGCCCACCCGCTCGACCGGAAGCCAGCGTTCGGTGACGGTGGCGCCCGGGGCCAGCGTGGTGGTGGTGTCGGTGCGCCGCTGGTCGGAGTGGACCGCACGGGCTCGGCTGATCGCCACCTCCAAGGCGGCGCGCACGGCCGGATCCAGCTCGGCCAAGGCGCGCTCCAGCGCCGCGCCCGGCACCCGGATGCTGGCCGGCCGGACCCGGTCGAACGATTCGCCGAACTCCAGGGCCGCCTGCGCTCCGCGTTCGGCGACCGCCTCGACGATCGGGCGCACCTGGGGCAGCACCGCCTCCACGTCCACGCCGCCGCGCGGCAGCACGGCGCGCAGTCGGGTCCTGGAAAGGTCCGACTGTTCGGTGCCGCGCAGATCGATGCGTGCCATCAGGCCGGTGTTCACGTCGTCCATTGTCCCAGAGCAGCCCAACCGGTTTTCGCCGCGCGTCATTACAGTGGGATCACGCCTCATTGACCGATCGAATGGAGCCGCCATGGCACAGGACCAAGAGTTGCCGCGAGTATTCCCGCGCTGGAGCGACAGGTTGCAGATCAAATACATGAATCCGGTGGTGAAACCGCTGTCCCGGTTTCTTCCCGGCATGTCGGTGATCACCCATCGGGGACGCAAGTCCGGAAAGCCTTACGAGACCGTGGTGACGACCTACCGCAAGGGCAACCAACTGTCGATCGCGCTGGGCCACGGCAAGACGGACTGGGCCAAGAATGTGCTGGCCGCCGGCGAAGCCGATGTCCGGCTGTTCCGCAGTGAACTGCACGTCACCAACCCACGCATCCTGCCGGCCGGCTCGGGTGACACCTCGCTGCCGTTGGCCGTGCGCCTGCAGAACCGCAAGGTCGCGGTGCTCGTCACCGATATCAGCTGAGACCAGCCCTACATGTCCAACCCGATGTCGAGCACCTGCACCGAATGGGTGAGGCCTCCCACGGCCAGGTAGTCGACTCCGGTGGCGGCGTAGGCAGCCGCGCTGTCCAGGGTCAGCCCACCAGATGACTCCAGCAGCACACCCGGTGCGCGCGAATCGCGCCGCTGCACCGCCATCTGCGTCTGCCAGACCTCGAAGTTGTCCAGCAGCACCAGCTCGGGTGCCTCGGCGAGCACCTCGTCGAACTGCTCGAGCGAGTCCACCTCGACCTCGCAGGGCACGTCGGGGGCGGCCGCCCGGACCGCCCGCAGCGCCGCGGCCACCGAACCCGCCGCGGCAACATGGTTGTCCTTGATCAGCGCGGCATCGCCCAGACCCATCCGGTGATTCACCCCGCCACCGACACGCACCGCGTACTTCTGCAGCACCCGCAGGCCGGGCAACGTCTTGCGGGTGTCGCGGATGCGCGCCGACGTGCCGTCTACGGCGTCGACCCAGGCCGCGGTGGCGGTGGCGACCCCGGACAGATGGCAGACCAGGTTGAGCATGGTGCGTTCGGCGGTCAGCAGGCCGCGGGTGTCCGCCTGCAAGCTCAGCACCGATGCGCCGGCCGGAAGCCGGGCGCCGTCGGCCACCTTGTCCAATACTCGGTAGCCGTCGGCTCCGAGAACCTCGTCGAGCACCAGCAGGGCCAGGTCGACCCCGGCGATCACCCCGGGCACGCGGGTGACCATGGCCGCTTCGGCTGTCACGCCGGCGGGGACCGTCGCGGCGGTGGTGACATCGGGCCCGTAGCGCAGATCCTCGTCGAGCGCGCGGGCGATGACGTGGCGCGCCTCGTCGAGTTCGGTCTCGGACAGCATCACGATGCGACTCCCGCGGGTGTCTCGAGCGCGACTACTCCGTCGCGCAGCCGGATGGTGGAACTGCGGGCCTGAGCGGGGTCGGCGGCCGGGTATTCGGCCCGGTGGTGGCAGCCCCGGCTCTCGGTGCGAGCCGACGCCGCCGCTGCGACCACCCGGGCGGCCAGGGTCAGTGCGGCGTCCTCGACTCCGGCCCGGTCGGTGACGTGGCGTGCTTCGGCGCCCGCCAGCAGCTCCTGTAGCCGCGCGAGCCCGTGCGCGTCGCGGACCACCGAGGCGTCGCGTGACATCGCGTCCTGCAGGGTCTGCCGGTTCACCACGGCGTGCCCGGCGGTCTCGGGCAGCACGGCCTCGGTCCGGCCCACGGACGCCGAGTGCGCCGCGGCCGCAGCGCCGGCGCGGTCACCGACCACCAGCCCTTCCAGCAGGCTGTTGGAAGCCAGCCGGTTGGCGCCGTGCATGCCGGTTCGGCCCACCTCGCCGGCGGCGAACAAGCCGGGCAACTCGGTGCGGCCGGTGACGTCGGTGATCACGCCACCACAGCTGTAATGCGCTCCCGGCACCACCGGAATCGGTTGGCGCACAGGGTCGATACCGGCGTTCCGGCAGGCCGCGGTGACGGTCGGGAAGCGCTCCGCGAAGCCGTCGATCCCGCGAGCGTCGAGATACGCACAGTCGTCGCCGGTCTCGCGCAGGCGAGCGTCGATGGCCCCCGCAACCACGTCGCGCGGAGCCAGGTCCCCCATCGGGTGCACCCCTTCGGTGATCGAGGCGCCGCGGGCGTCGATCAGCTTGGCGCCTTCCCCGCGTACCGCCTCGGTGATCAGCGGCCGGCGCCCACCGGTGGCGCTGCCGTTGCCGGCCCCCGAGAACAGCATCGTCGGGTGAAACTGGATGAATTCCAGGTCACTGACCGCGACTCCGGCCCACAGCGCCAGCGCCACCCCGTCGCCCGTCGCCCCACCGGGATTGGTGGTCGCCCGGTACAGGTGGCCCAGACCGCCGGTGGCCAGCACCACCGACGGAGCGTGGATCACGCCGATCCCGTCGGCGTTGGCCACCAGCACACCGGTGACCCGATCGGCGTCGCGCAGGATCTCACACACCACCTGACCGCAGCGCACATCCAGCGCGGCCGCGGCGTGGTCCAGGGCACGTTGCACCTCGGCTCCGGTCGCGTCGCCGCCGGCATGAATGATGCGACGCCGTGAGTGCCCGCCCTCGCGGGTCAGCGCCCAGTTTCCGTCCGAATCCCGGTCGAACACCGCACCCGCAGCGGCGAGGTCGGAGACCGCACGGTAGCCGTCGGCCACGATCGAGGTCACCGCGTCGCGGTCACACAATCCGCCACCGGCGGCCAGCGTGTCGGCGACGTGGGCGGCCACCGAGTCGTCGTTGCCCGGCAGTACCACCGCGATCCCGCCCTGGGCGTAGTGCGTTGCCGTCGCCGCCGAGCCCGCGGCGGATTTACTGAGCACCACGACCTCGCGCCCGGCACGGTGCGCGGCCCGCGCCGCCGCCAGCCCGCCGACGCCGGTGCCGATGACGACGACATCGGCCCGCTGCTGCCAGCTGGGACCAGCGGTCACTTGCTGACCGGGACGGAGTGTCCGATCGCGATCATCCGCTGCACGCTGCGGGCGGCCAGGCGGGCCGTCTCGGGGTCGACGTGGATCTCGTCGGCGCCTTCGGTCAGGCTGCGCAGCAGGGCCGCCGGGGTGATCATCTTCATGTACTTGCAGGCCGCCTTGCGGTTGACCGCTTCGAAGTCGACCTGCGGCGCAGCCTTGCGCAGCTGGTGGATCATGCCGACCTCGGTGGCCACCAACACCTTGCGGGCGCCGGT
The DNA here is from genome assembly GCF_019645815.1 of Mycolicibacter heraklionensis. Classification (NCBI taxonomy): domain Bacteria; kingdom Bacillati; phylum Actinomycetota; class Actinomycetes; order Mycobacteriales; family Mycobacteriaceae; genus Mycobacterium; species Mycobacterium heraklionense. Next base: position 2,572,752 of record NZ_CP080997.1, read on the forward strand.
CCGCGCCGCCTCCTCGAGCATCCCGCCGGTCGACAGGATCTTGACCTGCTCCTCGGGGAAATGACCCTCGCCGACCAGGTACAGCGACGACGTCGCGCAGCCGCACTCGGGGTGCACGAACAGTTCGGCGTCCGGGTTGGCCCGCGCCTTCTCCTCGAGCTCGTCGCCGTTGATGGCGGCGTGCACGTGGCATTCGCCGGCCCAGATGTGGATGTTGTCACGGCCGGTGACCCGTTTGACGTGCTGGCCCAGGAACTGGTCGGGAAGAAACAGCACCTCACGGTCCGGATCGATCGCGTTGACCACATCGACGGCATTCGACGAGGTGCAGCAGTAGTCGGTCAGTGCCTTGACCGCCGCGGTGGTGTTCACGTAGGACACCACGACCGCGTCTGGGTATTCATTGCGCCAGGTCTGCAGTTCCTCGGCGGTGATCGAGTCGGCCAGCGAACAACCCGCCCGGGTGTCGGGCAGCAGCACCGTCTTGTCCGGTGACAGGATCTTGGCCGTCTCGGCCATGAAGTGCACACCGCAGAACACGATGGTGTCCTCGGCGGCGGTGGCCGCGATGCGGGCCAGCGCCAGGGAGTCCCCGACGTGGTCGGCGATGTCCTGGATCGCCGGCAGTTGGTAGTTGTGGGCCAGGATCGTCGCGTTGCGTTCCTTTTTGAGTCGGAGAACCTCGTCCACCCACTCCTCGTCGGGTTCGATACCGCTGTAGCCCGCCGGCGAGTTCACGATGCGGTCGGCCAGGCTGCTTGCCCGCACACCGCTGTCGGTGAGGGTGGTCATGAGTGACTCCTTCTCAAAACAGGTTTTCGACTTATAATCGAAAACATGGTCCATACTAGCACCGCGCACGAAGTGCTCACGGTGGTCTTCCAGGTTGGCGGCCTTGACCAGCGCCGACCCCGACTCAACGTGCTGCTGTGGGAACGTGCGCGCGAACCGCAGTCTGGCCGGTGGTCGCTGCCCGGTGGCATCCTGCGCAATGACGAGGATGTCACGGCATCGGCCCGCCGCCAGCTGGCCGAAAAGGTCGACCTGCGTGAGATCGCCCACCTTGAGCAGCTGGCTGTGTTCTCCGACCCAGGCCGGGTGCCCGGCGTGCGCACCATCGCGTCGACGTTTCTGGGCTTGGTGCCCTCCCCTGCCGACCCCGAGCTACCGAGCGACACCCACTGGCATCCCGTCGACGACTTGCCGCCGATGGCGTTCGACCACGGGCCGATGGTGGCACACGCGCATAGTCGCCTGGTCGCCAAGATGTCGTATACGAACATTGGATTCGGCTTGGCGCCAACGGAATTCATCCTCTCGACACTGCGGGATATCTACAGCGTCGTATTGGGCTACCAGGTCGATGCCACCAACCTGCAGCGGGTGCTGGTGCGCCGCGGAGTGATCACCCGCACCGGTACCACCGCCCGTTCGGGGCGTAGCGGGGGCCGGCCGGCGGCCCGATACCGGTTCACCGACTCCGAACTTCGCGTCACCGACGAATTCGCCGCATTGCGGCCGCCCGGGTGAGTCGACTGGAATCTTAACGCCCTCTTAAGCAACAATGCCGGGATGGACGTCGACAGTCTGGCCCGCGAAACATCTGTCGAGTGGATCGGGCAGGCCCCGCATCAGCCGCTGCAATCCGGCGAACGCCCCCTGCAGCCGGCCGAGGATCCGTTCTATGAGCCACCGGCGGGCTTCCAGCACGCCGTGCCGGGCACCGTGCTGCGCTCCCGCGACGTCGAGCTGGCCTTTCTGGGCCTGATCCCGCAGCAGCTGCAGGCCACCCAGCTGCTCTACCGCACCGTCGACCGGAACGACGTCCCGCAGGTGACGGTGACGACCGTGGTGGTGCCCACCGATCGGGATCGGACCCGGCCGTGTCCGATCGTGTCGTATCAGTGCGCGATCGACGCGGTCGACGGCCGGTGTTTCCCGTCCTTTGCGCTGCGCCGCCGCGCCCGGGCGCACGGGTCTTTCACGCAGCTGGAATTCGTGCTGATCGCGGCCATCCTGTCGCAGGGGTGGGCGGTGTCGATCCCCGACCATGAGGGCCGATTCGGCCACTGGGGAGCACCGTATGAACCCGGCTACTACGTGCTCGACGGGCTACGCGCCGCGCTGAGCACCGACCAGCTGGACTTGTCCCCCGACGCCCCGGTGGGCCTGTGGGGCTATTCCGGCGGCGGCCTGTCCACGGCATGGGCGGCCGAGGTCTGCGCCGACTACGCCCCCGACCTCGACATCGTCGGCGTTGCGCTCGGCTCACCGGTGGGCGACCTGGGCAACACCCTGTTACGACTGAACGGATCGTTCTGGTCGGGCCTGCCGGCACTCATGATCGCCGCCCTGAGGCGGGTCTACCCCGAACTCGACACGTTCGTCGAGGAACACGCCACCGCCGACGGACGTGCGCTGATGCGCAAGCTGGAGTCGACCAGTACCGCGGCCGCGGTACTGCGGCTACACCACCGTTCCCTGAGCTCCTACATCGACAAGCCGCTGAACGAACTGGTGGAGACCCCGGTGGTACAGCATGTCTTCAATGACACCAGGCTGGGCGGCGCCGTGCCGACGCCGCCGGTGCTGATGCTGCAGGCCATCCACGACCAGGTGATCTCCGTCGACGACATCGACGCGCTCGCCGAGACCTACGCGGCCGGCGGCGCACGGCTGACCTACCACCGCGACCTGCTCAGCGAGCACATCCTGTTGCACCCGCTGTCGGCACCGATGGTGCTGGAGTGGCTGCGCGATCGGTTCGCCAACCGGCCGCTGCCGCAAGCACAGGTGAGCAGCGCGTGGCCGGCGCTGCTGAACCCCAAGACCTACCTCGGGCTGGTGCGCCTGGGCGTGATAGCGACCCGGGTGATCACCGGCGGGGCGGTGCGCCGACTTCCGCTGTGACGGCCGGTTGCGGTCGCCGGACGGGTTCTGGCGGATAGCCGCCGAGGTCGTCACGGGTGCTCCACGTGGCGCACAGGCCGTACACCAGCGCCGCTGTGGCTGCCGGCAACAGTAGTGAGGCCGCAATCTGCAGCGGCGTGTGCCCGAAGAACACCGGCGGTCCCTCCGCCACGTAGTGCACCCGGTGGTCGGGACTCACCGGTGCGGCATCCACGTCGATGGTGCCGTAGCGGCGGTGCACCAGGACGGTGCCGGTCAGCACCGCCAGCGCCGCCCCGGCGCTCAGCCCCACCGACAGGCTCGCGATCATGCCCGGTCCCCGATGCGCCCGCCACTGCCAGGCCAGCGTGGCCGACACCACCGCCACCACGCTCAACAGTCCGAGCAGCAGGCACGGTGCGATGAAAAAGTGCTCGGCTTCGTTGCCCAGGTAGGCCTGCACCCGTTCTCCGCTGCGGGTCAGTGCCACCACGCCGTGAATGGGCGGGGCCACCCACGCCCACAACGCGCCCACCGGCGGGCCGACGGCGGTCAGCCCGGCCGCCATCAAGAAGAACGCCCGAGTCCGGGTGGTACGTGGGGCAGGCTCTCGTCGAGCGACCTCGCCGACTGCCGACGGTTCAACCACCTGCCCACACCTTCCCCTCGAACGGTCGACCAACCCTACCGGGCCGCCCGGACCCATCCGGGCGCCCCCAATTCGTAGGGAAACGCCTGATTCACCGCCGTTGGCCGAATCGATACGGTCGGCTCATGGTCGAACTCGACAAGCCCGGGGCGGCAAGACTGGTGCCGTTGCTGCTGTGCTCGGTGTTGTGCGGGGCGGTCGCCTGCGGATCAGGCGCGCGCGACAGCGATGCCGGCAAGCGCGACAGCAAACCCGACAGGAACGTCTCGAGCGCGGCTGCCGCACCCATCGACGCCTGCGCGATGGTGCCGGCCCAGGACATCGCTGCGCTGCTCGGTACGACGGTGCAGGGGAAGTCCACGTCGATCCGTCCGGACATGGGCGAATGCACGTGGGAGAACCGGGAGACCTACGAATCGGTGTCGCTGGAAATCGGTAATCCCGGAACCGCGCCCAACAACACGTTGCCGCCCGTCGATCCGGTGTACGGCTTCACCCCCGGACCCGACGGCATGCGCTACATGGGTTCCGGGCAAGTCGGGTTCGCGGCCGGCGACCGGTCGAACACGGTGCAGGTGGCGGTGCTACGACTGTCGGCCGAAGAGGCCAACGCGGCCGCGGTGGACCTGGCGCACAAGATCGCACCGAAGGTCCCGTCCTAGCGGCCTCGGCAGCGGCAGCTCGCCGCAGTTGCCTGTGGGGACCCGGCAGGGATCGGGGATTAATCCGGGGCGAGCATGCAGGCGTCGGTGTCGTATTTCTGGCCCGCCTGCTGCTGAAATTGGCTCGGGTTGCAGGCGTTGGGCCCGTCAAGCGGATCGCCACTGCCCGCGGTGCCGGCGGGGGCACCGGACGGCGGTTCGTTGTCTTCGTGCCGCTCTCGCGGCTGCGGATCGGGGTGATTGCGCTGATACCGGGATTGGGCGGCGGCGTTGTCCCGCTTTGCCTGGTCTCGAACGCCGGGGTCGACACAGACGGTGTCACCGTCGAATGCCTCGCGCCACACGAAACCCGCCTTGCAGGTGGCCGGGCCGTAGGCGCCGCCATTCGGCTCGCGGTTTTGGGCGGCACTCGCGTTCTGTCGGGCGGTGTCATCCCGGATTCCTGGCGCTACGCACACGTCGTCGCCGCCACGTGCCTCGCGCCAGACAAAGCCCTGCACGCAGGTGTCGGGGCCGTAGGGCAGGTCATCGGCTACCGCCGGCGCCGGAAAGGCGGCGGCCAATCCGGTGATCGCCAGAGTCAGCGGTAGCGACGATGAATATTTGACCTTGGTTTTCATCATGCGTTCCTCCGGTTGCTCGTGAACGCATCCGACGTTAGGAGGCCCGACGGCAAAGATAAACCGGGTGTTTCCCTATCGATTCAGCGATCGGCGTCACCCATCGGGTCGTCAAGGGACCGGCTACCGCTGCGCTTCCAGTTCCGACGAATCCACCAGGCCGTGCCGCGAACACTTGGCCCACCAACCGTCCGGGCGCACCTGCACCATCATCCGGCGTCCGCAGGAGGCGCAGAATCGCGGCGGCTCCAGGCCCAGCTGGGCGGCCGTGGGCAGCGATGCCCCGGCGGGATCGTCGATCTGTACCCCGGTGTAGACGTTGTAGACGCCGGCTCCAACCGGAGCGGGCAGGTCGCGCACCATCACAGGGTGGCGTTGAGTGCCTTGATCGGCATCTGCAGATCGTCGAGCAGTTCCAGGTCGGTCTCGGCCGGCCGGCCCAGGGTGGTCAGGTAGTTGCCGACGATGATGGCGTTGATACCGCCCAGGATGCCCTGCTTGGCGCCCAAGTCGCCCAGCGTGATCTCCCGGCCGCCCGCGAAGCGCAGCATGGTGCGCGGCAGCGCCAAGCGGAACGCGGCGACGGCCCGCAGCGCGTCGGCGGCCGGCAGCACCTCCAAGTCGCCGAACGGGGTGCCCGGGCGCGGGTTGAGGAAGTTGAGCGGTACCTCGTCGGGGTTCAGCTCGGCCAGATCGGCGGCGAACTCCGCGCGCTGCTCCAGCGTCTCGCCCATGCCGAGGATGCCGCCGGAGCAGACCTCCATGCCGGCTTTGGCCACCATGCGCAGGGTCTCCCAGCGCTCTTCCCAGGTGTGGGTGGTGACGACGTTGGGAAAGTGCGACCGGGCGGTCTCCAAGTTGTGGTTGTAGCGGTGCACGCCCATCGCGGCCAGCTTGTCCACGTGCCTCTGGGTCAACATGCCCAGCGAACAGGCGATCTGGATGTCGACTTCGTTGCGGATGGCTTCGATACCCGCGGCGACCTGGGCCAGCAGTCGCTCGTCGGGCCCGCGTACCGCGGCGACGATGCAGAATTCGGTGGCGCCGGTCTTGGCCGTCTGCTTGGCCGCCTCGACCAGGCTGGGAATATCCAGCCAGGCGCTGCGCACGGGTGAGGAGAACAGCCCGGACTGCGAGCAGAAGTGACAATCCTCCGGGCAGCCACCGGTTTTCAGGCTGATGATGCCCTCGACCTCGATCTCCGGGCCGCACCACCGCATCCGGACTTCGTGGGCCAACGCCAGCAGCTCGTCGAGTCGGTCGTCGGGCAGCTGCAGCACTTCGAGAACCTGATCCCGACGCAACGCCTCGCCGCGCTCCAGTACCTGTTCCCGGGCCAATGCCAGGATGTCGTCGGTCACGCGTGCTCCCCTCAAGACTTGAACGGTGTTCAGGTTAGGCTAGCGGGGTGCAGCTGCACAAACCTGACGTGGTCGCCGCGGCGACCACCATCCTGGACGACTACGGCATCGCCGATCTGTCGATGCGCCGGCTGGCGCGCGAGCTCAATGTCAGCCCCAGCGCGCTGTACTGGCATTTCGCCAACAAGCAGCAGCTACTGGGTGCGGTCGCCGACCGCGTGTTGGCTCCCGCCTGTGCAGACCCCGGCCCGGGCAGCTGGCAGTGGCGAATCCAGACCGTGGGCGAGCGACTGCGGGATGCGCTGCTGTCCCACACCGACGGCGCCGAACTGGTGTCGGCCAGCATGGCGGCGGGCCAGTCCCGGGCGGCCACCGACATCCTGGCGCTGCTGGCGGAGGCGGCGACGGCCGCGGGCGTGCACCCCGATCAGGCCGGGCAGGTCGCCCGCACCGTCGTCTACTACGTCTTGGGATTCACCGCCGATGAGCAGTCCCGCCTGCAGTGGGACGCCGCCGGCGCCGCCGAGATCACGCCCGAGGCCGACCCCAGCAGTGCGTTCGCATTCGGGCTGGGGTTGTTGATCGACGGCTTGGCGGCGCGCGCAGGGCTCATCGTCAGCTGATCGGATATTCGTTGCGCGCGTTGCCATCCCACCGTCGCAGCCCGACAAACCGCCCGGTGATGTCGGACCGGCCGGCGATGCGCTGAGCCCGGCCCAACTGAGCCGGACCGACCCGGCGGGCCAGCGTGGTGTGCGCCGTCCACTGGCCGGGCGCTACGTTGGCCATCGGGCCGGGAATCAGATGGGGCGCACACAACCGGTACACCCGCTCGTGCAGCTCCAGCAGTGCCGACGTCGGCACCACCAGCCGTGCCAGCACCCCGTGGGAACGGCCGAAGATCAGCGTCGCGCCCAGGGTGCAGTCCATCGGCAGTAGGTCGGCAACCGTCGACAGCGCGGCGTCGACCTGCGGATCGATGCGCTGGGCGACCACCAGGGTGACGTGCGGGCGGGCGGCCGGCGCCTGACTGGGCACCCCGGCGGCGGCCAGGTCGGTCCAGATCCGCCGGACCGCGGTCTCGGTGTCGGCGTCAAAGACCAGCTCGATCGAGTGCACCACCGCTCAGCCCGCCAGGGTGCGCACCCAGTCGGTGTCGAACGCTGAAGTGCTCATGGCGGCGAAGTCCGCGGCACCCAGCGCCCCGGCCCCTGCCGGCAGCACGGCGCGCACCGGCGCCAGCCGGGCCAATGCCCCGCGATTGCTGGTGGCGGCCGGACCGGGTTGCGCCGGCCAACTGCCGATCACCAATCCGGCGCACGATAATCCTTGCCCGGCAAGCGCTTCCAGGGTCAATGCGGTGTGGTTCAGGGTGCCCAGCTCAGCGTCGACCACCACGAGTACGGCGGCGCCGAGGTCGACGGCCAGATCACGCAGGGTGACGCCGTCGGCGGCCAGCTCGACCAGCAGGCCGCCGGCGCCCTCCACCAGGGTCAGTCGCCCCGGCTGGTCGCCGTCGCGGATCAGCGCCAGCAGCTCCGCCCGGGTCGGCAGCGCCATGCCGGCCTGTTCGGCCGCGGCGACCGGGGCCAGCGGCGCCGGGTAGCGGGCGGCGGCGAACAGTTCGGTGACTCCCGACAGCCGGCCGACCTCGGCCAGGTCGTCGTCGCCGTCGGCGGTGCCGGTCTGGACCGGCTTGCACACCGCCACGGCCAGGCCCGCCTGCCGGACGGCGCCGGCCAGCGCAGCGGTGGCGATCGTCTTGCCCACCCCGGTGCCGGTGCCGGTGATGACCAGGACGGTCATGACGACAAGGCGGGATGGTCGCGCAGCACGTCGCGCAGCACCCGTCGCGCCAGCTCCAGATCATCGGCGGTCAGCGAAGCCCGCGCGGTCAACCGCAGCCGCGACGTGCCGGCCGGTACGGTGGGCGGCCGGAAACAGCCGACCCGTACCCCGGCATCCAGGCAGGCGGTCGCGGCGGCCACCGCTGCCTCCGCCTCGCCGAGAATGACCGAGACCACCGCGGATTCCGGCTGGTGGTCCAGCCCGCAGATCTCGGCCAGCACGCTGGCGTGCCGCAGTACGTCGCCGGCGCGGGACGGCTCGGCGACCAGCACATCCAGGGCGGCCGACGCCGAACCGAGCGCCGCCGGGGCCAGGCCGGTGTCGAAGATGAAGGTGCGGGCGGCATCGATGAGGTGGTCGCGAACCTCAACGGGCCCCAGCACCGCGCCGCCCTGACTGCCCAGGGCCTTGGACAACGTGGTGGTGATCACCACATCGGGCGCCCCGGCCAGCCCTACTTCGTGCACCAGCCCGCGCCCACCGGTGCCGCGCACGCCCAGCGCATGCGCCTCATCGACGATGAGCAGCGCGCCGTGCCGGCGACACACCTCGTGCAGCTGCCGCAGCGGGGCCAGCGCACCGTCAGTGCTGAACACCGACTCGGTGAGTACCACGGCGCGTTCTTCGGTCCGGCCCGCCAGTGCGGCGCCGACCGCATCCACGTCACGGTGACCGGTGACGACGACCCGCGCCTTCGACAGCCGGCAGGCATCCACCAGAGATGCGTGACAGTAGGCGTCGGACACCAACAGCGAACCCGGACCGGACAGGCTGACCACCGCACCGAGGTTGGCGGTGTAGCCCGAGGAGAACACCAAACCCGCTGGCGCGCCGACGAAATCGGCCAACTGCTGTTCGAACTGCTGATGCAGTTCGGTGTTGCCGGTCACCAGACGCGACCCCCCGGCGCCGCCGCCCCAGGTCTGCAGCGCCTCGATGCCGCCGGCGATGACAGCCGGGTGGGTGGCCAGGCCGAGGTAGTCGTTGGACGCCAGGTCCAGTTCGCCTGTGACCACGGGCCGCACCCGCAGTGAACGTCGCAGGCCGGCCTGGCGACGCCGCTGCTCCACCTCGGCCAGCCAGGCCAGTGGCGACACATCGGTGCGGGTCACGCGGCGCTCCCTGTGCGGTCTCGAGACGACTTGAACACCGTTCAGGCTAAGGCATGCACGACGCCCACCATCGCGCTGCCGATCCGGGCGATCTCCTCGGGCGTACAGACGTAGGGCGGCATCGCATAGACCAGGTTGCGGAACGGGCGCAGCCACACCCCGTGGGCCAGCGCGGCTTGCGTGGCAACGGCCAGGTCCACCGGCTCCCGGCATTCGATGACCCCGATGGCGCCGCAGACCCGAACATCGGCGACTCCGGGCAGCTCACGCGCGGGTGCCAGGGCGGCGGTCAACCCGGCGCCGATCCCGGCGACCGACGCGCGCCAGTCCTGACGCAGCAACAGCTCGGTGCTGGCCACCGAGACGGCGCAGGCCAGCGGGTTCGCCATGAACGTCGGCCCGTGCATCAGTGCGCCGGCCTCGCCGCCGCTGATCGTGTGGGCGATCTCGGTGCCGCACAGGGTGGCAGCCAGGCTGAGATAGCCACCGGTCAGGGCCTTGCCGACACACATGATGTCGGGGCTCACGCCCACGTGGTCGGCGGCGAAGAGCTCACCGGTGCGGCCGAATCCGGTGGCGATCTCGTCGAAGATCAGCAGTACGCCCTGGCGAGTGCAGGCGTCGCGCAGGTCGGCCAGGTAACGCGGATCGTGGAAACGCATACCGCCGGCGCCCTGCACCACCGGTTCCACGACCACGGCCGCCACCTCATCGCGGTGTTGTTCCAGCTGCGCCTCGAACGCCGCGCTGTAATCCGGGTCGTACTCGCGGGGCACCTGCGGGGCGAACAGCTGAGCCACCAAGACATCACGCCACAGCGAGTGCATGCCGCCGTCGGGGTCGCAGATGCTCATCGGGGTGAAGGTGTCCCCGTGATAGCCGCCGCGCCAGGTCATCAGCCGGTGTTTGGCGCCGCGGCCGCGCGCGCGCCAGTACTGCAGCGCCATCTTGACCGCTACCTCCACCGACACCGAACCCGAGTCGGAGAAGAACACCGTGTCCAGCCCCGCCGGGGTGATCTCCACCAGCAGCTGAGCCAGCCGGGCAGCGGGTTCGTGGGTGAGCCCGCCGAACATCACGTGGCTCATGGTGCCCAGTTGCGCCGTCAGCGCGGCATCCAGTTCGGGGTGGCCGTGGCCGTGGATCGCGGTCCACCAGGAGCTCATCGCGTCGAGTACGTCGACCGGCGAGCCGTCGACGGCCAGGGTCAGGTAGGCGCCCCGGGCGGTCAGCGCCACCATGGGCCTAGGAGATTCGGCGCCGATCGTGCTGTAGGGGTGCCACAGGTGTGCGGCGTCGATCGCGCTGATCTGGTCGGGACTCAACGCGGGCATGCCTGACGACAGTAGTGGCCGCCGGCGTAACCGTTGGGTCACAGGTTGCGCAATATCTCTCCCGGGACGGCTGACTGCGCGTAAACGCCGGTAGGCTCTGTGACAGAAGTGACGAGTGATACTGCCGTGAATATCGGCCCAGAAGGGGGTTGTTCGAAGATGAAACGCGTCTGCACTACCGCGATCGCATTGGCGGCGGCCCTGGCCCCGGCGCTGAGTGCCGCGCCCGCCTACGCCGACCCGCTGTCACAGACCGGCCAGAACCAGCTCGTCGAACGCGTGATCCAACGTGCCCTGTCACAGCGCGGTGTGCCCTTCGTCTACGGCGGCGGTGACGTCAACGGGCCCACCAACAGCGCGCGGGCCCGGGCTGCCACCACCCGCAGCTCGCTGACCGACATCACCGGCCGCGCCAGCCTCCCGAGCACACCCAGCGGCCCCAGGATGCCGGCAAGCGCCACCCCGGGTCTGCCGGGCACCACGCTGGCACCCACCGAGGACATCCCGGACACCACCACTGTCGGCTTCGACGCCTCCGGCCTGATCCAGTACGCGTTCGCCGGTGCCGGGATCAGAATGCCGCGCACCTCCGGCGAGCAGTGCAGCGTCGGCCAGAAGGTCCCGCCCGCGCAAGCCCGTCCCGGCGACCTGCTGTGCTACGGCCCGGGCGGAACCCAGAGCGTCGCGCTGTACCTGGGCAACAACCAGATGATCGAGGGCACCAGCCCCGCCGTCACCGTCTCGCCGGCCCGCACCTCCAACATGGTCCCCTACCTGACCCGGGTGCTCGGCTCCTGACCGACTCGGTCGACATCACAACGCTCTCCAGTGCGGTTTCCCCAGGCCGGTTAGGTAGATTGTCGGGCGATCATGATTGCCCTGTCCCCGCCCCGACCGGCGGTAACACCTGTTGCGGAACCCGCGTCCGGCTCGGTGCCGGCCCCCGGGCCGGCCGCCGTGCTGGGCACCCGCAAAGAGGGCTTCTACCGGCATGACCTCGATGGCCTGCGGGGCGTCGCCATCGCGTTGGTGGCGGTGTTCCACGTCTGGTTCGGGCGGGTGTCCGGCGGGGTGGACGTCTTCCTGGCGCTCTCCGGTTTCTTCTTCGGCGGCAAACTGCTGCGGGTCGCGCTGAACCCGGCCTCGTCGCTGTCGCCGATCCCCGACCTGACCCGCCTGGTCCGCCGTCTGCTGCCCGCCCTGGTGGTGGTGCTGGCCGCCTGTGCAGTGCTGACCATCTTGATCCAGCCGCAGACCCGCTGGGAGACCTTCGCCGACCAGAGCCTGGCCAGCCTCGGCTACTACCAGAACTGGGAACTGGCCCGCAGCGCCGCCGATTACCTGCAGGCCGGGGAGGCCGTCAGCCCGCTGCAGCACATCTGGTCGATGTCGGTGCAGGGCCAGTTCTACCTCAGTTTCCTGCTGCTGGTCTTCGGCTGTGCCTTCCTGTTCCGCCGGGTGCTCGGCCGGCACCTGCGGGCCGCGTTCGTCGTGCTGCTCACGGCACTGACGGTGGCCTCGTTCTGGTATGCGATCGTCGCGCACCAGGCCAATCAGTCGCTGGCCTACTACAACAGCTTCGCCCGCGCCTGGGAGTTGTTGATCGGCGCGCTGGTCGGGGCACTGGTCCCCTACATCCGCTGGCCGATGTGGCTGCGCACTGTGGTCGCCACCCTGGCGCTGGCGGCGATCCTGAGCTGCGGGGCACTGATCGAAGGGGTGCGGGAGTTCCCCGGCCCGTGGGCGCTGGTGCCGGTCGGCGCCACGGTGGCGTTCATCCTGGCCGGGGCCAACCGGCAAGCCCACCCGAGCACCGGTGCCAAACTCCCGTGGCCCAACCGGTGGCTGGCGGCGGCGCCGCTGGTGACGCTCGGCTCGATGGCCTACTCGTTGTACCTCTGGCACTGGCCGCTGCTGATCTTCTGGCTGTCCTACAGCGGCCATCGGCACGCGAGTCTGCTGGACGGCGCGGTGATCCTGCTGGTGTCGGGCGTGTTGGCCTACCTGACCACCCGGTTCGTCGAAGATCCGCTGCGCTACCGCAAGCCGGCCGGTGCGGGCGCTGCGGCGGTGCTGCGCCCGCGGTGGCGCAAGCCCGCAGCCGGCTGGTGGCGGCGTCCGACGTCGGTGCTGGGTTCGACGGTGGTGCTGCTGGGGGTCGCGTTGACGGCGACGTCGTTCTCCTGGCGAGAGCATGTCACTGTGCAACGCGCCAGCGGCACCGAGCTGGTCAAACTCAGCAAGGATGACTACCCCGGCGCCCGCGCTCTGCTGAAGCACAAGCGAGTCCCCAAACTGCGGATGCGGCCCACCATCCTGGAGGCCAAGAAGGACCTGCCGCGCTCCACGCGGGAGGGCTGTATCAGCAACTTCACCAACCCGGACCTGATCAACTGCACCTACGGCGACAAAGAGGCGACCCGGACCGTCGCGCTCGCCGGCGGATCGCACGCCGAGCACTGGCTGCCCGCGCTGGACATCCTCGGCCAGCGGCACCACTTCAAAGTCGTCACCTACCTCAAGATGGGCTGCCCGCTGTCCACCGAGAAGGTCCCGCTGATCATGGGCAACAACGCCCCCTACCCACAGTGCTACGAGTGGGTGGGCAAGACGATGAACAAGTTGATCGCCGACCACCCGGACTTCGTGTTCACCACCGCCACCCGGCCGTGGAACATCAAACCCGGCGACGTGATGCCGGGAACCTACATCGGGATTTGGAAGCAGCTGTCGGACAACCACATTCCCATCCTGGGAGTCCGTGACACGCCGTGGCTGGTGCGCGACGGCGACCCGTTTCAGCCGGCGGACTGCCTGGCCTCCGGCGGCGACGCGGAATCCTGCGGCATCAAACGCTCCGAGGTGCTCGTCGAGCGCAATCCCACCTTGGACTTCGTCGGCAAATTCCCGCTGCTCAAGCCGCTGGACCTCTCGGACGCCGTCTGCGACAAAGAGATCTGCCGCGCGGTCGAGGGGAATGTGCTGGTCTATCACGACTCTCATCACCTGTCGGCGACCTACATGCGCACCATGACCGGAGAGCTCGGTCGCCAGATGGGTGTGGCCACCGGCTGGTGGTGAACCCGGCCACGCTCGGCGGCGGATGCCGGGAAAGCGGATAAGGTCGAGCGGTGTCGTCGGCTGAGTCGGGCCCCGAGCCCATACCAGAGCCGTCCGCGCCTACGGTGTGGCCCGGAAACAGCTATCCGCTGGGCGCGGTGTACGACGGAGCGGGCACCAACTTCGCGGTGTTCTCCGAGGTGGCCGAGCGTGTTGAGCTCTGCCTGATCGACGACCGCGACCACGCCGAGACCCGGATCGGTCTCGATGAGGTGGACGGCTACGTCTGGCACGCCTACCTGCCCGGCGTCGGGCCCGGGCAGCACTATGGCTTCCGGGTGCACGGACCGTTCAACCCGGCCGCGGGCCAGCGCTGCGATCCCGGCAAGCTGCTGCTGGACCCGTACGGGAAGGCCTTTCACGGCGTTTTCGACTTCGGTCCGGAGCTGTTCTCCTACGACCTCGCCGATCCCGACAACGGTGCGCCGCCCCCCGGGCTCGACTCGCTGGGCCACACCATGACCAGCGTGGTGATCAACCCCTACTTCGACTGGGCGGCCGACCGGTCACCACGCACCCCGTACCACCAGACGCTTATCTACGAGGCGCACGTCAAGGGCATGACCCAGACCCACCCGGGCATTCCCGCCGAACTGCGCGGCACCTACGCCGGGCTGGCGCACCCGGTGATCATCGACCACCTCAAGTCGCTGAACGTCACGGCCATCGAGCTGATGCCGGTCCACCAGTTCCTGCACGATCAGCGGCTGCTGCAGCTGGGCCTGCGGAACTACTGGGGGTACAACACCTTCGGCTTCTTCGCACCGCACAACGAGTACGCGGCCAGCCGCCAGGCCGGCGGTGCGGTGGCCGAGTTCAAGGCGATGGTTCGAGCGTTCCACCAGGCCGGGATCGAGGTGATCCTCGATGTGGTCTACAACCACACCGCCGAAGGCAACCACCTGGGCCCCACGATCAACTTCCGCGGTATCGACAACGCCGCTTATTACCGTCTCGACGAGGACGATCTGCGGCACTACACCGACTACACCGGCACCGGCAACAGTCTCAACGCCCGTCATCCGCACACCCTGCAGCTGATCATGGACTCGTTGCGCTACTGGGTGACCGAGATGCACGTCGACGGCTTCCGCTTCGACCTGGCCTCCACCCTGGCTCGGGAGCTGCACGACGTCGACCGGCTGTCCGCGTTCTTCGACCTGGTGCAACAGGACCCGGTGGTCAGCCAGGTGAAGCTGATCGCCGAGCCCTGGGACGTCGGCGAGGGCGGCTACCAGGTGGGTAACTTTCCCGGGCTGTGGACTGAATGGAACGGCAAGTACCGAGACACGGTGCGGGATTATTGGCGCGGCGAGCCGGAGACCCTCGGTGAGTTCGCCTCCCGCCTCACCGGCTCCTCGGACCTGTACGAGGCGACCGGGCGGCGTCCCAGCGCCAGCATCAACTTCGTCACCTGCCATGACGGCTTCACGCTGGCGGACCTGGTGTCCTACAACGAGAAGCACAATGAAGCCAACGGCGAGGACAACCGTGACGGTGAGAGTCACAACAGGTCGTGGAACTGCGGTGTCGAGGGCCCGACCGACGACCCCGCGATCCTGGCCCTGCGGGCCCATCAGGTCCGCAACATCATGGCGACCCTGCTGATCAGCCAGGGCACCCCGATGATCTTGCACGGCGATGAGATGGGCCGCTCCCAGCAGGGCAACAACAACGTGTACTGCCAGGACTCCGAGTTGTCCTGGATGGACTGGACGCTGGCCGAGCGCAACGCCGACCTGCTGGCGTTCACCCGGGCCCTGACCACGCTGCGCACCGCGCACCCGGTGTTTCGCCGGCGCCGGTTCTTCGAGGGCCGGCCGATCCGTGGCGGCGACGAGGTGCGTGACATCGCCTGGCTGACCCCGGCCGGCCACGAGATGACCCAGGAGGATTGGGGCAGCGAATTCGGCAGGTGCGTCATGGTTTTCCTCAACGGCGAAGCGCTACCGGAGCCGGATGCCCGCGGGCAGCGGATCGTCGACGACTCATTTCTGCTGTGCTTCAACGCCGGTGACACACCGGTGGACTTCGTCACGCCCAATACCGACTACGCGCAGGTCTGGACCGCGGTGATCGACACCGCTCATCCGGACGGCAGTACCGACCTGGTGGTGGACGCCGGCCAGGCCGTGACGGTGACGGGACGGTCGCTGACGGTCCTGCGCAAGAGCCGGTGAGCTAGGCCGCCCGGCGCCCGAAGTAACGAATACCGGCCAGCTGCGGAATGCGATACGGGCTGCGGATGCGACGCGTGGCATGTCCGCGCCCGCGCAGGTGGTAGCGGCTGAGTTCGCGCCGCACCGAGGGCGCCAACAGCGGCCCCAACACCGCGCCGGCGCCGAGGGCCAGTGCCAGCCCGGCGGCCATCCCCAGTGAGCCTCCGGCGTTGGGCTGCCCGTTGACCAGTTGCACGAAGCCGCGGAACAGGGTCAGCCCGGGAACCAGCGGGATGATGCCGGCCATGATGATCACCAGCGGCGTGACACGCAGCCGGGGCGCAAGCAGGGTGCCGACCAGACCGGTCGCCGCGGCGGCCGCAAATGAGCTCACGATCGGATTGGCCTGCACCAGTTGCAGCCCGAAGAACAGCAACGTTGCGGTCGCCCCGGCAAGTCCGGCCGCCAGGGCCGCCTTGAGTTGCGCATAGCCCGCGACAGCGGCGGCGGCCGCACCGATCGCGCCGGCCAGTAGGTACACCGGAACGCTCAGCGCCGCGACCGGCATCTCCGGGCTCACCCGGACTTGCACTCCGAACGCCCCGCCGATCTGCACCGCGATCGAGACGCCGACCAGGATGCCGACCGACAGCAGCAGGATGTCCATGCCCCGCGAGACGGCCGTGAGTTGGTAGCCGGTGATCGCGTCCTGCACCGAGCCGACGGTGGCCAGCCCGGACAACAGCACCACGATGTTGGCGGCCACCACCGGCGATACCGGGGTTCCGTCGGGCAGCCAGCCGGCGGCGTGCAGGCTGATGGCGACCCCGGTCGCCACCGCGGCGGCGACGACTTGCTGGAACAGCAGTGGCAGCTGCCAGCCGTTGAGGACACGGCCGATCCGGTCGATCAGGGCGGTGGTGACCGCCGAAACCAGGGCCACCAGCGGACCGGCGCCGATCAGTACGGCGAAGCCACCGGCCATCACCGCCCAGCCGGCGGTGGCGACCCACCGCGGATAGGGATGGGCGGCCCGGTTCACGATGTCCAGCTGCTGCTGCACCCACTCGGGATCGGGCGTCGTGTTCACGACATGCTCGGCGAGATCGGTGGCCAGCTGCAGCCGCGTGTAGTCCAGTGAGCGCGACTGCACCAGATACATCGCGGTGACCGGGGCGCCCGGCACCCCTCGCGGTACCGACACCCGGATCGAGTTCGCCATGATGTCCACCTGGGTCTGCGGCAGCCCGTAGGCGGTGGCGATGGCGAGCATGCTCGAGGCGACGTCGGCGGTTCCCGCCTGTGAGCCCAACAGCAGCTGCCCGAATCGCAGGGCGATATCGAGAACCCGCCGGACGTCGGTTTCATCCATGCGCGTTGTCTCCGATGACACCATGAGGCGTCGGCTACCCGTTCGGCGCCCGGAGCTCACCTGCTGCGGCGGATCCGCGTCTCTACAGCAGGTAGCGATACGCCGGAGAGCCGGGCTCCAGTGGCTCGACGTGGATCTCCGAGGTGCGCATGCGCTCCAGCAGTCCGTCGAGATCGGCGGCCGACCCCAGTTGCACGCCGACCAGGGCCTCACCGGTCTCCCGGTTGTTGCGCTTGACGTACTCGAACAGCGTGACGTCGTCGCCGGGCCCGAGAACCTCGTCGAGGAAGCGCCGCAGCGCCCCCGGTTCCTGGGGGAAGTCGACCAGGAAGTAGTGCTTGAGGCCCAGGTGCACCAGCGAGCGCTCCAGGATCTCGCCGTACCGGGAGACGTCGTTGTTGCCACCGGAGATCAGGCACACCACCGTCGAACCCGGGGAAATGTCAGCCTCCAGCAGGCCGGCCACCGACAGGGCGCCCGCCGGCTCGGCGATGATCCCCTCGTTCTGGTACAGGTCGAGCATCGCGGTGCACACCGCACCTTCGTCGACGGTGGTCACCGACACCATGTCGCCGGCTCCGGACAGCACGGCGTACGGCAACGCACCGGCGCGCCGGACGGCCGCCCCGTCGACGAACTGGTCGACATGGTCCAGGCTCACCAGTTCCCCAGCGGCCAGCGCAGCCATCATCGAGGCGGCTCCGGCCGGTTCGATGCCCAGCACGGCACTGTTGGCGGTGCGCTCCGCCAGGTAGGTGGTGATGCCCGAGATGCAGCCGCCGCCGCCGACCGGCACGATCACCAGGTCCGGTTCGGTGTTGAGCTGGTCGAGGATCTCCACCGCGATGGTGCCCTGGCCCGCCATCGTCCGCAGGTCGTCGTAGGGCGGCACCAGGGTGGCACCGGTGCGGGCGACATCGGCCAGGGCCGCCTCCGCGGCCAGGTCGTAAGTCGCGCCGCCGACGATCAGCTCGATGAGTTCGCCGCCGTGGTAGCGGATGCGGTCACGCTTCTGCTTCGGGGTTTTGGCCGGCACGTAGACCCGGCCGTGGACACCCAGCGCCCGGCAGGCGTAGGCGAATCCCTGCGCGTGGTTGCCGGCCGACGAGCACACCACGCCGGCGGCGAGCTCGGATTCGCTGAGTTGGACCAGCAGGTTGTAGGCGCCGCGCAGCTTGTAGGACCGCACCGACTGCAGGTCTTCGCGCTTGAGATACACGTCGGCACCGGTCAGCTCTGAGAGCCGGTCGCTGTGCTGCAACGGGGTGGGGGCGACCACGCCGGCGATCCGCTTGGCCGCCGCGTCGATGTCGGCCGCGGTCAACGGACCCTTCAACGGGCCCTGCGCGGGGCCTGAATTGGAGCCACTTCGGTTCTGGCGCAGTTCGGCGGACACCGCAATATGGTGTCACCCAGCAGGGGGTTCAGCCCACCGGGGTCAGCACGAACACCGGGATCTGGCGATCGGTCTTCTCCTGGTACTCCGCGTACGGCGGGTAGGCCGCCACCGCACGTTCCCACCACGTCGCCTTCTCGTCGCCGAATACCTCGCGGGCGTCGTAGTCGCCAGTGACGGTGCCGTCCTGCAGTTCGACCCGCGAGTTCTTGACGACGTTGTAGTACCAGACCGGGTTCTTCGGGGCGCCGCCCAGCGAGGCGACGATCGCGTACTGACCCTCGTGCTCCACCCGCATGAGCGGCGTTTTGCGCAGCTTGCCGGTCTTGGCTCCGACGGTGGTGAGCAGCACCACCGGCATGCCCTGCATCTCGGTGCCCTCGGTGCCACCGGAGGCCATGTACTTCTCTGCGTTCTCTCGAGACCAATCCCACGGGCTGGGTGCGTATTCTCCGCTCAGAGGCATTCCGCCAGCGTAGTCCGGCGACCCGACACGATGATCCGACCAACAGATTTCGGCTGGCCTAACAATTGGTTATCGCGTACCGTTAAATCTATGACTACCGCCGAGCTCTTCGGGCAGCAAGTGCCCATCGCCGGCGTGCCCTGGCCGGCCTACAAATTGGTTGCGCTGGGCATCGGCTTGGTCACCCTGCTGATTGTGGGCGCCGTCACATCCAACGCCGCGGCTGCGGTGCTGACCGCCGCGGGTGCCTGTGCCGCGGTGTGGCTCGTACTGGGCCTGCAACATCCGCGACGTCCGTCGCAACGCTGAGCGCAGCCTATTCGGGCTCGCCAGCCGGGCCGTCATAGACCAGGACATCGCCAGCAACTCGGGCTTCGGCGGTCGGGCGGTGGTCCAGCAGCTTGCCGTCGTGCATCAGGTGCCGCACCTCGATTCCGCGCACCAGCGTGAGATAGTCGGCAATCAGCTTGCGATGGCATCTCCACCACAGGGTTTCGGCACACATCACCGCAACCTGTTCAACTGCCGCTTCGGCCACGAGCTCATCGATTCCGGACTGGAAGTCCTCCGAGCGCATGTAGCCCGCGTAGGACCGGAACGAGTCATTGCGCAAGCCGATATCCGGGCTCTGCCCCTTGATCCGTCGCCAGCCGCCGAGCCGCGGTTCCCACCGGTAGCCGATACCGGCTTCGGGTAGCCAGCGCTGCATCTCCTCACGCGCAGTGTCAGGATTGCGCCGGCTCCCCGGAGCGGTGCGCACGTCGACGAGGCCTTGCACACCGGCACGAAGGAGCAGCGCGCTGATTGCGCCCCGGTCCGCGGTGCCGTGGCCGAACGTGAAAACCGTTGGCGACGTGGCGTTCTCCTGTCAGAGTGCGGAGGTCGGTGCGGCCGCTTCGGGGACTCGGGGCTGATGCACCTGGGGTCCCGGCTCGCTGGCATAGAGGCTTTCGATCTCCTCGGCGTATTTCGTCGCGATCGGCCGCCGTTTGAGCTTCATCGTCAGAGTGACCTCGTCGCCACCGGGTTCCCAGAGTGCAGGCAATACCCGAAAGCGCTTGATCTGTTCCACCCGTGACAGCTTGGCGTTGCCCTCCGCCACGCCCGCCGCAATCTGCGCGATCACCCTCGGATCAGCGGCCAGCGCGGCCGGTGTCGCCGCCGACAGTCCATGGGCAGCGGCATACGGCGCCACCGAGTCGGCGTCGAAGACCATCAGCGCCGTGTTGTAGGGCCGGGAATCACCGATGGTGACCATCGCCCCGATCATCGGGCAGGCCGCCAGGATGGCGTTCTCGATGTTCGCCGGCGACATGTTCTTGCCTGCGGCGTTGATGATCAGTTCCTTCTTGCGGTCGACCACCCGCAGATAGCCATCGGCATCCTCTTCGAGGATGTCGCCGGTGTGCAGCCATCCGTCGGCGTCGATCGCCTCGGCGGTCTTGGCCGCCTCTTTGCGGTAGCCCCGCATCACCAGGGGGCCGCGCACCAGAAACTCCCCGTCGTCGGCGATGCGGCTTTCCAGTCCGGGCAACAACTTTCCGACCGTACCGAGCCGGGCGTCGCGTGGATGAACGGTCGTCGCCACACAGCTGAGCTCCGACATACCCCAGACTTCGCAGATCGGAATCCCGAGGCCCGCGAAGAACGCGATGGTCTCCTTGGGGATCGGCGCCGCGCCCGACACCGCCCACCGCAGCTCGTCCAGGCCCAGCTTCGCTCGAAGCTTGGACAGCACCAGCTCGTCGGCCTGCGCCCACTCCGCAGCCAACTCGTCGGGAACGGGTTCACCGGCCAGTTGCGCCGCGGACCGCTTCGCGCCGACTGCCAGCGCCCACTGCAACGCGGCGCGGCGATTGTCGTCCGGCTCCCCCGCGACAGCGAATTCGGTTGCCGCCTTGAGCTTCTCCCACACCCGCGGTACCGCACCCCAAATCGTGGGCCGCACATCCGGCAGCGCCGCACCGATTTGGCGTGCGTCGGGTACCACGGTCACCTGCACTCCGGCGATCTCGGAGTTGTAGAGGGCCATGGCTCGATCGGCGATGTGCGCCGAGGGCAGGTAGGAGGTGATCCGGTCTCCGAAGCGCACCCCGAGCACGGCGTCGAGAGCAGCTGCCTCGAACAGCAGATTGGTGTGCGTCATCTCCACCCCCTTGGGCAGGCCGGTGGTCCCGGAGGTATAGATCAGCGTCACCACATCGTCGGGTTGTACTGCTCGCCAAGCGGATTCGAAGTCAAAGTCGTCGTCGCCGGCGGCCACCAGGTCCTCGATCGACAAGGTGCCGTCGGGCTGCCCGTCGACGCAGACGATGTGTTCGATCTCCGCTCCGCTGGCCCGAATCGTCTCGACATAGGCCTGCTCGCACATCACGACTTTGGTGCCCGCGTTGCCGAACAGGTAGCCGAGCTGCTCGGCGGGCAGGGTGTTGTACACCGAGAACGACGTTGCGCCCACATGCTGGGCCCCGACCTCCAGCGGGTAGAACTCGATCCGGTTCGCCATCATCAGCGACACCGTGTCGCCGCGGCGCACCCCGAGCCCGGCCAGGCCGGCCGCCACGCGGCGCACCTGCTCGGCGTAGTCGCGCCAGGTCAGGGTCTGCGTCCCGCCGACCGTGCGCACCGCGACCGCGTCCGGGTCGATGGCGGCCGTGCGCTGAAACGCCTCGCACAGGGTGGCCACCGGCGATGTCTGAGTCATCTGTTTCTCCTGTTCGCGACCGCCTCAGCGGCGACTGACCCGTTCCAGATATGCCATCGCTGATGCCTGGGACTCGGAATCGTGCACGGCCGTTACCACCGCATCGGCCTCATTCCAGCTGCGCGCGGTTACCACCATGCCCTCGGTCACCGCGTTGACCTGCCGTTTGGTGCCGCCCAACGTGAGTGCGGATTTGCTGACCAGCTGGCGCACCAACTCGTCGACCTCGGCGTCGAGGTCGGCCTCGGGCACCACCCGGTTGAGGAAGCCGATTGCCTTGGCCTCGGCGGCTCCGAACGGGCGGCAGGTCATCACCAGTTCCTTGGTGAGCGCCGGCCCGATCTCGCGGACCAACCGCGGGATACCGCCCCAGGCCAGCGGAATACCCAGGTCGACCTCCGGAATGGAGAACCGGGCGTCTTCGGCGGCCACCCGCAGATCGCACGCTGCGGCCAACACGACGCCGCCGCCTACGCAGTGACCGTGCAGCCGCGCCACCGTGACCGCCCGCATGGCTTCGACGGCGTCCGCCATCCGCCGGCCGGCGTCGGCGGCCTCTCGCAGCGCTCCGGCCCCGTCGGCGGCGGCCACGAACGTGGCCAGGTCGGCGCCGGCAGAGAACGCCCGGCCGCTGCCGGCCACCACCACCACCTTGACGGCGGGCCGGGCATCGAACCAGCGGGCCGCCGCCACCAACTCGTCGAGGGTCGTCGTGCTCAGCGGGTTGAGTTTGTCCGGGCGACTCAGCGTGATGGAGCCGAGTGGGCCGTCGGCTGCCACCGCGATGGTGGAGGCCTGCAGAATTTCCGTGGCGGTTTCCATGGCGTCGACGTTAGTGGCGCCGCCCCGACCGAGCCGCGGGTTTGCCGTTACGGGTGCCCGCGGTCGACATCGCTTACGGTGAGCCCATGTCGATTGCCGTCACCGAGTTCAGTCTGGTCGAGCAGACCGCGTTCCTCACGGCCTACGCCCGCGCACTCGACTGTCGTGCCCCCTCCCCGATTCTCGGTGACGAGTTCTCCGACCGGGTCGTCGGCCTGATCGACTACGATTTCCCGGCATTCCGGATTCCGGCGAGCGTGGTGCGACAAACCGCGCTGCGCGCCAAGATGCTCGACGAGCGCGTCCGCGCATACACGGCTGCGCATCCCGACGCCGTGGTGGTCGACCTCGGCGCGGGGCTCAACGAGCCGTTGGCTCGGGTGAAGCCGCCGGCCGGAGTCGATTGGTACAGCATCGATCTGCCGCACGTGATCGCGCTGCGCGAGAAGGTGGTGCCGGCTCAGCGCGCGGAGCACGTGATCGCCGCCGATCTGACCGGCACGGACTGGACAGCCGGCATCCCGGTCGGCCGGCCCACCATGGTGATCGCCGACGGACTGTTCGCCTTTCTCACCGAGCCGCAGGTCGTTGGGCTGATCGGGCACGCCATCGACCATTTCGTGACCGGCGAGTTGGCGTTCAACGACTATGGCCGGGTCGGGGCGCTCAGCTGGCTGGGCATGAAGCTGGCGCCGCGGGGCATGTTCAGCGTGCTGCGCCATGTCTGGGCCAACCCCGGCTTCACCGACCCGCACACCCCGGAGCGCTGGGAGCCGCGCCTGCGCCTGGTCGAACAGGCCTGCCTGGCACATGCCGCCGAGGTGGATTCGTTTCCCGGCCCGGCCCGCGCAATCACCCGGCTTGCCGGCCGATTCAAGTCGGTGGCCGGCAAGGCCCGGGTGCTGCGCTACAAGTTCTGAAGCTGAGGAGTTAGAAGCTGCCGATCGCGTCGCTGAGGTACTGCGACGGGTCGAAGTCGAGGCTGGCGAACGGGTCGTTGGGAATGAGATAGTCCGGCACCTCGGGGATCCATGAGTGGAACAGGCTGTTCCACAAGAACATCGGGTCGTCGTCGCCGACCGTGATGTAGGCGGCCGACGCGAAGTTGATCGGGTCGGTCACCACGTTGTAGGAGAAGTCGCCGTTGGACACCACCCAGTAGTTCAGGTCGTGCGGCCCCACGCCGTTGATCGTCAGGTTGCTGAAGTCACCGATGTTGACCTCGTAGACCGAGGATCCGGACAGGTATCCGAAGTTGCCCAGGCTGCTGAGATCGAAGTCGGCGGGCAGGTTGGGATTGGCGTTGAAGTCACCGAATTGGTAGGCCTTGGTGGAGAAGAACGAGTTCCAGTAGTCCTCGATCTTGATGTTGTAAGTCCCGGCGTCGATCGTGTTGTCGCCGTCGGTGTAGGTGATTGTGTAGGGCTGGTCGCCCTTCCAGTCGGTGATGAACGGGCGAACGCCCTGGTAGGTCCAGCCACCATCCAGTATGTCACCCATCACCATGCAGACCGCGCCGTCGCAGGTCTCGTACGGGCCGCCGTCCAGGAAGGGGTCCCCCGCCGCGTTGGCGGTTGACACCGGAATCACCAGCGCGGCGAACGCGGCGGCAGCGCCCATCCCGAGCAGGTTGAGAAGACGACGCGAAACCCACATGACTGCCTCCGTGTTGTTCAAGCTCATACATTGCTGTGAATCAACAGGCGTGTTGCGTTACGCCTGTGTTACAGCATTGATATCCTATGCTAATTCTACTCTTGGGTAAAGTTCGGTTATTTGCGTCAGTGCGCCCGCCAAAATCGGCTCCGCACAGCCCTCAACAGTCTCTACCTCCCCCCGAGGCCACACCTGTTGTGCGAGAAGTTTCAGACGTTACACCAGTTATGCGATGTTGTTATAGGAAACAGATCTAACCGTAACGTTGAGATTCAGACTTGCGGCGGATGAATTCCACAGGTACACGCATCGATGGACGGACAAGTGCACCGCATTCCCCACTCGATGACCGCGCGGGCGCGTGACAATGACTCCAATTGGGCGTCGATCTCGGCGAGCTTGGCCTTGGCCAGCGCCTGACTGGCCGGGCGCCCGGGTGCATCGTCGGCGAACAGCAGCTGAATCTCGTCGAGCGTGAACCCCGCCGTCTTGCACAGGCCGATCACCTCTAGCCGGGCCAGCACCGCACCGTCATAGCGGCGCTGGCCGCCCACCCGAACCGGAGCGGCCAGCAGACCGATCCGCTCGTAATAGCGCAAGGTGGTCGCGGCGACGCCGCTGCGGTGAGCGACCTCGCCGATGGTCAACCGTCCGGCCAACGGCACCTCCAGAGGACTTGACTTGAAGTCAACTCTAAGTTGTTCCCTGGTGGCATGCACCACCTACCACTGGAAGATCTGAGGGACGCGCGCTACGCGCTGCTGCGCTCCTTCCGCCGCGACGGCACGCCCATGGACACCCCGGTGTGGTTCGCAGTCGAGGGCGGCACCGTGCTGTTTCGGACCAAGGTCGGGCCAAAGACTCGACGGCTGACCGCGCGCCCCGAGGTCGAGTTGACCGCCTGCGACTACCGCGGACGGCGCCGTCAGCCGGCGGCGGCGCTACTGGGCCGGGCCGCCATTCTGTCCGGCGATGAGGCCGAAGCCGCCAACCGCACCCTGCACCGGCGGTACGGCTGGCAGTGGAACGTGGTGCCGATGATCCCGGTACCCGGCGTCACCAATGTGCATCGGGATCTGCCGCTCCGGGAGAAGTGGCGGCGCGCCCGAACCCGCAACCTGTGGCCGGACAGTGTGATCGTCCGGGTGGACCCGCTCGCGCGGTAGCACGCATTCCGGCCGGATGCCGCGTTCGTCGGTTACCCGCCCAAGCAGCCCGGGCCGAGCAATGCCTTCAAATCCCCCATCAACGCCGACGACGGCGTCACTCGCAGCGAGGCATCCAGTTCCAGCACGGTGATGCGCTCCCCGCTGATCAGCCGCAGCTGCACTTGCGCGGTGCCGGGATGGCGGGTCAGCACCTGCTTGAGCGCGCTGACCTTGTCCATCGTGCACTGCCGGGTCGGCAGACTCACCGCCAGCGGACGATCCGCGGCGTTGGCGGAGAAGTCCGGCACCACCAGCTCGTTGGCGATCAGTGAGATCCGGTCGTCGCGGATGTTCACTTTGGCACTGACCAGCACCACGGCGTCGTCGGCGACCTCCGCTCCGTAGGCGGAGTAGGTCTGCGGAAAGAACATCACCTCGATGCCGCCGGTGAGATCCTCCAATTGTGCCGAGGCCCAGGGCAGTCCGTTCTTGTTGACCCGGCGGTTCACCGATGCCAGGATGCCGCCGACCCGCACCTGGGTGTCGGCGGCGACGTCACCTTCCAGGATCGCCGGGATCTGGGTGTCGACCTGGGCAGCCAGCAGATGCGCGATGCCGTTGAGCGGATGCCCGGAGACATAGAGGCCGAGCATCTCCCGTTCCAAGGCCAGCTTGTGCTTGTCGGCCCACTCCTCGTCGGGCACCTTGATGCCGAAAACGGCATCGGTTCCGGAGCTTTCGCCGTCTCCCCCGCCGAACAGGTCGAACTGCCCCACCGCTTCGGCCTTCTTGGTGCCCAGTACGGAGTCGACCGCGTCGGTGTGCACCAGGAACAGCCCCTTGCGCGGATGCCCGAGCGAGTCGAAGGCGCCGGCCTTGATCAAGGATTCGGTGACCTTCTTGTTGCAAGCCGCGATGTCGATCTTGTTGAGGTAGTCGGAGAAGTCGGTGAATCGGCCCTTGCTTGTCCGGGTGTTGATCAGCGAGCTGACGACGTTGGCGCCGACGTTGCGTACCGCGCCCAGCCCGTAACGGATGTCCTCCCCCACCGAGGCGAAGTTCAGCTCGGATTCATTGACGTCGGGTGGCAGCACGGTGATCCCCAGCCGGCGGCAGTCGGCCAGGTAGACCGCGGCCTTGTCCTTGTCGTCACCGACCGACGTCAACAGCCCGGCCATGTATTCGGCCGGGTAGTTGGCCTTGAGGTACGCCGTCCAGTACGACACCAGGCCGTATCCGGCCGCGTGCGACTTGTTGAACGCGTAGCCGGCGAACGGAAGAATGGTGTCCCACAAAGCTTTCACGGCCTTCTCGGAGAAGCCGTTGGCGGTCATCCCCTCGTAGAAGCCCTTGTATTCGGCTTCGAGCACTTCAAGCTTCTTCTTGCCCATGGCTTTACGCAGCGCATCGGCCTTGCCCATGGTGTAGGAGGCCACCTTCTGGGCGATGAACATGATCTGCTCTTGGTAGACGATCAGGCCGTAGGTCTCGGACAGGATGTCGCGCAGCGGCTCTTCGAGCTCGGGGTGGATGGGTTTGATGGCCTGGCGATTGTTCTTGCGGTCGGCGTAGTCGTTGTGGGCGTTCATGCCCATCGGGCCGGGACGGTACAGCGCCAGCACGGCGACGATGTCGTTGAACTCGGTGGGCTGCATGCGGCGCAGCAGGTCACGCATGGGGCCGCCGTCGAGCTGGAACACGCCCAGGGTGTCGCCGCGGCCCAGCAATTCGTAGGTGGCCGGGTCATCGAACGGCAAGGTGTCCAGATCCAGGTCGATTCCCCGGTTGGCCTTGATGTTCTCCAGGCAGTCGCCGATGATCGTCAGGTTGCGCAGGCCCAGGAAGTCCATCTTCAGCAGGCCGATTTCTTCACACGACGGGTAGTCCCAGCCGGTGATGATGGCACCGTCCTGCGGGCGCTTCCACAACGGGATCGCGTCGATCAGCGGCTCGGAGCTCATGATCACCGCGCAGGCGTGCACGCCGGCGTTGCGGACCAGGCCCTCCAGGCCACGCGCCGTCTCGTAGATGGTGCGCACATCGGGGTCGGTGTCGATCAGCCCACGAACCTCGGCGGCTTCCTTGTACCGCTCGTGGTTCGGGTCGGTGATGCCCGACAGCGGGATGTCCTTGGCCATGATGGGAGGAGGCAGCGCCTTGGTGATCCGGTCGGCGATCGCATAGCCCGGCTGGCCGTAGTGCACACGCGCTGAATCCTTCAGCGCTGCTTTGGTTTTAATGGTGCCGAAGGTGATCACCTGAGCGACCCGGTCACTGCCCCACCGCTCGGCGGCGTAGCGCACCATCTCACCGCGGCGACGGTCGTCGAAGTCGATGTCGATGTCGGGCGCCGACGGCCGTTCCGGGTTGAGGAAGCGTTCAAACAGCAGGCCGTGCGGGATCGGGTCGATGTTGGTGATGCCCAGCGCGTAGGCCACCAGCGACCCGGCGGCCGACCCTCGGCCCGGGCCCACCCGGATGTTGATCGAACGGGCGTAGTTGATCAGGTCCGCCACGATCAGGAAGTACGACGGAAATCCCTTGCCGCAGATGACGTCGATCTCGTACGAAGCACGATCGGTGTACTCGCTCGGCACACCTGCGGGAAAGCGCCTTTGAAGACCGGCCTGCACCTCGTGGCGCAGCCAGGTCCCCTGGTCGTGGCCGTCGGGAACCGGGAACACCGGCATCCGGTCGCGCGGAGCCCACACATCGGCATAGGACTGCACCCGCTCGGCGATCAGCAGGGTCGAGTCACAGGCCTCCGGCAGCTGGTCGTCCCAGAGCGCGCGCATCTCGGCGGCCGACTTCAGGTAGTAGCCGTCGCCGTCGAACTTGAACCGGGTGGGATCCGACAGTGTCTTGCCGGTCTGCACGCACAACAGTGCCTCGTGGTTCTGCGAGGCGTCGCGGGTGACGTAGTGGCAGTCGTTGGTGGCCAACGTCGGGATGCCGAGCTTGCGGCCGACCTCCAGCAGCCCGTCGCGTACCCGGCGCTCGATGGACAGACCGTGGTCCATCACCTCGAGGAAGTAATTCTCCGCGCCGAAGATCTCCCGCCATTTGGCGGCCGATTCCAGCGCCTCGCGATCCTGGCCCAGGCGCAGCCGGGTCTGCACCTCACCGGACGGGCAGCCGGTGGTGGCGATGATGCCCTCGGCGTGCTCGGCAATGATCTCGGCGTCCATCCGCGACCATTTGCCGAGCTGGCCCTCGAAGGAAGCCAGCGAGGACAGCCTGAACAGGTTGCGTAACCCGGTGGCGTTCTCGGCCATCATGGTGAGGTGGGTGTAGGAGCCGCCGCCGGAGACGTCGTCGCTCTTCTGGCCGGGGTCGCCCCAATGAACCCGCCGGGTGTCGAAACGCGAGCCCGGGGCGATGTAGGCCTCCACCCCGATGATCGGCTTGATGCCGACCTTGGTCGCCGCGTTGTAGAACTCGCTGGCGCCGAACATGTTTCCGTGGTCGGTCATCCCGATCGCGGGCATCTCCAAGCGCTGCGCCTCGGCCAGCATCGGGGCGATCTTCGCCGCGCCGTCGAGCATCGAGTACTCGGTGTGGTTATGCAGGTGCACGAAGGACCGCGACGATGAACTGTCCATAGGACCGCCAGTCTATGGCCGAGCACCGACGCTTTCGGGCGTGTCGCCGGTCGTGTCTCCTCGGCTGTCGTTTCCCGGGACAGCGGCCGCCGCGGTGCACTACGTTGAGGTTCGGCGAAAGCGAGGAGAGTCATACATGAGCGTGTACCGGGTGATCGACATCATCGGGACCAGCCCGTCGTCCTGGGAGAACGCCGCGGCCGAAGCGGTGCACCGGGCCAAGCAGACCATCGACGACATCCGCGTCGCCCAGGTCGTCGAGCAGGACCTCACCCTCGACGACAAAGGCGGCATCATCTACCGCACCAAACTGCGCATCTCCTTCAAGATCCGGCCGCCGAAGTCAGCCAAGCCGGCCGACGAATCCAGCTAACGGCATCGCTGCCGGGTGCTCGTCGAGGCCCGCAAGCCCTGAGTCAGCGGTGCAGAACGTCCAGTGCGTGCTGCAGATCCGCCGGGTATTCGCTGGTGATCTCGATGCGCCGCCCGTCGCCGGGGTGGGCGAAGGCCAGTGAGCGGGCGTGCAGCCACTGGCGTTCTAGTCCGAGCTTGCGCGCCAGTGTCGGGTCAGCCCCGTAGGTGAGGTCACCGCAGCACGGATGGCGCAGGGCCGAGAAGTGCACCCGGATCTGGTGGGTGCGGCCGGTTTCCAGGTGCACGTCGAGCAGGCTCGCGGCGACGAACGCCTCCACCGTGTCGTAGTGGGTGATGCTGTGCCGTCCATCGGCGGTCACCGCGAATTTCCAGTCCGGTCCGTGATGCCGCCCGATCGGTGCGTCGATGGTCCCGCTGGACGGGTCCGGATGGCCCTGCACCAGTGCGTGGTAGCGCTTCTCCACGGTGCGCGCCTTGAACGCGCGTTTGAGTGCGGTGTAGGCGCGTTCGGAGATCGCCACCACCATCACCCCGGAGGTCCCGACGTCCAGGCGGTGCACGATGCCCTGACGTTCCGGGACCCCGGAGGTGGTGATCCGATACCCGGCTGCGGCCAGGCCGCCCAGCACGGTGGGCCCGGTCCACCCCACGGACGCGTGCGCGGCGACCCCGGCGGGTTTGTCGACGGCGACGATATCGGCGTCGGAGTACAAGATCGTCATGCCCTCGACCTCGGCCGGGGTGTTCTCCAGCGGCGGCGGCGCTTCAGGCAGCCGCACCTGCAGCCACGCACCGGCGACCAGCCGATCGGACTTGCCGACAGCGACGCCGTCCAGTTCCACGTCCCCGTTTTCGGCCAGCGTCGCGACCACATTGCGCGACAGGCCCAACAGGCGGGCCAGCCCGGCGTCGACACGCATACCGGCCAGTCCCTCGGGGACCGGCATGGATCGTTCGGTCACAGCCGCATCAGGCCTGCTCGCCGTCGCCCGCGCGTCGGCGGCCCACCGCGTCGAAGTCGAAGCCGAACACCGACAGCGCGACCAGCAGGATCGCGCCGCCCACCACGGCCGGGTCGGCGACGTTGAACACCGGCCACCAGCCGATCGACAAGAAGTCGACCACGTGGCCCTGCAAATGCCCGGGCGCCCGGAAGAACCGGTCCACCAGGTTGCCCAGCGCCCCGCCGAGGATCATTCCCAGACCGATCGCCCACCAGGGCGACACCAAGCGGCGCGACATCCAGATGATGCCGAGCACCACCGAGCTGGCGATCAGCGTCAACACCCAGGTGTAGCTGGTGGCCATGGAGAACGCGGCGCCGGAGTTGCGGACCAGGGTCCAGGTCACGGTGTCGCCGATGATCGGCACGGGCTGGCCGGGGGTGAGCATCTTCACCGCGAGCACCTTGGTGACGACGTCGGCCACCAGCACCACCGCGGCCACCGACAGCAGCAGTCCCAGCCGGCGGGGCGGGGCGGGCGGCTCCGCCTCAGGCGCCGGGGCCGGGTCCACCTCCGTCTCGGTCGAGTCGGTTGTCTCGTCACTCACGCCCCCCATCATCCCTTAACCCAGGTGCGGCATGATCGCCGCATGCTGTCCAAGCGCATCACCGTCATCACCACCGGCGGAACCATCTCCTGCAGCACCCAGGGCGATGGGGCGCTGCGGCCCGCCCGCAGCGGTTCGGACCTGCTGGCAGACACCGGCGCGGCAGACGTCACGGTGGTGGACCTGATGGCGCGGGACAGCTCGGAGCTGGGTCCGGCCGACTGGGCTGCGCTGCTCGCCGCGGTTAACGCGGCCGTGGACGGCGGCGCCGACGGGGTGGTGGTCACGCACGGCACCGACACCTGCGAAGAGGGTGCGCTCTGGTTGGAACTCGGCTACACCGGCGACGCTCCGGTCGTGCTGACCGGGGCCCAGCGCGGCGCGGACGCCCCCGACGCCGACGGGCCGGGCAACCTGCGCGACGCCCTGGCGCTGGCCGCGGACCCGTCCGCCCGGGGACTGGGGGTGCTGATGTGCTTCGCCGGGCGGGTGCTGGCCCCGCTGGGTCTGCAGAAGGCGACCATCACCGGGCTGACCGGCTTCACCGGTCCGCTGCTGGGCACCGTTGCCGACGGCCGAGTCAGCCTGACCGGCGACAAGACTCGGCCCTACCTCGGCGCGACGGACACCGTGCCGCGGGTGGATGTCGTGGCGCTGTACGCGGGCGCCGATACCGTCGCTCTGGACGCCTGCGCCGCCGCCGGTGCGCGCGGGGTGGTGTTGTCCGCACTCGGGTCGGGCAACGCCACGTCGGCGGTGATCGACGGGGTGCGCCGGCACTGCGCGGCCGGACTCGTGGTCGCGGTGTCCAGCCGGGTTCCGGATGGCCGCATCGGCGCGGACTACGGTCCCGGCCGGGCCCTGGTGGCGGCGGGTGCGCTGATGGTGCCGCGGCTGCGGCCGCCGCAGGCACGGATCCTGCTGATGGCGGCGCTTGCGGCCGGGCAGCCGGTCGGCGAGGTCATCGACCGGTGGGGCTGACCATGGCCAGGATTCTCGCCCTCGTGGGCGCCGCCGTTCTCACGGTCGGGACTGCCGCCGCGGTTCGGGCCGAGCCGCCGCCCGGGGCGGACGCCATCGACGACTACCCCGTCGCCACCGGCCGGTACTCATCGCCGACCGACTTCTACTGGGTCTTCTTCAGAACTCCGGACGGCCGCTCGTGCGGTATCGGCCCCAATGGCGGGCCGATCGGCTGCGATGCGGTGCCGATGGACGCTCCCGCCGGCACCAACCAGACCGTGCTCGAAGTCGGCGGGGTGCCCGCGGCATACCGCCATGGCGACATCGCCTCGTTCACCCGGGACGTGGATGTGCTGCCGGAGGGCCATCGACTGGAGAACTGGGGCTCCAGCTGCGCAGTCGGCTACCAGGGCACGGTGACCTGCAAAGGCTATGGCCACCATGGCTTCACCCTGTCCAGCGTCTACGGCGTGCTGTGGTGACGACCCGCACCGCTAGCCGGGTTCCTCCGGGCGCGTGACGTAGTCCGGCCAGTCCAGGCTCGCGACGGGGTCAGCGCGGCTGATCTCGGGCTCGTCGTCGGGGAACGTCCGCACCGGACCGGGGCCCGAGCCGCGCGTTTCGAACCGGACCGTCATCACCCCGTGGCCGGCTCCCTGCACCCAGCCGTGGCCGAGGTCAGGGTGGCTGACGTCATCACCGACCCGCCACGGCGCCGTGGTGGGCGGGGATAGTGGTTCCCGCGCCGTCATTTCGGGCGCGATGACTCCCAGGTCTGGAAACTCCAGATCCGGGAACAGCGACTCCTGCCGGACATCGGTCAGCCCGGAGAACCCCACGCCGAGCAGCCGGATCGGGCCGATCTCCTGCGGATCGAGCAGCAGCCGGCCGGCCGCCGCCGTGAGCGCGGCGGCGTCGGTGGTCGCATAGGGCAGCGTGGCCGATCGGGTCAGCACACTCATGTCGGCCTTCTTGAGTTTCACCGTCACGGTGCGAGCGCCGCGCCCGTCGCGCAGCAGTCTGCGGTAGGCGTGTTCACCGATCGGACCGATCTCAGCGCGCAGCTGGTCCAAGGTGGTCAGGTCCACCGCGAAGGTCGATTCGGCGCTGATCTGTTTGGCCTCAGCACGTTCGGCGACCCGCCGGTCGTCGATCCCCCGGGCCAGTCGGTGCAGTGCCGGGCCGATGGTGGCGCCCAGAATATCGGCGACCTCGTTGTCGGTCAGCGCGGCGAGCTGGCCGATCGTGTCGATGCCCAGCCGGTGCAGCTTCTCCTCGGCGACCGGACCGATCCCCCACAGCCGGCGCACCGGAAGCCCGTCCAGCAACAGCCGTTCCTCGGAGCGGCTGACGACGCGCACCCCGTCCGGCTTTGCCAGATCGGAGGCGATCTTGGCGATCTGCTTGCCCGAACCCGCCCCGACCGACGCCACCAAGCCGGTCTCGTCGCGTACCCGGCGGCGAAGGTGTTCGCAGAACCGCAGGACCTCCGCATCGCTTGCGCCGGCCAGCTCGGCCGGTTCACCGAACGCCTCGTCGAAGGAGAGCTGCTCGACGACCGGGATCACCGCCCGCACGGTCTCGAAAACCCGACGGCTGGCCATGCCGTACACGGCGCCACGAGGCGGCAGCACCACGGCCGGGGCGCCCACCAGCCGACGCGCCTGGTGCATCGGCATCGCCGATCGGGCGCCGAAAACCCGCGCCTCGTAGCTGGCCCCGGCCACCACACCGCGGCCGCCGAGCCCGCCGACCAATACCGGCCGGCCCCGCAACGTCGGGCGGGTCAATTGCTCGACGGACGCGAAAAACGCGTCCATATCCAGGTGCAGGACCCATCGGGCGTCCACGGCGTTCAGCCTATTGGGCGCGCCGGCTCCGGACGGCATCCGACTAGTGTCGAGACGATGGCGATGAATCTGGTTCACCGGCTGTGTTGCAGTTCCCGGTACTGGGCGCGCAGCGTCGAGCGCGAACTCCTGCCGTGGGCGCTGGCAGACGTCGACCTCGGCGACAGCACCCTGGAGATCGGCCCGGGCTATGGAGCCAACATGCGGTGTCTGGTGGACATGACGCCCCGGCTGACGGCCGTCGAGATCGACCCGCCGATGACCGAACGCCTGCAGGCGAAGTACGGCTCGCGCGCCCACATCATCAACGGCGACGGCACCGATACCGGTCTGCCGTCGGACGAGTTCAGTTCAGTGGTGTGTTTCACGATGTTGCACCACGTTCCGACACCCGCGTTGCAGGACCGACTATTCGCCGAGGCTTTCCGTGTGCTGCGGCCCGGCGCGGTCTTCGCCGGCAGCGACGGTGTGCACTCGACGGTGTTCCAGCTGATGCATTTCCGCGATACCTACAACCCCGTCTCCCCCGACGCGTTGCCGGACCGCTTGCGCAGCATAGGTTTCCGCGACGTGGCGGTGGCCACCGCAGGCGGGCAACAGCGCTGGCTGGCCGTCAAGCCCTGACGGAGCGCTACTTCGACCCTCCGCCACCCTTGTTGAGCTGGTGTGGGCAGTAGGTTTTCGCCGAGATCGCCGCGAACCGGGCCGCGTCGGCGACGGTCAGGTCGGGGTTGGCTTCGGTGATGTCGTTCAGCAGTTCCAGACTTGTTTCACCGTTGGCCGCCAACCCGCAGAGCGCTTCAGCGGCGGCCACCGCTTGAGCCGGGTCGTCGAAGATGATCCCGACCTGCCGAAGCGAGGTGATGAACTCCGTACTGTCGACCGTGCTCACCTCCACCGCATTGGGGTCGGCGTGCCCGGGTGCGGCGAGGACAAGCGCCGCGGCGGCGACGAGCGGGACGAACAACAGCTTCATAGGGGTCCTCCTGGGGCGGCCGAAGTCGTGAGGCATCGGGGATGCGTCAGCCGAGCGCGGACTGCGATCCGGCAAGCGCACTGTCCTCGTCGTCGAGGACGTGCACGGCGTGGATGCCCGGTTTCAGGGACAGCTTGGCGACCAGCTCGTCGAGGCCGGCCTGGTCGACGTTCCAATGCTGCACCACATCCGGCGTCTGCTGCAATTGCGCGATGACCTGGTCGAGTGGGACCGGCGCCTCGCGGTCCTTGATATTGGTCGACACCACCCGGGCGACCGGGGCCACCGTTCGGGTGGCCGGCGCACCCAGTGCACCCCCGGCCGCACTGCCCAGGGCCGCCGGGGCGAGCATGCCCGGCACGGTTCCCGCTGCCGGAGCAGCGCCCAGCGCCGTCTGCGGCAGCGACGTGGAGGCCAGCTGGATCGCCGAGGTGGCGCTGGCCCAGTTCGGCGGCACCGAGAGCGCCCCTACGCGCATCGCGCTGCCCGCCGCGGCCCCGGCGGCCCTCGTCAGGCCGGTGCCCGCGGTCAATCCGGAGCTGTGCAGGCCGCCCAGCGCCGACTTCGGAATCACCGGGACCACTGCCTTGTACCCGGACCGGAACTGGGTGATGCCCAGGTTGGTGCTGGCATGCGTGGCGTTGACCCACCCGGTCTGGCCGCTGACGCCGTTAGCCAGGGAGAGGTGGCTCTCCCACAACGAATGCCCATAGGTGGTGCCGAGGGCCCCATCGATCATGTTCTGCCACCCGGTGTTATAGGCCGAGGTCAGATCGTTGATCTCCTTGGTGATCACCTGAATCAGGTCGGGCTCCGCGGTGGCGTCCGCGCTCCCCGCGTCGCTGTTGGTGGTCCGCGGCGCCGCGGTGAACGAGGTCAGATTGGTCGCCTCCGCCGAAGCACCGGCGTAGCCCTGCATCGCGGCCACATCCTGCGCCCACATCCGGCCGTATTCCGCCTCGACGGCGGCGATCGCCGTGCTGTTCTGTCCGAGAATGTTCGTGGCCACCAGCGACGCCAGTTGACTGCGGTTGGCGGCGATCGCCGGCGGCGGCACGATTCCGGCGAAGGCCGACTCATAGGCGGCGGCTGCGGCCGTCGCCTGGGCGGCGGTCTGCTCGGCCTGCGCCGCGGTGGTCGACAGCCACGTCACATAGGGCGCTGCGGCGGCCGCCATGGCCGCCGCCGCCGGCCCCTGCCAGCCGCCGCTGAGGCTGGCCAGCGCCGCCTGGTAAGAGGTTGCGGCGGCGTGCAACTCGGCGCCCAGCCCCGACCAGGCCGCCGCGGCGGCGAACAGTGGGTCAGCGCCCGGTCCTGAATACAGCTGGCCGGAGATGACCTCGGGGGGCTGCGCTGCGAAACTCTGAAAAACCATGAACGCGACCTGCTTTCGTTACTTCGCGATCGGCGGGATGACGATGACGGTGGCGGTGGTGGCGATATCCGGTGCCGTCTGGTTATTGGTGACATGGGTGATGGCGCTGATGGCTCGGGTGGTGGTGGCTCCCGCTGCCTGCCGTATCGGTGTGCCGATAGCCCGCCCCGCCAGACTCGACAGCGCCATCTGGCCGGCCAGCACACCCTCGCCGTTCACCGCGAGCGCCGGGGCGGCTTCGAGCACACTGGCCTGCAACGCCACGGTCGCGGCCTTGACCGCAGGAACGGCGCTGGCCCAGGTCGACGGAACTGACAACGCCCCGATCAGGCCGGCCCGGCCCACGGCGCCCGACACCGCCGCCGGGACGGCGTGCGAGCCGCTCAGCAGCGGGCTGGACAGCAACGGCGACAAGGCGCCGACGATCGGCTTGGGGTTGAGCGTGCTGGTCAGGTTTCCGAGTCCGTTGGCCACCGACGGGATACTGATGGCCATCTGGTAGATGCTGCGCGCCGAGCTGGCGAGGTTGAGGCCGTAGGGGCCGTTGGCCGTGCTGATCACGCCGGTGAGGGTCTTGATGATCGCCTGGTAGTCGTCCACGATCTGGGTCGGCGTCATGTTCAGCATGTTCTGCAGGGCGTTCGGAATCTTGTCCAGAAAGTCGGGCAGACTCGACTCCGCGCTGGAGGCGGCCGCGGACTGGCTGATCTGGCCGCTGCCGTTCGTCGTCTCCGGCGGGGTGTTGAACGGGGCCAGCTGGCTGGCGGTTGCCGACGAGCCGGCGTAGGCGTACATCGCGGCCGCATCCTGGGCCCACATCTCGCCGTACTGCGCTTCGGTGGCCGCGATCGCCGGGGCATTCTGTCCCAGGAAGTTGGTGGCGACCAGCGAGGCCAGCAGGGTGCGGTTGGCGGCGATCACCGGCGGCGGCACGGTGGCGGCGTAGGCGGCCTCATAGGCACCGGCGGCAGCGGTGGCCTTCAGCGCCGTCTCCTCAGCCCCCACCGCGGTGGCCTTCAGCCATGCCGCGTACGGTCCCGCTGCCGCCGTCATCGACGCGGCTGAGGGGCCCTGCCAGGCCGAGTCCGCCAGCTCAGCGATCACCGAGGCGTACGACGTGGCGGTGTAGTGCAGCTCCGTCGCCATCGCCGACCAGTTCGCCGCGGCGGCCAGCAGCGGTGCCGAGCCCGGGCCGGCGTACATTCGCGCGGAGTTGACTTCCGGCGGGAGTGCCCCGAAATCCATGAATCCCCTGCCCCTCTAGCCAAGTAATGAACCGACCCACCCGAGTTGCGTCACGCAACGGCTTGCCAGCTTCCTGACAATTCGGGTGGGTCAGAACCAACCGCAGACAACTGTTCGTATGGCCTGAAGGTTAATCGGGGAAGAACTGCCCCTGAAGTGGCTGATGTGGCAGTTCAGGGCTGTTTCACCGATGTTTCACCCCCCGCACCAGCGGTGCCTGCGCACCTCGGCGGAGGCGTTTTTTACCACCACATACTGCATGAATGCCGTGTTCGAGCCGTCAACAGCGAACGACGCAGGCCCCGGCCACCGGCCGCGGTCGACCATAAGAATCTGGCCGCGAGAAAGTCAGCCCTGGCCGGAGTCGCAATTCCGACGCCGAAGTGTCAGGCCTTGGTGATGGACACCCGCACGCCGTCCCCGATTTCCACGGAATCGGTCGGGTCGCCGAATTCGAAACTGGTCGCCAAGATTTCTCCGGCGATCAACTCGGCATGAGTCTGCGCCCAGGCCAGCCGCTGCTCGGGCACCGCGATCACCACACTGATCCGGTCGGACACCTCCAGGCCGCTGCTTTTGCGCAGCTCTTGCAGTTCCCGGATGCGGTCCTTGGCCCAGCCCTCGGCTTCCAGTTCGGGCGTCACGGCGCTGTCGAGCACCACCAGGCCGGCGCCTTCGGGCAACGCGACGGTGTACTCCGGGTCGGCGGCCACCAGCTTGGAGGTGTACTCGCCCTCGAGCAAGGTCAACGTCCCGGCGCTCAGCGTGCCGTCCGGGTTGACGACGCCCTCGCCCGCTTTGACCGCTTTGATCGCGGCCTGCACGTCCTTGCCCAGGCGGGGACCGGCCACCTTCGCGTTGACCGCCAGATCGAATCGCCCGTAGCCGGCGATGTCGTCGGTCAGCTCGACCGCCTTGACATTCAGCTCGTCGGCGATCAGGTCGGTGAACGGTGCCAGCCGCTGCGGGTCGTCGACGGCGACGGTGAGTTTGGGCAGCGGCAACCGGACCCGCAGTTGGTGCGCCTTGCGCACCGACGACGCAGCCGAGCACACCTCGCGCACCTGGTCCATCGCCGCGACCAGCGCGGCGTCCGCGGGCAGATCGGCGGCCTCGGGCCAGTCGGTCAGGTGGACCGACCGCTCCCCGGTGACACCGCGCCAGATCACCTCGGTGGTGAGCGGCAGCAACGGCGCGGCCAGCCGCGCGGTGACCTCCAGCACGGTGTGCAGGGTGTCGATCGCGTCGGCGTCTTCGTCCCAGAACCGTTGCCGGGAGCGCCGCACATACCAGTTGGTCAGTGCTTCGGTGAACTGTCGCAGTTGCTCGCAGGCACCGGAGATGTCGCAGACGTCCAGGGCCTCGGTCAGGTCGTCGCGCAGCGACGCCAGCTTGGCCAGGATGTAACGATCCAGCACGTGTGCCGAATCGGTGCGCCAGACACCGGGTTTCGGGGCATACAGCGTCAGGAAGCTGTAGGCGTTGGTCAGCGGCAGCATCACCTGGCGCACGCCTTCCCGGATGCCCGCCTCGGTGACGATCAGGTTCCCGCCGCGCAGGATCGGCGAGGCCATCAGGAACCAGCGCATGGCGTCGGAGCCGTCGCGGTCGAACACCTCGCTCACGTCCGGGTAGTTGCGCAACGACTTGCTCATCTTCTGCCCGTCGCTGCCCAGCACAATGCCGTGCGCCACACAGGTTTTGAACGCCGGTCGGTCGAACAACGCGGTCGCCAGCACATGCATCATGTAGAACCAGCCGCGGGTCTGGCCGATGTATTCGACGATGAAGTCACCCGGGTAGTGAGCTGCCTGCCCCGCGCCGCCGTCGAACCATTCGGAGTTTTCGAACGGGTAATGCACCTGGGCATACGGCATGGACCCGGAGTCGAACCACACGTCCAGCACGTCGGGGATCCGCCGCATCGTCGAACGGCCGGTCGGGTCGTCGGGATTGGGCCGGGTCAGCTCGTCGATATAGGGCCGGTGCAGATTGTCGGGCCGCACCCCGAAGTCGCGCTCCAGCTCATCCAGGCTGCCGTAGACATCGATCCGCGGGTAGGCCGGATCGTCGGACTTCCACACCGGAATCGGGGTGCCCCAGTAGCGGTTTCGGGAGATCGACCAGTCGCGCGCACCGCGCAGCCAGTTGCCGAAGATCCCGTCCTTGATGTGCTCGGGGTACCAGGTGATCTGCTCGTTGAGTTCGACCATCCGGTCCCGGAATTCGGTGACCCGGACGAACCACGACGATACCGCCTTGTAGATCAGCGGGTTGCGGCAGCGCCAGCAGTGCGGGTACGGGTGCTCGTAGGTCTCATGGCGCACCAGCACCGCGCCGTTGGCCGCGGCCGGGCCGGTGCCGTTCTTGAGGTCGGCGATGATCGCCTTGTTCGCGTCGAAGACGTGCTGGCCGGCGTAGTCGGGCACGGTCGAGTCGAAGCGGCCCTTGGCGTCCACCGGCGTCACCGGGGTGATTCCGGCCGGGTCGGTGGTGTTCTTGTCGTCCTCGCCGTAGGCCGGCGCCAGGTGCACGATGCCGGTGCCGTCCTCGGTGGACACAAAGTCCGCGGCCAGCACCCGGAAGGCATTCGGCGAGTCCATGAAGTACGGGAACGGCGGCGCGTACTGCAGCCCGAGCAGCTCCGAGCCGCGGTAGCTGCCCAGCACCTGGGGCTCGTCGCCCTCGCCCAGACCGAGCTCGCGGGCGTAGGCGCCCAGTCGCGCCTCGGCCAGCAGGTATCGTCGCTCCCCCGCCGCGACCTGCACATACGTCACGTCCGGGTTGACCGCGACCGCCTGGTTGGACGGCAGTGTCCACGGGGTGGTGGTCCACACCAACAGGTGAGCGCCCTCGAGATCACCGGCCGGTCCGCCGCCGACGATCCGGAACCCGACGGTCAGCGCCGGGTCTTGGCGGCTCTTGTAGACGTCGTCGTCCATCCGCAGCTCGTGGTTGGACAGCGGGGTCTCGTCGCGCCAGCAGTACGGCAGCACCCGGTAGCCCTCGTAGGCCAGGCCCTTGTCCCAGAGCTGCTTGAACGCCCACAGCACCGACTCCATGAACGGCAGGTCGAGGGTCTTGTAGTCGTTGTCGAAGTCCACCCAGCGGGCCTGGCGGGTGACGTAGGCCTGCCACTCGGAGGTGTAGCGCAGCACCGACTCCCGGCACGCCTGGTTGAACGCGGCGATGCCCATGGCGTCGATCTGCGACTTGTCGGTGATGCCGAGCTGGCGCTCCACCTCAAGCTCGGCGGGCAGCCCGTGGGTGTCCCAACCGAACCGGCGCTCCACCTTGTAGCCGCGCATGGTGCGGTAGCGCGGCACGATGTCCTTGACGTAGCCGGTCAGCAGATGTCCGTAGTGCGGCAGGCCGTTGGCGAACGGCGGCCCGTCGTAGAACACGTACTCCTGCGCGCCGTCACGGCGGGCGATGCTGGCCCGGAAAGTGTCGTCGGCGCCCCAGTAGTCGAGGACCTCGGCCTCGGCTGCCGGGAAGTCGGGGGCGCCGGCGGCCGGCTTCGGATAGCTGCGTTCGCTCACGGTGTGTTTCTCCCAAGGGCCCGGCCCGGGGACGACGCCGCGCGGTTGCGCGAGCGCCGCGGTACCACCCCGCTTGCCGCACACCCGTCCTGGGGCGCGACCGCTCGATGTCGGGCTGTGACGGGCCGTCCCGTTCGGTTCTACTGAGCCGTTCCCCAGGAGTAGTCCGGCGGTTCTTCCGAAGGCTCCCCGGTGATGGCCGGATCGATGCCGTTGGTCGGAAGTCTAAGGCCTGCCACCAAGACCCGTGCCGGCAGGGCTGGGACTTCTACACTGATCAACGTGGCATTCAGCCCGTCGTACGCCCGCGACGTGGTGCTGCCCCTGGCATCGGCGGCCTACACCGTGATGTCCGGCGCTGCGCCCACACTGCCGCCCGGCTTCACCCGGACTGCGCTGATCGAGGCCGACCCGGCATACCTGGCCGGCCTGCCCGAGCAGCATCCAGCGAAGGCGATGGCCAAGGACACCAACATCTTCGGGTTGATGGGCCGTGACACCGCCAGTGGCACCGCGTTCCTCGCTTTTCGCGGCAGCTCCGATGTGGCGGACTGGATCGCCGATTTCGACTTCGTCCCGGCGCCCTACGCGCCGGTGCGGGGGTTCGGGCAGGTGCACGCCGGTTTCCAGGAGGTCTACGGCTGCGTTCGCGCGGCCATCGTCGCCAACCTGCCCGCTACGACCAGCGAGTGCCGCCAGATTCTCATCACCGGGCACAGCCTCGGTGCCGCCCTGGCCGTCCTGGCCGCCCCGGATGTCGCCCAGGGGATGCCACCGAACACCCTCGAGCCGCGGCTGACCACATTCGGTGGCCCGCGAGTCGGCGTGGCCGACTTCAAGGCCGCTTTCGACGCCGCCATCGAATGCTGCTACCGCGTGGTGAACTTCCTCGACATCGTCCCGCTGGTGCCGCCCGCGCCGTATGTGCACGTGGGCGCCGAGATCGCCGTGGACAGCGGCGGCGCGGTCGACATCGGCTGGCGGCACAGCTTGGCCGCCTATCACGCCGGCCTCTCGGCACTCATCGCCGGCGAAGCCTGACGGCTCAGGCCGCTCCCCGTGCGCAGGTCCAGCCTTCGGGCATCCGTCCGGCAGCAAGGAATTCGGCCACTGCTGCGGCCACTTCCGGTGCCAACCCAGTGTCGGCGGCCGAGTAGATCACCGGCTCCTCCACCTTGTTGTGGTCGGCGAGCTGGTCCAGCAGCCGGCAGCAGGCGCCTCGTAGCGTGGCATGGTCCGCGCCGGCGCGGGCCAGGTCGTCGAGCGCGTTCATGGTGCGCCAGATCTCGCCATGGCCCCGGATCATCCCGAAGACCGCCATCATGTGGGCGCCCCTGCTGATCGGCGGGAACAGCAGCTGTTCCTCCAGGTAGATGTGGCGTCGCAGCACAGCCAAGGTCGCGCTGAGGCCGTCGGCGTCGACGCTGCCGCCCTCGAGGTCCTGCAGGAAGGCTCTGATTCCGGCGTCGATCTGCAGATGCTCACGCTCCAAAGCGGCAGAAAGGGCTGCATCGGACATGTGTGGCGCTCCCCTCCGGACCGGTCCAGCGACCCCGGCGGGCACCGTTGAACGCCGCGTCAGACCCGCGAATGATTTCTACAATCAGGACTCGTTTAAATCTAGCCCACACGGTGGCGCACTGACCAGAGCCGGTTCAGCCCCAGCTCAGTGGTCGGTCTCGTCCTCCGGCGGCTGAATCGCGGCCAGCACCTCGGTGGGCCGGTCTTCGTCCGCCGCCTTCGCAGGCCGAGCGGACAGCTCCGGGAACGCCGTGGCCACCATGTCCTCGAAGGTCCGGTCATGCTCGTCGGATTTGCCTCCCGCGGCAACCGGCACCGCCACCGACACCGCCCGCGCCGGGTGCTCCCGCACGTTCAGCGGCCACCAGAACCACCGCCCCAGCAGCGCCGCCATCGACGGCATCATGAACGAGCGCACCACCAGCGTGTCGAACAGCAGGCCGAGGCCGATCGTGGTGCCCACCTGGCCCACCACCCGCAGGTCACTGACGAGCATCGACGCCATGGTGAAGGCGAACACCAGCCCGGCAGCGGTGACGACCTTGCCGGTGCCGCCCATGGTCCGGATGATGCCGGTCTTCAGTCCGGCGCCCATCTCCTCTTTGAACCGAGCGACCAGGAGCAGGTTGTAGTCACAGCCCACCGCCAACAGGATGATCACCGACATCACCATCACCAGCCAGTGCAGGTGGATGCCGAAGATGTACTGCCACAGCAGTACCGACAGGCCGAACGACGCCCCCAGCGACGCCAGGACAGTCCCGACGATCACCACTGAGGCGATGAAGCTGCGAGTGATCAACAGCATGATGATGAAAATGATTGCCAGAGACGTGATTCCGGCGATCAGCAGGTCGTAGTCGGCGCTGCCCTGCAAGTCGTTGAAGAGCGCGGCGGTGCCCGCCACATAGATCTTGGCGCTCGACAGCGGGGTGCCCTTCAAAGACTCGGCGGCGGCCTTCTTGATCAGGTTGACCCGCGCCATGCCCTCCGGAGTTGCCGGGTAGCCGTCGTGGGTGATGAAGAAGCGCGCCGCATGCCCGTCCGGCGACAGGAACAGCTGGATCACGCGTTTGAAGTCCGGGTTGTCGAAAGCCTCGCGGGGCAGGTAGAACGAGTCGTCGCTTTTCGCCGCGTCGAAGTCCTGACCCATCGCCGCCGAGTCGCCGCCGACCTCCTCGATCTGCGCCATGATGCCCGACATGGTGCTGTGCAAGGTGAGCATCATGGTTTGCAGGCTGCGCAAGGCTGCGATCTGCGCCGGCATCATTGCCAGCAGCTGAGGCGTCACCACATCGATGTTGCTCATGTCGGGCGCCAGCTCGTTGATCTTGTCGGTGAGCAGCATCGTGCCGTCCATCGACGCGTACGCCGCCCGCAGCGACAAGCAGGTGGAATCACTGCCGCAATTCTGTTGCTTCTCAACGGATTCGCGAAGCGACTTCGAGTTCTCGTTCAAGTCGGTGATGTTGCCGCGCACCTGCTGGGCCAGGTCCATCGCCTCCTGCGAGACCCCGGTCGCGTGATGGGTGTTAGCACCCAGCTGCTGCATCAGCGCGTACATCCGCTGCAGCGACGCGATGGTTCCCTCGAGATCGTCGGCTTGCTGGCGCATGTCGGCCACCCGGTTCTTGACGAAGTCCAGGTTCTGCATCTGCCCGGCGTTCTGCATGCTGAGCAGGAACGGAATCGAGGTGTGTCCGAGCGGAGTGCCCTCCGGGCGGGTCACCCCCTGCACCATCGCGACACCCTCGACGGCGAACACGCTCTTGGCCAGCTTGTTGAGCACCAGGAAGTCCGCGGAGTTGCGCATGTCGTGATCGGATTCGATCAGCAGCACCTCCGGCAGCAGGCGCGATTCCGGGAAGTGCCGCGCCGCGGCCGCCCAGCCGAGGTTGGCCGGCGTGTCCTGCGGGATGAACGACGGGTCCTTGTAGCTCACCTTGTAGCCGGGCAGCGCGAGCAGGCCGACCAGCGCGATCGCGCAGGCGGCCACGAAGATGGGGCCGGGCCAGCGCACGATCGCTGTGCCCACCTTGCGCCAGCCTCGGTCGGACATCTTGCGCCGCGGTTCGAGCAGCCCGCGGCGAGTGGCGACAGCCAGCACCGCTGGGACCAGCGTCAGCGCGATCGCCACCGCGACCAGCATGCCGACCGCACACGGCACACCCATGGTCTGAAACACCGGCAACCGGGTGAAGCTCAGGCAGAACGTGGCGCCCGCGATGGTCAGGCCCGAGGCCAGCACCACATGGGCGACGCCGCGATACGTGGTGAAGTACGCCGTCTCCGGGTCTTCGCCGGCATGGCGGGCTTCGTGGTAGCGGCCGATGAAGAAGATGCCGTAGTCGGTGCCGGCGGCGATCGCCAAGGTCACCAGGATGTTGATCGCGAACGTGGACAACCCGATCAGGTCGTTGTGCCCCAGGAACGCGACGATGCCGCGCGCCGCCGCCAGCTCGACCCCGACGACGGCCAGCAGCAGCGCGACGGTGCTGATCGATCGGTACAACAGCAGCAGCATCAGCGAGATCACCGAGACGGTGGCCACCAGGATCTTGAGCACCGCCCGGTCGCCGCTGGTGTTCATATCGGTGACCATCGGCGCCGGGCCG
The DNA here is from genome assembly GCF_019645815.1 of Mycolicibacter heraklionensis. Classification (NCBI taxonomy): domain Bacteria; kingdom Bacillati; phylum Actinomycetota; class Actinomycetes; order Mycobacteriales; family Mycobacteriaceae; genus Mycobacterium; species Mycobacterium heraklionense. The sequence continues at coordinate 2,617,685 of NZ_CP080997.1, forward strand.
GTGACGTAGGCCCGCACCCCCGGGGGCGCCGGTGTGCGGGCCACGACGTCGCGGACCGCCTCGACGGAGTCGTTGGCCAGCGCCTCACCCTGGTTTCCGGCGAGGTTCAGCTGAACCAATGCGGCCTTGCCGTCCGAACTTTGGGCGCCTCCCGCGGTGAGCGGGTCCCCCCAGAAGTCCTGGATGTGCTGGACGTGTTTGGTGTCGGCGTTGAGCTGGGCGATCAGCTCGTTGTAGTAGTGGTGAGCGGCGTCGCCGAGGGGCTCGTCGCCTTCGATGACGATCATCGCCGCGCTGTCGGTGTTGGACTCGGCGAAGTCGTGCCCCAGCCGTGCCATCGCTTGAATCGACGGTGAGTCTTTGGCGCTCAACGACACCGGGTGTTCCTTGGCGACCTGCTCCAGCGGCGGGACCGCGATGCTCACCAGCGCGGTGATCGCCACCCAGCCGACGATGATCGGCCACGCGAACCGGCGGACGAATGCGGCCGCGGACGACCGGTCGTGGTTCAGGTGGTGTGTACGCGTCACTTTCTGCGGCCCCTCACCTGACAATGTGCCCAAACGATCACTGTAACCCCCTGTTCAGGACCGTAGCAGCGGAAACTATCCGATCAGATAGTCCGAGAGCGGGAAGTGGTCCTGCTCCTTCACAGCGCTGCGCACCGAGGTCGGCCGGAAGAGCGGAGCCTCCCCGGTGTTCTGGTTGAACCAGTAGGAATTCGACGTCGCGCAGTTGCCGAGGTGGAACACCGAGCTGTCCAGCAGGCTCATCATCCGCTCGTAGAACCGGGTGTTGGCTTCCTCGGTGACTTCGAACGTCTGCGCCTGGCGCCGCTGCACCTCACTGAACAACCGGTTCATGTGCCGGGTCTGGTATTCGACGGTGTTGAACCAGGACAGCCCGACCCACGAGAACGGGCTGGACATGTTGATGAAGTTCGGAAATTGCGGGGCGGTCATGCCCTGGTAAGCCTGGAAACGGGTCTCACGCCACCATTTGCCCAGGTTGCGCCCGCCGCGACCGATCACCTCGATCGCCGGCAGGTTGCCCTCCCACACGTCATATCCCGTCGCCAGCACCAGGGTGTCGATCTCGCGCTTGGTGCCGTCGCGCGCCACGATGCCGTCGGGTTCGATCCGCTCGATCCCCTCGGTCACCAGATGCACATTCGGCTTGGCGAACGTCGGGTAGTAGTCGTTGGAGATCGACGGACGCTTGCAGCCGAAGTCGAAATCGGGCCGCATCTTCTCGGCGAGTTCGCGATCCCGCACCGCCCGACGCCGATGCAGCGCCGATTGGGCCGCCATCGCCTTGTTGACGAACTTGAAGCGCCGGTAGCGCCACATGGTCAGGACCATCATGAAGTCGGTGGTGTTGTCGGTGAGCCACCGCACGATGCGCTGGGTGAACGGCACCCGGGCGAACATCCTTTGCACCACGGGCGGGAAGACCACGTCGGACTTGGGCGTCACCAGGATCGGGGTGCGCTGGTACACCGTCAGATCGGCGACCTCTTTGGCCAGCTCGGGGATCACCTGGATCCCGGTGGAGCCGGTTCCGATGACCGCCGCGCGGCGCCCGGCCATCGAGTAGTCGTGGTCCCACTCCGCGGTGTGCACGATGTGGCCGGCGAAGGTGTCGATGCCGGGGATGTCCGGGATCTTCGGCTGGCAGAGGAAGCCGGTGGCGACGATGAGGAACTGCGACGTCAGCGTCTCGCCGCCGGCCAGCGACGTCCGCCATACCTTCGCGTCCTCGTCCCACTGGGCGCCGTCGACCGTGGTGTTGAAGCGCATGAAGCGCTCGACGTCGTACTTCTTCGCGACATGCTCGGCGTAGGCCTGGACCTCGTTACCGGGCGCGAACAGCCGCGACCAGTACGGGTTGGGCTCGAACCAATAGGAATAGGTGGTCGACGGCTGGTCGACGGACAGGCCCGGATAGTGGTTGACCCGCCAGGTGCCACCAAGACCGTCCAAGCGGTCGACGATGACGATGTTCTCGTAGCCCAGCTTGTTGAGTTGGATAGCCGTGCCGATGCCGCCGAAGCCCGCGCCCACGATGACGGCGTCGTATTGCTGGGTCCCCATAAGGAGAACACGCTACCCCAAGGCCGCAATATGTCGCTGTGCGCGCAGGTCAGCCCCATTTTCGGGGGTCCCGCCGCGGCAAGATAAAGTAATGGCCGCCGCCTGATACCAACATGATGCCGATCACACTCAAGTGAACGGGCAAACCTTACTGTTTTGCCAAACTTGACGGTAAGCTTCGGCTGTCCCACCCCAGGATGGGTGCGACTCTGGGGGCCAGGGGGCCCGGAATTTAGAGGATGGTTCCAATGCCGACCGTCGTGATCGACATCTGCTGGTTGCTGGCCGGCATTTTGGCGATCGCCTCGGTACCCTATGCCGGTTTGTACCTGGTCAGACGCTTGAAGAACGCCATGTACGTCGGGGACGACGTCTCTTACGGAGAAACGTTGGCGACGCTGTCCGAAAGCTCGGTGCGACGCAACTTCAACCCGTATGTCGACATCGACTGGAATGATCCCGAACTCGCGGTCAAAGCGGATGACCCCCGCTGGGTGCTGTCGGGAGCGGACCCACTGGGCCGCCACCCCTGGTATCAGGCGCAGCCCCTGGAGAAGAAGATCGCGATGGGCATGTGGCGCCAGGCCAACATGGCCAAGGTCGGTGTGCAGTTCGAGGGCATTCTGGTGCGGGGCCTCATGCACTACACGTTCTGGGTGCCGAACGGCTCGCCGGAGTACCGCTACTGCCTGCACGAGTGCATCGAGGAATGCAACCACACTCTGATGTTCCAGGAGTTGGTGAACCGCATCGGAGTCGATGTGCCCGGTATGCCGCGGTGGCTGCGGCTGCTCTCCCCATTAGTGCCGCTGTACGCCGGGCCGTTGCCCAACTCGTTCTTCTTCGGGGTCCTGGCCGGCGAGGTCCCGTTCGACTACCTGCAGACCCTTGCCCTTCGCGAAGAGGACAGCGTGCCCGCGATCATCCGGCGGATGATCGGCATCCACGTCGCCGAAGAGGCACGGCACATCTCGTTCGCCCACAAGTACCTGGAGCGGCGGGTGCCTCGACTGTGGTGGAGCAGCCGGTTCTTTCTCTCGCTGTACGTGCCCGTGGTCATGCGGATGCTCGGCCAGGCGATGGTGGTGCCGCCCCGCAAGTTCTTCCGCGAGTTCGGTGTTCCGAAGTCGGCGCGCAAGCAGTGGTTCTTCGGTACTCCGGAAGCACGCCAGACGTGGCGGGACATGTTCGCCGACGTTCGGATGGTGTGCCACGGGCTCGGACTGATGAATCCCGCCGCGCGCCTGATGTGGCGCATCTGCAAGATCGACGGAGCGCCGTCGCGGTACCGCGGTGAACCGCAACGGGCGCAGCTGCCGGTGCAACTCACCGAGGTCTAAAGCCCGCTTCCAGCTGTGCCATACTTTCGGTATGGTGCGTTCCCCATCTGAGACCTTGGAAAAAGTCGGCGCCGATCTGGTTTACCGCATCTCGGCGATGCCGCTGTACAAGAAGGCCTTCAAATACTGGTACCCGTTCATGACCAAGCGGATGGGACACGACGACGTCGTCTTCCTCAACTGGGGCTATGAGCAGGACCCCCCGCTGGGCCTGAAGCTGGATGAGGCCGACGAGCCGAACCGGTACTCGATCCAGCTCTACCACCAGACCGCCACCCAGATCGACCTGACCGGCAAGAAGGTGCTGGAAGTCAGCTCCGGCCACGGCGGCGGCGCATCTTTCCTGGCTCGGACCCTCAAGCCCGCCTCCTACACCGGCCTGGACTTCAACCCCGACGGCGTCGCCTTCTGCCAGAAGCGTCACCAGGTGCCGGGCTTGGACTTCGTGCAGGGTGACGCACTGAACCTGCCGTTCGGCGACAACTCGTTCGACGCGGTGGTCAACGTGGAGGCCTCGCACATCTACCCCGACTTCGCGCAGTTCGTCCGTGAGGTGGGACGGGTGCTGCGTCCGGGCGGGCACTTCCTGCACACCGACTTCCGCGCCAAAGAGGACATCGAGTCCTGGCAGCAGACCTTGGCCACCCCGCCGCTGCGGCTGGTCAACGAGCGCGACATCAGCCGGGAGGTCGTTCGCGGCCTGGCGGCCAACTCGCCGCGCTCCAACGATCTGATCAACGAGCGGATGCCGTTCTTCCTGCGCCGCTTCGCCCGGGAGTTCGCCGTGGTGGAGGGGTCGCTGTTCTACCGCGACCTGGACCGGGGCGAGATCACCTACCGCATTTTCGACCTCGTCAAGGACTGAGGACGCCGCGTCGAAGCGCCGGAGCGGATCGGGACTGACGTCCCGGTGCTCCGGCGCTTCTTTGGTGACCGACGTCCCTTCAGGCGACGGAGGCAACCGGGTTAGGGTGGCGGCTACTGGCCGATCGCGGGCCAGTCGCGCTCCCAACCCGACGATCGTGATGAGGGGCTTGCCAGATGGATCAGAAGGACCTGACGCGTCGGCTTCGTTTTCGCGCCAGTCTGCTCAAGATCGGCACCGACGGGCTTATCGGGGTGGTCCGCGACCGGGCGACCGCCTACCGGTACGCCCTGACCGGCCGCGAAACCGCGCCGCTGACCGACTTCGACCCGTTCGCGCTCGAGACGATGCACGACCCCTACCCGGGATATCGCACGCTGTTCAACGGTCCGAAGGTCTGGTACAGCCGCAAGCGCGGCATCTGGATCATTCCGGGCTATGACGAGGTCCGGCAGGCGTTGCGCGACGACGAGGCGTTGTCCTCGGCGGAGAGCCAGGCCCGGTTCCGGGTGCACCTGCAGACTATGAACGCCACCGACCCGCCGGTGCACACCCGGCTGCGCCGGTCGGTGTCGCGGGCGTTCACTCCCCGGGCGATGAAGTCGTGGGAGATCAACATCAACCGCGCCGCCGACGAACTCGTCGCCGCGATGATCAAGCGCGGGCGCGTCGAGATCGTGGCCGACCTGGCCAAGCCGCTTCCGAACCGGTTGATCACCATGATGCTGGCGATACCGCAGGAAGACCGCCACCAGTTCCTGGAATGGGCGGACACCATCAATGAGGCCGCGTTCGCACCGCTGAACCTGCGCGGGATGACGATGAACATGCGCTCCAGCCAGGCGGTTGCCGCGATGTACCGCAGCCTCTACCCGATGATCAAGGCGCGCCGCGCTGAGCCCGGCGACGACCTGATCTCCATGCTGGCGGCGCCCAGCGGGGACGACACCCTCTCCGACGACGAGGTGTTCTGGACCGCGTCGATGCTGGTCGGCGCTGGCAGCGAGACCACCACGAACCTCATCTCGGGTCTGTTTCTGACGCTGGCGCAGCGCCCGGACGTCTACACCCGGCTGCGCGAACACCCCGAGCTCATCCCCGCAGCCATCGAAGAGCAGCTGCGGCTGGTCTCCCCGGTGCAGGGGTTCTACCGGACCGCGACCCGCGACTATCGGGTCGGCGACCACACCATCCCGGCTGGTGCGCGGGTGCTGGTGCTCTACGCGGCCGCTAACCGCGACCCGGCGCACTACCCGGATCCCGACACGTTCGACCTGGACCGCAATCCGACCGACCACCTCGCCTTCGGTGGCGGCGCGCATTACTGCCTGGGCACCCATCTGACCCGCATCGAAGTGAGCCGGGTGTTGACGCAGCTCATCCCCCATGTCAAGGCCATCAGGCTGGCCGGGGAGCACCGCCACCTGGTCAATGCGACGATGCGCGGCCTGGAGCACTTGCCCGTCGAGCTGGTGCCCGCCGAGGCGGGCGTGGACCCCGCGGCCGCACCGTCCGGGCACACCGGCACCCGATGAGCGGCCAGCCGGTAGCGCTGGTCACCGGAGCGACGAGCGGGATCGGCGAGGCGACCGCCGACCGGCTGCAGGCCGCCGGCTACCGTGTCTTCGCGGTGGGACGCAATCCCGAAGCGCTGCAACGCCTTGCGTCACGCGGGCTGACCGCGCGCGCCCTCGATGTCACCGATGAGGCCGCGGTGGATCGGCTTGTCGCGGAGATCACCGCGGACCACGGCGGGGTCGATGTCCTGGTCAACAGCGCGGGATTTCCGCTGACGTGTCCGCTCGAACAAGTGGCTCTCGATGACTTGCGCAGCCTGTTCGAGACCAATGTGGTTGCGACACTTCACTTAATCCAGACAGTCCTGCCGGGGATGCGCCGGCGCAGGTCCGGCGTCATCGTCAACATCGGCAGTACCGGCGGGCGGTTCGCCAGTCCGGGAGCCGGTGGCTACCACGTGATCAAGTACGGCATGGAGGCGCTGTCGCTGTCGCTGCGCGCCGAAGTCGCCCCGTTCGGGGTGCGGGTGGTGCTGCTGGACCCGACGGCGGTGCGGACCCCGTTCGTCACCTCGCAGCAGGAGGCGCAACCGTCCTACGCCGACGATGATCCCTACCGCAGCTTCAAGATCCGCTACGCCGACAACACCCGCCAGCTCTCTGCCAAGCGTGGCGTGATGATCGAGCCCGATGTCGTCGCCCGTGCCGTGTTGCGCGTGGTCCGGGCCAAAAATCCCAGACCGCGCTACGTGGTTGGGCTCTCCGGCAAGGCCACCGTGCTGGCGCGAGCCGTGTTGACCGATCGGATGTGGGACCGAATCGTGATGCGCGGTCTACACGACTGACTACGTCGCCGTCGGCGACCCGGGCACGGCGGGGTCTCCAGAATCGTGAGATACTTTTTCGATGGTCACGATGAACCGCCTGATCTTCAATCCGGTATCCCACCGCGTCATGACGAACCCGTTCGTCTACCACCTGTTGTTCACGTCGTTCGTGACCAAGCGGTTCTCTACCCAGACCAAGATGCTCAGCGGCGACGACTGGTTGTTCCTCAACTACGGCTACGAAGAGGACCCGCCGATGGCGGTGCCGCTGGAGCCTTCCGACGAGCCCAACCGGTTCTTCATCCAGCAGTACCACCGCACCGCCGCCCTGGCTGATCTGGCCGGCAAGAAGGTGCTTGAAGTGAGCTGTGGTCACGGGGGCGGCGCGTCGTATGTGGCCCGCACCTTCAAGCCCGCCTCCTACACCGGCCTGGACCTCAACGAGACCGCCATCGAGTTCTGCCGGGAGCGCCACCAGCTGCCCGGGATGGACTTCGTGCAGGGCGACGCCGAGAACCTGCCCTTCGAGGACGGCTCGTTCGACGTGGTGTTCCAGGTGGAGGCATCGCACCTGTACCCGCACCCGGCACGCTTCTTCAACGGCGCGGCGCGGGTGCTGGCCCCCGGCGGGCACTTCCTCTACACCGATTTCCGCCGCCGCAGTGAGTTGGCCCAGTGGGACGCCGAGCTGGCCGCCACCGGGTTGCGGCTGGTGGTGCAAGAGGACATCAGCATGGACGTGTTGCGCGGAAACGAGAAGAACTTGGCCCGCAAGCAGGACATGATCGCCCACCACGGCGGTCTGGCCCGCTTCGCCAGCGCCGCGACCGACTGGACCTTCAACGGCGCCCTGAAGAACGGCGAGTTCGTCTACCGCCTGTACCACTTCACCAAGGACTAGTTCACCAAGGACTAGGCGGCGGGCCGATCAGGCCCGACGGCTTTGTAGACGGGCCTTACAGTCCGCGGGCACCGAGCCAGCGGTGAATGCGTTCGGCCACGGCCTCCCAGCCCGGTTCGAGCATCATGTTGTGGCCCATGCCTGGAAAGAACTCGGCCTCGGTGCCGTAGGCATGTGCGGTGGCCTGCACCTCTTTGCAGGTGTGCGCACCGTCCTCTTCGGCGCCCAGCACCAGCAGGGGCGTGTTCACCCGCTTCGGACGTGGCAGGTTGAGCATCAAGCAGTCGACGCTGACTCGCGCGCTGTCCTCCTGAAGCCGTGCCGCGCATTCCAGCACAGCGTGCTCCGGGGTGGTCTCGGAGAAGAACTTCTCCCGGGCCAGCTCCGGTGTGTTGATGTAGGGCAGCGCCTTTCCGGTGACTGCCATCTTGATGGCGTGCCACGGCCGATTGCGCAGCCAACGCAGACTCGACCCGTAATTGCCCTGCGGGGGAATCGAGGCCATCAGGACCCCGGCCGGCGCCGGCCGGCTCTCCAGGTACTTCTGCACGATCAGCCCGCCCATCGAGTGACCGATCACCACCGGAGGGACCGGCAGCTCGTCGGCGACCGATCGGACATCTTGGACGTAGTCCTCGACGCTACAGGTTCGCAGCGGCTTGTCGTTGGTGCTGCTGCCGTGGCCGCGGAAACTGACGGCCAGCGCGCGGTAGCCGAGATCGGCGAAATATCCGAGGAAATTCTCGTCCCAGCACCACGCGGCGTGCCACGCACCGTGGACGAACAGCAAAGGAACAGGATGGGCCTCGCTGACGCAGCCCTTATCGATCACCTCAAGCACGACACTGCTCCCCCTGTCCAGCGACCTGCCCCTGACTGACTTCGACGATAGCCCGGCCTTCCCCGTCCCGGCTTTACGCGTCGACAGTGGCGTGCGCCGTGCCAGCAACGGTAGCAGCGGGCCGTGCGGCACGACACGGTAGACGCCCACGAGCAGCCGATTCGCCCATCCCGGCGTCACCCGGCCTCGCCCTGCGGCCATGCCGTCGACGGCCGCCCGGGCAACCTGGTCCACGGACTTCCACATCACTGCGGGCAGCACCCGCCTGCGCTCACCCGCCCGGAACCCGGCCGCGACATCCAATCCGGTGTCCACCGGTCCCGGGCACAACACGGTGGCGGTGACACCGGTGCCCCGCAGTTCGCTCCGCAAACTTTCGGTGTACGACGCCACGAAGGCTTTGGCGGCGCCGTAACTGGCCTGGCCCGGCAGCGGGCCGAACGCGGCAACCGATGACACATTCAGCACGGCGCCGCGTCCCCGCGCGACCATGCCCGGTAGGAACCGGGTGCACAGGTCGACGACAGCGGCCACGTCAATCTCGATCAGGCCCAGTTGCCGTTCCGGCTCCGTCTTCGCGACCAGCCCCACCATGGCCACACCGGCGTTGTTGACCAGCACTTCCGGCACCAAGCCGAGATCGGCGATCCGACCCGGCATTGCGGCTCGCTCGGTCGGGTTGGCCAGGTCCGTGGGCAGCACGTGTACCGGTGGCAGGTGTAGCGCGCTCAGTTCATCGGCCAGGGCGTGCAAGCGGTCGGCGCTGCGCGCGACCAGAATCAGCTGGTGGCCGCGCCGCGCGAGCTCGCGTGCCATCGCCGCACCGATCCCCGATGACGCGCCGGTGACTATCGCCGCGCGGTCGTCGCCGGGAGCTGGAAGAGCCACGGGCTCAGCCTATCTCCCGTGGCGCCTGCGGCCAGCAAACCCGCGCCGGCCGACCAGCGCCTATGGGTATGCCTAGGGGTTTGGGCACCTCGGCGCGCGCTGGGTCAAACTCCTGTGTACGCTGACACGAGCATGTGTCTGAGATAAATGGGGGATCAGATGACGCATTCCAGCTATCGATGGTTGACGGCCGGTGTTTTGGCCGGGGGCTGTGCCGGCCTGATGGGGCTGACCTCGATGTTCAACGCATCGTTCGCTTTTGGGGAGAGCAACGGCACGGCGTTGATCATGGGCTACGTCCTGACGCCCGATCCCGGTGCGGTCTACGACCAACGGGTGATGGACCTGTTCATCAATCCCGCCAATCCGTTTCCGGGGCAGTCGGTGTATCCGGGTTACACCCCGGTCGTCGAACCGCTGAATCCCTCCGATTACCAACAGAGCCTTCTCGACGCCGCCAAGACCCTGAACCAGGACATTGCGCGTCACCTGGAGGACGGGCCGGTGACGGTGTTCGGCGTCTCCTCGACCACGGCGATCGCCACTCAGGCCATGATCGACCTCGCCCAGGCCGGCGCGGGCGTACCTGACCCGGCGAATCTGCATTTCGTGCTGGTCGAGGATCTGAACTCGCCCAACGGCGGTATCTTTACCCGCTTTCCGCTCGACTTCGGCAGCCTCCCGCCCACCCCCGTCGATACGCCGTACACCACCGACATCTACAACTTCGAGTACAGCGGCGCCACCGACTTCCCGAAGTATCCGTTGAATCTGCTGGCGCTGGCGAATTCGATGATGGGCTACCTCTATCTGCATCCGTACCTGATCACCGGCTACCCCAGCTCTTGGGACCCGAGCGCGATGGCTGACGCGGTGAAGCTTCCGATGTCCGAGGGGTATGACGGTGACACATCGATCTACCTGATCCCGACCATGAACCTGCCGCTGCTCGAGTCAGTGCGACAGTTCCCGTTGTTCGGGCCGGCAATGGCCGACTTGATTCAGCCCGCGCTGCGGGTGCTGATCGACCTGGGCTATGACCGCTCTGATCCCGCCGATATCGTCACCCCGATGTCGTGGGGCATGCCGAGTATCGACTGGGACCTGGTGTCGCAGAATCTCCAACTCGGTGTCGAGCAGGGCTGGACGGCCGCACAGGTCGACTTGGGTCTGCTGCCGCAGTCCGCGCTGCCGGACCTCTACCCCTACCTGCCGGACCTGTCGGGTCTGATCGGCACCTAGCACGCAGATACGCCGCTACCGCTGGGCGTCGCCGAATCTCAAGCCGCCCAAGGCCGTTGGATACCGGCTGGCCTGTGGGCGCTGCGAGCCCCTACTCCGGGGTGACGTTGAAGACGGCGTCCCACAGACCCTGGATGTCGAAGGGCCCGATGATCCCGGAGTTGTCGAAGATGTTGTACCAGTAGTCACCGAAGAAGGCCTGAAGCTGCTCGGGTGTGGGCAGGAAGCCGGTGGTGTCGATGACCGGGTCGGGCGGCAGCGGGTTCTTGATGTCGAGCAACACGGTGCCCAGGCGCCACAACCACGCCTGCGTGTCGATCATCTCTGGGTTGGAGATGTTAGCGGTGCCCTCGTCGTAGGCGTCCATCCATTCGCCGATGACGGGGTTGCCCGGCCACAGGTCGTCCACGATCTTCACCAGCCAGTAGAAGCTGGGGGTGTTCCAGTCCTCGGGGTTGAAGATGTTGCCGCCGGGCTCGGGAAGCAGGCACGGCCCGGGACATAGCGGGCTGCCCGGGATGAACGGGTTGAAGGCCAGCAGGGATGAGGCGATCAGCGACTGCAGTGTGCGCGCGAACTCGATCGGGTCTGGCAGGTTGAACTTGTCGACGTCGAACGGCTGCATCAGGCTGTCGAAGAAGTTGACGAACGGCGTGCTGAAGTCCATCGCGTAGTAGCTGCCCGCCCATGGCATCAGTGGGGCGTCCGGGTCGATATTGGGGTAGTCCTCGGGGTTCAGCCCCAGTTCCGCCAGGGTGCGAGTGCCCTCCCAGTAGTACATGTCGTTGGCGTAGCCGATGTTGACCATGCCTGGCCCGTTGGGGTCGAAGTAGAACTCGTTGCCGTCCGTCATGTCCGAGAACGGGATCTGGAACCAGTTCTGGATCAGCGGGAAATTCTGCAGGCCCAGAGCGATCAGCACGCTCCAGAGGGACTGGTCGATCCAGGTGAAGCCGGTGAGCGGGCTGGTCGGCATGGCCGGCAGGCAGTCCAGACCCGCACAGCTCAGATCGATCGGAATCTGAACATTGGCCAGCATGGACAGCTGCTGCCCGAGGCCGGGGAAGAGTCGGTCCCCCTCATGACCGGCGCCGGAGATCTCCGGGAACGGGAACATCATCTGAAGGATGCCCTCGAAGTGCCCCATGTCGCCGGGGTCCTCGCCCCAGGCGTTCGTCGGACTTCCGGCCATCCACGGGCCGCTGTAGAACAGCGACTTCGCCAGCGTGTCCATCGCGTGGATCTCGTTCGCCGGAATGTTGACCAGTGCCTGGAACAGGTTCAGCGGAACGTTCAACAGTGATTCGCCGGCGCTGAGCTGCGGATCCAAGTGCACCGTGGGCAGCTCCGGAAGCGCGGGCGCCCCCGGAGCGACGGCGATGAGTCCAGCGGTGGTGACAGCCAGCCCCGCGGAAAAGTACGAACGCAAGGCTGCAACCATCCCGATTTCCTCCAACACGCTAAAGTAAGTACCGACGCGGCTCGGCCGCGTACGGTTCATGCAATCTACCAAAGTGTTACCTGAGCGCAAATCGAGAGTCACATGTCGGCAATCGATGCAGACGCTGTATTTGGCATGAGAACGATCGGGCAATCGAGGCGCTAGCGCCCCGAAACGCACGGCAGCCCGGCCGTGTGAACGGGCCGGGCTGCCGTGAGGTCGCGCTGACGCGGAGTCGATCTAGAAGGGGAACCAGCTCGCGAGCTCGCTCCACAGCGCGTCGAGATCGGTGACGAGTCCGCCGCTCGGGTCGAGGAACCGCAGGAAATCGTCCCAGAGCAGCAGCGAATTCTTGCCGCCGAAGTCACCGATCTCCTGCTCGTCCAGCGGCAGGTCGGGGTTCCAAGTCGGCGGCATGTAGTAACCGGTCTCGGGGTTGATCGGCCACGGCCCCAGCAGGCCCGGGTCGGTCAAGATCCCGCCATTGACGGCCAGGGCCGGCAGATAGGGGTTGATGTCCGCGAGCATGTCGATGATCTGGTTGTGGGTGTCCGCGTCGAAGGTGAACATCCCGGTCTGCAGAGCAGAGATACCGGCCAGGATCTGCTCGTCGGTCCCGCCGTTGGCATTGCCGACGGCGTTCTCCCCTGTCTGCTCGGTCAGGTCGATCCACTGCTGGATCAGTGGGTTGGGGGCGCCGATGGCCTGGATCGACTTGACGAGGTCCAGGCTGGTCACTCCCCACGGCGGGGCGATCGGCGGCATGTTGCACAGTCCCGGGCACAGCGGGCTGCCGGCGACGTACGGGTTGAAGTCGACCACCATTCCGGCGATCAGCGCCTTCATGGCCTGGAAGACGTCGTCGGAACTACCGAAGTGGAAGCCGGTGAGCGGGTCGTCGCCGTTGACGCTCCAGTCGACCGGCTGCATCAGGCTGTCAAACCACCGCCCGAGGGGCCCGAACGGGTCCAGCTTGAAGGTCAGGCCCGCCCACGGCATCAGATTGACCTGGTTGCCGTACTCGTCGAGGTAGACGCTGCCGTCGGGATTGAGGAGCGGATGCGTGCCCGGGTAGCCGAACCCAGGCTGGGCCTCGCTGCCCGGGACCGCGTCCAGCGGTGAGCCCGGCACGGCCCCGCCCTCACCCACGCCGGCATCCGGGTTGGCGATGCCGCCGGAGGTCGGGTTGTCGGGGTCACTCCACGGGCTGTCCGGGAACTTGTAGCCGTTCAACATGTCCTGGATCGGCACCTTGAGCCAGTACTTGAACAGGTCCAGCTGATTGTCGTCGTTAGGGAAATTGGTGAACTTCAGGAAGAAGTTCAACGTCGCGTCCAAACCGGTGATCCCGGTGATCGGCTCGACCGGAGACATCGGGTAACACTGGATCGAGTCACACGACGCGCTGATCGGCAACAGGGCCGCGGCGAACATCGCGAACTGCTGGCCCCAGCCCGCCGTGCCGTTGGCCAACGCATCCGGATCGATCGCCGGGTCGAAGGCACCGGAGAGCTGCGGGGCGAACGGAAGCATGAAGTCCATGATCGCCATGAAGTGGCCCGGGTCGCCCGGGTCCTCACCCCAGATATTGGTGGCACTCGGGGTGAACCAGTTGCCGGTGAAGAAGAACGAGTTCGCCAAGACGTTGGTGGCCTGCACCTCGTTGTACGGGATGTTGACGAAATCCTGGAACAGGTTGAACGGAATGTTGAGCAACGACGCCTCGGCCGCCAGCATCACGGCCCGCTCGGCGGCGCTCAGGTCCGAAGCCCACGGGGCGACCGGCGAGAGCGGGGTGACCGCCGCGACGGCGGTCGCTGCGGCGACGGCGGCGCCAGCTGTCGCGTACCGACGCTGGGGCGCCGTCAGGCGGGTACCGGCAGTCGCAGATCGACGCTGTGGCGCCGCACGATGCGCGCCGGCAGTCGCGGATCGGCGCTGCGGGATGGCCACCGGGCCCCCGGCGATCGCGAATCGTCGCTGCGGCACCGCTCGATGCGCTCCGCCCGTTGTGTACCGACGCTGACGCGTCCCCCCATTAATCACACATCCCCCTCATAGTCCCCCACGGACCGTGACAGCATATAGGTGCCGCAGCCGTGGTGTCTAAGCGAGCAGTGATTAACTTACATCACTTGAGGAATGTTTTCCGCTCAGTTCCACGTAATCTTGCGCAAAGGCTGATCAAAAGCTCGCATTCAGCTATCTCGCCACGCGAGATCGCCATAGCCGTTGAGATGAGCGACCTCGCCGACCGGCTTGCGGGTGGTCGGGCCGTAGCGACCACGGGGCCAACCGAGCGGCACGATGCAACAGGGCGTGACCGCGTGCGGCAGTCGCAGGATGCGCCGCACCGCACGCTGATTCCACAGCGGAAGGGTGATCAGAGACGCTCCCAAGCCCATGGCACGGGCAGCGAGAAGCAGGTTCTGCACGCTTGGGTAGATCGATCCCCAGTAGGCGGATTCCGCGATGTGCGGCATGCGCACCACCGGCAGTCGGCCCTCCCGGGCACCCAGCCGCAGGCAGGCCACCACCAACACCGGCAGTTCGGCGAAATGGTCAATCTGCCACTCCATTGCCCGCGCAATACCGGCGATCGATTCATCGGTCTTGATTTTTCGCCGCAATACCACGTCGCGCTGAATTTTCCACGCCTGCCGATAACGTTTCGCCAATTCTTCCTTGACGCGGCGATCCTTCACGACGATGAATTCCCAGTTCTGTCCGTCATTTCCGGTGGGGGCGCGCAGCGCCAGCTCGATGCACTTGAGCACCACCGCGTCATCGACCGGATCGGAGTACACCCTGCGTATCGCGCGCTGGGTCATCATGGCCTCCGCCAGCGGCATGTCCAGCCGGGCCAACGCCTCGGCAGTTGTCGGCACGTGAGTGTAAGTGAACTCGGATTCAGGCATTTTCACCCAGCCAGGTCGTGGTGAAGCGTTGGATCTCCGGAATACCTTGCGCGAATTCACGGGCAAGGAAGGTCTCAATTGGACCACCCACTAATGGCACTTTGAACCGGATGGTGCCAGTCAGCGCCAGCCTCGAGCCGGTGCCGTCGCGCTCGAGTACCGCGGCTCCGGTGCCCGACCCTGGGGCGCCGGTCACCGCGACGGCGATCTCGCCATCGACCCGGCCGTCGCCGGCCGGCGTCCACACCTCGGTGGTGACGATGTTGAGGTCACCCCGATACACCTTGGCCAACATGCCGGGTAACGCGCCGTGGCGCAGGTCCTCGGTCACCACCACCTGAACCCGGCCGGCCGTGTCGACGTCGAGGGAATCGAGGGTCTTGCTTCCGCCAAAGGCCTCAAGCCGGGCCAGCCAATAGGAGCGGTCCCCGAAGGCACCGTGTACCTGCTCGACGGATGCAGGTGAGGCGAATGTCACCTCAAAGGAACGGGGCATGACTGCTGGCCTCTCATTTGCCTCATTTGCCGAACAACCGGCTCACCAGGCCCGCGGCGAACTTGCGGACCTTGTCGAGCTGCTCGGGCTGGACGTTGGTGGGCGGCAGGCGCAGCCCCAGGTAGCGCTCCCGGTAGCGGCCGCTGCCCAGGTAGCTGGTCAACGCAAGCATCGAGCGCAGCGGGTCGCCGGGATAGGTGAGGTGAATCTCGTCCTGATAGCGACCGCCGCATTCCTCGCCCAGCCGGCACACCTCGGCATAGTTCTCCTGCCAGAACTCGCGGCATACGGTGAACACCACGAACGGCTTGCCGTCCAGCAGCTTGCGTGCCTCATCCGATTTCAGGAACGACCTGATCGGCATGGCGGGCGCTTTCCACCAGGTCGGCGAGCCGATGCAGATCAAGTCGTACTCACCGTCGCGCACCGCGTCGGGAGTGCGGATCTCCCCCGTCTCGCCCCGCTGCTGCGCCTTGAGCACGCTGAGCATGTCCGGCCACACCCGGCGCAGCGGGAACTGCGCGAAACGCTGGGAGTAGTGCGGGTCGGTGAATTCGATGCCTGCTTTGACCACCTCGCAGCCCCGCTGTGCGAACACCTCGCCGGCGGCCTCGAGGACCTTGAGGGACTGCCCGGAGAAGCTGTAGTACAACAACAGGATCCGCGGCGCTCGCCCGCTGCGCTCGCTGGACTCAACAGCCATCTGTGCCTCCTGATTCATACGGCGGTCCCAGCTTCGGCTCTCCTCCGTCGAGCCTCGCTGAACCGCCGGGTTCATGCGGCGGTCCCAGCTTCGGCTCTCCTCCGTCGAGCCTCGCTGAACCGCCGGGTTCATGCGGCGGTCCCAGCTTCGGCTCTCCTCCGTCGAGCCTCGCTGAACCGCCGGGTCCGACCGTGCGGTGCATCGACTGCCCGTCAAGCGTATTAGGCTCGCCGACGTGGCAGACAAGATCCCCGTCGACCTGCACGGCGCCGCGGCAACCATGCTGACGACGCTCTACCTCAAGGCACTCGACGCCGATTTCGACTCCCCCGTGCTGGGTGATCGGTACGCCAGAGAGGCGGTCGAGCGCATCGACTTCGACTGGGATGCCCTTAAGGCTCCCGGCCGCTGGGCTCCCCTGGTGACGGTGCGAACCGCCCAGTACGACATCTGGGCGCGCCAGTTCCTGGCCAGCCACCCGGATGCGACCGTCATTCACCTCGGCTGCGGTATGGACGCCCGGGTCTTCCGGATCGATCCAGGGCCCGAGGTGGCCTGGTACGACGTCGACCAGCCACCGGTGATCGCGCTGCGCAAGCAGGTTTACCCCGACCGCCCGGGTTACCACCTGGTGGCGACGTCGGCGACCGACCCGTCGTGGCTCGACGATATTCCCACCGATCGCCCGGTCCTGCTGCTGGCCGAGGGCATCAGCATGTACCTGTCCGAGGCCGACGGTGTGGCACTGCTGCAGAGCATCGTCGACCGGTTCCCGGCCGGCGAACTGCAGATCGACTTCTACAACTGGTTCGGGATCAAGACCCAGAAGACCCATCGGTTGCAGCGACAGTCCGGCGCCACCCTGCACTGGGCCGTCAACGATCCCAGCGACATTCTGGACAAGGTCACCGGCATTCGGCTGCTGGCGGCGGCGAATTTCTTCGATGCGGAGACCTTCAGTCGGGTCCCGGCCGGGTTCCGGCGTTCCAGCCGCCTGGCTCGGGCGGTGCGGCCGCTGCGCGGAATGCTGCAGTACCACCGCTACGCCTTCGGCCCGGTCAGCTGACGCCGGCGGCGTGCTGATCGGCGATATCGCACAGCAGCGCGCGAATCGCCTCCACCGAGCGCTCCGGCGCCGGCCCGTGGGAGTGGTATTCGATGTTGAGCTGCCCGGAGAAGATCTGGGTGAAGTAGATGTCGATACCGGCGCTCACCGCGAAATAGAGCTCGCCGTGTGTCGTGGTCACCTCTACCCCCGGTGGTGTCCGCACCGGGGGAACCAGACCGTTGTTGCTCAGTACGACGACGTCGGGCAGGCCCGGCGGGTTTCCGACGTACTGCGGGCTGAAGTGCAACCGGGACTGTTGGATCACGCCTTCGTCGAGGTCCTTCTGGAAGTTCGTGGCGATGTCGCGAGCCATCTCGACCAGGTCGGTCTTGGCGTCGACCTCGGCGAGGTAGGTGGCCAGCCCGATCGGGTTGGTGCATCCGGTGGCCGAAACCGGCGGTGACAGAAAGTATCTCAAGTCGACGGTGTAGACGTAGGGCACCGGGATACTCAGCTTGCCGCGCAGCTGCCATTCGGCGATCAAAACCGCGGCCGACAGCACCGCGTGCAGGCTGAGGTCGTGGGCCCGGCCGAACGCGACCACGTTGTCGGTCTGGGTTTCGGTCAGCCGGCACGACGCCATCGGCACCAGCACCGGCGACGACGGCGTCTCCTGTCCGACGGCCCGCCGGGTGGGCGGTAGGTCGTAGGCGAACAGCGCCGGCATGAACCGCTCGATCCCGGAGCGCTGCTGCTTCTCGATCCCCCGATCGGCCAGCACCGCCTCGATGGACAGCGGAGCGGGTTCGACGTTGATCGCACCGATCCGGCCGGTGGTGACCAGGTCGGTGTAGAAGGACAGCATCTCTTCGATCAGCGCATACATGTGGTGGCCGTCGGCGACGGCGTGGTGCACGTACAGCGTCGGCTGGGCCTGCCCGTCGCGGATGATCACCCGCATCGCCACCAGCGACTCCGTCTGGTCGAAGTGCGGGGCGGGTGGCTGCGCGTCGGGTCCGTCGAGTTCGATGACCTCGATGCCGTCGGGCATCAGGTCGTCGGTGACGAACTGGTGGCGCCCGTCGGGCAGGCGCTCCAGGCGCCCGGTGAGGATCGGATGCGCCTCCAGCAGCGCCTCGTAGGCCTCCGAGAGCAGATCGATGTCGACCGGACCGGTGACGTGTGCGGCGAGGCCCACGAAATTGTGGGTTTCGGCCAGCATCTCCTCACTGATCGCCAGCTTCCGAATGACCGACGTGGCAAACACTTTCGGTTCTCTCCTAAATCAGAAGGCCTAAGACAGCTCGACCAAGGTCATTTCGTCTTCGCCTTGCGAGGCCATGTCCTCTTCGGCGAGCGCCGCGCGGACCAGGTCCATCACCGCCGCGGAGAACCCGTCGGCGATCGCGCGCACCACGGACTCCTCGACCCGGCGGCTGTCGTACCACCAATCGAGGTACAGCACACCGCCGGTGCGATAGGCCCGCAGTTCCAGCGCGTGCCCCAGCCCCGGTATCGCCTCGCGCACCGGCATCGCGGTGTCGGGGTCGAACTGCACGGGAGCGTCGCCGAGCGAGGGCGGCTCGGGAATCGCTCCGACGTAGGCGAAGTGAATATCGGCAGGGGCAACCGCGCCGAACAGTCGCGCGGTCGGTGCGTACAGGTAGCGGAGCAGGCCGTAGCCGATCCCGTAATGCGGTACGCCGTCCAATGTTTCGTGGATCGAGTCCAGCAGCTGCCGCGCGGTTGCCTGGCCCTCGGCGGAGCAGGCCAGCGCGACCGGGTAGAGCGTGGTGAACCAGCCCACGGTGCGGCGCAGGTCCACCTCGGGCTTGAGCACCGAACGACCCGCTCCCCCCATGTCGACGGCAATGGTGCCCTCGCCGACTGCCGATGCCACCGCCCGGCTCAGCCCGGCCAGCAGGATCTCGTTGATCGGCAGCCGCAGCCGCCGACGCGCATCGTCGATCTCGCTGGTGTCGGAGGCGGGCAGCGTCGTGGTGAGTTTGGACAGGTCGGCCGCAGCCGGTGGCTCGGCGACATCGGCGGCCAACCGCAGGGTCGCCGACTTCGTTGCCTTCAACCAGAATTCGCGACTTTCCAGCACCGCCGGGTGGGTGGCCAGTCCGGCGCAACGCTGCGACCACTCGGCCCATCCGACCCCGACCGGCTGCAGCTCGATGTCGTTGCCGCCGAGCTTCTGGCCGAACGCGGTGAAGATGTCGGTGACCAGGATGTCGCGGGAGGCCTCGTCGCCGACGGTTGCGTGCAGGCTCAGCGCCAGGTAACACACGTCACCCGAGGCGCCACGGACGTAGAGTGCGGTGAGCGGCGGGCTGGACAGGTCCTGGTCGCGGATGTGCTCGGCCAGCAGCGTACGCACCGCGTCGTGTTCGGCGGTCAGCCCCTCGGGCAGTGAGTGGGTGCTGATCTCCCCGAACTCGCCGGGCTCGACTATCCGCTGCTCCCAGGTACCGGCCCGCTCGGTGATCCGCAGCCGCAGCGCGTCGTGGTGGTTGACCACCGCGGTCAGCACGGCTGCGACGTCGTCGACCGAGACGTCGGGCCGCAACCGCAGGATCAACGGGATACGCCAGCGACCGTGTTCGCGAACACCGTTTTCCAGGAAGTAGGTGATGTTCGGCGGCACGGGCGGGTGCTCCACCTCGCCGAGCGACTGGCGGCCCAGCCCACCGGCGGCGTAGCGGGCGGTCAGTGCCTTGGCCAGCGCCGCCACCGTCGGGTTGTCGTAGAGGTCCTGCGGGGTCAGGTCCAGCCCCTCGTGGGAGGCGGCCATGGCGACGCTGATCGCCACCAGCGAGTCGCCGCCGACGTCGAAGAAGTTGGCGGTGCGATCGACCGAGCCGACACCCAGGCAGACCGCCCAGATGCGTTGCAGCGTCTCTTCCATGGAAGACCCGGCCGAGCCGCCACCCGCAGCACCGTTGCTCTGCGCGCCCGTGGCGGCACCGCCTCCGGCGCCCGACACCCAGGTGGCGCCGGCGTTGTGCTCGAGCCAATGCCGTTGGCGCTCAAACGGATAGCCGGGAACCATGACGCGCTTGGGCTGATACTCACCGTGTAGCGGAGACCAGTCCACCTCGACACCGGCAGCCCAGAGCTGGCCGAGCGCCAGCAGGAACGTGTCGCGGTCGTCGCGGTTCTGGGCGTGGTGACGCATCAAACGGACCGCCCGATGCCCACCCGCGAACTTCGGGTTGCGGGCCGCCGACGCGGTCAGCGTGGCTCCTGGGCCGACCTCGACCAAGACGCGGTGCGGGTCGTTCAGCACGGTGTCGATCTCGTCGGCGAACCGGACAGTGGCCCGCACGCTGCGCGCCCACGTCGCCGGGTTGGTCGCCTCGCTGGGCGCCAACCAGGTGCCGGTCAAGTTCGACAGCAGCGGGATCTGCGGTTCGTTCAGGGTCTGGCGGGACAGGAATGCGGTGAACTCCGAGATCATCGAGTCCATCAGGCGCGAGTGGAATGCGTGCGAGGTCCGCACCCGACGCGCGTTGATCCCGGCCTGCTTGAGCGCCTCGGAGAACTCGCGGATGTCGGCTTCGCTCCCGGCGACCACGCAGCCGTCCGGGTCGTTGACCGCGGCGAGGTCCACGTCACCGGTCAGGTAAGCACCGACGGCGTCGGCGCTGATCGGAACCGCCACCATCACGCCGCGCGGCGCGGCGTGCATCAGCCGGGCCCGCATCGCCACCACCTTGATCGCGGTGTCGAGGTCGAAGACCCCGGCGACGGTAGCCGCGGCGTACTCGCCGATGCTGTGGCCGACCACCGCGGCCGGACGCACCCCGTAACTCTCGGCAAGCTTCGCCAGCGCGTATTCCACGGTGAACAGCGCCGGCTGGGTGCGGTCGGTGCGCTCCAGGTCACGCGAGGAGCCGTCGAAGATCAACGCCCGCAGGTCGTAGCCCAGCTCGGCGTCGAAGCCGGCGACGCAGCGGTCGAAGTACTCGGCGAACACCGGCTCGCTGTCGTAGAGCCCCCGCGCCATTCCGATGTGCTGGGCGCCCTGTCCCGGAAACAGGAACACCACCCGGTCAGTGGCGTCGGCGCCCACCTCTTTGAGGTCCACGCCCTCGCCGATGAAGACGTTCTCGCTCTCCTCGGCACCCAGTACCGCCGCCGCGTCGGCGCGATCGGCGACGACTGCGGCCAGCCGCAGGTTGTGCGGGTGGCGGTTGGCCAGCGTGTACGCCACATCCGGCAGGTTGGGCGCCTCGGCCTCGTCACCGCCAGAAAGCTCAGCGGCCAACTCCTTGCGCCCCTGCGCCAGTGCCTCGGCGGTACGCGCCGACAGCAGCAGCACCTCGGGGCCGGGCTTGGGTGCCGCCGGCACCGCCGTCTCTTCTTCGGGCCACTCTTCGACGATGACGTGCGCGTTGGTGCCGCCCACACCGAACGAGCTGACCCCGGCGCGCCGGATTCCGTCCCACTCCCACGGCCCGTACTCGCCGCGGATCCGGAACGGCCCGTCCTCGAGATGCAGTTCGGGATTCGGGCTGGTGTAGTGCAGCGTGCCGGGAATCGCCCGATGCTTCAGGCACAGGATGGTCTTGATCAGGCTGGCGATACCGGCTGCCGACTCCAGGTGCCCGATGTTGGACTTGACCGAGCCCACGTAGCAGGGGCCGGACCGCTGTTCCTCGGAGACCGCGAAAGCCTGTCGCAGGCCCTCGATTTCGATCGGGTCACCCAGCGGGGTGGCGGTGCCGTGCGACTCGATGTAGCTGATGGTGGACGCGTCGACCTCGGCGACCGCGTGCGCTTCGGCGATCACGTCGGCCTGGCCGGCTGCGGTGGGCGCGGCGTAGGTCATCTTGGTGCCGCCGTCGTTGTTCAGAGCCGAACCCCGGATCACCGCGTGGATCTGGTCCCCGTCATCGACCGCCGCGTCCAGCGACTTGAGCACCACCACGCCGACACCGCTGGAGAAAATCGTGCCGTCGGCCCGCACGTCGAACGGCCGGCAGTGCCCGGTCGCCGACACCATCGAGCCCGGCTCGTGCCAGTACCCGACGTGATGCGGGACCCGCAGCGACGAGCCACCGGCCAGCGCCATGTCGCATTCGCCGTTGAGGATGCTTTGGCAGGCCAGGTGCAGCGCGACCAGCGCCGACGAGCAGGCGGTCTGCACCGACAGTGCCGGGCCGTGCAGATCGAGCTGGTGGGCCACCCGGGTGGCCAGGTAGTCCTTGTCGTTCTGCAACGAGAGGTTGACCATCTCGAAGCTGACGCCCTGACCGATGATGAGGTTCGGGTCGTAGTGCGACATCAGGTTGTGCAGCAGGTAGCCGCTGGTGGTGCTGGTCCCGTAGACGCCGACCGATCCCTCGATCTCGCCGGGCCGGTAGCCAGCGTCCTCCAGGGCGTGCCACGCGGTCTGCAGGAACAGCCGGTGCTGCGGGTCCATGGTGCGGGCGGCCAGCGGGGTGAAGCCGAAGAAGCCCGCATCGAACTCGTCGATGCCCTCCAGCAGTGCGGCCCGCCGCACATAGTTGTGGTTCGCCAGTGCCTTGTCGCTCACACCATTGGCGCGCAACTCGTCTTCGGACAGCGTGACGATGGATTCGGTGCCGTTGCGCAGGTTGTTCCAGAATCCGGACAGCGTGCGGGCGCCCGGAAAGCGGCCCGCCATGCCGACAACCGCAATCGCGTTGGGCGGCACTTCGTTGTTGGTCACGAACGATCTCCTACTTTTCGCCGTGCCGCCGCCCGCTGACGTGCCGCGGCACGCTGCTGGGCTCGGCTACGAACATCGCTGGCACCGTCGGCGCCGTCCGCCCGCTCCTCCTCAGCGAGGCCGAGTTGGCGGGCCAGATCGGCAGCCAGGTCGGTCAGTGAGGCGCCCTGCAGCAGCAGTGCCACCGGGGGCTCCGCGCCGAAGTCGCCACGAACGGTGTTACGGATGCGCACCGCCATCAGCGAGTCCATGCCCAGCTCGGTCAACGGCCGAGCGGGGTCGATGACGCTGCCCT
This sequence comes from Mycolicibacter heraklionensis, assembly GCF_019645815.1. NCBI lineage: Bacteria > Bacillati > Actinomycetota > Actinomycetes > Mycobacteriales > Mycobacteriaceae > Mycobacterium > Mycobacterium heraklionense. The sequence continues at coordinate 2,640,801 of NZ_CP080997.1, forward strand.
TGGGGTAGCCCATGATCGCCATGATCCGCGAACCCAACCGTGTGACAACGGCTTTGGCGGCCTCAGCCGCGCTGAGCTGCTTCAGGCCTTCCGGACCGGGCCAGTCGTCGTCCTCGTCGTCGAGGTCGAGCTCTTCGGCCAGTGTCGCGAAGTACCCGAGTTGCTGCAGTTCCGGGAAGGCCGCGGCCACCCGGTCCAGCCGCAGCCGCGCAACGCCGATCCGGGACAGATCGCCGCCCAGAATCGCCTCGAGGGCTTCCATGCCTTCGTCGGGGTTGATCGGGTCCAGCGCACTGAACTTGAGCTCCTGGGCGACACCGACGCCGGACCATTGGCCCCAGTTGATGGTGATCGCCGGCAGCCCGGCGGCCCGCCGCCACGCCACCAGGCCGTCCAGCCAGGCGCTGGCCGCGGCGTAAGAGGCCTGGCCGGGCGCCCCCAGCAGCGACGAGGTCGAGGAGAACCCGACCCACCAGTCCAGTTCCTTACCGGCCGTCGCGACATGCAGGCGCAGTGCTGCGGCGGCCTTGGGCGCCCACACCCGGCCCAGGGTGTCCTTGTCGATACCGACCACGATCTGGTCGTCGATGACCGCAGCACCGTGGATGACACCGCGCAGCGTCAGCCCGGTCTGCTCGGCGGCGGCGACCAGGCTCTCGGCCACACCCGGTGCGGCGAGATCCCCGGACACCACCGCGATCTGGGCCCGCTGCTCGAGCTCGGCCAACACCGCGCGCTGCTCTTCGGAAGGCTGTGAACGACTGTTGAGCACGATCCGCGCGGCACCGTGGTCGATCAGCCACCGGGCGACGACCAACCCGATACCGCCCAAGCCACCGGTCAGTACGTAGGCGCCGTCGGACCGCACGGTCGGGGCGCCGGTGGGTGTCAAGTTCGCGCGCTTGAGACGTTCGGCGTAGCGGCGCTCCCCGCGCCAGGCCACCACGTCGTCGGTGCTCGCCAGCCCCAACTCGGTGATCAGCGACGCCACCGGGTCCGCCGACGCGTCCAAGTCGACCACACCGGTGTGCAGGTCGGGGTGCTCATAGGCCAGCACCCGGACCAGGCCCTTGAGTGCGCAGATCGACGGGTCGCCGAACTCATGCGGCTCCTGCGCATCCACGGTCAGGCCGTTGCGGCCCACCAGCCACAGGCGCGGCGCGGTGCCGTGCCAGCCGCCGACGATGGTGCGCACCGTCGAGGCGACCGACCAGGCCAGGTCGCGACCGCGCGCCGGGGCATCGCCATTCTCGGTGCCGTCGAAGGCGCTTCGGGCCGCCAGCACAACCACCCCGACCGGCGGCCGGTCCGGGTCGTCGGCGGTCTGCGCGAACGCCTCCCGCACCGCGGGTTCGCTGGTCAGGTCCGCGGTGATCACCCGGCGGCTGTCCGAGCCGAAGCGGGCGGCGAAATCGGCTGCCAGCGCTTCGGTTTCGGAACCGTCGGTCAGCACCAGCCAGCTGCCGTCGGCTGCGGCCGGCGGCTGCGCGGGGGCGGCGGCGTCGACCCACTCGGTGTCGAAGATCTTCTGGCTCAAGGGCAGTGGCACGGTACGGCGCTGCACCCGCTGCAGATAGATTCCGGACAGCTCGGCGGTGACCGTCCCGGTGTCGTCGGTCAGCGTGACCCGGCCCAGGATTCCGCCGTCGTCGTGGCTGGTCAGCTCGGCGTGCCCGCGGGCCCGGCGGCCCACGTCGCCGAACACCCGGATGTTCTCGACCGCCACCGGAAGGTAGGTGGCCTCTTCCATCCCGGCCGAACCCATCAACGACTCGTCGGGCAGCGCCGCGGCCAGGCACTGCAGGGCCGCGTCCAGCATCACCGGGTGGATCCGGTAGCCACGGTGCGCAGTCGCCTCGTCGGGCAGCACGATCTCGGCCTCCGAGGCGCCACCGGGCTTGCGCACGATCCGGGTCAGTGCGGCGAACGCCGGCCCGTGCTGCAGACCGGTGCGGCGCAGCGCCGTGTACAGGTCGGCAGGTGACAGCGCGGTACCGCCGCCGGTGGGGGCCGGGCGTTGCGCCGCGGCCGCGGGTTGCGCCGCCGCGGCGCGGGCCACGGCGTGCCGCGACCAGCTGCCGCCGGCTGGGCGGGAATGGATCTCGATGCGCAGTTCATCGGACCCGTCGGCGTCGTGCAGCAACCGGGTGGTGACCTCGGTCCGCTCGTCGACCCGCAGCATCTGTTCGACCTCGACCCGGTCGACAGCGACGGCGGACGGCGGCAGGCCCAATGCTTCACCGGCCGCGGCCAACGCCATCTCGGCGAAGCCCGTGGCGGGCATCACGACCTGGCCGTGCACCTTGTGGTGGGCCATCCACGCGACGAGGTCGGTGCCCACGTCGGCCTGCCAGACATGGCCGTGACCGGCCGGCAACTCGACGTGGATGCCCAGCAGTGGATGCGCATCGGCGGTGTGGCGGCTGGCGGCGGTCGGCGCCGCCCAGTACCGGACGTGCTGCCACGGCCGCGGCGGCAGGTCGGCGCGCCCGATCCCACCGTCGGGTTGCGGGGCATCGGAGGACGGCGGCGCGACGGTCGCCAGGTTGGTGTGAAAGCTCAGCGCTTCGGGCTGCTCGCGCAGCAGCGTGCCCGTCACCTGGCTGTCACCGGCAGGCCGCGCCGTTTCGAGGTTGCCGTTGATGGCGTGGCTGAGCAGCGGATGCGGGCTGACCTCGATGAAGGTGGCGTGCCCGGCGGCGGCCGCGGTCACGGCCTGGCTGAAGCGCACCGGGTTGCGCAGGTTGTGCACCCAGTAGTCCGCATCGAATGCCGGTGTGTCGCTGCCGGTTTGGCCGACGGTGCTGATCAGCGGAATCTTCGGCGCCGACGGTTTGAGGTCGGCGAGCGCGGTCCGCAGCTCGCCCAGGATCGGGTCCACCGTCGGGTGGTGCGACGCCACGTCCACCTCGACGCGCCGGGCCAGTTTGCCCTGGGCGTCGACGATCGCCACCACCGCGTCGACCTGGTCGGGCGGCCCGGCGATCACGGTCTGCTGCGGCGCTGCGTACACCGCCACCGTGATGTCGGGGTGCTCGGCGACCAGTTTCTCGGCGGCGTCGGCGTCCAGCTCCAGCAGCGCCATCGCGCCCTGGCCGCTCAATCGGGCCATCAGCTTGGACCGGGTGGCGATCACCTTGAGACCATCCGCGGGGCTCAGTGCACCGGCCACCACGGCCGCAGCCACCTCCCCCATCGAGTGCCCGATCACCGCGTCCGGCTCGACGCCGTGGGAGCGCCACAGCGCCGTCAATGCCAGCTGCATGCCCACCAGCACCGGCTGGATGCGGTCGATACCGACCACCGGTTCGCCGGATTCGAGGACCTGACGCAACGAGAACCCCACCTGCGCAACGAAATCTGACTCCAGTTCGTCGACGGCAGCGGCGAATGCCGGCTCGTCGACCAGCAGCTGGCGGCCCATGCCGGCCCACTGGGATCCCTGGCCCGAGTACAGGAAGACGGTGCCCTTGCCGCGCAACGCGGCATGCGTGCCGACCACGCCGGGTGCCGGGTATCCGCCGGCGACCGCCCGCAACCCGGCCAGCGCCTGCTCAGTGTCGCGCGCGCAGACCGTGGCGAACTTGGCGTACCGGCTGCGGTGGTGGTTGAGGGTGTGGGCGATGTCGGCCAGCGGCACAGCGGCGCCCGGACCGGCGATCCAATCGGCCAGCGTGGCAGCCCAATCCGCTACCCGCTTTTCGGTTTTGCCCGAGATCACCAGCGTGGCGACCGGCTCGGCCGGTGCTGGCGCCGGTACCGGGTCCGGCCCCTGCTCGAGCACCACGTGCGCGTTGGTTCCGCCCAGCCCGAACGATGACACCGCAGCGCGCCGTGGGCCCTCGGCCGCCGGCCAAGGTGTCATCTCGGTGGGGACGAACAGCCGCGTCGGGGACGGGTCGATCGCCGGGTTCCACTTGGAGAAGTGCAGATTCGGCGGAATCTGTCCGCGTTGCACAGACAGTGCGGCCTTGATGAAGCCGGCGATCCCGGCGGCCGCCTCCAGGTGGCCGATGTTGGTCTTGACCGCTCCCAGCGCGCACTTGTCGGCGCCGCGCCCGTAGACTTCGGCGAGCGCCTCGAACTCGATGGGATCGCCCAAAGACGTTCCGGTGCCGTGGGTTTCGATCAGGTTCACCGAGTTCGCCGCAACGTCGGCGCTGCGCAGCGCCCGGCTGATCGCGTCGATCTGGGCGATGGTGTTCGGCGCGGTCAGGCCGTTGGACTTGCCGTCCTGATTGATCGCCGAGCCGCGCACCACCGCCAGCACTCGGTCGCCGTCGCGGATGGCGTCGGTGAGCCGCTTGAGTACGACGATCCCGGCGCCCTCGCCGCGCACGAATCCGTCCGCTCCGGCGTCGAAGGTGTGGCACCTGCCGCGTGGTGACAGCATTCCCCACTTGGCCATGGCGATCTGGGTTTCCGGCCGCAGGATGAGGCTGACGCCGCCGGCCAGGGCCAAGTCGCTCTCCCGCATGCGCAGGCTCTGGCAGGCCATGTGAATGGTGACCAGCGACGACGAGCACGCCGAGTCCATCGCGACCGCGGGACCGCGCAGACCCAACAGGTAGGCGATCCGGCCGACGGCGACGGCGTGGGCGTTACCGGTGGCCGAGTAGCCGTCGATCGCGTCTGGGTTGGCTGCCGAAATCCCTTGGTATTCGGTGTAATACACACCCATCATCACCGCGGAACGGATGCCCGACAGGGTTTCCGGCGACATCCCGGCGTGTTCGAGGGCCTCCCAGGCGACCTCGAGCATCAACCGCTGTTGCGGGTCCATGGCCTCGGCTTCGCGCGGGGAGATCCCGAAGAAGTCCGCGTCGAATCCGGCGACATCGTCGATGAAGCCGCCCCACTTCGACGACATCCGGCCCGGGGCCAACGGGTCCGGGTCGTAGTACTCGTCGGCGTCCCACCGATCCGAAGGGATTTCGGTGATGGCGTCGCGCCCTGTCTCCAACAGCTCCCAGTAGGCGTCCGGGCCCGCGGCGCCACCCGGGAAGCGGCAGCCGATCCCGACGACCGCGATCGGTTCGGCGGCGGCGATCCGCGACGCCTTATCGAACTGTTCGGTCAGCGCCCCCCGTTTGTCGGCGCTCATGGCCGACATCCTGTTGAAGATCGTCGTCATCAATAAATACCGCTCTCGCTACCGGTCGAAGCCGACTCGACCTGATCGAACAACTCATCCAGCACGCCGCCGGATGAGCCGAACCCCAAATCATCGTCGTCTTGGCCCGCTGTGCTGTCCGGCTCCGCATAACGCGACGCCAGCAGTCCCACCAGGTGTGTCGTCAACGCTGAGATGCTGGGGTGATTCCACAGCATTGACGCCGACAAATCCACCCCCACCAACTGTTGTGTCTCTTTCAGAACCGTCATCGCGATCATGGAATCGAGCCCCATCTCCGGGAACGGCTGATCCACATCGACCGCTGTCGCGGATGTCCGAAGTTCGCGGGCCAGAATAGCCTGCAGCCTGACCACCAATTCCTCGTGCCGCTTGTCGGCCGGGATGGTCGACCAGTCCGGCACGCCTGCCGCCGACGCGCCGGCACCGGCTTGCTCACCGGTCGCAGCAGCACCGCCCGTCACTCCGGTTTCAGAGGCCTCAGCGACGAGGTCCTCGAAGAAGGTCAGATCACGGAACTCCGGCGAGGTGGCGACTGCACGGTCGATACGCAGGCGTCCCACCCCGACCCGGGGGCCGATCAGGCCGGCGTCGGCACCCAGCACGGCGTCCAGCGCCTCGATGCCTTCGTCGGGGCTGATCGGATCGAGGACGCTGAGCGTCATCGAGCGGCCCAGACCCACATCCGACCACTGGCCCCAGTTGATGGCGGTTGCGGGCAGGCCCGACGCGTGCCGCCACGCCATCAGCGCGTCCAACCAGGCGTTGGAGGTGGCGTATCCGAGCTGGCCGGGCAGGCCCAGCAGCGCGGCCATCGAGGAGAAGCCCACCCACCAGTCAAGCGGGGTGGCCGCGGTGGCGGCATGCAGCCGCGCGGCGCCGACGGCCTTGGCCGACCACACGCTCTCCAGGCTCTCCCGGCTCACGGCCGTCACCAGGCCGTCGCCCAGCACGCCCGCGGCATGCACCACACCACGCAGCGGCTTGCCGGTCTCCTGCGCGGCGGCCACCAGACGCTCGGCCACCCCGGGCGAACTGATGTCGCCGGCTACGAAGACCACTTCGGTGGCGGCGGCCAGTTCATCGAGGACGGCACGCTGCTGTTCGGAGGGCTCGCTGCGGCCGTTGAGGACGATTCGCCCGGCGCCACGGGCCGCCAGCCAGCGCGCTACCACGGTGCCCAGTCCGCCCAGACCCCCGGTGAGCAGGTAGGAGCCGTCGGCCCGGACCTTGGCTTGGGCAGTTTCAGCGGTCCCCGCGGTGTCCCCGGCGCCGTCGAGCGCGGCCCGGGTGAGGCGTTCCGTGTAGCGCTGCCCACCGCGCCAGGCGATCACGTCGTCGCGCAGCGGAGCGCCCAGTTCCGCCAGCAAGGCGTCGACCAGGGCCGCGGTGTCCCCCGATGCGTCCAGGTCCACCAGGGTGGCGCCCAGGTCGGGTTCGTCGGCCAGGACCCGGGCGAGTTCGCCGGGGAACCGCCAGGTGCGGACCACGCCCTTCAGCGCACCGACAGCCGGGTCGCCGGGCTCGTCGCTCCCGAAGGCCAGCCCACCGCGGCTGACCAGCCACAACCGCGGCTTGTGGTCGCCGGACGCTTCCGGCCAGCCCTCAACCGCTGCGCGGGCCGTCGACGCGGCCGTCCAGATGAGCTCACGGGCGCGAGCCAGTGCGCCGTCCGGGTCGGACCCGTCGAACCCGGCCCGGTCAAGGAAGACCACGATGCCGGCCGGCGGGTGTGCGGGATCGGCGGCGGTACGTGCAACCGCCTCGCTCAGGGCCGGTTCGTCGGCGAACCGGCCGGTCACGACCTTGCGATTCGGCCCGGCCAGGCGTGCCCCGAACTGCGCGGCGAGTTCTCCGGCAGACGGCTCGGAAAGCACCAGCCAGCTGCCGTCGACCGCCCCGGCGACATCCGGTGCCGACGACAGAGCCCATTCGGCGGCGAAGAGCTTCTGGCCCAGGGGCACCCGCAGGGAGCGGGGATCGAGCGGGCGCAGTTCGACGCCGGTGAGTTCGGCAACGACGGCGCCCGAGTCATCCGTCAGGACCACTCGGCCAACGGCCACCTTGTCCTCGTGACTGCTCACCTCGGTGTGGCAACGCACCTGGCGTCCAACAGGTGCGAACACCCGCACCGCGGCCACCGCCGCCGGCACGTAACCGCTGTGCTCTGCGTCATCGGCCGGGATGCCCGCCGCCAGCTGCCGCAGCCCGGCATCGAGCAAGGCCGGGTGTAGGCGGTACGCGGGATGGGTGGCCACGTCGTCGGGCAGGGTGAGCACACTGTCCGCGGAGTCCTCTTGGGACTCCGGGCCCACCCGATCCGCCGGCGCCGCTGCGATGTCGGCAACCGCGTGCCGGGTCCAGGCTTCGTCGCCCTGGCGGGCGTGGATCTCGACCCGGGTCTGGCCGTTGGCCCCGCTGAGCTGGGTGGTGACCTGCGTCCCGTGCTCCAGCACCAGCGGCTGTTCGATCTTCAGGTCGGTCACCGAGATCGACTCGGCCGGTCTGCCGAGGGCCTGGCTGCCTGCCGCCACGGCCATCTCGATCACTGCCGCCGCGGACGCAACAGCCTGTCCGTGCACCGGTTGGTCGGCCAGCCACGGCATGGCCTCAACACGAAGGTCGTTCTGCCACATGTGGTCGCCGCCGGTGAGCATCTCGACGTGTACGCCGAGCAGCGGATGCACGTCCGATGCCTGGCCGGCCCGTCCGGGCACGTGGAGCCAATGCAGGCTGTGTTGCCAGGGTGTGTTGGGCAGTTCGGCGAATCCGCCGGCCTTGGCGTCGCCGGTGCCGCTGTGGTGCCGGCCGAGTTCGGTGAGCTGAACATGGAAGCTCAGTGTTTCGTCGTCGCCCCGGCGCAGGGTCGAGGCCACCGTCACCGGTTCGGCGACGGCGGCTTCGGCCGTCTCGATGATCGAGTGGGTCAACAATGGGTGGGGGCTGACCTCGATGAACGTGTCGTGGTCCGCCACCGCCACGGTCACGGCCTGAATGACCAATGCGGGCTTGCGCACATTGGCAACCCAGTACTCCGCGTCCAATCGCGGCGTGGGTCCCGCGGGATCCACCGCAGTCGAAATGAACGGGATTTGTGGCATTTGGGGGGTGAGGTCGGCCAGTTCGGCGCGCAGTTCATCGAGGATCGGATCCATGAACGCGGTATGGGAGGCCACTTCCATGTTCACCCGCCGGGCAAACCGCTCACTCGCAGCCACCGCAGCGATCACCGCATCCACATCCGCCGGCGCACCCGCCACCACCGTCTGCCGCGGCGACAAATACCCCGCCACCTCAACACCGGGATACCCCGCCAACAACTCCTGCGTCGCCGCGGCATCCAACTCCAACAACGCCACCGCACCCTGACCGGCCTGGCGCGACATCAACGCCGACCGCACCCCGATCACCTGCAAACCCTGCTCCAAAGTCAGCGCCCCGGCCACCACCGCCGCAGACACCTCCCCCATCGAATGCCCAATCACCGCATCCGGAACCACCCCATAAGAACGCCACAACGCCGCCAACGCCAACTGCAACCCCATGATCACCGGCTGCACCTGCGCATCACCGGAAATCTCACGACCCTGCTCAATCACCTCACGCAGCGAAAAACCCACCTGCCGAACAAAAACCGGCTCCAACTCATCAACAGCCGCAGCAAACACCGGCTCATCGGCCAACAACCGACGACCCATCCCCACCCAATGCGAACCCTGACCCGAAAACACAAAGACCGGCCGAGATGTCGCCGGCCGCGACTTGGGCTCGACGACGCCGGGGCCAGACTCGCCGGCGGCGAGTGCGGTCAGTCCGGCCAGCGCGGCAGCGCGGTCGCGAGCGCATACGCCCGCGGTGTACTTGAAGCGGCTTCGGTTCTCCCGCAGGGTCTCTGCGATGTCGGGCAGGGCCACACCAGCGCCATCGGTCTGAAGCCACTGTGCGAGCACCCCGGCGGTGGCCGCGATGCGCGCCGGCGACTTCCCCGACACCACCAACGTGCTCACCGGCACCGCCGGAGCCGCCGCAGCAACCTCAGCATCTGGGGCCTGCTCCACGATCACATGCGCATTAGTGCCCGACACCCCAAACGAGGACACCCCCGCCCGACGCGGACGCGACACCGCCGGCCAATCCATCGCCCGAGCTGCCACCACAAAGTTCCAGGCCCCGACACCGGCGTTGGGTGTCAACTGGGAGAAGTTCAGATGCCGCGGGATGAAGCCCTGCTGCACCGACAACACCGTCTTGATGAACCCGGCAACACCCGACGCAGACTCCAGATGCCCCAAATTGGTCTTCACCGACCCCAACACCAACGGCGCCGAGGAACCCCGCTCACCAAACACCGCCGACAAGGCATCCAACTCAATCGGATCACCCAACGCCGTCCCGGTGCCATGCGCCTCGACATAGTCGATATCGGCCGGCTCCAACCGCGCCGACGCCAACGCCGCCCGCACCACCTTCTGCTGCGCCGGACCCGACGGCACCGTCTGACCCGACGACGGCCCATCCTGATTCACCGCCGAACCCCGCACCACCGCCAAAACCCGGTCACCATCACGCTGCGCATCCGAGAGCCGCTTGAGCACCACCACCCCAGCACCCTCGCCGCGCACATAACCATCAGCGGCGGCATCAAAGGTCTTGCACTGCCCATCCGGGGCCAACATCCCCCACCGCGAGGTCGCAATGCTGTTCTGCGGAGCCAACATCAAATTCACCCCGGCAGCCAACGCCTGATCCGACTCCCGACGCCGCAAACTCGCACACGCCAAATGAATCGTCACCAACGACGACGAACACGCCGTATCCACCATCATCGCCGGACCATGCACACCCAAGAAATACGACAACCGCCCCGCCGCAAAATTCGGTCCGTTGCCAAACGAGAGGTACGGGTCGGCGTCGCGCGGGTTGAGCTTCTCGGCTGCGAGGACGGCGTAGTCGTTGGTTGTCAGGCCGACGAAAATGCCGGTCTGAGTGCCCCGGATCGCCTCCTTGGTGATCCCGGCATGCTCCAACGCCTCCCAGGCCACCTCCATCAACAACCGCTGCTGAGGATCCATCGCATCAGCCTCACGCGGCGAATAGCCGAAGAACTCCGCGTCAAACTCCGCCGGCTGCCACGACGTCAAAAACCCGCCCTCACGAGAACAAATCGTCCCCGGCACCGAATGATCCGACGAAAACAACGCATCGGCATCCCAACGATCCGCCGGAACCCGAACAATCCCCGAACCCTCATCACACAACAACCGCCACAACGCGGCCGGACCATCCACCCCACCAGGCAGACGACACCCCACACCCACCACCGCGATCGGCTCAGTATCCCCCGCCTCAGCAACCGCCAACCGCGCCGTCAAATCATCAATCTTGCGCAGCGCCTCAGCAACAATCGCCCGACGATCCGGCCCCCCGACCGGCGCAGCACTCTTCTCGCTCAACTCAACCTCTCCGACAGCTGCGCGAGCAGCTCGTCATCACTCATGTCGTCATAGGCGTCGGCGCTGTCCTGCTCGGCGACCTCGACCAGCTCGGGCAGGATCGTTGCCAGGTATCCGGTCAGTGCGTCGATGGTCGGGTAGTCGAACACCACTGCGGCCGGCAGAGTTTCGCCGAGGCTGTCCGAAAGTGACCGCTGCAGGGTGACACTCATCAGTGAATCCATGCCGGATTGGAAGAATCCGGCGGTCGGATCCAGCGCGTGGCGCGACCCCAGTCCCATGGCGGCGACGACCTGATCGGTGACGTGGTCGCGCAGCAGCTCCGCACGCTGTTCGGGTTCCGTCTCGGCCAGAGCGCGGCGGAACTCGGTGCTGACCGCCGCGGGTCCATCGGCCGGTGCGCCGGCGACCAGCAGCTCATCGACGATGCGCAGCGCCGCCCGGGTGCGGTATGCGGCGGCAAGCCGCGGCCAGTCCGCCGCGACGACCGTGTGCCGCACCGCGTTGTGTGCGCCGATCACCAGCGGCAGCGCCCCGATGGCGACATCGTCGGCCATCGGCTCCAGCCCGGAGTCGACAGTCACCTGGCGTTCGACATCGGATTGGGTGTCGGTCAACGACTTCCACAATCCCCAGTTGATCGCGGTAGCCGGCAGGCCCGCCGCGCGGCGGGCGTAGGCAAAGGTGTCCAGGAAGGTGGTGGTCGCCGTGTAGTGCGCCAGCCAGCGCGACCCGGTGATGCCGGAGATCGACGAGAACAACACGAAATACCGCACCGGCTGCCGCAGCGACAGCTTGTGCAGCACCGCGACCACGTCGAGTTTCGGGCGGAACATGGTGGTGACGTCGTCGTCGGTCATGTCCCGCAGGGTCACCGGGCCACCGGCGAAGGCGGCCACGTGGATGCCTTCCAGCGGCGGCAGGTCGGCGCCGAACCGATCGAACAGCGCACCCATCGCGGTCTCGTCGGCCGCGTCGGCAGCCACTGTCACCAGTGTCGTTCCGGCCGAGGCCAACTCGGCGGCCAACTCGTCGAGCACTGAGCCCGGGCGCCGGGACACCGCGATGATGGTCTTGGCTCCACTGGCCGCCAGTTGCCGCACCAGCTGCGGCCCGATGTTGCCGGTGGCTCCGATCACCAGATGGCTACTGCCGGCGTCGAATTCAACCGGTGCAGCGCCGGTGGGACGGCCACCGAGCAGGCGTGGGACCCGGCGGACACCGGCCCGGTAGACCACCTGGTCCTCGTTGTCGGCGGCGCTGGCCTCGGCGAGCAGGTATCCGGCGACCAGTGCTGCGGGGACCGATTCGTCGACGTCGACCACCCTGCCCCAGATCTCCGGGTGCTCCAGCGCGAGGCTGCGGCCCAGCCCCCACAGCACGGCGTGCGCGGGGTTGGCCCGGTCGCCATCGCCGACAGGTTGCGCGTTGCGGGTCAGCAGGAACAGCTTCGCCGGGTTCGACGTCTGCTCCGCCATCGCGGTGGCCAGGCGCCGCGCCGCGTTGAACGCCGCGTAGGCCGGTGCAGCGCTCAGATCCGTCGCGTCCGTCGACGGCGCGAACAGCACGTGAGTGGTAGTGCCCAAGGCCGTGGCCAGTGCCGCACGGTCACCGTCGGCGGTCAGCACCGACGCGTCCAGCGCAGTCACGCCGCCGCCCAGCTTCGCGCCGATCTCGGCACTCAACTCCTGGCCGCCGATCACCAGCCAGGACTGCTCGGCGACGGTCTCGCCGGACTCTGCTTCGGCAGCCGGCCAGGTCAGCTCGCACCACCAGTCCTGTGGCACCGCACCCGGGCTGCCGGCGGAGCGTTGCGCTCCGGCACCGGCAGGGACGGCGGGGTGTCGGACGGCCGCGGTCTCGATCCAGTAATTGCTGTGCTGCCACGGGGTCGCGGGCAGGACCGGGTGCGGTTCGGGCGGGTGCGGGGTCTGCGGGGGTTGGGTGGTGTGCGTGCGGTTGAGGCTGGTGTGGAAGCTGACCGCGTCGTCGCCGTCGCGTACCAGAGTTCCGACGCTGTGGTGGTGACCGCCCAGGGCTTCCACGGTGTCAGCAATTGCGTGCGTGAGAATCGGGTGGGCGCTGACCTCCACGAATGTGGTGTACTCGCCCGCCGCCGCACTGACCGCCTGGGTCAGCAGCGCGGGCTGACGAACATTGTTCACCCAGTAGTCGGCGTCCAGCATCGGCATGCCGCCGGCCGGCATGGCGGCTTCGGTGACGGTCGAGAAGAACGGGATGGTGGCGACTTCGGGCGTCAGGCCCTCCAGTGCCGCCCGCAACTCCGGCAGGATCGGGTCCATCAACGCGGTGTGCGAGGCCACTTCCATGTTGACCCGCCGGGCGAACTTGTTCTGTCCGCTGACCGCGGCGATGACCGCATCGACGGGCGAAACCGGGCCGGCAACCACGGTCTGTTTCGGCGAGAGGTAGCCCGCCACACTGACATCCGGGTAGTCGGCCAGCAGGGCCTCGGTCGCTTCGGCGTCCAGGTTCAGCAGCGCCACCGCGCCCTGCCCGGCCTGCCGCGACATCAACTGAGAACGGGCCGCGATGACCCGGAATCCGTCGGCCGCGCTCAGTGCACCGGCGACCACCGCGGCGGTGACCTCGCCCATCGAGTGGCCGATGACCGCGTCGGGGTGTACCCCGTAGGAGCGCCAGAGCTCGGTCAGCGCCAGCTGCAGCCCCATCAGGACGGGCTGTACCTGCGCGTCACCGCTGACCGGTTCACCGGCGGAGATCACCTGCCACAGCGAGAACCCGACGTGTTCGACGAAGGCCGGTTCCAGCACCGCCAATGCCCGGGCGAACGCCGGTTCGTCGGTGAGCAGTTGACGGCCCATTCCGATCCAGTGCGAACCCTGGCCGGAGTACACGAAGACGGTGCCGGGCCCGCACGGGCCGTCGTGCGGACCGGTGACTCCGCACTCCTGACCCTCCGCCGAGGTACCGGCCGCCAGTGACCGCAAGCCGTTGACCGCAGCGCCCCGGTCGCGGGCGCACACCGTGCCGAACAGGGGCTGCCGGGCGCGGTGGTGATTGAGCGTGTGCGCGACGTCGGCCAGTTCGACACCGGCGCCGTCGCCTTCCAGCCAGTCGGCCAGGTCGCTCGCTGTCGCAGCGATCCGCTCCGGGGTCCGTCCGGAAACCACCAGGGTGGTCACTGCCGGATCTACCTCGCGCGCAGTGACTTTGGCGGGCGGCGCCTGCTCGATGACGACGTGCGCGTTGGTGCCACCAAAACCGAACGACGAGATCCCGGCTCGCCGCGGGTGATCCGACGAGGGCCACTCCTGGTGTTCGGCAACGACCTTCAAACGCATCTGCTCGAAGGTGATGTGCGGGTTCGGGGTGTTGAAATGCAGATTCTTCGGGATACGCCCGCGTTGCACGGCCAGCACCGTCTTGATGAAACCGACCATCCCCGCGGCGGCCTCGAGATGCCCGAGGTTCGACTTGGCCGCGCCGAGCAGCAGCGGCGACTGGGGGGAACGGCCCCGGCCCAGCACCGTGCCCAGCGCTTTGGCCTCGATCGGGTCGCCCAACAGGGTTCCGGTTCCGTGGGTTTCGACGTAGTCGACTTCCTGCGGGGCGACGCCGGCGTCGGCGTAGGCCGACCGCAGGACCGCCATCTGGGCAGCCGGGTTCGGCGCCAGCAGGCCGTTGGAGTGGCCGTCCTGGTTGATCGCCGATCCGCGCACCACCGCCAGCACCCGGTCGCCGTCTTGGCGGGCGTCGGACAGCCGCTTGAGCACCACGACACCGCAGCCCTCACCGCGAACGAATCCGTCGGCGTCGGCGTCGAACGCGTGGCACGCACCGGTCGTCGACAATGCCCCGCTCTGGTCGAACCCGCGGAACACCGCAGGGGACATCAGCAGATTCACGCCGCCGGCGATCGCGGTCTCGCATTCCCCGGTCCGCAGACTCCGGCACGCCAGGTGCAGCGCGACCAGCGAAGACGAGCACGCGGTGTCCACCGTCACCGACGGTCCGCGCAGGTCCAGGAAATACGACAGCCGGTTGGCGATGATGCTCAGTGCGCCACCGGCGTTGCTCCAGGCGTCCACGCTTTGCAGATCGGAGGACGCGTGGCAGCCGTACTCGGTGATGCTGGCCCCGACGTACACGCCGGTCTGCGATCGCCGCAACGATGTCGCCGGAATTCCCGCGTGCTCCAAAGCTTCCCACGCCACTTCGAGCAGGAGCCGTTGCTGCGGGTCCATCTTGACCGCTTCGCGGCTGGAGATGTCGAAGAACTCGGCGTCGAATGCGGCGATATCGCGCAGGAACGAGCCCCAGCGAGTGGTGCGGGCGATCGCACTGCTGGTCCCCGCTGACCCGTCGTCGAACGGCGCCCAGCGCTCGGCGGGCACTTCGGTCACCGCGTTGCCGCCGTCGAGCAGGAACTGCCACAGCGCTTCCGGCGAGTTGATGTCACCGGGGAAGCGGCAACCCAGACCGATCACCGCGATGGGCTCGTCGGTGCCAAACCGCCCGGGCTCGGGCGCCAACTCGTCGTCCGCGGATTCGGGCTCGATGAGGAACCGGGCCAATTCCGCGACCGAGGGGTGCTGCCAGAGTTCCACCGGTGAGACCTTGCGGCCCAGCAATTCGGACAACTCGCCGCAGAGCACCACGGCATCGCGGGAACCGACGCCCAGATCGTTGAGAGACGCGTTGAAATCGATGTCCTCGAGACTGCATCCGATGTTGGTGACCAAATAGTCAGCCAGCCAGTGGCGCAGTGCTTCTTCGTCAAATGCTGCGGTCATGCGGGGAACTCAATTCCCACTAGATCCCGTCCCATCCGGCCGGAGCCGATTCCACGCTGTCGAACAGCTCATTCAAAACACTGTCGGCCGACTCAGGCAGCTCACCGGTGGTGGCCGCCGCGTCGCCGCCGACATCGTCCTGCGGCAGCAGCTTGCCGGTCAGGTGCGCCGCCAGTGCCGCAGTCGTCGGGTGGTTCCACAGCATGGTGGCCGACAGCTCCATGCCGACCAGCGCTTCGATGTCGCGCCGGACCGCCATCGCCATCACGGAGTTCAGACCGAGTTCGGCGAACGGCCGGTCCAGCTGTAGTTCCGCCTCCGACATGCGAAGCTCACGCGCGAGAATGCTGCGCAACCCGACTTCCAGCTCGCTCAGTATCTCATCGGCGGGCAGCTGCGCCCAGTCGCGAGCCGGTCCTGCGTCGCCGGCATCGGCGGCCACCGCGCCCGAGGACGGCAACGGCACCATCACGGCCTGCGCGACGTCATAGTGCTCCACGTGGTCCCAGGCGGCGAAGGCTTCCGCCGGGGTGATGGGCCGCGAGCCCATCCGCTCGAGTTCGTGCAGCACGACATGTGCCTCGGCCCCGAAGCCCAGGCCCTTCCACGCCACCCAGTCCAGGCTGACGCTGTGGCAGCCCAGCTGGTGGCGGGCACGGGCCAAGCCGTCCAGGTAGGCGTTCGCGCTCGCGTAGGCACCCTGGCCAGGAACCCCGAACACCGCCCCGGCGGCTGCGGTCATGAAGAAGAAGTCCAGGCTTCCGGGCGGGAAGAGCTCGTTGAGTACCTGGGCACCTGCGACCTTGGGCCACAGTGTGTCGCGGAGCCGCTCGGCGTCGACCTCGGTGAGCAGTTGGCCCTCGGTGATACCGGCGGCGTGGATGATGCCGCGGATCGGCGGCGCGCCGGCGGCGTCGCGCCGGGCCAACAGGTCGGCCACCGCAGGCCGGGACCCGACGTCGAGAGCGGCCACGTCAACAGTGACGCCGCGCCGCTCCAAGGCCCGAATGGCGGCGATCTTGTTCCGAACGCCGGCCTCGATCTCCTCGGAGTCCCAGTCGCGCCGGGGCGGCAGGGCGCTGCGGCCGGCCAAGACCAGGCGCCGGGCACCGCGGTCGGCCAGCCATCCGGCCATCAGCAGGCCGAGCGCTCCCATGCCGCCGGTGATGAGGTAGGCGCCGTCGGGCTGGCACACCATCGGCTCGCGCTGCGGCGGACCGGAGATCGGCGTGAACGCCGGTGTCAAGAACTGCCCGTCCCGCCACACCAGGATGGACTTGGCCGGCGTGCGCAGGACGCCGGACAGCGCCGCAGCGCATGCGGCTGCATCGGCGGTGTCATCGCTGGGCAGGTCCACCAGCCCACCGCATAGCTGCGGTTGCTCGGCCCGGATCACGCCCGCCAGACCCCACAGGCAGCTTTGCCGCACCGCAGCGGCGGAGGCGGCCTCGTGGACGCCGTGGGTGATGATCCACAGGGCCGGCGGGTGAGCGTCGCGGTCGGCCAGTGTGGCCACCAGGTCGGCCACCTCGCCGGTCAGCCGAGCCGTGCAGTCCAGGTCGGACTCGCCTGCGGGGCCGGGGTCGGCGACGTAGACGACGTTCTGCGCCTCGGTGATCCCGACACCGTGGTGACCGAGCGCGCTCAGTCTGTCGCGCAGACGGTCGGCGGCAGCACCGCCACCGACCACCGTCAGGCTTCCCGGCTGGCCCGGGGCTTGCAGTTCGGCATCCCACGGCTGCCAGTCGATCGCGTGGGCAATCGAGCTCGGGTCGTCGGCCGAGGTGGCCGAGCCCAGCGCCGTGTAGCGCAGCCCGCGGATGTCGACACACCGGGCGCCGTCGGCCGTGGTCACGGCGATGTCGACGATGAGTTCGCCGTCGCCGCCGTCGCGCCGGTGCACAGTGACGCGGGCCCGGCCGTCGGCGGGCGCGTCTCCGAAACGGACATCGTCGACCGCCGCCGGCACCATCAGCTCCGGGTTGGCGTTGTCGACCAGGCGGGCAACGTGCAGCGCGGCGTCGAGCAGCGCGGCCGTGCCGGACTGGGCGGATGCGACGTCGGCACGCAATTCCGTCGCGCCGGCCCGGCCCGATGTCAGCGACCACTCGAATGGGCGGCCCTCACTGCCCCAGGTGAGCCACAGCGCGGTCACCGCGTCGTCATCGAAGGAGGTTCCGCCGGGGTCATTGGTAAGTGTGGAATCAGCAGCGGGCCAACCGGATTCGTTGAGTGGCGTGATCCGGGCGCTGAGGTGTTTGACCCAGCGGGCGGCCGGGTCGTCGGTCACCGATTTCGACGACACCGTCACCGAGTCGGCGTCGGCGACCACCTGGATGGTCCGCGGCCGGTCAACGATGATCGGGTGTTCGAAACGGATGTCGCTGACCGCCGAATGCCCGCTGACCTCGAGCGCGGCGTCCGACAGGGTTTGCAGCAGCACCGACGCCGGGACCAGCTCCACCCCGTTGTTGCGGTGGCTGCCGGGGTAAGGCTTGGTCTCCGGCGACAGCCGGGCTTGCCACAGGTGGAGGGCCGGTGTACTGCCGACCTTGATGTGGGTGCCCAGCAGCAGGCCCGGTCGGGGCGCGGATTCTGCTGCGGTGATGGAACTTTCGACCATAAGCCAGTGGTGGGTGTGTCGCCACGGGGTGGTCGGCAGTACCGGGTAGGGCCCCGACGGGTGCGGCAGCTCACGAGGGCTCACCGGATGCGCACCGTTGAGATGCTGGTGGAAGGCGACGGTGTCATCACCGTCGCGCACCAAAGTGGCGACGCTGCAGTGCGGCACCCCTTCCAGGATCTCGTCGATGGTGTGGGTCAGGATCGGGTGCGGGCTGATCTCGATGAATGTGCCGTACTTGTCGCCTGCGGCGGCAACCGCCTGGTTCACCCGGGCCGGCTGGCGCACATTGTCGGCCCAGTAGCCGGCGTCGAGCACCGGCGTGGGCCCGAGCGGATCCACCACGGTGGACAGGAACGGGATTTGTGGCATTTGGGGGGTGAGGTCGGCCAGTTCGGCGCGCAGTTCATCAAGGATCGGATCCATGAACGCGGTATGGGAGGCCACTTCCATGTTCACCCGCCGGGCAAACCGCTCACTCGCAGCCACCGCAGCGATCACCGCATCCACATCCGCCGGCGCACCCGCCACCACCGTCTGCCGCGGCGACAAATACCCCGCCACCTCAACACCGGGATACCCCGCCAACAACTCCTGCGTCGCCGCGGCATCCAACTCCAACAACGCCACCGCACCCTGACCGGCCTGGCGCGACATCAACGCCGACCGCACCCCGATCACCTGCAAACCCTGCTCCAAAGTCAGCGCCCCGGCCACCACCGCCGCAGACACCTCCCCCATCGAATGCCCAATCACCGCATCCGGAACCACCCCATAAGAACGCCACAACGCCGCCAACGCCAACTGCAACCCCATGATCACCGGCTGCACCTGCGCATCACCGGAAATCTCACGACCCTGCTCAATCACCTCACGCAGCGAAAAACCCACCTGCCGAACAAAAACCGGCTCCAACTCATCAACAGCCGCAGCAAACACCGGCTCATCGGCCAACAACCGACGACCCATCCCCACCCAATGCGAACCCTGACCCGAAAACACAAAGACAGTGCCTGGACCGGGCAGCACCGCAGCGGGTTCCACCACGCCTGGTGCGGATTCACCGGCGGCCAGTGCCGTGAGCCCCGCAAGGGCCTGCTCGCGATCGCGGGCGGCGACGGTGGCGAACTTCTGATGGCGGGTGCGGTGATGGTTGAGCGCATGGGCGATGTCGGGCAGCGCGACGTCGGCGCCGTCGGTGGCCATCCACTGTGCGAGCACCCCGGCGGTGGCCGCGATGCGCTCCGGCGACTTCCCCGACACCACCAACGTGCTCACCGGCACCGCCGGAGCCGCCGCAGCAACCTCAGCATCTGGGGCCTGCTCCACGATCACATGCGCATTAGTGCCCGACACCCCAAACGAGGACACCCCCGCCCGACGCGGACGCGACACCGCCGGCCAATCCATCGCCCGAGCTGCCACCACAAAGTTCCAGGCCCCGACACCGGCGTTGGGTGTCAACTGGGAGAAGTTCAGATGCCGCGGGATGAAACCCTGCTGCACCGACAACACCGTCTTGATGAACCCGGCAACACCCGACGCAGACTCCAGATGCCCCAAATTGGTCTTCACCGACCCCAACACCAACGGCGCCGAGGAACCCCGCTCACCAAACACCGCCGACAAGGCATCCAACTCAATCGGATCACCCAACGCCGTCCCGGTGCCATGCGCCTCGACATAGTCAATATCGGCCGGCTCCAACCGCGCCGACGCCAACGCCGCCCGCACCACCTTCTGCTGCGCCGGACCCGACGGCACCGTCTGACCCGACGACGGCCCATCCTGATTCACCGCCGAACCCCGCACCACCGCCAAAACCCGGTCACCATCACGCTGCGCATCCGAGAGCCGCTTGAGCACCACCACCCCAGCGCCCTCAGAACGCACATAACCATCAGCGGCGGCATCAAAGGTCTTGCACTGCCCATCCGGGGCCAACATCCCCCACCGCGAGGTCGCAATGCTGTTCTGCGGGGTCAACATCAAATTCACCCCGGCAGCCAACGCCTGATCCGACTCCCGACGCCGCAAACTCGCACACGCCAAATGAATCGTCACCAACGACGACGAACACGCCGTATCCACCATCATCGCCGGACCATGCACACCCAAGAAATACGACAACCGCCCCGCCGCAAAATTCGGCGCATTACCGAAGGGGGCATAGGGATCGATTTCTTCGGCGCGGATATTGCCGACGATATTGAGTGCGTAGTCGTTGGTGGTCATGCCCACGAATACGCCGGTCTGAGTGCCCCGGATCGCCTCCTTGGTGATCCCGGCATGCTCCAACGCCTCCCAGGCCACCTCCATCAACAACCGCTGCTGAGGATCCATCGCATCAGCCTCACGCGGCGAATAGCCGAAGAACTCCGCGTCAAACTCCGCCGGCTGCCACGACGTCAAAAACCCGCCCTCACGAGAACAAATCGTCCCCGGCACCGAATGATCCGACGAAAACAACGCATCGGCATCCCAACGATCCGCCGGAACCCGAACAATCCCCGAACCCTCATCACACAACAACCGCCACAACGCGGCCGGACCATCCACCCCACCAGGCAGACGACACCCCACACCCACCACCGCGATCGGCTCAGTATCCCCCGCCTCAGCAACCGCCAACCGCGCCGTCAAATCATCAATCTTGCGCAGCGCCTCAGCAACAATCGCCCGACGATCCGGCCCCCCGACCGGCGCAGCACTCTTCTCGCTCAACTCAACCTCCCCGAGAGCCGCGCGAGCAGCTCGTCATCTGTCATACAGACCGAGCAGTAGCATCCAGTCGGTCGAACCCATCACGCTGGTAGATCTCTACGCAGCTGGAGCGGCGGATCTTGCCGCTGGTAGTGATCGGGATGGCACCCGGAGACACCAGGACCAGGTCGCCGCTCACCAGGCCGTGCGCCTTGGACAGCGCGGCCGTCACCTTGCGACGTACCTCGGTCAGCCTGTCCAGGATCTCCTCATCGGAACCCCCCTTGTTTTTGAACTCCGCGATCGTAACAAGCTGCTCGGACTGGCTGTTCGGGATGGAGACCGCGGCGACACGCCCACCGGTGATCTCCTGAACGGTGGCCTCGATGTCGTCCGGGTAGTGGTTACGCCCGTCGACGATCAGCAGGTCCTTGATCCGGCCGACGATGTAGAGCTCGCCACCGGAGATGACACCGAGGTCGCCGGTCATGAGCCAGGGCCCCTGCGGCGTCCCCGGCGTCGGGTCGACGAGCTTGCCGCCGAAGGTAGCCTCGGTGGCCTGCTGGTTGTGCCAGTAGCCCGCCGCGACGTTGGGGCCGTGCGTCCAGATCTCGCCGACTTTGCCTTCCGGGTTTTCGGTCTGGGTTTCGGGGTCCACGATACGCACGGTGCAGGCTCGGGGCACACCGCAGCTGACCAGCTCGACGCCACCCTCGGCACCACTCGGCTCGGCCGTACCGGCGGCCAGCTTGGTGTAGTCGAACCGCGCGGTCGGCGGCGGGGTGCCGGGTGTGTTCGACGTCAAGTAAACGCTGGCCTCGGCCAGCCCGTAGCCGGGGCGCAGGGCTGCCGGGTTCACGTCGAACTTCCTGAATCGGTCGACGAAGCGTCGCAGCGTCGCGGCGTGGATCCGCTCCGCACCGAGACAGAAGGTGTGCACGTTGGCCAAGGTGAGCCCGGCCATGTCCTCGTCGGAGGTCCGCCGCACGGCCAGCTCGTAGGCGAAGTTCGGCCCACCGGTGAAACCGATGGGAGCCTTGGCGAGCTCTTGCATCCAGCGGGCAGGCTTCGCCAGGAACGCCATCGGGCTCATGTGCACCGTGGGCACGCCCAGGACCAGAGGGTAGATGACGGTGCCGAGCAGGCCCAGGTCGTGGTAGAAGGGCATCCACGACACCAGGTTGAGCCCTTCCGGCGCATTTCCGCCGGTCAGCGCGAAGGTGTCGTCAGCCATCTGCCGCATGTTCGACACGGCGTTGGTGTGGGTGACCATGACGCCGGCCGGGGTCCGGGTCGAACCGGACGTGTACTGCAGGAAGGCGACCTTGGTCTGGGCGGTCGCGTTGGGTGCCGCCAACGGCTCGGAGTCCAGATCCAGGGCGTCGACCTCGATCACCACCGGCGCCTTGCCGCCCAGTCCCTTGATCGAGCTGGCGATGTCACCGACGGCCGCGGAGGTCGTCAGGATTGCGGCCGGAGAGCTGTCCCGTAGTGCCGCCGACACGCGCTCGTCGTGCACACCGAACATCGGCACTGGCAGCGGGACGGCAATCATGCCCGCCTCCAGAGCTCCGTAGAACCCGACGATGTACTCCAGGCTCTGCGGGGCCAGGATGGCCACCCGGTCTCCCGGAGAGGCGCAGGTCGCCAACTCTGCCGCCACTACCCGCACGCGGTTGCGCAGCTGCGACCAGGTCACGGTCTCGCGGTAGCCGGCGGGGTCGACGTCGTAGTCGATGAAGGTGTAGGCAGGCTCGTCCGGCTTGTCCCGTTCCAGGTTCGCCAACAGGGTCGGGATGTGCGTTTCAGTTACCGACATTGCGTTGTCTTCTCCTTATGCTGTCAGGTCCGTGGACCTCACCTGCTGAGTACTTCGGCCCCGTCGAGAGTCGTTGCACTTGCTGTTCGAGCTGACGGTTTCGCTGCGCAAGGTCCCTGCACAGCGGAGGTATGCAATTGGATTAGCGACATTTGGGATGGATCCCCCCGCGGGATGAGATCTGGCGGGCATCCCTAGCGGAGTTGCTCAGCTGGATACGTCAGCCTCAGCGCAGGTCGGTTGCTCGCCGTGCCGGGTGGAGACGGGGGCGGGGAGCTCCGAGCGCCGAGATCGCCCGGCCGACACGGCCGGTGCGGATGATTCGACCAACGACACGGGTACCCCTTCTGGATGTTTGGAACCTGCGCTAAAACTCCTTGGACCCCGACATCCCAGGCGTTTCCCTCCCGCGGAGGCTACCACGGACGCGCTGCTGACAGGCAATTTATGGCCCGCGTACAGCGCAAACGCAGCAGATCCGCCATAGTAGCGGAGAAGTCATTTGCGCGCATCACGAGTAACTTCGGCACCAAGTGCCTATTCACATTCCGGGCCGGGCTGGACGGTCAGCCCTGGCAGTACTGCGCGATCTTCTTTTCGATATCGCCGACCAGTTCCGGCAGGTGTTCGGTGAGGTAGAAGTGGTGACCGGGTGCGGTGAACACCCGCGCGCTGAATTCGGCGGTGGTGCGCTCCGCCCAGGGCCCCACCTTTTCTTCGGTGGCGACGTCATCTTCGTCACCATGGAACGCAAAGATCGGACAGGACACCTTTGCCTCGGGCGGGCAGTCATAGTTCGCGATGGCTTTCAGGCCGCGCAGGGTCGGGAGAATCTTGGCCGCGAACTCCTCGTTCTCCAAGAATTCGGGATTGACTCCCGTCATGGTGCTGACGGCCTCCAGCAGGCCGCGGTCGGACTCGGGGATGTTGTCGTAGCCGGCTCGTCCCGGTGCGCCGGCCGCGGACACGAACAGCGCGGCGATCCGGTGGCCGTCGGCCTCGAATCGGCGCGCCACTTCGAACGCCAACAGCGCACCCATGCTGTGTCCGAAGAAGACGACCGGCCCGTCGGACGGGGCCGGCGGCGCGACTGTCTTGCAGACCTGGTCGGCGAGGTCTTCGATGCTGGTGAAGGCGCCGAGGTCGTGGGTTCCGCCCTTGCCCGGGTACTGAACTCCGATGCGCTTGACATCAGTGGTGAAGGTCTTGGAGAACGGAACGTAGTACTGCGGCGATCCGCCGGCATGCGGGAAGATGTAGAGCTTCGGCGTACGGTCAGTCACTCGGCAACCCTACCGGCGGCACCGGGACCCACGGACCACTAGCCGGTCGCGGCATCCGAAGTTGCGAACGGCTCCCCCAGCTGCGGGATCGGGGTGTAGCCGTGCCGGCGTCCCTGCGCGACGCCCCGGCGGATCAGCGCGGCCGTTCCGACGAAACCGGCGTGGTCGAGCGCCACGAACGGGGTCAGCAGCCGGTTGTGCACGAAGCCGATCGCCAGCCCGGAGGCCGGATCCGCCCAGCCCATGGAACCGCCCAGTCCGACGTGACCGAATCCGGGCAGCACCGGCCCGAACGGGATCGCGTGATAGCCCAGGTGGAACGCCAACGGAACCCCGATGGTGCGGTCCAGCTCGATGGTCCGCGGGCCGGTCAGGCCCGCCACCAGCCGGCGCGACAGGAGTTGGGTGCCGTCGATCTGCCCGCCGTTGGCCAGTGCGCCGTAGAGGCGGGCCAGCCCGCGGGCGGTGGCCACCCCGTTGAGGGCGGCGGCCTCGGTGTCCAGGAAGGGGATGCCGCCGCGGACGGTGTCCATCACCCCGGGGAAGTAGAAGGCGCCCAGGCCCCCGTACCTCAGCGTCGCGGCAGCCCGGGGCGCCAGCAGGTCCACGATCGCGTTCCGTCGGCTGCGCTGGGGCATGATGATCTCCGCGGCGACGGTGGGCGCGTCGGCGGGCGGCCGGCCCAGGTGCAGTCCGTCGATACCCAGCGGCCCGGCCAGCTCGGTGCGGAACAGCTCACGCATGCCGACACCGGTGACGGCCCGGGCCAGCCCGGACACCAGCCAGCCGTAGGTCAGCGCGTGATAGGCGGGTTTGCCGCGTTCGGGTCCCGGCGCCGCGGCGGCCATCCGGGCTTCCATCGTCACATGGTCCAGCAGGTCTGACCTGCCGGCACCGTTGAGGTGGGTCAGCCCCGCCCGGTGGCCCAACAGCTGGCGGACGGTGATCGCGCCTTTGCCGTTCGCACCGAACTCCGGCCAGTACTGCGCCACCGGCACGTCGTAGTCGATCAGTCCCCGGTCGACCAGGCGGTGGATGACCGTGGAGGCCGCACCCTTGGTCGCCGAGAACACCATCGCGCCGGTGTCGGCCGACCACGGCACCTGTCCCGCCCGGTCCGACCACCCGGTCCACACGTCCACGACGGGCTGTCCGTCGAGGTAGATCGCCAGCGCCCCGCCACCGAAGCGGCGGCCCGGGAACATCGCGGCGAAGGCGCGCACAGCGCAGGCGAAGTTCGGGTCGGCCGCGCCGTGCACGTTCGCCGGAAGTCCTGACCGGCGAACGTTGAGATGCTGTGTCATGGTTGGGAATCTACCGCGCCGGCCGTCGGACGTAAGTCGGATTACCGCACGCGCGTGCCACTAATCCCAGATGGCTCCGAGGATTCGCTGGGCGGCCAGCGCGGGGGTCAGTTCTCCGCGCAGTACCTGCTGCTCCACCTCGGCGCGTACTTCACGCACCGCCGGGGACGACAGCGCGCGTTCGAGCACCGCGTCGCGCACCAGCTGGCGGGTCCAGTCCACCTGCTGCGCCCGGCGGCGGGCGTCGAACTCGCCGGCGTCGATCAGCGTCTGCCGATGCCGCTCCACGGTGTCCCAGAATTCCGACAGCCCGGTGCCCTCGATCGCACTCATCGTCAAAACCGGTGGACGCCAAAGAGTTTCACGGGGGTAGATGAGTCGGATCGCGGCCGACAACTCCCGGGCGGCCATCCGCGCCTCGGCCAGGTGCTTGCCGTCGGCCTTGTTGACCACCACGATGTCGGCCAGTTCCAGCACACCCTTTTTGATGCCCTGCAACTGGTCGCCGGTGCGGGCCAGCGTCAAGAACACGAAGGTGTCGACCATGTTGGCGACCGTGACCTCGGACTGGCCGACGCCGACGGTTTCGATGAGGATCACGTCGAAACCGGCGGCCTCCAACAGCACCACCGTCTCGCGGGTGGCCTTGGCGACGCCGCCCAGGGTGCCCGACGTCGGCGACGGCCGGATGTAGGCGCGTTCGTGCGCTCCCAACCGCTGCATCCGGGTCTTGTCCCCCAGGATCGACCCACCGGTGCGCGTCGACGACGGGTCCACGGCCAATACCGCCACCCGGTGGCCTTGCTCGATCAGGTACATGCCGAGCGCTTCGATGGTGGTCGACTTGCCCACGCCGGGAACGCCGGTGATGCCCACTCGCCGGGCCCCGCCGGCGTCCGGCAGCAAGGCCAGCAGTAGTTCCTGCGCCTGCTGCCGGTGGTCGGCGCGGGTGGACTCGACCAGGGTGATAGCCCGGGGCAGCACGGAGCGGTCGCCGGAGCGCACCGCCGCCGCCAACTCGGCAACGGTGTCAGACACGTTGTCGGCCATCTATTTCTGGTCTGCGGCCGGTTCTGCCTGGTCGGCGAGCTCGTAGCCTCGCCGGGAGGCGAGGGTCTTCAGCAGATCCACCGCGGCGTCGGCGATCACGGTGCCGGGCGGGAAGATCGCGGTCGCCCCGGCGGCATAGAGCTCGTCGAAGTCGCCGGGCGGGATGACTCCCCCGACCACGATCATGATGTCGGGCCGGCCCACCTGCGCCAGCGCGTCGCGCAGCGCCGGTACCAGTGTCAGGTGCCCGGCGGCCAGCGACGACACCCCGACCACGTGCACGTCGTTGTCGGCAGCCTGGCGCGCCACCTCGTCGGGGGTGGAGAACAGGGCGCCGACGTCCACGTCGAAGCCGATGTCGGCGAACGCGGTGGCGATCACCTTCTGGCCGCGGTCGTGCCCATCCTGGCCCATCTTGGCCACCAGGATGCGGGGCCGGCGACCGTCGGCCTCGGCGAACTTCTCCACCAGGGCGGTTGCGCTAGCGATGTTGCTGCCCTTCCCGACTTCATCACGGTAGACGCCAGAGATCGTACGGATCTCGGCCTGATGGCGACCGTAGACCTTCTCCAGTGCATCGGAGATCTCGCCGAGGGTGGCCTTGGCCCGGGCGGCGTCGATAGCCAAAGCCAGCAGGTTGTTACCCAGCCCATCCTCCCCGGCCGGTCCAGTCGCGCCAGCCGCCCGGGTCAGCTCGGCCAGCGCGGCCTGGCAGGCCGCCTCGTCGCGCTCGGCGCGCAACTGCTGGAGTTTGGCCAGCTGTTCGGCGCGCACCCGGCTGTTCTCGACCTTGAGCACCTCGATCTCTTGGTCTTCGGCGACCTGGTACTTGTTGACGCCGATCAGCGGCTGACGCCCGGAGTCGATCCGGGCCTGAGTGCGCGCGGCGGCCTCCTCGATGCGCAGCTTCGGAATCCCGTCACTGATGGCCTGGGCCATACCGCCGTGCGCCTCGACCTCCTCAATGTGCGCTCGGGCCCGCTGCGCCAACTGATGGGTCAGCCACTCCACGTAATAGGAGCCGCCCCACGGGTCGATGGGCCGGGTGGTACCCGACTCCTGCTGCAGCAACAGCTGGGTGTTGCGGGCGATGCGGGCGGAGAAGTCGGTGGGCAGCGCCAGCGCCTCGTCGAGGGCGTTGGTGTGCAACGACTGGGTGTGGCCCTGGGTCGCGGCCATTGCCTCGATGCAGGTACGGGCAACGTTGTTGAAGACGTCCTGGGCGGTCAGCGACCATCCCGAGGTCTGCGAATGTGTCCTCAGGGACAGCGATTTCGCGCTCTTCGGGTTGAACCGCGCGACCAGCTCACTCCACAGCAGCCGGCCCGCGCGCAGCTTGGCGACCTCCATGAAGAAGTTCATCCCGATACCCCAGAAGAACGACAGCCGGGGCGCGAACTTGTCGATGTCCAGACCGGCGTCCAGGCCGGCCTTGATGTAGTCCACCCCGTCGGCCAGGGTGTAGGCCAACTCGAGATCCGCTGTGGCACCGGCCTCTTGGATGTGGTAGCCCGAAATCGAGATCGAGTTGAACTTCGGCATCTTCGCGCTGGTGTAGCCGAAGATGTCGGAGATGATCCGCATCGACGGCTTCGGCGGGTAGATGTAGGTGTTGCGCACCATGAACTCTTTGAGGATGTCGTTCTGGATGGTGCCGGCCAGTTTCTCCGGCGGTACCCCCTGCTCCTCGGCGGCCACCACGTACAGCGCCAGGATCGGCAGCACGGCACCGTTCATGGTCATCGAGACGCTGACCGCGCTCAGGTCGATCCCGTCGAACAGTTGGCGCATGTCCAGGATGGAGTCGATTGCCACCCCGGCCATCCCGACGTCACCCTGCACTCGGGGATGGTCGGAGTCGTAGCCGCGGTGGGTGGCCAGGTCGAACGCCACCGACAGACCCTTCTGACCGGCCGCGAGGTTGCGGCGGTAGAACGCGTTGGAGTCCGCCGCGGTCGAGAACCCGGCGTATTGGCGGATCGTCCACGGCTGGTTGACATACATCGTCGGGTAGGGCCCGCGCACGAACGGCGCTTCACCGGGGAAACTGTCCAGCGGGTAACCCTCGGCGACCGCGGTGGAACGGTCGGCGGCGGTGTACACCGGCTTGACCACAATCCCTTCCGGGGTGTGCCATTCCAGCTGCTCGGGTGTGTAGCCGTGCGCGGCCGCCGCGGCGGCGACGTGCTCGGCGACCGCGCGCGCAGAGACTTCAGCGACCGGCGCCGTGCCCTGTTCACCGTGCAGCGCTACCTCGGCGAAGCTGCCGAGCGTGCCGTGTGAGGTGCTCGTGGTCATGGCTCTCAGGCCCCCAATTGAGTCAGTAAGTCCGACAACGCCTGCACCGCATCGATTTTCATGGTCAGGTAGTCGTCGGGCTTCGGATCGGTGTCGGAGTTGCCGGCTAATGCCTTGGCCGGCCCCGCCAGGTAGACCCGGTCGACTCCGGCGGTACGAGCCGCCCCGATGACCGCGGCTGCTTCGGCCCCGTAGCGGGCATCGCTGCCGCACAGCACCGCCACGTCGGGTGAGCCGGCCTCCGCGACAGCCGTGGCCACCCGCTCGGCGTCCACCGTGCCCGGGTTGATCACCGCGATGCCACCGGAGGCCAGCAGGTTGGCGGCGAAGGTGGTCCGAATGTTGTGTTCGGCCATCGGCCCCAGCGGCAGCAGTAGCACCTGCGGCCGCGCACCGGTGCGCGCCAGGTAGGCGTCGGAGCGGTCACGCAACGCCTCGAACTGCGCCGCATAGCGCCGAACGCCGGCCGGGGCCTTCTGCGTCGCAGACGGCGGCAGGGGCGGCTCATCGAGGTTCGGGTACTCGTTGACCCCGGTGATCGCGCTGCGCCGGTGTGCGATGTCGTCAGCCCGGGCGGCGGCAACCTCGGCGATCCGCTCACCGATGTGCTCGCGGGCGGCGGTGAATCCGCCGAGTGCCTCGATCTCCTGGAACTGCCGCCACGCCTGCTGCGCCAACTGTTCGGTGAGGTCTTCGACGAACCATGACCCGCCGGCCGGGTCCAGCACCTGGCCCAAGTGCGACTCCTCGAGCAGCAGCAGTTGGGTGTTGCGCGCGATCCGCCGCGAGAACGTTGCCGAGGTGCCGGGCTGTCCGCCCGGAATCACCGTGTCGAACGGCCACACCAGCACGGTGTCCGCCCCGCCGACACCCGCGCCGAAGGCGGCCAGGGTGGTGCGCAGCATGTTCACCCATGGGTCACGCTGCGTCATCATCGCGCACGATGTCTCAGCGTGGACGATGGCGGCGCCCGCTTCCGGCGCCCCGGCCACCTCGGTGACCCGCGCCCAGAGTCGGCGCGCCGCGCGAATCTTGGCGATCGTGATGAATTGGTCGTCGTCGGCGGCGATCCGGAAGCTGATCTGGCGGGCGGCGTCGGCGATCGACAGGCCGGCGTCGGTGAGCAGGCGCAGGTAGGTCACGGCCGCGGCCAGCCCGGCCGCCAGTTCCCCGGTCGCACCGGCGCCCAGGTTGTGCAGGGCCGGGCCGTTGACGGCGATCGCGCGCACCCCCGGCTGCCCGACGGCCCGCGACGCCACCGCGATCACTTCGTCGACCGCCGGCGCCGCGCGATCCACCAGCGGCGCGGTCAACGGGTCGGCGCCCAGATCGACCGACAGGTTGGCGCGGTTGTCCGGGTCAAGCGCGTCGACCAACGCCAGCATGGTCTCGGCGGCGGCGCTGTAGTCGCCGGCTCCCGCCCCGTCCAGGAGCACCGGAACCAGGTCCAGGTAGACGTCGTCGAATACTCGCCGCAGCTCGGCGGCCGGCACGCCCGCATCGCCGACCTTCAGGGTCAGTGCGCTGACCCCGTCGGTCAGGGCGCTCAGGACGGCGCCGTTGGTGTCGGCCGCCGATGCCGAACCGTCAGCGGGGAAGACCTCGGCGACCTTCCATCCGGTGTTGACGTCACGCCGGGCGTCGGCACCGCGCACGTAGGGCCAGTCACCCGGTAACGGCGGCTCCGGCAGCGCATCGAACGCGGTGTAGAGCGCACGGATGGCGAATCCGCCCTGCCCGGCCAACCCCTCCACTGGAGTGTCCAACAGGCGCTCGGGCTCACCGCTGGTCTCGGCGTCGATATCGGCCGGCTCGCGGCGCGCGCTCTTGGCCAGCACCCCGGCCACGGCGGCACGCCAGCGGGCACGGGCCTGCTCCATGCCGGCGGGTTCGGCGGACACGTCGATTGACACCGGCGACTCCTGTGGTTACTCGCGAGTAGCTGTTGAATCGCTACCCGACATGTGTCAACCAGGCTAAATGATGCCGATCGGGCGAGCCGGGTGAGGTGTACCGAGCGAAGAAACTCCGTCTGAGCGACGCGAAGAGTTCACCCCCGGCCCGTAGTCTTGGATGCCGTGATGCCCGCCGCGACCCGAGTCCCGCAAGCGCTGCGCGGCGCCTGGTCGGCCTTCATCGCCACCGCGCGCCAGGTCGCGCTGCGGCGGCTGGCATTGACGACGGCAGCAATCCTCACCCTGGTCGCGGTTGCGCTGCTGGTCCCGGTGCCCACCGCTGTGCAGGTGCGGGACTGGGCGCAGACGTTGGGGCCGTGGTTTCCGTTGGCGTTTCTGGTCGCGCACACCGTTGTCACGGTGTTCCCGTTCCCGCGGACCGCATTCACGCTGGCCGCCGGTCTGCTGTTCGGCCCGTGGCTGGGCGTGGTGCTGGCCGTGGTGGCCAGCGCGCTGAGCGCTGTGGGCGTGCTGGTTCTGATGCGGGTGTTCGGTTGGCAGTTGAGCCGGGTGGTGCGTCATCCGCGGCTCGACTCACTGGACGCCCGGCTTCGCCGACGTGGCTGGCCGGCGGTGGTGTCACTGCGGTTGATTCCGGCGATCCCGTTCTCGGTGATCAACTACGCGGCCGGGGCCTCGGCGGTGCGGCTGGCGCCCTACACGGTGGCCACCCTGGTCGGGTTGCTGCCGGGTACCGCCGCGGTGGTGGTGCTCGGCGACGCCCTGACCGGTGAGGTGAGCCCGCTGCTGTTCGCGGTGTCGGCGTGCACCGCCGCAGTCGGGGTGGCGCTGCTGGTCTACGAGGTGCGCTCGCACCGTGCGCACCGCCCCGCGGCCGGTCCCGAAGCCCACGAGCTCGACCCGGCCGACGCGGTGACCGTCAGCTGACCGCGGCGAATCGTCCGATGACGTAACCGGACAATCAGGCGTACCTTGCAACAGTAAGCCGATCTAACGTTAGGGCGTCTGATGCGCAGGTGGCGGCGGCGGTCGTCGCAGGGAACCGAATCGGCGACCGTGCTCGCCGACTTGGCTCCGGGCCAGCAGGCCACCATCACCGGTGCCGCGCCGCATGCCTCGCAGGCGGTGGCAAACCGGCTGCGCCAGCTCGGATTCCGCCCGGACGCCCGCGTTGATGTGATCCGCCGGGCACCGCTGGGCGATCCCACCATCTACCGCGTGCAAGACACCGAACTGTGTCTGCGGCGCCGCGAAGCCCAGCTGATCGAGATCGACCCGAAAATCGATGCCTCCGGCGGCCGGCGATGACCGACTGCCACGACGGCATGGCCACTACCGTCGACGTGACGCACGCACGGCGGATAGCCCTGGTCGGCAGCCCGAACGCCGGCAAAACCAGCCTGTTCAATCACCTGACCGGGCTGCGCGCCAAGACCGGCAACTATCCGGGCGTCACGGTAGGGCGCAGTGTCGGGGTGGTGACCGTCGGTGATGTCGACGTGGCGGTCGAAGACTTGCCCGGCACGTACAGCCTGGACCCGATCAGTCCGGACGAACAGGTTGTCGCCGACGTGTTGGGCGGCGGGATCAACGGGATCGGCCGGCCCGACGCGATCGTGTTGGTCGCCGACGCCACGACGCTGCGCCGCTCGATCACCTTGGTGGGCCAGGTGCTGCGTCTGGACCTTCCCACCGTGCTGGTGCTCACCATGACCGACGAATTGCGTTCGCGCCGAGGTGGAATCGCTATGGACGCTCTCGCCACCGCGTTGGGGGTGCCGGTCGTTGCCGTTATCGCCAACCGCGGTTCCGGCATCGAGGGCCTACGCGCACTGCTGGGAACCAGTGACACCTGGCCGCGGCCTGCGGTACTGCCGCCGCCGGAGGCCGAGGCACTCGACGCCTGGGGCGCCTCGGTGCTGACCGCCGCTGAATACGTTGCCCCGCATCGGGATCAGCGGACCGCCCGGATCGACGGATTGGTACTGCACCCGCTATGGGGCATCGTCATCTTCTTCGCGGTCATGTTCGCGTTCTTCCAGGTCATCTTCACCCTCGCTGCCCCGCTGCAGGACCGGATCGCCGCGGGACTCGACTGGCTGGGATCGCAGGTCAACAGCCACCTCGGCGGCACGGTGCTCGGTGGCGTGATCGGCGATGGTGTGATCGGCGGTGTCGGCACCGTCTTGCAGTTCATTCCGCAGATTGTGTTGCTGTTCTTGCTGATTGCACTGCTGGAAAACATCGGCTACATGTCGCGTGCCGCGTTCCTGATGGATCGTGTCATGGCCAGAACCGGGCTGGAGGGTCGCGCGTTCGTGGCCATGCTTTCCTCGTTCGCCTGCGCGGTCCCCGGGATCATGGCGACACGGACACTGCCGTCATCGCGTGACCGGATCGCCACCATCATCAGTGCGCCGTTGATGACGTGCTCCGCGCGGCTGCCGGTCTACACCCTGCTCGTCGGGCTCCTGGTGGCACCGCAGACGCGTTGGTGGGGCTTCAGCGCGCAGGGTGTGACCATGTTCCTGCTGTACCTGGGCGGTGGTACCTCGGCGCTGCTGGCCGCGTCGGTGTTCAAGTCGACGATTCTGCGCAGCGACCTGCTGCCGTTCACCATGGAACTGCCGCCGTATCGCTTTCCGTCTCCCACCGCCGTTCTCATCGCGATGTGGAATGCGGCGAAGATCTTCTTGCGCAAGGCCGGAACCGTCATCTTGGCCACATCGCTGGTGCTGTGGGTGTTGATGAATCTGCCCACCCGCGGCGCCGAGACGGCAGCGCTGCCGCCACCCGATGCCGCCGCCTACGTGCTGGACCACAGCTACGCCGCCGGCGTCGGCAGGGCGATCGAGCCGGTTTTCGCACCTCTGGGCTTCGACTGGCGCACCGACATCGCGCTGGTCGGGTCGCTGGCGGCGCGGGAGGTGTTCGTGTCCACGCTCGGCCAGGTGTCGGCGGCGACCAACCCCACCGCCCCGCACCAGGCGCTGGTGTCGATGACCGACGACAACGGCCAGCGGGTGTTCACCGCGCCGACGGTCATCGCCCTGATGGTGTACTTCATGTTCGCGCTTCAGTGCATGTCCACCGTCGCGGTGATGCGCCGGGAGACCAATTCCTGGCGATGGCCTGGCTTCGCTTTTGGCTACATGTTCGTTCTGGCGTGGGTGATGGCATTCGTCGCCCGGTCGATCGCGTCGGGCTTGGGCGCATGATCCCCATGCATGCGGTGGCGACCGGGGACCTGCAGCGGGTGCGCTGGGTGGTCGTCCACGACCGCATGCCCGCCCGCGGGCGGGTTCGATTCGCGCCGGGCCGGCTGGGTCAGTTGCAGGCCGACGGCGTGATCGACGAGTTGACCGTCGGCGGCGCCGACATCACGATCACGCTGAGCGCCCAGCAGAGTTGGCGGGCCCGTGGTGAGGAGATCCGCGTCGCACTCGACGAAGCTCTTCGGGAGCCGGCGGGCTGGCGAGTGGAGCCGTCCGAGCGCACCAGCGAGATAGCGCGGGCGGCCGAGGAACTGCTCAGTGGGCCGATCGGCGAACTCGCCGCGTCGCACGGGGGGGCGATCGAGCTTGTCGGTGTGACCGGTGACCAGGTGCGGGTGCGGACGTCCGGAGCCTGCCACGGTTGCCCCGCGTCGGCATCGACGCTTCACGACAGACTGCAATGCGAGCTGCGCCGACGGTTCGGGGACGAAGTCATGGTGTCGGCGGAGAGCGCATCGGCCGCCAGTTCGATGGGCAAGAAGCTGTTGAAGTTGCTCGTCCGCTGAGGGCACCGGGCCCGTATTAGTCTGCTGAGTATGTCCGGGATGGCCTACGCCGCCAATCGACTGTTGCGGACCCGCTGGCTGGTACGCGCCCCGATCTGGCTGTACCGGGCACGACTCGGCGGGCTGCTCGGCGGGCGGATGCTGATGCTCGAACACATCGGACGCACGAGCGGCGCGCGACGCCATGTCGTTCTGGAGGTCATCGACCATCGCAGCGCCGACAGCTATGTGGTGGCCTCCGGTTTCGGTGATCGGGCCCAATGGTTTCGCAATATCACCGCAAACCCCCGGGTGCGGGTCTACGCCGGAAGCCGCGCCCCGGCGCCGGCCACCGCCCGGGTGCTCGAGCAGTCCGAAGCCGACCGAGTGCTCGCCGACTACATCCAACGTCACCCCCGCAGCTGGGAGCAGTTCCGCGCGGTGCTCGAGCAGACCCTGGGCGCGCCGGTGACCCCGACGGACACGGCACTGCCGATGGTCGAATTACGCCTGAGGTCCTAGCCTTCGCCTTCCCAGCCGGCGAACCCGTCGTGGATGCGGTGGCCGCGCGCTGGCAAACAACACAAAGTCCTCGTCAATCCAGCAACAATTCGGTGTATAGGCGTCCATAAATAGCGAGCCGAAGACCCGTCCCCCGTTAAAGTCTTCCTTAGTGCCATGTGCTGGCACAGCACAAATTGGACAGGTGCTCGACGGATTGAAGGGACCGGATCAATGGCTGATCGGAACGCCGCGGTGCGCAAATATTTGACCGAAATGATCGGCACGTTCGTTTTCATGTTCGCTGTGCTCGGCATCGTCTTGTCCGGCACCGAATGCGTCGCCGCCACCGCGCTGGGCATCGGCTCGGTGCTGATGGTGATGGTGTACGCCAGTGGGCACATCTCGGGCGGCCACCTGAACCCGGCCGTCTCAGTGGCCGCGTATTTGCGGGGTGCACTGCCATTGGGTGATCTGGGGCCCTACATCGTTGCGCAGTTGGTCGGTGCGCTCGCAGCGTTCGGGGTGGGATTCGGGTTGTGGCACGACAAGTACGCCAGCGGCACTCTTGATCTGACCGGCACCGTCTGGCCGGCATTCTTGGCCGAATTGGTATTCACATTCGCGCTGTGCTACGTCGTTTTGCACACCGCGACGAGCAAAGACAGCGCCGGCAACAGCTTCTACGGTCTGGCGATCGGATTCGTGGTGACCGTCGGCGTGGTGGCGGTCGGCGCCATCTCGGGCGGCGCGTTCAACCCGGCCATCACCTTCGGCCTGATGCTGTCGGGGATCTTCGCCTGGAAGTTCCTCTGGGTGTACCTGATCGCCCAGCTGCTCGGCGCGGTCGTGGCTGCCTACGCCTACAAGGCGACCACCCTCGACGAGCACACGACCGCCTCCCGCAGAGGGTAGAAAACCCCCAAATAACCCGAAGCTACGACTCCAGGGCCCGTACCCCGCCCCCGGCGGTGTGCGGGCCCTGGACCGTCATCGCGGCGAACACCAGCAGCAGCACCACCGCGGGCACGATGTTGGCGACCCGGTTGCGCACCCGCAGGTGGATGCCCAGCGCCCCGGCGAAATACAACGTCAACAACCCGGTGGTGACCCGGGCGACACCCGGAAAGCGGAACACCGATGCCAGTCCCAGGGCGGTGGCGGCCTTGGCCACCGGGACCGCCCAGCGGAACTCCTCGGGAATCCGCATGGCATCCATGTTCTTGGCGACGTAGGGCACCGGGATCGCCGACGCCACGGCGTCACCCGCCAGAAACGCAGCCAGCGCCGCGTAGGTCGGCCGTGCCGTCAGCGCACTCACGCCAGTCCGGGGTCGAGCTGCGGTGGCAGCACCCCGCCCTCGACCGGCTTGCGGGCATCCGCCTCGGCTTTGGCGACCGCCTGCGCGATCGCCGGATCGGTCTTGGTGGTGAACCAGTCGGCGACCTCGTCACTGTCGTCCGCCGACTGAGCCGGGTGATCATCGACGGGCGAGGGTTGGTAGCGGAAGACGCCGTCCTCGCCGGGAGCACCCAGCAGCTTGGTGAACCCTTGCAGGGCGGTACCGAAATCACTGGGCACCACCCACACCTTGTTGGCCCCACCGCGCGCCATCTCCGGCAACACCTGCAGATACTGGTAAGCCAACAACTCAGGCGTGGGCCGGCCGGCCTTGATCGCCGCGAAAGTCTTCTCAATCGCCTTGGCCTGCCCCTGCGCCTGCAGGTACGCGGCGGCCCGCTCACCCTGGGCCCGCAGCATCCGGGACTGCCGTTCGCCCTCCGCGGCCAGGATCGCCGCCTGCTTGGCTCCCTCGGCGGTCAGGATCTCGGCCTGCTTCTCCCCCTCGGCCTGCTTGATCGCGGCCTCGCGCTGGCCCTCGGCGGTCAGGATCATGGCCCGCTTCTCCCGGTCCGCCTTCATCTGCTTCTCCATCGACGCCTGGATCGACGGCGGCGGATCGATGCTGCGCAGCTCCACCCGGGCCACCCGCAGACCCCAGCGCCCGGTCGCCTCGTCGAGCACACCGCGCAGCTGGCTGTTGATCACCTCACGGGAGGTCAACGTCTGCTCCAGCGTCATGCCGCCGACCACGTTACGCAGCGTGGTGGTGGTCAGCTGCTCCACACCGACGATGTAGTTGCTGATCTCATAAACCGCGGCTTTGGGGTTGGTGACCTGGAAGTAGACGACGGTGTCGATGTTGAGGGTCAGGTTGTCCTCGGTGATCACCGGCTGCGGGGGGAACGACACCACCCGCTCACGTAGGTCGATGCGGGCCCGCACCCGGTCGATGAAGGGGACCAGCAGGGTCAGCTGACCACTGACGGTGCGGCTGTAGCGGCCGAGTCGCTCGATCACCGCCGCCTCGGCCTGCGGGATCAGCGCGACCGACTTGGCGACCACGATCACCGCGAACACCACCAGCACGGCCAGCAATAACAGCCCGGTTGTGACGCCTTCCATGACGATTCCTTTCTTTACAGGATCTTGCCGACCACCGCGGTAGCGCCGTCGATGTGCATCACGGTGACCTGCTCACCCGGTTCGAAGACGTCGCCGTCGGTGAGCGGGCGGGCGGTCCACACCTCGCCGTTCAGCTTCACCCGGCCGCCATGCTGTTCGACGCGGTCGAGCACCAGGGCGGTCTTGCCCTGCAGTGCCAGCACCCCCGTTTCGGCGCCCGTCCCTGCCCACAGCCGGCGGCGCAGCGCGGGGCGTACCAGTGCCAGCAGCAGCACCGACACCACCAGGAAGACCGCACCGTCCGTCCAGAGCGGCCAGTTGGTCAGGGAGCTGGCGGCCGCCGCCGACAGCGCACCACCGGAGAGCATCAGCAGGAACATGTCGCCGGTGAGGGCCTCGGCTCCTGCGAGCCCGAGTGCGAAGACCAACCAGATCAGGGCAGTCGGCATGCGGCCAGGATAGCCCGAGAACCGCCTGAACCTGTGCGGTCCGGCAGCGACAGCGCGGGCAACTACACTGCCTTGCATCATGTGGTGCCCGAGTACTTCGCTGTCGGTGTGGGCCAACGCCTGGCTTGCCGGCCGGGCCGCACCCGATGACGTGTTGGACGCACTATCGGCCTGGGCGCCAGTGCAATCGGTGGCCGTCTATGACGCGATCAGCATCGGCGAGTCCGGCCTGGCGTGGGCCGGCGGGACGGACGGCGGAGCGGCCGCCCTGCTGCAGTTGGTGCGCGGCGCGGGACCGTCGGCCGCCGGGGACGGCATCCGACCGGTGTTTCCGGTCCCCGGCGACGTCCGCGGACTGCCTGCCGGGACGATCTTTGCGCAGGAGGCGATCCTCGCCGGTGAGGCCGTGCTGATCGGGTCGTCTGACGCCTCGCCACCGATCGGGCTGGTGCCGGCGTACTCGGAAGACGCCGACGCCAGCGAGGACTACGCCGCCGAGCTGTGCTGGACCGTGTTCCCGCTGACCAGCTTGCCGGTGAGCGAACAGCACAATCTCGGTGACGCCGAATACGCGTTGCGGTCGGCGGTGCGGACAGCCGCCGAAGCGCTGGGTTCCACCGGTTCGCGCTGGGCCGACTACGGCGTGGAGGATCCGCGCCTGCGGGTGGAACAGATGGTGGAAGCCGTGCTCCTGCACCGGATTCCGGACCATGCGCCGAACCGTGCGGTGCGTGTTCTGCACAGCGCCGCGCACGTCGAGGCGATCATCACGGTCAGCGCCGACCTGCTGACCGCCAGCGCCCAGTCATCCGCCGCGGTGCAGCGCGCCGCGGATGCGGTTGCGCCGCTGACGGCGGTGGTGCGCTCGGCGCGCAGCGCCGCCGTGACCGAGATTCTGCACTCAGCCTGGCGGGCGTAGTGCACCGTCGGTGAAGACGGAACCGGGTTGGGGTGGGCCGCGCCCCGGCCGAACCATGGAGATCGTTGCCCGCCTCTGAGCGACACCTCGCAGCCGCACGCCCCCGTACCGCGTCGTTGTCGCTCTAAGGCGGGCAACTCTCCTATCGCTCTATTCCGGCGCCATCAAACCCGCCCACAGCACCGGGACCATGACGGAATCCGGGCACGCCGACCTAGCGGCCTACCTGGACTTCGAGGACACCGGGCCCACGTCCGCGACGCAGTGCGATGAACCGCACGGCGCCCCGTTCACGCCGAAGCCGCAACCCAGTTCCGCCGGACCGGCGACACGTACGGGTGCGGTGCCGTCGCGCAGTTCCTCGACCAGGCCGCGGGCCAGCCGGGCCAGCCGCCGATCGGCGTTCGGGGTGGCCGCTCGCGCGTAGGCGATTCCAGCCGCCTGCGCCTGGGTCCGGACTTCGTTGTCGAGATCCCAGACCACCTCGATGTTGTCGCTGAGAAAGCCGATCGGACACAGGATCACAGCGCGCACGCCGGCGTCGGTCAGGGCCGCCAGGTGTGCCTCGATGTCAGGTTCCAGCCAGGGCACCTGCGGCGGCCCCGAGCGCGACTGCCACACCTGGTCGTAGTCGCGGTAGCCCGCGGCGGCCGCCACCAGACTCGTCGCGTAGGCGACCTGGCGACTGTAAAGCTGCGGGCCGTAGCGTGCGTCGGCGCTCACCGGGATGGAATGCGCGGTGAACACCAGCCGGGCGGTCTCCCGCAGACCGGCCGGCAGGCTGTCGGCGGCCGTGGCAATCGCCTCGGCGAACATCGCCACGAACAACGGGTGGTCGAAGTACTGGCGCAGCTTCACCAACTCCGGTGCCCGCTCCCCGACCGCCCGCCGCGCCCGGGCGATGTCCTCGGCGTACTGGTCACAGCCCGAATATCCGCCCCAGGCCGAGGTCGGGAACACCGCGGCGCGTCGTACGCCGTCGGCCGCCATCGCCGCGACGACGTCCTCGGCGTAAGGCTCCCAGTTGCGGTTGCCGAAATACACCGGCAGGCCGGGCATTTCGGCACGCATCGCCTCAGCCAGCGCGCGGTTGATCCCATTGATCGGCGACACACCGCCGAAATGCAGGTAGTGCTCGGCGACCGCGTCGAGCCGGGCCGGCGGCACGCCACGCCCCCGAGTGACGTTCTCCAGGAACGGCCGCACCTGCTCCGGGCCTTCGGGTCCGCCGAAGGACAGCAGCAGGACGGCGTCGAGCTCCATTTAGAGCAACTGGGTGTGCGCGCCACCGTCGGCGTAGACGACCGTTCCGGTGGTGGCCGGCAGCCAGTCGGACAGCAGCGCGCAGACGGTCTTGGCCACCGGCGTCGGGTCCTTCATGTCCCAGCCGATCGGGGCCCGCTGGTCCCAGCCCTCCTCCAGCAGCCGAATCTGCTCGCCGGCGCCCTCACCGAGGGCGCCACCCACGATGGCGCTCATCGCCAGCGTCCGGATCGGCCCGGCCGCAACCAGATTCGACCGCACGCCGACCTTGCCGGCCTCGCGCGCCACGAACCGGTTCACCGACTCCAGGGCACTCTTGGCCACCGTCATCCAGTTGTAGGCCGGCATCGCCCGGGTCGGGTCGAAGTCCATGCCCACAATGCCGCCGCCGGGGTTCATGATCGGCAGCGTCGCCTTGGCCAGCGAGGCATAGGAGTAGGCCGAGATGTGGATGCCCTTGGCGACGTCCTCGTAGGGCGCGTCGAAGAACGGGTTGATACCCATGCCGGTCTGCGGCATGAAGCCGATGGAGTGCACCACACCGTCGAGCTTGTTGCCTTCGCCGATCACCTCGGTGATCCGGTCGGCCAGGGTGTCGAGGTGCTCGCTGTTCTGCACGTCGAGTTCGAGCAGCGGCGCCGGCTCCGGCAACCGGTCGATGATCCGCTGGATCAGCCGCAGTCGGTCGAAGCCGGTGCACACCAGCTGCGCGCCGGCCTCCTGCGCCACCTTGGCGATGTGGAACGCGATCGAGGAATCGGTGATGATCCCGGTGACCAGGATCCGCTTGCCTTCGAGAATGCCTGCCATGAAAAGTCCCCTATCTTGAAACTGAACGAGTCGCTAGTGGCCCATGCCCATGCCGCCGTCGACGGGGATGACCGCGCCGGCGATGTAGCTGGCGTCCTCAGACGCCAGGAAGCTGACCGCACCGGCGACCTCTTCGGCGGTGCCGACCCGCTTGGCCGGGATGAAGTCCAGCGCACCCTCCTGGATCCGCTCGTCGAGGGCCCGGGTCATCTCGGTGTCGATGTAGCCGGGCGCAACGACGTTCGCGGTGACGCCGGCCTTGGACAGCTCACGAGAGATCGACCGGGCCATGCCGATCAGACCCGCCTTGGCCGCCGCATAGTTGGCCTGGTTGCCGATCCCCCACATGCCAGAGACCGATCCGATGTAGATGATCCGGCCGAAGCGCTTGCGCTGCATGCTGCGCGACGCCCGCTGGGTGACCCGGAAGGCGCCGGTGAGGTTGGCGTTGATGACCTCTTCGAAGCGCTCCTCGGTCATCCGCATCAGGAACGCGTCTTTGGAGATGCCGGCGTTGGCCACCAGCACCTCCACCGGCCCCTGGTGCTCTTCGACCTCTTTGAACGCCCGGTCGACGGCGTCGTTGTCGGTGACATCGCACACCACCCCGAACAGTCCCTCAGGGGCGCCGGAACCGCGGTGCGTCACCGCCACCTTGTGGCCGTCGGCGGCCAGTCGCCGCGCGATCGCCAGTCCGATGCCTCGGTTTCCACCGGTGACGAGGACCGAACGCGACACGAACGCGGGCTTGACGGGGTTTTCAGCGGATTCTGCGGCATCTGTCACCGGCATAACCTATCGAACCGACCCGTAGACTCCGCGCTGAGGGCGCGGGCCACTCGTGCGGCCTAGGCGGGCAGCCGTCGGTTGAGCAGCAGTGCCGCCAGTGCGGCCAGCGCCAGGACGAACGCGCCCAGTCGCAGCCAGCCGGTGCTGGCGTCACCGCGGATGGTCTCGAAACCGATCTGGTCCTGCAGCGTGGAGTACACCTCTTTGAGCTGCTGCAGGCTGGAGGCGGTGTAGGCGCTGCCGCCGGACAGGTCGGCGATCTTCTTCAGTGAGTCATCGTCGACCGGCACCGGTTGACGCTGCTCGTTGATCTCGACGTAGCCGTAGGCCGTGCCGAACGAGATCGTCGACACCGGCACCCCCTGGTCCTTCGCGGTGCGCGCCGCGGTGAACGCCCCCTTGGGATTGTCGGGGTTGGACGGCACAGTCTCCTTACCGTCGGAGAGCAGCACAATGCGGGCCGGCGGCGGGGTGTCGCCGCCGCCGATGACGGCGCCCACGGTGGCGATCGCCTGCAATGCGGTGAAGATGCCCTCACCGGTGGCGGTGCGGTCCGCCAGTTGCAGCTTGTCGATCGCGGCCTTGGTGGCTTCGCGGTTGGTGGTCGGCGAGGTCAGCACGGTCGCGGTGCCGGCGTAGGCGATCAACCCCAGGTTGATGCCCGCCGTCAGTTCGTCGGCGAACTGCTTGCCGGCTTCCTGCGCGGCCGCCAGCCGGCTGGGGGCGACGTCGGTGGCCCGCATCGACTGCGAGACGTCGATCACCAGCATCACCACCGCGCGGTTGCGCGGGATCCGGACGTCGTGGGTGGGGCCGGCCATCGCCACGGTGAACAGCAGCAACGAGCTGATCAGCAGGATCGCCGACAGGTGTCGCCAGCGCGTCGGCGATTTGGGCGCCACGCTCTCCAGCAGCTCCATGTTGGCGAACCGCAGGATCCGCCGATGCCGCGCCACCTGCACGAGGATGTACAGCGCGACCAGGCCCAGGATCACGAACAAATACAGGAAGAACCACGGGTGTGCGAAGCCCGACAGCGTCATCGGCCCGAGGAGCGGCAATGTCATAGCAGACCTGTCTGTGTACGGGTCGAGTTCACGGCGTCCCCGCCAGCGCCCCGCGCCGGCGTGACTCGACGAATCGGACGATGTCGGCGATCCAGTCCCGGTCGGTCCGCAACCCCAGCAACGGCGCGCCGCAGCTGCGCAGCGCGCGGGCGACGTCGGAGCGGTGGGCCACCGCGGCCCGGGCGAAATCGTCACGCAGCTTGGCGTCGATGGTGAACTCGCGGGTGATTCCGGACTCGGTGTCCTGCAACACCACATCACCGACATCGGGCAGTTCCACATCGCGCGGGTCGAGCACCTCGATGCCCAGCACCTCGTGGCGGGCGGCGATCGCCCGCAACGGGCGCATCCAGTTGATCGGGCCGAGGAAGTCGCTGATGATGACCGCCATGCCGCGCCGGCGTTCGGGGCGGCGCAGGGCGTCGATGGCCGCCGCCAGGTCACCGCGCACCCCGACCGGGGCCCGCGGAATGGTCGCGATGGTGCGCAGCAGGGTCTGCTCGTGGTTGCGCCCGGAGCGGGCCGGCACCCGCAGCACGCGCTCGCCGTTGGTCACCAATGCGCCCAGCCGGTTACCGCCACCGCTGTTGAGGTAGACGATGGCCGCGGCCGCCGCCACCGCCAGATCACGCTTCTCGCAGGTGGCGGTGCCGAAATCCATGCTGGCCGACATGTCGACCACCAACCAGGTCTCCAGCTCGCGGTCGGCGATCATCTGCCGGACGTGCGGATGGGTGGTGCGGGCCGTGACCGACCAGTCCATCCGCCG
Source organism: Mycolicibacter heraklionensis (assembly GCF_019645815.1). Classification (NCBI taxonomy): domain Bacteria; kingdom Bacillati; phylum Actinomycetota; class Actinomycetes; order Mycobacteriales; family Mycobacteriaceae; genus Mycobacterium; species Mycobacterium heraklionense. Next base: position 2,683,955 of record NZ_CP080997.1, read on the forward strand.
CACGTCGTCGCCGGGCTGGTAGAGCCGGGACTCGCCGGGCTCGGAGCCCGGGCCGGGAATCAGGCCGAGGTGATCTCCGTGCAGCACCCCGTCGAGCTTGCGTTTGACCGTCAGCTCCAGGGTGCGCAGGGCCGCCGCCAGCTTCGGGTCGCGGATTCCTCCGCGCAGCATCGACGGCGGCGTGGTGCTGGTTTCGGGTGGCTGAATCGATCCAGCCCCGGTGTCGGGGTCGCTCACCGACCGCCGGCCACTGCCGCTGCGGTCGGGGCACCCGGTGCCGGCGAATGCTGTTGCTGCGGAACCGCGTTCACCTGAGGCAGCGGCACCGTCTGCAGCACCCGGTTGATCACGATCTCCGGCGTGATCTCGTCGGCGAGTGCGTCGTAGGACAGCACCAGGCGGTGCCGCAGCACGTCCGGGATGACCTCGATGACGTCCTGCGGGATCACGTAGTCGCGACCACGGACCAGGGCCAGCGCCCGGGATGCGGAGATGATGCCCAGTGAGGCACGCGGCGACGCGCCGAACGACAGCCAGTTCTTCACGTCCGGCATGCCGAACTGCTCGGGCTGCCGCGTCGCGGTGATCACCCGAACCACGTAGTCCACCAGGGCGTGGTGCACGAAGTTGTTGGCCGCCAGCGTCTGCAGCCGCACCAGGTCGCCGGTGCCGAGGATCTGCTTGGGCTCCGGCGGGGTGACACCCATCCGGTAGATGATCTCGCGCTCCTCCTCCGGCGAGGGGTAGCCGACGTTGATCTTGAACAGGAACCGGTCGCGCTGCGCTTCGGGCAGCGGGTAGACACCCTCGTGTTCGATCGGGTTCTGGGTGGCCATCACCAGGAACGGGTTGGGCAGCGGGAAGCTCTTGCCGCCGATGGAGACCTTGCGCTCCTGCATGACCTCCAGCAGCGCCGACTGCACCTTGGCCGGTGCACGGTTGATCTCGTCGGCCAGCAGGAAGTTGGTCATCACCGGGCCGAGCTCGGTGTCGAACTCCTCGCGGCCCTGCCGGTAGATGCGGGTACCGATGATGTCGGTGGGCACCAGGTCCGGAGTGAACTGGATGCGGGCGAAGCTCCCGCCCACCACCTTGGCGAAGGTCTCCACGGCCAGGGTCTTGGCGACACCGGGCACGCCTTCGAGCAGCACGTGGCCCTTGGCGAGCAGGCCGACCAGGATGCGCTCGACGAGCTGGTCCTGGCCGACGATGACGCGCTTGACCTCAAAGATGGCCCGCTCCAGCGCGTGTACGTCGGCGGCGAGCCCGCTACCGCCGACTGTGCCTGTCTCGGCACCGGCCGAGCCGGGGAAACCGCTGGCGCCCGCGGGCGTCCCATCCGATGACGTCATCGACAAATCCTCCACAAAGGTCGGTCAGACACAACTGCTTGCACGGCGCACGGCCGAGGGGCAGCGTTGTGCCCTCGTTTCACTATTCCAGGGTTCGCAGCATCCGTCGACGTAAGGCCCGTCCCGAATGCGTCAGTACTCGATGATCCGGGTCAGATACGGCGTCATCCCCGACGTCCGCACCGGGCTGACGACCACCTTGCCGGCGCTGCCCGAGGCCTCCAACATCTTCCCGCCGCCCAGGTACATGGTGACGTGCTGGCCGCCACCGGGGCCGTAGAACATCAGGTCTCCACGACGGGCCTGACTGGGCGGAATATGCCGGCCGGCGTTGTACTGGTCGCCGGAGAAGCGTGGGATCAGCACGCCCACACCGGCGAACGCGTAGCGCATCAGGCCCGAACAGTCGAAACCGACCGTGCCCGCACCGGAGTCGACTCCCTTGCTGGGACCGGTCAGCGAACCACCGCCCCAGGAGTAGGGCACGCCCATCTGTGAGCCGCCGCGACGAATCACGTACTCGATGGCCTGCTTGCCGTGCACCCGCTTGCCCGGTGACACGTTGCCGACGGCTTCGTCGCCGACGTTGAATCCGAGGCCGGACAGAAACTTGCGGCCCAGGTCCATCGTGGTCTGGGTGGCCTGCGCGGTGGCCTGCAACGAGGCGTTGGCGATCGCCAGCGGGTCACCGGGCGCGCCGGCACTGATCGTCGCCGGCAGGGTGGGGTCCCACCCCGGGTCCGCTTCGGCCGGTCCGGCCAGGCCGACCAGCACCGGGATCGCCACCAGCAACGATCCGATGAGGCGTGATAGTCGTAAGGAACTCAGTTGCATTGCACCGCCGTCAGTACTCGATGTATCGGACTACGTAGGGCGTCATGCCGCTCTTGCGGACCGGCGACACCTTCACCGTCTGCCCCACGTCGGGGGCCTCCAGCATCAGGCCGTTGCCGAGGTAGAGCGTCACGTGCTGGCTGCCACCGGGTCCGTAGAAGATGACGTCGCCACGACGCGCCAGCGCCGACGGGATCTGGCGGCCCATCTTGTACTGCGAACCCGAGTAGTGCGGCAGCTTGATGCCCACCCCGGCAAAGGCGTAGAGGATCAGCCCGGAACAGTCGAATCCGACGGTGCCCGCACCGGAGCCGATACCGCGTCCTGGCCCCGCGGCGGTGCCGCCGCCCCAGGAATAGGGCACGCCGCGCTGCGAAAGGCCACGGCGGATCACGTATTCGGAGGCCTGCCGGCCGTAAACCCGCGGGATTTTGCCGTTGTTGATCCCGGTGTCGTCGGGCTTGGCCAGCCCGAGGGACTGCAGGAATTTCTGGCCCAGGTTCGCCGTCACCTGCGCCGAGGTCTGGGAGATCCCGAGCACCTGGTTGATGACGGCGATCGGGTCGCCGGGAACGTCGGCACTGGGCACCATCGGCAGGGTCGGGTCCCAGGGACCATCCCACTGCGCGGGCGCGGGGGCCGTGGGGCCGGCGACCGGACCGGCGGGGTTTCCCCACCGATCACCGCCTGCGGCGCCGGCCGGCGGATGCCCCTGCTGAGGCTGATCGTGGCCGCGGGCGGCGGCCAGTTTGGCCTGCGCCTCGTTACGTCGTGCGGCCAGCCGGTTGATCTCGCCCTGCTGTTCGCCGAACTTGCGCTGGGTGTCGGTGAGCGCGGCCACCGCGGCATCCTGACTGGACTGCGCGTCGGCGACCGCCTGATCGGCCTTCTGCTTGGCCAGCCGAGCGGCCGATTCCTTGTTCACCTGCTCGATGCGGGCCCGCTTGAGGTTGTCCAGCGCCTGCTGCGAGCTGAGCGCCAGGGTCTGGCCGGCCGCGGCCGTAGCGATCATCTCCGTCGGGTTGGCCGCGGTCAGGTAGCTGTCCGAGGGCCCGTTGACGTACGTCGACGCGGCGAAAGTGTTGAACCGTCGCTGCGCGGCGGCGATCGCGGCGTCGGCCTCGGCGATCGCCTGCCGGCCGGCGTCCACCTCGTGCTGGGCGGCGGCGGCGTCGTCGCGCGCGGTCTGCAGATCCACCAGGGCCTTGTTGACCCCTTCCTTCTCCTCGGCGATCTGCGCGCCCAGGTTCTGCAACTGTTGGTTGGCGTCGGCGACGTCGGCGATCAGCGCGGCGATGCCGTCGGGGTCCTGCGCGGGTTGGGCTGTCGCCAGCCCCGGGGTGCCCAGCAGCATCGCAGCGCTGAGTACCGACACCGTCGCGGGTCGGGCGAACCGGGCCGCCAGCCGGAAAGCAGAGCCATCGGAGCCACAACGGATGCGTCTCATTCGGCTTGGATCTCCTCGGACTCTCAGCAGGCGGCGCCGTGCTTCGGCCGGTGGCAAAAGCACAGAAACAACAGATACAACAGCTGCGCCTTTTGAGACCATACGTCACATCAGTCACTGGAGAAACGTTCGTAACAAACTACATTATTGTAATTAAGCCGGTTGTGACCATTCGGTGACCTAATTATTTGCAGCAGCCGACAACGGGGCGACAATTAATCGCCTAGTTTCCGGGTTTTCGGAGGTAAGGCCGCTAGTTGGCGACGTCGGAGCGTTCGGCAGCCTGTTTGCTGCGTCGTTGCAGGAAGCGGGTCCCGACAGCCGCCGCCGCCACCCCCACCAGCAGCACCACCGTGAGGCCCGTCCAGGGCAGATCCGGGGTGGCTAATTCATGCACGAAATTCTGCGCGGAGACCACCGGGTCGCCGGTCTTGGCGTGATCCTCGGCGGCCTCCAGCTTGGACCGATGAAACTGGCCGCTGTAGCTGCCGACATAGTTGGTACTAACGACCAGAACAGTGGAATCCGGATAGTCGTAGCCGACCACGGTGGCGACGTCGCGCAGCGCGGTGTCCATGCCGGGATTTCGGGCCACCTCGACGATCTTGAGGTCGATACCGTCGCGGCCGGCCTGCGCCACCACCTCGCGGAGCGCCGGCACGTCGGCCGCCGGTGCGCTCACCCCGTCGGCGGCGACAGCAACCTTGACCAGTGCCATGCAGTCGTCGGGCGGGGCGGCCGGGTCGAGGCCGACAGTGATGCAGAGCTCGCCGGGGATATAGGCCGGCGGGTGCTGGATCGTCACGGTTGAAGACGGTATCAACCCCGGCCAAGTGAGGTGAACCTTACTTTATACAGGACAATCGTACTGTTAGGGTTATGGCGCCCGTCGGCGCGGACCCGTCGATGGAGGAGAACTCGATCTCGGGGAGTTGAAGTGACCAGCAAAGATTCGGTGAATTCGTTCGGAGCCCGCGACACCCTGAGCGTGGGTGACAAGGACTATGAGATCTACCGCCTCGATGCCGTCCCGGGCACCGAGAAGCTCCCCTACAGCCTCAAGGTGCTGGCCGAGAACCTGCTGCGCACCGAGGACGGCGCCAACATCACCAAAGAGCACATCAACGCGATCGCCAACTGGGACCCGGCCGCCGAGCCGAGCATCGAGATCCAGTTCACCCCGGCCCGGGTGATCATGCAGGACTTCACCGGTGTGCCGTGCGTCGTCGACCTGGCCACCATGCGTGAGGCCGTCACCGCGCTGGGCGGCGACCCGAACAAGGTCAACCCGCTCTCACCCGCCGAGATGGTCATCGACCACTCCGTCATCCTCGACGTCTTCGGAACCGCCGACGCCTTCGAGCGCAACGTCGAGCTGGAGTACCAGCGCAACGCCGAGCGCTACCAGTTCCTGCGTTGGGGCCAAGGCGCTTTCGACGACTTCAAGGTCGTCCCGCCGGGCACCGGCATCGTGCACCAGGTCAACATCGAATACCTGGCCCGCACCGTGATGGTGCGAAACGGTCAGGCCTACCCCGACACCTGCGTGGGCACCGACAGCCACACCACCATGCAGAACGGCCTGGGCGTGCTGGGCTGGGGCGTCGGCGGTATCGAAGCCGAGGCCGCCATGCTGGGCCAGCCGGTGTCGATGCTGATCCCCCGCGTCGTCGGCTTCAAGCTGACCGGCGAGATCCAGCCGGGCGTCACCGCCACCGACGTGGTGCTCACCGTCACCGACATGCTGCGCAAGCACGGCGTGGTGGGCAAGTTCGTCGAGTTCTACGGCAAGGGCGTCGCCGAGGTGCCGCTGGCCAACCGCGCCACCCTGGGCAACATGAGCCCCGAGTTCGGCTCCACCTGCGCGATCTTCCCGATCGACGAAGAGACCATCAACTACCTGCGTCTGACCGGCCGCACCGACGAGCAGCTCGCGTTGGTCGAGGCCTATGCCAAGACCCAGGGGATGTGGCACAACCCGGACCACGAGCCGGCCTTCTCCGAATACCTGGAGCTGGACCTGTCCACCGTGGTCCCGTCGATCGCCGGCCCGAAGCGTCCGCAGGACCGGATCCTGTTGTCGGAGAGCAAGATCGCCTTCCGCAAAGACATCCACAACTACGTCGAAGAGCAGCACCCGGCGCCGGAGACCAAGCTCGACGAGGCCATCGAGGAGTCCTTCCCGGCCTCCGACCCGGTCTCGCTGTCCTTCGCCGACGACGGTGCTGTGAACGTGCAGTCCGCCGCCAACGGCGCCGACGGCCGGCCGAGCAAGCCGATCCGGGTCAAGGGCGAGCGCGGTGAGTTCATCCTCGACCACGGCGCCGTCGCCGTCGCGGGTATCACCTCCTGCACCAACACCTCCAACCCGTCGGTGATGATCGGCGCGGCCCTGCTGGCCCGCAACGCCGTCGAGAAGGGCCTGTCGTCCAAGCCGTGGGTGAAGACCAACATGGCACCGGGCTCCCAGGTGGTCACCGACTACTACGAGAAGGCCGGCCTCTGGCCCTACCTGGAGAAGCTCGGCTTCTATCTGGGCGGTTACGGCTGCACCACCTGTATCGGTAACACCGGCCCGCTGCCCGAGGAGATCTCCAAGGCGGTCAACGAGGAAGACCTGACCGTCACCGCCGTGCTGTCGGGTAACCGCAACTTCGAGGGTCGCATCTCCCCCGACGTGAAGATGAACTACCTGGCCTCCCCGCCGCTGGTCATCGCCTACGCCCTGGCCGGCACCATGGACTTCGACTTCGAGACCGACTCGCTGGGCAAGGACGCGCAAGGCAACGACGTGTACCTGCGCGACATCTGGCCGTCGGCCCAGGAGATCGACGACACCATCAAGTCCGCGATCAACCAGGACATGTTCCGCAAGTCCTACGCCGACGTGTTCAAGGGCGACGACAACTGGCGCAACCTGCCGACCCCGGACGGTGACACGTTCGCCTGGGACGAGGCGTCGACCTACGTGCGCAAGGCCCCGTACTTCGACGGCATGGCGCTGGAGCCCGACCCGGTCTCCGACATCAAGGGCGCCCGGGTGATGGCGCTGCTGGGCGACTCGGTCACCACCGACCACATCAGCCCGGCCGGCCCGATCAAGCCCGGCACCCCCGCAGCGGACTACCTGGACGCCCACGGTGTGGCGCGCAAGGACTACAACTCGCTGGGCAGCCGTCGCGGCAACCACGAGGTCATGGTCCGCGGCACCTTCGCCAACATCCGCCTGCAGAACCGACTGCTGGACACCATCGGCCTGGAGGGCACCCAAGGTGGCTACACCCGGGACTTCACCCAGGAGGGCGGCCCGAAGGAGTTCATCTACAACGCCTGCATGAACTACCAGAAGGCCGGCATCCCGCTGGTCGTGCTGGGCGGCAAGGAATACGGCTCCGGCTCGTCGCGTGACTGGGCGGCCAAGGGCACCACGCTGCTGGGCGTCAAGGCCGTCATCACCGAGTCCTTCGAGCGCATCCACCGCTCGAACCTGATCGGTATGGGCGTGATCCCGCTGCAGTTCCCGGCCGGCGAGACCGCCAAGACACTGGGCCTGGACGGCACCGAGACCTTCGACATCGTCGGTATCGAAGAGCTCAACACCGGCAAGACGCCCAAGACGGTGAAGGTCACCGCCACCAAGGAAAATGGTGACAAGGTCGAATTCGACGCGGTGGTGCGCATCGACACCCCCGGTGAGGCCGACTACTACCGCAACGGCGGCATCCTGCAGTACGTGCTGCGCAACATGTTGGGGGCACCTCCCGCTCGCGGGGGAAAATCGAGTACGACCGCGTAGACGGCGATCACCTGATGCCCAGGGTCAGCGAGGATCACCTGGCGGCCCGGCGCCGCCAGATCCTCGATGGCGCACGCAGGTGCTTCGCCGCCTACGGATACGACGGGGCCACGGTGCGGCGACTGGAGCAGATGATCGGGCTGTCGCGGGGGGCGATATTTCATCACTTCCGCGACAAGGACACCCTGTTCTTCGAGTTGGCGCGCGAAGATGCGGAGCGGATGGCTGATGTCGCCTCGCGCGAGGGCCTGATCGGCGTGATGCGGGACATGCTGGCGGCGCCGGAGCAGTTCGACTGGCTGGCCACCCGGCTGGAGATCGCCCGCAAGCTGCGCCACGACCCGGAATTCAGCCGCGGCTGGGCGGAGCGGTCAGCCGAATTGGCTGCTGCGACAACGGATCGGCTTAATCGCCAGAAGCAGGCCGGTAGGCTGCGCGACGACGTCCCCGCAGACGTATTGCACTGCTATCTGGATCTGGTGCTCGACGGCCTCGTCGCGCGGCTGGCGTCTGGCGAAGATCCGCAGCGGCTTTCGGCGGTCCTCGACCTGGTCGAGGATTCGGTGCGGCAGAGCTGATTTCGCTTGATCAGTGCACCGCGAGGGTGCGCAGAATGCCGACCGCGATCGGCGTGTCGTGTGCAGACACGCGCGCTCGCGCTCAGGGGCGACGCTAGCGGGACCGGGTGCGGTGGTTGGGCCCGCCGCGGCTGCGCATCGCCGCGCCCGACTCCCGCAGCATGCTGTGCACGGAGCCGTACGATCGGCCGGTCGACGCCGCCAAGGTCCGGATACTCGCCCCGCCCTCATAGGCGTTGCGCAACTCGACCAGCTGACGATCGCGCTGCTTGTTCGGTTTCGTCGTCGTCGCCACGTCCCCTCACCATCCCCTCGCCGACTCAACGGGTTCAGCGTAGGAATGCCTCGGCGATACCGGGCGACTTTGAGTGAATCAGGCGAGCTCGATCAGGTCGCGGTAGTCCGCAGACCAGTGGTCTTCGGTGCCGTCGGGCAACAACACCACGCGCTGTGGGTCCAGCGCCTCGGCTGCGCCCGGGTCGTGGGTGACCAGCACCACCGCGCCGGCGTAACTGCGCAGCGCGTCGAGTACCTGCTCGCGCGACGCCGGGTCGAGGTTGTTGGTCGGCTCGTCGAGCAGCAGCACGTTCGCGGTGGATGCCACCAGCCCGGCCAGCGCCAGTCGGGTCTTCTCACCGCCGGACAGCGTGCCGGCCGGTTGTTCCAGCTGCGGCCCGGTGAACATGAACGCGCCCAGCAGTCCCCGCAGATCCTGCTCGGAAAAATGCGCGGACGCGTGAGCTGCATGTACTGCGTTCTCCCACACCGTCGCCGCGTTGTCGATGGTGTCATGTTCCTGGGCGAAATAGCCGATCTTGCAACCGTATCCGGGCTCGAGCTGGCCGGCGTCGGGGGTTTCGACGCCGGCGAGCAGTCGCAGCAGGGTGGTCTTACCGGCCCCATTGAGACCCAGCACCACGACCCGTGAGCCCCGGTCGATGGCCAGGTCGACACCGGTGAAGATCTCCAGCGAGCCGTACACCTTGGTCAGCCCGGACGCCATCAGCGGGGTTTTCCCGCAAGCCGACGGGGTCGGGAACTTGATCCTGGCGACCTTGTCGGCGACCCGTTCCTCATCCAGCGCCGCCAGCATCCGGTCGGCACGACGCAGCATATTCTGCGCCGCAACGGCTTTCGTTGCCTTGGCGCCCAGTTTGGCGGCCTGGTTGCGCAGCGCGGCGACCTTGCGTTCGGCATTGGCGCGCTCCCGGCGGCGACGCTGCTCATCGGTCGCACGGGCGTCGAGGTACTTCTGCCAGCCCATGTTGTAGACGTCGGCCTCACCGCGCACCGCGTCGAGGAACCACACCCGGTTGACCACGTCGGCCAACAGGTCCACATCGTGGCTGATCAGCACCAGTCCCCCGCTGTGGTTCTTCAGGAAGTCACGCAGCCAGCCGATCGAATCCGCGTCGAGGTGGTTGGTCGGTTCGTCGAGCAGCAAGGTGGTTCCCGAACCGGCGCCTCCGGCGCCTCCCTCGCCGGCCGCGAACAGAATCCGGGCCAGCTCCACGCGGCGGCGCTGGCCACCGGACAGGGTCCGCAGCGGCTGCGTCAGCACCCGGTCGGGCAGGCCCAGGCTGGTGCAGATCCGGCCCGCCTCGCTCTCAGCGGCGTAGCCGCCCAGTGCGGCAAAGCGCTCTTCGAGTTGCCCGTAGCGACGAATGGCTCGGTCCCGCTCCGCGTCGTCGACGACCTCGGCCATCAGCACCTGCTGCTTCTCCAGGTCGGCCAGGATGGTGTCCAGGCCGCGTGCCGAGAGCACCCGGTCGCGGGCCAGGACGTCGAGGTTGCCTTCCCGGGGGTCCTGCGGCAGGTAGCCGACCTCACCGGTGCGGGTGATGGTGCCCGCATACGGCTCACCTTCACCGGCCAGGATGCGCAACGTGGTGGTCTTGCCGGCGCCGTTGCGGCCGACCAGACCGATCCGGTCGCCGGGCTGAACCCGCAGCACCGAGTCCACCGAGTCGAGCAGGGTGCGCGCTCCGGCGCGGACCTCCAGGCCCGTTGCGGTAATCACGCGCGCGTACTCCTGTCGTGGTGGTGCTACTTATCGTCAGTGAAGGCCGGTGGGCGCTTCTCGGCGCGCGCAGCGACGGCTTCCTCGAAGTTGCTGGTCAGCAGGCGCACGTAGAGCTGTCCGAGCCCCTCGGCCTGCATGTGCCCCTCCAGACTACCGGCGTCGAGTCCGCTCCAGAGCGTCCGCTTGGTCAATTCGGCCCCCGGGCGGGAGAAACCGGCGATCCGCTCGGCCATGTCGTAGCAGGTGTCCAGCAGGTCCGCCGTCTCCACCACCCGCGAGACCAAGCCGATTCGCTCCGCCTCGGCGGCGTCGACGTCGCGGCCGGTGAGCATGATCTCGAAGGCCCGCGACGCACCGATCGCCCGGGGCAGCAGGTAGCTCAGGCCCAGCTCACTGGCGGTCAGCCCGTTGTTGATGCCGGCCGCCCGAAAGTAGGCACCCGACGCGGCGACCCGAATGTCGGCCGCCAGCGCCAGGCACAGACCGCCACCGATGGCCGCCCCGTTGACGGCGGCAATCACCGGCTGGTGCAGGCGCCGCAGCCCCAGGATGATGTCGTCGAGCAGCTCCATCGACCGCAATCCGAACGTGGGCCGGGTCAGTCCGGCCACGTGCGGCACCGAACCCGCGGACTTATGGTCGGCGCCGGAGGAGAACCCCCGGCCCGCCCCGGTCAGCACCACCACCCGCACCGAGTTGTCGTAGCTGACTTCCGCCAGCACGTCACGCAGCGGAACCATCACGTCGAACGCCATGGAGTTCATCCGCTCCGGGCGGTTCAGCGTGATCAGCGCGACGTGCGGACGGGGACGTTCAACGAGGACGAACTCGGATTCGGAAGACACGGATGCACGCTATCGCGTGCGCGCCCTCAGACCTGGTCGGGCTTGCCCTGCGCGGCCTGCTCGGCCAATGCGGCCTCGACGTCGAGATCCTTGACCTGCTGGACCAGGTTCTCCAACGCCGCGGCAGGCAGTGCGCCGGCCTGGTTGAACACCAGCGTGCCCTTCTTGAACGCCATCAGGGTGGGGATGGAGCGGATCTGGGCGGCAGCGGCCAGCTGTTGCTCGGCTTCGGTGTCGACCTTGGCGAACACCACGTCGGGGTGCTTCTCGGAGACGGCCGCAAACGTCGGCGCGAACGACCGACACGGCCCGCACCAGGACGCCCAGAAGTCGACGAGCACGATGTCGTTGTCGGCGATGGTTTCTTCGAATTTCGCTGCGGTGAGGTCTTGAGTTGCCATGACCGACTCAACGCCGGGAACATCCGTGGTGTTCCCGGCCCCTGCACAGCTGCTTACACAGCGCGCTCACAGCGGGAAGCTAGCTGCTCGCTAACTCGACCCTCGACGGTGGTAGCACCGGTCGACGGCACCCGCCGCCGCCGATATCAACGAACGGAGACTGCCGATGTCCCCCCGCCCGAGCACACCCACCCAAACGGTTCGCGCACTGACCGGAGCGACGGCGCTGTTCGCGGCCGGACTGTTCGTCCCGGCATTGGCTCACGCCCAGGGCGACCACGTGATGGGTTCGGTCTCCTCGGTATCCGGCAACACCTTCGAAGTGACCCGGTCGTCCGGCACCACCACCGTTTCGTTGACCGACGGCACCCGGATTTTCGAGTCGGTGCCCGCGCAGCGCGGCGAGATCACCGCCGGCACCTGCATCAAGGCCGGAGGCGCCCAAGACGGCGCCGCCTCCGACGGTGGGGCCATCACCGCGAAGTTCGTGGCGATCAGCACCACGGTCGACGGCCAGTGCCCGCAGCGGCCCGCCGCGGCGGCCGACGCCCCGGCGCCCCCGAAGCCGCACCGTGGCGTCCGCGGTGTGGTCGAGTCCGTTGCCGGCGACACACTCACCGTCAGCGGCCCGTCCGGGCCGACCACGGTCACACTCAACGACAGCACCCACTTCCGCCGGATGATCACCGTCAGCGCACCGTCGATCAGCGCTGGAAAGTGTGTCGCCGCCGGCGGGACCAAGGACGGCGACGGCGTGCTGCAGGCCGCCCGGGTCACCGTGTGGGCCGGCGACGGCAACTGCCCCGAGCCGCCCGCCTAGCGGGCCTCGGCGCAACCCGCCCCGCTACCCCAGCACCTTCCCGTAGGTCTGCCGGCCCATCAGGTACGTGGCCTCCACGGCCACGTCGCGCAGGTCGGCCGGCGGGACCCGACGTGGGTTGTGTGACAGCACCACCAGATCGGCGTACTTGCCGGGTTCCAGGCTGCCGATCTCGGTGTCCAGCCGTAGTTGCCAGGCGGCGTTGAGGGTCTGCGCCTTGATCGCCGCGTCGACGCCGATGCGCTGTTCGGGAGCCAGGACCCGGCCGCTGCCCTTGGCGATGCGGTTCACCGCGGTGGCGATGTTGCCGATCGGGTTGGGCGGGGTGACGGTGCCGTCATTGTGGAACGACAGCCGCAGGCCGGCGTCCAGCGCCGACCGAGCCGACATCCAGTGCGACCCGTGTTCCATGCCGAACAGCTTGTCCACCAGCACATCTCCCCAGAAGTAGATGTGTTCGATGAACAGGCTCGGGGTGATCCCGAGGTTCGCGGCCCGCGCGAACTGATCGGGCCGCATGGCCCCGACGTGTTCGATCCGGGGCCGTAACGCCGGGGGTGTGCGCGCCTGTTCGAATGCGTCCAGCACCACATCGATCGCGGCGTCACCGTGGACGTGGCAGGAAACCTGCCAGTGCTGATCCACGAAGGCCTTGGTCAGGTCCTGGATCTGCTCGGGCGGGTAGTTCATCCGGCCGCGGTGGTCGGGCCCCAAGCCCATGCCCGCTGTGGTGGCGTTGGTCAGATACGGGAAGGTGGTGAAGATGTTGCCCTGCCAGGGCGAACCGTCCGCCCACATCTTCATCCCGATCTTGTCGAACAGCACGTCGGCGCGGGCCCGCCTGCCACGGACGTTCTTCGGGTCCGCAGCCAGCTCTGGGGTGCCGATCTCGTAGGCGCGGACCCGCACCGCGCAGTCGGCCTGCTGGGCGAGCTTGCCGAACACCTCGGACTGCGCACGCGCGTCGTAGGAATGCTCGGTGGCGGTGGCGATTCCCGCGCGGGCGAGTTGGGCGTAGGCCCAGCGCAGGTTGTCCCCGGCGTTGGCCATGATCGCGCCGGAGAACGGCGCAACCAGCGCCATCACCGCCGCCGCCTCGCGCACCTCGCCGGTCAGCTGTCCGTCGGGACCGTGGATGTACTGCGCCCCGGCGGGGTTCGGGGTGGTTTTGGTGATACCGGCCGCGGTGAACGCGGCAGTGTTGCCGTAGGCGGCATGGCCGCTGTTGGAAATGATCACCACGGGGTTGTTCGGGGCGAGCCGGGACAGCTCGGTACGGCTGAAGGGCTGCAGCCCGGTCTGCAGCAAGGGATCGACCCCGTTGAGCAGAATCGGCTGGCCCTTGGGCGTGTCGGCCACGGCCTCGGCCAGTTTCGCGAACACCCCGTTCGCAGTGGGGACCGTGAAGGGACGCACGTCGATGGCCGGCGGAGCCAGTGTGGAGCCCATCTCGAAGGGATGACCATGCGGCTCCACGAACGCCGGCAGCAGCGCCCGGCCGCGCAGGTCGACGACGGTGGTTCCCGACCCCCGCAGTCGCAGCACCTCATCGGCCGTGCCGACCTGGCTGATCCGTCCGCCGGTGACCGCGAGCGCTTCAGCCTCCGGAGGGCCCGGCGCCACCGTCACCACCGGACCGCCGATGAAAATGGTGTCGGCGCCCGGTCCCCGCGAACCGCAACCAGCCAGCCCGCCGACCGCGGTGCCCGCGGCCGCGGCCGCCATCCCGGCCATGAACCGCCGCCTGCTCGTCGTCACCGTGTCCGCTCGTTTTCCGTCACAGTCACGCGACGAGTATTGCAGCGCCCATCGCCCGGACCGCCGGCCGGGAGTGGTGACAACGCTGACCGGTCCCGCGCTAGGTGAGGTCGTCGTGGTCGCCGCGCGCCCACGCGGCGTGACGGTCCGCCGAGAACCGGACCGCGGCCACGGCATCGGTGTCGATGGTGTTGGTGTGCAGCCCGTAGATGCGGTCGAAGCGCAACCCCTCCAACGTTGCGGCCATCCGCTGGGCGACGGCAGCCGACAGCGGAATCCGGTTCGGGTAGCTGCGCAAGAACGCCACGGTGCGCCGGTCGGGGTTCGGGAAGACGGTGTCACCCACCAGCAGCACCCCGCGCCCCTCGGCACCGGCGTCCCAGCATGCGACGGAGCTGCCCGGAAAGTGGCCGCCGACTTGAATCACGCTCAACCCGGGTGCGAGCTCCAGCCGGCCGGACCAGTACCGGATCGCCGGGTCCGGACGCATCACCCATTGGCTGTCGGCAGCGTTGACGTACACCGGCACCCCGCCGAGTCGACGGGCCCATTCCACTTGGGCGCCGAACATGTGCGGGTGGCTGGCGACGACCCCGAGCACCGGGCCCTGCTCGAGCGCCGCGGCGACCGCGGTGTCATCGACGAATCCCGGGGGATCCCACAGCATATTGCCGCTCGGCGTGCACACCAGCTTGCCCAGCTGACCGATACCGAGCGGCGGATTGCTGCCGATCCCGATCAGCCCGGGTTCCAGTTCGAAGGCGTAGGACTGCATGCCTTCGGCGGCCAAGCCGTCCAAGGTGGCCCAGTGTTGGCCGTCCGGCGGCACCCATTGCCGGTCGTCCTCGCAGATTGCACACACCGGCGGCGTCGCATCGTGTTCGACACCGCAGGTCCGGCACAGCCAGAACTCGGCTGCGGGCACGGTCAGACCGTGAAACCGACTGCGCGCATCATTTCGCGGCCCTCATCGGTGATCTTGTCCGGTCCCCAGGCGGGCTCCCAGACCCAGGACAGGTCGACCTTCTTGACCAGGCCGGCGCCCACGGTGGCGTTCTCGACCTGCTCGGCGATCATGTCCTGCAGCGGACAGGCCGGCGAGGTGAGCGTCATGGTGACGACGGCGGTCGGACCGCCATCGTCTTGGCGGATCGACAGGTCATACATCAGGCCGAGGTCTACGACGTTGATGCCGATCTCGGGGTCGATGACGTCGTGCATCGATTCCTCGACTTCGGCGAGCAGCTCGTCCGGTCCCAATTCGCTCATCGGTTCATCTCCTGGGTTGAGAGACACTGACGGATGCCAACGTCTGTTCTTCTGCCTTGGAAAGTGCCTGCGCCAGCGCATCTTTGAACGCCATCCAGCCGAGCAGCGCGCACTTGACTCGCGCCGGGTACTTGGCCACCCCGGCGAACGCGATGCCGTCGCCCAGCACTTCTTCGTCGCCTTCCACGGTGCCCCGCGACGACACCATCTCGTGGAAGGCGTCGAACGTCGCGCACGCCTGCTCTACCGTCAAACCGATCACCTGGGTGGCCAGCACCGAGGTCGCCGCCTGCGAGATCGAGCAACCCTGCCCGTCGTAGGAGACATCGGCGATCTGCGTACCGTCGGGCGACAGCGCCACCCGCAGCGTCAGTTCGTCACCGCAGGTGGGGTTGACGTGGTGCACCTGCGCGCCGTAGGGCTCCCGCAGACCGCGATGCTGCGGATGCTTGTAGTGATCGAGGATCACCTCTTGATAGAACTGCTCAAGACGCAACGTCTCACACTCCCCCAAAGAATTCCACGGCCCGGCGAACACCCGCCAGCAGGCGCTCCACCTCCTCGTGGGTGTTGTACACCGCGAACGAGGCTCGGGCGGTGGCAGCAACATTGAACTTGCGGTGCAACGGCATTGCGCAGTGGTGGCCCACCCGGACCGCGACACCGTCGTCGTCGAGCACCTGCCCGACGTCGTGCGCATGCACCCCGTCGATCACAAACGACACCGGCGAGCCGCGGTCGATCGTGGTGGTCGGCCCGACAATATGCACCCCGGGAATGCCGGCGAGTCCCTCGAGTGCGGCGGCCACCAGCTCACGTTCGTGAGCCGCCACCACATCCATCCCGATCGCGTCGAGATAGCGAGCGGCCGCGGCCAACCCGACGACCTGCGAGGTCATCGGCGTGCCTGCCTCGAAACGTTGCGGCGCCGGAGCGTAGGTGCTTGCCACCATCGTGACCGTCTCGATCATCGATCCACCGGTGAGGAATGGCGGCAGCGCCGCCAACAGCTCCCGCCGGCCGTAGAGCACCCCGATCCCGTTGGGCCCCAGCATCTTGTGCCCGGAGAACGCCGCGAAGTCCACACCCAGCGCGTGGAAGTCGACCGGCTGGTGCGGAACGGACTGGCAGGCGTCCAGCACAGTGAGTGCACCCACCGCGCGGGCCCTCGACACCAGCTCTTCGACCGGGGCCAGTGCGCCGGTCACGTTCGAGTGATGGGTGAAAGCAACGACTTTGACCCGCTCGTCGAGTTCCAGCGAGTCCAGGTCGATGCGCCCGTCGGGCGTCACCTCGTACCACTGCAGGGTCGCACCGGTGCGCCGCGCCAGCTCCTGCCAGGGAATCAGGTTGGCGTGGTGTTCCAGCTCGGTGGTGACGATGACGTCACCCGGGCCGACGGCCCGCTCGAAGCGGTTGTCGCCCAGCGCATAGGACAACAGGTTCAGCGACTCGGTGGCGTTCTTGGTGAACACCAGCTCGTCCGGGTCGGCGCCGACGAAGCGCGCGATCGCGGACCGGCCGTCCTCGTAGGCGTCGGTCGCCTCCTCCATCAGCTGGTGCGCCCCGCGGTGCACCGCCCCGTTGGAGTTCAGCAGAAACTCCCGCTCGGCGTCGAGCACCGGCAGCGGCCGCTGCGAGGTGGCGCCGGAATCCAGGTAGGCCAGCCGGCTTCCGCCGCGCATGACACGGTTCAGGATCGGAAAATCCGCCCGAATCGCGTCGAGGTCCGGCACCGCCGGACGGCTGACCGAGAGTGTCATGTTCAGGCCTCCGCCGCTGCGGCCTGCTCGGTGAAGCGCTCGTAGCCGTTCTCTTCGAGCTCGTCGGCGAGTTCCGGTCCGCCCGACTCGACGATCCGCCCGCCGGCGAAGACGTGCACGAACTGCGGCTGGATGTAGCGCAGGATGCGGGTGTAGTGGGTGATCACCAGCACGCCGCCGTGTTCGGTCTCCTGGTAGCGGTTCACCCCTTCGCTGACCACCCGCAGCGCGTCGACGTCCAGGCCGGAGTCGGTCTCGTCGAGGATCGCGATCTTCGGCTTGAGCAGGCTCAGCTGCAGGATCTCGTGGCGCTTCTTCTCCCCGCCGGAGAACCCCTCGTTGACGTTGCGTTCGGCGAAGCCGGAGTCGATGCCCAACTCGGCGAACGCGGCGCGCTGTTCCTTGATCCAGGCCCGCAGCTTCGGCGCCTCACCGCGCATCGCGGTCACCGCGGTGCGCAGAAAGTTCGACATCGACACCCCCGGCACCTCGACCGGATACTGCATGGCCAGGAACAGGCCCGCGCGCGCACGTTCGTCGACGGTCATCGCCAGCACGTCCTGGCCGTCGAGGGTGATCGAACCCGACGTCACGATGTACTTGGGGTGCCCGGCGATCGCGTAGGACAGCGTGGACTTGCCGGACCCGTTGGGCCCCATCAGGGCATGGGTCTCACCGGAGTTCACCGTCAAGTCGACGCCGTGCAGGATCGGGATGGTCGCCGCGCCGTCGTCGCCGGCGCCGCCGGGCGACACACTCACGTGCAGATCCTTGATTTCCAGTGTGCTCATTGCTGATTCGTGTCCTTAGGTGATGCGTTCGGGTTTATTTGTTCTCGGTGACCGCGAGCTCACGCTCCACGGCCTCGGTGAGGCGCTCCTGCACCGCGGGCACCGGAATCTTGGCGATGATCTCGCCGAAGAAGCCGCGCACGATCAGGCGCCGGGCCTGCTCTTCGGGGATGCCGCGCGCCTGCAGGTAGAACAACTGGAGATCATCGAATCGGCCAGTCGCGCTGGCGTGTCCGGCCTGCACGATCTCCCCGGTCTCGATCTCCAGGTTCGGAATCGAGTCGGCCCGGGCACCGTCGGCCAGCACCAGGTTGCGGTTCACCTCGAAGGTGTCGGTGCCGACGCCCGTCGCGCGGATCAGCACGTCTCCGACCCAGACAGTGTGGGCGTCCGGGAGCGCAGAATCCGGGTCGCCCTGCAGCGCGCCCTTGTAGAGCACGTTGGAGCGGCAGTTGGGCTGGGCGTGGTCGACCAGCAGCCGCGATTCGAGGTGCTGGCCGTCGTCGGCGAAGTACAGGCCGAGCATTTCGGCGTCGCCACCCGGGCCGTCGAACCGGACCCGCCCGGTCAGGCGTACCAATTCGCCGCCCAGCTGCACGGCGCTGTGGCGCAGCACCGCGTCCTTGCCCAGCGCCGCGTGGTGCATGGTGACGTGCACCAGGTCCGCGGCGGCGTCGGCGATCCAGACCACGGTCAGCTGTGCGGCGTCGCCGACCACGAATTCGACGTTGTCGGCGTAGGTTCCGCTGCCTCGCACGTCGATCACGACGGTTGCCCGCGACAGTTCCTCAGCACGCAGCTGCAGATGGCCGTAGGCCGTCGCTCCCGCTCCGGGGCCGGTGACAGTGATCCGAATAGGCTCCTCGACGTCGGCTTCCTTGGGCACGGTGACTACCGTCGCCTCGCGAAACGCCGAGAAGGCTTGGGCCGCAATCCGGTCCGCGGGAGCTCCGGCGGCCCCCAGCCGGTGATCGCCGCGCGCGACCGTCTCGATCCGAACGGCATCCGAGCCGAGGACTTCGATGGCGGCGGACGCGTCAGCGACCGCGGAACCGTCGTGCAGACCGCGCAGCCGGCGCAACGGGGTGAACCGCCACACCTCATCGCGACCGTGCGGCACCTCGAATGCCTCGACGTCGAACGAGGTGAACTGCATCCCCTTGTGGAAGCCTTCGGCCGCCTGGGTCAGGTTGGCCGCCGGGGTGGACGTCAAACCAGTCGAAGTCACCTAGCCCACCGAGCCTTCCATCTGCAGCTGGATCAGCTTGTTGAGCTCCAGCGCGTACTCCATCGGCAGTTCCTTGGCGATCGGCTCGACAAAGCCGCGCACCACCATTGCCATCGCCTCGTCCTCGGTCAGGCCGCGGCTCATCAGGTAGAACAGCTGGTTCTCGCTGACCTTCGACACGGTGGCCTCGTGGCCGACGGTGACGTCGTCCTCACGGATGTCGACGTAGGGGTAGGTGTCGCTGCGGCTGACGTTGTCGACCAGCAGCGCATCGCACTTCACGCTCGACTTCGCGCCGTGCGCGCCCTTGTGGATCTCCACCAGGCCCCGGTAGGAGGACCGCCCGCCGCCGCGCGACACCGACTTGGAGACGATGTTGGACGACGTGTTGGGCGCCAGGTGCAGCATCTTGGCGCCGGTGTCCTGGTGCTGGTCCTCGCCGGCGAACGCCACCGAGAGCACCTCGCCCTTGGCGTGCTCGCCGGTCATCCACACCGCCGGGTACTTCATGGTGACCTTCGAGCCGATGTTGCCGTCGACCCACTCCATGGTGGCCCCGGCCTCGGCCCGGGCCCGCTTAGTGACCAGGTTGTAGACGTTGACCGACCAGTTCTGGATGGTGGTGTAGCGGCACCGGCCGCCGGGCCTGACGACGATCTCCACCACCGCAGAGTGCAGCGAGTCCGACGTGTAGACCGGCGCGGTGCAGCCCTCGATGTAGTGCACGTAGGCGTCTTCGTCGACGATGATCAGGGTGCGCTCGAACTGGCCCATGTTCTCGGTGTTGATCCGGAAGTAGGCCTGCAGCGGGATGTCGACGTGCACGCCCTTGGGCACGTAGATGAACGATCCCCCGCTCCACACCGCGGTGTTGAGCGCGGAGAACTTGTTGTCCCCGGCCGGAATCACCGTGGCGAAGTGCTCCCGGAACAACTCCTCGTGTTCCTTGAGCGCGGTGTCGGTGTCGAGGAAGATCACGCCCTGGGCTTCCAGGTCCTCGCGGATCTTGTGGTAGACCACCTCGGACTCGTACTGGGCCGCGACGCCCCCGATGTAGCGCTGCTTTTCGGCCTCCGGGATGCCCAGCCGGTCATAGGTGTTGCGGATGTCGTCGGGCAGGTCGTCCCAGGTCTGGGCTTGCTTCTCGGTGGACCGCACGAAGTACTTGATGTTGTCGAAGTCGATACCGGACAGGTCCGAGCCCCAGTTGGGCATCGGCTTCTTCATGAACGTCCGGTAGGCCCGCAGGCGGGCTTGCAGCATCCACTCCGGCTCGTTCTTCTTGGCCGAGATGTCGCGCACCACGGCCTCGGACAGCCCGCGCTGGGCGGCGGCGCCCGCGACATCGGTGTCGGCCCAACCGTATTCGTACCGGCCCAGCGACGCGATGGTCTCTTCCTGGGTGGTCGGCTCCGCAGCTGCTGCGGTGGCCTCCGGCGTCAGTGTCATGGTGACACTCCTTCGGTGCTCGTGATGGCTTCGGCGCAGGGTGTGCGCCGAAGGTCGATCGGTGCTGCTAATGCTGTTTTTTGACGGTCCCGGCGGTGCTGGACTTGCCGGCCTTCCCGGCCTTGGCGCTTCGGTTGGTCAGTGGCACATGGGTGGTGCAGACGTAGCCGCCGTCGGCGATGGTCGCCAACCGCTGCACGTGGGTGCCCAGCACTTCGGCCATCGCCTGCCGCTCGGCCCGGCACAACTCCGGGAACTCCTTGGCGACGTTGGCCACCGGGCAGTGGTGCTGCAGAATCTGCACCGCCGGTACGCCACCCTCCACCCGCGCGGTGGTCGCGGCGTAACCGGCCTCGGTCAGTGCGCCGGCGATGCGTTGTGCGGTGGTCTCCAGGTCACCGTCGTCGTCGGTGCCGTCGCCGGCTGCGACGGCCGCGACCTTGGCCAGGATGGTGTCGATGCGCTGTCGCGCGAAGTCGACCACCGCGTCCTCACCGCCGATCTCGCGCAGTTGGCGCATGGCGGCCACCGCGAGGTCGTCGTAACGGTGACCAAGCTTGCCGCGGCCGGCTTCGGTTAGCTGGAACCGTTTCGCCGGACGCCCACGCCCCACCTGCTGCCAGGATGCCGCCGCATGTGCCTCGGCGTCACCCATCTCGATCAGGGCGTCGAGGTGGCGACGCACCCCGGCGGCCGACAAGCCCAACCGGGCGCCGATCTCCCCCGCGGTGATCGATCCGGATTCCATCAGCAGGCGCACCACGGCGTGACGGGTGTCGTGGCCGCCGGCGAGCTCAGTTACCGGCATGACATTCACCTCGCCCTCGTTGGAGGCCTCGATTTTCACAACACCAGTGTGACGCAATTCCAGAGCCCGGTCTAGAAAGGGTTACCTCAGTTCGGCCGGGATCGGCCGTTGCGCTGATCACATCCCGCGCGGCGCCGGGCGTCCCCAGGCATCGCAGAGCGGCCGTTACGCTGCTGGGATGGCAGCCCGCCGGCACTCGCTGAGCACGTCGATCGCGCATCTGCACGGCGACGAGCGCACCGTCGGCTCCCCGCTGAACGCCGCTGAGCTGGTCGCATTGCGGCGAACCCGGCTGTTCGGCGCCACCGGCACCGTGCTGATGGCCATCGGTGCGCTCGGGGCCGGTGCGCGGCCGGTGGTGCAAGACCCGACCTTCGGGGTCCGGCTGCTCAACCTGCCGTCTCGGCTGGCCACGGTGGCCCTGACCATGACCACCACCGGCGCGGTGATGATGGCGCTGGCGTGGCTGATGCTGGGCCGGTTCGCCCTGGGCAAGCGGCGGATGTCGCGCAGCCAGCTCGACCGCACCCTGCTGCTGTGGATGCTGCCGCTGCTGGTCGCCCCGCCGATGTACAGCAAAGACGTCTACTCCTACCTGGCGCAGAGTCAGATCTCTCGGCTGGGCCTGGACCCCTACCGGGTGGGGCCGGCGCCGGCCCTGGGCCTTGACCACGTCTTCACCCTCTCCGTCCCGAGCCTCTGGCGGGAGACGCCGGCGCCCTATGGGCCACTTTTCTTGTGGATCGGCCGGGGTATCTCGGCGTTGACCGGCGAAAACATCGTCACCGCGGTGCTGTGCCACCGGGTGGTGGTGCTGCTCGGGGTCGGCTTGATCGTGTGGGCGGTGCCGCGCCTGGCAGCGCGCTGCGGGGTCGCCGAGGTCAGCGCCCTGTGGCTCGGTGCGGCCAATCCGCTGTTGCTGATGCATCTGGTCGCCGGCATCCACAACGAGGCGTTGATGCTCGGACTCATGCTGACCGGCACGGAGTTCGCGTTACGCGGGATCACCGCGGCGCAGCCGCTGTTGCCGTCGCTGCGGACGCGGCCAGAGCCCCACGACTGGGCGCCGCTGGCCGAACTGCTCGCCGGGGCGGTGCTGATCACGCTGTCATCGCAGGTCAAGCTGCCATCGCTGTTGGCTCTGGGGTTCGTCGCCATGGCGCTGGGCTGGCGGTGGGGCGGCGATCTGCGGGCGTTTCTGCTGGCCGGTACGGGCATGGCCGCGCTGGCGGCGGCGGTCACCGGCTTGATCGGCTGGGCCAGCGGGCTGGGCTTCGGCTGGGTCTTCACCCTGGGCACGGCCAACGTGGTGCGCAGCTGGATGTCGCCGCCGACGCTGATCGCCCTGGGCACCGGCCAGGTCGGGATCCTGCTGGGTCTGGGTGATCACACCACCGCGGTGCTGTCGCTGACCCGTGCCATCGGTGTGCTGATCATCGCGGTCCTGGTGGTGTGGCTGCTGCTGGTGGTGTTCAACGGCCGGCTGCATCCGGTCGGTGGGCTCGGCGTTGCGCTGGGCATCACCGTCCTGCTGTTCCCGGTGGTCCAGCCGTGGTACCTGCTGTGGGCGATCATCCCGCTGGCCGCCTGGGCGACCCGCCCGAACTTCCGGATCGCGGTGATCGCGGTGACGCTGGTGGTGGGCATCTTCGGCCCGACCGCCAACGGCGACCGTTTCGCCCTGTTCCAGATCGTGGACGCCACCCTGGCCAGCGCCGTCGTGGTACTGGGGTTGTTCCTGCTGACCTACCGGCGCCTGCCGTGGCGCGAGTTGCCGGCCGAAGCCGAGCCCCAGGCCGGCGACGCACCCGCCGAGGAACCGACCCCGCGGTCGGCCGCCGCCACCGACGCTTACGCTGATTCTCCGTGAACTCAGCTGTCGCGGTGCGCTTGCGCGGGGTGCGCAAGCGTTACGGGACCGGTCCGTCTGCGATCGAAGCGGTCGCCGGCCTGGATTTCGACGTACAGACCGCCGAAGTGTTCGCGCTACTCGGCCCGAACGGCGCCGGGAAGACGACCACGGTCGAGATGTGCGAGGGCTTCGTCCGCCCGGACGCCGGAACCATCGAAGTGCTCGGCTTGGACCCGGTCGCCGACAATGACCGGCTTCGGGAGCGCATCGGCGTGATGTTGCAGGGCGGCGGCGGCTACCCGGCCGCCCGCGCCGGCGAGATGCTGAAGCTGGTGGCGTCGTATTCGGCCAACCCGCTGGACCCGCAGTGGCTGCTGGACACCCTGGGCCTGACCGATGCGGCGCGCACCACCTATCGCCGGCTCTCCGGCGGGCAGCAGCAGCGGCTGGCGTTGGCCTGCGCCCTGGTCGGTCGGCCGGAACTGGTGTTCCTCGACGAGCCGACCGCGGGCATGGACGCCCACGCCCGGTTGTTGGTGTGGGAGCTGATCGACGCCTTGCGCCGCGACGGCGTGACCGTGGTGCTCACCACGCACCACCTGCGCGAGGCCGAAGAGCTGGCCGACCGGCTGCTGATCATCGACCACGGCGCGGTGGTCGCCGCTGGCACACCGGCGGAGTTGACCCGCAGCGGGGCGCAGGGGCAGCTGCGGTTCACCGCGCCGCCGCGGCTGGATCTGTCGTTGCTGATCACGGCGTTGCCCGAGGGCTATCGGGCCAGCGAGGTGCTGCCCGGTGAATACCTCGTCGAAGGAACGGTCGACCCTCAGGTGCTGGCGACCGTGACCTCCTGGTGCGCGCGCCTGGACGTGCTGGCCACCGCGCTGCGGGTCGAGCAGCGCAGCCTCGAGGACGTGTTCTTGGAGCTGACCGGACGGGAGCTACGCCCATGAGTACCGACCAGCAGGTCTTCGCGCCCGGCACTTTCACCCCCGACCCTCGCCCGGCCAGGGTTCCGGCGATGCTCGCCGCGCAGTACCGGTTGGAGCTGACCCTGCTGCTGCGCAACGGCGAGCAGCTGCTGTTGACGATGTTCATTCCGATCACCCTGCTGATCGGTCTGACGGTGCTGCCGCTGGGCCCGTTCGGCGAGGGCCACGCCGAACGCGCCACCACCGTGCTGCCGGTGATCATGTCCCTGGCGGTGATCGCCACCGCGTTCACCGGGCAGGCCATCGCCGTGGCGTTCGACCGGCGCTATGGGGCGCTGAAACGATTGGGCGCCACGGCGCTACCGGTGTGGGGCGTCATTGCCGGCAAATCCCTGTCGGTGGCCACCGTGGTTCTGCTGCAGTCGGTGCTGCTCGGGGCGATCGGCGCTGCGCTGGGCTGGCGGCCGACCCTGGCCGGCCTGGGCCTGGGGGCGGTGGTCATCGCGCTGGGGACCGCCTGCTTCGCGGCGTTGGGCCTGCTGCTCGGCGGGAGCCTGCGCGCCGAGACTGTGCTGGCGGGCGCCAACCTGATGTGGTTCGTGTTCGGCGGGTTCTCCGCGCTGACCGTGGAGACCGACCTGGTTCCCGGCACGGTCCGCTGGCTCGCCCGG
The DNA here is from genome assembly GCF_019645815.1 of Mycolicibacter heraklionensis. NCBI lineage: Bacteria > Bacillati > Actinomycetota > Actinomycetes > Mycobacteriales > Mycobacteriaceae > Mycobacterium > Mycobacterium heraklionense. The sequence continues at coordinate 2,708,572 of NZ_CP080997.1, forward strand.
CTGACCCCCTCGGGGGCGCTCACCGAGGCGCTGGCACAGGCACTGAGCGTCTCGGTCGACTGGTTCGGTATCGCGGTGGTGACGGTGTGGGGTCTGCTGGCCGCCGTCGGTGCGGTGCGGTGGTTCCGGTTCAGCTGACCCGACTACTCCAGCTGACCTACTACGGGATGTAGTTACCGATCCTCTACGATCAGGCCCGTGGGACGGTTCCTGATGCGCCTGGTGGACCTGCTGCCCGAACCGGGCCTGCGGACCCAGCGATGGCTGGCCGCCGCCGTCGTCTTCACCCAGGGATTCATCTCGGTCACCGGCGCGATCGTCCGCGTCACCGCGTCGGGGTTGGGTTGCCCGACGTGGCCGCAGTGCTTCCCGGGCAGCTACGTCCCGGTCGCCGTCTCGGAAGTCCCGCGGATTCATCAGGCCATCGAGTTCGGCAACCGCATGGTCACCTTCGCGGTCGTGATCACCGCGGCGCTGGCCGTGCTGGCCGTGATCCGAGCCCGACGGCGTACTGAAGTACTGGTCTATGCCTGGCTGATGCCCGGCTCCACGGTCTTGCAGGCGGTGATCGGCGGGATCACGGTACGCACCGGGCTGGCGTGGTGGACCGTGGCCGTGCATCTGCTGGTCTCCATGCTGATGGTGTGGCTGGCGGTGCAGTTCTACGCGAAAGTCGGCCAGTCCGACGACGAGTCGGCGGTGGTGCGCTATCGGGTGCCGGCGCCGTTGCGCGGGTTGACCGCACTGTGCGCCGTCACGCTGGCCGCGGTGCTGGTGACCGGCACCCTGGTGACCGCCGCCGGGCCACACGCCGGCGACAAGAGCGCGGCCCGCACGGTGGCCCGTCTCAAGGTGGAGGTCGCCACGCTCGCTCACCTGCACGAGTCACTGCTGATCGGATTCCTCGGACTGCTGGTGGGCCTGGCCTTCGGCCTGGCTGCGGTGCAGGCGGCCAAGCCGGTGATCCGCCGGCTGGCGGTGGTGACCGTCCTGACCTTCGTTCAGGGGCTGATCGGCGTGGTGCAGTACTTCACCGGTGTTCCCGCCGTGCTGGTCACCCTGCACGTGGCGGGAGCGGTGCTGGTCACCGGCGCGACCGCGGCGCTATGGGCGTCGCTGCGAGAGCGGACCCAGCCCGAGTCGCTCTAGCGCGGCCTCGACCTCGATGGCGAACCGGCGCTGCGCGCGGTCTCGTTCGTCGGCGTCGAGCTCGGCGAAACCCAGTTGCGGCGCAATCAAATCCAAGCTGATCAGGCGCACATCCGGGGCGCTCCCGGCTAGGTCTACCCGCGCGTAGAGCAACTCTTCGAGCCGGATGCTCAAGCGTTCGGCGGCCGACCGGAGAGCGGCACGGCCGACATCCCACAGTTCGAAGTCCGGGTCGGACCCTGCGGCGCCGAAGGCGTGCGATCGACCGGCGCCGAAAAACACCAGCGCGCTCACCTCGGCCGGTGGCCGTCCCGCCAACGTCGGCACCCCGTCGCACTGCAGGTCCGCCAGGTAGCGGCGGTCGGCGTTCCAGGCCACCGCTTCGGGCGGGTTGAGCAGGTGGGCCACCCGCGTCGTCCAGTTCATGAATTCGGCCTGCCGGGCGGGGTCGCCACCGGCCGTTCGCAGAATCACCAGGTCCGCTTCCAGCGTCTCGGCGTCGTCCCAGGGCAATCGGCGGGCGTGCAGCCCACGGTGACGCAGCGCCGCGACCAGGCCGGCGTCGTCATCGGCAGCCGCAGATGGCTCGACACCGTCGTGATGGCCGCCCCGCGGATCGACCGCCAGCACGATGCGCGGATGGAAGATGTCGGGCCGGGCCAGCTTCATGCAGACCTCACATTCGGAGATGATAGTCACCATGCACGCCGTGGAAGTGGCCGCGACAGGCGGCCCCGAGGTTTTGAACTATGTCGACAGACCACAGCCCTCCCCTGCCTCCGGTGAGGTGTTGATCCGGGTCGAGGCCGCCGGGGTCAACTACATCGACACGTATTTCCGCTCCGGGATCTACCCCGCTGAGCTGCCGTTCGTGGTCGGCAACGAGGCCGCGGGAACGGTCGCCGAGGTGGGCGCGGGAGTGACCGCACTGGCGGTGGGTGATCGCGTGGTGACGGCGGCTGCGACCGGCGCCTACGCCCAATACTGCACGGCACCAGCGTCTTTGACGGCGCTGATCCCCGACGGCGTCGAGGCCGGTGTGGCGGCGGCCGCGCTGCTCAAGGGCCTGACTGCGCACTATCTGATCAAGTCGGTGTATCCAGTGCAGCCCGGCGACACCGTGTTGTTGCATGCCGGCGCCGGAGGGGTGGGCCTGATCCTCACCCAATGGGCCACCGCGCTCGGCGCCCGGGTGATCACCACCGTCTCGAATCCGTCCAAGGCCGCATTGTCGCGGCAAGCCGGCGCCGTGGAAGTGCTCGACTACCCCGGCTCGGACCCCGGGGACGCCGCGGCCTTCGGCGCCCGGGTCCGGGAGTTGGCCGACGGCGGGGTGGCCGCCGTGTACGACGGGGTGGGTGCGACGACGTTCGACGCCAGCCTGGCCAGCCTCGCGGTGCGGGGCACCTTGGCGCTGTTCGGCGCGGCCAGCGGCCCGGTGCCGCCCGTCGACCCGCAGCGGCTCAATGCCGCGGGATCGGTCTACCTGACACGCCCCAACCTGGCTCACTTCACCCGAACCGCACCGGAATTCACCTGGCGCGTGGGCGAGCTGTTCGAGGCTGTCGGGAACGGCACGGTCACGGTGACGGTGAGCCGGCACTACCCGCTGGCCGACGCGGCCCAAGCCCACCGCGATCTGCAGGGCCGCCACACGGTCGGCTCGATCGTGCTCGACGCCTAGCGGGTCACCGCCGCCGGCCCAGCGGCGATCGGCCTAGCGCTCACCCCAGGTTTCGGGCAGCAGCGGCCGCCGGGGACTATCGGCGAACTCGTCTCCCGCCAGCCGGGTCAGCCCGGTCGGCCGGGATTGGTCGGTGCGCACCGCCCCGGCGCGTCCCAGATCTCCGGCGCCGTGATCCGACGCCGGTGTCGGTCCCCAGTCCGGGCAGACTCCGACCGTCAGATCCATCACCGCATCGTCGTGGCCCGGTCTGGTCTTGCGCCGGCGAAGGCGCTTGGACCGACGGGCGTCTGCTGCCGCGGCCGCTGTGGCGGTCTCGGGCGTCGGCGACTTCTTCCTGGCGCTGTCCGCGGCGCTGGCATGGGCTCCCAACCCCGACCCGAAGTCGATTCCGGGCCCGCCGCCGACGAGGTAGGGCACCAGCGGCGCGCTCGCGGGCACGGCCGCCGGCGGCGCGGCTGCCGGAGCCGGTGGGCTCGCGCCGGCCGGAACGCCGGCCGGCGGCCCGGCGGGCGGGCTGGCCGGCGGTGTCATCACGGCCGGTCCGACCGCGACGCCGGGTACGTCGGCGGCGAACACCGGGGGCGCCGGAGCCGCGACCACCCCCGGTGCCGGCAGACCCAGTCCCGCCAGACCGGCGAGGCCGCCCAGAGTGCCGGCGGGGGCCACCACCGCACCTGCCGCGGCGACGAACAGCGCCGGGGACTGGCTGATCGTCGTCGCCAACTGGGCGATGTGGGTCGGCCAGTCGAAGAGCGCCAGCGCCGCAAGGTATTGCAGCGCCGGAATGATCTGGCTCGGGTCTTGGGTGATGTTGAGGAAGTCCTCGAACAGCTCGAGGGACCGCGCCAGGTACCAGATCGGTTGCGCGGCATTGGAATAGTAGTCGTAGACCTGGCCATTGAGGGTGCCGGCAGCGGGATTCCAATTGATGCCGAAGTTCTGCAGAAAGTGCGAGACGGCGGTGGTCAGGGCGTTGGAGATCATCGGATCGTGCGCGGTCACACCGTCTTGGATGCCCAGACTTTTCAGGATCGGATCGAGGAAGTCCAGCAACCCCTGCAGCGGATTGCCCGACGATTCCGACGTCGATGAGGACGCGGCCGATTTCTGGATCGGGACCGTGGCAGTAACGCTGGGGGCCGCTGCGACCGCGGTTTCGCAGACCGCCTGATAGGTCGCCATCGTGGTGGCGGCCTGCACCCACATCCGGAAGTAGTCGGCTTCGTTGAGGGCGATGGGAATGGTGTTGATACCGAAGAAGTTGGTCGCGACCAACACCCCGTGGGTGGCGTGATTGGCGGCCAGCTCCGGCAGGGTCGGCATCGCCGCCAGCGCGGCGGCATAAGCCGCCGCCGCCTGTTCGTGTGCGGCTGCCATCCGGGCGCTGTCGGCCCCGGCCCGATACAGCCACGCCAGATACGGCAGATGCGCCGACTGGTACTGCTCACCGGCGACACCGCGCCACAGCCCGGCCGCCACCGATGCCAGCAGGGCGGTCAGATCCTGCGCCGTTGCGGTGTATTCCGTGCTCAGCGACGACCACGCGCCCGCGGCAGCGAGCAGCGGGCCGGGGCCGGGACCGGAACTGAGCAGCGTGGCATGCACCTCAGGCGGTGACGCCATCCACATCGGCCCGAACACAAGAATTCACTCTAGCGAATCTATAGTTTCGGGTTCCCGAACTCCTACCCGTTTTCGTCCGGCCAATTGCCCGGCAGCAAGGGCAGGCGCGGCGTGTCGTCGAAGGCACCGCCGGAAGACACCGTCAATCCCCCGGCCGGGGCACCGTCGCGGGCGACCGTTCCGGCGAATCCGGCCACTCCGTGGGACGACGCGGTCACGCTCGGGTCAGCCGGATCGCCCCAGTCCGGCGTCACCTCGACGTTGAGGTCCATGACGGCGTCGCCGGGCCGGTGCAGCTTGGTGCGCCGGCGACGTCGGCCCCGCTGCTGGTCGCGCTCGGCCGCGGTGGCCGCAGCGGCAGCCTCCGAACCGCGCGGCTCGGAGGCCTTGCGTGACGCGCCGGCGCCGACGGGCATGCCGGACCCGGTGCCGATGCCGGGCGGACCCAGCAGATACGGCGGGAAGAACGGCGCGGCGCCCGGCGGCGAGGGCGGCGGCGCCGGCGCGGGGCCGCTGACGCCAGCCGCCGCGGGGGCCGGCGCCGGAGCCGGGGCCGGGGCCGGCGCAGACGGAATCGCCGGTGCCGGCGCTCCCGCTGAGGCCGATCCGAACCCGGCAAAGGCATCGGGAGCGGTGCCCAGCGGCAGCGGCGCGAGAGGCTGCGGAAGGCCGGCCAACCCGGCCAGCCCCGCGAGACCTCCCACCGCGCCCACCGGAGCGATCAGCACGCCGACCGCGGCGGCGAACAATTGGGGCGACTGGGCCAGCCAGGAGCCGATCTCGGCGAGGTGCGTCGGCCAGTCGAACTCGGCGAGCTGAACCAGATACTGAAACGCCAGCGCGGGGTTCTGCTGGAAATTCACGCCGAGCTGCTGGAAGTCCTCGAACAGTTCCAGGGCCCGCACCAGCCAGAACATCGGCTGGTTGGGATCGACGTACTCGTCGTAGGGAATCCCGTTCACCATCGCGTGGGCGGGATCCCAGTTGATCTGCCCGTTGCTGGCGGTCTGCAGAATCTTGGCGATCAGCTGGTCCAGCGGATCGTTGACGGTGGGGTCGGTGCCCTCGTCGTCATCGGCGGGTTGCGCATCGGCCTTGACGATCGGGGGCGCCGTCGATGTGTGCGGCACCGAGGCCACCGCCGCGCCGCTGACCGCTTGATACGTTGCCATCGTCGCCGCGGCCTGCACCCACATCCGCACGTAGTCGGCCTCGTTGAGCGCAATCGGAATCGTATTGATCCCAAAGAAATTCGTCGCCACCAATACCCCGTGGGTGGCGTGGTTGGCGGCCAGTTCCGGCAGCGTCGGCATGGCGGCCAACGCGCTGACGTAGGCCCCGGCAGCCGTCTCGTACTGGGCCGCGGTCGCCACGCTGTCAGCGCTCGCTTGCGTCAGCCACGCCAAGTACGGCGCATGAGCCGCCACATACGCCTGCGCACTGGGACCTTGCCACGCCCCGGCCTGCACCGACCCCAGCAGCGCCAGGAGTTCATCAGCGGCGTCGATGTACTCGGCTCCCAGCGCCGACCACGCGGACGCGGAAGCCAGCAGTGGGCCGGGCCCCACTCCGGCGCTCAGCAAGGCAGAGTGCACCTCCGGAGGAGATGCCATCCATGCCGGCGCCGGGGCGGTCACGGCCGACCGCTCAACGGACTGTTGAACATGATTTTCATTATCGACAATTGAATACCCGCTGCGACGGTCAACGCAAGAGACACCACCTCCGCGTTGCCTCAGATGACGGCGTGATGTGAATGACCCGACTGGCACGATCAGTCACATGCCAACTCCGCAGTTCATCGTCGACCTCCGCACCCACATCGGCCATGCCCCGCTGTGGCTGATCGGTGTGACGGCAGTGGTTATCCGCGGCGACGACGTGCTACTCGTCGAACGCGCCGACAACGGCATCTGGGCGCCGGTGACCGGGATCGTCGACCCAGGAGAAGAGCCGGCTCACGCCGCCGTCCGGGAGGTCGCCGAGGAGACCGGTGTCACCGCGGCGCCCGAGCGGCTGGCCTGGGTGCACGTCACCCCACCCATCACCCACGTCAACGGCGATCAGGCGCAGTACCTCGACCATGTCTTCGTGATGCGCTGGGTGGCGGGCGAGCCCTACCCCGCCGACGACGAGAGCACCGACGCGCGCTGGTACCCGTGCACCGCTCTACCCGACATGCCCGAGCGGATGCGGATGCGTATCAGCGCCGCGCTCGACCCGGGCCGGGAAACCCGGTTCGAATGGAGCGAGGGGGCCTAGAACAGGGTGGGCAGGCCGATGACGGAGTCCACCGCCAGCGCGCAGAAGACCAGCGCCAGGTAGTTGTTGGACTGCAGGAAAAGCCGCAGTGGTTTGATCGGCTCACCACGACGTACGCCCGCGTACAGCTGGTGGGCCATCGCCAGGAACCACGCACCAGCCACCACCGCGACCGCCGCGTACAGCCAGCCCGCGGCGGGCACCAGCGCCAACGTGGCCAGCACAGTCGCCCAGGTGTAGAGAACGATCCGGTGGGTGACCACACGCTCGCTGGCGACCACCGGCAGCATGGGCACCCCCGCGGCCGCGTAGTCCTCCTTGTAGCGCATCGCCAGCGCCCAGGTGTGCGGCGGCGTCCAGAAGAAGATCACCAGGAACATCACCAGCGCGGGCCAGCCGATGGTGCCGGTGACCGCCGACCAGCCGATCACCACCGGCATGCAGCCGGCCGCCCCGCCCCAGACCACGTTCTGGGAGGTACGCCGCTTGAGCATCATCGAGTAGACCAGCACGTAGAACGCGATGGTGGCCACGGCCAGCAAGCCCGACATCAAATAGGTGGTGCGCCACAGCCAGACGAACGAGCCGGCACCGAGCGCCAGGCTGAACACCAGGGCGTTGCGGGTCGGAACTGCGTCGCGAGCCAGCGGACGGCGCGCGGTGCGTTTCATCACCTTGTCGATGTCGGCGTCGACCACGCAGTTCAGCGCGTTGGCGCTGGCGGCAGCCAGCATCCCACCGATCAGCGTGTTGAAGATCAGCAGCGGATTGACCGTGCCACGGTCCGCCAGCAGCATCGCCGGAATGGTCGTGACCAGCAGCAACTCGATGATTCGGGGCTTGGTCAGCGACAGGTAGGCCAACAACGTGCTACGCACAGCGCGTATTCGGCGCGGCTCAGCGCGCTCGCGAATACTCACGTGATGACTCCTAGGATGGCAGCTGCGACGCCAGCTTCTACTACGGACGATGGTAGACCGCCTGGCCAGGTCGGCCGAATCGCAGGGTCAATTCACGGCGAATCCACACGACGACGCCGACCTGCAACACCGCGCGTGCCCGCATTAGGCTGAGAACCAACCCGGCTTGTTGTGAAGACCTATCTCGAAGATGAGGACCCGAAGTTCGTGACCACTGCTGCTGAGATCTCCGCTCTTACCCGCCCGCACCACCCCGCAGACTGGGCCGAGATCGACTCCGTCGCAGTCGACACCGCCCGGGTGCTGGCCGCTGACGCGGTGCAGAAGGTCGGCAACGGCCATCCGGGCACCGCGATGAGCCTGGCGCCGCTGGCCTACACGCTGTTCCAGCGGGTGATGCGCCACGACCCCTCCGACACCGAGTGGCTGGGCCGCGACCGGTTCGTGCTGTCCTGCGGTCACTCCAGCCTGACCCTCTACATCCAGCTCTACCTGGGCGGTTTCGGGCTGGAACTGGCCGACATCGAGGCACTGCGCACCTGGGGCTCCAAGACCCCGGGCCACCCGGAGTTCCGCCACACCAAGGGCGTGGAGATCACCACCGGCCCGCTCGGTCAGGGGCTGGCCTCGGCGGTCGGCATGGCGATGGCCGCTCGCTACGAGCGCGGCCTGTTCGACCCGGACACCGCGCCGGGCGAGAGCCCGTTCGACCACTTCATTTACGTGATCGCCTCCGACGGCGACATCCAGGAAGGCGTCACCAGTGAGGCGTCCTCGCTGGCCGGCGTCCAGCAGCTGGGCAATCTGATCGTGTTCTACGACCACAACAAGATCTCCATCGAGGACGACACCGCGATCGCGCTCTGCGAGGACACCACCGCCCGCTACCGGGCCTACGGCTGGCACGTCCAGGAGGTCGAGGGCGGCGAGAACGTGACCGGCATCGAGGAGGCGATCGCCAACGCGAAGGCCGTCACCGACAAGCCGTCGTTCATCTCGCTGCGCACCATCATCGGCTACCCGTCGCCGGGCAAGATGAACACCGGCGCCATCCACGGTTCGGCGCTGGGCGGCGACGAGGTGGCCGCCACCAAGTCCGCACTCGGATTCGACCCGGACAAGGCGTTCGACGTCCGCGAAGACGTGATCACCCACACCCGCGGGCTGGTGGCCCGCGGCAAGGCGGCCCACGCGGACTGGCAGGTGCAGTTCGAGTCATGGGCGGCCCGCGAGCCGGAGCGCAAGGCGCTGCTGGACCGGCTGCTCGCCGGTGAACTGCCCGACGGCTGGGACGCCGAGCTGCCGTACTGGGAGCCCGGCTCCAAGGCCGTGGCCACCCGCGCCGCGTCCGGCAAGGTGCTCAATGCGGTAGGCGCCAAGCTTCCCGAATTGTGGGGCGGCTCAGCCGATCTGGCGGGCAGCAACAACACCACCATGGACGGCGTCAAGTCGTTCGGGCCGTCGTCGATCTCCACCGGCGAGTACACCGCCGACCCCTACGGCCGCACCCTGCACTTCGGGATCCGCGAGCACGCGATGGGCTCGATCCTGTCCGGCATCGTGCTGCACGGGCCGACCCGCGCCTACGGCGGCACGTTCCTGCAGTTCTCCGACTACATGCGGCCCGCGGTGCGACTGGCCGCGCTGATGGACATCGACCCGATCTACGTATGGACGCACGACTCGATCGGGCTCGGCGAAGACGGCCCGACGCACCAGCCGATCGAGCACCTGGCGGCATTGCGTGCCATCCCCCGGCTGTCGGTGGTGCGTCCGGCGGACGCCAACGAGACGGCTTACGCCTGGCGCACCGTGTTGGCCCGCGGCGCAGACAGCGGGCCGGTCGGGCTGATCCTGACCCGGCAGAATGTGCCGATCCTCGAGGGCACCGACGCCGAAGGCGTCGCACGCGGAGGCTACGTGCTGGGCGGCCTCGAAGCCGCCGGTAGCGAGGACCCCGACGTGGTGCTGATCGCCACCGGCTCCGAGGTCCAGCTCGCGGTCGAGGCGCAGAAACTCTTGGCGGCCAAGGACATCCACGCCCGCGTGGTGTCGATGACGTGTCTGGAGTGGTTCGAATCGCAGCCGGCCGACTACCGCGACGCGGTGCTGCCGCCGTCGGTGTCGGCTCGGGTGGCCGTTGAAGCCGGCATCGCACAGTGCTGGCACAAGATCGTCGGCGACACCGGCGAGATCGTGTCGATCGAGCGCTACGGCGAATCCGCCGACTACCAAACCCTGTTCCGTGAGTTCGGCCTGACCGCGGAGGCCGTCGTCGCCGCAGCCGAGAGAACCCTGGACAACTGACGTCAATCGGAACCGACTGACCTCTCGATTGAGAAGGAGCGCACCATGACTCAGAATCCCAAGCTTGCCGCTCTCAGCGCCGCCGGCGTCTCGGTGTGGCTCGACGACCTGTCCCGCGACCGGCTCACGTCGGGCAACCTGGCCGACCTGGTCGCCACCCGCAGCGTGGTCGGGGTGACCACCAACCCCACCATCTTCCAGAAGGCACTGGAGAAGGGCCACGCCTACGACAAGCAGCTGGCCGAGCTGGCCGCTCGGGGCGCCGACGTGGACGCGGTGATCCGCACCGTCACCACCGACGACGTGCGCAACGCGTGCGAGGTCCTGACTCAGGCGTGGGAGGCGTCCGACGGCGTGGACGGCCGGGTGTCGATCGAGGTCGATCCCCGCCTGGCCCATGACACCGACAAGACCGTGGCTCAGGCCGTCGAACTGTGGAAGATCGTCGACCGGCCGAACCTGTTCATCAAGATTCCGGCCACCAAAGCGGGTCTGCCGGCTATCACCGCGGTACTGGCCGAAGGGATTTCGGTCAACGTCACGCTGATCTTCTCCGTCGAGCGGCACCGCGAGGTGATGGACGCCTACCTGGCGGGCCTGGAGGCCGCCAAGGCCGCCGGACACGACCTGGCCAAGATCCACTCGGTGGCGTCGTTCTTCGTGTCCCGGGTGGACACCGAGATCGACGCCCGGTTGGAGAAGATCGGCTCGGCCGAGGCCCTGGCGCTGCGCGGCAAGGCCGGTCTGGCCAACGCCCGGTTGGCCTACGCCGCCTACGAAGAGGTTTTCGGCGGCGAGCGCTTCACCGCGCTGGCGTCCGACGGTGCACGCGTGCAGCGCCCGTTGTGGGCGTCGACCGGAGTGAAGAACCCGGACTACCCGGACACCCTGTACGTCACCGAGCTGGTTGCGGCCCACACCGTCAACACCATGCCCGAGCCGACGCTGGAGGCGGTCGCCGACCACGGGGACATCACCGGCGACACCATCGCCGGCACCGCGCCGGCATCCCAACAGCTCTTCGACCAACTCGCTGCGGTGGGCGTCGATCTGACCGACGTGTTCCTGGTGTTGGAGAACGAGGGCGTCGAGAAGTTCGAGGCATCCTGGGGCGAACTGCTGGACGCCACGGCAACGCAGCTCGAAGAGGCCAAGTGATCTGATGGCCGGCGCCGGGGCAGCGCACAACACCCCCTCGGGGTGGCAGAACCCGCTGCGAGACAAGCGAGACAAACGCCTGCCCCGCATCGCCGGCCCCTGCGGCGTGGTGATTTTCGGGGTCACCGGTGATCTGGCCCGGCGCAAGCTCATGCCGGCGATCTACGACCTGGCCAACCGCGGGTTGCTGCCGGCGACCTTCGCACTGGTCGGGTTCGCCCGCCGCGACTGGGCCGACGAGGATTTCGCCGACGTGGTCTACCAGGCCGTCAAACAGCACGCCCGGACTCCGTTCCGTCAGGTGGTGTGGGACCGGCTGGCATCCGGATTCCGGTTCGTCACGGGCACATTCGATGATGACGAGGCGTTTGCCCGGCTGGCGCAGACCCTGGAGGAACTCGACGCCGAGCGCGGCACCGGGGGCAATCATGCGTTCTACCTGTCGATTCCGCCCGGGGCGTTCCCGGTGGTGTGCGAGAAGCTGCACTCGACGGGACTGGCCCGGCCGCGGGACGGCCGATGGAGCCGGGTGGTGATCGAGAAGCCGTTCGGCCACGACCTGACCAGCGCGGTCGAGCTGAACAGCGTGGTCAACAGCGTGTTCCCCGAGGAGTCGGTGTTCCGGATCGACCACTACTTGGGTAAGGAGACGGTCCAGAACATCCTGGCGCTGCGCTTCGCCAACCAGCTGTTCGACCCGATCTGGAACGCCCACTACGTCGATCATGTGCAGATCACCATGGCCGAAGACATCGGCCTGGGCGGGCGAGCCGGCTACTACGACGGCATCGGCGCTGCCCGGGACGTCATCCAGAACCACCTGCTGCAGTTGCTGGCCCTCACGGCGATGGAGGAGCCGGTGAACTTCTCCCCCGCCGAACTGCAGGCCGAGAAGATCAAAGTGCTCTCGGCCACCCGGCTGGCGCAGCCACTGGATGAGACCACCTCCCGCGGCCAGTACGCCGCCGGGTGGCAGGGCGGCGAGCACGTGGTGGGCCTGCTCGACGAGGAGGGCTTCGCCCACGATTCGCGGACCGAGACCTTTGCGGCCATCACCCTGGAGGTCGACACCCGGCGTTGGGCCGGTGTGCCGTTCTACCTGCGCACCGGCAAGCGCCTGGGCCGGCGGGTCACCGAGATCGCGCTGGTGTTCAAGCGCGCACCACATCTGCCCTTCGACGACACCATGACCGACGAATTGGGCAAGAACGCGCTGGTGATCCGGGTGCAGCCGGACGAGGGAATCACGCTGCGGTTCGGTTCCAAGGTGCCCGGCCACCTGATGGAGGTCCGCGACGTCAACATGGACTTCTCCTACGGGTCGACGTTCTCCGAGGATTCACCGGAGGCCTACGAGCGGCTGATCCTGGACGTGCTGCTGGGTGAGCCCTCCCTGTTCCCGGTCAACGCCGAGGTCGAATTGTCTTGGGAGATACTCGATCCGGTACTCGAAAACTGGGCCGAGCACGGCAAGCCCGAGCCGTATGTCGCCGGAAGCTGGGGGCCGCAGTCGTCGTTCGAGATGCTGGAGCGCTCCGGCCGGGAATGGCGGCGCCCATGATCATCGAGCTGCCGAACACCACCACCACCGCGATCAACAAGAAGCTCAATGCGATCCGCGAGCAGGTCGGTGCGGCGACGACGGGTCGGGTGCTGACGCTGATCGTGGCACTGGAAACCGACGCGCTGCTCGACGAGTCCATCGACGCGGCCAACATCGCCAGCCAAGAACACCCGAGTCGGGTGATCGTGGTGGTCAGCGGAGACGCCGGTTCCGGTGAGTCCCGCTTGGACGCCGAGTTGCGGATGTTCGGCGATGCCGGCGCCAGCGAGGTGGTGGTGCTGCGGCTGTACGGCCCGCTGGCCGGTCACGCCGAGGCCGTCGTCGTGCCCTTCCTGCTGCCCGATATCCCGGTGGTCGCGTGGTGGCCCGATGTCGCGCCGGCGGCACCGGCCACCGACCCGCTGGGGTCCCTGGCGTTGCGGCGGATCACCGACGCCACCAATGCCCCCGACCCCCGGGCAGCGATCAAGAGCCGCCGAGACGGCTACACCGCCGGCGACACCGACCTGTCGTGGAGTCGGATCACCTACTGGCGGGCGCTGCTCGCCTCCGCGCTGGATCAGCCGCCGTTTGAGCCGATCCGCTCGGCGGTGGTCTCCGGGCTGGCGACCGAACCGGCGCTGGACATCCTGGCCGGCTGGCTGGTCAGTCGCATCGACGGGCCGGTTCATCGCGCGGTCGGCGAATTGAAGATCGAATTGACGCGCGACAGCGAGACCGTGACACTGAGCCGCCCCCAGGACGGGGTCACCGCCACCTTGAGCCGCACCGGAAAGCCGGCGGCTCTGGTGCCGTTGCCCCGCCGGGTGACCGCGGAGTGCCTGGCCGAAGATCTGCGCCGACTGGATCCCGACGTCATTTACGGCGCCGCGCTGACCGGCCTCGAAGAAGTGGAGTATCTGTGATCGTCGCGACCTACCCCGACGCCGACGCGCTGGTCGCCGCCGCCGGTGACCGGCTGGCCGATGCCGTCGAATCGGCCATCGCCGCCCGGGGCCGGGCACTGGTCGTGCTGACCGGCGGCGGCAACGGCATCGCGCTGCTGCATCGCCTCGGCGAGCATGCCGCGCGGATCGACTGGGAATGCGTGCATCTGTTCTTCGGTGACGACCGCTTCGTTCCGGCCGCCGACGCCGATCGCAACGACAGGCAGGCGCGCGAAGCCCTGTTGGGCCGCATCGAGATCCCGGCTGCCAACGTGCACGCCATGCCGGCCAGCGACGGTGCATACGGCGACGACCTCGACGCCGCCGCGCGGGGCTACCAGGAGGTGTTGGCGGCCAACGCCGAGCCTGGCCAGCCCGCGCCGGACTTCGACGTGCACCTGCTGGGCATGGGCCCCGAGGGCCACGTCAACTCACTGTTCCCCGACACCGATGCGGTGCGCGAGACCACTCGCCTGGTGGTCGGGGTGCCCGACTCGCCCAAGCCACCGCCGCGCCGCATCACGCTGACACTGCCGGCGATCCGGCGCTCCCGCCAGGTGTGGCTGGTGGTGGCTGGGGCGGCCAAAGCCGAGGCGGTCGCCGCCGCGGTCGGCGGAGCCGACCCGGTGTCGATGCCGGCCGCCGGTGCGATCGGGCGTGAGCAGACGGTATGGCTGCTCGACGAGGCAGCTGCCGCGGAGCTGCCCGCGCAATCTGACTAGCTGCGCTCGGCGAGACGCATCGCCGCGCCATAATGAGCGACATGGCAGACAGAAGCTCGGGCACCGGCACGGAACGCAAGCGGCTCAAGACCCTGGCTCAGGCGGCGCTGAACGCCGACGTGACCGTCGGGCAGCTCGAGGACGTCCTCAATGGCCTGGGCAACACCATGAACGAGCTGAACAGTTCGCTGGCCAATCTCAACGCCACTGTCGAACGCCTCGGCAACGGTCTGGATCACCTGGAGGCGACGATGGCCGGTCTCGACGACCTGGCCCGACGACTGGCAACGCTGATCGAACCGGTGGAGGCCATCGTCAGCCGGATCGATTACCTGGTCGAAGTCGGCGAGACGGCGATGTCGCCGCTGGCGGCGACGGAGAACGCCGTGCGCGGCATGTTCAACGCCATGCGGAATCGGGTGGTGCGCTGACGGCGCTCAGCGATCCCCCCGCGCCGAATCCAGCAGCAGCCGACGCTCGGCGGCGGCCACCGCCCGGCGTGCCGCCGCCGCGGCGTCCGGGTTCACCGACACCGAGGTGATCCCCATCCGGACCAGGTGCTCGGCGAACGCCGGGTCGGTGGACGGCGCCTGGCCGCACAGCGATGACGTGACGCCGTGCATCCGGGCCACCTCGATGATCCGCGCGATCGCGTCGAGCACCGCCGGGTCGGACTCGTCGAACAGTTCCGCGCAGACCTCCGAGTCGCGGTCGACCCCGAGGATCAGTTGGGTCAGGTCGTTGCTGCCGATGGAGACGCCGTCGATGCCCAGCCCGATGTACTCGGGCAGCCAGTACACCACCGACGGCACCTCGGCCATCACCCATCGGTGCAGACCGCGCTGCGATCCCAGCGGGCTGGCATCCACCAGCGCCAGGCACGATTCCAATTCCCAGCGGGTCCGCACGAACGGAATCATCAGGTGCAGGTTCGGGTGCTGTTCGCGGGCCCGGGCCAGCGCTTGGAGCTCCGGGGCGAAGACATCGGGTTCACGCACGTAGCGGTAGCAGCCCCGGTAGCCGATCATCGGATTGTGCTCCACCGGCTCGTAGGCCTCGCCGCCGCGCAGTCCGCGGAACTCGTTGGTGCGAAAGTCGGTGGCGCGGTAGACGACCGGCCGGGTGCCGAACGGCGCGGCGATCCGGCTCAGGGAGGTCACCATCGCGTCGACCAGCGTGGCCTGCTCGCCGTGGGCGATCAGGTCGCGCGGGTGTCGGCCGGAAAGCGCTTCGGTGAGCATGAATTCGGCGCGCAACAGACCGACGCCGTCCACATCCTGCGCGGCGACGGCTTCGGCCGAGTCGGCCATCGCGAGGTTCACGTAGATCTTCGTGCCGGTGACCTCACCACCGCCGCCAACCTGCGGCGGCGGCGCCGAGGGCGCTGACACGCGTACCGCGGACTCAACGCCGGAGGTGACCAGTCCCTGGCTGCCGTCGACGGTCACCGACTGGCCGTTCTGCAACACGGTGGTGGCGTTGCCGGTTCCGACCACGCACGGCACCCCCAGCTCGCGCGCCACGATCGCGGCGTGGCAGGTCATGCCGCCGGCCTCGGTCACCAATGCAGCGGCCCGGCGCAGCGTCGGCAGCCAGTCCGGGTTGGTCATCGGGGCCGCCAGGATCTCGCCGTCGCGCAGCTGGTCGCCGTCGCTCGGAGAACGCAGGATGCGCACCCGGCCGGTGGCCGAACCCGGAGCCGCAGGCAGACCGCGCAGCAGGATTCCCGCTGTCGGCGCGGCGTCGGCCCGGTGGCCGCCGACCGTCGTGATCGGCCGGGCCTGAACCAGCCAGACCCGGCCGGACTCGATCGCCCACTCCACATCCTGGGGGCAGCCGTGGTGGTCCTCCACCGCTACGGCGAGTTCGGCGATGCGACTCACCGTCGCGTCATCGAGGACACGGGCGTCGGCCTGGTCGGGCTCCAGCGCCACCGTGACGTCGTGGCCGTCGGGACCGCGCTCGATCTTGAACGCCTGGTGGCCGACTCTGGTGTCCAGCACCGCCAGGGTCTGCTTGTCGACGACGTAGGTGTCGGGCTGGACCTTTCCAGACACCACCACTTCGCCCTGCCCGACCGCGGCCTCGATCACTACCTGATCGGGTGCTCCGGTGCCAGGGTTGTTGGTGAACGCGACGCCGGATCGTTCGGCCGCGACCATCTGTTGCACCACCACCGCCATCGCGGGGTCGGCGGTGAACCCTCGGCTGGCCCGGTAAGTGACCACCCGAGGGCTGAACAGCGAGGCCCAACAGCGCAGCACCGCATCGACGACAGCTTCCTCGCCGGTCACGTTGGTGATGCTCGCGTTCATCCCGGCGAACGACGCGTCCCGGCCGTCTTCGCCGGTCGCCGAGGAGCGCACCGCGACACCGCATTGCGGTCCCAGCCGACGGTAGGCCTCGACCAACTCGGCACGAACCGGCTCTGCGATGCCCGCTACGGCCACCAGCTGCTGCATCTTGTGGCACAGTTCGGTCAGTTGGTCGCTGTCGTCGACCTGGACCAGCGCCGCGCGATGCAGCCGCGCAATTTCGCCGTCAACGCCGGCGGCCTGCAGCGACGTCAGGTAGCCGCTGCGCAGCAGCACGAAGCCCGGCGGGACCGGAAGCCCGGCCGCCACCAGCTCCCCCAGGTTGGCTCCTTTTCCGCCGGCCTCATCGGCGTCGGCTGACCGTAGGGTTGCGAAGTCCCGGACACAGCTGCGGGTTTCGAGGTGGGTCGACATTGCCACTCCTGTGTCATTGACCGGGCTGCTACAGGCCGCTCGGATAGGTTTCCGGGTTCTGCCCGGAAACCCAAAGGCTCGTGACCTCTAGAGGTTCCAGGGCGCGGGTGGTGCCGATATGAATGATCGCATCGAACTGGTCGGCGGGCCTGGCGTGGAAGTAGTGGCTCTGTCGTTCGGTGGCGGGCTGGTAGATCACGCCGATGGCGCGGTTCAACCGGACGGCGCCGAGCGCGGCGGTCGCCTCGGACGGGGCGAGCGTCGACACGGCGAACTCCGCTTTGCCGGTGGCGTGCAAGAGCTCTTCGATGCTGCCGTTCAACGCCGGCCGCACGACCTTGTGTTCGGCGGGCCCGCCCCACTCGCTGGCGGCGGTGACGGTGCCGCTGTAGGTGCTGAAGCCCATGAGCCGCGCCGCATCGCCGTACCGCTGGCGCACCAACTGACCGAGTGTGAGCTGGCCGTCGCCGGACATCTCGGTCGCCCTGGCGTCACCGACATGAGAATTGTGGGCCCACACCACGATTCGGGCGGGCGGTGCACCGGGGGCGTCGATACGATGGTCGAGGTGGGCCAGTAGCGCGTCCAAGGTCTCCGCCATGTGCTGGTCGCGTAGGTTCCACGAGGTGACCCGACCGCTGAACATCGATCGGTAGTACACCTCGGCGTTGTGGACGGTGTGCGCGTTCTGCAGGGCGTCGAAGAGCGCGTCCGCAACGGTCAGTCCGTCACGTTGGGCGTAGCTCAGTGCGTTGCGCTGCAACTCGACCAGTTGCTCGATTGCCTCCCGCTCACAGGACGGTCCAGCGCCGAACGCCGCACCATATCCGTAGGCCTGACCGTCGTCGGCGCCGGTGTGGTCGAAACACGCGTAGCGGCGTCGCGCGCGGGTCGCCGCGGCCGGGTCCATCGTCTCCAGGTAGCTGATCACCGCCTGCATCGAACGGTGCAGGCTGTAGAGGTCCAATCCGTAGAATCCGGCTTGCCGGCCGGGGGATCCGGAGCGCTCATTGTGGGCGCGCAGCCAGTCGACGAAGTCACGGACCACGGTGTTGCGCCACATCCACGCCGGGAAACGCTCGAATCCGCTCAGCGCCGCATCGGCGTCGGTGTCCTCCCCCAAGCCGCGAACATAGCGGTTGACCCGGTAGGCGTCCGGCCAGTCCGCCTCGGCGGCAACGGCACAGAACCCCTTTTCCTCGATCAGCCATCGGGTGATCTCCGCGCGTGCCGCGTAGAACTCGTGCGTGCCGTGCGAGCTCTCACCGATCAGCACGATGCGGGCGTCGCCGATCAGCTCCTCCAACATCGCCCGCGGCGGGACACCGGCCGGGGCATCGATCGCGGCCCCGCGAATCGCCTCGACCGCGGTGGGCCCCGGCTCCCCGCGGGTGGCCGGGGTGGCCAACAGCGTGCGGACCTCCTCGTCGCTGACCTGGCTGAAGTCCCAGAACGACTCGCCGACCGCACGAAACGGGGTGGGCATGGTGGCGCACACCACGTCGTCGACCAGACCGGCGAATTCCCGGCAGGTCGATTCGGGAGCCGCCGGAACGGCGATCACGATGTGTGCGGGCTCGGCGTCCCGCAGCGCCTGCACGGCCGCGAGCATGCTGGCGCCGGTGGCCAGCCCGTCGTCGACCAGGATGACGGTCTTACCGGCAACGGCTACCGGCGGCCGCCCGTCCCGGTAGACCGACTCGCGCCGGGCCAGCTCACGGCCTTCCCGCTCAGCGATGTCACGCAGCTGCTGGGGGCTGATCCGCAGACCGCGCACCACGTCGTCGTTGAGCACCACCCGGCCGCCGCTGGCGAGCGCTCCCGCCGCGAACTCTTCGTGGCCGGGCGCACCCAGTTTGCGAACGATGAAGGCGTCCAACGGCGCCCCGAGTGCGGCCGCGACCTCCCAGGCCACCGGGATGCCTCCCCGCGCCAGACCGAGCACGATCACGTCGTCGCGGCCCCGGTAGGCCGTCAAGAGTCCGGCCAGCACACGTCCGGCTTCGCGACGGTCGCGAAACAGTCGCCGCGCCCGTGGGCTTCTGACATCCGTTGTCTCGGTCATCTCCGTCACCGCCGTCGTGCCTCGGTCGGTCGCCGCCGCACAACACCACTGTGCTCCGGGGCCACCTCCCGATGCCAGGGCCCGAAGTCCCCGCCCGGCGGGGCCGTTCGTCAGCGTCGCCCAGTGCCGCCGACCGTGCCCCGATTGACGACGAGCATCCCTACCCACAGAGGACTTCCGGCCCTGCCCGGAGAGTTTCGGGGCGAGTGGAATCGGAAGTATCCCAACGAGAGGAAGGACAAACCATGAACGACCTGCAAACCCGGCGGCAGCCACGGTCGCTGCTCCCGGAGTTGTCCGAACTGTTCAGCGGGTTCCCGTCCTGGGCCGGGCGCTGGCCCGTGCTGGAAGGGAACCTGATTCGGCTGGAAGACCAGATGGAGGAGGGCCACTACGTGGTGCGCGCCGAGCTGCCTGGCATCGATCCGGCCAAGGACGTCGACGTCACCGTGCATGACGGTCAGCTGACCATCAAGGCCGAGCGCACCGAGAGCAAAGAGGTCAAGGGCCGCTCGGAGTTCTCCTACGGCTCCTTCGTCCGGTCGGTCACGCTGCCGGCGGGCGCCGACGAGGACGACATCAAAGCCAGCTACGACAAAGGCATCCTGACCGTTTCGGTGGCGGTCAGCGAGCCGGCGACCCCAGCCGAAAAGCACATCAAGGTACAGGCCACCAGCTGAGCTGGTTGCCGGAGTGGAGTCGAAATGTCTGGTACCACAGCGGGTTCCGGAATTATTGTCGGGGTCGACGGATCGCCGGCCTCGCGTGAGGCCATCCGGTGGGCCGTCCGCGAGGCGAAGCTGCGCAATGTCGCGCTGAGCATCGTGCACGCAGTTCCGCCGGTGCCCCACGCCGCGGTGGAGTTCGTCTCCGCCGCCGGCCTGGACGCTGTGCAACAGGAGCGGGTCGCCGAGGGACAGCGGGTGATCTCCGACGCGATCGACCTCGCCCGGGCTGCGGAGGCCGAAACTCCTGGCCGCCCGCTGGATGTCAGCGGTGAGGTGATCGAGGGCCCTGCGGTGCCGACCCTGGTGGACCTGTCCAAAGCGGCGCGCCTGATGGTGGTCGGCCCGCGTGGTCTGGGCATGATCGGTGAGATCCTGCTCGGATCGGTCACTACGGAGTTGGTGCGCCATGCGCACTGCCCGGTCGCAGTCATCCACGGCCGGGCGGCCACCGCGGCCCAGCCGAACCGGCTGCCGGTGGTCGTGGGGATCGACGGATCCCCGACGTCCGCGCTCGCCACCGAGATCGCTTTCGACGAGGCGTCATGGCGTGGCGTGGACTTGATCGCCGTGCACGCCAGCGTGGACGGGTCCGCGCTGGCACTTCCCGATGCGGAGTGGGCTGCGTTGACGGGCGGCTCCGAGGCAGTACTGGCGGAATGCCTGGCCGGCTTCCAGGAGCGCTACCCAGACGTGACGGTACATCGCCTACTGGTACTCGACCGCCCGGCCAGGCACCTCATCGATCATTCCAAGTCGGCGCAGCTGGTCGTCGTCGGCAGCCATGGCCGGGGTGGTTTCGCGGGGATGCTACTGGGCTCGGTGAGCAACGCCGTGGTCCACGCGTCCCAGACGCCGGTGATCGTGGCGCGGGCGGGCTGACCCGCTCGATCTGGGTGCGGTGGGCCGTCAGCTGTACTTGATCAGCAGGCCCACCGCGATGATCGAGATCAACCAGATGGCGATGACGAAGTAGGTCAACCGGTCCAGGTTCTTCTCGACCACGGTGGAGCCGGACAGGCTGGACTGCACGCCGCCGCCGAACAGGGTCGACAGGCCGCCGCCCTTGGCGCGGTGCAGCAGCACCAGCAGGATCACCAGCAGGCTGGTGATCACCAAGAGAATCTGCAGCGTCAAGATCATGCCGCTACCCTACCGTTCGCCCTGTGCCGGCCCCGGTGCTGGGTCACGGCAACGGCCCGCCGGCGGCCAGCGCCGCCAGCATCGCGAACTGCTCACCGTCGAGCGACGCGCCGCCCACCAGGCCGCCGTCCACATCGGGCTGGCCGATGAGTTCGCCGACGTTCTTGGCGTTGACCGAACCGCCGTAGAGCACCCGGATGGTGTCGGCGATCTTGGGCGAGGCGAGCTTGCCCAGTTCGCCGCGTACGGCCGCGCACACCTCCTGTGCGTCGGCCGCGCTGGCCACCCGGCCGGTGCCGATCGCCCACACCGGCTCGTAGGCGATCACGCTCGCGCCGATCTGCTCGGCGCTCAGCCCGGCCACCGAGCCGCGCAACTGCTCCAGGCAGTACTCGACGTGGTTGCCGGCTTCCCGGATCTCCAGGTGCTCGCCGATGCAGATGATCGGGGTCAGGCCGTGCTTGAGGGCGGCGGCGGCCTTCGCGGCGACCAGCGCGTCGTCCTCACCGTGGTAACTGCGCCGTTCGGAGTGCCCGACGACGACGAAGGTGCAGCCCAGTTTGGCCAGGAACGCGCCGCTGACCTCCCCGGTGTAGGCGCCCGCGTCGTGCTGCGACAGGTCCTGGGCGCCGAAGGTCAGCCGGAGCTTGTCCCCGTCGACCAGGGTCTGCACGCTGCGCAGGTCGGTGAACGGCGGCAGCACCGTGACATCGACCTTGTCGAAGTACTTGTCCGGCAGCGCGAAAGCCACCTTCTGCACCAGTGCGATCGCCTCGAAGTGGTTCAGGTTCATCTTCCAGTTGCCGGCGATCAGCGGCTTACGACTCATGACGACCCTCCGGTTTCCAGTACCTGTAGGCCTGGCAGTGGTTTGCCCTCAAGGTATTCCAGGGACGCCCCGCCGCCGGTGGAGATATGCGAGAAGCCGTCCTCCGGCAGGCCCAGCGCGCGTACCGCGGCAGCGGAGTCACCCCCGCCGACCACGCTGAAGGCGCCCTTGCGGGTCGCGCTCGCGATCGCTTCGGCGATGCCTTTGGTGCCGGAGGCGAACGCGGGGAACTCGAAAACACCCATCGGGCCGTTCCAGAAGATGGTCTTGGCGTTGGACAACAGCGTGGCGAACCGGATCACCGAGTCGCCCCCGATGTCCAGGCCCATCATGTCGTCGGGAATCCGATCGGCCGCCACTGCTCGCGGCGTGGCGTCGGCGTCGAACTTATCGGCGACGACGATGTCCACCGGCAGCCGCAGCACATCGGCGTAGTCATCGAGCAGTTGCCGGCAGGTGTCCACCATGTCGGCCTCCAGCAGCGAGGTCCCGACCTGAAGGCCTTGGGCCGCCAGGAAGGTGAAGCACATGCCGCCGCCGATCACGATGCTGTCGGCCTTGGTCGCCAGCGACTTGATCACGCCCAGCTTGTCGGAGACCTTCGACCCGCCCAGCACCACCGCATAAGGCCGCTCCGTCGACTCGGTCAGCTGCTGCAACACCTGGATTTCCGCGGCGACCAGCGTCCCGGCGTACGACGGAAGCAGCGTGGCGATGTCGTAGACGGAGGCCTGCTTGCGGTGCACCACACCGAATCCGTCGGAGACGAAGGCCCCCGGCGAACCGTCCGGCGCGGCGACCAGCTCGGCCAGTGCCCGGGCCAGAGCCAGGCGTTCGTTGTCGTCCTTGCTGGTCTCCCGCGGGTCGAAGCGGATGTTCTCCAGCAGCAGCACGTCGCCGTCGGTCAGG
The DNA here is from genome assembly GCF_019645815.1 of Mycolicibacter heraklionensis. Classification (NCBI taxonomy): domain Bacteria; kingdom Bacillati; phylum Actinomycetota; class Actinomycetes; order Mycobacteriales; family Mycobacteriaceae; genus Mycobacterium; species Mycobacterium heraklionense. The sequence goes on from NZ_CP080997.1 coordinate 2,731,290, forward strand.
CCTTCGGCGCGGGCCAGGGCATCGGTGCCGACCACGTCACCGGCCAGCTGGACGTGCCGGCCCAACTGCTCGCCGAGCGCGGCCGCGACCGGCGCCAGCGACAGTTTGGGGTCCGGACCGCCCTTGGGGCGGCCCAGGTGCGCGGTCACCACGACCTTGGCGCCGGCGTCGACCAACGCGCGCAGCGTGGGCACCGACGCGGTGATCCGGCCCAGGTCGGTGATCTTTCCATCGTCGAGCGGGACATTCAGGTCGGAGCGCACCAGCACGCCCCGCCCCGTTACACCCTCGGCGATCAGGTCTTGGACTGACTTGACGGCCACGATCGCGTTACAGCGACTTGCCGACGAGGGCGATCAGGTCGACCAGCCGGTTGGAGTAGCCCCACTCGTTGTCGTACCAGGAGACCACCTTGGCCTGGTCGTCGATCACCTTGGTCAGGCCCGAGTCGAACAGCGAGCTGTGCGGGTCGGTGACGATGTCGCTCGACACGATCGGGGCGTCGTAGTACTTCAGGATGCCCTTCATCGGCCCCTCGGCGGCGGCCTTCATGGCGGCGTTGATGTCCGCGACCGACGCCGACTTGCTCAACTCCGCGGTCAGGTCGGTGACCGAGCCGGTGGGGATCGGCACCCGCAGCGCGTAACCGTCCAGCTTGCCCTTCAGCTCGGGCAGCACCAGCCCGATCGCCTTGGCGGCGCCGGTACCGGTGGGCACGATGTTGATCGCGGCGGCGCGGGCGCGACGCAGGTCGCTGTGCGGGCCGTCCTGCAGGTTCTGGTCCTGGGTGTAGGCGTGGATGGTGGTCATCAGGCCCTTGACGATGCCGAACTCGTCGTTGAGCACCTTGGCCAGCGGGCCGAGGCAGTTCGTGGTGCACGACGCGTTGGAGATGATGTTCTGGCTGCCGTCGTACTTGTCGTCGTTGACGCCCAGCACGATGGTGATGTCCTCATCGGTGGCCGGCGCAGAGATGATGACCTTCTTGGCGCCGGCGTCCAGGTGACCCTTGGCCTTAGCGGCGTTGGTGAAGATACCAGTGGACTCGACGACGACGTCGACACCGAGGTCGCCCCAGGGCAGGGCCGCCGGGCCTTCCTTGACCTCCAGGGCCTTGATCTTGGTGTTGCCGACGACGATGGTGTCGTCGCCTTCAAGGCTGACGTCGTGGGGCAGCCGGCCCAGGATGGAGTCGAACTTCAGCAGGTGCGCCAGGCTGGCGTTGTCGGTCAGGTCGTTGACCGCGACGATCTCGATGTCGGTGTTGTTGCCCAGGGCTTTCTGCGCGTCCAATGCCCTGAAGAAGTTCCGCCCGATGCGGCCGAAGCCGTTCACGCCTACCCGGACCGTCACTGGTCTCTCCTCTGTCTTACTTGAGATTGCTGGTGTGTTCGCCGTCAGCCTAATGCGTGATGCGCCCCACAGGCCCCTCGGTACGGCGGACCGGGAACTCGTCGCCCGGCTCGGGCCACGGCTGGCGACTGAGCATGTCGGCCACCGCCACGTAACCCGCTTCGATCAGCCCAGATTTGGCGTCGACAATCCGGTAGGCCTGTTCTCGCCGATGGATGGGTTGGCCTTCGAGCACGATCACCCGCAGGTCACCCTCGGCGAAGTGGCAGCGGCGCTGCACCGCCGCGAGCAGCTGCTCGTTGTGCAGGTGGCCTTCGCCGAAGTTCCACCCGATCAGCGGGCCGGCGATGATCTCGCCGTCGCGGATGTTGTAGTCGGCCACGTTGGCCTCGCCGTTTAAAGCCCGGGGCAACAGTCCGTTCAGTGCGCGGCCCTGCAGGTGCATGGCCCGGAACGCCCCCGGGACTTTGTCGGCGACGAGATCGGCGGTGGCCTGGTCGTAGAACTTCGCCAACTGGCTGATGACCAGCGCCGAGCTCTTGACCACGTTGGCCTCCACGATGTCCTCGGCGCCGTCTCGAAAGCACCAGAAGCTGGCCGCCCAGTTTCCGGCGTAATAGCGCATGGCCGGCAGGAACGAAATCTGCTGCGGAAACATGTTTCCGGCCACCGGGATCACGATGAGCCCGGTGAACAAGATGGCCATCAACAGCGGCGACCTCAGGTCGTAGACGCTGACTTCGGGGTGCTGCCCGAACAGGAAGAACAGCGAGAAGAGAAAGAAGACGTTCCATTCCAACGGGACTCCCATCGGGAGGTTGGACAGGATGTTGAGGTGGAAGATCACCATGAACGCGATCAGGAACCACCGCCACGGGTGATCGCCGGCAACGAGCACCAGTAGCGCCGGCACGACGAATTCGGCTGTGGTGCCCCCGACGTGTGCCATCAGCTGCGGTATCCGAGTGGGCCGCAGGTCGTTGATGTGATCGCGGTACATCCGGTGCTTGAGGCCGGTGAAGATCTTCGAGCGCAGCAGGGCATTGTTGCTCGTCATCACCGCGACCACATACGGGAAGTGGTGGTTGAGCTTGGATGTGGCCGCACCCCACCACAATCCAAGGACGATGAGCTTGAACGCAGCCATCTGGTCCACATACGGAAAGAAGAAGACGAGCAAGGTCAGGCCGTAATGCTCGGCACGAGCGGCCAGAAAGATCGTCTTGTCCCGCAGACCCGGCAGGACCAGGGCGACGATCATCGGCGCCACCAGCAGCGGGTCGAGCAGGCCCGCCGGGCCGGGGTCGCCCTGCCCCGGTGACAGCAACGCCCAGATGCCAGAGCCCAACACCGCGGCGTACAGCGCGACGTCGACCACGGTGCGAGTGTCGCCGCGGGTGAGCGGAACCTTGCCCGGCCAGGGCGGCAATCGGATTGTATTGGGCCGCAACCAGTACAGGACACCGCCGATGGGTGGCCAGAAGCGGGCGGTCAGCGGACCCGATCCGCAGCCCAGGCCCAGAATCTCGAACAGCAGGCTGAAGACAACGAGCTTCTGGTAGACGATCGGCTGTGTCCACCAGTCGGCGATGCGGCCGAGCTCGCCCAGCCCCGGGGTCAGTGCGATGACCGCCGCGGCGCCTACGGCGTAGGCCACGATCTTGAGCAGATAGATCAGGTAGACCCCCGACGGGGTGCCGAAACCCTGTTCGGCCCAGTGCCTGCTGCAGACCTGGACCCGGGTCGCCCACGGGGTGGCGCGCCACGTTTCGGGGTCGACATCGGGAACCGACGGTTTGATGAACCCCATGCTGTCCTCACTCCCTGCCGTGTGCCCGTTCTGTTATAGCGGTAAGAACAGGCGCGGGAAGTGGTTTCGGCTCCGCTAGGCGTCTTCGAGCAGCTCCGGGGTGACCGCGGACTCGGTGTCGGGAATACCGTCCTGCTTGGCCTTGCGGTCGGCCATCGACAAAAGCCGCCGGATCCGCCCCGCCACCGCGTCTTTGGTCATCGGCGGGTCGGCCAGCCGGCCCAGTTCCTCCAGGGATGCCTGCCGGTGCTCGACGCGCAGCTTGCCGGCCGAAGCCAGATGATCGGGCACGGTGTCGCCGAGGATCGCCAGTGCGCGTTCCACCCGCGCCGCCGCGGCCACCGCCGCCCGCGCGGAGCGGCGCAGGTTGGCGTCGTCGAAATTGGCCAGCCGGTTCGCGGTCGCACGCACCTCACGGCGGATCCGGCGCTCCTCCCAGACCAGCCGGGTGTCCTGGGCGCCCATCCGGGTCAGCAGCGCCCCGATCGCCTCACCATCGCGCACCACCACTCGGTCCGCACCACGCACCTCGCGGGCCTTGGCGCTGACCCCGAGCCGGCGGGCCGCGCCGACCAGCGCCAGGGCGGCCTCCGGGCCCGGGCAGCCGACCTCCAGAGCCGACGAGCGACCCGGCTCGGTGAGCGAACCGTGCGCCAAAAACGCTCCCCGCCAGGCAGCTTCGGCATCAGCGACGCTGCCGCCGACCACCTGGGCGGGCAGGCCGCGCACCGGGCGCCCGCGCAGGTCCAACAGCCCGGTCTGGCGGGCCAGAGCTTCACCGTCCTTCGTCACGCGCAGCACGTAGCGGGTGCTCTTACGCATTCCGCTGGCCGTCAGCACGTGCACGATCGCGTTGTAGCCGTACAGGTCGAAAATGTCCTTGCGCAGCCGCCGCGCGATGACCCCCAGGTCCACCTCGGCTTCGACCACGACCCGACCGGCCACGATGTGCAGTCCGCCGGCGAAGCGCAGCAGCGCCGCGACCTCGGCGCGGCGCGCACTCACCGAACTGACCACGAGACGGCTCAGCTCGTCCTTGACTTCGGCCGTCATCGCCACGACTTGTCACCTCCCGGCCCGAGCCCGCTCGGTCCACTCACGCCGGATTGCCGGCCCCCGCCCTCGGCCTGCGTCGCTACCGGCGTCGGAACGGTCAACGTCGATGCGTCGATGCTCCGAACCCCGTCTAGCGCCGCCGCCAACTTTCCTGGGTCATGTAAAGGTGTACCAGGTCGGGCCACATCCACGAACCGAACCTCGGCACCGAACAAGTTGGCGGCACGCCGCAGCTGCTCACGCTCACGCTCGCTGGGCACCCGGCCTGCGTCGATGATGATGTGGTCCACGGTGAATCCGGGCGCGTGTTGAGCCAACACGTGTAGGTGGCGCTCGACGGAGAATCCCGCGGTCTCCCCCGGCTCGGCCACCAGGTTGAGCACCAGGGCGCGTCGGGCCGTGGTGTTCTGCAGCGCCGCGGCCAGCCCCGGCACCAGCAGATGCGGGATCACGCTGGTGAACCACGAGCCCGGGCCGAGCACCACCAGATCCGCGGACATGATGGCGTCCACCGCTTGGCGGGTGGCCGGCGGGTTGCCGGGCAGCAGCCGCACCCGGCGTACCTTGCCCGGGGTGGTCGCGATGGCGACCTGCCCCCGGATCAGCCGGAACAGTCGAGGGTCGGCTTCCAGCCCGGACACGTCGGCTTCGATCTGCAGCGCGATCGGGCACATCGGCAGCACTCGCCCCTTGACGCCCAGCATCCGGCCGAGTTCGTCGAGTGCGGCCACCGGGTCGGCGAGCACTTCGTTGAGACCGGCCAGCAGCAGATTGCCGATCGGATGCCCAGCGAGGGCGCCGCTGCCGCCGAACCGGTGCTGCAAGATGGTCGCCCACAGCTGGCCCGTCGGGGTGTCGGACGCCAGCGCCGCGAGTGCCATGCGCAGATCCCCGGGCGGTACCACGTTCAGTTCGCCGCGCAGCCGGCCCGAGGAGCCGCCGTCGTCGGCGACGGTGACCACCGCGGTGACGTGCGGAGTCAGCCGGCGGGCAGCCGACAGCGTCGCGTACAGGCCGTGCCCACCACCGAGCGCGACGATGCTCGGGTTGCCGTTCGCGGGCTCAACGCTCACTGGCGCCGCTCCTCCTCATCGCTCCGCAAGCTCCGCTCTGCATCGTCGCCGGCGCAACTCATTCGCGGCCCAGATCCCGGTGCAGCACCCGCACCGACAGCTCGTCGTTGTCGTCCTGGGCGTCCAGCAGTCGCGCCAGGGCCTCGGCGATGGCCACACTGCGGTGCTTGCCGCCGGTGCACCCGATGGCCAGGGTCATGTACCGCTTTCCCTCTCGTCGATAGCCGCCGACCATCAGGGCCAGAAGCCGGTGATAGCCCGCGAGGAACTCATCGGCGCCCGGCTGGCTCAGCACGTAGTCGCGCACCGCCGGATGCTGACCGGTGTGCGGGCGTAATTCGTCGACCCAGTGCGGGTTGGGCAGGAAGCGCACGTCCATGACCATGTCGGCGTCCATCGGCAGCCCATACTTGAAGCCGAAGGACTCGACCGTGATGGACGTGGGAGCGCTGACCGCATCACCGCCGAACATCTCCTCGATGCTCTCCCGCAGTTCGCGCACGCTGAGCACCGAGGTGTCGATGACCAGGTCGGCCACCGCGCGCACCGGCGCCAGCATGATCCGCTCGGCGGCGATGCCCTCGGTGAGGGTCTGCTGGCCCTGCAGCGGGTGGCTGCGGCGGTTGTGCTCGTAGCGGCGAATCAGTACGTCGTCGCTGGCCTCCATGAACAGCACGCGCGGATTGATGCCGCGGGTGGCCAGTTCGGTGCGCACCGAGTCCAGGTCTCCGGTGAAACCGGCCGAGCGCACATCCATCACGACTGCCAGCTGGGTGATCCGGGAACCCGCCGCCAACCCCAGGTCCACCATGCGGGTGATCAGGTCCGGTGGCAGGTTGTCGGCGACGTACCAGCCCAGGTCCTCCAGTACCTTCGCCGCGGTGCCGCGCCCCGCGCCGGACAGACCCGTCACCAGGACGACGTCGATGCCTGCGCCGTCTCCGGGGCCGGCGACATCGCGCTCCCGCACGCCTTTCGGTGATTCCGTGGTCATCCCGACATCCGTTGCTGTTCAGCGGCGCCCGCCGCGCCGTCGGCTCCCAGCGCCTCAAGGACAGCGGCGGCGGTCGCCGCGCCGATCCCCGGGATCGAGGTGAGCTCTTCGACGGTAGCCCTTTTCAGCCGTGCCACCGAACCGAAATGGGAGATCAGCACCTTGCGCCGGTGCTCGCCGAGCCCGGGCACCGCATCCAGCACCGACTCCGTCATCCGCTTGGAGCGCTTGCTCCGGTGGTAGGTGATGGCGAACCGGTGCGCCTCGTCGCGAATGCGCTGCAACAGGTAGAGCCCTTCGCTCTGCCTCGGCAGGATGATCGGGTCCGGCTCAGACGGCACCCACACCTCTTCCAATCGTTTGGCCAGTCCGATGGTGGCGACGTCGGTGATACCGAGCTCGGCCAGCACAGCGGCCGCGGCATTGACCTGTGGCGCACCGCCGTCCACCACGTAGAGGTTCGGCGGGTAGGCGAACTTACGCGATTTTCCTTCCGGGGCAAGAATTTCGGCGTCCAGGTGCCGGCGGAACCGACGACGTGTCACTTCGGCGATCGAGGCCACATCGTCGGACCGTCCCTCACCGGCGGCCTCCCGAATCGCGAAGTGGCGGTAGTCCGACTTGCGGGGCAAGCCGTCCTCGAACACCACCAGCGACCCGACCACATCGGTGCCCTGCACATGACTGATGTCGACACACTCAATGCGCAGTGGAGCGTCGGGCAGGCCCAGGGATTCCTGAATATTCTGCAGCGCAGCGGATCTGGCGGTGAAATCCCCGGCCCGTTTCATCTTGTGTTGCTGCAGTGCATCTTTGGCATTGCGCTCGACCGTCTCCGCCAGCACCCGCTTGTCCCCGCGCAGCGGCACCCGCAGCGAGACCCGCGAACCCCGCAGCTTCGACAACCAGCTGGTCAGCTCGTCTGAGTTGGCCGGCAGGCAGGGCACCAGCACCTCGCGCGGCACCGGGTTGGTGGGTTCGTCGGCCGCACCTTCCAATTCGGCCTGGTCCCCGTAGAACTGGGTGACGAACTGCTCGACCAGCTGTTCCAGGGAGCTCTCGGCGTCGCCGGGGTCGCCGGGCTTCTCGACGATCCAGCCGCGCTGTCCGCGCACCCGTCCACCGCGCACGTGAAACACCTGAACCGCCGCTTCCAGCTCGTCGTCGGCGAATGCCACCACGTCGGCGTCGGTACCGTCACCGAGCACCACGGCCTGCTTTTCCAGCGCCCGTTTCAGCGCGGCGACGTCGTCGCGCAAGCGCGCGGCCCGCTCAAAGTCCAGTTCGTCGGAGGCGGCCAGCATCTGCTGCTCCAGACTGCGGACCAACCGGTCGGTCTTGCCGGCCAAAAAGTCGCAGAAGTCGTCCACGATCCGCCGGTGCTCCTCGGCGCTCACCCGCCCGATGCACGGCGCCGAGCACTTACCGATGTAGCCCAGCAGGCAGGGCCGGCCGATCTGCTGGTGCCGCTTGAACACCCCGGCCGAGCAGGTGCGGGCCGGAAACACCCGCAGCAGCAGGTCCAGGGTTTCGCGAATCGCCCAGGCGTGCGAGTAGGGACCGAAGTAGCGCACCCCCTTGCGGCGCGGCCCGCGGTAGACCATCAGCCGCGGGTACTCCTCGTTCAAGGTGACCGCCAGCACCGGGTAGCTCTTGTCGTCGCGGTAGCGGACGTTGAAGCGCGGGTCGAACTCCTTGATCCAGTTGTATTCCAGCTGGAGAGCCTCGACCTCGGTGTTGACCACCGTCCACTCCACCTTGCCGGCGGTGGTCACCATCTGGCGGGTCCGCGGGTGCAGGCCGGCGATGTCGGCGAAGTACGACGTCAGCCGGGACCGCAGGTTTTTCGCCTTGCCCACGTAGATGACCCGGCCGTGCGGGTCGACGAACCGGTAGACGCCGGGCGCGACGGGAATGGACCCGGGCGCCGGGCGATAGGTCGCGGGGTCTGGCACGGGTTCCAGGCTACTTTCTGCGGCGAGCAGACGTGAAAGTCGCGGATTTCATGCAAAATAGGGTGCTTTCACGTCTGCTCGCCGGGGGGCCGGTAGCGCGCGACCAGGGCCCGCAAGGCCCGCATGGCCTCGACGGCGTGCTCCTTGTCCGCGGACTGGATGGCCACCAGCGGAATGTACTCGTCGTCGGGCAACTCCAGCCGGGCCCAGCGCTTGCCGGGCGGGAAGGACACGCCGACCACCTGAGACCAGGGAATCAACCGGTCCCCGAGCGCATTGCGGACCGACACCCCGGACTCGCCCGCCCGTACGCGGGCCCGCGTCAACAGCAGCAGCGCACCGGCCACGATGACGCCCAGCACCACCACTGCCACCCGGTCGTAGGTACGAAAGATCACACCGCTGGCGCGGATCGTCAGCAAGAAGCTCACCACGACGTGGATGGTCACGATCAGGATGGCGACCGTCCATAGGCCGTAGCGCATCATGCGCGGACGTACCTGAAGATCCCAGCGCGGGGATCCGGCCCCGGGCGTCACAGCACGGCGCGAAGCTCGCGCAGGGTCAGCGCCGTACTGAGTGCTGCGGCCGCTGCCTGAGCACCCTTGTCCTCGGTCGAATCCGGCAGCCCGGCGCGGTCCAGCGCCTGCTCCTCGTCGTTGACGGTGAGCACGCCGTTGGCCACCGGGGTAGCCGCATCCAGCGACACCCGGGTCAGGCCCTGGGTCACTGCGTCACATACATAGTCGAAATGCGGTGTGGCACCGCGGATCACAACACCCAACGCGACGACGGCGTCATGGTTGCGGGCCACTTCCTGTGCCACCACCGGGATCTCGATCGCCCCGAGCACCCGCACCACTGTCGGTTCGGCGATGCCCGCGTCGGCGGCCACCTTGCGGGCCCCGGCCAGCAGGGCATCACAGATACGGGTGTGCCAGGTGCTGGCCACGATCGCCAGACGCACACCAGAGGCGTCGAGCGCCGGCATGTCCGGCACTCCTGCGGCAGGACTCATCTACAGCGCTCCACCGAATTCGTCCGGCAGCAACGAGGAGTCGTCGAAGTCCTCCAAGCCGGTCAGTTCGTGGCCCATCCGGTCTCGCTTGGTCAGCAGGTAGCGGATGTTCTCCGAATTGGCCCGCACCGGCAGCGGTACCCGCTCGATGATGTGCAACCCGTAGCCGTCCAGCCCGACGCGCTTGGCCGGGTTGTTGGTGAGCAGCCGCATCGAACGAACACCGAGGTCCGAGAGGATCTGCGCCCCGATTCCGTAATCGCGTGCATCGGCCGGCAAACCCAGCTTGAGGTTGGCGTCGACGGTGTCGTCACCGGCATCCTGCAGCTGGTAGGCCTGCAGTTTGTGCAGCAGCCCGATGCCACGGCCCTCATGCCCACGCATGTAGAGCACCACCCCGCGGCCCTCCTGCGCGACCATCGCCAGCGCCGCGTCCAGCTGGGGCCCGCAGTCGCAGCGCCGGGAGCCGAACACGTCGCCGGTCAGGCACTCCGAGTGCACCCGAACGAGCACGTCGTCGCCGTCGTTGTGCGGCCCGGCGATCTCGCCGCGCACCAGCGCGACATGCTCGACGTCCTCGTAGATGCTGGTGTAGCCGACCGCGCGGAACTCGCCGTGCCGGGTCGGGATGCGGGCCTCGGCGACCCGCTCGATGTGCTTCTCGTGCTTGCGGCGCCACTCGATCATGTCGGCGATGGAGATCAGGGCCAGGCCGTGCTCGTCGGCGAAGACCCTCAGCTCTTCGGTCTGGGCCATGGCGCCCTCGTCCTTTTGGCTGACGATCTCGCAGATCGCGCCGGCGGGCTGCAGGCCGGCCATCCGGGCCAGGTCGACCGCGGCCTCGGTGTGGCCCGGCCGGCGCAGCACCCCGCCGTCCTTGGCGCGCAGTGGCACCACGTGGCCCGGGCGGGTGAAATCGTCGGCGACACTGGCCGGGTCGGCCAGCAAGCGCATCGTGGTGGCCCGGTCAGAAGCCGAAATCCCGGTTCCGACGTTGTTTTTCGCGTCGACGGTGACGGTGTAGGCGGTGCCGTGCTTGTCCTGGTTCACCGCATACATGGGCAGCAGGCCCAGCCGGTCGCAGATGGCGCCGTCCAGCGGCACGCACAGATAGCCGGAGGTGTAGCGGACCATGAACGCCACCAGCTCGGGGGTGGCCTTCTCGGCGGCGAAGATCAGATCGCCTTCGTTCTCGCGGTCCTCGTCGTCGATGACGACGACGGCCTTGCCGGCCGCGATGTCGGCAACCGCCCGCTCGACGGTGTCCAACTTCGTCATCTGTGCCACCTTGGTTTCGCCGTCGGAAAGCGCCCCGTCGGCGCAACCCGCCCAACCAGTATGAACCACCCCGGACCCACGGTTCGCCCCGTGGACTCATTCCGTGGGCTTTGTCACCAGTCGCTCGACGTACTTGGCGATCACGTCCACCTCGAGATTGACCAGCGTGCCGACCGCGGCCCGGCCCAGTGTGGTCAGCTCCAGCGTGGTCGGAATCAGCGAGACTTCAAAGAAGTCATCGGGATCAGCGCCGAGCCCGGACACCGTCAGCGAGGTCCCGTCGACGGTGATCGAGCCCTTCTCCACCACGTAACGGGCCAGCGACGCCGGCAGCCCGATCCGCACCACCTCCCAGTGCTGCCCCGGGGTGCGGGCCAGGACCCGCCCGGTGCCGTCGACGTGGCCCTGCACGATGTGCCCGCCCAGCCTGCTGTTCAGGGCCGCCGCACGTTCCAGGTTCACCGGGCTGCCGACCTGCAACGATCCGAGGCTGGACCGATCCAGCGTCTCGCGCATCACGTCGGCGCTGAATCGACCGCCGGGCTGCACATCGACCACGGTCAGGCACACCCCGTTGACGGCGATCGAGTCGCCGTGGCGGGCGTCGGAGGTGACGGTGGGGCCAGCGATGACCAGGCGCGCAGCGTCGGCGAGGTCCTCACGGCCGACCAGCTCGCCCAGTTCCTCGACGATTCCGGTGAACATCGCACCAGGCTAGACCGCGCCTGCCCGGCGGCCTCTATACGATGTCCCCCATGCGCAGACTTCTCATTGCCCTGGCCACCGCGACCACTGCCGCCGCGCTGTTCGCCGGCTGTTCTTCCAAGGATGCCGGCGGACCGCTGCCGGACGCGACGACGCTGGTCAAGGAATCGGCCACCACCACCGCCAACCTCCAGAGTGCGCATCTGGCGCTCTCGGTGACCGGCCAGATCAAGAACCTTCCGGTCAAGACCCTCGAGGGTGACCTGACCACCCAGCCGACCACCGCGGCCAAGGGCAGCGCGACGATCATGATGCTGGGCTCGGACGTCGACGCCAAGTTCATCGTCATCGACGGTGACCTGTACGCGGCGATCACCGGCGATGACTACGACAACTACGGCGCCGCCGACAAGATCTACGACGTGGCCGCGATCCTGAGCCCGGACAAGGGGTTGGCCAACATGCTGTCCAACCTGACCGACACCAAGTCCGCCGGCCGCGACACCATCAACGGCCAGAAGGCCGTCCGCGTCACCGGCAACGCGCCCGCTGACTCCGTGAACTCGCTGGCGCCGCAGCTGAAGGCCACCGCACCGACGCCCGCCACGGTCTGGATCCAGGAGGACGGTGACCACCAGTTGGTTCAGGCCCAGCTCGACCCCAGCGCGGGCAACGCCATCCAGATGACCCTGTCGAACTGGAACGCACCGGTCACGATTGAGAAGCCGGCGGGAGCGTAATGCGGGTCAACCGCACACTCGCGATCGGCGCCGGCAGCCTCGCCGTCCTGCTCGGTGCCCTCGACACCTATGTCGTGGTCACGATCATGCGCGACATCATGGCTCCGCAGCCGGCCGGTGTCGGCATCCCGATCAACAAGATCCAGCAGCTCACGCCGATCATCACCTGCTACCTGCTGGGCTACATCGCTGCGATGCCGCTGCTGGGCCGGGCCTCGGACCGGTTCGGCCGCAAGCTGCTGTTGCAGGTCAGCCTGGCCACGTTCGCCATCGGATCGGTCGTGACGGCTCTGTCGGCCGACCTGTCGATGCTGGTGGCTGGGCGCACCATCCAGGGCATCGCGGCCGGGGCGCTGTTGCCGGTGACGTTTGCCCTCGGTGCTGACCTGTGGGCAGAGCGCCGCCGGTCGGCGGTGCTGGGTTGGATCGCCGGCGCCCAGGAACTGGGCAGTGTGCTGGGACCGCTGTACGGCATCTTTATCGTCTGGGTGCTGACCAGCTGGCGGGACGTGTTCTGGATTAACGTGCCGCTGACCCTGCTGGCCATGGTGTTGATCCACTTCAGTCTCCCCTCGCAGTCCACGGACGGCCCCCGGGAGCGCGTCGACGTGGTCGGCGGGCTGCTGCTGGCGGTGATCCTGGGACTGTTGACGATCGGCCTGTACAACCCCGACCCCAGCGCCAAGCAGGCGCTTCCCGACCACGGTGTGGCGTACCTGTTGTTCGCGGCGATCGCGCTGGTGGCGTTCACGGTCTGGGAGATCAGGTCACCGACGAAGCTTCTCGACCCGACCGGCGCCCGGATGGGCCCGTTTCTGGCCGCGTTGGGCTCCTCGCTCTGCGCCGGCGCCGCGCTGATGGTCACCCTGGTTGACGTCGAACTGTTCGGCCAGGGCGTGCTCGGAAAGACCCAGAACGAGGCGGCGATGCTGCTGCTGTGGTTCCTGGCCGCACTGCCCGTCGGCGCCGTGGTGGGCGGCGCGATCGCCACCATGGTCGGTGACCGGCTGGTGACGTTCGCCGGGCTGCTGATCGCCGCCGTGGGCTACTGGTTGATCTCGAAGTGGCCGGTGGACCTGATGGCCTACCATCACGAGATTCTCGGCCTGAGCCTTCCGGCGGCACACACCGACCAGCTGCTGGCCGGGTTCGGTTTGGGCCTGGTGATCGGACCGCTGACCTCAGCGGTGATGCGGGCGGTGCCGCCGCGGGAGCATGGCATCGCCGCGGCGGGTGTGGTGGTGGCCCGGATGACCGGGATGCTGATCGGCATGGCCGCGCTGTCGGCGTGGGGCCTCTACCGGTTCAACCAGATCCTGGCGGGTAAGTCCAAAGCGGGCGGCGACCTGGTCGAGAAGATGCAAGCCGTTGCACACAACTCCAGGGAAGCATTCGCGGAGATGTACGGCGAGATCTTCGGGATCACCGCCATCATCTGTGTGGTGGGTGCGGTGCTCGGGCTCTTCATCGGCAGTAACAGCGATTCCGCCGAGGACCCCGAAGTGCCCGAGCCGGAGGCCGCCATCGCGCGGTGAGCGGGCCCAGCCGTTAGTGCGGCACCAAGCTCAGCAGCAGGTCGGGGCCGATCTGCTCCATGGTGTCGAAGCGCCAGCGCAATGCCCGGGCAATGTTGGGCACGCCGACGTCGTCGACGGCGGTGACCGGCCCGCCCAGCAGAATCGGCGCCACGTAGGCCAGGATGCGGTCGATGGCTCCGGCCCGCAGGAACGCTCCGGCCAGCGTGGGCCCACCCTCGAGCAGCACGTCGGTGCGGTCGGAAAGCGCCCGCAGCACCTCGGCCGGATCGTGGGTGCGGATCACCATGGTGCGCGAGTCGTCGTTGAGCACGTGCGCGTCCGCAGAGATCTCGCGTTCCCCGACCACCACCCGCAGCGGTTGACGATCGGCCAGGGTGCCGTCGGGTAGCCGGGCCGTGAGCGTGGGATCGTCGACGAGCACGGTGCCGGTGCCGACCACGATGGCGTCGGCTGCCGCCCGACGACGGTGCAGGTCAGCCCGGGCGGCCTCGCTGGTGATCCACTGACTGGATCCGTCGGCAGCCGCGCTGCGACCGTCGATGCTGGTGGCGTACTTCCAGGTGACGTGCGGCCGGCCGGTGCGTTGCTTGTGCAGCCACTCCCGCAACGGACCGGCGCTCACGGCCGCGGCTTGCACACCGGAGATCACCCGCACGCCCGCATCGGCCAGCCGCCGCGCCCCGCCCCCGGCGTCCGGGTTGGGGTCGTCGACGGCGTAGACCACCTGCGCCACCCCGGCGGCCAGCAACGCATCCACGCACGGCGGGGTTTTGCCGTGGTGATTGCACGGTTCCAGCGTGATGACCGCCGTACCGCCGGCGCTCAGGTCGCCGGCCCGGCGCAGCGCCACCACCTCGGCGTGCGCCTCACCGGCCGGGCGAGTCCCCCCGACGCCGGCCACCCGGCCGTCACCGTCCAGAATGACCGCGCCCACCGGAGGATTCGGATAGGTGTTGCCCTTGACCCGCTGCGCCTGTTCGATCGCCAGCAGCATCGCTGCGTCATGGTCGACGGCATGCTCGGCGGCCGGCCTGGTGCTCATGCGCGCAGATGCGGTGACGCAGCCAATGCCTGGCGGCGCAGTGATTCAACAGCGACGCCCGGGTCCGCGGCGCTGTAGACGGCAGAGCCGGCGACGAAGCAGTCGACGCCGGCCGCGGCGGCCTGTTCGATGGTGTCGGCGTTGATGCCGCCGTCGATCTCCACCAGGATGCTCAACTCCCCGGCATCGACCAGCTTGCGCACCGCACGGACCTTGCTGAGCACCTCGGGGATGAAGGACTGTCCGCCGAATCCGGGCTCCACCGACATCACCAGCAGGGTGTCGAAGTCCCGCAGGATCTCCAGGTAGGGCTCCAGCGGCGTGCCGGGCTTGATGCTGAGTCCGGCTTTGGCGCCCGCGGCGCGAATGTCGCGGGCCACGGCGACGGGATTGTCGGTGGCCTCGGCGTGGAAGGTCACGTTGTAGGCGCCGGCCTCGGCGTAGGGCGGCGCCCAGCGACCCGGATCCTCGATCATCAGATGGCAGTCCATCGGGATGTCGGTGGCCGCCAGCAGGCTCTGCACCACCGGCAGGCCCAGCGTCAGGTTCGGAACGAAGTGGGCGTCCATCACATCGACGTGCAGCCAGTCCGCGCCCTTCACAGCGGCGGCCTCATCGGCGAGGCGGGCGAAATCGGCCGACAGGATCGACGGCGCGATCATGGCTCGTGACATGGGCTCAGATTACTTGTAGCGCCGCAGCGAACATGGCGTCGGTACCGTGCCGGTGCGGCCACAGCTGCACGTGCGGGCCGTCTCCGAGCGCGTCGACCGGCGCGAACAGTTCCCGGGTGTCCAACGCGCGCACCGGATGCCGCCGCAACGCGTCGGCCACCACACCGACCGTCTCGGCCAGGTGCGGCGAGCAGGTCGCATACAGCACCACTCCCCCCGGCCGGGTCAGACCGATCGCCGCGGCCAGCAACTCACGCTGCAGTTTCGCCAGCACCGGGATGTCGGCGGGCTGACGGCGCCACCGGGCTTCGGGCCGCCGGCGCAGGGCGCCCAGACCGGTGCAGGGCGCGTCGACCAGCACCCGGTCGAAGCCGGGTTCCAGACCGGACTCGCGGCCATCGGCGGTCAGCACCTCTACGCCCAGGCCCCGGGTGTTCTCGGCGACCAGTGCGGCCCGGTGCGCCGCCTGCTCCACCGCGGTCACCCGCGCTCCGGTCTGCGCGCCGAGGGCGGCCAGCAGCGCGGTCTTGCCGCCCGGCCCGGCGCACAGGTCCAACCACCGGCCGGTGTCGGCCTCGACCGGAGCCAGCGTGAGGGCACGTGCCACCAGCTGGCTGCCCTCGTCCTGGACCAGGGCCTGACCGGCGCGCACGGCGTCAAGCTGCCCGGGGTCGCCGCCGGGAAGATAGACGGCGTAGGGCGAATACCGGCCGACTTCGCCGCCCACCGCGGCGGCCAACTCGGCCGCAGTCAGGGCGCCCGGTCGGGCCGCGAGATGCACCCGGGGGCGCTCGTCGTCAGCGGCCAGCACCGTATCGAGCTCACCGGCGGCGGCCCCCAGCGCGTCAGCGAATGCCTGCGCGATCCAGCGCGGGTGGGCTCGGACGAACGCGGCGTGGCCGATCGGGTCGCTGTCGGCGTTCGGCGCCAGTTCCGCGGTCCAGGACTGCTCGTCGCGGGTGCTGATGGTGCGCAGCACACCGTTGACGAAACCTGCTCGTGCGGAGTCGAATTCGATGGCCGCCTGCTCGACGGTGGTCGATACCGCCGCGTGCGGCTCGACGCGGGTGCGAAGGAGTTGATAGCTGCCCAGCCGCAGCAGGTCCAGCAGCACCGGGTTGATGGTATCGGGTGAGCGCTGCGCGGCCGCGCCGATGATCGCGTCGAGCAGTCCGCGGACCCGGCAGGTGCCGTAGGTCAGTTCGGTGGCGAAAGCGGCGTCGCGGCCGGTGATTCCGCGCTCGGCCAGCAGCGCCGGCAGCGCCAGGTTGGCGTAGGCATCGCGCTGCGAGACCGCCTGCAGCACATCGAATGCGGCGCGGCGCGCCGGGTCCAGCGGTTTCCGGCGGGGCTTGCGCGGGCCGGCCTGGGGGCGCTGCGGCCGGCGCTGGCCTCGTTGCGGTCCGGTCATGACGCCCGCACCTCCGAGCCGAGCCGGGCACCACGGGCCCAGTCGGCGGCCGCCATGAGTTTCTTTCCGGGTGGCTGGATCTGGCCCAACCGCAGCGGCTCTGACCCGGTGCCGACCCACACGTGTCGCCGGTCGACTTGAATATCCCCGGGTGACAGTCCTTCTGGCCCATCGTCGGCAAGGCCGACGGGACCGACCCTGACGCGCAGGTCACCGATCATGCTCCAGGCGCCCGGATTCGGGGTCACGGCGCGGATCCGGCGCTCGATCACCGCGGCCGGCAGGTCCCAGCGCACCCGTGCATCCTCGACGCTGATCTTCGGCGCATAGCTGACCCCCTCGCTCGGCTGCGGCACCGCGTGTAGCGCGCCGTCGGCGATTCCGTCGAGGGTCGCCGCCAGCAGTTCGGCACCCGAGACCGCCAGCCGTGCCAGCAGTTCACCCGCGGTGTCATCGGCCCGGATCGTCTCGGTCGCGACACCGTATACCGGCCCGGAGTCCAGCTCCGGCTCGATGCGAAACGTCGTCGCACCCGTCACCTGGTCGCCGGCGGCGATCGCCGCCTGCACCGGGGCCGCACCCCGCCAGGCCGGCAGCAGGGAGAAGTGCAGGTTGACCCAGCCGTGCGTCGGCACCGCCAACAACGCGTCGCGCAGCAGCGCCCCGTAGGCGACCACGGGGCAGCATTCCGGCGCCAGTTCGGCCAGCTCGGCGACCGACTCCGGTGCGTTGGGCTGGGCCGGCCGCAGCACCGGAATACCGTGGTCCAGGGCGCGGCGAGCCACCGCAGACGGCTGCAGGCTCCCCCGCCGGCCGGACGCCGCGTCGGGCCGGGTGAGTACCGCCACCACGTCGTGGCGCGGCGAGTCGATCAGCCGTTGCAACGACGGCAACGCGGTTTCCGGGGTGCCGGCGAAGACAATGCGCACCGGGACAGTTTAGGGAAGTCGCTGAGGGCGTTTCGTCAGCACGGGAGGGGCCCGGCCAAATGCGCGCAGGCCCCATCGACGCGCGCCGTCCCCATGCGGGCACAGACACCCCACAGAACATTGGTAGATGACTACTATTGCGTATAGCAACTATAGGCAACTATCACTGTAGTCAGCGGTATAGATCTCGCCTCGGCGCGACGGGCCGCGCGACAACGGCGTCGGTAGAACACGTCCCCTTCGACAGGAGGCTCAGATGACCGTTGACTACCCGACCACGTCGGACACCCTGACGATCCACCGGAATATGTGGGCGATGGGCGACTACGCCCTGATGGCCGAACAGGTAATGGCTCCGATCGGCCCGGTGCTCGTCGATGCCAGCGGTATCAGCGCAGGTGATCGTGTGCTCGATGTGGCGGCCGGATCCGGCAACGTCTCGATCCCAGCCGCAATGACGGGCGCAGCGGTCGTCTCCAGCGACCTCACCCCGGAACTGCTGCAACGATCGCAGTTGCGGACGATCGAGCACAACCTGGAGATCGAGTGGCAAGAGGCCGATGCACAGGCATTGCCGTTTGCCGACAACGAGTTCGACGCGGTCCTTTCGGGGATCGGGGTGATGTTCGCCCCTGACCACCAGCGTGCTGCCGACGAGCTGATCCGGGTCTG
This sequence comes from Mycolicibacter heraklionensis, assembly GCF_019645815.1. Classification (NCBI taxonomy): domain Bacteria; kingdom Bacillati; phylum Actinomycetota; class Actinomycetes; order Mycobacteriales; family Mycobacteriaceae; genus Mycobacterium; species Mycobacterium heraklionense. The sequence continues at coordinate 2,749,538 of NZ_CP080997.1, forward strand.
CCGCCCCGGCGGCACGATTGCGCTGGCGAGCTGGACTCCGGAGGGGTTCTTCGGCCGGATGCTGGCGGCGATCAGGCCCTATCGCCCCACCCAGACTCCGGGCGTCCCACCGGCGGCGTTGTGGGGACGGGACGATTACGTCGGCAATCTCTTTGGCGACCGAGCCACCATCATCCAAGCCCGGCGATGCATGCTGGTGGTGGAACGCTTTGCCACCGCCCAGGCAGTTCATGACTACTTCAAGACCCACTACGGTCCGACCATCGACGCCTACCGCACCATCGGTGACAATCCCACGCTGGTCGCCGCTCTCGACGCCCAACTCATCGAACTCGCTCAACATCATCTGCACCACGGAGTCATGGGCTGGCAGTACCTGCTTCTCACCGCACGAAAGCGATGAACTGCCCGGATCGACTGCATGACGTAGTCCGGCCTACAGCATTCCCCGCCCGGGCCCACCCTGCCGCTCAAATCATGCTTATTGCAACAGTATTGCTATGTAACAATAGCTCTTACTAACTAAGCTTGTCCGGCTGGACCTGAACCGAGGAAAGTGCTGATGGCCATGGCCGACGTGGCGGCAGACGACGAATCCGTCGATGCGATCACCGATGCACTGCTCACCGCATCGCGACTGTTGGTGGCCATCTCGGCGCACTCAATCGCCCACGTGGACGAGGCCATCACGCTCCCCCAGTTCCGGACACTGGTGATCCTCTCCAACCACGGTGCAATGAACCTGGCGACGCTTGCGAGCCTGCTTGGCGTCCAGCCCTCGACGACCGGGCGCATGGTCGACCGACTCGTCAGCGCGGGGCTGATCGATCGACTTCCGCACCCCACATCACGACGCGAACTGGTCGCGGACCTCACACCACGCGGGCGGGATGTCGTGCGCCAGGTCACCGCCCAGCGGCGTGGCGCAATCGCCCGCATCGTGGAGACGTTGCCGGTACAGGAGCGCCGCGGGCTGGTACACGCCCTTACCGCGTTCACCGCGGCTGGCGGGGAACCCGCAGTGCAGGTGGACGACGTCGATATCTGGGTGCGTTAACTCTGCCGCCGGATCGCGGCGCGCCACAGCTCCTGAGCCTCCCGGACGCAATCATCGAGCGGTTGCGACGTGTCGACGCGATGCGCCGTGTCCCACTCGAAATCGTGAGCGGCCAGCGCGGCGGCGATCTGCGGTGTCGCGTCGGAGTTGCCCGGTGCCCTGCTTCTGATTCGGTCGGCGGCGACATCAACCGGCACCACACACTGGATCTCGGCGGTCACCGCATGCTTGTCGGCGGCCAGGCGGCAGGCCTCGGCCCGGACCTGCGCATCTCGCCAGGTTCCGTCGAGGACCACCGACTGACCGCTGGCCAGGCACTGGCCCGCCCGATGCAGGATCGCCTGGTAGACGGCAGCGACATTGGCGGGTGCATACAGTCCAGCGTCAAGGTCACCGGGCTCGCCGCTGAGCTGCCCGGCCTCGTGCAACTCCTTACGCACGTCATCGGTGGACAGCACCACAGCCCCGACCTGTTCTGCGAGCTTTCGGGCCAGCGTCGACTTTCCGGTTCCGGGACCGCCACCGACCAGCACCAGCCGAATGGCACCGCGTTCGAGGTGGCTCAGAGCGATGGCCAAATGGCGGGACGCGGCTGCGTCGGCCCCCGACTTGCCCTGTGTCAGTTGCACGCAGTCGACTTTGGCCCGCACCGTCGCACGGTAGGCGATGTAGAAATTCCGCAGCGACGACGTCGCGGTGTCGCCCGAGTAGGCGGCGTAGCGGGCCAGGAAGTAGTCGCCGAGGTCCTTGCGCCCGAGGAACTCCAAATCCATGGCAAGGAAAGCGGCGTCGTCGATGCGGTCGACGAAGCGCAAGTCGTCACTGAACTCCAAGCAGTCGAGCAGCACCGGCCGGTTGTCCGTCCAGAAGATGTCGTCGGCGAGCAGGTCCGCGTGGCCGTCGACGATGCAGCCCTCGTCGATCCGTTGAGCGAACAGATCGGCCCGACCGGCGAGGTATGCGGCGGCGAGGTCTTCGACGCGCCGCACCGTCTCGGCGGGCACCGCGGTGTCGGCGTGGCGGTGCAGTGTGGGGAAGTTGTCGAACCACCGTTGGTGGATCGCGTCGGGCTCACCCTGCCGGTTGATTCGCCGGCTGCGGTCGGATCGATCGTGGAAGTCCGCCAGCACGCGGGCGATGCTGTCGAGCACGGGTTCGACCGGTTCGCCGCGTTTGACCATCGAAGCCAACCGGTCGTCGTCGTGGTAGCGCCGCATCACGATGATCGGTTCGGGCGCTGCTGCTTCGGACGGGCCGCTGAGGTGGGCAACCCCGAAATAGCTGTCGGGGGCGATTCGGCTGTTGAGTTGGACTTCCCGCGCGCACGCCTCTTCGCGCTGCTCGACCGTCCGGAAGTCCAGAAAGTCGGTCTGCACCGGCTTTTTGGCCTTGTAGGCCCGGTCGCCGGCCAAGACGACCACGCCGGAGTGGGTTTCGTAGGCCGCGACGTAGGGCGCCGCTTTCGGCGCGTCCGTGTCGCCGTGTGTCGCGAACTCCATGGCATCCAGTGTTAACCATCGCGGCCAAGTCCGGGGGCGGTCAACGGGCCGCCCCCGGCATGATCGCAGGTCATTTCGCGTCGGGGCGGACCACGATCACCGGAATCCCGGCGGCCTGGACGACCGCGGAGCTGACCGAACCCAGGAGTTGACTGGCGAAGCCGCCGCGGCCGTGACTGCCGACCACCATCAGTTGAGCGTGCTCGGCCGCCTTGACCAACCAGCGGGTGGGCTGGTCACAAACCACCCGCCGCTCGACGACGACATCCGGGTATTGCTCCTGGTAACCCGCGAGCCGTTCGGCGAGGATTTCGTGTCCCTGAACTTCGTAATCGCGCCGGTCCATGTTGAGGATCGGCATGACCCCGACGTCACTCCAGGCGTGCAACGCCATCAGCGGCACTCCACGGCGAGAGGCTTCGTCAAAAGCCAGCGCCGTCGCCTTCTCCGATACCGGTGAACCGTCGATTCCGACCACCACGGGTGCATCTTTCGGGTAATCGCGATCGGTGCGGATGACCGCGATCGGGCCGTGCCCGTGGTGAATCAGGCTGGTGCTCACCGAGCCCAGCAGCAGGCGGCCGATGGCACCCAGCCCCGTCGAGCCGACGACAGTCATCCAGCTGTCTTTGGTGGCACCGATCAATGTCGAGACCACCTGGGAATGGGCCATCTCGGCGTGCACCTCGGGCGCCGCGGCGTCGCCCCGGCTGGAGTCGACCACGTTGCGCGCCCGTGCGAGGACCTTTTTCGCCTCGTCGGCCTGCCAACTGGGAATCCCCTCGGTCATCGGCCCAGGGGGCCAGCCGGACTCCAGCGGCGTCACCACGTGCAGCAAGGTGAGCGGCAACTGGCGCATGATCGCCTCATGCGTCGCCCAGGTCACCGCCGCGTCGGATTCAGGCGATCCATCGACACCCACCACGATTCCGCGTGTGAATCCCACTTCCGACATCGCGCGACCTCCCAAAGATTCGACCGCCCGGCCAGGCCGGCTCCACCTAAATGTACGGCGGGCTCGCAGGATTCGGTGGAGTCGTTGGACCTCAGCAGCGGAGCCGTTGGCCCCTGATACGACCCATCAATCCGAACGAGCGGCCGGTGGCGCAGTCCAGTGCACCCGGGTGCCGCCCTCGGGCGGCGAGGTGATCTCGCAGGTGCCGCCTACCAGCTCCGCGCGAGCCACCATGTTGTCGAGCCCGCTGCGACGGCGATTGCCGGCGGGGATCCCGCGGCCGTTGTCGGTGACGACGATGCTCAGCACGTCAGCCACGGTGATCTCGACAGTCACCTCGGTGGCACCGGAGTGACGGCAGACGTTGCTGACCGCTTCCATGAGCACCGCTTCGGCCTGTTCGGCGAGTTCGGCGCCAATGATCGTCATCGGCCCGTCGACCTGCACGGTGGTGACGATGTCCCGGTTCTGAGTCAAGCGGGCAACGATGTCCTGCATTCGTCTGCGGACCCCTCCTTCGAGGGCCGACCGGGATTTGAGCCGGAAGATGGTGGTACGGATCTCGGCGATGACGCTTTGGAGGTCATCGATCGTGCCGTCCAGCCGGGCGGCCACCTCCGGCGAGTGCGTGAGAGCCAGGGTGGCCTGCAAATCGAGCCCGGCGGCGAACAACTGCTGGATGACGTGGTCATGCAAGTCGTGGGCGATTCGTTCGCGATCGGCCAGAATATCGCGTTCGCGGGCGGACTCCCGGCCACCGGCCACCACCAGGGCAACGGCAGCACGATGGGCGAAGTCGTACACCAGGTCCAGGTCGGCCTCGTCGAAGGGCTGCTGATCGGCACGCCGGGCGATGGCCAGCACCCCGAGCGTTCCGCCGTCGAAGCGCAGCGCCACCACAATCGCCGGACGCTGCCCGACGTCGGTGAATCCTGGGATCGGGACGTGGAAGGCCTCGGTGATCAGCGGTGCGCCGGAGCGGAAGACGCTGCCGGTGGTGGAACCGTCCACCGGGATCCGCTGGTGGATGACCTCGGCTGCATGCGCACCGGCCGCGGCAGCGACGGTCAGTTCGGCAACCTCGGCAACGGGAAGATCGGGATCGATCGGCACCATCACGATCGCTTGCTCTGCGTCGGCAAGCTCGCATACCCGCTCCGCTATCACCTGCAGTGGCCTGGTCGGAGCCGCTGCGTCGGACAGCAGCGCAGTGGTGATGTCGCGGCTGGCCGCGATCCATTGCGTCGAAGCGCGCAAGTGGTCGACCATTCGTGCGTTCTCGACGGCGACCGCGGCCGCCATCGCTACCGCGCAGGCAATCCTTTCGTCGGATTCGGTGAAGATGCGGTCCGGCTCATCGTGCGTCAGGTAGAGATTGCCGAACAACGCGCCTTGAGTGATAAGAGGCACGCTGAGCAGCGCATACATCGGAGGATGGTGTTGGGGGAAGCCGACTGCCGCCGGGTGCGTGGTCAGATCAGCCAGACGTAGCGGATGGCGCTGGACCAGCGAGACGTCTAAGACACCCTTGCCGACTGGAAGGTGCCCGATCCGCCGCACCGTCTCCTCGTCCAAGCCGGCGTGAATGAACTCGATCAGGTTGCCCTCCGGGCCGCGGATCGCCAAGGCGCCGTACCGTGCCGAGGTCAGCTTCATCGCCGCAACCACGATTCGGTGAAGTGTCGTCTGGAGCTCAAGGTCAGACCCGATCTCGACGATGAGCGTGAGCAGCTGCTCCATCTGATCACGCGCGACAGCAAGCTCATCGAGCTGCTGATGCATCCGATCGAACAGGGCCCGATTGCCGAGTCCGCTGAACGCCGATTCACTGTCGCCGCCGACCATCCGATTCACTCTCCCGGGGAGCGAACAGACTGTTTTGCTGTACCGGTGGCCACCGGTACAGCACGTCCATGAATATGCTGGCACAACCGCGGCCGACAGGCGATACCTCGTTCGGTGTCCCTGGCTGGCGTGCGGCTCGGCTCGACGGGCGCCCTGGCGTCTCAGGCGGAGCGGTTGGTCACCGCACTCGGTTCGGCGACCAGTGCGAACAGCTCTTCCACCGCCGCGCGGCTGCAGGCCGCGGTACCGGGCGTCATCAGCATGGCGGCGCCTGCCGCGATGCCCAGCTGCACGGACTTGACCAGCGGCCAGCCCCGGCTCAAGCCGACCGTGATCGCGGCCACCATCGCGTCGCCCGCTCCGACACCGCTGCCGCCCCGCATCCGCACCGCCGAGAATCGATAGCCTCCCTCGGGAGTGGCAAGCAGCGCGCCGTGCGAGCCCAGCGACACCACCACCGCATGGGCTCGCCGCTGGTCGATGAGTTGGTAGGCGGCAGCCAGCTGATCAGCCTCGGTGACCAGTTCGCGGTCAACACATTCAGACATCTCGCGCACGCTGGCCTTGAGCAGGAAGACCCCCGACCGGATGTGGCGCAATCCTCCGCCCGATGTGTCGAGGATCAGCGGTACGTCCAGCTGCCGGCAGAAGTCGGCGACCCGCTGGTAGAAGTCGGCGGGCACGCCCGGTGGCAGGCTGCCGCTTGCAACGACGAACCGCGCCGAGGTCGCGGCTTCGCGCAGCTCGTCCAGGCACTTCTCCTGTTCGGCGACGGTCAGTCGGGCACCGGGAAGAACGAACCGGTATTGCTGCCCGGTGCATTGCTCGTTGACGGTGAAGCTCTCCCGCGTCGCCTCCGCGATCGGGACTCGGCGGAACGGTACGCCGGCCTCGCCGAGCAATGTGGCCAGCAGACCGCCACTGGGCCCGCCGGCAGCGAACAAGGCGAACACGGGTTCGCCGAGCACGTGCGCGATCCGGGCAACGTTGACACCGCCGCCGCCCGGGTCGTAACGCGCGGGTTGACAACGCAACTTCTCCGTCGGCTGCACCCGGTCGATGCTGGTGGTGATATCGAGTGCGGGGTTCATGGTCAACGTGACGATCGGTGCGGCGTTCGCGGTGGAATCGGCTGGCGTCTTCATGACGTCGGATCCGCCGGTCATCGCCACTTCTTCATGGCGTCGTCTCCTCTTGCTCGACGACTGATGGCACCGATCCAACCCGCAGACGCCGCAGCACGAAAGGGGCCGAAGTCCCGGTTTCGCGGGGCCGTTCGTCGCCGGTTGCCGAACGCGACATTCCGTGAATCCTGACGTCGCCCGCGCGCACCGAAGGCTGACGGAAGCCAGCCCAGCTGACGACGAATACCCATACAGCATAGGGGCTTCCGGCCCTCGCCGAGGGCCGGACAGGAGAGTCGAATCGGAGGTATCAAGTCCGAAAGGGAGCAACATGAAGGACATTCCCGCCCGCACACCGCCCCGGTCGCTGCTACCAGAGCTGTCCGACTCGCCATGATCCACATCAGCACCAGACGGCCGGTGGGGCACCATCGCCGATGGAGAACCGTGGCCGGCTCATTGGTGTTGGCCGCGGCCTCGGCGGCGATCGGTGCGGTCAGCGTGTCGGTCATCGAGCCGGCCGAGCGCCCGCACTGCGACGCCCGCGCATTGCCCGTCGTCGATCTCCACGGTTCCGCGCTCGATCAGGCTGCCGCGCGGGCCATACCCAGCATCATCAGGCTCGACACTGACGCCAGCCGGCCGTCGACCGTGGGATCGGGCATCGTCTTGACCGCCGACGGGTTGATTCTGACCAGCAGCCATGTGTTGCCGGCCCGCACCCGAACCACCGGCCCCGACCCGCTGGTGGCCACATTCGCCGACGGCCGAACCGTGCCGTTGACCATAGTGGGCACCGACCCGGTGACCGACGTGGCCGTTGTTCGCGCAGAACATGTTTCGGGCCTCTCGCCGATCACACTCGGCTCGTCGACTGCCCTGAGGGTCGGGCAGACGGTGGCGGCGGTGGGATCACCCCTGGGGCTGGAAAGTTCTGTGACGCGAGGCGTTATCAGCGCCTTGCACCGTGCCGTTCCCCTGCTCGTAGACAGCAACGGCCGAACCACTGTCCTTGACACCATCCAGACCGACGCCGCCACCACATTCGGGAGTTCAGGTGGAGCCTTGATCGACACCAACGGCCGGCTGGTCGGCCTGAACTCGTTGATCGCCCTACCCGGAGTCGGATTCGCTCTGCCCGTCGACCCGGTCATGCGGATCGCTAACGAGCTGATCAGCAGCGGAACAGCCGCACATGCCTGGCTCGGCGTGCAGGTGAAGACGACCAGTTCCGGAACTCGCGGTGCGGTAGTCATCGCAACATCGCCGCGCAGTCCCGCGGCCGCGGCCGGACTGTATCCGGGCACGGTGATCACCAACATCGACGGCCGGGTGATAACCAACGCCGAGACGCTGGTTGCCGCGATCATGTCCAAGGCACCGGGCGACATCGTGGCGACCGGCTACGTCGACTCCGCTGGCACGCGGCGAACGCTGGATACCGTTCTCGACTCCGACCTGACCACGCGCGCTGCGACGGACACACCGGGAAATCCGCCGGGAATCTCCGCACTGGGCCAAGGCATGTCCCGTCGACAGCCACCCTGGTCCGCTTAGCCTTCTCCGCGGCCGAAACACAGCCCGCGCGTCGCGATTACCCCAGACCCACCTGTTTGACGTCGGCACGGCGCAACCGGCCGAAGTTGTAGTACGCCGCGCACGCGCCCTCCGGGGACACCATGCACGTCCCGATCGGGGTCTGCGGGGTACACGCCGTACCGAACACCTTGCACTCCCAGGGCTTGAGCACCCCCTTGAGGACCTCACCGCACTGGCACGCCTTCGGGTCGGCAACCCGGATCCCCGGCATCGAGTAACGCACCTCCGCATCGAAGTCGGCGAAGTCGTCAGCCAGCCGAAGGGCGCTTTGCGCGATGAATCCCAGACCCCGCCATTCGAAATGCGGGCGTAACGCGAACACCTTCGCCATCAATGCCAGAGCGGCCGGGTTGCCGCCGCGACGAACGACCCGTGCGTACTGGTTCTCGATCTCGCAGCGTCCCTCCCGCAGCTGGGTGAGCAGCATGGCCACCGCAGACAGAATGTCCAGCGGCTCGAACCCGGTGATCACCAAGGGTTTTCGATAGACTTCCGATACGAATCGGTAGGGCCTGTCCCCCACCACCGTCGACACGTGACCGGGTCCGATGAATCCGGACAGCCGAAGGTCCGGCGACTCCAGAATCGCTTTGATCGGCGGGACGATCATCACATGGTTGCAGTACACGCTGAAATTGGTCAGGCCCAGTTCCCGGGCCCGCATCAGGGTCACCGCTGTCGACGGCGCGGTGGTCTCGAAGCCGATCGCGAAGAACACCACCTGCTTGTGTGGTTGGTTCACCGCGATCTTCAGTGCGTCCAGCGGCGAGTAGACGAACCGCACGTCGGCACCGCGGGCTTTGGCGTCCAGCAAACAGCCGTTCGAGCCGGGCACCCGCATCATGTCGCCGAAGCAGGTGAAGATCACATCGGGTTGCCCCGCCAGCCAGATGGCGTCGTCGACGCGGCCCATCGGAATCACACAGACCGGGCAGCCGGGCCCGTGAACGAGTTCGACGTTTCGCGGCAGCAGTCGTTCGATGCCGTGCCGGTAGATGCTGTGGGTATGTCCGCCGCAGATCTCCATGAACTTGTGCGGCGGGCCGGCCGCGCTGTCGCCGGCCAGCTTCTCGATGGCGACCAACAGTTTGCGGGCCGCGCCCGGGTCCCGGAATTCCTCGACGAATTTCACTGCGGGTCCCCTGTCACACGATCGAGGTGGAGTCGAAGCCGTCCACTTCGGCGGCGTAGGCGTCCCCGAGTTGCCGCAAGGCCTCCAGCGTCAGCAGCGCCTCGGCCTCGTCGATTCTGGCCATCGCGAAGCCAACGTGCACCAGCACCCAGTCGCCGGTGGTGGGCAAGTCGCCTTCCAACAGCCGCACGCTGATGACGCGCCGCACCCCGTTGACGTCGATCTGGGCCAAATAGCCTTCCGGGTCGACTATTTCGGTGATCTGACCTGGAATACCGAGACACATTCGGCGGTACCTCCTGACCTCAGCAGATTCTGGGCAGCGGGTCGCCGACCAGCATGTCGACGATGCGGCGACCGCCGAATCCGGTTTGCACCATGACGGTTTCGGCGGGTTCGGCGACGATCTCGCCGATCTGCGCGGCATCGGCACCGAGCGGATGCGACCGCAACGCCGCCAGCGCATCCTCGGCCTGTTCCGGTGCTACCACCGCGAGGAGCTTGCCCTCGTTGGCGACGTAGAGCGGGTCGATGCCCAGCAGCTCGCACGCACCCATGACCATGGGGTGCACGGGCAGTCGGTCGTCCTCGAGCAATACGGCCAGCCCGCATGCCTGCGCCAGTTCGTTGCACACGGTGCCCACCCCGCCGCGGGTCGGGTCGCGCAGCCAGCGCGTCGACGGTGCGGCGGACATCAGCAACTCCACCAGCGGGCTCACCGAGGCCGAGTCGGAGTTCACGTCGGCGTCGATGTCCAGATCTCCCCTGGCCAGCATCACGGCCACGCCGTGATCGCCCATGGCTCCCGACAGCAAGACCTGGTCGCCCACTCGGACCGACTGAGCCGACAGTGCACGCCCGGCCGGAATGATGCCCAGCCCGGTCGTGGTGATGAACATCCCATCCGCCGCGCCCTTGGGTACCACTTTGGTGTCGCCGGTCACGATCTGTACGCCCGCAGCCGCGGCAGCCTCCGCCATGTCGGCCACGGTCGCCTTCAGCTCGATGATCGGCAATCCTTCTTCGAGCACAAACGCCGCCGCGATCCATCGCGGCACCGCACCGGAGACCGCCAGATCGTTGGCGGTGCCGTGTACCGCAAGCGCACCGAGAGATCCGCCGGGAAACCGCCTGGGTTGCACCACAAACGAGTCGGTCGTCAATACCACCTGTTCGCCGCCGGGCAGGGTGATCGCCGCCCCGTCCCCCAGCGGCTCCAGCAGGGGGTTGCCGAACGCCTCCAGGAACACGGCTTCGACCAGCGCAGCCGACGCCTTGCCGCCGGCACCGTGTGCCAGGGTGACATGCTCGTCGAGCAGTCGGGGTCGCCGTCTGCGAAATGATTCGATTCGCTCGATCACCTCGCGCTCGGTGAACTTCGGCCCCGCCGGGTTGTACTCGTCTGTCGACCCGCTCATCAGCAGACCAGCCTTTTCACCTCGGACCGACGTTGCACGGCCGACCACAGCTGGTAGCCCAAGAACCCTTGCGCCTCCTGGATGCGGTGCACGCTCTGGGACCGGACCACGAAGCAGGCGTCCACATCGGGGTTGTCGGCGAACGCGCCCCCGGCGTAGCCGGCGAAGCTGACCGTGTACATGCCACGGCGATGAGCCTCGGCCAGCGCGGTGAGCAGATTCGGCGAGTTTCCGCTGGTGGACAATGCGACACCGATGTCGCCCGGCCGGCCGCGAGCGATCAGCTGCCTGGCGAACACCAACGCAAAACCCACATCGTTGGCCAGTGCGGTCAACGCGGCCTGATCAGCGGCCAACGTCCATGCCGGAAGCGGCTTCCCCAGTGGCGGCCTGGCGAACAATGCCGCCAAAGTCGCGGAATCGGTGCAGCTTCCGCCGTTGCCGAAGGTGAACAATCGGCCTCCCGCGCCGAACCGGCGAGCCATCTCGGCGCTCGCGCTCGTGAGAAGTTCTGCGTTGGCATCGACAGTCGCGCGCCGCAAGTCCAGGCTTTCCGCTGCCTTGGCCCTCGCCGAGCGGGCCAGGTCGGCAAGCAACGCGAGCGGGTCCTGCTCCTTTTCGTCGATGAACGGGTACAGGAAGTCGGTGGGCTCGCCGGTCATCGGTTCCGCTCCATGTCCTCGCCGTCGGCCAAGCCGATGAGCGTGCCCGCATGCACCAGCACCAGGTCACCCGGCACAAGCGGGGCGACGAGCGCGGAATCGGCCGTCTCGATGCCCGCGGCGGTGCGCACGGTGGCGGTGCCGTCGGCCGCCTCGGAAACCACCTCACCGAGGCGGCCCTGGTCACTGCAGGTGACGCAGACGGCGGCGGTGCCTGCCGTGGACTTCAACACCCCGGGGTGCTCGAAACAGACGTGGGTCAATTCCCACAGCAGGTGGTACAGCAGAACGAAACTGCCGTTCGTCGGCGCACTGGGGTCCGGATCCTCCAGCCACAGCACATGATCGGCGGCGCCGGCGGGTGGCCGGGTCCCGCTGCCGATCCAGACGGTCGTCACCCCCCACGCCGGGGCGCGCCGCATCACCGACAGCACCTCGGCACAGTCGGCGTCGGCCACCGCGATCACGATGTCGCCCGTACTGACCGAGAGTCGCACCTGATCCACCAGGTCGGGTCCGGTCAGCGCGACGGCCGGCAATGCACGCTTTCCCATGATCACCGGGTGGACGAATTCGACCGCGATGTGCGCGGCATGCGGCTCCCAGGTCGGTGCGGTAGCCCACAAGGTGGCACCCGCCGCGAACCGTTTGGCCAGGTCGAGCGCGGTGGCGGCCAGGTCGGTCGCAAGATCGGGGTCAAATCCGGGGTCCGTGTCGGCAACGGTCATCAGCGGCGCTCCGCGCGATCGGATTGCTCGGCCAGCGCGGTCAGCACCGACACCGCCGCCTGACCGAGCGCCAGACCGCCGTCATTGGGTGGGACCGTATGGTGCGTCAGCACCTCGAAGCCCGCCTGCTGCAGCCGTCGCCGGCAGGCGCGCAGCAGCAGCGCGTTCTGGAATACGCCGCCGGTGAGACCCACCGCCCGCACCGCCCCGGCAACCCGGTTGACGGTCTCGACGACGGCTTCGACCACAGCCTCGTGGAATGCCGCCGCCAGCGCCGCCGGGGCGGATCCGTCGCGTAACGCCGCCACCAGGGCCCGCACCATCCCGGTGGGGTCGATCACCCCGTCGGGGCGCACCACCAACCGCAGTGCGATCCGCTCCCCGGAACCACCGGCCGATTCGGCCAGCGCTTCGAGTTCTATAGCGGCCTGCGCTTCGTATTCGATGCGCTGGCGGACGCCCAGCAGTGAGGCCACCGAGTCGAACAACCGGCCCATGCTCGAACACGGCACGCAACCCGTTCCGCCGGCCAACTGAGACCGGACAGCCCGCAATTCGGCAGGGGTGCACGCCATTGTCGGCGGCAGATCCGCAGTCCAGTCGACTCCGGCGACCCAGAGTTGGGCCAGCGCCATCCGCCACGGATTGCGCACGGCCGCGTCGCCGCCCGCCAGCGGCACCGGTAGCAGATGGGCGACCCGGGTGAACCGGTGGCTGTCGGGGCCGAGCGCGAGAATCTCCCCGCCCCAGATCGTGCCGTCGGTGCCATAGCCGGTGCCGTCGAAGCAGACTCCGATGATCGGCTGGCCGAGTCGCCCATGTTCTGCCAGCAGCGCCACCACATGCGCATGGTGATGCTGAACCAGGTCGAGGGGACGATCACCGGCATGGCGTTCGGCCCAACCGCGGGTCCGGTACCCCGGGTGCAGGTCGGCGGCCAGTCGCACCGGTCGGTGCCGGGTTGCTGCCAGTCGGCCGGCCGCACGTTCGAAGGCGCGCAGTGTCTCGTAGCCGGCCATGTCGCCGATGTGACCGGACATGAATGCCCGCGCACCGTCGGTTTGGCAAAACGTGTTCTTCAGTTCGCCGCCCACCGCCAGCACCGGCGGGCCGTCACACGGCAGGTTGACGGGCAATGGCGCATACCCGCGGGATCGGCGGACGGGTAGTTCCCGACCGTCCACGACACGCACCACCGAGTCGTCACACGGCTGCTCGATCGGCCGGTCGTGGGTCAGCAGTGCGTCACAGAGCGGCGGGATGCGTTGCTCGGCATCGTCATCGGTGAAGCAGATGGGTTCCCCAGAACGGTTGGCGCTGGTCAATACCAGCGCGTCGGGGGCCGGTGCGCCCGCACCCGGGACCGGGGCGAGCAGCAAATGGTGGATCGGCGAATACGGCAGCATCAGTCCGAGCAGCGGGCTACCGGGCGCGACGGCGTCGGCGATCGGCGCCGCTGCGCGCCGGCGCAGCAAGACGATGGGCCGGGCGGGGCCGCCGAGCACGGCTGCCTCGTCGTCGTCGACGAACGCATAGCGACGGGCGGCCTCGAGATCACGGACGAGCATCGCAAAGGGTTTGGCATTGCGTGATTTTCGGGTTCGTAGTGCTCCGACCGCTGCCTGGTCGTCGACGGCGCCGGCCAGGTGATATCCGCCGATCCCCTTGATCGCAACGACAGCACCATCGGCCAGTGCCCGCTGGGCTGCGGCCAGCGCGGCGTCGGACCCGTCCAGTCGGCCGGTGGCCGAGCGGAACCACAACGCAGGTCCGCAGTCCGGACAGGCGATGGGCTGGGCGTGGAAGCGGCGATCGGCGGGATCGTGGTATTCGACGGAGCATTGCCGGCACATGGCGAAACCCGCCATAGCGGTGGACTGCCGGTCGTAGGGCAGTGCGCGGATGATGGTGAACCGCGGGCCGCAGTTGGTACAGGTCACGAAGGGGTGCCGGTATCGCCGGTTGCGCGGGTCGAACAGGTCCGCCAGGCACGCATCGCACGTTGCGGTATCGGGCGGGATCGGAGAGGTGGATCCGGCCGCCACCCTGCTGTCCACGATCGCGAAGCCGTTGCCGCCCGCCGGGTCGACCGCCATCTCCGCGGCGGACACCGTGCAGATTCGGGCCAGCGGCGGCGCCTCCTGGCGCAACCGGGTGTCGAACTGATCGAGACGCGCGCGATCACCCTGGGCCTCGATGAAGACCGCGCCCGACTCGTTGCCGACGAATCCGGCCAGCCCCAACTCGCTGGCGATCCGGTGCACGAACGGACGGAATCCGACGCCCTGAACCACGCCGGTCACGGCGAACCTGAGGCGCACCGGATCGGTTCGCGACGGAAGCGAGACGTTGGGCATGCCAACCTCCTACCGACTGACAGCGCGCCCGGTAGCTCGAAAGTCCGATTCTAGGCGTGTGGCGACCACCGCGCTGCCCGGATTCGCAGGTCTACCGCCCATGGCGGTGTGGGTGTACAACGGTGTCCATGGCCGCAGGGAAGCCGACCCGTCGCCGTGCATGAGATGTCGCTGTGCCGGGCCATCGCCGGCGCGGTCAGACGGCATTCCGGCGGCCTTCATGTCGACGTCGTCCGGGTGCGGGTCGGCGCGCTGCGTCAGGTGGTCCCGGAGTCATTGTCATTCTGCTGGACCGTGGTCCGGGACTTCGAAGCCCTGCCTGACGCCGAACTCGAACTGGAACTCGTTCCCGCGGCGGTGCGCTGCCGGCAATGCGGCGCCGAGGCCACCATCACCTCCCGATGGTCACTTCTGTGCCCGCACTGCCGCAGCGCCGATGTCGAGGTGCTGTGCGGTGAGGAGTTCCTGGTGACCTCGCTCGACGTTTCGTGAAAGGACCTGGAAATGGGAAGGTTTCATCGCCACGACGACGCAACGGCGCACACCCACGACCACGGGGATCACAGCGGCTACAGCACCGGTTCGCAGCGTATCGACGTCTTGGAGGCGATACTGGCCGAGAACGATCTCCGGGCCGCCGCCAATCGGGAGACCTTTGAGCGCCATGGGGTTCGGACGCTGAACCTGATGAGCTCCCCGGGGGCCGGCAAGACCACCCTTCTCCAGGCGGCCCTGGACGGCCTGGCCGGCGAATTCTCCGTCGGCGTGGTCGAAGGCGACATCGCCACGGATCTGGATGCGGCCAAGCTGGGCGGTCGGGGCGCTCAGATATCGCTGCTCAACACCAGCAACGGGTTCGGCGGCGAGTGCCACCTGGACGCGCCGATGGTCAGTTGCGCGCTGCAGGGCCTGGATCTGGCCGCGCTGGACCTGGTGATCATCGAGAATGTCGGAAACCTGGTCTGTCCGGCGGAGTTCGATGTCGGCGAGCACGCCAAGGCGATGGTGTACTCGATCACCGAGGGCGACGACAAGCCGTTGAAATACCCCGTGATGTTCCGCGCGGTCGATCTGGTGCTGTTGAACAAGATCGACCTTGTCCCCTACCTGGACGCCGACATCGCCACCTACGTCTCCCGCGTCCGCGAGGTGAACGACGCCGCGACGATCCTGCCGATCAGTGCGCGAACGGGCGCCGGGATGGATGCGTGGTTCCAATGGCTGCGGCGGTTCACGCTGGCGACCACGTAGCGGGCCCTGCTCCGGCGGCACAACGGCCATTCGCCGACAGCAGAGGTCCCCCGGCCATCGGGGCCAAAGTCTCAGCTGGAACCCGCCGCGCAAGGACGGTCGCATGCGCGATCCGGGACCATCGACTCTGCCGCGGGATCGCCGGGCGGACCAGACTCAGAGGCATGATCACGACCGTGAAACACATCGCCCCCTTGGCGTTGTTGTATGCGGTCCGGCGGTATTTCCGCGACTGGGGCGCAACCAAGGGGGAATGCAAGCAGCGGTTCCCCGGGGACGAGTTGGTGGACGACCCCGCCGTGCAGATGACGGAGGCGGTTTGGATCGAGGTGCCGCCTTCCGCGGTATGGCCGTGGCTGGCACAGATCGGCCTGGACCGGGGCGGCCTGTACCTGCCCGAAGGCCTGGGGGCGCTGTGGGGCTTGAATTTTCACAACGTCAAACGAGTCCATCCGAAATGGCAGCAGACCGTCGTGGGTGACCCGATACGGGTCGCGCCAGAGGGTTGGCTGGGGCTCGACGACGGAGTGTCGTTGGCCATCGCCGAGGTTGTGCCGGATCAGTGCCTGGTGCTGCGAACCACAGCCGGTCTTCCGCTGGCGGTGTGGTCGTTTCTTCTGGTACCGCAGGGGGAGAACCGCAGCCGCCTTCTGGTCCGGAGCCGGGCCGCCCTGCGCCACCCGGGCGCCGTGGTCGGGATGGAGCTGGTCAGGCCGGTAGCCGCACTGACGATGCGGGCCGTGTTGCACGGCATCAAGCGGCACGCCGAGGCACCGCGACTGACGCCCGTCGCCGCCGTGCCCGCACCGAACCCGCACCGAATGTGACCGGTCCGGCCGAAGTGGGAGCGGCCACCCAGCCGGGCGCTCCGGTGTCACCGCCTCAGTCGTCGTGAACCGTCTTCGCATGGCGTCGCAGCCACCAGCGATACAGTTCGTCGACGCCCCACACGAGCACCGGCATCGGCACCAGCATGAGCAGCATCCAGCCGGCGAGTCCGGCGGAACCGAAGATCGCCTGCAGCGGCGGCAGATAGACGACGGCCGCGGCGAAGGCCAATTCAAAGGCGATGCCGCCCAGCAACAGGCGATTGGTCATGAACCCGATGGATCTGAATGACGACCACGCCGTTCGTGATGCGAATGCGGTGCCGACCTGGCAGGCGACGATCGCCGCGAAAGACATCGTGGTGGCCTGCAGGTAGACGTGGTGCAATGGTGCACCCGGCCCGGTGGGGGCACCCGGATGCCAGCCGCCGCGGGCGAGCACGGTGGAGAACCCGACCATGACCAGTACCGCCGATACTGTTCCCATCAATCCCCAACTGCGCCAAAGCAGTTGACGAGTGATGACGTTCTCCGAAGTCGGCCTGGGCGGCTGCTCCATCAGTCCGGCTTCGGCTGGTTCACGACCGAGCGCAAGGGCCGGAAGTGTTTCGGTACCCAGATCGACGGCCAGGATCTGCAGGACGGTCAGTGGCAGCGGAACCATCCCACCGGACAGTGCGAAGACCAGGAACGGCACGACTTCGGGAATGGCGTGCGCGAAGATGTACATGACGAACTTGCGGACGTTGGCGAACACTCGCCGTCCCTCTCGGATACCGGCGGTGATGGTGGCGAAGTTGTCGTCGGTGATCACCAACGTTGCGGCCTCGCGGGCAACGTCGGTCCCGCCGCGGCCCATCGCGACTCCGATGTCGGCGCGGCGCAGTGCCGGTGCATCGTTGACCCCGTCGCCCGTCATGGCCACGACCAGGCCCAAATGGTGCAACGCATCGGCGATGCGCAGCTTCGCCTCCGGTATGGCTCGCGCGAAAACGATCTCGCCTCCGCTGCTGAGGGCTTCGTCGAGGTCGTGGTCGCTCATCCGGTCAAGCTCTGCACCGTCGATCACCCGCTCGACGCAAATACCCACTCGTCGCGCGATCTCGGCGCCGGTTCGGCCATTGTCGCCGGTGACCACGTGCACCCGTATTCCAGCGGTATGACATTGCCGAACCGCCTCGGCGACTTCCGGTCGGGGTGGATCAAGGATGCCCACCAAGCCGAGAAGCTCCAGCCGCTGCTCGGCAGCGCGTCGATCGATGTCATCGTTCTCCGAGGTCAGGTCCCGTTCGGCGACCGCCAGGACGCGCAGCCCACGCTCGGTCAGATCCACGACTCGCCGCTGCCAGACCAGCCGCGTGTCTTCGTCCAGCCGGCAGCGGGGCAACAGCTGCTCGGGTGCACCCTTGACGTGCAGGACCTTTCGGTCACCGACCTGGTCCAGGGTCGACATCCGCATCAGATGCGGCTCGAAGTGGAAAAGCTTGATCCGCCGGCTGTCCCGCACCGCCGGATCGACAGCGATGCCCTGCGCAACGGCATGCTCCAACAGAGCGATTTCGGTGGGGTCCCCGGCCGATCCGGCCTCGATACCGGCCGTGGTGCACAGCGCGGCCGCCGTGATCAGCGTCTCGGCCTCCGATTCGGCGATCACCTCGACCACCTGCATCCGGTTCTGGGTCAGAGTTCCCGTCTTATCGGTGCAGATCACCGCCGTGCAGCCCAACGTCTCCACCGACGACAGTCGTTTGACCACCGCACCGAGGCGCGCCAGCGTTCGCGCGCCGACTGCCAGCGCCAAGGTGACCGTGGGCAGCAGACCCTCGGGGACATTGGCCACCAGGAGGCCGACGGCGAACATGAACGCAGCGCCCAGGCTCAGGCCGGCGGCGATCCCGAGTGGAAGGAAGAGCACGCCCACACCGATCGCGATTCCCGCGATCAGCCACGCCACCCGACGGACCTGGCGCTCCAGCGGACTGACGTCGGCATGCACCCGCCGCGACAGTGCCGCGATACGCCCGAGTTCAGTGTGGCTGCCGGTGTGGTGGATGACGGCGATCGCCGACCCGGCGACACAGATGGTCCCGCTGAACACCAGTGCCGGTGCATCAAGTGCACGGTCGGTTTCGGTGACGGGACCCGCACACCGTTCGACCGAAGTGGACTCACCGGTGAGCGCGGACATGTCGACTTCCACTTCCCCGTCGATGAGTCGGGCATCCGCTGAAATACGGTCTCCCTCGCTGATGAACAGCACGTCCCCGGGAACCAGTTCGCGGGCCAATACCTGCATGCGGCGCCCGTCTCGCAACACCCAGGCTCGTTGCGGCAGGTATGCGCTCAGTGCCTCGACGGCGTGTTCAGCATGTTCTTCCTGCACGAAGGCCAGCGCCGCGTTGAGCACAATCACCGCGATGATCGCGATGGACAGCACCGGCGATCCCGACGCCAAGGCCAGGCATGCCGCCAGCCAGAGCAGCAATGCCAAGGGATGGGTGAACTGGCGCATCAGCGCGGCCGCCCACCGGTTGCGCCCGACTGCCGGCAACTCGTTGGGGCCATACACCAGCAGGCGACGGGCAACCTCGCGACTCTCCAGTCCGGTGTTGGTGCAGACCGGCTCGAATTCCGACGACCACGTTGCAACCGGTTGGTCCATCGGCCTGTCCCCTTCTGCCGGTCGATCCACGTCTGTCTGCGTGCGATCACCCGCTGGTTCGATCGTGCAGCCACGCGAACGGCCCATCCAGGGCCTTTGGTTGGCGCCGGCGGCGACCTTGGGCTCCGGGCGCGAGATGACCTTGGCCCCTGTTCGGCCACGCGTTCCGGCACCACGATGAAGGCAGGACTGAACGGATCTGCCATGAAACTCATCCACAAGGCGCCCGACGACTGTCAGGTGCGGCCGAATTGGAACGACTACGATCGCGTTCGAGCCCAATTCCGCTGGTCACAGCTGCCCAGCTTGTGCGAGGGCATGGGCCCGGGCCGCTACAACATCGGCTATGCCGCCCTCGACAGACACCTCACCGGCCCTGCCGCCGCGCGCACCGCGCTGCGATTCGTCGGCGACGACAGCCGAGACGGCTCGTTGGACACAACTGATCTCAGCTATGCCGAGCTGGCGCGGCTTTCCCGGCGCTTCACCGGGGTGCTGCGTTCCCTGGGCCTCAACAAGGGTGACCGGGTGTTCACGATCATGGGCCGCTCCCCCGAGTTGTTCGTCAGCATCCTGGGAGCGCTTCGCAACGGCAATGTCGTGTCGCCGCTGTTCTCGGCCTTCGGTCCGGAGCCGATCGCCACCAGAGTGAATATCGGCCAGGCCGACATGCTGGTGACTACCCGGGCGATCTATGAGCGCAAGATCGCCAAGATCCGCGACCGACTGCCCTCGGTGCGGTATGTCCTGGTAGTCGATGACGGTGCGCCGGATGATGACCCGGGCGGCACGCTGAGCTTCTGGAACCGGATGGACGGTGCCGACGAGACGACTCCGGTTGCCCCGACGACTGCAACAGACCCAGCGCTGTTGCACTTCACCAGCGGCACCACCGGGACCCCCAAAGGTGCCCTGCATGTGCATGGTGCGGCCGCAATGCACTATCTGACCGGGTTGTATGCCCTCGATCTGCATCCGACCGACATCTTTTGGTGCACCGCGGACCCGGGCTGGGTCACCGGGGTGTCCTACGGGATCATCGCTCCGCTGTTGCACGGAGTCACGTCCATCGTCGACGAAGCAGAGTTCGACGCCGAGCGCTGGTATCGGATCCTGCAGACCGAGAAGGTGTCGGTGTGGTACACGGCTCCCACCGCTATCCGGATGCTCATCAAGGCCGGCACCGAACTGCCCTCCCGATTCCGCTTCCCGCAGTTACGTTTCATCGCCAGTGTCGGCGAACCACTCAACCCGGAAGCGGTGTGGTGGGGGAAACAGGTACTGGGACAGCCCATTCACGACAATTGGTGGCAGACCGAGACCGGCGGCATCATGATCGCCAACACTCCGGCGTTCGACATCAAGCCCGGTTCGATGGGTCGCCCGCTGCCCGGCATAGACGCATATGTGCTGCGCCACAACGCCGACGGCACGGTGTCGGTCATCGATGAGCCTGGGGTCGAGGGCGAACTCGGGCTCAAGCCGGGTTGGCCGTCGATGTTCCGGGGATATCTGCACGCCGACGATCGGTATCGCCAGTGTTTCGCCGACGGCTACTACCTGACCGGGGATCTCGTCACAAAGGACGCCGACGGTTACTTCTGGTTCATCGGCCGCGCCGATGACGTGATCAAGTCCGCCGGGCATCTGATCGGCCCGTTCGAGGTGGAAAGTGCGCTGACCGACCATCCGGCGGTGGCCGAGGCAGCCGTCATCGGCAAGCCCGATCCGACGGTCGGTGAAATCGTCAAAGCCTTCGTCACGCTGAAGGACGGCTACGTCGGCGATGCGGCACTGCGGCTGGAGTTGTTAGGCCATGCCCGTAAGCGACTCGGAGCCGCGGTAGCACCCAAAGAGATCGAGTTCACCGACCGGCTGCCGCACACCAGCAGCGGAAAGATCATGCGCCGGTTGCTCAAGGCGCGTGAACTCGGTCTGCCGTCTGGTGACACCTCCACCGTCGAGTCATTTCCAGATCCGGCTCCCCGGGAGGTGCCGTCATGACCGATGCCCCGCTGGCCCGTGCGCTGTTGTCCGACATGATCCGTGTTCGCCGCATGGAGGAGAAGTGCGCAGAGCTGTACGGCGAAGCCAAGATTCGGGGCTTCCTGCACCTCTATGTCGGTCAGGAAGCCGTCGCAGCGGGCTCGCTGGGCGTCCTCACCGATGAGGACGCGGTGGTGGCGACCTACCGCGAGCACGCCCACGCACTGCTCCGTGGTGTACCGATGACTCGGATCATGGCCGAGATGTTCGGCAAGCAGGAGGGCTGCTGCCGAGGTCGCGGCGGCTCGATGCACCTCTTCGATGCGTCCCGACGGTTCTACGGCGGCAACGCGATCGTCGGTGCCGGCCTGCCGCTGGCGGTGGGCCTGGCGATGGCTGACGACGCGTTGCAGCGCAACCGGTTGACCGCCTGCTACTTCGGGGACGGCGCGGTGGCCGAAGGCGTTTTTCATGAGTCGCTGAACATGGCCGTGTTGTGGAATCTGCCGGTGCTGTTCTGCTGTGAGAACAACCTGTATGCGATGGGCACTGCGCTGGCGCGAGCGCAGTCCCAAACGGATCTCACCGTCAAGGCCGCGTCATATCGGGTCCCGACGCTGGCGGTCGACGGGATGGATGTCGAGGCATGTCGTTGCGCCGCGCAACAAGGCGTCGACCACATCCGCAGCACCGGCGGCCCGTTCTTCATCGAATTCCGCACCTATCGCTTCCGGCCGCATTCGATGTTCGACCCGGAGTTGTACCGAGACAAGGACGAAGTCCAACGGTGGCGAGAACGCGACCCGATCGGGTTGTTCACCCAACGCTGCCTGGACGAGGGCACGTTGAGCGGCACCGACGTCGCCGACATCGAGAACGCGGCGGACACCGAGGTCGCTGCCGCCGTGTCGTTCGCCGAATCCGGTACCTGGGAGGATGTCGCGGATCTTGAGCGCGACGTGCTGACGCCGTCGGCGGCCCGTCCCGAGGCCCGGTCATGAAGATCAGCTACCGCACAGCCGTGCACGACGCGATTCGCGATGCGCTGCGCGAAGATCCGCGGGTACTGCTGATGGGTGAAGATGTCGGACGCTACGGCGGAACCTACGCCGTCACCAAGGGACTGCTCGCAGAGTTCGGACCCGACCGGGTTCGCGACACCCCCCTGTCGGAGCTGGGGTTCGTCGGTGCCGCGATCGGTGCGGCAGTGGGCGGGCTCCATCCGATCGTGGAAGTCATGACCGTGAACTTCAGCCTGTTGGCGCTCGATCAGATCGTGAATACCGCTGCAGCACTGAGACATATGTCCGGCGGCCAATTCTCGGTACCGCTGGTCATCCGGATGGCCACCGGGGCTGGGCGGCAACTTGCCGCCCAGCACTCGCACAGTCTCGAGCCGTGGTACGCCCACATCCCGGGCATCACGGTGGTGGCGCCGGCTACCGTCGAGGACGCCTACGGCATGCTCGGCGCAGCGCTGGCAGACCCCGATCCGGTGGTGATCTTCGAGCACGTCCAGCTCTACAACGCCTCGGCAGAAGTAGACACACTTGCTCAGACCGATATCGCGCGCGCCGCGGTACGCCGCAGCGGATCTGATGCGACGATCATCGCCTACGGCGGCGGTCTTCCCAAGGCTCTCGACGCCGCCGAACAACTGTCGCTTGCCGGCATTGAGTGCGACGTCATCGACCTGCGGGTACTGCGCCCCTTAGACGTCGGCACCATTGTTGAATCGGTCCAGAAGACACGGCGCGCGGTCGTTGTTGACGAGGCCTGGCGCAGCGGAAGTCTGGCAGCCGAAGTCAGTGCTCGTATCGTCGAGGAGGCCTTCTACGACCTCGACGCGCCGATTGCCCGGATCTGCAGCGCCGAAGTCCCGATCCCGTATTCGCGGCATCTCGAGCAGGCCGCGCTGCCACAATCAGCGCAGGTGGTCAGCGCGGTCCGCAACCTGTTCGGACAACAGCCATGATCACGTTCCGGATGCCCGCATTGGGCTCCGACATGGACGAGGGCACGCTCAACGAATGGCTCATCAAGCCCGGCGACACAGTGACCCGCGGCCAGGTGGTCGCGGTGGTCGAGACCACCAAGGCCGCAGTCGAAGTCGAATGCTGGCAGGAGGGAACGGTCGGCGAGCTGATGGTTGGAGTCGGCGAGACCGTGCAGGTCGGCGCGCCGCTGGCGACGCTGTTGGAACCCGGTGAGGCCGCAACGGCACAACCAGCAGGCCCGGTCACCCCAGCCGCCGGTCCCGCAGCGCCGCCCACCCCGCCGCCGGTAGGTCAGACACACCCGACGCACGATCGGCGCCGCTGGGTGTCGCCCGCGGCCCGCCGACTGGCCGACGCGACCGGCATCGACGTTGAAACCCTGCGCGGCACCGGTCCACAAGGCGCCGTCACCATCCACGACGTCGAACACGCTGCGGCGTCTGCCCAAGCGCCAACGGGCAAGCAGGCCACCACTGACCGGGCCGCGCAGGTCCGCCGGTCCATCGGGGCGGCGATGAGCCGATCAAAGCGGGAGATCCCGCACTACTATCTCGCCGACGAAGTGGTGCTGGACACTGCGCTCGCGTGGCTGACCGAGCGCAATGCGCAACGGCCCATCACCGAACGGTTGCTGCCGGCCATCCTGCAGGTCAAGGCCGTCGCACTGGCGGCGCAGCGGTTCGGCGAGTTCAACGGCTTCTGGCGTGATGACGAGTTCCATGCCGCGACCGCGGTTCACGTCGGGATGGCGATCACGCTGCGGGGCGGCGGCCTGGTCGCCCCGGCACTGCATGACGTTGCCAACAAGCCACTCAACGACCTGATGAATGAGCTCACCGACCTGGTCGCGCGGGCTCGACTCGGCTCGCTGCGCAGCTCGGAGATGTCGGACCCCACCATCACGGTCACCAACCTCGGCGACCGGGGTGTCGCCATGGTCTTTGGTGTCATCTACCCGCCGCAGGTGGCGCTGGTCGGGTTCGGCAAACCAGCCCAGCGGGTTTGCGCGGTCGACGGAGGAATCCGGATCGCCACCACCGTGCAGGCGACCCTGGCCGCTGATCACCGGGCCAGCGACGGCCACCGGGGCGCTTTGTTCCTGGCCGCAATCAATGAGCTGCTCCAGCAGCCCGATCTTCTGGAGGGGTGAGCACCGATGACAGCAGATCTCGATACCCGACAGGTGGTCTTGGCGGTGTTGAGTCGCATCGCCCCCGAAATCGACCCCGCCGATATCCGTGACGACGAACCGCTGCGCAACCAGGTCGACCTCGATTCGATGGACTGGCTGAACTTCCTGCTCGGCATCGACAAACAGCTGCACGTCAGCATCCCCGAATCCGACTACCGATCGCTACGGACGCTGACCGACGTGATCGGCTACGTCGAGGCCCACCGCGCCGGAACTCAGCGCCCGGGCAGGTAGTCAGGCCGCTCGATTTCGGCTGCTGCCATCGCGACCAGCTTCGGCACCGCGGCCGCGACCGCCGGGCTCAGACCCGTCCCGTACCCGATGTCCGCGATCTCGACGGTGAGCACCACCAGCGCATCGGGCACCCGGTCCAGTGCCTGGCCCAGCGCAAACGCACCGGCCAGATCCAGGCTGTGCGAACTGGTCCGCCCGTGCCCGGCGACCAGCTCATCTGCCCGACAGCGACGGACCCGGCCGGGCGCTGCCTTGGTCGTGACGGCGCCGTCGATCACCACGGCCAGCGCTGCTCCCGCCCAGGCGTCGAGCAGACCCGTCGAATCGCTGATACCGGTGACTACCCGCACGGCGGGCCCGGCGGACCGGGCCAGCGCCAAGGCGGCCACGATACCGACGCCGTCGTCGCGCCGATAGGAATTGCCCAACCCGATGACAACGATGCTGGAATTCACGTCCGCTCAACGGTCAAGGTCAGAAAGTGCGCCGAACAGGAAATGCACGGGTCGTAGCTGCGGATCACCCGCTCGCACAAGTCGGTCATGGCGGAATCGTCCAACCCCGAGTTGTCGTTGACCACCCGGGCCAGGTCGGCTTCGATAGCGGCCTGGTTCTGGGACGTGGGCGGGATGATCGTCGCCGCCGATACCAGTCCGTCCGCTCCGATCCGGTATCGGTGATACAGCAGGCCGCGGGGAGCCTCGCTGACACCGTGTCCCACACCCGCGCGGGCCGGCACGTCGACGAACGGCCGCGCCGGCCGCTGATAGCCGTCAATGATCCGCAGCGCCTCCTCGATCGCGTAAACCACTTCGACAGAGCGGACGATGATGCTGCGGAACGGATTCCGACACTCGCCGGACAATCCGGCAGCGGCAGCCGCCTGGGAAGCGATCGGCGACAGGGCCGCGGAGTTCAGCGAATACCGGGCCAGCGGGCCAGTCAGATAACACCCGCCGTCCAGCGTCGCCTGAAGCGCGGTGGAGTGCGGCACCTGCGACTCCACGATGTGATCGGTGAAGTCTGACACCGCAAACACCGGTCCGGCACTGCGCGCGATGCTGCCGTTTTCGATGGGATATCGGTCCTGCTGGCACAGCGCCAGCAGCTCGTGTTCGAGGTCGATATCAGGAAAGTCGAAACCGGCGACCCAGCTGACGGTGGCCAGCGCATCGTCCAGCGCTGCGCGCAGCTCGTCGACCAGCGGGGCGAACTGATTTCGGGTCGGCACCGCATAGAACCCGCCCAACCGCACATTGACCGGGTGTATCGCTCGCCCGCCGATGAACTCCATCAGGTGGTTGCCGGCCTTCTTCAGCCGCAGTCCCCGCTCGACTACGTCTCGCTGATCGCGTGACATGGCGATCGCGTCGGGATAGCCGAGGAAATCCGGTGCGTGCAACAGGTAGATGTGCAGGACGTGGCTGTGGATCCACTCACCGCAGTACAGCAGCCGGCGCAGGGCGACCAGGTCTGGATCGACCTCCACGCCACAGGCGGCCTCGATCGCATTGCAGGCGCTGACCTGGTACGCGACCGGGCAGATACCGCAGACTCGAGCAGTCAGGTCTGGGGGTTCGGTGTAGGAGCGGCCCCGCAGAAACGCCTCGAAGAATCGCGGCGGCTCATAGATGTTGAGTTCTACCGATTGCACCGCGCCATTCTCGAGCCGGATGTGCAGGGCGCCTTCACCTTCGACACGGGTCAGTGCGCCGACGCTGATCGTGCGGGAGTCGGCGTTCACTACGTGCCCCGCTCGGTGGCGAACGTGGCCACGTTGAAGGTTGAAAACACCCGTTCGACGTCGCCGTCGGACATTCCGTCACGGCGTAGCAGCGGAATCAACGTGGCGGTGGCCGGCGCCGCCGACGGGCCGAAGCAGCCATAGCAGCCACGATGATGCCGCGGACACAACGCGCCGCAACCGGCGTGCGTCACCGGACCCAGACACGGGATGCCGTCGGCGACGATCACGCAGGTCACCCCGCGCAGCTTGCATTCGGTGCACACCGTCTTGGCGGGCAGCCGCGGTTTGCGACCGATCAGCAACGCCGCCAGAGTGTCCAGCAGCTGACCGCGATCGATCGGGCACCCCTGCAGCTGGTAGTCGACGGTGACGTGGGCCGACGCCGGCGTGGAGGTGGCCAGGGTGTCGATGTAGTCCGGCTTGGCATAGACCACCGAGGCGAATTCGGCGACGTCGGCAAAGTTACGCAGTGCCTGCACTCCCCCGGCGGTCGCGCAGGCGCCGATGGTGACCAGCACCTGGGACTGCTCCCGGATCTCATGGATGCGCCGCACATCGGCGGCGGTGGTGATCGAGCCTTCGACCAGCGACACGTCGTACGGCCCGGCGGCCATGGTGCTGGATGCCTCGGCGAACATCGCGATCTCAACGTGATCGGCGAGCGTCAGCAGCTCGTCTTCGCAGTCCAGAAGCGTCAGCTGGCATCCATCACAGGACGCGAACTTCCACACCGCCAACCTGGTCTGGCTCATCTACAGCTCCTTGACCGCCAGCAGCGGGCCCGCAATGTCGTACCCGACCACCGGCCCGTCCCGGCACAGCAGCAGCGGTCCCAGTTGGCAGTGCCCGCACCAGCCGATCCCGCACTGCATATTGCGCTCCAATGAGACCCGGATGTTCTTGGCGGCAACACCTTTGGTCAGCAACACCTCAGCTCCGAATCTCAACATCGGCTCCGGGCCGCACAGGAATGCGGTGGTCCGGTCGGGGTCGAGGGTCAACCGGCGCAACGGCTCGGTCACCAGGCCGACCTCGCCGGACCAGCCCGACGCGGGCGCGTCGACGATGAGATGAACGTCGACTCGCGGGTCCGCGGCCCAGTCCCCGAGCTGGGCGGCGAACAGGAAGTCTTTTCGTGAGCGGGCACCCACGATGAGCATGATCTTGCCGTAGCGGCCCCGCTCCGCCAGCGCCCCCAGCACCGCCGGGCGCAGCGGGCATAACCCCACCCCACCGGCCACCATCACCAGGTCCCGGCCGACGGCCTCGGACAGCCCCCAGGTGGTACCGAACGGCCCCCGCACCCCAACCACACTGCCGGGCTCGGAATCGTGCAGTGACCGGCTGACCGCTCCGACCGCCCGGATGGTGTGGGTGATCGAGCCGTCGGTGACGGTCGGATCACCACTGATCGAGATCGCCACCTCGCCGACACCGAACGCGTAGAGCATCATGAACTCCCCCGGCCGGGGCACCCGCAACGCCTGATCGATCGGTTCCAGGCACAGCGTCGCCGACTCCGGACTTTCCACGACACGGCTGCGAACCCGGTACGGGACCGGAGCCATCGGCCGATGGGCCGGCGAGATGTCGGCGGCGTGGTCAGTCATCATCAGCCGCCTGCGCCATCTTGTTCATCTCTTCGGTGATGTCGATCCCGGTGGGACACCACGCGATGCAGCGTCCGCAGCCGACACAGCCCGACATCCCGAACTGGTCATGCCAGGTGCCCAGCTTGTGCGTCAACCACTGCCGGTACCGCGATGCGCCGGATTGGCGGACGCTGCCGCCGTGGATGTGGGAGAAGTCGATCTCGAAGCACGACGCCCAGTGCTGCCAGCGTTCGGCGTTGTCGCCGCTGAGGTCGCTGATGTCTTCGGTGCTGGTACAGAAACAGGTCGGACACACCATCGTGCAGTTTCCGCAGGTCAGGCAGCGGCTTGCCACCTCCTCCCATTGCGGTGACTCGCGGGAGGCGACCAGCAGGTTCGGCATGTCGGTATCGGGCATCGCCCGGCCCATCTTGTGCACAGCGGCATCGACTTCGGCACGGGCGGCATCGATCTCCGCGCTGCTGGCGCTGCGCCGGGGTATCGCCGCGAGCACGTCGGCTCCGTCCGCGCTACCGACTTCCACCAGATAGCGGGGAGTGTCTCCGTCGAGGCGCTCGGTGAGCGCGAGGTCATAGCCCGGCCCCACCGCCGGGCCGGTGCCCATCGATGCGCAGAAACACAGGCCGCCGGGTTCCGTGCAGTTCACCGCGACCACGAAGATCTGCCGACGGCGACGGGTATAGGAGTTGTCGGGGTACTCCGCACGACCGAGCACACGGTCGAACGTGGCGATCGCGGCCAGGTCGCATCCGCGGACCCCTAGGAACGCGTAGCGCGGAGGCTGCTCCTCGGGTTCGCTGACACCATCGCGACTGGCCGACCACAATCGCCGCCGCGGCGGATGCAGGAACTGCTTCCAGGACTGGGCCCCGGCGGAGTGCCCGAATACCGCCTGATCGTTACGGCGACGGACCCGATAATGGCCGGGCGCCACTTCGACACCCCACCCGCGCGGGAGGTCGTCGGCCGAATCGAGTTCGGCCAGCACTATCGCACTGTCCCGCAATGTGGGACCCACCACGCGATAACCGCGCTCGATCAGCACATCGACGAGGCGGTGCAGGGCAGCCGTGTCGAACAACGCGGCGGGGCTGGCACCCCGTGAATCCACGTGCCTATCATCCCCCGCTGCGGTGTGCCCGACAAGATCCGTCAACCGGCCGGTTATTGGTTGCTCCGGCCATTGCCGTCCGCAGCGCATCAGCTATCGAATAACAGTGCTGATCAATATCTTTCGATCAAGCACCGCGGCGGCCCAGCAGGCGCACTGCCGACTCACAGCCACTCGCGCCGGCGATTGAGCGCCTCGACGGCAGAGAATTCGACGCTGCCCGGGGGCCCAACGCCGGGCCCCAGAGGACCAACGGCCCTAACACCCAGGTGGGATGCCGCAGAACCATGGAATTCAGGTAGAGATCGGAGGTCGAGATGGCTACCGAGCGGGTGGAGATCGACGTGATCCGGGATGCCGTACGCGCGGCGTGCCGTGCCCCCTCTCTGCACAATATCCAGCCGTGGCGGTGGGTGGTTGAGACCGACGAGCTGCAGTTGTTCCTCGACCCGAGCCGGGTACTGCCGTCCGACCGTGCCGGACGTGAAGCGGTCATCGGTTGTGGCGCGGCGCTGGATCACCTTCGGGCGGCTACGGCCTCGGCGGGCCTGCACGCCAACG
The DNA here is from genome assembly GCF_019645815.1 of Mycolicibacter heraklionensis. Lineage (NCBI taxonomy): Bacteria > Bacillati > Actinomycetota > Actinomycetes > Mycobacteriales > Mycobacteriaceae > Mycobacterium > Mycobacterium heraklionense. Next base: position 2,779,095 of record NZ_CP080997.1, read on the forward strand.
TCGACCGATTTCCCAATCCGAACGATCCCAACCATCTCGCATCGATCCGATTCGACCGGATGGGCTACGTCACGGACGGCCATCGCTGCCGTGCGGACGTGATCTGGGTACGGCGCAGTGACCGACTACCGTTTGCACCTCCACCGAACTGGGAATCATTCGAACCCATCCTGCGCAACCGCCTCGCTCACTACGGGGTGCTCTTCGACGTACTCCCGGATCGTGTGCGCCCGCGGCTGGCGCAGGCATCACAATTCACCGAGTCGCTGCGTCTCTACGATTCCCTCTACCACGCCGAATTGCACCGATGGACAGTGCCGTTCGAGGCCTCCACGGGCGTCCCGTACAGTTCGTTGGCTTCAGCCACCGAGGCCGGCAGGGTCGATGTCGGGCGCAGGTTTCCCACTCCCACCCTCGACCACCCTGACCGGCGGGCCGAGATAGGCCAGGACCAGGCGACGATTGTGGTGCTGTCCACCGAGTCCGATTCCCGCGCCGACGCATTGGCCACCGGTGAGTGCCTCTCCGCGCTACTGCTGGAATGCACCATGGCCGCCCTGGCCACCTGCCCGCTGACCCACCTCACCGAAGTACAGGTCGCCAGAGAAATCGTCGAGACGCTGGTGGGTCGCAACGCCGTTCCGCAGATCCTGGTCCGGGTCGGACACGCGCCCGCCACCGAAGAACCAGCGCCCCGCACCCGGCGTCGTCCGCTCGATGACGTCCTGTCGATTCACGGTAGATAGGAGCCGTCGTGTCCGAGTTATCCACCGCCGCAAGCGTTGTGGTCGGTGTCGACGGCTCACGCGCGGCAACGCAGGCCGCCCTGTGGGCCGTCGACGAAGCCGTCGATCGCGACGTCCCCCTGCGGCTGCTGTGCGCAGTCGATGACACCAGCACAGACCCTGAGGATGCGTCCGCCGAGAAGACGATCCGCAACGCAGCCAGGACGATCAAATCGCTGGGGAAACCGGTCACGGTGGAGGCCGAGATTGTCCATCGCCGCCCGGTGGCCGCGCTCGCGGAGGCTTCTCGAGCGGCGGCCGTGGTCTGCGTCGGCTCCATCGGATTCCATCACGCGTTGCGGGGACGCATCGGATCCACTGCGTCTGCAGTGGCGACCGCGGCACATTGTCCGGTTGCGATCGTGCCGCGGACCGGCAACTCCGCAACGGGTAGAACCGGCCTGGTGCTCGCCGTCGTGGACGGCTCGTCGGCGACCGACTGCGTTCTCGAACTCAGCGTGGCCGAGGCACGGCTTCGTGCCTCGCCCCTGCGGGTCTTCACCCGGCACCAGCCCCGACCTGCCCGGCCGAACGACACCGCCACCCCATCAGACCAGCGGCTGGCCACAGAGCTCGAACGCCGGGTCGCGCACTGGCGAAAAAAGCATCCGGATCTGAATGTGGAGCTGGTCAGTGACCACAACGGCATGCTCAACTATCTGGAGCACCTGCAACGAAACGCCGTACCGATCCAACTGGTGGTGCTGGACCCGCGACGCCCCGGCCCGTTGGATGTTCTGTTGGGGCCCGCCGGCCGGGCGGTCCTGGAAGCCGCCGGATGTACCGTAATGATATGTGATCGGAGGCGGTGGTTATGAGTTCCCTTGACGCTCAACCGGTTACCGCAGGGCGCCCGCTGAAGGTCTTCTTGGTCGATGATCATGAGGTGGTCCGACGCGGTCTGATCTCGCTGCTCAGTTCCGACCCTGAGCTGGTAGTCGTCGGTGAAGCAGAGTCGGTTCGTGAAGCGGTCGCGCGGATCCCCGCACTGCAGCCCGATGTCGCGGTGTTAGACGTGCGACTTCCCGACGGCAACGGCATCGAGCTGTGCCGTGACCTGCTTTCCCGGGTACCGAATCTGCGTTGTCTCATGCTGACCTCGGACAGCTCCGACGAGGCGACTCTCAACGCGATCCTGGCCGGCGCCAGCGGATACGTCGTCAAAGACATCCGAGGTATGCAGTTGGCACGATCCATCAAGGACGTCGGCGCCGGATGTTCCATGCTGGACAATCACGCCGCGGCGGTGCTGATGGACAGACTTCGCAAAGGCACAGAGGCACCCGACCCCCTGTCGAAGCTCACCGAACAAGAACGAGTACTGCTGGCTCTGTTGGCCGAGGGTTTGACGAACAAGCAGATCGCCGAGCGCATGTACTTGGCCGAGAAAACCGTCAAGAACTACGTGTCGCGTTTGTTGGCCAAGCTGGACATGCATCGCCGTACCCAGGCCGCGGTATTCGGCTCCCGGCTCCCGCAGTCGGGCCCGGCTGACGGCTAACCGACGTGCAGCGGGTCGATCTGCACCCGCACCGGGTGGTGCGACCCACGCGCACTGAGCACCCCGATGCCGTGGCGCAGCGCCGAGGCCAGCGCCAGGCCGTGATCGCGGCCCACCCGAACCAGCATCCGGATGACATTCAGCTCGTCGGGGACACCGGCCGGCCGCCGCACCCCCGGCGGCAGCGGCACCGGCCCGAGCAGGTCGACGCCGTCGGGCAGCCTCGCCTGCTCCAGCAGGGTCGTCACCGATTCCGGGTCACCGTCGAGGGCCGCGATGTGCACCGCGGGCGGCAGCCCCACCTCCGCGCGGGTGGCCAACTCGGTGTCGGCGTGGCCGACCGGATCCCACCGGATGAGGGCCTGCACCGTCGGAATCGACGATTCGGCGACCACCGTCACCAGCCCGCCGGAGCCGCGGTCGCGTACCAAGGCCGCCGCGGCCATCCAGCGGCGCAGGGTGTCCTCGGCGGCGCGCAGATCCTGACGGCCCAGCAGCGCCCAACTGTCCAGCAGTAGCGCCGCACCGTAGCCGTGTGGGGCGACCGGTTCGGCGCCGGGCGTGGCGATCACCAGGGCTGCGCCGTCGTCGATGCGGTCGACGATGGTGTCACCGGCCGAGGTGACGACCGGGGTGCCCGGGAAGGCGCGGCCGAGTTCCTCGGCGGTGCGCCGGGCACCGATGACCACCGCACGCACGGCATCCGAGCCGCAACGCGCACACCGCAGGGCCGGATCGACCCGGCCGCACCACCGGCACAGTGCCGCACCACCGCGCTCCGGCAAGGACAACGGTCCGGTGCAGTGCCGGCAGCGGGCGATCGTTCGGCAGCGACCGCAGGCCAGCGACGGCACGTAACCACGCCTGGGCACCTGCACCAGTACCGGCGCTCCGGCCGCCAGTGCGCTGCGCGCGCTCTGCAGGGCGACCGTCGGCACTCGGGCACTGCGCGCCGCGGCGTCGCGCTCCTCGGCATATCCGGTGTCGTCGAGGGCCACCACCCGCGGCGCGGCGGTGCGCAACACCGCCCGCGGTGCCACCACGTCGTGCGCCCAACCGCTGCCCACCAGGGCGTGCGCCTCGGCGGTGCGGGCGAACCCGCCGACGAGGGCGGCGCAACCCGCCAGGTGCGCCCGCAGCATCGCCACCTCGCGGGCATGCGGATAGGGCGCCCGCGGCTCCGCGAGCGAGTCGTCGCCGTCGTCCCAGACCATCACCAGCCCCAGATCGGCCAGCGGGGCGAACACCGCACTGCGGGTGCCGATCACCAGCCGTGCCCCGCCGCGCAGCACCGACAGCCAGCGCCGATAACGGGTGGCCGGACCCAGGCCCGCCGACAGCGCCACCACCGCCGACTCGTCGATCCGGGACGTCGCGGCACGGTGCAGCGCGTCGACATCCCGCTGGTCGGGCACGATCGCCAGGGCGGTGCGGCCGGCGCGGATCGTCTGGGCGGCGGCGTCGACGAACCGGTCAGTCCAGGTATCCCCGGGCAGCACCTGCCACACTGCGCGCGCGGCCCGGCCTTCGCCCAGCGCGGCCAGGAACGATCCGCCCGCCCCGTACCGCTGCCAGCCCGCGGGATCGACCGGGGCGACAAGCTCGTTCGGGGGCGGTAGGGGTGGCGTCGTCGCTTCGCGTTCCACCCGGGCGTGCCGCGGCGGCACCGCCAGCCGCAGTACGTCGGGCCGGCTGCCGGCGTAGCGCGCCGCCACCGCCTCCACCAGCCGACGGACCTCGCCGGTGAGCACCGGCTCGGCCGAGACGACCCGCTCCAGCCGGCCCAGCCGGCCGACATGGTCGGTGTCGGCGCGGCGCTCCCAGACGAAGGCATCGACCAGCCGGCCGTGGAAGCGCACCCGCACCCGCGCCCCGGGCTTCGCTTCCTCGGACTGCTCTGGTGTGACCAGATAGTCGAACTCACGGTCCAGGTGCGGCACCGAGAGCATCGGCAGCACCCGGGCGATGGGTTCGCCCGGTTCCCCGGGCTCGCCGGGTTCGCTGTCGACGCTCACCCCGCAGGTCTAGCAGACGCCGCCGCCCCCGGCAGACGGCGGACCACAGGCGACGCGGGCTGTGCATCGGCGAGCACGCTCCCGGCTGCGCTGAATTACCTTGCTGCGGTATGCCCGAACAGTGCGGGACCCACGCGGTCGCGGCCCGAGGCCGTGAGGCGGACCTCGTCTCACGGATGCAGATTGCGGGAGCGGCCGATGGTGTGCTGGGTGCCACGGTCCGCGACGCCGCCGACCACGCCCGCGCGAGCCGCCGACACCTCGACGCGATCCACGGCGAGATCCGTGACGCGCTGGCCGATCACCGGGAACCGGTGTGGGACACCCCGGCGGGCGCCCGCCAGTTCCAGCTCTTCCTGGCCGCCAAGGCCCGGGAGATCTACCGGGTGATCGCCGACGCGGTCGCCGACAACCGGCTCCAGACGAGGCTGTTGCGGTCGGCCGGTGCCGGTTACGGCGTCCCGGCCCGGCTGCGCGACCGGATCAACCGGCAGGCGCTGGCCGACGACATTCGCCGAGTGGCCGACGCCACCTCGGCGATCAGCGCCGCCGAGATGGTGCGCTACCAGAACGCGCTGCGGGTCCGCGACGGGCTCGCGGTCAACTCCGGTGACGGCGCGGACCCGGTGCTGCTGCTCACCTACGAACCGGCGGCGTTCGGCGGGCGCGGGCGCGCCGCGATCGCAATCGGCGATCCGGACGCCGCCGACAACGTCACCGTCTTAGTGCCCGGCGCACGCAGCAGCGTCCGCGACGGCTACCTGTCGCACCCGGACGGGCGCACTGTGTATCGGGAAGTGGTCCGGTCTGATCCGGACCGCACCAATTCGGTGATCATGTGGATGGGGTATCGCGCGCCGGACAGCCTGCTCGACCGGACGGTGACGCAACCGGCCGCCGCCCGGGCCGGGGGCCGGCTCCTGGCCGCCGACATCAGCGCCCTGGCTGCGTCGCACATCGGTTCCTCACACGTCACCGTGATCGGCCATTCCTACGGCTCGACCGCGGTGGCTGACGCCGCGGCGTCATCGGGGTTACGCGCTGACGACGTGGTGCTCGTGGGCTCACCGGGAACCGACCTAGCCCACAGCGCCAACGACTTTCACCTGCCCGCCGGAGGACACGTGTACGCGGGGGCGGCATCCTCGGATCCGATCACCGGTTTCAGTGGCGAGCCGCAACTGCCGCTGCCCGGAACCTCGGCGACAGTTGGCCTGGGCGTCGACCCGGCCGCCGACGGTTACGGGTCCGTTCGATTCAAAGCCGAAACCCGTGGCGTGACGTTGCCGATGACCGGCCACAGCTCCTACTTCGACCCCGGCGGCGAGTCGCTGTTCAGCATCGGCGACATCGCCTCGGGCCACGGCGATGCGCTGGCAAGCCACCACATGACCGCGCCGCACCGCCACCGACTGCCCGCCTTCGACCCGGAACGACTGCGCCCCGGGACCGGAGGCCACCGGCATTGACCGGCGGGCGGACCTCAGTCCGCCGCCGCCTGTTCGGTGCCGGTGGACCGGCCGAAGAAGAACCCGGCCGTGATCAGCAGCTGTGCCGCCGCATAGGCCCACCAGATCGGCACCGCCAGCAGTTCATTGCCCAAGACGAACTGGCTGGCTCCGATCATGGCGTCCGACACCGCGAAGCACACCGCGCCGATCGCGGTCCAGGGCGTGGGCAGCTTGGCCAGCAGCGCGGCGCACACCATCGCGCCGAGCACCAAGACATACACCGTCACCGGCACGGTCATGCCCTCACGCACCATGCCCGGCCAGAACCATGCCAACAGCACCAGGCAGCTCACCCCGACCAGGCCCGCCCCGATCAGCCGGCCGCGCGACACCACCGCCAGTGGCAGCAGCGCGCCGAGAAAGCACAGGTGCGCCACCAGGAACGCGGCCAGACCCGCGACGAAGGACGGTTCCCACCACGGGATGGCCAACAGCCAGTCGCCGGTCGCCGAGAAGATCAGGGCCGGGATCAGCCAGCGCGCCTCCCGCAGGATCGGGTGGGCGGCCGCGGCGAATACCAACAGCACCGCCATCGCCGCCTTGAACGCCGGCTGCCCGACCCATTGTCCGGTCAGCGCCTCTCCCGGCCCCGAGCGCAACGCCACCACCGTCAGGAAGATGCCGTAAGCCACTCCGAGCCATCCCGCCGCAGCCCAGGCAGTGAAGACTCGTCGGGTTGCGTACGGTGTTTCTATGCCAGCAATCGACCCCATAGTGCTGAAGGTACTGGACGCCATCCCGTTCCGACTGACACTCGACGACGGCGCCGAAGCGGCGCGTCGCGCGATGCGTGACCTGCCACATCGCCCCATACACCCGGAACTGCCCAGCGAGGACCGGGTGATCGACGGACCGGGCGGCGCACTGCCGATACGCATCTACCGGCCGGCGGGCACCGAATCCGGTGCCGCGCCCGTGGTGGTGTTCTTCCACGGCGGCGGCTTCGTCGCCGGCGACCTCGACACCCACGACGGCACCGCCCGCATGCATGCCGTCGATGCGGGTGCGGTGGTGGTGTCGGTGGACTACCGGCTGGCCCCCGAGCATCCGTTTCCGGCCGCTGTCGAGGACGCGTTGGCGGCCACCGAGTGGGTGTCGGCACACGCCGCCGAACTGGGGGTGGATCCGGGCCGGCTGGCGGTGGCCGGGGACTCGGCCGGTGGCAATCTGGCCGCGGTGGTGTCCCAGCTGGCCCGTGACGCCGGTGGACCGGCAATCGCCTTCCAGCTGCTGTGGTACCCGGCCACCACGTACGACGGCAGCTTGCCGTCGTTCACCGAGAATGCCCACGCACCGATCATCGACAGCGACGCGATCGCGGCGTTGACGCTGGCCTACGCCGGACACCTCGACCTGACCAACCCGCCGGCGATGCTGGCCCCGGCACGCGCTGAGAATCTGGCCGGCCTGCCACCGGCCTACATCGCCGTCGCCGGCCACGATCCGCTGCGCGACGACGGCATCCGTTACGGCGAGTTGCTGGCCGCGGCCGGGGTCCCGGTGCAGGTGCACAACGCCGAGACCCAGATTCACGGTTACCTCGGCTACGCCGGCGTGATCCCGTCCGCCACCGAGGCCGCCGATCGCGGGCTGGCCGCTTTGCGGGCCGCCCTGGCGTGATGCGATGCGGCTGAACCAGATCACCGTCGGCAGCACCGACCTGGACCGCACCGAGCGGTTCTACCTGCTGCTGGGTCTGCGGCTGATCGTCAAGACGGACGACTACCTACGGTTCGAATGCCCGTCCGGGGACAGCACCTTTTCGGTGGAGCGCGTCAGCGACGTCGCGGCCGGTGAGCAGGTGCTGATCTACTTCGAAGCCGACGACCTGGACGAGCAATACCAGCGGTTGCGCGGTTCGGTTGAGTTCACCCAGCCACCGACCGACATGCCGTGGCTGTGGCGAGAGGCCCGGCTGAATGATCCCGACGGGCATCGGCTGTGCCTGTTTCATGCCGGCGAGGCCCGCCGGAATCCGCCGTGGCGGCTGGGGCCGCAGGATTTGCCGTAACACGACCCCGATCCCTCGGCGTGCGCGCTACCGTCGACCTCGATCGATACCAGCGACGAGGAGCAGAGCGTGACCGAGCAACCCGACCACGAGATTTTGATCGTCGGAGCCGGCTTCTCCGGAATCGGGGCGGCGATCAACCTCGACCGTGCCGGGATGTCGGACTTCTCGATCATCGAAGCCGGCGACGGGGTGGGCGGCACCTGGCATTGGAACACCTATCCCGGTATCGCAGTGGATATTCCGTCGTTCTCCTACCAGTTCTCGTTCGAGCAGAGCCCGGACTGGTCGCGCACGTATGCACCCGGCCGGGAACTGAAGGCCTACGCCGAGCACTGCGTCGACAAGTACGACCTGCGCTCGCGAATCCGGTTCGGCACCAAGGTGCTTTCGGCGGAGTTCGACGAGGAACGCGGCTGGTGGCGGGTGCAGACCGATCCGGGCGGTCCTGTGACCGCGCGGTATCTGATCAATGCCAGCGGCGTGCTGACCACGCCGAACCTGCCCGACATCGCCGGCGTCGATACGTTCGCCGGAGTGACGATCCACACCGCGCGCTGGGACCACTCGCAGGACCTGACCGGCAAACGAGTGGCGGTGATCGGCACCGGAGCCTCTGCGGTGCAGGTGATCCCGGAGATCGCGCCGATTGTCTCCTCGCTCACCGTTTTTCAGCGGACGCCGATCTGGTGTTTCCCGAAGTTCGATGTGCCGCTGGCCGCTCCGATGCGCTGGGCGATGCGGCTTCCCGGCGGCAAAGCACTGCAGCGGCTGGCCAGCCAGGCCTTCGTCGAGGCGACCTTCCCGATCGCGGCGCAGTACTTCACGGTGTTTCCGCTGGCCAAGCGGATGGAGTCGGCCGGTCGGGCGTATCTGCGCAGGGAGGTGCACGATCCCGTCGTGCGTAAGCAGCTCACACCGCGCTACGCGGTCGGCTGCAAGCGCCCGGGTTTCCACAACACCTACCTGTCGACGTTCAACCGCGACAACGTGCAGCTCGTGGTCGATCCGATCGAACGGATCACCCCCACCGGCGTGGTCACCGCCGACGGCACGGCTCACGAGGCCGACGTGCTGATCCTGGCCACCGGGTTCAAGGTGATGGACAGCGACAACATTCCGACATTCGCCGTCACCGGGGCCGGCGGGCAGACCCTGAGCCAGTTCTGGGACGAGCACCGACTTCAGGCCTACGAGGGCGTCAGCATTCCCGGATTCCCGAACATGTTCAGCGTGTTCGGCCCCTACGGCTACGTCGGGTCGTCGTACTTCGCGCTGGTCGAAGCACAGACCCACCACATCGTGCGATGCCTGAAGCGCGCCCGCGGCCGCGGCGCGACCCGTATCGAGATCTCCGAGGCCGCCAACGCCCGCTACTTCGACGAGATGATGAGCAAACGGCACCGGCAGGTGTTCTGGCAGGACAGCTGCAAGTCGGCCAACAGCTATTACTTCGACAAAAACGGTGATGTTCCGCTGCGGCCCACCACCACCGTGGAGGCCTACTGGCGCAGCCGACGGTTCGATCTCGACGACTACCGGTTCACCGCCTGAGTTTTACTGCGCGAGCAGACGCAAAAGCCCCCAAATCCGGCCGGAAATGGGGGCCTATGCGTCTGCTCGGCAAAATTAGATGGCGCGCTTGAGGTCGTCGACCTTGTCCAGCTGCTCCCACGGCAGGTCGATGTCGGTGCGGCCGAAGTGACCGTACGCTGCGGTCGGTGCGTAGATCGGGCGCAGCAGGTCCAGGTCACGCACGATCGCGCCCGGACGCAGGTCGAAGACCTCGGGCACGATCTTCTCGATCTTGACCGGGTCGACGGTGGCGGTGCCGAAGGTCTCGATGAACAGACCGACCGGCGCGGCCTTGCCGATGGCGTAGGCCACCTGAACCTCGACGCGCTGCGCCAGGCCGGCGGCGACGATGTTCTTGGCCACCCAGCGCATCGCGTACGCGGCCGAGCGGTCGACCTTTGACGGGTCCTTGCCGGAGAAGGCGCCGCCGCCGTGGCGGGCCCAGCCGCCGTAGGTGTCGACGATGATCTTGCGGCCGGTCAGGCCGGCGTCACCCATCGGCCCGCCGACGACGAACTTGCCGGTCGGGTTGATCAGCACACGGGTCGACGAGGAGTCCAGGGTCTCGTGGCCGAGCTCGGCGAGCACGGTGGAGATCACATGCTCCCGGAGATCGGGGTCCAGGGTCTTGACCAGGTCAATCCCGTCGGCGTGCTGGGTGGAGATCACCACGGTGTCCAGCCGGGTCGGGACGTCGTCCTCGTACTCGATGGTGACCTGGGTCTTGCCGTCCGGACGCAGGTAGGGCAGCGTGCCGTTCTTGCGGACCTCGGTCAGGCGGCGCGACAGCCGGTGCGCCAGTGCGATCGGCAGCGGCATCAGCTCCGGGGTGTCGGCGATCGCGTAGCCGAACATCAGGCCCTGGTCGCCGGCGCCCTGGGAGTCCAGCGGGTCGGCCGCGCCCTCGACGCGGGCTTCGTGGGCGGTGTCGACGCCCTGGGCGATATCGGGCGACTGTGCGCCGATCCCGATGTTGACCCCGCAGGTCACACCGTCGAAGCCCTTGTCCGACGAGTCGTAGCCGATCTCCAGGATGCGCTCGCGCACGGTGTTGGTGATGTTGGCGAACGCCTCGCGGGCGCTGGTCGTCACCTCACCGACCACGTGCACCTGGCCGGTGGTGACCAGGGTTTCCACCGCAACACGTGAACGAGGGTCATCGGCGAGCAGTGCGTCGAGCACCGAGTCGCTGATGGCGTCACAGATCTTGTCGGGGTGGCCCTCCGTCACCGACTCACTGGTGAACAGCCGTCCCTTTTCGCTCACAATGTCGCCTTCCGGGTAATCGATCCAAAAGTTAGCTCGGGCTAATATAGCCGTGCGGTCCTCGGGAGAGCCTGGCAGCCCGCTGCCCACCCCCCGTGCCACGGGGCGGTTGCTGGTTGCGCTGCCCCCGCGTCCAATTCTCGACAACATCCCCCACGACGAGAATCCCGAACGACTCGGCCCTGCGAGCGCCTACTCTACCGTCCTGGCGCCGGCGTCGCCGTCTCGACCCGGACCGCCCAGCCGACCAGTGACCGCAGATAACTCAGTACCAATTCGTCCGGGTGTGCCCGCGGGTCGGTGAGATGGAGCAGCGCCAGCTCTTCCAATGCGGACAACAACAGCCGCATCGTCACACCGTCGGCGTCGATCGGGTGGCCCGCTAACCGGGACAGCCGCCCGGCGGCAATGGTCCGTGCATAGCGACGACCCGCTTCCGTGCGGGCCCCCAACTGCGGCGGGGCGCCGGCCGGCGGGCTGAGGATGATGCGCCAACTGGTGGGCGCCGCATGGAGATAGGCCAGGATGCCGCGGCCGAGCGCATCCGGGTCGTCTCCGAGCGGACCGTCCACGCTGCGCATTCCGGCGAACGCGATCGCCGATTCGCGGTCGAGCAGCGCCGTCATCAGTCCGGCCAGATCGCCGAAGTTCTGATACACGACGGTCCGGGTCACCTGCGCGGCGCGGGCCACCCGTTCGATGGTCACTGCGGCGAAACCTTCGGCGGCGACGATGTCGCGGGCGTGGTCCAGCAGTTGCATCCGCCGGGCTTGTGCCGACATCCGCCGCTTCGGTTCCGGGCGCGCGCTCATGGGGATTCCGGCAGCTCGAGCAGCAACTCCACGGCGCGGGCCGCACTCTGCGCGGCGCTCTCCATGGTCGCCGACCAATCGGTACGGGTCCAGTCGCCGGCGAGCACCAGGCTGGGCACCGAGGTGCGCTGATCCGGGCGCAGCCCATCGGTGCCCACCACCTGCGAGAAGGTGGCTTTGGGCATTTTGACCACCTGTGCAGCAACGACATTCGCCTCGGCCGCGGCCGGATAGTAGCGGCGTAGCATCTCCATCTGCTCGGCCACGATCTGCTCGTTGGACCGGTGAATCTGCTCGTAGGCGCCGCTGGTGGTCAGGCAATACAGCCAGGCGCCGTTTGGATCGCGGCGCTGCATCCGCTGCCGGTCGAACACCTCGTCGATGACGCCGGTGCCGCCGATCACCGACTCCATCGCCGCTTCGGTGCCCAGCGGCCGGTCCAGGTAGAGGTTGGTGCTCACGATCGGTGTGTAATGCAATTTTTCTGCAGCCGCGTAAATTTCGGCATGCTCGGGCAGATCGTCGAGCAAGCCGGCGATATTCGAGTTCGGCACCGCGCACACCACCGCATCCGCCGCCACTTCGGTGCCGTCCGCCAACTGCACGGCGCGAACGGCGTTGTCCTCCACAACGATTCGCCGGGCCACTGCGCGGTAGCGCACGTCGACGCCGAGCCGGTCGAAAACGGCGAGCGCGCCGGAGATATAGAGCGTGTCGAGATCGGTGGTGGGATAACCGATCGTCACCGCACTGCGGTGGCGCAGCCCGAGTCGGATGCCGGTCGCCAGAACATCGGCGAAGACTTTGGCCGAACCGCGGTCCACCGGCTCGGCGGCGATTCCGAGCGCGAGCCAGTCCCACACCGCCTCGCGGGCCCGGGCGGGCATCCCGACGCGTCGGAGCCACTGGTCGGTGCTGAGATCGGGCAAGTCGGCGGGTTGAAACAGCGCCTCGCCCGCCAGGCGCACCGTCGCAGCAGCGGTCCGCAGCCGGTCGAGCAGGCTCGCGTCGGGGTGCGGCCCGAACAGCGTTCGCACCGCGCCCAGTCCGCGAGTCACCAGGGTGGTGGTGGCCCCGCCGGGCCAGCGCAGCGTTCCGCCGGTCGGAAACTCGACCATCGACCGGGTCCCGACGCTGGTCAGGTAGCGAAACAGGTGGTCGTATCCGCTGGCGATCACGTGCTGGCCGTTGTCCGCGAGGTCCGCGATGCCCGGCACCTGCATCGCCTGGGTGCGCCCGCCGAGCCGGCCGCGCCGCTCCAGCAGCGTGACCTTCTTACCCGCCTCGGCCAACCAGACCGCCGCGGCCAGTCCAGCCAGGCCACCGCCGATCACCACGTAGCGTCGATCGTCCATGCCCGGCCCCTCTCGACTAACTTACGGCTCGAAAGTTAGCTCAGGAGGGACGCGGGGTCAACGGTCCGACAGCCCTGCGGTGGTGGGGCGCGTCAGTCGCGGCTGCCGCCGAGGAACGCCACGACCGCGTCCACAATGCGGCTGGCCATCAACGTCTTGGAGCCCGACTCCAGGGCGGACTCCGTTCCGTCCGCAGCCAGCAGCCACCCGTCGTTGTGGTCGACCTCGAATGCCCGGCCGTCCCCGACCGCGTTGACCACCAACAGGTCACATCCCTTGCGGCGCAGCTTTGCCCGGGCGTGGAACAGCACGTCGCCGTTCTCGTCGCCGGTCTCCGCCGCGAAGCCGACAATGGCCCGCATATTGGGCAGCTGCCCGTCGGCGCGGGCACGTACCGCGCCGGCCAGCACGTCATCGTTGCGGACCAGTTCTATGGTCGGCTCCCCCGCACTGTCGGGGCCCTTCTTGATCTTGGCCTGCGCCACCCGCACCGGGCGGAAGTCGGCGACGGCAGCAGCCATCACCAGCACGTGCGCCTCGGGGGCGTGCTTGGACACCGCGTCATGGAGCTGCTGGGCGGAGCTGACGTGCACCACGTGGACCCCGGCCGGATCGATCAGGCCCGCGGTGTGCGCGGCGATCAGGGTGACCTCGGCGCCGCGCTGGGCGGCCACCCGGGCCACCGCGTAGCCCTGCTTGCCCGAACTGCGGTTGCCGATGAAGCGGACGGGGTCGATCGGCTCGCGAGTGCCCCCCGCGGTCACCAGCACCTTCTGCCCGGCCAGGTCGTAGGGCAACGCATCGGCCCGCTCCAGCAGCAGCGACGCGAAGGTGTTGATCTCCTCGGCCTCGGGCAGCCGGCCGGGGCCGGTGTCGGTGCCGGTCAGTCGGCCCGATGCGGGCTCCAGGACGACCGCGCCGCGTTCCCGCAGCGTCGTCACATTGGCGACGGTGGCCGGATGCTGCCACATCTCGGTGTGCATGGCCGGGGCGAACAGCACCGGGCATCGGGCGGTGAGCAGGGTGGCGGTCAGCAGGTCGTCGGCGCGGCCGGCAACCGCACGGGCCAAGAGGTCGGCGGTGGCCGGGGCTACTACCACCAAGTCAGCCTGCTGACCGATGGCCACATGGGGTACGCCGGGGACGTCGTCGAAGACCCCGGTGTGCACCGGCTGGCCGGACAGCGCCTCGAAGGTGGCTGCCCCGACGAACCGCAGGGCGCCCTCCGTCGGGACGACGCGAACCGAATGGCCGGCCTCGGCCAGCTGGCGGACCACGGTGCACGCCTTGTATGCGGCGATGCCTCCGGAGACACCGACGACGACCCGTTTCTGGCCCACCGGCATGACCCGTCCTGCCCGGCTCCGGCTACTCGCCTTCGGTGTATTCGAGCAGGTCGGCGTGGATCTCACGCAGCGCGATCGACAGCGGCTTCTCCTGCAGGCCGGGCTCGACCAGCGGTCCGACGTATTCGAGGATGCCCTCGCCGAGCTGGTTGTAGTAGTCGTTGATCTGCCGCGCCCGCTTGGCCGCGTAGATCACCAGCGCGTACTTGCTCGACGCCCGCTGCAACAGCTCGTCGATGGGCGGGTTGGTGATACCGAGGGGCGTGTCGTAACCGCCGATCAACGCCGGGTCGAACTCGTCGGCGTCGGTCACCACGGCCGAGTCGGTCTGCGAGGTACTCACTTAAGACAATCTCCTGAAGCTCTTTGGCTGGGGGCGGGTCGCGCCTGCTGGTTGTCGTCCGGGCAAATCAGACCGCGCCCGATGCGGTATCCACCAGCAAGGATACCAATTCTGAGCAGGCGGTTTCCAATCGACCGTTGACCACGACCGCGTCGAAGTCTCCTTGTGCCGCCAACTCGGTGCGTGCGGTGGCCAACCGGCGTTGCATGACGTCCGCGGATTCGGTGCCGCGGCCGGCCAGTCTGGCCTGCAGCGTCTCCCAATCCGGCGGGGCCAGAAACACCGTGACCGCCTCCGGCAGGGCCTTCTTGATGGCCCGGGCCCCGGCCAGGTCGACCTCGATCAGAACGGGCCGGCCGGAGCGGGTGGCGGCTAGGACGGGGGCCGCCGGAGTACCTGACCGCTGCAGCCCGCCGTGAATGTCGGCCCACTCCAGGAGCTCATTTTGCTCAACCAGCCGGTCAAACTCCGCCGGCGTAACAAATCGGTAGTCGACGCCGTCCACCTCCCCCGGCCTGGGTGCCCGGGTGGTGGCCGACACACTGAAATACAGGTCCGGAACCCGCTCTCGCAGGCACCGGACCACGCTCGACTTACCGACCGCGGATGGGCCGGACAGCACCACGACGCGTCCCGCGTGCCCGCTGCCCGGCCCTCCACCGGTATTCACTGCCGGGTCAGGAGAAGTCGAACTTCTCCAGCAGCGCCTTGCGCTGCCGGTCGCCCAGGCCACGCAGCCGGCGCGTGGGGGCGATCTCCAGCTCGGTCATGATCTCCTGCGCCTTGACCTTGCCGACCTTCGGCAACGCCTCCAGCAGCGCAGACACCTTCATCTTGCCAAGGACCTCGTCGGTCTCGGCGTCCTTGAGCACCTGCTTGAGATTGGTGCCGCCACGCTTGAGCCGGTCCTTGAGCTCCGCTCGGGCCCGACGCGCGGCCGCCGCCTTCTCCAACGCGGCGGCGCGCTGCTCGTCGGTCAACTGGGGAAGGGCCACGATTCCTCCGTCTCGTCATCATCGACAACGTCGATGTTTTCCTTGTCCCGGCCAGGTACTTCGGCCAGAGACGACGACCGTACCCACGCCGTCTGACGAAATCTAACCCCACCCCCCCGTTTCCGGCTACAAATGCCCAGCGTATGGGGTCCGGGCGCGCGCCATCTACCCGAGTCAGCCACGATCGGTCTGCCCTCCCGGGGTGAAGCGCGATCCCCGGCGGCGCGACCCGAAAAACCACTCTGAACTAGCCTTTTGCTTCTTCTCGCCGGCCGGATGGGACGCCGCGCCGTGGGCACGGCGGTGGACTTCGGGATGGGACCGGACATTCATGCCATTGACTTCGCACCTCGCGGCGTGTCGGGCGTGTCGAGGGCGGCTTCGGCCACCTACCGGGGGATCCATCGCGACGAACGCCGGCGCCGGCTTGATCCATCGGCCACCCGGGGACCACGTCCGGGAGGGGGTTTGGCGACCGAATTCGCATGCCAGCCTCTCGCGGACCCCGCCATTCGCTGGCAGCTGAATACCCCGTAAGCCCGCAGCCCGTTATTGCTATGCGAAGGCGTAAGTGGCGCAGCAAGAACCCGAAAAACCGGGAACCCGATGGACTAACAGCAACAATTCAGGGAGTTTTTACACTTAAACGGCCGAAGTCGTGGGTTGGCTACCTAATGTTCCGGCCAGGTGGGTGGTCCACCCGGGGGTGTTTATGGGGGGTATGACTATGAACATTTCCGCTGAATACCGTTTCGGTAGAGAAAGTGGGAATTCATGACAATGACAATGACGACAGTTGGCCGTGCTGGCCGGTGGGCTCTTGCAACGGCCGCGGTGTTGACCCTCGGCGCTTTTGGGATTGGCGCAGCCAGCGCCGAACCCAATGACGGAATCACCGGTGGCGCCGGCAACAACGGCGGCGTGAATGTGAATATGGGGCCGTTCGGCGGCGGCATGAATGTCGGCAGAAACGGCGGCTTCAACTTCGGCCCCAACGGAATCGGCGCCGGCGGCGGACAGAACAACAACGCCAACGTCAACATGGGGCCCTTCGGCGGCGGCATGAATGTCGGCAGAAACGGCGGCTTCAACTTCGGCCCCAACGGAATCGGCGCCGGCGGCGGACAGAACAACAACGCCAACGTCAACATGGGGCCCTTCGGCGGCGGTTACAGCACGAACGCCGGTGGCGGAGTCAACTTCGGCGGCCGGTAGCTGACAATCCAGGGCCTGCGGCGGCGCCCCCCGAACGGGCGCCCCCGCAGGCCCTGGTGCGTCGAGCCTCGCTGGGTCTCCGGAGCTATCCCGCAGCCAAGTAGGCCACGGCGTCCCGCAACCGTTCGGCCGCGGCACGCAGCGCGCCAGTCTGCGGGCCGACACGCAGCACCTCCCGCGAGACTGCCGGCAGCAAAGTGCCCTTGGCGGCCCCTCCCAGCCCGGCAAGGGCCTCTGGGCGTCCGCCCTGGGCCCCAACGCCCGGCACCAGCACCGGACCGCCCAGTGCGCTCAGATCGGGCACCTCGCGCAGCGTGGCGCCCACCACGACCCCGACTGAGCCCAGTCCCGCCACGCTCTCGGCCCGATTCGCTGCCGCGGCCGCGTCGACGACCGCCTGAGCCACCGTGCGGCCGTCCTCGCCCTGGGCTCGCTGCACGCTCGCCCCCTCCGGGTTGGAGGTGGCCGCCAGCACGAAGACACCCCGCCCATGGGCCGCCGCGGTCTCCAGCAGCGGCTGCAGTGACCCGAAACCCAGGTAGGGCGAGGCCGTCACCGCATCGGCGGCCAGCGGCGACTCGCCCGCCCAGGCGGTTGCGTAGGCGGCCATGGTCGAGCCGATGTCACCGCGCTTGGCGTCGGCCAGCACCAGCACACCGGCCTCGCGCAGCGCCGCGATGGTGCGCTCCAGCACGACGAACCCGGCCGACCCGTACGCCTCGAAGAACGCCACCTGCGGCTTGACAACCGCGAACCCGGCGAACGCCGTCACGCAGGTCTCGCTGAACGCCGCCAGCCCGTCCGGCGTGGCGGGCAGGCCCCACGAGGCCAGCAATTCGGGGTGCGGGTCGATGCCCAGGCACAGCGGCCCGCGGGCCGCCGTCGCCTCGGCCAGCCGTGCACCGAACCCCGGTATCACTACTGCCCGCCGAGGGTGCTGTGCAGCTCCTGCAGGGAACGCACCCCGATATCGCCCCGGATGCCGGCCTCGATGCCCTGCACCGCCGCGGCCGCACCTTGAACCGTGGTGATGCACGGGATGTTCACACCGACCGCGGCAGAGCGGATCTCATAGCCGTCCACCCGAGGACCGGAGTTTCCGTACGGGGTGTTGATCACCAGATCCACCTCACCGGCCCGGATCGCGTCCACCGCGGACAGGACCGGCCGGTCGGGACTGGGCTCCTCGAAGTTCTTGCGCACCACATCGCACGGAATCCCGTTGCGGCGCAGCATCTCCGCGGTGCCCTCGGTGGCCAGAACCCGGAAGCCCAAGTCGGCGAGCCGTTTGACCGGAAACACCAGGGAACGCTTGTCGTGGTTGGCCACCGACACGAAGACCGTGCCCTGGGCGGGCAGCGATCCATAGGCCGCGGTCTGGCTCTTGGCGAACGCGGTGCCGAAGTCGCGGTCGATGCCCATCACCTCACCGGTGGACTTCATCTCCGGGCCGAGCAACGAGTCGATGCCGGAGCCGTCCGCGCGACGGAACCGGTGGAACGGCAACACGGCCTCCTTGACCGCGATGGGGGCGTTCTGGCCGACGGTGGCGCCGTCCCCGGTGGCCGCCAACAGGCCCTCAGACCGCAGTTCGGCGATGGTGGCGCCCAGCATGACGCGCGCGCAGGCCTTGGCCAGCGGTACCGCGGTGGCCTTGGACACGAACGGGACGGTGCGGCTGGCCCGCGGATTGGCCTCCAGGACGTAGAGCACGTCGTCCTTGAGGGCGAACTGAACGTTGAGCAGCCCCACCACCCCGACACCGTGGGCGATCGCCTCGGTGGCACGACGCACCTTTTCGATGTCGCTGCGCCCCAGCGTCACCGGCGGCAGCGCGCACGCCGAGTCACCGGAGTGGATGCCGGCTTCCTCGATGTGCTCCATGATGCCGCCGATGTAGACCTCGGTGCCGTCGCACAGCGCGTCGACGTCGATCTCGATGGCGTCTTCCAGGAACCGGTCGACCAGCACCGGGTGCTCCGGTGACAGCTGGGTGGCCCGGGTGATGTAGCCCTGCAGGGTCTCTTCGTCGTAGACGATCTCCATGCCCCGCCCGCCCAGCACGTACGACGGGCGCACCAGGACCGGGTAACCGATGTCGGCGGCGATCCGCTTGGCCTGCTCGAACGTCGTCGCGGTGCCGTAGCGCGGCGCCGGCAGCCCGGCGGTGGTCAGCACGTCACCGAACGCACCGCGGTCCTCGGCCAGATCGATGGCTTCCGGGCTGGTTCCGACGATCGGCACCCCGGCGTCGGCCAGCCGCTGGGCCAGCCGCAGCGGGGTCTGCCCGCCCAGCTGCACGATCACCCCGACCACCCCGGGGCCGCCCTGCCCGGACTGCTGTTCGGCGTAGTACACCTCGAGCACGTCCTCGAACGTCAACGGTTCGAAGTAGAGCCGGTCGGCGGTGTCGTAGTCGGTGGACACCGTCTCCGGGTTGCAGTTGACCATCACCGTCTCGAACCCGGCCTGGCTCAAGGTGATCGCGGCATGCACGCAGCTGTAGTCGAACTCGATGCCCTGACCGATCCGGTTGGGCCCCGAACCCAGGATGAGCACCTTGGGTTTGGTGTCCTGCGCGGCCACCTCGGTCTCGGCGGCGGGGTCGAGCTCGAAAGTGCTGTAGTGGTACGGCGTCTTGGACTCGAACTCCGCGGCACAGGTGTCGACGGTCTTGAACACCGGGTGGATGCCCAGCCGGTTCCGCAACAGCCGCACCCCGTCCTCGCCGGCCAGTTCCGGGCGCAGTACAGCTATCTGATGATCCGACAGGCCGCTGTACTTGCAGCGCCGAAGCAGGTCCGCGTCGAGCACCGGGGTGTCGACGACCTCGGTGCGCAGCGCCACCAGGCCGTTGATCTGCTCGACGAACCACGGGTCCACCCCGGAGGCCTCGGCAACCTGTTCCACGGTGGCGCCCAGCCGCAGTGCCAGCTCGATGTCGTAGAGCCGGCCCTCGGTGGGCGTGCGCAGCCGCTCCAGGGCGGCGGCGGGCGAGTCTTCCTCGGGGTCGGGTTTGGTCCAGAACCCGGCGCGATCGGTCTCCAGCGAGCGCATCACCTTGCCGAGCGACTCGATGAAGTTGCGGCCCAACGACATCGCTTCGCCCACCGATTTCATGGTGGTGGTCAGCCGCGGGTCGGCGCCGGGGAACTTCTCGAACGCGAAGCGCGGTGCTTTGACCACGACGTAGTCCAGCGCCGGCTCGAAACAGGCCGGGGTCTCTTTGGTGATGTCGTTGATGATCTCGTCGAGGGTGTAGCCGATCGCGAGCTTGGCGGCGATCTTGGCGATCGGGAAGCCGGTGGCCTTCGAGGCCAGCGCACTCGATCGCGACACCCGCGGGTTCATCTCGATCACGATGAGCCGGCCGTCATGCGGATTGACCGCGAACTGGATGTTGCAGCCGCCGGTGTCCACCCCGACCTCGCGCAGGATCGCGATCCCCAGATCACGCATCCGCTGGTATTCCCGGTCGGTCAGCGTCATGGCCGGTGCGACGGTCACCGAGTCACCGGTGTGCACGCCCATCGGGTCGACGTTCTCGATCGAGCAGACCACCACGACGTTGTCGTTGCCGTCGCGCATCAGCTCGAGTTCGAATTCCTTCCACCCGTAGATGGATTCCTCGATCAGGACATTGGCCGTCGGCGAGGCGGCCAGTCCGTCGCCGGCCATCCGCTCGACCTCGTCGAGGCTGGCCGCCAGACCGGAGCCCAGGCCGCCCATGGTGAAGGAGGGCCGAACGACGACCGGTAACCCGAGTTCGGCGACGGTCTCGGTGACCTCGGCCATGGTGTAGCAGACCCGGGAACGGGCCGACTCGCCGCCGACTTTGGCGACGATGTCCTTGAACTGCTGGCGGTCCTCGCCGCGCTGGATGGCCTCGAAGTCGGCGCCGATCAGCTCGACGCCGTAGCGCTCCAGCACCCCGTGCTCATGCAGGGCCACCGCGGTGTTGAGCGCGGTCTGCCCGCCCAGGGTGGCCAGCAGGGCGTCGACCTTGTTGCCCCGCTCGGCCTGCTGGGCCAGGACCTTTTCGACGAACTCCCAGGTGATCGGCTCGACGTAGGTGTTGTCGGCGTACTCGGGGTCGGTCATGATGGTGGCCGGGTTGGAGTTGACCAGGCTGACCTGCAGGCCCTCGGCCTTGAGCACCCGGCAGGCCTGGGTTCCGGAGTAGTCGAACTCACAGGCCTGGCCGATCACGATCGGCCCGGAGCCGATCACCAGAACATGGCGCAGGTCGGTACGGCGCGGCACTAGCTCTCTCCTCGTGTTGCGCGAGCGTGCGCAGATGTGCGCTCGCCCGCGGCGTGTCGTGTGCAAACACGCACACTCGCGGCAATGTTGTTCACTGCCCGGTCTCCATCAGGTCGACGAACTGGTCGAACAGGTATTCCGCGTCGTGCGGTCCGGCCGCGGCCTCGGGGTGGTACTGCACCGAGAACGCCCGGCCGTTGGCGAGCTTGACGCCCTCGACCACGCCGTCGTTGGCGCAGGTGTGGCTGACCACCGCCGGACCGAAGTCGGTGTCAAAGCGCTGGCCCGCTTCGCCTTCGAGTGCGAATCCGTGATTCTGCGCGGTCACCGCCACCCGGCCGGTGGCGTGGTCGATCACCGGGATGTTGATGCCGCGGTGGCCGAACGTCATCTTGTAGGTGTTCAGCCCCAGCGCACGCCCCAGGATCTGGTTGCCGAAACAGATTCCGAACAGCGGGATTCCGGCGCCGAGCACCTCGCGAGTCAACGCCACCATCGCCGCTGCGGTGGCCGGGTCCCCGGGTCCGTTGGACAGGAACACCCCGTCGGGCTTCAACTCGGCGATCTGCGCGAAATCCACCGATGACGGCAGCACGTGGCTGCGGATTCCGCGGCGGGCGAAGTTGCGTGGCGTGTTGGTCTTGATACCCAGGTCCAGCGCGGCGATGGTGAACCGGTGGGCCCCCTCGGGTTCCACCACGTATTCCGCGTCAGTGCTGACCTGCCCGGCCAGGTCGGCGCCGAGCATCGACGGCTGCTCGCGGACCCGGGTCACCAACTCCTCCGGTGATGCCAGCGCGTCACCGGAGAACACCCCGGCCTTCATCGAGCCGTGATTGCGCAGGTGGCGCACCACGGTGCGGGTGTCAACACCGGCGATACCGACGATCCCCTGACGGACCAGCTCGTCGTCGAGCGTGCCGGTGGCCCGCCAGTTCGACGCCCGCGGCGACGGGTCGCGCACCACATAGCCAGCCACCCAGATCTTTTCGTCGCGGCTCTCGCCGTCCTCGCGATTCCAGCCGGTGTTGCCGATCTGCGGGGCGGTGGCCACCACGATCTGCCGGTGGTAACTGGGGTCGGTCAGGGTCTCCTGGTAGCCGGACATCCCGGTGGAGAACACCGCCTCACCCAGGGTCTGTCCGAGGGCCCCGAACGGTGTTCCGGTGAACGTCCGGCCGTCCTCGAGAACCAGCACCGCACGCGCGTTCATCTGTCGTCTTCCTCTTCTTCTAACCAGCGGCTGTGCTCGGCGCGGTCGTCCGCGCGGAAGCCGGTGTCTATCTCGGTGCCCGACGGCAGTCGCCATCGGATGGCCAGCACTCCGTTCTGATTTCGGGTCGGGATGGCACGCCCGGCGATGCCGCGTTCGGCGCGAACCGCGATCACCGCCTCCTGAGGAATCCAGATCGGCCGGGCGCCGCTGCGCTGCACCATGATTCCCTCGGGGTAGCGGGTCAGCACCGCTTTGGTCCGATAGCCCAGGTCGCCGACCACCACCCGGTCGTTCCACTTCGGGGCCAGCGTGCAACCCAGGTACTGCCCGCGGGTGGCCTCCACGGTGGGCGAACCCACCGTGTCGGGCACTGTCGGCAGCGTGCCGATCAGCGCGTCCTGCAGCTGGCCGCGGCGGCGCCAGCCGCGCATCATCAGCCGGATCACCACGCCGATCAGCACCGCCAGCAGAAAAGCGAAGACCAGCGAGCCGATCAACGTGGGGGTGTTCATGCCGGACTCTTCCCGTCCCGGGCGGTGATCCGACCACGCAGCAGGGTCGCGGTGACGGTCGCCGGCAGCGTCATCTCCTCATAGGGGGTGTTGTCCGAGCGGCTGGCCAGCTGCCCGCCGGTGACCACCCAGGTCGTGTCGGGATCGACCACGGTCAGGTTGGCCGGCTCGCCCACCTCCAGCGGGCGGCCCTGATCGGGCAGACCGACGATCTGCGCCGGCCGCTCGCTCATCACGCGGGCCACGTCGCGCCAGGTCAGCAGGCCGGTCTGCACCATCGTGGCCACCACCACCGACAGTGCGGTCTGCAGGCCGAGCATCCCGGGCCGGGCGGCGGCGAACTCGCAGGTCTTCTCGTGTTCGGCGTGCGGGGCGTGGTCGGTGGCCACGCAGTCGATGACACCGTCGGCCAATGCCTGGCGCAGCGCCTGCGCGTCGGACGCCTCCCGCAGCGGCGGGTTGACCCGGTTGCGGCCGTCGTAGCCGGCGAGCCGGCTGTCGTCGAGCATCAGGTGGTGCGGGGTGACCTCGGCGGTGACCGAGATCCCTTGCTCTTTAGCCCATTTGAGGAGTTCGACCGTTCCGGCCGTGGACGCATGGCAGATGTGCAGGCGGGCGCCCGCGTCGCGGGCCAGCAGGACGTCCCGGGCCACGATCGACTCTTCGGCGGCGCGCGGCCAGCCGGCCAGGCCCAGCCGGGCGGCGTTGGGCCCCTCGTGGGCGACCGACCCGACGGTCAGCCGCGGCTCCTCGGCGTGCTGGGCGATCAACACCCCCAGGCCGGTGGCGTACTCCAGCGCGCGACGCATCACCAGGGGGTGGTCCACACAGACACCGTCGTCGGAGAACATCCGAACGCCCGCGGTACCGGCGGCCATCATGCCCATCTCGGTCAGCTGGGTGCCGCCCAATCCGACGGTGACCGCGCCGACCGGGTGCACGTCGACCAGGCCGATCTGCTGTCCGCGCTGCCAGACATGGTCGGTGACCACCGGGGAGTCGGCGACGGGATCGGTGTTGGCCATCGCGAACACCGCGGTGTAGCCGCCCAGAGCCGCTGCCGCCGAGCCGGTTTCGATGTCCTCGGCGTATTCGCGTCCCGGTTCACGCAGATGGGTGTGCAGGTCGACAAAGCCCGGCAACAACACCTGCCCGGGCGCGTCGACGATCTCGCAGTCGTCCGGGACGGACAGGCCCGCACCGATCTGGGCGATCTGGCCGCCCTGTACCAGGACATCGACCTGGTCGCCTTCGCCGTAACACCGCACTCCGCGAATCAGCACGCTCACAGCGCTGCTTCCTCTCCCGCCGACCCCGAATCCGTCGCCGGCCCCGCGGACTCGCTACCCACCAGCAGATGGAACAGCACCGCCATGCGCACATGTACCCCGTTGGAAACCTGTTGCAGCACCGCGGATTGAGACGAGTCCGCCACCGACGAGGAGATCTCCATGCCGCGCAACATCGGGCCCGGATGCAGCACCACCGCGTGGTCGGCCAGCATCGCCCGGCGCTTCTCGCTCAGCCCGTAGCGCACCGAGTACTCCCGCGTCGACGGGAAGAACCCGCCGGTCATCCGTTCGGCCTGCACCCGCAACATCAGGACCGCATCGGCGGCCGGCAGCTCGGCGTCGAAGTCATGCGAGACCGTCACCGGCCACTCGGCGACCCCGACCGGCAGCAGGGTCGGCGGCGCCACCAGCACCACCTCGGCGCCCAGCGTCGCCAGCAGGCTCACGTTGGAGCGGGCCACCCGGCTGTGCACGATGTCGCCGACGATGACGACGCGGCGGCCCTCGATGCCGCCCAGGCGCTGCCGCAGCGTCAGCGCGTCCAGCAACGCCTGGGTGGGGTGCTCGTGGGTACCGTCACCGGCGTTGATCACCGACGGGCCGGTCGCATCGGCGGCACCGGTCCACTCCGAGAGCAGGTGCGCCGCGCCCGACGACGGGTGGCGGATGATCAGCGCGTCGGCACCGGCGGCCCGCAACGTCAGCGCGGTGTCGCGCAGCGACTCGCCCTTGCTGACCGAAGATCCCGACGCGGACACATTGATCACGTCGGCGCTCATCCACTTGCCGGCCACCTCGAACGACACCCGGGTCCGGGTGGAGTTCTCGTAGAACATCGTGATCACGGTGCGCCCGCGCAGAGTGGGCAGCTTTTTGACCTCGCGCCCCACCAGCGCCTGAGCGAAGCGGTCGGCGTCGTCGAGGATCGCGGTGGCCTCATCACGGCTCAAGTCGCCGGCCGCCAGCAGATGCCTGGTGCTCATCGGGTAATCACCACCTGGTCGCGACCGTCATGTTCAGCCAGCAGGACATGCACGCTTTCGCCGCGAGATGTCGGCACGTTCTTGCCGACGTAGTCGGCGCGTATCGGCAGCTCGCGGTGGCCGCGGTCCACCAGGACGGCCAGCTGCACGATCCGGGGCCGCCCCACGTCGCGCAGCGCGTCCAGCGCCGCGCGCACCGACCGGCCCGCGAAGAGCACGTCGTCGACCAGGATCACGCACGCGTCGTCGATGCCGCCGGCTGGGATAGAGGTGGGCTCCAGGGGCCGCGGGGGCTGACGCATCAGGTCGTCGCGGTAGAGGGTGATGTCCAGTGCGCCGTGCGCGACGTCCACGCCGCAGAATTCGCTGATCTTGCCGGCCAGCCGCTGGGCCAGGGTGACGCCGCGGGTGGGGATGCCCAGCAGCACGACTCGCGGGGCGTTGGTTCTGTCGGGGTCGTCTAAAGCGGTCTTCTCGATGATCTGATGTGCGATACGAGAAACAGTGCGACCCACATCCGCCGAGGACATCAATTCCCGGTCGGTGCTGGAATTACCGGCAGCGCCCATGCGAAACCGCAGGACCTCCTTCTCCGCCTCGCAGGACGGATCGTTAAAGGATGTCGAACTGCCGCGTAGCCTAGCATCCGCCAGCCGCTGGTCCGGCGCGAGTGTGCGCAGAATCGCGGTCGACCGCGGCGTGTCGACCCCGGACACGCACTCTCGGCACATGAGGCCCGCCGTTAGCCTGAGCGGGTGAACCTCGACCCCAACCAGGCGCCGCTGCGCGAAGCCTGCGACACCGGCCTGCTCGCCGGCGTGGTGACACTTGTCTGGCAGCGCGGCTCGGTGCTGCAGGTCAACGAGATCGGCCATCGCGATGTCGGCGCCGGCCTGCCGATGACCCGCGACACGGTGTTCCGGATCGCCTCCATGACCAAGCCGGTCACCATCGCCGCCGCGATGACCCTGGTCGACGAAGGCCGGCTGCGGCTCACCGACCCGATCGCGCACTGGCTGCCGGAGTTCGCCGCACCGCGGGTGCTCCTCGACGCAGCCGGATCACTGGAGGCCACCACCGCGGCGCGGCGGGCGCTCACGGTCGACGATCTGATGACGCACCGCTGTGGCATCGGCTACGGCTTTTCCGTACCCGGTCCGATCGCGCGGGAGTACCAGCGGCTGCCCTTCGGCCGTGGGCCCGACGCCTGGCTGACCGCGCTGGCGGCGCTTCCCCTGGTGGACCAGCCCGGTGAGCGAGTCACCTACGGCCACGGCACCGACGTGCTGGGCGTGCTGCTGTCGCGGATCGAGGGCAAGCCGCTGCCACAGGTGCTCGAGGAACGGATCCTTGGCCCCCTGGGGATGACCGACACCGGTTTCTGTGTCACTCCGCAGGCACGCGGGCGCAGCGCCACCATGTATCGCGTCGACGGAGACACCCTGCGCGACGATGCGATGGGGCCCGTGCCGATCGCGATGCCCGCGTTTCCCAACGCCGGGGGCGGCTTGATGTCCACCGCCGACGACTACCTGGCGTTCGCCCGGATGTTGCTGGCCGACGGCATGTTCGACGGCACCCGGGTGCTCTCAGCCGAGTCGGCCCGAGCAATGCGCACCGATCAGCTCACCGACGACCAGAAGCGGCACCCGTTCCTGGGAGCCCCGTTCTGGATGGGACGCGGGTTCGGGCTCAACCTGTCGGTGGTGACGGACCCGGCGAAGTCCCAGCCGCTGTTCGGGCCGGGCGGTGCGGGCGCGTTCGGCTGGCCGGGAGCCTACGGGACCTGGTGGCAGGCCGATCCGGCCGCAGACCTGATCCTGATCTATCTGGTGCAGAACTCCCCGACGCTGTCCACCGACATGGCCGTCGCGGTTGCCGGCAATACCTCGATCGCCAAACTGCGGGTCGCGCAGCCGAAGTTCGTCCGCCGGACCTACGCGGCCCTGGGCTTGTGAGTCTGGGCCGACGGCAAACCCGTTGAGCCTCAGGCGTGCATCGAGTGTGCGGTTTGGTAGGCCAGAACGCGATTTCGCCGACCAAACCGCACACTCGGCACGTTTCTGCGCTAGCGGCTCTCCCCCGCGAGGCTCTTCCCGGCCAGGCGCGCCCTCTCAAGGGCGGCCTCGCGCATCTGTTCGCGCTCCTCGGCGGTCCAGCGCGTGGTCGGCTCGAACACCAGGGTCTGCACCGTGTAGCCCAACATGGTGAATACGTACTCCAGGTAGGGCCGCTGGAAGTCCTGCAGGTCGTGACGGGTGCCGTCGTAGGCGCTGGAACGGGTCAAGATGAGCTGCACCGGTTTGCCGTCGCCCAACGTGCCCACGTGTTCCCCGCGTTCGTTGACCGTGAAGCTGGCCATCGGTTGCACGATGACGTCGATCCAGGCCTTCAACGCATGCGGCACATGCCAATTCCACATCGGCGACGACACCACCAGCCGGTCGAATGAGCGCACCCGCTCAATCTCGGCCAGCACTTTCGACCAGATCTGCTTCTGCTCCGGTGTCCGGCGTTCGCCGTAGAGCGGCGCGAACTTGGCGAAGGCGGCATCCCGCCCGAAGATCACCATCTCATCGGTCCACACCGAGAACCGTTCGACGTCGCCGACCGCGGCCACGGGCGCGGCCTGCAGGAACGCCTCGGCCAGCGCCGACGACAGCGAATGTTCTCCCTTCGGGCTCGCCTGGACCCACAGGGTTTTCATGGCGGCCATTAGATCATCGAGATCGGCGAGATCTTGACGCCGACTTCCAGTGCCCCGGACAGTTCGCGTGCGGTGTCGTAGTCGTAAACGACATGCCCGCAGATGATGTCGACGTCACGCTTGGCGCGCTGCATCGGGTTGGTCAGGAAGTGCACGCTGGCGCCGGAGGCTTCGAGCAGATCGGCGATCACGGCGCGGGATTCGTGCACGATGTGAGCGGCCGCCGCCCGGGCGTCGGCACGCATGGAGCGGCTGATCCGTTCACGTGCGTCCACCGCATCCTGGATCCCGCTGACGGTGTTGTCGAACAACCCGTGCAGGGCACGCAGCCTGACCCGCGCATCACCGAGCCGGATCTGCGCGGCAGGCTGATTCTTCTGCGCGGCACCGGAATACGCCATAACCCGCTCCCCCAGGCGCTTCGCGAACAGATCGGCCACCCGTTCGGCCGCGCCGAGGGCGGGCATCGCGGCGACCAGCGCCAGCGCCGGAACCATCGGCCACCGATAGGCCGAGGAGTCGTGCAGCGCGGCGCCCGGCGCCGTTCCCGAGTAGATGTCGACCACCGTGACCAGGCGGTGCTGCGGCACCCAGGCATCGCTGATCACCACGTCGTTGGATCCGGTCGCCCGCATCCCGGCGGTGTGCCAGACATCCTCGACGACGATGTCGCTTGCCGGCAGTAGAGCCAGCGCCGGGTAGGGAGCGTCGTCGGGCCCGCAGATCGCTCCGACCATGATCCAGTCGGCATCCATCACCCCGGTGGCCCAGGACCACCGCCCGGAAAGCCGGATCCCGTCGCCGTCGGGCACACCGCGGCCGGTGGGGGCCAGCGGCGCCGGGCACAGCACCGGCCCGTCGGCGAACACCTCGTCCTGGGCCTGCTCGCCGAAGAGCGCCAGCATCCAGTTGTGCAGCGTGTAGAACGCCAGCGTCCAGGCGCTCGATGCGCAGCCGTGCGCCATCCGGCGAACCGGGTCGAAGATCTGCGGGAAGTCGGCCTGTTGGCCGCCGTAGCGCGCGGGCAGCAGCAGGCCGGCCAGCCCGGACTTGCGATAGTCGCTGATGGTGTCGGCCGGAAGCCGGCGCAGTTCTTCGGCTTCCGCGGCACGTTCGGCCAGGCCGGCGATGAATTCCTCCGTCACACGCGAGTCCGCAGCGGTCGTCATGTCCGGACCGTACCATACCTTTTGGTATGGAAGTCAGTGCCGAAGCATCACGTCCAGGAACTGCTCCCGCCAGCCCACCGCACGCGGGCTCGGCCGCGAACCGGACAGGTGCAGGATCCCGATCCCGGTGGCGAACGTGGCGTTGGCCCGCATTTCTGCCTCGTCCGCGTCGAAACCGTCGTCGAGAAAGACCTGCCGGACCGCCTTGAGCACCCGCAGATCCGAGCTGCGCACCGCCGCGGCAACGTTGTCCTCCGAGCGCGCCCACTCCCGCATCGCCCGTTCGAGCATCCAATGGGCGGGCCCGACCAGCGAGGTCATCATGCGGGACAACCGCTCCCGGGGTGGTAGCGCGGCCAGCGCATCGAAGTCGTCGCGGTCGGAGTCACGCGCAGCCGCCCAGGTGTCGGTCAGGGCTTGCCGGTAGGTCTTCATATCGGCGAAGTGCCAGTAGAAGCTGCCTTTGGTGACCCCGAGCCGCTTGCAGAGCCGGTCGATGGTCAGCGCCTTGACCCCGTCCTCGGCCAGAATCCGGAAGCCGGCCTGCACCCAGTCCTGCACGGACAGCCGGGGATTGCCACCCGGCCCGCCAACAGCGTCGGACGTGGCCATGGCCAGTCAGCGTACTGACCTGGCCGCTTCCTGCAAGGCCCGCCGCGCGTAGGCGCGCACGTCGGCGTCGTTGTCCTTGACCGCGATCCGCAGCGCATCGCGGGCAGCGACGTCGGATTCGGCCCAGCGGGTCAGCCCCAGCACCGCGGCTTTGCGCACGTCGAGATGCGGGTCCTCGAGCGCGACCGTCAGCAGCGGCACCGCCGCCTCGGCGTGCGCGCCGGCCAGGGCGCGGGCCGCCCCGACCCGCACCTGCCACGCCGACTCGCGCAGCGCCGGTGTGACGACGGCCAGGTCCTGCGGCCCACAGCCGATCTCACCGAGCGCGGCCAGTGCCGCCGCACGCACCAGCGGGTCGGAGTCGCCGATCAGGACCCGCACGGTATCGGCCCCGGCACGCAACGTCGCCAACGCGTTGGCCGCTGCGATGCGCACTTCGCGGTTGCCGTCGCCGGCGGCGACCGCCACCGTCGCGGCATCGTCGACCGAGACCAACGCACGCACCGCCTCGATGCGCACCCGGTGGTCGGGGTCGGCCAGTGCGGCCCGGTAGTCCGCCGGGTCTCCGCTACGGCGGCTGGACAGCAGGTACACCACGCAGGCCCGCACCACCGGGTCCGGCGAGTTCAGCCGCGGACCGGCCGCCGACGGGTCGGGTATCACCTCGACCAGTTCACGCACCCCGTCGGCGGCGGTCCGGCGTACCGCGGCGTCAGCGTCGGCGAGCGCGCCGAACAGCGCAGCGGCGTAGCCGTCGGGAGTGTGCTCACTCAACGCGGCGACCGCGGTCCGCCGCACCGGCGGATCGGAATCGGCGAGGAAGCCCGCCAGATCGGCCAGTGTCGGCTCCTCCAGCGCGACGACCGCCGCGATCCGGGGCGACGGCGGGTGCGCCGCGGCCGGTGCCGCAACCCGCGACCCCGCGGTCGTGGGGGCCTGGCCACCCAGCAGCGGCGGCTGCGACACCGCATGCACTGACTGGTCGGCCGGCGGCAGTCCGTCCAGTTCGGGGACGGCCACGAAGTAGGGGGCGACCGGCCGCTTGAGGAATTCCATTGCGCCGTCGGCACGTTTGCGCACGTTGAGGTGATAACCCCACTGCGCGTCGTCACGGCCGGGCAGGTCGGCGCGGTCGTGGTAGAGGCCCCAGCGTGACTCGGTGCGGGTCAGCGACGAGCGGGCCGCCAACTCCGCGCAGTCCCGGATGAAGGACACCTCGACCGCGCGCATCAGCTCGTGCGGACTGCGCGCACCCATCTCGGCGATCTCCCCGCGCATCCGCTCGAAGGTCTGCACCGCCAGCGACAGCTTGGCAGCCGTCTTGGGCGGCGCCACATAGTCGTTGACGAACCGGCGCAGCTTGTATTCCACCTGCGGCTGCGGTGGGCCGTCGGGGTGACGCAACGGGCGATAGATCAGCTCGTGTGCCTCGGCGAGCTGATCAGCCGGAAGCTCCTGCGGTGCCGTGATTTCGGCCAGCGTAGAGGCCGCGTGCGCACCGGCCAGATCGCCGAACACGAAGGCCCCGATCATGTAGTTGTGCGGCACGCAGGCCAGATCTCCGGCCGCGTACAGCCCGGGCACCGTGGTGCGGGCATGCTCGTCGACCCACACTCCCGATGCGGAATGCCCCGAGCACAAACCGATCTCGGAGATGTGCATCTCGATGTCGTGGGTGCGGTAATCATGGCCACGGTTGGCGTGGAAGGTGCCGCGGGTGGGCCGCTCGGTGGTGTGCAGGATGTTCTCCAGTGCCGACAGCGTCTCGTCCGGCAAGTGCGACACCTTGAGGTAAATCGGCCCGCGCGCGGAGTCGACCTCGGACTTGACCTCGGCCATCATCTGCCCGGACCAGTAGTCGGAGTCGACGAATCGCTCCCCCAGCGCGTTCACCTGATAGCCGCCGAACGGATTGGCCACGTAGGCGCAGGCCGGGCCGTTGTAGTCCTTGATCAGCGGGTTGACCTGGAAGCATTCGATGCCGGACAGCTCGGCGCCGGCGTGATAGGCCATCGAGTAGCCGTCGCCGGCATTGGTCGGGTTCTCATACGTGCCGTAGAGGTACCCCGAGGCGGGCAGCCCGAGTCGCCCGCACGGCCCAGTGGCCAGGATCACCGCCTTGGCGCCGACGGCCACGAATTCGCCGGTGCGGGTGTGCAATGCCGCGGCCCCCACCGCCCGGCCGTCCCGGGTGAGCACCCGCACCGGCATCAGCCGGTTTTCGATGCGGATCTTCTCGCGCATCGCGCGTTGCCGCAGCACCCGGTAAAGCGCCTTCTTGACGTCCTTGCCCTCGGGCATCGGCAGCACGTAGGACCCGGAGCGGTGCACGCGGCGCACCGCGTACTCGCCGTGCTCGTCCTTTTCGAACTTCACCCCGTAGCGTTCCAGCCGCTGCACCATGGCGAAGCCCCGGGTGGCGGTCTGATAAATGGTGCGCTGGTTGACGATTCCGTCGTTGGCACGGGTGATCTCGGCGACGTAGTCCTCGGGTTCGGCCTTGCCGGGGATCACCGCGTTGTTGACGCCGTCCATGCCCATCGCCAGCGCCCCGGAGTGCCGTACGTGAGCCTTCTCCAGCAGCAGCACCTGCGCGCCGTGTTCGGCGGCGGTGAGCGCAGCCATGGTGCCGGCGGTGCCCCCGCCGATCACCAGCACATCGCAGTCCAGCCGCAGCGGTGTCGCGACATCCGGCATCTGCAAGGACGTCTGCGTCATGATGAGTGCTCCAATGCGGCGAGAACGGCGGCACGCAGTCCGGGTTCGGCTCGGCCGCTGCGTGGTTCGGGGACCTCGATGAGCGCCCGCAACGGCTGTCCGGCGCGCCCCAGCACCGCCACCCGGTCGCCGAGCGCCAGTGCCTCGTCGACATCGTGGGTGACGAACACGATCGTGGTCGGGTGGGATCGCCAGGTGTCGATCAGCAGCGCCTGCATGGCAGCTCGGGTGGCGCTGTCCAGCGCCCCGAAGGGTTCGTCCATCATCACCGCCCGGGGTGCGCCGGCCAGGCCGCGGGCCAACTGAACCCGTTGCCGCATCCCGCCGGAGAGGCTTTTCGGCAGGTAGTCGCCGAAGCCGGTCAGCCCCAACTCGGCGATCCACCGGTCGGCCTCGGTCCGTCGCCCGGTGCGCGGCACGCCGCGCAGCCGCAGCGCGAGCTCGATGTTGGAGCGCACCGAACGCCACGGCAGCAGCGCGTTGTCCTGGAACACCACGCCACGGTCTCGCGAGGTGGTCCTCACCGCGGCGTCGTCTGCCAGCACCCGCCCCTGCTCGGGGAGCAGCAATCCGGCCAGTGCGCGCAGCACCGTCGACTTGCCGCAGCCGGAGGGACCGGTCAACACCAGGATCTCGCCGGGGCGCACGGCCAAGCTGAGCTCGTCGATCACCGGAGAGTCGGTGTAGGACAGCCGGACCCGGTCCAGGGTCAGGCTCATGCCAACCGTCATCGCCGGTTCTCCTCGCTGCGCGGCAGCCAGCGGGTAAGCCGGCGCCCGACCGTCTCCACCGCAGCCGAGGTGGCGAACCCCAGCACGCCGATGGTGATGATGCCGACGAACACGTCCGGGTAGGCCAGCACGGTGTAGGCCTGCCAGGTGCGATATCCGATTCCGAGGCGCCCGGAGATCATCTCCGCGGAGATCACGCAGATCCACGACACCCCCATGCCGACCGACAGGCCGCCGAACACGCCCGGCGCGATGCCCGGAATCACCACCTGGCTCAACACATCCCAGCGTCCGCCGCCCAGGGTGCGGACCGAGTCCTCCCACAGCGTGGGCAGGGCACGCACCGCGTGGCGGGTGCTGACCAAGATCGGGAAGAAGGCGGCCAGGAACGTGATGAACACGATGCCCTGTTCACTGGCCGGGAACAGCAGGATCGCGACCGGAACCAGCGCGATGGCCGGGATGGGCCGGATCAGTTCGGTGAGCGGGCCAACGACATCTGCGGCCACCCGCGATCTGCCCAGCAGGATGCCGGTGGCGACGCCGACCGTCGCCGCTAGGCCGAATCCGGTGAGGATCCGGATCAGCGACTGGGCCAGATCGAGCCAGTACGCCTCGGTGGCCAGCCGGCGCACCAGCGTGGTGAAGACCTCATCGACGGTGGGCAGCGTGTCGAACCGCAGCCACCACCGCACGTCGGCGACGGTCAGCAACTGCCACAGCCCCAGGGCGGCCGCCACCGACGCCAGCCGCAGCAACCATGACCACCGTGGTTTCCGTGCCCGGCGCGGCGGCACTGCGTCGACCGGAGCAGTCGCGGCCGGGGCACCGGTCAGGACCGCGGTCACGCCGCACCCGCCAGGGCCTGCCGGTAGTCCAGCACGATGCCGCCCGGATGCGCGGCGACATAGCGTTGCGCCCCCGCGGTCGTGTCGAAGGGCAGGTAGTGCGCACCGTCGCGAACCCACGCGGATTTGTCGGCGAACCAGCGGGTGCCCAGTTCGGCGTCGTGGACATAGGCCGCCCGAAGGTGATCGCCGCGGGCGGTCGCGGCCCGCACGGCGTCCAGCAGGGTGTCAGCGTCCGGCACGGTCACGGTCGTTTCGGATCCGTCCAGCCACAGCTCGCCGCCGACCGTCGTGGGTTTGTCGATCGCGGCGAGCACCTTGTCGTAGTCCAGCTTTCGCGCGGCGAACGCAGCCCGCAGCGGCTGGTCATTGACGAACCCGTCCACGTCGAAGTCGGCCAGCTCGGCGAAGTCACCGATCGACTTGAGGTAGGGCACGTCGTTCTTCAACGCAGCGACCAGCTGCGGTTTGAGAGTGGCGTCGAACGAGGTGCCGCCCGGCCCGTTGTAGAGGTAGACGACCTCCTGCGGCAGCCCGCTGCCCTCGGCGACGATCCGGGCCGCCTCCAACGGTTTGCGTTTCAGGAAGTCGGTGGCGTCCAGCTGGGCTTGCAGGAACGCGTCGAGCACCTCCGGGTGGGCCCGCGCATAGCTGCGGCGCACGACCACCCCGTGCAGGGTCGGGTAGTTGAGTTCGGCGCCGTCGTAGAGCAGGCGGGCCCGGTCCTGGTACACCAGCAGGCCGGGCCAGGCCACGAATTGTGACAGGCCTTGGACCTGACCGGATTCCAGTGCTGAGGCGCCGACCTGCGGCTGCTGGTTGAGCACCTCGACGCCCGTTCCGGTGCGCGCCAGAGCCCGCAACAGGGTGCCGTGGCCGGCCGAACCCACGCTGGCCGACACCTTGGCGCCGGCCAGATCGGCCAGCGTGGCCGCATCGGAGTCGGGCGCCACCACCACCATGTTCAGCGCACCGGCGGGGTGGTAACCGGTCACCGAAACGATCTCGGTGCGGGCCTGTTCGTTGGCCCGGGTCCGGACGCCGTTGACCAGCATGGGGTAGTCGCCCATCGAGCCGATGTCGATCTTCTCGGCGAGCATCTGGGCGGTGATCGGCGCCCCGGTGTCGTAGTCCTGCCAGTCGACCCGGTACCGGGTTCCGGTCCGGTCGGTGATGTCGGCGAGCCGACGCTCCAGGTAGCCGCGGGCGCGCAGCAGCGTACCGGCGGTCGCGGTGTTGATGGTCTTGGACTGGTAGCCCACCACCACGTCGACGGAATCACCCGCCGTCGTGGAGTCCAGCGAGCATCCGGCCGCGGCGAGGACGACGCTGGTCAGCAGGACGAGGGATCTCTTCATGAAAAACCTTGATGGTCAACGCATTCAGCGAATGAGATAGGGCATGTTGACGGTGACAGCACCGGTCGGACAGCGTGCGGCGCACGGTCCGCAGTACCAGCATTCGTCGACGTGCATGAAGGCCTTGCCGTTGTCCGGGTTGATCGCCAGGGAATCCAGCGGACAGATGTCGACGCACAGCGTGCAGCCGGAGATGCACAGTGATTCGTCGATCGTCACGGGGACGTCGGCACGGCCGTTGACCAGTGTCATGGATAGCTCCTTGTCAGGGTGCCGCGCATGGTGACGCGGTCACCGCGCATCCGGATGTATTCGAGATCCACGGGCCGGCCGTCCTCCAGGCTGGTGAGCCGTTCCAGCATCAGCAGCGCCGCGCCGCCGGGAAGCTGCAGGATCGCCGCGGTGTGCGGGTCGGCCGGAATCGCCTCCAGCGCCAAAGTCGCGTCGCCCAGGCGTTGCCCGCTGATCTGTTCGATCAACGGAAACACGTCGGTGGACTCCAGCGGATGGGCAAGTACGGCCGCACCGATATCGGGCGCCAGATAGGTCTGGTCCAGGCTCAGCGGCACATCACCCAGGTAGCGCAGCCGTTCGACGAAGACCACCTGGGCGCCGACACCGAGTCCCAGCCGCCGGGCGACCGACGGCGGGGCGCCCACCGTCGTCGCCACCCGCACTTCGTTGCGCACTTCTTGAGCATCGAAGGTCTCCTGCAGGCCGCGCAGGGCGTCAAGTCCGTGGTCGTATTTGTGCTGCGCCACATGGGTGCCCGTTCTCGGCCCGCGGTGGATCAGCCCTTCGGCCTTCAGGGCGGCCAGTGCCTCGCGAACGATATTGCGGGAGACGACGAACTCAGTGGCCAGTTCCGGTTCGCCGGGCAATCCCTCGTCGTAGGCGCCGGCGTGGATCTGATGGCGCAGCACGTCGGCGACCTGCCGCGCCCGGTCCGCGCGGCGAATCGGCTGCGATGCGACGCGGGCTTCGGCCATGCAGACACGCTAAAGGCCGCCGCCTCGGCCACCCCAGACCTGGGAATTCCGCTGATCGGGGGGCGAAACTCATTGCGCCACCCAAGCGCTGCGGGCTGCCAGCGGAAACCGCTCGGTGCGGGCACATTGCGCCGCCGCGGCGCCCACGGCCCGGGTAACAATCGCGGTGAGGCTAATCGGCGACGCCGGGTTCCCGGGCATAGCGGGCCAGGGCCTCCGGAGTGAACACGGCCAGCCCCAGTTCGGGGTTGTAGCCGTGGATCTCTTTCACGTCGAGTTCGGCCAGGAAGTACAAGATCTCCTTGGAGATCACCTGACCGGGAACCAGCACCGGGAAGCCGGGCGGGTATGGCACGACGAAGGTGGTCGAGACCAGGGTCTTACCGTCGGCGACCCGGCGGCCGGCGTCCCCCAGCAGCACGTGCTCGCGGTCGGCCTCCTCGTAACCGCCGTAGAACGCGGCACGCATGTCGCCGATCGGGCTGGTGCCGCCCGGACGGAACGCCGGCGCGAACGCGCTGAAGTCGGGCAGCGGCGGCAGGTCCTCGGTGATCTCGGTGACCCGGCGGCGCTGCAGCGCGCGGTCGTCGGTGCTGGCCGCATTCCAGGCGCGGTCCAGTTCGCCGGCGACCCGGCGCAGCGCGTCGAGCAGGTAGTGCACGCTGGACCAGGTGACGCCGATGGTGAATATCAACAGCACCGAGTTGATCGACGTCTTGTTGATCTGAATTCCGAACCGCTGCATCAAGATCTTCTCGCGGAAGTCGTAGCCGCTCATCCCGGTCTTACCGACATACAGGGTGACCCGGGTCGGGTCGAGCACGAACTCGTCGGACCGCCAGGCCTCGTTCCACTCCTCCAGCGCGCCCTGACGCACCTCCCGGTAGGAGCTGACCGTCGACTCCCGGAATCGGTCGGGCACCAGATCGCTCTCGTCGAGGATGTGGAACCACTTGCCGATCAGCCGGTCCTTGCGGACCCGGTGGCGAAACACCAAGGCCATGTCGTAGACCCGCCGGACCATGTCGAAGCCTTCGATGTCCACCTGCCGGCGGGCCAGGTCCAGGGAGGCGAGCAGCTGCTGGTTCGGCGAGGTCGAGGTGTGGGTCAGAAACGCCTCGGCGAACGACTCCCGGGCCAGCGCGTTGAAGTCCTGATCCCGGACGTGGATCATCGAGGCCTGCCGCAGCGCCGACAGCGACTTGTGGGTCGAGTGAGTGGCATACACCCGCACCCGCGCCGACGGGTGCGGCAGCAGGCGGTGCTCGCTCCACTGGTCGCGATCGATGCCTTCCATGCTGTCGTGCCACGCCTGATATTCCTGGGCATAGTGGGCCGAGCCCAGCGTGGCCTCCAGCCCTTCGGCCGCGACCATCGCGGTGCGCTGCCGGGCCCACGGCACCGCGGTCGCAAACGCGTACCACGCCTCATCCCACAAAAAGCAGATGTCCGGCTTGATCGCCAGGATTTCCTCCATGACCCGGCGGGGGTTGTAGACGACTCCGTCGAATGTGCAGTTGGTCAGCAACAGCATCCGGACCCGGTGCAGCTGGCCGGCGGCCTCCAGGTCGAGCAGGGCACGTTTGATGGTGCGCAGTGCCACCGCCCCGTAGATCGCGAACGGCGCCAGTGGGTAGGCATCCAGGTACAGCGGGTAGGCACCGGCCAGCACCAGCCCGTAGTGGTGCGACTTGTGGCAGTTCCGGTCGATCAGCACGATGTCGCCGGGCCGGGTCAGGGCCTGCACGACGATCTTGTTGGCAGTCGAGGTGCCGTTGGTGACGAAATAGGTGTGGTCGGCGTTCCAGGTCTTGGCGGCCTTGTTCATCGCCACTCGGATGGTGCCGTGCGGGTCGAGCAACGAGTCGAGGCCGCCGGACGTGGACGAGGTCTCGGCCATAAAGATGTTGCGGCCGTAGAACTCTCCCATGTCTTGCAGCGAACGGGAGTTGAAGATGCTGGCGCCGCGCGCCACCGGAAGCGCGTGAAACTGCCCCACCGGCTCGGCCGCGTAGGCGCGCAGCGCATCGAAGAACGGTGTGGCGTAGCGCTTCCGGATACCGGCCAGCACGGTGCTGTGCAGGTCGGTGACGTCGTTGAGCCGATAGAAACTTCGGTCATAGACGTCCGGCTCGTCTGCGGTGTCGGCGGCGATCGATTCGTCGGTGAGCAGGTAGAGGTCGATGTGCGGTCGCAGCAGACGCATCCACTCGCCGCATTCGATGGCGTCGCGGCCGCTGCCGACGTTCGTCGGGTCGTCGTCGGCACCCAACAGGGTGGTCATCAGCGGCACCCGGTCGCGTGACCGCAGCGGCAGGTCGTGCCGCACGATCGCGGCCTGAATCTCACCGTTGAGCGCGACGGCGGTGACGGCGTCCTCGACGCTGGACACCACGAGCAGTTCGATCTGCACGTCGTCATCGGGGCTGCGCAGCCGGCGCAGGCTTTCCACCAGGCTCTCGGGCACATCCGCCGGCGAGTCGTCGGCCAGCAGCACGGTATAGAACTGCTGTTGCCGAGCCTGGGCCACCAGTTCCTGTTCAGACAGCGGCAAGCCGAGATCGAACAGCGCCGCCCGGTCACCGTAGTCCGACAGCAACCGCACCACCAGCGACACCCGCTCGGACAGCGACACCGTCGCCATCGACTCCAGGTAGCCGCGGAAGGCCGCCAGGTTGGCCGCGCCGGGGAACAGCCAGTACCGCTCGTAGGCGCCGAGCCGGTCGAGCAGGCGTTTCACCCGCGCGGCTTCGTGGGTGGTGTCCAGGCCGGCCCGGTTGACCTCGGCCAGTTGCCGGCAGGCGTCGTCGAGCAGGTTCCAGGTATCGAGACGCGAATACGACGGGTTGGCCACCGCCGCCAACGCCGATACCCGCAGTCTCCGATTCGGTGCGTCCCAGCCCTCGCCCATAGGGCAAGTGTGCCCGTGCTGCGGCGGCGCGGGGCGGGTTCAGTCCGCTGAGTCGGGGTCCGGCTCCGCGTCGACGTCGGCGTCGGGGTCGGGGTCGGGGTCGGGGTCGAGAGACGCTGTCGCCCCCCGCACCGCCAGTGAGGCGGCCCGCAACTGCGGTGTCACCAGCATCACCTGGCCGAGCACGCCGTTGACGAACCCGGGCGACTCGTCGGTGGACAGCTCCTTGGCCAGTTTCACCGCTTCGTCCACGGCGACCGGCTCCGGCACGTCGTCGGCGTGCAGCAACTCCCAGATCGCCACCCGCAGAATCGCCCGGTCCACGGCCGGCAGCCGCTCCAGCTTCCAGCCCTGCAGGTGCGAGGTGATCAGGTCGTCGATATGGGCGGCGTGCTCGGTCACCCCGCGGGCCACCGTGACGGTGTACGGGGGCAGCGGCGACACATCGGGCTGCTCACTCGCCAGTGCCGTTCGCAGCTCCGCGCCCTGGGCCGGGGTCAGTCCCCGGGCCTCGGCCTCAAAGAGCACGTCGACGGCGCGTTTACGGGCCTGGTGCCGGCCTTTAACCGGCTTGCCAGCAGGCATGGTCAGGAGTTGACCCGTCCCAGGTAGCTGCCGTCGCGAGTGTCGACCTTCAGCTTGTCTCCGGTGTTGATGAACAACGGCACGTTGATCTGGGCGCCGGTCTCCATGGTGGCCGGCTTGGTGCCCGCGCTGGACCGATCGCCCTGCAGGCCGGGCTCGGTGTGGGTGACCTCCAGCTCGACGCTGACCGGCAGCTCCAGGTACAGCGGCACCCCGTTGTGGAAGGCGATCTGCACCAGCATGCTCTCCAGCAGGTAGTTCGCCGAGTCGCCGACCAGCGATTCGGGCAGCGGGTGCTGCTCGTAGTCCTCGCTGTCCATGAAGACGAAGTCGTTGCCGTCGCGGTACAGGTAGGTGGCGTCGCGGCGGTCCACGGTGGCGGTCTCCACCTTCACGCCGGCGTTGTAGGTCTTGTCCACGACCTTGCCCGAGACCACGTTCTTGAGCTTGGTGCGCACGAAGGCCGGACCCTTGCCCGGCTTGACGTGCTGAAACTCGGTGATCTGCCACAACTGGCCGTCGATCACCAGCACCAGCCCGTTTTTGAAGTCAGCAGTTGAAGCCACGGTCGTTCACGTCTCCTAGAGAATGGTCAGTTCCTTGGGGAACCGAGTCAGCAGGTCCGGGGCCTGCCCGGCAGTATCAGCGACCACGAGCGTGTCCTCGATACGGACCCCGCCACGATCAGCCAGATAGACGCCGGGCTCTACGGTCACCACAGCACCGGCAAGCAGTGTACCGTCGGCCGCCGCATTGATTCCGGGCGCTTCGTGAATCCGCAACCCGACCCCGTGGCCGAGGCCGTGGCCGAAGGTCTCGGCGTAGCCGGCCTCCGCGATCACCGTGCGCGCGGCCGCGTCGACCGCACGCAGGTCCGCACCCGGTTGCAACGCCTCTCGACCCGCCCGCTGCGCGGCCCGCACCACTTGGTAGATCTCGCGTTGCCAGTCGGCGGGCGGCCCCAGCACGAAGGTGCGGGTCATATCGGAGTGGTAGCCGGCCACCAGTGCGCCGAAGTCGATCTTGACGAAGTCGCCGGCGGCCAGCACGGCGTCGGTGGGTCGGTGATGCGGGATCGCCGAGTTGGGGCCCGCGGCCACGATCGTCTCGAACGACGCGGCGTCGGCGCCGTGGTCGAGCATCAGGGCTTCCAGTTCCCGGCGGACCTCACGTTCGGTGCGCCCCGGCCGCAGGCCGCCGCGCTCCACCAGATCACTCAGGGCCGCGTCGGCGGCCTCGCAGGCCAGCCGCAGCAGGGCCACTTCGCCGGCGTCTTTGACCTCGCGCAGCGCCTCCACGGTGTTCGACGCCCGGACCAGCTCAACGGCGTCGTCGACCCCGCACAGCGCCGCCGACAGCGCGTCGAAGCCGTCCACGGTCACCACGTGAGCCTCGAAGCCGATGCGGCGCGCGCCGGCCGCCGCGGCCTGCGTGACGAGGTGGCGGGGCCCGCTGCGTTCGATCGCGACCTGCAGGTCGGGGGCCTGCCGGGCGGCCTGGGTGCGGTAGCGGCCATCGGTCGCCAGCACCGCCGGCCGGTCGTCGGCATAGACCAGCAGCGCCCCGGCCGACCCGGTGAACCCGGACAGATAACGCACGTTGATCAGGTCGGTGACCAGCATCGCGTCCAGGTCTGCGGCGCAGATCTCGGCACTCAGACGCGCCCGACGGGAGGAATGTGTCACGCGGTGTGACGGTACTCGCTACGCTGTGGCCCCATGAGCAAGTGGTTTCTGCGCGGGCTGGTCTTCGCTGCACTGATGGTCGTGATCCGCCTCATCCAGGGGGTGCTGATCAACGCCTTCGAGGCGCAGGCAGGTCTGATCAGCCTGGTGTTGATGATCTTGTTCGCGATCGGCGTGTTCATCTGGGGCCGTTCGGACGGCCGTGAGGACGCCAAGGCCCACGCCGACCCGGACCGGCGCGATGACCTCGCGATGACCTGGCTGGGTGCGGGACTGGTCGCCGGGCTGCTCAGTGGGTTCGTCTCGTGGGTCATCGGCCAGTTCGACAAGGCGCTCTACATCAGCAGCTTCTTCAACGAGCTGACCAGCTTCGCGGCCTTCACCGCGCTGCTGGTGTTCGTGGTGGCGGTGGCCGGCGTGGCGCTCGGGCGCCGCGCCGTCGACAAGGAGTACGAGAAGCATCCGGAACGTCGCCCGGTCCCGGCCGCCGCCGAGGAGAGCCAGCCGGCGACCGACGTGTTCGCCACCGTCGGCGCTCCCGTGGTGGCCGCCGAGGAGACCGGCGCCGTGCAGACCGAGGCCGCCGCACCCGCCGCCGACGCGACCCTGGCCGGCCCCTCGGCGGGCTTCACCACCGAAGAGTTCCCCGCCGATGCCGACGCCACTACCGAAATCCCCGTGATCGAGGACAACGGCGGCACCGAGGTTCAGTCCGAAGACTCGGCGCCCGACGACTCGGCCAAGTAGCGCAGCGCCAGCAGGTAACCGCGCACCCCGAAGCCGACGATCACGCCATTGGCGATCGGGCTCAGGTAGGAGTGTCGCCGAAAGTCTTCGCGGGCATGCACATTGGAGATGTGCAGCTCGATGAGCGGGGCGGGCAGCTCGGCGCAGGCGTCCCGCAGGGCCACCGAGGTGTGGGTCAGGCCACCGGCGTTGAGGATCACCGGTTCGGCGGCGTCG
Organism: Mycolicibacter heraklionensis; assembly: GCF_019645815.1. Classification (NCBI taxonomy): domain Bacteria; kingdom Bacillati; phylum Actinomycetota; class Actinomycetes; order Mycobacteriales; family Mycobacteriaceae; genus Mycobacterium; species Mycobacterium heraklionense. The sequence goes on from NZ_CP080997.1 coordinate 2,821,367, forward strand.
GCTGCGGAGTGAATCCACTCCAGCAGCTCGGCTTCGCTGTCGCTCTGGCGCACCACGACGTCGACCCCGAGTTCGGCCGCTTCCCGCTCGATCAGCGCCTGTAGGTCCGCATAACTGGTGCTGCCGTAGACATCAGGCTCACGCCGGCCCAACCGCTGCAGGTTGGGGCCGTTGATGACGTTGATCCGGTTCATCGCCGCTCCAATCGGAATCGCCGCCCCACCTCGTCGTAGGCGGCCGCCAGCAGCATCGGGTCGGGCCCTTCCAGCCGTCCCGGCTTGGCCAGACCGTCAAGCACCACGAACCGCAGCACCCCGGCCCGAGTCTTCTTGTCCCCCATCATGTATTCCAGCAGCGCCGGCAGCGCGTCTTCGTAGTAGCTGACCGGCAACCCGAGCGACAGCAGGATCGAGCGATGCCGGTCCGCGGTCGCGTCGTCGAGACGCCCGGTGATGCGGGCCAGCTCGGCGGCGAACACCAGCCCGACGGACACCGCGTCGCCGTGGCGCCATTGGTAGTGCTCCAGCGCTTCGATGGCGTGCGCCAAAGTGTGGCCGTAGTTGAGGATTTCGCGCAGATCCGACTCTTTCTCGTCGGCGGCGACCACTTCGGCCTTGACGGTGATGGCACGCCTGATCAGCTCGCCGAGCACCTCCCCCGCCGGATCCATCGCCGCCACCGGATCAGCCTCGATCAGGTCCAGGATCACCGGATCGGCGATGAAGCCGGCCTTGACGATCTCCGGCATTCCCGCGACGATCTCGCGCTGCGGCAACGTCTCCAGGGTGGCCAGGTCGACGACGACGGCGGCGGGCTGGTGAAACGCACCGACCAGGTTCTTGCCGGCTTCGGTGTTGATGCCGGTCTTGCCGCCGACTGCGGCGTCCACCATGGCCAGCAAGGTGGTGGGCACATGCACGATCGAGATGCCGCGCAACCAAGTCGCCGCGGCGAATCCCGCGACGTCGGTGGCGGCGCCGCCGCCGAGACTGACCAGCGCGTCGCGGCGGTCCAGACCGATGCGGCCTAGCACGTCCCAGATGAAACCGAGCACCTGCAGCGACTTGCCGTCCTCGGCGTCCGGGATCTCGATGCGGTGCGCCTCGATCCCCTTGTCGGACAGGTACGTTCGGATTCCCTCGGCGGTGGCTTCCAACGTGGGCTGGTGCAGGATCGCGACCTTGTTGCGCCCGGCGAGCAACCCGGCGAGATCACCGAGCAGGCCTTTACCGATCACCACCGGGTACGGCGGGTCGGTGGCCACCGTCACGGTGATCGGCTCGGGAATGTCGGTCACTTGCGTCCTCCGGTCTGTCGGGCGGCCAGGGTGGCGGGTGTGGGCGGCGAGTCGGCGGGTGTCGGTGCCGCCGGTCGCGGGTGCGTCCGGCCGGCGGGTGCGCCGACCTCCAGCCGAGACACGATATAGCGCACCACCGCACCCGGGTTACGCCGGTTGGTGTTGACCCGGATGGTCGCGAGCCTCCGGTACAGCGGCACCCGCTGCGACATCAGCTCGCGGAACTTCTCGGCCCGGCCGGGACCGGCGAGCAGGGGCCGTACCGTACTGCCACTGGTGCGCCGCACGCCTTCGGCGGCACTGATCTCCAGGAACACCACGGTGTGTCCGGCCAGCGCCTCGCGCACGCCGGGGGTGGTGACGGCTCCCCCGCCGAGCGACAACACACCGGAATGCTCGGCGAGCGCTTCCCGAATCACCTCTTCTTCAATGCGACGGAATTCCGGTTCGCCGTCGGTGGCGAAGATGTCGGCGATGGTGCGACCGGTGCGGGCCTCAATGGCGGCATCGGTGTCGAGCATCTCCACGTCGAGGGCCTTGGCCAGGCGCCGTCCTATCGTGGACTTGCCCGCCCCGGGCAATCCCACCAGAACCGCCTTGGGTGCCATGGGCTATCCCGATGCCCGTTCCTGGTCGCCCGCCGGCACGCGATCGGCCACCGAACGCCGGTAGGCCTCGATGTTGCGCCGGGTTTCGGTCAGCGAGTCTCCGCCGAACTTGTTCAGCGCGGCGCGGGCCAGCACCAACGCCACCATGGCTTCGGCCACCACACCGGCGGCCGGCACCGCGCACACGTCGGAGCGTTGATGGATCGCCACGGCTTCCTCTCCGGTGGCCATGTCGACGGTGGCCAGTGCCCGCGGCACCGTGGAGATCGGCTTCATCGCCGCACGCACCCGCAACGGCAGGCCGTTGGTCATGCCCCCTTCGAGCCCGCCGGCCCGGTTGGTGGAACGCACCACCCCGTCGGGACCCGGGTACATCTCGTCATGGGCCGCGCTGCCGCGCCGGCGGGCGGTGGTGAAACCGTCGCCGATCTCGACGCCCTTGATCGCCTGGATGCCCATGATCGCGGCAGCCAGTTGACTGTCGAGTCGGTCATCACCGCTGATGAACGACCCCAGGCCGATCGGCAGGCCCGACACGACCACCTCGACCACGCCGCCCAGGGTGTCGCCGTCGGCCTTGGCCGCCTCGATCTCGGCGATCATGGACTCCTGGGCGCCGGCGTCGAAGGCACGCACCGGGCTGGCATCGATGGCGGCCAGGTCGGCCGGTTGCGGCACCGGACCGTCGTAGGGATCGGACGCGCCGATCGAAATGACGTGGGAGATCACCTGAACACCCAGAGCCTGGTCCAGGAACGCCCGCGCGATGGTGCCCGCGGTCACCCGGGCGGCCGTCTCCCGCGCGCTGGCACGTTCGAGCACCGGGCGGGCGTCGTCGAAGCCGTACTTGAGCATGCCGGCGAAGTCGGCGTGGCCGGGCCGTGGCCGAGTCAGCGGCGCGTTGCGGGCACCGCCCTCGCTGTCCAGCACGGCCGGGTCGACGGGATCGGTCGACATCACCGTCTCCCACTTGGGCCATTCGGTGTTGCCGATCTCGACTGCGATCGGGCCGCCCAGGGTCACACCGTGCCGCACACCCGACAGGACGGTGACCGCATCGGCCTCGAACTTCATCCGGGCCCCGCGGCCGTAGCCCAGGCGCCGGCGGGCGAGCTGGTCCGCGATGTCAGCCGAGGTGACGGCCACTCCGGCGACCATGCCCTCGACCATGGCCACCAACGCGCGACCGTGCGATTCCCCGGCGGTTATCCAACGCAACACGTGTCCCATCTTCCCATGCCGGTCAGGCCCGCCCGGGCTTGGAGGAGTTAACGGTTGCGCACACCGGCCGCTCAGGGCAGCGACAACCGGGATTCGGTCCCGCCCGCCACGGCTTGGCCGGGTTCAGGAACCGTTTTTGAGGATCAGGTAGGTGACGGCGTCGGGTCCGTTGCTCGGCGAGGTCACCGCGTTGAGCTGACTGCCGGCATTGCCGACGATGCCGTCGAGGATCTGGTCGAAGTCCTCCGCGGAGGCCTCCGGGTCGATCAGCACCAGGGGCGATTCACCGGGTGGGACAGCGGCACTCGGGTCCAGCAGGTAGCCGCCGAAGGAGTCCGCGTTGGCGGCCGAGGTCTGCGCGAACAGGTCCAGCCACTGCACGGTGGCGTCGTTTCCTTCGGCGCTGGACAGCTGGATCGCCGGAACCTGCACGTCAGGCAGGGACGGTGACGCCATGTTGCTGGCGAGTACGGTGCCGCCGACGATAACCGCGGCAGCCGCCGCGCCCCCAATCACAGCTCGCTTCACGGTCACCCCCTCTGGCTACGCACCGGTCAGCAGCAGTTCAATACGGTCAATGTTACCTAATAATGGGCTGAGCGGCAAACGTTTCCTGACAAGGTCACACTCGACGTTAATTTGTGTTCCCTGAGCTTCACAGCATCCCCAGACCCGCCGCCACCGCGCTGGCAAGGCACATCGACGGTCCGTGCGGCACCGTCCGCCCGCCACCCGCCATGGCCACCGACAGCCCCCACAGCCCGGTCAGCAGCGGCGCGGACACCGCGGCCAGCAGCCACACGTCAGCTCCGAAGGAACCCGTCAGCGCCCCGAGCGCGGCGGCCAACTTGACGTCGCCGGCCCCCAATCCGGCCGGTGCGATCAGGTGAACGACCAGATAGACCCCGGTCAGAGCCGCCGCGCCGGCCAGCGCCGCGGGCCCCCGGCCCGCCGCGGCCGCCACCGCCGGGACCAGCACCGCCGCAGGCAGTGTCAACCAGTTCGGCAGCCGGCGCTGCCGGATGTCGTAACCGCTCAGCAGTGACAGCCACGCCACCACCAGGCCCGCGACCACCATGGCGCCATGCTCAGGCGAGGTCGGCGACCGCGCAAGTCATCTCCGCGCGGGGCGCGGGCCGACCGGTGAACAACTCGACCTGAGTGAACGCCTGGTGCAGCAGCATCTGCAGTCCGCTGATCACCGTGCCGCCGGCGGCGCTCACCGCAGCTGCCAGCGGCGTCGGCCACGGGTCGTAGATGGCGTCCAGCAGCACCGGCACGCGGGCCAGGACCGGCGCATATCCGGCGGCGACATCGGCCGGAAGCGTGTTGACCAGCACCGCGGCGTCGGCGGCTGCGGCGGCCAGGTCGGGGTCGTCGAGCGTGCAGACGCGCGCCGGCACACCGACTTCGGCGGCCAACGCCGCCACCCGGGCGGCGTTGTCGGCGTTGCGGGCGGCCACCGTGATGTGGCTGGCGCCCAGTTCGGTCAGCGCCACCACCGCGGCCGGGGCGGTGCCGCCGGAGCCCAGCACGATCGCTGACCCCGACACCGAACCGAGCGCCCCGCTCACCCCGTCGACGTCGGTGTTGTCGGCCAGCCACCCGGTTGCGGTGCGTACCAGCGTGTTCGCCGAGCCGATGCGCTCGGCGCGCCGGGTGCGTTCGTCGGCGAACGCCAGGGCCGCGAATTTACCCGGCATGGTGACCGAGACGCCGACCCATTCCGGCCCCAAACCGGCGACCAGCGCCGGCAACTCCTCGGCGCCGCACTCGATGCGCTCATAGGTCCAGTCCTGCAGGCCGAGCGCCCGGTAGGCCGCCAGGTGCAGCTGGGGTGACCGCGAGTGGGCGATCGGCGAGCCCAGCACCGCGGCCCGGCGTGGCCCGGGGTCAGCGGGAGCTGTCGAGGACACCGTTGTCCAGCGCCATCTCGATGTTGTTCAGGTGCTGCTGGTAGTTGTGGGTGAACAGAGTGGTGCCGTCCTTGTCGATCGTCACGAAGTACAGCCAGTCGCCGGGCTCGGGATGCTCGGCGGCATGCAGGGCGTCCATTCCCGGTGAGCAGATCGGGGTGGCCGGCAGACCGTCGGAGGCGTAGGTGTTCCACGGCGTGACCTTGGCCCGGTCGGCGTCGGTGGTGGCCACCTCCTGGCGGTCCAGCGGGTAGTTGACCGTCGAGTCGAACTCCAGCCGCTGCGGCTCACCCAGCCGGTTGTCGATAACCCTGGCTACCTTGGCGAAGTCGTGCGGCAGGGCTTCGCGTTGTACCAGCGAAGCCACCACCAGCATTTCGTAGGGAGTCATGCCCAACTGTTCGGCGGTGCCGGGCAGGCCGGACTTGTCCAGCTGCGCGCTGCTCTGGCTGATCAGTTTCGAGAGCACGGTGGGTGCCGGTGCGGTCGGGTCGACGTTCCAGGTGCCCGCCGTGATCAGGCCCTCGATGCGGCGGTGGTCGCGACCCATCTTGGTGACCGGCCCGAGGGCCCACTCCGGCACGGACAGTGCCTGCGGCGTCTCGGTCTCCGCGGCCCGACGCAGATCTGGGGCTTTGAGACAGGTGCGATCGCCGTTGAGGTCCAGGCAGCTGGCCTCGGCGATGAGCGTGAACACCCCCGGGGTCACCCGGTCGGTCTTCATGTCGGTGGTGTCGTCGAGTTGACGGCCCTCCGGGATCACCAGCTTGCCCACTCGATTGTCCGGGTCGGCGAGCTGCTGCACCGCGGTGGCGGCCGGGATCTCGGCCCGCAACCGGTAGAAGCCGGGCTGGATCGCCGCGATGGCGGCGTTGCCCTGCGCGGCGTTGAGGAACGTTCCGACGTTGGCGATCACCCCCGCGTCCAGCATCGTTTCGGCGATCGCGGTGGTGAAGTCGCCCTCGTGCACCTCGATCAGCACCTGCTGGCCGCCGTCGCCGGTGTAGTCGAGGACGGGACCGCTGGAGTGCCAGAACTTGGAGCCCAGGAAAACGCCGGCGATCGCGACCAGCACCACCAACGCGACGCCGAGGCCGCGGGCCACCCGGCGGTGCCGGTTGTGCTGGCGCCGGCGCCGGGTCTCACGGGCCCGCTCGGTCCGGCTCATCCGCCGCCGCGGCGGCCCGACCGCCACCGGCTTGGCCTTCTTCCCGGGCTGGTCGTGAGCCGCCCCGGGCTCTTCATCAGGCACTGTTGTCCTCCGTCGGCACTCCCGGGGCCGGTGCGGCCAGAGCCCGGCGCTGGTCGAGCCAGCTCTGCAGGATCGTCACCGCGGCAGCCTGGTCGATCACCGAACGCTGACGTTTGGAGCGCACCCCGGCCGCGTGCAGGGACCTCGCCGCGCTGACGGTGCTCAGGCGCTCGTCGGCCAGCCGCACCGGGGCGGGCCGACGGCGTTGGGCCAGCACCCGGGCCAGGGCGTCGGCAACCGCGATGGCGTCCTCGGCGGCCGAGCCCGCCCGGTCGGCCAGGGTGCGGGGCAACCCCACCACCACTTCGACGACGTCGTATTCGTCGGCCAGGTCGGCCAGCCGGCGCAAGTGCGAACCGGATGCGTGTCGTCGCACGGTCTCCACCGGGGTCGCCAACAGTCCATCGGGGTCGCTACATGACACCCCGATACGCACACTGCCCACATCCACCCCGAGCCGTCTTCCGCGGCCGGGATCGTCCCGCCCGCCGGGCCGGTCCGGGGTGCGATGGTGGGGTGGGGTCACGCCGGCGCGCTCCGGGCGACCGCCGCGCGCACCGCCGCGAGCGCGGCATCGATCCCGGTGGAGTCCTTACCCGAGCCCTGCGCCAGATCGGCCTTGCCGCCGCCGCGGCCGGAGACCGCCGCCGCCAGGTCTTTGACCAGGTCATCTGCTCGCAACCCGAGGTCTTGCGCGGCGGCGTTGGCGGACACCACATAGGGCACGCTGTCTGGGCCGTCGGCGATCAGCGCCACCACTGCCGGCTCCTCGCCCAGTTTGCCGCGAATGTCGCCGACCAGCGAACGCAGGTCGCCACCGCCGACACCACCCGACATCCGCTGCGCCACCAGGCGCACGTTACCGATTTGTTCAGCGCCGGCGGCGGCATTCGAGGCAGCCGCTCGCGCACTCGCCAACCGGGCGCGGTCCAGTTCCTTCTCGGCGGCGCGCAGCCGCTCCACCAAGTTGGCCACCCGGGCGGGAACTTCCTCCGAGGGCACCTTCAGCGAGGAGGCCAGCCCGGCCATCAGCGCCCGCTCCTTCGCCAAGTGCCGGAACGAGTCCAGCCCGACGTAGGCCTCGACGCGGCGCACCCCGGAACCCACCGACGATTCGCCCAGGATGGTGACCGGGCCGATCTGCGCCGAGTTGTGCACGTGCGTGCCGCCACACAGCTCCAGCGAGAACGGCCCGCCGATCTCGACGACCCGCACCTTCTCGGGGTACTTCTCGCCGAACATGGCCATGGCGCCCATCGCCTTGGCCTTCTCGAGTTCTTCGGTGAACGTGTGCACCTCGAAGTCGGCCTGCACGGCCTCGTTGGTGACCTCCTCGACCTGGCGGCGTTGCTCATCGCTGAGCGCGCCCTGCCAGTTGAAGTCGAACCGCAGATAGCCCGGCCGGTTCAGCGAGCCGGCCTGAACCGCGTTGGGCCCCAATACTTGCCGCAGCGCGGCGTGCACCATATGGGTGCCCGAGTGGCCCTGGGTGGCGCCCTTGCGCCAGGCCGGGTCCACCGCGGCGGTGACCGTGTCACCCTCGACGAATTCGCCGGACTCGACGGCGACCCGGTGCACGAACAGCGTCTGGGCGATCTTCTGCACGTCGGTGACCGTGGCCTGGGCAGTTCCGGCCCTTATCGTTCCGGCGTCGGCGATCTGCCCACCGGCTTCGGCATAGAGCGGGGTGCGGTCCAACACCAGCTCGACACGATCTGCGGCGACGTCTTCGTGGGACACCACCGGCACTCGCTTGCCGTCGACGAAAATGCCCAGGATGCGGGCGTCGGTGGTGAGCTCGTCGAACCCGGTGAACTCGGTGGGTCCGGCGTCGATCAGGTCCCGGTAGGCGCTCAAGTCGGCGTGGGCGTGCTTGCGCGCGGCGGCGTCGGCCTTGGCGCGCTGTCGCTGCTCGGCCATCAGCGTCCGGAACCCCGCCTCGTCGACCTGCAGTCCGGCCTCCGAGGCCATCTCCAGGGTGAGCTCGATCGGGAACCCGTAGGTGTCGTGCAAAGCGAAGGCGTCGCTGCCGGACAGCACGGTGATCCCGGCGGATCGGGTGGCTGCTGCCGCCTCCTCGAACAGCTTCGAGCCCGAGGTCAGGGTGCGGTTGAACGCGGTCTCCTCGGCTACCGCGATCCGGTTGATCCGGTCGAAGTCGGTGACCAGTTCCGGATACGACGGGCCCATGGCGTCACGCACGGTTGCCATCAGGTCACCGACTATCGGCCCTTCGATGCCCAGCAGCTTGGCCGAGCGGATCACCCGGCGCAGCAGCCGGCGCAGCACGTAGCCGCGGCCGTCGTTGCCGGGGCTCACGCCGTCGCCGATCAGGATGGCCGCGGTGCGGGAGTGGTCGGCGATGATCCGGTAACGCACATCGTCGGCGTCGTTGCCGGTGTTATAGCCACGCGGCGCGCGGGTGGCGACCAGATCAATAACCGGCCTTACCAGGTCGGTCTCGTAGACGTTGTGTACGCCCTGGAGCAGGAAGGCCACCCGCTCGATGCCCATCCCGGTGTCGATGTTCTGACGCGGCAGCGGCCCGAGGATCTCGAAGTCCTCCTTGGAGGTGCCCTCGCCGCGCTCGTTCTGCATGAACACGAGGTTCCAGATCTCGATGTAGCGGTCCTCGTTGGCGACCGGGCCGCCGTCGACACCGAACTCCGGGCCGCGGTCGTAGTAGATCTCCGACGAGGGTCCGCAGGGTCCGGGGATGCCCATCGACCAGTAGTTGTCGGCCATGCCGCGGCGCTGGATCCGCTCCAGCGGCAATCCCGCGATCTCCTGCCACAACGCGATGGCCTCGTCGTCGTCGAGATAGACGGTGGCCCAAAGCCGTTCGGGGTCCAGTCCGTAGCCGCCGTCGGAGACGCTGTTGGTCAGCAGCGTCCAGGCCAGCTCGATCGCCCCGCGCTTGAAGTAGTCGCCGAACGAGAAGTTGCCGGCCATCTGGAAGAAGGTGTTGTGCCGGGTGGTGATGCCCACCTCGTCGATATCCGGGGTACGGATGCACTTCTGGATGCTCGTGGCGGTGGCGTACGGCGGAGTGCGCTGGCCCAGGAAGAACGGCACGAACTGCACCATGCCGGCGTTGATGAACAACAAGTTGGGGTCATCAAGGATCACCGAAGCGCTCGGCACCTCGGTGTGGCCCGCTTTCACGAAGTGATCGAGGAAGCGTTTCCTGATCTCGTGTGTCTGCACTATCTATCGCTTCCCGCCGTCTCGCCCGTTTAGACGGCACTACAGTACCGGGCTGCCGATCGCGTTCTCTGCAGGCAAGGATCCTCAGGTGGCGCCGGCGCCGACAAAGCTCAGTCGCACGCTGCGACGAGGGTTGTCGCGGTTCAGGTCGACCAGGACGACCGACTGCCAGATGCCCAGCAGCGGCTCCCCGTCAGCGACCGGAACCGTGATCGACGGCGCGACGATCGCCGGCAGCACGTGATCGGCCCCGTGTCCCGGCGAGCCGTGTGCGTGCCGGTAGCGGTCATCGCGTGGCAGCAGCCGCTCCAGCGTGTCGACCAGGTCGGCGTCGGACCCGGCACCCGTCTCGATGATCGCCACCCCGGCCGTGGCATGCGGTACGAAGACGTTGCACAACCCGTCGCCGTGGCCGGCGCAGAACGACCGCACCTGCTCGGTGAGATCGACGGTGCGACGCCGGGCCGTGTCGATGTCGAGCACTTCGGTGTTCATAGCTCCAGGGTAGGAGCCAACCCGCTTAGCGCTTGCCGTCGATCAGCGCCACCCGCGCCAGGGTGTTCTGCGCCATCTTCACGTGCGCGGCGTCGACCAGTACGCCATCGACCCCGACCGCGCCCAGCCCTCTCGCCTCGCCCTCGCGGTAGGCGGCCATGTTGCGTTCGGCCAGCGCGACCTCCTCGGCGGTCGGCGAGAACACCGTGTTGGCGACCGGGATCTGGGTGGGATGGATCGCCCACTTGCCGGTGTAGCCATACAGCGCAGACCGGCGGGCTTCCGACTCGTAGCCGTCCAGGTTCGCGTAGTCGGGGTAGGGCGAGTCGATGGCCTCGATGCCGGCAATGCGGGCCGCGACCAGCACCTTGTTGCGGGCGTAATGCCAGAAGTCGCCCGGGTAGTCCCAGATCGGCACGAAGTTGGTGTCCACCCGCGCGCCCTGGGACAGCGAGAAGTCGCCGACCCCGAAGATCAGCGCATCGATCCGCGGGCTGGCCGTGGCGATCTCCTCGGCGTTGGCCAGTCCCTCGACCTCCTCGATCAGCACTTCGAGGCGGATCTGGCGTTCCAGACCGAGTTTGGCCTCCAGCTGGGTGAGCAGCAGGTCGACCCACCAGACGTCGCGGGCGGTGCAGGCCTTGGGGACGACGATCGTGTCCAGGTTGGCCCCGGCAGCGGTGACGACCTCGATGATGTCGTCGTGGCACCACTGCGTGTCCAGACCGTTGATCCGGATGGCGCGCGCGGTGCGTCCCCAGTCCAGTTCGTTCAGCGCGGTGATCACCTTGGCGCGGGCGCCGACTTTCTCGGCGGGCGCGGTCGCGTCCTCGAGGTCGAGGAAGACCAGGTCGGCCTGCGCGGCGGCCGCACGCGCGAACATGTGGTCGTTGGCAGCGGGCACGGCCAACTCGGAACGGCGCAACAGCATGGGTGTCTTCTCCTCGGTGTCAGAGCACGCCGCGGGCGTGCAGGTCGTCGATGTCGGACGGGGTGAGGTCGAGCAGTTCGCGATAAACCTCGGTGTTGTGCTCTCCCAGGCGCGGGCCCAGGTGTTCGACGCGCCCGGTCACCGCGGAGAAGCGCGGCACCGGTGCTTGGACGGTCATGGCGCCGAGTTCGTCGTCACCGACCTTCACGAACACCTCGCGATGCGCCAGCTGCTCGTCGGCGACCAGGTCGGTGATGTCGTACACCGCTGCGGCCGCGACCTGTTCGGCGTCGAAGACGGCCATCGCCTCGGCCAGGGTTTTGCTCGCCACCCAATCGGCGACCACCTGGTCGACTTCTCGGGCACGGGCCAACCGGCGTTGCGGGTCGGAGAAATCGGCGTCGTCGACCAGGTCGGCCCGCCCGATCGCCCGAAACACCCGCAGCGCCAGCGCCGGTGAGCTGCCCGACATCGCCAGCCAGCGGCCGTCCGCGGTGCGGTAGGTGTTGCGCGGCGCCGAGATATCCCAGCGGTTGCCGGCCCGGGTCGGCACCAGCCCGAGCTGGTCGTAGCCGAGCAGGGTCTGCTCCAGCAGGCGGGCCAGCGGGTCGATGAGGTTGACGTCAATCAGCTGACCCGAAGCACCGTGCACGTCCCGGTGATACAGCGCCATCATCACCGCGTAGGCGGCGTTGAGCGACGCGACACCGTCGGCCAGCATGAACGGCGGCAGCGTGGGCGGGCCGTCGGCTTCACCGGTGATGTTGGCGAACCCGCTCATGGCCTCACCGAGGGTGCCGAAGCCGGGCCGCTCGCTTTTCGGACCGGAGAGCCCGAAGCCGGTGATGTGCAGCATCACGATGCGGTCGTTGACCGCGCGCAGCGCCTCGTAGTCCAACCCCCAGCCGCGCAGCGTCTGCGGGCGGGTGTTGACGATCACCACATCGGCATGGGCCACCAGCTTGCGCACTAACCCCTGGCCTTCGGGCACCCGCAGGTTGCAGGTGATGGAGCGTTTGTTGCGCGACACCGACTTCCACATCAGCCCGACGCCATCGCGCTGGTTGCCCCAGCTGCGGATCGGGTCGCCGGTCCCGGGTTGCTCGACTTTGATGACGTCGGCACCGAACTCACCGAGGTAGGTGGCCACCAGCGGCGCCGCCGCCAGGGTGGCCAGGTCGAGCACCCGGACGCCTTCGAGCATCGCGCCGGTCATGCCGGTACGGCGGTCGCGGCGGGCCGGGGCAGGCCCAGATGATCGCGCAAGGTGTTGCCCTCATAGTGGGTGCGGAACAGTCCGCGACGCTGTAGCTCGGGGACCACCATCCGGACCACGTCTTCGTAGGATCCCGGCGAATGCGTTGCGGCCAAGACGAAGCCGTCGCAGGCGCCGCTGTGGAACCACTCCGCCATCTGGTCGGCGACCTGGGCTCCGGTGCCGACGAAGCGCGGGCCCTGCAGCAGCGTGGCCCGATGTCCGGCCAGGTCGCGCAGCGTGACGGTGTCACCGCCGATGTGGGTGCGCAGATTCTGCACCAGACCGCGGATTCCCGACGCCGACGCGATCAGCTCGTCGGTGATCGGGTCATCGAGGTTGTGCTGCGCGAAGTCGTAGTTCATCAGCTCGGAGAGCAGCGTCAACGACGCCATCGGGTGCACCAGGTCGTTGAGCAGGATCTGTTCGCGGTCCTTGGCCTGGGCCTCGGTCTCGCCGACCACCGCGTAGGCCATCGGGCAGAGCTTCACCGTGGCGGGATCACGACCGGAGTCACCGATGCGTTCCTTCTGATCGGCGTAGTGGCTGCGCGCCACCTCGATGCCCGGATCTCCGGTGAAGATCAGATCCGCCCAGCGTGACGCGAAGTCGCGGCCTCGACCGGACGACCCGGCCTGCAGGATCACCGGCCGGCCCTGCGGGGTACGCGGCACCGTCAGCGGGCCGCGCGAGGAGAAGTAATCACCGATGTGGTTGAGTTCGTGCACCTTGGACGGGTTGGCGAAGATGCCGGCCTCCCGGTCGGCCACGATCGCGCCGTCTTCCCAGGTGTCCCAGAGCCCGGCGACGACATCGAGGAACTCATCGGCTCGGTCGTAGCGTTCGTCGTGACTGAGGTGGCTTTCCAGGCCGTAGTTCTGGGCCTCACTGTCATTGACCGAGGTCACCACGTTCCACGCCGCCCGGCCGCCGGAGAGGTGGTCGAGGCTGGCGAAGGTGCGGGCCACGTGGAACGGCGGGTAATAGCTGGTGGAGTACGTGGCACCCAGGCCGATCTTCGAGGTGGCCTGGGCGAGAACGCCGAGCACGACGGACAGATCGAGCTTCACCGGCCGCGCCCCGTAGCGAACCGCTTCGGCGACCGAACCACCGTAGATGCCCGGCATCGCCAGCCGGTCGTCGAAGAACATCAGATCGAAGCAGCCCTCTTCGAGCTGGCGGCCGATCTTGGCGTAGTAGGAGGCGTCGAGATAGCCGTGCTCGCTGGCCGGGTGGCGCCACGATCCGGCGTACACCGAGGCGTTGCCGGCTTGCATGAAGGCGACCAGCGCCATCTTGTCGGTCCGTTTCGTCATGCCCAATACCTACCATCTGATATATCAGATATCAACTATTGGATTTCAAAGCGTGTACGATTCGCCTGTGGCGGCCAACAATGTCGACATCGGGGGCACGGTGCGCGAGCGTGCCGCCCGCGAGCTGCGCAACCGCATCCTCACCGGCGAGCTGGCGCCCGGCACCCGCCTGGATCTGGACGCCATCACCACGGAGTTCGCCACCAGCCGTACGCCCGTGCGCGAGGCGCTGCTCGAACTCTCCTATGAGGGCCTGGTGGAGGTCGCACCGCGCAGCGGTGTCACGGTGATCGGGATCCGCCCCGAGGACGTGCTGGACAGCTTCACCATCCTTGGGGTATTGACCGGTCAAGCCGCGGCCTGGGCCGCCGAGCGGATTTCCCCCGCCGAGGTCGATCGCCTGCGCACGCTGGCCGCCGACGTCGAGGCGCTGCGCGGCTCGGACGGTATCGGCGACGCCAACTGGCAGTTCCACCAAGAGATTCACCGCGCCGCCCAATCCCCCCAGCTGCTCATCCAGATTCGGCACGCGGCGCGGGTGGTCCCGACGAACTTCCTCACGGTGTTCCCCGAACACGAGCACCATTCGCTGGAAGACCATCAGAAGCTGGTGCGGGCGCTGGCCGAACGCGACGCCGAAGCCGCGCGCGCCATTGCCGAGCGACACGTGCTGGACGCCGGACGCTCACTCGCCGACTGGCTGGGCCAGGGCGGCGCAGGCTGACCCTGCGCGTTTGCTGGCAATACCCGCCGCGGCCACTGAAAGCTGCGGTCGTCCCCGACTCGCATTGCTACCGTCACCTGGGTTTTTCATTAGCCGATGCCGTGCCATAGCTGACGACTGGGGGCCCAAAATGCCGGAGATGCGCTCTAGCTGCACCGCCGCGGGAATCGCGCTGATCGGCGCCGGCCTCATCGCCCCGATCGCAGCGCCGCCGCCCCTGCTGCCGGCATCCGTGATCGCCGACATCGCGCTGACCGCCCAGGACATCGTCATCGACGTCGTCCGGCACGCCGAGGACCTGGCGCCCGCCAACTCGCGGATCCCGTTCTCCCCCGAGTTCCCCGGGGCAGGGATCAGCGACCTGGGCAAGCAGCAGGCGATCGACACCGCCAACCAGATCTTCGGCCAGGTCGGCGGTCCCGGCCACGTAGCCGGGCTGTTTTCCGGGCCGGACACCGACGCCCAGGAAACCGCGGTGCCATTCGCCGCGCTGCAGGACCTGCAGCCGCAGATCCTCAACGGGTTGGTCGAGGTCGACGGCGGAATCTTCGCCAACCAGCCGGTGCTGAGCCTCGGCGGCATCTACTACGACGTGGCCGTGGTGCTATGGATGTTGGGTCTGGTCAACGCCTTTCCGATTCCGGGTGCCGACGAATACAACGGAGTGGTCGTCAACGACAACTACACCGAGGCCGTCAACGCGATGTACGCCGCCGCGCTGGCCAATCCGGTCGTCGGAGACGACGGCAATATCACCGCCGTGGGCTACACCAGCGAAGCCTCGATGATGATCTGGACCATGCTCAATGTGAAGAACCCCGATCCGACGGCGCTGGTCAACGAGCTGATCTCGTCGTTGCAAAACGGCGGGTCGCCCGGACTGGTCCCGAACGCCGGACTGATCCAGCTCGCGGGCAACCCCGAGGACGGCTGGACGCTGCTGAGCTGGGCCGGACAGCAGGTCCCGGAGAATCCGGGCGTGCTGGGTGATCTTTTCCTGATCTGGCGTGACCTGGTGCTGCCGCCGCAGGTGGCGGTCGACCACGTCCTGGACGCCCTGGTGTCCGGGACTCGGCGGCGCTCGCCGCGGCATTCCAGGACGGGCTGACCGGCATCTCCGCGGCGCTGGAAGCAATGCCCGACACGCTGAACAACCTGTTCGCCGACCTCGCCGCCGGCACCTGGTGATCAGCGGCGACGGATGATCGCCCGCAACCGCGCCAACCGCCCGCCGATCTCGCGCTCAGCTCCCCGGCCGGTGGGCTGATAGTAGTCCACACCGACCAGATCGTCGGGTGGATACTGTTGCGGCACAACGCCGTCCGGATGATCGTGGGCGTAGCGGTAGCCGACCGCATTGCCCAGCGACTGCGCGCCCGCATAGTGCCCGTCGCGCAGGTGCGCCGGAACCGCCCCAGCCTTGCCGGCCCGGATGTCGGCCATCGCCGCGCCCAGCGCGGTGGTCACCGCGTTGGACTTCGGCGCGGTTGCCAGGTGCACGGTGGCGTGCGCCAGCGTCAGCTGCGCCTCGGGCATACCGATCAGCGCGACGGTCTGCGCAGCGGCCACCGCGGTCTGCAGCGCGGTCGGGTCGCCCATCCCGATGTCCTCGCTGGCCAGGATCATCAGCCGGCGGGCGATGAACCGCGGATCCTCCCCCGCCACCAGCATCCGGGCCAAGTAGTGCAGTGCGGCATCGACGTCGGAGCCGCGCACCGACTTGATGAACGCGCTGATGACGTCGTAGTGCTGGTCGCCGTCGCGGTCGTAGCGAACCGCGGCCTGATCCAGGGATCCCTCGACGATCTCGACGGTCACCCGCCCGCCCGCCTCAGCCGCCACTTCCAGTGCGGTCAAGGCCCGGCGGGCGTCCCCGGCGGCCAGCCGGACCAGCAGATCGACGGCGTCGGGCGCCACCTCGACGCGTCCGCCCAGGCCGCGTTCGTCGTCGATGGCGCGACGCACCACCGTGGCGATGTCCTCCGGGCCGAGCGGACGCAGCTGCAGGATCAGCGACCGGCTCAGCAGCGGGGCGACCACCGAGAACGACGGGTTCTCGGTGGTGGCTGCCACCAGCAGCACCACCCGGTTCTCCACCGCGGCCAGCAACGCGTCCTGCTGGGTCTTGGAGAACCGGTGCACCTCATCGATGAACAACACCGTCTGCTCGCCGTACGCCGCCGCGCGCCGGGCGGTGTCGATCACGGCGCGCACCTCTTTGACCCCGGCACTCAGCGCCGACAACGCTTCGAAGCGCCGCCCGGTGGCGCCGGAGATCAGCGAGGCCAGCGTGGTCTTACCGGTGCCCGGCGGACCGTAGAGAATGACCGACGCCGCCCCGGAGCCGTCGACCAGCCGGCGCAGCGGCGAGCCCGGCCCCAGCAGGTGATCCTGGCCGACCACCTCGTCGAGGGACGCCGGACGCATCCGCACCGCCAGCGGCGTGGAGGTGGCACCGGACTCATGCGGCTCATGCGCCGGGGCGCCGGTCAGGTCGAACAGTCCATCGGACACGCCTTCAGGCATACCATTCCCGCCTGAGCACCGTGACGTCAGCGGTGCACGATCACCCCGCGGATGTTCTTGCCGTCGCGCAGGTCCTGGTAACCCTCGTTGACCTGCTCCAAGGTGTAGCGGCGGGTGACCAGCTCGTCGAGCTTGAGCTGGCCGGCGTCATAAAGGCGCAACAGCCGCACGATGTCGTACTGCGGGTTGGCCCCGCCGAACAGGGTGCCCTTGATGGTTTTGCCGAACAGTGCCAGCTGGGTGCCGGAGACCTGCACGTTGAGGTCGTCCATGCGGCCCAGGGCGGCGACGACGACGGTGCCGCCCTTACCGACCGTGTTGAACGCCGCCGTCGTCACGGCCTCGTCCAGGTCGCCGACGGTGATCAGCGCCTGGTCGGCCATCTGCCCCCAGGTGAGTTCGGCGATCTTGACCATCGCCTCGTCGGCGGTGGCGAACGCATGCGTGGCACCCAGCTTCAAGGCCGTCTCGCGTTTGAACGCCACCGGGTCGACCGCCACCACGTACTTGGCGCCGGCATGCGCGGCGCCCTGCACGGCGTTGATGCCGACCCCGCCGATGCCGTAGATCACCACGGTGTCCCCGGCGCGCACCCCACCGTCGTAGTTGGCCGTGGCCCAGCCGGTCGGCACCCCGCAGCCGACCAGCACCGCGGTCTCCAGCGGCAGCCAGTCGTCGACCTTGACCACCGACTGCTGGGGGACGGTCGCACGCTCGGCAAAGGTGCCCAGCATGCAGAACCCGCCGTAATCGGTTCCACCCGAGTGGAATCGGAACGTGCCGTCGGGCATACAGCCCTCCAGGATGGTGGCGCCCATGTCGCACAGGTTCTGCCGTCCGGTCGAGCAGTACCGGCAGGTGCCGCAGCTGGGGATGAAGCAGCACACCACGTGATCGCCCGGTTTGACCTTGGTGACCCCGGGGCCGACGTCCTCGATGATCCCGGAGCCCTCGTGCCCGCCGACGATCGGGAACCGCGCCGGCCAGTCGCCGTCGGCCAGGTGCAAGTCCGAATGGCACAGCCCGGCGGCGGTGAACTTGATCAGCACCTCGCCCGGGCCGGGCCCGTCGAGGTCCAACTCCATGATCTCGAAAGGCTGGTTGGGCGCATGGGCCACGGCGGCAATTGTTTTCATGCCCGCCATCCAACTCGCTCAGGCGGCCCCGGTGGCCCGATTCAGCCGGATTCAACCGGATCGTCACGCCGGTCCAGCTTCGCCTCTCCTGCGTCGAGGCTCGCTAACCGCCGGATTGGGTCACGAAGTCGATCAGCTCCTCGACCCGGCCGATCAGCTCGGGCTCCAGGTCGGTCCAGTCCCGCACCCGGCCCCGGATGCGCTGCCAGGCAGCGGCGATGTCGGCCTGGCCGGTGTGCGGCCAGCCCAGTGCAGCACAGATCCCGTGCTTCCACTCCACGTTGCGCGGGATCTTCGGCCACACCTCCAATCCCAGCCGCCCCGGCTTCACGGCCTGCCAGATATCGACGTAGGGATGTCCCACGATCAGGGTGTGCGCACCGCCCGGCCCACGGCGCACCGCCTCCGCGATGCGGGTCTCCTTGGAGCCGGCGACCAGGTGGTCGACCAGCACCCCGAGGCGTCGGCCCGGCCCGGGCTGGAATTCGGCGACGATGCCGGCCAGGTCGTCGATGCCGCCGAGGTACTCGACCACCACACCCTCGATGCGCAGGTCCTCACCCCAGACCTGCTCGACGAGTTCGGCGTCGTGGCGGCCCTCCACGTAGATCCGACTGGCCAGTGCGACCTTGGCGCGGGTGCCCCGCACCGCCACCGAACCCGACGCCGTTCGGGCGGGTGCCGCCGGCGCCGTGGGCCTGGCCTCGGTCAGAATCACCGGCTTGCCGTCGATCAGGTAGCCCGGGCCGACCGGGAATCCACGGGTGCGTCCGTGCCGGTCCTCGAGGTCCATCCGACCGTAGGCGATCCGCACGACGGCCCCGACGTAGCCGCTCTGGGCGTCTTCGACCACCATGCCGCGTTCCACCGGCACCTCCACCGAGCGGACTTTGCGGGCGGCGTGCGGGTTGTTGGAGAGGATGTCGGTTCCATAGCGGTCGGCCACCCGAGGCAGCCTAGGGGCGTCTGGCCATGCCCCCGGGGAACCGGGCGCGCGATTCCAGCGATTTTTTCTCGGCTGGGTCAGCTCGGGGCGCCCGCGCGCCGGGATCGCCCAACTACCACTCTGACCTCAATAGTCACTTCAGCAACATTAGTAACTCAAAATTCTCTTAATTTCTAAGAGATCTCTCGCAACATACGTAACAATCACAACTTCATTAACTCAAACAACTGTTGTTTACTTTTACCTCAACTTATAACAACAAACTCATTTGCATCTTTAGGTGACCAAAATGTGCAATTTCATCATTTATCGCGTTATGCTCGGAAACCTCACTGATAGACACCTATCACGGAGGTTGTGATATGTACCGGAACACGGCACGGCGTGTCGTGCAGTTCGGACGGCGGCAGCTGACTTGGGCCACGTCCGGGCTGATCACCGGGGGGATTGTGGGCACGCTGCTGTCCTCGGCAGGAGTGGCCCACGCGGATAACGTGGCGATGGGCTGGGATGCGGTCGCACAATGCGAATCGGGCGGCAACTGGGCCGCCGATACCGGCAATGGTTTCTATGGCGGGCTGCAGTTCAAACCGTCGACCTGGCGTGCATTCGGCGGTGTGGGATCGCCGGCGAAGGCATCGCGGGAAGAACAGATCGCCGTCGCCACTCGGGTTCTCGACGAGCAGGGCCCGTATGCGTGGCCGAAATGCGGACCGGGACGGGTATTCCCGTCGTCGGTGAAAGGCTGGGTGCCGCCGGCGATGCGCCAGCTGCTCAAACCGTTCTGGTGAGTCCGGCTACTGCGGCTTCGGCGACAGCACCGCCTGGGTCTGGGTGACCCTGGCGACCAGTTTGCCGTTGTCGTCGCTCAGGTCGGTCTGCACGACGATCGTCGTGCGCCCGACGTGCAGCGGAATGCTGGTCGCCGTCACAGCGCCGTCACGCACCGCGCGGAAGAAGTTGGTCTTCGACTCGATGGTCGACGTGCTGGCGCCCTGCGGCAGGTTGACCACCGCGCACACCGCCCCTGCGGTGTCGGCGAACGCCATCAACGCTCCCCCGTGCAGCATCCCGCCGGTGGTGCAGCGCTCCGGCGCCCACGCCATGGTCGCGCGAACCTCTTGCGGTGACAGCTCAGCGATCTCGATCTGCAGCGCCGCCGCGAACGGCATGTTGGCGACCACCAATCGGGCGAACTCGGCCGAATCCATACCCGTCAGCCTTGCCGACCGTCAGGCCGCTGTCTAGCGCCTGCGCCTCAGCGCTGGTGGGGCACCGCGTCGATGCCGGCTTCCTTGCGCTGAGCCGCGGTGATCGGCGCCGGTGCGTCGGTCAGCGGATCGATGCCGCCGCCGGACTTCGGGAACGCGATGACCTCGCGGATCGAGTCGACTCCGGCCAGCAACGCCACCACCCGATCCCAGCCGAACGCCAGGCCGCCGTGCGGAGGCGCGCCGAAACTGAAGGCGTCCAACAGGAATCCGAACTTCTCCTGCGCCGCCGCCTCATCGATCCCCATCACCTTGAAGACCTGCTGCTGGATGTCGCGGCGGTGGATACGGATCGAGCCGCCGCCGATCTCGTTGCCATTGCAGACCACGTCGTAGGCGTCGGCGAGCACCGCGCCGGGATCGGACTCGACGCTGTCGGCGTGCCCCGGCTTGGGCGCGGTAAACGCGTGGTGCACCGCGGTCCAGGCGCCCGCGCCGACCGCGACGTCACCGGCCGCGGTGGCGTCCCCGGCGGGCTCGAACAGCGGCGGGTCGACCACCCAGGTGAACGCCCAGGCTCCTTCATCGATCAGGCCCAGACGCCGGGCGATCTCGCCACGAGCGGCCCCCAGCAAGGCCCGAGACGGCTTAGCCGGTCCGGCCGCAAAGAAGATGCAGTCCCCCGGTGCGGCACCGACGTGCCCGGCCAGCCCGGCGCGCTCAGCGTCGGTCAGGTTCTTGGCCACCGGTCCGGACAGCTCTCCGTCCTCGCCGACCAGCACGTACGCCAAGCCCTTGGCGCCGCGCTGTTTGGCCCACTCCTGCCAGCCGTCGAGGGTACGGCGCGGCTGCGACGCCCCGCCCGGCATAACCACCGCGCCCACATAGGGGGCCTGAAACACCCGGAACGTGGTGTCGGAGAAGAACTCCGTACACTCCACCAGCTCCAAACCGAACCGCAGGTCGGGCTTGTCAGAGCCGAACCGGCGCATCGCGTCGGCGTAGGTCATCCGGGGCAGCGGCAACGGCAGGTCGTAGCCGATCAGTGCCCACAGCGCCTTGAGCACCTGTTCGGCGACGCCGATCACGTCCTCGGCGTCGACGAAGCTCATCTCCAGGTCCAGCTGGGTGAACTCCGGCTGACGGTCGGCGCGGAAGTCCTCGTCGCGGTAGCAGCGGGCGATCTGGTAGTAGCGCTCCATACCGGCCACCATCAGCAGCTGCTTGAACAGCTGCGGGCTCTGCGGCAACGCGTAGAACGAACCGGGCTGCAGCCGCGCCGGAACCAGGAAGTCGCGCGCCCCCTCGGGGGTAGAGCGGGTCAGCGTGGGGGTTTCGATCTCCACGAAGTCGTGGGCGGCCAGCACGGCGCGGGCGGCCGCGCTCACCTTGGAGCGCAGCCGCAGCGCAGCACCGGGGCCGTCTTCACGACGCAGATCCAGGTATCGGTAGCGCAGCCGGGCCTCCTCGCCGGCCGACTCGTCGAGCTGGAACGGCAACGGCGCGGCCTCGTTGAGCACCGTCAGTTCGGTCGCGTTGACCTCGATGGCCCCGGTGGGCAGGTCCGGGTTCTCATTGCCCTCGGGGCGGACCTCGACACCACCGGTGACCGCTACGCAGAACTCCGCCCGCAACCGATGCGCCTGCTCCAGAACAGCGGCGTCGCGGAATACCACCTGCGCCACCCCGGAGGCGTCGCGCAGGTCGATGAAGATGACACCGCCGTGGTCACGTCGGCGCGCCACCCAACCGGCAAGCGTGACGCTGCGCCCGGCGTCGGTGGCCCGCAGTGAGCCGGCGTCGTGGCTGCGCAGCACAAATACCCCCTTGGTGCGGATGGTTCGATAACGGTTTGACGGTCGCCAAGTCTAGAGGCCCTTCGTGGCACTGCCCCGCGCCGGTCGGTGCTTTAAGCTGGCTCACTGTGACCAATGGCAGTGATGACCTCGACTTTGATTACGACGACGAGGACGAGGACGAGGACTACGACGACGACGAAGTCGCTGCCCCTAAGCAGAACAAGAGCCTCAAATGGGGGTTGGCCGCGGTAGTCGTGCTGGCGGTGGTTGCGCTGGTGTTGGTCGCGGTGGTGCTGATGGGCGGCGACCCCGGTAAGGGTTCGCTGGACGGCTCGGCCTCCAGCCGCAACGCGGCGGCTTCGGGCATCGCCAGCGCGGACGACACCGGCCCGGTCTCGATCATCATGAATGACCCCAGTTGCACCGCGTGGATATCGATCAGCGGCAATTTGTCCAGCACGCTGTCGATGCTCGGACAGGGCAAGTGGAACGAGCGCGATCAGTCGATTCCGGCGTCGGCGTGGAACGACGAGCAGAAGAAGCAGTACCTGGCCGCCGGCCAGGTGGTGCGCAACGCTGCCGCCCAGACCGTGGGTCTGGTGAAGCTGACTCCGCACCGGGTGATGCGAGAACTCTACGAGCAGTTCATCGCTTATGCCCGGACCTTCGTCGAGCACATTCCCACCTACACCGAGCGGGACGCTGCTCTGGCCGGTACCGCGCACAGCGCCGCTTCGGCGCTGGCCGCGATCTGCGCAGCCGCCAACAACGGATCGGCAGCGACCCGCGCGCCGCTGGTCGAAGCGCAGGCCTCACCCACCAAGACCGCCTCGCCGGGCAACCCCGCCAACCCGCAGCGCTATTTGACCGGGTCCAATCCGGTGTGCGCGGACTGGAAGGCCACGCTGGAAAAGTTCGGTGTCGATGCCGCCGAATGGCACGGGATCGACCCCAGCATCCCCGGGACCTACTGGAACCCGCAGCAGAAGGCGATCAACCTGGCCGTCGGGCCCATCATGATCAGCTTGGCCAACAAGATGCAGCAGCTGGGCCGCCGCAGCAACAACCCCACCCTGCAGGACTTCGCGGAGCTGTCCGCCCAGTACCGGCGGGCGTTCGTGTTGGCGCTGCCGACCTACGACCCGACCGACAACTATCTGGCCAATGCCGCGACATTCCTGTCCACCACGGTGCTGGGCGCCTGCTCGGCGGCAGCGACGACGGGGTAACGACAGTGCAGTAACACGCCGAAAGTGGCCGGGGCGAATCCGCCCCGGCCACTTTCGGTCCGGCCCATCAAACCCGGCGCCCGTTCGCTCTCCCCCTAGAACGCAAGAAACCGGCGCAGCCTGCGGGCTGCGCCGGTTTCTTGATCGAAACTGGCTTGGATCAGGCCCAGCTGGAGCCCACCGAGGCGTCGGTGTTGGCCATGTTGTTGCCCGCCGACTGCACCTTCTGACCGTGAGAGTTGGCCTGCTCGTAGATCACCGCGAAGTTGCGGCCCAACTGCGCCACAAACTCCTGGCACGCCACCGAACCCGCACCACCCCAGAAGTCACCGGCAGCCAGCACATCGTGCACGATCGCCTGGTGCTCAGCCTCCAACGACGCCGCCTGGGCACGAATCAACGCACCGTGGGCATCCACATCACCGAACTGGTAGTTAATCGACATCTGCGGTTCTCCTTCTAGCTCGACAGGATCTGCTGAGAAGCAGCTTCCTGCTGCTCGTAGTGGTTAGCGTCGCGAATCAGCCCATCCCGCACCCCGTGCAGCATGTTCACGATGTTGCGAAACGCGGTCTGCATCTGACCCATGGTGTCCATCGACGTCCGCTCCGCCAGACCACCCCAACCCGCACCGGAGATGTTGGTCGACGACGCCCACATCCGACGCGCCTCGTCCTCCACCGTCTGCGCATGCACATCAAAACGGCCCGCCATCGAACGCATCGCGTCCGGATCAGTCATAAAACGTGTTGCCATGTTTTTCTCCCTCTTGCTCGGAATTCGTTGTGATGCCGGGCGCCGACCCGGCGGACACGTGTGTGTTCAGGCCCCTTCCGCTACCCGCCAGCCGGCGAACGGGGCATAACTTTGGGGGCCTTGGCGGCTATCGCGCCCATTCCACGCCCGGCCATCGCGCCCATCATGGCGTGGCCGAACGGGCCGCCCGGCAGCCCGGAGGCCGCCGACATGGTCTGGATCGGGGCACTGACCGTGGTGGCGGGCAGCACCGGGGCGGCGCGGACCATGCCGTCGGCGGCCGTCGCCCAGGCTCCCGGCACCTTCAGTGCGCCCATGGAGGCGGCCTGGCCGAGCTTGGCGGAGATCGCGTTGGTGGCCGAGCTGAAGTGGCCGGCGAGCACGCCGACGGCGCCTTGCAGCTTGTCGTTGACGAAGTCGCCGATCTGGGTCATCAAAGTGCCGGCACCGCTCGCGCCGGCGGTCTGTCCCGCCAAGGCGCCCGCCGTACCGCCTACTGCCCCCATCCGGGCGAGCTGCGGCAGCATCATCAGGAAACGCACGCCCATCATGCCGATGGAGGAAGCCCCGGTGAGCGGTGAAATCGCGGAGTTCAGCTGGCTCATCGGGGTGGCCATCAAGGTGTCCATGCTGGACGGCAAGACGCTGGTGTCGAGCCCGAGCGCGTTGAGGTAACTACCCACTGTGGTGAAGTCGTAGCCCGAGTTGCCAGGGACTCCGGTACCGGGCTGCGGACCTCCTTCGGCCGACCCCGGCGTGGTCGCCTGTGCGGACTGCGGCACCGCCGAGGGCTGCTGCAGCGCGTTGTTATTGGCCTCGGCCGAGGCGCTGTAGGTGTCCATCGCGGCGCCGTCGGTCGCCCACATCACTTCGTACTGGTGCTCGGTGGCCTGGATCAGCGGGGTGTTCTGGCCGAAGAAGTTGGTCGAGATCAAGGCCAGCAGCATCGCCCGGTTAGCCGCGATCACGGCGGGCGGCACCGACGCGGCCCGCGCCGCCTCGAACAGCCCGGCCGCCTGGGTGGCCAGTGCGGCGTTCGTTGCGGCAGTGGCCGAGGCCTGCTCCAGCCAGGCCACATAGGGGGCGGTCGAGGCTGTCGCCGCAGCCGAGCCGACCCCGGTCCAGGTCGAGTCCAGGTTCGCGATCACCGAGTGCGTCGCTGTTGCCGACGTCATCAACTCGCTCGAGAGCTGGGTCCACGCTGCCGCGGCCTCCAGCAGTGGACCCGAACCGGGCCCGGTATAGATCAACCCGGAGTTGATCTCCGGTGGAAAGATACTGAAGCTCATCGATACGCCCCGCTTCAGCCGGCGGCCGCGGCGTTGACAGCCTCGGCGAGGGCGTAAGCGTTCGCGTTGCTACCCAAGGTGGCCGCGATCTGCTGGTGCACCGCCGCCGCCTGCGCACTGAGCTCCTGGAACAGGGACCCGTGGGCCGAGAACTGGGCAGCCGTCATCGCCGACACCAGGTCGGCGGCGGGCGCCGTGACACCCGTGGTGGGAGCAGCAGCGGCGGAGACCCCCGCGGTCATCGAGTCGCCGATACCGGAAAGGCTTCCGGCGGCCGCCGTCAGAATCTCTGGCTGAGCGGTTACGAACGACATTGTTCCTCCTGGGGGCGTGCAAGCGTCTAGTTGAAGTGTGGGTGGGAGTGTTGGGTATTCGAAGTCTGCGTCAATACTTGACGTAGATCACTCTAGCGGACAGTTGTAATAACGGTCTGATAAAGCTGGGGCTGCCGAGACGAACGAGAACTCGCGGCCGGCGCACCACCGGTCCCTGGAAGCACGAGTTGACACGTTCACCGAGCAGACAACCTCTCTTGCAAGTTAGGGCAGATAGCTGCGGCGGCCGTCGCGGGAAGAGTCCGATTGCGGCCGGATGCAGAACGTAACACCGCCGCGACCACGCGGTACAGCGGCGCGACAAACATTCAGTAAAGGTTTGGGATCTGGTCAGACAACGCTCTATTCACTTAGCCAAGGCGCGGATTTGTGGCGTCGAACCGGGCTGAACCGGGCCTGGGGGCGGGGGCCGGTGTGCGAAGCTAAGGTGCCCAAATCGGCCGGCAGGCCCCCATCAACCTACGGACAACCCCACGGAGCGTGCGATGACCTTCAACGAGGGTATGCAGATCGATACCAGCACCACCTCCTCAGGCGGCGGCGGCCGTGGGATGGCGATCGGTGGCGGCGTGGCCGGCCTGGTGATCCTGGTGGTGGCGCTGTTGCTGGGGGCCGATCCCGGCGATGTGCTCAGCCAACAGCCCGTGGATCCGGGCCAGTACACGGCACCGGGTTTCGACCTCGATAAGTGCCGGACCGGCCAAGACGCCAACAAATACGTGCAGTGCCGGGTGGTCGCCACGGCCAACTCGGTGGATGCGGTGTGGTCAGACCTGCTGCGCGGGTACACCCGTCCGCGCGTGCAGCTGTTCAGCGGACAGACGTCCACCGCCTGTGGGGCGGCCAGCAGTGCCGTCGGACCGTTCTACTGCCCCGCGGACCAGACCGCCTACTTCGATACCGACTTCTTCAAGGTGCTGGTCGA
Organism: Mycolicibacter heraklionensis; assembly: GCF_019645815.1. Taxonomy (NCBI): domain Bacteria; kingdom Bacillati; phylum Actinomycetota; class Actinomycetes; order Mycobacteriales; family Mycobacteriaceae; genus Mycobacterium; species Mycobacterium heraklionense. The sequence continues at coordinate 2,847,741 of NZ_CP080997.1, forward strand.
CCGGTTCGGCTCCAGCAGCGGGCCGCTCGCGCAGGAGTACGTGGTCGCCCACGAGTTCGGCCACCACGTGCAGAACCTGCTCGGCGTGCTCGGCCGGGCTCAAACCGGAGCCCAGGGCGCGTCCGGTGCCGGCGTGCGCACCGAGCTGCAGGCCGACTGCTACGCCGGGGTGTGGGCGCACTATGCGTCGGTGACCAAGCAGGAGGGCACCGGGGTGCCGTTCCTGAAGCCGCTCACTGACCAGGACATCAGCGATGCGTTGTCGGCGGCGTCGTCGGTGGGTGACGACCGCATCCAGGAGGCCGCCACCGGCCGGGTCAATCCGGAGTCCTGGACCCACGGCGCGTCGGCGCAGCGTCAGCACTGGTTCACCGTCGGCTATCAGACCGGAGACCCCAACCAGTGCGACACCTTCGCCGCCAGCGACTTGGGCTAAACCGCGAGTAGCCCGCGCAGCTCGGCACGGCCGGCCTCGTCGAGCGGCAACAGTGGGCGGCGCGGTTCGCCAGCCGGTACCCCGAGCATGTCCAGGCCGGCCTTGACCGTGGTGGGCAGGCCGCCGGCCACGATGAACTCCAGCAGCGGCTTGAGTTCGTGGTAAAGCGCCTGGGCCCGGTCCAGCTCACCGGCCGTGACCGCGGTGTAGAGCTCCAGGCACGGCTGCGGACGCAGATTGGGCGCCGCGGTGCACCAGCCGGCGGCGCCGGCACGCAGCGCGTCGAGCACCAGCGGGTTGCTGCCGTTGAAGAACGGCAGCCGCCCGCCGGTCAGCTCGGCGATCCGCTGCATCCGGCTCAGGTCGCCGGTGGACTCCTTGACCATCGTGACGTGCTCGATGCTCTCGAACATGCCGACCAGCAGTTCCGGACTCATGTCGACCCCGGAGGTCGCCGGGTTGTTGTACGCCACGATGTCGATGTCGATGGCGTCCGAGATGGCCGCGTAGTGCGCGATGATCTCGCGTTCGGAGAGTTTCCAGTACGACACCGGTGCGACCATCACCGCGTCGGCGCCGGCCCGCGCGGCATAGCGGGCGCGGCGCACGGTACCTGCGGTGGTCAGGTCCGACACCCCCACCAGCACGGGCAGCCGTCCGGCGACTGCGTCGATCGAGGCGTCGACGCAGGTGTCGAATTCACCCTCGTCGAGGTAGGCGAGCTCGCCGGTGCTGCCCAATGGGGCGATGGCGTGCACCCCGGCCTCGATCAGCCGGTCGATGACGGTGGCCAGGACCACGGTGTCGATGCCGCCGTCACGGAACGGTGTCACCGGATAGCCGATAACGCCGTGCAACTGTGCTGCCACGAGGGACTCCTTGCTTATCGGGTGATCGCGTCGGGGTGCCCGGCCAGTGCGCGGCGGGCGTAGTAGGCGAAGTTGGCCTGGCTGCGGTTGGGCAGCAGCGTCCAGTCGTGGGCTTCGCGGGCCAGCTTCTCGGGGAGCTCCTTGATGGTCCCGGCGGCCATGGCAGCCAGTTGCAGTGCGGCGGCGCGCTCGATCAGCACCGCCAGTGAGCAGGCCTCCTCCACGCTGGCGCCGGCCACGATCTGGCCGTGGTGCGCCAGCAGGATCGCCTTCTTGTCGCCGAGGGCCGCGGAGATGATCTCGCCCTCCTCGTTTCCGACCGGAACCCCCGGCCAGAGCGGCAGAAAGGCGCAGTCGTCGTAGAGCGGTGTGGTGTCCATGTGCGAGACGACCAGCGGGGTTTCCAGCATGGAGAGCGCTGCGACGTGAAACGGATGGGTGTGCACGATGCACTGCACATCCGGGCGGGCCCGGTAGATCCAGCTGTGGAAACGGTTGGCGGGGTTGGCCATACCCTCGCCCTCGATGACATTCAGGTCTTCGTCGACAAGCAGCAGATTAGCGTCGGTGATCTCGTCGAACCCGAGACCGAGCCGCTGGGTGTAGTAGGTGCCCGGGGCCTCGGCCCGGGCGGTGATCTGCCCGGCCAGGCCGGAGTCATGTCCACGGTCGGACAGCGCCCGGCAGGTCAGCGCCAGCTTTTGGCGAGTGGACCACTGGGTTCCGGCGAAGTTCTCCGCGAAGCGTTGCTCCGCGCGTTGCATGAGATCGGATTTGGAATGGTCGAATGTGGTGCCCATGGCAGCTCCTCGGTCACGGGAGATGATGACACGACTATATGCGATAGGACACCTTGTGTCATCTGCTGTGTCATCATGGGTCCATGACGGAACTGCTGCGCACCGTTCGCAAGCAGCGAGGCCTCACCCTCGAAGGACTCGCCGAGCGCACGGGACTGACCAAGAGCTACCTGTCCAAGATCGAACGCAGTCGCAGTACGCCGTCCATCGCGACGGCTATCAAGGTGGCGCGGGCCCTGGACGTCGATGTGGCGCAACTGTTCTCCGAGCGCGGGCACCAGGACATGATCGCCGTAGACCGGGCCGCGGACCGCGGCCAGGATCGGCAGCGCTACCGCGCGATAGCCGCGAACATGCTGGGAAAGTCGATGTCCCCGTTCGTGGTTCGCCCCTCCGGGCACGCCGACCGCCGCGGAGACGGTGAAGTCGATCCGCTGCACACGCTCCATCAGGGCCAGGAGTTCGTATTCGTCCATGCCGGGACTGTGGAGCTGGAGTACGGCGACGCCACCTGGACCCTGGCCGCCGGCGACAGCGCCTACTTCGACGCGTCGATCAGCCATCGCATCCGCACCGTCGGAAGCCAGCCCGCCGAGGTGCTCGTCGTTGCCGAGACGAGTTCGCAATGAGCACAGAGCTGCTGTTCTCCTACGGCACGCTGCAGCTACCCGAGGTGCAGCGCAGCACGTTCGGGCACGAGCTCGATGGCCGGCCCGATGCGATCGTCGGCTATGACCTGGACTACGTGACGATCACCGACCCGCACGTGGTGGCCGTCAGTGGCAGCGACCGTCATCCGATCCTGCGTCCGTCGGAGGCGCATGACGCCTGTGTCCCCGGCACGGTGTTCGCGATCAGCGCCGCCCAGCTGGCGGCCGCCGACGAGTACGAAGTCGACGCCTACCGGCGGATTTCGGTGCCCCTGCGCTCCGGTGCGCGAGCCTGGGTGTACGTGTTCGCCGGCTGAGCCGGATCGCTCACCAGGGCCGGGTAGCGCAGGACACTCCGCTGCCGCCCTGCTGTGACACCACCACTTCGCCGTCGACCGCGATCTCACAGTGGAACTCCGGGTTGGTGCGCAAGCCTCCGCTGGCGGTCACCAGCGCCCACTGGCTCGGATCGGCCAGCGTGGTGGTGTAGACCACCGGCTGTCCCCCGCCGATCGGCACCCGCACCGTCTCGAGGTACTCCGAGGAGTTGGCGTTGTAGGCGGCCATGCTGGGCGGGTCGGTCTTGATGTAGGAGATGTTGCCGGTCAGGTCACTGGTGGCGGTGATGGTGTAGGTGACCTCGTGGCCGCCCGTCGTGGACTTCTTCGGGGCGTCGGCCGACGGCTCCGACGCATTCTCGGTCGGGGCGGGCGTCGGGGACGGCGCCGCATTCTCGGTGGGCGATGCCGCCGGGTTCTCGGTCGGCGATGCTGGGCTGGTCTCCGGGTCCGCAAGTGACGTCGCATGGCTGGCTGCCACTCCGGCGGCGGCCATCAGCAACACCGTGCCGAACTTGACTGTCACGTTCCGCATGATCGTCATACCGCGCCACGCTACCGGAGGGCCGGCTCCGACGAGGTCCAGCAGCTGCCCCGCACGCCCGCACCCACGCTGTCAGGCGCTGCTCAACCGCCTGCGCACCTCGGCGACAACGCCGTCGATCGGCACGTCGACCTGCTCCCCGGTGGCGAGATTCTTCACGCCGACTGTGCCGGCCTCCAGGTCGCGGTCCCCGGCAACCAGGGCGATGACCGCCCCGGAGCGGTCGGCGGCGCGCATCGCTCCTTTGAGGCCGCGGTCCCCGTAAGCCAGGTCCACTCGTACCCCGGCGGCCCGCAACTGCGCGCCGATCACGGCCAGCCGCAGTTTGGCCGCCTCGGACAGGCCCACTCCGAACACATCGCATCGGGTGGTCTGCCCCACGGCCTTGCCCTCGGCGGCCAGCGCGAGCAGGGTGCGGTCCACGCCGAGCCCGAAGCCGATCCCAGACAGGTCCTGTCCCCCGAGCTGACGCATCAGCCCGTCGTAGCGGCCGCCGCCGCCGATCCCCGACTGCGCGCCCAATCCGTCGTGCACGAATTCGAAGGTGGTCTTGGTGTAGTAGTCCAGGCCACGCACCATCCGCGGGTTGATCACGTAGGGCACCCCGAGCGCGTCCAGGTGCGCCAACACGGTGTCGAAGTGTGCCTTGGCCGCATTGGAGAGGTGGTCGAGCATGACCGGGGCGTCAGCGGTCATCTCACGCACGTGCGGGCGCTTGTCGTCGAGCACCCGCAGTGGGTTCAGCTGTGCGCGCTGGCGGGTCTCCTCGTCGAGATCGAGCCCGAACAGGAACTGCTGCAACAACTCTCGATAAGCCGGTCGGCAGGTGTCGTCACCCAGCGAGGTGATCTCGAGCCGGAAGCCGTCCAGGCCCAGCGAGCGGAAGCCGGCGTCGGCGACCGCGATCACCTCGGCGTCCAGCGCCGGATCGTCCACCCCGATCGCCTCGACCCCGACCTGTTGCAGCTGCCGATAACGGCCGGCCTGCGGGCGCTCGTAACGGAAGAACGGCCCCGCATAGCAGAGCTTGGCCGGCAACTGACCGCGGTCCAGGCCGTGCTCGATCACCGCGCGCATCACGCCTGCCGTGCCCTCGGGCCGTAGCGTCACCGACCGGTCGCCGCGATCGGCAAACGTGTACATCTCTTTGGAGACCACATCGGTGGACTCCCCCACCCCGCGGGCGAACAGTGCGGTGTCCTCGAAGATCGGCAGCTCGATGTCGCCGTAACCGGCGCGGCGAGCAACCGTCAGCAGTCCGTCGCGGACCGCGACGAAACCGGCCGAGGCCGGCGGAACGTAGTCGGGCACCCCTTTGGGTGCGGCAAAGGTGCTCACGCACTCAGCCCTTCTAGGAACGGGTTGTAACGGCGCTCCGCGCCGATGGTGGTCTTGGGTCCGTGGCCGGGCAGCACCACGGTCGCGTCGTCGAGGATCAGCAGCTTGTCGACGATCGAGGTCAGCAGATCACGGCCGCTGCCTCCGGGCAGGTCGGTGCGGCCGACCGAGTTCTGAAACAGAGTGTCCCCGCTGAACACCACCTCCGCGGCATCACCTTCGACCCGGAAGACCACCGAGCCGCGGGTGTGCCCGGGCGTGTGGTCGACAGTCACCGTGGTGTCGCCCAGCCCGATCTTGTCGCCATCGCGATCCAGTTCGATCAGCTGCTTGGGCTCGGCGAACATCGCTTTGCTCAACACGCCGAACAACGCCTGCCCGGGCACCGTGCCGAAGGAGCGCAGCGGGTCGGTGAGCATGAATCGGTCCTCGGGGTGAATGTAGGTGGGACAGCCGTAGGTGTCGGACACCTTCTGCGCCGACCAGATGTGGTCGATGTGGCCGTGCGTGAGCAACACCGCGGACGGCGTCAGTCGATTCTCGTCAAGAACACGCCGCAGCCTGGCCATCGCGCGCTGCCCGGGGTCGACGACGATCGCGTCAGAGCCCTGCCGCCGCGCCAACACATAGCAGTTGCACGCCAGCATTCCAGCGGGGAATCCGGTGACCAACACGCCGACCAGTTTCCCATTGCGCGCCCGGCCGGCGGTGACGCGGTCGGCGCAGGCGCGCTCTGGCAGACTTGAGGCCCGACTCAGTCCGCGAGCCAGGAGGTTACCGCCGGTGCCCACGAACTCAGAGCGGCGTGCCGCCGCCAAGCGCAATCTGGACCAACAGGTGCAGCAGCGTGCCGAGGCAGCCCGCAAGCAGCGCCGGCTGCTGATGATCCTCGGCGCCGCGGCGGCGGTACTGCTGATCGCCGGGGTGGTGTTCGTGGTGCTGCGCGACAACGATCCGGGCAACGTCAACGCGAGCGGCTCCTCGGACTCGAGCACCTCGGAGTCCGCGGAATCCTCCGCGACGCCGGGGGCGGCGGGGCAGCTGCCGAAGTTCACCGCATCGCCGCAGCTGGGCGCCGACTGCCAGTACCCCAAGGCGCGTCCGGCCACCAAGGCCGTCGAGCCGCCGCGGTCCGGCAAGGTCCCGACCGACCCGGCCGAGGTCAGCGTGTCGATGATGACCGACCAGGGCCCCATCGGGTTGATGCTCAACAACGCCCAATCCCCTTGCACCGTCAACAGTTTCATCAGCCTGGCGGCCAAGGACTTCTTCAAAGACACCCAGTGCCACCGGCTGACCACATCGCCGATGCTCAGCGTGCTGCAATGTGGGGATCCGGCCGGCGACGGCACCGGCGGCCCGGGCTATGAGTTCGACAACGAGTACCCCACCGACCAGTACTCCTTGGGCGACCCCGCAGCCCAGCAGCCGGTCACCTATCCTCGTGGCACGGTGGCGATGGCCAACGCCGGACCCGGCACCAACGGCAGCCAGTTCTTCCTGGTCTACAAGGATTCGATGCTGCCGCCGCAGTACACGGTGTTCGGCAAGATTCAGGACGACGGCCTGGCCACCCTGGACAAGATCGCCGCGGCCGGCGTGCAGGGCGGCGGTGAAGACGGCCCGCCGGCGACCAAGGTGACCGTCAAGTCGGTGCTGCCCGACTAAGCGTGACCGAGCGGGCACTGCCCGTCTTGCGCGAGCGTGCGTATTCCCGGTTGCCGACCGGCGTGTCGGGCCGGGGACACGCACACTCGCGGAAGAAAGAAGAAATCAAGCCGCCGACGTCACCCGGTAGACGTCGTAGACGCCCTCGACATTGCGGACCACGTTGAGCAGGTGGCCCAGATGCTTGGGGTCGCCCATCTCGAAGGTGAACCGGCTGATCGCCACCCGGTCCCGTGAGGTGGTGACCGAGGCCGACAAGATGTTGACCTTCTCGTCGGCGAGCACCTTGGTGATGTCCGACAGCAGCCGGTGCCGGTCCAGCGCCTCGACCTGGATGGCGACCAGGAACACCGACGAGGGCGACGGCGCCCACTTGACCTCGATGATCCGTTCGTCTTGTTGGCGCAGCGCGTCGGCATTGGTGCAGTCGGTGCGATGTACGCTCACCCCGCCGCCGCGGGTGACGAAACCCATGATCTCGTCGCCGGGCACCGGGGTGCAGCACTTGGCCAGCTTGGTCAACACGCCGGTGGCGCCGGGAACCGCAACACCGACGTCGTCGGTGTGACGCTCGCGGCGCGAAATGGTCAGCGGCGTGGAGCGTTCGGCCAGATCCTCCTCGGCCTGGTCCACCCCACCGAGCTGGGCCACCAGCCGCTGCACCACGTGGTGCGCCGAGATGTGGTTCTCGCCGACGGCGGTGTAGAGCGCGGACACATCGCTGTAATGCAGTTCGCGGGCCACCGCCGCCATCGACTCGCCGTTGACCAGTCGTTGCAGCGGCAGACCGGCCCGGCGCACCTCGCGGGCCATCGCGTCCTTGCCGGACTCCAGGGCCTCCTCGCGACGCTCCTTGGCGAACCACTGGCGGATCTTGGCCTTGGCCCGCGGCGACACCACGAACTGCTGCCAGTCCCGCGACGGCCCGGCGTTCTGCGCCTTCGAGGTGAAAACCTCGACCACTTCCCCGTTTTCGAGCTTGCGCTCCAGCGCCACCAGCCGGCCGTTGACGCGGGCACCGATACAGCGGTGACCGACCTCGGTGTGCACCGCATAGGCGAAGTCGACGGGTGTGGAGCCGGTGGGCAGGGTGATGACGTCACCCTTGGGCGTGAACACGAAGATCTCTTTGACGGCCAGGTCATAGCGCAGCGACTCGAGGAACTCACCCGGGTCGGCCGCCTCCCGCTGCCAGTCCAGCAGCTGGCGCATCCAGGCCATGTCGTCGATCTCGGCGGCGGTGCCCAGGTGCGGAACACCGTTGCGGCCCTTGGCCTCTTTGTAACGCCAGTGGGCGGCGATCCCGTATTCGGCGGTGCGGTGCATCTCCCGGGTGCGGATCTGGATCTCCAGCGGTTTGCCCTCCGGACCGATCACGGTGGTGTGCAGCGACTGGTAGACCCCGTAGCGCGGTTGGGCGATGTAGTCCTTGAACCGGCCGGCCATCGGCTGCCACAGCGAGTGCACGACGCCGACGGCGGCGTAGCAGTCCCGGATCTCGTCGCAGAGAATCCGCAGCCCCACCAGGTCGTAGATGTCGTCGAAGTCGCGGCCGCGGACAATCATCTTCTGATAGATCGACCAGTAGTGCTTCGGCCGGCCTTCGACGGTCGCGGTGATCTTCGACTTCGCCAGCGTGTTGACGATCTCGGCGCGCACCTTGGCCAAGTAGGTGTCGCGTGACGGCGCGCGGTCGGCCACCAGCCGCACGATCTCCTCATAGCGCTTGGGGTGCAGGATCGCGAACGACAGATCCTCGAGCTCCCACTTGACGGTGGCCATGCCCAGCCGATGTGCCAGCGGCGCAATGACTTCCAGTGTCTCGCGTGCCTTGCGGGCTTGTTTCTCGGGCGCCAGGAAGCGGATGGTGCGCATGTTGTGCAGCCGGTCGGCCACCTTGATCACCAGCACCCGCGGGTCACGCGCCATCGCGATGACCATCTTGCGGATGGTCTCGGCCTCGGCGGCCGTGCCCAGCACCACCTTGTCCAGCTTGGTCACCCCGTCGACCAGGTGAGCGACCTCGTCGCCGAACTCACCGGCCAGCGCCTCCAAGGTGTAGCCGGTGTCCTCGACGGTGTCGTGCAGCAGCGCGGCCACCAACGTGATGGTGTCCATGCCCAGCTCGGCCAGGATGGTGGCAACAGCCACCGGGTGGGTGATGTAGGGGTCCCCCGAGTGGCGCAGCTGGGTGGCGTGCCGCTGCTCGGCGACCTCGTAGGCGCGTTGGAGCAGCGCCAGATTGGCTTTCGGATAGTACTGCCGGTGCACCGCCACCAGCGGCTCCAGCACCGGGCTGAGCGCGCCACGTTGGGCGGTGATGCGTCGGGCAATTCGGGCCCGCACCCGCCGGGAGGCGCTGGTCGGGACCTTGAGCAGGTCGGTGCGCTCGGTGGGCGAGTCCTGGGCGATGGCCTCCGACACCGCCACCGGTTGGCTGGTGTCGGCGTTGTGCCGAGCTTCGTCGGAGCCCGGCTCGGAGCCTTGCGCTAAGCCTTGTTCAGGGCCCACTGTGCTCACCTCCGATCACGAGAATATCGACTAAATCCGGTGCAGGCTGGCCAGCTGCAACGGTGCCACGGCGGCGCGTCCGCCCAGCCCCGCCAGCTCCAGCACCACCGCCGCCGCAACCACCTCGGCTCCCGCCCGACACAACAATCGCCGTGTAGCGGCCAGGGTACCGCCGGTGGCCAGCACGTCGTCGAGGATCACCACCCGCCGCCCGGCCAACTCGATTCCGTCGGCCGGAATCTCCAACACAGCGGTTCCATACTCGAGCTGATAGTGCTCCGAGAGCACCGGCGGTGGCAGCTTGCCGCCCTTGCGGACCGCCAGCGCGCCCACCCCGAGCCGGTCGGCGACCGCCCCGGCCAGCAGAAACCCGCGTGCGTCGATACCGGCCACCAGATCAGCGCCGGCAGCGGCTCGAGCCAGCGCATCGGTGACCACGGCCAGTCCGGCGGCGTCGGCGAAGACCGGAGTCAGGTCCTTGAAGGCGATTCCCGGTGTGGGAAAGTCCGCCACCTCACGGATCAGCGACGCGATGATCTGACCGGGGCCTGCCGCAGGCCCGGCCTGGTTCACTGTTGCAGCTCCCAGCGGTCCATATTCCAGCCCGCGCCCCACCGGGTGGGGTTGGCGGCCACACCGTAGGTCTTCTTCGACGACAGCAGGGTGCGCTGCTGTCGGTACAGCGGCAGCGTCGGCATATCGGCCCACAGCACCGGGGCGCTCTCGGCGAGCAGCCGGACCATCTCCGCGGGGTCGGCGGTGACGGCCAGCGCGGAGACCACGCCGTCGATCTGATCGTTGTGGTAACCGGACAGGTTGTTGCCGTTGCCGCTGAACAACTCGTAGGCGTCCACCACCGACGATCCGCTCGACCCGCTGCCGGTGGATCCCCCGGTGCTGGCGAGCAACACGTCGATCTGCCCTTCGCGCAGAGCCAGCGGGCCGATGGCATCGGAGGCCACCTCGGTGACGGTGATGCCGGCGGGCGCGCACGAACTGCTGATCGCCCCGATCACCGCGGCCAGCCGGGTGTTGGGACCGCGGTAGCCGATGCGCACCGTCAGCGGCTTGCCGCCCAGGGCGTCACGAGCTGCGTCGGGGTTTGCGTGGGTGAACTGTTCGGCCTCGGGCACGTTCTCGGCCTGGTCGAAGGCGTCGTCCATGGCGGTGTTGAGCCGGGAGTTCACCACCGGAACGCCGGCGTCGTGGGCGATGACGTCGCGCGGGGTGCACAAGGCCACCGCCCGGCGCGCGGGAGTCTCCGACAGCGGGCCGGACGGGGCGAAGATGAGCTGCTCGATGCCGCCCGAGGGGCTGTCGCTGCTCTGGTAGTCATCCGGGGTTATCAGCGACCCGGCGGACCCGGTTGCGACGTCGACGACCTCGATGACGCGTTTGTTGACCCGGTCGGCGATGTCGTTGGTCTGCGGCCATACCGTGATCCGCTTGGTGACCGGCTTGGCGCCCCACCACAGGTCGTTGGCCACCAGCACCACGGCGCCTCCGTCGAGCACCGAGTCGATCTTGTAGGGCCCCGACGACGGGAAGTGCCGCAGGTCAGCGCCGCGGTCGAGCTGCCAGGTGGTGTTCCAGGCGTCGGCGATCTTGGCGATGACCTCCTCGGCGGGACCCAGCTTGCCCAGCACGGCGTCGGTGGTGTTCACACCGAGCTTGTCGGCGATGATGTGCGACGGCATCATCGAGGTCGCGGTGAACAGTTCCTCGTAGTCGACGATGTTGCGGTCCGCGAAGAACGACACCCGGGCCTTCTTGGCACCGGGCTGGCATTCGATGTTCTCGATGTCGAGGTAGCCGGCCCGGCTTGCGGCATCGAACCCCGGGAACCGGCCGGACTGGGCCGCCCACGCCAGCACCAGGTCGTCGCAGGTGATGGGCTTGCCGTCGGAGTACACGGCCGCGTCGGCGATCTGATAGTCCAGCACCAGCGGGGCGCGGCCCACCACGGAGATGCTGCCGAAGTCGTGGTCGGTGACGATCTGGCCGTCCGGCCCGTGGTAGCCGAAGCCGATCAGGGTGCGGGAGAACGCCTGGGGCCCCGCCGACGCCGCACCGGCCACCGTAGTGCTGTTGTAGGTGATCAGACCGCCGTCGACGGCGTAGTCGATCTGGTCGACGGTGGCACTGGTGCACGCCGGGACCGACCAGACGCCAAGGCCGGTGACGATCGCCACCAGCAAGGCCGCAGCGTGCCGACAGCGGGCCGCCATCGCCGGTTACCGACCGGCGCCCGGCTTGCCGGTCGGACGCTGGCTGCGCCGGCTGGTGGGGCGGACCGGCTTTGCACCGGGAGCCGGGGCGCTCGGCGCCGTCGCCACCGCAGCTTCGTCTCCGCCGCCAGTGGTGTCCTCGTCGTCTCCGGTGTCCTCGGTGCCGCCCGTGCCTTCGCTGCCGGCCGGTGCCACTTTCGAACCGGCCGCGGCATTGCGTCGCCGCATCACCCGGCGGGTGTGGTTCTGCACCAGCTCGGTGCGTTCCCGCAGCGTGACCAGCAGCGGTGTGGCCAGGTAGATCGATGAATAAGTGCCGACGACGACGCCGACCAACTGCACCAGCGCGAGGTCCTGCAGCGTGCCCACTCCCAGCAGCCACACGGCGACCACCATCAGCGAGATGATCGGCAACGCCGAGATCAGGCTGGTGTTGATCGACCGCATGAAGGTCTGGTTGATGGCCAGGTTGGCCTGCTCGGCGTAGGTCAGCTTGGGTTTGTGCTCGAAATCGTGGGTGTTCTCCTCGACCTTGTCGAACACGATGACGGTGTCGTAGATCGAGAACCCGAGAATGGTCAACAGGCCGATGACGGTGGCCGGTGTGACCTCGAATCCGACCAGCGAATAGACCCCGGCGGTGACGAGAATGTCGAAGACCATCGAGATCATGGCCGACAGGGTCATGTACCACTCGTAGCGCACGGTGATGTACAGCGACGCCAGCAGCAGGAACACCACCAGGGCGATCACGGCCTTCTGGGTGATCTGCCCGCCCCAGGTCTCCGACACCGCCGAGTCACTGATCGCCTGCTTGCTCGGCTCACCGTTGGGGCCGACGGGCTGGAAGGCGTCGAACAGGTCGTCGCGCAACTTCTCGGTCTGCTCGTTGGTGAGCGTCTCGGCGCGGATCTGCACCGTCGCCGAGTTGCCGTTGCCGACCACGACCACCGACTCAGGGCTGTTGCCGACGCTCTTGCGGAACACCTCTTCGACCTGGGTGACGCTGGTGTCTCCGCGCGGGAAGGACACCTTGGTGCCGCCGGCGAAGTCGATGCCGAAGGTGAAGCCGCGGACCAGAATGCTGACGATCGCGATCGCGACCATCGCGCCGCTGATCGCGTACCACATCCGCCGCTTACCGATGACCTCGAAAGCACCGGTGCCGGTGTAGAGCCGCGACAGGAAACCGTGCTTCGGCGCCTTGGTCGAGGTTGCCTTCTTGCGGGCGCCTTCATCGACGGCGGTCCGACTCTTGGTGAGCTCGACGGCTGCGGCGTCGCCTTTCGCGGACTTCGTCGCGCGCTTCGTGCCGCTACTGGTGTTCGGTTTGGCCATCTGGCTATCCCTGTTCCGTCGACTGGGCGGTTACCCGCGTGCGCGCTTTGGCTCCGGACTTGCCGCCCGTTGCGCCTCCCGATCTGGCTACCGCCCGCCGTTCGCGTGCGACCTGCTGAATCGCACCGAGACCGTTGTAGGACGGCTTGGCCAGCGTCGGCGACTTGGATGCCAGGTAGACCAGTGGCCAGGTCACCAGGAACACCACCACCAGGTCGAGGATCGTGGTCAGCCCCAGCGTGAATGCGAAGCCCTTCACCTGGCCGATCGCCAGGAAGTAGAGCACCGCCGCAGCCAGGAAGGTGACCGCGTTGCCGGACACGATCGTCTTGCGGGCCCGCGCCCACCCGCGCGGCACCGCCGATCGGAACGACCGGCCCTCGCGGATCTCGTCCTTGATGCGTTCGAAGAACACCACGAACGAGTCCGCGGTGGTGCCGATACCGATGATCAGACCGGCGATACCGGCCAGGTCGAGCGTGTAGTTGATGTACCGGCCCAACAACACCAGGATCGCGTACACCATGGCACCGGCCACCACCAGTGACAGTGCGGTCAGCACGCCGAGAACTCGGTAGTAGAGCAGCGAATAGACCAGCACCAGCGCCAGACCGATCGAGCCGGCAATCAGACCCGCCTTCAGCGACGTCATTCCCAGTGTGGCCGAGACGGTTTCAGCTTCGGAGGCTTCGAACGACAGCGGCAGCGACCCGTACTTCAAGACGTTGGCCAGCTGGCGCGCCGCATCCGGGGTGAATCCCGGTGAGCCGCCGGTGATCTGGGTGCGGCCACCGGGGATGGCTTCCTGGATCTGCGGTGCACTGACCACCTGTGAGTCCAGCGTGAACGCGGTCTGGGTGCCGATGTGCGCGGCGGTGTAGTCGGCCCAGACGTCGGCCGCGCCGCTCTTGAACTGCACCTGGACGATGTTGGAGCCGCTGCGCTGGTCCATGCCCGAGCTGGCGTCGGCGATCTGGTCGCCGCTGATGATCGAGGGCGCCAGCAGGTAGGCCGTCTGGTGGTCCTGCGAACAGGTCACCAAGGGCAGGTCCGGGTCGTCGTTGCCGGCAAGGATGTCTTCCTTGTCGCACCGTCCGGCCTGGATCTGCAGGGCCAGCGCCTGCACCACTTTGTTGTCGCTCTGCCGCAGCCGCTTCTCCGCGGCGATACGGGCTGCCAGGCCCTGGGCCTGATCACCCTGGCCGGGCATACCTGGCAGACCCGGCAGTCCGGGCAGCCCCGGCAAGGCGGGCATCTGCGCACCAGGTGCCGGCGTTTCGGCCGACGATCCCGGTGCCGTGGGCTCCGGAACGCCCGAAGTGCCGGGAGTGGCGGTCTCGCTGGGGCTTTCAGGTTCGGGGCTCGCCGTGGTGGTGCCCGGGGTCGGGGTCGGCTCCTGGGGGTACGGCCGCGGCTGGGCCGGCGGAGTCAGCGGCTGCTGCGGGACGGCCCCGCCGTTCCCGCCGAACAAGCCCTGCCCGCCCGCGCCGAAGCCCGGAGGCAGGCCAGGGGCACCGCCGCCGGCGCCCGGAGGCAGGCCAGGAACACCACCACCGCCAAGGCCCGGAGGCAGACCGGGAGCACCACCACCGCCAAGGCCCGGGGGCAAGCCAGGAGCACCACCACCGGCGCCGGGCGGCAGGCCCGGGACGCCGGGCATGCCGCCACCGCCGAGACCGGGCATCCGGCCAGCTGCCTGAGCTTCCTGCACCGACACGCCGTTGATCACCGGCCGGATGTAGAGCCGGGCCGTCTGGCCGAGAGTGCGGGCCTCGTTGCCGTCGCTGCCCGGCACCGTGATGACCAGGTTGTTGCCGTCGATGATGACCTCAGAGCCCGACACACCGAGCCCGTTGACCCGGGCGCTGATGATCTGTTGCGCCTGGTTGAGCGCGTCACGGGTCGGCGTGGAGCCGTCCGGGGTGCGCGCGGTGAGCGTCACACGAGTGCCGCCCTGCAGGTCGATACCGAGCTTGGGTTCGGCGAGCTTGTTTCCGGTCAGGAATACCAGCAGGTAGACGCCGATGAGCAATGCCAGGAACACCGCCAGGTTGCGGGCAGGGTGCACCGGCGCCGAAGGCGATGCCACGTTGTTGAGTCTCCTTCGCTCATTGCGCAATGCGCTGTCGTGATCGTCGGGGCTGGCCCATGCCCGGACCGCCCGCAGCGATCAGTACCACTGCACCCGCAAAAGGGTACGTGCCCGGCTGGCCGGGACGATCGTTGGGCGGGCGTTCCGCGCGTCGGGGGTGTCAGACGGCTGGCCAGATGGCGGCGAGCTGTTTAAGCGCCCTCTACGGCCTCTTCGACTGCGGCCTCGGCCGTCAACTCCTCCGGCTCGATCTTGTCCCGAACGGCCAGCTTCATCCAGGTGGTCACCACACCGTCTGCGATCTCCAGGTCGACGTCGTCCTCGGTGATGCGGGTGATGGTGCCCTGCAGTCCCGACGTGGTGTGCACCCGGTCGCCGACCCGCAGCGACTCGTGCAGGTCGATGGTGGCCTGCATAGCGCGCTTCTGCCGCCGCGAGGCGAAGAACATAAACGCGCCCATGACGAGGAGCAGCGGCAGGAAGGCAACCATGTTTTCCATGACGACAACCGATCTTTCGACTTGTTCGAATGAGTCTCCGGCACCGGACCACCCGAGGTGTGGCGGGCCACTGTGATGACAACAGTGTGCCACTGTGTCCGGCGACCGCGCGTCGGTACCGCCGTCCACCCCCTAGGCTGTCGGTGACAGGGGGTCAGGATTCTCGAGGGAAGGTTGGCCGATGAAAAACTTCGCGTGTGGTCTGGCGACCGCCGTTGCCTTCGCAGCGGCTCCCCTGGCAGTGGGAGCGATCGCCATGCCCGCCATCGGATCCGCGGAGCCGCTGAACTGTCCGGCCGGCCAGTACTGGGAGCCGAGCACCAACACCTGCATGCCGCTGGGCCAGGGACCGACACCACTGGCCTGCCCCGGCGGCCAGTACTGGGAGCCGAGCACCAACACCTGCATGCCGCTGGGCCAGGGACCGACACCGCTGGCCTGCCCGCCCGGCGAATATTGGCAACCATTCGGCAACGCCTGCCGGCCGCTCGGCCAGATCTGACCCGCGGCAAGGACCGCTAAGGAGGCCCCGCCCCATGTCAGTGCCGCCGCTGCTGCAGAGTCGTCACCTGGCCACCGAGATCCCCGGCCCCGGCTCGGTGCAGCTGGCGCGGCGCCGCGCGATGGCCGTGGCACGGGGGGTGGGCAGCACGCTGCCGGTGTACGCGGCCCGGGCCGGCGGGGGCATCGTGGAGGACGTCGACGGCAACCGGCTGATCGACCTGGGTTCGGGAATCGCGGTGACCACGGTCGGTAACGCCGCGCCCCGCGTGGTGGAGGCGGCGCAGCAGCAGGTCGCCGAGTTCACCCACACCTGTTTCATGGTCACGCCTTACGAGGGATATGTGGCCGTCGCCGAAGCACTGAACCGGATCACCCCGGGCGACTTCGAGAAGCGTTCGGTGCTGCTCAACTCCGGTGCCGAAGCCCTGGAGAACGCCGTCAAGATCGCCCGGTCCTACACCCGCAAGACCGCGGTGGCGGCGTTCGACCACGGCTACCACGGCCGCACCAACCTGACCATGGCCCTGACCGCCAAGTCGATGCCGTACAAGAGCGGATTCGGCCCGTTCGCGCCCGACATCTACCGTGCGCCGGCGTCCTACCCCTACCGTGACAGCCTGATCGACAAAGAGCTGGGCAGCGACGGGGAACGAGCCGCCGACCGGGCCATCGGCATCCTGGAGAACCAGATCGGCGCCCACAATCTGGCGGCTCTGGTCATCGAACCGATCCAAGGCGAGGGCGGGTTCATCGTCCCGGCGCCGGGCTTTCTGCCCGCGCTGCTGGCGTGGTGCCGCGACAACGACGTGGTGTTCATCGCCGACGAGGTACAGACCGGTTTCGCGCGCACCGGGGCGATGTTCGCCTGTGACCACGAAGGCCCGGCCGGGATGGCGCCGGACCTGATCTGCACCGCCAAGGGCATCGGCGGGGGCCTGCCGTTGGCAGCGGTCACCGGCCGCGCCGACATTATGGACGCCCCGCACGTCAGCGGCCTGGGCGGCACATTCGGTGGCAACCCGGTGGCCTGCGCTGCGGCGCTGGGGGCGTTGGCCACCGTCGAGGCCGACGACCTGGTGGGCCGGGCCCGGCAGATCGAGCGGCTGATCTTCGAGCGGCTGGGCCGGTTACAGGCCGACGACGACCGCATCGGTGACGTTCGCGGCCGCGGCGCCATGATCGCCGTCGAGCTGGTGCGACCCGACACGACCGAACCCGACCCGGCCCTGACCAGCGCCCTGGCGGCAGCATGTCATCGGGCGGGTGTGATCGTGTTGACCTGCGGAACCTTCGGCAATGTGGTGCGTCTGCTACCGCCGCTGACCATCAGCGACGCACTGCTGTCGGAGGGCTTGGACGTGCTGGCCGCCGAACTGGGCAAGCTCTAGCCGCACCTACTCGAACAACCCCGGCTGCCCCAGCCCACCGGCCCCCGCCGGGGGAACCATGCCCAGGTGCGTCCAGGCCGCCGGCGTCGCGACGCGGCCCCGGGGAGTGCGCGCCACCATTCCGGCGCGCACCAGGAACGGCTCGCAGACCTCTTCGACGGTGGCGGCCTCCTCGCCCACCGCAACCGCCAGCGTGGAGACCCCGACCGGGCCGCCGCCGAAGCTTCGGGTCAGCGCGGAGAGCACCGCGCGGTCGAGGCGGTCCAGGCCCAGCTCGTCGACGTCGTAGACCGCCAAGGCGGCCTTGGCCACGTCGCGGGTGATCACCCCGTCGGCACGCACTTCGGCGTAGTCACGCACCCGGCGCAGCAGCCGGTTGGCGATCCGCGGCGTGCCGCGGGAGCGCCGCGCGACCTCTGCCGCCGCTTCGGCCCCCAGTTCGATCCCGAGGATCTTCGCTGAGCGTGCCAGCACCCGCTGCAGTTCGGCCGGCTCGTAGAAATCCATGTGCGCGGTGAACCCGAACCGGTCGCGCAGCGGACCGGTCAGTGCACCGGATCGGGTGGTCGCGCCGACCAGGGTGAACGGCGCCACTTCCAGCGGTATCGAGGTGGCGCCGGGGCCCTTACCGACCACGACGTCGACGCGGAAGTCCTCCATCGCCAGGTACAGCATTTCCTCGGCGGGCCGGGCGATGCGGTGGATCTCGTCGATGAACAGCACGTCATGCTCGACCAGGTTCGACAGCATCGCGGCAAGGTCGCCGGCACGTTCCAGCGCCGGCCCGGAGGTCACCCGCAACGAACTGCCCAGTTCACTGGCGATGATCATCGCCAGTGACGTCTTGCCCAGCCCCGGCGGGCCGGACAGCAAGATGTGATCGGGTGTGCCGCCGCGGTTCTTGGCGCCCTCGATCACCAGTTGCAGTTGCTCGCGTACCCGGGGCTGCCCGATGAACTCGGCCAGACTGCGCGGACGTAGGCCGGCGTCGATGTCGCCCTCCCCGACCGTCAGCGCCGGGGACACCTCGCGCTCGTCCGGTTCGGCCGGTTCGCTCACTTGGTCTTCCCCAGCCGGCTCAGCGCGGTCCGCAGCACCTCGGAGGTGGTCGCGTCGGGGGCGTCGGCCAGTACCTTGTCGGTGGTCTCTTCGGCCTGCTTGGCGGCAAAGCCAAGCCCGATCAGGGCTTCGATCACCGGGGCGCGCACCGCGTGACCGCTGAACACGGCGCCGTCCGACGTCGCCACCGCACCGATCTTGTCGCGCAGTTCCAGCACCAGCCGCTCGGCGCCGCGCTTGCCGATCCCGGGCACCCGGGTCAATGCGGGGACGTCCCCTTCGGCGAGCGCCCGGCGCAGTGCAGCGGCGTCGTAGACCGCCAGGGTGGCCAACGCGATCTTGGGCCCGATACCCGAAACCCCGATCAGCGTGAGGAACAGATCGCGGGCCTCCCCGTCGGGGAATCCGTAGAGGGTCATCGAGTCTTCACGCACGATCATCGCGGTGATCAACCGGATTTCGCTGCCGCGGCGCAGCGTCGACAGGGTCGCCGGGGTGGCCATCAGCTTGTAACCGACGCCGGCCGCTTCGACCACGGCGTGGTCCAGGGCGATGTCGATGACCTCGCCGCGTACCGACGCGATCATGCCCGGGCCGCCTTGAGCTTGGCGGTGTACTTACGCCGCTGTTCGGCGGCCAGTGCCTCGGCGGCAGCCATCCGGGCAATCATCGGGGCCCGCCAGCAGTGACAGATCGCCAGCGCCAGCGCATCCGCGGCGTCGGCGGGAGTCGGCTTTTGCTGCAGCCCCAGGATTCGGGTGATCATCGTCGTCACCTGCGCCTTGTCGGCCGAACCGTTGCCGGTCACCGCGGCTTTGACCTCGCTGGGGGTGTGGAAATGCACGGTGATGCCGCGTCGGGCGGCCTGCAGCGCGATCACCCCGCCGGCCTGCGCGGTGCCCATCACGGTGGAGACGTTCTGCTGGGAGAACACCCGCTCGATCGCGATGACGTCGGGGCGGTGGGTGTCAAGCCAGTGCTCGGCGGTGTCACTGATGGTCAGCAGCCGCTGCGGCAGCGGCTGATCGGCCGGAGTGCGCACCACGTCGACATCCAAAGCGGTGACCTGACGGCCCTGTCCGCCTTCGACCACTGACAGCCCGCACCGCGTCAGCCCAGGGTCGACGCCCATCACCCGCATCCGATTCCTCTCCAGCACCGAACAACTGTTCGACAGTCTAGTGGGGTCCGGTGACACCAATGGGCTGCGACACGCCTCATGCCACGGCGATGCGGCCGCTGTCCGCGGCGGCCCGCAGCGCCTGGTAATCGCGTTCGTTCTGTTCGGCGTACGCCATGGCGAACCGGGTCAGTGCCCGGTCGGCGTTATCGCCCTTGCCGAGATAGGCCGCGATCGCGACCCGGTCGCCAGAACGGCTGTGCGCCCGGGCAAGTGCCTGCCCACACGCCTGCACGTAGGCGGTCAGCACCTTGGGCCTCATCGACTCGACGTCGGCGGACCCCTTCATGTCCCACAGTTGACGCACGTAGTAGTCGCCATGGTGACCGTCGGGGCCGATGGCGTGCAGCCAGCCCAGCAGGATGTCGCTGGTGGCCTGCATCAGCCGCTGCCCGGCCACCACCCGCTCTCCCGCGTTCGGGTAGCGGCTGCGCTTGAGGTGGGGTTCCAGCACCGAGGGGCGGGCCTCCTTGACCTGCATGAGCAGCGGGTCTCCGCTGCCGCGGCCCTCGAGCAACACGATCCAGGTGCGGGTTCCGACGCTGCCCACGCCGACAACCTTGCGGCCCGTCTCGATGTAGCGGTACCGCCGCGCGAGCACCCGCCGATCGTCGGGAAGGCTGGATACGTAGTCCCGGAACAGCTTCCGCATGTATTTGTCGTAGAGCCGCGCCACGGCGTCACTCACCAAGTCACCGGCCGGCACGATCAGGGGCGGATCGCTGATCAGGCGCCGGCGGCCGTCGTGCGATCGGGTGAGTTTGTCGACGGCCTGCTGTCGGCCGCGGGAAAGGGCACCGACCGCGGTGCGCCGGATTTCCTTGGCGTAGACCGGTTGGACGGTGCCGAGCAGTACGGAGTCGATGACCGATTGCGCGTACCACACATCGAGCTCGCCGAGGCGGGCCAGTTCCCGCATCTGATTGCGGTAGGCCCCGGCGCACGCGGTCACGACCGATTCCTGCTTGGCGGGGCCGAATCCCCTGCTGCGGCAAAGGACGGCTGCACTGGCCACCAACCGTTTGACGTCCCACTCCCACGGTCCGGGCAGCGTCTCATCGAAATCGTTGAGGTCGAACATCAGCTGCCGCTCCGGGGAGGCGAACAACCCGAAGTTCGACAGGTGCGCGTCCCCGCACAGCTGTGCACGCAATCCGGTGTGCGGGCCGGTGGCGAGATCGGCGGCCATGATCACCGCCGAGCCCCGGAAGAACGCATACGGCGACGCCGCCATGCGGGCGTACCGGATGGGCACCAGCTCCGGCACGCGGGACCGGGATTGCGCCTCCAGCAGCGCTATCGGGTCGGCGCGTCGCGAGGACGGCTCGTATCCCCCGAGCGCGGATCGTGGAAGCACCGTCCGCCGGGATCTGCCGTACTCCCGCCGCTCCTTCGCCGACACGGCGTCAGTGTAGGACCGTCGTTCGGCTACACCACCCGTAAACCCGCGGGCACGGCCGCCGGATCGCGCCAGAACGCGTCGCGGAGGAAGCGGTTGAACAGGTCCGGCGGCAAGATCGTCTCGCGCGGCCGGGCCTGGACCTCGCTGTGCACGGTGTGCAGCCCCGGGGTGCCGGCGCGTTCGTCGAAGTCGGTGACGTCGAAGTCGATGTCGTGGAAGTTGTGCTCGAACATCGGCTCGCCGATGAACTCGTAGACGGCGCGCATCGTGCGTTGCGGGTCGGTCGTCAGGGTCTCGTACTGCACCAGCAGTAGCCGGTCCCGCTGCGCCCCGTAACAGGCCTGCTTGAGCATGTCGTAGGGCGCCCCGACCAGCCCGTCCTGCGCCACCACGCCGTTGGCGCGGGTGTAAACGGTGCCGCCGGGATTGAAACCGAAGATCGACGACGGTGTGAAGACATTGCGCTGGATCAGCCGTTCGATGCTGTCGACGACCCACTGCAGCTCGCGCACACAGGCGATCACCTTGGCGTCTGGGAACAGTCGCGAGATCGCCGTCATCCAGCCGCACCAGCCCCTGTTGGTATCGAAGATCACTTCGGCGTCGCAATCGGCGTAGAAGCTGTCGAACAGCCCGTGCAGGATCCGCTCCCGCTTCGCGTCGTCGATGAACACCGAGAATTCGTTGCGGGCGCTCATCTCGCCGAGCAGTGCGCCGAACAGCCCGGCCAGCGGGCCCGACATCCCGGCCTCAAACCTCGGATTCTGCCGCAGCAACGCGGCCAGCAGGGTCGAACCCGAGCGCGGCAGCCCCGAGATGAAATGAATGGCGGGCACCGGTGTGGCCTACTTATTCGGTTTCGAGAGCGGCGAGCACTTCGTCGGACAAATCGACGTTGGTCCACACGTTCTGCACGTCGTCACTGTCCTCAAGCGCCTCGACCAACTTGAACACCTTGCGGGCCCCCTCCACATCGACCGGGACGCTGACCGACGGCTGAAAGCTCGCCTCGGCAGAGTCATAGTCGATCCCCGCCTCCACCAGCGCACTGCGCACCGCCACCAGATCCCCCGGCTCGGAGATCACCTCGAAGCTCTCCCCCAAATCGTTCACATCCTCAGCACCGGCATCCAACACCGCCGCCAACACGTCATCCTCGGTCAACCCATTCTTGTCCAGGGTCACCGTGCCCTTACGGCTGAACAAATAGGCGACCGAACCCGGGTCGGCCATCTGACCGCCATTACGCGTCATCGCCACCCGCACCTCACTGGCGGCACGATTACGGTTATCGGTCAAACACTCAATCAACACCGCCACCCCATTAGGCCCGTAACCCTCATAGGTGATGGTCTGATAATCAGCCCCACCGGCTTCCTCACCCGCACCACGCTTCCGCGCCCGCTCAATATTGTCATTGGGCACCGAACTCTTCTTCGCCTTCTGAATGGCGTCATACAACGTCGGATTCCCCGACGGATCCCCACCACCAACCCGCGCCGCAACCTCAATATTCTTGATCAACCGCGCAAAATTCTTCCCACGACGAGCATCAATCACAGCCTTCTTATGCTTCGTGGTAGCCCACTTGGAATGGCCACTCATAACCCGCCCCACCTCACTGTTCCTGATCAAAAGTTCGCCCGGTGAGTCTACGCGCGCGGTCCGGCAGCAACTGCACACAACGTCGCAGCGCAGATCTCGGCCCGGCTTCGGTGGCACGACTAGGCGGTTCGGCTACTGATTCCGCTCAAAAGGATTCCAGCCTGTTCACGATGCCAACCGGGTGTAGCCAGCCGACGGCCGTGGCCATCGGGACGGAAGAGGCCGGGGCCGCGGACATCGTCATTCTGGAGCCGCCGCTCCGAGCCGGCGAGCCAACGCAATGCGGTTACCGCAGCGCGCCCGTGCGGGGCCGCTGTGCGGTGGCCATCTCCCGCCTGACCTGCCTAAGCGCTGGTATTGCTTTGGCGCACTGAGGAATACACTGCATCCGAAGCTGGTGGCCGCGATGTGAGGCGCAGTCTCAGCGGCGATCATGGGACGCGGGGTGCGATGACGCGCAGACCGTCGGCGATCGGGACGTCGCAAGTAAACCGAAGCGTCCCGCAGCTGCCCCGAAGGTGCGGGGAAAGCCCTGGATCCATTTGCTCAGCGCGTCGCGTCGTCGTTGCATCCAGCCCTTCCGGCGCCTCGTTCTGCGGTCCCGAGTTCGGCCGGTTGCGGCAAGCTGGGCAATCACTGCATCATCGCGCCGACGCCGAGGACCGCTTGACCGTCATGGCGGCTGCGCACGAACATCGCGGAGCGCCCATGGATAACCGGTTTTTCCCATTGGTCGTCGTGACGGCCATGCTCGCCCTGGGAATGACCCTCACCGTCGCCGACTTCCGGCGGGCCGCCGCACTGAGGCGCCCGCTCGCGGTCGCCTTGATCTGCCAGGCGATTGTGCTGCCGTCGTTCTGCCTGCTGATCGCCGAAGCATTCAACCTCCCGCCGAAGCTCGCGGTGGGGCTGATGCTGATATCCGCCGTACCCGGCGGCCTGTTGGCCAACGTCTTCAGCCACTTGGTCAATGGCGACCTTGCACTCAATCTCACGCTCACCGCGATCAACGCCGTCATCTCGATCGCCTCCCTACCGGCGATCCTGGCGTTTTCAATCACCTGGTTCACCGGGGAGGGCAGGAGTATCCCCCTTCAGCTGGACAAGTTCGTCGCAGTGGTCGGACTGGTGATCGTCCCCACCGCAGTCGGTGTCGCGATTCGCGAACGCTTCCCCGACCTGGCCCGTCGCTTGAAGCGGCCGGTCCGCGTCGCCGCCGCCACGCTGCTGGTAGCCGTCTCTGTGGCGGCGATCGCTGGTGGTCGAACGACACTGCTGACCAACCTGGGCGCCCTCACCGGCGCCGTGGTGTCGTTCGCCACCGTCAGCCTGACTGTTGGTTATCTCGTGCCGCGGTGGATGAAACTCGCCCCGCGGCAGGCTATCGCCATCAGTCTCGAAATCGGGATGCACAACGCGATGGTGGCCACCGCGATAGCGCTGAGCCCGCAGCTCCTCGACAGCGCAGAAATCGGTACGGTGCCGGCGCTGTACGGCGTCATAGCGCCGGTTATCGCTCTGCTGCTTGTCGCCACGGTGCGCGGCCTCGATCCCGCCTACCGTAAGGTGCCCCAATCCGGCGCCGTCGACGCAACGGGCCAGGCGCTGTCGCCGAAGCCCGGTGACGATGCGCGGCCGGCGTCCGAAGCGGTAGCCGGCTAGAACGCTCCGGCAGCGCCGCGAACGGCGTTTGGTCCAGCGAATTTCCCACTGCACCTTGCGATCCGCGGTAGCACTCAATAATGTTCTCGACAAAAGTAGTCACTTGACTACTGGCAGGTCAAAGTGAAAGGCGACACCGAGATGAGTCAGGCCCAGCGCCCACCACAGGATGCACCCAATGTCGTGGTGATCCTGCTCGACGACCTCGGATTCGCTCAATTCGGCTGCTACGGTTCGGATATCGCGACGCCGGCGATCGACCGCCTGGCTGCCGGCGGCCTGCGATACAACCGGTTTCATGTGACCGCCCTGTGCTCGCCGACTCGGGCGGCGCTGCTGACCGGCCGTAACCACCACGCAGTCGGAATGGGGTTCCTCGCCGATCTGCCCACCACGCATCCGGGCTACACCGCGCACATTCCCCGCTCGGCAGCAACGCTGCCACGCATCCTGCGCGACGCGGGCTGGAGCACTCTGGCCACCGGCAAATGGCATCTGGTGCCGCGCGGTGAACGTGGCGGGGCGGGACCTTACGACCAATGGCCGCTGGGATTGGGATTCGAACGCTATTACGGCTTTCTGCGGGGCGACGCCAATCAATGGGCGCCGGAACTGGTTCGCGACAATTCGTTCGTCGAGCCACCCGCCCGGCCCGATGAGGGATACCACCTGACCGAAGACCTCGCCGACGAAGCGATCCGGATGGTGCTCAGCCAACAGGCCAGCGCCCCGGGCAAGCCGTTCTTCCTCTACTTCACCCCGGGTGCCATGCACTCACCTCACCACGTGGAGCGGTCGTGGGCCGACGCCTACGCCGGCAGGTTCGACGTCGGGTGGGACCGCTGGCGAGACCAACTGTTCGCTCGTCAAGTGGAGTCCGGCGTCATCCCGGCCACGACCGCCTTGACCCCCCGACCGCCTTGGGTGCCTGCCTGGGATGACCTCAGCGCGGACGAACGACGGCTGTATGCCCGAATGCACGAGGTTTACGCCGGCTTCCTCAGCCACACCGACGCGCAGATCGGCCGGGTGGTTGATGCCCTCGAACGCCTTGGGGTACTTGACAACACGCTGATCCTGTTGATGTCCGACAACGGCGCCAGCGCCGAGGGCGGCGTATCCGGAACCGTCAACGAGCATCGGTTCACCCATCGGGTGCGCGACGACCTCGCCGAGAACCTCGCGCAGCTCGATGACTGGGGCGGACCACTGACCTACCCGCACTACGCATGGGGATGGGCGTGGGCCGGTAATACGCCCTTTCGGCTGTGGAAGCGCTACACCTGGCTCGGCGGTACCCGAGTGCCGTTCATCGCGCACTGGCCCAAGAAGATTCGTGAGGGTGGTGGCGTCCGTGGACAGTTCGCCCATGCGATCGACGTCCTTCCGACCGTGCTCGAGGCGTGCGGGGTGACCGTCCCGGAGTCCGTCGACGGGATTGCACAACAGCCCGTTCAGGGCGCCAGCCTGCTGCCGTCGTTCACCGATCCCGCTGCACCCAACCCGCGTTCGGTGCAGTACTTCGAAATGATGGGTTCGCGGGCGATCTTCGCCGACGGCTGGAAAGCCACCACCGACCACGTTCCGGTCGGCGTCATGGATGAAGACTTGCTGCTCACCGGAAGCCGTGACTTCGACACCGATCGGTGGTCGCTGTTCCGCCTCGACGACGACTTCTCGGAGTCTCACGATCTCGCAGACCACCATCCCGACGTCGTCGAGCAGCTCAAGGAACAGTGGTCGAACGAAGCTGCGGTGAACAACGTTTTACCGCTGCTTGACTCGCTGATCGGGCGGCTGGCCGCCGCAGCACAGCCGCCATATCCGATCGGCCTCAAGACCACGCTGTACCCGCAAGCCGGTCCAGTGCTCGACGAGGCACTGCCCATGCTGGCCGGCGGAGGACACATCCTGGCCGATGTCGATGTTCCGCAAGATATTCCGAGCGGGGTGTTGTTCGCCATCGGCGATCGCAACGGAGGCCTGGCCGGCTACGTCATCGACGGCCGGCTCCAGGTCGCCGTCGCATTGCCCAGCGGAACCGTGAAGCTTCAATCGGACCGGCCACTGCCGCCGGGGCGCCACCTCGTCGGTTGCGTACTGCGCCTGGTGTCCGGCGGCGCCGCGATCGACGCCGTCGTGGACGGCGCCGTTGTCGCGACCGCGGCGACCGACCATGCGCTTCCGTTCATCTGGCAGCACGGGGGCACACACCTCACCCTCGGCTACGACCGCGGCCTGCCGGTAGCCGATGACTATCAGCCGCCGTTCGCCTGGAACGGCTCTCTGCATGCAGTCCACGTGCAGGCTGGGCAAGCCGAACTCGACCAGATCGACGCGCTGCGCGTCGCCCTGCAGTCCGATTAGTCGCCGGCGAAGGCGAACTGGAAGCCAGTGAGTATCGCGTACTTTTCACTCACGTAGGCCGGATGATCTGGACCGAAAGCCTGAACGGTGACTACGGCCGCCCAGAGCTTGTCGTCGCTGTCCCGACCCGCAACGATCAGGCAGGTAGCCTCGTGATTGGCCAGCCCCATGTCGTAGGTCAGCGTCACGGCGGGGTAGCCGCAAACAGTGCTGGGGATGCGGTCAAGAAGAACGCCGATCTTGGATAACCCCTCGATTTCCCAATCGAGTGCTTCTTGTGGAGTTCCGGCTGTCCCGGTGAGGTTCTCCAGTGTCACAACGGCGTTCGGCTGGTAGCGGTTGGCCTCACTTCCCGGACCTTGCATCACCGCCCGAACTGCCGGCGGTCTCTGTGCGGGGTCCAAGTGCCAGCCGGGCGGTTGGGGCAGCGCCAGCCTGGGCTCGTCGGCAGTGCGGTGATCGAGGCTGGCGAGCGGCACCGTGCTGGGGCTGCATCTGCTCGACAACGAGCTGTCAGACACGCCACTCTTTGGTGGATGAAGTGACTCGGGCTCATGGCCGCGGCGACTCACAATCAGCGCAGCGGCGACCAGCGCAGCGGCGATCAGGGCAATGACCATAACGAGGGCGGCGGCACCAATGGCCACTGGGAGCCACGGTCGTGCAGGCTGGGTGGCAGCGTCACTTACCGGCTGCTCTGGCGGTTCCTCGGAGGATGGCCCTTGGCTGCCGGCTGTTTGGCTGTCCATCGGCAAAGAATAGCCACCCCCGTTTGCCGCCAGGCCAGGGCCGACCGACTCGGTGGCCGCTCGGCGGTATCGCTCGATGGCCCGCTCAGGTGAGGAATCAGCCGTAGCCAATAGTGCACCTTCGCGGCAATTCGGCCTCGGCATTCGGGTTGAATCGGCAGAGTCACCAATGCATTCGACGGCCAGCCGCGGTCAAGGCCAGCTGCTGTTCAGCCCACAGCGGCATCAGTCGGCGACCGCCGCGCGGTGCTGCTGGGCCACCGGAGCCGAGTCAGCCAGTCGCGGGCCACGACGGCATGGCCGTCCAGGCGATGGACCGACGACGGATTCAGCGCCGCCAGCGATGCCCGCTGGTTTCCCGGTTGCGGGCTGAGCCCGGGCAGCGGTCCACCACCGCCGGGTTGGGCGCCGGTGCGGAATGCGGCAGCGAAGGCCAGTGTCTGATCGTCGCCGATGCCGGCGATCTCCAGGGCCGTCCATGTTTCAGGCGCCGGGTAAGACCAGACCTTCGCGAGCAGCTCCGGCACGTCTTGGCGGGGCGCAGCCCGGTATGCGGCTAGGTGATCCCCGTCCTCCTGGACAACGCTGTGCCAGGTCTCGCGGGAGCCTGCGGTGTCCAGCTCTGGGATGTCGTCGGGCTCGACCACGTTGGCCGCCCAGCCGGATTCGCGGAGGTGATCGGCGAGGCGCCGTGCCACCACCACAGCGGTCTGGTGCAGGGGAATGCCCGGGGAACGTGCCTGCAGCGCCGCGAGATTGTCGACAGCGGCGAACGTCAGGCCGATCCACGTGGTCCGCTCGCGCGCACCGGCATGATCACCGACGTCTCGGCTGGTGACCCGGATCGCGTCGGCCCGCAGGCCGTAACGGTCCAGATAGCGAGCGATCAGCGGCAGCGGAAGCGAGTCGGTGTCTTCCTGCGGCGCTGCGACCCTCAGCAGCACGGTGACCCGCGGGTCGGTGACGGTTCTGCCTGCTCGGCGTTCCCCTTGTTTGGGGCGGTTGATCGATGCGCGGCGTCGCAGAATCGTGGGCAGCGGCAAACCGCGCCACTGCGCCAACAACGCGACCGCGACGGCGATTCCGATGCCCAGCACCCAGCGCTCGCGCGCCGACTGCCAGGGATAGGCCGTGGTTGCGGCCGCAGTGGCCAACAGCACCAGGGTGATTCGCCCCGTACCGGGCAGCGGTGATCGGTGGGTGCTCACAGGGTGCTCTCCTTTCTCCGGCGCGCCACGATTGCGGCGCCCCCGACGGCCAATGCCAGCGCCGCCACGCCGCCGAGTGCGACGAGTTGCGGCGTGTAGTTCTTCGGTGCCGGCTCCGGCGGCAGAACCGCCCGCTTCGCCGGCTCCGAGCCCGGGGCGGATCCGGCGGGCAGCTGCCAGGTCAGTGCGGCCACGGGGTCAACGGATCCGGCACCAAGGAGGTTGGACGGCGCCCGGGCGGTGTTGTGCGCGGTCGCAGTGATCCGGTGGATCACCTGCGCTGCACTCAGTTCCGGGTACCGGCTGCGGACCAGCGCCGCGATACCGGCCACGTAACCGGACGCATAGCCGGTGCCGTTGAGCGGCACCAACTGTTGCCGGGCACCGGGCAGCCCGTTGGCAAGACCGCCGTCGTCGCGGTTACTCACCGACACGATGTTCTCGCCCGGCGCGGCAAGTCCCACCCACGGTCCGGACATCGTGAATTTCGAGGGCTGGCCGCTTGGCGTGGCCGAGGCAACCGAGAGGACATAGGGCTGCCAGGACGACGGGATCGACACCGAAGTGACGCCAGCCCAGTTGCGCGGGTCGTTCGGCCGGCTCAGATCCGTCAGCGGGTTGGATTGGCAGGCACTTCCGCCCGCGACGGAACCGGTGGCGCCGCTGTCACCGGCGGCGGCGACCACGACAGCGTCTTTGTCGACTGCCGCGTAGCGGATCGCCGCACCGAGTTCGGACTGGTCGATGGCGCGGTCGGCGGCCAGGCAGTGCACTGCCGAAACGACGATCACCCCGGCACCGAGATCGGCCGCGTGCACAATCGCGCGGCTCAGCGCCGTGACGTCGGCGGACGCGCGCGTCAGCTCGGGATCACCGTGCGAGGCTGTCGGCGTGATCTTTGCCGATATCGCCCGTAAGGACAGCAGCCGTGCCGCCGGGGCGACACCGGCGAAGCCGTCGTCGCCGGGCTGGCCGGCGATGAGTCCGGCGATCAGTGTTCCGTGCCCGTCGCAGTCGGTGAGACCGTCGGTGGTACCGATGTAGTCGCCACCCGCATCGACGGCCGGCAGCCGTGGGCCGGGCCGCACCCCGGTGTCGATGACGGCCACCGTCTGGCCGTCGCCGCGCGAGAACTGCCATGCCGCAGGAAGATCAAGCTGCCGCTGCCCAGGAGAGGGATCACTCACATCAGTCCCGCCGATGAGCCCGGTGATACTGCACTCACCGTTCTGCTGGGTGGCCTGCACCGGTCCCGGCGTCCCGCTCGGCGGTACCGCGTCGACGTCGACGGTCGGCGGGGTGATCGCCAAGACCGGCGGCGCCGACCACAGCGCCACGGCGAGCACCCCAGCCAGACCGCCGAGCCGGATCGCCCTGCAGCCCTGAGCGATTCGGGAACCGATCATCGATTGAGCACCCAGGCGAAAATGCCGACCAAGTAGGCGATCACCGGTATCAGTGACGCGTCCAGACCCGAAGCGAGGAAGCCGACCAGTCGGCGCACCGGCAACGAATAGCTGTGCGGGTCGGCGACGGC
This sequence comes from Mycolicibacter heraklionensis, assembly GCF_019645815.1. Taxonomy (NCBI): domain Bacteria; kingdom Bacillati; phylum Actinomycetota; class Actinomycetes; order Mycobacteriales; family Mycobacteriaceae; genus Mycobacterium; species Mycobacterium heraklionense. The sequence continues at coordinate 2,877,714 of NZ_CP080997.1, forward strand.
CGGAAACGCCGAGGCCAACACCCATGCCGACGTCAGGACGGCGAGCACCGCCACAGCGATCAGCGCAGCCGGGTAGCGGCCCGTTGCGGCGTAGAGCACGAACAATCCCGCTGTCACCAGGTAAGGCTGAGCCAGCAACCACAGTTTGCTCGCCGACGAATCCCACACCCGTGCCCGCAGCGCGGCCGCCGCAGCGGCCGCCACCACCACGTACCACCCCCCTGCCGGAACCGTTTCGGGTTGAGCGGCAATGGCAACCGAGCCGAGAGCGCTCAGCAGCGCAGCACCGGCGATGAATCCGGTTTGGAAGGCGTCACCGGCCTGTACCCGCCGGGGCAGGTCTTCCAGCACCCGCAGCGACGGCGCCGCCGGGGTCGGATCACCCGGCGCGGGGATCACGGGCAGCGGGAACCGTGCCCACAGCGCGGACAGTTGCGGCGCCGAGACCGTGACCAGCAACGCCGCGACGATCAGACCGCCGCCGAGCGTGCTCAGCGGCAGCTGCCACACCGTCTCGACCGCGGCCGCCAGTGCGACCCCCGCACCGAGCACGGTTGTGGCGGTGAAGAATCCGAGTTGGCGGTGCGAACCGACGATACGGATCAGCGACCACGCGGCAACCCCGGCGGCTCCCAGCGTCACCTGCGCCGGCCCGAATTGCCCCGGCACCGCGAGAGTCAGCGCAGCGGCAATCGGCGCCAGTGCGGCGATCGACAACACCCCGTCATGCGGTGGACGTGCGACCAAGGCGGTAAGGGCGGTGAGCACGGCGATCGCTCCGGCCGCGAAGAGTCCTGCCGGCGCCCCGGTCGCCACCCGATAGACAACCGCCAACGATGTCGCCGCCAAGACCAGTCCAACGACGGCCGCCACTGCCCCGCGCTGGATGTGCCCCGGTCCCCACGGCGTGCGCCGAGAGGCCGAGAAGATCACCGCGGCATCCGCGATGTCTTCGACGATGCCGGGCGCCGTCGGGCCGGAAGGCACCGGTTGCAGGGCCAGCAGATCTCCGTCGACCACGCCGACGGTGTCCAGGCTGGCGTCCAAGCTGAACGGTGCGCCACCGATCGGCGCGAGGCTGAGCCGGTTGGTGTCGCCGGCACTGTCTTGGGCCTCATCGGAGGCGGTTGGCACCACCAAACGCTGGACGGTGGGCAGGATTTCGCGCAGCGGTAGGTCCGCGGGCAGAGCAATCTCCGTCAGCCGGCTCTCGGCCAGGACAGCTATCCGCACGATCGGTATCACAGCGTTGGCCATCACGAGGTCCTCAGCTTCAGAAGGGACATGGGTTCTTCTCCTAGCGCGTCAAGGTTTGGCTGAATGTTGGGTTGACTAGTTGGAGGTAGGTGGGTTCGTCGTTGTCGGCTAGCAGGATTGCTCGTCCTGCGGGGAGGCGGCTGAAGCGTTGGCCGCGGATTTTGCCGCTGTCGGCGGGGTTGCCGGAGAGCATGAGGGTGGTGGCTTGTAGGTCGTTGAGTCGTCGGAGCAGTGGGTTGGTCATCAGGGCGTGTGCTGAGCCGGTGGCTCGTGCGGTGACGATGACCCGCAGGCCCAGATCGCCGGCTTGGGAGAGCAACTCGATCAGGGTGGTCCAGGGCCGTTGCCCGGCGTAGGGCCCTGATAGTGCGGGGGTGTCGGGGATGGCGTCGACGTCGTCGATGATCAGGTAGTGGGTGTGCCCGTCGTAGCGCCAGGCGGCCAGGTCCGCCGCCGACAGGCCCGCGGGGGGGCGTCGGGAGCCGATCAACGCCGACAGGCCGAGCATGGCGGGGATGACCCGGTCGACGTTGGCGGTGTACTCGTTGTCCGGGTAGAGGGGTTCGTCGACGAGGTGCAGGCGGCGATCGATCACGGTGAACGCCACCTGATCGGCGGTGTTGTTGTCGCGCACGGTGCGGATGAGGTGGCGCAGCAGGGTGGTTTTGCCGGACTTGGCGTCGCCGAGCACCAGCAGCAGTGGGTTGGCGGTGAAGTCCACCTCGACCGGGGCCAGGTCCTCTTCACGCACCCCGATCACGATGTGTTCGGGTGCCGGGTAGAGCGCCCCGACCTCTTCGGGGGCCAGGTTGGTGGGCAACAACCGCACCGGCGGTGCGGCCAGCCCGGGGTGGCGGGCGTTGAGCTCGGCGATCTGGCCTAGATCGGGTTGGGCGATCAGGAAGTGCTCGGCGGCCATCGTCAGACCACGACCGGGCTGGTTGGCCGGCACCGCTTCGGCCGGACGCGTGAGCGCCCCGGCAACACGGACGTTGCTGTCGCGCGGGTCGTGCAGTTTGAGCTCCAGGCGCAATCCGAGCCCGTCCCGCATGGCCAGCGGGACTTCCAGCCAGCTGGGGGTGGTCACGATGACGTGGATGCCGTAGGCCAGCCCGACGTTGACCAGTTCGGTGACCTTGGCCAGCAACGGGTTACGGGTATTGAATTGGTCGGTGTTGTCCCGGCTGAACGCATACAGGTTGTCGATGACCAAGAACACTTCACCGTAGCCGTCGTTGAGCGAGCCGATGCTGCCATCACGGAACGCTTCGCGCTGCTGACGCGCGGTCAGCAGTTGTTCGAGTTCCCCGAAGGTGCGGCGGATCTTCTCCGGCTCCAGCCCCGAGGCGACACTGCCGACATGGGCCAGGTCCTCCAAGGCCCGCAGCTGCCCGCCGCCGTAGTCCAGGCAGTAGAAGCTCACCTCCCGCGGTGAGTGCAGGTTGGCCGCCGAGAGGATGAACGTCTGCAACGCCGTGGTCTTGCCCGACTTGGGGCCACCGTGAATGAGCATGTTCCCGCTCGCGGAGCGGGCGTCGAACACCAGCGGATCGCGGCGCATGTCGAAGGGTTTGTCGATCTCCCCCAACGGCCACCGCAGTTGCCGCTCCCCGATCCCGGCCCGGGCCAGGGCGGCGGCCAGCGGGATCGGCTCGTCCAGCGGCGGCAACCACAGTGCCGGGGCCTGGGGCCCGTAGTTGGCCAACTGATCCCCGATGGTGGCGATCAGCTTGCGTGGCGGTCCCAGGGTCTCCTCCTCGACCTGCACCACCGTGCTGTCGGCCCCCGAATCCACCGCCCCCGCGGTGAACAACTTCGGCTCCGGCAGGGCATGCATCACCACCGCCCGCGATTGGCGTGGCGGGTCATAAATCCCGTCAACATAGGTGGAGCGGAACTTGATCGGCGCCGCCCCCGGAGCGGGCACCAAAAACCCCTCACCCTTGTGCTCTTTACCCGACTCGATGTGATAGGCGTCCTCGACGCCGATGATCTGGCGCGACACACTCGGGCTGGCGACCTTCAACCCGATCCGATACGAGGTGTTCTTGTCGATGTCCTTGATCTTGCCCACATCCAACGTCTGCGACGCGAACAGAATATGGATCCGGAACGACCGCCCCTTACGCGCCACATAGTCGAACAGCTCGGCGTACTCGGGGTGATCAGCCAACATCAGGGTGAACTCATCAGCGACGATGAACAGTGTCGGGATCGGCGCCAAATCATGCCCGGCGGCGATCGCCGCCTCATACTCGGTCACCGAGTTAAACGCACTGCCCTGCACCCGCCGGCCCGCCTCACGCAACAACAACTCCCGCCGCGCGACTTCCCCGCGCAGGGTGTCAGCGAACCGATCCGCCAGCGAGCGCTTCTCGGCCATGTTGGAGATGACCGCCACCACCTGCGGGAAGTGCCGGAAAATATCGGCGCCGGCCTCGCCCTTGAAGTCGGCGTAAATCACGATCAACCGATCCGCCGAATGCGTCGTCAACAACGACAGCAGGATCGCCATCAAGGTCTGCGACTTACCCGAGCCGGTCATACCGATCATCAACCCGTGCGGGCCCATCCCGCCCTCGGCCTCATCCTTGAGATCAAAAATCAACGGCTCCCCGGTCGCGGTCACCCCAATCGGCACCCGCAACTCCTCCTCGCGGGGCCGCGGCGCCCACAACGCCGGCACATCCAACTGCGAGGCATCGCTGATCCCCAACAACGTGGTGAACGTCGCCCCCCGGGTGCCGGCCGAGCGCAACCCGGCATGCGTCGGGTTGGAATCCCACCGCGACAACCGTCGCGCCAGATGCGCAGCCTCCGCCGCCCCCAAAGAGTCCGCGGCATCGACATAACGCTGCCAACCCCCGGTCTGCCAGCGATCAATCGCACCCCCACCCGCGCTGATCCGCAGGATCGGGCGCTCAGGATCGGGATACTGCTCCCGACTCGGCGCCACCACGCCGCGCTGCACAATCGTCACCCCGGCCCGCGCCGCCCCCAACACCGAAGCCGCCACATCAAAATCCGGGTCATCGATGATCACCAACAAATGCCGGCTCGTCTCACCGGCCTCACCGCTAAACGCCGGGCGGGCCGCCAACACCGGCGCCAACAACACCGACAGCTCCTCCGCGCTGCCCGCCAAATACCGGGCCGGGCCCACCCCATCGGCCTGACCAGCAATATCGACGTGCGGCAACCACTTGCACCACGACCACGCCGGGCTCTCCAACTCCGGCGACGCCAACGCCACCCCCAACACCGTCGGGTCATGCCACGTCACCGCCTGAGCGACCCACGCCCGCACCGCACCCCGGACATCGGCGGCAGCATCGGCGCCCTCACCGAGCACCGTGACCCGCGACACCTTCGTCAGATCCACACCCACCGGCACATCGCGCACCGTGCGCTGGGTGTCCAACAGACCGCGCAACGCACTGTGCGACACCGGCTCCAAATCAATCTCATCAGCGGTATCAGCCACCCGCACCGCACTGGCCAACCCCACCGCATGCTTAGCCGGTACGCACCACCAAAAATCCTCATCATGCGGATCACGTTCCCATTGGCGCCGCGAACCCGGCACCGCCACCAAATCCGCCGGATCGGGATGCGACCACTCCGCCGCCGCCCGCTGCTTAGCCGCCGACCCCCGAATATTGTCCCGGACCACCGACAAATACCGCAGATAATCCGCCCGCTCAGCATCCACCTCCACCGTGCGGGCCTTCTTATCCCCACCCCGATAAATCCCGGCCGCCGCCACCAACAACGCAAACGGGAAGAACAACATCACCGGAGACACCAACCGCATCCCCGTAGCGACCATGGCAATCACCATGCCCACAATCAAAATCACAATCACCACCGGCAACGCCCGCTGCAAAAACGACGCCGGAACCAACCGCGGCAACTCCGGCGGCGGCTCAACCGTGATCGTGCCCCGATCCACAGGCGGCACCGGCAACCGACGACGGGCCTCAAAAATCAAACGACTCATCGCGACTCTCCAACACTAGAAACCCCACCCAACTCAGCGGTGCCACGACGACCCGGACGCCCATCCGGCGCCAACCCGTCATGCGCCAACAACGCATCCGACCGCGACAACGCAGGACCCACAGCAAACTGCGACAACACCGACCACGGAATCGGCACAGCCGGCTCACTCAAACCCAGAGCGGAAACCGTGTCACCACCACTCTCGCTACTGATTCCGTAGCGCACACCGGTATCCGAAATCCAAAACAACGACCCAGCCGGCGACGATGCTGGGCTTTGCCCCACGCTTTGCGCGACATAGCCACTGCCCGGGGCCAAGGCGACCCGGGCGGCGGTCCCGCCCACACCAGCACCCACCAGATCCAAGGTCCGCACACCCTCACGCAACGGCAACGTCGAACCCGACAACAACGTCAACGAACTCGTACTCGCCCCCGCAGGCTTACTCCAATGCGCACACGTCACCGGCGCCGACACCGCATCCACCACCTTCACCGGCTGCTCAGGAAAACGCGACACATCCAACTGCCGCGAAACCGGCAACCGCGCAACATCATCCGCACCCAACACCGGCGGCCGCTCCAAACCCTGCGAATCCGTATTACGCAACACCGCCGCAACCACACCCGAAATCGGCTGCAACCCATCCTCCAACACCGCGTAATAGCGCAACGCGCTGTCGGAACTGCCGTCGATCTCATGCGCGACGACCACCGAGCCGACGGGTACCGGCACCGGCAATGCGAACGGCAGCGGGGTCCCCGCACCGGGGATCACCGGCGCCACCAATGCCGGCGCCTCCGGAATCACGTTGAACAGTCCGGGAGCGATCGGCCGCGGCTTCGACGCAGCCGTGTCCAAGCCCAGTGCGCCAGTGACGGCCCGGTCGCCGAGGTCGACTCGGCTGCGCTTGCCGTCCCACAACAGCCATGCGCCGGAACCATTATCGACCAGCACCGCATGCTGCGCACCTAAGGCGTCAGCGCGACTTCCGTCGGTGTCCAATCGCCCGGCGATCAACGTCACGCCCGTGGCACTGCCGGACACCGCGTCGCACACCGTCCAGTTCGCGTCGGTGTCGGCGCTTTGCACCAACCGTTCCGGCGCACCCGGAATGCCCAGGAGGTTGCCCCGCGGGAAGTTGTCCAACACAGCAGCTCTCACTGCTGTGGGGTTCACCGCGCGGCCCGCAACCAGCCGCGCGGAGGTCAGGTTCAGCACCGGGTGCAGCTGGTCTCCGACCCGCACATACAGCGCCGAGGTGGAACGGTCAGCCAGCACCGGGTCGTTGCCGGCTGATCCTCCCGGGCGAATCAGAGACAGGGCAAAGCTGCCGGCCAGCCCGGTGGCCAGCAGCACCACCCCCATCAGCACCGCACGGGACTGGGATCGCAGCGGTTCCACCAACATCCGGGTGTCGTGCAGGGCAAGACCCGCCGCGATGCGCCGCATCACGAACCGCCAACCGCTGACCTGATGCTTGGTGACAAACCCGCGCCGGTACTCGACCCGATCCGGGTTCTCGTTGACCGGGGTGCGCGACGCGAACGAGCGCCGCCCGTCCTCTGCGAAATCGGACCGGTCCGGCTGTGCGCTCATACCTTGGCCTCCAGGCCCAGGCCACGCAGCAACGGCGCCACCGAGTTACGAACATCTTCGGCAGTAATGGTCATGAGCTCCTCATCGGTGAATGCCTCGGTGCCGGCTTGTTCGGAATGGTCAAGCCGGAATTCGCGCTCCTCCTCGGAGCGTTCGACGAGATTTCGCACGAACCGGCCGTTGCCGGCGATGTCCAGGCTGCGCCGGGCGATGCCGTTGGCGTCGGGATGCGACGCCTCGGCCAGCTGACCGAACAGCGCCTGCAAGTCTTCTCGCGCACTCGGCTCGAAGACACTGTCCCGGTGCTCCGCCATCACCGTGGCGATCTCGACCAACTCGGCCGCTGTGTAGGACGGGAAGTCGATGCTGCGGGTAAAGCGCGACCGCAGACCTTCGTTGGTGTCCAAGAACCGGTCCAGGTCGGCGCGGTAACCGGCGATGATCACCACCAGCCGGTCACGGTCGTTCTCCATCCGTGCCAGCAGCGTGTCGATGGCGATCAGTCCGAAATCGTTCTTGGCGCCGGTGGCCACCAACGCGTAGGCCTCATCGAGGAACAGCACACCATCAAGAGCACTGTCGATGACCGCGTTGGTCTTGGCTTCGGTCTCTCCGATGTGCTGGCCGATCAGGTCGGCACGGTGCACCTCGCGCACATTTTCCTTCTTCAGCAGCCCCAGGCCGCAGTAGATCTTGGCCACCACGCGGGCAATGGTGGTCTTACCGGTCCCGGGCGGACCGGCGAACACCAGATGGTGGGCGCGCTGGGCTACCGCCAGACCGTGCTGCTCACGCCGGATAGCCATCGCCACCGAGCTTTTCAGCCGCTGCACCTGATCCTTGACCTCGTCGAGGCCGATGAATTCGCCGAGCTCACGTTCGGCCTCGGCCAGCAGTTCGGCCTTACGCTCATGCGCACCGGGATCGATGAAGTCGGCTTCGGTCGGCTCGGTGCCGCGGTCCCAGGGGTCGGTGCGCGCGGCGATCCGATCCGCGGTGGTGGTGACGATCCCGAAGCTGTGGTCCAACAAGGCCTGTTGAACCTGCTCGTTCTCCGGGTTGGCGGCATAGAGATCCTGCAAGACCTCGGCCGCGGTCTCCTCATCGTCCTGAGCCCGCAGGATCAGCCCCTTGGCCAGCGCCCCGTCGGTGGCGGCCGCCGCGATGGGGCCCTCGGGCTCCTCCAGGTAGGACAACGCCGGGGCATACATGCCCAGCCGCGCCAGCGCAGTTCCCAGGGCGATCTTGGCGGCGTGGGCGAACAACTCGTCCAGCTCGGGGTCGTTGACGATCGGAGTCAGCAGCTTCACCACATCCGACCACCGCTCGGCGCGATAGTGGATCACCGTGGCGATCCAGCGCGCGTCGCGGAAGCCAGGCCTGCGCTCGGCGATTTCGATGACGATCCGATTCGCTTCGCCATATCGGCCGGCCGCAACCAGCGCACTGGCGTATGCCAGCCGAAAGTCATCGGGTTCGGTGGCACGGAACTGCAAGTAAAGTCCCGAGTCGTAATGGAAGCCGAGCGCGCCCGGCTTCAGGTCGAGCTGCCGCTGCAGAGCACCCACCGTCGGCACGGTTCGCCAGACTTCCTCGATCACTCGTGGCGACGTGTCACCAGCGGCCGCCAGGCCGATCCACGCATCGCATTGTTCGTGTGCGATACGGGTCAGCGCGGCGAAGCCGGTACGGGCCGCGGCCAGGTCGGCGGGCCGTTTCCGACCATGGACCGCGATGCCCAGCGCCCGACTGCAGGTGGCGAACCGGCTGACGATGTCGCCATCCACCCTGGGTGTGAGGGTGCGTGCCTCCAGCACACCCACGTCTCGATTACTCATCCTCGAATCACTTCCCACTCAAAGCTGTACGGCCCGAAACGATTTGGTGGCGGCTTACGCCACCGCTCGAGGCTCCCCGATGACGGAGTACGCCGAAGCGTCGCCTTGGATGACGCGGCTGTGTTCACCGTGGACGCTGACCGGAATGTCGCCGGCGAGGGTGATTCGGTGCAGCCGCCGGTGCTCCTGCCCGAAGTCGGCGACTCCGTAGTGCTGGGTGGCCCGGTTGTCCCAGATCGCCAGGTCGCCAAGCTGCCAGTTCCACCGGATGGTGTTCTCCGGCCGAGTGATCCGCTCCTGGAACAGCTGGAAGAGCAGGCGTGACTCGGAGTGCTTGACGTCGGCGATGCGTTGCACGAAGTTGCCCAGAAGCAAGGAGCGTTCCCCGCTCTCTGGGTGCACGCGCACCACGGGGTGCTGCGTCTCGTACGTGGTGGAGTTGAACGTCTGGACGTATGCCTGGAACTCCTCCGACTGCAGCAGATCGGCGTATTTCTCGAGCTGCTTGGAGTCCGTCAAGTCGAGCTGCGTGTAGTCGAAGGCGTTGCTGTGCACCGCCCAAAGCTCTTCCGCCAGCCGAGCCAGCGGGTCGGGCAGCTGCTCGTAGGCGGTGACGGTGTTCGCCCAGAGGGTGGTTCCGCCGTAGGACGGCAGCTCCACGGCCCGCAACAGCGACGCCTTGGGAACCCGATCCACGAACGTGACGTCGGTGTGCCAGCTGTTCGCGCTGGTGCCGCCGAACGAGTCGATCGGAAGAATGGCGCCCTCGCCCTTCAGCAGCGGGTGCGGGGCCGTCGGGGTACCCAGGAGCTGGGCGAACTCGAACTGGCTGACATCGTCCAAATGATGCTGCCCGCGGAAGAAGATGACCTTGTGGGTGACCAACGCGTCGTTGATCGCGGTGACGGTCTCGTTGTCCAAGTCACCGCCCAGCTGGACTCCGTCGACTCGGGCGCCGATGTATTCACCGAGTTTCACCACATCCAAGTCGGAACGGGCGGACAGCGATTGGCTGGACATGAGACTTCTCCTTTGTTGGTCTAGCTAGTTTTTGAGAGGTTGAAGCCGACGTGCGGATGTGGAATCCAGCACGCCAGCCTGCCGAGTTTGTTGCGGCAAAGTTCTTTTCGGTCAGATGAATGTTCGGTGGCGGGCGTCTTCGATGCGCCCGGCCCTACGTCAGCCCCACTTGGCGGCTTCGGCGGTGTCGCGGGCGAGCATCCCCAGGGTGTTGGTCTCGTGTGTGGTGGCCATCGCGTGATAGGCCCGCACCAACTCCTCCATCGCCTGATTCCACTGCGCCTGCCACGCCTGATACGTCAGACCGGTATCGCCCTGCCACGCGGCATGCAACGCCGCCTGCTCACTGGCGATATCGGCACCCACCGCCTGCAACGTGCCCGCATAGCCATTCATCTCCGCGGCATGCGCCAGCATCGCCGGGTAGTTGTACAGAATCTGTGACATCAGATCATCCCTTCTCGTCAGAATCCGGTGTAGGTGCTCGCCGCGGCCGCGTCGGCCGCCACATACGTCGAACCGGCATCCGCCAGATTGACCTGCGCCATATCCAGCAACGCATTCACCCGCGCCGCCATCGCCACAAACCGCGCATGCGACCCCTGAAACGCCGCAGCCGCCTCACCCACATGAAACGCCTGCGCCGACAACGCCGCCTGCTCCGCCTGCGCCATCGTCGACCGCATCAACGCCGCCTTGGCACCAAACGCCGACTCCGACGCCACCAACTGCGGAATATGCGCATCCAACAAACTCATCGCTTATCTCCCTATCCAGATCGATTGCCTTGTGTTCAACGACGATCAGCTCTCTGCGTTGTGATCCACTCCTTCGGTCGACTGGCCGGTCCAGCTGGCCGGCAGCAGCGGCTCACTCGGAACGCCATTGAACGAGTCGCCGGCCAGGGTGGCCAATCCCGCTTCTCGCACACCGTGTTTGACGACGTTTCCTCCGAACCCGAGCCCGCCCGCGCTGCCCTGCGAGGCGATCGGGCCGCCCCATTCGGCGTCCACGTCGACGTTCATGTCGGCGTACTGCTCGCCGTGCTCGCGAATCTGTGTCCGCCGCCGGCGCCGCGTCCGCGACGCCCGTCGCGCGGCCGATTCCTCCGAGGCAGATGCCGCTGCCGGGCTCTTCGCCTGTGAGCCGGTGCCGCTGCCGGTCTTGTTGCTCGAATCGAATCCGGTACCGGGACCGCCGCCGAATCCGATCATGTACGGAAAGGCGAATCCCGGGGCGGTGGCAGGCGCCGGCGGCGCCGGAGGTGACGCACCGCCGGGCACGCTGGCCGGCGGGCCGGCTGCGGGAGATCCGGTGGCCGGCACTGACCCGGCAACACTCACCGCGTGCAGGTTCGACGCGGTCGTGGCCGGTGCGGTAGGCGCCGCGACGGCTTCGGGAACCGCGTCGATCACCATGGGCAGGTCGAACGGCCGTGGCAGCGCTGCCAGTGCCGCAAGCGCGCTCATGCTGGCCAACGGCGCGGCAAGGCTGGAGGAGACCGCGACACTCACCTCGATGAGGGTCAGCGGATGCGCGAGCAACCACGGCGCGAGGGTCACCGGGTTCAGGAGCAGCAGGCCCACTTCCGGGTTCGTCGAAAGATTGGCGACGATGTAGTCGATCTCCTGGATCTGGGTCAACGTGTTCTTAAGCCACCAAGCCAGCGACAACGGGTTGGTGTAGCTGCTATAGGGCAGCCCGTCGATGGTGCCCGTCACCGGATCCCAGCTGAGACCGAAGACCGAACGCACCACATCCGCGACGCTTTCCAAGAATGGGTCATTCCAGGTGTGGGCAGGGCCCCACGGGTCCGACGAATCCGCGGGCCCCGCCGAAGCCTCGGACTTCAGGACTGCCGGCGCTGCCGGGGTCGGCGGGATTGACGCGGCAGCCAAGCCCGCGACCGCCTGGTAGGTGCTCATCGTGGTAGCGGCCTGGACCCACATCCGTGCGTAGTCAGCCTCGTTGAGTGCAATCGGGACGGTGTTGACCCCGAAGAAGTTCGTCGCCAGCAGCACCCCGTGAACGGCGTGATTGGCAGCCAATTCAGCCATCGTCGGCATCGCCGCCAACGCGGTGACGTAGGCGGCCGCCACGGTCTCATGCTGGGCGGCCGCCGTGGCACTGTCGGCGCCGGCCTGCGTCAGCCACGCCAGGTAGGGCGCGTTGGCGGCCACGTAGGATTCCGCGCTCGGTCCTTGCCAGGCACCGGCTTGTACCGCTGTCAGCACCTCGCTGAGTTCCGCGGCCACCGCGGAGTACTCGGCGCTCAGTGTGTTCCAGGTCCCGGCCGCCGCCAGCACCGAGCCCGGGCCCGGCCCACTGCTCAACAATGTTGAATGGACCTCCGGCGGCAACGCCATCCACGCCGGCGCGGTCATGCTGGCCACCCCGGTTCGGCTAGCTCAGCGCGGCCCTTGGCCCCAAACGCCGATTCCGCCACCAACCGCGGAACAGGCGCACCCAACAAACTCACGGTCCATCTCCATTTCGACATCGATTGCCTTGCGTTCACCGACGATCAGTGGTCGGGTCGGTGATCCACCCCTTCGCCCGACTGACCGGTCCAGGTGCTCGGCATCAACGGTTCAGTCGGAAGACCACTGAACGAATCACCGGCGAGGGTGGTCAAACCCGCTTCTCGCACATCGTGTTTGACCACGCTGCCTCCGAACCCGAGCTGTCCTGCGCTGCCGTGCGAGGCATTCGGGCTGTCGTCCGGCGACGCCCATTCGGGGTCCACGTTCATGTCGGCGAACTGGTCGCCGTGGTCGTGCAACTGCGTTCGCCGGCGGCGGCGCCTCCGTGCCTGCCGGCGTGCGGCGGATTCCTCTGCCGCGGAGTCTGATGCCGGGCTTTTGGCTCGTGCGCCGGTGCCGCTTCCGGTCTTGTTGCTCGAATCGAAGCCAATCCCAGGACCGCCACCGAAGCCGATCAAGTAGGGCAACGCGGCTCCCGCTCCCCCGACTGCCGCAGGCGCCGGTGCCGGCGCCCCTGCGCCGGCGGAAGCGCTCGCCGGGAGCCCGGCCGCGGGGGATCCCGTAGCGGGCACCGACCCCGCCACGCTCACCACGTGCAGGTTGGAGACCGTCGTGACCGACGGGACGGGCGCCGCGACGGCGTCGGGAACCGCGTCGACCAGAATGGGTACGTCGGACAGCCATGGCAGAGCTGCCAGTGCCGCGAACGCGCTCAGACTCCCCAAGGGAGCGGTGAGGCTAGAGGATATTGCGGCACCCAGTTCGATGGCTACCAGCGGGTGCGCGATCAGGAACGACGAGAGGGTCGCCGGGTTGAGCAGGAGCAGGGCGACTTCCGGGTGAGCCCCCACATTCGCAATGACGTAGTCGACCTCTTGGATGAGGGTCACGGTGTTCTTAACCCAATACAAGCCGGTCAGTGGGTTGGTGAATGTGGAGTAAGGCAGCCCGTTGATAGTGCCGGACCCAGGCTCCCAGTTGACCCCCACGTACCGCAGCACCTGCGCGATACCTTCCAGGAAGGGATCGTTCCAGGTATGGGCGGGGCCCCATGGGTCCGCCGGATCCGAGGTCTCCGCCGACGCCGCCGACTTGAGGATCGCCGGCGCCGCAGGGGTCTCCGGCGTTGAGGCCGCAGCGGAACCCGCGACCGCTTGGTAGGTGCTCATCGTGGTGGCGGCCTGAACCCACATCCGCGCGTAGTCGGCCTCGTTGAGGGCGATCGGGACGGTGTTGACCCCGAAGAAGTTCGTCGCCAGCAATACTCCGTGAACCGTGTGGTTGGTGGTCAATTCCGCCAGTGTCGGCATCGCCGCCAAGGCGGCGGTGTAGGCGGCGGCCACGGTCTCATGCTGGGCGGCCACCGTGGCACTGTCGGCGCTGGCCTGCGCCAGCCACGCCAGGTAGGGCGCATTGGCAGCCTCGTACGATTCCGCGCTGGGGCCTTGCCAGGCACCGGCTTGTACCGCTGTCAGCACCTCGCTGAGTTCTGCGGCCACCGAGGCATATTCGGCGCTGAGCGCATTCCATGTCCCGGCCGCCGCCAGCACCGGACCCGGGCCCGGCCCACTGCTCAGCAATGCGGAGTGCACCTCCGGCGGCAACGCCATGAAAGCGGGCGCGGTCATGTCAACCGCCCCAGTTCGGATAGACAGACGCCGCTGCGGCGTCACCGACGGCGTAGTTGACGCCCGCCTCGCCGACGCCGAGACCGGAAAGCCCGAGCTCCGCTGTGCCCTGGGCCGCGACCGCAGCATGCCGCCCACCGAAGGTGCTCAACGTGGCCGCGCTCTGCAGCGATACCGGGTCAGCGGCCGGGGGCACCACCGCGGTGATCACGGGCACCGCACCGGCATGCGCTGCGGCGAGCCTCGCGGTGAGCGCCTCTACCCGTGCGCAGGCGGCGGCCAGTCCTTCGGGGACGACATGTAGCGGCATGACCAATCTCCTTCCGAACTGGGTGACAAATCCTTGGCAACTGCCTCGTGGGTACTCATACGACCACCAGCGCCGAATACGTGTCGACCACCGACGCGAGGCGGCCTACCTGTCGGCGCCAGACACCCGACATACGTCAATTGCGTCAGTCTAACGAATTATGTTGCTGTAGAAGCGTTTTCATCATCCAACACGGTTATGTTAATCCCTGGAAGCAACTTGCGTTGAGTTTGAATCAGCAGTCTCCGAAAGGCCCACCGGCACTTGGCGATCGGGCGCGATGAGCGCGGCGCTCTTCGTGCCGATCCCCATGTCAGGGCAGCCTTAGTCGAACTGGTGGATGAACATCGGGGAGAATGATGTAACGAATTACGCTGTTCCGCAACGCTTTAGCGCCGTCACGCGACTATCTGTCGCATGTCGATCGGTATGTCAGGTTCGCGGACAGCGTGATGCCCTCGACGGCATGAGGGTGCCCGCCAAGGAGCTGCGCGGCGCCGCCGATCTCAGCGGCGAGCAAGAAGATCCGGCCGCCTTCGCTATCAGACCCGTCGGGCAGACCGCGAAGATGGGCATCGAAAGTAAGGGCCGCGAAAGGCCCGGAGAATTGGCAGCGCAGTCAGGGTGCGGGGTGCCGGATACGGCGATATTGGTATGGGTGCCCGCTTGCGGTCAACCTGTACCCGCCCCGTGACGTCACGGAAAGCAGCGGCGACATCGCCCCTGGCGGTTCAGCTGACGATCCCGCGATTCCTGGCCGTCCGGCAGGACTCGGCCGGCGGCCCGCCTCGGAGCGGCCATCAGGACCTCCATGAATTGGCGGATCAATGGCGAGCCCGCTGCGGCTCGCCGCGACGCGCGCTCGCTAGTCAATCGACTACACCGATGTAGTGCGACTAGCGTAGCTATGTGGCTGACAAGAATGCAACAGGTGCCCGAGTCGACGAGAACGCTTCGGCGGCGCGCGAAGAAGCCGTTGCCGCGGTGCTGATCCATGCGGCCGACCTGTTCGCCGAACGTGGGCCGGCGGCCACGTCGATTCGCGACATCGGCACTCGGTCGGGGGTCAACCATGGACTGGTGTTCCGGTACCTGGGAACGAAAGATCAGCTGGTCAAGGCGGTTCTGAATCATCTGGCCGACGAGGTTTCTGCAGCGGCGCAGGCCGGCGCGTCGGCGGAGGTGATCGCGGCTAAGGCCGAGCTGCAGTGGCGAGTGCTGGCCCGCGCCATCCTCGACGGTTTCCCGGTCGGGCAGCTCCAGGAGCGATTCCCCATCGCAGCAAATCTGGTGAAGCACGTCCGACACAGCTATGACGAGGAACTCACGGGTCGTCTTGCCGCCGCCAATGTGATAGCGCTCCAGCTGGGTTGGCAGTTGTTCGAGCCGTTCCTGCGCTCGGCAGCGGGGATCGAAGACCTATCGCCGGCCGAGCTACGGCAAAGCCTCAACGGTGAGATCGCGCGAATGCTGAAAGCCAGCCCCAAAGACGTGTACCGGATTGCATTCCCGGTGAGCTAAAACCGGCGTGCCCCGGGATCGCTTATTCGGTTTCGAGGGCGGCGAGCACTTCGTCGGACAAATCGACGTTGGTCCACACGTTCTGCACGTCGTCACTGTCCTCAAGTGCCTCGACCAACTTGAACACCTTGCGGGCCCCCTCGACATCGACCGGGACGCTGACCGACGGCTGGAAACTGGCCTCGGCAGAGTCGTAGTCGATCCCCGCCTCCACCAGCGCACTGCGCACCGCCACCAGATCCCCCGGCTCGGAGATCACCTCGAAGCTCTCCCCCAAATCATTGACATCCTCAGCACCGGCATCCAACACCGCCGCCAACACGTCATCCTCGGTCAACCCATTCTTGTCCAGGGTCACCGTGCCCTTACGACTGAACAAATAGGCGACCGAGCCAGGATCAGCCATCTGACCGCCATTACGCGTCATCGCCACCCGCACCTCACTGGCAGCCCGATTGCGATTGTCGGTCAAACACTCAATCAACACCGCCACCCCGTTGGGCCCATACCCCTCATACGTGATGGTCTGATAATCAGCCCCACCAGCTTCCTCACCCGCACCACGCTTCCGCGCCCGCTCAATATTGTCATTGGGCACCGAACTCTTCTTCGCCTTCTGAATGGCGTCATACAACGTCGGATTCCCCGACGGATCCCCACCACCAACCCGCGCCGCAACCTCGATATTCTTGATCAACCGCGCAAAATTCTTGCCACGACGAGCATCAATCACAGCCTTCTTATGCTTCGTGGTAGCCCACTTGGAATGGCCACTCATCGGTTGCCTACCTCACTGTTGCGTCAAAACTTTGCGCGACGAGTCTACGTGTCAGTCCTGGTCGCGCGCCGGGGGCTGACCGGGCGGGAAGAACCCGGGCGCCCATCGCTCGATCAGGGCGGCGTAGTCGACGTGCGCGTCGAGCTGCACCGCGACCCCCAGTAAGCCTCCCAGGGTGCGCAGCAACATGACGTAACCGGCCGGAATGGTCAACCGGCGAGCCATCTTGAATCGGTCGGCGAAGCCTTCCGCCATCGGGTCGGTGGTGACGAGCGCGGATTTCTGGAACCACTTGCGGGTGAAATGGAACTCCCCCGAGCGCAGCGGGTCGATGTAGGGCCACAGCGGCTGGATGTACTCCACCAGCTGCTCGGCGGTCAGGTCATAGTCGGCCGGCATGAACCCGAGTTGCTTGAGCAGCCGGATCGCCTCGTCCCACTGCTCGTCACGCGCCCAGCACAGCAGTTCGGCGAATCCCGGGGGGATGCCGCCCTGATGTTCGGCCACCGCGCCGAAGTCGATCACGCCCAGCCGACCGTCGGGCAGCACCATGAAGTTGCCCGGGTGCGGGTCGGCATGCACCAGCCCGACCCGCGCCGGTGAGCTCAAGGTGAACTCCAGCAGCAGCGCGCACGCGGAGTCCCGCTCTTCCTTGGTGCCACTGCTGATGATCGCCGACAGGCGCCGGCCTTCGATCCACTCTGACACGATCACTTTCGGCGCGCTGGCGATCACCGCCGGCACGAAGAACTTCGGGTCCCCGGCGAAGGCCTTGGCGAAGGCCCGCTGGTTGTCGGCCTCCTGACGGTATTCGAGTTCGGCTTCCAGGGTGTCGTTGATCTCCGAGACCAGCCGGTCCACGTCCGCGCCGGGAACGACTTGCTTGGCGACCCAGTTGAACCGCTGAATCAGTTTGAGGTCGGCGCGCAGCGCCTCGTCGGCACCGGGATACTGGATCTTCACGGCGACGTCGCGCCCGTCCTTCCAGACCGCCCGGTGCACCTGCCCGATGCTCGCCGAGGCGGCGGGGGTGTCGTCGAAGGACGCGAACCGCTCACGCCATTTGGTCCCGAGCTGCGCGTCGAGCACCCGATGCACCTTGGCGGCCGGCAGCGGTGGGGCCTCGCTCTGCAACTTGACCAATGCCTCGCGGAATGGCTCGGCGAACTGCGGAGGAATCGCGGCCTCCATCACCGACAGCGCCTGGCCGACCTTCATGGCGCCGCCCTTGAGCTCGCCGAGCACCTTGAACATCTCGTCGGCGGCCTTCTCCAGGAGTTCGGCGTTGACCTCGTCTTTGGTCTTGCCGGTCATCCGTTTGCCCACACCGAGCGCCGCGCGACCTGCTACTCCGGCCGGGAGGCTCGCCAGTTTTACTGCGCGGCGAAATCCGCCCCGCGCGAGATCTGCCATGCGCACATCATGCCTGGCCGGTCCCGGCAACGGTATTCCCGGTCGCCCCATGGCGGCCGGCTGCGGGGTGCGACGGTCAGGCCTGGCCGGCGACAATGTCGACGAAGAGCCGGTGAATACGCCGGTCGCCGGTCACCTCCGGGTGAAACGAGGTGGCCAATACGCGACCTTGCCGCACCGCAACCGGATGCCCGGCGGCCTCGGCGAGCACCGCAACACCGGGGCCGATCCGCTCCACCCAGGGGGCCCGGATGAACACCGCGTGCACTGGCTCCTCCAAACCGTCGAAGGCAACGTCACCCTCGAAAGAATCGACCTGGCGGCCGAAAGCGTTGCGCCGCACGGCCATCTCGATCCCTGACAACGGAATGGCGGCGCGCCCCGGCGCACCGGCATCGATGATCTCGCTGGCCAGCAGGATCATTCCCGCGCAGGACCCGTAGGCCGGCATCCCGTCGGCCAGCCGGGCCCGCAGCGGGTCCACCAGCTCCAGCTCGCGCAACAGATGACTGATGGTGGTCGACTCGCCGCCGGGAATCAGCAGCGCGTCGACCGCGTCCAGTTCGCCGCGGCGGCGTACCGGCACCGGATCGGCACCCACCGCGCTCAGGGCGGCGAGGTGTTCCCGGACGTCGCCCTGCAGTGCGAGCACGCCGATGTGCGGGCCGCTCACTGGCCGGTCGGCTGGTATCCGGACGGGTATCTGGTCAGCCCCTCCTGCATGACGGCGGCCACCATGTCCCCGGATCGGTTGTAGATCTTGCCCTGAGTCAACGACCGACCGGCTCCCGCCGACGGCGACGACTGGTCATACAGCAGCCATTCGTCGGCCCGGAACGGGCGCATGAACCACATCGCGTGATCTAGCGACGCCACCTGCAGGTGGTCGCGCTCGCCCGGGTGGATCGCCCAGGAGGTGCCCAGCAGGGTCAGGTCACTCATGTAGGCCAGGGCGCAGATGTGCAGTACCGGGTCGTCGGGCAGCGGGTCGCGGTGGCGAAACCAGACCTGCTGCTCGGCGACCTTGCCGGGTATGTGCGGCAACTGCTCGCGGGGCACCTTGCGCAGATCCCACTCGGCGAACGCCTTGAAGCCTTCGTCGTCGAAGGCCTTCATCGCACCGATGTCGGGCAGATCCCTCGGGTCGGGTGCGTCCGGCATCACATCTTGGTGCTCGATGCCCCGTTGCTCCGTCTGGAAGGACGCCGACATGTTGAAGATGGTTTCGCCGTGCTGGATGGCGTTGACCCGCCGAGTGCAGAACGAACCGCCGTCGCGGACCCGCTCCACCAGGAACACCGTGGGCGCCTTGGCATCCCCTGGACGCAGAAAATATCCGTGCAGCGAGTGGACCCGGTAACGCGGGTCCACGGTGCGCACCGCCGACACCAGTGCTTGACCGGCGACGTGCCCGCCGAAGGTGCGCTGGTTGTCCGCGGAGAGCGGGCTGAACACGCTGCCGCGGTAGATGTTGACCTCGAGTTGCTCCAGATCGAGGATCTCTTCGATCGCCACGCTATGAAACTTCTACCAGCCGCGTTCGGCAAGCCGGTGCGGTTGCGCGATGTCCTCCACATTGATGCCGACCATCGCCTCGCCCAGCCCGCGCGACACCTTGGCCAGCACATCGGGGTCGTCGTAGAAGGTGGTGGCCTTGACGATGGCCGCGGCGCGCGCCGCCGGGTCTCCGGACTTGAAGATGCCGGAGCCGACGAACACGCCCTCGGCGCCGAGCTGCATCATCATCGCCGCATCCGCGGGGGTGGCGATGCCGCCGGCGGTGAACAGCGTCACCGGCAGCTTGCCGGCCCGGGCCACCTCCGCCACCAGCTCGTAGGGCGCCTGCAGTTCCTTTGCGGCGACGAACAATTCGTCTTGCGACAGCGATGAGAGCCGGCGAATCTCGCCACCGATGGACCGCATGTGCGTGGTGGCGTTGGACACGTCGCCGGTGCCGGCCTCGCCCTTGGAACGAATCATGGCCGCACCTTCGGTGATCCGGCGCAGCGCCTCACCCAGGTTGGTCGCCCCGCACACGAACGGCACGGTGAACTGCCACTTGTCGATGTGGTGGGTGTAGTCGGCGGGGGTGAGCACCTCCGACTCGTCGATGTAGTCCACGCCGAGGCTCTGCAGGATCTGCGCCTCGACGAAGTGCCCGATGCGCACTTTGGCCATCACCGGGATGGTGACCGCGGCGATGATGCCCTCGATCATGTCCGGGTCGCTCATCCGCGAAACCCCGCCCTGGGCACGGATGTCGGCGGGCACCCGCTCCAATGCCATCACCGCGACGGCGCCGGCGGCCTCGGCGATGCGGGCCTGATCCGGGGTGACGACGTCCATGATGACGCCGCCCTTGAGCATCTCGGCCATGCCGCGTTTTACTCGCGCAGTACCCGTTTGTCCGTCGGGTGCCGAACCGTTCTGCGCCGCGCTGTCCACTGAATGCTTCTCCTTGCTGGCCTGTAATACCCGCTCAGTGTAGTGGGCCGACGGCAGCCGTTTTCCCGCTCAGTACCGCTGCGCGGTGAACACCGGCCCCGCCGGCGGCGGATCGGCGAGCAGCGCGGGTAATACGAACACCCGCACATAGCGGCGGACCTGGTCGGCGTCATGGACGCCGGGGATAAGGCCCAGTAGCAATCCGAGTGCGGTCGACAGCACGAACCGGGCCGCGTCGCCCGAATGCAGGCCGGCTCGCAGTTGCGGGCCGGCCTGCCGGAATCCCATCTCGTAGAGTCCGGCCAGCAACTCGCCCAGCGTTGCCGACCGGGCGATCAGGGCGGCGACGTTGCCCTCGTCGGTGTGCTCGGAAATGACCCGGAGCAGTGGGTCATGGCCAACTTCGGTGGCCACGATGACCAGCGACTCCGTCACCAGCGTGGCGGGATCTGTCGCCGCCTGCAGCCGGGCGGTGATCTCGGCGATCTTGCGTCCGGCCACCCTCACCACCAGAGCGTCCAGCAGCTCGTCACGGGTGGCGAAGTGGCGGTAGATCACCGCGCGGGTGTAACCCGCTTCCCGTGCGATGGCCTGCATCGTCGAGGCTCGGTAGCCACGGCGGGCGAAGGACCGCTCCGCAGCGTCCAAGAGCAGTTCTCGGGCGTGCTCGGGAGGATTGCCTCCGCCGGGCGGTCGACCCCGTCGCCGGCCCGTCATCCCGGCCCCGCCCCGCATATATGGACATTCTTACCCATATGTCTATTATTAGCCCCAGTGCATTCCGGCGCATTTCCGATGAGGGGATTCGGCATGGCTGCAACGATCACCGGTGTTCCCGAGCAACGCGACTGGCGGGCCGTGTTCGGCTCCTGGCGTCTGCTGGCCAATCCCGGCAAGAACGGCGGATCCGCCTTCGAACTGATCGTCGGCCTGGCGGCTCCGATCCTGGCCCGTAGCTATCACCAATTGCGGGCACATCCCAATGGCCGGCGGCTGCTCGCCGAGAAGCCGGATCTGTTGGCGCTGCTCGGTGATGACGACTACCTGGCCTCACTGCCGGAAGGCTCGCTCGGCCACGCCTACCGGTCGTTCCTGCGCACCAACCGGTTGGACGCCGGCGTGTTCGACGTGGACACCGTGATCCGGCCGATCGCCGAGCGCCGCGGCTGGGACGACGATTTCTTTTTCATGATGCGGCGCGGCACCGCCCTGCACGACATGTTCCACACCTTGGGCGGTTACGGCCCGGATATGGGCGGAGAGTTCGGCAATCTCGGGTTCCACTGCGGCCAGATGGAACCCTCCGGTGCCCTGAAAACGCTGACCCTGGGGCTGCTCGGACCCCTTATCCCCGCTTCGCCGGGGCGCAAGATCCGTTACTTCCGCGAAGCGGTCCGGCGCGGCCAGCGCGCCGACAACTTGATGGCGGCCCCCTACGAGGAGCTGCTGGACCAGCCGATCAACGAGGTTCGGGAGGCGTTGGGCGTCATGCCGACGCGGCGCGCCCACCCGGCCGGTCACATGTTCATCGGCTGGATGCCGCCGGGCATGAAACCGCCCACCCGCTGGGACTACGACGCGACGCTGCCCGCCGCCTGAACCCGGCCGTCGGTCAGACCGTCAGAACCATGCGGTAGCGCGCCCGCCCCTCCGCCATGGCGGCGTAGGCCTCGGCGGCCTGGGCCAGCGGCCGTTCTTCGATGCGGGCCCGCACCCCGGACAACACCGCGAAGCGCATGGTCTCCTCGATATCGCGAGCGGTGCCCGACGGGTGGCCGGTGACGCTGAGCCCCGGGGTGATCAGCTGCACGGGCGCGATCGGTAGCGGTTCGGGAGTGACCCCGATGATCACGAGTTCCCCCCGCGGCGCCAGCCCGCCGAGGGTGTCAGCCATCGCTCGTGAATTGGCCGCCGTGGCCAGCACCACCGACACACCCCCGAGTGCCGCCATCGCCTGCGCGACGTCCCCGGCGGTCGAGTCGATGTAGTGATGGGCGCCGAGCGCGAGGGCGTCGGCTTCCTTGGCGGCTCCACGCGCGATCGAGATCGTCTCGAAGCCCATCGCCCGGGCGAACTGCACGCCCAGGTGCCCCAATCCACCCAGGCCGAGCACCGCGACCCGGTCCCCCGGCCGCGCCCGGGTCGATCGCAGCGCGTGGTAGGTGGTGACTCCGGCGCAGCCCATGGGTGCGGCGTCGACGAAGGACAACTCATCGGGTATTCGGGCCAGTGCGTTGGCCGGAACCGTCACCGATTCGGCGTAGCCGCCCGGGTAGTGCCAGCTGGGCACCTTACCATTGGCGCAGTGGATGAAATCGCCTTTGCGGCAAGGGATGCAGTGATTGCAGTGCCCCCCGAACCAGCCGACCGCAACCCGCTCGCCGACCTGCCAGTCGGTCACGCCGGACCCCAGTTCGGCGATCGTGCCGGCAATTTCGTGCCCGAGCGTCAGCGGCCAGGTGATTCCGGGGAAGTCACCGTTGACGAAGGCGTGGTCGGTGCCGCAGACACCGCAGGCGGCGACGGCGATACGGACCTGGCCGGGGCCCGGCTGGGAGGTGTCGACATCGACCAGAGTCAGCGGTGCGCCCGCGGACGCTACCTGGACAACGCGGTGAGAGGCCATGGCCGGATCCTATGCCGCGACCGGACGCCCATCCACGGCGCGAGCAGACACAAAAGCCCCGTATTCGGACACGGTGGCGCTGGTGCGGGGGCACCCTCCCACCCGCTCGCGGTGGCCGGCCCGCGGTCAGGAAATGCGGCGCAGCACCGGTTGCCGGTCTGCGCCGTCGGCCGACTGAGCGGCCTCGGCGAGGCGATCGCCCAGTTGCAGCGGGTAGACCTTCTGACCGCCGGCCGCCAGCGCCGCGATCTCTGCGGCACCGCACCAGCGGTGACCGTGCAGGTAGCGATGCTCCAGCCCGGTCCGGCCGACCCCAGACGGCTCGAACCGCGCCGTGCGGTAGACGAAGAAGAACTCCTGGCTGTCAATGCGCTCACCGTTGAACTCGAACACCGCGTCGCGGCGCCAGATCGGTCCGATCAGCTCGGCCGGGTCGACCTGCAGACCGGTCTCCTCGGCCAGTTCGCGGGCCGCCGCGTCGGCGAGCGGCTCGTCAGGCAACACCTGCCCGCCGACGGTGAACCACCAACGTGGCGCGGGGCTTGCCGCATCATCCGGCAGCGCCGGATCGTGACCGCACAGCAGCAGCACCGATCCGGCTTCGTCGAGCAGCACCACCCGCGCCGAGACGCGCGGGTCCAGCACGCCGCGACCACCGTGGGCAACCATTCCCGCCCGCTCGACGATCTCGAAATACGTTGGCATCGGCGCTGTTCCACCCAGGTGCAGGGCTCTGACCAGCGGACGTTCACGCAGTGCCACGGTGTCGCGGACCGCGTCGTTGTGGAACCGGCGTGCCAACAGAACCCGAGCTTCGGCGTCGGCCAACTCGGCAACCATCACATGCGGCAGCGACTCGGCATCGACCATCGCCAGCTCGGCCGACAGCGCATTCTCGGCGGCCTCCCGCGCGTCGCGCGGTGCCCGCTCGGCAACATCGGCCAGGGCAGCCAGTCGGCGGCCGGCCACCGCATCCCCGTAGGCGTCGATCGCGACGGCCCGGGCGACCACCGCGCGACGAGCCAGCGCCCCGTCCAGCGCCTGCCACGACAGCTCGCAGCGCACGTGCAGCCGGTTGAGCCGGCTGGCGGTCTGGTATGCCCAGGCCACCGCGGCGGCCAGCACCGCCACCCCGACCAGCACCAATACGGTCGCCACGATGGTCAGCCCCATCAGTCGCCCACCGTCACCTTGCTGCCGACCCCGGCGACCGTCTCGTAGACCCGGATGATCTGATCGGCCACCACCGGCCAGTCGAAGCGGCGCACCGCCTCGGTGCCCGCCGCCACATACGACGCCCGCAGCGTGTCGTCGTCGAGTACCTCGATCAGGGCGGCGGCCAGTGCCGCGGAGTCGTCGACCGGCACCAGCCGGCCGGCCGCCCCGTCGTTGAGCACCCGGCGGAAGGCGTCCAAGTCACTGGCGACCACCGCGGTGCCGGCGGCCATCGCCTCGGCCAACACGATGCCGAAGCTCTCGCCGCCGGTGTTGGGCGCGCAGTACACGTCGGCGCTGCGCAGCGCCGACGCCTTCTCGGCGTCGTCGACCTGCCCCAAGAAGCGCAGATGGCTTGCCAGTTTCCCTGCGTTACGGCGTAATTCGTCTTCGTCGCCGCGGCCGACTATCAGCACCTGGGCATCGGGGAACTTCTCGACCAGCGCCGGAAGTGCTCCCAGCAGCACCGCCATTCCCTTGCGCGGCTCGTCGTAGCGGCCGAGAAACAGCACCGTCCGCCCCGCTCGCGGATAACCCGGCAGGGGCTGCGCCGTGGCGAACGCGGCCACGTCGACCCCGTTGGGGATCTCCACCGCGTCAGACCCCAGGGCCTCCATCTGCCAGCGCCGGGCCAAATCCGAGACCGCGATGCGGCCGATGATCTTTTCGTGCATCGGCCGCAGTAGGCCCTGCACCACGCTCAGCGTCAACGATTTTGTCGTCGAGGTGTGAAAGGTGGCCACGATGGGCCCCTCGGCTATGTTCAGCGCCATCATCGACAGGCTCGGGGCGTTGGGCTCGTGCAGGTGCAATACGTCGAAATCGCCCTTGGCCAACCATTTCTTGACCTTGCGATGCGCGGCCGGGCTGAACTGTAGTCGGGCCACCGAGCCGTTGTACGGGATCGCGACGGACTTACCGGCCGACACCACGTAGTCGGGAAGTGCGACGTCCGGCGATGCCGGCGCCAGCACGCTGACCTCATGTCCGCGGGCGCGCAGCACCTCCGCCAGCTGCAGCACATGGGCCTGCACCCCGCCCGGTACGTCGAACGAGTAGGGGCAGACCATGCCGATGCGCATCAGGTCTCCCCCAAGCGCGCCCGTCGCGATTCGGGAAGATCTGCCATCCACTGCGGCTGCATCATGTGCCAGTCCTGCGGGTACGCCGCGATGCCCTCGGCGAAGGTGTCGGCCAGCGCCTGGGTGATGACACCGACATCGCCGCTGGAGCAGTCCAGCGGCGGCCCGATCCGCACCGCCCACCCGGCGCCCTCGAACCAGCAGTGCGCCGGCAACAGCGCCGCACCGGTCGCAAGAGCGAGTTTGGCCGGCCCGGCCGGCATCCGGGTGGACTCACCGAAGAAGTCGACCGGTACGCCGCTGCGCGTCAGGTCGCGGTCGGCCATCAGACACACCAGGCCGTTGTCGCAGAGTCGCTCGGCGAGGATCTCGAACGGCGGCCGGGGTCCACCGGACAGCGGCAGCACCTCGAAGCCCAGGCTCTCCCGGAAGGCGAGGAACCGCCGATACAGCGACTCGGGTTTGAGACGCTCGGCGACGGTGGTGAATCCGCCGTGGGTCTGGGCCAGCCACACCCCGGCCATGTCCCAGTTGCCACTGTGCGGCAGTGCCAGCACGGCCCCGCGACCGGCCGCCAGCGCCGCTGTCACGTTGTCACGGCCACGCACCGACTCGTGCAGCTGCACCGCCAGCGCCGCATGGTCCATGGTCGGCAGCCGGAACGCCTCCCGCCAGTACCGGGCGTAGGACGCCAGCGAGGCCCGCATCAGCTCCGACGGCACGTCGTCGGGCGCCGTCCCGATCACCCGG
This sequence comes from Mycolicibacter heraklionensis, assembly GCF_019645815.1. NCBI lineage: Bacteria > Bacillati > Actinomycetota > Actinomycetes > Mycobacteriales > Mycobacteriaceae > Mycobacterium > Mycobacterium heraklionense. The sequence continues at coordinate 2,903,681 of NZ_CP080997.1, forward strand.
GCCAGGTTCTTGCGCAGCTGCTCGGGACCCCCGCCGCGGGCCGCGAAGAGGGCGCCCGCGTCGAACGCGTTGCGGGCGAGGAATTCCGGCATCGCACGCACCAACATCCAGCCCGCGGCGAAACCGGCGTCGGTGGCCCAGGCGTCCAGCTGACTGAGCCCGGGAACTCGCAACCCGCTCGGGATGAAGGTCACGGTCCCGTGGTTTCCTGACCATCGGAGCCGTCGGCCACCGGTGGCAACGGCTCCACGGCGCCCGGCGAGGTCCGCACGGTGTGCAGCCGCTGGGCGCAGGTGATCAGGCTGGCCACCGCCAGCAGCCACATCGCCACGGGCAGCGCCCACGGCAGCGGGAAGACCGGCAGGCCGGACAAGCCGGCGCCGACCAGCACGATGATCAGCCGTTCGGGACGTTCGATGTAGCCGCCGTCACCGCGCAGCCCGCTGGCCTCCGCGCGGGCCTTGATGTAGGAGATCACCTGCGAGGTGACCAGGCAGATCAGGGTCGCCACCACCAGTGGCGGGTCGTCCAGACCGAACGCCGCCCACCAGGCCAGCCCGCAGAACACCGCGCCGTCGCTGATCCGGTCGCAGGTGGCATCCAGGACGGCGCCGAACGCGCTGCCGCCGCCGCTTTGCCGGGCCATCGCCCCGTCGACCATGTCGAAATGCACGAAGAACCAGACCACCAGGGTGCCGGCGAACAGCTGACCGGTCGGGAACAGCGTCAGCGCTGCCAGCACCGCGCCGGCGGTGCCCACCATGGTGACGATGTCGGCGGTCAGGCCGGCGCGCAACAGGACGCGCGCCACTGGCGTGGTGATGCCGGCGAACGTTGCCCGCGACAGGAACGGCAGTCTGCTCATTGCTGTCTGGCCCACTCGTCGGCGAGCAGCCGGCGGGTGTCGCGCAGCAGTTGCGGGATCACCTTGGAGCCGCCGACGATCGTGATGAAGTTCGCGTCACCGCCCCAGCGGGGCACCACGTGCACGTGCAGGTGTTCGGCCAGCGACCCGCCGGCCGACTCACCGAGGTTCATCCCGACATTGAAGCCGTGTGGGCGTGAGACGGCCTTGATGACGCGGATCGCCTTCTGGATGAACGCCATCAGCTCACTGCCCTCATCATCGGTGAGGTCTTCGAACTCGGAGAACCGTCGGTAGGGCACCACCATCAGATGTCCCGGGTTGTACGGGTAGAGGTTGAGCACCGCGTAGACGTGCTCGCCGCGTGCCACCACCAGCCCGTCCTCATCGGACAACGTGGGGATATCGGTGAACGGTTGAGTGGATCGGGCCGACGACCCGGAATCCGCACGCTTCAGCGGCGCCTCGGCCAGATAGTTCATCCGGTACGGCGTCCACAGCCGCTCCAGCCGGTCGGGCTCACCGGCCCCGGTGTCGACGATCGTCTCCTCGCCCGGCTGGTCGCCGCTCATTGGGCCTCACCCTCCCCGAGACCCACCTTGAGCGTCTCCGCGGTCGGCACGGTGTTGTCTCGTGCCGCGATCCAGCCGGCGATGGCGGCCACCGCCTCGTCGCGCGGCACCCCGTTGATCTGGGTGCGGTCACCGAACCGGAAGCTGACCGCACCCGCCTCGACGTCGCGGTCGCCGGCCAGCAGCATGAACGGGACCTTCTGGTTGGTGTGATTGACGATCTTCTTGGGCATCCGGTCGTCGCTGGCGTCCACCTCGACCCGTACCCCGTGGCTGCGCAGTTGCGCGGCAACGTCTTCCAGGTAGGTGATGTGCTGGTCGGCGACCGGGATGCCGACCACCTGAACCGGCGCCAGCCAGGCCGGGAAAGCACCGGCGTAATGCTCGGTCAGCACACCGAAGAAGCGTTCGATCGAGCCGAACAGCGCCCGGTGGATCAGGACCGGCCGCTGGCGGGTGCCGTCGGAGGCGGTGTACTCCAGCTCGAAGCGATCGGGCATGTTGAAGTCGAGCTGGATGGTCGACATCTGCCAGCTGCGGCCGAGGGCATCCTTGACCTGCACCGAGATCTTCGGCCCGTAGAACGCCGCACCGCCCGGGTCGGGCACCAGGGTCAGCCCGGACGCCTCGGCGACCTCGCGCAGCGTGTCGGTCGCCTCCTCCCACACCTCGTCGGAGCCGACGTACTTCTCCGGGTCTTTGGTGGACAGCTCCAGGAAGTAGTCGTCCAGGCCGTAGTCGGCGAGCAGGTCCAGCACGAAGCGCAGCAGGGAGGTCAGCTCGTCGCGCATGCTCTCCCGGGTGCAGTAGATGTGCGCGTCGTCCTGGGTCATCCCGCGCACCCGGGTCAGCCCGTGCACCACGCCGGAACGCTCGTAGCGGTAGACGCTGCCGAACTCGAAGAGCCGCAACGGAAGTTCCCGGTATGAGCGCCCACGCGACCGGAAGATCAGGTGGTGCATCGGGCAGTTCATCGGCTTGAGGTAGTAGTCCTGGCCGGGTTTGCGCAGGGTGCCGTCCTCGGCGAATTCCGCGTCGATGTGCATCGCCGGGTACATCCCCTCGCGGTACCACTCAAGGTGCCCGGAGGTCTCGTAGAGTTCGGACTTGGTGATGTGCGGGGTATTGACGAACTGGTAGCCGGCCTCGATGTGCTTGCGCCTCGAGTACTCTTCCAGCTCCCGGCGGATGATCCCGCCCTTGGGGTGGAAAACCGGTAGGCCCGAACCGATCTCGTCGGGGAAGCTGAACAGGTCCAACTCGACGCCGAGCTTGCGGTGGTCGCGGCGCAGCGCCTCCTCGATCACTTCGAGGTGGTGGTCGAGAGCCTCCTGCGATTCCCACGCGGTGCCATAGACGCGCTGCAGGCTGGCGTTCTTCTGGTCACCGCGCCAGTAGGCGGCCGAGGACCGGGTGAGTTTGAAAGCCGGGATGAACCGGGTGGTCGGAATGTGCGGGCCACGGCACAGATCACCCCAAACCCGTTCCCGGGTGCGGGGATTCAGGTTGTCGTAGGCGGTGAGCTCGTCGCCGCCGACTTCCATGATGTCGCTGTCGCCGGACTTGTCGTCCACCAGCTCCAGCTTGTAGGGCTCGCCGGCCAACTCGGCGCGGGCGGCGTCCTTGGACTCATAGACCCGCCGGGAGAACAGCTGCCCGTCTTTGATGATGGCGCGCATCCGCTTCTCCAGCTTGGCCAGATCCTCGGGAGTGAACGCCTCGGGTACGTCGAAGTCGTAGTAGAAGCCGTCGGTGATCGGCGGGCCGATGCCGAGTTTGGCGGCCGGGAACAGGTCTTGGACCGCCTGGGCCAGCACGTGGGCGCAGGAGTGCCGGATCACGCTGCGGCCGTCGTCGGTGTCGGCCGCCACCGGGGTCACCTCGACGTCGACCTCGGGAATCCAGCTCAGGTCGCGCAGCCGGCCCTGGGCGTCGCGCACCACCACGATGGCATCCGGCGCGCCCCGGTCGGGCAGGCCCGCCGCGCGCACCGCTGCGGCCGCGGTGGTCCCGGCGGGAACCCGGATCGGGCTTGCCGGGGCGGGGATGGCGGGCGCGCTCATGACGTGGTCTCCAAGGGGGTGCTAGGGGGTAGAAACGTCCGCGACCATGCTATCGGGGCGCTGGTGGCGAACCGTTCGGGAGTACACCGGCGTCATGGTTGGCCGGGTTTGAGCACCACGAACAACGCTTCCCCGTCGGTCAGCACGGTGTCGCCGTCGCACAGCCTGGTCTCGACGAAGATCTTGCGTCCCTCCGTCCGGCTGACCCACGCCTCGACCTGCAGCTCCTTGTCGATCGGGACGATCTGGCGGTAGTTGAGGTGCAGGTAGGCGGTGCGCTGATAGGGGCCGCCGGTGAGCAGCCAGGATGCGGTTCCCAGCACCGAGTCGAACAACAGCCCGATGGCCCCGCCGTGCGCGGCGCCGTTGCGCCCCAGGTGGAATCGCCGGAACCGGGCCCAGCCGCGCAACCGTCCGTCGCCGTCCTTCTTCAGCTTCATCGGCACCGCCAGCAGGTTGCCGCGCATCGGCAGGTCCAGCCGCCGCCCGGACGGTGAGGACCATTCGTCGGTGTCGAACGGGGCCAGCAGGTCGCACACCTCTTGCAGCGCGTCGGCGGCCCGGCTGATCACCTCGGCGGGGGCGTCAGCGGCGCGCGCGTGGTCCTGCAGGGCGCGCACATTGTCCAGGAACCGGCCGTAGTCCGGCCCGCCCTTGTCGGTCGGTTCGGGCGGGTTGAAGCCACCGCCGGCGTGTGGGGCACTCACCCCCCTATTTAACGTTCCGGCGATTGCGGTGCCGGCGGCGCGCCCGCGATGGCATGGTTGGGCCGTGGACTTGAGCACGCTGCGTGACTTGCCGCTCACCTACGCCGAAGTGGGCGCCACCGCGACAACACTGCCCGCCGGGTATCACCACCTCGACCTGACCGCCCCGATCGGTAAGGGACGGCGGCGTTTCGAGCAGGCCGGCGACGCGGTGCTGCGCTGGGGCATGCTGCGCGGCGCCGGGCTGGGTGTGCGGGTGGACGCCGACAGCGATATCGCCGCAGTGGATGCGGTGGCGCGGGTTCGGCTGGGTGTGCTGAGCGCGCCGTGCCGGGTGGTCTACGTCGTGTCCGAGCCCGACCGGCGCGGCTTCGCCTACGGCACGCTGGCCGGGCATCCCGAATCCGGCGAGGAGCTGTTCTCGGTGCGCTACGACCCGGCCGATGAGACGGTGTACGCGCAGGTACGGGCGTTTTCCCGGCCCGCCACCTGGTGGATCAGGGCGGCCGGACCGCTCGGACGGCTGGCGCAGCGCACCATCGCCAAACGCTATCTGCGAGCGGTGTGACGCTCCGGTGGGTCAGTTCCAGCGCGACAGCAGGCGTTGCGCTCCAGAGCACAACTCGTCGAGGACCACTGCCACCGGACGGCTGCCGGTGAGCATGCCCACGCCCTGACCCGCATCGACCGGGGCGACGCGCTGATCGCCGGTGGCAATCCCGGCGGCCAGTTCCGCACCCGCCTCCCGATCACCGGCCAGCGCGTCCTCGCGGCCGGTCCAGCGCCCGGCGAAGTCGTTGCGCAGCACCCGCGACGGGAACCGCGCCGGCCAGTGCAGCCGCTGTCCGACGTCGAAGACCCGAGTGGTCATGGTGTCGGTGCCGGCGGCCGCGATCAGCGCGTTTCGGGCACTGTCGCCGGTCAGGGCCTCGGGGCATGCCGAGAGGACCGTGCCCAGCCACGCCCCGGCGGCACCGGCGGCCAACACGGCCGCCAGGCTGCGCGGCCCGGCGATCCCGCCGGCGGCCAGCACCGGAACCTCGACGGTGTCCAGGACCGCGTCGAGCAGTGGCAGCGTGGCCAGCCGGATCTCGCCATGGCCGCCGCCCTCGGCTCCGCGCGCCACCAGCACGTCCAGACCGGCGTCCCGGGCACGTCGGGCGGTCTCGGGGTCATAGACCTGAGTGGCAGCCAGGATCCCGGCCGCGTGGGCGCGCTGAACCCAGGACAGGTCGGCCCCGAAGCTGACCGAGAGCAGCGTCGGGCGGGCAGCCAGTGCCGCCTCGAGCAGGTCAGGCCGATCGCGGATCACCCAGTCCACCAGGCCGATCCCGAACCGCGGTACGTCCCCGAGCGCGGCCAGCTCGGTGGCCAGCGATGCCGCCGTGGCGGTGCTGCCCATCCCGATCATGCCCAGCCCGCCCGCCGCAGTGACGGCGGCGGCCAGCCGACCACCGGCCACCCCGCCCATCGGGGCATTCAGGATGGGCAGCCGCAGACCGGTCCCCTGCGACCAGGGTGTGCTCAGCGGCACGCTCAGTGCGAGGCGCTCTTGGCGACAGTCAGCAGCACCACCGAATCTTCCAGCGACTCCAGCGCGTGGCGGGTGCGCGGCAGGGTGACGAACTCGCCGGCCGCGCCCTCCCAGCTGTCGTCGCCGGCGGTCAGCCGCACCCGACCGCGCAACACCTGCAGGGTCGACTCCCCCGGGCTGTCGTGTTCGGCCAACGACTGGCCGGCCTGCAGTGCGACCAGGGTCTGGCGCAGGTGATGCACCGAACCGCCGTAGACGGTGTGGGCCGCGCGACCGCTGTGGTGCTGAATGGCCTCGGCGAGCTTCTCGTCGGCCAACACATTCAGCGAGGTCGATTCCATCGGTACTCCTTCGGCTCGGTGAGCGGGTGAAACGGTGTGGGACAGTTCAGCGAGACAGCAGCAGGATGCCCAACGGCACCAGCGCGGCGACCTTGATCAGCTCCAGTGCGACATAGGCGTAGTGCGCACGCGAGCGGGGCGCTTCCAACCCGGACAGCACCTGATCAGCGCGGCGGCCCAGAGCCGGGCGCACCGCGAACACCTGCGCCACCAGCATCGCCAGGGCGACCGCGTACGTCACAGCGATGCCGGCCGTCGGCCGCTCGCTCACGAACGCGACCGCGATGACCGCGGCCAGCACGAATTCGGCGGTGTTGAGCGCCCGAAACACCAACCGGCCGATGCTGAGGCAGATCGGGACGGTCGCGTTGGGCGCCCGGAATTTCAGCGGCGCCTCCATGAACGAAATCGCGGTCACCATCCCCAGCCAGACGAATGTCGCTGCGATCGCAACCGAGGCGCCGACACTCACCCGGTGGCCCCTTCCGCACGCACCGCGGTGGGAGGTGACGGGTCCACCGGGATTCCGTTGAGGGTCGCCGATTTCAGATGCGCCACACACAGATCGGGTTTGGCGAACGGGTCGAGTCGGTCGACGGTCACCGGCGCCTCCCAAGCCTCCAGCGCACCCTGCATCAGCCCCAGATGGATCGGGCAGATTACGTCGGCGGCGTTCTCGGCGAGCTCCAGGAACGGGCAGTGCCGCAACCCGAGTTGCTCTGCTCCGGTGGCATCGGGTTCCAGGCGTTCGGGTTCGAAACCCAACTCATCGAGCATCTCGAGCAGATGGCCGGTGGATTCCTCGGCGTCCACCGGCCCGGACGGCGGATGCAGCGGCCGCAGCCGATGACCCCATGCCCGGCCGGCAGCCAACGCCTTGCCGCTGGGATCGGAGTCAGCGGCCAAACCGATGGTGAGGATCTCGGCGAGCAGCCGGAACCGGCGGGTTCCGCCCCGGTCCATCTGCCGAATGGCCCGGAACATCAGCGCCGGCCGTCCCCGCCCCTTGTGGTCGGGTTCGGTGTGCTCGACCCGGCCTTCCTCAACCAGGGTGTCCAGGTGAAAACGCACCGTGTTCGGGTGCACCCCCAACTGGTCGGCGATCTGCGCGATGCTCAGTGGTTCGTCGGCGGCCTGTACCAGCCGCAGAACGTCGAGGCGACGTCCTCCAGGTGGCACAGGCGGCTTGGCGATGTCGGTCACTCCCCCTGGGGAGGAAAGCTGGCCACCAGCGGGGTGTCGATGCCGAGCGGACCGATCTTGGCGGCGCCACCGGGTGAGCCGAGCGCCTCGTCGCGTCCCGGCAGGGCCTCGGCGAAGAACGCCGCGTTGTCGGCCTGGTGCGGTTGGAGCTCGTCCGGGAGGTCATCTTCGTAGTAGATGGCCTCGACCGGGCACACCGGCTCGCAGGCTCCGCAGTCCACACACTCATCCGGGTGGATGTAAAGGGCTCGACCGCCTTCGTAGATGCAGTCAACCGGGCACTCCTCCACGCAGGCCCGGTCCATCACGTCAACGCACGGCTTCCCGATCACATATGCCATGGGCACAGAGTTTACACAAGGGATTTTGTAGAAACTAGAAAGGCGAACCTAAATCTCAAGGGCCGAAGGCGACACCTCGACGCCGCCCCGCAGCAGCTGCCCTACCAACACGAGAACCATTGCGTTCGTTGAGGATTCACACAAATCAGCAGCTCCGGCGGAACGGTTCCCCGAGCGCGACAGGCGAGACCTGGCGGGGGCGGCGCGCAGGCCGTCGAGTAGAAACGAATGATGACTGATGCACCCCGCTACCGTGCCTCCTCCGACTTCCCCAGTCTTCGGTTCGAGCCCGGCGACAACGGCGTGCTGCAGCTGGTGCTGGACGCGCCCGGACTCAATTCGGTGGGCCCGCAGATGCACCGCGACCTCGCCGATGTGTGGCCGGTGATCGACCGCGACGACGACGTGCGCGCGGTACTGGTCCGCGGTGAGGGCAAGGCGTTCTCCGCCGGCGGCAGCTTCGAGCTGATCGAGAAGATCGTCGGCGATCACGCCGGACGGATGCAGGTGCTGCGGGAGGCCCGCGACCTGGTGCTGAACATGGTCAACTTCTCCAAGCCGGTGATCTCGGCGATCAACGGGCCCGCCGTGGGCGCGGGCCTGGTGGTGGCACTGCTCTCGGACATTTCGGTGGCCGGGCGCACCGCCAGGTTGATCGACGGCCACACCAAGCTCGGGGTGGCCGCCGGGGATCACGCGGCGATCTGCTGGCCGTTGCTGGTGGGCATGGCCAAGGCCAAGTACTACCTGCTGACCTGCGAGACCCTGCACGGTGAGGAGGCCGAGCGGATCGGCCTGGTCTCCACGTGCGTCGACGACGACGAGGTGCTGGCCACCGCGACCCGCATCGCCGACGACCTGGCGCACGGCGCCCAAGACGCGATCCGCTTCACCAAGCACAGCCTCAACTACTGGTATCGGCAGTTCGCGCCGGCCTTCGAGACCGCGTTGGGGCTGGAGTTCCTCGGTTTCTCCGGTCCGGACGTGCACGAGGGCCTGGCCGCCATCCGGGAGAAGCGCAAGCCGCAGTTCGGCTGAGTCAGCCGGCGCCGCCGCTCAGACTCGTTGCGCGGCGAGCGCCTGCTCCTTGGCCCAGCGGTAGTCGGCCTTGCCCGACGGCGAGCGCTGCACCTGGGCGCAGAACACCACGTCTTTGGGCAGCTTGTAGCGCGCGATGTGGTTCGCCGCCTCGGTGACGATGTCCTCAGCCCCGGCGTCGGCGCCGGGCGCCAACTGCACCACCGCGACCACCTCGTTGCCCCACCGCTCGCTGGGCCGGCCCACCACCACGACGTCGTAGACGGCCGGATGGTGCGCAATCGCGGCTTCGACCTCCTCGGCGAAGATCTTTTCGCCGCCGGAGTTGATCGTCACCGAGTCGCGGCCCAGCAGCTCAATCCCACCGTCGGCGTCCCAGCGAGCCCGGTCACCGGGAACCGAGTGCCGGATCCCCTCGATGACCGGGAAGGTGCGCGCGGATTTCTCCGGGTCGCCCAGGTACCCCAGCGGCACATGTCCCTGCTGCGCCAGCCAGCCGATCTCGTCGTCGCCGGGCTTGAGAATGCGGGTCATGTCCTCGCTGACCACCACCGCGCCCGGGTTCGGGGTGAATCGGCCGGTGGAGGCCACATCGCGGCTGGTGGTCTGTCCCATCTGCGCCCCGGTCTCCGAAGAACCGCCGGCGTCCAGGATCGACAGCTGCGGCAGCAGATCCACCATCCGCTGCTTGACCGGGACGGTGAGCGATGCACCGCCGCTGGCCAGCACGAACAGTCCCGACAGCGCCTCAGCCAGCTGGGGGCCACCGGCTGCCAGCGCGTCGGCGAGCGGACGTGCGAAGGCATCGCCGACGATCGACAGCGAGATGACTCGCTCCTTGGCCGCCAGTTCCCACGTGCGCACCGGGTCGAACCGGTCGGTGGTCGCCGACATCACGAACGGCCGCCCGCCCAGCAGCGTGATGAAGGCGGCCCACTGGGCGGCGCCGTGCATCAACGGCGCCACTGTCATCGAGCCTGCCGGCACGGCGGCGCAGGCGCGGTCGACGATCTCCTCCACCGTGGTGGGCACGGCACCGGTGCCGAACTCCCGGCCGCCCATGGCGCCGACGAAGATGTCGTGCTGACGCCACAACACGCCCTTGGGCATGCCGGTGGTGCCGCCGGTGTAGAGCAGATATAGGTCGTCCGGGGACAGCGCCAGGCCCAACGGTTCGGCGGAAGTGGCGTCCAGCAGCTCCTCGTAGCGGACCGCACCGGGCAGCGGCTCGTTGCCGGAGTCGTCCTCGACGTGGATCAGCGGCATCGCGGGCAGCCGGTCACCGGCCTGCTGCAACGCTTCGGCCAGCGTGGGCGCGTACCGGGCGTGGTACATGATCGCCTCGGCGGAGGCATTGGTCAGCAGGTAGACCAGTTCGTCGGCGACGTAGCGGTAGTTGACGTTGAACGGCGCGACCCGGGCGTGGTAGGCGCCGAGCATGCCTTCCAGATACTCGTTGCCGTTGGCCAGGTACAGCGCGAGGTGGCTCTGCCCGGATTCGTGGCCGGCCAGCTCGGAGCGTTCGTGGCGCACCCCCAGGCCACGCTCGTGCAGGGCCCGCGCCAGCCGGCGGGACCGGTCCTCGATCTGCTGGTAGCTGAATCGACGGTCGCCGAAGACGATGCAATCCCGCTCTGGCACGGCCGCCGCCACGGCCGAGAACACTTGGGCGAGGTTGAATTCCACTGCCGCTCCTCGATTCGATCGCAACGCCTGGGTAACGCTACTAGGTGACGCCTATTCGACCGCCGACGGTCGCGACGGGCTTTCCCGCCCGACGTCAGGCATGCTTGGCCGCATGTCGGTGGATGTCCTGCTGTACTCGATCCCGCCCGTGCTGGTCTATCTGCTCGTCGGCGCGGTTATCGGGATAGAGAGCCTGGGCGTCCCGTTGCCGGGCGAGCTCATGCTGGTCGGAGCGGCGCTGTTGTCGTCACGGCATGAGTTGGCGGTCGACCCGGTCGGGGTCGCGGTGGCGGCGGTGATCGGCGCGGTGATCGGTGACTCGATCGGCTATTCGATCGGCCGGCGATTCGGTATGCCGCTCTTCGACCGCCTGGGCCGGCGATTTCCGAATCACTTCGGTCCCGGCCACATCGCTTTCGCCGAACAGTCCTTCGGCCGCTGGGGCGCCAGTGCGGTGTTCTTCGGCCGATTCGTGGCACTGCTGCGCATCCTGGCCGGCCCGCTGGCCGGAGCGTTGAAGATGCGTTACCCGCATTTCCTGGTCGCCAATGTGACCGGCGCGATCTTCTGGGCCGGGGGGACCACCGCGCTGGTGTACTACGCCGGGGTCGCGGCCGAGCACTGGCTGTCCCGGTTCTCCTGGGTTGCGCTGCTGATCGCGCTGCTCGCCGGGCTGATCGCGGCCCTCGCGCTGAGGGGCCGCGTCGGCGCCCGGATCGCAGAACTGGACGCCCAACATCGGGCCGAGCCGGACCCGGTCACCGAATAGCCAGCGAATTGGGGGCGAATAAGGGTTGTCCCCGCACCGAAGCGAGAGCATGGTGGAAGGGAGACCGGCGGCGCCGCCGGGGCGTCGCCCCGATCACTCGGAGGCCCCTATGTTCGCGCGTGCAACCACCATTCACGCCCATCCTTCCTTCCTCGATGAGGGGATCACCCACGTCCGCGGCGTGGTGATGCCGGCCCTGGCCGATATGGACGGCTGCGCGGGAATGTCCATGCTGGTCGACCGCGACGCCGGCCGGTGCATCGTCACCTCATCCTGGCTGGATGAAGACACCCTGCGAGCAAGCGAGGCCGCCGCTCAGCAGATGTGCGACCGCGCCGCCGAGATCTTCCACGCCACCGCCGAGATCACCCGCTGGGAGATCGCCGCGGCGCGCCGCGATCATCGGTCTCGGCGGCATGCGGGCGTGCGCGTCACCTGGCTGCGGACCGACCCGGCGGGCTGCGAGCGGATGATCGACACTTACAAGCTGGCGCTGATGCCTGAGCTGGAGGATCTGAACGGCTTCTGCAGCACCACCCTGCTGGTGGACCGCCATTCGGGCCGCGCGGTGTCATCGGTCAGCTTCGACGACCGGGCGGCGCTGGTGGCCAGTCGCAGCGGCGAGCAGGCGATCTGGGCCCGGGCCGTCAACGATGCCGGCGCAGAGATACTGGAAGTCGCCGAATTCGATCTGGCGATCGCCCACCTGAACGTGCCCGAGATGGCGTAGGCCCCATCAGGCGCGAGGACTGACCCGCGAAACTTCGGCACGCCCGAACGCGTGGCGCTGGCTACGCTCGGCCTCATGACACGCCGACGGCGACCGCGCCCGGCCCCGAGTTATCCGAAGACTCGGCGGATCCGTTTCCGCTTCGACGACGGCTTCGACAGCAGCGACGGCTACGGCAAGTATTTCGCCGACGACGACATGGTGCTCAGCCACTTCCTGGCCGGGTTGTCCGGTGGCTTTCCGGCGGGCGAGGAATCTTTCATCCGATCGGTGCGCCGCTTTGCCGATCGCGTCACCGACCCGGTGCTGAAAAAGCAGGTGGCAGGGTTCATCGGTCAGGAGTCCATACACGGCCAGGAGCACCGCCGGCTCAACGCGGTGCTCGCGGCCAAGGGCTATCCGATCCGCTGGCAGGACTCGGAGGCGGTGCACCGCTGGCGGATTCGCGCCGAAGAACGCACCCCGGCCATGGTGCACCTGGCCCAGACCGCGGCGCTGGAGCACTACACCGCGGTCCTGGCGGAGCGCATTCTTTCCACTGACGAGATCCAGGCCATCCCGGGGACGCCCGAGGTATGGAACCTGCTGAATTGGCATGCGGTGGAAGAACTCGAGCACAAGTCGGTGGCCTTTGACCTCTATCGCGCCGTCGGGGGTTCCGAGACGATCCGGATCGCGGCGATGGCGGTGGTGATCGCCGCCACGGTTCCGCTCATCGCACTTGGACTGCTTGTCTCGCTGGGCCGCGACCCGGTGGCACGCCGGCAACCGCGGCGGGCGTTGCGGGGAATCGCCGACCTGTACCGCGGGCCGTTCTTCCGTGGATTTCTGCGGGACGCGGCGGTGTACCTGCGCCCGGGATTTCACCCCGAAGACGTGGATACCGTTGCACTACTTGACCATTGGCGCTCGCGCCTGTTCGGCGCCGGGGGCACCCTCAACGACCATTTGCGCTGAAAGCTCATGGCGGCCTGCGTCGCTAGCCGTCGTTCGCTTTCAGCGCCGCAGCCAGTCTGGCGCGCGAGCGGATGCCGAGTTTGCGGTACACACTCGACAGCGTGCTCTCGATGGTCTTCTCTGACAGAAACAGTTCGGCGGCGATCTCGCGGTTGGTCAAACCGTGAGCCGCGAGAACGGCGGCGCGTCTTTCGGCGGGAGTCAGTCGCTGGCCATCACCGCGCGCGCCGCTCAGTCGAGCTAACTCCGCCCGCGCCCGCTCCGCCCAGAACGGCGCGCCGAGCTCCTCAAAGGCATGGAGCGCGGCGGTGAGAGTCGTGGCCGCGCTCCCCCGTTGGCGCCGGCGGCGTTGAAGTTGGCCCAACAGCAGCTGCGTGCGCGCTTGCTCGAAGGGCATCGGAAGCCGCTGGTGGTGCGCCATGGCGCGCTCCAGGGCGCGGAGTGCTGCGGCAAGGTCGCCACGAGCGGCCAGCACCGCGGCCCGCCCGCGTGCCCCGACCGCCAGCATCCAGGGACGATCACGGTCCGCGCCGTGCGTCTCGAGTGCGTCGACCAGCACTTCGGCCTCTGCGACGTGTTCGAGTGAGGTGAGCGCTTCGATGGCGTCGGGAAGATGTTCGCCGCCCTCGATCTCCAGTTCGTGGGGCGGATCGAATTCGTCGAGCAGCGGCCGTAGGACGGCCAGCGCCGCAGCGTAGTCACCAAGGGATACCTCGAGGAAGGCCAGGACTCTGGTCGGTTCCTTGAGTTGGCGAAGCGCGCCGACGGCGCGGGCCGCCTCGATCGCAGCGCCGGCGTCGGCGCGGGCATCGGCAGCGCGCCCCTGGAATGCCGCGACGGCCGCGCGTTTGGTCCATGCGGTAGCGCAGGACAGCCGCCCACCGAGTTGTTCGGCACGCTGCACAGCCGCGTGCGCGGCGCGGCCCGCGTCGTCGTACCGGCCCGCCCAGATCGCCACCGCGGCAATGCGATTGTCGACCCAGACGAGATCCACCTCGCTGCCGTCGGTAGTCATGCCGTGGCGAACCGCGTGTATCTGGGCGTCGGCGGTCTCGAGGTCACCGACGTACGCCGAGATCACCGCTTCGGTGGCTCGCGCGCGCAAGAACGTGGTGGCACCGCTGCGGGGGTCTTCGAGCTGCACGGCCAGCTGCAACGCCTGACGGTCGACACCCCCGCCCCAGATGAACGTCGCCGTCACCCAAATCGCCAATGCCTGGCTGCGCAGCCCGGGCGCGTCGAGTTCCTCAGCCAACGCGATGGCGCGCTGAGCGTGTTCGATCGTCGCGCTCATCCGGCCGGCGATGGCCAGCGCCAAGGACAAACGCAAGAGGCACACGAGTCTCAGCATGGGCGCATCGGCAGCCTCATCGGCGGCCGCCGACAGCGCCTCGATAGCGCCGGACAAGTCGTCGTCGTAAGCCTTTACCGCGCCCAGGTGCGCCAGCGCCAAGGCACGCAACGGCCCAGGTGGCTGATCGGCGAGTACGGACTGCAGATGGGTGCGCGCCAGCACTATCGATCCCGAGCGAAAGTGCAGTTCCGCCGAGCGGATACGACGCTGCGGACTATCACCACCGCGGTCCAGGACCAAGTCGATCAGCTCGGCAGCGGCGGCCAGCGCGCCCCGCGCCGTCAAGGTGTCGGTAGCCGCGTCTATCTCAGCCAGGGTGCCCGCGTCATTGATTGTCGCCGCCAACGCCAGGTGACGTGCCCGTAGCCCGGAGTCGGCGACGACACCAGCCAGGGCTCGATGGGTGGCGCGACGGCGCGCCGGAGAAGCGTTGGCGGACACGCCATTGGCGTAGAGCGGATGGGCGAATCGGACGTGGTGACCGTCAAGGGTGACCACACCGAGTTTCTCGCAGACTTCGATCGACTCCACCACACGTTCGGGTGACAGCGTGGTGACCCGACTCAGCTCCTCCGCTGTCGGCGATGCAGAGCAGGCCGCGGCCAACAGCACCGCGTGCGCGTCGTCGCCTAAGCGTTCGAGGCGGCGGCACACCAGGGCGGCCAGACTGTCCGGCAGATCGGCCGCGGCTCCTGGCATGTCCAGCTCGGCGCGGGCCAGTTCGAGCGCAAACATCGGGTTGCCGCCTGAGATGCCATGGACCCGCTTAAGTGCCGGGCGCGGCAGCGTGCGGCCCCACCGTGCGGCGATCAGATCGTGCACGCCGTCCAGATCCAACGGGCCCATCCGGACACGCGTGGCGACCGCGGGGTTGCGAAAGGTCAACCACTGAGCCAAGTCAGCGAGATTGGACTCACCGACGCGGACCGTGACCAGAAGCGCCGCCCCCTTCGACAGACGCCGGGCGGTGAACCCGATTACCGCACGACTGGAAGGGTCGAGCCACTGGACGTCGTCGACCGCCAGCAACACCGGCGATCTCGCGCTGAGGCGCTCGACGGCCGCGCAGAACGCAGCGGCGAGCGCCCGTTCATCGATGGCCGGCACACCCGGGGTCAGGTCGCCTCGTGCCCGGTCCAGCGCAAGGCGCTGCTGACTGGGCAGTTCACCCAGCACCGTGTCGTCGATCCCGTCGAGCAAATCAGCAACCGCGGCGAACGCATACTCGACCTCCGTCACTGATCCCTGCGCCGACAGCACCGAAAATCCTTGAGAGCGAGCTGCTTCGGTGGCGCTCAGCATCAGCGTGGTCTTGCCGATGCCGGCCTGTCCCTCGACCACCAACGCCGCAGGCCCCGGTCGAGCACGTGCCAGCAAATCCGACACTGCCCGCGTCTCCGCGCGCGGCACCGTCGTTGACACCGTTTCATCCTCGCACCGCGGGTTAATCTTTGGGCACGGCGCGTTGCCGCGTTTGCTAGGAGGTATCACCCATGCGCTCTTTCAGCCTGGCCGTGGTCGTCACGGTTGCCGTCATGTTCGGTTGCGTGGCCGTGGCTGTGGCGGCCCCGAAGGATTACTGCGCCGAGCTCAAAGGCGGCAATACCGGCCGCACGTGTGAGATCCAGCTCTCCGACGCCGGGTACAGCGTCGACATCAGCATGCCGCTGAACTACCCGGATCAGAAGTCGGTTGCCGAGTACATCGCCCAGACACGCGACGCGTTCCTCAACTCGGCCAAGTCTGGCGCGCCCGGCAGCGCACCAGCCAAGTTGAGCATCAAGCCGACGGAGTACACCTCGTCGATTCCCCCGCGCGGCACGCAAGCGGTGGTGTTCACGGTGGACCAAAACGTCGGCGGGGCCCAGCCACAGACGACGTACAAGGCGTTCAACTGGGACCAGACCTATCGCAAGGCGATCACCTTCGCGGCCGCATCGGACGACAAGGAACATGCGCCGTTGTGGCAGGTGGATGATCCGCTGAAGACCGTCGCGCCGATCGTCCAGGCGGAACTGCAGCAGCAGCTGGCACCGGCGCCCACGCAATCAGGACAGTCGACTACCTCCACGTCCACGTCCACGTCCACCACGGCGCCACCACCGTTGCCGTTCGCGCAAGCCGCGCTGTATGACCCCGCCAACTATCAGAATTTCGCGGTGGTCAACGACGGGGTGATCTTCTTCTTCGACCAGGGCGTCTTGTTGCCCGCTTCGTCGGGGGCGTTACACGTGCTGGTGCCCCGGTCGGCGATCGACCCGATGATCGCCTGACAGCTCCGGACTCGGGTTTGCCGGAACGGACACGAACCGTATCAACCTCCGGCGCAGGCGGATTACGAAGCTGATGTGTCACGTTGCGTCAACTTTGCGGCACCTGGCACACGCCCCGAAAACAAGAAAAGCCACCTGCTTGCAGGCGGCTCTTTTGTGGTCCCGGCTGGGATCGAACCAGCGACCTTCCGCGTGTGAGGCGGACGCTCTCCCCCTGAGCTACGAGACCGGATGAACGAGGACGAACACTAGCACGCCGTGCCCGCTAAGCATCAATGCGCAGGCCCACTTTCGCGCGACTCGCCGCTCTGACATGCAAAGTTGTGTTGTCTCACATGTGTCCGCTAATGTTCTGCATCGCGACGGGCGACGATCTCGCCCGTGGCACGCGGATGTAGCGCAGTTGGTAGCGCATCACCTTGCCAAGGTGAGGGTCGCGGGTTCGAATCCCGTCATCCGCTCGAGGGTGTCAAGTGGCATCAACCCCTTGCGGTGGAGTGGCCGAGTGGTGAGGCAACGGCCTGCAAAGCCGTGCACACGGGTTCGATTCCCGTCTCCACCTCCGTCCCAAGGCTCTAAGCGCGGTTAGCTCAGCGGGAGAGCGCTTCCCTGACACGGAAGAGGTCGCTGGTTCAATCCCAGTACCGCGCACCAGGCTCAACACAGCAAAAACCCCTGCCGCCACCGCGTGACGACAGGGGTTTTTCGGTTCGGCGGACTAGCTCTTGTTGGCCTTGACCACCATGCCGACGAGCGCGGTGACGATGGTGCCCAGCACCCCGCCGCCGACCAGGCTGCCGGCCGCGTTGGCGAGGTCGAACCCACCGGCAGCACCGCTGGTGAGAATGCTGTTCAAGAGGCCACCGCCGGCCAAGCCACCGAGGCCACCACTGATCAAGCTCCCGAGCCCGCCCGGACTGGGGATCTTTGCCGACATGTCGGCCCCTTTGCCCCCGAGCGCGCCCCCGATAGCCCCTGCGATCAGCGATTCGAGCATGGTGTACCCCTTTGTGAACGGTGCGCCGCTTTGTTAGCTGCGCCTACAGATCAGTTATAACGAAGATCACACTTCGCGAAGCTGCATTTGCGCAGATCTACCGGAATTCTGGGCCGGGCCGAGACCACGAGCCGGCAGGCACCACAATCGGTAGCACCGCACGAACCGGGAAAAGTCGCGAAAGGTGGTCCCATGAATCGACCCATCGTCGCCCTGTCGGTGTTCGCCCTGGCAGCCTCCGCTTTGTCGGCGGCGTGTTCGGGCCACACCGATCAGACGAGCGGGCCTCCCTCGGCCGCCACATCCGGCGAATCGGGTACGGCAACGCCGAAACCCGCCGGGCACGCCGGCGACGCCCTGACCCTCACCCGCGTCGACGGCAGCACCGTCACCGTCACCTTGGAGAAGGTGATCAACCCCGCGACCGTCAAGCCCGGCCCCGGCGATCCGGGCGTCACCTATGTCGCGACGCAGTTCACGATCGCCAACCCGGGAACCGCAACCATGAACGGCGACGTCAACACCAACGTCTGGGCGTTCGGTTCCGACGGCCGGCGCTACGCGCCGGATCTGAAAGATGTCGGCGAATGCACGAACTTCGACTCCGGCATGTTCCACATCGCCCCGGGCGAGTCCGCGACCGGTTGCGTGGTCTTCGCGCTGCCGGCCGGTGTGAGCCCGGCGAAAGTCAGGTACGCGCCGTCGTCGGGATTCGCCGAAGGCTTCGGGGAATGGCTTCTTCCCTCCCCCACCCGAGCCACGCCGGCCCCCAACGTCAACTAACGGTTGACGCAAACCATCCCGTCAACCTAGTGTTGACGGCATGGTCGATCCCACCCCGCTCACCCAGTCGGTCCGTCTCGACGACCTCATCAACGCCATCACCGGCGTGCACGACAACCCGCTCGAGCGGTTGACCGATGCCGTGCTGGCCGCCGAGCACCTCGGCGAAGTCGCTGACCATCTGATCGGGCACTTCGTCGACCAGGCACGCCGATCCGGAGCGTCATGGACCGATATCGGCAAGTGCATGGGCGTCACCAAGCAAGCGGCGCAGAAGAAGTTCGTCCCGCGCCCCGAGGCCGCCACGCTCGATCCCGAACAGGGCTTCGCTCGCTTCACCCCACGGGCACGCAGTGCGGTGGTGGCGGCCCAGAACGCCGCCCACCGGGCACGCAACGCCGAGATCACCCCCGACCATCTGGTGCTGGGGCTGCTGCACGATCCCAACGCCCTGGCCACCGCATTGCTCACCGCCCAGCGCGTCGACCCCGACGCCCTCGCGGCCTCGGTCACCCTGCCGCCCGGCGGTGCCGAATCACCCGCCTTGATTCCGTTCAGCGGTCCGGCCCGCAAGGCCCTGGAGTTGACTTTCCGCACCGCACTTCGCCTCGGCCACAACTACATCGGCACCGAGCACCTCCTGTTGGCGCTGCTGGAAGCAGAGGATGACACCGGTCCCCTGCATCGCGCCGGGGTCGACCGCGAGCGGGCCGAAGCCGACCTGGCCAAAGCCCTGGAGGCGATCACCGCGAACCTGGCCGCTCCCGGCACGGAAACCACGAACTGACCGGCGAAACCGCCGGTCTGCGAACCCGCCAGGCCAAGGCTGCTGCACCCGCGATCCCGATGTGCCATCATGCCCAGATGCATCGCTGGATTCTGGCCCTGGTCACTTCCGTCGTCACCGCGTTGGCTGCCCTGCTGACGCCCGCCGCCGGACACGCCACGCCGACCACCACCGCGGAGGCGCCGATCGGGCGCCTCGGCGACACGCTGCGCATCCAATACCACGACGAGGCGTTCGGCCCGATCGTCGCCGATGTCACCGTCCACGACGTGGTGCCCAGCGAGATCCCCCCGGGCTGGGGCGCGAACGGCACGCCGCGCTGGCGCAACCAGGGCGGTCCGTGGCGGGCGAACGTGACCATCCACCCGATCGCGGTGCCCAACCCCTACATCATGGCGGCCTCAGTCACCTTCGACGGTGTCACGCCCGGCGGCGACGCCTACGTGTCCAAGCACACCGACGACCCCACCACCCTGGATGCGGTGCTCACCAACGCTCCCGCGGGCTCCACCGTCAACGGCGGTGTCTACTGGGATGTCTACCGCGGCTTGGTCACCCACGTGGTGATGCTGTCGCGCAACACCGGACTGCGCCTGGCGCAGTGGAATCTGTGAGCTAACCCGCGGGTTTGATGCGGTGGTCCAGCTTCGGCTCTCCTCCGTCGAGCCTCGCTAACCCCCGGGTTTGATGCGGTGGTCCAGCTTCGGCTCTCCTTCATCGAGCCTCGCTAACCCCCGGGTTTGATGCGGTGGTCCAGCTTCGGCTCTCCTTCGTCGAGCCTCGCTAACCCCCGCTGCTCAACGCGAGCAGTCGCGAGGTGGCCCGCAGGTACTTCTTGCGGTAACCGCCGGCCAGCATCTCGGCGCTGAAAATCTGGTCGAGTTTGGCGCCGGAAGCCACCACCGGGATGCCCGCGTCATACAGGCGATCGGTGAGTGCCACCAACCGCAGCGCCACGTTCTGGTCCTCAATGGCGTGCGCACCGGTGAGGAACACCGCGGTGACGCCCTCGATCAGCGTCAGGTAGCGCGACGGATGCATGGTGGCCAGGTGGGCGCACAGCCCGTCGAAGTCGTCCAGCGTCGCTCCCGGCCGCGCCGCGGCGCGCTGCGTGACCTGTTGCGCTGAGGGCGGTTCGGGCGCCGGCGGCAGGTCCCGGTGCCGATAGTCGGGGCCGTCAACCCGAACCGGGGTGAAAATGCTTGCCAGCGCACTGATCTCGCGCAGAAAGTCCTGCACAGCGAAGCGGCCTTCGCCGAGCTGCTCGGGCAACGTGTTCGATGTCGCGGCAATCGAGACCCCGCGCGCCACCAGTTCGGACAGCAGCCGCGACACCAAGGTGGTGTTGCCGGGATCGTCGAGTTCGAACTCGTCGATGCACACCACGGTGTAGCCGCCGAGCAATTCGATGCACTCGGTGAAGCCGAACACCCCGGCCAACTGGGTCAGCTCCATGAACGTCGCGAACGCCGTGCCAGGCGGCTCAGCGGCCGCGGTGTCGGTGATCGCGTGGTAGACCGAGGCCAGCAGGTGCGTCTTGCCGACACCGAAACCACCGTCGAGGTAGATACCCACGCCCGGCAACACCTCGCGCTTGCCCAGCAGCTTGCGCCGTCCGGCGCGCCGGGTGACCGCCTGCGTGCAGAACGCGGTGCACGCCGTCACCGCGGCGGCCTGGCTGGGTTGCGCCGGGTCCGGGCGGTAGCTGGCGAAGCTGGCCCCGGCGAACGTCGGGGGCGGTTTGAGCTGCGCGATCAACCGTTCCGGAGAGACCGCCGGCTGCCTGTCCACCAGGTGGTCGATCGACTCGGCGGCTGGATTGGGCACGCACGAACTGTAGTCACATGGTGCAATCGAGGCCATGTCCGACCTCAGCGCAGACCCCGGATTCACCCTGCTGGGCTCCACGGCGCCCGTCGACGACGCCGAACTGGGCCGGCTGTACGCCTATCCCGAAACCAGCGAGC
This sequence comes from Mycolicibacter heraklionensis, assembly GCF_019645815.1. Classification (NCBI taxonomy): domain Bacteria; kingdom Bacillati; phylum Actinomycetota; class Actinomycetes; order Mycobacteriales; family Mycobacteriaceae; genus Mycobacterium; species Mycobacterium heraklionense. The sequence continues at coordinate 2,924,648 of NZ_CP080997.1, forward strand.
CGCGCGTGTGGGTGCGGGCCAATTTCATCGGCAGCATCGACGGCGGCGCGACGGTCGCCGGCACGTCCGGTGGACTGGCCGGGCCCGGCGACCGGTCCCTGTTCATGCTGCTGCGGGCGCTGGCCGACGTCGTCGTGGTCGGCGCGGGCACCGTACGGGTTGAGAATTACGGCGGAGCGCGGCTGAGCGTCGCGCAGCGCCAGGGCCGCCGCGACCGCGGACAGTCCGAGGTACCCCGGCTGGCGATCGTGACCCAGTCGGGACAGCTGGACCGCAACCTGCGGGTGTTCAACGACACCGAACTGGCACCGCTGGTGTTGACCTGCTCCGCGGTCGCCGACGACACTCGGCGGCGGCTGGCCGGGCACGCCGACGTCCTGGACTGCTCCGGTGATGACCCCGGGCGGGTGGACGAGGCCGTGCTGCTGGCCGCGTTGGCGCAGCGCGAGCAGTTTCGAGTGCTCACCGAAGGCGGACCGACCCTGCTGGGGTCGTTCATCGAACGCGAGCTGCTTGACGAGCTCTGCCTGACCTTGGCCCCCTATCTGGTCGGCGGCCTGGCCCGCCGTATCGCCACCGGTCCGGGCGAGCTGACCACGCCGATGCGCTGCGCGCATCTGCTCGCCGACGAATCCGGCTACCTCTACGGCCGCTACGTCAAAAGCGCGCGCCTATAAGGTGACAGGCATGACCAGCTCTTCGAGGTTCGCCCGGATCGCGGTGGTGACGGCTGCGGCCGTACTGGCCGGGTCCGCGCCCCTGCTGGCCGGATGCGCGCCCGGGCTGGCCGCCAACCCGCGGTTTGCAACCAACTCCGGCGCTGGGGCCCAGGGCCAACCCGAGTCCACCTCGGACCACGCCGGACCCCCTCCGGTGGAGGTGCCCAAGAACGACCTGCCGTGGCATGACTGCACCGCCCGGGTCTTCGGCGACGCCGCGGTGCCCGCCACGCCCGGTGTGCGGCTGGACTGCGCCAGCTACGACGCCGACATCGACCCCCTCGGCGGCGGCTCCGGGGCGATCAGCATCGGGGTGGTGCGGGCCCGGTCCGTGCAGACCCCGGGCGACGCCGGCCCCGTGGTGTTCACCACCGGCTGGGATCTGCCGTCGTCGCTGCAGCTGCCGATCTGGCTGGCGCGGGCCGGCGCGGACGTGCTCAAGAGCCACCCGGTCGTCGCCGTGGACCGGCGCGGCATCGGAATGTCGAGCCCGGTGGACTGCCGCAATCGCAGCCAGCGCGACGAAATGTGGAACCAGGCGCAGTTCACCCCCGGCGACGACCCGGTGGCCAGCCTGGGCACGGTCACTCAGGAGGCCACCACCGACTGCACCGACTCCATCTCGCCGGGTGAGTCCTCCTACGACAACACCCACGCCGCCACGGATCTCGAACGACTGCGCAGCATCTGGGACATTCCCGCGCTGTCGCTGCTCGGTATCGGCAACGGCGCCCAGATCGCCTTGGCGTACGCCGGCTCTCATCCGGGGAAGGTGGCCCGGCTGGCGCTGGACTCCCCCATCCCCCTCGGAGTCGCCGCCGAGGCCGCGGCCGAGGAACGGGTCAAGGGCCAGCAGGCGGCCTTCGAGGCGTTCGCCGCGCAGTGCGTCGCGGTCAGCTGTGCGCTGGGCCCGGACCCGAAGGGGGCCGTCGACGCGCTGCTGGGCGCGGCGCGCTCCGGGCATGGTCCGGGCGGCGCCTCGGTGGCCGCGGTGACCAACGCGATCGTCACGGCCCTGGGCTATCCCACCGGCGATCGGGTCAACACCACCAACGAGTTGGCCAAGGCACTGGCCTCGGCCAACTCCGGCGACGCCAATCTGTTGAACAACTTGATCAACCGGGCCCAAGGCACCACCGGCAGCGACGGGCACTTCATCAACTCGTGCGCCGACGCGCTCAACCGGCCCACGCCCGATCGGGTCCGGGAGCTGGTGGTCGCCTGGGGCAAGGAGTACCCACAGTTCGGCGCGGTCGGCGCGCTGGCGATGGCACAGTGCCTGAGCTGGCCCAGCAGCAGCACCCCCGACCTGCCGAAGGAACTCAAGATCGACGTGCTGCTGCTCGGCGCGCAAAACGATCCGATCGTCGGAGAGGAGGGCGTGGCGGCCACCGCCGCGGCCGTCATCAACGCCGGGTCGGCCAGCAAGCGGGTGATGTGGCAGGGCATCGGCCACGGCGCCGCGGTGTACTCGGCGTGCACGTTGCCGCCGCTGATCGGCTACCTCGACAGCGGCAAGCTGCCCGACACCGATGTGTACTGCCCGGCCTGACCCAACCTGATCCGGGCCCCCGAGCCCGGTCCGGGGTACGGTTCGCTGGTGACGGCAGCCGACTCCTTGATGCACCGGGCGAACACCGCCCTGCTGGCCGCATTCCGGCCCCCCACGTCCCCGCCGAGCACCGCGACGGTACTGCGTTCGGTGCTGTGGCCGGTGGCCATCATGTCGTTGATCCACCGCGCCGTGATACTGCCGCTGAACGGCAACATCACCGACGACTTCAAACCGGTGTACCGGGCGGTGCTGAACTTCCGGCACGGCTTGGACATCTACAACGAGCACTTCGACTACGTCGATCCGCACTACCTGTACTCCCCCGGGGGCACCCTGCTGATGTCCCCGTTCGGGTACCTGCCGGAAACCCTGTCGCGGTACACCTTCATCGCCACCAACACGATCGCGATCGTCCTGGCCGCCTACCTGCTGCTGCGGATGTTCGGCTTGCGCCTGACCTCGGTGGCGGCCCCGGCCCTGCTGGCGGCGATGTTCCTCACCGAAAGTGTCAGCAGCACACTGGTGTTCACCAACATCAACGGCGTCATCCTGCTGGCCGAAGTGCTGTTCTTCCGCTGGCTGCTCGACGGCCGGGAGAGCCGCCAGTGGTGGGCCGGTGTCGCGGTCGGGCTGACCCTGGTGGTCAAACCGGTGTTGGCGCCGCTACTGCTCTTACCGCTGCTGAGCCGGCAGTGGCGGCCGTTCGTCGGGGCGATCGGGGTGCCGGTGCTGTTCAACGTGGCGGCGTTCCCGCTGACCAGCGATCCGCGCAGTTACTTCACCCAGACGGTGCCCTACATCCTGGGCACCCGCGACTACTTCAACTCCTCGATCCTGGGCAACGGGGTGTTCTTCGGGCTGCCCTCGGGTCTGATCCTGTTCATGCGGGTGCTGTTCACCGTTCTGGCCGCCGTCAGCCTCTGGTTGCTCTACCGCTACTACCGCACCCGCGACCCGCGGTTCTGGATGCTGACTTCTTCGGGGGTGCTGCTGACCGCGTCGTTCCTGGTGCTGTCGCTGGGACAGGGCTACTACTCGATCGTGCTGTTCCCGTTCCTGATGACCGTGGTGCTGCCGAACTCGGTGCTGCGCAACTGGCCGGCGTGGCTGGGGGTCTACGGGTTCATGACCCTGGACAAGTGGCTGATCTTCCGGTGGATGAACATCGGGCGGCCGCTGGACTACCTCAAGATCACCTACGGCTGGTCGCTGCTGTTGATCGTGGTGTGCACCGTGCTGTGCTACCGCTACCTCGACGCCCGCGAACAGGGCCGCCTGGACGACGGGATCGATCCGGCATGGCTAGCGGCCGGGCCGGCGAAGGCTACCGTGGAAGCATGACCCCCGAACCGACGGTGTCACTCACCGACGACGAGTGGCGCGCGAAACTGACCCCCGAGGAATTCGCCGTACTGCGCCGCGCCGGAACCGAGCCGCCGAACACCGGTGAATACACCGACACCACCACCGAAGGTGTCTACGAGTGCCGGGCGTGCGGTGCCGAATTGTTCCGCAGCACAGAGAAATTCCACTCGCACTGCGGCTGGCCGTCGTTCTTCGACCCGGCCGACTCCGACGCGGTGATCCTGCGCGCCGACAACTCGCTGGGGAGGCAGCGCACCGAGGTGTTGTGCGCGTCCTGCCACAGCCATCTGGGCCACGTGTTCACCGGCGAGGGCTACCCCACCCCCACCGACCAGCGCTACTGCATAAACAGCATCTGCCTGCGGCTGGTGCCGTCGTCATAGCCGCCGGGCTCACCACTGCCCGGTGAAGATGTCCTCGAAAACGTTGTAGGTCAACAGCGGAACCTGCTCAAGCGATGCACCGATGTTCTCCGCGCCGTCCACGAAGGCGTTTCCGATGCTGGTCGGGTCCCCGGACAGGGTCGCCTCGAGGAGGTTGTACGCGGCGAGCTGCGGCGGCAGGACCAGCTCGCGCCAGAGCAGGAATCCGTCGCCCAGCAGGCCCATGTCCGTCGAGACGGGTTGTCCGGCCCAGTTGACCAGCGTCCAGCCGTCCTCGGGGTTGCCGGTCAGCTCGACGATGCCCGCGTTGGGCAGCGGCTGCGGCACGCCGGTCGAGGAGACGTCGAACAGGCCCTTGAGCAGCACTTCGATGTCGGGGTTCTTGACGGTGTTCATCACCCAGATCATGGTGACCGCGGAGCTGCTGAAGACGGCCTCGTTGATCGCCCCGTTGTCGCCGATGACGGGGTTGTCCATCGCGTGGTTGTACACGGCGTCGATCGCTTCGTTGTATTTCTCGAGCACGATCAGGCCGTTGTAGTCCAGGGCGCCCGGGATAGGCAGCACCGACGGCAGGGCCAACGTCCACAGCGCGCTGGACAGGGCGTAGAGGATCCCGGCGGGGCTGAGGTTGGGCAGGTCGGAGTAGATGCCACCGTCGACCTCGGTCAGCCCGTACAAGATTCTGATGTCGTCGTGCGAGATGCCCATGAGGTCGGCAAACGGGTAGGCGGTTTCCTGCGCGTCGGTGTCGGGACCGGAGAAGATTCCGGCGACCTTGCCCAGGCCGATCTCGTCGAGGAGTTTCTGCGCCGTGTCGAGCGCTTCCTGTTCTCCATTGGCACTGATTCCGGCCCCGGGAAAACTCGGGGCGAACGTGACCCGCTCGTTGCCCGGCGGCGCGTCTTCGGCATGCCGCACGATGTCCATGACGATGTCTTGGGCGGCCAGCAGAATATCGGCGAGCTGGACCGCGGGGAGCTGGACTGCCGCCGGGTTCGCGGCGAGCAGGCCGGCGGTCAGCAGCGCGGTGCCGGCGGCCGCGAAGCGGGGTGTCGAGCTAGCTGTCTGGGATCGACCGAGCATCGTTCGACACCTCCGTGAGGACGGGACCAAGGCGCAGCCTTAGAAAATAATTAGCGTCCCGGAAGATATCTTATGTTTGCTATCTACACAAGATGGCGACAGCTGTCGCGTCGGCTGTTATGGAAGTGCGGCCACCAGCTGCTCGACCTCGACCCGGGGGCCGGTGAAGAACGGCGTTTCCTCCCGCGCGTGCAAGCGGGCCTCGGTGTTACGCAGGTCGCGCATCAGGTCGACGATCCGGTCGAGTTCGGGCGCCTCGAACGCCAGGATCCACTCGTAGTCACCGAGCGCGAACGCGGGCACGGTGTTGGCCCGGACATCCTTGTACTCCCGGGCCGCCATCCCGTGCTCGGCCAGCATCCTGCGACGGTCCTCTTCGGGCAGGACGTACCACTCGAGCGACCGCACGAAGGGGTACACGCAGACGTAGGCGCCTGCCGGTTCACCGGCGATGAACGCCGGGACATGACTCCGGTTGAACTCGGCCGGCCGGTGCAACGCCACGCTGCTCCACACCGGCTCGCAGAGCCGGCCCAGCGCGGTGCGGCGGAACCCGGAGTAGGTGGCCTGCAGGTCCTCGATGCGCTCGGCGTGGGTCCAGATCATGAAGTCGGCGTCCGCACGCAGACCGGCGACGTCGTAGATACCGCGGACCACCACGCCGCGCTCTTCTTGCTGCTTGAAGTAGGTGGCGGCCTGGTCGGCGATCGCCTCGCGGGTCTCAGTACCTGCGTCGAGTCCACCCGGATTCACCGAGAACACCGAGAACATCACGTAGCGGAGGGTGGAGTTCAGCTTGTCGTAGTCGAGGTGCGCCATGGCCCATATGCTGCCACGATGCGCTGTGAAGGTCGCTAGGGCGCCGGGGTGGCGCTGATCACGGCCGCCACTGCCCGATCAGCCGCAGCGATGCAGGCCGGTACTCCGATGCCGTCGAGATAGTTGCCGGCGACCGCCACGGTCGGTGGCAGCGCGGCGCGCAGCCCGGCGACCAGGCTGGCATGGCCGGACCGATATTGCGGCATCGCCGCAGGCCAGCGCTGCACGCGCACGTCGATCGGGTCCACCGTGACGCCGAAGACGGCCTCCAGGTCCTGCACCGACCACCCCACCAGCTCCGCGTCGGAGGCGCTGGTGCGGGAATCGCCGAACCGGCCGAAGGACAACCGCAACACCTCGACCCTGCCGCCGTAGCCGCGGTCGCCCCATTTGCGCGAGGTCAGGGTGATCGCCTTGGCGTGCAACCGCTCCCCGGTGGCAACCAGCACCCCGGAGTTGTTCGGGAACGCCGCGCCGGCGGGTACCGCCATCGCCACCACCACCGACGACGCGTTGCCGATCCGGCTGGCCGCCGCCGCGGCACGCGGAGCGAACCCGGTGGCCAGCCGGGCCAGCACGGGGGCGGGCACCGCGACGACTACCCGGTCGGCGCGGTGGTGGCCGCCACTGGTGTCCCGCAACAGCCATCCGTCGCCGACCGGGTCGATCTGGGTCACCGCCGCCTGCACCCAGCGCAGCCGGGCGCTGCGCACCAGCGCGTTGACCAGCACCTGATATCCGCCGGTGACTGCGCCGAAGACCGGTACGCCGGTCGTCGTGGGCAGTGCCCGCCGCACCGCCTCGGTCAGGCTGGGCACGCCTTCATCGAGCAGGGTGGCCAGGCCGGGCACCGCCGAGCGCAGCCCGACCGTCGCCGCCGAACCCGCGTACACCCCGCCGATCAGCGGATCCACCGAGCAGGCCACCACCTGTGCACCGAACCGGTCGGCCACCAGCGCACCCAGCGCCGGATCACTGCCCGGTTCGAACGCCAACGGGCGGGTGGGCTCACCGGCGATCCGGGCAAGGGTCTCCGAGTCGACCAGCCCGGCCATCGACTCCGGCGACGACGGAATCCCGCTGAGCGTGTCCGGCGGCAACCGATGCAGCAGCCGGCGGCTGTACAGCAACGGCCGCACCCCGGTGGTACCGCGCTGCCGATCGGCCAAACCGAGCTCGGCCAGCAGGGCGGGCACTTCGGGCCGGCGGGCGACGAAGGCCTCGGCGCCCACGTCCACGCCGATCCCGCCCAGGGTCTCGGTGCGCAACAGCCCGCCGAGCCGGTCGGCCGGATCGAACACGGTGATGTCGACTGCGTCGCCGAGCGTCGCCCGCAGCCGGTGGGCGGCGGCCAGACCGGAGATGCCGCCCCCGACGACGCAGTACGACGTGGTCACAATGAATGAACCAGCGATACCAGGTCGGTCAGCACCCCGGGGTCCGTTTCCGGCAGCACGCCGTGGCCGAGGTTGAACACGTGCCCCGACGCTCCGGCGGCCACAGCGGCGCGGCCGTCGGCGACGACGGCCCGTGCGGCACGCTCCACTACCGGCCAGCCCGCCAGCAGCACCGCCGGGTCCAGGTTGCCCTGCAGGGCGGTGCCGGCACCCACGCGGGCGGCGGCGTCGGTCAGCGAGGTACGCCAGTCCACACCCACCACCGTGGCACCCGCGTCGGCCATGGCGCCCAGCAGCTCGCCGGTCTGCACCCCGAAGTGCGTCATCGGCACGTCCCGGTCGGCCAGGGTGGCGAACACCCGGGCACTGTGCGGTGCTACGAAACGCTGGTAGTCAGCCAGGCACAGCGTGCCGGCCCAGGAGTCGAACAATTGGATCGCGTCCACACCGTGGTCGAGTTGCACCGTCAGAAACGCGATGGTCAGGTCCGTGAGACGGGTCATCAGCTCGTGCCAGCTGTCCGGGTCGGCCAGCATCATCGCCTTGGTGCGGGCGTGAGTCCGGCTGGGCCCGCCCTCGACCAGGTAGGAGGCCATGGTGAACGGCGCGCCGGCAAAGCCGATCAGCGGCACCGTGCCAAGCGCGTCCACCAGCAGTGATACCGCCGCGGCGACGGCCGTCACCTGCTGCGGGTCCAACGGCCGCAGGGCTGCGACATCGGCCGCACTGCGCACCGGGTTGGCGATCACCGGACCGACATCGGGCACGATGTCCAGATCCACCCCGGCGCCGCGCAGCGGCACCACGATGTCGGAGAACAGGATCGCCGCGTCGACGTCGTGGCGGCGCACCGGCTGCAGGGTGATCTCGCAGACCAGTTCGGGGTCGAAACAGGCCGCCAGCATGCTGTGCTGCGCGCGCAGCTCACGGTATTCGGGCAGGGATCGGCCGGCCTGGCGCATGAACCAGACCGGCACCCGGCTGGGTTGCCGGCCGGCAGCGGCGGTCAGGTACGGGGAATCAGGCAGTTCACGACGGGCACTCATCGTGCTCAATGCTGCCACGCCCGATTGCGGCAGGCCGAACCGTGCCGTTTCATGCGGCGGTCCCCCGGCTTCCGCTTGCCAATTCGGCGCGCCTGTCTGCGCCGACCGGCGCCGGGGGTTAGCGTGAGATTCGGTGACCCGCGTCGCGGCGGTGCACAACAGAATCCTGGGTGCCGGCCGCTGGCGACGCGGCGCACAGCGACCAGTTAAGGAGCGGCACCCGTGACATCAGCCGAGCCTGCCCCATTCCGGGAAGCGGTGGCGACGATGCACGCCGCAACCGTGCGGTCGGAAATCGAATTGGGCCCGATCCGTCCGCCGCAGCGCCTGGCGCCCTACAGCTACGCGCTGGGCGCCGAGGTCAAGCATCCCGAGACCGACTTCGTCCCGGAGGACTCCGACGGCGATGCCTTCGGCCGGCTGATCCTGCTGTATGACCCCGACGGCACCGACGCCTGGGACGGCACCATGCGGATGGTGGCCTTCATCCAGGCCGACCTGGATCCGCACGAGGCGATCGACCCGCTACTCCCCGAAGTCGCGTGGAGTTGGCTGGTCGAGGCGCTGGGCGCCCGCACCGAGCACGTCACCGCATTGGGCGGGACCGTCACCGCCACCACCTCAGTTCGGTACGGCGACATCTCCGGGCCGCCGCGGGGACACCAGTTGGAACTGCGTGCATCGTGGACCGCGACCACCCCGGAGCTGGGCACCCATGTCCAGGCGTTCTGCGAGGTGCTGGAACACGCCGCGGGCCTACCGCCGGTCGGAATCACTGATCTGAGCTCGCGAACCCGCGTCTGAGATGTCCGAGCAGACCACCGAACCGGCCACCGAAGAGCCCGAGCCGACACCGCTGCCGCATCCTGCGGAGGGGGTGCCGGAGGTGTCGGTCACCCGCACGCAGATCGGTGCCGCCGCCGATCTCCTGGCCGGCGGTCACGGCCCGTTCGCGGTGGATGCCGAGCGGGCATCAGGCTTCCGCTACTCCAACCGGGCCTACCTCATCCAGATCCGCCGTGCCGGTGCCGGGACGGTGCTGATCGATCCGGTCGGCGCCGGCGAGGATCCGGCTGCCCTGCTGCGCCCGGTTGCCGAGGTACTCGACGACGACGAGTGGATTCTGCACGCCGCCGACCAGGACCTGGCCTGCCTGGCCGAGGTCGGCATGTGGCCCAAAGCGTTGTACGACACCGAGCTGGCCGGGCGACTGGCCGGCTTCGACCGGGTGAACCTGGCCGCGATGGTTCAGCGACTGTTGGGGCTGGGTCTGGCCAAGGGGCACGGCGCCGCGGACTGGTCGAAGCGGCCGCTGCCGGCGGATTGGCTCAACTATGCGGCGCTCGACGTCGAGGTGCTCATCGAACTGCGCCAGGCGATCGCTGAGGTGCTGTCCGAGCAGGGCAAAACCGATTGGGCGGCACAGGAGTTCAATCACCTTCGAGTCACCGACTTCACCACCACGACGCGCCGGGACCGCTGGCGGCGCACGTCGGGCATCCACAAGGTGCGCGATCGGCGCGGCCTAGCCGCCGTCCGTGAGCTGTGGACGGTGCGCGACCAGATCGCAGCGCGCCGAGACATCGCGCCCGGACGCATCCTGCCCGACTCGGCGATCATCGCCGCGGCCGTCGCCAACCCGACCACCGTTGACGAGCTGCTCGCCCTGCCGGTCTTCGGCGGGCCCAAACAACGTCGCAGCGCGGCGACCTGGCTGGCGGCGCTGGCCGCGGCCCGCGACAACCCCGAGCCGCCGGAAGCCGGGGAGTCCACCAGCGGTCCACCGCCGCCGTCGCGCTGGGCGCGGCGCAAACCCGAGGCGGCCGCGCGGTTGGAGGCGTCCCGCGCCGCCCTGACTGCCGTGTCCGAACAGGTGCAGGTGCCGACCGAGAACCTGCTCACCCCCGACCTGGTGCGCCGACTGTGCTGGGACTTCAAACCGGCGACACCAAACACCGCGGTGGTGATCGAGGAGTTCCTGGCCGCCGGCGGCGCACGCCCCTGGCAACGTGAGCTGACGGTGCCGGTGCTGACGGCGGCTCTCGGCCACCCGTAGCCGGGCCGGGTTCTGCGCGCCCGGTCGGGCCGGCTACTCCAGCCGCTCGCTGACCTCGTCGACGCAGTTGGAGGCGCCCATCGCCGCCACCCAGCCGGTGATCTGGCGAGCCACATCCTGTGCGGTCAGGCCGACCTCGGCCAGCAGCTGACCGCGCGAGGCGTGGTCGTAGAAACGCTGCGGCAGACCGACATCGCGGCAGGGCAGGTCGACCTCGGCACGCCGCAGCGCCGCCGACACCGCCGAGCCGATACCGCCGGCCACGCCGTTGTCCTCGCAGGTGACCACCAGCTTGTGCGCACCGGCCATCTCGACGAGCACCTCCGGCACCGGGAGCACCCACCGCGGGTCGACGACCGTCACCCCGATGCCCTGGTTGTGCAGCCGGTCGGCCACCGCCAGCGCCATGGGCGCGAAGGCGCCGACCGCGACCAGCAGGACGTCTTGGGGCAACCCGTCGGCCGGGACCGCGAGCACGTCCACCCCGGAGCGCCGCTCGATGGCGGGAATGTCTTCGCCCACATCCCCCTTCGGGAATCGCAGGGCGGTGGGGCCGTCGTTGACGTCGAGCGCTTCGCCGAGCTCCTCGCGCAGTCGGACGCCGTCGCGAGGCGCGGCCACCCGGATGCCGGGCACGATCCCCAGCACCGACAGATCCCACATACCGTTGTGACTCGCACCGTCGGGCCCGGTGATCCCGGACCGATCCAACACCAGCGTGACCGGCAGCTTGTGCAGCGCGACGTCCATCACAAGCTGGTCGAAGGCGCGGTTGAGGAACGTCGAATACACCGCCACCACCGGGTGCAGGCCGCCCATCGCCAGCCCGGCCGCGGAAGTCAGTGCGTGCTGCTCGGCGATCCCGACGTCGAACATCCGGTCCGGGAAGCGCTGCCCGAACGGCGCGAGCCCGGTGGGGCCGGGCATAGCGGCAGTGATGGCGACGACATCACGGCGCTTGGTGCCGTACTCGATGAGCGCGTCGGAGAACACCGCCGTCCAGCCGCGCCCAGCGGTTTCGGTGGCGTAGCCGGTCAGCGGATCGATCACCCCGCAGGCGTGCATCTGCTCGGCCTCGTCGTTCTCGGCCGGGCCATAGCCCTTGCCCTTGCGGGTGACCACGTGCACGATCACCGGCCCGCCGAAGCCCCGGGCGCGGCGCAGCGCGGACTCCACCGCGGCCTCGTCATGACCGTCGATCGGGCCCAGGTACTTCAGGCCCAGGTCGGTGAAGAGCGCCTGCGGTGCCAGCGCATCCTTGAGCCCCGCCTTGAAACTGTGGATCACCTGGTAGCCGAGTTCGCCGACGACCGGCATCCCGCGGATCGCGGTTCGGCCCCGCTCCAGCAGGCGCTCGTAGGCGGGCTGCAGCCGCAGTGCGGCCAGGTGGTCGGCGAAGCCACCGATGGTGGGCGCGTAGCTGCGGCCGTTGTCGTTGACCACGATCACCACCGGGCGGTTGCCCGCGGCGATGTTGTTCAGCGCCTCCCAGCACATCCCGCCGGTCAGCGCGCCGTCACCGACGACGGCCACCACATGCCGGTTGCGGTGCCCAGTCAGCTCGAAGGCTTTGGCCAGGCCGTCGGCGTAGGACAGCGCCGAGCTGGCGTGGCTGGACTCCACCCAGTCGTGCTCGCTCTCGGCGCGCGACGGGTAACCCGACAGCCCGCCCTTCTTGCGCAGAGTGTCGAACTCGCGACTGCGCCCGGTCAGCATCTTGTGCACGTAGGCCTGGTGCCCGGTGTCGAAGATGATCGGGTCGTGGGGCGAGTCGAACACCCGGTGCAGCGCCAGGGTCAGCTCCACCACACCCAGGTTGGGGCCCAGATGCCCGCCGGTCGCGGCGACCTTGTGGATCAGGAACTCACGGATTTCCGCCGCCAGATCGGTCAGCTGAGCCTGCGAAAGGTGCTGCAGATCGGCGGGGCCGCGGATCCCTTCAAGCATCCGGCCAGTCTACGCATGGCCGGAGGTGGCCACCGTATCGTCGTCGTGTGCACGCCGAACAGATCGCCGAGGAATTCCCGGTGGTGGCCATCGACTCCGACGCCTTGGACGCGGCCCGGTTGCTCGCTGAGCACCGGCTGCCCGGCCTCGTCGTCACCGACGCTGCGGGCAAGCCTTATGCGGTGTTGCCGGCCTCCCAGGTGGTGCGCTTCATCGTGCCGGGCTACATCCAGGACGACCCCGCCCTGGCGGGTGTACTCAGTGAGAACGCGGCGGACCGTGCGGCCGAGAAGCTGCGGGGCAAGACGGTGCGCGACGTGCTGCCCGAGCACCTGAGCGACGTGCCGGCCGTCCACGCCGACGAGACCATCATCGAAGTCGCCGCCACCATGGCCCGCTTTCGCAGCCCCCTGCTGGCCGTCGTCAAGGACGGCGAGCTGACGGGCGTGATCACCGCATCGCGGCTGCTTGCCGCGGCGCTGAAAGTCTGATCCCGCGGATGGCATTCATCGCGGTCGCGGTGTTCCTGATCGCCTACGCGTTCATCGCCGCAGACCGGCTCAACAAGACCCTGGTGGCGTTGACCGGCGCGGCGGCCGTCGTCATCCTGCCGGTCATCTCGTCGGACGACATCTTTTACTCCCGCGAGACCGGAATCGACTGGGATGTCATCTTCCTGCTGCTGGGCATGATGATCATCGTCAGCGTGCTGCGCCAGACCGGTGTGTTCGAGTACATCGCGATCTGGGCTGCCAAGCGCGCCAAGGGTTCCCCGCTGCGGATCATGGTCCTGCTGGTGTTGGTGACCGCGGGGGCGTCGGCGCTGCTGGACAACGTCACCACGGTGCTGTTGATCGCCCCGGTCACCCTGCTGGTCTGCGACCGCCTCGACATCAACGCCGCGCCCTTTCTGATGGCCGAGGTGTTCGCCTCCAACATCGGCGGCGCCGCCACCCTGGTCGGCGACCCACCCAACATCATCATCGCCAGCCGAGCGGGGTTGTCGTTCAACTCCTTCCTGCTACACCTGGCGCCGATCGTCGCCATCGTGATCGTCGTATTCATCGCCATGCTGCCCCGGCTGTTTCCGGGATCGTTCGTCGTCGAAGCCGAGCGGGTCGCCGACGTGATGGCACTGGAAGAGGGCGAGGCGATCCGCGACCGGAGCCTGCTGATCAAGTGCGGCCTGGTGCTCGCCGCGGTGTTCGCCGGGTTCATCGGGCATTCGGCGCTGCACCTGGAGCCGTCGGTGGTGGCGTTGCTGGGCGCCGGGGTGCTGATCGTGGTCTCGAAGTTGGAGCGCTCGGACTACCTGTCCGGCGTCGAGTGGGAGACGCTGCTGTTCTTCGCCGGCCTGTTCGTAATGGTCGGCGCCCTGGTGGACACCGGCGCAATCGCCGCCCTGGCCAAGGCCGCCACCGAGGTGACCGGCGGCAACGCGCTGTTGACCACGATGGGAATCCTGGGTGTGTCCGCGCCGGTGTCTGGGATCATCGACAACATCCCCTACGTCGCGACCATGACGCCGATCGTGGCCGAGCTCAGCACCACCCTGCCCACCAACCTGCACCCCGACGCGCTGTGGTGGGCGTTGGCGCTGGGCGCCGACTTCGGCGGCAACCTGACCGCGGTCGGGGCCAGCGCCAACGTGGTGATGCTCGGGATCGCCCGGCGCGCCGGCAATCCCATCTCGTTCTGGGAGTTCACCCGCAAAGGGATTCTGGTCACCGCCGTCTCGGTGACACTGTCTGCGGTGTATCTGTGGTTGCGCTATTTCGTGTTCGGCTGAGGCCGGCGCGCGAGCCGGGCAGTCAGCGCGTCAACAACGCCACGCACTCCACGTGATGGGTCAAGGGGAACGCGTCGAACACCCGGATCTGCTCGACGGTGTAGCCGTGCCCGCGATACAGGCCGATGTCGCGGGCGAAAGCCGCCGCCTCACAACCGATATGCACCACACGCGGCACGTCCGCGGCCGCCAGCAGGTCGATGACCTCGCGACCGGCACCGGCGCGCGGCGGATCCAACACCGCGACTCCGGCCGCCGCACGCTCGGCGCCGAGCACCCGGCGCACCGAGTCGGTGCGTACCGATACCTGCGGCAGATCGGCCAGCGCCGCCCGTGCGGCGCCCGTAGCGGCCCGTGAGGTGTCGACGCTGATCACCCGGCCGGACTCCCCCACCTGCTCGGCCAGCGCTGCGGCGAAGATTCCCGCTCCGCCGTAGAGGTCCCAGGCGGTGCTGCCGGGGTCAGGCTGCGCCCATTCGGCGATCAGCGCGCTGTACAGCGAGGCCGCGCGGCGGTGCGCCTGCCAGAACGCGGTCACCGGGATCTGCCAGCGGCGCCGGCCCACCCACTGAGTGGCGTGATAGTCGCCTTCGACGACCTCCGGCCGATGGTCACGGCCGGTGCTCACCACGTGACGGACACCGTCGTCGTCGGCGACCACGTGCACGTGGTCGCCGGGCCGCCAACTCTGCTCGGCCAGTCCTTTGGTCATGCCGGTCGGCAGCTGACCGCATCGCAGGTCGGTGACCAGCTCATCGCTGTGGTAGCGGTGAAAGCCGGCCTGCCCGTCGGCGCCCACCTCCAGGCGAACCCGGCTGCGCCAGCCCGTCGGGCCGTCATCGCCGAGCGGTTCGGCCTCGCCCTGCCACTCGTGGCCACCGAGCCGGGCCAGCTGGTTGGACACCACCTCACCCTTGAGGGCGCGCACCGCGGCCGGGTCGGCGAACGCCAGATCGCAGCAGCCGGCACCGTCGACCCCCGCGATCGGGCAGAGCGAGTCGATGCGGCCGGTCGCGGGTTCGAGCACCTCGACACATTCACCGTGCCAGTACGAGCCCCGCTCGGCGGTGATCCGCACCCGCACCCGCTCGCCGGGCAGCGCGTACCGCACGAAAACCACCCGACCGCCGGAGTCCGGGGGGCGGGCCACACAACTGCCGCCATTCGCCGGCGCCCCGGTTGTCAAGACCAATTCCTGGTCGATCACTCTAGGAAACCTCTCCGGGTGTCGCCGGGAGCGTGGTGCGGCTCCAAGACTTTGCGCCGCTCCGAGGAGTTCAGCTGCCAGGGCACCGAGGTGACCATGACCTGCGGCATGAACAACAGCCGGGTCTTGAGCCGCAACGCACTCTGGTTGTGCAGCAACTGCTCCCACCAGTGGCCCACCACGTATTCGGGGATGTAGACGGTCACCACGGTGCGCGGCGACTCCTTGCTGATGCGTTTGACGTATTCGAGCACCGGCCGGGTGACCTCCCGGTACGGCGATGCGATCACCTTGAGTGGAACGGTGATCTCGCTATCCTCCCACTCCCGCACCAGGGCCCGGGTCTCGGTGTCATCGACGTTGACGGTGATCGCCTCCAGGGCGTCCGGACGCGTCGCCCGCGCGTAGGCCAGCGCGCGGCGGGTCGGCAGATGCAGCTTGGACACCAGCACCAGGGCGTGGTTGCGGCTGGGCAGCACCGCCTGGTCGTCCAGCACGGCGGACTGTTCGGCCAGCTCCTGGCTGACGGTGTCGTAGTGCCGGCGGATCATCTTCATCATGGCGAACAGCACCGACATGGCGACGATCGCGATCCACGCGCCGGCCACGAACTTGGTGATGATCACCACGACCAACACCGTCCCGGTAGCGATGAAGCCGATGGTGTTGACCACCCGGGAGCGCATCATCTTGACGCGGGCCGCTCGGTCGGTTTCGTTGCGCAGCAACCGGTTCCAGTGCCGCACCATGCCGATCTGACTCAGCGTGAAGGAGACGAACACCCCAACGATGTAGAGCTGGATCAGCGCGGTCACCTCCGCCCCGAATGCCACGATGAAGGCGATGGCCACCACCGCCAAGAACACGATGCCGTTGGAGAACGCCAGCCGGTCACCGCGGGTGTGCAGCTGACGCGGGAGATAGCGGTCCTGCGCCAGGATCGAGCCCAGCACCGGGAAACCGTTGAACGCGGTGTTGGCGGCCAGCGCCAGGATCAGCGCAGTCACCCCGGCGATGATCCACAGACCGGGCGGAAAGCCCCGGAACACCGTCTCGGCCAGCTGAGCCAGCAGGGTCTTCTGCTCGTAGTCCGCCGGCGCCCCGATCAGCTGTTCGTGCGGGCGCGCGGCGATCTTCACCCCGGTCTCGCGGGCCAGCACGATGATGCCCATCATCAGTGTCACCGCGATCACACCCAACATCAGCAGCGTGGTGGCGGCGTTGCGCGACTTGGGCTTGCGGAAGGCGGGCACGCCGTTGCTGATCGCTTCCACCCCCGTCAGTGCGGCACACCCCGAGGAGAACGATTTCGCCACCAGGAACACCAGGGCCACGCCGACCACCTCACCATGAGTGGAGTGGATCTTGAACGCCGCCGACTCGGCCTGCAGCGGGTGGCCCAGCACGAAGATCTGGAACAGCCCCCAGCCCAGCATCGCAAAGACACCGATCATGAACGCGTACGTCGGGAAGGCGAACGCGGTGCCCGATTCGCGGATGCCGCGCAGATTGGCCGCCGCCACCAACACAACGGTGCCCACCGCGAACACGACCTTGTGGTCGGCGATGAACGGTATCGCCGAGCCGATGTTGGCTATTCCCGCCGAGATCGAGACCGCAACCGTCAGAACGTAATCCACCATCAACGCGCTGGCCACGGTCAAACCCGCGGTAGCGCCCAGGTTGGTGGTGACCACCTCGTAGTCGCCGCCGCCGGAGGGGTAGGCATGCACATTCTGGCGGTAGGAGGCCACCACCGTGATGAACACGAAGGAGACAGCCAGGCCGACCCACGGGGTCATCCGATAGGCCGCGAGTCCCGCCACCGACAACACCAGAAAGACTTCTTCGGGTCCGTAGGCCACCGAGGACAGCGCGTCGGAGGCGAATACCGGCAGGGCGATGCGCTTGGGCAGCAGCGTGTGGCTCAGCCGATCACTGCGAAAGGGCCGGCCCAGAACCAAGCGCCGAGCAGCGGTGGAAATCTTCGACACGAGAGCCAAGGGTAAGCCAGCCGGGCACTGGCGGTAGCGTTCACCGAATACGGGCACTACTGCAGTCGATAACCAGCCGAAAGTCGGCCCAGAGGACCTGAAGGGACACAGCACGTGCGGGTAGTTGTGATGGGTTGCGGCCGGGTGGGCGCCTCGGTCGCCGACGGGCTGTCCCGGATCGGCCACGAGGTCGCCATCATCGACCGAGACAGCACCGCGTTCAACCGGCTCAGCCCGGAGTTCAACGGTGAGCGAGTGCTCGGCATGGGCTTCGACCGCGACGTACTGCTGCGAGCGGGCATCGAGGAGGCCGCTGCGTTTGCCGCGGTGTCCTCGGGTGACAACTCCAACATCATCGCCGCGCGGCTGGCCCGGGAGACGTTCGGCGTCTCGCGGGTGGTCGCCCGTATCTACGACGCCAAGCGGGCCGCGGTCTACGAACGCCTGGGCATTCCGACCATCGCCACCGTGCCGTGGACCACCGACCGGCTGCTCGACGCCCTGACCCGGGAAAGCGTGACCACGAAGTGGCGTGATCCCACCGGCACGGTCGCGGTGGCCGAGGTCGTCCTGCACGAGGACTGGATCGGTCGCCCCGTCACCGATCTGGAGGCTGCTACCAATGCCCGGGTGGCGTTCTTGATCCGATTCGGCACCGGCATCCTGCCCGAGCCCAAGACGGTGATTCAGGCCAGCGACCAGGTGTACATCGTGGCGGTGTCCGGCCGGGTCGCCGAAGCGATCGCCATCACCGCCCTGCCGCCCAGCGAAGACCTGGACAAATGAAGGTCGTGATAGCCGGGGCCGGCGCGGTCGGGCGATCCATTGCACGCGAGTTGCTCGACAGCGACCACCAGGTGACGTTGATCGAGCGCAACCCGGAACACGTCGACACCGAGGACATCGCCGATGCGCAGTGGCATCTGGGCGACGCCTGCGAGCTGAGCCTGCTGGAGACCGTGCACCTGGAGACCTTCGATGTGGTGATCGCGGCAACCGGCGACGACAAGGCCAATGTGGTGCTGTCGCTGCTGGCCAAAACCGAGTTCGCGGTGCCCCGGGTGGTGGCCCGGGTCAATGATCCCCGCAACGAATGGCTGTTCACCGACGCTTGGGGGGTGGACGTCGCGGTGTCCACGCCACGCATGCTGGCGTCGCTGGTCGAGGAGGCCGTCGCGGTCGGAGACCTGGTGCGGCTCATGGAGTTCCGCAAGGGTCAGGCCAATCTGCTGGAGATCACGCTGCCCGACGACACCCCGTGGGGCGGCAAGCCGGTGCGCAAGCTGACCCTGCCTCGCGACGCTGCGCTCGTGACGATCCTGCGCGGGACACGGGTGATCGTGCCGCAGGACGACGAGCCCCTCGAGGGCGGCGACGAGCTGCTGTTCGTCGCGTCCAGCGGCGTCGAGACCGAACTGCGCGCGCTGTTGCTACCGGCCCACTGACCGGGGTTCGCGCTCGGGCTCGCCCGCGACAGGCCGTTCGTCCAGTGCGCGCTGCACGTACTTGACCGCCAGGTAGGTGGCCACCGCCGCCACCGCGGTCAGCGGCCAGCCCATGGCGATGCGGGCCACTCCGAGCCAGCCGGTCTGATCGGCGTTGTACAGCAGTCGCTGGACCACGAAACGAGAGCCGAACACCAGCACCCAGGTCAGCGTGGCGAGATCGTAGGCGTAGATCGCCACCCGCAGCTCGCGCCAGGTCTGGGGCTGGCCGCTGGCCCACGACCAGATGTAGCCGACCACCGGGCGGCGGATCACCATCGACGCGGCGAACACCACCGCCCACACCAGCGACATCCAGATTCCGAGCAGGAAATAGGCCTTCGAGTCGCCCATCCGATAGGCGATCAGGGCGCAGACGGCCACCCCGAGGAAGCCGGATACCGCCGGCTGGCTGGATTGGCGCCGGATGAGGCGCCACACCAACACGGCCGCGGCCACCCCCAACGCCGCCAGGACTGCGACGCGCAGTCCGAAGAGACTGGAGGCCGGCACGAACACCACGATCGGCAACGAGGAGTAGATCACTCCGGCCAGCCCACCGATCTGCTCCAGGAGCCGCTGCGGTCCCTGGGCGCCCTCGGCGCTGTAGTCCTCGCTCATCGCTGCGCCGGCCCGACCGGAGGCGCGATCACTGCTGGATTTCGTAGTGGGGGTTGTAGATGGCCTTGCAGCCGCTTTCGAGTTTGCCCAGCCGGCCGTGCACCCGCAGCGTGCGGCCGGAGTCGATTCCGGGGATCCGTCGCTGCCCCAGCCACACCAGCGTCACGGTGTCGGTGCCGTCGAACAGCTCGGCGCGGACGCCGCCCACGCAGCCCTTGGCGTTGGCTTCGACGCTGCGCAGTACCCCGACCATGGTGACCTCTTGGCCGCGTTGGCAGTCGATCGCGCGCTGCGCGCCGGTATTGAGCGCCTCATCGGACAACTCTTCGACGTCACGCAGCTCGGGATCTTCTGTCAATCGCCGAGTCAGCCGGCGCAGGTACCCTTTCGGAGCAGCCATTGCCCTCTCCCTCATCCGTATGCGCACGCTACGGTAGACCTGTTGATTACCTAATGCCACATGACCTGCCCACGGGGTGGCTGACAACGCCCGAGACGATCAAGAGGTGGCATTGGTTCTGCGCGGCGTGACGGCCGTTCTGCTGCCGGGGACCGGATCCGACGACGACTACATCGGCCGGGCGTTTCGGCGTCCGTTGCAGCAGGTGGGTGCCGAATTGGTGACGCATCGCCCGCAGCCGGGCCGACTCATCGAGGGTTATCTGGAGGCGCTGGATGCGGCGGCCGCGCAATCCGGCCCGATCCTCGCCGGTGGTGTCTCGATCGGCGCGGCGGTGGCCACCGCGTGGGCACTGCGCCATCCCGAGCGAGTGGTCGGAGTGCTGGCCGCGCTGCCGGCCTGGACCGGCGCCCCCGATGACGCACCCGCCGCCCACGCCGCGCGCTACAGCGCCGAGCAGTTGCGCAACGACGGTCTGGCGGTGGTGGTGGCCCAGATGCTGGCATCGAGCCCGGGGTGGCTCGGCGACGAGTTGACCCGCTCGTGGACCGCTCAGTGGCCGCAGCTGCCCGACGCTTTAGAGGAGGCCGCGGCCTATGTCGCGCCGACGCACGCCGAGCTGGCGGCCCTGACCGTGCCGATGGGAGTGACCGCCGCGGTCGACGACGCGGTCCATCCGTTGCAGACGGCCTCCGAATGGGCCGCCGCCGTGCCGCGCGCGGCGCTATGCACCGTCACCCTGGACCAGATCGGCGCCGACCCGACCGCCTTGGGCACCGCCTGCGTGACCGCGCTGACGATGGCGCTGGCGGATTGACTAACCGCCGGTGTTGATTCGGCGGTCCAGCTTCGGCTCTCCTGCGTCGAGCCTCGCTAACCGCCGGTGTTGATTCGGCGGTCCAGCTTCGGCTCTCCTGCGTCGAGCCTCGCTAACCGCCGGTGTTGATTCGGCGGTCCAGCTTCGGCTCTCCTGCGTCGAGCCTCGCTAACCGCCGGTGTTGATTCGGCGGTCCAGCTTCGGCTCTCCTGCGTCGAGCCTCGCTAACCGCCGGTAATAGTGCGCAACTGCTGCATCGCGGAACCCTCCACGCTGCGGCGAGCGGCCGGCGCGGGCGGTATGTCTCCGCCTCCACCGAACATGGTGGCCTCCTGCAGCGCGGCTGCCTGCTGCACGGCGGCCTGCTCGGCCGCCGCCTGCTGCGCCGCGGCCTGCTGCGCCGCAGCCGCTCGCAACTGCTCGGCCATCGGCTCGGGCAGTCGTACCGGCAACGGGGTACGCACCGGCAGCGGCGTGTCGCCGCGGCGGACGACGGTGTCGGCCAGCGCCTCTCGCGCCTGCTGGGCGAGCACCTCCATGGTCTCGGGCCGACCGTTGATCACGCAGCGCACCATCCAGCGGTAGCCGTCGACCCCGATGAACCGGACCGCCCCGGTCGCCGAACCGAGCACCTCCCGGCCCCACGGGCCGTCGACGATGCTGACGTTCGCGTTGTCCCTGCGCAGCGCCTCGGCCAGCTCACCGGCCACCTCACGCCACAGACCCGCCGACTTGGGTGCGGCGTAGGCCGCGATGTTGAACCGGCCGTGGGACGTCACCAGCCACACCGCGCTGGGGACACCCGCCTCGCTCAACTCGACCTGGACCTGAGCGCCCGGCGGCATCGGCACCAGCACCGAGCCCAAGTCGAGCCGGGCCGTCGTCGCCGCCGCAGGGTCGTCGAAGTCCTCGATGTCGAAGGGGCCCTCCAGCTCTTCCGACTCGGATACGAACTCGTCCCCTTCTCCGTAGGCTTCCGGCCCGGCGCTCATCGGCTCGTCGGCCTCGCCTTTGCCTTTACCCCTACCGAATGCCATCACAGCCGCCCATCTTCGTCACTTCGTCATCACTAGCCGTCACAAACTCGCGTGCCCCCCTGAGGAGCCGTGACCACCGGCGCCGCGGGTCGTCGGGGCCAGCCCGGCCTCGTCGAACGACGCCACCTCCACCAGCTCCGGAAGCTCGACTCGCTGCACCAGCAACTGCGCAATCCGGTCGCCGCGGTGGATCTCGATCGGCGTCGCCGGGTCCAGGTTGATCAACGAGACCTTTATCTCACCACGATAGCCCGCGTCGACGGTTCCGGGACTGTTGACGATCGAAAGGCCCACCCGCGCAGCCAAACCCGACCGAGGGTGGATAAGGCCGACCATGCCGAAAGGAATTGCCACCGCGATCCCGGTGGGCACCAGGGCGCGCTGCCCCGGGCCCAACTCGACGTCGACCGCACTGAAGAGGTCGACGCCGGCATCGCCGGCGTGAGCACGGCTCGGCAGTGGAAGATCCGGATCCAAGCGAACAACCGCAAGACTGGGTGACACGAGGCGCAAGACTACTCTTAGCCGGATGTCGGGATCGCGCCTGAACCATCGGGCATCGCAGACAGTGCGCTACAGCGAACAGCTGTGGGTGCCGTGGTGGTGGTGGCCACTGGGGTTCTTGGGCAACGGCCTGATGGCCTACGAAGTCCGCTTGGGCCTGCGCACGCTGCCCGGCTGGCTGCCGTTCGCGGTGTTCTTCGCGGTCACCGTCGCCGCCCTGCTGTGGCTGGGGCGCATCAAGGTGCAGGTCATCGAGAACGGCGGGGAAACGCAGCTGTGGGCCGGTGACGCGCACCTGCCCGCGACCGTGATCGCACGCTCCGCCGAGGTCCCGCGGACGGCCAAGTCCGCAGCACTGGGCCGCCAGCTCGATCCGGCGGCATACGTCCTACATCGCGGCTGGGTGGGGCCCATGATCTTGGTCGTCCTCAACGATCCCGACGACCCGACGCCGTACTGGCTGGTCAGCTGCCGCAACCCACAGCGGATGCTGGCGGCTTTGCGCACCTAAGCAGGATTGAGCGGGACAGGCCTGGTCAGGCCGCGCAATCGGTGCAGATCATCACACCGTTCTTCTCACTGGCCAGACGGCTGCGGTGCTGCACCAGGAAACAGCTCGAGCAGGTGAACTCGTCGGCCTGCTTCGGAACGACACGCACCGACAGCTCTTCACCGGACAGGTCGGCGCCGGGCAGCTCGAACGACTCGGCCGATTCGGACTCGTCGACGTCGACCACGGCGGACTGCGCCTCGTTGCGCCGCGCCTTGAGTTCCTCCAACGAATCCTCGGAAACGTCGTCGGTCTCGGTGCGACGCGGGGCGTCGTAATCGGTAGCCATGGTCTTCTCCCCTCAAGTCCCCTCGAAAGCCTGCGCGAGCTTTGTACCAGCGTCGAACGCATCCACCAAATGATTCGTGCCCGGATCGCGGTCGGATCAAGTGTGATTTGCGTCACATTGCATTGCTGACCACGGTCATCGTCCGCGCGCGCGCCCTCTAGAGTGCGTACGTGGTCGCGCAAATCACTACCGGTACCGAGTTCGACAAACACGGTCGGCCGTTCCGGCGACGCAACAACCGACCGGCAGCCTACGCCTTGGCGGCGCTGGCGCTGC
Organism: Mycolicibacter heraklionensis; assembly: GCF_019645815.1. Taxonomy (NCBI): domain Bacteria; kingdom Bacillati; phylum Actinomycetota; class Actinomycetes; order Mycobacteriales; family Mycobacteriaceae; genus Mycobacterium; species Mycobacterium heraklionense. The sequence continues at coordinate 2,947,989 of NZ_CP080997.1, forward strand.
TGACCGCGGTGGCATGGGCGGTGGCGCTCACCCGGCCGGCCGACATCCATGAGGTCGCGGTCTGCAATGCCCCACCGGCGCCGACCGAGCCGGCCCAGCCGCGGCTGGGCACCCAGGTGCCGCGCGCCGCGATGATCAGCACCACCCCGGCCAAGCTGGCCGACATCAAGGCCCGGGTCCTCAACGCCAGCGGCCGCGCCGGACAGGCCGCCGACGTCGCCGATGCGTTACGCGACGACGGCTTCGCCCAGCCGACCGCCGCCAACGACCCCATCTACATCGAGGACCGGCTGGACTGCCAGGGCCAGATCCGCTTCGGCCCGGCGGGCCAAGCCGCCGCGGCGGCGCTCTGGCTGGTGGCGCCTTGCACAGAGCTGTTCCGCGACGACCGCGCCGACGATTCGGTGGATCTGGCGGTCGGCAGCGACTTCGTCAGCCTGGCCCACAGCGATGACATCGAGGCCGCGCTGGCCGGCCTGCGCCCCGACGCCACCGGGTTGCCCGACCCTGCGCTGCTGACCAAGATTCACTCCGGCACCTGCTGACGACCGATCGCCGAAGAGGAGATCCATGACCGGCACCGACCCCGCCCCTTCCCCGACTGAGGACCGTCCGACTGCCGGCGCACGGCGGCAACGACGCGGCTTCGGCGTCGACGTGGGCGGCAGCGGTATCAAGGGCGGCGTCGTCGATCTGGACACCGGTGCGCTGATCGGTGAGCGGTTCAAGCTGCCCACGCCGAGCCCCGCCACTCCCGCCTTGGTCGCCCAGACCGTCGCCGCTGTGGTCCGGGACTTCGGTTGGACCGGCCCGCTGGGCGTCACCTATCCGGGCGTGGTGGTCAACGGCGTCGTGCAGACGGCCGCCAACGTGGACAAGTCCTGGATCGGACTGAACGCGCAGGACACGATCGCCGCCGAACTCGACGGCCAGCAGATCGTCATCCTCAACGACGCCGACGCCGCCGGGCTCGCCGAGGAGCGCTTCGGGGCAGGCAAGAACAACAGCGGCGTGGTCGTATTGCTCACCTTCGGGACCGGGATCGGCTCGGCGGTGATCCACAACGGAAAGCTGCTGCCCAACACCGAACTCGGACATATCGAGGTGGGCGGTAAAGAAGCCGAGCACCGGGCCGCCGCGTCGGTCAAGGAGCGGAAGAACTGGTCCATGGAGAAGTGGGCCAAACAGGTGACCATGGTGCTGATGGCGATCGAGGACGCACTCTGCCCGGATCTGATCATCGTCGGCGGCGGTATCAGCCGCAAAGCCGATCGGTGGGTGCCACTGCTGGCCAACCGGACTCCGGTGGTCGCCGCGACACTGCAGAACACCGCGGGGATTGTCGGGGCCGCGATGGCGTCGTCGGCCGACGTGACCCGCTGAATAACGCCCGCTCGGCGATTACCGCCTCGCCCTGTCGTTACAATGGTCGACGGCGGCCGCCTAACCGATAGCGGCGACTATCCCAGTTGATCACCAACTGAAATAGAGCCGACATTCGACATACCCGACACTTTCGGTTGCGCACAACGCTGCAACCCGGAAGTCAGTCCGACCGAAGGGGTGGACGTGGCAGCGAGCAAGGCACAGCCGGCGACTGAGGAGCCCAAGAAGGGCAGCGCCACCAAGGCGCCCGCCAAAGCCGCCGTGAAGTCGCCTGCCAAGGCTCCCGCCAAGTCTGCCGCTGCAGCACCCGCCAAGCGGACCGCGGCCAAGGCCACCAAGGCAGCAGCGCCCGCCAAGAAGGCCACCAAGTCGACGGCGCGCGGCGCCGGCGCCGACGGCGAGGCCAAGCCCGCGACCCGGTCGACCCGGGGCCCGGCGAAGAAGGCCGCCAAAGCCACCAAGGCAGGCGCGAAGAACGCCGATGCCGACTTGGCGCCCGAGGATCTCGACACCGATGTCGAGCTGGACGGCGAGCCCGGTGTGGACGACATCGACGAGGCCGACCTGAGCCTGGACGAACTCGACGACGACACCGAGGCGGCTGCCGACGGCGACGACACCGCGGCGACCGCGCCCGCCGACTCGGCCGACGAGGGCGAGGAAGGCGACGACGACGAGATCACCGAGCCCAGCGAGAAGGACAAGGCCTCAGGCGACTTCGTCTGGGACGAAGAGGAGTCCGAAGCGCTGCGGCAGGCCCGCAAGGACGCCGAGCTCACCGCGTCGGCCGACTCGGTCCGCGCCTACCTCAAGCAGATCGGCAAGGTGGCGCTGCTCAACGCCGAAGAGGAAGTCGAGCTGGCCAAGCGGATCGAAGCCGGCCTGTTCGCCACGCAGAAGATGGCCGAGCACGCCGAAAAGGGCGACAAGCTGGCGGTCGCCTACCGGCGTGACATGGCATGGATCTGTCGGGACGGCGATCGCGCCAAGAATCACCTGCTCGAAGCCAACCTGCGCTTGGTGGTGTCGCTGGCCAAGCGCTATACCGGCCGCGGAATGGCTTTCCTGGACCTGATCCAGGAGGGCAACCTCGGTCTGATCCGCGCGGTGGAGAAGTTCGACTACACCAAGGGCTACAAGTTCTCCACCTACGCCACCTGGTGGATCCGCCAGGCGATCACCCGGGCCATGGCCGACCAGGCACGCACCATCCGCATCCCGGTCCACATGGTCGAGGTGATCAACAAGCTCGGCCGCATCCAACGCGAGCTGCTGCAGGACCTGGGCCGCGAGCCCACCCCCGAGGAATTGGCCCGGGAGATGGACATCACCCCGGAGAAGGTGCTGGAGATCCAGCAGTATGCCCGCGAGCCCATCTCGCTGGACCAGACCATCGGCGACGAGGGCGACTCGCAGCTGGGCGACTTCATCGAAGACAGTGAGGCCGTGGTCGCCGTCGACGCGGTCTCGTTCACCCTGCTCCAGGACCAACTGCAGTCGGTGCTCGAGACGCTCTCCGAGCGCGAGGCCGGTGTGGTGCGGCTGCGGTTCGGCCTCACCGACGGCCAGCCGCGCACCCTCGACGAGATCGGTCAGGTCTACGGCGTCACCCGGGAGCGCATCCGTCAGATCGAGTCGAAGACGATGTCGAAACTCCGGCACCCCAGCCGGTCTCAGGTCCTGCGCGACTACCTCGACTAGCCTGCAGCGACATGGCCAAGACACCCCCGGCGGCAGTACTCAGTGCCGTCAACGCGTTTCGTGGCGGTCTGCAGCGCCTGCGCCAGGCGACCGTCCCCGCCTCTGTCGCCGTCGTGGAGCTGGGGTTCGGCGGATGGCTGACCCAGGCGCTCAGTGCCGCGGTGCGACTCGGGATCGCCGATGCGCTCGCCGCCGGTCCGCTGACCGCCGACGAGGTCGCCCACCGAGTGGGCACCGACCCCCGCGCCACCTACCGGTTGATGCGCGCCTTGGCCAGCAACTCGGTGCTCAAGCTGCGCCGCGACGGCCGGTTCGCGCTGACCCGCACCGGGCGCGCCCTGGTCTCTGACAATCCGGCCAGTGTGGCCCCGATGATCGCGTTCGTCGGCCACCCGGCGCACCGGGAACATTGGTCGCACCTGGAACACTCCGTGCGCACCGGCGAGACCGCCGTCGGCAAGGTTCGCGGCATGCCCTTCTTCTCCTACCTGGACACCGATCCCGAACTGGCGCAGGTGTTCAACGACGCGATGACCGGGGCGTCGGCCGTGGCGATCGAAAGCGCTGTCCCCGCATATGATTTCAGCGCCAGCAAGCTGATCGTGGATGTGGGTGGCGGCCATGGCGCACTGCTTGCCGCGGTACTGCGTCAGGCGCCCGACGCTCGCGGTGTGCTGTTCGACCTGCCGCAGGTGGTGGCCGCCGCCGACGCGACGGTGGCGGACGTGGCGTCACGCTGCGACATCCAGGGCGGATCGTTCTTCTCCTCGGTCCCCGCCGGCGGCGACACCTATCTGCTCAAGACCGTCATCCACGACTGGGACGACGAACAGTCCCTGGCAATTCTGCGCAATGTCCGGGCCGCCATCGCGCCCGGCGGCAAGGTGCTGCTGTTCGAGATGGTGCTGCCCGAGGGAGCGCCCGCCCACTTGGGCCTGGTGCTCGACCTGGAGATGCTGGTTGCCGCCGGCGGACAGGAACGCACCCGGCGCGAGTACGCCGAGTTGCTGTCCCAGGCGGGATTCGAGCTGCAGCGCGTGGTGCCCACCACCAGCCCGCTGGCGATCGTCGAGGCCCGGGCTGTCTGAGACGCCGAGGCCGGCACCGCGGCGTAGGATCGCCCAGCATGCCGACCGATGACGCGTCGCCGGCGACTTTCGCCGCGTTGTTGAAGCGCGCGGCCACCCATGGCCACCGGGTGCCGCCCGAGGCCGATCTGAATCCCGCTGTGCTCGACGCGATCAACGCGGTCGCCGCCGCCTGGCCGCGCGTGCCCGCAGTTTTGATCAACAAGGCGCAAACGACGTTCGCCCGTAGCGAACTCACTCGGGCGTCCGCGGCCAAGCCGACCACCCCGATCAACCTCAACCAGCCGGGCCGAACACGCCGTCCGGACCGGGCCGATAATCACTGACACCGATCACGGCGTCAACCGGCAACGGCCCGTACAGATGCGGGAACAGCATCGCCTCCGGATCGCTTGGCACGCCCGGCTCCCAGCGCACCGGCGCACCGACTTTGGCCGGATCCACCTGCAGCAAAACCAGATCCGTGCAGCCTCGATACAGCCGGTTGGCGGGCAGGTGCACCTGCTGGGGCGTCGACATGTGCACGAATCCCACACTGTTCAACGACTCCGGACGCAGCGCCCCAGTCACCTGCGCCTGCGCCCAGTCGCCGGCACTGCACAGGTGGACCAAGACACCGTGCGGGTTCGCGGACTGCGTCATGTCACCCATCCTGCCGCACCCCGTCGCGAGGTGAGACACGACACAGCCGAACCGGGGAACAACGCCGAACGTGCAAGCGTCTGACACACTTGAGGACAACCGCGAGAAACGGAGGAGCCCATGAACGCGACTCTGACCAGTCCCGAACTCACTCGGGCTGATCGATGCGACCGGTGCGGCGCCGCCGCACGGGTACGAGCCACGCTGCCCTCCGGTGCCGAACTTCTCTTCTGCCAGCACCACGCCAACGAACACGAAGCCAAGCTGATCGAGCTGGCCGCCGTGATTCAGGTCAGCGCAGCCGCTGAGGCGTAACCAGAGCCGGCAGGCAACACACCGTCTGCGCCGATTGTGCAATAGCAGCGCCCGTCAGGAATGCTGGGCTGGTCATGAGTGACCAGATCCCCAAACCTTCCCGTCATCACCTGCTCCGCATCGCGCGTCGCACCCTGGTCAAGAGCTGGGACGATTCGATCTTCTCCGAATCGGCACAGGCGGGGTTCTGGTCGGTGTTGTCGCTGCCACCACTGCTGCTGGGGATGCTGGGCAGCCTGTCCTACGTGGCGCCGCTGTTCGGACCGGACACGCTGGCCACCATCCAGGATCGCCTGATCGGCATGGCCAGCAGCTTCTTCTCCAAGAACGTCGTGGTGGAGATCATCGAGCCGACCGTGCGGGACATCGTGGCCAATGCCCGCGGCGAGGTGGTCTCGCTGGGATTCGTGATTTCGCTGTGGGCCGGGTCGTCGGCGATCTCGGCGTTCGTCGACTCGGTGGTCGAGGCCCACGATCAGACCCCGCTGCGCCATCCGGTGCGGCAACGCTTCTTTGCGCTGGGCCTCTATGTCGCGATGCTGGTGATCGCCGTTGCTGCGGCCCCGTTCTTGGCGCTGGGCCCGCATGCGGTGGCCGAGCACCTGCCGGAGCGGTGGACCGACCTGCTGCGGTTCGGCTACTACCCGGCGCTGGTGTTGGGCCTGCTGCTGGCGGTCACCGTGCTCTACCGGGTGTCGCTGCCCAAACCCCTGCCCTCGCATCGCTTGGTGTTCGGCGCATTGCTGGCCACCACGGTGTTCGTCGTGGCGACCATGGGCTTGCGGATCTACCTGCGCTACATCACCAGCACCGGCTACACCTACGGGGCGCTGGCGACGCCGATCGCCTTCCTGTTGTTCGCGTTCCTGCTGGGCTTCGCCATCATGCTGGGCGCGGAACTGAACGCGGCGGTCCAAGAGGAGTGGCCGGCGCAGGCCACCCACCTGCACCAGCTGCGTACCTGGGTGGTGTCAGGACGGGGGCGTACCGACCCCGACAATGGCGCCGCCGACCCGGTCAACCCTGCTTGAGAGTCGCGTAGATCCGCTTGCAGTCCGGGCAGACCGGGGAGCCCGGCTTGGCCGACTTGGTCACCGGGAAGACCTCACCGCACAGCGCCACCACGTGGGTGCCCATGACCGCGCTCTCGGCGATCTTGTCCTTCTTGACGTAGTGGAAGTACTTCGGGGTGTCGCCGCCGGTCCCGTCGTCGACGCGTTCCTCGGAATCGGTGCGTTCGAGGGTGTCGGTCTCTATGCCCATGTCCCCATTGTGCCCAGAACTGGAGATGATCCAAAACCCCACGTGCCACCAAATCCGTCGTGTGGGACAGTGGAGTAATGAAGCACGGCCCCGAGCTGGGTTTCGACGACGACGGTCGACCGGTCCTGATCACTGCGGCCGCCCCGTCCTACGAGCAGCAGCACCGCGAGCGGGTACGCAAGTACCTGACCTTGATGGCGTTCCGGGTGCCTGCGCTGATCCTCGCCGCGATCGCCTACGGAATATGGCACAACGGCCTGGTTTCCCTGCTGATCCTGGTGGCGTCGATACCGCTGCCGTGGATGGCAGTGCTGATCGCCAACGACCGGCCGCCCCGCAGCGCCGAAGAGCCCCGCCGGTATGACGCGGCACCCACGAGAACTCCGCTTTTCCCCACCGGCACCCGCCCCGCCCTGGAACGGCCGGAGCGCCCGGAATCGGGCGGCAGCGCCACCGGCGAAGCGCCGTACGGTACCGGTTCTTAGCACATTCTCAAAGTCATCGCCGTATTTCCGCACGTCAAGTGGTGTGGAAAAGCGATCGGCCGGGAACTCTGCACTCGTGTCGGGCGTTGACACGTGTGACAGCTGAAGCCGATCAACGGGAGGCCGCAATGGCAAAGGCAGATGCCACCACCAGTCGGATCGACGGCGATCTGGACGCGCAGAGCCCAGCCGCAGATCTGGTGCGGGTGTACCTCAACGGGATCGGCAAGACAGCATTGCTCAATGCCGCCGACGAGGTGGAACTCGCCAAACGGATCGAGGCCGGGCTGTACGCCCAGCATCTGCTCGAGACCCGCAAGCGCTTCGGCGAGAAGCGCAAGCGTGAACTCGCCGCGGTGGTACGCGATGGTGAGGCCGCCCGCCGGCACCTGCTGGAAGCCAACCTGCGCCTGGTGGTCTCGCTGGCCAAGCGCTACACCGGCCGGGGTATGCCGCTTCTGGACCTGATCCAGGAGGGCAACCTGGGGTTGATCCGCGCGATGGAGAAGTTCGACTACGCAAAGGGTTTCAAGTTCTCCACCTACGCGACCTGGTGGATCCGCCAGGCCATCACCCGGGGGATGGCGGATCAGAGCCGCACCATCCGGCTGCCGGTCCACCTGGTTGAACAGGTCAACAAGCTGGCCCGGATCAAGCGGGAAATGCACCAGCAGCTGGGCCGGGAGGCCACCGATGAGGAGCTCGCCGCCGAATCCGGTATTCCGGCGGAGAAGATCAACGACCTGCTCGAGCACAGCCGCGACCCGGTCAGCCTCGACATGCCGGTCGGCTCCGACGAGGAGGCCCCGCTGGGTGACTTCATCGAGGACTCCGAGGCGATGTCGGCGGAGAACGCGGTGATCTCCGAGCTGCTGCACACCGACATCCGCAGTGTGCTGGCCACCCTCGATGAGCGCGAACACCAGGTGATCCGGCTGCGGTTCGGCCTCGACGACGGCCAGCCCCGCACGCTGGACCAGATCGGCAAGCTGTTCGGTCTGTCCCGCGAGCGGGTCCGCCAGATCGAGCGCGAGGTGATGGCCAAGCTGCGCCATGGCGAGCGCGCCGACCGGCTGCGCTCGTACGCCAGCTGACGCAGGCCGGGTCCGCCGTGGGCGGCCCCGGCCCGTCTGTCCCGCGCTCCGGCGGGCCGCCGATCTCGGTGGCCCGCCGGACGTGCGTTATCGCCGGAGCGCCGGGCGTCGCTTGCTCACCGTGTACTTGGCTGTCGAAGTAGACTCAGCTGCGACGGAAGGTGCCGAATGAATGACCTGGTTGATACCACCGAGATGTACCTCAGGACGATCTACGACCTTGAGGAAGAGGGTGTCACCCCGCTGCGCGCGCGGATAGCCGAGCGGCTGGAACAAAGTGGGCCGACCGTCAGCCAGACGGTGTCCCGGATGGAACGCGACGGTCTGCTGAAGGTGGCCGGCGACCGTCACCTCGAGCTCACCGAGAAGGGCCGCACGCTGGCCGTCTCCGTGATGCGCAAGCACCGGCTGGCCGAGCGCCTGCTCGTCGACATCATCGGGCTGCCGCTGGAAGAGGTGCATGCCGAGGCATGTCGCTGGGAGCACGTAATGAGCGAGGACGTCGAGCGACGCCTGGTTCAGGTGCTCGACAACCCGACCACGTCGCCGTTCGGCAACCCCATCCCCGGCCTGCCGGACCTCGGATTCGGCGCGGGCTCCGCCGGTTGGGATTCCGACCTGGTACGGCTGACTGAATTGCCGGCCGGCTCCCCGGTGGCGGTGGTGGTCCGCCAGCTCACCGAGCACGTCCAGGGCGACATCGACCTGATCACCCGGCTGAAGGAAGCCGGTGTGGTGCCCAACGCCAGGGTGACCGTCCAGACCGATGGCGACGACGGCGTGACCATCGTGATTCCCGGCCACACCGACGTGAGCCTGCCCTACGAGATGGCCCATGCCGTGAAGGTCCAGAAGGTCTGAGCACCGCCGCTTCAGCCGGCTTGCTGGCCGAACCCCTGCCGCCCAGGCAGTTTCACCCCGATCTGCTTCGCCAGTCGATAACCGGTGTCCGCCAGTCCGCGGATGCGCTCGGGCCGCAGCCCCGACTGCAACGCGGTGTCGAGCAGGCCCGCCATCCGATGCCCTGGTTCGCCGCGCAAGGCGGCCTCCAGTGACACCCCGGCCAGCGGCCCGTCGCCGCGTGCGTAGGCGCTGAACGCCAGCAGAACCAGCGCCTCGGCCCGCCACGGCTCGGGCAGTGCCCGGGCCAACGCCGACCAGAGCCGCTCGGCTTCGACAGCGTGATCGCCGATTGCCAACGCACACAGGGTGTCCCGGACCAGTACATCGGTGAGCGGGCAGCCGAGCCGGGCCAGCTCCGCGGCGGTCGGCTCCCGGCCGCCCGCCAGCGCAACGATGGCGGCCAGCACCTGCTCGACGTCGCGGCGGGCCCGATCCCGGGTGTCGCCCTCCCCCGCCGCCCACTGCGCCGCACAGTCCCCGATCATTGCGGACACCGCGGCACAGCGTGCCGGGTCATCGGGGGTGATCACCGCCTGCAGGTCCGCACGCCGGGCATAGAGCCGCCTGCCTTCCAGCACGGCGGCGGCCGCCAGCGGCGACGCCTCCGGGTCGTCGACCGGTCCACCGGCACCGCAGCCGTCCGCGCAGTGCCACCGTCCGCCGTGGGCCACCTGGTCCACCACGTGCGCGCTGAGCAGCACGATGCCGTGGCCGGACAACTCCTCGGTCAGCGCAGCGATCAGCCGGCGGTGCTGGTCGTTGCAGACCGGGCAGCACGCGCCCGCGGCGTCGACGATCACCGCGATGGCCGCTGCCGGAGCGGCGGCCGCGGCGACGTCGGCGAGCCGGCCGATGGTGTCGACGAGCGCGTCGGACAGGTCGACTCGCAGCACCGAGCCCAGTTCACCCCCGTCGACCGCCACCAGGATCAGGGATTTCTCCGGCACGAAGCCGAGGATGGCCGGCAGCGCAGCGATAAGGGCTCCGGGCCGATTCAGCGTGAATTCCGGTTGCTTCGTTGTCATGGCAGCAACGTTGACGACCTCCCCCGTCATCGGGGGCGCGTCCGCGCCTCGCCGCCCACCAGGTTGGGGATGAACCGGCAACTGTGAACAGATGGTGTTCGAGATGCATGACCGGACGAATGAGCGTAAGTGTCAGTGTCATGGATTCGAAGCGCGAGTACGACATCATCGTGATCGGTTCAGGTCCAGGGGGGCAGAAGGCGGCCATCGCATCGGCCAAACTCGGTAAGTCGGTCGCGGTGGTCGAACGCGGCCGAATGATCGGTGGCGTCTGCGTGAACACCGGCACCATCCCGTCCAAGACACTGCGCGAGGCGGTGCTGTACCTGACCGGGATGAATCAGCGTGACCTCTACGGCGCCAGCTACCGGGTCAAGGACAAGATCACTCCCGCGGATCTGCTGGCGCGCACCCAGCATGTGATCGGCAAGGAAACCGAGGTGGTGCGCAACCAGCTGATGCGTAACCGGGTCGATCTGCTGCTGGGACACGGCCGGTTCATCGACCCGCACACCATTGTCGTCGACGGTCACGGTGGCGCCGAAAAGACCACTATCACAGGCGATTACATCGTCATCGCCACCGGAACCAAGCCGGTCCGCCCCGCCGGCGTCACGTTCGACGAGGAACGGGTGCTGGACTCCGACGGGATCCTCGACCTGCGATTCATCCCGGCGTCGATGGTGGTCGTGGGCGCCGGCGTGATCGGGATCGAGTACGCCTCGATGTTCGCTGCGCTGGGCACCCGCGTGACGGTGGTGGAGAAACGGGACTCGATGCTGGAATTCTGCGACCCGGAGGTCGTCGAGGCGCTGCGTTTTCACCTGCGCGACCTCGCCGTCACTTTCCGGTTCGGTGAGGAGGTGACCGCTGTCGACGTCAGTTCGAGCGGCACCGTCACCACGTTGGCCAGCGGCAAACAGATTCCCGCCGAGACGGTGATGTACTCGGCCGGGCGCCAAGGCCACACCGCCCACCTCGACCTGGCCAACGCCGGCCTGGCGGCCGACAAACGGGGCCGCATCGTCGTCGACGAGATGTTCCAGACCTCGGTCGACCACATCTACGCGGTCGGTGACGTGATCGGTTTCCCGGCGCTGGCGGCAACGTCGATGGAGCAGGGCCGGCTGGCCGCCTACCACGCGTTCGGCGAACCGACCGACGGGATCACCGACCTGCAGCCGATCGGGATCTACTCGATCCCCGAGGTCTCCTATGTGGGGGCGACCGAATTGGAGCTGACCCGAAGCGCGATCCCCTACGAGGTGGGGGTGGCGCGATACCGGGAGCTGGCCCGCGGCCAGATCGCCGGTGACTCCTACGGAATGCTCAAGCTGCTGGTGTCGACGACCGACCTGTCGCTGCTCGGCGTGCACATCTTCGGCACCAATGCGACCGAGATGGTGCACATCGGCCAGGCCGTCATGGGATGCGGCGGCACGGTGGAATACCTGGTGGACGCGGTGTTCAACTATCCGACGTTCTCCGAGGCATACAAGAACGCCGCACTGGACGTGATGAATAAAATGCGGGCCTTGCAGCAATTCCGCAGTTGAGGCACCATCGGCAGACTTTTTCATCGCTCAGCGAACGCCGCCGGCGCCACGGAATGCCCGCGGTACCCACGTACGTTGTCCACCACATGCGCGCACCGTTTTCGGCGCGCGGCCCCCGGTGGGGGAAAATAGACGGTGCGACCCATTGCGGTCCGCACAATGAGGAGGCAGAAGACCATGGCCGACTACCCGGACAACGGTCCCGACCGGGGCCGGCACTACCAGGCCGACCAGAGCGGCATGTACGAGCTGGAGGTTCCGGCGCCGCAGCTGATGTCGGCGGACGGCGAGGGGCCGGTCCTGATTCACGCGCTGGAGGGTTTCTCCGACGCCGGCCACGCGATCCGGCTGGCCGCCAAGCACCTCAAGAGCAAGCTGGACAGCGAGTTGGTGGCGTCGTTCGCGATCGACGACCTGCTCGACTACCGGTCGCGCCGGCCGCTGATGACGTTCAAGTCCGACCACTTCACCCACTACACCGAGCCCGAGCTCAGCCTGCACGCGTTGCGGGACAGTGCGGGCACCCCGTTTCTGCTGCTGGCGGGCATGGAGCCCGACCTGAAGTGGGAGCGCTTCATCACCGCGGTGCGGCTGCTGGCCGAACAGCTCGGGGTGCGCCGGACCATCGGCTTGGGCACGATCCCGATGGCCGTTCCGCACACCCGGCCGGTGACCCTGACCGCGCATTCCAACAACCGTGAGTTGATCAGCGAATTCACCCCCTGGATCACCGAGGTTCAGGTTCCGGGCAGCGCGTCCAACTTGTTGGAGTACCGGATGGCGCAGCACGGCCATGAGGTCGTCGGCTTCACCGTGCATGTGCCGCATTACGTGGCCCAGACCGACTACCCCGAGGCCGCCGAGGCGCTGCTCAAGCAGGCCGCCCAGACCGGCGCCCTGGAGCTGCCGCTGACCGAGCTCCGCGACGCCGCGGCCGAGATCCGCGCCAAGATCGACCAGCAGGTCGAGGCGAGCGCCGAAGTGGCCCAGGTGGTCACGGCCCTGGAACGCCAGTACGACGCGTTCATCACCGCCCAGGAGAACCGGTCGCTGCTGTCGCGCGACGAGGAACTGCCCAGCGCCGACGAGCTCGGCGCCGAGTTCGAGCGCTTCCTGGCGCAGGAGGCGAAGAAAAACCTCGACGGCGACGACTGAGGTCCGTGCCGCGCGCTACCCGGTTCGACGCAGCGTGGCGGTGAGGTGGTTCTGCGCGGGCTGGCCAACTGCCCCCATGTCCAGCGTGTAAGACAACTCGTCGCCGTCGAGGCGATAGTGGCGGCGAAGCACGGTCACTTCTTTGGCGGTCGGCGCCAGCCCGATCGTCGGTGCCGACATTTGCAGTTCCACGCCATTGGCGGTGACCGTGTAGCTGCCGACCTCGATCTCCGTGATGCCGCTGGGGTGCGCCAGCACCCACTCGATCTGGCCCAGTTGCGGCACCCGCAGGTAGCCGGCTTCAGCATGCAGAGGCAGGCCCTCGACGGGTGACTTGGTCTTCTGGCCGTAGACCAGGAACGGCTTGCCGACGTGTGAGAACACCACCTCTTCGAGGTAGTCGAATGACGCGATCGTGGGATACACCCCGGATCCTCGGCCTGACCAGGTGCCCAACAGCGGGGCCAGCTCCACAAGGTTGGGATGCAACTCGGGTGCCATGCCGCCAGCCTAGTGCGCGGGGGTCGGCCCGCACCGCTCAACTGGTGCTGGGCATCTCGCGGTGTTCGCGCAGGGCCGCGATCTCTCGCTCGAAGTCGGCGGCCGAGGAAAACGACCGGTACACCGAGGCGAATCGCAGATAGGCCACTTCGTCGAGCTCGCGCAGCGGACCCAGAATCGCCAGGCCCACCTCGTGGCTGGGAATCTCCGGCGAACCCGCCGCTCGCACAGCGTCTTCCACCTGCTGCGCCAGCAGGTTCAGCGCGTCGTCATCGACCTGGCGACCCTGGCAGGCCCGGCGCACCCCGCGCATGACCTTCTCACGGCTGAACGGCTCGGTGACGCCACTGCGTTTGACCACCGCCAGCACCGCGGTTTCCACGGTGGAGAAACGGCGGCCGCATTCCGGACAGGAACGACGGCGGCGGATGGCCTGTCCTTCATCGGCTTCGCGGGAATCCACCACCCGGGAGTCTGGATGGCGGCAAAACGGGCAGTGCATTGCCGCTCCTTCGCCGTGCCGGGAACCCAGGCCCTCAGACAGCTGAGGCACCGTGGACCACTGGGACAACTGCGAGCGTACCTGCGCGGGTTGCCCGCGGCGCCCCGCAGTGGCTGCAAGCGGCGACCGAACCGACACTTCGACCTCAGCCCAACGGCGCGATCAGCGTCTGGCCGGCGTCCAGGGCCACCGACTCCAGGCTGTTGAGCTCGCGGATGCGCTCGATGACCTGTCCGGCCGGCGCGTCCGGTGCGACGCGGGCCGCCAGGTGCGCCAAGCTCTCCCCGCTCTGGACGCGCACCACACCGAGCTGGTCGGGCACGGCGGAGGCGCTGCCGGCCGCTGCCGCGCCGAACTGCGCGATCAGCCCGAGCCACACCGTGATCCCGGCCGCGAGAAGGGCCAGCACGACGGTGGTCGCCGGGGTGATGGCCTTGACTGGCTGCGGCCGGTGCGGAGCACGTGACATCAGCACCCCGGAACCGCGGTGGCGTAGCGGGGCGCCTCCCGGGCGCTGCCGGACCAGCCGTGCCGGTTGGGTGCGGATCGGGTACGCGCGACCCGGCGTCCGGGGACCGCGCGGCTGCCGGGCTCGCTCGTACCCGGCCGGCTCGAACGTCGGAGCGATCGTGTCGATGAGCATCATGTGCGGTTCTCCCTCACTCGGCGTCGGCGACCCTGTTCGCTCGACTGTTCGAATACTAATCGATTGTATGTTCGATGTCCGAACATGTGATCGAATCGTTGTCGAAAACATTAGCGAAAGGGTCCGACAAGTCGCCGACCGTTTCGAACGTCCGCGCGACACACCTCGAACACATGTTTGATTAATCGCAGCGATGCGACTAGATTCGCCCCTATGAGTGACAGCAGCAGTAACCCGGCGAGCCCGGACTCAGCGCTCACCGCCCGGCAACGCACGATCCTGAACGTGATCCGCGCTTCGGTGAACGAGCGGGGTTATCCGCCGAGCATCCGCGAGATCGGCGACGCCGTCGGACTGACCTCGACCTCCTCGGTCGCTCACCAGCTGCGCACGCTCGAGCGCAAGGGCTACCTGCGCCGTGACCCCAACCGTCCCCGCGCTGTCGATGTCCGTAGCCAGGAGGACGCGGCCGGCGCCGCTGAGGCCGCGCAGCGGACGGAATTCGCCGGATCCGACGCACTGCCGGAGCCCACTTTCGTTCCGGTTCTGGGCCGGATCGCGGCCGGCGGGCCGATCCTGGCCGAGGAAGCCGTCGAGGATATCTTCCCGCTCCCCCGCGAGCTGGTCGGTGAAGGTGAACTGTTCTTGCTGAAGGTGGTCGGCGAATCGATGGTGGACGCCGCGATCTGCGACGGCGACTGGGTCGTGGTGCGCCAGCAGAACGTCGCCGACAACGGCGACATCGTGGCCGCCATGATCGATGGCGAGGCGACTGTCAAGACGTTCAAACGCACCGGCGGCCAGGTCTGGCTGATGCCGCACAACCCCATTTTCGATCCCATTCCCGGTAACGACGCGGTGGTGCTGGGCAAGGTCGTGACCGTCATCCGCAAGATCTGACCAACACCGGAGATCCGCTGGCCTACACGGGGATCAAGGTTTTTCCGCGGCTGTCAGTACGAGTGCCGCGCCGCGGCGCTCAGCCGGCCCTGGTGAAGCCGTTGAGCCGCGCCGCGTCCTCGGTGGCGAACCAGATCTCGGCGAGGGTGTCGTCATACAGGGCGTTCTGCGGCGTGTAGTAGAGCCCCGAGCCGATGTTCGCCTTGATCGGGTAGCCGGTCGGCTGCTGGTACGGGTCGTCCAGCGGCAGGTGCATCACCGGATGTACCGATTCGTCCATGCCGAACGTGCGCGTGTCCGCACTACCGCCGAAGGTGCGCGTGTCCGCACCACCGCCGAACCTGCGGGGCTCCGCGACAGAGCCGAACCCGCGCGGGTCCGGCCCGGCACCGCCGTGGCCCACGGCATGCCGACCGGTGCCGAAATCTTCTTCGGTCACCACCCGGGTGGGCGCGGTGTCGGCGTCGTCATCGTCGTCGGCTTCCGGCTCGGACTCGTGCTCGCCGTAGTGCAGCCACGGCGCATCCGGGATCGACGAAACCGGCAGCTCGGGCTCGGACGCATACGGCGACGCGCCATAGCGGCTCGGCAACCGGACCGTGCCCTCGTGCTCGCGGTGGTCCTCGCGCCGGTCGTGGTGGGCCCACTGCTCGTCATCGTCGTCGTAGTCGTCGGCGACCGGAGCCGGCACCGCGACCGGAGCGCCCGGCAGCACCGCGGCCGGCCGGCGCCGCTGCCACCACATCGCGGCCCCGGCGAGCGCGCCCAGCACCGCCAGTACCACGACCGGGATCAGCACCCACAGCCAGTTCCAGTGCGTCTCTTTGGCGACGCCGGTCGATGTGGCCTTACTGCCGTCAGGCAGGTTGGTCCCGGGAATCTGCAGGCCCGACAGCGATTGCGCCAGGTCGGCCGGTTCCGTGCTGAACGTGTTGGTGGCCTGGTTCCAGGCGATCGATCCGCCGGTGAACTTCTGCGACACCACGTCACCGTCGACGGTCTGGTCACCCACCGGGGCGCCCAGCTTTCCAGACGCGCCGTCGAGCTTGTCCCAGGCCGCCTTCATCGCGCTGCGCACCACGAAGGCGCCGTTGTCGGGGCTGAAGAAGATCACCGGCTCGTCGTCGGCGGCGAACGAGTTGAACTTGCTGCCTGCGATGGCTCCGTCAGCCGTGCTGGTGATCGGGAAGCCCAGATCGCTGCCGGCCGGCCCGCCCAGCGACTCGTATTTGGCCAGCACGTCGCCTTCGACCGCGTTGGCTCCGGTGACCGGGCTGAAATAGACCTTGCCGTGGGCGAAGTCCTGGCCCGCGCCGCCGTTGTCGCCTATCGCGTACTGGCCGCCCTGCTTGGCCCCCAGCGCTCCGGCGGGACCGCCGGCGGTTCGCCAGGTCTGGTCGATGGCCGCTGTCGGGTCGACCTGGGCCTGTAGATCGGCCAGCTGCGCCGCCAGCTCGGGCGGAACCGTGGTGAAAGTCCTGGTCGCGCTGTCGAAGGACAGTGTCCCGGCGCTGAACTTCTGGGTGACGACGGCGCCGTCGTAGCTCTCGTCCTCGACCGGCACGCCGAGCGCACCGGTAGAGCTGCCCAGCTTGTCCCAGCCGGCGTTGATCGGTCCGCGCACCACATGAGCGCCGTGCTCGGGCGTCCAGAAGATCACCGGGTTGTCGGCGCCGGACAGGATGGCCACCCGACTGCCGGGGACCAGCCCGGGCACTTCGTCGCTGCTGGGGAATCCGAGGCCGTTGTCCGCCGCGCCGCCCAGCGCCTCGTACTTGTCCAGGATCGCGCCGTAGAGCGCCTTGGCGCCGGTTTCGGGCGTGAAGAAGACGGTGCCACCGGCGAAGTCCTGGGCGAACCCGACGCCGGCCGGGTGCACATCCCCCTTGGGGGCGCCCAGCGGCGATCCGTCGCCGCCGGCCGCCTGCCATGCCGCCGTGATGGCGTCGTGGGCATCGCTGTCGGGCGTCGCCGCGGCGGTCTGCACCGACAAGAGCACGGTGACCGTCGCTGCCAGGCCGAGCGCCATGCGCACCGCCGTCTTGCCGAACCGATCTTTCCGACTAGTCACCAGCCCTCCCAGGCATCATTATCGACGTTATCGACGCAAATGTTTCCGGCATAGACTTTCCCGCAATCGGCCCGTGTTTCGAAGCCAAGTCATCGATATTGCGGAAACAGATACCCACCCGATGCTGAAATGATGCGAAAGCCGGCGCCCGGAACGGAACGAGGGGCGCTACCAAACCTGCAGGTAGCGCCCCTTGCAGCACCCAGTTGGGCGCCGTAATCGTTCCCGGTTGCCTCGGCTAGACGCCGAGGCTGCGGCCGATGATCTCTTTCATGATCTCGGTGGTGCCGCCGTAAATGGTCTGAACGCGGGCATCCAGATAAGCCCGCGCGACCGGGTATTCGCGCATGTAGCCGTATCCGCCGTGCAGCTGCAGGCAGCGGTCGATCAGGTGCACCTGCTTCTCGGTGGAGTACCACTTGGCCATCGCTGCCTGCTCCACCGTCAGCTTCTTATCCAGGTGCAGCTTGATGAACTCGTCGACCATCATCCGCACCACGGTTGCCTCGGTGGCCAGCTCGGCCAGCAGGAACCGGCTGTTCTGGAAGCTGCCGATCGGCTTGCCGAACGCTTTACGTTCCTTGGTGTACTGGATCGTCTGCTCCAAGACCGCCTCCATGGCGCCGGCGGCCATGATCGCGATCGAGATCCGTTCCTGCGGCAGGTTCTGCATCAGGTAGATGAAGCCCATGCCCTCCTGGCCGAGCAGGTTCTCCACCGGGACGTGCACGTCGGTGAACGACAGCTCGGCGGTGTCCTGGGCGTCCAAACCGATCTTGTCCAGGTGCCGGCCCCGTTCGAAGCCCTCCATCCCGCGCTCGACCACCAGCAGGGAGAACCCCTGCGCGCCCTTGTCGGGGTCGGTCTGGGCGACCACGATCACCAGGTCGGAGTGGATGCCGTTGGTGATGAACGTCTTGGAGCCGTTGAGCACGTAGTGGTCGCCCTGCTTGACGGCGCGGGTCTTGATGCCCTGCAGGTCGCTGCCGGTGCCCGGCTCGGTCATCGCGATCGCGGTGATCAGCTCACCGGTGCAGAACTTGGGCAGCCAGCGCTGCTTCTGCTCCTCGTTGCACAGTTCCAGCAAGTACGGCGCGCAGACGTCGTTGTGCAGGCTGAATCCCAGGCCGCTGTAGCGGCCCGCGGTGACTTCCTCGGTGATGATCGTGTTGTACCGGAAGTCCGGGTTGCCGCCGCCGCCGTACTCCTCCGGGACGGCCATGCCCAGGAAGCCCTGTTTGCCGGCTTCGAGCCACACGGAGCGGTCGACGATCTTGGCCTTCTCCCACTCCTCCTGGTAGGGAGCAGCGTGCCGGTCCAGGAAGGCGCGGAACGACTCCCGGAACAGCTCGTGCTCGGGCTCGAACAGGGTTCGCTGGTACTTCACTGCGGCACTCATTGCCTGACCTCCGGTCGACGGATCTTTCCGACGAGAATAGACCAACCGGATGGTTGGGCAGCTCAGTGGTGGGTGTCGGCGCTAGCGCCCGGCCGTGGTGGCCGCCGAGGCCCGGCCACCGCCCCGCTGCCGGCGCCGGGCGTCGACCTGGCCAGCCGGCTGCTGAGCACCGCCACCGCCACGGCGGCGCCGCGGGCGGCCGGGTTGGCCCGGCGACGTCTTGGCACGGCCCGGCGGGGCCTTCGGGGCCACCGGGGCCGGCGCCCGCAACGGCGCGACCTCCCCCACCAACTCGAGTACCGAAACCGAATCGGCGGCCACCTGTTGCGGAGCGACGGAGATACCCGCGCGACGCAACAGCACCTGGGTCTCCCTGCGCTGCTCGGGCAGGACGACGGTGACGACGTCTCCGGCGCTGCCGGCCCGCGCCGTGCGCCCGGAACGGTGCAAGTAAGCCTTGTGCTCGGCGGGCGGATCCACGTGCACCACCAATTCGACCTCATCGACGTGGACACCACGCGCGGCGATGTCGGTGGCCACCAGCACCCGGACGTCCCCGTCGGCGAAAGCCGCGAGATTGCGCTCGCGGGCCGGCTGCGACAGGTTGCCGTGCAGATCGACCGACGGCACGCCGGACTCGGTGAGCTGCCGAGCAAGCTTGCGGGCCTGATGTTTGGTACGCAGGAACAGGATTCGTCGACCGGTGCCCGATGCCAGCAGCTGTACCAGGTCCTTCTTGTCCTGCAGCCCGGAGACGTGGAACACGTGATGGGTCATCGCCGGAGGAGGCGCGTCGAGTTCATCGACGGAGTGCGACACCGGATTCCGCAAGAAACGCCGTACCAGCTTGTCGACGCCGTTGTCCAGGGTCGCCGAAAACAGCAGTCGCTGACCGGTTTCGGAGGTGGCGGCCAGAATACGGGTGACCCCGGGCAGGAAGCCGAGGTCGGCCATGTGGTCGGCTTCATCCAGCACGCTGATACGTACCGCGTCCAGGGTGATCAGCCGCTGCTTCATCAGGTCCTCGAGCCGGCCCGGGCAGGCCACCACGATGTCGGCGCCTGCGTTGAGCGCAGCCACCTGCCGGCTCTGCGCCACCCCGCCGAAGATGGTTGTCACCTTCAGCCCACTGGCCGCCGCCAACGGTTCCAGCGTTGCGGCGATCTGGGTGGCCAGTTCGCGGGTGGGGGCCAGCACCAGACCGCTCGGCCGGGCTGGGCGCCGCTTCTCGCCGGCCAGCCGAACTACCAGCGGCAGCGAGAAGGCCAGCGTCTTGCCGCTGCCGGTCTTGCCCCGGCCGAGCACGTCACGGCCGGCCAGACTGTCGGGCAGGGTCGCGACCTGGATGGGAAAAGGAGCAGCAATGCCGCGGTCGGCGAGCACACCGACAAGTGCGGCGGGCACGCCGAGGTCGGCGAAGGAATTGGTAGTCATGACATGCCTTTCCGGCATCGGCTGTGCGGCAGAGGCGCCACGACGGCGCCGATCTGTCTGCAACACAGGGGTTGGCGAAATTGCCTGCTGGCAATAACTTTCGCCGCGAGAAGAGCTCCACACGCCAGCTGAATCGGCACCAGGGGGCCGCGACGGCGGTGAGTAAGCGTTCCACGACGCGTGAGCACCAGCCTATCGCACCGGCGCGAGAATGCCTAAAACGCGGCGAATTCCCGCAGACTGGCCGCCAGCGCGGCGGGAACCCGCGCGCGGATGCGGGTACCGCCCTCGCCGTGCTCGGCCTGCTGCACCCGGCCCTGTTCATGCACCCTGGCCACCAAATCACCACGACCGTAAGGGATGACGACATCGACCGCGGTGTCGACCGGCGCCACCAGCTGGCCCATCCGTTGGCGCAACGCGTCGATGCCCTCGCCGGTGTGCGCTGAGACGAACACCGCTTCCGGCAGGGCGCGGCGCAACTGGGCCAACGCGAGATCTCCGGCGGCATCAATCTTGTTGACCACCAAAAGTTCCGGGGCAGACCGACCATCATGTTCGGCGATAACTTCGGAGATCACCTCGCGCACCGCGCTGATCTGCGCGAGCGGCGCGGGGTCGGAGCCGTCGACCACATGCACCAGCAGATCGGCGTCGGCGACCTCCTCCAGCGTGGAACGGAACGCCTCCACCAACTGGGTGGGCAGATGCCGCACGAACCCGACTGTGTCGGTCAACACAAACGGCCGCTCGTCGTCGAATTGCCCACGGCGCGTAGTGGGTTCCAATGTGGCGAACAGTGCATCCTGAACCAGCACTCCGGCACCGGTCAGTGCGTTGAGCAAGCTGGACTTGCCGGCGTTGGTGTAGCCGACGATCGCCACCGAAGGGACGTCACTGTGCCGGCGGCGGCTACGCTGGGTGTCGCGCACCTGCTTCATCGCCTTGATCTCGCGGCGCAGCTTGGACATCCGTTCCCGGATCCGGCGCCGGTCGGTTTCGATCTTGGTCTCACCCGGACCGCGGGTGCCGACCCCGCCGCCGGCGCCGCCGGCCCGCCCACCGGCCTGCCGCGACATCGACTCACCCCAGCCGCGCAACCGCGGCAGCATGTACTGCATCTGCGCGAGCGCCACCTGCGCCTTGCCTTCGGCGCTGGTGGCGTGCTGGGCGAAGATGTCGAGAATCAGCGCGGTGCGGTCGATCACCTTGACCTTGACCGCCTTTTCCAGTGCGGTCAGCTGCGCCGGGGACAGCTCACCATCGCAGATGACGGTGTCGGCGCCGGTGGCCAGCACCATCTCCCGCAACTCCTGGGCCTTGCCGGAGCCGATGTAGGTGGCCGGGTCGGGCCGTTCGCGACGCTGGATCAGACCCTCGAGCACTTCTGAGCCGGCGGTTTCGGCCAACGCCGCCAGTTCCACCATGCTGGCGTCGGCCTCGGCGGCGGTGCCCTCGGTCCACACCCCGACCAGCACCACCCGCTCCAGGCGCAGTTGGCGGTATTCGACCTCGGAGATGTCGGCGAGTTCGGTGGACAGCCCGGCGACCCGGCGCAGCGCAGCGCGGTCGTCGAGGTTCAGCTCACCGGTGCTGGGCTGTTGCCTCGAGTCGGGGTGGCTCACTGCGCCGCCCACCACCTCGGAGCGATGTCGCCACGCGCCACCAGTTCCGACGGACCGCGCAGGTAGCTGCCGGCCTCGGTGACGGTGACGCTGACCTGCCCGCCGGGGATGTTGACCCGCAGCGTGCCGGTCGAGGCTCCGGTATGGGCCAGGGCCGCCACGACGGCGGCCACCGTGCCGGTGCCGCACGAGCGGGTCTCGCCGACGCCGCGCTCATGCACCCGCATCGCTACCGCGCCGTCCCGCGGCGCGGTCAGGATCTCCACGTTCACCCCGTTCGGGAACTGGGCGGTGTCGAACGACACCGGCGCCCCGACATCCAGGGCGGCCAGCTCGGCCTCGGACAACTCCGGAGCCACACAGGCCAGGTGCGGGTTGCCGACGTCGACGCCCAGACCCGCGAACCGCCGCCCGCCGACCAGTACCTCGAATGCCGGGCCGGAACTCCCGAGCAGGTTCGGCTTGCCCATGTCGACGGTCACGTCGGCACGCACGTCGTCGGCGTGGTGCACGATCACCGGTCGCGGCCCGGCCAGCGAGCCGACGACGAACTCATCGCGGGATTCCAGGCCGGCGGCGCGTAGGTAGTGCGCGAAGACCCGGACGCCGTTGCCGCACATCTCGGCCACCGAGCCGTCGGCGTTGCGGTAGTCCATGAACCAGTCGCCGGGCGCCACCCCTTCGGGCAGCTGGTCGAGCACCCCCGCGGCCGACGCCGCGCCGGCGGTGGTCACCCGCAACAGACCGTCGGCGCCCAGCCCACGGCGGCGGTCGCACAGCGCGGCCACCGCGGCAGGAGTCAGCTCCAGTGCCGCGTCGAGGTCCGGCAGCAACACGAAGTCGTTCTGGGTGCCGTGGCCCTTGGCGAAAAGCATGTGCTCAGGATACGTGCCGCACCGCGGCCAGCGCGGCGTCCAGCAGGCCGCCGGCCGCGGCATCGAGCCACTGGATGCGGTGGTCGCGGCGGAACCAGGATCGTTGCCGGCGTACGTAGCGGCGAGTGCCGATGAACGTCGGTTCCCGGGCGCCGGCGCCGTCGCCCCCGGCGTCGAGGTCGGCGATCACCTGGGCGTAGCCCAATGCTCTGGCGGCGGTGACCCCGTCCCGCAACCCCGACTCCAGCAGTCCCTGGACTTCGGCGACCAGCCCCTGAGCGAACATGGTGTCGGTGCGGGCCGCCAATCGCTCATCGAGAATGACTGTGTCGCAGTCCAATCCGAGAATCACGGTGTCCCAGCGCGGCGCGCCGATAGTGGGTGCGGAGGCGGCGAACGGCTGCCCGGTCAGCTCCACCACCTCCAGCGCCCGCACGATCCGCCTGCCGTCGGTGGGCAGGATTGCCGCGGCGGCAGCGGGGTCGGCGCCGGCCAGTTCGGCATGCATCGCGGCGACCCCGACCTCGGCCAACCGCTGCTCGTAGCGGGCTCGCACCACCGGATCGGTGGCCGGGAAGGACCAGTCGTCGAGCAGGGCCTGCAGATAGAGCATCGACCCGCCGACGATGATCGGCACCGCGCCGCGGTCCATGATCGCCTCGACATCCGCCGCCGCGGCCTGCTGATAGCGGGCCACCGTCGCCGTCTGTACGACGTCGAGCACATCGAGTTGATGATGCGGGATGCCACCCCGCTCGGCCGGCGGCAGTTTCGCGGTGCCGATGTCCATGCCGCGGTAGAGCTGCATGGCGTCGGCGTTCACGATCTCGCCGCCCAACCGCGCGGCCAGGTCCAGCGCCAGTTGTGATTTGCCGGTGCCGGTCGGCCCGACGACCGCGATCGGCCTCACGGCTGCCACACCCCCACGAAGTAGCCGACTCCGTACGGGGCGTCGCGGTAGAGCTGTGTGACACCGCGCGGTGCGGTGCCGACCAGCCCGGCCAGGGCCGCGAACCCCGCCCGCCCGACGACCTGCGGCGGCAACCCGGTCAGTGCGGCGACGTCGCCACCAGCCAGCGCGTCGTCCAGGGCGCGCTGGCACTCGACGTCGGCCGGGTGGTGCCCGCCCGGGGCTGCCGGGGTCACGGTGTTGGCGCCGTCGGCAAGCACCAGCACGCCGGTGAGCTCGCCACCTCGGTCAATCTCGGCGCGCAGCCGCCCACCGGTGGCCAACGCCGCGCCCGGATCGGCGCAGCAGTGCACCACCACCTCGGCGTCCGGACAGACCTGACCGCGCACCCATCCGGCGACCAGTGCACACAACGGCAGATCGACGGGGTGCTGGGCGCCCGGTGACAACCGCACCGCGACGTCGGCGCCGAATCCGGCGAAACTGCCGGCACTGTCGGGCCCGTACACCGCATCCGGTCCGGCACCGACGGCCACCCAGCGGGCCGGCAGCGACCGGGCAGCGACCAGCGCTGCGGCCCGCAACTCGGCGGCCTCGGCGGCGGCGCCGGCCAGCTCGGGCACCAGCACCGGCGCCGACGGCATGATCGCGATCGGTCCCAGCACGGCACCCAAGCTAGCTGCTGGTCGGCGCAGCCACCGGCTCGGCCAGGTCGGCGCCGGCATCGGCGACGATAGTGGCTGCCTCACCGCGGGCCAGTGCCGCCGTGGCGATCACGATCAGCACCACCCCGATGATGACCGCAACGTCCTCTGCGCCGCCGGCCTGAATGGTCTCGTTGAGCAGCAGTACGCCCAGCGCACTGGCCACCAGCGGTTTGGCCACGGTCATGGTCGGCATGGACGCGGTCAGCGCACCGGCCCGAAACGCCGACTGCTGGAAGATCATCCCGGCCAGCGTCGCCACCAGCCAGGGCGCCAGGGCGGGTGCCCGCAGCACCGCGGCGACGCCGTCGGCCTTGAGCACCTCTACCAGAACCTTCGTCAGCAAGGCGAACACCGCCAGCGAGGTACCGGCCACCACCGCCAGCAGTACCGCCGCGGCCGGCCGGCCCTTGTAGATCCGGGCGGCCAGCACACAGCCCACGAGCACCGCCGCCAGCACCACCGACACGATGATCCAGGTGATCGCCGGCGCGTGGCGCTTGCCTTCGGTCGGGTCGCCGACGACCACCACCACCGCCAGCGCCGACGCCAGCAGGATGGCCCAGATCCATTCCCAGTTGGTCACCCGGCGATGGGTCAGCCAGGCATACATCGGCAGCGCGAACAGCAGCGCGGTCACCTGCAAACCGGTGACCAGCATCACCGAACCGACCGCCAGCGCCACCGCCTGCAGGGCGTAGTTGGCCACCGCCGCAGCACCGCCACCCCACCACCGCGGGTCGCGCAGCGACAGCCAGAACAGCTCCAGGTGGCCTACCTGCTGGTCGGTGATCTCCTGGGCCGACCGCTGGCGGATCACGTCGCCGATCGCGGACGCCAATGCAGCGCACAGCGCGAGCAACGCCGCTAGGACGTTTCCTGTCGACATGACCCCCTCCTCAGAGGGGCAACGATACCCGCTGTTCACCTTCCCGCCGGGTAACCGCTAGGCCGCAGCGACGGCCGGGTCGCCCGCGGTGGCCGCCTGGTCACGCGAGAGCGCCGCGACCGCGGCGACCAGCGTGGCCACCGCCAACGCCAGGGTGAACACGGCATCGCGGCCGGGCTTGAGCACCTCGCCGAGCAGGACCATGCCCAGCGTCGCGGCCACCATGGGCTCCAACACCGTGATCGTCGGCAACGAGGCTGTCAGGGAGCCGGCCCGAAACGACGATTGCTGATATACCGCGCCGGCCAGGGCGACGGCTCCCCATGCGTACAGCTCCGGTGCCGCGAGCAACGCGCGCGGGCCGTGGCCGATCAAGTCGACCACTCCCTTGGTCAGCACCGCGAAGATGCCCCACGAGATCGCCGACACCGCCGCCAGCAGCACGGCCGCCGCCGCGCGTCCCGCGTAGGCCCGCGCCCCGATCAGGCACAGCAACACGGTCGGCGCCAGCACCGCGATGACCCAGACCCAGGACTCCAGCGAGGCCCGAGCCTGTCCGGCAGTGGGATGACCGACGGTGATGATGATGGACTCGGCCGCCACCAGCAGCGCCGACCACAGCCAGACCGAACGCCCCAGGCGGCGACCGGCTTGGCGGGCCCCGAGCGGCAGCGCGAACAACAGCGACGTGACGAGCACCGACTCCACCAGCAGTACCGACCCGAGTCCCAGAGCCACGGCCTGCAGACCCAAACCCACCAGGCCTGACATGGTGCCGACCCACCACCGCCGGTCGGTCAACAGCCGGGCGAACAGCGCTGCGGCTCCGATCCCCTGGTCACCAACCCGGTGGGCGCTGCGCTGCTGGATCACGTCGCTGATCGCGCTGAACAGCGCCGCCCCCAGTGCAAGCAGCACGGCGACGGTCTCTTTCGCCATTGCCGGCCTCCTCGGGAGTCTGCGGGTGCCGCGGATTACACCGGTGGCGATCGGACAGGCTACCGCCCGGCTCATGCGGCGGTCCCAGCTTCGCCTCTCCTCCGTCGAGCCTCGCTGAACCGCCCAGTCCAAGCGGCGCTCCCAGCTTCGCCCCTCCTCCGTCGAGCCTCGCTGAACCGCGGTGCTCATGCGGCGGTCCCAGCTTCGCCTCTCCTCCGTCGAGCCTCGCTGAACCGCGGTGCTCATGCGGCGGTCCCAGCTTCGCCTCTCCTCCGTCGAGCCTCGCTGAACCGCGGTGCTCATGCGGCGGTCCCAGCTTCGCCTCTCCTCCGTCGAGCCTCGCTGAACCGCCGAGTTGGCGGCGCAGTGTGGCGGGCAACTGCTTCAATACTCTTGAATGCTTCTAGGCAGATCGAAGGCGCCGCGGTGCGCGGCAGATGCGCGGGTTATCCCGCGAAGGGTTAGGTGACGACAGCGATGACCACTGACAGCGGTTCGTCCGCCCCCGCCCCACGCCCGGGTCCGCGTCCAGGGCCCCGCCCCGGACCCAAACCGGGTGCCCGGCCTGCCCCGGTCGTCATCGGGCCGCGCACCGCTGATCCGCATCGATTCGGGCGGGTCGACGATGACGGCACGGTGTGGCTCATCACCTCGACCGGCGAGCGGCAGATCGGCTCCTGGCAGGCCGGTGACCCTGAGGCCGCGTTCGCCCACTTCGGCCGCCGCTACGACGACCTGAGCACCGAAGTGACCCTGCTCGAGGAGCGGTTGACATCCGGCAGCGGTGACGCCCGCAAGATCAAGGCATCCGCGGCGGCACTGGCCGAGCAGTTGCCGACGGCCAGCGTGCTCGGTGACATCGAGGCGCTGGCGGCGCGGATCGCGGCGGTCAGCGACCACGCCGACACCGTCGCCGCAGCCGGGCGCGCGCAGCGCGATGAGCAGCGGGCGGCGGCGACCGCACGCAAGGAGGCGCTGGCGGCCGAAGCCGAGGAATTGGCCGCGAACTCGACGCAGTGGAAGGCCACCGGCGACCGGCTGCGGGCCATTCTCGACGAGTGGCGCACGATCACCGGCCTGGACCGCAAGGTCGATGACGCGCTGTGGAAGCGCTACGCCGCGGCGCGGGACGGCTTCAACCGGCGGCGCGGCTCGCACTTCGCCGACCTCGACCGCGGCCGGGCCGGGGCGCGCGAGGAGAAGGAACGGCTGTGCAAGCGCGCCGAAGAACTGTCCGGTTCCACCGACTGGGCAGCGACCAGCGCCACGTTCCGGCAGCTGCTCGCCACCTGGAAGACGACCGGGCGGGCCTCGAAGGACGTCGACGAGGCACTGTGGCAGCGGTTCAAGGCCGCCCAGGACACGTTCTTCTCCGCCCGGAACGCCGCGAACGCCGAACGTGACGCCGAGCTGGAAGCCAATGCCACCGCCAAGGAGGCCCTGCTGGCCGAGGCGGAGCGGATCGACCCGTCCAACCAGAACGCCGCGCGTGCCGCCCTGCGCTCGATCGTCACCAAGTGGGATGCCCTCGGCAAGGCGCCCCGGGAACGTTCCGCCGAGCTGGAACGGCGACTGCGGGCGGTGGAGAAAAAGGTGCGCGACGCCGGTGCCGCCGCCGAGGCAGCCGTGGTGGACCCCGAAGCCGAAGCGCGGGCCGCGCAGTTCCGTATCCGCGCCGAACAGTTCGAACGTCAGGCACTCAAGGCACAGGCTGCGGGCCGCGCCAAGGAGGCCGCCGAGGCCAGCGCCAACGCCGAGCAGTGGCGGCAATGGGCCCAGGCCGCCGAGCAGGCGCTCAACCGGCGCTGACGACCGGCCGATGTTTGAGCATCGGCGACCTCGGGCTACCACCCCCAGTGACGGCAACAACCAACTCACTGGAGGTGGCAGATGAGCAATATCACCGCAGCACTCGACGTCAAGCGCCCAATCCGGACGGTCTACAACCAGTGGACGCAGTTCGAGTCGTTCCCGAAGTTCATGGAGGGCGTCGAACAGGTACAACAGCGCGACCCCACCCACTTGCACTGGAAGATCAAGGTGGGTCCCGCGTCGCGCGAGTTCGACGCGACCATCACCGAGCAACATCCCGAAGAACGGGTCGCGTGGCGATCCGACACCGGGCCGAGCCACGGCGGCGTGGTCACGTTCCACAAGATCGATGACGGCACCACCCGGGTGACCACTCAGATGGACATCGACCCCGATGGCGTCCTGGAGAACGTGGCCGACAAGCTGAACATCCTCGACCACCGGGTCCATGCGGATCTCAAGCGGTTCAAGGACTTCATCGAGAACCAGCCCGCCGAAACCGGTGCCTGGCGCGGAGACGTGCCCCGACGCTGATCAAGCCGTGCCGAGGACGGGCCTACTCGCCCGGCGGCTGGTCCTCGGGACGGCTGAGGTCGTCCAACAGGTTTCGTGACTGCAGCTGCGCGGTGCTCTGCCTGCGCTCGGCCTCGGCGGCGAGCTGCAGCGCGGTGCGTGACCAGACCACGCGCGCCCAGTGAAACGTCAGCACGATCAGCGTGATCCAGGCCAGGATCAGTCCGAAGCCCGGGCCCGGGTGGCCTTGTACGGCGGTTTGCCGGGCCCACACGGCCAGCAGCCCCACGGCGCTGGCCACCGCCGAGCCCGCCAGCGCCACCCAGGCCACCGTCCAGCGCCGGGTCACCAAGGCCAGCAGCGAAAACCCCACCCCGAACACCAACGCCAACCACATGAACAGCTGCGACGGCAGCGTCACCAGGGCTTCGTCGGTGCCGTCGCCGGGGAACAGGACGTCCCAGCCGCGGACCGAGCCGGTGTGCGGCAACAGGAACGACCCCAGCAGCACGAATACGCAGATCGCGACGACCAGCCCTCGGCCGCCGGGGTCGATTTCCCCGGCGACGCGCCGTTCGGCGGCTTCCATGTCGGCGCGGTAGGCCTCCAAGTCGTGCTGGTTGTCCCCGCGGCCGCTCATCGCGCCACCTCCGGCATCTTGGGCATGCCCAGTCCGACACCGGGCGCTGGTTGGGCATGACTGTCACCGGCCCTGGTGCGCCGGTGGCTCAGCAGAGCGCCGTCGGCCAGCAGATGGTGCGGCGCCGCACCGGTCACCGTCGTGGTCACCACGTCGCCGGGACGCACCTGCGCGGTTCCCGGAGCGAAGTGCACCAGCCGGCCGTCGCGCGCTCGGCCGCTCATCCGCGCCGTCTGGGCGTCCTTGCGGCCCTCACCGACCGCCACCAGCAGTTCGACGGTGCGCCCGATCTGGGCCCGATTCTCGTCCCACGAGATCTGTTCCTGCAGCTCGATCAGCCGGTCGTAGCGTTGCTGGACAACCTCTTTGGGCAGTTGATCGGGAAGCTCGGCGGCCGGGGTTCCGGGCCGCTTGGAGTACTGGAAGGTGAACGCGGCCGAGAACCGGGCCGCGGCCACCACCTCGAGGGTCTCGGCGAAGTCCTGCTCGGTCTCACCGGGGAACCCGACGATCAGGTCGGTGGTGATGGCCGCGTCCGGGATGGCGGCCCGGACCCGGTCGAGGATGCCCAGGTAGCGCTCGGCCCGGTAGGAGCGGCGCATCGCCCGCAGCACCCGGTCCGAGCCGGACTGCAGCGGCATGTGCAGTGTGGGACAGACGTTCGGGGTCTGCGCCATCGCCTCGATGACGTCGTCGGTGAACTCGGCGGGATGCGGGGAGGTGAAGCGGACCCGCTCCAGGCCGTCGATGTCCCCGCAGGCCCGCAGCAGCGACGCGAACGCACCGCGGTCGCGCGGCAGGTCCGGGTCGGCGAACGAGACACCGTAAGCGTTGACGTTCTGGCCCAGCAGGGTCACCTCCAGGACGCCTTCGGCGGCCAGCGCCCGTACTTCGGCGAGGATGTCGTCGGGGCTGCGGTCCACCTCGCGGCCACGCAGCGACGGCACGATGCAGAAGGTGCAGCTGTTGTTGCAGCCGACGGAGATGGACACCCAGGCTGAATAGGCCGAGTCCCGGGCGGCGGGCAGCGACGACGGGAACTCCCGCAGCGATTCGACGATCTCGACCTGGGCGCTCCGGTTGTGCCGGGCACGCTCCAGCAGCGCCGGCAACGACCCCAGGTTGTGGGTGCCGAAGACGACGTCCACCCACGGCGCGCGACTCAGCACGCTGTCCTTGTCTTTTTGCGCCAGGCAGCCGCCGACAGCGATCTGCATGTCGGGGTTGCTGCGCTTGTTGGGGGCCAGGTGGCTCAGGTTGCCGTAGAGCTTGTTGTCGGCGTTCTCCCGCACCGCGCAGGTGTTGAACACCACCAGGTCGGCGTCGGCGTCGGCGGAGGCGCGGCGGTAACCGGCCGCCTCCAGCATGCCGGCAATGCGTTCGGAGTCGTGAACATTCATCTGACAGCCGTAGGTACGCACCTCGTAGGTGCGCATCTGTTCGGAAATCGCCGGCGAACTCACCCGGTCTATGGTACGGCGGCGGGTGACGCCCGAGTCGGTGGGAGTGACCCGGCCGATAGCGGCGTCTCCGCGGTGGCTTCCTGGGTAGGGTCAGATCCCATGACCAGCGGCGGACCGGATCCGGTGCCGATGATCGCCATCCGAGACGTCAACAAGTACTTCGGCGGCCTGCATGTGCTCAAAGACATCAACCTCGAGGTCGCCCGCGGCGAGGTGGTGGCGATCCTCGGCCCGTCGGGCTCGGGCAAGTCCACCCTGTGCCGCACCATCAACCGACTCGAAGTCGTCGACTCCGGCGCGATAGCCGTCGACGGGCAGCCGCTGCCGGCTGAAGGCGCGGCGCTGGCCCGGCTGCGGGCCCAGGTCGGCATGGTGTTCCAGTCGTTCAACCTGTTTCCGCACAAGACCATCCTGGACAACGTCACACTGGCACCGATGAAGGTGCACAAGATGTCCCGGGTCCAGGCGCAGCGCCAGGCGATGGCCCTGCTGGAGCGGGTCGGGGTGGCCGATCAGGCCGGCAAACACCCGGCCCAGTTGTCCGGCGGACAGCAGCAGCGGGTGGCGATCGCACGTTCACTGGCGATGAACCCGAAAGTGATGCTGTTCGACGAGCCGACCAGCGCCCTGGACCCGGAGATGATCAGCGAAGTGCTCGATGTGATGACCACGCTGGCCGACGACGGGATGACCATGGTGGTGGTCACCCACGAAATGGGCTTCGCCCGCCGCGCAGCCGATCGGGTGGTGTTCATGGCCGACGGTGCCATCGTCGAGGAATCCGCCCCCGCGGAGTTCTTCGGCGCTCCGAAATCCGCACGCGCCCAAGACTTTCTCGCCAAGGTCCTCGACCACTGATGCTGACGGCGCGAACCCTGCACGTGCTGGCACGGGTCTGTGCCGTACTTCTGGCGTCACTTCTGGCGTCGGCACTGGCTGCGCTCTGCGGTGCGTGTGCGCCCCATGACAGCGGCAAGATCACCGTCGGCGTCAAGTTCGACCAGCCCGGATTGAGCGTCAAGAGGCCCGACGGCACGCTCAGCGGATTCGATGTCGACGTGGCCCGCTACGTGGCAGCCCGGCTGGGTTACCCGCCCGACCGCATCACCTGGATCGAAGCCCCGTCCGGCCAGCGCGAGATGCTGCTGCGCAACGGCCAGGTCGATTTCCTGGTGGCCACCTATTCGATCACCGATTCCCGGCGCCAGAAGGTCGACTTCGCCGGTCCCTACCTGCTGACCGGGCAGTCGCTGTTGGTGCGCGCCGACAACACCGACATCGCCGGTACCGCGTCGCTGCAGCGACACAAGAAACTGTGTTCGGTGTCGGGCTCGACCCCGGCCCAGCGGATCAAGGACCGCTACCCGGGCGTGCAGCTGCAGCGCTACGACACCTACTCGGCTTGTGTGGAGGCCCTGCGCAACGGTGCGATCGACGCGGTGACCACCGATGATGTGATCCTGGCCGGCTACGCCGCCCAGAGCCCCGGAGCCTTCAAGCTGGTGGGCGAGCGATTTTCCGAAGAGCTCTACGGGATAGGCGTGCAAAAGGGCAACGACGGGTTGCGGCAGCGGATCAACGACGCCCTCGAAGAGATGGAACGCGACGGTTCGTGGCGGGCGGCGTTCGTGGACAACTTCGGCCCCGCCGGGTTCGCGGTGCCCGAGCCTCCCCCGATCAGCCGATGATGTTCGACGAGTATCGGGGCCAGATCCTCCAATCCTTCACCGTCACTGTCGAGTTGGCGGTGTTGTCCGGCACTCTCGCGCTGGTCTTGGGCACCGGATTGGCTGCGATGCGACTGGCTCCGGTGCCGGTGCTGCGGTGGCTCGGCGGCGGCTACGTCCATCTGGTGCGCAACACCCCGCTGACCCTGCTGTTGCTGCTGTGCTCGTTCGGCCTGGCCCAGACACTGGGAGTCACCCTGACCGACCCGCAGTCGCCAACGTCGATCGACGACAGCAACTTTCGGCTGGCGGTGCTCGGGCTGAGCGTGTACACGGCATCATTCGTCTGCGAGGCGGTGCGCTCCGGTGTCAACACCGTGGGGATCGGGCAGGCCGAGGCCGCCCGCTCGCTGGGACTGAGCTTCACCCAGAATCTGCGGATCATCTTGCTTCCCCAGGCTTTTCGGGCTGTGATCATCCCGCTGGGCTCGGTGCTGATCGCGTTGACGAAAAACACCACGCTGGCCTCAGCGATCGGGGTCGCCGAGGCGGCGCTGCTGATGAAGTCGATGACCGAGAACACCGCGGCGTTGCTCGGGGTGGGTGCGGTGTTCGCCGCCGGCTTCGTCGTGCTCACCCTGCCGCTGGGCCTGTTGTTCGGATATCTGGGCCGGCGCTGGGCGGTGTCGCGGTGAGGCCCGCACCCCGCGCGACGGTGCTGTTCGACACTCCGGGGCCGCGGGCCCGCGCCCGCTACCGCGCCATGTCAGTGGCGACGGTCCTGGCGGCCGGACTGCTGGGCTGGGTGCTGTACTCGCGGATGTCAGCCAAAGGCCAACTGGCCGCGGAGAAGTGGACGCCGTTTCTGACCGCGGACCTGTGGCGGACCTATGTGCTGCCCGGGGTGGTGGGCACGCTGACCGCGGCGGCCTGGTCCATCGGTCTCGCGCTGATCCTCGGGGTCGGCCTCGGAGTCGGCCGGCTGTCGCAGGCCAGGCCGGTTCGCTGGAGTTGTGCGGTGGTGGTGGAATTCTTCCGGGCGATTCCCGTGCTGATCATGATGATCTTCGCCTACTTCGTCTATGGCCTGCTCAACGCATTCCCGCCGCAGCAGATCGCACTGGCCGGGGTGGTCACCGGCCTGACCCTCTACAACGGAGCCGTCATCGCCGAGATCGTGCGAGCCGGAGTGAACGCCCTGCCCGGCGGGCAGGGCGAGGCGGCCGCCGCACTGGGGCTGGGCTGGGGCCAGTCGATGCGGCTGGTCCTGCTGCCGCAGGCCGTCACCGCAATGCTGCCGGTGCTGGTCTCGCAACTGGTGGTGGTGCTCAAGGACACCGCCATCGGTTACCAGATCACGTTTGTCGAGATGGTGCGCCAAGGCACCGTCGTCGGCTCCCAGTACAGCAATTACCTGCCCGCACTGCTGGTGATCGCGGCACTGATGATCAGCGGAAACCTGGTGCTGTCGGCCGGCGCCATCGGGCTGGAGCGCCGGCTGCGCCGGGCCCGCCACTCCGCCTTGGAGGCGGCCACAATCGAGCCGGAGGGCACCCCCGGCGCCCGGGTCGTTTAGACACTGCGCGCACGGTGCCCGGCGTCTAGAGTCAGACTCGACAGCTACGACAGGAGACTCGGATGGCCATCACCCCCAAGGACGCATTCAACGCCGCACGCGACATCGCCGCTCACGCCGTAGAGAAGGCCTCGGACATCGTCGAGGACGCCAGCGACATCATTCGCGGCGACGTCTCCGGCGGCGTGAACGCGATCGTCGCGGACTCCATGGAGATCGCCACGCACGCCGTGGAGCGGACCCGGGAAGCCTTCACCGGCAAGGACGAGGCCGAAGCAGCCGAGGCCGAGGAAGACGCCTAGCGGAGACCCCTCACACCCGGCGACGTTCTCGTTCAGCGGCCAATTCGGTGCTGACCACGTCATAGGACATCGACGGGCTGTAACCGCGCCGGGCGAGCATAGCCACCAGCCGGCGGGTGATCTTCACGTCGTCGTCGCCGAGCGTCTCCCGGCGAAGCTTGGCATGCACCAGTTGCTCGGCCCGGTCACGCTCGGCGGCGGCGTCGATGCCGTCCAGCGCTCCGGCGATCACGTCCTCGTCGACGCCTTTGGTGCGCAGCTCGGCGGCCAGCGCCTTGCGCCCTTTGCCCGCGTGCTCGCGCCGGGACCGCACCCATTGTTCGGCGAAATCGGCGTCATCGATCAAGCCGGCGGTGGCCAGCCGGTCCAGCACCCGGTCACTGACGTCGTCGGGGTAGCCGCGCTGGGCCAGCTGGCCGGCGAGCTCGGCGCGGGTGCGGGCCCGGGCGGTGAGCAGGCGAAGGCACAGTGACTTCGCCTGCTCCTCGCGTTTGGGCCCTGCTGCCTCGACCGGCTCAGAAGTCGACGGGGGCGGGCAGGACTTCATCGGCCAGCTCATCGGTCAGCACGGCGCCGATACCGAGCTTCTCCTTGATCTTCTTCTCGATCTCGTTGGCCACGTCGACGTTGGTCAGCAGGTAGTTGCGGGCGTTCTCCTTGCCCTGCCCCAGCTGTTCGCCGTCGTAGGTGAACCAGGAGCCGGACTTACGGATGAAGCCCTGGTCCACACCCATGTCGATCAGTGAGCCCTCACGGCTGATGCCCCGGCCGTAGAGGATGTCGAACTCAGCCTGCTTGAACGGCGGCGAGACCTTGTTCTTGACCACCTTGACCCGGGTGCGGTTGCCGACCGCGTCGGTGCCGTCCTTGAGGGTCTCGATCCGCCGAACATCCAGGCGCACCGAGGCGTAGAACTTCAAAGCCTTTCCACCCGTGGTGGTTTCGGGCGAGTTGTGCACCATCACCCCGTCGACGAAGTAATTGTGATTGCCCTCCACTTCGATGTCGAAGCGGTGCATCGAGCGAGTGGGCGGTTTGACGTGCACATCCAGCACCCGAGACGGCACCAGCCGTTGGGTGGGCTCGATGAACTGCGGTGTCACGGCACTTTGACCCCGGAATCGCGGCAACAGCTTGTACTCCATCGACGGGGCCATGTAAGGCGCCACCATCTCCTGGAACTGGGTGGTCGCCGCAGTCGAGAACACCAGCACCGCTTTACCTGCCGAGCCCGACGAACGCAGGCGCACATCCAGGCCATGGGTGTCGCGCAGATAGTCGCACAACCGGGTCCGGGTGCCTTCCGTCATCGCCTCGACGCAGATCTCGATGCGCCCGCTGCCGCCGGCGGTGCGTTCCTGCAATCCCTTGGAACGCAGGGAGAATGAACCGTCGTCCATATACCAGATGGCCAGCGCCAGCGGAGTGAGCGCCTTGAGATAGTCCTCGGAGAGGAACTTCTTGCCGTCCCCGAGATACACCGCGCGCTGTAATTCCCCCAGCTCGGGCAGTGGCTTGAAGTCGACGAAAGTCGCCCCCTTGGCGTTCTCCCGCACCGAGTGGCCGATGTTGCCCATCAGCGCGGTCTTCCACTGCAGGTACTCGATCTGCTTGGCGCCGTGCCCCAGCCGGAACCGGACGCCGTTGCGGTCGCGTCGATTGGGCGAGAGGCTCCCATCGCCCATCAGCGAACCAAGCACAACCTGGAATTGCTGGTCGCTGAGCAGGTGCGGTTCCGCGGTCAGAACCCGGTCGCCGGCGATGATCTCACCGGCTTCGGTCCAGCCCCCCGGAGTGCGAATGAGGTGGTTGGACGTCGCGGCGAACTGCGATTTGCCGTTCCCACCGGACTTCTCAACCGTGAACTGCAAGAACTGCTCGGTGGGTCCGTTGTCGAACCAGTTGACCACCTTGCGCGGAACCACGCGATCGGTGTCGGGGTCGTAGGACAGCACCTCGACGTCCATCTTGTTGTTGACGATCTTGCCGATCTTCTCTGTCGTTCCGTCGGCGAGAGTCACGCGGGTGCTGTAGTTCATGCACCCGAACATCACCCCGATCTTCTCCCGCAGCTGGTTGATGAAGATGGCGGTGGTGCCCGAATTGTTCAGCGCGCCGGTCATCTTGCGCAGCGCCTGGCTCATCAGCCGGGCCTGCAGGCCGACGTGGCTGTCCCCCATCTCGCCTTCGATCTCCGCGCGCGGCACCAGGGCGGCCACCGAGTCGATGACCAGGATGTCCAGTGCGCCGGAGCGGATCAGCGTGTCGGCGATCTCCAGCGCCTGCTCGCCGGTGTCGGGCTGGGACACCAGCAGCGAATCGGTGTCCACGCCGAGCTTCTTGGCGTATTCGGGATCCAGTGCGTGCTCGGCGTCGATGAACGCCGCGATCCCGCCGGCCGCCTGGGCGTTGGCCACCGCGTGCAGCGCCACGGTGGTCTTGCCGGAGGACTCCGGGCCGTAGATCTCGACGACCCGGCCCCGGGGCAGGCCGCCGATGCCCAGAGCCACGTCCAGGGCGATCGAGCCGGTCGGGATGACCGAGATCGGCTGACGCACCTCGTCCCCGAGGCGCATCACCGAGCCTTTGCCGAAGTTCTTGTCGATCTGGGCCATCGCCAGTTCGAGTGCTTTTTCGCGATCGGGCGCTTGCGCCATGATGCCTCTCCTGTGGTTCGGTAGTTCGGTTGACCGGTTCTCGGTCGGTTGGCCGTGACGCTAGCGACGGGGTCTGACAGACCCGTCAGGCCGAACGAACTGCTTCCACAGTAGGCGAACGAATGTTCGAATCAAGTCAGACACGCGGCGTGTCGGCGTGCCGACTTTCCACGCGAGGTTAGGCCACCGCCATGACGTGCGCGGAAGCTCCGATGGTGGTGTCGTCGGCACCCATCATGGTGCGCATGAACGCCTCCTGCTCGCGCCGGCCGCGAACGGCCGCGCGCCGCGCCCCACCCGGCAGCAGCAGGGCCGCGCTGCGGACCAGGTTGACCGGCATACGCACCAACTGGTACCACGGCGGCACGTAGGGCGGCAGACCCAGCTCGCGCATCGTCCGCGGCCCCAGAAAGCCGCTCGTCACCGACAGATGCTGAGCTCGCGCGATGCGCCGACGCAATCCGGGCAATCGGCGGTAATGCCAGGCCAGCGGGTCGTCGGCCATCGGCACCGCCAGCTGCCTGGTGGTCTCGTCGGGTCTCGAGAGCGCACCGAGGGTGTGGTAGAGGATGCGCACCCCGTCCCGGAAGTTGCGGGGCAGCCACTCGTCTTGAAGCCCCATCAGCCAGCCGACATAGCGGGCCATATGCGCGATGTCGTCACAGTCGCGCCGAGACAGCAGCAGTCCGAATCCCACCCCGCCGATGGGTGGCGCGATCAGGGCTCCCACCAGGGTGGCGGCCATGTCGGTCTGGTTGACCGGCAGGCCCCATTCGTCAGCGCGCCAGTCCGGCAGCGCGGCCACGTGCCGGCGGACGTACTCGTGGATCAGACGCACCCGGATGGTGGCCTGATAGCCCACGCCGAGCGGGTCCAGGCCCCCTTCGGCGGTGATGTCCAGTGCCCATTGCAGGGTCTCGGCGAATCGCTTGTTCGAGCCCTTCTCCAGCACACCGGTGCGCAGCAGGGTCTGGTTGAACGAGGAGAACTGGTAGCCGCCCAGGAACGAGACGTCCCGCGCGATGTAGGTGCCGTCGGCGCCGCCCCGGCACAGCACCCGCTGGCCGCGTCGCACCCGGTCCAGATCCACCCAGTCCGGGATCGGCTCGAACTCGCCGAAGAACTCCCGCAGCGGCTCGGGCGCGTCCGGCACGGCGGCCAGGCCGTCGGCAAGTACCCGCTCGAAGATCGGGCGGGTCTCGTTGGTGCCGGCACTCGACATCCACTCGACCAGCCGCGCCATCGGCTCGTCGCCGACGGTCAGCGCAGCACCGATCCGATCCCACTGCTCGGCCGTGGGCTTGGCGATACCCATCGCCGTCGCGATCATCCGAATACCGGACGGAATCGGGCCCGGGCTCACCGGATGGCGGGTAGGGATGACCGGTGCGGGTGCGTTCATCGGGCGGCCTCCAGCTATTTTGGATAACATCCGTATTCCGAATTTAGGGCCGCGAGTAGGGTGATGTCAATGAAACGCCCTGAGGTGGTGCGTGACTACGGCGGCATCAGCGCGGTGGACCGCCGCGCCGAGCGCCGTAGCAAGCTGCTGGCTGCCGGCCGCCAGATCTGGGGCGAATCGGGCATCGGCGAGGTCACGGTCCGCGGCGTGTGCACGGCCGCGGGGCTCACCCCGCGCTATTTCTACGAGCAGTTTCCCAGTCGGGACGCGCTGTTCTTTGCGGTCTCCGACGACGTCCGCGACCAGCTGCTCGAAGCGATGGTCACCGCCGGCGTCGGCGACCCCGGCACGCTCTCGGACAAACTCCGGTCCGCGCTGACGGCCTTTCTCGACCTCATCGCCGCCGACCCCTGCATCCACCGCATCGCCACCAGCGACCTGTCCGCGATCCCGGGGCTCAACGAGCATCGTGCGGGCATCCTCGACATGATCACCGACGCCATCGTCGAACATGCCCCGGGAGTTCTCGACGGTCAGGACCTCGCGCCCGAGGAGTTACGCCGCGGTGCGCTGTTCATCGTCGGCGGCGTCAACCAGATCATCGAAACCTGGCTCGCGAACCCGGTCGAGAGCACGACCGAACTGGCCGCGGTCTGCTCAGACCTGTCCGTCGCCCTGGTCCGCAGCATCGTGGCGCGCAGCGATCAGCCTCACCACTGATCGCGCGGCACGTCGAAGTCGGAACACAGCGCCCACCAGACATCACGCGGCTCCACACCGTCCTCGATGGCCTGCGCCGCGGTGCGTCCGCCCACCGCGGCCAGCACGTGGTCTGCCAGCACCGAGGTGCCGTAAGCGGCACCGAAACGCGCCGTGACCCGTTCGTGGAATTCGGTCAGGCGCACTCACCCAACCTACCCAGTGCCCGACAGTGCGTCGTGGCACACCCGTACCGGATCCGCGACGTCGGTGGCAGTGCTTGCGGCCCGCCGCGCGGCGTCGCGGTAGCTCGGCGACGCCAAGACGGCGCCCACCGCCTCGGCCAGGGCCGGCCCGGTCAACGGCCGGATCAGCCGCCCGCTGCCCTGGCGCACCACGCGATTGGCGATCTCCCACTGATCGCCGCCACCGGGCACCACCACCAGCGGCACCCCGCTCAGCAGCGTCTTGGCCACCATCCCGTGCCCGCCGCCGCAGACCACCACATCGGCGTGCGTCAACAGTTCGTCCTGGCGACCCAGCCCGGCGACGGCCCACGACGGCAGCTCCAGCGGCGGGCCACCCAGGCGCGACACCGCCAGCCGGGCGCCGTCGGGCAGTCCGGCACCGGGCACCAGATGCTCCAGGGCGAGCTCGGCCAGCCCGGCGGCCCCGGTCGATGCGGTGGACGGCGCCACCACCACCAGCGGGCCGGAACCCGGCGGCACGGCCAGCACCTGTTCGGTGGGCTCGAAGTGCAGCGGCCCGACGACGACGGCCTCGGCGGGCCAGTCCGGCCGCGGCACCTCGAGTGCGGGCAGGGTGGCGATCAGGCGCCGCAGCGGCCCGGGGTCGTGACCCGGCAGGCCGATACCGACCCGCGCCTCGGCGCGCTGGCGCAGACCGCTGCGCACCGAGCGTGCCGTCAGCGAGCGCATCACCGCATCCCGCAGCCGGCCGCGCACCCCGGTTCCCGGCGCCAGCCCGCTGCCGATCGGCGGCAGTCCCTTCGACGGCAGGTACAGCGGGTGCGGGCTGAGTTCGACCCAGCCGATGCCGAGCAGCTCGGCGGCCATTCCCCCACAGGCCGTGATCACGTCGGAGACCACCAGATCGGGCGCCAGAGCCCTCAGCTGATCGCGGTTCTGCACCGCCATCCGCG
Source organism: Mycolicibacter heraklionensis (assembly GCF_019645815.1). Lineage (NCBI taxonomy): Bacteria > Bacillati > Actinomycetota > Actinomycetes > Mycobacteriales > Mycobacteriaceae > Mycobacterium > Mycobacterium heraklionense. The sequence goes on from NZ_CP080997.1 coordinate 2,987,890, forward strand.
CCGCGCGGTGATGCAGCTTTGCCCCGTCGTCCGCGTCGTCATCGGCCGCGGTGGGATCGAGTCCCAGCAGCTCCGCGGCGTCCACCCCGGCAGCACGCGCGGTGTCGAGCCACTGCACCCCGGTCAGCAGCGTCGGCGTGTCCCCGGCCGCCACGAAGCGCTTGCACAGCGCGATCGCCGGGAACGCGTGACCGGGATCTGGGCCGGCTACCACTACGACTCGCATCGGCCTACCGTGCCACAGCCCCACAGGCCTAGGGTGGCAGGCATGACCGAACTGACTGGCCAGCCCAGCGCTGTCGAGGCCGCCGCCAACATCCGCACCGTAGAGACCTTCCTCGACGCCCTGCGCGACGACGATCTCGACACGGCGGCCGCGGCACTCGCCGAGGACGTGGTGTACCAGAACGTCGGGATGCCGACCATCTACGGCCGCAGCGCCACCGTCGCGGTGTTCCGGCGCTTGTCTGGCCGGGGGACATTCGACGTGAAGACCCACCGCATCGCCGCCGACGGCTCGGCGGTGCTCACCGAGCGCACCGACGCGCTGACATTCGGACCGCTGCGGCTGCAGTTCTGGGTGTGCGGGGTCTTCGAGGTCCACCACGGACGTATCACGTTGTGGCGCGACTACTTCGACTTCTTCGACATGTTCAAGGCGACGCTGCGGGCGGTCGCGGCCACCGTGTTCCCGGCGCTGCGACCGACGTTCTAGGGTCAGCTCTGTGCGTCAAAGTCCGAAGCCTGCGCGCCCAAGCCCGATCCAGTACCTCCGGTACTGCTACGGACGCCCGTTGCCCCCAGAGCTGCTGGACTGGGTCCGCAACGACCTGGCCGGCCCGGGTGCCACGGTCCGGATGATCCTGCGCGCCGCCGTGCCGACGACGCTCATCCTGATCCCGTTCTGGTTCTTTCCGACAGACTTCATGACGCGTTTCAGCATGACGTTTCCGATCTGGTTCATGGTGATTCTGTTCGCGCACGCGCTCAACAAGGTATGGCGCACGCACATGCTGCGGATGCACGGTCTGGACCCGGAGCTGGCCAACGCACGCAAGCGCCAGCGCGACGCCCACATTCACCGGTCCTACGTCGAACGCTACGGTCCGCGGCCGGAATCGGTCGATCAGCGCAGCGACGATATCTAGACGACCCGCGGCAACTCAGCCAGTTCGTCGAATGCCTGCGCCCAGCCCAGCATCTTCTCGGTCGCGCCGACCAGCTCCTCACGGTAGCGCCGCTGCGACATCGGAGAGTTCGCCGGATCGCCGGTAGACGTCGACGCGCCGTCGTTGGCCGAGGCCACCAATTGCGCTGCGGCGGTGACCATCTCGTTGTACTGGCGAACACCGGCACTGAGCTGAGCGGTGAACGCGTTAATGGTCGGCACCAGGTACTGACGTGACTGGGCGCTGTGCTGCACGGCGCGCTCCATGGACACCACCTCAGCCGCGGTGGCGGCCATGGTCGACGCGGCGCGGTTGACCGCGGCCGTCAGTTCGGTGATCTCGTCGGCGGGCAGCAGCCGGCCGCGCTCGAGCACGCCCAGCAGCGAGATCATCCCGCGCTCGGAGGCGCCCAGGGCGTACATCGCCGGTCGTGCCGCCGAGCCGGGCGGCGGCAGGCGCCGCGCGGCGGTGGACCGCACGGCCGGCAACGGCGCCGCGCGCAGCCAGCGGTAGCGCAGCAACAACAGCGTCGCCGGCGCCGCCGCCCCCGCGGCCACCAGCCCGGTGATCAGCAGCACCCACACCGGCGTCGACCACGATGCCAGCACGGCCGTCACCAGCGTCCAGAATCCGCAGGTGGCAGCGAAGAACAGGCCCAGCCGCAGCGCCCACCGGCGCTTGCGCAGCATCCTGGCCCGCGGGTCGGCGATCGCACCCAGCTTGTCGGCGAGGATGTCGGCAGCCTCGCTGGCACGGTCTACGGCGCGCTGCAGCAGTGGGTGCCGAGCGCTGCCTCGGAGCACGGCGGCCACCTGACTAGCGTCCCAGCGGGTTCTCGGGAGTGGGATTGGCGCCGGACTGCGGAGTGGCCGGGGTGGCCTGGCCGGGGGCGGTGGCGGCTCCACCCGCGGGCAGCGACTCGCCCCTCATGGACGCCCGGATCTGCTCCAGCCGGGAGTGGCCGGCCATCTGCACACCGGCCTGCTCGACCTCGAGCATCCGGCCCTGCACCGAACCCTGCGCCAGCTCGGCCGCTCCGATCGCGTTGGCGTAGCGCCGTTCGATCTTGTCACGCACCTCGTCGAGGCTGGGAGTGGTTCCGGGAGCGGCGATCTCGCTCATCGAGCGCAGTGAGGCGCTGACCTGCTCCTGCATCTTGGCCTGCTCGAGTTGGCTGAGCAGTTTGGTGCGCTCGGCGATCTTCTGCTGCAACACCATGGCGTTCTGCTCGACGGCCTTCTTGGCCTGCATCGCCGCCGACAGCGCCTGGTCGTGCAGCGCCTTGAGGTCTTCGACGCTCTGTTCGGCGGTGACCAGCTGGGCCGCGAACGCCTCCGCGGCGTTGGTGTACTCGGTGGCTTTCGCGGCGTCCCCGGCGGCCGTGGCCTGGTCGGCCAAGGTCAGGGCCTGGCGCACGTTGACCTGAAGCTTCTCGATGTCGGCCAGTTGCCGGTTCAGCCGCATCTCCAACTGCCGCTGGTTGCCGATCACCTGCGCGGCCTGCTGGGTCAGAGCCTGGTGCTGGCGCTGCGCCTCTTCGATCGCCTGCTGGATCTGCACCTTGGGATCGGCGTGCTCGTCGATCTTCGAGTTGAACAGCGCCATCAGGTACTTCCACGCCTTGACGAACGGGTTGGCCATCAGTCAGCTCCGTCTGCTTGTTTTCCAGTGTTGTCGCACTACCGCCGGTACCGGTGATCAATTTATCGGGTCAACGGTGCTCGGGTGGGTGTTCAGGCCGGGCGCGTCACGCCGAGGCCACCGATGCCAGCGTACGAATCGGCGGGATCACCACCTTGGTGCCGGCATCGATGCGGGTCACTGCGCCGCTGCGGGCGGACCGCGCGCTCAGTTCGGCCCGCTCCGCCTGAGCAAGCCGGGTTCCGGCGTCGAAGAGCACCGTCGACAACGGGATCCGCAACGCCGCGCAGATCGCGTTGAGCAGCTCACTGGACGCTTCCTTGCGGCCCCGTTCGACCTCGGAGAGGTAACCGAGGCTGACCCGCGCCGAGTCCGACACCTCACGCAGCGTGCGGCCCTGGGCAGTCCGGGCTTGGCGCAGCACCTCGCCGACCGACTCCCGCAGCAATGTCGTCATCGTGCACTCCCCCTTACGGGTCAACCCTGGAAATCTGACAGTCACCAAGGTCAACGCGCGCTACGCCCGTAAGGGTTCCCGAAACGGCGGTTTCATTCGGCGGTCCCAGCTTCGCCTCTCCTCCGTCGAGCCTCGCTGAACCGCCGGTTTCATTCGGCGGTCCCAGCTTCGCCTCTCCTCCGTCGAGCGTCGCTGAACCGCCGGTTTCATTCGGGTCAGCTTGCGCCCGATCCGCTGCGCAGGTCAGTGACCGCCGAAACCACGTAGTCCACGCCGGTCAGCACCGTCAGGATCACCGCCGCGGCCATCACCGTCCAGGCGGTCACCAGCCAGGGGCCTTCCATCGGCAAGATGAGCAGCCCGATACCGATGGCCTGCACCAGTGTCTTGAGCTTGCCGCCGCGGCTGGCTGGGATCACGCCACGGTGCAGCACGGCGAACCTCAGCAGGGTGATCCCGATCTCCCGGACCAGAATCAGCACCGTCACCCACCACCACAGGTCACCCAGCATCGACAGACCGATCAGCGCTGCGCCGATCAGCGCCTTGTCGGCGATCGGGTCGGCCAGCGTGCCGAACTCGGTGACCATGCCGTAGTTGCGCGCCAGAGTGCCGTCCAGCCGGTCGGTGATGATGGCAACGGCAAAGATGACGAACGCCGCGATACGGGTCTTCGGATCGTGGCCGTCCTCGGCGAACAGCGCCAGCAAGAAGACCGGAACAAGTCCCAACCGCAGGACGGTCAACGCGTTCGCAAGATTGACCACCGGGACATGCGTCACCGTTGGACCGGTTTTAGGCTGCCCCGACACGGCAGTCAGACTATCTGTTGCCCAGCCCGAAATGAGAAACCGATACTGTGCAGCTGTGAATCTTGCGGCGGATCGACCGGCGGGGCAGCCCCTGGTTCGGCGCGCGCGCACCTCGGATGTTCCGGCGATCAAGAAGTTGGTGGACATCTACGCCGGCAAGATCCTGTTGGAAAAGAACCTGGTCACGCTGTATGAGGCGGTCCAGGAATTCTGGGTGGCAGAAGACGCCGATCGGCAGGTGGTGGGCTGCGGTGCCCTGCACGTGTTGTGGTCGGACCTCGGCGAGGTACGCACGATCGCGGTGGACCCGACCCTGACCGGTCGCGGTATCGGACACGCCATCGTCGACCGCCTGCTGCAGGTCGCCCGCGAGCTCGAGTTGCAGCGGCTGTTCGTGCTGACCTTCGAGACCGAGTTCTTCGCCCGGCACGGCTTCACCGAGATCGACGGAACGCCGGTCACTGCCGAGGTGTTCGAGGAGATGCAACGCTCCTACGACGTCGGCGTGGCCGAGTTCCTGGACCTGAGCTACGTCAAGCCGAACACCCTGGGCAACACCCGGATGTTGCTGATCCTTTAGTCGGCGACCATGTCGCGGATCCGGCGTGTCGCGCCGACGAGAAAGCTGAACTGCCCGTCGGATTCCATCCGGCCCTCACGGACGACGGAAAGGTCCGCAATCCCCTGTTTGCGAGCCTGCTCGCGAACCTGCTCCTCGGTGATCATCTCTTTGCGCATATTGGCGTAGAGGAACGCGCCCTCGTAGATCACCAGCAGCGGCCCCGGCCGCAGCAGCCTCGCCACCGACGGCCAGCGGTGCGCCATCCAGTTCAGCAGGTAGGACCAGCCGATGATCACCCCGACGAGCAGGATGCCGTCGCTGATCGATCGGTAGCCGCCGGCCATGCCGTTCTGCGCCGCGTCGGCGATCAGCACGACAACGATCAGATCGGTGATGCCGTTGGTGCCCGCCTCACGTTTCAATACCACCCGCAGCAATGCGTAAATCGCGATGTAGATGACAGTTCCGCGGATAAAGATCTCCGACGGAGGTGTGTCGAAAGAGAAAAGTCGTGCCCAATCCACGTGGCGAGATTACGCGCACAACCCGGCCCGGGAAAACCACCGGTGTCTGGTGTGTGGCCGGTCCGTGTCCGGTCCGTGTCCGGCGCACGTCGAGCGCGCCCAGCTGGGGACTTCCGGCCCTGCCGCGGCACCGCCCGGACAAGCGATAGTGATACTGACAGTTGCAGATAACTGGAGGTAGCCATGGCCGAGCACCTGACCCCCTTGGACGCCGGCTTCCTGGGCGTTGAGGATTCCGACCACAACGTCAGCATGGCCACCGGAACACTGGCGGTGTTGGACGGGCCGCTGCCGGAGCACTCCGAGCTGGTGGCGACACTGGCCGAACGTCTGCGCGGGTGCCCCCGGTTCGGGCAGCGGCTGGTGCGCCATGCCTTGGATCTGGGCGCACCGGAATGGGTGGACGACCCCCACTTCGACATCGCCCACCACATCGGTCGGGTCGCGGTGCCGACTCCAGGCGGGGACGCCGAGCTACACGGGGTGGTCGCCGACGTGATGTCCTGGCGGCTGGACCGCGACCGTCCGCTGTGGGAGATCTGGGTGATCGGCGGGCTCAGCGGTGACCGCTGGGCGCTGCTGATGAAGGTCCACCACTGCATTGCCGACGCCAGCGCCACCGCACACATGCTCACCGGCCTATCGGACAACGGCGTCACCCACCACCGTGCACCGGCCGCCGGAGCGCCGCACGATACGGCGCGACCGGCGCACGGCCGACCGCTGCTGGACCTCAACCCGGTGCATTGGCTCTACAACCTGCGCGGCGTCGTTGAGCTCGCAGCCGGTGTGCTGCAACCGGCCGCGTCGTCACCGAACGGGCCGATCACCAGCCGGCGCCGCTATAGCGCCGCGCGGGTCTCGCTCGACGATGTCCAGCAGATCTGCCAACGTTTCGGCGTGACCGTCAACGACGTGGTGTTGGCGGCTCTGACCGACAGCTACCGCGACTTCATGATCCGGCGCGGTGAAGTGCCCCAACCCGATTCGCTGCGCACCCTGGTGCCGGTATCGATGAGGTCTGCGGAAGCACCCGAGCCCGACAACCGGGTCTCGTTGCTGTTGCCGAGTCTGCCGATCGAGGAGTCGAACCCGGTTCAGCGGCTGCTGACCGTGCGCTACCGACTGTCGCAGGCCAAGGTCGGCGGGCAGCGCTACGCCGGGCGCGCGGTCATGTCGGCGGCCGGGCTCTTCCCTGTCTCGTTGTCGTCCTGGGCGGCGCGGTTGCTCGGCCGGTTCCCCCAGCGCGGCGTCGTGGCGTTGGCGACCAGTGTCCCCGGCCCGGTGGAGCCGTTGCAGATCATGGGCTGCGACGTGGTTCAAGTGCTGCCGGTGCCACCGATCGCGATGCAGCTTCGCACCGGCGTGTCGATCCTCAGTTACGCCGGGAACCTCTTCATCGGGGTGCTGGCCGACTTCGAGTTCGCCGGTGTCGACGAGCTGGCCCGCGGGCTGGAATCCGCGGTGGCCCGGCTGGTGGCGCGCAGCAAACGCCGCAAGCCACTGCGCGACTGGCATGGGCTCACCCTGGTACACAGCGCGTAGCCGGCCCGCCTAGAACTCGTCGTCGCCGCCATCGTCGTCGGGTGAGCCGCCACCGCGGATGGCCATCAGCGTCGCCGCCAGCTCATCCGGTTTGACCAGCACCTGCCGGGCCTTGGAGCCCTCGGAGGGGCCGACGATGCTGCGGGTCTCCATCAGGTCCATCAGCCGCCCGGCCTTGGCGAAGCCCACCCGCAGCTTGCGCTGCAGCATCGAGGTGGAGCCGAACTGGCTGGACACCACCAGCTCGACGGCCTGCAGGAAGACCTCCATGTCGTCGCCGATGTCGGGGTCGACGTCAGCCCGATCCCCACTGGGCTTCACCGCGGTGACGCCCTCGGTGTACTCGGGTTCGGCCTGGTCCTTGCAGGCGCTGACGACGGCCTGGATCTCCTCGTCGGAGATGAACGCACCCTGCAGCCGGATCGGCTTGTTGGCGCCCATCGGCAGGAACAGGCCGTCGCCCATGCCGATCAGCTTCTCCGCGCCCGGCTGGTCCAGGATGACTCGGGAATCGGTCAGCGACGAGGTGGCGAACGCCAGCCGGGACGGCACGTTGGTCTTGATCAGGCCGGTGACGACGTCCACCGACGGCCGCTGGGTGGCCAGCACCAGATGGATGCCGGCAGCGCGGGCCTTCTGGGTGATCCGCACGATCGCGTCTTCGACGTCGCGGGGGGCGGTCATCATCAGGTCGGCGAGCTCGTCGACGACCGCCAGGATGTAGGGGTAGGGCCGGTAGACCCGTTCGCTGCCCAGCGGTGTGGTGATCTCCCCGGAGCGCACCTTGGCGTTGAAGTCGTTGATGTGGCGCACCCGGGACGCCTTCATGTCCTGGTAACGCTGCTCCATCTCCTCGACCAGCCAGGCCAGCGCGGCCGCGGCCTTCTTCGGCTCGGTGATGATCGGGGTGATCAGGTGCGGAATACCTTCGTAGGGAGTGAGTTCCACCATCTTCGGGTCGATCAGGATCATCCTGACCTCTTCCGGGGTGGCCCGCGCCAGCAGCGACACCAGCATCGAGTTGACGAAGCTGGACTTACCCGAGCCGGTGGAGCCGGCCACCAGCAAGTGCGGCATCTTGGACAGGTTGGCGCAGATGAAGTCGCCCTCGATGTCCTTGCCCAGCCCGATCACCAGCGGGTGGTGGTCGCCGCGGGTGGACGGCGCGGTCAGCACGTCGGCCAGCCGCACCAGTTCGCGGTCGGTGTTGGGCACCTCGATACCGACGGCGGACTTGCCCGGGATCGGGGCGAGCATCCGCACGCTCTCGGTGGCCACCGCGTAGGCGATATTGCGCTGCAGGGCGGTGATCTTCTCGACCTTCACCCCGGGACCCAGCTCCACCTCGTAGCGGGTGACGGTGGGACCGCGGGTGCAGCCAGTGACCGCCGCGTCGACCTTGAACTGCTCCAGCACCGAGGTGATGGCGTCGGCCATCTGGTCGTTGGCGGCGGTGCGGGTCTTCGGTGGGTCGCCGGCGACCAGCAGGCTCAGCGCCGGCAGCGTGTAGGGGCCCTCCACCACCCGGTCGAGCACGACGGTGGTGTCGGTGGGTTTGGCGGTCTTGGGTTCCTTGGGCGTCTTGCGGCGAGCGGGTTTCACCGGGGGCGGCGCAGCAGCGGGCTCTTCGTCGAGCGGGTAGTTGTCCAGCGGGGTGCGCGACTGCCAGTCCGGGGTGTCGTCGGTGACGTCTGGCTCGAGGGCTCCGAACCGGCTGGTGCCGCCGGCCGACGCACCCAAATCGGCGTCCTCGTAGGGCTCGTCGTCGTAGTACGCCTGATCGTCGTAGTCGTCGTAATCGTCGTAGTAGTCGTCGCCGTAGTCACCGCGGAACATGGTGCGCAAGGTTTCGGGCGCCTCGCGCAGCGTGGTCCCGGTCAGCAACAGGACGCCGAACAGCACGCCGATGCACAACAGCGGTGCGGCGATCCACGCCGTGAGTCCGTCGGCCAGTGGCCCACCGATCGCGAACCCGACAAAACCGGCGCCATGCAGACGGCCGTCGGGGCTCTGCGGGGAACCCGACCACAGGTGCCACAGACCCAGGATCGGCAGCCCGATCATGGCCGACCCGAGGATCAGCCGGGGCCGGTTCTCCGGGGCGGGTTCGGTGCGCATCAGCAGCACGGCGCCGGCCGCGGCCAGCACCGGAAGCAACACCACCGCGCCGCCGATCACGGTGCGCAGGCCGGTGTCGACCCACGCACCGAGCGGCCGGGCGGCGTCCAACCAGCAACTGGCGGCGGTCACCACGGCAAATCCCAGCAAAGCCAGTGCTATGCCGTCGCGGCGATGGCCGGGGTCGATGTCGTGGGCACGGCCCACCGAGCGTGCCGCGCTGCCGGCGCCCTTGGCCACCATCAGCCAGGTGGCGCGGGCGAGGCGCCCGCAGGCCATCCCGAGCGCCACGGGACCCGAATGCTGCCGGGTGGCGCGGCGGGGCTTGGCCGCCGAGCGGGACCGGGCGGGCCGCGATCCACCTTTGGCGGCCTTGGGACCGGCTTTGGCCCTGGTCGTTCGGGCGCCGGAACGCGCGGGGGCCCTACTAGTAGCGGTCTTACTAGCCATGTCGGCAAGCCTAGTCGCAATTACCCCATCTGCACCATAAGCCACACTGGCCCCGGCCGATCGGTTCACCGCGCATCCGGCTGGGGGCTGGGTAGGGTGGCCGGTGAATCCCTTTCATCCAAGGAGCCGCATATGCCCGTGGTCGTCGTCGCCACCTTCGCCGTCAAGCCGGAATCGGTCGAGGCCGTCCGTGAGATCTGCACCAAGGCGGTGGCAGAGGTGCACGACGAACCGGGCTGCCAGCTGTACTCCCTGCACGAAGCCGACGGCGCTTTCGTGTTCGTGGAGCAGTGGGCCGACGCCGACGCGCTGAAGGCGCACTCGACGGCCCCGGCGATCGGCACGCTGTTCGGCAGCCTCAGTGAGCACCTGGTCGGCGCGCCCGATATCAAGATGCTCGCCCCGGTGCCCGCAGGCGACCCGGCCAAGGGCCAGTTGCGACCGTGACAGCCCGGCCCCTGCAGGGGAAAGTCGCGCTGATCACCGGCGCGGCCCGCGGCCAGGGCCGCGCCCATGCCCTGCGGCTGGCCGCCGATGGCGCCGACATCATCGCCGTCGACCTGTGTGGGCAGATCGCCAGCGTGCCCTATCCGCTGGCGGACGCCGAGGACTTGGCGGCCACGGTCAAGCTGGTCGAAGACACCGGTGCGCGCATCGTGGCCCGGCAGGCCGATGTGCGTGACCAGGCGGCGCTGGGCGCCGCCCTGCAGGCCGGCCTCGATGAGCTGGGCCGGGTGGACGTCGTGGTGGCCAACGCCGGCATCGCCCCGATGGCCGCGGCCGACGGCTGGCGTGACGTCATCGACGTCAACCTGACCGGTGTCTACCACACCATCGAGGCGGCGATCCCGACGATGATCGACCAAGGCGACGGAGGGTCGATCGTGCTGATCAGTTCGGCCGCGGGCCTGGCCGGCATCGGCAGTCACGACGCGGGGGCCATCGGTTACGCCGCAGCCAAGCACGGCCTGGTCGGGTTGATGCGGGTGTACGCGAACCTGCTGGCGCAGCACAGCATTCGGGTGAACTCGGTGCACCCGGCGGGTGTCGACACGCCCATGATCAACAACGACTACGTCCGGGGCTGGCTGGCCCGGCTCACCGCCGAAACCGGGACGCCCCCGGACATGGGCAATGCGCTGCCGGTAGCGGTGCTGCAACCGGAGGACATCGCCAATGCGGTGGCCTGGCTGGTATCGGATGCGGCCCGCTACGTCACCGGCATCACCTTGCCCGTGGACGCCGGCTTCATCAACAAGAGGTAACCCGTGGCACGCAACCCGGCAGCACAGACGGCCTACGGCCCGATGCTGCTGGCAGCCGTCGAACAGCACGAGCCGCCGAGCCGCCGGCTGGTCGACGACGACCTCGCGGCGGCGTTCCTGCCTGCCCGAATCCGCTGGCTGGTGGCGGCGACGCGGCCCGCGTTGCTGCGCAAGTGGGTCATCGCCGCGATGGATCGCTCCGGGCCGGGCCTGTGGGTCAACCTGACCTGCCGCAAGCGGTTCATCGCCGACCGGATCGATGAGGCCGGCGAGAACATCGACGCCGTGGTGATCCTCGGTGCCGGCCTGGACACCCTGGCCTATCGACTCGCCCGGCGGACCCGCATTCCGGTGTTCGAGGTGGACCAGGCGGTCAATATCGCCCGCAAGGCCGCCACGGTGCGCCGGGCGTTGGGCGCCCTACCGCTGTCGGTTCGGTTGGTGGCACTGGATTTCGAGCGTGACGATCTGTTGACCACACTGGTCGAGCACGGTTATCGAACGGCGTTTCGGACGTTCTTCGTCTGTGAGGGGGTGACTCAGTACCTGACCGAGGCCGGAGTCCGCCGGACCATGGAGGGCCTGCGCCCGGCGGCACCGGGCAGCCGACTGGTGTTCACCTACGTCCGCCGCGACTTCATCGACGGTAAGAATCTGTACGGCTCGCAGCGGTTGTATCGCAGGGTGGTCAAGAAGCTGTGGCACTTCGGGCTGCAGCCCGATCAGGTGGCGGATTTTCTCGCCGAATACGGCTGGCGACTGATCGAGCAGGCCGGACCCGAACAACTTCTCCAGCGCTACGTCGAGCCCACCGGCCGCGACCTGGACGCCAGCGACCTGGAATGGTCGGTGTACGCCGAGAAGCTCTGAGGCCGGGCCGGCTCAGATCTCGATCACCGTCGGCACGATCATCGGCTGACGCCGGTAGACCTCGCCCACCCACTTACCCACCGTGCGGCGCACCGCCTGGGCGATCCGGACCGGATCGGTAACCTGTTCTGCGGCAAGGGATTCCAACTCCGCCTCGACTTTGCGCGCTGCCGGCTCCAGCGCCTTGGGGTCTTCGGAGAAACCGCGGGAATGCAGGTGCGGCGGGGCCACCGGCTTGCCGGTCCCGCGGCGCACCACCACCGTTATCGCGACGAACCCGCTGGACAAGATCAACCGCTCCCCCAGCGTCGCATCGCCGACGTCGCCGTCGACGAGACCGTCGACGAACATCTTGCCCACCGGCACCGCCCCGGCGATGCGGGCTTGTCCGGCAATCAGGTCGACGCTGACCCCGTTCTCGGCCAACAGGATCGACTCCGCCGGCACCCCGGTACGGACGGCCAGCGCGGCGTTGGCCCGCAGCATCCGCCAGGTGCCGTGCACCGGCATCACATTGCGGGGCCGAATCCCGTTGTAGAGGAACAGCAGCTCGCCGGAGTAGGCGTGCCCGGAGACGTGCACCCGGGCGGCGGCGTTGGTGACCACTCGGGCACCGATTTTGGCGAGTGCGTCCATCACGCCGTAGATGGCTTCCTCGTTGCCGGGTATCAGCGACGACGACAGCACCACCAGATCACCGGCGGTCAGCGTGATGGACCGGTGCTCACCGCGCGACATCCGCGACAGCGCTGACAGCGGTTCGCCCTGGGTCCCGGTGGTGACCAGCACCACCTTCTCCGGCGGCATCATCTCGGCCGCCCCGATGTCCACCAGGTCCGAGTCCGACACCCGCAGGAAGCCCAAATCCTTGGCAATGCTCATGTTGCGGACCATCGATCGCCCGACGAAGGCCACCCGGCGGCCCAGTGCGACCGCGGCGTCGACGATCTGCTGCACTCGGTCCACGTTGGAGGCAAAGCAGGCCACGATCACCCGGCCCTCGGCGCCGCGGATCAGCCGGTGCAGGGTGGGGCCGACTTCGCTCTCGCTCGGACCGACACCGGGAATCTCGGCGTTGGTCGAGTCGCACAGGAACAGGTCCACGCCCTTGTCGCCCAGGCGCGACATCCCGGGCAGATCCGTCGGACGTCCGTCCGGAGGCAGCTGGTCGAGCTTGATGTCGCCGGTGTGCAGCACGGTGCCCGCGCCGGTGTGCACCGCGATCGCCAGTGCATCCGGGATGGAGTGGTTCACCGCGAAGTACTCGCATTCGAACACCCCGTGGGTGCTGCGCTGACCTTCGGCAACCTGGACGAAGACCGGCTTGATGCGGTGTTCCCGGCACTTGGCGGCGACCAGGGCCAGGGTGAACTTCGAGCCGACCACCGGGATGTCGGCCCGCAGCTTGAGCAGGAACGGGATCGCGCCGATGTGGTCCTCGTGGGCGTGGGTCAGCACCAGCGCCTCGACGTCGTCGAGCCGGTCTTGGATATGGCGGATGTCCGGCAGGATCAGGTCGACGCCGGGCTCGTCGTGGCCCGGGAACAGCACGCCGCAGTCGATGATCAGCAGCCGGCCGAGGTGCTCGAAAACGGTCATGTTGCGGCCGATTTCGCTGATACCGCCGAGCGCGGTGACGCGAAGCCCTCCTTCGGTCAGCGGCCCCGGCGGGGTGAGATCCTCAGTCACCCGCACCTCACCCGAGAACGGACGCGGCGCGCATGTCGATGGCAAGTTCGTCGACCTCGGCGGCCGTTGCCGGCACCATCGGCAACCGGGGGTCGCCCGCCTCGAAACCCTGCAACCTCAGACCGGCCTTGACGAAGGTCACCCCGCCGACGCGACCCATCGCGTTGGACAGCGACGCGATCGAGACGTTGATCTTGCGGGCGGTCTCGACGTCGCCGGCGGCGAAGGCGGTCAGCATGTCGCGCAGCTGGCCGGCCGCGAAGTGCGAGATCACGCTGACGAATCCGGTGGCGCCCATAGCCAGCCACGGCAGGTTGAGGGCATCATCGCCGGAGTAGTAGGCCAAGTCAGTCTCGGCCATAATCTGCGCTCCGGCGTGCAGGTCCCCCTTGGCGTCCTTGATCGCGACGATGTTGGGGTGTTCGGCCAATTCGAAGATGGTGTCCGGCGCGATCGGCACCACCGAACGGGCCGGGATGTCGTAGAGCATCACCGGCAGCGCGCTGGCGTCGGCAACAGCGGTGAAATGCGCCAACAGGCCGGCCTGCGACGGCCGCGAGTAGTACGGCGTCACCACCAGCAGGCCGTGCGCGCCGACCCCGGCGCAGGCCTCAGCCAGGCGCACACTGTGCTCGGTGTCGTTGCTGCCGGCGCCCGCGATGATGCGAGCGCGGTCACCGACCGCCTCGACCACCGCACGCAGCAGCGTGAGCTTCTCGTAATCCGCGGTGGTCGGCGACTCGCCGGTGGTGCCCGAGATCACCAAACCGTCGCAACCGGCGTCGATGAGGCGATTGGCCAGGCGTACGGCGGCGTCGGTGTCCACCGAGCCGTCCGCGCCGAAGGGGGTCACCATGGCGGTCAGCACGGTGCCGAACTGCGCCTTGGCGTCGAATCCGCTGCTGCTCACGGCCCTAAGATTACCTGGCCCCTGGAGTTGCTCAGACCTCGGTGGCGAGCGGACTGGTCGCGACTTCGGTGCCGTCGGCCAGCGCGCTGATCTGGAAGTCCCCGAACGCCGCGGGGGCCACGTCGGTGAGCTGTCGCAGACACTCGACGGCCAGCCTGCGGATCTCGACATCGGCGTGCTCGCTGGCCCGCATCGCGATGAAATGCCGCCACGCCCGGTAATTGCCCGTCACCACGATGCGGGTCTCGGTGGCGTTGGGCAGCACGGCACGAGCGGCCTGCCGGGCCTGCTTGCGCCGCAGCGCACCCATGGTCTCGGTCGGCTGGCCCGCAGCGAATTTGGCTTCCAGGCGGGCCAGCAGCTCGGCGTAGGCGGCGTGACTGGCGTCGGCGGCTTCGGTGAGGATCCGCTGCAGCTCCGGGTCGTCCTCCATGCCGGGCGGCACCACGACCCGCGAGTCCGGTTCCGGCACGTAGCGCTGCGACAGCTGGGAGAACGAGAAATGCCGGTGCCGGATCAGCTCGTGGGTGGCCGACCGCGAGATGCCGGTGATGTAGAAGGTCACCGAGGCGTGCTCGAGCACCGAGAAATGCCCGACGTCGATGATGTGCTTGAGGTAGGCCGCGTTGGTGGCGGTTCGCGGGTTGGGTTTTGACCAGCTCTGATAGCAGGCCCGGCCGGCGAATTCCAGCAGGGCCTGACCGCCGTCGGCGTCGGTGCTCCACGGCACGTCCGGCGGCGGAGTGAACTCGGTCTTGGCAATCAGTTGCACGCGCAGCGGCGCCATCTCGGCCACGGCACTCACCTTAAGGCGTGCCGGGCCGGTGTCAGCGCCACCGCGCCCACACGTAAGGCACCAGCGAGCGCAGGAAGTCCAGATCCGGGCCGGGGCGGGCATCGGCGAACGCCTGCTCGAAGTACTCCTGGGCCGCCAGCAGAATGCCCTCGGCGTACTCACGGGTGAACGCGATGCTGCCGTAGTCGTCCATCATGGTGCGCACCCGCGCCACCAGCTCGGCTGAGCGCTGCGATCGACTGCGGCGCAGGTAGTCCGCCAGCAGGTCCCGGTCGGGTGTCCGCGCCACCGACAGCAGATGGACCAGCGGCAGTGTGCGCTTCCCTTCGTAAAGATCGCCCAGGATCTCTTTGCCGTAGACCCGTTCGTCGCCGACCAGGTTCAGCAGATCATCGCGGATCTGAAACGCCGCACCGAAATGAAACCCGAACCGCACCAGCGTCCCCAGTTCCGCGGTGCCTCGCGACCCCACCATCGCCCCGACCCGCAGCGGATGGATGGTGGTGTACCAGCAGGTCTTGTGCAGGATCAGGTTCAGGTAGTCCTCGGGCCGCAGGTCGTCCACCTGGTCGGCCTGCCAGCCGACTTCGATCGCCTGTCCCTCCAGGGTCCGCAACGCCATCGTGTCGAACTCGGCCCACACCAATTCGGCCAGGTCTCGGTCGAGCTGCCGGGTCGCGCGCCGCAGCACCTGCCCGGCGACCAACGCCAACGCATCACCGGTGTTGATCGCCGTCGCCATGCCGTACAGGGCTCCCAAGGTCGGCCTGCCGCGGCGCATTTCGCTGCCATCGGCGATGTCGTCGTGCACCAGGAAAGCGTTGTGCAGCAACTCGATCGCCACGGCGATACCGAGTAAGGCGTCGGTGTCCGCGCCGAAGGCCCGGCCGGCCGACAGGCACAGCGCGGGCCGCAGCGCCTTACCCGGCCGCTGCGGATAAGCCCGCAGCGGTGCGTATAGCCACTTGGCAGGCTCACCGTCGGGCAGCGCGTCGAGCATCGAACGGCGGACCATCCTGGCGACCTCACCCAGTCGCTCATCGACCGCGGCCACCGATGCGCGGTCGGCGATGTCAGTCACGATTCCCGCGCCGCGACGGTGAGCACCACGGGCAGCCACAGATCGGGATACCCGACCGCCAGCAGGGTGCCGCGATAGGTGCCGGGACACACTTGAGGGCCGACGTCGACGGTGATCTGCACGCCACGGCTGGACCGGCGCGGCATCGGCACCGCGGCGGGGTCCAGCCGCACCGCGCCGGCCCCGATCACCTGGCCGCCGTGGCCGAGCAACTCACTACAGCGCAGCCGGACCGCCGCGCGGTCGTCGGTCCCGCGGTTGTGCAACCAGACCTCGCCGGTGGCCGAGCCCGGGCCGGTGACTTCCAGTCTGACGGCGTCCTTCGACGCCGGGTCATTGACGTCCAGTGTCACGGTCCCCGCGTCACCCTGCGGCCGCGCCGGAGACGACCGCAGCAGGAACTGCCCGGCCGTCGACCACCAGGCTCGGGTGAACCGTTCGAGGTCCGGCGGACCGGTGGGATCCGCGGCGGCGGCACCGTCGCGCGGCGCCGCAACTGCCTGAGCGAATTCGTCGATGATTCGGCGGGCAGCACGGAAGCCCTCGGCCTGGATCGCATTGAGTGCTCGCGCATTCGCGGCGGGATCAAAAATTGATGCCCAGGGTAAGTCGTCGATGGTGCCGTCACCGAGCGCTTTGTCCGACACCGATTCCCTCCTTAAGGAAATCAGCTGTGCTCTGCAAAAGAATTCACTTTCGGGGCTGCCGAGAATCAACCCGACCGCCGTATACTACCTGCTTACTTGGGTGATCGGAGACGCAATGGCGGCAACCGATATGGCAACTGCGGCGCAATCTCTGCTGGCGCTTTACGGCGCTCTCGATCAAGCGGTCATCAACACCTCAGACCCGGAAATCGAAGCTATCGTCGAGCGTTATCTTCCGGGCAGCACCGGTGCTAATGCGGGCTGGTACGACGAATTGCTCGGCTTCCTGCGCCGGTCGGACCCGACCGATCCCGAGCGGCCGGAATCACCGGCCGTGCCCGATTTGGGCGAGGCGCTGACCGTACTGCGGAACCAGGGGTCGACGCCGGCACTGTCCCGGCGGATGACAGACGCCGGCCAAGCCGCTGCCGCCGACGCACCAGGGGCCGCGCAGCTGACACCGGTTGTGTTGTCCCGCATGGTGTATGCGATCGGTGCGCTGAGTCATCTGCCCGCCTACTACCCGCCCAGCGAGTGGGACGCGGCCTTCAGCCAGACCCTCGCCCTGGCCGGGACTGACGGCGGCGAGCTGCTCGATCTGCTGCGGCACGACTTCAACGGCCGCAGCGACTGGTCGCAGGTGGTGCTGTCTGGGTCGGTAAAGGCCGACATCGCCATGGTCCCGCTGTGCAACGCCAAACCCAAGTGGGTGCGGGGCCGGCTGTGCGTCGTGCTGACCACCGACTTCACCAGCACGAAGGTGTCGCTCAATGATTTGAAGGACGTCATCGACCCGCTGAACTGGGCGCGTTGCCTGCCGTTCTTCTGCTCGATGGACGCGATGCCGATCCGCCCGGACGGCTGGAGCCGGGTCCTCGAGCACTTCAGCACCACGTGCGGGATCGTCGGGATGCCTCAGATGCTGACGCCGCTGAAGTACTGGAAGGGGCCGGGGGTCGGCGAGCCGGTGTCCCCACCCACGGCGTGGGTCAACTACATGCTCGACGACGACCCGGCGCCCGGGGAACACGGCGACGGCGCCATGGTGATCGATGAAGGCTTCATCAGGATGACGTCGACGGCCGGCGATCCGACGCTGCACGGTGTGCAGGTGCGCACCAGGAAAGTCGTCGGCTTCCGCGACCTGGGCTGGTTCCCCACCGCCTTGTTCGCCTGCGTGCTGGGCTACGGCGACCAAGGCGTCGAGATGCTGCTCGGCGGAGTGGCCAAACGGGCCAAGGACGGTCCAGTGGGCTGGACAGCGTGGGAACCGTCTACGCCGGCTGCCGGCCAGCCGAAGATCCCGGCCCCGCCGGCCCAACCGGACCCGACGCAGCGGGCTGTCGCAGTGGCGATCGAGATGCTCAATGAATGCATCGACGAGATGTCGCAGCGCAGTGCAGCATTGGCCGCCAAATGTGCGGGCGGCGTGCGGCCGGTTGAGGAGTCCATCGCGTTCGCCGCCGATCTGTCCGCCCGGCTGGCGACCGACCCGTGGCGCTACCTGCAGCGGCTGCGCACACCACCCCAGGGCGGCGGCACATGAGAGACATCAACGAAGGCATCCACCGGTACGCCCAGGCGTCTCGGCAGCTGGTCGATGAGGCCGGCGCGATCGTGCTCGACGCCGACCACCGGATCGGCGAGGGCGCGTTCGGTTCCGCGCAATGGGCACAGGCGGTTCGCCGGCTGATCAACCTCGCGGCCACCGCAGGTTATGAGGTGTCCGACGCGCTGATGTCGCAGTGCGGCTCGCAGTGCGCCGACGACGTCGAACTCTCCGACTTCCTCGAGGCTCCCCCCGGCACCGGATGCGAGCGGATGCTGTCGATCACCGCACCGTTCGTCGCCATCGGAACCTCGTACGCCATTCCCCCGCAGGCGATGGTGTTGGTGCCGGGCGTGCTGCGGACCTTCGCCACCCGATTCCGGGTGGGGGTACGCGGACCCGATTACGTCAGCGGCACCTACCGCGGCCGAATTCGGTTGACCTGCTTGCCGGCCGGATCCGGGCAGGCCCAGGAAATGGACGTCGTCGTCGACCTATGAGCATCACCGACGAGCCCGACGAGATCGACGACCTGCTGGATCAAGCGATTCAGGCGGCGAACAGCGGCGACCGTGCCACCGCCAGCGCGCTCGCCGAGCAGGTGCTCACCGTCGACACCGGCAATCAGGACGCCGAAGACCTGCTCTGCGCGCCGCTCGCCGGCTCTGGTGAACTACGGCGGCTGACAATACTTTTCGCTGACGTGGTGAACTCGACCGCGTTGTCGACCCGCATCGAGCCGGAGATCTACCGGACGGTGATCGGTCGTTACCGCCAGCAGGTGGATGAGATCGTCAACCGCTATGAAGGCCACGTCTTCTCCACCAAGGGCGACGGTCTGCTCGCCGTGTTCGGCCACCCCAGCGCCCATGAGAACGACGTCCGGCGAGCGGTGCAGGCCGGCCTGGACATCACCCGCGAAGTGGACCGGCTCAGCGATCGGGTGCGAGCGCGCTTCGGCTTCGACATCTCAGTACGGGTGGGCGTGCATCGGGGCATGGTGTATCTCGATGTGGCGCAGGACGACGTGTACGGCCTGGGCGCCAACCTGGCCTCTCGGGTATCGGGCCTGGCGCCCCCTGGAGGTGTCGTGGTGTCTGCGGCGGTGGCGCCGCTGGTGGCCGGCCACTTCGAGCTCGAAGCCCAACCCGCCCAACCGGTCAAAGGCATCGACGAGCCGGTCGAACACTACCGGGTCGTCAAGGAGCACGTCGGCCGCTCGCGGGTCCCGCTGGGGCAGTTGGTCGGCCGCGACGTCGAGCTCGCTCACCTGCACGAGGCCTGGAATCACGCCCGGCACGGCACGCTGAGTGTTCCGGGGGTCTGCTTCAGCGGCGAGGCGGGCATGGGCAAGAGCCGGTTGGCCACCGCCGCAGCGGATCTGGCCGAGCAGTCCGGCAGGCCGGTGCTCGCCCTGATCGGATCGCCGTTTCACGCCGACGCCGGGCTCCACCCCGTTCGTACGCTGCTGGAACAGCGGGCCGGGATCGAGCGGACGACGGCACCGGCCGACCGGCTGCGGCTGCTCGAAGACGAGGTCGCCGCGCGCGGACTCGATCCGGTCGCGACGGTGCCGTTGCTGGCGGCCGCGTTGGAGATCCCGGCCGAAGGCGGCTATCAGCCCACCCGTGTCGAGGGCGCCAAGCTCTACGGGCAGATCATCGATGCCGTCGTCCGTTACCTGCTCGCCTGCGCAGGCCAGGGCCCGGCGGTCCTGTTGGCCGAAGATCTGCAGTGGTTCGACCCGTCGACGCGTGACGTGGTCGCCTCGCTGCTCGCAGCCGACCCGGGCACGCTGCTGGTGGTGTTGACCGCCCGCGAGCTCAGCTCGCTGCCGGACCTCCCCCAGCTCAAGGCCTTCGAGCTCGCACCGTTGACGGCAGCACAGACCGACGAGTTGATCACCGCGCTGAATCCCGCCTTGTCCGGCGCGGAACACACCGAGGTCCGGCGACGCTGCGACGGCGTGCCGCTGTACATCGAAGAGGTGGTCGCCAAGCTGCACGAGCAGCCGCACGACGCAGCGGGGTGGGCGCGGGTTCCGGACGCCCTGTATGAGCCGCTGTTCTCGCGGCTTCGGGCCAGCAGCAACACGATCCAGGTCGTCGAAGCGGCCGCCACCATCGGCCGGGAATTCGATCGGGCCATGCTCAAAGCCGTCCTGGACATGACCGAGGCCGATCTCGATGACGCCGTTGCGGCGCTGGTGGCCGCGCGGGTCTTCCAGCCGATAACCAAGGACTGCTGGCGTTTCCGACATGAACTGCTCCGCGAGGTCGCCTACGAGCTGCCGCCGCCGAGTGTCCGGCACCAACTGCACGGCCGGGTCGCCGACACCCTGGTCGGCGATTCGGACAATCCGGATTGGCATCTGGTCGCTCTGCACTACCGGGTGGCGGAGCGATTCGAGGCCGCCGCCGACGCCCACCAGAAGGCGGCGCATGACGCCCGGCAGCGCGGCGCCCTCGACGAGGCCCGCGTCTGCCTCACCCAGGCCATCGAGCAGCTGCGCCGAGCCCCGGTCGGAGCGTCCCGCGATCGCCGCGAAGTGCTGTGCCGGCTTCGGCGCGGCTTCCTCACCTCGGCCGTGGAGGGAACTGCCAGCCCCAAGGCCGCCAAGGACTTCGAACGCTGCCTGAAGCTCGGCGCCACCGACCCGCGCCAAGACGGCTTCCTGTCGACCATGACCGCGTTGTGGGCCTATTACCTGCCGCGAGGTGATCTGCGCCGCGCCCTGCGGGTGGCCGAGTACGCCCGATCGAAGCGACCCAACGAGCAGAAGTTGTTCGGGCCGACCAATGCCGCCGCATTCGGCATGGTCGCCTGGTTTCTCGGTGACTTCGGCAAAGCCCGGGCGCTGTTGGAGGAAGCCGTCGCGGCAATGAAAGACGCGCAGCTGCCCGATTTCGAATCCCTGTGGTTCATCCCCAGCGATGCGCTCGCGTCGATGCACATGCACCTGGCGATGGCGCGATTCATCCAAGGCGATCTTGCCGGCGCCGACGAGCAGTTCACCGAAACCGTCCGGCGGGCAAGGGATATCGGGTTTCCGCAGGGACCGTTCAGCCACTGCTATCAGCGGTTCACCGAAGTCTTCATGTGTATGGAAGCCGGCCTGCTCGACCGCGCCGGCGACGTGGTCGCAGCCCTGCGTGCGCAGGCCGAACGGCACGGCTTCGAGTACTGGACGATGATCGCCACCACTCAACAGGGTGCTATCGACGCATTGTCGGCGCTTTCGGGCCAGGACACCGGCCCTGACCGGCTGGCACCGCACATCGCGACCATGACCGCGCTCGGGGCGGCGCTGCGGACAGCCGAGGTCAAACTGTTCTC
The DNA here is from genome assembly GCF_019645815.1 of Mycolicibacter heraklionensis. Classification (NCBI taxonomy): domain Bacteria; kingdom Bacillati; phylum Actinomycetota; class Actinomycetes; order Mycobacteriales; family Mycobacteriaceae; genus Mycobacterium; species Mycobacterium heraklionense. The sequence continues at coordinate 3,009,311 of NZ_CP080997.1, forward strand.
CACCTACTACGACGGCGTGCTGGCCCGGCTGCTGCTGGCCGCCGGCGACACCAGCAGGGCACGCGAATGCCTCGACGGCGCGCTGGCACTGGCCGACGAGACCGCGGTGAACTTCTACCGCGCCGAGTTGCTGCGATTGCGCTCTCACACCTCCGGGGACGCGCAGGCCCGCGCCACCGACCTGCACTGCGCCATCGAAACGGCACGCCGGCAGGCGGCGCACGTTTACGAACTGCAAGCGGCGATGGACCTGGTCGATCTGCAGGGCGATTCCGCACGCGAACTGCTGGCCGAGACGGTGGCACGCTTCCCAGCCGGCAGCGACTGGCCGCAGCTGGATCGAGCCAGAACGCTACTCGGGTGAATCGGCCGGGTGGCAAGGTAGCCATCCTCGGCGGCGGTATGGCGGGGCTGAGCGCCGCCTGGCGGCTGAGCGAACCCGGCTGGCGAGACCGCTTCGACTCCATCACCGTCTACCAGCGCGGTTGGCGTCTCGGCGGCAAAGGCGCTTCCAGCCGTGGCCGGCACGGCCGCATCGAAGAGCACGGCCTGCACATCTGGCTGGGCTCCTACCAGAACGCCTTCACTCTGCTTCGTGAGTGCTATGCCGAACTCGACCGGGCCACAACCGATCCGGCAGCGCCGATCAGCACCTGGGACCAGGCCCTGATTCCGGCGGACAACGTGGGGCTGGCCGACCGGGTCGGCAGCGATTGGTTGGTCTGGCTGGGCAGCTTCACCCGCACCGACGGACTGCCCGGCGACCCGGACGGCACCGGCCTGGAGATGACGGTGGTGGAATTCACCGTCCGGGCGCTGCGACTGGTCCGCGATTTCGCCGAATCCCTGCGCGGCACCGTCGTTCCCGGACTCACGTTGTCCATCCACCCGGACCCGCCGCCCACCGAGCGATGGATCGACGCGGTCATCGACGCGACGCTGGCAGCACTGCTTGCGCTGGGCGATCCGCAGACGGCCCGCAGCGGCCTGTCCGCGGTGATCGACGGCGCGGTGGCGGCGGCGCGCGCCGCGCTGGACTACGAGCGGCGGCCCGACCATCGACGGTCGTGGCTGCTGCTGTCTCTGATGACCGCGGTGATCCGCGGAATCCTTGCCGACCACCTGGTGACCGACCCACGCGGGATGCGGGCCATCAACGACGAAGATTTCAACGACTGGATCCTGCGCCACGGTGCACACCCCGACGTCACCGAATTCGCGCTGGTGCGCGGCATGTACGACCTGGTCTTCGGGTACCGCGACGCCGATCCCGGCCAGCCGGCGTTCGCCGCCGGGCTGGCGGTCTTTCTGACCGGTCAGGTGCTGTTCGGCTACCAGGGGTCGATCTTCTGGAAGATGACCGCCGGGATGGGTGACGTCGTCATCGCTCCGCTGTACCAGGCGTTGCGGCGGCGCGGTGTGGAGTTCGAGTTCTTCCACCGACTCGACGCGCTGCAGCTGGACGCCGCGCGACAAGCGGTCGACACCATCACGTTTGGCCGGCAGGTGCGGCTCGCCGACGGCCTCACCGGCTACCAGCCGTTGACCACGGTGCACGGCTTGCCGGTGTTCCCCAGCGCTCCGCTGACCAACCAACTCGCCACGCCCGACCAGATCCCCGAGGGCGGTTGGCATGCCTTGGAAACCCATTGGTCGGACAGCCCCGACGCCGAGTCCCGGGTGCTGCGGCGAGGTGTCGACTTCGACCACATCGTCCTGGCCGTGTCCCTGGGCATGCTGCCGGTGGTCGCTGCGGAGCTGATCGAAGACCAGCCGGAGTGGCGGCAGATGACCACGAAGATACAAACCGTCGCCACCCAGGCCTTCCAGATCTGGTTGCGCGCGTGCGAACCGGCGCTGGGCTGGAACGATCCGGGCGTGACGCTCAGTGCCTACGTTCCCCCGTTCGAGACCTGGGCGTCCATGCCGCAGACTCTGTGGGCCGAAGACTGGCCCGAGCAGGATCGCCCCGCAACGGTGGCCTATTTCTGCGGCACCCTGGATGCGGCCTGGCCCACCGACGAGGTCGGGCCGGGTTACCTGCACCGACACCAGCAGCGGGTCCATCGGCAGGTCGCCGACCACCTCGACAAGCACCTGCACCGGTTCCTTCCCGGCGCGGCCGGTGAAGACGGATTCGACTGGCGGTTGCTCAGCGGCGCCGACGGCGAAACCGGCTGCGCCGCAGTGGAAACCCAGCATGTCAGCGTCAACGTCGACCCCTCGGACCGGTATGTGCAGTCGATCCCCGGCACCGACCGATACCGGCTGCGCGCGGACGAGAGCGGCTACGACAACCTGGTTCTGGCCGGCGATTGGACCGACTCCGGAATGAACGCCGGGTGCATCGAGGCGGCCGTCATGTCGGGCCTGCAGGCCGCGAACGCCCTGGCGGGACGGCACCGGTACCACCGCATTCGCGGCCTGTACCTGCCCTAGCCGTTCGGTACTTTCGCCGCGATCTGCCCGGCGATGACCACCGCGGAGTCCTTGGGGTCCGCGCTGCAGGTGTTGACATCAACCACGACGTTGTTGGCCACGGTCAACGCCCGCCCGCAGGCCCAGCTCACGTCGTTGCCCGCGTTGTCCTGGGTCGCGACGGTGCTCAGCATGCCGTCGGCGTTGACGATGGGCCCGGCGGTCCAGGTGGTGCCGCTCTGCAGGTGGCTGTATTCGTGGCAGGCCGGCCATTGTCGGGCGGCGTCGGCGAAGAATGCGGCGGCCTGCTGGGCTGACGGAAACGCGACGACGGCCTGCTCGACGAAGTGCTCGAAGTCGTCGCCCTCACTGAGCGCCTGCTCCCGCACCCCGGTGTAGCCGCTGTCGGCGTATACCGGGGCCTGGGCCGCACCGTCGATGGCCAGGCATTCTTGCGGTTGCATGGTGGCGCTGTCATCGGACAGGGCGGTGTGGGTGCGAGTGACGGCCATGTCGGTCGCCGCCATGATCGGATTGATCTGCTCGGGGGTGAGCAGCAGAGCGCGCAGGGCGTCCTCGGCGACGGGCGCGACGGCATGGGTCGTCGTCGGCGACGTAGGGGTGGTGGCGGCCGGTTTCAAGACGCCCCCCGGGCGGCCACACCCGGCGGCCAGCACAGCGCCCGCGACAACAAGTACCCACGCAGAAGAAACCCGCATGCGATCACCCCGACATCCCGACCCCCGGATCAGCGCGCCAGTCATCAGCGTCGCCGATCAGCTCCCGTCGCCACCCTAGCGCCGTCCGGGACGCTTCGCCGGTCTCACCGCCGGGGCGACGGCCCCGGACGATCGAAGTTTACGTCGTAAGCATCGGCGGGTATCCCGAGCCAATCGGCGGCCACCCCGGCCCGCCGAAGGAGGGAGACACACCCCATGAGCGACCAGGACAGTGGGCCCGAGGCCGGCATCAAAGGCGTTGTCGAAGATGTCAAGGGCAAAGCCAAAGAAGCTCTAGGCACAGTGACCGGTGACGACTCACTGAAGCGGGAAGGCCAAGCGCAGCAGGACAAGGCCGAAGCTCAACGCGAGGTTGCGGCCAAGGAAGCGGAGGCCGAAAAGGCCCGCGCCAAGGCCGCTGCGGACGAGGCACGCGAGCGTGCCGAACAGTAATCCCACCGGCGACAAGGGGCTCCCGTGTTGATGCGAAAGATCGCCCGTCCACTGCTCGCGGCAGCGTTTATCGGTCAAGGCGTGGACGCGTTGCGCCGGCCGCAGCAAGCCGGGCAGACGGCCCGTCCGGCGTTCGACGGACTCAAACAGCTGCCCGACGAGATAGCGGCGAAGGTGCCCACCGACGTCGAAGCATTCGCCAAAGCCAACGCGCTGGTGCAGATCGGCGGTGGCGCTTTGCTGGCCAGCGGCAGGCTGCCGCGGGTTGCGGCCGCGGTGCTGGCATGCACGGTCGTCCCGGGCAGCGCAGGGGGGCACATGTTCTGGGCGGAGTCCGACGCGCACCGCAGGACCGAGCAGCGCCAAGCGTTCCTGACCGACGTCAGCCTGATCGGCGGACTGATGATCGCCGCCGCCGACACCGAAGGAAAACCTTCGCTGGGCTGGCGGGCCCGTCGGGCCGCGCGGCGCACCTATCGGCGGGCCGCCACCGCCTTGCCCACCACGTCCGGTGATACCGCGCTGGAGGCAGTCGGCGACAAGGTGAGCGCAGGCTTGCTGACCGGCCTGGAACACAGTCGCGAACTCGCCGAGCGGGTGAGTGCGAAGGCCGGACCGTTGCTCGAGTCGGCCGGCGAACGGGGAGCACAGCTCGCCGAAGTCGCCGCCGACCGCGGAACCGAGCTGGCGCAGGCGGCCCGAGAAGGCGCGACCACACTGGCTGGCAGCGCCCGGCGGCGCCTGTTCAGTTGACGAGCACCCGCCGGCGCAGCTCGGCTGCCAGGTCCCCGCGCTCCCCCACGCTCACCTGGCTCAGCCCGAGCCAGGACGCCATCGACGTCAGCTCGCCGATCAGCGCCTCGGCCACCCGGCCGCGCGACCGGCCCTCTTCGGCGAACGCCCCGACCACGTGCAGGGCATCGTGTTGCCGGTCGGCCTTGAGGTCCACCCGGCCCACCAGCTCCCCGTCCAGCAGGAACGGCCACACGTAATAGCCGTACTGGCGTTTGGGCGCCGGGGTATAGATCTCGATGCGATAAAAGAAATTGAACAGCCGCTGCACCCGCGGCCGGAAGAAGATCAGCGGATCGAACGGGCAGAGCAGCGCGGTGCCGCGGTCGGTTCGCGGAATCGACTGCCCGGAAAGCAGATAAGCGGCAGCGTTCCAGCCATCCACCTGTACGGGTTCCAGTTCGCCGGCGGCCACCAGCTTCGCGATCGCCGGTTTCACCTGGGCGGCCGACAGCCGGAAGTAGTCGCGCAGGTCGGCCTCGGTCCCCACCCCCAGCGCGCCGGCGGCGCGGCGGACCAGCTCTTGTACCGCTTCGTCGTCGTCGACCTCTCGCGCCAGCACCTGGGCCGGCAGCACGTTCTCCACCAGGTCGTAGTGCCGGGCGAACCCGACCCGGGTGGCGGTGGTGAGCACTCCGGCGGCGAACAGCGCCTCGGCCACCCACTTGGTGTCACTGCGGTTCCACCAGGGCCCACTGCCCGCCCGACCCGAGCCGGCGGCCAGGTGCTCCTCGATCTCGCCGGCGGTGGCCGGGCCCAACTCGGAGATCGCTGCGACGATGCCGTCGGCCAGCTCAGGGTTGGGTCGTACGTTGCCCCACCGGCCGTGGGTGTACTGCCGCATCCGCCACCGCAACAGCGGCCAGTCCTCGACGGCCATCAGCGCCGCCTCGTGTGCCCAGTACTCGACCAACAACCGCGGCGAGCGAGCGCTGTGGCTCCACGCGGCACGGTCCAGCACGGTCCGGTCATAGGGGCCGAGCCGGCTGAACACCGGCGCGTAGTGGGCACGTACCGCCACCGACACCGAGTCGAGTTGCAGTACCTGAATGCGGGAGACCAGCCGCTTCAGGTGCGCCCTGGCGACAGTCGCAGCGGGCTTGGTCTGCGTGAAACCCTGTGCCGCAACGGCGATTCGGCGCGCCTGCGCTACGGTCAGGACCGGCACGAAGTCCGGTGATAGGTCAGATAGCGGTAGCGCAGACCGGTTCGGCTGGTCAACCACTCCCCGGTGCTGGCCTGCCAGGACTGGTCGAGCACGGGCGCCACGGTGTCGCCGTCCTGCACCGGCAGGTCGATATCGACCTCGGTCACTTCGCAGCGGCTGGCCAGCGGCAACGCCAGCGCGTAGATCTCCGCGCCGCCCACCACCCAGATGTCGTCGCCGTCGAGGGCTTGCTCCAGGGTCGGCACGACGGTGGCGCCGTCGGCGACATAGTCCGGCTGTCGCGTGAGCACGACATTGCGCCGGTCCGGCAACGGCCGGACCTTGGCGGGCAGCGATTCCCAGGTCAGCCGCCCCATCACCACGGTGTGGCCCACGGTGAGCTGCTTGTAGCGGGCCTGATCCTCAGGCACCCGCCAGGGGATGCCACCGGCACGGCCGATCACCCCGGACTTCGACTGAGCCCAGATCAGACTGATCGTCATACCGCCACGGGCGCCTTGATCGCCGGGTGCGGATCATAGTCGCAGATCTCGATGTCGTCGTAGGTGTAATCGAAGATCGAATCACGTTTCCCCAGAACCAGTTTGGGGTATGCCCGGGGCTGCCGGGACAGCTGCTCGCGCACCTGATCGACGTGATTGTCATAGATGTGACAGTCCCCGCCGGTCCAGACGAACTCACCGACGCCCAGCCCGGCCTGCGCGGCCATCATGTGGGTGAGCAGCGCGTAGCTGGCGATGTTGAACGGCACGCCGAGGAACAGGTCGGCGCTGCGCTGATAGAGCTGGCAGGACAGCTTCCCGTCGGCGACGTAGAACTGGAACAGGGCGTGGCAGGGCGCCAGCGCCATCTTGTCCAGTTCGCTGACGTTCCACGCCGAGACGATGATGCGGCGCGAATCCGGGTCGGTGCGCAGCAACTCCACCGCGCGCGCGATCTGATCGATGTGTTCTCCGGATGGGGTCGGCCAAGACCGCCACTGCACGCCGTAGACCGGCCCGAGATCACCGGTCGCGCTAGCCCATTCGTCCCAAATGGTGACCCCGTGCTCGTTAAGCCAGGCGATGTTGGAGTCACCGCGCAGAAACCACAGCAGCTCGTAGATCACCGACTTCAGGTGCACCTTCTTGGTGGTGATCAGCGGGAATCCGGCGGCCAGGTCGTAGCGCAACTGGTGGCCGAACAGGCTGCGGGTGCCGGTGCCGGTACGGTCCGCCTTCGGGGTTCCGCTCTCAAGCACCAACCGCAGCAGATCCTCGTACGGGGTCGCGATCGGCACGCCGCCAGCTTAGCGGCGATCGGTCGGAGTACAACGGAGGCCATGCCCACGATCACCGACACCATCACCACGCCCGACGGCGACTGCCCCGTTCACCTGTTCACGCCGGAGGGGCCCGGGCCCTGGCCCGGCGTCGTGATGTATCCCGACGCCGGCGGGGTCCGGGCGGCCTTCGACCAGATGGCCGCCGAACTGGCCGGCTACGGCTACGCCGTGCTGCTTCCCGATGTGTATTACCGGCAGCCCGGCTGGGCGCCGTTCGACATGGCCACGGTGTTCGCCGACGCCAAGGAGCGCGGTCGGCTGTTCTCGATGATCGGGCAGGTGACCCCGGACCGGATGGCCACCGACGCCCAGGCGTTCTTCGACTATCTGTCCGGCCGGCCCGAAGTGCGCGGGGAGAAGTTCGGCGTGTGCGGCTACTGCATGGGCGGACGCACGTCGGTCGTGGTCGCCGGGCACGTGCCCGACCGGGTGGCAGCGGCGGCGTCGTTCCATGGCGGCGGCTTGGTCACCGACGCCGCGGACAGTCCCCACCTGCTGGCCGACCGGATGACGGCCACCGTCTATGTGGCCGGCGCCGAGAACGACGCGTCGTTCACGCAGGCGCATGCCGCGACCCTGGACGAGGCGCTCAGCGCCGCGGGCGTCACGCACACCGTGGAGTTCTATCCGGCCGCGCACGGTTTCGCGGTGCCCGACAACGCGCCCTATGACGCCGACGCCGCGGCCCGGCACTGGGCGGCGATGCGGCAGGTGTTCGGCGCCACGCTGACCGGATAGATCCGGTCCATTATTTGCCTTAAAGGCATTTTTGCCTAGTGGGCAATATTTCTGTACGCTGGCGGCATGACCGGGTTGCGTGAACGCAAGAAAGCCGACACCCGTCGTGCCCTCTCCGACGCCACCCTCCAACTGGCCCTCGATCGCGGTCTGGAGAACGTGACCCGGGAAGACATCGCAGGTCTCGCCGGAGTGTCACTGCGGACGTTCAGCAATTACTTCTCCACCAAGTACGAAGCGCTGGCCTACCGGCAGACCGAGCGTCTGCGCCGCAGTGTCGCCCTGCTACGTGAGCGTCCCGATCACGAGCCGCTGTGGACATCGATCACCGAAGCCATCCTCGGGCCGATCCAAGACGACTTCGCCGCCGCAACCGGTGACGCGAACAGGCCACCGAACCGCGTCGAACTTGCCGCGCTCCGCACGATGCTGGCGAACAGCGACCTCCGTAACACCTTTCCCCGCACCCTGTTCGACGACTTCGCCACGGCGATCGCCGAGCGCACCGGCACCGATTCGGAGCGTGACACCTTTCCGCGCCTCGCCGCAGCGGTGGTCCACGCGGTCGTCGAGGCCACCATGGACAGCTACGTGATGCTGGACCCGCCGGTCGCCTACCCGCGGTTGCTGCGCGCCGCGTTCGCCGACGTCGCCGCGGGGCTTCCCGCACCCGCCGACAGGAAGGCCGAAGCGTGACCGCTGCAGCAGAGCACCCCGTGGTCGTCGCCGGCGCCGGGCCCAACGGGCTGATGTTGGGGTGCGAGCTCGCCCTGGCCGGAGTCCACCCCGTGGTGCTCGACCAGCTGCCCGGCCCCAGCTCGGAACCCAAGGCTAATGGCCTTGTCGGGCAAGTGGTTCGGATGCTCGACCTGCGAGGGCTCTACAACAGGTTCAGCGGCGTAGCCGGTCCCCCACAGCCCGTCCCCGCGTGGATGTTCTCCGGGATGGCCCTGGATCTGTCGATGAGCTTCACCGGCGCCCGGCCCAACCCGATGCATCTACTCCCGGTGGCCCAGCCGCAGTTGGTGCGCCGCCTCCTGGAGCGGGCCGGCGAGCTCGGCGTCGACGTTCGCTGGGACCACCGGCTCACCGGCCTGGCCACCCGGGACGACGCAGTGGTGGCTAAGGTCAGCTCCCCCGACGGCGACTACGTCCTGCGCGCCGGCTATCTGGTGGGCGCCGACGGCGGCCACAGCATCGTGCGCAAGACGGCCGGAATCGCCTTTCCTGGGACCACGGCGCCGACGGTTTCCCGGTTGGCCCATGTGCACATCCCGGAGCGCCTGCGCGCCGCCGATCGCAGCCTTCGGATACCGGGATTCGGTCGGATCGCCCATGGCCACAACCGGTTTGACAACGGAATGGTGATCTTCGGCGAGCTCGAACCCGATCGGTCACTGTTGGGCACACTGGAGTTCGGCCGGTCGGGGGACACCGGCCCGATGACGCTTGCCGAGCTCCGGCAAAGCCTGCAGCGCATCCTGGGCGTCGACGTCGCGTTCGCCGAGCCGCCCGGGCCCGGCCCGCACGCGTTGCGCCGGATCGACGGGCAGAACAGCCGCCAGGCCGAGCGCTACCGCGCTGGACGGGTGCTGCTCCTGGGCGACGCCGCTCATGTCCACAGCGCAATGGGTGGCCCGGGTCTGAATCTGGGATTGCAGGACACTGCCAACCTCGGCTGGAAGCTGGCCGCTCAGATCAACGGTTGGGCGCCCGACGGGTTGCTGGACACCTACGAGTCCGAGCGTCAGCCGCTGGGACAGCGGGTGATGATGCACTCGATGGCCCAGACCGCACTGATATCTCCCGGACCGCATGTCGCCGCGCTGCGGGAGCTTTTCGGTGAACTGACCGCGATCCCGGCGGTGTCGGCACATCTTGCTGAACTGCTCGCCGGCAGCGATGTCCGTTACGACGTCGGCGACGACCACCGATTGTCCGGTTGGCATGTCCCCGGCCTCACCTTCGACGACGGCAGCCGGGTCGCCGAACTTTTGCACCGTGGTCGTGCGGTGCTGCTCGACCTGTCCGACGGCACCGCAGCAGCTGCCGCACGGCCGTGGGCCGATCGGGTCGACGCCACCACGGCTGCGATGTCCGAGCCCCCGGCTGCGGCCATGCTCATCCGTCCCGATGGCTACGTCGCCTGGGCGACCGATGACTTCGACTCCAGCCGGCGGCCTTCCCTGGAGGCCGCGCTGAGCCGTTGGTTCGGCGCGCCACGCCCCTGACCTCGCCAGGCATCCGCGAAGATCAGCCGGGGTGCAGGGCGTCACCGACGTGGTCGGCGACTCCGACGTCATGCAGCTCGGTATCCCGAGTCTCATGCATCGCCAGCAGCGCGACGAACGATAGGGCGGCCGCCGTCGACAGATAGCCGCCCACCCAGGCCACGCCGTGGCTGGCGGCCAGCCAGGTGGTGATGAACGGCGCCACCGCCGCCCCCAGAATGCTCGCCGCGTTGTAGGCGACGCCGGAACCGGTGTAGCGAACATTGGTCGGGAACAGTTCGGGCAGCACCGCACTCATCGGACCGAACGCCAACCCCATCAATGTCATCCCGATGATCAGGAAGGCCAGCATCGCGCCGGTGGACGCGGTCGGCTTCAAGAATGCGCCGAAAGTGGTCCCGTACACCATGATTCCGGCGGTGAAGATCAGCAGCAACGGGCGCCGGCCGAAGTGGTCGGCCAGCCTGCCGACGATGGGCAGCACGCAGACGAAGAACAGCACGGCGATCAGCTGGAGTCCGAGGAAGTCGGCGTAGCCGTAGCCCAGTCCGAAGCCCTCGGGTGGGCGTTTGGCGGTGCCGTAGCTCAGACTCCAGGTGGTCACGGTGTAGAAGAGCGTGTAGGGCACCACCATCACCAACGTGCCGATGATCAGCCGGCGCCAGCTCCTCCGCAGCAACTGGGCGATCGGAGCGTTCACCGGCGCGCCGGTGGCGATCGCCTGCGCGAAGACCGGGGTTTCGGTGAGCCGCAGACGGACATACAGTCCGACGGCCACCATGACGGCGCTCAGCAGAAACGGAATGCGCCAGCCCCAGGTGAGAAAGGCACCGTCCGGGGCCGCGCCGCCGGCGACCGGTCCCAGCCACGCGAACAGGATCAGGAAGATCGCGGTGGCGATCAGATAGCCCAGGGGCGCACCCAGTTGCGGCCAGATGCCCGCCGTCGCCCGGCGGCCCGGTTTGGCGGTCTCGGTGGCCAGCAGCGCGGCACCGCTCCATTCACCGCCGAGCGCCAAGCCCTGGCAGAACCGCAGGGCAGCCAGCAGCACCGGGGCCAGCAGACCGATGTGGTGGTAGGTGGGCAGCACACCGATCAGGAATGTGGCGACACCCATGAGCAACAACGAGGCGACCAGGGTGGATTTGCGGCCCAGCCGATCACCGAAGTGCCCGAACAGGATCGAGCCCAGCGGTCGGGCCACGAACGCCAAGCCGAACGTCGCCAACGAGGCCAACAGCGCCGCAGTGGGGTTGCCCTTCGGAAAGAACAGCTGCGGGAAGACGGTGACCGCGGCCGCCGCGTAGACGTAGAAGTCGTAGAACTCGATCGTGGTGCCGACCATCGCCGCCACCGCGATTCTCCGGCGCGGGACACCGTCGACGAGGTCGGCCCCGCCGGCGGCGGCGCCGGCGCGATACGACGTGCTCACCTCAGATACCCGCCTCGTCGGCGACCTCACACGCCTTGTCCGCCAGGGCATCGATCCACGCGGTGATCGGGGTGCCCGCGGCGGCCTTGTTCGCCGGGTTGTCCAGCACCCGCCGCACGATGCCCTCGGCGATGATCGCGACCTTCCACAGCCCCAGCGCATGCCAGTACTGCAGCGACGCCGCGTCACGTCCGGTCTCTTCCAGATAGACCCGGGCCAACTCGGCCCGGTCCGGGAAGCCCTCCAGGGTGCTGATGATGAATTCCCCGGCGATGTGCTCTTCGCCGACCTGCGGCCAGTACGCGAGCAGGCTGCCCATGTCGGCCAGCGGGTCGCCGAGAGTGGACAACTCCCAGTCGAGCACCGCGATCACCTCGCCGCTCTCCGGTGAGGTGATCACGTTGCGCAGGTGAAAGTCCCCGTGCACCAGAGTCAGTTCCTGCTGAGGCGGAACAGCGGCGGTCAGACGCCGGGTCAGGTCATCGAGTGCGGGCAGCTCTCGCGTCTTGGACTTCTCCCACTGCCCGGCCCAGCGTCTGAGCTGACGCTGGGCGTAGGGCTTGTGGCTGGCCAGATCATCGAGGCCCACCGCGGTGATGTCGACGGCGTGAATCTTGGCCAGCGTCTTGGGCATCGACAGCCCGATCTGCCGACGCCGCTCGGGAGAAAGCGACTGCGCCACCGACATCCGGTCGGCCACCACGCCGTCTATGAACTCCATCAGCAGCAACGGCGTGTCTTCTGCGTCCCGCGTCAGCCCGTACACCTTCGGGGTGGGGACGTCGGTGTCGTCCAGCGCCGCGAGGATCCGGGCTTCGCGGGCCACGTCGTGGGCCGAGGCCAGCAATGTTCCCAGCGGGGGCCGGCGCAGCACCCAGCTGTGGCCGGCGCCGTCGGACACCCGGTAGGTCAGATTCGACTGTCCGATCCCGATCCGCTCGAAGCTCAGCGGCCCGCGCACCGGCAGGCCTAGCTCGGTGATCCACGCGGTCGCAGCCGCCGGGTCGATCCCCAGTGGCTCCTCAGCCACCGAGACCTGCCCGGAATCCGGTTGCGTCGCCGAGGATCTGGCCACCGTCCATGACCAGGGTCTGTCCGGTGATCCAGCTCGCCGCGTCCGATGCCAGGAACAACACCGCGTCGGCCACGTCACCCGGCTCACCGATCCGGCCCAGCGGTATGGCACCCGAGAGCCCCTGCTCGTGTTCCTTCCAGAGCACCTCGGCCAGCTTGGTGCGCACCACGCCCGGACAGATCGCGTTGACCCGGATGCCGGGCGAAAGCTCCAGCGCAAGCTGTTTGGTGACATGGATGAGCGCCGCCTTGGTGGCGTTGTACATGCCCATCAGCGGCGCGAAACTCATCCCGCCGATGGAGGCCGTGTTCACCACGACGCCACTGTGCTCGCCCATCCACGCCTTGACCGCGCAGGACGTCCACAACAGTGGCCCCCACAGGTTGATGTCGAAGATCTTGGCGAACCGGGCGTGGTCCTGGTCGATCAGCGGTCCGAATGCCGGGTTCGTGCCGGCGTTGTTGACCAGGACATCGATGCTGCCGAACCGTTCCAGGGTCAGGTCGATGCAGCGCTGGGCGGCGTCGTCGTCGGCGACATGGGCGGCCACACCCAGCGCGTTGCCTTGGACCTGGGCCGCCGCCGCGTCGGCACTCTCCTGGTCGCGTGAGGTCAGGACCACGTTGGCGCCCGCCTCGGCGAGCCGCTGCCCGATCGCCAGCCCGATCCCCCGCGAGCCGCCGGTGATGACCGCGGTGCGCCCCGCGAAATCCTGTGTCGTCATCGGGCGTCCTCGCGGTACTTGTGCAGCTCCTGGCGGGCAATGGCACGCTTGTGCACCTCATCGGGGCCGTCGGCCAGCCGCAGGGTGCGCAGGTGGGCCCAGAACCCGGCCAGCGGGAAGTCTTCGGTGACCCCGCCGCCGCCGTGCACCTGGATGGCCCGGTCGACGATCTTGAGCGCGATGTTGGGCGCCGCGACCTTGATCGCCGCGATCTCGACCTGTGCCGCCTTGTTGCCGACGGTGTCCATCAGGTAGGCGGTCTTGAGCGTCAGCAGCCGGATCATCTCGATGTCGATGCGCGCCTCGGCGATCCAGTCGCGGATGTTGGCGTTGTCGGAGATCGGCCGGCCGAACGCGACCCGTGACCGTGCCCGCCTGCACAGCAGCTCCAGGGCCCGCTCGGCCATGCCGATGGCCCGCATGCAGTGGTGGATGCGGCCGGGGCCGAGCCGGGCCTGGGCAATCGCGAACCCCTCACCCTCACCCTTCAGCACGTCTTTGGCGGGCACCCGAACGTCTTTGAAGTCGATCTCGGCGTGGCCTTCGCGGTCCTGGTAGCCGAAGACCGGCAGCCCGCGCATGACGGTAACGCCCGGGGCGTCGATGGGGACCACCATCATGGACTGCTGCTGGTAGACATTGGTGTCGGGATCGGTCTTGCCCATCACGATCATCACCTTGCAGTTCTGATGCAAGGCGTTGGAGGCGAACCATTTCCGGCCGTTAAGCACGTAGCCGTCGCCGTCGCGCACCATCGACAGCTGCACATTGGTGGCGTCCGAGCTGGCCACCTGCGGCTCGGTCATCGCAAATGCCGACCGGATGGTGCCCTCCAGCAACGGCTTGAGGTAGCGCTCCTTGTGCTCGTCGCTGCCGAACAGCGTTAACACCTCCATGTTGCCGGTGTCCGGCGCGCTACAGTTACAGGCTTCGGGAGCCAGATGCGGGCTGCGGCCCATGATCTCGGCCAGCGGCGCGTATTCCAGATTGGTCAGGCCCGGACCCCATTCCGGGTGGGGGTGAAACAGATTCCACAGACCGCGCTGGCGCGCCTGCGCCTTCAGCTCCTCCAGGATCGGCGGCTGAAAGTGCGGATTGCCGGATTCGGCCATCTGCGTCTCGTAGACCGACTCGGCCGGATAGACGCACTCGTCCATGAACTCCAGCAGATCCGTCTGGTATTTCGTTGCGCGCTCAGACATTTCAAACAGGGACATACAGGCTCCTCACCTAGGACACTTCGGAGTCGAGCAGGCCGCGCTGGTAGCGGCGCATGCCGCGCAGCCAACGGTCGTAATCGCCTGCCTTGTGCCGGAACATCTCCAGCACCACCGGGTGCGGCAGGATCAGAAAACGCTCGTCGTCGATGGCGGCGAGCACCTCCGCGGCGACGTCGGCGGGCTCCAGCACCTCACCGGCGGTGGTGACCGCACGGGTGGCCAGATCGCCCAGCCGGTCGCCGGATTGTTCACCGGCGTAGAGCAACTTGGTGTTGACACCCATCGGGCACAGGCAGCTGACCCGCACGCCCTGGTCGCCGTAGGTGATGTTGAGCCATTCGGCGAATCCGACCGCCGCGTGCTTGGTCACCGAGTAGGTGGCGGCGCCGAGTTGGGTGAGCAGTCCGGCGGCGGATGCAGTCGAGACGAAGTATCCCTCCCCGCGGCTTACCCAGTCGGGAATCAGCAGCTGCGCGGCGCGGATGTGCGAGCGCAGGTTGACGTCGATGGCCTGGTCCCAGTCGGCTTCGCCGGGCAGGCCGGGGGCACCGGTGATCCCGGCGTTGGCGAAGTAGAAGTCGACCGGGCCGTACCGCTCCTGCGCCAACGCGATCAGCTCGCGAATGGTCTCGGTGTCGGAAACGTCGCCGCCGCGAGCGACCACAGCGCCGGGATGCTCGGCGTTGATCGCCTCGGCTACCGCCGCCGCGGCGTCCGCGTCGAGGTCGGCGACCACCACTTTCGCCCCGGCCTGGACCAGCGCCGCGGCCAGCGCTCCACCGATGCCGCCACCGCCACCGGTGACGATCGCGACCCGCTCGGCAACCTTCATAAGCAACGACCCCGTTCTTCAGTGCGCAGCGGCAGTGACACTAGTTGAATCCGATCTCATGTTCGACTTTTGGTGGTTTGGAATTGCAGGGCATTGGCCCACAGCCGGGTGACGGTCGCGACCAAGGCCTCAAAGTCGGTGCCCGAACTGTGCGCGGCCTCCTCACCCACGAAGGTGCCGTATGCCAGTCGGCTGACCATCCCCGACAGTGCCCGCGACGCCAGCAGCGGATCGACATCGGCGGCGGCGATTCCGCGTTCCTGCAGATCGGCGATGCCGGCGGCATTGCGTTGGACGAACGCGTCGGCTCGCCGCGCGCGGAAGGCACGGAATTTCGGATCGATCTGGGCCACCTGCTCGAGCAGCCCCATCAACTGTGCATTGCGCCGATACGCCTCCAAATAGGCGCGATTGCTCGCTTCCAGCACCGCATAGGGGTCGTCGGAGTCACTGACGCGGCCCATGCCCGGATGCATCATGTCCTGCTGGGCCTGCTCGAGGACCGCGGCGAAAATCTCTTCTTTGTTCGCGAAGTAGGTGTAGAACGACCCGGTCGCACAACCGGCAGCCTTGGTGATGTCGGTCAGCTTGGCGTCGAGGTAGCCGTCGCGCTCGAAGACCTTGCGCGCCGCGGCGACCAGCCCCGCCCGGGTGCGTGCCCCGCGTACCGTGGCCGGCAACTGGCGGGCCGGGGCGGCCGGGACGGCATCCATCCGGGCAGACTAACTGAATTCGATGTCAACTTCACTGACTTCTTCCGAGTCGTTGCCGAGTTCACCGAGCAAGGCTTCGACCTCTCGTTCGGGCAGCGACTCCACCCCGCGCAGCTTGCGTTCGATGGCGCGGGTGCGGACTCCGGCGGTGTCGATGGTGTTACGAGCGGTGTCGAGTTGCTTGCGGGTCTTCTCCAGCACCGCCGCGAACTTGCCGAATTCGGTCTTGACCGCTCCGAGCACCTGCCAGACCTCGCTGCTGCGCTGTTCGATCGCCAGGGTGCGAAAGCCCATCCGCAGGCTGTTGAGCAGCGCGGCCAAGGTGGTCGGTCCGGCCAGCGTGACGTTGTACTTGGCCTGAATCTGCTCGAACAGCCCAGGCTGACGCAGCACCTCGGCGTACAGACTCTCGGTGGCCAGGAACAGGATCGCGAAGTCCGTGGTGTGCGGCGGCTCGAGGTACTTGTCACAGATATCGCCGGCCTCGGCTTCGATCCGCCGGATCAGCGCCTGACGCGCGGCGGCCTCCCCGGCGATGTCGGCGTGCTCCTGTGCGTCGAGTAGGCGCTCGAAGTCCTCACGCGGAAACTTGGCGTCGATCGGCAACAACACCTCGCGAGCGCCGGTGGCGCCGGGCAATCGGATCGCGAACTCCACCCGGGCGTTCGAACCCGGCACGGTGATGACGTTGGTGGCGTACTGCTCGGGCGTCAGCGTCTCGGCCAGCAGCGCGGCCAATTGCGTCTCGCCGAAGATGCCGCGGGTTTTGACATTGGTCAGCACCCGCTTCAGATCACCCACCCCGGTGGCCAGCGTCTGCATTTCGCCCAGGCCCCGTTGCACGGCTTCCAGGCGCTCCGAGATCTGCGTAAACGACTGCGCCAAGCGGGTTTCCAGCGTGGCCTGCAACTTTTCGTCCACCGTGGCGCGCATCTTCTCCAGTTGCGCGGTGTTCTCGGTCTGCAGGCTCCGCAGCTGGCGATCCAGCGTGGCGCCCAGCTTGTCTTGTGTTCCCTGCAGAGTCGATCCGAAGCGGTGCAGGGTCAGCTGCCATTGGTGGAATGCCTGCGCGAGTTCGGCACGCCCGGCATGCTGCTCTTCGCGCAGGGTTCGCTCCACGCGTTCACTGTCACCGCGCAGCGCGGCGAGCTGTTCCGGCGAGATCGCCCCGCCGGCGGGGCGCACGAGCACCACCACCTGCAGGATCACCGCCAGTAGCGCCAGTGAGGTGAGGAGGATCAGCAGTGCTGTGTCCATGCCGGCAAGGTAACGCGCCCCACCGACATTTCCCGGTTACCGCAGCGGCGAGCCCCATCGCACCTGCTCGCGCAGCTGCGCCTTGAGCAGTTTGCCGCTGGCGGTGCGTGGCAGCGCCTCGGTCACCACGCTGATGTACTGCGGCACCTTGAAGTCCGCCAGTTGGCCGCGGCAGTACTCCAGTACCGCGCCCACGTCGATCTCGTGCTGGTCGCCGAGCAGCACCGCGCCGACCTTCTCCCCCATCACCTCGTCGGGCACCGCGAGCACACACGCGTCGGCCACGCCGGGCGCCGACAACAGTGCGGCTTCCACCTCGACGCTGGAGACGTTCTCGCCGCCGCGGTTGATGATGTCTTTGAGCCGGTCGATGATGTGCACCCGGCCGGCCTCGTCGACGCGCACCACATCGCCGGTGTGCAGCCAGCCGTCGATGATCGTGGCGGCGGTCGCCTCCGGCCGGTTCCAGTAGCCCCGCATCACATTCGCCCCGCGCACCACCAGTTCACCGGTGCTCGGGTCATCACCGAGCGGGACGATGCCGATGTCTCCCGAGGGCACGGCGTAGCCGACCGAGTCCGCGTGCGCCACCGCGTCGGAGTCCGGCAGCACCGTCATCAGCGAGGCGGTCTCGGTCATGCCGTAGCCGTTGAACACCGTTGCCGCGCCGAATGCCTCGCGCAGCGACCGCACCAGCGCCGGTGCCGTCGGCGCCCCGCCGTAGCCGACCCACCGCACCCCGCTCACGTCGACCGCGGCGAATTCGGGATGCCGAAGCAGCAGTGAGTAGATCGCCGGTACCGTCACCATCGATGAGATCCGTTGTGCGGGAAGCGTTGCGATCAACTCGGGAAGATTCAGCGATCCCATGATGACCGCCGTACCGCCGGTGTAGGCCGCGACCAGCAGTTGAGAGTTGCAGCCGGTCACATGGAACAGCGGGACCGAGATCAGCGTGCGGTATTCCTCGCCCAGCGCCCGGGGCCGGCCCAAGGTGCGCATCATGTTCTCGGCGTTGGTCACAAACGCCTCGTGGGTGGTGGGCACTCCCTTGGGGCTGCCGGTGGTGCCGGAGGTGTAGAACAGCGCAGCGGTGTCGCCCGCTTCGAGCCCGTCCACCACATACGGTTGGCCGTCGGGCAGTGCGGTGCCGGGCGCCAGGTCCACGCTGACTCCGGCATCGGTGAGCACAAACTCGACTTCCGGTGCGGCCGAGCGGGTATTGACGGCCACCGGTATTCCGCCGGCCATCAGCGTGCCCCAAAACGCCAGCACCCAGTCCAGCCCCGCCGGGTAGCGCAACGCGACCCGGTCACCGCGCGTCAGGCCGTCGGCACGCAGCCCGCCGGCCACCCGCGCGGCCCGCTGCCACAACTGCCGGTAGGTCAGCCGGTCACCCCCGAGTTCGACCACGGCTTCACTGTCGGGCCGCTGCTCGGCCTGCTCGGCCAGCACATGGAGCAGCGTCGCCGGCAGCTGTTGGTAGTGCGCGACACCGTTGTGGTCGCGAATCAGCCCGGCCGCCGGAAAAGGGTTGTGGCTCCGCGTTATTTCGACGACGTGTGTCATGAGCAGCCCGTCATCGCCGACGCCGCCAGCCGTGCGTCACCACCCGGAACGTCCCGCGCAGTGCGTAGGCCGCGGACACGATGCACGCGAGGATCAGCACGACGAACATCGGCAGCCAATTGCCGCGGTCATGGTTGACGTGCCACCAGACATAGGTGAACAGCAGCGAGGACACGAAGAAGACCACGTCGCGCCAGTTGCCCTGATAGGACAGCGCCGCCTCCCGCAGCGCCCTGGCGCGATCGGAGGCGGCTACCAAGTCGTCGATGCGCTCATCGATGGTGCGCTGCAAATCCGCTCGCCGCTGCGTCTGCTCCGCGGGAAGCCGGTCAAGCAGATCGAGGTCCTGTTTGATCAGCGCGCGTACGTCCGGGCCTTTGAGCTGCCCGGCCGCCGCCGTCAGCAGAGCTCCGCCGAAGATCGGTGCCGCGCCCAGCGCCGTACTCAGCAGTGAGGGCATCGTCGTGGGGGTTCCTTTCCCGTTGCTCCCGGCCACCCTACGACGTCAGCCGAGACTTACCGTGCCATCGGGCGCGATCCGCCAGCCGGGGTTGTGGGCGATCTCCCAGATGAGTCCGTTGGGGTCTTGGACGTGGGCGTGGAATACCTCGCCGAACTGGCCGGGTTGCGGCGGTTTGATGACGACACCGCCCGCGGCGGCCATGGCGTCGGCCAGCGCGATGACGGCGTCGGGACTGCCGACGTTGTGCGCCACGGTGATCCCCGAGACCCGGAAATGATCGCCGGGCAGCGCCAAGTCTTCGTTGAACTTGTCGGCGTCGAAAAAGCCCAGCACCTGGCCCGGCGCCGCCTGGTAGAAGACGATCTCGCCCTCGACGTCCAACAGGGGCTGCCAGCCCAGCGCAGCGTAGAAATTCCTGGTCGCGGCCAGATCGGTGGCCGCGATGGTGACGAAGTGCACCTGTTGCTCCATGCGGCCGAGCCTAAGACTCAGCGCCGTGTCGGACCCCCTCGCTAGAATCGCACGTATGTTCGAATCGAAGGCGCTGGAGCCGGAGTCGTTGGCCGAGGCCGACGACAAGGCCCTGGTGGCGGCCATCTCGCGTTGGGCCCGACTGGAGGCCGCCGCAGCTGCGCGCCGGCTGGCCGTCATCGGCGAATTGGTGGCACGGCGCACCCGCGGGGTCGATGCGGTGAACCGGTCACGCTGGTCATGCGACTACTGGGATGCCGCAGCCGCCGAGGTCGCCGCCGCCGAGCAGATCAGCCACGGTATGGCGTCCTCGCAGATGTATCTCGCCTCGGCATTGCGGGACCGCCTGCCGAAGGTCGCCGCATTGTTTCTCGACGGGGCGATCAGCACCCGCCTCGTCGCCACGATGGTCTGGCGCACGACCTTGATCACCGACCCCTACGTGCTGCATGTCATCGACACCGAACTCGCCGAGATCGCCACCGGCCTAGGACCGCTGTCCGCGGCCAAAACTGCTGCCGCCATCGATGCCCTCATCGACCGGCACGACCCCGAAGCCATTCGGCGTTACCAGCGAGGCGCCCGCGGCCGCGAAGTGGTTGTCGATACCCGCAACAGCGAAAACGGCACCACTGCGCTGTGGGGCCGGTTGCTCTCCACTGATGGCGCCGCACTCGACCGGCGCCTGACACAACTGGCCCATACCGTCTGCGACGACGATCCTCGCACTCTCGCCCAACGCCGCGCCGACGCCCTCGGTGCCCTGGCCACCGGTGCCGACAACCTGGCCTGCGCCTGCGGCAACAGCGACTGCCCGGCAGCCGGCGTCGACGCCCGCGCGACCAACGTCACCGTCTACGTCCTCGCCGACCAAGCCGCACTGGACACCGTGGCCGACTCGCGTTTCGGCGACGGCGAAGGACCCCTGGCTCCGACATCTCAGACACGCCCAGCAGCCTCCGGGCACATCATCGGCGGGGGCACCGTTCCCCCGCAGCTACTGGCGCACCTGGTCAACCGGGGCGCCGGCGTCAAACCCCTCCGAGACCCTTCTGATCTGCCTGCCGAGCCCCAGTACCGTCCCTCACGAGCGATGGCTGCCTTCATTCGCGCCCGCGACCTCACCTGCCGATTCCCGGGCTGCGACCGGCCTGCGACCCACTGCGACATCGACCACGCCGTGGCCCACCCGCGGGGGGCCACCCACCCGGCCAAGGTCAGATTTCGTTAAACTACCCCCATGTCTACGAGGAAAACCACTGGTCAGCGGGTTGGGGTGGGGTCGGCGGCGATTTATGCCCGGATTTCAGCGGATGCCGAGGGTACGGGGTTGGGGGTGGCGCGGCAGTTGGATGATTGCCGCAAGCTGGCCGCGGATCGGGGGTGGTCGGTCGGCGATGAGTACGTGGATAACGATGTGTCAGCGTTTTCGGGTAAGCCCCGTCAGCAGTACGCCCGGATGCTGGCTGATCTGAAAGCCGGTTTGCGGGATGCGGTGATCGTCTACAACCTGGACCGGCTGCATCGGCGTCCGGTGGAGTTGGAGGAGTTCGTCGCCCTGTGTGAATCGGTCGGGGTGTCGCAGGTGGCGACGGTGACCGCCGACATCGACCTGGGCAATGACGATGGGTTGTTCATGGCCCGTATCTTCGCTGCGTTCGCCGCCAAGGAATCAGGCCGCAAGTCGGCGCGCATCCGGCGGAAGATGTTGGCCAATGCCGAGGCGGGGTTGCCGCACGGGTCGGTGCGCCCGTTCGGCTATGAGGACGACAAGATCACGCTGCGCGAGTCCGAGGCCGCTGTGGTGCGCCAGATGGTGGACCGCTACCTGGCCGGTCAGTCGTTGCGGTCGTTGACGGTGTGGCTCAACGAGACCGGTGTCACCCCGGCGGTCGCGAAGTCCTGGCATACCGGGGCGGTGCGGCAGGTGTTGTGTTCGGGGCGTATTGCGGGGTTGCGGGAGCATCGCGGGGAGGTGATCGGTGCGGCGGTGTGGCCGGCGATCATCACGCCAGCGGAGCGGGATCGGGTGTTGGCACGGATGGCGGCACGGTCGGTGACCAAGACCAGATCAGCACGCACGTATGTGTTGTCGGGGATGCTGCGGTGCGGGCGTTGCGGCAACCGCCTGTATTCGCAAGCGCGGCATCGTAATCCGGATAATCGCACTCGGCGTTATGTGTGTTTGCGCGGCCCGGATCATGGTGGGTGTGGCCGGTTGACGGTGGTCGCCGCCCCGGTCGAGGAACTGTTGACCGAGGCGGTGCTGGCCCGGTTGGATTCGGCACAGTTGGCCGATGCGCTGGCGGGCAAAGCCAGCACCGATGCCGATGTGGCTGCCCTGGCTGCGCAGGTGGAAGCCGATCAGGGGCGCCTGGATGAGTTGGCCGGATTGTATGCCCAGGGGGCGATCACCGCCCGAGAGTGGATTGCTGCGCGTGATCCGATCACCGAGCGCATTACTGCGGCTCGCCGGGACATCGCAGCGGCGACCGATACCACCGCCGTCTTCGAGCTGGCCGGTACCGGTGGTGTCCTGCGCGAGCAGTGGGCTGATCTGGATGTGGGTCGCCAGCAGGTGATCGTCAAAGCGGTGCTCGATCACGCGGTGATCGCCCCGGGCACCCCCGGTGCACGCAGCTTGGACATCGACCGGGTACGGCCCGTCTGGCGGGTATGACCGGCTGCCCGCGGCGGGGATGCCGGCCCGAGCAGGACAGCGATGCGTGCGATGACGGCCGGATCGGTCACGGTGACCGGCACCTGCTGCTCCTGACAGGAGGCCATCAGCCAAGCGACGAACTCGGCTCGCTCATGCAACGGCACCACCCGGTTGCTCTTGTTGCCGGTGTCGCTGGCCGTGGTGCCGGTTGTGACCTCAGCCATCACCGGCTCCAGGCGGTGCCAACCACAAGCGGCCGGTTCGGGCACGGGTGCGGGTTTCTGTCAGGGCGGTGATGCGGGCGGTGATGTGGCGCAGGGCTGCGGAGATGACCAGGACGCAATCCCCGGCGCTGGTGTGTCCGGCCTGGTCGAACTCCCATGCCACTGCATCGGGGTCGATCACGTCGGCGGTGTCCCGCCCGGTGCCGGTTGCCCTATCGACGGGTTGCGGTGCATTCCGTTCCGTTATCGCTTGCCTCACCTGCTGGCGGGTCCAGGTGGCGCGGGTGGTCCGCAAGGCGCCCAGGGTGGTCGAGTAGTGCCGGGATTTCGTGGTGATGTGCCCGCGATAGCCCAGGGTGTGCAGCCAGCGCCCGATCCCCGCCACCGCCGCGCCGGGGTGCTCAGCCAGTTCGGCGATGGTGGACAGAATCGCGCGCACATGCTCGCTGACCTCCAGGTCGCGGATTGCTTCTGCTGACAGGCGTCGGGCGGTAATGCCGAAGTCGTGCAATGACTTGGTGACGTATTTCGCCAGGTAGCCCGCCACCCGACGCGGCGACAGCCGAGATATCGCAGCACCGACGGGATCGCCTGTGACTGTGTGTGTTTCGGGTGTCAGGGGTTGGCTGTCGATCTGGGTGCCGAACCGCACCACCCGCGCACCATCTGACCCACAATCACCGTTCCTGTTCCTGTTCCTGTTCCTGTACCTGTTTCTGTTCCCGTTCCTGTTGTTACTGCCGTCGGCGGGCGCATCGATGTGGACGTGGCGAGCCGCGTGCTGGATGAGTGCGGCCAGTTCGCCGGCGGTGATCGGTGACGACCAGCGGCCATCATGGTCGGCTATGCAACGGGGCTCCCCACCACCGCACGCGGCGGCGGGGCCGTCATTGTCGTGGTCACCCGATGCAGTGGCGGGATCGTCGGGCGGGTCCAGGCGGATCAGGGCGTGAATGTGCGGGATGGCACGCGCTTGCAGCTCGACGACCTTGACGAAACTCACCCGCACCGATTTAGAGGACACGCCAATGGCTTTCAACTGCGTTGCGACGGCACGGCGGAGTGCGATCGTGAAGCGCCGCCACAACTCCGGCAGATGCCAGGCGAACAACACATGCCCGAGGTAGTCATAGCAGTCACCGCAGAGCGGTTGCCCCACAACCGGATCATCGGCAGCATGAATAGCGTTACAGTGCATGGTGTTTCCATGCCGACACTTGGCGCCCGACCCGCCGGGTCGGAGGTGGCAGACGGTGCCGGTGGCGTTGTGCACTGCCCCGTAGCCCGGCGCGGTGAGCGTGGTGAACACTTGTGGGCGGGCGGCGACCTCGATCGGCACATTGTGGTGGCCGCCGGCGGCCCCGGCGTGCACCAGCTGCCAGGTGTCGCGGGCGTAGAGGTCCGAACACGACGGGCAGACGGTGGCGCGGCGGTTGTTGCAGCGTGTCCACACCTGATGACGGCCCCCGCTGATGTCGGCGCCGACCAGCTGGATCGGATGGGCGCAGTAGCCGACCGATTCCACCCGCCGCCACCACGCCTCGAACCGGGGCGAGGATGCGCGGCGAACCATTTCGGTGATCACGGGTGCGGGGTCGATGGTGGTGGGCAGGCCCGGCAGGGCGATCACCGGGCCACCCACCACACCGGCGGCAACGTTCACTGCGGTCCCCGGCCCTGCGAATGCTCACCGCCGTTGCGCGGTGCCCGAAACGTGCTCGCCAGCGTGGTGATGTCGCGGTCGGTGACCTGGAATGCCCGCACCCGCACCGGTTCGGCGGTGCCGTCGATCATCACGTACCCGACTCCGGGGGTGGTATCGGCGATCAGGTCGCATTCGGCGCCGACATCACGTGCTCCTTGGCCGAGCACCATCGCGGTCTGGGTGGCCTCGGTCATGCGCAACCCGATCCGCACGGTGAACAGCTGCCGCACCGGCAGGGTGTCTTTGGCGGGGTCTTGCACCGCGGCCACCACGCAGATGCCGACCGCTCGCCCCTGGGAGAGCAGCAGGCCGAGCAGGTGTTCGATCTCGGTGCGCAGTTTGCGATCACTGACGTAGGCCGTCAGCGCGGCGATCTCGTCAACGATCAACACCATCAGCGGTTCCGTGATGGTGGGGGTGTGTAGGCGGGTGTGACCGCGTAACCGGTTGGCGCGGGTGCCCATCAGCTCCACCAGCTCACCCAGCAGTGCCGCGGTGGGTTGGCCGGTGTGGTGGCAGAACCGGGTGAACAGCGGTGCGCCGGCACCGAGTTCCATGCCGCCTTTGGGGTCGATCACCCACAACCGCACCCGCCCGGTCCTCACCTGGGGTGCCAGCCCGGCGATCAGCGACCACAGCACCGAACCTTTGCCCGCGCCGGTGGCACCGGCGACCAGCAGGTGCTGGCCCAACACGGGCAGCGTCCACCAATGCCGTGATTCGGTGATCCCTACTCGCACCGCACCCAGATCGACCGCCGACCCCGGTTTCGGCATCGGCAGGGCGATCGGCTGGCTGAGCACATCACCGCGACCGATGACGATCCGCACCTGCCCCGGTGCGCCGGCACGGATCGTCAACCGATCGGCGCGCCAGGCCGCCGCCAGCGCCGGGCCGCGTTTCTGCCAGTCGGTGATCGACTGGCCAGTCACCACCTTCACCGTCAGCACGTCGGCGTGACGCCCAATGCGCACCGATTGCACGGCCGGAACCAGGGTGCGTGGCCCCAGTGTGGCGGTCAACCCGTGCAGGGCACAGACCGATTCCCAGGTGCGGTGATAACGCCACCAGGCCAGCCACCGCTGCCGCACCGGGGAGGTCACCCATGCGGTGAACGAGTCCGGTTCCAGCACTGACCAGCCAAGGTATGCCCCGATCGCGATGGCGGCGGTCAGCACGCCGGCGCGGGTGCCGTGACTGACACCGACCCAGATCGCGACCGTGGTGGGGATGCTGACGATGGGGAACAGGATCGCCCACCACAGCAGTTGCCCGGCGGCTTTGACCACCGCCCAGATCAGCTCGCCGATCCAATCTTCGTCGGATGATTGATTGTTGTTGTGACTCTTACGGTTTGGGGTGTTCGACATGACGGTCTGCTTTCGCTGCGACGGATAGATGGTCGGGGGGCTGGCCCGGCAGCAACACGCACGCACTGGTCGTGGGTGGCTGCCGGGCCAGCACTCGGTTACCGGGCGGGCTGGCTCGCCTTGACGGCTGCACCGGGCTCGGTGGCGGTGATGGTTTCGGCCCGGTACGCGATGCCGGAGCGCCCATCTTGGGACCACGGCAGAGCCACCAGACCGGCCACCGCCACCGGCTGACCGACAGTGACTTTCGGTTCCCCGACTACGGTGACCGCCAGCACTTCGCCGCCGGTGGCGTCCAGGGCGATCAGCTGCACCTGCCACAACACCTGCCCGGTGGCCTTGTCGGTCCGTGGGGCACCGGTGTCGAAATTGGTGCGCTGCTCGGGAATCCGGGTGCACAAAAACGTCACACCGGTCGTGTCGATTCGCAGTTTCATGATGGTCGTGTCCTCTTTTCGGTGAGCGACCCAACGGTGTTGTTGGACTCACCACCGAGTGCAACCCGACACCCGCCACGGGCGGCAACGGAGGACGAAAACACACAGTGCGGCTGTGCAGAACTGTGCGCCCACCAACCCCGCGGCGGGCCGCCACCGCCCTATCGGTTCCTGCGCTGATCGTCGTCACCCCCGGCGAGGACGCCGGGTAAGGTGTGCGGCAACCGCGCAAACGAGGCGACAACGGTGTTCCAGGCCCGTGTCGCTCTTGGGGGGACAGATGTTCGCACTGCTGGTGAGGTTCAGCGTTCGCGCAGGACACGAGGATGCCTTCGACGCACTCGTCGCGCAAACGCTGGCCGCGATCACCACCGAGGAACCCGACACGATCATCTACGCGAGCCACATCCAAGACGGCCAGCCCAGGGTGCGGGTGTTCTACGAGTGCTACCGCAGCCCCGAGGCGTTCCAGGCCCACGAAGCCGCGCCGCACACCCGTCGTTTCCTGTACGAGCGGATCCAACACCTGGCCGGCCCGCCCGAGGTGTGGACATTGACCCCGATTGCCGGCGCCGTCACCGGCACTCCGCTTCGAGGCGACGGTGCCCCGCGCTGACCCCACCGCCGGCGAGCTGGTCGCCCGCTATCGCAAAGAGCGCAACTGGTCACGCGAGCGGCTGGCCGGCCAGATACACAAATCGGTCAGCTGGGTCGCCCAGATCGAACGCAACGAACTGGCGCTGGTCGACATCACCGTGCTGGGTCAGCTCGCGGCGCTGCTGGGCGCCCCGCTCCAGGAGTTCATCGACGCCGCGCTGGGACCCGACACCGAAACCGTCCGCAACCGGCCCTATGTGGAGCAGCTGCGTCTGGCCATCGCCGGGCACCCCGCCCCCGACAACATCATCACGCCGAACATCGACGGCCCGCCCTGCGATGTGCAATCACTACGGGACCGCACCGAAACCATCTGGGTGCGCATCCACGCCAGCGCCTACCGCGACATGGGGCCAGCAATCGCCGCCCTCATCGGCGACCTGGAAAACGCCACCCGCACCGCTGCGAAAACCCAACGGCCCGAACTTCTTCCGCTGCTCGCCCAGACCTACCAAGCCGCTGCGGCGATGCTGGTCAAAGTCGGCGACCGCGGCGCTGGATGGGTGGCCGCCGACCGTGCCATCACCGCCGCCGAACAAGCCCACGACCCCGCCCTGATCCTGGCCGGGCAACTACGCATGGCCCGCACCCTGCTCGACTCCAGCGAACAAGCCTTGGCCCGCCACGTGTTGACCCAAGCAACACGACACCATGACACCATCATCGCCGGCGGCGACCCCGCCCTGATCTCACTGGTGGGCTCCAGCGCCCTGCTGCTGGCGATCCTGCACGCCCGCGACGCCAACACCAACGCGGGCGAACAATGCCTGACCGTGGCACGGCGACTTGCCGGCGTCCTGGGCGGCGACCACAACCACCACGACACCGAATTCGGCCCCACCAACGTCGCCATGCACGCCGTGGGTGTCGCCGTCGAACTCGGCAACGGCCAGCAAGCCCTCGACCGCGCCGCCGCCGTCCGCCACCCCGAGCATCTATCTCCGGAACGCCAAGCCCGCTACCTGATCGACATCGCCCGCGCTCACCTGCTCACCCGCTCCGGGCGCGGCGCACTGCTGGCCCTGGTCAAAGCCGAGCAGATCGCCCCCGAAGAACTCGCCGAATCCCCCCGCGTCGCCGAACTCATCGACGACATCGAAGCCCTGCACCGACGCCCCCGCCTGATCGGCCTTCGCGAACTGCGCCAACGCCTCTACGGGTAACCGCCACCCAGCCTGGCCAGGTTCCGACCACACCAGCCACGCGCCCACCAACGGGTGCACACGATCGCCGCACTCTGCGCCGCCACGGTGTCGCGCCAGCGCACTGCGCAGCCGAGTTGATCGGAACTACCCCAGCGGGCGGCTACCTCCGGGCTTCGCTACGCTCCCTTGCGCTGCCGTCCGCTGGCGCTCCCGTCCGCGCCGGTCGCTGCACTACACCCTGCGTCCGCCGCCCGCCAACCAGTGTCGCCAGCCAGCAGCGAACTGTGCCGCACTACCAGCGGCAACAGCCCCGTCGGCCGTGCCCCCGTCGGCGAACACCCTGGCGGCGGGGCCGCACCTACGCAGGTCGCCGACCACACCGAACGGCGTCTCTGACCTCGCATGTGAGAACTTTCTTTACTGGTATCGAGGCGTCTCATCCTGCAGCGCCTCGCTCCTGCAGGTGCACCGTTGACTCGCCGGCACCGACCGCATGACGCTGTCGGCATGCAAGCCGCACCCCGCCCAGGTGACCTTGCAGCAAAATGGGCAACTGACGGGGTAGCACATCAAGACTCCAATCACGGTGAACGTTGTGGGCGTCAGACCAACGTCAGACCCGATTCGGCATTGGGGGATCTTTGCGTCCGCCCGTGCGGGGCTGTCAGCGTCGGCCTATAGACACCCCGGGGGCGTTTCGCCCTCAGTCAGCAGAGCAGGACCGCGCTGCGCCTTAGGCGGACCCCATTGAGGCGTCTGCATCGGCGAACTCGCAGAACGCTTGATATGCCCGCGCACCGTAGATCGTGGCGGGTCCACCGTGCATCAGGATGCTGACCCCGATTGCTTCGGCGGCTTCTTCCTTCGTCGCTCCAGCCCGTGCCGCGCCCTGAGTGTGCGAGGCGATGCAGCCATCGCAACCGGCGACGACCCCAATGGCCACAGCGATGAGTTCCTTGAATTTCTTGTCCAGCGCGCCGTCGGTCAGTGCGGCACTGCTCATCTCACCAAAGCCGCGGTAGACCCCGGGGATCATCTGACGCAAAGCGCGGTGCTGCGGGTTGAGTTCGTCAAGCACATCGTGATAGTGGCCTTTTTCGCTCATGAACAGAGTATACCAGTACCCGCATAGGTATAGTCGAGGTGTGCATTGGCACCTGGACGGCCATCTTCATACCCCGGCGGGTACTATCATTGGTCGAGTGGATTGAGGAGAGGGAAATTGGCTGGCGATCAGGATAGTGTGGCGGCGGTACTTAACAGGTTGCGCCGAGCGCAGGGCCAACTCGGTGGCGTCATCACCATGATCGAACAGGGCCGTGCATGCGAGGACGTGGTCACTCAACTGGCGGCGGTGTCGCGCGCCCTTGACCGTGCGGGGTTCAAGATCGTCGCAGCTGGGCTGCGCGACTGCATCGCCGGCAGCGGCCCAGACGGAGAACAGGCGCTGTCGGAGGCGAAGCTGGAGAAGCTTTTTTTGGCACTGGCCTGAGCATGGCCTAGCCGCAGCGGGATTCGCGGATCAGGAGGAGTGATGACAGCCGGATTGAACACGACGGTGCACGCACCGTTTGGCGACGTCGTCAAGCGCACCATTGAGGCGTTGGCGGATCACGGCTTCGGTGTGCTGACGACGATCGACGTCACGGCCACGTTGAAGCAGAAACTCGGGCATGACATGGAGGATTACCTAATCCTCGGAGCCTGTAACCCGGCACTGGCTCAACGCGCCCTGGACGTGGACCGTCACATCGGACAGTTGATGCCGTGCAACGTCGTGGTGCGATGCGATCCTGCCGACCCCGCCGGAGGTATTCTCGTCGAGGCGATGGACCCCACCGTGATGACCCAGACGACCGATCAGCAGGGCTTGCAGGAGATAGCCGACGAAGCGAGCGCCAAATTGCGTGCCGCCATCGACACGCTGATCCGGGCGAGTTCATCGTAGTCAGGTTCCCGACACTCGCAGGCCCGGAATTTTCCCGGTCTCGGTTGTTGCTTCTGCCTGCGATCGTCAAACCCGCGTCGACGTTCTGGCCCCCCGGGCACTCGTGACCGCGATGGCGGGCCTACCTCGCCTGCGTTCAGGCCGAGCCCACCGCCACCGGTGCGTCATGCATGAAGTCTGCTCGGTCCGGGCAGTAGAACGCGATCGCGGTCGCGAGGAATTGCCATGACCGACTCCGATCGGTGCCCGTCGGGAGGTTGTCGGCGATAAAAGCCGCGGCGCGGCCGGGGCCGGCGTCTATGCCGTTTCGCTGTCGTTCACAGACGATCTTGCCGAGCCAGGCGTCGTAGTCGTGCGGGCCGTAGATGCCGTAGTTGTGCAATTGTCCGACGAAGTCGCTGTCAGTGTCGGCGTGCGCCGGCGCCGCCAGGGATGCCGCTGTGGCGATGGCCGCGATAAGACTGATGATCTTCATATGCTCGCCGTTCCCCTCAGCCCCAGACGGAGTCGTCATCCGGCGGGTATTGACCGCAGGATTGGGCTGTTTTGGCCACCACACCCTTGTTGTTGAAGAACAGCTTCCCCCAATTGGGCCAACTTGCGGTCAGCGGGTCCGCCAGGTGCGTTGCCCAGTCCTCGGATGTTGCCCTGCGCTGCGCTGGCGCCATGGCGAAGAATCGGTGGATTTCGTCTTGCGCTGCTCGTTGGACTTCCGGTGAGTGGTTGTGCATATCGATTATGTAGCGCTCGTAGTACACCGGCGTGTGGTCGCGAGCCGCAGCTAAGAGCTGCTCAGCGGTACAGGTTGTAGCGATGATCCGACGAGGTATCGGGTAGTCGTCAGTGGAATCCGCCGCCGCTGCGGGCGACAGCCAGGCGCCGACCACGCCGAGCGTCAGCAGTGCAGCAGCACCCACGCCGGCCAAAGATCTCCCCGATTGAGACATATCGCGTGCAGCCTTCCTTGCGCCAAGCCAGATCGCGCCGTGCCGGTCGTCAGCAGCTGGAAACGTCCTTCGCCCAGAAGCTGGCGGACCCTCAATCCAGCACTTCCGCATGAGTTCCGCACCGACGTCCGGCACGCTGCGCCTGAACTGTAATATACCCGTACCGGTAGGGGCTTCCTCTGGCTTCGGACAACTCATTTCACATTCTCTATACCCTATAGGGTATGGTTCGAGCGTGGCGGACGCAAGGGACACAGCTCAAAGGCTGGCATTACCGCGTCCGGAAAATGAAGACGGAGCCAGTATTCGGTGAGGGCCCACAAGGAGGGACAGTGAGATCGAGATGGGGCGCGCCGACGCGTTCGGCGTCGACGCTGGCGGCACTCGCTCAGGCGACACGGCCAGTCCTACGCCCTGGCACATCCGTTGGGGATCGGCCTCCAGTCGTTCCTGGAATGTGTAGAAACATTGCCCCAACCCACACCCTGTCCAACACCCCCGACGTGCGCAATTCATCTGCCATGCAACGGCCCACCGCTGAAACCACGCGAACCTGTGGCGGTGAACGTCGATGCTGACGCTGTTCAAACGCCTGTGGGTTCCACTGGTGGTCGCCGCTGCCGCGGTCGCCGGGACCGTGGCCGTAGTCAATCTACGCGGCGCGTTCGGCGCTGACGAGATCTTCGGCTGGAGTGGCAGGGGATCCGAAATCATCGAGTCGATCAACGAAAAGCACATCACCTACGAGGTCTTCGGCCCTGCGGACACCGCCGGTGGCGTGAGCTTCTTGAACCGGGACACCCGGACCGAGCAGGCTCAGTACACCGGCTTGCCGTGGACTCATGAGATCATCACCACCAGCCCGGCGGTGATCGGCAACCTGGTGGCCCAGGGCGATGGGGATCAGATCGGCTGCCGGATCACGGTCAACGGCGTGATCAAGGATGAGCACATCGTCACCGGCCACCACGCCCAGGTGTTCTGTCTGGTGAAGGCCGCATGAGCGCGCACGACACGACCAGCCGCCCGGCCTACATGCGGCTGGTCCGCACGCTGGCGTGGCCGCTGATCGTCTTCTGGCTGCTGCTCACCGCCGGGCTGAACCTGCTGGTGCCGCCGATCGAGTCCGTGGCCCGCACCCACGCTGTGACCATGTCGCCGCAGGACGCACCGGCGATGATCGCGGCCAAACACATCGGTAAGAAATTCGAGGAGTTCGACTCCGACTCGATGGTGATGCTGGTGCTGGAGGGTGACGAGAAACTCGGCCCCGAAGCGCACCACTACTACGACGGCCTGATCACCCAGCTCGACAAGGACCACACCCACATCCAGCACATCCAGAATCTGTGGGGTGATCCGATCACCGCCGCCGGTGTGCAGAGCACCGACGGCAAGGCCGCTTACGCGCAGATCCACACCGCCGGCGACCAGGGCAGCACGCTGGGCAATGCCTCGGTCGACGCGGTCCGCAAGATCGTCGCCGCCGACCCGCCGCCGCCGGGACTGAAGGTCTATGTCACCGGTCAAGCGGCGCTGACCACCGACATGACCGAGGCCGCCGACCATTCCATGCTCACGATGATGGGGGTGACCGGTCTGGTCATCATCATCATGCTGTCGATCGTCTACCGCTCGGCTGCCACGGTGGCGCTTGCGCTGGTGATGGTGGGCTTCGAGATGGGCACCGCACGCGGCCTGGTAGCGCTACTGGGAAATCTGGGCCTGCTGGGTTTCTCGACGTTCGTGGTCGCGATGCTGTCATCATTGGCGATCGCCGCCGGCACCGACTACGCGATCTTTCTGATCGGTCGCTACCACGAGGCGCGCAACGCCGGTGAAGACCGAGAAACCGCTTGGTATTCGATGTTTCGCGGCACCTGGCATGTGATCCTGGGTTCGGGCCTGACGATTGCCGGGGCCTCGCTGTGCCTGCATTTCGCCCGGTTGTCCTACTTCAAGGCCCTGGGTATCCCGTCGGCGCTGGGGTTGCTGGTGGTGATCGCCGGTGCGCTGACCGTCGCCCCCGCCGTCGTCGCGGTCGCCGCCCCCGCGTTGGACCCCAAGCGGGTGGAGGGCCGCGGCTGGCGTCGGATCGGTACCGCCAACGTCCGTTGGCCCGGACCGGTGTTCGTCGCCGCCCTGCTGGTCACCCTGGCCGGGATGCTGGCGGTGCCGGGGATGAAGATCAGCTTCAACGACCGCTACTACATCCCGAAGGATCTGCCGTCGAATGTTGGCTACGACGCTGCCGAGCGGCATTTCAGCGCGGCGCGGATGAACCCGGACATGCTGATGGTCGAGACCGACCACGACATGCGCAACCCCAGCGACATGATCCTGCTGGACCGGATCGCCAAGAACATGTTCCGCAGCCGCGGCATCGAGCGGGTGCAGAGCATCACCAGACCGCTGGGCAGCCCGATCGACCACACCTCGATCCCGTTCCAGATCAGCATGCAGGCGGTGCCGATCCAGGAGAACCTGCAGTTCATGAACGACCGGATGAGTGACATGCTCAAGATGAGCAATGACCTCGACGGCACCATCACGTCGATGACCCGACTGCGTGATCTGGTCAGCCGGATGGGCGCCACGACCGGTCGGATGTCTGCCGATATGGCTTCGATCGACGAGACCGTCGAGGAGATCCGCGACCACATCGCCGACTTCGACGACGTCATCCGCCCGATCCGCAACTACGTCTACTGGGAGCAGCACTGCTTCAACATCAATGTCTGCTGGGCGGCCCGTTCGGTCTTCGAGGCCTACGACGGCATGGACAAGTTCAGCATGAAGATGCAGCCGCTGCTGCAGGACGTCGAGGACATGGACGCCGTGCTGCCCGAGATCGTCGACCAGTTCGATCCGATGATCGCGATCGCGAAATCGATGCAGGGCAGCCTGCTGTCCATGCACTCCAGCTTCTCGGGTCTGGTCAACCAGATGTCGCGGATGACCGACACTGCCGGGGCGATGGGGCAGGCGTTCGACGCGTCGAAGTCCGACGACTACTTCTACCTCCCGCCGGAGGCGTTCGACAATCCTGACTTCAAGAAGGGGCTGGAACTCTTCCTGTCCCCGGACGGCAAGGCCGCACGGTTCATCGTCACCTACGACGCCGACCCGGCCACCCCGAAGGGCATCGCATTCGTCGAGCCACTGCTGGCCGCCGCCCATGACGCGGTCAAGGGCACGCCGCTGACCGACGCCAAGTTCTACCTGACCGGCACCGCCGCGGTCTACAACGACATCCAGACCGGTTCACGTTATGACATCTTGATCGTCGGCACGGCCGCGGTGACCTTGATCTTCATCGTGATGCTGCTACTCACCCGAGCGCTGGTGGCCGCGGCGGTGATCGTCGGCACCGTGCTGCTGTCACTGAGCGCGGCGTTCGGGCTCAGTGTGCTGGTCTGGCAACACCTCCTCGGGCTGCCGCTGAACTGGATCGCCCCGGTGTTCGGGGTGATCATCCTGCTGGCGGTGGGTTCCGACTACAACCTGCTGTTGGTCCTGCGATTCCAGGAGGAGATCGGGCTGGGGACCCGCACCGGCATCAAGACGGGCATCATCCGCTCGATCGGCGGCACCGGGTCAGTGGTCACCGCGGCTGGGCTGGTCTTCGCCTTCACGATGATGTCGATGGCCGCCAGCGACCTGTATTCGATCGGCCAGGCCGGGTCCACGATCGGGCTCGGGCTGCTGTTCGACACCCTGATTGTGCGATCGTTCCTGACACCAGCGGCGGCAGCGCTGCTCGGACGGTGGTTCTGGTGGCCCCAGCGGGTGCACAACCGACCGGTACGCGACATGGCACCGCCTACCACGCCGATCCCGGTGGCTGTTCTGCCACCACCGACCGGCGACCAAACAGGCACCACACAACATCCGGAAACGCAATAACACCGCGATCAGAGAAAGCGTGACACATGCCCGCCAAGAGTGTTGATGAAGGCTTAGACCGTACCCAGACCCCGTTCGCTACCGCCGCACTGGTCGCTCTGCCCGTGCGCCTGGTCCTCGGCTGGACGTATTTCTCGGCCTTTTGGCGGCGAGTCGTGCTGTCCAACAAACTGAATCCAGATCTACCGGGCTACGTCGGTGAGAAGTTCAATCATTTCCTGCCTCATTCGATCGGGATCGGGCCGATCATGGAGCATCTTCTGACCGCACCGGGCCTGCTTCGCGTCGCCATGATCGCATTCACGATCGTCGAGGGCATCGCTGGCGCCTGTATGATCCTCGGCTTGTTCACCCGGCCCGTGGCGGTAATCGTGTCAGCCCTGGCGTTCGGGATCTTGATCAGTGCCGGATGGTTGGGTACGACCTGCCTGGACGAATGGCAGATCGGGATTCTCGGCGTCGCCGGCGGGCTGTTGTTGTTCCTCAGCGGCGGGGGGCACTACTCTCTGGACGGATTCCTGGCGGCAAGGAATTACGCGTTCACCCGCACCCGAATGTTTTCCTGGCTGACCTCTGGCGATGTGACACTCGACCGTAGAGCCGTATTCGCCGGGTCAATCGCTGTGCTGTCCTTGACGCTCTTCACCAACCAGTATTTTCACGGTGGCTTGTATGGTCCGCTGCACAATAAGTCGATTGCACCGACCATAGAGATATCCGACGCCCGCATCGATACCGACGTGCTGCGGTTCACGATCTATCGCACTGACGGTGTCGACGTGTACGGGTCTTTTCTCATCGGCGTAACAGTCACCGACGACACCACCGGCAAGAAGGTCGTGGATTTAAACGCCGACCAGCTGAGCCGACTGCCGCAACACGCTATCGCCAACCGGTACATAGCCAAGGTCAAGCCCGGCGCGCACAGTCTCATCGTCCCACTTGGCGCCAAGGCAGACCTGACGATGAACACCGACTCCGCTCGCCCGAACACCGATCATCGTTACCGATTGACGCTGACCGACATCAGTGGAGCCGCGTGGAGCCAGGCGATAGCGATCGGCGGTTGACGACGGGTGGCTTGACGACTTCAGAATGCCAGGGCCGGGAGTGTCCATGCTGCGTACCGTTCCGTCCCGTGCTGATACGGCTGTGCCGGCCAAGGCGCGATGACAGTCGCCTTGGCCGGCACAGGAATCCAAGCGGCCCCGCAGAGACTGCGGGCTCACGCCGCGGCTACCCGGCTGTTGCGGCAGGGCGCTCCCACACTGCCCGCCACTGGTGCTCCTCGGCGTGTTTGTCGCTGTTGAGTTCGGCTGACGGTGGGCTCAGATGGATGGCTGGGTACGGAAGGGTGAAGAAGTCTCCAGCACCGCGGGCGGAGGTGCCCGCACCGGTGTCGATGTAGCAGTACCCCTCACCCGAGAGAGCCCCAGCACGGTCGGTCTTGCCGAGGTAGTGCAACACGTTCTCTGCAGCGGTTTTTGCCCCGTTTCGGGCGAAGATCGCTGCCTTCGGCAGGGAGCGGCCCGATGGGATGGTGATCGAGGTGGCGTCACCGACCGCGAAGATACCTGGGTGCTGGGTCTGCATGGTGTTGACGTCAACCGTGATCCAGTCGTCCCCGTCAAGGCTGAGGGACGGTTCGTGCGGGGGGATGAATACCAGCATGTCGAACTCGGCTTGGGTTTCATCGTGAAACTCGATGATTCGGCGGTCACCGTCAACGCGTTCCACGTTCCGCTCCCCGTGGAAGTCGATGCCGGCACCCTTGAGCAGTTCCACCAGCTCAGGCCCTGCGTAGGGGCCTGCTGAGGGCATCGGATGCGTTTCGGGGCTGTAGACAGACATCTGGGTTGCCGCTCGTGCACCGCTGTCACGCAGGAGATCCGCAGCCAGCAGTGCGCCTTCGTACGGGGCGACCGGGCAACGGAAGGGCTGGGATGTGATCAGAAAGACCAGCTTTCCGCCCGTGAAGCCCCGCAGGGCGCGGTGCGCGGCACCGGCCGCTTCGATGCCGTAGTAGTGCACGGCAACGCCTCGGTCCATCGCGTCCGCCAATCCGGGCACCTTGTCCACCGCGTTACGCGCCCCGGTGGCGATCACCAGCGCATCGAACGGAACGTCGGTGCCGTCGTCCATCGTGACGGTGTGCGCCAAATGGTCGATGGTTCGGGCGGTACCAGTGACGGTGCGGACACCCGACAACGCCTCGACGGTGGGCCGGATCGCGACGCTGTCCTGATCACGCCACCCACGCATCACCCAGGGCAACGTGAAGCCCATGAAATGAGAGAAGTCCTGGTCGACGATGGTCATATCCACGTCGTCGAGTGAGGCGCCAGATTCCCTGAGCTCGTTGACGACGCTGAGTCCACCGACACCGGCACCCAGAATGAGTAGTTTCTTGACCATACCGATACCTTCCATCCTCGTTACATTGCGCACGCACACCATTGGGTGTGCGAGTTGAGATCCCTGCGAATGCGACGGCCATGCCGGGACATTCCGCAGTGATGGTCGGGCAAGCACCATCGCCATCGGGGGATCCGCGCCCCGGCGGAACTACCGACCCGATCGCAGTCGGGACAGATCTGGGTGTCGGCTGCGCCTGGGCAGCGTTGCACAACCAGCCCGCACCCCACGCTCCTACGCGTCAGGTTGCCCGGACCGAATGGCCGCCTCGACCTCTTGTACGGCGATCTGCTTGGTGCAGAAGAACCAATCCTGGCAGTCGAGGCCTTCGACGTCGCCGTCCATGCGCTCCTTGGCGGTTCCGCAGGAACCGGCGGTCGGCACGATCACCGGCTCACCCGGGCGCCAATCCGCCGGTGTCGCAACGTCGAAGTGGTCCGCGGCCTGCAGGGCCTTCACCACCCGCAACAGTTCGTCGAAGTTGCGACCGATACTCAGCGGGTAGTAGATGATCGCCCGGATGGTCCCGCGCGGGTCGACGAAGAAGACCGCGCGCACAGCCTTCGTGGTGTCTTCCCCTGGCATGATCATTCCGTACTTGCCGGCGACCTGCATCGAGACGTCGTCGATCAGCGGGAAGGTGACCTCGACGTTGCGCATGTCGCGGAAGGCGATCTTGTCTTTGATCGTCCGCAGCCAGGCGATGTGGCTGTAGAGGCCGTCCACAGACAGGCCCACCAGGTCTGTGTTGTAGGCGGCGAACTCCTCCTGCATCGACGCGAACGTCACGAACTCACTGGTGCACACCGGCGTGAAGTCCGCCGGATGGGAGAACAGGATCACCCACTTGCCGGCGTAGTCGCCGGGGAAGTTGATCTCGCCCTGGGTGGTGACCGCAGTGAAGGTCGGTGCCGGGTCGCCGATGCGGGGCATCTGCACGATCGGCGCGTTCTCTGTCGTGGTCATCCTTGATCCTCCTCAATCGATCCATAGCAACTGCTTGCACCCTAACAGATACCCCACCGGGCATCCATGCAGAGGAGCGGACATGTGAACATCACATGGCAGGCCTGGATCGCATTGCACCCCAACGGAAGTCAACTCTAGGACAATGCCACGCCGGCCCTTCGGGTGATCACCGATCTGGTAAATGTGAGGAAGGTCACATATACCTATAGGGGTATTGACAAGAATGATCTCATATACGCTACCGGGTATATGATCAACGGTGACGCACCTTAGCGGCGATGCGCCGCGAAGTTCGTCAGCGATGCGTCACCGAGCCGTCAACAAACCGGAAAGGTTCCAGCCCAATGCAGGACAACAACAGCCACGACGCACCCCCGACCCGGCGCATGACATTCGGCATCCCGCAACCAGCCGGATGGCCACTGGAACGGGTACTGCACCTCATGGCGGGAATCATCGTGCTGACCAGCCTGACTTTGGGGCAGCTGCTCGACGGGCGCTGGCGGATACTCACCGCGTTCGTCGGTGCCAACCTGCTGCTCGATGCGATGGTCGGCTGGTGTCCGGCAAAACTGCTGCTCCACCGCCTTGGCATAGCCACGACGTTTGAACGAGCACTGCGGTCGTCGCCGAAGTCGACCCCCGCTTGCCGATAGGCGCGATCCGCTCTTGAAGGGCGGAACGTGTGACGATGCGCATCCGCACGAAAAGTCATGACATACATACCCCGATGGGTATAGACTGGGATTCGAGAATGATCCTGCCGACAAGCTGAACCCACTCAAATCAGGAGGATCTCATGGCCCGAGTCGCCATCCTCGGTGCCGGAATTGCCGGACACACCGCCGCAATGCACCTTCGCCGAATGCTCCCCCGTAAACATGAGGTCGTGGTGGTCTCGCCCGAGCCGGACTGGAACTTCATTCCGTCGAACATCTGGGTCGGGGTGGGCCGGATGGAGGCGAAGAAGGTGCTCATCCCGCTGGAGCCGATCTATAAGCGCAAGGGAATCGGCTTCCATCAGGGGTTTGCCACCACCATTCATCCCGCGGGCAGCCCCGAGCAGCCGTCACCGTCGGTGGACTTCACCTACACCGATCCCGTGCGTAGCGGCGAGACCGGCAGCCTCACCTACGACTACCTCATCAACGCCACCGGCCCGAAGTTGAACTTCGCCGCCACGCCCGGACTCGGACCCGACGGGCACTCCTGGTCGGTGTGCACCGCCGCACACGCCGCCGAGACGGCCAAGGCGTTCAACCAAGTCGTCGCCAAACTCAAAACCGGCCAGAAGCAGCGTCTGGTCATCGGCGTCGGGCACGGCACCTCCACGTGCGAGGGGGCGGCCTTCGAGTACACCTTCAACGTCGAGCACATGCTGCGCGCCGCCGGCGTCCGCGACCTCGCCGAGGTCATCTACCTGACCAACGAATACGAACTCGGCGACTTCGGTGTGGACGGAATGAAATTCGTCGACAAGGGCTTCACCCAGTCGAGCCGGCTGTGGACCGAGTCACTGTTCCGGGAACGTGGCGTCAAAGCCATCACTCAGGCGCACGTGAGCGAGGTGATGGACGGCAAGCTGCGCTACGAGCAACTCGACGGTACCGAGCACGACCTCGACTTCGACTTCGCGATGCTGCTGCCGCCGTTCCGGGGTGCCGGCCTGAGCGCCTATGACAAAGACGGTGCCGACATCACCTCCACTCTGTTCGCGCCATCGGGTTTCCTGAAGGTGGATGCCGATTACTCGGGCAAGCCCTACGAGGAGTGGTCTGCCGACGACTGGCCGCGCACCTACGAATCCTGTGCCTACCCGAACATCTTCGCCCCGGGCATCGCCTTCGCCCCACCGCACTCGATCTCGCAACCGCGCAAGAGCCCCAACGGGACGGTCATCACCCCCAGCCCGCCACGCACCGGCATGCCGTCGGGCATCATGGCCAAGACGGTCGCCCAGACCATCCGCGACCGTATCGCCCGCGGCGGCCAAGCCCCGGCCCACCACGCCTCGATGGCGGCCATGGGCGCCGCATGCGTGGCATCGGCCGGCGCCGGGTTTCGCGACGGCTCCGCCGCGGCGATGACGATGTTCCCAGTCGTTCCCGACCCGGTGAAATACCCGCAGACCGGCCGCGATCTGGCAGGCACCTACGGTGAGATCGGGCTGGCCGGCCACTGGATCAAGGCGCTGCTGCACCACCTGTTCATCTACAAGGCCAAGGCCAATCCGTTGTGGTGGCTGATCCCCGAGTGAAAGGCCCTGCCGTGGACGACGACATCTACACCACCGCGAACGCTCAGACCGCAGAACGTATCGCCGACGCCCCGCTGCCCACCGATGCCACGCTGCGGACACGCCAGAACCTGCCCGTCCAGGCGTGGCGCTTCGCCCGCCTCAACCTCAAGATGCTGCGCATCATCTACCGCGGACACGGCTGAGGGAAACCGGACGAGTTCAATCGGTCGATACAACACCGGGTTGTTGAAGCGAGTGTAGTTGCTCGGCAAAGACTTCGGCGGGAGTCTACCAGTTGAGGACCTTGCGTGGCCTGTTGTTGAGCCCGAGGGCGACCGCTTCGAGTTCTTCGGCGGACCAGCGGGATAGGTGGGTTCCCTTCGGGAAATATTGACGCAGAAGACCCTTCGTGTTTTCGTTCGTTGGTCGCTGCCAGGGTGAGTGTGGGTCAGCGAAGAACACCTTCGTCCCGGTGTCGAACGTGAAACTGGGCATGCCCGGACAGTTCTTTACCGCGATCCCAGGTGAGCGTCTGCCGCAGCTGTTCGGGTAGCTGCGTCAGTGATGCGGCCAACGCGGCGTTCATCGCCACGGCGCCGTATCCGCTGAGCACCGGCTCGTTCTTCACCGGCGGCCTCTGGCCCCACCCGTCGAGCCGGGGAAGGTGGACCAGCATCGTGGAGCGGCTTTTGCGTTCTACGATTGTGCCGATCACCGAGGTCGGAGTTCGATGACGAACAGGGGTGTCATTTGCGATACTTAAGGCGAGGCAGTCGTCTTTGCCGGAATCCAACCCCCGAACCACCCATGGCTTGCGCGCACGCTTGCCCACAAATGCCATACATTTGTCACCCACTGAGTGGGTGACCGAGTTGCACTGGCCCAGCGAAGCGGTCACCCATATGTGGGACAAACACCGCACCACCGTCGAGATGGCAACCGAAGCCGTCAGCAATCCCGACGCGGTGGGGTTCATCCCCGACCCCAAGCGCCGCTCGGGCAAAAGCAGCCGGTTCATCGGCTTCTCGCCGACCGCAGACGCAGTCCTCGTCGTCATCGTCGTTGACCACGAGGACCGGCCATACGGCGCGAACTGCTGGCCGGCCAACGCCACCGACCAGAACACATACCGGGAAAGGAACAACCCGTGAACAACGAACTCAGCAACCTACTCAACGAGGCACGCGAGCTGGAAGCCGTCGACAGCTCTGAATACACGACCGCACCGGCCACCCACCCCAACCGCGAAAAGGCCCAAACCCTCACCGTGCGCCTCACCGACGATGAGATGACCCGGCTACGTACCGCTGCAGCAGAGCGCCGCCTACCGGTATCGGCCGTGGTGCGCACAGCCATCGCCCACGAACTGGCGCCACAACCCGACGACGGTACCCGCGAACTCATCACCGCGCTCCATGACCACAACCTCGCCATCGTCAGAACAGCGAAGTGACTGTAGCCCAATGGTTCACGGGCAAGCCCGTCATGCGGGCAATACCTATAGGCGGCCGAGTCGTACACCCGCGCGAAGGGGGTAGATTGCCAACTTGCAACCAACCTGCGCTGCCTGTGCCGAAAACACCACTTACTCAAGACCTTTTGGACCGGCCGCGGGGGCTGGAGCGACCGTCAGCACCCCAACGGCACCATCGAATGGACCAGCCCCACCGGCCACACCTACACCACCCGGCCTGGCAGCACTCTGCTATTCCCTGCCCTGTGCCAAGCCGCCGCCACACCAGCGGTAACACCGTCACCAGCGACATCGACCGCCGACCGCGGCCTGATGATGCCTACGCGCAAGCGCACCCGCATCCAAGACCGCGCCCACCGCATCAACAGCGAACGTGCTCTCAATAAGGCGCCACCCTGACGAGGGCGGGCAGCTAGCTCTTGAAGGGCAGGATCTTGTTGAGCTGGTCGAGTTGCTTGCGCAGGTCGTGGATCAGCGCGGTGCCCCTCGCGGTCTGGGCAACGGCGTAGATGCCGTTCTGTTGCTCTGCCAGCTCCGCGATGTTGTCGTGGGCGACGCGGACAGACTCCAGGGTGCGCGCAAGCAGGTCCGTAGTGGACTCCGTCGTGGACGCAGTGTCGTTTGCATGGCTCACGGCATCGCAGCCTATCGCCTCACGATAGGAACTGTGTGGGAACCGCGGGCATAATCTGCGACAAACATCGGCCGCGTCCGGCATAGTCACTCGACAACACGACGCACTGAGGAGGGGTCGACCGTGAAGCGCTACCTCACCGGAGGCCTGGCCACCGCGCTGGCGGCAGCCGGACTCGCGACCGGGTGGCTGATCGCCTCGGCGCCGGCGGCCCATGCCGGTTGTCAGGACAACCCGCTGCTGTTCTTCTCCACCGCCCAGAAGTGCGACGGCCCGATTCAGCCCGACGGCAGCTGGCAGCGCTGCGTCATCTATTACTACGAGCCGCCGAAATCACCACCGTCGCAACAGGACTGCCATCAGATGGGGCCGGTGGGCCAGCAGTACCCGTTCCACTCGTTCTACATGCCGGAAACCCACATCGACCCGTAGCGGGGCTCAGTCCATCAACTGCGCGGCCACCGTCGCGCCAAGCTCCCAGCACGCTTCCAGGTCGGACTTGTCCGGCTTGCCCGAAACCACCACGTAGTCGGCCGCTTTGACCCATCCCAGCCCCGTCGTGATGGAGTCGACGGCCCGTTCGGCGCCTTCGGTGCCTTCGTTGCCGTGCAGGTAGAGGCCGAACGGCCTGCCGCGGGTCGAGTCCAGGATCGGGTAATAGCAGACGTCGAAGGCGTGCTTGAGCGCCCCGCTGATATAGCCCAGGTTGGCCGGGCTGCCCAGCAGGTAGCCGTCGGCGGCCAGCATGTCGCTGGGCGACACCTCGAGCGCGGCGCGGCGCACCACGTCGACGCCCTCGATCTGCGGGTCCGTCGCCCCGGACAGCACCGCCTCGAACATCGCCTGACAGAACGGCGAAGGCGTGTGATGCACCACCAGCAACGTCTTGCTCACTGCCGCCCCTGCAACTGGACCGCGGTCTTCATCGCCTCCCGCGCGCGACGACGGTCCCCGGCGAACTCGTAGGCCCGGGCCAGCCGGTACCAGCGCCGCCAGTTGTCCGGGTCGGCATCGAGCTCGGCACGAACGGTGTGGAACAGGGCATCGGCGGCGTCGCGTTCGATGCGTCCGGACGGACGCCGCGGCAAGGCGCCGGCGTCGAGTTCCATTCCTTCCTCGGCGATCAGCCGCGACAGCCGCTGGTGGGCGAACCCGTCCCGCAGGGTGGCGATCATCGCCCACAGCCCGAGGAACGGCATGATCAGCAGCGCCAGCCCCATCCCGATCGCCGGCACCGAACCGGAGGCGATCAGCAGCACCGCGATCCGGCCCAGAAACACCAGATACATCAGCAGCGCCAGGCACATGAAGGCGATGAGCACCTTCACCCGGGCGGCCGGCGACACCTTGATCACGACTACTTCAGGTCGAGGAGGGACTCGACGCCGATCGTGAGCCCGGGGAATTCGGCGACCCGGCGCACCGCCAGCAGCACCCCGGGAACGAATGAGGTCCGGTCAATGCTGTCGTGCCGGATGGTCAGCGTCTCCCCCATGGTGCCGAACAGCACTTCCTGGTGGGCGACCAGCCCGGCCAGCCGAACCGAGTGCACCGGCACGCCGTCCACGTCTGCGCCGCGCGCTCCGGGCAGGCCGGTGCTGGTGGCGTCGGGGTTGGGCGGAAGCCCTTTCCGGGCTTCGGCGATCAGCGCGGCGGTGCGAGCGGCCGTACCCGACGGCGCATCGGCCTTCTGCGGGTGGTGCAGCTCGATGACCTCCACCGATTCGAAGTACTTTGCGGCCTGGGTCGCGAAATGCATCGACAGCACCGCGCCAATCGCGAAGTTGGGTGCGATCAGCACCGCCGAACCGG
This sequence comes from Mycolicibacter heraklionensis, assembly GCF_019645815.1. NCBI lineage: Bacteria > Bacillati > Actinomycetota > Actinomycetes > Mycobacteriales > Mycobacteriaceae > Mycobacterium > Mycobacterium heraklionense. Next base: position 3,053,454 of record NZ_CP080997.1, read on the forward strand.
GCTTGGCCTCGATCCAGGAACGCACCTGGGCCAGCCGCTCGTCGGTGAACCCGGTGGTGCCCACCACCGCGTGGATCCCGTTGTCGATCAAGAACTTCAGGTTGTCCATCACGACGGCGGGGTGGGTGAAGTCGATCACCACCTCGGTGCCGCTGTCGGTCAACAGGCTCAGTTCATCGCCGGCGTCGACCTCGGCGGACAGGGTGAGATCTTGCGCGGCGTGCACCGCCGCAACCATCGTGGCACCGACTTTGCCCTTGGCGCCCAGTACTGCTACTCGCATAGCTGCCACCCTAGTGGCAGCGGGCTTCAGGAAACCTCTCGGCGGGTCTCGCCGGACTCACCGGGGTCAGCAAGGCGTTCGGCGACGAAACGGACGATCAGGTCAAACGCCGCCCGACTCTCGGGCAGGAAGGGGAACAGCGCCGGGAACGCGTGCACCTGATGAGCCCACAGCTCAAGCCGGCTGGACCGGCCGTGATCCAACAGCGCGGCGTGCAGCCGTTCGTTATCGCAGCGCAGGATCTCCGACTCGGCGGCGATCAGCAGCGCCGGCGGCATGGTTTCCAGCCGGCCGTTGATCGGCGACAGGTCGTGACGCATCGGCAGCGACGGGCACACATGCTCGACGAGGTCCGGCAGCGCGTCCGCGATGCCGAATGCGTCGGTGCCCATGTTCGGGTGAGTACTGCGGGCCGTTCCGTCGAGCTCCAGCAGCGCTGAGATCCCAATGACGCCGGCCGGTGCCGGCAACCCCTCCTGCTGGGACCGAAGCGCGGTGGCAAACGTGAGAAAGCCTCCTGCGGAGTCTCCGGCGATCACCGTTTTGGCCGGGTCTGCCCCCTGTTCCAGCAGCCAGCGGTAGGCGCCGACGCAGTCCTCCACCGAGCCGTCCACGCTCACGTCGGGGAATTGCCGATAGTCGACGTGCACTACCGGCAGCCCGGTGCGCCGGGCGAGGGCCGCCACGACATGCAGGTGGGTGTCGAAACCGCCGGTGAAGAACCCACCGCCGTGAAAGTACAAGACGGCGCCGTCGCCCAGCGGGGCGACGCAGTCTGCTCTGCGAACGGTCTCGACCGGAACCCCTGCGGCGAGTTCGCGGGTGAAACGGATCCTGAAGTACGGGCGCAGCCGTTGCAGGCGGGCGACGGTGTTGGTACGCCGGCCCAACTGCGCCAACATTCCGGGCATGGCCTCGGGGCCCCCGCGGCGGCTGACCCACCGCACCAACCGCGGCATCACCGCCGCGAAGACGGCGTAGATGATCCTGGCCCGCAAACTCGCGCGATGGACCTCAGCAACACCAGACATCCGGGCATCCTATCGCCACCGATACGGCTCGACTCACGCGTCGATGACGATCCGCCCCCCATTGGCCCGCGAGACGCAGACCAGCATCTCGTCGTCGCCCTCTGCGGTGCGTCCACGCCGGTCGACTTGTCCCGCACTGCCGGCCATGACCTTGACCTTGCAGGTGCCGCAAAATCCCTGCCGGCACGAGCACGCGGTCGTCGGATCGGCGTCGAGCATCACGTCCAGCGCCGAGCGGTCCGCGGGAATCTTCAGTACGCGGCCCGACCGGGCCAGCTCCAACTCGAAGGGCACCCCGTCGACCACCGGTGGCGGACTGAATCGTTCATAGTGCAGCGGAGCGTCGGCGTGTTCGTCGCGGGTGACGCGCACCGCCTCGAGCATCGCGGTCGGCCCGCACACGTACACCGCGGTGTGCGGTCCGGCTCCGGCCAACAGTTCGTCGGTGCCGGCGAAACGGCCGTGCTCGTCGTCGGCCCACACCGTGACCCGCCCGGGATCCACAGCCAGCACCTCGTCCAGCAACGGCATGTCGGCTCGGCTGCGGCCGGCATACACCGCGCGCCAATCGATTCCGCGCTGGGCAGCCTCGCGCAGCATCGGCAGCATCGGGGTCACGCCGATTCCGCCGATGACGAACAGCACGTCGCTCTCACCGGTGCCCAGATAGAACGCGTTGCGCGGCCCCTCGAACAGCAACGTGTCGCCCTCGGCGTAGGACTCGTGCATCTCGACCGAGCCGCCGCCGCCGTCATCGAGCCGGCGCACCGCGATGCGGTACTCGGTGCGACGTCCCGGCACGCCGCACAGCGAGTACTGCCGGCGGCGGCCCGACGGCAGCTGCACATCGATGTGACCGCCCGGCGTCCAGGACGGCAACAGTCCGCCGTCGGGGTCTGCCAGGGTGAGGGCCACCACGTCGCTGGTCACCATCTCCCGCTTGGTGACGACGGCCGCGATCGTCCGGGACACCGGGGCTACTCGGGACGGCTTCCACCGCGAAAGTGCGGCCATGCCACCGAATACCGTGACCGCTGCCCAGAGCGCGTTGAACAACCGGTCATGCTTTCGCCGGCCGTACAGGTCGGCGGGACGCGAATCCCAGATCTGCGGCGCCATGTCAGGCGTGTCGAAGGTCATCGCCGGACGCGCCGGCACCGCCGGCCACGCTCTGTTGCACCCACTCGTCGGTGAGCCGGGCGATGACCTCGGGGCGATCGATGACCACCCAGTGGCCGCCGTCGATGTCGAGCACCCGATGGTTGGCCGGGATCGATCCGGTGTACCGCTGCAGGGCCGGGCTGACGAACAGATCCAAGCGGGGCGCGAGCACCTGCACCGCGACATCGGTGGCGGGCAGCGGCCGCGACGGCTTCAGAAAAGGCCTCGGCATGTTCGCGCGGTACAGGTTGAGCCCGTTGACGTAGTCGTTCTCGCCTCGGGGCATGGCCGGCTGCGGCTTGCCAGAGCGACCGATACGGTCAAGCCAGCCAAGGACTCTGACGCCCAGACCGGACCGGAAGGCCGCCTCGGGAACCCGCGGGGTCAAGAACAACCAGATGTAGCTCGACTCCAGCAGCTGCCTGACGACGTCGGCGAGCGTGCGAAGGTTGCGCGCCGAGCGCAGGAACCGGCCGGCGTAATCCAGGTGTGGACCCGAAATCGAGGTGTAGGAGCCGACTTTGGCCGCCACGGCCGGGTCGGTGATGGCGGCCCAACCCTGGATCGAACCCCAGTCGTGGCCCAGGAGGTGAACCTGGTTCACACCCAGTCGGCCCAAGTGTTCGATCACCGCGGCGACATCGGCGATCAGGTGCGGGAATCGGTAACCCGACCGATCCGCCGGCGCCGAGGACGTCCCCGCACCGCGTACGTCGTAGGCGACGACGTTGTAGCGGCCCGGGTGCTGCTCGATGAGCTCACGAGCCACCCCGTCCCACACGTGGTGGTTGTCCGGGTAGCCGTGGATCGCCAGGATGGTCGTCCGCTTCGGGTCCAGATCCGTGTAGGCGTGCACCGCCAGGGTCACACCGTCGGCTGACGTCACAGTGGTAGTGGTGGGGGTGGTCATCGACTGCACTCCTCGTTGTTCGCCTGCGGTACCGGTCAGTGCGTGGCGCGGGCAGCGGGCGAAATGGCCAGGTAGTTGACCGCCTTCTCCACCCCGCCCAGTTGCGACGGGTGAAAACCCGGACGGTAGTAGGAGGCGATCGCGGGCAGGAACTCGAACGGCGAGGGCACCAGCCCGCGGCGCGCAGCGATGAACCAGTCCCGCCAGCGCGGCTTGGTTCCGGCCGGCAGTTGCGGGTCCACCTTGTACATGAACCGCAGGCCGCGCACCCACAACAGCAGCATCAGGGGGGTGACGGCCAACTGCGTACGGACCTGCCGGAAGAAGCCGGCCTTCAGGTGCTTCATCACGTCGAACGCGACAGCCTTGTGCTCGACCTCTTCGGCGCCGTGCCAGCGCAACATGTCCAGCATCACCGGATGGGTGCCGATCTCGTCCAGCGCGGGGCTCTCCAGGACCCACTCGCCGAGAATCGCCGTGTAGTGCTCCACCGCGGACACCAGGGCCACCCGTTCCAGCAGCCAGCGCTGCTGACGGCGCTCACTCCAGGTCGGCCGGTCACCGAGCAACTTGTCGAACAGCCACTTGATCTGGCCGGTGAACGGCGACATGTCGACACCGCGGGCGGCCAGGTGGTCGACGACTGCGCTGTGCGCCTGGGAGTGAGTGGCCTCCTGCCCGATGAACCCCTGGACGTCGAGCCGCAGCTGGTCGTCCTTGATCAGCGGTAGCGCCTGCTTGAACACCTCGACGAAGAACTCCTCGCCGGCGGGCAGCAGCAGGTGCAGCACGTTGCAGAAGTGGGTGACGAAGGGCTCGCCGGGCACGTAGTGCACGGGCAGGTCCGACCAGTCGAATCCGACGTCGCGGGCCTGCAGGACGATGCGTTCGTGGTCTAGCGATCCGTCGTGCGGACCCGCAGCGCTGTCGTCGACCTTGAGCATGCCCAACCCCTCGTCAGATTTACAAACCAGTCTGATTTGTACAACGGTACCACCGGTACCGCATTCACGAAATGGCCGTCGTTGTCACGGACAGGCGTCAGCGCCCTGACTCTGCCTTCTGCTTGAGCCGGTCCAGGGTGAGCCGGATGTGGTCGGCGTTGGCGGCGCTCCGATCGGCGACGCCGCTGACCAGCCGGCTGATCCCGAGGGCCCAGCGGGGCCGGTGGTCCCACGTGCTCTCGGTGACCTGGCAACCTCCATCGACGGGGGTGATCTCGTAGGCCCAGCGGGCCACCGGGATGACCGACGAGCGCACGTCGAAGGAGAACAGGCGACCGGGTTCGGCGTCAACGACGGTGCAGACGGTGTTCCAGCTGTGCGAACCGTTGCGGTTGGCGCCGCTGAACTTCGCCCCGGGACGCACTGAATCGCCTTTGCGCCACCGCATGGCGACGGTCTCCTCGGCGCAGTCTGCCAAGGCGGACAGGTCGGTGATCAGCGCATAGACCACCTCGGGGGCGGCGTCGATGTGCACGGTGCCGGTTGCTGACGGGCCGGATGTATCAGTCATGCGGCGATCATAACGACGCGGTACCGCCGGTTCAGGGTGTCAGAGCGGCGATGATCTCGGCGGCGGGAGCCGAGCGGGCGGTCCGGTAGGCGGTCCCGGCCCACAGGCTGGTCCCGTGCGGGTCGTCCAGGGCCACCGCCGCCGCCCGGATCGGGGTGGTCATGTGGTTGATCTCGGGGTATCCCACCGGAGCCACATCCTCGAAGGCCCGGGTGAAGTCGTTCTCCAGGCCGCGTGCGTAGCGGCCGGAGAACGCACACGTCACCGTGGTGTTGGTGAATTCCGGGTTGGTCAGGGCCGCACGGTGCGTCGGGTTGGTCCCGGCTTCGTGCGCCAGCAGCAGCGCGGTGCCGACCTGGGCTGCGACCACACCGTCGTGCAGCACCCCGGCCACGTCGGCCGCGGTGCCGAGCCCGCCCGCCGCCACCAACGGGACATGGCCGTGGGCGTGGGTGATCTCCGCCAGCACATGCTCCAGGGAGTCGGTGCCCGGGTGCACGTCCGGTGCGAAGGTGCCCCGGTGTCCGCCCGCCTTGGGGCCCTGCACCACCAGTGCGTCGGCACCGTGTCCCAGGGCGACACCGGCCTCGTAGGCCGAGGTCACCGTGACCATCGTCAGGATGCGCAACGCCCGCAGCGCCTCCAAGTCATCGGGCGACGGCGTCCCGAACGTGAACGACACCACCGTGGGCCGCAGGTCGGCGATCACCTCGAGCTTCTCCGGCCAGCAGTCGTCGTCACCGAAGCGCGGCCGGCCCAGCTCCACGCCGTAATGTTCGGCCAGCGGATCCAGGAGGTCGGCGTACTCGTCGAGCAGCACCACATCGGCGCCACTGGGTTGGGGCACAAACAGATTCACCCCGAGCGGGCCGCTGGTGGCCGCGCGCGCGGCGGTGATCTCGTCGGCCAGCTGTTGAGCGGTGCGATAGCCGCCGGCGACAAACCCCAGGCCGCCCGCCTCCGACACCGCGGCCGCCAGCGCCGGTGTGCTGGGACCGCCTGCCATCGGCGCGCCGATCAATGGGACAGTGAGCTCAGAGAAGCTGAACGCCATTCCCCTAGCCTGCCATCAACCGGCAAGCGCCCGCAGACGGGTTGGCAGCGCGCCTTTCGAGCGGTAAGGACCCAGAACCGCGACGCCGTAGGGCTGTCGCAGCAGTTTATGGGCCACCGCGTTGACCTCGTCGACAGTGACCGCGGACAGTTCCCGCAGGGTGCGCGCGATGGGCCGATGCCGACCGTAGTTCAGTTCGGTACGGCCCAAGCGGTTCATCCGGGAACCGGAATCCTCTAGGCCCAGCACCAATCCCCCACGCAACGATCCCTTTGCGATCCGGCACTCTTCGGCGGTGATGCCATCGCGCGCCACCGAGTCGAGCACCTCGGCCGTCACGGCCGCCACTTCGGCGAACCGGTCCGGCTGGCAGGCGGTGTACACCGACAGCGCACCGGCGTCGGCAAAGGTATCCACCGATGAGTAGATCGAGTACGCCAGGCCGCGGGTTTCCCGAACCTGTTGGAACAGCCGGGAACTCAGGCCCCCGCCCAGGGCGGTGTTGAGCACTGCCAGCGCCTGACGGTGCTGCCAATAGCGTCCGGGCGCGCGTACTCCCAGGGACATGTGCGTCTGATCAGCGTCGCGGTTGACCACGGTCAGCCCGGGCGAGCCCGGAACCCGGGCGGCGCCGCGCCGCGGCGGGGCGGGCTGCTGGCCACGAATCAGCCGGTGCCCGAAATGTTCTCGCACCAAAGCCACAACCGTGTCGTGGTCGATGTTGCCGGCAACGGCGACCACCATGCGCTCCGGTGTGTAGCGGCGCTGGTGGAACGACCGCAACTGTGCGCGAGTCATCGTCGACACCGACTCGACGTTGCCGATCACCGGCCGTCCGATCGGATGGTCGCCGAACAGCGTCGACAGGAACACATCGCCCAGCGCATCCTCGGGGTCGTCATCGCGCATCGCGAGTTCCTCAAGGACCACGTCGCGTTCGAGGTCGACGTCGGCAGCCGCGCAGGATCCGTTGAGCACGACGTCGCTCACCAGCGCGACCGCCAGCTCCAGGTCGGTGTCCAGCACGTGGGCGTAGTAGCAGGTGTGCTCTTTGCCGGTGAAGGCGTTGAGTTCACCCCCGACGGCGTCCATCGCCTGGGCTATGCCGGCCGCCGTGCGGGTCGGGGTGGCCTTGAACAGCAGATGCTCCAGGAAGTGCGCCGCGCCGGCCACCGTGGTGCCTTCGTCGCGCGATCCGACGCCCACCCAGACTCCCACCGACGCCGAACGAACCGCGGGGAGGTACTCGGTAACCACCCGCAGTCCGCCCGGCAGGGTGGTGCGTCGCAGGGCGCGCGACGGCGGGATGTCAGCTTTCGACAGCCGCGGCATCGGCAGGCTCAGCGGACCCCGCGTCTGGGACTGGAGCGGCGTCCGCTGCGTCTTCCACGGGCACCAGCGAGATCTTGCCGCGGTTGTCGATGTCGGCGATCTCCACGCGCAGCTTGTCGCCGACCTTCACCACGTCTTCGACCTTGGCCACCCGCTTGCCCTTGCCGAGCTTGGAGATGTGCACCAGGCCGTCGCGACCCGGCAGCAGCGACACGAAGGCGCCGAAGTCGGTGGTCTTGACCACGGTGCCCAGGAACCGCTCGCCGATCTTGGGCAGCTGCGGGTTGGCGATCGCGTTGATCTTGTCGATCGCGGCCTGCGCCGACGGGCCGTCGGTGGCGCCGACGAACACGGTGCCGTCGTCCTCGATCGAGATCTGGGCGCCGGTCTCCTCGGTGATCGAGTTGATCATCTTGCCCTTGGGCCCGATCACCTCGCCGATCTTGTCCACCGGAACCTTGATGGTGGTGACCCGCGGCGCGTACGGGCTCATCTCGTCGGGAGCGTCGATGGCCTCGGCCATGACCTCGAGGATGGTCAGACGCGCGTCCTTGGCCTGCGCCAGCGCACCCGCGAGCACCTGCGACGGAATGCCGTCGAGCTTGGTGTCCAGCTGCAGCGCGGTGACGAAGTCCTTGGTGCCGGCGACCTTGAAGTCCATGTCGCCGAACGCGTCCTCGGCGCCCAGGATGTCGGTGAGCGCGACGAAGCGACGCTCGGTCTTGCCGTCGACCTCGACGTCGTCGGAGACCAGGCCCATCGCGATACCGGCGACCGGAGCCTTCAGCGGCACCCCGGCGTTGAGCAGCGCCAGCGTGGACGCACAGACCGAGCCCATCGAGGTGGATCCGTTGGAGCTCAGGGCTTCCGACACCTGACGGATGGCGTAGGGGAACTCCTCGACGCTGGGCAGCACCGGGACCAGGGCCCGCTCGGCCAGGGCACCGTGGCCGATCTCGCGGCGCTTGGGCGAACCGACCCGGCCGGTCTCACCGGTCGAGTACGGCGGGAAGTTGTAGTGGTGCATGTAGCGCTTGGACTTCTCCGGCCCGAGCGAGTCGATCTGCTGCGCCATCTTCATCATGTCCAGCGTGGTGACGCCCATGATCTGGGTCTCGCCACGCTCGAACAGCGCGCTGCCGTGCGCCCGGGGGATCACCGCGACCTCGGCGGACAGCGCCCGGATGTCGGTGATGCCACGGCCGTCGATGCGGAAGTGGTCGGTCAGGATGCGCTGGCGCACCAGCTTCTTGGTGAGGCTCCGGTAGGCCGCGCTGATCTCCTTCTCGCGACCCTCGTAAGTCTCGGCGAGGCGCTCGATGACCTCGGCCTTGATCTCGTCGGTGCGGTCGTCACGCTCGGCCTTACCGGCGATGGTCAGTGCCTTCGCCAGCTCATCGGTCGCGATGGAGGCCACCGAGTAGTAGACGTCCTCGCCGTAAGGCGGGAACAGCGGGTAGTCGGCGGTCGGGCGGGCGGCCGCGTCGGCCAGCTCCTGCTGGGCCTTGCACAGCGCCGCGATGAACGGCTTGGCCGCTTCGAGGCCCTCGGCCACCACGGTCTCGGTCGGCGCCTGGGCGCCGGCTTCGATGAGCTCGATGACGTTCTCGGTGGCCTCGGCTTCGACCATCATGATGGCGACGTCACCGTCATCGAGGGTGCGGCCGGCCAGCACCATGTCGAACGCCGCGCGCTCCAGCTGCTCGACGGTGGGGAACGCCACCCAGGTGCCGTCGATCAGGGCCACCCGCGCGGCACCGACCGGGCCGGAGAACGGCAGGCCGGCGAGCTGGGTGGAAGCCGACGCGGCGTTGATCGCCACCACGTCGTACAGGTCGTTCGGGTTGAGGCTCAGCACAGTCACCACGACCTGGACCTCGTTGCGCAGGCCGTCGACGAACGACGGGCGCAACGGGCGGTCGGTGAGACGGCAGGTCAGGATCGCGTCGGTGGACGGCCGGCCCTCGCGGCGGAAGAACGAGCCGGGAATGCGGCCGGCCGCATACATCCGCTCCTCGACGTCGACGGTGAGCGGGAAGAAGTCGAAGTGCTCCTTGGGAGCCTTGCTGGCGGTGGTCGCCGACAGCAGCATGGTCTCGTCGTCGAGGTAGGCGACGACGCTGCCGGCGGCTTGCTGGGCCAGCCGGCCGGTCTCGAAGCGGATGGTGCGCTTGCCGAAGCTGCCGTTGTCGATGACAGCGGTCGACTCGAATACGCCTTCTTCAATTTCAATTGCAGACATGGAAGCCCGTGCGGCCTTTCCTGGTTCGTTCAGCTGTTTCGCAACGTCAGACGTGCGTCAGCCAACGACCTGGATGCGGCTACGGTCGTCGATCGAAGCGGCCGGATCTTTTGAAGACGTACTTTTCAGACCCGGCTGCCACTACCGAAGACCGCCCGATGCAAGTCTGGCTGTTCGCAGGGACATGTCCCGTCGTGACGTGCCGGAGTGGCGCACGCGGATGCGGGGCCACACCGATGTCCGGGCCTGGCAGGCCCGGAACGGTCTCACTCTACACGGCAGCGGCTGACGCCGGCCGGAATGTCAGCGACGCAGGCCCAGGCGCTCGATGAGCGAGCGGTAGCGCGCCACATCGGTCTGGGTCAGGTACTTGAGCAGACGACGCCGCCGGCCGACCAGCAGCAGCAGTCCGCGCCGGGAGTGGTGGTCATGCTTGTGCTTCTTGAGGTGCTCGGTGAGGTCGACAATCCGCTTGGTCAGCAGGGCGACCTGAGCTTCGGGCGAGCCGGTGTCGGTCTCGTGCAGGCCGTAGTTGGCCAGGATCTCTTTTTTCTGCTCGACGGTCAGCGCCACGAAAAAAACTCCATCAATCGGTCCCGCGAATATCAAGTCGGCGGCCACCGCGGACTGCAGCACGCCGAGGGGCGAGTCTAGCAGCGCCCTGGGCGGCCGTCCCAATCGCGCGGGCGGTCAGTCGCCGGAGAGCAGGCCGCGGGTTTTCTCGACATCGGTGTTCATCACCGCCACCAAGTCCGCCACCGAGTCGAACTTCTCCTGGCCGCGGATCCGGCTGACGAAGTCGACGGCGACGCGCTGTCCGTACAGGTCGGCGGTTTCGTCGATCAGGAACGCCTCCACGGTCCGGGCCCGCCCGGAGAACGTCGGGTTGGTGCCCACCGACACCGCGGCCCGGCAGCGTTGACCTGCGACGACCGTGCCCGGCACCTGACCGTGGCCCAAGACGGTGAACCATGCGGCGTACACCCCGTCGGCCGGAATCGCCGCGAAGGCCGACGGGGCCACGTTGGCGGTCGGGAAGCCCAGGCCACGCCCGCGACCGTCACCGCGCACCACCAGACCTTCGACCCGGTGGGGCCGGCCCAGCGCCTCAGCGGCGGCCGACACATCGCCGGCGTCGACACAGGATCGGATGTAGGTCGAGGAGAAGGTGACCGACTGGGTGGCGTCGGCGCGCTCGGCCACCAGCGACACCGATTCGACCCCGAACCCGAACTGCTCGCCGGCGCGGCGCAGGGTCTCGACGTTGCCGGCCGCCTTACGGCCGAAGGTGAAGTTCTCCCCCACCACCACTTCCACCACGTGCAGGTGCTCGACCAGCAGTTGGTGGATGTAACGGTCCGGGGTGAGCTTCATGAATTCGGGCGTGAACGGAATCACCAGGAAGACGTCGATGCCGAACTGCTCGACCAGCTCGGCACGGCGCGCCAGCGTGGTGAGCTGCGCGGGATGGTTGCCGGGGTAGACGACCTCCATGGGATGCGGGTCGAAGGTCATCAGCACCGTCGGCACGCCGCGCGCCTGGCCGGCCTTCACCGCATGGGCAATCAGCTCCGCATGACCACGATGCACACCGTCGAACACGCCGATGGTGAGCACGCACCTGCCCCAGTCTGTGGGGATCTCGTCCTGCCCCCGCCACCGCTGCACGAGGACAGCCTAAACTGTCCCGTTGTGAGCCCTTGGGAGCAGTCGGATGGGCTGAGTAGCGTCGCCCAGGACTATCTGAAAGTCATCTGGACCGCCCAGGAATGGTCACCGGACAAGGTCAGCACCAAGATGCTGGCAGAGAAGATCGGCGTGTCGGCCAGCACCGCCTCGGAGTCGATCCGCAAGCTCGCCGATGCGGGCTTGGTGGACCACGAGAAGTACGGCGCGGTGACCCTGACCGACGAGGGGCGCCGGGCCGCGCTCGCCATGGTGCGCCGGCACCGCCTGATCGAGACCTTTCTGGTGCGCGAACTGGGCTACAGCTGGGATGAGGTGCACGACGAGGCCGAAGTCCTCGAGCACGCGGTGTCAGACCGGCTGATCGCACGTATCGACGCCAAGCTGGGCTTCCCGCAGCGCGACCCGCACGGCGACCCGATCCCGGCGACGGACGGTCAGGTGCCGACTCCTCCGGCCCGCCAACTGTGGGCGTGCGCCGAGGGCGAGACCGGCACGGTGGCCCGCATCTCCGACAACGATCCGGAGATGCTGCGCTACTTCGCCCAGGTGGGCATCAGCCTCGACGCCCGGTTGCGAGTGCTGACTCGCCGCGACTTCGCCGGGATCATCTCGATAGCCCTTGATTCGCCCGCGGGCTCCGATCGCGAGCAGGCCACCGTTGACCTGGGCAGCCCTGCCGCCCAGGCGATCTGGGTGGTCTAGCCCTTACTTCACGTGGTCGGCGAGTTGGCCTTCGGCCCCGAAGAGTTCCTGCTGCCAGTACGCGACCAGTTCGGTGGTGTCGATCTGGTCGGGGTGAAAGTCACGCTTCTTGAAGGGCCGCATGTCGAAGTAGAAGCCCTTCCACATCGGGTTGCGCAGCATCTGCACCGTTTCCTTGAGGATCCGGAACGGTTGACGGCGGCCCTCGACGTCGGTGGTGGCGATCGACAGCCAGGAGAACAACACCAGGATCGGAATGCCACAGTTCTGCGCGAAGCGCATCCACCGGATGCGTGTCGACTCCGGAACGCCCACCGCCCGGTACACGTCGAACGCAACCGACTTGTGCTCCAACTCTTCCAGCGCGTGCCAGTTCAGCAGATTGCGGATCTCGGCGTCATACATCATCGCCTGGACCGCCGGGCGTTTCAGGATGTTCTCCGCCCACACCGCGGTGAAATGCTCTGCGGCCACGGTGAATCCGAGGAAGAAGTGGCGAAGGCGAGGCAGCCGGTCCGGGTTGGGGAACTGCTTGTCGAGGAACTTCTCCATCCGCTCGGTGCTGCCCAGCAGGTACTCGAACCACGCGGTCGGGTATCCCATGGCCGCGAGTTGTTCATTGAGCTCACGGTGCTGGCGGCCGTGCGTCTTCTCCTGCCCGACGAAGCCGGCCACGCGCTTCGTCAATTCGGGGTCGGTGAGCTGGTCGGCATAGCGGCGCACCGAGCGCACGAAGATGTCCTCGCCGGGCGGGAAGATCGCTGACAAGATGGCCACCAGATGGCTGAACACAATGCTGTCGTCGGCGAAATACCGGTCGCCGGCGGGCTGTTCACCGAACCCGAAGTTCAGTCGTCGGACGGCGGGGTACGTCATCACGTTCGTCATGCCAACGACGCTAGGTCCGACTTCCGGGCGGGCGGAATGTGCGAGCCGGACAAGGATTTGATGTTTTCGGACAGCCGGCCGTCAGGGCCTTCGTCCCCGGTGTTTGCTGGGCGGTGTGCCGACCCACCGGATAAAGGCACGACTGAAGGCGGCCGTTTCCGAATATCCCAGTTGACGGGCCGTTTCCTCGACGGTGAGGCCCGATTCGAGCATGGCTGCCGCCAGGGTCACCCGCACCTCGTCGACCAACGCGCGGTAGCTGGTGTGTTCGCCTGCAAGGCGGCGATGCAGGGTGCGCTCGGTGATGCACAGTTCGTCGGCGATCACCGCCATCGACGGCAGCACGCCGGGGTCCCGGACCAGCCGGGAGCGCACCTGTGCGGCGATTCCCCGCCGCCGACGACGGGTCTGCAAGAGCTCTTCGCACTGCAGGGCGCACGCCTCGGCGGCAGCGGGGTCCGCCGCCGGCATCGGTAGCGCCAGCACTTCGACGGGGATGGTGATCGCACTGCGCTTCGCGGCGACGTCGACTTCGATTGTCACCCAGGGAAACTCGAGACGTTCGACGGGAAAGTCGATGCCCGGCAGCTCGACCTTGATCGGCGCGTCCGAGTTCAGCTGGCCGATCAGCAGCGGCACCATGTTGGTCAGCGCGAACAGATCCCGTTCCAACATGAAGGTCCGGACGTCGGCGGGCACGGCACTGTCGTCGAACTCGAGCACGGCGCCCTCAGGGGTGTCGTGGCGGGTCAGCCGCAGAAACGTCGACGACAACGTCGCGTACCGGCAGGCCGTGTTGACCGCGTCGCCCAGGGTCGGGCTGGCCAGCAGCGCATAGCCGAGCACACCGGTGTTCGCGAAGTTGTACTGCAGACCGACGTCACGGGCGAACTCGTGTGGATCTGTTACCCGGCCAAGGATGTTACGCAGAATCGCGAGTTCCTGGCCGGCTTGAACCTCGATCGCACTGTCCGCGATGTCGGCCGGCGTGACACCGGTACCCGCAAGACACCCCGCCGCATCGATGCCATGCAGGCGGGCGGCCTGAAGAAGATGCCGACAGGTCGCCACCGGCCGGGGAATGTCCCAATCCGCCTGCGCGGCACCGCCGATCGACACGTGTCCGAATATATCAAATTTGGATCGGCGCGCACCTACCGCTCTACGATTTGCCGATGGCAAAACTTGAGTTGTCCCGCGAGCTGTCACTGCCTCCCGACGAAGCCTGGTCTCATGCGTCGAATCTGGCCGAATTGGGTGACTGGCTGTCCCTGCACCAGGGCTGGCGCTGTGAGATACCGGCCGAACTCGAGGCAGGAACCACCTTGATCGGAGTGGCCGGAGCCAAGGGCATGCGCAACCGCGTCACCTGGACGGTCCGCAGGGTCGACCCGCCCGCCCTGCTGGAACTGACCGGCGACGGCGTGGGCGGTACCAAGTACGCGCTGACCCTGGCCATCGCCCCAGCCGTCTCCGGCTCGAAATTCACTCTGCGGATGGACCTGGGTGGCCGGCCGCTGTTCGGCCCGATCGGGGCCACCGCCGCCCGCGCGGTCAAGGGCGACATCGAGCGGTCCATCAAGCACTTCGAATCGCTGTACACCTGAGTGAGCTTCCTCATGACCTGGGCCCGCCGGCGGTCGTTCTCGACGGTGGCGCCGCGACTACGTACTCCCCCAGCTCGTAGTGTTCGGCGTCGGGAGTCGCGGCGAGCCGGCGTCGATACGTATTGGGTGTCCATGGCCACAACTCGGGCAGGCCATCGGCACCCAGATACCAACTCGTGCAACCGGTCGCCCACACGGTGCCCGGCATGGCGTCATGCATGCTCGCGTTGAACTCGTCGGTGGCATGCAATGTGGGTGCGACGGTGTCGAATTCACCATCGCACCAACGCTGGATCCAGCCCAGAATGTACCCGGCCTGCGCCTCGGCGATCGCAGTCAACGAGTAGTTGCCGACCGGACTATGCGGCCCGATCAGCATGAAGAAGTTCGGAAAGCCGGGCAGTGCCACGCCCAGGTGGGCCTTGGGGCCGGCTGCCCACAACTGCTCGACGGTGAGCCCACCGGGACCCGCCACCGCCATCGGCCGCATGAACGCATGGGCATCGAACCCGGTGGCCAGCACGATGGCGTCGAGTTCATGCAATATGCCATCGCGGGTGACGATGCCGCGTCGCTCGATGCGGTCGATCCCGGTGTCGATCAGGTGCACGTTGCGGCGTTGCACGGCCGAATAGAAGCCCGCAGAGATCACCAGCCGCCGGCACATCGGCTGGTAGTCCGGAGTGAGCCTGCGACGCAGGTCGGGCTCACGCACCGTGCGCAGATTGATCCGGCAGGCGCGAGATAAGAACGTGCGCCGCCACCCCGGGCGCACCAGCGCGCGAGCGAAGAACTCGAATGCGTGGTCAAAGCCACGGTAGGCCAGGGCGTCCAGCATGGGGAACCGGCGGTGCAACGCGCCGGTCCAGCGCCGGTAGCTCGGATTGGGCAGCGGCAGAATCCATTGCGCACTGCGCTGATACAGCTCCAGAACGCCGACCGAGTCGGCCAGACCGCACACCAGCTGCACACCGGTTGACCCGGTGCCGATGACCGCGACGCGCTTGCCGGCCAGCTCCGCGCTGTGGTCCCACCTCGCCGAGTGCATGACCGGTCCGCAAAAGTCCGACAGCCCTTCGATGTCGGGCATCCGCGGTTCCCGCAGCACCCCGGCGGCCGAAATGAGGAAGTCGTGCGTAGCCGTCTGCCCGGTCGTGGTGGAAAGCTGCCAGCTGCGACCGTCGAAACGGTGATCAGGACCGTGGTGCCGGCAATTCGTTGCCGCACGGAGGCTCTCATGCGGTCTTCCTGACCCGCAGCGGCACCGACGCCGGCCCCTGCAGCGACGGCGTTGTCCCCCACCGCACCGGTCCGGCCAACTCCAGACCGTCGACCTCGTCGAGTAGGTAGTCGATGGCGGTAACGACCTCGAGTCGTGCCAGGTGCGCTCCGAGACAGAAGTGGATGCCATGCCCGAAGCCGAGGTGGGCCGCCGTCGCTCGGTGGACGTCGAATCGGTTCGGGTCGGGGAACTTAAGCGGGTCGCGGTTGGCCGATGCGTAGAACAAGACCACCCGGGCGTCGCGCGGCACAACCGCTCCGCCGATCTCGCAGTCCGCGGTGGCGATCCTGGTCACCCATTGCACCGGCGAGCCCCAGCGGGCGGTTTCCTCGACCGCCGCGCCCAGCAGGCTGCGGTCCGCACGCAACGCGGCGAAGAGTTCCGGGTCTTGCGCGAGCCGGATCAACAGCATGCCCAGCAGGTTGGTGGTGGTCTCATTGCCGGCAACCAGCACGATCAAGGCGTAGTAGAACGCCTCTTGGTCAGAGATTTCTCCGGTATCGACGGCCAGCCGCAGCCTGTCCAGCACTTCGGCGCCCGCACTTCCGGCGCGGCGTTTGAGTTCGGCCGCGACGAAGCTGCGGTATTGGATGTAGGCCGAGAAACTCGTCGATGTGAGACGAAGAACCTCGAAAATCGTTCTGGGGCTGAATATCTGCGCCCACCGATCGGAGACGGCCCGAAACTGTTCCCATTGATCGCGGGGTACCCCGAGAACTCGGGCGATCACGTTGACCGGCAACGGGATGGTCAACGCCGGCACCATGTCGACGACTTCGCCACGTTGAAGCTGTTTGACTCCGTCGGCGGCCAATTCCCTGATGTCGTCGGTGAAAGACGCGATCGACTTCTTGCTGAACATGGGCTGGGTGACCCGCCGCAGCCGCTCGTGGTTCGGCGGATCAGTGGTGATGATCGAGGGACCCGGCGTCGAGCGCAGCATGATCCCGTGTGACGACGAGAAGATCTCGTTGTCGCGGGCAGCGGCGTGGACGTCGGCATAGCGCCCGAGCATCCACACGCCGAGTCGTTCGTTGACCACCACCGGGTGCTCCCGGATCCGTTCGAAGTCCGGATGCGGGTTCGCGATGCTCTCCGGCAGTGTGGGATCGAAGGTGGTGCGCGGTACGGCGGCTGGCGCGAGCCGGGCGCGCGGACGACGGAGATCGCGATAGGCACCGACGGCGAAGGGGCGCCCCAGATCGCCGATCGCGGTGCGGGCCGCCGCCGCGATCGCTCTGGCCGGGGGGTGCAGCAGGTCGCTGGGCATATCCCGACGTTAGGACTGTTGAGCCCGGACCGGAATGCGCGGAACGGACACCTATTTGATCGTTTCAGACAGACTGCGCGTCATCGTCGTGGCTCAGCGACAGGACACCCGGGCTTGGGTGACGGTCACCGATCAGCCGCCCAGCAGCCCCTTGGCGATGTGGGTGACCTGAACCTCGTTGCTGCCGGCGTAGATCATCAGCGACTTGGCGTCGCGGGCCAACTGCTCGACCCGGTATTCGGCCATGTAGCCGTTGCCGCCGAACAGCTGCACAGCGTCCATCGCGACCTCGGTGGCAGCCTCCGAGGAATACAGTTTCATCGCCGACGCCTCGGCCAGCGACGGAATCTTGCCGGCCTGCACTTTCTCCAGCGTCTGAAACACCATGTTCTGCACGTTGATCCGGGCAACCTCCATCTTGGCCAGCTTGAGTTGGATCAGCTGGAACTGGCCGATGTTCTGGCCCCACAGCGTGCGGGTCTTGGCGTAGTCGAGGCACAGCCGGTGGCATTCGTTGATGATGCCCAGCGACATCAGGGCCACGCCCGCGCGTTCGGCGACGAAATTGGCTCGGGCGCTTTCTCGCCCGTCACCACCGGTGTGCTGTTCGGTCTCGCCGAGCAACCGGTCCGGGGTGAGCCGCACGTTGTCGAAGAACAACTCACCGGTCGGTGAGGACATCATGCCCATCTTCTTGAACGGCTTGCCCTGAGTCAGTCCCGGCATCCCGGCGTCCAGAACAAAGGTCAGCACCGGCCGGTTGCGCTTGTCGATGCTCGGATCACCCTCGTCCAGCTTGGCGTAGACGATCAGCACATCGGCGTAGGGGCCGTTGGTGATGAAGGTCTTCTGCCCGTTGAGGATGTAATCGTCACCGTCGCGTTTGACGTAGGTCTTCATCCCGCCGAACGCGTCCGAGCCGGCGTCGGGTTCGGTGATGGCCCAGCAGGCAATCTTCTCCAACGTCATCAATTCCGGCAGCCAGCGCTCCTTCTGCGCCAGCGTGCCACGGCTGAGGATGGTGGCCGCGCCCAGTCCCAACGAGACACCGACGGTGCTCAGCAGCCCGATGCTGACTCCGGACAGTTCGGAGACCATGATCGCGGCCATCGACAGTTGCCCGCCGAGATCGCCCATTCCGCCCGAGGATTCGCGGTCGGCCGCCGGCGCATCGGACTCGGCCTTGGCGCGTTGTTTGTCCAGCATGTTCTTGACCGCTTCGCCGGCCAGCACGTCCAGGCCGAACTCGCTGAACAGCTTGCGTGCGATCGGATAGGGCGGTATCTCTCCGGTTTCCAGTGCGTCCAGGTGCGGGCGGATCTCTTTGTCGATGAAGCCGCGAACTGTGTCGCGCATGATGAGGTCGGTTTCGGACCACTCGAACATGGCTGTTCTCCCCGGGGTCAGTGCGGCAGCCGTGCCGCGATGTCGTCGAGCTGCCAGATGCCGTCGGTCTCGATGGTGTCGGTGTCGTGCCAACCGGACAGCCGCGAGATGGCGCCACCCTGTACCGCGTACACGGTGCCGGTGACCGGGCACTTCTCGGTGGCCAGATAGGCCACCAGCGGGGAGATGTTGGCTGGGCTGAACAGGTCCAGCTCCCCTTCCTCGGGCTCGGCCATCAGCGCACCCATGCCGGGCGTGGCCAGGGTGAGGCGGGTACGTGCGATCGGAGCGATGGCGTTGACGCGCACTCCGTAGCGGTCCAGTTCCTCCGCCGCGATCAGGGTCAGTGCGGCGATCCCCGCCTTGGCCGCACCGTAGTTCGCCTGCCCGGGGTTGGGCAGCGTGACCCCGGACCCCGAGGCGGTGTTGATCACCGCGGCGTTGGGCTGGTCACCGGCCTTGGACTGCGCCTTCCAATACACCGCGGCGTGGTGCAGCATCGCGAAATGCCCCTTGAGGTGCACGGCGATCACCGCATCCCATTGTGATTCCTCCATACCGGGGATGAAGGCATCACGCAGAATGCCGGCGTTGTTGACCAGCACGTCCAACCGGCCGAACTCGTCGATGGCCTGCTGGACAATGCCTTTCGCGGCATTCCAATCTGCGACACTGTCGGTGTTGGCGACCGCTCGTCCGCCGGCCGCCACGATCTCGTCAACGACCTGCTGCGCGGTGGTGGTGTCGGAGCCCTCGCCGGCATTGCTGCCGCCCAGGTCGTTCACCACGACGCTGGCGCCCTCGCGGGCGAACAGCAACGCGTGTTCCCGGCCGATTCCTCGGCCGGCTCCGGTGATGACGGCGACCCGGCCTTCCAATACACCCATGTATGACTCCTTGCTGTGTTCTAGTCTGCGATGACGGCCAAGCCGTCGGTAATGGCCAATTCGTCGGTGCCGACGCGCGCCGTCTCGAATGCGTAACTGGTCGTGTTGTCCGCCGATCCGGTTTTCCAGATCCGGGTCTCCAGGTCATCGCCGGGCAGCACCATCTTGGAGAACCGCACCGCAAATCGCTTGAGCCGAGATACATCCGACCCACCGACCTCGGTGAGCACCGCCCAGGACGTGAACGCCATGGTGCATAGGCCGTGCGCGATGATGCCCGGCAGTCCGGCCGACTTCGCAACCTCCTCGTCGAGGTGGATCGGCATCGGGTCACCGGAAGCCGGTGCGTAGCGGAACGTCTGGTCGGCATCGACGTGCTGGACGACCTTGGCGATGGGCGCCCCGTCCTGCAATGTCGGGTCGAACTTGTGCTCCGGACTGAGCTCACCGATCTTCTTGCCGGCGTTGTGGCCCCGGAAGAAGCACGTCACGTACTGCTCGTTGACCAGTTCACCGTCTTGCGCGCGGCATTCCAGGTAGATCGCCGCGCGAGTGCCCTTCTCCAAGCCCTCATAGCCGATCATCTTGCCGCGGGAGACCAGCTTGTCTCCCGGTCGGATCGGCCGATGGAACCGGAAGTCCTGCTCGCCGTGGACGACTCGTGGGATCAACTCCACCGGAGCGACCTCGACCGCCGGGGTGAGCATGGCTTCGAAGACGGGCACGATCGCGAATACCGGTGCGGCGACCTGTCCGGTCAGGTGCGCCGGGATCGGGTCGTTGGTGGCCTGGGCATAGTCGATCAGCCGCTGCCGGGTGACCTCGAAGTGCTCCTCATCGCACCACTTGTCCAACCCGGAGTCGTCGAACTCCAGATCGTCAGCCACGTCAGGCCGCCGTCGAGGCCAGCGCCTCGAGCTGGGCGAGGGTCTTGTCGAGTTGTTTGGCTCCGTCCTTCTCGACCGCCTTGCCCAACGCGCCCTTGATCAGCGCGCCCTCGAAGTCGCCGGCCACGCTGAATTGGGAGCCGTCACCCTCCGGGGTGACCGTGAAGTCGAAGCGGCACCTCACGCCCGCCATACCGGTGCCCGACATGGTGAGGCTGCGTGGGGACCCGTCCTCATCAACGACATTCTCGACTGTCCATTCGATCTTGTTCGCCATCCCGAGCATGACGATCTTGGCCGTCAACGTCGAGCCCGGTGCCAACGCGGCGGGTGGCTCGGTGAGCCACTTTTCGTGGATGGTGAACCACTGGTCCCAGCTGGACAGGTCGCTGATGGTGTCCCACAGCGCGTTCGGGCTGACGGCCAGGCTTTTGGTGGCTTCGATGTGTCCCATGGGGTGTTCTCCTCGGCTATCGATGGTTTAGCGCTCGGCGCGCTGGTAGGCGGTGACCACGGCGGCTCCGCCGAGGCCGATGTTGTGTTGCAGGGCGGCGGTGACGCCCGGCACCTGGCGTTGGTCGGCGTCGCCGCGGAGCTGCCAGGTCAGTTCGGAGCACTGCGCCAACCCGGTGGCGCCCAGCGGATGTCCCTTGGAGATCAAGCCGCCAGAGGGGTTGACCACCCAGCGCCCGCCGTAGGTGGTGTCGCCGGCGTCGATCAGCTTGGGCGCGTCGCCCTCGGCGCAGAGCCCCAGCGCTTCATAGAGCAGCAGCTCGTTCGCCGAGAAGCAGTCATGCAGCTCGATCACCTGGAAGTCTTCCGGACCCAGGCCGGACTGCTGGTAGACACGTTGCGCGGCTTGCACATTCATGTCGTAGCCGATCAGGTTCTTGGCGCTGCCGTCGAAGGTGGAGGCGAAGTCGGTGGTCATCGCCTGCCCGACGATTTCGACCGCTCGCCCGGCCAGGCCGTGCTTGTCGACAAACGCCTCGCTGGCCAGAATCGCCGCACCCGATCCGTCCGAGGTCGGCGAGCACTGGAGCTTGGTCAGCGGGTCGTAGATCATTCGCGAGCCCAGGATGTCGTCGAGGCTGTATTCGTCCTGGAACTGGGCGTAGGGGTTGTTGACCGAATGTTTGTGGTTCTTGTAGCCGATCTTGGCGAAATGCTCGGCGGTCGAGCCGTGTTGCTTGATGTGTTCGCGGCCCGCGGCGCCGAACATCCACGGCGCAACCGGGAACAGCACTTCGGAGATCTCGGCCATCGCGAGCACATGCTTTTCCATCGGCTGGGCACGGTCGTCGTAGGTGGACTCCAGCGAACCGGGCTTCATCTTCTCGAAGCCCAGCGCGATGGTGCAGTCGGCCAGCCCGCCCCGGATCGCTTGGGCGGCGAGGTAGAGCGCTGTCGACCCGGTCGAACAGTTGTTGTTGACGTTTACGACCGGGATCCCGGTCAGCCCCAGCTCGTACAGGGCCCGCTGACCGGAGGTGGACTCGCCGTAGACGTAACCGACGTAGCCCTGTTCCACCTCGCGGTAGTCGATCCCGGCGTCGGCCAGCGCCTTGGTGCCGGATTCCCGGGCCATGTCCGGGTAGTCCCATGCCGACCCGTCGTCGTTGAGTCGACGGCCCGGCTTCTCGAACTTCGTCATGCCAACGCCGATCACATACACCTTGTTCGCCATCAGGCTCCTCCCGTATTGCGCATCAGGGCCGACTCCAGCCCCTACACATAGAAACATACAAGCCAGATTGTATCTTGACTAATTCTGCCAGATGGTGGACCGTATGGGCGTGAAGGGCAGCTGAGGACACCCTGAGCTTCTGCTCATCGTTCGAAGCTGAACGTGGTTACTTTGGCTCCGCGGAGGTCGCCATGACAGCTCGCAGAATCGGTTCGTCGCGCGCCGCGCCCTGGGCGATCGCGGGCTCCACTCTGCTGGCGGCGGCCTCCACGGTCGCGTCAGCGCCTGCTATCGGGACAACGCCGTGGACGGTGCAAACACTGTTGCTCGCCGGCGACACGGCATTGGTGATGGGCGGCACCGGAATCCAGGTCCCAAACCCCAGCCCCGACTACATCGTTGATGTCACCACCAAATACATCACCCCGAATTTCCCGGACTTCACCGCGGACCAAGCACAAGGCCTGTTCACGCCCGAGAACCTCTACCCACTGACCGGCACCAAGAGCTTGACTCTCGACCAGTCACTGGACCAGGGGGTCCAGATCCTCCATGACGCGATCATGCAGGAAGTCGGCACTGGAAACCGCGTCGCCGTCCTGGGCTATTCGCAGAGCGCCGTGATCGCCAGCTTGGAAATGCAGAAGCTGGCCGGACTGCCGCCCGGGGAGCAACCAAGCCCCGACGACCTCCACTTCGTGCTGATCGGCGATCCCAGCAATCCCAATGGCGGGTTCTTCGAGCGCCTCGTCGGGTTCACCGCGCCGAGCCTGGGTGCGACCCTGACCGGCGCGACACCGTCCGATACCCCCTACCCGACCGATATCTACACGATCCAGTACGACGGCTATGCCGACTTCCCGAAGTATCCGCTCAATCTGCTGTCGGACCTCAACGCACTCTTGGGCGTCTTGTACGGGCATGGCATGTACCCGGCCCTCACGGCCGAACAGATCTCTGACGCCAGGGAATTGGCGACGTCACCGGGGTACGACGGTGCCACCACCTACTACATGATCCCGACCGAGAATCTGCCACTGCTGGAACCGCTGCGGTCGATCCCCGTCGTCGGCGATCCGTTGGCCGATCTGCTCCAGCCGGCCTTGAAAGTCCTCGTCGACTTGGGCTATGACGATCCCTTTGCGGCGACCACCTACGCCGACGTTCCCACCCCGATCGGATTGTTCCCCAACATTGACGTCGGCACGGTCCTCGACGACCTGGCGCGTGGGGCGCAGCAAGGATTCCAACAGTTCGTGAACGATCTCGGGTCGCTGTCCATGCCGGACCCGGCGGCGCTGGTCGCGGCGACTCTGCCGTCGATACCCTCTGGCCCCGGCGATTTCGTATCGGAACTCACCCACATCGTCAATACCGTCACCTCGGTAGTCGCGACCAACTACGCGGCGCTGCTTCCCACCGCGGATCTGCTCCTGACATTGCTGACCAGTGTGCCGCTGTACAACGCCCAACTGTTCATGGCCGGCATCGAGGCCGGCAACCTTGTCGACGCGATCGGTAACCCGCTCGCAGCCGACGCGGCGCTGATCTCGATGGGGCTGGGCCTTCTTGGCTTAAACGTCTTGAATACGGCCACATTCACCGTGGACGCACTCGCGGGACTCTTCTCATGACCTTCGCGCCGCACCCGAATGGGCCGATCCGGCCAGGTCTCCGGCTTGCCGCCGCCGCGGGTATCGGTGTCTTGGCGCTGACCGCAACGATCAGCGCGCCGTTCGCGTACGGCGACGACGTCACGTTGGTCCTGGGCGGCACCGGGCTTTCGGTACCCAACCCGCCGCCCGGCTTCATCATTGGCGGCACCGACAAATTCGTCACACCGAATTTCCCCGGTTTCACCAGCGCCCATGCGCAGGGTGTCTATACCCCCGAACAACTTTATCCGTTGACCGGAGTCAGCAGCCTCACGCTGAACCAGTCGGTAGCCGCGGGCGCCAACACGCTGAACAATGCCATTCTGCGTCAGATCGCTGAGGGGAACCATGTCGTCGTCCTCACCGACTCGCAAAGCAGCGTCGTCGCCGGCGAAGTGATGCGCCTGCTGGCCGCCCTGCCCGCCGACCAACAACCCAGCGCCGACGAGCTGGGATTCGTGCTACTCGTCGACCCGAACAATCCGAACGGCGGGCTCTTCGCCCGCTATCCCGATCTTGCCTTCCCGGCGCTGGGCGTGACATTCAACGGTGCGACGCCACCGGACACGATTTACCCGACGGCTGTCTACACGCTTGAATACGACGGCGCCTCAGACTATCCGCAGTACCCGATCAATATCCTGGCCGACCTCAATGCGATCGCCGGCTTTCTGTTTGTGCACCCGACCGCCGGCAATCTGACACCGGAACAGATCGCGTCGGCGATCGAGCTGCCGACCGACCCGGCCTACGGCACCGCGACCACCTATTACATGGTCCCCACGGAGAACCTTCCCCTGCTGGAGCCGCTGCGTGCCCTGCCGATTATCGGAAACCCCCTGGCCGACCTGATCCAGCCGGATCTGAGGGTGCTGGTCAACCTCGGTTACGGGGATCCCGACTTCGGCTATTCGACGGGGCCGGCGAACGTGCCCACGCCGGCCGGCTTCCTGCCCAACGTCGACCTCATCGATCTGTTGACCGACTTGGTCAAGGGCGCGCAGCAGGGTTGGAATGACGCGTTCAACAGCGTGACCTTCGAAGCGTTGGTACCGAACTTCGCCGCGGCTCCGACGGGTTCGCCGCTGGACATCCTCACCGGGGTCACCGGTATCACCGCCCCTCCGGTTCCGGTACCCACGATCATTCCGGGTGACACCGTCGGCAACATCATTTCGGTAATCCAGGCGCTGGGTGCCAATACGTTCGCAAATCTGACCTTGGCGCTGGGAGTTAACGCCGCGGCGTTCCTGCCGCCGGTGCAGATGGCCCTAGAGGCCGTGACCACCCTGCCGTCGGTCAACATCAACGCCGTCCTCTCTGCGGTCGACACGCTGGCCGGGGGCGACGTCGCCGGTTTCATCAGCACCCTTGGTGCCATACCCGGCGAGGACATCACCATCGGCCTTTTCGCGGCGCTGGTGTTCGCCGACGACATTCTCAATGCCGTGGCGGCCGACCTCGTGGCGCTGCAGGGAGCTGTTGACGGTGGCCTCGAAATCCTTTCCGCCTTTGTGCCGTAACCGGGAAACCGCACTGCCGCCATCTCCTGAGGAGGTCGGGTAATGACATCGCCGAGGCGCCTTTCTGGTCTGCCCTGCGCCATCGCCGGCAGCGCCCTGCTGTGGCTGACGGCGTCCACACCAATCCCGTTCGGGGTGCCGACAACCCCGGCAGTGACGTTGCTGGACAGCGAGGCATGGATCATGAGCGGCACCGGACCCTGTTGCCTAACACCCGAATCCCCGTGGTCGCAGCCGACGCAGGGATTGATCCAGGCGGTTGTCGACCGTTTCATCACCGGCACCATTGCGCCGGCTAACGTCGGCCCGCATTACTCCGTCGACAGCTCTTACGGTCTGGCCACCCCCGAGCAGCTTCACCCGTTCACCGGCTTGGAAAGCCTGTCCTTCGACACGTCGGTGCAGTGGGGTGCCGACGTCCTCGACGAACAGATCCGGACCCAGATCGCCGCCGGCAACAGCGTGGTGGTGTTGGGCGTCTCGCAGAGCGCGTCGATCATCACCCGTGAGATGAGCTACTTGGCCACCCTGCCCGCCGATGAGCGGCCGGACATCGATCAGTTGGCCTTCGTCCTGCTCGGGGACGGCAACAATCCCAACGGCGGCCTGCTGGAACGCTTCGACGGTGCCGACATCCCCGCCCTGCTGACGTTCTCCGGCGCGACCCCGGACAATCTGTATCCGACGGACGTCTTCACGCTCGAGTACGACGGGTGGGCGGACTTCCCGAAGTACCCGCTCAATATCGTGGCCGACCTCAACGCCCTGCTGGGCATGGCTACCGTGCACGGCACCTACGCGGCTCTCACGCCCGAGCAACTTGCGACGGCTATCGAGCTGCCGACGGCCGGCGACACCATGACCCACTATTGGATGATTCCCACCGGTTATCTGCCACTGCTCCTACCGTTCCAGCAACTCGGCGTCCCGGCGTGGCTGATTCACCTGATCGAGCCGGCCTTGCGGGTGATCGTCAATCTTGGCTACGGCGACCCCGACCATGGGTGGTCAGCCGGACCGGCGAACGCTCCCACCGTGGCCGGACTTTTCCCCACGGACGTCAATCCGTTCGCGGTCCTCGAAGATCTGGTCGACGGCGCCCTACGCGGAGCAGACGCGGCGCTCACCGACCTCGGGCTGCCAACGTTGCCGTCGCTGATCACCGACCCCGTCACTTACCTGGCGACTGCTCTCGGTTCCTTGGCTGATCAGACCGATCCGCTTATCCACGCCGTGAGTTCCGGTCTGCACGACGCGGTGAACAGTGTCGTCATTCCCGACTGGCTCGCGGCCGCACTCAGTCCGGTTTCCGGCGCGCTCAATAGCCTCGACAGCGTGGTCGGCCATGTCATCAACGATCAGCTCGATCCGCTGATCCAGCAGGCCGTTTACGCCCTCGGCGACCCGCTGCGAGACGCCCTCACCGACATCGGCGCCGACGACCGGCTCACCAATGCCGTCTACGTCATCGAGCAGCTGTTGCCCGTCGTTCTGGGCGCGCCGGCCAACTTCGTCACCAACGACCTGCATTTCCTCGCCGAAGGGACGAACCAGTTAGTCGCCGGTGACTTCGGCGGGTTTGTGGACCAACTCGAGCTCATCCCCGCCGGCGACATCACCATGGCCGCGCTGATGGGCCTCGGGTTGCCGTTTCTGGCGCTGCAGTCCATCCTCGCCGGCGTTCCGCTCACCATCTGACCCGGGCTGGGCTCGGCGGTCCGATGGCGAATCACGGATCGCGTCTGCCGCAATCTGGCGCAGGTGGCCGCAGACGCGTTCCCAACGCCGCCGCGCGCGCTCAGTGTCCTGATCCACGAAGCTTGCCACCAGGATTCCGCGCAGCGCGTCCATGGCGGTGTAGACGACGTTGCGGATCTCCTTTTGCGCGGGATGCCCGGGCATCAGCTGGGCGATCGCAGCGACCAGGGTGCCGTTGACGACGGCTTCCACCCTCTCGATGTGCTGAGCGAGGACCCGGTCGGTGCGGGCGGCGACCCAAAGTTCCACGGTGGCAATGAACATCGGCCCCTGGTGGGCCTCCCACAGGAAGTCGAGGGCCGTCGCCACCGGGTCCGGGATCGACCGAATCTGACCGAGCTCCCGAATGGCGGCCTGGGTGCGCTGCTGGGCGAGATGTTCGATCGCGGCGACGACGAGGTCTTCCTTCGACCGGAAATGGTGGATCTGGGCGCCCCGGGTGACGCCGGCCAACTCGGCGATGCGCGGCGTAGTGGTGCCGGCGTAGCCGTAGGTCACCAAGCATTCGATGGTGGCGTCGAGCAGGCGGGTCCGCATCGCTGCACTGCGCTCTGCCTGGGTGCGCCGTACTGGAGGTGCAGTGCCGCTCGCGGCCATCCACCCACCTCCCCGATTGGTCCTGTCGCAGCTCCCTGCGTCGGCCTAACTTTGCAGAGAAGCGTTTACATACGTTCCCGAGGGTATGCAACTTCCTCAGCATAACCGCGCCGGACGGGGACGCCTCCCACGCCACGCGGAGGTCGCGGACTGCCTCGCCTGCGCAGCATTCGGGGGTCTGAGCCAGCTCCGCTCACCAAAGCATGTGCACCTGCTCGGCCCAGCCGAGCAGACCGTCGACGGCAACACTCGTCCCGTCGTCGGTGCGGATCCGACCGTCGTAGTGCCCGAAACACTGGTGGGTGCCGGGCAGCGGTGACCGGTGGTGGAACGGGGTGAACGTCAGCTCCACCTGGTCGGAGCCGGGCGTGCGGATCGTCCACGGCCCGGCGTATTCGGGGTAATGCCAGTCCAGTTCGGCACCGATCTTGCTCAGTCGGCCGTCGACGCAGAGCGCATTCTCGGTGCTGCCGGTGCCCACCGTCCACTTGCCGCCCAGCTGCAGGCCGACCGTGTGGCCGTCGGTGGGCCCGGAGGCGGCACCCCAGTTCCATACGGTGTTGGCCGGCCAGCGGCCGCGCCCGTGGTCGAGCACACCCCATCCGCCCTCGAAGTCGTAGCGGGTGTCACCGACCCGCACGACGCCCGACGCCGGCCGCGCGGTGTGCTTGGCGGTGTACTGGAATCTCCGCTCGCCCCACGGCACCACCACCGCCAGCGTCTCGTGTCCGGGCGGCAATGCCACAAACAGGTCACCGGTCATGGGTCCGGCAGAGGTCTTGCAGGAGAACCGGATCCGGGTGCCGTCGGGCTCGGTGGTGAGGTCGATCGTGATCAGGCCGCGGGCGGCGGCCGGTCCGTCTCCGAGACTGGGCGGCAGGGTGATTCCCCAGCCGGCCGGGTGCAGACAGCTCCGACTCACCTCACGGCCGGAATAGTCGAAGAAGTACACATTGCTCACGCCGAGATAGTCCAGGCTCGCGACGGTCACCGCGATCAGGTGGGTGGGCGTCGTCACGCACCAGTACTCCCACCGCTTGGCGCGGCCCCACCCGCGAAGATTACTGCGGTGCAACGGGGTTCGGGTCCAGCCCACCGCGGCCGGGTTCAGCGACCCGGATGGGGTGCACAGATCGACCGGGTCGGTGATCTCGCGCTCATGGGTCACCATCGGCGAACTATAGCGTTGCCGGCCGGACGACGACCACCGACTTGGTCCGTCGTCCCGAGTCCTCCAGTAGTGCGATCACTCGCCCCTCGGCGTCGGTTGCCGCGTAGATGCCGTCGATGCCTGCCGGTGCCAGCGGCCGGCCGTGACTGACGTCGAGTGCCTCGTCGACGGTGAGGTCCCGGCGCGGAAAGGTTTGCAGGCAGGCGGCATCCAGGCTGTAGCTCAGCGCTGCACTCTCCCCCAGTTCGTCGAGGGTGCGAGCCTGGTCCAGCCCGAAGCTGCCGGCGCGGGTGCGCCGCAGTGCCCTCAGGTGCCCGCCCACTCCCAGCTCGCTGCCCACGTCACGGGCCAGTGCCCGGATGTAGGTTCCCGCCGAGCAGTCCACCTCGACGTCCAGATCGACGAACGGCTCGTCGCGCCGTACCGCCAGCAACTCGAAGCGTTCGATGCGCACCGGCCGGGCGGGCAGTTCGACGGCGCGGCCTTCCCTGGCCAGCTGGTAGGACCGCTTGCCGGCGACCTTGATGGCGCTGACCGCGGAGGGGACCTGCTCGATATCACCGCACAGTCCGGCGATCGCCGCGGCGATCTGGTCATCGGTGATGTGCGCCGCCGAAGTCGTCGCCAGCACCTCGCCCTCGGCGTCCTCTGTCGAGGTGGTTTGGCCCAATCGGATGGTGGCGGCGTAGGACTTCTGCGAGGTGGTCAGCAATCCCAGAATCTTGGTCGCCCGTTCGATGCCGATCACCAGCACCCCGGTGGCCATCGGGTCCAGCGTGCCGGCGTGGCCGACCTTGCGGGTCCCGAAGATCCTGCGACACCGCGAAACGACGTCGTGACTGGTGATTCCGGCGGGCTTGTCGACGATCACCAGACCGGCCGGCGGCGGCGTGCTCACAGCACGATCGCCGTCAGCACCAGACCGCTCGCCACCGACCAGCGCCCGCGCAGCTCGGTCAACGGCGGCCCGGACAGCGCCGCGGGGTCGATCAGGATGCGGGAGGCAAAGGTTCCGTCGGGGTCAAAAGTGATGTGGGCATCCTCGAAGCCCAGCCACCGCCTGGTCAGCGGAAACCACGCCTTGTAGGTGGCTTCCTTGGCGCAGAACAGGATTCGGTCCCAGTGCCGGTCCTGCGGCAGCGCCTCAAGCTCGACACGCTCGGCGGGAAGGCTGACCGCGTTGAGCACGCCGTCGGGCAACACGTCATGCGGCTCGGCGTCGATACCCACCGACCGCACGTCGACGCTGCGGCCCACCACCGCGCCGCGGAAACCCGCGCAGTGCGTCAGGCTGCCGACAACGCCGTCCGGCCAAGCAGGCTCGCCCTTCTCCCCTTTGAGGATCGCGACCGGCGGTTGCCCGAGCTCTTCCAACGCCAGCCGGGCACAGTAGCGCGCGGTGACGAATTCGTTGCGGCGTTTGGCGACCGAGCGGGCAACCAGCGGCTCTTCCTCGGGCAGTGGAGCCAGCCCGGGCGGATCGTCGTAGCGCTCGGCCCAGGCCAGCGAACCTGTCGGCGCTCCTTCGAGCACCCCGTCCAGCAGCTTGCTCATCGCGCCTGCCGTTGGCGTAGCCGTTCGGCGAACTTCGCGCTGGCCTCGCGCATCTCATCGGTGATGGCGAAGTGGCCGCCGAACTCGTTGAGGTAACCGGGCGGGTACTGCGGATCGGGCAGTATCTGGCGCAGCCACCGATGCGGCCGGCGGCGACGCCATTCCCGCGGATAGCCCACCGAGACCTCTTCGAAGCGCACGCCGTCGTAGAACGTGGTGCGCGGGATGTGCAGGTGGCCATAGACCGAACACGTCGCGTTGTAACGGGTGTGCCAGTCGGCGGTTTCCACGGTGCCGCACCACAGCGAGAACTCCGGGTAGAACAGCGCGTCGCAGGGCTGGCGCACCATCGGGAAATGGTTGACCAGCACGGTCGGCGTCATCCAGTCGAGGTTTTCGAGGCGTTTGCGGGTCACCGCGACCCGGTCGCGGCACCACGCGTCACGGGTGCCGTAGGGCTCGGGCGACAGCAGGAACTCGTCGGTGGCCACCACGTTGTTCTCCCGCGCGATGGCCAGACCTTCGGCCTTGCTCGTCGCGCCGGCCGGCAGGAAGGTGTAGTCGTAGAGCAGGAACATCGGCACGATGGTGGCGGGGCCACCCTGCTCGGTCCAGACCGGGAAGGGGTGCTCGGGCGTGATGACGCCCATCTGGTCACACATGTCGACCAGATAGTCGTAGCGCGAGCGCCCGAATATCTGCATCGGATCCTTGTTGGTGGTCCACAGCTCGTGGTTGCCGGGAACCCAGATCACCTTGTCGAAGCGTTTCCGCAGCAGATCCAGTGCCCAGCGGATCTCGTCGGTGCGCTCCGCGACGTCGCCGGCGACGATCAACCAGTCGTCCCCGGTGGCCGGATGCAGCGCCTCGGTGATCGGCTTATTGCCCAGGTGGCCGGTGTGCAAATCGGAGATCGCCCACAGGGTCGGGCCGTCTGCAGCCCTTGGCTCGTGGGTGTTCACGAGGGTCGAGCCTAATAGGTGCGCAGAATTAGAACGTGTTCTCGCCTTCGGGGCAGTGGCCGCCGCCACAACTTGTACACTCCCGGCAGAACACCGGGCGGAAGCGAGGAGTGTCATGCTCACCAAACTGCGTCTGATCACCGCGTTGGGGGCGCTGGTGATGGCCGTCGTGATGGTCTGGCAACAGACACCCCCCGGCAATGACGTCGCCGGCAAGTCCGGGGTCCAGTTGCGGTCCACCGCGATGCCGCTGGCACCCCCGACTACCTCGAGCAAAGCGGTCAACATCACCAACCCACGCCCGTTCGACGCCTGCGAGGACATCCCCTACGACGTCATCGCACAGTTGGGGCTGGCGTTCACGCCGCCAAAGCCGGTCGAGGGCGTGCGCTGCGAATTCGACGCCGGCAACTACCAGATGGCCGTCGAGACGTACGTCTGGCGCAGCTACGACGAGTCCATCCCGGCCGATGCGATCGAGATGGACATCAACGGGCACCGGGCGGCGCAGTACTGGGTGATGAAGCCCACCGAGTGGAACAACCGGTGGTGGTTCTCCTGCATGGTGGCGTTCAAGACCAGCTACGGCCTGATCCAGCAGTCGCTGTACTACTCGCCGGTGTACTCCAGCCCGGACGTGGACTGCCCCACCGAGAACCTGATGCGCGCCCACCAGCTGGCTCCGCACTACAAGTACTGACCTGCATGGCGAGTACCTCACCCCGTTTCGCCGATGCCATCGTCAATCGGGCGCTGCGGCGGCTGCCGCCGCCCACCACCGGCTACACCGTGCGCCGGGAGCACATCCCGATGCGCGATGGGGTCCAGCTGCGCGCCGACCACTATCAGCCGACCGGCGACGTGGCCGGCACCCTGCTGGTGCGCTGCCCCTACGGCCGCAAATTCCCGTTCTCGCTGGTGTTCGCCCGGATGTACGCCGCCCGCGGGTACCGGGTGATTCTGCAGAGTGTGCGCGGCACCTTCGGCTCCGGTGGGGTGTTCGAGCCGATGGTCAACGAGGCCGCCGACGGTGCCGACACCGTGGCCTGGCTGCGCGCCCAGCCGTGGTTCACCGGGTCCTTCGGCACCATCGGGTTGTCGTATCTGGGTTTCACTCAGTGGGCGTTGCTGGCCGACCCACCACCGGAGCTGACCGCGGCGGTGATCACCGTCGGGCCGCACGATCTGTACCAGTCGACGTGGGGCGTCGGGTCGTTCGCGCTCAACGACTTCTTGGGCTGGAGTCACATGATGGCCCACCAGGAGGTTCGGCCACGGATCCGTGCCGGCTTGGCGCAGCTGACCGCGCAACGCCGGGTCAAACGTGCCGCGGCTGCGTTGCCGCTGGGCTCGGCCGGCCGGGCGCTGCTGGGCGGCGGCTCCCCCTGGTACGAGTCGTGGGTTGAGCACCCCGATCGCGATGACCCGTTCTGGGACCGCTTGCGTCACCCGGTGGCGCTGGAGCGGACCCAGGTGCCGGTGCTGCTGCTCAGTGGCTGGCAAGACCTGTTCTTGGACCAGACGCTGGCTCAGTTCGCGACACTGCGCGACCGGGGAGCCGAGGTTGCGCTGACCGTCGGCCCGTGGACCCACACCGAGATGCTGACCAAGGGATTGCGCACTGTTACCGCAGAATCCCTGGACTGGCTCGACACTCATCTGGCCGGCGCGGACGGGCCGTCGCGAACCAGCCCGGTCCGCGTCTACGTCACCGGCGGCGGGGGCTGGCGTGAATTTCCGGACTGGGCCCCCGAACCGACCGGCCGAAGCTGGTGGCTGCAGACCGGCGGGCGGCTGGCCGACTCACCCGTGGCCGACGGTGCGACCGACTCGGCCAGCTTCAGCTATGACCCGGCCGATCCCACGCCGACGGTGGGCGGGCGGCTGCTCGCCCCCGGCGGCGGCTATCAGCGCGACGACGCGCTGGCGCGCCGTGCCGACGTGCTGACCTTCACCGGGGAGCCCCTGACCGAGGATGTCTACGTCTTCGGCAGCCCGGTGGTGGAGCTGGCGCATTCCAGCGACCACCCGCATGTCGACGTGTTCGTCAGGGTCAGCGAGGTCGACGGTCGCGGACGCTCACGCAATGTCAGTGACGGCTACCGTCGGTTGGACCAGAACACTGGCACGGTTCGTATCGACCTGGACCAGATCGCCCACCGTTTTGCGGCCGGCTCTCGCATCCGGCTGCTGATCGCCGGCGGCTGTCATCCCCGGTTCGCCCGCAACCTGGGCACCGGCGAGCCCGCGATCAGCGGCGCCGCCGCCCGACCGGCAACTCACACGGTGCGGCTGGCCGGCTCACGGTTGCTGCTGCCCGCGGACCGCCGAGACCGCCTTGACCAGTAGGTCTGACATCAGCCGCTGCGGATCCAACTGCGCATCCGCACTGCCCATGACGACCACCGACGTTCGTTGGTCGAGCGCCGCCGTGTACAGATAGTCGGGGTCCTCCTCGGGGTCCGCCACGCTCAGCTTCACCCCGGTCGTGGTGGCGCCGGCAATGGCGGGTGCCGCGATACGCTCCACGGTCCCGGTCGCCTCCGGCGAACCGGACAGCGAGATCCGGTCACAGCCCGCCGGTTCAGACTGAGCCGCAACAGGATTCGGCGACCGCAGGGCGACGACGTACACGTTGCCCTGGTCTCCCTGCCCGATCACGCCGGCAGCTTCGGTGCCGACCGTTGGATCGACATACGGTGGGATAACCACCGAGCGGCACTGCGGCGGGTCGACCTGGGCGTCGGTGAACGCGGCGACCGCGGAACCGTCGATGTCGGACTGCCCCAGTGTCTTTGCCGGGTGCGCCTGCGGCGTGAAGCCCTGCGGAAAGTCGTTGGAGACGGCGTCGACTCGTGAGATGTCGTACGGCGCCGGGCTCGGCTCAGCGGCGGGCGGCTGGGACGCAACCGGCCCGGCCGGGGTGACTTCGGCACTGGTGCCGCACCCGGCGAGGGTTGCCCCGACGCCGAGTGCGGCCAGCAGTGCCAGCCCATTCCGGGTAGCACGCAGCCCACCGCGGTCAAAGGCCGACATCGCGATCACCACCACCACCACCAGCGGTGCCAGAAGTGGTGATGACGCCACCAGTGGTGCCGGCCCCACTGCGGCATGGGAGCCGTGCGCCAGTCGGTGGCGAACACGGTATCGGCCGGTGCGCGATCGATGGCGACGCGATTCCCGACCGCGACCGGGAGCCCGAGCGGGGTCCCGGCCATGTGGACCGCCGCGGGCGGTTGTGCACCGACCTCCCCCGGGGATGCCTGCGCCGGGCCCGCGGCGCCGACCAACAGCGCACCGGCGACGGTGCCGGCACTGATCGCTCCGGCGGCCACGCGTCGGCACGAATTGCGTGAAATCAACATGATTTCCTCCCTCGTCAAGATTCCCGAATCATCTTGATATTCGGAGAGTAGCACCGGCACGAGTGCTCAACAACGGTCTGATTGACAATTTTTTTGTGTGCCGGATATTTCGCACAAGACGCGCCACATCCGTGTAGAAGACGTCTATATATGCAGCTCAAGACCCATCTACTGATCTACTGACCCACTGATTCACGGAGGTCCGTATTTAATGGAATCATGACCGACCGAGTCCATCTAACATTTCTTTAATCTTGTATAGATAATGGCGCGAAGAATTGCCACACCGTGGCTTTGTGCGCATCCGACCGATGAGCGGGCCCCTGCGCGACGCCATCACCGGGGCGAGGGCCCGCTGAGGCCGCTCTGGTCTTACCCGACGGGTGACGGGCTACTCTGGCGTTAGTACCAGGGTGAGGTTCCACCGCAACCGAAGGTCCACACGATGAGCGCTGCCAGCGATTCCCTCAATAACCGCAGTTTCAGCGCCCCGGCCACCGGCTGGGCACCGCCACGCGAAACGGGAATGAAGCCGACGGAGCCGATTCCGCTGCGTCAAACCCGGACCCGCCGCACCGTCGATCTGTCGCCGGCGCAACATCGCGGGCTCGACCTCTGGCAGCGCGATGCCGCCGACCGAGTGGGATGCGCTCGCATCACCGGGCAGGAAGTCATGACGGCGCTGATCGATCAACTGCTCGCCGACCCGGAACTCTCAGCGCAGATCATTCGGACCCTGCGGTCCCGCCGGTAACACCCGCCGGAGGTCACTCGGCCTGGATCGCGGCGCAGTTCGAGTTGGTCGGCACACCGTTGAAGCGATCGCTGACCCACGCCATACTCCGCTCACCGTCGACGAACTGCGGCAGCAGGATGTTGATGTCCATCTTGTTCAGAAACGGCGGCTGTTCGTTGGTCCACAGTTCTACGTCTGCACCCAGTCGGCACCAGTCGCGCGCCGTGTCATGGGCCGACGTGTAGGGCGCTAACGGATCCCAGCGGTTGTGCGAGATATACACCGGTCCATGGGGTTTGATGTTTCCCACCCGTTGGGAGGCGAAGATCGTCTTCAGCGGTTCGGCGGAGGCGACCGCATTCAGGTCGTCCTTGAACCAGAACTCAAGGTGACGGAACGCATAGTCGACGCCGCCCTGCACCAGGCAGGTGTGTCCACTCCAGTCCAGCATCTGGACCCCGCGCGGCGTCAGTGCATCCCAAATGGCTTGTTCGGTCTCCGGATAGGACGCCTGGATGCCGCGCAACAGATAGCCCGCGAGCACCGCCAAGAAGTTGCCGTCTACGGCGGGGATCGCCTCGACCACGTTGGTCAGCGGCGCGTTGGCGTAGCTGCCCACCACGTTGAGTTCGGGTGCATAGGTCGGTGCCAGCTCGGCGGCCGACAACGACGCTTGCCCACCGGATGCCCAGCCCCAGAACGCGACCGGTCCGTGCGGATCCAGGGATGTGCCGGGCAGCTTCTGAGCCGCGCGGGCCGCGTCGATCAGCGCGGTTCCGGCCGCAACCCGGTTCAAGAACTGGGGCGACTGCGGCCCATGAGTGCCCAATCCGATTCCGTCGGTCACCACGATGGCGAAACCGCGGGCCAGCAGCGTCGCGATGAAGCCCTCTTCGTAGTTGAAGGTCAGGTCGAAGCCTTGCGAGAAGTGAATACCCTGGTCCAACAGCCGCGACGGCGCGCACTGCTCGCCGACGCCGTACGGTCCTGTCGCGTAGGCAATCAGCGGGCGCGGTCCGCGCCCCGGCCAGGGCACGTCGGGCTCGATATAGGCCCCGGTGACCGCCACCGGATGCGCCTGAGCATCCGTGCCCCGGTACATGATTCGGGTACCGGACCCGACGAAGGCGCCCAATTGACCGGATGGTTCCAGTACCAGGTGCAGCGGCTCGGTCCGGATCAGATCACCGGGACTCCCGGCCGGAAGCGGAGCCGGCGGCGTGTAGAACGCTTCGTATTTGATGTCGTCGGCGCGCGCCACCGGGCCGGCCACCACGGTCAGCGAACCGGCGGCCACCAAGACGGCAGCAGCTGCCGCTGCCACGTGGATTCCCGCTCGCCACCGATCGATCACCCTGGACCAGTCCCCACGATTAATCGAAACCCTCATTGGCTCTTCCTCTTTGGATGATCGGGATGGTGGCGGGACTCCAGACGCGCGAGATCACCGTGCGTCGGAAGGCGATTCAGCACCGAATGAAATTTCAGTCGCCGCTCATCCGCAACAGGCCGTCTGCTGGCAGCCACAGGTCACGGAGTCGTGAACAGCGGCTTAGCGTTTGATAACGATTAGCTCCAGGGCGAGCGGAATTTGGCACGTCGGCCAGCCGGACCGCCGGTAGCCGCCGGGAGCGCCGCACCCGGGCCTTCCGAGTTCCCGCCTGGTTCGAATCAGCTTGTTTCTAGCACCATCGGCGGCAAAAGCGCTGATCAGCGGGGGTTAGAGCGGCGCAGTCGGCAAATGCCCGTCTTGCTCGAGGACGAAGAGTCCGCGTTGTATCTCGTCCAAGTCTCGTCAAATCGAGTTATCCGTTGTGCCACACATAGTCCGCGAGGAGCACCCATGACCGTCGTCACCGAGCGCACCGCAGCCAGCGACGGGGCGATCGCCGACGTGCTGGCTACCGCCGACCGCGTCGCCGAGCAGCTGCGCCAGACCGCTGCCGCCCGGGACCGGGCCAACGCGACGCCACGCGCCGAGATCGAACTGCTGCGCGACAACGATCTGCTACAGATTCAGGAGCCGGTCGAATACGGCGGCTCTGGACTCGATTTCGCGCAGGCCGCCCAGGTAACCCGGCGAATCTCTCGTGGCGACACCTCGATTGCTCACCTGCTCGGCTATCACTACGCCCAAACCCGGGTCGCCACGCTGTTCGGCACGCCGGCGCAGGCGGACGCCCAGTCTCGTCGCAATGCCGCCGAAAAGCTGTTCTGGGGCGGGATTCAAAACCCGCGCGGCAGCGCGGGCCTGGTCTTGACCCGCGACGGCGACGGCTTCCTGCTCAACGGCAGCCGGACGTTCGCCAGTGGCGCCAGCACCGGGGATCAACTCTCGGTCACCGCCTTGCTGGACGGCTCGCAGGTGTTCCTGTCGCTCGACGCCCGCGGGGGTCGACAAGGTTTCACCTTCCTCGACGACTGGGACAACATCGGTCAGC
The DNA here is from genome assembly GCF_019645815.1 of Mycolicibacter heraklionensis. Lineage (NCBI taxonomy): Bacteria > Bacillati > Actinomycetota > Actinomycetes > Mycobacteriales > Mycobacteriaceae > Mycobacterium > Mycobacterium heraklionense. Next base: position 3,091,029 of record NZ_CP080997.1, read on the forward strand.
GCCTGACGGACTCCGGCGGGGTCCGCGTCATCGACGCGCGCATCGAACATCACGAGGTGCTCGGCGAGGAGCCATTCACCGGAGGCACCCTGAGCCCCTACCAGACGCTGATCACCCCGCACTGGCAGCTGGCATTCGTCAACTTCTATGTCGGCACCGCCGAGGGCGCGCTCACCGAAGCGGTGAATTGGACCCGGGACCACGCCACACCGTGGGAGTCCTCGGGTGTAGGCCGAGCCACCGACGATCCCTACATCCTGCAGACCGTCGGCGAATTGGTCAGTCAGGTCCGTGCTGTGGGGCTGTTGGCCGACCGGGCCGGCGAGGCCCTGCAGGGAGCCGTCAATATCGGCCCGGGACTCACTGAGGATCAGCGCGCCGAGGCCGCCATCGCCGTGTACGAAGCCAAATATCTCGCTACCGAAGTCGGCTTGCACACCGTCAGCCGACTCTTCGAAATCCAGGGCGCCCGCGCCACCACCAGCGCGTACGGTTTCGACCGGCATTGGCGCAACCTGCGAACCCACACCCTGCACGACCCGGTCGCCTACAAGGCACGCGAGGTCGGCGACTGGGTGCTCAACCATCGGCACCCCGAGTTCTCGCTCTACCGCTGATGCCCATCACCCTGCACTGGTTCCTGCCCACCAACGGAGATTCCCGCAGTGATCTCAGTCTGGGAAACGCCGTCGGTGTCGCGGGTAGCCGCGCGAACGCCTACGGAGCCGACCGCGCCCCAGATCTGGACTATCTGCGCCTGGTGGCGGGATCGGCGGAGAAGCTGGGGTTCACCGGGGCCCTGACACCGACCAGCAGTTGGTGTGAGGACGCCTGGGTGTTCACCGCCGCGCTGAGCCAACTCACCACACGATTCAAGTTTCTGGTGGCCTTCCGTCCGGGGTTGCAGGCTCCGACGCTGGTGGCCCAAGCAGCGGCCACCTTCCAGCGGATATCGGGGGGACGGCTGCTGCTGAATGTCGTGACCGGCGGTGACGACGCCGAGCAGCGGCGGTTCGGCGACGACTTGGACAAGACCGCGCGCTATCGGCGGGCCGGCGAGTTCCTCACCGTCTTCCGGCAGCTGTGGTCCGGGGAGCCCGTCACCTTCCGCGGCGATCATCTGTTCGTCGACGATGCGACCATCGTGCCCGCAGCCACGTGGCCTGACATCTATCTCGGCGGATCGTCGGCGGAAGCGATGGATGTGGCGGCCGAGCACGCCGATGTCTACCTGACCTGGGGCGAACCGCCCGCGCAGGTCGCCGACAAGCTCGATGCGGTTCGCCGGCGGGTCAAGGATCTGGGCTCGGCTCGGGCAGCATCCGGCGAGCTGCGGTTCGGGATCCGCCTGCACGTCATCAGCCGGCCCACCGCGGCGGAGGCGTGGGCCCAGGCAGATCGGTTACTGGCCGGAATCAGCCCCGGGCAGATTCACCGCGCTCAGCAGGTCCAGCGCAATTCCGGATCCGAGGGCCAGCGCCGGATGACCGAGCTACACGGCGGCCGAACCGACCAGCTCGAAGTCTCACCGAACCTGTGGGCCGGTGTGGGCCTGGTGCGAGGAGGCGCCGGGACCGCACTGGTGGGCAGCCACGAGGAGGTCGCCGACCGCATCGAGGAATACCACCGCCTGGGGCTGGACGAGTTCGTCCTGTCCGGCTACCCGCACCTGGAGGAGGCGTTCTCGTTCGGGGAGGGTGTGCTGCCGATCCTGGCCGAGCGGGGCCTGCTCGCCCACCCCCCTGCCCCACTGACCACGTAAGGAAGACAAGCCATGCCGACCGACCCCACCACGCCGCTGAGCTTCGCCTACTGGGTGCCTAACGTCAGCGGCGGGCTGGTCACCTCGACGATCGAGCAGCGCACCGACTGGAGCTATGACTACAACGTCGCCCTGGCCCGGATCGCCGAGGAAGCCGGCTTCGAATATGCGCTGACCCAAGTCCGCTACACGGCCAGCTACAGCGCCGAATATCAGCACGAGTCAACCAGTTTCAGCCTGGCCTTGCTGCTGGCCACGCAGCGACTCAAAGTGATCGCCGCGGTCCACCCGGGATTGTGGCAGCCGGGCGTGCTGGCGAAATGGCTGGCGACCGCCGATCATCTGTCGAACGGACGGGCGGCGGTCAACGTCGTCAGCGGCTGGCTCAAGGACGAATTCACCCAGCTCGGCGAGCCGTGGCTTGAGCACGACGAACGCTACCGGCGCAGCGCCGAATTCATTCAGGCGCTCCGGGCGATCTGGACCGAGGACCCCGCCAACTTGGCCGGCGACTTCTACCGCATCCGCAACTTCCGCCTGCAGCCCAAGCCACTTTCGTGGGATGGCCGGCCCCACCCGGAGATCTTTCAGGGCGGCAACTCCACCGCAGCCCGCAACAACGGCGGCCGCTACTCCGACTGGTATTTCTCCAACGGCAACGACTTCGACGGGGTCAACGCCCAACTGGCCGACCTTCGCCGGGTCGCTGCCGATTCCGGCCGCGCAGCACCGCCCCGCTTCGGCCTCAACGGCTTCGTCATCGTCCGTGACACCGAGGCAGAGGCCAAAGAGGTACTGCGGGAGATCATCGCCAAAGCCGATGTTCCCGCGGTCCAGGGATTCGGTGCGGCGGTGCGGCAGGCCGGCGCGTCGACCGCCGACCATCGTGGCATGTGGGCTGATTCCAGCTTCGAGGACCTGGTGCAGTACAACGACGGCTTCCGCACGCAGCTGATCGGCACCGCCGAACAAGTCGCCGAACGCATCGTCGAGTACCGCAAACTGGGGGTGAATCTGATCCTGGCCGGCTTCCTGCACTTCCAGGAGGAGGTTGAGGCTTTCGGCCGAAACGTGCTGCCGCTGGTGCGCGAACTGGAGGCACATGCCGGCTTGGCACCCGTGCCCGCGCCGGCGCTGCCGTGACGGCGGGCCGCGTGCGGCGCCTCGGTAGCCACGCCGAAGCCGTCGCTGCCGCTGAGGCATTCGCCGCCGCGGTGCGCCCCGGCGCCGCCGAGCGGGACCGGGCCGGGGGTGTGCCGCGCGGCGAGCTGGCCGATTTCGACCGTTCGGGTCTGCCGGCCATCACTGTCCCGGTCGCCGACGGCGGCGCCGGATTGGGCCCGGTGACCCTGGCCGAGGTGATCAGAACCATCGCCGCCGCCGACCCGGCGCTGGCGCAGATCCCGCAGGGCCACTTTCTGGCCATCGACATCCTGCGCCGGCTCGGTACGCCAGAACAACGCAGCCGGATCCTGCCCGCGGTCACCGAAGGCGGACGCATCGCCCCGGTGCTGGCCGAACGCGGCGGCACACACGCGCTCGACTTGAAGACCCGGCTGGTCGCCGACGGACCAGGCTGGCGGTTGGCCGGCGTCAAGTACTACAGCACCGGCGCCATCACGGCCCGTTGGCTGGCCGCCAGCGCGCTGGACCCCGACGACAAGCTGGTGCTGGCGCTCATCGAACGCGACAGTCCAGGAATAGCCATCGGTGAGGACTGGTCGGCGATGGGACAGCGCGCCACGGTCAGCGGCACAACAACTTTCGATGGTGTGCACGTCGAATCCGGCTTCGTGGTGCCGTACTGGACGGCGTTCACCGAACCACAGCTACTCGGTGCGCGAACACAGCTGGTGCACGCGGCTATCGAAGCGGGGATCGCCGAGGGGGCGCTGGCCGACGCCGCGGAATTCGTCCGCACCCGCAGCCGGCCGTTCTTCGAGGCGTACCGGTCCGACCAGGCGCCGACGGCGGCCGAGGACCCGCACATCCGGTTGCGGTTCGGCCGGTTGGCCACCCGCACCCGTGCCGCGGTGCAGCTGCTGCGCTGGGCGGCCGAAGTCCTCGAGGAGCTGGGCCTGATCCCGGCCGGTCCCGACACCGCAGCGCAGGGGTCGATCGCCGTTGCCCAGGCCAAGGCGTTCGCCAGCGAGGTGGCCGTCGAGGTGGCCAGCGAGCTGTTCGCGCTGACCGGAACCAGCGGAACCGACCTCAAGTACGGATTGGATCGACATTGGCGCAATGCCCGAACGCACAGCGTGCACGATCCGGTGGACTGGAAGTATCACCACATCGGAGCCTGGGAGCTCACCGCGGTCCGGCCGCCGAGCCACGGGCAGATCTGACCCGCCGAGTGCGTCAGCCGACGGTGTCGCGAACCCGGGTGGCCACCGCCTCGAGCTGTTCGGCGGTGTACACCGGGGACCCGAGCTCAGGGTCGGCGATCGGTAGCCGCACCCAGCTGGCACAACCGGCATAATCGGGGCTGCGCGGCAGCCGCACCGGTGTGGACAGCGGGAACACCTGGACCACCAGCGCCGTCAGCCGATGCTTGGGCCGGAAATCCAGCCGATCGGCGCGCACCGAGTCGGCGGTCCAGATATGCAGGTCCGCGATCTCCTCCAATGCGTCGGGGCGCTCGACGGGCAGCGCTGCAACGACTTTCGCCGCGGCCCGTACCAGCACCTGCTCAGCGGTGGAATCGACGGCCGCCGGCGCGAGCAGGTCGCGGTGTTCGGGACGGACCCGCTCGGCGTGGCTGTGCACCGAGGTCGGAAACAGCAGAAACTCCTCAGCATGGGTGTCGAAGCGCTTCTCGTGAATGCCGCCTTTACGCAGCAGGATTCGTTGCCGGCCGGCCAGCAGCGCGGCAACGACAGCGCTCCACTCCTTCAACGCCATACCGTGCATTCCCCTCAGCGTAGCCGGGGCTACGGTGAACCGGTGAGCGACAACATTCTGCTGGTCCAGACACAGGACCGCGTCCGCACCCTGACGTTCAACCGCCCGCAGGCCCGCAATGCGCTGTCCGGTGCCCTGCGGGACGCCATCTTCGGTGCGCTGGCCGACGCTGACGTCGACGACGACGTCGACGTGGTGATCCTGACCGGCGCCGATCCGGTGTTCTGCGCCGGGCTGGACCTCAAGGAGTTCGGCGAATCCACTGCACTGACAGACATTTCCCCGCAGTGGCCACCGATGACCAAGCCGGTGATCGGCGCCATCAACGGTGCGGCGGTGACCGGCGGGCTCGAGCTGGCGTTGTACTGCGATGTCCTGATCGCCTCCGAGCAAGCCCGGTTCGCCGACACCCACGCTCGGGTCGGTTTGCTGCCGTCCTGGGGACTCAGCGTCCGGCTCCCCCAGAAGGTCGGCGTGGGCTTGGCCCGCCGGATGAGCCTGACCGGCGATTACCTCTCCGCTGCCGACGCGCTGCGGGCCGGGTTGGTCACCGAGGTGGTGCCGCACGCCGAGCTGCTGCCCGCAGCGCGCCGGGTGGCTGCCTCGATCGTCGGCAACAACCAGGCCGCGGTACGGGCACTGCTGGCCTCCTATCACCGCATCGACGAGTCGCAGACCGCCACCGGACTCTGGATCGAAGCGATGGCGGCCAAGCAGTGGCTGCACACCGTGACCGGCGCCGACGTCGCCGCCAACCGGGCGGCCGTGTTGGAACGTGGGCGCGCCCAGGTGCAGTGACACGACACGTCCCGGACGGCGCTTGCGCACCGCCCGGGACGTGTCAGGTGTGGCGAACCGCTAGAAGTCGAGACCCAGGAACGCAGCACCCGGGTCCAACAACGCCGAAGCGTCGAATCCACCGAACAGCGAGCTCAGGTCGAAGTCGCCGAACGGGGTCACGAAGGTGTCCGTGACGGTGCTGTCGGCGCCGTCCAGCCCGGGGATGGCGGAGTAGACGTTGGCGAAACCACTACCGAGGTCCAGCACGCTGTACACCGAACCCAACGCCGGCAGGTCCGCGGCGTCGCCAGCACCGGGTGTCACTCCATCGATGACGAACTCCGTGGTCGTCAGGCCCAGCAGCTGCGTGACGGTCTCCTGAGCGTGCGCGGTGCCGAGCAGGTCCGTGCCGTCATAGATGTTGAAGTCCTGTCCGGTCACCGGCAGGGGGAACCAGGTGCCGCCGAGGTTGAGGCCCGGGTATCCGCCGCCGATGTTGAGCAACGGCAGCGCGCCGACCGTCTGGTAGACCGGCGCGAATCCCGGGCTGGTGTCGGCTCCGGACCCGGTGAACGGGTCGAAAGTGGTGCCGCCGATGCTGAAGGCTTCCGCGCCCACGGCACTGTCGCTCAGGGCGGCGAATGCGGCGCCCGGGTCCATCGAGACCCCGGTGGCCATGCCACTGAACAGCGAGCTCAGGTCCATGCTGCCGAACGGCGTCACGAAAGTGTCGGTGATGGTGCCGTTTTCGCCCGGGGTGGCCACGTAGACGTTCGCGAAGCCGCCTCCGAAGTTGAACGCGTCGTAGATCGTGCCCGCGGCCGGCAGGCCGTCGCCGGTGTCCGAACCGTCGGTGACGACGAGCTGGGCGTTGGTCATGCCGAACAGATTGGTCACGTCCACCGCGGTGTTGATGGTGCCGAGGTGCGTGGCGTCGTCGCCGGTACCGCTGTAGACATCGAAATTCTGTGGCGCGAGACCGTTGCCCTGGTGGCTCGGGTCACCCAGCGATGCGCCGCCGATGGCCAGCAGGGGCGCGGCGCCACCGAGCGCAGCGACCGGGGTGAAGCCCTCCCCCACATTGGCGCCGTTGCTGTCGACCAGGAACGGGTCCAGCGTCAGGCCACCGATGGCGAAGGCGTCGTCGCCACCGCCCGACGCCCCGGCCTGCAGCGCGGCGAAGGCGTCACCCGGCTGCAGCGGGTCCGCCGCGTTGAAGCCGGCGAACATCGAGCTCAGGTCCATGCTGCCCCAGGGCGTCACGAAGGTGTCGGTGACGGTCCCGTCCTCGCCCGGGGTGGCGATGTAGACATTCGCAAAGCCACCGCCGAAGTTGAACACGTCATAGACCGACCCCGACGTCGGCAGGTCCGCCGCCGACCCGCCGGATGCGGCGTTGACGTCGGTGATGGTGAACTGAGTGTTGGTCAAGCCCGCCAGGTTGGTGACGACCACGCTGGAGTTGACACTGCCCAGGCTGGCGCCGTCCGCGCCGTACACCTCGAAGTTCTGGGGTGCGATCGGCAGCAGGCCGCCGGGGCTGCCACCACCGAGAGTCAACAGGGGCGCAGAGCCGGTGAGCGTGTGAACAAGGTCGAAACCCTCCTGCGCGGAGGAGCCGGTTCCTGTGTACGGGTCAAACGTATATCCGCCGAGCGTAAAGGCGTCGGCACCGGTGGCACTCGGCGCCACAGCGTCGTCGCCCGGGCCCGCCACGGCGACCGCAGCCTGTAAGAACGCCGCAGTAAGCAGCCCACCCCCGGTGGCCAGGCCTGCGGCGATCAGTCGGTAATGCATCATTTTCGAGCTTCCCCATCTCCGTCGTTTTCCCATGCCGGTGGGTTACATCCGGACAGTCAGATGTATGCCACCGGTAACAACGAGCAGAATGCTACCCACGAGTAACCTAAATGTATAGATAGGGATTGTAGGTTTTTCCTGTCAGTTAGCTGGACAAACAGAACGCCCCGGCGTGCTGGAACACGGTTACCGTGGGACAGCAAACCGGACCTCCCCAGGTGGACTCAGTCGTGGCGCAGAACTACGCGCCCTACCCCCCGTGGCCCTATGGCGACGTCGCTTCGCCGCCACGCCGGCGGCCCTGGGACGTGAACGCCGGCGTGGGCGTCTGACGGCTGGTGGGCTAGTGGATCGGCCGAAGGATCCGGCACGGATTTCCTGCGGCCAGTGCACCGGCCGGCAAATCCCGGGTCACCACGCTGCCGGCCCCCACCACCGTGTCGTCTCCGATCGACACCCCGGGGCAGACGATCACCCCCGCCGCCAGCCAGACGTTGTCGCCAAGGGTGACCGGAGCGGCTGATTCCCAGCCGCCCCGCCGCGCATCGACGTCGTCGATGGGATGCAGCGCCGTCAGCAGTTGGGCGCGGGGTCCGATCGACACGTGGTCGCCGATGGTAATGGGCGCGCAGTCCAGAAAGACCGCGTCATAGTTGACGAAACAGTTGGCACCGATGCTGATGTATGTTCCGTAGTCGCAACAGAACCGGGGCAAGATCTCTGAGTTCGCCCCGAATGATCCCAGCAGTTTGTCCAGGAGTTCACGGCGAGCGTCCGCGTCGTCTGGACCGGTGGCGTTGAACGCCGCCACCACGCGTTGGCAATCCCGCCGGCCGGCGACCAAGTCCGGGTCGTCGGGCCGATACAGCGCCCCGCGCAGCATCCGATCTCGCTGACTGCTCACGCCCGCCGATCCTACGGCCGTCCGGCTCGCACCCAGCGCCCGGAAAGCGCCCGCCACCCGACGAACAGCAACCGCAGCATGATGAACGTGGTCAATCCCGACCATATCCCGGCCAGCCCCCAATCCAGCGCCAACGACAGCCAGATCAGCGGCAGGAACCCGATCAAGGCGCTGATCACCGTGGCGGTACGCATGAACGCGGCGTCCCCGGCGCCCAGCAGCACGCCGTCAAGCGCGAAGACGATTCCGGCGATGGGTAACTGAGCCACCATGAACCACCACGGCACCGCGACGGCGGCCAGCACCGCGCCGTCGCCGGTGAACAGGCCGGGCAGCGTGCCGGAGCCGACGGCAAGCAACACGGCCAGCACCCCGGCGGCCATGCCCGAGAACACGGTAGCCCGCATGGCCACCGACCTGGCTTGATCGGCCTCTCCGGCACCCAGTGCCGCGCCGACCAGGGCCTGGGCGGCGATCGCCAGCGAATCAAGCACCAACGCCAGAAACATCCACAGCTGCAGCACAATCTGGTGGGCGGCCAACGCTGCCGCCCCGAACCTGGCCGCCACTGCGGCTGCCGAGACAAAACACGCCTGAAAAGCTAGCGACCGCACCATCAAGTCGCGGCCCATCGCCAGCTGCGCGCGTAGCACCGCAGTGTCGAACCGCAGCGAAACCTGCTCGGAGGCAAGCGCACGCAAGAACAACAGTGCCGAAAGCCACTGGCCCGCACAGTTGGCCACCGCGGAGCCGGCCAGGCCCCAGTGCGGCATGCCCAGCGCCCCGAAGACCAGCAGCGGGCACAGCAGCGCCGAAAGCGCAAAGCCTGCAACCACATAGCGCGGAGGGCGCGAGGTGTCTTGCACTCCGCGCAGCCATCCGTTTCCGGCCAGCGACACCAGGATCGCCGGAGCGCCGAGGATCGCGATCCGCAGCCACGGCAAGGCGGCCTGCGCGATGGCGTCACGACCTGCGGCAGCCGAGACCAGCGGCACCGCTGCAGCCTGCACCACGACGACGATCAGCACCCCCAGGACCAGTGCCAGCCAGGTCGCCTGCACCCCCTCGGCGACCGCGGCGCGACGGTCACCGGCCCCGAAGTGGCGTGCCGCCCGTGCCGTGGTGCCGTAGGACAGGAATGTGCCCTGCGAGCCCACCAGGCCCAGGATCAACCCGCCGATCGCCAGCCCCGCCAGGCCCAGCGCACCCAGTCGGCCGACCACCGCGGTGTCGAACAGCAGATACAACGGTTCAGCGGCCAGCACCACCAGCGCCGGCAACGCCAGCGCCATGATCTGGCGGCCGCCGGCCGGGGCGCGGTCCGTCACCGCTCGAGCGCGGTGACCAGGGCAGCGATCACGTCCTGCGCCGTTCCGGTCGCTGTGTAGCCGGCGGCCAGCCGGTGTCCGCCACCGCCGAATGAGACGGCCACTGCGCTCAGATCCACCGCCGACTTGGCGCGCATCGACACCGCCCAGCGCCCCGGCTCGGTCTCCTTGAACACCGCCGCCACTTCGGCCTGTGCGGTGGTGCGCACGATGTCGACGATGCTCTCCACCTCCTCGGACCGCGCCGCGGTCCACTCGGCGTGGTCGACCGCCGCATAGACCAGCCCGCGCCCGCCCGCCGCGTCAGGCAGCAGTCGCGCATTGGCCAGCACGCGCGACAGCATCGTCAGCCAGCCGAAAGGGTGGGTGTCCATCACGGTCCGGGTGATCGCCGCGTTGTCCACGCCGACGTCCACCAGCCGCGCCGCCAGCCGGTGCGCGCGGGCACTGGCCCACCGGAACGACCCGGTGTCGGTGGCCAGCCCCGCATACAGGCAGTGCGCCACCTCCACGTCGATCGGCTCGCCCCAGGCGTCGATCAGTTCAGCCACCATCATCGTGGTCGAATCCGCGGACGCGTCAACGAAGTTGGCGGTGCCGAACAGCTGGTTCGATGCATGATGGTCGATCACCAGCAGCTCGCGGCCGACGGCCAGCTCCCGCAGCTCCCCGAGCCGATCCGCGCTCGAGACGTCGACTGTGACCACCAGATCGACGTCCCGGCGCATCGCATCGGCAGCGACCAGCAGGTCGCCGCCCGGCAACGACTGCAGCGTCTGCGGCAGCACCGCCGGGCGGGCGAAACTGACTTCGACCGCCTTGCCGCGCCGTCGCAGGACCGACGCCAGCGCCAGCCCCGCACCGATGGTGTCGGCGTCGGGATTCACATGGCAGATCACCGCCAGCGTGCCCGCGCCCGCCAGCAGTGCCACTGCTCCGGCGGCGTCGACCCGCCGGCCCGTGGGCAGCGGGTCAGTCGCCCGATTGCTCACCGTCACCGCTGTCGTCGGCGCCCGCTTGTCCGGGCGCCTCCCGGTACGGGTTGGGGTCCCCGACCGGTTGCTTGCCCTCCCGTATCCGGGCCAGGTCGGCGTCGGCGGCTTGGGCTGCGGCCAGCAGTTCCGCCATCCGATGGGCAGCGTCGGGCACGGTGTCCCGGACGAACGTCAGGGTCGGGGTGAACCGCACCCCGGTGCCTGCGCCGACCTTGGACCGCAGCACCCCCTTGGCCCCCTCCAGCGCGGCAGCGGCCCCGCCGTAGTCGGGGTCCTCGTCCAGGGAGGGGCCCAGCACCGTGTAGTACAGGGTCGCGTCGTGCAGATCGGCGGTCACCTTCGCGTCGGTGATCGTCACGCCGGCCAGCCGCGGATCTTTGATCTCGTACTCGATCGCCGAGGCGACGATCGTGGAGATCCGCTTGGCCAGCCGGCGTGCCCGTGCCGGGTCAGCCATGATGACCGCGCCTACACACGTGCTTTTTCTACGAGCTCGTAGGTCTCGATGACGTCGCCTTCCTTGATGTCGCTGTAGGTCAGCGTCAGACCACACTCGTAGCCGTCGCGAACCTCGGTGACATCGTCCTTCTCCCGGCGCAGCGAGGAGACCGTGATGTTTTCGGCGACCACCACGTTGTCACGCAGCAGCCGCGCCTTGGCGTTGCGGCGGATGAGACCGGAGGTGACCAAGCAGCCGGCGATGTTGCCAACCTTGGAGGACCGGAAGATGGCGCGAATCTCCGCCCGCCCCAGCTCCTTCTCCTCGTAGATCGGCTTGAGCATGCCCTTGAGCGCGCTCTCGATCTCTTCGATGGCCTGGTAGATGACCGAGTAGTACCGGATCTCCACACCCTCGCGGTTGGCCAGCTCGGTGGCCTTGCCCTCCGCACGCACGTTGAACCCGATGATGATCGCGTCCGACGCCGACGCCAGGTTGACGTTGGTCTCGGTGATGCCACCGACACCGCGGTCGATCACCCGCAGCTGCACCTCGTCGTCGACCTGGATTCCCATCAGGGCCTCTTCCAGCGCCTCGACGGTACCGGCGTTGTCGCCCTTGAGGATCAGGTTCAGCTGACTGGTTTCCTTCAGCGCCGAGTCCAGGTCCTCCAGCGAGATCCGCTTGCGCGAGCGCGCCGCCAGCGCGTTGCGCTTACGCGCGCTGCGCTTGTCGGCGATCTGGCGAGCGATGCGGTCCTCGTCGACCACCAGCAGGTTGTCGCCGGCGCCCGGCACCGAGGTGAACCCGATGACCTGCACGGGCCGCGACGGCAGCGCCTCTTCCACGTCGTCGCCGTGCTCGTCGACCATGCGCCGCACCCGGCCGTAGGCATCCCCGGCGACGATCGAGTCGCCGACTCGCAGCGTGCCGCGCTGGATCAGCACGGTGGCCACCGGACCGCGGCCGCGGTCCAGGTGGGCCTCGATCGCCACACCCTGGGCCTCCATGTCGGGGTTGGCCCGCAGGTCCAGGGCCGCGTCGGCGGTCAGCAGCACCGCCTCTTCCAGGGCCGCGATGTTGGTGCCCTGCTTGGCGGAGATGTCGACGAACATCGTGTCGCCGCCGAAGTCCTCGGCAACCAGTCCGTACTCGGTGAGCTGCCCCCGGATCTTGGCCGGGTCGGCACCTTCCTTGTCGATCTTGTTGACCGCCACCACGATCGGCACATCGGCAGCCTGGGCGTGGTTGATCGCCTCCACCGTCTGGGGCATCACACCGTCGTCGGCGGCCACCACCAGGATCGCGATGTCGGTGGCCTTGGCGCCACGGGCACGCATGGCGGTGAACGCCTCGTGACCCGGGGTGTCGATGAACGTGATCAGCCGTTCGGAGCCGTCGAAGTCGACCGACACCTGGTAGGCCCCGATGTGCTGGGTGATGCCACCGGCCTCGCCCTCGCGGACGTTGGCCTTGCGGATGGTGTCCAGCAGTCGGGTCTTGCCGTGGTCGACGTGACCCATGACGGTCACCACCGGCGGCCGGCTCTGCAGGTCCTCCTCGCCGCCCTCGTCCTCGCCGTAGGTCAGATCGAAGGACTCCAGCAGCTCGCGGTCCTCGTCCTCGGGCGAGACGACCTGCACCACGAAGTTCATCTCGCTGCCCAGCAGCTCCAGCGTCTCGTCGCCCACCGACTGGGTGGCGGTCACCATCTCACCGAGGTTGAACAGCGCCTGCACCAGGGCAGCCGGGTTGGCGTCGATCTTCTCGGCGAAGTCGCTCAGCGATGCGCCGCGGGCCAGCCGGATGGTCTCGCCGTTGCCGTGCGGCAACCGCACACCACCGACGACCGGCGCCTGCATGTTCTCGTACTCGGCACGTTTCGCCCGCTTCGACTTGCGTCCGCGCTTGGGTGCACCGCCGGGCCGGCCGAAGGCACCGGCCGCGCCACCGCGCTGGCCGGGACGACCGCCGCCGCCACCACCTCCGGGACGACCCCGAAAACCTCCGGCGCCGGCGCCTGCGGGGGCGCCTCCGCCGCCGGGACCACCGGCACCGCCACCGCGGTAGTTACCACCGGGACCGCCGCCGGGACCGCCCGGGCGACCGCCGGGCGCACCGGGTCGGCCACCGCCACCGGGACGCGGCGGACCGCCGGGGCGCGCCGGGCGACCCTGCGCGCCGAAGTTGCTGGTGCGACCGGGCATGTTGCCCGGTGTAGCGCCGCCGCCGGGACGCGGCATGCCGGGCCGGGGTGCGCCCCCAGGCCGGGGCGCCTGCGGGTGCGGACGCGGAATGGCGCGCTCAACCGGCTGCGCCGAAGAGAACGGGTTGTTGCCGACGCGCGGGGTGCGGGCGCCGGGCTTGGGGCCCGGTGCTGCCGGCCGCGGGCCGGGAGCGGGCGGCGCCGCCGGGGAGGGTGCCGCAGCTGCCGGCGGCGGGGCCTCGGCCGCGGGCGCGGGCGGAGCCGCCGGGGCTGCCGGAGCCGACGGCTTGGCCGCGGGTGCGGCGGGCTTCGCAGCCTCGCCGTCAGCCGCAGCGGCCGGTGCCGGCTTCGCCGGTCCCGGAGTCGCCGCCGGGGACGGAGCCGGAGCGGCCTTGGCGGGCGCCGGGGCCGCGGGCGCTTCGGCCTTCGGCGCGGGCTTACCGCCGCCGAAGGACTCGCGCAGCCGCCGCGCGACGGGGGCTTCCACGGTTGAGGACGCCGATTTGACGAATTCGCCCTGCTCGCTCAGGCGGGCGAGGACTTCCTTGCTGGTGACACCGAGTTCCTTGGCCAACTCGTGTACGCGGGCCTTTGCCACTACATCTCCTGTCTATGAGGCGACAGCGGTGGTGGGCCGCGCCTCGGGTTTAGCTATGACGCATGGTCATCGGGACTTCACGGTGTGCTCATGTTCTTCGCTACCTGTTCTGTTGACCGGGGCGGCGAGCCGATCTTCGAATCCTTCGAAGTACTCCTCCACCCCGGATACATCCGGAGAACCGCTGATCCGCAGCGCGCGCACGAATGCCCGTCTCCGAATCGCCGCGTGCAGGCACTCCGACGCGGGATGCAACCACGCACCCCGCCCCGGTTGGTTGCCCGCGCGGTCAACGATCACGGCACCGTTGCCGTTCTCGGTTGACACCGCGACCACCCGAAGCAATTCGACGGTCAACGCACGTTTCCGGCATCCGACACACGTGCGCACCGGTCCCTCTGGGGAGCGGTGCGTCCGCGAGGCGGCTGTCGAAGTCTCGCGCTGGATCACGGCTCAGTCTACCCATACAACGGGGATCACCCGAACCACCCGAATCCGGGCCGGTGGTTCAGCGAGGCTCGACGAAGGAGAGGCGATGCTGGGACCGCCAAACAAACCCCGTAGCGCCCCGCTCAGTGCCCCGCCGGTCCGCGTCCCGCTCAGTGTTCTTGCGCCACGCCCCGGCCGGCCTCGTGCTCGGCGCCGTTGGCGCCGGGCTCCGGGGTATCGCTGCGGATATCGATGCGCCAGCCGGTCAGCCGGGCCGCCAACCGGGCGTTCTGGCCCTCTTTGCCGATGGCCAGGGACAGCTGGAAGTCCGGAACCACTACCCGGGCGGCCCGGGCAGCCTGGTCGATGACGGTCACCGACATCACCTTGGCCGGCGACAGCGCGTTGCCGACGAAGCGCGCCGGGTCCTCGTCGTAGTCGATGATGTCGATCTTCTCGCCGGCCAGCTCGCTCATCACGTTGCGCACCCGCTGGCCCATCGGACCGATGCAGGCGCCTTTGGCGTTCAGGCCGGGCACCTGCGAGGCCACCGCGATCTTGGAGCGGTGGCCGGCCTCGCGGGCGACCGCGACGATCTCCACCGACCCGTCGGCGATCTCGGGGACTTCCAGGGCGAACAGCTTGCGGACCAGGTTCGGGTGGGTACGGGACAGCTCGATACGCGGCTCGCGCAGGCCGCGGGTCACCCCGATCACGTAGCAGCGCAGCCGGTCGCCGTGCTCGTAGGCCTCGCCCGGTGCCTGCTCTGCGGGGCGGATGACGCCGTCGAAACCCTTGGCTTCGGTACCCAGGCGCACCACGATGACACCGCGGGCGTTCTCCCGGGCGTCGCGCTGGACGACGCCGGCGACGATGTCGCCCTCCCGCGCGGAGAACTCGCCGTAGGCCTTCTCGTTCTCGGCGTCACGCAACCGCTGCAGGATCACCTGGCGCGCGGTGGTCGCCGCGATCCGGCCGAAGCCCTCGGGGGTGTCGTCGTATTCGCTGATCACGTTGCCGTCGGCGTCGGTCTCGCGGGCCAGCACCCGCACCACGCCGCTCTTGCGGTCGACGTCGATCACCGCGTCGGCCTGATGACCTTCGGTGTGACGGTATGCGGTGAGCAACGCCGATTTGATGGTGTCCACGACCACGTCGACCGAGATGCCCTTGTCGGCCTCGATCGCGTGCAGCGCGGCCATGTCGATATTCATGCTCCGGCCTCCGTTCCCGCCTCGGGGGCCTGTAGGCCCGCCAACTCCAACTCACGTTCGCTCGGCGGCGAGAACTCGACTTGTACCACCGCTCGGCTGATCTCGCTCAGCGGCAGGCGGCGACGGTTCCAGTCCCGCCCGGCACGCACCACCAGCGTCAGGACGTCGTCATCGACGACGCCCACCCGACCGGCCAGACCCGACCCGTCGGACAGCGTCAGCTCAACTTTGCGACCGTGCGCGCGCCGAAACTGCTTCGCGGTGGTCAGCGGCCGCCCCACACCGGGCGAGCTGACCTCCAACACGTATTGGCCGTCGAACTCCAGGGTGTCGAGCAGTTCCGACGCCGAACGCGCCAGCGCCGCGGCGGTGTCCAGATCCAGCGGAGTGTCGCCGTCGGCGACCACGGTGATTCGCGGCAGCGGGTCCTGATCATCGACGACGACGTCTTCGATCTCGTATCCGGCGCGGGTGAACTCAGCATCGAGCAGCTCGATCACCTGTGTCTGGGAAGGTAGCCCGGTGGCCACGGCGAGCTCCTCGTCTTGAGTTGTTCAGTCGGCGCGTTCCCACGCGCCAGGCGCGGCCGGGAACCAGTCATCAACGATACGCCGTGGGAAACACAGCCACAGCAAACCGGCAAAAGCGCCCGTCAGCGTACCGCGGCCCGGTCCCGGCCACGTCGCGTCCCTCCGCTTCTGTCGCAATGGCAGGATGTCAGGGTGCCTGGCCCCCTGTCCGTCATCGACCGCCGGCGCGTGCTCACCGGCGCCGGGATGTTCGCCCTGCTGGCCCTCGCGGCCCCGGCCTGCGGCTCTGCTCCTACGACGCCCGTCGTGGACGACCTGGAAGCCCAACGACAGCTGGCCCTACACGACAGTGAACTGGCCACCGCAGCCGCTGAGGCGCTGACCGACCCGGACTCCAAGGCGCTGGCCGCAGCACTGGAGCAGGTGTCGCAGGAGCGAACTGAGCATGCCCGGGCGCTGGCAGCCGAGATCGCCCGCGCCGCCGGAAAGACGCCGGCGGATGAGACCGAAACCACCACCGCCAACGCCGCGCCGGACGCGCCGGCCCCGACGGTCTCGCAGGTGATCAACGCGTTACGGGCCGCCGCCGACAGCTCCGGAAAGCTGGCGGTCGCCTCGTCGGGTTACCGGGCCGGGCTGCTGGCCTCCATCGCCGCGGCGTGCACCGCCGCCTACGCGGTCGCCTTGGTGGCGCAGACATGACATCTCCCGAGCCCAGCCCGGCCTCCGGCCCCGAATCGGCCCTGATCGATGCCCTGGCCACCGAATACGGGGTCGTCTACGGCTACGGGCTGGTGTCGGCGTACTCGCTGCCGGACTTCAACGATCTGGTGGTCACCACCATCCGTCAGCACCGCGAACGCCGGGACCGCACCATCGCGATCCTGACCAGCCGCTCGGTTGCGGTTCCACCCGCCGCTGCCGGATATCAGGTGCCCATGCCGGTGACCACGTCCAATGACGCACTGCGGCTGGCGGTCCGGATGGAAGACGACACCGCGGCAGCCTGGCGTGCAGTCGTCGAGCAGGCCAGCGAAGCCACCGACCGGGAATTCGCGGCGACCGCGCTCGGCCAGAGTGCCGTGCTGGCCGCGCACTGGAACCGCGCGCTGGGGAATTGGCCGATCACCCAGGCCTTCCCGGGCGGCCAGGACTAGACGGGGACTAGACCGGGACCAGCTAGCGGCCCAGCGCCGCCAGAATCTCCCCGGCCAACTCCGCACCGACGGCCAGCTCACGGGTCTGCCCGGAGAAGCGATCCCGCAGTTCGACAACCCCCTCGGCCCAGCCACGCCCCAGCACCACGATCCACGGCACCCCGAGCAACTCGGCGTCTTTGAACTTCACTCCCGGCGAAGCCTGCCGGTCATCGAAGAGCACCTCCAGACCGAGCCGGTCCAGTTCGGCGGCCAGCTCGGTCGCGCCGGCGCGTGCGGCGTCGTCCTTGTTGGCGATCACCACGTGCACGTCGAACGGCGCGACCTGCGACGGCCAGCGCAGGCCCAGCTCGTCATGCTGCTGTTCGGCGATGACAGCCACCAGCCGGGACACGCCGACGCCGTAGGAGCCCATGGTGAGCCGCACCGGCCGGCCATCCTCGCCGAGAACGTCGACCGCGAACGCGTCGGTGTACTTGCGGCCGAGCTGGAAGATGTGGGCGATCTCGATCCCCCGGGCACTGACCAGCGGGCCGGCCCCGTCCGGTGACGGGTCCCCGTCCCGGACCTCGGCCGCTTCGATGGTGCCGTCGGCGACGAAATCACGCCCGGCGACCAGCCCCACGACGTGCTTGCCGGGTGCGTCGGCGCCGGTGATCCAGCTGGTGCCGTCCACCACACGCGGATCGACCAGGTAGCGGACCCCGTTGTCCTGCAATGCCTTCGGACCGATGTAGCCCTTCACCAAGAAGGGGTGTTTGGCGAAGTCACCGTCATCGAGCAGTGCGTGCTCGGCGGGTTCGAGCGCCGCGCCGAGCCGCTTCTCGTCGATCTCGCGGTCGCCCGGCACCCCGATGCCCAGCAGCTCCCAGTCGCCGTCGGGTTGGCGGACCTTGAGCAGGACGTTCTTGAGGGTGTCGGCGGCGGTGACCGTACGGTCCAGCGCGCCGTTGGCCCAATCCACCAGGGTGGCAATCGTCGGAGTGTCGCCGGTGTCGTACACCTTCGCCTCGGGCAGGCCCTCGATCGATTGCGGTTCGGGGCGGGCGGTGGTCACCGCTTCGACATTGGCGGCGTAGCCGGACTCGTGGCAGCGCACAAATGTGTCTTCACCGACCGCGCTCTCGGCGAGGAACTCCTCGGAGGCCGATCCGCCCATGGCGCCGGACACCGCGGAGACGATCACGTAGCGCACACCGAGCCGGTCGAAGATCCGCTGATAGGCCACCCGGTGCGCCTCGTAGGCGGCGGCCAGGCCGGCATCGTCCACGTCGAAGGAATACGAATCCTTCATCACGAACTCGCGGCCGCGCAGGATGCCGGCTCGCGGCCGCGCCTCATCGCGGTACTTGGTCTGGATCTGATACAGCACCACCGGGAAGTCCTTGTAGGAGTTGTACTCCCCCTTGACTGTCAGGGCGAACAGCTCCTCGTGGGTGGGGCCCAGCAAGTAGTCGTTGTCGCGGCGGTCCTTGAGCCGGAACAGGCCGTCGCCGTATTCCGTCCAGCGGTTGGTGGTCTCATAGGGTGCGCGGGGCAGCAGCGCCGGGAACAGGATCTCCTGGCCGCCGATGGCGTTCATCTCCTCGCGCACCACTTGCTCGATGTTGCGCAGCACTCGCAGACCCAGCGGCAGCCAGCTGTACAGACCGGGTGCGATCGGCCGGATGTAGCCGGCCCGGATCAGCAGCTTGTGGCTGGGGACTTCGGCATCGGCGGGGTCGTCGCGCAGGGTGCGCAGGAACAGTTGGGACATCCGGGTGATCACAGGCCGAGAGCCTATCTTCAGCCGCGAGCAGACGCGGACTTGCCCGGCGCGCCTACAGCTCCCCGGCCTCCACGGCCTCACGGGTGCGCTGGGCGCGGGCGATCTGGTCGGCCGAGAACCCGATGAGCAACGCCGCCCCGCTCACCAGGATCGCGATCGCCGCCACCCACAGCAGCGAATACGTGTAGCCGACGCCCAGCGCCGCAGGCCGCTTAGCGGGGACCGTAAGTGCGGCGAAGCCAGGCGAAGTTACAGGTCGCCGAAGGCGTCCTGCACATCTTGGGCGTGCGCGACCTGCTTGGCGGTGTAACCGATCAGCAGGGAGATCGCGCCGACCAGGACGGCCACGGCCGCCACCCACAGCAGGCCGTAGGTATACCCGGCGTCCAACGCGGCGATCTGCGCGGGATTCATGGTCTTGACCGGCATGTTGGTGCCGCCCAGGTAGAGCGTGCGCGAGGTGATGACGGCCTGCACGACCGCCAGCACGATCGGCCCACCGAGGTTCTGCAGCATCAGCGCGATCGCCGAGGTCGGGCCGATCTGGTCGAAGCCCACACCGGTGATCGCCGACAAGGTCAGCGGCACCACGATCATGCCGATGCCGAACCCGCCGAGCACGATCAACGTCACGAAGTTCGGGAAGTACGGGAGGTTCCGGTCGACGGTCGAGCCGTAGATCATCGCCCCCAGCACCACGATGCCACCGGCGATCACCAACGCCCGGGGCGGGAACCGCCGGACCAGCTGCGAGGACGCCGCCAGGCCGATGCCCAGCCCGATGACGAACGGGATGAATCCGACTCCGGCGCGCAGCGCCGAGTAGCCCATCAGATCCTGCACGTACAGGCCGATGGTCACAGTCACGGTGAACAGCACCCCACCGGCCAGGAAGATCGCCGCGAAGGTCGCCACCCGGTTGCGGTCCTTGAACAGGCTGAACGGCACCACCGGGTTCTGGGCGGTGCGCTCGACGACGACGAACGCCAGCATCGCCACGATCGCGACCACGCCCGAGCCGATGGTGATGACCGAGATCCAGCCCTTCTCCGGGCCGATCGTGAACGCGAATACCGCGGCGGTGCAGCCCAGGGTCGCCAGCAGCGCCCCGGCGGCGTCGAGCTTCATCCGCTCCCGATGGGTCTCGGTCAGTGCGGTGCGGGCCAAGTAGATCATCAGCAGGCCGATCGGCACGTTGACACCGAACGCCAGCCGCCACGACAGCTCGGTCAGCGCACCACCGACCACCAAGCCCATCACCGAACCGACGGCGGTCATCGCGCCGAATACCGCGGTTGCGGCATTACGGGCCGGCCCCTTCGGGAAGGTGGTGGCGATCAGCGCCAGTGCGGTCGGTGAGGCGATGGCCGAGCCGACCCCCTGCAGCAGTCGGGCGATGACCAGCGTGGGCGCATCCCAGGCCACCGCGCACAGGACCGACGCGATGGTGAACAGCGCGACCCCGCTGATGAAGGTGCGCTTGCGGCCGATGGTGTCGCCGAGTCGGCCGCCGAGCAGCATCAGGCCGCCGAAGGTCAGCACGTAGGCACTGATCACCCAGCCGCGACCCGCGTCGGACAGGCCCAGATCGTCTTGGATCTTAGGAAGCGCGACGATGGCGACCGTGCTGTCCATGGTGGCCAGCAGCTGCATGCCACCGATCGCGATCACGGCGTAGATAAAGCGACGAGACGGCAGCCAGGACGACACATACTTGCTGGTCCAGCTCACGAGATCGGAGCCGGCTCGCCCCCGGGGAACCTGCCCGGCAGCGCCTTCGGACCGCTGCACGGTCGCACGCCCTGCATCATCAAGTGCAGTCATAACCGGCTACCCTACAGTAATATTAAGAGCTGTTTAAACCCCGAAACCTGCGACGGCCCCGATAATGACGATCGCGGGAGGTCGGATGCCCTCCGCGCGGATTTTCTCGGGCGCGTCGGCCAGGGTCGCTCGTAGCGTGTGCTGGGCCGGCGTGGTGCCGTGTTGCACCACCAGAACCGGCGTATCCGCAGGTCGTCCGCCTTTTTGCAGCACCGCGCAGAATTGTTCGATGCGTTCGATAGCCATCAGCAACACGATGGTTCCGCGCAGTGCGGCCAGGGCGTCCCAATTCACTAACGATTCGGGATCGTCGGGTGCGACATGCCCGCTGACCACCACAAATTCGTGGTTGACGGCCCGGTGGGTGACCGGCACTCCGGCCAGAGCCGGTACCGCTATGGCACTGGTCACACCCGGTACCACCGTCACCGGGATACCGGCCTCGGCGCAGGCCAGGACTTCTTCGTAGCCGCGGGCGAACACGAACGGGTCGCCGCCCTTGAGGCGCACCACGAACTTGCCGGCCTTGGCGCGTTCGATCATCAGCGCGTTGATGGCGTCCTGCGCCATTGCCCGCCCGTAGGGGATCTTGGCGGCGTCGATGACTTCGACGTTCGGCGGCAGTTCGGCGAGCAGTTCGGGCGGGGCAAGCCGGTCGGTCACCACGACGTCGGCGTGCGAGAGCATGCGACGGCCGCGCACCGTGATCAGTTCCGGATCGCCGGGTCCGCCGCCTACCAGCGCCACACCGCCGCGCACCACGTCAGAGGTCTCTGCGGTAATGGCTCCGGACTGCAGGGCCTCCCGGATCGCCGAGCGGATCGCCGCCGACCGGTTGTGCTCGCCGCCGGCCAGAACGCCCACCGACAGACCGGAGTAACCGAAGGTGGCCGGGGTGACCGCGGATCCCTCGACGGCCAGATCGGCCCGCACACAGAAGATCTGGCGACGATCGGCCTCAGCCACAATGGCGGCGTTGACCTCCGGGTCGTCGGTGGCCGCGATCGCATACCAAGCGTCGGCCAGATCTCCGTCGCGGTAGGCGCGCGAGACCAGCGTGATGCCGGGCTTGCGCTCCCCCAGCGCTTCGACCGCCGGGGTGGCGCTGGGTGCGATCACCAGCACCTGCGCGCCGCTGTCCACCAACAGCGGAAGTCGTCGCTGCGCGACGCTTCCCGCGCCCACAACGACAACCTTGCGGCCGGCCAGCCGTAAACCGGCCAGGTAGGGGTTCTCGGTCACCCGGCAACTCTAGTGGCGATCGCCAGCGCGGCGAAGCCGGGCGCTGGGGGCACCTCCGTTAGCCCCGTGCCCATCAGGTGAGCTGAAGCTGTCGGCTGCCCCACTGCCACACCTGCTCGTATAACGCGGGCTCTTCGGAGAGTCGCGTGCCCAACGAGGGCACCATCTCTTTGAGCGTCGGCAGCCACTGCGCGAACTTCCCGGCGAAACAGCGCGCCAGCACCTCCAGCATCGCCGGCACCGCGGTCGAAGCGCCGGGTGAGGCACCGAGCAGTCCCGCGATGCTGCCGTCGCCGGCGCTGACGATCGTGGTGTCGAAATCGAGTTGTCCGCCGCGGATCACCTGCACGCGCTGGCCGGCCCGGATCTCATTCCAGTCCGCTTGATCGGCAGGCGGCAGGAACTCCCGCAGCGCCTCGACACGGGTGGCGTGTGTCCGCCGCAGTTGGCCGAGCAGGTACCCGACCAGTTCGCGCTCCCGGATCCCGGCGCTCAGCAGTGACTTCACGTTGTCGAAGCGGACCGATCTCGGCAGGTCCGTGGCGCGCCCGTGCTTGAGGAACTTCGGAGACCAGCCGGCAAACGGCCCGAACAGCAGCCACGACGCACCATTGACCATCCGGGAGTCCAGGTGCGGGGCCGTCGTCGACGGCGCACCCGGGACCGGGGCGCCGTACACCTTGGCGCGGTGTCCGGCGGTCAGCTGCGCGGCGCCGCAGCGCAGGAACACCCCACCGATCGGGAAGCCGCCGTAGCCCCGCACTTCGGGGATCCCCGCGCGCTGCAACAAGCCCAGCGTCGCTCCCCCGGCGCCGATGAAGACGAATTTGGCATTGAGCCTTCGGGTTTCGCCGGTTCGGCGGTTGGCCAGGCCCAACGTCCAGCTGCCGTCGGACTCCCGGCGCAGCGAGCGCAACTCGTGGCCGAAGAACACCGCAGTGCCGTGGCGCACGCCGTAGCCGATGAGCTGGCCGGCCAGCGCACCGAAGTCGACGTCGGTGCCATGCGGCGCCCAGTCCAGGGCCACCGGCACGTCGGGATCTCTCCCGGCGGCCATCGCGGGCAGGCGCGCGGCGAACTCGCCGAAGTCGGTGATGAACTCGGTTCCGGCGAACAACGGGTTGCCGGCCAGCGCACGATGGCGCCGCCGCAGGTAGTCCACGCCCTCGGTGCCGTGCACGAAGCTGACGTGCGGGATCGGATGCACGAAGTCGCGCGGTTGCTCCAGCAGGCCGTTTTCCACGGCATACGCCCAGAACTGCCGGGTCACCTGGAACTGCTCGTTGACGCGCACCGCTTTGGCGGTGTCGATCGAGCCGTCGGGCTGCTGCGGTGTGTAGAACAGTTCGCACAGTCCGGCGTGGCCGGTTCCGGCGTTGTTCCACGGATCGCTGCTCTCGCCGGCGGCGGATTCCAACCGCTCAACGATGGTGATTGCGGCGTTGGGTTCCAGGCGGCGCAGGATCGCCCCCAATGTGGCGCTCATGATGCCCGCGCCGATCAGCGCTACGTCGGTCATCTCGGTCTGAACCGATGTGGACACGCCATCAGATTAGCCCGCACACCGTTTAGGCTGACGCAATGGAGAGCTACGACCTGGCGATCATCGGAACCGGTTCGGGCAACAGCATTCTCGACGAGCGCTACGCGGACAAGCGGGTGGCGATCTGCGAGCAGGGCACTTTCGGCGGCACCTGCCTCAATGTGGGCTGCATCCCGACCAAGATGTTCGTCTACGCCGCCGAGGTCGCCAAGACGGTGACCGAGGCGTCTCGCTACGGGATTGACGCTCATATCGACGGTGTGCGCTGGGACGACATCGTCTCGCGGGTGTTCGGGCGGATCGACCCGATCGCCGCCGGCGGCGAGCAGTACCGCCGCAGCCTGCCAAACGTCGACGTCTACGGCGAGCACACCCGGTTCGGCCCGGTCGGCGCGTGCGGCCGGTACCTATTGCTCACCGCCGGCGGCGAGCAGTTCAGCGCCGAGCAGGTGGTGATCGCGGCCGGGTCGCGCTCGGCAATCCCGCCCGCCATCGCCAACAGCGGGGCGCATTACTACACCAGCGACGACATCATGCGGATCGCTGAGCTGCCCGAGCATCTGGTGATCGTGGGCGGCGGCTTCATCGCCGCCGAGTTCGCCCACGTTTTCTCCGCCTTGGGAGTCCGGGTCACGGTGGTGATCCGCGGCTCGACCTTGCTACGGCACTGCGACGAGACCGTGGCCGAACGCTTCACCCGGATCGCCGCGGCCAAGTGGGAGCTGCGCTCGCACCGCAACGTGGTCGCAGCCCGCCAGGAGGGATCCGCCGGGCCGGGTGTCGTCGTGGAGCTTGACGACGGCTCGGTGCTGCGGGCCGACGCGATGCTGGTGGCCACCGGGCGGGTGCCCAACGGTGACCTGCTGGACGCCGAGCAGGCCGGTGTCGTCGTCGCCGGCGGGCGGGTGACCGTCGACAAGTACCAACGTACTTCGGCGCGCGGAGTTTTCGCGCTCGGCGACGTGTCCTCGCCCTACGAGCTCAAGCATGTCGCCAACCACGAAGCCAGGGTGGTGCAACACAACCTGCTGTGCGACTGGGACGACGTGGACTCGATGCGGATCACCGACCACCGCTATGTGCCGGCCGCGGTCTTCACCGATCCGCAGATCGCTGCGGTCGGACTGACCGAAACACAGGCGTTGGCAAAGGGTCTCGATATCTCGGTGAAGATCCAGGATTACGGTGACGTCGCCTACGGCTGGGCGATGGAGGACAGCAACGGATTTGCCAAGCTCATCGCCGAACGCGGCACCGGGCGGCTCCTCGGCGCACACATCATGGGCTACCAGGCGTCGTCGATCATCCAGCCGCTGATTCAGGCGATGAGCTTCGGTCTCACCGCGCCGGAGATGGCCCGCGGTCAATACTGGATCCACCCGGCGCTGCCCGAGGTCGTGGAGAACGCACTGCTCGGCCTGGAGTGAAAGGTTCGCCAGATGAAGTCCACCCTGCTGTCCCGCCAAGACCTCGATTTCCTGCTGTTCGACTGGCTGCGCGTCGACGAACTCACCGGGCGAGAGCGCTTCTCCGAACACTCCCGGGAAACCTTCTCCGACACACTCGATTTGTGCGAGCAGTTGGCCACTCGCTATTTCGCCCCGCACAACAAGAAGAGCGACGCTCACGAGCCCACCTTCGACGGGACGAAAGTCACCATCATCGGTGAAGTCAAGGAGGCACTGGCGGCCTGCGCCGAGGCTGAGCTGATCGGCATGGCCATGGACTACTCGCTGGGCGGTGCGCAATTGCCGGCAACGGTGGCCCAGGCCGGCTTCGCCTGGCTGTTCGCCGCCAACGTCAGCACCGCCGGCTATCCGATGCTGACCATGGCCAACGCGAACCTGCTCGCCAAGTTCGGCAGCGAAGAACAGGTCACCGCCTTCGTCAAACCCATGCTCGCCGGCCGCTTCTTCGGGACGATGTGCCTCTCGGAGACCCAGGCCGGTTCATCGCTGGCCGATATCACCACCCGTGCGGAGCCCCGGGCCGACGGCACCTTCCGGCTGTTCGGATCGAAGATGTGGATCTCCGGTGGCGAACACGACCTGACCGACAACATCGTCCACCTGGTGCTGGCCAAGATCCCGGGCGGCCCGGCCGGCACCAAAGGGATCTCGCTGTTCATCGTGCCGAAGTATCTGGTGAATCCCGACGGCACGCTGGGTGAGCGCAACGACGTCGTGCTGGCTGGGCTCAACCACAAGATGGGCTATCGCGGAATCACCAACACCGTGCTCAACTTCGGGGAGGGCGGCCACCGACCCGGCGGCGAGCCGGGCGCGGTCGGCTATCTCGTGGGCGACGAGCACCGCGGCTTGACCTACATGTTCCACATGATGAACGAAGCCCGCCTCGGCGTGGGCATGGGTGCCATCGCGCTCGGCTACACCGGCTACCTGAAGTCGCTGGACTACGCGCGCAGCCGTCCACAGGGGCGTCCGGCGACCACGAAAGACCCTGCGATGCCGCAGGTTCCGATCATCGAGCACGCGGATGTCAGGCGGATGCTGCTCGCGCAGAAGTCCTACGTCGAGGGAGCGCTCGCCTTGGCTCTCTATTGCGCGCGACTGGTCGACATCGCGCACACCGCCGAATCCGACGAGGAACTTGACCACGCCACGGCGCTGCTGGACATCCTCACCCCGATCGCCAAGAGCTGGCCGTCTCAGTGGTGCCTGGCCGCCAACGATCTGGCGATCCAGGTGCACGGCGGCTACGGCTACACCCGCGAGTACGACGTCGAACAGCACTACCGGGACAACCGGCTCAACCCGATCCACGAGGGCACCCACGGCATCCAGAGCCTGGACCTGTTGGGCCGCAAGGTGGTGCAACGCGACGGGGCCAGCCTGGCCGCGCTACACCGGGCAATGACCGAGAGCACCGCGGCCGCGCATGGGGCCGGCGGCGAACTGGCCGATATGGCCACCCAACTCGACACGGTGATCCAGCGACTGGTATCCGTCACCGCGGGCATGTTCGCCGCCGGCGACATCGATGCCGCGCTGGCCAACAGCGCGGTCTATCTGGAGGCCTTCGGCCATGTGGTGATCGCCTGGATCTGGCTGGAGCAGCTGTTGGCCGCCCAGGGGCGCACCGGGGACTTTTTCGACGGCAAACGCCAGGCGGCCCGGTACTTCTTCCGGTATGAGCTGCCGAATACCGGACCGCAGCTCGACCTGCTGGAAAGCCTGGACCGCACGACTCTGGAGATGCGGCCGGAGTGGTTCTGACGTAGGCCGAAGCGGCTTTAGGGCGTGAAGACCACCCGGGTGCCCGACGGCTCCCGCTGAGTCCACACCTTCTCGACGTCCGCCAAGGGCTGCCGCTGGGTCGCGAGCTGAAGTTGGCCGTCGGCGAGCATGGCGAACAGCCGGGGCAGGAATTCCTGGTTGGCCTGCCGCAGCACGTCCATCGGGACACTGCCGAGGCCCACCCCGCGCAGCGTCACCGCGGCGCTGCGCAGAATTCCACCGGCGAGGTTGATGGTGGGGCCGGCCATCGTGCCGACCTGGATGAACTGTGTCGCGTGGGCGACTGCCCCCAGGCCCTGATTGCCCAGGGCGGCCAGCACCTGCTCGGCCGGTTCCCCCCACAGGTAGTCGATGACCACGTCGAACGGGCGGTCTCGGTGCGCCGCGGCGACCCGGGCGGCCAGGTCGTCGTGGCCCAGCCGGATGGTGTCGGCGCCGAGACCGCGCAGCCAGTCGAGCCGGTCGGCGTCACGTCCGACAGCGACCACCCGCTCGACCCCGAACTCGGACTTGGCCAACTGAACCGCCAGTGACCCGGTGACGCCGGTCGCGCCCAGTACCAGTACGTGATGTTCGGGGCGGACCTGTGCGGCGTGCTGTAGCGACACCCACGCCGACACGCCGGGGTTGGGCGCGGCCGCAGCGAGTACCGGATCGATGCCGTCTGGCAGCTCGACGATCCGGCCCGGGGCAAGCAGGGTGCGTTCGGCCATCATTCCGTATGGCGTGACCGCGGTGCCGTACACCCGGCGGCCGTCGGCGAGGCGGGCCACACCGTCCACTCCGGCCACCCCGGGCAGCGACAAACCCGAACTGCCGTAGTGCGTACCGGCGACCAACCCGCGGGTGAGGTTGGTCAGTGCCGACGCCTCCACTGTCGCAATGACCGCGCCGTCATGTGCTTCGGGCTCGGGGAAATCGGTGTATACCGGCACCCGCCCCAACGCCTCGATCACTGCTGCCTTCATCGACGCCTCCTTTTGGTTTCTATGGAAACCATACTCGGAGACGCGGCGCCGTGGCAATATGGTTTCGGTGAAAACCAAAGCGGACGTGATCGCCCGGATCGGCGACCTGGTCCAAGCCGTGGGCGACAAGTTCGACGACTCCGGCGGCGACGCCGAGCGTGACTTCATGGCGCAGCACTGCCCTCGGCGGCTAGAGGCGGCAGTGCGCGAACTGCCCACCCTGAGCATGCATCTGCTCGATCGCATCGGCGACGATCCGGTCAATATCGTCACCCTGGCCGCCCGATCCGGGCAGCTCAAGGGCACCGTATCCAAGCATGTGCAGCGCTTGGTGGCGGCCGGCCTGGTCGAACGCCTGCCCGTGCCGGGCAACCGCAAGGAGATCGCCCTGCGACTCACCGCGGACGGCCGCATCGTGGTGCGCGCCCACCGCCGCCTGCACGATGAGATGAACCTCGGCATGAGCGACTTCTTGTCCCGCTACACCCATGCCGAATTGGCGACGGTGGCGAAGATCCTGGGCGACCTGCTGGCGACCGAGCGGGTGGGTGTGCGGCTGGCGCCGTAGCCGAATGGTTCCGAGGAACGCCTACTAGAACTCGGTCGAAGGGAGAGTGTCGAAGAGGGTGAAGTCCTGGCCGCCGAAATCGATGACATCCGACATACCGATCACGACTCCAGAGGAGTTCAACTCCTCGGTGAAGGTGTTGCCCCACAGCTCAGTCCCGGTGGCGTCGGATGCGACGAAGTTGGAATACTCCTCGATGTAGTCATGGCTGTCGGCGCCGTTGACGTACAGCTCGTAGCCGGCGGTATTCGAGTAGAAATCCAGTCCAGCGAAGATTTGATTGGTTGCGATCCAGTTGCCGACCACCCCGTCTCCGTGAATCCCGACCGTCGGATGAGATAAGTCTTTGACTCCACCTGTGAAGAAGTACTCTCCCGGTTGACCGGCGTCGGGACCGTTGGACGATATCGGCTCGTATACGACGTAATCGGGGTCGGCGGCCGCCAGGGCGCTGGTGGCCAGCGCGATCAGCGGTGCGCCCAAAGCGAAGCCAAGCAGTGTCGCGCAGCGAATCGTGTGCGTATTCATGGTGAGCCCCCAATGCTTTGCTGTGTTTATGCTAAGAATTCGGGACGCTATCGGGTTGCTGTCGCAGCGATCAACACACCGTTCCACTCAATGGAACACCCACGACACAGCCCGTTCAGCCCAACCCTTCCCGGTCCGGTACTGTCACCGTATCCACTTGTGTCACTGTGGTTTTGGTTGTGGATAGCTTCGGCGACGTGGATCGGGCGCCGGGGCTGGATTTCGAGGCCCTGACGGCGCGGGAATGCCTGGCTTTGTTGCGGCGCTGCGAGAAGCTACGGCGGCGGCTCCCGGCGGTGGAACATCCCCTGGTCAATCAGATCGCCGCCGCCGACCCCGCCGAGATCGGGGGCAAAGCCCGCTGGGTGCCGAGCCGGGCGACTACAGCGGCGTGACGTACGCCGAGCTGATCCCACCGTCCACCAGGAACGTCGAGCCGGTGATGAACGACGCGTCATCGCTGGCCAGGAACGCGACGGCGGCGGCGATCTCCTCCGGCTCGGCGAACCGGCCCACCGGCACGTGCACCAGCCGGCGGGCGGCGCGCTCCGGGTCGGCGGCGAACAGCTCCTGCAGCAGCGGGGTGTTCACCGGCCCGGGGCACAACGCGTTGACCCGGATGCCTTGCCGGGCGTACTGCACCCCGAGCTCACGCGACATGGCCAGCACGCCGCCCTTGGAGGCGGTGTAGGAGATCTGGGAGGTGGCCGAACCCATCACCGCCACGAACGATGCGGTGTTGATGATCGACCCGCGTCCGGCGGGCGCCATGTGCCGCAGTGCCGCCCGGCAGCACAGGTACACCGACTTCAGGTTGACATCCTGAACCCGTTGCCAGGCAGGAAGTTCCGTGGTTTCAATCACGTCGTCGTCGGGCGGCGAGATGCCGGCGTTGTTGAAGGCGATGTCCACCGAGCCGAACGTCTGGGCCGCGGTGTCGAACAGCGCGTCGACCTGGTCCTGATCGGAGACGTCGACCTGAACGAACAGGCCGTCGAGCTCATCGGCGACCGCGGTGCCGGCCGCCTGGTCGAGGTCGCCGACCACGATCTGGGCGCCTTCGGCGCGCATCCGCCGCGCGGATGCCAAGCCGATTCCGCCACCGGCGCCGGTCACCACGGCTACCCGTCCGGCCAGGCGTTGGGTCAGATCGGTCACTGCATCTCCTTCACTGCGATGAATACGTTTTTGGTCTCGGTGAACGACAGCGGGGCGTCCGCGCCCAGCTCCCGGCCCAGCCCCGACTGTTTGAAGCCGCCGAACGGCGTGGTGAAGCGCACCGAGGAGTGCGAATTCACCGACAGGTTGCCGGCTTCCACCGCCCGCGAGACGCGCAGCGCCCGGGACAGGTCGTTGGTCCAGATCGAGCCCGACAGCCCGTAGACGGTGTTGTTGGCCAGGGCGATGGCGTCGGCTTCATCATCGAACGGCAGCACCGTCACCACCGGGCCGAAAATCTCCTCGCTGACGCACCGGTCGGTGGCCGCGGGAGTCAGGACCGTGGGCGGGAACCAGAAACCGGGGCCGGTGGGAGCCTGACCTCGGAAGGCGACCGGCGCGTCGTCGGGCACGTAGGAGGCCACCTTTTCCCAGTGCGGGCGCGACACCAGCGGGCCCATCTCGGTGTCGCGGGACGTCGGGTCGCCGACGACCACGCCGGCCACCGCGGGCTCCAGCAACTCCATGAAGCGGTCATAGACGCTGCGCTGCACAAGGATCCGGCTACGCGCGCAGCAGTCCTGCCCGGCGTTGTCGAACACGCCGTAGGGTGCCGTCGCGGCCGCCTGCTCCAGGTCGCAGTCGCCGAACACGATGTTGGCGCTCTTGCCGCCGAGTTCCAGCGTCACCCGTTTGACCCCGGCCGCGCCGGCCTGCAGGACCCGGGTGCCGGTGGTGGTGGAACCGGTGAACACGATCTTGGCCACGCCCGGGTGGGTGACCAGGCGCTCCCCCACCTCTGCACCGCGACCGGGCAGCACCTGCAAGAGGTCGCCAT
Source organism: Mycolicibacter heraklionensis (assembly GCF_019645815.1). Classification (NCBI taxonomy): domain Bacteria; kingdom Bacillati; phylum Actinomycetota; class Actinomycetes; order Mycobacteriales; family Mycobacteriaceae; genus Mycobacterium; species Mycobacterium heraklionense. Next base: position 3,121,766 of record NZ_CP080997.1, read on the forward strand.
CCAGACCCGACTCCACAGCCAGCTCCGCCAACCGCAGTGTGGTCAGCGGCGTCCACTCGGCGGGCTTGATCAGCACCGCGTTTCCGGCGGCCAGCGCCGGTGCGAAACCCCACGCGGCGATCGGCATCGGGAAGTTCCACGGGGTGATGATCCCGACGACGCCCAGCGGCTCGTGGAAGGTGACGTCGAGCCCACCGGCGACCGGTATCTGCTTGCCGGACAGCCGTTCCGGGCTGGCCGCATAGAACTGCAGCACGTCGCGGACATGCCCGGCTTCCCATTCGGCGGCCGACACCGGATGGCCGGAGTTGGTGACCTCGAGCGCGGCCAGCTCGTCGATGTGGGCGCCGACAACCGCGGCGAAGTCTCGCAGCGCCGCGGCCCGCTCGGCCGGGGCACGTTTGGCCCACCGCTTCTGGGCGGCCTGCGCGCGGCGCACCGCATCGTCCACGGCGGCGGCTTCGACGTGGTCGACGGTCGCGAAGACCACCCCGGTGGCCGGGTTGATCAGTTCGTGGATCATTCGCTCACCCGAGCCGACGCGTACTTGCCCGCTTCGGCCACGATCGCGGCGAACAGCCGCAGATCGTCCGGGGATTCCTCGGGATGCCACTGAACCGCGAGCACGAAATCCTCCCCGGGAAGCTCGATCGCCTCGATGACCCCGTCGTCATCGCGCGCACTGACGACAAGTTTCGCACCCACGTCCGCGATCGCCTGATGGTGGTAGCACTGCACCTGGCAGGTCTCGCCCAGAAGCTCGGCCAGCCGAGTGCCAGCCACGGTGCGCACCGGCATCGGGGTGAAGACGCCGTTACCCGCCCGGTGGCCGGTGCTACCGATGACGTCGGGCAGGTGCTGGTGCAGCGTCCCGCCGAGCGCCACGTTGAGTACTTGGGCGCCACGACAGATCCCCAGCACCGGCATCCCGCGCCGCATCGCCTCCGCCAACAGGGCGAATTCCCAGGCGTCCCGGGTGCTGTCGGGCCGATCAGTCTCATCGTGCGGGGTCTGGCCGTACCCGGCGGGGTCCAGGTCGCGGCCGCCGGTGATCACCAGGGCGCTGACACCGGAGAGCACACGCGCCGCGATGTCGGGTGTCACCGGCTGCGGCGGCAACAGCACCGCGATTCCGCCTGCGGCGGTGATGCTCTGGATGTATTGGGCGGGCAGCAGGCCGGCCCGCGCATCCCAGACTCCGAACTTCGCTCGGTCCAGATAGGTCGTCAGTCCGATAACGGGTTCAGAAGCGCTCAAAACCCCGGACCCTCTCCCAGTCGGTCACCGCGGTGTTGAATGCGTCCAACTCGACCCGGGCACTGTGCAGGTAATGCTCGACGACCTCATCGCCGAACGCCTTGCGCGCTAACGCCGATTCGGCGAACAGCTCCACGGCGCCGCCGAGCGTCGTGGGCAGGTGCGGCAGTCCCGCCCGGTAGGCGTCGCCGTCGACCGGCTCGGGCAGCGCCAGATCATTGTCGATGCCGTGCAGCCCCGCCGCGATCAGTGCCGCGACCGCCAGATAGGGGTTCACGTCGCCGCCGGGCACCCGGCACTCCACCCGCATCGAGTTGCCGTGGCCGAGTACTCGCAGCGCACAGGTGCGATTGTCCAGGCCCCACGCTATCGCCGTGGGGGCGAAACTACCGCCGACGAATCGCTTGTAGGAGTTGATGTTCGGGGCATAACACAGGGTCAGCTCGGGCAGCGTGGCCAGCACGCCGGCCAGGAAACCCCGGAACAACGCCGACATGCCGTGCGGCGCCTCGGGATCAGCGAACACCGGAGATCCTTCGGTGTTGCGCAGTGACAGATGCACATGGCAGCTGTTGCCTTCGCGTTGGTCGAACTTCGCCATGAACGTCAGGCTCTTGCCGTGCTGGTCGGCGATCTCCTTGGCGCCGCTCTTGTAGACGCTGTGGTTGTCGCAAGTGGTCAGCGCCTCTTCGTAGCGGAAGGTGATCTCCTGCTGGCCGTTGTTGCACTCCCCTTTGACGCCCTCGCAGCGCAGGCCCGCGCCGGTCATCCCCAGCCGAATGTCACGCAGCAGCGGTTCCAGCCGCGTGCCGGCGACCAGACCATAGTCGGCGTTGTAGTCGGTCCCCGCGGTCAGGCCACGATACCCACCGGCCCACGCCTGCCGGTAGCTCTCCTCGAAGACCAGGAACTCCAGTTCGGTGGCGGCGTAGGCGATCAGTCCGCGCTCGGCCAGTCGGGCGAGTTGAGCGGCCAGTATCTGACGGGGCGCCACCGTGACCGGACCGCCGTCCGGCCAGTGCGCGTCGGCCAGCACGTGCGCGGTGCCGGGCAACCACGGGATGCGCCGCAGTGTGGCGAAGTCCGGTTTGAGCACCAGATCGCCGTAGCCGGTGCCCCAGTCGGCGATCGAGTAGCCGGGGACGGTGTGCATCTCCACGTCGACGGCCAGCAGGTAGCTGCAGCACTCCACGCCGTGTTCGGCAACCTCGGCGACGAAGTGCTCGGCCGCGACTCTCTTGCCGACCAACCGGCCCTGCATGTCGGCGAACGCCACCACAACGGTGTCGATCTCCCCGGAGGCGACCAGTGGTTGCAGCTCTGTCAGGGACAGCATCGTAGGCCGACTCATTGCGCTCCTTCGCCGACGACGATCTTCCCTGACAGTTGAGTGCTGTCAGGCTACCCGCCCGCGGTCAGTCGACGGTCTCCAGCCGACGGAACTGCGCCGCACGGTAGCAGTCGGCGCATGTGGAGCGGCGGATCTTGCCACTGGTGGTGATCGGCAGCGAGCCGGGAGCGACCAGTACGAGGTCGGCGACCCGGACCCCGTGGTACCGCGAAACCGACGCCGCCACATCCTTTTTCAGAGCCGCTATCCGGTGCAATTGCTCTTCGACGGTATTGCCCCGGTTCTTGACCTCGGCGATGACCACCAGCTGCTCACCACCGTCACCGGCGACCGGCACCGCGGCGACGCGACCCCCGGTGAGCTCCTGCACGGTGGCCTCGATGTCATCGGGGTAGTGATTTCGGCCGTCGACGATCAACAGGTCCTTGATACGCCCGACCACCAGCAGCTCGCCGTCGTGGATGACGCCCAGGTCGCCGGTGCGCAACCACGGCCCCACCGGTGTGCCGGCGGACGGAGACTCGAGGTGCCCGCCGAAGGTGCGCTCGGTGGCCTCCGCGTTGTGCCAGTAACCGCCGGCGACGTTGGGCCCGTGCACCCAGATCTCCCCGACGCGCCCGTCCGGGTTCTCGGTGTGCACCTCGGGGTCGACGATCCGCACCGTGCAGGCCCGCGGAGCGCCGATGCTGACCAGCTCGGCCCCGCCCGGACCGGCCTGCGCAGTGCCGGCCACCAGTTTCTCGTAGTCGAGCCGGACCGTCACCGGACGGTTCGCGCGCGGCGCCGAGGCGACGTAGACCATTGCCTCGGCCAGCCCGTACGACGGTGCCAGTGCACTGGCGGGCAGATTGAAGCGGGTGAAGCGGTCGGTGAAACGGCGGATCGTCGCCGCGTGGATGCGCTCGCTGCCGCTCAAGATGGTGTGCACGCTCCCCAAGTCGAGACCGGCCATGTCCTCATCGGTGGTCCGGCGCGCGGCCAGTTCGAACGCGAAATTGGGTCCGGCGGTGAACGCACAGGAGTTGGTGGCCAGCTGTTGGATCCATCGGGACGGCTTCTGCAGGAACGCTATCGGGCTCATCACCACCGAGTGGCGGCCCAGCAAGACGGCTCCCATCACACCGAGCAGCAGACCCATGTCGTGGTAAAAGGGCAGCCAGGACACCAGCGTGGTGTCCGGCGGTGGCGCTCCCCCGTCGTCGCCGAAGTAGTCCGCGATCACCTGCTCGATGTTGGCGAACACGTTGCGGTGCGACACCACGACGCCCCTCGGCGAGCCGGTTGACCCGGAAGTGTATTGCAGCAGTGCGGTTTTCGTCGTCAACGCACCGGTCCCGCGCCAGGAGACAGGGGCGTCGAGATCGATCAGATCCACCTCGATGATCGCGGGCGAACTTCCGCCGACAGCGCTGACGCAGCCGTGGATGTCGCCGGCGACCGCCGACGTGGTGAGAACCACCGCCGGTGCGCAGTCTTTCAACGCCGCGGTGACTCGCTCGTCGTGGCTGCCGAACGCCGGTACCGGCAACGGCACCACGATGCAGCCCGCCTCCATCGCACCGAAGAAGCCGGCGATGTACTCGAGGCCTTGCGGCGCGAGCAGCGCGACGCGGTCACCCGGCGAGGCAACCGCGGCCACTTCCACGGCGACGGCCTGTGTGCGCGCCAAAATCCGGGACCACGTCAACGTGTCGGCGTAACCGGCCGGATCGACCTCGTAGTCGATATAGGTGAACGCCGGCCGGTCAGGCCACTGCTGAGCACGTTCACGCAGCAACGCCGGTATTGATTGCCCCCACGACAACATTTGGTATCCCCCCAGATACGTATGTGATTTTTCCCCCGCCGACGCACCACCCCCCGGTCGTCGGCTACGCCGGAACCTACTCTTCCGCGCCTGGCATTACCAGGTACTGGCCCGCAACACGATCTCCATCGCCAGTTGTGCGGTGAATTCCTGGGCGCTGCGCCGCCCGGGCAGCATCACCAGGCGATGTTCGCCGTAGACAAACCGTTGGCTGGCGTTGGCCACCGCTGCCGTGGCCCGGGAACTGACCAGAACGGTGGTGTTGATCTCCACCGGAGGGCAGCGCTCGTCACGGATCACGCCGCTGAGATCCGGCGCGCGCGGATGGCCCCGGTCGAGCGCCACCAGACCGGTGAAGCGGTCCGGGCGCGTCGCCGCGAGTTCCCAGGCATTGTCCGCGCCGGTGCGGTCGCCCACCAGAACGCCGCACTGCACGCCCAGCGAATCGAGAATGCCGATCACCGACTTGGGTGTCAGACGCGGATCTGCGCCGATCACGATGGTTCGCAGGGAGGCGGTGTGCAACCGCTGGCAGACCGCGTCGTAGGCGGTGAGGGGGTGCTGCGCCGCAGCAAGCACGACGACGACGGGCCCGTTTTGCGGACCTGCCACATCGACCGGGATCGGGAACCCGTCGATGGTCATCATCGTGCCCGGCATTTGCGCCACGCTACAGCCCATCGGGCGGCACGGGGCGATTTTGGCGGGCCCCTCAGCGGCTCAACAGACTGTGCCTCAACAGCGGCCAGCCGGAAGTCACGGCAGGGTGAGGATCTCGGCTCCGTCGTCCGTCACCACCAGGGTGTGTTCGAACTGGGCGCTCCACTGTCCGTCGCTGGTGACCACCGTCCAGTCGTCGTCCCAGATGTCGTAGTCCAGGCTGCCGAGGTTGATCATCGGCTCGATGGTGAAGGTCATGCCCGGCTCGATGATGGTGTCGACTTCGGGCTGGTCGTAGTGCAGGATCACCAGACCGTTGTGGAAGGTCGGGCCGATCCCGTGGCCGGTGAAGTCGCGGACCACGTTGTAGCCGAACCGGTTCGCATAGGACTCGATGACCCGGCCGATCACCGACAGCGCGCGGCCGGGTTTCACCGCCTTGATGGCACGCATGGTGGCCTCGTGGGTGCGTTCGACCAGCAGCCGGTGTTCTTGTGAGACGTCACCGGCCAGGAAGGTGGCGTTGGTGTCGCCGTGCACTCCGTCGATGTACGCGGTGACGTCGATGTTGACGATGTCGCCGTCGGCGATCACCGTCGAGTCCGGGATGCCGTGACAGATGACTTCGTTGAGCGACGTGCAGCACGACTTGGGAAAACCCTTGTAACCCAACGTCGAGGGGTAAGCGCCGTGGTCGACCATGAACTCGTGGGCGATGCGATCCAGCTCATCGGTGGTCACACCGGGCGCCACGGCCTTGCCCGCCTCGGCAAGCGCACCCGCCGCGATCCGGCTTGCCACCCGCATCTTCTCGATCACCTCAGGCGTCTGCACCCAGGGCTCGGACCCCTCGGCGGCCGTGGCGCGGCCGACGTATTCCGGACGCGGGATGGAGCGGGGCACCGGCAGCGTCGGAGACAGCACGCCAGGGGAAAGTGGGGCACGAACGGGCATTACGCCAGCTTAACGGAGCTGGTCAGCGCCGCCAGCGGAGCTTGCGCCGTGGGCCCCTGATGTCCACCGAGCCGCACACCACCCGCCCGGTCAACACCAGGTGCGGGGCTCCTTCGGCGGGCGGGTCGGGGCGACGGTCCCGGGCGCTGCCGCCGTAGACCTCGACGTCGTCGATCGAGGCACTGGCGCCGTCGGGCAGGCGGATGTCGACCGAGCCGAATCGCATGTCGAGCTCGATGACGACGACCGGCCCGGCGAACCGCGCCTTGGTGAGGTCGAGGTCAACCGAGCCCAGGCGCCGCACCAATGCCAGCCGGGTCGGCACGATCCATTCCCCGTGCCGCTTGAGCGAGCCGGCCCAGCCACGCAGCTCGACGCGGTCGGCCGCCGAGGTGACGATGGCGCGCGGTCCGGGCAGGTCACCGATCAGGGTGTCGAGGTCCGAGCGCATCCGCGCCTGCGACACCTGCGCCGCGCGCTCCTCGAACTCCCCGATGTCGATCAACCCGAGGGAGACGGCATTGTGCAGGCGCCGCAGGGTGCCGTTGCGGTCCGCATCCGAGATACGCAAGGCCACGTCGGCCATGTCGTCGCTGAGACCCGTCATGGCTTCTCAATTTACGCCGCTACAGCAGGAAGTTGTCCGGCAGCGAGTCGAACATCACCTTGGTCATCCGAACCGCGTACTGCGAGCTGCCGCCACCGACGATCAGCGACGCGAAGGCCATGTCGCCCCGATATCCGGCGAACCAGGAGTGCGAACCACCGGCGAATTCGGCCTCTCCGGTCTTGCCGTAGACCGGGCCGCAGCCGGCGATGTCGCGTGCGGTCCCGTCGGTCACCACCAGCCGCATCATCTCGCGCAGTCCGTCGAGCATCTCCGCGCTCACCGGGGCAGCGGCGGGACCGTTGACCGCGGTCGGTCGGCCCTCGATCAGTCGGGGTACCGGTGTCCGGCCCGCGGCCACCGTCGCCGCAGCCAGGGCGACGCCGAATGGGCTGGCCAGCACCTTGCCCTGTCCGAATCCGTCCTCGGTGCGTTCGGCCAGGTCGACGGTCGGCGGAACCGAGCCGGTGACCGTGGTGATCCCGTCCACCAGGTAGTCCACCCCGATTCCGTAGCGACTGGCCGCCTGCGACAGCGCCCGCGGCGGCATCCGGCTGGCCAACTCGGCAAAGGTGGTGTTACACGAGTTTGCGAAGGCCCGCGACATCGACACCAGGCCCAGGTCGAACCCACCGTAGTTGGGGATGGTGCGCTGGCCGATGTCGAGTTCGCCGGGACAGCCCACCATGGAGTTCGGCGTCGCCATGTCCCGTTCGATCGCCGCGCCCGCGGTGACCATCTTGAACGTCGACCCGGGGGGGTACAGACCGCTGGTCGCGACCAGGCCGTCGGCATCAGCCGCTGCGTTCTGCGCAACGGCGAGCAGTTCTCCGGTCGATGGCTTGATCACCACCATCATCGCCTTGTCACCACGGGTGTTGACCGCGTTCTGGGCGGCGCGCTGCACCGCTCGGTCCAAGCTGATCGTCAGCGAAGGTGCCGGTGCGGGATCGACCTCGTGCAGTACCGCGACGTCGACGCCGTTCTGGTTCACGCTGACCACCCGCCAGCCCGCAGCACCTTCGAGTTGGGTCCCGACGGCCTTTTTGACCTCGCTGATGAGCATCGGCGCGAAGTGGTCATCGGTGGGCAGCAGATCGGGGCGCGGAGTGACCACGACTCCCGGAAGGGCGCCGATGGCGGCTTCGACACGGTCGTGGTCGGCCTTGCGCAGCGTGATCAGGTCGAGCGGAGACCTCAAGGAGCTGGCCTGCTCGGCCAGTCGCTGCGGGTCGCCCAGCGCGTCGTCGAAGGGCCGCAAGGTGTCGACCACCGCACGGGCGGTGCGCATCAGGTTTCGTCCGGCCCGGCTGGCGTCCAACTCGTAGTGGTACACGTAGCCCGGCACCAGCACGTCGGTGCCACCCACCTCGTTGACCGCCGCGCGGCGCGGGGGGTCGGCCCGCAGCGCGAAGGTCTGGTGCTCGCCGAGCTTGGGGTGCAGGCCGGTGGCCGTCCAGCGAACCGTCCAGTGGCCTTCGTTGCGGACCATCTTGAGCTGGCCGTCGTAGGCCCAAGTCCGGTTCTTCGGCAGCTTCCAGGTGTAGCGGTAGGCCACGCTGCCGGTGTCGTCGTTGTAGCGCGAGCTGAGCACCTGCGCATCCAGGTGTTCGGCCTGCAGGCCCGCCCACGCGGCGTTGAGTGCGCTGCGTGCCGCAGACGGGTCGTCGCTGAGCTCGGCGGCGGTCGCGGTGTCGCCGGTGGCCAGGGCGGCGAAGAAGCGTTCGGCGACCGGCCCTGGGCCGTCGGGGCGCGGCGTGCAGGCCGCCAGGCCGGCTGCGGTGAGCAGCGCGGTGACCAGGCCCGTGACGCGTGTGACTAATGAGCTTGCAGTTGTCATTGGGGCTGATGTTAAAGACTGCAACAGTCACGAGCGTGGAGGCGCACCGAGATCACTTCGTGTCCCGGCCGAGATGTCGGCGGCCGAGCCGGGTCAGTCGAGCAGCACCGTCGCGAAAGTGCCGACTTGGGTGAACCCCACCCGCTCGTAGGTGGACCGCGCCACCTCGTTGAAGTCGTTGACGTACAGGCTGGCGATGCGTCCGGTGCCGACGATCACCGCGGCCAGCATCGCGGTGCCGCCGGCGCCCAGCCCGCGGCCGCGCCGTTCCGGGTGCACCCACACGCCCTGGATCTGCCCGACCGTCGGCGACTGCGAACCCACCTCGGCCTTGAACACCACCTCGCCGCGCTCGAAGCGCGCCCAGGCCCGCCCCGACGCGATCAGGTTGGCCACCCGCCGGCGGTAGGCGCGGCCGCCGTCACCGGCCCGCGGGTCCACCCCGACCTCACCGATGAACATGTCGACGGCGGCCACCAGGTATGCGTCGAGCTCGTCGGGACGCACCTGGCGCACTTCGGCATCCATCGGGCACGCGGGCATGGTGTGCAGTGCCATCAACGGTTGGCTCTCGCGCACGTCGCGGGCCGGGCCCCAGGAATCGGCGAGGCGCTGCCACATCGGCAGCACCAGTTCGGCCCGGCCCACCAACGACGAACAGCGCCGGATCGCACCCACCGCCTTGTCCGCGAACGCGGTGAGGTCAGCCGGGGCGCCGCGCAGCGGGATCAGGTTCGCGCCTGCGTAGCACAAGGATTCGTCCACACCGCCGCGCGTCCACAACTCCCCGCCGATCGACCGGGGATCGACACCGTGATCGGCGACGCGGGCCGCGACCATGCAGGAGCCGATCGGATCCTCCTCCAGCACCCGCCAGACCGCCGCGGCGTCCCGCGCCACAGAAACCCGTCGCTGGTCGAGACGGAAATCGGGTGGAGCCGACATGGTGACTCAGCTTACGGCGACGGTGGGCGAGCCGCCGGGAGATCCGTCACCCATCTGCTCCGCCAGGCGCAGAGCCTCCTCGATGAGGGTCTCCACGATCTGCGCCTCGGGAACGGTCTTGATCACCTCGCCCTTGACGAAGATCTGACCCTTGCCGTTGCCGGACGCCACACCCAGATCAGCCTCGCGGGCCTCACCGGGACCGTTGACCACACAACCCATCACCGCGACCCGCAGCGGGACGTCGATCCCCTCCAGCCCGGCGGTGACCTCGTTGGCCAGCCGATACACGTCCACCTGAGCCCGCCCGCACGACGGACACGACACGATCTCCAGACCCCGCGGCCGCAGGTTGAGCGACTCCAGGATCTGGTTGCCGACCTTGACCTCTTCGACCGGCGGCGCCGACAGCGACACCCGGATGGTGTCGCCGATGCCGCGGGACAGCAGCGCGCCGAACGCCACGGCGGACTTGATGGTGCCCTGGAAGGCCGGGCCGGCCTCGGTGACGCCCAGGTGCAGCGGGTAGTCGCAACGCTCGGCCAGCTGTTGATAGGCCGCCACCATCACGACCGGGTCGTTGTGCTTGACACTGATCTTGAGATCGCCGAAGCCGTGCTCCTCGAACAACGAGGCTTCCCACAGCGCGGACTCCACCAGCGCTTCGGGGGTGGCCTTGCCGTACTTGGCCAAGAACCGCTGGTCCAACGAACCGGCGTTGACGCCGATCCGGATCGGGATGCCGGCTGCGCCGGCCGCCTTGGCCACCTCGCCGACTCGGCCGTCGAACTCCTTGATGTTGCCCGGGTTCACCCGGACCGCGGCACAGCCGGCGTCGATCGCGGCGAAGATGTACTTGGGCTGGAAGTGGATGTCGGCGATCACCGGGATCTGGCTGTGCCGGGCGATCTCGGCGAGCGCGTCGGCGTCCTCCTGCCGGGGGCAGGCCACCCGCACGATGTCACAGCCCGAGGCGGTCAGCGCCGCGATCTGTTGCAATGTCGCGTTGACGTCATGGGTCTTGGTGGTGCACATCGACTGCACCGCGATCGGATAGTCGCTGCCCACCCCGACCCCGCCGACCATCAGCTGGCGGGTCTTGCGACGCGGCGCCAGCGTCGGCGGAGGGGCGGTCGGCATTCCTAGGCCGACGCTCATGAGGGGTCTCCTATCAAAACAGCCTGATCGGATTGACCAAGTCGGCGGTCACGGTGAGCAGCATGTAGCCGACCACCACCACCAAGACTACGTAGGTGGCCGGCATCAGCTTGAGATAGTTCACCGGTGCCGCGGCGACCTTCCCGCGGGCCGACCGGACCATGTTGCGGAGCTTCTCGTAGAGCGCGATCGCGATGTGCCCACCGTCGAACGGCAGCAGTGGCACCAGGTTCAGCACACCCAGAATGAAGTTCAGCTGAGCCAGGAAGAACCAGAACGCCACCCACAGGCCGTGGTCGACGGTGTCGCCGCCGATGATCGACGCGCCCACCACACTGATCGGGGTCTCCGGGTCACGCTCCCCGTGCGGGTTGCCGATGGCGTGCACCAGCGCACCGACCTTGGAGGGGATGTTGGCCAGCGACTTACCCAGCAGCACCGACAGGTCTCCGCTGAAGGAGAAGGTGGCCGGCACCGCGGTGACCGGGTTGTACTTGGTCGGGCCGAACTGGGCGGCGCCCACCCCGATGGCGCCGACGGTGCTGGGGACGGCCTCGCGGTCGGGGCCGTCGGCGATCCAGCGCTGGGTGGGCGTCACGTCGACGTATTTGGTGAGTGTGCTGCCGTCGCGTTCGACGACGATCGGGGTCCGGCCGTGCTGTTTGCGTACCGCGGCGGCCATCTCCTCGAAGGTCGTCACCGGCGTGTCGCCGACCTTCACCACCACGTCACCCGATTCGATGCCGGCAAGCGCAGCCGGGCCGGGGCCCGAGCAGCTGCCCAGTTCGCCCTTGACGACTTCGGGTGCCACACAAGCTGTTTCGCCGATGACCGCGGTGGTGGGCGCGTGCAGGTTGGGCAGGCCCCAGATCACCGCGATCGAGTAGACCAGCACCAGACCGATGACGAAGTTCATGGCGGGGCCGGCGGCCAGCACGGCCACCCGCTTCCAGGTCTTCTGCTTGTACATGGCGCGGTCGACCTCGTCGGGCTCCAATTCCTCCACCGCGGTCATGCCCGCGATGTCACAGAAGCCGCCGGCCGGGATCGCTTTGAGGCCGTATTCGGTCTCGCCGCGTCGCGTCGACCACAACGTCGTTCCGAAGCCGACGAAGTAGCGCCGCACCTTCATACCGGTGGCGCGCGCCACCCACATGTGACCGCACTCATGCAGCGCCACCGAAACCAGGATGGCCAGCGCGAACAGCGCGATGCCGACCGCGAACATCATCGGGTGCTTCCGACCTTTCTTGTAGCTGTCGCCTCGACGGCGCGAGCCGCTCGTTCCTTGGCCCAGCGCTGCGCATCGAGTACCTCATCCACGGTAGCGGGTTGCGCGGCCCACTGGTCGGCGGCGCCCAGCACCTCGGCGATGGTGCCCACGATCGCGGGGAAGCTGATCCGCCCGCTGAGGAAGGCTTCGGCGGCCTCCTCGTTGGCGGCGTTGTAGACGGCGGTCATACAGCCGCCGGTCTGACCGGCCTGGCGAGCCAGCTGCACCGCCGGGAATACGGCGTCGTCCAGCGGCTCGAACTCCCAGGTAGAGGCGCATGTGAAGTCGCAGGCCGCGGCCGCCCCGGGCACCCGAGCCGGCCAGCCCAGGGCCAGCGCGATCGGCAGGCGCATGTCCGGCGGGCTGGCCTGGGCGATCGTCGAGCCGTCGGTGAAGGTGACCATGGAATGCACGATCGACTGCGGGTGAACGACCACGTCGATTCGCTCGTAGGGAACACCGAACAGCAGGTGGGTTTCGATGAGCTCGAGGCCCTTGTTCACCAGCGAGGCCGAGTTCAGCGTGTTCATCGGGCCCATCGACCAGGTCGGGTGGGCACCGGCCTGTTCGGGCGTGACGCCTTCCAGCTCGGCAGCGCTGAAACCCCGGAACGGCCCACCGGAAGCGGTGAGCACGATCTTGGCGACCTCATCGGGCGTGCCGGAGCGCAAGCACTGGGCGATCGCCGAGTGCTCGGAGTCCACCGGCACGATCTGGCCGGGCTGGGCGGCCTGCAGCACCAGCGGGCCGCCGGCGATCAGCGATTCCTTGTTGGCCAGGGCCAGCCGGGCCCCGGTTTCCAGCGCCGCCAGCGTGGGCCGCAGTCCGAGCGCGCCGACCAAGGCGTTGAGGACCACGTCGGCCTCGGTGTCCTGCACCAAGCGGGTGACGGCCTCAGGTCCGCAGTAGGGGGCATCGAGCGCTTCGCCGACCTGTGCGTCGGCGACGGCGATGTTAGCGACCCCAGTCTCGGCGCGTTGGGCGGCCAGCAGCGCCGCGTTGCCGCCTCCGGCGGCCAGTCCGACGATCTCGAAGCGGTCCGGGTTCGCCGCGACGACCTGCAACGCCTGGGTTCCGATCGAGCCGGTGGAGCCCAACAGCAGAACTTTGATCCGGCGCCCCGTGGTCACCCACCTATTGTGCTCCCGCGTAGTTGCCGAAGCTCCACAGGTTGCCCTCCGGGTCGCGGACGGCGAACTCACGGGCGCCGTAGTCGGTGTCGGTGAGCGGTCGGATCACCTCGGCGTGGCGTTCCACGACCCGCCGGTAGAGGCCGTCGGGGTCGGTGGTGACGACGAAGCCACCCGCGGTGCCGGGTTCCCGGCACCAGTCGCTACCGGGTTTGTAGCTGCCGAGCATGACGCCGCCGACGCCCTCTGGCCAGCGCAGTTCGGCGTGGGCGACGGTCTCGCCGTCATCGCCGTGGCGGGCCGTGACGACGAAACCGAAGGTGTCGACGTAGTAGTCGATGAGTTTGCGCGCGTCATGCGCTTGCAGGGTCAACCAGACGGTCGGATTCGAAGCTGTCATGTCCCCACTGTGAGCGCTGCGCATGGCCGCCGTCTTGAATGTTTTGGAACTCCTCGGCCAGCCAGGCTCCCGGTGAGAGCCCGGCGTACCGAACGAAGTCGCGGGTCAGGTGAGCCTGATCGGCGTATCCGGCAGCAACCGCAATACCCGCCAGGTCGACATGCCGACACCGGCGAGCCTCATCGGCCATTTGGGCGGTCGCGTATTCGAAGCGCATCAGCATGGCCACCGCCTTCGGAGTGCGGCCGACCTCGCGGCGAAACAGCGTGGTCAGATGGCGTTGGCTCAGTCCCACCTGCTCGGCGATGCGCGCGACGGGAACCCTCCCCCGGCTGCGCTGCAGCAGCTGCCAGGCGTAAGTCACCTCCGGCCGCACGCTGTTGTCGCGGCGACGCTGTTCGGCCACCAGGTACGCCGACACCAGCGCGAACGCGTCCGGCCAGGATCGTGCGGCGGCGAGCTGCTCATGCAGGCGCACCGCCCGGCCACCCAACATCGGTGCCGCGTCGAAGTCGGTTACGCTCAGCTCGGCGGCCGGCACACCGAACAGTGCGCGCGAGGCCATCGGATGCACCGCCAGTTGAACGCCGGATTGACCGCGACGCTGTCGCACATGGCTGGCGTGTTCGTGCAATCCACCCAGGATGATCGGGGTCGGCCGGGCCGCCATCAGCGCGTCGGCCCGATCGGCCGCCTCGACCCCCTCGTCGAGGCTGACGATGAAGGTCACCGTCGACGACGGCATCCCCCGGTGAACGCGGTCGGGGACGTCGAGCGCGCGATAGCCCACCATCGACTCCACACCCGGCGCGATGCGGGGTGGGGCCACCGCGAATTCCCAGATCGGCGGCGCTTCTGCGACGTGCAGGGCCATGACGTCCACGGTAGGTGGCTGCGTTGCGATATGTCAGAATGTCGCGCAGGAGTAGTTGCACGGGCGAACTGAAGGAGTCGAAGTGGCCAGTACCGAGGTGGAGCGCCACAACGGAGTTGACCCTGTCGAGGTGCCGTCTGCAGCGTGGGGTTGGAGCGCGATCAACTACCGCACCTGGCACATCGTCGGTTTCGGCATCGTCGGTTTCTTACTGCTCATGCTGCGTGGCAACCACATCGGCCACGTCGAGGACTACTTCCTGCTGGGCTTCGCCGCCCTGACGCTGTTCGTCGTGGTGCGCGACATCATCGGCCGCAACCGCGGCTGGCTGCGCTAAGCGCACCGCACTTTCCGCGAGATCGGGCTGACGCAGCGGTCTACTCGACCTTTTTCTGCGTGGTTCCGATCTCGCGACGGATTCACTGGTTTTCGGCGGCCAATTGCCCACACGCCGCGGCGATTTCGCGGCCGCGGGTGTCGCGGACCGTGCATTCCACGCCTTGCGCCCGGACGCGCCGGACGAACTCCCGCTCCACCGGCTTGGGGCTGGCATCCCACTCGCTGCCCGGCGTGGGATTGAGCGGAATCAGGTTGACGTGCACCAACGGTCCCAGCGCCCGGTGCAGCTTTTTGCCCAATAGGTCTGCCCGCCACGGCTGGTCGTTGACGTCGCGGATCAGCGCGTATTCCACGGACACCCGCCGGCCGGTCACGTCCGCGTAGTAACGCGCGGCGTCGAGGGCTTCGGAGACCTTCCACCGGTTGTTGACCGGAACAAGCGTGTCGCGCAACTCGTCGTCGGGAGTGTGCAGCGACAGCGCGAGCGTCACCCCGAGGCGCTCGTCGGCGAGCTTGCGGATCGCCGGGGCCAGTCCCACCGTGGAGACCGTCACCGACCGCGCTGAGATGCCGAAGCCGTTGGGTGCCGGCTCGATGATGCGCCGTACCGCGGCCACCACCCGGGCGTAGTTGGCCAGCGGCTCTCCCATCCCCATGAACACGATGTTGGAGAGTCTGCCGTGGTCTCTGTCGCGGAGTTCGACGGACGCCGCCCGCACCTGTTCGAGAATCTCGGCGGTGGAGAGGTTTCGGGTGAGGCCGGCCTGGCCGGTCGCACAGAATGGGCACGCCATGCCGCACCCGGCCTGCGAGGAGATGCAGACGGTGTTGCGGCGGGGATAGCGCATCAGCACCGACTCGAACTTGGTGTGATCGTGCGCCCGCCACAACGTTTTACGCGTCTCACCGGCGTCGCACTCGATCTCGCTGGCGGCGGTCAGCAGGGTGGGAAACAGCGCCTCAGCCACCGAGGAGCGCACCGCAGCGGGCAGGTCGGTCATCTGCTGCGGGTCGGCGATCAGCCGGCCGTAGTACTGGTTCGCCAGCTGCTTGGCGCGAAAGGCCGGCAGCCCCAGCTCGGCGACCGCGGCCACCACACCGTCGGCGTCGAGGTCCGCCAGATGCCGCGGCGGAAGTGCCCGCCGCGGTGCGGTGAACACCAGCTGTTGCGTCATGATCGGTTCCAGTATGCCGGTGACTCAGGGCAGCACGGTCAGCACGATCCAGGTCACCACGGCCGACGGAAGCAGCGCGTCGAGCCGGTCCATGATCCCGCCGTGGCCGGGCAGCAGCCGGCCCATGTCCTTGATGCCCAGATCGCGTTTGACCTGGGATTCGATCAGGTCGCCGAAGACCCCGGTGACCACGAGCAGCAGGCCCAGCGGCAGGCCCACCCACCACGGCCGGTCGAGGAACATCGTGACCGCGAACACCGCCGCGGCAACACCGAGCACCAGCGATCCCGCCAGACCCTCCCAGGATTTCTTCGGGCTGATCGCCGGCGCCATCGGATGCTTGCCGAACAGCACGCCCACGGCGTAGCCGCCGATGTCGGAGAAGACCACCGGGAACAGCAGGCACAGCACCCGGCCCGGGCCGTCGTCGCGAAAGACCAGCAGCGCCGCGAAGCTCATGCACAGCGGCACCCAGACCGCGATCAGAATCGTCGCCGACATGTCCCGCAGGTAGTTCACCGGGGCGTTGTGCAGCCCTTGACCGACCAGCCGCCACATCATGACGATCACCACGGTGGCGCCGAAGGCGCCGAGCACTCCCCTCGCGCCGAACAGCAGCGACAGCCACAGCATGGCCTGGCCGCCGAGTGCCAGCGGGATGAACGGCACGTCGTAGCCGACTTCACGCAGCCGCCTGGTGATCTCATGGGTGGCAACCGGAGCGGCCACCGCCAGAATCAGCACCCAGAAGCGCGGCGCGAACAGCAGCGTGTAGACCAGCGTCCCGCCCAGCAGTACACCCACGGCGATGGCCGCGGGGAGATTGCGTCCGGCTCGCGACTGTTTCGGCTGCGAATCCGCGGCGTCTACGCCGGTGTCGTGGTCTGCCACGGGTGTGCCTGCTGGACGGCCGCTAGACCTCCAGCAGCTCGCCTTCTTTGTGCTTGACCAGCTCGTCGATCTGAGTCACGTATTGCTGGGTGGAGCGGTCCAGGTCCTTCTCCGCCCGGCCGACCTCGTCCTCGCCGGCCTCGCCGTCTTTGCGGATGCGGTGCAGCTCTTCCATCGCCTTGCGACGAATGTTGCGCACCGAGACCTTGGCGTCCTCCCCCTTGGCCTTGGCCTGCTTGACCAGCTCCTTGCGCCGTTCCTCGGTCAGCTGCGGCACCGCCACCCGGATCAGCGAACCGTCGTTGCTGGGGTTCAGGCCGAGGTCGGAGTTGCGGATCGCGTTCTCGATGGGGCCCAGCTGCGACGCCTCGTAGGGCTTGATCACCACCAGCCGTGCCTCGGGCACGTTGATACTGCACAACTGGGTGATCGGGGTGATCGACCCGTAGTAGTCGATGACGATCCGCGAGAACATGCCCGGGTTGGCCCGGCCGGTGCGGATGGTCGAGAGGTCGTCACGGGCCACCGACACGGCCTTTTCCATTTTCTCTTCGGCATCGAAGAGAGCCTCGTCGATCATGTGCCCCGCTCCTCGTTATCGCTCCGCTGTGACACCGGCGTCCTCAGCTGGTGACCAGTGTCCCGATCTTCTCACCCGCGACCGCGCGCGCGATATTTCCATCGGTCAACAGGTTGAACACCAGGATCGGCATGCCATTGTCCATGCACAGGCTGAACGCGGTGGCATCGGCCACCTTCAGCCCGCGGTCGATGACCTCGCGATGGGTGATCGAGGTGAGCAGTTCGGCGTCGGGGTGGGTGCGCGGGTCGGCGGTGAACACCCCGTCGACCGCCTTGGCCATCAGCACCACCTGGGCGCCGATCTCCAGCGCCCGTTGGGCCGCGGTGGTGTCGGTGGAGAAGTACGGCAGACCCATGCCGGCGCCGAAGATCACCACCCGGCCCTTCTCCAGGTGCCGCTGGGCCCGCAGCGGGATGTAGGGTTCGGCGACCTGACCCATGGTGATCGCGGTCTGCACCCGGGTGTCGATGCCTTCCTTTTCCAGGAAGTCTTGCAGCGCAAGGCTGTTCATCACGGTGCCGAGCATGCCCATATAGTCGCTGCGCATCCGTTCCATGCCGCGCTGCTGAAGCTGGGCGCCCCGGAAGAAGTTGCCGCCACCGATCACCACCGCGACCTGCACACCGTCGCGGACCACTTCGGCGATCTGGCGGGCCACCTGGGCGACCACATCGGGGTCGAGGCCGACTTGCCCGCCGCCGAACATCTCCCCGCCGAGCTTGAGCAAAACCCGGGAGTAAGGGGGACGGCCGGACGGCCGGCTTTCGTCGGTACTCGTCGGCTCCGTCATCAGGCTCCTCGGGGCTGCGCGGATATGACAGCGCCATCGCGGAAATCGTCCGCGACGGCATTCTCATCCTGCCCTACCGGACCGGTCAAACAGAGCCCGGGGTGGCGACACCGGACGTGACCATCACAACATATGAAGAAATTTTCAATTGTTGCATCCGCTGCTATGGTCTGGGCTGTGCCGAACTCGCTGCATCAGGTGAAAGCCGAGTTCTTCAAGACCCTCGGGCACCCCGCCCGGATCCGGGTCCTCGAATTGCTCGCCGAACGTGACCACACCGTCAGCGAGCTGATCCCGGAGACCGGGCTCGAGGCGTCGAATCTGTCCCAACAGCTGGGTGTCCTGCGCCGCGCAGGCGTGGTGACGGCCGCCAAAGACGGCAACGCGGTGGTCTACTCCATCGCCTCGCCGGTGATCACCGAACTGCTCGCGGTGGCACGCAAAGCGCTGACCGGGATGCTCAACGAGCAAGTTGCCATCCTCGATGACCTGCGGGCGGGGCAATGAGCTGGTTCACGAGAATCCGTGCGCTGGGCCGAATCACCGAACCGGCCGGTGCCCGCCCACCGGCAGCCACCGACCCGCCGGCGGGCGTCGCGGGGTCGTTGCAGATTCGCCATGTCGACGCCGGATCGTGCAACGGTTGCGAGATCGAGATCGCCGGGGCGTTCGGCCCGGTGTACGACGCCGAACGATTCGGCGCCCGGCTCGTCGCCTCGCCGCGTCACGCCGACGCCCTGCTGGTCACCGGGGTGGTCACCCGCAATATGGCCGAGCCGCTGCGCAACACCCTGGAGGCCACCCCGCAGCCCCGAAAGGTCATCGCGTGCGGCGACTGCGCGCTCAATCGCGGGGTGTTCGCGAAGTCGTATGCAACCGTGGGGGCGGTCGGCGAGGTGGTCGAAGTCGATGTCGAAATTCCCGGTTGTCCGCCGACACCCGAGCAGATCCTCGCCGCGCTGCGGTCGGTGACCGGCCGGTGAGCACGCCGGCGGTTTCCTCCCCCGAAACATCGCACCACCGAGCGCTTCCGGCGACCCTCAGCGGTGCCGCCACGGCCGGGATCGGTGCGGCCGGCGTCGGCATCGGCCTGGCCGGCGTGTTCGGCACGGTGCCCGCGATTCGCATCGACTGGCTGGTGCCGCTGCTGGGCGTGCAGCTGCGCATCGATCCGCTCGGCGGATTCTTCATGGCGCTGACCGGTGCGGTGGCCGTGGCCGCCGGCCTGTACTGGATCGGCTACGCACGCCACGAGCGATACGGCGCGGTCCCGCTGCTGACGCTGCCGCTGTTCGTCGCCACGCTGCTGGCGGTCCCCGCGGCAGGCTCGGTGACGACGTTCCTGCTCGCCTGGGAGCTGATGGCGCTGACGTCGCTGGTGTTGGTGCTCACCGATCAACAGCGCAGCGAGGTGCGTTCGGCCGCGCTGATCTACGCGGTGATGACCCAATTGGGCTTCGTGTCGCTGCTGCTGGGACTGGTGGTGCTGGCAGCCCAGGCCGGCGACGACTTCGCCGGTGTCGGTGCGTTGCCCGATCCCGTGCGCAACACCGTATTCGTGTTGACCCTGATCGGTTTCGGCTCCAAAGCCGGTCTGCTTCCGCTACACGCGTGGCTGCCCAGGGCGCACCCGGAGGCGCCCAGCCCGGTCTCGGCGTTGCTCAGCGCCGCCATGGTCAACCTGGGCATCTACGGGATCATCCGCGTCGACGTGCAGCTGCTCGGTCCCGGCCCGCGGTGGTGGGGTCTGACGCTGCTGATCGCCGGTGGCGCGTCGGCGCTGTACGGGGTGCTGCAGGCGTCGGTGGCAACCGACCTCAAACGCCTGCTTGCCTATTCGACGACGGAGAACATCGGGCTGATCACCCTGGCCCTGGGTGCGGCGATGCTGTTGTCGGGCGCGGGATCACGCGATGCCGCAGCCGTTGCCGCGGTGGCGGCGCTGCTGCATCTGCTCGCCCACGGTGCGTTCAAGAGCCTCGGGTTCCTGGCCGCCGGCTCGGTACTGGTCGCCACCGGCTTGCGCGACCTGGATCGGCTCGGCGGGCTGGTCCGCCGAATGCCGGGCACCACAGCGCTGTTCGGAGTGGCCGCGCTCGGCGCCGCCGGCCTGCCGCTGGGCGCGGGTTTCGTCAGCGAATGGCTGCTGATCCAGTCGCTGATGCACGCCCGAGCCGACCACGACCTCACGATCACCCTGGTGACCCCGCTGGCGGTGGGTGCGATCGCACTGACCGCCGGCTTGGGGGTGGCCGCCATGGTCAAAGCGTTCGGAATCGGGTTCCTGGCGCGCCCACGCTCGGACGCCGCGGCGGAGGCCCGGGAAGCGCCCACCACGATGCTCGCCGGGATGACGCTGGCCGCACTCGCCTGTGTGGTGCTGGCCGTCGCACCGGGGACCGTGGGCCCGCTGTTGCACCGGGCGCTCGAGACGCTGCCGGTGTCGGGAGCAGCCCCGGCGCTCGGAACCTACCTGCGCATTCCCGGGCTGGACGCGTCCATGTCCCCGGGCCTACTGGCCGTCGTTCTGGCGGCCGCCGTCGTGGTGGTCCTGATCGGTTCACGCTGGCGGGCGCGTGCGCGCCCGAGCACCGCCACGGTGCCGCTGTGGGCCTGCGGCGCAGACGAACTGAGCGCACGCATGCAATACACCGCGACGTCGTTCGCCCAACCGCTGCAGCAGGTTTTCGACGATGTGCTGCACACCGACGCCGCCGTCGAGGTGACTCGGCAGGCTCCGTCGAGCTATTACGTGGACCGGATCGCCTACCGGGCGCGGGTGGCCGACGTCGTCGAAGACCGTTGGTATGCCCCGCTGCTTCAGGGCGTGGCCGCCGCCGCGCAACTGGTGCGCCGCGCCCACACCGGCAGCGTGCACCTCTACCTGGCCTACGGCGCGGTGGGAGTGCTGATCGCCATGTTGGTGGCGCGATGAACCTGATGGCTTACCTAGCGGGCTTCGTGCAGGTCGCCGGTGTCATCGCCGGCGCCCCACTGGTCATCGGCCTGACGCGTCAGGTCCGGGCCCGCGCCGAGGGCCGCACCGGTGCCGGGATCTGGCAACCATGGCGTGATATCCGCAAACTGCTGGGCAAGCAGAACCTCAAGCCGCTCGGCACCACCTGGGTGTTCGCCGCGGCACCGGCCGCCCTGGCCGCCACCACGCTGGTCATCGTCGCCACCGCTCCCCTGGTGGCGACCGGCTCGCCGCTGGACCCGATCGCCGACCTGATCACGGTCGTGGGCCTGCTGTTCCTGGGCACGGTGGCCCTGACCTTGGCCGGCATCGACACCGCGACGGCCTTCGGTGGCATGGGCGCCAGCCGCGAGATCACCATCGCGGCGCTGGTGGAACCGACCATCCTGGTTGCCGTATTCGGGCTGTCGATCCCGGCGAACTCGGCCAACCTGGGGGCCATCGTCGGCTACACCAGCGAGCATCCCGGTCAGGTGATCTCACTGGCGAGCGCGCTGGCATTCGTCGCGCTGGTCATCGTGATCGTCGCCGAGACCGGCCGACTACCGGTGGACAACCCGTCCACCCATCTGGAGCTGACCATGGTGCACGAGGCCATGGTGCTCGAATATGCCGGCCCCAAGCTGGCCATGGTCGAGTGGGCCAGCGGCATGCGGCTGACCGTGCTGCTGGCGCTGCTGGCCAATCTGTTCTTTCCCTGGGGCATCGCGGGCGCGGACCCCAGTGCGCTCGACGTGATCGTCGGCGCCGGCGCGATCGCGCTCAAAGTGGCCGTGCTGGCCGCAGTCATGGCCGCCGTGGAGGTATTCCTCGCCAAGCTGCGACTGTTTCGGGTGCCCGAATTACTCGCCGGGTCCTTCGTGCTGGCGTTGCTGGCCGTGACGGCGGCGAACTTCTTCACAGGAGCGGGTGGGTGAACTACGTCAACATGCTGGACCTGGCTGCCGGTGGCGTGCTGCTGGCCGCGGTGCTGGCCGTCTGGCACCGGGACCTGTCGGTGGTGGTGCGCCGGTTGCTCGTCGCCCAAGGCGTCGCGCTGGCCGCCATCCCGATGATTCGTGGTGCGCACGAACACGATCGGGCCCTGCTCCTGGTGGGCCTCGGCGTGCTGGCGGTACGTGCGGTACTGCTGCCATGGCTGCTCCACCGGGCATTGGGCGCCGAACGCCAAGAACGCCGTGAGTCCGCTCCCCTGGTCAGCACCACCGCCTCGCTGCTGATGGTCACCGCGCTGGTGGTCGCGGCGTTCACCATCGCCCAACCCGTGGTCGCGCTGGCGCCCAGCACGTCGACCAACGCCGCCCCGGCGGCCATCGCGACGGTGCTGATCGCGCTATTCATCATGGCGACCCGCCGCCACGCCATCTCCCAGACGGTCGGGCTGCTGATGCTGGACAACGGGATCGCCGCGACCGCGTTCCTGCTCACCGCCGGCGTCCCGCTGATCGTCGAGCTCGGCGCCTCGCTCGATGTGCTGTTCGTCTTGATCGTGCTCGGAGTGCTGACGGGACAGCTGCGCAACGCCTTTGGCGGCGTGGACCTGGACCTGCTGCGGGAGCTACGCGACTGATGACACTTCTGATCCTGCTTCCGCTGCTGGCACCGGTGTTGGCAGCGCTGTGCTCGGTGGCGCTCGGCTGGCGCCGGCTCAGTGCCGGCCTCACGGTGGTGTCGGCGTGGGTGATCCTCGGATGCGGTGTCGCCCTGGGTTTTCAGGTCGGCGACCACGCGCATCTGGCATTGAACGGCCTGCTGCGTGCCGATGCCCTGTCGGTGACCATGCTGATCGTCATCGGGGTCGTCGGCAGCCTGGCCACCTGGGCGAGCATCGGTTACATCGACGCCGAACTGGCTCGCGGGCACACCGACGAGCGCGGTGCGCGGTTGTACGGCATCCTGACTCCGGCGTTCTTGGCGGCGATGGCTCTGGCGGTGTCGGCCAACAACATCGGCGTGGTGTGGATCGCGGTGGAGGCCACCACAGTGGTCACTGCGTTTCTGGTCGGGCACCACCGCAGCCGGTCCGCCCTGGAGGCCACCTGGAAGTACGTCATGGTGTGTTCGGTGGGCATCACGATCGCGTTCCTGGGCACCGTGTTGCTGCACTTCGCCGCGCTGCATGCCGGGGCGAGCGGTGAGGACGCGTTGGACCTCGACGTGCTTGCCGCCCACGCCGGTGGACTCGACCCGGCGGTGGCCCGGTTGGCGGGCGCACTGCTGCTGATCGGCTACGGAGCCAAGATGGGCCTGGCGCCGTTTCACACCTGGCTCGCCGATGCGCACAGCCAGGCCCCGGCGCCGGTTTCGGCGTTGATGAGCGGGGTGCTGCTCTCCGTCGCATTCTCGGTGCTGATCCGGATCAAGCCGATCATCGATGCCGCGGTGGGCCCGGCCTTTCTGCGGACCGCACTGTTGGCCGCCGGCTTGGTGACGCTGCTGATCGCGGCGCTGCTGCTCACCGTCACGACCGATCTCAAACGGATGCTGGCCTATTCATCGATGGAGACGATGGGGTTGATCGCGGTTGCCGCGGCCGCCGGCACCCGGCTGGCGATCGCCGCCCTGCTGCTGCATGTGCTGGCTCACGGTGTCGGTAAGACGGTGTTGTTCCTGGCCGGCGGGCAGTTGCAGGCCGCCCACGGTACGACCGCCATCGGCGAGATCACCGCGGTGCTCGGCAGGTCGCGGCTGATCGGTGGCGCGTTCGCGGCCGGAATGGTGGTCCTGCTCGGATTGCCGCCGTTCGCGATGTTCGCCAGCGAGGTCGCGATCGCGATGTCGCTGGCCGACGCCCGGCTGGCATGGGCGCTCGGCCTGGCACTGGTGGCGCTGGTGGTGGCGTTCGCCGCGCTGCTGCGCAACACCGGCCGGATGCTGCTGGGCACCCCGGACACCGGCAGTCCGGCGATCCGGGTTCCGGTGACGGTTGCGGGCGCCCTGGTGGCCGGGGTGCTGGCCTCGCTCGCCCTGGGAGTCACCGCGGGCCCGCTGTCCGACTTGTTCGCAGTCGCCGCAAGCCAACTCGGAGTCCGCTGATGAATCCGATCACCCGCGAACAGCCGGTCACCGCTGGTCAACTCGTCGGCGCGGCCACCGCCCTGTTCGCCGACGGGTTCCGGCTCGCCCTGATGGCCGCCCACGACGACGGCGACACCCTGCGGGTGGTGTACCTGTTCCTGGCCGGCCGCCCGGACCGCCGTACCGAGCTCACCCTGACCGTTGCGGCGGACAACCCGGAGATCCCTTCGCTGGCCCGGTTGTCTTTTCAGGCCGGCCGATTCGAGCGCGAGATGCTCGATCTGTACGGGATCACCCCGGTCGATCATCCGCAACCTCGCCGCCTGGTGCGACACGCGCATTGGCCGCAGGGTTGGCATCCGATGCGCAACGACGCCGAGCCGCCTGGAGAATTCGTTGCTACGGACCACTTTCCCTTCCTGACCGTGGACGGCGCCGGGGTCTACGAGATCCCGGTCGGCCCGGTACACGCCGGCCTGATCGAGCCGGGCCACTTCCGGTTCTCGGTCGTCGGCGAGTCGGTGTTACGACTCAAGGCGCGACTGTGGTTCGTGCACCGCGGAATCGAGCGGCTCTTTCAGGGCCGCGCCGCGGTCGGGGCGGTCGACCTGGCCGAACGAATCAGCGGTGACACCTCCGCCGGCCACGCGCTCGCGCACAGCCTGGCCGTCGAAGACGCCCTCGATGTCGAGCTGCCCGATCCGGTGCACCGGCTGCGCGCTCTGCTCGTCGAGCTCGAGCGGCTCTACAACCACGCCGCCGACCTGGGCGCCCTGGCCAACGATGTGGGCTTCGGCCTGGCCAACGCACACGCCCAGCGCGTCCGCGAACTTGCGCTGCGGATCAACGCGCAGGTGACCGGACACCGGCTGTTGCGCGGGGCGGTCAGGCCCGGAGGCGTTGTGCTGCAAGAGCTTCCCTCCCCGGACCGGCTGCAGGACCTGGCTGATGACGTCGCCGAGATCGCCGAGCTGACGTTGGGTAACTCGGTGATCTACGACCGGTTCGCCGGCACCTCGGTATTGCACCGCGACGACGCCGTGGCGATGGGCACCCTGGGTTATGTGGCCCGGGCCAGCGGGATTGTCACCGACGCTCGCCTCGACCACCCGACCACCGAGCTGCCGGTCACCGAGGCGACGGCGAGCGCCGGCGATGTGCTCGCCCGCTACACCATTCGCCGCGATGAGTTCGCGGCGTCAGTCGCCCTGTGCCGCAACCTGATCGACAATCACGTTGGCCCGATCGAAGTCCGGCAGCCGGTTCCGGCAGCGACCGGACCTCGCCGCGGGGTCGGCATCGTCGAGGGCTGGCGTGGCACCATCGTGCACCGGGTGGAGATCGGGGCCGACGGCGTCGTCACCCGCGCCAAGATCGTCGACCCGTCCTGGTTCAACTGGCCCGCACTGCCGGTGTCGATGGCCGACACCATCGTCCCGGACTTCCCGCTGACCAATAAGAGCTTCAACCTGTCCTACGCGGGAAACGATCTATAGCCAGCAGCTCAGCGCAGAGACCCTGGTATGTCAGGATATTTGACATGGATGACGTGGACGGTGCTCCGCTGGGCTATCTGCTGTACCGGGTCAGCTCGGCGCTGCGCCCGCAGGTGACCGCGGTACTCGGACCGCTGGGGCTGACCTTGCCCGAATTCGTCTGCATGCGGGCATTGTTGCTGCGTCCCGGACTCTCCAGCGCCGAGCTGGCCCGCCACACCGGCGTCACCCCGCAGGCCATGAACACCGTGCTGCACCGGCTGGAGAACCGCGGCGCGGTGAGCCGCCCGGAGTCGGTGCCGTCCGGGCGCGCACTGCCGGCGAACTTGACCGAGGCCGGTCGGAATCTGCTGAAACAGGCCGAGGACGCCGTGCGCGTCGCCGACAGTCGTGTGCTGGCTGCGCTGAGCGCGGCCGAGCAGCACCGGCTGCGGCAGATGTTGGAGCGAATCGGCGCGGAGTGACTAGTCAGGCCCGGGCGGCGATCGTCGGCCAGGGCTTCGCGGCCTCCAGTTCGTAGGCCAGCTCCAACAGCCGGGCGTCCTGCCCGAGAGGGGCGCTGAACATCATGCCGACCGGCAACCCGGCCGCGGACTCGGCCAGCGGCAGCGAGATCGCCGGTTCACCGGTGGCGTTCTGCAGCGGCGTGAACGCCACCCAGTCCATCAGCCGGTCGATGACCTGCTCATAGCTGGCCGTGGGGTCCAGGTGGCCCACCCGCGGGGTCTCGTGGGCGAGCGTCGGAGTGAGCACGACGTCGTAGTCGCCGTACAGCCGTGAGGTGTGCCGCCGGCGCACGGCCGCCAGCCGGGCAACCGCCAGCGGCAGCCGGTAGAGGTGGCGGGTGGCGTGGCGATCCAGCCCCAGTGTCAGGTTGTCCAACCGGGTGCGGTCGAAGGTGGGGCCGAACATCCGCCGCCCGCCCTTGACCAATGCGGTCGCCAAAAACGCCCAGTAGAGCAGGAAGTCGTCGATGACGTACGCCGGTACGGGTGGCCGGTCGAGATACTCGACGCGGTGACCCAGTTCCTCGAGCAGCGCCGCGGTCTTCAAGGTCAGCTCGCGCATCTCCGCCGACGTCTCGCGCGCGATCGACCGAGTGATCACCCCCACCCGCAGCCGCTGGGCGCTCGGTGCCCGGACATCACCGATCGGCGGCAGCTTGGTGTTGCGCCAAATCCGTTCCGCTTCTGCGTAAAAGGCGGCGGTGTCACGTACCGAACGGGTCACCACACCGTTGAAGACGATCCGCACCGGCATGGCACGCAGGTCCTTGTCCAGCGGCAGCCGGCCCCGCGACGGCTTGAGCCCGACCAGTCCGTTGCAGGCCGCGGGAATGCGGATGGACCCGCCGCCGTCGTTGGCATGCGCGATCGGCACCACCCCGGCGGCAACGAATGCCGCCGATCCCGACGACGACGCCGCCGCGGTGTAGTCGGTGTTCCACGGGTTGCGTACGGCGCCGATCCGCGGATGCTCGGCCGATGCACTGAATCCGAACTCGCTCAACTGGGTCTTGCCCAGCGCGATCAGCCCGGTGTTCAGGTAGAGCTTGGCGAAGTCGCCGTCGGCCGCGGCTGGGTGCGGTTGCCAGGCGTCGGTGCCCTGCATGGTCGGCATCCCGGCGACGTCGACGTTGTCCTTGATGAACGTCGGGACGCCCTGGAAGTACCCGGCGCGGCCGGCAGGTGCACCGTGCCGGGCGGCATCCCGGGCCCGGTCGAACGCCCGATAGGCCAGGCCGTTCAGCTGCGGATTGACCGCTTCGGTGCGCGCGATCGCAGCGTCGACCAGCTCGGCGGGCGACACCTCGCCCGATCGGAGTCGTTCGACCAGGCCGACCGTGTCCGAGTCACCGAGCGCGTCGTCGCCGAAGGCGTGCACATGTTGCATGTCGGTGACACTATCCGACGGACCAGGCGGGTCCGTGAGGCCCAAACGAAAATCACCGCCAGGCCCGATTGACGGGCGCTGGCGGTGATTTTCGTACGACGGGGACTAGGCCTGGCCGACCTCGAACCGCACGAAGCGGGTCACGGTCACGCCGGCCTCGTCGAGCAGCGCCTTGACGCTCTTCTTCGAGTCCGACACCGACGACTGCTCCAGCAGCACGACGTCCTTGAAGAAGCCGGTGACCCGGCCTTCGACGATCTTGGGCAGGGCAGCCTCGGGCTTGCCCTCCTCCTTGGCCGTCTCTTCGGCGATGCGGCGCTCGTTGGCCACCAGGTCGGCGGGAACGTCGTCGCGGGTCAGGTACTTGGCCTTGAGCGCGGCGATCTGCAGCGCGACCGCGTGGGCCGCGTTTTTGTCCGAGCCGGAGTACTCCACCAGCACGCCCACGGCCGGCGGCAGGTCGGAGGCCCGCTTGTGCAGGTAGGTCTCCACGGTGCCGTCGAAGTAGGCGACGCGGCGCAGTTCGAGCTTCTCGCCGATCTTGGCCGACAGCGCCTCGATGGCCTCACCGACGGTGCGGTCACCGATCTTGGCGCTCTTGAGCTCCTCGACATCGGAGGTCTTGGCCGCCGCGGCGGCGGTGACGACCTCGTCGGCGAGCGACTTGAACTCGTCGTTCTTGGCGACGAAGTCGGTTTCGGAGTTCAGCTCAATCAGGGCGCCGTCCTTGGCGGCGACCAGACCTTCGGCGGTGGCACGCTCGGCGCGCTTGCCGACGTCCTTGGCGCCCTTGATGCGCAGCACCTCGACGGCTTTGTCGAAGTCGCCGTCACTCTCGGCCAGCGCGTTCTTGCAGTCCATCATGCCTGAGCCGGTGAGTTCCCGAAGCCGCTTAACGTCGGCAGCGGTGTAGTTCGCCACTGTGTGTGCCTTTCCTACGATGCGTCGGTGGTGGTTTCGGCGCCGGCTTCGGCGTCGGGTGCAGACGTGGTGGCGCCCGCCAGCAGCTCCTGCTCCCACTCGGCCAGCGGCTCAACCGCTTCGGCCGCAGCCTTGCCCTCGCCGTTGCCCTGACCTGCCCGGGCCTGCAGCCCCTCGGCCACCGCGGAGGCGATGACCTTGGTCAGCAGAGCCGCCGAGCGGATCGCGTCGTCATTGCCCGGGATCGGGTAGTCGACCAGGTCGGGGTCGCAGTTGGTGTCCAGGATCGCGATGACCGGGATGCCCAGCTTGCGGGCCTCGCCGACGGCGATGTGCTCCTTGTTGGTGTCGACGACCCAGACGGCCGACGGCACCTTGGCCATGTCGCGGATACCGCCGAGGCTGCGCTCCAGCTTGTTCTTCTCACGGGTCAGCATCAAGATTTCCTTCTTGGTGCGTCCCTCGAAGCCGCCGGTCTGCTCCATGGCCTCGAGTTCCTTGAGGCGCTGCAGGCGCTTGTGCACGGTGGAGAAGTTGGTGAGCATGCCGCCCAGCCAGCGCTGGTTGACGTACGGCATTCCGACCCGGGTGGCCTCGGCCGCGACCGATTCCTGGGCCTGCTTCTTGGTGCCGACGAACATGATGGACCCGCCGTGCGCGACGGTCTCCTTGACGAACTCGTACGCCTTGTCGATGAACGTCAGCGTCTGCTGCAAGTCGATGATGTAGATGCCGTTGCGGTCGGTGAAGATGAACCGCTTCATCTTGGGATTCCAACGACGGGTCTGATGCCCGAAGTGGGCGCCGCTGTCGAGCAGCTGCTTCATGGTCACTACGGCCATGGTTCTACCCAGCTTTCTTGGTGTCGGTTGTCGCCCGGCGTCGGGTGAGGCCGGGCCCTGGTGCCTGCTGAGATGCCGGACCCCTGTCGGGGACCACCCGGCATCCGGTTGTGGTGCAGGCACGCGAAGTCAGTCCGCATACGCGAACTGCGCAGATGAGTTTACACGGTCCGAACGGGTGGTTTAGCGAGCCTCGACGAAGGAGAGGCGAAGCTGGAACCGCCCCATGAACCAGGTGCTTTGTCCACAGCGGTGACTGGCCGGATTCGGGGCTGCCGGGGTGCACTAGGCGCATGCGATGCGTGGCGTTGTTGCTGGTCGGCGGTTTTTTGCTGGCCGCGCCGGCGCGCGGGGACACGATTCGGCTGCAGTGGCCGCTGCGGCCGCGCCCGGTGGTGGTGCGGCAATTCGACGCGCCGCGCCCGGATTGGCAGCGCGGCCACCGGGGCGTGGACCTGGCCGGGGCACCGGGCCAACCGGTGTATGCCGCCGGTGCGGCGACGGTGGTGTTCGCCGGGCGTTCCGGTGGGCAGCCGGTGGTGTCGCTGGCCCATCCCGGGGGGTTGCGCACCAGCTACCAGCCGGTGTCCGCGTCAGTCCGGATCGGTCAGCTGGTGGCCGCGGGATCGGTGATCGGCACGTTGGAGCCCGGCCACCCTGGGTGCGCTGCTTGCCTGCACTGGGGCGCGATGTGGGGACCGGCGTCGCGGGCCGATTATGTCGATCCGTTGGGACTGCTGGCCTCGACACCGATCCGGCTCAAGCCGGTGGCGCCGGGCTGAGGTCAGCCGGTCCGAGCCAGAAACTCCGTCATAGCGGCCAGCGTTTCGGCCGGACGGTCCCGCTGCACCCAGTGGCCGGCACCTGGAAGGACCACGAGCCGGGCACCCGGGATGAGTCGGGCTGCGGCGCGGGCGCGTGCCACCGGAACACCAGTGTCCTTGTCGCCGTGAATAATCAGCACCGGGCACCGCAGTGCCGACAGTCTCGGGGTGTAATCGGTCTTGAGCCGGTTCCAGCTGACCTCATCGCGCTGCCATTGTTCGAAGACGCCGGAGTCCTGCTGCACCGCCGCCGTCACCTCAGCCATCAGTTCGGGGGTGCGTCGAGCGGGGTCGCGAATCAGCGCGGTCTTGACGCTCCACGCCA
This sequence comes from Mycolicibacter heraklionensis, assembly GCF_019645815.1. NCBI lineage: Bacteria > Bacillati > Actinomycetota > Actinomycetes > Mycobacteriales > Mycobacteriaceae > Mycobacterium > Mycobacterium heraklionense. Next base: position 3,152,096 of record NZ_CP080997.1, read on the forward strand.
ACACCGCCGGGCTGCGGGCCGTAAGGCGGCCCACGAGCGCGAGCGCTCCACTGCGAAGCATCGCCCACGTCAAGCCCTGTCGCACACCGGCCAGCGGCCCGTCGGAGACTCGCGACATCAGCCCGTAACTGCCCAGCAGCATCACCCCGGATGTCTGCTCGGGCCGCCGCAAAGCATGGCCGAGGGCCATTCCGCCCCCGAGCGACAGCCCGCCGACGACATAGCGGTCGAGGGCCAGCGCGTCGACGAACTCCCCGACGTAGCCGACCAGCCGTTCCTGGGTTAACCGCCACGGCGGCGGCGGGCTCTGGCCGAAGCCGGGGTGATCTGGGGCGATGACGCGGTAGCCCTCCGCCGCCAACCGGGGACCGATCTCGTCCCAGGACAGCGACGCGTTGTCCACGCCGCCGCCGTGCAGCAGCACCACGGTGCCGGCCGCTGAGAAAGCTGGATTGTCGGGACGAAAATCGAGGTAGGAGACCCGTCCCGACGCCAGTTCGACACTTGATCGCGCCGTCATGCCCGCGGGTGGGCCTGATCGTGCACGGCACGCAGCCGGGCGACCGTGACATGGGTGTACAGCTGAGTGGTGGCCAGGCTGGAGTGACCCAGCAGTTCCTGCACGATCCGCAGGTCCGCCCCACCCTCCAACAGATGGGTGGCCGCCGTATGGCGCAGCCCGTGCGGTCCCATATCCGGCGCTCCCCCGACCGCGGCGACGGTCTGGTGCACCACGGTGCGGGCCTGACGCGGATCGAGGCGCCCGCCGCGCGCGCCGAGCAGCAGCGCCGGTCCGGAATCCACCGTCGCCAGCGGCGGGCGCCCGCGGGTGAGCCATGCCTGCAGCGCTTCGGCGGCGGGCTCCCCGAATGGCACCGTGCGTTGCTTGTTGCCTTTGCCCACCACCCGCAACACCCGTCGTGAGCTGTCCACGTCGTCGATATCAAGGCCACACAGTTCGCTGACCCGCACCGCGGTCGCGTAAAGCAACTCGGCGATCAGCCTGTCCCGCAAAGCAAGAGGATCATTCTGTTGCGCACCGGATTTGGCGGCAGTCATCGCGTCGTGCGCCTGGTCTCGGCGCAGTACCGCCGGCAGCGTCCGGCGCGCCTTCGGCAGCTGCAGCCGCGCACCGGGATCTGATGCCAGCAGTCCGCGCCGCGCCGCCCACGCGGTGAAGGTCTTGACCGTCGACGTGCGGCGCGCCAGTGTGCTGCGGGCGGCACCGGCACCGGCCTGCGCGGCCAGCCAGCTGCGCAGCAGTGGAAGGCTCAGGTCTTCGATACCGGTATGCCCCTGCTCGGCCAGGAACCCGAACAGCGATCGCAGGTCGCCGAGGTAGGCGCGCCGGGTGTGGTCGGACCGGCCCCGCTCCAAAGCCAGGTACTCGTCGAACTCGTCGAGAATCGCGTCCACACCGGCCACGGTCTCAGACGGTGCCCGAGCTCCTCAGATGACGCGCCGCAGCGTTTCCGGGGTGAGATCAAGCCGTGACGGATAGCCGTCCACTGCCATGATCAAGTCGGCTTCGGCCAACAACGAGCGCAGCACGTGCACGATCTCGGCGGTCCCCAGCCGCCAACGAAAGCGAGCCACCGATGGATCCGGATAGCCTGCAATGATTTGCGGACAGTCCGACCACCGCTTAGAGGCGATTCGAACTTCAGAATCTCACGGTCGATCGTGGGCGAACGTCGAATTGGGCGTAGTGGTGATAGTGCCTTCGCGAATTCATGGGCCACCAGAACCAATGACCTAATTTGGCGGCGATTGATGGCGTCATGAGTGCGCGGACGATGAGAGTGTCGAACAGCAGTCCGAGTCCGATGGCGATGCCGATTTGGCCGATCGATCGCAGGTCGCTGGTGATCATCGAGGCCATGGTGAAGGCGAAGACCAAGCCGGCTGCCGTGACGACTCCCCCGGTTCCACCCATCGCCCGGATGATGGCGGTGTTGATCCCGGCTGGAAGCTCTTCTTTGAGCCGTGCGACCAGCAGCAGGTTGTAGTCCGATCCGACCGCGAGCAAGATAATGATGGCAAATACCAGAGTCATCCAGTGTAAGTCGGTTCCGAGAAGGTGCTGCCATAGCAGTACGGACAGGCCGAATGAGGCGGCCAGTGACAACACCACGGTGGCGACGATGACGAAGGCCGCCACGAGTGCGCGAGTGATAATGAGCATCACCACGAAGATCAAGACTATGGTGGCGATGACGGCAATCATCAGGTCATAGCGCGACGCATTCTGGATATCTTTGTACATCGCTGCAGTGCCGGCGAGAGAGAAGTGCGCACCGGCAAGTGGTGTGCCTTTGACCGACTCGCGCGCGGCATTGATTTCGGCGTCGACGTGGGAGATGCCTTCCAGTGTGGAGGGGTCGACGTCGTGGGTGATGATGAACCGCGCCGCAGCACCATCGGGCGACATCAGCAGGGCCATCCCCCTTTGAAAGTCTGGGTTGTCGAACGCCTCGGGCGGCAGGTAGAAGAAGTCGTCGTTGCGCGCGTCATCGAAGGCCTGGCCCATGGCGTTTCCGGTGTCGGTCATCCGCTCCATCTGGGTGATCATCGACGAGAACGTCGCGTACATTGCCATGGCCGTGCCGCGAATCGACTTGGCGATGCTGATGGTCGGCGGCAGCTGACTGAGCAGCTGCGGCATCAACGCATCCATCTGCTCTAGATCGCCGAGCATCGTCTCGACCTGCTCGGTGAGCCGATCGACTCCATCGAGCGCATCGAAGCTCGACCGCAGCGACTGGCACAGCGGGATGTTGAAACAGCCCGGTTCCCAATAGAAATAGTTGCGAACCGGCCGCCAAGTATCGTCGAAGACCGCGAGCAGGTCCCGGATCTCGGTGGTGACCGCGGCCATATCCTCGGTGTCGCCGACAGTGCGGTGTGTAATGTCGTTGAGCTGGACCATCAGTTCATACATCCGCTCGATGTGGACGATCATGACGCCCAGATCGTCGGTCATGGTGCGCATGTCGGCCAGGCGGTCGTTGAGGAACGCCAGGTTCTGGGTGATCGGCACCGCCTGCATGCCGACCTGGAAGGGAATCGAACTGTGCTCGATCGGCGCTCCCAACGGCCGGGTGATGGCCTGCACGCGCGCGATCCCGGGCAGCCTGAAGATGTTCTTGGCGATTCTCTCCAACACCAGCATGTCGGCCGGGTTACGCATGTCGTGGTCGGCGTGCACCATCAGCAGGTCGGGGTTCATCCGGGCAGCGGTGAAATGCCGTTCGGCGGCCGCGTACCCGATGTTGGACGGCAGACCAGCGGGGACGTAATGCCTGCTGTCATAGCTGGTGCGGTATCCCGGCAGCGCTAGCAAACCGATCATTGTCACGGCCAACGAGCACACCAGGATCGGCGTCGGCCAGCGCACGATCGCCGTCCCCAACCGCCGCCACCCGCGGGTCCGCATCGGCCGTTTGGACTCCAACAGGCCGAATCGGCTGGCGAGGACCAGAATTGCCGGCCCCAGGGTCAGCGCCGCCGCCAACACCACCAGCAAACCGATCGCACACGGGATGCCCATCGAGCTGAAGTAGTTCAACCGCGTCAGACGCAGGCAGACCATCGCCCCGGCAACCGTCAACCCAGATCCCGCGATCACGTGGGCTACACCGCGATAGGTGCTGTAGAACGCGGTCTGTCGATCTTCGCCAGCTTGACGCGCCTCTTGATACCGGCCCACCAAAAAAATCGCGTAATCGGTGCCTGCCGCGATCGCCAACGGGGTCAGCACCGTGACGACGAAAATCGACAAACCGACAACGTGGTGGTAGCCGAAAATCGCGACAACCCCGCGTCCCGCGGATAATTCGATGAATACCAACGCCAGCACCAGCAGCGTTGTGATGATCGACCGGTAGACGATCAGCAGCATGAGTGTGATGACCGCGACGGTGATCACCGTCATCTTCGTCATGGACTTGTCGCCCGCGGTATCCATATCCGCTTCCAAGGGCGCCGGTCCAGTGACGTAGACACCCAGTCCGGGTGGCGGATCCGAGCGTCCTACGATGTCGCGGATCGCGCTGACCGATTCGTTGCTCAATGTGCTGCCCTGGTCGCCGGCGATATGGACCTGCGTGTAGGCGGCCTTGCCGTCGGCGCTTTGCGCGCCGGCCGCAGTGGTCAGATCACCCCAAAAGTTCTGCACATGGGCAACGTGGACGGTATCCGCCTCCAGCGCCCGAATTAGCCCATCGTAGTAACGGTGTTCGACGTCTCCGAGCTCCTGTTGACCTTCCAGCACGAGCATCGCCATGCCGTCGGAGTCGAATTCCCCAAACACCCGCCCCATCTGCTTGATCGCCACCATCGATGGTGCATCTTGAGGCGTCAGCGAAGCTAAGTTCTGGTTCCCCACCACCTCCAATGGAGGAACCACCACATTGACCGCCACGGTGAGCAGCAGCCAGCCCACAATGATCGGCACCGGAAACCGGTACAACACCCGCGCGAACCGCGACGACCCCGCCCCGCTGCTCACGCCGACTTGGCCAAACACGACACCTGAGCACGAGCCGCATCGACCAACTGCTCATCTTTGATCACACCGTCGACCACAATCCGGCAGCCCAGAACATCGCCGTCACCTTGCGCCACCACATGGGCAAAGACCGCTGGCGAGTCCGTAACCAGCGAATACGACCACGGCAGATCCGTGAACACCACCCGCTGCGACCGCGCCCTATCGTCTAGATAGCTGACCTGCCCTGCGGTTCCCGGCGGCCCGAATAGCTCATACGTCACGCGTTTCCGGCTCAGCGGCACGATCTCCTCAGCCCGCCCTACGACCATGCCGCCCTGCGGCTCACCACCGAACATCCCGTGCAGCCGCCAGACCACAAAACCACCCAGCGTGACTGCCACAACCACCACCAACGGCACCCACAGCCGCCCAAACGCCCCCGCACCCAAAAAGCTCATCCTCGCCTATCCAACGCCCCCACCAAAAGTCCACAGGCCAATCGGCAGGAAGACTGGCATCTTAGAGTCCGCTTCATGCATGCTTTCATCGACTTCGGTTCTGAGAATGACACTCAAGGTAACGAAGGATAGGCATCTTGGCAACACCCTGCCGAGCGAGCCCCTCCTACCCCAATTCGTCCTAGTACGGGTAATAATGCGGCTCGAAACCCGCTAAATTGTTGCCGGCATCTCCTCGAAATTTGTCAACTATCTCATCCGATATCCGACGCGCCCTGCTGCGCAAAACCGAGGATGGGCCATCTATTTCTCAGCGGGGCAATCAACCGATTCCTTCCGAAACTTGGACCGGATTGATCTTCTCCCCGCCCCTCAGTCGAACGATACAGGCTGACCATACGCCTGAAATGGTGCGACTCGGACACCGGCCTCGGAAAATAACGTGCTAATCCTTTGGGCACTTTCAGGAGTTACCGGACCTGCGATTGCCCGGTCGTAGGCACCGTATTTGGCAATAACCGCCGCTTCTTGACCGCAGGCGAACTCAGCATGAAAACCGTACAGGCCGGAAGTATTCCCGTAGTTGTAGGGCGTGCCGTCAGTGTAGAGGCCATCGCGGGTTATGAAGTGACTGTCGCTGCCGTCTTCGCCGACGACCCAGAGCAGTTTGCCACCGCGTTCCTCGACCTGCTCTTTGTCGAAGCAGCCAGGCTGACTGTCATCAATAATGACCTTGCCGGTCAAGTCAATGCCATCGTATTCTTCATTATCCAGGTCGATAGATCCGGTTACTGCCGTAACGATGATATTGGTTGCTCGAAGCACTTCGGCCGAGCTGTCCTCAATCGTTACCCGGTCTCGCATGGCCTCGTGCGCACTCAGATCGAGATGTCTTCGGTCGTGGCTGTGGATGATGTAGTCGTCGAATGCGTGCAGCAATGCCACCGTAGCTGACATCCCGATCGAGCCGGCCCCGCCTATGACTCCGATCCTGCCAAAGGATTCGGTTCGAGTCTCGTACATGACTTTCTTGACTGTCTCAACAATCATGGAGACCGTACCGCCATGCCCGGTAGTGGTGACAAGGTCGGCCATTCCGTCAAATTCGCGCAGTCGCTGACCGAAATTAGTAATAGTGGGATGCGGAAGAATGGCGCCGAGACCTAGAACTTTGGCACCTAATCGGTGATGGGCGAATAGAGTTGTCTCTTTGAGCACAAACGCTGCAGCCGTTGCCATCGCCACTGCCTGTTGCGCGTCGCTGCGGTCAGGCCAAAGATCCGTAAGCATATCGCTGTACATGGGCACCAAGACCAGAGCGCCACTTTCTTCGTCGAGACTGCTTCGAGTGTAGGTATCGAGCACCGTAGGCGGAAGCCCATACATCCCCCGCATCCGCTTGTCTGAATCGACCCCGAACCTAACCGGATCCAGCAGAGGCGTGAATGGCGTTGACTCGCTCGCATTGGCCTGATCGTGGCGCGACGAGCGCATCGGCACACAGAACGCACGCGCGATCGGCCGGCCGACCGTGCGGGTGCCTTCGAAGTAGTCGAATGACCTTTCTACGAAGTCCTGATTTTTCTCGTGGGCACGGGAGATGGCAGCGGGGTCGGCATCGGTTTCCATACCGACCGCGATCGCGACATCGGAAAGGTTCTTCAGGAGCTGGTCCCGCGAGAAGTCGGTGTAATCCGGAGGCATAGCAGTCCAGATGCCGCCTTTTGCCTCTAAATGCGCACTAACTGCTGCGATCTCAGCGGGCGTCCGCGCAGCGCCGTTCGGCATGGGTGTGTGTAGTCCTTTCAGATCGGGCGGTGTGGCGGTTCCCCACCGTCGGCGGCGGACAGGAGCGCGCCGTCAGTGATCCAGTGACCGTCCGGATTCCACGATGTAGTCAGATGAATGAACGTATTCGTTCGGGCATCGAACGACCTGGCCAACGCCCCGGATTCAGCAGCAAAGCTGCTTGGCAGTCACCGAGACCTCGGCAGCGCGGCTTGGTATGCGTCGCGCAGCTCAGTGAGAGCCGCCGAGTGAACACCGTCGATCTTCAGAGCGTCATCCAACGTCGCAATGCTGGTTTCCAAACATTTCCGGTACATATCGCCGCTGTTGGCCATCTCGATGGCTTCCTGGACGTGATTCTGGGGGGTGATGAGCACGATGTTTGGAAGGTTGACCTCTTGGTTATCGTCCTGGATCAATCGCAGCCCCACTTCGATGACCCGCAGGCTGTAGAACGAGTCCTCTCCGGGGCCGATCGTGACCGACAGCCGTTCCACGCTCCCAGGTTCGATCTTGAATTCCGTGTCGGTAAGCGCCGGCTGCTTCGTTAGCTCCCCGCTCGAATCGACCGGCAGGCTCAGTGCGTACTCAGCGGTGATTGCGGCAGGTCCGCCACCACTAAACGCGCAGTTCTTGACATAGCTATCTCGCTTGCTAACTTCGTTGATCAGCTGAGCTTGGATCTTCTTGATCGTTAATGCGGCCCTGCCGTTGTTTTTCAGCGTGACGTCAACCGGTGTGGCACCGACGTCCATCACAAATCGCTCGGATGAGTGACCTGTTGCATCGAACTCGGCTCCCGACAACTCGATGACGTTCTCAACGGTTACCGCGGAGACCTCAAGTCCCCCCGCCTTGTTCGCGCTTTGGAAGTAGCCGACTCCGGCCACCACTAATGTAAGGACGCCCGCCAAAGTGCCGACCCCAACCCACGCCGGGTGCTTGATGGCGCCTACGACCTTTGACGAGTCCACGATTCCCCTAGTCTGCCAAACGAGTGAGCGTAGTCAGAAACCACAGTCTGCATAGTGAAACATATAGTTCACATAGATGCGACATCAGTTCACCAATCAGGCTCGACGCTGGCCGTCTGGTCGGTCTTCGTCAACTCACCCCGGAGGAGTTGCCTCGCACAGAACGACTAGGTCAAAGACTGCGGTCTCCGAGTTTCGCTTCTCGAACGGATCGTGGCCGGCCCCGATCCCTCGTTTTGCCGTCGACCCGTTGGGACGTGCGTTATTCAAGGCCGGGGCACGCCCCCGCGTCAGCAGTACTGCCATTGACAAGTCCCCGCATCAGCCTCGTGCCTGCATAGAATCCGTCCACCCCCGTTGCCGTGATCGGAGTACCTCATGCGCTTCAATCCACCCCCCAACTGGCCCGTAGAACCGGGCTGGACACCTCCGCTCGGCTGGCAACCGCCCGCGGACTGGGAGGAACCACCGTACCGGTGGGAGTTCTGGCTTCCCGATGATCTCGTGCCGTTTGATCCCTCAGCCATTCACGACCCTCCCAACCAAACCCCGGTGCCATCGGTCGCCACGCTGCCCGAGGTTCCCGAGGTTCCCGAGGTTCCCGAGGTTCCCGAGGTTCCCGCGGTTTCCGAGGTTCTTGTCGACAAGATTGGGCACGCAGCGCCTGCCCCGACGGGACGCGATAGGGAACGCGATGCCAGGCAGGGGTTACTAACAAAGGCCGTGCAGAATCCAATCTGGACCACCCTCGGCGCACTCGTCGGCATCGTCGGCCTGGTGGTGTCGATGACACAGATCTACCAGGCTATGCGAACACCGCCAGTGGACTTGCAGGTCGCCGCACTGACCGTCGACACCCAACAAGCGCTGCAAGGCACCATAACCGGCTCCGAACGGGCCACCCGTTCAATCGAGCTCACGCCGATCGATCTCACCCTTCAAAACAAGGGCGGCGAGCCATCACTCATCACCAGAGTGGAGGCCGAGGTTCTCTTCTTTCAGCAGCTCCAGGACTGCACTTTCGCTGAACCAGCGCCGGAGTCGATCAACGCGAGTTACCACCTTGCGATCCCAATGAACGACCTGGAGCCCGCAAAGGCCAACGTCGCCAATGAGATCCGTTTCGAGGTAAAGGCCGGTACCGCCGACCGGATGGTTCTGACGGTCGGACCGCAGAACCAGCCCGCATTCGAGACCACCCCGATGGTGATGACGGCAAAGCTCAAGCTGATACACGATGACCACCGGACGATGGACGTTGGCGGGGTCTCGCTGGTCAGTACGGTCGGCGCCGCTAACGCACAAATCCAAGCGCTGAGTTCTGATCCTTCTCCTAGAGCACGTGCCTGCGCCAAGGAGAACCTCGCGCACCTCGACAAGATGTTCGCGATCCAAGCGACCCGTTCGCGGATACTCGATGCTCTGCGATCGGCATACCAACGAGCATCTACGTGATTCACCGAACCCTTGCGAGGCAGCAGCGGGCAAACGTTCTGTTCAACACGCCCGCCTTGGCGCAGCTCGAGGACATAGTTGCCCCAGTGAGACTCCACATGCCGCCCTCAACCGCCGCGCGTGCGGCGCCGACTCGAAGCAACGATGCATCGATGCCCTATCGGACTTGCGGCGCTTCCACAATCGCCATGGAGAGCCGGCGTGGACACACACTTGGGCCCCGCTCCAAAGCGAGGTAGTTGTCGAACTCGTCGAGAATCGCGTCCTCAGACGGCGCCCGAGGGCGCTCAGGTGACGCGCCGCAGCGTTTCCGGGGTGAGATCAAGCCGTGACGGATAACCGTCCACGGCCATGATCAGGTCAGCCTCGGCCAGCAGCGAGCGCAGCACATGCACGATTCCGGCGGTTCCGCCCAGAGCCAGGCCGTAGGCATACGGCCGCCCGATTCCCACCGCCGTGGCCCCCAACGCAAGGGCCTTAACGATGTCGGCCCCGGTGCGAATGCCCGAGTCGAACAGCACCGGCATCCCGTCGGCGGCCGCCACCACATCCGGCAGGCAGTCCAGGGCCGGCAGCCCGCCGTTGGCCTGACGACCGCCGTGCGTGGAGCAGTAGATTCCGTCGACACCGCCGTCCCGGGCACGCCGCACGTCGTCGGGGTGGCAGATGCCCTTGACGATCAACGGCAGGTCGGTCAACGACCGCAGCCACGGCAGATCATCCCAGGTCAGCAGAGCGCCGAAGGTCTGGATCCAGGACAAGATGGCGGCCTGCGGATTCTCCTCGGGCGGCTGGGCCAGCCCCGCCCGGAACACCGGGTCGGAGAAGTAGTTGGACAGGCAGTTCCCGCGCAGCTGCGGGAAGTTCGACGTGGCCAGGTCGCGGGGACGCCAGCCCGGGACCCAGGTGTCGAGGGTGACGACGATCGCCTTGTAGCCGGCGGCCTCCGCGCGATGCACCAGGCTGGCGGCCAGCTCCCGGTCTTTGGGCGTGTACAGCTGGAAAAACCCTGGCGTGTCACCGAATTCGGCAGCGACCTCCTCGAGCGGGTCGGCGGTGAGGGTGGACACCATCATCGGAACGCCGGTGGCCGCCGCAGCCCGGGCGCTGGCCAAGTCGCCGTGTCCGTCCTGTGCGCAGATCCCGATGACACCGATCGGCGCCATGAAGACCGGCGAGGGCAGCCGCAATCCGAACATCTCGATCGACAAGTCGCGCTCGGCGGCGCCGACGAACATCCGCGGTATCAGACCCCACCCGTCGAAGGCGGTGACGTTAGCCCGCTGAGTGCGCTCGTCACCGGCACCGCCGGCCACGTATGACCACACCGACGGGGAAAGCGCCGCAGCGGCTTTGGCCTCCAACTCGGTGTAGGTCATCGGCAACGTGGGCATCACCCCGGCCAGGCCCTGCAGGTAGATCTCGAACTGGTAATCGCCGAATGCCATGGGCTTAGCCTGTCTTTTCCTCTGTCGCTGCTGCACCTTCCAAGGCGGCGAGTTCCTTCTTCCACTGCCGGAAGGTCTCTTCGGTGCGACCGCGCCGCCAGTAACCCGAAATCGACGCCCACTTGGCGTCGACGCCGCGCTCCTTGCGGACGTAGGGCCGCAGATTGTGCATGACGGCCTGGGCCTCGCCGTGGATGAACACCTGGACCTGGCCCGACGGCCACGCGGCGGTGGTGACCGCCTCGATCAGCGGCGCGTTATCGCCGGCCCGCTCCTGCCCTACCAGGTCCGCGCGTCCCCCGCGGTGCAGCCAGTTCAGCTCGATCCCGTCCGGCGCGTCCAGCGCAATCTCGTCGTCGGGCCCGGCAACTTCGATGAACACCTTGCCCACTGCGCCGGCCGGCAGGGCCTCCAGCGCGGCCGCGATCGCCGGCAGCGCGCTCTCGTCACCGGCCAGCAGGTGCCAGTCGGCATCGGGATCGGGCGCGTAGGCACCACCGGGACCCATCAGGTACACCGAATCGCCGGGCTGAGCGCTGCTTGCCCACGGTCCGACAACACCGTGGTCACCGTGCACGGAGACATCGATGGCGATCTCCCGGGCGAGCGGATCCGCACGCCGCACCGTGAGGGTCCGGATCACCGGACGCTGCTCGTCGGGCAGCCCGTCGAAGCTGTCCAGCGTCAACGGCTGCGGGAGCGCTGCAACGTCGACGTCATAGCGCACAAAGACCACCTTGACGTACGAATCGGTGAAAACGCTGGGCTTGAACGTGTCGAAACCGTTGCCGCCCAACACGACTCGAATCATATGTGCCGACAGCTGCTCGGTGCGGACAACTTCGAAGGTGTGAACTGGTCGTCCCGCCACGCTGTCTCCCGTCTTTCGCCTTGCCCCAGCCGACTATACGAGCTACCGCTTCGGGCGAGCTATCCCCCAGCTGCCGTCGCGCCGCTGCACCAGGCCGGCGACCTCCAACATCGCCAGTGGGCCGAACACCTGCGCCGGCGCCAGACCGGAGGCCACCGCGATCTGATCGACGATGCGCGTGCGCCACCGAGTCGTTGCCCCACCAACCGGCTGTCCTACGTCGGCCGGTCGCCGGTGAACCACTGGGCGTGACGAGCACGCTTACGTCGAATTTCGGATCCACATCGCTACATGAAGTTCGGCCGCGTCCCCGAGATCGGTGGCCCGAAGTTTCCTGTGGCGCCACCTTGCAAGCTGCCTATCGGGCTTGCGGCGCTTCCACAATCACCGTGGAGAGCCCACCTGGGCAAACACTTGGGCCCCGCTCCAATGCGAGGCACTCGTCGAGGATCGCGTCCACACCGACCACGGTCTCAGACGCCACCCAAGGGCGCTCAGGGTTACGCGGCGCAGCGTTTCCGGGGTGAGGAATCAAGCCGTGACGGATAGCCATGATCGCGCATATCCGTACGCCATATAGCCGCGGCGCACCATCGATAACTGCCAAGGGCGCGTGGCGCTAGGTCAGTGGAACTATGTGTTGAATAATGTTCCATGCCCATTCGCCAATGTCATTCATAACAGGGACCCAAGTATCAGGGGTTGGGTTGAAGAAGTTGGAGAAGAAGTTTGAGAAGTCTTCGCGATATTGAACACCAAGTATCTCGTCAAAATAATCTTTCCAGTCATTCGATATTTCAGCACCAACCTGCCACGCCGACAGTTGTTGACCAGTCAGTGTGTAATAGACCCACTTCCCGGAATCCCAGGCAGCGTTGACGAATGGACATATAACGCCGCAATATGGAGTTTCGGCGAGGGCGTTTATCCCGGCATCGAGATCGGTCAGCAGCTTGGCCAGGCCTTCGGGAAGGCCCTCGGTTCCAGGCAGGTAGGGATACGTGTCGATGGTGCCTCCTGGACTCCATCCAGGGATACCACCTAGAAATTGCCTGAGCACGTTGATGCTCTGATCTTGCAATGCCTCATACTGTGGTTCGAATGTAGTTTGCCTATCCAAAAATTCCCAGTAGCCAAGAAGTCGACTTAGGAACTCTTGTATTGACGGGTCGTGGAAGTCGACGTTGCAAGTGACCCCTGCAAGGCAGCGGGAGACGTCCCCGGGTTGACCAAATCCACTATTGGCTAACCCGGACAGATACATGACCTCAACCAGATCCGGATTGCTTGCGAAAAATTGGTTGAAGTAGGAGATATACTGTTGGTATACGATTTGAGGATCGGCCGCTGCAGCCGCCAAGGAAGGGCTATCATAATCATGCCCTGCCGCCATCAGTGTAACGTTAGAATTCGCTCCATCGGCAATGTCGGGACCATCTACAAGAAAGGACTCAAACATTTCAATGTGCGCCGGGGTAGCCGACAGGCTCAGTTGTGGCGCTAAGAGGATTCCGATTGCTGCAATCGCCGAACTTGCTCCTGGCACGAGATACCGCGGAGCCCGCACGCTCGCCGAACTCCATCCTTGTTGGCCCGCAGCATGACTCATCTCCCAAGCTCCTTCTTTCTTGCCTACAGGTCACGATTTCTGAGACTGTAGCGCAGTCCGACTTGGATGATAGTGGAATTCAGATCATTATTTATGGCATGTTGTCCGCTTAGCGGCCTAGAGGTGCACCAGGCTCTGGGACATGTATCCGCCCACCAGACGCGGGCGGTGAATGAATCCACAGGCCTACCACCAGGCCTCAGCACCCCGCCGGAGCTCCAAATTGGAGAGTCTGCGCGCACGTCAGGGGGATTCATCAAGAATCGCGTCCTAAACAACCGCGGTCTCAGAGCGGGCCCGAGCGCCCTCAGGTGACGCGCCGCAGCGTTTCCGGGGTGAGATCAAGCCGTGACGGATAACCGTCCACGGCCATGATCAGGTCAGCCTCGGCCAGCAGCGAGCGCAGCACATGCACGATTCCGGCGGTTCCGCCCAGAGCCAGGCCGTAGGCATACGGCCGCCCGATTCCCACCGCCGTGGCCCCCAACGCAAGGGCCTTAACGATGTCGGCCCCGGTGCGAATGCCCGAGTCGAACAGCACCGGCATCCCGTCGGCGGCCGCCACCACATCCGGCAGGCAGTCCAGGGCCGGCAGCCCGCCGTTGGCCTGACGACCGCCGTGCGTGGAGCAGTAGATTCCGTCGACACCGCCGTCCCGGGCACGCCGCACGTCGTCGGGGTGGCAGATGCCCTTGACGATCAACGGCAGGTCGGTCAACGACCGCAGCCACGGCAGATCATCCCAGGTCAGCAGAGCGCCGAAGGTCTGGATCCAGGACAAGATGGCGGCCTGCGGATTCTCCTCGGGCGGCTGGGCCAGCCCCGCCCGGAACACCGGGTCGGAGAAGTAGTTGGACAGGCAGTTCCCGCGCAGCTGCGGGAAGTTCGACGTGGCCAGGTCGCGGGGACGCCAGCCCGGGACCCAGGTGTCGAGGGTGACGACGATCGCCTTGTAGCCGGCGGCCTCCGCGCGATGCACCAGGCTGGCGGCCAGCTCCCGGTCTTTGGGCGTGTACAGCTGGAAAAACCCTGGCGTGTCACCGAATTCGGCAGCGACGCCCTCGAGCGGATCCGCGATGTAGGGCCGCAGATTGTGCATGACGGCTTGGGGCCTCGCCGTGGATGAATACCTGCCACCTGGCCCGGCCGCCACGCGGCGGTGGTGATCGCCTCGATCAGCGGTGCGTTTTCCCGATGTCCGGGAAAACCGGGAGCACGGCCGGACCTCACACAGCGATCTAAGTCACTCCGGCTATCCGAAACGGGCATGCGCATTCGATTCGACTGCCAACACTCAACTACGCGACCCATCGCCCGAAACCTAGGTGGGGCCAAACCATTCCAGCCAGCGCCGACTAGGGGTTAGGACAACAAATAATGCAACCGATGCCGGGGATCGGCGGGGGGCATGGGTGGTCGTTGTGGTATGGGACGCAGCTATCGCTATTAAAATCCCATACAGGGGTTTCGTGGGGACACCGGTGCGTCGGCGGGCCCGCGGACGCCGCAGGAGCAAACAATACGACTGACGCTGCAGCCATACTGCTAACAGAAACGCGTCCGATCGTCCCAATGCGCATTGCTTTCCAGCCTTCCGGGGCGAAACACCTTTACAGTCAACTATTGTCCACAAACCAGAACTAGTCAAGGCTCCAGTTGGCGTACCACTAGAGATCGCCGGCATTCCCGCAGCCGTCGATGAGTTCCATAAACGACGCATCGGCTACCCGATGATCACCGTTCCGTCCAAGTGAACTAGCTTCTCGTGGTGGGCGGCGCCGGTGCCAACGGCGACGAATCCCGTGGACTCCAATGATCTTCATACGCGACCGCGCTTGTTCGCCGACCCGAACGCACTGGCCGTGATGCAACTCGGCCTAGATGCGGCGTCTCCCGGCCCCGCTGCGATTCCGCAACTCACCGATCACAGTGTCGATTCCTCACGGAATTCAGGCACATTCGAACCCGCACTACTCCCTCAACCACAATGAGCCCGAAATGAGCTCCTTACACTTCCGTGAAATCGCTGGGCTTGAACGTGTCGAAACCGTTGCCGCCCAACACGACTCGAATCATATGTGCCGACAGCTGCTCGGTGCGGACAACTTCGAAGGTGTGAACTGGTCGTCCCGCCACGCTGTCTCCCGTCTTTCGCCTTGCCCCAGCCGACTATACGAGCTACCGCTTCGGGCGAGCTATCCCCCAGCTGCCGTCGCGCCGCTGCACCAGGCCGGCGACCTCCAACATCGCCAGTGGGCCGAACACCTGCGCCGGCGCCAGACCGGAGGCCACCGCGATCTGATCGACGGTGACCGCGCCGCGGCCGGGCAGCGCTTCGTAGACCTGACGTTCGGCGCCGCTGAGGCCGTCTAACGCAGTGACCGGCCGCGGCGGGTCGTCCGCCAATTCCCCAACCCGCCCCGCCAACTCGATCACCTCGTCGGCCCGGGTCACCAATTCGGCGCCGCCGCGCACCAGCACGTGACAACCGGCCGATGCCGCACTTGTGACCGGACCCGGGACGGCGGCCACCGGCCGGCCCAGCAGCCGCGCCCAGGCCGCGGTGTTGGCCGCGCCGCTGCGCAGTCCCGCCTCCACCACCACCGTCACCCCTGCCAGCGCCGCCACCAGCCGGTTGCGGGTCAGAAACCGATAGCGGGCCGGGCGGACCCCGGGTGGGTATTCGGTGACCAGCAGGCCGGTGGCGCCGACCCGATGCAGCAGCGCGGAATGCCCTGCCGGGTAGGCGATGTCGATACCCCCGGCGAGTACCGCCACGGTGGTGCCGTCTGCGGCGAGCGTGGCGCGGTGCGCCGCGCCGTCGATTCCGTAGGCGCCGCCAGAGACCACCGCCACGTCGCGTTCGGCCAGTCCGTCGGCCAGATCCGCGGCCACCAGCTCGCCGTAGGCGGTTGCGGCCCGGGTTCCGACGATCGCGGTGGCCCGCTCGGCGATCTCGTCAAGGCGCGCCGGACCCCCCGCCCAGAGCACGAGCGGTGGCCGGCAATCCGGTTTGTCCGCGGCGTCGGCGCCCCCGAAGGCGGCGAACGCCAGCGCCGGCCACTCGTCGTCATCGGGGGTGATCAGGCGTCCTCCGCGGCGGGCGAGCACCGCCAGATCGTCAGCGGCGACATCGATCTCACGTCGGGCTTCGGTGTGACGGGCCAGCTCCGGAGCTACGGCACCGCGGCGAATCCGTTCCGCTGCCTCCACCGGGCCGACCCGATCGACCAGCGCAGCCAACTCCGGGCGCGGTGGCTCGGCAACCCGGGACAGGTAGGCCCAGGCCTGCATCCTGATGTCCGCGGCGCTCATCGGGCCGCGCCTGGCTGGCGGAAGCTCAGGGCTGCGGAGACCTCGTCCAACCCGGGTGAGGTCCGCCCGGCCAGGTCGCTCAGGGTCCACGCGACCCGCAGCGTGCGGTTGGCGCCGCGGATGGACAGCAGACCGCGATCCAGTGCAGCACGCAGCGGCGCCATCGCCGCGGTGCTGAGCCGGAACTTGCGGCGCAGCAGCGCTCCGCTGACCTCGGCGTTGGTGTGAAAGCCGTGCGGTGCCCACCGTTGGGCCGCGGCGGCCCGGGCCTGCGCGACCCGGGCCCGCACCGCAGCCGTCGGCTCCCCGTCTGCCGCCGAGAACGCGCCCGCCCGCACCGGATGCATCTCCACCCGCAGGTCCACTCGGTCCAGCAGCGGGCCCGACAACCGGCCGAGGTAGCGCCGCTTCTCCATCGACTTACATGTGCAGTCCCTGGGGTCGGCCGGCGCGCACGGGCACGGGTTGGCGGCCAAGACCAGCTGGAAGCGGGCCGGGTAACAGGCCACCCCGTCGCGCCGGGCCAGCCGGATCTCACCGTCTTCCAGCGGGGTACGAAGCGCCTCTAAGGCGCTGACCCGGATCTCGGCGCACTCGTCGAGGAACAGCACGCCTCGATGTGCGCGGCTGACCGCGCCGGGCCGGGCCATCCCGGACCCACCGCCGACCAGCGCCGCGACGCTCGAGCTGTGATGCGGTGCGATGAAGGGTGGCCGGGTGATCAGTGGTGCCCTGCCCGACAGTAGACCCGCGACCGAGTGGATGGCGGTGACCTCCAGTGACTCGGTTTCGGTCAGTGGCGGCAGCAGTCCGGGAAGACGTTGGGCCAGCATGGTTTTACCGATTCCGGGCGGTCCGGTCAGCATCAGATGATGTGAGCCGGCGGCGGCCACCTCGACGGCGAACCGGGCCTGTGCCTGGCCGACCACCTCAGCCAGGTCCGCGACCGGCTCGACCACCGGAGCCACGGTCGTGATCCGGTCCTGTAGCCGTGCGGTCCCCTCCAGCCAGCCGTGCAGCCGGCTCAGCGTTGCCACGCCGTAGACGTCGATGCCGTCCACCAGGCTGGCTTCGGCGAGGTTGTCCACTGGAACCACGGCGGCAGCCCAGCCGCCGTTCTTGGCGGCCAACACCGCGGGCAGTATCCCGTGGACCGGCCGCACGCGCCCGTCGAGTGCCAGCTCTCCGAGCAGCACCGTCTTCTCCAACCGGGACCACGGCGTTTTGCGGTCAGCGGAAAGCACGGCGGCGGCCAGGGCGATGTCGTAGACCGAGCCCATCTTCGGCAGCGTCGCCGGCGAGAGCGCCAACGTCAGCCGGGCCGCGGGCCAACGTTGCCCACTGTTGGTGATCGCCGCCCGCACGCGATCCCGCGACTCCTGCAGTGCGGCGTCGGGCAGCCCCACCAGATGCACCCCGGGAAGCCCGGAGGTGATGTCCGCCTCGATCTCCACGATCAAGCCGTCGAGGCCGCGCACCGCGACTGAGAACGCCCGGCCCAGTGCCATTCAGCCCACCCCCTGCAGGTGGCTGACCTCCGGGGTTCGGCTCCGCCCGATCCGCACCCGGATCACGTCGAGACGGACCTGGTCCCAGTGCGACTGCTGACCCACAAGCCACGCTCCGGCCAGCCGGCGCAACCTGCGCACCTTCTCGGGTGGCACCGCGTACGCCAGCCCGCCGAAACCGTCACCGCTGCGCGTCTTGACTTCGACGAAAACCACGGTGCGCGCGTCCGGGTCCGCGGCGATCACGTCCAGTTCGCCGTATCGGCAGCGCCAGTTGCGGGCGAGAATGGCCCACCCCTGCCCGATCAGGTGGTCGACGGCCACTTGTTCTCCGAGCGCCCCCAGCTCGGCACGAGACATGGTTGTCATGCCGGTCAGGGTCGGCCAGGACTCCGACAGCGTCGAGCCGGCCAGATCCGAAACCAGCTGCCGCGCGGTCAGTTATCCCCAGAGACGATTTCATCCACAGACACCTCGGAACGACGGCCCGGAGCTAAACCAGGCAAGGCCGTGCGTCACACCAGATCCACCTCTACGCCGATGACCGTCACAATTACGCCGGAGATCACCAGCCCGACTGCCCACAGCGAACGCCGGCCACCGACATGCACCGCGAGCAGCACGCCCAATCCTCCTAGCGCCGCCACCGACGCCAGCAACGCCGTCCAGCGTGCCGACGGCACCAGCGCACCGATTACCAGGGGCAGTGCGGCACCGGCGAAGCTGGCAGCACCCGCGACGGCGGCGACGGTGACCGCGTCACGCAGCACGGCCCTGCCCAGGCTGGTCGCCGCGAGACGACCCGACCGGGTGAACAGCAGTTGACGCTCGGCCCGCATCAACTCGGAGCGGTACTGGGTGTACTCCGCGACGAACACGGTCAGCAGCGCCGAGCACAGGGCGACCACACCGACTCGCGCGCCCAAGCCCAGGTTCAGGCCAACACCGCGGAGCACGGTTGCCGAAGCCAAGATGAGCGCGTTGAGGATGCCGTCCGACACGCCCAGTGCGGTCGCGAACAACACCCGGCCGCGGGAGCGCACCCGAATTCGGCGAGGCGGCCGCCAGCGTGTCACCGGGTTCGGGGCACGCGCTCGACGATGCGGTTGCCGACGACAAGCTCATCGATGCTGTGCACGGCCGCGCCCGCCTTCTCGATCTCTCGAATCAACCGGGGCGCATCGATATTCTCGCCTTCGACGGTGATCTCCAAGCCGACGGTTTCCAGGTCGATCTCGGCGACGGTGATGTTGAGTGCTTCCACACCGGGAGCGTTCTCGATCGCCTCGGCCAGCTCTAACAGGTCAGGTCTGGGTATGGCTTTGTCGACGTCGAGCTGCAGCCGGCGGACGTTCATCGGTCCGCTCCGCAACGAGTCGTCGGGACAGATTTCTGCGCACCTGACATGCCCCACTCCCTCTCAGTCATCGATGTTCACTCCCCTTGCCGTGCAACCACTATCGCGCCAACGGCGCCGCTGGTAGGCTGACTGGCGCACCCGGCGGTGGGGCTCGCCACAACTGCACGTCCATATCGGACTGCCAACGGTCCCTGCGGAAGACAACAACGTCCGGCCGGGTGCCACCCGGCCGCCAGCGGGGAGGTACGCAGGTGGTTGTGGAGTTTTCGTCGATATCTGCCATCGAAATACTCGATTCTCGAGGCCGGCCGACCCTGTCGGTGTGTGCGATCCTCGCCGACTACACCGAGGTGTGCGCGGGTGTCCCCTCCGGCGCCTCCACCGGCTCCCGCGAAGCGGTCGAGCTGCGCGACCACGACAGCACCCGCTACGCGGGCCTGGGCGTACGCCGAGCCGTCGACCATGTCAATGGACCGATCGCCGCTGCGCTGACCGAGCGCCCATTCACCTCCTTGGAAGAGGTGGACCAGACCCTGCTGGAGTTGGACGGCACCACCGACAAGTCTCAGTTGGGCGCCAACGCGATCGTCGGGGCATCGATGGTCGCCGCCCGGGCATTCGCCGCCAAAGCCGAACAGCCACTGTGGCAGTGGCTTGTTCCGCCCGGAGTCGGTGCCCGATTGCCGGTCCCCTCCTTCAACGTGATCAATGGTGGCGTGCACGCGCTCAACGGCCTGGACTTTCAGGAATTCATGATCGCTCCGCTCGGCGCGCCGTCGCTGCCGGAAGCCGTCCGTGCCGGCGCCGAGGTGTACCGGCAACTGCGCACGGTGCTGGCCGACCGCAAGCTGGCCACCGGGCTGGGTGACGAGGGCGGCTTTGCGCCCGAAATCGACCGACCCGAAGAAGCGCTGGAACTGCTCACCCAAGCCATCGGCGACGCCGGGTATATCACCGGGCCGTCCGGGGTGGCCATTGCGCTGGACCCCGCCGCCAGCGAATTCCACCGAGACGGCGCCTACTTGCTCAACGGCGAATCGCTGTCCAGCGAGGACCTGATCGACCGCTACGTCGACATCGTGTCCAGGTACCCGGTGTGGAGTATCGAGGACGGGATGGGCGAGCACGACACCGCCGGATGGCGCCGGCTGACTGAGACACTGGGTCATCGGGTGCAGTTGGTGGGTGACGACAACTTCGTCACCAACCCGGACATCATCGGGTCCGCGATACGCTCTGGCATCGGTAACGCCGCACTGATCAAGGTCAACCAGATCGGCACCGTATCGGAAACCCTTGAAGCGCTTGCTCTGTGCCGACAGTCCGGGTATGGCGCGATGATCTCGCATCGGTCCGGCGAGACCGTCGACGCGTTCATCGCCGACCTGGCCGTCGGTTCGGGTTGCGGCCAGATCAAGTCCGGCGCACCCGCCCGCGGCGAGCGAGTGGCCAAGTACAACCGGCTGCTCGCCATCGCGGCCGCAGCACCGCAGCTGCCGTTCGGCCTGCCGGCGCCCGCAGAACCGTGAGCCGTTCATGAGGTCGCGATGACGACGGCGAGGACGGCCAGCACCGCGATCAGCATGTAGGCCATATAGGCGTCCAACCGTCCGGACTGAAGTCGTTTCGCCGACCGGGCCACGATCAGCAGCCCGCGGCTCGATGGCCGATAGAAGTAACGTTCGACCATGTCGACGACGTCAACCCGATAGGTGTAGAGCAACGGCGCCACGTCCTGACCGGGTGATTGGTCGACCGTCTCGACCAATTCGGTACGGGTCAACAAGACGGTGGACAAGATGTTGCGCACCGGGTTGGCGTAGGCGAACGAGGTGTATCCGACCCCGCGATGCACGCCGGGCGATGCCGACGACCACGGTGCCACCACGCGTGCCCGAAACGGGTTGCGGCCGGCGAACATCGCGGTGCACGCCACAATCACCAGGGCCATTGTGGGCAGGACCAGCCACAGCCAGGTCGGCGACAGCGCGGAGAAGTCGGCGAACACCGGCTGCAGCACCCACGGTGCGGCGTTGGCTCCGCCGGCCCTGTCTCCGACGATGGGGACCAGACCGGCTCCAATCAACCGCACCTCAAGCGGCGCGAACATCGCGGCGCCCAGGCAGCCCGCCACCAACAGGGCAATCCCGAAACGGTAGGGCCATTGCCCGTCCACGGCAGCGCCGACGGGATCGATGGCAGGCTCACCGATGCGCGCCGGCCCGAAGGCCGTCAACGCCACCACGCGCACGAAGGTCACCCCGGCGATGCCGATCGTCAGTGCGATCAGCGCCCCGGCGACCGTAATGCACAGTTGCATCGCCAGGTTCGACACCCGGAACTGCTGCATCAACGCCTCCAGCGTGAACCACTCCGAGGCGAACCCGGCGGTCAGCGGCAGGCCGGCCAGGGTGAAAGATCCGATCACCAAACCGGTTCCGGCCCAGGGCAGGCGACGTACAACGGCACCCAAACAGTCGAGATCGGTGGTTCCCAGCGCATGCTCAATCGTCGACGTCGACACGAACAGCAGCGTCTTGCCCAGCGCATGCGCCACCACCTGGGCGGTGCCGGCTACCAGTCCGGCGGCCACCAGCTGCGGTTCACCGGTCGCCGCACCGACCAACCCCACCCCGAACCCGGCGGTGATGACACCCGCGTTTTCCACGCTGGACCACGAGATGAGCCTGGCCAGATCGGGATTGACGGCCGCGTGGCCAATCCCCAAGATCGCGGTGACGCCACCGACCACCAGCACCACGCAGGCCAGCCAGACCTCCGGGGCGCCCAGCACTTCCAGTGTTCGCCACATGCCGTAGAAACCGACGTTGACGGCGGCACCCGCCATCACCGCGCGGGCCGGACCGGCAGCGGCGGTGTATCCGCGCGGCATCCAGATGTGGGCCGGCACGAGTCCGACCTTGACGCCGAAACCGAACAACAGCAGCGCATAGGCGGCTTGGCCAACGGCACTGTGCGGATCGATCCCGTCCACGGTGTAGACGAAAGTGTCGGTCTGCCCGGCCAGCAACAGTGCGCCCATCAAGACCGCGGCGCCGCTGGCTTTGCCGAACACCACCGTCACCACCGACCCGCCCACCCGACCCGGCAGCTCCCGGTCATACCCGGCCAGTAGGTAGAAGGCGATGCTGAGCAGCTCCCATCCGAACAGCAGGACAAACAGGTTGTCGGTGGTGATGATCACCGCGACCGCGGCCAGTGCCACACCGACGGCGCCGGGCAAGCGCGGACGCGGGCGATTGGCGGTGGCACCGGCGGCGGCCAGGGCGGGAATCGCGACACCGAACGCGATAACCAGAAACAGTCCGGACAGTGGGTCCACGCCCAGGCTTGCCGGGCCGATCCCCGCCCACCCGCCCAGATCGAGGCGCTGCGGCCGACCGAGCAATCCGAGCACGCCACCCAGCACGAAAACCACCGCGGCAACGGTGTTCGCGGCCCAGGCGGTACCGCCCAGACGGCGCTGGGCGGTCTCGCCGCCCAGCCCCGCACCCCAGCTGATCCCCGCGGCCGCCATCAGCAACGCCAGTCCGACCGCGATCACCGGGCACGCTCACTTCCCGACAGCGGGACTCGGCCCAGCGCCAACAGAATGCCGTGCAGCACGCTGAACGGAGTGGCCGGCGCACCCGGCACCCACACATCGACCGGCACCAGGTCTGCGACACCGGTCCCGCCGGTGTAGCCGCGCCCGATGAGTCCCCCGCTGATCGCGTCGCCGCCGACCGCCACCACCACCGTGGGCGCCGGCATCGCATCCAGCGTTCGGCACAGCGGCTCCACCATGCCGGTGGCCCCGATCCCGGTGACCAGCAAGACATCCGCGCTGCGCGGGCTGGCGGTGAAGAAGATGCCCAACCGGTGCAGGTCATAGACCGGGTTGGTCAATGCCTGGATCTCCCATTCGTCACTGCCGTCGGATCCAGTGTCGATATGACGCAGATGCACGGACCGGCGCAGTCGGCGCACCCGCCGGGCCAGCGCCGCACGCAGCTCGGCCAGGGCTTCGTCGCTCTCCTCGACGTCGCCGACGACCAGCGCGGAACGACTCAGGGTGGCCGTGGCCGAACCTGTTTCCCAGGAAAAGAATTCCGGCGCGACCGTGGCGCAACGTCCACACAGGATGCAACGACCGCGGTCCAGGCGCAGTGCGGGCCGAACCGAGATCGCCGCGGTCGGGCAGGCGGCCGCAGCGGCCTCGACGTCGGCCGGCGCTGCGGCTTCGATGCGATCGGACACCCGTAGTGTCGCGGGGAATTCGTCGAAGTAGTCGTCGGCGTGCCGGGGCCAGCGGGTGGTGAGCACCCGCTCGCGCAGTCCACGAAATACCCACGGCATCTACATCGCCACCCCGGCGTAGCACAGTCCGAAACTTGCTTCGATGAAGGGAAAGTCGGTGAACACATCGCCGCCGAACACATCGTGGAACAGCAGCATGTTGTGCAGAGATGCGGTTCGGGCGAAGCACCGCCCGATCACACCGTCCCGCACCTCGAGCCCGTAGAGCACCTCCCCCTGCGGCGCCTCCGCCCAACCCAGGGCGAAACCGTCGGGCACCGCTGTCGGGACCGTGGCAATCGGCTCGGCCGCGGCCTCCAGCCGATCGCAGGCGCGCCGAATCAAGCCGGCGGCGGCATCGATTTCGGCCCACCGCACCCGCAGCCGAGCCAGCACGTCGCCGTGATGCTCGACCTGCGCAACCACCGGCAGCTCGGTGTAGCCGTCATAGCTGCGTCGTCGTGCGTCGTCGTCGCAGCCCGACCCGCGACCCACCGGCCCCACCGCACCGTGGGAAGCGGCCAGCGCGGGATCCAGCCGCCCAGTGCCGCGGAGCCGATCGAGAAACGACGCGTCGACCATCAACGCATCACGATCGCCACGCATTCGGTGCAGGATCTCCGCCAGCCGATCCGATACCGTCATCGGGGCCAACCTCGGCTCGGCCGCGATCCCCCCGACGCTGATCACCGAACGCCCGAACCTGTTGCCGCACAGCGCGGAGACCAGCCGCATCACGCGTTCCTTGTACCAACCGAATCGAGCCAGCGGTACGGCCAGGCCCGCGGCGTCGCACAGCCGCACCACGATGTCGAGGTGGTTGGCGATACGTTCCAGTTCGGCGTGGATCAGCCGGACCAGCTGGGCCCGCCGTGGAACGCTGACTTCGGCCAGTGCCTCGGCGGCGTGCGCGAACGCCAGCGCGTGGGCAACCGACGCGATCCCCTCCACCCGTTCTGCGACCAGGACCCCGTCTTGGACCGGCAACGTCTCGAACCGCTTCGCAATGCCGCGATGCTTGTAGTGCGGGCGGATGTTGAGATGCGGGATATCTTCGCCGGGCGTCTCGATGAGGAACTCGATCGACTCGAAGACCCCCGAACGGACCGGGCCCAACGGCAACGTGAACACGCCGCCGCCGCCCACGTCGACCGGTCCGTGTTGTTCGGTGGCGCTGGAGTGAATGTGGCGATCCAGCACGGTGAGGTCGACGTGCCCCGGCCGTGGTGTCGGCTGGCCGGGTT
Organism: Mycolicibacter heraklionensis; assembly: GCF_019645815.1. Classification (NCBI taxonomy): domain Bacteria; kingdom Bacillati; phylum Actinomycetota; class Actinomycetes; order Mycobacteriales; family Mycobacteriaceae; genus Mycobacterium; species Mycobacterium heraklionense. Next base: position 3,176,917 of record NZ_CP080997.1, read on the forward strand.
CGCGGGCCAACAGCAGCGGGTCCAATCGCGGATGCCCGATCGGAACCACACCGGACAGGTCGTGCAGGGCCCGCTCATACCAGAATGCGGCCGGCACCTCGGGTGTCAGTGACCGGTACGACAACGCACCGGGCCCGGACTCCAACCGCGTCCGCAGGCAGCCGACCACCGGCCCCCCGACCACCAGGGCGTGCAGCAGCACGGTGTCGCCGCTATGACTGGCGTACACCCCGGCGAAACGGTCACCGGAGCCGACCCGGGCGCTGACCTCCGCGTGCCAGCGATCCAGTGGCAGATCGATGACCGTGGTCGTCGCCGCGGCGGTCACCGGGCACCCGCCAGAAGTTGGTCGGCCCCATGGTTCAACAGCTCGACCAGGTCCGACGGCGGCGCCACACCCAGCACCAGCAGCGCCAGCACCCCCGCCACCACGGGTATCACCATCCAGCCGCTGGGCTCGCCACGCTCCGGTGGCGTCATTTCACCGATATTGGGGCGGAACAGGATTCGCGTCGTCGACAGCGCCAGCCCGAGGAATGCCAGGGTGATCAGACAAACCAGTGCGGCCGCGGCGACATCCCGGGTATTCGCGAAGCCGCCGTACACGATCTGGAACTCACTGCGGAACAACCCGAACGGTGGCATACCGGACAGTGCCAGGATCGCGACCAGAAACAACGGGCCCGACCAGGGCAGTACCGCGATGCCATCGGCCATTCGGGTGAGTTCCTTGGTGCCGAACTTGCGCACCAGCACCCCGGCACCCATGAAGGCATTGCCCTTGGCAGCGGCGTGGGCCAACACGTGTAACAGCGCCCCGGACAAGGCGATCGGCGCACCGAAGCCGACACCGATCGCCAGAATGCCCATGTGCTCCACACTCGAATAGGCCAGCAGTCGTTTGATATCGCGCTGTTCGAGCAGGTACAGGGCGGCCAGGAGCAGCGACAGTGCACCGAAGACCAGCAGTACCGTCTGTGGGAATCGCGGCCCGAGCGCGGCGATACCGATCTGGTAGTAGCGCAGGATCGCGTAGAAACTCACCGCCAGTAGCGATCCCGACAGCAGTGCGGACACCGGGGTCGGGGCTTCGGCATGCGCGTCGGGAAGCCAGGTGTGTACCGGGAACAGGCCGACCTTGGTCCCGAAGCCCACGACCGCCAGCACGAAGGCCAGCCGGACCGGTGTCGGCGGCAGCTGACCGGCGGCGTCGATCAACGGGTCGAAGGCAAGGTCGTAGTACTGGCCCACCACCTGGGCACCCGCGTAATACATGAAAATGGTGGCCAGCAACGCGATCCCCAACCCGGATGAGGCGATCAGCACGTACTTCCATGCCGCCTCGGTGGCACCCTCGGTGTTGTCCAGGGCGACCAGCAGCGCGGAGACCACCGTGGTGATCTCGATCGCGATCCACAACAGAGCTAACCCGTTGACCAGCGGTGCACAGATCATCGACCAGGCGAACGCATTGAGCGCCAGATAGAACCGGGCGCTGTGCCGGGCGAACATCCGCTGTTCCTGCCGGCCTTCGGCGCGGGCGGCGCACTCCTCGTCGGCGAGGTAGCCAATGGAATAGATCCCCACCGCGGCGTACAGGAAGCAGGTTGCCAGCAGGAAGATCACCGACAGCGCGTCGGCGCGCAGATAGCGCAGCGCGGTCACCGTGTGGTCTGCGGCGGCCGATACCAGTGCCGCGGCCAGTGCGAAGGTGAGCACGCCGGTCAGGGCGGTGACCGCCGCGGCGACGTGGTGCGTGGCGCGCGAACACACCAGCGTGGCGATCAGCGGCAGGAGGACCAGCAGCACCATCAGCATCGGCATCGGCTCACCCCCGAAGCCGATCGAGCGTGATGGTCGACAGTGAGCGGGTGCGCCGGTGGTGGGTGCGCATCAGCACTCCGAACACCACGACGGCGACCAGCAGGTCAAACAGGAACGCGACCTCCAGGATGAGCGGCATCCCGGCTGCCACCACCAAGCTGGCCACCGACACCCCGTTTTCCAGGGAGAAGAATCCGATGGCCTGGCTGACGACGTCACGCCGCACGATCATCAGGATGAATGCGACCAGCACCACGGCTACCGACAGGCTCAGCGCCGCGGAGGGCAGGACGTCGGAATGAATACCGAGCACGCCGACGGCAAAGAACCCGAACGCCGACACGGCGATCGAGATCAGCACCTCGTTGGCCACCCCGAGAGCACCGCTGCCCGCGATTTCCTCGCTGGCTTCGCGCAGCAGCCGCAACACCACCAGCGGCACCACAATCACTTTGAGTAACAGCGAAAGAACCGCCAACACGTACAGTTCGGGAACATGGTGGCCGAAGGCCACCACTGCCGCCAGTGCGCTGACGGCCAGCGACTGCCCGGCGTACAGGCGCACTTGTGCGCGTAACAGCGCCGCCCGCAGCATCCCGAACTCCAGCAGCAGCACGATCAGCGCCACCGTATTCGCGACGCTGTCGAAGACGCTGGGAACTATGGGGTTTGGCTGAAATCCCATCAGCCGCCCCCGAGATAGAGCGCGAACACCGCCAACACGATCAGCAGCAATGCGGCCGAGACGAATTCGGTGATCTTGAACAGCCGTAGCTTGGCGTAGCTGTTGTCCAGGACGGCGACCACACATCCGAGCACGGCGGCCTTACCCAGCACAGCCGGAATCGCGGCCAGAACCGCGATCGCCGAGGTGTCGGACGCCAGGCCCCACGGTGCGACGAAGGCATTGATCAAGATGACGTACAGCACCAACTGCTTGGCGGCTGAACCCCAATGCAACAAGGCCAGGTCGGGACCGGAGTGCTCGAATGACCGTCCCGTTTCGATCATGCCGAATTCGATGGTGCCGGTGTGTGTTTCGACTGGAATGCGAGCGGTGTCGTAGATGATCACCATGAACAGCGCGGCTGACGCCAATAGGTGGGCCGGCCGGACAATCTGGTCGGGACCGCTGCGGACGGTCGCACCGATGGCGTAGGGCAGGTCGGTAGAGGTGATCAAGGCCACCGTGAAGAACACCAGCAGCATCACGGGTTCGGTGATCGCCGCGAACGTCTTGGCACGGCTGGAGGCCATCTGGGCGTAACTGTCGCCGGTCTCTGCTGCGGCAGCCGCCACCAGGAAGCTGGCGAACGCGAGAATCAGTCCGCCACCAAGGATGTCGCCCATATACCCCAGCGGCAAGGGGTAGCTGGTGAGCACCGGAATCAACATCGGAACGGTCAGATAGCACGCCAGGGCGATGGCGGGCGCGAGCCGGAACATCGGTCCGGCACCTGTGGGAGCCAGCGATTCCTTGCCGAACAGCTTGAACAGATCCAGGTAGGGCTGGACGATACGCGGACCGCGGCGCCCTTGGAGCCGGGCCTCGAACCATGCGATGAAACCGCTCAGCCCGGGCGCTCCCCCAGCCACGGTGAGCACTTGCAGTCCCTGGATGACGGGCAACGGCAGACCCGTCATCTGCGGACCTGAGCGGGCCGGAAAAGGACACACGCCACCTGCGACTCCCTCGTTCGCAGGGGCCATCAGCCGTGTGGCGGTTCGGAAGTCAAAGCTTCCGGGCGGGACCCATCGCCGAGCTCAAGTTAACCAATCACGGTTCTGTTTGGTCAAGCAGAACATGCGCCGGGTGTCGACGGTGTGCAGCTGAGTCGGTGATATCCCAGCATCGTCAGGTTGACCACCACCATGTTGTTGTCAATAGGTTCGGCGTTCTTGCCCAGACCGTCGATCACGGTCCGGTACCGGCCACCGTCGAGCAGCGCTTGGTAGCGGTGATGAAAGTGACCGTGCCACAGCCGCGCTGGCTGGACTGCGTCGACGATGGCGCGCAACAGCGCCCGGTGCTCCTCGGACCGTTCCAACTCAGCGGCGGGGAAACCGAGCCGGTCCCGCGCCGCACCCGGGACGGTGATCCCGGCGGGGCAGTCGTGGCAGAACATGGCGTCGGCGTGGCCCTGCGCCACGATCGCGCACGCCTGCTCGGTCGTGATGGACTCCTGCGCCCACCATGATCTGCCGGGGATCCGAAGGCAGCGGTCGATGGAGTAGGCGCCGCCGACCGCCAGGCACCGAGTCGTTCCCCAGTGCCATCGGAATCCGCGCGGCAGGTGTACGACCCGCGCGCGCAGGTGACGCAGGCCGTCGTCGGCGACTGGCCAGCTGTACAACCGGTCGAAATTCTCGTGGTTGCCGTCTACGAACCCCAACACCATGTCGTGTAGGAGTAGCTCCTCATCGAGTGCGTCGAGATACTCGTCGGTGCAGTTGTAGCCGAAGTCACCGAGCTGAATCAGCACATCGACGTCCCGCTGAGCGGCATGTTCGATAGCCGCCACCGCGTAGTGGATGTCGGCGTGCCAGTCCCCCGCGATCGCGATCCGGTCCGGCGGATCCAGGAAGCTGGGCGTGACGGGAGGGGTGTTCTGGGGCTGGAATTTCATGATGGTCGGCTCCTGGGTCCGGCCCACGATCCGGGCCGCTCGCGCAGACCGAATCGTCGGCTTGGTCAATTCCCAGGGACCGTTGTCAATCGCTGAACGGCGACTGCGGCGTGGCGAGCCCCTCCGCCTACTTACCCACGACGCTACGTCTGCGCGCCGTGACAGGTCAACACTTTGACGGTGGCGATTGGTCGCGCGCATCGCTTAAGCTGGGGACGCGCGATGGATCTCCGCCGGGGCACTTGAGTGCCCAAACCGCCGTTCTGGCTGATGGTTCCTGCCTGGACCGGACGCGAGGAGGTCGCGGTGGCCACGACGACACGGGTATATCTGGCACGGCACGGTCGTACCGCATTCAATGCCAACGGACAATTGCGCGGACTCAGCGATCCGCCTCTCGATGAAGTCGGGCTGGCCGAAGCTGCCAGGCTGGCCGGCCAGCTCGCCAGCCGGCATCCCTCGATAGTGATCTCCAGCCCGTTGCAGCGGGCCGTCGCCACGGCGCAGGCCATCGGCGCCGCAGCGGGGATCCCGGTGCAGATCGACGACCGGCTCAACGACCGCGACTATGGGCCGCAAACCGGCCTGATCCGGGCCGACGTGGAACGCCAGTACGGCAGTGTCGATGCGGCGCCGGGTGTGGAACCTGTTGCGGCCCTGGCCGAGCGGGCTCGACAAGGCTTCTTCGAGCTGGTGGCCGAACTCGGGCCCGGCCCCGTCGTCATGGTGTCCCACGACGCGTTCAACCAAGCCCTGCTCAAGCAGCTCGACCCGGCGCTGGATCACGTCGAGCAACAGACCGCGTGCTGGAATCAGCTCAGCCTGGTCGACGGCGCCTGGCGGGTGGACGCCTACAACCGCATCACCGACAGCTGAGCTCAGGTGACGGGGAACCAAGCCCTGACGATGCGGGCGATCTCGATATAGAGCGGGATTCCGATGGTGACGTTGTAGGAGAACGTCAGGCCCAACGACGCCGCCAACGGCAGGGTGGGACTCGCCTCGGGGATCGCCAGCCGCTGGACCGCGGGCACGGCGATGTAGGAGGCCGCGGCGCACAACACGGCGAACAGAACGTAGGTTCCCGGCTTGAATTCGGTATGGGTGAGGTGCGCGTAACTGTGGGCGACCGTGATGCCTATCGTCGCGAACAGATTCGGGGCAACGAGACCGAAGATGATGAAGCCGGGCCCAGCCGACTTGAGGTCGACCAGCCGGCGGGAAGCGGTCATGCCCATCTCAAGCAGGAATAGGCAGAGCACGCCTTGGAACGCCGCGACAAAGACTACGTCGTTGTCGTGCAAGACCTTCTCGCCCTGCAGTCCACTGATGAGACCGATGACGATGCCCCCGATCAGCAGTACCAGACCCGGGTTGAGGAAGACTTCTCGGAGGAGCTCTCGTGACATGAAGGGCGCCTTCGTCTCGGTCGCGGTGCGGGCGCCGGGTGCGGAGACCGGTGGGGTGTAGCCCGACTCACCCGGCATCAAGCCCGCCGCGTCCATCCCGCGGTAGCGCAGGCGGGAAACCAGGTACAGCGCCACCAGGCAGCCCGGGATCTCCATGACCGCCAACATGACCGGCATGTACGCGTCGAACGCCATGCCGATACTGGTCAGGACGGCCACGCAGGTCGCGAACGTTCCCGCGGAGTCGGACCCGTAATAGCCGGCGACGGTTGCCTTGTCGATTCGCCGCATGCTGGTCAGGTAGTTCAGCAAGACGTACGCGAGGGTGCCGATCGCGAAGTTCAAGACGAAGCCCAGGAGCATGAATCCGGCAATGTTGCCGATACTGGATGCCTGGATCGCGGCGAGCTCCTCCCCGCCGTGCCAGCCGATGGCCAGCAGCAGATACATCGTCAACCCTTGGTAGATGACGAGTGGAAACTCGAACTCGATCTTCAGTATCGGAATCAGGAATCCGAGGTAGAAGAACAGCAGCAGCGGTTTGAACAGGTTGTGCGTGAAGTTCTGCCAGAACTCGTACAGCATCTAACTTCTCCTTCGGTTCGCACGGCGACCAGAACAGTGACGGCCCGGGGTGGGAACGGTGGCCGATACGGCCGTCGACGCGACGGCGAGGGCGGCTCTGCCGCAAAGGAGATCGGTCAAAAGAGCAAGTGCGTTTCGCTGGATCTGTGGATACGTGGCGACTTTCATGGCGAGCTCCTACCAGACGCGACGTGCGCCGTGTCGGTCACGACACACCGGGTAGGAGCCATCAGCGCCGGCCGATCAAAAGACCGGGGATCAGCGCGTTAAGCGAGCTCCATCGCTTACTGCATTCTGGGCAAAGAATACACAGCGACCCGCCCCGTGAACACACCTTCGGCAGACTTCTCTCCCTGGACGCGACGGTCGTCCGGAGTATCATCCAGGCAGGCGATGGAGCTCGCCTTTAACCGCCGCACCGGCTGATGGCTTCTACCAGGGCAACACCCATGGGTAGAAGGGCGGGTGCGATCGATGACAACGTTCAGCAGCATCCTGTTCCCACACGACGCGGCGATCCGGGTCGACGACCCGGCAGCGCCCGGTTGCTGCGCCGATCTGCACCTGGACCAAGTGTTCGACGCGATCGTCGCCGACGCTGACGCTTCGGTGCGGAACTTTTTCTATACACCGCTGCATGACGTCGCGGACGTCGCCTACCGTCACGATGTCTTTCGTGATCTTGAGCAGTCCGAAATACGCTGTTCGGTAAACAATTTCGTAGACACCATGCGCATGGTGCGAGACCGGATCCACCAATCCGAGAATCTGTACCATCCTCTGCAGCAATACGGCTGGTTCGTCTATGCGGTCGAAACCTATTGCAGTGCAGTGCGGAATCTGGCAGCAGACCTCCCGAAGACCCCGCTGACCTCGATCGGACTGCGTGGACTTGCCGAGTACATTGCGCGATACGTCAACACCGGCGCGTTCCAGACACTCGAGCGCGAGGCGCAGGACGTCCAGGAGGAACTTCACCGCGTGAGATATCTCGTCCACATCGACGGCCTGCGAGTGCATGTTGAGAAGTATTCCGGTCAAAGCGATTACAGCGCAGACGTCGCAAGTACCTTCGAGCGGTTCGCGGCCGAATCAATCAAGGACTATCACGTTCGTCTGCCGACGTTCCCCGACATGGATCACGTAGAAGAGCAAGTCCTGGAATGTGTCGCGAAACTGTATCCCGAGTCGTTCGCCCGGCTTCGCGACTTCTGCACCGGCCATGCGGGCTTCGTCGAGCCGGTGATCGCGCGGTTCGCGCGTGAAATTCACTTCTATCTCTGCTATCTCGGCGTTGTTCGTCGACTTGTGGAGGCGGAGCTGACGTTCAACTACCCGCGGGTCACCACCGAACCCGGCATGGTGTCGGTCGAGCACGCCTTCGACCTGGCATTGGCGGTGAAGGCGCTGGACGACAAAACGAGCATTGTGCGCAACAGTTTTCACCTGTCAGGTCCGGAACGGATCTTCGTCGTCACCGGCCCCAATCAGGGCGGCAAGACCACCTTCGCCAGGTCCATCGGACAATGCGCCTACCTGGCGGCGCTGGGTTGTCCGATACCCGGCACCCGCGCCGCGTTGACCCTCCCCGACGAGGTCTACACCCACTTCGAACGGCAGGAAAGCCTGACGACGCTGCACGGCAAACTCGACGACGAACTGGTGCGCATCCACGACATCCTGTCGCGCGCAACCGCCGCGAGCCTGGTGATCATGAACGAGAGCTTCGCCTCCACCACCGTCAACGACGCGTTGCTGATCGGTGCCGAGGTACTGCGGCGCATCATCGATCTGGGATGCGTGACGGTCTACGTCACCTTCCTCGACGAACTGGCCGGCTTCGACCCCGCCTGCGTGAGCATGGTCGGCGAGGTCGCCGCGGACGACCCGACGCAGCGCACATTCCGGTTCACCCGCCGCCCCGCCGACGGACGGGCTTACGCCGCCGCGTTGGCCCGCAAGTACGGGCTCAACCACGACGTTCTACTGCAAAGGATCGCGCGATGAAAGTCAGGCTGCTGGACCCCGACCGCGATTTCGACATGGCGCCCCGGCTGCCGTGGCACCTATCCGAGTTGATCGAAGAGGATTTGGAGTTGCGCCGGTTGTACCGGGCCATGGCGGACGGCGACGCCTTCCTCCTCGATATCGCCGGCAAAGTGCTGCCGTCGATCGTGTCGAACCCCGAAGTCATCCGGTATCGGCAGCAGATTCTGGCCGATTGTCTGGCTAATCATGCTGTCGTGCAAGAGATCTACGACCTTGCCGTCGGTGGGGTCGAGGTACGGCGCAAGGTGTTTCTGGGCGGGATGCTGTTACGCGATCCCCAAGCGGTGCTGCGCCGCTCGGTCCGGATCCTGGAATACCTGGGCAACAGTTTGAGACAGTTGCGCGGGTTGGCGGACCAGCATGCCGATAAGTTTCGTTCGGTGGGGTTTCGGCGCCTGCTGGCGACAGTCGGCAAGCAGCTGTCCGACGACTATCTCCGAGCGCTGGACGAGCAACTGTCCGAACTGCATCTGCCACGTGGCGTGTTGCTCTCCGCCCGGCTTGGGTTGGGCAACAAGGGCGAACAGCACGTGCTGCACCAGCCGCCGCGGCGCACCTGGCGCGACAAACTGGCCGGAGGGCACAGCGGGTGTGGCTTCGTGGTGGATGAGCGCGACGAGGCCGGCGCTCAGGCCCTCACGGAATTGGCCGGACGCGCCGTGAACGACATCGCCAACACCGTCGCGCAGTCCGCCGAGCATGTCGAGCGATTCTTCGGCCGGTTGCGCACCGAATTGGCGTTTTATCTGGGGTGCGCGAACCTGCATGCCCTGCTCGTCCACTCGGGCGTGCCGACCTGCTTTCCGGTCCCGGCCCCCGTCGATGAACAACGCCTGAGCTGTCACGGCCTACGCGACGTCGGTCTGTGCCTGGCCGCCGGTCGTGACGTCACGGGCAACGACATCGACGCGGACGGTAGGTCATTGATCATGGTGACCGGCGCCAACGAAGGCGGAAAGTCGACATTTCTGCGCAGCGTGGGCGTCGCTCAGCTGATGATGCAGGCCGGGATGTTCGTCACCGCGGAGTCGTTCTGCGCCAATGTCCGCGATGGCGTCTTCACCCATTTCAAGCGGGAGGAAGACGCCACCATGGCGCACGGCAAGCTCGACGAGGAGCTGGCCCGGATGAGCGAGATCGCCGAGTACATCGGGGCGAACTCACTGCTGTTGTGTAACGAATCGTTTGCCTCCACCAATGAACGCGAGGGATCGCAGATCGCCCGGGATATCGTGGGCGCCCTGCGCGAGACCGGTGTCAAAGTGGTGTTCGTGACTCACCTCTACGACCTGGCCCACGGCCTGTACGCGATCGGCGATCCGACCAGCCTGTTCCTTCGCGCCGAGCGCCGCTCCGACGGTGTGCGTACCTTCCGGCTTCAGCCCGGCGAGCCCGAACCCACCAGCTACGGCGAAGACTCCTTCCGGCGGGTTTTCGGACTCTCCGCACCCAACGACACGGAACCGGTTCAGCCGGCGTGTGCGCCCGGTGCGCGAACGATCAACGGCACGCCGGGAAAGTAGGCCGCCATCTCGGCACGCGCACGGCGCAACGCGGCGGTGCCGTAGCCCTTCTTGCGGTGTTCGGGATGGATCCAGATCCGCACGTTCACCTCGCCGTGGTTGAGGTCGCCGAAGACCATCCCCACCTTCTGCCCACCGTCGATGGCGACGAACAGGGCCGCGTCCTCGTCCTCGACGCGCGCCAGCGCCGAGCTGATCTCGTCGCCGATGTCGTCGGCGGGTCGGCCGGTCCCGTCGGCGCTGGCGCCGACGTCCGCTGTCCGATCCGCCAAAATGTCTCGGTCCTGTTCACCGGAGAACACCCGAAGCGCCAACGTCTCGCCGGAACTGGCGGGCCGGTCACCGAGGGTGAAGGTCAGCTCGTTGTTCAAGTCGTTGAGCTCATCGGCGATCTTGTCGCGCGACGCCTTGGTGAGCTGATCGAGCGACATTCCGATCACCGCTTCGCAGCCCAGAGGCGAGACGCCGAGCAGGTCCGCGATCGCCTGTACCGCCGAGGCACGGTCGTCGGAATCGACGATCACGTCGAGCACCTCGTGGCGGCGTTCCATGGCCTTGAGCAGGGCATCTGTGATTTCACGGCGGGAGACGGCACGGTCGACAGCGGTCATAGCTGTCAGCCTAGACCGAAGCGGCCCGCACCGGTGCGGTGTTTATTCGGGCAGCCGCAGCTCGGGCTTCTCGACCTCTTCGATGTTGACGTCTTTGAAGGTGACCACCCGCACCTGCTTGACGAATCGGGCCGGGCGGTACATATCCCACACCCAGGCATCGGCCAACCGAAGCTCGAAATACACCTCACCGTCGGCGTTGCGTGGCACCATCTCCACGCTGTTGGCCAGGTAGAAGCGCCGTTCGGTCTCCACGACGTAACTGAACTGCCCCACGATGTCCTTGTATTCGCGGTACAGCGAGAGTTCCATCTCGGTTTCGTACTTCTCGAGATCTTCGGCACTCATCTGCTCAGCCGTCCTTCTGTTCGGTTCGTCCCCATTGTCCCAGTCACCGCCGCGCCCATCGCCACGCTGCGCACGTTGATAAACGAGAAGCGATGCTGGCTGCACGGCCCCAAGGCGGCCAGGGCCGCGGTGTGTGCCGCGGTGCAGTAACCCTTGTGCACCGCGAAGCCATAGCCGGGGTGATCGGCGTCCAGGGTCGCCATGTAGCGGTCCCGACTGACCTTGGCCAGCACGCTCGCCGCGGCGATGCACGCCGCCGCCCCGTCGCCGCCGATCACCGGAAGCGAGGGCATCGGCAGTCCCGGCACCCGGAACCCGTCGGAGAGCACATATCCCGGCCGCAGCGCCAAACCCGCCACCGCACGCCGCATGCCCTCGATGTTGGCTGCGTGCACCCCGCGTACATCAACGTCGGCGGGCTCGATGAACACCACGTGGTAGGCCAGTGCGTGCCGGCGGATCACCGGGAACAGCTCCTCGCGGGCCTTCTCGGTGAGCTTCTTGGAGTCGTCGAGCGCAGCCAGAGCCGCGGGTTTGCCCGGTCCGAGCACACAGGCGGCCACCACCAGTGGTCCGGCACAGGCGCCGCGACCGACCTCGTCGACGCCGGCGACCGGTCCGAGCCCGCTGCGGTACAGCGCCGACTCCAGAGTGCGCAGCCCCGGTGAGCGACGGATCACCGTGCGCGGCGGCCAGACCGGGGCCATCGCCTAAGGCCCCTGCTCGGCCATCTTCTGGGGATTTACCGATTTTACCGGTCCCCAGCGCGACGGCGGCCATGCGATGAACCTGGTCTTGCCGATCACGTTGGCCACCGGCACCGTGCCGGCATCCACATCTTCTCCGGTGCACAGGATTCGGTGCTGCAGGTCCGGCTGGACCTGCACGGAGTCGCAGTGCGCGCGCGAGTCCGACGAATGGGTGCGGTTGTCACCCATCACCCACAGCCGTCCCTGCGGCACGGTCACCGGACCGAACTCGTTGCCGAGGCAGGGATAGACCATCGGGTCGACCATCAGGGTGGCCGGGTTCAGGTAGGGCTCGTGCAGCGGCTTGCCGTCGACGGTCAGGCCGGTGTCGTTACGGCACTGAACCGTCTGACCGCCTACCGCGATGACCCGCTTGACCAAGTCGTTCTCGTCGGGAGGAACGAACCCGATGAACGACAGGGCGTTTTGCACCCAGCGCACCGGTGTGTTGGTCGACCGGATCGACTTGTAGCCCACATTCCACGACGGGGGGCCGCGGAAGACGACGACATCGCCGGGCTGCGGTGCGCCGAACCGGTAAGTGACCTTGTCCACCATGATCCGGTCGCCGACACAGCCGTGGCAGCCGTGCAACGTCGGCTCCATCGACTCCGACGGAATCAGGTACGGACGTGCCACGAACGTCAGCATCAGGTAGTAGAGCACCAGTGCGATCGCGATCAGCACGGCCGACTCGCGCAGCGTGGTGTGCTTGCCGTGCTCGGCTGTCTCGGCCGTCTCGGCTGCCTCGGGGGAACTCTCGGGTGACGAGCCCGTGGTTTCGGTCACGAGATCAGGGTAATGACCGCGTCAGCGGTACCGGGGACCGACCGGATAAAGCCCGGCGCGGGCAAGGTCAGCGCTTTTCCTTGATCTTGGCCTTCTTGCCGCGCAGCTCACGCAGGTAGTACAGCTTGGCGCGCCGAACGTCGCCGCGGACCACGACATCGATGTGGTCGACGTTGGGCGAGTGCACCGGGAAGGTCCGCTCCACGCCGACGCCGTAGCTCTCCTTGCGGACGGTGAACGTCTCGCGAACGCCGCCGCCCTGGCGGCGGATGACCACACCCTTGAACACCTGGATGCGCTCCTTGGAGCCCTCGATCACCTTCACGTGCACGTTGACCGTGTCGCCGGGGGCGAAGGCCGGGATGTCGTCGCGCAGCGACGCCTTGTCGACGATGTCCAGCGTGTTCATTGCGGAAACACTTCCTCGCGGGTCGCGGCTGCGGGCCAACCGGCACGCGTTGTGAGCGTGCAGACGGCTACCGAGCCGATGGGTTCGGGCATGTTGTCGCGCTGTGCGGTGACCGGGACGCCAGGACCCCGCTGCAATATCAACTGCCGGGCGACAACTGCTCAATTGTGCCAGACGCAGCGCAACCAGTGAAATCGCGCAAATCGCCGCTGGTCGTTCCACGCCGGACGCCGCCGCCATGATAAGTCTGGAAGCGACCGAACTGCGCAATCCGTAGGTCCACGCGGTAACCTATCCGGCGGGCCGATGGCAGCAGTGTGGCGAGCCCGTAACCCCATGTCGGTGCAATTACGCGACTGATACCTGTTGAGGAGGCCACCCGCCGTGCGGCCATCGATGCTTCTGCTGACCATCGTCATGGTGATCTCGACGGTGGTATTCGGCTGCGACGAGAAGGTCTACGGCGCTGCTGCCACCGCACGGCCGGCGCAATACCGCACCCCCGAGGTGACGCCGGTGGCCACGGCGATCGAGGCTCCCCGGGCGCCGGCGATTCAGCCGGCCGCAGTGGTCGACGGGCTCGCGGCGCGCATGCAGGAAGCCACCGATGAGGCCGCCAAGGTCGGTGCCAACATTTCGGTCGCCGTGCTGGACCGGATCTCGCACCAGCTGATCACCAACGGCAACACCCGGCCGATCGCCACCGCCTCGGTGGCCAAGCTGTTCATCGCCGACGACCTGTTGCTTCGCCAAGCCGACGGCAGCCTGTCGGCCGACGACCGGGCTGCGCTGGATTCCATGCTGCGCGCGTCTGACGACGGGGCGGCCGAAACGTTCTGGAACCAGAACGGCCGCAATGCGATCATCACTCGGGTCGCCGGCCGCTACGGCCTGGCCGGCACCTCGCCGCCGTCGAACGGTGCCTGGTGGAACACCATCAGCACCGCACCGGACCTGGCGCGCTACTACGACATGTTGCTCAACGGCTCCGGCGGTCTGCCGCCCGCCCAGGCCAGCGTCATCCTCAACAACCTCGCGCTGTCCACCCCGAGCGGCCTCGACGGCTACCCGCAGCGATTCGGGATCCCGGAGGGCTTGTACGACGAGCCGGTGGCGGTGAAGCAGGGCTGGATGTGCTGCATCGGCAACAACTGGATGCACCTGTCGACCGGTGTGATCGGGGCAGATCGTCGCTACATCGTCGTGATCGAGTCGCTGCAGCCCAGCGACGACGCCACCGCGCGCACCACCATCACCGAGGCCGTCAAGACCATCTTCCCCGGCGGGCGGGTCTAGTCCAGCAGATCCGGGCGGCGTTCGCGGGTCCGCTCGAGCGCAGCCTCGTGCCGCCAGGCGTTGATCCGGGCGTGGTCACCGGAGAGCAGCACCTCGGGCACATCCAGGCCGCGCCAGCTCGGCGGCCGGGTGTAGCTCGGCCCCTCCAGCAGCCCGTCGCGGTCCGGGGAATGCGAATCGTCCCGTTGCGACGCCGGATTACCGAGCACACCGGGCATGAGCCGCAGCACCGCCTCCAGCATCACCAGGACCGCGGGCTCGCCACCGGCAAGCACATAGTCACCGATCGACACCTCTTCGACCCGCATCCGCCGCGCGGCGTCGTCGGCCACCCGCTGATCGATGCCCTCATAACGGCCGCAGGCGAACACCAGGTGCTGCTCGATGCTCCAGCGCTGCGCGGTGGCCTGGTCGAACAGGGTTCCCGCCGGGGTCGGGACGATCAGAACGGTCCGCTCCGAACAGATTTCGTCCAGCGCTTCACCCCAGACCGGCGCCTTCATGACCATCCCGGGGCCGCCGCCGTAGGGCGAGTCGTCGACCGAGCGGTGCACATCGTGGGTCCAGCGCCGTAGGTCGTGGACCTCGAACTCGACCATCCCGGATTCGATCGCCTTGCCGGGCAGTGACTGACGGATCGGAGCCAGGTAGTCGGGAAAGATCGTGACGACATCGATTCTCATGCCGCGTTTTACCCGTCCAGCTCCAGCAGCCCGTCGGGAGGTTCGATCACCACGGTGCCCTCGGCCAGCGACACCGACGGCACGAACGCGGCGACGAACGGCACCAACAGTTCCCGGCCGTCGGTCCGCTTGATCGCGAGCAGCTCCCCGGCGGCGGTGTGCAGCACCTCGGTCACGGCGCCGATCTCCTCCCCCGCCACCGTGCGCACCTGCAGACCCTCGAGTTGATGGTCGTAGTAGGTGTCGGGCTCGGTGATCGGCGGCAGTTCTGCGGAATCGACGACGAAAACGCTGCCGCGTAATGCGTCGGCACCGTCGCGGTCATCCACTCCGGCTAACCGCACCAACAGGCGCGCACCGTGCGGGCGGGCACCCTCGACGACGTAGTCGCGTTGCGGCGCACCGGATTTACGGGCGTGCAGCGTGGCACCCGGCGCGAACCGGAGTTCGGGATCGTCGGTACGGACATCGACGACGAGCTCGCCGCTGATGCCGTGGGCTTTGACCACGCGCCCGACCGTCAGCTCCATGAGCCGGCCGACTACCGGTCGGTGTCCACCACGTCCACGCGGATGCCGCGTCCGCCGATACCGGCGACGAGGGTGCGCAACGCAGTGGCGGTGCGACCGCCGCGGCCGATCACCTTGCCCAGGTCGTCGGGGTGCACGTGCACCTCGACGGTGCGGCCACGGCGGTTGGTCACCATGTCGACCCGTACGTCATCGGGGTTGTCGACGATGCCGCGCACCAAGTGCTCGACAGCGTCTGCCACCACGGCACTCATGGCCGCGATCAGCTCTCGGTGGCCGGCTCGGCGGCCTCAGCAGCGGGAGCTTCAGCAGCGGCGTCCTCGGCGGGAGCCTCGGCCTTTTCGTCGGCGGCTTCTTCTTTGGCCGCCTGCTCAGTCTTTTTCGCCGGCGCCTTCTTCTTCTTGGCGGTGGTGGCTTCGGTGGTCGGACCGCCCTCGGCCGCGGCCAGCGCGGCGTTGAACAGCTCCAGCTTGCTCGGCTTGGCGGGCTTGACCTTCAGCCGCCCCTCGGCGCCGGGCAGGCCCTTGAACTTCTGCCAGTCACCGGTGATCTTCAGCAGCTTGAGGACCGGCTCGGTGGGCTGGGCGCCGACCGACAGCCAGTACTGGGCCCGCTCCGAGTCGATCTCGATCAGGCTCGGCTCTTCCTTCGGGTGGTAGCGGCCGATGACCTCGATCGAGCGGCCGTCCCGGCGGGTGCGCGCGTCAGCAACCGCGATGCGGTACTGCGGATTGCGGATCTTGCCGAGCCGGGTGAGCTTGATCTTGACAGCCATGAATTACTCCTGGGGTAGCACGCTGCAATTCAGCGACGGGGGCGGGTTTGCCCCCATCCGGTTTTGCCTCGCATGTTGCGCCGTGGGACCGCACGCCCTCAAAGGGCACAGTCACGCGGCGGACAGCCGCCCATTGTGCCAGAACCGGGCCGGTCAGCTGAAATCGCCTCAGGGCAGCTTCTCGAAGCACTTGATCTCACAGCGCCGGCTCATCCGCCAGCCGTCGGCGGTGCGGACGAACTCGTCGTCGTACCACAGGCCCAGCAGCATGGTGGCGGGCTTATCCCCGCCGAACACCATCGGGTTGAAACAGAAGGTGCGCGCGGTGGCCGTGTCGCCGTCCACCCGGATCGACGGCAGCCCCAGCATGTGGGCGTAACCCGCGAAATTCGGCAGCACCTCCGCCAGCCACGCCTTGACCTCCGGGAAGCGCCCGTCGATACCGCCCATCGCGCGGTAGTCAATGTACGCATCGCCGGTGAACACCGCGTCGAGACCGTCGAAGTTGTGGGTGTCGATCGCGGTGGAGTAGTCGACCAGCAGCTGCTGGATCTGCCACTGGTCGAAGATCTCCTGTTGGCTGAGCATTCCTCGATTCAACACTGCAGCGGTAAGGGGCGGTAGGCTAAGCCGCCATGCGGAAAACCTTGGCCGCAATCGCGGCTCTCGCGACCATGTTCGCCTCCCCCGCCCTGACTGCCCACGCCGATGCAGCCCAGCCCCTCGGCTCGGCACCGATCCCAGCAGGGCCGGCGCCCAACTGGCTGATCGCCGACCTGGACTCCGGGCAGATCCTCGCCGAGCAGAACGGCTACGCCGCGACTCCGCCGGCCAGCACCATCAAGGTGCTGCTGGCGCTGGTGGCGCTCGACGAGCTGAACCTCGACGACGCCGTGGTCGCCACCCCGGCCGACACCCAGGTGGAGTGCAACTGTGTCGGGGTCAAGGCCGGCCACAGCTACACCGCGCGTGAGCTCCTGGAGGGCCTGCTGCTGGTGTCGGGCAATGACGCCGCCAACGCGCTGGCGGACATGCTGGGCGGGCCCGAAGCGGCGGTCGCGAAGATGAACGCCAAGGCGAGTGAGGTCGGTGCGACCGACACTCATGCCAGCACACCGTCCGGGCTGGACGGTCCGGGTGGCCCCGGCGCGACCACCCCGCACGACCTGGCGGCCATCTTCCGGGCGGCGATGGCCAACCCGGTGTTCGCCGAAATCACCGCGCAGCCGGCGGCGACGTTCCCCACCGATTCCGGGGAGCGTCCGATCGTGAACATGAACGAGCTGCTGGCCCGCTACCCGGGGGCGTTCGGCGGCAAGACCGGCTTTACCGACGCCGCCCGCAAGACCTACGTCGGCGGGGCGGCCCGCGACGGCCGGCGGCTGGTGGTCGCGATGATGTACGGGCTCATCCGCGAAGGCGGGCCGAACTACTGGGATCAGGCGAGCGCTCTGCTGGACTGGGGCTTCGCGCAGGGCCCGACGTCGGGTGTCGGCAGCCTGTAACCGCAGCTAGTACACGCGGCCGCGCAGCATCACCAGGTCGGGACGCCCCAGCACCTCGGGGCCGCTGCGCGGGTCGTCGGCGAAACACACCAGGTCGGCCGGAGCGCCGTGCTCCAGCACCGGTGCGCCCAACCAGCGCCGGGCATCCCAGCAGGCCGCACCCAGCGCCTCGGTCCGGCTGAGGCCCACCCCGGACAGCGCGTCGACCTCGTCGGCGATGCGGCCGTGGGCCACCATGCCACCGGCATCGGTGCCGGCATAGATCGGCACGCCGGCTTCCCGAGCAGCACCGATCCGCGACCGACAGGTGGCGTGCAACGCGCGCATGTGCGCCGCGTAGGTCGGGTACTTGGCAGCCGACTCGGCGATACCGGGGAAGTTGTCGATGTTGATCAGCGTCGGCACCAGGGCCGTGCCGTTGGCCAGCATCAGCTCGATGATGTCGTCGGTGATGCCGGTGCCGTGCTCGATGCAGTCGATACCGGCGTTGATCAGACCGGGCAGTGCGTCCTCGCCGAAGACGTGCGCGGTGACCCGGGCGCCGTTGGCGTGCGCGGCGTCGATGGCCGACTTCAACACCTCATCGGACCACAGCGGCGCCAGGTCACCGATGCCCCGGTCGATCCAGTCCCCCACCAGCTTCACCCAGCCGTCGCCGCGACGGGCTTGGGCCGCAACGGCTTCCGGCAGTTGCGTCTCGTCGTCGACGTCGATCGGCAGCCCGGGGATGTAGCGCTTGGTGCGGGCCAGGTGCTGTCCGGCGCGGATGATGCGCGGCAGGTCGGCACGGTCGTCGATACCCCGGGTGTCGACCGGTGAGCCCGCGTCACGGATCAGCAGGACCCCGGCGCGACGTTCGGTCTCGGCCTGGCGCACCGCCTCGTCGACGTCTACCGGACCTCCGGGCCCGATTCCCACGTGGCAGTGCGCGTCGACCAGGCCCGGGATGATCCAACCATCGGAGAAGACGGTCTCAGCGCCGTCGACCGGCTCGAGGCTGATGGCGCCGTCAACGATCCAGTAGTCGACGGGCTGTTCATCGGGCAGCCCGCGGCCGGAAACGTGGAGCGCCAAATTACTTCTGGCCCGGGAAGTTCAGCTTGGACAGGTCGAAGTCAGCCAGGCCGGGGGGCAGCTCGTTGAGGCCTTCGGGCATCTGCGACAGGTCGGGGAAACCGGCAGGCATGCCAGGACCACCGGGACCGAACAGGCCCCGCACCTTCGGCGGGGTGGGGCCGCGGCCCTTGCCCTTCTTACCGGCTCTGTTTTTGCCGCCCTTCACTTTTCGGGCGGAGCTCTTGCGGCCCAGCCCGGGCAGGCCAAGGCCGCCCATCATCGACGACATCATCTTGCGGGCCTCGAAGAACCGGTCGACGAGCTGGTTGACCTCCGAGACGCTGACACCCGAGCCGTTGGCGATGCGCAGCCGCCGGGAGGCGTTGATGATCTTCGGGTCAGCCCGCTCGGCCGGCGTCATGCCGCGGATGATGGCCTGCAGGCGGTCCAGCTGGCTGTCGTCGACGGCGGCCAGCGCGTCCTTCATCTGGCCGGCTCCGGGCAGCATGCCCAGCAGGTTGCCGATCGGGCCCATTTTGCGGATCGCCAGCATCTGCTCGAGGAAGTCCTCCAGGGTGAGCTCGCCGGAGCCGATCTTGGCGGCTGCTTCTTCGGCCTTGCGGGCGTCGAAGACCTGCTCGGCCTGTTCGATCAGGCTGAGCACGTCGCCCATGCCGAGGATGCGGCTGGCCATCCGGTCGGGGTGGAAGACGTCGAAGTCTTCCAGCTTCTCACCGGTGGACGCGAACAGAATGGGCACGCCGGTGACTTCCCGCACCGACAGGGCCGCACCGCCGCGGGCGTCTCCGTCGAGCTTGGTGAGCACCACTCCGGTGAAGCCCACGCCTTCGCGGAACGCGTCGGCGGTGGTGACCGCGTCTTGGCCGATCATGGCGTCCAGGACGAACAGCACCTCGTCGGGCTGCACGGCGTCGCGGATCGCGGCGGCCTGGGCCATCATCTCCTCGTCGATGCCGAGGCGCCCGGCGGTGTCGACGACGACGACGTCGAAGTGCTTGGCCTTGGCTTCGGCCAGGCCGGCGGCGGCCACGGCGACCGGGTCACCGGGCGCGCCGGTGTCACCGGCGACCGAGGTGCCCGGGTGCGGGGCGAACACCGTGACCCCGGCGCGCTCCCCGACGACCTGTAGCTGGTTGACGGCGCCCGGACGCTGCAGGTCGCAGGCCACCAGCAGCGGGGTGTGCCCCTGACCGCGCAGCCAGGTGGCCAGTTTGCCGGCGAGTGTGGTCTTTCCCGCGCCCTGCAGGCCGGCCAGCATGATGACCGTCGGCGGGGTCTTGGCAAACGCCAGCTGCCGGGTCTGTCCGCCGAGGATGCCGATGAGCTCTTCGTTGACGATCTTGACGACCTGCTGAGCCGGGTTGAGCGCACCGGAGACCTCGGCGCCCTTGGCGCGGTCCTTGATCCGGCCGATGAATGCGCGCACCACCGGCAACGACACGTCGGCTTCCAGCAGGGCCAGCCGGATCTCCCGGGCGGTGGCGTCGATATCGGCGTCGGTGAGACGGCCCTTGCTGCGCAGGCCCTGCAGGGCCCCGGTCAACCGGTCGGAGAGCGATTCAAACACGCCGCCAGCCTATAGCGCGGGTGGCGGACCAAGGCGACATCGGGCGGCCCGACCGGACAGCCGGCCGCCATCGCAAACGCTATTCGTGCCGATCGAATTGTAACCGCGACGTTAGATAAATTGCACAGTTAATGCCGCAATTCTCATCCGTTAAACGGCTGTTTCAGAGCTTTCACAACCTGTCGATTTCCGTTAAGGATTAGCGCTCTGCCGCTAAGAAACCGTTACCGATCGACTTAGCCTCTCCAATTCCTGCAATGCTTCACAGCATCGATGACCGGCCCGTCGGACCATCCCATTCTGGTCCGGCTTCCTGCGAGGAGGATGCATGTCCTTTGTGAAAACGCTCCCCGAATCAATGACGCACGCCGCGGGTCAACTCGCAGGTATCGGCGAAGCGCTGTCCGCCGAGAGCAGCGCGGCGGCGATCCCGACTACGGTGATCGCGCCGGCCGGCACCGACCCGGTCTCTGCGCTGCAGGCCGCCGTATTCGCGACCTACGGAAGCCTCTACCAGTCGATCAGCGAGCAGGCGGCAGCCGTACACCAGCAGCTGGTGCAGGTCCTCGGGCAGAACGCCGGGGCCTATTCCACCGCCGAGGCGACCAACCAGGCGACGTCCTCGATGGACTCGGGACTCCAGTGGTTCCTGACCAACATCCTCGGCGTCCCGTCCAGCGGCAGTACTTCACTGCTGTCCAGCAACCTCGGCAACATCGCCAACATCGGGACGGGCAACTGGGCCTCGGCCGGCTCAGCACTGCTCGGCTTGGCCGGTGGTGGCCTGCTCGACTTCCCCGAAGAGATCGCCGCCGAAGGAGCCGCCGGTCTCGTGGGCTACGAGGCGCCCATGGTGGGCGCACCGATGGCCGGCATCGGCGCGATGCCCGTGGCAGCCGGCATGGCCCAGGCCACCACAGTCGGGGCTTTGTCCGCGCCGCCGACCTGGGCTGCCGAGGCCTCGGCAGCCACGACCGCCGCCCCAGCCCGGTTGGCGGCTGCGACCGCGGGCATGGCTACCCCGCACGCGGTTCCCGGTATGGCGGCCGTGCCGGCCGCGATGGGCGCAGCGGCAGCCGGCGACCGGGGCGTCGGGCGGTTCGGTGCGCCGCGCTATGGGGTCAAACACACCGTCATGCCCAAGCCGACCGCCGTTTAGCAACCTGCCCCGACGAGAATGGGATTACGCAAATGCCTTTTGATTTTGGAGCGCTACCCCCGGAGATCGTTTCGGCGTGGATGTACAGCGGCGCCGGTTCCGGTCCGCTGATGTCGGCCGCCTCGGCGTGGAGCAGCCTTGCCGCCGAGCTGGAATCTGCAGCGGCGTCCGCCCAGTTGGTGGTTTCCGAGCTGGCCGGCGGAGACTGGACGGGCCCGGCCTCAGCGGCGATGACCAGCGCCGTCACCCCGTATCTGACGTGGTTGCACACCACCTCGGCAGCCGCCCACCAGGCCGGTTCGCAGGCGATGGCCTCGGCAGGAGCATTCGAGGCCGCCCGTGCGGCCGTGGTGTCGCCAGCGATCATCGCCGCCAACCGGGCCCAGCTGGCAGCCCTGGTTGCGTCGAATTTCCTGGGCGTGAACACGCCGGCGATCCTGGCCACCGAAGCCCACTACATGGAGATGTGGGCCCAGGACACCTTGGCCATGTTCGGTTACAGCACCGCGTCGTCCAGCGCTGCTGCGCTGACCCCGATGTCTCCGGCGCCTCAGACCACCAACCCGGTGGGCGCAGCCGTCGCCACCGCCGGCAGTGCTACCGGCGGGCTCCAGCAGGAGCTGACTCAATCACTTTCCTCGTTGCAGGGCGCGCTGCAGGCGGCTGCGTCGCCCCTGTCAGCCACGGCGTCGATGCCGGACCTGGGGACTGCATTTGACCTGTTTCTCGGGACCCCACTGTTCGGCAATGCCATCAACGGCGGTGTGAACACCGCAGCCTGGTTTGTGTGCACCGCCATCCCGACGGCGGTGTCGCTGGGCCACACGCTGGCCCTCGCGGGACCGGCAAGCCTGGCGTCCGATGTCACCGGGGTCGACGGCCTTGCGGCCGGACTGGGCTCGGGCGTCCTGGCGGGCATGACCCAACCGGTCGGCGCGGTGGCTGCAACCGGGACGCCGGTGCTGGCGGGCCTGGGGCAGGCATCCACGATGGGCGGCATGTCGGTACCGGCCGGCTGGTCGGCCGCGGCAGGCACGCAGCTCGCCGCATCGACGGGTTCCGGCTGGACGGTCGCCGCCGAAGAGACCGCGCAGATGCACGCCGCGCCAGCCGGAATGGCGCCGGTGGGCGCAGGCGGCCGCGGCGGTCTCGGGTCCGGTGGCCCGCGTTACGGCTTCAAACCTACGGTGATGCCAAAACAGGTGCTGGTGTAAAGCCGGGGGCGCCCTCTTGATCGCCGGCAACGGCGGGAGCATCGCTGGCGACGACGGGAGCGCCGTCAAGGCGCGCTTCAGGAGGGTGCACCGCATGCCTGCGCCGGTCACCGGGGCAGGTGCGGCCCCGGATGCAGCCACAGTTGAGGCCGATAATGCAGACCTGGGGGCTGAGGGAGGTCACACCCGGCACGGGAGCCACACCGCCAATAGGGACAGGCGCTGCCTGCGCGATGCCGGCCGTGCCGGCTCCGGTGAGCCCGACCGCCAGGGCGACGCCCGTAGTTCCCAACAATGCGGCGGTCATCCTGGCGAAGTGTCTCATCGCAATCCCTATGTTTCGTCCGTGTTTCACCCCCTTCACACAAGGTAGTTCCCGTTCCTGGCATCCATCTGAAACTTCCTGACATCTATCTGAGTCTCCACAGCTCACCGCCCCCGGGGCGCGCGGGCGATCGTGCGGTAAGCCGGCGGCCCCGGGCTTACGACGGCGATGCCGATAATCGAGGCCCAATTTCGGTGGCCGCCCGCCCATCTATATCGTCTGACGTCCTAAATTCTGCGAAAAACAATTCCGATCGAGTGGCAGAAATGCACGCTTTCGCTATCTAAAGGGCGGGAAGACCACGATTGCGGGCCGTTCGCCCCGATCGCGGCTGATGTCGAGGCGGGTATGTTTCCCAACGCAGCGGGAACGAACAATGGTTGCAACAGGTCCATGCCGGCCGTGCCAACCACTGCCAGCAAAGCTGATAATTCCGCGGAATATCACACCCGCAGCGCTGACATCCCCCGGCGTGACCATACGTTGGCAGCGGCCCGCAGTTCGGCGTCGACGCGCTGGCTGATCGTGTGCGCCGCATCAAAGAGGCTGGCCGCCAAGTCGTACCTGTCGCCCAGTCCCAAGGCGCCGCTGATTTCTTCGACGTACTGGGCCGACAGCAGATCATGTCCGCGCCCGCAGGCCCGGTGAAGTTCGGTGCGGACGTCCAGCACCGTGCGACAGGCACCGCGCAACGACGTGCCACGGTCCTTCGGCCGACGCACGGCCAAGCGGCCGGGACCCTGTGCGGCAGTCAGCGCATCGAGCAGCTGAACATCGCGTAAGCCGCCGCGGCCACATTTCAGATCGGGTTCGGCGCTACCCGCTATCTCCCCGCTGCGCTGCCACCGGGCATGTGTCACATCGACGAGCTCGCCGTAACGGATGCCGATTCTGTGGCGCCATTGCTGTCGGACCCCGGCGATGAGGCGTGTCGACAGCAGCTCGTCGCCGGCGATGTGGCGTGCGTCCAGCATGGCCAGAGCGGCGAGGATATCGGAGTCTGCAACGCGCAGCGCCTGCGGAATTGTGCGCACGCTGTGATCGAGACGAACATTGGCGTCCCACAAGGGATACCAGAGCAGTTCCGCCGTTCGCCGGACTGCGTCGGCAGGCATGCCGTCGTGCACCAGCAGCAGGTCCAAGTCCGAGTGCGGAAGCAACTCGCGGCGGCCCAGCGAACCGGTAGCGACAACCGCGAAACCACTTCCGGCCACCACCCCGATCTCGCTCGCCTTGGCAACCAGCCACGACTCGTGCACCTGGCGCCACATTTGCCGCAGGGCGACCGAATCCCATTGCGCTGACGTGGCACACCGCAGTGCCGCTCGAACAGCAACTAGGTCGGTTGCGGAGCAACTACGTCGACGCTGCTCAGGGCTCGTGGTTGGACCCCCGCGGTTCATGGCGGTCTACATCGACTCGGATCGCACTACCGGCTCATACCGCGTCGGCGCCACGTTCACCGGTGCGCACCCGGACCACGGATTCCACCGCGCTGACCCACACCTTGCCGTCGCCGATCTTGCCGGTGCGTGCCGCCCGCACGATGACCTCGACGATCTTGTCCACCGCGAAGTCGTCGACCAGCACCTCGATCCGCACCTTGGGAACGAAATCGATCGAGTACTCGGCACCGCGGTAGACCTCGGTGTGGCCCTTCTGCCGCCCGTATCCCTGGACATCACTGACCGTCATCCCCAGCACTCCGGCCTCTTCCAAGCCAGTCTTGATGTCCTCCAACGTAAACGGCTTCACGATCGCGGTGATCAGCTTCATCTTCTCTCCTGTCTTCAGCCGAGTAAGCAAGAACCGCATTGCCGGCACTCACGAGGTCATAACCGCTTTGGAGGTGCTCGGCCTCATCGATGCCCGAAGCTTCATCCTCGGCGTCCAGTCGTAGTCCGATGGTGTATTTGAGGATCAAGGCCAAAATCGCCGTTCCGACGGCCGAATACACCGCAACGCTCGACGCCCCGATGGCCTGCCGCCACAGCTGATCGAAGCCGCCACCGTAGAACAAGCCGGGCGACACGTCGGACGCACCGTCGATGGCCGCCGTGGTCGGCGCCGCGACCAGGCCCACCAGCAGGGTTCCGACGAGACCTCCGACCAGGTGCACTCCGACAACATCAAGCGAATCATCAAAGCCGAAGCGATATTTCAGGCCCACTGCGAGTGCACAGGCTACGCCGGCAACCGCGCCGACAACCAGCGCGCCGACGACATCGACCGACGCGCACGCCGGGGTGATCGCCACCAGTCCGGCGACAATACCCGACGCTGCACCCAACGAGGTGGCGTGGCCGTCGCGGATCCGCTCGGCCAGTAGCCAGCCCAGCATCGCGGCGGCTGTCGCGACCGTCGTGGTGACGAAGGTCGAGCCGGCAACACCGTTGGCGCTGACCGCCGATCCGGCGTTGAATCCGTACCAACCGAACCACAACAGGCCGGCCCCGAGCATCACCAACGGCAGATTGTGCGGCCGTATCGGAAGGGTCGGCCAGCCTTGGCGTTTACCCAGGACGATCGCCAATACCAAAGCGGCCATGCCGGCATTGATGTGGACGGCGGTGCCCCCCGCAAAGTCGATCGCATGGAGCTTGTTGGCGATCCAGCCGCCGTGCGGCGCGGTGGTGTCGTCGAATGCAAACACCCAGTGGGCGACAGGGAAATACACGACGCTGACCCACAGGGCGGCGAACAACAGCCAACTGCCGAACTTCATCCGATCTGCCACCGCTCCGGAGATCAACGCGACCGTGATGATCGCGAACATCATCTGGAATCCCACGAAAACGGTCTGCGGTACCGTGCCGACCAGCGGAATCTCGACCGCAGGTGTGCCGCTGAGCGGATCGGCAGCGACCGCGTTGACGCCGATCAGACCCTTCAATCCCCAATAGTCCGTTGGGTTTCCCGCCAGGTTGCCAACATCATCGCCGAAGGCGAGCGAGTAACCGTAAAGCACCCACAGCACGGTCACCACGCCCATGGCGCTGATGCTCATCATGATCATGTTCAAGACACTCTTGACCCGGACCATGCCGCCGTAGAAGAACGCCAGACCGGGCGTCATCAAAAGCACCAGGGCGGCGCTGGTCAGCATCCAGGCAGTGTCGCCGGTGTCGGGCACCCCCATCGTCGGGAACTGATCCATGCACCAAACCTCCTCCGCCGCGACCGGTTGCCATATGAACCAGGCTGGTCATAACCATGCGCAACAGTTGTTTCGGCACTAGCGCCGCTCCGTTGCAGATGTGTGACCACCTGCTCACAGCTGTGAGCCAGCAAGAGCGCAGGAAAGGGCCCGACGCGCCGCCGAGGCGCAGAAACTGAGGTTCGCTGCCGGGTTAGGCGACCGCGCTAGGTACCTGCACCGGGCGCGCCCCCGGCGCCCCCGGCACCCCCGTTACCGCCGACGTTGGACTCGCCGGGCCGGCCCGCACCACCGGGGGTACCTCCGCCGGACCCACCGTCGCCACCGTCGCCTCCGGCACCGCCGGAACCGACAGAACCGTTGCCGCCCGCACCACCGTTACCGCCGCGGCCACCCGAACTGCCGGTCTGGTCGGCTGCGGCGCCGCCGTTGCCACCGTCACCGCCGTCCGCGCCGACCCGGCCGCTGCCGCCGGCACCACCGACTCCCCCGGCACCACCGTTCCCACCGGTTGTTCCGAAGCCGCCGGCGCCGCCCGCGCCGCCGTTGCCGCCGTGGCCTCCGGTGCCGAACGGGTTGGTCAGACCTGCGCCACCCGCACCACCGGCGCCGCCGTCGCCGTCGTCGCCGGCCTGTCCGGCCGCGCCGATCCAGCCGGCACCGACGCCGGCGGCACCGCCTCGCCCGCCGTCGCCACCGTCACCGCCGTTACCGCCGTTGGGCTGGCTGGCGGTGCCGACGCCGCCGGCGGCCCCCACCCCGCCGACACCACCGGCGCCGCCGTTACCGCTGAAGCCCAAGAGCCACCCGGCGTTACCACCGACGCCGCCGTTGCCGCCGAGACCACCGTTCAATGCGGTCACGTCGGGGCCGTTGACGCCAGCCCAGCCGGAGCCACCGCGCCCACCGGTTCCACCGAAGCCCCAACCGGCCAGGGAGTCGCCACCCGCACCGCCGGTACCCCCGGCATGCGTCACCAACGACGTGCCGTCGAAGGTGTCATGGAAGCCGGTACCGCCCCGGCCGCCGACACCACCGTCGCCGAACCACATTCCGCCGGTGCCGCCCTGGCCACCCTCGCCG
Source organism: Mycolicibacter heraklionensis (assembly GCF_019645815.1). Taxonomy (NCBI): domain Bacteria; kingdom Bacillati; phylum Actinomycetota; class Actinomycetes; order Mycobacteriales; family Mycobacteriaceae; genus Mycobacterium; species Mycobacterium heraklionense. Next base: position 3,204,211 of record NZ_CP080997.1, read on the forward strand.
GCCTCGATCACCACGCCGCCCGTGCCGAGGTAGGCGGCGGCGCCCTGACCGCCCGCACCACCGTTGCCGAACAATCCGGCGTCGCCACCGTCACCACCCACGCCCCCGTTGACCCCGGCGACGCCGGCCGCACCGTCACCGCCGTCGCCGAACAGGAACCCGCCGTCACCAAGGTTTCCCAGACCCAACCATCCGAACAACGAGTTGTTGACCCCGTTGAAGCCGTCTATACCGTCGCCGATCAGGTCCCGGCCGAACGTCAGCACAAAGGGCGTGTTGATCAGGTCGATCAGCAGCTGGTTTCCGGCGTTGTGCAGGAAGCTCTCCAGGGCGTCGTGGATCGGGAGATAGAAGCTGTCCTGATAGAGCTGAGCCCAGTCAGCCGGTACGAACGCGTTGAAGTCGACGCTGCCCGGGTCGGCGCTGGCCACGCCGACGTCGCCGAGATCGACGCCGGCCGGGTTCATGTCGGCCGTGTCGAACCAGGTCCCGGGGTCGAAGAAGTCGAAATCCGCCTGGGCCGACGGCGCGGCCGCCAGGGGCGCCACGGCGAGCATCAACGCCGCCGCCGCACCGCCCATCGCGCGACTCATCCGACCAGTTGCGCTACCACCCCGGTGCCCGGCACGACGGCGAAGACGACGATTCATTGCATTGACCTTTCTACGACTAATCCGTATTGACTGGCCGAAGCCGACTTAGGCGGGGGTGATCGTGTCGAGGCCGAGGAAATCGCCGATCCAGGACAGATCGGGATTCCCATCAACAAATGACCCGAGGGAGTTCAGGAAATCCGACGAGTCCCCCGCGTCGGTCGCCATCGCCGAGCCGCCGAACAGGCCACCGAACAGCGGGGTCGGGTCCTGGATATCGAAAAAGACGCGCTGGGCGGCGTTCCACAGGATCGAGAACGGCTCCTGCTCCATAAACGACCCCCACACGTAGTTCGCCGGGTCTCCCAGATCACGAAATGCCGCCTGAACGCCCTGCGACCAGGCATCGCTCAGGGCGGCGTTGATCTGGTCCCAGCTGATGTTGCTGGGCAGCAGCTCGAAGCTGAACGAGGTGGGCACATTGGCCGGTCCCTGGTTCCAACCTTCGGTGAGGCTGCCGTAGCCCAGGTTCACCAGGATGCGCATGCTCGGCTCCAACAGGTCGGCCAGTGGGTTGCCCCAGACCGGGTTCAGCCGCAGCAGGTCCAGCAGCGGCAGGGACTCGCTGGGGATCATGTAGTAATTGGTGAGACCGTTCCCACCGGTAGTTTCCAGCGGGATGGCGTTGGCAATGTCATCGGCGCTCAGTCCGAAATATCCGTCGTGCAGCAAGAACATGCCGGCAACCGCATTGAGATCGGCCAGCAGATTCAGCGGATAACGCGGAAAGTCGGCGAAGCCGTCGTATTCCATCGTGTAGACGTCGGTGGTGAAGTAGTCCGGGGTCGGATGCCCGAGGGTCAAACCGTTCCAGAAAGTGAGATCCCCGCCCCAAAAGTTCAGTAGTTCGATCAGACCACCGTTCGGGTTCGCGGAATTACCGACGAGCACAAAATGAACGTCTTGGGCCCCCACTCCCTCATGGTGAAGCTGTTCCATGGTCATCGACGACATCGCCGAACTCTGCGAGTAGCCGAAGACGTACACCGGGTTGTTGGCGTCGACTCCGCCACCGGCGATCTGATTCTCAATCGCCTCGGCAAGGATCTGGGCGCCTTGGACTTCCGAGACGTTGCCCGGGAAGTACAGCTGCGGCGTGAACAGAGACTCCGCAGTTCCGGTGAAGCCGTGCGGCTGTAGGTACAACAGGTTGGCGGCGTTGACGTAACCCTCCGACGGCAACGGAATACCGCTGCCGCCCATGACGAACGCGATGTCACCCGCGGCGAGCGCTATGTCCGCCGACACCGCGGCCGACGCCCGCGCAGACAGCGGCGGTACCGTGGCAAGCCCTGCCATGCCGACGAAGACTGCGAGAACGCTTACGACAGCGAGAACTACACGACCACGACGGAGCGAACGCCCCCCCTGCGGACCGGTCATCGCGACGACACCAGCCATGGAAACCCCTTGAAATGTCCTTCAACGCACCGCCGAACGCGGAAACCCACCCGAAATTAGATCACCCGCAACAGTTTTAGTCAGTAGTTCCGCGGAAAGCCAGCCAGACTGACATAACTGTCGTTATTGCGGCGTGATAAAAAGCGACCTTTCGCCTTCCCCGAATCATGAGGCGGACGGCGGTCCAAGTAAGGTGCCTTTCGTGGATATTAATGGAGCAAGCGCGATCGTCACCGGTGGCGCATCAGGAATCGGCGCGGCCACCGCCCGCCAGCTGGCCGACAGGGGTGCACGGGTCGTCGTCGCCGACCTACAGGCAGACAAGGGCGAGGCGTTGGCCCACGAGATCGGCGGCGTGTTCGTGTCCGTCGACGTGACCAGCACCGAGCAGATCATCGACGCGGTCAACACGGCGACAGACCTCGGCCCGCTGCGGGCGCTGGTGAACTCCGCCGGTATCGGCTGGGCCCAGCGCACCATCGGCAAGGACGGCGAATTCGAGTCGGCGCACAACCTGGACGCCTACAAGAAGGTGCTCGCCATCAACCTGGTCGGCACCTTCGACTGCATCCGGATCGCCGCCACCGCGATGAGCCGCAACGAGCTGACCGACACCGGCGAGCGGGGCGCAATCGTCAACATGACCAGCGTTGCGGCTTTCGACGGCCAGATCGGCCAGGCCGCCTACTCGTCGTCCAAGGGCGGCGTTGTGGGCCTGACCCTGCCGGTTGCCCGTGACCTGTCGGCGGCGGGCATCCGGGTCAACACCGTGGCTCCCGGCCTCATCGACACCCCGATCTACGGCGAAGGCGAGGCCTCGGAAGCCTTTAAAGCCAAGCTCGGCGAGTCCGTGCTGTTCCCGCACCGGCTCGGCAAGCCCGAAGAGCTGGCATCGATGGTGTTGGAGCTGCTCACCAACTCCTACATGAACGCCGAGGTCGTCCGCGTGGACGGTGGCATCCGGATGCCACCGAAGTAGTTCGCGCACCCGAGGTTGAGATTGCGTCCAGGGTCGCGTACACCGCAGAATGTACAGCCCTGGACGCAATCACAAGCAACGTCTAGGGGCGTGTGGGAGCGCGCCGGCGCGTGGCGCCCCAGAGCCCAACGCCGATGCCGACAACCGCCCCGCCGAGGCCGACGATCTGCTGTCCGCGCTTGAGATCGGCGTGCACGCTGATCCCGCCCAGCAAGTCGGCCGCGTCGGCACCGCCGGATGCCAGGAACCAGCCGCGCGTGTCGCGACCGCGCAACGCCGCGTTCAGGAGTAACCCACCGATCAGCGCGTCGCGGTAACCCATCGAACGAAGCAGCAGGCGCGCGGAAGGCCCGGGATCGTCCGGCTCTCCCCACAACCGATTCGCCCGAAGAGGATCTACCAGAAACGAAATCCCCGACGCCAGCCGGATACTGCCCGCGACCAGCGCGGCACGGTCTTTGATCATGGACCGCAGCCTAGGGCCCGACGCCTGCGCCCGAACCTACTTCCAGGCGAACACCGGTTGCTCCAACTCGTCGACTCGGTCACCTCGACCCTCCAGGCACAGCCACCGCACTTGCAACAGCACCGCGCCCGTCGGCGCGTGAATGAGGTCGTTGCCCAATGGGATCTGCACGACCGGACGCGGGCTCTCCGGAATACTGACGAAGCGCGGCGAATCATCGCGTTGCAGCTGATGCAGCCCCACGCGATAGACCGCCACCACTTCAGCCGGCTCGGGACGGAGATCGAGCCGACCCCCGCCCCAGATCACCACGGGCGTGATGACGTATCCGGAGCGAGTCGGATAGTCGTCTAGTACGCCCAGCACAGCCGAGTCGGGCAACCTGATGCCGACCTCTTCGTCCAACTCACGCAGAGCCGCGTCGACCGCGGTTTCGCCGGGATCCAGGCGGCCGCCGGGCAGCGCCCATTGAGCAGCATGCGAGGTGAGACGAGAGGCCCTGCGGCACAAGAGAAAGGCAGCTCCCCCGGATACATCGACCATGCGGCCATCAAGACCAGCTTCCGGCATGGGCCGCCCGGCGATCCAGTCGTCCACGGGCGCAGGGTCGACCCGGTCTTCGGCGACTTCGGAGTCCACGATCACCACCGCGACGGCCGCGTGCCGCTTCGACGGGTCGGTCACGGCGCGGCGGTCGTGCCCGTCCAGATGCGCCCGGATCCGTTCCCGCAGCGCCTCGTCATAACTGATCGTCACCGCTCGACCATAGGCGGCGTGGCGGGAACGATCCTCAGCCGGCGGCCCACTCCTTGGCGCGTTCGACTTCGTCGAGGCCGAACACCTTGAGCTCGCCCGGAATCATCCACTCCAACGCGTGCAGAACATGAGCGACCCAGTCCTTGTCGGACACCACCGCGATGCGCTTGAACGCCGAATGATGCGGCAGAACGGCGCCCAGCCCGAGCTTGATGTCCTCGGCCAGCCCGCCGGGCCCGAAACCCTCGTAGTCGGAGTCGATGACCTCGACGATGCGGACATCGCCGCCCTGCAGAAGCTCGTGCAGCGAAGGCTTGATCTCACGCAGTTCGTCACCGCGAAGCCGCCCGGAAACACGAAGCCCGGTCACTCCCTGCGGCATGTCTGGCAGTAGCTCGATCATAGGGACGCTCCTTTCCGGCCGATGCCGCCACTGTAGTCCGGAGGCCGTCGACTATTCGAAGTCGTTGCCGTGGGACTGGTGTTCGCGAAGCCGGGTCGCGAAGGTCATCCAATCGCCCGCCTCGGCATCCTTGAGCAGGCTCCGATGTTCGGCGAGCACGAGGTCTGGCTGCCCGCGGACCGTCGAGTTGCGCACGATCGAGAGATGCTGTCGATCTTGCAGCCGGTCGTAAAACGCCAGCATCGTGGAGTTGTTCGCGAGCTCCACAAATGCCCGATGAAACTGCATCGCCAGGGCCGCAAAGCCGGGATAGTCGCGCCGGTACAGCGCCTGCTCTTGTCCGTCGAGGTTTTCCCGCAGACGCGCGGCCAATTGATGCCGCGCCTCAGGGTTGCCCAGTTGCACACCGGCGCATTCAAAGGCATGCCGCACCTGGTCTGACTCGCGGATCTCATCGACGGTCAGTTCACGTACCAGCGCACCGCGCTTGGGGTAGATCCGCACCAGCCCCTCATCTTGCAGACGCCCCAGCGCCGCACGCACCGGCGTACGGCTCATCGACATCGACGCCGCCAGAGTCGACTCGCTGAGCATGGCCCCGGCGGCGAACTCGCCGCTGAGAATGCCCGCACGAATCAGGGCGTGAGCGCGCTGCGCGGAATTGACCGTCACGTCGCGCACGTGGACCTCCTGATCGCCGGGGGACACTCTAGGATACCGCTAGTATCCTAGTTGCATCTGGCGCAGAAAACCCCAAGGAGTGCAGTGACAACACCAGTGAGCGGGCACCAGCCGACGGAGCCTCCTGCGCAGGTACTGGCATTCGCCGATCGCGTCACTGAAGCGCTGGACGCCGCCAGCCTCGCGCTGCTACTGAGCCTCGGACACCAAAGCGGCCTGTTCGATGCCTTGGCCACCCTGCCGGAACCGGCAACCAGCACCCAGATTGCCGGGCTCACGAGACTCAACGAACGCTACGTTCGCGAGTGGTTGGGCGGCACGACCGTGGCCGGCGTTGTGGAGTACGACCCCGCCAACCAGACGTATCGATTGCCGCAGCACCATGCCGCGGTGTTGACCCGCGCCGCCGGGGCCGCCAACTTGGCGCGCGTCGCGCAGTACATCGCACTGATGGGCGAAGTCGAGCAGAAAGTCTTGGACTGCTTCCAGCGCGGCGGCGGACTGCCCTACAGCGACTATCCCCGCTTTCATGCGGTGATGGCGGAGCGAAGCGGGGAGGTCTTCGACTCAGCTCTGATCGACGTCGTCCTCCCCCTCGTCGAGGGCTTGCCGCAACGGCTCCGCGAGGGTGCAGATGTGGCCGATTTCGGCTGCGGCAGTGGTCACGCCGTCAACGTGATGGCCCAGGCGTTCCGCAACAGCCGGTTCACCGGCATTGACTTCTCGTCCGAGGGCATCGCGCGAGCGACTCGGGAGGCGGCTCAACGAGGACTGGCGAACGCCACCTTCGAGAGCCACGATCTGACGACGTTCGACCGAGCTTCGGTGTATGACCTCGTCACCGCATTCGATGCCATCCACGATCAGGCTCAGCCCGCGCGGGTGCTGGAGAACATCTATCGATCTTTGCGGCCAGGGGGCATCTTCTTGATGGCCGATTCGAAGGCGTCAAGCAGCCTGGAAGACAACATCGGCATTCCCATGAACACCTACCGCTACACGGTCTCCCTGATGCACTGCATGCCGGTGTCGTTGGCCTTGAACGGCGCCGGTCTGGGCACCATGTGGGGCCGCCAAGCCGCGATGTCGATGCTGGCCGACGCCGGTTTCACCCACGTGGAATGCACCGAGATCGACGCGGACCCGTCGAACTACTACTACATCGCGACCAGGCGCTGACGTGAAGGAGACCCAGCCATGCTGCCGGTGGTGAACTTCGCGCTGCTCGACCGTTCCGATGAACGCATCCGGCTCCGTGAAGTCACCCACACCATTGGGTTCTTTTACCTCGTCGGACATGGTGTTCCGGCGGAGCTGGTCGGTGAACTGGACGCCGTGGCACGTGAATTCTTCGCCCTACCCGAGCCAGACAAGCTGGCGATCGAACTCGCGCGCAGCCCACACTTTCGCGGCTACTCGAGAGTCGGCGGTGAGTTGACCAATGGCGAGGTGGACTGGCGCGAGCAGATCGACTTCGGCCCCGAAGCCGACGCCATCGACGGCGCTGCCGGCCCGCAGTGGTTACGGGGACCCAATCAGTGGCCGTCGGCTATCCCCGCGATGCCGGAGCTGATCGGGCGCTACCAGCAGGAGATGAACCGAGTTGCGCGGGAGTTGTTGCGGCGCTGGGCGCAAGCCCTGGGCTCGCCGTCAGAGATATTCGATTCCGCTTTCGGCGCCGAACCCGCGTCGTTGATGAAGCTGATCCACTACCCGCGACGGCCCGCGAACTCCCGTGACGACCAAGGCGTCGGCGCGCATAAGGATCCTGGAGTCATGACGCTGCTGCACCTGCAGAACGACTCGACGGGATTGCAGGTGCAATCGCTCGACGGCGAATGGCTGGATGCCCCGCCGCTAGACGGCGCATTCATCGTCAATATCGGTGAGCTGCTGGAAGTCTCAAGCCAGGGCTACCTACGTGCTACACCGCATCGGGTGCTGACACCGGCGACCGCCCCGGCACGCATCTCGATCCCCTACTTCTTCGGCCCAGCGCTCGACGGCGTCGTACCCACCCTGGCACTACCGCGGGATCTTGCCGCCAAGACCCGGCCGATCAGCCACGACGCAAACAATCGGCTCCACAGCACCTACGGCGAAAACATGTGGAAGGCCAAGAGACGCGCCCACCCCGACGTGTTCGCGCGGTGGCATGACGGTGATCTGGAGGCCGGCTAGCCGTGTCCGATCAGCCCGCGTTGCGCGCCAGGTTGATCGCGTAGTCGCTGACGAAGTGTCCCGCCGCGGGTTCGCCGTGGCCGCAGCTGCCGTCGGACTCCCCGACCCGCTTGACCCACAGGTAGGCGTCGGCGTGCTGCCCGGCGGTGTCGGCGGTGGGCGGCGTGCCCAGCGCGCGTCCGCTGGGATTGCACCATCCGTACGGGTCGCCCTCGGCCGGGCCGTTGCCGTTACGGGAGGTGTCGATCACGTAGTGCGCGCCGCCGGTCATCCCGGAGATCTCTTCGCCGTAACCGATTTCCTCTTCGGTGCTGAAGTAGTTCGTGGAGTTGAGGGCGAAGCCCCGCGCGCGGCCCACCCCGGCCTGGTTGAGGCGGTTAGCCATTTCACCGGCGTTGACCCAGCGCGAGTGCCCGGCATCGACGTAGACGGCGGTGGCCGGGTTGCGGCCCAGCGTGTCGACGGCGTAGCTGATCAGGTCGAAGCGCTCCTGGCGCTGGTCGCCGGAGAGGCAGTCGGCCATCGCGAGCGCGTCGGGCTCGAGGACGATCGCGGCCGGGTTGCCGCCGATCCCGTCGGCGATGCTGTCGATCCAGGCGCGGTAGGACGCGCCGGAGGAGAATCCGCCCGCGGCGTAGCTGCCGCAGTCACGGTGCGGTATGGCGTAGAGCACCAGCACCGGCATGGCACCGGCCGCCGCCGCCGCACCGGTGTGACGGGCCACCGTCGAGCCGACCGAACCCGCACCGAACGCGTGGTCCAGCCAGTACGCCTGCGGCGTGTTGGCTACCCGGGCCAGCTCGGCGCTCTCCGGCTGGGCATTGGAGGCATGCATCGCCTTCGAGATGGGATCGACATAGAAGGGCATGCCGGCCAGCGGGTTGTCCCCGTCGGCGTGGGCGGGGGCTGCGCCCGCCAGGGCCGCAGCGGCAAGGAGGGGGGTGAGGCAGCGCGCGACTGCACCAAATGCTGAGGGGATCACAGGCAAAAATTACCTCACCGCCGACTTGAGGTCACAAGAAGGTCACGATCGCGGCCGGATCGCTCAGCCGAGCAGCGCGTCGACGAAGGCGCCCGGCTCGAACGGAGCCAGGTCGTCGGGTCCCTCACCGAGCCCCACCAGCTTGACCGGCACTCCGAGCTCCTGCTGCACGCGGAAGACGATCCCGCCTTTGGCGGTTCCATCCAGCTTGGTCAGCACCACCCCGGTGATGTCGACGACGTCGGCGAACACTCGGGCTTGGGCCAGGCCGTTCTGCCCGATGGTGGCGTCCAGGACCAGCAGCACCTCATCGACGGCAGCCCGGCGTTCCACCACCCGCTTGACCTTGCCGAGCTCGTCCATCAGACCGGTCTTGGTGTGCAGTCGTCCCGCGGTGTCGATGACCACGACGTCGGCGCCTTCGGACACGCCCTTGTCGACGGCGTCGAAGGCGACCGAGGCCGGATCGGCGCCCTCGGCGCCGCGCACCACCTCGGCCCCCACCCGCGCTGCCCAGGTCTGCAGCTGGTCGGCCGCGGCGGCCCGGAACGTGTCGGCCGCCCCCAGCACCACGCGGCGGCCGTCGGCCACCAGCACCCGGGCCAGTTTGCCGACGGTGGTGGTCTTGCCGGTGCCGTTGACCCCGACCACCAGCAGTACCGACGGGTGGTCGTCGTGCGGCAGGGCCCGAATGGAGCGCTCCAGACCGGGCTGCAGCTCGGCGATCAACACGTCGCGCAGCACGGCGCGAGCCTCGGCTTCGGTGCGCACCTGACCGCCGGCCAGCCGTCCGCGCAGCTGAGTCACCACCGATTCGGTGACCACGGGGCCCAGATCGGCCACCAGCAGGGTGTCCTCGACGTCCTGCCAGGAGTCCTCGTCGAGATCTCCGCCGCCCAGCAGCCCGAGCATGCTGCGGCCCAAAGCGTTCTGCGACTTGGCCAACCGACCGCGCAGACGTTCCATCCGGCCGTCGACAGGTTCGATCGCGGGTGCTGCCGGTTGCGCTTCGGGCAGTTCGACGTCGGTGATGGTCCGTTTCGGCGCGTCACGCGGAACGGTCGCGTCGTCTCCGATGACGGGGGCCGGTGGCTCCGAAGCTTCAGTCCGGCTGAACGTGATGCCCGATTCGGCGGCGTAGCCCCCAGAGCGGTCCAGGCTCTCGCGTTGCGGCGCCGACAGATTGATACGCCCTCGGCGGTGACGCACCAGACCGAAGATCAGTGTGGCGATGACGACGAGGGCGGCGGCGACCGCTAGGGCAATCCAGAGACCTTCAGACACTTCGCCATTGTTTCAGGGCTGCGAAGGGCAGGGCTTGTCGGTGGTGCCCGGCAGACTGCGGTCAACACGCCTTGGGGCGTAACCTGCGAGTATTCGAGTTGCCATCCAGAGGGGGTGTCATGTCCGTGCTGGCAGATGATCGGCCGTTCGACCTGATGACCCTGGAGCAGTGGGACGCACTTGAGGTCGCCCACACGCGACGGTGGGAGCTCAGCGAGGGAAGCATCATCATGTCGCCGCGCCCACAGGTCACCCATCAACGGATTTCACGACAACTCATCGGCCTCCTACAAGATCACCTGCCCGACGGGCTCGAGCCGCTGGCCGAGATCGAGGTCACCACCATCGCGTCGTTCCCGCCCAGTGTCCGAGACCCGGATATCGCCGTGATCCGCAGCGAAGCGGTCGAGGGACGTACTGTTCGTGTCCCGGCAACCGATGTGGTGCTCATCGTCGAGATCGTCTCGGCGGGCTCGCGCAGCATGGACCACGTGATGAAGCGGTACGAGTACGCCAAGGCGGGCATCGAGCACTATTGGATCGTCGACCCCGAAGCGCCGTCGGGCGAGTGGTTCCTCGCATACCGTCTCGACGGCGAGGAGTACCGGCCGATCGCGGCCGTTGCCGGAGAACAGGTACACATGCACGAGCCGGTCGACATACGGTTCACCCTCGGCCAGTTGGCCGGCTAGCTCTGGCTGGAGACCAGCTCCTCGCCCCGGATGCGTTGGGAGATCACCGCGGTGATCCCGTCGCCCTGCATGGTCACCCCGTACAGCGCGTCGGCGACCTCCATGGTCGGCTTCTGGTGGGTGATGACGATGAGCTGCGAGCGGGCCCGCAGCATCTCGAACAGCGACAGCAACCGGCGCAGGTTGGTGTCGTCGAGCGCGGCCTCGACCTCGTCCATGATGTAGAACGGCGACGGGCGGGCCCGGAAGATCGCGACCAGCATCGCGATCGCGGTCAGCGACTTCTCCCCGCCGGACAGCAGCGACAGCCGCTTGACCTTCTTGCCGGGCGGACGGGCTTCGACGTCGACGCCGGTCGTCAGCATGTCGCTGGGGTCGGTCAACAGCAGCCGGCCTTCCCCACCCGGGAACAGCGCCGCGAACACCTCGGTGAACTCGCGCTCCACGTCGGCGTAGGCGTCGGTGAAGACCTGCAGGATGCGCGCGTCGACCTCGGAGACCACGTCGAGGAGGTCTTTGCGGGCCGCCTTGACGTCCTCGAGCTGGGTGGACAAGAAGTTGTAGCGCTCCTCGAGCGCCGCGAACTCCTCAAGTGCCAGGGGGTTGACCCGGCCCAGTTCGGCCAGCTCGCGTTCGGCACGTTTGGCCCGGCGCTCCTGGGTGGCGCGGTCGTAGGGCATCGGGGCGGGCGCGGTCACCAGCTCGCCGCGTTCGCGGGCCTGCTCGAATTCGGCCATCTCCAGTTCGGTGGGCGGCAGCGCGACGTCCGGACCGTATTCGGCGATCAGGTCTGCCGAACTCATACCGAACTGTTCGAGCACGGTCTGCTCGAGCTGCTCGATGCGCAACGCGGCCTGCGCCTTGGCGACCTCGTCGCGGTGCAGCGACTCGGTGAGCGCGGTCAGCCGGGTGCTCAGGGAGTTCACCTCGTCGCGGACGGCGGCCATCGCGGCGGCCCGCTGCTGGCGCTCGCTGGCCAGGCCGTCGCGGATCCGCGCCGCCGCGATCACCACATGGTGCAGGCGCTGGGCCAGCGCGCTGCCGGCGTCGGCCACCGCGGCCGCCGTCGTCGCCGCGCGTGCGCGTGCGGCACGGGCCTGCTCGGCGCGTAGCCGCGCCTCGCGTTCGGCCGCGGCCGCCCGGCGCAGGGAGTCCGCCTTGCCGCGGACCGCGTTGGCGCGTTCCTCCGCGGTACGCACCGCCAGCCGGGCCTCCACCTCGACGCTGCGCGCCGCTTCCGCGGCTGCCGCGATCTGTTGGCGGTCCACCGGTTCCACGGCTTCGGTGGGCTGGTCCTCTTCGGCGTTGCGCAGCCGGGCCTCGAGCTCGCCGAGCTCGGTGACGGTCTGGGCTCGGCCGGCCTCCAGCTCGTCACGCTCGCGCAGCCGGCGGCGCCACTCGGCCTCGGCGGCGCGCGCCTCCTGCCCCAGCCGGCCCAACTGCTCGTGGGTCGCGGCGATGGCGGCGTCGGACTCGTTGAGCGCGGCCAACGCCTGCTCGGTGGCGTCGCGGCGCGCCGATTGCTCGGCCAGTGCTCCCGCCAGGGCCGCGCCGAGTTCGCCGGCCTGCGTCTCTGCGGCCGCCAGCTCAGCGCGGGCCTTGTCGATCTCGCTGTTGATCTCCAGGGTGGACGGCTTGCGATCCGATCCGCCGCTGACCCAGCCGGCACCCACCAGGTCGCCGTCCAGCGTCACCGCGCGCACCCCGGGGCGCGCAGCCACCAGGTCCAGCGCCGTGGGCAGGTCGGCGACCACCACCACCGCCGACAGCATGGCCGTCATCGCGCCGCGCAGCCGATCGGGGGCCTCGATCAACTCCAGTGCCCACAGCGCTCCGTCGGGCAGTGCCGCACGCTGTTCCGTGGCAGGCAGCGGCCAGTCCCCCAGCACGATCGCGGCCCGGCCACCGTCGCCGGTCTTCAGCGCGTTCAGCGCCGAGCGGGCCGCGCCGGCGTTCTCCGCGGCCAGCGCGTCGGCAGCAGACCCGAGCACCGCGGCCAGCGCCGCCTCATAACCCGAGCGCACCTTGACCAGCTTCGCAATCGACCCGAACAGCCCGGGATCAGTGTGGTTCGCCGCGAGCCAGGCGGCGCCGTCCCGGCGTTCCAGCCCCATCGACAACGCCTCGATACGGGCGCGCAGCGAAGCCACCTGTCGCTCGGCGGCGCGCTCGGCGGCCTGCAGTTCGGCGACGCGCTCCTCTGCCAGCTGCAAGGTGGCCACGGTCCGCTCGTGGTGCTCGTCGAGGCCGACCTCGCCCTGATCGAGCTCGGAGACCCGGCCTTGAACCGTTTCGAACTCGGCCTGCGCGGCCTGGGCCCGCGCGGCGGCCTCCTCGATACGCGTCGACAGCTGCCCGACGTGAGTGTCGATCGACTCGACCCGCGCCCGAATCGTCTCCACCTGACCGGTCAGCCGGGCCAGGCCCTCACGCCGGTCGGCTTCAGCACGGACCGCCGCCAGATGCGCCTTCTCCGCCTCGGTGCTGCGGCGCTCCCGTTCGGCCAGCTCTGCGCGGGCCGCCTCCAGCCGGATACCGGCCTCGGCCAGTTCGGCCAGGAGTTGCTGCTCGGCCGCAGCCACCTGCTCGGCCTCGGCCTCCAGGGCGTCCGGGTCGACGCCGGCGGTGGTGATCGGCTCCTCGTCGAGATGTTGGGCGCGTTCGCTGGCGATCCGCACCGTGGCGCTGACCCGCTCGGCGAGCGCGGAGAGCGAGAACCACGTCTGCTGGGCGGCCTCGGCGCGATGGGTCAAGCTGGCGACCGCGGACTCGTGAGCGGTCAGTTCGTCGGCAGCCACCGCGAGGCGTTCGGTGATCTGGTCGTGCTCGCGACGCAACGTCGCCTCGGCGTCGGTGGTTCCGGCGAACTCGGCCTGCCGCGAGACCAGGTCGTCGGCGGTCAACCGCAGCTTGGCGTCGCGCAGGTCGGCTTGGATGGTGGCGGCTCGCCGGGCAACTTCGGCCTGGCGGCCCAGCGGTTTGAGCTGGCGGCGCAGCTCGGTGGTCAGGTCGGTCAGGCGGGCCAGGTTGGCCGCCATCGCGTCCAGCTTGCGGACCGCCTTCTCCTTGCGCTTACGGTGCTTGAGCACCCCGGCGGCCTCTTCGATGAAGGCCCGGCGGTCTTCGGGCCGCGACTCCAGGATCTGCGCCAGCCGGCCCTGGCCGACGATGACATGCATCTCACGGCCGATGCCGGAGTCGCTCAGCAGCTCCTGGACGTCCATCAACCGGCAGCTCGCGCCGTTGATCTCGTACTCGCTGGCTCCGTCGCGGAACATCCGCCGGGTGATCGAGACCTCGGCGTACTCGATCGGCAAGGCGTTGTCGGAGTTGTCGATGGTGACGGTGACCTCGGCGCGACCCAGCGGGGCGCGCGAGGAGGTGCCGGCGAAGATGACGTCTTCCATCTTGCCGCCGCGCAGGGTCTTGGCGCTGTGCTCCCCCATCACCCAGGCCAACGCGTCGACCACGTTGGACTTGCCCGAACCGTTGGGTCCGACCACCGCGGTGATACCCGGTTCGAAGCGCAGAGTCGTCGGCGCAGCGAAGGACTTGAAGCCCTTCAGCGTCAGACTCTTGAGGTGCACGGGGTGTGAGACTACCGGTCTAGCGTTCGGCGAATCCGTCGATCGGGTCTCCGGCGTCCGTCCAGTCGGCGACGACGGTGTCCACCCGGCCCGGCGTGGCGCCACCCTGCAGCAGCTCCAGCAGGCGCTGGCAGTCCGCGCGGGGTCCCTGAGCGACGACGTGCACGCGGCCGTCTGGGCGGTTGGCGGCGTACCCCGTCAGACCCAGCTCCAGCGCCCGCGAACGCGTCCACCACCGAAATCCGACGCCCTGGACGTGGCCGTGCACCCAGGCGGACAGGCGGACGTCAGGAGCGGTCACCGGAGTCGACCTCGAAGCGCACCTCGGTGCCGGATTTCAGGGTGCGGCCCACCGTGCAGACCTGATCGATCGCCCGGTGCACGACGGTCAGCAGGCGCTGCTTGTCGGCGTCCTCCAGGCCCGACAGATCCAGCTCCAGAATCTCTTCCAGCAGCGGATAACGCTCCTGCTCACGATCGGCGGGCCCGGACACCCGGATCGTCGCTGAATAGTCATCGCCGAGCCGGCGGGCCAGCGGTGCGTCACTGGACATTCCGCTGCACGCGGCAAGCGCGATCTTGAGCAGCTCCCCGGGGGTGAAGACGCAGTCGACGTCTTCGCTGCCGACCAGCACCTGCGCGCCTCTCGAACTGCGTCCGGTGTAGCGGCGGGTTCCGGTTCGTTCCACCCATAGTTCCGTCATGGGGACATCTTGGCAGCCCCAGGCTCGCCTTCGCCGAATGTGTACTCAGCGCGACAAAACTATCGATTTCTCGGCGTCACTACACGCTCGGTGAACGGTGCCAAGGCGCGTAGTCTCATCTGGATCATGCAGGTAGCGATCCCACTCTTCCCGCGATTCACCGCCTTGGACGCGATCGGGCCCTATGAGGTGCTGCAACGGATTCCGGGTGTCGAGGTGATTTTCGTCGGGCACCACCGCGGCGAGGTTCGCAGCGACAACGGCATGCTCGGAGTCCTCTGCGACGCCCGATTCGACGAGCTGACCGCACCGGATGTGATCGTCGTCCCTGGCGGTATCGGGACGCGGGCATTGCTCGACGACGCGGAGTTGCTCGACTGGGTGCGCACTGCCCACACCCACACCAGGTTCACCGCCTCGGTGTGTACCGGCTCGCTGCTCTTGGCCGCCGCGGGGATCCTGGATGGCCTGACCGCGACCACCCATTGGGGGGCCGTCGAGCTGCTGGAACACCTGGGCGCCCGCTATGTGGAGCAGCGCGTGGTCGAGCATCTGCCGCAGCGGATCGTCACCTCCGCGGGGGTCTCCAGCGGCATCGATATGGCGCTGCGGCTCGTCGAACTGCTGGTGGACACCGAAACGGCGTGCGCCGTCCAATTGCTGATCGAGTACGACCCGCAGCCCCCGTTTGACTGCGGATCACTGGCCAAAGCCGGCGAGGGCGTCCGGCGGCGGGCCGCGCAGCTGCGGCGCTGACGCACCCGGCAGTCGCGGGCATACTGGTCCGTTATGGCCACCGTCGTCGCCTTCCACGCCCACCCCGACGACGAGGCGATCCTGACCGGGGGAACCTTGGCGCGAGCGGCCGCCGAGGGGCATCGCGTGGTTGTGGTGGTAGCGACCGACGGACGGGTCAGCAATGACGACGGCGATCGTCTCGTCGAATTGCGTTCGAGTGCAGAGATTCTCGGCGCGCACCGGGTCGAATGTCTGGGCTTCGCCGACAGTGGCTTCGGGGCGGAGTTCTATCCCGACCCGCCGGGGCGGGTCAGGTTCGCCCGCGCCGACATCGAGGATGCGGCGCAGCGACTGGCAGCCATCCTGCGTGACGAAGACGCGGATCTGCTCCTGAGCTACCAGTCCAACGGCGGCTACGGCCACCGCGATCACGTGCGGGTTCATCACGTCGGCAAGCGGGCCGCGCAGATCGCGGCGACACCGCGGGTGCTCGAGGCGACGATGCCCCGGGAACTGTTGGCCCGGATCGCCAATGCGGCGCGACTACTGCGGCTGCCGGCCCCCTACGAGCGCGACGTGGTGCGCACCGCGTACGCGCCGGGGGCGAGCATCACCCACCGGATCAACGTGTTCGGGTTCGCCCGGCAGAAGCGGGATGCCTTCGCCGCGCACCGCTCCCAGATCGGCGCCAACCCGGCCGCGGCCCGCCTGTTCGCAGTGTTGCTGCGGCTTCCCCCGCAGGTGGCCGGCCTGATGTTCGGCCGGGAGTGGTTCGTCGATCCGGCGCTGCCGCCGGGGCGGGTGTGCCGCGACATCTTCGAGTGAATTGGGGCCACCGCGGCGTGGGACCACGACGGCGCGAGCGTGCGCAGAATGCCACGATTTGCGGCGTGTTGGCGTGCAAACATGCACGTTCGCCGAAAAGAGAACGACAGTCAGCGTTGGCAATTCGGGCAGAAGTACGACGATCGGTTCATAAATTTCACCCGGCGGATCGGCGTCCCGCAACGTCGGCACGGCTCGTCTTCACGGCCGTAGGCGTCCAATGACCGGCTGAAGTAACCGGATTCACCGTTGACGTTGACGTAGAGCGAATCGAACGAGGTGCCCCCGACGGCCAGGGCGTCGTTCATCACCTCTGCGGCGGCGCCCAGCAGTGCCCGCAGC
Organism: Mycolicibacter heraklionensis; assembly: GCF_019645815.1. Lineage (NCBI taxonomy): Bacteria > Bacillati > Actinomycetota > Actinomycetes > Mycobacteriales > Mycobacteriaceae > Mycobacterium > Mycobacterium heraklionense. The sequence continues at coordinate 3,220,885 of NZ_CP080997.1, forward strand.
CGCGGCCGAGACAGCCGATCGGCCACCCGGGTGCCGCGAATCCCGGACCGCCACAGTGCTTCATCGGCGTAGATGTTGCCGATACCCGAGACCACGGTCTGGTCGAGTAGTTGGCGTTTGATCTCGGAGTGCTTGCGCCGCAACACTTCGACCACCGCTTCGACATCGAAGCGCGGATCCAGCGGGTCGCGGGCCAGATGGGCGACCGGAACCGGCAGCACGCTGCCGTCCACGGCGACCAGGTCGGTGAGCTGCCACCCGCCGAAGGTCCGCTGGTCGACGAAGCTGACCTTCGTACCGTCGTCGAGCACCGCGGCGATCCGCAGATGCCTGCTGTCGGGCAGCTCCCCCAGCAGCATCTGACCACTCATCCCCAGGTGCACCACCAGCGCCTCGTCCGTACTCAATAGCAGCCAGAGGTATTTACCGCGCCGGTCGGTGCCGGTGATCCGGGCGCCCAGCAGTCGGCCGGTCAGATCGGCCGGGCCGGCGTCGTGCCGGCGCACCGCCCGCGGATGGTGCACCCGCACTGCGGTGATCGTGCGCCCGACCAGGTGCTCGTTCAGGCCGCGCCGAACCACCTCGACCTCGGGGAGTTCGGGCATGCTCAGGCCTGCGGCGCTTCGTTCACTGCAGCCGGGGTGTCCGAGGCGTCCAGGGCCTGCCAGGCCGCTGCCGCGGCTTTCTGCTCGGCTTCTTTCTTGGTCCGGCCGACGCCGGTGCCGTAGGCGGTCTCGGACACAACGGCGGTCGCGGTGAACTCGCGGTCGTGGTCGGGTCCGGTGGAGGTGACCTGATAGGACGGCACACCCAGACCGCGGGCGGCCGTCAGTTCCTGCAGGCTGGTTTTCCAATCCAGGCCGGCGCCCAGCGTGGCCGCGGTGTCGAGCAGCGGACCGAACAGGCGCAGGATCACCTCCCGGGCGGTGTCGATGCCGTGCTGGAGGTACACCGCCCCCAACAGGGACTCCATCCCGTCGGCCAGGATGCTGGATTTGTCGGCGCCGCCGGTGTTTTCCTCGCCCCGGCCGAGCAGCAGGTGGGCGCCCAGTCCGTCCTCGGTCAGGCCCCGCGCCACATCGGCCAAGGCGGCGGTGTTGACCACGCTGGAGCGCAGTTTGGCGAGGTCGCCCTCGGGCCGGTCCGGGTGGCGGTGGAACAGCTCGTCGGTGATGGTCAGTCCGAGCACGGCGTCGCCCAGGAACTCCAGGCGCTCATTGGTGGGCAGGCCGCCGTGCTCGTAGGCGTAGCTGCGGTGCGTGACGGCCAACGTGAGCATTTCGTCGGGCAGGTCCACGCCGAGTGCATCCAGCACGGCTTGCCGGGGTCGGCTCACCGCTCACCGTCGTCGCTCGGCCCGGCGCCGTCCTGCGGTTCCAGCATTCCCGCCAATTTCGCCCAGCGCGGATCGATCTTGTCATGGTGATGGCCGGCCTCGGCGGTGGCCAGCACCACCCCGCAGTCCGGACACAGTCCCGGACAGTCCGGGTCGCACAACGGGGACAATGGCAGAGCCAGGCCGACCGCGTCGACGATGGCCTGTTCGAGGTCTACCGCGTCGTCGACGACCCGGCCCATCTCGTCGTCGTCAGTGGTGGCATCGGTGGTGCTGTCGGGGTAGGCGAACAGCTCAGTCAACTCGACCTCGATGTCGCCGGTCAGTGGTTGCAGGCAGCGCGCACATTCGCCCGCAGTGTGCGCCGAGACCACACCACTGACCAGAACACCCTCGGAGACCGACTCCACCCGCAGATCCAGATCGACTGCGCCATCCGCCGGAATCGCCACCAGATCCAGCCCGATGCGGGTGGGGCTGATCCGCTGCTCATGCAGCGGCATCAACGCACCGGGGCGCCGTCCCAACCGGGAGACATTGACCACGAACGGCGCAGGCTGCTGTCGTCGTGCTGCCTTCATACCTGCGCCGGGGTGCCTCGCCATGCCGCGATTCTACGCAGCGCGTTAGTCGGCGTTCTCGGGTCAGCGAGTCGCGTAGTCGTGAGTGCCCGCGGCGGTACGCAGTTGGTGACGACCACGATTGATCGAGCGCAGCGTGCCGTTGAGGAAGTCCTCGAATTCGGCCAGTTTGGCGTCGACGTAGATGTCGCATTCGCCGCGCATCCGGTCGGCCTCGGCGTGTGCCGAGTCGATCAGCCGGGTGGATTCGGCGCGCGCCGACACCACCACCTCGTTCTGCGACACCAGCCGCTGCTGTTCCTTGATGCCCTCCTGTACGGCCTTCTCGTAGGCAGCGTTGCCGTTCTCGACCAGTCGGTCGCATTCCGCCTGGGCGCGGCTGGTGGCGGTCTCGAACTCGCGCTTGGCGGTGGCGCTCAGCCGGGCCGCTTCCTCGCGGGCTTCGCCGAGCATCCGCTCGCTGTGTCCGCGAGCCTCGGCCACCATCCGGTCAGCCTGCCCCTTGGCGTCGGCCAGCAACCGGTCGGCCTCCGCGCGAGCATGGCTGACCAGCGAGTCGGCTTCGGCGGTGGCCGAGCTGACCATCGAGTCCGCGTGCTCCTTGGCCTCGTTGAGGACCGAGTCGCGGGCGTCAAGCACATCTTGGGCGTCGTCCAGTTCCCCGGGGATGGCGTCGCGGATGTCGTCGATCAATTCCAGGACGTCACCGCGGGGCACCACGCAGCCTGCCGTCATCGGCACGCCACGGGCCTCTTCGACGATGGAGCCCAGTTCGTCAAGGGCTTCGAACACTCGGTACACGGCAGCACCCTCCAGGCATAGTTGTTGTTACTAGTGTGCCCTGTGTTACGTGTGTGACTGTGTTAGTCGCCCGGTGTGTCGGATTCTCGTCCACTCCACCGGTAGCCTGACCCGTTGAAGTCGGAGATCGGCGAAGGGCGGCCATGACGAACGGTTCTGGGGGCCACGGAGGCACCGCGACACCAGGGCAGGCTGCACAGGGCTATCCGCAACAGTCCGGCACCCCGGCGACCACCGATATCGGCCGGCTGCTGCTGAGCTGTCAGGACAGCCACGGCATCATCGCCGCGGTCAGCGCCTTTCTCGCCGAGGCCGGAGCCAACATCATCTCGTTGGATCAGCACTCGACCGCCCCCGAAGACGGGACTTTCGTGCAGCGGGCGATCTTTCACCTGCCCGGTCTGCCGGCGGCCCTCGACGGGCTCCAAGAACGCTTCGGTGCCACGGTGGCGAGGCAGTTCGCGATGGACTACCGGTTCACCGAGGCCGCCAAGCCCAAGCGGGTGGCGATCATGGCGTCCAAGACCGACCATTGCCTGCTGGACCTGTTGTGGCGCAACCGCCGCGGCGAGCTGGAGATGAACGTGGCGATGGTGATCTCCAATCACCCGGAGCTGGCCGAGCAGGTACGCCCGTTCGGGGTGCCGTTCTTCCACATCCCCGCCACCCGCGACATTCGCGCCGAAGCCGAACAGCGTCAGCTGCAGTTGCTCTGCGGCAACGTCGATCTGGTGGTGCTGGCCCGGTATATGCAGATCATCACCGGCGACTTCATCGAGGCGGTGGGCTGTCCGCTGATCAACATCCACCATTCCTTCCTGCCGGCGTTCATCGGTGCAGCGCCCTATCAGCGAGCCCGGGAACGCGGCGTGAAACTGATCGGCGCCACCGCGCACTACGTCACCGAGGTGCTGGACGAGGGCCCGATCATCGAGCAGGACGTGGTGCGGGTGGACCACACTCACACTGTCAGCGATCTGGTGCGACTGGGCGCTGATGTGGAACGGGCGGTGTTGTCGCGCGCGGTGCAATGGCACTGCCAGGACCGGGTGATCCGGGTGGGCAACGAAACGGTGGTGCTCTAAACGCTGGCGGTGGCCGTGATTTCGCCGGCCTGACGCCACGCGTCGCGCTCCGCGGCGAACGCGGCCGTTTGTTGCCGGCGGAACCCCGCGATGCCCTCGGCATTGCCGTCCAGAAACCGGCGGTAGGCCCGCAGCGAGAACTCGCCGTCGGCGATGTCGACCCGGCCGCGTCCGGCGGCCATCTCAGCACGTAACTCCAGTAGCTCCTCGGCTTCGACCGGATAGAAGCTGATGCGGTCGAAGTAGCGCAGCAGCCACGGAGTTTCGGGGTCGAACAGCCCGGCCGTGGCGTGCCGGTGGTTCCACACCTGGGTGGTGCGCCCGACGAACTGGTACCCGCCGGGCCCCTCGATACCGTAGATACACAGGTAGGCCCCGCCGATCCCGACGGCGTTCTCCGGCGTCCAGGTGCGGGCCGGATTGTATTTGGTGGTCACCAGCCGGTGTCTGGGATCCAGCGGGGTGGCCACCGGCGCGCCGAGGTAGATATCGCCCAGGCCCAACACCAGGTACTGCGCGCCGAACACGATGTCATACACCTGGGCGATGTCGTCGAGTCCGTTGATGCGCCTGATGAACTCGATGTTCGACGGGCACCACGGAGCGTCGGCCCGCACCCCGTACATGTAGCGGCGAATGGCCTCACGGGTGGCCGGGTCGTCCCAGCTCAGCGGCAGGCGCACCGAGCGGCTCGGCACAATGAGCTCATCGCAGGGCGGCAGGGCGTCGTCGATGGCGGCCACTTCGTCGATCACCTCGGCACACGAGAACTGTTCGGCGTCGAACTGGATCTGCAGTGACCGCACACCCGGAGTCAGTTCGGCCAGCCCGGGCAGCCGACGTTCACGGAGTTGGTCGTAGAGCACCTGTATCCGCGCCCGCAGCGCCAAATCCAATGTCATCGGCCCGTATTCGAGCAACACTCCACTGTCACCGGCGCGCCGCAGCGTGACGGCCGTCCCATCACGTCCGGTGTAGCGCTGCAACACTCCGTCGTCACCGTCGCCGGAGCGGGAGACCACGACCGGCCATGCCGCGCGCCGCTGCACACCAAGCGCCGCTGACGGTGGGGCGTGGTCGGCACGGATCGGCACCAGCCGCACGGTGTCGCCGGGCGAGAGCTGTCCCAGTTTCCATCGGTCGCCGCGCACCACCGTTACCGGGCAGACGAATCCGCCGAGGCTGGGCCCGTCGGGGCCGAGCAGGATCGGGGTGTCGCCGGTGAAGTCCAGCGCCCCGACGCTGTACGCGGTGTCGTGAATGTTGGACGGGTGCAGGCCGGCATCTCCCCCGTCCGGACGAGCCCATCGTGGTTTCGGCCCGACGAGTCGCACGCCGGTGCGGTCGGAGTTGAAGTGCACGGTGTAGTCGGTGGTGGTCAGGGTGGTCATGTCGGCGCGGGTCATGAACTCCGGCGCGGCGTGCGGCCCTTCGGTCACCGCAAGCTCCCAGTGCCGGCCGATGCTGGGCTGGCTCTGGCTCGGGGCGCGGGTGAGGGACGGTGGGGCACCGCCCCGGCCGACGGCGCTGAGGCGATCCGATTCGCGCAGCGCCCGGCCGTGGTGACCGCCGAACACGCCGTGGGTGAAGGTTGCTGCGCTGCCCAGGAATTCCGGTGCGGCGATGCCTCCCTCGACCAGGACGTAGCAGCGCATCCCGGGCCCGGGAATCACCCCGATCTCAAGCATTCCACCGGCGGGGATCCGCACCGACTGCCATTGCGGAACCGGCGCACCGTTCAGACTGACCGGCACCGCGGCGCCGGTAACGCATACCCAGGCGGAGCTCGAAAACCGCAGGGCCGGTCCGGCTTTGGTGCATTCCAACCCGGCTGCGCCTTCGGGATTGCCCAACACCTGGTTGCCGATCCGAAACGACAGGTCGTCCATCGGCCCAGACGGCGGCACCCCGACATGCCAGTAGCCGACGCGCCCGGGCCAGTCCTGCACCGTGGTGAACATGCCCGGGGAGACCACCTCGATGCCGATCATGGCCGGCTGATGACCATCCGCACCGGTGTCGGGTCGAAGCCGTTGCACGGGTTGTTGATCTGCGGGCAGTTCGACACCAGCACCAGAGTGTCGGTCTCCGCGCGCAGGGTCAGGCTCTTGCCCGGGGCCGAGAGGCCGTCGACGATGCCCAGCGTGCCGTCGGCTTCGACGGGGACGTTCATGAACCAGTTGATGTTGGAGACGAGGTCGCGTTTGCCCAGGCCCCACCGGGCGCCTTCGACGAGGAAGTTCTCCACGCAGGCGTGCTGGTGGGCGGTGTGATGCCCGTAGCGCAGGGTGTTGGATTCCTGCGAGCAGGCCCCGGCGAGGGTGTCGTGGTTGCCGACGTCGTCGGCGACGACCGTCATCAGGGCGGTGCCGTCGGCGCTGCGCAGCATCGATCCGGTGCTCAAGAAGATGTTGCGCTCGGCTGCGACGGTGGCCTGGGCGCTGTAGCGGCGGGTGCGGTCGGCGGCGTCGTAGAGCAGGCAGTCCACCGCCTGGTTGCCGTGCAGGTCGATGATCTGCAGCAGGTCTCCGGCGCGCACCACCGCCGACCACGGCGCGCGGGCGGCCACCACCTCGTCGGAGAGGATCTGCGCGGGGTTCGTCATGATCGCGTCCCCGATCCGGCGGCCCAGGCGGCCTCGGTGTTCTGCACCGCGCGTTGGTATTCCGGGTCCTGGTTGGCCAGGTCGGCCAACTGCTCGCCGGCTTGCCAGCCGAGCACGTCCAGCGCGCCCTCAGGCGGGTCGGGATCCAGCGGGTGGGCAGCGTTGGCCAGCACCAGCACCACCGGCAGGTGGACCAGCAGGTCGACCGCGGCGCCCGCACCCGCGGACCCGGTGAATTCCAGTGCGCCGCTGGCGGGGTCGACGCGGACTCCGCGGAACAACGACACCGACGGTGCCACGTCTCGAATGTCCATGCCGTGCTTGGTCGCCCCCAGCAGCAGCAACTGGCGGCCGGTGGCTTCCGGGCCGCAGAGCATGTCGTGGTGGCCAGAAGAGTCGGCGACGACGGTGGCCAGCACCCGGCCCTGATCGGACAACAACGGATGGCCGACGCCGAGGTATGCCTGCCACGGCACCTTCATGGTGTCGGCGACATTGAGCCGTTCCCAGGGGGCCTCGGCGCGGTACAGCAGCAGGTTCGCGCACGCGCCGCCCTCGATGTCGACCAGCCGGACCCGGCTGCCACGGGCCAGCACCTTGGTGGCGTAGCCGCCCGCCGGGATCGACTCTGCCCAGATCATCGTCGCCGGGTCGACGTCGCCCGGGGCCGTCGGGATGCGCATCGACGCGCGCTGCACCTGAGCGCGCGCATGTGAACGCGCCCCGTCGGTGGAATCGGTGCGTGGATTGTCCATGACAGGAAGCTAGCACATTTTCTATCAACTGACAGGTTTTAGTGCGCCAGACCTCGCGCGTGATAGGCAGTAAGGCGTGCAGACCGATCGACGAGGGCGTCCCCGCCTGGTGGCTTCCAGCAGGCCGGGCCGCAGCGCGCGCGACGAGATCCTCGATGCCGCGGCGGAGTTGTTCACCACCGTCGGCTACGCCGCCACCTCGACCCGGCGCATCGCCGAGAGCGTCGGGATTCGGCAGGCCTCGCTGTATCACCACTTCGCCGCCAAGGACGACATCCTCGACGCGCTGCTGGCCGACACCGTCGACACCTCCGTGCAGCTGGCCGCCGAGCTACTGGCCGAAACGGGGCCGAGCGCTCCGCGGTTGCACACGCTCCTCGTCGCCGACACCGCGCAATTGTGCGGCGGCGCCTGGAATCTGGGCACCCTGTATCTGCTTCCGGAGCTCCGCCTCGAGCGCTTCGCCGCCTTCCGCCGGCGCCGCAGCGAGTTGCGCAGCCACTACCAGGAGCTGTCGCGTGCGGTGATCGCCGACCATGGTGGTCCAGCCGATGCCGACGACCTACCGTTCCGGTTGGTGGAGGCGGTGATCAACCGCCGCTCCGACGACGGCTGCTGTCCGCCGGATTATCCGTGGACCATCGCCGAAGCGGCGCTACGGGTGCTGGGCTGCACCAGCGGGTTCACCACGATGCGCACCTCGACCGAACACCGTTTGGCGCTGGCGCCGCAGTAGGTCAGCGCCCGGCCAGCTTGGCAGCCAACCTACGGTTCACCGGCTCGGGCAACAGGTCGGAGACATCACCGCCCATCGACGCCACTTCTTTTGCCAGCGAGGACGACACGAACGAATACCGCGGGGTGGTCGCCACGAAAAACGTGTCGACACCGGCGATGTGCTTGTTCATCTGCGCCATCTGCAGCTCGTACTCGAAGTCGGTGCCGGTACGCAGACCCTTGACGATCGCGGTCAGCCCTCGCTCGCGGACGAAGTCGACCACCAAGCCCTGACCCGACTCCGCGCGGACATTGGGCAGATGCGCAGTGGCTTCGGCGATCATCTCGAGGCGCTCGTCCAGGGTGAACATGCCCTTCTTGGCGGGATTGACCAGTACGGCGGCCACCACCTCGTCGAACTGGGCGGCAGCGCGCTCCAGGATGTCGACGTGTCCCAACGTCACCGGGTCAAAGGAACCGGGGCATACCGCGCCACTCATGGCTCATGACGCTAGCAGCCCGACCGCGAAGACGGCTCCGGTGAAGGCCTGAACTGTGGACCTGGTGCCAGCTAACTGCAAGTATTCACCCATGGCCACGCCGGTAGTGAGCCGTGAGGTGGAGTCGCGCCAGATTGCCGAGTTCCTCGGCTCGGTGCCGGCTGGGCCGGCCGCGCTCATCCTGGAAGGCGAAGCAGGCATCGGAAAGACCACCGTCTGGCTGGCCGCCCTCGATCACGCCGAACAACTCGGCTACCGGGTGCTGTCGTCCCGGGCGGCTCCCGCGGAGTCGGTCCTGGCGTTTTCCTCGTTGGCCGCGCTGCTCGAAACGGTGGACGACTCCGTATTGGCCGGCTTGGCAACACAACAGCGTTTGGCCATCGATCGGGTCTTGTTGCGCGTCAGCACCGACGGACCGGTCACAGATCAGCGCGCGACGACGGCAGCGTTTGTCCGGGTGGTGGAGCGGCTGTCCGAAGACTCTCCGGTCCTGTTGGCATTGGACGACTTGCAGTGGGTCGATCCGCCCAGCAAGCAGGTGGTCTCGGCAGCGGTGCGACGGCTGACCGGCCCCGTTGGTCTGCTCGCCACTGTGCGCACCGGCGCCGGCGAACCACCGGTTGGGCTGACACTGCGCGCGCCGGGCCTGGTGCGTCATATCGGTCTGGGTCCCTTGAGCCCGGGTGCGCTGCACAGCGTGCTGCTCGGACGGCTGGGCAGGTCGTTCTCCCGCCCGAAGCTGCTGGAAATCCACCAGGTCTCGGCGGGAAATCCCTTCTACGCGCTCGAGCTGGCCCGAACCATTGACGACGAGTCCGCTCACACCGCTACGTCGTTGCCCGCAACCTTGGAGGGGTTGGTGCGGGCCAAGATCGGCAGCCTGACACCGGAAGTCAGGCAAGTACTGCTTACCGCGGCGTGTCTCCCCCACCCGACAGTCGGGTTGATCAGGAGCGCCCTTGACACCGACCCCGGCCGCATCGTCGCACTGCTGAAGGAAGCCGAAGTCAAGGGCATCATCGAAATCTCGGGCGAACAGCTCCATTTCGCCCACCCACTGTTGGCCCGTGGCACTTACCGCGATGCGACACCGGCGGATCGCCGGGCAATGCACCGACGGTTGGCCGGGATCGTTGACGATCCTGAACTCAAGGCCAGGCATCTCGCGCTCGCCACCACGGCCGGCGACCCGCTCACCCTGCAGGCCCTGGATACCGGCGCCGAGTTGGCGCGGATTCGGGGAGCACCGACCGCGGCTGCCGAACTTCTTGAACTTGCGATCGGCCTCGGCGGAGACACACCGCAGCGCCGAATCTCAGCGGCCATACACCATTTCAACGCGGGCGACGCTACGCGCGCCCGAGCGCTACTCAATGAGGTGATCGCTCGATCGGAATCGGGACCCGCACGATCAGAGGCGTTACGACTGCTCGGGCTCTGGAGCCTGCTCGATGGCAGTTCCCGCGATGCCGCTGAGCTGCTGGGCCGAGCACTCGACGAGGCCGGCGACGATCTCGCCCTGCGGGTGCAGATCCTGGTGCCGCTCGCGTTCGCAGAAGTCAACTCCCGCCGTCATGACCATGCCGCCCGTAGTGCCGAGGATGCCGTCACGGCCGCGATGCAGCTACCGCAGGGGCAGCTGTTGAGCCAGGCGCTCAGCATGTCCGTGCTCGTCCGGTTCCTGCTCGGCGACGGCCTGGACGAGAGCACTTTGGCTCGGGCGCTGGATTTCGAAGATCCCGAGCTTCCGATGTCGTCGTTGCTCGGGCCATCGGTGCACAGTGCGGCGCTGACGGCAGCGACCGGTCACCTGGACAAGGCCGCAGAACAGCTGCTGAACATCAGACAGCGCTACCTCGAGAGCGGTGAGGAAAGCGAACTGATTCTGGTCGCGTTCCACAACGGCCTCAACGAGCTCTGGCGCGGAGACTTCGCCAAGGCGACCCTGATCGCCGAGGATGCCATGGAACGGGCATTGCTTCTCGAGCGCGATCTCCCGCTCGCGGTTGCACTGATGCTGCGGGCCGCGGCGTCCTCCTACACAGGTGCCGAATCCGATGCTCGCCGCGATTCCGTTGAGGCGATTCGCATCTGCCGACGTTGTGACTCGCCGGAACTGGTGGCGGTATGGCCCACCACCACACTGGGGTTTCTGGACGTAACAGTAGGCAACTACTCAGCTGCCCTCGCGACACTGCAACCACGACTGCTCGCCCTGCAATCGACGCCGAAGGCCACCGAGATCTTCCTCGCGCCGTTCCTGCCCGACGCCATCGAGGCCATGGTCCACGTCGGCCGACTCGACGACGCCGGGCCCCTTGTCGAATTGCTCGAAAGCAACGGTCGCCGGCTGGACCGTGCCTGGATGCGCGCAGCCGGCGGACGCTGCCGGGCGCTGTTGTTGGCAGCCACCGGCGACATAGATGCCGCCGTCGACGTGGCGCAGCAGGCCCTCGACCAACATGACCGTGTGCCAATGCCGTTCGAACGCGCTCGTACCGAGCTGGTGTTGGGCCAGATCCTGAGGCGGCAACGCAAACGCGAAGCGGCCTCCAGAACACTGCAGAATGCACTGGCCAGCTTCGAGGAACTCGGAACTCCGCTCTGGGCACAACGTGCACGCGAGGATCTGCAACGGGCAAGTGGCACCAGGCGCCATGATCGACTCACCGCATCTGAACAACGCGTCGCCGAACTCGCGGCCACCGGCGCAACTATCCGCGAGATAGCCGCCGCCCTGTTCATCAGCCAGAAGACGGTGGAGTCCAATCTCAGCCGGATCTATCGCAAACTCGGCATCCGCTCACGCGCCGAACTCGGCCGAGTCATGAGCGAGACCGCACCGACCTGGTGATCAGCAGATTCCCAACTGCTTGCACGTTAGGTCTTGGCGCGCGGGGTCCGGCGTGGGATCCGGAGCATCCGCCTGCACGCGCGATGCCGCCGCGGCGTTGTCGGCCCAGGTTTGCGAGCGGATGTCCGGTGTCACGCACACGACGTCGCCGTCGAACGCCTCGCGCCACACGTAGCCCTGCTTGCAGGTGTTCGACCCGTAAGCGCCTGTGGGGTCACGACGCTCGGCGACCGTCCCATTCTCCTGCTGGGTACGCGCCCGCACAGCAGGGGTCACACAGACATGGTCATTCGGGATCGCCTCACGCCACACGTAACCCTGAATACACGTGTCCGGCCCATAGGGCAACGGATCGGCCTGTGCCGGCGTCTGTCCGACCAGCACCGCGAGAGCCGCGACGGGCACTGCCGACAGCGCGAACCATGCGGAGTTTGCCTTGTTCATGGTCATGACCTGTCGTAGATGCAGTGCGGAGCCTGCCCCGCTGGTTGTTCGTTGACGACCTTGCCGTCCAACGTGATCCGACAACCCAACGAACCGTCTTTGACCACCACAACCATTTGAAGCAAGCTGTCGTTGGGCCCCGCGCTGACAGATTTGCCCCACGGTGCTGATGCGCCGTAGACCCGACCACCGGGGTCGATGTCGATGGTGTCGGCCGTGCCCGATCCGGTCAGCTCGAACCGGACCTGGCCGCCGGTTTTGTCCTGCGACTGAGATGCCGACTGCACCCGAGATGCCGCAGCGGCGTTGTCGGCCTTGGTCGCCGAGCGGATGTCCGGCGTCACGCACACGACGTCGCCGTCGAACGCCTCCCGCCACACGTAGCCCTGCTTGCAGGTGTTCGACCCGTAAGCGCCTGTGGGGTCACGACGTTCGGCAACGGTGCTGTTCTCCTGCTGGGTGCGGGCGCGCACAGCCGGGGTCACACAGACATGGTCATTCGGGATCGCCTCACGCCAGACGTAGCCCTGGATACATGTATCGGGCCCGTACGGCAATGGGTCGGCCACTGCCACCGCAGCTCCCGTGAAGCCGGCGAATGCCGCGGCCACCACTGGGCCTATCAACCGGGGCGGATACTTGGTTGCCATCGACGGTCCTTTCACGAGCGATTTCCTGGACGTGACGCTATCGACCAGTTGCCGGTCTTGAATCGGGAGAATCCCTACCATTTGCGCCCCGGCGGTGCCGTTCTGCCGGCCTCCCCCTGTGCAGTCGGGGTCGGTGCTACACGCGAGACAGCGCCCGAGCGTTGTCGGCCTTGATCTGGGAGCGGATCAGCTCCCGACGTAGTCACCCCAGACCCAGCCCGATCCTCCCGGGACGTTGGGTCCGGCGATCTGCACCCACCTGTCATCCTGTCGGACCTTGACCTCGACCTGGGTACCCTTCGACACCATCCCATAAGGCTTGCCCTGGCCACCGGGCTGCGCGTAGATGTCAACATCCCCAGTGATGGTCGTCCGGTTCGCCTGCGACTGGGGTTTCTGCACGCGCGACGCGGCCTGGGCGTTGTCGGCCTTGGTCGCCGAGCGGATGTCCGGCGTCACGCACACGACGTCGCCGTCGAACGCTTCCCGCCACACGTAGCCCTGCTTGCAGGTGTTCGACCCGTAAGCGCCTGTGGGGTCACGACGTTCGGCGACGGTGCTGTTCTCCTGCTGGGTGCGGGCGCGCACAGCCGGGGTCACACAGACATGGTCATTCGGGATCGCCTCACGCCAGACGTAGCCCTGGATACATGTATCGGGCCCGTACGGCAATGGGTCGGCCACTGCCACCGCAACTCCCGTGAGACCGGCGAATGCCGCCACGGCCGCCACCGGAGAGATCAACCGGGACGGATATTTGGTTGCCATCGACGGTCCTTTCACGAGCGATTTCCTGGACGTGACGCTATCGACCGATTGCCAGTCTTGAATCGGGAGAATCCCTACCATTTACGGCCCCGACGACGCTGTTCTGCCCGCCGTCCCCTGTGCGAAACTGATCGGGTGGCCACCGAGGTGGTAGGGCGGGAGATCGAGTACCGGGCAGTGGACGAACTGCTCGCCGCGGTGCCGTCGGGCCCCACTGCTCTGGTGGTGGAAGGCGAAGCGGGGATCGGCAAGACCACAGTCTGGCTGGCCGCCGTCGAGCGCGCGCAACGCGCGGGCTTCCGGGTGTTGTCGGCGCGAGTGACACCGGCCGAATCGGTGGCCGCCTACACCACCCTGTCGGACCTGTTGGGTTGGCTGGACAACGCCGATTTAGCGGAATTGCCTCCGCCGCAACGCCTTGCCGTCGATCGCGCGCTCTCACGAGGCAGCGCCGAGGGACCGGTCACCGACCAGCGCGCGTTCGCAGCCGCCATCGTCGCGGTGGTGAAGCGTCTCACCGAGCGATCGCCCGTGGTGATCGCCATCGATGACCTGCAGTGGGTGGACTCGCCGAGTCAGCAGGTGCTCTCCGCGGTGTTGCGCCGCTTGAGCGGGCCAATAGGCGTTCTCGCGACAGTGCGAAACGACCCCGAGGATGCTGCTGCGACGGCTTGGTTGGAACTACGTCGGCCCGATATGGTGCGACGCGTCCGGGTACGGCCGCTCAGCGTCGGCGCAACGCACACGGTCTTGTGTGAAGAGCTGGGACGATCCTTCGCTCGACCAACCATCCTTCGTATCCACGAGCTGTCGGGAGGCAATCCGTTCTACGCGCTCGAACTCGGCCGTGTCATCGACGGTGACACTGCGATCCCTGAGCCGGCCTTGCCCACCAGGCTCGCCGACCTGGTGCGGAGCCGGTTGACGGACTTAGGTTCCGGGTGCACCGACGCGCTGCTTGCGGCCGCCTGCCTGGCCGACCCCACGCTCGATGTGATCGCTTCAGCCACCGACAACGACGTCGCAACCATCACCGAGATCCTTGAGGAGGCAGAGGGCGCCGGCATCGTCCGGATCGACGGCCATCGGGTCACTTACGCCCATCCGATTCTCGCCCGGGGCGTGTACACCGAGGCCACCGCGGCGCGCCGTGACCTCATGCACCGTCGTCTCGCTGACATCATCGATGATCCAGAGCTCAAGGCCAGGCATCTCGCCCTGTCCGGGACCGGCGGCGGCGTACGAACGTTGCGCGCCCTCGACGCCGCAGCCGAGAAAGCACGGCTGCGCGGGGCGCCGAGCGCCGCAGCCGAATTTCTGGATTTGGCAATAGGCCTCGGGGGCGACACACCGGAGCGGCGAATTCGGTTGGCCGCCAATCACTACGCTGCCGGCGACCCGGGCCGAGCCCGAAGCCTGCTGGAGACCACGATCGCCCACCTTGCTCCCGGCGCACTGCGCAGCGACGCGATCGTGCTGCTGGCCACGATCAGAATGGCCGACGACGGTTTCCTCGGGGCGGCTGAGCTGTTGGCTGAAGTATTGGCAACCTCGGACCCGAGCGACGCCGCCGCTGTGCAGATGACGGTAATGCTGGCGTACGCACTGTTCAACGGACGCCGCCAGGAGCAAGCGTTGCAGCACGCCGACGAGGCCGTGGCGAAGGCCGCGCTTCTCGATGAGCCGCAACTGCTGGCCCCAGCCCTGGGTATGCGGGCGACGTTGCGATTTATCAGCGGCGAAGGTGTAGCCGGGGCGGACATGCGACAAGCGTTGGAGCTGGATCCCTATCCGTTGGACGTTCCACTGGCAGCTCGTCCCGCGGTGCAGAACGCACTGCTGATGGCGTGGACCGGGCAGCTCGACGACGCCGCACGCGAACTGGCCGTCATCCGTCAGCGCTGCCTGGACCAGGGTGAGGACAGCGAACTCATCTTTCTCGGCTTCCACACCGTCCTGCTACAGGTGTGGCGGGGCAACATGGGCGAGGCGGGACGCGTCGCCGACGCGACCATGGAGCTTGCGCGGCAGCTGGGGGGTGACTTGCCGCTGTTCATCGCGTTGACGATCCGGGCCATGCATGGGGCCTACGCGGGCCGGGTCGACGCCGTTCGTCGCGACATCGCCGACGCATTGGCGGCGGCCCAGCGGAGCGGATCCCATCGAATGTTGGAGTGGCCGATCACCACGCTGGGTTTTCTGGATGTGTCGCTGGGCGACTATGACGCCGCGCTACAGGCATTGGCGCCGCTGCTGGCGGCGTCCAAAGAGATGCTGAGGTCGACGGAGATCATCGCCGCGTCGTTCATCCCCGATGCCGTAGAAGCCCTGACCGCACTGGGTCGGGCATCCGAGGCAGAGCCGCTGGTCGACGCTCTGGAGTCCAATGGCAACCGACTGGGGCGGGACTGGATGCTGGCTATCGGCGGGAGGTGCCGCGCGATGCTGCTGGCCGCGCAGGACGATCTCGCCGGGGCGGAGCGCGCGGCGCAGGCGGCGATGGCCTTCCACGACCGGCTGCCAATACCTTTCGAAAGGGCCCGCACCCAGCTGGTACTCGCTGACGTCGCACGTCGTCAACACAAGCGGGACCTCGCGACCGCAATACTGCGCGACGCCCTGGCGACGTTCGAGGATCTGGGCACATCGCTGTGGGTGGATCGCTGCCGCGCCAAGCTCGATCAGGTCAGCGGCCTCAGCGCTCGGGCAGATCTCACCGCGTCGGAACGCCGCGTGGCCGAACTGGCGGCATCCGGAATGTCCAACCGCGAGGTCGCGGCAGCACTCTTTGTCAGCCCAAAAACGGTGGAGGCCAATCTGTCTCGGATCTACCGAAAGCTCGGCATCCGGTCGCGCGCCGAACTCGGACGGGCCGTGGGTTTGGCCGAATGATAGGGAAATTCCCGATTCGCCGAGAATCCCTTCCGCTTAGCATGACGCGATGGGTATCGCCGGGCAGTCATCGGTGCACATCCTGGCCGAGTGGTACCGCCCCGCCATCACCGACGAGCCGCTCGGCCGCAGTATCGCCCGGATCATTGAGACCGCGGCGGCGGTGTCCGCCAGCGGCTCCCCAGTGAGGCTCCGTGCGACCCTGGCCATCCCCGACGACGAGATCGTCTTCGCGGTCTTCGATTCCGCGTCTGAGCAGACAGTTGCGCAGGTGTGCCGGGAGGCGGGCTGCCCGGCTCAGCGGCTGACGGCCGGCATCGATATCCGATTCTGGCGCCGGTCCCCCAAGTTCAGCTGAGCTCGGCCAACTCCAGCCGGGTGTCGCCGTAACGGCGCGAGGGCCACGCTGCCCAACCCTCCGGCCAGCCCACCGCTGGACTGGAGGCGGCCCGCTCGATCACCACGACGGTGCCCGGGACCGCCCAGCCGCCGGCGGTCAACAACCCGGGCAGCGCGTCGATCGCGGCGGCATCGACCTCGTAGGGCGGATCGGCCAGCACCAGATCCACCGGCGTCTCGGTACCCCCGGTCAGCACTGTGGCCACCGTGCCGCGGCGCAGCACTGCACCGGCCAGCCGCAGTGCGGCGATATTGGCGGCCAGCACATCGGCGGCGCGTCGGTCCGATTCGACGAACAGCGCGGTCGCCGCGCCCCGCGACAGCGCCTCCAAGCCCAGCGCCCCTGACCCGGCATACAGGTCCAATACCGCCATCCCGGTCAGGTCCATCCGGGAATCCAGCACGTTGAACAGCGCCTCGCGCACCCGATCGGTGGTTGGCCGGGTCCCGCGCGGTGGCACGGCGAGGCGTCGTCCACCGGCTGCACCGCCGACGATGCGGGTCAGCTCAGCACCACCAGGAGATCCCCGCCTTCGACCTGCGCGGTCTCGGCAACGGCCACCCGCGCCACCGTCCCGTCGGCCGGCGCGGTGATGGCGGCCTCCATTTTCATCGCCTCGATGGTGGCGACGGTCTGCCCGGCGGTGACCTGATCCCCCTCGGCCACCCCGATGGTGACCACGCCGGCGAACGGTGCGGCGATATGGCCCGGCTTGGTGCGGTCGGCCTTTTCGGCTACCGGCACTTCGCTGGCGATGCTGCGGTCACGCACCTCCACCGGCCGCAGTTGACCGTTGATGATGCACATCACGGTCCGCATGCCGCGCTCATCCGGCTCGGAGATGGCCTCGAGCCCGATCAGCAGCTCTACGCCGCGTTCGAGTCGAACCCGGTGCTCCTCGCCCTGCCTCAGTCCGTAGAAGAACTGGTTTGCCGACAATTGTGAGGTGTCGCCGTAGAGGTCCCGATGCTCCTCGAATTCCTTTGTGGGTCCGGGAAACAGCAGCCGGTTCAGCGTGGCCTGCCGCTTCGGTCCGGTGAGCGCCAACGCAGCCTCGTCGTCGGCGGACAACTGCTGCATCTCGCGCGCCGGCCCCCGTCCGGCTAACGCCTTGGTGCGCAACGGCTCCGGCCACCCGCCGGCCGGCTCCCCCAGTTCCCCGCGCAGGAATCCGATCACCGAATCGGGAATGTCCACCCGCGCCGGGTCGGCCGCGAACTCCTCGGCTGTGATGCCGGCGCCGACCAGAGCAAGCGCCAGATCACCGACCACCTTCGAACTCGGGGTGACCTTGATCAATCGACCCAGCACCGCATCAGCTCCGGCGTAGTTCGCTTCGATCTCCTCGAACCGGTCGGCCAGCCCCAGCGCCTTGGCCTGCTGGTGCAGGTTGGACAGCTGACCGCCCGGGATCTCGTGACGGTACACCCGCCCGGTCGGCCCGGCCAGCCCGGACTCGAACGGCGCGTAGACCTTTCGCACCCCTTCCCAGTAGGGCTCCAAGTCACATACCGCCGACAACGACAGGCCGGTGTCGAAATCGGTGTGCGCCGCTGCGGCAACGATCGAGCTCAGCGCGGGCTGACTGGTGGTGCCGGCCAGCGGTGCAGCTGCCCCGTCCACGGCGTCGGCGCCGGCGTGCCAGGCCGCCTCATAGGTAGCCAGCTGCCCACCCGGGGTGTCGTGGGTATGAACGTGGATAGGTAGGTCGAAGCGACTCCGTAGCGCGCTGACCAGCGTGGTGGCTGCGGCGGGGCGCAGCAACCCGGCCATGTCCTTGATGGCCAGCACATGGGCGCCGGCATCCACAATCTCCTCGGCCAGCCGCAGGTAGTAGTCGAGTGTGTAGAGCTTCTCCGCAGGGTTTGTCAGGTCGCCGGTGTAGCACATGGCGACTTCGGCTACCGCACTGCCGGTTTCGCGCACTGCGTCGATCGCGGGGCGCATCGAGTCGACGTTGTTGAGCGCATCGAAGATCCGGAAGATGTCAATCCCAGTTGCCGTCGCCTCTTGCACGAACGCCGAACACACCAGCTCCGGATACGGGGTGTAGCCGACGGTGTTGCGGCCCCGCAACAGCATCTGCAGACAGATGTTCGGCAGTGACTCACGCAGCACCGCCAACCGCTCCCACGGATCTTCCTTCAAAAACCGCAGCGCCACATCGTAGGTCGCGCCGCCCCAGCACTCCATCGACAGCAACTGCGGGGTGGTGCGGGCGATGTACGGCGCAACATTGAGCAGGCCCTTGGTGCGCAACCGGGTAGCCAACAGTGACTGATGCGCATCCCGGAAAGTCGTCTCGGTAACCCCGACGGCGGGCGATTCCCGCATCCAACGGGCGAATCCCTCCGGCCCCAGCGCCATCAGTCGTTGCTTGGAGCCCGCCGGCGGCGCAGTGGACAGATCGACCTTGGGCAGCTTGTCGCGCGGGTATACCGCCGAAGGTCGTGCACCGTGGGGCTGATTGACGGTGACGTCGGCCAGGTAAGTCAGGATCTTGGTGCCGCGGTCGGCCGATGCGTGCGAGGTCAACAGTTGCGGGCGTTCATCGATGAACGACGTGGTGATGTGTCCGGCCCGGAAGTCGGGATCGTCGAGCACCGCCTGCAGGAACGGAATGTTCGTCGAAACCCCCCGGATGCGGAATTCGGCGATCGCCCGGCGCGCCCGATTCACGGCGGTGGAAAAGTCCCGGCCTCGGCAGGTCAGTTTGACCAGCATCGAGTCGAAATGCGGGCTGATCTCCGCGCCGAGGTTGGTGCCCCCGTCCAGCCGGATTCCGGCCCCGCCCGGACTGCGGTACGCGGTGATCCGGCCGGTGTCGGGCCGGAAGCCGTTGGCCGGATCCTCGGTGGTGATCCGGCACTGAAGTGCTGCGCCGTGCAAGACGATGTCGTCTTGCCGCAGCCCCAGATCATCGAGGGACTGCCCGGCCGCGACCCGCAGCTGAGACGAGACCAGGTCCACGTCGGTGATCTCCTCAGTGACGGTGTGCTCCACCTGAATCCGCGGATTCATCTCAATGAACACGTAGTTGCCACGTTCGTCGAGCAGGAATTCCACCGTGCCGGCGCAGCTGTAGTCGATATGCCGGGCGAACTTCACGGCGTCGGCGCAGATCTTCTCCCGCAGCACCGGATCCAGGTTCGGAGCCGGCGCCAACTCGACGACCTTCTGATGCCGGCGCTGGACGCTGCAGTCGCGCTCATACAAATGCACCACGTTGCCATGGGTGTCGGCCAGGATCTGCACTTCGATGTGGCGCGGGTTGATCACCGCCTGTTCGAGGTACACCGTCGCGTCACCGAAAGCTGATTCGGCTTCCCGGCTGGCGGCTTCGATGGCCTCGGCCAGCCCGCCGATCTCGGCCACCCGTCGCATTCCGCGACCGCCCCCACCCGCGACCGCCTTGACGAACAGCGGGAACGACATATCGGCTGCGGCTGCCATCAATTCGTCGACCGAACGCGACGGCTCCGATGCCGCCAGCACCGGCAGCCCGGCTTCGCGGGCGGCAGCCACGGCATGCGCCTTGTTGCCGGCCAGCGCCAGTACGGCCGCGCTGGGCCCGACGAAGGTGATGCCGGCATCGGCACACGCCTGCGCCAGGTGGGGATTCTCCGAGAGGAAGCCGTAGCCGGGATAAACCGCATCAGCGCCGCACCGTTTGGCGGTGGCGACGATCGCCTCCACCGACAGGTAGCCGCGTACCGGGTGCCCGGGCTCGCCGATCTGGTAGGACTCGTCGGCTTTGAGCCGGTGCACCGAATTGCGGTCTTCGTAGGCGTAGACCGCCACCGTGTCGATTCCCAGTTCATAGGCGGCGCGAAACGCCCGGATGGCGATCTCTCCGCGGTTGGCGACCAGCAGTTTGGAGATCACAGGGCACCCCTTAAATCAGCGTCAACCAGTAATCCTGAAATCTGATGAATACCAACAGGAATAACGCGATAAACCATAACGCAGTCAGCGTCCACCGCCACCGGTGCAAATGCTGCAAATTCTTGCGTACAGAACCTGACTCGAATGCCATGCCTGCGAATATCACCAGCAGGAACAGCGTGACCGCCCAGACCACCATGCAGTACGGGCACAACGCGCCGATCCGGTAGAGACTCTGGAAGATCAGCCAGTGCACAAACCCGGCTCCGGCCAGCGTGCCGAGCAGCAAGCCAGTCCAATACCACTGCGGCAAAGGCACTTTCGTCACCGCCAGCACGCCGGTGACGACCACCACGGTGAAGGCGACAATGCCCATCAGCGGGTTGGGGAAACCCAGCACGGAGGCCTGCGGGGTGACCATCACCGATCCGCAGGACAGCACCGGGTTGAGGTTGCACGACGGCACGTATCCCGAGTCCGTGAGCAGCTTGATCTTCTCGACGGTCAACGTGACCGAGGCGGCCAGCCCGATGACTCCGCCGATGAGCACCGCCCAAGCCCGGGACGCCGCCACCGGCACCGCCTGTTCGGGCGGTTCGACCGCCGAAGCCGTGATGGTCACGACTCCTGGGCCGGTACGTCCATGCCCGGTAGGTCACCGACGATCTCGCGGATCTTGGAGACCAGGGCTTCGGGAGTCGAGGGGCGGTAGTCCTCGCCGTTGATGCGCAGCGTGGGAGTGGCGTGGATGCCGCCGGCCTGGGCCATACCGCCCACCATCTTGAGGTACTTCCCACTGTTGATACACGCCGGAACAGTGCCGGCGGCGCCGGCTTGGCGGGCCAGTTCGATCAGACGCTTGTTGTCGGGAAACTCGGTCCCGATCTCCGACGGCTGCAGCTGCTCGGTGTAGAGCGCGGTGTGGAACCGCCGGAAGGCGTCGTTGTTCTCGTCGGCGACGCAGTAGGCGGCGGCACCGGCGCGCGAGGAGTAGTTGTCGTTCTGCGGCCGGTCCAGGATCGCGACCATGTGGTAGTCCGCGGCGATCGCCCCGCTGTCGATCAGCCGCGACACCGTCGGGCCGAACGCCCGCTCCAGGTTGCCGCAGGCCGGGCAGAGGAAGTCCTCGTAGAAGGTCAGCACGGCCTTGGGTTCATCGGTCCCGTCCTTGGTGACCAGCTTGCTCGAGGTGACCCGGATCGCCTCGCCGGCGCCGGCGCCCTTCTTGTGACCGTTGGACACCACGATGTAGCCGATGAGTCCCACCGCGAAGACCACCACGATGGCGACGAGCCCGATCTGCATAGCGAGGTTGCGTTTCTGGTCGCCGGCCCTCAAGCCGGAGACGCCGGGGCGTTTGGGTTTGCTGGCCACAGTCGGTTGGTCCTCGTCTTCGGTGGTCGGTTTTGCGGTTCAGCGTACCGGCGTGGGCCGGGAGCCTCAGCCGCGGCTGAGGTGGGCGCGCAGTGCCGAGATCAACTCGGAGGTGCCGGTGGCGCTGCCGCCGCCCAGGCCGAACAGATTGATGAAGCCGTGCGTCAGCGACCGCATCCGCCGCAGGTCGACCACCACTCCGGCGTCACGCAGCGCCGCCGCGAACAATTCGCCCTCGTCACGCAGCGGGTCGAAACCGGCGACCACGACCAGCGCGGGCGGCAACCCGGACAGGTCGCCGGCCAGCAACGGCGACACCCGCGGGTCGGTCGGGTCCAGCTTCGAGGTGCCCACGTATTGGCTGGTGAACCATTCGATGTCGTGCTTGGTCAGCAGGAAGCCGTCGCCGAACAGCGTCCGTGAGCGGGTCTGGGCGGTCTGGTCGGTCACCGGGTAGATCAGCCACTGCAGGATGGGCGCCGGTCCCCCCTCATCACGTGCCAGCAGTGCCACCGCGGCGGCCAGGTTGCCGCCGGCGCTGTCCCCACCGACGGCAACCCGTCCCGGGATGCCACCCAGCTCCGCGGCGTGGTCATGGGCCCATCGGAATGCTGCAAAGGCATCGTCGAGCGCCGCCGGTGCGGGATGCTCGGGCGCCAGCCGGTAGTCCACCGAGAGCACCGCGATGTCACCGTCCCGGCAGGTCAACCGGCAGATCGCGTCGTGACTGTCCAGGTTGCCGATCACGAATCCGCCACCGTGGTAGAAGACCAGCAGCGGCTTGGCACCACCACCGACCGGACGGTAGTGCCGGGCGGTGATGTCGCCGGCCGGTCCGGGGAACACGATGTCGCGAACGTCGACGTGGATATCGCCGCCGCCGAGCCCGGCGGTCGTCTCGCGTAGCCGGGCGCGGGAAGCATCCGCGTCGTCGCCGATGACCAAGCCGTTGATGCCCATCGCGCGCTGCGCGGCCAGCGTCAACCGCAGGGTGGGGTCCAACGTCGTGCCGTCGATGGTCACCGACCGTCCGCCGGTCAGCGCCCGCTGTACCCCGATAGGCAGCATCGGAACCGCCTTCATGCCGACGGTCATGAGGGTGCTCCGCAGCTGGTCGGTCCATCGCGCACCCGGTCCGGAACCGGGGTCGCCTGGCAGACTTCGTGTCATGGCTGCTGGAGATAACTTGCGCTCGGTCACGCTCAACGACGGTAATTCCATCCCCAGCGTCGGTTTCGGGGTTTACAAGATTTCGCCCGCCGAGACCGAGCAGGCGGTCAGTACCGCACTTGCGGCCGGATACCGCCACCTCGACACTGCGGCCCTGTACGGAAACGAGCGGGAGGTCGGTCGTGCCGTCGCGGCATCAGGGTTGCCGCGCGACCAGGTGTACGTGGTCACCAAGGTGTGGAACTCCGATCAGGGCTACGACTCGACGCTGAGGGCATTCGAGGCGAGCATGGACCGGCTCGGCCTGGAATGCCTGGACCTCTACCTGATCCACTGGCCGTTGCCGGCCCGCGGCAAATTCGTCGAGACCTTCCGGGCGCTGGCCCACCTGCGGGATCAGGGCCGGATCCGCTCGATCGGGGTGAGCAACTTCGCGCCTGAACACCTCGAGACGCTCATCGACGGAACTGGGATCGTGCCTGTCGTCAACCAGGTCGAGCTACATCCGCGCTTCAACCAAGCCGAACTGCGTGAGGTGCACGCTCGCCTCGGGATCGCCACCGAAGCCTGGGCGCCGCTGGGTCGGGGTTCGCTGCTGGCGCATCCGAAGGTCACCGAGGTGGCGCGCCGTTGCGACAAGACACCGGCGCAGGTGCTGATCCGGTGGCATCTCCAACTGGGTAATATTGTGATTCCGAAATCGGTCCACCCGGAGCGCATCGTCGGCAATTTCGACGTCTTCGACTTCGAACTCGGCACAGGAGAGATGGCCGAGATATCCTCGCTCGACGACGGCGCCCGACTGGGACCCGATCCGCGAACCTTCGATTACACAGGTAGGTGAAATGACGTCGGGCACTGCGATCCCTTCGGTCACCCTCAACGACGACCGCACCATGCCGACGCTGGGCATCGGGGTGGCCGAATTGTCCGACGCCGAAACCGAGCGGGCGGTCTCGACCGCGCTCGAGCTGGGCTGCCGGTTGATCGACACCGCCAAGGTGTACGGCAACGAGGCCGCGGTGGGCCGGGCGATCGCCGCATCGGGGATCCCCCGCGATGAGGTGTTCGTCACCACCAAGCTGGCGAACGCCGACCAGGGGCTGACCGCCGCCATCGAAGCCTGCAAGGGAAGCCTGGAGCGGCTCGGAATGGACTATGTGGACCTCTACCTGATCCACTGGCCGGCCCCGTCGCTGGGCATGTACGTCGACAGCTTCGGCGGGCTGATCCAGATCCGGGAGCTGGGCCTGGCCCGGTCCATCGGGGTGTGCAATTTCACCTCGGAACACCTCGACGACGTGATCGACCTGGCGTTCGAGACGCCGTCGGTCAACCAGATCGAGCTGCACCCGCTGCTCAACCAGGCGGAGCTGCGTGCCGCCAACGCCGAGCGCGGCATCGTCACGGAGGCTTACAGCCCGCTGGCGGTGGGCCGGTTGCTCGACCATCCGACGGTGACGGCTATCGCCGGCGAGTACGGCAAGACCCCGGCGCAGGTGCTGATCCGGTGGAGCCTGCAACTGGGCAACGTGGTGATCCCCCGGTCGGCCCAGCCGGAGCGCATCGCGGCCAACCTCGACGTGTTCGGCTTCGAGCTGGCCGACGAGCACATGGCGAGCCTGGGCGGGCTCAATGACGGCACTCGGGTGCGGGAAGACCCGCTGACCTACGCCGGTATCTGATTCCGTCCGCGCGACTAACCGGTCGGGCAGGTGGCCGCGGCCTCGCGCAGCACGTCGGCTGAGGGCTGATCGAGCCGCAGTGCGTAGCCCCGCAGGACCGCTAGGTAAGCGACGGCGTACTGGCAGGCGAACGATCTGTTCGGCGGCATCCACTGCCCCGGCCCGGCGTCGCCCTTGTCCTGGTTGCCCTGCCCGGCGACCGCCAGCAGGTTGGCGGGGTCGTTGGCGAAGCGCAACCGCTGGCGATACGGCCAGGCGGAGGCACCCATGTCCCAGGCGTAGGCCAGCGGCACGATGTGGTCGATCTGCACCGCCTCACCGACCTTCGCGCCGCGGGTGAAGGCGACGACGGTGTTGGTGTAGGGGTCATGCAGGGTTCCGCTGGCCACCGCGCCGGCGCAGCGTTTGGTCGACACGTGGGTGATGTCCACGAGATCGCGGTTCAGGATGTCGTCGCGGGTGTCGCAACCGTTGTGTCCGCCCGGTGCGTCGTTGTCGTCATCCCAGGCGTCGCCGAACAGCGAGCGACGGTAGTCGTAGCGGTGGGTGCGGGCCGGAACCACCGTGATGCCGGCCAGGACATCGGTGCCGGGCGCCACGATGGGCATGCCCGCCTGCGCGGCCAGGGCACGGCTGCGATGCCCCACCGCAGACACCGTCTGGTAGGCCACCAGTACGGCGAGCACCGCCGCCACGGCCAGCCACAGCAGGGTCTTGCGATTCGGGTTCATGCCTTGTCCAGGTACTCGATGTCGGTGAAATGCGCAGCGAGCGCCGTTGGGCCGGGATCACCCGGGTTGGCTGCGAAGGCCCTGTCGCACCACGCCCTGGCCGCCTCGATGACCTCGCCGTGGTCGGCCAGTGACAATAACTTCAGGCCACCGCGCCAACCGGATTGGTTGCGGCCCAGCACATCTCCTTCACCGCGCTCCCGCAGATCCAGATCGGCCAGCGCGAACCCGTCCAGCGTGCCGGCCACGGCCTCCAGTCGCTTGCCGGCCCGGGAGCCCTCGGCGGCCGCGGTGACCAGCAGGCACAGGCTGGCGTGCTCGCCACGCCCGATCCGTCCGCGCAGCTGGTGCAGCTGGCTGATGCCGAACCGGTCGGCATCGGCCACCACCATCACCGTCGCGTTCGGCACATCGACGCCCACCTCGATCACGGTGGTGCACACCAGCACGTCCACCGTCCCCGCCCGGAACGCGCTCATCACCGCGTCCTTCTCGTCAGCGGACAACCGGCCATGCATCAAACCGAGCCGCAATCCGGCCAGCGGCCCGGCTCCCAGGCGCTGGTAGAGGTCTACCGCCGTCGCCGACGGGCGGGCCTCACCCTGCTCTTGATCGCCGGCCTGCGCAGATTCGTCGGTCTCATCGATGCGCGGCGCCACCACATATGCCTGCCGGCCGGCTGCGACCTCCTCGCGGATGCGCTGCCAGGCCCGCTGCAGCCAGGCCGGTTTGGACTTTTCGAAGATCACCGAGGACCGGATCGGCTGGCGCCCACGGGGCAGCTCACGCAGCGTGGAAGTCTCCAGATCGCCGTAGACGGTCAGCGCGACGGTCCGCGGGATCGGCGTGGCGGTCATCACCAGCAGATGCGGGGTGATGCCCTCGGGCGCCTTGGCGCGCAATTGGTCTCGCTGTTCCACGCCGAAGCGATGCTGCTCGTCGATGACCACCATGCCCAGGTTGTGAAACGCCACGGCGTCCTGCAGCAGGGCATGCGTACCGACCACGATCCCGGCTGTGCCGCTGGTGATCTCAGCACGGACCTGCTTCTTGGCGGGCGCCGACATCGACCCGGTGAGCAACGCCACCGCGGTGGCGTTGTCCGCGCCGCCGAGCTGTCCCCCCAGGGCCAGCGGTCCGAGCATGTCTCGAATCGACCGAACATGCTGGGCGGCAAGCACTTCGGTCGGAGCAAGCAGCGCGCACTGATAACCCGCGTCGACCATCTGCAGCATCGCCAGCAGTGCCACGATCGTCTTACCGGAACCGACTTCGCCCTGCAGCATCCGGTTCATCGGGCGGGTTGCGGCCAGTTCAGATCGCAACACACCGAGCACTTCTTGCTGACCTGCTGTCAGCTCGAAGGGCAGCCGCGCCACCATTTCCGCGGCCAACCCGTCGGTACGGGCCGGGGCCGGCGGCCCGGACTCGGAGAGCTCGCCGTTGCGGCGGATAGCCAGCGCCCACTGCAGCCCGACCGCCTCGTCGAAGGTCAGTCGCTCCCTGGCCCGCGCCCGCTGGGCAGCGCTCTCGGCCAAGTGGATCGCGCGAAGCGCCTCGTCCTCGCCGATCAGGCCGCGTTCGGCCAGCAATGCGGCCGGCAGCGGATCCGGTACTGGGTCGAGCACTTCGAGAACCTGTCGCACACAGGCGAAGATGTCCCAGCTCTGCAATTTGGTGCTGGCCGGGTAGATCGGATAGCAGGCCCGTTCGAACTCCGACTGCAGCACTTCGCCGCTTATCGCCTGAGACGCATCGGCGATGTTGCGCAGCGAGTCACTGCCGAAGTTGTCCTTGTCCGGCGCGTCCAGGATGAGGAAGTCGGGATGGGTCAGTTGCAGCTTGCGCTTGAAATAGCCCACCTCGCCGGACAGCATCACCCGGGTCCCGGGGGTGAGTTTGTATTTCAGGCCGCGCGCGTTGAAGAACGTGGCGCTGACCTTTTTCTGGCCGCTGCCCAGGGTGATCACCAGGTATTCGTTGGGTCGTCGGCCCGGCTGAGTCCTCATCGGTTTGGCCACGGCGGTGGCAATGGTGTCGACCAGCGTGATGTGTTCGCCTTCGAGCGCCTGGGCGTCGTCGAGGCCGCGTTTCGTTGCGCCCTCGACGTAGCTGCGCGGGTAGTGCCGCAGCAGGTCGTCGACGGTACGGATGCCGAAGAACTCGTCGAGTTTGCCGGCGGCATCAGAACCCACCACGCAGTCCAGCCGGTCGGCCAACGTGACCATCGCTACTCGACCCCGATCAGCAGCGCGTCCCCCCGATGGCCGGTGAAGTAGGTCGCCAGTTCGGTTCCCGGGTGCTGATCGTGCACGTGCCGGGCCAAGACATCCATGATCTCCCCATCGAAACCGGCCCCGAACAACACCGTCACCAGCTCACCGCCGGCCGCCAGCAGCAGATCGATCAGACCGATCGCCGCCGCGCCGACATCGCGGGCCACGATCAGAACCTCGTCGCCGGCGATGCCCAGGCCGTCACCCGGCTGGCAGGCACCGGCCCAGGTCAGCGCCTGTTCGGTAGCCACCCGGACCGATCCGAGCCGGGTGCTGCCAGCTGCCCGAGCCATGGTGTAGCCGTCATCGACCACCGGCCGGCCCGGATCGTGAACCGCCAGGGCGGACAATCCCTGCACCATCGAGCCAGTCGGCACCGGCACCACGTCGATACCCCAGCCGATGGCCGCCGTACAGCCCGCCACCAGCTCCTCGGCGGCGACATAGCCGTTGGGCAGCAGCATCACCTGGGCTGCGCCGGTGTCCACCACCGCCCGCAACAGCTGCTGGGCGGTGACCATCATGACCGGCTCGGCACTGTGCGGGTCGGGCCGCAGCACGCAGGCGCCTTCGGAGTCGAACAGCACCTCGGCGCCGTCGCCGTCGACCACGGCCAGCACCGCACGCTCCCGTGCCCAGCTGCCCGGGGACGGGCCGGTGGCCCCGGCCAGGGCCGAGATCTGGATCCGTCGCGGCCGGCCGAAGGCCAGGCCGGCCTCAACGGCCGCACCGGCGTCGTCGGTATGGACGTGCACGGAATACCCGCCGACCACCCCCGAGGTCGCGATCGCGACCGAGTCGCCGAGCTGGGTCAGCCGTTCACGCAGGGCTTCGGTGTCTTCGGGGCTGCACTCGCCGAGGAGGTACATCACCTCGAACTGCGGCGCGGGTGCCTCGGTGCCCGCTTCCGGCGGCCGGGGCCGGGGAGAGGGTTGATACACCGCGCGAACCGGCGCCTGTCCGGTGATCGTCGAGCGCAGCGCGTCGAGCAGCACCAGCAGCCCGCGGCCGCCCGCGTCGACCACCCCGGCCTCGGCGAGCACGTCAAGCTGTGCGGTGGTCGCCTCCAGCGCCTCGGCCGCCGCATCGGTGCCGGCCACCAGCGCCGGGCCCAACTCGGCCCCCTGCGCCGCGCTCCGCTCGACGGCTGCGGCGGCAGCCTGCAGCACCGACACGATGGTGCCCGGGACCTCCCGGCCGCCCATCGAGGTGATCACCAGCTCGACCCCGTGCCGCAGACCGGCGCCCAGCAGCGCGGCGTCGATGACGCTGACTACCGTGTCGGCCGCGGTCACATCGGCCAGTCCGCGCAGGATCTGCGACAGAATCACCCCGGAGTTGCCGCGCGCACCGTGCAGCGCCCCGGATGACAGCGCGGCCGCGACCCGGCCCACTTGGCCCGAGCCGGCCTCGGTGTTGGCCTCAGCCAGGGCCGAACGCATGGTGAACAGCATGTTGGTTCCGGTGTCGGAATCGGCGACCGGGAACACGTTGAGCTGGTTGATCTCGTCGGTGTGGGTGATCAGGTCCCCGACGGCAGTGTGTGCCCAGTCCCGCAGGGTCGCCGCATCCAGCCGACGATCGGGGTTGCCCACCTCCACCCACCTTCCTGCCGCCACCTCCGGTGGCCGCAAGCCTAATCACTCCCGGCGACAGCACAGGTCACGTACGTCCGGCCGGGATGGGGCGTTTTGGTGGTTGCCCCGCCGGGCGGGTATCCTGATCAGGTTGTCGGGCCACCCGCTGAGGTCGTTGGCCCTCAAGCAGACGTTTTGAGGAGTGTCACATATGGCTGCCGTGTGCGATATCTGCGGAAAGGGCCCCGGCTTCGGCAAGTCGGTGTCCCACTCGCACCGTCGGACCAGCCGCCGGTGGGACCCGAACGTTCAGGTCGTGCACGCCGCTCGTCCCGGCGGCAACAAGCAGCGCCTGAACGCCTGCACCTCGTGCATCAAGGCCGGCAAGGTCTCCCGCGGCTGAGTCCGCTCTTTAGACCGCGTGGCGGGACACCCGTCCCTCCTACGCGGATGTGCGACTGCCTGAGCCGTATTACTCCAGTCGCCAGTCGATCGGCTCGGCGCCCATCTGCGCCAGCAGCTCGTTGGCGCGACTGAACGGCCGCGATCCGAAGAACCCGCGCGACGCCGACAGCGGCGACGGGTGCGGTGACTCGATCGCGACGCAGCTGTCCGACAGCATCGGCTTGAGCGTGCCCGCGTCGCGTCCCCACAGGATCGCCACCATCGGCTGACTGCGGGCCACCAACGCGCGGATCGCACATTCGGTGACAGCCTCCCAGCCCTTGCCGCGATGTGATGCCGGGGTGCCCGGCCGCACGGTGAGCACCCTGTTGAGCAGCAGCACGCCTCGCTGCGCCCACACGGACAGATCGCCGTTGGACGGCTTGGGATAGCCCAGATCCGTGGTGTACTCGGTGAAGATGTTCTCCAGACTGCGCGGCAGCGGGCGCACGTGCGGAGCGACCGAGAAGCTCAGACCCACCGCATGACCGGGCGTCGGGTACGGGTCCTGTCCGACGATCAGCACCCGGACCTGGTCAAAGGGAAAGGTGAAGGCGCGCAGTACGTTTTTCCCCTCCGGAAGATAGCGATGCCCGGCCGCGACCTCCTCCCGCAGAAACTGTCCCATCGAAGCGACCTGATCGGTCACCGGCGCCAGCGCACTGGCCCAACCGCTTTCGACAAGTTCAGGAAGTGGACGCGCAGTCATGGTGTCTCAACGTAATGGGGCGCCGGAATCAAACGACTGCCAGCCCGCCTCCCCGTCCCACACCGCCCCGTCGACCAGCACCCGCGCCGGCCCCGCCAGCACCTGCCCAATGGCCCGCCAACCGGAGGGCACCACACCAGAGAACGCGGCGACCAGGGCATGATCTTCTCCCCCGCCCAGCACCCACGACCACGCATCGGCACCGACGGCGGCAGCCGCGGGGGCCACGGCACGGTAATCGGGCTCCAGCGCCGCCGTGGACACTTCCAACGTCACCTGCGACGCGGCGGCCAGGTGCCCCAGATCGGCGATCAGGCCGTCGGAGACATCGGTCATCGCCTGCGCCCCCGCGTCGGCCGCCGCCGTGCCCTGCCCGTACGGCGGCTCCGGGACCAGATGCCGCCGCCTCAGCTCCGCAAATTCCGCTGAGCCCACGCCGTCACTGCACAGCCGCAGCCCCGCCGCCGAGCGGCCCAGCTCCCCGGCCACCGCCAGCGTCGCCCCGGGCCGCGCTCCAGACCGCAGCACCGCCATCCGACCGCCCAGGTCCCCCAGCGCCGTCACCGACACCACCCAGCAGTCGGCCTGGACCAGATCACCACCGGCCACGCCCGCCCCCAGGCGCTCCGCCTCGGCCCACATCCCGTCGGCCAGTGCGGCGGCGTCGGCGGCAGGAGTTCGGGCCGGCGCACCGAAACCGACGACGAACGCGGTGGGGCGCGCACCCATCGCCTCGATATCGGCCGCGTTCTGCGCGATCGCCTTGCGCCCGACCTGCTGTGGGGTTGACCAGTCCAGCCGGAAGTGCCGGCCTTCCACCAGCATGTCGGTGGACACCACGGCTCGGCCGTCGGCGCACTGCACCACCGCCGCATCGTCCCCGGGGCCCAGCTGCGTGGTGGCGGGCTGACGTCGCCCGGCCACCAGCCGGTCGATCATGGGAAACTCTCCAAGCTGACCCAGCGTGGGCTCGTTACCGCGCACAGCCTGGAGTGTAGGTGTGATCAGAACGGTAGGCGGGCCTTGACCAATCCGGAGAACGACGCGGACGGACCGCCGCGACTCGCGCTGATCGTTGCACTGGTGGTCGCCGTCGCGGCGGTATTGGCGGCGCTGACGGTCGCCGCGCTCCACCAGCCGGGCAAGCGACCGGCTGCACCGGTCCCGGTCGCGACAGTGCCGGCCCCGCACGCCGACAGCGCGGACTGCCGTGCCATCCTCGACGCGCTGCCGCCTCAGCTGGGCGACTACCAGCGCGCCGAGCTCGCCGCGCCGGCGCCGCAGGGCGCCGCGGCCTGGACCGCCGACGACGGCGAGGCGGTGGTGCTGCGCTGCGGGCTGGACCGGCCGGCCGACTTCGTGGTGGGCTCACCCATCCAGGTGGTCGATCACGTGCAGTGGTTCGAGGTCCGCGAAGGCGACCGCGCCACCTGGTATGTGGTGGACCGGAAGATCTATCTGGCGCTGACACTGCCGCCGGGGTCAGGGCCCACGCCGATTCAGGAGGTGTCGGATCTGATCGCCGAGACCGTGGACGCGGTGCCGATCAGGCCGGGCCCACCGGCCTAGTGAACGTGCGCAAAAACGCTTGCGCCCGCGGCGTGTCGGCCGGGGACACGCACACTCGCCGCAAAAGGGGCTAACGCAATCCGACCCCGCGGGCCAGGGCGGTGTCGACCATCGTCGCCAGCAGCGTTGGGTAGTCGACGCCGCTGGCCGACCACATCCGCGGGTACATCGAGATTGTGGTGAATCCGGGCATGGTGTTGATCTCGTTGATCACCGGGCCGGCGTCGGTCAGGAAGAAATCCACCCGGGCCAGCCCTTGGCAGTCCAGCGCGGCGAACGCCCGAATCGCCAACTGCTGCACGGCTTCGGCGACCTCGTCGTCGATCTTGGCGGGCACGTCGAGTTCGGCCGCATCGTCGAGGTACTTGGTGGCGAAGTCGTAGAACGAGTCGTCACGGTCAGCCACGCCGGCCACCCGGATCTCCCCCACCGTGCTGGCGGCCACCGTGCCGTCGGGGAACTCCAGTACCCCGCACTCGATTTCCCGGCCGACGATCGCGGCCTCGACAATGACCTTCGGGTCATGCCGGCGTGCCTCGGCGATCGCGGCGGGAAGCTCGTCGTACGACGTCACCCGGCTGACCCCGATCGAGGACCCGCCGCGCGCCGGTTTGACGAACAGCGGCAGCCCCAGCCGCTCCCGATCGTCGATGGACAAGGTCTGCTGGGCGGCCCGCAACACCGCGTAGGGGCCGATAGGCAGGCCGTCGGCGGCCAGCAGCTTCTTGGTGAACTCCTTGTCCATGCCCGCCGCGCTGGCCAGCACGCCGGCACCGACATAGGGCACCCCGGCCAACTCCAGCAGTCCCTGCACGGTGCCGTCCTCGCCGTAGGGGCCGTGCAGCACCGGAAACACCACGTCGACCGACTCCAGCACCTCTGCGGGCCCGGCAGCGGAGAAGGCGACCAGCTGACCGGCCCGCTGCGGGTCGGCCGCCAGCGCCAGTTCGGCGCCCGAGGCCGCGCTGACCGCCGGCAGTTGCCGGTCGGTGATCGCCAGCGTTTCCGGGTCACCGTCGGTGAGCACCCACGCCCCCTCCGGGGTGATGCCTACTGCGACGACCTCGAAGCGTTGCGGGTCCAGGTTGCGCAGGATGCTGCCCGCCGAGACGCAGGAGATGGCGTGCTCGCTACTGCGGCCACCGAAGACGACGGCCACGCGGGTGCGTTCGTGGGAATTCACACGCCAGAGGGTACCGGGCGGTTAGCGAGCCTCGACGGAGGAGAGGCGAAGCTGGACCGCCCCATAAACCGGGCGGTTAGCGAGCCTCGACGGAGGAGAGGCGAAGCTGGACCGCCCCATAAACCGGGCGCGGCTCACTCCGGTTTGGTGCGACGGCCCAGCAGCAGCGCCACCGCCTCACTGACCGACGAACCCTTGTGACAGACCCGGTGCACGGCGTCGGTCAGCGGCATCTCCACGTCGTAGCTCGAGGCCAGCGCCAGCACCGACTGGCACGACGTCACCCCTTCGACCACATGGCCGTCTGTGGTGCTCGACAGCCCTGTCGACCCGGGTACCGGCGGCATTGCCTCGCCCCGGCCGAGCCGCTCGCCGAACGAGCGGTTGCGCGAATGCGGCGATGTGCAGGTGGCCACCAAATCGCCCACGCCGGCCAGGCCGGCCAGGGTGGCGCCCTTGGCGCCCAGCGCGACTCCCAGGCGAATGATCTCGGCCAGGCCCCGGGTGATGATGGCGGCCGCCGTGTTCTCACCCAAGCCCACTCCGGCCGCCATTCCGCAGGCCAACGCGATGACGTTCTTGCAGGCGCCGCCGATCTCGGTGCCGATGACGTCGGCGTTGGTGTAAGGCCGGAAGTAGCCGGTGTTGAGCATCCGCTGCAGCGCCACCGCCCGGCCGGAGTCAGTGCAGGCGACCACGGTGGCCGCGGGCTGCCCGGCGGCGATCTCCGCCGCCAGGTTGGGACCGGACACCACCGCGACCTGACCGGGGTCGAATCCCGTCACCGCCGCGATCACCTGGCTCATCCGCATCAGCGTGCCCAGTTCGATGCCCTTGGCGACGCTCACCAGGGTGGCGCTGTCGGTCAGGTGCGGCGTCCATGCCTGCAGGTTGGCCCGCATGGTCTGCGCCGGCACGGCCAGCACCACGGTGGTCAAGCCGTCCAGCGCCTCGGCCGGATCACTGGTGGCGCGTACCGCGTCCGGTACCGCGAAGCCCGGCAGGTAGGCGGGGTTGTGTCGCGTGTCGTTGATCTGCGCGGCGATGTCGGGCCGGCGTGCCCAGAGCCTGACTTCGCTGCCGGCGTCGGCGAGCACCTTGGCCAGAGCCGTGCCCCACGCACCCGCGCCCATCACCGCGACCGTGCCCTCGGCGCCGACCATCGCACACCACCTCCCTATAGGCGCATCACCCTAACGCGCGAGCCGCCGAACCCGACGCTGGCAGGATGTCTGTTGTGCAGTCAACACAGGCCGAAGAATCCGGTATCGGTCTGATCATCGCCGTCAAACGGCTCAGCGTGGCCAAGACCAGGCTGGCGCCGGCGTTTCCGGCGCCGCTGCGCGAGGCCGTGGTGCTGGCCATGCTGGTGGACACCATCAGCGCGGCGTCGGCCGCGCGGGGATTGGAACACATCACCGTGGTCACCCCCGATGAGGCGGCCGCCGCGGCGGCCGCCGAGCTGGGCGCCGAGGTGCTGGAGGATCCGACTCCGGACGGCCACGGCGACCCGCTGAACAACGCGCTCACCGCAGCCGAAGCCGCGGTGACCGGTTCGGTGCCGAATATCGTTGTGTTGCAGGGTGATTTACCGGCTCTGCAATCCTACGAACTGGACGAGGCGATCGCCGCCGCACGGACACACCCGCGCAGTTTCGTCGCCGACCGGCATGGGATGGGCACTGCGGCGCTTTTCGCATTCGGCACCGCCCTGGACCCCCGCTTCGGCCGGGATTCCTCGAATCGGCACCGGCAGTCAGGTGCGCTGGAGCTCACCGGCGCCTGGCCCGGGCTGCGTTGCGACATCGACACCCCGGAAGATCTGGCGGTAGCGCGACGGCTCGGAGTCGGCGCGGCAACGGCCCGCGCACTCGCGCACGCCAAGTCCGGTGGCAGCACCACGCGGGATGAGTAATGATTTCCCCGTGGACGAAATTGAGGGCAGCGAACTCACCGAGGCGCGTGCCGACACGACCGACTGGCGCCCGCATGACGCCGCTCCGACCGCCCCACCCGCTGCCACCGAGAGTCTTCCGGCCGCCGATGACGACGAACTGCCCGCGGACCGCTACCTCAACCGTGAACTGAGCTGGCTGGACTTCAACGCGCGGGTGTTGGCGCTGGCCGCCGACACCTCATTGCCGCTCTTGGAGCGCGCCAAGTTCCTGGCGATCTTCGCTTCCAATCTCGACGAGTTCTACATGGTCCGGGTCGCCGGCCTCAAACGCCGTGACGAGATGGGCTTGTCGGTGCGCTCGGCCGACGGCCTGACCCCGCGTGAGCAACTGCGCCGCATCGGCGAGCAGACCCAGCAGATCGCCACCAGCCACGCACGGGTGTTCCTCGACTCGGTCCGTCCGGCGCTGGCCGCCGAAGGCATCCACGTCGTGACGTGGGCCGACCTGCTGCCGGCCGAACGTGACCAGTTGTCGGTGTACTTCCACGAGCAGGTGTTCCCGGTGCTGACGCCGCTGGCGGTCGACCCGGCGCACCCGTTCCCGTTCGTCAGCGGGCTCAGCCTGAACCTGGCGGTGACGGTCAAGCGTCCCGAGGACGGCGGAAGTCACTTCGCGCGGGTCAAAGTCCCCGACAACGTCGACCGTTTCGTCGAACTCGATGCCGGCGCCAGCGGCGGCGACAGCCGTGGCGAGGTCCGCTTCCTGCCGATGGAGGAGTTGATCGCGGCGTTCCTACCGGTGTTGTTCCCCGGCATGGAGATCGTCGAGCATCACGCGTTCCGTATCACCCGCAACGCCGATTTCGAGGTCGAAGAGGACCGCGACGAAGATCTGTTGCAGGCCTTGGAACGCGAGTTGGCGCGGCGCCGGTTCGGGTCGCCGGTGCGCCTTGAGGTCGCCGATGACATGACCGAGCACATGCTGGAGCTGTTGCTGCGCGAACTCGACGTGGACCCCGGTGACGTCATCGAGGTGCCCGGCCTGCTGGACCTGTCGTCGCTGTGGCAGGTCTACGGCCAGGACCGGCCCGATCTCAAGGACCGTACCTTCGTCCCGGCCACCCACCCGGCGTTCGCCGAACGGGAAACCCCCAAAAGCATTTTCGCCACCCTGCGCGAGGGCGATGTGCTGGTACACCACCCTTACGACTCATTCGCCACCAGCGTGCAACGGTTCATCGAGCAGGCGGCCGCCGACCCGGGCGTGCTGGCGATCAAGCAGACGCTGTACCGCACCTCCGGCGATTCACCGATCGTCACCGCGCTGATTGACGCCGCCGAGGCCGGCAAGCAGGTGGTGGCTCTTGTCGAGATCAAGGCCCGGTTCGACGAGCAGGCCAATATCAAGTGGGCGCGCAAGCTGGAGCAGGCCGGTGTGCACGTGGTGTACGGGCTGATCGGTCTGAAAACCCATTGCAAGGTCTGCCTCGTCGTGCGCCGCGAGGGCTCGACGATCCGGCGGTACTGCCATATCGGCACGGGCAACTACAACTCCAAGACCGCGCGTCTCTACGAAGATGTGGGTCTGCTCACCGCCGACCCGGACATCGGTGCCGATCTGACCGACCTGTTCAACTCGTTGACCGGCTATTCGCGGAAAGTCGCCTACCGCAACCTGTTGGTGGCCCCGCACGGTGTACGGACCGGGATCATCGAACGCATCGAACGCGAGGTCGCGGCACACCGCGATTCCGGCAACGGCCGGATCAGGCTCAAGCTCAACTCACTGGTCGACGAGCAGGTGATCGATGCGCTCTATCGCGCCTCTCGAGCCGGAGTGCGAGTCGAGTTGTTCGTCCGCGGAATCTGCGCACTGCGGCCCGGAGTGGAGGGTTTCTCCGAAAACATCCTCGTCCGATCGATTCTCGGCCGATTCCTGGAGCACTCCCGCATCATCCACTTCCGCGCCATCGACGAATTCTGGATCGGCAGCGCCGACATGATGCACCGCAATCTGGATCGCCGGGTCGAAGTGATGGTGCAGGTGAAGAATCCACGGCTGGCCGCACAACTGAGCGATGTGTTCGACTCGGCAATGGATCCGGCGACCCGCTGTTGGGAGCTCGGGCCAGACGGTCAGTGGACGGCGGAACCGCAGGCCGGCGCCACGGTGCGCGATCACCAGGCGTCGTTGATGGACCGACATCGCAATCCCTGATGTCCGGCGGCCCACCGCCGCCCACGAAGCCCGAATTGACCTGCAGGAGTGCAAGGTGCTCGAAACGACAGTGTCGAATGGCTCCGGGACGGTGGACAAGGTCGTCCACGCCGCCGGTGCGGTGCTGTGGCGGACACGGCGCAATACCGTCGAAGTGGCCCTCATCCACCGCCCGCGCTACGACGACTGGTCACTGCCCAAGGGCAAAGTCGATCCCGGTGAGACCGAACCGGTGACAGCCGTACGGGAGATCCTGGAGGAGACCGGCCAGCACGCACACCTGGGCCGTCGGCTGGGAGCGGTCCGCTATCCGGTCACCCAGGGCGTCAAGAAGGTGCGGTACTGGGCCGCGCGGGCGGTGGGCGGTGACTTCGTGCCCAATCACGAGGTCGACGACCTGGTCTGGCTACCGGTCGATGCCGCCATGAAGGAACTGCAGTATGCCTACGACCGGAAGATATTGCGGCGGTTCGCCAAGCAGCCTGCGGACACCGAAACGGTGTTGATCGTGCGGCACGGTACCGCTGGGCGTCGTTCCCGGTTCTCCGGCGACGACCGCCAGCGGCCGCTGGACAAGAGGGGCCGTGCGCAGGCCGAGGCGCTCACCGATCAGCTGCTGGCCTTCGGCGCGACCGCAGTGTACGCGGCCGACCGGGTGCGCTGTCAGCAGACTGTGGAGCCGTTGGCCGCCGAACTCGGGGTGGCGGTGCACAACGAGCCCACGCTGACCGAGGAGTCTTACGGCGACAACCCGAAAAGGGCCCGCCGCAGGGTGGTCGAGATCGCGCAATTGGGCGGCACACCGGTGATCTGTACTCAGGGCAAGGTGATTCCGGACCTGATCGCCTGGTGGTGCGAGCGCGACGGTGTCAGCCCAGACAAGTCCCGCAACCGCAAGGGCAGCACCTGGGTGCTGTCGCTGTCGGGCGGCCGACTGGTGGCCGCGGACCACATCGGTAGTCCGCTGGCTACCCAAGCACTGGTATGAACGACCGAGCGCCGCGGGGATAACCCCGCGGCGCTCGGCTATTCGTTGCTACTTGCGACCCTTACGGGCCGGCGCCTTGGTGGCTTTCTTGGCCGGAGCCTTCTTCGCCACGGCCTTGGTCGCGGCCTTCTTCGCAACGACCTTCTTGGCCGGAGCCTTAGTCGCTGCCTTCTTCGCAACGACCTTCTTGGCCGGAGCCTTGGTCACAGCCTTCTTGGCCGGAGCCTTAGTCGCTGCCTTCTTCGCAACGACCTTCTTGGCCGGAGCCTTGGTCACAGCCTTCTTGGCCGGAGCCTTAGTCGCTGCCTTCTTCGCGACAACCTTCTTGGCCGGAGCCTTGGCGGCGGTCTTCTTCGCGGCGGCCTTGGTGGCCTTCTTGGCCGGGGCCTTCTTGGCGGCAGTGGCGCTGGCACCAGCACCGCGCTTGACGGCGAGCCCCTCGGACGGGACCTTCTGCGCGCCAGAAACAATCGCCTTGAACTGCGCACCGGGGCGGAATGCGGGAACGGACGTCGGCTTCACCTTGACCGTTTCACCGGTGCGGGGATTGCGGGCCACGCGTGCGGCGCGACGACGACGCTCAAAAACGCCGAACCCGGTGATGGTGACGCTCTCACCCTTGTGGACGGCGCGCACAATGGCATTGACGAAATGCTCGACGGCTTCAGTCGCCGACCTGCGGTCGGTGTCCAATTCCTTTGTGAGCACCTCGATGAGCTCTGCTTTGTTCATCCAATCCCTCCGAAACCAGTGGCCCTACTTGAGCCGACTAGAGCACACGGTAAACCCTGATACCACTGATATCCAAGAGCCACGCGCAATTTCAGATGAGATTATGGGCGAATTCGGCAATCCGGTTACCGCCCTTGGACGCTGACGAGAGCGTCGTACCTACCGGAATTCAGCTCCGGCGCGGCCCCTCAAGAAGCGGGCAAGGTGCGCGGTTTCCAGCTCGGTCGGGCAGCCTCGAAAGAATCGATATCGTCGAGTTTCCGCAGCGTAAGGCCTATATCGTCGAGTCCTTCAGACAGCCGCCAGGCGGTGTAGTCGTCAATCGTGAACGCCACCACCACCGTTCCGGCGGTGATATTCCGATCTTGAAGATTGACAGTGATTTCCAGCCCCGGGCTCTGCTCGATGACTTTCCACAGCAGTTCCACATCATCTTGGGCCACCTGGGCCGCCAGCAGGCCGGCCTTGCCGGCATTGCCCCGGAAGATGTCGGCGAATCGGGAGGAGATCACCACCCGGAACCCGTAGTCGAGCAGCGCCCACACCGCATGTTCCCGTGACGATCCGGTACCGAAGTCCGGCCCGGCCACCAGCACCGAACCTTGGTCGAAGGGGCTGAGATTCAGTACGAAGGACGGATCGGTGCGCCAGGTGGCGAACAGGCCGTCCTCAAATCCCGTCCGGGTGATGCGCTTCAAATAGACCGCGGGGATGATTTGGTCGGTGTCGACATTGGACCGCCGCAGCGGGACTCCGATTCCGGTATGGGTGTGGAAAGCTTCCATGACTAGGCTCCTTTTAATCCCGTGGCGGTCAGTTCAAGTCAGTTCAGGTCCTGGGGGGCCGACAGCGTCCCACGGACGGCGGTGGCCGCCGCCACGACCGGGGAAACCAGATGAGTGCGTCCACCCTTGCCCTGCCGGCCCTCGAAATTGCGGTTGGACGTCGACGCGGACCGTTGGCCCGGCTCCAGCTGATCCGGGTTCATGCCCAGGCACATTGAGCAGCCGGGCTGGCGCCACTCGGCGCCGGCGGCGGTGAAGACTTCCGCGAGACCTTCGGCTTCGGCTTGATTGCGCACCCGCATCGAACCCGGCACCACGAGCATCCGCACCCCGTCGGCAACCTGGCGTCCGCGCAGCACATCAGCCGCCGCGCGCAGGTCCTCGATGCGACCGTTGGTGCACGACCCGACGAACACCGTGTCGACCGTGATGTCGCGCATCGGCGTCCCCGGTTGAAGGTCCATGTACGCCAACGCCTTCTCCGCGGCCCGCCGCTCGGCCTCGTCGTTGATCGACTCCGGGTCGGGCACCTGGGCGCCCAGCGGGACGCCCTGGCCGGGGTTGGTGCCCCAGGTCACGAACGGCGTCAGCGCGTCCGCATCCAGGTGGACCTCGGCGTCGAACACCGCACCCGGATCGGTGCGCAGGCCGCTCCAATAGGCCACGGCGGCGTCCCAGTCCGCACCGGTCGGTGCGTGCGGCCGGCCCCGCAGGTACTCGTACGTGGTCTCGTCGGGGGCCACCATGCCGGCCCGGGCACCGGCCTCAATGCTCATGTTGCAGATCGTCATCCGGGCCTCCATCGACAGCGCCTCAATGGCGCTGCCGCGGTATTCGATGACGTAGCCCTGGCCGCCACCAGTACCGATCTGGGCGATCACCGCCAAGATGATGTCCTTGGCCGTCACGCCGTCGGCGAGTCGCCCGTCGACATTGACCGC
Source organism: Mycolicibacter heraklionensis (assembly GCF_019645815.1). Classification (NCBI taxonomy): domain Bacteria; kingdom Bacillati; phylum Actinomycetota; class Actinomycetes; order Mycobacteriales; family Mycobacteriaceae; genus Mycobacterium; species Mycobacterium heraklionense. Next base: position 3,261,437 of record NZ_CP080997.1, read on the forward strand.
CATGGTCTTGAAGGGCTTCAGCGGCAACGTCTGGGTGGCCAGCACGTGTTCGACCTCCGAGGTGCCGATACCCATCGCCAGTGCACCGAACGCGCCGTGGGTGGAGGTGTGACTGTCGCCGCACACCACCGTCGTGCCCGGCTGGGTGAGCCCCAGCTGCGGCCCGATGATGTGCACGATCCCCTGATCGATGTCGCCCATCGGATGTAACCGGATGCCGAACTCGGCGCAGTTGTGCCGCAACGTCTCGACCTGGGTGCGCGACACCGGGTCGGCGATCGGTTTGTCGATATCGACCGTCGGCACGTTGTGGTCCTCGGTGGCGATGGTCAGATCCGGGCGCCGCACTCCACGACCGGCCAGCCGCAGTCCCTCAAAGGCCTGCGGGCTGGTGACTTCGTGAACCAGGTGCAGGTCGATGTAGATGAGATCGGGTTCGGTTCCGCCGCCGGATACCACGACGTGGTCTGCCCAGACCTTCTCGGCCAGGGTGCGAGGCTGCTCGGTCTTGAACATCACTGCCATCCCTCAATCTATGTCGTCTCATATTTTGAGACGCTAGTATCTGTATATGGGACAGCATAGCGGCATCGGCGTTCTGGACAAAGCGCTGGCAGTACTGCACTCAGTTGCCGAATCGCCGTGCGGGCTGGCCGAACTGTGCGACCGCACCGGCCTGCCGCGCGCCACCGCACACCGGCTGGCCGCAGGCCTGGAAACCCACCGGCTGCTCGGACGCGACAACGAGGGTCGCTGGCAGATCGGTCCCGCGGTCAGCGAACTGGCGGCTCGCGCCGACGATCCGCTTCGGGCGGCCGGCGCGGCGGTGCTGCCACGGTTACGAGAGATCACTGGAGAGAGCGTGCAGCTGTACCGCCGCGAGGGCTCCGAACGGGTCTGCGTTGCGGCGCTGGAACCGCCTGCGGGGCTGCGCGACACGGTTCCGGTCGGTGCCCGGCTGCCGATGACGGCCGGCTCGGGCGCCAAGGTCCTGCTGGCCTACGCCGATGCGGCCGTGCAACAGGAAATGCTGGCGGAGGCCAAGTTCACCAGCCGCACCCTCTCGGAGATGCGTCGGCGGGGCTGGGCACAAAGCGTTGCCGAACGCGAGCCCGGGGTGGCCAGCGTGTCGGCACCGGTGCGCGATCACCGCGGCACTGTGGTGGCAGCGATCTCGGTGTCGGGTCCAATCGACCGGATGGGGCGCCGCCCGGGCGCGCGCTGGGCCGCCGACCTGCTCGCGGCGGCCGACGCGCTCGCCGAGCGGCTGTAACCCGGACGCGAGCAGCCACAGAATCGCATGCCACTGGCCGGTTCAGTGCGATTCCGCGTCCGCTCGCCTGAGGGTCCGGTCCGCCTGACAGACTGCTGCTATGGGAACCAAACAGCGCGCACAGATCGTCATGACCGAGGCCGAGGTCGCTGATTTCGTCAACAGTCACCGCACCGGGACGCTGGCCACCATCGGGCCCGACGGCCAGCCCCATCTGACCGCCATGTGGTACGCGGTGCTCGACGGCGAGATTTGGCTCGAGACCAAGGCCAAGTCCCAGAAGGCGGTCAACCTGCGCCGCGATCCGCGGGTCACCTTCCTTCTGGAGGCCGGCCAGACGTACGACACGCTGCGCGGGGCCGCCTTCGAGGGCGTCGCGGAGATCGTCGATGACCCCGACACCCTCTTCCGGGTAGGCGTCAGCATCTGGGAGCGCTACACCGGTCCCTACACCGACGAGATGAAGCCCGGCGTCGACGCGATGATGAACAACCGGGTCGCTGTGCGCATCGTCACACGCCGCACTCGCTCCTGGGACCACCGCAAGCTCGGGTTGCCGGCAATGCCGCTGTCTGGTTCCACCGCCCCGAAGGGCGACTGAACCACCCACTCGGCCTTGGACAGACCCACAAAAAGGCCCGCACCTTCGAGAAGGTGCGGGCCTTTTGCGATGTACCCCCGATGGGATTCGAACCCACGCTACCGCCGTGAGAGGGCGGCGTCCTAGGCCGCTAGACGACGGGGGCTAGAACATTTCCGGGTTGTCAGCATAGCCCAACCCGCACGGCCCGCCTAATCGCTTGCAGCGGACCGTTTTTGCTGGGGTACCAGGACTCGAACCTAGAATGGCTGAACCAGAATCAGCTGTGTTGCCAATTACACCATACCCCATTGGCCGACCATTACCGCTGGTCAGAGTGCCGGGTGGGCACTGCTGGCCAGCCGTTCTTGGGCCGACGAGCAGACTACCAAACTTCTACGGCGAAGTTGTCATCGCGCTTCCCCAACGCCGTCTCGGGCGCTCCGCAGCCGGGCCAGGCTGCGGTCCGGGCCAAGCAGTTCCAGGGACTCGAACAGCGGCGGGCTGACCAGACCACCGGAGACCCCGACCCGGATCGGCCCGAACGCCTTGCGCGGTTTGAGCCCCAGCTCGTCCAGCAGCGCCGCTTTCAGCGCGGCCTCGATGTTGGCGGTGGTCCACTCCCCCACGCCCTCCAGCGCAGCGATGGCCGCATTCAACACCGGAGCGGCGTCGGGGCCCAATTCCTTGGCCGCGGCGCGCGGGTCCAGCTCGAAGTGATCGTCGTTGAAGAACTTCAGCAACGGCCAGGCGTCGCCGAGCACCACGATGCGGGTCTGCACCAGTGCAGCGGCTACCCCGAAGCCGGCGTCGTCCAGGCCGGTGTCATGTCCGTGGGTGTCGAGATAACTGCGCAACCGTGCGGTGAAGTCGTCGGCGTCAAGCAGCCGGATGTGCTCGGCATTGAGCGCATCGGCCTTCTTCTGGTCGAACCTGGCCGGGTTGGAGTTGACGTCGACCACATCGAACGCGGCGACCATCTCGTCAAGGCTGAACACGTCGTGGTCGTCGGCGATGGACCAGCCCAGCAATGCCAGGTAGTTCAACAGCCCCTCGGGGATGAAGCCCCGGTCGCGGTGCGCGAAAAGGTTCGACTGCGGGTCACGCTTGGACAGCTTCTTCGTTCCCTCGCCCAAAACGGTTGGCAGATGGCCGAATTCCGGGACGCGATCAGCGACGCCGATGCGGATCAATGCCTGGTACAGCGCGATCTGACGTGGCGTGGACGGCAAAAGGTCCTCGCCGCGCAGCACGTGGGTGATCTTCATCATGGCGTCGTCGACCGGGTTGACCAACGTGTACAACGGATCCCCGTTGGCGCGGGTCAGCGCGAAATCGGGAACGGTGCCCGCCGGAAAGGACGTCGGCCCGCGCACCAGGTCCGTCCAACCGAGTTCGGTATCGGGCATCCGCAACCGCACGACGGGCTTGCGGCCCTCGGCCAGAAAACCGGCCCGCTGCTCGGGGGTCAGCTCACGGTCGAAGTTGTCGTAACCCAGCTTGGGGTTACGGCCGGCGGCGAGGTGGCGGGCCTCGACTTCCTCCGGCGTCGAGAACGCCTCGTAAGCCTCACCCGCCGCCAGCAGCTGCGCCACCACGTCACGGTGGATGTCGGCGCGCTGCGACTGCCGGTACGGGCCGTAGGGACCACCCACCTCGGGCCCCTCATCCCAGTCCAGATGCAGCCAGCGCAGCGCATCCAGCAGCGCCAAGTAGCTTTCCTCGCTGTCGCGTTGCGCGTCGGTGTCCTCCACCCGGAAGACCAAGGTGCCGCCGGTGTGGCGGGCGTAAGCCCAGTTGAACAGCGCGGTGCGGATCAGCCCGACGTGCGGCGTGCCGGTCGGTGACGGGCAGAACCGGACGCGAACACCAGATGTGGTCACGACTTTCCTTTGCGGATAACCGGATTGGACAGAGTGCCGATGCCTTCGACGGAGACGGACACGGTGTCACCGTGCTCGATGGGGCCGACACCGTCAGGGGTGCCGGTCAGCAGGATGTCGCCGGGCAGCAGCGTCATCACCGCGGAGATCCACTCCACGATGGCACCGACGTCGTGCATCATCAGCGAAGTCCGGCTGTCCTGCTTGACCACCCCGTTGACCTCGGTGCGAATCGCCAGGTCAGCTGGGTCGAGGTCGGTGACGATCCACGGTCCGATCGGGCAGAAGGTGTCGTGGCCCTTGGCCCGGGTCCACTGCCCGTCGGCCTGCTGCTGGTCACGCGCCGACACATCGTTACCGATGGTGTAGCCCAAAATGTTGTCCTTGGCCCGCGCGGCCGGCACGTCCTTGCACGGACGGGAGATGACCACGGCCAGCTCACCTTCGTAGTGGACCGGGGAAGCATTGGCGGGCAGCTGAATCGGCACGTTGGGCCCGATGATCGCCGTGTTGGGCTTGAGGAACATCGTCGGATTGGCCGGTGGGGCGCCGCCCATTTCGGCGATGTGGGCCGCGTAGTTCTTCCCGATGCAGACCACCTTGCTGGCCAGAATCGGCGCCAGCAGCCGCACGTCGGCCAGCGGCCAGGACCGGCCGGTGAACTCCGGTGTGCCGAACGGGTGCTCAGCGATCTCGCGGGCAGTCATCTCGTGTGGCCGGTCCGGGTCCCCTTCAAGGCTGACGAAGGCGACGCCGTCCGGGCTGACAATTCGGCCTAGGCGCATTTGCACAAGCCTAATGGCCTGCTCCTACCGGCCGCGGGTCGACATCGGCAGAGCACGACCCGGGCGGGCGGGCCTGTGGAACCATGGTCGGATGTCCACCGAGCCGATCGGCACAGCCGCTCGCTGGTCGGTCGTGGTCGTCGCCCTGGTCGCCACGCTGTGTTCATTCGTCTTCATCAACGGCATTGCCTTCGTCATCCCCATGCTGGAGACCAAGCGCGAAACCAACCTGGCGATGGCCGGTCTGCTGGCCTCGATGCCCAGCTTCGGAATGGTGCTGACCCTGTTCGCGTGGGGAGCGCTGCTGGACCGCATCGGTGAGCGAATCGTGTTGAGCGTCGGTTCCGCCTTGACCGCGCTGGCCACGTTCGCGGCTGCGTCCATGCAGTCGCTGATCGGCGTCGGCGCTTTCCTCTTTCTCGGAGGCATGGCCGCCGCCAGCGCCAACACCGCCAGCGGTCGGCTGGTGACGGGCTGGTTCCCGCCCCACCAGCGCGGACTGGTGATGGGCATCCGCCAGACCGCGCAGCCGTTGGGCATCGCGTTGGGGGCCGAGGTGATTCCCGAGCTGGCCGAGCACGGGCTGGCGCGTGCGCTGATGTTCCCGGCAACGCTGTGCGCCGTGGCGGCGGTGGCGTGTGCGATCGGCGTGGTCGACCCGCCGCGCAGGCCACGGTCGGCAGCCTCTGGCGCCGAACTCGCCAGTCCCTACAGCGGTTCGAAGGTGCTGTGGCGCATCCACTTGTCTTCGGCTCTGTTGATGGTTCCGCAGTGTGTGCTCGCCACCTTCATGCTGGTGTGGCTGATCGTGGACACCGACTGGTCGATCGCCGCAGCAGGTGGCCTGGTGACGGTGTCGCAGTTGCTCGGCGCCGCGGGACGGGTGGCGGCCGGCCGGTGGTCCGACCGCGTGCGGTCGCGGCTGCGGCCGATACGCAGCCTTGCCGTCGCCGGAGCGGTGGCGATGCTGGCTTTGGGGGCCGCCGATCACCTGCACTCCCATCTCGCCGAATCGGCGATGGTCATCGCCGCGGTTATCACCGTGCTGGACAACGGATTGGCGTCGACTGCCGTCGCCGAGATCGCCGGTCCGTACTGGAGCGGCCGCGCGCTGGGCATCCAGAACACCACCCAGCGGCTGACCGCCGGGATCGCTCCGCCGCTGTTCGGTGCGCTGATCGGCGCTGCCGGTTACCCCCTGGCCTTCGCCCTGTGCGGACTGTTCCCCCTGGCCGCGCTGCGTTTGGTGCCGGTGAGCGCCGAGCCCGAAGGCCGCTCCGCGCTGGAGGCGCTGCGGACCCTGCGAGTGCCGCCCGGGCCGCCGCCCGACCCGTCCGCGCAACCCTGAGCGTGGCGCCAAGTACCGTCGAAACAATGACGGATATGGCTCATGTCCGGCTTCGGACACCAACCGTGGCGGACGGCCCGGCCCTGTGGCAGATCGCCGTCGACAGCGCCACCCTCGACGTCAATTCGCCCTACGCCTACCTGCTGTGGTGTCGTGATTTCGCGTCTACCTCGGTGGTTGCCGAGGTGGGCGGGCAGCCCGGCGGTTCAGCGAGGCTCGACGCAGGAGAGGCGAAGCTGGGACCGCCGCATGAACTCGGCGGTTCAGCGAGGCTCGACGCAGGAGAGGCGAAGCTGGGACCGCCGCATGAACTCGGCGGTTTCGTAACCGGCTATCGGCGCCCCGAGCGGCCGGAGACCCTGATGGTCTGGCAGGTGGCGGTCAACGCCGCCCACCGCGGGGCCGGCCTGGCCGGCCGGATGCTCGATCACCTGGCGACCGCACAGGTCACCCAGGGAGTCACGCACCTTGAGACCTCGATCACACCGGACAACGACGCCAGCCGACGGCTCTTCAGCGCCTTCGCCCGCCGATGGGACGCGCCGCTGGAGTGCTCCGAGCTGTTCGGAGCGGGTTTGTTCCCCGAATCTCATCTGGCAGAAGAACTGTTTCGCATCGGACCACTTCGGGTACACCCACGACGCCAGTGAGGGCGTGGCAAGGTTGAGATCACAAATTGGTCTCGGTAAGGTCACGAACGCGCAAACGTGAGCCCCGGCGGACCTAGGCGGGGGGATACGAGCGGGGTGGTGGGTCGAGCCGAGATCACCCGCGGCTTGAGTTGGATGTCGACCTGTCGTTCCGTTCCGTTGTATGTGACCGACGGACGGAGGAACCATGACGATTTTCGAAACCCTTGAATCCGAAGTACGAAGTTATTGCCGTTCCTGGCCGGTGACGTTCGACCGTGCCAGCGGCTCCCGGATGTGGGATGTCGACGGCAAGGAATACCTGGACTTCTTTGCCGGCGCCGGAGCGCTCAACTACGGGCACAACCATCCCGAACTGCGGGCGCCGCTGCTGGAATACCTGAGCTCCGATCGAGTGGTGCACAGCCTCGACATGAACACCGTGGCCAAGGCCGAGTTCCTGGAGCGCTTCAACGAGGTGATCCTCAAGCCCCGCGAACTCGACTACAAAGTGCAGTTCCCCGGACCCACCGGGACCAACGCAGTGGAGTCGGCACTGAAGCTGGTGCGCAAGATCACCGGCCGCGAGAGCATCATCAGCTTTACCAACGCTTTTCACGGCATGACGCTGGGCTCACTGAGCGTCACCGGCAACTCGATGAAGCGCGGCGGCGCCGGGATTCCGCTGGTGCACGCCACCCCCATGCCCTATGACAACTACCTCGACGGCGTGGTCCCCGACTTCATCTGGTTCGAGCGCCTGCTCGAAGACAGCGGCAGCGGCCTGAACGACCCGGCGGGGGTGATCGTCGAGACCGTGCAGGGCGAAGGCGGAATCAATGTCGCCCGCCTGGAGTGGTTGCGCGGGTTGTCCGACCTGTGTCGGCGTCACAACCTGCTGCTGATCGTCGATGACGTCCAGATGGGCTGTGGGCGCACCGGACCGTTCTTCAGCTTCGAGGCGGCCGGCATCGTCCCCGACATCGTCTGCCTGTCCAAGTCGATCAGCGGGTACGGGCTCCCCATGGCATTGACGCTGTTGAAGCCGGAACTGGACGTCTGGGAACCGGGAGAGCACAACGGCACGTTCCGCGGCCAGAACCCGTCGTTCGTCACCGCCGCCGCTGCGCTGAACTTCTGGACCGACAACCGCTTGGAGAAGTCGGTACTGCGCAAGGGTGAAGTGATCGAACAGGCGCTGACCGAGGTGGTGGACCCGATCCCCGGAGTCACCACCCGGGGCCGCGGCCTGATCCGCGGAGTGGCTTTCGAACGCCCGGAGCTGGCCGGCGCGGTATGCCGCGAGGCATTCGAGCGCGGCCTGTTGCTGGAGACCTCCGGACCGGAAGGCGAGGTTGTAAAACTGATGCCGCCGTTGGTTATTGACGATGACGACCTGGCCGAAGGCCTGATGATCGCCGCGCAGTCGATCGAAGCCGTCGCCGCCCGTGAACTCACCACTACCGCAGGAGCCGCCCGATGATCGTCCGCACCCTCGCCGAGATCAAGGGCACCGACCGCGACGTCCAGTCCAAGACCTGGAACAGCCAGCGACTGCTGCTGGCCCGCGACGGACAGCGGTTCTCCCTGCACGAGACGTGCCTTTACGCCGGCACGGAGACCTCGATGTGGTACGCCAACCACGTCGAGGCGGTGTACTGCGTCGGCGGCGAAGGCGAGCTGATCAACGACGAGACCGGCGAAGTGCATCCGCTGCGCGACGGCACGTTGTACCTGCTCGACGGTCACGAGCACCACCGCGTCGCCGCCCACACCGACCTGCGCATGGTGTGCGTGTTCGACCCGCCGGTGACCGGGCAGGAGGTGCACGACGAGACCGGCGCGTACCCCCTGTTGACTGAACAACCGCAGGAGACGGCATCGTGACCCCTCCCCTGACCGAAGCCCTCACCGACCACTACCCCACGCGCAACAACGTCACGATCGGTATCGAACCCCGGCGCGACCCGGTGGTATGGACCGCAGAAGCCAACAGCGGCCCGTTGAGCCCGGCCCGTGTCGCGCAGTTCGACGCCGACGGATTTCTGGCCGTCGACACCCTGGTGGACACCGACGTCGTGGCGGATCTGCGTAACGAACTGGACCGCCTGCGGGCCGACGCTGCGCTGGCCGCCGACGAACGCTCGATCTGCGAGCGTGACAGCGGGCAGATCCGGTCGATCTTCGAGGTGCACCGGATCAGCCCGGCGTTCGCCGCGCTGGTCGCCGACCCGCGCCTGGTGGGACCGGCCCGCCAGCTGCTGGGCTCCGACGTCTATGTGCACCAGAGCCGGGTCAACTTCAAGCCGGGTTTCAACGGCCGAGAGTTCTACTGGCACTCCGATTTTGAGACCTGGCACGCCGAAGACGGAATGCCCGCTCCGCGCGCGGTCAGCGTCTCGGTGGCGCTGACGGAGAACCTGGACAGCAACGGGTCGCTGATGATCATGCCCGGTTCGCACCGCTGGTTCGTATCGTGCCCGGGCCAGACCCCGCCGGATCACTACCGCTCGTCGCTCAAACAGCAGGAAATCGGCACACCTGACGACGCGAGCCTGACCTGGCTGGCCGATCAGCACGGGATTCGTCAGATCACCGGCCCAGCCGGATCCGCGGTGTTCTTCGACTCCAACTGCATGCACGGGTCGAGCAGCAACATCACCCCGTATGCGCGCTCGAACGTATTCATCGTCTACAACAGCGTGGACAACGCCCTGGTGGAGCCGTTCGGCGCTGCCGCTCCGCGACCGACATTCATCGCCAGCCGCGTCTTCGACCCGGTGTAGAGCTGGGCGGAAAGGGACTGCTGTGGCACGTTTCCTGTCCATCACGCTGACCGGACGTGGGGTGTCGTGCCGGGCGCGGCTGCTCGACGAGCAGGCGCCCCTGACCTGCGCCGTGGTCTGGGAAGCGTTGCCCGTCGCCGGCCAGGCCTATCACGGCAAATATGCCCGCAACGAGGTCTACACGCTGTTGCCGCCGTTGGGCTCCCCGGGCCGGGAAAACACCACGGTCACACCGATCCCCGGCGACGTCTGCTTCTTCGACTTCGACGCCGGTGACATCGGCAACCCCGCCTATGGCTACGACGAAGGCGGGCAGGCGAATTCACCGCTGGGCGCCACCGACCTGGCGATCTTCTACGGCCGCAACAACCTGTTGGTCAACGGCGATGTCGGGTGGGTGCCCGGCAATGTCTTCGCCACCATCGAGGACGGCCTGACCGAGATGGCCGCCGCCTGCAACGACTTGTGGATGGCCGGCGCGGTTGGCGAGAAGCTGGCCTTCGCGCGGGCTTAGCCCAATACGCGCTCGGCGAACAAACCGGCCGCCAGCACCAGATCGTCGCTGTGCCGCGGACCGATGATCTGCAAGCCGATCGGCAGGCCCTCCGACGTAGCACCGATCGGGATGCTCAGCGCCGGCTGTTGAGTCATGTTGAACGGGTAGGTGAACGGCGTCCACTGAGCCCACCACCGCATGCCGGAATCGATCGGAACGTCATGGCCGGCGGCGAAGGCCGCAATCGGGGTGGTCGGTGTGATCAGCAGATTGTGCCGTTCGTGGAACCGTCCCATGGCCACGCCCAGATCCACACAGACCTGCCGGGCCGCCAGGTAGTCAACGCCGGAAACCGCGGCCCCCCGATCCCACATGTCGGCCAGTCCGGGATCGACGAGCCCGCGGTCGCTTTCGCGGCCGCGCAGGCTGCCGGCCGCACCGGTTGCCCACAGCACCTCGAAGGCGTCGATCGGATCGGAGAAACCGGGGTCGGCCGCCAGGACGTTCAGCCCGGCATCGGCGAGTGCTTGGACCGCCTCGGCCACCGCGGACTCGATCTGTGGGTCGACGTCGACGTATCCCAGGGCCGGCGAATACGCGACGTCGAGACCGACCACGTCGCGGCGGAGCTCGCCGCGGTAGGTGGTCAGCGTCGGCGGAAGCGACGTGGGGTCGCGGTGATCGGGCAGCGCGATGATGTCCAACAGCATGGCGGCATCCTCGACGGTCCGGGTGATCGGCCCGGCGTGCGCCAGCGGACCGAACGGGCTGATCGGATACATCGGCACCCGCCCGTGGGTGGGTTTGAAACCGACCACCCCGCAGAAGCTCGCGGGGATGCGGATGCTGCCGCCGCCGTCGGTGCCGATCGCCAGCGGCGCCATCCCGGCGGCGACCGCGGCGGCGCTGCCGCCCGAGGAGCCCCCCGCGGTGCGCGTGGTATCGGCGGGGTTGCGGGTGATGCCGGTCCGCGGGCTGTCGGTCACGCCTTTCCATGCCAGTTCCGGGGTGGTGGTCTTGCCGAGCAGCACCATGCCGTCATTGCGGACCTTGTCCACCGCCGGGCTGTCGTCGGGCCACGGCCCCGCCGGATCGGCGAGCAGCGATCCCCGCAGGGTCGGCCAACCGGCGGTGTGGAAGACGTCTTTGACTGCGATCGGCACTCCGTCGAGCAGGCCCTTGGTGTAGTTGCCGCCCCAGCGGACCTCGGACTGGCGGGCCTCGGAGAGCGCGGCCTCTTCGTCGACCAGACAGAAGGCGTTGACCTCGCCGTCGCGTTCGCCGATCGCCGCGAGGGCGGCCGCGGTGGCTTCCACCGGTGACAGCTCGCCGGAGGTGTAGGCGGCGACCAGTTGCAGGGCGGTCAGTTCGGTGGGGTCAGTCATGCGACGCCTCCTTAACCGGTTCCGCTCGCCGCCGACACGCGGCGCTTGTCGACGACGTTGTGCAGGGGTTGTCCGGACATATACCGGTGAAAATTGGCAACGAACTGCTGCTGCAACGTGTTTCGCCAACCCCTGATGTCACCACTGTTGTGGGGCGTCAGGCGTACATTGGGGGCGCTCCACAACGGATGGTCGGCTGGAAGGGGCTCCGGGTCGACGACATCGAGGGCCGCGCCGGCAATGACACCGGCCTGCAGCGCCGCCACCAGCGCGCCGGTGTCGACCAGCTCGCCGCGGCCCACGTTGATCAGTCGCGCCGTCGGCCGCATTGCGTCAAGCACGCCGGCATCGACCATGCCCCGGGTCTGCGGCGTCAATGGCGCCGCCAGCACCACATAGTCGGCGTCGGTGACCGCGGCGAGCAGATCCGTGGTGATCGCGCCGAAGTCGGGATCCTCGCGGGCGCCGCGTCCGACACCGCGCACCGACATTCCGGTCGCACGCAGCAACCGGGCGATGGCCCGCCCGACGGGTCCTGGCCCGACGATCGTGACCGACGCCCCGGCAATCGGCTCGCTGTCGAAGTGCTCCCACCGCCGGCCACGCTGAGCGTCCCAGGACCGCCGGAAATCCTTGGCGAAGGCCAGGATCTGCCCCAGCACATATTCGGCTATGGGCTCCTCGAAGATGCCGCGGGAATTGGTGACGACGACATCGCTGTCGATCAGCTCGTCGAACAGCACCGCGTCCACCCCGATGGCGGCAACCTGAACCCAGCGCAACGCGTCTGCCGAAGGCCATACCGATTTCAGTGCGGGAGAAGAGAAATCGTATAGGAACAGCACGTCGGCGCCGACGATTCCGTCGGCCAGCCGCGACGACGGAACCATGCGCAGCTCCGCATCTGCGCTGATCGAATCGAGTTGGGCGGGAACCGACTCGCCGTGCTGGACGGTCACCACCGGCCGCGCGTCCACATTGACACCGTAAAAACAGATCGTATGATTGTCAACAATCCAGGGCTGTCCTGGGGGTGGAACGTCGGTATGGGGAAACCCATGGATCTGTCCCTCTTGCCGGACTTCGACGGGCCGGTCGATCAGCGCGGTGTCGGCATCATCGCGCCGTTCGATCTGGCCATCGAACGCGAACTGTGGCGCTGGATCCCCGCCGAGGTGACCCTGCATCTGGCACGCACCCACTACGAACCGGTCCCGGTGAGCCGGGCCATGGCCGAACTGGTGTCCGACACCAACCACCTACAGGCGGCAACCCGCGACGTGCTGCACGTCGAGCCGGAGGTAGTCGCCTACCTGTGCGCGTCGGGCAGCTTCATTCACGGCGTCGAGTACGAGAAGACGCTGGTCACTGCGATCGAAGCCGCCGGCGCCAAGGCAGCGGTCACCACGTCGGGAGCACTGGCTGAAGCGATTGTCGCGCTGGACATCTCGCGGATCAGCGTGCTGACCCCATACGACGAGGAGCTGACCGACCTGCTGCGAGTGTTCTTGAACCAGCTCGGGGTCAGCGTGCTGCATTCGGATCATCTGGGCCTGGGCGGCGGGATCTGGAAGGTCAACTACCGCACGGTGGCCGAACGGATCCTGGCCGCGGACCGCCCGGATTCGCAGGCCATCTTCGTCAGCTGCACCAACCTGCGGACCTACGACATCATCGCTCCCCTGGAGCAGATGCTGGGCAAGCCGATACTGACGGCCAACCAACTGACGATGTGGGCGTGTTTGGGCCGGATGGACCTGCCGATGATGGGTCCAGGGCGGTGGCTCCGCGACGTCTTCACCGGAGCCCCGCAATGACCACCACCCAACCGACCGTCGGGTTCATCTATCCCGACCACGCCGCCGAGTCCGACTATCCGCGCGCCGCCCACTTGCTGGGTGTGCACCTGCCGGTGGCGCACATCTACGGCACCGACTTGCACGCCGTGCCGGAGCTGATGGATCTCGGCAGCCCGGACAAACTCGCCTGGGGAGCGGCGCTGCTGGCGCCGCAGCGGCCCGCCGCGGTGGTCTGGGCATGCACTTCGGGCAGCTTTGTATTCGGGCCCTCCGGCGCCGCCGAGCAGGTCGATCGGCTGGCGACGGAAGCCGGCGTGCCCGCCTCGAGCACGTCGTTCGCCTTCGTGCACGCCCTGGCCGCGCTCGGCTGTCGCCACGTCGCGGTGGCGGCCAGCTATCCGCGCGAGATCGCCGAGCTGTTCGTGAATTTCGTTGCCGCCCACGGTGTCACCGTTGAAACGATGGGCGATGCCGGCATCCCCACCGCCGCACAGGTGGGCCGACTGACACCAAGCGACGTGCGGGAATTGGCGCTGCGCAATGACTCACCCCGAGCAGAGGCACTGTTGATCCCCGACACCGCCATGCACACCGTCGACCAAATCGACGAGCTCGAGCGACTGCTCGGCAAGCCGGTCCTGACCGCCAACGCGGTGACGGTGTGGGAGGGTTTGCGCATCGCCGGGATAACCCGGCGGACCACCGGGCTGGGCGCATTGTTCGAGGATGGGCGATGACAATCTCACATGATGCCGGGTTCGAGCCGTTGAGCCGGCCCTCGACGGCCGAGCTGATCGCCGAACGGCTCCGGGAGGCGATCACCCGCGGCCGGCTGGCACCGGGTCAACAACTCGGCGAAGCGAGCCTGGCCGCGCAGTTCGCGGTGTCGCGCGGCCCGCTACGTGAGGCGATGCAGCGACTGGTGGCCGAAGGGTTGCTGCGCAGTGAACGCAACCGGGGCATCTTCGTCGTCGAACTCACCGATGACGATGTCCGCGACGTGTACCAGGCCCGCAAGGCCATCGAACGCGCCGCCGTAATCGAAGTGCTGCGCGGTGACCCCCGCGTCGCGGCGGCGCGACTGCGTGGCCCGGTGGAAGCCCTGCGTGTTGCCGCCTCCCGAGGCGACGGCGCGGCGGCGGCCGATGCCGACCAGGAGTTTCACGAGGTGTTGGTCGACTGTGCCGGCAGTCCTCGACTGCACCGCGCGATGCGGACGCTGCTGTCGGAAACGCGAATCCTGCTCGGCGAACTCGAAGAGGCCTATCCCGACCTGCGCGAGCAGGTCACCGAACATGTCGTGCTGCGCAAGGCGATCGGCGCCAGAAACGAAGAACTGGCGATCCGGCTGATCGACGAACACATGGACGATGCGGTGCGCCGCCTGTTGGCGCGCCGAGGACAGCTGCTTCTGGCGCCGTCGTAGCTGCTAGCCGATCTGGTCGCCGATCTCTTTGGCCGCCTCGACCAGCACACCGGCCACCCCTCGGTACTGTGAGCTGCTCAGTCGGTGAACGGGCGCAGCGGCGTTGAGTGCCAGCAGCACACCTGGGGCGCGCGTGGGGATGGGGACCGCGACTGAGGCGACTCCTTCTTCACTCCCCTCCCGGTTCACCGCGTACCCCTGTTGTCGTATCCGACTGAGCTCGCGTTGCAGCTCCGTCCTGGTGCCGACCGAATGTGCCGTCACGCGCTCCAGCGCATCGTCTGGGTACAGATGGGCAATGTCGACATCAGACAGGCGCGCCAGCAGCGCCTTGCCGGTCGAGGTGCAGTGCGCGGGCATGGTGCGCCCGAGCCTTGAGGCAACCCGAACGGCAGCCGGCCCCTCGGCGGCTGCGATGAAGCGAACCCTGGCGCCCTCGAGCATTCCCAGATGGACCGACTCGTTGAGGCGTTCACTGAGGCGAAGCAGGACCGGTTTTGCCGCATTCTCGATATCGATGCGGTTGAACACCGAAAACGCCACGCTCATCAGCGCCGGCCCGGGGTGATACGCCTTCGACACCGGATCCTGGCGCACGAAGCCCCGGTATTGCAGCATGGCCAACAGGCGATGGGCCGTCGAGGATGCGACGCCCAAGTGCTTCGCCGCGTCGGTCAAACGGATCTGCGGCTGCTCTCCCAGCAGCAGCAGAAGCTTCAGCGCCCTGTCCACCGACCCGATCGGATACTGCGGCACGCCCCACTCCGGAGCCGCGGCGCCAGCGCCGTCGGCAGTGGCCCGGAGAAGCTCATCGCTCTGCATACCAGAGATCGTACTCAGCGTTGTTGACCTTTAATCCGTCGTCCTGGCAAAGTTTTCTGCACGCCCCGAAAAGTTTTCTCTGCATACCAGACATCGCGGGCCTTCAAGACTGGAGACGCATCGATGAGTGATCACCGTCATGTCCTCGACGAGGTCCGGCGGGGAATGATCCCAGCGCACATCTACAACGACGCCGAGATCTTCGAACTCGAGAAGGAGCGGCTCTTCCGCCGGGCCTGGATGTTCGTGGCGCATGAGTCGGAGATCCCCCAAGACGGCGACTACGTGGTGCGACGCATGCTCAACGACTCCTTCATCATTGCGCGCGACTCCAAGGGCGACGTGCGGGCCATGTTCAACATGTGCCTGCATCGCGGGATGCAGATCTGCCGCGCCGAGATGGGCAACGCCTCCAATTTCCGCTGCCCCTACCACGGCTGGTCGTATCGAAACGACGGGCGCATCACCGGCCTGCCCTTCCACCAAGAGGCTTATGGCGGCGAGGCCGGCTTCTCCAAGCGCGGTCAGACGCTGTTGCCGGCACCGAGCCTGGCCAGTTACAACGGGATGATCTTCATCAGCCTTGATCCCCAGGCTCCGCCGCTCGAAGAGTTTCTCGGCGACTTCAAGTTCTATCTCGACTTCTACACCAAGCAGAGTCGCAGCGGTCTCGAGGTGCGCGGCCCGCAACGATGGCGCATCAAAGCGAACTGGAAGATCGGCGTCGAGAACTTCGCCGGGGACATGTATCACACCCCGCATACCCACGCCTCTGTCGTCGATATCGGGCTGTTTCGTGAACCGAAGGCGCAGAAGCGTAAAGACGGTGCGACCTACTGGGCGACCTGCGGCGGCGGTACGACCTACAAGCTGCCGCCGGGCAACTTTGAGGAACGGATGCGCTATGTCGGCTACCCCGACGAGATGGTGGGGCGAATCAAGGACGTGTGGTCAGCCGATCATCAGCGCATGGTCGCCGACGACGGCTTCATGATCTCGGCGGCATCGTGCTTTCCCAATATGAGCCTGGTGCACAACTGGCCGAAGATTCAAGACAGCGAAGATGTGTTGCCGTTCATATCGATTCGTACCTGGCAGCCGATCAGTGAGAACGAAACCGAGGTGTACTCGTGGTTCGCGGTCGACGCGGCCGCCCCCGAGCAATTCAAGAAGGACTCCTACAAGGCCTACCTGATGTGCTTTGGCTCCACGGGCATGTTCGAACAGGATGACGTGGAGAACTGGGTGTCGCTGACCAACACCGCTGCCGGCTCCATGGCCCGTCAACTGTTGCTCAACGGACGGATGGGGCTGCTTGCCGACGACACCCCGGTGGTCAATGCGTTACCGCCGGAGCTGTTCCACGGCCCGGGTACCGCTCAAGTCGGCTACAACGAGAACAATCAGCGAGCGATCCTTCGGATGTGGGCCGATCACCTTCAAATGCCTCCGGTAGCAACGGACACCGCAGCGATGGGCACGCAGCGCGAAGGAATCACGCCCCTGGTGCAGACCAACGGCACGTCGGCATGCGAGACAGCCTGCGAGGAGGCCCGGGTATGACATCCACCGAGAAGAGTCAGCGGCCCGGGTTCGCCCGACCGAAAGATGCCGGCGGCCCCTGGGAGCTCGCAGTTCTGGGCGGCCATGCACCGAAGACGGTTCGTACCGGTAAGCCCTTGCCGTTCAACGACGCCCGGCACCTGCAGGCACATCAGTTCTTGGTCGACGAGGCCTATCTGCTCGACGCGCAGCAGTACACCGAATGGCTCGACACCCTCACCGAGGACATCCATTACTTCATGCCTGTGCGGGTGACCACCGCCTCGGGCGCTGGATTCGACACTTCGCCCGGCATGGCCCATTTCGACGAGAACAAATACTCGCTGAACCGGCGCGTCGCGCGCTTTGCGACCGAGCACGCCTGGACCGAAGATCCTCCGTCGCGGCTGCGCCATCACATCACCAATGTCCGTACCTTTGCCTGCGACGATGACCAGCACCTGATCGTCGAGTCGGCCGAGCTGCTCTTCCGCAGCCGCGGCGATGTGAACGAGGCGGCGTTCGTCTCCTGCGGCCGTGAAGATCTACTGCGGCGCACTGATGACCAATGGAAGTTGGCGCGGCGCACCATCTATGTCGATGAGTCGGTCCTGCGCATGCAGAACTTGGCGGTCTTCCTGTGAGCGCACTCGACGACCTCATGGCTAATGCGGTCGGTGACGCAATAACCATCGCCAACGAATTCACCGAAGTGACGCTGCACCGGGTCGATACCCGCAACGGTTCGCGGCTGCTGATCACGTCGCCGAAGTCGGGACAGTGGATCAGTCTCGACGCCCTGGAACTTGAGGCATTGACCTGGCAGAACGCCTACACTCTGGCCGCGATGGTCGGCAACATGCATCAACCGCTGCTCTGCGACGACAGTGACCTGCCATGACGGGATGGCTGGACGGAAAACGGGCGCTGGTCGTCGGGGCTGGCTCAGGCATCGGCCGAGCAGTCGTTGACGCCTATCTCGAAGAGGGAGCCCAGGTCGCGGTGTTGGAACGCGATCCGGCGAAGTGCGCCGCCTTGGCAAGGCAATTGCCGGGACTTCCGGTCACCGAGGGAGACGCAACGACAGCCGAGGCCAACAAACGCGCTGTCGCAGCAGCCGTCGCCGCGTTCGGCGGCCTGGACACGCTGGTCAACTGCGTCGGGATCTTCGACTTCTACAAGGGAATCACCGACATCTCCGCCGAAGAGCTGGCGCCGGCCTTCGACGAAATGTTCAAGACGAACGTGCTGAGTCATCTGCAGTCGGTGAAGGCCGCCGTCCCGGCGCTGCAAGCCCAGGAGCGCTCGTCGATCGTCCTCACCGAGTCGGCGTCGTCGTTCTATCCGGGCCGCGGCGGCGTGCTCTACGTCGCGTCGAAGTTCGCCGTTCGCGGCCTGGTCGCGACCCTCGCCTACGAACTCGCCCCGCACATCCGGGTCAACGGTGTTGCACCAGGCGGAACGTTGAACACCGACCTGCGCGGTCTGCGCAACCTGTCGCTGGACCATATCCGCCTCGACGACACCCCTGACCGGGCACGCGACCTTGCGGCCCGCACGCCCCTCAATGTCGCACTCACTCCGCAGGACCACGCCTGGAGCTACGTCTTCCTGGCATCAGACCGGTCCCGCGGCATCACCGCCGGCAGCACACATCCCGACGGCGGATTCGGAATGACTACCGGGGCCAACACGTGAACACCGACGACCTGGCGCCGCTGCGGCTAGAGGTTGCGCAGGCCTGCCGAGTCGCTGCCGCCCGCGGCCTGGTGGACGGAATTCTCGGACACATCAGTGCCCGGATCGACGACGAACACCTACTCGTGCGGTGTCGCAGCGACTCTGACGACGGCGTGGCCTTCACTCGGCCCGACGACATTCGGCTCATCCGCTTCGACGGAACCCCCGGTATCGCAGGGGAATTAGACGGGTATCGGGTACCCAACGAGTTGCCGATTCACGTCGAGACGCTGCTGGCACATCCCGAACACCGGGCGGTGGCCCACCTGCATCCGGCGGCCGTCGTGGCCGCCGACCTGGCGGGCATCACGATAGAACCCCTCTACGGGGCTTTCGACATCCCCGGCGCATGGCTCGCGCGCCGCGGCGTCCCGGTGTACCCGAGGGCGGTGCTGATCCGCACCGCAGAACTCGGCAAGGAGATGGTCGCCGCCATGGCGGGCAAGCCGGTGGTGATCTGTCGCGGCCATGGAATCACCAGTGCCGCTGCCACGGTTCGCCAGGCTGTCCTGCAAGCGATAAGCCTGGACCAATTGGCTTCGATGTCACTGCGAGTGCGCTCCGCGGGCGGCGTGTGTAAGCCGATCGACGAGTCAGACTTGGCAGATCTGCCCGACCTCGGCCCCGCATTCACTGCGGATGCCGCCTGGCGCCATGAACTGGCCCGGCTGGAGTGGCGATGACCGGTCAGGCGGAGATCAGCGCGGAAATCGCGGCAATCCAGGCCGAGTACGAACGCGCCGGCATCGAGGAAAGTCAACCGAAGCTGGACTATCCGCCGTATCGCAGCAGCGTGCTTCGGCATCCGAAAAGTGCGCTGCACCTGGTAGACCCAGAGGGCGTCGAGCTCCGGGCGCCCTGTTTCGGCGAGTGCGACATCGCCCTCCCCGACGCGGATCTGACGATCCAGCACGCCGGCCCACCGATCGGTGAGCGCACCGTGGTGACCGGGCGGGTCCTCGACGGTGACGGCAGGCCGGTCCGCCGGCAACTCGTCGAGATCTGGCAGGCCAATGCCAGCGGGCGCTACATTCACCAGGGGGATCAGCATCCCGCGCCTTTGGACCCCAATTTCACCGGAGCGGGGCGTTGCCTCACCGACGACGACGGGGTCTACCGGTTCACCACGATCAAGCCCGGCCCCTACCCCTGGCGCAACCACCACAACGCCTGGCGTCCCGCCCACATCCACTTCTCCTTGTTCGGCCGTGAATTCACGCAGCGGATGATCACTCAGATGTATTTCCCCGGCGACCCGCTGTTCGCGCTGGACCCGATCTATCAGTCGATCACCGACCAGAAAGCCCGCGATCGGCTCGTCGCGGTCTACGACCACGACATCACCAGCCACGAGTGGGCCACCGGCTACCGCTGGGACATCGTGCTCACCGGCCCAGCCGCAACGCCTTTCGAGGACCACGATGACTAAGCTGACGGCCACGCCCGGGCAGACCATCGGCCCGTTCTTCGGCTACGCATTGCCGTTCGACCGCGGCAACGAACTGGTACCTCCCGGCTCACCCGGCGCCATCCGGCTACACGGCACCGTCACCGACGGCGCCGGTGCGCCCGTTCCCGATGCGCTGGTGGAGATCTGGCAGGCCGACGCGGGCGGCGCTGCGCCGACCACCTCCGATTCACTTCGTCGCGACGGCTGCGCATTCGCCGGGTGGGGACGCGCCGCAACAGATGCCCACGGCCGCTACAGCTTCACGACGGTGAAACCAGGAGCACCCCAGCAGTCGACGCCATTTGTTGCCGTCACGATATTCGCGCGCGGCCTGCTGAACCGGTTGTTCACTCGTGCCTATCTGCCCGGCGATCAACTCCACGCAGACCGACTGTTGAACTCCGTTCCTGTTGACCGTCGCCATACCCTCATTGCGGTGCCCGACGAGCATGGCTTTCGGTTCGACGTCAGGCTGCAGGGCGCCGACGAGACGATATTCCTGCGCTACCGGGAGCGGCCATGACCGACTTGTTGTGGCCCGGCGACCACCGGGCCGGACAGATTTTCAGCGATGCTGGGTACCTGGCGGCGATGGTGCAGGTCGAAAACGCTTGGCTCGGTGTGCTTGTCGACTCCGGCATCGCGCCGGCCTCGGCACGGGCCGACCTGACCGCAGCGATCTCGGCAGCTGACGTGGAAACAGTGGCCGTAGCGGCCGAGGCGACCGGCAACCCGGTCCCCGGCGTCCTCGAATTGCTGCGCGAACGCACCGGCGGCGAACCGGCACACTGGCTGCACCGAGGCCTGACCAGCCAGGACGTCGTCGACACCGCACTGATGCTCTGCCTACGCGACGCACTGTGCCGAGTTCGCAGCGAACTCGGCACGCAGGTGCGCGCCCTGGCCGCCCTGGCCAAGACTTACCGTGACAGCCCGATGCTTGCCCGCACGTTGACCCAGCCCGCGTTGCCCACCACGGTCGGCATGAAGATTGCCCACTGGCTCACCGGCCTTTTGGATGGCGCCGACTGTGTCACCGCCCTGCCGCAGCTGTCGGTGCAGGCCGGCGGTGCCGCGGGAACCATGGCCGCTGCCACCGAGTTAGCCGGCTCACCCATCGATGCCATGAGCCTGTCCGGGCGACTGGCCACAGCTCTTGGCCTGGCCGACAGCCCGCCATGGCACACCACTCGGTCAGTCATCACCCGCGTGGGCGACGCGCTGGTGACCTGTTGCGACGCCTGGTCCCACATCGCCAACGACGTCGCGGCGAGCAGCAGGCCCGAGATCGGTGAACTGACCGAGGGCCGCGGCGGTGGTTCGTCGACGATGCCGCACAAGAACAATCCGGTGTTATCCGTACTGATCCGCCGTGCTGGGTTGGTGGCACCGTCGCTGGCCGCCAGCTTGCACACCGCTTCGGCCGCCAGCGTCGATGAGCGCTCCGACGGCGGCTGGCACGCCGAATGGGCAGCCCTGCGGACCCTGTCCCGCTCTGCCGTGGCAGCTGCGGCGCAGACCACCGACCTGGTCGCCGGGCTGGTCATCGACACCGATCGCGCCGCGGCGAACCTTGCCGCCGCCGGCGACCTGCTCGGGGAGCAGCGGGCGATGACTGAGTTGACCGGGCAGACCGCTCGCAGCGACTACACCGGGGCGGCAAGCCATCTCATCGACGCCGTGCTGCAACGCGCGCACCACCACCTGATGGAGGCAACATGAGCGTGCCGCGGCTGGTCGGCACCGACTTCGGCGGACCGCAGGACGCGGACTTGCTCCTGCTCGGACCATCCCTGGGTACCTCGGCAATTGCCCTCTGGGGCTTGGCCGCTGAACAACTCGCCGAACGTCTGCGCGTCGTCGCGTGGGACCTTCCCGGCCACGGTCGCAGCCCGGCAGCTCCCTTCCGGATGCCGGACCTGGCGGCCGGCGTGCTGGCCTTGGTGGACGAGATCGCGCCGGGCGCGGCATTCCACTACGCCGGCAACTCCATCGGAGGCTCGGTCGGTTTGCAGCTGCTGCTCGATGCGCCCGAGCGGCTGTCGAGTGCCACGCTGCTGTGCACCGGCGCCACCATCGGCCGGGCCGAGGACTGGGCCACCCGAGCCGCCACCGTGCGAACCTCGGGCACCGGCGCCGTTGTCGAGGCATCGCTGCAGCGCTGGTTCGCCCCCGGTTTCACCGACCGAGCCCCCGAGCTGGTCGCCGCGTTGGTGGAAGCGTTGCGCGGCACCGACAACGAATCGTATGCCCAGGCCTGCGAGGCATTGGCCGATTTCGACGTGACCGCCCAACTCGGTCGGATCGCCGCACCGGTGTTGGCCATTGCCGGATCCCATGATGGCGCCACTCCCCCAGAGTTGCTGGGCCAGATCGCTTCCGGTGTCCAACACGGTCGCCTGGTGGTGCTCGACGCCGTGGGCCACCTGGCACCCGTCGAAGCCCCCGAGGCGACCGCCAACCTCGTTCTCGACCATCTGATGGTGCGGGACCCGGTCTACACCGCGGGCATGTCGGTGCGACGTAACGTCCTCGGCGACACCCACGTCGACCGCACGGTCGCGCACACCACCGAGTTCACCGCCGACTTCCAGGAGCTGATCACTCGGTATGCGTGGGGCAGCATCTGGACCCGGGACGGCCTCGACCGGCGCAGCCGCTCGATCGTCACCCTGACGGCCTTGGTGGCGCGGGGCCACCACGAGGAACTTGCCCTGCATCTGCGCGCGGCGCGCCGCAATGGCCTGAGCAACGACGAGATCAAAGAGGTGTTGTTGCAGACCGCCATCTATTGCGGTGTACCCGATGCCAATACCGCGTTCCGCATTGCCGCGCAGGTGCTCGCCGACTATGACGCCTCCGAGGCCGCCGGGTGAGCCGCACGGTTATCTGCGACACCGCCGCCGAGGCGCTGTCCGGAGTCTCCGACGGTGCGACGATTCTGGTGGGTGGATTCGGGATGGCCGGGATGCCCACCGCGCTGGTCGACGCACTGATCGCCCAGGGAGCCGGCGATCTCACCATCGTCAGCAACAATGCGGGCAATGCCGATACCGGACTGGCGGCGCTGTTGGCCGCGGGCCGGGTGCGCAAGGTGATCTGTTCGTTTCCCCGCCAGTCCGATTCCTATGTGTTCGACGGCCTGTATCGCGCCGGCAAGATCGCTCTGGAGTTGGTACCTCAGGGCAACCTCGCCGAACGCATCCGCGCCGCCGGTGCGGGTATCGGTGCGTTCTACTGCCCCACCGGCGTTGGCACGCTGCTCACCGAGGGTAAGGAGATTCGGACCATCAACGGCCGAGATTACGCGCTGGAGTACCCCATTCACGGGGATGTCGCGCTGATCCGCGCTTGGGTCGGCGACCGCGCGGGAAACCTGGTGTATCGCAAGACCGCCCGCAACTTCGGCCCGGTGATGGCTGCCGCCGCCACGCTGACGGTCGCCGAGGTGTCGCGTGTCGTCGACACCGGCCAACTCGATCCCGAGGCGATTGTCACGCCGGGAATCTATGTCGACCGGATCCTGGAGACCAGCTCGTGACGCCAATCCCGGCGAGTGCGATCGAGCACGTTGAGCGCGGTCCCCTGACCCGCGACGAACTGGCCGCCGTCATCGCCCGGGACATCCCGGCGGGCTCGTACGTCAATCTCGGTATCGGGCAGCCCACGCTCGTCGCAGATCACCTGTCGCCCGAAGACGCCGTGGTACTGCACACCGAGAACGGCATGCTGGGCATGGGACCCGCGGCACGGGGCGAGGACATCGATCCCGACCTCACCAACGCCGGCAAGATACCGGTCACCGAGATGCCCGGGGCCTGCTACTTCCACCACGCCGATTCGTTCGCGATGATGCGCGGCGGGCACCTCGACGTGTGCGTGCTGGGAGCATTACAGGTCAGTCAGCACGGCGACCTGGCCAACTGGCACACCGGAGAACCGGGCGCGATCCCGGCCGTCGGCGGAGCAATGGACTTGGCGATCGGAGCCAAGAACGTCTTCGTGATGATGGACCTGTTCACCAAAGACGGTGCCGCCAAACTGGTTCCGTCGTGCAGTTATCCGCTGACCGGTCTGCGCTGCGTCAGCAGGGTCTATACCGAGTACGCCATCATCGACATCGACACCGCCGCCGGAACGATCCGGGCCCGCGAAACCTTCGGTACCACCCTCGCTGACCTGGCGGCGAGAGTGCCCGTCGATTTCAGCTAACCCCAGCAGCCCACCGCAGGTGTTCCGACTGGGCACCCAATAGCCGCCTAGAGCAGTCCCAGAATCCGGTCTCCGGTGGCGACGGTGGACAGCTTCTGCCCGCCGCGGGTGGCCAAGTGCTGCTCGACGGCCGAGTCGACCTTCTCGGCTGCGGCATCCTCGCCGACGTGGGCCAGCAGCAACGCCACCGACATGATCGCCGCGGTCGGGTCGGCGATGCCGCGGCCGGCGATATCGGGAGCGCTGCCATGGACCGGCTCGAACATCGACGGGTTCGTGCGGGTGGCGTCGATGTTGCCGCTGGCCGCCAATCCGATACCGCCACACACCGCGGCAGCCAGGTCGGTGACAATATCGCCGAAAAGGTTGTCGGTGACGATCACATCGAAGCGACCGGGGTCCGTGACCAGATAGATGGTCGCGGCGTCGGTGTGACAGTAGGCGATCTCGACATCGGGGTACTCGGGCGCGATCTCCTGCACCGTGCGCCACCACAGATCCCCGGCGAAGTTGAGCACATTGGTCTTGTGCAACAAGGTCAGGTGCTTGCGCCGGCGCTGCGCCCGGCCGAACGCATCATGCACCACGCGGCGCACCCCAAATGCGGTATTGACGCTGACCTCCGAAGCGATCTCGTGCGGGGTACCGCGCCGCAGGAAGCCACCGGTGCCGGCGTAAGGCCCCTCCGTGCCTTCACGCACCACTACCAGGTCGATCTCCGGGTTGCCGGCCAGCGGGCTGCTGACCCCCGGATACAGCCGCGCGGGCCGCAGATTGACGTGGTGATCCAGCGCGAAACGTGCCTTGAGCAGCAGGCCGCGCTCGAGGACGCCGGACGGAACCGACGGGTCACCGATCGCGCCGAGCAGGATCACGTCGTGGCCGCGGATCTCCTCCAGCACGGAATCCGGCAGCACCTCGCCGGTGGCGTGATAGCGCTTGGCGCCCAGGTCATATTCGGTCTTCTCGGTGCCCGGCAGTACGGCGTCGAGCACCTTGATGGCTTCGGCGATGACCTCCGGGCCGATCCCGTCGCCGGGGATGACGGCAAGTTTGAGGCTCATGTCAGGTCTACCTCTTCAATCTTGTTGGCGCCGACGGCAGCAGTGATCGCCGACTGCACGTCGGCGGGCACCTGGCGGTCGACCCGCAGCAGGACCGTCGCGGCAGGGCCTTCGGCGTCTTCGGACAGCTGCGCAGCGTGGATGTTGATGCCCGCCGACCCCAGCAGAGTGCCGATCTTGCCGAGCGCGCCGGGCTGGTCGGAGTAGTTGATGATCAGGTTGACGCCCTGGGCCCGCAGGTCGAAGTGCCGGCCGTTGATCTCGACGATCTTCTCCACCTGCTGGGTGCCGGACAGTGTGCCGGCAACAGTGACGGTGGAACCGTCAGCGGTGACCGCCTTGAGCTCGACGACGCTGCGGTGGTTGGGGCTTTCGGTGGCGGTGCCGATCTCGGCGTCGACGCCCCGTTCGGCGGCCAGGGCAGGTGCGTTGACGAACGTCACCGGGTCTTCGATGACCGCCGAGAACAGTCCGCGTAACGCCGACAACCGCAGCACCCCAACGTCTTCGGAGGCCAGTTCGCCACGCACCTGCACCGACAGCGACACCGGCAGCCCGTCGGAGAGCGCACCCGCCAGCAGCCCAAGCTTGCGCACCAGGTCCAGCCAGGGCGCGACTTCCTCACTGACCGCGCCGCCGCCGACGTTGACCGCGTCGGGAACGAATTCGCCGGCCAGCGCCAGCTTCACACTCTTGGCGACGTCGGTGCCGGCCCGGTCCTGGGCCTCGGCCGTCGATGCGCCCAGGTGGGGGGTCACCACTACCTGCGGCAGGTCGAACAACGGCGAGTCGGTGCACGGTTCGGTAGCGAACACATCCAGGCCGGCGGCCCGGACGTGGCCGCTGGTGATCGCCTCCGCCAGTGCCGCCTCGTCGATCAGCCCACCCCGGGCCGCGTTGACGATGATCACCCCGCGCTTGGTCTTGGCCAGGGCTTCCTTGCCGATCAGACCCGCGGTTTCGGGGGTCTTGGGCAGGTGTACCGAGATGAAGTCGGCGCGGCCGAGCAGCTCGTCGAGGCTGAGCAACTCGATGCCGAGCTGGGCGGCGCGGGCCGCCGACACATACGGGTCGTAGGCGACGATGTGGGCGCCGAACGCGGCCAGCCGCTGGGCGACCAGCTGTCCGATGCGGCCCAGGCCGACCACGCCGACGGTGTGGTCGTAGATCTCGGTGCCGGAGAACGACGAGCGCTTCCACTCCTTGTTGTGCAGCGAGGTGTCGGCCGCCGGGATTTCCCGGGCAGCGGCGAGCATCAGCGCGATCGCGTGCTCGGCGGCGCTGTGGATGTTCGAGGTCGGGGCGTTGACCACCAGCACTCCGCGGGCGGTCGCGGCGTCGACGTCGACGTTGTCCAAGCCGACCCCGGCGCGGGCCACGATCTTGAGCTTGGCGCCGGCCGCAAGGACCTCGGCGTCGACGGTGGTGGCCGAGCGCACCAGCAGCGCGTCCGCTTCCGGTACCGCGGCCAGCAGCTTCTCCCGGTCCGGGCCGTCCACCCAGCGAACCTCGACCTGGTCGCCAAGGGCGGCGACGGTGGATTGGGCGAGTTTGTCAGCGATCAAAACCACGGGCAGAGTCACCCGGCCAGCCTAGTGGCCGGTCGCAAGCCCGGCGGAGCCGGGCGCAGCGGGCCGGCCACCACCAGCACAGTGCCGGTCGCAAGCCCGGCGGAGCCGGGCGCAGCGGGCCGGCCACCACCAGCACAGTGCCGGTCGCAAGCCCGGCGGAGCCGGGCGCAGCGGGCCGTGGTGCCCCGAGTTCGACAACGGCGGCGTCCGGCGGCCGGTGCTGGGGGGTGCGTCCGGATCTGGTCGCGTAGCGCGGGCGGCTCCCTACTATCGACGGATGGACGTCACCGTCGTCGGTAGTGGACCCAACGGCCTGGCCGCCGCCGTCATCTGTGCCCGCGCAGGCCTGTCGGTTCAGGTCTTGGAGGCCCAGCCCACGTTCGGCGGCGGCGCACGCACCGCCGCCGATCCGCAGTTCAGTGACGTCGCCCATGACATCTGCTCGGCGGTGCATCCGCTCGGGCTGGCGTCGCCGTTCTTCACCGAGTTCGATCT
This sequence comes from Mycolicibacter heraklionensis, assembly GCF_019645815.1. Classification (NCBI taxonomy): domain Bacteria; kingdom Bacillati; phylum Actinomycetota; class Actinomycetes; order Mycobacteriales; family Mycobacteriaceae; genus Mycobacterium; species Mycobacterium heraklionense. Next base: position 3,288,723 of record NZ_CP080997.1, read on the forward strand.
GGCCGCCCGCGGCGTGCGGCTGACGGCGCCCGAGATCTCCTATGCCAACCCTCTGGATCACCGTCCCGCGGCGATCGCCTACCGGGACCTGGACCGCACCTGCGCAGAGTTGGAACATGGTTCGTCCTGGCGACGGTTGCTGGGCCCACTGGTCGCCGACAGCCAGGCCGTCGTGAAGTTTCTGCTGGGCGACAAGCGGTCCGTGCCGTCCGGGATCGCAACGGTCGCGCGCCTGGGGTTGCGGATGGCCGAGCAGGCCGGCCCAGCCTGGAACGCGACGCTGTCCGGCGACGATGCCCGCGCCCTCTACACCGGGGTGGCCGCGCACACGATCTCGCGGCTGCCGTCGGTGACCTCCGCCGGCGCGGGCATGATGCTGGCGACGCTTGGCCATACCGTCGGCTGGCCCATCCCCGTCGGCGGCAGCCAGGCGATCACCGATGCACTCATCGCCGACCTGAGCGCGCACGGCGGCCAGCTGGCCGCCGAAACCCCGGTGAGAAAGCCGCCCGGCGGCGTGGTGCTGTTCGACACCGCCCCCACCGAACTGCTGTCGGTCTACGGGGACGCGCTACCGGCACGGTATGCGAAGGCACTGCGCCGTTACCGGTTCGGCTCTGCGGCCGCCAAGGTCGACTTCGTGCTCTCCGATGAGGTGCCGTGGAGCGATCCGCGGCTGGTGCAGGCGCCCACGCTGCATCTGGGAGGTGACCGCAAACAGATGGTCCACGCCGAAGCCGAGATCGCCGCCGGCCGGCACGCACCGCAGCCGATGATCTTGGCGGCGCTACCGCATCTGGTCGACCCGTCCCGCGTCGACGCCGCCGGACGGCGTCCGATGTGGGCTTATGCCCACGTCCCGGCCGGCTCGACCGTCGACCAGGCCGAGACCGTCACGGCAGGCATCGAGCGTTTCGCCCCCGGCTTCCGCGACATCGTGGTCGCGGTCCGGTCCGTGCCGGCAGCCCAGCTGGCAAACCACAACGCCAACTACGTCGGCGGCGATATCGCCGCCGGAGGCAACAGCGCATGGCGGGCTCTCGCCGGTCCAACTCCCCGGGTAAATCCTTGGGCCACAGCGATTCCCGGGGTATACCTGTGCTCGGCAGCCACACCGCCCGGCGCCGGGGTGCACGGAATGTCCGGCTACTATGCCGCGCGCACCCTGCTGCGACGCGAGTTCGGAATTGACCGGCTGCCGAGCCTGGCGCCCTGACCGGGCCTAGCCATGTAGGACGCCCGCGAACGCGACAACTTTGCGGGCACCTACAGATCACACAGATATTTGCCAGTTAATTAGAGACAGACTGCCAGGTTTGGTGTAGCCTCAGCTAACTTGTGTCGGGCGTTACAGGGACGCCCGATAGTGGCACAAGTCACACTTCAGTTAAGGAGAAACCGTGCCTACCATCCTTCGTCCGTTTGCCTTGGCGGGCGCCGCGCTCATCGGCGCCAGCGCCATCGCCGCAACTCCCGTAGTCGTCGCCCCGGCGAACCTGCACATGCCGGCCATCGAACTCACCGCTGACGGCAGCGGTGTGCTCGATGGCGCGCTCAGCAACATCGACTTCTCCGGTATCTTCAGCGGCCTCGGCGACTGGCTGAACAACATCGACTTTTCCGCGATCTTCAGCGACCTGTTCGCCAACATCGACCTGTCCGGCATCTTCAACGATCTGTTCAGCAACATCGACCTGTCGGGGATCTTCAGCGGACTCACCGGCTTCCTGGCTAACTTCGACCTCTCCGGCATCCTCAGTGGCTTCTTTGACAACTTCGACTTGTCAGCCATCTTCGGCGGCCTCGGCGACGTCTTCGCCAACTTCGACCTGTCGGGGATCTTCAGTGGGCTCACTGACCTGCTGACCAACTTCGATCTGTCGAACCTGTTCGGCAACTTCGACCTGTCGAACCTGTTCGACAACTTCGACCTGTCGGCCCTGTTCGACGACTTGGACCTGTCGAACTTGTTCTCGGGACTGGACCTGTCCGGCTGGGTCGACGGCTTGCTCGGCGGCCTGCTCGGCGGCCTGTAAGTACCAACAAACGGCGAGTGGCCCCTTCCTCGGAAGGGGCCACTCGTTATTAGGGGTCTTCTTCACCGCGATAGCCGTTGTGGGCCAACGGCTATCGCGGAGAAATCAGCACCGCCGCTTAGGCGGTTTCGGTGATGGGCCGGTCCACCCAGCTCATCAGGTCGCGCAGCTTCTTGCCAGTGACCTCGATGGGGTGCTCGGCGTTCTCCTTGCGCAGACCTTCGAGTTCCTTGTTGCCGCCCTCGACGTTGGCCACCAGCCGCTTGACGAAGGTGCCGTCCTGAATGTCGGACAGGATGTCGCGCATCCGCTGCTTGGTGTCGGCGTCGATCACCCGCGGGCCGGACAGGTAGCCACCGAACTCCGCGGTGTCACTCACCGAGTAGTTCATCCGCGCAATGCCGCCCTCATACATCAGGTCGACGATCAGCTTGAGCTCGTGCAGCACCTCGAAGTAGGCCATCTCCGGCGCGTAGCCCGCCTCGACCATGACCTCGAAGCCGGCCTTCACCAGCTCTTCGGTGCCACCGCACAACACGGCCTGCTCACCGAACAGGTCGGTCTCGGTCTCTTCCTTGAAGGTGGTCTTGATGACACCGGCCCGGGTGCCGCCGATGCCCTTGGCGTAGGACAGTGCCAGCGCCTCGCCCTCGCCGTTGGGGTCCTGCGCGACCGCGATCAGTGAGGGCACGCCCTTACCGTCGACGAACTGCCGGCGCACCAGGTGGCCCGGCCCCTTGGGCGCGACCATCCCGACCGTGATGTCGGCGGCCGGCTTGATCAGACCGAAGTGGATGTTCAGGCCGTGGCCGAAGAACAACGCGTTGCCCGCCACCAGGTTCGGCTCGATGTCGTTCGTGAAGATCTCAGCCTGGGCGGTGTCGGGAGCGAGCAACATGATGACGTCGGCCCACTTGGCGACCTCGGCGGGGGTGTCGACCTCGAGGCCCTGCTCGGCAACCTTGGCGCGCGACTTCGACCCCTCCTTGAGGCCCACCTTCACCTGCACACCCGAGTCGCGCAGGCTCAGCGAGTGCGCGTGGCCCTGGCTGCCGTAGCCGATCACGCCGACCTTGCGGCCCTGGATGATCGACAGGTCGGCGTCGTCGTCGTAGAACATCTCTAGCTTTTCTGATGCCACTGGATTCAACTTCCTTACTATCTCTACTGGCTTTTTCTGGGGGGACTATTTGGTCGTGCCGATGCCGCGCGGACCGCGAGACAACGATACGAGACCCGATTGGACGATCTCGCGGATGCCATAGGGCTCCAGCACCCGCAGTAGCGCGTCGAACTTGGCCGGCGTGCCGGTGGCCTCAACGATCAACGACTCCGGAGAGACATCGATCACCCTGGCGCGGAACAGGTTCACCGCCTCCACGATCTGTCCGCGGGTACTGGCATCGGCACGGACTTTGATCAGCGCGATCTCGCGGGAGACGGAATTGTCCTCCTCCTGCTCGACGATCTTGATGACGTTGATCAGCTTGTTGAGCTGCTTGGTGATCTGCTCCAGCGGGGTGTCCTCCACCGAGACCACGATCGTCATCCGCGACATGTTCTTGGTCTCGGTGGCGCCGACGGCGAGCGACTCGATGTTGAAGCCGCGGCGGGAGAACAGCGCCGCCACCCGCGCCAGCACACCGGGCTTGTCTTCGACCAGCACCGAGAGCGTGTGGGTCTTCCAACCTGTCGCCATCACGCGTGCCCCTCGTTGTTCTCGTCGTCGAACAGCGGCCGGATGCCGCGTGCCGCCTGGATCTCGTCGTTGCTGGTGCCGGCGGCCACCATCGGCCACACCTGAGCGTCCGCACCGACGATGAAGTCGATCACCACCGGCCGGTCGGTGACCGCCCGAGCCGCCTTGATCACGTCTTCGACGTCTTCCTCACGCTCGCAACGCAATCCGACACAGCCCAGGGCCTCGGCCAGCATCACGAAGTCGGGGATGCGGTGCGAGTGGGTGGCCAGGTCGGTCTGGCTGTAGCGCTCCCCGTAGAACAGCGTCTGCCACTGCCGCACCATGCCGAGGTTTCCGTTGTTGATCAGCGCAACCTTGATCGGGATTCCCTCGATCGCGCAGGTGGCCAGCTCCTGGTTGGTCATCTGGAAGCAGCCGTCGCCGTCGATCGCCCACACCTCGGCGTCCGGGCGGCCCATCTTGGCGCCCATGGCCGCCGGGATCGAGAAGCCCATGGTGCCCAGGCCTCCGGAGTTCAGCCAGGTGCGCGGCTTCTCGTACTTCACGAACTGCGCGGCCCACATCTGGTGCTGGCCAACGCCGGCAACATAGAGCGCGTCGGGTCCGGCGATGCGGCCCAACGTCTCGATGACGAACTCCGGCGACAGGCTGCCGTCGCTCTGCGGCCCATAGCTCAGCGGGTAGGTCGAGCGCACCCCGTCGAGGTAGCTCCACCAGTCGGTCAGGTCCAGCGACAGCTTCTCGTGGCGAAGCACCTCGAGCAGTTCGGTGATGACGGCCTTGACGTCACCGACGATCGGGACGTCGGCGTGCCGGTTCTTGCCGATCTCGGCCGGGTCGATGTCGGCGTGAATCACCTTGGCGTCCGGGGCGAACGAATCCAGTTGGCCGGTGACCCGGTCGTCGAATCGGGCGCCCAGAGTGATCAGCAGATCCGAGCGCTGCAACCCGGCCACCGCCGCGACTGTGCCGTGCATGCCGGGCATGCCCAGGTGCTGGCGGTGGCTGTCCGGGAAGGCGCCGCGGGCCATCAAGGTGGTGACCACCGGGATGCCGGTCAGCTCGGCCAGCTCGGCGAGTTCCTCGCAGGCCTCCCCACGGATCACCCCACCGCCGACATAGAGCACCGGCCGGTGCGACGCCGCGATCAGCTTGGCGGCCTCGCGGACCTGCCGGCTGTGCGGCTTGGTGGTGGGCTTGTAGCCGGGCAGGTCCAGCCGGGGCGGCCAGGCGAAGGTGCACTGGCCCTGCAGCACGTCCTTGGGGATGTCGACCAGCACTGCACCGGGGCGCCCGGAGGCCGCGATGTGGAATGCCTCGGCAAGCGCGCGCGGGATGTCGTCACCGTTGCGAACCAGGAAGTTGTGCTTGGTGATCGGCATGGTGATGCCGGAGATGTCGGCCTCCTGAAAGGCGTCCGTGCCGATCAGCTGACGGCCGACCTGGCCGGTGATCGCGACCACCGGGATGGAGTCCATCTGCGCGTCGGCCAACGGGGTGACCAGGTTGGTGGCACCGGGACCGGAGGTGGCCATGCACACCCCGACCCGTCCGGTGGCGTGCGCGTAGCCGCTGGCGGCGTGCCCGGCGCCCTGCTCGTGACGGACCAGCACGTGCCGCAGCTTCTTCGAGTCGAACAGCGGGTCGTAGACCGGCAGAACCGCGCCGCCGGGGATGCCGAAGATCACGTCAACGTCGAGTTCTTCCAGCGACCGGATCACCGACTGGGCACCGGTCATCTGCTCAGGCGGGACTCGCTTGGCGGGTGATTTGGCCTTGTCTGAAGCTGCGTCCGAGGCCGAAGCCCCGTTGGCGGCTTGCGCCGGTGCCGACCGTTCCGGCGGTCGCGTGGTGGGTGCGCTCACGGTTTCCTCTTTGTCTTCGACGACTGTGTCTTTGGAGACTGCTGGCAACAAAAAACCCCCGCCAGCTCAGCTGCTGCACGAGGGTTGCGCGTCGGTGGTTGGAAGTTCAGGCAACAACCAACGCGCAGTGGGCTACTACGAGCATGCCGTTGTCCATAGCAGACGACGGTAGCCGCTGGACCGAGCGTGCGTCAAATGAGCGGTGGGGACGCTCAGTGCAGGTGGTCGACCAGCGTTCCCTGCTCACCGAAGAGCTCTGCCTCCCAGCGCTCGAGCAGCGCGGTGTTGTCGTGGTCGTCGGGGTGGAAGCCCGGCTGCATGTACTCCCCCAGCCGGCGGAAGACGGCACGAGTCAAGAACGGCGAATGCCGCAGTGCGGCAAAGCTGCGGATGAGTCGCACCGGGTGGTAAGCGGCCCGGTCGCCGAGCAGCGAGATGATGGTGTTCGCCACGACGGCGAGGGGGAAACTGAAACGGATGATCCGCATCGTCTTGATGCGCCGGGTCTCATCGCCCCCGACCGCGCGATAGACGTCGAATGCCACCGAGCGGTGCTCGGATTCCTCGATCGCGTGCCACAACAGCATGGACCGCACCTCGGTCGTGCCGAGCAGGGCCTGGGCCCGCTCGTCAGAGAGCAGGGTCTCGGCGAATACGGCGGTGAAATGTTCGAGTGCAGCGGTGATCGAAAGGCAGGTCAGCGGCGAGAACCGTCGCTCGATGACCTTCTGGCGGCGGGCCACCAGCCGGTCGATCCTGCGGGTCGGGTAACCCATCTCATGCAGGCGCTCATTGAGTGCGCGGTGCTCGCGCCCGTGGGTGACCTCCTGGCCGATGAATCCCTTGACCTGGTCTTTGAGGTCGGGGTCGGTGATCTGGTCGGCGTAGCGACGCACCGAACGGATGAAGAAGTCCTCGCCCTCCGGGAACACCGCCGACAGGTGCGCGATCATGTGGCTCATCACCAGGTCACCCTGAACGAAGTGGCGGTCCAGGGCCGCCACCGGGTAGTTGAACCGGATGCGGCGCGGCTGTACCGCCGGGTGGCGGTTCTCGTTGACGGTCATGACTCTCTCTCGGGTTGTGGGTCTGCAAAGCCGGTCGCCAGTGGCCGAACCAGCATCTTGAAGGCGTCGAGGATGTCGTCGGCGGGCAGCGGCTCGTAGCCGGCGATCGACCGGGACATCGCCAGGCCGTTCATCAGCGCGAAGGTCATCTGCGGTCCGATCCGCGACTTCGAGGTGTCGGCATCGGCGCTATCCCCCGAGGCCAGCAGTTCGGTGTATATCCGGTCGCAGGCCTCCGAGAATTGGCGATCGGTCTCGATGACCGCGGGTGCCAGGTCCGGGTCGGTGCGGGCCGCCACCCATAGTTCCTGCGACGCGGTGAAAGTCGGTCCCGAATACATCGACCACAGCAGATCGATCGCCTCGTCGAGTTTGTCCGCGGACGAATCCAGCCCCGCCATCAACACCTCGAACTCTTCGATGCGGCGGTTCAAGGCGAACTCGATGGCGGCGGTCAGAAGGCCGTTCTTGGTCGGGAAATGTCCCTGCAGCGCCCCCACCGACACGCCGGCCCGGCGGGCTACCTCCGTCGTGGTAGTTCCCTTGAAACCAACCTCTACCAGCGCATCAAGCGTCGCGTCGAGCAGTGCATGCCGAGTCTCGGCAGTGCGTTCCGCCTGGGTTCGGCGAGGCTTTGTCGGCGGCACGCGTCTATCGTGCATCACATAAAATAAGTAGTCAATATTTATTTTTACGGCGGTGCGGCCTGCCACCCACCGGCTCCAGCGACGCCGGCGGTGACATCATGCGGGGGTGGCCTCTCCATCACCCGATCCCGCACCCTTGGTGATCCGCATCTCGCCGATGGCCCACTTCGCGGTTGGCTTCCTGACCCTCGGCCTACTGATCCCCGTGCTGACCTGGCCATTCACCGCGCCGCTGTTGGCGCTGCCGCTACTGCTGTCGGCCCTGATCGCCCGGTGGCGAACCGTGGCCGACGCCCAGCAGGTCACCGTGCGGACCCTGCTCCGCAGCCGCTCGGTGGGCTGGGACGCCATCGCCGGCTTGGGATTTACCCGGGGATCGTGGGCGCGGGCACACCTGCGCGACGGCGAGACGCTGCGGTTGCCCGCGGTAAGTTTCGCCACGCTGCCGCTGCTGACCGAGGCCAGCGGGGGGCGGGTGCCGAACCCGTATCGCTGAATCAGTGGTCAGGGAGGCGGCGACCCGCCACTCCCCGCCCTAGCCCAGCGGGTTCGCCCCGTTGAGGAACACCCACATCGCGATGCCCCCGGCAATACCGAGCACCAGTGCGGCGATGGACCCGATGAAGGGCCGCCGGGCCCAGCCGCGGTCGCCGTCGAGGCCGTACCGACCCGGGCCGACCAGCACGATCGCCACCGCCACCACGATCAGAATGACGTGGTATTCGTGGCCGTCGGGCAGGAAAAGGTCAAAACGGCCCTGGTTGTCCGACGAGACACCGGTGAGCACGCCGTTGATGAAATACGCCAGCGCGCCGGCCGCGGCCAGTGGTGTGAACAGTCCGAGCACCAGCAGCAGGCCCGCAGCGATCTGGCCGGCCCCAGCCGCGTAAGTCAGGATGTCGGCGTGCTGATAGCCGGCCGCGGCGATGGAATTCTTGAAGCCGCTCAGCCCCTGACCGCCCCACCAACCGAACAGCTGACGCAGCCCGTGGGCCACCAACAGCACCCCGAGGCCCAGCCGCAGAATCAGCAAACCGAGATCCTGGGTGCCGCGCCGGTCCAGCGCCCGGAACGGCTCGTCGGCGTCGGTGTCGCCGCCGATGGCGACGCCGACGCGGCCGGGGTTGGCCGCGGGCTCGGCGTAGGGCAGCGGGTGGTAGCCGGCCCCGACCGCACGAGTACCGGTGGGGTCGTAAGCCGGAATGGCCGCGGTCTCGAAATCACCGGTGTAAGTCGGTGATGGCATGTCGTCCTCCGGATCTACCAGACGTGCCGACTTGGGACGTCCTTTGCCTGCGTCGGCGGTCTCACCCGGCCGGCGCCAGTGTGAGCCCTCACCATTACTGGTCACCCTGTCAGAGTAAGGGCAACCTCGGCGGGATTGGGGATTTGAAGGGCTTCGTTAGCGAATCGAATCCGGCCCGGTGCGGCACTGCGGCGGGCGTCGTGGCGAAACCCGACCCGGTGTCCGTAACCTGACGGGCATGCGGATGCGCGGGGCGGTTCACCGGGTGCCTGTCGTACTGTGCGCGGCGTGGCTGGTTCTCACCGGCTGCGCGCACTTCGATGACGCTCAGTCTCAACCGTTCACCACCGTTCCCCGGCGCGGGATGGCGCCCCCTACGACTCCCCCGCCGCCACCACCGCTGCCCGCCAACCCGTTCCCGAAACAGTGCCCGGCACCCGGGGTGATGCAGGGCTGCCTCGAGAGCACCAGCGGCCTGATCATGCATGGCGACAGCAAATCGGCACTCGTCGCCGAGCGGACCACCGGTGCGGTCAAAGAGGTCTCGCTGTCCGCCGAACCCAAAGTGAAAACGGTCATCGGCGTCGACCCAGCCGGTGACGGCGGCCTGATGGACATCGTGTTGTCACCGACCTACACGCAAGACCGCTTGATGTACGCCTACATCAGCACGCCCACCGACAACCGGGTGATCCGGATCGCCGACGGTGACGTCCCGAAGGACATCCTGACCGGTATCCCCAAGGGCGCGACCGGCAATACCGGCGCACTGATCTTCACCAGTCCGACCACCCTGGTGGTGCTGACCGGCGACGCGGGCAATCCCGCCGCGGCCGCCGATCCCGGCTCGACTGCCGGCAAGGTGTTGCGCATCGAGCAACCCACGACCATCGATCAGGCCCCACCCACCACGGCACTGAGTGGGATGGGCGCCGGCGGCGGGCTGTGCATCGACCACGTCGACGGCTCGCTCTACGTCACCGACCGAACACCGAGCGGCGACCGGTTGCAGCGCATCACCAAGGATTCCCGGGTGTCGACCGTGTGGACGTGGCCGGACAAGCCCGGCGTCGCCGGCTGCGCCGCGATGGATGGCATTGTGCTGGTCAACCTGGTCAACACCAAGCAGACGGTGGCGGTGCGACTGGCCGCCGGTACCGGATCGGTCACCAGCGAACCCGAGGTCATGCGTCAAGACACCCACGGCCACGTCTGGGCCGTCAAGATGTCGCCCGACGGCAACGTCTGGGGCGCGACGGTGAACAAGACGGCCGGGGATGCCGAAAAACTCGACGATGTGGTGTTCCCGCTGTTCCCGTCCGGCGGCGGGTTCCCGCGCGCCAACGACGACAAGGACTAGGCCCCGGCCGGGGCGTCCGCTCGAGCGACTTCGGGCCTCCCTGTGTCACTTCGGTCCACCTACGGTGACCAACCTTCCGCTTCGGCATTAGTAAGTTTCTGAGAATTCTATGTCAATTCGTCAATCGTGATCGCGATATGCGCTGGTAGATGCGGGTAAAGTCAGCCTAACCTGACTTATTTGTTAGCAATCAGTTCATTTTTCTTAACCTACTTTCAAGTAGCATTTCGCTGCCGTGGCAACCGTCACGCTCACGTAGCTAGGAGACCAATGCAACACCTCGCCCGTTCCCCTTGGGTCGCAGCTGGCGTCGCGCTCGTCGGCGCCGGCACGATCGCGGCCGCCCCCGTCGTCGCACCGCTGGCCGGCCCGGCTGCCCTCCACTCGCCCGACGTGGCACTGACCAGCTGGCAGGACGTGTTCGACACCGCCAGCGCCAACGCCACCACGATTTGGGACACCTTCTCCGCGCATCCTTTTGTGGCTCAGCAGCAGGAGATCGCCAACCAGATCGGCTACCTGCAGGATCTGGCCAATGGTTCGACCACCATCGGCGACGTCCTCGACTCCCTCAAGGAGAACGCGGCCGCGGTGTTCAACGCCGTCACGTTCCTCGGCGGCGATGATGACGCCATCGGCGCCGTGAGCCAGTACACGATCGACCAGGCCCACATCTTCGCCTACATCGGGCTCAGCGGACTGGGCGCGGACCTCGGATTCCCGGTCCCCGAGGAGCCGATCCCGACCATCGTCAACTTCCTGACCTCGCCGTTGAGCGCCGTCCTGATCGGGGCCCTGGGTCCGTCGATCAGCCCCCTGGTGGCGCTGGGCAACAGCATCAGCGAGATCGGCGAGACATTGAACGGCGACAACCCGGACTGGCAGTCGGCGCTGCAGCAGGTGGCCGACATTCCGGCCAACATGACCGGCGCGTTCTTGAACGGCGCGACCTTGGACCTCACCGCGCTGATTCCGGCGATCGAAGCGACCGGCCTGATCGCGTTGCCCGAGGGCGCCTCCCTCGACGAGCTCAGCTTCGCCTTCGGCGGACTGCTGTCGACGGGCGGGGTGCTGGGATCCGACTACTCCGACACCGCCCTCGGCGGTTCGATCCTGAACAGCCTGGGTCTGCACGTCAGCGACGTGCCCATCCTCGGCGAACTCGACGCCGTGGGTCACGGGATCGGCACGCTGGCCGCCTTGGAGAACTTGTCGCAGATCGTCGCCAGCACGCTGGGCTGGGATTGGTCGGGCAACCCGCTCGACGGTCTGTTCGACACCCTCTAATAGATCGGCACACCACCAAGTGGTCCCCTTCGCTTGCGAAGGGGACCACTTGCGTTGTCGGGCGCAGGTCGACCATGCGAACTTTGGTCCACCCACGGTGCCCGTCCTTCCGCGTGGGACCACTAAGTTTCTGAGAATTCCCTGCCAATAATTTCGCCGACGCGGCGATATGCCCAGGTCATCTAGGGTAAATGCAGGCTAACCTTGGGTTTTGTTAGCGATCAGCTCATTTGTGCATAAGCTACTTTCAAGTAGCCTTTCACTGCCGTGGCAGCCGTCACGCTTAGGTAACTAGGAGACCAATGCAACACTTTGCCCCCGCTCCGTGGGTCGCAGCAGGCGTCGCGCTTATCGGCGCCGGCGCCGTCGCCGCCACCCCGGTCGCCGTTCCGCTGCCCGGCCTGACCGCCACGCACTCAGCCACGGTGGCCCTGACCGCTGACTTCGACCCGTTCGGCGCATGGCAGGACGTGTTCGCCACCGCCAAGGACAACGCCACCACGCTGTGGGACAGCATGTCCGCCGTGCCGGGCGTCGCCGCCCAGCAGCTGATCGCCGACTTGATGAATGGCACGTCGATCGACCCGCAGGCCGTCATCGACGCGGTTGTGCAGCCCAACATGGCGACCGACCTGCCGATCTCACCCCTGCTGCTGAGCAACGACGCACTGCAGGCACTGATCACGCTGGTGATGCCGCAGTACATGCCCGACGACTTCCCCCTCACCACCGACCAGCTCACGCCGATCCTCTCCTTCCTGGCGTCACCGCTCAGCGGGGTGCTGATCGGTGCGCTGGGCCCGTCGATCGCGCCGCTGGTGGCGCTGGGCAACAGCGTCGGCGACATCAGCAACGCTCTGTCCGGCGAGAACCCGGACTTTGCGGCGGCCCTGCAGGACGTCGTCAACATCCCCGCCAACATCGTCGGTGGTCTCCTCAACGGCGCCACCCTGAATTTGGACGCGCTGCTGCCCACCCTGACCGAGGCCGGCCTGTTGCCGGCGGACCTGGACGTCACCGCGCTCAGCTACACCTTCGGCGGGCTGCTGTCGCCCGGCGTCACCGGCACCGACGTCGAGGGCTTCATCAACGAGGTCTCCGACGGCAGCTCCCCTGGTATCGGCGGCTCGATCATCAACGGTCTGGGACTCACCACTGGTCTCATGGGCTTCCCACTGGTGATTGAGGGACAAGGCGTAGGCATGCTGGGCGCGTGGCAAAGCCTGCAGGAGATCATCGCCATGTCGCTCGGCTGGGACGGTGTTGGCAGCCCGCTGGGCGACCAGGCCGACGCGATGGCCTCGCTGGTGAGCGACATCTTTGGCATCTCGGTGTAAAACCCGTCAATATCGAAGTGGCCCCCTTCGCCTGCGAAGGGGGCCACTTTCGCGTTGCCGTCAGTGCAACGGATGGGCCAGCAGCAACTCGCAGTTTCGATCCGCCACGGCGCCGAGGCGGGCATCCTTGCGGTGCAGATCGTTATAGGACAGCTCGCGATACAGGCTGGCCAGACCGGTCGGAGTGAGGTCGCTGGGATCCGCGGTGAACGGCGCCTGGGCCTCGACCAGCGGGGTGAACAGACTCAGCGTGCCGTCATGGTTGTCGGTGACCTCGATGATCCTGGCCAGCTGCGGGTAGTCGATGTGGCTGGCCGTGTTGATCTCCCAGAAGCTCTGCTTCGGGGTGGCGCCCTTGTGGGGGATCATCTCGTTGGTGTGGGTGTGCCCGTTCACCCACGCGATCACGTTCGGCCGCTCCAGCAGTGCCGCAACGAGCGACGCACCCGTATAGAGCTTCTCGCCGGGATGATTCGGATCCGGCAGGCCGACGTTCATGGTTCGCGAAGTGTGGTGGCTGAACAGAATCACCAGCTGGTCTGGGTGCGCGTCGATCTGCTCGAGGACGAACCGCAACTGACTTTCGTTGATCGAGCCGGCCGACAGGCCTAGGTCGTTGGTGGTGTTCATCGCGACACCGAGCACCCCGGGCGCAACCTGAAAGGTGTACCAGGTGGGCCCGTCCGGATCGATGAAGCCATGGCCGACCGGTCCGGGACCGGTGATGGCGGGCTCGAAGTGCCGACGAACGTACTGGCTCAACGTAAATGGCATACGCCGCTGATCCACGGTTGCGGGCAGGAAGGGGCCGCCCGACTTGAGCTGCAGCAGGATCGGGACGAGCTGCGAGGGATCGGCGCACAGCGCTTTCGCGATGGCGATCGCCGAGGGATCGGTATGCGGCAGGTCGAATTTGATCGGCGACGTGTACATCCATTCCAGCAGGCCGTTGGGGACGGTGCCGAGAAACTGTTCGTCGTGGTTGCCGACCACCGAATACCAGGGCATGCGCAGGCCGGGGCTGGTGTGCGGGGAGATCGCCGCAGACAGGAATCCGGGAATCTGCTGAAATCCCTTGCCCTTGTAGCTGTCCCAGTAGGGGGACTCGGCCAGCCAGTAGTCCGACGAGCCGTGCGCCTGCACCCCTTCATAGCGACCGGGCGCGCCGGTGTTGGGGACGATCGGCCCGCCGGACATCACCGTCAGAAACCAGTCGAGTTCGATCAGCTCTTTGTTGTCGGTGTTGTCTCCGGTGGAGACCAAGCAGTCGAATGGCCGCCCGGTGAAGGGACCGCCGGGCAGCGCGTTGAGTTGCTTGACCAGCGAGACCGCACCCTGGGTGGTCAGGGTCTCATGCGGCCGGTAGGCCGAGGAGACAAAGGGGTGGACGAACTCGAACCGGGCCGGGCTCTGGGCGTCGGTGAGGTGCAGATCGGTGACCTGTACGAATGCCGTCAACGCGGTGCGGGCCATCTCGCGCGCGGGGCCCGCGGTGGCCAGTTCCTGGCGGATGTACAGCGGCCACCCGCTGCCGGCGACCAGGGGCCGGTAGCCGCCCGCCTGGGCTATACCCGGCGTGCTGACCACATCCAGAGTGGTGCCGGTGGGATTCGAGGCCAGCAGCGCCGACGGTTCGGCATGCGCCAGACGGGAACCACCCATGCCTGCGGCGACGGCAGCGGCGGCCATTCCGGCCTGGAGAAAACTACGACGGGACAGGCTCACTACACCGGCACCGGATTCATCCGCGGTCGCGACACGATAAAGCGCATGACGCGAAACGCTATGAAATAACCAAGAAAACAGCCACAGGAGTAATGGTTTTGTCTCAGGTTTGAGGCCCGCTCGGCCCCGCCCCGTTTCCGTCCGGTGATTAACTACCGCGAGACAGGTCAGCGCCACCACACCGATCAGTTCTCACAGAAGTATTACTGACTCCGCTCGGACGCCTTAAATATCGGCCTTACCTTGGGTTTCAACGGGTCGATAGCAGTGACTCACCGCAGAACGTCACCGCCGCCGCATAGCAGCCCGACGAGCGAAAAGGATGACCGCGCAATGTTGATCGACTTTCGGTGGCTGCAGTTCATATTCGACCACCGTGACCACCAGGGCTCTCGCCACCTGCCGCAGACTCGCGGCGCCACCGCCGGCTGAGGCAGCGAAGGACTACCCGCCGCAGGCGGCCAGCACCAGTTCACGCACCCGGGCGGCGTCGGCCTGACCCTTGGTGGCTTTCATCACCGCGCCGACAATAGCGCCGGCGGCCTGCACCTTGCCGCCCCGAATCTTCTCGGCCACATCGGGATTGGCGGCCAGTGCCTCGTCGATCGCCGCCTGGATCACCGAGTCGTCACGCACCACGACCAGACCCCGGTCGGCCATCACCTGGGCGGGCTCCCCCTCGCCGGCGAGCACCCCTTCGACCACCTGCCGGGCCAGCTTGTTGGACAGCTCACCGGATTCCACCAGCGCCACCACTGCGGCGACCTGCTTCGGCGTGATCGCCAGGGCATCCAGTTCGACGCCGGCCTCGTTGGCCTTCTGCACCAGGAAGTTTCCCCACCAGGCGCGGGCCGCCTCACTGGAGGCTCCGGCCGACACGGTGGCGGCCACCAACTCAACCGCGCCCGCGTTGACCAGGTCACGCATCACCTCGTCGGAGACGCCCCACTGCTCCTGGATCTTCCTGCGGGCCAGCCACGGCAGTTCCGGGATGGTCTCTCGAAGCTCTGCGACCAGCTCCGCCGACGGCGCCACCGGCTCCAGATCGGGTTCGGGAAAGTAGCGGTAGTCCTCCGCGGTCTCCTTGGCCCGGCCCGGACTGGTGTAGCCGGCCTCGTGGAAGTGCCGGGTCTCCTGGACGACGGTGCCGCCACCGGTCAACACCGCGCCCTGGCGCCGCATCTCGTAACTGACCGCCACCTCGACACTCTTGAGCGAGTTGACGTTCTTGGTCTCGGTCCGGGTGCCGAACTCGGCTGCCCCGGTGGGCATCAGCGACACATTGGCGTCGCAGCGCATCGACCCCTGGTCCATCCGCACGTCGGAAACGTCCAACGCCCGCAGCAGATCCCGCAGCGCGGTCACATAGGCCCGGGCGATCTGCGGGGCACGTTCACCGGCACCGGTGATCGGTTTGGTGACGATCTCGATCAGCGGCACGCCGGCCCGGTTGTAGTCGACCAGGGATTCGCTGGCGCCCTCGATGCGGCCGGTGTCGCTGCCCACGTGGGTGAGCTTGCCGGTGTCCTCCTCCATGTGGGCGCGTTCGATGTCCACCCGCCACACCGAGCCGTCCTCCAGCGGCACGTCGAGGTAGCCGTTGAATGCGATCGGCTCGTCGTACTGCGAGATCTGGTAGTTCTTGGGCTGGTCGGGATAGAAGTAGTTCTTCCGGGCGAACCGGCACCAGGAGGCGATGTCGCAGTTGAGCGCCAGCCCGATCCGGATCGCCGATTCGACCGCGGTGGCGTTGAGCACCGGCAGCGAACCGGGCAGGCCCAGACACACCGGACACACCTGGGTGTTCGGCTCGGCGCCGAAGGCCGTCGAGCATCCGCAGAACATCTTGGTGGCCGTGGACAGCTCGACGTGCACTTCCAGGCCCAGTACCGGGTCGAAGCGGGCGACGACGTCGTCGTAGTCGAGCAGTTCGGCGACAGCAGCGGTCATGGGAGCAAAGTCTAGGTGACCCCGTCGGCCAGGCTTGGTCACACCGGCCAGTCCTCCAGCCGGTACGCGGCGTCGAAGAACATCCATTCGTAACGCGCAGAGGTATGGAGATGCCGGCGCATCAGCTCCCACTCCGATACCGACACGTGTGCACCGATCCGGTCGGTGACGGCAAGCACCGCCTCGACCACCGACTGGTACTCCTGGCCCGCGTAGGTGTCGATCCAGCGCTGGAACAGTGGCTCCGGCGAGCCGTGGCGCTGCAGATGCTCGCCCACCCGGGCGTACACCCAGTAGCAGGGCAGCACGGCGGCCACGGCTTCGGCGTAAGAGCCGGATGCCGTCACCGCCAGCAGGTAGCTGGTGTAGGCCTGGGTCGTGGGGGTGATCGGCAGTGCCGCGGCAGCTTCGACGTCGAGCCCCAGATCCGCCAGCAGGCCGGCATGCAGCTCCGCTTCGGCGGCGATCGCCACGCCGGCGTGCTCGGCGAACATCGTCAGCTCCGACTCGATCGGCGCCCTGGCCGCGCAGCTCGCCAAGGCCCGCGCATAACCGCGCAGGTAGTGCGCGTCCTGGACAAGATAGTGGCGAAACTGGTTGCGCCCCAAGGACCCCTTGGTTAACCCGGTGACGAAGGGGTGCTCGCAGATCTGCTGGTAGATGCCGTCGATGTGCGCCCACAGCCGCTCACGGTTCCGCTCGGTCATACCTCACGGTAGGTGACGCCGCCCTAGACTGAGCCCCATGCCCGACCGCAACGTGCTGGGCGGCCCACTGGAGCCGTGCGGCAGCGATCCGATTACCGGCTTCTACCGTGACGGCTGTTGCTCGTCGGGGCCCGAGGACATTGGACTGCACACGATTTGCGCCGTCGTCACCGGCGAATTCCTGGCACACCAACGCTCGACCGGCAACGACCTGTCCACACCGATGCCGGCCTACCGGTTCCCGGGGCTGACGCCAGGCGATCGCTGGTGCGTCACCGCGCTGAACTGGCTGCGGGCGCACCGCGACGGCTGCGCCGCGCCCGTGGTGCTGGCTGCCACCCATGAACGCACTCTGGAGGTGGTCAGCCTGGAGGTGCTGGCGGACTATGCCGTCGACGTGCCCGACGACCCGGGCGACCTCTGACGTGCGATCGCTGTTCGCCGAACGCGCGGGCTAATTTAGGCCCCGGCCATGGTGGCGCCGCCGGCCTGCTGCTGCTGACGCCGCTTGACGTACAAGACGAATTCCTCGACCAGCGGGCCGTCTTCGGGACAGGACGCCACCACCGATCCGGCCAGCAGTCTTCCGGTCTGATCCTCCGGCAGACCACTGGTCGCCAAGATGTGATCGACCGCATGCTTGACTCCGGCCAGATTCGGCTGGACGTTGATCAACGCGCAGACATCACCGCCGTGATCGGCGACGTAATCGCCTATCTGGTCACCACTGGCGTGGGCCGGCAGAGACAGCACCAGTCCCATCGGCAGACCGCACAGCACCGCGGCAGACAACGCCATCTTTCCCATACCCCACCCCCAGCCTTCGTCCATTGGGCAACAGAAGTCACAACCTCACCATTGTGGGGCCATTTCGCGGCATTGTCACGCCGCACGCGAGCTAGCCGAAGAACGCCGCCGCGTCATCGTAGCGGCTCTGCGGCACCACTTTGAGCTGTCGGACCGCGTCGGCCAACGCCACCCTACCGATCTCCTGGCCGCGCAGCGACACCATCATGCCGTATTCGCCGGCGTGGGCGGCATCGGCGGCGTTGACGCCGAACCGGGTCGCGAGCACCCGATCGTAGGCGGTCGGGGTGCCGCCACGCTGCACATGCCCCAGCACCGTGGTGCGGACTTCTTTCTTGACGCGCCTTTCGATTTCGACGGCCAGCTGGGCGGCAACACCGGTGAAGCGCTCGTGGCCGAACTCGTCGACGCCGCCGGCCCGCAACTCCATGGAGCCGGCAGCCGGTTTGGCGCCTTCGGCGACGACACAGATGAAGTGCGACGACCCGTGCTGAAAGCGCTGCTTGACCAGCCGGCACACCTCTTCGACGTCGAAGGGCTGCTCGGGTATCAGTGTCATGTGCGCACCGGTGGCCAGGCCGGCGTTGAGCGCGATCCAGCCGGCGTGGCGGCCCATCACCTCGACCAGCATCACCCGCTGGTGAGATTCGGCGGTGGAGTGCAGCCGGTCGATGGCGTCGGTGGCAACCTGCAGCGCGGTGTCGTGGCCGAAAGTGACGTCGGTGCAGTCGATGTCGTTGTCGATGGTTTTGGGCACCCCGACCACCGGGACGTTCTCCTCCGACAGCCAGTGCGCCGCGGTCAAAGTGCCCTCCCCGCCGATCGGGATGAGCACGTCGATGCCGTTGTCGTCGAGCGTCGCCTTCACCTGATCCAGGCCGGCGCGCAGCTTGTCCGGGTTCACCCGGGCGGTGCCGAGCATGGTGCCGCCCTTGGCCAGCAGCCGGTCGTTGCGGTCGTCGTTGGCCAATTGGACGCGCCGGTTCTCCAGCAGACCGCGCCAGCCGTCTTGGAAACCGACCACCGTGGAGCCGTAGCGGGAGTCGCAGGTGCGCACCACCGCCCTGATCACCGCGTTCAGTCCCGGGCAGTCGCCGCCGCCGGTGAGCACTCCGATCCGCATGTGTCCATCTTGCCGACGCGCAGGGCGCGAGTGTGCGATTTCATACGTGCTCGTCGGCGAGTCGCGTATGAAACCGCACGCTGGGCGGCTGCGGCGTCGAGTCAAACAGCGGTCGGCAGCTCCCCGCGGGCTGCCTCGTAGGCCGCGCCCACCCGATACAGCCGGTCATCGGCCAGCGCCGGCGCCATGATCTGCAGACCCACCGGCAGCCCGTCGTCGCCGGACAGCCCGGACGGCACCGACATGCCGCAGTGCCCGGCCAGGTTCAGCGGCAGCGTGCACAGGTCGAACAGGTACATCGCCAGCGGGTCGTCCACCTTCTCCCCCAGCCGGAACGCCGTGGTGGGCGTGGTCGGCGAGATCAGCACGTCAACGGACTCATACGCCGCGTCGAGGTCACGGGCGATCAGGGTGCGCACCTTCTGCGCCTGGTTGTAGTAGGCGTCGTAGTAGCCCGCCGACAGCGCGTAGGTGCCGAGCATGATGCGGCGCTTGACCTCCGGGCCGAAGCCGGCCGCGCGGGTCAGCGCCATCACCTCCTCGGCGCTGTGGGTGCCGTCGTCGCCGACCCGCAGCCCGAAGCGCATCGCGTCGAAGCGGGCCAGGTTGCTCGACACCTCCGACGGCAGGATCAGGTAGTAGGCGGACAGCGAGTAGTCGAAGTGCGGACAGTCCACTTCGGAGATCTGCGCGCCCAGCGCCGTCAACTGTTCGACGGCGGCGTTGAACGACGCCAGCACGCCCGGCTGGTAGCCCTCGCCGCTGTGCAGCTGGCGCACCACGCCGATCCGCACCCCGGACAGGTCCGCGGCCGCACCGGCTTTGGCGGCGGCGACGACGTCGGGCACCGGCGCCTTGATCGACGTGGAGTCGCGCGGGTCATGCCCGGCGATCACCGAATGCAGCAGCGCGGTGTCGGCCACGGTGCGCGCACACGGCCCGCCCTGGTCCAGCGACGACGCGCACGCCACCAGCCCGTAGCGGCTCACGGTGCCGTAGGTGGGTTTCACGCCGACGGTGGCGGTCAGCGCGGCCGGCTGGCGAATCGAGCCGCCGGTGTCGGTGCCGATCGCCAGTGGCGCCTGGAACGCCGCCAGCGCCGCGGCACTGCCGCCGCCGGAACCACCCGGCACCCGCTCGACGTCCCAGGGGTTGCGGGTCGGACCGTAAGCGGAGTTCTCCGTCGACGAGCCCATCGCGAACTCGTCCATGTTGGTCTTGCCCAGGATCGGGATGCCGGCAGCGCGCAGCCGCGCGGTGACGGTCGCGTCGTAGGGAGCCCGCCAGCCTTCCAGGATCTTCGATCCGCAGGTGGTCGGGGCGTCGATGGTGGTGAACACGTCCTTGAGGGCCAGCGGCACCCCGGCCAGCGCCGACGGCGCCTCCCCGGCGGCGATTGCCTTGTCGGCGGCCTCGGCTGCGGCCAGGGCTTCGTCGGCGCCGACGTGCAGGAACGCCCCGTACCGGTCGTCGGTGGCCGCGATCTGGTCGAGATGGGCGCGGGTGACCTCAACCGAGGACACCTCGCGGGCCGCGATCTTGGCCGCCAGGGTGGCCGCGTCGGAGCGGATCAGCTCACTCACTGGCTCTCCCCCAGGATCTGCGGAACCGCGAAGCGGCCGTCTTCGGCGCGGGGCGCGGCCGCGAGCGCCTGCTGCTGGGTCAGGCCGGGCACGATCTCGTCCGGCCGGGTGACGTTGACGTCCTTGAGCGGGTTGTCGGTCGCCTTGACGCCGGTGACGTCGACAGCCTGAATCGTGCTGACATGGGTCAGGATCGCATCGAGCTGGCCGGCGAAACCGTCCAACTCGGCGTCGGTCAGCGCCAGCCGGGCCAACCGGGCCAGGTGAGCTACGTCGTCACGGGAGATCTGGGACACGGGTGCAAAGCCTAGTCGTCCGCTCGCGTCGGGCGTGAAGCCAGCGTGCGGTAGCGCGCGGGAACCCAGCCTCACCTTCGGCGGCTCGGGCAGCGCTGTGGGAAAGTTGCGCATGCCTTCCTATCTGCTGCGCGTCGAACTCGACGACCGCCCCGGCAGCCTGGGGTCGCTGGCCGTGGGGCTGGGCTCAGTGGGCGCCGACATCTTGTCTTTGGACGTTGTGGAACGCGGAAGCGGTTCGGCGATCGATGACCTGGTGGTCGATCTGCCGCAAGGATCGATGCCCGATGTGCTGATCACGGCCGCCGAGCGGCTGCCCGGTGTTCGGGTGCACAGTGTCCGCCCGCACACCGGCTTACTGGATGCGCATCGCGAACTCGAGCTCATCGACCACGTGGCGGCGGCCGGTGACCGCAGCGCCAAGTTGCAGAAGCTGGCCGACGAAGCACCCCGGGTGCTGCGAGTCAGCTGGTGCGCAGTGCTGCGCGCCGAGGGGTCGGCCGGCGAGTTCCGCCGGCTCGCCGGCAGTCCAGGCATCCCGGAGACCCAGGTCAGCGCGGTGCCGTGGCTGCCGATCGAGCGCGCCACCGCCCTGGACAACACCGCCGGCTGGGTGCCAGCGGTGTGGCGGGACATGGATGTCGCCCTGGCTGCCGCGCCACTCGGCAACCCGCGCACCGCCGTGGTGCTGGGCCGCACCGGAGGTCCGGCTTTCCTGCCCGCGGAAGTGGTCCGGCTGGGCTATCTGGCCGGGATCGTGGCAACGCTGCTGCGCTGAACCGTTTCACCCCGCTGCCGGCACAGCAGTCACGGTCACGTTGACGGTGGTGGCGCCGGCGTCCGAGGCGATGACCAGGACGGGAGCGTTGGGAGCCGACATGACGTGTCCGCCGGTGACGACGACCTGGTAGCCGTTCGGGTATTGGACGGGAGGCACCGAGATGTTGGTCTGGGCGCCCGCGGCGAAGCTGCCCACGCCGTCGGCCCGGGCGGTGGCGTAGCTGAGCTGGAAGGTGCTGTGATCGAACGACCAGGAATTCGGGGTGCCGGCCACCGCCTGTGGGTACGGCTCGGCGAGCACCGCAAGCTTGCCGGCGTCGACATTGCCGCCGACCGGGGGGAGGTTGGTGTCGTACACCAGAGACTCGGCCTCGCGTGACGATGCGGTGGTGGTGATGTCGTTCTGGCCTGAGTAGACCCACGTCGCCCAGCCGTACTGGTACCGCGCCGCTGCCTGCAACAGATCGGTGTGAGCGCCGAGATTGTCGGTGGCCCCGAACCCGCCGATATGCGCTGGGACATCGTGCACGTCTGCGTAAGCCGCAGCGTTCGCCATCGCCATGTCGGCGAACAGGTCGCAGAAGAGGTCGACGCCGAAGAAGTCTATGGACGGGCAGAAGTGGTCGAACGAATAGATGATGTGGGAATCGTTCACCTCGCCCAAATTGGTGGGGAACCCCAAATTGGCCAGAACGCTCGGTTGCACGAATACCGGTGTGTATGGGTCGACCGACCGGATTGCCGAGATCGCCTGGTCGTAGAACGGGGTCAGCATCTGGGAATCGAAGAACGGGTTGCCGAACGCGCTTGAGAGCCACTGTGATCCCGCATGCGGTTCGGCAGCCACACCGAAGGCGACTACTCCGGGGTCGTCTTTGAAGTAGTTCGCGACGACTTGGAGCATCTGCGCGTAGTGGTTCTCCAACCCGGTCCCATCGGGTGCCTGGGAGTTGGTCCAGAACGCGTCCCAAGCGTGGTTCTGCGCGGGGTTGACGAAGTAGCTCCACGGGAATCCGACGTCCAGGTTGGGCAGCCCACCGGTTTGCACCGCCCATTCCGGCGCCCCTTCGCCCCCGAACGCGGTGCCGTAGAGGTCTTGGTGCAGGTAGATGACGCTGGAGATGCCGTGAGCCGACAGCGTCTGCACGGTCTGGGCGATCGAAGCCAGGTAGCCATAGTCGAAGACCCCGGGCTCGGGTTCGACCGCGGCCCAGATGAGGCCCAGCTGAACGCTGTTGAAGCCGTTGGCGGCCAGGAAAGCTGCGTCGTCGTCGCCGAAACCGTCGGCCGACAGCTCGTAGGGCGGCAGCTTGTTGGTGTGGTCCAAACCGTGCAGGATGACGACCCGCCCGTCACCGTCGGTGATCCAGGAGCCGGCTGTCGAGAAGCCGGCGCCGGTGCCCAGCGGGGCGCCGGTGCCGTAGTGGCCGACCATGCCGTGGCTGCCGAGCATGCTGCCGTTGCCACCGGCCCCGCCCAGGGCGGGCAACCCGGTGGGGCCGGCGCCTATGCCGCTGTCACCGGCGTCGCCGCCGGCACCGCCACTGCCCAATAGCCCGGTGGCGCTGCCGCCGTCACCACCGTGCCCACCGTCACCACCCTGGCCGCCGGCGCCGCCCTGGCCGCCGACACCGAACAGCCACCCGCCATCACCGCCGTGGCCGCCCATGCCGCCGATTCCCCCGGCCGCATCACCGCCCGCACCACCGGCGCCGCCGATACCGAGCAGCCAGCCGCCCGAGCCCCCGGCGCCCCCGGCGGCCCCGACGCCTCCAGCGCCGCCGCCCCCACCGGTGCCGAAGATCCCCGCGGCCCCGCCGTTGCCTCCGGCAACCCCCGCGGTGGTGCTGTCAAAGCCGGTGCCGCCGTCACCGAACAGCCACCCGCCGGCGCCGCCGTCGGGATGCTCGACGGTGCCGGCAGCGCCATCGCCGATCGCGTAGGAGCCCAGCAGCTGGTTGATCACGGCGCTGACCTGCTGGCCGGCGTCACTGTCGAGCCACTGGTCGATACCGGTGTGAATCGGGGTGTAGACCAACTCTTGGAACAATGCGGTCAAGTCGGCGTCCCACGCGGTGGTGGACGAGAAAGCCTGCCAGTCAAGGGTGTTCGTCGCCGGCTCGATAAGCGGCGAGAACACCTCACCGATCGCCTCGTCGACGAGGTCGGCCTGCGCTGCAGGCGGAGCGGCCAGCGGGAGCAACCCCAAGGTGAACAACGCGCCGGCGGCCGTTGCGGCACCGATCCGGGTACGGACACCCGGCCCGGGCTTCGAGCGGGCGTGATCACGGGTGGTCATTGCGTCCTCGCTCAGTGCTCGAGCTGACGTGCGACCGCCAGCGCACCAACACCGTAAGTGCAACATAATGTCGCACTTCGTGAGGGGGACGATGCCACGCGTCACCTACGCTGTCAACCATGGCGGCTGGATCTTCCGTAGCAGGTGGCAGGGCTCGCACGCGATCGGACGTCGTCGAAAATCGGCTGCGGATTATCGAGGCGGCAACGGATTTGCTCGCCGGAAGCCCGAATGCGTCGGTGCAGGAGATCGCGGATGCCGCCGAACTCAACCGAGCCACCGTGTACCGGCATTTCCCCAACCGGGAAGAGCTGGTCGCCGCGATCCACGACGCAGCGGTCGCCGCGATGCGTGCGCTTTACCTCTCGTTGCCCACCGACGGCCCGGTGTTACCGAGCCTGATCGAGTTGGTGGGACCCGCCATTGAAGCCGGCCACCGCTACCGGGTTTTGATCCTGACTCCGATCGCCGACTCCCGACGATTGATCCCCGAGGCCCAGGCCGTCGGGCTGCTCGCAGCGGCCGTCCACCGAGCACAGCTCGCCGGCGAAATCGACCAGCGGATTAATCCCGTCGTCGCGGCGACCAACTTCGGTGGCCAGGTTCTTGGCGCTGCCCTGCTGATCGCCCGCGGAATCGTCGCGCCAGACGAAGCGATCGCACAAACCCGGCTGGCCCTGCAGAAGTCGTTGACGGCCTAATCCTCCTGCGGCGACTCTTCTTCCGGGTCCTGGGGGCCCTCGGCCAACAACCGGACAAAACCCTCTTCGTCCAGGATCGGCACCCCGAGTTCGACGGCCTTGTCGTACTTCGATCCCGGCGCATCGCCGGCCACGACGTAGGCGGTCTTCTTCGACACCGAACCGGCCGCGCGACCACCGCGGGCGATGATCGCCTCCTTGGCCTGGTCGCGGGAGAAGCCGGTCAGCGAGCCCGTCACCACGATGCTCAGCCCCTCCAGCGTGCGTTCGATACTCGCGTCGCGTTCGTCGGCCATCCGTACCCCGGCGGCCCGCCACTTGTCGACGATCGCGCGGTGCCAGTCGACGTCGAACCATTCGGTGACCGCGGCGGCGATGGTGGGGCCGACGCCCTCGACGGCGGCCAACTGCTCGGTGGACGCCGCGGTGATGGTGTCGAGGCTGCCGAATTCCGTGGCCAGTGCCCGGGCTGCCGTCGGTCCGACGTGCCGGATCGACAACGCCACCAACACCCGCCACAGCGGTTGGTGTTTGGCCTTGTCGAGGTTGGCCAGCAGTTGCCGGCCGTTCTTGGACAGCGCACCGCTTTTGGTGGTGAACAACTCGGTGCGCAGCAGGTCGTCTTCGGTGAGGGTGAACAGATCGCCCTCGTCGGTGATGACGCCGGCGTTCAGCAGTGCGATCGCCGCTTCGTAACCCAGTGCCTCGATATCGAAGGCACCGCGTCCGGCGACGTGGAATACCCGTTCGCGCAGCTGCGCCGGGCAGGACCGGGCGTTGGGGCAGCGGATGTCGACGTCGGCCTCCTTGGCCGGAGCCAGCAGCGTTCCGCATTCCGGGCAGTGGGTCGGCATGACGAACTCGCGCTCGCTGCCGTCGCGCAGGTCGACCACGGGTCCGAGCACCTCGGGGATCACGTCGCCGGCCTTGCGGATCACCACCGTGTCGCCGATCAGCACGCCTTTGCGCTTGACCTCCGAGGCGTTGTGCAAGGTGGCCAGTCCCACCGTCGAGCCGGCGACCTTGACCGGGGTCATATAGGCGAACGGAGTGACCCGGCCGGTGCGGCCGACGTTGACCCGGATGTCGAGCAGGGTGGTCTGCGCCTCCTCCGGCGGGTACTTGTAGGCCACCGCCCAGCGCGGTACCCGGGAGGTGGCGCCGAGCCGGCGCTGCAGGGCCCGATCGTCGACTTTGACGACGACACCGTCGATTTCGTGTTCGACGGTGTGCCGGTGCTCACCCCAGTAGCTGATCCGTTCGGCCACCGCGGCCATCCCCTCGACGCGCGCCGTGTGCGTGGAGACCGGCAGCCCCCAGGCCTTCATCGCGGTGTAGGCCTCATGAAGACTGTCGGGGCTGAATCCCTCGGTGTAGCCGAGGCCATGGCAGACCATCCGCAGGTTGCGTCGGGCGGTGACCGCCGGGTTCTTCTGCCGCAGTGAGCCCGCCGCGCTGTTGCGCGGGTTGGCGAACGGCGCCTTGCCCTCGGCGACCAGTCCGGCGTTGAGGTTTTCGAAGTCCTCCAGCCGGAAGTACACCTCACCCCGTACCTCTAACACGGCCGGGACGGGGAATTCGGTGTCGGGGTTGAGGAATTCGGGGACATCGACGATGGTGCGCGCGTTGAGGGTCACGTCCTCACCGATCCGGCCGTCGCCGCGGGTGGCCCCGCTGCTCAGCCGGCCGTTGCGATACACCAGCCCGAGCGCCACCCCGTCGACCTTGAGTTCGCACAGGTAGGCGGTGTCGCCGCCGATCTCACCGATGACCCGGCCCGCCCAGGCCGTCAGCTCCTCGGGTGAGAACACGTCTTCCAGCGACAGCATCCGCTCCAGGTGCTCGGCGGGGGTGAACTCGGTGGTGAATCCGGCACCGCCGACGAGTTGGGTGGGTGAGTCGGGGGTGCGCAGCTCCGGGTGCGCGTCTTCCAGCGCGAGCAGCCGGTTGAACAGCTCGTCGAAGTCGCTGTCGGCGATGATCGGCGCATCTTTGACGTAGTAGCGGAATTGGTGTTCACGCACCTCTTCGGCCAGTTCATACCACTGCCGCCGGAGGTCCGGGGTGACGCTGTCGGCCTCTGGGCTCACCCCCGAAGGTTATCTGCTGGCTACGCTGGCGGCATGCCGCACCCGATCATGTACCGCGACGACGACCCGGGTCTGGCGGAGCTGCGGCGCATCGCGCTGGGGTTTCCCGAAGCGTTCGAGAAGATCTCCCACGGCCGCCCGGTGTTCTGCGCTCCGAAGATGTTCGCGGTCTACGGCGGCAACTCCAAGGCCACCGGCGCAATGGTGCCCTACCCGCACGCGGTGCTGGTCAAGGTCGACGAGTCCGAGCAGCGGGCGCTGGAACAAGACCCGCGGTTCTTCTCTCCGATGTATCTGGGGCCGTCCGGTTGGCTGGGACTGGATTTCAGTGCGTCCTCAGTGGATTGGGACGAGGTCGGTGAGCTGGTGGACGCGTCGTTTCGGCTGACCGCGCCGCAGCGGCTGATCCGACTCCTGGACGGGGGCGCTTAGATCGCCTCGGGGTCGCTGGCCAGCGCCTCTCCCACCTTGCGTACCAGCCCGACTGCGGTGCGTGCCCACCCGGCGCTGGCGCCGGCCAACCCGCAGACCGGGCTGACGCCGACTCGCTCGGCCAGTATCGAGCGGGCGAATCCGATCCGGTCGGTGATCGCGGCCGCCGCGGTCGCCAGCTCTTCCACTCCGGGCGCCCGCGCCGGAGCAAGCGCGGGAACCAGCCCCATCACCACGGTGCGGCCGGCGTCGACGAACGCACCGATCTGGTCGTAGTCGGCGGGCTCCAACGCGGTGCAGTCCAGCGCCAGCGCGGTGATAGAGCTGCGCTGCAACACATTCCAGGGGAGTCCCGCCGCGCAACTATGCACCAGCACCTCGCCGCCGATGGTCTCGGCGCAGCCGTCGAGCAGCGCGGTGGCCACCGCCTCGTCGATGGCGGCCACCGGGCTCAATGCGGTCACCCCGGCCAGCCGGCCGGTCACCGCCGCGGTCAGCGACGGCTCGTCGAGCTGCACCACCACCGGCGTCTCGAGCCGGCGAGACAGGTCGGCCCGGTGCGCCGTGAGGCCCTCGGCCAGCGATGCGGCCAGGTCCCGCACCGCACCGGGGTCGGTGATTGCCCGGTGCCCATTCGCCAGCTCCACCTCCGCGGCCAGGGTCAGCGGCCCAGCCGCCTGCACCTTGACCGGGTGCCCGCTGCCCCGCAGGCCGGCGACTTCCCACGCCTCCTCGAGGGCGTCGACGTCCTCGCCGAGCAGACTCACCGCACGCCGGGTCACCGCACCGGGGCGCGCCGCCAGCCGGTAGCCGCGCGGGGCGGTGTCGATGGCGATGTCGACCAACAGCGCGCCGGCCCGACCGATCATGTCGGCGCCCACGCCGCGGCCCGGCAGCTCGACCAGGTGGGCCAGGCTGTCGCCCAGCTCACCGACGACCACCTCGGCCGCCGCGCGGGCCGAGGTGCCCGGCCACGACCCCAGTCCGGTCCCGGTGGCGAAAGCACTCACCGGGCAACCGTATTGAAGTGACATAGCCCTGGACACGGCGGGCTAGCCTTCGAGGGTGAAGATGTCGCGGCTGGTTCCGATCTGGGCGGTGGCGGCAGCGGTGGTGGGCTGTACCCGGCTGGTCGGCGGGACGGCGCTGCCACCCGCGGCGCTGCCGGCGCCCGACGGCGCGGTGGATCTCGGCCGGGTCATGCTCGGCACGCCCCGGATGCGGGCCATCGTCGGCGCCGACGAACAGCTGACGGTGATCCCCACCATGGATTCCAGCTCCCCAACGGACATCGATGACCTCGCCGCGACCATCCCGCCGCCGTGCCGTTTCGTCTTCGTCGAGACCGCGGTGTTCGGCTCCGCGCCGACGCGTTTCCACAAAACCACCTACCAGTACCCACCCAAGGCGGCGATGGTCTCCGAAGGCGCGGCCGTCTACCCCGACGCCGAAACAGCCCACCACGCCCTCGACGCTTTGGTGGCCACGGTGGCCGAGTGCGCCGACACCTCGGCCGGGCCGGGACTGGTCAGCGACTGGGATGCCGACGACGAGTCCCTGCGCACCCACGCCGGTGACTGCGGCCGGGCCTACCAGGTCAAGTCGGTGGTCCTGTTGGAGGTCACCTACTGCGGCTTTTCGGAGTCCGACGCCGACCTGGTGGTGGCGAATATGGCGTCCGCGGTGCCGGGCTAAGCGCGCTTCCCCGCGCCGAACGTGCATTCAGGCCGAAAAAATCGCCACATCGTCGCACTCAGTACACGTTCGGCGTTAAAAGGTGGCGGCGATGGTGGCGCTGGCGATCACTTCGTCGCCTTGCGCGTCCGGGCGGTAGCAGGCCAGGGTCTGGCCGCGGGCCACGCCGCGCAACGGCGTGCGCAGTCGCACCTGCAACATGTCGCCGACCAGTTCGGCCACCGCGCCGACGGTCTCACCGTGGGCGCGCACCTGCACCTCGCACTCGACCGGGCCATGCCACGGCCGCCCGGAGGTGAATACCGGTGCCCGCCCGGTGAGCTCCACCACGTCCAACTCGGCGGCGGGCCCGACGGTGACGGTGCCGGTCGCGGCGTCGATACCGGTCACATAGCGCGGCTGGCCGTCCGGGCCTGGCCCGGCGATGCCCAGGCCCTTGCGCTGGCCGATGGTGAAACCGTGCACCCCGTCGTGTTCGGCCAGCACCGACCCGTGAGTGTCCACCACGGCCCCCGGCCGTACGCCGATGTGGCCGCCGAGGAAGGTGCGGGTGTCGCCGGTCGGGATGAAGCAGATGTCATGACTGTCGGGCTTACTCGCCACCGCCAGACCACGTTCGGCGGCCTCAGCGCGGATCTGTGGCTTGGGGGTGTCCCCGATCGGGAACGCGGCGTGCCGGAGCTGCTCGGCGGTCAGCACCGCGAGCACGTAGGACTGGTCCTTATCGGCGTCCACCGCGCGCCGGAGTCGACCGTCGGCGAGCCGGGCGTAGTGGCCGGTGGCCACCATGTCGAAGCCCAGAGCGAGGGCTCGGGCGGCCACCGCGGAGAACTTGATCTTCTCGTTGCACCGCATGCACGGGTTGGGCGTCTCGCCGCGAGCGTAGGAGTCGACGAAGTCGTCGATCACCTCGTCCTTGAACTGCTCGGAGAAGTCCCACACGTAGAACGGGATGCCCAGCACGTCGGCGACGCGGCGGGCGTCGTCGGAGTCCTCCCGCGAACAGCACCCCCGCGAGCCGGTGCGCAGGGTGCCCGGATTGCGCGACAGTGCCAGATGCACGCCGACCACGTCGTGCCCGGCATCGACCATGCGGGCCGCGGCGACCGATGAATCGACCCCGCCGCTCATCGCGACGACGACTTTCACCGGGCTACTCCCGCGGCGGCCAGCATCGCCTGGCGGGCCCGGTCCACGGCGCCGGGCAGCACCGCCAGCACGGCGTCGACGTCAGCGTCGACGCTGGTGTGTCCCAACGACAGTCGCAGCGATCCACGGGCGGCCACCGGATCAGCACCCATCGCGGTCAGGACGTGCGAGGGCTGCGGCACACCAGCGGTGCAGGCCGATCCGGTGGAGCATTCGATGCCGTTGGCGTCCAACAACATCAGCAGGGAGTCGCCTTCGCAGCCGGCGAAGGTGAAGTGCGCGTTGCCGGGCAGCCGTTGGATGCGTGACCCGTTGACCCGGGTGTTGTCGATCCGGGCGAGCACTCCGTCGATGAGCCGGTCACGCAGGCCCGCAACGCGGTCGGCGGTGGCCTCCAACGAGCCCACCGCGACCTGAAGCGCCGCGGCCATTCCGACTGCCCCGGCGACATCGGGTGTGCCGGAACGGATGTCACGCTCCTGACCACCACCGTGCGTGAGCGGGACACAGGCTACGTCACGACGAATCAGCAGTGCGCCGGTCCCGCACGGGCCGCCGAACTTATGGGCGGTCAGGCTCAGCGCGGACAACCCACTGGCGCCGAAATCGACCGGCAGCTGCCCGACCGCCTGGACGGCGTCGGAGTGCATCGGCACTCCGAACTCAGCCGCGATCAAAGCCAGTTCGGCGACCGGCAACACCGTTCCCACTTCATTGTTGGCCCACATCACCGACACCAGGGCGACGTCGTCGGCCCGGCCGGCATCCAATTCCTCGCGCAGCGCGTCCGGTGACACCGAGCCGTCGGCGTCGGTGGGCAGCCAGGTGATCTCGGCGCCCTCGTGTTCGGCGAGCCAGCCCACCGCATCCAGCACCGCGTGGTGCTCGACCTCGGTGGTGATGATCCGGCGTCGCCGCGCATCGGCGTCGCGGCGGGCCCAGAAGATGCCCTTGACGGCCAGGTTGTCGCCGTCGGTGCCGCCGGCGGTGAACACCACCTCGGACGGGCGCGCACCCAGCCGTGCCGCGATGGACTCGCGGGACTCCTCCATCCGGCGGCGCGCGGCGCGGCCCGCGGCGTGCAGCGAGGAGGCGTTTCCGACGGTTCCCAGCACAGCTGCCATCGCCTCGATGGCTGGCGGGTGCATCGGGGTGGTGGCGGCGTGATCCAGATAGACCATGACCTGCCCAGGATACCGGGCACGCGCAGCCGCCCCGGCGCTGCGGCGGGCGGCTGCGCTGTTCAACAGACGATGCGGGCTCGTCGACGCCGCGGCACCCGCCAGCCCGCCGCCGCCTGGCAACGCGCGGCCAGCTCACGCCGATCCGTTCCCGGCAACTGCAAAGCCGCGACATGTACCTGCGCCACAGTGCGTCGCGCGGTGATCAAGCGACGCATCGAAGCCAACAGGCTGTCGTCGCCGACAAACGCCGGCACGGTCGACGGCGACCCGTCCTGGTGGTGGTAGGTGAGCTGCAGCGGCTGCACCGGCCGCGCGGCGTCCACGGCGGCCTGGAACATCGCCGGATAGAACTTGCCGTGGGCCCGTCCGCACCAGGTGGTGCCCTCCGGGAAGGCCACGACGGTGCGGCCGGCCCGCAATCGGGCCGCCACCGTCTCGACCACCACCGGCAACCCACGCAGGCTGTCCCGCTCGATGGGGATGATCCGCATCATGCGGGCCAGCGCTCCGATGCCGGGCCAGCTGATCAGGTCGGCGCGTGCCACGAACGTCCCCGGCGATACCGCACCGATCACGAACACATCCAGCCAGGACACGTGTGGGCTGACCACCAACATGCCGCGCAGGTTGCGTACCGGCCCGCCGGTCGTGGTCACCCGCACGCCGAAGCAGCGCAACACCACCCGGCAGCAGCGGCGCTGCAGCCGGACGCGGCCCGGAATCGGTACCGCCAGCAGTGGCAGCAGCGGCGCCAGCAGCACCACCAGGGCCAGCCGCAGCGCCACCATCCCCGGGAACGGTCGCTCGCTACCGCCACGGATGCACCGGGGGGTGCAGAACGCCTGGGGCGCCCAGGCGTTCACTGGCGTTTGGTTCACGCCTGTGCGGCGGTGTCGGCCGCCTCAGGGGCCCCCGCCACCACCGACGCCGCGGACACCGACCGCAGCCGGCGCAGGTAGCGGGTGTCCGCGTCGCTGCGGCGCAGCAGGGCCGGGAAGTCCCCCACCCCGAAGGCCGGGTCGTGGGCCGGCTCACCGCAGACCCGCGCGCCCAGGCGCAGGTAGCCGCGCAGCAGCGGCGGCATGGTCGGGCGAGTCGGCGGCGCGATCTCGTCGAGGCTCTTGCCGTCGACCACCACGGGCCGATACGGGGTCACCCGGTGCGGGGAGGCGTGGCGGCGCCGCACGAAGTCGCGGACACCGCGGATCTGACTGCCGGGGGCGCCCTCGCCGCACACCGGCACCGACACGCAGCCGGTGATGTAGTCGTACTGGTAGCGGTCCAGGTAGGCCAGGATTCCGGCCCACATCAACAGCACGACAGCGCCGTTGCGGTGGCCGGGCCGGACCACGGCACGACCCATCTCGACCAGCGACGGCCGCAGCGGGTCCAGCGCGGTGACATCGAATTCGATTGCGCTGTAAAGGCCTCCGGCGGCGATGGCCCCGGTGGGCGGCAGCATCCGGTAGCAGCCGACCAGTTCACCGGAGTCGTCGTCGCGCACCAGCAGGTGGTCGCAGTATTCGTCGAAGTGGTCGGCGTCCAGGCCGGGTCGGCCGTCGGTGTCGGTCAGGCAGAAGCCCGGCTCGGTGCTGAACACCTCGAATCGCATCCGCTGCGCGGCTTCGATCATGGCGGGGTCGGTGGACAGCAGCAACGAGTAGCGCGGGTTGTCGGTCCCGGAAGCGGGAGAATCGGTGGCGGGCTCAGGGGCGATGAGAACAGAACCAGTGCTCACACTGAGCACGGTCGCGCAGCCAGGCAGCGACGAGGCAATCACGGCATGACATGTCGATGCACGCTTGGTGACGAATTGTGCGCCGCTTATTGGCGCGAGATCAGGCGGCGGCGCCACCACCGTCGGCGTGCAGGGTCGATCCGGTGATGAAGCTGGACCGCGGCGAGGCGAGGAAGAGCACGGCTTCGGCGATCTCCGCCGCGTGTGCGGTGCGCCCGAGCGGCAGCGCCCGGCCCAGTTCGTCATTGACGTCACCCCATTCGGCGACGACGCCCTCGGTGGCGGTCGGTCCCGGAGCAACACTGTTGACCCGTACCCCGTGCGGGCCGAATTCGGCGGCCCAGGTGCGGGTCAGCGACTCCAACGCGGCTTTGGACGCGCTGTAACTCGACGCCCCGGGCACGCCCTTGAAGGCGACCATGCTGGTGACGTTGACGATGCTGCCGCGCCCGCGCCGCAGCATGCCCGGCGCCAGGGCGGCGACCAGGAAATAGGCGCCGCGCACGTTGGTGTCGAACGTCGAGGTGAACGACGCCACGTCCTGGTCGACCGTCAGTGCCCCGGGGAAGCTGGCGGCGTTGTTCACCACGATGTCGACGCCGTCGCCGCATTGCTCCACCAACGATTTCACCGAATCGAGGTCGGACAGATCGGCAGCCACAAATCTCACCGCGCCGCCGAGTTCGGCGACGGCCGCGGTACCACGTGCTGCCGAGCGGCCGGTGATGATCACCGCGGCGCCGTGCCGCGCCAGCAGCCGCGCGGATTCGAGTCCGATACCCGCGGTCCCGCCGGTCACCAACGCGGTCTGGCCCGCCAGTTCGTTCACTGTGCCGCCTGCCAATCGAGCAGACGGGTGGTGGCCAGGGTCGCGTCGTCGCCGGTGACCAGGCCGGTGTCGCCGACCTTGGTGCCGAAGTAGACCGCAGCCGGGTCGACGACGATCGGCAGGCTCTCACCCCGATGCGCCAGCACCAGGGCGGCCAGTTCGCCGAAGGTCAGCTTCTGCGGGCCACCGATGTTGACGATCCCGTCGACCGGCGCGGCCTGAGCGGCGCGGGCCACTTCGGCGGCCACGTCGGCACCGGCGACCGGCTGGATCAGGCCTTCGGGCACCCGGACTTCGCCGTCGACGGTCAGCGACGCGATGATGCCGTCGGCGAACTCGTGGAATTGGGTGGCGCGGACGATGGTGTAGGGCAGCCCGGAGTCGGCGATGATGCGTTCCTGCGCCACCTTCGCACGCATATAGCCACTGTCGGGCAGACCATCACAGTTCACGATGGACAGCACGACGTAGTGACCGACGTCAGCGGCTTCGGCCGCGGCCACCTGGTTGTTGGTGGCCTTGGTGAAGAACTCCAGCACCGGCCCGTCGGCATAGTCCGGTGAGTTGACCACGTCGACCAGCACGTCGGCACCCGACAGGGCCTCGGCCAGGCCATCTCCGGTCAGTACGTCGACACCTGTATTGCGGGCGGCGGCCACGGTCTCGTGGCCGGCGGCACGCAGCAGCTCGACGACCTTGGTGCCGATCTGCCCGCTGGCACCCATCACAGTGATCTTCATCTTCGACACACCCTCTCGTCCAGCACGGTTTCGATATCTCGACCTTGGCACTGCGCTGCCCGTGGGGGACCCCGGAAAGTCCGTAGTCTGCTGCGGCGAATCCGGGCCGGCTCACCGGCCGGCGGCGGTGTCGCGCAGCTCCCGGCGTGAGCGGATGCCCAGCTTGGCGAAGACCTTGCGCAGGTGCCACTCGACGGTGTGAGCACTGATGAACAGCTGCGCCCCGATCTCGACATTCGTCAGGCCGGCGCCGGCCAGCTCGGCGATCTGCTGCTCCTGAGGTGTCAGCGCGTCACCGCCGGCCGCGGCCCGGCCGCTGATCTTGTCCCCGATCGCATGCAGTTCGCGCCGGCTGCGTTGCGCGAAGGCCTGTGCCCCGAAGCCAGTGAACATCTCGTGGGCGGTCCGCAGCTGCGTACGCGCGTCGCCGCGCCGCTTCTCCCGTCGCAGCCATTCCCCATACACCAAGTGCGCACGAGCCAGGTCCACGGCGATCCGGGTGCGCCCCAACCGCTCGACGGCCTCGACATAGTGGTCCTCGGCGGTCGGCCCGTCGCACATCAGCGCACGCGAGCGGGCCAGCACGCCCAGCCCCCAGTCCGTTCCGCCGACGGTGGTGCGTTCCTGCAGCAGTGCCAGCGCCTCGGCGGCCAGCGATTGCTCGCCGGCCCGGGCACCGGACTCCACCAGCTCGGCCAGATTCCACCCGTAGATGCCGAGATCTTCGTAGTCCAGCGTCGGGCGCAGCGCGTCGCACGCCGACTGGTAGCGGCCCAGGCCGTTGTACAGCACCGCGGAGGCGTAGCCGATCAGCGCGGTGATACGTCCCTCGCCGCGGGCGGCCCCGCTGCGCGCCGCGGCGGCGATCAGCGCGGTCGCCTCGGCTTCCTCGCCCGTCCAGGCCGCCAACGCCAACGCGTGGTAGCGCACCGGCGTCTGACCGGCAGCCGCGGACAGGGCGTCGGCATCGGCGATCAGCGCACGCGCCGCCGCGAAGTCGCCCGCCTGCACGTGTACACCGGCCCGGGTCGTCAACGCGACCGGCAGCATGGCCAGCGCACCGGTGTCGGTCGCCACCCGCACGGCGTCGTCGGCGATCCGATACCAGGACTCGTCGTCCCACAGGTCGTGCACGGCGGCTTCGTATCCGATCGGAAATGCCTGCCATGACCAGGTGCGCGGGGTGAGTGCGGCGACCGCGGCACGCAACGGCTGCAGGCCGGCCCGGCAACCGGCGCTGATGCGGGTGGTCAGCGCAAGCAACAGTAGGTCGGCCGGCCGGTTCGGGGCAGTCCGCACACCAGCTGCCAGCGCCGCCGCGGTGTGGTTGCGCACCTGCGCTCCGAACGCCCGGCCCGCATACATCGCCGCGCTGACCGCTTCCAGCAGGGTCTCTTGCGCCATCGCCGCGTCAATCGCTTCCAAACGACTTGCAGCGCTGAAGAATTGGTGAACGGAATCGAGAATGGTGGCTGCGTGGCCGCTGCCGCGGCCACGAGTGAAGGCCAACTGTGCGCGCATCCGCGCCAGCCGGGCGCGCTGCCGCTCATCGAGGGGCGCCAGCTCGGCGGTGGCCAGCAGCGCCGCCGCCGCGTCCGTTTCAGCGACCGCCCGCTTGGCTTCGGCGGCATCGAGCGCACGGGATCCGCGCTGCAGCGGGTCGGGGGTCAGCTCGGTGGCACGAGCCAAAAACGCTGCCGCCGCGGCGGTTCCACCGCGCAACGCCGCCCGGTCAGCGGAGCGCTCCAGCTCCGCGGCGACAGATTCGTCCGGGCCGGCTGCCGCGTGGGCGCGATGCCAAGCCCGCCGGTCGGGGTCGTGTGCCGGGTCGGTGGCCTGCGCCAGGGCACGGTGGGCTTCCCGGCGGTCCTCCAGATGCGCGGCGCGGTAGATCGCCGAGCGCACCAGTGGATGGCGAAACCGCACCCGCGCGCCCACCTCGATCAGGCTGGCCTCCTCGGCCGCGTCCAGTGCCGGCGCGGCCAGGCCCAGCACGTCGGCCGCCCGCAGCAGCAGCGCCGCATCCCCCACCGGCTCAGCGGCACCCAGCAACAAGAGCCGTTGGGCGTCGTCGGGCAGCGCACGGACCCGGGCCAGGTAGTGGCGTTCGATCTGTCCGGCCACCGGCACCACGTCCGGGCGGTAGTAGCCGCCGGCCAGTTCGGCCGCGGACAGGCCCCGCGGCAGTTCCAGCAGCGCCAGCGGGTTGCCGTGTGTCTCGGCGACGATCCGGTCGGCAACCTGGGGGTCGATCGGGCTCGGCAGCGCCGATTCCAGCACGGCGCGCGCGTCGGCCTCAGCCAGGCCGCGCAGCATCAGCTTCGGCAGCCCGGTCAGGCCGTCTACGGGTTCACGCAGTGCGCACACCAGCGCGATGGGTTCGGCCTGCAGTCGCCGGGCCACGAACCCCAGCGTCTGAGCCGAAACCCGATCGAGCCAGTGGGCGTCGTCGATCAGGCACAGGACCGGCTGCCGGGCGGCGATCCCGGCCAGCAGCCCCAGCACCGCCAGCCCGACCAGAAATCGGTCGGGTGCCGGCCCGCTGCTCATGCCGAAGGCGATGGCCAGCGCCTCGCGCTGCGGTTCGGGCAGCCGGCCCATGCCGTTGGCCAGCGGGGCGCACAGCTGCTGCAGGCCGGCGAAAGCCAGCTCCATGTCGGACTCCACCCCGGCCGCCCGGATCACGTGGAAGTCCGGCGCGGATTCGGCCAGGTAGTCCAGCAGAGCGGTCTTGCCGATCCCGGCCTCGCCGCGCAGGATCTGCACTTGAGCGCGGCCGGCCCGGGCGGCGGCGAGGGTGTCCCGCAGCTGGCTGCACTCGGACTCTCGTCCGGTCAGCCGCCCACCAGACGCAAAGGCCCCCATTTCGAGTCCGAAATGGGGGCTTTCGCGTCTGCTCACGCAGAAAAAATTAACCCTTGCGGGCCTTGATCGCCTCGGTCAGCTGCGGGGCGACCTTGAACAGGTCCCCGACGATGCCGAAGTCGGCGATCTCGAAGATCGGCGCTTCCTCGTCCTTGTTGACCACGACGATGGTCTTGGACGTCTGCATGCCGGCCCGGTGCTGGATCGCACCGGAGATGCCCAGCGCGATATACAGCTGCGGCGAGACCGTCTTGCCGGTCTGACCGATCTGGAACTGGCCCGGGTAGTAGCCCGAGTCCACCGCGGCACGCGAGGCGCCGACGGCCGCACCGAGCGAGTCGGCCAGCTCCTCGACCACCGAGAAACTCTCGGCACTGCCGACACCGCGACCACCGGACACCACGATGGGGGCCTCGGTGAGCTCCGGGCGGTCACCGGCCACGGCCGGCTGACGCGAGGTGATCTTGGTGGCGTTCTCGGCTGCTGCGGGCACCTCCACGGTGACCTGCTCACCCGCACCAGCGACCGGCGCAGGCTCAACCGCACCCGCGCGGACGGTGATGACCGGAGTCTCGCCGGTGGGCTCGGCCTCGACGGTGAACGCACCGCCGAAGATCGAGTGCACCACCTTGGCGCCCGCCTTGACCTCGACCACGTCGACCAGCAGACCGGAACCGATCCGGGCCGCCAGCCGGCCGGCCACCTCCTTGCCGTCGGCGTTGGCGGCGATCAGCACCGCAGCCGGGGCAGCCGACTCGGCCAGCCCGGCCAGCACGTCGACGGTCGGGGTGACCAGGTAGTTCTCCACCATGTCGGACTCGGCGACGTAGATCTTGGCGGCGCCGGCCTCCTTCAGGCCGTCTACCAGCGGGGCGGCGGTGCCGGGGGCACCGACGACGACGGCAGACGGTTCGCCGAGCTCACGCGCGGCGGTGATCAGTTCGGAGCTGACCTTCTTCAGCGCTCCGTCAGCGTGCTCAACGAGCACAAGTACTTCAGCCATGTCTATTTCTTCCGTCTTCTTCCAGGTCCGGGGATCGCTTAGATGATTTTCTGGCCGACCAGGTATTCGGCGATCTTGGTGCCGCCGTCGCCTTCGTCGGTCACCTTCTCACCGGCGGTCTTCGGCGGCTTCGGGATCGAAGCGGTCACCTTGGAACCGGCGTTGGCGACACCGACCTCGTCGGCCTCGACCCCGATCTCGGCCAGGGTGAGCACGGTGACTTCCTTCTTCTTGGCGGCCATGATGCCCTTGAAGGAGGGGAAGCGCGGCTCGTTGATCTTCTCGTTGACGCTCACCACGGCCGGCAGCGAGGCCTCCAGGGTGAACACGCCCTCGTCGGTCTCCCGCTCGCCGGTGACCTTGCCGTCCTCAACGCTGAGCTTGCGCAGGTGGGTCAGCTGCGGCAGACCCAGGTACTCGGCGATGATCGCCGGAACCGCACCGCCGACACCGTCGGTCGACTCGTTGCCGGCGATGACCAGCTCGGTGCCCTCGATGGCGCCCAGGGCGCGGGCCAGCGCCCAGCCGGTCTGGACGACGTCGGAGCCCTTCATGCCGTCGTCGAGGAGGTGCACGGCCTTGTCAGCCCCCATCGACAGCGCCTTGCGGATCGCCTCGGTGGCCCGCTCCGGGCCGGCGGTCAGCACGGTGACGGTGCCTTCGGCGCCTTCCCGCTCCCGGATCTGCAACGCCTCTTCGACGGCCCGCTCGTTGATCTCATCGAGCACGGCGTCGGCGGCCTCACGGTCCAGCGTGAAGTCACCGTCGGTGAGCTTGCGCTCCGACCAGGTGTCTGGGACCTGTTTGATCAGGACCACGATGTTCGTCATGAGTGTGGTTCGTCCTCCTCGAAGGGGTCCTGCAGCGGCGAGCCACAAGACTGGGGCAGCGATTCACGCAGCCGCACGAGAAATGTTACTCACCGGTAACTTAGTGCGGTTCGCGTGTACAGCGTAGCGGGTCGTGATAAAGCCATGTGGGGTAGCCGGTTCGTGGACCGTGCCCTTCGCGTTAGCCTGCCTGTGCGATGAAATCTACGAATGCCGCCGGAGACCCCACCGGCACGCCGCCCGGCGACAGCACGCTGACGCTGACCGGGGAGCGCACCATCCCCGGACTCGACGTCGAGAACTACTGGTTCCGGCGTCACGAGGTGGTCTACCAGCAGCTGGCGCCGCGCTGCAGCGGCCGCGAAGTCCTGGAGGCCGGCTTCGGCGAGGGCTACGGCGCCGACCTGATCGCGCGGGTCGCCCAGCGGGTGATCGGCGTCGACTACGACGACTCCGCGGTGGCCCACGTACGGGCCCGCTATCCACGCGTCGAAGCCGTCCAGGGAAACCTCGCCGAGCTGCCGCTGCCCGACGCGGCCGTAGACGTGGTGGTCAACTTCCAAGTCATCGAGCACCTCTGGGACCAGGGGCAGTTCATCGCCGAATGCGCCCGGGTGCTGCGGCCCGGCGGATTGCTCATGGTGTCGACTCCCAACCGGATCACCTTCTCCCCCGGTCGCGACACTCCGATCAACCCCTTCCACACCCGCGAGCTCAACGCCGCCGAACTGACCGAGCTGCTGGTCGAGGGCGGATTCGAGATCGAGGGGGTCTACGGGGTTTTCCATGGACCGGCGCTGGCCGAGATGGATGCCCGGCACGGCGGCTCGATCATCGACGCCCAGATCGCGCGGGCGGTCGCCGATGCGCCCTGGCCGGCCGACCTGCTGGCCGATGTCGCCGGTGTCACCTGCGACGATTTCGACATCCTGGATGCTGCGGAAAGCGACATCGACGACAGCCTGGACCTGGTGGCGATCGCGGTGCGCCGGTGACCGAAGAATCCAACGGCTCGGTACCGGGCCTGTTCACCCTGGTGCTGCACACCCACCTGCCCTGGCTGGCGCACCACGGCCGCTGGCCCGTCGGCGAGGAGTGGCTCTACCAATCCTGGTCGGCGGCGTACCTGCCGCTGGTGCGGGTGCTGCGGACGCTGGCCGCCGAAGGCCGGCGGAACCTGCTCACGCTCGGGGTGACACCGGTGGTCGCCGCCCAGCTCGACGACCCGTACTGTCTGGACGGGATGCACCACTGGCTGGCGAACTGGCAGCTGCGCGCTGCCCAGGCCACCACCTTGGCCGACATCCGCCCGTTCGGGCTGCACGAATGCGCCGCCGCCGAACAGGCTCTCGAGGAGTTCGCGCTGCTGTGGCGCCACGGCGCCAGCCCGCTGCTGCGGGAGCTGGTGCAGGCGCAGACGGTGGAACTGCTCGGCGGTCCGCTGGCCCACCCGTTCCAGCCCCTGCTGGCGCCACGTTTGCGCCAGTTCGCGCTGCACGAGGGACTGGCCGACGCCCGGGCGCGGCTGGCCCACACCCCCACCGGAATCTGGGCGCCGGAATGCGCCTACACGCCCGGCCTGGAAACCGAGTACGCGGCCGCCGGGATTTCGCACTTCATGGTCGACGGCCCGTCGCTGCACGGCGACACCACACTGGGCCGACCGGTCGGTGACTCCGATGTGATCGCATTCGGCCGTGACTTGTCGGTCAGCTACCGGGTGTGGTCGCCGAAGTCGGGCTATCCGGGGCATGACGCCTACCGGGATTTCCACACCCATGACCACCGCACCGGGTTGAAGCCGTCCCGGGTCACCGGCCGCAACGTCGCCCCCGAGCAGAAGGCGCCGTATGACCCGCAGCGCGCCGACGCCGCGATCGATGCCCACGTCGCCGATTTCGTCGAGGTGGTCCGGGGCCGCCTGCAGTCCGAGTCCGAGCGGATCGGCCGCCCCGCCCACGTGGTCGCCGCATTCGACACCGAGCTGTTCGGCCACTGGTGGTACGAGGGACCGACCTGGCTGGCCCGGGTCTTGCGGGCACTGCCGGCAGCGGGGGTTCGCGTCGGGACACTCGCGGATGCGATCAACTCCGGCTTCGTCGGCGAGGCGGTCGAACTGCCACCCAGCTCGTGGGGCTCGGGCAAGGACTGGCGAGTGTGGTCCGGGGAGAAGGTCGCCGACCTGGTGCAGCTCAACTCCGAGGTGACCGAGACCGCCCTGGGCGCCGTCGACAAGGCCCTGGCGCAGACGGCCGCGCCATCGGGGCCCACCCCCCGTGACCGGGTCGCCGACCAGATCCTGCGCGAGGCGCTGCTGACCGTCTCCAGTGACTGGCCGTTCATGGTCAGCAAGGACTCCGCGGCCGACTACGCCCGCTACCGCGCGCAGCTGCACGCGCACGCCACCCGCGAGATCGCCGACGCACTGGCCGGCGGCCACCGAGACACGGCGCAGCGCTTGGCCGACGGCTGGAATAAGGCCGACGGTCTGTTCGGCGCCCTCGATGCCCGTAGGCTGCCACGGTGACCCCCATCCAGCGGAGCCCCCTCCCGCGCGAGCGTGCGCAAACCCGGTGTTTGTCTCGGCGTGTCGGCCGGGGACACGCACGCTCGCCGGAGAATGGACTCGCCGCGTGAAGATCCTGATGGTGTCGTGGGAATACCCGCCGGTGGTGATCGGCGGGCTGGGTCGACATGTCCATCACCTGTCGACCGCGCTGGCCTCCGCCGGGCACGACGTCGTCGTCCTGTGCCGGCGCCCCTATGGCACCGACCCGAGTACTCACCCGTCGTCCGACGAGATCAGCGAGGGCGTGCGGGTTATCGCCGCCGCGCAGGACCCGCACGAGTTCTCCTTCGGCGAGGACATGATGGCCTGGACGCTGGCGATGGGACATTCGATGGTCCGCGCCGGACTGTCGCTGAAGATCGACGGCGGCCAGAGCGTGTGGCGCCCCGATCTGGTGCACGCCCACGACTGGCTGGTGGCGCACCCTGCCATTGCGCTCGCCGAATTCTACGATGTGCCTTTGGTTTCCACGATCCACGCCACCGAGGCGGGGCGTCACTCGGGCTGGGTGTCCGGGGCGTTGAGCCGTCAGGTGCACGCGGTGGAGTCGTGGCTGGTCCGCGAATCCGATTCGCTGATCACCTGTTCGGCCTCGATGCGAGATGAGATCACCGACCTGTTCGGGCCCGGGCTGGCCGAAACCACCGTGATCCGCAACGGCATTGACGCCGCGCGGTGGCCGTTCGCCAGCCGGCAGCCCCGCAGCGGCCCGCCGGAGATCCTGTTCGTCGGGCGACTCGAATACGAGAAGGGCGTGCACGACATCATTGCGGCCCTGCCGCGGATCCGGCGCGCCCACCCGGGAACCACGCTGACCATCGCCGGCGACGGCACGCAGCAGGACTGGCTGGTCGAGTGCGCCCGAAAGAACCGGGTACTCAAGGCAACCCGGTTCATCGGCCGGGTCGACCACGACGAGCTGTTGGCACTGTTGCACCGGGCCGACGCCGCGGCGCTGCCCAGCCACTACGAACCGTTCGGCCTGGCGGCACTGGAGGCCGCTGCCGCCGGGACCCCGCTGGTGGTCGCCAACGTGGGCGGACTGGGCGAGGCGGTGATCAACGGCGAAACCGGGATGTCCTGCCCGCCGCGCGACGTACCAGCCCTGGCCGCGGCCGTCTGCCACGTGCTCGACGACCCGGCCGCAGCCCAGCGCCGCGCCGTCGCTGCCCGGGAGCGGCTCAGCTCCGACTTCGATTGGCACACCGTCGCCGACGAGACCGCCCAGGTGTACCTGGCGGCCAAACGTCGCTTGCGAGACCCGCAGCCACGCCGGCCGA
This sequence comes from Mycolicibacter heraklionensis, assembly GCF_019645815.1. NCBI lineage: Bacteria > Bacillati > Actinomycetota > Actinomycetes > Mycobacteriales > Mycobacteriaceae > Mycobacterium > Mycobacterium heraklionense. The sequence continues at coordinate 3,331,645 of NZ_CP080997.1, forward strand.
TCATCGAGCACGCACTGCCGGACCGGTAGACCCGGCGAGATGAGAAGTCGCGCCGCGATCCTGCGAACCTACGGTGGCCCCTGGTCGGTCGAGGAGTTCGAGCTCGATCCGCCGCGCGCCGGCGAGGTCTTGGTCCAAATGGCCGCGGCGGGCCTGTGCCATTCCGACGAACACATCCGCCAGGGTCACCTGGCCCCGCCTGCGCAGCTCGCCCCGACTGCGCCGACGATCGGCGGCCACGAGGGCTCCGGGGTGGTCGTGCAGGTCGGAGACGGTGTCACGGCACTGTCCCCCGGCGATCACGTGGTGACGTCATTCGTCGCGGTCTGCGGTCAATGTCATTGGTGCTCTTCGGGTATGGAGTACATCTGTGACGCCGGAGCGGGAACCATGCTGCCCGGGATGCCCACCGACGGCACCTTCCGGCACCACGACGCGGACGGCCGGGACCTGGCTCATGTCTCCAAGATTGGCGCGTTCGCCGAACACACCGTGGTCTCGGCGGCCTCGCTGGTCAAGATCGATCCGCACCTGCCCCTGCTTCCCGCCGCCCTATTGGCCTGCGCGGTGCCGACCGGGTACGGCTCGGCGGCGTATCGCGCCGGGGTGCGCGGCGGCGACACCGTCGTGGTCATCGGGGTGGGCGGCATCGGCACAGCCGCCATCCAGGGCGCCCGCATCAACGGCGCGGTGCGGATCGTCGCGGTGGATCCCGTTGCCTTCAAGCGGGAGTCGGCGGCTACGTTCGGCGCCACGCACACCGCGGCCAGCGCCGCCGAGGCGTTCGAGATGGTCCGCGACCTGACCCGCGGGGTGATGGCCGACGCCGTGGTGGTGTCCCCCGCCGTCGTCACCGATTCCGATGTCGAGGACGCGCTGCGGCTGACCCGAAAGGCCGGGACCTGCGTGCTGACCGGGATGGCGGTGCAGGGCACCCGGACCAGCATCGACCCCCAGGACATGATGCTGATGAACAAGACGCTGTGCGGCACCGTCTTCGGCTCCTGCAACCCGCGGACCGACATCCCGCTCTTGGCCACGCTCTACGAGGCGGGCCGCCTGCACCTCGATGAGATGATCACCAGGCGCTACTCGCTCGAGGACGTCAACCAGGCGTATCAAGACCTGGCCGCCGGCGAATTGATCAGGGGCGTCATCGACTTCGGCCGGTAGCTCCGCACGCCCCTATCGGGTGATGGTGAACCCATCCAGCGTGCCGGCATCCCGCCAGGCAGTAAGGATGTCGGCGTACTCGGTGGGGCTGCCGAAGAAGAAGCTGTCCTGGCGCAGCCGTTCGTTCGCGTGGCCCTCGCGGTTGTAGTAGCCCGGGGTGCACGTCTCGCGCCGGCCGGCGATAACCCCGGAACGCGCCACCACGGCGTCGACCCAGCTCTGCTCCGCGTCCGCGGTGGCCTCCAGCGCGGTCACCCCCTGCTGCAACGCCCGGGCGATCACCCAGGCGATGTGCCGCGACTGGGTGTCGATCAGGTAGGGGAAGTTCACCGTGAACCCGGATTGCGCGATGCTCTCGATGAAGCAGTTCGGGAAGCCGTGGGTGTGCAGGCCGTGGAAGGTGCGCACCCCGTCGGCCCACTTGTCGGTCAGCGTCACCCCGTCGCGCCCGATCACCTCGAAACCGGTGCGCCGGCAGTAGTCGGTGCCCACCTCGAAGCCGGTCGCGAAAACCAGGCAGTCCAGCGGGTATTCGACGCCGTCGACCACCGCGCCGATGCGGGTGATCTGCTCGACACCGCGGCCTTTCGTGTCGACCAGCGTGACATTGTCGCGGTTGAACGCCTGCAGGTACTCGTCGTGGAAGCACGGCCGCTTGCAGTAGTAGCCGTACCACGGCTTGAGTGCCTCGGCGGTGGCCGGATCGTCCACCAGCGCGTCGATACGGCCGCGGATCTCTTCCATCTTGGCGAAGTCGGCGAGTTCGGCGGCGTTGGGGCCACCCTCATTGACGATCGGCATCTGCTTGGTCAGGCTGGTCCAGGCGTCGTCGACCAGGTCCTCGTCGGCCTGGCCGCCCGCGGTCAGGATCTGAAAGTTCTCCATCCGGCGCTGTTGCCAGCCCGGTTCCAGCTGCGCCGCCCACTGCGGGTCGGTCGGCCGGTTGCCCCGCACGTCCACCGTCGACGGTGTGCGCTGAAAGACGTACAGCTGCCCGGCCGCTTCGGCCAGTCGCGGCACGCACTGGATCGCGGTGGCACCGGTTCCGATGATCCCGACCCGCTTGTCGGCCAGCCGCTCCAGATCCACGCCGGTGTAGTCGTAGTCCCAGCGGCTGGTATGGAAGGTTCGGCCGGCGAACTCGTCGATGCCGGGGATTCCGGGCAGCTTCGGCTTCTGCAGATAGCCATTGGCCATCGACACGAATCGGGCCCGGAATGCGTCGCCGCGATTGGTCGTGATCACCCAGCGCGATACCGCCTGGTCCCAACGTATTTCGGTGACCTCGGTCTGCAGGCAGGCGTCGGAGTACAAGTCGTAGTGGCGGGCAATGCGCTGGCAGTGCGCGAAGATCTCCGGGCCCTTGGCGTATTTCTCGGTCGGCACGTAGCCGAGCTCCTCCAGCAGGGGCATGTAGACGTAGGACTCCACGTCGCATGCGATGCCCGGATACCGATTCCAGTACCAGGTGCCCCCGACGTCGGCCGCCTTGTCGATCAACCGAATGCATCCCACGCCGAGCTCCCGCAGCCGGGCACCGGTCAGCAGCCCCCCGAAACCGGCTCCCACGATCGCGACGTCGACCTCATCGGACAGCGGTTCCCGGCTGAAACCCGGGTCGGCCCAGGGGTCTTCGGCGAACCGGGCGAAGCGGCCCGCCACCTCGACATACTGGTCGATCCCGTCGTTTCGCAGGCGCCGCTGGCGTTCCCGGGCGTACTTGTCGCGCAGGGCATTCGGATCGAAGTCCTGGCCCCCAGCAGTCTCCGGATCCTGGACATCGGTCACTATCAGGCACCTCCGGAACGCCGCACAGCCAGCCCAGCAACCGGCTCAGCATATAATCAATCAATTGATCATATCAACGGGCGGCGAACAGAGTGCCCCTGATCAGCCGCTTCGCGGCGGCCAGCGCCGCGTGATAGGTCTCCGGCGAACCGGTCGCCGCCAGCTCCGTCAAGCCATAGACCAGGGCGTAGGTCACCTCGACCGCCGACCGCGTTGCGGGAGCGTCACGGCTGCGGTCCTCAGCAACGATGCCGGTGATGATGTCGCGCAGTTCCTGCAGCCCGACGTTCCCGGCCTCCCCCGGGTAGACGGTCACGGCGTTCTGGGCGCGAATCGCCCACTCGAACGTGGCGAGATCGGGATGCTCGCGCATGAGGTCGCCGGACTCGTCCAGCACGGCCTCGATCCGGTCGACGACCGTGCCGGGCCGCTCGGCGGCGCGCCGCAGCCGCGGCAGCGCGATCTCGGCCCGGGCGGCGATCGCGGCTGCCACCAGGTCAGCCTTGTTGGGAAAGTAGTTATAGAGATTGGCGCTGGTGACGCCCGCGGTGCGCGCGATCTGACGGATGGTGGTCCGCGAATAGCCCAATTCGGCCACGCATCGGATGGTGGCGGCAATGATCCGCTGGCGGGTTTCCTCGCCGACGGCGCCGACCGGGCGACCGAGCTGCGGTGTCGTCATGGCATCAATCTTCGCAGTGGTTGACCCACCGAATCGAGGACCGACATAATCCGGTAATCATGGTCGTCAGTTCGTCGCCGCGAGGGCGGCCTGCTGGAATCAACAGCAACGAGACTCGGCGGCGGATCATCGACGCGGCCATGCGGTGTGTGGCCGAGTCCGGTTGCGCCGGCGCCGGCATCCGCGAGATCGCCGCCGCCGCTGAGATCACCAGCGGCAGCCTCTACCACCACTTCCCGAGCAAGGCCGAGTTGCTACAGGCGACCGTGGCGGCGGCCCGCGAGGCCGCGCTGCCGCGGTTGCGCATCGCCGCACGACGCCACAGCGACGTCGTGGCCCAGCTCGCTGCGGTGCTCGAGGAAGCCGACCGGATGGCGCAGGAAAATCCACAGCTGGCCGCGTTCGATCGGGCGATGGGGACGGTGCCGCCGTTACGCGATGTCATCGGGGAGATCGTCAGCGATGCGCAGCGCGGCGGAGCGCTGGCGGCCGGCGTCGAGCCCGACGGTGCCGCGGACGCTGTCTACGCCCTGGCTCGAGGATTGGCCGAGCAGGCGGATCGCCTGCCACCGGCGGCTTACCGCGACGCACTGCGCGGCGCCGAAGATCTCATCCGGGGCGCGCTGTTCTAGGCGCCCGCGTTCTAAGCGCTTGCCGCGGCGGCTATTCCGATGTCGATCCATTCGGCGAGCTGACTTCGAGAGTCCACGTGCTCGCCATCGACATGGACCCAGCCGCGCATGGTCCGCCCACCCATCTCCATGGGTTGGGCGGCGGTGGTCCTCACAAGCTCTTCGGCGCGTGCCGCTCCGACGCGGACCAGCAATCCGCCGGCGATGGCGGCGACGGCGATCTTGCCGGCGACCATGAAGGCCAGTCCGCCGAACATCGCCTTTTCCAGCACCGGTGGACCATCGGCGGCGAATAGCTCCCGCACACGGGCGGCCAGCTGCGCGTCGTAAGCCACTATGACCCCGGGTGCCAGTCGCGGATCGCTGCCGCGAACTGTTCGGGCGCATCGGAGGGGACGAAGTGGCCGGCGCCTTTGACGATGACGGTCCGGTGGTTGGTCAGCGTCTGTTCCCACTGCCGCAATTCCCTGTCACCGAAGGCGAAGTCGCCGTCACCCCAGATGATCAGCGCTGGGAGCGCGGCGATGGCGGGCAGCCCGGCTTCGACGTCGGCGAGAAAGGCACGGCTGGCGGTGATCTCACGGGGAAAGACCGCCGCCGCCTCCCGCCGCGCGGGGCTGTCGAGGGCCTTTTGGTAGTGGGCCATCTCCGCACCGGTGGGCTTGGTGAGCCGGTGCCCGACGGGGATCATCACCTTGACGAAGAGATTGAACTGCCGGATCAGCAGGCGTCCGATTCCGCCGCCCATCACATGCGACATGATCTGTACGACCGGGGCACCGACCGGCCACGCCCAGGTGTTGGACAGCACCAATCGGTCAAAGACCTCGGGGCGTTGTTGCATGGTGGCCAACCCGATCGGGCCACCCCAGTCGTGCACCACCAAGGTGACCCCGCTCAGCGCAAGGGCGTCGACGAACGCGCCGATCACCGCGGAGTGTTCAGTGGGCAGGTACCAGTAGCCCGGCGCCGCCGACGACAGCCCGAATCCGGGGTAGTCCACGGCGATGCAACGAAATTCCGGCCGCAACGCCTCGATGACCTTGCGATAGTCGAACGACCAGGTCGGGTTGCCGTGCAGGAACAGCAGCACCGGCCCTGATCCCTCATCCACGTAGTGGACGCGGTTCCCGTCGATGTCGATGAACCGGCTCTCGAACGGGAACAACGTGTCCTCGACCCAGGCGGGCCGTTCCGCGACTGTCATGTCCACCTCCCTGGCTCACTTGATATAGTCAAGTGCACTTTAAATTAGCAAGTGGATGGTGATGAGTCGAGACTACGGTCAGTACTGCGGACTTGCCCGGGCCCTGGATGTGGTGGGTGACCGGTGGAACCTGTTGATCGTCCGCCAACTCCTGATGGGTCCGGCCCGCTACCGCGAGTTGCGCGACGGGTTGTCCGGGATCGCGACGAACCTGCTGGCCGACCGGCTCCGCGATCTCGAAACCGCGGGCGTGGTCGAGCGGCGATTGTCCGACGAGGGCGGCGTGGTCACCTATGCCCTCACCGAATGGGGTGCGCAACTGCGCGAGCCCATCCATGCGCTGGTCCGCTGGTCGACACCGCTGATGATCCGCGGGCCGCAGGGCGACGAATTCCGCGCCGAGTGGTTGCTGCTGGCGCTTCCAGCCCTGTTCGCCGGTCGCATGCCCGCCGATCGGTCGATGGCGGTCGGCGTCGCCGTGGACGGCGGAATGGTGCAGCTGCAGGCCACCGAGTCCGGCATCGAGGTCAGCATGCCCGACGGGCGTGAACTCGACGCCGTGCTCAAAGCCGAGGCACCGCTTGTTCTCGGGCTCGCGGCGGGGGTGCTGTCGCTGGACGACATCGCCGCGCTGGTCGAGATCGACGGTGACGAATCCGCCGTGCGCACCTTTTTCGCCGCTACAGCGATGCCAGGAACCTCACCCGCTGCGCGATAACCCGTTGCGACACATCGGCATCGGGAACCAGCAGGTCGAACGCGTGCGGGCAGCCCGGGTACACGTGCAGCTCGACGGGCACCCCAGCGGCGATCAGCCGGTGGGCAAAGGCGACGTCCTCTTCGGCGAAGATGTCCAGCCCGCCGACGTCGAGGTAGGTCGGCGGCAGGCCGGTCAGGTCGTCGGCGCGGGCGGGCGCGGCATAGCCGTCGGCGGCACCCTCGCCCAGCAGCGCTGCCCAGCCGGTGGCGTTGTCGTCGTAGCTCCAGGTGAGCAACGTGGCACCCGCGGCGCCTTCCTCGCGGTTCCGGTCATCGAGCATGGGGTAGATCAACAGCTGGGCCGCGATCGCCGGCCCGCCCCGGTCGCGGGCCAGCAAGCCGACCCCGGCTGCCAGTCCCCCGCCGGCGCTGTCGCCCATCACGGCCAGCCGGGACGCATCGACGCCCAGTTCGGCGGCATGATCGCCCAGCCAGCACAATGCCGCGTAGCAGTCTTCCAGCGGAGTCGGGTGCGGGAATTCCGGTGCGACCCGGTAGTCCGCCACCAGCATCGGCACCCCGGAGGCGGCGACGTAGCCGCGCACCGCCGCGTCGTAGAGCGGACCCAGGTGCCCCCAGTCCAGGATCATTCCGCCGCCGTGCAGATACAGCGCGGCGCTGCCGGGCTGATCCGCGCCGGCTCGCCGGTACCAGCGCAACCCGAGCGTGCCACCGTCGTAGGTCAGCGAGAACTCTTGCGTCTCAACGCCGGTGACGGGTGGTCGCAACGCCAGCACCTGTCGGAACATGTGGCCCGCGTTGCTCCGGCGGGTGGCAACGTCACCGACCGCCGGCGGGGGCGCGGCCTCGGCACCGTCGCGCATCGCCAGCAACGCCGCCAGCACCTGCGGGTCGGGTGGGCCGGCCATCAGCGCTCCGTCCCGGTGACCGCGGTGGCCACCACCTTGGTCTCCAGATATTCCTCGAAGCCCGCCAGGCCCATCTCCCGGCCGACCCCGGACTGCTTGTAGCCCCCGAACGGTACGTCGGCCGAGTACCACATGCCGCCGTTGACGTTGACGGTCCCGGCACGCAGTCGCGACGCCATTCGGGCGGCGCGCTCGTCACTACCGAACACGGTGGCGGACAGCCCATACGGCGAGTCGTTGGCGATCCGCAGCGCGTCGGCGTCACCGTCGTGGGCCAGCACGACCAGCACCGGTCCGAAGATCTCCTCGCGGGCCACCCGAGCATCGTTGGTCAGCCCGGCGATCGCCGTCGGCTCGATGAAGAAGCCCCGGTCCAGGCCCGCTGGTCGGCCACCGCCGCAGTGGAATGTTCCGCCTTCGGCGATCGCCAAATCGAGATAGGACTGCACCCGATCGCGTTGCTTGGCCGAGATCAGCGGTCCGCACAGTGTTTTCGGGTCGTTGGGGTCACCCACCGCGATCTGCGACATCGCGGCAGCCACCGCGTCGAGTGCCTCGCGGTAGCGTTCCCGCGGAACCAGTAGGCGGGTGGTCAGTGCGCAGCCCTGCCCGGCGTGCATCGACACCGTCGCCGCGGCGGCCGTGCAGGCGGCGGGCAGGTCGGCGTCGTCGAGGACCACGAATGCCGACTTGCCGCCCAGTTCCAGGAAGACCTTCTTGATGGTCTGTGCGGCAGCGGTCATCACCGAGCGCCCGGTTGCCGTCGAGCCGGTGAAGGAGACCACATCGACCCGGACATCCTCGGCGAGCCGGGCTCCGATGCGGTGGTCGGACGCGGTGACGATGTTGACCACCCCCGGCGGAAAGTCGGTCTTCTCGGCGATGATCCGGCCAACTTCGGCTGCGCACCAAGGGGTGTCGGGCGCCGGTTTGAGGACGACGGTGTTGCCCGCCGCCAGCGCCGGCCCGATCTTGGCGAAGGTGACCTGGTGCGGGAAGTTCCACGGGGTGATCGCTCCGACCACGCCGAACGGCTCCCGCACCAGGGTGCGGGCGGTGGTGATCCCCATCGGAGCCGCCACCCCCAGGTCCGCCTGCCACGGATAGCTCTCCGCGGTGGCGGCCGGGAAACCCAGGTCGTCCACCGGGGTCTGCAGCTGGCCGCGGTAGGTCAGCGAACGCGGCGCGCCGACCTCGGCGATCGTGATCTCCCGCAGCGTCTCGATCTCGTCGTTGAGCACATCGCGTAGTTGCCGCAGGCAGTGCACGCGCAACGCGGTGTCACGGCCCCAGTCCGAGGAATCGAACGCGGTGCGGGCGGCGTCGATGGCGCGATCGAGGTCGGCGGCGTCGCCGTCGGCGGCCGCACCGAGGGGTTCTTCGGTGGCTGGGTTGATGGTGGGAAAGGCGCCCCCACCACCAGCGACCAGCGCGCCGTCGATCAGCAGCGGGGTCAGCGGACCGGTCACAGTGCCTAGGCTAACGGCGGGACGCCGACATAATCAATCGATTGATCATTTCGTACGCTACGGTGACGCCCAGGAGGTGACCGGTCAATCCCATGCCACTACTGAGCGCCCTACGCCTGAATATGACGAACGCCCCCGGCGCCGGAGATGCCGACCGGTACCGGGCGGCGTTGGAGATGGCGTCCTATGCCGACACCCACGGAGTCACCGCGATCGGTTGCGAAGAGCACCATCTTGCGGCCACCGGCTGGCTGCCTGCGCCGCTGCTGCTGGCCGCTGCCGTCGCGGGGTGCACCACCAACATCCGCATCAGCATCAACGCACTGCTGATACCGCTCTACGACCCGGTGCGCCTCGCCGAGGACATCGCGGTGCTCGACCACCTGTCCGCCGGGCGGGTCAGCTTCGTCGCCGGAATCGGTTACCGCCCAGCGGAATACCACGCCGTGGGTAAGGACTTCCGGCGACGCGGCCGCTTGATGGACGAATGCCTCGATGTGCTGCTCAAGTCCTGGGGCGACGAGCCTTTCGAGTACCACGGCCAGTTGATCGAAGTGACGCCGAAGCCGTACACCAAACCGCATCCGGTGTTCTTCATCGGCGGGATGAGCGCCGCGGCCGCCCGCCGAGCGGCCCGGTTCGGATTGCCGTTCTCGCCGCCGATGCCGATGCCCGAGATCGAAGCGGTGTACCGGGATGAACTGGCGCGTCACGGCAAACAGGGTTTCGTGTTCAGTCCCGAGAACGGCAACACGGTGACGCATCTGACCACCGACCCAGAGGCGGCGTGGGCCCGATGTGGTGAGTATTTCCTGCACGAGGCAACCGAATACAGTTCGTGGGCGGTGGCGGAGGTGCCTCGCCCCAATGAGAGTCCGACCGCGACGGTTGCCGAGCTGCGTGCGTCCGCCAAGGTCGAGGTGCTCACCCCCGACGAGCTCGTCGCGCAGTGCCGCAGCGGCCGCACCGGGGTGACCCTACACCCGCTGATCGGCGGGCTGCCGCTCGACGAGGGCTGGGAAAGCCTGCGGCTGCTGGTCGAACGGGTGCTGCCGGCGCTGAAACCCTAGCTGGGACAGCCCGGCCCAACGGTTTTCTCCGATACCATGGGCGCGATGGACCGCCCAGCCGAATCCAAAGTCGACGCCCGTGCGCTGAATGGAGTTTCGGAAACCGCCCTGATGACGCTCAACGGACGGGCGTATCAGGCCGGACACTCCAACGCGATCATCGATGACCCGGAGGCTGTTCGACTCGTCGAGTCCATCGCGTTCGACTTCGACAAGTTCGGACGTCGTGGCCAGGAGATGGCGTTGCGGTCGCTGGCCGTTGATCGATGTGCGATGACGTATCTGCGTGAGCACCCTGATGCGACGGTCATCGCGCTTGCCGAAGGCTTCCAAACCAGCTTCTGGCGCTTGAACGCTGCCCTGCCCGATCCGCGATTTCATTGGGTGTCAGTGGATTTGGAGCCGGTGATGCGGCTTCGCGAACGATTGCTGCCGATGTCACCGCGCATCACCAACCTCGCGCAGTCGGCGTTGGACTACAGCTGGATGGCGCAGGTCGACTCCAGTGCCGGCGTCTTCATCACCGCCGAAGGTCTGTTGATGTATTTGCAGCCGCACCAGGCGATGGACCTCATCGCGGCGTGCGCCGAACGCTTCCCCGGCGGTCAGATGTTCTTCGACCTCCCACCGACCCTGGTCAAGAGACTGGCGCCGCGCGGGATGCGTTCATCCAGACACTATCGCGTGCCCCCGATGCCGTTCAGCCTGTCGCCGCGTCAGCTCGCCGGGCTGGCACAGACGGTGCCGGGCATCAGCGCGGTGCACGATGTGCCGATACCGAAAGGGCGTGGCCTGTTCTTCGGAACGTTGTTTCCGGCCTTCTGGCAGTGGGGACCCACGAAGAACTTGCGAGGCGCCTACACGCTCCTCGAGTTCGCCTGAGAACGCCAGGCGGGGTCAGCTGCTCGCAGGTACCGCGGTGATTTCCAGGCCGATGTGCACCTTGTCTATTCCACCGCGCACCAGCGAGTGCGGGACGAACCACCAGGCGTGCCACCAGTACCGCTTGACGACGGCGTCGTAGACCCGCCGGGTCTCGGACTTGGGCAGGACCCGGGCCACCGCCTCAACGGGATCGCCTTTGGGTTTGCCCAGGGCTCCGCACTTTTGGATGGTGACCCGCGGAGTGTTCTTGATCCGCTTGGTTTTCCACGACCCGTCGTCGGTGATGACCAAGAGCTTGTCCCCGACGGGCGCACCCCACACCGGGGTCGGTTTGGGCTTGCCGTCCTTGGTGAACGTCGTGAGCAGTAAGTACTTTTCCCGGTACACATCGGAGAATGCCGGTGTCGTCATGACTCGATTGTGGCAGTTTTCAGCGGGTCGTTGGGGCGCACGCCGCGATAGATGCCCCGCCGGACGATCCAGGGAAGCAGCACCCGCTCGATCGACCAGGCCGGAAACCGGAACGCCCACCCCGACGGCGCGAACACCTCCAGGCCCTCGGGTTGCACCCCCAGCACCGAACCCCAACGCCTTGTGGGTGGCCGGTAGCGCCGTAGCGGCCGGCCGGTGAGGGCGGCCCGCACGTTATGGGCCAGCAGGCCGTCCGCCCGGTTGCGGGCCGAGCTGCGCAACGGGTCGGTCGCCGCGACGTCGCCGATCGCGAACACATCGGGATGTCCAGGCACCCGCAGGTCGGGCAGCACTCGGACAAAGCCGCCGTCGTCGAGCACCTCGGCCGGTAACCAGTCGGTATTGGGTCGCACCTTTCCGATCGCCCACAGCACCGCGTCAGCCGATGCCGGGTCCTGACCGGTGCTGAAGCGAACCGGGTCATCGGTGATGCGGTCGCAGCCGAACCCCTCGGGCACCAGCGCACGGTGTTCGGCATGGAGCCCCACACCGGCGTCGGCTAACCGGCGCTCGACGGTGGCCCAGACCCGGGGATGGTGCTCACGCAGCGGGCGCTGCCCCGGGAAATACAGGTCGACCCGTTTGTCCGGCCAGGCGCGGGCGATGTTGGCGGCGCTGCTCACCGCCGCGGCGCCGCCGCCCACGACGATGACCGATCCGGCGGTGGCCAGCCGGTCGTGAGCGGCGGACAGCTCCGCGGCGACGTCACCGGCTGACTGCGTCGTGGGCTGGCGCCAGAAGCCATTGCTGACCCCGGTCGCGATGATCAGGGCGTCATAGGGCTCATCGCGGGTCACGCCGTCGGCACACGAGACGGTCACTGCTCTGGCCTCGAGATCGACGCCGGTCACCGCGCCGTGCACGGTGCGCACCGCGTCCAGCCGCGGGAACCGGTCGAACGGCAACCAGTAGTCGCGCGCCCAATCGCGTGGGCGAGACAGCCGTACGCCCAGCTCTTGGCCGCTCACCAGGGCGGGCTTCACCGAAATGCCGACCACGTCGGCGTACTTGGCCAGCCGGATCGCGGTCAGAACGCCGCTGTCGCCCAGCCCCGCTATGACCACCCGCGGTCGCGTCACCACACGACTCAGCCCTGCGCGGCCTTCTTACGTTCGATATCGGCCAAGGCGGCGGCCAGCTCGGCGCGCTCGGCGGCCGAGGTCTCCCAGGCCAGCTTGCGGTTCTTGACCACCTTGGCCGGAGCCCCCACCGCGATCGAATAGTCCGGGATGACGCCCTTGACCACCGCGTGAGCACCCAGGACGCAGCCGCGGCCGATGCTGGTGTCGCGCAGGATGGTGACCTTGGCCGCGATCCAGGTGTCCGGGCCGATCCGCACCGGGCTCTTGATAATGCCCTGGTCCTTGATCGGCACGTCGATGTTGTCCATCTTGTGGTCGAAGTCGCAGACGTAGCACCAGTCGGCCATCAGCACCGAGTCCCCCAGCTCGATGTCGAGGTAGGTGTTGATGACGTTGTCGCGTCCCAACACCACCTTGTCGCCGAATCGCAGCGAACCTTCGTGCGCCCGGATGGTGTTCTTGTCGCCGATGTGCACCCACCGGCCGATCTCCATGTGCGACATCTCCGGGGTGGCCTGGATCTCCACGCCCTTGCCCAGGAACACCATGCCGCGGGTGATGATGTGCGGGTTGGCCAGCTTGAACTTCAGCAGCCGCCAGTAGCGCACCAGATACCACGGCGTGTAGGCCCGATTGGCCAGCACCCAGCGCAGCGAGGCCAGCGTGAGGAACTTGGCCTGGCGCGGGTCCCGCAGCCGCGAACCCCGCCAGCGTTTGTGGATTGGAGCGCCCCACATCGTCGTCATGGCCGGAAAGCCTACGCGAGCGCGTTCTTGCCACGCGCTACCCTCACCTGGACTCGTTCACACACCCGGCCGAGGATTGGGGATTGCCACTGTGTTGCGGCGACGTGGTGTCCTGGCCGGAATCGCCATGGTGGTGGTGGCGGGCTCCCTGAGCGGCTGCGCCAATACCGATTCGTGGGTGCAGGCCGCGCCAGCGCCGGGTTGGCCGGCCCAGTACGCCGATGCCGCCAACAGCAGTCACACCGCCACCGCGGGAGCCAGCGACCTGCAACTGGACTGGATCCGCTCGGTCAAAGGTGAGCTGGGAGCCCAGCCCGCCCTGGGCGTCCACGGCTGGATGATGCTCAACGCTCAGACCGAGGCCGGCTGCTCACTGATGCAGTGGGAGAACGCCGACCGCGGCCGGCAACGCTGGTGCACTCGGCTGCATCAGGGCGGCGGGTTCTTCGGCCCGCTCATCGACGGCTTCGACAACGTCTATGTGGGCCAGCCGGGCGCCATGCTGTCGTTTCCGCCCACCCAGTGGATCCGCTGGCGTGCACCGGTGATCGGTATGCCCTCAACGCCGCGGATCGTCGGCGACGGCCTGCTGCTGGTGGTGACCCACTTGGGTCAGGTGCTGGTTTTCGACGCGCACCGCGGCGCCGTCGTCGGCACCCCGTTGGACCTGGTGGACGGTATCGATCCGACCGACTTCCGGCGCGGCCTGTCCGACTGCGCCGCCGCCCGACCGGACTGCCCGGTCGCCGCCGCACCGGCCTTCTCCCCGGAGAGCAACATCGCGGTGGTGAGCCTGTGGCAGCCGGGCGCCAAGGAGTCCGGGTTGGTCGGCCTCAAATACCACCCGGGCGGCGTCCCGCTGCTCACCCAGGAGTGGAGCAGCGACGCGGTCGCGGCCGGGGTGCTGGCCAGCCCGGTGCTGTCCGCCGACGGTTCGACGGTCTACGTCAACGGACGCGACCAACGCCTGTGGGCGATCAACGCCGCCGACGGCAAAGCGAAATGGTCCGTGCCGCTGAAGTTCCTGGCCCAAACACCACCGGCGGTCACGCCCGGTGGATTGATCGTCTCCGGCGGTGGTCCCGACACCGAACTGGTCGCGTTCACCGACCGCGGTGACTACGCCGAGCAGGTGTGGCGCCGCGAGGACACCGTGCCGCTGTCCTCGTCGAGTCTGGCCGGCAAGGTGGGCTACACCGTGGTCGCCGGCACCAGTCTCGGCCCGGCGGGTCTGTCGCTGCTGGTGTTCGACCCGGCCGACGGCCACACCATCAACAGCTATCCGCTGCCCGAAGCTCGCGGGTTTCCGGTGGGGGTGTCGGTCGGCAATGACCGGCGGGTGGCGGTCGCCACCAGCGCCGGTCAGGTGTTCAGCTTCGCCCCCGCGTAGCGGAGTCAGATGGCCAGCGGCGGGATCGCCGTGCGCGGCACCTTCACCGAGGTGGCGCCGGAGCTCATCGGCAGCAGCTCGCCCGGCGCGAAGTAGAAGATCACGTCGTCGTTGGTGATGGCGAAGTTCTGATAGTGCGCCGGGTCCATCCCCGAGCCCGACGAGATCAGGATTGCCGGCACTCCGGTCTGGCGCTCAAGGTCGCGCTGCACCACCGGAAAGATCGCTTCCAGCGGCTTGCTGTTGGGCGCGAACAGGGTCTCGAAGGTGATCGGCTTACGGGTCGCCAGGTCGTAGTTGAACGACTGGTACCAGGTCGACGGTTGGGGGCCGCCGAGGTCTTGGAAGATCTTCAACACGACGCTCTGGGTGCCCTTGGGGGCCTGACCCGAACGGTGCTGCTCGGACGTGGCATCCATTTCGTAGGGCATGTCCCGCGATCCGGGTGACTTGGCCACGGTCAAGAACCCGTCGCGGTTCTGAACCAGATAGTCGGTCAAAGTCTGCTGGTCGGGGTAGTCGACCGGAAATCGCATGTCCAGGGTGTAGTTGGCGTTGGACGAGTGCACGTGGCATTGCCCGGACTCGAGCGTGCCGCCCAGTTCGGCACAGGGCGAGACCGCGCCCGCCGAGGGGATACCGGTCATACCCAGCCAGCTGCCCACTGCACCGCCCGCCAACAGGGCGGCCACCAGAATGCGCATTGTCGGTTTGTCTCGCTTTGTCTCGCCTTGCCGCAGCAAGCAGGAATGGCCCCGAAGACGACAGCCTACCGGGCGCCTCACCGCGACGGACGGCAGACGAACGCAATAGCCCGCGCCGCCGGCCCCGTCCCGACCCGGGTGATCACGACCGACAGGGCCTGTGACCCGCGCAGCCGCAACCGGCGGCGCAGACCGTCGGGATCGGCCTGCACGTCGCGTACGCCCCGCACCAGGATTTCCAGGGCACCGCAGTCGCGGGCCGCCAGCGCCTGACCAAGGCGTTTTTCGTTGTAGGCCAGCGTTTCGAGTACCTCGAATCCGCGCACCCCGTCCGGCAGCTGGTCACCGGACAGGTAGGCGATATCGGGGTCGAGCTGCCACAGCCCGTGCCGGGCGCCGTACTGGCGGACCAGGCCGGCCCGCACCACCGCCCCGTCGGGGTCGATGAGCCAGCGCCCCGCCGGCCGCACGTCGCAGTCGGCCGGTTCGGCGTCGGTGATCTGCTCGTCGCGGTCCAGGATCGTTGCCCGCCGGCGCACCCCGGTTTCGGCCAGGCCGGGCGACCACAGGCAGGCTTCTCGCACCGACGTGCGCCACGAGGTGATTTCGATCTCGCCTTGAAACCCCAGCAGCCCAACCTTGTCGAAATCGATTCCGGGAGCGACCTTTACCACGACGTCACGGTCGCGGTAGACGTCGAGCAACCGGTCCAGGGCGGGCTGGTAGTCGGTCGGGTCGAAACGACGCCGCCCGCCGCCGCGCCGGCCGGGGTCGGCCAGCACCACCGTGTCGCGGCTGACCGGCGCCAGCGCATCCGCGCGAACAACGGCGGCCCCGCTCACGTTGTGGCGCGCCATCGCCAGCCGCACGGGGTCCAGGTCGCTGCCCAGAACCCGATCCGACACCTCCGACAGCGCCGCCAGCTCGGTACCGACCGAACAGGTCACGTCATGCACGACGGCACCCGGTGCCGCGGCTGCGATCCGGCGGGCCCGATGCCGTGCCACCGGTGCGGCACTGGCCTGCTGCAGCGCCTCGTCGGTGAACAGCCAACCCGACGTCTCGGCCAGCTCGGCCAGCTTGGCCGCGGCACGCCGGCGCAACAGGACGGTCTCGACCAGCGCGGCTGTCCGCTCGCCGAAGCGGCCGCGCAGCGCGGCGATGTCGGCCAGCCGGGTGGCGTCGGTCAGCGCGAAGCCCGCGACCTCGGCCAGGGCGGCAACACCGACCGGCGAGCTCAGGTAGCCGACGTCGTCGGTGCGGAACTCTAGGACGGCTTAACCCCGGTGACCATCACGTTGTAGAACCAGCCCTTGGGCACCACGCGGCTCAGCACGTTGGCGTCCACCCAGCTCAAGGCCGTCCAGCTGCGGAAGGCGAACCGCGCCCAGCCCCATCCGAGCTTGCCCGGTGGGACCGTCGACTCGAAGGTCCGCACCGGCCAGCCCAGCATGGCGGCGGTGAACTCTTCGCTGGCGGTGCGCACATCGACCGCGCCGGCGTTGGTCGCCATCCGCTCCAGATCGCTCGGCTCGAAGGTGTGCAGGTCCACGATCCATTCCAGGGCGGCCGCCCGCGAGTTCTCGTCCAGCTCCTCCTGCGGCCGACGCCAGGAGCCCATCCCGGGCAGCTTCATCGCGGCGACCGTGGTCTTCCAGGTCAGGTCGGCCAGCCGGCGGGCGTAGAAGTTGCCGACCGTGGTGGGCTCGCCGGCGAAGACGAACCGGCCGCCGGGCTTGAGCACCCGGACCACCTCGCGCAGCGACAGTTCGACGTCGGGAATGTGGTGCAGCACCGCGTGGCCGACCACCAGGTCGAAGGTGTTGTCCTCATACGGGATGCCCTCGGCGTCGGCGACCCGCCCGTCGACGTCCAGTCCGAGGGCCTGGCCGTTGCGGGTGGCGACCTTGACCATGCCGGGCGAAAGGTCGGTGACCGAGCCGCGCCGCGCCACCCCGGCCTGCATCAGATTGAGCAGGAAGAACCCCGTGCCGCAGCCGAGTTCCAGCGCCCGGTCATACGGAAGCTTGTCCCGGTCGGCAGCAGGCACGATCACGTCGAAGCGGCCCCGGGCGTAGTCGATGCAGCGCTCGTCGTAGGAGATCGACCACTTCTCGTCGTACTGCTCGGCCTCCCAGTCGTGGTAGAGCACCTGGGCGAGCTTGCTGTCGTGCCGAGCCGCCTCCACCTGTTCGGCGGTGGCGTGCGGGTTCGGCGTCGGGTCCGTACTGGTCATGGTAGGTCAGCCTAGCGGGGACTGCGAGCACGACGAAGTCGGGCGCTGCAGGTCACCGCCATCGGCACAGCGGTGCTCTCTGCAGCGCGAAGCCGGGCGCAGCGAGGGGAAACGCCGCGCCCGGCTTGGCTGCTGCTGCTGTGACTCAGGCCGCCAAGGACGCCAGCGCGTCGCCCAGCACATCGCCTGCGCCGCTACCCGCGACATCGCCCAGGGCACCGGTGATGGTGTCGAACACCGCCTGCGGGAACTCTACGAGCGCCGAGAAGACGTCGCTGAAGCCGGTCTGCAACGCAGCGAGGATCTCGGAGGGGTCGCCACCCAGTAGGGCTTCCCAGATGTGCCAGCTCGCCATCTGTGGCGCGGTGACCAGGTCACGGAAGTCGACGAACAGCCCGGTGAGCAGGCCCGGGTTCTCCGCCACCTCTGTTCCATTCCAGCTGACCAGCGTCCAGCCGTCGGTCGGGTTGCCTTCGACCACGACCTGGCCGGTGTTGGGGAGCCCGCGGTCACCGGCGAGCGTCTCCAAGAACAGCCCCCAATCGGGGTTCTTGACGTTCATCATCGTCCACGCCATGATCGCCGCGCCGTGCGAAAATGCCACGTCGGTCCCGGTGCTGTCGGGGTCTGCCGTACTGGCGTCGTAGATGGTCTGAATGGCGCCACTGTAGTTGTCCTGGAACGCCATCCCGTTGGGGTTGATGCTCGAACCCAGCATCGGCACCCAGTATGCCCCGGTCATCCACGCGATGGTGGGCAGGAGATAGAGGAGGCCGGGAAGGGTGCCGCTCTGTCCTTCCAGCCACCCGGCATTGATCTCACCGAGCCCGGACAGGATCTGGCTCGGGTCGAGCAGCGGGGTCGGGCCTCCCGGGATCTGGTCGTAGTTGTTGTTGCCCAGCAGCAACTGGACCAGCGACCACGCCGTCTGCTGGGCCCGCAGGAAGTCCGAGGCGTAGACGCGGGCGATGTCGTTGTCGCCGCCGTTGTACAGCTGCTCGCCGACAGTGATCGCCTGCTGCTCGCCGAGTTCAGTCAGTGGAGCACCCGGCGCCGTCGTCCCGATGTAGTCCGTCACGTTCTCCGTCGATTGCCCGTGCCGGACCAGATCGAGCAGGATGTCCGTTGCGGTCAGCTGGATGTTCGGCAAATGGACGGCGGGCAGCGGCCCGGCTATCGGAGCCACCGGGCCGACAGCAACGAGGCCAGCACCAACGAGGGCGACTCCGGCGGTGATCCACGGGCGAGTGTGGTGCATGACCTTCTCCTTCAGCGAGTCCGTAGCTTCCGTTACGCTCCGACGCGTAGCGCAATACTTCGCTGAAAATATCCCGTTGGTTTTCCTATGTCAATGCTTAATCCGCTGGATTCATGCGGCGGTCCCAGCGTCGCCTCTCCTCCGTCGAGCCTCGCTGAACCGCCGGGTTCATGCGACAGCGCGCTAGCCGCTCAGCGCGCCGGTGATGGTGTCGATCACGGCCTGCGGGAACGCCGTGATGGCCCCGAGGACCTGGTCGAACCCGGTCTGCAGGGCGGCCGCGATTTCGGCCTGGTCCCCGCCCTGCAGCGCCTCCAGGATGTGCCACGTCGCGATCTGCGGCGCGACGTTCAAGTCCCGCCAGTCGACGAAGAGCCCGGTGAGCAGGTCCGGGGTCGCCGAGACCTCGTGACCGCCCCAGCTGACCAGCGTCCAGCCGTCGGTGGGGTTGCCTTCGATGACGACCTGGCCGGTGTTGTCCAGCGGAGTGTGAGTCTCGAGTAGTTCGGAGAGGACCAGCCCGAAGTCGGGGTTCTTGACGTTCATCAACGTCCAGATCGCGATCGTGCCGGCGTGGGCGAACGCTACGTCGCTCAGCGAGCCCTCCGGGTCGGAGACGGTGTTGTTGTAAATGGCGTCGATCGCGTCGGAGACGCGATCGTTGAAAGCCACCCCGTTGGGGTCGATCGTGGATCCCAGCATCGGCACCCAGTACTGACCCAAGGCCCACAGGAACGTCGGTAGGGCGTAGGCGATCTCGGTGAGGATGTTGAGGTCCTGCCCGTCGAACCATCCCGCATTGATCTCGTTGAGCCCGGCGAGGATCGTCAGCGGTGTGTCCGGAGCGCCTGCGGCGCTCAGCCACCCGCCGGCGGTTTCCTGCGCGCGGAGGAACTCGGATGCGTAGATCCCGCTGTAGAAGTCGGGGGCGGCAAGGTGCAGCGGGTTGGCGTCGTCGGCAAGGTAGGCGGCCTGCTGCTCCCCGAGTTCGGTGAGCGGAGCGCCCGGCGGAAGGGTGCCCAAGATGCCCTCGGCGTTGTCCACCGACTGGCCGTGGCGCACCAGGTCGAGCGTGATGTCCTGGGCGGCCAGCAGGATGTCGACCGCAACCGCACCGGCCTGCGGCATCACGACCGGACCGGCCGCAATGGCACCCGCACCCAGCAAGGCGACGGCCGCGGTGGTCCAGGGGCGGAGGGCAGCTGACTGCATGGTGTGTTCCTAACGCCGGCATCGAGGCGGCCTTCGCCGCTGACTGGACGTTAGCTGATAAAAATGTGAAAAGAAACCGTCACTCGCCCAAGTCGTTCTGGCGTGGCGCCTCACGACCGTTCTCCGTGGGCCCGATACCGGCCGCGAACAGCTCGCCGTAGCGGCGTTGGTCAGCGGCGGCGCGCTCGGCCGGACGCTCGGTCTCGATGGAGTCGATCGATGCCTTGGCCGCGGCCAGCGCCTGCGCCGGGGTGTCGACGAATCGGCGGGCCCAGCCGACGGCTGCGTCGTAGACGCCGTCGGGGGCCACCATCTCGTCGACCAGACCCAGAGCCAGCGCCTCTTCGGCATCGAAGAACCGGCCGCTGTATGCCAATTCCTTGGCGCGGCTCGCACCGATCGCTCGGGCCAGGCGAGCCAGACCACCGCCGTCGGGGGCCAGGCCGGCCAGAATCTCGGTGGCGCCGAACTTGACGTTGTCGCCGCTGATTCGCCAATCCGCGGCCAGCGCCAGCGCCAGACCACTGCCCAGCGCGTAACCGGTGATCGCTGCCACCGTCGGTTTTCCGATGGCCGCCACCGCTTGGACGGCGTCGTGGCGCACGCGGGCGAACACCTGTGCCTCCGCGGCGATCAGCGTGCGCAGTTCGGGCACATCGTCACCGGCGCAAAAGATCTCGTGGCCCCCGTACAACACCACGGCGGCGACGTCGTCGCGCGCCGACACCTCGGCAGCAGCCGCGGCGATCTCCCGGTAGACCTGTCGGGTCATGGCGTTGGTCGGCGGCCGCGAGACCACCAGGGTGGCCACCCCGGGCTCGTCGGTCGAGGAGTGCACCGATACGAATTCGCTCATCAGACCCAACGCTTCCCGCGCGCTGCGTTGTAACGGTCGGAGTTGAAGAACTCGATCTCCCAGTTGTCGCCGCGGCGAGCCAGGTCCGGCTGCACCACCACGATCTGACGTTCCACCGCCATCACGGCCTCGATGCTGCGGCCGATGAGCGAATCCAGCTGTGTCCATGTCGGCGGCAGCAAAAAGCTGTTCCCGGCTGCGAAGTCTTCGATCGCGGCTTCGGGCGTAAGCCAGCCGGCGCGGTCGGATTCGGTGTTCTCGCCGTCCGCTCGCTGCCCGACCGGCAACGCACCCACGAAGAAGTAAGTGTCGTAGCGGCGGGTGCGCTCGGCCTCCGGAGTCACCCAGTTCGCCCACGGCCGCAACAGCTCGGCATGCAGCACCAGATTCTCGGTGCGCAGAAAGTCGCCGAACGACAGCTCGCCGGCATTCAGCGCTCGCCGGGAGTCGGCATACACCGACGCATCGGAGACAACCCGGTCCGCATCGTCGGCGGGGCCGGCGAACAGCACCCCGGATTCCTCGAAAGTCTCGCGCGCGGCAGCGCACACCAGTGCCGCGGCCAGGTCGACGTCCACTCCGAAACGTTGCGCCCACCACGTGGGCTCCGGCCCGTGCCAGGCGATTTCGGTGCTGCGGTCACGGTCGTCGACTCCACCGCCGGGAAACACCATCACCCCGGCGGCGAACTCCATCGCGGCGTGGCGACGCATCAGGAACACGTCGAGGCCCTGCCCGCCGGGGGTGTCCGCACGGACCAACATCACCGTCGCGGCAGGTCGCGTCGGCAAGGGTGGTGGCTGGGGTTCGTTCATGCGCGCCTCCGGTGGGCTGCTCGACTCCGGGTCCGGCGCGCGAAGTAGCGCCCGTCGATGACATCCAGTGAGATCGACTGGCCGAACGTGGCCGACAGGTTCTCGGCCGTGAGCACGTCGTCGAGCAGGCCGGCGGCCACCGCGCGCCCCTCGGCCAGCAGCAGGCAGTGGCTGAAGCCGACCGGGATTTCCTCGACATGGTGGGTGACCAGCACGATGGCCGGTGCGTCCGGGTCGGCGGCCAGATCCCCCAGCCGGGCGACCAGCTCCTCACGCCCGCCCAAGTCCAAACCGGCCGCCGGCTCGTCGAGCAGCAGCAACTCCGGGTCGGTCATCAATGCGCGGGCGATCAGCACCCGTTTGCGCTCGCCTTCGCTCAAAGTGCCGTAGGTGCGGTCGGCCAGGTGCTCGGCGCCCAGGCTCTCCAACAAGTCGATCGCCCGCTCATGGTCGACGGTGTCGTAGCGTTCCCGCCACCGTCCCAGCACCGCGTAGCCGGCCGAGATCACCAGGTCGCTGACCGTTTCCCCACCCGGTATCCGCTGCGCGATCGACGAGGAACTCAAGCCCACGCGGGCTCGCAATTCCGTGGTGTCGACCCGGCCCAGCTGTTCGCCCAACACATAGGCGACGCCCGAGGACGGATGTTCGGTGGCGGCGGCGATCCGCAACAACGACGTCTTGCCCGCCCCGTTGGGTCCGATGATCACCCAGCGTTCGTCGAGTTCGACCGACCAGTCCAGCGGCCCCACCAAAGTGCGCCCGTCGCGGCACAGCGAAATGCCCTCGAAGTGGATCAACAGATCCTGATCGGCCCCGGTTGCGGGAGTGGGACGTCCGGTATCGGGCACGGCCCTATCGTGCCGTATCCGGGCCCCGCGGCGACCGACCGGGGTGCCGCTAGCCCGAGAACATTTCCGGGCGATCTTCTCCATACCGCCACGAAGATGCATTGTTGTAATGTTTGCCACGGTTGACGCTCACTAATCCTTAGGTTTTGGTTCAGGGGGCTTCGTGTTCCGTATTCCCGGCGTTCTCGCGGTCGGCCTTGTCGGTGCCGGCCTGCTCGCCTCCCCCGCTCCGGCGGACGCCGCGGTCCCGGCACCACAGCTCACCGGCGCCGATTCACCCTTGGGCAGCGGAACGGCTCTGATCATGGGCGGCAGCGGCATGCCGACACCGGGGCAGACCTACGCGGACATGGTCAACGAGCTCTACCTGGCACCGCTGGGCTTCACCGGCACCACCCAGATCGTGAGCACCCCCGAGGCGCTGTACCCCTTCCTGGGCCCGTTCACCGGGACCTTCGACCAGTCGGCCGCCGAGGGCAGCCAGATCCTGGAGCTGGAGATCCTGCGACAGATCGTCGGAGGTCAGGTCAACGCCGAGAACCCCGTAGTGGTGTTCGGCTGGTCGCAGAGCGCGGTGATTTCCTCGTTGCTGATGCAGCGGCTCGCCGATGATGACGTGCCCAGCGACTACGTGCACTTCGTGCTGATCGGTGACGAGAGCCTGCCCAACGGCGGGATGCTGTCCCGCTTCGACCTGCCGGCCGGTGTCCACACGGAAATCCCCAGCCTGGGGCTGACCTTCAGTGGCCCACAGCCGGCAGATCTGTTCCCCACCACCGTCTACACCCACGAATACGACGGCTTTGCCGACTTCCCGCAGTATCCGCTCAACTTCTTGTCCACCCTCAACGCGGCGATGGGCATCATCTTCGAGCACACGACCTACCTGGGGGTCACTCCCGAGGACATCGCAAACGCGATCGAACTGCCGACCTCCTCCGATGACGTCCTGACCGACTACTACATGATCCCGGCCGGCACCCTGCCCCTGCTCGCGCCGCTGGAAGCGCTGCCGTACGTCGGCCCGCCGATGGCCGACCTGCTGGGGCCGCCCCTGGAAGTGCTGGTGAACCTGGGCTACGGCAACATCGAGCACGGCTGGAGTCCCGGGTTCGCCGACGTACCCACCGGGGTGGGTTTCTTGCCGGATCTCGATGTCCTGCAACGAGTTCCGCAAGCCTTGTTCGACGGTGTACAGAAGGGCATCACGGACGCCTTCAACACCTTGATGGACCCAGCCAACTACGTTTACTCGCTGCCGGACTGGGCCGAAGAGTTACTCAAGACGGGCGAAGCCATCCAAGGCGGCGAAAGCTCGCTGCTGTCCTTCGTGCCCACCACATGGCAGGACCTCTTCGGAACCTTCCCGCCGCACACCGGTTTCCCGCCGTTGGACATGCTCAGCGCAGTGCTGTTCACCCTGCCCCAGTACAACTACGAGATATTCATGTCCGAGCTCGCCGACGGCAATCTGCTCGATGCCATCGGCATCCCCCTTGCCGTCGACATCGGGCTACTGCCGTTGATCGTGGTCGGCGCCCTGTTCTAGACCGGCGGAATCTCGACTCGGCGCAGCACGCCGTCGTGGGCGTCGGCGGCCTCGATCTCGGCACGGGTGACGCCGAGCAGAAACAGCACCGTGTCCAGATAGGGGTAGCTCAGCGACGCATCGGCCACCTCGCGCAACGCCGGCTTGGCGTTGAACGCCACACCCAGGCCCGCCGTGGACAGCATGTCAATATCGTTGGCGCCGTCCCCGACAGCCACGGTCTGCTCCAGCGGCACCCCCGCCTGGGAAGCGAACTCCCGCAACGACTCGGCCTTGCCGGCCCGGTCGACCACCGGACCGATCACCCGGCCGGTGAGTTTGCCGTCGACGATCTCAAGCTCGTTGGCCGCCACGAAATCCAGCTGCAGCTCATCCGCCAGCGGCTCGATCACCTGCCGGAAGCCACCGGACACCACTCCGCACTTGAAACCGAGACGGCGAAGCGTGCGCACCGTGGTACGGGCACCGGGAGTCAGCTCGATCTGTGCGGCCACCTCGTCCACGACATGCGCGGGCAGGCCGGCGAGCGTGGACACCCGGTGGTGCAGCGACTCGGCAAAGTCCAGTTCGCCACGCATCGCGGCCTCGGTGATCGCGGCGACCGCGTCCCCCGCACCGGCACGCTCGGCGAGCATCTCGATCACCTCACCCTGAATCAAGGTGGAGTCGACGTCGAACACGATCAGGCGTTTGGTCCGGCGCGACAGGCTGGCATCCTGGAACGCCACGTCGACCTGCTGCTCCGCGGCGACTTTGCTCAGCGCGGACTGCAACCGGCCGGCGGCGCCGACCGGCACCGAGACCCGCAGTTCCAGACCGGTCACCGGGTAGTCGGAAACACCGCGGATCATGTCGATGTTGGCATCGATCTCCGCGATCTCGTGAGCCAGTGCCCCCAGCGCCGTGGCGGCCACCGGCCGTCCCAGGACCACGATCCGGTGCGTGGAGGGCGCGGCGATGATCGGCGCGTCGTCGCTGCGCTCGATCGTGACGTCCAAACCGACGCCGTGAATCGCCGTGGCGACCTCGTCGGCGAACGCGGTCCCGTCGGCGACCTCCGGCGCTACGGACACCAGGACGCCCAGCGTGAGCCGCCCACGAACCACGACCTGTTCGACGTTGAGCAGCTCCACCTGGTGACGCGACAGCACTTCGAAGAGGGCCGATGTCACGCCAGGCTGATCGACACCGGTGACGGTGACCAACACCGGCACCTTGGGCGTGCTCACCCGCAGCGGGCGCCCGGCTCGACCGGGCGCCGCCTCTCCCCCGCCGGGCTCATCAAGCGTTTGCGGGTTCGTACAGCTCGTCACCGGGGTGACGGCCGACGTGCGCCTCAGCCCGCAGCCGATCGACCATGTGCGGGTAGTGCAGCTCGAAAGCCGGACGCTCCGAACGGATCCGGGGCAGCTCGGTGAAGTTGTGCCGCGGCGGCGGGCAGCTGGTCGCCCACTCCAGGGAGTTGCCGTAGCCCCACGGGTCGTCGACGGTGACGACCTCGCCGTAACGCCAGCTCTTGAAGACGTTCCAGGTGAAGGCGATCATCGACGACCCCAGAATGAAGGCACCAACCGTGGAGACGATGTTGAACGCGGTGAAGCCGTCGGTGGGCAGGTAGTCGGCGTAGCGGCGCGGCATACCCATGTTGCCCAACCAGTGCTGGATCAGGAACGTGGTGTGGAACCCGATGAAGGTCAACCAGAAATGCAGCTTCCCCAGCCGCTCGTCGAGCAGCCGCCCGGTCATCTTCGGGAACCAGAAGTAGATCCCGGAGAACGTCGCGAACACGATGGTGCCGAACAGCACGTAGTGGAAGTGCGCAATCAGGAAGTAGCTGTCGCTGACGTGGAAGTCCAGCGGCGGGCTGGCGAGCATGACACCGGTCAGACCACCGGCCAGGAAGGTGACGATGAAGCCCAGCGCGAACAGCATCGGTGTCTCAAACGTCAGCTGACCCCGCCACAGGGTGCCGATCCAGTTGAAGAACTTCAGACCGGTCGGGATGGCGATCATCAGGGTCAGCAGCGAGAAGAACGGCAGCAGCACCGCACCGGTGGCGAACATGTGGTGCGCCCACACCGCGGTCGACAGCCCGGCGATGCTCAGGGTCGCGTACACCAGCGTGACGTAGCCGAAGATCGGCTTGCGGGCGAAGACCGGGAACACTTCGCTGACGATGCCGAAGAACGGCAGCGCGATGATGTACACCTCGGGGTGGCCGAAGAACCAGAACAGGTGCTGCCACAAGATCACGCCGCCGTTGGCGGAGTCGTAAACGTGCCCGCCCAGGTGACGGTCGACGGCCAGGCCGAACAGGGCCGCGGTCAGCAACGGGAAGACGATCAGCACCAGGATCGAGGTGACCAGGATGTTCCAGGTGAAGATCGGCAACCGGAACATCGTCATGCCCGGGGCACGCATGCAGGCCACCGTGGTGATCATGTTCACCGCACCGAGGATGGTGCCCAAACCACCGACGGCCAGGCCCATGATCCACAGGTCACCGCCGGCGCCCGGCGAGTGCACGGCGTCGCTCAGCGGGGTGTAGGCGGTCCAGCCGAAGTCGGCAGCGCCACCGGGGGTGATGAAGCCGGCCAGAGCAATCGTCGCGCCGAACAGGAACAGCCAGAACGAGAAGGCGTTGAGGCGCGGGAAGGCCACGTCCGGGGCGCCGATCTGCAGCGGCAGCACCAGGTTGGAGAACCCGAACACGATCGGGGTGGCGTAGAACAGCAGCATCACCGTGCCGTGCATGGTGAACAGCTGGTTGAACTGCTCGTTGGAGAGGAACTGCAGGCCCGGCACCGCCAGCTCGGTGCGCATCAGCAGCGCGAGCAGGCCGCCGATGAAGAAGAAGGCCATACAGGCGACGCAGTACATGATGCCGATCAGCTTGTGATCGGTGGTGGTGATCATCTTGTACAGCAGGCTGCCCTTGGGGCCCATCAACGCAGGGAAGGGCCGACTGGCCTCGAGTTCTGCGCGTGGGGGTGCTTCGGCGGTCAAGATTCCTCCAAACATGGGCATCCCGGGAAACTTGGTCGAATCCTAACCCCGAGCGTCGCCCCGTCGGTATAGGCCTCCTACAAACTGTCGTATTCGTCTCCTCGAGGAGTGCTCCGCCGTGGGTGTTAACGTCACGGCGTGACCAGGGTGGACCGGCGGGCGGTGTCCGCAGTAGCGCTTGCCGTGACCTTGCTCACGGCCGCCGGATGCGCGGGCGATGCCTCAGAAACGTCCCCTACCTCGATCTCCACCACGACGACGATGGTCGCCGGCGCCGGTGTGCTCGGCAATGACCGACGCCCCGACGAGTCCTGCGCGGCGGAGCCGGCGCACCCGGACCCCGGGCCCTCGATGCGCTGGGTTCACAACGCGGCCGAGGTGGAACCGGCGAGCGTCGAGGTCCCTGAGCAGGCGGAGCGCATCGTGGTGCTCTCCGGCGACCAGCTGGACACGCTGTGCGCCCTGGGTCTGCAGTCCCGGGTGGTCGGCGCCGCGGTGCCGGACGGCTCCGAGAACCAGCCGTCCTACTTGGGCGCGGTAGTGCACGGTGTCCCTTCCGTGGGCTCCCGCAGCAAGCCCGATACCGACGCCATCGCCGCGCTACACCCGGACCTGATCCTGGGTGCGCAGGGCCTGACGCCCGGATATGCGGAGCTGGCCGCGATCGCCCCCACCGTGTTCACC
Source organism: Mycolicibacter heraklionensis (assembly GCF_019645815.1). Classification (NCBI taxonomy): domain Bacteria; kingdom Bacillati; phylum Actinomycetota; class Actinomycetes; order Mycobacteriales; family Mycobacteriaceae; genus Mycobacterium; species Mycobacterium heraklionense. The sequence continues at coordinate 3,359,039 of NZ_CP080997.1, forward strand.
GGGGCGCCGGGCGCGGCGTGGGAGGACAACGTGCGCGGTGTCGGCGCCGCGACCGCGCGCACCGGCGCCGCCGACGACGTGCTCGAGAAGTTCAGCGCGGATGCCGCCGACACCCGCGAGGTCGCCGACGCGACCCACTTCCAGGTGTCGGTGGTTGCGCTCACCGACAACAGCGTGCGGGTCTACGGGGCGTCCGGCTTTGCCGCCAGCGTGCTCAAGGCCGTCGGGGTGGACCGGCCGCCGTTGCAGCGGTTCACCGACCAGCCCTACCTCGAGATCCCCGCGAACGACGCCGATCTGGCCGGCCGGGCGGACTTCTCGGCGGCCGACGGCGACATCATCTACGTGTCCCTTACCTCACCGGCGGCGAGGGCCCGGGCAGCGACGGTGTTTGACAGCGTCGCCTGGCGACGGCTGGCGGCCAACCGGGACAGTCGGGTGTTCGTCGTCAACAACGAGGTGTGGCAGGCCGGGCAGGGACCGGTCGCCGCACGCGGCGTGGTCGAGGACCTGCGCTGGGTGAACGCGCCGATCAACTGAGCCGGCGCCGCTACTCCCGACGCCCGCGGTGACCGAACTCACCGCATTCGGACGAGCTTCGCAGCAAATAACTTTGCTAAGCTATGTTTTTACGAGTTGATGCATATCCGAAGAGGAACCTCCACTATGAGCACCGTTTCCGCCTATGCCGCCACCGCGCCCGACGCCCCGCTGAGCAAGACCACCATCACCCGCCGGGACCCCGGACCGCACGATGTCGTGTTCGACATCGCCTTCGCCGGCATCTGCCACTCCGACATCCACACCGTCAAAGCCGAGTGGGGCCGTCCGCAGTACCCCCTGGTTCCCGGCCACGAGATCGCCGGCGTGGTCACCGCTGTGGGGTCCGGGGTGACCAAGTTCAAAGTGGGCGACCGTGTCGGCGTCGGTTGCTTCGTCGACTCCTGCCGCGAGTGCCCCAGCTGCCTGGCCGGACATGAGCAGTACTGCACCGGCGGCGGCATGATCGGCACCTATGCCGGCGTCGGCCGCGATGGGCAGCCCACCCAGGGCGGCTACAGCGGCGCGATCGTCGTCGACGAGAACTACGTGTTGAGCATCCCGGACGAGATTCCCCTGGACGCCGCCGCCCCGCTGCTGTGCGCCGGAGTCACGACCTATTCGCCGCTGCGACACTGGAATGTCGGCCCGGGCAAGCGGATTGCGGTCATCGGCCTCGGCGGCCTGGGCCACATGGCCGTCAAGCTCGGCAAGGCGATGGGCGCCGACGTCACCGTGCTGTCCCAGTCGCTGAAGAAGATGGAGGACGGCCTGCGGTTGGGCGCCGAGCATTACTACGCCACCAGTGACCCGCAGACGTTCAAGCAGCTGCGCGGGAACTTCGACGTCATCTTGAACACCGTCTCGGCGAGCCTGGACCTGGGCGCGTACCTGAACCTGCTCACCCTGGACGGCACGCTGGTCGAATTGGGCATGCCCGAAGGATCCCTGGCGGTGCCGCCGGGCCCCCTGGTCCGGATGCGTCGCAGCGTGTCGGGCTCGCTGATCGGCGGGATCGCCGAGACGCAGGAGATGCTGAACTTCTGCGCCGAGCACGACGTACGCCCTGAAATCGAGGTCATCGAACCGGATTACATCAACACCGCCTATGAGCGGGTGCTGGCGTCCGACGTGCGCTACCGCTTCGTCATCGACACCGAGTCGTTGCGCACCGTCTAGCACCCAGCGTTCGCCGAGCGTGTAATCAGCCCGAAAAATTCGCGAAATCCCCGGTCTCAGTGCACGTTCGGTGGTGGCTGCTCAGACGTAGCGGTTGCGCCCCGCTAGCGCACCCGCCACCGTCTGCACCAGGTAGACAGCCAGCATCATGAGCCACGGCACGGTCCACCCACCACTGACGTGGTGCAACAGGCCGAACAGGAACGGGCCGGCACCGGCGAGCAGGTAGCCGAAACCCTGGGCCATCCCCGACAGGCTCGCGGTGTCCTGCGCGTCGCGGGCTCGCAGTGCAATCACGGTGAGCGCCAACGAGAACACGCTCATTCCCAGGCCCACCAGCACGCTCCACAGCAGTGGTGCGGCCGCCGGCGCGATCAGCAGACCGAGCACTCCGGCGATGCCGAGTACACCCAGCCCGACGATCCATCCGCTTTGACTGTCGCGACGGGCGGCCAGCGGAGAGACGATCAGGCTGATCGGCACGGCTATCAGCGAGATCAGGCCGAGCAGCAGCCCGGCACGCGTTTCGCTGGTTCCGTTGTCGATCAGCACCTCGGGCAGCCAGCCCATCACCACGTAGGCGAGGAACGACTGGGTACCGAAGAACAGCGTGACCGTCCAGGCCAGCCTGCTGCGCAGCAGCGACCGGCCTTTCGCCGTGGCCACGGGCGCGGCGGCCCCGGGCCGGTCGAATCCGCGAGCACCGATCACCCAGGCCGCCAAGGCCAGCAGCGCCAACGCACTCCAGGCGCCCAGGGCTGAGCGCCAGCCGCCCAGCGCGTCGTCGAGGACCGGGGTGACGGCGGAGCCCAGCGCTCCTCCCCCTTGCAGTGCCGCGGTGTAGACCCCGGTCATCAGCCCGACCTGTGCCGGGAAGGATCCTCGGATGATCACCGGGATCAGCACGTTGATCAACGCGATTCCGGCGGTCGCCACCAGTGTTCCGCCGAGCACCACCAAGGGCCCGTCGCAAACCCGGATCAGCAGTCCCGCAACAAGTATGAGCAGTGCCGCGGAGACCGTGCGGCCCAGCCCGATCCGCCGCGACAACCACGGCGCACCCAGCCCGGCGGCGGCGAAACACAGACCGGGCAACGTGGTCAGGACGCCGGCCCAGGTGTCCGAGGTGCCCAATGCTCCACGCATCTCCGGGAGCAGGGGCCCCACACTGGTGATCGCGGGACGCAGGTTCAGCGCGGTCAAGACCACCGCAACGGTCAGCAGTGCACCGCCGGCTGCCATAGTCGCGGGCCGGAATTCGGCGGCACCCTCAAGCTCCAGCTCGAGGTCGTGCTCGTACTGGCTGAGCGTTTCGGTGCGCGCAGTGCGGGCGGTGCGGGTCACCTAACGTAGGATCGCATACATCCTATGATTGGATGAAGGGAGGATGCTGTGCCGTTGGTCACCACCCGCCGCACCGGCTTGGTAGATCAGGTGATTGAGCAGCTTCGCGCCTCAGTGGCTGGCGGGGAATGGCCGGTCGATACGCGCATCCCCACCGAGCCAGAGCTCGCTGAAGCGCTGGGCGTCGGCCGCAATACCGTGCGTGAGGCGGTCCGGGCGCTCGCCCACAGCGGCATCCTGGAGGTCCGCCAGGGCGACGGGACCTACGTGCGCGCCACCAGCGAGGTGTCCGGCGCGGTACGTCGGCTGTGCGGCCCGCAGCTGCGCGACGTGCTCCAGGTGCGGCGTTGCCTGGAGGTGGAAGGGGCACGCCTGGCCGCGGCCGCCCGCACCGAGGAGGATCTGGCCGAGCTGCGCGCGCTGTTGCACCGCCGCGACAGCCACCAGCAGCAGGGCCGGCACGAAGACTTCGTCCGGGCCGACACCGATTTCCATCTCGCGGTGGTCCGCTGCTCGCACAATCCGGTGTTGACCGAGCTGTACTGCGGGCTCACCGAGGTGGTCATGGCCAGTGTGGCCACGACGAGCGCGAAACCGGTGGAGGCGGACCAGATCCGGCACCGGGGCTTGGTGGAGGCGATCGCCGCCGCCGATGTCGAGGCGGCCGGGCGTGAGGCGGGCGCATTCCTCGACGAACTGCTGGACCAGCTACCGCCCCGTTGAGATGCTCAGTCGCGCCGGAGCCCCAACACTCGCAACAGGTCCGGTCGCCGCAAGATGAGGCCGATCCACATCAGCACTCCGACATATACCCCGGATAGCACGAAGCCCGCCAGCGGCTTGTCGGCATGCAGGTTGATGGTGACCGCCCCGCCCAGGTAAGCGGTCAGGCCCAGCGCACCCAGCACCGCGGTGCGCGGGATCAGGAAGACGGCCAGACACACCAGCAGAACCCAGCCGATCACCGCGGTCTTGTCTGGCGAAAAGCCGAGCGCTTCGGTGGCTTCGCGGGCAAACGGCACGCCCAGGATCTTGGGGATGCTGTCGAACGCGAAGAAAAGCCCCAGCAGAGCGGTGATCGCGGCTCCGGTGATCCACGCCCGGGAACGTCGCGGTGTGGTGGGGTCGGCGTTTGTCGTCATCGTGTCTCCCTCAACTCGACGGTGATTGTGAAGCGATAGGTTCTTGCGCGCGCAAATACACTGCGGTGTAGCCGAACAGGATCACCGCCGTGGCCACCAGGAGCAGCAATCCCACCGCGTAGCTGTTGCGGGCCGGATCGTAAGTTGCGCCCATCACCAGCGGCGGGAAGTAGCCTCCCAAACCGCCGACCGCGGCGACGATCCCGGTGACCGAGCCGACGGAACCGGCCGGGGCACGGCGCGACACCCAGGCGAACACCCCGCCGGTGCCGATGCCGAGCGCGACCGCAAGCGGCAGAAACGTCAGACCCGACCAGATATCGGCGGGCGGTTTGAATACCGAGATCAGTGTCTGCACGGCGATACCGGCCAGCGAGGCCAACACCACGTACTTGGGCGCGATGTGGTCGGCCAGTGTTCCGCCGAGCAGCCGGGCCAGCACCGCGGCCAGCGCGAACGCGGCGGTGCGCTCCCCCGCGCCGACCGCGGAGAAGTCGTAGACCGTCTTGATGTAGATGGGCAGGTAGCTGCAGAAGGCCACGAAGCCGCCGAAGACCAGCCCGTACAGCAGCGACATCTCCCAGGTGACCCGCAGGCGTGCGGCGGCTTTGAGCTTCGGCAGCACTGGTGTGGTGTTGGGCACGAAGCGCGGGCCGTTGTGCATCAGCACCACACACAGCAGCGCCGAAACCGCCAGGGCCCCCGCAACTATGAGATGGGTGGTGAACAGCCCGAACCACCTGACGAACCGCGGGGTGAAGAACGCCGACACCGCGGTACCCACCATGCCCATGCCGAACACTCCGGTGGCGAAGCCGCGGCGTTCGGGGGCAAACCAGTTGTTGGCGAACGGGATTCCGATCGCAAAGACGGTGCCGGCCACACCGAGGAAGAACCCCGCCGCCAGCATCAGCGGGTAGGAGCCGATCTTGGCCGCATACCCGACCACCAGTACCGGGGCAATCGAAGCCAGCGAGACCCCGATGAACATGGTGCGGCCCCCGAAGCGGTCGGTCATCAGTCCGGTGGCAATCCGGCCCAGCGCGCCGACCAGGATCGGGGTGGCCACCATCAGCGCCTGGGCGGTGGTGCTCAACTTCATCGCGGCGGTGTACTGCGTCGACAGCGGACCGATCAGCGTCCACGCCCAGAAGCAGATGACCGAGACACCGGTGGCCAGCAACAGGTTGACGAACTGCTGGGTTCGGGTTTCCGGGTTGGCGACAACCGTCATTCGGCTATGTAAGCACGGGTTTGGAACCCGCGGGGGCCGAATGAATCCCGCGGCATATCCGATCGGGATTTGTCAGCCCTGCCCGCTACGGTCCCGCACATGTGCTCACGCCAAGACGATCAGCCAAGTAGTTCGATCGGTCCTGTGCCTACAGGTTTTCGCGAAATCGATGCAGCGCTCGACGGCGGACTTCAGCCCGGCTCATTGACCGTCATCGCCGGCTACACCGGATCCGGTGTAACCGCCCTGGCGACGCATATCGCGGCACAGTTGGTCTTTCCCCGGTCATCCAAGACTCACTCGCCGGTGATGGTCGACTTCTGCCGACACCTCAAAGGCATTGCCCTGGACGAAAACATAGCGGTCGTCGCTACGACTACGTTCACGCTAGCGACAGGCGTAGGGATCGAGCCGGCTCTACCGACCTGATAGGTGAGACAGACATACGGCCCCCGAACGAGAAGTCGACCTCGTCCTGGCCAAAGGCGCAGTCGCACCGACGATGTACACCGTGGGGCACCAACTCAGTCGAGGAAAATTCATCGACTGCCCGATCAGTCCGCAGCCCGTCCCTCCGTGAACAGCTCGGCCTCCACGGCCTCCGGGTCATCCGGGTTCTGCTGTTGGCAGTAGTCCAGGTAGCGGCGATACAGCTCGCTGGGCCAGCTGTCGTTGCCGACCTCTGGATCGAAGATGCCGCGAGCCCGCAGCGCCGTGGCGACGCGACTGTCGAGCACCAAGGGGCGCAGCCCGTCGCCCGCTGGGTTACGCCCGCCGACGAAGAACAGGAACTTGGTGAAGTAGGCCGGACCCATGTGCTTTGTCCTGGCGACCCCACCCGGAAGCATCGCTTCGTAGGCAGCGACCGTTCCCTCGGTGGCCTGGATCGCCGCAGCCGTGCGCAGGTTCTGCTCGACCGTGTCGGCGTTGGCGGTGAATGCCCGAACCATCCGCCCTATGGAGTAGGCGTTCTTGCCCAGCCCCCACACGTAGGCGGCAACAGCGGTGTGCAGCTCGCGGTGGTCGGATTCGGTGGCCGCTATGCGGAACACGTCATCACGCGAAATCCACCGATAACCGTTGTCGTCGAGTTCAAGCTGATCGAGCTCCGGGGGCCAAAAGTGAACGAGCCCATCGCTGAAATAGCGTGTCCACCACTCTGATCGGTACTTGGCCCAGTTGGAGTACGGGCGTTCCTCGGTGCTGGCGTCTTCAGTAGCTGTCATGGCTGACGAGTAGTCAAGTCGACTTATTGGTCTCTGTCTTGGCCGCGGGTTATTGGTCTCTGTCTTGGCCGCGGGCACCTGCCGTACCCGGTGTCCCGTCGACCGCACCGGGGCCGCCCGGGCCGCCAGCACCGCCCTGCCTACCGTTGAAGCCGGTGCCGCCGTCGCCGCCGCGGCCGCCGGTCCCGTCGCCGTTCGCGCCAATTTGGCCACCGCCGCCGCCGGTACCGCCGGTGCCGCCGATACCTGGAAAGTATTCGTAACGCCCGTTACCGGTGCCGCCATCGCCGCCCTTGCCGCCCTGACCACCAGCCGCGTTGGCGTCGCCCTTACCGCCAATGCCGCCGGTACCACCGGTACCGCCAACGCCTTGATTGACACCTACGCCGCCAGCGCCGCCGGATCCGCCCGCGCCGCCGACACCGCCCTCGATGCCCATTCCGCCAGTTCCCCCAGTCCCACCGGCGCCACCGATATTGCCGTCGATGCTCCAGCTGCTTTGTCCCGCCTCACCGCCCACGCCGCCGGCACCACCGATCCCACCGTTGCCGGCTCCCCCGCCGCCGCCTCCGCCGCCACCCCCAGTCCAATCGGTACCGCCGGATCCTCCTAGTCCTCCGGCACCGCCTGTACCGCCGTTGCTGGCGCCGCCCATCCCGCCCTGGCCGCCCTTGCCGCTGGCTATACCTTCGCCGCCCTCGCCACCGGCGCCTCCCGCAGCAGCTTTGGCGCCGTCTACCCCGTTGCCACCATTACCCCCAGCACCACCAGTACCGCCGTCAGAGAGACCCCAGTCGCTGCCGCCCCCGCCGCCGCCATTGCCGCCGGCACCGCCTACGCCAGCAGTACTGCCGCTGCCGTAGCCAGCCCCGCCAGCGCCACCAGCGCCACCAGTACCGCCGACAACTCCGCTGCTGAAGCCGGTACCACCATCGCCCCCCTTGCCTCCGGCACCGCCATTAGCACCATTGAGGCCGTCACCACCGGCACCACCAGCACCGCCATCACCACCAGGACCAGAGTCAACACCGCCATCAAAGTGCCCGTTACCGCCTTGGCCGCCAGCGCCACCGTTCCCGCCGCTATAGCCGGCTCCACTCCCAGTTCCACCGTTACCGCCAGCACCTCCGGTGTAGCCCTCATAGGAGTACGTGACTCCACCGGTACCACCAGCACCGCCGTTCCCGATCACGCCCGAGTCGCCGCCATTGCCGCCGTGACCAGCCACCTGCGCGACAGAATTGATTTCATTGATGCCATAGCCGGGCCCGCCCGCACCTCCGGCGCCACCGTTGCCGCCAGCGGTAGCAGCGGCACCGTCGACACCGCTGGCAGCGCGGGTGCCGTCGACATCCAGGCCCCCGATCCCGCCAGCTCCTATAGCGCCGCGATCGCCGCCCTTGCCGCCGTTGCCACCGGAGCCCGCCGTGACGTTGTTGCCACCACCCGCCCCGTCGCCACCCTTGCCGCCGTCACCTGCGTTGCCAGCTTTGCCTCCGGCGCCACCTTGGCCACCGGCACCGTGCGTACCGGCGTCGCCGTTAACTGCGGTACCGCCGGCGCCTCCATCGCCTCCGTGGCCACCGGCGCCTCCGTTGCCCCCGTTTCCACCTGCGCCGCCGTTGCCGCCGTCTAAGCCGCTGTTGTACTGAGCGCTATCGCCTGCCGCCCCAGCGACTCCACTGCCGCCGTTGCCACCCGTGGCGCCCTTGCCGCCGTGGCCGCCTGCTCCACCGTTTCCGGATAACGCGCCGCCCTTTCCGCCGACGCCGCCGTTCCCACCAGAACCACCTTCCTGCCCGCTCTTCCCATGGGTGCCAGGATTGACGCCGTTAGTACCCGCGGCGCCCGCCGCGCCGTTGCCGCCAGCACCGCCCTGGCCGCCGTTACCGACCGAACCGGCGTCGCCACCGGCGCCACCCTTGCCGCCCGACGCACCCGCAACGGTGGCCGTGTAACCGTCGCCGCCATTGCCGCCATTTCCACCGCCGTTGGCTGCCGCTCCTGATGAACCAGCAATATGGCCCGTCCCCGCAGCGCCCGCGGTGCCCGCGTCACCGCCACGCCCACCGGCGCCGCCGTCAACATGCGCGGCATTGCCGGCAGCGCCCTGGCCGCCGTTGCCACCGACACCGGCGTCACCACCGGTGCCACCGAAACCCTTTAGGGCACCGCCGGTACCACCGGCTCCCCCGTTGCCACCGGCCCCGCCGGCCTGTCCGGCCTGCCCACCGGTGACGCCAGCGGCCCCAGCCGCGCCGTTACCACCGGCGCCGCCATGTCCGCCGTTTCCGACCGACCCGGCGGCACCGCCGGCACCGCCGTTGCCACCCGATGCGCCGGCGTCCGTGGCGGTGTAGCCGGCGCCGCCGTTACCGCCGTTGCCGGCCCTAATGAAATCCGCCGGCGTTGGGACCGGGAAGATTGGGCCGCCGCTGGGCGGGATGTACACGGTGACATCGGCGCCAGCCTTACCAGCGACGCCACCACCGCCGCCGGCAGCGCCACCAGCACCCTCGGCACCCGCGTCCCCACCGCGCCCACCAGCGCCACCGTCAACGTGCGCGGCATCGCCGGCAGCGCCGTTACCGCCGTTGCCAGCGAGGCCGGCATCACCGCCGTCACCACCGTTACCCGCTGCAGCCGTCGAGCCCGCTGCTCCGATCAGCCCACTTGCGCCACCGATGCCAGCCGCACCCCCGGCACCTCCGACACCACCGTTTCCACCGTCACCGGCATCCCCACCGGCGCCACCGGCCGTGACCGCGTCCAGGCCATTTCCGCCAGTGCCACCGGCACCGCCGGAGCCCCCGTAGCCACCAACGCCACCGTTCCCGCCCGAGCCCACCAGCCAGGCACCCCGCCCACCGGCCCCGCCGTTACCGCCTATGCCTCCGGCACCACCGTTACCGCCATTGGCACCCGCGCCCCCGGTCTCGCCGGCGGCACCCGCTCCTCCGCGGCCACCCGCGCCGCCGGCGCCGCCATTGCCGAACAACATGCCCACACCGGCACCGCCGATGCCGCCATCACCGCCGTCGAGACCCGACAGTCCAGTTCCGCCGGCCCCACCAGCGCCGCCGATGCCCATCAGCCAGCCGCCAGCGCCGCCGTCACCTCCGTCGCCGCCGTCAACACCGGCGCCACCGGCACCACCGTTGCCGAATGCGCCCAGCGCGGAACCGCCCGCGCCACCAAACCCGTCAGCGCTGGTGCCACCGGCACCGCCGTCGCCGAACCACAGGCCACCGTTACCACCGGCGGCCTGGGCCAGCGTGCCGCCACTGATGCCGTCAGCGCCGTTGCCGATGAAGTCCTGGCCAAACAGCAACTGCGGCAATGGGTTGATCAGGTTGTCATTGACCCATGCCCCGAAATCACTGTTAATCCAGTTCTGCTGCATTTCGTGGATGGGCGTGTAGAACCATGAGTTGTACAGATCGACCATGGCATCCGGGTTCCACACCGGTTCCGACACCGCCGGCGCCGGCCACATCGACGCCTCAGCCGAACCCAACAGGTCGGCCAACCAGTCGAAATCCTCGGCCTGCGCCGCAGGCGCGACCGCCACCGGCGCCACCCCGAAAGCCAGGAAAGCACCGATGGCGCCCACGGCGCCCGATGCGCGCGAACCTGCTGTACCCACCCGGCCAGGGCAACGCTGCCCATGACGACGACCCATCGAAACAGCCTTCCCTCGAAACCCCTTGGCTTTAGCTGTGGCGAACCTGGGCGCGCCACAATTCCGATGAATGTAACACTAGTAGGGCAGACAACGGCGGCCGTTGTCCGGTTAGTGGTACAGGTGCCCACGCGCCCCGGACAGACAGATCCCGAGCGGGCTGCGGCATGGGCGCAACGACGTGTGGATGTTGGCTTCCGAATCCGCACGCTGCGAACCGAACTCGGCATCACCCAAGAAGCCTTGGCGCTCAAGTCCGGGGTTACCCGCAACGTCTTGATCGACGTCGAGCATGGCCGGCGCAGCCTGCTCTACGAGCGGCTATTCGACCTGGCCGATGCGCTTGGGGTTCCGGTCAGCGAACTCATGCAGGACCGGTAGGACCGGCCCACCGAACCGGTCCGCCAGACCACGCGTATAGAGGCCGAACGACGTCTGGCCGCAGTGAGGCGGTGCCTCTCTGCTAAATCAGAACTCCCAGTCCTCGTCTTCGGTGACGACGGCCTTGCCGATCACGTACGACGACCCGGAACCGGAGAAGAAGTCGTGGTTCTCGTCGGCGTTGGGCGACAGCGCCGACAAGATCGCCGGGTTCACGTCGGTCTCCTCGCGCGGGAACAGCGCCTCGTAGCCGAGGTTCATCAACGCCTTATTTGCGTTGTAGCGCAAGAACTTCTTCACGTCCTCGGTCAGGCCGACATCGTCGTACAGATCCTGGGTGTACTCGACCTCGTTCTCGTAGAGCTCGTAGAGCAGGTCGTAGGTGTACTCCTTGAGCTCGGCCCGCTTCGCCTCGTCGACGAGGGCCAGGCCGCGCTGATACTTGTAGCCGATGTAGTAGCCGTGCACCGCCTCGTCGCGGATGATCAGCCGGATCATGTCGGCGGTGTTGGTCAGCTTGGCCCGGCTCGACCAGTACATCGGCAGATAGAAGCCGGAGTAGAACAGAAAGCTTTCCAGCAGGGTGGAGGCCACCTTGCGCTTGAGCGGCTCGTCACCCCGGTAGTACTGCATGACGATCTCGGCCTTGCGCTGCAGGTTGGGGTTCTCCTCCGACCAGCGGAACGCGTCATCAATCTCATTGGTGGAACACAGCGTGGAGAAAATCTGGCTGTAGCTCTTGGCGTGCACCGACTCCATGAATGCGATGTTGGTGTAGACCGCCTGCTCGTGCGGGGTCAGCGAGTCGGGAATCAGGCTGACCGCCCCGACCGTGCCCTGGATGGTGTCCAGCAGCGTCAGCCCGGTGAACACCCGCATCGTGAGCTGCTTCTCGTGATCGGTCAGGGTGCCCCATGACGGCAGGTCGTTAGAGACCGGCACCTTCTCCGGCAGCCAGAAATTGCCGGTCAGGCGATCCCAGACCTCGGCGTCTTTGTCGTCTTGCACCCGGTTCCAGTTGATCGCGGACGTCCGGTCGATCAGCTTCACACCCTCAGCCACCAGAACCCCATTTCATCCGCCGGCACCTAGGCCACAAACACTACCCCTGGTGTCCGACATTCCCCCGCAACACAAGAAGTTGTGTCTGCGTGTCGTGTCAGCCGACTCCGGAAAAGCGGTACTCGGAGGGCCGCAACGAGCGGGTGGACCGCCAATACTGCCAGGTCATGCCGCTCCACAGAGTCCGGTTGACACCGTGCTCGTCGAGATACCAGCTGTTGCAGCCGCCGGTGATCCACACCGATCCGGCGAGCTTGTCCTGCAACTCCGCGTTGTAGCGGTCCTGGGCCGCGCGGGTGGGTGCCAATGCCTGCGCGCCGAGCTTGTCGGTCGCGGCGATCGCCTGCGCGACGTAGCGGATCTGCGACTCGATCATGAACACCACCGAGGTGTGGCCGAGCGCGGTGTTGGGACCGAGCAGGAAGAACAGATTGGGCATGTCGGCCACCGCGATACCGTGATGCGCGACCACCCCCTCACGGTTCCAGCGGTCCCCCAAGTCTTCGCCGTGCGGGCCCTTCACCTCGACGTAGGTGTAGGAGTCGGTGACGTGAAAACCGGTGGCGCCCACGATGACGTCGACGGGACGCTCGACGCCGTCGGCGGTGACGATCCCGGTGGGAGTGATCCGGGTGATCCGCTCGGTGATCAGCGTCGTCTTCGGGTCGGCTACCGCCTGATAGTAGTTGGGCGAGTACAGGATTCGTTTGCAGCCGGCGCGGTAGCTCGGCGTGAGCCGACGACGCAGCTCCCTGTCGCGCACATTGCGCCTGATGTTCCACTTCGCGACCAGTTCGACGGCACGCAACAGGCTGGGCCGCTTGGTCATCGCGTAGCCCAGGCCTTCCAGCCACCAGTAGATCCCCCAACGCACCGCCAGCCGCAACCCCGGGACCGTCGCGAACGCTTTGAGCAGCGCCCGCGGGAAGGGCGCGTTGGGCCGCGGCACCACCCACGGCGGGGTGCGCTGATACAGCTGCACCTGCGCGACGTCGGCGTTGCGTACCAGTTCCGGAACGATCTGGATGGCGCTGGCGCCGGTGCCGATCACCGCGACCTTCTTGCCGGCCAACTCGACGCTGTGATCCCACTGGGCGGAGTGGAACATCGCACCCTCGAACTGCTCTATCCCCTCGATCTCAGGCAGGCGCGGGATGTGCAGGCCACCGGCGCCGGAGATGACGAACTGCGCGACGTACTCCCGTCCGGAGTCGGTGAACACATGCCAGCGGTATTCGCCGTCGTCCCAATGCGCGCGCTCGACGCGCTCACCGAACCGGATGTGGCGGCGCAACCCGTACTTGTCGGTGACGCCCTTGAGGTAGTCGAAGATCTCCGGCTGCGGCGAAAACAGCTTGCTCCACGTGGCCTTCGGCTCGAACGAGAACGAGTAGAGATGCGACGGCACGTCGCAGGCGCATCCGGGATAGGTGTTGTCGCGCCAGGTCCCGCCGATCTCGTCGGCCTTCTCCAGGATGAGGAACTGCACGCCCTGCTTCTGTAGCGCGATAGCCATGCCCAGGCCGGAAAACCCGGTCCCGATGATGAGCGCCCGGGTGTGCACCGGTGCACGTTGTCCGGTGTCCTCGGCGGTGGGGTCGGCCAGGGTCATCGCGCATCCCTCCCTTCAGGGGTATCGATGTTCAGTGTGTTTGCCGGGCCTGAGTCCGTCAACGGCGCGGCCACCCCACTTGAGGGCGTCTTCTGCTTGACCTGAAATTTCTCCCGCGTCGGCGATACCCTCAACCCTCACCATCACTGTCGAGGCGGTCCCGTAGTTGATATCCGTGCGTCGCATCCAAACGGCCCTCGCCGCGGCCCTCCTAGCCGTCTCAACTCTCACCGGCGCCGCCAGCGTGCCTGCGGCCAACGTCGTTGCCGCCCCGCCGATCCCGACCCCGCAGGTGATCCAGCTGGCGACGATCACCCTCGTCAACGCCGAGACCAGCGATGTCACCACCCAGGTTTTCGGGGTGGCGGACTCCGATCTGTACAACCTCAACCAGTCCGACCTCGTCGCCCAGCTCAGCGAGATCCGCGACCTCGGGGTCACCGATCTGCGGCTGGGCGTGCCGTGGCTCTACATTCAGCCCACCGCCACCAGCTATGACTGGGCCCAGATGGACAACGTCATCAACACGGCGCATTCGATGGGCTTCACGATCACCGCCGCCATCACCGGCAACCCCGCCTGGGACGGCCCCCTCATCTCGGGCGCACCCGACCCGACCGCGTATGCGAACTTCGCCGCCGAGGTCGCCGAACGCTACGGCGCCGAGATCTCGTCGTATGAGATCTGGAACGAGCCCAACGGGGTGATCTTCTACTCCCCGGTCAGCGCCGAGACCTACACCACCGTGCTGCAGGCCGCCTACACCGCGATCAAAGCGGCCGACCCCGACGCCACCGTGCTGGCGGGAGCGTTGGGCGCCACCACCACCATCGCCGGGCTCAGCGTCAGTCCCCAAGACTTCCTGGAGCAGATGTACGCCAGCGGGGCGCACGGCTATTTCGACGCGGTGAGCTACCACCCCTACCACTACACGCTGCCGTTCTCCGCGGGCCTGGGCGTGACGAACTCACCTCTGGAACAGGTCCAGGCACTGAATGCGATCATGGCCGCCAACGGTGACGGCGACCTGAAGATCTGGGCCACCGAGTACGGCAATGCCACCACCCCGGTGTTCGGTGTGAGCGAGACCGTACAAGCCAATTTCCTCGAAGACTTCCTGATCGCCTGGTCCAAGCTCCCCTTCGCCGGGCCGGCGTTCGTCTACAGCGCGCAAGACCTGGTGACCGGGGCGCTCAACCACGAGGGCAACTTCGGGCTGTTCACCGACGACGGCACGCCGAAGCTGGCTGCCGAGGTGCTGGCCAACCTCATCGCCGCGAACGCCAACGGCACCCTGCCGGACTACACCGCCCCCCTGCTGCCCGACGCCGAGGTGGTCTACCTCCAGCTGGCCACGATGGTCGCCGGCGTGATCAACCAGGGGCTGATCATCCCCAACGCCATCGTCGCGGCGATCTACCAAGTGCTGCCGGAGCCGCTGCAGCAGGCGTTCACTGCGCTGTCCGACTTCATCACCGCGACCACGACCCAATTCCTGGAGGCCACCAAACCACTGGTCGTGGACACCATCAGCGTGTTGCTCGACCTCGGCTTCTAACGGCGCGCTCGCTCAGCCGAACAGGCCCGCCCATTCCGCCTGAATCTGGGACGTCGCGTGCATGATTCCGATCAACTCGAAGCCCGCCGCCAGCGACCCGAGCCCGGTGGCCGCGGCCAGCGGAAGACCAACAGCGTCGATGAGGTCCCCCTGGGAGAGTTCGGAAAAGAAGACCTGGGCCATGGCGGCCGGCAGGGTGGTAGTCAGTGCAGTGAGGATGTCCCCGGTCACCATCAGCGCCCCGTTGATCGCGGAGAGCGAGCCGCCGAGTGCATTGCCGATGTCGATGAGGCTGGGCATCGAGAACGCAGCAATGTCCACGCCCGTGTCGGGCTCGTCCGCGACGGCTGACGACAGCGAACCCAAGTCGTGAACGAAATCCTGCCAGCCCTGTTGCGCACCGTTGACCAAGGCGGTCAAGACATCCATGGGGTTGACGTCCGGGAACAACCCGATCGTGGTGGGCACGTTTGCCGGCCCCGTGTCCCAGCCGTGTTCGATCTGCCCGTAGCCGAGGTTGACCAGCACTCGCAGAGCTGGCTGCACCAGATCGGCGATCGCGTTCCCGAATGCGCTGCCGCGGAACGGCTCCAGCAAGGGCAGGTCTTCGGTCGGGATCATCCAGTAGTTGGTCGCCGTGCTCGCCGTCACGCCGTCGGGCAGCTCACCGACGTAGTCCACCGAGCCCGGCAGCAGAATCGCATTGGCGAGCTGGCCGTCGGGTGTCATCGGCAGCATCGGGTATTGATCGTGGGTGTAGAGGATCCCAGCCACCGCATTGAGGTTGGCGAGCAGATTCAGCGGGTAGCGCGGGAAGTCGGCGAACCCGTCGTATTCCAGCGTGTAATTGTTGGTGGCCCAGGGACCGTCCGGGGTTGCGCCGTTGAGGGTTAAGCCCAGTGAGGCGATGGGCACCGATCCACCGAACTCCGGCAGATTGAAGATCTGCATCAGCCCGCCGTTGGGGGTGTTGGGGTTGCCCAGGAACGTGAACGTCAGCTGGTCTGCGTCGGGCCGTTGATCGTCGGGCAACGCGAGATACTGCCTCATCAGCAGCGTGTCGATCGAGGCGCTTTGCGAGTAGCCGTAGAGGTTGACCGCATGTCCCAAGTCGAACTGCTTCTCGACGGCGAGCTGCAGCATCGTCAATCCCTGCGCCATCGAAACGTCCAGCGGCAAAGTCTTGACACCGGTGAACGGCTGCAGTCCCTCCGGGGTGAACAGGGCCTGCGGGGTGAACCCGGGATGCAACGGCTGAATGAAGCGCTCGTTGACCGCGTCGATGTAGTCCTGGTGCGGTATCGGAATGCCACTGCCGCCGAACACAATCGAGCACCCGAACACCTCCGCCGCCATGCATGCGTACGGGTCACCCGGCGGACCCCCGAACGGAAAGGTGGGCAACGCCGTCGGCGCGACCGCCAACGCCGTGGTCACATCGGGCATCGCTGTCGCCTGCGTCGCCGGCACGACCAGTGCTGCTGCGGTGACCGCCGACAGGAGTCCGGAACCCGTCCGCCAGGCGTTATTGCGTTTCATTCAGCCGTTTATACGGCATTTATCAGGTTTCGGGGCGTGATTCAGGCGGATCGCTGATCAGGCGACCGGTCGACTCCGGACCGCCGCCTGGATCGGCTGATCGGGGTCCATCACGATGCCGAGGTTCTGGGCGGTGCCGCCGACGACACCGATCATGATCGTCGTCAGGTAGTCCACGAAGGTGTCGCGGGGCATGCGCCGCGGGCTGTCCAATTCCGGCCCGAGCCACCAGTCCGTGGCCGAGGTCGCGCTGCCGAAGGCCGCGAACGCGGCCAGATCCAGCGCCCCGCGGTTGAGGTCCAGGTCCTGCAGTTCGTTGTTGATCATCTCGGCCATCGCCAGGGTGATGGTCCGGCCTTCGTTGAGTGCCCGCATCCTCGACTCGGCCTGCGCGCGCGCCCGCCCCTGGATGAAGAACCGCAGCACATTGGGGTGCTCGTCGACCAGGGTGACGTACTCTTCGACGCTGCGCTGGACGATGTCGCGCAGCGAGTTGGTGGCGACGTCGATCGAGGCGAAGATCGCCGTCCACAGGTCGTCGCGCAGCCGAGCCCCGACGGCCTCGAACAGGTCGTCCTTGTCGGCGAAATGCCGGTAGATCTTGGGCTTGGCGGTACCGGCTTCCTCGGCGATCTCGCGCACGCTCACTTCAGGGCCGAGCCGGTCGATGGACCGGAAGGCGGCGTCGACGATCTCGCTGCGGACCTTCTTGCGGTGTTCGCGCCAGCGCTCGCTGCGCGCGTCGACCTTCTGCCCGCCGTTTTCGGCCGGCTTGGGTCTCGTCGTTCCGCGCACGCCAAGCACCTTACAGCGTTGCCGCCGCTGACCTGGGCAGACCGGCCGTCGGCTAACATCGCGGCTGTGGTGCAGCGATTCGACCTTGCAGTTGTCGGCGGAGGTCCAGCAGGGTCGGCGGCCGCCTGGCAGGCCAGGCAGGCCGGCGCGAGCGTCGTCGTCCTGGACAAGGCTGAGTTCCCGCGGGATAAGCCCTGCGGTGACGGCCTGACCGCGCGTGCGGTGAGCTACCTGCAGAAAATGGGCCTGGCCGAGCAGATCGACAAGTTTCACCGGGTCAACCGGGTGAAGGTGTTCAGCCCGAGCGAGTGGGAGCTGTCGTTTCCGCGTCGGCCCGGCATGCCCGATCACGGCTACGTCGCCCGCCGCCCGGAACTGGACACGTTGCTGCTCAAGCACGCCGAATCGGCCGGTGCCGAGGTCCGGCAGTCCGCCGAGGCGACCGGACCGGTGCTCGACGACACCGGTCGGGTCGTCGGGGTGCTGCTCAAGGGCGGCGAGAAGGTGCTGGCGGATGCGGTGATCGCCGCGGACGGCGCCTACTCCCCGATCAAGCGGGCGCTGAAGCTCGACTCGGACTACAACGGCTACTCCGCGATCGCGATCCGCGCCGAGATGTCCGCCGTCCGGCCCGACGTCGACTCCCTCGACATCTACATGAAGCTGGTCTTTCAGGGCGACCAGCTGCCCGGCTACGGGTGGGTGTTCCCGTTGGGTGACGGCCGGGTCAACATCGGCTTGGGTTACGTCAACAGCTACAAGAACTGGCAGGCCATCAACGCCACGCACTTCCTCGGCGACTTTCTCGAGACGTTGCCCCGCGAGTGGGAACTGCCGTCGATCACCGAACTCAAGCAGTCCAAGACCGTGCGGGCCTGGCGCCTGCCGATGGGCTTCACCGCGTGGCCGCCGTGGCGGCCCGGGGTGCTGTTCACCGGGGACTCCTTGGGTGCGGGCCGGCCGACCTCGGGCGCCGGGATCTCCAAGGCGTTGGAGTCGGGGCTGGCCGCCGGTGAGTGCGCGGTCGCAGCGTTGACCAACGGCGGGCCCGACGATTTCACCAACTACGCCCAGCGGATGGAAGCGGCCTGGGGCCGGGAGTACAAGCGCGGCCGGTTCTTTCACAAGCTGGCCGGTAAGCCGGCCCTGGCCAACGCCGGCCTCAAGCTGCTGGACAACGCGCGGTTCCGCGATCTGATGCTCGCCCGGCTCTACAAGGGCCAGGAAGGGCCGGCGCACACCCACTGAGGCTGCCCCTCGCGCCGACCCTCGCGCCGCCCCTCGCGCCGCCCCTCGCGCCGAGTGTGAATCTCACGACGCGCCACGCCGTTGCGGCGTCGGCAGATTCACTGTCGCGGGTATTGGGTCGGCGCCTCAGCGTCGACCGCGTCCGGCCCCGCCCGGCTTGCGAGCGACCTTGCCTGCCGCCGCTCGGGCCGCCTGCTTGGCAAGGGTCTTCTCCCGTGCGCTGCGTTTCGGCGCCGGCTGCGACTGTCCCCGCGACGAGCCGGGTTTGCGGCCCCGCACGATGCCGACGAACTCCTCGACCAGCGTGGACTGCGCTCCTTGGCTGAAGGCCAGCGACACCGGGCAGGTGGGCGCATCGGTGATCGGCCGGTAGGTGAGGTCTTTACGGTGGTACAACCGAGCCAACGACTGCGGAACGATCAGCGCACCCATTCCGGCGGCGACGAGTTCTATTGCCGCCTCGGTGGTTTCGGGGCGGTATTCGACCCGCGCTCCGGGAGCGTCCGCCCAAGAGACAACGTCGTCGAGTGGGAGCAGCAGCGGCTCGCCGTCGAGGTCGGCCGCGGTTATCTCGTCGACGGCGTTGAAGACGTGCTCCTTGGGCACCACGGCCACGGTCGTCTCCTCGTAGAGAGGGATGACCGACAGTCCGGACGCGTCAATCGGGGTACGTAGCACCGCCACATCGACGGTGCCCGCTCGTACCGCCGCGGGCGCGTCCGCCGCAGCGACGGTGTGCAGCAGCAGTGGGACGTCCGGATGGCGTTCCGCCCAGACCCGAGCCCACTTCGCGGGCGTCCCACCGGGGACGTAGCCGAGGGTGAGGGAAGGCGGGTTCACCGCATCAGGCTACCGATAGGCTGACGCCATGAGCAGGCCGAACGCACAGTCCATGAAACCCGCTACGGCGGCCAAGAAACTGGACGTCTACCTGCCCGCCACGCCCGCCGAGTTCCAAGAGAACGCGATCACCCGAAGCGAGCTCGCCGCCCTGCTGGCCGACCCGCCCCAGTGGCTCAAGGACCTGCGCAAGAACGGGCCGCACCCGAAGAACCTGGTGGCGGCCAAGCTGGGCATCTCGATCTCCGGTCTCACGCGTAGCGGCGTGAACAACGTGCTGACCACCGAACAGATCGGTCAGCTGCTCGAGGAGAAGCCGGAGTGGCTGGTCGCCGAACGTGAGAACTACCAGTCGGTGCTGCGCGAGCAGCGGCGCATCAAGGCGCTGCATTCCGAGCAGGCTGGCAAGGGCTGATTCGAGGCGTCCCCAGGCTTGATGGGGCCCAAGACCCAGCAGTACCGCGGGCAAATCGTCGTATTCGAGACATGCACTCACAGATCCAGTCTCGGGTAGCCTATCGGCCAATCATCCCTCACAGGAAGGCATGCCATGCACGGCAAACGCCGTATTGCACGTTCCTTGGCAGCCGTCGCCGCAGCGGCTGCCGCCCTGGCCATTGCGCCGGCTGGGGTAGTGCCCCAAGCACATGCCGGGATCTGCCCGGGCATCCTGGGCCCGATCTTCGTGCCCGGCCCCTGCGGCCCAGGCCTGCTGGGCGCCGTTGCCAATGATGTCATCGCCGGTGCCACCGCCGGTGCCGTCGGCGGTGCGATCGACCGACCACTCGCCAGCCACGATGAAATCGCCGCGCAGCAGACCGCTGGCCTTCCGCCCTGCTACGCCCCGTCGGGTCAACCGTTTTACACCGCCGCCGGAGAACCCTGCCCTGCGGGCATGGAACATCCCCCGACCGCAAAGCCTGCACCTGCGCCCTAGCCGACGAATTCTGTGACGGGCGCACTGGCTGCTCGGCTCTGCTGTTTGGGCAAGGCGTTTGTCGAGTTTGGCGAAGCTTCAACTCCTGCGACACCTCTGTCGTGGGATACGAGCCGGTCACTTGCCCCTTCGAAAGTAACTAATCAGATGGCGGTGGCAGCTGCGCCTGCTCATCAAGGCAGTACGGACACGTGTCCCTAAAGGCGCCCTTGTTCGTGTGATAGCGCGTATGAGCGCTGCGTCGACTCGACGGCATTGGGCGACCCTTCCTCGCCGCTGACATCTTGGCGCGGGTCTCTTTGCTCGCGGTTCTCCCAAAATTTGGGTTTCCGGCGCCTTTCCTCATCTCGGAGAGCTTGGCCTTCGCCTCCGCCGACATTACGTGGCCGAAGCTGGGGTGGTCAGCACCAAACTTCCGGTAGTTCGGATTGTCAGGGCCGACGTTTGTGCCCTTACGTGCGGCTGACCATTTCGCCCGTTGCTCCGCAGAGTGCTCCCGTTGATAGAACGGATTCTCCTCGCCGAAGCGGCTAGGAACCTTACGACCGGTCGATCGGATCCTCGCTGCCTCCCGCATCTCCGCGGTCCATTCCACTCCTGTCGGCCCAAGTCCACCAGCAGCAATATTCAGCAAAGGATGCCCCTCATGCCGAAGGAGGGCTATCCAAGCGATCTCGGCCTCACCGAGCTCATCGAGGTCATCCGTCCAATCCAGCTGATCCACGATCACGCTGTCGCGATCCTGCTTACGCAACCAGTCGTAGAACGGGGTCTTCCTCCCGGCAGCGGCTTCCTTCAAATGCTGGCAAAGCCGTACTTGCGCCCTTTTCGTCGTGAGGCCGACATAACGATACCGCGAATCCGATCGCAGCCTGACCCCGTAGATCAGGCCTCCGCCCGGCGATTCGAGGGGCACCGCGTCCCGGCCTTCAGCGACCAGGCGTCACAGCATGCAGCTGACGCAATTCTCCACCTGCGTTCCATCCAGCGCCATCTGCCGCAGCCGGATGTAGTACAACGTCTTGATTCCCTTGCGCCAGGCGTAGATCTGCGCTCGGTTGACGTCGCGCGTGGTCGCGGTGTCCTTGAAGAACAGCGTCAAGCTCAACCCCTGGTCCACGTGCTGGGTGGCCGCGGCGTAGGTGTCGATGATCTTCTCGTAGCCGATCTCGTAGGCGTCCTGGTAGTACTCCAGGTTGTCGTTGGTCATGTACGGCGCCGGGTAGTAGACCCGGCCGATCTTGCCTTCCTTGCGGATCTCAACCCGCGCCACGATCGGGTGGATCGACGACGTCGAGTGGTTGATGTAGGAAATCGACCCGGTCGGAGGAACGGCCTGCAGGTTCTGGTTGTAGATCCCGTGGGCTTGCACCGACTCCTTGAGCCGGCGCCAATCATTCTGGTCCGGAATCCGGATGCCCGCGTCGGCGAACAGCTCGCGCACCCGCGCGGTCTTGGGCTCCCACACCTGTTCGGTGTACTTGTCGAAGAACTCACCGGTGGCGTACTTGGACTGCTCGAAGCCCACGAACGCTTGACCCCGTTCCAGCGCAAGGCGATTCGATGCGCGCAGGGCGTGATACAGCACGGTGTAGAAGTAGATGTTGGTGAAGTCGATGCCTTCTTCGGAACCGTAGAAGATCCGCTCCCGAGCCAGATATCCGTGCAGGTTCATCTGCCCCAGGCCGATGGCGTGCGACTCGTTGTTGCCCTGCTCGATCGACGGCACCGACCAGATGTGGGTCTGATCCGACACCGCGGTCAGCGCCCGGATGGCGACCTCGATGGTCTGGCCGAAGTCGGGCGAGTCCATCGCCTTGGCAATGTTGAGCGAACCCAGGTTGCAGGAGATGTCCTTGCCCACCTTGGCGTACGACAAGTCATCGTTGAACACCGACGGAGTGGAGACCTGCAGGATCTCCGAGCACAGGTTCGAGTGGGTGATCTTGCCGGCGATCGGGTTCGCCCGGTTCACCGTGTCCTCGAACATGATGTAGGGATAACCGGATTCGAACTGCAACTCGGCCAGGGTCTGGAAGAACTCGCGCGCCTTGATCTTCGTCTTGCGGATAGCCGAGTTGTCGACCATCTCGTAGTACTTCTCGCTGACAGAGATGTCGGCGAACGGCACCCCGTAGAACTTCTCGACGTCGTAGGGCGAGAACAGGTACATGTCCTCGTTCTTCTTCGCCAGCTCGAAGGTGATGTCGGGGATCACCACGCCCAGGCTCAGCGTCTTGATCCGGATCTTCTCGTCGGCGTTCTCTCGCTTGGTGTCCAGGAAGCGGTAGATGTCGGGGTGGTGGGCGTGCAGGTACACCGCACCGGCACCCTGACGGGCGCCCAGCTGGTTGGCATAGGAGAACGAGTCCTCCAGCAGCTTCATGATCGGGATGACCCCGGAAGACTGGTTCTCGATGTTCTTGATCGGCGCGCCGTGCTCGCGAATGTTGCTCAGCAGCAACGCGACTCCCCCACCACGCTTGGACAGCTGCAGGGCGGAGTTGATCGACCGGCCGATGGACTCCATGTTGTCTTCGATGCGCAGCAAAAAGCAGCTGACCGCCTCGCCGCGCTGCTTCTTGCCGGAGTTCAGGAAGGTCGGGGTGGCCGGCTGGAAGCGGCCGTCGATGATCTCCTCGACGAGCTGCTCGGCCAGCTTGGTGTCACCGGCCGCCAGGGTCAGCGCCACCATGCACACCCGGTCCTCGAACCGCTCCAGGTAGCGCTTGCCGTCGAAGGTTTTCAGGGTGTAGGAGGTGTAGTACTTGAACGCCCCCAGAAACGTCGGGAACCGAAACTTCTTGGCGTAGGCCCGATCCAGCAGCGACTTGACGAAGTTGCGCGAGTACTGGTCGAGCACCTCGCGCTCGTAGTACTCCTTTTGGATCAGGTAGTCGAGCTTCTCGTCCTGATTGTGGAAGAACACCGTGTTCTGGTTGACGTGCTCCAAGAAATACTGACGGGCCGCCAGCACATCCATGTCGAACTGGATCTTGCCGTCGGCGTCGTACAGGTTGAGCATCGCGTTGAGCGCGTGGAAGTCCAGCTCGCCCACCGGAGCGCTGCGGGTGGTTGCGGTTACCTGCTCTGCAGTTGCAGCGGTTGGTGGCATGCCTCGTCCTTCCAGAAATCGGCCAAGCCCGCGCGGACGGCTTGCACGTCCTCGTCGGTTCCCATCAATTCAAATCGGTACAGGTACGGCACTCCGCACTTGCGGGACACCACATTGCCCGCATAGCAGAACTCCGCACCGAAGTTGGTGTTGCCGGCCGCGATCACGCCGCGTAGCAACCGCCGGTTGTGTTCGTTGTTCAAAAAAGCGATGACCTGCTTCGGCACGTAGCCGCCCTCGTTCATATCGGGCTGCTGACGTCCGCCGCCGTAGGTCGGCAGGACCAAGACGTAGGGGTGGTCGACCTCGATGCGTCCGTGCAGCGGGATCCGGATGGCCGGCAGGCCCAGCTTCTGCACGAAGCGGTGGGTGTTCTCCGACACCGAGGAGAAATACACCAGGCTGCATTCTGAATCGGCAGACATGGCGACCTCCTTCAGCTCTCAGTCAGACTCCACCCGTACCCGACCGGCGACCGGTCTACGCGCTGAGCGCGGTCTGCGCCAGCGCCTTGATGCGGTCCGGCCGGAATCCCGACCAGTGCTCGTCGCCGGCGACCACGACCGGGGCCTGCAGGTAGCCCAGCGCCATCACGTAGTCACGGGCGTCGGGGTCCAGCGAGATGTCGACCTTCTCGTAGGAGATGCCCTGCTTGTCCAACGCCTTGTAGGTGGCGTTGCACTGCACGCACGCGGGCTTGGTGTAGACAGTGATGCTCATGGCGGCAGACTCCTCAGCGAATCGTCGACAACGAACGGATGACAGATCGGGCACTATGTTCAGCGGGCCGCCAGGACTTTCCGTTTTCCAGCTCCGCAGCCGTGGCAGAGCACCGATTAGGTGCCGGTTGCCGCGGTCCGGATAGCTGGAAGATCCCGGGCCTGTCGGTCCCCCGAACACTACACCTAGTGGTCATCCCTTGGGGTTAATACTAGATGTTCTGAACGACATTGTTGAAATTCGCTGGTCGTAAGCTTGCGGCGCCGTCCGCGTCGGCGTGTCGCATCTCACAGTTGAACGACTCTCGCTTCATAACCGCAGGTCTACCACCCAGCACCGACAAGTGGTCGATACCGGCGTCCGTCAACCGCCTGCCAGCAAAGCCGGAAGGGCCCCAAATCAGCGCATCCCGGCAGGTACCGATTCCGGCAGATCCGCCGCATCGGCGGGAGCCGGACGCCCGTTGTGCCGGTTCAGGCGGCCGCCCACGACGCCCAGCAGGACCGGTACCAGCGACACTGCGACGACGGCCAGCAGCACCAGGTCGAGGTGAGCGCGGACGAACCCGATGCCGCCGAGCAGATACCCCAGCAAAGGAACGCCCGCACCCCAGGCCAAGGACCCGGCGATGCTGTAGCCGGTGAAGGTTCGGTGGCGCATTCCGGACGCCCCGGCCAGCACCGGCGTCAGGGTCCGCGCCACCGCCACGAAGCGCGCCAGAAAAACCGTGGCCTTGCCGTGGGTGGCGAAGTAGCGCTGGGCCCGATCCACCTGGTGGCGGCCGAGCCGTCGGGCGCCGCGCGTCTCCAGCACCGCCGGCCCGGCCTTGGCCCCCAGGAGGTAGCCGCACTGGTCGCCGGCGATCGCGGCGGCCGGCACGGTCAGCACCAGCAGCCAGATCGGAACCGCCGGGTGAACTTGAGCGGCCAGCACCCCGGCGGTGAAGAGCAGCGAGTCGCCGGGCAGGAAGAACCCCACCAGAAGACCGGTCTCGACGAACACCACCGCCAGCACGCCCAGCAGACCGAACGTGGCGATCAACGTATCTGGATTGGTAGTCATTCCGGTCATGGCGCCAGCTTGTCCGCCAGGCGCTGTGGGACCGCTGAGAACGTTACGGGCCCGGTGGTCGAGCTCTGCTGTACTGGTGTGGTGCGGATATTGCTGGTCGAAGACGAGGCTCGGCTGGCGGAGACCGTGCGTCGCGGGCTGGTCGCCGAGGGCTTCGTCGTCGACGTCGAACACGACGGCACCGACGGCCTGGCCGCCGCCACCACCGGCGACTACGACGTGGTGGTGCTGGACATCATGTTGCCCGGCCTCAGTGGCTACCAGGTGGTCCGCGGGCTGCGGGCGCAGCAGGTGTGGACGCCGGTGCTCATGCTCTCGGCCAAAGACGGCGAGTACGACATGGCGGATGCCTTCGACATCGGCGCCGACGACTATCTGACCAAACCGTTCTCGTTCGTCGTCCTGGTGGCACGGCTGCGCGCCCTGCTGCGCCGGGGCGCCCCGGCACGTCCGACGGTGCTCACTGCGGGCACCCTGTCGCTCGATCCGGCTCGCCGTCGGGTGACCCGCGGTGACACGGTGCTCACCCTGACGCCCCGGGAATTCGGGCTACTGCAGTTCTTGATGCGGCACCAGGGCGATGTGGTCACCAAGTCCGAGATCTTGCGCTCAGTGTGGGATTCGAACTACACCGGCGACGAGAACGTCGTCGAGGTCTACATCGGCTATCTGCGCCGCAAGATCGACGCGCCGTTCGGACTCGCCACCATCGAGACGGTCCGCGGCGCCGGCTACCGCCTGCGTTCGGACACCGACTCTTGATCCGGGCCGCCCTGTTGGGGCAGTGACACGGTGAACACCGCCCCACCGGCGGCGGCATCATCCACGGCAACGGTTCCCCGGTGGGCACGCACCACCTCCGCGACGATCGCCAGGCCGAGTCCGGTCCCACCCGACGTCCGGGAACGGGCGGCGTCGAGCCGGACGAACCGCTCGAAGATCCGCTTCCGCTCACCCACCGGGATCCCGGGACCGTCGTCGGCGATCGTGATGACGACGCCGCCCGGGACCGGACGGCAGCTCAGCGTCACCGTGCTGCGGGCATACCGGGCCGCGTTGTCGACCAGGTTGCGAATCACCCGGGTCAGGGCGGCACGGTCACCCGTTACCCGGCAGGCCCGGATATCGGTGACGACGCTGACCGACCCGCTGGCGCCCAGTCGGTTCGCCTCGGCCTCCAGGAGATCGTCGATGTCGACGTCCTCCCACCGCAATCCCAGTGCCCCTTCGTCGGAGCGGGCCAGCAGCAACAGGTCTTGGAGAAGTTGCCCCATCCGCCGCGATTCCGGCAGCAGCGATTCGTCGATCAGGTCCCGGTCCATCAGCTCGGGCCGGGCACTGGCCAGCTCCAGCGCGGTGGTGATGGTGGCCAGGGGGCTGCGCAGTTCGTGCGACACATCGCTGACCAGACGCAGTTGGGCGGCCCTCCCATGCTCCAGCCGAGACAGCATGGCGTTCATCGTCGTCGCCAGTTCGGCGATCTCGTCATGGGTTCGGGGAACCGGCACCCGCTCGGTCAGATCAGCGCTGGAGATCGACGCCACCCGGGTGCGGATCGCTTCCACCGGCCGCAGCGCGGCACCCACCAGGCGGAAAGTTCCCGCTGCGACCAACACGATCAGAATCGGCGCACCGACCGCCAGCAACACACCAACCTCGGCCACGATCTCCTCGACCGGTTCGCGGTCCACCCCCACCAGCACGGTGACCGGGTCTCCGTCGGCGGTGGCGCCGCGGGCCGATACCCAATACTCGTCGCCGGTGGCGGATTCGACGCGGCCCACATAGCGCGCTTGACCGTCATCGAGGGCTACTGCGGCCAGCGGCGATCGGGGTGCGCCGTTGGACGCGGCCCGGATCACGCCCGACGCCCCGACAACCTCCACGACGGCGATCTGCGCATCGGTGGCCAGCAGCGCCGACTCCAGATCGTCGAGATCGTCAGACCGCAGCGCCGCGGCGATATGTTCGGCGCGAAGGCCCGCCGCGGTCTCGGCGGTCGATTCCAGCGACCTATACAGCACCAGCAGGAGCAGCCCGCCCGCAATCGCGAGGCAGATCGTCATCACCGCCGCCGCGGCCAGCGCCGATCGGGTCCGCACACCGCTGTACAGCGAGCGAAGCCGCTCGATGACGGCCCGCATCCGGTCCGTGCTGCCGCTCACGCCGCCTCCCGGTTCATCGCATACCGACACAGCATGCCCGCCATCGTGACCCGCCGCCGCTGTGACACCACTGAGGCCGCGGGTTTGCTGACGACGCCCAGCACGTCGGAGGCACCCGATAACCTGCCGGGCATGCTGTCGACGCTGGCCGTACGGGGTTACCGCTCGCTGCGCGACCTGGTGCTGCCGCTGCACCAGCTCACCGTCGTCACCGGCGCTAACGGGACCGGGAAGTCCTCGCTGTATCGGGCGCTACGACTGCTGGCCGACTGCGGGCGCGGCGAGGTGATCGGCTCACTGGCCCGCGAGGGCGGCCTGGAGTCGGTGCTGTGGGCCGGCCCGGAGCAGCTCGGCGAAGCGCGCCGCAGCGGAGCCGCCCAGGGCAGCGTGCGCACCCGACCCGTCTCACTGGAGCTGGGTTTCGCCTCCGACGATTTCGGCTACCTGGTCGATCTGGGACTACCACAGGACCCGGCGCAGGCTTCGGCGTTCGCCCACGATCCGGAGATCAAACGGGAGATCGTGTTCGCCGGACCGGTGCCGCGCCGCGGCGCCACGTTGGTGAGCCGCACCCGGGCATTCGCGCAGGCCAGCACGGACTCCGGGGTCGAGGAACTGTCGCGGGCACTGCCGACCTATCGCAGCGTGCTCGCCGAATTCGCCCACCCCGCAGCACATCCGGAACTGGCCGCGGTACGGGACCGGCTGCGGGACTGGCGCTTCTACGACGGCTTCCGGGTGGATGCCGGCGCACCGGTGCGACGGCCGCAGGTCGGTACGCGCACACCGGTACTCGCCGGCGACGGCGTCGATCTGGCCGCGGCGGTACAGACCATCATCGAGTCCGGCGACGACGACCTGGCCCGTGCGGTTGCGGCCGCATTCGACGGGGCGACACTGTCCGTCAGCTCGCACGACGGCATGTTCGACCTTCAGTTGCGCCAGCGGGGCATGCTGCGGCCGTTGCGCGCCGCCGAACTGTCCGACGGCACCCTGCGCTTCCTGCTGTGGGCGGCCGCCCTGCTGAGCCCACAGCCACCGTCGCTGATGGTGCTCAACGAGCCGGAGACGTCACTGCATCCCGACCTGGTGGCGCCGCTGGCCGAACTCATCCGGGCCGCCGCCACCCGAACCCAGGTCGTGGTGGTCACCCACGCGCGCACCATGCCCGAACTGCTCGCCGCCGTGCCCGTCGCCGAAGCCGACCGCGACGACACCGCGGAGGTCGAGGTCTACAAGGACTTCGGCGAGACGCGGGTCGCCGGGCTGGGCCTGCTCAACACCCCGGCCTGGGACTGGGGCAGCCGCTGACGCGTCTGAGCGCCGACGCGGCGGCTCAGGAGCTGCGCAACGAATCGCGCGACGGCCGCAGCGCACGGCTGAACAGCACGTTGGCCTGGCGCATGGCCACGCTGTAGGGCAGCCAGGCCAGCCGCTTGAACGCGTACAGCGCCCGGATGTCACCGGAGGTGTAGACCAGGTAGCGGTTGCGCGCCACCCCGGCCAGGATCTTGTCCGCCGCCTTCTCCGGCGACACGGCATGGCCGGCAAAACGGCCCACCCATTTCTCCACCTGCGGGTCCTCGCGGTCCACGCCGGCGATCTCGACGGTGTGGACCAGCCCGGTCTTGACCGCGCCGGGAACCACCACCGACACCCCGATCTTGTGCCGGGCCAGGTCGAACCGCAGCACCTCCGACACTCCGCGCAGGCCGTACTTGCTGGCGGAATAGGCGGCGTGCCAAGGCAAGGCGACGATTCCGGCCGCCGAAGAGACATTGACCAGGTGGCCGCCGCGGCCGGCGGCCATCATCGGCGGGATGAAGGTCTCGATGACGTGGATCGGACCCATCAGGTTGATGTCGACCAGCTTGCGCCACTGTGCGTGGGTGAGCCGGTCGACGGTCCCCCAGGCCGAGATCCCGGCGATGTTCATCACGATGTCCATGGGCTGGTGCCGCTCATGAATGTCGGCGGCGAAGGCGGCGACGTCGTCGTAGTCGGCGACGTCGACCACCCGGTGCTCGGGTACCAGCGCGCCCAGAGCGCGTGCGTCGGCGACGGTTTCAGCCAGGCCGTCGGCGTTGCGGTCGGTCAGGTACAGCTCGGCACCATGCTCAGCCAGCCGCAACGCGGTGGCCCGACCGATCCCGCTCGCCGCTCCGGTGATGAAGCACCGCTTGCCCCGGTAGTACTGCGCTACGCGTGTCATGGGTGCAGACGATACCGGCGGTACCGCCCAGGGATCACCGCTAGCCCTTACCGCCGCCCCACAGCGCATTGCGCCACAACGCCTCGAGCACCTGCACACCACGACCCACATCACCGCCGGGCCCGACGAAGGCACTGTCGCCGGAAAGCATGTAGACGGTGGTGGCGCCCAGGGTCCGCACCAGCGCGGGGATGTCGTCGCTGATCGGGTTCGCGGTCCCCGCGGCGATCTCGTCATTGACCACGCCGACGATCTGGTTGATCACCGCGTCGATCTGAGCGTCGAGCAGCTCGCGGATCTCGGCGTCGCTGTTGCGGGCCAAGTTGCACGCCGACATCACCGGATCGTTGTGGGCGTAGACCGCGGCGGCACTGCCCACCATGCGCTGGGCGAAGGCCTCGGTCGATTCGTCGGCGCCCCGCGGTGCGAAGTAGTGGGTCAGTTCTTCGAGCTCGTGGGTGGCCTCCGCCAGGATGTGGGCGAGCACGGCGTACTTGGAGTCGAAGTAGAAATAGAACCCCGAGCGCGCCACCCCGGCCCGGTCGCTGATGGTGCTGACCGACAGTTCCGCGAAGGGTTTCTCCTCCAGCAGCTCACGCACCGCCTGAACAATCGCCTGACGCTGCTTGTCGCCCCGCCGCAGCGGCAGGTCGTCGGCAGAGCGCCCGCCCGCGTCATCCTCGATATTCACCTTTGCACCTTGCACCACGCCGCGCCGGATTCAAACTTGACAGGCGTCAAACTTACTCCAAGGATTAGGGCGAAGTGACGGTTACCACAACCTGTCCGGGCCGTTAGAGGAGCGTCTGTGACCACCATCAGCACCCCGCGTTACCTGCTGGACCAGGCAAAACGCCGGTTCGTCCCGACCGTGAACACCATCCCGGGCATGGGATTGCTGGAAAAACGGCTGATGACGGTCGACTGGCCGCAGCGGACGCTGGCCACCCCGCCGGCGGGCAGCGATCTGAAGCCCATCGTCGGTGACTCGGGGCTGCCGCTGCTGGGTCACATCGTCGAGATGTTCCGCCAGGGACCCGACTTCCCCCTGCACCTGTACAACACCCGCGGCCCGATCACCTTCGCCGACTCGCCCATCCTGCCGTCGATCGTCGCGCTGGGGCCCGACGCCACCCAGACGATCTTCACCAACAAGAACAAGGACTACTCGCAGAAGGGCTGGCTCCCGGTGATCGGGCCGTTCTTCAACCGCGGCCTGATGATGCTCGACTTCGACGAGCACATGGCGCACCGGCGAATCATGCAGTCCGCCTTCACCCGGCCCCGGCTGGCCAGCTATGTCGAGGACATCGACCGGGTGGCTTCGGCGATTGTGGCCGACTGGCCCACCGACGACGGCCGTTTCCTGGTGTACCCGGCGATGAAGGAACTGACCCTCGACGTCGCCTCGGTGGTGTTCATGGGCCACGAGCCGGGCAGCGACCACCAGCTGGTCACCAAGGTCAACCACGCCTTCGAACAGACCACCCGGGCCGGCGGCGCGATCATCCGCACCTCGGTGCCGCCGTTCAAGTGGTGGCAGGGCCTGCAGGGCCGCAAGCTGCTCGAGGACTACTTCGTCGAGCGGGTCAAAGAGCGCCGTAACGCCGAGGGCACCGACATGCTGACGGTGCTCTGTCACACCGCCGACGAGGACGGCAACAGCTTCTCCGACGCCGACATCGTCAACCACATGATCTTCTTGATGATGGCCGCCCACGACACCACCACCTCAACGGTGACCACGATGATCTACCACCTGGCCGCGCACCCGGAGTGGCAGGAGCGAGCCCGCGACGAGTCGACGCGGCTGGGCGACAGCCCGCTGGACATCGAGTCGCTGGAGAAGCTGGAGACCCTCGACCTGGTCATGGACGAGTCCCTGCGGCTGGTGACGCCGCTGCCGTTCAACATGCGCCAGACGGTCCGCGACACCGATCTGCTGGGCCATTACGTGCCGGCCGGAACCAACGTGGTCACCTGGCCCGGAATGAATCACTGGCTGCCCGAGCTGTACACCAACCCGCGCCAGTTCGACCCGGAGCGGTTCCTCGAGCCGCGGGCCGAGCACAAGAAGCACCGCTACGCCTGGGCGCCGTTCGGCGGCGGGGCGCACAAGTGCATCGGGATGGTGTTCGGCCGTCTCGAGGTCAAGACTGTGCTGCACCGGTTGCTGCGCCAGTACCGGATTGAGCTGTCCCACCCCGGCTACCAGCCGCGCTGGGACTACGGCGGCATGCCGATCCCGATGGACGGGATGCCGATCGTGTTGCGCCGGCTCTAACCGCCCGCCGTCAGCAGACGGTTGACGCAGGTGACGACTGCGTCCACGGCCGAGGCCCCGGCGTCGGGCGCGAAGCCCACCGCCCAGGCCGTCGCGCGGCCGTTGGAACCGTGGATGAACGTCGCTGTCTCGGTGCCGCAGCCGAGCTGATGAAATCCCAGGATTTCCAACGTGATTCCACGCTCGTACAACATCTCGGTCAGCGCGGCCAACGGACCGTGCGCCGCCGCGGTGCACGTTCCGGTCCGCTCCCCAATCGCGATCGTCGCCTGGTACGTGCGGCCCTGTAGACCCAGCCGTGCCGCGGGTCGGTCGGCGTCCAGGCAGCGCCACCGGCCCAGCCGTAGCGGCCCGGAACAGCGGCCGTAGGTGGCCACGAAGCCCTCCCACGTGAGCTGGGCGGCTGGGTCGCGCAGTTCACGCGGGAGTCGGGTGTCGAATTGGTCTGCGAAGGATGTGCTGGCCATGGTCGGAGTCTTTTCTGCTCGAAGAGAGCGACCGACAGGTAGTAGCTTCCGACCCACAGCGGGGGTCGGTCTGGATCAGACCCCGCTGCGGGTGCCGGCTACTACGACTAGATACCGCATGATGTCACCCAGGCTAGTAGCGCCTCCGCTGGACGCGCAACGCCATTTATGGACTGGCGTCGAGATTGAGATCAATTCAAGATGCGGCGGGCCACGTTGGTGGTCACCAGGTCCAGCAGCTCGTCGCCGCGGCCGGCCAGAATGGTCCGGATCGCATAGAGCGAGAAACCTTTGGCCTGCTCAGCGGTGATCGCCGGCGGGATCGACAGTTCCTGGCGGGCAGTGACGACGTCGACGACGGCCGGGCCGTCGTAGGCGAACGCCTCGGTCAGGGCCGTCTCCAGGTCGGCGGGCCGCTCCACGCGACGACCGAACATGCCCAGCGCGGTGGCGACGGCGCCGAAGTCCGGATTGTCCAACTCGGTACCGAAGTTGACGATGCCGGCGGCCTTCATCTCCAGTTCGACGAAGTTCAGCGACGAGTTGTTGAACACGATCACCTTGACCGGCAAGTGATTCTGCGTCAGCGTGAGCAGCTCTCCGAACAGCATCGCCAGCCCGCCGTCGCCGGCGAAAGCGACGACTTGTCGCTCCCGATCGACGGTCTGGGCGCCGATCGCGTGCGGCAGCGCGCACGCCATGGTGCCGTGGTTGAACGACCCGATCAACCGTCGCCGCCCGTTCATGGTTACGTAGCGCGCCGCCCACACCACCGGGGAGCCGACGTCGACGGTGAATACCGCGTCATCGGCGGCCAACCGATTAGCCACCGCGGCAACATATTCGGGACGTATCGGGGTGCGGTCGCGATCATTGGACGCCAGCGCGTCCAGTCGCTTACGGGTCTTGCGGTAGTGCTTCAGCGACTTTTCCAAGTGGGTGTGGTCGCTTTTGCTCGCCAATAATGGCTGCAACACGGCGAGGGTGTCGGCGACGGTGCCGAGCAGCCCGAGATCGATCGGCGTGCGCCGGCCCAAGTTTCGGCCGCGAATGTCGACTTGGATGATCTGCGCACGATCGGGATAGAACTGCTGGTAAGGAAAGTCGGTGCCGAGCATCAGCAGCACGTCGGCTTCTCTGATCGCCTTGTAGCCGGACGCGAACCCGAGCAGTCCGGTCATGCCGACGTCGTGGGGATTGTCGTACTCGATGTACTCCTTGCCGCGCAGCGCGTGCACGATCGGTGCCGCCAAAGTGCGCGCCAGCTCCATCACCTGGTCATGGGCGCCGGCGACCCCCGCACCGGCCAGAATGGTGACATTGGCAGCGGAATTGAGCATGGCCGCGGCCGCCTGCAGCCCCTGCTCGTCGGGGTGACACACCGATCCGCCTGCGCGCACGGGGCGCGCTCCCCAGGCGGTTTCGTCGAGGCGGTGGCCGAAGATCTCCCCCGGCACCATCACCACGGCGACGCCGTTCTCCTCCACCGCCGCACGCATGGCCAGCTCCAGGATCCGAGGCGCCTGCTCGGGGGTGCTGACCAACTCGCAGTAGACGCTGCACTCGCGAAACAGGTTCTGCGGATGGGTTTCTTGGAAGTAGTCGGAGCCCACCTCGGCCAGCGGGATGTGGGCGGCGATCGCCAGCACCGGCACCCGGCTGCGCTGCGCGTCGAACAGGCCGTTGATCAGGTGCAGGTTGCCGGGCCCGCAACTACCGGCGCACACCGCCAAACTGCCGCGCAGCGCTGCCTCCGCGGCGGCCGCGAACGCAGCGGTCTCCTCGTGGCGCACCTGTTCCCAGCTGACCTCGCCGTCCCGGCGGATCGCGTCGGTGAGCCCGTTGAGGCTGTCGCCGGGAATCCCGAAGACGCGCTGCACCCCGCTGCGTTTCAGGACGGCAATGACATGGTCTGCGACGGTTGCCATTTCGCGTCCTCCTCAGCACGGAGCGAGCGTGCGCAGAATGCCGGTACGGGCGGCGTGTTGCCGTGCAAACACGCCCGCTCGCGCAGGAAGAACGCTACTTGATCAGCGGGTCGCGGGGCATCCCCAGAATTCGCTCGGCGATCTGGTTGCGCGTCACCTCCGAGGTGCCGCCGGCGATCGCGATACCGCGGGCCCCCATCACCATCCGCGCAGCCATCGCGCCCGGCCCGTCATCGAGGGCAACATCCGGGCCCAGCAACGCCGCACCAATCGCTGCGCCGTCGCCCATGTGCTCGGCGAGCTTGAGCTTGGTGACATTGCCTTCGGGGCCGGGCGCGGCGCCGGCGATGCTGCGCGCCGCGCGCCGCAGGTTCAGCAGGCGCAACGCGTGCTCGTCGGCGACGAACCGCCCGATCCGCACCTCGGCATCGGCCACCGACTGCCGGTGCTGCTG
Source organism: Mycolicibacter heraklionensis (assembly GCF_019645815.1). NCBI lineage: Bacteria > Bacillati > Actinomycetota > Actinomycetes > Mycobacteriales > Mycobacteriaceae > Mycobacterium > Mycobacterium heraklionense. The sequence continues at coordinate 3,393,774 of NZ_CP080997.1, forward strand.
GGCCAGTGCGATCAGCCTCTGGTCGACCCCGGCAGTGTAGGAGCCACCGCCACCGATGCTGACCCGCTCATTGCCCAGGGTGGCCCGGGCCACCTTCCAGCCGCCGTTGACCTCGCCGACCACGTCCTCGTCGGGAACGAAGACGTCGTTGAAGAACACCTCGTTGAACTCCGAACCACCGGTGATCTGCCGCAACGGCCGCACCTCGACGCCCGGCGCCTTCATGTCGACGATCACCATGGTGATGCCGGCGTGCTTGGCGACGTCGAAGTCGGTACGCACCGTGGCCAGGCCGCGCCGGCACAGATGCGCACCCGAGGTCCACACCTTCTGACCGGTGATCTTCCAGCCGCCCTCGACCCGGGTTGCCTTGGTCTTGACCGCCGCCGCATCCGAGCCGGCGCCCGGCTCGGAGAACAGCTGACACCAGATCTCCTCCTGGCGCAGCGCCTTCTCCACGAACCGCTCGATCTGCGACTCGGTGCCCTGCTGGATCAGCGTCAGGATCACCCAGCCGGTGATCGAGTAGTCGGGCCGCTGAACGCCAGCGGCGGTGAACTCCTGCTCGATCACCACCTGCTCGACCGCGTCGGCGGCCCGGCCCCACGGCTTGGGCCAGTGCGGCATCACGTAGCCGGTCGCGATCAGCCGATCCAGCTGGTCGTCGGTGCCCAACGCCGCGATCTCGAGCGCGTCGGCCTGGATCCGGGTGCGCAACTCCTCGGCCTCGGGCGGCAGGTCCAGGCTGTTGGCGCGGGTGATGCCGGCCGCGGCACTCTCGAAGACGGCCTGGGCCGGTGCGTCGCCGCCGAACAGGGCCTGTACCGCGAGGGCGCGGCGCAGCTGCAGGTGGGCGTCGTGCTCCCAGGTGTAGCCGATACCGCCGTGCACCTGGATGTTCAGCTCGGCGTTGCGCTCGTAGGCGGGGAACGCCAGGGTGGCGGCGACCGCAGCAGCCAGCCGGAAGGCGAACTCGTCCTCGCCATCAGCCCGCGCGGCATCCCACACCGCGGCGGTGGCAGATTCCGCGCCGACCAGCATGTTGGCGCAATGGTGCTTGATGGCCTGGAAGGTGGCGATGGTCCGGCCGAACTGTTCGCGCACCTTCGCGTACTCCACCGCCGCGTCGGTGCAGTCGGCCGCGCCGCCAACGGCTTCGGCGGCCAGCAAGACCCGGGCACGTGCCAGCGCCGACTCGCGCGCGCCGGCCAGGACGTCGTCGGGGCTCACGCCGACACCGGTCAGCGTGACCCGCCCGGACCGCCGGGTCGGATCGACATTGCCGGGCACGTCCACGTTGATCCCAGCCCGGTCCCGCTCGAGGACCAGCACGTCCTCACCCGCGGCCACCAGCAGCACGTCGGCCAGGCCCGCGCCCAGCACCACCCCGGCGTCCCCGGAGGCCACGCCGCCGTCCAGCACGACGTCGCCGGCCAGCCCGATGCCGGCGGTGACGGAACCGTCGATCAGCCCGGGCAGCAGGCGGGCCTGCTGTTCGGAAGTGCCGGCGGCGGCGATCACCGCCGAGGCGATGACGGTCGGAACGAATGGTCCGGGCGCCACCGCCCGGCCCAGCTCCTCGATCACCACCACCAGCTCAGGCAGCCCGAAGCCCGAGCCGCCGTACTGCTCGCCGATATGCAGGCCCAGCCAGCCCAGCGCGGCCAGCTCGCCCCAGAACGGTGGCCGAGTCTCCTCGGCGGCGTCCAGCAGCGCACGGGCCGCCGAGCGGGCCTTCTGCGCGGTCAAGAATCCGCGGGCCACCTCGGCCAGTTCGCGGTGGTCGTCGGTAATTCCAATGCCCATGGGCTGTCTCCTGGCTTTCGTTTACTTGGGGGCGAACCGTTGCCCGGCGTCGAGGCGCAGGCACTGACCGTTGAGCATCGGGTTGTCGACGACGGCGGCAACCAGCTTGGCGAACTCCTCGGGCCGGCCGAGGCGCTTGGGGAACGCCGCGTCCTTGGTCAGGGCACTGGCGAACTCCTCCGGGATGCCCTTGGTCAGGCCGGTGGCGAACAGGCTCGGCGCGATCGCGAGCGCTCGGATTCCCACCGAACCGAGGTCACGAGCCATGGTCAGGGCCATGCCCGCGACGCCCGCCTTGGCGGCGGTGTAGGCGACCTGGCCGATCTGGCCCTCGAAGGCCGCGATCGAGGCGGTGTTGATGATGACGCCGCGCTCCTCGTCCTCGGGCTCGTTGGTGCTCATGTGCGCGGCGGCCAACCGGTTGATGTTGAACGTGGCGATCAGGTTCAGGTCGATCACCGCGCGGAACGACTCCAGGTCGTGCGGGCCGGACTTGGACAGGGTGCGTTTGGCGATCCCGCCGCCGGCCGTGGTGACGATGACGTGCAGCCCGCCTAGGCCCTCGACGGCCGCGGCCAGCGTCTTCTCGGTGGCGTCGAAGTCGGTAATGTCCACCGGATAGAAGGCGCCCCCGAAACCGTCTGCGACCTGCTTGCCCTCCGAGCCCTCCCGGTCGAGCACCGCGACGTCCGCCCCGCCGGCAGCCAGCAGCTCCGCGGTGGCGCGACCCATTCCGGAGGCGCCGCCCACGACGATGACCTTCTTACCGTTGATGTCCATGCACACCCCTTCGCGGCCGTTACAGAAAATCTAGTAGTTGAGAATCTAGGACAAGTTATCGTTCCGCTCGGAAACCGCTGCCCCTCGGGCATCAGACAGGCGCCAAGGAGGTACCCGTGGCCGCACCGACGGCGCCGGAGACAGTCGAGCGACACGACGGGCCGGTGACGTATGTACACACCGACCCCGAGCTGCCCGCAGTGGCAGTCATCGACCACTCCCCCATCTCAGCACGGCACAAAATGGTGTTCGGCGCACTCGCTGTCGCGGGGGCGGTGGCGTGGGCATCGATCGCGTTCGCGCGCGGCGAGTCGGTGAACGCGGTGTGGTTCGTCGTCGCCGCGGTGTGCACGTACGTGATCGGATTCCGTTTCTACGCAAGGCTTATCGAACGCAAGATCGTGCGCCCGCGCGACGACCACGCCACGCCTGCGGAGATCTTCGAGGACGGGACCGACTATCTGCCGACCGACCGGCGGGTGCTCTTCGGCCACCATTTCGCGGCAATCGCCGGCGCGGGACCGCTGGTCGGCCCGGTGCTGGCCACTCAGATGGGCTACCTGCCGGGCACCATCTGGATCGTGATCGGCGCGGTGTTGGCCGGCTGTGTGCAGGACTACCTGGTGCTGTGGTGCTCGGTGCGCCGGCGGGGCCGCTCCTTGGGGCAGATGGCCCGCGAGGAACTCGGCGTCATCGGCGGCGCGGCCGCGATCATCGGGGTGCTGGTCATCATGGTGATCCTGATCGCGGTGCTGGCGCTGATCGTGGTGCGGGCCTTGGCGGTCAGTCCGTGGGGCGTGTTCTCCATCGCGATGACGATTCCGATCGCCCTGTTCATGGGGTTCTATCTGCGATTCCTGCGGCCCGGCCGGGTGTCGGAGGTGTCCCTGATCGGGATCGTCGCGCTACTGGGCGCCGTCGCTTCTGGTAAGTGGGTCGCCGAAACCTCTTGGGGTGCGGCGTGGTTCACCTTGTCCCCGGTGACGTTGTCGTGGTGCATCATCGGTTACGGCTTCGCCGCCTCGGTGCTGCCGGTGTGGTTGCTACTGGCGCCTCGTGACTATCTGTCGACGTTCATGAAGGTCGGCACCATCGTCCTGCTGGCCGTCGGCATCCTGATCGCTCGGCCGCTGATGGCCGCTCCGGCCGTCTCGGAGTTCGCCCGCACCGGCGAAGGGCCGGTGTTCGCCGGGTCACTGTTCCCGTTCCTGTTCATCACGATCGCGTGCGGCGCGCTGTCGGGATTTCATTCGCTGATCGCTTCGGGCACCACCCCGAAACTGCTCGAAAAAGAGAGCCAGATGCGGCTGATCGGCTATGGCGGCATGCTCACCGAGTCCTTCGTGGCGATCATGGCGCTGATCACCGCCTCGATTCTGGACCAGCACCTGTTCTTCACCCTCAATGCGCCGGTCGCCTCTACCGGCGGCACCGCCTCGAGCGCCGCCGCCTACGTCAACGGGCTCGGACTGGGCGGGTCACCGGTGACCGCCGACCAGATCACCGAGGCCGCCACCGCGGTCGGAGAACAGTCGATCGTGTCGCGCACCGGCGGGGCCCCGACCCTGGCGTTGGGAATGGCCGAGGTGCTGGGGCGGGTGTTCGGCGGGCCGGGTCTCAAGGCTTTCTGGTACCACTTCGCGATCATGTTCGAGGCGCTGTTCATCCTGACCACCGTCGACGCCGGCACCCGGGTGGCCCGATTCATGCTCGCCGACGCACTGAGCAACCTGGGCGGGCCGCTGCGCCGGCTGGCCAACCCGAGTTGGCGGATCGGTGCGTGGGTGTGCAGTCTGGCCGTGGTCGCCGGCTGGGGTTCGATCCTGTTGATGGGCGTCACCGATCCGCTTGGCGGGATCAACACCCTCTTCCCACTGTTCGGTATCGCCAACCAGTTGCTGGCCGCGATCGCGCTGACCGTGGTGACGGTGATCGTGATCAAGAAGGGCCAGGCGGGCTCCGGCTTGAAATGGGCACTGATCCCGGGCATTCCGCTGCTGTGGGATCTGACGGTCACCATGACGGCGTCGTGGCAGAAGATCTTCTCCGGCGATCCGCGGGTGGGCTACTGGACGCAGCACTTCGCCTACCGGGCCGCCGAGCGGGCCGGCAAGACATCGTTCGGATCGGCGGCCAACGCGCAGCAGTTGCACGACGTCGTCCGCAACACGTTCATTCAGGGCACCTTGTCGATAGTTTTCGCCTCCTTGGTGGCGGTGGTGGTCATCGCCGGAATTCTGGTGTCGGCAAGGGCGATCCGCGGCACGGCGTCTACCGCCGAGCCGCCGCCGGTGCCATCGCGACGATTCGCACCGGCCGGGCTGATCCCGACCGCGGCCGAGCGAAAGGTGCAGGCGCAATGGGACGCCCGCTGCGTGGATTAGTCCGGGCCGCTCGCCACGTCGGCTGGTACTGGGCATCGCTGTTGGGCGACAACCACTACCACCGCTATCTGGAGTACCGCCGCCGCGCCCATCCCGGCGAACCGGTGCTCTCCGAGCGGGACTACTGGCGGCGCCGTCACGACGCCAATCCCGGGGCGCGTTGCTGCTGACACCGCTCCGGCCGGGCCGTGTCCAAACCTTAATGAAGCCTTGACCGTCTCGTGGGCATGTGCGCGAGGCTTATCGACGCGAATCTCCCTACCATCAACGGCGGTAACCCAGGTTAGAAGATCGGGAAGGTATGCCGAGGATGTGGACATCGGTGCGCTCTGCAATGGTGGTCATCGGGGTCGCGGTCGCGACGCTCGTGACGCCGCCCGGAACGAGTTCGGCTGCGGCCAGTCAGCCGCCCGGCGCGGGGATCGCATCGATCCAGCCGGCATCGGGCGCTGTCGTTGGCGTGGCGCACCCGGTCGTGGTGACCTTCTCCGCTCCGGTGATCGACCGCCGGGCCGCCGAGCGCAGCATCGCGGTGCGGAGCACCCCGCCGATGACCGGAACCTTTGACTGGGTCGACGACACCGAAGTGCAGTGGATTCCCGACCACTACTGGCCGGCGCACAGCACCGTGGCCCTGTCGGTGGGCAAGCTGTCCGTCGACTTCAGCACGGGCGCAAAGGTGGTGGGCGTCGCCAGCATCTCGGCGCACACCTTCACCGTGACCGTTGACGGCGAGGAGGCCGGCCCGCTGCCCACGCCGCACCACCGCCCGCATTGGGGCGAAGACGGCGTCCTGCCCGCGACCATGGGCAAGACCGAATACGAGACACCCACGGGCAACTACACCGTGCTGGGCAAGGACCGCAAGGTCGTGATGGACTCCAGCAGCGTTGGTATCCCGATCGACTCCGCCGAGGGCTACCGCTTCGAGGTGGAGCAGGCGGTCCGCATCACCCGGCGCGGGCTCTACGTCCACTCCGCACCTTGGGCGCTGCACTCACTGGGGCTGGAGAACGTCAGCCACGGCTGCATCGGCCTGAGTCCCACCGATGCGGAGTGGTACTTCGACCGGGTCAACATCGGCGACCCGGTGATCATCAAGGAGTGACGCTGCCGAATTCCACTGGCATGGCGTCGATCCCGTTGATCCAGGGCAGCACGGATCGCGACGGTCGATCCAGCTGGTGGATGTCGGGAATGATGTCCGCCAGCGCTCCGAAGATCAGGTTGATCTGCATCCGGGCGAGGTTCGCACCGATGCAGTAGTGCGCTCCCGGAGCCCCGAAACCCAAGTGCGGGTTGGGGCTTCGCAGGACGTTGAAGGTGAACGGGTCATCGAACACCTCGTCGTCGTAGTTGGCCGAGCCGTAGAACATGCCGACCCGCTGTCCCTTGCGGATCTGCACTCCCCCGAGTTCGACATCGCGCAACGCCGTGCGCTGGAAGGAGATGACCGGCGTCGCCCAGCGGACCACTTCGTCGGCCATGGTGGTGGGGCGTTCCTCGACGAACAGCCGCCATTGGTCGGGGTGGTCGAAGAACGCCAGCATGCCCTGCGAAGTGGCGTTGCGGGTGGTCTCGTTGCCGGCCACCATCAGCATCATCACGTAGTAGCCGAATTCCAGTGCGGTGAGCTCTTCGCCGTCGATGGTCGCGGTCACCAGGGCCGTCGCGATGTCGTCGCGCGGGTGCGCCTTGCGGTCTTCGGCCATCTGGTAGGCGTAACCCAACAGCTCAGCGGAGGCTTGCATCCCGTCGGCCGCGGCGTCCGGGTCGCCGTTGCCGCCGCCCACCAGCCGATTGCTCCAGTCGAAAACCTGTTGACGCTCGTCCGTCGGGACGCCGATCAGCTCGCAGATGGTCGCCAATGGCAGCTGGGAGGCCACCTCGGTGACGAAGTCGCCGGTGTTGTGCTCGGCGGCGGCCGTGACGATCTCTCGGGCTTGGCGGTCGAGCGAATCCCGCATTCCGGCAACCACTCGGGGCGTGAATCCCCGGGATACGATCCGGCGCAGCTTGGCGTGCTTGGGTCCGTCGAGAAACAGCATGATGTTGTCGCGGCTGGCGTCGTGGAGCTCTTGATTGTCGGTCGTGTTCGTCCGGATCAGCGAGGTGTTCTCGTGCGAGGAGAACACCTCGTCGTGCAGCGACACCGCCCGTACGTCGGCGTGTTTCGTGACGACCCAGTAGCCCTCGTCGGGGTAGCCGGACGCGCCGAAGGGTTGGGCGTTCCACCAGATCGGTTCGGTCTTACGCAGCAGGGCGAACTCCTCGTGCGGGATCCGCTCGGCGATGAGCGCGGGGTCGGTGAAGTCGAACCCCTCCGGCAACAGGTGCTGTGTCTCGGTCATCGTGCTCCCTCTCGCTCTACCAGCGGTTGCCACGCCAAACCTGCACCGGCGCTGTCGATGTAGCCGCCCGAGGGGGCGGCGAAATGCGATCCGAGCAGCAGTGCCCGCTCGTCGGCGATACGGCGCAGCAAGGCCAGCCGACTGGCCCGAGCGGCGCTCGCGTCGACGTCGGGCAGGGCACTGATCTCGGGCCGGCCGATCTGGCCGGGATGGTGCACGACGTCGCCGCTGATGTAGGCGACGTCGCCGGCGGACTCGATGCGCACCGACACATGACCGGGGGTGTGACCGGCGGTGGGGACGAGCCTGATCGTCTCGGTCAGCTGATGATCCGGGGCCACCAACCGGAGCTTGCCGTGCTGCGCCAGGGGTGCGACGCATTCGGGCGCCACCCGGTCCTCACCGGTGAACTCACACCAGTGCGCGTGCTCGGCCGCGGTCACCAGATAGTCGGCGTTGGGAAATGTCGGCACCCACTGCCCGGCCTGCTCGACGGTATTGCGACCGGCGTGATCGCGGTGCAGGTGCGTGCACACCACGGCCGTGATGTCGCCGGGCGACAATCCCGTGGCCGCCAACGACTCCTCGAAGCGGTCCGGCATGTTCCGGGTCCGCAGGAAGCTCTCGGCGAAGCAGGTGTCGACGAGCACGCGCGACGGCCCGGACTCGATCAGATAGGACTGGATCGCCATCAGGATGTTGCCCGAGGCGTCGCAATACTCCGGCAGCGAATCGTCCGCGAAGCACTCAAGTGCTCCGGCGAACAGCCGGGAGGGTGGGATCGGGATGACCGCCTGGGCAACCGCATGGATGTCAACGTCGCCGACAGTCCAGTGCTGCACGCCATGGTCCCCTTCTCGCAGGGCGATCGTATGCCACGAATCATTTGGAAGTGACTGATTCGAGGAACCGGAGGAACGAAGGCGGGTCTGGCACACTCGACCCGTGGCAGCACCCACCATTCGCTTTCGCCGGCTGGCCGAACAGGTCGCCGACGAGCTTCGTCGGCGCATCGTCGCCGGCGAACTCACCGACGACCATGTGCTCCCCAAAGAGGACGAACTGCTGGTCGAGTTCGCCATCAGCAAGCCGTCGTTGCGCGAAGCCATGCGGATCCTCGAGGCCGAGGGCCTGCTCACCGTGCGCCGCGGCAAACGGGGCGGCGCCGTGATCCATCGGCCCACTCCAGCAAACGTCGCCTACACCATGGGCCTGGTCCTGGGTTCGCAACAGGTCAGCCTCGCCGACGTCGGGACCGCGCTTCTGCAGGTCGAACCGGCCTGTGCGGCGCTGTGCGCGGGGCGCCCGGACCGAAAGAGCACGGTGGTGCCGATTCTGCGCCGGTTGCATGAGGAATCGGTGGCTGCGGTCGACGACTTGCAAAAGGTCACCTCCGCCAGCCGTCGCTATCACGAAGCGCTCGTCACGCACTGCGGCAACACCACCATGCTCGTCATGGCGGGCGCACTCGAAGCCCTCTGGTCGGCTCACGAGCAAAGCTGGTCCAGTCAGGTCACCGACCATTCGACGGTGCCAGTTCCGGAGCGGCGCGCTGTCCTGGAGGACCACCGCCAGGTGATCGACGCTATCGATGTCGGCGACGCCCAACGGGCCCGCGACCTCGCCGCGGCCCACCTGCTGCACGCCCAGCACTACCCCGGCCGCTCGGGAATCGTCGACCCCGCCATGGTTCGTCCCCGCGGAGTCCCCGGCGCCGGAGACAACGAGCACTGACCGGCGCGGCGGCGGCGTTGACGGCCGCGCTTATTTCCATATGATTTGTTCATGACGGAGTCCGTCGACGTCCAGTACGCCCGTCCCGGCGGCTCAGCGGTCTGGTCGCCGTCGGTGGTCCCGCCGATCGGCGTCGAGCTCAGCAACACCCAGGCACTGGCCGTCGCGTTTCGCCATCTCGCCGACATCGGCTTCGCCGAGAACATGGCCGGCCACATCACCTGGCAGCCCGACGGTCAGACCGAGATGCTGGTCAATCCGTGGGGACTGTGGTGGGCCGAACTCACCGCCTCCGACATCTGCACCGTCGACGAGGACGCCCGCGTGGTCGCGGGCCGATGGGATGTCACGCCCGCCATTCATATCCACACCGAACTGCACCGCGCCCGCCCCGACGCTCGCGTGGTGATCCACAACCACCCCTACTACGTGAGCCTGTTGGCGTCGCTGCAGACGCTGCCCGAGCTGGTGCACCAGACGGGCTCGCTGTTCCTCGACGACCTGTGCTTCGTCGACACCTACGACGGCGAGGTGGACACCGCTTCGCGGGCCCGGGATCTCGCCGGCCGCATCGGCGGCGCAAACCTGGCGATTCTGGCCTCACACGGGGTGATCGCCACCGGGCGCACCCTGGCCGAGGCGGTCTATCGGTGCGCGACCATCGAGCGGGTGTGCAAGCTGGCCTACCACGTGATGCTGACCGGCCGGCGACCCACACCGATGAAGCGATCCGACATGGCCGGGATGCAGGCGTCGTTGATCGAACGCGCCGCCGACGTGTACTGGGCAGGCGCGGCCCGCATGATCATCAAGGCCGACCGCCGGGTGCTGGACTAGCTCATGAAGTCGATCGACGAGCTCAGCTCCGACCTGAGCTTCACCACCGCCAAGGCCGGCGCCGAGCGCACCGTGACGTTCCTGCCCGAACCACCACGCGCGCAACGGCGCTACACGGTGATCTCGGTAGACGATCACATCGTCGAACCCCCGGACACCTTTCAGGGCCGGGTGCCGCGCAAACTCGCCGACCGGGCGCCGAGGGTGATCGAGACCGACACCGGCGGCCAGACCTGGATGTATGACGGCCAGTCGCTGCCCAACGTCGGATTCAACGCGGTGGTGGGACGTCCGGTCTCGGAGTACGGCTTCGAGCCGGCCCGATTCGATGAGATGCGCCGTGGCGCTTGGGATATTCATGCACGGGTCAAGGACATGGACCTCAACGGCGTCTACGCGTCGCTGAACTTTCCCTCCTTCCTGCCCGGGTTCGCCGGTCAGCGCCTACAGCTGGCGACCGACGACCGTGAGTTGGCGCTGGCCTCGGTGCGGGCGTGGAACGACTGGCACCACGAGGTGTGGGCCGGTTCTTACCCGGACCGCATCATCGGCTGTCAGCTGCCCTGGTTGCTGGATCCCGAAGTCGGGGCGGCCATGATCCACGAGAACGCCGAAAGAGGCTTTCGCGCCATCACTTTCAGCGAGAACCCGGCCATGCTGGGGCTGCCGACCATTCACTCCGGGCATTGGGACCCGATGATCGCCGCCTGCGCCGAAACAGGCACCGTGGTCAATCTGCACATCGGGTCGTCGGGCACCTCGCCGTCGACAACCGACGACGCCCCGCCCGACGTCGCCGGCGTCCTGTTCTTCGCCTACGCCATCTCCGCCGCGGTCGACTGGTTGTACTCGGGGTTGCCCAGCCGCTTCCCCGAGTTGAAGATCTGCCTGTCCGAGGGTGGGATCGGCTGGGTCGCAGGGCTGCTGGACCGCCTCGACCACATGCTGAGCTATCACGAGATGTACGGAACCTGGAAGGCACTCGGTGAGACGCTCTCCCCGGCCGAGGTGCTGCAACGCAACTTCTGGTTCTGCGCGGTCGAGGATCAGTCGTCGTTCTGCCAGCACGAGCGCATCGGCACCGACCACATCATGCTGGAAGCCGACTACCCGCACTGCGACTCGACGTGGCCGAACACTCAGCAGGTGATCCATGAGGAGATCGGGCACCTTCCCCCCGAGGTGATCCGGAAGTTCACCTGGGAGAACGCATCTCGCCTCTACCAGCATCCGGTGCCCGAAGCGGTCCAACACGACCCGGATGCGTTCTAAGGGTGGCCGCCTCGCTGACACCGCTGCGTATCGCGGTGCTCGACGATTACCAGGGCATCGCCGGCACGGTGGACTGGTCGCCTATCCCGCGGCGCGTGGATCTGCTGGCGATTCGCGAGCACCTCGATCCCGGCGAGGAACTCATCGCCCGGTTGGCCGACCGCGAGGTGGTGGTGGCGATGCGCGAACGCACGCCGATCAACGCCGATCTGCTGGCCCGGCTGCCGTCGTTGAAATTGCTGGTCACCACGGGGCCGTTCAACGCCGCGATCGACGTGACCGCCGCCCACCGGCTCGGGATCATCGTGTGTGGCACCGGCGGCACCATCACGCCGACGGTCGAACTCACCTGGGCGTTGATCCACGCCCTGCAACGTCATCTGATCGTCGAGGACGCGGCAGTTCGCGCCGGCCGATGGCAACAGACGGTCGGCGCTGATCTGGCCGGCGCGACGCTCGGGCTGGTGGGGCTGGGCCGAATCGGCCGGCGGGTCGCGGCGGTGGGCCACGCCTACGGCATGCGAGTGACGGCGTGGAGCCCGCACCTGACCCCGGAGCGGGCCGCCGAGGCCCAGGCGCAGCTGCTGGACCGACGCGCTTTGTTCGAGACCGCCGACGTCGTGTCGATTCACATGGTGCTCTCCGAGGCGACCCGGGGGCTCGTCGGTCGAGACGAGCTGGCCGTGATGAAGTCCAGCGCGATCGTCGTCAACACCTCACGGGGCGGGTTGATCGATGAGGCCGCGCTGATCGACGCACTGCGCACCAACCGGATCCGTGGCGCCGGGCTCGACGTCTACGACCAGGAGCCGCTGCCGGCCGGGCACCCGCTGACCACGCTGGACAACACCGTCCTGACCCCGCACCTGGGCTACGTGACCGAGAACTGCATGAACGTGTTTTATCGCGATATCGTCGATGACATCGTCGCTTACTGCGCCGGCACTCCGCGGCGGCTGGTGAAAGTTCAATGACACGGTCACGCTGTTTCTGATAACAGCTTTTCGTAACAGTACCATCGCATCAGAATAACGGTTCCACAAATAAATTCTGGCCCACTAATTTCAGAGTCAGGCCGCAACAGAAAAAGGTCCGCGAACATAATGTTCGCGGACCCTCTTCTGGCACGTGTTACTTAGTGCCGCCGGCCAGACCGATAGGGGCGCTGATGACGTCAGTCATCAATCCCGCGATAGGACTGGCCGCAGCGGCGCCGGCCGGTCCCGGCGCCACCAGCGGCACGGGCGGCGGCAATCCGGGCACCACCGGAATGGGGGCAATCGGAATCGGGGGCACCGGCCCCGGCAGCCCCATCGGCACAGGTCCAGCAAGAGTGGTCAGGTCAGCCGCGGCCGGCCCACAGGGCACCCCGGCGGCGGCCGCCAACGTCGCGTCGGCCGGCGCCGCAATGGGCGCCGCACCGTCAGCGGAGGAGAGAGCGACCACACCACCTGCACACACCGGCCCCCCGAGGGGCAGGAACGCGACAGGAGCAGCACCCACCTGGCCGCTGAAAATCAACCCGCCTGCATAAAAGCCGATCCCGGCGAATATCGCTTTTCCGAGTCTCCCGAGGCTCTTCACGTAAACTCCGATGATTAGTATCCAGCCCCCCCGGACACGCAATCTTACGACTGCAAAAGAACCGTATCACAGGCTTGTAAGTTACCGGGCCGGCCAATTGACTCGTTACCGTAACGATGCGGATCGGCGGTCGTGACCCTGTGTTCACCAAACGGTCTGGTCACAATTCTGCGCGATCAGCACAGCGTGAACGGAATACCCATCGAAATGAGTGGAGCTAAGGGGACTCGAACCCCTGACCCCCACACTGCCAGTGTGGTGCGCTACCAGCTGCGCCATAGCCCCGCGTTGTCGTGCTCATCGAAGCTACACCACAGCCGCACCAAGGTTCAAAACAGCTACTCCGTCGGCCTGTGTTCAGGCCGGATGCTGGGTCTGATGCAGCCCGTAGGGCACCGCGTCGAGCAGCGTCACCGTCACGTTGGCCCCGCTGGGCACCTGGTAAGTGCGCTCCTCCCCTGGCCGGGCTCCGGTGATCGCCATGCCCAACGGCGACTGCGGCGAGTACACCTCCAACCCGCTCTGGTCGTCGTCGCGAACCCCGAGCAGGAAGGTCTCGGTGTCTCCATCGCTGTAGCGGACGGTGAGCACCATGCCGGGCTCGGCGACCCCGTCGTCGGGCGGGTCCTGTCCGACCACCGCGACCGCCAACAGGTCGTGGATCTGATGGATCCGGGCCTGGCGAGCTTGTTGGTCACTGATGTCTTCGCCACCCGAAACGGGCTGCGGTGCAGATAATTCCGCTAACTCGGCCAGCAGCCGATCCTTGGTCTGCTGGGTCATCCAGACACCGTGCGTATCAGTCATCGACAGTTCTCCTTTGCAACAGCATTTGATTCGAAACTCACCGACCCGAGCGGGTCAGCGCAAGGGGTCGAGGTCGCGCAGCACGGCGGATTGTTTGCCGGTGGTGATCTGCTCGGCCAGCAATCGTCCCGTCACCGGTCCGTGCGTCATGCCCCACATTCCGTGCCCGCCGGCGACGTAGACGGTGCGCGGGCACACCTCCCCCACCAGGGGCCGCCCATCGGGGCTGACGGGGCGTGGACCCACCCACACGTCGGTGCGCTCGTCCCAGCGCACACCGTCGAGCAACGGTCGGGCGGCGGCGACGATGGCTTCGACGCGGGCCGGGACAATCGGGGCGTCGGGATCGCCGAACTCCATGGTGCCGGCGATCCGAAGCCGGGCGTTCAACGGCGTGCAGGCCACCCGGGCATCCGGCAGGTAGATCGGCCCGGTGACCGGCCCGTCGACCGGTACCGAGAAGGAGTAGCCGCGCCCGGCCCGCACCGGCACCCGAATCCAGCGCGCTGCCAGCCGGGACAGCCAGGCGCCGCTGGCGATCACCGCCGCATCCGCCGTCAAGGTGGTGCCGTCGCGGCTGGTCACAGCCACACCGTCACCGTTCGGCGCCACGTCGGCGACGTCGAGAATGTGCAGGACGCCGCCGCGCTGCACCACCGCACGACCCAGCGCGGTCACGAACCGCCCCGGGTCCAGGAAGCGCTGGCCGTCGATCTGCACCCCGGCGGCCACCGCCGAGGACGCCAGCGGCACCCGCTCGGCCAGCGCCGCACCGGTCAGTTCGGTGCCGAACACCGGCTGCCCGGCCTCGGAGAACCGGCGCAGCTCGTCGAGCAAGCGCTCGGCGTCGGCCGAGGTGCGAAAGATCGCGGTGATCGGGGCATCGGTGATCGGGGCGTCCACCCCATTGGCGAGCAGAACGTCGTATGCCTCAATGCATTCCGCGCTCAGAGGCGCATTCGCCCGCACCGCCCGGCGCCAGGCCGCAGGGCGGCTGTTGGCGGCAAAGCGCGCCAAGAACGTCCACAGCGCCGGGCCGGCGTTCAGCGGGACCTGCAGCGGCGCGGTCCGGCTCAGCAGGGACCGCAGCCCGAAGCGTAGGTTGGCGGGCTCGTTGAGGGGAATCGCCAGTGCCGGGGAGATCCAGCCGGCATTGCCCCACGAGGAGCCGGCCGCGACGCCGACCCGGTCGACCACGGTGACTTCGACACCGCGCTCCTGCAAAAACCAGGCGGTGGACAACCCGACGATGCCGGCGCCCACCACGATCACCGACCGTGGCGCACCTTCGATCCGGTTGGCCGCACCCATTACTCCATGATGCGACGGTGGTCAGATACCCGGTTTAACCGAATCGCACAACAGCGGCGTCAGCGTTTGTTGACTTCCGACATGTCACCGGCCGCGAGCTCGATCATCGCCGCGAATCGGGTACGCGGATCCTCCAGCCCCAGTGGCGTGACCTCGGCCATCTTGCGCAGCCGGTAGCGGACCGTGTTTTCGTGCACGCCCAGCTGCTCGGCGGCCCGTGCGAGATCGCCCTGGGCATCGAGCCAAGCCCGCAGCGTGGCCACATAGGGCGTGCTGTGGGCAGCATCGTGGCCACGCAGCTCTGCCACCGGCCCGCGGGTGGGCACCCGTCCGGCTCGTGCCGCGTTGTGCAACCGGCGCAGCACGACCTCGTCCCAGGACTCGTCGTAGGCCGGCGGAACACCGTCCAACGGGCCGGCTTCGTGCAGCGCGAGGCATTCCTCGGCCTCGCGGCGCGCCGCCGCCAACTCGGTGGCTGTGGCAACCGCACTGATTCCGGCCAGCACGCTGGCATGCGGGGGCAGGGCGGCAGCCAGGCCGCGGACCCACTGTCGGGCCGCCGCGGCGTCCTCGGCGGGCAGCAGGGTGTAGACGGTGTTGGGGGCCAGCGCACTGCGGCCCGGACGCGACCAGCCGAATCCGGTGGTGACCGCCTCGAAAGCCAGCAGCAGCCCGGCGTGCGGTTGCGTGGCGATCCGGGTGTGCACGGCGATCACCCGCAGCGGGGCTTGCGGCAGCCCCAGCCTGGCGATCAGGGCAATGGCATCGTCAGGCTCGGTTTGCTCATCCAAAAGCCTGGTCACCCAATCGGATTCGACCTGGCGTTCCAAGTCAGCGCTAGCCCGTGACCGCAGCACGTGCAGTGCTACGGTGCGGGCACCGTCGGCCAGTGCGGTCAGCCGTGCACCCCTCAACGGGGCCGGGCAGGCCACCCATACCGCACCCAGCAGCTCCCGGCCGGCGCGCACCGCCACCACCATCCGCCCGGTCAAGCCGTACTCGGGATCGGCAGCGACGAACAACGGCTCGTCGTGCAGATCCAGATGCGCTACGACGCCGCGCTTTTCAAACAACTCCCGAAGTGCCTCGGACTCCTGCCGGTTCAGGATCGTCGCCGAACGCGCCGGGTCCGCGTGTCGCTGGCCACGCGAGTAGGCCAGGACCCGGCCCAGCTGGTCTTCGATGGTGACCGCACCGGCCACCGCTTCGGCGAGGCTGTCGGCGACGGCGAAAAGATCCGTTGGCCCGCGGCCCGACTCGGTCTCCCGGCCTTCGAGCACCAGCCCGTAGACCACCGCGGCCAGCTCGCTCCAGGACACCGCCGCGTCCACCACCAACACGGCCAGCGACTCGCCCTCGCCGGCGAAGGAGGTCTTGTCCTCGACGTCACGCACCAGCACGGCGACGGCCTTGGCGGCCACCGCCCAGCGCACCGCCTCTTTTACCGAGCGGGCGCCGACCGCCAACAGGACGTCGCCGACAACGGCCCGCTCACCGGTCACCTCGTGCATCACGACACTGCTCAGCCGCGTCGTCCTCGGAATGGAACAGAACCTCAGCCGAACCCCGTAGCTGCCCACCACGTTGACCAGCCGGTCCAGCGTCACCATCAACCGAGCCTAGCCACGTCGGGTCGGCGATCCCGCCGATCGGGTTGCTCGCCCTGGTCTCCGGTGCCCACAACCAGGTGAGCGCCGCCAACAGCAACACCCCACCGCTGATGGCAAAACCCCACTCGAAGGACATCCGCTCGGCGATCTGGCCGACCGCAAGCGACCCCACGATCGACCCGAAGTCAGCCATCATCTGATAGGTCGCCACCGCGGTGCCCGCGCGGGCCTGGTTGCCGACCAGGTCGGAGATGACGGCCTGCTGCGGAGACCCGTAGATCCCCGACGCCACCCCGGTCAGATACGCCACCACCAGGAACACCACCAGCGATGCGCTCGCGCCCAGCAAGACCGTCGTGAGACCCGACGCCGCCAGCCCGGCGATGAGCAACCCCTTGCGGCCGATCCGGTCCGACAACTGACCGCTGGGCAGCACCGCACAGACATTGCCGATCCCGACCATCGCCAGCGTCAAGCCGGCGAAGGAGGGCCCGCGGCCCAGGACTTCGGTGACGAACAACGGCACCAGCGCGACCCGCAAACCGAACACCGACCAGCCGGTGGCGAAGTTCGACAACAGCGCCGAGCGGTAGGCGCGATTCCCCAGCGCTGCCCGCACCGACACGGTGGGCCCCGTCGACTCGGCCACTTCGGCCAAATGCGAGTGGCGCAGGCTGACGAAGACACCGGTGGCCGTCACGATCAGCACCGAACCGTAGAACAAGAACGGCGCACTGAGGCCGAAACCCGCTGTCAGACTGCCTAATACCGGCCCTCCCACGGTGCCCAGCAGAAACGCCGTGGCAAACAGCCCGGCGACCCGGCCGCGAGCGTCCTCCGGACTGATTCGGATCATCAGGCCGACCGCGGCGATAAAGAACATCGTCGACCCGACGCCGCCGAGGGCACGGAAGAACAGCAGCTGCCCGTAGCTCTGCACGAAGGCGCAGGCCGTGGTGGACACCGAGACGACCAACAGGCCGGCCACATAGACCCAGCGCTCCCCCAGCCGCTGAACCAGCAGACCGCTCACCGGCGCGAAGAGCAATCGCGTCAGCGCGAACGCGGTGATGAGGAACGTTGTCGCGGAGATGCTCACCCCGAAATGACGCGCGTAGACCGGCAGGACCGGAGACACCAACCCGTAGCCGAGCGCGATCAGAACGTTCGCGACGAGCAGTATCCAAATCTCCCGCTGCAGCCGCGGTCGAGCGGCCGGGGAGTCGGAGGTCACCCGATAACTTTAGACAGCCTCGGTAATCTCTGACTCGGGAGGCTTGACCATGAACGACGCCGTCGATGCGGCCCGTAGCGGCGGCCCCGATCACTCGCCGCCGCGGCCGCTGCTGCTGCAGTTGTGGGAGCACTGGGCCGCGTTCAAACCGTTCGCCGTGGCCGGCGCCACCGCGATTGTGGCCGGCGGTGCGATAGCCGCCGTCATCGCGGCCCCGGCACCCACCCGGCACGGGGTCTGGGCAGTGGCCTATCTGGTCCTGGTACTCGGGGCCGGCCAACTGGCGATCGGAGCCGGCCAAGCGCTGCTGCCGGCCACCGCGCCGTCGCCGCGCGAGGCAACGCTGGGCGCCGCGGGGTTCAACCTCTCCGGCGCGGCCATCGTGGTCGGTGTCGTCACCGACCACGTCGCGATGTTCTACGCGGGTTCTGCGCTGCTGTTCGCGGTGCTGGCCGGGTTGCTCTACCGGGTTCGGCGCAGCACGCGCCGGGGCTGGGCCCTGCTCGCCTACCGGTTGTTCCTGGCAGCGTTGGTGGTGAGCATTCCGATCGGGATGGCGATCACCACCGCGGGCCGCGGCTAGTCACTGCCGGGCCAGCAGCTTGGCCAATACCGCCGCCTGACTTCCGTCGACGTCCCGGCTCGCCGTCACCAAGGTGACGGTCTTCTTGCCGCGGGCCAGCGCGCGCAGGCCGGCGAACCCCGCGGCTCCCTTCGCTGTCTGCAGTTCGTCTTCGTAGCGGGTGACGAACTCATCGAAACGCTCGGGCTGATGGTTGTACCAACGGCGGAGTTCGCTCGATGGCGCTGCGTCTTTGTACCAGTGCCCCACCCGGGGGTCGTCCTTTCGGAAGCCCCGCGGCCACACCCGATCGACGAGGATCCGTTCACCGTCCTCCGCACGAGGTTCGTCGTAGACCCGGGCGACCCGGAAGGTGGTTTTGGGACTCATACCCCAGGCTAGCGCCGGCCCGCGGCGCATGTCAGCCGTCTGTCCCAGCGCCGGCGACGCCTTCGAAGTTAGCTTAGGCAATGCTACCTTGTTGTTATTTATCAGTTCCTCTCGTAGAAATTGGTGTCTGGCGTGAACGGTCTTTGGATCGCATCTCCTCCGGAGGTGCATTCCGCGCTGTTGAGCAGCGGGCCCGGTCCCGCTGCCCTGCTGGATGCCGCCGGCGCCTGGTCAGCGCTGAGCGCCGAATACGCTGCCGCGGCCACCGAACTGATCACCGTGCTGGGCGCCGTCGGGGCAGCGGCCTGGCACGGTCCCAGCGCAGACAGCTACACCGCGGCGCACGCTCCCTATCTGCAGTGGCTGACACGCGCCAGCATCGACAGCGCCCGCGCCGGAGCCCAACACGAAGTCGTCGCGGCCGCCTACAGCACCGCGTTGGCCACCATGCCCACCCTGGCGGAGCTGGCGCTCAACCACACCGTCCACGGCGTGCTGACAGCCACGAATTTCTTTGGCATCAACACCATCCCGATCGCACTCAATGAGGCCGACTACGCCCGCATGTGGGTGCAGGCCGCCACCGTCATGGCGACCTACGATGCGATGTCCGGCGCCGCCCTGGCGTCGCTACCCGGCACGGACCGCGCGCCGCCGATACTGACCGCCGACACCGGAACCGGTGGGGACGACGACGAGCCGACGGACCCGATCGAGGAAGCCAACCGCTGGTTCTGGTTCATCTTCTGGAACATCGTGTTCTGGTCGACCTTCCTGTTCATCGTGACGATTCCGGTTCGGATACCGATCGTGCTGCCGCTGCTGATCAACGCCATCAACGACTTCATCGCATCGATGCAGGTGCCACCCGAGCCGATCATCGAGCAGCAGCCCGAGCCACAGCCCGCCCCCGCGGTGCACCCGATCGTGACCCGACCGGCCCACGAGCCAGTCGCCGTTGCCGTCGGTGTCGGGAGCGGCATCGCCGGTTCTGCGGGAACATCCGCAAGCCCGGCCGGTGCGACGACCACCGGGCCGGCAGTACCGGTGAGCGGTGCCGAATCGTTGGCCTACCTGGTGACCGGCGGCCACGCCGAAGGCTTCGGCCCCACTCTGACCGACCGCAACCGGTCCAAGGCGCCGGCCGCCGGCGCCTCCGCGGCGGTGTCGACTCGCGCGCCGGCGGCTGGCGCGCCGCTGCGGGCCCGGCGACGGCGTCGCATGCAGATGGAGGAATACGCCAACGCCACCATGACGGTGGGTGGCGACGACAGCGACTCACTCGACGACGCAGGGGCACCCGCCTGCTCGGAATCCGGCGCGGGATCACTGGGGTTCACCGGGACCGCGCAGCGAAGCGACGCGGCAGCAACAGGACTGGCCCGGTTGCGCGGCAACGCATTCGGCACCGGACCGGCGGTACCGCTACTGCCCGAGACCTGGGACCACGAGCCCGACGAGCGGTAGCCGTTCCTAACCGTTGCGCGGCCGCAGCCCGAACCGGCGCCGCCCCCGCGCCGCGAACGCCCGCATGACCGCCAGTGTCATCGCCATCCGGCGCTTCGACGACGGGTACCACAGCAGTTCGGATTTCTGGGTGGGTAGCCGCGGCGTCGTAATTGCCTGCTGCCGGCAGTATTTGATGATTCCGGATGCTCCGCCGGCCCGATAGCCGATGCCGGACTCCTTCCAGCCGCCCATCGGCAGCCCCGGACAGAACACATTGACCAAGGCGTCGTTGACGTTCACCGCGCCCACTTCCAGCCGACGGGCCACCCGCTCGCCGCGGCGCTTATCGGCTGTCCACACCGTGGCCGACAATCCGTACGGCGAGTCGTTGGCCAGCCGGATGGCCTCGTTCTCGTCGGCGACCTTGATCACCGGCAGCGTCGGCCCGAACGTCTCCTCGGTCATGCACGTCATGGACGAGTCGACGTCGGCGATCACGGTCGGGGCGAAGTAGGTCCCCACACCGGTCGGTTTGCCGCCAGTGACCACCCGGGCGCCGGCGGCGGTCGCCTCGTCGACATGGCGCGCCACGATGTCACGTTGCGCTTCGGTCGCCATGGCACCGGTGTCGCCGTCCTGGCCCTGCTGCACCTCACCCACCCGGGCCGCCAGCTTCGCGACGAATTCGTCGTAGACCGGCGCTTCGACGTACACGCGCTCCACCGACACACAGACCTGGCCGGAGTTGAACAGTCCGCCCCAGGCAATGCCGTTGGCGGCGCGGTCGAGGTCGGCGTCGGCCAACACGATCGCCGGGTCCTTTCCGCCGAGTTCCAGACCGTAGGGAATCAGCCGCTGCGCGCAGGCCACCGCGACCTTGCGCCCGGTGGCGGTCGACCCGGTGAACTGCAGGAAGTCGGCGTGTTCGATCACCGCCTGACCGGTCTCGCCATAACCGGTGGTCAGGCCGAGCACTGGCGGGGCACCGATCTCAGCCCAGCCGCGCACAAACTCGACGGCCGACAGCGGCGTCACTTCCGAGGGCTTGAGCAGCACGGCCGCGCCGGCCGCCAAGGCCGGCGGCACGTCCAGGCCGGGCATCGCGAACGGGAAGTTCCACGGCGTGATGACCCCGACCAGCGGGTAGGGACGGTAGGCGGTGGTGAACCGCTTCACCCGATAAATCGGGCTGTGCGCCTTGGGATGACGATCGGCGAGAAACTCCTTGGCATGAGTGGCCCAGTAGGCGATGGCGTCTGCGGTGGCGACGGCCTCCAGGCTGGCGTCGACGTGCGATTTCCCGGTCTCGGAGATCAACACCTCGGTGATGCGGTCGGCGTTGTCCAGGATCCAGCCCTGCCACTCCAACATCCAGCGCTTGCGGCCCGTCGGCCCGAGCGCCTCCCATTCCGGTTGGGCTGCAACGAGTTGGGCTGCCTTGGCAGCCACCGTTTCAGGGTCATCGATCGGCACGGTGCCCGACACCGCCCCGGTGGCGGGGTTGTGCACGGTGATCGTCGACTCGGCCCTGGATTGCACTGCGGTCATGTTGCGCTCCCGATCTAGACCCTGCGGAAAGGCTGTGACCTCGCCGTATGTGATCGTCAGTTGCTGGCTGGGAATTTGTCAAGGTCAAACATCGCGGGCCCTTTGCCCGAGGCACCCGGAGTACGGGGAAATCCCGGTATCCGATCAGTGCGAAGTCGCCTACGGTCCGAGATGACCAGATGCTCACGCAGGGATTGGAGGGGCCGATGACGGATTGGGTGCCGACGGGTTCTCGCCGATGGGTGGGGCGTTTGGCCGTCACCGCTGCCAAAGCGGTCTCGGCCGGGGCTGCCGCGGGCATCGTCCTCGCCTGTGTACCGCTGGCCTCCGCCGACCCGGAGCCCTCAACCCAGCAGGAGCCCGCCGAGAACCAGCAGGAGCAGGACGAACAGCAGCAAAAGGGATTCTCGCCCCCGCGCCCCGATACCCCCAACAACAACCCGTCCAACAATCCCACCAACAACGACGCCTCCAAAAAGGGCGACCTGGCGGACAAGAACTGCTGGATGTACAGCACCGGCCCCGAATGGTTCGCGCCGGGCGCCATGCCCAGGCCTGGGCTTCCCGGGGAGAAGGTTTGGCCGTGTTACTACGTGGCGGGGCTGACCCCGCACTAGAGACATCGAAGCCCGAACCGGCTGCGCCACCATATTGGTCTTCGGCTACCCGGTGGGGCCGTGTACCTCGAAGGCGGTTGTGTCGGGCTTGGCCAAGAGCTCGGTATAGCGCTCGGGCCTCCAGGGGAACAACTCGGGCAGACCGTCCCTGCCCAGATACCAGCTGCGACAACCCGTCACCCACGTGGTGTGGGGCATCGCCGCTTTCATGTCTTCGTTGTGTTCCTTGGTGGCGACTTCGGTGGGCGCGACGGAGATCACGTGACCGTCGCGCATCTGTCCGATCCACCACATGATGAAGTCGGCCTGATGTTCGGCGATCGGGACCAACGAATCGCTACCGATCGGCGAGTGTGGACCCATCATCATGAAGAAATTCGGGAAGCCCGGCACCCCGATCGACCGGTAGGCACGTGGGCCGTCGGCCCACACTTCTTCGAGACTGACTCCGCCCGCGCCGACGATCTGCAGCGGGTGGACGTACGCGTGGGCGTCGAAACCGGTGGCGAACACCAGCACGTCAAGTTCGTGCAGAATGTCCCCGGAAGTGACCACGCCCTGCGGCTCGATGCGGACGATGTCATCGGTGACGACGTCAACGCCGGATCGCTGGACGGATCGGTAGTACTGACCGGCGAATATCTGCCGCTTGCACATCGGTTGGTCCACTGGAGTGAGCTTGGCCCGCAGTCCGGGATCCCGAACCGATAGACGCAGATTCCATCGGCATACCGCGTCAACCATCCGCCGCTGCCAACCCGGCTGCACGGTGGCCCGGCCCAGGACGGTTCTGAAGATCCAGCCCCAGAAGGTGTGGCCGAGCTGGTTGAACGCCGGCCACCGGCCCATCAGTGCCTTGGTCGGCCGGCTGTATCGGAAATTGGGCCACGGAAAGATCCACTGCGCCGAACGTTGAAACACCGTCAGCGATTTCACGCTGCCTCCGAGCGCCGAGACGATCTGCACACCCGTGGATCCGGTGCCGATCAATCCGATTCGCTTGTCCTGCAGCGGCGTCAAATGATCCCACTGCGACGAATGAAACATCTTGCCCGCGAATGAATCCCGCCCCGGAATATCAGGCAGGCGCGGTACTCGCAAGATGCCGGTGGCGGAGATCAGCACATCGAACGGCTCTACCTCGCCGTCAGAAGTTCGTATCCACCACCGACCGTCTCGGTATCGCGCTTCGGTCGCCTCGGTGTTGAAACGAATGCGCGCGCCAAGTGAGTGTTCCTCGGCGCAGGTCCGCAGGTATTGGTGAATCTCCGGACCCGGCGATTGAAACTTTGACCACTGATGGTTCGGCCGAAACGAGTAGCTGTAGTAGCGCGACGGCACATCGCAGTGCAATCCGGGATAGGTGTTGTCCCGCCAGGTGCCCCCGACATCGCCGGCTTGCTCGAAAACCGTGTACGACTCGATGCCGGCGGCCTGGAGTTTGATGGCCATGCAGAGCCCGGACATGCCCGCACCAATGACCGCCACCGTGGGCTTCATGCGACGACGGTACGCCGCCACACGCCGGTCGTTACCCGAAATCAGGTTGAGTGAACAAAGGCCACGCCGACATCTCCCGCCAACGAGACGTTGACGTGATGTCGACGGGGCCTCTGCTGAGCAATTTATCCGCTCTGAACTGCCATTTTGTTGTGGAGCTGCCGGGAATCGAACCCGGGTCCTACGGCATTCCCTCAAGACTTCTCCGTGCGCAGTTCGCTATGCCTCTACTTGGATCTCCCGGTCACGCGAACAAGCCGAGATGACGATCCCAGTCGCTGTTGGTGTCCCGATAAATCCCGCGACCGGACGTATCGGTGGATCCCTCTAGTCGATGCCAGGGTCCGGGCCGAGGGAGGTCCCGGTCTGACAGGCCCGCTATCGCTTAGGCAGCGAGAGCGAAGTCGCTCTGAAGAGCGACCTTAGCCGGAGTAAGTGCAACCTTGGCGCTTACTTGGTTACAGCGACGCTTACGGTGGTCTCCTGCCTGCACCGGCACGCTTCCCTTGATTCGACACACGCAGTCGAAACCTTTCAGCCCCCTGTCTTGGGTAGTTCTCCGCCGACGGTCGGCGGACACTTCATGGTACGCGGTTCCAACGACAGACCGGCGCCCGTTCATTCCCTCGGCACCGCACCGTCACCGCGCGGTGATCATCGCCACCGACACGATGGCCAGCACCATGCCCACCACCTGCCCGCGGTGCACCCGTTCGCGCAGCACCACAATGGCCAGCACCACCGTGACCGCCGGGAACAGCGAGATCAGCACGCTGGCCAACGACAGGTCCGACCCCCGCAGCGCCAGCAGCATCGCGACGTTGGCCGCGGAGTCAGACAGCCCCGCCACCAGCGCCAGTTTCAACGGCCGGCCGGTGGGCACGCGCAATTCACGCGCCCCGGTCGCCGCGGTGAACACCAGCACCGCGGCCGCCACCCGCGCGAACGCCAACGGCCACAGGCCGGAGTCATCCGGCGCCTCGTGGATGAACACGAAGTCCAAGCCGAACGCCACCCCGGCGCCGACCGTCAGCCAGGCCACCTTGCGGGTGAACTGGTGCGGCCGGATGTCCTCGTCGGTGGCCTGCCTGCTCACCAGGGCCACCGCCAGCAGCGCCAGCACGATCCCGCCGTCGGCCACCAGCCCGGGCCGCTCCCCCTGGATCAAGCCGATCACGACCGGCACCCCGGCCGTCAGCACCGCCGAGATCGGCGACACCACCGAGATCGGACCCGCACCCAGCGCGGCATAGAACCACCAGCCGCCCAAGCCCAGCGCGACACCGGAGGCCAGGCCCCAGCCGATCGCCCCGCCGGAATCGGTCCGCCCACCCCGATGGCGAACGCGCCCAGCAACACCAGCGCCACCGGGTAGGAGACCAGTACCACCCGCAGCGCGGGTACGCGGCGCGCCGCGAGACCACCGGCGAAATCGCTGACCCCGAAACCGGCCGCTGACAACAGCGCCAGGACGGCGCCGGTCACATGCCCTTGGCGCGCCGGCCCAGCGCCCGAGTGACTTCGCGCTGCGCGTCACGCCGGGCGAGGTCCTGCCGCTTGTCGTGAGCCTGCTTGCCGCGCGCCAGCGCCAATTCGACCTTCACCTTGCCTTCGGTGAAGTACACCGACAGCGGCACCAGGGTGAGATTGCCGTCGCGGATCTTGCCGATCAGCATGTCGATCTGGCGTCGATGCAACAGCAGCTTGCGGGTGCGTCGCGGGTCGTGATTGGTCCAGGTGCCGTGGTGGTACTCGGGAATGTGCATGTTGCGCAGCCACACTTCCCCGTCGTCGACGGTGGCGTACGCATCGACCAGTGAGGCCTGCCCGGCTCGCAGGCTCTTCACCTCGGTGCCCACCAGCGACACTCCCGCCTCGTACACGTCGAGAATCGAGTAGTTGTGTCGCGCTTTGCGATTCGACGCGACGATCTGTTTGTCTGGCTTCTTCTTGCTGCCCTTGTCCGCCGATTTCTTGGCCATCGCTACCGCCGCACGTACAGCCGGAGCGTCACGTATGCGGTCGCTCCGGCCATCGCCGCGCCCAGCAACAGCAGGATCGGCGCGATGTAGAGGATGTCGGCGTAGTCGATTCGCGCGATCAGATGCGCTTGATAGAACTGGCTGAGCGCGTTGTCGAGGAACAGTGCTCGCACCACGATCAACCCGATGATCGCGATGATGACACCCACCGTCGCGGCCAGCACCGCCTCCACCAGGAATGGCAGCTGGGTGTACCAGCGACTGGCGCCCACCAGGCGCATGATGGAGACCTCGGTGCGCCGGGTATAGGCCGCGACCTGAACCATGTTGGCGATCAACAACACCGCCCCGACCGCCTGCACCAGGGCGACCGCGAACGCGGCACTGCTGAGTCCGTCAAGCACGGCGAACAATCGGTCGATCAGCTTCTTCTGGTTGAGCACGCTGAGCACACCGGGCTGGCTCTGCATCGCGGCGTCGAATTCCTTGCTCTGCTCCGGGTTTTCCAGCTTGACGATGAACGACGCCGGGAACGAGTCCTTGCTCGCGACGTCCTTGAACTCGGGGAACTTGCGGATGGCGTCGGCATACGCGTCGTCGGCGTTGAGGTAGCGCACCGACTTCACGTCATTGCGTGTCTCGATCTGTTCGCGCAGTGCCTTGCACGCCTGACCTTCGCAGTTCGGGTCGTCGGCGGCGATGTCGGGGTTCAGGAAGACCTGCGATTCCACCCGGTCCAGGTAGATGTTGCGGGACTGATCGGCCAGGCGCACCACCAGCAGGCCGCCGCCGAACAGCCCGATCGAAATGGCCGTGGTGAGGATCATCGCCACCGTCATGGTGACGTTGCGGCGCAGGCCGGTCATGACCTCGTTGAACAGGAACCCAAAGCGCACGTCAGCGATCCATTCCGTAGACACCGCGCTGTTCGTCGCGCACCAGCCGGCCCAGCGAAAGCTCGACGACGCGCTGGCGCATCGAGTCGACGATGTGGTGGTCGTGGGTCGCCATCAGCACCGTGGTGCCGGTGCGGTTGATCCGCTCCAGCAGGTCCATGATGTCCTCACTTGTTTCCGGGTCGAGGTTCCCGGTCGGCTCGTCGGCCAGCAGCACCAGGGGCCGGTTGACAAAGGCGCGAGCGATCGCCACCCGCTGCTGTTCGCCGCCGGACAGTTCGCCCGGCAGCCGGTTGGCTTTGCCGGACAACCCGACCATCTCCAGCACTTCGGGGACCACCCGGTTGATCATCTCCGGCTTCTTGCCGATGACCTCGAGAGCGAACGCGACGTTTTCGAACACCGTCTTCTGCTGCAACAAGCGGAAGTCCTGGAACACGCAGCCGAGCACCTGGCGCAGGCTGGGGATGTGGCGGCCGGGCAGCTTGTTGACGTGGAACTTCGACACCTGAATGTCGCCCGAGGTGGGTGTCTCCTCGGCCAGCAGCAGTCGCATGAACGTCGACTTGCCCGAGCCGGACGGGCCGATCAGGAACACGAACTCGCCCTTGTCGATCTTGACATTGATATTGTCCAGCGCCGGCCGGGCCGACGATTTGTACTGCTTGGTGACATGGTCGAGCGTGATCATCACGGCACGCAGTTTAGCCGTGTGAGGCGCCCGGGCCCGCCGGGGACGCGGGTGTCGCCGGGCCAGGCACGGGCTGTCGCGCTCCGGGAGGCGCCGACGGGGACGTCGTAGGCGCCGGGGAGTTCGAGGGTCCGGGTTCCTCCGACGGAGCCGGGGCCGGCGGTGGGCACAGCGGCGGACAGAACGGGAACCCCGGCACCGGTGTCGGCGGTTCGCTGACCGACGGCTCTGTCGGGGCGGGGGGCTCGGTCGTGGTGGGCGTCGGGGTGACGGTCTCGGTGATGGTCACCGGCGGCTGTTGCAGCTTGGTACGCGGCACCCAGGTATAGGCCGGGTCGGGAATGAAGCCCGGCGGCACCACCTGCGGAGCGGGCGGCGGCTTCGGCTCCTCCCGGTAGGTGTCGTAGACCCACCACACCGCGGCGAAGGCGATGATCAGCGCCACCGTGGAGGTGCGGACCCGGCCGCCGAACAGATGCTCCGGCCATTTCCATCGCTTGCCGGCCGACCGGTCCGGCTGCTCCGGGGTGTCGGCGGGCTTTCTGATGCTGAGCTTCACAGCGTCTCCACCGGTTTGACGTCGCCGGCGGTGACAACGCCGGCCGACGCCAGTGCCCGCACCACCTGGATGCGCAGCCGGCGTCCTACCTCGAATTGCTTCCCGGGCAGGGTGCGGGCCACCATCCGCAGGTTGACGACACCGAGTTCGATGCTCTCCACCCCCATGATGGACGGCTGGTCCAGCAGCAGGTCCCGCAGCGGGGCGTCGGCCTCGCGGGCGTTCTCACACACTTGGTGCAGAACCTCGTTGACCCGGGTCAGGTCGGCGCTGGTGGGCACCGGGATGTCGACGACGGCGCGCGCCCAGTCCTTGGACAGGTTCAGGGACCGGACGATGTTGCCGTTCGGGACGTTGTAGACCTCGCCGTTGGGGGTGCGCAGCTTCGTCACCCGCAACGTGACCTCCTCGACGGTCCCGAGCGCCTCCGTCGGCGCACCCGCCATGGACAGCTGCACCAGATCGCCGAAGCCGTACTGCTTTTCGGTGATGATGAAGAACCCGCTCAGCAGATCCTGCACCAGCTTCTGGGCGCCGAAACCGATCGCGCCACCCAGCACCGCCGCCGGCCCCACCAACGAGCCGATCGGAATGTCGAGGATGCTGGTGATCTGGACGGCGACCATCACGCACAGCAGCACCACCGACACCCACGAGATCACCGAGGCGACTGCCTGGCGGTGCTTGGAGGCCTCCGAACGCACCAGCGCGTCACTGGCCTGGAAACCGTGTTCCAGCCTCCGGGTGACGCGGCGCGCCGCCCAGGTGATGAACCGCGAGGCCAGCACCGCCCCGATCAGCAGCAGGACGATCCGCAAACCCTTGGTGATGACCCACTCGCCGATCTCACCGCGCCACAGGGCGTGCCAGCGCTGTCCCGGGGAGAAGGCCAAGACCATGCGCTCAGTCGCCATCCGGGGAGTTGCGCCACCGGATCCCGGCTTCGAGGAATCCGTCGATGTCGCCGTCGAGCACCGCGGCCGGGTTGCCGACTTCGTACTCGGTACGCAGGTCCTTGACCATCTGATACGGGTGCAGCACATAGGAGCGCATCTGGTTGCCCCATGAGCTGCCGCCGTCGCCCTTGAGCGCGTCCATCTCGGCTCGCTCCTCCTGGCGTTTGCGTTCCATCAGCTTCGCCTGCAGCACCCGCATCGCCGAAACCTTGTTCTGCAGCTGCGACTTCTCGTTCTGACAGGTGACGACGATCCCGGTGGGGATGTGGGTGAGCCGCACCGCCGAGTCGGTGGTGTTCACCGACTGTCCGCCCGGTCCGCTGGAGCGGTAGACGTCGACCCGGACGTCGCCCTCGGGGATGTCGATGTGGTCGGTGGTCTCGACCACCGGCAACACCTCGACCTCGGCGAACGACGTCTGTCGGCGCCCCTGGTTGTCGAACGGGCTGATCCGCACCAGCCGGTGGGTGCCCTGTTCCACCGAGAGGGTGCCGTAAGCGAAGGGTGCGTGCACCGCGAACGTGGCGCTCTTGATGCCGGCCTCTTCGGCGTAGGAGGTGTCGAACACCTCGACGCCGTAGTTGTGCTGCTCGGCCCAGCGGATGTACATCCGCATCAGCATCTCGGCCCAGTCCGCGGCGTCCACGCCGCCGGCTCCGGAGCGGATCGTGACCAGTGCCTCGCGCTCGTCGTACTCACCCGAGAGCAGGGTGCGGACTTCCATGGTCTCGATGTCGGTTCGCAGCGAGGCGAGCTCGGCGTCGGCTTCGGCCAGCGCGTCGGCGGCGGCCGAGCCCTCTTCCTCGGCCGCCATCTCGTAGAGCACCGGCAGGTCGTCGAGGCGGCGGCGCAGTTCCTCGATACGGCGCAGCTCCCCCTGAGCGTGCGACAACTCACTGGTCACGCGCTGGGCGCGGGCCTGGTCGTCCCACAGGTTCGGGTCAGACGCCTCGTGCTCGAGTTTGTCGATGCGGCTGCGCAGTCCGTCGACGTCAACCACCCGCTCCACCGTGGTCAAGGTGGCGTCGAGGGCGGCGATGTCGGGCTGGCGGTCTGGTTCCACGTTTATCGAGGTTACCGGCGGCCATTGGCGCGCGACCTCTAGCATCGGGGTTACGCGGGTGCATGAACGACTTCCGAGGAGAAAGAAGGTTCGAGGATGCGGCCCTACCACGTCGCGATCGTCGGCTCCGGTCCCTCTGGCTACTTCGCTGCGGCATCGCTGCTCAAGCTGGCTGCCGGCGGTGAGGTCGACGTGCGCGTCGACATGCTGGAGATGC
Source organism: Mycolicibacter heraklionensis (assembly GCF_019645815.1). Classification (NCBI taxonomy): domain Bacteria; kingdom Bacillati; phylum Actinomycetota; class Actinomycetes; order Mycobacteriales; family Mycobacteriaceae; genus Mycobacterium; species Mycobacterium heraklionense. The sequence continues at coordinate 3,423,914 of NZ_CP080997.1, forward strand.
TGCCGACGCCGTGGGGCCTGGTGCGCTCCGGGGTGGCGCCGGACCACCCGAAGATCAAGTCGATCAGTGCGCAGTTCGAGAAGACCGCGGCCGATCCCCGGTTCCGGTTCTACGGCAACGTCACCGTCGGCGAGCACGTGACGCCCGCCGAACTGGCCGAGCGCTACGACGCGGTGATCTACGCAATCGGTGCGCAGTCGAATCGGCACCTGGGCATCCCCGGGGAGGAACTTCCCGGCAGCGTCGCCGCGGTGGACTTCGTCGGCTGGTACAACGCGCATCCGCACTTCGCCGACCACGCACCCGACCTGAGCTGCAAGCGCGCCATCGTGGTCGGCAACGGCAATGTGGCCCTGGATGTGGCTCGCATCCTGGTCAGCCAGCCCGACGAACTGCGCCGCACCGATATCGCCGACCACGCGCTGGATGTGCTCGGCCCCCGCGGGGTCGAAGAGGTGGTGATCATCGGTCGGCGCGGCCCGCTGCAGGCTACGTTCACCAGCCCGGAGCTACGCGAGCTGGGCGATCTCAAGGGACTCGACGATGTCGACGTGGTGATCGACGCCGCCGAGTTCGCCGGTATCACCGACGAGGACATCGAGGCGGCCGCCAAGCATCCCAAGCAGAACGTCAAGGTGCTGCGCACCTATGTCGGGCGCGAACCCCGCCCGGGCCATCGCCGGATCGTGTTCCGGTTCTGCACGTCTCCGATCGAGATTCGCGGCGACGGCCGGGTCGAGGAAATTGTGTTGGGCCGCAACGAGCTGACGACCGACGAGCAGGGCCGGGTCAGCGCGCACGACACCGGTGAACGCGAGGTTCTGCCGGCTCAGCTGGTGGTGCGCTCGGTCGGTTATCGCGGGGTTCCGATGCCGGGTTTGCCGTTCGACGAACGCAGCTGCACCATTCCGCACAGCGACGGACGCATCGAGGGCACCCGCAATCAGTACGTGGTCGGGTGGATCAAGCGCGGGCCCTCCGGGGTGATCGGTTCCAACAAGAGTGACTCCCAAGCCACCGTTGACACGCTCGCCGCGGATCTGGCCGCCACCGAGCTTCCCGACGTCGACGCCGACTACGACGCCCAACTGCACCGATGGCTGCTGTCTCGCCAACCGGAACTGGTCACCGCCGAGCACTGGCAGCTGATCGACGCCCACGAGCGGTCCACCGGTGAGCCGCATGGCCGGCCCCGGGTCAAGCTGACCAACGTCGCCGACATGCTGCGGATCGGGCACGGGCCGGGCGAAGACAAGCCCTGTCCCGACTGTGATGACGCAGGCCTGACGTCCTACCCAGTGCCGTTGCCGGAGTCGCAGCCACGGTAAACGGGATTCTCAATCCCCCACTGGCCCGGTCAGATTCCAGTTATCCGGATTGCGCGGTGAGTACCGCACCGGCAGCAGGTCACCCACACTCGGCCATTTGGTGACGTCTACCGCGAACCGCTGGTAGACCTCGTGCTCATCCACCGTCGGTCCATGCAGGACGCCCGTGATGGTGACGTATTGCGCACCGGTTGCCTCGGGCCGGGGACTGACTCCGGTGACCAGCACGGTGCCGTCCTGGGCGTCCCCGCCGGGTCCCGACCGGAGGAATCGCGGCGCCAGGAACACCGCCATGATCGCCAGCAGCAACAGCAGTGCCCCAAACTCCCACATGCGGTCATGGTAGGACTTTCGCCATGGCGCAGATCAACAACAATCTCGAAGACGACCTCACCCTGGCCCTGGCCCTGGCCGACCGGGCGGACGAAATCACCCTGGCGCGGTTCGGTGCGCTGGACCTGCGAGTCGACACCAAGCCCGACCTGACTCCGGTGACCGACGCCGACCAGGCGGTCGAAACCGCACTGCGTGAGGTGCTGGTCGCTGAGCGTGCGCACGACCAGATCCTCGGCGAGGAATTCGGTGGCACCGCCACTTTCACTGGGCGCCAATGGATCATCGACCCGATCGACGGCACCAAGAACTTCGTGCGCGGGGTGCCGGTGTGGGCCACCCTGATCGCGTTGCTGGAGGACGGCGTGCCGATCCTCGGGGTGATCAGCGCTCCGGCGCTGCACCGGCGCTGGTGGGCGACGCGCGGCCAGGGCGCGTTCGGGTCCGTCGCCGGCGCGCCTGCCCGACGGCTGTCGGTGTCTTCGGTGGCCGACGTGGGCTCATCCAGCCTGACGTTCGCCGGCCTGAATTACTGGGGGGCGCGCGGCCTGCGGGAGCAGTTCCTCGCACTGACCGAGGCGGTGTGGCGGGCACGCTCCTACGGCGATTTCTGGGCGTACTGCTTGGTCGCCGAGGGTGCTGTGGACGCAGCCATCGAGCCGGCGGTGTCGGTGTGGGATCTGGCCGCCGTCGACATCCTGGTGCGCGAGGCCGGCGGGGTGTTCACCGACCTGTCCGGCAACCCGGGCCCGCACGGCAACTGCGCCGTGGCGGCCAACCCCGCCCTGCACAAGCAGGTGCTGGCGGCATTGACCCCGGAGTAGTCGGGCGGCCGGCGGGGCCGGCTGAGGACTTCGTCACACCTTACTTCTGAGTCATCTTACTTCGGAGTAAGGTGGCCTCATCGATACCTTCCCTCGAGTGAGGCTCTGACATGACTGATATCGCCCCCGCCACCAACGGCTCAAAGGTCCGGCTGAACAGCCGTGCCAGCGGCGTCGGGTCGGTTCCGCACAAGCGCAGCCCGATCGCGGCCGCGCTGTCGTTGGTCACTCCGCTGGTCAGCCGCGAGTTCCTGGACCGCTACCGGCTGCGCGAGCCGCTCAACTGGGGCCTCAACTACGGCGTGAAGACGGTGTTCTCCGTCGCGGGAGCCTCGACCCGCCAGTTCAAGAAGGTCCAGGGCCTGGGCAAGGCGCCGGCGCGACTGGGCGCCCCCGCTCGCGCCAAGGGCGGCGATTACTTCGACCTGACCCCCGACGACGACCAGCAGATGATCATCGACACGGTCGAGGAGTTCGCGGCCGAGTTGCTGCGCCCGGCGGCCCACGACGCCGACGAGGCCCTCGACTACCCCCGCGAGCTGCTCGGCAAGGCCGCCGAATTGGGCATCACGGCGATCAACATCCCCGAGGACTTCGACGGGATCGCCGCGCACCGTTCGGCGGTCACCAACGTGCTGGTCGCCGAGGCGCTGGGCTACGGCGACATGGGCCTGGCGCTGCCGATCCTGGCCCCCGGCGGGGTGGCTTCGGCGCTGACCCACTGGGGCAGCGCCGACCAGCAGGCCACCTACCTGCCCGAGTTCGCCGGCGAGAAGGCCCCCCAGGCCTGTGTCGCGATCGTCGAGCCGCAGCCGTTGTTCGACCCGACCAACCTCAAGACGACCGCGGTGCGCACGCCCAGCGGCTACCGGCTCGACGGCGTGAAGTCGCTGGTCGTGGCCGCCGCCGACGCCGAACTGTTCATCGTGGCCGCGCAGCTGAACGGCAAGCCGGCGCTGTTCATCGTCGAGTCCTCGACGCCGGGCCTGACGGTGAAGGCCGACCCCAGCATGGGTCTTCGCGCCGCTGCCCTCGGGCAGCTCGAGTTGAACAAGGTGACGGTGCCGTTGAGCGCCCGCCTCGGCGAGGACGCCGCGACCGATTCCGACTACTCGCAGGCCATCGCGCTGTCCCGGCTGGGCTGGGCAGCGCTGGCCGTCGGCACCAGCCATGCGGTGCTCGACCACGTGATGCCCTACATCAAGGAGCGCGAGGCATTCGGTGAGCCGATCGCCAACCGCCAGTCGGTGGCGTTCATGTGCGCCAACATCGCCATCGAGCTCGATGGGCTGCGGCTGCTGACCTGGCGCGGTGCGTCGCGGTGCGAGCAGGGGCTGCCATTCATCCGGGAAGCCGCACTGGCCAAGCGGATCGCGACCGACAAGGGCATGCAGATCGGTCTGGACGGGGTGCAACTACTCGGCGGCCACGGCTACACCAAGGAGCACCCGGTCGAGCGCTGGTACCGCGATCTGCGGGCGCTCGGCGTCGCCGAGGGCGTCCTGGTCATCTGAGTCATCCAAAGACATCAAGCAAACTCCGCTGCGAACACGAAAGTCTGATCATGGCAATCAATCTGGAACTGCCCCGCAAGCTGCAGGAAGTCATTGAGATGACCCATGCCGGGGCCGCCGAAATGCTGCGCCCCATCTCGCGCAAGTACGACTCGCGTGAGCACGCCTACCCGGTTGAGCTGGACACCCTGGAAACCCTGTTCGACGGGGTCTCCGGCGCCGGCGGCAACGCGATGGCCGGTGCCGAGGCCTTCCGCGACGCCGGCGAGCAGACCGGAAACCGCAACGCGGCCAACATGGCGGCAATGCTGCAGGTGCTCGAGATGAGCTGGGGCGACGTCGCTTTGATGCTGTCGGTGCCCTACCAGGGCCTCGGCAACGCGGCGATCTCCGGCGTGGCCACCGATGAACAGCTCGAACGGCTGGGCAAGGTGTGGGCCGCGATGGCGATCACCGAGCCGAGCTTCGGCTCGGATTCGGCGGCGGTGAGCACCACGGCCACCCTCGACGGCGACGAGTACGTGATCAACGGCGAGAAGATCTTCGTCACCGCCGGATCGCGATGCACCCACATCGTGGTGTGGGCGACGCTGGACAAATCGCTGGGCCGTGCGGCGATCAAGTCGTTCATCGTCCCGCGCGAGCACCCCGGCGTCATCGTCGAGCGCCTGGAGCACAAGCTCGGCATCAAGGCCTCCGACACCGCGGTCATCCGGTTCGACAATGCCCGCATCCCCAAGGACAACCTGCTGGGCAGCCCGGAGATCAACACCGAGAAGAGCTTCTCGGGAGTCATGGAGACCTTCGACAACACCCGGCCGATCGTGGCCGCCATGGCGGTCGGGGTCGCGCGTGCCGCGCTCGAAGAGCTGCGCAAGATGCTCACCGCCGCCGGCATCGAGATCTCCTATGACAAGCCGGCGCACGCCCAGAGCGCGCCGGCCGCGGAATTCCTGCGCATGGAGGCCGACTGGGAGTCGGCGAACCTGCTGGCGCTGCGCTCGGCATGGCAGGCCGACAACAACATCCCCAACTCCAAAGAGGCGTCGATGGGCAAGGCCAAGGCCGGCCGAGTCGCCAGCGACATCACCCTCAAGGCCGTCGAGATGGCCGGCACCCTCGGCTACTCCGAGCAGACCCTGCTGGAGAAGTGGAGCCGCGACTCGAAGATCCTCGACATCTTCGAGGGCACCCAGCAGATCCAGCTGCTGGTGGTGGCCCGCCGACTGCTGGGCCTGTCCTCGTCCGAGCTGAAGTAGCCCGTTTCCTTCTGCGTCTCCTTCTACGTCGAAGGTGCGTGTCTGTACACGACACGCCGTCGTTTGCCGTACAAGTACGCACCCTCGCACAGCCTCGGCAACCCAGATCGCGGCATTCACCTCGGCCGGCACCACCCAAGCGCAGGTGATGCGCCGCGGCCCGCGTCGCTGGTGGGAGCACCTACGGTAAATCGCTGGGTCTGATCACGACCCGGACCAGATCATCCCCTACTGGCGTCCAGCCTTTCGCAGGTTTGGCCCTCTCATGCCGCAGCGAACGTGCGTCCTTGTACGCGACACACCGGGTTTCACCGTGCAAACACGCCCGCTCGCGGTTGGGGGTTGGTGGGCCCGCGGCCCTTGCCCCCGACCGAAACAAAAAGTAACGTTACTTTTAGTTTTAGTCCGATATTCGCATGAGCTCCCCGGGAGTCGCCGATGGAATCCTTCGTCCACCTGCGCAAAGGCACCACGCCGCGCCGCATCCATGCCGACCTCGACGGCCTCAAGGACGACGAGCTGGGCCGGGGCGGCTTCACCGGCCGCACCGCCAACATGTACCGGCGTAACGACCCGACCGCCTACCGGGCCGAAGGGCCGCTACGGCCCCTGGACGTACTGGCCGCGCAGCTGCAACCCGCAGACGCGATCGACCCCGCCGGCGATCCCCTGCTGCTGTTCAGCAACCCCGACTGCCGCATCCGGTTGTCCCGGCGCTCGGCAGAGATGCCGTTTCACGTCCGCTACGTCGACGGCGACCTGCTGTGCTTCGCGCATGCCGGATCCGGGCAGCTGGAGACCGAATTCGGCCCGCTGGACTACCGCGAGGGCGACTGGCTGTACCTGCCCAAGGCGACCACCTGGCGTCAACTTCCCGCAGCCGAGACCACCTGGCTGATGATCGAGGCCACCGACGAGTTCCGGGTGCCGCCGCCGGGGCCGCTGGGCCGGCACTTCCCGTTCGACCCCTCCCTGGTGGTCATCCCCGAGCCGGCCCCCATCGACGACGATGGGCGCGAGCGCTACGAAGTCCGTCTCATCCATGACGGCGGGCCGACAACGCTGCACTACCAACACAATCCGATCGACGTCGAGGGCTGGCGCGGCGACAACTTCGCGTTCTCGTTCAACATCGCCGACTACAACGTGGTGACCTCTGACAGCGTGCACCTGCCACCGACGGTGCACCTGTTCATGCAGGCAACCGGGGTCTACGTGATGAACTTTTTGCCCAAGCCCGCTGAAGGGATCCCGGGTACCGAACGCACGCCGTGGTATCACCGCAACGTCGACTACGACGAGATCGCGTTCTTCCACGGCGGATCGCTCTACGGGATTCCGATGCCGCCGGGCCTGATCAGCCACGCCCCGCAGGGCGTGCATCACGGGGCGCCGGAGAAGGCCCGCGAGCGGGCACGCCGCAAGTTCGACGACTACCAGCGGGTGGACTGGCAGGTCATCGCCATCGACACCCGACGCCGCCTCACCCCCTCCCCCGAGATTCTCGCCGCCGACCTAGGACAGCACGCATGACCGCCAAGCACGACTACGACCGAATCCCCTACCTGATTGCCTATCAGAACAATTCGGGTGTCCGCGACGTCTACGGCGGGGTCGCCGAGCTGGTGGTGCTGGAGAGCTACCTGCTGCGGCCCAAGGACAGCCCGAGCGACACCGTGCTGGTGTTCATGCACCCGATCGGTGGCGGCGCCTACCTGCCGATGGTCAATGCCCTGGCCCGCGCCGGGCACCACGTCATCTACTGCAACAGCCGATTCCGCGGCACCGACTCGGCGCTGCTGATGGAGAAGGTGGTCGAAGACCTCGGCCAGTGCATCGCCGACGCCAAGAACCGACTCGGCTACGCCAAGGTGGTGCTGGCCGGATGGAGCGGCGGCGGCTCGCTGTCGCTGTTCTACCAACAGCAGGCCCAGCATCCGACGGTGACCGCCAGCCCGTCCGGCGACGGGCCGGATCTGACCAAGCTGAACCTGATCCCCGCCGACGGCGTGATGCTGCTCGCCGCCCACATCAGCCGCCACGGCACGCTGACCGAATGGCTCGACGCCTCGATCCTGGACGAGTCCGACCCGACCAAACGCGATCCGGAACTGGACCTCTACAACCCGGACAATCCCAACCAGCCGCCCTACAGCCAGGAGTTCCTGGCGCGCTACCGGGCCGCCCAGATCGACCGGAATCGCCGGATCACCGCCTGGGTCAAGGCGAAGCTGGCCGAGCTCAAAGACGCCGGCCTGCCCGATCAGGAGTTCGGGTTCGTCGTCCACGGCACCATGGCCGACCCGCGCTGGCTGGACCCGACGGTCGATCCCAACGAACGCACCCCCGGCAGCTGCTATCTGGGCGAGCCCGCCGTGGTGAACATGAGCCCAGTCGGGCTGGCACGGTTCTGCACGCTGCGCAGCTGGCTGTCCCAGTGGAGCTACGACGACGCCCACGGCGACGGCGTGGACTGTGGACACGACATCGCGGTGCCCACCCTGGTGATCGGCAACATGGCCGACGACGCCTGCACGCCCAGCCACACCCGCCGGCTCTTCGAGGCGATCGGCACCGACGACAAGCAAATGCATGAAATCCCCGGCGCCAATCACTATTACGCCGGTCCGGATCAGCGTGACGCGCTGCGACAGGCCGTGCAGATCGTCAGTGATTGGCTGGCCCAGCATGATTTCGTAGGCTCGTCGGCATGAATCCCTCAGCCGGTGCACTCGACGGCATCCGGGTCATTGAGCTCGGCACGCTGATCTCCGGACCGTTCGCCGGGCGGCTGCTCGGCGACATGGGCGCCGAGGTCATCAAGATCGAGCTGCCCGGCAAACCCGACCCGCTGCGCACCTGGGGACAGGCCGAGCTCGACGGGCACCACTTCTTCTGGACCGTGCACGCCCGCAACAAGAAGGCCGTCACCCTCGACCTGCGCGCCGAGCGCGGCCGGGAACTGTTCCTCGAACTCATCGAGAAGTCCGACATCGTCGTGGAGAACTTCCGCCCTGGCACGCTGGAGCGCTGGGGCCTGGGCTTCGACGTCCTGCATCAGCGCAACAAGGGCATCATCCTGGTGCGGGTCTCCGGCTACGGACAGACCGGACCGGACGCGCACAAGGCCGGCTACGCCTCGGTTGCCGAGGCGGCTAGCGGGCTGCGGCACATGAACGGTTTTCCCGGCGGCCCGCCGCCACGGCTGGCGCTGTCCCTCGGCGACAGCCTCGCGGGCATGTTCGCCGCCCAAGGCGCGCTGGCCGCCCTCTACCGTCGCACGGTCACCGGTCACGGTCAGGTGGTCGATGTCGCCCTCACCGAATCCTGCTTGGCCATCCAGGAATCCACCATCCCCGACTACGACGTCGGCGGCGTGGTGCGCGGGCCGTCGGGCACCCGACTCGAGGGCATCGCGCCGTCGAACATCTACCAGTCGGCCGACGGCAGCTGGGTGGTGATCGCCGCCAACCAGGACAGCGTGTTCGCCCGGCTGTGCCAGGCCATGGGCCGGCCGGAGCTGACGACCGACCCGCGGTTCGCCGATCACGGTGCGCGCGGCCGCAATCAAGACGAGCTGGACTCGATCATCGGCGAATGGGCCGCACAGCGGGCACCGGACGCCATCATCGCGACGCTGAGCGATGCCGGCGTGATCTCCGGGCCCATCAACACGGTGGCCGAGGTCGTCAAAGACCCGCAACTGTGGGCACGCGGCATGCTCGCCGAGCACTGGGACGAAGGCGCCGAGCGCACCGTGCTGGGCCCCGGCGTCATCCCGGTGCTCTCGGAGAGCCCCGGCACCATCCGCAACGCCGGATCGGCCCGGCCCGGCCAGCACAACGACGAGGTCTACGCCGGCCTGCTCGGCAAGACCAGCGCGGAGTTGGACACCCTACGCACCCAGGGGGTGTTATGAGCACACTTCCCGGCCGGGTCAGCATCCGCGAGGTCGCGCTGCGCGACGGCCTGCAGATCGAAGCGCCGATCCCGTTGAGCGCCAAGCTCGAACTGCTGGCCGCGATCGCCGCCACCGGAGTCCGCGAGGTCGAGGTGACCTCGTTCGTCTCCCCGACCAAAGTCCCGGCCCTCGCTGACGCCGCCGAGCTGGCCGCCGAACTGTGGCGCTACCCCGAACTGGAGTTCTCCGCACTGGTCGCCAGCCCCGGTGGCGCCGCCCGGGCGGTGGCCGCCGGACTGAAGTCCCTCGAGTACGTGGTGTGCGCCTCGGATGCCTTCAGCACCGCCAATGTCGGCCGCCCCACGGCGCAGGCCGTCGCCGCCATCACCGACATCGCCGGTATCGCCCATGATGCCGGCGCGTCGGTCGAGGTCATCATCGCCACCGCGTGGGACTGCCCGTTCGACGGACCGACCGAGCCCGGGCGGGTCACCGATATCGCCTCCTCGGCAAGCGATTTGGGCGTCGACCGGCTGGCCATCGCCGATACCATCGGCACGGCCACTCCCCGGCGTGTCACCGACCTGATCGCGGCGGTGCAGCCGCTCATCGGCGACATCCCGCTGGGCGCGCACTTCCACAACACCCGCGGCTCCGGGCTGGCCTGCGCCTACGCGGCGGTGCAGGCGGGAATCACCCGGCTCGACGCCTCGGCCGGCGGCCTGGGCGGCTGTCCGTTCGCCCCTGGCGCCACCGGGAACATCGCCACCGAGGACCTCGTCTACCTGCTGAGTGACTGCGGGATCGACACCGGTATCGACCTGGATGCCGCCATCGCCGCCGCCGGTGTGGCCAGCACGGTCGTCGGCCACGGGCTGCCCAGCGCCCTGCTGGCAGCCGGAGACCGGAAGCGGGTCTGAGCGCCTCGATGTCCACCCAGCGTGAGCTCAGTTCGAAAGGACGCCTGACGCGCGGTGCGATCGAACAGGCCGCCCGAGAACTGTTTGCCGAACGCGGGTTTCACGGCACCACCCTGGCCGACATCACGTCGTCCGCCGGAAAGTCCACCGCGGTGCTGTACCGGTATTTCCGTGACAAGGAAGACCTGCTGGCCGCCTTGGCCGAGTCGTTTCTCACCCAGGTGGTCGAGCCGTCCGGACTCAAGATGCGGCTACCGGAGTCCCCGGAGGACACCGAGTTCTTCACGTCGGTGGTCAGTGCCTACTGGGCCATGTTCAAGCCGAATATCGGCGTCATGATCGCGGTGGCACAGCTGGCCGCCACCAGCGAGCGATTCGCCGCACTGCAGAACGAGTTCCGCCGGTTCGGCATGGAGATCGTCGCCGCTTCGGTGCGACGCGCACAGCAGCAGGGCTACGGTCTTGATCTCGATGCCGACCACATCGCGGCAGCCATCGCGCTGCTGTTCGAGAACTTCACCGTGGTGTTCGTCGGCCCGTCGGGGCCGGGATGGCGAATCAGCGATCACGACGCCATCGCCACGCTGTCGACCATCTGGAGAAAGACCCTGTACGGCCGTTGACCACCCACAACTGAAGGAATCGCCATGGATTTCACACTGCCCGAACACCTTCCCGGGGTGCTCGCCGAGATGGACGACTTCATCGAGCGCGAGATCGCACCGCTGCAGGCCGAGCACATGCAGTACTTCGACCACCGGCGCGAGTTCGCCCGCACCGACGTGGAACGCGGCGGCATCCCGCGACGCGAGTGGGAGGAATTGCTGGATGAGATGCGCCGCCGCGCCGACGCGGCCGGCTGGCTGCGCTACGGGCTGCCGGCATCCCTGGGCGGCCGCGACGGAACCAACGTCGACATGGCGGTGATCCGGGAACACCTGGCACACAAGGGCCTCGGCCTGCACAACGACCTGCAGGACGAGTCGTCGATCGTCGGGAACTTCCCGCAGGTGATCATGATGGAGCGGTTCGGCACCGACGAGCAGCGCCGCGAGTTCTCCCAGGCCATGATCACCGGCGAGCGGTCGATGGCCTTCGGACTGACCGAACCAGACCACGGTTCGGATGCCACGTGGCTGGAAACCCGCGCCGAACTCGACGGCGACACCTGGGTGATCAACGGCGCCAAACGATTCAACACCGGAGTGCACCGGGCCACCCACGACTTGGTCTTCGCCCGCACATCCGGCGAAGCCGGCTCGGCACGCGGGATCACCGCGTTCCTGGTGCCCACCGACACACCGGGATTCACCATCCCGTTCTACTGGTGGACCTTCAACATGCCGACCGACCACGGCGAGGTCGAACTGAACAACGTGCGGGTGCCTGCCGATGCGGTGCTCGGCGAGGTCGACGGCGGGCTGGACGTGGCCCAGACCTTCCTGCACGAAAACCGGATCCGCCAGGCCGCCTCCAGCCTGGGCGCCGCACAGTATTGCATCGACCGCGCCGCCGAGTACGCGCGGCAACGCATCGTGTTCGGCAAGCCGCTGTCGGTCAACCAGGCGGTGCAGTGGCCGCTGGCCGAACTGCAGACCGAGGCCCAGATGGTGCGGCTGCTGGTGAACTACGCGGCCTGGCACCTGGACCGCGACCACCACCTGGAGGTCTCCGACAAGGTGTCGATGGCCAACTACCGTGCCAACCGGCTGGTGTGCGAGGCCGCCGACCGCGCCATCCAGATCCACGGCGGCGTGGGCTACACCCGCCACGAGCAGTTCGAACACATCTACCGCCACCACCGCCGCTACCGGATCACCGAAGGCGCCGAAGAGATCCAGATCCGCCGGGTCGCGCAGCGACTGTTCGGGTTCGATAGGCGGCCATGAAACCGGGTGCGACCACCGATCAGCTCGCCGACCTGCTGGCCGACGTGCTGGCGCCGGAGTTGGGCCCGGTCGTGGTCGAGGACCTGCGGGCCCTGACCGGCGGCGCCAGCCGGATCACCTGGGCGTTCGACGCCGTTACGGGCACAGGCGAGCGCCGGTCGCTGATTCTGCGCACCGGCCCGCTTGAGGAGCTGCATGCCAGCATGGAGCTGGAGGCGCACGCGCAGCGTGTCGCAGGCCGGGCCGGCGCCCCGGTGCCGAACGTGCTGATCGCCGATAATTCCGCTGCGGCACTGGGGAACCCGTACCTGATCTGCGATCTGATCGACGGCGAGACGGTGGTTCGCCGCATCGAGCGCCAGCTCGACGACGCGGGACGCACGCAGCTGCTGCGGCAGTGCGCGCAGGCGCTGGCCGCCATTCACCGGGCCGACCCGGGCGGCGTCGCATTGAGTGCCGAAGACCAGCTGTCCGCATGCCGCACCCAGCTCGATGCCCTGCCCGAGACCACGGCGCCCTTCGAGTGGGCGTTGCGACGGCTGGCCGCCGATCGCCCACCGCCGGTGCCGGCGCAGCTGGTCCACGGCGATTTCCGGATGGGCAACCTCATGGTCTCCGGCCGCGGTGATCTGGCCGCCGTGCTGGACTGGGAGCTGGTGCACCTGGGCGACGGGTGTGAGGACCTGGCCTGGTTCTGCCTGCGGGCCTGGCGGTTCGGTGCGCCGCTCGAGCGCGCCGCCGGTGGACTCGGCGGTATCGACGCCTTTCTGGCCGCCTATGAACAAGCCACCGGCGGGAATGTCAATCCGGATCGGTTCGACTGGTGGCTGCTGCTGGGCACGCTGCGATGGGGCATCATCTGCCGCTACCAGGCACAGCGTCACCTGAGCGGCCAAACCCGTTCGGTGGAACTGGCGACCATCGGCCGGCGGGTCTCCGAAACCGAATGGGACCTGCTGCGCCTGCTCGACGGAGTCCGGCCGTGAGCACCGGGGGCCGCCGCCCCACCGCGGCCGAACTCGTCGCCGCGGTCACCGAATTCCTGGACACGGCGGTGGTGAATCGCGACGGGAATGCCGCCACCGACGGCCAGGTCAGGTTCCACGCCCGGGTAGCGGCCAACGCGCTGCGCATCGTCGAACGGGAGTTACGCGACACCACCGGCGGCGTCGTCGCCGACGCACTGGCGAGACTGGGTTTCGCCGACGAGGCAGGGCTGGCCGCCGCCATCCGGGCCGGTGACCTTGACGATCGGCCCGAGGCGCTCACCGCCTGCCTGTACACCCTGGTGGAGCATCGACTGGCGATCGACCATCCGGGGTATGCCCAGTAGCCGCTAGAGTGCCTGCGCGACAATCACTTCGACGGTGCTGCTCCAAACCCGATGTATCGGTGCGACCTGCGCAGTAGCATCTGGACCGTGTCCGACTCCAATGCCGCGCTGCGAATCCTTGTCTACAGTGACGACGCCGCTACCCGCGCACGGGTTACCACCGCGTTGGGCAAGCAGCTGCACCCGGACCTACCGGAGCTGAGTTATGTCGAGGTGGCAACCGAGCCGATGGTGATCCGGCAGATGGACGCCGGTGGAATCGACCTGGCCATCCTGGACGGGGAAGCCACCCCGGCCGGCGGGATGGGCATCTGCAAACAGCTCAAAGACGAGATCACGCCGTGCCCGCCGATCGTGGTGCTGACCGGCCGCGCCGACGACGTCTGGCTGGCCAAATGGTCGCACGCCGACGCCGCGGTGGCCCACCCGATTGACCCCATGGAGTTGAGCCATGCGGTGCTGGGTCTGCTGCGCACGCCGACGGGTAGTTAGGTAAGCCTCAGCCGCGAATTGCGCGAATTCGCCTGTCGCCGTTACCGCTACAGGTGATACCCGTCACAGTTGTCGGCAATTTCGGATTCTTCCCAACCGCCCCGTGGCAGCGGGCTAGGCTGTGCCTGAAGTCACATCGGTGCCCGGAAGGGAACTACGTCACTGAGCATGAACCTGTACCTGCCGATCCTGGTCCTCGCCGCGCTCGCCGCCGGTTTCGCCGTATTTTCCGTGGTCGCCACCGCCCTGGTGGGTCCCTCGCGGTACAACCGGTCGAAACTGGAAGCCTACGAGTGCGGCATCGAGCCCACAGACCAGCCGGTCAGCGGGCCGCACGCCCCGCCCGGGCAGCGATTCCCGGTGAAGTACTACCTGACCGCGATGCTGTTCATCGTCTTCGACATCGAGATCGTATTTCTCTACCCCTGGGCGGTTGCCTTCGACGGGCTCGGGGTGTTCGCGCTCATCGAAATGGTGCTGTTCGCCGTCGTCGTCTTCGTCGCCTACGCCTACGTCTGGCGCCGCGGCGGCCTGAATTGGGATTGAGTGGGAGTAGGCGGGCTTACACATGGGATTAGAAGAGCAGCTCCCGAGCGGTCTCCTGTTGTCCACCGTGGAAGACCTGGCCGGGTACTTCCGCACCGGGTCACTGTGGCCGGCGACCTTCGGCCTGGCCTGTTGCGCGATCGAGATGATGTCGACGATGGCGCCGGACTATGACCTGTCCCGCTTCGGGATGGAGGTGTTCCGGGCCTCCCCACGCCAGGCTGATCTGATGATCGTGGCCGGTCGGGTCAGCCAGAAGATGGCACCGGTGCTGCGCCAGATCTACGACCAGATGGTGGAACCCAAATGGGTGCTGTCGATGGGGGTGTGCGCGTCGTCGGGCGGAATGTTCAACAACTACGCGATCGTGCAGGGGGTGGACCATGTCGTCCCGGTCGACATCTACCTGCCCGGCTGCCCGCCCCGGCCGGAGATGCTGATGTACGCAATCCTCAAGCTGCACGAGAAGATTCGCTCAATGCCCTTGGGCGCCAACCGGGAACAGGTGATCACCGCGACCGAACAGGCGGCCCTGTCGGCGCCCTCCACCTGGGAGCTGAGGGGGTTGCTGCGGTGAGCGAGGCCAGCGGCGAGGGCCGAAACGGCCCCGAAGACGTGATCAAGGTCCGCCACGGTCTGTTCGGCGCGACGGGCAGCGGCGACACATCCGGATACGGGCGCCTCGTGACCGAGGCCGCACTACCCGGAGAGACCCCACGGCCCTACGGCGGGTACTTCGACGAGCTCGTCGACACCCTCACCGCTGCCCTGCAGCGCAACGGAATCGAATTCGCCGACGCCATCGAGAAAGTGGTGGTGTATCGCGACGAGCTGACGCTGTACATCCGTCGCGCGCAACTGCCGGCGGTGGCCCAGCTGCTGCGGGATGAGCCGGAGCTGCGCTTCGAACTGAGCCTCGGGGTCTCGGGCGTGCATTACCCCGGTGACACCGACCGCGAGTTGCACGCGGTCTACCCGTTGCGATCCATCACCCACAACCGCCGTGTGCGCTTGGAAGTCGCTGCGCCTGACGCAGATCCGCACATTCCGTCACTGTTCGCCGTCTACCCCACCACGGACTGGCATGAGCGGGAGACCTACGACTTCTTCGGGATCATCTTCGACGGCCACCCCTCGCTGACCCGGATCGAGATGCCCGACGACTGGCACGGCCACCCGCAGCGCAAGGACTATCCGTTGGGCGGCATCCCGGTCGAGTACAAGGGCGCGCAGATACCGCCGCCGGACCAGCGGAGGGCTTACAAGTAATGAGCACCGACACGCCGCACACCGTCCTGAATGTCGGTGGGCAGGAATGGGATCAGGTGGTCGAGGCCGCCAAGGCCGCGGACCCCGGCGAACGCATCGTCGTCAACATGGGACCCCAGCACCCGTCGACACACGGCGTGTTGCGACTGATCCTGGAACTCGAGGGCGAGACAGTGACCGAAGCCCGTTGCGGCATCGGCTATCTGCACACCGGCATCGAGAAAAACCTGGAAAGCCGCTACTGGACCCAGGGCGTCACGTTCGTGACCCGGATGGACTACCTGTCGCCGTTCTTCAACGAGACCGCCTACTGCCTCGGTGTGGAGAAGCTGCTCGACATCACCGACGACATCCCCGAGCGCGCCAGCGTCATCCGGGTTTTGATGATGGAGCTCAACCGGATGTCCTCGCATCTGGTTGCGCTCGCGACCGGCGGCATGGAGCTCGGCGCGCTTTCGGTGATGCTGTTCGGTTTCCGGGAACGCGAACTGGTGCTTGACATTTTCGAGGCGATCACCGGTCTGCGGATGAACCACCAGTACGTCCGGCCCGGCGGGGTGTCAGTGGATCTGCCCGACGACGCGGTCCCCATGATTCGCGACTTCCTCAAGCTGATGCCCAAGCGGCTCAAGGATATCGAGGACCTGCTCACCGAGAACTACATCTGGAAGGCCCGCACCAAGGGCGTGGGCTACCTGGACCTGACCGGGTGCATGGCGCTGGGCATCACCGGTCCGGTGCTGCGCTCGACGGGCCTGCCCTACGACGTGCGACGTGCCGAGCCCTACTGCGGCTACCAAGACTACGAGTTCGAGGTGATCACCGATGACGGCTGTGATGCCTACGGCCGCTACCTGATCCGCATCGCAGAGATCAAGGAGTCCCTGAAAATCGTCGAACAGTGTCTGGACAAGCTGCGGCCCGGGCCGGTGATGGTCTCCGACCGCAAGATCGCCTGGCCGGCCGACCTGACCATCGGCCCGGACGGGCAGGGCAACTCTCGTGAGCACATCGGCTGGATCATGGGCCACTCGATGGAAGGGCTGATCCACCACTTCAAGCGAGTCACCGAAGATCTGTGGGTGCCGCCGGGGCAGGTGTTCGTCTCGGTCGAGTCGCCTCGCGGCGAACTGGGGGTGCACATGGTCAGCGACGGCGGTACCCGGCCCTACCGGGTGCACTACCGGGACCCGTCGTTCACCAACCTGCAGGCGGTGGCCGCGATGAGCGAGGGCGGGCTGATCGCCGACGTGATCGCCGCGGTCGCCAGCATCGACCCGGTCATGGGCGGGGTGGACCGGTGAGCGCGCCGGGCGGCGAGATCGACAAGGCCGGCGTCAACAAGACCGGGCGCGGCCGGTTGATGCCGCCCACCGCCGGGACCGACGGCAAGCGAATCTTCCTGCAGCTGGGCCGCCAGCCCGAAGAACCCAATCAGTTCAACCACCCGGGCGCCCCCACCACCTACTCACCCGAGGTGCGAGCCCGGCTCGAGGCCGACGCCAAGGAGATCATCGGCCGCTACCCGCAGCCGCGCTCGGCGATCCTGCCGCTGCTGCACCTGGTGCAGTCGCAGGACACCTACGTCACCCCGGCCGGCCTGTCGTTCGTCGCGGAGCTGCTCGGGCTGACCAGCGCCGACGTCGCCGGGGTCGCGTCGTTCTATTCGATGTACCGGCGTGATCCCACCGGTAAGTACCTGGTCGGCGTCTGCACCAACACGCTGTGCGCGGTGATGGGCGGCGACGCCATCTACGACGGCCTCAAGGAGCACCTGGGCGTCGGCAACGATCAGACCACTGCGGACGGGTCGGTCACCCTGCAGCACATCGAGTGCAACGCCGCGTGCGACTACGCACCGGTGGTGATGGTCAACTGGGAGTTCTTCGACAACCAGACCCCGGAATCGGCGCGCGAACTGGTCGACAAATTGCGCGACGACGCCGAGGTACGGCCCACCCGCGGGATGCCGCTGTGCAGTTTCGCGGCAACCGAACGGATTCTCGCCGGCTTCCCCGACGAACGCTCCGACGACGGCCAAGGCGGTGCCGGCGCGGCGACGCTGGCCGGCCTGCAGGTGGCGCGCGAGCACGGGATGACGGCTCCGGAGCCGGGCAGCAACGCCGATAGGGGTGCGAAATGACCCTTACCAAAGGAACACCGCCCGAGGGCACACCGCTGACTCCGGTGCTCAGCAGCTACTGGGACGAACCCGAGTCGTGGACGCTGGAGACGTACCGCCGCCATGACGGCTACGTCGGGATGAAGCGCGCGCTGGCGATGACGCCCGATGAGGTCATCGAACTGGTCAAAGACTCCGGGTTGCGTGGCCGAGGCGGCGCCGGGTTCTCCACCGGAACCAAATGGTCCTTCGTGCCGCAGGGCGACGAAGGCCCCGCGGCAAAGCCCCACTACCTACTGGTCAATGCCGACGAGTCCGAGCCTGGCACCTGCAAGGACATGCCGCTGCTGATGGCGACACCGCATGTGCTCATCGAGGGCATGATCGTGTGCTGCTACGCGATCCGGGCCCGCCACGCCTTCATCTACATCCGCGGCGAGGTGCTGCCGGTGGTGCGCCGGCTGCAGACGGCGGTGGCCGAGGCGTATGCGGCCGGGCTGCTGGGCACCGACATCGGCGGCAGCGGCTTCGACCTGGACATCACCGTGCACGCCGGGGCGGGCGCCTACATCTGCGGCGAGGAGACCGCGCTGATCGAGTCGCTGGAGGGTTACCGGGGCCAGCCGCGGCTGCGCCCGCCGTTCCCCGCGGTGGCCGGGTTGTACGCATCACCGACGGTGGTCAACAACGTCGAATCGATCGCCAGTGTGCCGTCGATCCTGCGCAACGGTCCGGAGTGGTTCCGGTCCATGGGCACTGAGAAGTCTCGCGGGTTCACCCTGTATTCGCTGTCCGGGCACGTCAACCGGCCTGGCCAATACGAGGCGCCGCTGGGCATCACGCTGCGCGAGCTGCTCGCCTACGCCGGCGGGATACGCGACGGGCACCGGTTGAAGTTCTGGACGCCCGGCGGGTCCTCGACCCCGATCCTGACCGAGGAACACCTCGACATCCCGCTGGATTACGAGGGCATGGCGTCGGTCGGATCGATGTTGGGCACCAAGGCATTACAGATCTTCGACGAGACCACCTGCGTGGTTCGCGCAGCCGGACGCTGGTCGGAGTTCTACAAGCACGAGTCCTGCGGGAAGTGCACGCCGTGCCGTGAGGGCACCTACTGGCTGGTGCCGATCTACGAACGGCTGGAGTCCGGCCGCGGCACCCCGGAAGACCTCGACACCCTGCTGGACATCGCCGATGTCCTGTTCGGAAAGTCCTTCTGCGCCTTGGGTGATGGCGCGGCGATGCCGGTGAGGTCGTCGATCCAGTACTTCCGCGACGAATACATCGCCCACCTCGAGGGCGGCTGCCCGTTCGACCCGAAAGCGAGCATGTTCGTGCCAGGTGGATCCAACGGCGGTGTGGCGTGACTCAAACTTCTCACCCGGACGGTCAGGAGACGGTGACCGTCACCATCGACGACCAACAGATCACGGTCCCCAAGGGCACCTTGATCATCCGCGCCGCCGAGCAGCTGGGCATCGAGGTCCCGCGGTTCTGTGATCACCCGCTGCTGGACCCGGTGGCCTGGTGCCGGCAGTGCATGGTCGAGGTGGAGGGTCAGCGCAAGCCCCAGCCGTCGTGCGCGGTGGCCGCCACCGACGGCATGGTGGTGCGCACCCAGCACACCTCGGCCGAAGCCGACCGGGCCCAGCACCTGGTGATGGAACTGCTGCTGATCAACCACCCGCTGGACTGCCCGACCTGCGACAAGGGTGGCGAGTGCCCGCTGCAGAACCAAGCCATGTCCCACGGGCGCACCGAAACCCGGTTCGAAGAGGAAAAGCGCCACTACCCCAAGCCGATCAACATCTCCTCGCAGGTGCTGCTGGACCGGGACCGCTGCATCTTGTGCGCACGCTGCACCCGGTTCGCCAACGAGATCGCCGGGGACAAACTCATCGAGATGATGGACCGCGGCGCCCTGCAGCAGGTCGGCATCTACACCGACACGCCGTTCGACTCCTACTTCTCCGGCAACACCGTGCAGATCTGCCCGGTCGGCGCGCTCACCGGTGCCTCCTACCGATTCCGGGCCCGCCCGTTCGACCTGGTGTCCACACCCACCGTCTGCGAGCACTGCGCCGGCGGCTGCGCCGAACGCACCGACCATCGTCGCGGCAAGGTGATGCGGCGGATGGCCGGCGAAGACCCGGACGTCAACGAGGAATGGAACTGCGACAAGGGCCGCTGGGCGTTCACCTACGCCACCCAGGGCGACCGGATCACCACACCGCTGGTCCGCGATGACAGCGGGAACCTGGTCCCGACTTCCTGGCCGCACGCCGCGGCGGTGGCGGCGCGCGGCCTGGCCGCGGCGCGGGGTCGCACCGGGGTGCTGGTCGGCGGTCGGGTATCGGCCGAGGACGCCTACGGCTACGCCAAGTTCGCCCGGGTGGCGCTGCACACCGATGACATCGACTTTCGGGCGCGCGCGGTGTCCGCCGAGGAAACCGCGTTCCTGGCCGCCCGGGTAGCGGGTCGCGGGATCTCAGGGCCGTCCGGGGTCACCTACGCCGATCTGCAGGCCGCGCCGGTGGTGCTGCTGGCCGGCTTGGAGCCCGAGGAAGAGGCACCGATGGTCTTCCTGCGGCTGCGCAAGGCGGCCCGCAAGAACGCCACGAAGGTGTTCAGCCTGGCGCCGTTCGCCGATCGCGGGCTGACCAAGATGTTCGGCACCCTGCTGGCCACCGTTCCCGGCGGCGAGGCGGCGACGCTGGACGGCCTGCACACCGGCGACAAATCCGATCTAGGGCAGCTGCTCCGCCAACCGGGCGCGGTGGTGTTGGTCGGCGAGCGGCTGGCGGCCTCGCCGGGAGCACTGTCGGCGGCAGTCCGGCTGGCCGAGGCCACCGGCGCGAAGCTGGCCTGGGTGCCGCGCCGTGCCGGTGAGCGCGGCGCGCTGGACGGCGGCGCACTGGCCGGCCTGCTGCCCGGCGGTCGTCCGCTGAGCGACCCTGCCGCGCGGGCCGAGGTAGCGCAGGCGTGGGGTCTCGACAGCCCCGACGAGCTGCCGTCGCAGGCCGGGCGCGACACCGACGCCATCCTGGCGGCCGCCGCCGAGGGGACGCTGGAAGCACTGGTGGTCGGCGGGGTGGAGCCGACCGATTTGGCCGACCCGGCGGCGGCACTGGCCGCCCTGGACGCGGTCGGATTCCTGGTCAGCCTCGAGTTGCGGCACAGCGAAGTCACCGAACGCGCCGACGTGGTGCTGCCGGTCGCTGCCGCGGCCGAGAAGTCCGGAACCTATGTCAACTGGGAGGGCCGCCACCGGCGGTTCGGTGTCGCACTCGGCGACACCGGCGCCCTGCCCGACCGGCGGGTGCTCGACGTCCTCGCCGAGGAGATGGGCGTCGCGCTGGGACTGGCCACGCTGGAGGCGGCACGCGACGAGCTGGCGGGGCTGGGTGTCTGGTCCGGCGAGCGAGTTGCTGCTCCCGACGTCGCCGCGGGTTCACCGCCGCAGCCCGGTACCGGCGAAGCCGTACTGGCCGGCTGGCGCATGCTGCTGGACGAGGGGCGGATGCAAGCCGGCGAACCGAACCTGGCCGGCACCGCCCGCAAACCGGTGGCGCGCCTGTCGGCGACGACGGCCGCCGATATCGGTGTGGCTGAAGGCGAACCGGTCACGGTCAGCACCGACCGCGGCAGCGTCACCTTGCCGCTGGTCATCACCGAGATGCCGGACAACGTGGTGTGGCTGCCGATGAATTCGCACGGCTGCGCGGTGTACCGGGATCTTGGGGTCCCCCTCGGCGCGACGGTACAGATTGGACGCAGATCATGACCGATCCCTGGTGGTTGATGCTGGTCAAGGTACTGGGCGTCTTCGTGTTTCTGATTCTGACGGTGGTCCTGGCGATCGTCATCGAACGAAAAGTCGTGGGCCGCATGCAGATGCGCCCCGGACCCAACCGGGTCGGGCCCAAGGGCTGGCTGCAGAGTCTGGCCGACGCGATCAAACTGGCGCTCAAGGAAGACATCACCCCCTTCAACGTCGACCGGGCGATCTACGCGCTGGCGCCGATCATCTCGACCGTGCCGGCGATCACCGCATTCGCTGTGATCCCGCTCGGCCCGGAGGTCAGCATTTTCGGCCACCACACCGCATTACAGCTGGCGGACCTGCCGATCGCGGTGCTGTTCGTTCTGGCGATGTCCTCGATCGGGGTGTACGGGATCATCCTGGCCGGCTGGTCGTCCGGATCCGCGTACCCACTGCTCGGCGGAATCCGCTCCACCGCCCAGGTGATCTCCTACGAAGTCGCGATGGGCTTGGCGTTCGCGTCGGTGTTCCTCTACGCCGGGACGATGGCGACCTCGGGCATCGTGGCGGCCCAGGACCGGGCCTGGTTCGCGTTCCTGCTGATGCCGTCGTTCCTGGTGTATCTGACCGCGATGGTCGGTGAGACCAACCGGGCACCCTTCGACCTGCCCGAGGCCGAGGGCGAGCTGGTCGGCGGCTTCCACACCGAATACTCGTCGCTGAAGTTCGCGCTGTTCTTCCTCGCCGAATACATCAACATGACCACGGTTTCGGCCGTCGCCGTCACGTTGTTCCTCGGCGGCTGGCACGCTCCGTTCCCGTTCAACATGTGGCCGGCCGCCAACACCGGCTGGTGGCCGCTGCTGTGGTTCACCGCCAAACTGTGGGGCTTCATCTTCGTCTACATCTGGCTGCGGGGCACCCTGCCCCGGCTGCGTTACGACCAGTTCATGGCCCTGGGCTGGAAGATCCTGATCCCCGTGGCGCTGTCGTGGGTGCTACTCGCCGCGGTGATACGCAGCCTGCGCAACGACGGCTACGAGCACTGGCAGCTGGCACTGGCCGCCATCAGCACACTGACCACGGTGGTGCTGCTACTGGTGCTGCATCGCAAGTTCAGTGCGTTGAACAGCCGCCTCGATGAACCGGCGCCGGCGGCTCCCGTCATCCCTTCAGAGGGATCATTCCCGACACCACCGCTGCCGCAACGCAATCCACCGCGGGTCAAGGAGGACGTCAATGGCTAGTTTGAGAGACGCCCTGGCCGGGTTCGGCGTCACCTGGAAGACGATGTTCAAGCGGCCGATCAACGACGGCTACCCGGAACGCAAGAAACCGACGGCGCCGCGTTATCACGGCCGTCACCAGCTCAACCGGCATCCGGACGGGCTGGAGAAGTGCATCGGCTGCGAGTTGTGTGCGTGGGCCTGCCCGGCCGACGCCATCTACGTGGAGGCCGCCGACAACACCGACGAGGAGCGCTTCTCCCCCGGTGAACGCTACGGCCGCGTCTACCAGATCAACTACCTGCGCTGCATCGGGTGCGGGCTGTGTATCGAGGCCTGTCCCACCCGCGCGCTGACCATGACCAACAACTACGAGATGGCCGCCGACAACCGTGCCGAGCTGATCTGGGAACGCGACCAGCTGCTGGCGCCGCTGCAGCCCGGCATGATCGCGCCGCCGCACGCGATGCCGCCCGGCGCCACCGAAAAGGACTACTACTTGGGCAGAGTCAGCCCGGCCGGGCTCGATGCAGACCCGGACCTGTTCGTGATGCTCGACCGGGTGAAGCAGGGCAAAGCCTGATGGGCGCCACGCTGCTCGCCTCCGACATCGTCGTCCGCACCTCCACCGGGGAGGCGGTGGCGTTCTGGATTCTGGGCGTCGTCGCCGTCGTCGGTGCCATCGGCGTCGTCACCGCCGCCAAGGCGGTCTACTCGGCACTGTTTTTGGCGATGACGATGCTGATCCTGGCGGTGTTCTACTTCATCCAGGACGCGATGTTCCTCGGGGTGGTGCAGATCGTCGTCTACACCGGCGCGGTGATGATGCTGTTCCTGTTCGTGATGATGCTGATCGGCGTCGACTCCGCCGAGTCTCTGGTGGAGACCCTGCGCGGCCAGCGGGTCGCCGCCACGCTCGCCGGGACCGGCTTCGGGATCCTGCTGATCGCCGGGATCGGCGGCGCGACCATGCACCTGCGCAGCATCGGCACACCCGCTGCCACCAGCGCCGGCTCGGCGGATCTGAGCCAACACAACGTCGAGGGTCTGGCGGCGCTGATCTTCACCCGCTACCTGTGGGCGTTCGAGCTCACCAGCGCATTGCTGATCACCGCGGTGCTCGCGGCGATGGTGCTGACGCACCGTGAGCGGCTGCAGCCGCGACTGACGCAGCGCGAGCTGTCCATCCTGCGCTTCCAATCCGGCCGGCGAGCGACACCGCTGCCCACCCCCGGCGTCTACGCCCGGCACAACGCCGTCGACATCGCCGCGCGCCTGCCCGACGGGACCTACTCCGAGCTGTCGGTGTCGGACACGTTGACGCACCGCTGGGTCGGTGCCACCGGCAACGCCGAACACGCCAGCAATGGGGAGGAGTCGGGCCAGTGAATCCGGAGAACTACCTGTACCTGTCGGCGATGCTGTTCACCATCGGTGCCACCGGAGTGCTGTTGCGGCGCAACGCGCTGGTGATGTTCATGTGCGTCGAGCTGATGCTCAACGCCGCCAACCTGGCGTTCGTCACCTTCGCGCGGCTGCACTCCCAGCTCGACGGCCAGATGGTGGCGTTCTTCACCATGGTCGTCGCCGCCTGCGAGGTGGTGATCGGCCTGGCCATCATCATGACGATCTTCCGGGCCCGGCGATCCGCCTCGGTCGACGACGCGAACCTACTGCGCGGCTAGGAGTTGGGGAGCTCTATGACGAATCTGAGCCAGCTGAGCTGGCTGCTGGTGGCCCTGCCGACGGCCGGCGCGCTGATCTTGCTGCTCGGCGGGCGCCGAACCGACCGGTGGGGGCACCTGCTGGCCTGCGCCACCGTGCTCGGCTCGTTCGGGATCGGGTTGGCGCTACTGGCCGACATGCTCGGCCGCGGCGGCGAGGACCGGGCGATTCACACGCACCTGTTCAGCTGGGTGCCGGTCGGCGCCCTGCACGTCGACTTCGGGGTGCTGATCGATCAGCTGTCGATCTGCTTCGTACTGCTGATCAGTGGCGTCGGCGCGTTGATCCACATCTACTCGACCGGTTACATGAAGCACGACCCCGACCGCCGGCGCTTTTTTGCCTACCTGAACCTGTTCGTCGCGGCGATGCTGCTACTGGTCGTCGCCGACAACTACCTGGGCCTGTATGTGGGCTGGGAAGGCGTCGGTCTGGCGTCCTACCTGCTGATCGGCTTCTGGTACGCCAAGCCGGTGGCGGCCGCGGCCGGCAAGAAGGCGTTCGTGTCCAACCGGGTCGGCGACATCGGGCTGTCGCTGGCGATGTTCGTGATGTTCGCCGGCTTCGGCACGCTCTCCTACGACGGCCTGTTCGGCGCCGTCGGCGACGCCGGCCCCAGCGGGCTGACCACCGCCATCGGTCTGCTGCTGCTGGTGGGTGCCTGCGCCAAGTCCGCGCAGGTGCCGTTGCAGGCCTGGTTGTTCGACGCGATGGAAGGCCCCACCCCGGTGTCGGCGCTGATCCACGCCGCCACCATGGTGACCGCCGGGGTCTATCTGATCGTGCGGTCCGGCCCGGTGTTCGACCTGTCCCCCGACGCCCGGCTGGCGGTGGTCGTGGTCGGTGCGGCCACACTGCTGTTCGGTGCGATCATCGGCTGCGCCAACGACGACATCAAGCGGGCGCTGGCCGCCTCCACGGTGAGCCAGATCGGCTACATGGTGCTGGCCGCGGGCCTGGGCCCGGCCGGCTACGCGGTGGCGATCATGCACCTGCTCACCCACGGCTTCTTCAAGGCCGGCCTGTTCCTGGGCTCCGGGTCGGTGATGCACGGGATGAACGACGAACAGGACATGCGCCGCTACGGCGCCCTACGCAGCTTCATGCCGGTGACGTTCGCGACGTTCGGGCTGTGTTACCTGGCGATCATCGGGGTGCCGCCGTTCGCCGGCTACTGGTCCAAGGACGCCATCATCGAGGCCGCGCTGGCCTCCGGCGGCACCCGCGGCTGGGTGCTGGGGGCGGTCACCATCCTGGGCGCCGGCATCACCGCCTTCTACATGACCCGGGTGATGCTGATGACGTTCGGCGGCGAACGCCGCTGGGCCGCCGACGAGAGCGAAGTGAGCGCAGACCGGGCACTGCAGCATCCGCACGAGTCTCCGCGGGTGATGACCTGGCCGATGATCGTGCTGGCTCTGGGCGCCGTGTTCGCCGGCGGGGTGTTCGCGATCGGCGGGCGGCTGGAGCACTGGCTGGAGCCGGTGGTCACCCGCGTGGCGGAGCCGGTTGCCGAACACGCGCATGCCATCCCGGCCTGGCTCACCGGCGCGATCACCCTGGGAGTTGTCCTGCTCGGTGTCGCGGTGGCCTACAACATGTACGGCCGCAAGCCGATACCGATCACCGCACCCACCGACGTGTCGGCGCTGACGGTGGCGGCCCGCAAGTATCTCTACGGCGATGCCTTCAATGAGGAGGTGCTCATGCGTCCGGGTAACCGACTGGCACAAGCCTTGGTCGGCGTCGACGACCGGGTGGTGGACGGCTCGGTCAACACCACGGCCGGGCTGGTGGCGATCGCCTCATACCTGGTGCGGCGCCTGCAGACCGGGTTCGTGCGCTCCTACGCGCTGACCATGCTGGCCGGTACGGTCCTGGTCGTCGCGGTAGTGCTGGCGGTACAGCAGTGAACAACAACGTGCCCTGGCTGAGCCTGCTGTGGCTGGTACCGCTGGTCGGTGCCGGACTGGTCATCGTGTTGCCGGCCCGGCAGGCAGCACTGGCGAAGTGGACCGGCCTGCTGGTGAGCCTTGCGACGCTGGCGGTGGCGGTCGTGGTCACCGTCGAGTTCGACACGACCCCGGTGGCCGCGCCCTACCAGTTCGTCGAATCTCACT
The DNA here is from genome assembly GCF_019645815.1 of Mycolicibacter heraklionensis. Classification (NCBI taxonomy): domain Bacteria; kingdom Bacillati; phylum Actinomycetota; class Actinomycetes; order Mycobacteriales; family Mycobacteriaceae; genus Mycobacterium; species Mycobacterium heraklionense. The sequence continues at coordinate 3,450,481 of NZ_CP080997.1, forward strand.
CCTGGATACCGGCATTCGGGGCGAACTACACGCTCGGGGTGGACGGTATCGCAGTGATCCTGGCGTTGTTGACCGCCGGGCTGGTGCCGTTGCTGATGCTGGCCGGCTGGAACGACGGTGACACCGGCGGCGCCGGCCTCCGCAGCCGCGGCCCGCACGCGTTCGCGGCGCTGACGCTCACCGTCGAGGCGATGGTGCTGATCTCGCTGGTCTCGTTGGACGTGCTGCTGTTCTACGTGTTCTTCGAGGCGATGCTGATCCCGATGTACTTCATGATCGGCGGCTTCGGGCACGGCGCCAAGCGTTCCCAAGCGGCCCTGAAGTTCCTGCTCTACAACCTGTTCGGTGGCCTGATCATGCTGGCCGCGGTGATCGGCGTGTACGTGGTGAGCTCCGGCGAAGGCGCTTCCGGCACCTTCGACTTCCGCGAACTGGTCTCGATCTTCTCCCCGGCCACCACCACCGTGGACCCCGGCGTACTCAAGCTGCTGTTCGCCGGCTTCATGTTCGCCTTCGCGGTCAAGGCCCCGCTGTGGCCGCTGCACCGGTGGCTGCCGGACGCGGCGGTGGAATCCACCCCGGCGACCGCGGTGCTGATGATGGCCGTGATGGACAAGGTGGGGACCTTCGGGATGCTGCGGTACTGCCTGCAGCTGTTCCCCGACGCCTCAACGTATTTCCGCCCGACCATCATCGTGCTGGCGGTCATCGGCGTGGTCTACGGCGCGATGGTGGCGATCGGCCAGCGCGACATGATGCGATTGATCGCCTACACCTCGATCTCGCACTTCGGGTTCATCATTCTGGGCATCTTCGTGATGACCAGTCAGGGGCAGAGCGGCTCGACGCTGTACATGCTCAACCACGGGTTGTCGACGGCGGCCCTGTTCCTGATCGCCGGTTTCCTGGTCGCCCGGCGCGACGGCGCCCGGGCGATATCGGACTACGGCGGCGTGCAGAAGGTGGCGCCGGTGATGGCCGGCACCTTCATGGTCGCCGCGATGGCCACCCTGTCGCTGCCCGGCCTGGCCCCGTTCATCAGTGAGTTCCTGGTGTTGATCGGCACGTTCAACCGGTATTGGGTGGCGGCCGCGGTCGGCTCCACCGCACTGGTGCTGTCGTCGATCTACATGCTGTGGCTCTACCAGCGGGTAATGACCGGCCCGGTCACGCAAGGCAATGAACGCATCCGCGATCTGGTGCCACGGGAGTTGCTGGTCGTCACACCGCTGATCGCGCTGCTGCTGTTCCTCGGCTTCTACCCCAAACCCGCACTGGACATCATCAACCCGGGCGTCGAGCACACCTTGACCACGATCGGTCAAACCGATCCGGCACCGCTGACCGCTGAGGGGGCGCACTGACCATGGCGGGCATGCCAATTCCATCCGTCGAATACAGCCTGCTCCTGCCGCTGCTGATCGTTTTCGGCACCGCAGTGACCGGCGTGCTCTTCGAGGCGTTCATCTCGCGCCGGGCGCGCTACGTGATGCAGGTCCTGCTCGCTGTCGGCGGTTTGGCCGCCGCGTTCGCCGCCATCGTCGCGGTGGGCCGTGACCTGCCGGCCGGTGGTCGCATCGCGGTGCTGGGCGCGGTGGCCGTCGACCGGCCGGCACTGGTGCTGCAGGGCACCATCGTGCTGGTCGGGATCCTGGCCGTGCTGTTCATCTCCGAGCGCAACGTCGGCGCGGGCGCTCCCGAAGGTCCGGGCGCGGCCACCGCCCCCGCCGCCTCCCCCTCGCACGCGGGCCTGGACGCGTTCACTCCGCAGGCATCGGCGGTCCCGGACAGCGTCGCCGAACTCGATGCGGCGCGCGCCGGGGTGACCCAGACCGAGGTGTTCCCGCTGACCGTGCTGGCGGTCGGCGGCATGATGGTGTTCCCCGCCGCCAACGACTTGGTCACCATGTTCGTGGCGCTGGAAGTGCTCTCGCTGCCGCTGTATCTGCTGTGCGGGTTGGCCCGCTACCGCCGTCTGCTCTCGCAGGAAGCGGCGCTGAAGTACTTCCTGCTGGGCGCATTCTCCTCGGCGCTGTTCCTGTTCGGCGCCGCCTTGCTCTACGGCGCCACCGGGACGTTGACGCTGCCGGATATCGGTGAGCAGTTATTCGCCCACAGCAGCGATCCGCTGGCGCTGATCGGCGCCGGGCTGCTGCTGGTGGGCTTGTTCTTCAAGGTCGGCGCGGTGCCGTTCCATTCCTGGATTCCCGACGTCTACGTCGGGGCGCCGACACCGATCACCGGGTTCATGGCGGCCGCCACCAAGGTCGCCGCATTCGGGGCGATGCTGCGGATCCTCTACGTCGCACTGCCGGCGCTGCATGACCACTGGCGCCCGCTGCTGTGGCTGATCGCGGTACTGACCATGGTGGTCGCCACCATCGCAGCGATCACCCAGACCGAGGTCAAGCGGATGCTGGCCTACTCCTCGATCGCCCACGCCGGCTTTGTGCTGACCGGTGTGCTGTCCGCGATCCCGGCGGGTATCTCCGCGACGCTGTTCTATCTGGTCGCCTATAGCTTCTCCACAGTGGGCGCCTTCGCGGTGGTGAACCTGATCCGCGGCTCCAGCGGCGAAGAAGAACTCGACATGTCCCAGTGGGCGGGGTTGGGCCGGCGTTACCCCGTTGTGGGCCTGCTGTTTTCGATGTTCCTGCTGGCGTTCGCCGGTATCCCGCTGACCAGTGGGTTCATCAGCAAGTTCGCGGTGTTCAAGGCCGCCGCCGAGGGTGGTGCCGCACCACTGGTGGTGGTCGGCGTGATCGCCAGCGGTGTCGCCGCCTACTTCTACGTCCGGGTGATCGTGTTGATGTTCTTCACCGACGCCCCCGCCGAACCCCCGCACCTGGTGCTGCCCAGCGTGTGGAGCAAGGCGGCCATCGCGCTGTGCGCCGCGATCACCGTGCTGCTGGGGGTGCTGCCGCAGCCACTGCTCGACCTGGTGGACGCCGCAACACAATTCGCGCAGTAAACGCCGCATGCCCGTCGTGCGGCGGGTACATGATGGACAGATGCACGACGAGTCATTTCAGCAGCTGCTCACCATGCTGGACTACACCATGTTCGTGGTGACCACCGCAACCAACGAGCGCGCCTCGGGTTGCCTGGTCGGGTTCGCCACCCAGACCAGTATCGACCCGCCGAGGTTTCTGGTGGGAATGTCCAAGCGCAACCACACCTTCGAGGTGGCAGCCGAGGCCGAGTATTTGGCCGTTCACGTCCTGGCGCGCCGCGATACCGAGCTCGCCCGGCTGTTCGGCGGTCAGACGGGCGACGACATCGACAAATTCGAGCGCTGCTCCTGGCACAGCGGTCCGGAGGGAATGCCGATCCTCGACGATGCGCCGGCATGGTTCGTCGGCAAGACGCTGCGCCGAATCGACCTCGGCGACCACATGGGCTACCTGTTGGAACCGGTGGCCGGGTATGCCGCCCAGGGCGCCGATGACCTGCTGTCGCTGTCCGACGTCGACGATCTCGAACCGGGCCACAAAGCCTGACGAGACGGATCGAGCGGCGCTCAGCCCGGCTCGCGCAGCGGAAGGCCGGCAGCGGTGTAGATCGCGTCGATCACGGTCATGTTCTCGATCGCGTCCTCCGGGGTGGTGCGCACCGGCACGCTACGCAACACGGCGTCGGCGAACGCATCGAGCTGGTAAGCATACGACGCCCGGTGGGTGAAACGCTCGACGCGCTTGCCCTTCGGCGAACTGACCCGCAATCGGTGGAAGTACTGCGGCATCAGCGGGTTGAGCGCCCGCAGCTCGCCGCGCTCGCCGATCACCCGGGCGCTGATCTGCAGCAGGTTCGAAGACCACAGCGAGCAGCGGATGGTCCCGGTGTGCCCGGCGGGAAACCGCAGCTGCGCCGTCATGGCCCGGTCGACGTGCGGATCGCGCAATTTCGCCTGCGCGGACACGACTTCCGGGGTGGCTCCGCCGAAGGTGCGGGCCATGTGCACCGCATAGCAGCCGGCGTCCATCAACGCGCCGCCGGCCAGCGCGTAGTGATAGCGGATGTCGGAGAACCGGGGCAGCGGAAAGCTCAGCGCGGTGTCCACCTGCCGCAGCTCCCCCAGTTCGCCCGAGGCGATGATCTCTTCGATACGCGCGGTCATCGGGTGGTAGCGGTAGTGAAACGCCTCCATCACCACCCGGTCGGAGCTCGCGGCCGCCGCGGCGACCTGGCGGGCCTCCTCAGCGTTGGCGGTGAACGGCTTCTCGCACAGCACGTGCTTGCCGGCGTCCAGCGCGGCTCGGGTCCATCTGCCGTGCAGGTGGTTCGGCAGCGGGTTGTAGATGGCGTCGACCTCGGGGTCGGTGATCAGTGCGTTGTAGCTGTCATGCACCCGGCCGATGCCATGTTTGGCCGCGAACGCCCGGGCGCGCCCGATGTCGCGTGCTGCCACCGCGCTCACCACGACTTCCGGGTTGGCGGCGGCAGGTTTGAGTAGTGCATCCGGGGTGATCCGCGCCGCTCCGAGCACGCCGATTCGGAGCGTCGTCGTCGTTCCGGTCATGCGACGGTGCTCCTATGCAGGCGGAACCCGGCCACCCGGTGGCCGGCTTGGGCCGGGGTCGTCATGTCGACCACCCGACGCGCCTGCTCGCGCACCGGGGTGGTGGGGTCGAGCACCGACAGGTAGACCTCGTGGGCGGCCAGGGAGTCCACCGCGGTGTCGAGGTAGCCGTCCACGGCCTCGACGTGGGTGGAGCCCGGGCCACCCTGGAACAGCCAGCTCGGCTTGTCCGCCACGGTGTCCCAGGCATCAGTGACCGCGGCGGCGAATTCCATGTGGTCGCGCTGGTTGGGCATGCCGGGCCCGAACTCTGCGCCGCCGTAGATCGTCACCACCACGTCGGGTCGCACCTCGCCGATCACCGCGGCGATCTTGGCGCGCAACTCCGGCGTGTTTCGGATGTTGCTGTCCGGGAAGCCCCAGAAGTCGACATCTGAGACCCCCACGATGGCCGCCGCCCGCCGTTGCTCATCCTCACGCAACGGTCCGGCCTGCCCCGGCTCCAAGCCGGCGATGCCCACTTCCCCGCTGCTGGCCAGCGCATAGCGGACGGTCTTACCAGCGGCGGTCCACTTCGCCACCGCGGCGGCGATACCGTATTCGGGATCGTCGGGGTGCGGCACCAACACCAGCAGCGACGTCCAGTCTTGCGGGAAGGGCTGCGGCCCGGTGGGCTCGACAGGCTGGGACATGGGTCTATGTCATCACGCCGTGGGCGACGATGTCAGCGATCCGTTGCACCCAGTCATCGTCGAGATCGTCGTCGGGGCGCAGCATCATGGCCAGCAACGTTGCGCCGCCGATTATTTCGACGAGCCGGTCGGGGTCCACGTCGGTTCGCGCGTCGCCGCGGCTCACCGAATCGGCCACCCAGTGGCGCATCACCTCGAACAGGCCCTGAAAGCGTTCCAGGATGCGCGCGGTCAACTCGGCGTTGCGCGCCATGTCAGCGATCAGGCCCGGCAGGGCGGCCCGCACCACCGGGCTGGTGAAGGCGTCGCGCGCACCGGCCATCATTGCCCGAAGGTCACCGGCCACATCGCCCGGCGGCGCAGTCACCGCGCTCGGTGGCACCGAGAACGCCGCCTCGTGCACCAGTTCGGCCTTGCTGGGCCACCGGCGGTACAGCGCGGTCTTGGTCGTCCCGGCGCGCTCCGCGACGGCCGCCAGGCTCAGGTTCGAATACCCGACTTCGACAACCAGTTCCGCGGCGGCCTGCAATATGGCACCGTCGATGCGGGGGTCGCGGGGACGTCCGGCGCCGGACCCCTTGTCAACCGCTGAAGGTTCTGCTTTCATAACGCTACCTGTCGTATCGTAATTACCTTAACGGAGGATACAACCGTGGTCGACCAACCGACTGTGGAAAAAGACGTCGGCCGAATCCAACGTTCTAGCCGCGATGTCACCACACTGCCCACGGTAATGTCTCGCTGGCTTGCCACACAGTTGCCCGGCGCGGCCGCGCCGGAGATCACCGTGGAGAGCGGCGTCGACACCAACGGCATGTCGTCGGAAACGATCATGCTCACCGGTCGCTGGAACGCCGACGGTGCCCCGGTCGAACAACGCTGGGTGATGCGGGTGGCGCCCGCGGCCGAAGACGTTCCGGTCTTCCCGAGCTACCGGCTGGATCACCAGTTCGAGGTGATGCGGCGGGTGGGTGAACTCACCGACGTACCGGTGCCGAAGGTCCGTTGGATCGAACCGACCGGCGACGTGCTGGACCGGCCGTTCTTCCTGATGGACCGCATCGACGGCGAGGTGCCGCCCGACGTCATGCCCTATACCTTCGGCGGCAACTGGTTCGCCGACGCGACAGCCGAGCAGCAGCGGACCCTGCAGGACTCCACCGTCGAAGTGCTCGCCAAGCTGCACGCGATCCCGGACGCGGAGCAGACCTTCGCCTTCCTCGACGAGGGGTCGCACGGGGACACCGCGCTGCGCCGTCACTTCGAGGGGGTACGGCAGTGGTACGAATTCGCGGTGCCCGACATGGGGCGCTCGCCGCTGTTGGACCGGGCCCTGGCCTGGCTGGAGGAGAACTGGCCGGCCGACGTGGCCGCCGGCGAGACGGTGTTGTGCTGGGGCGACTCCCGGGTCGGCAACGTGCTCTACCGTGACTTCCGCCCGGTCGCCGTGCTGGACTGGGAGATGGTGACACTGGGGCCGCGCGAGCTGGACGTGTCGTGGGTTATCTTCGCGCACTTGGTATTCGAGGAACTCGCTGGACTGGCTGGGTTTCCCGGGCTTCCGCAGGTGCTGCGCGAGGACGACGTGCGGGCCACCTACCAGAAACTCACCGGCGTCGAACTCGGTGACCTGCACTGGTTCTACGTCTACGCCGGCGTGATGTGGGCGATCGTGTTCATGCGCACCGGGGCCCGCCGGGTGCATTTCGGGGAGATGGAAAAGCCGGAAGACCCCGAATCGTTGTTCTATCACGCCGGATTGCTGAAGAAGTTGATCGGAGAACAGAGCTGATGCTGGGGCCACTCGACGAATTCCCGGTTCACCAACTGCCACAACCGATCGCCTGGCCGGGTTCCTCGGATCGCAACTTTTACGACCGCTGCTATCTGAATGCCCACGACCGCACCGGGGACATCTTCTTGATCACCGGCTGCGGCTACTACCCCAACCTCGGTGTCAAGGACGCCTACGTGCTGGTACGCCGCGGCGACACTCAGACCGCGGTGCACCTGTCCGACGCCATCGACCAAGACCGGCTCAACCAGCGCATCGGCGCCTACCGCATCGAGGTCACCGATCCGCTGCGCTCCCTGCGGGTGGTCATGGATGAGACCGAGGGCATCGCGCTCGATCTGCGCTGGGAGGGCCTGTTCGACCCGGTGCAGGAGCAGCGGCACATCCTGCGGACCGGCAACCGGGTGACCCTGGACGCGCAGCGCTTCGCTCAACTGGGCTCCTGGAGTGGGCAGATCGCGATCGACGGCGAGGAGATCGCCGTCGATCCCGCGGTCTGGATCGGCTCACGCGACCGCTCCTGGGGCATCCGCCCGGTCGGTGAACGCGAACCGGCCGGCCGGCCCGCCGACCCGCCGTTCGACGGCATGTGGTGGCTGTATCTGCCGATGGCGTTCGAGGACTTCGCGGTGGTGATGATCATCCAGGAGGAACCCAACGGGTTCCGTTCGCTCAACGACTGCAGCCGGGTCTGGCGCGACGGCCGTGTCGAACAGTTGGGCTGGCCACGGATCTCCACCCGCTATCGCTCGGGCACCCGCATCGCCACCGGAGCCACCATCGAGGCCACCCGCCCGGACGGCACACCGGTGGTGTTCGAGGTGGAATCCAAACTGCCGGTGCCCATTCACGTCGGCGGCGGCTACGGCGGCGACAGCGACTGGCTGCACGGCGAGTGGAAGGGCGAGAAGTTCACCGAGCGGCTGACCTATGACATGACCGATCCGGGCATCATCGGGCGCACCAGCTTCGGGATGATCGACCACGTGGGGCGCGCCGTGTGCCGCGACGGCGACGCCGCGCCGGTCGAGGGCTGGGGTCTCTACGAGCACGGTGTGCTGGGCCGGCACGACCCGACGGGGTTCCCCGACTGGGTCACCATGGCTCCCTAGAGCTGGAGCGCACTCACGATCTCACCGATCAGCGCCGGCGCTACCGGCGCCGCCTGGTAAATGCAGACGGTGTCGGCGATTCCGTCGACCCGGTCGCGGATGTGCGCGGCCACCTGCGCCGGAGTGCCGCATGCGGCGATGGTGTGCAGGATCTCGTCGGTGATCCGTGCGCCCATCTGCGCCCACTGGCCCTGTTTGGACAACGCGTTGAGTTCGGGCTGCAAATCCTGCCAGCCGTGGGCGGCCAGCACCGGGGCATACGCCGGAGTCGATGCGTAGAAGCCGAGCAGCATCCGGGTGGCGGCTTCAGCGGCCTCCCGCTCGGCATCGGTGGCGCCAGTGGCCACGATGATTTCGGGCACGACCACGAAATCCTCGGCCCGACGGCCCGCCTGGGTAAGCCCCGCCCGCACCGCGGACATCGTGCTCTCATGCAGGAATCGCTTGGTGGAGAACGGCATCACCAGCAGTCCGTCGGCGTGCGCGGCGGCCGCGCGGGTCAGCCGCGGACCCAGGGCGCCGACGTAGATCGGCGGCGGGCCGTACGGGTTCGGCCCGGGACTGAACGTCGGCGTCATCAGTGTGTGCCGGTAATAGTCACCGCGAAAGTCCAAGCGGGCGCCGGTGTTCCAGGATTCGAAGATCGCCCGCAGCGCCGCAACGAGCTCGATCATCCGGTCCACCGGCCGGTCGAAGGCGACGCCGAACCGCTTCTCGATCTGCGCACGCACCTGGGTGCCCAGTCCCAGGGCGAATCGCCCGCCACTAAGCAGCTGGTGGTCGTTGGCCTGGTGCGCCAAATGGATCGGGTTGCGTGGGAACGCGATCGCGACGTTGGTCATCAGGTCTAAGCCGCCGACACCGGCGGCCAGCGTCAACGGTGCGAACACATCATGCGGGCCCTCGAAGGTGAAAACCCCGCTGACGCCGGCGTCGCGCAGCTCGCGGGCCTGATCGACGACACCGGTCAGCCCGCTGAGGGCAGTGCGGACTTTCAACGCGATACCGAAGCCCCTACGAACCGATCTCGGACCCGACGGCTACGTCACTCGCGGATCCGGTAGCCAAGTCCACCAGGTCGCGAAGCTCCCGGTTCACCGGAGCAGGGTGTTCAAGGATCGAGCAGTGTCCCCCGCTGAGCTCGACGAAGCGGGCGAGATTGGGTGCGGCGTCGGCGATCCGCTGTGAGGCCAATAGCGGCAACAGCCGGTCACGGGTGCTGCCGATGACAAGGGTAGGCACGGTCAGACCGTCGAGGTCGATGAAGGACGCCGGACCGAGCGCGTCGATGAGCGCCCGCACCCAGTGGCCGCGGCTGGCGGCCGGCGTCTTGGCGAACAGGTCGCAGATCAACGACGTTACAGAGGGATCGGCCGCACCGCCGACGGCAAGCATGTGCACGAATCGCCGAACCGCCAGGTTCGCCGGGCCGACGATCGGCACGTTGCCAAACGCCAGCAACCCGCGACGAGCCGCCTCCACCCGGGCCCGCTGCAGTGGCGGCGGCACCTGAAACAGTTCGACCTCGGCCAGCAGGTTGCCGATGGTGGTGTTGATCAGCGCTACCGCGTCGGCACGCTCGTGCACTCGGTGCCGGTAGCGGTCCGACCAGGCGCTGATCGCCATGCCGCCCATCGAGTGTCCGGCGATCACGGCGCGCTCTCCCGGCGCCAGGGTGGCCTCCAGCACCGCGTCCAGATCGGATGCCAGGTGCGTCAGGCTGTATCCGCCGCGCTTGGGCACGCCGCTGCGTCCGTGGCCGCGGTGGTCGTAGGCGATCACCCGGTGATCGGCGCTCAGGTCGGCAATCTGATGTCCCCACACCCGGATCGCGCAGGTGATGCCGTGCGCCAGCACGATCGGGTAGCCGTCTGCCGGCCCGAAGACCTGGGTGTGCAGCTTGGTTCCGTCGGCCGCCCGGACCGCCATGGTGCGGGCCGGCGGCAAATCCGCCGGGAAGATGCCGGCACTTCGCCGCCGACTGGACCGTTGAGCACTCATCGCCACCTCATCGGAAATGCGGCAACGCTGCCGCATCGCGAGCATACGCCTGCGTGGACTAGGTTTTCACCGAAAGCACTACTGACGAAGGGTTCGTCCATGCGCGCGGTACAGATTTCCCAACTCGAGGGACCGGCGGCTGCCCAGGTCGTCGATCTCGACGAACCGGCCGGCGAGGGTCTGGTGGTCATCGACATCCACGCCGCCGGGGTGGCGTTTCCCGATGTGTTGCAGTCCCGCGGGCTCTATCAGCACAAGCCGGAGCTGCCCTTCGTACCGGGCGGCGAGGCGGCCGGTGTGGTGCGCAGCGCTCCGGCCGACGCGCACGTGCGCCCCGGTGACCGCGTGGCGGTATTGACCATGCTCAACGGCGGGATGGCGCAGGTGATCGCGGTGCCCGCCGCGCAGGTGTTCAAGCTGCCGGACAGGGTGTCGTTCGAGGCCGGCGCCGGGCTGCTGTTCAACGATCTGACGGTGCTGTTCGCGCTGACCACGCGCGGGCAGCTGACCGAAGGCGCCACGGTGCTGGTGCACGGCGCCGCCGGCGGCATCGGCACCTCGACGCTGCGACTGGCCGGACCGCTGGGGGCGTCACGGGTGATCGCCGTGGTCTCCACCGAGGCCAAAGCCGAAGTGGCCCGGGCTGCCGGCGCGACGGACACCGTGCTCGCCGACGGATTCCGCGAGGCGGTGGCCGAGCTGACGGGCGGGCGTGGCGTAGACCTGGTGCTCGACCCGGTGGGCGGTGACCGTTTCACCGATTCGCTGCGCTCGCTGGCCCCGGGCGGAAAGCTGTTGGTGGTGGGCTTCACCGGTGGCGACATCCCGACGGTGAAGGTGAACCGGCTGCTGCTCAACAACATCGACGTGGTGGGCGTCGGTTGGGGAGCGTGGGTGATGTCGCATCCGGGCGAGCTGGAGCGGCAATGGGAGGCTCTGGAGCCGCTGCTGGCCTCCGGGAAGGTGGCCGCTCCGCAACCCGACGTGTTCGGCCTCGATCGGGCCGCGGATGCGTTGGCGGCCCTGGAGAATCGCACCGCGGCCGGCAAGGTCGTGCTGCGAATGCGGGACTAGGCATTCAGACAAATATCGGCGTGTCTCGGCTTCAGCCGCAAGAAGATCGGCGGCGGGAACGTAGATGCTGAACTGCATCATCGCCCACTAACATCACACCACTGGGTTGCCAGTGAGCACCGACGCCTCGAAAAGGCGTTTCAGTACTAACAATTCCCATAGCTCTGCGACCATGCGCTTGCGTTCGGAGACGAACAACGTTGCGGGGTGGCGCCACAGGTATCGGTCACCCTCAGCGTCCTTGTTCGAGTATGAGCCGTCCGGCCAACGTAGCCTCTCGGCGATCCCGAATGACTGCACCCGGACCGCATCGCCGGTTTCGACGTTGGTGAACGTGACCAGTGAGATCGACCGTCAATCGTGAGCTGGTTGCGTGGCAGCGGTGGCTCCGACGTCAATCCGTCGCGGTAGCAGGTGCGGGCAACGTAAGCATCCAAAACCCATGCCCGAAAGGTAAATCCAGGGTCCGACAAGTCGGTCAGCTTGCCAGCGACTGTCGGTGGCCAGTCGTAGTCTCAGCGCCATCCACCCAGGAGGTGCCCCATGAGAGTCCTTGTAGCAACAGCGCTCACCCAAGGCGACCGCAGCGGCGACTACTGTTACTGCGTCGAAGGTGAACCCGTATGGATCCAGGAGCCCTGCGACCGAGATCGACGAGACCCCAACGGCGGTTGCGGATGCAGTCGCGGTTTCGCCGGCGCAGCGTCCCACCGAGCAACCACCACAGCGCGGGTGGCAGATCTGTCACTGACTCGCGACGAGCTCATCACAGCGATGCGAATGAGCCTCGCCGACGGCGGATGGCCAGCCGAGTGGGCCGAAGCCGTCATCGATGACAATCTGGCCATCGCGTCCGTGCACGCGACCGGAACAGTCATTGAACGCGAATTCGACGAGTTCCGGGCACGGACCGCCGGACCGCAGCACGCGCACGCACATTCCCCGCTTAGTTGACCAACTTGGTTGACCACCCTTGGTCAACTACTTAGCATCGATGTCATGAAGCAGGTCAAGGTCCAATACGCGAAGACACACCTGTCTGCGCTGATCGCCGCCGTCGAGGGCGGCGCGGAGTTTGTCATCGCCCGCGGCGACCACCCGGCCGCCCGCCTGGTCCCCCTCGCCAGTCAAGACGACCGCGAACTCGGCTTCGTCACCTATGCGGTTCCCGAGGAGTTCTTCGACCCACTTCCCGAAGAAGAACTCACCGCATGGCAGTGACGTACCTGCTGGACACCCACGCTGTGCTGTGGGCACTCACGGCCCCGGCCCGCCTGGGACGCAACGCCCGCAAAGTCCTCACCGATCGGTCCGTCCCCATCGTCGTGTCGACAGTGTCAGCCTGGGAACTGTCCACCAAGCAGCGGCTGGGCAAGCTACCTCAAGCAGATGCAATCCTTGGCGCCTATTCCCGGCATCTCGATCGCCTGGGCGCCACCAGACTGCCGATCACCGAGGAACACGCACTACTGGCCGGACGGCTCGACTGGGATCATCGGGACCCGTTCGATCGTATGCTGGCGGCCCAGGCGATCATCGAGTCGATGACCCTCATCACCGGTGATGCCGCATTCGCCGGCCTTGCCGGCGTTCCTATGTTGTGGTGACCGTTCACGGGTCTCCAGATCGGTACCGAGATTTTCGAAACGAGAGGACTCCCCATGCCAGACCAACGTCCCCCGCACAATGCCAGCGCACTGCTCGAAGCCGTCGAGCAGTCGCCAAGAGCCGTCGCAGTGCACGACAAGTCGGCGTGGGTGGCAATCTTCGCCGCCGACGGGCAGGTGAACGACCCGGTCGGGTCGACTCCTCACGTCGGCACGGCCGCCATCGGGCGTTTCTTCGACACCTTCATCGCACCGAACACCATCGCCTTTGATGTGCAGCACGATGTGGTCGCCGGCATGTCGGTGCTACGAGACCTCACGGTGCACACCACGATGTCGACGGGTGTCACCATGCATATCCCGATGCACCTGCGCTATGACCTGGTCGCGCAGGGGCCGGACGGCTCACTGAAGATCCAGCGGTTGTTCGCGCACTGGGAGCTGCAGAAGATGGTCGGGCAGCTCCTGACCTCTGGTGGCCGCGGCCTGCTGGCCTCGGTGATCCTGGGCCCCCAGCTGATTCGTCACCAGGGACTTTCTGGCTGCGCCGGATTCCTGCGCGGACTTTCCGGGGTGCGAAAGCGCGGAAAGCGTCGGGTCGACGACTTTGTCGCAGCGCTGGCGCAGGGTGATGCGACGGCGGTTTCGGCACTGCTGGCTCCGAACGCCACGCTGAGCCTGGACGGTGTTTCGGAGACCTCGGTTGCCGAGTTCGTCTCAACAGCACAGCATCTCGAGGTTGAAAAGCTCCTGGCGGCAGGGCATACCGTCACTGCGACTGTGCACCTCGACGGCAGGCGCGGGGTGGGATTGTTCGAGTTCTCTCAGGACGCCGCCGACCGGGGCGCGATTTCCGCTGTCCGCCTCTATATCTGAGACGTCACGCGGCTACAGCACGCCGGGGATGATCGCTTTGCGGTCGGGTGGGTAGTCGGGGAACTGCTGCTGGTACCACTTGTGGGTGGCCATCGCCCTGGGCCCCAGGTTGGCGATCGAGAAGAACACGAAGATCAGGCCCGGCAACGTCCAGGCCATGACCGCCCAGCCAGTCCACAAGATGAGCTCACCGAAATAGTTGCCCGACGACACCCAGCGATACACCCCGCCGTAGGGGATGCTGTACCCGCTGCTGCCATCGGCACGTAGGCCGATCAGGATGCGATCGGCCTGGAAGTTGATCCCCCAGCCGACCACTGCCACGGCGAGGCCCACGATGAAGCGGGGGTCGACAAACCAACCCTCCTGCTGCAGGTGCGGCGCCAGGGCCACGGCGTAGCCGTTGGCGAACCCGTTGACGGCGTTGAAGATGAAGCCGAAGGCAATACCGGAGACGGGGAAACGCTTGCCATCGCCCTTGCGGCTTAGTGGATAGATCAACCCGCGGTAGAGGTAGTGGCACTGCCACAGTGCGTACAACACGATCGCCGGTGCGCCATGCTGATGCGCGACGAGCCAGAACGTCACGGTAAACGCCCACCATTGAGGGCATTCGAACATCAGCCAGCTGATCTTTCCTGGCAGCGTGAAGCGCTCGTCCGGACTGGCGAAGCGGCCGTAGGGGTTGGTGAACCAAAAGCTGCTGGCGAAGGTGACGATCGTCAACACGATCAGGAAGGCGACAGCGGCGTGATACAGACCGGCCATGGCGGAACCTTTCATCCAGGATGCTAGGCAGTACTAGCACATGGGGCCCGCGGCGTCGTCCTGCGGATGCGCGACTAGCCCGCGGAATCGTCCCGCCTGCCCGGCGCGAAGTAGTCGAACGCCGCACGCATGTCGCTGAGCTTTCCGTCGGTGCCCTGCAGCGACAGCGTGACGTGGCCAAAGGATTTGGCCCCCAGCCGCCTACGACCCGCGAATGCGGACGCTTCATTGAGGAACAAGTGCGCCAGCTGCACCCGGCCGGCGTCCACGGTCGTGATGCGCTCGACGGCGCCCCACGGAATCACCCGGCTCCCGCCGCGCCGCTGGTAGACACCTTCGCTGTCGATGCGGACCTCGACACCGGAGGAGAACAACCTCGGCACGAGCACAGCCACACCGAACCCGAAGAAGACGATCGCGATCCATCCGAAGACGTGCAGGGCCTGCGGTGACCAGCCGCGAATCGACTCGACCGGCCCGAATCCCCCGGCCAACCACACCCCGATCAGGACGAACGCCCATGCGATGGCGAGCATCGAGGCGATTTTGCGTCGGTCCGGATGCGCTTCGAATGGCATGCGACCTCCCCTGTCGACGGTGATAACTGTACTGGGGAGCTGGACAAATCAGACGTTCCATCTGGCAAAATATCACCTAGTCTGTTCACTGGACACTATGTCCAGCGAGTTTCACGACGCAAGGAGCACGAGGAGATGCCAGAGGCGGCCAGCTCCCTGGGACCTCAGCCGACGGAGTACGACCCCGAGTGGGTCCGCGCGAAGTACGCGCTCGAGCGCGACAAACGGCTGCGCCCCGACGCCGTGAGCCAGTTCATCGAGGTCACCGCGGATTTCTCGCACTACGCCGACGACCCGTGGACACAGCGCGTCGAACGCGACCCGGTGCACGACCACGTCCAGGTGGCGATCATCGGCGCCGGCCTGGGCAGCCTGATCGCCGCCGCCCGGCTCCAGGAGTCCGGCATCGACGACATCCGGATGATCGACACCGCCGGCGACTTCGGCGGCACCTGGTATTGGAACCGCTACCCCGGCGTGCAGTGCGATGTCGAGTCCTACATCTATCTGCCGCTGCTCGAAGAGCTGAACTACGTGCCCACTGAGCGCTACGCGCATGGCCGGGAGATCCGCGAGCACCTGCAGAACGTGGCCAAGCACTATCACCTCTACGACAACGCGTTGCTGGGCACCACTGTCACCGACTTGCGCTGGGACGAAACGGCCAAACGCTGGCAGATCAGCACCGATCGCGGCGACGCGTTCACCGCCACCCTGGTCGCCGTCTCACCCGGATCACTCACCCGGCCGAAACTGCCGGGCATTCCGGGCATCAACGAGTTCCGCGGACACACCTTTCACACCAGCCGCTGGGATTTCGGCTACACCGGCGGCGACGAATCCGGTGGACTGACCAGACTGGCCGACAAGCGCGTCGGCGTCATCGGCACCGGTTCGACAGGGCTGCAGTGCATTCCGCACCTCGGCGAGTGGGCGCAGCAGCTCTACGTTTTCCAGCGCACCCCGAGCACGGTCTCGGTGCGAGGCAACCGGCCCACCGACCCGCAGTGGGCGGCATCGCTGAAGCCGGGCTGGCAGCGCGAGCGCATGGAGAACTTCACCCGCGTCACCTGCGGGGTGGAGATGGACCTCGATCTCACCAACGACGGCTGGACGCAGAAGGCCCTCGAACTGAGCGAGCCCGCGGTGTTGCGGGAGACCCAGCGCCTCGGCCGAGAGATGACGCCCGAGGAGATCGCCGATTTCCTGTTCCACGCCGACTATGTGGCGATGGAACGGCTGCGCGCCCGGATCGACGAAACGGTGCGCGACCGCAAGACCGCCGAATCGCTCAAGCCGTGGTACCGGTTGAACTGCAAACGCCCCGGCTACCACGACCAGTACCTCGACACGTTCAACCGGGACAACGTCACGCTGGTCGACACCGATGGACGCGGCGTCGAACGGTTCACCGAGACCGCCGTCGTCGTCGACGGCGTCGAGTACGAACTCGACGCTCTGGTGTTCGCGACCGGCTTCGAGGTGGGCACCGAGTTCACCCGCCGGCTGGGCTTCGAAATCGTCGGCCGCGATGACGTCCGGTTGAGCGACAAATGGGCCAAGGGCATGCGAACTCTGCACGGCCTGCAGACCCACGGCTTCCCCAACTGCTTCTTTCTCGGCTACACCCAGTCCGGGGTCTCCCCCAACTACACCCACACCGCCGAGGAACGGGCCCGCCATTTCGCTTATCTGGTCAGCACGTTCGTGCAGCGCGGCGCGCGCACCATCGAGGCCACCAAGGCCGCCGAGGACCAGTGGTTGGCCGCGATGGACGAAGCCTCGGAGAAGCCCAAGGCCTTCTACGCCGAATGCACGCCGAGCTACCTCAGTTCCGAAGGCGATAAGGAAAATCCGCACGGCATGCTGTCGACCAACTTCGGCGGCAAACCCGTCGAATTCTTTGACATGCTGGAGAAGTGGCGTTCGACTGGCCAGTTGGAGGGGGTGAACTTGGCATGACCACCACCGCACCGAAACTCACGATGCGCGACCGGCACCGCATCATGACCCGCGACCACATCATGGCCGCCGCGCTGGAGGCGTTCGCCGAACGCGGTTACGTCGCGGTGACGATCGACGACATCGTGCGCCGAGCCGGGATCGGGCGGGCGACGTTCTACCTCCATTTCGACTCCAAGGCAGCGGTGCTGCGCGAACTGCGTAACACCCGGATGACCGTCTGGGCCCAGCAGGACGCGCCGCGTGGCGGCAGATCGGGACGGCCGTCCATCAAGGCCTTCTTCGAGAAGGTGGTCGACTTCTACACTTCCGCGCCGCAGCTCTACATGGCGCTGCATCAAGCTCGGGCGGCCGACCCGGAGTTCGCCGCGGCGCACCGAGCCACCATGGAGGCCAACGTCACCGAGTGGATCGAGGCCGACGCCATGCCCGGTGCCACCGAGGCCCAGCTGCGGCTGGCGATCGCGATGATGTACACCATGGTCGATTCCTTCATGCACCTGTGGCTGGTCGACGGCTGGCCGCTGGAGCGCGAGGCGGCCATCGAGGCGATGACCGACGCGCTGCACGCCACCATGCGCTGAAAACGCCGGCCCGAGCCGCCGCGGCATTTATCGTGGCACAACGCACGAGCGATCGCGGTGCGAGCGGCTCAGACGAGAGGTTGGCGCGATGACCGAGCTACGGCCACAAGGCGCGATGACCGAGCAACCGACAGCACGTCGCGGCGTCATGCAATCGCTCACCGGGCTCAGTGTGCGCTATGTCGAACGCCTGATGCCCGACCCGTATCTGTTCGCGATGATCCTCACGCTGATCGTCGCCGGCATGGTCGCTGCGCTGGTACGCGGAGCGTCGGCGAGCGGCATGCTGCAGGCGTGGTACGGCGGCGTGTGGGGGCAGCAGAACATCTTCACGTTCGCGTTCCAGATGGTGCTGATCCTCGTGACGGGCTACACGCTGGCCGAGGCGCCGGCGCTGAAGCGGACCATCGTCCGCGTCGCGGCGATGCCGCGCAGCCAGGCGCAGGGGGCGTTACTCTGTTTCACCGTCAGTGCCGTTCTGTCCCTGCTGAATTGGGGCCTGGGACTGGTAGCCGGTGCGCTGGTCGCCCGGCAAGTGGCGCGACGTTTCCCCGGCTCGCATTTCGGCTACCTGATCGCCGCGGCGTTCATGGGCTTCATCGTCTGGACACAGGGCCTCTCGTCATCGATCGCGCTGGCGAACACCGATGCCGGCAGCCCCATCAACGTGATCCACCAGATCGCCGGATTCAACGTACCGTTGAGCCAGACCATCTTCCAGCCGTACAGCTGGCTGTCGGCGATCATCGTGTTGGCGGTGCTCGCGCTCGCCGTGTGGCGGATGGAGCCGTCCGAAGGCCTATCCCCCGACCCCGCGGTGTTCGAAGACGAGGAGGCCGTTGAGACACCGGCCAGCACGACGTTTGCCGAATGGCTGGAGAATCAGTGGATCCTCAACGTGCTGCTGTTCGCCGCGGGCATAACGTATTTCGTGGCCAGTGGTTTCGCGCTGAATATTTCCTCGATGATCATGCTGTTCACCATCACCAGCGCCCTGCTGCACCGCACACCGATCCGGTTCATCCGGGCCTTCACCGGTGCCGCGAAGGTATCCGGCCCGCTGCTGTTGCAATATCCGCTGTACGGCGGCCTGGTGGGGCTGTTGGCGTATCAGGGCACCGAGGACGCCAAGCCGCTGCAGACGCTGCTGGCCCAGACCCTGGTGAATGGCGCGACGGAGTACACGCTGCCCTTCCTGACGTTCGTCGGCTCGGTGATCATCAGCCTGTTCGTGCCGTCCGGCGGTGGGCACTGGGCGGTGCAGGGCCCGATCGCCGTCGACTCTGCACTGGCGATCGGCCAACAGTCACCCGCCTATCTCGGCCTGGTCTCCATGGCCGTTGCCGTCGGCGAGGGCGTGGCGAACATGATCCAGCCGTTCTGGCTGCTGCCACTGTTGGCCATCGCGAAGCTCAATGTCCGCCAGGTCATGGGCTTTACGGTTGTGGCGTTCGTCATCGGGCTGGTGGTCCTGGGGGCGATGACCTTGATTGCGCCGTGGGCGATCTGAGCGTCATTCGGGATCGGGGAAGCCTACGCACCGACAGGCCAGCCGTGCCAGATCCGCAGCCGCGTCGGCGGCTGGTTTGGTGGACGTCACGATGTGGCTCAGCGAAAGGCGCACAACGCTTTCGACCATCAGACGCGTGTCGGCGGGACTCAACGATGGCCACTGGCCGACCACCCAAGCGCCGAACAGTTCCACGCCACGGTCGATCAACGGTTCCCCTCGCGTGGTGATCAAGGGCAGCAGAGATACGTCGCCGTGAGCCGGTGTGCGGGTGAGGATCGTCTGCAGCAGCGGATTGTCCTGCGTGACATCGAGGACGTAGTAGCCGGCGTGTTGCACTGCGCCGGCGAGGTCACCTGGATGTTGTTCGAGCAGTTCACGGATACCTTCGAAGAAGGTCGACGTTTCGCGCTGGACGAGAGCGTCTCCCAGGTCATCTTTGGTGCCGAACTCAGCGTGCAGGCTCTGGCGGCTGATGCCGATGGCCTTTGCGATCGACCCCATCCGCACCGCCGACCAACCCTGCTCAAGCGCGACTGCACGAGTCTCGTCCAGGGCGAGTTCGCGCAGCCGCGCACGTCCGAACGCACGAGTTTCCGCACGCAGATCCACGACAGCCACGGGCAGCAGTCTATCTCTGACGACATTATTCATCCAATGTTCTTATCTCTTGACATTTATTACTATTTGTCACATGCTCGTGGCGGAAGCATGGCCGCAAAGGAGAAGACGGCGTTGAAGACATCGGAAACCAGCGGCGTGGGCAGGATTACCGCCGCCCTGCAGGGCTGCTATGCCGCGATGGAAGCCCTCTGCGCCGAACTCGGCGACGCTGAGTGGGACGCTCAGTCCCTGTGTCCAGACTGGACGGTCCGCGACGTGGTCAACCACGTCACCAGCATCGAAGCGGTGATGGCGGGGTGGCTGCCCGAGGATGACCAGACGCCGCCGCCGTTCCAGAAGGCCGCGGATTTTCTGCGCGAGGCCGACACCCAGGGTGCCGCCTATCTCGAGGTGATCCGCGCGGTCTATGACCATCGGCGCCGTGACCTGGCCGCACTCACCGACGCCGATCTCGAACGGCCGTCGTGGACTCCGGTCGGTCCCAGCACCTACGGGCGGTTCCTGGAGATCCGGGTCTTCGACTTCTGGGTGCACGAGCGCGACATCGCCACTCCGCTCGGCCGCAAGACCGACGACACCGGCATCGGCGCCGAGATCGCGCTGGCTGAGGTGGCAGGGTCGCTGGGCTACATCGTCGGCAAAAAGGTGGGCCTTCCCGACGGCAAGAGCATCACCTTTGACCTGACCGGACCGCTCACGCGCCAGTTGCACGTCGCCGTGGACGGCCGCGCCAGGGCCGTTGACCACCTGACCGATCCGGATGTCACGCTGAGCACCGATTCCACGACGTTCATCCAACTGGCGTGCGGACGTATCGACCCGCAAGCCCAGATCGACTCCGGCACGGTGACGTGGACCGGCGACGAGGAACTCGGTGACCGCGCCGCCCGCAACCTGAGGTTCACGATGTGATGAGCCGTCCGGAATCTGTCGACTTCCACTTCGACGTCATGTGCCCTTACGCCTACCAGACCTCACGGTGGATCCGCGAGGTCCGAGACCTCACGGGCCTGACGGTGAACTGGCGCTTCTTCAGTCTGGAGGAGATCAACCGCCGAGAAGGCAAGAAGCATCCCTGGGAACGGGAGTGGTCCTATGGCTGGTCGATGATGCGAGTCGGCGCCCTGCTGCGTCGCGGTCGCATGGCGGACGTCGACGCGTGGTACGAACGTGCCGGCCGCGCTTTGCACGTCGAGGGCCACAAGCCGCACGACAAGGCGGTCGCCCGCCACCTGCTGGAAGAACTCGGGTTCGATCCCGGGCTCGTCGACCAGGCGATCGCCGACCCGACGACCAGTGACGAAGTTCTGGCCGATCATCAACGCGTCGTCGCCGCCAGCGGCTACGGAGTTCCGACGCTGTTCTTTCCCGACGGGCAGTGCCTATTCGGTCCGGTGCTCGTCGACCCGCCCACCGGCCAAGCAGCGGTGCGGCTGTGGGACGCCGTTGTCAGCTGGACCGAGTTTCCGCATCTTTACGAACTGCAGCGGCCGAAGACTCCTGCCGACGAACAGCACATCGCTGAGACATTCCGGCCGTATCTGGAGGCCCGCGACTGGGTGTCGATCAACCGCGGAGAGGTGGTCACCTTCACCGCCCACGAGGCTGAGGGCTGACACAAGCAACGTCGCCAATCGCGAACATGGTCAGGCTCTGAAGAAACACGGCGGGCTTATCCGAATGAGGCGACGGCGACGTGGGGGTGCCGCGTAGCGGCAGTTTTAGGCTTCCGGCAAGGACATTCATTCCCTACTCGTGACCCAGGCAATCCGTGCTAGCGTTGGTGACGCACATCGTGCTTGATGTGCTTGGAAATGAGAGAAGTTAAGTAATGACACAGGGCACTGTGAAGTGGTTCAACGGCGAAAAGGGCTTCGGCTTCATCGCCCCGGATGGCGGAGCGCCGGACGTCTTCGTCCACTACTCGGAGATCAGTGGTGGCGGATTCCGCACCCTCGAAGAGAACGCTCGGGTCCAGTTTGATGTGGAGCAGGGCGCGAAAGGTCCACAGGCTGTGGGCGTTTCGGTAATCTGATCGAACACGCAGACTTCAAAAGGCTGTCGCGGCGCAAGCTGCGACAGCCTTTTTTGTGATCGGTGCGCTGGACGTCCATCCTGGGTTATTGGGGTTATTGCCACGACGTGCTGTTGAATCGCCCCGGGTTTGATGCACTCGGCCCGGCTCGGAATCTGGATTCTTAACCGGAGCGTGTCAGCGGCGCCCGGTTCTGACCTTTGCCTCCGCCGTCTTAGCGAAGCGGGAGGTAGGCGATCTGGTTGTTCCACTCCTCGGCGTCCAGTCTTGAACGCAGAAGGATGACGCCGGGCATCGGCAACCCGGCGGCCAGTCGGTCGCCCACGAAGCCTGGGATGGTTTTGAGGTCGCGACTGATCAAGATCCGGCCCTCGTCGGCCGCCCACTGCAGGATCGCAGGGTCACCCACGGTACGGAGTCCAACATCTTGCACCCGGAGGATGTCGATGTCGTCGACGCGGCGACGCAGTCCCAAAACGAGATCGGAGTCGATGTTCTCGTCGGCCAGGAACCGCGGACTCACGTCGCTAGCCGGGCCAGCAACTTGGCGCGCAGTCCATCGTTGAGCGGGTACTCGGCCTCGATCCGTTCCTGAATCTGCACGCCTTCACGTTCCTGCTCGGCGATGTAAGCCTCTACCTCGGCACGGTGGCGCAGGTAGTAGGCGAAAATCGCGTACACGTCAGCGAGAGACACCGTCTGGTACGAATCGTGAACCGCCTCCGGGGTCTTGCCCTGCTTGAAGTCGGCCACCAAGATGTCGAGAGAGATGCGGGTGCCGGGCACCATCAACCGACCGGCCTGGTCTCGAACCAGCGGCACCGGCTCGGGCTCGATGGCTGCTACGGTCATCGCGTCGCACCTCTCTTCCCCTCAGAGTACCGGCACGCACCCATCGGGCCTCCTGGTTCGCCCGCCCACTGGGCCCTCTCCGCGTTGCGCCCAAGCCGAGGCCCTTTGTTCGACGTGGTGGCAAGTGCTTCAACTGGCAGATGTAGCGATTGGCGAGGACGACGTTCCCAAACGCGTTCCCAAGCCCATGAAAAATGCCCCTTCAGGCCGGGGCCTGAAGGGGCATTTTCGCTAGTAGCGGGGACAGGATTCGAACCTGCGACCTCTGGGTTATGAGCCCAGCGAGCTACCGAGCTGCTCCACCCCGCGTCGGTATCTACGAGGTTACCGAACGATGGCCCGGGCACCAAATCGCCTGCGGCCAGCGTCGCCGCGGGGACCAGCGGCCCACAATCAGCCGGTAACCCAAATTAACAAAACACCGCTTCTGGACGGACCGCCGCTACCGCCGCACCGCCTCGTCACGCCACCCGCATCCGCCCGGCCTTGCCGATATATACGCAGTTCACAGCCATATCGTCGTAGCCAAGCCGCGCCTGAAAGGCCGAGACTCCCGACGCGCCAGCCCAACCGCCGACGCCCGAAAGTCCGAGTTAGCGGGAAACCAAAATTAACTTTTGTCTTGCAGCGCCCGATCCTGCGTGGCATGCTGCTCGCACAGCGCCAATTGAGTCCTGCATCACATCCCCGTCGCCCACGGCGGGCCCACAGAGTCGGGAGAGGCTACGGATGCCTGGAATCGTCGACGGCATAGGCCGCCTACTGAGCTACCGGATGAGTGTCGGAGAACTGATCGGGCTGGGCCTGATCCTCGGTACGCCCTACCTGATCATCGGGCTGATCTGGTCGTTGACCCACACCGCTCACCTGCACGACTTGCAAGGTCTGGACCTGGTGGTGTCCTTCCTCGGGTCGATCGTGTCGTGGCCGGTGCTGCTGGTCTCCAATGTCTGCATGCAGTGACCCGATGTCTGTATCGGAATCGACGCGGCGCCTGATCCACCTCGCTGACCAACAGATATCCGGCCGGCCGGGCCTACGGTCCGTGACCGACTGGCTCCTGCAGTACCTGAAGAACCACCCGATCCAGTCGCTGGGCACCGGTGGCAGCCAGGTGGTGCTCGGGGTCCGGGCCATCCAGTACCTGTTCGCCGATCTGTCTCGCGGACGGTTCCTGGTCGGTGAGTTCATCGACCAGACGGCGTTCGTGGCCAGCGCCGCTTTCCTGCCAACGGTTTTCGTCACCATCCCGGTGGGTGTGACACTCTCGATCCAGTTCAGCGTGCTGGCCGGCCAAGTCGGCGCCTCCTCGCTCGCCGGTGCGGCTACCGGACTGGTGATCATCCGCCAGGCCGCCCCCTTGGTGGCCGCGATGCTGCTGGCGGTGGCTGTGGGCTCCGCGGTCTGTGCCGACCTGGGATCGCGGACCATGCGCGAAGAGATCCAGGCGATGGAGGTCATGGGGGTGTCGCCGGTGCGGCGCCTGGTGGTTCCGCGGCTGGCCGCACTGATGACCGTCGGCGTACTGCTCACCGGCATCACGTTTTTCGTCGGCTACGTCGCCGGCTACATCTTCAACGTGTTCCTGCAGAACGGGACCGCGGGCTCGTTCATCGCGACCTTCTCCTCGTTCTCCGACGTCGGGGACATGTGGCTGGCGTTCGCCAAATCCATTGTCTTCGGGATGATCGTCGCGATCGTGAGCTGCCAGAAGGGCCTCGACAGCCATGGCGGGCCTGCCGGAGTCGCCAACTCGGTGAACGCCGCAGTGGTCGAGTCGATCCTGCTGCTGATGTTCGTCAACGTTGTGATGAGCCAGCTCTACGTGATCCTGTTCCCGCGGCAGGCGCTGTAGAAGATGGTCATTCCCAGCGCCTTTGAGATTCCCGGACTGCGACCGATCACCGAGCTCTTCAGCGGGTTCTTCGTGGCGGTGGCCCGCGCCGGCCACTTGGTGCACTTCTTCGGGCGCACGCTCGCATCCATCCCGACCATGCTCCGGCACTACCGGCGCGAGATGCTGCGGTTGCTGTCCGATATCGCCTGGGGCAACGGCTCGATCGTCGTCGGCGGTGGCACCATCGCGGTCGCGCTGGCACTCGGGGCGATCGCCGGCGCACTGGTCGCCGTCGAGGGCTATAACGTCCTGGATCTGCTGGGCCTGGGGCCGGCGACGGGTCTGATCTCGTCGTTCGCCACCACCCGCGAGCTCGCACCGATCATGGTGGGCATGGCGTTC
This sequence comes from Mycolicibacter heraklionensis, assembly GCF_019645815.1. NCBI lineage: Bacteria > Bacillati > Actinomycetota > Actinomycetes > Mycobacteriales > Mycobacteriaceae > Mycobacterium > Mycobacterium heraklionense. Next base: position 3,475,309 of record NZ_CP080997.1, read on the forward strand.
ATCGCCCAGGCCGGATGCCGCTTCACCGCCCAGCTCGGAGCGATGCGGATCAACGAAGAGATCGACTCGCTGGAAGCGATGGCGATCAACCCGATTCCGTTCCTGGTCACCACCCGGGCGGTCGCCTCGGTGATCGCAGTCGTGCCCCTGTTCCTGGTAGCGCTGGGTATCGCCTACCTGTCCTGTCAGTTCTCGGTCATCCTGATCTCCGGGCAATCCAACGGGTCCTACCTGCACTACTTCTCCCTGTTCGTCAACGGCCGCGACGTGCTGTACGCGACGTTCAAGGCCACCGTCTTCGTGTTCGTGTCATCAACCATCCAGAGCTACTACGGCTTTGTCGCCTCCGGCGGACCGGCAGGCGTCGGAGTCGCCGCCGGACGCGCGATGCGCACCAGCGTCACCGCCGTAGTCGTGGTGAACATGTTCTTGACCATGGCGCTGTGGGGTGTCGAATCCGGCGCCAGGTTCGGGGGTTAGGCGATGCCGAACTCCTTCGACACCGACCCCCGCGGACCCTCCAACGTTCGGGTGTTCGCGCTGGGCGTCGCCTTCATCGTCATCGCCGTGGCCACCGCGACGCTGATGGTCGCCAAATCCCAGGGCAAGCTGGACAACCTGGTGCGCATCGATGTGCGGCTGTCCAACATCGGCGACGGCCTGCCACCGCGCTCCGACGTGAAGTACCACGACCTGCTGGTCGGCTCCGTCTCCGACATCACGCCCTCCACCCACGGGCTGCCCAACGAAGTCCACGTGGTGCTCAAACCCGAGCACGCGGCCAAGATCCCCAGCACCGTCACCGCCCGCGTCGTACCGGCCAACCTGTTCGCCGTCTCCGCGATCCAGTTGGTCGACAACGGTGCCGCCCCCGACCATCTGCGGTCGGGCTCGGTGGTCCTCGAAGACCAGTCGCTGCCCACCGTGCTGTTTCAGAACGTGCTGAACAAGCTCCGCCAGTTGATCAGCCCACTGGGACGCAAACCTGACGACACCACTGTCGGCGTGATCGCCGCCCTGGGCACCGCAACCCATGGCCGCGGCCAGGAGCTGACCGACACCGGTCACAACCTGAACGAGATTCTGGCGCAACTGAACTCCGTCGTCGCCACCGACGACGCCGATCCGACCACGCTGTCGGCGCTAACAGCCGCGGCCGACGGTCTACAGCGCGTCTCCCCGGAACTGTTCGACGCGCTGGACCGATCGATTCAGCCGATGGCCACCATCGCCGAAAAGGGACCGCAGCTGTCCAGTCTGCTCACCGGCGGAACCGACACCGCGACCACGTTGGCCAGCGCCCTAGAGAACCAAGCCGAGCGGATGATCACCATCACCGGCCACCTCACCCCTGCCCTCGGGGTGATCGCGGACCATGCCGGCGAATTCCACGGCGTGTCAACCAAGTTGCAAACCCTCGCCAACCGGGTCTACGACGTCATCTGGGACGCAGACGAGAACCTGCTTCAGGTCAAGGCGGCCATCGCCCTGACACCCAGCCGCACCTACGTCCGCGCCGACTGCCCCCGCTACGGCGAGCTGGCCGGACCGAGCTGCGCCACCGCACCGGAAGTGCCCACCGCCCCGGACCTGTTCCCCGCGTTGGAGTCCCAGGGCGTCTCACCCACTCCGGGCATGACCGAGAACCGGCCGAACCTCACCCCGCCCCGGCACTCCATGCCCGGCGATCCGCAGGGACCCCCGATCCCCCCGCCGCCCCCTGCCGAAGTCCCCACCCTCGAGCCCCAGGGCGCGGTCATCGGGGGCAACGTCGGTGTGGTGGGCAGCCCGCTGGAAAAGCAGCAGATCAGCCGGATCACCGGCAGCTCAGACACCCCCACGGTGCTACTGCTGGCGCCGCTGTTGCGCGGCAGCACGGTGCACCTGTCTCGGATCGCGAAAGAAGGTGGCCGGTGAGGAGTCGTTCCAAATCGGTGATCGGCATGGCCCTGTTCACCAGCTTCGCCCTGACTGTCACCTGGATGGTCTACAACACCTTGCGCCGCGACATCGCCGGGCCCACCTACAGTTACTCGGCGATCTTCAGTGACGCATCCGGCATGGCGCCGGGCGACGATGTGCGCGTCGCCGGGGTGCGGGTCGGGCGGGTCGACCGGGTGAAACTGCACGGCACCGCGGCCCGGGTGCAGTTCCGCGTGCAACGCAGCCAGCAGCTGTACCAGAACACGATTGCCTCGGTGACCTACCAGAGCATCATCGGGCAGCGCTATCTCGGACTGGCTCAAGGTCCCGGCGACAACCACGAGATCCTGCCCAACCACGGTCAGATACCGATCGAACGCACCAACCCATCACTGGATGTCTCCTACATGCTCAACGGATTCGAGCCACTGTTCGCCGAGCTGGACCCCGAACAGGTGGACAACATCAGCAACGCGACAGTTCTGGCGCTGCAAGGCAATCACGCATCCATGCTGACGCTGATCACGCAGGCCTCACAGATGGCCGAAACCTTCGCCGGGCCCGACGAGGTGCTCAGCGCACTCATCGTCAACCTCAATCAGTTGATGACGGACCTGGCCAAACAAAGCACCAACATGGAGAACATGATCCGCCAGTCGCGCGACACCATGGTCGCGCTGGCGAATCACCGCGAACCGTTGGTCGACTCGGTGGGCTCGATCAACGCCACCATGGCGCGACTGTCCACCATCGTCGACAACATCACCCCGGATCTCGAAGAGTTCATCACGCGCCAGCCCGGCCTGCTCAACTACGGCGTCAACGACGGCCGCGAACGCTTCGCCTACATGGCGGCCAACCTCCCGTACGTACTGCAGGGGCTGGCCCGGATCACCCAGAGCGGCACCTACAGCGACGTCTACGCCTGCGAGCTGGACTTCGGCCTGTGGCGCGGCCTGTTCCACTGGTTCCGGTCGTTCGTCGGGGCGGCCACCGCCAGCGACGGCCTCGCCCACCAGCATTCGGCGGCGTGCCGATGAGCCTGATCCCCGCCGCACTCAAACGCCCCATCGAATCGTTCAGTCGGCCCTGGATGGGCGTCATCTCGATCGTCATCATCGTCGCCGTGCTCACGGCCACCGTCGTCTACTCCGGACTGGGCATCGGAAAGACCCGCTACCAAGGACAGTTCGCCCAAGCCGCCCAGATCCGCTCCGGCGCCGTGGTGACCATCGCCGGCGTCAAAGTCGGCACCGTTGAACGCGTCAAACTCGCCGGCGACCACGTGGTAGTCGGATTCAACGTCGAACGCGGCATCCCACTGGGCGCCGACACCCGCGCCGCGATCAAGCTGACCACCATCTTGGGGTCGCGCTATCTGGAACTGTCACCGGCAGGCACCGGGCAGCTGGAGAACCGGACGATCACCTTGGCGCACACCCAGGTTCCCTACGATCTGCAGCGCACCCTCGCCGGAGCGACGCGCACCCTGGGCCCGGTGGACGCCAATCGGTTCGTCGATTCGCTGAACATGCTCAACACCAACCTCGGCGGAGTCGCCGAGGAACTGCCGCAGGCGCTGACCAACCTGCAGGCGATGGCCGACATCATCGCCGACCGCCGCGAGCAACTCGGCACACTGCTGACCAACACCGAAACGCTCACCACCATGCTGCGCGACCAGCGGGCCAACCTCGGCGCCCTGGTCTTACAGGGCCGTGATGTGCTGCGCGAGATCGCCACCCGCCGTGCGGCCGTACAACGACTGTTCGCCAGCGCCACCCTGCTGGTCGACCGCACCCACGGAATCCTGCGCGACGAAGCGGCCGTCAACCAGATGATCCATGACTTCGATGAATTCATGAAGATGACCGCAGACCACGACGCGTTGCTGCGCAGCTTCCTGCAGTCGACCCCGGTCGCGTTACGCAACTTCGCCAATGCCACCGGCAGCGGTAACGCGGCCGATGTCTTCTTGCCGGCCGGGATCTTCGTGGACTCCTGGATGTGCGCGCTGAGCGGACGCGCCAGGCAGTTCAACCTGGTCGAATACTTCAAGGACTGCGAATGAGTCGCGCCCTCAAGCTCTACGTGCTCGCCGGTGCGGCCGTCCTCGTCTTGGCCGTGACCGGTGCCGCGGTGGCACCGCAGTTGATCCCCGACCTGCCGCGGCTATCGCTGCACAAGATCCGGGTGACCGCTCAATTCCAAGACGCCGTAGGGCTTTACGCCGGCAACGGGGTGTCGGTGCTCGGCATGGACGTCGGAAAGGTCACCAGCATCACCCCCAAGGGGGGCTACGTCGAGGTGAAGCTCGCAATCGACGCCGGTGTCGACATCCCCGCCGACGCCGAAGCCGTCACCGTCTCCTCCTCGGTGCTCACCGACCGTCACGTCGAGCTCACCCCGGCGTATCGCGGCGGGCCCAAGCTGCGCAACGGCGATGTGCTGAGCCTGGACCGCACCCGCACACCGGTGGAGTTCGAACGGACCCTGGCGATGATGGACAAGCTGGGCAGCGCGTTGCGGGGCGACGACAACAATCAGGGACCGCTGGGCGAATTCGTCGCCGTCGGCTCGCAGATCACCGTCGGCAACGGTCCAGACATCAAGGCGACCCTGGGCCGGTTGTCGCAAGCCCTGCAGGTCGGGTCGGACAAGGGCGCACGCAGCAAGAAGACCATCCAGACGATCATCACAGGCGTCGCCGAGCTCAGCGAGGCAGCGTCGAGAAACGACGCCGCACTGCGGGAATTCGGTTCCTACGTCCACCAGCTCAGCGGCATCCTGGCCGCAGAAAACTTGGGATCCGGAAACACCGGAGCCAAGATCAACCGGCTGCTCGCCGAGACGTCGCGGCTTCTCGAAGGCAACCAGGACCGGCTGCGCGAGGCCTTCTCCGGTGCCCGCACAGTCGCCACCACGCTCACCGACAACGAACGCGACCTGCGCGAGATCCTCGACGTGGGCCCACTGTTCATCGACAACTTCTACAACGTCATCGACGAGAACGCGGGCAGCCTGCGATCTCACCTGCTGCTGGGCAAGACCTTGTTCAACAGTCAGTTCGGCAAGGAGGTCTGCAACCTGATGGGCCTGCGGCAGCTCGCGTGCGCTACCGGAACGTTGCAGGACTACGGACCGGACTTCGGGTTGGGCAGCATGCTCGATCTGATGCAGGACGGGATCGGTCAGCAGCCATGACACGGTCGACGAGATGGGTGCGAGGAACTCGTGCGGCGCTGGCGATCGCGACCGCGCTGCTGACGGTCGGATGCGGCCTGGACCTAGAGAGTGTGGCCCTGCCCGCGCCGGGCGGCGGCGGGCCGTACTACACCATCACCGCCGTCTTCTCCGACGCACTGAACCTTCCCGAGAAGGCCAAGGTGCGGTTGTACGGGGCGCAGATCGGTGAGGTCGAATCCATTCGGGCTCAAGACTTCAACGCCTACATCACCATGCGGATCAAATCGGCCGTACCGCTGTATGCCGGCAGCACCGCCGAGCTGCGGTCGGCCACCCCGCTGGGCGACATCTTCGTTCAGATCTGGCCCGACAAGAACCGGCCGGACGACGCCCCGCTGCTGCACAACGGCTCGGTACTGCCGCTGGAATCAACCGCCAACGCTCCGACCATCGAAGAACTGATCAGCTCGATGGCGATGCTGGTCAACGGCGGCACGGTGCGCCACCTGGTGTCCATGCTCAACGGCGCGGGCAAGGCCGTCGGCGGACGCGGCGAAAAGCTCGGCCTGCTACTGGACCAGACCGCGACCCTGCTGTCGCGGATGAGCGCCCGGTCGCAGCAGTTGGACCGGACGCTGCGGAGGTCATCGGAGCTGGCCGCGACCATGTCGGCGCGTCAGAACACCTTCGACGACGCCCTCACCCACCTGGCGCCCGCCCTCAACGTGATCTCCGACAACACCTCCGATCTGATCGACCTGGTCGACACCGGCGCGCGGATCACCCGTCAGCTGTCCCGCTTCCCGTCTCTGCAAGGCACCGATACCCGCAGCCTCACCGCCGACCTGAACAAGATGGCGGGAGTGTTCAACGAGATCGCCGTCGACCCCGAACTCTCGCTGATGCCGTTCAACCGGTTCCTGGGCATCTTGATGAAGACCCTCAACGGCCCTGCCGCACACGTCAAGGGAGAAATCGACAAGATCACGCTGGTTCCCTGGCCTGACAAGAACTACCCGGGCGATCCAGAATTCCACTGGACCGACGGCACCGACTGGCATCTGATGATCGGAGACCTGCGCTACGAGTGGAACATGCTGCTCTCCCGGATCTACGGACCGCAGCGATGAGACCGTTTCTCGACCTCCTCGACCTGTTCGCCCGGCTGGGCGTATGGCTGGTCCAAGCCGGCTACCGACGGCGAATTCTGTTGTCCGGCATCGGATTGGCGCTGACCACAGTGGTGGCGGCGGCATATGTGACGATCTTCGGCGTCGGGATCAACCCCGCGCAGAAGACGATCTCCGTGCGAGTTCTGCTCCCGCAGTCCGGCGGGCTGCTGGTCAATCAGGACGTGACGCTGCGCGGCATCCCGATCGGCCGGGTCACCGATGTGCACCTGACCGCGACGGGAGCCGAGGCCGTCGTCTCGCTGCGCGCCGACCGCCCCATTCCGCGCGACACGCCGGTGCGGGTGTCCGGGCTGTCGGTCGCCGGTGAGCAATACCTGGACTTTCGCCCCGAGCACGAGAACGGGCCATACCTCACCAACGGCTCACTGGTCGGCCAGGAGCAGACCAGCGTGCCGGTCTCGCTGCCCCAGATCATCGACGACAGCCGCGGCGCCCTGGGCCAGGTCGACGCCGAGAAACTGACAGCGGTCTTCAACGAGCTTCGAGTCAGTCCGGATGGCGGCAAGAAACTGTCCGCGCTGTTGGACGGCACGGTGCTGCTCGCCTCGACGCTCGACGGCGTACTACCCGAGACGGTCAGCATGTTGCGCAACACCCGGGTCACGTTCACCACCTTCAGCGACGTCAGCCCGGGATTGAGCGGCACCAGCAACGACCTGCAACAGATCCTCGGCGGGGCCAACGCCATGGACGGCGGGTTCCGCACCCTGGTCGAACTCGGCGGTACTGAACTGGGACAGGTCGACAGCTTCATCGGCGATAACCGGGAGAACGTCTACGCCCTGCTGGGCAACCTGACCACCCTGTCGCAGATTCTCTACCTGCGGGTGCCCACCCTGCAGGACCTGTGGCGCCCCGACCACGGCTCGCTGGTGGACCGACTGGCCGGCACAGTGCACGACGGCGGCATCTGGGTGATCGCCGACATCTATCCCAGGCACCGCTGCGACTACGGCCTGCCCCGCAAACCGCCCTCGGCGGTGAATTTCCCTGCGCCGTACCGTTACACCTACTGCCCCGACGACGACCCCTCGCTGCTGGTTCGCGGCGCTCGCAACGCACCACGCCCACCCGGGGACGACACCGCCGGGCCGCCCCCGGGCCACGACCCGCTGGCAACCCTGGAACCGCCTCCGGTCTATCCGCCCTACACCTTGCCCACTCCCGATGGCGGTCCGCAGCTGCCCGCGTGGATCCCCAACTGATGAGAAAGCCGAGCCCCATGGGAAAAACCGCCGACCCGGACGTCTTCGACCAACTCGACGAACAACGCGAGACGGACCTCAAGACGGAATCAGCGCATGACGAGGCCGCCGACCATATCGACCCCGAACCCACAACACCCTCGGTACCGGTGTCGCGGCGCCGCCGAGCGCCGGTGGCGCTGGTGGCCGCCGTGTTGATCGCGGCGCTGACCTATTCGGGATATGCCGGGTGGCGCCTGCACCAGCTTGATGCACGCGCCGCTGCGGGGCAGGCCGCCCTGGCGGCCGCCAAGGATTACGCGATCACCTTGACCAGCCTGGACACCGCCGACATCGACGGCAACTACGCCCGCGCGATCGACGGCGCGACCGGCCAGTTCAAGGACGCCTACAGCTTGGGCGCCAAGCAATTACGTCAGATCCTGATCGACAACAAGGCCACCGGCAAGGGAATCGTCCTCGACGCGGCCGTCAAGTCCGCCACCACGACCCGCGTGGAGGTGTTGCTGTTCGTCGATCAGTCGATCACCAACGCGGTGCGATCGGAACCACGGATCGACCGCAACCGGATCCAGATGACCATGGAACTCGTCGACAACCGCTGGCTGGCCAGCCAGGTCGATCTGGTCTGAGCAACCATGACCACCATCGAGAAGCCCGACACCAAGACGCCGCAGAAGCCTCCGGCGGCTCGGCCCCGCCGGCTGCGGCGGCTGGCCCGGCCGGCCGCCGCCCTGGGCACTCTCGCGGTTCTCGCGGGCAGCGGATACCAGAGCTGGCTGCTGTACCAGCAGCATCGCTTCGACGTCGCCGCCCGGGAGGCTTCCGACGCCGCAACGCAATACGCGGTGCTGCTGACGACAGCGAGTCCCGGCACGGTCGATCGGCAGATCACCGAGCTGTTGGACCGATCGACCGGCACATTCCACGACCGTTACGCCAAGCAGAGCTCCCAGCTTCGCGCGATGCTGATCGCCAACCAGGTGACCACCAGTGGCACCATCATCGACTCCGCGGTGAAATCAGCCGACGCCACCGACGCCACAGTGCTGCTGTTCGTCGAGCAGACCTTCAGCAGCGCGGCGTTGAAAAAGGACCCTGGAGGCCAGATCGCCCAAGCGCCGCCCGACGTCACCGCCATGGCGCTCACCCTGCACCGAGATGGCGGACGGTGGCTGGTCAGCGATGTCGTGGCAGGGCAGCAACAATGACGAGTAGCGGCACAGCGTGGTGCGGTCTGGCCGCTGCGCTGGTCACCGCAAACACGGTGCTGGCCCCGGCGGCCGTCGCCTCCGCGCCGGGCTTCTGCGACGAGCTTCAGGCGAGCTGGGACGGTCAGCGCTGCACGACCCTGGTGGTGTCGCCCCGAAAGGCCGAGCGGTACATCGCCTTTGACCTTCCCGAGGCAATGCTGGACAACGCCGCGGCCGGACCGGTGATGCGCGACTTCTACCGCCGGCTGATGAGCGGCTGGCGCAGCTCGGGCGCCGAGGCCGTGCGGGACAGCAGCGCTGTCGCCTACTACGAGAGCTTTCCGGGGCCGGGTGCGGTGCAGTCGCTGGTGATACATGAATGCCTGGAACCGTTTGGGATGCAGGCCAACAACGCCTACCGCACCTTCGTGTTCGACATGGCCACCGGGCGCCGCCTGACCCTTGGCGACCTGTTCAAGCCGGGCGTCGACCCGATGGCCGCGATCGCGGGCGCGGCGGCCCCGGTGCTGCCGGCCGCACTGGACGCCGCGGCGCCCCCGCATGCGCCCAACACCTACCCGTTCACCGTCGACGAGTTTCAGCCCAGCCCACGGGGCAGCGGATATACCGGCGACTACCGGGCATTCGCGCTCACCCCCGACCAACTGGTGCTGTACCTGCCCGACGCCCCGCTGCTTCGAGAGAACCCGCAGCCCGCCGACCGGTTCGTGTGGTCCATGGATGGCAGGGCGGTGGTGGCCAGGGTGCCCCTGGCGTCGCTGTCGCCCGCCCTGCGACCGGAATACGGTGGAACGTGAGGCCAGCCCTGATAGGAGGACCCTGGAGATGATGCTTCTGGTGCGGATCATCGACCTTGTCGTGAGCGTGCTGCGCTACCTGGCCACCCCCGAAGCCCGGCTACTGCGCGCCGGCGTGCTGGTCGTGCTGTTCTTCGGTGTCGCGGTCGGTGCAGCCGGGCTGATCTGGGGACTCGCCCAACTCCCGCACTACCTTGCCGGGCCATAACCGCCACATATCGCTGCATCGAGAGGATCGCTCACATGTCGACCTGCCATGAACAACACGGCCAGGACCAGGCCCGGCACCGCTTACTCACCACCGCCGAGACCCGGGTTCACGTCGACTGTTACACCCCGCGCTGGGACGACGACCCGGTCGATCTGACTGAGGCACTGGACTTTTGGTCGGCTGCCGCGGCGGCGGCCAATGTCATCATGCAGTTGAGCATGCCCGGCGTCGGCTACGGCGTCGTGGAGAGTCGAGTGGAATCCGGCTCGCTGATGGAACATCCGTGGAAGCGGCTGCGCACCACCGCCCAGTACATGGCCGTCGCGGTGCTGGGCACCGAGGAGGAACGCGCCGCCTACCGTGACGCGGTCAACGTCGCGCATCGGCAGGTTCGCTCCACGGCGGACAGTCCGGTCAAATACAACGCCTTCGACCGGGATCTGCAACTATGGGTCGCCGCGTGCCTGTTCGTCTTCTACGAGGACACCTACCAGCTGCTGCGCGGCAAGATGACCGAGGAACAGGCGGAGGCGTTCTACCACCACGCCTGGCCGCTCGGCACCACCCTGCAGGTCACCGACGACCAGTGGCCGCCCACCCGCGCCGAGTTCGACACCTATTGGAACACCACCTGCCAAACTCTTCAGATGGACGACGCCGTGCGCGACTACCTCATGCGCCTAGTCGACCTGAAGATGGTCAACCCGATCTTCCGGGCGCTCCTGGGGCCGCTGCTGCGATTCTTGACGATCGGTTTTCTGCCACCGGTCTTTCGCGAGCTGCTCGGTGTGCAATGGTCGCGAGGCGAACAACGCCAGTTCGAAAATCTTTTTCTGCTCGTGTCATTTGTGAACCGCTTCATTCCCCGGTTCATCCGGACCGCCAACTATCACGTGCTGATGGCCGATGTTCGCCATCGCATCCGGCGCCACAAGTCGCTGATCTGACCATGGCGACTCACCACGACGACGGCTTGGGGCCCGACGGCCTGCTGTGGCACTTCCTGGCCGACCGGCGCTACCTGTTCGTGTTGCCCCGAGCGGTATGTCTGCTGCTGCTGCATCCCGGCATCGCCGCCGGCATCAGCGAGCACGCCCTGATGCGTAACCGCATCTGGCTGCACAAGAAACGCACCTTCACCCAAGCCGTCAACTACGCCTACTCCGACCTCGACATGCGACCCCAGATGCGCTTCTCCCACGAGCACGTCAAGGGCGTCGACAGGTTCGGGCACAAGTACCACGCACTGAACCCCGACACCTTCCATTTTCAGCACAGCGCTTACGTAGAGTCCCTCTTCGTCATGGTCAACACCTTCATTCGTCCCCTCGACGGCGACGAACATGAGCAGCTCTATGCCGAGTGCTGCGCCTGGTATCGCCGATACGGCGTGTCTACCCGGCCCATGCCTGCGACCTGGCCGGAATTCGTTGAATACTTCGAGGATTACTGCCAAGCGCACCTGATGGCCGGCGCCCACTTCGAGCCGTTTCGCGAACAGATTTTCGCCCCCACCGACTGGTGGATGCGCGCAGTCCCCCACCCCGCCATTCGTGCCCTGCAGCACCCCCGCGCCCGCGAGCTCACCGGGATCAACGTCAATGCCGCCGACCGATGGTCGCTGCGCCAATTCGTCCGGTTGACTCAGCTCTCCTCGCTGACCCCGCGACACCACTGGAACGCCAGGGCGCGCGCCGCACTACGCACGGCCGCACATCAGCCGAGCACCTCGCTGGGCGCCGCGCGTGGCTGACACCGCACGCACGACCCGGCGGCGCCCCAAAGATCGCAAGGACCAGATCGCCCGGGCCGCCGCCGAATCATTCAGCACCCTGGGCTATCACGCGGTCAGCGTGGAGAACATCGCCACCGAGGTCGGTGTCTCGGCTCCCGCCCTCTACCGGCACTACGCCAGCAAGTACGACCTGTTCCGCGTCGCGGTGCTGGCACTGAGCCAGCAACTGGTCGACGTCACCGACATCGTCGTCGACCCCGCCGCAGGCCCGGCGGCAGCACTCGACCAGCTGATACACGCCCTGATCGATGTCGCACTGCGCAACCGCGAATCCGGTGGCCTGTACCGATGGCAGGCACGCTATCTCCGCGAACCCGACGCCACCACGCTGTTGGATCAGCTACGCCTGGTCAACCAACGCCTACAGCAGCCGCTGGCCGAGCTACGGCCGGCGGCGCCGCTGTTGCATCGACAGATGCTCTCAGCGGCATTGCTCAGCGTCGCCGGGGGGATCACCGACCACCACCTGCGCGCCACGGCCGACGACATCACGGATCTCCTGACGACGGCGTCGCGGGCACTGCTGCACACCGAATTTCCCGTGCCGGACAACTTTTCTTCCGGGGCGAGCGGGGCGCGCATCTTCACCGCGGATGCCGGGATGTACGAGGCGGTGCTGCACGCCTCGATGATGCTGTTCCACCGCCACGGCTACGCCGAGACCAGCGTGGCCCAGATCGCCAAGGCCGCCGGACTGCGAATCTCGAGTATCTACGGTTATTTTCCCGGCAAAGCCGACATTCTCAGCACCGCGCTGCGCCGCTCGTCCGATCGGCTCTCCGCGGAGCTGTCGGTGGTCAACACCAACCGGTCCGAACCGCGAGAGGCACTCACGCAGCTGGTCGACATCTACGTCGCCACCTCGTTCGCCAACCCGGAGCTGGCGTCGATCTACTACAGCGAACAGATCCACCTGTCCCCATCCGATCGGGCGCTGCTGCGCAACGTGCAGCGTTCCACCATCGACTCCTGGGTGGGGTTGTTGCGGTCGGTGCGGCCCGAACTCACCGCAACCGCTGCCCGATTCCTGGTGCACGCCGCGATGGGTCTGGTGGTCGATCTCGGTCGACTGGTGCACTACGACCGGCCCGACCCCTCGACGCCGCACAGGGCCTACGAGCAGGCGTGCGTACGCACGCTGATGCACTCGGTGCTGTTCGGCGCCTGAGCGCACCGCACCCCTATTTGGCGCTGTTGAACTTGGCCATGGCGTCGTCGAGGCGTTGCAGCGCCGCACCGTAGGCCGCGAAGTCACCGCGGCGCTGGGTGTCTCGCACCGCATTGAGCGCCGATTCGATCTCGCGCAGCGCCGCGGCCTTCGCCGGCGACAACGCGACCTCCGCGGCCGGGGGCGTGGGCACCGCCGCAACGGGCGGGGTGGCCGACGGTGGCGTCCCCTGCGCAGCAGCGCCGTTCTCGGTGGGTGCGATGTCGGTGGCGGCCGCACCGGCACCGGGCCCGAACAGGCCGGTGAGTGCGTCGGACACCGTCGGCCCGTAGCCGATCTTGTCGTTGTACATCATCGCCACCCGGATGAGCCGCGGGTACGACGACGAGGCATCGCTGGAACCCGGTGAGGCATAGACCGGTTCGACGTAGAGCAGTCCGCCCTGTGCCACCGGCAGGGTCAGCAGATTGCCCCACCGGATGCGGTTCTGGTTGTCGCGCCCGATCACGCCGAGGTCCTGGCTGACCGTGGTGTCGGTGGTGATGGCGTTGTTGGCCAGCTTTGGCCCGTTGACCTGCCCGGGAATGGTGAGCACGGTCAGCTTTCCGTAGGTGTCCGGGTCCGAGCTGGCACTGATGTAGGCGGCCAAGTAGTCGCGCTTGAACCGGTTCATCGCGCTGGTCAGCTGGAAGGACGCTGAATTATCGCCCTTAGCAAGGTTTTTAGCGACGATGTAGTACGGCGGCTGGAAGCTGCTGGCGGTGGGATTGGGGTCCAGCGGCACGTCCCAGAAGTCCGATGTGGAGAAGAACGTCACTGGGTCGTTGACGTGGTACTTGGCCAGCAGCATGCGCTGCACCTTGAACAGGTCTTCGGGGTAGCGCAGGTGCTCGGCGAGTTCGGGTGTGATCTCGGCTTTCGGTTTGACCGTTCCCGGGAACACCTTCATCCACGCCTTCAGCACCGGGTCCTGCTCGTCCTGGGCGTACAGGCTGACCGTTCCGTCGTAGGCGTCGACGGTGGCCTTCACCGAGTTGCGGATGTAGGACACCCGCCGGTCCGGCAGCAGCCGGTTGAACTCCACCTCTTTGGAGTCCGCGGTCGCCGACGACAACGACGTCAGCTCCGAGTACGGGTAATTGTCCAGCGTGGTGTAGCCGTCGATGATCCACACCAGTCGCTTGTTCACGATCGCCGGGTACACCGTGGAATCGGTGGTCAGCCAGGGCGCCACCGCCTGCACCCGGCTCGCCGGGTCACGGTTGAACAGGATCTTGCTGTCGGCGCCGATCACATTGGAGAACAGGAAGTTCCGCTCGGCGAACTTCGCGGCGAATACGCTGCGGGCCAACCAGTTTCCGATACCCACCCCGCCGGCGCCGGTGTAGGTGTAGTTCTTCGTCTCGGTGTTGGTCTCATAGTCGTACTCACGGTCGGCGCCGTTGCGTCCGACGATCGCGTAGTCGGCGACGGTGTCGGCGATCACCGGCCCGTAGTAGACACGCGGCTGGTCGAGGCGGGCCGGTCCGTCGGAGACGACACCGCCGTTGGCGCCGACGACATTGACCAGAAACTCCGGGTATCCACCGTTTTGGTTGGGGTCGTTGGCGATACCGCGCACGGTGTTGGCCGGCGAGGCGATGAACCCGTTGCCGTGGGTGAACACGGTGTGCCTATTGATCCAGTCGCGCTGGTTGTCGATCAGTCGATCCGGGTTCAGCTCGCGGGCGGCGACCACGTAGTCACGCAGCTGGCCGTCGTCGTCGCGATACCGGTCGATGGTGAGCTGGTCGGGGAAGAAGTAGAAGTTCTTGCCCTGCTGAAACTGGGTGAACGCGGGGCTGACGATGGTCGGGTCGAGCAGCCGGATGTTGGAGGTGGTGGCCGCATCGGCGCCCACCTGCGCGGCCGTCGCCCGCGCATCACCGCGGTAGTCCCGGTAGGTGACCACATCCTCGGTCAGCCCGTAGGCCTGCCGGGTCGCCGTGATCGAGCGAGAGATGTACTCGCTCTCCTTCTGCGCCGCGTTGGGCTTGACGCTGAACTGTTCGACGATCAGTGGCCAGCCCGCGCCGACCACGACCGACGACAGCAGCAGCAGCACCAAACCGATCGCCGGAATCTGCAAGTCGCGCAGCACGATCGCCGAGAACACCGCGACCGCGCAGATCAGCGCGATCGCCAGCAGGATCATCTTGGCCGGCAGCACCGCGTTGATGTCGGTGTAGCCGGCTCCGGTGAAAGGCTTACCCGTGCGGGTGTGACTGAGCAGCTCATAGCGGTCCAGCCAGTACGCCCCGGCCTTGAGCAGCACCAGGGTGCCGATCAGGCTGACCACCTGGATGCGCGCCGGGCGGCTCAGGGCGCCGGCCCGGCCCGACAGCCGGATGCCGCCGAAGATGTAGTGCGTGGTCAGATTCGCGATGGTGGCCAGGCACAGCGTCGCCAGCAGCAGCCCCACCACCAGCCGGTAGAACGGCAGGTCGAAGGCGTAGAAGCCCAGGTCTTTGCCGAACTGCGGATCGTTGATCCCGAAGTCACCGCCACGCAGGAACAGCTGGATACGCACCCAGTAGCTCTGCGCGACGATTCCGGCCAGCACTCCGATGCCCGCCGGAATCCCGAATCCGATCAGCCGCAGCCGCGACAGCACCGTGGTGCGATACCGCGCCACCGGGTCGTTGACGCCGTTGCTGGGGACGAAAACCGGCCGGACCCGGAAGGCGGTGGCCATCGCGGCGAACACGATTCCGCCGACCAGCAGCGTCACCACGACGAACGTGATCAGGCGGGTCAGCAAAGTCGTGACGAACACCGAGCGGTAGCCCAGCTCTCCGAACCACAGCCAGTCGACATAGCCGTCGATCAGCCGCGGCCCCACCAGCAGCAGCGCGATCACGACGAACGCGCTGGCAACCATGATCCGGCTGCGCGCGGTCAATTTCGGCATCCTCGCAGTGGGCCGCATCCCCACGTGCCACGCTCCCTAGCTCAGTTGTCCCTGACGGCCCCACTGTAGCCAACAAAGACTCAGCAAGAGGGTGGCTGACCTCCGTCAGTGATGGTTCGCAGCGCGCCCACCGCCTGGGCGAGGCTGTCCACCTTGACCAGTTGCAGACCCTTGTCGTCGTTTCTGGCCTCGTAGCAGTTGTCGGCCGGGACCAGGAACACCGTCGCGCCGGCCTCGCGGGCCGCCATCATCTTGTGTGCGATTCCGCCGATCGCGTCGACCTGGCCGTTGGACTTGATGACCCCGGTGCCGGCAACGAAGTTCGGCCCGGCCAGGGTGCCGGTGGTCAGCTTGTCGACGACGGCCAGCGAGAACATCAGACCCGCGGACGGGCCGCCGATGTTCGCGAGGTTGAAGTCGATGGTGAACGGCGCCCACGGCGCATCGAGGACGGACACGCCCAGGAATCCGTTGGCGCGGTCCTTGTTCTCTCCGAGCGTAATCCGCGCCGTACCGGGCGCGGCGTTCTTGCGCCGGTAGTCGATGACGACCGTCTCGCCCGGCTTGGTGTCGGCCAGCCGCGCGGTGAACTGCCGAACCGTGTAGACCGGTTCGCCGTTGACGGCGTCCACGGCATCGCCGCGCTGCAGCGCGCCGGCAGACGGACCCGGGTCGTGGACATCGGCGAGGGTGACCGCTGACGGGTAGCGCAGGTAGCCCAGCGCGGCGTACTCGGCGCTCTGCTCGGACGCGCGGAAATCGGCGTCGTTGCTCTCGTCGACTTCTTGACGGGACTTGCCCGGCGGATAGACCAGGTCACGCGGCATGAGCTGCTCACGCCCCGACAGCCACAGCGCCAACGCCTCCCCCAGCGTCAGACCGTCGCGCTGGGAGACCGTGGTCATGTTGAGGTGGCCGGTCGTCGGGTGCGTGGTGGTCCCCTCGATGTCGACCACCTGCTTGCCGTCGATCATGCCGAGGGTGTCGAAAGTGGGGCCCGGCCCCAATGACACGAAGGGCACGGTCACCGCCGTCAGCAGTACGCCGAACGCGACCACCGGCAGCACAGCCGCCAACAGCGTCAGAATCCGCCTGTTCACCCCGGGTATGGTAAACGGCCACCGCCCCGGCGCAGACGGCCCGACCGCCGTGGCCGCGTGTCGTTCCGCCAGACGTTGCCGATGGGTACGGTTGTGTCTATGGCTGATCTGCCCTTCGGTTTCTCTTCCGGGGACGACCCCGACCGCGAGCGAGGCTCGGGGCCCACCGACCCGTTCGGCATGGGTGCTGGGTTCAACATGGCCGATCTGGGCCAGGTCTTCACCCAGCTCGGGCAGATGTTCAGCGGTGCCGGCCGGGTGAGCGCCGACGGCCGACCGGCCGGTCCGGTCAACTACGACCTGGCACGACAGGTCGCGACCAAGTCGATCGGCCCGGTCTCGCCGGTGACCGCGTCGACCGCGACCGCCATCGGCGACGCGGTGCACCTGGCCGAAACCTGGCTCGACGGAGCGACTTCGTTACCGGCCGGCACCACCAGTGGGGTTGCCTGGACGCCGGTGGACTGGGTCGAGCACACCATGACCACCTGGCAGCGGCTGTGCGACCCGATGGCCGAACAGGTTTCGTCGGTGTGGGCCTCAGCACTGCCGGAAGAGGCCAAGAGCATGGCCGGCCCGCTGCTGTCGGTGATGTCGCAGATGGGCGGGTTGGCGTTCGGTTCCCAGTTGGGCCAGGCGCTGGGCCGGTTGTCCGGAGAGGTGCTGACCTCGACCGACATCGGCCTGCCACTGGGGCCCAGCGGCGTGGCCGCGCTGCTGCCCGGTGCGATCGAGGAATTGGCCGGCGGCCTGGAGCAGCCGCGCAGTGAGATCGTCACCTTCCTGGCCGCCCGCGAGGCCGCCCACCACCGGCTGTTCACCCACGTGCCGTGGCTGTCCAACCAGTTGCTCAGCGCTGTGGAGGCCTACGCCCGGGGCATGAAGATCGACATCCGGGGCATCGAAGAACTGGCGCAGGGCTTCGACCCGGCGGCGATGACCGATCCCTCGGCCATGAACGAACTGCTCAACCAAGGCGTGTTCGAGCCCAAGTCGACCCCGGAGCAGCTCGCCGCACTGGAGCGGCTGGAGACCCTGCTGGCCCTGATCGAGGGCTGGGTGCAGACCGTGGTCAATGCGGCGCTAGGCGACCGGATCCCGGGTACCGCCGCGCTCTCGGAGATGCTGCGCCGCCGGCGCGCCACCGGTGGCCCGGCCGAGCAGACCTTCGCTACGCTGGTCGGTTTAGAACTGCGCCCGCGCAAGCTGCGCGAGGCCGCGGTGCTCTGGGAGCGGTTGACCACGGCGGTCGGGGCCGACGCCCGCGACAAGGTCTGGCAGCACCCCGATCTGCTTCCCGAGGCCTCCGATCTCGACGAGCCGGCCGCGTTCATCGACCGGATTCTCGGCGGCTCCAGCGACATTGACTCGGCCATCGACCAGGCGATCGCGGAGTTCCAGCGCGAGGCCGGTAACGCCGACGACGCCGACGACTGAGGCGCCGCGTTCAGCTGCGTGCCACCGTCTCGGGTGGTGCGGCGGCGCGGCGCCACGCAAGCGGATTGAGGTGGCGGTAGGGATCCTCGGCGCGGACGTCGAGCAGTTCGGCCAAGATCCGCTCGAGCGACTGTTGAGTCTTCTCCCGCACGGTGGCAACCCATTTCTCGCTCGAGACGCGGGCGGGCTTGGTGGTGTCGATCGGGGCGCCGAAGCGCAGGTACATCCGCTGCGGTCGAGGGATGAGGGTCGGGCCGATGCCGTGCTGCAGGGGCATGACCATGTCCGGCGGCCCGGCAAGCCGTCGTGTCAGAGCCGCACTGAAGCGTTCCCAGCTGCCACCGCGACGACTCAGACTCCGGTAGACGTCATCGCCACCGACCAACCCGACGGGCACGATCGGATACTGGTGTTCGACTGCGAGGCGGGCGAATCCGGCGCGGCCCTGCCAGCGCAGGGTGTACTCCTCCCCCTTGAACTTCGGAATCTCCCGACCGCCGCCGGGGAACACCAGGATGGGCTCGTTGCGGCACATCAGTTCGCGGACCGGCTCGGGCGCGCCCACCAGCGCCCCCGCGGCGGCGAGCAGATCTCGCGCCGGGCCCCGCATGCGCCCGAACTGTCGATCCGTCAGTGACCGTACCCGTTTGCCGATCACGCGCCGAACGTGAAAGGGAATCAGCAGGGCTTCCACACTGACCTGGGTGTGGTTGCCCACCAAGAGAAATCGGCCATCACGGGGCAGGTTTTCGAGCCCCTCGACGTAGGGCCGGTACGCCTCGATCGCGGGCGTGACCGCGTCGGCGACGGTCTCGACGGCCCGCCGCAGGGCGTCGACCCGCGGCGGCTGGTTCAGGATCGCGTCGGTGTCGGTCAGGACGTGCATGCCCTCACAGTACAGAACGAACTGGTTCGTATGGTTATGATCTTGCTGTGAGACGGAACGCCGGTGAGCTGCGCGGCCAGATACTCGATGCTGCCCGCGCCGAGTTCGCTCGCCATGGTCTTGCCGGATCGCGCATCGACCGGATCGCCGGCGCGGCACACGCCAGCAAGGAACGCCTCTATGCCCACTTCGGCGACAAGGAAACCCTGTTTCGGGAAGTGATGGCTACCGACGTGACCGCCTTCTATCGGTCGGTCACCCTACGTCCCGACGCGGTGCCCGAATTCGCCGGCGATATCTACGATTTGGGCCGCAACCGACCCGAACACCTTCGCATGATCACCTGGGCCCGCCTGGAAGGATTGGCCCTCGACGAGCCCCACGCAGACGGGAGGGCGATCTTCGAGCACGCCGTCGCGGCCATCGAAGCCGCCCAGAGCGACGGGCACGTCGACACCTCCTGGGAACCCCTGGACCTGCTGGCCCTGCTGTTCGGTATCGGCCTGGCCTGGGCCCACTCCCCCGATCCGTACGAGGCCCTCACCGACCGCGCTGTGATCGCACGCCAACGCGGCGCCGCCGTCGAGGCCGCGCGGCGGATCGTTGCTCGCCCCTGTGGATGACGGGAGGCGTGTTGCCGCCCGGCATGACAGGGTCGCGTGCGTGACAAGGGTTGGTTCCGAGACCTCCACCTACACCCTCGATCCGGCGCTGCCGGTGTTGCTGCGTCCCGACGGTGCCGTGCAGATCGGCTGGGATCCGAGGCGCGCCGTGCTGGTGCAGCCACCCCGTGGCCTGACCCCGGCAGCGCTGGCCACCGTCCTGCGCGCGATGCAGATCCCGACCACCGTCGCCGCGCTGCACCGCGAAGCCGCCCAACACGGCCCGGTGGACGCCGCGGAGCTCGATGAGCTGCTGGCCGCTCTGGTGGCGTCACGGGTCGCCGTCCGCGAGGAAGGGACGCGCCGTGGGTGCCGCACGGTCTCGCTGCGGGTGCACGGCCGCGGCCCGCTGTCGGATCTGCTGGTCGAATCGCTGCGTTGCTCGAGCGCCGTGGTCCGGCGCAGCAGTCACCCGCACGCCACGGTGAGCACCGCGGGGACCGACCTGGTGGTACTGGCGGACTATTTGGTCCCTGACCCGCGGCTGGTACGGGAACTGCATGCCGAGCGGGTGCCGCACCTGCCGGTGCGAGTGCGCGACGGCACCGGACTGGTCGGCCCGTTGGTCCTGCCAGGAGTCACCAGCTGTTTGGGGTGCGCCGATCTACACCGGCGGGACCGGGACTCCGCGTGGCCCGCGGTGGCCGCGCAGCTACGCCACACCGTCGCCCACGCCGACCGGGCCACAGTGCTGGCGACGGCGGCGCTGGCGCTGAGCCAAGTCGACCGTGTGATCGCAGCGGTGCGCGGGACCGCAGCCGACCGGGACCTGGCTGCTCCCCCGACGCTGGACGCCACCCTGGAGCTGGACCTGGCCGCCGGATCGATCGTGATGCGACGCTGGGTCCGGCACCCGCTGTGCGATTGCTGACGTCGTATGCGCCACCGGGAATTACCAACGCGGTGACCGGCACCACAGCAACGTCATGGATGATGGACACGTGTCAGACATCAAACGCGGTAGCGCGGCGCGCAATGCGAAGCTGGCCAGCCTGCCCGTCGGCTTCGCCGGCCGGGCAGCACTCGGGCTCGGGAAACGGCTGACCGGCAAGTCCAAGGACGAGGTCACCGCCGAGCTCATGGAGAAGGCGGCCAACCAGCTGTTCACCGTCCTGGGTGAGCTCAAGGGTGGCGCCATGAAGGTGGGCCAGGCCCTGTCGGTGATGGAAGCGGCCATCCCCGAGGAGTTCGGCGAGCCCTACCGGGAGGCGCTGACCAAACTGCAGAAGGATGCGCCGCCGCTGCCCGCGGACAAAGTGCACCGGGTGCTCGACGCGCAGCTGGGCACCAAGTGGCGGGAGCGCTTCACCGAGTTCGACGACACCCCCATCGCCTCGGCCAGCATCGGACAGGTGCACAAAGCGGTGTGGGCCGACGGCCGTCCCGTGGCGGTCAAGATCCAGTACCCCGGCGCCGACGAGGCGCTGCGTGCCGACCTCAAGACGATTCGGCGGCTGACCGGCATCTTCAAGCAGCTGGCACCCGGCGTGGACGTCAAGGGCGTCATCGATGAGTTGATCGAGCGCACCGAGATGGAGCTGGACTACCGGCTGGAGGCCGACAACCAGCGCATCTTCGCCAAGGCCTACGCCGGCCACCCCCACTTCCACATCCCGCACGTCGTGGCCAGCGCCCCCAAGACGGTGATCCAGGAGTGGATCGACGGCATCGGCATGGCCGAGATCATCCGTAACGGCACCGTCGAGCAACGCGACCTGATGGGCACCCGGCTGGCCGAGTTCACCTGGGACGCCGCCCGCCGGCTGGAGCTCATCCACGGCGACGCCCACCCGGGCAACTTCATGCTGCTGCCGGACGGCCGGATGGGCATCATCGATTTCGGTGCGGTGGCGCCGATGCCCGGCGGTTTCCCCCCGGAGCTGGGCGCCTCGGTGCGTTACGCCCGCGACAAGGAATACGACAAGGTCATCGAAACCATGCGCCGGGGCGGCTTCATCCAGAAGGGCCAGGACGTCTCGGTACGCGAGATCGACGAGATGTTCCGTCAGTACGTCGAACCGGTCGAGGTCGAGGTCTTCCACTACAGCCGCAAGTGGCTGATGCGGATCGCCGGCAAGCAACTGGAGCGCCCGGTCGAGCAGATCAAGACGGCCCGGCAGCTGGACCTGCCGCCCAAACTCGCGATGCCGATGCGGGTGCTCGGATCCACCACGGCGATCATGTGTCAGCTCGACGCCCACGTGCCGATCAAGCGGCTGTCCGAAGAATTGGTGCCGGGCTTCACCGATCCCGAAGACGTCGCGGTCGGTCCGTCCGCCTAGTACCGCGGTCGCTTTACGCGGCGACCGGCTCCTTGCGTGGGCGGCCACGCGGCCGTTTGCGGCCGATGACACTGCCCCGGTCGAGGATCTCGCCGCCCCACACCCCCCACGGCTCGGCGCGCTGCAACGCCGCCGACAGGCACTGCTGGCGGATCGGGCACGCGGCGCACCGCGCCTTGGCCCGCTCCAGATCGGCGGGGGCGTCGGCGAACCACAGGTCGGGATCGCTGTTACACGGCAGTTCGAGCTGGTTCTTCATCGTCGTCGGTCACCTGTTCTGGGAAGAATGCAAAAAAATGGCCACGGTCCTGGTTTCAGGTCCGTGGCCATCGGGCTGGTTGAGCTGATGCGTTAGGCAAAACCCCGATGCACGGACACGCCGGCAGCGGCATGCGCGGCGGCAGCCGCGCGTACGGCGATCGTGGTCGGGGTGGTCATGGTTTGGCAGGTTAGTCGTTGCCGGCCC
The DNA here is from genome assembly GCF_019645815.1 of Mycolicibacter heraklionensis. Classification (NCBI taxonomy): domain Bacteria; kingdom Bacillati; phylum Actinomycetota; class Actinomycetes; order Mycobacteriales; family Mycobacteriaceae; genus Mycobacterium; species Mycobacterium heraklionense. Next base: position 3,497,784 of record NZ_CP080997.1, read on the forward strand.
CCGCGCACAACCGAATTTCTGACCTGCACGTTCAGCCCCGGTTGCGGATCATCTCCAGCACGTCGGAGCCGAACTGCTCCAGCTTGCGCGCGCCGATGCCCGGGATGGCCACCAGAGCGGCCTCGTCGCCGGGCAGCATCTCGGCGATCGCAGTCAGGGTGTTGTCGGAAAAGACGATGTAAGCAGGCACTTTCAGCTCGGTGGCGGTGCGCAGTCGCCAGTCCTTGAGCGCCACCAGCAGCTCGGTGTCCACGTCGGCCGCACAGGTCTCGCACCGGCTGAGCATGATGGCGGCCGGGGTGGCCAGCGCCTTGTTGCAGACGCGGCAGTGCTTCGGGGCCCCGCGGGCCCGGCGCTTGGCGGGGGCGGCGGCGTCGGCCTGCGGGGCGATCCCGCTGAGGAAGCGCGACGGCTTGCGGCCGGCCCGCCCGCCCGGGGCGCGGGCCAGCGCCCAGCTCAAGCTCAGGTGGATGCGGGCCCGCGTGACACCGACATAGAGCAGCCGGCGTTCCTCCTCGACCGCCTCGCTGTCCGCGCCGTGCGCCAAAGCGTGCGAGATGGGCAGCGTGCCGTCGGCGAGGCCGACCAGGAACACCGCGTCCCACTCCAGGCCCTTGGCAGCGTGCAGCGATGCCAGGGTGACGCCCTGCACCGTCGGCGGGTGCCGGGAGTCGGCGCGCATCCGCAGTTCGGTCAACAGCGCGGGCAGGTCGAGGTCGGGGCGTTGGGCCACCTCGTCGTCGACGAGTTCGGCCAGCGCACCGAGGGCCTCCCAGCGCTCGCGCGCCTTGGCCCCGCTGGGCGGTTCGGTGGTCAGCCCGAGCGGTTCGAGCACACCGCGCACCGTTTCGGGTAGCGGCCCATCGGCACCACGCTCCGCGGCCCGCTGCAACGCGACCAGCGCCTGGCGGATCTCCTGGCGGGTGAAGAACCCCTCGCCGCCGCGCACCTGGTAGGCGATGCCGGCCTCGGTGAGCGCCTCCTCGTAGACCTCCGACTGCGCATTGATCCGGTACAGCACGGCGATCTCGGCCGGCGAAGTGCCGTCGTGAATCAACCGGGCGATGGACTTGGCCACCGCCGCGGCCTCGGCGACCTCGTCGGAATGCTCCCGAAAGACCGGAGCCGGGCCGGATTCGCGCTGCCCGATCAGGTTCAGCTTGCTGCCGGCCACCCGCCCCCGTGCGGCGCCGATCACCCGGTTGGCCAGCGACACCACCTCGGGCGTGGACCGGTAGTCGCGCTCCAGGCGCACCAGTGCGGCGTCCGGAAACCGGCGAGTGAAGTCCAGCAGATAGCGCGGCGAGGCTCCGGTGAACGAATAGATGGTCTGGTTGGCGTCCCCGACGACGGTCAAGTCGTCGCGCTCCCCCAGCCAGGCCGACAACACCCGCTCCTGCAACGGCGTGACGTCCTGGTATTCGTCGACGACGAAACACCGGTAGCGGTCCCGGAATTCGGCGGCCACCGCAGCGTCGTTCTCGATCGCGGCCGCGGTGTGCAGCAGCAGGTCGTCGAAGTCGAGCATCGCCACTTCGCCGCGAGCCTTCAGCGCCTCATAACCGGCGTAGACATCGGCCAGCTTGGCGGCGTCCAGCGGGGTATCGCGGCCGGCCGCGGCCACCGCCTCGGGATACTGCTCGGGCCCGATCAGGGATGCCTTGGCCCACTCGATCTCGCCGGCCACGTCACGCACGTCGTCATTGCTCAACCGCAGGCCGGCGTGGCCGGCGGCGCGGGCGACCACCCCGAACTTGCGGTCCAACAGCTCCCACCCGGTGTCGCCGACCACCCGCGGCCAGAAGTACCGCAACTGCCGCCGGGCGGCGGCGTGAAAGGTCAGCGCCTGGACTCCGCCGACCCCGGCAGCCGCGCCCGCGCCGGCCGCCGAACCCAGCGCACGCAACCGGGACCGCATCTCCCCGGCGGCGCGCTGGGTGAACGTCACCGCCAGCACCTGTCCGGGCGCGACGTGACCGCCGGCGACCAGCTGGGCGATCCGATGGGTGATGGTGCGGGTTTTGCCGGTCCCAGCACCGGCGAGAACGCACACCGGGCCGCGCGGCGCCAGCACCGCAGCGCGCTGCTCCTCGTCCAGCCCGGCGATGAGCGCATCCATGGCGTCCATCTTGGCAGGCGCCCCCGACGGCCCGAGACGCCGATTCGGGCATATTCGGATCACCGACTACGTTTGGGGAGTTATGAACCAGCTCGTCATGTACACCACCCAGTGGTGCGGCTACTGCCGACAGCTCAAAGCGTCCTTGAAGAAGCTTGAGATCCCGTACGAGGAGATCGACATCGAGCTGGACCCCACAGCGGCGGAATTCGTCAGCTCGGCCAACGGCGGCAACCGCACGGTGCCCACGCTGCGCTTCGCCGACGGCTCGACGCTGACCAACCCGACCGGGCGTGAGGTCAAGGCGAAGCTGGAGCGGCTCGGCGCCTGAGCTCAGTGCCGGGCCGCTTCCTGGGCCAGCTGGACCCTCGATGTCAACCCAAGCTTGGTGTAGACGTGGGTGAGGTGAGCCTGCACCGTGCGCGGTGAGACGAATAGCCGTGCCGCCACCTCTTTGTTGCCCAGCCCCTCGCTGACGAGCCGCACGACTTCGCGCTCGGCTCGGGTCAGCGACGACCACCCGCTCTCAGCGCGCCTGCGCTCACCTTTACCGCGCTGCGCGTAGCCAATCGCCTCGTCGATCGACAGCGCGGCCCCTTCTGCCCACGCCGCGCCGAAGTCCTTCTCGCCCAATGTGGCCCGCAGCCCGGACAACGCGGACTGGTCTTGCTCGGCCAGCACCGCCAGCGGCTCGAGCCCGATGAGCTGGCGGGCCGCCTCGGCGGCACCGAACAAGCGGGCGGCAACCACGTTGTTTTCAGTAGCGCTCATCGTATGGCCGAGGCAGGCGAGGGCGAACGGGACGACAAACGGCGCGCCGAGTTCCACGGCAATCGCCAGCGCTTCGTAGGCGTCACGTTCGGCCGCCGCGACGTCACACCGAGCGATACCCACCCGGGCACGCGCCACCAGCGTCAGCGCACGACCGTAACCGCGGGTCGACGCCGCGATATCGTCGGCCCAGCGGCCCGCGTCGGCGATGTCACCGCATGCCAGCGGCGCCAACGCCGCCCACACAAAGGACGAGGCGGTCTGCGGGTCCAGCCCGGAGCACTCCCGGGCGGTTTCGAATGCCTGCCGCGCCGCCGACGCATCCCCGGAAGCCAGATGCGCCATCCCCTGTGCGCAATGAACGGGGCCGTTGTAGTACTCGAAAAGTGAGACACTGCCCGAGGCCGCCGCAGCCTCGGCCCGCGACCCCGCCGCGTCACCCGCGTAAGCCAACACAAAGGTGCGCATGGTGTGGCCGTAGATTGAGTACATCGCATCGTTAGCGCGTGCGGCGTCCTCGATCACCTCCCCCAAACGAGTGACGGCGCCGGACAAGTCACCGCCATACATCTGCGCCCAGCCCAGCGCGAACCGGCACTGGCGCGCGATGAATGCCGCGCCGATGCCCTCGGCGATCCGAAGCCCCTCCTCGGCGGCGGTCTGAATCTCCGCGAGCGGTTGGTCCAGCATCAGACCCGCGATCGCGTTCGAGGCCAGCACCTGGCCCAACGTCCCCAAGTCGTTGACAGCGCGAGCGAAGTCGGCCGCCTCGGTGAAATACCCGCGGGCCAACTCGGGATTTCCGGGAGCACAGATCATCCCGCACGCCGCCAGCGTCCGAGCCAGCATCGCGGTGTCGCCGCACTCGCGTACGACGGCCAGGCATTGTTCGGCGTCGTCGAGGACATCAGTTCGTCCCAGAAAAGACAGCAGCTGCGCCCGGCATACCGACGCCCATACCCGCGCCTCCGACATCTCGGAACCGGCCGGGTCCGGATCGGGGGACGCCGTGAGCCAACTCAGCCCTTCCTGGATACGCCCACGAGTCAGCCACAACGGTTGCAGCGCCGCCGCCAGTATCAGCGCCCTATCGGTGTCGGAGCATTCCTTGCTCCATGCGAAAGCCGCTCGCAGGTTATCGATTTCGGCGTCCAACCGATCGATGATGCGTTCCTGGCCGACCTCGCCGGGAGCGCCCAGCGCAGTGGCCATCGCCGCATAGTGGTCGCGATGGCGGTTCCGTATCTCGCCCGCTTCGCGGGACTCACTGAGCTTTTCCATGGCGTATTGACGCACCGTCTCCAGCAACCGATAGCGGGTGCCGTGTGAACTGTCGTCGGCGACCACCAGTGACTTGTCGACCAATAGGACCAGCTGGTCGAGCACCTGGTAACGCTCGATCTCACCGCCCATGATCGCCTGGGCGGCGTCGAGGTCACCGCCGCCGAGGAAAACCGCCAACCTGCGGAACAGCACCTGTTCGGGCTCCGACAGCAAAGCGTGGGACCAATCCACCGAGGCCCGCAAGGTCTGCTGGCGTCGTACCGCAGTACGCGCACCACCGGTCAACAGCCGGAAAGTGTCGTGCAGGCTGTCGCGGATCTCGTTGGGCGACAACGCCCGCACCCGCGCCGCCGCAAGCTCGATCGCCAGTGGCAGCCCGTCGAGGCGACGGCAGATCTCGGTCACCGTGTCGAGATTCTCGGAGGTCACCGAGAATCCCGGCTTGGTGCGACGGGCACGATCGCCGAACAACTCGATCGCCTCGTCGGCCAAGCCGAGCGACGGCACCCGCCAGCTCACCTCGCCGGTCACACCGATCGGCTCGCGGCTGGTCGTCAGCCACGTCACCGCGGGACATGCGGCCAGCAGCCCGGTGATCAGCTCCGCGCAGGCGTCGAGGAGATGCTCGCAGTTGTCGAGCACGATCAGGACTTCGCGATCGCGCAGGAACCGCCGCAGCATGTCGCTCAACGGTTGACCCGGTTGGTCCGGCAAACCCAGCGCTCGCGCCGTCGTCACAGCGACCATCTTCGGGTCAATGATCGGGGCCAAGTCCACGTAGCAGACACCGCCCGCGAAATTCGCGGCAACAATGCCGGCGACCTGCACTGCCAGTCGAGTCTTTCCGGCGCCGCCCGCACCGGTCAGGGTGACAAGGCGATTCTCACTGAGCGCCTTCCCAACGTCGACTATTTCCTGCCGACGGCCGATGAAGCTCGTCAGGTGCACCGGAAGGTGGTTGAGGTCAACGGGACTGGCGACCCGAAGTGGCGGGAAGTCGTTGCACAAGTCCGGGTGGCAGAGTTGCACCACGCGTTCCGGGCGCGGCAAGTCCCGTAACGGATGGGTGCCCAGATCGGTGAGCACGACGCCGGTCGGGAGTTGGTCGACGACAAGGAGTTCGGTGGTACCTGACAAAACGGTCTGACCGCCATGGGCTAGATCTCTAAGCCGCGCCGTGCGATTGATGGTCGGACCGATGTAGTTTCCTTCATCACGAAGCTGCACATCGCCGGTATGCAGCCCGATCCGCAACTTGATCGGCGCCAAGGCCGAGCGCTGGAGGTCCAGCGCACAGGCCAACGCATCCGCAGCACGGGCAAAAGCGACAACGCAGCTGTCACCCTCCCCCTGTTCGACCGGCCGGACACCGTGGTGCTGGGAGACGACGTGCGCCAGAACCTGATCGAGCCGTGCGACGGCGGCTCTCATCGCCTCGGGCTGGGTCTCCCACAACCGCGTCGAACCTTCGACGTCGGCCAACAGCAGAGTGACGGTGCCCGTCGGAAGTTCCCCGATGTCGCTCATGTCCGTGCCGTTCCAGCTCGTTTCGCTCATGCTAGCCAGCCTGCGGTGATCGACGGCGTACAACATCAGCGAAAATGCCAATCATTGCCTCAGCAGGGCGCGTATGTAGGCGTTCGATCGACGCAGAATTACGCCCTTCGGCCGATGGCCGAGCATCGGCAGACATCGCAGAGTTCTGGACATGAACCTCTACGCGAACCTGCCGACCATCCAATACGGAGACAACCCGACCCCGGAGCAATTCCACCGCGCTGTCGCCGACGCTCGTCGCGCGGGTCCGGTCGCCCTCGGCCCCTTCTGTCCGGAAGTGCTCGGGTACGACCTGGTGCGCGCCGTCCTGCGCGATCCACGATTTGTGACACCGCAGGGCATCGCCCTGCTGATGCAAGGCATCACCTCCGGCCCGGTCTGGGATCGGGTCACCCGGCTGTTGCTCCATCTGGACGGGATAGCGTCCCGTGGAGTGGTGGACTTCGGATCGGACGTGGTTCATGCGTCGTGATCGACGAGTCATGGTGAACGCTAAGCGATTTGGTGTTGTTTGGCAAGCGCTTCGGCGGTGTGTTTCTTGGCGATGACGGTGCGTAGTTCGTCCATGGAGACATCGGAGAGATAGCGGCGGGTGACCTGCCATTCGTCGTGGGCTTCGATGACTACCGCCGTCGCCAGGCGCAGGAACGCCGCGGGGTTGGGGAAGATCTCCACGACATCGGCCCGGCGCTTGATCTCCTTGTTCAACCGTTCTATGGGGTTGTTCGACCAGATCTTCTGCCAGTGGGCCTTCGGGAACGCGGTGAACGCCAGCACATCGGTCTTGGCCTCGCCCATCATGGCCGCGACCTTCGGAAACGATTCGGCGAGGGTGTCGGCGACGCGGTCCCACTGGTCGCCGACTCCCTCGGGGTCGGTGTGGGCGAAGATCGTCTTGACCGCCGCGGTCACCGCGGGGGCATGCTTCGCGGCCACGGCGGTGTGCAGGTTACGCATGAAATGCACCCGGCACCGCTGCCACGACGACCCACTGAACTGTTGGGCCACCGCAGCTTTCAAGCCCGCATGGGCATCGGAAATCACCAGGTGCACCCCGGACAGACCACGCGATTTGAGCGAGGCGAGGAACTCCCGCCAGAACTCGAAGGACTCGCTATCGCCGACAGCGGTGCCCAGCACCTCGCGGGTGCCGTCGATCGAGACCCCGGTGGCCACCACCAGGGCCTGGGAGACCACATGCGCCCCGACCCGCACCTTGCAGAACGTGGCGTCGCAGAACACGTACGGAAACTGCGTGTGAGCCAGGCTGCGGGTGCGAAACGCCTCGATCTCGGTATCGAGGCTTGGCGCAGATCCGGGAGACCTCCGACTTGGACACCCCGGATTCGACGCCCATCGCGGCTACCAGGTCATCGACGCTGCGCGTGGACACCCCGTGCACGTAGGCCTCCATGATCACCGCGTGCAGGGCCTTGTCGATGCGGCGGCGGCGTTCCAGCAGCGACGGGAAAAACGAGAGCCCGCAGCTTGGGGATGCCCACCTCGATATCGCCGCGGCGGTTGTGGCCACCGTCTTGGGGCGGTGCCCGTTGCGCTGCGTGCTACGCCCGCCGGTGCGCTCGTAGCGGCCGGCCCCGATCGCCTCGGTGGCCTCGGCCTCGATCAGCGCCTGCAGCCCGGCGCGGATCAGCTCAGCGAACACCGCACCGGAGTCGGCGGACTTGAGTGCATCGAGCTGGGCCAGCAGGGCAGAATGGTTCTGGGTCATCGCGTCGTGTGTCTTCCTGTTGAGTCACTTGGTAGGTAACTCACCGATCACTACGCGATGGCCCACCCCAACACCGGCACCGACACACCCGGGACCTTCAACCCTGGCCGGACCGCCTCCCGAAACCCCACCACCCCAGGGGACTTACCCCTGGACGGCGCCGAGCACCGCAGGCTACGTGCTTTGGTGGCAAAGGCGTTCAGCCCACGTGCCGCCGAACGGATGCGCGGCGCGTGCATCGACGTCATCACCGAGCTGGTCGACCAGTGCGCTGCCATCGGCCGGTGCGAATTCGTGGCCGAGATCGCCAGGTGGTATCCGATCGCGATCATCGGCTCGCTGCTCGGCGCACCGCGCAACGACTGGGAACAGTTGTCCGAGTGGGTGACCGGCCTGTCCAAGGCCATGAGCATCGAGGTCGCCCAGTACGAGGCAGAGATCCTGCGCGCCTGGAATGGCCTGGAGGGCTACATCGAGCAGCTCATTGCTGTGCGGCGCTCGAAGCCGGCCGACGACCTGATCTCCGAGCTGCTTCGAGCCGAAGAGGACGGCGACCGGTTAAGCCACGACGAACTCATCGCCCTGGTGGTGATCCTGTTCAATGCCGGTATCGACACCACGCGGCACCAGTTGGCCGCGGCGATGCAGGTGCTCGTCGATCATCCCGACCAGTGGAAGACGCTGAGCCGGTGTCCCGAGCTGGTACCGCAGGCGGTCGAGGAGGTGCTGCGGTACGCGCCGGTGAACTTCCGCGTCCTGCGCAAGGCCGTCGTCGACGTCGACCTTGGCGGCGTGACGTTTCCCTCGGGTTCGTTCGTCGTAGCCAATACAGCTGCGGCCAATCGGGACCCGGCGGCCTTCGAAGACCCGGATCGTTTTGACATCGCTCGCACGGGAACACCGGCGATGCTGACCTTCGGCGGCGGTGTCCACTACTGCCTGGGCGTGCACCTTGCCCGCATCGAACTAGTTGAGGCGCTGCGTGTCCTGACGGCCAGGATGTCGAATCCACGCCAAATCGGCCCGGCGCCGTGGAAACCAGTCACCGAATTGACCGGACCGCAGGTGCTGCCCCTGGAGTTCGTCGGTCGCGACTCGCTCAGCCCGACTCAGCCCACGACTCGATGATCGTCCGGGCAATCGAGATCGACCCGGGCAGCAGCAGTTTCGCATCCGGATTGCCGCTGTTCCAGGCCCCGGCGGACAGCGCGGCCCGCACGTCGTCGCGGGTGAACCACGCCGCCTCGGTGATCTCGCCGTCGCTGAAGACGAAGGTCTGAGCAGGGTCGGCGACGGCGTGGAAGCCGACCATCAGCGACCGTGGGAACGGCCACGGCTGGCTGCCCAGATAGGTCACATCACGCACCGCCAGCCCAACCTCTTCGTGAACCTCGCGGACCACGCAGGCCTCGAACGACTCGCCCGCCTCGACGAACCCGGCCAGCAGTGAGAACATCCGGACCGGCCAGTTGTGCTGGCGGGCCAACACCACGCGGTCGGCACCGTCGTGCACCAGACAGATCACCGCCGGGTCGATGCGCGGGAACTCCTCGACACCGGTGACCGGATTGGCCCGTGCCCAGCCGCCACGTACCGGCTTGGTCGGCGTGCCGTCGACGGCCGAAAACCGGGCATTGTCATGCCAATTCAGCAGCGCAATGGCCGAAGACACCAATTGGGCGCTGACGTCGTCGAAGATGTCGCCGGTGGCACGGATGTCCAGCACCGAGACGTCGACGTCGGCAGGGGCCCGCAGCGCGTCGCGGACTGCCCAGACGTGCCGACCGTCCTCGATGCGGCCTAAAAAGACCGCGTCCGATGGTGGGGTGTCGCCCAGTTCCTTGGCCTCCTGCAGCACCACGCGGCCGCCGGCGACCAGTACCTGGTTGCGGGGATCGACCCGCAGCAGCGCGGCCGCCGACCAGCCGGCGACGGCCGCATCGGTGTCGGTGCGCAACTGATCGGCTCGATCAGCCCCAACCCGCGACAACAGGGGCACCTGGCGCAGCTGGAAGCCACCCATCATTCCTCCCCGTGCCGCCCCGCTGCGCCCGGCGTCGCCGCGCTTGCGATCGTCACTGGCTGGTCACCGTACGCACGTAGAGCAGCCGGTCGCCGGCCTCGATCGCATCAACGTCCGGTGTGTCCAACCGCAGTAGTCGGCCGCCGCGCACCACGGCGAGCACGATCTCGTTGAGATGCTTCGCCGAGGCACCGATCTCCTTCTGCTCCACCTCCCGCTCGGCGATGGCGTACCCGGCGTCCGGGGTGAGCAGATCCTCGATGATCTCGACCACGCTCGGCGTGGTGGTGGCAATGCCGAGCAGCCGGCCGGCGGTCTCGGAGGACACCACCACCGAGTCGGCGCCCGACTGCTCCAGCAGGTGCTGGTTCTCGGCTTCCCGAATGGACGCCACGATGGTGGCCTGTGGGGCGATCTCGCGGGCGGTCAGGGTGACCAGTGCCGCGGTGGCATCCGAGCCGGTGGCCACCACGATCGCCGAGGCGCGCTGGGCGCTGGCCAGCCGCAGGACATCCGATCTGGTCGCGTCGCCGTCCACGGTGACCAGCCCGGCACTCTTGGCGCGGTCGAGCACCGACCGGTCGTTGTCCACCACGACGATGTCGCTCGGGGTGGTCTCGTCGTCGCCGAGCATTGCGGCGATCGCGGTCTTGCCCTTGGTGCCGTACCCGATGACGATGGTGTGGTCTTTCACTCTCTTCCTCCAACGCTGAATGCGGAATGCCTGCTGGGAGGTCTCGGTGAACGCCTCGACGGTCGTTCCGACCAGCAGGATCAGGAAGGCGATCCGCAGCGGGGTGATGACCAGGACATTGATCATGCGGGCGAACTCGGTGACCGGCGTGATGTCGCCGTATCCGGTGGTCGACAGGGTCACCGCGGAGTAGTAGAGGCAGTCCAGGAAGGTCAGGCGGTCGCCTTGCACGTCCTGGTAGCCGTCGCGGTCGACGTAGACGAACAACGCGGACACCAGCAGTGCCGCCAGCGCGATGAGGCTTCGCCGATAGACGGTGCGGCCGGGACTGGACTGCCCGTGTGGCATGCGTAGCACGCCGACGAGCGCATAACTGGGCTGGGCGGTCAGCGTCTCGTCAAGACGCCGCAACCGCCGCCAGCTAGCTCCCGCCACGACGGGCGGTCATCGGTCAGCCTGACGCACGGACCCACTGTAACCACAGGTGTCGTCAGCTGTTGAGCAGCGCGGCCAGCTCAGCCAGTTCGGGCAGTTGATCGGCGACGACGGTGGTCCCGGAACGCACGTAGTGGAAGGCGGCTCGCACCTGCGATTCCAGGCAGCCGGTCAACGCGGCCCAGGCCAACCGGTAAACGCCGAGCTGGACGGCGGCGTGCCGGCGCGCCTCGGGTCCGTCGGGCGCCGCACCGGTCTTCCAGTCCACCACGGTGACGCCACCGTCCGGCTCGGCGAACACCGCGTCGATCCGGCCACGCACCACCCGGGTGCCGATGGCCATCTCGAACGGCACCTCGACGGCGATGGGGGTGCGGGCGGCCCACGGTGAATCCAGGAACGCCGCCTGCAGACGGGCCAGCTCCTGGGCGTCGGCGCGGGCTGTGTCGGCATCGGCCGCACCGGGCAGGTCTTCGAGCTCGAAAAGCCGCTCGGCCCCATAGAGCCGCTGAACCCAGTCGTGAAATGCGGTGCCCAACAGCGCATGCGGGTCGGGCCGGGCCGGGAGTCGGCAACTCAGACGCTGCCCAGCACCGTCGGGGTCACGGCTCAGCTCGACCAGGCCGCTCACCGAGAGCTGGTTGGGCAGAATGCGGGCCCGCTGCGTCGCGGCTGTGGCGCGCTCTGCGAGTAGCGCATCGACATCAGCCGCCCACGGGCTGGCCGAGGACGATCCGTCCTGCGGCTCGCCCGCCTGTAGCTCCGCGGCAACCAGCGCCGCGCCCCGTTCGACATCGCCGCGCCGGCCGGCCAGCGGGTCAACCGGCCATGTTGCTTCGTTTACCTTGTCGCACAACGGGTTTCTATCTCCGTCGGCCGGCTCCGGCGCCCAGTGCTCGACCACCCCGCAGGGCGTCCCCGCGTCGGCCGCGGTGTCGATCACCGCCTTGATTTCGGTGAGGAAATCCGACGGACCGCGAGGCTTGGCCTCGCCCCCCAGCCCCCAGTGGTGGCCAGAGACCAGCAGGGTGTCCTCGGCGCGGGTGACAGCGACATAGAGCAGCCGGCGCTCTTCGTCGACCCGCCGCTGCTCTAGGCGGCGCTGATGTTCGGAGATGGCGTCGGACAGCTGCTTTCGGTTGGTGACCGCGTCGGTGTCGAGCAGTGGGACGCCGTGATCGCCCGGCCCATGCGGCGGTCCCAGCGTCGCCTCTCCTCCGTCGAGTTGGGCCCGGTCGCCGCGCAGCAGCGGCGGCAGTTCAGCGGCGTCGGACAGCCAGCTGCGTCGCGATGCGGTCGACGGGAAAACCCGCGCCACCAGGTGCGGTATCGCGACCACCTGCCATTCCAGTCCCTTGGCGGCGTGCACGGTGAGAATCTGGACGCGGTCGGCAGCGACCGTCGGCGCGGCCGGCGCCAGCCCGTTCTCCACCACCGTGGCGGCATCCAGGTAGGCCAACAGGCCCGGCAGTGCGGACTGGGCCCCGGCTCCCTCGGCGTATCCGGCCACCACATCGGCGAAGGCGTCGAGTTGTTCGGTGCCGGCCGCACTGGCCGCCACCGGCTGGGCGGCAAGCACCTCGCAGTCCAGGCCGAGCACGCGGCGTACCTCGGCAACCAGGTCAGGCAGTGGATGCCACAGGTGGCCGCGCAGCAGGGTCAGTTCCTCGGCGAGGGCGACGATGCGCCGGTACCCGATGGCCGAATAGCGCTCTGCCGGTCCGGGATCGGCGAGCGCGTCGGCCAGACATGCGGTGTCGGAATCGGGCCCGGCCGCGGCGGCGATCTCCGCGGCAGAGACCGGCGCGGTCGACTGTTCGGGCCGGGACAGCTCGGCGGCGCGCCGCCACAGCGCGGCCAGGTCTGCGGCGCCGAGCCGCCATCGCGGTCCGGTCAGCACGCGCATCGCCGCGGCGCCGGCGGTCGGCTCTTGGATCAGCCGCAGCATCGCCACCAGGTCGGCCACCTCCGGCACGGACAGCAGCCCGGCCAGCCCCACTACTTCCACCGGCACACCGCGGGCGCGGATCGCCTCGGCCAGGGGCGCGGCGTCGGCGTTGCGCCGCACCAGCACCGCGGCAGTGGGCGGGGCCACCCCGTCGGCGTCGGCTTGCCGGTAGCACCGCTGCAATGCCTCGGCCACCCACTCGTCTTCGGCGACGACGTCGGGCAGCAGCGCGACCCGCACGTCGCCGGGGGGCGCGGCCGGGCGCGGCCGCAGCGATCGCACCGTGACGGAGCGCCGGCGCGCCTCCGCGGAGATCTCATTGGCCAGGTGCAGCACTTCGGGCGGGTTGCGCCAGCTGGTCCGCAGCTCCAGGGTGGGCGCTGGTGTGCCGTCGGAGAGCGGAAAGTCGGTGGCGAAGCGGGGCAGGTTGGTCGCCGAGGCGCCGCGCCAGCCGTAGATCGACTGGATCGGGTCACCCACCGCCGTCAGCGCCAGGCCGTCGTCGGCGCCGCCCCCGAACAGCGACGACAGGGCGATGCGCTGGGCATGCCCGGTGTCCTGATATTCATCGAGCAGCACCACCCGGTAGGTGGCGCGCAACCGGGCGCCGACGGCCTCGCCTGCCTGAGCCAGCCGAGCGGCAGTCGCCATCTGTGCGCCGAAATCCATTGCCCGTTCCGCCCGCATCCGCTGGTGCAGGGCCTCAATCAGCGGCACCAGTTCGGCGCGTTCGGTCTGGGTGTCCAGCATCTTGAGCAGCGACTGGTTGGGTTCGGCGCGCTGGCGCGGGCCCGGCGGCAGGGTGTGCACCAGCCGCTCCAACTCCAGGTGGGTGTGGCGCAGTGCGTCGGTGTCCACCAGGTGTTCGGCCAGCTGCCCGGCCAGCCGCAACACCATCGCGGTGACCGCGGCGGGATCCCGGTCGGTGTGCAGTTCCCCCGGATAACTGCTGACCACGTCGAACGCCAGCTGCCACAGCCCGGTCTCGGTGAGCAGCCGGGTGTCCGGCTCGATGCCGAGCAGCAGCCCGTGCTCGCGCAGCAGCGCGCCGGCGAAGGCGTGATAGGTGCTGACGGTGGGCGCCGTCGGGGCGGCGTCGGCCGCGGGTTCGGCCGGCATCAGTCCGGCACCGGCCAACCGCGCCAACCGGGATCGAACCCGGCGCAGCAGTTGGCCGGCCGCCTTGCGGGTGAAGGTCAGGCCCAATACCTGGCCGGGTTCGGCGTAGCCGTTGGCAACCAGCCACACCACCCGGGCCGCCATCGTCTCGGTCTTGCCGGCACCCGCGCCGGCGATCACCACCAGCGGTCCCGGCGGTGCGGCGATGACCGCGGCCTGCTCCTCGGTGGGCTGATGCAACCCGAGCGCGGCCGCCAGTTCGGCGGGGTCGTAGCGGTTTGTCATGTGCCGCACCCGCCGTTGTGGGCCGGACAGATCGGCCGGACCGGGCAGTGCCGGCACCCGTCGTTGACTCGGGCGGTGAACTGCGGGCCGGCGGTAGCAGCGGCCGCCTGCGCGATCCGCTCCCGCCATTGCCCGCCGGTGTCGGGAGTGAGGGGGTCCTGCTGGCGCTCGGTGGCGCCGACCGTTCCGGGTTTGGCGGGATAGACCAGCCGGGCGCCGCCGGGCTGCTCGTCGGGCCCGATGAGCCCGGCTTCGACCGCCAGCTGGTAGACGGCGAGCTGAGCGTGCTGTTGAGCCTCGTCCTTGCTGGCCGGAGTCTTCGCGGTCTTGACGTCGACGACCACCAGCCGGCCGGCGGCGTCGCGTTCGACCCGGTCGATCCGGCCGCGCAGCCGCACCCCGTCCTCACCGGTGTCGATTACTCCGTCGAAGGCGACCTCGGTGCCGACTTCGGTGAGCTCGCCGCGGGATTGCGCCCGCCAGGTCAGGAACGTCTCGATCATGGCGCGATGCCGGTCGTGTTCGTTGGCCGAGTACCACTGCGACGCAAACGGCAGCTGCTGCCACGCCCGGTCCAACTCGGCGAGCAGTTCCTGCGGGCTGCCCGCCGATTCGGCGACCAGAGCGTGAATCACCGATCCGATCGTGGAGCGCAGGTCACGTCCGTCGGTTCCGCCATGGCGTTCGGCCAACCAGCGCAGCGGGCAGTCCAGCAGACTCTGCAGCGCCGACGGCGACAGGGTGACCGGTCCGCCGCCGGGGCGCCTCAGCGGTTCCTCGGTGCTCAACGGCGCCGCCCCGTACCAGCTCTGCGGGTCCGCACCGGGCACACCGGCCCGGGCAAGTCGCGCCAATTGCGTTGCGGCGTCGGCGCGTTGGGAATCGCTCACAGCGGTCTCCGGCGCGCAGACGACGGCGCGCAGCCGGCCCACCAACCCGGCCGCGCACAGCACCGGCGGAGCCACCACCGGTGACGCCGGCGCCCGATGCTCTTCGCCGGTGGCGCAGGCCGCGAGTTCGACGAAGAACTCCGACGGGATCTGCTCCTCGGCGCTGCCGTCCCCGTCGCCGTCGACAGCGGTGATCACCAGCCGGCGACGTGCCCGGCCCAGCGCCGCCACCAGCAGTCGCCGTTCCTCGGCAAGGAGCGGGGCCCGAGCCGAGACCTCTTCACCGAAGCCGTGCAGGGTGTCCAGAAGCCGCTGGGTTCCCAACACGCCGCCGCGCGGAACGGTGTTGGGCCACAGCCCTTCCTGGACGCCGGCAATGACCACCAGATCCCATTCGCGCCCGAGCGCGGCGTGGGCACTGAGCACACCCACCGCCTCCGTGCCCGTCGCGGCATCGGGGCGGGGCGCCGCCAGTTGCATCGCCGTGACGTATTCGACCAGCCCGGTCAGGGTGGCACCGGCGGTGCGTGCCACGTACTGCTCGGCGAGGTCGAACAGTGCGGTCACCGCATCCAGATCCCGGCCGGCCTGGGCGCCGGCCGGACCGCCGCGCTCGGCGGCCGACAGCCAGCGTTGTTGCAGCCCCGACCGATTCCAGGCCTGCCACAGCGTGTGGTGCGGGTCGCGGCCGTCGGCGTGGCTGCGGGCCGCGGCCTGCAGCACCGCGCGCACCCGGCGCAGCGCGCGGGTATGCGCCGGTGGCAGCTCACCGGGCGCACCGGTGAGCACCGCCGCGAGGCGCTCGCCGCATGAACCCGGCTCGGACGGGGCTTGCGGGCGGGCCGTGCAGCGGCGCAGCGTGCGTTGCAGTTGCCGCAGCGAGACCGGGTCCACCCGCCCGATCGGCCCACTGAGCAATGCCAGCGCGCGAGGCCCATCCACGGCCTCAGCGGTGCATTCCAGCACCGTGAGCAGGGCGGCCACCGCGGGCTGTTCGGCCAGCAACCCACTGCTGGCCGGCAGCGTGACCGGGATCCCGGCGGCGGCCAAGGTGCGGGGCAGGCGCGCCGCCGCCCGCGGCACCGATCGGACGATCACCGCCATCTGTGACCATGGCACCCCGTCGATCAGGTGGGCACGCCGCAGGGTGTCGGCGATCAGGGCCGCCTCGGCGTGACTGGTGGCCGCGGTGCGCACGCTGACCGTCCCCGCGTCGGGCCCGGCGCCCTCAAGCCGGCGGGTGGCGCTGGTGCCGGGCAGCCGCCCGGCGACAGTGCTGATGGCCCTGGCCACCGCCGGGGCGCACCGGTGCGACGTCGTCAGCGTCACCACGGGCACCGCGGCCCCGTCGGGTCGCGCGTCGTCAGCCAGCAGGACGGTGGGTTCGGCTCCGCGGAATCCGAACACCGCCTGATCGGGATCACCCGCGATCACCGTCCGGTGCACGCCGGCGGCGAGCACCCGCACCAACCGGGCCGCCTGCGGGTCGAGTTGCTGCGCGTCATCGACCAGCAGCAGCCGAATCCGGCTGCGTTCCTCGGTGAGCAGATCCGGGTCGATCGCGAACGCCTCCAGGGCCGCCCCGACCAATTCCGCGGCGCCCAGCGCCGGCGTGGTCGCCTGGGGCGCCGCGGTGCCGACCGCGGCACGCAGCAGCATCACCTGCTCGTACTGCTGGGCGAACCGGCCCGCGGCCGTCCACTCCGGGCGGCGGAACCGCTTGCCCAGCCTGATCAACTCAGCCGGGTCCACGCCACGTTCTGCGCAGCGCGCCATCAAGTCCCGCAGTTCGGTGGCGAAGCCGTCGGTGGCCAGGGCCGCGTGCAACGCCGGCGGCCAGGCCCCGGCACCGTCCCCGGCGAGCAGCTCACGGATCACGCTGTCCTGTTCGGCGCCGGTGACCAGCCGCGGAGGGGTGGCCTCGGCCCGCCGGGCGGCGCGTTGGAGCACCGCGAACGCGTAGCCGTGCACGGTGCGCACCGCCGGTTCCCGGATCGCCTGGCCCGTCGCGGGTCCGCCGGCGGCCAGCAAGGTCGCGGTCAGCGTCCCGCGTTCCGCCGCGGGAAGCCGACCCGACCCCGTCAGCAGCAGCACCGAATTCGCGTCCACACCCGCGGCGACGTGGGCGGTGGCCACCTCCACCAGCAGGCTGGTCTTGCCGGTGCCCGGCCCCCCGCGCACCTGCAAGACGCCACGCGCACGCGGATCGAGTGCCGCGGCGACCTGCGCCGCCTGTGCTCCCCAATCCTGTGGCATACCGCCTATGACAGCACTGCCTACCGACAAGTGCGGGCGCGGCTGGCACCATCGACGGGTGAAATCCGACCATCGACTGCATGTGCACCGCTACGGCCCGGACGGCCCGGTGGGGCTGCTGGCGGTCCACGGACTGACCGGACACGGGGCGCGCTGGCGCTACGTGGCCGAGCAGCTGCCGGACATCTCCGTCGCCGCACCGGACCTGATCGGCCACGGGCACTCCTCATGGGCGGCCCCGTGGAGCATCGACGCCAACGTCGCCGCGCTCGCGGCGCTGCTGGAGGGCGCTGCTGACGGCCCGGTTCCGGTGGTCGCGCACTCCTTCGGCGGTGCGATAGCGCTGCATCTGGCCGCGGCACGGCCCGACCTCGTCGACGCGCTGATCCTGCTCGACCCGGCGATCGGCCTGGACGGCGAGTGGATGGCCACGATCGCGGCCGCGATGCTGGCCTCCCCCGACTACCCCGATGCTGCGGAGGCCCGTGCCGAGAAGGAGAACGGCGCGTGGTCCGACGTGGCGCCGGGCCTGCTCGACATCGAACTCGACGAGCATCTGGTCAGGCTGCCCACCGGCCGCTTCGGTTGGCGCATCAGCGTGCCCGCCGTGATGTCGTACTGGAGCGAGCTGGCCCGTCCCAGCGTGCTCCCGCAATCCACGCCGACCACCCTGGTGCGGGCCACCCGCACCTCGCCGCCGTACGTGGAAGAGGCCCTCATCGATGCCTTGCGGGCCCGCCTGGGCGCGAACTTCCACCTGGTCGACTTCGACTGCAATCACATGGTGGACCAGGCCCGTCCCGCCGAGGCTGCCGCCGTGATCCGCGCGCAGCTGGCCCGGCGCTAGGAGCGCGGTCCGTGGCGGCCGTCACCGACGAGCAGGTCGAGCTGGTGCGTGCGCTGATCATCAGCGTGCCCGCCGGCCGGGTCACCACCTACGGCGACGTCGCTTCCGCGGCAGGGCTTTCCAGTCCCCGCATTGTCGGCTGGATTCTGCGAATCGACGGCTCCGACCTGCCCTGGCACCGGGTGGTCCCGGCGTCGGGACGGCCCGCGGCCCACTTGCGCACCGAGCAACTGGAACGCCTTCGCGCCGAAGGCGTCCCGGCCGTCGATGGAAAGGTGGATCTGCGCACGCTGCGACACCGGTTCTGACGGCGGCACATTCGGCGAGCGTGTACTCAGTCCGAATAATTCGCCGAAATCCCGTACTGAGTGCACGTTCGGCGAGCGGCGAGCAACGAGAAAGCTAGAGCGCCAGCCGCACCAGCGCCGCAGTGCGGGCCAGCCCGGGAAACGCCTCCTCGGTCGAACGCGGATGCAGCGCGTGTACGGCAAGCCGGAACATCAACGCGCGCAGCAACATCTGCGGCCACTCGGGCAGTGTTTCCCAGCGTTCGATCAGCCCGTCGTCGGCATCACCCCACGACAGGGCATCCACCACCACCACCCCGGCGGCCCACGAGGCCGGTCGCCAGTAGGGTGTGATGTCGGTGACGCCGGGCGCCGCGGCGCCGGAGAACAGCACCGTGCCGTACAAGTCGCCGTGCACCAACTGACTGGGGCTCTTGGTGGGTTTGCGCAAGGTCGCCAGCTGGTTGATCAGGTCGATCGACCGCTGGCCGTCCACCGAGCCCGGGGCCAGCCGGGCACCGGCCTGCAGCGAGGCGAACGGACGCTCCTCCCAGGCCGCCCGGTCCGCGGCGATGAACACGTCGACGTCAGCCCACGGCGCCACCGGCGCCTGGGTCAAGAAACGGGGCCGCTCCAACTTGGAGGTGGCTTCGTGCAGCCGGACCGCCGCCGACACCACCTCGTCATGGCGCGGCTCGGGGCTGCCGCCGACGAAGGTGTCGGCTCGCCAGCCCGACACCACGTAACGTCCGTCGGTGGAGCGCACCGGGCGGGCCAATCGGATGCCGTCCGCGAACAGGGTCTCGCGGACTTTCGCCGACCACGCGGCCCGGGCATGGTCGGCGACCATCGACAGGACCACTTCCCCGCATTTCCAGCCGTCTTCCCAGCCGGCACCGAGCGGTGTGGGCGAAACGTTACGAATACCGAACGTCGCCAGCACATGTTCGGGCGGCGGCTCGATGGTCACGCGATAAGACTAACCGCGGTGATCGCAAGCACGGCGGAGCCGGGCGCGGCGGGTCACCGCTATTGGCGGGGGCTCGTCCGAGCTATAGCGCTCAGTACATGACCATGTCGGGCTGCATCTGCTTGGCCCAGGCCACAATTCCCCCCTGCAGATGGACCGCGTTGCCAAACCCGGCCTTCTTCAGGGCGGCTAGGGCCTGGGCCGAGCGGACACCGGTCTTGCAGTACAGCACCGACATTCGGTCCTGCGGCAGCTTCGCCAGGCCCTCACCGGTGTTGATCGTCGACTGCGGGACCAGCTGTGCACCCTCGATACGGTTGATCGCCCACTCGCCCGGCTCGCGCACGTCGATCAGTGCCAGCGGTTGCCCGGAGTCGAGCAGCTCGCGCAGCTCGGCCGGGGTGATCGTGGACCCGGCGGCCGCTGCGGCCGCCTCCTCGGAGACCGCACCGCAGAACGCGTCGTAGTCGATCAACTCGGTGATCTTGGGCGTGGCGGGATCCTTGCGGATCGCAATGGTGCGGTAGCTCATCTCCAGGGCGTCGTAGATCATCAGCCGCCCCAGCAGCGGTTCTCCGATGCCGGTGATCAGCTTGATCGCTTCGGTGCCCATCACCGACCCGATCGAGGCGCACAGCACCCCGAGCACACCGCCCTCGGCGCACGACGGCACCATTCCCGGCGGCGGGGGCTCGGGGTACAGATCGCGGTAGTTCAGGCCGCGCTCATTGCCGGCCTCATCGGCCGGGGCGTCCTCCCAGAACACCGACACCTGGCCCTCGAAGCGGTAGATCGACCCCCAGATGTAGGGCTTGTGCGCCAACACCGCCGCGTCGTTGACCAGGTAGCGGGTGGCGAAGTTGTCGGTGCCGTCCAGGATCAGGTCGTACTGCGCGAACAGGTCGACGGCGTTGGACCGATCCAGCCGCACCTGGTGCAGCTGCACCCGTACCAGCGGGTTGACCTCGGCGATCGAGTCACGGGCGCTCTCGGCTTTGGCACGGCCGATGTCGGAGACCCCGTGGATGACCTGGCGCTGCAGGTTCGACTCTTCGACCACATCGAAGTCGACGATCCCGAGGGTGCCGACGCCGGCGGCCGCCAGGTACAGCAGCGTCGGCGCGCCCAGTCCCCCGGCGCCGATCACCAGCACGCGGGCGTTCTTGAGTCGTTTCTGCCCCTGCACGCCGACGTCGGGAATGATCAGGTGGCGGCTGTAGCGCGCTACTTCATCCCTGGTCAGCTCGCCGGCCGGTTCCACCAGCGGCGGCAGTGATATCGGCACCGGGCAATCTCCTCAACGTCGCGTCCGCCAACCCATCACAGCAGCTGGTGGGGGCAACGACAAACCGCGCGTGAAGCTTCCCGTGGGGCAGCTTGGCCGGCTCAGGCGATCGGGGACGGCCAGGGGTTGAAACGGCAGGTCTTTCCGTCGGGCTTGACCCAGTCCGGGTCGAACTTCGCCGCGTCGTCATTGGAGGTGCCGAACGTCTGCTGCATCATCACCGGCGCCAGCCCGTCCTGCCTCTCACACGGTTCATGGTGCTGGTAGCCGAGGGCGTGACCGACCTCGTGGTTGATCAGGTATTGCCGGTAGGACCCGATGTCGCCCTGAAAGGGCACGGCACCGCGAACCCAGCGGGCTTCGTTGATGAAGACCCGCGGCTCCGACCTTGCCCCGTAGGACGGGTTGTAGCAGGACGCTTCCAGCGGAATCTCGTAGCCGCAGCCCTCCCGGACCGTGATCGGCGAGGTCAGCGAAATCCGGAAATCCGGGGCAATCGGACCCGCAGCGTCGACCCGCACGAACCCGATCTGCGGGGTGTGCGTCCATCCCTTGGGGTTGCGCAGGGTCTGGTCGACCATCCGGGCGAATGCCTCGTCGCCGCCGAACGCGGTGGTGTCGATGCCGTTCTCCACCTCGATGGTGTAGGCGAACACCTTCTCGGTGCCCTGTCCGAATGCCGGCTCCGTGCCCGGTATGACGTGCCAGGTCATGTCACCCGCTTCGGTGAACGGACCGCCGTTGGGCAGCACTCCGGTCGGCAGGTTGACGTCGAACTCGGTGAGGCCGCGCGGCGGCGCACCGATGATCGATGTGCCCGACGATCCGATCGTCGGCGGGCCCTGAACCGACTCGTCGGCGGCGTGAGTACGCACTCCCGTGCCGGTCACGGTCTGATAGACCACCACGACGGTGAGCGCCATGAGCACCGGTAGCGCATAGGCGCGCCAGCCGTAGGTGGACACGAACCTGCCCAGCCAGGTCTGCTTGCGCCACTGGCGGTGCACATCACGGTCGGACCGCAGCCGCCCGGCGCCGGCCGCGAGCGGGTCACGCTGGGCGCGCAGGGGCTCGCGGAAGCGATCCCGTAGCACCGGGGCTCGACCGCCGCCGCTCCGCCCCGGGTCGTAGGTCACCGTCCCAGAATGGCACAAGGTCCGCGAGCTGGGACTCTGCGGCACGCCAGGAGGGGTGCCGCGAGGGGTTCGAAATGGCGATCGGCAGCCGATTGACGGATGTCGCTGGTGGATGTGACGGGCGCAGCGCGTAGTCTCGCTCTCACGCACCGACCGTCGAGTACCTGATCCCGGCGGCCGGCCGAACCGGATTGAGGAGTCGATGAGCAAACCGATCGACACGGCCGAGCGGGACGCCGCCAAGTCGACGGGCCGCAGCTCGGGCGGCGCCAAGGCGTCGGCTGCCGGCGGTCGCCGGGGCAGCCGACTGCCCCGCGACGAGCGCCGCGGTCAGCTGCTGATCGCCGCCAGTGATGTATTCGTCGACCGCGGCTACCACGCCGCCGGCATGGATGAGATCGCCGAGCGGGCCGGTGTCAGCAAACCGATCCTCTACCAGCACTTCGCGTCGAAGCTGGAGCTGTACCTGGCGGTGCTGGCCCGGCACGTGGAGAACCTGGTCTCCGGTGTCCGCCAGGCACTGCGCACCACCACCGACAACCGCCAGCGGCTGCGGTCGGCGGTGCAGGCCTTCTTCGACTTCATCGAGCATGACAGCCAGGGCTACCGGCTGATCTTCGAGAACGACAACGTGGCCGAACCGCAGGTCGCGGTCCAGGTGCGGGTAGCCACCGAGTCGTGCATCGACGCGATTTTCGACCTGGTCAGCCACGACTCCGGCCTGGACCCGCACCGCGCCCGGATGGTCGCGGTGGGTTTGGTCGCGATCAGCGTGGACTGCGCCCGGTACTGGCTGGACAGTGACCGCCCGATCTCCAAGGAAGACGCCGTCGACGGGACGGTGGCGTTCGCCTGGGGCGGCCTGTCACACGTGCCGCTTAACCGTTAAGAGGAATTGGCACCGGTAGCGGCGTCGGCACCGATCCCGAAACCGACCCGCCGACTGTCGGCAACACCGATCTCCACATAGGCGATCTTGGCGGCCTGCACCAGGAATCGGCGGCCCTTCTCGTCCGTGAGGGACAGCAGTCCCGCGCTCTCTGCGCCCTTACCCAACGCGGCGGCGACCAGCTTTTCGACTTCATCGGGCGTCTGCGCACTGGTGATGACCAGTTCGCGCGCGCTGTCGGTGACCCCGATCTTGACCTCCACGCCGGCCCCTTTCGTTTGCGTTGGGCGTTGCTAAGCAGGCTAGTGGACGGGCACCGGGTTGGTGCGCACCGGCCGTTCGCCCTCGGCGATACCGGCGCCGGTCGCCCGCTAGGCGAGTCCCAGCTCGCGCATGCGCTCGTCGTGGGTGTGTTGGAGGCGATCGAAGAACCCGGCCAGCTGGGCCAGCCCGGCTGCCCCCGACACCACCAGATCGACGAGTTCGTCCCGGTCGGCCAACACGTACTGGGCCTGGGTGATCGCCTCACCGAGCAGACGGCGCGACCACAACGCCAGCCGGCTGCGTTGTTTGGCGCTGGCCGTGACCGCGCCGCGCACCTCGTCGACGACGAACTGCGAGTGCTTGGTCTCGGCGAGCACCGCGCGCACCACGTCGGCCACCTCGTCGGGGAGCCCGTCGGCGATCTGCAGGTAGAAGTCCGCGGCCATCGCGTCGCCGATGTAGGTCTTGACCAATGCCTCCAGCCAGGTGCTGGGCATCGTCAGCCGATGGTAATTGTCAAGGGCGGTAGCGTATTTCGACATCGCCGCGACCACGTCGACACCGCGACCTTCGAGGGCTTCACGCAGCAGTTCGAAGTGGCCCATCTCCGCGGCAGCCATCGCCGCCATCGAGATCCGGCCGCGCAGGTCGGGCGCCATGCGGGCCTCGTCGGTGAGCCGGTAGAACGCGGCCACCTCGCCGTAGGCCAGCGCCGCGAAAAGCTCGTTGACGCCGGGATGATCAGCCGAAAGCCGCGGCTGGGAAGTCTGCGCCACCGGGTCGGCCGAGGGAACCGAATTCATCACCACACTGTAGGCGTTCCGCGCCGATGGCCCGCTGCCCGGCCCGACCAGGTAGTATGAGGCCAGGCAGTGCCTATTCGGCGCTGCCGCGCAATGTGCGTACACGCGGTTGGCCCGCCTCCTCGCCGAGTGCAGGGCCCCCGACGGTGCCTTCGATTTTGGGCCAAGTATCGACCGTCTCCGGTGTGTGCGCCCCGACCCGCACCGCGATCGACTGACATACCGCGCCGACTTCGAAAGGCATCTGCCCGCGCATGACCCCACTGATCTCCACCACCGTCCCCACCACCCCTCCGAGCTTCGCCGAACTGGGCGTTCGCGACGAGATCGTCCGCGCACTCGCCGAGGACGGTATCGAGCACGCTTTCGCGATCCAGGAGCTGACGCTGCCGCTGGCCCTGGCCGGCGATGACTTGATCGGCCAGGCCCGCACCGGCATGGGCAAGACCTACGGCTTCGGCATCCCGCTGCTGCAGCGGGTCACCACCAGCCCGGACCGGCCGCTGACCGGGGCGCCCCGGGCCTTGGTCGTGGTACCCACCCGTGAGCTGTGCATCCAGGTCTCCGGTGACCTGGCCGACGCGGCCAAATACCTGACCGCCGGAGACCGTCCCCTGTCGGTGCAGGCCATCTACGGCGGCCGGCCCTACGAACCGCAGATCGAAGCACTGCAGGCCGGCGCCGACGTGGTGGTGGGCACCCCGGGCCGGCTGCTCGACCTGGCCCAGCAGGGACACCTGCAGCTGGGCGGCCTGTCGGTGCTGGTGCTCGACGAAGCCGACGAAATGCTGGACCTGGGCTTCTTGCCCGACATCGAGCGCATCCTCTCCCGCATCCCCGACGACCGGCAGTCGATGCTGTTCTCGGCCACCATGCCGGGGCCGATCATCACGCTGGCCCGCAGCTTCATGAACCAGCCCACCCACATCCGCGCCGAGGCGCCGCACTCCTCGGCCGTGCACGACGCCACCGAGCAGTTCGTCTACCGGGCCCACGCGCTGGACAAGGCGGAACTGGTGGCGCGGGTGCTGCAGGCCCGCGGCCGCGGCGCCACGATGATCTTCACCCGCACCAAGCGGACCGCCCAGAAGGTCGCCGACGACCTCAATGAGCGCGGGTTCAAAGTGGGCGCAGTGCACGGCGACCTCAACCAGGTAGCCCGTGAGAAGGCACTCAAGGCGTTCCGCACCGGCGACATCGACGTGCTGGTGGCCACCGATGTGGCCGCTCGCGGCATCGACATCGACGACGTCACGCACGTCATCAACTACCAGTGCCCCGACGACGAGAAGACCTACGTGCACCGTATCGGCCGCACCGGACGCGCCGGCAAGACCGGCGTCGCCGTCACCCTGGTCGACTGGGACGAGCTGCCCCGCTGGACGCTGATCGACAAGGCCCTCAACCTGTGCTGCCCGGACCCGTCGGAGACCTATTCCAGCTCCCCGCACCTGTTCACCGAGCTGAACATTCCCACCGACGCCAGCGGCTCCATCGGCAAGGCACGCCGGGCACCGGCCAAGCGATCCGAGGACGAGACCCGCGAGACCGCGGCGGACCGCCAGCGGGCGCCCCGCAACGCCACCAGGTCACGGCGGCGCACCCGAGGCGGCGGTCAGGCGAGCACGGCCGACGGCGCGTCGCAGAGCCTCGAGGCGGGTGAGACCGGCACCGCCGCCACCTCCGAGCCCACCGGGCCCAGTACGCCGCGTCGTCGTCGCCGCCGTCGCCCGAACAAGACCGCGGCCACTGCCGCGAACGGCAGCTGAGCTGGGCCGCTGAGATGGTGCGACCCGAGCGCCGCACCTCCGGTGATCTGGTCGCGGCGGCGCTGATCGCGGTCGTGATCGTCGTCGTCGGAGTGGTCATCTGGTGGACCAGCGATGCCCGCGCCACGGTCAGCCGGCCGGCATCGGACTCGGCGACCAATCCCCCGTCGGCCGCGATGGTGCCCGCGGCGCTGTCCCAGCTGTGGACAGCGGCCAGCCCGGCAACGTGGGCCCCGGTGCTGGTCTCCGGCACGGTGATCACCGGCGACGGCCCTCGGATGAGCGGGCGTGACCCGGTCACCGGGGAGGAGCGCTGGAGCTACTCCCGCGACGTCGACCTGTGCGGGGTGTCCTGGATCTACCGTTACGCCGTCGCGGTGTATCCGGACTCCCGCGGCTGCGGCCAGGTCAGCTCGATCGTGGCCGCCGACGGCCTGCGCGGACCGGCCCGAACCGGCTACGCCGACCGGGCCGTGCGGATCACCTCCGAAGGCAGCGCGGTGCTCTCTGCCGGTTCCACCCGCCTGGAACTGTGGCGTTCGGACCTGGTCCGGGTGCTGTCCTACGGGGAAATCGATGCCCGGGTGAAACCGTCGGCGCGCGGCCGGGGACAGGGCTGCACCCTGGTCTCGGCAGCGGCGGCCTCGTCGGCGGTCTCGGTTTTGGAGGCTTGTGCGGGCCAAACCGACCTGCAACTGACCCTGCTGCGCGCGGGGAAGGAAGAAGACGAGCCGGAGACCCAGCACGTCCCAGAGCACGGCGTGACCGCCGACTCCGGCGCCCGGGTGCTTGCGGTGACCGACTCGGACGCCGGCGCCAACACCGCGGTCTATCTGCCCACCCCGCAGCCGCGGATCGAGGTGGTCGACCAGACCGGCAGCACGATCGCCAAGACTCTGCTGCCGGCCAAGCCCACTCCCGACAGCGCCGCCCTGCCGGTATCGCGGCCCACCGGGTTGATCTGCTGGTGGACCGGCGATGCCGTGATGGTGTTCGACTCCGGAACCCTGGCCTACCGCTATACCGTTCCGCGCTCCGGCGCCGCGGTTCCGCTGGGACCGGCTGCGGCGATGGCCGGGCGTCTGCTGATCCCGGTGACCGACGGGGTCGGCGTCTTCGACCAGAACACCGGCGCTGCCGAACGGATCATCCCGGTCAGCCGCCCGCCCGGGGTCTCAGCGGTGTTTCCGGCGGTGTCGGGGCCGACGGTGCTGGAGCAGCGCGGCGACACCGTGGTCGCGCTGGGTTGATGGCGGCCCAAATCCGCCCGCGCGAGGGTGCACAGTTGTACCTCGCGGACCGGCGTGTCGGCGTGCAGACGCGCACCGTCGCGCAAGAAGGGGCTAGACCTCGGGGGTGAAGGTGGGCAGCGTCTTGCCGTTCTTCCAGTACTTGAGCAACGCCTCGGCCAGCTGCCGATAGGCCTGCGCGCCCTTGTTTTTGCGCGCGGCGATCACCGACGCACCCGATGCGCTGGCCTCGGCGAAACGCACCGTCCGCGGGATCGGCGGGGCCAGCACCGGCAGGTCGTAGCGGTCGGCGATGTCGAGCAGCACGTCGCGGCTGTGGGTGGTGCGCGAGTCGTAGAGCGTCGGCAAGGCTCCCAGCAGGCGCAGCTTCGGGTTGGTGATCTGCTGGACATCGGCGACGGTGCGCAGGAATTGGCCGACACCGCGATGGGCCAAGGTCTCGCACTGCAGCGGCACGATCACCTCACCGGCCGCCGTGAGACCGTTGAGGGTCAGCACACCCAGTGACGGCGGGCAGTCGATGACCACCACATCGAACTCGTCTTCCAGTTTGGCCAGTGCCCGCTGCAGGGCGTACTCCCGGCCGGCCCGCATCAGCAGCATCGCCTCGGCGCCGGCCAGGTCGATGTTGGCCGGCAGCAACGTCATCCCCTCGGCGGTCGGCACCAATGCCGTGTTGGGTTCCACGTCACCGAGCAGCACTTCGTGCACCGACACCGGCAGCTTGTCGGGGTCATGTCCCAGGGAGAAGGTCAGGCAGCCCTGCGGGTCGAGGTCGACCAGCAACACCCGCCGGCCCAGTTCGGCCATCGCCGCACCCAGCGACGCCACCGTCGTGGTCTTGGCCACGCCGCCTTTCTGGTTGGCAACCGCCAAGATCCGCATCCCCGTCACACCGACATACTGGCACGGCTTGGCTCCCCGAAGCACCAAACGCCCGCCGATGTCCGCCGTCGGGCAGAATCGACGGGCGTGGGGATCGAGGAGCACCGACTTCTGCTGCTGCGTCACGGCGAAACCGAGTGGTCCCAATGCGGTCGGCACACCGGGCGCACCGATCTGGAGTTGACCGAGGTGGGCCGGCGCCAAGCCGTCGCCGCCCGCGCGACACTGGCCGAGCTTGCGCTGGACAACCCGCTGGTGATCTGCAGCCCGCGCCGCCGCACCCAGATCTCCGCCGAGCTGGCCGGACTGCACGTCGATGAGATCTCCGACGACCTCGCCGAGTGGGACTACGGCCGCTACGAAGGGCTGACCACCGCGCAGATCCGCCAGACCGAATCCGACTGGCTGATCTGGACGCACGGCAGTGCCGGCGGTGAGACGGTGGCGCAGGTCAGCGATCGCGCCGACCGGATGGTTGCGGTCGCACTGCGGCAACTCGCCTCGCGTGACGTGGTTTTCGTCGGACACGGCCACTTCTCCCGGGCGGTGATCGCCCGTTGGCTCGAGCTGCCGTTGGCCGACGGAGCGCGGTTCGGGATGGCCGTGGCGTCACTGGCCGTCTGTGGGTTCGAGCATGGGGTGCGCCAGCTCGTCGCACTCGGGCTGACCGGGCCGAAAGCCTCCGGACTTTGAGGACGCCGCCGCCCGAACCGCTGTCGTCGACAACGCCGGCATTTGTGCTTTCCGGACCCGCCGGGACACTGTCAGCCGACGCGATGACAACCGGGTTCGCCGATGTCGCCGCCGCCCAAGCCGCACTGTCTGCTGGCGACGCATCGATAGTGGTGGGCGCGTTACCTTTCCGCCCGGATGCCGCGGCGGCCCTGTTCGTCCCCCAGGGGGTGCGGCGCGACGACGCGCTGCCGCTGGCGCCCGGCGCGGCGCTGCCGGCGGTCCGTGTCGTCGCGCAGATTCCGCCTCCCGACGAGCACCGCGCCCGGATCTGCCGGGCCCTGGCGGAGCTGACCGCCCCGCGCAGCGCCCTACACAAGGTGGTGCTGGCCCGCGGGCTGCGCCTGGCCGCCGACGCCCCGCTGGATGCCGGCACCGTGCTGCGCCGGTTGGTCGCCGCTGACCCGAGCGGCTACGGCTATCTGGTCGACCTGAGTGCGGCCGGGGAAGGCTACGCCGGCGCGGTGCTGGTCGGCGCCAGCCCGGAGTTGTTGGTCGCCCGCGACGGAGACCGCGTGACCTGCCGGCCCTTCGCCGGTTCGGCGCCGCGCTCCCCCGACGGGAAAATCGACGCCGCCAACGGGGCCGCGCTGGCCGAGTCCGGCAAGAACCGCCACGAGCATCAGCTGGTCGTCGACCAGCTGCGTGCGGCCCTCGAGCCACTGTGCACCGACCTCGACGTCGCGCCGGCGCCGCAGCTCAGCAGCACCGCCGCGGTGTGGCACCTGAACACGCCCATCAGCGGCCGGTTGCGCGACACCGCCACCACCGCGCTGGATTTGGCGCTGGCACTGCACCCGACGGCCGCCGTCGGCGGGGTACCGACCGGCGCCGCGGTCGACCTCATCACCGAGCTGGAGGGCGACCGGGGCTTTTACGCCGGCGCGGTCGGCTGGTGCGACGCCGACGGCGACGGCCGATGGGTGGTTTCGATCCGCTGCGCACAACTGTCCGCCGACCGCCGATCCGCGCTGGCCCATGCCGGCGGCGGGATCGTCGCCGAATCCGACCCGGACGAGGAACTGGCCGAAACCGTGACGAAGTTCGGCACGATCCTGTCGGCTATGGGCGTCGTTCCGCCCAGCGCAGCGCCGCCGGACTGAACAACGCCGCGAGCACCGCCACGGCCGCCACGCCGACCACGACACCGTAGCCCCAGCGGTGTGAACCCACCCCCAGATACCAGGCGACCGGCAGCAGGAGCAGATTGGCGAACACCGCCATGCCGCGCCCGACCCGCCGGCCGCGTAGCAGCGCCCAACCGGCTGCCGAGACGGCGGCGCCAACCAGCGCGAACCACGCCGCGGTGCCGTAGCCGTTGGCGTCATGCTGATCCGCACCGGCCAGTGCCCGCAGCACCAGCACCACCGCGACTGCCAGCGCGGCCGCGCCCTGCACTGCGACGATCAGGCCCGCGCCGAATACAGCACGCGGTGAGTCAGCGACGGCTTTCACGCCGCCAGCGTAGCCACCCGATCCCATCTCCCGGTTGCCCATAGACTGATACCCCGTGCGTGCCGTGCTGATCGTCAACCCCAATGCCACATCCACTACGCCGGCCGGTCGAGACCTACTCGCCCACGCGCTCAAGAGCCGACTCGACCTGACCGTGGTGCACACCGACTATCGCGGTCACGCCATCGAGATCAGTCAGGCCGCGTGCCGGGACGGCATCGAGCTGGTCATCGCGCACGGTGGCGACGGAACCGTGCACGGCGTGGTGAACGGCCTGCTCGGGACACCTGGTTCGCCGCCGCCGGCACACCTGCCCGCGGTAGCGGTGGTGCCCGGCGGATCGGCGAACGTGTTCGCCCGTTCGCTGGGCATCGCGGCCGACCCGATCGCCGCCACCAACCAGCTCATCGAGCTGATCAACCCCCCCGGGGGCGACCCGGTGTGGCGCCGGATCGGCCTCATCGACTGCGGCGAGCGGTGGTCGGTCCTCAACGCCGGGATGGGCGTCGACGGCGAGGTGGTGGCCGCGGTGGAAGCCGAACGCGAGAAGGGCCACGCCGTCACCGCGCTGCGCTATATCCGCGCGGCGGTCCCCGCGGTGCTGGCGACCACCCGCCGCGCGCCGACGCTGACGCTGCAACTGGGCGACGACCAGCCGGTCGAAGGGGTGCATTTCGTGTTCGTCTCGAACTGCGCCCCGTGGACCTATGCCGACGAGCGGTGCGTATGGACCAACCCCGACACCACCTTTGAGTCGGGAATGGGCGTGTTCGCGACCACCAGCATGAAGGTTGTACCCACGCTGAGGCTGGTCCGGCAGATGCTGTCGAAACGACCGAAGCTGCGCGCCAAACAGCTCATCCGCGACGACGACGTGGCCGCGCTGCGGGTGGACGCGGGCGACACACCGATCGCGACTCAAATCGATGGCGAATATCTCGGGCTGCGTACCACGATGACGTTCCGTGCGGTTCCCGACGCGCTGAGCGTCGTCGCCCCTCCGGCAAAGAAATCCCGCTGACCTGCGGAGATAGCGCTCAAATTGCTCGATGAGCGCACAGTTAGGTCCACTGTAGTACATCCGCGCCGGCGCGCTGGGAGCAGCCCCGCGCAAACGTGACGTTGGCCACGTGATAAAGCGCACCCTTGACATCTGTCCAGGCTGTGAAACGATCGAGCGATCGGATGCAAGCCGTACTGATTTCTTGCGCCGCTTATAAGAGCCGAAAAGCAATAGCGCACCTCGCTGCGCGCAAAGTAAGGAGTTGGAGACCTATGGATTGGCGCCACAAGGCGGTCTGTCGCGACGAGGACCCGGAGCTGTTCTTCCCGGTGGGAAACAGCGGGCCGGCTCTCGCCCAGATTGCTTCCGCTAAGCAGGTCTGCACCCGTTGCTCGGTGGTCACCGAGTGCCTGACCTGGGCGCTGGAGACCGGCCAGGACGCCGGCGTGTGGGGCGGCATGAGCGAAGACGAGCGGCGTGCGCTCAAGCGTCGCAACGCTCGCACCCGGGCGCGCAGCGGGGTCTGACCCTCAGATCGACGACGACGCGGCCCCGACCTGGTCGGGGCCGCGTCGTTTTGTGTCGGGCTGGGTCGTCTTACCACGCCTGACGGAGGCGGCGACCGCCGACCGGGATACGCAGCACCATCTCGGTCCCGCCGCCCGGCGCGTCTTGGGCGGTCAGCGAGCCGTTGAGCTCCGCTGACACCAGCGTGTTGACGATCTGCAGGCCGAGCCGGTCAGAGGTTTCCAGCCGGAACCCTTCGGGCAACCCGTGACCGTCGTCGTGGACCACGACGTCGAGCCAACGCGCCGAGCGTTCGGCACGGATCGTCACGGCACGGCGGTCTGCGTCCGCGGAAAAGGCGTGCTCGATCGCGTTCTGCACCAGTTCGGTGATCACCATGATCAACGCGGTCGCCCGGTCGGCGTCCAGCGAGCCGATCGACCCGATCCGGGCGACATGGATCGGCATATCCACGCTGGCAACGTCATTCATCATCGGCAGGATCCGGTCGATCACTTTGTCAAGGTTCACCACCTCGTCGACCGACATCGACAGCGCTTCGTGGACCAGTGCGATCGACGACACCCGCCGCACCGACTCCAGTAGCGCCTCGCGTCCTTCGGTGCTGGCCGTGCGGCGGGCCTGTAGCCGTAGCAACGCCGCCACGGTCTGCAGGTTGTTCTTCACCCGATGATGGATCTCTCGAATGGTCGCGTCCTTCGAAAGCAGCGCGCGGTCGCGGCGCTTCACCTCGGTGACGTCGCGAACCAGGACCGCCGCCCCGGCCGGCTGGCCATGCACGATCAGCGGCAGGGTGCGCAGCAGCACCACCGCTCCGGCCGCGTCGACTTCGAACCGCATGCTCGACCCGCCGGACAGCGACTCACGGACATGTTCGGCCAGCTCGTGCGCCTCGAACGGGTCGGAGATCAGCGGCCGGGTGACCGCGACCAGGTCGTGGCCGGCCAGCTCGGCGGCCAGGCCCATGCGGTGGTAGGCCGACACCGCGTTCGGGCTGGCGTAACGGACCGTGCCGTCGACGGCCAGCCGGATGAAGCCGTCTCCGACCCGCGGACTCGAGCGCGACACCGCGATGTCACCGACGTCGGGGAAGGTGCCCTCGGAGAGCATGTGCACCAGGTCGGCCGCGCAATCCAAATAGGCGGCTTCCAACCGGCTGGACTCGCGGCCGCCCGTCAACGCGGTCTGGTGGGTCAGCACGGCCACGATCTGGTCGCCGTGGCGTACCGGTACCGCCTCCATATTGCGTTGTCCGGCAATGCCTTCCCGCCCAATCACCCCGGACTCGAAAGCCGCGACCGCCAGCGGTATCCACTCCGGGGCGACGACGGTGCCGACGGCGTCGCTGAGCAGCACCGTGGGCGCGGTATTGGGCCGGCACTGCGCCACGCAAACCAGTGCACCGCCGGCGTCCAGATCGCGGCGCACCCACATCAGGTAGTCGGCAAACGACAAGTCCGCCAGCAGTTGCCACTCCCCGACCACGGCATGCAGGTGGTCCACCGCGCTGCCCGGCAAAACGGTGTGTTCGGCAAGCAGGTCACCGAGTGTGGACATCGGCTAGATTGCGCCGTTCACGCCGGCTGCGATCAGCTGATCACGGCGATCAGATCGCCGGCCTGGATCACGTCACCGACCTGCACGGCTACCTTGCTGACGGTGCCCGCAGTCTCGGCCAGCACCGGGATCTCCATCTTCATCGACTCCAGCAGCACCACGGTGTCGCCCTCGTTGATCTGGTCGCCCTCGTGGACCACGACTTCGAGCACGCTGGCCACGATCTCCGCGCGAACGTCCTCGGCCATCTTCACCTCGTTCATCACCCAGTCGACGATTGCGTACATCCAAAAAGCTAGGCCCTATCGAACCACAACCCCGTCAGGCCCCCGGCGGGGCGCTCGGGTAAGCGAACTCCAAGATAAATAAGAGGATGTAGAGAGTTCGATCCGTGATCGTGTCGTGTTTCTGCTGTGACAATTGCATAGCACCGTTACTCGAGTGTTTTGAACGCGTGACGAAATCGCCGTGACGCGGCACAAGTCGAGATCGAACTTGAGGAGTAGCGCGTTGTTTGTAAACCGTTTTGCCCAGCCACGAGTGCGTCTGACCTTGATCTGCGCCGGCGCGATGACGCTGGCCACGCTCGGATTCGGTGTCGCGTCCGCCAAAGCGGCCCCGGCGCTGGTCGATGACCCCATGCCGATTCCGGCCCCGCTCGGCACCCCGGCCCCCCTCGGCACCCCGGCCCCGCTTGGTACCCCCAGCCCACTCGGCGTGCCCAGCCCGCTGGGCACCCCCAGCCCGCTGGGCATGCCCGGACCGGCCGCAGGAAGCTCAGCGGCGGGCGTGAACGCCGCGAACTCCTTCCTGCAGGTGCTCAACGGCATGCTCAACCGCGTGGTGCCCGGGGTGGGTTCGATCATGCCGACCGACGTCAGTTCGCTGACTCCGCCCGGTACCCCCATGGCGGGGACGCCCGCGCTCGAGACCCCGCCGGCCCCGCCGACTCCGCCGGCGCTGGTACCGCAGACTCTCGCGGGCGCACGGACCTTCTCCGTGCACTGAGGCGGCGGCGAGCCGGCCGTCGGATTCGCCCCGACGGCCGGCCGCGGCCCGATTAAAGTCCGAAGAAGGAATAAAAAGTCCGAAAATAAGGATAATCGACCGTGATTTGCGGCTCGCCCAGACCGGTCATCCGCGCGATTATTGCCACACCCCGTCGTGTGAGAGACTGATCAGCCGGAATGTCTGCTAGGAGGAGCCACCATGGCCAAGCGAGGCCGCAAGAAGCGCGATCGTAAGCACAGCAAAGCCAACCACGGCAAGCGACCCAACTGCGGCTCGAAGTCCGTATAAACCTCGCCGGCCAACCTGACCCGACCTCGGCTCGACGACGGCAGGCTGCGTCCGCGAGGCATGAGGCTTACCGACAAAACCGCCCAGGCTCATCGAGCCCGGGCGGTTTTCTCACGCAACGTGGCCTAGTCCCCCGCGGGGAACGTCCGGACGATCGTGGTCCGGCTGATCTCCAGCCGCACCCGTTCATAGAGACGTGACGGAGCCTTGTCGCCACTGCATTTGCGGGCGATCAGCGTCTTGATCCGTTCCTCGACACCGTAGTGCCGCAGACATCCCGGGCATTCCTCGAGGTGCCGGCGCAGTTTGGCCTTGGTCTCGGCCGTGCATTCGCCGTCCAGCAACGTCCATACTTCGGCGATCACCTCGGAACAATCGGTGTGGGTTTCGCCGGCTGCCGGCGGCGTATTGCAGTCCCGCGGGTGCTCGGTCACGACGACACCCCCTCGGGAGCCTGGCCGTCGCGGATGAATCCACGGTCGCGGGCCACATCGGCCAGCAGACTGCGCAACTGTCGTCTGCCGCGGTGCAGACGCGACATCACCGTGCCGATCGGCGTATCCATGATCTCGGCGATCTCCTTGTACGGGAATCCTTCGACGTCGGCGTAGTAGACCGCCATCCGGAACTCTTCGGGAAGCTGCTGCAGTGCCTCTTTGATCTCAGTGTCGGGCAGCGTCTCCAATGCCTCCACCTCCGCCGAGCGCAGACCCGTCGAGGAGTGTTCGGCGGTGGCCGCCAGCTGCCAGTCGGTGATCTCGTCGGTCGGGTATTCGGCGGGCGTGCGCTGCTTCTTGCGGTAGCTGTTGATGTAGGTGTTGGTCAGGATGCGGTATAGCCACGCCTTGAGGTTGGTGCCCTCCCGAAACGAGCGGAACCCCGCGTAGGCCTTGACCATGGTCTCCTGCAGCAGGTCCTCGGCGTCGGCGGGATTGCGCGTCATGCGCAGCGCGCCGCCGTAGAGCTGATCGAGCATGGGGATCGCGTCGCGTTCGAACCGTGCGGTCAGCTGCTCGTCGGTCTCATCGGAACGCACCGGGGCCGTTGTCTCCGTCGATGCTTCGGTTTCGGTACCGGACGCACTCACGCCGTCAGCCATCTCGATCGCCGCTGTCCCTTCTGTCGCGGTGCCCACAACCAGCCCAGCCGATAGCTCGCGTTCCAGCAGACCGATCGCCGTTGACATCGGCGACTCCTTTCCGATCCTAGGGCCGTGATCGAGGGCGTGGCGCAGCGGCCACACGAACTGCCTTACTCAACAGCGTCGGCCATGGCGCTATTTCCGGTCCGTATCCTGGCGCGGTGAGTCGCGCGGCAACCCGAGCTATCGCGGCCCTGATCGCGGCGCAGGTGCCCCATGAGGTGCTGCGTTACCGGCACGAGCCGGACCAGCGCGGCTTCGGAGCCGAAGCCGTTGCGCAGCTTGCCGCCGCGGGTCCGGACGGTGTGCGGCCCGAGCAGATCTTCAAGACGCTGGTGGTCGCTGTCCCGCACGGGCTGGCGGTCGCGGTGCTGCCGGTGCCGGCGAAGCTGTCGCTGAAGGCGGTCGCCGCTGCGCTGGAAGTGCCCAAGGCCGCCATGGCCGACCCGGCGGCGGCGCAGCGGGCGACCGGTTACGTGCTGGGCGGGATCTCGCCGTTCGGGCAGCGCAAAGCATTGCCGACGGTGGTGGACGCCTCGGCGCTGGGCCTCGACCGGGTGTTGTGCAGCGCTGGGCAACGCGGCTGGGACGTGGCGGTGGCACCCGCGGATCTGATCCGATTGACCGGCGCGATCACCGCCGACCTTCAGGCCCACTGACCGGGGCCGTCACCGTTCAGCCGTCCCGGACCGAGCCGGGATCGTCACGCGGTGCGGCGCCGAGGATGTCGTCGACCGTCGCAGCGAACGACAATGCGGCATCGATACCCACCGCATCCACCACTCGGGCGGCGATGCGCTGGTCGCTGACCAGGCAGAGT
Source organism: Mycolicibacter heraklionensis (assembly GCF_019645815.1). Taxonomy (NCBI): domain Bacteria; kingdom Bacillati; phylum Actinomycetota; class Actinomycetes; order Mycobacteriales; family Mycobacteriaceae; genus Mycobacterium; species Mycobacterium heraklionense. The sequence goes on from NZ_CP080997.1 coordinate 3,533,814, forward strand.
CTGATGCCGCGTCGTCGGCAGCCGGCCGATTCCTCGACCAGCACCGCAAATGCGCAGATTGCCATGAACTCGAGTCCGCTGGTATCGATGATCAGCGGTCCGGGAGCTGTCGCCACCTCGGCGGCCTCGCCGATCAGGCGGCGCCAGACGGCGACGTTGGACGCATCGACGCTGCCACCCGCGTGGACCAGCAGTGCGGAGCCGCGACGCTCCACAAGGACGTGCAACTCGTCTTCCGCAGGGCCCTCCGGGGCGAACGCCTCGTCCGCGCAATGCTCGGCAGTAAAGCGACCGGCCGTCATCGCGGTGATCCGAGCCGCTTCCGCCCACTCCGAATCGGTCCCGGCGCGGCGCCGAACCGCGAAACGGGTGAGTTTACGCCGTAAACCGAACAGCATGCGGTCGAAGGTACGCCGGTTGGTTTACGTTGTAAACCTCGCTGCAGCGGCTACCGGACCGAATGGCCCCACCACCACGGCCCGCCCCGCCCCACCCCGAGCGCGCCGCCGCCCCGCACGCGGCAGTCGGCGCACGGGGCGGCGTTCTCGCTTGTTAGTCCTTGAAGGCGTCCTTGATGTTCTCGCCGGCCTTCTTCAGGCTGGATTTCCCCTGGTCAGCCTTGCCCTCGTTGCGGAGGTCGTCGTCGCCGGTGACCTTGCCGGCGGCTTCTTTGGCCTTGCCCGCGACGTCCTGTGCGGCGTTCTTGGCCTTGTCTGCCAGTCCCATCGTGCAGCTCCTCCCTCATCTGACGTTGCAACACGGCACATACCCACGCTGTTTACAACGTAAACGTCGAAGGTGGCGCCGATTGCCTCAGCGACGGGCGAGCAGCAGTTCGAGTCGGTCGAGCATGGCTTCCAGCGCCTCTTCGAACTCGGCGGAGCTGCGGTCCTGCGACAACATCGGTTGCAAACGCCTCAGCTGCGGGTAGTCGGTCAGGTCGCGCCCGGGCCGCTCGCCGCTGTCATCAAGGAGTGCCTCGTCGGGGTGCAGTTCGGCGCCGCGCGCGGACACCTCCAACAGCAGGTGACCGATCAGGAATGTGGTGTAAGAGCGGTAGGCCGCCACCGCGGCGCCGTCGTCGAATCCGTAGGAGATCAGCGTATCGAGGAAGCTTTCCATCCAGCGCAGGCTGCGCAGCGGCGGCCGAACCCACGGCGCCTCCGGCGCCTGGGTGGCGACCAGCGGAAACATCTCGGGGTGATCGAGTGCGATCTGACGCACTCCGTGTGCCAGCCGCATGAGGTAGTCCTGCCAGCCGTCTTCCTGGCGCCGCGCCGCGAGTTGATCGGCGTAGAGCCGGTCGATGATGTGGTCGACGACGCCGGTGAGCAGGTCGCCGCGGCCGTGCACGTAGCGGTAGAGCGCCATCGCCTCAACCCCGCACGCCGCGCCCAGGGCACGCATCGTCAATTTCGACAGACCCTGGCGATCGATGAAGTCGATGGCCATTTCCAGGATCCCGTCACGGCTCAACTGCGCAAACGATCGCGGGCCGTCGAGACCACCGGTGTCCTCGGACAGTTCGGCCTGGGCCGCCCGACGCTGAGCACCGAGATCATCGGCATCCACGTGGACCACCCCTTTTTCACCGCACCGACGGGACGACCAGCCGACTCAGCAATTCCCAGGCGTGGTCGTCATCCCTGCCGCCTCGCAGCGGACCACAAGCCTCGGCGTACACCGATGGCGAGTTTACGTCGTAAGCCCGTCCCCGCCGGCCGAAAACGCTCCCTCTTCTGATCGGACCGATGCAACCGCACCCTGCCTTGGCCCAATACCCCGGCGAGGAGCACTTGACGCACCGCCGGACCTGAACCTACATTCGCCAAAATTGAATTGTCATTCATTCTTTCTGAATACAAACTCACCCAGGAGGCCCCGTGACCGACTACGAAGACATCACCTATGAGGTCGACGGCCCCGCCGCCGTCATCACGATCAACCGCCCGCACCGCTATAACGCTTTCCGCGGCCAAACCGTGGAGGAAATGGTCAAGGCGTTCCGGGCAGCCTGGGCTGACACCCGGGTCGCGGTGATCATCCTGACTGGGGCCGGCGAGAAGGCATTCTGCACCGGAGGCGACGTCAAACAGCGCGCCGAGACCGGGGATTACGGACCCACCGAGAGCGGCATGTTCGAGATCGGCTACCTGCACAAGCTGATTCGCGATGTGCCCAAGCCGGTGATCGCCGCGGTCAACGGCGTCGCCATCGGCGGCGGTCATGTGCTGCACGTGCTCTGCGACCTCTCGATAGCTTCGGAGACCGCCAAGTTCGGTCAGGCCGGCCCCCGGGTCGGATCCTTCGACGCCGGATTCGGCTCGGCGTACCTGGCTCGCGTCGTCGGCGAGAAGCGCGCGCGGGAACTCTGGTACCTGTGCCGGCAGTACGACGCCGCCACCGCCGAACGCTGGGGACTGGTGAACTGGGTGGTTCCGGCCGAGCGACTGCTCGACGAGGCCAAGGCCGTCGCCGCCGAGATCGCCGAAAAGAGCCCGACCGCACTGCGTTTCCTCAAACAGTCCTTCAATGCCGACACCGACCACCAGGCCGGCCTGAGCAACATGGCGATGTCGGCGCTGGAGATCTTCGTGCACACCGACGAGGGCAGGGAGGGCGCCGCGGCGTTCGCCGAGAAGCGTCCCGCCGACTTCGGCCAGTTCATCACGGCCTGACGCCGACCAGGACAGGACTGATTCATGAGCAATTCTCTCGCGCTGGTCACCGGAGCCGGATCGGGTATCGGCAAGGCGATCACCCTGGCGTTCGCCGCACAAGGTGACCGGGTGATCGCCGCCGATCTCGACCTCGCTGCGGCCGAGGCCACCGCCGCCCAGCAGCCCGAGCTCATCACCGCGTTGCCGGTCGACGTCGCCGATCGCGCGCAGGTCGACGCGTTACGCGACCGGGCGCACGCCGAGATCGGTGTGCCAACGGTGGTGGTCAACGCCGCCGGGTGGGATCGGACCGACCAATTTCTCAACGCCACAACGGAATTCGCCGAGAAGGTGGTGGCAATCAACTACCTCGGGCCAGTTCACGTCTGCAGCGCCTTCCTGCCGGGGATGATCGCGGCAGGCGGGGGCGGACGCGTCGTCAATCTGGCCAGCGACGCCGGACGGGTCGGCAGCGCGGGCGAAAGCATCTACGCCGGCGCCAAGGGCGGAGTGATCGCACTGACCAAATCACTGGCCCGGGAGATGGCCCGCCACGCGATCACCGTCAACTGCGTGTGTCCGGGGCCGACCGACACCCCGCTGTTCGCGGCCCAGCCGGAGAAGCTGAAAGAGGCTTTGATCAAGGCGATTCCGTTCCGACGACTGGCGCGGCCCGAAGAGGTCGCCGCCCCGGTGCTGTTCTTCGCCTCCGCTGCCGCATCGTTCATCACCGGTCAGGTGATCAGCGTCAGCGGTGGTCTGACCATGGCGGGCTGAACGATGACCACGTTGGAGTACAACGCCGAGCACCGGCAGTTCCGGGAGATGGTCGCTGAATTCGTGCGGCGAAGCGTCGTCGGCGCCCACGAGGACCGGGAGCGATCCGGCTGCTGGGACCGCGCCCTGTTCACCGAGGCCGGCCGCCTGGGCCTGCTGGGCTTCCCGGTGGCCGAGGAATTCGGCGGCCCGGGCATCCACGACTTCCGCTACCACGCCATCGTGATCGAAGAACTGCAGCGAGCCGGAGCGGCCGCCGAAGCCATCGCGTTCTCCCTGCAGAACGACGTGGTGCTGCCGTACCTGACCGACCTCACCACCCCCGAGCAGCAAAAGCGCTGGCTACCTGGGGTGGTGACCGGCGAGACGGTGCTCGGCATCGCGATGACCGAGCCCGGCGCCGGCAGCGACCTCGCGGGCATCCGCACCACGGCCCGCCGTGACGGCGAGTCCTACGTCGTCAACGGCGCGAAGACCTTCATCTCCAACGGCCAAACCGGTGATCTGTTCGTCGTCGCGGTGCGCACCGGGGAAGACCGGCACCGCGGACTGTCGCTGCTGGTGGTCGAGGCCGACACACCGGGCCTCGACCGCGGGCGCAATCTGGAGAAGATCGGCCTGCACGCCCAGGACACCAGCGAACTGACCTTCACCGACATGCGGGTGCCAGCGGCAAACCTGCTCGGCGAGGAGGGACAGGGCTTCTATCAGCTGGTCCGCAACCTGCCGCAGGAGCGGCTGTCGTTGGGAGTCGGCGCGGTCGCGGCCGCCGAGGGCGTGCTGCGCGACACGCTGGACTACGTGAAGCAACGCCAGGCGTTCGGCTCGCCCATCGCGGGGTTCCAGAACACTCAGTTCGTGCTCGCCGAGGTCGCCACCGAACTCGACGTCGCGCGGACCTTCCTCGACGACTGCATCGCCGAACACCTACGGGGCGACCTGACCGCGGCCCGCGCCGCCAAGCTGAAGTGGTGGACCACCGACCTGCAGGTGCGCACCGCGGATCGTTGCCTGCAGCTGTTCGGCGGTTACGGTTACATGCGCGAATACCCGGTATCGCGGGCCTTCGTCGACGCCCGCATCCAGACCATCTACGGCGGCACCAACGAGATCATGAAGACGATCATCGCCAAGGACCTGGGGATCTGATTTGGCCGATAGGAGCACGCCTTGACCATCGACTACGGCCAACTGCCCGTCGAAGAGGCGGTACGCGCGGCCCGGACCGATTCGCGGCGTCGCCAGATCCTTGATGCGGCAGTCAAAGTCATGCAGAAGACCGGCTTCCACCAGATGTCGATGCAAGACCTGGCCACCGAGGCCGACGTGAGCGTGGGCCTGATCTACAAGTACTTTTCCGGCAAGGAAGATCTGCTGCTGGCGACCATCGTGCGGATCCAGGACGCGTTCAGCGATCAACTCTCCCCCGTCATCGCCGACGCGGGCGACGATCCCGTCCAGCAGTTGACAGCCGGTATCCGGCGCTACATCGAGATCGTCGATGAGAACCTGGACGCGGTGGTGCTGACCTACCGGGAGAGCCGCACCCTGGACTCGGCGGGGCGGACCAAGATCAAGGAACTCGAGATCGCGAGCGCCGCACCGCTTCGCGCCGTCATCGAGGCTGGGATCGCCGCCGGGGCGTTCCACGACGTCGACGTCGACCTCATCGTTTTCGACATCATGCTGCTCGCACACGGCTGGGCCCTCAAACGCTGGCACTTCGGCGAGCTGTACACCCTCGATGAGTACATCGGCCTACAGACGCGCTTCACGCTCGACTCGCTGCTCCGCGACGGCGGCACCGGCCGGTAGCCCGGGCTCCATACGGGGACGAAAACATCCCCGGAGCACCACCACGGTGGCCGCCGCGGCATAGGCTGACAGGCATGCCCAACTCAGGCCCTCTCTCCGGTAAAACCATGTTCATTTCGGGCGCCAGCCGTGGCATCGGACTGGCGATCGCCAAGCGGGCCGCCCGCGACGGCGCCAACATCGCGCTGATCGCCAAGACCGCCGAGCCCCACCCCAAGCTCGACGGCACGATCTACACCGCGGCCGCCGAGATCGAAGAGGCCGGCGGGCAGGCGCTGCCGATCGTCGGCGACATCCGTGACGGAGACTCCGTGGCCGGTGCCGTGGCCACCGCCGTCGAGCGGTTCGGCGCCATCGACATCTGTGTGAACAACGCCTCGGCGATCAACCTGGGTTCGATCCTCGAGGTACCGCTGAAGCGCTTCGACCTGATGAACGGCATCGAGGTGCGCGGCACCTACGCAGTGTCGCAGGCCTGCATTCCGCACATGATCGGCCGCGAGAATCCGCACATCCTGACCCTGTCCCCGCCGATCCGGCTGGAGCCCCAATGGCTCAAGCCCACCGCGTACATGATGGCCAAATTCGGGATGACGTTGTGCGCCCTGGGCATGGCCGAGGAACTGCGCGGGCACGGGATCGCCTCCAACACGCTGTGGCCGCGCACCATGATCGCGACCGCCGCGGTGCAGAACCTGCTCGGCGGCGACGAGGCGATGGCCCGGTCCCGCACCCCCGAGATCTACGCCGACGCCGCATACGCCATCGTGACCAAGCCGGCCCGCGACTACACCGGCAACTCCCTGCTGTGCGAGGACGTGCTGGTGGACTCCGGTGTCACCGATCTGTCGGTCTATGACTGCGTGCCCGGCAGCGACTTGGGCGTGGACCTGTGGGTCGACACCGTCAACCCGCCGGGGTACGTGCAGAGCTGACCCCGGCCCCGCCGCCACCGGTCGGGATGACCAGCCTGAAGCAGGCGCCCCCGTCGTGCGGAACACAGGTCAGCGTCCCGCCGTGTGCGACAGCCAGCGCCCGCGCGATCGGCAGCCCCAGTCCCGCACCGCCGTGGTCACGGCCGCGGGCGCTGTCCAGGCGCACCAGCCGATCGAAGATCCGCTCGGCGTCCTCGGTGCGAACACCGATGCCGGTGTCGGTGACCACCACCGCGACACCACCGCCGTCTCGACCGACATCGACATTGATCCGCCCGCCGGGTGCGGTGTAGCGGCGCGCGTTGTCGAGCAGGTTGGACAGAATCTGCGCCACCCGCGTGGGATCGACCCGGACGGTGACGGAGTCCACGCCGGTGCGCCCGATTCGCAGTTGCGGGGCAAGCAGCGCGGCTCGATCCAGTTGGGTGTCGACGATGCCGACCAGATCGGTGTCTTTGAGCTCCAGCGGCAGCCCCGCGTCGATGTAGCTCAGGTCCAGCATGTCGGTGACCAGCCGGGTTGCCCGCCGTGCCTCGGTCAACAGCAGGCTGGCGCGACGATGCTGGCGAAGCACTTCGGGTTCGATTGCGTCGTCGCTGATGGACGGGCCGACATGCACGCTGACGTTGCCGGCAATCTGCTCCGCGGCGGCCTGCATTCCCGCTATCGGAGTGCGCAGCTCGTGGGCAGCATCGGCGAGAAAACGCCGTACCGCCGCTTCCGCTCGCTGCGCCCCCTGCGCGGCGCGCTGCGCCCGCTTCTCGGAGTCCTCCAGCTCGTCGAGCATGTCATCGAAAGCTTCTGCAGCCCTGCCCAGTTCGGTCTTGGGGCGGTCGGGGCGCAGTCGACGGCCCCGGTCTCCGGTGGTGATGTCGCGGGCGAGATCGGTGAGACGGTCCAGCGGCGCGAGCAGCGCTCGGCTCGCGGCGGCCAGCAGCGTCGATGCGAGCAGCAGGGTCCCCACGCCGGCCTCGATCATCAGGCGCCGCAATCTGCGCAGCGTCTCATCGGACTCGGTGGTGTCGGCGACCAGGATCACCCGGTCGCCGTTGGCCAACGGATGTACCAGGACCGTCGCGGTGTCGTCGGGCTCCAGTGGCGGAGCCGGAATCTTCGATCCGGTGGTGGCGTCGGGCTCGATCGCGGGATCGCCGTAGCTGGTGCCGTCGGCGGTGACGACCAGAGCGGCGATGATGCCGCCGTTGAGTTGTTCCGACATCTGTTCAGCCGAGATTCCCAGTGCCACCAAGGAATCCGCTCGCGCCGTGGCCGCTGCCAGCCGTTCGTGCACGCTGCGCGTTGCCAGCGCGGTCAAGGTGGCGTTGATCACCAGCCCCATCGCCAGCATCAGCACTGCGAGCAGCGCCAGCACCATCACCGTCAGCCGGCGCCGTAGCGAGGGGGTGGCGGTCATGAACCCGAAAGTTCCAGCCGGTAACCGATCCCGCGCACCGTATGCAGGATCCGCGGTCCGTGCGCCTCGAGCTTTTGCCGCAGCCCGCTGATGTGGACCTGCACCAGGTTGGGGTCGTAGGCCTCATAACCCCATACCGCGTTGAGGATCTGTGCGCTGCTGACGATGCGGCCTCGTTGTTCGACAAGGTAGATCAGGACTCGCAGCTCAGTGGCGGTCAAGCCCAGCGGGGTGCCCGACCGGGAGGCCACTCCGGCGTCGACGTCGACCATCAGATCGCCGAACTGCACGGCAGCCGGCAACCGGCCCCGTCGGCGTAGCACCGCACCGACCCGCGACACCAGTTCGGCCAGCTCGAACGGCTTGACCACGTAATCGTCGGCGCCGCCGTCAAGACCGCGCAGCCGGTCGGGTAAGCCGTCGCGCGCGGTGAGCAGCACCACCCCCACCTCGCCCCAACGCAGGATCACGTCCATCAGCGCGAAGCCGTCGCGCCCCGGCAGCATGACGTCGAGCACCACCAGATCCGGCCGGAAGCCGTCCAGCACCTCCTCCAGCCCGTGCCCGTCGGGCTGGGTGTCGGTGAGGTAGCCGGCATCGGCCAGCGCCTCGCTGACCATCTCGCGGATGGTCTCGGAGTCCTCTACAACCAGCACCCGCGGCGTCCCCACGCTGAAGGGCGTACCGCCGCGACGGTCGGCGGACCGGGAATCGGCCATGGTCCATTGATAACACCGTGACGCCCCGTTGGGCATCCAACTGGTGCAGCTTTCGCCCACCGTCGCGGTCTTCAGGTTCACTTCAAGTTGGCTGTCTACGGTCACGGTGACCGAGTACGCCCGGCGACCCGTCGCACCGGCGCGAACACCGGGGAAATTCAGGAGACACGATGACGGCTACTACCAACAGGACTGTCTGACAATGGATTTCGCAATGCTGCCGCCAGAGGTCAACTCGAGCCGGATGTATTCGGGGGCGGGAGCGCAGCCGTTGCTGGCCGCAGCCACCGCCTGGAGCGCCCTGGCCGCCGAACTGAACGGCATGGGTCTGGCGTATGACTCGATGATCGACGAGCTGTCCGCCGGCTGGGCCGGGCCCAGCGCCGCCGCGATGGCCGCCGCGGCGGCACCGTACGCCCAGTGGATGCATGCCACCGCGGCCCAGGCCGAACACACCGCTTCGGCGGCCAGGACGGCTGCCGCCGCCTACGACGCGGCGTTCGCGATGACCGTGCCTCCCCCGGCGGTCACCGCCAACCGCACCCAGATGGTGTCCCTGCTGACCACCAACTACTTGGGTCAAAACACCGCTGCCATCGCCGCCACCGACGCCCAGTACTACGAAATGTGGGCCCAGGACGCCACCGCCATGTACGGCTACGCCACCAACTCCGCCGCTGCCACCAGACTGGCCCCGTTCACCCAGCCGCCGCGCACCACCAATCCCGCCGGGGCGGCAAATCAGGCCGGTGCGGTCGGCCAGGCCGCCGCCACCGCAACCGGCAGCCACGCCGATACCGCCGTCGCCGCGATCACCCAGGCCCTGCAGGGCCTCAGCGCGCCGGGATCGGCGGCGGCGATGGAGCCCGGGCTGGCGGCGTCCTACCTGGCGTTGGCCTCCAGCTTGTTCGGCACCTTCGTCATCGACTCGGCCGGAACCTTCGGCGTGGACGCGGCCGGCACCTTCGGGATCGACCTGATCGGCGTCGGCGAGATCGAGAGCGAACTGCTGCCGGAGATGGAGATGTTCGAAGCGCTGGAACCGGTGAGCGCCGAACTGGGCGAAGCCGCCACGCTCAGCGGACTGTCGGTCCCGCAGTCCTGGGCCACCGCGGCGCCGACGACGACCGTGATCCAGCAGGTCGGCGGCGCGTTGCCGACCGCCGCGCCAGGTGCGGTCCCCACCGCCGCAGCCGGCGCCACCGCTCTGCCACTGGCCGCCATCGGCGCCGCCGGACTGGCCGGCCGGGCCACCGCCGGCTTCGGCCGGGGCCGCCGCGGCAACACCAGTCCGAAACCAACCCCCAAACGGGCGCCGCGCGGCATCGTCAAACAGCGTGACCAACCCGAGCAGCCGGAGAAACCCCCGGTTCGGCCGTTGGGCGGCCCGATCACCCGGATCTCCGGCGAGCTGCGAGAGCTGGCCGACCTGCGCGATGCCGGAATCCTCACCGAAGAAGAGTTCACCCAGGAAAAGCAGCGCCTCCTCGGCCGGTAGCAGCTATGGATTTCGCACTGTTGCCGCCGGAGGTCAACTCCGGCCGAATGTATTCCGGCGCGGGCGCCGGCCCCTTGCTGGCCGCGGCGTCGTCCTGGGATGCGCTGGGCGCCGAACTGCACGCCGCGGGACTCGCCTACACCTCGGTGCTCACCGAACTGAGCTCCGGCTGGGCAGGCCCCAGCGCGCGGGCAATGGCCGCCGCCGCGGCCCCGTACGCCCAGTGGCTGTACACCGCCGCGATCCAGGCCGAGGAGACTGCCATCGCGGCCCGCGCCGCGACCGCCGCCTACGAGTCCGCTTTCGCCATGACCGTGCCGCCGCCGGTCATCGCCGCCAACCGCAGCCTGCTGATGACGCTGGTCGCGACCAACTTCCTGGGCCAGAACACGCCGGCGATCGCGGCCACCGAGGCCCACTACTACGAGATGTGGGCCCAGGACGCCACCGCCATGTATGGCTACGCCGCCGGCGCCGCCGCCGCCAGCAGGCTGACCCCGTTCCGTCAACCACCGCGCACCACCAACTCCGCTGCTGCGTCGGCCCAGTCAGCGGCCGTCATGCAGGCGGCCGCCACCACCTCGGAGGGCCACGGCGAGGGCGTCATCACCACTGTCACCCATGCGCTGGAATCCTCGTCGGCCCTGGCCGAAGCCGTTGGCGCGGACGCGCTCTTGATCAGCGAACCCGCGATGGAGGTCGGCATCGCCGGGGTCGAGCTGGTTGTCGACTCGATGGGCACGTTCGGCATCGACGCGCTCGGCACGTTCTTGTTCGACGCGATGGGTGCCGCCGAGATCGGCCAGGAGTTGCTGCGCGCCGCGATGACCGGCGCGCTGCCGATCTCGGCCAACCTGGCCTCGGCGACGTCGATCAGCGGCCTGTCGGTGCCGCTGGCCTGGGCGTCGGCCGCACCGGCGGTGGTGGCTCCGCAGATCGGCATGTCGCTGGTCTCCGTCGGCACGGCAGCCGGGACGTCCGCCGTCCCGGCCGTCGCCGCCGGCGAGATGATGATCCCCGCGGTGGGCATGACTGCGGCCGGCGTGGCCGGAAGGGCCGGAGCGGGCGCCGCCAGCGGCCGCCGTATCCCGACTGCCGGTACCACCGCCCCGGCGCCGGCACGGCCGGCCGACGAGCTGCCGGAGTTGCCGGCACACTCAGCGCTCGGCCTGTTGATGGGGGCGGACATCGAACTGCGTGAGCTGGCCGAGCTGCGCAACGCCGGGATTATCACCGACGAGGAGTACGCGCTGGAAAAGCGCAGCCTGGTCGGACGTTAGAGCAGGTAGGCCTGCTCGGGTTGCGGCTCGGCCGGTGCGATCAGCTCAGCTGAGTTGTTTCGCACGCTGTTGACCAGCGTCGAGACTTCACGTACCGCGATCCCTGCCGCGTCCGGCGGGCGGGCCAGCAGGGTGGTGTCGATCGCCGCGTCCGGATCCAACCAGGTGTCCCAATGGTTTTCGGGTAACAGCAAGGGCATCCGGTCGTGAATCCCGGCGAGTTCGCCGACGGCCGCAGTGGTGATGATCGCGACGCTGAGCACCGCGTCGGCGGACCGGTTGGGGCGCCAGACCGACCACAGGCCGGCCGCAAACAGCATCGCGCCGTCACCGTGGATGTAGAACGGCGTCTTGCGGGCCTTGGGCCCGCCCGGCTCGCTGCGCCATTCGTAGTAGCCGTCCATCGGCACCAGGCAGCGCCGCCGCTGCGCGGACGCGGAGTACACCGGTGAGGTGGTGACCTTCTCGGCACGGGCGTTGATCAGCAACGGGCCGCCGGACACCGGCGCGCCGTCGGGACCGGCTTTCGTCCACGGCGGCACCAGTCCCCAGCGCATCAGCCGCAGCCGCCGCGTCGGTGCGTCGCCGGGTATAGAGTGCCGGCTGACCAGGGCCGCGATCGGGTCGGTGGGCGCTACGTTGTAGTTCGGGCCCGTGTCGGCGTCGGCCGGCATCTCGTTGACCGCATCGATGCGCGTGGCCAGCAACGCCGGATCGGTGGTCACCGCGAAACGCCCGCACATACCTTCATGGTGACAGCTCGTCGATCCGGGTAGCGGTGACCGCCCAGAACGGCATGTGCACCAGGTTGTCTTCGAGCAGCGGTTGCAGGTACGCGAACCGCTCGGCCAGCGCGCGCACACCGTCCAGCAGGTCCTCGCGGCCCATCGCCTCCATCACCGCGACCATGTCGGTGAACGCAGTCGGTTCAAAAGTCCCCTGATAGGTCGTGGTGCCGATGTGGTCGATCCGCCACCCGGCGGATTCGAGCAGCGGACCGAAGCGCTCCGGCGACAACCCGTCCAATTGCCAGCCGTTGACGTTGTGGCGCCCGGCTTCGAACATGAACAGCCGGCCTTGGGGCCTGGTCGCCCGGTGCAGGCTGCGCGCGTAGCGCAACTGGGTTTCTTCGTCGTCCTGGAACAGGTGGTAGAACGCGCTGTCGACCACGGTGTCGAACCGGCCGTCGAACCCGACGAGGTCCACCGCGTCGGCCACCTGGAAGTCGACTGTCACACCGGCTTGGGCGGCGTTACGTCGCGCGACCGCGATGGCGGCCGGGGAAAGATCCAGTCCTGTTGTCGAATAGCCATGGGCCGCATAGTGAATCGCGTGGTGACCGGAGCCGGTTCCGGGGTCGAGGACTTCCCCGCGCAGCGCGCCGCACGCCACCAGTTGCTGCACCACCGGCTGCGGACGGCCGATGTCCCACGGCTCGGGAGGGCTTGCCGGCGCCGCGGCGCCGAGCTCGGTATCGCTGTTCATCGCCCCCAACTGTGCGCGAGCCCGGTTAACGAAATCAGAACGCGCGGTGTACGAACGGCGACAGTCGCCCCGGTGATGGCAAGATCGCCGCTGTGCGCCTCTCCGTCCTCGACCTCACGCCGGTCCGCACCGACCAGTCCACTCCGGATGCACTGGCGGCAACGATGCGACTCGCGACGATCGCCGACGATCTGGACTACACCCGCTACTGGGTCGCCGAGCACCACAACATCCCATCGGTGGCGGCGACCAGCCCGGCGCTGCTGACCGCGATGATCGCCGCTGCCACCTCGCGTATTCGGGTGGGCTCGGGTGGAGTGATGTTGCCCAATCATGCGCCCCTGGCCGTGGCCGAGCAGTTCGCGCTGCTGGAGGCCGCCCATCCCGGACGTATCGACCTGGGCATCGGACGTGCCTCCGGAGCGGATCCGGTGGCGTCGATGGTGTTGCGCGGCGGACGCGGCGACCATGACAACCAGGGCCTCAATGATTTTCCCGACAATCTCACCGACGTGATCGCCCTGCTGGGCACCGCGGGAGTGTCAGTGCAACTGGCGGACCGCAGCTACATTCTGCGGTCGACGCCGCACGCGCTGACCAGGCCGCGCGTGTTCGTGCTGGGCTCCTCGGTGCAGTCAGCCCTAGTCGCCGCGACCAAGGGGCTGCCCTACGTATTCGGCCATCACCTGTTCGGCGAACACACCGACGAGGCGCTGGCGTGCTACCGGTCGCGGTTCGTCCCGAGCGAGCTTGCCGCCGAGCCGGTCGCGTTTTTGACCGTGAACACCGTGGTTGCCGAAACGCACGACGAGGCAACGGCTTTGATTCTTCCGTATCTGCGGCTGCAGGCCCGAACCGCGACCGGACAACCACCCGGCCCCCTGGAACTGGTCGAAGACGCCGAGCACGCAGCTCTCACTCCGCAGCAGCACCGCGTCGCGCAGGGCGAACTCGAACGGGCCGTGGTCGGAACACCGGCCGAAGCGCTCACGCAACTGCAGCAACTGGCCGACCGGTTCGGCGTGGACGAGTTGATGCTCAACCCGGTCGCATCCGCCCGGCGCGGCACCGACCCAGCCCGCGCACCGGGGCGCGAATCCACTCTGCGACTATTAGCTGAAGCGGCATCGACAAAGTGAACAACAGGTGAAGGCAAACCAACACCAGAGGGCTGCTCGGTGAATGTTTCGGGTGCCTTTTCCAACTGTCAATGAACAACTGCTGACAGTCTCCGAAAAGTCCCCTTCGCGGCTGCGTTTCGGGCTTCAGATCGCATAGCGTCGGGTCTGCGCCCAAGGGCGTACGCGATCCGCAATGCAGCGATCGCGGAACTTGAAAAGACTTTCGACGAGGAGCCTTCATGTCGTTCGTCACAACGCAACCCGAAGCGTTGCTGGCCGCCGTCGCCAACCTGCGAACCATCGGTTCGTCGCTGGCCGCGCACAGTGCCGCGGCCGCGGCGCCCACCACGGGCGTGGTGCCGGCCGCCGCCGACGAGGTATCCGCGCTGACCGCCGCCCAGTTCGCCGCCCACGCCCAGGCCTACCAAACCGCGAGCGCGCAGGCGGTGGCCGTCCACGAGATGTTCGTGAACGCCCTGAGCAGCGGAGCCAACGCATACGCCGCAACCGAGGCTGCTAACGCAGCAGCGGCCGGTTAGGTCACCGCGATGGACTACTTGTCGTTGCCTCCTGAGGTGACCTCCACCATGATCTACTCCGGGCCCGGCTCGGAGCCCATGGCCGTGGCCGCGTCGGCGTGGAGTGCGCTGGCGGCTGAACTGAAAACCGTTGCGGCCGAGTACCGGGCCGTCATCAACCAGCTGACCTCAGAGGAATGGCTCGGGGCCGCGTCCGCGTCGATGGCAACCGCAGCAGCGCCCTACGTGAACTGGATGGAGCTCACCGCCGCGCAGGCCGAGCAGGCCGCCACACAGGGCCGGGCCGCCGCAGCCGCTTACGAGAGCGCACACGCCCAGACGGTGCCGCCGGTGGCCGTCACCGCGAACCGCCAGCTGCTGCAGCAGTTGGTCGCCACCAACATCCTCGGGCAGAACACCCCGTCGATCGCGGCCACCGAGGCCGAGCACGGTGAGATGTGGGCCCAGGACACGCTGGCGATGTACGGCTACCACGCCCAGTCCAGCGCCGCGACCCAGCTCAACGAGTTCACCGCGCCGCCCAACCCGACCAACCCGGGTGGTGACGCCGCGAACGCCAACGCGGTCGCCTCGGCGAGCGGCACTGCCACGGCCACCAAGGCGTCCAGCACGTTGCAGAACCTGCTGAACTCGCTGACCCCCAAGGCGGCCGACGGCTCGACTTATGGCGCCGATGACATCCTCGCCGACCCGAACTACAACCTGTCCAACCAGCTCATGACCCAGCTGGTGAGCAACTCGAACCTGCAGTCCAACAACGTCTGTGCGGTCTGGCGTGGCGTCAGCGGTGTGCTCGGCCTGCAGAAGTTGTTCGCCGACGGCGCCAAAGCGGCGGCACCGGCCGCCGCCTCGGCAGCCAGTGGCGCCGCTTCCGGCGCCGCGAGCGCGGCCTCGGGTGCCGCCGGCGCAGTGGGCGGCCTCTCGGTCCCGGCGGCCTGGGTTCCGCCGATGGCGGCGGCGTCCACGCTGGGCCCGGTTTCCGGCGGCTCCTGGGTGCCGGTGGGTCCCGCTGCCGCGGCGGCGCTGCCGTCCGCGGGCGGAATTCTCGGCGGTGCCCCGATCGCCCCTCCGGCGGGAATGCCCGGAATGCCGGGTATCCCGGCTGCGGGCGCGGCAGGAGCCGGCTTCCGCGGGTTTGGTGGGCCGCGTTACGGAACCGCGTTGACCGTCATGCCGCGTCGCCCCTTCGGCGGATAGCACCGAGGCCGAAATGATCGACTACGGGGCGCTGCCTCCGGAGGTCAATTCCACGCGGATGTACGCGGGTGCCGGCTCCGGTTCGATGTTGGCAGCAGCGGGGGCCTGGGATGTCTTGGCCCAAGAGTTGAGCGTGACCGCGGCCGCGGTGGACATGACCATCGCGGACCTGACCAGCGGTCCGTGGCGCGGACCGTCGGCGACCGCGATGGCCGCGGCGGCACTGCCGTTCACCACCTGGTTCAAGACGACGGCCGCGCAAGCCGAACAGGCGGCCATGCAGGCCAAGGCCGCGGCGGCCGCCTTCGAAGCCGCGTTCGCGATGACGGTGCCGCCCCAGATGGTGTTCGCCAACCGGGCCCAGCTGATGATGTTGGTCGCCACCAACTTCTTCGGCCAGAACACCCCGGCCATCGCGGCGACCGAAGCGCATTACGCGGCGATGTGGGCGCAGGACGCCGCGGCGATGTATGCCTATGCCGGTGGTTCCGCGGCGGCGTCGCAGTTGTCGGAGTTCACCTCGCCGCCGCAGACCACTAACCCTGCTGCGCAGGCGGGGCAGGCCACCGCGACCACCCAGGCCGTCGGCAACTCGGCGGCGTCGCAGGCCGCCTCCCAGGCGACCTCGCAGGCGTTGAACTCGTCCTTGCAGTCGCTCACTCAGGCGGGCGCGGCCACTGGGACGCCCGTGGTCCCGGCTACCGGTACCGCACCAACCACCGGTTCGGCGGCGTGGACCGCGTTTCTGCAACAGATCGTCACTCCGTTGAACACGCTCACCGGCTACACCAACTCCGCCATGGGCCCGTTCCGGCTCTTTGACATGGCCGGTCAGTTCCTCAACGGTGAGGAGGTCTCCGGTCAGGCGGTGGCCGATGCCAGGGCGTTCTTCACCGAACTGACCAAGGTGGCCGAGGTCGCGAAGGCGGGAACCGCAGCCTCCTACACCCCGGGGTTCGGCGCCGCATCACCGTCAGTCGCCCTGGGCCGGGGCATCCAGGTCGGGGCGTTGTCGGTGCCGCAGAGTTGGCCGATGGCTCCGACTTCGGCCAATCAGGCTGCGGCGACACTGGCTTCGAGCCGGGTGGCCGCTGCGGAGGCCGGCGCGATGCCGCGCGGCGGCATGGCAGGGTTGGCCGGCATGGCGGGTCTGCCCGGGGCCAGTGCCGCGGCCAACGGCGGGCCTACCGGCTTCCGGTTCGTTCCCCGGTACGGCTACCGCCACCGGGTGATGAACCGGCCGCCCAGCGCCGGGTAGGTGCTGGGCCGGTCAGATCAGCGCGCCCAGTAAGGCGAGCGGCAGTATTCCCAGGTCAACCGCGAGTGGGAGGCCGATGGCGTTCAGGAGATTGCCGTCGGCCAGCTCCGAGGCGAAGATGTCGAAGTTGATCGGCGGCAAGTTGAACAACAGCGCGGTGCCCACGTCCAGGAACGGAATACCGGTGTGCGGCGGGAAGGTACCGAACAGGTCATCCAGCGTGGGGAAGGTCGACACGAAATCCGCCATCTGCGTGTCGGAGATCGCGTTGATGAAGCCCTCCATCTCGGCCATGAAGGCCGGCGGAGTGTTGGTCGGGTTCACGATGTCGTCGACAAACGCGGAGACACCCTGCTGCCAGCCGTTGCTCAGCGCCTGCGGCAACTCCTGCATGAGTGCCGCCAGCGTCGCCGAATCCGGCAGAAAACCCAACGGAGTCGCCACGTCGGCGGGGCCTTGACTCCAGCCGTGCTCGATATTGCCGTAGCCCAGGTTCACCAGGATGCGGGTGACCGGCTCGAACAGATCGTAGAGCGCCTGTCCCCCGCTTCCGAAGAACAGCAGCGGATACAGCAGCGGCAGCCCCTCGGTCGGAATCATGTAGTAGTTGGTCAACGAATCCGGCGATGCATTCGGCAGCAGGATCGCGTCATTGATCTGATCGGCCGTCAGCCCCAGATAAGTGGTGTGCTGGAAGGCAATTCCGAAGATCGCGTTGAGGACCGACAAGAAGTTGATCGGGTATTGCGGGAAGTCGGCGAACCCATCGTATTCACGGTTGTAGACCTCGGTCAGGTAGAGATCCGACGGTCCGGCGCCACTGAATGTGAGACCGATGCTCGGAAGAGTGGGCTGCGCATTGTCCGGCAGATTGAAGCGCTCCAGCATGCCGCCGTTCGGGGCGCTGACATCACCGATCATCACGAAATGCACGTAGTCACTGGGCACGCCGGCACTCGCGAGCTGGTACTGCAACAGCGACTCGATGACCGCGCCCTGCGACCAGCCGAACACCACCGCGGGATTTTCGGCGCTCAGGTCTCCGTTCTGGTACGCAGCCATGATCGCGTCGTAGAGGTTCTGCTGACCCTGTGCCAGTGATTCATCCAGCGTCCCGCCGAAGGGACCCAAGAACGGGTAGAGCTGTTCCGGTGTGGTGACAACCTGGGTCGTGCCGGTGAAGCCGAGCGGCTCCAGATACAGCGACATGGCGGCGTCCACGTAAGACGGGCCGGGCGTGGCCAGGCCACTGCCGCCGATGATGAACGCCGTGCCGCCGCCCAGCGGCTGAACCGCAACGTCATTGGCGGCCAGGCGCACTCCGGGAATGTGCAGGGCAGTGGACGGCGCAGCCGCCGCGGTAGGTGCGATCAAGCCGGCACCCATGACGGCGATGGCAACAGCGCCCACGGGGCCGCGTACGTGATTCACTGGGGTTCTCCTTCGGGCAGCCCGATCAGGCTGTTGCGGTGGTCGACGATAAACAACGCGGGTATAGGGGTCAGATCACTGCGCCCACCAGGGCAAGCGGCAATATCCCCAAGTCGTACGCCAGCGTGGTTCCGATGGCGTCGAGCAGATTCCCGTCGGCCAGCTCCGAGGTGAAGATCTCGTAGTCGATCTGCGGGAGGTTGAACAACAACGCGGTGCCCACGTCCAGGAACGGAATGCCGGTATGGGGTGGGAAGGTGCCGAAAAGGTCTTGCAACGTGGGGAAATTCGAGAAGAACGCTGCCAGCTCGCTGCCGGTGGCGATGTCACCGCTGAGTTCGTTGGCGAATTCGGTGATGAACGCCGGTGTGGTGTCGGTGGGGTGGAAGATGTCGTCGAAGAAGGCGGAGAAGCCCTGCTGCCAGCCGTTGCTCAGCGCCTGCGGCAACTCCTGCATGAGAGCTGCCAGCGTGGCCGAATCCGGCAGGAACCCCAATGGCGTCGCCACGTCGGCGGGGCCTTGGCTCCAGCCGTGCTCGATGTTGCCGTAGCCCAGGTTCACCAGGATGGTCATCACCGGTTCGAGCAGATCGTAGAGCGCCTTACCGCCGTTTCCGAAGAACAACAGCGGGTCCAGTAGCGGCAGCCCGTCGGCCGGAATCATGTAGTAGTTGGTCAGCGAGTCCGGCGACGCATTCGGCAGCAGGATCGCGTCACTGATCTGCTCGGCCGACAGGCCCAGGTAGGTGGTGTGCTCAAATACGATGCCCAACAAGGCGTTGATGTCGGCCAAGATGTTGATCGGATACTGCGGGAAGTCGGCGAAGCCGTCGTATTCGTGGTTGTAGACCTCGGTCGGGTAAAGGTCGGACGGCCCGGCCCCACTGAACGTGATACCCAGGCTCGGCAGGTTCGGCTGCGCATCATCGGGCAGGTTGAAGCGCTCCAGCAGGCCGCCGTTCGGCGAGCTGACATCGCCGACCATCACGAAATGCACATAGTCACTGGGGACACCCGCACTCGCGAGCTGGTGCTGCAGCATCGATTCGATGACGGTGCTCTGCGAATATCCGCCGATGACGATCGGATGCGCGGCGTCGACATCTCCGCCGGCCAGTTGTTGCATGACCGCTGCGTACAGATCCTGTTGCCCCTGCGCCAACGAGTCGTCGAGCTTTCCGCTGAAGGGGCCGGTGAACGGGTAGAGCTGTTCGGGCGTGGTCACGGCCTGTGTGGTGCCGGTAAAGCCATGCGGTGCAAGGAAAAGCTCGGCGTAGCGCGCCTGATATCCGGGACCGGGAGTGGATAACACGCTGGGCCCGACGATCAGCGCCGTGCCGTCGCCGAGGGAGAAATCCGAGGCGTGGATAACGGCGCGCTGCACCACACCCCCGTGCGCGTCGGCCGCCGACGGTGCCGCCAGTGGAGCGGCTGTCAGGCCGGCGCCGACAATGACGACACCGACGGCGCAGGATACGGGGCGGGTCCGCGGCATTGGCCTTTGCGCTCCTTCGTCCAGCCCGGCGACGCGGACTTCGCAACCGCTGCACGACCATGCGAAAGCTGTCGAGCAACCTTTGAATTGCCCGAAAATAACATAGACATAGCGCGCGCAATAGTGCGCACTCTAATTTTTTAGTGGCTAAAGTCGGCCCGCGCCGAGCCGCCCGGAAACCGGGCGATGATCAGGCGGGCTTGGCCGGCTTGGCCGTATCGGCAGACGGGTTGACCCCCGCGGGAACGTCACCGAACCGGCTGGCTACCACCGGAACCCAGATCTGGGCTCCGCGCTGGCCGCACTCATTGCTTTCGACGGTGGCGACCATCGCGCCGTGCAGCACACCCGGAATGGTCGGCTCCAGTGAGAGCACCTGCGTGGTGGTCTGACTGTCCTGCCGGCCGTCCACACCAATGCACGGCGTCTGCACTGTCTGCGGTCGAGACCGCCACGTGTCGCCGGTGAATTCGAGGACCAATTCATTGCCGCCGGACGGCGTCTTCACCGTCTTCCGGTGATCCTTCGCGTCCAGCATCATCGCCGACGCCGTGCACGCGGAGCTGTCGCACGACGACTGGACGGCCCACCAGGTGCTCACATTGGGCGGCTCGGGGTTGGGGACCCCGTTGTACTTCTCCCCGGCCCGGTTGGCGTCGACGCGGTAGGTCCCCTCGAAGGCGGGCGCCTTGGGCGGCGGCGCCACGGCCGCCGCGGGTGCACCACCGGCGGCGACCGCCGCCGTGTCGGCCGGCTCCTCGGCCAGCAGGCGCGGGACGATGGCCGCCACCGATCCCACCACGGCAAGCCCCAAGGGCACCAGGACAGCGGGTCTGGCCAGCTTCGACAGCCGGCTCGGCGGCGGCGCCGGCAGTGCTCGCGGAACGCCCCGCACGACGGTCTTGGCCGAGTCGGACTCGTCGTCGGCGGCCGGATCCGCAAGCTGCTCGGCCAGGGCTGCGACGAAGTCCGAGCAGTCCCGGAATCGCTCGGCGGGGTCTTTCGCCAGCGCCGCGGCGAGCACGTCGTCGAACTGTTCCAGCTCGGGACGCCGGTCGCTGAGCAGCGGGGGCGGGGTGTTCAGGTGGTGACTGATCACCGTCACCGGGTTCTCGTGCTGATACGGCGGTGCTCCGGTCAGCATCTGGAAGGTGGTGGCGGCCAGGGCGTACTGGTCAGCGCGTTCCAGGCCTTCGGAACCCATGAGTTGTTCGGGTGCGGCGTAGGCGATGGTGCCGATGGCCAGATTGCTGGCGGTCAGCCCGGTGGGGCCGCTCAGTTGCCGGGCGATGCCGAAATCGGCCAGCACGGCGGTCAGCACGTCGTCGCCGTCCTCGGTCACCAGAATGTTGCTGGGTTTGACATCGCGGTGCACCACCCCTTGCCCGTGGGCGTAATCCAGGGCGTCGGCGATGCTCGCGACGATCGGAATGACGATCTGAGCCGGCATCCCGGCCGGGAACTTGCGGGTGATGAGTTCGCCGAGCGTCTCGCCCTCGATGTAGTCCATCGACAGCCACAGCCGGCCGCGGTATTCGCCGCGGTCATGCACGCGCACGATGTTCGGGTGCACCAGCACCGCGGCGGCTTCAGCCTCCCGCCGAAACCGCTCCTCGTACTCGTCGTCGGCGCTCAACGAGCGACGCAGAATCTTCAGCGCTTCACGTCGGGGCAGCCGGGGATGTTGCGCAAGGTACACCTTGCCCATCCCGCCAGCACCCAACAGTTTCAAGATGGTGTACTCAGCAAAAATTGAGCCCGCCGCCAGAGCCATGCCGCAGACACTAATGACCGTGGGTAAACAGTTGGGTGATACGAAGCAGCCAGCCGGCAAAGAACCGCCGATACCAGCGCCGGAGCCACGCGCTGGCAGGATGAAACCGTGACGACTTGGCCGGCGCCGACGCCCACCGCTCCCATCGACGCGACGGTGACCGTGCCCGGCTCGAAGTCGCAGACCAATCGGGCGCTGGTGCTGGCTGCGCTGGCCGCAGCACGCGGCGGTGGCGTCTCCACCCTCTCCGGCGCCCTGCGCAGCCGCGACACCGACCTGATGCTCGACGCGCTGCGGGCCCTGGGCCTGCGGGTCGAGGCAGTGGCCCACCACGTGACGGTCAGCGGCAAGATCGACCCGGAGCCGAACATCCGGCTGAACTGCGGCCTCGCCGGCACCGTGCTGCGGTTCGTGCCGCCGCTGGCCGCGCTGGGCACCGTCACCGTCACGTTCGACGGCGACGAGCAAGCGCGGGTCCGGCCGATCGCACCACTGCTGGATGCGATGCGCAGCCTGGGCATCGTGGTCGAGGGCGACGGGCTGCCGTTCGCGATCCACGGCACCGGATCCGTCGCCGGCGGCACCGTGGCGATCGACGCCTCCGCGTCGTCGCAGTTCGTCTCCGGCTTGTTGCTGGCCGCCGCGGCGTTCGACGACGGACTGACCGTGGTGCACACCGGGGCGACACTGCCGTCGGCCCCGCACATCGCGATGACGGTGGCGATGCTGCGCCAGGCCGGAATCGACGTCGACGACGCCACCCCGAACCGCTGGCGGGTCAAACCCGCGACGACGACGGCCCGGAACTGGGAAATCGAACCGGACCTGTCCAACGCCACGCCATTTCTGGCGGCCGCGGTGGTCACCGGAGGCCGGGTGCGCATCGCCGGCTGGCCGGCCGTCGGCGTACAGCCCAGCGAAGCCATCACCGAGATCTTCGGCGCTACCGGTGCCCGGGTGAGCCACACCGCGGCACACCTGCAGGTACAGGGCCCGGGCAGCTACGGCGGCTTCGACGTGGATCTGCGCGCGGTGGGCGAGCTCACCCCGACGGTGGCCGCACTGGCGGCACTGGGGGCCCCGGGGTCGGTGTCGCGGCTGAGCGGCATCGCGCATCTGCGCGGGCACGAGACCGACCGGCTGGCGGCGCTGACGACCGAGATCAACCGGCTGGGCGGTGACAGCGTCGAGACCGCCGACGGCCTGGTGATCACCGCGACCCCGCTGCACGGCGGAACCTGGCACTCCTACGCCGACCATCGGATGGCCACCGCCGGTGCGATCATCGGGCTGCGGGTTCCCGGCGTCGAGGTCGAGGACATCGAGACCACTGCCAAGACCCTGCCGGCATTCCCCCGGATGTGGGCCGACATGCTGGCCGACGCGGGGGCCGGCGCTTGAAACCGCAGGACTACGACGAATCCGACGTCAAAGTCCGCTCCGGCCGCGGCTCGCGGCCGCGCACCAAAATCCGCCCCGGGCACGCCGACGCCCAATCGGCCATGGTGGTCAGCGTCGACCGCGGACGCTGGGGTTGCGTCTTAGACGGCCCAGACGGCCCGGCTGACGTCCAGGTCACCGCGATGCGCGCCCGCGAGCTGGGGCGCACACCGATCGTGGTCGGCGACCATGTCGACGTGGTCGGCGACCTGTCCGGCCGGCCCGACACCCTGGCCCGGATCGTCCGGCGCAGACCGCGGCGAACCGTGTTGCGGCGCACCGCCGATGACACCGACCCCACCGAGCGGGTGGTGGTCGCCAACGCCGACCAGCTGCTCATCGTGGTCGCGCTGGCCGATCCCCCGCCGCGGACCGGTCTGGTCGATCGGGCGCTGATCGCCGCCTACGCCGGCGGGCTGGCGCCGATTCTGTGCCTGACCAAGACGGACCTGGCGGATCCGGAGCCGTTCGCCGGCCAGTTCGCCGATCTGGATCTCACGGTGGTCACCGCGGGCCGCGACGACCCGCTCGACGCCGTCGCTCCGCTGCTGGAATCCCGGGTGACGGTGCTGCTGGGACACTCCGGGGTCGGCAAATCAACCTTGGTGAATCGCCTTGTCCCGGAAGCTGACCGGGCCGTCGGGCGGGTCACCGACATCGGCCGGGGCCGGCACACGTCCACCCAGTCGGTGGCACTGCGGCTGGCGGGATCGGGCTGGGTGATCGACACCCCGGGGATCCGCTCGTTCGGTCTGGCCCACATCGCGCCCGACGACGTGCTGCTGGCGTTCTCCGACCTTGCCGAGGCGATCGCCGACTGTCCCCGCGGCTGCGGCCATCTGGGTCCGCCGGCCGACCCGGAATGTGCGCTGGACAACCTGACCGGCGCAGCGCAGCGACGTGTGGAAGCGGCGCGCCGGCTGCTCACGGTGCTGCGCGAGGGCTGACCCGGCCCTCCGCAGGGCCGCCGATCAGGCGGCCAGGTCGAGCTTCTTGTCGCGACGCCAGCCCCGCACCGCCGCGATGGCGGACCTGAGACCACGACGACGACCGGTCACCGGGTCGATGCGAGGGAACCCCGGTCCCAGCTCGGCGAACATCTTCTCGCTGCGAGTCTCCGGCGCGTCATCGGCGGTGTCACGCAGGAAGCGGTCCGGCAGTGACAGTTTGGCGATTGTGCGCCAGGTCTTGGCGTACTGCACCAGGAACGGCCCGGAAGTGTAGGGCAGGTCGTACTTCTCGCACACGGCACGCACCCGCACCGCGATCTCGGGGTAGCGGTTGCTCGGCAGATCGGGGAACAGGTGGTGTTCGATCTGGTGCGACAAGCTGCCGCTGAAGAACCGCATCGCCGGCCCGGCATCGATGTTGGCGCTGCCCAGCAGTTGCCGCAGGTACCACTGACCCTGCGACTCGCCGACCATGTCGGTCTTGGTGAACTTCTCTGCGCCGTCGGGAAAGTGGCCGCAGAAGATGATCGCGTTGGACCACACGTTGCGGATCACGTTGGCGATCGCGTTGGCCTTCACCGTCGAGGCGAATGTCGCGCCGGGCGACAATGAGGTCAGGGCCGGAAACGCCACGTAGTCCTTGAACACCTGCCGGCCGGCCTTGCCGCCGAACTCCCGCAGCCGTGCAAAGGTCGCCTCACGGTTGCTGCGGCCTTTGAAGATCTTGCCGATCTCCAAGTGCTGCAACGCGACTCCCCACTCGAACCCGATCGACAACATGGCGTTGTAGAACAGGTTGAGCACGTTGAAGCGCTGCCAGGGCGTGTCGCGAGTGACCCGGATTACCCCGTAACCCACATCGTCGTCCATCCCGAGGATGTTGGTGTACTTGTGGTGAGCGAAGTTGTGGGTGAAGCGCCAGTGCTTGGAGACGCCGGCCATGTCCCACTCCCAGCCGGTCGAGTGGATCTCCGGGTCGTTCATCCAGTCCCACTGACCGTGCATGACGTTGTGGCCGATCTCCATGTTCTCGACGATCTTGGCCACGCCCAGGGTCGCCGTGCCGGCCCAGCGCGCCCAGCGCCGGTTACCCGCCGCCAGCAGCACCCGGCCGGTCACCTCGAGCGCCCGTTGGGCGGCGATGGTGCGGTGAATGTACCGGGCGTCGCGCTCCCCGCGAGTGGCCTCGACGTCCCGGCGGATGGCATCCAGTTCTGCGGCGAGGTTCGCCACGTCGGCGTCGCTGAGGTGCGCAAACACCTCGACGTCGGTTACCGCCATCAGACCGCCTTTCGGAAACGCATGACCGTTTGCACCTACGCTATCGTAACCTACGATCCCGTAGGTTACCAGCGGGTAATCATCAGACGTCGAGTTCGCAATCGCCGGCTGCCGTGCTGATGCACGTCTGCACCCGAGTGCCCGGCTCGTGGTCGGCGCCGGTCCGCAGATCGCGAACGTGTCCGTCCAGCAGCGTCACCACGCACGACTGACAGATGCCCATACGGCATCCGAACGGCATCGAAACCCCGACGCTCTCCCCGGCCTCGAGCAGGGTGGTTGCCGCATCCGCCAGCACACTCTTGCCGCTGGCCGCGAAGGTGACGGTGCCGCCCCCCTCGGCCGCCGCGGTGCGCGCCACCGTGAATCGCTCGACGTGCAGCTGGTCGGCGATCCCGGCGGCGGCCCAGACCCGCTCGGCGTCGCCCAGCATCGCCGCCGGTCCGCACGCCCAGGTCTGGCGCTCACGCCAGTCGGGCACCTCAGCGTCGAGGGCTTCGGGTCCACGCAGCTCCAGGCGGCCCTGGTCTCTAGTGGTGCGCAACAGCAGCCGGTAACCGGGATGGTCACGCGCCAAGGCGGCCAGCTCATCGGCGAACAACGTGTCGGCAGCCGTGGGCGCCGAATGCAGGTGGACGACGTCGGCGATGGCGCCCCGGCGGGCCAGCGAGCGCAACATCGCCATAATCGGCGTGATCCCGGATCCGGCGGTGACGAACAGCACCGCGGCCGGCGCCGGGTCGGGCAACACGAACTCCCCCTGCGGCGCGGCCAGCCGCACGACGGTTCCCGCAGCGACGCCGTCCACCAGGTGGCTGGACAGGAAACCTTCGGGCATCGCCTTGACGGTGATGGAGATGGTGCGGGCCCCGGTCACCGGCGGAGATGTCAGCGAGTAGGAACGCCAGCGCCATCGACCGTCGACCAGCAGGCCGATGCCGATGTACTGACCGGCCCGATAATCGAACTGAAAACCCCAGCCGGGCCTGATGATCAGCGTTGCCGAATCCGCGGTCTCACGCCGAACCTCCACCACCCGGCCGCGCAGTTCGCGGGCCGACCACAACGGGTTGGCCAACCGCAGATAGTCGTCGGGCAGAAGTGGTGTGGTGATCTGTGTTGCGATGCGGCGCACAGCATTCCAGACCGGATGACGGTCGGCGCCGGCGGCAGTCGGCCGCTTGGCGTCACCGATATGGGCGACGATCGCCGAGTGCTTCTTGCTCACGAAAACTTTCCTGCTCGCTACCGGGGGGTGATGAACCTACGGTACCGTAACCTTCCCCGAACGGCATCAGAGCAGGTCGAGCAGGAACGGCAGCTCCTGGGTGGCGTACCAGGCCAGGTCGTGATCCTGGGCGTCACCGACAGTCAGCTCGGCGTCCTCGTCACCGAGGTCGGCGTCATCGATCACCGCCAGCGCCGCGAGCACGGCCGGCTCGGCCGCCGCGGTGTCCACATACGCCGCGACCACGTCGGTGATCGAGACTGGCCCCGCCAGCCGCACCACGGCGGCATCCAGATCGGGGCGGACGGTAGCCCCCTCGACCTCGGCGACCAGTACCGCCCGGCGGGTGGGCAACTTCTCGCCGGCCGGAGCGGCGTCGGCACCACCGAGCAACCGCAGCGAGGCCAGTGCCGCCTCACCGAGTGCGACCTCGGCCAGCTCGTCGTCGTCGCCGTGGGCGTAGGACTCGCGCAACGCCGGAGTCACCGCGAACGCCGTCCCGCTGACCGGAAGCAATGAACCGTCGGCGACCAGTTGGGCCAGCATGGCCAGCGTCGCCGGGATGTAGACCCGCATGTGCCAGACCTTAGCCGCGATCGCTAGCGCAGCGAAGCGGGGCGCAGCCGTTACGCATCGTCCAGCAGCGTGGCGGCGTAGTCGTCCACATAGCGGTAGAGGCTGCGGTCGGGACGCTGGTAAAAGCCGGTGACGACGGGCTTTTTCGGCAGGTTCACGCGTTGGCGCTCCACCTCCCGGTACGGAATCGACCCCAGCAGGTGCGCCATCATGTTCAGCCGCGCGTGGGTCTTCACCTCCGACTCGACCACATACCAGGGGCTGGACGCCGTATCGGTGTGGGACATCATCTCGTCGCGGGCGCGGGAATAGTCCTCCCAGCGACGCAGCGCCTCAAGATCCATCGGCGACAGTTTCCACTGCCGCAGCGGGTCGTTGCGCCGCTTACGGAACCGGCGCAGCTGCTCGGCCTGGGAGACCGAGAACCAGTACTTGCGCAACAGGATTCCGTCGTCGATCAACAGCTGCTCGAAAACCGGTGCCTGCCTGAGGAATTGCGCATGCTCCTCGGGCGTACAGAATCCCATCACCTTCTCCACCCCGGCCCGGTTGTACCAGGACCGGTCGAAGAGCGTGATCTCCCCACGCGCCGGCAAGTGCGCGACGTAGCGCTGGAAGTACCACTCCCCTCGCTCACGCTCGGTGGGGGCGGGAAGCGCCGCGATCCGCACCGTGCGCGGGCTCAGGTATTCGGTGATCCGCTTGATAACGCCGCCCTTGCCGGCAGCGTCGCGACCCTCGAAGATCACCACCACCCGGGTGCCGGTATCGCGGACCCATTCCTGGAGTTTGACGAATTCGCTTTGCAGACGCAGCAATTCCTTCTCATACACATCGTCGGCGAGCCGCCGCCGGGCGGCCTCGAACTCATCGTCGCTCACTGTGCTGCCTCCAGTAGTTCGGCCAACGCCTCATCCAGCAGTGCCGAGACCATTCCTACGTCACTCATCGCCTTGCGGTCGGCATTGACCCCGAAATACAGCGTGCCGTTGTAGGACGTCACCCCGATCGTCAACGCCTTGTTCGGCAGCAGCGGAGGCACGCTGTAGGTCTCGAGCAGCTTCGCGCCGCAGACGTAGAGCTGCCGCTGAGCGCCCGGCGCATTGGTGATCAGCAGGTTGAACACCCGCCCGGAGAACCCGGCGAACGCGGTCGCAACCCGAACACCCATCGCGTGCAGGGTCGGCGGGGCGAAGCCCGCCACGGTCAAGATGGTGCGGGCATCCACCAGCCCGGTCGAGGTGGGATGCGATTCCGTCGCATAGGCGATCTGAGAGAGCCGCACCACCGGATTCGGTTCTCCGACAGGAAGATCCACCAGAAACGGCGTGACAGCGCCGATGGGCTGGCCTGGGGAGTCGAATTCGTGGTCCGGGTACACCGACAACGGCGCCATGGCCCGCACGGTCCGCGTCGATCCGACCGGTTCGCCACGGGACAGCAGCCAGTTCCGCAGCGCTCCGGTGATCACCGCGAGCACCACGTCGTTGATGGCGCAGTCATAGCGGGCCCGCACCGTTCGGTAATCCTCCAGCGAACCGCGAGCCACCGTGAACAAGCGGTTCTGCGACACCTGGGTGTTGAGCGGGCTCTGCGGGGCGGCGCCACGCGCGATGGCGCGGACCGCATCGAACGCTTTGCGGCCCGCCCAGGTCAGCGGGCTGCCGACCGTCGACCCCACCACCTGCAGTTGGGTCCGCGGAGCCGCCACCCAGTCCCCGACCGCACCGAGCACCAACTCCACGGCGCCGGGCTCGTCGCGCGGCACCCAGATGTCTTCGTCGAACGGCGGCGGACGCTGGGTCCGGTCGACCAGGACGTGCCCCATCGCCGGCGCCGCCATGCCGTGGACCAGCGCCTGGTGCGACTTGATGTAGATGGCGATCCGATTGTCGGCCAGCCCCTCGATCAGATAGACCGCCCACAGCGGCCGGGACCGATCCAGCGGTTGTTGGCCCAACCGCGCGATCAGCTCGTGCAGCTGGCGATCGCTGCCGGGGGACGGCACCGCGAGATGCCGTACGTGATAAGTGATGTCGAACTCGTGGTCGTCCACCCACACCGGGCGGGCCAGGCTCATGGCGACTTCGCGGATCTTCTGCCGGTAGCGCGGGATCTGCGGCAACCGCTGCTCGATGGTCTCCAGCAGTTTGTCGTAGCCCAGCCCACCCCGCGGGTTACGCAGAATGAACAGCGACTGCACATACATCGGCGTCGTGGTGTTCTCCAGCCGGTAGAAAGAGGCTTCCGACGCCGATAGCCGGTTCACCATCGTGGCACCCGTCCTCCCTGCTGGCTCGATCCGGCCGGGCACTGCACCAGCCCCGGATCGGAGAAAAACACTGCCGCTCACGGTAGCCCGCCGCCGGGCAGCGCCGCACGCGGATACGCCGCAGCCGCGATTGTGCGATGATCGCCGCAAACGCCCTGCCACTCTCCAGCAGGCCCGCCGCCCGGACCGACCCTGGAGAGTTGCCGTGCCCATCGATCCCACCCCACCACCGCACTCGGCCGTCGCACCGATGCTCGACTACGAACCGCCTGCTCGCCCGACCATGCCGTGCCGGCCCACGCACTCGCCCACCTCCTCGCCGTCGGCCCGGACCCGCCGCGGGCATTCCCCGAGAACACGGGCCGATCGGCCCGCCCGCAACGTGTTACCGGCGGCGCTGCAGTCGGCCGCGGTGTTCGCCGACGCGGCGCTGCGCCGCGTCCTGGAAGTGGTGGACGGGCGCCGGCCGTCGACGCACCTGCATCCGCTACTCGCCGCCGGGCTGGCCGACTCGGTGGTGTCGGCTCGCCTGGCGACGGCGGGCCGGGTCGAGCCGGCCACCCTGCAGCGGGTCCGCGTGCAGTCGGCCGGTTCGGGCGAACCTGCCAGCGCGGTGGAGGTTTTCGGCACCTACCGGCGCGGACGGCGCACGCATGCACTGGCCGGTCGCGTCGAGTCGATCCCCCGGCGCGGCGCCGGCGCAAACAGCACCGCCTGGCAGATCGTCGCCCTGCACATCGGCTGAGGCCAAGCGCCTCAGCTCTTGCGCGGCGCCTTCGGCAACCGGGCCCCCCGGCCTTCGCGGCGGGCCGCTTCGCGACGCTCGCGGCGAGACTGGGGATTGCTGGCTCCCGCGGGTTGCAGGTCACGGGCGCGCCGCACCTGCGCGGAGCCGTCCTCGTCGGGACCCGAATAGGTCAGCCCCGCCGCGCCGTCGGCCCCGTTGGCGCCGTCGGCCCCGTTGGCGCCGTCGATTCCCTTGGCGCGCAACCCGAACTCCGCCAACCCCTCGGGGGCGTCCACCGGCGCCACCGTCTGCTTCGGGACAGCCTCGACGGCGACGTTGAACAGGAAGCCGACCGACTCCTCCTTGAGACCGTCGAGCATGCCGCGGAACATGTCGAAGCCTTCCCGCTGGTATTCGACCAGTGGGTCACGCTGCGCCATTGCCCGCAGACCGATGCCCTCCTTGAGGTAGTCCATCTCATAGAGGTGCTCGCGCCATTTGCGGTCGAGAACGCTCAGCAGCACACCGCGTTCCAGCTCTCGCATGGCGCCGGGCCCGGCGGTTCCGTCGACCTGGGCCTCACGCGCCGCGTAGGCGTTCTCGGCGTCGGCCAGCAGCGCCTCGAGCAGTTCTTCGCGAGTCAGGTCATCGGCCTCGCCGATGTCGTCGGCGTGCAGCAGTTCGTGATAGTCGATCCCGACCGGGTACAGGGTCTTCAGCGCCGTCCACAGCTGCTCGAGGTCCCAGTCCTCCGCATACCCCTCGGCGGTCGCACCGTCGACGTAGGCGGTGATCACGTCGACGAGCATGTCGTGGGCCTGCTCGGCCAGGTTCTCGCCGTCGAGGATGCGGCGACGCTCGGCGTAGATCACCTTGCGCTGCTGGTTCATCACCTCGTCGTACTTGAGGACGTTCTTGCGGATCTCGAAGTTCTGCTGCTCGACCTGGGTCTGGGCGCTCTTGATCGCCCGAGTGACCATCTTGGCCTCGATCGGCACGTCGTCGGGCAGGTTCAGCCGGGTCAGCAACGACTCCAGCGCCGCACCGTTGAACCGTCGCATCAGCTCGTCACCCAACGACAGGTAGAACCGCGACTCGCCCGGGTCACCTTGGCGGCCGGACCGGCCGCGCAGCTGGTTGTCGATACGCCGCGACTCGTGCCGCTCGGTGCCCAGCACGTACAGACCGCCGGCCGCGATCACTTCCTCGGCCTCGGCGGCCGCGACCGCCTTGATCTCACGCAGCGTGGCATCCCAGGCGGCCTCGTACTCGTCCGGAGTCTCCACCGGGTCCAGACCCTGGCTGCGCAGCCGCTGGTCGGCCAGGAAGTCGACGTTGCCGCCCAGCACGATGTCGGTGCCGCGGCCGGCCATGTTGGTCGCCACGGTGATCGCACCGCGCCGGCCCGCCTCGGCGATGATGTGCGCCTCGCGCTCATGCTGCTTGGCGTTGAGCACGTTGTGCGGGACCCGCCGCTTGGTCAGCTGCTTGGACAGGTACTCCGAGCGCTCCACGCTGGTGGTGCCGATCAGCACCGGCTGGCCCTTCTCGTAGCGCTCGGCGACATCGTCGACGACCGCGAGGAACTTGGCCTCCTCGGTCTTGTAGATGAGGTCGATCTGGTCGAGGCGCGCCATCGGCTTGTTGGTCGGGATCGGCACCACGCCCAGCTTGTAAATCTCGTGCAGCTCGGCGGCTTCGGTCTCGGCGGTGCCGGTCATGCCGGCGAGCTTGTCGTAGAGCCGGAAGTAGTTCTGCAGGGTGATGGTGGCCAGGGTCTGGTTCTCGGCCTTGATCTCCACCCGCTCCTTGGCCTCGATGGCCTGGTGCATGCCCTCGTTGTAACGCCGGCCCACCAGCACGCGGCCGGTGAACTCGTCGACGATGAAGACCTCGCCGTTGCGGACGATGTAGTCCTTGTCCCGGTTGAACAGCTCCTTGGCCTTCAGGGCGTTGTTGAGGTAGCTGACCAGCGGCGAGTTGGCGGCCTCGTAGAGGTTCTCGATGCCGAGCTGGTCCTCGACGAACTCCACCCCGAGCTCGTGCACGCCGATGGTGCGCTTGCGCAGGTCCACCTCGTAGTGGACGTCCTTCTCCATCAACGGCACGATCCGGGCGAACTCGGAGTACCAGTTGGAGCTGCCGTCGGCCGGCCCGGAGATGATCAGCGGGGTGCGGGCCTCGTCGATCAGGATGGAGTCGACCTCGTCGACGATGGCGAAGTTGTGCGGGCGCTGCACCAGCTGTTCCAGCGCATGCGCCATGTTGTCGCGCAGGTAGTCGAAGCCGAACTCGTTGTTGGTCCCGTAGGTGACGTCGGCGTTGTAGGCGACGCGCCGCTCGTCCGGGCTCATCTGCGACAAGATCACCCCGACCTCCAGGCCGAGGAACCGGTGCACGCGGCCCATCCACTCGCTGTCGCGCTTGGCCAGGTAGTCGTTGACGGTGACGACGTGCACGCCTTTGCCGGCGATCGCGTTGAGGTAGGCCGGCAGCACACAGGTCAGGGTCTTGCCCTCACCGGTCTTCATCTCGGCGACGTTGCCGTAGTGCAGGGCGGCGCCACCCATCAGCTGCACGTGGAACGGCCGCTGGCTCAGCACCCGCCAGGCCGCCTCACGGGCCACCGCGAATGCCTCGGGCAGCAGGTCGTCAAGGGATTCACCGTCGGCGTGCCGCTGGCGGAACTCATCGGTCTTGGCCCGCAGCTCCGCGTCGGTGAGCGCTTCGACGTCCCCGGACAGGGTGTCGATGTAGTCCGCGACCTTCCGGAGCCGTTTGACCATGCGGCCTTCACCAAAACGCAGCAACTTGGACAGCACGGCTATGTCCCCTACTCAGTCTTCGGCATTACGAGCGTCACCCATGGTAGGTGACACCGTTGCCAGGGGCGGCAATGCGCCGCCAACGCAGCTTCTGAAGGCCGTGGCCTCAGACCAACCGGATCAAGCCGTAGTCGTAGGCGTGCCGACGGTAGACCACCGACGGTTGGTCGGTCTCCTTGTCCTGGAACAGGAAGAAATCATGGCCGACGAGCTCCATCTCATAGAGCGCGTCGTCGACCGACATGGGCGTGGCGGCGTGTTCCTTGGTGCGCACGATCTGGCCGGGCTCGTGCTCGTGGCCCCCACCGTGCCCGGCCGCCTCGCGGTGGTCGGGTTCGGCGGTGCCGTCCCGGTCAAAGGCGGCGGCCAGGAACTCCGGGTCCAAATGGGTGGCACCGGTGGCCTCAGCCACCGACACGGGAGTCTTGTCACCGTAGGAGACGTTGCGGCGGCCCTTGTCGCGGCGCAACCGGCTCTCCAGTCGGTCGATCGCGGCCTCGAACGCGGCATAGAAACTGTCGGCGCGCGCTTCACCGCGGACCACCGGGCCGCGGCCGTGCGCGGTGATGTCGATCTGCTGGCAGGATTTTCGCTGGCGTCGGTTGTTGGCGTGCTTGAGCTCGACGTCGAACAGGCGGATCGAGCGGTCCAACCGCTCTACGCGGGCCAGCTTCTGCGCGACGTAAACCCGGAAATGGTCTGGAATCTCGACATTACGACCCTTGACCACGATCTCCGCACCCGACTGATCGGGCCGCTCGTCCACATCGACCGACGGCGCGCTGGTTTCCACAAATTGATTTGCCATGCTCGACACTCTCCTGTCGTCTCGACCACGTACTGCTGAGGTTCTACGGTTCGGTGGACCCCATGCTGACGACCGTAGCCATGCGGCCGGATACGTGCCACCGGTTTGGGGCAGCCATTTGACACCCGTCTCATACCGAAGCGATCACAAGCGCGGCAGATACCGGCATTCGGGCGCGACGTAGCACCCGCACGGACTCGGCCAGGGTGGCCCCGGTGGTCACGACGTCGTCGACGACCAGGACATCGCCCGCTCCGGAGAGATCCGACAGCCCACGCCGACGCAGCAGTACTCGACCGGCGATGTTGCGTTCCCGAGCGCCGCTGCCCAGGCCGACCGAGTCACGGGTCAGCTCCCGCATCCGCAAGGCCGGCACGACCGTCACGCCGCACTGGTGACCTGCCACCGACGCCGCGATCCGCGCGATCGGATCGCCTCCGCGCCGTCGGGCGGCGCTGCGGCGGGTGGGCGCCGGGATGATCGTCAGCGGCAGGTCCACCATCTGCCAGCACAGCAGCCGCTGCAGCGCTACCCCCAACGCCGATGCCAGCGGAGCGATGAGGTCGCTGCGTCCCCGTTCCTTGACCGCGACGATCGCCTGCCGGCGGGCACCGGCGTAACGGCCCAGTGCGAACACCGGTACCTGCGGATCCAGCCGCGGGGTGATCACCCGTGGTTCGTCCGGCCCGACGGCCAGCTGCGCGGCGCAGACGGCGCACCACCGGCTCCCGGGTGCACCGCAGCCCCCGCACTGCAGGGGAAGCACCGCGTCAAGCACACATCGATGCTGGCCCCGGGGTGTGACAAGTGGGGCCAAGCCGGGCCTAATCCCCGGCCAGGTCGGCCGACAGGTCGGCCACCGCCAGGCCCTCGGGCGCCTGGACCTCCACGATCGGCTCGGGGCGATCGTCGAACTCCAGGCGCAGCGCACGGCAGATGGTGGCGTGCATGTCATACATGCAGGTGATGTAGGTCAGCTCCATGATTTCGCGGTCGGACAGGTGCGCCTGCAGCACCGCGAAGATCGCGTCGGGCACCCGCCCGCCGTCGTAGACCAGGGCATCGGTGTAGGCCAGCACCGCCCGCTCGATCCCCGAGAAGACGTCGCTGACCTGCCAGGACGGCAACGCGGCGATCTTCTCCTCCGACATGCCCAGCGAACGCATCTGTTTGCAGTGCTGGGAGAAGACGAACTGGCTGCCGCG
This sequence comes from Mycolicibacter heraklionensis, assembly GCF_019645815.1. Taxonomy (NCBI): domain Bacteria; kingdom Bacillati; phylum Actinomycetota; class Actinomycetes; order Mycobacteriales; family Mycobacteriaceae; genus Mycobacterium; species Mycobacterium heraklionense. Next base: position 3,568,524 of record NZ_CP080997.1, read on the forward strand.
CGCATAGCCGGCACGGGCCTGGCCGAGCTCGCGCAGCAGCGGGTCCAGCGAGGCGTTGCGATACAGGGCGAATCCGCGCACGGCGTGGGAGAACACCTGTGGTGCCTGGGCGAACACCGTCCACCAGTCCCCCGGCGTGCCGTGGATGGTGCGGTGGCCGCCGGGGCCGGCCGGAGCGGCGGGGTCTACGTCGGCCCCGAACAGCCGGTCGTAGAAGAACAAGATCTGCTCGTCGGTCACTTCGGCGCGCGGGATCTCGCGGAGTCGGGGCATGGCGGTGTCCTTTCCGGCCCGCAAACGGGCCGCTACTACGGCATGTCGTACTTTGGTGTCAAGGGGCATTTAGTCCACAGAGAAACTAACGCCAGACCCCAAATTCGTGAGGGCACTAACAGTTTCGCGAATTTTCATCCTCGATACTGTTAGCGTCCCCGTCCATGAGCACCGATGTGACACAAGTGGGCACGCCCGCCGGCAAATCCGGCCGTGCCGAGGCACTGATCGGCAAGGGTTGGGCACAGGGCGTGGCCCTGGTCATGATCTTCGGTTTCCTGGTGATGGGCATCCTGGCCTACCGCACCTACACGGCGTCGATGCCGATGCCCGACAGGGTTGTCACCGAATCCGGCCAGGAGCTGTTCTCCGGTGCCGACATCACCCGCGGCCAGCAGCTGTATCAGGCCCGCGGCCTCATGCAGTACGGCTCGGTGCTGGGCCACGGCGCCTATCTGGGGCCCGACTACACCGCCGAATATCTGCGGCTGGCCACCGAAGACGTCGCCGATCAGTTCAAGGCACAGGGCGTGGCGAACCCGCATGACGACGTGGTCGCCGAGTTCCGGACCAACCGCTACAACGCCGACACCAAGACCTTGGTGTTCACCGACAAGCAGGTCCGGGCGTTCAACGACATCGAGAAGCACTACGCCGACTACTTCGGCGAAGCCTCCACCAAGTACGGCCTGCTGCCGCACATGATCACCGACCCCGGCGAGATCCGGGACCTGACCTCGTTCTTCGCCTGGACCGCGTGGGCCGCGGCCGCGGATCGGCCCGGCCACAACTACAGCTACACCAACAACTGGCCCTCGGAGCCGCGCGTCGACAACGGCCCGACCGGGTCGGTCGTGGTGTGGTCGGTGCTGTCGCTGATCATGCTGCTCGGCGGCATCGGAGTCATGTTCACCGTCTACGGCCGCTGGAGCCAGAACATCGGCTGGCACGGCACCGAGATGACCAAGCTGGAGTTCCGCCAGCCCGGCGAGGTGCCGCTGACCCGCTCGCAGCGTGCCGCGATCTGGATCTTCGCCGTCGTCGCAGTGCTGTTCCTGGCCCAGGTCCTGCTCGGCGGGGCCGTCGAGCACTATCGCGCCGATCTGTCGGAGTTCTACGGGATCGACCTGGCGAAGATCCTCCCCTACAACCTGGCCCGGACCTGGCACCTGCAGCTGTCGCTGTTCTGGACCGCGGCGGCGTTCCTGGCCGGCGGGATCTTCTTGGTGCCGTTCATCACCCGCCGCGAACCCAGTAAGCAGTCGGTACTGGTCTACGGACTGCTCGGCGCGCTGGCGGTGGTGGTCTTCGGTTCCCTGACGTTCGAGGCACTCTCGATCTTCGGGGTGATCAAGCCGGGCACCGTGTTCTCTCAGCAGTGGGAGTTCCTGGACCTGCCGCGGTTGTTCCAGGTGCTGCTGATCGTCGGCCTGTTCTTGTGGATCGTCATCATCTGGCGCGGCATGCGCGCGAAGCTGGCGACCACCTCGAAGATGAACCTGCCCTGGATGTTCTTCTTCACCGGGCTGGCCATTCCGACGTTCTACGCGGCCAGCCTGCTGGCCGGCAGTGAGGCACACTTCTCGGTCGCCGATTTCTGGCGGTTCTGGATGGTGCACCTGTGGGTGGAGGACTTCCTGGAGCTGTTCACCACCGCGATGGTGGCCTACATGTTCGTCCAGCTCGGGGTGGTGCGCGAACGCGTCGCGCTGCTGGTCATCTTCCTCGACATCATCCTGTACTCCGCCGGCGGCGTGATCGGCACCATGCACCACCTGTACTTCTCCGGCACCCCGGTGGAGCACATGGCGATGGGCGCCTTCTTCTCGGCCGCCGAGGTCATCCCGCTGACCTTCCTGACCGTGGAAGCCTGGGCCTTCCTGCAGCTGGGCGCTCGCCAGGAGGCCGGCGGCGAGAACAACTTCCCGGCTCGCTGGGCGGTGATGTTCCTGGTCGCCGTCGGGTTCTGGAACTTCCTGGGCGCAGGCATCTTCGGGTTCCTGATCAACCTGCCGGTGGTGTCCTACTACGAGATCGGCACGGCGCTGACCGCCAACCACGCCCACGCGGCGATGTTCGGGGTCTACGGCATGCTCGCGGTGGCACTGGCGATGTTCGCCTTCCGGTACGTGATCCCGGCGGATAAGTGGCCGAACAAGCTGGCCCGAATCTCCTTCTGGAGCATGAACATCGGCCTGGCGTGGATGGTCTTCGTCACGCTGCTGCCGCTGGGTGTGCTGCAGTTGTTCCACTCGGTCAACGCCGGCTACTTCGAGGCACGCTCACTGGGGTACATCACCAAGCCCGGCAACGCGCTGCTGGAATGGATGCGACTGCCCGGCGACGCGATCCTGATCGTCGGCGGCGTGCTGCCCTTCGTCTGGATCGCGTGGATCGCGCTGCGCAACTTCCGCTCCGGCGAGACGGTCGACGAGTTGCCGGAGCACCCGCTCTACACCGAGGTCGCCGCGGATTCCGCGGCCGCGAGCAAGGACTGAGCATGAGCGGGCCGGCGACATGGGTATGGCTGGTTGCCGGCTACGCGCTGCTGCTGCTCTCGTTCGCCTGGGGTTTCGACCACATGGCCAAGCGGACCTCCGAGCGCGCCGCCCAGTGGCGCACCGGCAAGTTCGTCTACCACGAAGACCATGACGCGTGGAAATGCCCGGAGGATCAGTGGCTCTGGCCGAAGTCCTTCGACCCGGAGAATCGGGTGATGCGGTACCGGGCGACGCCATCGATCTGCAACTCGTGCCCGGTCAAGGACACCTGCACCACGTCCAGCCACGGCCGGGAGATCACCCGGGCGGTCGACCCCTGGCCGCACTCCGAGACGGGCCGCTTCCACCGTGGCATCGCTTGTGCGGTAGCAGGTTTCGGGATCGTGCTGCCGGCGGCCACGTTGTTCGTGAACCACTCTTCCGCCGACGTGTTGGTGTTGGCGGCGACGATCCTGGTGGTGGGCGCCGGTAGCATTCCCCTGCTGCGGCACCTGTGGAACACCCCGAGCAACGCCCCGGACGACCGGCCACACCGATCCGTGGCCGAAGAGCAGGCTTTGAAGGTCGAAGCCGCGATCGACCGGTACTCCACCCGGTGGGGCGGCTTTTCCGACGATGCATCGACCAGGAGGCAGCAGCTCAAGTGAGCGAAGGTCTGATCACCGTACTGGCGCTGGCCATCGTCGCACTGGCCGTGCTGGCATATTTCGCGCTGAACGTGGTACGCGAGTACGAACGCGGCGTGGTGTTCCGGATGGGTCATGCGCGCCCGCTCTATCAACCCGGACTGAAGTTTTTGTTCCCCTTGGTGGACAAGATGATTCGGGTTGATCAGCGGGTGGTGACCCTGACCATTCCCCCGCAGGAGGTGATCACCCGTGACAATGTTCCGGCCCGGGTGAACGCCGTGGTGATGTTCCAGGTCACCGACCCGCTCAAGGCGATCATGGAGGTGGAGAACTACGCCGTGGCCACCTCGCAGATCGCCCAGACCACGCTGCGTTCCCTGTTGGGGCGCGCGGATCTGGACACGTTGCTGGCGCACCGCGACGATCTCAACGCCGACCTGCGCACGATCATCGACAAGCAGACCGAGCCGTGGGGCGTGCAGGTGCGGGTGGTCGAGATCAAGGACGTGGAGATCCCCGAGTCGATGCAACGGGCGATGGCCCGCGAGGCCGAGGCCGAACGCGAGCGCCGGGCGAAGGTGATCAACGCCCGCGGCGAGCTACAGGCTTCCGAGGAACTCAGCCAGGCTGCCGAGCGGCTCTCGCAGAACCCGGCCTCGCTGCAACTGCGTTACCTGCAAACCCTGTTGGAACTCGGGGCCGACCAGAACTCCACCGTGGTCTTCCCGCTGCCGGTGGACATCATCACCCCGTTCCTGGGCGGCGCGGCCGAGGCGCTGCGCGCCGCCAAGCGGAACACGTAGCAGACCGGCGTACGCCGCGACATCAACTAACGCGCCACCATCCCGCCGTCGGCATGGATGGTCTGGCCGGTGATGTAGCTGCCCGCATCGGACACGAGAAGCAGTACCGGACCGACCATTTCGTCGGGCTCGGCAATGCGCTGTTGCAGCGTGGAAGCCCGCAACGCCGCGATGAACTCCGGCGGGTTGTTGCGCACCATGTCCGTGTTCACCGGCCCGGGGGCGATCGCGTTGACCCGGATCCGCGACGACGCCAGCTCAGCCGCCATGGAGCGGGTGAAGGACACCAGTGCGGCCTTGGCAGCCGAGTACATCGCCGTCGCCGGTGAATAGATGAAGGCGCCGGCCGACACCACGTTCACGATTGCGGCATGCTCGCTCTTGCGAAGATGCGGCAACGCCGCCTGAACCAGGAAAACCGGTCCCTGCAGATTGACCGCGAAAGACTTGCTCAACGCCTCCGGGGTGATCTCGGCCAACGGCAGCGCGAGCGCATTGGCAGCGTTGTTGATGACGATGTCCACCCCGCCGAACCGCTCGACCGTGGCGTCGACCAGATGCTGGATCGCATCGACATCACCGAGGTGGGTGGGCACACCGATGGCTTCGGCGCCGGCCTCTCGCAGTTGCTCCGCGGCACGCTCACAAGCCTCGCTCTTGCGGCTGGCCACCGCCACGTTGGCGCCGGCAGCGGCCAGTCCGTGCGCGAGCGACAACCCGATACCACGAGTGCCGCCTGTCACGATCGCGGTGCGTCCGGTCAGGTCGAACAACGCGTTGAGGACGGGCCTGTCCATTGGAATCTCCTCTGTCTTGGCCGAAGCGCATGAAGCGTAATTCACGTCCGACGAGCGCCCCTCCGGCGGTTCGGGGCTTAGTACTCTGTGAATCCGCGGGTCACGCCGCTACCGTGGTCAGTGGCTCAGCGGAGAGGACGCGATGTGATCACAGTCTTTCTGGTAGACGATCACGAGGTGGTACGGCGCGGCCTGATCGACCTGCTTGGCGCCGATCCCGAACTGGACGTGGTCGGCGAAGCCGGCTCGGTGGCCGAAGCCCTCGCCCGCATACCCGCGCTGAGCCCGGACGTCGCGGTGCTCGACGTCCGGCTGCCGGACGGCAACGGCATCGAACTCTGCCGTGACCTGCTCTCCCGGATGCCCGAGCTGCGGTGCCTGATCCTGACCTCCTTCACCTCCGACGAGGCGATGCTCGATGCCATCCTGGCCGGTGCCAGCGGCTACATCGTCAAGGACATCAAGGGCATGGAGCTGGCCCGCGCGGTCAAGGAAGTCGGTGCTGGACGGTCGCTGCTGGACAACCGCGCCGCAGCCGCCCTGATGGCCAAGCTGCGCGGCGCCGCCGCCAAACCCGACCCGCTGTCCGGACTGTCCGAACAGGAGCGGACACTGCTGAGCCTGCTCGCCGAGGGCCTGACCAACAAGCAGATCGCCGACCGGATGTTCCTGGCGGAGAAAACCGTCAAGAACTACGTGTCACGGCTGCTGGCCAAACTGGGCATGGAGCGTCGCACCCAGGCCGCGGTCTTCGCCACCAAACTCGAGCGCGCGCGGAATGACTGACGACGCACTTGAGGACGGCCCGAACCCCCTGCGCGACAAACTTTCTCATTTGCAGCTGCGCGAACTGCTGGTAGGCGTGCAAGACCGGGTCCAGCAGATCGTGGAAGGACGCGACCGTCTCGACGGACTGCTGGCGGCGATGCTGGCAGTCACCTCGGGTTTGGAACTCGACGAGACCCTGCGCACCATCGTGCAGACCGCCACCAACCTGGTCGAGGCCAAATACGGTGCGCTGGAAGTGCACGACCGCGACCGCCGGATGCTGCACTTCGTCTACGAAGGCATCGACGCCGAGACGTTCGCGCGGATTGGGCGGCTGCCCGAGGGCTTGGGCATCGTCGGCCTGCTGATCGACGACCCGCACCCCCTGCGACTGGACGATGTCTCCGAACACCCTGCCTCGGTGGGGTTTCCACCAAACCATCCCCCGATGCGGACGTTCCTCGGCGTACCGGTGGGCGTGCGCGGCGAGGTCGTCGGCAACCTGTACCTCACCGAAAAGGCCAACGGGCAGCCGTTCAGCGAAGACGACGAAGTGCTGGTGCAGGCGCTGGCGGCTGCCGCCGGGATCGCGATCGCCAACGCCCGGTTGTATGCCCAGGCCAAAGCGCGGCAGTCCTGGATCGAATCCACCCGTGACATCGCGACCGAACTGCTGTCCGGAACCGACCCCACCACGGTGTTCAGGTTGATCGCCGACGAGGCCAGCAAGCTCACCGGCGCCGAGTCGGCACTGGTGGCCATCCCGCTCGACGAGGACGCTCCCGAAGCCGAGATCAGCGAACTCTTGGTGGTCGAAACCATCGGGCCGACAATGGCTTCGCTGTCCGGGGAGACGATCCCCGTGGCCGGCTCGCCCGTCGGCGAGGCCTTCTCGAAGCGGGAACCGCACCGGGTCGACCGGCTGCGGTTGTCCGGTGTCGGCGCTGCCGGGCCGGCCCTGATACTGCCGCTGCGCGCCGCCGACGCGGTGGCCGGTGTGGTCGTGGTGATGCGGCACAGCACCACGGCCCCGTTCAGCATCGAGCAACTCGACATGATGGCGGCGTTCGCCGACCAGGCCGCGCTGGCCTGGCAGCTGGCCACCACGCAGCGCCGCATCCACGAACTCGACGTGGTCACCGACCGGGACCGAATCGCACGCGACCTGCACGACCATGTGATTCAACGGCTTTTCGCCGTCGGGTTGTCGTTGCAGGGCACCATTCCACGGAGCCGGGATGCCGTGGTGCAGCGCCGGCTCTCCGATGCGGTCGACGACCTGCAGGCGATCATCGGCGAGATCCGCACCACGATCTTCGACCTGCACGGCGTCGCTTCCGCGGCGACACCCTTACGGCAGCGACTGGACAACGCGGTGGCCCAATTCTCCGGGTCGGGGCTGCACACCACCGTCCAGTTCGTCGGCCCGCTGTCGGTGGTGGAGCCGGGTCTGGCCGATCACGCCGAGGCGGTGGTCTCCGAGGCGGTCAGCAATGCGGTCCGGCATTCGGGCGCCACCGCGCTGACCGTGCAGATCAAAGTCGAAGACGACTTGAGCATCGAGGTGACCGACAACGGCCGCGGAATGCCCAAGGCGATCCACCGCAGCGGCCTGGCCAACCTGGGTCGGCGCGCCGAGCAGGCCGGCGGAACCTTCAGCGTCGCATCGGCGCCCGATGGCGGGACCGTGCTGCGCTGGTCGGCTCCCCTGGTGTCGTAACGGCCCCGGCGCGCGTCAGGCGTAGACCGCCAGCCCCCGGGCTTCCCCCGGATCGGCCTCCCGGGTGTCGGCGATCAGCCATTGGACGGTGTCGTTGAGGAAGCGCCGCGGGGTCGCCGGCAGCGGGTCGGCATTGATCGGCGCCCAGCCCACCCGCAGCAGCATCTGCGGATAGCCGCTGGTGCCGAAGACGTCGCGGCGCACCGCGGCACGGGTTTCGGCGATCTCCAGTGGCTCGGTGACCGGGCAGCTGGCCAGCCCCAATGCCGTCGCGGTCAGCAGCACCACGCTGGTGGCCTCGCCGGAGCGCAGCTGCGCCAGCCGGTCGTCGGTCTCGGTTCCCAGCGCCAGCATTACCGCGCGGTCCTCGGCCGGGACGGCACCCGGCGGTTGGGCCAGTGCCGGCCCTGCGAAGAACCGGCCGGGTATCGCAGCACCGGCATCCGGCGCCGGAACACTCTCCGCCGGAACGCCGGCCACCGACCCGTAGCGCCCGCTCCAGGTGGTCAGCTCGGCAAGGTAGTCGTAGTCGGTGCGGTGCTCGAACACCGCGCGAGCCACCACCGCGTTCAGCCGGTCCAGGGCGTCGACTTGGCGCAGCATCACTCCCGCCCGCGCGGCACGCGCGCCCATCAAGGCGATGTCGGCGGCGGCCACCGGCCAGCCGCTGAAGTAGCGACGGTCGGTGCGTCGCCGCGGGATCGCCGCCGCCAGCGCAACGTCGACCTGCGAGAGGTCCTGTTCCGGGCCCGGCGGACAGAGCTCGATTGACGCCAGGTGGTCAGGGTGGGTCGGGTCGGGCAGCCGATGGACCTTGACCTGCTGACCCAACGCGGCGAACGCAACCACACAGTGGTGCAATGCCGCGCCGCAACTCAAGATCATGCCCCGGCCGTCGGGGTCGACGCTGCGCAGCTGCAGATCGGGTTCCACATACAGGTCCAGCCGGGGCGCCGACGGCGCCGGGTCCACCCGCCACCGCCACGGTTGGGAGTTGTGCACCGAAGGCGCACGGGCCGCCAGCAGTAACGCGGTTCGGATGGTCTCCCGGACCGCCGCGGCGTCCGGGTAACCCGCGAGCTGTTCATCCACGGTCCGGCCCCTTTCTTCCCTCGCGGTCCCGACCCGAATTCCCGCCGAGCCCTCAGGACCTGCCCTTTCACGATCCTCCGCGGCCCGTCGGTCCGAACAGGGCACGAAGACCCGCACCTTCGCGGCTGACTCGGGACTTCTGGCCCTGCCTACCTTTCCCGTGCGGGCGGACCATGAGAGCGGGGCGCGGGCAGGAGGACGGATCGTGGAGCAACTGACCACTCTGGACGCGGGGTTCCTTCAGGCCGAGGACTCCGACCGCCACGCCAGCCTGGCCCTGGGCGCCCTGGCCGTCCTGGAGGGCCCGGCACCGGACTACGCCACGCTGTTCTCCACCCTGGGCGCGCGAATCAGCGGCTGCCGGCGGTTCGCCCAGAAGCTGCAGCCGCACCCGCTCGACCTGGCACCGCCACACTGGGTGGACGACCCCGACTTCGACATGGCGCACCACGTCGGGCACATCGCCCTGCCGCATCCGGGTGGCGACGCCGAACTGTTCTGCTTCGTCGCCGACCAGATGGCCCGCCGACTGGACCGGGATCGGCCGCTGTGGCATATCTGGGTCATTGAGGGACTGACCGACGACCGGTGGGCGATGCTGATCCAGGTCCACCACTGCGTCGGCGACGGGATCGCCACATCGCACCTGCTCACCGGATTGTGCGACGAATGCGGCGACGCCGGCGAAGGCGTCGCCAGTTTTGCCGACCATCTTCCCGGCGCCGACGAAACTGTCTCGGCCCCCGGCCAATCCGGACTCCACGGGGTCAGCCTCAACCCGGTGAGCTGGGCTTCTGGACTATGGCATGTCTCGACCTCTATCGGCGCCGCCGCGATGCGGGCCGCGCGCGGCACCGTCGAACTGTCGGCGGGGCTGCTGCGCCCGGGCAGCACCACCTCGTTGAACGGGCCGATGAGCGCGCTGCGGCGGTACAGCGCCGCCACGGTGTCCCTCGACGACGTCAACCGGATCTGCCGGGCGTTCGACGTGACCGTCAACGATGTCGCACTGGCCGCCCTGACCGAGGCCTACCGCGGCATGCTGGACCGCCGCGGCGAACACCCGGACGCCGAGACGCTGCGCACCCTGGTACCGGTGTCCACCCGCTCGGGAGATGCCTCCGGCCGGACCGACAACCGGGTCTCGCTGATGCTGCCCTTCTTGCCGGTCGAAGAGGCGAACCCGGTGCGGCGGCTGCACCTGGTGCACGCGCGGCTGCGCCGAACCAAGGGCGCCGGGCAACATCAGGCCGGCAGCGCCCTGGTCGCAGCGACCAACCGTCTGCCGTTTCCGCTGACCGCGTGGGCGGTTCGGCTGTTGACCCGCCTGCCGCAGCACAGCGTCGCCACCGTCGCCACCAATGTGCCCGGACCGTCGCAGCCCCTGCACATCCTGGGCCGGCGGGTTGCCCAGATCTTGCCGGTGCCGCCAATAGCGCTGCAGCTGCGCACCGGGGTGGCGATGCTCAGCTACGCCGAGAATCTGTCCTTCGGCATCCTGGCCGACTACGACACCATGCCCGACATCGACGAATTCGCGCACAGTATTGAAGCCGCGGTGGCCCGCCTGGTGTCCAGCGCCAAGCGGCGCAAGAACAGCAAGAATAGGCGCCCGCTGGTCGGCACCGGCTGAGCGAAGGTTCCCCGCGCTCAGCCCGGCAGCACCGGCAGCGCGCCGCTGACCATGAACGGCCCCAGCGGCGACCAGCTCTGCTCGTCCTCGGCCGCCGCGGACGACAGCGCGAGCACGCCGCGCGGGTCGGCCACATACACCGTGGACGGGTCGGCGACGATCGTCGACACCGGCAGCTGCAGGTTGCCGTTGGGCGCATCGGAGTTGACCCCGTCGATGTTGACGTAGGACACCGGATGTTTCGGGTCGGACCGGCTCACCACGATGTCGTCGCCGGTGCGCCAGCTCAGCGACACCACCGAGGAGCCGAGCCCGAAGCCCAGCCGGCGGGGATAGTGCAGCACGAACTGGCCACCCGGCATCTGCTCCACGCCGGCCAGGATCACCTGGCCGCCGATCACCATGGCCGCCCGGGTGCCGTCGCGGGACAGTTGCAGCTCGCTGATCGGTCCGGGGAACCGCGCGGAGACCGCCCCGGAGTCCACCGGGATCCGGGCCGGGCGGCCCGTCGCGACTTCCTGGATGGCCCGCAGCACGTTGTTGCCGTCGACCACCACCCACACGGCCTCATCCAGCGACCAGCTGGGCCGCGACAGGGTGTGCCCCTCGGCCGCCTGCACGGCCTCGCCGCCGAGGTCGCCGATCCACAGGGTGGATTCCGGGTCACCGGGGTGCACCACCACCGACGCGACCTGACGCCCATTGCGCGACAGCGCGCACGACTCCTGGTCGGGCTCCCTGCCGAACGCACCCGGCACCCGGTTGGCCTGCTGCCCGTCCAGCACCAGCAGCGATCCGCCCACCAGCGCGTGTATCCCGGCCCCGGCCCCATCGGAGGCACCCGGATCGGTGGTGGCCACATCGGAGGTGGTCCAGCCGTCGGGGAACCTGTCATCGAGTGCCGCTCCGTCGGCATCAATCACATAGGGTCCCTTGATGTCTGCTCGGGACAGCGTCCAGATAAGTTGCGCGGCAAGCAATTTCCTGGTGTTCGGGTCGGTGGCCGACACACTGTCCAGATCGATCTTCGCGCCGCCGTAGCCCCGGCCCACGCCGCTCTTGCCACCGTCTGCGCGGGTCACCGGTCCGCGCAGTCGCAGCGGCGGCGCCAACAGGTTGCGCACGCCGGCCATCTCCGGGCGGGGCCCGGCGATCAGCTTGGACACCAGTTCGGTCGCCAACTGGTCGGGATCGGACACCGCCACGTAGCGAGGATCGGGAACCACCGTCTTGCCGGTCGGGTCGACGAAGTAGAGCGTGTTGCGCTTGTAGGTGGCCTGGAACTGCTGCCAGTCCAGGAACACCCCGTTGGGCAGCCGGTCGATACGCCAGCCGTCGGACGTCTTGAGCAGTTCGATCGGCTCCGGGGCCGGTAGCGCGCCCTCGGCGGTCTCGAACACCCCCATGTCCGACAGCGACCCCAGCATGTCGGCGCGCATCGTGACCGCAACCCGGCCGGCGCTGCGCGTCTCGACGAACACCACGTTGTCGATCAGCAGCGCGCTGCCGGCGTCGTCCCAGGAGTCGGAGGCCTCCTGGGTGAGGAACTGCCGGGCCGCCCGGTGCCGGTTGGCCGGATCGGCGGTCGCCTTGAGGAATTCCCGCAGCAGCACATCGGGGTCCATCCCCGGGGTGGGCTTGGGCAGCACCGACGGCGGCGGCGCCTCCACCGTGCCGATCGCCTGCGGCGCCGACGTGCTGGGCACCCCGGCGCACCCCGACAGCGCGCCGACCAGTACCGCCACGGCCAGCATCGGCGTCGCGAACCTCCGGCGGCGCATCATCCGATCCTCTCGGCGTGCTCGCGGGCCCGCTGACGGCGCTCCCGACGCTCGGCGGCGCTCACCGGCTTCATCGGCAGCGGGCTGGTGGTGACCTTGTGTCCGCGCACCAGCGGCAGGGTCAGGCGGAAGCATGCGCCCTTACCCGGCTCGCCCCAGGCCTCCAGCCGGCCCTGGTGCAGGCGGGCGTCCTCCACACTGATCGCCAGGCCCAGCCCGGTACCGCCGGAGCGCCGCACCCGGGACGGGTCAGCGCGCCAGAACCGGCTGAACACCAGCTTCTCCTCACCCGGTCGCAACCCCACTCCGTGGTCACGCACCGTGACAGCCACCGTGTCTTCGTCGGCTGCCATCCGAATCACCACCGGCTTGTGCTCGGCGTGGTCGAGGGCATTGGCGATCAGGTTACGCAGAATGCGTTCCACCCGGCGCGGATCGACCTCGGCGATCACCGGATCACCGGGCATGTCCACCTTGAGTTGGACGCCGGCGTCGGCCGCCAGGTGCCCCACGTTCTCCAGGGCGCTGTTGACCGTCGAGCGCAGGTCCACCGACTCCACGGACAATTCGGCCACACCGGCGTCGTGGCGAGAGATCTCCAACAAGTCGTTGAGCAGGGACTCGAACCGGTCCAGCTCACTGACCAGCAGTTCGGTGGAGCGCCGCAGCGAGGGCTCGAGGTCGTCGCTGTGGTCGTGGATCAAGTCGGCGGCCATCCGCACGGTGGTCAACGGGGTTCGCAGTTCGTGGCTGACGTCGGAGGTGAACCGGCGCTGCAGGTTGCCGAACTCCTCGAGCTGGGTGATCTCGCGCGACAGACTCTCGGCCATGTCGTTGAACGACACCGCCAGCCGGGCCATGTCGTCTTCACCGCGCACCGGCATCCGTTCGGACAGGTGCCCCTCGGCGAACCGCTCGGCGATCCGCGAAGCCGACCGCACCGGCAGCACCACCTGCCGCGATACCAGCAGGGCGATGCCGGCCAGCAGCACCAGCAGCACCAGGCCGCCGGTGGCGATCGTGCCCCGCACCATGCTGATCGTGTTGCGTTCGGTGCCCAGCGGATAGATCAGGTACAGCTCCAGGTTGGTGATCCGCGACGTCGTCGGTGTACCGATCACCAGCGCCGGCCCGGCGAAACCCTCGACGTGCACGGTCGCGTACTGGTAGCTGACCTGACCGGCCTTGACGAATTCCCGCAGCCCGGCCGGAACCTGATCCACCGGTCCGGCGCTGGCCGCCGCGCGCGGCCCCTCGCCGGGCACCACCAGCACCGCGTCGAACGCGCCCGCCGTTCCACTGCCGGCAGCCGGGTCGGTCTTGGACATCAGCGTGTTGCGAGCCAGTTGCAGGCTCGACGTCAGCGAACGAGCCTCCTCACCACCGACGATGCCACCGGCGGTGACCCGCGCCCGCACGATCTGTTCGGTGGCCGCCCGGACCTTGACGTCCAGCACGCGGTCGGTGATCTGGCTGGTCAAGACGAAACCGAGCCCGAGGATCACCGCAGCCGACATGCCGAGCGTCAGCACCACGACCCGCAGTTGCAGGGAACGGCGCCAGGCGACCTGCACCGCGCGGCGCAGTGTGTTCACACCGAGCAGCAGTGGACCCGACCGCCGGGGGCGCCGTCTGGAGCTGAAGATCACGTGCGCTGCTCCCCGGCGGGGATCACGGAGGTCCGGCCTTGTAACCCACTCCTCGAACAGTCAGCACCACAGTCGGGTTCTCCGGGTCTTGCTCCACTTTGGCCCGTAGGCGCTGGACGTGCACGTTCACCAGCCTGGTGTCGGCCGGATGACGGTATCCCCAGACCTGTTCGAGGAGCACCTCACGAGTAAACACCTGCCGCGGTTTACGTGCCAGCGCCACCAGCAGGTCGAACTCCAGCGGCGTCAGCGAGATCTGCTCACCGGCCCGGCTCACCTTGTGCGCCGGCACGTCGATGTCGATGTCGGCGATCGAGAGCATCTCGGCCGGCTCGTCGTCGTTACGGCGCAGCCGGGCCCGTACCCGGGCCACCAGCTCCTTGGGCTTGAACGGCTTCATGATGTAGTCATCGGCGCCCGACTCCAGGCCGAGCACCACATCGACGGTGTCGGTCTTGGCGGTGAGCATCACGATCGGCACACCGGAGTCCTTGCGCAGCACCCGGCACACGTCGATGCCGTTCATGCCGGGCAGCATCAGGTCCAGCAGCACCAGGTCGGGCCGCAGCTCGTGCACGGCGGTGAGCGCCTGGGTGCCGTCACCGACGACCGCGGTGTCGAAACCCTCCCCACGTAACACGATGGTGAGCATCTCGGCCAGCGAAGCGTCGTCATCGACGACAAGGATCCTTTGCCTCATGGCGTACATGGTGTCACCAGATCGAGACAAAAGCCTGCTATCACACGCGCGTTTCGCGGAGTTACCCGCGCATTTGGGCAGTCAGGTCGGCCGCCAGTGCCGCGGCGTCGACCGTCGGGCCGACTACCTGCCAGCGTCCGCCGAATCCGGCCCGGGCCAGCCCGCGGTATACCTCGCCGGTGCGGCGCTGCAGAGCGTCGTCGCGTTCGTAGCTGTCCCGGGCGCGCGCGGAGTCGTGGTCCTCGCGGTGCCGGGCGCGCTGCGCGGCGAGTTCGGAAGGCACGTCGAGCAGCACCTGCCAGTCCGGAGCGGGCAGCCCCAGCCGGCCGAACTCCAGCTGCCGCACCCAGTCCACCATCTCCCCGGCGGCGTCCTGGTGCAGCCGAGCCGCGCTGTAGGCGGCGCTGGAGGCGACGTACCGGTCGAGGATCACCACGTCGTGGCCGCCGAGCAGAACGCCGATCTGGTCCTTGGCGCCGGCACGATCCAGGGCGAACAACATCGCCATCCCGTACACCGAATCCGCCAGGTCACCGTGAGCGCCGCGCAGCGCCTCGGCGGCCACATCCGCGGTCACCGAGACGCCGTAGCGCGGGAACGCCAGGGCCGCCACCGAGTGACCGGCACCTTCGAAGGCCGTGCGCAATCCCTGGGCCAGGGTGTTCTTGCCGGCGCCGTCAACGCCTTCGATCGCGATCAGCACGGCCGGAAGCCTAACGACCCCGGGGCCGAGCAGACACAAAAGCCCCCATTTCCAGGCCGGAATGGGGGCTTTTGCGTCTGCTCGCGGGAAAGACTCGCGGAGAGAATCAGTACCGGTAGTGGTCCGGCTTGTACGGGCCTTCGACGTCGACGCCGATGTACTCGGCCTGCTCCTTGGTGAGCTTGGTCAG
This sequence comes from Mycolicibacter heraklionensis, assembly GCF_019645815.1. Taxonomy (NCBI): domain Bacteria; kingdom Bacillati; phylum Actinomycetota; class Actinomycetes; order Mycobacteriales; family Mycobacteriaceae; genus Mycobacterium; species Mycobacterium heraklionense. Next base: position 3,583,763 of record NZ_CP080997.1, read on the forward strand.
CGTGCCGCCCAGGGCCTCGACGTGGATGCGGGCCACCTTCTCGTCCAGGTGCTTGGGCAGCCGGTAGACCTCGTTGTCGTACTCGTCGCCCTTGGTCCACAGCTCGATCTGCGCGATCACCTGGTTGGAGAAGCTGTTGCTCATCACGAACGACGGGTGCCCGGTGGCGTTGCCCAGGTTGAGCAGCCGGCCCTCGCTCAGCACGATGATCGAGCGGCCGGTGTCGGGGAAGGTCCACACGTCGACCTGCGGCTTGACGTTGTCGCGGACGGCCCCGGAGCTCTCCAGCGCGGCCATGTCGATCTCGTTGTCGAAGTGGCCGATGTTGCCCAGGATGGCCTGGTTCTTCATCGCCTTCATGTGCTCGAGGGTGATGATGTCCTTGTTACCGGTGGTGGTGATGACGATGTCGGCGTCGCCGATGGCCTGCTCGACGGTCTGCACGTCGTAGCCCTCCATCAGCGCCTGCAGCGCGTTGATCGGGTCGATCTCGGTGACCGTGACCCGGGCGCCCTGGCCCTTCAGCGACTCCGCGCTGCCCTTGCCGACGTCACCGAAACCGCAGACCAGCGCCTTCTTGCCGCCGATCAGGGCGTCGGTGCCGCGGTTGATGCCGTCGATCAGGGAGTGCCGGCAGCCGTACTTGTTGTCGAACTTGCTCTTGGTGACCGAGTCGTTGACGTTGATCGCCGGGAACACCAGCTCACCGGCGGCGGCCAGCTGGTACAGGCGCAGCACGCCGGTGGTGGTCTCCTCGGTGACACCCTGGACCGACTCGGCGATCTTGGTCCACTTGGTCTTGTCGGTCTCGTAGCGCTCGCGCAGCCGGGCCAGGAAGACCTTCCACTCGTGAGAGTCGCCGTCCTCGGCGGGCGGAACCACACCGGCCTTCTCGTACTGAGCGCCGCGCAGCACCATCATGGTGGCGTCGCCGCCGTCGTCGAGGATCATGTTGGCTGGTTCGCCGTCCCACGTCAGGGCTTCCTCGGCGCACCACCAGTATTCCTCCAGGGTCTCGCCCTTCCAGGCGAAGACCGGGGTGCCCTTGGGCTCCTCGACGGTGCCGTGCGGCCCGACGACGACCGCAGCGGCGGCGTGGTCCTGGGTGGAGAAGATGTTGCAGGACGCCCAACGGACCTCGGCGCCGAGGTCGACCAGGGTCTCGATCAGCACCGCGGTCTGGATGGTCATGTGCAGCGAACCGGTGATCCGGGCGCCCTTGAGCGGGTTGACCCCGTGGTACTCGTGACGCAACGCCATCAGGCCCGGCATCTCGTGCTCGGCCAGCCGGATCTCCTTGCGGCCGAACTCGGCCAGCGACAGGTCAGCGACCTTGTAGTCGATGCCGTTGCGGCTGTCCGCGGTCAAACTCATCAGTACGCCCCCGTTAGGTTCGGTGAATTGGCTCCGCTACAAGCTACCGGCGCAGGCCGAAGTCTGCTCGGCCGGGTCATTCGGCGTCGACGACGCCGTAGGTCTGTGCCGCCGGGGTGAACAGTCGGGCCAGGTCGGCAGCCACGTCGTGATCGGCTTCCGGCGGCATGGAGACATAGCTCATGGCCAGCCGCACCACGGCCCGGGCCAGGATTCCGGCGTCGTCTTCGCTGACCTTGACCCAGCTGTGCATGAACGACGACGTCAGCCGCGCTGAGCTGCGGGTGATGATCGGGCCGCTGTCGGTGGTGATGATCTGCAGCAGGTCGGGCTTGGCGGCCCCGGTCAGCAGCGAGATCACCAGCGGGTCGGCGGCCGAATCGGAGAAGAAGGCCCGGAACCCCTCCAGGAACGCCGCGTGGATGTCGCCGACGTTGTTGGACATGGCGCGGTCCACAGCGTCGACCAGGCGGTCGGCCAGCCGGATCGCATAGCCCTGCGCCAACCCCTGGCGTGAGCCGAACTCGTTGTAGATGGTCTGCCTACTGACCCCGGCCGCCTCGGCCACCGCGGCCAGCGTGATCGACGACCAGTCCCGGCGGGTCAGCAGCTCCCGCATCGCATCGAGCACCGAGTCGCGCAGCAGCGCCCGGGATGCCTCGGCGTAGGGGATGCGTTTCACCACCGCGAGATTAGCTGTTGTCACCGCCGGAAGACTTCCACCATCTCGAAATCGGCCTTGGCCGCGCCGCGGTCCGGACCGCGGTAGGCCGCCATCACACCGCTGCCGCGTCGGCCCCGCGATAACGGGCCAGGATCTTCGCGCGCCGGCGTGGGTCGATGTTGACCCGGGTGATGTCGCCGCCGTAGTGCGCCAGCACCCGGTGGTCCATCAGCCTGCGCCACAGCGGCGGGAGGTAGGTGAGCCCGATCAGCGACGCGTATCCGCTGGGCAGGTTCGGCGAATCGGAGAAGCTGCGCAGCGTCTGGTATCGCCGGGTGGGGTTGGCGTGGTGGTCGCTGTGTCGCTGCAGGTGGTAGAGGAACAGGTTGGTCACCAGATGGTCGGAGTTCCAACTGTGTTCGGGCGTGCAGCGTTCATAACGGCCATTCGCACGGGTCTGCCGCAGCAGGCCGTAGTGCTCGATGTAGTTGACCGACTCCAGCAGAGAGAAGCCGTAGACGGCCTGGATGACGACGAACGGGATGAGCGCCGGGCCGAACACCGCGATCAGCACTCCCCACAGCACCACCGACATCAGCCAGGCGTTGAGCACGTCGTTGGACAGTCGCCAGGGTCCCTTGTCCAACCGGCGCAACCGTGCGGCCTCCAGCTGCCAGGCCGAGCGCAGACCACCGAAGACGCTGCGCGGCAGGAACTCCCAGAAGGTCTCACCGAACCGGCCCGACGCCGGGTCTTCGGGGGTGGCCACCCGCACGTGGTGGCCGCGGTTGTGCTCGACGTAGAAGTGCCCGTAGCAGACCTGCGCCAAGGTGATCTTGGACAGCCAGCGCTCGAGCCGATCCCTCTTGTGCCCCAGCTCATGCGCGGTGTTGATGCCGACGCCGCCCAAGGTGCCCACCGACAGCGCCAGCCCGATCTTGGCGAACCAGCTGAGAGACCCCTCGACTCCCAGCCAGCCCAGATCGGTGGCGGTGAACAGGTAGGCGCCCAGGACGAGGCTGGCGTACTGGCACGGAATGTAGGCGTAGGTGCAGTAGCGGTAGTACCGGTCATTCTCCAACTGCGCCATCAGCTCGTCGGGCGGGTTCTGCCCGTCAACCCCGAACCGCAGATCCAGCGCCGGCAGCAGCACGTAGACCAGGATCGGCCCGATCCAGAACGGCACCTGCGCGGCCAGATGCCAGCCGAACCGGTTCATCGCCCAGATGAACGGCAGCATGGTGAACATCACGGTCGGAGCGATCAAGCCCATCAACCAGAGGTATCGCTTCTTGTCCCGCCACACCTCCGCGGTCTGGATGCTCATGCACGCCCTCCTTGTGAGTTCAGCCACCGTCGCGGTTGGACATTACGTGGTTGTCCGTACGTTGTCTAGACATTTGATGGCAATTTGTACACGAAAATGGTGCGCTGCGTCCCGCAGATCCGTATAACTTTGGGTGCACAACGCACTCAGGGATGGGCACGACCGCGATGACGACTGCAGGTTCGAGCGCAGGCGCGCGGCCGCGTACCGCCGTCCGGATCCGCGACTACGCGGCCGGACTGGCCTTCGCCCACCTGCTGACCAGCGCCGAGGCGATCGCGGTGGTGGTGTCGCTCAACGGGGAGACCCCACTCACCGACTCCTCCTTGCTGTCGGTACCGAACCTGGTGCTGGTGGCGGTACTGGTGACGCTGGGCACCGCGACTGTCGTCGCCGCGGGCAGCGCCAGCATCGCGCCGTCGGTGCGCTGGTACACCGCCGGAGCCCCGCCCGACCGCGGACACCACCGCGCAGCCATCAACATCCTGCGCCGGCAGTCGGTGATCGTGCTCGGGACCTGGCTGATCGGCGGGGCGATCGGCATGGCCGCGATCCACTCCCACAACTTGGGACTGATCGTGCTGCTCAGCTCGATCATCGTGTTCGGGGGTACCGCGTCGCTGAGCACCAGCATGCTGTTCACCCAGCGCACCTTGCGCCCGATCGTGGCCGCCGCCTGGCAGGGATCCGACGTCCGCGCGACCGCCCCCGGCGTGCTGGCCCGGCTGGTGACGATGTGGTTCGTCACCTGTGCGCTGCCGTCGGCGGCCATCATCGCGCTGATCGTCTGCCGGCAGATGGGCTGGATCATCGACCCGGACTCGTCGGTGGAGATCCCGGTGCTGGTGCTGTGCGTGGTGGCGGTGCTGCTCGGCGTCCGTGCCATGATCCTGGTGTCGCGCTCGATCTCCGATCCGGTCGGCGAGGTGGTCAAGGCCATGGCCCGGGTCGAGCGCGGCGAGATGACCGCGTCGGTCGGCGTCTACGAGCAGTCCGAGATCGGTCGGCTGCAAACCGGATTCAATCGCATGGTGGCCGGCCTGGCCGAACGCGACCGACTCCAGGACCTGTTCGGCCGCCATGTCGGTTCCGACGTCGCCCGGCTGGCGGTGGAGCAGGATCTCGCGCTTGCCGGCTCGGTGCAAGAGGTTGCGATCCTGTTCATCGACCTGGTGGGGTCAACCGAGTTGGCGGCCACCCACCCGCCCGACGAGGTCGCCGGGGTGCTCAACGACTTCTTCCGCATCGTGGTGGATGCCGTCGACACACAGCGCGGTTCGATCAACAAGTTTCAGGGCGATGCGGCGCTGGCGGTGTTCGGCGCTCCAGTCCCGTCCGTTCACGCGGCCACGGCGGCACTGGCCACTGCCCGCACCCTGATCGCCCGGCTTCGCCGGCTGCCGCTGGTGGACTTCGGGATCGGCGTCTCGGCGGGTCCGGTGTTCGCCGGCAACATCGGCAGCGAAAACCGCTACGAGTACACCGTGGTCGGCGATGCCGTCAACGAGGCCGCGCGGCTGGCCGACCGCGCCAAGGCCGTCACGGCTCGGGTGTTGTGTTCGGCGACCGCGCTGGAACGCGCCGACGACGACGAGCGGGCGCATTGGGTGCACCATGGCTCGGCGATATTGCGCGGCCGCGCGCAGCCCACCGAAATGTCAATGCCGATCACCGAGCCCGCGACCTGGGGTGACCTGGCTGCTGGGCACGTGCCAGACTCCGAGGATGGCTTATGACATCGCCCGCCCGCAGATGGAGGGGAACATCGCCGTCGGCGAGGACCGTCAGCTCGGCTTCGCCGAATTCGGTGCTCCGCAGGGCCGGGCGGTGTTCTGGCTGCACGGCACGCCCGGCGCCCGCCGGCAGATTCCCGTCGAAGCACGGCTGTATGCCACCGAAGCCAACATCCGCCTGATCGGAGTGGACCGGCCCGGGATCGGTTCCTCGACCCCTTTCCAGTACGAGACGGTGTCCCAGTTCGCCGATGACCTGCGCACCGTCGCCGACACCCTCGGGATCGACAAGATGGCGGTCATCGGGCTGTCCGGTGGCGGCCCCTACACGCTGGCGTGCGCGGCGGCCATGCCCGAGCGGGTGGTGGCGGCCGGCATTCTGGGCGGTGTCGCCCCGGCAGTGGGCCCCGAAGCCATCGACAGCAACCTGATGCGGCTGGCCCGACTCGCCGAGCCGGTGCTCGACCGCGCCGGACGCCCCATCAGCGTGCTGGCCGCCGGACTGATCCGGATGGTCCGGCCGGTGGCCTCGCCTGCGCTGGAGCTTTACGCGAGGCTCTCGCCCGAGGGCGACCGCGAGATGCTGTCTCGTCCGGAGTTCAAGGCGATGTTCCTCGATGACCTGCTCAACGGGTCCCGCAAGCAGCTCGCCGCGCCGATCGCCGATGCCGTCCTGTTCGCCCGCCCCTGGGGCTTCCGGCTCGTTGACGTGAAGGTGCCGGTGCACTGGTGGCACGGCGACGCCGATCACATTGTCCCGTTCTCCCATGGCAAACACGCGGTGGCGCTGCTGCCCGACGCCCGGCTCTACCCGATTCCCGGGGAGAGCCATCTGGCCGGACTGGGCCGCGCCGAAGAGATTCTGTGCACCTTGCTTCAGGCCTGGGACGAGGCGGACGAGCCGACACCATGACCGCGCCGCAATCGATCCGGGAGTTGTTCGCCCAACTCGGTCTGCAGGAGGTGCCGTCGGCCGAGGGCACCCTGACATTGGAGATGCCGGTCGACGAGCGGGTGGTCAACACCTCCGGCGGGCTGCAGGGCGGATTGATCGCCACCATGGCCGACGTGGCGGCCGGCCAGCTCGCCGCCCGCAGCACACAATTCGGCAACGGCATCGCCACAACGGATCTGTTCATCCGCTACCTACGGCCGATCACGATCGGGCCTGCCCGGGCGGTCGCGTCCATCTTGCGCACCGGCCGGCGCTCGGTGGTGGCCCAGGTCGACATCTACCGCGGCAATGACGATCAGCTCGCCGCCACCGCGACGGTGAACTTCGCCGCCATCGAGCTGCCTGGCTGATCGCCGGCGCGGCCGCTCTCACATCCTTCTGGAATCCGTCGCCGAATCGCGGTGACTCAGTTCGGCGTACTCAGCCGGCTTTCGATGAAGTGCGGCAGCCGGAACCGCCGAGGCGCATGCACCACCGGTGTGTCCTGGGGTGCACCGCCGTTCTGGGCGGCGGTGTAGGCCGCGGAATTACCGGCCACGCGCAGCACCTGGCCGCGCCAGCTGATGTCGGCTTCCCGGTAAGCCTCCACCAGAGCCCGCTCCAGCAGCTCGTCGGCCTCGGCGATCGACAACGCCGCCAACTCGACGAATTCTCCGTCGCGGGCATCGAGTTTGAGCGTGGTGGGACCGGTTTCCACCAGGTCGCAGTTGGCCCGGATGCTCAATTCGGCGTTGGAGCGCGCCAACCCGGCCAGCGCATAGGCGGCCAGCAGGACACGGCCCGCCTCATCCCCGGCCGGACCGCAGTCGAACCGCAGCTGCCGCAGCGCGGCGAAGCTGAGCACCTGGGTGCGGATGATCCGGCTGCAGCACACGCCGGTGTCCGACACCGCGCGGGAATCCGCTGGTGCACCATCGACGAGTACACCGATGATCTCGCCCGACAGCACACCGCGGAAACGGCTTTGGCCCGTTCCGAGGGCGGCGTCGATCGCACCGAAGACCAGACTGCCGGGGCTCAATTCCAGGAGTGCGCGGGCGTTGTCCGGTGTGCTCTCGCGGGCCATTCGGTAGGCGGGGTGTGCGATAGCGGGCTTGCCGTCGATGGAGCCGGTGAGAAAGTGTCCGTCGAAAATCCGTTGCGGCAGTTCAAGGTCGGTGTACACCAACCGGCCGCCCTCGTAGGAGACCTCCATGCGCGGCACCCGGCTCAATATCGGGTGCTGGTCATGGATGCCCTGCAGGATCACGGCTTCGACGCGCTGGACCTGGCTCTGGTTGTCGTCGATGAGCACCGTCGTGGTCGGCTTGCCGTCGATCAGGCGGGTCTCGGCGGGCGACGCGGAGCGCCCAGCGCGGGGAGCCGGGCTGACCGCGGCGTGCGGCCCACCGGCGGGTGCCAGCTCGGTGGACACGGTCAGAGTGCTGCCGCCACCGGCCTGGCAGGCCGCAGTGAGCTGCGGGAAGGAAAGTTTGGGCAAAGCGATCAACCTTTCTGCTCCACCGAGTGTGGCACAGGCGTCCGGTCCAGGTCCGGCTCGAGATAGATGACCAGCGCCGCGGGTACAGCCGCGCGGATGTTGGCTTCGGCGGCGTCGATGGTCGCCGCGACGCCGGCCAGGTCAAGACGAGGAACCAGCGCGATCTTGGCCCCCACCAGCATCTCGTCCGGGCCCAGGTACTGGGTGCGGATATGGATCAGGCGCGTGACGTTCTCGGTTCCCTCCAGCGCCGCGCGAATGGCTTGATCTTCGGCGGCGGTGGCGCCCTCGCCGATCAGCAGGCTGTGCATCTCGACCATCAGGAAGACCGCGACCGCCCCCAGCAGCGCACTGATGCCCAGCGTCCCCACGCCGTCCCACACCGGGTTTCCGGTGACCACGCTCAGCCCGACCCCGATGAGTGCCAGTGCCAGACCGATCAGCGCCGCGGTGTCCTCCAGCAGGACCACCGGAAGCTCGGGGTTGCGGGACGTGCGCAGAAACCGCCACCAGCTGCCCTCGCCCTTGAGCGGGCGCGACTCGCGCAGCGCGGTGCGAAAACTGTAGGTCTCCAACCCGATAGCCACCAGCAGGATCGCGATCGCCACCACCGGCGAACTCAGCTCGACCGGGTGGCGAACCTTCTCGTAGCCCTCGTACAGCGCGAACATCGAGCCCAGGCTGAACAGCACCAGCGCTACGACGAACGACCAGAAGTAGCGGCTGCGGCCGTGCCCGAACGGGTGCAGCGCGTCGGGCGCTTTGGTGGCGGCGCGCTGGCCGAACAGCAGCAGCGCCTGATTAGAGGTGTCGACCACCGAGTGCACCGCTTCGGCGAGCATGGCGGCGCTACCGGTGATCAGGTAGCCGATGAACTTCGCCACCGCGATACCGGCGTTGGCCGCCAGCGCCGCGACGATGGCCCTGGTACTACCCGAGGACGACACTCACAGGCCTATCGTGGCCCGGAACAGGGCGGCCGGCTGCTGGGCGAGCAGACGGATCGGCCCGTCGTCGCAGGGCACCCAGGCCGACTCGCCCCGGTGCAGCGTCAACGTCTTGGACTTGGCGTGCACCGTGATCGAGCCCTCGGTGCACAGCAGAATCTGCGGACCTTCGTGGCGCGCCGGCGCATCCACCTCGTGGCCGAGGTGGGTGCCGTCAAGCGTCAGCCGCGACAGCGCGAATTCCTCGGCGGGAGTCTGGTAGACCACCTCGAGTCCGTCGGTATAGGTGGCCGGCCGCAGCGCCTCCTCGGTGGTGGGGGTGAAATCCAGCACCCGCAGCAACTCCGGAACGTCGACGTGTTTGGGCGTCAGTCCGCCACGCAACACGTTGTCGGAGTTGGCCATCACCTCAAGACCCACGCCATGCAGGTAGGTGTGCAGGTTGCCGGCCGACACGAAGATGGCCTCTCCTGGCGCCAGGCTGACCCGGTTGAGCAGCAGCGAGGCCAGCACACCGGCATCCCCGGGATACCGCTCCCCCAGTTCGAGCACCGTCTTGGCTTCCGCGGAGAACTCGCCGGCCTCGGAGCTGAGGTACTGGATGGCCCCTTCGAGCACTGCGGGCACCAACACGTCCAGATCGGGTTGGGGTGCGGTGATCCAGGTGGTGAACAGCGCCCGAAGCCCGTCGGCGTCGCACTGCGCATCGGATTGGCCGTCACCGGACTGGCCGCCGAGCAGGTCGATGAACGGGTCCAGGTCGGATACCGCCAGCGCCCTCAGCAGCTCGATGGTGCGCGCCACCGGCCGGAATCCGGCCAGCGCCTCAAACGGCTGCAGCGCCACCAGCAGTTCCGGCTTGTGGCTGGTGTCGCGGTAGTTGCGGATCGGCGAGGACACCGGGACCCCGAGCCGCTCTTCGCGCTCGTAGCCCTCGATCGCCTGCATGGCACTGGGGTGGGCTTGCAGCGACAGCGGCTCGTCGGCGGCCAGCACCTTGACCAGAAACGGCAGCCGGTCACCGAACCGCGCCTGGGCCACCGGGCCCAGCTGACCCTCCGGGTCTCGGGTCAGAACACTGAGCAACGACACTTCGCCGGTATCGGTCTCCAGGCAGGCCGGATCCCCCGGGTGTGCGCCCAACCACAGCTCGGCCTCCGGATGCGCCGCCGGCACCGGGCGCCCGGTGAACTCGGCGATAGCTGTCCTCGAGCCCCAGGCGTAGGTCCGTATCGCACCGCGTAGTTGTTCCACTGTTCCCGTCAACCCCGCAAAAGTCGCACGTAGGCGGCGGCCATCTCCAACCGCACGGCCAACACCGCAAGCTGCTCTTCGGCCCGGCCCGGGCCGCTCGGAGACAGCCCCTGGGTCGGGCCCGCGGTTTCCTCCGAGGCGCCCGCTGCCACCGGTACGTCCCCGGCTGCTACCAGGTCGACATCGTGCAAGCCGTTGATTCGGGCCGCCACCACGGTACGCTCGGCGGCCAGCGTCAGGACCAGCACCCGCAACCGGTCGACGGCCGGACCGTCGATCTGTTCGTCGTGAAAGATGTCGGGGACGTCGCGACCACCCGCGGACCGTGCCCGCAGTGCGATCACCGCGTCGGCCAGCCCGGTGGCCGCCACCGTGGTCCGACCGATCCGCAGCATCGCCGCGCAGCCGTGCCGCGCCAGCGCCAGGGTTGCCGCGCAATCGCCGGCCAACGCGACGTCGCGGCCGACAATCCGGTCGGCCAACATCTTCGCCGGGTTGGTGAACAGCTCACGCGCGGCACTGTTGCGCAGCGCCTCGGCGTCGAGTTCGTCGGCCAGCGCGCCCAGGTCGGTCCGTGCAGCCGCACCGTCGGCCTCCAGCGCGTCCATGACGGCCAGCCCGGCGGCCAGGTAGCGCGGCAGGCCGAACTCCGCCGCGACGGCGATCCGCGGCTCCAGCACTGCCACGCGGCCGGCGGTGGCGTCCCGGAGCGGCCCCTCATAGGGCGCGACCACCACCACCCGTGCTCCGCGACGTACTCCGGCCGCAGCCGCAGCGACCAGCGCCGGGTCGCCCGGGTCGTCGCCGGCGACGATCAGTACGTCCAGCGACCCGATCCAGGACGGGGCCTCGGCGGCCAGCACCAGCGGCGCGCGCGCCGAATCGCCGCGCGTGGCGGCCAGCAGACTCCCGGCCGTGGCGGCGGTACCGCGGGTGGACAGCCAGATAACGGTCCGCGGCGGGTAGTCACGGCTTTCGCTGCGCACGGCATCCAACGCGCCTTCGTCGACCGCTGCGGCGGTCGCGCGCACCTGCGCCCCGGCCATCGACGCGGCCCACAGCGCGCCGTCGTGGTCAGCCGCCAACAGGGCCTCGGTGTCATCGAGGTCGACGGTGGAGAAAGAGCCGGAGAACGCGGTCACGGACGCGACTTCTCCGCGGCGGTGACGGCTTGGCCCTGCCGGGCGATCTGTTCGGAGACTTGGGCCACCACCGCGTCCACCGCGGCGGCGTCGGGCGCCTCGACATTGAGCCGCAGCAGCGGCTCGGTGTTGGAGCTGCGCAGGTTGAACCAGCTGCCCGCACCCAGGTCGACGGTCACGCCGTCGAGGTGGTCGACGGTCACCTGGTCACCGAACGAGCTGACCACCGCATCCACACAGGCCTGCGCATCGGAGACCGTGAAATTGATCTCGCCGGACGCTGCGTAACGCTGGTAGTCGGCGGTCAGCTCCGACAGCGGCCGCTGCTGTTCGCCGAGCGCCGCCAGCACGTGCAGGGCGGCCAGCATGCCCGAATCGGCGCCCCAGAAATCCCGGAAATAGTAGTGCGCCGAGTGCTCCCCGCCGAAGATGGCCCCGGTCTCGGCCATCAGCGCCTTGATGTAGGAGTGCCCGACCCGCGACCGCAGCGGTGTGCCGCCGCGCTCGGTGACCAGTTCCGGCACGGCATGCGAGGTGATCAGGTTGTGGATCACCGTCGCGCCGGGCTCGCGGGCCAATTCGCGGGCGGCCACCAAGCCGGTCACCGCCGACGGGGACACCGGCTCGCCGCGCTCGTCGACCACGAAGCAGCGGTCGGCGTCGCCGTCGAAGGCCAGGCCGATGTCGGCGCCCTGCTCGCGCACGAACGCCTGCAGATCGGTGAGGTTGGCCGGATCCAGCGGGTTGGCCTCGTGGTTGGGGAAGTTGCCGTCCAGCTCGAAATACAGCGGCAGCAGCGTGATCGCGCCGACCGATCCGAACACCGCCGGCGCGGTATGGCCGGCCATTCCGTTGCCGGCGTCGACGGCCACGCGCAGCGGACGCAGACCGGAGATGTCGACCAGAGAGTGCAGGAACGCCGCATAGTCGGCCAGCACGTCGCGGTCGGTGACGCTGCCGCGCGACCCCTGGCCGTCGCCCGCCGGGTCGACACCGGCGATCAGCTCATCGCGGATCCGGCCCAGGCCGGTGTCGGCGCCCACCGGCTTGGCACCCGCCCGACAGAGCTTGATGCCGTTGTAGGCGGCCGGGTTGTGGCTGGCGGTGAACATCGCACCCGGGCAGTCCAGCGCCCCGGAGGCGAAATAGAGCTGGTCGGTCGACGCCAGCCCGATCCGGACCACATCCAGGCCGCGGGCAACCACGCCCTCGGCGAACGCGGCCGACAGCACTGGCGAACTGTCCCGCATGTCGTGGCCGATCACCACCTGCCGGGCGCCTTCCTCGGCCATCAGCCGAGCAAACGAGGATCCGACCTCGGTGACGAGGGATTCATCGATCTCCGAACCGACCAGGCCGCGTACGTCGTACGCCTTGATCACACGGTGGACAGCCGCAGCGGGCCGAGACATGGACAGGGCTCCTGACGCAGTGGACTCTTGACGCTCAAGCCTAGCCCGGAACCCGCGATCAGTCCGACGGGTCTGGCAACACACGCAGGTGGCCACGGCGCCGACCATTGGTCTTGCCGGGCGGACCGGGCGGTGCCAGCACACCGCCACCGGGTCCAGCGTTGGGCGCTCCCCGGGTCGGGGAGTCGACCGGATTGGCCTGTGGGTACCACCCGTTGGCCGGGGCCGCCCGCCCGGATTCGCGCTCGCGAACCGCCTCGGCAAGCGCGATCAGGTCATCCTCTTCGGGGGACACCCAGGGGCCGGGGTGGCGGACCAGTTCCCAACCGCGCGGGGCTGTGATCCGGCCCGCGTGGCTGAAGCACAGATCCCAGGAATGCGGCTCGGCGGCGGTCGCCAGCGGGCCGACCACGGCGGTGGAGTCCGAGTAGACGAACGTCAGCGTCGCCACCGCATAGTGCGGACACCCTGGCCGGCAGCAACGGCGGGGAACGTTCACGCGGTCGAGGCTATCGTGGCCGCGCGCCCCGGCGGCGCCGGACACGCGCAATCGGCCGGCACCCTATGCACAACCGTTACCATCTTCTTCTGTGACCGCCACGCGTCGCCGCAGGCGCGGCCGTGAAACCCGCGGGCCGCTGTTGCCGCCGACCGTGCCGGGCTGGCGCACCCGTGCGGAAAGGTTCGACATGGCGGTGCTGGAGGCCTACGAGCCCATCGAACAACGGTGGAAGCAACGGCTGACGGCGCTCGACGTCGCGGTCGACGAGATCCCGCGGATCGCGGCCAAGGATCCCGACAGCGTGCAGTGGCCCCCGGAAGTGGTCGCGGACGGGCCAATTCCGCTGGCCCGCTTGATTCCGGCCGGGGTGGATGTCCGCGGAAATCCGACGCGCGCCCGAATCTTGTTGTTCCGCAAGCCGATCGAGCAACGCGCGAACGACAGCACAGAGCTCGGCGATTTATTGCACGAGATTCTGGTGGCCCAGGTCGCCACCTACTTGGATGTCGAGCCCGCCGTCATCGACCCGACGATCGACGACTAGGCCCCGCAGAGAGCGCAGTCGGGGAAGACGCGCTCAGATGATGCCGCGCTTGAGGCGGCGGCGCTCACGCTCGGAAAGCCCACCCCAGATACCGAAGCGCTCGTCGTGCGCCAGAGCGTATTCCAGGCACTCGCTGCGAACCGAGCACCGCTGGCAGATCTTCTTGGCCTCCCGGGTCGAGCCGCCCTTCTCCGGGAAGAACGCCTCCGGGTCGGTCTGCGAGCACAGCGCACGGTCCTGCCATTGCTCGTTGGTGGCCGTCGCCGGGTCGAACGGGTCGAATTCGTCATAGTCCTCGGGTTCGGGAACCAGACTCAGATGCGGCCGGCTGGGCGTCGCCTCGAGCCCGGTCGGCGTAACCAATTCGGCACCGGCGTGCGATGCACCGCCCATCACGCCCCAAAGGTGCTCATAGGACATGCTCCGCCTCCTCACCTGTAGCGCGATCCTGATATGTCGGCCGAATATCGAGATATTGACCATCCCAATTCGAACATGTGATCGAATCTCGGTCTGCGACACCGAAATCGGCTGGCCAACCGGGAAATGACACTAGTGTGATTAGACACGGGTTGACCAGCCCGGTCAAGCCGAATGGCCAAATTCCTTACCATCTCGTGATCGATTTCCAACGTGTCCGAGACCGGCGAGTCCCTGTCATCTACCCCACACTCGCCTATCGGCGTGTCTTACCGCGCCCCTGCCGCGACCGGTGACGGCGGTCCGCCACGCCGAGCATAACGGCGCCAACGGTACTGTCGTGCGCTGTGAAGGTCACCGTTCTCGTCGGGGGGGTCGGCGGCGCCCGGTTCCTGCTCGGCGTCCAGAAACTGCTGGGTCTGGGCCAATTCGCCGAATCCGCAGCGGACAACGGGACCGCCGCGCACGAACTGACCGCAGTCGTCAACGTCGGCGACGACGCCTGGATGCACGGGGTCCGCATCTGCCCCGACCTGGACACCTGCATGTACACCCTGGGCGGCGGCGTCGATGCCGAGCGCGGCTGGGGGCACCGCGACGAAACCTGGCACGCCATGGAGGAGTTGGCCCGCTACGGCATGCAGCCCGACTGGTTCGGCCTCGGCGACCGGGACCTGGCCACCCACCTGGTCCGCACCCAGTCGCTGCGGGCCGGCTATCCGCTGACAGAGGTGACTTCGGCACTGTGCGAACGCTGGCAGCCGGGAGCGAAGCTGCTGCCCGTCACCAACGACAGCTGCGAAACCCACGTCGTCATCACCGATCCGGCCGACGACACCCAGCGCGCAATCCACTTCCAGGAATGGTGGGTGCGCTACCGCGCCCAGGTTCCCACCCACGGCTTCGGCTTCGTGGGCGCAGAGAAGGCCGCGGCCACACCGGAAGTCGTCGACGCCATCACCGGCGCCGACATCGTGCTGCTGGCCCCCTCCAATCCGGTGGTGAGCATCGGTGCCATCCTGGCCGTCCCGGGTGTTCGCGCGGCGCTGCGCTCCACTGCGGCACCGATTGTCGGCTACTCCCCGATCGTCGCCGGAAAACCGTTGCGCGGCATGGCAGACGTTTGCCTGAGCGTGATCGGCCTGGATTCCACCTCCCGCGCGGTCGGCGAGCACTACGGTGCACGCAGCGGGACCGGGATCCTGGACTACTGGCTGGTGCATGAGGGTGAGTCCGTCGACGGTTCCGACATCGCCGGCGTGACCGTACGCGCTGCCCCGCTGCTGATGACCGATCCGGCCACCACGGCCGAAATGGTCCGCACCGGGCTGGATCTCGCGGGCGTGCGATGAGCGAGCACGGCAGCGCCGCCAAGGTCGAGATCTTGCCAGTGACCGGCTTGGGCGAATTCCGGCCGGGCGACGACCTCGCGGCCGCGCTGGCCCAAGCCGCCCCGTGGCTGACCGACGGCGACATCGTGGTGGTGACCAGCAAGGTGGTGTCCAAGTGCGAGGGCCGCATCGTGCCGGCGCCACACGACGCCGAGGCACGTGATGCGCTGCGCCGCCAGCTGGTCGAGGCCGAAGCGGTGCGTGTGCTGGCTCGCAAGGGCCGCACCTGGATCACCGAGAACCGCCTCGGTCTGGTGCAGGCCGCCGCCGGTGTGGACGGCTCCAACGTCGGCGCGTGCGAACTCGCGCTGCTGCCGGTCGATCCCGACGGCAGCGCCGCCGCGTTGCGCGCCGGACTGGCCGAGCACCTCGGCGTCAGCGTGGCAGTGCTGATCACCGACACCATGGGCCGGGCCTGGCGCAACGGCCAGATCGACGTCGCGATCGGGGCGTCGGGGCTGTCCGTCCTCAACGGCTACGCCGGGTCCGTTGATCGGCACGGCAACGAGTTGGTGGTCACCGAAGTCGCCGTCGCCGACGAACTCGCCGCGGCCGCGGACCTGGTGAAGGGCAAGCTGACCGATATTCCGGTGGCCGTCGTGCGTGGTGTTGCCAGCCCCGACGACGGTTCCACCGCAGCGGCATTGGTGCGTTCCGGTCCTGACGACCTGTTCTGGCTCGGCACCGCCGAGGCCATCGAGGTCGGACGCGGCCAAGCGCAGCTTTTGCGCCGCTCGGTGCGCAGCTTCGCCGGCGAACCCGTTCCGGGGCAACTGATCACCGACGCCATGGCCGAGGCCCTCACTGCCCCGGCGCCGCATCACACCCGCCCGGTCCGGTTCGTCTGGCTGCAGACGTCAAGCACGCGCACTCGGCTGCTCGATGCCATGGCCCAGCGGTGGCGGTCCGACCTGACCGGCGACGGCAAGTCCCCCGAGGCCATTGAGGCCCGGGTTTCGCGTGGCCAGATCCTTTATGACGCACCCGAAGTCGTCATCCCGATAATGGTGCCCGACGGCGCCCACCACTACCCCGACGCCACCCGCACGGCCGCCGAGCACACCATGTTCACGGTTGCCGTCGGCGCCGCCGTCCAGGGCCTGTTGGTGGCCCTGGCGGTACGTGGGGTGGGCAGCTGCTGGATCGGCTCCACCATCTTCACCCCTGATTTGGTCCGCACCGAACTGGATCTGCCAGCCGACTGGGAACCCTTGGGCGCGATCGCGATCGGCTATCCGACCGACCCGCCCGAACCCCGCCCACCGGCCGAAGTCGGCGACCTTCTGGTGCGGCGATGAGTCTGCACGACTCCGCCGTCGCAGCACTGAGCGCTTGGGCTGCACCGGATTCCGCGCAGGACTCGCTACGGCAGGCGGTGCTGGCGTTTCTGGCTGCCCGCCCCGACGCGTGCCGGCGCGAATGCGTTCCCGGCCACATCACCGCCTCGACACTGGTGCTCGACCACACCGGTGAGCACGCGCTGCTGACGCTGCACCCCCGGGTGGGCCGCTGGCTGCAGCTCGGCGGGCACTGCGAGGACACCGACGCCGACATCGTCGCCGCCGCGCTGCGTGAGGCCACCGAGGAATCCGGCATCGTCGATCTGCGGTTGGATCCGCAGCTGGCAGCCGTGCACGTGCATCCGGTGACGTGCTCGCTGGGTGTGCCGACCCGGCATTTGGACCTGCAGTTCGTAGCGCACGCGCCGGCGGGTGCGCAGATCGGCATCAGCGAGGAATCGGACGACCTGCGCTGGTGGCCGGTGGATGCGCTACCGCCGGACGCCGACGACGCGGTGGCGCATCTGGTGGGCGTGGCGACGGATCGGTTTTGAGCTCGGCGGTCATTCCGAGCCGCTGAGCTGAGCACGAGCCCGCTAGATCTGATCGAGCGCGTATGCCGCCATGTCGGCGTCGGTCATGTGCCGGCCGGCCTCGGCGAGGACTTCGTACGCCCGTCACCGGGCGAGATATAAGCGCAAGCGCTGATGTTTTGCACCATCTCATCGAGACATGCTGGCTACCATGAGCGAGGACTCACCGCTGGTGAACGGGACCGAATTGGGTGTGACCGGGTTATTGCCGACGGGAACGGTGACGCTGCTGTTGGCAGACGTCGAGGGTTCCACGCGGCTCTGGGAGACGCAGCCCGACGAGATGACCGCAGCGGTCGGGCGCCTGGATCGTGCGCTGGCCGAGATCGTCCCGGCCCACATTGGGGTCCGCCCGGTGGAGCAGGGCGAGGGCGACAGTTTCGTCGTCGCGTTCGCCCGGGCCAGCGACGCCGTGGCATGTGCGTTGGCGTTGCAACGGGCGCCGTTGGCGCCGATTCGGCTGCGGATCGGCGTGCACACCGGTGAGGTACAGCTACGAGATGAGTGCAACTACATCGGGCCGACGATCAACCGGGCTGGCCGGATACGCGATCTCGCGCACGGCGGACAGACGCTACTCTCGGGCACAACCGAAGACCTTGTGGTGGAAGCACTTCCCGCCGAGGCGTGGTTGATCGATCTCGGCAGCCATGAGTTGCGCGGTGTTCCCCGCCCGGAACGGGTGGCCCAACTGTGCCATCCCGAGCTGGACAATGAGTTTCCCCCACTGCGTACGACCACGGGCCGTGCGGCGGGGCGACTGCCGGTTCAGCTCACCAGCTTTGTGGGACGCGGCGCGGAGATCGCTGATGTACAGGCGTTGGTTGCCGAGAATCGCCTGGTCATGTTGACCGGCGCGGGCGGCACCGGCAAGACCCGTCTCGCGATCGAGATCGCGGCTCGCATCGCACCAGGATTCCGCGACGGGGTCTGCTACGTCGACCTGGCGCCGATCACCGTCCCCGAAGTGGTGCCGGTCACGGCGGCACGCGCGTTGGGCTTGATCGACCAGCCGGGCCGCTCCACGACGGACGCGCTGGTCCGGTTCCTCGCGGACCGCCAGATTCTGATCGTGCTGGACAACTGCGAACATCTGCTGGATGCGAGCGCCGCGTTGGTGGTGTCCCTGCTGGGTTGCGCGCCGCACATCACGGTGCTGGCCACCAGCCGTGAGCCGCTGGGGGTTCCCGGGGAAGCCACCTGGCAGGTGCCCTCGCTGTCGCTCGGCGACGAGGCCGTCGAGCTGTTCGCCGATCGGGCCCGACTGGTCCGGGCCGACTTCGCGGTGACGCCCGGCAACACCGCTGCGGTGGCGGAGATCTGCCGACGCCTCGACGGTATGCCCCTTGCGATCGAGTTGGCGGCCGCGCGGGTGCGAGCACTGTCACTGGCAGAGATCGTCGACAGCCTGCACGACCGATTCCGGCTGTTGGCCGGTGGTTCCCGGACCGCGGTGCGTCGACAGCAGACGTTGCGCGCGTCGGTGGATTGGTCGCACGCCCTGCTCACCGACACCGAACGCGTCCTGTTCCGCCGGTTGGCGGTCTTCTTGGGTGGCTTCGACCTCGACGCAGCCCAAGCGGTCGCCGGGGCCGACGGGGTTCAGCGCTACCAGGTGTTGGAGCAACTCAGCCTGCTGATCGACAAATCACTGGTGGTCGCTGAAAACAACGGCGGGAGAACACGATATCGCTTACTGGAGACGGTACGTCAGTACGCGCTGGAGAAACTCGGCGAGTCCGGCGAAGCCGATGCGGTGCGTTCGCGACACCGCGACCATTACACAGCGATGGCGGCGCTGCTAGATGCCCCGGCCCGCACCGACTACGAACAGCGCATCGAGCAGGCCGAGATCGAGATGGACAATCTCCGAACCGCGTTCGGGTGGAGCTTGGAGGACGCCGCCATCGAGCCCGCGATGGTGCTGGCGTCGTCGCTGCAGCCGATGTGGCTGACCCGCGGTCGGGTCCGGGAAGGGCTGGCCTGGTTCGAGGCAGTGCTCACCGCAGAACGTGCCCACGGTGTGGAGGTGAATCCCGCGTTACGCGCACAGGCCCTCGCCGACAGCGCCGTACTGGGCCTCTCGGCGGGCACCGCCTGCAGCATGGATTCCGCAGAGCAAGCCTTGACCATTGCCCGTGGGGTAGGCGACCCTGCCCTATTGGCGCGGGCGCTGACCGCCTATGGCTACAGCACCGCGTACAACGCCGAGATGGCCGAACCATACTTCGCCGAGGCAGTCGGCCTGGCCCGCGCGTCAGACGACCGGTGGCGGTTGAGCCAGATCCTGGGCTGGCAGGCCACCGCCGCGATCGTGGCCGGCGACCCGCTGGCCGCGCGTGCCGCCGCCGCAGAAGGACTCGCGGTCGCCGAGGCGATCGGCGATCGGTTCGACGCCCGTCAGTGTCGTTACAGCTTCGGAACGGCGCAGCAATTCCAAGGTGACTTGGATGGGGCCGTGGCGCAGCTCGACACGCTGGTCACCGAGGCCGAGGAGGTACACGACCTGATGAGCCGGGCGCTGGGCCTTGGCCAGAAAGGCTTTGCGCTCGCATACCGGGGCGACACGAACGCCGCGCGGGCCGCCGTCGATGCGGCTCTGATCGTCGGCGCGGAGCTTGGCGACGGATTCGCCGGTTTCGCTCATATGGCTGCCACGGTCGCGGCGCTGTCCGCGGGGGATGTCGAAGCAGCGCGGGACTCGAGCGAGTCGGCTAACCAACGCCTGAGTGCCGCGCCGGGGTTGGCGGCGGTGCAGAGCGCCTTCTACGCGCAGGCGGCGTTGGCAGCGGGTGATCTGGCTGCGGCCAGGGTCCGGGCCGACGAGGCCGTCGCGACGACGACGGGCTGGTACCTGATGGTGGCGCTGACCACGCGCGCCCGGGTGGCGATCGGGCAGGGCGACGTAGGCCAAGCCGCACGTGATACCCGCGACGCACTGACGTGCTGTACGGACATGGAGTCCTACCTGGGGATTCCGGACATCTTCGAGTGCCTCGCGGCGCTGGCCGCCGACGCCGGAAGCCACCGCGACGCGGTCCGCATCTACGGGGCGGCCGAGTCCGTCCGGGAGCGGATCGGTGCGCCCCGGTTCAAGACTTGGGACCACGACTACCTGACGTCGGTAAACGACTTGCGAAAAGCCTTGGGTGAGAAGGAGTTTGACACCGCCTGGGCCGAGGGCGCGGCGTTGTCAACCGAGGAGGCCATTGCGTACGTACAACGCGGGCGCGGCGGCCGGAAACGGCCGCCAACCGGCTGGGACTCTCTGACGCCGAGCGAACGCGATGTGGTGAAACTGGTCCGAGAGGGGCTGTCGAACAAGGACATCGGCGCCAGACTCTTCATCTCGTCGCGGACGGTTCAAGTGCATCTCACCCACATCTACGCCAAGCTGGGGTTGACATCACGCATGCACCTGGCCCAGGAAGCCGCTCGCCGCGGCTGATCCGGACCGTGGCCACTAGGGCATGTGTTAGCATGCATGCATGCGTACGACGGTGGAGATTACCGACGAACAGCACCGCGCCCTGAGCGCGATTGCACAGCGTCGCGGTGTACGCGGATTTTCTGCCCTGGTCCAGGAAGCGCTGGACGGCTACCTCGCAAATTTGAACACCGATGAGGTCGACCTGCTGCTGGGCCTCGAAGGCACCCTTACCGACTCCGAGGCGCACGAGGTCCGAACCCGCATCGACGAGGCGAGAGCCACGTGGCGGGCGTCGTAGTCGTCGACACCGATCTGATCATCGATTTTCTGCGCGGCAAGGGCCCCGGCGTGTCGTTGGTCCGCGAGTTAATTGCCGGCCATCGCCTGCGTGTCACCGCGGTAACCGCATTCGAACTGCGGGTCGGTATGGACTTCTTGGCGCGCCGCGACGATATCCTCCGGCTAGTGCGCTCGCGAACCTTTCCGCTCGATTCCCGATGTGCACTGCGCGCCGGCGATGTGGCCGCCGCGCTACGACGGGGTGGCCAAGACATCGGGCTGGCCGACTGCCTCCAGGCAGGCATCTGCTTGACCTTCGACCTGCCGTTGGCCACCCGCAACCGCAAGCACTTCGAACGGGTGGACGGGTTGCGACTACACGAGGTCGGCTAGCCAGACGTCGCTCGATCGCGTGACTAACCACCGTTGACACTGCGTGTACGGCGGAAAAGTTCGAGAGGGATGCGCCCTGAGCGCAGAGTCAGCCGAGAACCGGCTCACACGTCGCTGGAGTAGCGGATCCCGCAGTCGGGGATCGACACGCCGGGCCACACCCGGGCCCCACACAGCAACTCGCAGCGGGCCCCGATGTCGGCGCCGTCGCCGATCACCCCGTCGCGGATCAGCGCCCGCGGCCCGATCCGGGCGCCGAACCCGATGATCGAGCGTTCGATCACGCAGCCGGCCTCGACTTTGACGCCGTCGAAGATCACCGCCCCATCCAGCCGGGCACCGGGGCCGATCTCCGCGCCCCGCCCCACGACCGTCCCGCCGATCAGCACCGCACCCGGCGCCACCGAGGCGCCGTCGTGCACCAGCGCCTCGCCGCGCCGGCCGCCCAGCGCCGGCGACGGCGCGATGCCGCGCACCAGGTCCGCCGAACCGCGTACGAAGTCCTCCGGGGTTCCCATGTCGCGCCAATAACTGGTGTCGACGTAGCCGCAGACCTTCACACCGTCGGCCAGCAGCGCGGGAAACACCTCGCGTTCCACCGACACCGGGCGTCCGCGCGGGATGCGGTCGATGACGTCGCGGGACAACACGTAGCAGCCGGCGTTGATCTGGTCGGTCGGCGGGTCCTCGGTCTTCTCCAGGAATGCGGTGACCCGCCCGTCCTGGGTGGGGACGCAGCCGAAGGCACGAGGGTCACCGACCCGCACCAGGTGCAGCGTCGCCTCGGCCGCCTGCTCGCGGTGGTAGTCGTACAACTCGCTCAGATCCGCCCCGGACAGCACGTCACCGTTGAACACCATCGCGGTGTCATAGCGCAGCTTGGGCGCGACGTTGGCGATACCGCCGCCGGTGCCCAGCGGCTCCTCCTCGGTCACGTAGTCGATCTGCAGGCCCAGCGCGGAGCCGTCGCCGAACTCCTCGGCGAACACCTCCGGCTTATACGACGTGCTGAGGATCACGTGCTCGATTCCGGCCGCGGCGATCCGCGACAGCAGGTGCGTCAGGAAGGGCAGACCCGCGGTCGGCAGCATCGGCTTGGGTGCCGACAGGGTGAGTGGCCGCAGCCGGGTCCCCTTGCCGCCGACGAGGATGACCGCGTCGACTTGGCTCAGTGTCACGGTTGTCCCTTCGTCAGTTTGCGGCGGGCGTTACGCACCGCCAAGTGTGAGCGCACCGCCAGCGCACCCCGCATGCTCCAGCGCAGCGGGGCCCGCCACCAGCCGGTGTGCCGGTCGGCGAGGTAGGTGTAGGTGCTGCGGTGGTGCGCGGCCAGGTTGCGCGCGGGGTCCTTGCCGGTGGCGTGGCCCTTCTGGTGCAACACCTCGGCCGACGGCACGTAGACGTTGAGCCAGCCGGCCTTGGCCAGCCGGTCGCCCAGGTCGACGTCCTCCATATAGAGGAAGTAGCGGTCGTCGAAGCCGCCGACCGCGTCGAACGCCGCACGGCGCACCAGCAGGCAGGCGCCCGAGAGCCACCCGACCGGCCGCTCGCTGGGTTCCAGCCGTTCCTGCCGGTAGGCCCGGGTCCAGGGGTTGTTGGGCCACACCGGGCCGACGACGGCATGCATGCCGCCGCGGATCAGGCTGGGCAGGTGGCGCGCCGACGGATACACCGAGCCGTCCGGTTCCCGGATCAGCGGGCCCAGGGTCGCCGCCCGCGGCCACCGGGCCGCCGCATCCAACAGCGCCTCGATGCTGCCCGGCCCCCACTGGACATCGGGGTTGGCCACGATGAGAAATTCACTGCGCTCGCCGTCCTCGGCGTCGAGCAGGGCCACCCCGGCGTTCACCGCGCCGCCGTAGCCCAGGTTGGCCCCGGTATGCAGCAGTTGCACGTTGGGATAGCGCTGCGCGGCTTCCTCGGGCGCACCGTCGGTGGAACCGTTGTCGGCCATCACCACCCGCACCGGGCGATCGGTCGCCAGCGACAGCGATGCCAGGAAGCGGTCCAAATGCCATCCCGGCGAATAGGTCACCGTCACCACCGGTAGGGCCTCACTCACGGCGTAGAGGTTATCTGGCCAAGGCCGCGGACAGTGCATCGCTCCACCGGCGCAGCGGTGCCAGGCCGGCCCGCGCCGACTCGGCACCCGACAACGCGGAGTAGGCGGGCCGGGGCGCGGGGCGCGGATGCGCTGCACTGCTGACCGGCCGCACCCGGTCCGGGTCGGCGCCGACCGCGGCGAACACCGCGCGGGCCTGTTCGTACCGGCTCGCCGCCCCGGCGTTGGCGGCGTGCAACACCCGGGCGCTCGGCGGTGAGGCAGCCAGCGCCAACAGCGCCTCGACGAGATCGCCGACATACGTCGGGGATCCGATCTGGTCGTCGACCACCTCCACACCGGCATCGCCGGCGGCCCGCTCGCGCATCACCGCGACGAAGTCGGAGCCACCGACGGCCCCGGTGTAAACCCAGGCGGTGCGCACCACCAGGGCGTCCGGCGAGCCTGCCAGCACCGCGTTCTCACCGGCCAGTTTGGTGCGGCCGTAGACGGACAGCGGCCGGGTGGCATCCCCGGGTTCGTACGGGCGCGGCGGGCCGCCACCGAAGTCGCCGTCGAAGACGTAGTCGGTGGAGATATGGATCAGGCGCGCGCCGGCCCGTGCGCAGGCGGCCGCAAGGTGGCCCGGTCCGGCCGCGTTGACGGCATGGGCCCGCTCGGAGTCGGTCTCGGCGGCGTCGACCTGGGTGTAAGCCGCACAGTTGATCAGCACGTCACCGGGCCGCAGGTCCACCGCGTCCACCGCGGCGGCATCGGTGATGTCGCACTGCGCCGAGGACAGTGCCAGCACGTCACAACCGGTCTCGGCGGCGCGTTTCGCCAGGAAAGTGCCGACTTGGCCGCCGGCGCCGGTGATCACAATCCGCATGAGCTCGAGCTTATGCGGCGGTTCCAGCGTCGCCTCTCCTCCGTCGAAGCTCGCTAAACCGCCGGTCTGGCACGCGGTCTGGCACGCCGCACTCGGCTACCGCCGATACAGCAGTTACGCAAGTAATCTGAAGTGATGCCTGCGCAACGTGTGGTTCGTGTGATTGCCACGGTGGCAGCCGTCGCCATCGTCCTGGGTACCGGAGTGGCCTGGAGCCAGGTCCGGTCCTTCGAGGACGGCATCTTCCACGTCTCGTCGCTGGCGCTGGGCAATGGCGGATCCGACGGCGCGGTCGACATCCTGCTGGTCGGGATGGACAGCCGCACCGATGCCCACGGCAATCCGCTGACCCCCGAAGAGCTGGCCTCTCTGCGCGTTGGGGACGACGAGGCCACCAACACCGACACGATCATCCTGGTCCGGATCCCCAACAACGGGAAGTCGGCCACCGCGATCTCGATCCCCCGCGACTCCTACGTGGCGGCACCGGGCCTGGACAAGACCAAGATCAACGGCGTGTACGGCGCCACCCGCCTGGAGACCGCCGACGCGCTCGTGGAATCCGGGATGGATCCGGTCCAGGCGCAGGCGCGCGGTACCGAGGCGGGCCGCGAGGCCCTGATCAAAACGGTGGCCGACCTGACCGGAGTCACCGTCGACCACTACGCCGAGATCGGACTGCTCGGGTTCGCGCTGATCACCGATGCCCTCGGCGGCGTCGACGTCTGCCTCAAGGAGCCGGTGTACGAAGAGCTCTCCGGCGCGGACTTCCCGGCCGGCTGGCAGCGGCTCGGCGGCTCCCAGGCGCTGAGCTTCGTGCGACAGCGCCACGAGCTCCCGCACGGCGACCTGGACCGGGTCCGTCGCCAGCAGGTGGTGATGGCATCGCTTGCGCACCAGGTCATCTCCGGCAAGACGCTGTCCAGCCCGGGCACCCTGTCCCGGCTGCAGGCCGCAGTACAACGGTCGGTGGTGCTTTCGGCCGGCTGGGACGTGATCGACTTCGTCACGAAGGCCCAAGACCTGGCCGCGGGCAAGGTGGCGTTCGCCACCATCCCGGTGCTCGAAGAGTCCGGCTGGAGCGACGACGGCATGCAGAGTGTGGTGCGCGTCGACCCCGGCCAGGTGGCCGAGTGGGTGGCCGGGCTGCTGCACGATCAGGACGAGGGCAAGACCGAGCTGCTGGCCTACAACCCGGAACAGACCACCGCCAGCGTGCTCAACGACACCGACATCAACGGCCTGGCCGCCGCGGTCTCGGGGGTGCTCAACGCCAAGGGATTCGGCACCGGATCGGTGGGTAACAACGAGTCCGAGCATGTGCCCACCAGTCAGGTGCAGGCCGCCTCGGCCGACGACCCCGGCGCACAGGCGGTGGCCAGGGACCTCGGAGGACTGCCGGTGGTGGCAGTCGAGTCGGTCCCGACAGGCTCGGTGCGCGTCGTGCTGGCCAACGACTACACCGGGCCCGGATCGGGCATGGGCTCCGGGGGCGCCAGCGCGCAGGTGGCCGGCATCTCCAGCTACGACGACGGCGAGGCGCCCCAAATCCCCGTTGCGTCACCGATTCTGACCGCGGGTTCCAACGACCCCCAGTGCGTGAACTAACGTCGCTGCGGTGATCAACCTCAGCTCGGCGATCCTTGATCCTCTCCTGCGCGCCGACCCGGTGGGGCCACGAATCACCTACTACGACGACGCGACCGGGGAACGTATCGAGCTGTCCGCGGCGACGCTGGCGAACTGGGCCGCCAAGACCGGCAACCTGCTGCGCGACGAGCTCGGCGCCGGCGCCGGAAGTCGCATCGCGGTGCTGCTGCCCGCGCATTGGCAGACGGCGGCGGTGCTGTTCGGCGCGTGGTGGATCGGGGCCGAAGTGCTGACCGGATCGGACGCAGACGCCGACGTCGCGCTGTGCACCGCCGACCGACTCGATGAAGCCGACGCGGCGGTGGCCGCCACCGGCGGCGAGGTGGTCGTGCTGTCGCTGGACCCGTTCGGCAAGCCGGCCCCCGACCTGCCGGTGGGCGTCACCGACTATGCGACCGCAGTGCGGGTGCACGGCGACCAGATCATCGCCGAACGCGCCCCCGGCCCAGCCCTAGCCGGATCATCGGCCGACGACGTGCTGGCGTCGTGCGAGAAGTGCGCGGCGACACTGGGTTTGACGTCGTCGGATCGGGTGTGGTCGACCAGGGATTGGAACAACCCGACCGAGCTGATCGAGAACATGCTGACGGTGTTCGCCGTGGGCGGGTCACTGGTGCAGGTCGCCAACCCCGATCCCGGCCTACAGGAGCGCCGCCGGGCCAGCGAGAAGGTCACCCGCCTGTTCGACTGAACCGCCGGGCCAATACGGCGGCCCCAGCTTCCCCTCTCCTCCGTCGAGCCTCGCTGAACCGCCGAGCCAATACGGATTTCGGGCAGTAGAAACTGATTGACGTTCAGCTCAGCAGGTATTAATTTTATGTAGCTTTTGTCACAGCATTTACTTATTCCAGTCCAAGAGTCCTTGAGATATCGAGGGGGCCGCAATGATCCGTCGCGCAGTTCGGTGGCCTGAGGTAGTGGCACCGATGCTCGCCACCGCCGTGGGCATCTCGGCGGCGATCAGCCCCGGGGCCACTACCGGGGTGATAACGGTGCTGGCAGAAGCGGATCTGCTCAGCACCGAGGCGTGGATCATGGGCGGCAGCGGCGACCCGATCCCCTCAGCGGGTGGCATGGCGGCGCTGATGCACCGTTACGTCGATCCAGCGACGCCGTTTTTCGCCGGTCAGCCACAGTTCCCCGTGGACGCCACCCACTCGCTGTTCACCCCCGAAGGCCTGTACCCGCTGACCGGCATCAAGGTCCTCGAACTGGATCCGTCGGTGACGCAGGGGCTCACCATTCTGGACAGCACGATCAAGGGCCAGATCGCGGCCGGGAACAACCTGGTCGTGGTGGGCGTCTCGCAGAGCTCCGTCATCTCCGCACTTCAGATGCGCGATCTGCTGGCACTGCCGCTGGGCGAGCAGCCCACCGCGGACCAGCTGTCATTCGTCCTGCTCGGCAACGAGAGCAATCCCAACGGCGGCCTGCTGTCACGTTTCGGCGATCCGAGTCTGCCGCCGCTGAGCATCCCCAGCCTTGGGATCACCTTCAGCGGAGCGGAGCCCGCCGACACACCCTGGGCGACCGCGATCTACACCGCCGAATACGACGGCTTCGCCGACTTCCCGCGCTACCCGATCAACCTGCTGTCGGACATCAACGCACTCCTGGGCATCGCCTTTGTGCACACTTCCTACGGCTCGCTGACCGCCGAGCAGTTGGCGGCCACCGTCGAGTTGCCGGTAACCGACGATTACACCGGCGCCACCCGATACTTCATGATTCCCACCGAGAATCTGCCGCTACTGGTACCGCTGCGCGCCATCCCGGTGTTGGGAGACCCACTTGCCGACCTGCTGCAGCCGGCCTTGCGCGTGCTGGTCAACCTGGGCTACGGCAGCATCGATGAAGGCTGGGACCACGGGCCCGCGAATGTGTCCACCCCGTTCGCACTGTTTCCGACCGATATCAACCCGGCCGATGTGTTCACCGCCCTGGTCAACGGCGCTCAGCAGGGCGTCCAAGATTTCATTCACGACCTAGAGTCGCTGTCGCTGCCGACCATCGTGAACGAGATCGCCAACGGCAACGCGACGGATTCGCTACCCAGCTTGCTCGATATCGTCAACACGTTCTCCGGCGTGCTCTCGTCGGCGTATTCCGGCCTGCTGCCCACCGCAGACGTCATCAACGCGCTGCTGACCAGCCTGCCGGCCTATGACATCAGCCTGTTCATCCAGGAACTGATGTCGGGTGACCTCCTCGACGCCATCGGTCTGCCGATCGCGGCCACGGTCGGCCTGGGCAGCCTGGCGGGCATGGTCGAGATCGGTGCCGTCCTGCAAGCGATCAGCCCGCTTCTGGGCATCGGTGAACCAGCGGATCTGCTCCCGCTCTTCTGAGGCACTGCTCGGCGCGCCACCGCGGCCCGATTCTGGCGCCACCGCGACATATACATGCTGATATGCGGATATGATAATGTTTCTGCGAGTGGCAGCGAGAGGAACAGGAGAGGCTCATGGCGGTGCAGGGATTGCTGGCGAAAGCGGCGTCGACGGTGTTCACCGGGCTGGTCGGAGTGAGCGCCTACGAGGTGGCGCGCCGGGCATTGGCGAAAGCTCCGCTGCACGAGGCGGCGGTGACGGCCACTGAGTGGAGTCTGCGCGGAACCCGGCGAGCCGAGGAGGTTGCCGAGTCGGCGCGACTGAAGGTCGCCGACGTGGTCGCCGAAGCTCGCGAGCGTATCGGCGAGGAGGCCACCCCGCCGGCAGCGGCCGTCGAGCACGACCACGACCACTGATCGCCCGGCGCCGACGATGGGGAGCGCAGCGATGAACAGCAGCGGCGCCATAGCAACGGTGGCCGCCGACGATGAGCTGACCGTCGTTTCCGACGCGGCCGGCCGGATGCGGGTGCAGGTTCCGTGGGTCCGTGGCGATTCACGGCGTGCGGTGGCCGCCGAAGAGGCCGCTGGCCGCGTCAACGGCGTACGCACCGTGCACGCCTATCCGCGCACCGGCTCGGTCGTGGTCTGGTACTCCCCCAAACGAAGCGACACCGCGGAGATCCTCGCGGCAATCGGTTCTGCGGCCACCGTCGCGGCCGAGCTGATCCCCGCCCGCACGCCCCGCTCGGCCGACGTCAGCAACACCGACGTGCTGCGCATGGTGATCGGCGGCGCGGCGCTGGCACTGCTGGGCATGCGCCGCTACGTCTTGGCCCGGCCGCCGCTGCTCGGGCCCAGCGGCCAACTCGTCGCGACCGGCGCCACGGTCTTCATGGGCTATCCCTTCCTGCGGGGCGCGCTGCGCTCGATCCGGTCCGGCAAGGCCGGCACCGACGCACTGGTGACGGCAGCGACCGTGGCCAGCCTGGTGCTCCGGGAGAACGTGGTCGCGCTGACCGTGCTGTGGTTGCTCAACATCGGTGAGTACCTGCAGGATCTGACGCTGCGCCGCACCCGCCGCGCCATCTCGGATCTGCTGCGCGGCAACCAGGACACCGCCTGGGTCCGGTTGGCCGACGGTACTGAGGTTCAGGTGCCGATCGACACGGTGCAGATCGGCGACGAGGTGATCGTCCACGACCACGTGGCGATCCCGGTCGACGGCGAGATCGTCGACGGGGAGGCCATCGTCGACCAGTCCGCGATCACCGGCGAAACCCTGCCGGTCAGCGTGATCGCCGGGGCGCGCGTGCATGCCGGTTCGGTGGTGGTGCGCGGCCGGGTGGTGGTCCGGGCCACCGCGGTGGGAAACCAGACCGTGATCGGCCGCATCATCAGCCGCGTGGAGCAGGCGCAGCACGACCGGGCACCGATCCAGACCGTCGGCGAGAACTTCTCCGGCCGCTTCGTGCCGGCCTCGTTCATCCTGTCGGCTATCACCTTGGTGCTCACCGGCGATGTCCGTCGCGCGATGACGATGCTGCTGATCGCCTGCCCGTGCGCGGTGGGGCTGGCCACGCCGACGGCGATCAGCGCGGCGATCGGCAACGGCGCCCGGCGCGGCATCCTGATCAAGGGCGGCTCGCATCTGGAGCAGGCCGGCCGGGTGGACGCGATCGTGTTCGACAAGACCGGCACGCTGACCGTGGGCCGTCCCGTGGTGACCAATATTGTTGCCATACACAAGGATTGGCAGCCCGAGCAGGTTCTTGCCTACGCCGCCAGCTCGGAGCTGCACTCGCGTCACCCGCTGGCCGAAGCGGTGATCCGTTCCACCGAGGAACGCCACATCGTTATCCCGCCGCACGAGGAGTGCGAAGTCCTGGTGGGGCTGGGCATCCGCACCTGGGCCGACGGCCGCACCCTGCTGCTGGGCAGCCCGAACCTGCTGCGCTCGGAGAAGGTCCGCATCTCCAAGAAGGCGGCGGCCTGGGTCACCAAACTGCGGGCCCAGGCCGAGACCCCGCTGCTGCTGGCAGTCGACGGCACCCTGGTCGGGTTGATCAGCCTGCGCGACGAGGTACGCCCAGAGTCACGCGAAGTACTTGAGGCATTGCGTGCCAAAGGCATTCGCCGCATCGTCATGCTCACCGGCGATCACCCCGAGACCGCGGCAGCGGTGGCGACCGAACTCGGCATCGATGAATGGCGAGCCGAGGTGCTGCCGGAGGACAAGCTGCAGGTGGTCCGCGAGCTGCAGGACGAGGGCTACGTGGTGGGCATGGTCGGTGACGGCGTGAACGATGCTCCGGCGTTGGCCGCCGCTGACATCGGGATCGCGATGGGTCTGGCCGGCACCGACGTTGCGGTGGAGACCGCCGACGTGGCCCTGGCCAACGACGACCTGCGCCGGCTGCTCGACGTCCGGGACCTGGGCGGGCGCGCCGTCGAGGTGATCCGGCAGAACTACGGCATGTCGATCGCGGTCAACGCCGCCGGCCTGTTGATCGGCGCCGGGGGTGCGCTGTCACCGGTGCTCGCGGCGATCCTGCACAACGCGTCGTCGGTGGCCGTCGTCGCCAACAGCTCACGCTTGATTCGCTACCGACTGGGCGCCGAGGCGGCGACGCCGATGGCGTCCGTGCCGTCCGTGCCGTAATCTGTCGACGTCCCGACTGTTCCTGTCGAGCACCACCACCAGCTCCAGGGCAGTCGGGACTTAGCGTCGGTAGCCTTCAACGGCCGTCAACAGCCACAGCCCTCGCCGCGCCAGGAACGGAAGCCCTGCCACACCGAGACGGCGGCCACCCCCAGACCGATCAGCGGGTCCAGCCACCAGCTGCCGGACCACTGCGTGGTGAGGGTCAGCCCGACGAGCACCGCGGCGGCCTGGATCGCACACAGATAGTTCTGCACTCCCTCACCGACGGTCGCCGCCGAGCCGAGCCGGGTGCCGAGCCGTCGCTGGGCACGGCCCAGAATCGGCATCACCAGCGCGGCCGCGGCGGTGACCGCGATCCCGATGGCGGTGCCTTCGCTGCGCTGGTCGCCGAAGAAGTGGTGTACCGACTCCGCGGCGATATAGGGGGCGTTGATCCAGAACGAGATCGCCACGCCGATCTGAGCGCGCCGCTCCGCCGTCTCGGACAGCGTGCGGGCGCCGGTGAACCGCCAGATCACCACGGCACCGGCCAGCGCCTCGGGAATGGCGCCCAGCGCCCAGCCGGTCAGGGCGATCGAACCGGCGGTCAGGCCCTGCCACAGGCCCACCACTCCTTCGATTCCCACCAGGACCAGGCTCACCCAGGCGAGCCGCCGAGCCCAGATCGCTGCGCGGTGCCAACCCCCGTCGTGAACGACATGAACGCGATGGGTATGCCCGGCGTGATCATGATCGTGATCGTGGTGCCCGATGGTCGTGGCCGGGGCGTCGGTCACCGGATCGGTGACGCCCGCTGCGGGGCCCACGACGCTGCTGTCCACCCAAAAAATGCTACCTGGCGTTTCGGTGAGGCAGCCGTCACAGCGCCGGCCCCTCAGGCGGCCCTTAGCTGTTCGCGTCCACCCTGACGACGCGGTCGTTGCCGCGGTCGGCGACGTAGACATTGCCGTGCTTGTCGACCGCGACGTCCAACGGGGCGTTGAGACCGGTGAACGGCAACACCACCGGGATTGCGGCACCGGCTGCCAGTTTCACAACCTTGTTGCGGTTGTGCTCGGTGACGTAGACGTCGCCGGCCTCGTCCACCGCGATACCCCACGGCGCGACGATCCCGGTGAAGGGCAACACCACCTGTTCGTTGGTAGCGGCCACCAGCTTGAGCACCCGGTTGTTGCCGGTGTCGGTGACATAGACATTGCCGGCGGAGTCCACCGCCACCCCGTCGGGCTTGTTGAGGCCGACGAACGGCACTGTGGTCTGGGCGTTGGTGACCGTGTCCAGGCGCAACACCGCGTCGTTGCCGCGGTCAGCGACATAGACGTTGCCGCCGTCGGAGTCCACCGCCACCCCGTCGGGGTCGTCCAGGCCGGCGAACGGCAACACCGTGTGGGTGTCGTCTTCCGCCCCGAGCTTGACCACCCGGCTGTTGACATCGGAGAAGTAGACGTTGCCGATGCTGTCGACCACCACGCCGCGCGGCTGGTACTGGTCGCTGAAGGGCACCACCGTCGAGGCGGTCGAGTCGGCGGCCAGTCGCACCACCCGCCCGTGCATGCCCTCACTGGTGACGTAGACATTGCCGTCGCCGTCCAGCGCCACCCCGCCCGGTGAGAGCCGGTAGTCCAGGTCGGCGAAGGGCAACACGTCCTGCGGGGGCGCGGCCACCGGTATCGCCGACGAGGGCTTCGACACCAGGTGCCCGACGCCGGCGACGACGGTGACCACGGCGATCGCGGCGGCCGCCGCCAGCACCGGCTTGCGGGGCAGCCGCCACCGCCGGGACGGAGTGGGCATGACCGGGATCTCGGTCTGCAGGTCGCTCCGCAGCAGGGGGGACATCGGGAACGGCGCCGGGGGCGGGCCGCCCAGACCGGCGCCCAAAGCAGCACCGAATCCGGTGTCCGACGATGCCCATCCGGCTCGGCTCACGCCGGCCGACAGGGCACGGCCCTCGGATCGGGGCTCGGGTTCCAGGCCGCCGGGCAGGTGCAGTGCCGGCTCGCCACGCCGCAGGATCCGGGACACCTGGTGGCGTTCGGGTTCGGTCAGCGCCTGGTAGGCGGCGGCGGCGAGCTCACCGGCGCTGCTGTAGCGCTCCTCGGGTTTACGAGCCAGCCCGCGGGCCAGCACCGCGTCGATGGCCGCCGGCACCCGCCCCGGGCGCAGCTTGCTCGGTTGCGGAGGCTCGGCGGTGCGGCGTTCTTCGATCGCCTCGTCGACGGTTTCGGCGGAGAACGGACGCACCCCGGTGAGCGCCTCGGCCAACACAGCGGCCAGCGAGTAGATGTCGGCGAGGTGGGTGACCTGCTCGCCGGTCAGACGCTCCGGCGCCATGTAGGCGACGGTGCCGAGCGCCGGCTTGGCCCGTGCGCCCGGTTCGGCGATGGCCGCGGCCACCCCGAAGTCCATCAGATACGCCAGGTCGTCCGGGGTGAGCAGAATGTTCTCGGGTTTGACGTCGCGGTGGACGACATAGGCGTTGTGTGCCGCGTCCAGTGCCGCGGCGACCTGCCGGACGATGGCCACCGCACGCGGCGGACTCAGCGGACCTCCGTCGGCCAAGACGGTGGCCAGCTCGGTGCCGTCGATCAGGCCCGTCTCCAGGTAGAGCACCTCGTCGATCTCGCCGTAGGCGCGGATCGGCACCAGATGGGGCTCGGTCAGCTGACCGGCGGCTTCAGCCTCGTCCTCCAGCCGACTGCGGAACGCCTCATCGGCGGAGAGCGACTCGGAGATCAGCTTCAGCGCCACGGTCTCGTCGTTGCGGGTGTCCTCGGCCCGGTAGACATCACCCACGACGCCGTGGCCGAGCAACCGCCCCACTTGATAGGGGCCGAACCGCGATCCGGTCCGCGAACCCGGCTCGGGATTGTTCACCGACGACGCTCCCTTCGACCACAGTGCCGCGCACTGCGGCGAAAGATTGGCTACCAGACTAACCGGCGCCAACGCCGCAAACGGTCACGAGATCGCGTTGACCGTCGTCAGGAGCCTGGATTTGAAGGACGCCGGCAGCGGAATGAAGCCGTACTGGTCCAGCCCATCCTGGCCTGGACCGATCGCAGCCTGCAGGAACGCCTTGACCGCCGTGCCGGTGGCGGCGTCGGGGTACTTCGAGCAGACCATCTGGTAGGTCGCCGACACGATCGGGTAGGCGCCGTGTTCGGCGGGCCGGTAGAGGGACGCCGCCTCCAGCACCAGGTCGTTGTTCGGGTTCGCGTCGGACACGAATTTCGCCCCGGCGATGGTCTTGCCGACCGAGTCGGCGGAGATGCCCACCGG
Source organism: Mycolicibacter heraklionensis (assembly GCF_019645815.1). Taxonomy (NCBI): domain Bacteria; kingdom Bacillati; phylum Actinomycetota; class Actinomycetes; order Mycobacteriales; family Mycobacteriaceae; genus Mycobacterium; species Mycobacterium heraklionense. Next base: position 3,617,739 of record NZ_CP080997.1, read on the forward strand.
AGCCGAGCCGGCCGCGGTGATGATCTGCGCGATCGGCAGCTGCTTGCCGACCGCGAACGACCAGTCGTGGTAGGTGATGGATCCGTCGGTCGTCTGCAGCGCCGCCGCGGTGCCATTGTTGCCGGTGCCGGCCTCACCGATGCCGACGTTGAACATGTCACCGGCGCCGGCAAACCAGGCACCGTCAGAAGCGACCTCGAGGTACTTCTGGAAGCTGGCGGTGCTCGGCGATCGGTCGCCGCGGTACACCACATGGATGGGCAGCGCCGGTAACGCGACGCCGGTGTTGAGCGCCTTGATCGCGGGGTTGTCCCAGCTACCGATCGTTCCGTTGAAGATCTTCGCCAGGGTGGGCCCGTCCAGGTTGAGGGTGTTCACCCCGTTGACGTGATAGGTGACGGCGAGTGGACCGAACACCACCGGCAGGTCCCAGGCCGGCGAACCGCACCGCTCCGCGGCCCGTTCCGGCTGCGTCTTGGCGGGGTCCATGGCCAGCTCGGAGCCGGCCAGGTCGATCTCATTGGCGATGAAGTCGTCCACTCCGGTGGCGGAGCCGGTGGCGTTGTAGACCAGCGCCTGCCCGGGACAGGCCCGGGAATAGGCGTAAGCGAATTGCTCGATCGCGTTAGCCTGGGCGGTCGAGCCGCCGGCATGCAGTTCCTGCTTACCCCCGCAGTCCACGCCGGCCGCCGGGTCCTCGGCGGACAGCAGTTGAGCAGAGCCGCCGCCGCAGGCCGAAACCGTCAGTGCGCCAACAACCAGCAGGGCCGCCAGCACGGTCGATCGGCCGAATTTCACAGGACGAAACTGTACCGCTACCCGCCGTAGCCGGACCTGGTACTGCCGGATGCGGTTGCCACCCGGTGTTGACGGCTACGAAATTGTCGGTCACCTCTCGTCCTGCTGCGCCAGGCTGCGGGCATAACCGGTGCCCATGCCCAGCAACAGCAGGCCCGCGACGATGAACGCCGCGACCCGGAACATGCCGTCGAGGGTGCCCAGGTCGAACAGGAACAGCTTCGCGGTGGCGGCTCCGGTGAGCGCCAGGCCGGCGGTGATCGCCCAGGTGCGGGCCCCGCGGTCGGCTAGGCGCAACGCGTAGCGCAGCAGGACGGCCGCCATCGCGATCCAGCAGAGGGTGGCCGCCATGTGGCCGGTCAGGAACCCGCCGCCGGTACCGCCGATCGCGACGCCGGCGGTGACGGTGAACGCGGTGACGGCGTAGCCGATCAGTGCCCCGCCGGCCACCGCCAGGATCGGCGCATTGGCGGGGTTGGTGCCGTCGGCGACGGCGTATGCGCGTGCCATGACGACCACCAGCATGATCACCAGCAGGCTGGCGACCAGCGTGGACACTACGTCCGCGGTCGACATCGCCGTCGCGGTGATCAGCTTGTCCGGTGACGCGTAGCCGAGGTAGACGACGGCGCCTGCGAACCCGAAACCGGCTGCGCACCAACGGGCCACGCGACTGTGTCGGCCGGCGACCGCGACGACGACGGCCATGGCCAGTAACACCGGGGCCAGCACCGAGCCGTGGAATGCCGTGGTCACCGCGATCAGTGCGGCGCCCGCCGACAGTGCCGAAAAGACCTGCACGACGACCGGCTGCAGTGCCCGGTGAGCGAGGACGATCGCCAGCATGACGACCGACAGCGTCGCTGCCAGCACCGTGGCCGGCACCGGGTCCAGCACGGCTCTGGCCGCCAACGCCGGCAGAGTTCCGGCGGCGGTCAGCAACGCGAGTGCGCCCGGCCTGGTGGTGGTGGGCAGCACCAACAGCCCGCTGACGACGGCCAGCGCCGCGGCCACGGCGCAGGCTCCGCCGATCAGCCACCGGTGGTCGTCACCGCTGATGGCGATCAGCGCCGCCAACAGGGGCAGCGTCGCCGCTGCGACGCGGGCGGCGAACATCCCGGTCCAGTCCTTGCCCAGCTGCGCCGGCAGCGCCGCCGCCGACAGCGCCAGCAGGAAACCGATGAGCAGCAGGTCGACGTCGCCGGTAAGGATCGGGGCCAGGCCGATCAGCGGGACCAGCACCAGCACCCCGAGGTGTTCGGAGTCCCAGCGCCGGGCCAGTACCAGGCCGGCCCCGCCGACCGTAGCCGCGACCACCAGCCCGACGGCTGCCGGCACCCAGTGGTAATAGGCGGTGATCGCGATGATGTCCAGGTAGGCCGCGGCGATCCCGGTGGCGGCCAAGGCGATGGCCCCGGTCCGTCCGCCCGGCCGGTTACGCAACCGGCACGCCGCGCCGACCAGCGCCGCCGAGAGCACGAAGCCACCGGCCACCCGGATCTGCGGGCGCAGGATGCCGGCTTGGGCGGCCAGCACCAGCAGCAGCACCACGCCGACCAGCGTCACCGCGACTCCCGCGACAGCCAGCAGTCTGCCGATCCACCCCGAGTCACCGACTGCGGTAACAGGTTTCGGTTCCGCGGCGGTCGCCGGCGGTCCCGGCCGCACCGGCACGGCCGCCGGCGCCACCGGCAGGGCCACCGGCGCCATCGGGACAGCTGGGGCAACTGGGGCTGCCGCGGTGTGCAGCTGCCGATCCAGTTCGGCGAGTTCAGTCGAGACCCGGTAGAGCTGCCAGGACAATGCGTGGCATTCCGCGGTAAGCCGCTGCAGTACGGCATGTGGTTCGGTCACGCAGGCAACGATGCCGCATCGCGGGCGAAAATCGGATGAGTCGGACTACTCGACTTCGCCGTCAGTTGTCCAGTCCGTGCTCACACGAATTGCCAGGCGGCCCGCGCGATCGCCAGCTCTTCATTGGTGGGAACCACCAATACGGTGGTGCGCGATGCGTCGGCCGAGATGATCCGGGCCCCCTTGCCGGTGCGGTTGCGTTCGGGGTCCACGACGATGCCCAGCCCACCCAGGCCGGCCAGCGCGTCTTCGCGCACGCTGGGCGCGTTCTCCCCCACCCCGGCCGTGAAGGCGATGGCGTCGACTCGGCCCAGCACGGCCAGGTAGGCGCCGACGTATTTGCGCAGTCGGTGGACGTAGACGTCGTAGGCCAGCCCGGCCGCCTCGCCCAGCGCGCCGCCGGCCTCCCGCTGCTCCAGCAACTCCCGGAAATCGTTGACCCCGCACAGCCCCTTGAGCCCGGAGCGGCGGTTCAGCAGCTCGTCGAGCTCATCGACACCCATCCCGGCGGTGCGGTTGAGGTGGAACAGCACGCCGGGGTCGATGTCGCCGCTGCGGGTCCCCATCACCAGGCCCTCCAGCGGAGTCAGCCCCATCGATGTCTCGACGGCCACCCCGCCTTGCACCGCCGAAGCCGAGGCCCCGTTGCCCAGGTGCAGCACGATGACGTTCAGCTCGCCGGGGTCACCGCCCAGCACGGCGGCGACCTCCGCAGAGACGTATTCGTGCGAGGTGCCGTGGAATCCGTAGCGGCGGATGCCGTATCGGGTCGCGACGTCGTGGTCGATGGCATAGCTGGCCGCGGCCGCCGGCAGGGAGTGGAAGAAGCCGGTGTCGAACACCGCCACGTGCGGGACGTCGGGAAAGTCGGCACGGGCCACTTCGATCCCGATCACGTTGGCCGGATTGTGCAGCGGCGCGAGCTCGGCCAGCCGCGCCACCTCGGCCACCACCTCGTCGGTGATCAGTGTGGGTGCGTGGAACAGGTTGCCGCCGTGCACCACCCGATGCCCCACGGCGCGAACGGCGGCCAGGTCGATACCGGAGTCGACGAGCTGGCGATGGATCAGCCGCAGCCCGGCGGCGTGGTCGGCCACCGGGCTGTCGTCCTCGCCGATCTGCTCCACCAGTCCGGACAGCAGCGCGGTCCCGGCCACCGGGTCGACCAATTGGAATTTGATCGACGACGAGCCGGAGTTGAGCACCAGCACCAGACCGGACGCGGTTGCCGTCACCGAGGAACTTCCTGCGCCTGGATCGCGGTGATGGCCACGGTGTAGACGATGTCGTCGACCAGCGCGCCCCGGGACAGGTCGTTGACGGGTTTGGCCAGTCCCTGCAGCACCGGACCGATGGCGATGGCACCGGCACTGCGCTGCACCGCCTTGTAGGTGTTGTTGCCGGTGTTGAGGTCCGGGAACACCAGCACGGTGGCCCGCCCCGCCACCGGCGAGTCCGGCATCTTGGCCGCGGCCACCCCCTCGTCGACTGCGGCGTCGTATTGGATCGGACCGTCGGCGAGCAGATCCGGCCGGCGCTCGTGCACCAATTGCGTTGCGGCACGGACTTTGTCCACACCTGCACCGGTACCGGACTCGCCGGTCGAGTAAGACAGCAGCGCAACCCTGGGTTCGATGCCGAACGCGGCCGCGGTAGCCGCCGAGGAGATGGCGATGTCGGCGAGTTGGTCGACGGTCGGATCGGGCACCACCGCGCAGTCCCCGTAGGCCAGCACCCGGTCCGACAGGCACATCAGGAACACACTGGACACCGTGGACACCCCCGGCGCGGTCCGGATGATCTCGAACGCCGGCCTGATCGTGTGGGCTGTGGTGTGTGCGGCACCCGACACCATTCCGTCGGCGATCCCCAGGTGCACCATCATGGTGCCGAAATAGGAGATGTCGCGCATGATCTCGCGGGCACGGTCCTCGGTCATGCCCTTGTGAGCACGCAGTCGAGCGTATTCGGCGCCGAACGTATCCCTCAGGTCGCTGGTCTCGGGGTCGATCACCCGCGCGGCGTCCAGGTCCACGCCCAGCTCGGCACCGCGCTGGCGTACCGCGCCTTCCACGCCGAGCAGGGTCAGATCGACGATCCCGCGGGACAGTAACCGCCCGGCCGCCAACAGGATCCGGTCATCTGTTGCTTCCGGCAGCACGATGTGACGGCGGTCGGTTCGGGCCCGTTCCAGCAGCCGATACTCGAACATCTGCGGGGTGATCACGGACGATGCCGGCACCCGGATCCGCTCGGCCAGCTCGGCGCCGTCGATATGTTCCGCGATGAGCGCGAGCGCGGTGTCGATCTTGCGCAGCGCGTCGACGGTGATCCTCGAGCCGGTGTTCGACACCTTTTCGGCGGTGTCGTAGGTGCGATGGCTGGTGGCGATCAACGGCAGGGTTGGCCGCAGTCCCTTGACCAATTTGTCGATGGCCGGGTGCGGCAGCAGGCCGCCGTTGAGGATGATTCCCGCCAGCGATGGGAAGCCCTGCGCCTCATGGGCGTTCACCAACGCCAGCAGCACGTCGGAGCGGTCGGCCGGCACGATCACCACCTGGCCCTCGCTCAGCCGATCGAGAATGTTCTCAGCGGTCATGCCACCGACCATGACGCTCAGCGCTTCCCGGCGCAGCAACTCCGGGTCGCCGCTGTAGACGGTGCCCTCCAGCGCAGTGCAGAGTTCGGCCATCGTCGGAGCCGACAGCAGCGCCACCTCGGGGATCGCGAACGCCAGAATGCCCGCGCCGGCCAGGCGTCCCGAGATCGCCCGGGTGACATCGGCCAGCCGGTCCGGGTCACAACGGTTGGCGATCACCGCTGCCGGATGGGCATGTACCGCAGCCACTTCGGCCAGGCAGCGTTCGGTGATCTCAGCGACGTCCTGCGGGTCGCGGTTGTGGCCGTTGACTGCCAGCACCAGTGGCGCGCCCAGGTTCACCGCGACACGGGCGTTGAAGCTCAACTCACTCGGGTTGACGACGTCGGTGTAGTCGCTGCCCACTACCAGTACGGTGTCGCAGCACCGGGCGACTTCGTGGAATCGCGCGACGATCTCACCCAGCGCCGCCTCCCGGTCGGCGAACACCTGCTGGTAGGTCACGCCACGGCACGCACTGTGATCGTCGATGGTGGCGGTGGCATGCGCGAGTAGCAGTTCGAGCTGGCCGTCAGGCTCGTCCAGCGATCGCACGACCGGGCGAAACACGCCGACCCGGGCCGACGAGGCGGCCAACAGGTGCAGCAGGCCCAGCGCGAGCACGGATTTTCCGGTGCCACCCTCGGCGGCGGCGAGGTAGATGCTCGACGTGCCGGAGTTACCTTCTGACATCGAATCAGGCCGAGGTGATCCGGTCGATCGCGGCGCTCAGTCGCGCCACCGTTCCCTCGATGTCGGCCAGCTTGTCCAGACCGAACAGCCCCACCCGGAAGGTGCTGAACGTCGCCGGCTCGTCGCACTGCAGGGGCACTCCCGCCGCGGTCTGAAGGCCCTGGGCCAGAAACTTTCTCCCGGTGCGGATGTCGGGGTCGGTGGTGTAGCTGACCACCACGCCAGGCGCTTCGAATCCCGGTGCGGCCACGCTGGGGAAGCCGCGTTCGGCCAGCAACGCACGTACCTTGCGTCCCAAGGCGAACTGCTGCTCGCGCACCGCGTCGAAGCCCCGGGCGCGCGTCTCGGCCATGGCGTCGCGAAGGCCGCTGATCACGCCGGTGGGCATCGTGGCGTGGTAGGCGTGGCCGCCCTTCTCGTAGGCCACCATGATCTCTCGCCACTTCTTCAGGTCCAGCGCGAAGCTGGTGCTCTGGGTGCGCTCCATGACCTCCAGTGCCCGGTTGGACAGGCAGACCATGGCACAGCCCGGCTCGGCACTCCAGTCCTTCTGCGGCGCGGTCACCAAGACGTCCACCCCAAGCGCCGCCATATCGGCCCAGACCACGCCGGCGGCGATGCAGTCCAGGACGAACAGGCCGCCCACGGCCGCCGTCGCCGTGCCGATGCGCGCCAGGTAGTCGTCGGGCAGCAGGATTCCGCTGGCGGTTTCGACGTGCGGGACGCACACCACCGCCGGCCGGGTCCGCGCGATCGCCTCCTCGACCTCGTCGATGGGCGCGGGAGCCCAGGGCGCCTGGTCGCCGTCGCCCGTCGGCCGTGCTTTGAGCACGGTGATGCGGTCGGTGATACGGCCGGTCTCCAGGATCTGGCTCCACCGATAGCTGAAGAACCCGTTGCGGACCACGAGCACCTCAGCACCGTTGGCGAACTGGCGTGCTACCGCCTCCATTCCGCACGTCCCGTTGCCGGGTACGACGACTGCCGCGTCGGCGTGGTACACCTCGCGCAGCATCGCGGAGACATCGTTCATGACGTCCTGGAAGCGTGCGGACATGTGGTTGAGTGCCCGGTCGGTGTAGACGACGGAGTACTCCAGCAAACCGTCGGGGTCGACCTCGGGCAGAAGTCCTGGCATGAAGCCTCTCCTAGGTGGGACGGACAGCGCCGACAGCCAATCTTAGGGCTGCCGCTCCCCTCCGGTTCACAGATCAGAGGTCATCAGACCGCGTCAGCGCAGCAGGTGCCGGCTCATGACGACGCGCTGGATCTGGTTGGTGCCCTCATAGATCTGGGTGATCTTGGCGTCACGCATCATCCGCTCGACCGGGAAGTCGGTGGTGTAGCCCGCCCCACCGAACAACTGCACCGCGTCGGTGGTGACCTCCATCGCGACATCGGAGGCGAAGCACTTCGACGCCGCGGAGATGAAGCCCAAGCCGGTCTCACCCCGCTCGGCGCGCGCCGCGGCCGAATAGACCATCAGCCGCGCGGCCTCCAGCTTCATCGCCATATCGGCGAGCATGAACTGCACGCCCTGGAAGGTGCTGATGTTCTTGCCGAACTGCTTGCGATCCTTGGTGTATTCGATCGCCGCATCCAACGCACCTTGGGCAATACCGACCGCCTGCGCACCGATCGTCGGGCGGGTGTGGTCCAAGGTGCGCAGCGCGGTCTTGAACCCGGTGCCGGGCTCCCCGATGATCCGATCACCGGGGATGCGGCAGTTCTCGAAGTACAACTCGGTGGTCGGTGAACCCTTGATGCCGAGCTTGTGCTCCTTGGGCCCGATCGTGAAGCCCTCGTCGTCGATGTGCACCATGAACGCCGAGATCCCGTTGGCGTCCAGATCCGGGTCGGTCACCGCCATCACGGTGTACCAGCTGGACTTGCCACCATTGGTGATCCAGCACTTGGACCCGTTGAGGATCCAGTCATCACCATCGGCTTTCGCACGAGTACGCATCGCCGCGGCGTCACTGCCGGCCTCGCGCTCCGACAGTGCGTAAGACGCCATCACCTCGCCGGCCGCCAACCCGGGCAGTACCTGCTGCTTGAGCTCGTCGGAACCCGACAGGATCAGCCCCATGGTGCCCAGCTTGTTCACCGCAGGGATCAGCGACGACGAGGCGCACACCCGGGCGACCTCTTCGATCACGATGCAGGCCGCCACCGAGTCCGCACCCTGACCGCCGTACTCCTCAGGCACGTGCACCGCGTTGAAACCCGACGCGTTCAACGCGGCCAGGGCCTCTTCGGGGAACCGGGCCTGCTCATCGACTTCCTTGGCGTACGGAGCAATCTCCTTCTCCGCCAACGCGCGGATCGCCGTCCGCAACTCGTCGTGCTCCTCGGGGAGCTTGAACAGGTCAAACGACGGATTTCCGGCCCACCCAGCCATCACAGCCTCCTAAGCTACTCGCCGGTAACTTTACCTTGAAGCATCGCGTCCTTCGCAAGCACGCTCTGCGCCAGCTGGTCCTGAAAAGCCGCCATGCGGGCCCGCAACGTCGCGTCGGCCGAGCCCAGAATACGCGCCGCGAGCAAACCCGCGTTGCGCGCACCACCGATAGAAACAGTGGCCACAGGCACCCCGGCCGGCATTTGCACGATCGACAGCAAAGAATCCAGCCCGTCCAGGCGGGCCAGCGGGACCGGCACTCCGATCACCGGCAGCGGTGTGGCCGAAGCCACCATCCCGGGCAGGTGGGCGGCGCCGCCCGCCCCGGCGATGATCACCTCGATGCCGCGGCCGGCGGCGTCGCGGGCGTAGTCGAACATCCGCTGCGGGGTGCGGTGCGCCGAGACCACCCCGACTTCGAACGGGATCTCGAACTCGGCCAGCGCGAGCGCCGCTTCTTCCATCACCGACCAGTCGCTGTCGCTGCCCATGATGACGCCGACCCGGGGACCGGGCCTGTGTTCACTCATGCGGATCCCATCCATCGCTCCATTCCCCGTGCGACAACCAGTGTGCCGCGCTTTCGGCCCGCTCGCGCAGGTTCGCCGAGTCCTTCGCGTCCTCACCGAGCAGGTTGATGTGGCCGATCTTGCGGCCCGGCCGTTCGTCCTTGCCGTAGAGGTGGACTCGGGCATCGGGATAACGCGCGAACAGGTGGTGCAGCCGCTCGTCCATCGTCATCGCCGGCGTTTGCGGGGCGCCCAGGACGTTGGCCATCACGGTCACCGCAACCACCGGTGTGGTGGCGCCGAGCGGATAGTCCAGCACCGCGCGAAGATGCTGTTCGAACTGGCTGGTGGCCGCACCGTCCATGGTCCAGTGCCCCGAGTTGTGCGGTCGCATCGCCAGCTCGTTGACCAGCAACTGCCCGTCGGAGGTCTCGAAGAGCTCGACAGCCAGCACCCCGACCACGCCCAGCTCATCGGCCAACCTCAGCGCCAATTGTTGTGCAGCAGCGGCTGATTCATCCGAAAGATCGGGGGCAGGCGCGATCACCGTCACGCAGATACCGTCTTCTTGCACGGTTTCGACCACCGGCCAGGCCGCGCCCTGGCCGAAAGGTGACCGGGCCACCAGCGCCGACAGTTCCCGGCGCATCGCGACCCGCTCTTCGGCCAGCACCGGCACTCCGGCGGCCAGGTAGTCAGCGACGACCGCCCGGGCCTGGGCCGCGTCGTCGACGAGGGACACCCCCCGCCCGTCGTAACCGCCCCGGGCCGCCTTCACCACCATCGGGCCACCGGTCAGCGCGGCGAAGTCGTCGAGGTCCTCGGGCGTCTCGATCGCGGCGAACCGCGGCACCGGCGCCCCCAGCGCCGACAGCTTCCGGCGCATCACCAGCTTGTCCTGCGCATGCAGCAGCGCCGCCGGCGGAGGCGCAACGTTGATGCCCTCGGCGACCAGTTGGTCCAGCAGCTCGCCCGGGACGTGCTCGTGGTCGAAGGTGAGCACGGTGGCCCCGGTGGCGGCCCGGCGCAGGTCGTCGAGGTTGGTGTGGGAGCCCAGCACAACGTCCGGGGTGACCTGGGCAGCCGGCTCGTCGGCCGCCGCGGCCAGCACCCGCAGCCGCTGCCCGAGCGCGATCGCGGCCTGATGGGTCATCCGCGCCAGCTGACCGCCACCCACCATGGCGACGAGCGGGCTGCGTCCACCGGCAGGCGGCGCAGTGGTTGGGGGGTTCGGCACGGGCAATATCGTGTCACGTCCGGCCACGAGGGTCGTTATGCAGTCGTTAGGCGCAGATCGCGCCGAGTCCGTACACTGGCAACTTGTGTCTTTTACCGACGCCACGATCGCCCGCCTGCCGCGGGTGATCCGGCCGCTGGCCGAGCGCCACCATGAGTTGATCAAGTTCGCCATTGTCGGCGCGACCACCTTCGTGATCGACTCGGCGCTGTTCTACACCCTCAAGCTGACGATCCTGTCGCCCAAGCCCGTCACCGCCAAGGTCATCTCCGGGATCGTCGCGGTGATCGCCTCCTACATCCTCAACCGCGAGTGGAGCTTCAAAGACCGGGGCGGCCGCGAGCGCCACCACGAGGCACTGCTGTTCTTCGGGGTCAGCGGCGTCGGCGTGGTGCTGTCCATGGCCCCGTTGTGGTTCTCCAGCTACGTGCTGCAGCTGCGGGTGCCCATGGTGTCGTTGACCGTCGAGAACCTCTCGGACTTCGTCTCGGCCTACATCATCGGCAACCTGCTGCAGATGGCGTTCCGGTTCTGGGCGTTCCGCCGCTGGGTCTTTCCAGACGAGTTCGCCCGCAGCACCGACGCCGCGCAGGCCGCGACGATCGAGACCGGCGCCCTGGCCGAGGCGATCGAGGACTCGCTGGAGAGCGGTCCGGACACCGGCGTGGTGACGCTGTTCCGGCGTCCGGCCCGTCATCAACCGCCGGCGGACGGGCTGTCGAAGACTTCGTGATAGAGCAGGCTGTGGACCTGCTCCACGCGCGGGATGTCGTAGAACTCCAACGGTTCCTGTGACGCCGACTCGATGATCAGCGTCCCGGTACGCAAGATCCGGTCGATGAACCCATGCACGAACTCCACGCTGTTGATGCGCGCCAGGCCGATGTCGATTCCGCTGCGGGTCAACAACCCGTGCCGAAACATCACGCGCCGGTCGGTGACCACGAAATGCGTGGTCAGCCAACTCAGGAACGGCCAGAGTGTCAGCCAGCCGAAGACCACCAGCCAGATCGCCCAGATCACCCCGAAGACGACGTTCTTAGCGGTCGGGTCCCAGGCCCGCGAGTTGACGAACCCGGCGGCGAACGCGGCGCAGGCGGTGACCAGCAACAGCGCCAGCACGGGCAGGATCAACCGTTTGACGTGGGGGTGGCGGTGCAACACCACTTGCTCGTCCTCGGCCAGAACGTTCTCCGGGTAACCCACGGGCTGCCCTAACCGTTGGGCCGCAGTCGGGTGACGTCGCCGGCCGAGACCGTGACGGTGCCATCCCCGGTGTTGATCACCAGGCGGCCAGTGTCATCGATGGCCTCGGCAAGGCCCTCCACTCGTTGGTCTCCCGGCATGTCGGCACGCACCTGGGCCCCCAGCGTGCAGCTGTGCCGCCGGTAGTCCGACACCAAGGCGTCGTCTGCCCCACCGACCGCACGCCATGCCGCGATCCGAACCGCGAGGTGACGAAGGACCTTGTCGGCGAGGGTGTTTCGGTCAACCACCGAGGCGCCGAGCATGGCCAACGAGACCGCTGCGGGATCCGGCGCCTCCTCGGCGGTCATGGACACGTTGAGCCCGAGTCCCACCACGATCAGCTGCTGTGGCGCGGCGACCTCGGCGAGAATGCCGGCCAGCTTGCCGTCGCCCGCAATGACGTCGTTGGGCCACTTCAGGCCGACTTGCAGGCCCGAACATTCGGCGATCGCATCGGCGACCGCGACCCCGGTGGCCAGCGTCAGCCAACCCCAGCCCGATGTCGGCACCGTGTCCGCGGCGACTCCCACCGACAGCGCGAGCTGGCTGCTCGCCGGGGCGCTCCACTGTCGACCGTGACGCCCACGACCAGCCGTCTGATGTTCGGCCAGCAGCACGGCGCCGTCGATGTTTTCGCCCGCTGCGGCGCGGGCCAACAGATCGGCATTGGTCGAACCGGTGTCCTCGACGACATCCACGGCACGCCACGGCCCATTCGGCCCGGTCAACCCGTTCCGCAGAGCGGTCACATCCAGCGGCGGCCGTGGCGCAAGACTCATTTCGCCAGCTTACTCACCGGCGCTGCAGCCACACCGGTTGAAACGCCCGACGTGCGGGTAATCGGACAGGTGAGGAGGCGATCGACATGGTCACCAGCGGGCTGACGCGGCGAATTCACCGCCGCCACAGCGCACAATCAGTCGCTGTGACGCTGACCAGCCGGTTCGTCGTGAAGAACCTGGTGCGCGCGTGGGCCGTTCGGCCGGATTTGGCCTGGCCGCTCGGATCGGTCGACCGACTGGCCGGGATGGTCCCGCTCCGCCGAGCGGCGCGTGTCGAGCGCTTCCGCCTGGGTTACTGTGTGGCCGAACGGGTTCAGGCGGCGGACGTCTCGACGCAGCGGGCCATTCTCTATCTGCACGGCGGGGCGTTTATGACCTGCGGGCTGAACACCCACCGCTCACTGGTGACTCGATTGTCCCGAGCGGCCGATGCCAGCGTTCTCAACATCGACTACCGGATGTTGCCCGCGCACCGGATCGCCGACGCCGTCGAGGACGGCCTGAGTGGATTGCGCTGGCTGCTTCGAAGGGGCTACGACCCGGAGCAGATCGTGATCGCCGGCGACTCCGCGGGCGGATACCTGGCCTTCATGACCGCCCTGGCAGCCGCCCAGTTGGATCTGGTGAAACCTGCTGGAATAGCGACGGTTTCACCGTTCACCGATGCGGACCCCACCGCAAAGCTTCAGCACCGCAACGCCCGGCGTTGCGCGATGTTCCCGTGTGAGGCACTGATGGCTTTCACCCGATACCTGCTACGCGCCCGGGCCGCGTCGCCGATGGACGCCGACCTGTCGTTACTGCCACCGGTCGCCATCCACGCAAGTACTGACGAGCTACTGCTGCCCGACGCCGAGACCATGGCGCAACGGCTGGCTGCCGCCGGAGTGCGCTGCGATCTGCATTTGTGGGAAGGCCAGATTCACGACTTTCCGTTGGCGGCCGATGTGCTCCCCGAGGGACGGCGGGCCATCCGCTACATCGGCGAGTTCGTCAAGGAAGTCACCGCGCCACCCGAGCCCGGCACAGCAGCCGCCTGACTACGGGCGCCAAACGTCCGGTTCCGCCACTGCATTCACTTGCGTCACAGCAGTTTTGGCACAGGCTTCTTGTCAGTGGGCGTCGCTACGATTAGCACATGTGTTCGAATGGTCGGGAAGCGGTCGTCGAGGTGTTCGACGCGCTCTCGGCTGATCTGGATCGGGCGCTGGACCTGGACTTCGACGCGTTGACGCCGCGGGAGTGCCTGGCGTTGCTGCGGCGCTGCGAGAAGCTGCGGCGGCGGCTTCCCGCGGTGGAGCATCCCCTGGTCAATCAGGTGGCCGCCGCGGATCCGGTCGAGATCGGCGGCAAACCCCGCTGGGCGCTCGCCGACGAACTCCACATCACCCGCGGGGAAGCCGGGCGGCGTATCACCGACGCCGCCGAATTAGGGCCCCGCCGGGCCATGACCGGCGAACCGTTGGAGCCGGTGTTGCCGAGCCTGGCCACCGCCCAACGCCAGGGACAGGCCGGCGCTGAGCACATCGCGGTGATCCGCTCCTTCTTCCGCTACCTGCCCGCCGACATCGACGCGAGCACCCTGACCCAGGCCGAAGCGCACCTGTCCGACCTGGCCACCCGATGCCGACCCGACGAACTCGCCAAACTCGCCCAACGCCTGGCCGACCATCTGCACCCCGACGGCAACTACTCCGACGAGGACCGGGCCCAACGCCGCGGCATCGTGTTGGGCCCCCAAAGACCGCGACGGCATGACCCCCATCAGCGGCTACCTCGACCCACAAGCCCGCGCCACCTGGGATGCGGTCCTGGCCCGCTGGGCCGCCCCCGGCATGTGCAACCCCAACGACCCCACCCCCTGCGTGGCCGGCACCCCCACCCAAGCCGCGATCGACGCCGACACCCGCAGCGCGCCGCAACGCAACCACGACGCCCTGACCGCCATGACCCGCGCCCTACTAGCCTCCGGAGACCTCGGTCAGCACAACGGGCTACCGGCCACCATCATCGTCTCGACCACCCTGGCCGCCCTGGAAACCGGCACCGGCAAAGCCCACACCGGCGGCGGCAGCTGGCTGCCGATGCGCGACGTGATCGCCCTGGCTTCGCATGCCCATCACTACCTGCGGATCTATCACGGCGCCAAAGAACTGGCGCTCTTTCACACCAAACGCCTGGCCTCACCCGGACAACGCATCGTGCTCTACGCCAAAGAACGCGGCTGCTCCCACCCCAACTGCCCGGTGTCCGGCTACTACTGCGAAGTGCATCACGACCACGACTACGCCACCACCAAACGCACCGACATCACCGACCTGACCCTGCGCTGCGGCCCCCACCACCAACTCATCACCACCGGCGGCTGGAAAACCCGCAAACGCCACGACGGAACCACCCAAACCCTGCCCCCACCCCACTCCCCCGCAAGCGGGAGGTACCCCCACGGCGGCCAACCCCGCACCAACCACTACCACCACCCAGAGAGGTTGCTGCGGGAAAGCGAAGACGACGACGTTCCCTAACCGGTCCGGTCGGGCGATCCGAGGGCCCACACTTTAAGATCCTTTCTTATGACCAGTGTTACTGAGCACTCCGGTGAGGCCCACGTAGAGGCGCAAGCCGAGCATGTCGTCGACATCCACACCACCGCGGGCAAGCTCGCCGACCTCAAACGTCGGACCGAGGAGACTCTGCACCCGGTCGGTGAGGCCGCGGTCGAGAAGGTGCACGCCAAGGGCAAGCTGACCGCTCGTGAACGGGTCTACGCCTTGCTTGACGAGGGCTCATTCGTCGAGCTCGACGCGCTGGCCAAGCACCGCAGCACCAACTTCGGCCTGGCCGAGAAGCGTCCGCTCGGCGACGGCGTGGTGACCGGCTACGGCACCATCGACGGCCGCGAGGTCTGCATCTTCAGCCAGGACGCCACCGTGTTCGGCGGCAGCCTCGGCGAGGTCTACGGCGAGAAGATCGTCAAGGTCCAGGAGCTGGCCATGAAGACCGGCCGGCCGCTGATCGGGATCAACGACGGCGCCGGCGCCCGCATCCAGGAGGGTGTGGTCTCGCTCGGCCTGTACAGCAAGATCTTCCACAACAACATCCTGGCCTCAGGCGTCATCCCGCAGATCTCGCTGATCATGGGCGCGGCCGCCGGCGGTCACGTGTACTCCCCCGCCCTGACCGACTTCATCGTGATGGTCGACCAGACCAGCCAGATGTTCATCACCGGCCCCGACGTGATCAAGACTGTCACCGGCGAGGACGTCACCCAGGAAGAGCTGGGCGGCGCCCACACCCATATGGGCAAGTCCGGCACCGCGCACTACGTCGCCTCCGGAGAGCAGGACGCCTTCGAGTATGTCCGCGACCTGCTGAGCTACCTGCCGCCGAACAACTACGCCGACCCGCCGCACTTCCCGGTGCCGGCACCCGAGGGCGCCATCGAGGACAACCTGACCGCCGAGGATCTCGAGCTCGACACGCTGATCCCGGATTCGCCGAACCAGCCGTACGACATGCACGAGGTCATCACCCGGATCCTCGACGAGGACGAGTTCCTGGAAGTCCAGGCCGGTTACGCGCAGAACATCATCGTCGGCTTCGGCCGCGTCGAGGGCCGCACCGTCGGCATCGTGGCCAACCAGCCCACCCAATTCGCCGGCTGCCTGGACATCAACGCCTCGGAGAAGGCCGCCCGGTTCATCCGGACCTGCGACTGCTTCAACATCCCGATCGTGCTGCTGGTCGACGTGCCCGGCTTCCTGCCCGGTACCGAGCAGGAATACAACGGCATCATCCGGCGCGGCGCCAAGCTGCTCTACGCCTACGGAGAGGCCACCGTCGCCAAGATCACCGTCATCACCCGCAAGGCCTACGGCGGCGCGTACTGCGTGATGGGGTCCAAGGAGATGGGCGCGGACGTCAACGTGGCGTGGCCGACGGCCCAGATCGCGGTGATGGGCGCCTCCGGAGCGGTCGGTTTCGTCTACCGTCAGCAGCTCAACGAGGCCGCGAAGAACGGCGACGACGTCGACGCGCTGCGACTCCAGCTCCAGCAGGAGTACGAGGACACGCTGGTAAACCCCTACGTCGCCGCCGAGCGCGGCTATGTCGACGCGGTGATCCCGCCGTCGCACACTCGCGGCTACATCGCGACATCGCTGCGGCTGTTGGAACGCAAGATCGTCCAGCCGCTGCCCAAGAAGCACGGAAACATTCCCCTGTGAGCGGAACGAGTGGAGTGAGCGCAGCGAATGACACGAGTGACGCGAGCAGCGAAGGCACTGTGAGCGGAGCGCGCTTGTGAGCGAAGAGAACGAAGCCACCACTGTGGTCGAGGAGACTCCTGCTGCCGCCGAGCCGCACATCAAGGTGCTGCGTGGCAACCCCACCGCCGAGGAGATCGCGGCGCTGGTCGCGGTGCTCGGCGCGGCAGGAGGCGGGGGCGCCGAATCCGGCACGCGGGAACGCAATATGTGGGGCCATCCGGTGGACAAGCTGCGGCTTCCGCTGTTCAGCTGGCAGCGGATCACTCTGCTGGAGCGCACCCACATGCGCCGGTGACGCGTCGGTGACGCGGCTGGTCCTCGGCTCGGCATCATCGGGCCGGCTGACTGTCCTGCGCGGCGCTGGGGTCGATCCCTTGGTGGTGGTCTCCGGTGTCGACGAGGACGCCGTGATGGCCGGCCTGCCCGCCACTGCCTCCCCGGATGATGTGACCGGTGCTCTGGCCGCCGCAAAGGCGGAGCAGGTCGCCTCCACACTTCAGCCTCCGGTGAGCACCGATTGCGTTGTGATCGGCTGTGATTCGATGCTGTACATCGACGGCAAGCTGTGCGGCAAGCCGCCGACCGTCGACGAGGCTCGCAGCCGCTGGCGCGAGATGGCCGGCAATTCCGGCCAGCTCCACACCGGCCATAGCCTGATCCGGTTGCGCAACAACGAGGTCACTCATCAGATCACCGAAACAGCTGTTACCACAGTGCGTTTCGGTCGGCCCGATGATGACGACCTGGAGGCCTACCTGGCCAGCGGCGAGCCGTTGCGGGTGGCCGGCGGATTCACCCTGGACGGTCTGGGCGGCTGGTTCGTCGACGGCGTCGACGGCGATCCCTCCAGCGTCATCGGGATCAGCCTGCCGATGCTGCGCCGGCTGCTGCGCCCGGCCGGACTCTCGGTCGCTGCGCTGTGGGCGGCCAACCCCGTCACCTGACCCAGGTCACGCCCACCTGACGCCGGAGAGATTTCCCGGCATGGGAGTGGCACAACGGTTATCGCCCGGTAGGCTCGGCATCGTGCCAGTGCCTGCCGACCCCACCCCCGCCCTGCAGTC
This sequence comes from Mycolicibacter heraklionensis, assembly GCF_019645815.1. Lineage (NCBI taxonomy): Bacteria > Bacillati > Actinomycetota > Actinomycetes > Mycobacteriales > Mycobacteriaceae > Mycobacterium > Mycobacterium heraklionense. Next base: position 3,635,231 of record NZ_CP080997.1, read on the forward strand.
CTACGCTCACCCCGAACGGCTGGTGACAGCCGACTGGCTCGCGGGCAATCTGGGCACGCCCGGCCTCGTCGTGGTGGAGTCCGACGAGGACGTCCTGCTCTACGACATCGGCCACATTCCCACCGCAGTCAAGATCGACTGGGTCACCGACCTCAACGATTCGCCGGTCCGCGACTACATCACCGGTGAGCAGTTCGCCGACTTGATGAACCGCAAGGGCATCTCCCGCGACGACACCGTGGTGATCTACGGCGACAAGTCCAACTGGTGGGCCGCCTACGCGCTGTGGGTGTTCACCCTGTTCGGCCATGAAGACGTGCGGCTGCTCGACGGCGGGCGCGACCTGTGGGTGTCCTCGGGCCGCGAGACCACCCTGGACGTGCCGAGCAAGACCACGACCGGCTACCCCGTCGTGAAGCGCAACGACGCCCCGATCCGGGCCTACAAGGACGACGTGCTGGCCAATATCGGCCAGGTGCCACTGATCGATGTCCGCTCGCCGCAGGAGTACACCGGCGAGCGCACTCACATGCCGGAATACCCGGAGGAGGGTGTGCTGCGCGGCGGCCACATCCCGACCGCGGTGTCCATCCCGTGGAGCAAGGCGGCCGACGACGCCGGCCGGTTCCGCAAGCGCGAGGAATTGGAACAGCTCTACGGCTTCCTCAAGCCCGGCGACAAGCCGATCGCCTACTGCCGCATCGGGGAACGCTCCAGCCACACCTGGTTCGTGCTGACCCACCTGCTCGGCCTCGACGATGTCCGCAACTACGACGGTTCCTGGACCGAGTGGGGCAACACCGTTCGCGTGCCGATCGTGGACGGACCCGAGCCCGGAGAGCTGCCCGGGGCCCCTGGGAGCCTCGTCGGCTGATGAGCCTGCCGGAGGGATTGGCGCAGGTGGTGTCCGACTTCGCCGAAGTCGAAGGCCAGGACAAGCTCAAGCTGCTGCTCGAATTCGCCGACGAACTGCCCGACCTGCCCGACGAGCTGACCGAATCCGCCATGGAACCGGTACCGGAGTGCCAGTCGCCGTTGTTCCTGCATGTGGATGCCGCCGACCCACAGCGGGTTCGGCTGTATTTCAGCGCGCCTGTAGAGGCGCCGACGACGCGCGGCTTCGCATCGATCTGGGCCGCCGGCCTCGACGGCGAGCCGGCCGACGTCATCCTGGGCGTGCCGGAGGATTTCGCGTCCCGGCTGGGGCTGGCCGCACTGATCAGCCCGCTGCGCCTGCGCGGGATGTCGGCCATGTTGACCCGCATCAAGCGGCATTTACGCGCCGCGTAAGGGGCACCTGGAACAGGTTCAGCGGTCGCGCCTTACACTGCCTGAAGCTAGATTCTTAAAGACCTTTCTTAAACATGCCGTCAGGAGGGCCAGTGGCAAACGATGCCAGCTCGAAGATCTCCAAGGTGCTCGTCGCCAACCGCGGAGAGATCGCAGTCCGGGTGATCCGCGCCGCGCGCGACGCCGGACTGGCCAGCGTGGCCGTGTACGCCGAGCCCGACGCCGACGCACCGCACGTCCGGCTTGCCGATGAGGCGTTCGCGCTGGGCGGGCAGACGTCGGCCGAGTCCTACCTGGTGTTCGAGAAGATCCTCGACGCCGCCGCCCAGTCGGGCGCCAACGCCATCCACCCCGGATACGGCTTCCTCTCCGAGAACGGCGACTTCGCCCAGGCCGTCATCGACGCCGGGTTGATCTGGATCGGGCCGAGCCCGCAGTCGATTCGCGACCTCGGCGACAAGGTCACCGCGCGCCACATCGCCGCGCGTGCCAAGGCTCCGCTGGTGCCCGGCACCCCGGACCCGGTCAAGGACGCCGACGAGGTGGTGGCCTTCGCCAAGGAGTACGGCGTGCCGGTCGCGATCAAGGCCGCATTCGGCGGCGGTGGCCGCGGCATGAAGGTGGCCCGCACCATCGAGGAGATCCCCGAGCTCTTCGAGTCCGCGACCCGTGAGGCGGTGGCCGCGTTCGGTCGCGGCGAGTGCTTCGTGGAGCGCTACCTGGACAAGCCGCGCCACGTCGAGGCGCAGGTCATCGCCGACATGCACGGCAACGTCGTCGTCGCGGGCACCCGCGACTGCTCGCTGCAGCGCCGCTTCCAGAAGCTGGTCGAAGAGGCCCCGGCGCCGTTCCTGACCGACGCGCAGCGCAAGGAGATCCACGAGTCCGCCAAGCGGATCTGCAAGGAGGCCGGCTACTACGGCGCCGGCACCGTGGAGTACCTGGTCGGCCAGGACGGCCTGATCAGCTTCCTGGAGGTCAACACCCGTCTGCAGGTGGAACACCCGGTCACCGAGGAGACCTCCGGCATCGACCTGGTGCGTGAGCAGTTCCGGATCGCCAACGGCGAGACGCTGGACATCACCGAGGACCCCGCGCCGCGCGGCCACTCGATCGAGTTCCGCATCAACGGCGAGGACGCCGGTCGCGGCTTCCTGCCCGCCCCCGGCCCGGTCACCCGCTTCGACCCGCCGACCGGCCCCGGCATCCGGATGGACTCCGGCGTGGAGACCGGTTCGGTGATCGGCGGCCAGTTCGACTCGATGCTGGCCAAGCTGATCGTCACCGGCGCGACCCGCACCGAGGCGCTGGAGCGCGCCCGGCGCGCCCTGGACGAGTTCCACGTGGAGGGGCTCGCCACGGTCATCCCGTTCGACCGCGTGGTGGTTCGCGACCCGGCCTTTGTCGGTGACGAGAACGGCTTCTCGGTGCACACCCGATGGATCGAGACCGAGTTCGAGAACAACATCGAACCCTTCACCGGTGGCGAGCCGCTCGACGACGAGGACGCGCAGCCGCGGCAGAAGGTGGTCGTCGAGGTCGGCGGACGGCGCCTGGAGGTGTCCCTGCCGGGCGACCTGGCGCTGGGCGGCGGCGGTGCGGGCGGCGGCGGTGCCGCCGGAGTCATCCGGAAGAAGCCCAAGGCCCGCAAGCGTGGCGCGCATGGCGGTGCGGCGGCGTCCGGTGACGCCGTGACCGCACCCATGCAGGGCACCGTGGTGAAGGTGGCCGTCGAGGAGGGCCAGGAGGTCGCCGCCGGTGACCTGGTCGTCGTCCTGGAGGCCATGAAGATGGAGAACCCGGTCACCGCGCACAAGGACGGTGTCATCACCGGCCTGTCGGCAGAGGCCGGTTCGGCCATCACGCAGGGCACCGTGCTCTGCGAGATCAAGTAAGCGACATCGAACCCGTCGAGATCAACGCCGGCCCGTGGTATCTGCGGATGCCACGGGCTGACGACCGAGTCGACGACCGTCCCACCCTGGCCGATCTGGGTGAATCCGACCCGGACTACGTCGCGAAGGCAGCCTCCGGCTGGGCCGATGACTCGCGCTACTTCTGGGCGGTCTGCGAGCCGACAACGGGCGAACTGTTGGCCGAGGTGACGCTGAATCCGGCCTCGGGTGAGATCGGCAGCCGCCATCGCTCCGGGCATGACCAGGCGGCACTCACCGGGGCACAGGCGGTGTCCCGGTTCGCCGCGGGCGCGTTAGGTCTGACGCCGGTGATTGCCGGCGTGGGTGGTGCGGTTTCGACCGATGAAAACCCAGGTCAAGCCGCCGATTGCCAGCACCAGAACTGAGATTCCGAAACCGAGCGTCCACCCGGCGTCGTGCTGCGCGGCAGCGCTCATGAAACCCACCAATGCGAGTGCCGCCATCAGCAGCATGACCAATCCCGGCAACTCGCGGCGGTCCTTGAACACCAGTCCGGCCCGCGGCTGGGTCGTACGCCTGCGATCGATTCCCTCATCGGTGTCGTCCATGAGGCCCCTGTACCCTCGGCGCTCGCCCCCGAAACCCTTACGGGGCGTCGCGCAGCGCCGCCAGCAGCGGCTCTGCGGCCTCCTTGAGGAATGCCTCCTGGGACTGGTCGCCGATCTGGATCAGCGCGATGTCGGTGAATCCGGCGTCCCGGTAGGCGCCGACCGCATCGACGATCGCATCCAGATCCGGTCCGCATGCAATGGCGCCGGCGACATCCCGGGGCTGCACGTAGCGGGTGGCGGCAGCGAACGCGGCCGGTGTCGGTAGCTCGGAATTGACCAGCCATCCGCCGCCGAACCAACGGAACTGCCGATGGGCGCGCTGTATCGCCGTATCCCGGTCGGGGTCCCAGCACACCGGCAGCTGACCGATGACTCGCCCACCGCCGGCCAGCCCGGCCGCCTGCCGTGCGGCATGCCAGGACTGGACCAGATCCCGGTCGGGCTGCACCGCGATCAGGTGATCAGCGGCCGCGGCGAATCTGTCCACGCCCTTGGGTCCCGACATGGCTACGGCCAGCGCGACCGGGATGTCCGGAAGGTCCCACAGCCGCGCTTGGTCGACCTGGAAGTAGTCGCCGTCGTGGTCGACCGTCTCGCCCATCAGCAGCTCGCGGATGATCTTGATGGCTTCGCCGAGCATGGCCTGCCTGCGCGCTACGTTCGGCCAACCGGCTCCCGTCACGATGTGCTCGTTGAGGTTCTCCCCGCTGCCCAGGCCCAGGGTGAACCGGCCCTCCGCGAGGATCTGCACGGTGGCTGCCTGCTGGGCCACGATCGCTGGGTGGTAGCGCATCGTCGGACAGGTCACGTAGCTGTACAGACCCATGTGCTGGGTGGCGTGCGCGACCGCCCCCAGCAGGGCCCACGCATTGGGAGCGTGGCCCTGCGATGCCAACCACGGCGAAAAGTGATCGCTGCACACGGCGAAGTCGAAACCGCGTTCTTCGGCGGCAACGGCGTACCGGACCAGCTCTGCCGGCCCGCTCTGCTCGGTCATCAGGGTGTAGCCGAAGCGTGTCATGCTGCTCGGGATACCCAACGGCCGACCGCCGAAACGACGCGGCGCCGTTTGGCGCAGTCCGTGCGCGGGGTACCCGCAAGCGTGTCCAGCGCAACGATCCACACCGAGCCGCGTCTGCCCGTCGCGTGCGGGCCGTTGTCCGCGGCGGTGTGCGGCCTGGTGCGTCGGCCCGCCGGCGCGGCCCACGAGTTCATTCCCCCGACCGCCGATGCCGACCCCTATGGCCGCGACCTGCAACTGGCGCTGTACGTCTGCTACGAGTTGCATTACCGCGGGTTCGCCGGAGTGGACCCGGGCTGGGAGTGGGACGCCACCCTGCTGGAGCTGCGTGCACAACTGGAGCACGCGTTCCTCGATCGCGTCCGCCGGGATGTCGGAGTGATCCCCCCGGATGCGACGGCCAGTGCCGAAATGGATGCTGCGGCAACCGAGCCCGTACACGGCACCGGGCCCTCGTGGTTCCTGCGCGATCAGGGCACCTGGGAGCAGGCGCGCGAGTACTTCGTGCACAGATCGCTGTACCACCTCAAAGAGGGCGATCCGCACGCCTGGCTCATCCCGCGCCTGACCGGCCAGGCCAAGGCGTCGTTCGTCGCGGTCGAATACGACGAGTACGGCGCCGGGCGAGGGCCGCGGGTGCACCAGCAGCTCTTCGCCGACCTGCTCACCGCCGCCGGGCTGGATGCCGGTTACCTCGCCTACCTCGACGTTGTTCCCGCCGAGTCGCTGGCGGTAGTGAACCTGATGTCGCTGTTCGGGCTGCACCGCCGCTGGCGGGGTGCGGCCGCCGGACACTTCGCGGCCACCGAGATCACCTCCCCGCCCGGCTCACGTCGCCTGGTTTCCGCGCTGCGGCGGATGGGCGCGCCGGAGCCGTGCGTGGCGTTCTACGCCGAGCACGTCGAGGCCGATGCGGTACACGAACAGGTGGTGCGCACCGACGTGATCGGCGACCTGTTGGACGGTGCTCCGCAATTGGAGACGGATGTCGTATTCGGTATGCGAGCTCTCGACGCTGTGGAAAATCGGCTCTCCGACTTGATGACCTCGGCCTGGTCGGCCGGACGCTCGTCTCTGCTCACAATTTGAAACTTAAGGTTTCACTGGGATTTTCCAGAAATTGTCGGGTATCTCTTGGCCAATCGGAGTGGACCTCGGTAACGTCTGGTTCCTCCGGTTGAGTTCACAGCCGCAGTGAAACGTCACCGCGTAAACGCAGACCCGGAAGTGATTACGTTGACGTGATCCAACAGCACGATTCGTCGACTGATGGAGCCACAACATGACGATCAGCAAGATTACTCAGAACGCTTTCGCCACTCCCGCAACGGAAGCCACTCAAGTTTGGCGGAATCACACCGCCAAGTTCACTGTCCACTGGGGTCGCACCGGAGCCGTCGTCGCCGTGAACGGGGAGATCGACGCGGCGAACGCCAGCTCATTCGCGGACTACGCCAAACGCTGCGCCGAATGCTGCGAATGGCTGGTGGTGGATCTCTCTGAACTGACATTTATTGGGACCACCGGGTTTTCAGCTCTTCAGTCGATCAGTGCGCAATGTTGCAGCGCACAGACGAAACTGAAGGTGGTCCAGAGTCCCGCGCTGTCGACCTTGCTGCGGATCTGCGATCCGCACGCTCGGCTTCCGCTGGTGGACTCGCTGACGGACGCGTTGGCCGAGGTGCAGCGGTCCGGCCGCCCACTTCGCCTGGTGCCCTGATCGAGGAGACCTAGGCGGGAACCGCGTCGGCAGCGCGGTTCCAAGCGCGGTGCTCGGCGAGTGCGGCGGCGAACGCGTCGAAGAACTCGTCGTTGAGGTCATCCGCGGCTGCCGTCGTCGTCACCACACCGGAAGAGACCACGACCGTGGTGTCCTCGGCCGGCTGCTCAGAGATGCCGGCCTTGGGCAGCAGCGTGACACCAGCCCCGAACGCCCCGACCACCTTGAGGTGTTTGTAGGCCTCCGTCACGAAGTGCACCGCATACCCGTCGCCGGAGAGCGCCTGCACGGCGTCTGGCCCACACGGCACCACCACCGCGTCGTAGAGCACCGACGCCATCGTTGTGAAGGCCCGGTCGACACTCAACTGCCCACCCGAGCCGCCGGCGAGCTGACCACCGGCGATGGGCGCCAGCACCTCGGCGATCGCGCCACGTTCCCGCATCGCCGCGACGAACCGTTCGACCCCTTCGACGTCCACCCCGTCGGCGGCCAGCACTGCGATCTTGCGACTTTCGATGCCGGGCGCAGCCGTCCCGGCGGGAACACCGGCGTCGCTCAGCTGCGAGAGCGCCGGTGACAGCACCACCTCGTCGACGGGCCGCTCATCGGGTGCCGCCAGGCCCAGTTTCTCGGCCACCTGCCGTGCCAGGCCGTGGTCGACCAAGTTGAGTTGTTCGACCACCCGCTGCCGGATCTCGATGGTCTCGCATTTCCCCAGTTCGAAGGCGTAGGCGGCGACGATGTGCCTGGCCTCCGGCTCGGACATGCTGCGCCAGAACATCCGCGCCTGGCTGTAGTGGTTCTCAAAACTCGCGGCGCGCTTGCGGATCTTGGCGCCGTCCACCTTCTCGGTGTAGTGCCGGAACACCCCTTCGTCCGCCAGCGCCGGGCAACCGCCCCCCAGTGAGTTCTTGTAGTAGCTGGACTTCCCCTTCGGAATCGCGTGCTGGCCGTAGCCGTCGTGCTGGTTATTGCGCACATCGACGATCGGCCGGTTGACCGGGAGCTGGGCGAAGTTGGGCCCGCCGAGCCGGATCAGCTGGGTGTCGAGGTAGGAGAAGTTGCGGAACTGCAGCAACGGGTCATTGGTGAAGTCGATTCCCGGCACCACGTTGGCGGTACAGAAGGCCACCTGCTCGGTTTCGGCGAAGAAGTTCTCCGGGTTACGGTTGAGCACCATCCTTCCTACCGGGCGCACCGGAACCTGTTCTTCGGGAATGATTTTGGTGGCGTCCAACAGGTCGAAGTCGAAATTGAACTCGTCGCTTTCCGCCACCAGCTGCACGCCGAGTTCCCATTCCGGAAACTGACCCGCCGCAATGGCATCCCACAGGTCCCGGCGGTTGAAGTCGGGGTCCTTGCCGGCGATCTTCTGGCATTCGTCCCAGATCAGCGAATGCACTCCGAGCTTCGGCTTCCAGTGGAATTTCACGAATGTCCCTTCGCCCTTGGCGTTGACGAAACGGAAGGTGTGCACGCCGAAGCCCTGCATCATCCGGTAACTGCGCGGCAGGGCGCGGTCCGACATCAGCCACATGATGGCGTGCAAGGTCTCCGGCTGCAGCGACACAAAGTCCCACAGCGTGTCGTGAGCGGACTGGGCCTGCGGAATCTCGTTGTCCGGCTCGGGTTTCACCGCGTGCACGAAATCCGGGAACTTGATGCCGTCCTGAATGAAGAACACCGGGAAGTTATTGCCCACCAGATCGTAGTTGCCCGCCTCGGTGTAGAACTTCGTGGCGAAGCCGCGCACGTCGCGCACGGTGTCGGCCGAGCCGCGGAAGCCCGCCACGGTGGAGAACCGCACGAACACCGGCGTCTTGATACCCGGCGTGGTCAGAAACCGTGCCGCGGTGTACTGCGCAAGCGAGTCGTCGTAGGGCTCGAAGTAGCCGTAAGCGCCCGAACCGCGGGCATGCACCACCCGCTCGGGGATCCGCTCGTGATCGAAGTGGGTGATCTTCTCCCGGGCATGGAAGTCCTCCAACAGGGTCGGCCCACGCTCACCGACGGTCAACGCGTCGTCGGTGTGGTCGACTCGCACCCCCTGCTGAGTCGTCAGGTACCCGGACTGCCGGTCGACCTGGCACTCGTCGAGCTGTCGCTGCTTGGCATCACGGTCCTCGGTAGCCACCGCTTTTCCTCTCGTCGGTATTTGGGAAGTCCGTGGGTGGGTATCCCAGCCGGGACATCCGCAAACGGCCCGGACATCGGCAAACGAGAGAGGAACACCGTGAGCGCCCACTCGGCTGTGTTGTTCGACGTCGACGGCACGCTGGTCGATTCCAACTATCTGCACGTGTACGCCTGGCGGCGCGCATTCGCCGAACTCCACCTCGAGGTGGAATCGTGGCGCATCCACCGCGCCATCGGAATGGACGGATCCGAGCTGGTGCGCGTGTTGTCCGACGACGCATCCGACGACGTCCGCCAGCGGCTCAAAGACCTGCACTCGCAGTACTACTTGCAGTCCTCGGCCTTGCTGTCGCCGCTGCCTGGTGCCCGGAAGCTGCTGGAACGCGTGGCCGCCCTCGGCCTTGCGGTGGTGCTGGCCACCTCGGCGCCCGACGATGAGTTGGCGGTGCTGCGCAAAGTGCTCGGCTGCGACGACCTGGTCGCGGCCGTCACCTCGTCGGCCGATGTCGACGTCGCGAAGCCGAATCCGGACATCATCGGGATTGCGCTGGACCGGGTCGGCGCAACGGCGCAGCGCGCGGTCTTCGTGGGCGACGCGGTCTGGGACGCGCAGGCATGTCTGCGCGCCGGGGTGCCCAGCATCTGTCTGCTCAGCGGCGGCGTCTCTCGCGCCGAACTGGAAACAGCCGGTGTCGCTGCCGTTTTCGACAACGCCGAGGATCTGCTCGAGCACCTTGATCAGACACCGATCGCCGGCCTGACCGACGGAAGGGGCGAGCATGGATGAGTCCACGTTCTTGACCACCCTGACCCGAGTGGTCGGCGCGCTGCATCGCGCCGACGTGCCGTTCGCGCTGGCCGGCGGCGCGGCGGTGTATGCCCGCGGCGGTCCGCACTCCCACCACGACATCGACCTGCTGGTCGAACCGTCCGAAGCCGAGCGGGCGGCGAAAGCCCTGGCCGAGGCCGGTATGTCGCGGGTTCAGCCGCCGGAAGACTGGCTGCTCAAAGTCTTCGACGGCGAGGTGCTGGTGGACCTGATCCATCATCTCGGCGAGATTCCCGTGAGTGCCGAGACCATTTCCGGCGCGCCGCCGGTTCAGGTCGGCTCGGTGATCGCCCGAGTCATCACCGCCACCGACCTGATGGTGCAGAAGCTTGCGGTGCTGGACTGCCACCGCTGCGATTTCGCCGAGCTCCTGATCGTCGCGCGAATCCTGCGGGAACAGGTGGACTGGCCGCAGGTGCGCCGGCGTCTGCGGAATTCGCCGTTCGCCGAGGCGTTCTGGCAGTTGCTGCGTGGGCTGTCCATCGTCGACGACGATCACCCCGCGCAGCACCAGCCGCCCGCCCATCTGGTCGCCGTCGTACGCCGGACGCTCGCGGAGGACCCGGAGATCGGAGAGCTGGGCATCGGGATCGACATCGACGACGACTCGGTGTGTTTGACCGGGTCGGTCAACGGCCCGCAACGCAGAGCGACGATCGAGTCGGCGGTGCGTCGCCTCGTCGGTCCGCGCAACGTCATCAACGACATCGAGGTGGTGCAGCTGGTCGAACCCGCAGAGCAGGTGACCGGGTGATTCGGGTAGCGGCCGTCGGAGACATTCATCTGGGCGAGGACTCGCGCGGCACCCTGCACTGGCACGGTCTCGACACCCGGGCCGACATGCTGCTGGTGGCCGGCGACCTGACCCGTCACGGGTCCGCCGCCGAGGGCCGGGTGGTCGCCGAGGAACTGATGGACTGCCCGGTGCCGGTGGTGTGCGTGCTCGGCAACCACGACTATCACCAGAATCAGCAGCACGAGATCACCGCGGCGCTGCGCGACGCCGGGATCGCCGTCCTGGAAGGCGAGACCCACACCGTCGAGGTGCAGCGGCAGCGGGTCGGTGTCGCCGGTGTGAAGGGCTTCGGCGGCGGTTTCGCCGGCCGATGTGCCACCGCCTTCGGGGAACCGGAGATGAAGGCCTTCGTCGGCGCCACCCAGGCCGCATCCGACCAGCTGCGCGACGGCCTGCGTGCGCTGCGCACGGACTATCGGATCGCGCTGCTGCACTACTCCCCTGTCGCCGACACCCTGTACGGCGAGCCCCCGGAGATCTACCCCTTTCTGGGATCGTGTCTGCTGGCCGAGGCCATCGACGACGCCGGCGCCGACCTGGCCGTGCACGGTCACGCCCACGCCGGAATCGAGAAGGGCCGCACCGCCGGTGGTGTCGCGGTGCGCAATGTGGCCCGCCCGCTGATCCGGGCGCCCTATGCCGTGTATCAGGTCAGCGGTAATCCGATTGCGGCGGCGAGCGCGGCGAGCGCGGTGAACATCCATGCCACGTAGTCGCCGATGTGTCCGGAGTGCGCGGCACGCAGCGCACTGAACAGCGGTGCGGCAACAGTGGTGGCAGTTCGGTGCACCGCTGGAGTCCAGCGGAACAGTCCGGCGGCCGCCACCCCGGCCGCCGCGAGCGCACCGACGGCGCTCATTGCGGCTCCGGCCACCGACCAGCCCGGCATGGACGCCGCGGTCGCGGCGCCGGCGTCGACGAAACGTGTTGCGGCGCTCTGCGCCCCGTGCGCGACCCCGGGCAGTACGCCGGCGGCCAGGCAACCGGCCAGCAGCAGTCCGATCGCCAGGTACATGCTGGGCGGAGTACGCCGCAGCCGGGTATCGGGCTCCTCGTCGCCTCGGGTCCGGCGCGGGTCGTCGGACGGCTCGGTTCGTCCGCCGATGCCGGTGAAGCACCGGACGCCGGCCCGCAGCACGGCACCGCCGGTGAACGCCGAAACCCCAAGGAACAGCGCCGATCCCCAGCCGCTGCCGACGGCTTCCTCGCACAGGGACTTGCCCAGTGCCGTGCCGAACGGCGGCAGGCCGGCCAGCGCGACGGCCGCGGTGCCGAAGCAGGCCGCCAGCAGGGGCTGACCCCGGCCGCGTCCGGCCAACTCCCATTCGTCGACACTGTGGTGGCGGTCCAACAGGACTCCCACGATCAGAAACAACGCCGACTTGGCCCCGGCGTGGCCGATCAGGTACACCGCAGCGCCCGCTATGCCGTGGGAGGTCAGCGTCGCGGTGGCCACCAGCGACAACCCCAGGTGGCCGACGGTGGAATAGGCCAGCAGCCGCTTGAGGTGCCGCTGCAGCAGGCACATCACCGCGCCGACACCGGCGGTCAGCGCACCTGCCACCACGAACACCCGGCTGACCACCGCCGGCGGCAGCGCACCCGCGAACACTTCCCAATACACCCGCCACAGCCCGTAGAGACCCAGTTCGACCATGACCCCGGAGAACAACACGCACACCCCGGCCGGTGCCACGGCGTGCGCGTCGGCCAGCCAGAAGTGCAGCGGCACGATGGCGGCCTTGACCAACAGCGCGGCCGACACCAGCACGAAGGCGGCCACCACCAGGGCGTCGGGCGGGCCGCGCAGCGCCGCACCGAGCTGGGCCATCCCCAACTGGCCGACGCGCCCGTAGAGCACGGTGATGCCGATCAGCGTCAGGCAGGCACTGAGCGACTGGATGATGCCGAAGTTGAGCGCGCCCTGGATCGCCGACCGGTCCTCGATCTTGATTCCGGTCAGTGCGTAGCCGACCGCACCCATCAGCTCGAAGAACACGAACAGGTTGAACAGGTCCGCCGCCAGCACGAAGCCGTTCATCGCCGCCAGGAAGATCAACAGCAGCGCGTCGAAGCGGGTACCGGCCTCGTCGAGGCCGCGGCGACTGTGCAGGGCCGCGCAGACGGTCAGCGAACCCACCAGGACCGCCAGTCCCGCCGAGAATGGGTCCGCGGCCAAAGCGATACCGACCGCCAGGCCGGCGTGCGGGCGCCAGTCGCCGATCCAGGCCACCATCGTGCGGCCGGATGCCGCGATCAGCACGGCGCCGGCCGCCGCAGTGGAGGCCGCCGACACGGCCAGCACCAGCGCATTGGCCGCCGGGCGGGACACCCGGCCGTGCAGCGCCAGCAGCAGGCAAGCCGACAGGATCGGTGCCGCGACCAGCAGCGGCAGCAGGGCGGCGGTGGTGGCCGGCACGGCGATTCAGCCCCGCAGTGCCGACAACTGGTCCGGGTCCAGGGTGTGGTGGCGTTTGTGGACCTGGATGGCCAGCGCCAGCAGCAGCGCGGTGACGGTGGCCTGAATGACGATGTCGGTGAGTGTCATCGCCTGCACCACCGGGTCGACCACTGCAGCCGGTCCGGGCGAATCGACGAAGATCGGCGGCGCCGCGCCACGCTGGTAACCGACCGTCAACAGCAGCAGGTAAGTACCGGCCTGCGCCACCGACAAGCACACCACCGCGTGAATCAGGTTGTGGCTACGGACGATTCCGAACGATCCGATCAGCACCAGCCAGCCCGCCACGCCGTATATGTAGCTGCTCACGACTTCTCCCGTCGCGGAGCGACAGTGATCTCCTGAGCCAGGAACTGCGCCAGCAGCACGGTCATGCCGCACGCCACCGCGATGCCGACCGCCGCGTTGAGCAGCGGCACCGTCCCCGCGGACAGCAACTGCCCCCGGGTGCCGGTCGGTACCACGTTGAGCAGGAATGCTCCGCCGGTGATCAAGCCGGTGACGCCGATACCGGCGAACGCCGCTGCGCCCAGTGCCTCGGCCACGTCGAAGACGTTGACCGGGCGCAACCGGTCCAGCGCCCGGAAGCTTCCGGTGACATAGAGCAGATGCAGACCCGCGGCCAGCAGTACGCCGCCCTGGAAACCCCCGCCCGGGGTCAGATGCCCGTGCACCACCACATCGATGCCCACCGCCAGGGTCACCGGCAGCAGCAGGTATCCGACGAATCGGGTGGCGTCCAGGGCGGTGCTGCGGCCTTGGACGCCATCTGAGTCGTGATACTCACGCTCCTCGACAGCGGGCCGCAGCAGGGCCATCACACCGGTCACCGACGCGACCAGGATGGTCTCCTCGCCGAGCGTGTCCAGGGCACGCTGGTCGAAGTTCACCGAGGCCACCACGTTGGCGGTGGCGTGCGAAAAGGCGGCCCGCACCGCAAGATCCCGATACCCGTGATGCGCCTGGCCGAACGCAGGCAGCTCGGCGAATCCCAGCCACAGCAGCACACCCAACCCGGCCGCGCCGGCGAGGAACAGCGCCGTGCGCCATGCGCGGTTCACCGGCTGATCTCCCGGTGTCGACGCTGCACCGTCCGGACGGTCAGCATGACCATCAACGGCACCACCACACCGCCGATGAGCAACTGGGACAACGCCACGTCGGGCGCCTGCAGCAGTACGAACAAGATTGTGAGGGCCAGGCCGAACACCGACAGCACGATCGCCTGCCGCTGCGGGTCGCCGGTCAGCGCGACGACGGTTCCGGTGATGCCGACCGTCGTGAGCGAGACCAGGACCAGGGTGGTCATGATGGCGAGTGGGCTTTCACCACCCCGGCGTCCTGGGCGGTCAGCCGGGCGGTGGCTGCCGACATCACCGGCGCGGTCAGCAACACCAGCACACTGATGAGCAAGACCATCGCCGAGGCCTCGGTGAAGCCGCGCTGCGCTATCAGGCCCAGCCCGGTCAGTGGGAAGCCGACCGAGGTGGTCACGCTCAGCAGGTGCAGGCGGTCCAACACACCATCGACGGCCGCGGCAGCGACCGCGCAGCAGGCCATGACCGATATGCCGGCGATGACCAGCAGCCAGGCGATCACGGTTCGCTCGCCAGCAGCCGGGTGTAGACCAGGGTCCCGGGAAAGGTGATCAGCGCCAACACCAGTGCAACGATCAGGGTCCAGTCCTGACGCCACGAGACGGCCAGCACCATCAGGGTGGCGACCGCGCCGACACCGGCGAATTCCAGGCCGACCAGACGCCGGCGGGCCGCGCCCCGAGCGGCCATCCAGACGCCCGGCACGAACACCCCGGCCAGCAGCGCCAGCGCGGCCAGCTCGCCCGCACTCACCGCCGCACCGCCTGCTCCAGCGCGCCCGGACGCTGCCCGGCCCGGTGTACCCGCACCGTCCGCGCGGCCGCATCGAGCACGACGGTTCCCGGCGTGGTGGCCAACGCCAAGCTCGCAGCGGTGCGGCGCGCGGCCGCGACCGATGCCGGCTCCTCGGGCAACACCACCGAGCCGACCGCCGATTGAGGACGCCGTGACGGGATCAGGATGTAGGCCCACACTTGAGCCGTCTGGGCCGGCAACTCGCCGGCAACGGCCGGCGCCCAGCGCAGCCACCCAAGCCGAAACCGCCAACGACCGCGGTTGGCCCGCCGTGCTGCGTGGGCAGCCGCAGCACAGGGCAGCGTGCACACTGCCGCCGCAACCAACTCCTGGGCGGTCCGCGTCGTGAGCGTCACCACCCACACCGCGCCGGTGGCCAACCACCACGACAGCGTCTCGCCGATGAACCCCGTCAGCCGGCTACTTACCGCGGACACGGCGGTTGTGCTTCTTGATCGCCGTGACCAGTTCGGATTTGCGCATCGTCGATCGACCGTGAATGTCCAGCCGGCGGGCGACATCGAGCAGATGCTGCTTGCTGGCGTTGGCATCGACGCCCTCTGCGGACGGTCCGGAATTGTTCGGGCCGCCGCCGGCCGCGCGCTTGTCCGAGGGGCCGCGCTTCTTCTTGGGCTCCCAATGATCCCCGACCTTTTCGAAACTGTGCTTGAGCGCGGCGTAGGCGACCCGGTGCGCACGCTGTTCGCTGCCGTATTCCTTGGCGGCGGCGTCGTGCGCTTTGGCGAAGGTGCGTTGCGCCTTGGCGCTGGAGCGCTGCAGTGTGCTGGGCAACTCGCCGCGTTTGGCGGTGCCGCTCTTCGTCGTCTTGGGCATGAGACCTCCAATCAGCGAATGCAATCCGGGTTGGTTACCCGATGTAGCGGCTCAGCAACCATTTCGGCAGCCGTACGCGAGCTGACCTGGCGCTGACGAACCAGTCACCATCCCGTCGGGTCGGCCGGCGCCTCGGCGCCCACGGGCTGCGCCGCCTCGAGGTCGTCATCCTGCAGGACGGCCAGCGGGCAGTGGCAGCGCGGCGTCAGTGCCGAGCCGACCGAGCCGAAAAGCAGGTGCCGCAACCGTCTTCGGCTGCTCGACCCGACGACAACCAGATCGGCTTGCCGGGATAACTCCTCCAGCGCGTCGACCGGGTCGGTGAACTCCACTTTGGTGTTCGGCCGCGAAGGCGTGCCGTCTGAAGCGCTGTCGGTGGCGACTTCGACGGCGTCATCGACGATCCGCTGCACACGCCGGTGCGGCAATTCGTGCTGGCCGAACACGATCCACTGGGCCATCAGCGGGGACAACTGGGTTGAGGCCGCGTGTACCAGGGTCAGCGGTAACGCACGGCGTTTCGCTTCCCGGGCTCCCCACCGCACAGCGGCCCTCGATCCCGACGACCCATCGACACCGACGACGATTCCGGCACCTGCAGTATCTGAAGTCATAATGGGCGCAGGTTAGCCATCGGGCCTTGATGTCAAACCCCTACGTGTCACCGCCCCTGGCTTCGGCGCCGGTTTCTCCGACATCGATTGCATCATCGGGACTGGTACGCCCCACGTAGCTGCCATCTTCGCCCTTGCCGGCACGCGACCACGCCTGGTGGGTGTCGGATTCGACGTCCGCCTCGGCCTTCTGGCCTTTTCTTTCAGTCATCGCCGACATCCTTTCCTCGTCTTCGTCGGCCGAATACCCGCCCGAAACCGTTCCTAGACGCCGCACCACCGGGCGTCTTACTCAGGCGTCGGGATCAACGCGGACGACGTGCGGCCAGCACCCCGGCTCCTGCCACCCCCAGCGCGGTGGCGGCCCCGGCCACCAGTCCGGCGTGTCGGGACGCCCAGATCTGCGGGCTGTGTGCGTGTGAGGAGTCGTCGAACTCGCCGCGCGCTCCGTGATCGCTGCCCGGCCGTTCGTCGAGCGGTTGCCAAAGGTTGTACGGCTTGTCGCCGTCGACGCGCTCACCGGTCTGCTGCGAGTCGTAGCCGGTACGGGCCAAGTAGCGGTCCAGCAGCGGTGCGGCGAATCGCTGGGCCAGCAGGGTGGCGACGGTGCTTTCACCCACCCAGTACTGCTTGCGCCGGGGATGGTCGGCGGCCCGCAGCACCGCCCGGGCAACCAGCTGCGGCTGATAGATCGGTGGCACCGGCTGCGGGTGGCGGGGTAACCGGGACAGCACCCAGGAGAACTGCGGCGTATTGACCGCCGGCATCTGCACCAGCGTGACGTTCACCTTCGAACCGTCGTGCAGCAGCTCGCAGCGCACCGATTCGGTGAAACCGTTGACAGCGTGTTTCGCACCGCAATACGCCGACTGCAGCGGGATTGACCGCTCCCCCAGCGCCGAGCCCACCTGCACGACGGTGCCGTGGTCGCGGGGCTTCATCCGCGCCAACGCAACCATGGTGCCGTAGACGAAGCCGAGGTAGCAGACTTCGGTGACTCGTTTGAACTCCGCGGGTCCGATCTCGGTGAACGGCGCGAAGACCGATGCGAAGGCGACGTTGATCCACGTGTCGATCGGGCCGAGTTCGGCTTCGGCACGGTCGGCGGCGGCCGCCACCGCGTCGTAGTCGGCGACGTCGGTGGGAATGGCCAGGGCGGTGCCACCGGCGTCTTCGACATCACGCGCCGCGCCCCGCAGCCCTGCTTCACCGCGCGCGAGCAGGGCGACGTTGGCTCCCCGTTTGCCGTACAGCTGCGCGACGGCGCGGCCGATCCCGGCGCTGGCTCCCGTGACAACGACGGTGTGAGTCATGGCTGGACTCCCTTCTGCGAGATGCGCTTTCCGGCAAGCCGTTCGGCGAGCCGGGAAGCCAGCGCCATGATGGTCAGCGCCGGGTTGGCCGACCCCTGCGTTGGGCAGACCGAGCCGTCGGAGATGAACAGGTTGGGCACCCCCCACACCCGATGGTCGGCATCGACGACGGAGTTCTCCGGTGCGGTACCCATCCGAGCACCGCCGATCAGGTGGGCGTAGCGCTGGATGGTCAGCACGTCCTGCGCGCCTGCCGCGTGCAGAATGTCGGTGATCACCTGGGTCGAGTAGGCCATGTTCGCTTTGTCGTTGTCGCAGCGGGTGTAATCCATTCGGGCCACTGGGATCCCGTTGCCGTCGACTTCGTCGGCCAGGGTGATCCGGTTGTCCGGCAGGGGAAGCAGTTCGTTGAGCACGCCGATCGTGCTCCAATGGTTGTAGTCGCGCATGTATTCACGCATCGCCCGGCCCCAGTGCCCGTCGGCGAGCACGTGCTCTGACCAGCCGATCGGCAGCGGCGACACGGTCTGGATGGAGAAGCCGCGGGCGAATCCGCGAGCCGTGTCGGTTTCGTAGAACTCTTCGCTGCTCACCTGCGGCGGCGGAGCCTTGTACATCCGCAGTTCCTCGGGCCACCGGCCCGCGGTCTGGGCCGCGCCTTGAACCATGACGTAACGGCCCACCTGATCGGAGTTGTTTCCCAACCCGTGCGGAAACCGGGTACTGGTCGAATTGAGCAGCAGCCGTGGGGTTTCGATCGAGTAGCCGGCAACCGCCACGACCCTCGCGCGCTGCAGGTGCTCGGCGCCGTTGTTGTCGTGGTAGACGACGCCGCGCGCCGCTCCGGCGTCATCGAGTTCGATGCGGGCGGCCATGCAGTCCGCACGGATCTCCACACCGTGTGCCAGGGCGTCGGGCAGGTGGGTGACGTACGGACTGGCCTTGGCATTGACCTTGCAGCCCTGCAGGCAGTAGCCGCGGTAGATACAGTGCGGCCGGTTTCCGAAGGTGCCGTTGACGATTCCGACCGGGCCCACCCGCATCTCGATCCCCAGATTGCGCGCGCCCTCCCACAGCTTGGACGCGGCAGCGGAGATCGGGTGCGGCGACGACGGGTAGCGGTGCGGATATCCCCATGGCCAGTTCTGTCCGGCTACCGGCAGTTCGGCCTCGAGCACTTCGTAGTGACGTCGGATGTCCTCATAGTCGATCGGCCAGTCCGCCCCGACACGGTCGAGGCTGAATGTGCGCAAGTCGCTGGGGTGAAAGCGTGGGCAGTAGCCGGCGTAGTGCACCATCGAGCCACCGACGCCGCGGCCGGAATTGTTCTTGCCCAACTCGATCGGGTCGTCGCCGCCGATGATGCGCTTCTGCGTCCAGTACAGCGGATGCGATCCGGCTTCGTCGGAGACCCAGTCGCTGTCGGGATGCCAGAACGGGCCCGCCTCGATGATCACGGTGCGCCAGCCGGCCCGCGCCAGTCGTTGCGCCAGCACCGATCCCCCGGCCCCGGCCCCGACGACGACCAGGTCAACCTCGTCATCGGTCGCATACCGGCGCATCGTCTTCTCACCGGGCAGCTCCCGCGACTGCACGTCCAGCAGGAACCGCGAGTCATTGTCGGGCGGGCCCAGCGATCCTTTGAGCAGGCCCCGCCAGAAGTCGCCCACTACGAGTCCTCTTCCAGCACCAGTTCCACCGGGTCCTTGTCGATGGCACCGCGGGTTTCGAACGGTTCGCGCGCCGCCGCCGGCCCGCTCGGGCCACCCAGCCGCATGAAGCCGCGTGGATAGGCCGGACCGCCGAACCCGATCTCGTTCCACGCCCAGGGATGGGAGTAGAACGCGGACAACGCCATCCGCATGCACACCGACCATGCCCGCATCTCGTTCAGCTGTACCCAGGCGCCGCCCTGCAGCCGGCCTCGGGAGAACTGGTCGACCAGTGCCAGTTGGGTCGGGACTTCGGCTGCGGCGAACGATGCCTTGCCGTACCGCTGCCCGGCGGCCTCGTCCAAGCCGCGCAGCACCAGACGCCAGGTCTCCCGGTCATCGGGCATGTCGGCGTATTGATAGCCGTCGAGCTGACCGTCGGCCAGTTTGGCATCGACGAACTCGGCAACGGGCACTCGCGGTTCATCATCTTGGGCCAGCACGATGTCACAGAACGCCCGCAGGGTGGGTTCCTCGGTGGCGCTGAAGAACCGCAGCGGCCCCGGCGGTTCCAGCCGGGCCAGCACCACCTTCCTGGTGGCCTCGTCCCAGCTGTCTTTCGACGCGAGCACGTCGAAGTCCGGGTAGCGCCCGATCATCTGCGGGGTGACACCGCGACGTTGCCGGGGCAACCAGGACGGGTGCGGGGGTTGGCGATCGGCCCGGAGATTCGGCAGGTGGTCGGGTCGGGAGGTGTCGGCCATGGCTGCCGGCGCCTCAGCGTTCGCGGCGCAGCACCGCGGCCAGCAAGCCCATCCCGCCGACCATCGCCATCAAGCCGGGCGCTGCGATCGGCGGACCCATCGGAACGTTGTAGGACGCCATCTTCCAGCCGCCGGGCTTGCGGGCCACCCCGCGGGCATGCAGGTACTCCCCCAGCAGCCCATTGGCGGCGTATACGCCTGCGGTCAACGGCAGCCAGCGTTTGGCCCAGCGGCGGGAGAACACCCCGCCGATCCCGGCGACCACCACCGGTGGCGTGACCAGAACCGGGCTCCACATCCACTTGTTACCGAAGCCGGCCTTGTAGTGCTCGAGATAGATCTCGGCGGTCGTGACAACCGCGGCGAACGCCGTCATCGCCGATAGCGACCTTTCGAAGCGACCATGCGCGACGTTACGCAGCATCCGATCGACGATATCGCCGGCTTCGCCGATCCACTCCGCGTGACTACCTGCCCGCGCACCGGACCCGCCTGTCTCCAGCAACATCATCTGCGCATTTCCGTTCCGCTCGCCGACGTTTCATCCCCAAAACCCGGCAGTACCCTGCCGCCACCGCGGTCAAACATCGCCCGACGCGCGCTTTTGGTGCCAGGTTTCGACAGCGGTGGAACGGGGAACTGATCGGGGTACAGATGAATGGAGGACGGATGCGAATCGGCGGATTGGCCGGAACCATTGTGCTGCTCTGGCTGCTGATAGGTGTTTTCGCCGCATGGCAGCGTGACTATTTCCACGGCAGCCAAACCAGTTGCGCAAATGCCGGAACCATCGCCGTCACTACGCTGGCGGGTCCCTTGAACTACTTCGGGCTCAACCCGGTCGTGTCCGATTGCCATCTGCCGCAGCCCTCTTCGTTGGGTGCGGTTGGTTTGATTGTGTGAGAGAAGGGATTGGTGATGATTGCCCTCGGAGTGGTCCTGATTATTCTGGCGCTCATCTTCAAGATCAACGTCCTATGGACGGTCGGCGTCATTCTGCTGGTTGTCGGCGCGGCACTCTGGATTCTGGGCGCGGTCGGTCGTCCGGTCGCGGGGCGGCGCTACTGGTATTGATCAGGTAGTGAGCGCAACCGAAGCACGCCGCGAACAATGCGATGACCGTCGCTGCCGACGCTGATCGCGGTTCCTTCAGGCATATCGCGCTGTTCTACCGGTCGCCGCAGGAATATCTGGATTACCTGGTGCCATTCGTCGCCGAGGGCGTCGCCGACGGTCTCCCGGTCTTGGTGGCCGTACCTGAACCCAACCTCTCGCTGCTGCGCGCCGCACTCCCCAACGACGCAGTCGAATTCGTGACGCTGGCCGACATGAGCCAAGTCGGACGCAACCCGACCCACATATTGGGCGGCGTGCTGGGCACTTTCGCGGCCCGGCATCCATCGGGGCCGGTGCGAATGGTCGGCGAACCGGTCTGGAGCGGCCGGTCGGAGCTGGAGTATCCGGCCTGCGTTCAGCATGAGGCCCTGGTCAATGAGGCGTTCACCGGCCGGGGTCTGACCATTCTCTGCCCTTACGACGCAACACATCTGGACTCAGATATCCTCGTCGACGCCGAGATCACCCATCCATGGCTGGGCCACGTCGGGCAACCGGACCGCACCAGCGCGGGCTTCGCTCCCGATGCCGCCTGGGTGCGCTACAACGAACCGCTGCCCAGCATCCCGACGGCGGCAAGCTGTACCCTGCACCGACTTACCGACCTGGCCGGAGCCCGCCAATTCGCCGCCAAGTACGCACGCTGGTTCGGTTTCGCCGCCGCCGAGATCGCGGACCTGCAGTTGATAGTCAATGAGCTGGCGTCCAACAGCCTGCAGCACGGACGGGAACCGTGCACCCTGCTGCTGTGGGAGGCGGAGGACCAATTGATCTGCCAGGTAAGTGACTCCGGCCGCTTGACCGACCGGCTGGCCGGGCGGCGGCCGATCCTCGGACTTGGCGATCACGGTTGCGGATTGTTCGTGGTCAACGCAACCGCTGATCTGGTGCGCATCCACACCACAGCCTCCGGAACCACGGTGCAGGCGCACCTACGGATGAGGAAGTCAGCGTGATGGCCGGCTATCGAGCGGACCCCTCGGGTGAATTCGGCCACGTGGGTTGGGAATACCGGGATCGGAGCGAATTCCTGTACCGTGCGGCCGAGTACATCGCGGACGGCTTGAACCTGGGACAGCGGGTCACCTACGTCGGAGAGGACGATCCGGTGACCATGCGAGCCAGCCTGGCTGCTGCCGGGCTCGGCGGTGATGCGGGCGAGGTGCACGTCAAGACGGTTCCCGAGCACTTCTTGTTCCGGGGCGACGTCGTCGACGCCGAGCGCATGACCGAGCGCTACGCGGCGGCCGCAGTCGGGGCCGTCGCTGCGGGCTACAACGGGCTGCGGGTCGTCATCGATACAACGCCGGTGGTTCGCACACCCGCACAGCGCGAAGCGCAGGCCGCACTGGAGTTCCTCGGAGACCGCCGGATCGCCACGCTGCCTGTCGCGGCGATGTGCGGTTACGACGTCGCCGAACTCGGTGACGCCGCAGCCGGGTTGGTGTGCCTTCACCCGGCGGCCGGCCCCAGTTCGGTGCCATTCCAGCTGTACGCCCAGCCTGCTGGGCGCAACGCGATCGCGTTGGCGGGCAACCTCGACGCCGCGAGCGAGCCGCTGTTCGTCACCACCCTGCGGCGGGTTCTGCCGCTGTTGTCGCACGACACCCTTGAGATCGACGCGCGGGAACTGGAGTTCGTCGGGCACCGTCAGCTCTGCCTGCTCGACCGCTATTGTGCCGCCCACGGCCGAAAGGCCGTGCTGCGCAGCGATCGAGCAGTAGTGCGCCGGTTGGTCGCCCTCCTCGACTTCGTTAACGTCCAGATCGAGACCACCTGACGCTTGAGCGTCCAGGCGTGGCGATCGCGCCCGGGCCATAGCTGTCAGCGATGCCGGCGCACCGGGCCGGCCCACAGGTCTTTCCGTGGTGTCGGTGCGGGCTCGTCGCGGTAGGTGACCGGGACCTGTACCGGCCCCTGTCGATTCGCGTTGGACGATGCCGGCGGAGGCCGCTCGTCGCCGGCCTGGTGGCGGCTACCCTGGCGCAGCCGGGCATAGGCGCCCAGCAGCTGCTGTAACTGCTCCTCCGCGTCGGCGGTCGGCGGACGGCCCGCATTGCCGGCGTCGGGATGGAGCGTGCGCAACTTGGCGCGGAAGGCATGGCTGATCTCAGCCGGCGTGGCCGCCGCTGTCACACCCAGCACTGCGTAGGGGTCGGGACTCTTGCTCATAACGCCACCAAGGGCCAAGCAGGGGTTGGTCGTACCTGATCGACTTGCCGTTCGGCCGGCGAGGCCTGCTGCCGGAGAGAGAGCGTTGACGGCAGCAGGGCCCCGTCGAACCCTGCGGTGACATCGTGCGCGGCCCACGTCATTTCGCTGCCACATCGGTGGCGATGCGCGCGCAGAACCGGGCTGCGTCGACGCGCTCACGATGGTCGGATAGCCGTGAGCGACGCACGAGAGTCACCGTCCGCTGGTGTTAATCGCGTAAGGCCATCACCTCCCTCGTCGGCAACTGCTTGACCAAGTCGGCAGCGGCATCACGGAGGAGACCGCTGCGTCGGCCACACTCGCCTGTTGCGCCGCCGCGTGGCCGAACGATGCCGGCGACTGGCTGGTAGTGGCGCATCATGCCGATCAGGAGGGGCGCCACGAAGGGCGAGCTTCGGGGGACGAGGCCGGGCGACGGGCATTTCGGTGGGTGCCGCGGTGCAGTTTCCGGGTGCCCCGGCGGTTAACAGGCGCAGCCATTCGGCGCGCACGATGCTCTCCGCCTCGTCGAGCACCTCCGCGGCCAGCGTGTCGGTGGTCATGTTGCTCACCTCCTTCACCGGGTAGCAGGCCGCCGCCCGGCCCCTCGCAATCAGGAGTTGATGGCCCGCTCGCCGTGGCTGCCGGCGACCTTGATGCGCCGCGGCTTTGCCTTCTCGGCGACCGGGATGGTCAGCCGCAGCACGCCGTCTTGATAGCTGGCCTGGATCTGGTCGGCGTCGAGATTGTCGCCGAGGAACAACTGGCGGCTGAACACGCCGCGCGGCCGTTCCGCGGACACCATCTCGCGGCTTTGATCAAGCCCCGGACGTTCGGCGTGCACCGTCAGCACATTGCGTTCGACATCGAGATCCAGGGAGTCCTCCGCGACCCCGGGCAGGTCGAACTCGACGATGAACTGGTCGCCGTCACGCCAGGCGTCCATCGGCATGACCGCCGGCCGTGCCGCGGTGCCCAGCACCTGCTGGGTCCAGCGGTCGAGATCCCGGAACGGGTCGGTACGCATCAACATCATCTCCACCTCCTAGATCTGTGGCAGATCATCTATGTCTGCCGACATAGATTTTTATATAGCACTCGTGGTAGGTTCGTGCAAGAGGTGCACGAGGAATTTCCGACGAGCGGGAAGCGATGCGCAGTGGTCGACGAAATGGATGGCCGATCCGGGCTTGGGGTATACGGCATCTCGGTGGCTGCCGAGTTGTCCGGTGTCGGTCCGCAGACCTTGCGGCTCTACGAGAGCCGCGGTCTGCTGACCCCGGCGCGCACCGCGGGCGGGACGCGTCGCTACAGCGATGACGATCTCGCCCGGCTGCGACGAATCACCGAGCTGGTAGACATCGGCATCAATGTGGCAGGTATCGGACAGATCCTCGGCCTGGAAGCGCGCAACGCCCGATTGGAGTCCGACAACAGCAAGCTGCAATCCGACAACACTCGGCTAAGGTCGGACAACACCCAGCTGAAGTCGGACTATGCCCTGTTGGCCGCCCAGCGCGCCGACCGGGCGGCCTCGGGCGCGCCGCGAGCGCGGAAACGAAAGGGGTCGTGATGACCAACCCTGACGGGCTACCGTCGACCGAAGCCATTCCAGAGGCAGACCTCGCGGAACAGTGGATAGGGGCCGATGACGACGACGAAGGTCTGGACCCCGCCGCCGTGGAGAATATCGCCGAGGTCGACGCCAACCCGGCCGATGTGATCGATCAGGCGATCAGCGTGCCGCTTCCCGAGGACGACTACGAGACCGGCGAGTAGCGCACCGGTGACTGGTATCGCACAGCGGGTAATTGCGGCTGCGCCCGCAGGCGCAGACCGCCACCATGAAGCGATCTGATTCGACAACGCCCTCGGGTGTCTCGATGCGCACCGGTCCGGCGATCAAGACCGGGCCGTTGCGGACGGGCTGCACCACCGTCGGCTGCCGCCCGGTCATGGCTTGTCCGCCCTGATCACCACCAGCTGTTCCACGCGGCAGCCCGGTGGCACCAAGCCGGTGGATTCCAGCCACTCGGCGCGCGCCGAGAGCACCGGGCCGAACGGGACGCTTCGGACGGCAGCGACCTCAGCAGACAGACCCGATTCCCGCAGGGTCTGCAAGGAGTGCGCGACGTCGGCGAGAGCGGATTGCACCAGCAGCAGGGAACCGCCCCTGTGCATCAGCGCCGCTGCCGACCGGCACAGCGGATCCAGCACAACTCGCCCGTCCACGCCACCGTTCCACGACCACTCCGGACCGCCCGCGGACGGGATGGGTCCACCGTTTCGCGGCGAGGGCACATAGGGCGGATTGGCCACCACGAGGTCGAAAGGGGCGCACCGTAACGCGCCACTCCACGGTCCCTGCCGGATCGTGATGTCCACGCCGGCGGCACGCGCGTTGTGCCGAGAGCAGCGCACCGCCCGCGGGCAGATATCGAACGCGGTGACACTGTCGGCGCCCAGCTCGGCGGCCGCGATGGCCGCCACGCCGCTGCCGGTGCACAGGTCCAGCACACGGGCCCCGCGGGCCAACCCGGTGCGTTCGATGGTCTCGATGAGAAGATGCGAATCCTCTTGCGGCACATATACACCGTCCAGTTTCGGCAGCCGGCGGCGCAGCGTGCCGGGCACGCCCAAGGTGGTCATCGGCGCCTACCCGCCGTTCTTGCTACGGATGTCGCGCACCGACTGCCTGGCCGATTCGGTGAACTCATGCATCTTCTGCTTCGCGCCCTTGGTGACCACGCTGACGCGGTCCGGGTCTTTGAGGATCGCTTTGGCAGTGTTCTTGGCGATCATCTTCTCGATGTGCGGCGGCACCGGCGGGATGTCGGGGTCCACCACGACTTCCAGCACCACCGGACCGGGCGCGGAGAGCGCCTGGTCCCACGCCTGGCCGATCGTGTCCGGGCTGTCACACCGGATGCCGGTGAGTCCCAGCAGCTTGGCGAACTCGGCGTACGGCACGTCCGGGATCATCTGCGAGTCTTCGAACTTGGGCTCGCCGCCCATCGCTCGCTGCTCCCAGGTCACCTGGTTGAGGTCTTGGTTGTTGAACACGCAGAAGATCAGCGGCCCGTCGGACAGCCGGTCCAGATAGCGCTTCACGGTGATCATTTCGGCCATCCCGTTCATCTGGAAGACGCCGTCACCGACAACGGCGATCACCGGCCGGTCGGGTTGGGCGAGCTTGGCGCTGATCGCATACGGGGTGCCGGGCCCCATCGTGGCGAGGTTCCCGGCCAGCGAGGCCGCCATCCCGCGCCGCAGCCGCAGGTGCCGTGCCCACCAGTTGGCGACCGACCCGGCGTCAGTGGTGACCACGGCGTTGTCAGGCAGGCGCTTGGAGAGTTCGTGGACCACCAATTCGGGGTTGAGCGGACTGGCCTTGTCGTGGGCCCGGTCGTCCAGGACCCGCCACCAGGTCTCCACTTCGCTTTCGATTTTGCGCCGCCAGGACCGGTCTTTCTTCCGAGTCAACAACGGGATCAGTTCGGCGAGCGTGTCTTTGGAGTCGCCGATCAGGTTGGCCTGCACCGGGTAGCGCACCCCGATCATCCGACCGTCGTGGTTGATCTCCACCCCGCGAGCCTGCCCTTCCTTGGGCAGCCACTCGGCGTAGGGAAAGCTGGTTCCCACCATGAGCAGGGTGTCGGCGCCCGACATCATGGCCTCACTGGCCGTGGAGCCCAGCAGGCCGATCGGCCCGGTCACGTACGGCAGCTCATCGGGCAGCGCGGCGCGCCCCAACGACGTCTTGGCCACCCCGGCGCCGAGCAGATCGGCGGCCTCCACCACTTCGTCGGCGGCGTCGGCGGCTCCGGCGCCGACCAGGATCGCCACCTTCTCGCCCTCATTGAGGATCTCGGCGGCTTTGCGCAATTCGGTCTGCGGCGGGATCATCCGCGGTTTGGTCCACCCGACACTGCTGAAGACGGCCCCGTGCTGGCGCGGTGGCGAAGGGACCGCTTCTTCCTCGGCGACGTCCTCGGGAAGGATGATGGTGGCCACGGTTCGATTGGTCAGCGCCACCTTGCAGGCCCGGTCCACCAGGTGGCGGGCCTGGACCGGCGCCATGCAGGTCTGGACGAAGTCCGAGGAGACGTCCTTGTACAGCGAGTTCGGGTCGATCTCCTGCTGGAAGGCCGCGCCCAGCGACATCCGCTTCTGCTGACCGATGATCGCGACCACCGGCTGGTGGTCGAGCTTGGCGTCGTAGAGCCCGTTGAGCAGATGGATCGCCCCGCCGCCGGACGTGGCCAGGCAGCAGCCGAGTTCGCCGGTGAATTTGGCGTGGCCGGTGGCCATAAAGGCCGCCATCTCTTCATGGCGCGGCTGGATGAGTTCCGGGTCTCCGCCGGCCCGGTCCAAGGCCCCGATCATCGAAAGAATCCCGTCACCGGGGTAGCCGAAGATCCGGTGCACCCCCCACTGGCGGAGCCTGTCGAGGATGAAGTCCGCGGTTTTCGGCATTGGCTGCTCCCTTCAACACGCACGGATTACCCGCCACCGGAGTTGTCAAACGGCGGGGTGCGCCAGCGGTGCGCTACCTCCGGTCACGGCGTTGCGGGCCACCCGAAGGTCGTCGACGAAGGCTTCGTAGGCTTTCGCACGCTGGTCGCTGCGGTCACGCAGCACGGCCGAGGGGTGGACAGTGGCCAGAACCCTCGGCCGGCCGTTGGACCCCGCCAAGCCAGGCAGGGACAGCAGCTCTCCTCGCCCGGTGGAGATGCGAAACGAGGGACCCAGCAGTGACTGTGCGGCGGTGGCGCCCAGACAGACCACCACTTGTGGCCGCACCGAGTCGATTTCGGCGATCAACCACGGCCGGCACGCCACCACCTCGGTGCGGCCGGGCTTCTGGTGGATCCGGCGTTTGCCCTCACGGCGGGTGAACTTGAAGTGCTTGACCGCATTGGTCACATACGCCTGCGCCGGATCGATGCCCGCGTCACGCACCGCACGGTCCAGCAAGCGTCCGGCCGGGCCGACGAACGGGTGGCCCTCGAGGTCCTCGTGATCGCCGGGTTGCTCCCCGACCAGCATCAGCGGCGCGCCCCGCCGACCCTCACCGAACACGGTCTGCGTCGCGTCGCGGTACAGCGCGCAACCGCGGCACTGCGCAGCCGCCTCACGCAGTGCGTCCAGCGTCCGCCGCTCCGGCAGGTAGCGCTGCGCCCCAGGCTCTTTCGTCGCCACCACTACGCCGCCAGCTCCGGCGCGAGGACGTACACCTCGTCGACGCCGGCATCGGCGAACTGACGGTTCCGGTCCAGATAGGGTTCGGCGTCCGGCCCGGCCGGAACGGACCGTTCCACCGCCTCGGCAGTCACCAAGCTCGACGCCTGCTCGAAATGCGCCGGCGTGGGGAAGTTCTGGCCCAGCTCACCGGGAAGATGCTCAATGGGCCACATCGCAGCTCCGCGTCAGGCCTTGCTCGTCCAGACCAGCACGTCCTGGACACCGTCGTTGTAGACCACTCCGTCCGGCGGCGGGCCGGTGACGTCGAAGTAGATCTTGCCGTTAGCCGCCGCACCCTGGGCGATGGGCCCGGGGTTGATACCGCCCGGCGTGGGCACCGTGTTGATCACCCGGTAGGTGTCGCTGTTGGCCGCCCGGGCGTTGAAGTCGGCGACCACCGGGGTCACCGTGCCGCGGTCGGCGCGAGCGGTCACGTCGGCTTGATAGAGCTTGCCGTGGGGCTGGTACCCGGGAATGGTGACGTTGGCAGGCCCCAGGTTGCTGACGGTGTAGGACGTTGCCATCGCTCCGTCGTTGAGCTGTTCGGGCGTGCCGAATGGCTGGACGGCCGGATCGGCGACGGCGGTGGTCGCGGACAAAACACTGAGCGCCGCGATCCCGGCCGCCCCGGCGGCCGTCTTGGCCGCAGTCTTGGAGAGCTTCACAGTGGCTCCTCCCATCGAGTCGATACTTGGCGGTGGTCCCGTTGCTGGAACATCACCGCCCGTGTCACAGCGCTTACCCGGGACAGCCGGTAGGGAAACACGGAGGTGGTTGCGCAGCGTAGGGAAATTGTGGATAGTTACGAAGCTCGGGCGTTCAGGAAGTAGCGCCGGTCTGGATTGTCCGTGCCGTTCATTCCTGCGATTCCAGACCGCGGCTCGCCCGCCGGCCGTTCGGAATCAGCTCATACTGTTCGAGTACGAGAAGGCGGGTATGCGGTGGTCGGGGATGTCAACGCTTCGTTTGCTACACCGGCGGACGACGAGGCCGAGGTCCACAGTGACCTCGACCTGGTAGTGGGCCACGGCGAGCCGCAGCGGGTCGGCCGGTTTCGGTACTGGCTCGGCGAGCAGCGCTGGGAGTGGTCGGATACGGTGGCCCGCATGCACGGCTACGAGCCGGGCACCGTGACACCCAATACCGAATTGCTGCTGCAGCACAAACATCCCGAGGACCGCCCCCAGGTCGCCGAAGTGCTGGAGCGGGTTATCCAGGGCGAGCCGTTCAGCAGCCGCCACCGGATCATCGACACCGGTGGGCAGGAGCACTGGGTCATCGTGGTCGGTGACCGCATGCTCGACGATGCCGGCTTGGTGATCGGCACGGCAGGCTTCTACGTCGACGTCACCGATGTATTGCAGGCCGACGTCAGCGCCGCGGTGTCCGAGGTCGCCGAGTCGCGTGCGGTGATCGAGCAGGCCAAAGGGGTGCTGATGGTCGCCTACGGCATTTCCGCTGAGCGGGCGTTCGACATCCTGGTGTGGCGTTCACAGGAGACCAACGTCAAGGTGCGTGACCTGGCGGCCCGATTCCTGGCTGCTTTCAGCGGCAAGCTGCCGGCCGAGGTGCTGTCGGATCTGGACCACACTCTTTTGACCGTGACCTAAAGCAGCGGCGCGAAGACTACGCTCGAGAATGCCACGCGGTTAGGTTGCCCGCGTAGTCCAGTGGGTAGCCACCTGAAGGTGGTGAGTGCGATGGCAGGGAATTCCGGCCCTCTCAACGTCGTCGGCGTGGGGGCATCGGCCGGCGGGGTCGAGGCGCTGAAGAGCCTCGTCGCAGAGCTGCCGACCACCTTGCCCTGCGCGGTCCTGGTGGTACTGCACATCCCGCCGGGAGCGCCGAGCGTGCTGGCCCGGATTTTGGATCGTGCCGGGCCCCTGCCTGCGGAGACCGCGACCGCGGGAACCCCGATGGAGCACGGCAAGATCTACGTCGGAGTGCCAGGCCACCACCTGCTGGTGGACGACGGAAAGATCGTGCTCTCCGAAGGCCCCACCGAGAACGGACACCGTCCCGCGATCAACGCACTGTTCCGGTCGATCGCGCTGGCTCATGGCCGCCGTGCGGTCGGGGTGTTGCTGTCCGGGGTGCTCGATGACGGGGTGCTGGGGTTGAGCGCCATCCGGGCGCGCGGCGGGACGACGATCGCTCAATCCCCCGACGACGCGCTGTTCCCGGCCATGCCGAAGAACGCGATCCACGCCGGCGTGGTTGACCATCAGGCACCGGCGGCCGAGATCGGCGGCCTGCTGGAGAAGCTGGCCGGTCAAGAATTCGAGGAAGCCGTGATGAAGCCGGACAGCAGGATGGAGCTGGAGAACCGCATCGCGATGGCCCGGCGGTTCGCAACCGATTTCGACACCGAGGAACTCGGGCCGCCGTCGGGCTACGTCTGCCCCGACTGCCACGGTGCGCTGATCGCCGTCAGCGAGGGCAACTATCGCTGTCACGTCGGGCATGCCTGGACCGGCGACGCGCTGTTGCAGGCCCGCGACGACGAGGTCGGCAACGCACTGTGGGTCGCCGTACGCAGCCTGCAGGAGAAGGCCAAACTGTCGCGCCGGCTCGCGGATCAGGTCAGCCCCGGCATCTTGAGCGAGCGCTATGCCGCCCTGGCCCGCGAGGCCGAACATGCGACCTCGGTACTCGGCCGGCGACTGGCCGCCGTCTACGCCGCCCAGGAGGACGACCCTGAGTAGCGCGTCGAGTCAGCTGACGGTGACGGCGGCCACCGCCGCCGGCGTCCGCCTGCTGACCGCGGCCGGGACGTTGGACAGCGGCACCTACCTCGAACTGCGCGACAGCGTGATCAAGGCAGCGCTCGACGAGCCGTCGGCCGTGCTGGTCGATGTCAGCCGGCTCGATGTCCCGGCGCCGTCGGCGTGGTCGGTGTTCACCAGCGCGCGGTGGCATGTGAGCACCTGGCCCGATATCCCGATCCTGCTGATCTGTCCGCAAGCGGACGTGGCCGCGCGAATCAAGAGCACCGGGGTGACCCGCTACGTCTCGGTGCACGCCGACGTCGCGTCCGCGGTGGCCTCGCTCGTGCACGGCCCGCACCCGCGCCGCCGCGCCCGCGTCGCACTGCCGCGTTGTCTGAGCAGTCTGCGTGGTTCCCGCGACTTCGTGACCGAATGCCTCACCAACTGGTCGCAGACCGAGCTGATCCCGACCGCGAAAGTGATCGTCGACGTGTTGGTGGAGAACGTACTGCGCCATACCGACAGCCACTTGGTGGTCCGGCTCGAATGCGCCGACTCCACCGTCACCATCGCGGTCCAGGACGACAGCGGCGTCCCAGCGGTGCGCCATGAAGCCGCCGCTGGCGGCGCGGATCGAGCCTCCGGCCTGGCGGTGGTCGACGCCCTGGCTCGCGCCTGGGGCAGCAGCCCCACCCCTGAAGGCAAGACGGTGTGGGCGGTGCTCGGCCCAGAGAACCGCCTTTGACCTTCGCAAACCCGAAGAGTCCCGCGAGTAATGTTTGGGGTCGCGAGGTTTCTCCCAGCGGACGGGGCGAGATGGACGGGCAGAACGAAGAGACAGACGAAGCCTTCGAGACCCTGCTGCGCTACCTGCGGGACTCACGCGGTTTCGACTTCACCGGTTACAAGCGCGCTTCGCTGATGCGCCGAGTACGCCACCGGATGAGCCAGGCCGGATGTGACACCTTCGAACAGTATCTCGACGTCCTGCAGGCCAGTTCCGACGAGTTCTCGGCACTGTTCAACACCATCTTGATCAATGTGACGGCGTTCTTCCGGGACCCGGACACCTGGGACTACATCGCCTCCGACATCATTCCGCGGATACTGGCCGAGCGCAGCCCGAACGACCCGATCCGGGTCTGGAGCGCCGGCTGCGCCTCCGGCCAGGAGGCCTACACCCTGGCGATTCTGCTGGCCGAAGCGCTCGGCACCGAGGAGTACCGCCAACGGGTCAAGATTTACGCCACCGACGTCGACGAAGATGCCCTCGCCGAGGCGCGGGCCGCCACCTACGACGCCAAAGCCGTCGAATCGGTGCCGCCGGAGTATCTGAACAAGTACTTCGAACAGGTCAACGGCCGGTACGTCTTTCACAAGGACTTGCGTCGCGGGGTGATTTTCGGCCGCAACGACCTGGTCAGGGACGCCCCGATCTCCCGGGTGGACCTGTTGGTGTGCCGCAACACCCTGATGTACATGAACGCCGAAACGCAGCGTAATGTGTTGGGCCGCCTGCATTTTGCGCTCTCCGCACAGGGTGTCCTGTTCCTCGGCCACGCCGAGATGTTGTTGAGCCACAGCGATCGGTTCACTCCCTTGAGCCTCAAGCATCGGATCTTCCGCAAGGCGGCCGGGTCACACAGCGGCCTGGAGCGCTATGACCCGACGGCGTCGATGTATGAGCGGCACGGCGAGCTGCCCGGTCTGGTGACCGTGCGGGAGATGGCTTTTCGGGCAAGTCCGGTGGCGCAGATCGTGGTGACCGGCGAGGACACGGTGGCGATGATCAACCAGCAGGCCGAGACAATGTTCGGGCTGTCCGCCCGCGACATCGGGCGGCTGCTGCGCGACCTGGAAGTCTCCTATCGCCCGGTGGAATTGCGGGCGTACTTGGAACAGGCCAAAGTGGACCGGCGTTCGGCCCGGATTCAAGACGTCAGCTGGCAACGCCCGGGCGCCGAGACCGTCTGGTTCGAGATCCACATCAACCCCCTGGTGGACGCCGAGAACGGCCTGTTGGGCGTCTCAATCGTGTTCTTCGACGTCACCGCCACCCGGGCACTGGTCGACAAGGTGGTGGCGACCAACCGCCAGCTCGAGGCGGCCTACGAGGAGCTGCAGTCCACCAACGAAGAACTCGAAACCACCAACGAAGAACTGCAGTCAACAGTCGAAGAGTTGGAAACGACGAATGAAGAGTTGCAGTCCACCAACGAAGAACTCGAAACCATGAACGAGGAGCTGCAATCCACCAACGACGAATTGCACACCATCAACGACACGTTGCGCGAGCGCAGCATCGAACTGGACGACGCCCGTACCTTCCTTGATTCGCTGGTCAATTCGGTGCATCTGGGCATGGTGGTGGTCGACCGAGAGATGCGGGTGATGGTGTGGAACCGCGGTTGCGAGGAACTGTGGGGCCTGCGTTCGGACGAGGCGGTTGGTTCGACGCTGACCAGCCTCGACATCGGACTGCCGATGGACAACATTCGACCGCTGATCGGCAACGCATTCGTCGATCCGGACCATCCCGGTGAGGCGCACGTCGAAGCCGTCAATCGGCGTGGCCGCACGGCGAAGATCCGGGTGACGTGCGCGGGCTTCCAGGCGCCCGGCGAGGGTGGCGTGAACGGGGCACTACTGCTGATGGAGGCGCAGGCCTGAGCCGTCAGCCGCGCCGAGACTGCTCGGCAGCGGCAAGCTCATGCGTTCGCGCCGCGGCACGGTGGACTTCAGCGGCGTCCAGGTGAGCGTCGCCGTCCCCGTTGCCGGCAAACAATGCGGCCTGCTCGTGCGCGGCGGCGGCCTTCAGATGGGCCGAGACGGCGGCGCGGTGTCTGGCCGCGGCATCCCGATGCGCCCGCTCGGCTCGCTCTCGCGACTCCTCGGCATGGCGGCGGGCGTTGCCGGCGTTTTCCGCGGTAACCGTCCGTCCGGCGGCCAACTCGGCCCGCCGCAGCTGCAGTTCCACGGCTCGCAGCCGCGCCAGCTCACCGCGTGCAGCCGCCGACGACGGGCTCATCGGTGGGTCACTACCTGCTGTGCCACCTCGGCCAGCGGCGTGTTGGAAGTCTGCGACAGTCGTTTGAGCAACTCGAAAGCTTGCACCGCATCGATGTCGAACCGCTCCATCAGCATGCCTTTGGCCTGGCCGATGACGTCGCGGGAGGCCAGCGCGCTGCGGAACTGTTCATCACGACGAACCATGTGCCAGGCCAGCGCAGCGTGGGTTGCCAGGACCAAACCCAACTCCACCGCGTCCTCATCGAAGGCATTGGCGGTTTGCGAATAGAAGTTCAGGGCGCCGGTAGTGCCCTCCCCGGTGAACAGTTCGAACGCCAAGACAGACCGGATCGGCGTCGTTGCGGCAACCTCCCGGCAATACGAGGGCCAGCGCTCCTCGCCGCAGATGTCATCGAGGCGGACGACGTGGTGCTTCCAGGCCGCAGCCAGACACGGTCCCTCCTGCTGCCGGCGCTGGATATCGTCCAGCACGGCCGGGTAGGGGTCTGTCGCAGACAGGGTCTGCACCTCGCCGCCCGACGTCGTGAGCGTGACACCGGCATGCTGAGCGCAGGACATGTGGCCGAGCAGATTCGCGACCAGTTCGTCGAGCGCAGCATCAGCCTCGACACGTGCTCGCTGATTCAGCGTGTGAACCAGATCCGCCACGTCGCGCATCATGTCGTTGCGGCTCGTCACCGCCATGTCTTCGCTCCGCCCAGGTCCCGCGTCAGATGCATCCATGTTCCTCCGATCAGCCAGAAGCGGCAACTGCTTCAGCGTCGCGGACAGCAAGCCGTGCCCGAACCAAGAATTCGTCAAATGACTCTCAGGCGTTACATATTCGTCGGCCCGGCACTTACCCCGACCCCGAAACCCGCGCCGCGATACGCCCCGGCGCCGCTGCGGGCACCAGCCGGTCATACACCCGCACCGTATCAGTGGCGACCCGATCCCAGGAGTACCTGGACCGGGCCCGCTCTCGCCCCGCAGCGCCGAAGCCGGACGCCGCGCGCCGATCCCGCAGAATCGCGTTGATGGCGTTCGCGCAGGCGCGCGGATCCTTCGGCGGTATCAGCAGGCCGGTCACGTCGTGGACGACGGTGTCGAGCATGCCGCCCACCGCCGACGCCACGACCGGCACCCCGCACGCCATCGCTTCCAGTGGGACGATGCCGAAGGGCTCATACCAGGGCGTGCATGCAACGACGTCGGCAGACCGCAGCAGCGCCGGCATAGCCTCGCGGGCGACAGACCCGTACATCGAGACCCGATCCGCCACA
The DNA here is from genome assembly GCF_019645815.1 of Mycolicibacter heraklionensis. Taxonomy (NCBI): domain Bacteria; kingdom Bacillati; phylum Actinomycetota; class Actinomycetes; order Mycobacteriales; family Mycobacteriaceae; genus Mycobacterium; species Mycobacterium heraklionense. The sequence goes on from NZ_CP080997.1 coordinate 3,670,597, forward strand.
CCGAGATCGACCGCCAGTTGTCGCAGCCGGCAAGCCTCCGCAACGGTGTCGAGTTCAGCCCGCTCGGGTCCACCTGCGATCACCAGCTCAGCGGTGGGCACGGTGGTCAACGCCTCTATCACCGTGTCGAGGCCCTTGCGGGGCACGAACCGGCCGACCGTAACGATGCGCCTGCGCCCCGCGCGGGCCGCGATCGGACCGTGCGGGCAAAACCGGTCCACGTCGACACCGCAGGGCACCAACGAGATTCGCAATCGGTCCCGGCCGAGTCGCATCAACTCGAAAACCTCATCGCTGCAGCCAGCCGTCACCCACGTCGCCTCATGGGCAACGTAGGCCTCCAGTCGCAGCCGTTCGGCGGGGCTGGTGTCTCGCTGCCCCTGGTGTCGTTGCTTGACCACGCCCAGCGCATGAAAGGTCTGAACCGTGGGTACCCGGCGACGTTTGGCAGCCAGCTGGGCGGCGATCCCGGACATCCAGAAATGCGCGTGCGCGATGTCAGGCCGCTCGCGGTCCCACTGCGCGTCGAGGTACCGCCCGAACGCGACCATGTATTGCAACAGTTCGTCTTTGGGCACCCGACGCGGTGGTCCCACCGGCACGTGCACCACCGTGTAGCCCTGGTCGGTGCGCACCCGTTCGGGCAGGTCGGGGTCATCGCGACGGGTGTAGACGTCAATATCGTGGCCGCGGCGCGCCAGCGCTGCCGACAACTCGGCGACGTGAACGCTCTGGCCGCCGGCGTCGCCGCCCAGAGCGGCCAATGGACTGGCATGTTCGGAAATCATTGCGATCTTCATGGCAGCAGTACTCCCCCGCCACTCCCTGCGCTGCATTGCGTCTCGATGACCTGGTCCCACTGGCGCAGGAATCGGTCGAGGCCGAAATGCTCGGTGGCGTAGTTGCGGGCCGCCTTGCCCACCACCTCGGCCAGGTAACGGTCGGCGACCAACCCACTCAGCGCAGTCCGCAAGGTGTCGACGTCCGCACTCACGACTCCCGCCTCCGGGGGCACCACCAGCGGGGCCATCGTGGCGGCCACCGCCACCACCGGCATTCCCAGGAACATGGCCTCCAACAGCGACAGACCCAGCGACGTCCAGCGCGCGGTGTGCAGATAGACCCGCCGGTGCGCCAGTTCCTTCATCAGCTGGTCGCTGCGCAGGTCGCCGTGGCCGACGACACCCGCGCACCGATGCGCTGGTTCGTTGAGGCCCTCGGTGCCGATACCCCAGACGTCGACCGGCGCGGCTTGCCCCAACGCGCCCAGCAGGTCGGCGCCGACGGTACGCCAGCGCCGCAGCGGTTCGTTGATCAGGGCACCCGCGGCGGCGATATCCCCGGTGTACAGATGGCCCGGGTCGGCGATCCCGTGGTCGATCACCATGGTCGGCGCGCGGCCGTTGTCCCACATCAGCTCGTTGAAGGCGGTGACGTGGATCAACGGGATGCCATCACGGTCGGCGATCGGGTGCGGGCTCTCCACCACGAACGGCCGCGGGGTGTTGTGCTCGACGTACACCGCAGGAACATCGATTCCCGGCCGGCGGCCCAGCAGGCGAGCAGCCAGCTCCAGCTCGTGTGGTCGCTGCAGCACCACCAGATCGACCTCTTGGTCGCGCAATTGCGCCAACGGCACTTCGCGCGCCCGCGGCCAGTCGCGACCGCACAAGCCGCGGCCGTCGGGGTCACGCGGGGCGTTGACCGGAATGAGGTAGCGGTGTTCGCCGGCGACGAAGGAGTCCATCCAGGAGCCGTGCACGTGCCAGGCGAGCACGGAACGCTGGGTGGTCTGCGGAAATGCCATAATCGGTTGTTACCCGCGACACCGGCGTCTAAACGTGGAAAACGTCCCCGAAGCGGTTTGCTGCAAGGGAATTCGGTGGCCACTGACTCCAGCACCGTTACCGAATCGTTGCAGAGTCGCGGAGATCGGCGTAGGTTCGATAGCAGGTTGAGTTCACAGCCACCCGGAAAGACGCGTCAACCACGCTAGCCAGGGGGCCCGCTCCCTGCATCTCATCCGTGAAGGTGTAACTCGCATCGACGCGATCCAACAGTACGAGTTTCGACTGATGGAGTAGTGCAATGTCAGCTCTGAAAACCGCCGGGTCGGTGTTCCCGGCGTCCCGAATAAATACCCTTGGACCCTCCGATACCTGGGAGAGCCGCACCGTCCGCTCCGTCACACGCTGGGGACGCTCCGGCGCGGTGATCAGCGTGGGCGGCGAACTCGACGCCTCCAACGCCGACCAACTGGCCGAGCACGTGCAACGCTGCGCAGGCTACTGCGAGTGGTTGGTACTCGATCTGAATGATCTGGAATTCATTGGTACCGCGGGATTTTCGGCATTGAAGACGATTGCCGACCGATGCGCCGAAACCATGGTCTACTGCACGACCGTGCCCGGCGTCGCGGTTGCGCGACTGTTGCGAATCTGCGATCCCGGAAATGCCTTGCCGACCACATCGTCTGTGGCTGATGCGCTGGCCGGGGTGCAGGGATTCCGCCAGGTCCGCTAACGCTCGCGTCCCCCGGCGAGTTCGCGTGCCCGCGCCTCGCTCTCCACCGCCGGCCCCGAACCGGGTAGCCGCCTCCCGGCGACTTCGGGGGTGAAGAACAGCGCGAGCGCACCGACGGCTCCGGCCGCGATCAGCAGGTACGACGGCGCCATCGGGTTGCCGGTGCCCGAGACCAGGGTCTCGGCTATCAGGGGTGTGGTGCCGCCGAATACCGAGACCGACAGGTTGAAGCCGATAGCCAGCGCGCCGTAGCGCACTGGCGTGGGAAACAGGGCGGGCAACGTCGCCGGCAGTGTCGCATCGAAGCACAGCAGCATCAGCCCCACCAGGAGAACTCCCGCGAACGCCGTCGGATAGTTGTGGGCGCAGCGGATCAGACTGAACGCGGGGATCGAAACAGCCAGCAGCAGACCACATCCCACCCACAGAACCGGTTTGACACCGACGCGATCGGACAACCGGGCCACCAACACCACGGTGGCCATCAGAACCACCAGCGTCAGCACCACCACCAGCAGCCCCCCGGTGCGGGGGATCTGCGCGGTGGTCTGAAGGTAGGTGGGCAGGTAACCGGTGAGCAGGTAGTCGGTGACGTTGTAGGTCAACACCAGTGCGATACACAGCAGCAGGGGTTTCCACTGTCTGGCGGTGCGCCGCAGCTGCGCCGCGGCGGAGTCGTCGGGGCTGTCGTTGCGGCCGCCGGCCAGCTGATAGGCCGGTGATTCCGCCAAACGCAACCGCAGGTACAGAGCGGCCAACCCCAGCGGAGCGCTGAGCAACAACGGAATTCGCCACCCCCACTGCAGCATTGCCTCGTCGGTCAGTTGGCTCTGCAGAACGGTGACCAGCACGCCGGCGGCGACGTACCCGGCCTGTGAACTCAGCGGCAGGAATCCGGCCATCATGCCGCGCTTGTTGTCGGGGGCCTGTTCGCCGACGTAGACCATCGCGCCGACGTATTCACCGCCGGCGGAGAAGCCCTGCACCATTCGTGTCGCCACGAGCAGGATGGGCGCCGCAACGCCGACCGCGCTATAGCTGGGGAGCAGCCCGGTGGCGGTGGTGCCGAGCGTCATCAACAGCAGGGTGGTGACCAGCACGCGTTTACGGCCGATTCGGTCGCCGAGCGGGCCGAAGACCAATCCCCCGACCGGGCGTACCGCGAACGCCGCGGCCAGCGTGCCGAACGCGCCGATCAGGCTGCCGGCGCCGGTGTCCGGGTAGAAGACCCGCGCGATCGTGGTGGCCAGGTAGCCGTAGACACCGAAGTCGTACCACTCCATGAAGTTGCCGATGGCGGTGCCGCGGATGGAGCGCCGCACCTGGTCGGGGTCGGCTACGCGGATCTGCTCGCGCCGCCATCTTCGGCGGCGATGCCTGCGGCCGGCCAGTGGGCTATCCCACGCGGCCCTGGCGCAGCTGCCGGACGGCGAAGTCGGCCCCCTGTTGGACCATCGTCACGTCGTCGCCGGCGTAGCTGTCGTGCGCCGCGAAGTTCATGCCGTCGGAGCACACCGCGTCCTCGGGCGCGCACACCTGCAGTGTCTTCGCCTGGTACAAGGGTCCGATCGCGATTGTGGGTTCGTTCAGGAAGTTCATCGCCCGCTCATTGGGCATGGCGAACAACACGACCGCGGCCACGTGATCGGCGACGTCGGGGTCCAGCGGCTTGGGCACCGTCGCCGGGTCCACCCCGTCGGGCACCTGCGCCGAGGTGACGAAACCCATGACCGCCGCGCCCTGGGAGTACCCTCCCAGCACCATCTTGGTTTTGGGACAGGTGGTCGCCCGGGAGACGACGTGAGCACCCGCGTCCCGAATGCCGTCAACACCGGTGCCCCACTGATCGGTAGCCGGATAATTGACCGCGTAGACGGCCGGGCTTGTACCCAGGCGTGCGTCCAGCGCATTGAGGAACGCTTGACCCGTTGGGCCGACGCCCGGCGGCTCGCCGGTTCCGCGCGCAAAGACCACCTCGGTATCGGGACATGGCGCAGCTCTCGCGGCGGGAACGCCGGGAGTGAGGAGCATCGCGGCACCGGCTGCCGATACCGCGATCACCAGCGGGCCAATGGAATCGAGACTGGTACGCGCGAACATGTCGGTGGAGGTGCCCACCGCGGCCCCGGCCCAAACCGCCTGCCCGAAAATTTTTATGCCGGCGGCGCTTTTGGCCAACACTCTGGACAATGGTCCGCCACTTTGTTAAGACAAGAAGGTTAGGTATCTGTCTTCAGACTGCAGGGCAGCCCTTCGCGGTAACTCACAATGCCGACGGAGGGAACCAAAGCCTCACGGGCCCTGTGTTGGTCTCTCCCCTCTCACACAGCCGGTCGACGGGCCTTGGCGTTCGGGTCTGTGCGAAAGGGGAGAACGATGGGGAACAACGCAACGCACCGGCCGCGCCGGGTCAGCGCGGTCGCAGCGGCGGCAGTGTTGCTGCCGGCATTGATCGGCCTGGGTGCATCGGCCCCGCCCGCCGGCGCCGCCGGGCCGGAATTTTTCTCTGTGCCCTCGCCGAGCATGGGCCACAACATCACCGTCGAATTCCAGGGCGGCGGCGCGCCGGCTGTCTACCTGCTGGACGGCCTACGGGCTCGTGACGACCGCAGCGGCTGGGACATCGAAACGCCGGCGTTCAACGAGTACAGCGGTTCGGGGATGTCGGTGGTGGCGCCGGTGGGTGGGCGCTCCAGCTTCTACACCGACTGGTACGGGTCGGCCAATGGGCAGACCTACAAATGGGAGACGTTTCTGACCAGTGAGCTGCCGAACTACCTCGCGGGGAAGGGCGTACGGTCCACCCGCAACGCGGTGGTGGGCGTGTCCATGTCCGGATCGTCGGCGCTGACCCTGGCGGCCTACCACCCACAGCAATTCACCTACGCCGCCTCGCTTTCAGCGCTGCTGACGCCGTCCAGCGGCAACGGTCCCACGCTGATCGGAATGGCCATGAACGACGAGGGCGGTTTCAACCCGCAGGACATGTGGGGTCCCTCGGGCAGTGCGGGATGGCAGCGTAACGACCCGACGGTGCAAGCCGGGCGCCTGGCGGGAAACGGCACCCGCTTGTGGATCTACAGCGGCAACGGCAGCCCGTCGGAGATCGGCGAGGGAAGCCTGCCCGGCCAGGTGATCGAGCAGGTCGTCATGCAAAGCAACGTCGCCTTCCGCGACGCCTACACCGGCGCGGGCGGTCACAACGCGACGTTCAACATCGACAGCAACGGCGTGCACAGCTGGGGCTACTGGAACGCCCAACTGGTGGCCATGAAGGGTGACATGCAGAACACGCTGGGCGCTGGAGGGCGAGTCTGACCCGAGCACCAAGCGATCAGTACCAGTACCGCCTGCCGCCAACTGGGCGCCCCACCGCACCCAGCAGCCAGAACACCGCGCCGACGACCAGCAGGACGATCCCGATCGCCCACAGGACGTAGACGTCGAACACCAGTCCCAGGATCAGCAGCAACACCCCGAGGCCGATCATGAGTCATACCCCAGGATCGCGTCGCGTGCCCGATCCACCATCGAGGCAAACGGCCCGACGAATGCATTGGCCAGTGCGCCCTCGACCCCGGCGTGCGGCCTGGTCGGTGCGATCGCTTCGGCGAGCCTGACTGCCCGTTCCAGCAGCTGCAGTTCGGAGTCACTGAGTTCGTCACGCAGCCGGGCAAATTCGTCGTGTTCTTCGTGCTCGGCATGTTCGAGTACATCGTCACGAAGCTCCCGCAGCTTTTCGGTGAAGAACTCCGAGTCGACGTTGACGTTCTCCAGTTCACCCAGGGCTTCCTTGGCCTGCTTCTCCTCGGCCAGCCGTGCGTCGATCATCGCGCGGCCGTTGTCGAGTTCGTGGGCAGCTCGCGGATGAACGATCTCCTCTTCGGCCGTCTCGTGAACGGCCAGCAGCCGCCGCAACCGGACGAACGACTCGTCGCGCTCGGCGCCGGCGGCCAGCAGCGTCTCGTCGAACAGGGTTTTGATCCGCTGATGCTGCGCGGTGAGGAAATCGACCACATCGGTCCGGCTGTGCAAAGTCGTCTGTGCCATGGCCATGGGCTACCCCGACCGGGACGGGGCAAAACCCGCGCCAGCCCCTCAGGCCACCACCCGGATGCGTTCCAGTGACGGGTCGGCGGCGTCGGGCAACGCCATTCCGGCCGCCAGCCCGGTGCGCAGATAGTCGATGACCGCGGAGTTGAGTCGTTCGCCGGGTACCACTGCCGGTACGCCGGGCGGGTACGGCGTGATCTGCTCGGCGGCGATCCGTCCGGCCGCCTGCGGCGCGGCGACCATCTCGGTCGAGCCAAAGAACGCGTCCCGGGGCAGTTGCACGGTCTCCAACTGCAGCTCCTGCGGCGACGGTATACGGATCTCAGGTGGTGGTTCGAAAGACGTTGCGGCATTGCGCCAACCGCGTAGTGCGTCCAGCAGCCGGTCGGCGGTGCCGGCATCATCGGCGATGGACATAGTGGCCAGAATGCGCCGGTGATCGGCCAACCCCACGTCGAGGCAGCGGTGTTCGCGCAGCCAGTCCCTGGCCTGATAACCCGAGGTACCGGTCGCCGACACGTCGACCAGCACCTGCAGCCGGTCCAGATCGTGGGAGGCCTCCCTGCCGAGCAGCGCCTGTTCGAGCACTTCGACTCCCGCGATCTCATCGATGCGCCCACGCACGTCGCGCGCCAATTTCAGTGCGGCGCCCAACAGTTCATGCCCGTGGTGCACCATCTGGCGGCGCCAGCCGTCCAGTGCTGCGTAGATCGGCACGCTGGGGCTGGTGGTCATCAACAGATCGGCGCAGGCCGTCAGTCGCTCTCGGTCGATGAGATCGCCCTGGATGTGGTAGACCGAGCCCTGCTCGAATCCCGCTCCCATCTTGTGCACGCTGACCACGCAGACGTCGGCGCCGGCGTCCATCGCCCAGGTCGGCAGATCTTGGTGGAAGGGCAGGTGCGCGCCCCATGCCTCGTCGACGATCAGCGGCTTGCCGCGCTGATGACAGATCTCGGCGATGGCAGCCAGGTCCGCGCAAGTACCGTACGGCGACGGGCTGACCACCAACGCGCCCGCGGCATCGGGGTTTTCCTCCCACGCGCCGGCAACCCGTTCCGGCGACGGCGGGTGGCATAGATGCCGCTCAGCGTCCCAGCGCGGGGCGATCCAGCGTGGCTGGATACCGGAGAAGATCAGCCCACCCACCACGGACTTGTGGCTGTCGCGGGGCAGCAGCAGCCCACCGTCAGCGCCGCCGGCCACCGCCATCATCGCGGCGCGGACGGAAAGCGAACTGCCGCAGGTGGAAAAGAATGCCGTCGAGGCACCGACCGCGTCGGCCATCAATTGCTCGGCGTCGGTCAGGAACTCGCCGCGTGCTTCCCAGTCATCCAAACCGCCGCGGGCGAGCACGTCGGCGCGGAACAGGTCGGCGCCCAGCACGTCGAGCACTGGCTTGTCGGCGCCGCGGCCCCGACGATGGCCGGGCGGGCTGAACCCGTACCGGCCCTTGCGGTGGTAATCGGCCAGGGCTTCCAGCACGGGTGCTCGGCGCTGATCCATCGACGAGCCGCCGTCATCTAACGCCGAAAGACGATGAGCAGTGCCAGCAGATCGAGTGCCAGCAGCACCCAACCTGCCACCGGCACCAGGAAGCCACGTCGCCGCCCCGCGGTGAAGAACGACGCCAGGATGGTGAGCGCGGAGACGGCCGGTGCGCCGTAGTACAGCAGGCCGAAGACCACCCCGCTGGGACCCATGTCGGGGCACTCGGTGGTGCTGCAGGCGGCGGTGCTCATCACCGCGCCCATCGCGAAGATCATCACCAGCGCAGCCCCTGCGGCCGTCAACAGGGCGGCGGCCCAGTTGACCCAGAGCCGGGCGCGGCGGTTGTCGGTCTCGACCGGTACCGGCATCGGCTCGCCCATCACAGCGTCGCCCCGCGAGCCGCGAACTCCTCGACCACCGCGTCGCAGAAAGCGGGCAGGTCGTCGGGTTTACGGCTGGACAGCAGGATTGACGGCCCACAGTCGCAGCGCACCAACTCCTCATCGACCCAATCACCGCCCGTATTGACGATGTCGGTGCGCAGGCTCGGCCATGACGTAATCCGCCGGCCGGCAACGACTCCGGCCTCGACAAGCGTCCACGGGCCATGGCAGATGACAGCGACCGGTTTGCCCACGTCGAAGAATTCCCGCACGAACGACACTGCCCGCTCATCGGTGCGCAACTGGTCGGGGTTGGCCACCCCGCCCGGCAGGACCAGCGCGTCGAAGTCATCCGCCGAGGCATCGCTGACCTGCCGGTCCACGTCGAATTTGTCGGCGCGATCCAGATGGTTGAAGGCCTGAACCGGACCGGCGGTTGTGGACACCAACACCGGCCGCGCGCCGGCCTCGGCTACCGCGCGCCACGGTTCGGTCAGCTCGACCTGTTCGGCACCCTCTGGCGCCACCAGAAACGCGACCCGTCGTCCTGCCAGCGATCCGGACATGACCTCTCCTTTGCGTGCTGCGGACAGCTCCCCCAACACCGATCCGCATACCCGGCTGCCCGGCCGCACAAACGAAGCGGTGTAGTAGGGCAATTGCGGGGGTATCCCGTCGCAATGGATTGGCGGGCCGGGCTCGGAGCGACAGCCGTCGGCATGTTCGCGTGCGCCGGCTGCTCGCCGCCGATCTCACAGAGCACACCGGCGGCCGTCTCGGTTCAGGTGTCGACACCGCTGCACGCCCCGGTGTTCTCCTATGCCACCGGAGCGCTGCTCGCGCTGACCGATGATGGGCGGCTGGCGGCGGTCGATCACCCCGACAACCCCGACACGGTGGCGACCCGGTTGTCGGCGCCACTGGACGCCGGACGCAACGTGCAGATCAGCCGCGCCGATGATCGGACGGTGTTCGTCCCTCAGCCGGCGCGCAACCGGGTAGCGGCGGTCGAATTGACCGGCCTGCGTCAGGTCGGCGACATCGACGCCGGTCCGGCTCCGGCCTACCTGTCCGAAGACTCGGGAATGCGGGTGCTGCTCGCGCTGTCCGCGGACGGGTCGACGGTCACCCCGGTCGAGGAGTTCGGCCTACGGAAACTGCCAGCCGCTCAGGTATTTGCGGGCGCCACCGGGGTGATCGACGGCGCCAACCGGGGCCGCGCGATCGAATACCACGTCTACGGGTCGGACGGAATCTCTTATTACAAGGGGGCATCGTCGCCGCCGGAGCAACGCGGCCACTACGACGCCGTGGTGATCGCGGCAGCCGGCGACGGCACCGCGGCGAGCCGGGTCTATCTGACCGACGCGAGCGGCGACACCCTGTACGCCGTCGAGACCGCCCGCGGCGGGCACGGTTTGCAGATGGTCGGTCGCTCGTCGATCTCCTCGCCGATCCGCTATCTCGGCTCAGACGACACCCGGGTTTACGCCGCCACCAACGCACGCGTGACCGTCTTTGAGTCGGCGACGTTCACCGGCTATCCCCACGCCAGCATTCCGGTGCTGCGCGACATTGACTACCGGGCCGGTCTACCGTCCGGACCGGCCCGGTCCGCCCCACTGTCCGGCATGGCGATCGGCCCCGACCGGATATATCTGACCCTTGTCGGCCAGCCGGTCTTGGTCAGCGTCGCCAAACCGCCGCTATGAGAATCAGCATCGACGACGACGTCGCGGTGCTCACCGAGGTGCGCGCGCTGCGTGAACTGGCGCGGCGCAACGAAGTCGACGACGAACAGACCTACGACTTGAGCATCCGGTGGGGCACCGCGCTGGCCGGACGGCTACGCCGGCTGGTCTATTACCACGACCGTGGCCTGCTCGACGACGACGCCGAGCGCCGCTTCACCGCGGTCTGCGACGAGCTGCGTGGCGTGACCGACCTGGCAGCGCGGTTCGATCTCGCCCGCCCGCAACTTCCCGGCTAGTTGGCCAGAAATTCCTTGTACCGCAGCCGGATCGCGGTTCGCGACTGCGGGCAGCAGGTATTGCGACAGGTCAGTGCGACGAGGTAGGCGTCGTCGTCCTCATCGAGAAACAGGAAGCCCAGGTACAGCGCCTGCCCTACCGCGAAATCGGCTCCACCACATGCCGCACAGTAACCGCCGCGCACCGTGACCAGTTCCGACACCCGATCGCGGGCGACCTGGCTCAACTCGATCAGTTCCGGACGCGCACCGGCGATTGCGGTCACGTCAGATCTCCCCGTCCATGCCGTAGTAGACGTTGTCCTCACGCCAGCCACCGCGTCCCTTCCCGATGTGGGTGTAGTCGTCGATGAACTCGATCTGGTTGATCCATTTGGCCATTTTGAAACCCACCTGTGTCTCCGCCCGAAGCCGCAGGGGCGCCCCGTGCTTGATCGGCAGCGGCTGGCCATTCATCGCGTAGGCCAACAGCATCTGCGGCTTGTGCGCCAGCTCCAGATCGAACACCTCGTAGAACTGCCCCCCACCGTGCGCGCTCGGCTCGTCGGTGCTGTTGTCCTGCATGCTCATAAAGCAGATGTAGCGGGCCGGCGGCAACGGCCGCACCAGGTCCACCAGGGCTCCCAGCGGAAGCCCGGTCCACTCGCCGATGGACGACCAGCCCTGAACGCAGTTGTGCAGCACCCGCTGGGTCTGCGGCTCGGCGAGGTCGCGCAGCCCCGCCAGGTCCAGGGTCACCGGGTGTTCCACCAGACCACCGACCCGCAGGCGCCAGTCGACGAAGTCGTGCACCGCCATCACCTTGTAGTACTCGGCGGTCGGCGGTTTGCCGTTGACGCGGTGCTGCGGCGACAGCATCTTCACCGGATAATCCTGCCGAGAGTCCAACCGCCGCAGCAGGGTTCGACGCGGCACACTGATCACCGCCCCGAGCACCCGACGCACCGATGACGGGCTGCGCTGGCTCCACCGGGTCGCCGCGATGTGGACCGCGACGATCACCGCGATGATGAGCAATGACAGCACAGTCGCCCAGTAGACGTGGCGGACCGACCCGAAGATCATCAAAGCCGTCAGCCGGCCCCAGCCCCAGAAGAACACCATCGCCAGGTGGATCACGATGAACACCGCGAACGCGATCAGCCCCAGGAAATGCAGGCTCCGGGCAACTTGGCGCCCGCCGAACAGCCGCACGTAGCGGGGGAACTGGGCCTCGATCGCCGGCGACTGCGCGGCGCCGGTGAGGATCTGAAACGGCGCCAACACAAAGATCACCCCGGCGTAGGTCAGCTTCTGGATGGCATCCAGCGGTTCGCCCGGCAGCAGCGACGGCAGATTGAAGCTCAGGTAGGTGACGATGTCGTCCCACGCCTCGCCGAAGATCGACCACGAATACGGCCAGTACCGGTGCCACTGGCCGGTTGCGAACAGCAAGACGTAGTAAGACAGACCCACCAGAATCCAGCCGATGACCGCAGCGAAATGCCAATGCCGGCCGATGCCGAGCTGCGCGTGACCCGGCAGTGCGATCAACGGGTGATAGTCCTGTTCCTCATCCAAGGTGTCGTAGAGCTTGTCGGTCGGCATCACCTTGCCGGTGAACCGGGCCCACTCCGTTCCCGGCGCACTGTCGTCGTGCCAGTAGAGCTTCGGATGGGTGGACAGGATCTCGATGCCGCTACGCAGCAGCAGCGTCAGGAATAAGACGTTGAGCCAGTGGTCGATCCGTAGCCACGCGGGATAGTCGAGCACCATCACTCATACCAGCCCCTGCGCTGTCCGAACGCCACATTGACCCCGGACAAGACCGTCAGATACAGCCCGAGGAAGGCGGCCGCGCAGGCCAGCGCGAGGCTTCCCGGAGCCAGATCCCATCGTCCGGTCAGCGCCGGCAAACCGGGCAGGTCCACCAGCCGGCCGATCGGATAGCCGATCACAACAGCGGTGCAGATGACGCCGCCGGCCATCCATCCCCCGGCCGGCACAATATGGTCGACGTCGATCCAGGTGGTGCCGGCGGCGACGACGCAGCCGATGATCACCGCTACGCAGTACACCGCGAAATATTCCGGCGGGTCCGTCGCGGTGGCCAGTACGTAGCCGTGCGTGGCCGCCAGCCCCAGCAGCGCGGCGTCGGCGGCCAGCGTCACCGTCCGCGGCAGGTTGAAGGCGATGCTCCTCGTTGGCGGTTCGTGCCTTCGCACCAGGAATCTCCGTCGTCACTGCTGGGTCATCTGCTGGGCCTTCGCGTAGGCCAGTTGCAGGAAATCAGCCCCGGCCAGCGCGGTGAACGTACCCGCAACCAGCCGGGTCAGCCGCGGAGCGAGCACCAGCCCCGCGGTGAACGCGGTGACCACCCACATGTCCAGGCAGAACGGGCACGTCAGCAGCTCCCCCACGCTGTGCCGCAGCGCGCTGGAGTGCCGGGTCTCCTCCATCACCTCGGCAGGGCCGCCGGTGCCCGCATAATGGGCAAACGGCGCCCGCAGCGGGCTGGTCACCGCATCCTTGGCCAGCGTTCGGGACAGTTTGTGGGTCCCCAGCGTCACCGTCAGCAGGTCTGCGGCCAACCAGCCCTGCGGTAAGCGGCGGCCGGTGGCCGCGGCGGCCACGGTTACCGCCGCGACCAGCCCGCCGTAGACCAGCAGCACCATCACGTATCCCCCCAGCGGACGCGGGTTGTCGCCGCGATACGCGTCGGCTTCCCGCTTGGCCGCGTCGGCGATGGTGCTGCCGGTCCCGGTCGATTGCGCCATCGCTCTAGTACTTGTGACAAGTCTTGGCGATGGGTCCGACCAGATTGACGTACTGCGCCGCCTCCGGCACCGCCTGGGCCTGCTCGAGCATCTGCTCACGCTGCGGCGCCGGTGCGGCCAGGAAGTTCTGCAAGAACGACTGCGCCATGGGTGTCGCGTTGAATTGTGCTGCGGCGTCCGGTGATTGCGCATTCATTGCCGCCACCACCTGGGAATAGCTGCATGTCGTGTTCACCGCGGGGTGCTGCGACCATTGGGTTGGCTGACCCGGTTGACCCGGTTGAGCCGGCTGGCCCGGCTGAGCGGGCTGGCCCGGTTGAGCCGGCTGGCCGGGTTGAGTCGGCTGGCCCGGCTGAGACGGCTCGGCGTTCGCCAGTCCGGTGCCCGCCGCCAACGCCAGCGCCATGCCGCCGACAGCGGCAAGCCTGGTCAAAGACGTTGTAATCATTGGTTTCTCCCCTTCAACTCATGTTCCGTCGACGACGGCACCGAACTAGGCTTGCCGTTTTCTCCGGAGCTAAACCACGGTTTGCACACTGTTTACAGTGGGTATCGGACCAAGTGCTGTGATTACTCGAGTCCTCACCGTGGTGGGCCTGTCGGGCTGCACGCTGCTGTGCTCACCCGCCGGCGGCGACGCGGCCGGCACCGGCTGCCCCGATATCCAGGTGGTGTTCGCGAGGGGCACTGGCGAAGCCCCCGGTGTCGGATGGATCGGCCAACAGTTCATCGACGCACTACGGTGGCGCACTTGGGGTCGCAACGTGGACGTCTATCCGGTCGACTTTCCGGCAGTAGCCGAATTCGGTCCGTCCGCCGCCGGTATCACCGACGCAGCCGGCCACATCCGCGATATGGCGGCTGGTTGCCCGAGCACCCAAATGGTCCTCGGTGGATACTCCCGGGGCGCGGCCCTGATCGGATACGTCACCGAACCGACCGCCGGCGGCGGACTGGGCGCCCCACTACCGCCCGAGGCGGCCGGCCACGTCGCCGCCGTGGCGCTGCTGGGAAAGCCGTCGGCGGCGTTCCTGAACTCCATCGGGGCGCCGCCCGTGGAGATCGGGCCGGGCTACGCCGCCAAGACGATCGACCTGTGCGCGCCCGGTGATCCGGTCTGCTCGGCCGGCGGCGACGGTGCCGCGCATGCGGCCTATGCGGCAAACGGCATGACAGCGCAGGCGGCGGACTTCGCCGTCGAACACCTCAGAACACCCGAAAGCGTTCCAGGTCCGCCGCTTTGACGGTCAAGCCATGCCCCGGCACGCCCCGGTCCGGACGCAGCACTCCGCCCGGCTCGGGGTGAAGAACGCCGTCGAAGGCCATCCGCTCGATCCGCACATGGTCGTGGAAATACTCCAGATGTCGCAGGTGCCACAGCGCGGTACCGACGTGCGCACTGATCTGCGGCGCGCAGTGCAACGACAGGTCCAGGCCGCGGGCGTCACACAGTGCGCCCACCTTGAGCACTCCGGTGACACCCAAGCAGCGCGTGACATCGGCCTGCGGACAGTCAACAGCGCCGGCATCGAGCATCCGCTGGAAATAGGGCAAGTCGTATCCGTATTCACCCGCGGCGATATCCATGCCCGCCGGCCCGCGGTCGCGCAGCAGTCGCAAGCCTTCGAGGTCGTCGGAGCTGACCGGTTCCTCGAACCAGCCGACCTGTTGCTCGGCGAAGCGCTGCGCCCAGTCCAGTGCCTGCTTGCGTCGGTAGGCGCCGTTGGCGTCGACGAACAACTCGGTGGCAGCGCCGATCGCGCAGCGGGCCGCCGCCACGCGTGCGGCGTCGACGGCAGGGTCGCGGCCGACCTTCATCTTGACCCGGCCGATGCCCTCTTCGACCCACACGGCCAGCTGGCGACAGAGCGTGTCGTTGTCGTAGGAGGTGAAACCGCCACTGCCATAGATCGGGGTGGCCTCGTGCACGGCACCGAGCGCCACCGTCAACGGCTCGTCGAGCAGCCGGGCCCGCAGATCCCACAGCGCGATGTCGACCGCGGCGATCGCCTCGGCCACCAGTCCGGGGCGGCCCAGGTTGCGCACCGCGTGCACCATGTCAGCCCAGCGAGCCGGTGGCGACAGCGCATCGGCGCCGGTGATGACCCCGGCCAGCTGGTCGCACACCACCGTCGCCGCGGCGCTGCCGGCGTAGGTGTAGCCGGTGCCGGTCTGTCCTGCGGCGCGCACCGACACCAGCACCAGCGTGGTCGAATGCCACACCAGTGTGCCGTCGGATTCTTCGGCGTCGGTGGGAATCGTGTAGGCCGCAATCCCGATCGAGTCGATCGGCACCGCAACACCACGAGGCTGGCTCATAGGTCGGTGACTACCCTCGTCCGGCGCAGGGTATGCACCCGATCATGAACACCGGCCCGTCGCTGTCAGAACGCTATCCGCCGCAGGTGCTGCGCCAGTATGCATTGATCGCCGACGGTGAGCGCGGGATCGTGGTCGGGCCGCGCGGCGACTTCTGCTGGATGTGCTTGCCCCGCTGGGACAGTCCGGCGGTCTTGAGCTCGCTGCTCGGCGGCTCGGGAGTCTATGCCGTTACCCCGGAGCTGCGCTACGTATGGGGTGGCCGGTACGAGGAGCGGTCACTGATCTGGCGTTCCCGCTGGGTCACCACCGACGGAATCGTGGAGTGCCGCGAGGCGCTGGCCTTCCCCGGCGACACCCACACCGCGGTCGTGCTACGCCGCATCCGGGCACTCGACCGACCGATGCGGATGCAGGTCGCGCTCGACGTTCGCGCCGACTTCGGCGCGGACGCCATGTCGGCACTGTCCTGCGACGGCGGGGTCTGGACCGGTCGATCGGGACCGCACCGGTTCCGGTGGACCGGCGCTGCCACGGCCCGCTGCGCCGACGACGGGTCGCTGCGGATGGTGCTCGATGTCGCACCGGGGCGTGACCACGACCTGGTGCTGGAGTTGTCCGACCGCGAACTGCCGGCGCAGCCGGCCGACGCGGCGCAGGCCTGGGCCGCCACCGAAAGCGCCTGGAACCAAGCCGTTCCGGAAGTCACCGGCACGCTGGCCGACGTGGACGCACAACAGTCCTACGCGGTACTGCGCGGCCTCACCAGCACCGGCGGCGGGATGGTCGCGGCGGCGACCATGTCACTGCCGGAGCGCGCCAAGGAGGGGCGCAACTACGACTATCGCTACTGCTGGATTCGCGACCAGTGTTACACCGGACAGGCGATCGCCGCCGCCGGCCCGCATCCACTGCTTGATGACGCCGTCCGGTTCGTCACCGAGCGGGTCCTGGCCGACGGGCCCGACCTGCGACCGGCCTACTGCGTCGACGCCACGACGCCGCCGTCCGAACACGACCTGCCGCTGCCCGGCTATCCCGGCGCGTCGGCCAGAACCGGAAACTGGGTGGGCCGGCAGTTCCAACTCGACATCTTCGGGGAGGCGCTGCTGCTGCTGGCCGCCGCCGCCCGGCTCGACCGGATAGACAGCACCCATTGGGGGGCAGTTCACACCCTGGTCGACGCGATCGAAAAGCGTTGCGCCGAACCAGATGCCGGTATCTGGGAACTCGACAACCAACGCTGGGCCCATTCCCGGCTGATGTGCGCGGCCGGGCTGCGCCGAATCGCCGGCGCGGCATCCCTGGCCGAAGGCGCCCACTGGCAACAACTGGCCGACAAGCTGGTCAGCGGTACCAGCGCCGGCTGTCTGCACCGGGACGGCAGGTGGCAACGCGCACCCGGCGACGCGGGGATCGACGCGGCTCTGCTGCTGCCCGGCCTGCGGGGAGCCGTCCCGGCCGATGATGCCCGCACGCTGGCCACCCTGGCCGCCGTGCGCCGAGACCTCACCCAAGACGGCTTCGTCTACCGCTACCGGCCCGACCAGCGCGGGCTCGGCTCGGCCGAGGGGGCGTTTCTGTTGTGCAACTTCGTCATGGCGCTCTCCGATCACCAGCAGGGCAATGACCTTGCGGCGCTGCAGTGGTTTGAGCGGGGCCGCACCGCATGCGGTCCGCCGGGCCTGCTCGCCGAGGAATACGACGTGCGCCAACGTCAGTTGCGCGGCAACCTGCCGCAGGCGTTCGCGCACGCACTGCTGTTCGAGGCCGCGCACCTATTGGCAGGCCCCCACCCGGATTGAGTTACGGCTTGAGCGTGATCTTCACCGCGCCGTCGCGCTTCTCCTGAAACATCTCATAGGCCTCTGGCGCCTGCTCCAAGGGCAGTTCGTGGCTGGCGAAGGTGTCGACGCCCAGTGGGTCGTCGTCGGTGAGCAGCGGCATGAGCGTGTCGACGCGTGGTTTGACGTTGGCCTGCCCCATCCGCAGGGTGATCTGCTTGTCGAACAAGGTGAACATCGGCAGCGGGTCGAGTTTGCCACCGTAGACGCCGACGATCGACACGGTGCCGCCGCGGCGCACGATGTCGATCGCGGCGTACAGCGCGGCGAGCCGGTCGATGCCGGCCTTGCTGATCAACGGTGCGGCCACGGCATCGGGCAGCAGCGAGCTGAACTGCTGCACGGCCTTGGCACCGACGGAGCCGTGTGCCTCCATGCCGACAGCATCGATCACCGCATCGGTCCCCCGGCCGTCGGTGCGGTCACGAATCACCTCACCGAGGTCGGATACCTGAGTGAGGTCGACGATTTCGATCCCGCGCCGAGCCAGCCGGCCCAGCCGCTCGGGCACCAGATCCACGCCGATCACCCGGGCGCCCTGATGGGTGGCGATCCGTGCCGCCATGTCACCGATCGGCCCAAGCCCCAGCACCGTCACCGACCCGCCGTCGGGTATCGCGGCATAGTCGACCGCCTGCATCGCGGTCGGCAACACGTCGGACAGATACACGAACCGCGAATCCGGCGGGCCCTCAGGAACTTTGATGTGGGTGTATTGCGCCTGCGGCACTCGCAGGTACTGCGCCTGCGCACCCGGAACCTGGCCGTAGAGCTTCGAGTAGCCGAACAGCGCAGCGCCGGTGTCCTGCTCACGCACCCGGGTGGTGTCGCACTGCGTCGGCAGACCGCGGCGGCACATGCAGCAGTGCCCGCAGGCGATCTGGAACGGGATGACCACCCG
Organism: Mycolicibacter heraklionensis; assembly: GCF_019645815.1. Taxonomy (NCBI): domain Bacteria; kingdom Bacillati; phylum Actinomycetota; class Actinomycetes; order Mycobacteriales; family Mycobacteriaceae; genus Mycobacterium; species Mycobacterium heraklionense. The sequence goes on from NZ_CP080997.1 coordinate 3,688,857, forward strand.
GTCACCGGGCTCGAGATTGCTGACCGCGGCACCGACCTCGGCCACGATGCCGATCGGCTCGTGCCCCAGGATGTCGCCGGGATCCATGAACGCGCCGAGCACCTCGTAGAGATGCAGATCGGATCCACAGATGTTGGTAGTCGTCACTTCGATGACGGCATCGGTCGGCTTCTCGATCACCGGGTCGGGGACGGTGTCGACCTGAACTTTGCGCTTGCCCTGCCATGTGACTGCCCGCATCGGGTCGCCTCCGTCGTGTCTTGAGAACATCGCCCGGCTACCCGCCCGTGGCGCAGCGCAAACGCGTTGGCCGCACCGGCGAGTCCCGGCACGTTTCACGGTCGCCCCGCGGGGTACTGATCGACCATGACGTCGTTGTGGCTCGCCGACCGGATCGCAACATCACCGGCTTCGGGCACCGCCGAAGACCTGCCCGGCCTCGCCGACGTGGTGGTGGCGGGCGCCGGTATCACCGGGCTGATGACCGCGGTGTTGCTGGCCCGGGCCGGCCGCCAGGTGCTGGTGCTGGAAGCCCGCACGGTGGGGTCCTGCGCGACCGGCAACACCACCGCCAAGATCAGCCTGCTGCAGGGCACCCAGCTGTCGACGATCTCGGCGAAGCAGGGCAAGGGCCTGGCCGCTGCTTACCTGGACGGCAACCGCGCCGGACAGGACTGGCTGCTGTCGTTCTGCGCCGATGCCGGGGTGCCGGTCCAGCGCGAGGATGCTTACAGCTTCGCCCAGTCCGAGCGTGGGGTGGCCGCGGCGCGCGCCGAGTTCGAGGCCTGCCGCGCACTGGGCCTGCCGGCAACGTGGGCGGCGCACGCCGAGGTGCCGTTCGCCTACCACGGCGGCGTCCGGCTGGGCGAGCAGGCACAGTTCGACCCGATGCCGTTTCTCGACGCGCTGCGCGCCGAGCTGCTCGCCAGTGGCGGACAACTGGTGGAACACACACGGTTGCAGCGTGTTTCCAGCAACCGTCGCGGCCTTCTCCTGACAGTCAACGCTCCGCGCGGGAATGCCGAGCTCCAGGCCACCCAACTGGTGCTGGCCACCGGAATCCCGGTCCTGGACCGCGGCGGATACTTCGCCCGCCTCAAGCCCAGCCGGTCGTACTGCATGGCATTCGACGTGCCCGGCGAGATCACCCGACCGATGATGATCTCCACCGACTCGCCGACGCGGTCACTGCGCTACGCCCCGGTCGACGACTCGCAGCTGTTGCTCGTCGGCGGGGCCGGGCACACCGTCGGCCGCGAAAAGCACCCCATCGATGCACTGGCCGAACTCGAGTCGTGGACGGTCAGGCATTACCCCGGCGCCATCCGCACCCACCTGTGGTCGGCGCAGGACTACGCGCCCGTCGACGAGCTCCCCTATGTCGGTCCCATTCTCCCCGAGAACGACACCATCTACGTGGCAACGGGTTTCAACAAATGGGGTATGACCAATGGGGCGGCGGCCGCGCTCGCGTTGTCGGGCCGGCTGCTCGGTGAACGGCCGCGGTGGGACCCGGCGTTCGCCAGTTGGAGCACCCGCGAGCTGCGCGGACTGTCGACGGCCGTGGCAGCCAACCTTGCGGTCGGCGTCAACCTGGCGAAGGGCTGGATCACTCCGGCGGCTCACATCGGCCAGCAATGCCTGGGCACCGATGCCGGCGTGGTCAGCGGACCCCCGTGGCACCTGCAGGCCCAGTGTCGCGTGGACGGTGTCGAACACCGCCTCTCCCCGGTCTGCCCCCACCTGGGTGGCGTTGTCACCTGGAACGACGCCGACCGCGCCTGGGAGTGCCCACTGCACGGTTCGCGTTTCGCCCCCGACGGCACTCTGCTGGAAGGCCCGGCCACCCGCGGCCTGACCGCCGGCAGCTGAGCAGCCGCGGACGTCGTTTATCGCGCGCCGGGGCGGGTAATCGACCGCTGGGCGGTGAAAGACGGCTGCGAAGCGACGGGGTGAGCGGTGTGCATCATCGACCATGACATGCGCCAGATCGTTGAGAGCGCGAAGCTGGCGTTCGTGGCCACGGTCTGTGCGGACGGTTCGCCGAACCTGTCACCGAAGGAGTCGCTGCTGGTCTACGGCGACGAGCACCTGGCGTTCATGCATATGGCGTCGCCGACGACGGTGGCCGATCTGCGCCGAGACCCGCGCATCGAGGTCAACGTGGTGGACTTCCTCAAACGGCGCGGCTATCGCTTCAAGGGCACCGCGCAGTTGCGCCAGCCCGGGGACGAGGTCTACGAGTGGCTGCGCCAATGGGTCATCGACACCCACGGACCGCGGTTTCCGTGTCGCGAAGCCGTACTGATCCGGGTCGAACGCGCGCTGCCGATCGCCGCACCTGCCTACATGTTTGGCGACGCTCACGAAGCCGAACTGAGCCGGTTGTGGTCGGGCATCTACGGGCTGCAATGAGCGGGGGCTACTGCAGCTGGTCGCGCAGCTTCGCCAACGATTTGGCCAGCAGGCGCGACACGTGCATCTGCGAGATGCCCACCCGCTCGGCGATCTGCGTCTGGGTCATCGACTCGAAGAACCGCAGCACCAATACGGTGCGTTCTCGCTCCGGAAGAGCTTCCAGCAAGGGCCGCAACGCCTCTCGGTCCTCGATCCGGTCCATCCGGGCGTCGACCTCACCGAGGGTGTCCGCGATCGAGCGGACGTCGTCCTCATCCGAGCTGCCGCCGCCGTCGATCGACAGCGTGTTGTAGGAGCTGCCCGCCACCAGTCCTTCGACCACCTCGTCGCGGCTCAACTCCAGCTCGGCCGCAAGCTCGGAGGCGGTCGGCGCCCGCCCCAGTCGTTGCGACAGTTCCGCGGTGGCCACCCCGAGCCGAAGGTGCAGCTCCTTGAGCCGCCGCGGTACTTTGACCGACCAGCTGTTGTCGCGAAAATGGCGGCGAACTTCGCCCATGATCGTCGGAACCGCGAACGAGACGAAGTCGGAGCCGGTTTCGACGTCGAAGCGCGTTACCGCGTTGACCAGACCCACCCGTGCTACCTGGACCAGGTCGTCCCGCAACTCCCCGCGGCCCTCGAACCGGCGAGCGATGTGGTCCGCCAACGGCAGACACCGCTCCACGATCTTGTCTTTGCGGTTGCGGAAGTCGGGCGAGTCGGCGTCGTATTCGGCGAGCTCACGAAACATGTCGCCGACGTCGGCGTACTCGGATCCGGACTGTGAGCCGCTGCCGGCGGCACGCGGAGTCACCGCTCGGAATCCGCCCGGCGGGTTGTCAGCGTTACCCCGAATACCTCACCCACGCCGTCGGTTTCGTGCCCATCCCTGAATGTCTGGACGTCGTCGACCAGCGAAGTGAGCACGTGCCAGCTGAAGCTTCCCGGAGTCAGCACACCCGCCCCGTCACCGGCTGCCGACGCCTGAATCGTCACGTGGTCGTCGTGCGGGTCGATGACCACCGTCAGCATCGCGCCGGGCGCGGCGCTACGGATCAGCTGGGTACACAGCTCATCGATCGCCAGCCGCAGATCAGCAACGGTGTCGACATCGAGATCCTCGTAGGTAGCGATCGCACCGACCAACATGCGTACCACCGCCAGACTTTCCAGTCTGGGCGTAACCCGCAGTTCGACGGCCCGTTCACTGCACGACGGCTGAGCCCGGTCACTGTGAATGTCGGTCATGAGGCCTCCCGGCGAAATCGGACCGAGACTACTGCTGCGTGTCAATCGACTGCTCACCACCCTCGCCTGCAGCCACCCTCGGGCGTTCCACCTTCAGCCGAGACCGTCAACATCGCACGCCGGCTGCCCGGAGATCAGTCATGGGAAGTCTGTACCCGATCGCCGGGCAACTCAATCATCGAATTCGGCAGGTGAGCGTAGAGCGGCCCGGCCGGAACACCGGCCGGGCCGACTTGACCCCCTCGGGTTAACTCGTGGAGACCTGCTGATGCATCTCTGCGTGCGCCAGGTGCCACTGATGATTCACCTTGCTGATCCGGCGGTGCTCGAGCAGCAGCCACACCGTGCCCAACGCGGCGGCGAGCACCGCGACAACCGCGACCTCCACGCCTTGACGGTCGTTTCCGGTCCCGAATGCGGCGAGGCTGCCGATTCCGGCCACCATTCCCACCACCAGCAGGGAGTAGCCCGGCCAGCCCATGACGTCGATCATGGCGCGGCCCGCATGGGGCCGGGTCGTCCGGACATGGTCTACCGGGTCATGAAACGTGTCTCCCATTGCGTTCCTCCTCCTGAACACTCCTGAACTCTGATCTCAGAAGTCGCCCCCGGAAGTCGACCGATATGAGGTGAACCCGTCCGCGACCCGCAACTATCGTATGACGATACGTTGAGCGCGGCGCCTGGTTTACAGGATGTTCACAGTCATGCAACAGCGATGTCGAGGCCGGCGCCGCGGTCAGCCAATACCCATGATCGGCACCCCGCTCACCAGTAAGACGACCAGCATCAACGTCATCAAGAACCATCCGGCGCCCTGCCAGCCCCACCAGGTGCCGCGGGCGCGCCACACTCGGTAGGTGCGCATAAACGCCCGCAATCCACCGGCGGCCAGAATCACCGGGCCTCCGGCGGCCAACACTGCTCGGTAGGGCCTTCCACATCCCGCGGTGGCCGACTGCGGGTCGCATGAGCCCACCCACAACACCGCGATCACGACAAACGCCAACGCGACAGCGGCGATCGTCCCGGCGAATCGAGCGGCCGCTCGAACCTCACGGTCCTCCTGGCCCAGCCGATCGCCACCGGGAGCAGAGCGTGACGGTGTGGGCGGTTCCACATATTCCACCGTCCGCGCTGATCAGCTCTGCGTCAAGGCGATTCATCGTTTGGGGCAACGTTTGGGCGCGCGGAACCCCGGGAAGCCTTGCCATTGTGGCGGACCTCGACACCCGCGTGGGTCTGTCGCAGTCACGAAGGGAGGACTTATGTCGGACGACAAGAAGAGCGCCACCGAAGACGGCGTCCGCGGCGCCGTCGAGGGCGTCAAAGGCAAGGCCAAGGAAGCGTTGGGGGCCGTGACCGGCAACGACGAGATGGCTCGTGAGGGCCGGGCCCAGCAGGACAAGGGCGAAGCGCAGCGCGACGCCGCCAAACACCAAGCCGAGGCCGAATCGGCCCGAGCGGGTGCGAAGGCAGCCGAGGCGCGCGAACAGTCGCACCAGTAGCCCGAGGGGAGGGCAGGCCCGGTCCGCCTGGCGGGCCGGGCCTGTCGCTACGGACCGGGGTTATTTCCTGGGTGCAACGGGTAGTAAACGCCTTGAGGCGGAAAGCATCCACGGGTTGGAGCCAGGCGATGGAGATCCTGTTACTGACCGACCGCGACGAGTTCGAACGGTCGCTGTTGGGGCTGGGGGTCTTCGGTCATTCGGTCGCCCGCCGCCCGCTGACCCTCACCGCGCGAGCCGACTGCCGGGGGGCGAAAGCCGTTCTGGTGGATGGCTGTTCTGATGTGCCGGCCGCGCGGGAGAGCTGCCGCAAGCTCGGAGCCTGGGAGCCGTGGGCTGCCGTGCTGGCCGTCGTCGCGGCCGAAGACTTCGCCGCGATCGGCCTCGACTGGCACGTCGACGATGTTCTGGCCGCGACCGCAGGGCCGGCCGAGGCGAACGCCCGGCTGCGACTGGCCCTGGCCCGGCGGCACGAATCCACCCACAGCACGTTGCGATTCGGCGCCCTGGTCATCCACCCGGACAGCTTCACCGCAACGCTGTCGAATCGCGAACTCGATCTGACCCTCACCGAGTTCAGACTGCTCAACTATCTGGTGCGGCATGCCGGCCAGGCATTCACGCGCACCCGGTTGCTGCGGGAGATATGGGGCGGCGAGGGCGGCCGTCGCAAAGTCGACGTTCATGTGCAGCGCTTGCGCGCCAAGCTCGGCGCCGACCACGAATCGATCGTCGACACGGTCCGCGGTGTCGGCTACATGACGCCGGAGTCGCCACCACCGCAGTGGGCCATCGCCAACTGAGAAGGGCAAGAACCATGACCGAACAACCCGAGCCCGATACGGCGGCCACCGACACCACCGATGACGACACGCTGCCGCCGAGTGAGGCCACCGACTCCGACGAGCTGCGCAACGATGACGGCGACGCGACCGTCACCGCGCCGGACAACTGGCAAGCCGCTGACGAGGAGACGGCCCATGAGTCGTTGGATCAGAAGCTGGCGGCCGAATTACCCGACGTCGCCGGCCCCGAACACGATCCCGACGAGCCTGTCGCGGGCGGCCGGCACCGCGCTCAGGTTTCCGGAAGTCCCGAAGACGGCGACTCGTTCTTCACCGTCGAGGAGTGACGTACCGCTCGGTCAGAACACCGCAAGCAGGACCATCAGGTCGGCCGCCAGTAGGGCCCACCCGCACACCCAGACCGCGAACCCGCGGCGGTGCGTCGCCAAGAAGAAGGCCAGAAACAGCGTCAGGGCCGCCACCCCCGCCGCTCCGTGGTAGAGCAGGCCGAACAACGATCCGTGCACCTTCAGTTCGGGGCAGGCCGCCCTGCTGCACAACGCGGAACCTGACACTCTGGTCAGCGCGAATGCCATCAGCAGCGCAGCAGCAGGCCCGGTCAGCAGCGACAGCGCCCAGTTGGCCCAGGTCCAATCGCGTGGCTGCGCTTCGGGCGGCGACGTTCCTGCCGCCCGCGGTCGCGCATCGGCGAATATCGGCCGGACCGTCGCCGGCCCCTCATCCAGAATGATCATCCCCCGCCTCCGATCACCGCGATCACCGTTGCCGGATACCCGGCTACGACGTGCACAAAACCGCAAGCGCGGGAGCATTCCGGCGCTGAACTTGGCACCATGGCGGGGTGAGCCCACCAGACCGAGAGACTCCCGCCCCGCTGGCGCGGTTCTCGGCGCTGACCCGGGACTGGTTTACCGGCACCTTCAGCGCGCCGACCCCGGCGCAGGAGCAGGCCTGGTCGGCGATCGCCGACGGCCACAACACGCTCGTCGTCGCTCCAACCGGGTCCGGTAAGACGCTGGCGGCATTCCTCTGGGCGCTGGATCAACTGACCGAGCGGCCCGGTAGCGGCACCCGGGTGCTGTACATCTCGCCGCTCAAAGCGCTGGCCGTCGACGTCGAGCGCAACCTGCGCACCCCGTTGGCCGGCATCGCCCGGTTGGCCGCACAGCGCGATCTGCCCGCTCCCGGTATCACCGTGGGAGTGCGCTCGGGCGACACCTCCCCGGCGCGGCGCCGCGAGCTGGTCGCCAAGCCACCCGACATCTTGATCACTACCCCGGAGTCGCTGTTTCTGATGCTGACCTCGGCGGCGCGGGAGACGTTGACCGGGGTGCGCACAGTGATCGTCGACGAGGTGCACGCGGTGGCTGCAACCAAACGCGGCGCCCACCTGGCACTGTCCTTGGAGCGCCTCGACGCAGCACTCGCCCGACCCGCCCAACGGATTGGCTTGAGCGCCACCGTGCGTCCCGCTGAAGAAGTCGCCCGGTTCTTGTCCGGGCAGTCGCCGGCGACGATCGTGGCTCCTCCGGCCGCCAAGACGTTCGAGCTGACGGTTCAGGTCCCGGTGCCGGACATGGCCAATCCGGCCGAGGGCACCGTCTGGCCCGAGGTCGAAGAGCGCATCGTGGATCTGATCGAAGCCCACCGGTCCTCGATCGTGTTCGCCAACTCGCGACGGCTCGCTGAGCGACTGACTGCGCGGCTCAACGAGATTCACGCGGAGCGCTATGTTGACATCGCGGAGCCGACGGCACCGCTGGCCCGGGCACACCACGGCTCGGTGTCGCTGCAGACCCGAGCCGACGTCGAGGAGGACCTCAAGAGCGGGCGACTGCGCGCAGTGGTGGCGACCTCGAGCCTGGAGCTGGGTATCGATATGGGTGCGGTCGACTTGGTGATCCAGATCGAGGCGCCGCCGTCGGTGGCCAGCGGCCTGCAGCGCGTCGGTCGCGCCGGGCATCAGGTCGGCGAAATCTCTTCGGGCGTACTGATTCCCAAACATCGCACCGATCTGCTCGGGTGCGCGGTCGCGGTAGAGCGGATGCTCGCCGGCCAGATCGAAACCCTGGCAGTACCGGCCAATCCGCTGGACATACTGGCCCAGCACACGGTGGCCGCGGCCGCGCTGGAACCGCTGGACGCCGAAGCCTGGTTCGACACCGTGCGCCGCAGCGCTCCGTTCGCCACCCTGTCGCGCGGTGTCTTCGAGGCGACGCTGGACCTGCTCTCCGGCAAATACCCGTCGACCGAATTCGCCGAACTGCGGCCGCGGCTGGTCTACGACCGCGACACCGGGGCCCTGACCGGCCGGCCCGGCGCGCAACGATTGGCCGTCACCTCCGGTGGCGCCATCCCGGACCGCGGACTTTTCGCGGTGTACCTGGCGGGCGCTGAGAAGCCTTCCCGGGTCGGCGAACTCGATGAGGAGATGGTCTACGAGTCGCGTCCCGGCGATGTGATCTCGCTGGGCGCCACCACGTGGCGGATCACCGAAATCACCCACGACCGCGTGCTGGTCACGCCGGCACCCGGCCAGCCTGGCCGGCTGCCGTTCTGGCACGGTGACGGTGTCGGGCGGCCAGCCGAGCTCGGTGCGGCGCTCGGCGCGTTCACCGGCGAGTTGGCCGGACTTGCCCCTGAGTCATTCGACAAACGCTGCGCAGGTTTGGGTTTCGATGACTACGCGATCGACAACCTGAGGCGGCTACTCGACGATCAGCGCGCCGCCACCGGAGCGGTGCCCACCGACACCACGCTGGTGGTGGAGCGATTCCGCGACGAGCTCGGGGACTGGCGGGTGGTGCTGCACTCACCATACGGGCTGCGCGTGCACGGGCCGTTGGCGCTGGCCGTGGGCCGCAGGCTGCTCGACCGCTACGGCATCGACGAGAAGCCGACGGCCTCCGACGACGGCATCGTGGTCCGGCTGCCCAACACCGACTCCGGTGCAGTCGCCCCCGGCGCCGAACTGTTCGTGTTCGACGCGGACGAGATCGAGCCGATCGTCACCGCCGAGGTGGGCGGTTCGGCGTTGTTCGCCTCCCGGTTCCGGGAATGCGCGGCCCGGGCATTGCTGTTGCCGCGCCGGCATCCCGGCCGTCGGACACCGTTGTGGCAGCAACGCCAGCGGGCCGCCCAACTGCTGGACGTGGCGCGCAAGTATCCGACGTTCCCGATCGTGCTGGAGACCGTGCGGGAATGCCTGCAGGACGTCTACGACGTGCCCGCCCTGACCGCGCTGATGGCCCGGATCGCCCAACGCCGGGTGCGGGTGTCCCAGGTCGAGACCACCACCCCGTCACCGTTCGCGGCGTCGTTGCTGTTCGGCTACGTCGGGGCATTCATGTACGAAGGCGACAGCCCGCTGGCCGAGCGCCGCGCGGCGGCCCTGTCACTGGACCCCACCCTGCTGGCGCAATTGCTCGGCCGAGTCGAGCTGCGCGAGCTGCTCGACACCGACGTGATCACCAGCGTCAGCGCTCAACTGCAGCATCTGACGCCGGAGAAGGCCGCCCGCGACGCGGAGGGGGTGGCCGATCTGCTGCGGCTGCTCGGTCCGCTCACCAATGACGAGATCAGCGAGCGGGCCGCAGGTGCGCAGGTGAGCGGTTGGCTGGAACATCTGTTGGCCGCCCGGCGGGTGCTGACGGTGGCATTCGGCGGGCACCGCTGGTGGGTGACGATCGAGGACATCGGCCGGCTGCGCGACGGCCTCGGCGTTGCGGTGCCGCCCGGGGTGCCGACGGGCTTCACCGAACCGGTCGCAGACCCGCTGGGCGAGCTGCTGGGCCGCTTCGCCCGCACCCGGGGGCCGTTCACCACCGGGCAGGCCGCGGACCGGTTCGGGCTGGGAGTGCGGGTGGCGGCCGATGCGCTGGGCCGACTGGCCGCCGACGGACGGGTGGTGCGTGGCGAGTTCACCGACTTCCCGGACTCCCCCGGCGAACAGTGGTGTGACACCGAGGTGCTGCGGATCCTGCGGCGCCGGTCACTGGCCGCGTTGCGCGCGGCGATCGAGCCGGTGTCGCCGGCCGCCTACGGGCGCTTCCTGCCGGCCTGGCAGCAGATCGGCGGTGCTGGCGCCACCGGTGTCGACGGGCTGGCCGGGGTGATCGAGCAACTGGCCGGCGTAGCGCTGCCGGCGTCGGCGGTCGAGCCGTTGATATTCGGCCCGCGGGTGCGCGACTACTCACCGGCCATGCTCGATGAACTGCTGGCCTCCGGGGAGGTGCTCTGGTCGGGCGCGGGCGCCCCGGCCGGCAGCGCCCCGGCGACCGACGGCTGGATCAGCTTTCACACCGCCGATTCGGCGCCGCTGACGTTGTCACCCGGGGCGCCGGTCGAATTCACCGAGGCCCACCGGATGGTCTTGGACGCCCTGCACGGCGGCGGTGCGTTCTTCTTCCGTCAACTGTGCGGTGACGCAAGCGAGGCGGCTCTGAAAGCCGCACTGTGGGAGCTGATCTGGGCGGGATGGGTCACCGGCGATACCTTCGCTCCGGTGCGCGCGGTGCTGGCCGGCACCCGGCGCGCCACCCCGGCGCACCGCAGCAGGCGCCCACCCCGGCTCAGTCGCTACAGCGTGGCGCACGCCGCTGCCCGCGCCGCCGACCCGACGGTAGCCGGACGCTGGTCGGCTCTGCCGGCACCGGAAGAGGATTCCACCCTGCGGGCACACCACACCGCCGAGCTGTTGCTGCACCGCTACGGCGTGCTGACCCGCGGCGCGGTGGCCGTCGAGGCCGTACCGGGCGGTTTTTCCACCATTTACAAGGTGCTGACCGCGTTCGAGGACGCCGGGCGATGCCAGCGTGGCTATTTCATCGAGTCGTTGGGGGCAGCACAGTTCGCGCTGGCCTCCACCGTGGACCGGCTGCGTGGCTACCTCGACGGTGTCGACCCGGCCCGTCCGGACTACCACGCGGTCGCGCTGGCCGCCGCCGACCCGGCCAACCCGTACGGCGCGGCGCTGAGCTGGCCGGCGCAGCCGGGAACGGCCCGGCCGGGTCGCAAGGCAGGCGCGCTGGTGGTGCTGGTCGACGGTGAACTGGCGTGGTTCGTCGAGCGGGGTGGCCGCACACTGCTCAACTTCGCCGGTGTCGCCGAGGCGCAGCAGGCCGCCGCCGGGGCATTGGCTCAGCTGATCAGCGATCGGCGGGTCGACGGGATTCTCATCGAGCGGGTCGACGGCGTACCGGTACTGGAGCTGCACGATTCGCCGACGCTGGACGCGTTGACCGAGGCCGGGTTCTCCCGTACGCCACGCGGATTGCGGATGCGCTGATGCCCGAGGGGGACACCGTTTTCCACACCGCGACGGTGCTGGCCACCGCGTTGGCGGGAAAGACCTTGACCCGCTGCGATGTCCGGGTCCCGCGGTACGCCGATATCGATCTGAGCGGACAGCGGGTCGACGAGGTGGTCAGCCGCGGCAAGCACCTGTTCATCCGCGTCGGTCCGGCCAGCATCCATTCGCATCTGAAAATGGAGGGCAGTTGGCGAATCGGACGCCGGCCAGCCGATCATCGAGCGCGAATCATCCTGGAGGCCGGCCCTGTTCGCGCCACCGGCGTCGATCTGGGTGTGCTGGAGGTGCTGGATCGCCGCCATGACGGTGACGTCGTCGCGCACTTGGGTCCGGATCTGCTCGGCGCCGACTGGGATCCGACTGTGGCCGCAGACCGCCTGATCGCCGACCCTCAGCGTCCACTGGCATCGGCACTGTTGGATCAGACGGTGATGGCCGGGATCGGCAACGTCTACTGCAACGAGTTGTGCTTCATCGTGGGCCGGTTGCCGACGACGCCTGTTGCGGAACTGAACGATCCGGGTCGGCTGGTATCGCGGGCACGCGAGATGTTGTGGGCGAATCGGCTGCGATGGTCGCGCTGCACCACCGGCGACACCCGGCCGGGCCGACAGCTGTGGGTGTACGGCCGAGCCGGTCTGCCGTGTCGGCGATGTGGTACCGCTGTGGAGTCCGACCGCAATGGCGAGCGGATTCGGTTCTGGTGTTCGTCATGTCAGCGGTGATGCCGAGACCTTCCGGCCGCTGAGACAACCGAAGCCGGCCGGCTGTCTCGCCGGCCGACTTTCGGCTGTCAGCACCCGAAGCGGTGTTCGATCACGGCCACCCGCCGCAACCCACACCGGGCACGCAACCCCCGCCGCCGCCGGGTCCGCCCCAGCCGGTGGGGCCACCGGGGATCGTGCCGCTGCCCCCGCCGGGCCCGCCACCGCCGGTCGGGCCACCGGGAATCTGACCACCGCCGCCACCGGGCCCGCCACCACCCGTCGGGCCACCGGGAATCTGACCACCGCCACCACCGGGCCCGCCACCACCGGTCGGGCCACCGGGAACTTCGCCACCACCGGTCGGGCCAGGCTCACCCGGGTTTTCCGGTCCTGGCCCACCAGGTACCGGTTCGAGTGTCGTCTCGGTCGTGGTTGTGGTGGTTGTCGTGGTCGTGGTGGTGCTCGGCCCCTCTTCTTTGGTGCCATTGCAACCGGCTGCCACCAGCGCGACTGCGCTGCCGAGCACCGCGATCGTCATCTTGCTGTGTGCCTTCATCAGAATCAGACTCCTTCTGCTCTGGTCGTGTTCCTGTACCCAGGACGGTCGGGGCCGAAACCCGGGGCGGCCGGAGTCAGTTCGCGTCGAGGTTGCGTTCGCTGACGAACCCGCGCAGCCGGCCGGTGAAGGGATCTTCGAACTCCAGCCGGTGGGCCAGCAGTCGCAACGGCTGCGAGAAGTCGTCCGGGGCAACATCGATGACCTGCGGGTACAGCGGGTCGCCGTCGATCGGCAGCCCGAGTGAAGCCAGGTGAACCCGCAACTGGTGGGTGCGTCCGGTGCGCGGCGTGAGCCGGTAGCGGCCGTCGCCCAGTGACGCGATCAGCGTCTCGGCATTCGGCTCGCCCAGTTCCTCACGCGCCTGCAGGCAGCCGCGCTGTTTGACGATCCGACTGCGAACCAGCTGCGGAAACGCGACGGTCGGCTCGGCGGAGGACCGCGCCAGGTACTGCTTGCGCACCGCGCCGCGGGCGAACAGGGTCTGATAGGGCCCACGCAGCTCTCGGCGGGTGGTGAACAGCAGGACCCCGGCGGTGAGTCGGTCCAACCGGTGCGCCGGACTCAGCTCCGGCAGGTCCAACTCCCGCCGCAGCCGTACCAGCGCGGTCTGGGCCACATGGCTGCCGCGCGGCATGGTCGCCAGGAAGTGCGGCTTGTCGACCACCACCAGGTTCGCGTCACGGTGCAACACCGGGACGTCGAAGGGCACCGGCACCTCGTCGGGCAGGTCGCGATACAAGAAGACGTGTGCCCCGGCCGGCAACACCGTGGTGTCGTCCACTACCGCCCCATCTGCGGTAACCACTTCTCCGGCAGCAACTTTCGCCGCGGCAGTCGCGCCGAACCGGCTAAGCAGCTCGGCGGCGACCGGGCCGCCGTGCAGGCGCAGCCGGGCGGGGCCCAGGCCGTCGCGTGCCGGCAGCGGGGCGAGGCGTCGGCGGGTCATTGCGGTTTGAGGTCGAAGGACTGTGGACTGTCGGCATCGCGGGCGTAGGCCCGGTCGCGAATGGTCAGCAGCACCGCCGCCAGCAGCGCCGCGGTCAGCGTGCCGATCAGCACGCCCAATTTGACGTGTTCTCGGCGAACGGGGTCGGCGAAGGCGAGATCGCCGATGAGCAGTGCAATGGTGAACCCGATGCCACCGAGTAAGGCCAGAGCCACCACGTCGATCCACTTCAGCGAGGTGTCGAGTTCGGCCCGGGTCAATGCGGCGGTCAGCGCGGCGGCACCGGCGATGCCGACAGCTTTCCCGATGACCAGGCCGGCGACGATCCCGACGGCGACGGGATCACGCAGGGATGCGGCCAATCCGTGCAGTCCACCAAAGGTCACTCCTGCCGCGAAGAACGCGAACACCGGTACCGCAAGTCCGGCGGACAGCGGGCGAATCCGGTGCTCGAGGTCCTTGGCGTCCAGCCGACGACGCCCCGACTTACGCTTGGCCGACTCGCGAACGGGAACCGTCAGACCGAGCAACACACCGGCGATGGTGGCGTGCACACCGGATTCGTGGACCAGATACCAGGTGGCTGCGGCCAGCGGGAGCAGCACCGCGGCGTTTCCGAAACGCCGGGCCGCCACCGCGAACAACGCCAATGGGACGAGCGCCAGCGCAAGAGCGGCGAGGTTGAGGTCATCGGTGTAGAACACCGCGATCACGGTGACCGCCAACAGATCGTCCACCACAGCCAAGGTCAGCAGGAAGGTACGCAGCGCCGACGGCAGGTGCGACGAGATCACGGCCAGTACGGCCAGGGCGAAGGCAATGTCGGTGGCGGTGGGAATGGCCCACCCGCGCAGCGCCCCGCCCCCGGTGTGGATGTTGACGGCGACGAATACCGCTGCGGGCATGACCATTCCGCCGACCGCGGCGACGACGGGAAGCGCTGCTCGACGCGGGTCACGCAGGTCGCCGGCGAGCACTTCGTACTTCAGTTCCAGGCCGACCATGAAGAAGAAGACCGCCAACAGGCCATCGGCGGCCCATGTCGACACCGGGAGATTCAAATGCCAGGCGCGCGGGCCGACAGTGAGGTCGCCGAGCCGGTAATAGACAGCCGACCATGGCGAGTTGGCCCACCCGATCGCGACGGTAGCGGTGAGCAGCAACAGCGCCCCACCGACGGTCTCCTTGCGGAGCACGTCGGCAAGCCGTCGGGCTTCGGCCGAAGATCCGCGGCCGAAAAGCGGGGGGCGACCAGAGGTCAAGGGAAAGCCTTTGATTCGAGTGACGGAGGCCAGAGATCTCGGACCTCGACGATGTCGGACGTGGCGGCTCAGTGGTGCGCCGGTGGGCAGCCGGCAAGCTTGCCGTGGGCATTGTTGCCCCAGCAGGTGGTGTAGCCGTTGGTGCCCCGAGGCCGTAGATCTCGGTCGGTCGGTAGCGGAACTGCACGCATCCCGGTGCGGCAGGGCTGCGCGGACATGGTGCCCACCGTACCGGGACAGCCGCACATTCCGCCAGGTCAGCGGGCTCCCCGCCCCGAGCGGCGTCCCAGCCCACAACGACACATCGGCCACAACCGTCGGGGGGTTGTGGCCGATGTGGCTTGTTGACGCGGAGTTGCGGTCCGGCTCAGCTGACCCCGAGCATGGCGAAGATGCCCAGGTCGTCCAAGAATGCGGTCAGCGTGGTGGCGTCGGTCACCGGGTCGGCGCCCGTCCCCAGCAAGGCGGTCAGCAGGGCTCCCAGCGTCTCGTCGCCCAGTAGTCCGGTGCCGTCCGGGTCGGCGAGCGTGCCGCCGACAACCATGCTGTCCACGAACTTGTCCCAGCCCGCGTCGAGTTGCTCGGGGGTGATCCCGAACAGGCCGCCGATGGTGGCGTCTTCCATTCCGTTCTGCGCCAGCAGGCCGTTCAGCGTGGTGGTGCCGTCGATCCCCATCAGGACGTCGAGCAGCTGGGCCACGGTCATCTCGGGCGAGAAGTCGGTGAACGGGATGTTCAGCAGGCCGGCGTACTCACCGAGACCGAAGTAACCCAGCAAGGTTCCGAGTTCGGTGGCGGCCCCGTCGCCACCGATGAAGCCGCCGATCAAACTGTCGATCGGAATCGAGCCCAGTGGCGCCCCGCCGAAGTCGACATCGTTGAGCAGCGCGGTGATGTCGGTGGAGAGCATGCCCAGGGTGGCGTCGTCCAGGGACATGCCGTCCGGGTTCAGCGCCGCGAGCAGGTCGGCGAGGCTCGAGGTGGTGGAGATGTCATCGCCGAATATCCCCAAGACCTGGCCCATGTTGCCGAGGTCGATGGCGTTCAGCAGGCTCTGCAGGCTCTCGCTGAACGTCGGGAAGCTGGCGGTCAGCATGACCTCGTGTTGCACCGACGCGGTAAGGCCGGCGGTAATTGTCGGAGCGACCGCGGTACCGCCGAGTAGAGCCGCACCCGCAAATGCAGTTCCGGCCGCTAGCGCACCGGCTTTCACCACAAAACCACGCGGCCCCGTCGGCGTGGCGACAGTGGAACAAGTAGACATGAATGGGTCCCCCTTCTGGGATCGAGCATTAAGGCGATGCGATTCCCACATCGCCATTAACTTATTATGTGCTCAGTCTCGTGTCAACGGTTTCAGGGGTAGATCTTTCGGCACCAGCAACGTCAGTACACAGCAAATTGCCAGCTCATCGAGATGGCGGAGTCGGACCCGCAACGACCACAGGCAATGCGCCGCGGGTCGGAAATCCGCCCGCCGGCAGCAAGAAGTTCAGCCTTTTCTCGGGATTTTCAGCCCAGCCGATCGTCGCACGCGACAGACCGATGGCTAATGGGCATTAACATCACGTCAAAGCAGTCAATCGGTATGAAATTTACGGGGCAAAAATACTTGAGCTATTTTGCGCTATAGAGCGAAATGCGCACACGGCAGTACTATTTCTCGGTCGCGAAAATTTACGGGTGCGTTTATCGCGCGTTTGAACTCAGACAAAAGCCGCGCCCGGTCCGCGCAGACGGACCGGGCGCGGCGAGAAAGGCGGGGCCGCTAGGGAGCCAGCAGGCCGAGAGCTTCCAAGAAGTCGGTGACCGGCGTGTCGCCGGTGATCACCAAGGTGCTGTCGTCGGGCAGGAAGCTGGCCAGGAAGGTGCCCAGGCTCTGCTCACCCCATGTTTCACCGGAGGGGTCCAGCAGCGTCCCGCCGAACGGGAGACCGTCGAGGTACTTGTCCCAGGTCTGGACGGGGTTCAGGCTGAACAGCAGCGCCAGGGTCGCGTTATCCATGGTGGTGCTGTTGGTAGAGCTGACGGGCAAGATGTGCAGGTACTCGCCCAGCGTGTAGGCGCTGCCCGCCACAACCGTGGTCGAGCCCAGACCCGAGAACGCGTGTTGGGTGACGTCGGTGGTGGGAACAGTCAGTATCCCGCTCAACCAGTCGACCAGCGAGCTGTTGACCGTCAGATCGGGATGGCTGGTGATGTTGAGGAGGGCGCCGCAGGTCAAGGTGCAGTTCTCAACGTTCAGGTTGTCCATGCCCAGCGCGTTGATCATGCTGGCGAACTGACCGAGCAGCGATCCCAGGCCCACCGCGTTGGCCAGATCGGTCAGCGAGTGCGTACCGGCACCGTCGCCCAGAACGACGTCCACCAGGTCGCCGAGGTCCACATTGCCGATCGGCACGCCATCCACCAGGAACAGGCTGCCGGTGCCCAACAACGATGGGACCGCGGGGTTCGAGCTGTAGAGCGGCTCGGTGAGCGATATCCCGAAGATGTCGGCGATGCCGGCCAGGGTGGTGCCGTCCGGGTTGAACGCCGCCAGCAGGGCCGACACATCCGCGCTGACACTCAGCGGCGTGCTGGTCCCGGGCACATCCCCCAGCGCCGCCAGCACCTGGTTGAGATCCCCGAGGGACATGGTGTCGAGCAGGGTCTGCAGACTCTGCGTAAACGTCGGATAGGCCGTCAGCATCACTTGGTGCTGCGCCGAGGCGCTCAACGGGCTGGGGAGTCGTGGCCCGGCCGCACCGACACCGAGCAGGCCGGCCCCGGCGACGACGGCGGCGGCGATTAGGGCGCCGCCCCTTACCGAGAGCTCGCGAGAGCGCCACACCCCGATCCCACCCGACATGAGCCGCCCCTTCCCCAAGCCCGGATCCCCCATGTGATCCAGCTCATGGGCAGAAAGTAGCCCTGTCAGAAATGTGTGTCAAACACATGTGAATGCTGATATCAACCTAAATGTCCGGAAAGATTCCCTGAACCATACCCGTAGTAATGACATTCTGTTCAGGTAAGCGGAATCGGCTCCAGTATTTCGGCCCGCGCTTCGGGGGCGCTGACCCGCAGCGCATCCGCGGATGCGTCATCGGGCTGCTCCTGCGAGAGGATCTCGGCTTCCACCCGGGCGATGTAGATGGCCACCTCCCGGTCGATGTCGGCGTCGTCCCACCCGAGCACCGCCGCCATCACCTCGGCGACCTCACGCGCACAGTTCACCCCGCGATGGGCGTACTCCATGGCGATCCGGGTCCGGCGGGCCAGCACGTCCTCCAAATGCAGTGCGCCCTCGGCGACGGCCGCGTAGGCGACTTCCACCTTCAGATAGGTGGGCGCCTCGGCGATCGGATCCAGCAGATCCGGCTGCCCCTCGGCCACCGCCAGCACGTCGTGGATCATCGAGCCGTAACGGTCCAGCAGGTGGCGCACCCGATAGGGGTGCAGGCCCTGGTGAGCGCCGACGTGTTCAGCCTGATTGACCAGCGCGAAGTAGCCGTCGGCGCCCAACAGCGGAACTTTCTCGGTGATCGAGGGCGCCACCCGCGTCGGGATGTACTCGGCGGCGGCGTCGATCGCGTCGGCGGCCATCACCCGGTAGGTGGTGTACTTGCCGCCGGCGATCGCCACCAGGCCCGGCGCCGGAACGGCCACCGCGTGCTCACGCGACAGCTTGGAGGTGTCGTCGTTCTCGCCCGCCAGCAGCGGTCGCAGCCCGGCGTACACGCCTTCGATGTCGGCGTGCGTCAGCGGCGTGGCCAGCGCGGTGTTGACGTGGGTCAGGAGATAGTCGATGTCGGCCTTGGTGGCCGCGGGGTGGGCCAGGTCCAGATTCCAGTCGGTGTCGGTGGTGCCGATGATCCAGTGGGTGCCCCATGGGATGACGAACAGCACCGACTTCTCGGTACGCAGGATGATCGCCGCTTCCGAAACGATCCGGTCCCGCGGCACCACGATGTGCACGCCCTTGGAAGCCCGGACGTGGAACCGGCCGCGCTGGCGCGACAACGCCTGGATCTCATCGGTCCACACCCCGGTGGCATTGACCACCACATGTCCCCGGACCTCGGTGACTTCGCCGTCCTCGGAATCACGGACCCGCACTCCGGTCACCCGGTCGCCTTCGCGCAGCAGCGCTACGACCTGGCTGGAGGTGCGGATGACCGCCCCGTAGTGCGCCGCGGTGCGCGCGACGGTCAGGGTGTGGCGGGCGTCGTCGACGACGGTGTCGTAGTAGCGGATGCCGCCGATCAACGCGCTGCGCTTCAGCCCCGGACACAGCCGCAGTGCGCCGGCGCGAGTCAGATGCCGTTGCGCGGGAACCGATTTCGCTCCGCCGAGTTGGTCGTAGAGGAAGATGCCGCTGGCCACGTACGGCCGCTCCCACCACCGCCGGGTCAAGGGATACAGAAACGGCAGTGGCTTGACCAGGTGCGGCGCCAGGGTGGTCAGCGACAGCTCGCGTTCGTGCAGCGCCTCGCGCACCAGGCCGAACTCCAGCTGCTCGAGGTAGCGCAGGCCACCGTGGAACATCTTCGAGCTTCGGCTCGACGTCCCGGCGGCGAAGTCACGCGCCTCGACCAGCGCCACCCTCAGGCCGCGGGTGGCCGCGTCGAGCGCGCAGCCGGCGCCCACCACACCACCACCGATCACCACTACGTCGAACTGCTCACTGCCCAGTCGTTCCCAGGCTCGTGCTCGTTGGTCGGGTCCCAGCGTGCTCACGAGTGCCAGGCTACGTGGCTTGGTGCTCCGGCCGAGTGTGACGCTCGCTTCATCCCGGCTGTTTCAGTCCAGGTCGTCGTGCGTCATCAGCCGACGGGCGGCCTCGGTGAGCGAACCCGACAGCGACGGATACACCGCCAGCGTCTGGGCCAGGTCCGCCACCGTGATCCGGTTCTGCACCGCCAGCGCGATCGGCAGGATGAGCTCGGAGGCGATCGGTGCCACCACCACCCCGCCGATCACCGTTCCGGTGGCCGGCCGGCAGAACAGCTTGAGGAAGCCGTACCGCATCCGGCTCATCTTGGCCCGGGCATTGGTCTGCAACGGCAGCATGACGGTGCGGGCGGGCACCGTGCCGTCGTCGATCTGCGACTGCGGCACCCCCACCGCGGCGATCTCGGGCCGGGTGAACACCGCCGCCGCCACCGTGCGCAGCCGGATCGGGGCCACCGCATCACCCAGCGCGTGATACATCGCGATCCGGCCCTGCATGGCCGCCACCGACGCCAGCGGCAACAACCCGGTGCAGTCCCCCGCGGCGTAGATCCCGGGTACCGACGTCCGCGACACCCGGTCCACCTGCAGGTAGTTGCCCGGCCCGAGCTCGATCCCGACCCGCTCCAGGCCCAGACCGGAGGTGTTGGGCACCGACCCGACCGTCATCAGCGCGTGACTGCCCGCCACGGTGCGGCCGTCGGTCATGGTGACCAGCACGCCGTCTCCCGTGCGTGTCACCGAGGCGGCCCGGGCGTTCTTGACCAGGGTGACGCCACGTTCGGCGAACACACTCTCCAGCACCCGGGCCGCGTCGGGGTCCTCGTGCGGCAGCACCCGGTCCCGGCTGGCCACCACCGTCACCTTCACCCCGAGCTCGGTGTAGGCGTTGGCGAACTCCGCACCGGTGACGCCGGAGCCCACCACCACCAGGTGCTCGGGCAGTGTGTGCAGGTCGTAGAGCTGCCGCCAGGTCAGGATTCGCTCGTCGTCGGGCTCGGCGCCGGGCAGCGTGCGCGGGCTGGCGCCGGTGGCGATCAACACGACGTCGGCGTCGAGCACGCGTTGCGCACCGCTGGATTGATGCGGCTCGGTGACCCGGATCCGGTGGTGCGCCAGACCGGGTTCGGGGTCGATCAGCTCCCCCCGGCCCGCGATGACGTCGACGCCGGAGTTGAGCAGTTGCGTGCGGATGTCGGCGGACTGCGCCGCGGCCAGGGACTTCACCCGCTCGTGGATCTTGTCCAGTTCGATCTCGGCGTCGGTGAAATGGATGTCGAAGCCCAGGTGCGGGGCGCGTCGCAGCTCGGTGCGGACCCCGGAGGAGGCGATGAAGGTCTTGGACGGCACGCAGTCCCACAACACGCAGGCGCCGCCGAGGCCGTCGGCGTCGACCACCGTCACCGAGACCGCCTCCGGGCCCTTGGCCGCCGCGACCAGCGCGGCCTCATAGCCCGCCGGGCCGCCGCCGACGATCACGATGCGCGTCGAGGGAGAAGTCACAGCGACTAACCTATCCGGGGCGCGACGTTTAAGCTTTCTGCCGTGCCGCTCTACGCCGCCTACGGGTCGAACATGCATCCCGAGCAGATGCTGCAGCGGGCACCGCACTCCCCGATGACCGGCACCGGCTGGTTACACGGCTGGCGGCTCACGTTCGCCGGCGAGGACATCGGCTGGGAAGGCGCCCTGGCGACCGTGGTCGAGGACCCGGACTCGAGTGTTTTCGTCGTGCTCTACGACGTGACCCCCGAGGACGAGAAGAACATGGACAGCTGGGAGGGCTCGGAGTTCGGCATCCACAAGAAGATCCGCCTCCGGGTGGACCGGGTGGACGGCATCACGTCGGACCCCGCCGACGCTGCCCCCGAACCGGTGCTCGCCTGGCTGTACGTGGTGGACGCCTGGGAGGGCGGGCTGCCGTCGGCGCGGTATCTCGGCGTGGTGGCCGAGGCCGCCCAGATCGCCGGTGCGCCAGACGAATACGTGCGCAACCTGCAGACCCGACCGGCCCGCAACATCGGCCCCGGCAGCTAGTTTTCCTTTGCTGGCTCCCCTTCCCGCGACGGTGCGTGTTTGCCCGCCGACACGCGGCAATATCTGTCCAACCGTGCACCCTCGCGCGCTCCATTTCGCCGTCAGGCTGCAGCACGCGCCAAGTGCGTCTCGATACGTCGGACCGTCTGCCAAGGTCGGCGCCGAACGTCGTCGGCGATGATTGGGATCACCACCCAGCCCATCTCCTCCAACGCCGCGCGCCGCTGCCGCTCGTAGACGAACGCAGCCGGCCCCTCGTGCCAGTCGACGCCGTCGTACTCGACCGCGACCCGCTGCTCGGGCCAGGCGAAATCGAGACGCCAGGTCCGGTTATCGCGGTCCACGACCTGATACTGCAGTACCGGCAGCGGCAGGCCGCCCTCGATCATCATCAGCCGCGACTCGCTCTCCATCGCGGAATCCGCGCGCGGGTCGGCGAGTGGCAGGAGTTCGCGCACGGCCACGATGCCCCGACGGCCCGCCTGCCGGATGGCGGCCCGTTGCAGCTCGCCGCGGGAGCAGGTGCCGCTGCGCAGTGCCGCGTCCAGCGTTGCCAGCGCGCGTGGCCGCCGCAGGCTGCGAGCGACTTCGATCGCGGTCCACGCCGGGGCAGTCGCCGGCCGGCCCGCCACCTCACTCAGCGGTGCACCCTCACGACGGTGCACCACAAGCCCATCGGCCGGGCGCAGTTGTTGGTTCGGCGGGTTGAGTACGTGCAGATCGACCGGTTCCTCGGTGTCGAAACCGTACGCCGCCGCCGCGGTACCCAAACAGATCGCGACACTGGTTCCGGTGGCCAGGTCCAGTCCCCGCAACCGGAGTTCATCGCTCAACTCGCCGTCGCCGTAGATTCCATACCAAATCTTTTGCAATGGGCCATGTTTCAGCTCCGCCGCCAAGCCGCGTCGGGTGATGACAGCGAGCGCCTGACCGGATGTCACCACCCCGCCCTGTCGGTCGAGCAGTTGACGCAATCGAGGGTCCATGCCGCGATCGTCGGCGCGCGGCCACTGCGGCGATTACCTCGACGAGATCGTCCCGCATGAACTGTGGATAGCCTCCGTACTGTGCACACCCGTGAGCGCCACGAGGGTGCGCAGTTGTACAGAAATCACGGAGTGTCGGCGGGCAAACACGCACCCTCGCGAGAAAGGCGCGAGAAAGGTGCTACAGCAGACCGGCCTGGTCGACGACGCCGGCCATCACCCGCACGCCGACCGCCAGCGCCCGTTCGTCGAGATCGAATGTCGGCTGATGCAGGTCCAGTTGCGGCCCGGTGCCCGGCCACACCCCGAGCCGGCCCATGGCACCGGGCACCTGCTCCAGATACCAGGAGAAGTCCTCCCCGCCGCCGGACTGCTGAGTCTCGGCCAGCACCTCGGGCCCGATGGCCTCGATCGCATGGGTCAGCATCCGCGTCGACACCGCTTCGTTGACCACCGGCGGCACGCCGCGGTGGTAGTTCAGCGTGTGCTCGATCTTCAGCGGCTCCAGCAGGGACGCCACCGCCTCCTCGACGATGCTCTCCATCGCCACCCAGGTGTCCCGGCTGGCGGTGCGCACCGTACCGGCCAGGCGCCCCGACTGCGGTATGGCGTTGGCCGCGGCACCGGAATTCACCGCACCCCACACCATCACCGTGCTGTTTCGCGGATCGATGCGCCGGGACAGCACACCGGGCAGCCCGGTGATCAGCGTGCCCAGCCCATAGACCAGGTCGGCGGTCAGGTGCGGTCGCGAGGTGTGTCCGCCGGGACCGGTGACCATGATCTCGATGGTGTCGGCCGCCGAGGTGATGGGCCCCGGGATGGTGGCCACCCGGCCGACCTCCAGCCGCGGGTCGCAGTGCAGCGCGAAGATTCGGCTGACCCCGCTCAGCACGCCCGCGGCGATCGCGTCGATCGCGCCGCCCGGCATCAGTTCTTCCGCGGCCTGGAACACCAGCCGCACCCCGACCGGCAATTCCGGCGCGGATGCCAACGCCAGCGCCGCACCCAACAGGATCGCGGTGTGCGCGTCGTGACCGCAGGCGTGCGTCACCCCCGGCACCAGCGAGGCGTAGGGCGCCCCGGTCTGTTCGGTCATCGGTAAGGCGTCGATATCGGCCCGCAACGCAACGCGAGGCCCGTCCTCTGGGCCGAAGTCGCAGGTCAAGCCGGTTCCGCTGGGCAGCACCTTGGGATTGAGGCCGGCTCCGGCGAGACGCTCGGCGATGAACTGGGTGGTGGCGAACTCCTGCCGGCTCAACTCCGGGTGGCGGTGCAGGTGCCGTCGCCATGCCACCAATTCCTCGGCATGGGCTGCCAGCCACGCCTCGACGGCGTGCGACACGGGAGCTGGAGACATTCAGGCAGTATCCCATCGCGGAGCGCTACTAAACTCAGTGCCTGTGACGGTACCGCTGGCAACACAGGCGGCAGCGGTCGTGGCCCGGCGCACCGGCGTCGAGACGCACGACGTGGCGGTCGTGCTGGGTTCCGGGTGGGCACCCGCGGTGGCAGCCCTCGGCACCCCGACTGCGGCCCTGCCGATGGCCGACCTGCCCGGGTTCAGTGCGCCGACCGCGGCGGGCCACACCGGCGAGCTGGTGTCGATGCAGATCGGCACGCACCGGGTGCTGGTGCTGGTCGGCCGGATCCACGCCTACGAGGGCCATCAGCTCGCCGACGTCGTGCGCCCGGTACGCACGGCCGTCGCGGCCGGCGCGAACACCGTGGTGCTGACCAACGCGGCCGGCGGCCTGCGGACCAGCTACCACGTCGGCCAACCG
The DNA here is from genome assembly GCF_019645815.1 of Mycolicibacter heraklionensis. Lineage (NCBI taxonomy): Bacteria > Bacillati > Actinomycetota > Actinomycetes > Mycobacteriales > Mycobacteriaceae > Mycobacterium > Mycobacterium heraklionense. Next base: position 3,713,124 of record NZ_CP080997.1, read on the forward strand.
GTGCTGATCAGCGACCATCTGAACATGACCGGGCGCTCCCCCCTCGAAGGGGCGCGCTTCGTCGACATGGTCGACGCCTACACCCCGTCGCTGCGCGCGCTGGCCCACCAAGTCGACCCCACGCTCGCCGAGGGCGTCTACGCCGGGATGCCCGGCCCGCAGTACGAGACCCCCGCCGAAATCCGGATGCTGCGTACCCTGGGAGCCGACCTGGTGGGCATGTCGACCGTGCACGAGGCCATCGCCGCCCGGGCGGCCGGCGCCCAGGTCCTGGGCCTGTCGCTGGTGACCAACCTGGCAGCCGGGATCACCGGCGAGCCGCTCAGCCACGCCGAGGTGCTGGCCGCCGGGCGGGAATCGGCGGCCCGCATGGGTGCGCTGCTCGCCGACGTGATCGCGCTGCTGCCTGCCCCCTCAGGTCAGTAGCTCACTCCTGAGCTGTGCCGCATGCGGGGCCACATCGCTGCCCAGCTGCCCACCGGCTGCTCGCACAGATAGATCTTCGCGGCGCTCTCCCCGTTGCGCACCCCGGCGGGAAACCTGATCGACGTCAGGTAGGTGACGTGCCGCCAATACTGGGTCAACTTCGCGACCGGGAATCGGCCGACGCACAGCACGGTGTCGGCGCTGCCGGCCGGCGGCCCCCACTGGGCGTAACTGCTGTCGCCGCTGACCACCGGACGGTTGATGCCGGCCGCCGGCCCGAGGACTCGCAGGGCCGAGGCTTCGCCGTAATTGCTGGTGAAGATCGGTACGTCGGCGGGCAGTGGAGCGGCGGCAGTCGCCACTTGATCGACGAACTGCGGCCACCCGTAGGTCTCCATCGGAATGGGGTTGACCTTCCGCAGTGTTGTGGCGTTCGCCGGCGGCAACACCGGCAGGCAGAACACCACCGCGCCGGCGAACAGCGCGACCAGCGCAATCGCCCAGCCGCGCGGCGGCCGGTCGGGGTTCTCGCTTTCGATCCAAACCGCCCCGGCGGCGAACAACGCGACCAGCGCCGGGCCCGCGTAGTAACAGCGACCGCCGGTGACGACGCACAGCACCAACGCGACCACCGGCACCGCCAGCATCCAGCGGTACTCGCGAGCATCATCGGACGCCAGCCACCGTGCCCCGATCACCCACAGCAGCACCAGCAGCGGGCCTGCGTACAAGAGCAGCAGCAGGGGAAGCTGGGTCAGCGATCCCGCCGGGCCGCCCATCCGCACCGACATCGCGTGGGCGAATTCCAGGTTCGGCCAGCTGTGTGCCGCGCTCCAGATCAGGTTCGGGACCGCCAATGAAATCGCGACGGAGCCGGCCAGCCATGGTCCCGGCGAGCGCAGCGCATCACGCCGGAAGATCGCCAGACCGACCCCGATGCCGATGAGCAGCAACGCGACGGTCTGTTTGGCCTCCAGCCCGATGCCGGCCACCACGCCGGCCGGCAGCCAGGCCAACGTCGTTCCGATCCGCAGCGCCCGCGTCACCAGCACCAGCACCGCGATCCAGATCAGCTGGTCGACGACGGTGGTCCCGAAGAACATCGCGGCACCCATGAACAGCGGGCTGGCGGCCACGGCCGCCGCGGTGATCACCTGCGCCACCCGCCGACCGCCCAGTTCTGCGGCCAGCAACGCAGCCAGCACGATGCAGCCCAGGTGTATCGCGATGGCCAACAGCCGAAGCCCCAGCAGGCCGCCCAGGGCAGCCACCCGGGCCAGCAGCGGCACCAGCGGCGGGTGGTCGAAGTATCCCCAGGCCGGGTGCTGGCCGCAGATCACGTAGTAGAACTCGTCGGGGTGCCAGCCGTAGTTCATGGCGAAGGCCCCGTGGACGACGGCGGTCACGGCCATCACGATGCCTACCGGCACGAGCGTTCGGCGACTCACCAACGAGTCGGTGGAACGACGCCCCGGCACGGCTGTCGAGCGAATCACCGGCTCTCCATCGTCAAGCAGTACAGACCCGGGCATGGTAGCAAGTAGTTGACACCTGTCCACTCGACGCTTGCCGCAGTCAACAGGTTCAGTACGGAACACCGGAGCTGTGGCGCATCCGCGGCCACATCGCGGCCCAGCTGCCCCGCGGCTGCTCACACAGGTAGATGTGGGCTCCGTGCAACCCGTTGTGCACACCACCGGGGATCTTGATCGACGCCAGATAGGTCACGTGCTCCCAGTACTGCGTGAGCTTGCGGACCGGGAATCTCCCGACACACAGCACCGTGGCTGCGTCACCGGGCGGCGGGCCCCACAGTGCGTAATTGCTGTCGCCGCTGACCACCGGACGATTGATACCCGCTGACGGCCCGAAGATTCGCAGTGCCGAGGCTTCGCCGTAGTCGCTGGCGAAGATCGGCACATCGTCGGGCAGCGACGCCGCGGCAGCCGCGACTTCGTCGACGAAAGCAGGCCAGCCGTAGGTCTCCAGCGGAATGGGATTGACCTTGCGCAGCGAATCGGCGGCCGTCACGGGCAGCATCGGCAGGCAGAGCATGGCCGCGCCGGCGAACAGACCGACAAGCGCAACTGCCCACCCCGGCGGCAGCCGGTCGGGGTTCGCGGCTTCGATACGCATCGCGCCGGCGGCGAACAGCACCGCGAACACGGGGCCCACGTAGTAGCAGCGCCCACCGCTGATGATGACCAACACCACCACCGCCACCGGTACTGCCAGCGCCCAGCGGTGATCCGCCCCCGCCGGGGAGGCCAGCCAGCCGATACCGATCAACCACAGCACTATCAACAGCGGGCCGGCGTAAAGCAAGACAAGGAGGGGCATCTGGGACAGTGACCCCACCGAGCCGCCCATGCGCACGGACATGGCGTGGGCGAACGTCAGACTCGGCCAGCCATGGGCGGCGTTCCAGATCAGGTTCGGAGCCGCCAAGACCGCCGCCACCGCGCCCGCCGCCCAGGGACCCCAGCCGCGCAGCGCATCACGCCGGAAGATCGCCAAACCGACCCCGATGCCGATCAGCAGCAACACGACGGTCTGTTTGGCCTCCAACCCGATGCCGGCCACCACGCCGGCCGGCAGCCAGGCCAACGTCGTTCCGATCCGCAGCGCCCGCGTCACCAGCACCAGCACCGCGATCCAGACCAGCTGGTCGACCACGGTGGTCCCGAAGAACATCGCGGCACCCATGAACAACGGGCTGGCCGCCACGGCGGCCGCGGTGATCACCTGCGCCACCCGCCGACCGCCGAATTCGGCCGCCAACTGCGCCGCCAGCACGATGCAGCTCAGGTGTATGGCGATGGCCAACAGCCGCAGCCCCCACAAGCCGCCCAGAGCCGCCACCCGGGCCAGCAGCGGCACCAGCGGCGGGTGGTCGAAGTATCCCCACGCCGGATGCTGACCGCAGATCACGTAGTAGAACTCGTCGGTATGCCAGCCGTAGTGCGTGGCGACCGCCAGGTGCACGACGGCCGCGACGGCCACCACGATGCCTACCGGCATCATGTTTCGCCAGCTCACAGGCGAGGCAGCTGAAACTCTCGCCAGCAAGGACGTCGAATCGGTCACCGGCACTCCAGTCATATCGGGCACAAACCGGGGCAGCGTAGCAAGTAGTTGACACGTGTCGACTAGCCGCTTGCCACAATTGACAGGTGACTCCCAAGGAATGGATCGCCCACGATCCCGACCCGGTGACCGCCGCGGAGCTCGCAGCGTGCAGCCCCGATGAGTTGGCCGCCCGGTTCGCGGCGCCGCTGCGGTTCGGCACCGCCGGGCTGCGCGGTCCGGTGCGGGGTGGGCCGGACGCGATGAACCTCGCCGTGGTGCTGCGCGCCAGCTGGGCGGTGGCGCGGGTGCTCGCCGCTCATCACCGAATGGGTTCGACGGTGGTGGTCGGCGGTGACGCGCGTCACGGCTCGGCGCAATTCAGCATCGCGACGGCCGAAGTGCTTGCTGGCGCGGGATTCTCGGTGTTGCTTCTGCCTGAGCCGTGCCCGACGCCGGTGGTGGCGTTCGCGGTGCGCAACACCGGCGCGGCAGCCGGCATCCAAATCACCGCCTCGCACAACCCGGCGACCGACAACGGCTACAAGGTGTACTTCGACGGCGGCGTGCAGATCGTCTCGCCGACCGACACCGAGATCGAGGCAGCAATGGCCGCCGCTCCCCCGGCCGACACGATTGCCCGGCGTCCTGTCACACCGGCCGGAGATGAGCTCATCGCGCGCTACATCGGGCGGGCCGCTGCGGTGCGGCGGCACGGCGGTCGGGTTCGGGTGGCGCTGACACCGCTGCACGGCGTGGGCGGCAAGGTTGCGGTCGAGGTACTGCGCGCCGCCGGATTGGCCGATATCCACACGGTGAAAACCCAATTCGACCCCGATCCCGATTTTCCCACGGTGACCTTTCCCAACCCGGAAGAGCCCGGCGCCACCGACGCTCTGCTGGAGCTGGCCGCCGAGGTCGACGCCGACGTCGCGATCGCCCTCGACCCCGATGCCGACCGATGCGCGGTCGGCATCGTCGGCCCGGACGGTTGGCGGATGCTGACCGGAAACGAAACCGGTTGGCTGTTGGGCGATTACCTGCTGTCGCGGCTACCCGCCGGCCGAGCAGCCGGCGCTGTGGTGGCCAGTAGCGTGGTGTCGTCGCGGATGCTGGTACGCATCGCGCAGCGCTACGGCGCCCACCATGTGGAGACGCTGACCGGGTTCAAATGGCTGGCGCGAGCCGATGACGGCCTGCCCGGTGCCACCCTGGTTTTCGCCTACGAGGAGGCAATCGGCTACTGCGTCGACCCGGATGCGGTGCGCGACAAAGACGGCATCAGCGCCGCGGTGCTGGTCGGTGATCTGATTGCGGCACTGCGGGATCGGGGCAGCTCCATTCCCGAAGCGCTCGACGAACTGGCCCGTCGGCACGGTGTGCACGTCACCGACGCAGTGTCGCGCCGGGTCGCCAGCCCCGCCGAGGCGGCCGCGGTGATGGCCCGGCTGCGCACCGATCCGCCCGAGATGCTGGCCGGATTCGCCGTCACCGCAAGCGATCTGCTGCACCGCAGCGGCCCTGTCACCGACGCGCTGGAGTTCACCGGCGAGCATGACGGCAACTCGGTACGGGTGGTGGTGCGACCATCGGGCACCGAGCCGAAGCTCAAGTGCTATCTCGAGGTCGCCCGGCCGCCGTCGGATGACCTTGCCGCGGGCCGCGCCGAGGCGCAGCGGGTCTGTGCGGCCGTCGCCGACGCGGTCCGCTCCTGGTAGCGCCTCATTCACCCCACTTGTCACCAGCCGCCGCGCCCGGCTCACCTGCCACCAGCCCGACGGGGTGTGATGTTCGCCCGCCTTTGAGCGACAACGGATGCCGGGAGGGCTGACTCCACCAACGCAACAACGGTTGTCGCTCAAAGGTGGGCAACAACCGCATACCCGCCCGCCGGTTACTGGTGTGACGGTGGGGATCTCAGCGCGGCCCGAACTGGCGGTCGCCGGCATCGCCGAGGCCCGGAACGATGTAGGCGTTCTGGTTCAGCCCGTCGTCAACGGTGGCGGTGAACAGCCGCACCCCCGGTGCCGCTTCCGCCAGCGCCGCAACGCCTTCCGGCGCCGCCACCACGCACAGCACGGTGATGTCGGTTGCGCCGCGATCGAGCAGTAGCCCCAGGGTGTGCACCAGCGAGCCGCCGGTGGCCAGCATCGGGTCGAGGACCATGACCGGTGTCGCGCTCAGGTCCGCCGGCAGCGATGCCAGATACGGAACCGGCTGGTGGGTGGCCTCGTCACGCGCCACGCCGACGAAACCGACGTCGGCTTCGGGAATCAGGGCATGCGCCGCGTCCACCATGCCCAGCCCGGCACGCAGCACCGGCACCAGCAGCGGCGGCCGCGCCAGCCGCACCCCGACGGTGCCGGTCAGCGGGGTGCGCACGTCGATGTCCTCGCGGGGCGCGTCGCGGGTGGCCTCGTAGACCAGCATCCAGGTCAGCTCCCGCAGTGCCGACCGGAACGCCGCGTTGTCGCTGCGCTCGTCGCGCAGTGCGGTCAACCGCGCCGCGGCCAACGGGTGGTCGACGACGCACACATCCACGCCTGGGACCCTACGGGTCATGCGCCGAGGAAGTTGAGGATCTCGAAGACCACCGCGCCCATCTCCAGCATCGGCGCAAGCGAGATCAACGGCTCGCCGTTGAAGACGGCGTCGGGGCCCAGCCAATCGGCGACGTTCAGCGACACCGCCAGCTCGTTCCACGCGTTGAGCAGATAGGCGTCCACGGCATTGGTGACGTGGTAGCCGGTCAGCAGCGCATCGACGAACGAATCCGACAGCGGCGACTGCCCGGCGAAACCCAACACGTCGTTGATCGGATCGACGAAGCTGTGCACCCCGGCGTACTGCAGGCCGGCCAGCATCTGCAGCGGGTCCATCCGCAACAGGAAGCCGGCTACGTCGGAGCCGTCGGCCAGATGCCCGCCGGCGGTGACGGCCCAGGGCCCGACGGCGTCTGTGCCGTTGACGCCCACGAACGGGTCGCCCGGATTTCCGTAGCCCCAGTCGATGACCAGTTTCAGCATCGGCGCCAGCGCGTCCGCGATCACCTTGCCGACATCCCCGAGCTGGTAGAGCGGCCACAGGATCGGCAGCTGCTGGGGAATCAGGTAGAAGTCGGTATCCCCGACCCTGCCGAGATCGATGGTGTCGGCCAGGTTGTCGAAGTCGATGTAAGAGAAATGCACTGTCGCCGTGCCGATCAGCGCGTTGACCATGGCCAGCAGGTTGGCCGGGTCCTGCGGGAAGTTGGCCAGGCCGTCGTACTCACCGGTGTAGATGTCGGTGTCGAACCCGCTCGTCGGGGTCGGTCCGATGCTCAACGGGATGCCCAGAAAGGGCAGATGCACCGGCTGGTCGCCCAACAGCGGATACGCCGGGAACCGGGTCAGGACGCCGCCGAGCGGGTTGCTGGGATTGCCGATCAGCACGAAGTTCAGGTTGTCCGTGTCGTAGCCGCCGCCCGGCGGGTTGGCCAGCAGGTTGATCATCTCCTGGGTGGAGATAGTGGCGCTCTGTGAGTAGCCGAACACCGTGACGTCCGAGCCGGCGGCCAGCTGGGGCGCCAACGCGGCGCGCAGGATCTCCACGCCGCGCGCCACCGACTCGGCGAAGGTCAGATACGGATTCGGCGGCGGCAGGCACACCAGCGGGCAGAACTGCTCGGGGGTGACCAGTCCTTCGAACTGGTACCCGGGGAAGGTCGGCTGCCCCGGGAACCACGGCGAGGCCGGCTGCAGGAACAGGTCCAACACCGCGTCCAGGTAGCCGCCGACCGTGGGGTCGGGAATGCTGGTCGGCCCCATGATCCAGCCCTCGTTGGCCAGCAGCGTGACGTCATGCCGGTCCTGGGCGCCGAGCCTCGCCACGCCCAGCCCCGAACCCGCCACCAGCACGGCCGCCGCGAGCAGCACCGCCCCGGGCGGGCGCCGGCGAAGCATGGGTCAGGCGTCGAGAAGGTTGACCAGGCTGAAGCCAACCCCGAGCAGGTCCAGCAGCGGCTGCGCGGAGATCAACGGCGCACCGTTGAAGATGGCGTCGGGCCCGAGCACGTCAACCACGTTCCACTGGGTGGCCAGGTCCTGCCATCCGGTGAGCAGCGCCTGGTCCAGGCCGAGCGTCAGGTTGTAGCCCGACAGCAGCGTCTCGACGACCGAGTCCGACAGCGGGCCCTGCCCGGCGAAGTCCAGCAGGTTATTGATGGTGTTGGTCAGGCTCTGCACGCCCGCGTACTGCAGTCCGGCCAGCATCTGCAGCGGGTCCATCCGCAGCAGGAACCCGGCGACACCGGTGTCCTCGGACAACTGGCCGGTCGCGGTGACCGCCCAGGCCCCGGCCGCGCCGATCGGGTCGACACCGTTCACGGTGATTCCGGCGTCCGGGGCACCGGGGTTGCCGTAGGACCAGTCGATGACCGTCTTGAGGATGGGCGCCAGCGCGTCAGCGGCGAACTTGCCGATGTCGCCGAGCCCGTAGAGGGGTCCGAGGATCGGCAGCTGCTCGGGCAGCATGTAGTAGTTGGTGTTGCCGATCGTGCCCAGGTCGATGGCGTTGGCGAGGTTGTCGGTGAAGTAGGCGTTGTGCACCGCCCCGATCCCCATCACCGCGTTGATCACGGCCAGCAGGTTGGTGGGGTCCTGCGGGAAGATGGCCCAGCCGTCGTATTCGGTGCTGTAGACGTCGGTCGCGAACGGAAGGGTCGGGGTCGGGTCGATGCCCAGCGGGATGTTCAGGAACGGAATGTGCTGCATGTTTCCGTCGAACCCGTCCGGGAAGCTCAGCCGGGTCAACATGCCGCTGATGGGGTTGTTGGGGGCACCGATCAGCACGAAGTGCAGGTTGTCCGGGTCGTAGTCGCCGCCCGGCGCGTTAGCGAGCAGGTTGTGCATCGCCAGGGTGGCGATGACGGAGCTCTGCGAGTAGCCGAACACCGTGACTTCGTCACCGGCCTCCAGCTGGGGGCGGATCGCACCCTCGAGGTTGGCCACGCCCTGCGCCAGCGAGTCCCCGAAGTTCAGCTGTGGGATGGGCAGCGGTTGGCAGACGATCGGGCAGAACTGTTCGGGGGTGGTCAGGCCGTTCAGCGCGTAGCCGGCGTACGTCGTCTGCCCGGCGAACCATGGGGTTACGGGCTGGAGGTAGAAGTCGCGCACCACGTCCATGTAGCTGCCGATCGTGGGGTCGGCCTGGCCGGTGCCGGTCATGATCCAGGCTTCGCCGGCCAGCAGCGCGACGTCGGCGATCATCTTCTCCAGCCGCGACGCCAGCGCCGGAGTCATCAGCGACGACATGCCCAGGAGGACGGCGCACAGCATGGCCAGCAAGGTGGCCCCCAGCGGATGCACTCGCCTAACCGTCATCGCAGACCTCCCAGGTCGCCTCGAATACGTCATCGGTGATCTTGTGCTTCCACCTGCCAAGAGCACATTAATCTATTAGGTGGAATTAAGCATTGACCTTCTTTGAGAAAACGCGTGTTGTCAAATCGGCGAGAATCCGCCCGGAGTTTGCTGACCCGCGCCGGTCTACGCGCCGAAGAAGTTAAAGACGCTGAAGCCCGCTCCGATCAGGTCGAGCAGCCCGTCACCGGGCACCCCCACCCCGCTCAGCAGCGCGTCGGGACCCAGCACGGCGCCCAGGTTCAGTGCATCGGCCAGGGCGCTCCAGCCGTTGATCAGGAACTGGTCGAGCGAGTTCACCAGGTCGTAGCCGGTGATGGTCTGCAGGAAATCGGTGATGCCGGTGATGGTGCCGATGTCACCGGCGGTGAGGACGCCGCCACTGGCCGCGGCCGCGACGTCGGCCCACGGCCCGACCAGGCTCTGGATCAGTGCGTTCTGAACACCGGCCAGCATCTGCAGCGGGTCCATCCGCTCGAACAGGCCCATCGCGCTGGATCCGTCGTAAAGCTCACCGGTCGGGGTCATCGCCCATGGACCGCCGGCCACCCCGAATGCCTGCTGGTAGGCGCTGCCGTTGATGAAGTCGCCGGCCGGGATCCGGTAGAGGCCGTTGACCTCCGGGTCGCCCGCGTTGCCGTAGCCCCAGTCGATGAACAGCCGAGCCCAGGGCGAGAAGAAGTCGCCGAAGAACTGCCCGGCTGTCCCGCCGTTGAACATGAACTGCAGGATCGGCAGATTCTGCGGGATCATGTAGAAGTTCGCGTCGCCGATCGTGCCGACGTTGACGGCGCTGGCCAGCTGCTCGGCGGTGTAGTCCGGGTAGTACGGGTGCACGGTCAGGATGCCGATCAGGGCGTTGACGACGGCCAGGAGGTTGGTCGGATCCTGCGGGAAGTTGGCCCAGCCGTCGTACTCGCCGGTGTAGATGTCGGACGCGATGTGGTCGGTGGGGGTGGCCTCCAGGCTCAGCGGAATGTTGACGAACGGCAGGTGCTGGTCGCCGGGGAATTCGAAGCGATCGAGGATGCCGCCGATCGGATTGTTCGGGTCGCCGATCAGGACGACGTGCATGTTGCCCAGCTGATCCAGGGTCGGGTAACCGGCGGTGCCGGCGTTGGCGATCAGACTGTTCATCTCGATCGTCGTGATGGCGGCGCTCTGCGAGTAGCCGAACACCGTCACGTTGTCGCCGGCCAGCAACGGCGCCAGGATGGCCTGATCCAGCAGGCCCACACCGGTGTTCAGCGAGACGCCGAAGTCCATCGGCGGCTGGCCCGGGATGCACACGAACGGACAGAACTGCTCCGGCGTGGTCAGGCCCTGAAAGGAGTAGCCGGCGAACGTCGGCTGGTCGGGGAAGTGCGGCGATGACGGCTGCAGGTATCCGGCGAGGATCTGGCCGAGGTAGGGCCCGACGGTGGGATCGGGCTGGCCGGTTCCGTTCATGATCCAGCCCTGGTCGGCCAGCAGCCGCAGCCGAATCGCCAGCTGGTCCACGCCGTAGACCGCCGCCGAGGACAGCACCGACGCCGTGCCCAGCACCGCGGCGCACAGCATCGCGCCCAGGGGGCGCATCCGATCAGTCGTCATCGCGACCTCCCCGGCCCCGGCTTGTTGCGCTCGGTCATCGGCGACGACCCGCTTCGCCCTGGCGGCGACGCTAGCCACCCGGCGCATACCGCTAACCCGATCGCCGCAAAATTCAGGTTTCTTTAATACGCGATGCCCGGCGCCGCGCGGCCAATCCCGGCCAATCCCGGCGCAATCCCGCCGTCAGGCCGCGCGGGCTACATCGTTATTCTGTGCGCCATGGCAGCTGACCTCGTACCGATCCGCCTCGCGGTGACCGATGGTGACCGCTACACCCTGTGGGCGCCGAGCTGGCGCGACTCCGGTGACGAGTGGCAGGCGTTCCTGGGCAGGGACGAAGACCTCTACGGTTTCCCCACCGTGGCCGAACTGGTGGCGTTCGTACGCATCAACGCCAACAACGACCTGGCCGATCACCCGGGCTGGCCGCAGCTTGTGCGGGCCAACGCCCACAAGCTGGACCCGGCCCGCAACCGGCAATACGACCTCATCGCGGTCGAGGAACTGCTGACCGAGAAGCCGACCAAGCAGTCCGTTCAGACCCTGGCCAATGCACTGGAGATCGTCTCGGCGATCGGATCGGTGTGCGACCTGCCGGCAGTGACCAAGTTCTTCAACGGAAACCCCAACTTGGGTTGGCTGGCCGGTGGCGTCGACAACTTCACCGGCCGGTCCGGCCGGAAACGCTGGGAGACGATCGCCGAGATCATCGGCCGCAACTGGGGCAATGTGTTGACCGCCATCGAAGAGATCATCACCACCCCCAACGTCGACGCTGCCGCGGTGTCGAAGGCAGCCGATGAACTGGCCGCTGAAGCCCCGGCCGAACCGGAGCCGGACACCGAGGAGACCGAGGACGACGAAGCCGCCGAGGCGGAAAGCAGCGGTGACGACGAGACAGCCGCCGCGACCGGCGAGCGGGCCTCCGGCGACCGGGTGGTGCTTGGCGGCGACGCGAACTTCTGGACCAAGGTGGGCATCGACCCGATTCGGGTCATCACCGACAACGGGACGTTCTTCACGTTGCGCTGTTACCTCGGGGACGAGCCGGTGTTCCTGGGCCGCAACGGCCGGATCAGCGTGTTCGGCTCCGAGCGCGCCCTGGCCCGCTACCTGGCCGACGAGCACGACCACGACCTGTCGGATCTGAGCACCTACGACGACATCCGGACCGCCGCCACCGACGGTTCACTGTCGATCGACATCACCGATGACAACGTCTACGTGCTCTCCGGGATCGTCGACGACCTCACCGACGGGCCGGACGCGGTGGACCGCGAGCAGCTGGACCTGGCCGTCGAGTTCCTGCAGGACGTGGGCACCTATGCCGAGGACGGCGTGGTCGCCGAGACCCTCAAGCCGGACCGTCCGCTGGGCCGGATGGTCAGCTACGTGCTCGACCGGGAGTCGGTCAACGAGCCGCAGCGCCCGTACGCTCCCGCCGTCAAGGAATGGGAGCAGCTCGAACAGTTCGTGCAGTCGCGACTGCGGCGCGAATAAGGCTTTGCCACCCGGTCGCCCCGCCCCCGGTGGTAGCCGGGCCGAAGCCCCACGCAGGACAACCTGCCGGGTGCTGCGGATATTCACTCCGAATTGCGGCAATCATTTGCCCCATTTCATTGCCGAGTGGTCATATTCACGACTAGCATTTGGCCCGATAACACTCGGGCCGGGCCGTGCGGTTTGCGGGGGCCTTCCAATTCGAAAGGACTACACATGCGCAAGGCAACACAGCGGGCCGCAGCAGTATCCGCAGCAGTTTTGGGAGTCGCGCTGATCGGCACGGGTTGCAGCAGCACCGCCAAGGAGAAGACCAGCGAGGCCCTGAGTTCGGCCAGCTCAGTTGCGTCCTCGGCCAGCTCGGTGATCTCGTCCGCGGTCAGCGCACCGTCGGAGGAGAGCGCCGCCAGCTCCACCGTGATCACCGGCGCCGACGGCAAGGAGTACACCGTCTCCGGGCCGATCCTGGCCAAGCTCGACTCGCTGGACGCCGCCGCGAAGCAGGACCTGGGCGAGCCCACCGGCGCCGAGCAGAAGAACCCCGACGGCGGCACCTACCAGCAGTTCGACGGCGGCGTGATCGTTCACACCACCCGTTCGTACGTGGTGTGGGGCAAGATCCGCGACAAGTGGAACGAGCTGGGCGGTTCGCAGGGCAAGCTCGGCTACCCGACCAGCGACGAGACCACCAACGCCGACGGGTCCAAGCAGACCACCTTCGAGCACGGCATCGTCACCTGGAAGCAGGGCGACGCTGAGGCCACCGTCACCGAGCACTGATCTCTCGATCGAAGGCCGGGCAATCGCCACCGCGATTGTCCGGCCTTCGAAGTTTTCAGCCGCTGTGGTCAGTCGATCAGCACCGCATATTGCGGCTTGATCACTTCTTCGATGATCTGCACCCGTTGATCGAACGGGATGAACGCCGACTTCATCGCGTTCACCGTGAACCGCTGCAGATCTGCCCACCCATACCCGAAGGTCTCGGCGAGCACCAGCATCTCCTTGCTCATGCTGGTGTCGCTCATCAGCCGGTTGTCGGTGTTGACCGTCACCCGCAGCCGAGCGCGGGCCAGCAGGTCGAACGGGTGCTCGGCGATGCTGTCGACCGCTCCGGTCTGCACATTGGAGCTCGGGCACAACTCCAACGGGACCCGCTTGTCCCGCACGATGGCCGCCAGCCGACCCAACTGCAAGCTGCCGTCATCGCCGACCGTGATGTCGTCGGTGATGCGCACCCCGTGCCCCAGGCGGTCCGCGCCGCAGAACGCGATCGCCTCGTGGATGGAAGGCAGTCCGAACGCCTCGCCGGCGTGGATGGTGAAACGCGCGTTGTGGTCACGCATGTACTCGAACGCGTCCAGGTGCCGAGTCGGCGGATATCCGGCCTCGGCGCCGGCGATATCGAACCCGACCACGCCCTTGTCGCGGAACCGGATGGCCAGTTCGGCGATCTCCCGCGACAGCGCGGCATGGCGCATGGCGGTGACCAGACAGCGCACGGTGATCTCCCGGCCGGCTGCCGCGGCGTCGCGCTCCCCGTCGGCGAAACCGGCCAGCACCGCATCGGTCACCTCGTCGAACGACAGCCCGCCCTCGATGTGCAGTTCCGGCGCGAACCGCACCTCCGCGTAGACGACGGCGTCAGCGGCCAGATCCTCGACGCATTCGCGGGCCACCCGATGCAGCGCGTCGGCGGTCTGCATCACGGCCACGGTGTGGCTGAACGGTTCCAGGTAGCGCTCCAGCGACCCGCTGTGCGATCGGGTGCGGAACCAGGTCGCCAGCTCTTCGGGGTCGGTCGCCGGGAGGTCGTCGTAGCCGACCTGTCCGGCGATGTCGACGACGGTGGCCGGGCGCAGCCCGCCGTCCAGGTGATCGTGCAGCAGCGCCTTGGGGACCTCCCGGATGGTCTCCAGGTTCACCGGTCTACTCATGACTTCATCATGCGGTCGCCTCGATGATCAGGGGACGCGGGAGCGGCGGTGTGTCGCCGACGCAGTAGCCGCCGTTCAGCTCGGCGCACGCCGGTCCGAGCCGCTCGGGGGTGTCGGTGTAGAGCGTGAACAAGGTTTCGCCGGCCGCCACCGGTTCGCCCGGCCGGCGGTGAATCCGCATCCCCGCCCCGTGCTGCACCCGCTCCCCCGGCCTGGACCGGCCGGCGCCGAGCCGCCAGGCCGCCAGGGCGACCGCCATCGCATCGATGTGCCCCATAAAGCCGCCCCGATCAGCAGTCACAGTCTCGCAGCACTTCCCCACCGGCAACGGAACACCGAGGTCCCCGCCCTGGGCGGCGACCATCGCGGTGAATCGGTCCATCGCGCTGCCGTCGGACAGTGTCTGCGCGGGGTCGGCGCCGTCGATTGTGGCCAGCTCCAGCATCTCGCTCGCCAGCCGCACCGTCAGCTCCACCACATCGGCCGGGCCGCCGCCGGCCAGCACCTCGAGGGCTTCGGCCACCTCGATCGCGTTGCCGACCGTGCACCCCAGCGGCATGCTCATGTCGGTGAGCAGGGCTCGGGTGGCAACCCCGTGTGCCGCGCCCAGCCCGACCATCGCTTGGGCCAGCTCGCGGGCGTCGTCCCGCTCTTTCATGAACGCCCCCGAGCCGACTTTGACATCGAGGACCAGCGCGTCCGTCCCCTCGGCGAGCTTCTTGCTCATCACCGAGCTGGCGATCAGCGGCAGCGATTCCACGGTGGCAGTGACGTCACGCAACGCGTAGAGCTTGGCGTCGGCAGGCGCCAGAGCGCCGGCGGCGAAGATCGCCGCGCCGACGCCGGCCAGTTGCTCGCGCAGCCGCGCCGTGGACAGCGCCACGTCGAAACCCGCGATGGCCTCCAGCTTGTCCAGGGTGCCGCCGGTGTGGCCCAGGCCGCGACCCGACGCGCTCGGTACCGCAGCTCCGCAGGCGGCAACGACGGCGACCAGCGGCAGGGTGATCTTGTCGCCGACCCCGCCGGTGGAGTGCTTGTCCACCGTTTTGAGGGGTTTGCCGCCGCGGCGCAGGTCGGTGAAGTCCATCCGCTCGCCCGAGGCGATCATCGCCGCGGTCCAGCGCACGGTTTCGGCCGTGTCCATCCCGCGCAGGTAGATCGCCATCAGCAGCGCCGACATCTGCTCTTCGGCGACCAGGCCTGTGGTGTAGCCCTCGATCAGCCAGTCGATCCCGGCGTCGGGCAGCCGGTGGCCGTCACGCTTGGTGGCGATCAGCGCCGGGGCATCAAAGGAGGCGAGGGGGCTCATGGCAGCGCATCCGGCCCGAAGGCGTCCGGCAGCAGCTCGGCCAACGGCCGCGGCCGCGCCGGGTGGTCGATGAGCAACTGGGAACCCCCGTGTTCGAGCAGTACCTGGCGGCACCGACCGCACGGCATCAGCAGCTCCCCGTCGGAATTGCTGCACGACAGCGCGACCAGCCGCCCGCCACCGGCCGCGTAGAGCCCGCAGACCACCGCGCACTCAGCGCACAGGCCCAGCCCATATGAGACATTTTCCACATTGCAGCCGGTGACCACCCGGCCGTCGTCGGTCAGTCCGGCAGCACCCACCCGCAGGCCCGAGTAGGGCGCGTAGGCGTTAGCTGCAACCTTGATTGCGTTGCGCCGCAACATGTCCCAGTCGATTTGGTGAGTCATTCAACAGATCTCTTGTCGACCCGAGCGCACCACATCACCTCGTCCGTCCGTCGGCAACGATCAAAAATCAGCGTAGCCGCAGGCCCTGGCTACTCGTCAGTAACTTTCGCGTGGTCGTTTCGGGCCTGTTGATGGGTTTAGAGTCCTTGCCGAGGTTTATTGACAGCGATGGCGTTGCGGAGCGACCGTACGCACGGTATAGCCGGGCGCAGCGGGCCGCTGCAGAAAATTTGGAGGCGTTGATGACGGCGACATCCGCCGATGCGACTGCGCTGCCGGGAACGCGGTCGGATGCGACGCGGTTCCGGCGGCAGAGTCTGTACAAGGGCGACCCGGGGATGTGGGCGTTCGCGCTGCACCGGATCACCGGTGCGACCATTTTCTTCTTCCTGTTCGTACACGTGCTCGACACGGCCCTGGTGCGGGTCAGCCCGCAGGCCTACACCGAGGTGATCGCGACCTACAAGACCCCGCTCGTCGGCCTGATGGAGCTGGGACTGGTGGCCGCGGTGCTGTTCCACGGCCTCAACGGGGTCCGGCTGATCCTGATCGACTTCTGGTGGCAGGGCACCCGCTGGCACCGCCAGATGCTGGTGGCGGTCGGCGTCATCTGGTTGGTGGTGATGGTCCCGGTGGTGGTCCGGATCGGTATGCACATGGTGGAGCGGTTCCTATGAGCACAACTGACGTGCAACGCAGCAGGGGCCCGATAGCCCCGGTTCGCGGCCCGGACCGCGACCGCCCGGCCAGCCTCGGCGACCCGCGTGCGCCGCAGCGACACAGCGGGATGCCCAACTTCGAGAAGTACACCTGGCTGTTCATGCGGTTCTCCGGTGCCGTCTTGATCTTCCTGGTGCTCGGCCACCTGTTCGTCATGCTGATGTGGCAGGACGGCGTGTACCGCATCGACTTCAACTACGTGGCGGAGCGCTGGCACCACCCGTACTGGCAGATCTGGGACCTGTGCCTGCTGTGGCTGGCCGAACTGCACGGCGGCAACGGCCTGCGCACCATCATCGGCGACTACACCCGCAGCTCCCGCAGCCGGTTCTGGCTGATGTCGCTGCTGGCGGTGTCGATCATCTTCACGTTGGTGCTGGGCAGCTACGTGCTGCTGAGCTTCGACGCGAACATTTCTTGACGGTCTTGACGGCAGATTCTCCTAGCGAACGGGTGATATCGCGGTGATTCAAGAACATCGATACGACGTGGTGATCGTCGGTGCCGGCGGCGCCGGGATGCGCGCGGCCGTCGAGGCGGCCCCGCGGGCCCGCACTGCAGTACTGACCAAGCTCTACCCCACCCGCAGCCACACCGGCGCGGCGCAGGGCGGCATGTGCGCCGCGCTGGCCAACGTCGAGGACGACAACTGGGAGTGGCACGCCTTCGACACCGTCAAGGGCGGTGACTACCTGGCCGACCAGGACGCGGTGGAGATCATGGCCAAGGAGGCCATCGACGCGGTGCTGGACCTGGAGAACATGGGCATGCCGTTCTCCCGCACCCCCGAAGGCCGCATCGACCAGCGCCGGTTCGGCGGGCACACCCGCGATCATGGCAAGGCCCCGGTGCGCCGCGCGTGTTACGCCGCCGACCGCACCGGCCACATGATCCTGCAGACCCTGTACCAAAACTGCGTCAAGCACGGCGTGGAGTTCTTCAACGAGTTCTATGCGCTGGACCTG
The DNA here is from genome assembly GCF_019645815.1 of Mycolicibacter heraklionensis. Taxonomy (NCBI): domain Bacteria; kingdom Bacillati; phylum Actinomycetota; class Actinomycetes; order Mycobacteriales; family Mycobacteriaceae; genus Mycobacterium; species Mycobacterium heraklionense. The sequence continues at coordinate 3,730,428 of NZ_CP080997.1, forward strand.
GTGCTCACCGAGACGCCGTCGGGCCCGGTGGCCACCGGGATCGTCGCCTACGAGTTGGCCACGGGTGACATCCACGTCTTCCACGCCAAGGCCATCGTGTTCGCCACCGGCGGCTCGGGCCGGATGTACAAGACCACCTCGAATGCGCACACCCTGACCGGCGACGGCCTGGGCATCGTGTTCCGCAAGGGACTCCCGCTCGAAGACATGGAGTTCCACCAGTTCCACCCGACCGGCCTGGCCGGCCTGGGCATCCTGATCTCCGAGGCCGTGCGCGGCGAGGGCGGCCGGTTGCTCAACGCCGACGGTGAGCGGTTCATGGAGCGCTACGCCCCGACGATCGTCGACCTGGCCCCGCGCGACATCGTGGCCCGTTCGATGGTGCTTGAGGTGCTCGAGGGCCGCGGCGCCGGGCCGAACAAGGACTACGTCTACATCGACGTGCGTCACCTCGGCGAAGAGGTGCTCGAGGAGAAGCTGCCCGACATCACCGAGTTCGCCCGCACCTACCTGGGCGTGGACCCGGTCAAGGAGCTGGTGCCGGTCTACCCGACCTGCCACTACGTGATGGGCGGCATCCCGACCACCGTCACCGGCCAGGTGCTGCGCGACAACACCAACACCGTGCCGGGTCTGTACGCCGCCGGCGAATGCGCCTGCGTGTCGGTGCACGGCGCCAACCGGCTGGGCACCAACTCGCTGCTGGACATCAACGTGTTCGGCCGCCGCGCGGGCATCGCCGCCGCCGAGTACGCCAATGCCCACGACTTCGTCGAGCTGCCGGAGAACCCCGCCGACATGGTGGTCGGCTGGGTGGGCGACATCCTCTCCGAGCACGGCAACGAGCGGGTCGCCGACATCCGTGGCGCGCTGCAGCAGTCGATGGACAACAACGCCGCGGTGTTCCGCACCGAGAAGACCCTCAAGCAGGCGCTGAGCGACATCCACGCGCTCAAGGAGCGCTACGCCCGGATCACCGTGCACGACAAGGGCAAGCGCTTCAACTCCGACCTGCTGGAGGCGATCGAGCTGGGCTTCCTGCTGGAGCTGGCCGAGGTCACCGTGGTGGGTGCGTTGAATCGACAGGAATCGCGCGGCGGACACGCCCGCGAGGACTACCCGAACCGCGACGACGTCAACTACATGCGCCACACCATGGCCTACAAGCAGGGCACCGATCTGATCGCCGACATCCGGCTGGACTACAAGCCGGTGGTGCAGACCCGCTACGAACCGAAGGAACGGAAGTACTGATGTCCTCCTCAGCTGACTCCGGTTGCTGCTCGTCCGAGGGCGGTTGCTGCTCGCCCGGGCCGTCCAGCGCGGCACCGGCGGCACTGGTCGACAACGCCCCCGCCGGCGACCCGCCGCTGCCCCCGGTCCCCGAGGGCGCGCAGATGGTCACGCTCAAGATCGCCCGCTACAACCCGGAGAACCCCGACGCCTACGCCGCCACCGGCGGCTGGCAGAGCTTCCGGGTCCCTGCGCTGCCCACCGACCGGTTGCTCAACCTGCTGATCTACGTCAAGAGCTACCTGGACGGCACGCTGACCTTCCGCCGGTCCTGCGCGCACGGTGTGTGCGGCTCGGACGGGGTGCGGGTCAACGGCAACAACAAGCTGGCCTGCAAGCTGCTGATGCGTGACATCCTGCCCAAGAAGCCGGGCAAGGAGCTGACGCTGACCATCGAGCCGCTGCGTGGCCTGCCGGTGGAAAAAGACCTCGTGGTCAACATGGAACCGTTCATGGATGCCTACAAGGCGGTCAAGCCGTACCTGATCACCTCCGGCAACCACCCCACCCGCGAGCACATCCAGAGCCAGACCGACCGCGCGCGCTACGACGACACCACCAAGTGCATCCTGTGTGCCATCTGCACCACGAGCTGCCCGGTGTACTGGAGCGAGGGCGCCTACTTCGGTCCGGCCGCGATCGTCAACGCCCACCGGTTCATCTTCGACAGCCGTGACGAGGCGGCCGCCGAGCGCCTGGACATCCTCAACGAGGTCGACGGGGTGTGGCGGTGCCGCACCACCTTCAACTGCACGGACGCCTGCCCGCGCGGTATCGAGATCACCAAGGCGATCCAGGAGGTCAAGCGGGCGCTGATGTTCGCCCGCTGACCTGCCCGCGCGCCTTTGTGCTCCAGCGTGCGTCCGTGTTTGTGCGCGAGCGCGCGTGTTTGTCCGGGGACACGCCGCTTACGGGCGTACAACGGTGCACCCTCGCGTTAGGTTGGCCGCGACCGTGATAGGACACTGAGCATGCACTGGTACACCGGCAACACCGTCTACGACACCGTCCTGACCGCAGCGTTCGCCTTCGCGGCGTTCGTGATCGTCGGCGGCTTCTTCGGCCAGAGCTCCTACGGGCGGTTCTCGACGACGAAGCTCGGCTTGAACCTGAACCCCAAGTTCGGCTGGTGGTTGATGGAGATCCCGGCGACCGTGGTGTTCCTGGCCGCCTATCTGAGCGGGCCGGCCCGGTTCGAGCCGACGTCGCTGGTGCTCGCCGGGATCTGGGCGCTGCACTACGCCAATCGGGGCTGGTTCTTCCCGCTGGCGATCCGCCAGGTGCCCGGCAAGCGCAGCACCTTCAACATTTCGGTGGTGGTGATGGGCATGCTCGTCACGTCCATGCACGGCTATCTCAACGGGGCGCTGTTCAGCCATGACTACTTCGGTCAGTACGGCACCCGCTGGCTGACCGATCCGCGGTTCCTGGTGGGCCTGGTGATCTACCTGTGCGGATTCGCCTTGCTGGTCAACTCCGAGTCGATCGTGCGCAACCTGCGCGACAAGAACAATCCCGGTGGCGCCGAGTACCGCATTCCGTTCGGCGGCGGGTTCCGGTTCGTCAGCAGCCCCGCCTATTTGGGCGAGATCATCGCCTGGACCGGCTTCGCGGTGCTGACCTGGGCGCTGCCCGGCGTCGCCATCCTGCTGATCACCGCCGGGAATCTGATCCCCCGGGCCCTGGGCACCCACCGGTGGTACCAGGAGAAGTTCGCCGACTACCCGACCGACCGCAAGGCGCTGGTGCCGTTCCTGATCTGAGGCGCGCCTACCTCGGTGCGCGAGCGTTCACAGTTGTACAGCTGTAGCGGCGTGTCGCCGTGCAAACACGCGCGCTGGCGCGAAAAAAAGGGGCCGTCACACTTCGGCGGGCCGCCTCGTCTAACAGGTATGACTACTCGAACACGAATCGAACCGCTGTCCCCCAAGAAGGCCAACCCGCTGGTGCGGGCGATGTACCGCTACACCAAGCGGCGCTTCGGTGAGGTCCCGGAACCGTTCGCCGTCATCGCCCACCACCCGCGCCTGCTGGTGGCCAACGCCGTGCACGAGGGCCTGTTGCAGTCCGCGTCGCGCAAGCTGCCCGCCGGTCCGCGGGACCTGGCGGTGTTCTGGGCCGCCCGCACCGTCGGTTGCTCGTGGTGCGTGGACTTCGGGGCCATGCTGACCCGGCTGGAGGGCCTGGACACCGAGCGACTCAAGGAAATCGACAGTTACGCGAGTTCTCCGCTTTTCACCGACGATGAGCGGGCCGCGATCGCCTACGCCGACGCGATGACCACCGATCCGCATTCGGTCACCGACGCCCAAGTCGCCGATCTGCGGCAGCGGTTCGGCGACGCCGGCGTGATCGAGCTGACCTACCAGATCGGGGTGGAGAACATGCGATCCCGGATGTACTCGGCGCTGGGCATCACCGAGCAGGGCTTCAACTCCGGGGATGCCTGCCGGGTGCCCTGGATCACCGAGGCTGACTCGCAGGAGTGATCTCGATGTAGGCGATCGGGAGTCCCGCTGCCGCACTGCCCTTGTCCAGACCGCGCTCGAAGATCCGCATCGCCGGACTCCAGTTGGCAGCGATCGCACGTTCGGCGTGCGCATGCTCAGCCTCGGGCAGAATCCTGGCGGTTCCCGCCACCGGCTGCCCGGTGGGCTTCCCGCGCAGGCTGCTGGGGACCACCACGACGTTCGGGTTGTTGCGGATCCGTTTGACCTTGCCGGTGGAGGCATCGGTGCGGACGTAGATCCGTCCGGCGTCGACACCGTGGTTGATCGGGCTCGGCATCGCTTCACCCGATCGTTTGAACGTGACCAGCACGATCTGCCGAGATGTGTCGAAGCCGGTGAAGTCCGTGCCGGTGGGATCGCCGATGTCGAAGGCGTCGCGGTGGCGCATCTTGTCCATCGCGCGAAACATCAACGCGCCCATCTTCGTCGTGATGCTGTTGGGCATGCTCATTCTCCGTTCGACTCGGTGGGGCGCAGCGGGGTTCCGGTGAACTTGTCCGGGTTGGCGATGTCCCAGATCGCCACCACCCGCCCGTCGCGCACCGTCATCGCGGTGACCCGCGGCATCAGCTCGGAGAAACCGTCGGCGCCGGGTGCGCCCGGGGTGTAGGCACCGAGTTCACCGTTGACCAGCGCCAGCTGGTTCGCGGTGATCAGAGTCGGGCCGTAGCGGCGCGCCAGGCCGAGCAGGAACCGGGCCACCTTCTCCGGACCACGGATGACCCGCGGGGCGGTCGGCGCCCGGCGGTTCGCGTCGCCGGTGAACGTCACGTCGGGGTGCAGCAGTACCACCACGGCCGCCAGGTCACCGGCTGCCATCGCGGCCATCAACGAGCCGACCGCCTCGTCGTGGCGCGGATCGGGTTGCGGCGGCGGGTCAGCGGTGACGGCCTTGCGGGCGCGCGAGGCGAGCTGGCGGGCCGCGGCTTCGGTGGTGTTCAGCACCCCGGCCACCTCGCCGAATGGCACCGCGAATCCGTCGTGCAGCACGAAGGCCACCCGCTGATCGGGAGTCAGCCGCTCCAGCACCACCATTGCGGCGAACCGGGCGTCTTCGCCGGCCACCACCGTCGACAGCGGATCCGCGTCGTCGACGCCGGTGACCACCGGCTCGGGCAGCCACTCGCCGACGTAGGACTCGCGCCGCCGTGCCGCCGAACGCAGCCGGTCCAGGCCGAGCCGGCTCACCACCGTGGTGAGCCAGGCCCGTGGGTCGTTGATGCGGTCACGCTCGGCGGCGTCGAACCGCAGCCAGGCGTCCTGCACGATGTCCTCGGCGTCGGCGAACATGCCGGTGAGCCGGTAGGCCACCGCCAGCAGATGAGGCCGTAACGCCTAGAAATCCTCCACCGATGCCGTCATCGCCACCAGCCTAGGCACAAATCGGGTTCGGCCGGTCAGACACAATGCAGCAATGGCCAAGCCGCACATCGACCCCGTCCGCTGGCAGCCCCCGGGTTCGCGGCCGCTACCCCCGCCGGATCCCACCCCGGCGCTGAGAATCGTCGAGATTCCCGGCACCGCCCCCGAAGACGTGGTCGCCGCCGCCGACGGCAGCATCTGGACCGGCGTCGAGGACGGGCGCATCGTCGCGGTCGGCCCGGACGGCACCGCACCACGGGTGGTGACCGACACCGGCGGGCGCCCGCTGGGACTGGCTTTCACCGGCGATCACCGGCTGCTGATCTGTGACAGCCACCGCGGCCTGCTGCGCTATGACCCGCAGACCGGGCGACTGGAGACGCTTGTGAGCGAAGTGGCCGGGCAGGCGCTGACGTTCTGCTCCAACGCCGTCGAATCCGCGGACGGCACAATCTATTTCACCGAATCCACCAACCGGTTCCACTATGAGCATTACAAGGGTTCGGTGATCGAGGCCCGCGGCAGCGGGTCGCTGCTGCGGCGCGATCCCGACGGTGCGGTGAGCGTGCTGGCCGACGGGCTGCACTTCGCCAACGGCGTGACGCTGACCACCGACGAATCGGCAGTCGTGTTCGCCGAGAGCACCGGGCGGCGACTGTCCAAGTACTGGCTGACCGGTCCCCACCGCGGCTCGATCACCCCACTGGTCGAGGAACTGCCCGGCCACCCCGACAACATCTCCACCGGGACCGACGGACGGATCTGGGTCGCGATGGTCTCCGATCGCAATGCACTGTCCGATTGGCTCAGTCCCCGCGCGCCGGTGCTGCGCCGCCTGCTCTGGCGGCTGCTGCCCTACCGCTTGCTGCCCGACCCCACGCCGGTGGTGTGGGTTGTCGCCTTCGATGCCGACGACGGGCGGGTGCTGGCCCAGTTCCGCACCGAACACCCCGACTTCGGGCTGGCCACCGGCGTGGTGGAGTCCGACGGCCGGTTGTGGATGGGGCGGATCGCCGGGTCTGGCCTGGCGTACTTCGAGCTCTCGGAACTAGCCGCCGACGCCGAGCGTGCAGCTGCCTTCCGCGCCGAACGCGACGCCACGCGGGCCGAAGCTGCGCTGCACACCCTTGTCGACGAGAACCGCGACTGGGACACCACTGGCGGCGACGGCCTTGACTGAACGCAGACCGGACCCACGGGTTGAACCGCACCGCGGCGACCTCTGGCTCGTCGCCCTCGGCGCCGCTCGAACCGGCGAACCGGGCACGCACCGCCCCGCGGCCGCCTACTGGAGCGACTGGGCACGCTGACTCCCGAAACCATGCACGAGATCGAACGGGGGCTCAGGCTGATCCTGGGCCTTTGGACTACACCACAGACATAACTCCTGAACCACCAACCACAGCGTGGCTCCCCGGTTTCAGCGCGCTTTTGGCCTACCCTGCACACACGATGACTGCTCTGCGCTCGGTGTCAGCCCTGGTGGCGGCGGGTTTTCTCGCTGCGGCCGCACCCCTGGCGACGGCGGATCCCACCCCGGGCCTCAACGCGGGAACGGTCGGCTGCCCGTACCAGGTCAGTACCCCTCCCGCGGTAGACGCCTCCGAGGTGCCCCAAGCCGGTGCTCCCCCGCTGCCGCTGCCCGTGCCGGCCACCCCGGTCGGCGGTGAGGCCCTGGCCGGCTGTGGGATCGTGGCCGCACCAGACACCCCGCCGGTTCCCAGCGAGGTCTCCGCCGAGTCGTGGCTGGTGGCAGATCTGGACAGCGGTGCGGTGATCGCCGCCCGCGACCCGCACGGGCGGCACCGGCCCGCCAGCGTGATCAAGGTGCTGACCGCGATGGCAGCGCTGAACGAGCTGGACCCGAACGCCGTCGTTCTCGGCACCCAGGAAGACGCCAACGCCGAAGGCACCCGGGTGGGCGTCGGCCCCGGCGGCCGCTTCACCGTCGACCAGTTGCTGCACGGCCTGCTGATGGGATCGGGCAACGACGCCGCCCACGCCCTGGCCATGCAGCTCGGCGGCTGGGATGTGGCACTGCACAAGATCAACACGTTGGCCGCGCGGCTCGGCGGCCGCGACACCCGCGCCGCCACCCCCTCCGGTCTGGACGGGCCGGGCATGAGCACCTCGGCCTACGACATCGGGCTGTTCTACCGCTACGCCTGGAACAACCCGGCGTTCGCCAACATCGTGGCGACCCGCACCTTCGACTTTCCCGGCTACGGCGATACGCCCGGCTACCAGCTGGAGAACGACAACCAGCTGCTCTACAACTACCCGGGCGCCCTCGGCGGCAAGACCGGCTACACCGACGACGCCGGGCAGACGTTCGTCGGCGCCGCGACCCGGGACGGGCGCCGGCTGGTGGCGGTGCTGCTGCGCGGCACCCGACAGCCGATTCCGCCCTGGCAGCAGGCCGCCCAGCTGCTCGACTACGGCTTCTCCGTCCCGGCCGGCACCCGAGTCGGGACGCTGATCGAGCCCGACCCCTCGCTGGTGGCGCCCCGCGGACCGGCCGACGCGGCGAACCCCCAGGCCATGCTGCTGGCGCCGTCGGACGACACGGTGCCGGTGCGCGTCGGGGTGGGCATCTTCGGGACGATCGTCGTGTTCGGGCTCATCATGGGTGCACGGGCGGTGAACCGCCGCCCCAGAAGGGGCTCGGCATGGTGATCAAGGCGCTGCGAGCATTCGGCTGGCTGGCCGGCTTGCTGCTGATCGGGATCGGGATCAGCCGGATGGCGTTCTCGCTGGATTCGATTCCGGACGGCCAGGCCGTCAACGCGACCGTGGACAGCGAGAGCCGCGCGGCCGGGGCCCTGCTCATCGGCTTCGGTGTCGGCTACCTCGAGGCCTTTCGGCGCTCCCCGATCCCGGCCGGAGCCGTGCGCCTGCTGGCCGCCACCATGGCGCTGCTCGGGGTGTCCCGGCTGATGTCCATGGCCGATGTCGGCATGCCGCATCCGGCCTTCACCGCGGCGTGCGCCGTCGAATTCGTCGCGGCCGGGCTGACCTACTGGTACGCGAGCCTGGCTGATCACCGCGACTCGGGCATTCGGTAGACGACCGCATCCCCTACCGTGAGCCAGATGGGCCGAATCGGGGAACTGCGCCGCTCCTCGCCGCTGGCACTTCTGGTGGGGGTGGCCGCCGCCAGCGTCGGGGTCATCTACGGCTACGACCTGTCCAATATCGCCGGCGCGCTGTTGTTCATCGAGCATGATTTCGGGCTCACCGAAGCCCAGCAGGAGATGATCACCACCGCGACGGTGATCGGCGAGATCGGCGGCGCGATGGCCGGTGGATGGCTGGCCAACGCGATCGGCCGAAAGCGCTCGATGGTCTCGGTGGCCCTGGGCTACGCGGCTTTCGCGTTGCTGGGCGCGGCCGCGACCTCGGTGACGACACTGACCGTGGCGCGGCTGCTGCTGGGCATCACCATCGGGGTATCGGTGGTGGTGGTCCCGGTGTTCGTGGCCGAGTCGGCGCCGGCCGATGCCCGCGGCGCACTGCTGGTCACCTACGGGGTGGCCACGGTGATCGGGATCATCGCCGGCTACCTGGTCGCCTACCTGCTGGCCGGCACCGGCAACTGGCGGGCGATGCTGGGGCTGGCCGCGGTTCCCGCCGTGCTGGTGACGTGGGCCTTGGCCCGCCTCCCCGATACCGCCCGCTGGTATCTGCTCAAGGGCCGCGCCGACGACGCGGAACGCACCCTGCGGCGGATTGAACCCGGCGCCGACGCGCAGCGCGAGCTGGCCGAGATCGGTGCGACCCTGGCCGAGGAGCAGGCCGGCGGGGTCGGCGTACTGCGCGAGATGCTGCGGCCGCCCTACCTGCGGGCGACGCTGTTCGTGGTCACGCTGGGCTTCTTCATCCAGATCACCGGGATCAACGCGATCGTCTACTACAGCCCCCGGCTGTTCGAAAAGATGGGCTTCGAAGGCGATTTCGCGTTGCTGGTCCTGCCGGCGCTGGTGCAGGTCGCCGCCCTGGCGGCGATGGTCGTCTCGCTGGCGATCATCGACCGGGTCGGCCGGCGGCCGATCCTGCTGGCGGGCATAGCGGCGATGGTCGCGGCCAACCTGCTGCTGGTCGCGGTGTTCGCCGCCGGTGAGGTGTTCGGTGACGTACTGGCGGTGGTCAAGTTCGGCGGGGTGCTGCTGTTCACCGTCGGCTACACGTTCGGTTTCGGCTCCCTGGTCTGGGTGTATGCCGGGGAGAGCTTGCCGGCCAGGATGAGATCGATGGGGGCCTCCGCGATGCTGACCTCCGACCTGGTGGCCAACGCGATCGTCGCCGCGGTCTTCCTGACCATGCTGACCTCACTGGGCGGCGCCGGCACCTTCGCGGTGTTCGGTGTGCTGGCCACGCTCAGCCTGGCCTTCGTCTACCGCTACGCCCCAGAGACCAAGGGCCGCCAGTTGGAAGACATCCGGCACTTCTGGGAGAACGGCGGACGTTGGCCCGCCGACGACGCCGCCGCCCTGGTGCCGGGCAGTGAGGCACCGGCGTGACCGTCATCGCCGCCGGCGCCGTCGTGCTCGACGGTGCGGTGCTCCGGCCCGGCTGGGTGTCGGTGGCCGACGGGCGGATCACCGACTGCGGGTCCGGGACGGTTGGCGCGGACGCCGATTTCAGTGACTGCTTGATGGTTCCGGGCTTCATCGACATGCATGTGCACGGCGGCGCCGGCGTCTCCTACGCCGACGATCCGGACCGCGCGGCGGCGTTGCACGCTTCGCACGGCACCACCGGGGGCCTGGCCAGCCTGGTGACCGCGTCTCCGGAAACCCTGCTCGCTCAGGTGCGCACGCTGGCCGCCGCGACCCGGCGCGGTGTCGTGGACGGCATCCACCTGGAGGGGCCGTGGCTGAGCCGGCTGCATTGCGGCGCGCACGACAGCGGGCAGCTGCGCGCCCCCGACGACGCCGAGATCGACGCGCTGCTGGCCGCCGGTGACGGCACGATCCGGATGGCCACCCTGGCACCCGAGCTGCCCGGAGGCATCGCGGCCATCCGGCGCCTGGTCGACGCGGGAGTCGTTGTGGCCGTGGGGCATACCGACGCGGACTACGAACTGACGCAGGCCGCTCTCGACACCGGTGCGACCGTGGCCACACACCTGTTCAACGCGATGCGGGCACTGCACCATCGCGAGCCGGGACCGGTTCCCGCGCTGCTGTCCGATCCCCGGGTGACCGTCGAGCTGATCGCCGACGGCGTGCACCTGCACCCGGGTGTGGTCCGGCACGTGGTGGCCACCGCCGGCCCGGACCGGGTCGCGCTGGTCACCGATGCGATGGCCGCCGCCGGAGCCGGCGACGGCGGGTTCACCCTGGGCGGGCTCGACGTCGACGTCGCCGGCGGAGTCGCCCGGCTGCGGGGCACGACGACCATCGCCGGCAGCACCGCCACCATGGACCGGCTGTTCGCGACCGCGGTGCGGCTGCTCGGCGGCGACGACGCAGCGCTGACGGCGGCGGTGCTCATGACCGCGTCCACTCCGGCCCGCGCCCTCGGTCTCGACGGCGCCGGGGTTTTGGCCGCCGGGTCCACGGCTAACCTGGTGGTGATGAACGCCGACCTGCACGTGGTGCGGGTGATGCGCCGCGGAACGTGGCTGAGCTGAAGGAGAATCGTGAGCGAACCGACCGTCACGCACGACAACCGGCAGTACCGGATCACCGTCGACGGCGAACAGGCCGGCTTCGCCGACTACATCGAAAAGGGCGATCAGCGGATCTTCCACCACACCGTGATCGACAAGGCGTTCGGCGGACGCGGACTGGCCAGCACCCTGATCGGCGCAGCCCTGGACGACACCCGGGCGGCCGGCAAACGGGTGGTGCCGACCTGCTCGTTCGTGGAGGCCTACATCACCAAACACCCGGAGTACGCCGACCTCGTCGACCCAGCCGCCGAATAGACCGCGCCACGATCTCCGGCGTCAGTCGCTGGGCAGGTTGTCCGCCGACGTCGCCGCCCACGCCGTGGCGAACAGAACGAGCCGGGTGGTGATGTAGGCGAACACCAGCAGGCCCAGGACCGGCCCGAACACCGCCCCGGCCGGGCCGTTGATCACCGACTGCAGATAGACCGAGCCCGCCTGTTTGAACAGTTCGTAGCCGACCGCGGCTATCGCGCCGGCCTCCATGGCACTGTCGAAGCTCACCGACTCCCGGGGCAGCCGGGCGATCATCCAGGTGAACAATAGCCAGGACACCCCGGCCGCCATCGTCAGCGACACGACGCGCAGCAGCCCGCCCAGCAGCGTGAAGTCGGGAACACCGATCCAGCGCAGGAAGTTTCGCATCAGCTTCGGGTCGGCCAGGGCGGTCAGCGCAATGGTGGCCAGCATGGCGCCGAACGCCGCCACCATCGCAAGCAGGTCCGACAGCTTGGCGGAGACGAAACCCTGCTTGTCCAAACGGGTTTCCCACATCTGCGACAGCGCCTCGCGCAGGTTGGCAATCCAGGTCAGACCAACCCACCCGGCCGCGGCCAGGCCGATCAGCCCCACCGAGGCGCGCGAGGCGATCGCGCTGTCCACCAAGGTGATCAGCTCGTTGCCGAACTCGCCGGGGATCGAGTGCTTGATCCGGCGCTCGATCTCGTCGAGCACCTCGGGGCGCCGCGACAACAGGAACCCGCCGACGGAGAAGCCGACCATCGCCAGTGGGAACAGCGCGAAGATGGTGTAGTAGCTCATCCCGGCGGCGAAGAAGTTGCCCCGGCGGTCGTCGTAGCGCTCCTGCGCCCGCACCACGTGATCGAACCAGCCATAACGCGACCGCAGCCGGTCGATGATGCCCGGCTTAGAGGGGTCGGTCACGGCCTTGCTCATGCCTTGCTCATGCCCGCGGCGGCAGGAATCCCACCCGGTCGTACACCCGCGCAAGCGTTCCGGCGGCCGCCGCACGCGCCCGGCTCGCACCGGCGGCCAGCACCGCCTCCAGCTCAGCCGGGTCGGCGAGCAGCTCATCCACCCGGGCCTTGATGGGGGTGACAAACTCGGCGACGGCCTCGGCGGTCTCCTTCTTCAGGTCGCCGTAGCCGCGCCCGGCATAGCCGTCCACCAGGGTCGCGACGTCGGAGCCGGTGACCGCGGCCTGAATGGTCAGCAGGTTCGAAATGCCGGGCTTGGCCTCCGGGTCGTAGCGGATCTCGCGTTCGGAGTCGGTGACCGCCGAGCGAATCTTCTTGGCACTCTTCGCCGGATCGTCGAGCAGGCTGATCAGACCGGCGTCGGTGGCCGCCGACTTGCTCATCTTGGCGGTCGGGTCCTGCAGGTCATAGATCTTGGCGGTGGCCTTCGGAATCATCGGTTCCGGGACGACGAAGGTCTCCGGGAACCGCGCGTTGACACGCTGCGCGACGTCGCGGGCCAGCTCCAGATGTTGGCGCTGGTCTTCCCCGACCGGGACCACCTCGGTGTCGTAGAGCAGCACGTCGGCGGCCATCAACACCGGATAGGTGAACAGACCCACGCTGGTGGAGTCGGCACCCTGCTTCTGCGACTTGTCTTTGAACTGCGTCATCCGCGACGCCTGCCCGAAGCCGGTGAAACAGCCCAGCACCCAGGCGAGTTCGGCGTGGGCGGGCACGTGGCTCTGCACGAAGACGGTGCTGCGCGCCGGGTCGATGCCCAGCGCCAGGTATTGGGCGGCCGTCACCAGTGTGCGGCGCCGCAGCGTCGCCGGGTCCTGCGCAACGGTGATCGCGTGCAGGTCGACGACGCAGAAGAACGCCTCGTGATCGTCCTGCAGGCTGGTCCACTGAGCGACCGCGCCGAGGGCGTTTCCGAGGTGCAGCGAGTCGGAGGTCGGCTGGGCGCCGGAGAATACGACGGGACGGGAACCGGGAGTGCTCATGATTGCTCGATCCTGTCACGCCCGAGACCGGACGACCGCACCTGGTAACAGAGCGGGCGCTCTGTTACGGTGGCGGCCATGCCCCGCCCGCGCGTGCACGACCCCGAGCAGGTGCTCGACGCCGTCGAGTCGCTTGCCGCGCGGTCCGGCCCCGCCGCGGTGACGATTCGCGCGATCGGGGAGGCCACCGGCGCCTCCAATGGCGCGGTCTACCACGAGTTCGGCTCGCGTGCCGGGTTGGTCGCCGCCGCCTGGCTGCGGGCCACCCGGCGCTTCCTGGCAGTACAGGGCGCGCTGGTGGAAGCGGTGTCGGACCCACTCGAGGCTGTGGTGGCCGCTGCCGACGCCCCGGTGGCGTTCGCCGAGCGTCATCCCGACGCCTGCAAGCTGCTGTTCGCGATCCGGCGCGACGAACTGCCCGACGACGATCTTGCTCCCGAGCTGGCCGAGCAGCTGCGCGGCGCCGATGCCCAGCTGGTCGGCTTGCTCATCCGGCTCGCGGACGCGCTGTGGGCGCGCCGCGACGCCGCCGCCGTCGACACCATCACCACCTGCGTCGTCGACCTGCCCACCGCTATCGTGCTCAGCCGGAACCGGTTGGGCAGCACATACGCCCGCGCCCACCTGCACGCGGCGGTCCGCGGCGTGCTGTCGGTCGGGCCACCCTCTAGAAAGGATCCCTCGAAGTGAACCTGACCTATGACAGCCAGATCGCGGTGCTGGACCTCGGCGACGACGAAAACCGGTTCTCCCCCGATTTTCTCGACGAGATCAATCGCGTTCTCGACGACGTGCTGGACGCCAACAGCCAGGGGAAAGCGCACGGCCTGGTGACCACCGCGGGCGGCAAGTTCTACACCAACGGCCTGGACCTGGACTGGCTGATGGCCAACGGTGACCGCACCGACTGGTACGTCGGCCGGGTGCACGCCCTGCTCGCGCGGATGCTGACCTTGCCGATCCCCACCGCGGCGGCGGTGGTCGGCCACGCGTTCGGGGCCGGCGCGATGCTGGCACTCGCCCACGATTTCCGGGTGATGCGCGCCGATCGCGGCTTCTTCTGCCTGCCCGAGGTCGACATCCGGATTCCGTTCACGGCGGGAATGGCGGCGCTGATCCAGGCCAAGCTCACCCCACAGGCCCAGGTGGCGTCGATGACCACCGGCCGCCGGTTCGGCGGGGTGGACGCCGCGGCCTTCGGCATTGTGGACAGCACCGCCGCCGAGGGCGCGGTGACTCCGGTCGCGACCGAGCTGTTGCGACCGCTGGCCGGCAAGGACTCGGGCACGCTGGGCGCGATCAAGGACACCATGTTCGGCCCGGCGGTGGCGGCACTGGGCGGTTGAGCCCCACACGTCCCACCTGTCACCGGAGGGCGGGGGCATGTCTGTCGCCCGCCTTTGAGCGACAATTCAGTCCGTGCACGCCAAACCCGCCACCGGCAGCGCTGACTTAACGGGTGTTGTCGCGCAAAGGCGGGCAACTGCGGTATGCCCTCCCCCGCGTGGCGGGTGTGACAGATGAGGACGAGGGCCGACCGGTGCCCGGGCGTGCTGCGCCCCTGGGTGGCCGACGACGGACTGCTGGTGCGGCTGCGCCTGGTCGGCGGTCGACTGCCGGCCGCATCGCTGGCCCGCTTACTGCAGGTCAGCGCCGAGTTCGCCGACGGTTCGGTCTACCTGACCAAGCGGGCCAACCTGCAGCTGCGCGGGTTGGCCGATCACCGGGGTGAGCTGGCCCCCGAGGCGGTGGCCGCCCTGGAGTCGACCGGGCTGTTGCCGTCGCGCAGCCACGAGCTGATCCGCAACATCCTGGTCTCGCCGCAGACCGGCCACGCCGGCGGGCGGGCGGACCTACGACCGGTGGCGGCGCGGCTGGACGCCCTGCTGTGCGGCGACCCGCGACTCGCCGGGTTGCCCGGCCGCTTCCTGTTCGTCCTCGACGACGGCCGCGGCGACCTGCTGGACCGCTCCGCCGATACCGGCCTGGTTGCGCTCAGCAGCACGGCGGCGCAGCTGCGGATCGGCGAGCACTGGGGTGCCGTGATCGGTCTCGAGGACGCCGCGACGCGGCTCGCCGAGCTGGCCGGAGCCTTCCAGACCGCCCGCGGCGACGGACCCGACGCGCCCTGGCACATCCGGGAGCTTTCCGGGCCGCTTGCCGCCATCGTGTCCGCCGACGTACGCCTGCCCGCCCCGTCGGGTCCGTTACCCTACGGTCCGGTGCCCGGTGGCACCCATGTGCCGATGCCTGACGGGGTGCTCACCCCGGATCGCGCGCGCACGCTTCCGGTCGCCGCCGAGGTCGTCGTGACCCCATGGCACGGCATCTTCGTCCCCGCGTAGGAGTTGGCTTCGTGAACAGACCCACCAAGCGCTACGACTACATCGCCGACGGCCCGGCCATCTACCTCGAGTCGTTTGCGACCATCCGCCGCGAGTCCGAGCTGTCCCATATCCCCGCGAACGCCGAGCGGCTCGCGGTGCGGATGATTCACGGCGCCGGGCAGACCGATGTTGCCAAGGACCTGGTGATCCACCCCGACGCGGTGCCGGCCGGCCGGGCCGCGCTCGACGGCGGGGCACCGATCCTCTGCGATGCCCGGATGGTGGCGGTCGGGGTGACCGCGGGGCGGCTGCCGGCCGGCAACGAGGTGCGCTGTTACCTGCGCGACGAGCGGGTACCGGAGCTGGCGAAGGAATGGGGAACCACCCGTTCGGCGGCGGCCGTCTCGCTGTGGGAACCCGAGCTGGCCGGTGCCGTCGTCGCGATCGGCAACGCCCCCACCGCGCTGTTCCACCTGCTGGAGCTGATCCTCGACGGCGGGCCGCGCCCAGCGGTGATCGTCGGCTGCCCGGTGGGCTTCATCGGCGCCGCCGAGTCCAAGGCGGCGTTGGCCGCCCTGCACACCGACCACGGCATCGACATCCCGTTCGTGACCGTGCGCGGCCGGCGCGGCGGCTCGGCGATCACCTCCTCGGCCCTCAACGCACTCGCCTCGGATGCCGAATGACCGGCACCTTCTACGGCGTGGGCCTGGGCCCCGGCGACCCGGAACTGATCACCCGCAAGGCCGCCCGGATCATCGCCGACGCCGACGTGGTGGCCTACCACGCCGGGGTCAACAAGGCGTCGTATGCGCGCACCATCGCCGCCGACCTGATCCGGCCGGGTGTCCGCGAAGAGGAGCTGCGCTACCCCGTCACCACCGGGGTCACCGATCACCCCGGCGGCTATGCCGGCGCGCTCGCCGACTTCTATGAGGCCTCGGCGTCCAGGCTGGCCGCGCACCTGGATGCGGGTCGCACGGTGGCGCTGCTGACCGAGGGCGATCCGCTGTTCTACGGCTCGTTCATGTACATGCACGACCGGCTTTCGGCGCGCTTCGACACCGAGATCATTCCCGGTGTACCGGCATTCAGCGCCGCCACCGCCGCGCTCGGGATGCCGCTGGTGCGCCAGACCGACGTGCTGACCGTGCTGCCGGGCACCCTGGGCGAGCACGAGCTGGCGATGCGGCTGGCCGACACCGACGGCGCCATCATCATGAAGCTGGGCCGCACGTTCCCGGCAGTGCGCCGGGCCCTGGCAGCGGCGGGCCGCCTGGAGCACGCCTACTACGTCGAGCGGGCGAGTCATCCGCAACAGCGCTGGCTGCCGGTGGCCGGCATGGACGAATCCGACGAGGTTCCCTATCTGTCGCTGATCGTCGTGGACGGCGACTCCCGCAACGGGCAGCGCTCCCGCACGTCGGCCGAGCCGGCCCCCGCCGTGGTCGAACAGGTTTCCCAGCCCGCCGAGCTGCTGGTCATCGGGCTGGGACCCGGGCCCGACGGCTGGTTGACCGCCGAAGCGGCCGCCGCGCTGGAGCAGGTGGATCATGTGGTGGGCTACGGCCCCTACGTCGCGCGGGTTCCGCAGCGAGAGGGATTGCAGAGGCACACCTCGGGCAACACCGTCGAGCTCGACCGGGCCCGCTTCGCGCTGGACCTGGCCGCGCGCGGCGAGCGGGCGGCGGTGGTCTCCGGCGGGGATGCCGGGGTGTTCGGGATGGCATCAGCGGTGTTCGAGGCGGCCGATAACGAGCAATATCAACATGTTTCGGTGCGAGTGCTGCCCGCAGTCTCCGCGGTGCAGGCGGTGGCCGCGGCAGCCGGCGCCCCGATCGGTGCCGACTTCGCGGTGCTGAGCCTCTCGGATCGGCTCAAGCCCTGGGCGGTGATCGAGTCGCGGCTGCGGGCGATCGCCGAAGCCGATCTGGTGCTGGCGATCTACAACCCGGCGTCTCGCGCCCGGCCCGACCAGATCGCGATCGCGCGCAAGGTGTTGCTGGAACATCGGGACGCGGCGACGGTGGTGGTGGTCGGCCGTGACATCGGCCGGGAGTCCGAGGCACTCACCGTGACCACTCTGGGCGAGCTGGACACCGACACCATCGACATGAAATGTCTTGTCCTGGTGGGTGCCTCGTCAACCCGGGTGACGGCTGGGCGAGTGTGGACGCCGCGATGGGTGCGTTAACGGTCCAGTTCGTCGGCGCCGGCCCGGGCGCGGCGGAGCTGCTGACGGTGCGGGCCGCCCGGCTGTTGGCCGAGGCAGACGTGGTGCTCTATCCGGGCAGCTACCTGGACCCACAGGTGCTCGCCCACTGCTCGAGTACGGCCGACCTCGTCGACACCGCCGACCTGAACCTGGACGCGATCACCGACCGGCTGGTCACCGCGCACCGGGCGGGACGTGCGGTGGTGCGGCTGGTCTCCGGGGATCCCTCGCTGTACAGCGCGGTCTTCGAGCAGACCCGCCGCCTCGATGCCGCCGGGGTGCCGTGGGAGGTGACGCCCGGAGTGCCGGCGTATGCGGCCGCCGCGGCGGCGCTCGGCCGCGAGCTCACGGTCCCGCTGGTGACGCAGTCGGTGGTGTTGACCCGGGTTCAGGCCTCCTCCACCGCGATGCCGGAGCGGGAATCGCTGGCCGCATTCGCCGCCACGCAAGCCACCCTGGTACTGCACCTGGCGATCACTCGGACCCGAGAACTGATGGCCCAGCTGGAATCCGAGTACGGTCCGGACTGCCCGGTCGCGGTGGTCTATCGCGCCTCGCAGCCCGAGGAGCTGGTGCTGCGCGGGACGATCGCCGACATCGCCGACGCGGTCGAGGCGGCGGGCCTGCGGTCGGCCGCGGTCATCCTGGTCGGCCGGGCGGTGGCCGATCTGCCCGATCCGTGTGCCGGCGAGAGCCACCTCTATGACCCGGCTCGGGACCGGTCAGGGCCGGGTTAGCGCCCACTGGGTGACCGCCCGGGCCGGCGTCCAGCCGGTGAAGGACCCCAGGGGTGCGGCGTGCTCAACCTGGATGCGGGTCAGCTCGCCGCCGTGTTCGCGGTAGGCCGTCGCCAGCAGCGCCTCGGTTTCCAGCGTGACGCCGTGGGCCACCAGCCGCCCGCCCGGTACCAGCGCTGCCAGGCAGGCCGCCAGCACCCCGTCCCGGCTCAGGCCGCCGCCGATGAACACCGCGTCCGGGGCGGGCAGGTCCGCCAACACCTGCGGGGCCGTGCCGTGAACCACCCGCAACGCGGGCACCCCGAGGTTGCGGGCGTTGTCCGAGATACGTTGCGCTCTGGCATCGTTCGACTCGACAGCGAGGGCACGGCAGGTCGGATGCGAGCGCATCCATTCGATGCCCACCGAGCCGGCACCCGCGCCCACGTCCCACAGCAGCTGCCCGGGCGCCGGGGCCAGCCGCGCCAGCGCGGACGCCCGTAGGTCGCGTTTGGTGAGTTGCCCGTCGTGCTCGTAGGCGTCGTCGGGTAGGCCGGCCGCCCAGCCGGAGACCAGCGGGCCGGACAGTTCCAGGGCGACGATATTGAGCCGCGGCACCGGGCCGGCAAAGGTGGCCGCGGTGCTGTCCCGCCTGGATTCGGCCGCGCCGCCGAGGTCACCCAGCACCACCATCCGGCTCGCCCCGTAGCCGCGCTCGGTCAACAGGGCGGCCAGCTGCCCCGGGGTGGTCTGGTCCGACGACAACACCAGCACCCGTCGGCCCGGCGCCAGCTCGCGCAGCACCGCGTGCACATCGGCGGCCCGGATCACCGCGGCGGACTCCGCGGGCCAGCCCAACCGGGCCCGGGCCAGCGTGACCGACGAGACCGCCGGGACCACCGTGACCCGGTCGGCTCCGAACAGCTCGATCAACGTGCTGCCCACCCCGGACAGCAGCGGATCGCCAGAGGCCAGCGCGACCACTCGCTGCCCGGCCAGCCCGTCGAGCAGCCCGGTCAGCCCGGCCCGCAGCGGCGACGGCCAGGTGTGGCGCTGTTGGCCTTCGACCGCGGGCAGCAGGTCCAGGTGGCGCGACCCGCCGATCACGACGTCGGCCGCCAGCACCGTGTCCCGCGCCGGCCCGCCCAGCCCGGCCCAGCCGTCGGCGCCGATGCCGACGACGGCGATGCGTTCCGCGGCGGGCACCGCTAGGTCAGGCGTTCGGTGAGGAACTGCACCACCCGCTTGCGTGCCTCGTAGGCGGGGTGGCCGTCGACCTCGCGGACCTGGTCGGTGAGCACCGAGTGCGCCATCCGGGACAGGCCGTCCGGATTGCCCGGCGACGAGTCGATCTCGATCACCTCGAACGCATCGCCGAGGCGAGCTTTCAGCGTCGCGAAACGGTCGCCGGGGGCCATCTTGTCCTCGCTGAACCGCAGGCCCAGAGCGCACAGCTCGTCATTGGCGGCGCGGTCGGCGACGACACCCAGCTCGACCTCCGAGAGCCCCGGGTCGCGGCGCTGCTTCAGCGTCAGCGGTATCGGCACCGACGGTTGGCTGAGCACCGGGGCCAGCACGGAGTCGTCGACGGCCGCGGCCAGCGCGAAACCGCCGGTGAAGCACTGCCCGATCACCCCGACGCCCTTGCCGGGAGTCTTCTCGTTGAGGTCGCGGGCCAACGCCCGCAGGAACTGGGTGACCGGCCGCTGCTTGTCGGTGGCGAACGCGGCGAACTCCCGCGTCACGCAGGCCCGCGCGATCGTGGCCGCGGCGTAGCCCGGCGTGATCGCCTTACCCGGCTCGCCGAACAGCGAGGGAATCGCCACGGTGAAACCGTTGTCCACCAGGTGATTTCCCAACGCCAGCACCCCGGGGTGAATCCCTGGGATCTCCGGGATCAGCACCACGCCGGGGCCCTCGCCCTTGCGGTACACGTCGTGGGTGAATTCGCCGCCGGTGAACGGCTCGGCAACCCATCCGGTCAGGTCTGCTTCGGGTGCGGTCATGGGTCCTCTAGTCCTTTCGCCCAGGTCGGCGTCTCACGCCATGGGTGTTAGGGTATCGGCGCGAAGTGCCAGGGAAGTCGGTGTGACTCCGACGCAGGCCCGCTACGGTGTTCCGCGACGCTCTTCGGTGCGCCACGGTCAGTCCGAATACCGGCTTCGCGTTGCCAACACAGAGGTGTTGGCCACACGAGCGGAGCCTCAATGCAACAGCTGTACCCCTTTCCCGCTGTCCTCGGCGGCGACCCGGATGGCCCGGGCGGCCTCGACGACATGGCGCTGGCACTTGTCCTGAGCGCGATCTCCCCCGGTATCGGCGGGGTGCTGATCCGCGGCGAGAAGGGCACCGCCAAGTCGACGCTGGTCCGTGCGCTCGCCCAGGTGCTGCCGCCCATCGACGTGGTGGCCGGCGACCGGTTCTCTTCCGATCCGACTGAGGCGAACCCGCTCTCCCCCGACGGCCCGTTCCCCAGCGACGCCGCCGTCGAGACCCGCCCGGTGCGGCTGGTGGAGCTGCCGGTCGGCGCCACCGAGGACCGGGTGGTGGGCTCCATCCACCTGGAGCGGGCGCTCAGCGCCGGCACCGTCGACTTCGAACCGGGGCTGTTGGCGCGCGCCAATCGCGGCATCCTCTACGTCGACGAGGTCAACCTGTTGGCCGACCACCTGGTGGACCTGCTGCTGGACGCCGCGGCGATGGGCCGGTTGACCGTGGAACGCGACGCGGTCTCGGTCACCCATGCCGCGCGGTTCGTGATCGTCGGGACGATGAATCCCGAGGAGGGCGAGCTGCGCCCCCAACTGCTCGACCGGTTCGGGTTGACCGTCGAGGTGTCCGCCCCGCGCGATCCGGTGTTGCGTGCCGAGGCGGTGCGCCGGCGGCTGGCGTTCGACGCCGATCCGGATGCCTTCGCCGCGACCTACGCCGCGGCCCAAGACCGGCTGCGGGCCCGGATCCGGCAAGCCCAGGACCTGCTGCCGCAGGTGGCGCTGACCGACGCGGCGCTGGTCAAGATCGGTGAGATCTGCGCGGCATTCGACGTCGACGGTCTGCGCGGCGACATCGTCTGTGCCCGCACCGCGGTGGCACATGCGGCGTGGCAGGGACGCGACGCGGTCACCCTCGAGGACCTGCGGGTGGCCGCCCGGCTGGCCCTGCCGCATCGGCGGCGACGCAAGCCGTTCGACGCCCCGGGCCTCGATGAGGCTGAGCTCGACGAGCTACTCCCACCGGAGGATTCCGGCCCCGAGCCTGACCCGGACGGTCCGGGACCCGACGGTCCCGAGCCCGATGGTCCGCCGGATGGTTCGCCGGCACCGGAACAGCAGGACGGCCCCGCACCGACCGGGCACTCCAAGCCAGGCTCCACCTCGACCGTGGGCGCCGACTCCCCTTACCGGGCACGGCTTTTCTCGGTCGACGGCGTGGGTTCCGGACGCGCCGGCCGGCGCAGCAGGGCCCGCACCAGCTCCGGACGCCGGGTGGGCGCCACCGCATCCGGCAGCACCGGCGGACTGCACCTGTTCGAGACGCTGCGCGCCGCCGCGCCGCACCAGGGTGCCCGTGGCCGTGCCGGCGGCCGGATGATCTTGGCGGCGAACGACCTTCGTCGCGCCGTCCGGGAAGGCCGGGAGGCCAACCTGGTGCTGTTCGTGGTCGACACCTCCGGGTCGATGGCCGCCGCCGAGCGGATGCGACATGTCAAGACCGCGATCTTGTCCTTGCTGCTGGACGCCTACCGCCGCCGGGACCGGGTGGCGGTGGTGACGTTCCGCGATACGCAGGCGGAGGTGGTGTTGCCCGCGACACGGTCGGTGGAGATCGCCGCCGTCCGGCTCGACGAGTTGCCCGCCGGTGGCCGCACCCCGCTGGCCGAGGGCCTGACGGAGGCTGTCGAGGTGATCCGCCGGGAGCGACTGCGCGAGCCGGCCTGCCGCCCGCTGCTGGTAGTGCTGACCGACGGCCGGGCCACCGCCGGCGCCGACCCGGTCGAGCGCTCTCGCCTCGCCGCCGACCAGATTGCCGGGCAGGGATATTCGGCGGTCGTGGTGGACTGCGAGAACGGCCGGATGCGACTGGGGTTGGCTCGCACCCTGGCCGAGCACATGCGGGCCGAATACGTTCCGCTGCCGCAGGTGAGTGCCGAGGCGCTGACCGAGGTCGTCCGCGATGCCACCGGAAGAGGAGCCGCCTGATGCCGCAGGGACAGCCGCTGACGGTGCCCGACGACAACCTGACCACCCGCCAGCGGCGCAACCGGCCGCTGTTGATGGTGCATACCGGTGACGGCAAGGGGAAGTCCACTGCCGCATTCGGATTGGCGCTGCGCGGCTGGAATCAGGGCTTCAACATCGGGGTCTTCCAGTTTGTGAAATCCGCGAAGTGGCGGGTCGGCGAACAGACCGTGCTCGAGCGCCTGGGCGCCCTGCACGCCGAGACCGGTGAGGGCGGTCCGGTGCAGTGGCACAAGATGGGGTCGGGCTGGTCGTGGAGCCGCAAGGCCGGCGGCGTCGAGGATCACGCCGGCGACGCCGCCGAAGGCTGGGCCCAGATCAAGGAACGCCTGGCGGCGCAGACCCACGACCTGTACATCCTCGACGAGTTCACCTATCCGATGGGTTGGGGCTGGGTGGACGTCGACGACGTGGTGGAGACCTTGGCCAACCGGCCGGGCCACCAGCACGTCGTCATCACCGGCCGGCGCGCCGATCCGCGGCTGATCGAGGTCGCCGACCTGGTCACCGAGATGGGCAATATCAAGCACCCGATGGACGCCGGCCAGAAAGGCCAGCGCGGCATCGAATGGTGAGCGTGGTGGGCGTTCCCCTTCCCCGTCTGGTCATCGCCGCACCCGCGTCCGGGCATGGCAAGACCACGGTGGCCGTCGGGGTGATGGCGGCGCTGTCGGCACGCGGCCTGCAGGTCAGCGGGCACAAGGTGGGCCCGGACTACATCGACCCCGGTTATCACGCGCTGGCCACCGGCCGGCCGGCCCGCAACCTGGATCCGTATCTGGTCGGCGCCGACCGGATCGTGCCGCTGCTGCTGCACGGCGCCGCGGGCGCGGATGTCGCCGTGATCGAAGGCGTGATGGGGCTTTTCGACGGGCGCCTGGGCACCGACGGCGAGGCTTCCACCGCCCATGTCGCGGCGTTGACGGCGACGCCGGTGGTGCTGGTCGTCGACGTCTCGCATGCCTCCCGGACACACGCGGCGGTGGTGGCGGGCCTGGCTGGTTTCGATCCGGCGGTGCGCGTCGCCGGGGTGGTGCTGAACAAGGCCGGCAGTGCGCGGCACGCTGATGAAGTCGTTGCCGCTTTGCGCCCCTGCGGTATTCCGGTGCTCGGGGTGCTGCCTCGCGATGCGGGCGTGCAGACTCCGTCGCGGCATCTCGGCCTGGTACCGGCGGGTGAGCGCGGCGAGGCGGCGGCCGTGGCGGCTCGACTTGCCGGGTTGGTAGAGCAGTACGTGGACTTGGACGCGGTGTCGGCGGTGGCGCGCCAGGCTCCGGAATTGACCGGCAGCGCCTGGGATCCGGCTGCCGAGGTCACCGCCGCGTCGGGGCGGCGGCCGGTGGTGGCCGTCGCCGCGGGGCGGGCGTTCACGTTCGGCTATACCGAGACGTTCGAGCTGCTGCGCGCCGCCGGTTGCGAGGTGGTGAGCTTCGACCCGCTCACCGACACGTGTCTGCCGACCGGTACCGCCGGGATCTACCTGGGCGGCGGGTTCCCGGAGGTGTACGCAGAGCACTTGGCGGCCAACACCGCGCTGTTGGGTGCGCTGCGGGCGGCGATGGCCGCGGGAGTGCCGACCGTCGCCGAGTGTGGCGGGTTGGCCTACCTGTGCCGCCGGGTGGGTGCGGACGCCGGGGTGGGCGCGCTGCCGGGTTGTGCGGCGATGACCCCGCGCCTGACGCTGGGTTACCGGCAGGCCACGGCGGTGGCCGACAATCTGCTGGCGCGGGCGGGAGATCAGGTCACCGGGCACGAGTTTCACCGCACCCAGGTCGTTTTCGATCGCCCGGTCAGCGCGGCCTGGCAGCTTCCCGACGGGCCGGACGGCTTTGCCTCGGCGAGCCTGCATGCGTCCTACCTGCACACCCATTGGGCCGGGTATCCCGCGCTGGCCCAGCGGTTCGCCGACGCCGTGCATGGTTTCAGCGGCCCGGATCTGCACCATCACGGTGACGTCGAGGCCACACCGGGGCTGCTCGATTTCGCGGTCAACATCTACGCCGGGGCGCGCCCGGACTGGCTCGAGCACGCATTGCATGCCTCCCTCGACGACGCCGTGGCCTACCCCGATGCGTCGGCGGCCCGCGCCGCGTTGGCCGCCCGGCACGGTCTCACCGCCCCGGAGGTACTGCCCACTGCGGGGGCGTCGGAGGCCTTCGACCTGGTGGCTCGAATGCGAGCGTGGCGCTGCCCGGTGGTGGTGCATCCGCAGTACACCGGCCCGCATGCCGCGCTGAGCGCTGCCGGTCACACCGTCGGCACGGTGCTGTGCCGGGCCCACGACGGCTTCGCACTGCACCCCGACGCGGTGCCCGAAGACGCCGACCTCGTCGTCGTCGGCAACCCGACCAATCCCACCGGGGTACTGCATCCGGCGCAGACGTTGCGCCAACTGCTGCGTCCGGGCCGGGTGGTGCTGGTCGACGAGGCGTTCCTCGATGCGATCCCCGGTGAGCCGGAAACCCTATCCGGGGAGCGGCATTCGGGTCTGCTGGTCAGCCGCAGCCTGACCAAGCACTGGTCGATCCCCGGGGTTCGCGCGGGATATCTGCTCGGCGATCCCGCACTGCTCGCCGACGCGGCACGACTACAGATCCCCTGGTCGGTGTCCGCGTCGGCGCTGGCGGCCATGCTGGTGTGCTCGGATGAGCGGGCGGAACGCGAAAGCGACCGTCGGGCACGGCAATTGATGTCCTGGCGGGTGCACTTGAGTGAGGGCCTCGCCGCGCGCGAGATACGGTTCGTCGCAGGTTTGGCACCGTTTGTGCTGGCCCAGGTCGGCCGCGGGGCGCATACGGCGTTGCGCGAGAACGGTATTGCCGTGCGGCGCGCCGACACTTTTCCGGGCCTGGATGACAGCTGGGTGCGGATCGCGGTGCGGCCCCCTGACCTGACGGATCAGCTGCTGGTCACGCTCGACCGGACGCGGCGGTGATTGCGGCCCGGGCACTCGGACTGGCCCTCGGCTATGGTGCCGATCGCGTCTGGGGTGATCCGAGGCGGCGGCATCCGGTCGCCGGATTCGGGACGTGCGCACTGGCGCTGGAGCGGCAGATTTACCGCGACAATCGGGCGAGCGGGGTCGCCCACGTCCTGGTCTTGGTCGGCGGTGCCACCGGCCTGGCGTACACCGCCGAACTGCTCGCCCGAAACCCGTTGGCGCGAACGGTCCTGACTGCGGCAGTTACCTGGGCGGTGCTCGGCGGCCGGTCCCTGGAACGCGAAGCCGATACCGTGCACGCTTTGCTGGTCGCCGGCGACCTGGACTCGGCCAGGACCCGGGTCCGCAACCTGGTCGGTCGCGACACGACCGCGCTGGGCCCCGACGAGGTCGCCCGCGCCGTCGTCGAATCCGTCGCGGAGAACACCTCCGACGCGGTGGTGGCGTCGTTCGTGTGGGGGGCAGTGGCTGGGATTCCCGGCCTGATCGCGCACCGCGCAGCCAACACACTGGATGCCATGATCGGGCACCGCAACGCCCGCTACGACCGGTTCGGCTGGGCGGCAGCCCGGTTGGATGACGCGCTGGGATTGCCGGCCTCCCGGTTGAGCGGTGTCCTGGCGGCTGCTCTGGGCCCTGATGGTGCCGGCGCACTGCGGGCGTGGCACCGCAACGCCCGCCACCATCCCAGTCCCAATGCCGGAGTGGTCGAGGCCGCTTTCGCCGGGGCGCTGGGCGTGCAGCTCGGCGGGGTCAACACCTATTACGGGAATCGGCGGGAGGATCGCGCGCGGATGGGTTACGGCCGGGTGCCGGTGCCCTCCGATATTCCGCGGTCGACGCGGCTGGCGCGGCGGGTGGGCGTGGGCGCACTGCTCACCGCGGTGGCGTGGTGTCTGGGTCGCGGGAGATGAGGACGGCGGCGGCTCTCCAATCCCCTGACCGACCGGAGCTGCGGGTGCCCGTCGATAATTTAACGATTGTGCCGGTGCCTGAATTGCGCCCGTGACACGTCTGTAACAGCTCCGCCATCGAACCTTCCTAGGGTGAAGCCACTCACGCCACCTGTCACGATAGGAACTCCATTGAGTGGAAACACCACCCGCTTGCAGGCGATTGCGCAAGTCGAAGCCCATGTGCCCCCCGCTTGCAGCTTCGACCCTGCAAAAGCCCCGGGTGAGATCTTTGGCGCCAACGTGTTCACCAAGGCGGAGATGCGATCCCGGCTGCCCAAGGCGATCTACAAATCGGTGGTAGCGACCATCGAAAAGGGCGCCAAGCTTGACCCGACGGTGGCCGACGCGGTGGGCGCGGCGATGAAAGACTGGGCGTTGGAGAAGGGCGCGACCCATTACGCGCACGTGTTCTATCCGATGACAGGGCTGACCGCAGAAAAGCATGACAGCTTTCTCGAGCCCGTTTCGGACGGACAGGCGCTGGCTGAGTTCGCCGGCAAGACCCTAACCCAGGGCGAGCCTGACGCATCGAGCTTCCCGTCCGGAGGTCTGCGATCGACGTTCGAGGCCCGCGGCTACACCGGCTGGGACGTCACCAGCCCCGCCTACATTCTGGAGAATCCCAACGGCAACACCCTGTGCATCCCCACGGTTTTCGTGTCGATGACCGGCGAGGCGCTGGACTACAAGACGCCCCTGCTCCGCAGCCAACAGGCGATGGGTGCACACGCCGAGCGCATTCTGAAACTGTTCGGGCACAAGGACTTGGAGAAGGTGGTCTCGTTCTGTGGCCCCGAGCAGGAGTATTTCCTGGTCGACCGGCACTTCTTCCTGGCACGGCCCGACTTGATCAACGCCGGCCGCACCTTGTTCGGAGCCAAGCCACCCAAGGGGCAGGAGTTCGACGATCACTACTTCGGGGCGATCCCCGAGCGGGTGCTGGGGTTCATGATGGACACCGAGCGGGAGCTGTTCAAGCTCGGCATTCCGGTCAAGACTCGCCACAACGAGGTTGCCCCGGCTCAGTTCGAGGTGGCCCCGATGTTCGAGCAGGCCAATATCGCCTCAGATCACCAGCAGTTGCTGATGACCGTGTTCAAGACCATCGCCAAGAAGCACGGTATGGAGTGCCTGTTCCATGAGAAGCCCTTTGCCGGGGTGAACGGCTCAGGGAAGCACGTCAACTTCTCGGTGGGCAATGCTGAATTGGGCTCGCTACTGGTGCCGGGTGACACTCCGCACGAAAATGCCCAATTCCTGGTGTTCTGCGCGGCGGTCATCCGTGCCGTGCACAAGTTCGGCGGGCTGCTGCGCGTTTCGGTGGCCTCAGCCACCAATGACCACCGACTGGGCGCCAATGAGGCGCCGCCGGCGATCATCTCGATCTTCCTCGGCGATCAGCTCGCAGACGTCTTCGAGCAGATCGCCAAGGGCGCTGCGACGTCGTCAAAAGGTAAGGGCAGCATGATCATCGGCGTCGACACTCTGCCGGTGCTGCCCACCGACCCGGGCGACCGCAACCGCACCAGCCCATTTGCCTTCACCGGCAACCGATTCGAGTTCCGGGCACCCGGCGCGGGCCAGACCGTCGCCGTGCCGATGATCGTCCTGAACACCATCATGGCCGACTCGTTCGACTACTTGGCCACCGCGCTGGAGACAGCGGTAGCCGATGGTGAAGAGTTCGACACCGCGGTGCAGAAGCTGCTGACCGACGTCATCACCGAACATGGGGCGGTGGTCTTCAACGGGGACGGCTATTCCGAGAACTGGCAGGCCGAGGCCGCCACCCGCGGGCTGCCCAACCTCAAGACCACGCTGGACGCCATCCCGGAACTGATCAAACCCGAGGCAGTGGAAGTCTTCGAGAAATACGGCGTCTTCAACGAACGCGAGCTGCACAGCCGCTACGAGGTGCGACTGGAACAGTACGCACTGACCATCGGCGTCGAGGCCAAGCTGGCGCTCGAACTCGGCTCGACCACCATCCTGCCGGCCGCGATCCGCTACCAAACAGAGCTCGCGCAGAACGCCGCTGCATTGACCGCGGCAGGTATGACCCCGAGTTTGGCACTCCTGCAGGACGTCTCGGAGCCGATCAGCGCACTAATCGGAGCCCTGGACACCTTGAAGAAGGCCCTGTCCGATCATTCGGCGGAATCCGCGTTCGACGAGGCCAAGCATGCCCAGCAGGCGCTGTTGCCCGCCATGGATGCTGTCCGGGCCGCCGCCGACACGTTGGAGAGTGTGGTGGCCGACGACCTGTGGCCGCTGCCGACCTATCAGGAGATGCTCTACATCCTCTGAGTTAGCTGTTCACGGGACTCAGCTCGACGACCGGGATGACCCGATCGGTGCGCTCCCGATAGGTGGCAAAACCCGGGTAACGCTGTGCCTGAATCCCATAGAGCCGGTCATGTTCGGCGCCGGTGATCTCGGTGGCCGTCACCGGGAAGGTGTCGGTGCCGAGTTCGACAGTGGCCGAGGGGTTTGCCCGTAGGTTGCGAACCGTCCTCCGAGTTTTCCGCCGCTGCTGCGGAACTCCGCGATGTTACGGGCGTTGAACTCCAGAGTCCGCTCTGCGTCCACGGGCGACCATCTCCTCAGTCGATGCCCACGAAGTGCTCGATCACCGGCGGTGACTCGTAGAAACCGTGCAACAGCGCACGCCATTGTTCGAATTCCGGGGACTTCCGAAAACCCTCGGTGTGGGCTTCGATGTTCTCCCACTGCACCAGCAGCAGGTACAGATTCGGCGACTCGACCGACCGGGACATCGAAATGCCCAGGAACCCGGGCTGGGCGGAGATCAGCGGTCGCGCCTTGGCGAACGCTGCTTCGAAATCGGCTTCGCTGCCCGGCCGGATGGGCAGCACTCCATGTTCCACAATCACGCTTGCCAGTCTGCCCGACGGCGGGTGGCCAGGATTACCGACCAAAGACTCTTGTCTGTTACGACGCGACACAGATACGTTACCTGCAACCGACGGACACAGGTATCCCTGGAGGTGGCGCTATGGGTGCTCTCGCGGCAGCAGTCGTTTTTGCCTGGCTGGGCATGGTGTTGGCGATCTCGTTCCTGGAAGCGCCGCTGAAGTTCCGGGCGCCGGGGATCACCATTCCCCTGGGGCTGGGCATCGGTCGCCTGGTGTTCCGGGCCCTCAATGCGGTGGAGATCGCGCTGGCGACGGTGGTGGTGCTCGCGGTGGCCGCCGATCGCCCGGGGCCGCTGGCGCTGGCGGGGGTCTGCGTTGCGGTGGCAGTGCTGACCGTTCAGGTGCTGGTGGTCCGGCCCCGACTGCGCCGCCGCTCGGATGCGGTGCTGGCCGCGCAGACCGCCCCACCCGGCGGCATCATCGAGCGCTCCCGCGCCCACTACGCCTACGCGGGGATGGAAGTGGTCAAGGTCGCCGCACTGCTGACCGCGGGCGCCGCACTGCAGGTCGCCTCAATCGCCGGATAGCACCCAGGCCAGCGCTCGTTCGACGTCGTACACTGCCGGCACGCCCGCCGGCCGGGCCGGGCGGCGCACGATCACCACCGGCAGGCCGAGTTCCTCGGCGGCCAGCATCTTCGGCCAGGTGTATTCACCCCCGGAGTCCTTCGTGACCACCACATCGGCGCGGTGATCGCGCAGCAACTCGAGTTCACCGGGCAGCGCGTAGGGACCCCGGTCCCTGATCACCGACCAGTTGGGCGGCAGGCTGATCGACGGCGGCTCGACCACCCGCGCCAGCACCTCCGCGTCGGCCAGCGCCGGCAGGTACGACGCCAACTGCTGACGCCCGATGGTCAGCACCGGCCGCCGCCCCAGCCGGGCGGTGATCTGCGCGGCGTGGGCGTGCGAGTCGGCCCACTGCCACGACTGTCCGGCGCGCTGCGACCAGCCGGGCCGCTCGAGCCGCAGCAGCGGCCGCCCGGCCGCCGCGCATGCCGCGGCCGCGTTGGCCGACATCGTCGTCGCGAACGGGTGGGTGGCGTCCACGACGAGGTCGTAGGCGGCCAATGCCGCTCGCAGACCGTCGATTCCGCCGAATCCGCCGATCCGCACCGCCCCGGTCGGCAGCCGTGGGTCGGCGACCCGGCCGGCGAGCGAGGTCGTGACGTCGACACCCGCGGCGACCAGCCGATCGGCGAGTGCTCGGGCTTCGGCGGTGCCGCCGAGCAGCAACAGGCGCGTCACGGTGCCCCCGGCGGTAGGAACGGCAGTCCCGCCGGCGGCCCGCCGCCCGCCAGCTCCAGCACGGCGTCGACGTCCAGGTGTTCTTCGATCAGATCCCCGAGCAGGTCGAGGCGACGCTCCCGGGCGGCGGGAAAGGACACACCCGACGGCTCCAGGCCCAGGGTGTCACGCAGGAATGCCGCGCGCAGCGCGTCGGACTCCAGGGCACCGTGCCGCATGGTGCCGAACACCTGAGCAGCCCGGGCGCCGCCGGGAAACTCACCGGCACCGTCACCGCGGGTGATGCGGCCGTGGTGGATCTCGTAGCCGCCGTCGGACAGGCGCAGCACCTTGTCTGCGGCAAAGCTTGTTTCGACGTCCAACAGACCCAGCCCGGCCACCTCGGGCGCTCCTTCGATTCCCTGGGGATCGCGGATCATCCGGCCCAGCATCTGGAAGCCCCCGCAGATCCCCAGTACCGGCTTGCCCGCGGCGGCGTGCGCGGCGATCGCGGAGTCGATTCCGCGCGACCGCAACCAGGCCAGATCGCTGATCGTTGCCCGGGTTCCGGGCAGCACCACCAGATCGGCGTCGGACACCCCGCGCGGGTCGGCAGCGAACACCACGTCCAGCTCGGGTTCCAGCCCGAGTGCGTCCAGGTCGGTGAAATTGCTGATCCGTGGCAGCCGGATCACCGCAACCCGTCGCGCCGCGGTGCGCGCCGAGCGCCGGCCGTCCAGGTCGAGCGCGTCCTCGGAGTCCAGCCACAGCTCCGGGTGCCACGGCAGCGTGCCGAACACTCGTCGGCCGGTGAGGCGCTCCAGATCGGCCAGGCCGGGCTCCAACAGCCGCTGCTGGCCACGGAACTTGTTCACGATGAACCCGGCCACCAGCGCCTGGTCCTCGCTCGACAGCAGGGCGACGGTGCCGAAGAACGCCGCGAACACCCCGCCGCGGTCCACGTCGCCGACGACCACCACCGGCAGGCCGGCGTGCCGAGCCAGGCCCATGTTCACGTAATCGCCTGCCCGCAAATTGATCTCGGTCGGACTACCTGCCCCCTCTGCGACGATAACGTCATAGCGTCCGGCGAGATCGTCGTAGGCGCTGTGCGCCGCCGCGGCCAACTCCGCTCGGCCGTGCATCCAGTTCGACGACGACAGGGTTCCCCACGGCCGGCCCATCAACACCACATGACTCTGCTGGTCGCTGCCGGGCTTGAGCAGAACCGGATTCATGGCGGGCTCCGGCTCGACTCGGGCAGCGCAGGCCTGAATCCATTGCGCCCGGCCGATTTCGGTCGCCACGCCGTCGGCATCGACACACACCATGGAGTTGTTCGACATGTTCTGCGCCTTGTACGGCGCCACCCGCACACCGCGGCGGGCCAGCGCCCGGCACACACCGGTGGCCACCACGGTCTTTCCGGCGTCGCTGGTGGTTCCGGCGATCAGGATGCCCGCCATCAGGTTCGCCGCACCAGGAACACGTCCATCACCCAACCCGCCTCGGCCCTGGCCGCGCCACGGGCGGCCGCGATCTCGTCGGCGACGTCCGCGACTCGGCCACTGATCAGTCGCTCCCCCGTCGCGCCGAGGTTGGCGCCCCACCAGATCGTCCAGTCGGCCACCGCGGAAAGATCGAGCTCGCTGTTGAGCATCGCGACGATGTTGTCCTGGCCTTCATCGACCGCCTCGAGCAGTCGCCGGCCGGTGGTGATGTGCACCGGCCGACCCACTTCGTGCAGCACGATCCGGTGCCGGGCCGCCAGCAGCTGCGGGGCGCTGATCCCGGGCAGCACATCGTAATCCAGTTCAAGCCCAAGGGCTTTCACCTGCTCGACAATGCGGATCGTCGAGTCGTACAGCGCCGGGTCACCCCACACCAGAAATGCTGCGGTTCCTCCCCGCTCACGCAGCACCTCGGCGTAGCGCGCCGCGCGCTCCGCATGCCAGTCGGCGACGGCGTTCTCATACCCGGCCGTCGTCAGCCCCGGGGAACGGTCCCGGCGCGGGTCGGAGACGGTGACGATCGGAACCGTGCCGGCGTACGCGTCCACGACTGCCCGCCGAAGTGCCAAGAGGGCGTCGTCGGAGGACTTCTCGGGGGCCACCACGTAGTCGGCCGATCGCAGCGCGTCGGCGACCTCGGCGGTGACGTGCGCAGGCCCCATGCCGACACCGAGAATCCAAACCTTCACCGGTCCTCCAGGTCCCCCTCGACGTCCAGGTAAGCCTGCCGCAATGCCGCCAGGGTCTCCGGGTCGGGTTGCTCCCACAGGCCCCGGTCGGCAGCCTCCTGCAGTCGCTCCACAATGCCGTGCAGCGCCCACGGGTTGGACTTGTCGAGGAATTCCCGAGTCTGCGGGTCCAGGACGTACTCGGCCGCGAGCTTCTCGTACATCCAGTCGTGCACCACTCCCGCGGTGGCGTCGAACCCGAACAGATAGTCGACGGTGGCGGCCAGTTCGAACGCACCCTTGTAGCCGTGTCGGCGCATCGCGGAGATCCAGCGCGGGTTGACCACCCGGGCCCGAAACACCCGCGCGGTCTCTTCGGCCAGCGTGCGGGTGCGGACGGCGTCCGGCGACGTCGAGTCCCCCACGTAGGCTTTCGGGTCGGCGCCGGTGAGCGCCCGCACGGTCGCGATCATGCCGCCGTGATAGACGAAGTAGTCATCGGAGTCGGCGATGTCGTGCTCGCGGGTGTCGATGTTCTTGGCCGCCACCTTGATCCGGCGGTAGTTGGTGCGCATGTCCTCGGATGCGGC
The DNA here is from genome assembly GCF_019645815.1 of Mycolicibacter heraklionensis. Taxonomy (NCBI): domain Bacteria; kingdom Bacillati; phylum Actinomycetota; class Actinomycetes; order Mycobacteriales; family Mycobacteriaceae; genus Mycobacterium; species Mycobacterium heraklionense. The sequence goes on from NZ_CP080997.1 coordinate 3,763,794, forward strand.
GCAGCCGTCCAGTCCGCGGCCGTAGGCGAACCCGCCCCAGGTGGTGTACACCTCGGCCAGGTCCTTGTCGTCACGCCAGGTTCCGGATTCGATCACCTGCAGGATCCCGGCCCCGTACGAACCGGGTGCGGAACCGAAGACCCGGGTGGTGGCCCGACGCAGGTCGCCGTGCTCGGCGAGGTCGGCGCGGGCGTGCGCCGCCACGAAGTTCGCCTCGTCGGGTTCGTCGAGCGCCGCCACCAGCCGCACCGCGTCGTCGAGCATCGTCACCACGTGCGGGAAGGCATCCCGGAAGAACCCCGAGATCCGCACCGTCACATCGATTCTGGGCCGACCGAGCTCGGCCAGCGAAACCACTTCGAGCCCAGAGACCCGCCGGGACGCCTCATCCCACTCCGGCCGCACGCCGAGCAGGGCCAGCACCTCGGCGACGTCGTCCCCCGAGGTGCGCATCGCCGAGGTTCCCCACACCGACAGCCCGACCGACTCCGGGTAGCCGCCGGTCTCGTCGAGGTAGCGCCGCACCAGCGAGTCGGCCATCGCCTGACCGGTCTGCCACGCCAGCCGAGACGGCACCGCGCGGGGGTCGACGGTGTAGAAGTTGCGCCCGGTGGGCAGCACGTTGACCAGGCCGCGCAACGGGGACCCGGAAGGTCCCGGCCGTACGAACCCGCCGGCCAGCGCGTGCAGCACCGAGTCCAGCTCGGCCGCCGTGCCGGCCAGCCGCGGAACCACTTCGGTGGCCGCGAATCTCAGCACCCGACACACCTCGGGGTCGGGATGCAGCGTGTCGGCGACACCGGTCTCCCAGCCGGCCGCCTCCATGGCTTCGACCAGTTCGCGCGCGCGGTCCTCGATCTCGTCGACTGCGGCGGCGGCAGCGCCTTCCTTGAGGCCCAGCGCGGCCCGCAGTCCGGGCACGGCGTGGTCCACCCCGCCCCACACCTGCGGGGCGCGCAGGATCGCCAGCACCAGATTCACCCGCTCCGGGCCGGTCGGTGCACCGCCGAGCACGTGCAGACCGTCGCGGATCTGGGCGTCCTTGATCTCACAGAGCCAGCCGTCGACATGCAGCAGGAAGTCGTCGAACTCCTCATCCTCGGGCCGCTCGTCGAGGCCCAGATCACGGTGCATCTCCGCGGCCCGCATCAGGTTCCAGATCTCGCCGCGGATCGCCGGCAGCTTGGCCGGGTCCATCGTGGCGATGTTGCCGTACTCGTCGAGCAGCTGCTCCAACCGAGCGATGTCGCCGTAGGACTCCGCACGCGCCATCGGCGGGATCAGGTGGTCGACGATGGTGGCGTGCGCCCGTCGCTTGGCCTGGGCGCCCTCGCCGGGGTCGTTGACCAGGAAAGGGTAGACCAGTGGCAGGTCGGCGATCATCGCGTCGGTGGCGCACGCCGAAGACAACGCCGCGGTCTTACCGGGCAGCCATTCCATCGATCCGTGCTTGCCCAGGTGGATCACCGCGTGCGCACCGAAACCATGTGCCAGCCAACGGTATGCGGCCAGATAGTGGTGACTGGGCGGCAACTCGGGATCGTGGTAGATCGCCACCGGGTTCTCCCCGAACCCGCGGGGCGGCTGGATCATCAGCACGATGTTGCCGGATTGCAGTGCGGCCAGCACGATCTCGCCGGAATCGTTGACGAACAGCTTGCCCGGCGCCGGGCCCCACGCCGTCGCCATCGCGTCGCGCAGCTCGTCGGGCAACTCGGCGGTCCACTGCGCGTACTGCTGCGCGGTGACCCGGACCTGCGCGTCGGACAGTTGCGCAGCGGACAGCCAGTCCTCGTCCTGCCCGCCGGCCTCGATCAGGGTGTGGATCAGCCGATCCCCGGCAGCCGTCTCGTCATCGATGTCCAGCACCCCGAAGCCGTCCCCGACGTCGTAGCCCTCGTCGGCCAGCCGGCGCAGCAGCCGCACCGCCGACACCGGGGTGTCCAGCCCGACGGCGTTGCCGACCCGGGAGTGCTTGGTGGGGTAGGCCGACAGCACCAGCGCCAGCTTCTTCTGCGCATTCGGAATGCGGCGCAGCACAGCGTGATTCACCACCACACCCGCGACCCGGGCGCAGCGTTCGGCGTCGGCGGCATAGTGCGGCAGCCCGTCGTCGTCGATCTCCTTGAAGGAGAACGGCACCGTGATGATCCGGCCGTCGAACTCCGGGATGGCGATCTGGGTGGCCGAGTCCAGCGGGGTCACGCCGTCGTCGTTGGCCGCCCAGTCCGCGCGCGAGGACGCCAGGCACAGTCCCTGGAACACCGGGATGTCCAGCGCCGCGATCCGTTCGATGTCCCAGGCGCCGTCGTCGTCGCCGGCACTGACACCGGCGGTGGCGTTCATCGCCCCACCGGCCGCCAGCATGCAGACCACCACCGCGTCGAGCTGCCCCAACGCGGCGAAGAGCTCGTCGGGGGCGTTGCGCAGCGACGCGGCGAAGATCGGCACCCCCACTGCCCGGCCGCAGGCATCGATGGCGTCGGCCAGGGCGTGCGCGAACCCGGCGTTGCCGCTGACCTCATGCGCCCGGTAGTAGAGCACCCCGATCCGCACCGCGTCGGGAGCCGCGGGCGGCTCGCTCCGCTTCCCGTAGCCCCACTCCGGGATCACCGCCGGCTCGTCGAAGCCTTCCCCGGTGAGCAGCACCGTGTCGCACAGGAACGCGTGCAGCTGCGCGAGGTTGGCCGGCCCGCCCTCGGCGAGATAGGCATGCGCCTGCGCGGCCAGCCCGATCGGGACCGTGGAGCACTCCATCAGCTCGGCGTTGGGTGAGCGCTCCCCGCCCAGCACCACCAGCGGCAAGCCGGTCGCGCGCAGCAGCTTCAGCTCATCGGCGATCTCGGCCGACGAGCCCAAGATTCGCAGCACCACCACATCGACCCCGTCGAGCAGCGGTTGGATGTCGTGGCGTGCGGGGTTACCGAGCCGGTACGCCGCGCCGCTGGCCCGCGCGGACAGCAGGTCGGTGTCGGATGTGGATAGGAGCGCGATGCGCCGCATAGCCGGTTCCTCCTGGGGGTTCGCGCCCCGCATAGTCGGATGTCCCGCGGCCAGTATCTGGCTAACACAGTGGCGGAACCGCCCCGGATTCACACCGGGTTCCTGATGCCACGAGACGGCGGCCAGCCTAGCCCAGCACGGCATGCAAGAATGTCGCCGGTAAGGCGATGACGATTGAGGAAGCCGGTGCGAATCCGGCGCGGTCCCGCCACTGTCATCGGGGAGCGACCCTCATCAGCCACGGCCCGCCACTTGTGGGGTTGGAAGGCGAGGCGAGCAGTGATCCGAGAGCCAGGAGACTCACGTCATCGCGTCCTGCGTACCGGGGCGGTGTACCCCGAGGAAGCTGACTCACGCCCATGTGTCGTGCGCTGCGGGTAGTCCTTGCGCTGCTGATCACGCTGGCCACCCCGTTGGCCGGATGCTCCGGCGAACCCGCCTCTCGCACACCGGAGGCACGTGCCGGCTGCATCACCGACTTCGATCCGGCCGCCGACTACTTTCCGGACAAGTCGACGCTGACCGAGGCCACCAACTTCTCCATCACCTACCGCGGCAGCTACCAGATCCTGACCGTCAATCGGCCCTACCTGGGCGGTAAGCCGGTGTCCTATGTGCTGGTGCGCTGCGGCGCGCCCGCGCCGGCACTGACCGGCGAGCTTGCCCACTCCCAGCGGATCACCGTCCCGGTACACAGCCTCTACTCGGGCTCGACGACGCACCTGGCGATGATCACCGAACTCGGCCAAGCCGGCGTGGTCACCGGGGTCGCGAGCCCGGCCGCCGTCGCCGACCCGCAGATCCGCGCGCGCATCGAGAGCGGTGAGATCGTCGGCTACGCACCCGGCGGGCAGATCAATGTCGAGCGCGTGATCGGCGCGGGCCCCGACCTGCTGGTCACCGAGGGGATCGATGACCCCGGCTATGCCAAGCTGCGCGAAGCCGGTATTCCCGTGCTGGCCGACGCCGAATGGCTGGAATCCACTCCGCTGGGCCGGGCCGAGTGGGTCAAGGTGTTCGCCGCGCTGACCGGAACCGAGCGTGAGGCCGGGCGGGCGTATGAGTCCATTCGCGACCGCTACCGCGCGCTGGCCGCCCAAGCCACCGCAGCGAAGCCCGTCGAGGTCTTGGCCGGCACCATGTATTCCGGCAGCTGGTCGATGCCCACCGGTGACAGCTACTCGGGACGTCTGGTCGCCGACGCCGGCGGCACCTACCCCTGGCTGTCGGACACCGGCGCCGAGAACCGGCAACTGAACTTCGAGTCGGTGTACGCCCGTGCCGGCACGGCGCCGGTGTGGCTGGTCACCGACGACTGGCACACCCTGGGCGACGCGGTGGCCCGCGACAGCCGCTACGGCGAGCTGACCTCGCTGCGGACCGGTCACGTGTGGTCGGCCACCAAGGCGATCACACCCGGAGGCGGCAATCTCTACTGGGAACGCGGCACGGCGCGACCTGATCTGCTGCTCGGCGACCTCGTCGCGATCCTGCATCCCGAGCTCGTCGCCAACCACGCGTTCGAGTTCTACCGGCGGGTGCCGCGGTGAAGCCGCGTCTCGCCCTGGTGCTGGCCGCGCTCGGCGCTGCCGTGGTCCTGTTGGCCCTGCTGGGTTTGGTGCTCGGGCCGGTGCGGGTTCCGGTGCTCGACACCGTGCAGGTGCTGTTCGGCGCCGAACCCTCCGACCCGCGCTGGCAGGTGATCGTGTGGAACATGCGGTTACCTCGGGTGCTGACCGCGCTGGCCGCCGGGTCCGCGCTCGGCGTCGCCGGCCTGCAGCTGCAAACCCTGTTCCGCAACACGCTTGCCGATCCCTACATTCTGGGCGTGAGCTCCGGGGCCAGCCTCGGCGTCGCGGTGGTGGTTTTGTTCGGCGGTGCGGCCGGCGCCGGTTTCTCCACCGGTATGGCCGGCGCGGGCCGCGCCGGGGAGGTCATCGCGGCGGCCCTGGGCGCCGCGGCGATGCTCACGCTGGTGCTGGTGCTGTCGCGCTGGACCCGCTCGGCGGCGACGCTGCTGCTGATCGGGGTGATGCTCGGGGCGGCCAGCACCGCGCTGGTGAGTCTGGCGATGGTGTACTCCGATCCGCAGCGGGTGCAGCAGTACCTGCTGTGGGGCCTGGGCAGTTTCGCCGGGACCGGCTGGGCCGATTTGGAGCTGCTGCTGCCGCTGGTGGCGCTCGGGCTGGTGACCGCGGCGCTGACGATCCGGCCGCTCAACGCCCTGCTGCTCGGCGAGAGTTACGCGGCGACGATGGGCATCAACGTGCATCGGGCGCGGGTGGTCACGGTCATCTCGGCGTCCCTGCTGGCGGGTGTGACGACCGCGTTCTGCGGACCGATCGCGTTCCTCGGGCTGGTGGTGCCGCACGTGGCCCGCATCGTGGTCGGTACCTCCGACCACCGGGTGGTGGTCCCGGCGGTGATCCTGCTGGGCGCGGTCGCCGCGCTGGGCTGCGGCCTCGTCAGCCAGGTGCCCGGCAGCGACCTGGTCATCCCGATCAACGCGGTCACCGCGCTGGTCGGGGCGCCGGTGGTGATCACCGTGCTGCTGCGGGCCCGTCGTGGATCGGGGTTGCCGTCATGACGCCCACCGCGGCCGCACCGGCGGTCGAGCTTGCCGACCTGGTGATCGGCTACCGCGGCCGGCGCCGGTCGGTGACGGTGGCGGCCGGGCTGGCCGCCCAGGCCCGCCGCGGCGAGCTGACCGTGCTGATCGGGCCCAACGGCGCCGGCAAGTCCACCCTGATCCGCACGCTGGCCGGACTGCAGCCCGCGCTCGGCGGGCGGGTTCTGCTCGACGGCGCCGACCTGACCGCACTGCCCCGCGACGAGCTGGCCCGCCGGGTCGCGGTGGTGCTGACCGAACGAGTCGACCCGGGCCTGCTGTCGGCGCGGGAGCTGGTCGGGCTGGGCCGCATCCCGCACCTGGGTTTGGGTGGCCGGCTGCGTCCGGCCGACGAGGAGATCATCGACTGGGCGCTGGCAGCGACCGGCGCGCAGCATCTGGCGTCGCGGCCGGCTGCCGAACTGTCCGACGGCGAATGCCAGCGGGTCCTGACCGCGCGGGCGCTGGCCCAGCAACCAGGTCTGCTGATCCTCGACGAGCCGACCGCGTTTCTGGATGTGTCGTCGCGGGCCGCACTGTTCGGGCTGCTGCGCGAGCTCGCCCGCGACCAGCAGTTGGCGGTGGTGCTGAGCACTCACGACTTGGAATTGGCGCTGCGGGTGGCCGACCGGGTGTGGCTGATGGATCCGGCGGGCACCCTAACGGACACCGTCGGCGAAGAGCTGATGTTGTCCGGGCGGATCGGAGACATGTTCGGCAACGGCACCCTGCGTTTCGACCCGGCCAGCGGGATGTTCACCTTCGTCGGCGACGAGAACGAGCGCACCGCCCGGGTCGACGCCGAAGAACCGTTGCGTTCAGCATTGACCCGGGTGCTGTCGCGGGAGGGCTGGGGTTTCGGCGACTCCGCCGAAATCGTGCTCACAGCAACCGATCCCGACGCCATCGCCGTGCGCACCGCGAGCGGCAACCAGCTCACCGCGCTGCGTGACCTGCCGCAGCGGCTGCGGGCGCTGCCGACGATCCCACACCGTTGCGCCTCCCGGGATGAGACGATCGCGGCGCTCACCGAGTTATCCGCTGTCAGCTCCTATTTCGCGGTCTCCACCGGGATCGCAGACGGCGCCGACTGGCGTCCGGTGACGCAGCTCTACACCGATGAGAAGCTGCTCGCCGGCGCGGTCGCCCACGTCCGGGAGCGCATCGGGGCGCCGGATCTCCGCGTGGCGGTGTCCACTTTCTTCCTCGGATTCGCGGCGCGACTGTGGTCGATCGGGCTGGGCGGGGTCGCTGAGCACGCGCTGCTGATCGACCTGGACCCCGATCAGCTCTGGTACACCGATTCGGAAGGGGCGGTCCGCCTGCACCTGCCGAACCCGGTGGCCTGGCAGGGATCGTCGGCGAACGAGAGTCTGGAGCCGGCGCTGGCCGACATGATCCTGACCGGACATTTGGAGCCGTTAGCCGCCGCGGCGCAGCGGCTCGGTCCGATCTCGGAACGGCTGCTGCTCGGCAATGCCGCCTCCGCGGTACTGGGTGCCGCCCGCGCCTTGCGCTGGCATAGCGGTGGCGATCTTGCCGACGAACCGGGATGGGCTCTCGCCCGCAAGCTATGCGACGACGAACGCCTCACCGGCACAATATGTTTCAACGGTTCCGATACGGACTACCGGCGTACCAGCTGCTGCCTTTTCTATCGCACGCCCGGCGGCGGCCTGTGCGGCGACTGCGCACTGACCCACAAACCCCCGGTTCGCTTGGACCGATAGAGGAAGGGATTCCCATGACCGAGAACACCGGCACCGTCGTTGCCGATCCCCCGATCGTCGACACCGAAGACCGCGGCCGCGAACAACTCTGGCCGTTGCCCACCGACCAGCAGAGCCTGCTGGATCTGCTGCACCTGTGCTTCGACGAGTACTGGGACGAGATCTGGTTCGGCATCATCATGCAGGGCGCGGCCTGGGAGGTGGCCGCGCCCAACGCGCCGCGCAAGATCGCCATGCTCGACGGTTACGCCACTATCGATTTCGGCCGCTGGCACTTTCACCTCTGCATCGGCAAGCACCGAGCCAGCGGAAACGAGCTGGGCCGGATTCGCCGCTGCACCCGGGCCGAGCTGTACCGCCGGATCGGCAAGGACGGCAACCCGCAGTCGTGGGGAGTGCGCCTGTTCAACGGCCGCGACGAGCAGATGATGACGGTGATGCTGCCGAACCCGTTCCTCACCAACGACCAGCAGATGCGCGATGAGCCCGAGTGGGGCCAGCTGGAGTTGTGGGACAAGCTGCGCGACAAGTACCTCGGCCTGGGGCCGGACCCGCTGGACCGCGGCGGGAGTCAGATCCGCTGCGGCGGTTAGCGAGACTCGACGAAGGAGAGCCGAAGCTGGACCGCCCCAACAGACCCGGCGGCTAGCCCCGGGCAGTCCCTGGCGTAGCGGCACCGGGGAATAGCAGAGTTGCCCACCTCTGCGCGACAAACTGCGGGTGTGGATGCGCCCGCGGCGGTTTGTCGCGCAGAGGCGGGCAACTATCCCTACGAGGCCCGCCGTGAACACGGCCTACCCCGATACCGTCCAGTCTTGACTGAACGGTATTGGGGCTGGTCCCCCGCTATTCCTCGGAGCCCTGCCAGGTATTCGGCATCATCGGGCTGACCGCGCCGCCCCCGAAACCATCGTCGGCCAGCGCGGTCAGCCCGCTCGGCTGTGCGCGGGCAACCCGGTGGGTGCCACCGGCGAAGCCCTGCGCCGCGGCGCCTCGACTCGAGGCGACCGCCCCGGCGAGTTCCGGCACCTCCGGCACCGGGCCGGGCTCCAGATCCATGTACTCGTAGCCGCGCCCGAGCATGCCGGCCTTCGCCTTACGCCGGCGCCGCTGCGTCGCGACCTGCTCCGCCGCGGCGGCCTCGGGAACCTCCGCACTGTCCGGTTTCGGTGCCGCCTTCTTGCGAGTGCTGGTGCCCGAGCCCCGTCGAGCGCCCATGTCCAGACCGCCCACCATGTACATGTAGGCCGGCATGGTGACCGACGGTGGCCCGGCGGGAGTCGGCGGCGGCGCGCCGGGGGGCGGTGCGGCGGCCGCGGCCGGGGCGGGCGCCGGTGCGGGTGGCGGCGCCGGAGCAGGAGCCGGCGCGGGAGCCGGTGCCGGCGGCTGCGCCATCGCCAGCCCGGGTGGCGGCGGGGCGGGCGGGGGCGGCACCGCGGCGACTGCCGCATGATGCGCCAGCGCCCCGATACCCAGACCCCCGATCACTCCGGCCGGAGTGAGCACGGTCGTGGCGGCCAGCGCCGGCAACAGCGCCGGCAGCAGTGCCGTCTGGGTGATCAGGTAGTTGAGCGCCTGGATGGTGTTGCCGATCGTGGACCCGACGATCTCGACCATCGCCATCGGGATGACCAGGCCCAGGCCCTGCGGGTTGAACAGCGCGGTGTACATGATCGCGATCAGGTCGTCGACGATCACGATGCTGGTGAACGCGAAATAGGAGCCCGGGTCCAGCGGCACCGAGAAGATGTAGGCCAGGTTTGCGGGGTTGAGGTAGCCCAGCGGGTTGCCGGTCCACGCCAGCCACGACCCCGGGACACCCCACGGCGGCAGCAACGACGATCCGTTCTGCAGGCTGGCGAAGAAATCGGCGAGCGGGTCTGCGAACCCGGTGAAACCGATCTTGTTGAAGAACTCCTGCAACTCGGCATACAGCGGGTACTGACTGCTGTCGGGATAGGGCGGACTGGGCACCAGACTTTCCAGCCATTTGGCGAAGTCGAGGAACCACTGCGGTGGCTCCGGCGCGGTATCCGCCGCACTGCCGGGCGTCTTGAGCACCGTGGGCGCCGGTTCGGTCTGAGCTGCCGCGGCGGTCGCCACCGCGGCGCCGGCCACCGCCTGATAAGCGGTCATCACGGCGGCGGCCTGCGCCCACATCCGCGCGTAGTCGGCCTCGTTCAGCGCGATCGGAATCGTGTTGACACCGAAGAAGTTTGTGCCCACCAGCACCGCGTGCGTGACATGGTTGGCGACCAGCTCGGCCATGGTCGGCATCGCCGCCAACGCGCTGGTGTAGGCCACCGCCGCGGTCTGCTGCTGTGCGGCCGTCACCGTCGCATCGCCACCGGCACGCACCAACCACGCCAGGTAGGGCACGTTGGCCGCCATGAACGCGTCGGCTGACGGGCCCTGCCACGCTCCGGCCTGGACCGCGCCCAGCACCGCCGTCAGCTCGTCGGCGATCTCGGCGTATTCAGTGCTCAGCGCGCTCCACGCAGCGGCCGACGACAATAAGGGGCCGGCACCAGGCCCGGCCGACAGTGACATCGAATGTACTTCTGGCGGAGAGGCCATCCAGATCGGCGCCGTCATCGCGGACCGCCGGATGCCACCCGAAAAGGGCGAAACATAGGGGTTCGTCAGCTCTCTCGGGGTACACCGCCCCGGGTCGCAGGATGCGACGATGTGAGTGTCCTGACTCTCGGATCAACGCTCGCCTCGCCTTCCAACTCCGCTAAGAGCCGTGGCTGTTGAGGGTCGCTCCCCGATCACAGTGGCGGGACCGTGCCGGATTCACACCGGCTTCCTGCACCATCGTTGCCGTACCGGTGCATTATCGCACGCCACCGCATCTCTCTGGCGGCAAAGCGCGGCTACACGCTGCCCCGGCCGGGGCCACGCACCGCTGCCGCGATCGCATCTGCCAGCGGGCCGACGTCGGCGGGGGCCAGCTCGGCGATGGTGACCCGCAGGCCCGGGGTGCCGCGGATCCGGAACCTCGCCCCCGGGGCCGCGGCCCAGCCCGCGGCGAACAACGCCGTCATCGCCACCGCCTCGTCGGATACCGGGATCCACACGTTGAGCCCGGAACGGCCGTGCGCGACCACGCCCCGGTCGGCCAGCGCCGTGCACAGCCCGACGCGGGCCGCGCGGTAGGCGGCTTCGGCGTCGGCCACCCGCCGCGCCGCCGCGGCATCGTCCCACAGTTCGACCGCCACGTTCTGCAGCAGGTGACTGACCCAGCCCGGCCCCAGCCGCTGCCGACCCTGCACACGCTCGACGGTGCGCTGATCCCCAGCCAGCACCGCCAACCGCAGGTCCGGGCCATACGCCTTGGCCGCCGATCGCACGAACGCCCAGCGCCGGGTCACGCCCGCCAGCGGGTGCAGCGGCACCCCGGCGATCGCCGCACCGTGGTCGTCTTCGATCAGCAGCACCTCCGATTCGTCCAGCAGCCCCCGCAGAACGTTGGCACGCTCCGCGGAAACCGCTGCACCGGTGGGGTTTTGAGCGCGGCTGGTCACCACCACCGCACGCACCCCGCGCCGCAGCGCGCGGGCCAGGTCGGCCGGCAGCGGACCGTCGTCGTCGACCCCGACCGGCTCCGGGGTGAGCCCCAATGCGCCGAGCAGGTCGAGCAGGTTGGGCCACCCCGGATCTTCGACCGCCACCCGGTCACCGGGGCGCAGCTGCGCACTGAGCACCCGCTCGATTCCGTCCAGGGCTCCCGAGGTGACCGCCAGGTGGTCGGCCGGCACGCCGTCGGCGGCCAGCTCGCTCGCGGCATGCTCGGCCAGTGCCGGTGCGATCGGGGGATCCCCGTAAAGCACAACGGGTCCCGGCACGGCGGCGATAACGGGCAGCAGTGCCGGGTTGGGGTTTCCGGTGGACAGGTCCCGCACGTTCGGGGGTACGGCCAGCCCGCGCAGTGAACGCGGCGTGGTCGCCGGGCGGTCGCGCACCCGGGTGCCGCGCCGGCCCGAGCTCTCGACGGCGCCGCGGTCGCGCAACAGCCGGTAGGCGGCGGCCACGGTGTTCGGATTCACCCCGAGCTGCTGCGCCAGACCGCGAATAGGCGGCAACGCTGCGCCCGGCGCCAGCGCACCGTCCGCGATGCCTTCCTCGACGCTGGCCGCGATAGCCTCAGCACCCTCACCGGAAATCCGATATTGTACTGCCACGTACTTTATATTGCACTAGTACATAGTTGGAGGCAAGTCCGTGTCCTATGCACCGACACCGCAGACCACCCCGACCCGGTACCGGGAACGGGCCCGCTACGATCGCGAGGTCGTGCACCGCATCCTGGACGAGGCGCTGATCTGCCATCTGGGTTATGCCCGCGACGGCCATCCGGTGGTGCTGCCGACCACGCACGCCCGGGTCGACGAGACGCTGTATCTGCACGGGTCCACCGGCAGCGGCCCGGTGCTGGCCGCCGGCCCCGCCGGTCTGCCGGTCTGCGTCACCGCCACCCTGGTCGACGGGTTGGTGCTGGCCCGCTCGGCACTGCACCATTCGATGGCCTACCGCTCGGTGGTGGTCATCGGTTCCGCCCGCCTGGTCGACGACGAGGGCGAGAAGCGGCTCGCGTTGGCGGCGCTGCTCGATCACGTCGCGCCCGGCCGGGCCGCCGACACCCGGCCGCCCAACCGCCGCGAACTGGCGGCGACGGCGGTGCTGGCTCTCGACCTCGTCGAAGTGTCGGCCAAGATACGAGCCGGCGGCCCCGCCGACGACGCCGAGGACCTGGCGCTGCCGCACTGGGCCGGGATGGTTCCGCTGAGCCTGGTGGCCGGGCTTCCGGAGCCGGCCGCCGATCTCGACCCGGCCATCGCGCTGCCGTCCTATCTGGAGTCCTACCGCAGACCGCGCTGACAGCCCCTAGCTCGTCTGCCTGCCGTACTCCGGCATCCAGGTGCCCGGCGTCATCGGGGTGGTGGCGCCGCCGCCGAAAGCGTCCGCGGCAAGGGCGGTGAGTCCGCTCGGCACCACGTCGTCCGCGGCGTCCTCCAGGTCCATGTATTCATAGCCGCGGCCGAGCATGTCCACCTTCGCCTTGCGACGCCGGCGAGCCTTGGCCTTCGCCTCGGCGGCCACCGGCGCCGGCACCTCGCTGGTGTCGGGCTCGGGCGCCTGGCGGCGGCGCCGTGCGCCGGTGCCCGCGGGCCGGCGAGCCTGCTGGCTCACGCCGGCGACCAGATACATCGCGGCCAGACTGTCGCCCGGGGACAGCGGTGGCGCGGGCGGCGGCGGGGGCGCAGGCGGCGCACCGGGCGGCGTCGGCGTCGCCAGCGCGGGGGCCGGAGCGGGAGCGGGGGCCGGCGCGGGAGCCGGCGGCGTGGGAGCCACCGTCAGTCCGGCGAACGGCGGGGGCAGGACCGGGGCCAACGGCACCGGTACGGCCTGCAGCGCAGCCAGACCGGACAGCCCCGCCAGTCCCGCCAACGGTGCCGCGGCCAGTGGCGCCAGCGCCGCGGTCAGCATCGGCAGCACTACCGGAATCAACACCAGAGCCTGCTCCAGCAACGTCTTGAGCAGCGCGATCACGTCGGTGATGATCGTGCCGATCGCCTCCACGGCGGTGAACATCAGCGTGAAGGCAATGGTGCTGGGATTGCCGGATGCGAACGCCGCGGCGATATCGGCGCCGATGAACGCGAACGTCTGCGACAGGTAGGCGGCGAACGAGCCGAAGTCCATCGGGTAGCCGATCGCGAACGCAATGTTGTAGGGACTCAGGAAGCCCAGCGGGTTGCCCAGGATGGGCAGCCAGGGGTCGAACCCGCCGAACATCGACGAGAAGAAGGGGTTGTTCGCCAGCTCGTTGATCATCGGCTGCAGCACGTTGTTGTAGAAGTCGGTATAGCCGCTGTTCTGCAGCCATTCCATGATCTCGTTCTGCCGATCCGGCGGGAGCTGCGGTTGGCTGGCGTCCGCGGACTGCGCTTTGACAATCTGCGGCGCCGCGGACGTCTGCGGGCTCGAAGCCACCGCGGTGCCGGCAACGGCTTGATAGGTGGCCATCACGGTGGCCGCCTGCGACCACATCCGGCCGTAGTCCGCCTCATTGAGCGTGATCGGGATGGTGTTCACGCCGAAGAAGTTGGTGGCCACCAGCACCGCGTGGGTGGCGTGGTTGGCCGCGAGCTCCGCCGGCGTCGGCATCGCTGCCAGCGCGCTGTTGTAGGCGCTGGCGGCGGTCTGCTGCGCGGCGGCGGTGAGGGCACTGGCGATGCGGGCCTGGATCAGCCACGCCAGGTACGGCAGGTTGGCCGCCACATACGCTTCGGCGCTCGGGCCCTGCCAGGCCCCGGCCTGCACTGCTCCCAGCAGCGCCGTCAACTCGTCGGCGACCGCACCGTATTCGGTGCTCAACGAGCTCCATGCCGTCGCCGACGCCAACAGTGGACCGGCCCCAGGTCCGGCCGACAGCAATGTCGAGTGGACTTCGGGCGGAGACGCGATCCAGATCGGCGCGGTCACGTTCGTCAGCTCTCTCGGGTTACCCGCCCCGAATCGGAGGTTGCGACGACGTGAGTGTCTGGCTCTCGGGTGAGTTCACTCCCCCGATAACAGTGGCGGGACCGCTCCGGATTCGCACCGGCTTCCTACATCGTCATCGCCTTACCGGCGAATTGTCGCACGCCCGGCGCCTTGACCACCGCCGACTGTGAAATCCACGGCGAATCTCCCGGCGCTTTCGTCGGTGGACTCACACTCACCGGGCACCAGGTAATCTGCCGACCGTGTCCGATCCGGCGAACACCCCCACGATCTGCCTCAACATGATCGTGCGAGACGAGTCCCACATCATTCGGGAGGTGCTGGACGCCACCGCGCCCTACATCAGTTCGTGGGTGATCGTCGACACCGGCTCGCAGGACGGCACCCAACAGATCATCCGCGACCACATGGCCACCCTGGGCATTCCCGGCGAGCTGTACGAGCGGCCCTGGCACAACTTCGGGCACAACCGCACCGAGGCACTGACCCTGGCCCAGGGCCGCGCCGACTACATCTTGGTGATCGACGCCGACGACACGCTCGTGGGCACACCGGATTTCACCGGCCTGGACGCCGACATCTACGAGTTCCGTATCCGGCAGGAAGCCGTCAGAGGCTGGCGCCCTCAGATGTTCCGCGATGGGCTGCCGGTGCGCTACGTCGGTGTGGTCCACGAGTACGTCGAATGCGATGAAGACCACGTCACTTCCCGCCTCAACGACGACTTCGCCATCGAATCACGGCGCCTGGGCGCCCGTAACCTGGATCCACAGAAGTATGCCCGCGACCGGGATCTCCTACTAGCCGAGGTCGAATGCAATCCCGAGGACGCGAGGTCGGTCTTTTATCTGGCGCAGAGCTGCTTCGATCTCGAGGATTACGCCGCCGCGATCACGTGGTACGAACGGCGGACTCAAATGGGGGGCTACGACGAAGAGGTCTACTTCTCGCTGTACCGCAAAGCCGGCGCCATGGAAGTACTCGGTGAACCGTGGCCGGAGGTGCAGGCCGCTTACCTACGGGCCTGGGAGTTTCGGCCGACCCGTGCCGAACCGCTGTATTGCATCGCGTTCGCCTACCGCTCCGCGGGGCGTTACGAGCTCGGTCACCTCTTCGCCAGACAAGCCGAGGAAATCCCGATGCCCGACGACAACCTCTGGGTCGATGCGGGGGTCTACACCTTCCGCGCGACCGACGAGCGTGCGGTGTGCGCCTCCTGGCTCGGCAACCACGACGAAGCGTTCACGCTGTGCCGAGGCCTGCTGGCCCTCGCCGACGTCCCCGATGACGAACGGCAACGCATCGCTTCCAACCGCGACTTTTCGGTTCCGGCCATGCTCGACGCGGCATCGAGCTACCCGGAAGCCTTGGCGCACAACCTGGTTGCCGGGCCGCCTGACACTGAGGTGACGGTCAGCCTGCGCACCGGGCCCGACCGAGCCAGCACCGAGCAGACCCTGAACTCGCTCCTGCACTGCTGCCTCGACGTGGCGCGCGCCGGACGCTTCCTGGTGATCGACACCGGCCTGTCAGCCGAAGATCGGGGGCTGCTGGCGCAGCGGTATCCGTTTGTGGAGTTCGCCGATCCCGGCACCGAAATCAGCGATGCCGTCGTTGGTCGCTACTGGTTGCGGCTGGACTCGGGCTGGCGGTTCTTTGCCCCGGAGAACCTCATCACCCGGCTGACCGGCGTACTGCAAGCCGAACCGGAGGTGTTCCAGGTGGGCATCAACTTCGCCGACGCGGTGAAGCTGATCGGCACCTGCGCGGCCGAGGACACCGTGCGCCGCGCCCCCGGCACCGGCCGCTACCTGCTGACCGAGACGGCCGCCACCGGCCCGGCGATGTTCGACACCACGCGACTGAATCAGGTCGGCGGCACCGCCACTCTCGACGAAGTACTCGCCATCCTGGAGTGACCCACTCCCAGGTCGGCTGCCGAGTCAGTCCTTGGCGTCGATCGCCGCATTCAGCGCCGGGCTGGGCCGCATCACCGCCGAGGTCAGGTCGTGGTCGGGCGCGTAGTAGCCGCCGATGTCCACCGGCTTGCCCTGGACCTCGGCCAGTTCGCCCAGGATGACGTCCTCGTTCTTGTCCAGTGCGTCCGACAACGCGGCAAAGTGCTTGGCCAGCCCGGCGTCCTCGGTCTGCGCGGCGAGCTCCTCCGCCCAGTACTTGGCGAGGTAGAACTGGCTGCCACGGTTGTCGAGCTCCCCGGTCTTGCGCGACGGGCTCTTGTTGTTGTCCAGCAGCTTGCCGATCGCCGCGTCCAGCGTCTGGCCGAGGATCTTGGCCCGCGGGTTGCCGGTCTTGGCGCCCAGATCGTCGAAGCTGGCGCCGAGCGCCAGGAATTCGCCGAGTGAATCCCAGCGCAGGTGGTTCTCCTCCACCAGCTGCTTGACGTGTTTGGGGGCCGAGCCGCCCGCGCCCGTCTCGTACATGCCGCCCCCGGCCATCAGCGGCACGATCGACAGCATCTTGGCGCTGGTGCCCAGCTCCAGGATCGGGAACAGGTCGGTCAGGTAATCGCGCAGGATGTTGCCGGTGACGGCGATGGTGTCCTGGCCGCGGATCAGCCGCTCGCACGTGTAGCGCATGGCCCACACCTGCGGCATGATCTGGATCTCCAGGCCCTCGGTGTCGTGGTCTTTGAGATAGGTCTTGACCTTCTTGCGCAGTTCGGCCTCGTGCGGACGCTCGGTGTCCAGCCAGAACACCGCCGTCATGCCCGATGCCCGGGCCCGCTGGACGGCCAGCTTCACCCAGTCCCGGATGGCGGCGTCGGTGACGGTGCACAGCCGCCAGATGTCGCCGGTCTCCACGTTCTGGCTCAGCAGCACCTCGCCGGTGGCCAGGTCCACGATCTCGGCGACACCGGCCTCGGGGACCTCGAAGGTCTTGTCGTGGCTGCCGTACTCCTCGGCTTTCTGTGCCATCAGACCGACGTTGGGCACCGTGCCCATAGTGGCCGGGTCGAACTGGCCGTGGGTCTTGCAGAAGTTGATCATCTCCTGGTAGATCCGCGCGAACGTCGACTCGGGGTTGACCGCCTTGGTGTCCTTCTGCCGCCCGTCGGCGCCGTACATCTTGCCGCCGGCCCGGATCATCGCCGGCATGGAGGCGTCCACGATCACGTCCGAGGGCGAATGGAAGTTCGTGATGCCGTTGGCCGAGTCCACCATCGCCAGCTCGGGACGGTGCTCGTGGCAGGCGTGCAGATCCTCGATGATCTCCTCACGCTTGGAGGCCGGCAGCGCCTCGATCTTGCTGTAGAGGTCGACCAGGCCGTTGTTGACGTTGACGCCGAGGTCGTCGAAGAGCGCCTGGTGCTTGGCGAAGGCGTCCTTGTAGAACACCTTGATGGCGTGGCCGAACACGATGGGGTGGCTGACCTTCATCATGGTGGCCTTGACGTGCAGGGAGAACATCACGCCGGTCTTGCGGGCGTCCTCCATCTGCTCCTCGTAGAACTCACGCAGCGCCTTGACACTCATGAACATCGAGTCGATGACGGTGCCGTCGAGCAGCGACACCTTCTCCTTGAGCACAATGGTCTTGCCGCTCTTGGCTTTCAGCTGCATCTTGACGTCGCAGTCGTGGTCCAGCGTCATCGACTTCTCACCGTGGTAGAAGTCGCCGTGCTTCATGGTCGCCACGTGAGTGCGCGACGCCTGCGACCACTCGCCCATGCTGTGCGGGTGCTTGCGTGCGTACTCCTTGACCGCCTTGGGCGCTCGACGGTCCGAGTTGCCTTCCCGCAGAACGGGGTTCACCGCGCTTCCCAGGCACTTGGCGTAGCGGTTGCGCACGTCGCGCTCCCGGTCGGTCTTCGGGTCCTCGGGGAAGTCCGGCAGCGCGAAGCCCTTGCCCTGCAACTCCTTGATGGCGGCGACCAGCTGCGGCACCGACGCGCTGATGTTGGGCAATTTGATGATGGTGGTGTCCGGCAGCAGGGTGAGCCGCCCCAGTTCGGCCAAGTTGTCCGGTACTCGCTGCTCCTCGGTCAACTCGTCGGGGAACTCCGCGAGGATGCGGGCCGCCAAGGAGATGTCGCTGGGCGTCACGTCGATACCCGCGGGTCCGGTGAAAGCCTGCACGATGGGCAGGAACGAGTAGGTCGCCAGCAGCGGCGCCTCGTCGGTCAACGTGTAGATGATGGTCGGTTGGTCGGCGCACATGGCTGTTCTCCCGGCGTCAGGTTCGTGGCGAACGATTTTGTGCCGCGTGGTACACGGCGGCATCAGTATCGCGTACCTCACCGGCGCGTCCACCGCCGGTGAGCAGGTGGCGACAGCTCCGGGAGATGCGATAAGCTGCTTGACGGTCATGAGTGCCAGCGCGAAGCCCCGGCTTGCTGGCCGGCAACCCTCCAACCGCGGTGGGGTGCCCCGGGTGATGACCGGGTTGAGTAGCCACCAGCGGCTACGCGGCAAGCGCGGGTCCGCCACAACGGGCCCCCCGAGTAGACAGGGGAACCTGATGCGTGCCTCCTTGCGCCCGCTCACCCGTTGCTGTTGTCGCTAACCCACGCCGAATCCGTTCGACAACCCAGCGATAACAACTCCGAGGAAAACATTCACCGATGACCGCCGAGAACAACACCGACCCCAGTTCGCACTGGTCGTTCGAGACCAAGCAGGTCCATGCCGGGCAGGCTCCCGACGCTGCCACCAATGCGCGCGCGCTGCCGATCTACCAGACCACGTCGTACACGTTCGACAGCACCGATCACGCGGCCAAGCTGTTCGGCCTGGAGGTTCCCGGCAACATCTACACCCGGCTCATGAACCCGACCACCGACGTCGTCGAGCAGCGGATCGCCGCACTCGAGGGCGGGGTCGCCGCCCTGCTGGTGGCCTCCGGGCAGGCCGCGGAGACCTACGCGATCCTGAACCTCGCCGGCGCCGGTGACCACATCGTTTCCAGCCCACGGCTCTACGGCGGTACCTACAACCTGCTGCACCACTCGCTGGCCAAGCTGGGCATCGAGACCACCTTCGTCGAGGACCCCGATGACCTGGAGTCCTGGCGGGCGGCGGTGCGGCCGAACACCAAGGCCTTCTTCGCCGAGACCATCTCCAACCCGAAGATCGACGTGCTCGACATCCCCGGGGTGTCGGGAGTGGCGCACGAGCACGGGGTGCCGTTGATCGTCGACAACACGGTTGCCACGCCCTATCTGATCCAGCCGCTGGCCCACGGTGCCGACATCGTGGTGCACTCGGCCACCAAGTACCTGGGCGGGCACGGCTCGGCGATCGGCGGCGTGATCGTCGACGGCGGAAGCTTCGACTGGACGCAGGGCCGCCACCCCGGCTTCACCACACCCGACCCGAGCTACCACGGGGTGGTCTTCGCCGAGCTGGGCGCACCCGCGTTCGCGCTGAAGGCCCGCGTGCAGCTGCTGCGCGACCTGGGGGCGGCGGTCTCGCCGTTCAACGCGTTCCTGATCGCCCAGGGCCTGGAGACGTTGAGCCTGCGGGTGGAGCGTCACGTGGCCAATGCCCAGCGGGTCGCGGAGTTCCTGGAGGCCCGCGACGACGTGCTCAGTGTCAACTACGCCGGGCTGGCCAGCTCGCCGTGGCATGCCCGGGCCCAGCAGCTGGCACCGAAGGGTGTCGGCGGTGTGCTCTCGTTCGAGCTCGCGGGCGGCATCGAGGCCGGCAAGGCGTTCGTCGACGCACTGCAGCTGCACAGCCACGTCGCCAACATCGGTGACGTGCGCTCGCTGGTGATTCACCCGGCGTCGACGACGCACGCCCAGCTCAGCGCCGAAGAGCAGCTGGCCAGCGGTGTCACCCCGGGCCTGGTCCGGCTGGCGGTCGGCATCGAGGGCATCGCAGACATCCTGGCGGACCTGGAGCTCGGCTTCTCCGCGGCCTCGGCACAGCTCGGCGACTCGTCGGCGCTGGCGGCCCGTTGAGGCGGTCCCCGGTGACGATCTCCGACGTGTCCAGGCAGCTACTGCCCGCCGAGGGAGAGACCGGCGTGGTCCCCATCGGGTCGCTGACATTGGAGAGCGGCGCGGTGCTCGACGACGTGCATATCGCCGTGCAGCGCTGGGGCGAGCTCTCGCCCCAGCGCGACAACGTCGTCGTGGTGCTGCATGCACTGACCGGGGATTCTCACGTCACCGGGCCCGCCGGGCCGGGCCATCCCACCCCCGGCTGGTGGGACGGGGTGATCGGTCCCGGCGCCCCGATCGACACCGACCGCTGGTGTGCGGTGGCCACCAACGTGCTGGGCGGCTGCCGCGGGTCGACCGGTCCAGGCTCCCTGGCCCGCGATGGAAAACCTTGGGGCTCAAAGTTTCCCGCGATCACGATTCGCGACCAGGTGCAGGCGGACGTCGCCGCGCTGGCCGCGCTGGGTATCACCGAGGTGGCCGCCGTGCTGGGCGGTTCGATGGGCGGCGCCCGCGGGCTGGAGTGGATGGTCAGCCACCCGGACCGGGTGGGCGCGGGCTTGCTGCTGGCCGTCGGCGCCCGGGCGACCGCCGACCAGATCGGCACGCAGAGCACCCAGATCGCGGCCATCAAGGCCGACCCGGACTGGCAGGGCGGCGACTACCACGGCACCGGCCGCAGTCCCGAGGCCGGTTTGGCGATCGCCCGGCGCATCGCGCACCTGACCTACCGCGGCGAGGCCGAGCTGGACCGGCGCTTCGCCAATAGAGCGCAGGCCGAGGAAGATCCAGCGGATCCGCGTTACGCCGTGCAGAGCTACCTGGAGTATCAGGGCGACAAGCTGGTGGCGCGGTTCGACGCGGGCAGTTATGTGACCCTGAGCGACTCGCTGTCCAGCTACGACGTCGGCGCCGGACGCGGCGGGGTGGCCGCGGCGTTGCGCGGCTGCCCGGTCCCCGCGGTGGTCGCCGGAATCACCTCGGACCGGTTGTACCCGCTGCGGTTGCAGGCCGAGCTGGCGGAGCTGCTGCCCGGCTGCGACGGCCTGCAGGTGGTGGACTCCGACTGCGGGCACGACGGTTTTCTGCTGGAGACCGGCCGGGTCGGCGAGCTGATCCGCCAGACCCTGGACTTGGCGCGCGCGGCCGGGGACCGCCGGCGGTGAGCCCGTCCGATCAGGGTCGCCGCGACCGCTCGCTGTCGTTCGGTTCCCAAGCTGCCGCCTACGAGCGGGGCCGTCCGTCCTACCCGCCGGAGGCGATCGACTGGTTGCTGCCGCCGGGGGCCCGCGACGTCCTCGACCTGGGCGCCGGGACCGGCAAGCTCACCGCCCGCCTGGTGGAGCGCGGCCTGGACGTGGTGGCGGTGGACCCCATCGCCGAAATGCTCGAGGTGCTGGCCACCGCCCTGCCGGGAACCCCGGCACTGCTCGGGTCAGCCGAGCAGATCCCGCTGCCCGACGACAGCGTCGACGCCGTGCTGGTGGCCCAGGCGTGGCATTGGTTCGACCCCGCCCGGGCCATCCCCGAGCTGGTGCGGGTGCTGCGGCCCGGCGGCCGGCTGGGGTTGGTGTGGAACACTCGCGACGAACGGCTGGGCTGGGTCAAGGAGCTTGGCAAGATCATCGGCCGCGAGGACGCCCGCGACGTGGTCGACGCCGGGGTGAGTCTGCCGGCGCCGTTCGGCGACATCGAAAGCCACCAGGTGGAGTGGACCAGTTATCTCACGCCGCAGGCGCTGATCGACCTGGTCGCCTCGCGCAGCTACTGCATCACCTCACCCGACGCGGTGCGCACCCAGACCCTGGACCAGGTCCGCAACCTGCTGGCCACCCATCCGGCGTTGGTCGGGTCTACCGGCCTGGCGCTGCCCTACATCACGGTGTGCACGCGAGCAACGCTGCACTGATCCTGATGGCTACGCGCTGAACAGGTCGGCGAAGTCGTTGGCGATCGACTGGAACGCGCTCATCACGCTCATCAGTTCGAAACCGATGGCCGTCGGGATCAGCCCGACGTCGGCCGCGAGCGGAAGTCCGATGGCGTTCGTCAGTGTGGTCAGCAGGTCGTCGCCGTTGCCCAATGCGTTGAAGAACATGCTGATGTCGTAGGCGGGCATGGTGGTCAGCAAGGCGTTGATGATGTCCGCGGTCGGCAGCAGCACCGAGTACAGCGTCGAGGCCGCGCCGGAGAACGTGTTGACGACATCGAGGAGGCTCGGCAGCGCGAAGTCCATCCCCGAACCGAGCGCGTCGGCCGGGCCGCCCAGCGACAAGTGCCCGAGGTCGTAGATGAAGTCGTTGAATCCGTGCTGCGCTCCCTGCGCCAGCGAGTTCAGCAGGGTGAACACGTCGATGTCCGGGAACACGCCGTAGGTGGTGAGCAGATTCGCCGGGCCCATGTCCCAGCCGCCATGGGTCAGCTCCCCGTCGACGTAGGTGTCGACGTTGCCGTAACCCAGGTCGATCAGGATCCGGGTGACGGGCTCCAGCAGGTCATACAGCGGCTCGCCGATCACCGGGATTCCGAGCAGCGGCTGCAGCAGCGGCAGGATTTCCGTCGGAATCATGTAGTAGTCGGTGTTGAGGGCGGCCGAGGCGCCGTCGGGCAGCGTCAGGGGCCCGTCGTAGTTGGTGGACCCCAGCAACAGCTGGGCACTGTCGATGGAGTCCGGGCGGCTGTAGCCGGGGCCGTGCACCAGCGCGATCCCCAGCACGGCATTGAGCGTCGACAGGAAGTTCAGCGGGTAGCGCGGGAAGTCGGAGAATCCGTCGTACTCCGCGATGTAGATGTCGGTCGCGTACGGGGTGTCGGGCGTGCCGCCGTAGAAGTCGATCCCCATGGACGGGATGTAGAGCGGGACGTCCGGGACGGCGAATCGGGACAGCAGGCCGCCGTTGGGGAACATCTCATTGGCGATCAAGACGAACGACAGCTGGTCGGGGTCGGGGGCACTGCCGGAGCTGAGCAGCTGGTTCATCTCGATCGACGACAGGACGGCGCTCTGCGAGACGCCGTAGACGACCACGTTGTCGCCGGCTGCGATGCGGTCGCGAAGAGTCGCGTCGAGCATCTGCACACCCTGGTCGACCGAGGTGTCCAGCGGCAGGCTCTTGACGCCGGTTCCGGGGTAGAGACCTTCGGGGGTGAAGACGCCCTGCATGGTGTAGCCGCCGTACCCGAGGTGGGAGAGGTATTGGTCGGCCCAGTGAAAGTCCCACGTTCCCGGGATGGGGGTGCCGCTGCCGCCCATGACCAGGGCGACGTTGTCGAGCAGCGCCACCTCCGCGACCACCGTGCGCGCCGCGGACGCCCAGGCCGGCGTCATGACCGGCGAAGCCACCACCGCGGCGGCGCTGGTCACGGCTACCGCCGCAACACCCAGCGAGTGGAACGTGGGGATTACCTTCATGGCGACCTCCGGCAGCGGCACGGAAACTGCTTTTTGCGTGCAGAACATTAGCCCCTACATGTTGAAATGCTGAAGTAATTCTGAATAACTCTAAGTTTTAACTGTAGTAAATTCAGCCGCTGACGGCGTTGGCCCTGGGAACGCGCCAGTCGTCCGGCTGGAAGTTTGCGTCGCTTCCGGGTGGTCCACTCCCGCTCAGGCCGGCTTGACCAGGACGTCGACGGTGCTGGCGCCGTGGTCGGCGGCGATCACCAGCACCGAGGAGCCGGCTCCGGACACCACGTGCCCGCCGATGACGTCCACCTGGTAGCCGTCCGGGTACTGCAGCGCCGGCACCACGATTCGGGTCTGCGCGTCGGCGGCGAAACCGCCCGAGCCGTCAGCCATCGCGGTGGAGTAGCTGAAGTGGAAGACGCCGCCTGCGAACGACCAGGCGGTCGGCACACCGGCGATCGTCTGCGGGTACGGCTCGGCCAGCGCCGCCAGCTTGGCGGCGTCGACGTTGTCGCCCACCGGCGGCAGATTGGTGTCGAAGACCAGCGCCTGACCCTCCGGAGAGCTGCTGGCGACGTCACCGCCGGTATAGGCCCACTCCAGCCAGCCGTACCGATAGGGGTTGGTGTGCGCCAATGTATTGGCGATGACACCAGCGTTGGCGGTGGCGCCGAACTCCGTCATCAGCGCCGGGACGTTGTGCGAGTCGGCATATGCCGCAGCGTTGTTCAACAGGATGTCGAAGTTGAGCCCACAGCCGAAGTCGATGTCGAACACCGAGTTCGCCAGGCAGTAGTTGTGGAACGCGAAGATGCCGTGTGGATCGTCCACGACTCCCAACGACGTCGGTATGGCCGTGTTGAACAGGAAAGTCGGTTCGAACAGCACCGGGGTGTTCGGGTCGACAGAGCGGATCGCCGCGGTCATCTGGTTGTAGAACGGCGTCAGGGTCTGGGCGTCGAAGTGCGGACTGCCCAACGCGGCAGACAGCCACGGCGAGCCCGGCCACGGCTCGTTGATGATCCCGTAGCCGGCCACACTCGCGTCGTCCTTGAAGTAGTCGGCGACGTACTGCCACGAGCGCGCGTAGTGGTTGGCCAGCCCGATCCCATCCTCGGCTTTGGCGTTGGACCAGAACGCATCCCAGGCGTGCAGCTGCGCGGGGTTGACCAGGTAGGTGCCGATCTGGCCGACGTCGGGGTTGGGCAACCCGCCGGTCAGAACCGCCCAGTCCGGCGCGCCGTCGCCACCGAAGCCCGCACTGTAGAAGTCCTGGTGGAAGTCGAGAATGCTGTAGATGCCGTGGTCGGCCAGGGTTTGCACGGTCTGCTTGATCGCGGCGAGATAGTCGGGGTCGAACACGCCGGGCTGCGGCTCCACGCCGGCCCAGAGCACCCCCACCCGAACGGCATTGAAGCCGTTGGCCGCCAGGAACGCCGCGTCGTCGTCGCCGAACCCGTTGGCGCCCGGCGTGTACGGCGCGATCTTGTAGACCTGGTTGAGCCCGTGCAGGATCACCACCTTGCCGTCGCTGTCGGTGATCCAGGCGCCGGCGGTGGACAGGCCGGTGTAGGGGCCACTGTCCGGGGCGCCGGCCAGGGTGCCGAAGTGCCCGACCGCGCCGTGGATCCCGAACATGCCGGCCGCACCGCCGGCACCGCCCAGCGCCGGCAGGCTGCCGGCGCCGCCGTAGACACCGTTGCCGGCGTCGCCACCGGCACCGCCGACGCCCATCAGCCAGCCGCCGGCACCGCCGTCTCCACCGTTGCCCCCGGAACCACCGTCACCCCCGTCGCCACCGGCGCCGCCGTTGCCGAACATGCCGGCCGCTCCCCCGGCCCCGCCGCCACCGCCGGCGTTGTTGTCCCAGCCGGCGCCGCCGTCACCGAAGAGCCAGCCCGCGTCACCGCCGTCGGGATGCGTCTCGGTTCCTGCCGTGCCGTCGGCGATCATCGCGCCCCACCCCAGCGCTCTACTGAGATCGTTGAGCCCGTCCAGGATTGGCGTGGGGCCGGTGGCATGGATCCAGCTTTCGATGCCGGTGTGCAGCGGGGTGTAGATGAGCTGTTGCAGCCACGCCGTCGCATCGGCTGCTCCCGCGCTCGGCGCTCCGGAGATCCCGGCCAGGACGTCGTTCCAGTGCGCCGGGTCGAAGAATGCGTCCCAAGCCGCCGGGCTCGACAGCGCGGGCCAGTCCACGCTGTGGGTGGCCGCGTCCACGAACGGCGCCATCACCTGCTCGAGCACGTCGTCGATCACCTCGGCGCTCGCCGGGACCGGTGCGGTCACGCTGACCGCCAGGGCCGAGCCGACCGCGGCGCCCAGCCCTACGGCCCGACGATTGACTGTGCCGCTGCGACGTCGAGCCATCTGGCGTGGACCTCTCTTCGTCCCATAAAACTGAGCGTTACATGTGCCCTGTATGAATGATTCCAACAAACGTAGCGGGTTGAGCCTCGATTTCGGCTCAAAGCCCCGAAAATGCGGCATCGGCCCGGGCGATATAGCGCCGTAGGCAAACCGTGACCCGGCCGACTCGCCGGTGTTATCGCTTTGATGCAGGATTTCAACAAGAACGTTCGGACAAGTCCCGGGTACCGCTCGGCGCCGGACCACGACGAGGGGGATGCATGCCAGGCTTCATGATCAAGGCGGGCGCGGGGGCAGGCCTAGCCGGCCTGATCGCGACCACCGGATTCGCGGCACCGGCGCAGGCGAGCCCGGTCGACACGTCGTTCCTGTCCGATCTGGCCGGGGCCGGCATTCCGGTCGCCGACCCGGCCGCGACGGCAGCTCTCGGCCAGTCGGTGTGCCCGATGCTGACCGAGCCCGCCGGCACCGCCGCGTCAGTGGCGGCCCCGGTCGCCGGCCTGGGCGGCGGCCCCTCCCTGTCGCCGCAGATGGCGCAGCTGTTCACCGAGATCGCCGTGCAGATCTACTGCCCCCAGATGCTGTCTCAGCTGGCCAGTGGTCAGGTGCCGGATCTGCCGCAGATCCCGGGGATGTCGGTCGGTGTTCCCGGCTTAACCGGTGGGATCCCGGCCATTCCGGCCATCCCCGGGTTTTAGCACTCGCAG
Source organism: Mycolicibacter heraklionensis (assembly GCF_019645815.1). Lineage (NCBI taxonomy): Bacteria > Bacillati > Actinomycetota > Actinomycetes > Mycobacteriales > Mycobacteriaceae > Mycobacterium > Mycobacterium heraklionense. The sequence goes on from NZ_CP080997.1 coordinate 3,790,033, forward strand.
CCTCGGGCTCCCTACTAGTACTTGCTAGTACTTGCCGAACGCGAGCGCCACGTTGTGGCCGCCGAATCCGAAGGAATTGCTGATCGCGTAGCGGTAGTCGCCCGGCCGCACGTCGCCGGCGACGACGTCCAGATCGATCTCCGGGTCGAGCCGGTGCAGGTTCAGCGTCGGCGGGACCACACCGTCCCGCAGCGTCAGTGCGGTCAGGATCGCTTCCACCGCCCCGACCGCACCCACCGAATGGCCGAGCGCGGACTTGGGCGCATACACCGCCGGACGGTGGGCGCCCATGGCGTTGTTGATCGCCTGGGCCTCGGCCAGGTCCCCGATTCGGGTCCCGGTGGCGTGCGCGTTGATGTGGTCGATGTCGCGGGGAGCCAGCCCGGCAAGTTCCATTGCCCGCGTCATGGCGTATCCCGCTCGTTCGCCCAGCGGATCGGGCGCCACGATGTGATGGCCGTCCGAGGTGATGCCGGCACCCATCAACCGGCCGAGAATCGTTGCGCCGCGCGCCTTTGCGTGCTCATGAGTCTCGATGACCATCAAGGCGCCGGCCTCGCCGAACACGAAGCCGTTGCGGTCGGCGTCGAAGGGCCGGCAGGCACCCGCCGGGTCGTCGTTGGTGGTGGAGAGCACGATGCGCATCGCGGCGAATCCCGCGATGGGCACCGCTTCGATCTTGGTCTCGACCCCGCCGCAGATCGCGATGTCGGCTTCGTCGTAGACGATGTTGCGCCAGGCCTGCGCGATACCCTCGGCGCCCGAAGCGCACGCCGAGATCGGGGTGAAGACACCCGCCTTGGCGCCACGTTCCAGCCCCACGGCGGCGGCCGCGGCGTTGGGCATGTATTTCTGCACACCCAGCGGCGACACTGCCCTCATGCCGCGCTCCACCATGCCCTGGTATCCCCAGACCAGCTCTTCGGGCGAGCCGAGCCCGGTGCCGATCGACACCAGCAAGCGACGTGAATCCACCTCCGGCGAGCCGGCATTCGCCCAGACCCGACGACCGAGGATGACCGCCATTTTCTGCAGGTATGACAGCCGGTGCAATTCCTTGCGGTTCAGCTCGTGGTCGAAGTCCTCGAGCAGATGGCCGCCGATACGCACCGGGAGGTCGAACTGCTCGACGAACGGGTCGTCGAGCTTGCGGATGCCACTCTGCCCGTCCAGCAATTTCTTCCAGGTTTCGTCGGCGTCGGTTGCCAGCGCAGTCGTCATCGCGACTCCGGTGATGACGACCTCGGGAAGGCCTTTCCCGGTGGAGAGCCGAGTCACTCGGGCCATATCCGCGCCTCGCTTCCGGGCCGCTACTTGGTCAAGATGAACTGCCCGACGTTGCTGATCCCCCTGCGGAAGAGGTCGGCGCAGCCGGTCAGATAGCGGAGATAGCGCTCGTACACTTCTTCGGATTGCAGGGCGATGGCGCGTTCGCGGTTGCTCCGCAAATTGGCCGCCCACATGTCCAGGGTCCGGATGTAGTGCTCCGGCATCAGAAAAGCGTCCTGGATATGGAATCCGGCGCCTTGGGAGTATTCGTAGATGTCGTCGCGGCCCGCCATCTCCCCGCCGGGAAAGATCTCCTTGCCGAGGAATCGGACGAAGCGCAGATCGCTCATCGTCACTTTGATGCCATGCTCGCGCCAATAGGTCTGGGGATAGGTGAATATGCTGTGGAAGAGCATTCGGCCGTCATCGGGCAGAATCTCGTAGGCTCGCTCGAAGAACGCGGCATAGCGCGCCTTCTTGAATGCGTCGAACGCCTCGATGGTGAAGATCCGATCGACCTTCTCGTCGAACTCCTCCCAACCCTGCAAGCGCGCCTCCGCCCGCCGCTCGGTCTCGATCGCCGCCAAACTGGTCGCGCTGCGTGCGTAGTGGTTGCGACTGAGCGTGATACCGATGACATTGACATCGAACTTCGTCACCGCCCGGACCAGCCCTGCTCCCCACCCGCAACCGACGTCCAACACCGTCATCCCCGGTTCGAGGTTGAGTTTGCGTAATGCCAAGTCGTACTTCGCGTTCTGCGCTTCCTCGAGGGTCATGTCGTCGCGCTCGAAGTACGCGCACGTGTAGGCCATCGTCGGATCGAGGAACAGCGCAAAGAAGTCATCGGAGATGTCATATGCCGCTTGGGACTCTTCGTAGTACGGCTTGAGATTGGTCATCTGGACCATCTTGTCCTCCGAATTCGCTTATGCCACTGCTTTTTCCATCGTGAATTGGCAGACGTCGGTGTAACCGTCACGGAACAGCTCGCGGCAACCGGTCAGGTACTTCAAGAACGTTTCGTAGGTCTGCTCGCCTTTCAGCTCGACCGCCTGGTCCTTGTGCGCTTCCAGTGCCTTGGCCCAGGTATCCAAGGTGCGCACATAATTCGACCCGATCAGCTGGTGGCGGGTGATCGAGAAGCCGCAGCGGGTCGCGTGCTCGTCAACGATCGAGATCTGCGGCAACCGTCCGCCGGGATAGATCTCGGTCAGGATGAAATGGATGAAGCGCAACAACGACATCGTCTTCTTCAGCCCCCGCCGCTCGCCCTCTTCGGCGGTGGGCACCACGATGGAATGCAGGAGCATCACTCCGTCGTCGGGCAGGACGCGGTGGCACATGGTGAAGAAGTCGTCGTAGCGCTGGTAGGTGCCGACGCCATCGGCGAAGTGCTCGAAGGCCCCCAAGGACACGATGCGGTCCACCGGTTCGTCGAATTCCTCCCAGCCCTGCAGTCGCACCTGTTTCGAGCGTGGGCTGTCCATTTCGGCGAATTTCTGTGCGCAATGGACCACTTGGTTTTTGCTCAGTGTCAGCCCGATGACATTGACGTCGTACTTCTCGACGGCCCGCCGCATGGTGGAGCCCCAACCGCAACCGATGTCGAGCAGCGTCATCCCGGGCTGCAGGCCCAGCTTGCCCAATGCCAAGTCCACTTTGGCCATCTGAGCTTGTTCGAGCGTCATATCGTCGCGCTCGAAATATGCGCAGCTGTAGGTCATCGTCGGATCCAGCCACAGCCGAAAGAATTCGTTGGACCGGTCGTAGTGCGACCGGACGTGGTCGACATCCGGAATCAGTTCGACGCCCAGGGACCTTGAATACGACCCTGCTGATGAATTCATTTCGGGCACCGGCTTCCTCCCCGACTCGTCCGACCGACGTGAACCGGCCGTACCCGCGCGGGTTCCCGGCGCGCGGGAGGGTCAAACACGTCACCCGATCTGATGGGCAGAACTGGCGGATGCGCCCGTCGCGCTCAAGAAATTGTCGGACAGGTAAAAAACGACTAGCTGGTCCCGAGCGGGTCGATGGTCGCGGCCACGTAGAGCATCACCGTCGCCGCCGTCGTCATCGTCGCGAAGTCCAGCCCCCGGTCCCGCAGCACCAGCAGCCCGGCCCGATCCTCGGACAGCACCAGGCGCAGCGCGGCGGCCACCCCGGTCCCGATCCCGATCAGCAGCGCGCCGCGCCGCCAGAAGTTCGCCCCGGCCAGCACGAACGCCGCCGTGAAGATCAGCCCGACCAGCAAGATCGGCCACTGCGCGGCGATCACCCGGCGGACATCGGCGGCCCTCACAGCGTGCCCTCGACCCTTTCCACCACGTTGGTCAGCAGGAACGCCCGAGTCAGCGGACCCACCCCGCCGGGGTTGGGCGACACATGACCGGCCACCTCCCACACGTCGGGGTGCACGTCGCCGACCAGTCCGGCGTCGGTACGCGACACCCCGACGTCGACGATCGCCGCGCCCGGACGCACCATGTCGGCGGTGAGCATGTGCGGCACCCCGACCGCGGCCACGATGATGTCGGCCTGGCGGGTCAGCTCCGCAAGATCACGGGTCCCGGTGTGGCACAGCGTGACGGTGGCGTTCTCCGACCGGCGGGTCAGCAGCAGACCCAGCGGGCGCCCTACCGTCACGCCACGCCCGATCACCACGACATGGGCGCCGGCAATCGGCACCTCGTAGCGGCGCAGCAGGTGCACGATGCCGCGCGGGGTGCAGGGCAGCGCCGCCGGGGTGCCCAGCACCAGCCGACCCAGGTTGGTCGGATGCAGCCCGTCGGCGTCCTTGGCCGGGTCGACGCGCTCCAGTGCGGCGTTCTCGTCCAGATGTTTGGGCAGCGGCAGCTGCACGATGTAGCCGGTGCAGTCGTCGTTGGCGTTCAGCTCGTCGATGGTGTCGTTGAGCTGGGCCGGGCTGCAGTCCGCCGGCAGGTCGCGGCGGATCGAGGTGATGCCGACCTTGGCGCAGTCGGCGTGCTTGCCGCGCACGTAGGCGTGTGAGCCGGGATCGTCACCGACCAGAATGGTGCCCAGACCAGGCGTGCGGCCCGCGGCGGTCAGCGCCGCCACTCGTGCCTGAAGGTCGACGAAGATCTCGTCGCGCGTGGCCTTGCCGTCCAACGTAATCGCACCCACGCGGACAGTCTGGCATGTCCGCGCGCGACGCCAATGACGACGACCCGCTTCGCCCGGCTTCGCCGCGCTTGCGGTCGCCGTTAAGCTCCGGCTATGCCCGTTCCCGACGTCTTCAGTCCCGCCAAGCTCGGCCCGATCACGTTGCGCAACCGGATCATCAAAGCTGCGACGTTCGAGAACCGCACGCCTAATGCGCTGGCCTCCGACGATCTCATCGAATATCACCGGCTGCCGGCCGCCGGCGGAGTGGGCATGACCACCGTGGCCTACTGCGCTGTCTCGCAAGGCGGGCGCACCTCCAACGACGGGCTGTGGATGCGCCCGGAGGCGGTCGCCGGGCTACGCCGGCTCACTGACGCCGTGCACGCCGAGGGGGCCCTGGTCAGCGCTCAGATCGGCCACGCCGGCCCAGTCGCCGACGCGCGCTCCAACAAGGCCCGCGCCCTGGCCCCGGTGCGGTTCTTCAACCCGATCGGCATGCGCTTCGCCAAGAAGGCAACCCGCGACGACATCGACCTGGTCATCGCCCAGCACGCCGACGCCGCCCGCTACGCCGTGGACGCCGGGTTCGACGCCGTCGAGATCCATCTCGGCCACAACTATCTGGCGAGTTCCTTTCTGAGCCCGCTGATCAACCGCCGCTCCGATGAGTTCGGCGGGTCGCTGGCCAACCGGGCCAAGGTGGCCCGCGGCATTGTGGCGGCCGTGCATCGCGCGGTGGGCGGACAGATCGCGGTGACGGCCAAACTGAACATGGCCGACGGAGTCCGCGGCGGTATCAACCTGGACGAGTCGCTGACCACCGCGAAATGGCTGCAGGACGACGGCGGCCTGGACGCGTTGGAGCTGACCGCCGGCAGCTCGCTGGTCAACCCGATGTACCTGTTCCGCGGGCACGCCCCGGTGAAGGAATTCGCCAGGGTCTTTCCCCCGCCGTTGAGCTGGGGCATGCGGATGACCGGCAACAGGTTCCTGCGCAAGTACCCCTACACCGACGCCTACCTGCTGGACAACGCCCGGCTGTTCCGCGCCGAGCTGTCGATGCCGCTGATCCTGCTGGGCGGTGTCACCAACCGCGCGACGATGGATCAGGCGATGGCCGAGGGATTCGAGTTCGTCGCGATGGCCCGGGCGTTGCTGGCCGAACCGGACCTGATCAACCGGATCGCCGACGAGCCGTCGACCCTGTCGGAATGCATCCACTGCAACCAGTGCATGCCGACGATCTATGAGCGGACGCACTGCGTCGTTACCGGCGCACCGGACGCAACTCGCTAGAGTTGACTCGATGAGTCACCCAGCCCCGCCGGTGCTGACCGTCCGCTACGACGGGTCGCAAGGCACGTTCTCCGCAGGCCACGACGTCGTCATCGGGCGCGACCTGCGGGCTGACATCCGCATCCCGCATCCCCTGGTCTCGCGGGCGCACCTGCTGCTGCGCTTCGAGCAGGGCCGGTGGCTGGGGATCGACAACGGCTCACTGAACGGCATCTACGTCAACGGCCAGCGGGTGCCGGTCGTCGACATCCGGGACGGACAGGCCGTCAACCTCGGCAACCCGGACGGGCCCCGGGTCGCCTTCGAGGTGGGGCGGCACCAGGGTCAGGCCGGCCGGCCGCCGCAGACCGTCTCGATCCAGGTGCCGCAGCCCGGCATCGCGCGCCCGGGCCGGCCTCCGCAGCCGGCGGGCTGGCCGGCGCCGCCCGAACCCGCGCCGTATGCGGATCCGCGGTCGGCCGGGCATCCCGGCGGGCAGCAGCCCTATCGGCCACCGACCGGACCGGCACCGTATCCCCCGCCGCCCGCACCGCACCGGCCACCGGTGTATCAGTCCGGTCCCCCCGGCCCCGCCCCGGATGCCGCACTGCGCCCCGGCTACCAATCTCCCCCCCAACCGCTCGCGCCCGCGGAGGTGTTCCCCCCGCATCAACCGGCCACCCGGATGGCGCCGGTGTCGGCGACGCCGCCGGAAGTCGGCAACATCGCCACCCGCATGATCGACATCCTGCGGCCGGCCTCCAGCTCCGCGCCGGACGCTCCGGCCGGGGCCCTGACCATCGGCCGTGCCACCGACAACGACGTCGTGATCTCCGACGTGCTGGCCTCCCGCCACCACGCCATGCTGATTCCCACGCCGCTGGGCACCGAGATCCGCGACAGCCGAAGCATCAACGGCACGTTCGTCAACGGCGTTCGGATCGGCTCGGCGATCCTGACCGAGGGCGACCTGGTCACGATCGGCAACGTCGACCTGGAGTTCACCGGCGGCACCCTGCTGCGCCGCACCGAAGCCGCGACCCGCACCGGCGGCCTGGAAGTCCGCGATGTCTGCTTCGACGTCGAGGGTGGCAAACGACTGCTCAACAACATCTCGCTGACGGCCCGGCCGGGCACCTTGACCGCGATCATCGGCGGCTCGGGTGCCGGCAAGACGACGCTGTCGCGGCTGATCGCCGGCTACACCAGGCCCACCGCGGGTTCGGTCACCTTCGAGGGCCACAACATCCACACCGAGTACGCCTCGTTGCGCAGCCGGATCGGGATGGTGCCGCAGGACGACGTGGTGCACCGTCAGCTCACCGTCAACCAGGCGCTGGGTTACGCCGCCGAACTGCGACTGCCGCCGGACAGCAGCAAAGCCGACCGGGACAAGGCCGTCGCACAGGTGCTCGAGGAGCTCGAGCTGACCAAGCACGCCGACACCCGGGTGGACAAGCTCTCCGGTGGCCAGCGCAAACGTGCCTCGGTGGCCCTGGAGCTGTTGACCGGGCCGTCGCTGCTGTTGCTCGACGAGCCGACCTCGGGACTGGACCCGGCCCTGGACCGCCAGGTGATGCTGATGCTGCGCGGGCTGGCCGACGCCGGCCGCGTGGTGCTGGTGGTCACCCACTCGGTGTCCTACCTCGACGTGTGCGACCAGATCCTGCTGATCGCCCCCGGCGGCAAGACCGCCTACAACGGCCCGCCCAAAGAGGTCTTCTCGGCGATGGGGGCCGACAACTACGCCGACATCTTCGCCAATGTCGGCGCCGACCCGGACGAAGCCAACCGACGGTTCCTGGAGCGCGACGGCGGCCACCAGGGCGCCCCGGCCGCAGTCCCGTCGACGCCGCCGGCCGACTTGGGCAGCCCGCCGGCGGAAAGCCTGCGCAAACAGCTGTCGACGATCGCCCGCCGCCAAGTCCGGCTGATCGTCTCCGACCGGGGCTATTCGGTCTTCCTGGCGGTGCTTCCCTTTATCGTGGGCGCGTTGTCGCTGACGGTGAAGGGCAACGGTGGTCTCGGGATGCCCGGGCCCGATGCGCCGACCGAGCCGCAGTACATCATGGTGCTGCTCATCATCGGCGCGGTCTTCATGGGCACCGCGCTGACTATTCGAGACCTGATCGGCGAACGCCCGATCTTCAGACGAGAACAGGCCGTGGGCTTGTCGACCGTGGCCTACCTGCTGGCCAAGGTCACGGTGTTCTGCGCGTTCGCCACGGTGCAGGGGGCGATCGCCACCGTCATCGTGATTCTGGGCAAGGGCGGGCCGACGCAGGGCGCCGTGATGTTCGGCAGTGCGAATTTCGACTTGTTCCTCGCCGTGGCCGGGACTTGTGTGGCCTCCGCGGTACTGGGCCTGGCTTTGTCGTCGTTCGCGCAGTCCAACGAGCAGATCATGCCGATGCTGGTGGTCTCGATCATGTCGCAGCTGGTGCTGGCCGGCGGCATGATCCCGGTGACCGGGCGCGCCGGGCTGGCGCAGGCGGCCTGGGTGACGCCGGGCCGGTGGGGGTACGCCGCGGGCGCCTCGGCGATCGACTTCAACAAGCTGGTCAACGTGCCGCAGATCCCCAAAGACCACATCTGGGACCACACCAAGGGCATCTATCTGCTGGACATGGGGATGCTGGCGCTGCTGTCGTTGTTCTACACCGTGCTGGTGTGGTGGAAGATCCGGCTCAAGCGCTAGCGGGCGGCGTTCAGGAGTCCTGCGCGCTGTCCAGGCGCAGCCCGTGGGCGGCCGCGTAGGTCAGCGCCTGGGCGATGTCGATCCGCGTGCCGGTCAGCGACGCGGTGGTCCACAGCGTGGGGTCGACCCGCGCGCCACGCAGGTCCGCCTCGTCCAGCCGGGTGCCGATAGTCCGGGCGCCGGTCAGATCCGCGCCCCGCAGCACCGCTTTGCGCAGGTCTGCCTCCACCAGGTTGGCTTCTCGCAGCCGACAGCCGCTCAGGTCCACCCCCCGCAGGTCACTGCCGCCGAGCCCGGCCAGGGTGAAGTCCACCTCGTCGAACACCAGCGGCCGCATCCGGCACTGCACGAACTGGGAGCCGAGCATGCTGCACTGGACGAACTCGGAATGCCACAGCGAGGCCCGCTCGAAGCGACAATTGCGGAATGCCGATCCCCGGTGCACCGACTCGCCGAGGTCGGCGCCGGTGAAGTCGCATTCGTCGAACACCACCCGCTCGGTGCGCAGCCGCGACAGGTCCGCATCGCGGAAGTCGTGGCCGGCCAACTCGCGCCCGGTCCACTCGTGCGCGGCGCTCAAGCCTGCGGCGCCAGGGTGGACAGTGCGTATTCGCTGATCGCGATGAGCGCGTCGCGGGCCGACCGGGGGTCGCGCGCGTCGACGGTGATCACCGGGATGTGTTCGGCCAGGGCCAGGGCCTTGCGGACCGCGGCGACCGGATAACGTGGCGCGCCGTCGAATTCGTTGACCGCGATCAGGAACGGCAGATTGCGGTGCTCGAAGAAGTCCACCGCGGCGAAGCTGTCCTGCAGCCGGCGGCAGTCGACCAGGATGATCGCGCCGATCGCGCCGCGCACCAGGTCGTCCCACATGAACCAGAACCGGCGCTGGCCCGGCGTGCCGAACAGGTACAGCACCAAGTCGTCGGCCAGCGTGATGCGGCCGAAGTCCATCGCCACCGTGGTGGTCCGCTTGTCGGGGGTGGCCTCCAGACCGTCGACACCGGCGGAGGCATCGGTGACCAGCGCTTCGGTGCGCAACGGCATGATCTCCGAGACCGTACCGACAAACGTGGTCTTGCCGACCCCGAATCCGCCGGCGATGACGATCTTCGTCGAGGCCGAGTCTCGCGGAGCTGCGGACCTGTCCGAAGGCCTATCCGAGCGCTCGTAGGCCACGAAGGGTCCTTCCTATCAGGTCTCGGCGTTCGTCGCGGGTGGATGCCTCGGTCAGGGTGGCACGCACCCGAAGGTATCCCGACGTGACCAGATCACCCACCAGGACGCGCGCGACGCCCAGCGGCAGGTTCAGCCGGGCAGAGATCTCGGCGACCGACGGGGCTCCCTGACACAGTTCGACGATCCGGCCGCGCGGATCGTTGACCGGCCATTGGTTGGGCGGCGCCGTCCGCAGGGTCTGCACCGGGGCCTCCAGCGGCAACGGCACGTCGGTGTGGGTTCGACCGGCGGTCAGCGTGTAGGGGCGCACCAGGTTGGCCTCAGTTTCCGGGGGCTCTGGGGCATCTGGGAGCTCCGGCGCCCTCGGGCGCGCCCAATTCTCGGGGATGTCCATCACCATTCACCGGCACCTCACGAGTGACCGCCCTGCGACGGCGCCGACCGGCGCGACGACTGGACCACCGCGCCGACTCGTTCCACCAGAACCGCCATCTCGTACCCGATCTGGCCGATATCGCAGGATGTGCTCGCCAGCGTCGCCAGGTGCGAGCCGTCCCCGACCCGCATCAGCAGCAGGTAGCCGTGCTCCATCTCCACCACCGACTGCAGTACCCGGCCGCCTTCGAACAACTGCGACGCCCCGGTTGCCAAGCTGGCCAGTCCGGACGCCACGGCGGCCAACTGGTCGGCCCGCTCCGTGGGCAGGTGCTCACTGGCCGCCACTGTCAGACCGTCGACCGACACCAGCACCGCATGCGAGACGCCGGGCACCTCGCGGGCGAAATTGGAGACCAGCCAGTCCAACGAGTTTTCGGCGGTACGGCGCGCTGCGGTGGGATCGGTTGGGAAAGTCATTGCTGGTTCTGTCCCTGGTCGGTGTCGAAGCCTTTGTCTAAGCCCTTTTCCGGGCCTTGTTCTGAGCCCTTCTCCAGGCCGTTTTCCCGGACGTGCGATCGTGCGGCGTGCACCCCGCCGAAGTGACTGCTGATCGACGAGCGGATCGCCGCGGGGTCCCGTTCCAGTGGCTCGGGGGCGGGTTGGGGCGGTACGCCGTTGGATGTTACCGGCTGTTCTGGGTCACCCGGTTGGTGCGCGGCGGGTTGGGGGTCTTCCGCATCCGCCGGCGGCGCCTCTGCCGCGGCTGAGCCGGGCACCAGCCGGGCGCCGGGTTCGCGGACCGGCAGGCCGTGTTCGGTGTGGGCGACCACCGGCACATTCTCCGCTTCGGCGGCCACCGACCAGCCGCGGTCCCACACCGACTGCCAGTCCAGGTCGGCGCGCAGGCCGGGCTCGTTGGGGTCATTGCCCACCGACTCCGAGAGCATCCGCTGGTAGATCGAGTCGGTCTCGGGCTCGGGGGCAGCGGGGCCGACTCGGGCACGCGCCGCGAAAAACCCCGACGTGTCAGCGGGAACAAACTTCTCGGCCGGCGGTTCGGGCGCCCGCTGCGGATCCGGAGCCGGTGCGCCCGACTGCCCCGCGCCCTGCTCCTCGGTTTCCCACCACGGTTGCGGCAGCTCGCGGCGTACTCGGTCGCTGGCGCTCGGTGCCTGCGCGGGTGGTACCGGTTGCGGGGAGGGCACACCGGTAATGCCGCTGGACCCCGGGCTGCGTCGCGGCAGCAGCGAGATGACCGGCCCGGGCTCGGCGAACTCGGCGTCCTCGTAGGGCTCATCCGACTGGTAGGGCTCGGGTCCGTACGGTTCGGGCACGTACGGTTCCGCTTCGTACCGCGCTGGTTCGGGCTGCGGCGGCTCGGCGGGAGCGAAGTAGGGCTGAACGGGCGGCGCGGGCACCGGCGCGGGCTCCTCGACGGGCCTGACGGTCAGCAGGTGCGGCGGCAGATACACCTCGGCGGTGATACCGCGCGATCCCTGCGACGCCGGGAACAGCCGAACCTCGATCTCGTGGCGGGCCGCCAGCCGGGAGATCACGAACAGGCCCATGTGGCGGGCGTTCTCCGGACTGAACTCACCGCCGGCCGCCAGGCGCATGTTGGCCATCCGCAGGTCGGCGTCGGTCATCCCCAATCCGACGTCGACGACCTCGACCACCACCCCGCCGTCGTTCTCGAAACCGGCCACCACCCGCACCGGCTCCGTCGGCGCCGAATAGCGCAGCGCGTTGTCGATCAACTCCGCGAGCAGGTGCACGCAGTCCGCGGCGGCGGCGCCGATCACGGTGGCGTCGGGCACCAGCACGGTCTGCACCCGTTCGTAGCCCTCCACCTCCGAGGCGGCCGCGCTGATCAAGGTCGCCAGTGGAACCGGCCGGCCCCGCTCCTGCGACGCCCGTGCGCCGGCCAGCACCAGCAGGTTCGCGCCGTTGCGCCGCATCCGGGCGGCCAGGTGGTCCAGGCGGAACAGGCTCTCCAGTCGGTCCGGGTCGTCCTCGTTGCGTTCCAGCCGGTCGATGAGGGCCAACTGCTGGTCCACCAGGGACCGGTTGCGCCGTGACATCGTCTCGAACATCTCGTTGACCAGGCGTCGCAGCCGTGCCTCGTCACCGGCGAGCAGCAGCGCTTGGGCGTGCAGTTCGTCGACGGCGTGGGCGACCTGCCCGACCTCCTCGGTGGTGTAAACCGGCAGCGGGTCGGGGTCGCGGTCTGACCCGGGTACGCCGGCACGCAACCGGGTGATCTCCTGTTCGAGGTCGATGTGGGCGACCTGCAACGCGCTGTCGCGCAGGGTGCGAAGGGGGCGCACCAACGAGCGCGCCACCAACCACACCGCCAGCAGCGTGGCGGTGATCGCGGCCAGCACCAGCACGATGTCGCGCAGGGCGGCGGCGCGCCGGTCCGCGGCCCGGTCTTCCACCGCCGCGGTGACCGCCCCGGTGTTCTCGCTGATCAGCCGGGCAGCGATCTGGTCGGTGGTGCGGATCGAGTCGCGCAGCACCGGGTTGTTGGGCAGCACCTGTTCCGGGTCGGACATGATCGACATCCGGGTCACCAGCTGCTGTTGCAGCGACTTGGCGTCCGGGGAGTCCACGCCGAGCACCTCGGTCATCCCGAACAGCGTCGACGGCTCGGTGCCGGCCAAGGTCATCATCGAGCTGCGCAGCTCCGGATCGGGAAGCTCGCCACCGCGATTGACCAGCAGCTCTTGCATCATCATCTGGCCCCGGGCGCCGACCGCACGACTCAGGCCCTCGGTCTGGGCGCGGATCCGCTCGCTGTCCAACCGCACCGACCCGTTGATGGCGTCCTCGGCGGTCAGCAGGATCGGCGCGTAGCCGGTCACCTCCTCGCGCAGGCCGACACCGGTGGTCGAGACCAGGCTCAGCAACCCCTGGCCGCGCTCGATCAGCGTCTCCACGCCGGACCGCACATCGGTCGCCACGTCGGTGTGCGACAGCCGAGACTGGAGTTCGTACTTGCGGTTTTCGAAGTTTTTCCGGGCGCCCTCGGCGTCACCGTCGGAGGATGCAGCCACCAGCGCGTCGCCCAGCGCCGACATGTAATTGGTGATCGCCGGGATCATCTCGGCGCGGTCGGCGACCAACCGCAGCCGGTTGGACTCGGTGAGCGCATTGGAGATCCGCAGTCCACCGAAGAGCCCGGCCAGCGCCAACGGCAGCAACGCGATCGCCAGCACCTTCCACCGCACCGGCCAGTTGCGCACCGACCATCGCGAGGGGCGTTTGACCGCCGCGGCCTCGGGCTTGTGGCCGCCCTCGGCTGGTTCGTCCAGGGCCTGGTCCACCCCGTCTGGGTGGTCAAAGAGCGTCACCGGTCAGCGGCCGGTTCGCCGACCGCTCGGCTGAAATTCACCGTCTGCGCCTCATTCATCGGACTCTCTCCGGACATCGCACCCGCACAGCAGGTTGCGGTGTGTTTCACGGCATAGCAATTGGACGAGTATGACAGTCGGCCGCAGGCATGACCAGAATTTTTACTGAACAGAACACTTTCCGAGACCTTCGCGTGTCTTCGCGAACTCCGGTCGAGCAAACAGACCGACGGGCTGCCGCGATCGACCGCATGGCCCCCGGAACCATCTTTGGTGGCCACCGGCAAAGGACGGCTGCGCGCTGATGATCGCGACACGCCAGACGCGGGCTGACTTTCACGTCAGCGGGACAGCCGAATAAACAGCGCACCAGACCCCGACGAGCCGGGGTCTGGTGCCCACAGAAAGAAAAAGCGCGCCCTAACAACGGGCGTCGGCCGCTAGCACAAATGCTGCTGCGCGGCGTTTATGAAAATCCGATAATTATCCTGAGCAGCTGGCAGCGTGGTTGCAACCATCTGATCTGGCGTCAACCCCAACTGCAGCTGGTTGCACACGTCGTGGCCCCCCGCGATTGCCACGTCCGGGCGCGTGATGAGTCCCGGTGCCAGCGGATGACCTGTTGGTCCGAAACTCATGGCCGACCAACCATTTTCGCGTAACGCGTCAACGAAGCTCTGCTCATCGGCATGTGCTGCGGGTGCAGTCAAAACTCCCACCGAGAGTCCCATCGCTGCAATGGGAGCAACTACCCACGCTTTACCAAAAAGTATTTCGATTCCCTATTCTTTTTGTGATCGGTATGGTTTCGGGTGCGAGATTACCGCGCACGGACAAGGTCCGCGATTCGGCCCGAGAATTCATCTCAAAACGAAAGCCTGGATTCAGTTCTTAACGGCCACTTCTTGAGCTCGATGATTCGTGGTTCCCCCGGCTCGGCCCGGCATGGCTTCGACAGGCATAGCCTGCCCGATACGCGCGTCGACCGGAGGTTGGTCGCTTCTTGGCTCGCCGTCATACGAGGATGCTGTTGTGTTCAAAGTGATGTTCTATTCGCCCCGCATCCCGCCCAACACCGGCAACGCGATCCGGATGGTGGCGGCGACGGGCGCGGAACTTCATCTGGTGGAACCCCTGGGTTTCGACCTCGCCGAACCGAAGCTGCGGCGCGCCGGTTTGGACTATCACGATCTGGCCTGGGTGCGGGTGCACCCGTCCCTGCCGGCGGCATGGGAGGCGCTGGGCGCCACGCGGGTATTCGCGTTCACCGCGGGCGCGCACACGCCCTACACCGACGTGAGCTATGAGCCCGGCGACGTGCTGATGTTCGGCCCCGAACCCACCGGCCTGGACGAGGCGACGCTGGCCGACCCGCACATCACCGCGCGAGTGCGCATCCCGATGCTGGCCGGGCGCCGGTCACTGAACCTGTCGAACGCCGCCGCCGTCGCGGTCTATGAGGCGTGGCGGCAGCACGGGTTCGCCGACGGGGTGTGAGCCCTGCCGCGCTTGCGATCACCACGTGTCGAAGTGCGCCACCTGCTCGGCCGGCAGCCGCTTGGCCGGCTTGAAGTCGGTGCCCTTGGTGTAGGCGATCGGGAACAGCCCGCCCTGGCTGTACTCCTCATAGGGGATGCCGAGCACCTCGGCGGCCTGCTGCTCGCCGTCGCCCAACAGGTGCAGCGTCGTCCAGCAGGAACCCAGCCCGCGGTTGCGCAACGCCAGGCAGTAGCTCCACGCAGCCGGGAACAGTGACGCCCAGAACGATGCGCCGAACCCCAGCGACCCGGTCTCCGGCTTGCCTTCCAGGCAGGGGATCATCAGCACCGGTACGTCCTGCAGGTTCTCGGCCAGATATCTGGCCGAGCCGCTGATGAACTCCATCCGCTCGCTGCGCACGTCACCGTCGCCGTAGTCCGGCCTCATCCGGTTCAGATACGGCAGGGCGTTGGCGCGGTAGATGTCGGCGAGCGCCTGCTTCTTGACCGGGTCGGTGACGAACATCCACTGCCAACCCTGAGCATTGGATCCGGTGGGGGCTTGCAGGGCGATCTCCAGGCACTCCATCAGCACCTCGCGGGGAACCGGCTTGTCGAGATCGAGGCGTTTGCGGACCGATCGCGTGGTGGTCAAGACTTCGTCGGCGGACAAGTTGAGGTTCATGGGTGGAGGTTACCGTCGCGGCTACCGGAAATCCCGGGAGCGCGAACTCACGGTCAACTCAAGGGAGCCCAGCCGATCGGCCAGCACGGTGACCGCCCCGCTGGCGTTCTGCACCCGCCCGCGGATCAGCAGTGCCGTCGCGGTCTGCGCCAGCCGTCGATGCCTCGTCCACACCCCCGGGGTACACAGCACGTTGACCATCCCGGTCTCGTCCTCGAGGTTGACGAACGTGACCCCGCGGGCGGTCGACGGCCGTTGCCGGTGCGTCACCGCCCCGGCGATGAGCACCCGGGTACCGTCGGGCACGCTCAGCAGCTGGTCGGCGGGGATCACCCCGAGCGCATCGAGATCGGCGCGCAGGAACTGCGTCGGATAGCTGTCCGGGGACACCCCGGTGGCCCACACATTGGCGGCGGCCAGCTCGATCGCGCTCATCCCGGGCAGTGCTGGAGTGCGCCCATCATATCCGGCCACCCCCACCCCGGGCAGCCGGTCCGGCCGCTGCCCCGCCGCTGCCGCGGCCGTCCACAGCGCCTCGCGGCGCGACATGCCGAAGCAGTCGAACGCGCCGGCAGTCGCCAGCGCCTCGGCCTGCGCCGCTGAAAGCTGAACCCGGGCAGTCAGATCCAGCAGCGAAGCGAACGGGCCATGAGCTTCGCGGTCGGCCACCAGCCGCTCGGCAAGATCGACACCGACACCACGGACGACGCCCAGTCCGATCCGGACCTGCGTTCCGGCTTCGGCCAGCGTGGCGTGCGCCAGGCTGGCGTTGACGTCCGGACCGTGCACGAGGACTCCGTGCCGGCGGGCATCGGCCACCAGTGACTGCGGCGAGTAAAAACCCATCGGCTGCGCCCGCAGCAGCCCGGCGCAGAATGCCGCCGGGTGGTGCAGCTTGAACCAGGCAGAGTAGAACACCAGCGACGCGAAGCTCATCGCGTGACTCTCGGGAAAGCCGTAATTGGCGAAGGCTTCCAGCTTTTCGTAGATCCGGTCGGCCACCGCACCGGTGATGCCGTGACACTCGGCCATGCCGTCGTAGAACCGGGTGCGCAGCTGCCGCATCCGCTCGGTGGACCGTTTGGAACCCATGGCACGGCGCAGCTGGTCGGCTTCGGCCGGCGAGAACCCCGCACAGTCGACGGCGAGTTGCATCAGCTGTTCCTGAAACAGCGGCACCCCCAACGTCTTGCGCAGCGCAGGTTTCATCGACTCGTGCTCGTAGTCGACCCGGTCCGGATTGTTGTGGTCATTGCGCCGCTGGATGTAGGGGTGCACCGAGCCGCCCTGGATCGGTCCCGGGCGGATCAGCGCAACCTCCACCACCAGGTCGTAGAACTTGTCGGGCTTCAACCGCGGCAGGGTGGCCATCTGGGCGCGCGACTCCACCTGAAACACCCCGACGGAATCCGCCCTCGTCAGCATCTCGTACACCGCGGGCTCGGACAGATCGATTCGGGCGAAGTCCACCTCGACACCCTTATGCTGCGCCACCAGATCTTTCATGTAGTGCAGCGCCGAGAGCATGCCCAGCCCGAGCAGGTCGAACTTCACCAGACCGATTGCCGCACAGTCGTCTTTGTCCCACTGCAGCACGCTGCGCCCCGCCATGCGTGCCCACTCCACCGGGCACACATCGGCGATCGGGCGGTCACAGATCACCATGCCGCCGGAGTGGATCCCCAGGTGCCGAGGCAGGTCGGCGATCTGGGTCGCCAAGTCGATCACCGCTTCGGGAATGCCTTCGGTGTCGGAGGATTCCGCCACCCCGTGCCACCGGCCGACCTGTTTGCTCCAAGCGTCCTGCTGCCCCGGTGAATAGCCCAGCGCCCGGGCCATGTCGCGCACCGCGCTGCGGCCCCGGTAGGTGATGACGTTGGCGACCTGGGCGGTGTAGTCCCGCCCGTAGCGCTCGTAGACATACTGGATGACCTCTTCGCGCCGGTCCGACTCGATGTCGATGTCGATGTCGGGAGGCTCGTCGCGTTCCGACGACAGGAACCGCTCGAACAGCAGCCCATTGCCGACCGGATCCACCGCGGTGACACCGAGGGCATAGCAGACCGCGGAGTTGGCCGCCGATCCCCGGCCCTGGCACAGGATGTCACTGCGCCGGCAGAACCGGGTGATGTCGTGCACCACCAGGAAATAGCCCGGAAACCCCAACGTGGCAATGACATTCAGTTCATGCTCGATCTGCGCGTAGGCTTTGCGGGCCAACGGCCCTCGGTCCGGCGGCCCGTAACGTTCCGCGGCGCCGGCCAGGGTCAACCGGCGCAGCCAGCTGTCCTCGGTATGCCCGGCCGGCACCTGGAAGGGCGGCAGCTGCGGGGCGATGAGCCGCAGTGCGAAGGCGCACTGCTCACCGAGTTCGGCCGCGGCCGGGACCGTCTCGGGATACTGCGCGAACAACCGGGCCATCTCCGCACCGGACCGCAGATGCGAGCCGCCCAGCGGAGCCAGCCGGCCGGCGGCGGCATCCAAAGACTGCCGGGCCCGGATCGCCCCCATCGCCATTGCCAGCCGGCCCTGCTCCGGCCGGGCGAAATGCGCGCCGGTGGTGGCCACCAGCCCCACCCCGAACCGGGGCGCCAGGGCGGCCAGCGCCGCGTTGCGCTCGTCATCGCACGGATCGGAGTGCCGGGTCAGCTCCACGCTGACCCGCGCCGCCCCGAACCGGTCCACCAGGTCGGCCAGCGCGGCGGCGGCCGCATCCGGGCCGCCGGTGGTCAGCGCCTGGCGGACGTGGCCCTTACGACAGCCGGTCAGGATGTGCCAGTGCCCGCCCGCGGCCTCGGTCAGCGCATCCAGATCGAAACGCGGCCTGCCCTTTTCGCCGGCCAAGTGCGCGGCGGCGATCTGCCGCGACAACCGCCGGTAGCCCTCCGGGCCGCGGGCCAGCACCAGCAGGTGCGGGCCGGGCGGGTCCGGGTCATCGGTACGGGCCTTGGAAAGGAGGGGCCCCAGCGATAACTCGGCGCCGAACACGGTGCCTATCTCCAGGCCCGCGGCGGCCAGCTCGGCGGCCGCCTCGGCGAACCGCACCACCCCGTACAAACCGTTGTGATCGGTCAGCGCGATCGCCCGCAGGCCCAGCCGGGCGGCCTCGGCGACCAGCTCTTGGGGGTTGCTGGCCCCGTCCAGAAAGCTGTACGCCGAGTGCGCATGCAACTCGGCGTAGGGCGGAAAAGACACTGTTCGCCCAGCCGGCCGGAACGGCTCGACCTGCGGAGACGACGGGCCGTGATCCGCCGATACACCGGCGGCAGCACCGGTGTGACGAGGCTTACCATCGAGAACACGTTCCATTTCCGCCCAGCTCGGCGGCCCATTACCCCAGCCCACGCCTCCCAGGCTATCGAACATACGTACGAACAAGTCTGGGATGGGTGTGAAAAAGAACTTTGATGCACTAATCTGTGTCAGTTCCGGCACGATGCGAAAGGGCCACTGCTTTCATGTTCGGCGCTCTCAGACGCGCGTGGTTACCCCTGCTCATCGTCATCGTCGTTGCGGTAGGGGGGTTCACCGTGCAACGAGTCCGCGGCTTCTTCGGAGCCGACGACAGCGGCTCAGGATCGACCCCGTTCGAGGACACCAAGCCGTTCCACCCCAAGGTCGTGGTCTACGACATCTTCAGCCCGGACGGCACCTACGCCGACATCAACTACCTGGACCTCGACGCCACGCCGCAGCGCATCGACGGCGCCAGCCTGCCGTGGTCGCTGACCCTGTCGACCACCAACCCGGCGGTGAGCCCCAACATCGTCGCCCAAGGTGACGGCGCCACCATCGGCTGCCGGGTCACCATCGACGGCGTCATCAAAGAAGAAAGAATCGCCACCGGCCCCGTGAGCGCCCAGACCTTCTGCATTGTGAAATCCGCATGAGCAAACACACCAGCGACGAGACCCCGACCGACACGCTGCCGGCCACGCAGCCGCCGCCCAAGCGCGGCGGTATCCCGGCGTGGATCCGCCGGCTCGCGGTGCCCATCATCTTGGCCTGGTTGGCGATCACCGTTCTGGTGAATGTCGTCGTGCCGCAACTCGACGAGGTCGGGAAGATGCGCGCGGTGTCGATGGCCCCCCGCGACGCTCCGTCGATGATCGCGATGATGCGCATCGGCAAGGTGTTCGACGAGTTCAAATCGGACAGCTCGGCGATGGTGGTGCTCGAAGGCGACCAGCCGCTCGGCGACGACGCACATAAGTATTACGACCAACTGGTCGCCAAGATGGAGGCCGACCACACCCACGTCGAGCACATCCAGGACTTCTGGAGCGACCCGCTGACCGCGGCGGGATCGCAGAGCCCGGACGGCAAGGCCGCCTACGTTCAGGTGTATCTGGCCGGCAACATGGGCGAGACCCTGGCCAACGAGTCGGTCGAGGCCGTCCAGCAGATCATCGCCGACACCCCCGCACCCGAGGGGGTGCACGCCTACGTCACCGGTGGGGCCGCCCTCAACGCCGATCAGCACATCGCCGGCGACAAGAGCCTGAAGATCATCACCGCGCTGACATTCGTGGTGATCATCACGATGCTGCTGTCCATCTACCGCTCCATCGGCACGGTGCTGTTGGTGCTGGGCATGGTGGTCTTCGAGCTGAGCGCTGCCCGCGGCGTGGTGGCCGTGTTGGCCTACTACAACATCATCGGCCTGTCGACGTTCGCGGTGAACCTGCTGGTGACGTTGGCGATCGCCGCCTCGACGGACTACGCGATCTTCCTGCTGGGCCGCTATCAAGAGGCCCGAGCGCTCGGCGAGGACAAAGAATCGGCCTTCCACACCATGTATCACGGCACCGCGCACGTGATCCTGGGCTCGGGGCTGACCATCGCCGGCGCGACCTTCTGCCTGCACTTCACCCGGCTGCCCTACTTCCGGTCGCTGGGCGTCCCGCTGGCGATCGGCATGCTGGTCGTGGTCCTCGCGGCGCTCACCTTCGGCTCCGCGGTGGTGGCGGTGGCCAGTCGCTTCGGCATGCTGGAACCCAAGCGGGCGATGCGGATCCGCACCTGGCGGCGGATCGGCGCGTTGATCGTGCGCTGGCCGGGGCCGGTGCTGGTGGCCACCACGGCGGTCTGCCTGGTCGGGCTGCTCACCCTGCCGGGGTACCGGACCAACTACAACGACCGGCAATACCTGCCGGGCTATGTGCCGGCCAACATCGGCTACGCCGCCGCGGACCGGCACTTCTCCCAGGCCCGGATGAGTCCGGAACTGCTGATGATCGAGACCGACCACGACCTGCGCAACCCGGCCGACTTCCTGGTGATCAACCGGATCGCCAAGCGCGTGTTCGAGGTATCGGGCATCGGGCGGGTGCAGACCATCACCCGGCCGCTGGGCACTCCGATCGAGCACACCACGATCCCGTTCGCGATCAGCATGCAGGGCACCACCCAGCAGCTGAACATGAAGTACCAGCTCGACAGCATGAAGAACATGCTCAAGATGGGCGACGACATGGCGGTCTCGATCGAGAGCATGAAGCAGATGCTCGAAGTCACCCGCGAGATGTCGGTGACCACCCACAGCATGGACGTGAAGATGCACGGCATGCTCGACGACATCCAGAAGATGCGCGACTCGATCGCCGACTTCGACGATATGTGGCGCCCGATGCGCAGCTACTTCTACTGGGAGCCGCACTGCTTCGACATCCCGATCTGCTGGTCGATCCGGTCGATCTTCGACGTGATGGACGGCCTCGACCAGATGACCGAGGATTTCGAAAAGGTCCTGCCTGACATCGACAACCTCGACCGGCTGATCCCGCGGATGCTCGAGATCATGCCGCCGATGATCGAGACCATGTCGAACATGCGGGTCACCCAGCTGAAGATGCAGTCCACCATGGAGGGCCTGCAGCTTCAGATGGAGAAGATGATGGAAGGCCAGAACGCCATGGGCAAGGCGTTCGACGAGTCCAAGAACGACGACTCGTTCTACCTGCCGCCCGAGGCGTTCGACAACCCCGACTTCAAGCGCGGCATGAAGATGTTCCTGTCCCCCGACGGGCACGCGGTGCGGTTCATCATCAGCCACGAGGGCGACCCGATGTCGCCGGAGGGTGTCAGCCACATCGCGCCGATCAAGCACGCCGTGCACGAGGCGCTCAAGGGCACCCCGCTGGAGGGCTCCAAGGTCTATCTCGGCGGCACCGCGGCCATGTTCAAAGACATGAAGGACGGGTCGGCCTACGACCTGATCATCGCCGGTATCGCCTCGCTGTGCCTGATCTTCATCATCATGCTGCTGATCACCCGGGCCGTGGTGGCCTCGGCGGTGATCGTCGGCACGGTGCTGCTCTCACTGGGCACGTCGTTCGGGATCTCGGTGCTGATCTGGCAGCACATCATCGGCCTGGACCTGCACTGGATGGTGCTGGCGATGTCGGTGATCATCCTGTTGGCGGTCGGCTCGGACTACAACCTGCTGCTGGTCTCCCGGATGAAGGAAGAACTCCCCGGCGGAATCAACACCGGCATCATCCGCGCCATGGGCGGCAGTGGCTCCGTGGTCACCTCGGCGGGCCTGGTGTTCGCGTTCACCATGATGTCGATGCTGGTCTCCGACCTGCGGGTGATCGGTCAGGTCGGTTCCACCATCGGCCTGGGTCTGCTCATCGACACCCTGGTGATCCGCTCGTTCATGACACCGTCGATCGCCGCGCTGCTGGGCCGCTGGTTCTGGTGGCCGCAGCGGGTGCCGTTGCGGCCGACTCCGGTGGCGCAGCAGCTCGCGCCGCGGCCGACGACCGACCCGGTGTCGGTCAGCTGACGCCGGCCGTTATGGCGCCGGGCGGACGACGACGACCGGCGCATGCGCCGACTGCACCACCGCCTGGCTGACCGAACCCAGCAGCATGCCGGCGAAGCCGCCGCGGCCGTGGCTGCCCACCACCACCAGCTGAGCCTCCTGGGACTGGTCGACGAGTTGGTCGGCGGGCCGGTCATCGACCACCACCCGGCGCACCGTGACGTCGGGGTAACGCTCCCGCCAACCCGCCAACCGCTCGGCCAGGGCCAATTCGCCTTCGGACGCCATCGCCGCCGTGTCGATGCCGGGGAAGTCCAGCAGGCCGGTGTCGTGCCAGGCATACACGGCGATCAGTTCCACCCCGCGCAGCGAGGCCTCTTCGAATGCCAGCGCCGTTGCGGCCTCCGACACCGGGGACCCGTCGATGCCGACCACCACCGGTGCGGTGTCGGGGCGCCGATGGTCCTCGTGGATGACCACGACCGGGCAGTGCGCGTGCCGCACCAGCGACGAGCTGACCGAGCCGAGCAACAGGCGGCGCATCCGCCCGTGCCCGCGGGACCCGACCACCAGGCGGCCGGCCTCGCGGCTCATGTCCACCAGTATCGGGACCGTGGAGCCCACGACGGTCTCGGCGGCGACCTGCGTCGCCCCGGCTGCCTCGGCGATCCCGACAGCCTCGCGCAGGTGGCGTTCGCCCTGGTCACGCTGCCACTCGGTGTAGCCGGGCGGCATCGGTGTCTCAGGGAAGGTCATCACCACCGGGGAAGCGAGCACGTGGACCAGGTTCAGCGGCAGGTTGTGCAGCGCGGCGTCCCGCGCCGCCCAATCGACTGCCGCCACCGACGACGGCGATCCGTCGACACCGACCAGGATTCCGGGAGTGGACGACATCGGGGCTCCCTACCTTTCTCTTTGCGCTCGACGACCTCTCTGGACCCCTACCACGCTAATCCGAACGAGGCTGTGGCACCGTGGTGGACATGGTTGGCATGTCGGTCACGATCGACCCGCGCCGGCATGACGCGGTGCTGTTGCGCCTCGACGGTAATGCCGACACTGAAGCACTGGCCAAGGCCCTGACCGAGCGGCTGCAACAAGCCGGCGTGCGGGTGGCTGCGGCGGCCTCCAACAGCTCCGACGGTTCCGGCGACGAACTGGTTTCTGCCGCCGCCGGGTTGGCGGTGCGGCCGGGCCGCTGCGTAGTGCTCACCGACTCCGAATCGGGTGTAACCGCCGCTCGCAGTGCCGGATTCGCCCTGGTGATCGGCGTGGCGTGCGACGGCGGTGATGTGGCGGTGGACGATCCGAGCGCGGTGCAGGTGCGTACCGGAGATCGGCCGATGTCGGCCCTGCCGGATGCGATGACAACTGCGAAGTTGCGCGATCTCGATCACCCGGCGGTGTTCTTCGATTTCGACGGGACCCTCTCAGACATCGTCGACGATCCCGACGCGGCCCGGCCGGTGGCCGGCGCGGTGGATGCGTTGGCCGCGTTGGCCGCCCAATGCCCGGTCGCGGTGCTGTCCGGCCGGGACCTGGCCGACGTGCGGGCCCGGGTGGGGCTGGACGGGATCTGGTATGCGGGCAGCCACGGCTTCGAGCTGATCGGGCCGGACGGCGCCCACCACCAGAACGACGCCGCGGTCGATGCGGTGCTGGTGCTGGCCGCCGCGGCCGGTTCGCTGACCGAGCAGCTTGGTGCGATCCCGGGAATAGTGGTGGAACACAAGCGCTTCGCCGTCGCCGTGCACTACCGCAACGTCGCCCGGGATCGGGTCGGCGAGGTGCTGGCGGCGGTGCGTGATACCGGTCGGCGCCGCGGGCTGCGGGTCACGACCGGGCGCGAGGTGATCGAGCTGCGCCCCGAAATCGACTGGGACAAGGGCCGCACGCTGCGCTGGCTGCTGGATCGGATGACCGGGGTGAGGACCCCGCTGTTCCTCGGCGACGACATCACCGACGAGGACGCGTTCGACGCGGTCGCCGAACTGGGCGGCATCGGAATCATCGTGCGGCACAACGACGACGGCGACCGCGCTACCGCCGCCCGTTACGCCCTGGACAGCCCGGCGCAGGTAGCCGAGTTCACCGCGCGGTTGGCCGAGCGCCTGGCCGCCGGCTGACCCTCACCCTCATCCTCACCAGCCGAGCGTGCGCGTCTGCACGCGACACGCCGCGGTTTGACGTACAACTGCGCACCTTCGCGAACGGTGCCTACCTGGCCAGAACAGCCAAGCCGGGGGCACCCGGCGCGCAAGCCTTTAGTCCCGGTACTCCGCCGCACCGTCGTCGAGCACCACTCGCGGGTTGGCGCCGTCGGGACCGGCGGCCTCGGTGCGGAACACCGCCTTGCCCGGCTCGGTCCGCCAGATCCAGGTGGTCAGCGTCTCCCCCGGGAACACCGGGTCGGTGAACCGTGCCGAGATGGCGCTGACCCGGCTGGCGTCGCCGCCGCCGAGTTCGGCGACCAGCGCGCGGCCGGCGAAACCGTAGGTGCACAGCCCGTGCAGGATCGGCTTGGGGAAGCCGGCCAGTGTGGTGGCGAACCACGGGTCGCTGTGCAGCGGGTTGCGGTCACCGGAGAGCCGATACAGCAGCGCCTGGTCCTCCCGGGTCACATACGAGATGCGTGAATCCGGTTGCGCGTCCGGGATCTGCGGCGCGACCGCCCGTTGCCCGGGTTCCCCGCCGAAGCCGCCGGCCTTGCGGATGACCAGGGTGGTCAGCGTCTCGACGACGGGCTCGGAGGTCTTCGAATCGGTGCCGCGCGCCCGCAGCATCACGACGGCGTTCTTACCCTCGCCCTTGTCCTGGATGTCGGCCACCTCGGCCACCACCTGCAGGCTTCCGGCGGGCGGCAGCGGCGCGAAGAGGCGCACCTCTTGGGAGCCGTGCAGCAGCAGCGCCGGATTGAACGTGCCGATCTTGCCGACGGCCGCGAAGCCCATGCAGCAGATGACGGCGTAGGTGGGCAGCACCTGCTGGGGAATGTCGTGGCTGTTCTCGGTGGTGAACGCCAGGTCCGCTGTTCCGGCGCCGACTCCGAGCGCATAGAGCATGGTCTCGCGATCGGTCCATTCGAACCGCACGGGGTCGGTGGTAACGCCGATGGCTGTCGGGTCCAGTGCCACGAATTCTCCTCATTCACCTCGGACGGATTGGCCCCACCATTTCAGCAGAACCGGCCCCGCCGGCGCCATCAACACGGCAGGCTGTCGCCATGGGGAAGCGCACTTGGGGAACCGTATTCGCAATGTTGGCGGCGGCGCTGGCCGCAGTCCTGGTGCTCGGCGGCTGTTCGGGGACGCCGCACCCGCGCAACATCACCCTGACGCTGATCCGGCACGCCGAATCGGAAAGCAACGCCGCCGGGATCATCGACACCTCGGTGCCCGGCCCTGGGCTGACCGACAAGGGCCGCGTTCAAGCCCAGGAGATCGCAAATCAGCTCTCGCGCAACCACTACGACGGCGTCTACGCCTCCTCGATGCTGCGCGCCCAGCAGACCGCCGCCCCGCTGGCGCGCGAACTCGGCCGTCAGGTGCAGGTGCTGCCCGGCCTGCGGGAGATCAGCGCCGGCTGGTTCGGCGACAAGCCCGGGTCCATGGTGGACGCGGCGTATCTGCTGGCTCCGCTGGCCTGGATTCACGGTGAGCGGACCACGGCCATCCCCGGCTCGATCGACGGCAACCAGTTCAACGACGAGTTCGGCGCCGCGGTCCAGCAGATCTACGACGCCGGCGACGCCAACCCGGTGGCGTTCGCGCACGGGGCGTCGATCATGACCTGGACGCTGATGAACGTCAAGAATCCCCGTGACGAGCTGTTGACCGACCATCCGCTGCCCAACCTCGGCAAGGTGGTGATCACCGGCAACCCGGCCACCGGCTGGAAACTGGTGGACTGGGACGGGATTCGCGCGTTCTGACGCCAGGCGCCGATGAGCACGTCTGACGGCTCCGATGCTCCGGCCGGCTTGACCGACACGGGACGAGTGGAGGCGTTCAGCGACGGTGTCTTCGCGATCGCGGTGACCCTGCTGGTGCTCGACCTCAAAGCACCCGAGCACACCCCCGGACAGCTGCTGGATGCGCTGATCCGGCAGTGGCCGGCTTATCTCGGCTACGTCGCGTCGTTCGGCTACGTCGCGGTGATCTGGCTCAACCACCACCAGGCGTTCACCGCGATCAAACAGGTCGACAAGGGTGTACACCTGGCCAACATCGCGTTGCTGTTCACCACGGCGCTCATCCCGTTTCCGACCGCGGTGCTCTCCCGCGCGTTCATCGACGGCGCCGACACCCCCGACGCGCGTACCGCGGTGGCCCTGTACGCCGGCATTCTGGCGGCCATGTGCGCGAGTTGGCTGCTGCTGTTCGACCAGGTCAGCCGATGCCCCGAGCGGCTGGTCGCCGACGAGGCGGATCCGCGCGTGTTCGCCGCCCAGCGGTTTCGGTCGATGACCGGGATCGTCGCCTATCTGGTGGCGGGCGTGATCGGCGTGGTGTGGTCGCCGATGGTCGCGCTGGCGGTTTTCGTCGTGATGCCGGCCTTCTACGCGATCAACATCCCGGGCATCGGACGGCGAGACTCAACTCACCATTGACGTAGCCGACCCGAGCGACCACCATGACCGCATGCGTTATGTCGTTACCGGCGGTACCGGGTTTATTGGGCGGCGGGCGGTGTCGCGTCTGCTGGAGGCCAGGCCGGATGCGCAGGTGTGGGTGCTGGTGCGCCGCGCCTCGCTGGGCCGCTTCGAAGCCCTCGCCTCTCCGAACGGCCAGGCGTGGGGCGAACGGGTCAAACCCCTGGTCGGAGACCTGACAGCGGAGGATCTCGGGCTGAACGACACGGTGCTCGCCGAACTCGGCGACATCGACCATGTGCTGCACTGCGCGGCCATCTACGACATCACCGCCGGCGCGGCCGAGCAGCAGGCGGCCAACGTCGAGGGCACTCGCGCGGTGATCGGGCTGGCAAAGCGACTCGACGCCACCTTGTCGCATGTGTCGTCGATCGCGGTGGCCGGCAACTACGCCGGCGAGTTCACCGAAGACGACTTCGACATCGGCCAGGAGCTGCCGACCCCGTATCACCAGACCAAGTTCGAGGCCGAAGCGCTGGTGCGCTCGACACCGGGACTGCGCTACCGGGTGTACCGCCCGGCGGTGGTGGTGGGCGATTCCCGCACCGGCGAGATGGACAAGGTCGACGGGCCGTACTACTTCTTTCCGCTGCTGGCCAAGCTGGCGGCCCTGCCCCGGCTCACCCCGATGGCGCTGCCCCACACCGGACGCACCAACATCGTTCCGGTCGACTACGTCGCCGATGCGCTGATCGAGCTGATGCACGCCGACGGGTACGACGGGCGCACCTTCCACCTCACCGCACCGCGATCCATCGGGCTGCCCGACATCTACCGGGCCGTCGCTCGCGAAGCCGGGCTTCCGCCGCTGCGCGCCACGCTGCCCGGTTCCGTGGCGGCGCCGGTGCTCAATGTCCGCGGACGAGCCCGGGTGTGGCGCAACATGATGGCCACCCAGCTGGGTCTACCCGCCGAGGTGCTCGACCTGGTGAACCTGCGGCCGACGTTCGTCGCCGACGCCACCCGCGCGGCGCTGCAGGGCACGGGCGTTCGGCTACCCGAGTTCGCCGACTACGCGCCGAGACTGTGGCGGTACTGGGCGCAGCACCTGGATCCCGACCGGGCCCGCCGCGACGATCCGGCCGGGCCGCTGGTCGGGCGGCACGTCATCATCACCGGGGCGTCCAGCGGCATCGGCCGGGCCTCGGCGGTCGCCGTGGCCGAGCGCGGCGGCACGGTCTTCGCGCTGGCCCGCAGTGGCTCGGCGCTCGACGAGCTGGTGGCCGAGATCCGAGCCGCCGGTGGGCAGGCGTATGCGTTCACCTGTGACGTCACCGACTCGGCGTCGGTGGAGCACACCGTCAAGGACATCCTGGGCCGGTTCGAGCACGTCGACTACCTGGTGAACAACGCCGGCCGGTCGATCCGCCGCTCGGTGACCAACTCCACCGACCGGCTGCACGACTACGAGCGCACGATGGCGGTCAACTACTTCGGTGCGGTGCGGATGGTGCTGGCCTTGCTACCGCACTGGCGGGAACGGCGATTCGGCCACGTCGTCAACGTCTCCAGCGAAGGGGTGCTGGCCAACAGCCCCCGCTACAGCGCGTACGTGCCCACCAAGGCGGCGCTGGACGCGTTCGCCGACGTGGTGTCGACCGAGACGCTGTCGGACCACATCACGTTCACCACCATCCATATGCCGCTGGTGGCCACTCCGATGATCGCGCCGTCGCGAAAGCATCTGCCGGTCGGGGCGATCAGCGCCGAGCACGCGGCGGCCATGGTGGTGCGTGGCCTGGTCGAGAAGCCGGACCGGATCGACACCCCGCTGGGCACCCTGGCCGAGACCGGCAACTACATCACCCCCGGGCTGGCGCGCCGGGTTCTGCACCAGGTCTACCTGGGCTACCCCGACTCGCCCGCGGCGCGCGGCGTGGCGCCCAGTGACACCGTTGCATCCGTTGCGGCGCGACCGGCTCGACGCCGCCCGAAGCGGCCGTCGCGGGCGATCACCCGGGTGCGGGTGCCCCGCCCGGTCAAGCGGGCGGTGCGGTTGGTTCCGGGCGTGTACTGGTGAACCTGCGCCCGTGACGCCGCCCGTCTTCGCCGACTTCGACACCGGCGTCGACGACGCGGTCGCGCTGGTGTATCTGCTGTCCAGCCCGGATGCCGAACTTGTCGGGATCGCGGCAACCGGCGGAAACGTTGCGGTGCAGCAGGTCTGCCGCAACAACCTGGCCCTGTTGGAGCTGTGCGGGGCATCCGGAGTCCCGGTGTCCCAGGGCGCCGACGCGCCGCTGAACGGCCCGGTCCACACCGCGGAGACTCTGCACGGGCCCCAGGGGCTGGGATATGCCGAATTGCCGCCCGGCACCGGGCAGCTCACCGGATACGACGCCGCCGCGGCCTGGGTCGCCGCCGCGCGGGAACATCCGGGGCAGCTGATCGGGTTGGCCACCGGCCCGCTGACCAACCTGGCATTGGCGCTGCGAGCCGAACCGGCACTGCCCACGCTGCTGCGTCGGCTGGTGATCATGGGCGGCGCCTTCGAAGGCGAGCGGTCCGGCTGGGCCGAGTTCAACATCGGATTCGACCCGGAGGCAGCCGCCGAGGTATTCACGACGTGGGGAGCAGTTGCGCCGCAACGGCTCCCGATCGTGTGCGGTCTGGATCTGACCCGACATATCGCGATCACGCCGGCGATCCTGGCGCGGCTGGCCGCGCCGGCTGACAACCCGGTGGTTCAGCGAGGCTCGACGAAGGAGAGGCGAAGCTGGAACCGCCGCATCAACCCGGTGGTTCAGCGAGGCTCGACGAAGGAGAGGCGAAGCTGGAACCACCGCATCAACCCGGTGGTCCGGATGCTGAACGACGCGCTGCGGTTCTATTTCGAGGCACACGAGGCGCGGGGCCACGGCTACCTGGCGTATCTGCACGACCCGCTGGCCGCGGCGGTCGCACTGGAACCCGAACTGGTGACGACCCGCCCGGCTGCACTCAGGGTCGAGCTCGCGCCCGGGGCGGCGCGCGGGCGGACGATCCCCGACTGGGACGCGCGCCATCCCAACGCGCTGATCGGCGTCGGAGTCGACCCGGCGGTGTTCTTCGACCGGTTCGTGCAGCGGGTCGGCGCATTCGCCGGCCGGCTGGGCTGATAGCCCGGTTCACTCGTACACCCCTTCCAGATACCACCGCCGCAGCCGATAGCACAGCAACAGCGCCTGGCCGGGCGCTGCGCTCCCCGGCGAGTCCTCCAGCAGCGCCTGAACCCGGGCGGTGCGCCCGGATCCCGGCCCCTCCCGCTGCGGGTCCCACCAGCGTTCGTCGACCGACCAGGGCCCGGCCCACCAGCGCAGCCGGTCGTCGCGGCCCCGGGCGACCAGCCACGCGGGGTCGGCGGAGAAGAGTCCACGGCCGGTCACCCGGATCGGATTGCGTTCGGCGTCAAGCAGTTCCACCGGGTCGTCGAGTAGTACCGCCGGCGAGGGTTCGGGGAGGCGGCCGGGCCACGGCTGGCGCGGGTCGGCCAGCGGCACCGGCTCATCCCCCAGCGGGGTCAGGGTGATGCGCTCCGCGGGGCCGCGGCCGCCGGAGAGCACCGGCACCCGCACCGCTTCGGGGCCGAGCAGGCCCTGCACCCGCACCAGGGCGCGGCGGGCACGCAACCGGTCCTCCTCGCCCAGACCGCCCCACAGCGGTAGCTGCAGCGCCTCGGTCGCCGAGAGCACCTCCACCGGTTGCAGCCGCAACAGCGTCACCGGGCCGGTGGGCCGGTCTCCGGCTACGCGGCTGTTCAGCCAGCCGTCGAGCTGCCAGCGCACCCGATCCGCGGTGGCGTCCTCGGTCAACGGCTCGGCGCACCGCCACACCCGGGTCAGCTCTTCCCCGGTTTCGGTGACGGCGTGAATGGCCAGCCGGGTGCACCCGACCCCGGCGGCCATCAGCGTGCGGTGCAGCACACCGGCCAGCGAGCGGCCAGCGAACGCCGCGGCGTCGACCCGGTCGATCGGCGGATCGCAGTGCAGCTCGGCATCGAGATCCGGCGTGGGCTCCCGCCCGGACGGCCCACGTTCCGGCTCGGCGCGGGCGAACCGGTGCGCGGTGAGCGCGTCGGGACCGAACCGCGAGGTGACATCCGGGCGTGGTAGCGCAGCGAATTGCCCGATGGTCCGAATACCCAAGCGCCACAACAGGTCGATCAGGCCGTCACGTCCGGGTCCGGACAGGCTGGGCTCGGCGGCCAGCTGCCGGATCGACAGCCCGGACAGGAATCGGGCGTCTCCCCCGGGTGGCACCACGGCGCCGGCACGTGCGGCGAGCACCGCGGTGGAGAGCCCGCCGGCGATCCCGACCTGGCATTCGACATCGGCCGCGGCCACTGCGTCGACGAGACGTTCGGCGGCTTGCTCCTCGGAGCCGAAGGCCCGCACCGCACCGCGCACCGACACCACCAGCAGTCCGGGCCGCAACACCTCGGCGGCCGGTATCAGTTCGTCGACCGCAGTCAGGACCGGCTCAAACAGCCGGGCGTCGCGATCGGTGTCGGCGGCCACCACATGCAGTGCCGGGCAGCGGGCCGCCGCTTCTCGGCGCCGCAGCCCGCGCCGCACCCCCGCCGCGCGGGCGCCCGCAGAACAGGCGATCACCCGGTTGGCCAGGGTGACCGCAACCGGCGCGGTGGCCGGTAATCCCGCCGCGGCTGCCGCGGCGACCGCGGGCCAGTCCATGCACCAGAGCGCCAGTACTCGAGGGTCGGCCATGAGAAGGCTCGCTACCCGGCTCTGGTTCGCCCGGCCGCGCGTCCGGCGGCCCGCACCTCGAGCCGCACCGCGCCGATCCGCCCAAAGCCGGAGATGGCGCCGCAGCCCGTCATCTTGTCGCCTATGGTCTCGTAGCCGCTCACCCGGGCGTCCAGCTGCAGCGCCGTGCCCTGCCAGGTGCCGCCGGAGACCAGCAGGGCGCAGCCACGGTGGCGGGCGCGGGCCAGCACCACCCGGGTGCGCGCCGGCGGCACCGATCGGCCGCCCAGGCCGAGCACCACCAGGTCCATGCCGTCCATCAGCACCGTGGCCACCTCCACCGGGTCGTTGCCGGGGTCGGGGATCACCGCGAGCCGGCTCAGGTCGGCACCCATCTCGGAGGCGGCCAGCAGCCCGAGGTCCGGTTGACCGACGATGGCCGTGTTGCCGCCGGCCGCCGTCACCGTGGCCACCATGTTCAGCATCAGTGAGCGGGCCCCCGAGAGCACCGCCACCGTGCCGCGCGGCAGTCCGGCGGGCAACACCCCGGCCAGCAGCGACGGGACCGGCAGCACTGCCTCGAAAACCGGGGCCGCCGCGGCCGACGGTGCGGACCCCCGCCGGCCCGCACCCACCTTGCCCGACACTGCCGCCATCTGCCGACGCAGCTGTTCCAGCTGGTCGGCGCGATTTCCTCCGGAGTTATGACGTTGCCCCAAGTCCACCGCCGCCGTCATGATCGCCTCCGGAAAAACTCGCATATGTTCGAAACTATGTTCGATTGACCCCGAGTGAACACTCCCCCACCGACAACCGTCAAGCCGGATCCCCCGGCGGCGCAACAACGGCCTCGCGTGCCCCATCAGCACCGCGCCAAAGGCCGCCAGACCGAAGGGTTGGTACACAGTTCAAAATATGTAACACTGTTCCGCATGACCCAGTCCGTGGAGACCGACGCGGCTACCGATGCGCTCCCGTTGGGACCGCAGTCCCTGGTATGGCGCTACTTCGGCGATAACCGGATGTTCTTGATCGGCCCGCGGCCCGCGGTGCTGCAGAACATGCTCGCCGAGCTCGGCCAGGGCGTGCTGGACCACTCGGTGTTCTTCACCGACACCGCCGCCCGCGTCAAACGCTCGCTGCCGCCGATCTTCATGACCGTCTACGGCGCCGAGTCCGACAACCCCGGCCAGCAGGTCCGCGACTTCCACCGCGAAATCAAGGGCACCATGCCGGACGGAAACCGCTATCACGCCCTAGATCCCGAGACCTACTTCTGGGCGCACGCCACCTTCGTCGAGCAGGTGCTGTACTTCGCCGACACCTTCGTCAAGCGGCTGACCCCCGCCGAGAAGGAGCGGATCTACCTCGAATCGAAGACCTGGTATCGCCGCTACGGTGTCAGCGACCGGGCGATGCCGGCCGACTACGCCGAGTTCGAGCGCTACTGGAATCGGATGCTGGACAAGGTTCTCGTCGACCACCCGACCGCCAAGTACGGCGTCGGCTATGTCACCAAGGGCTTCCCCTGCCCCAAGGGGGTGCCGCCGACGCTGTGGCGGGTGATCGCGACAGTCTTCAATCCGCTCGCGGCGTTTCTCACCACCGGCGGCATGCCGCCGAGCACCCGCGCCCAACTGGGTCTGCCGTGGAGTGATCGACAGGAACGGCGCTATCAGCGGTTCGCGGCGGTCTGCCGGTCACGGCCGGTCAACTGGGCGTGGGATCATTTGCCGATGCGACTGCGCTACAACAAATTCGCCTATGCCGGCTACACCCGGGGCTGACCCGGCGACCACCGCCATCCTCGACGCCGCGGTCGTCGAGTTCGAGCAGCACGGCTTCCGGCGGGTCGCGCTCGACGACGTCGCTCGCCGCGCCGGGGTCAGCCGCACCACCATCTACCGCCGGTTCGCCGGCCGCGACGAGCTGGTCGCCGCGGTCATCGACCGGGAGAACGCCGCGCTCTACGCCGATATCGCCGCCGAGCTGAAAAACTCTGGCGCCCAGTCGAACTACTATGTCGAGGCATTCACCTCCGCGATCATGCAGTTCCGCCGGCATCGAGTGCTCAACCGGATGATCACCGATGAGCCGGCGCTGGCGCTGGAGCTCTCCCGACAGCACTACGGTGCGATCGTGGACCGGATGTCCGAAGCCCTGCAGGTGATCTTCCCGGCCGGGTTCGCCGAGCGCATCGGCCCGCAGGTGGTCACCGAATTGGCCGACACCATCCTGCGATACGCGGCGATGGCACTGTTATTGCCGTCGCGCGACCCGCTGGATTCCGTCGAAGACATCCGCACGTTCGCGACCGTGCATTTCCTGCCCAGTCTTCCCGCGGCGCTGCGCAGCATGCCGGTGTAGGGACAGCCCGCCCGTCAGAGCGCCGCGGCAGCAACCCCCATCGAGGCGGCCACCTCAGGCATGTACCGCTCCGCGAGCACAGTGGCGATAGCCTCGATCTCAGCGGACAGCGGATACATGTGGCGATATTGCAGCACCTGTTTGCCGATCAGCCCGAGCCGCTCGGTGAACGTCGGCGTGCGGCCCGGATCCAGCAACGGGCTGTTGAACGGGGCGCAGTCGGAGCGCTGAAACTCGAAAGCGGCGCTGATCCGCGGCGCGGCTCCCAGGCGGCTGCCGCGCCCACCCCAATGCAGCACTGCCTGGTTCCAGGCGAACATGGTGCCGGCCGTGGCGGGCAGCGCCCGAATGTCCTGCAGATTGTGGACGATCGCGTTGTCCGGCCCGTCCCATCGCCGCTGAACGAAACGATCATCGAGATGGGCGGGCAGCATGTACATGCATCCGTTGAGCGTGGTGGCATCGGTGAACGGGAGCCACACGGTCAGTGTCCGGGGCGAGTTGTCGTCATCGAGGGTGTTGATCAACTTGTCCCGATGTGGTCCCCAGCCGATGGAGTTGTCGCTGGGGTTGACGTGCCAGACCCAGAAGTCGGGCAACGCCCGATAGCCCTCACCCATCACGCTGGCGAGGAACTCCGAAAGTCCCTGGAAAGCCAGCCACAACTCGTCGTAGACGAAGGCGAAAGCCAGCGGGATTCCTCGTTGGTACAGCGTCGACACACCCGTGCGAATGGGGGCGACGACCGCTTCCGGGAAGGCGTCGGGAACCTGGACGTAGCCCTCGCGCTTCAAGTTGGCCAGCTGGGTATCGAGCTCGCCGACCGCCGCCGATGGGCGGGCGCCCCCGGCTTCTATTGACATCCCCGGGCACAGTTGCGCCCAGAATTCGCGACGCGCAACGTCGGCCGCCGAAAGCGCAGCGATCATCGTGACTACTCCCACTCAATAGTGCCGGGTGGTTTGCTGGTGACATCCAACACTACGCGGTTGACCTCGGGAACCTCATTGGTTATCCGAGTTGAGATCCGCTCCAGCACTTCGTAGGGCACCCGGGTCCAGTCGGCGGTCATGGCGTCCTCACTGGACACCGGCCGCAGCACGACCGGATGGCCGTAGGTGCGGCCGTCGCCCTGCACACCCACCGACCGGACATCGGCCAGCAGCACCACCGGGCACTGCCAGATCTGGTGGTCCAGACCGGCTGCGGTCAACTCCTCGCGGGCTATCGCGTCGGCCTGACGCAGCGTCGCCAGCCGCGGGCCGGTGACCTCGCCGACGATCCGGATGCCCAGCCCGGGGCCCGGGAACGGTTGGCGGGCAACGATCTCCTCCGGCAGTCCCAGCTCGCGCCCGACCGCGCGCACCTCGTCTTTGAACAGCAGCCGCAGCGGTTCGACGAGGCTGAACTTCAGGTCGTCGGGCAACCCGCCGACGTTGTGGTGGCTCTTGATGTTCGCGGTGCCGGCGCCCCCACCGGATTCCACCACGTCCGGATACAGCGTGCCCTGCACCAGGAACTCGACATCGTGGTCTCCCAAGGTGTCTCGCACCGCACCTTCGAAAGCCCGGATGAACTGGCGCCCGATGATCTTTCGTTTGCCCTCGGGATCGGACACCCCCGACAGCGCGTCGAGGAAGACCGCTTCGGCGTCCACGGTGACCAGCTTGGCGCCGGTGGCGGAGACGAAGTCGTTCTGCACCTGCTCGCGTTCCCCGGCGCGCAGCAGCCCATGGTCGACGAACACACACGTCAGCCGGTCACCGATGGCACGCTGCACCAGCGCCGCGGCCACCGCGGAGTCCACGCCGCCGGACAGTCCGCAGATGGCGTGGCCGTCGCCGATCTGTTCGCGCACCTGCTCGATCAGCGCCTCGGCGATGCTGGCGGGCGTCCAGGCGGCGTCGATGCCGGCGAACTCGTGCAGGAACCGGCTGAGCACCCGCTGCCCGTAGGGGGTGTGGATCACCTCGGGGTGGTACTGCACCCCGGCCAGCCGGCGGGCGCGGTTCTCGAACGCGGCCACCGGGGCACCCGCGGTGCCGGCCACCACGGTGAACCCGTCCGGCGCAACGGTCACGGCGTCGCCGTGGCTCATCCACACCGGCTGGGTGCCCGGCAGGCCCGAGTGGAGTTCTCCGCCGGTCACCGTCAGTTCGGTGCGGCCGTACTCACTGGTCCCGGTGTGCTCGACGGTGCCGCCGAGCGCGGCGGCCATGGCCTGGAAGCCGTAGCAGATACCGAACACCGGAATGTCGAGGTCGAACAGCGCCGGATCGAGCCGCGGGGCGCCCTCGGCGTAGACGCTGGCCGGTCCGCCGGACAGCACGATCGCCAGCGGATTGCGCGCAGCGATCTCTTCGACGGTCGCGGTGTGCGGGACCACCTCGGAGAACACCCGTGCCTCGCGGACCCGGCGGGCGATCAGTTGGGCGTACTGCGCGCCGAAGTCGATGACCAAGACGGGGCGAGACGATGGTGACGACACCGCAAAGAGTCTAGTGGCGGCAAAAGTCGGCCGGACCAACGGCGGGCATGGTGAAGTAGAGGCACACCGCCTCAGAAGAAGGAGAACATGTGCTGGGTCTGCCCGAAACGGTGCGTGCCTGCCTGTTCGACCTCGACGGAGTGCTCACTGACACCGCAAGCGTGCACACTCGCGCCTGGAAGGCCATGTTCGATGCCTACCTGTCGGCGCGCGCCGAACTCACCGGCGAACCGTTCGTGCCGTTCGACCCCGAAGACGATTACCGGCGCTTCGTCGACGGCCGGAAACGCGACGACGGGGTGCGCTCATTTCTGGCCAGCCGCGGCATCACGCTGCCCGACGGTGCCGACGACGACCCGCCCGACGCCGAAACCGTGCACGGTCTGGGCAACCGCAAGAACCAGGCGTTCCAGGTGACACTGCAGGCCGACGGGGTGGAGGTGTTCGAGGGGTCCCGGCGCTACCTGGCGGCGGTCACCGGCGCCGGCCTGGCCACCGCGGTGGTGTCGGCCAGCGCCAACGCCGGTGAAGTCCTGGCGCGCACCGGTCTGGACAAGTTCATCGGCGAGCGAGTCGACGGCGTGACGCTGCGCACCGAACACATCGCGGGCAAGCCCGCACCGGATTCGTTCCTGCGGGCGGCGCAGCT
Source organism: Mycolicibacter heraklionensis (assembly GCF_019645815.1). Lineage (NCBI taxonomy): Bacteria > Bacillati > Actinomycetota > Actinomycetes > Mycobacteriales > Mycobacteriaceae > Mycobacterium > Mycobacterium heraklionense. The sequence goes on from NZ_CP080997.1 coordinate 3,827,086, forward strand.
GCTCGGTGTCGCCCCCGCCGCGGCCGCAGTGTTCGAGGATGCGCTCGCGGGCGTGGCGGCCGGTCGAGCCGGCGGGTTCGGCTTCGTGGTGGGCGTCGACCGGGTGGGCCAGCGCGATGATCTGCTGAGCCACGGCGCCGACGTCGTCGTCACCGATCTGGAGGAACTGTTGTGAAAGCGGGCCGATGATCGCAGACGATTACTTTCCGATCGAACCGTGGCAGATTCGCGAAACCCACCTCGACCTGGATCTGCTCGGGCAGACCGAGTCCCTGTTCGCGCTGTCCAACGGACACATCGGCCTGCGCGGCAACCTCGACGAGGGCGAACCGTACGGTCTGCCCGGCACCTACCTGAACTCGTTCTACGAGGTGCGTCCGCTGCCGCATGCCGAGTCCGGATTCGGCTACCCGCAGGCCGGGCAGACCGTCGTCGACGTGACCAACGGCAAGATCATCCGGCTGGTGGTCGACGACGAACCGTTGGACGTCCGCTACGGCGAGTTGATCGACCACGAGCGCATCCTCGACATGCGGGCAGGCACCCTGACCCGCCGCGTGCACTGGCGCTCACCGGCGGGAAAACAGGTCAAAGTGCACTCGACCCGGCTGGTGTCGCTGGCTCTCCGCAGTGTCGCGGCCATCGAATACGTCGTCGAGGCCATCGACGAATTCGTCCGTGTGACAGTGCAATCCGAGCTGGTCGCCAACGAGGACCAGCCGCCGACCTCCGACGACCCGCGGGTTGCGGCGATCCTGGAGAACCCGCTGGAGGCCGTCGAACGCGAGAACACCAACACCGGCGCGGTGCTGGTGCATCGCACCCGCGCAAGCCAACTGATGATGGCCGCGGCCATGGATCACGAGGTCGACGTACCCGGCCGGGTTCAGGTCAACACCATGACGATCCCGGACGTGGCGGCGACCACCGTGGTGTGCGGCCTGCGTCCCGGGCAGAAACTGCGGATCGTCAAGTACCTGGCCTACGGCTGGTCCAGCGAACGGTCGCGGCCCGCGCTGCGCGACCAGGCCATCGCTGCGCTGACCGGCGCCCGCTACAGCGGCTGGCAGGGGCTGCTGGAGGCCCAACGGGCCTATCTCGACGAGTTCTGGGACGGTGCCGACGTCGAGGTCCACGGCGACCCGGACTGCCAGCAGGCGGTCCGCTTCGCACTGTTCCACCTACTGCAGGCCAGTGCCCGCGCCGAACGCCGCGCGATCCCCAGCAAGGGTCTGACCGGCACCGGTTATGACGGCCATACCTTCTGGGACAGCGAGAGTTTCATCCTGCCGGTGCTGATCTACACCGCTCCGCACGCCGCGGCCGACGCGCTGCGCTGGCGGGCCACCACGCTCGATCTCGCGCGCGGGCGTGCCACCGAGCTGGGGCTGTCCGGGGCGGCCTTCCCCTGGCGGACGATCCGCGGCCAGGAGTGCTCCGGGTACTGGCCGGCGGGCACCGCGGCCTGGCACATCAACGCCGACATCGCGGCGGCGTTCGAGCAGTACCGGGTGGTCACCGGCGACACCACGGTGGAGCAGGAGTGCGGGCTGGCGGTGCTGATCGAGACCGCGCGACTCTGGCGGTCGCTGGGACACCACGACCGGCACGGGGTGTGGCACCTGTACGGGGTCACCGGCCCCGACGAATACACCGCGATCGTCCGGGACAACGTCTTCACCAACCTGATGGCCGCCCACAATCTCCATACCGCCGCCGAGGCATGTGCCCGCCACCCCGATGCCGCCCACGAGCTGGGGGTCACCACCGAGGAGATGGCCGGCTGGCGACATGCGGCCGACGCGGCGCACATCCCCTACGACGAGGAACTCGGGGTGCATCCGCAGTGCGACGGTTTCACCACGGCCGCGGAATGGGACTTCGACACCCGCAACACCTACCCGCTGCTGCTCAACGAACCCTATGTGCGGCTGTATCCGGCTCAGGTGGTCAAGCAGGCCGATCTGCTGCTGGCCATGCAGTGGCGCAGCCATGCGTTCACCGACGAGCAGAAGGCGCGCAACGTCGACTACTACGAGCGGCGCACGGTGCGGGACTCGTCGCTGTCGGCATGCACCCAGGCGGTGATGTGCGCCGAGGTGGGGCACTTGGAGTTGGCCCACGACTACACCTATGAGACGGCGTTCGTCGACCTGCGCGATCTGCACGACAACACCCGCGACGGCCTGCATATGGCGGCGCTGGCCGGGACCTGGCTCTCCCTGGTGGCCGGGTTCGGCGGCCTGCGTGACGACGCCGGCGTGCTGTCACTGAATCCCGCGCTGCCGGACGGGATCTCACGGCTACGGTTCCGGTTGCGCTGGCGGGGTTTTCGGGTGACGGTAGACGCCAACCACAAAGAGGTCACCTACACGCTGCGCGACGGCCCCGACGGTCGGCTGACGATCAACCATGCCGGGGAGGAAATCGAACTGAGCACACAGTCGCCGACGACGCTGCCGGCCCGCCGGCGTGAACCGCTGCTGCCCACCCCGACGCAGCCGCCCGGCCGCGAACCGAAGCACCGCCGGGATGTCGCGCGCTAGGAGCCACAGCGCATCTTCGCCGACCAGCGCAGGGCGCCGTCAGCTTGGCGGCCCGCTGATCCGCTCCAGCTGTGCGGCCACCTCCGCACGCAGCTCCTCGCCGGTCAGCTTCTCCAGACCGGCCGCCGAGCGCAGGAACGGCTCGAACAGCCACCATCCGAGTTGCAGCGCAACGGCGTTCGCGACCGCCAGCCGGGCGGTCGGCTCGTCGTGACGGGAGCGCTGCTGGTCCAGCAGCCGCTCGATCGCGGGAAACCGGCTCTGTAACTGCCCCACCGGATAGCCGTCGAGCAGTGCGCGGGCCATCACCCGCAGCTGCCGGTCGGCCACCGGTTCCACCTGATCGGCGGGGGCCCCGGCCTCCAGCAGCACGGTGAGCTCGCCGCCGAGGTGGTCGAGCACGGCACCCACCAGCCGATCCTTGGCGCCGAAATGGCGGAACACCAAGCCGTGGTTGACCTTGGCCCGCGCAGCGATGTCCCGGATCGACGTGGCGGCTGGTCCGCGTTCGGCAAACAGCTCGGCGGCGGCCGCCAGGATCGCCGCAGACACCTCTTCCCTGCCGACCGGGGTCGCGGCCCGCCGCCCGGTTGCCGAGTCTGTAGTCATATGACTACACTAGCGCACACATCGTGTAGTCACTTGACTACAGATGATCTGAAAGGACAACCCGATGACCGTTCCCCCGCTCTCCATCACCCGGCTCGGCAGCCGCATCGGCGCCCGCGTCGACGGCGTGCGCCTCGGCGGTGACCTCGACCAGGCCATGGTCGACGAAATCCACCAGGCCCTGCTGCGCCACAAGGTGCTGTTCTTCCAGGGCCAGCACCACCTCGACGACGACTCCCAGCACGCGTTCGCCGCGCTGCTGGGCAACCCGGTCGCCCACCCGACGCTGCAGCGCGACGACGCGCCGCTCATCACCCCGATCGACTCCGAGTACGCCAAGGCCAACCGCTGGCACACCGACGTCACGTTCGTACCCGACTATCCGGCGGCGTCGATCCTGCGGGCGGTCACCCTGCCCAGCTACGGCGGGTCCACCCTCTGGGCGTCCACGGCGGCGGCCTACGACGCACTGCCCGAACCGCTGAAGCGGCTCACCGAGAACCTGCGAGCGCTGCACAGCAACCGTTTCGACTACGCCCTGGGCGGCGCCGTTGCGGTTCCCGACGAGGTCCGCGCCATGGCGGTGCGGTTCCAGATGCCCGACCTGCGCACCGAGCACCCGGTAGTACGGGTGCACCCGGAGACCGGGGAACGCACGCTGGTGGCGGGTGATTTCGTGCGCGGCTTCGTCGGCCTCGACGACCACGAGTCACGCGTACTGCTGGATCTACTGCAGCAGCGGATCACCTTGCCGGAGAACACCGTTCGATGGAGCTGGGAACCCGGCGACGTCGCTGTCTGGGACAATCGCGCCACCCAGCACCGCGCTGTTGCCGACTACGACGACCAGCACCGGGTGATGCACCGAGTCACGCTGGCCGGCGACGTCCCCGTCGACGTGCACGGAAACCCCAGCCGGGCGATCAGCGGTGTTCCGCTGCAAACGCTCGCCAGCTGAAACCCGCTGCGGACTCAGCCGACCGCGTCGGTGCGCTTGTCCGGCCAGCGCAGCGCGCCGAATGCGCCGCTGGGCACCGCCGGGTCGCGCGGGGCGATCGGGTCGAGGCGCCGGTAGGCCTCGCCCTGGGCCGGCCGCAGGTCGGCTTCGCCCTTGTTGGGCCACAGCGACGCCGCGCGCTCGGCCTGCGCGGTGATCGACAGTGACGGGTTGACGCCGAGGTTGGCCGACACCGCCGCGCCGTCCATCACCGCCAGAGTCGGGTAGCCGTACACCCGCTGGTAGGGGTCGATGACGCCGTGCTCGGGGCTGTCACCGATCGCCGCCCCGCCCAGAAAGTGCGCGGTGAGTGGGATGTTGAACAGCTCGCCCCAGGTGCCGCCGGCCACCCCGTCGATCTTGGCGGCGATGCGGCGGGTGACCTCGTTGCCGACCGGGATCCAGCTCGGGTTCGGCTCGCCGTGACCCTGCTTGCTGGTGTAGCGGCGGATGCCCAGCTTGCCGCGTTTGGTGAAGGTGGTGATCGAGTTGTCCAGATGCTGCATGACCAGGGCGATCACGGTGCGCTCGCTCCAGTGCCGCGGGTTGAGCAACCGCAGGATGTGGCGGGGGTCTTCGCGGGCCTGGTCCAGCAGTTGGCGCCAGCGTGGCACATCGGTTCCCTGCGGGCCGGAGCCATCGGTCATCAGGGTCTGCAACAGCCCCATGGCGTTGGAGCCCTTGCCATAACGGACCGGTTCGACGTGGGTGTCGGCGGTGGGGTGAATCGAGGAGGTGATCGCCACGCCGTGGGTCAGGTTCAGGTCCGGATTGACGTTCAATGTCGCCGCACCCACGATGGATTCGGAGTTGGTGCGGGTCAGCACGCCCAGTTTGTCGGACAGCTTGGGCAGCTTGCCTTTGTCGCGCATCTTGAACAGCAGCCGCTGGGTGTTGTAGGTGCCGGCCGCCAGGATCAGATACCGGGCGGTGAAAGTCTTGCGGTGCCGGCGCGCCCGCAAGCCGGTGCGCACCGTCGTCACCTGCCACAGCCCGTCGCCACCCTGCTCGAACGCGGTCACGGTGGTCATCGGATGCACCTGCGCGCCAGACGATTCCGCCAGATACAGGTAGTTCTTCACCAGGGTGTTCTTGGCGCCCCAGCGACAGCCCGTCATGCACTCACCGCATTCGATGCAGCCGGTGCGGTTGGGCCCGGCGCCGCCGAAGAACGGATCGGCGACGGTCTTGCCCGGCGTCTTGGCTCCGCTGGCGCCGTCCGGTCCGAAGAACACCCCGACCGGGGTGGCCACGAACGTGTCGCCGACCCCCATGTCATCGGCGACCTGCTTGACGATGCGGTCCGCGTCGGTGAATGTCGGGTTCTTGACCACACCGAGCATCCGCTGGGCCTGGTCGTAGTGCGGCATCAGCTCGGCGCGCCAGTCGGTGATGTGCGCCCACTGTTTGTCGGCGAAGAACGGCTCCGGCGGTACGTAGAGCGTGTTGGCGTAGTTCAGCGACCCGCCGCCGACCCCGGCGCCGGCCAGCACCATGACGTTGTTGAGCAGGTGGATGCGCTGGATGCCGTAGCAACCCAGCTTCGGCGCCCAGAGGAACTCGCGCAGGTGCCAGGAGTTCTTGGCGAAATCCTCGTCGGCGTATCGGCGTCCCGCTTCCAAAACGCCTACGCGGTAGCCCTTCTCGGTCAGCCGCAGCGCGCTCACGCTGCCACCAAAACCCGAGCCGATGATGAGAACGTCGTAGTCCGGCTCCATAGCCAGCAAGTATGACCGTACTCAGCAGTAACTTGCTAGAAAGGCTGCCCTTACCTGGAGTCAGGAGCCGACGGTCAGCCCGACCTTCTGAAACTCCTTGAGGTCGCAGTAGCCGGCCTTGGCCATCGAGCGACGCAGCCCGCCGACCAGGTTCAGCGAGCCGAACGGGTCGTCGGAGGGGCCCTCGAGCACCTGCGCCAGGCCGGGGCGCTCGCCGTAGGCGACCTGCATCAGCGCACCGCGCGGCAGGGACGGGTGGGCGGCAGCCGACGGCCAGAACCAGCCGTCGCCCTGCGCCTCGGCGGCGGCCGCCAGCGGCGTACCCAGCACCACCGCGTCGGCGCCGCAGGCGATCGCCTTGGCCAGATCCCCGGAGGTGTGGATGTCACCGTCGGCCAGCACGTGCACGTAGCGCCCGCCGGTCTCGTCCAGGTACTCGCGGCGCGCGGCGGCCGCGTCGGCGATCGCGGTGGCCATCGGCACCGAGATGCCCAGCACCTCATCGGAGGTGGTCACCCCGGAGGTGGAGCCGTAGCCGACGATCACCCCGGCCGCGCCGGTCCGCATCAGGTGCAGCGCGGTGCGGTGGTCGATCACCCCGCCGGCCACCACCGGGATGTCCAGCTCGGAGATGAAGGTCTTCAAGTTGAGCGGTTCCCCGGCCCCGTCGCGGTCCACGGCGACCCGCTCGGCGGAGATGATGGTGCCCTGGATGACCAGCAGGTCGACACCGGCAGCCACCAGCGCCGGGGTCAGCGCGGCGGCGTTCTGCGGGCTCACCCGCACCGCGGTGGTCACTCCGGCCTCGCTGATGCGCGCCACCGCGGCACCCAACAGCTCGGGGTTCAGCGGCGCGGCGTGCAACTGCTGCAGCAGCCGGATCGCCGCCGACGGCTCGGGTTCTTTGGCGGCGGCCTCGGTGACCTGGGCGATCTTGGCCTCGACGTCGGCGTGCCGGCCGATCAGCCCTTCGCCGTTGAGCACACCCAGCCCGCCGAGCCGGCCCAGCTCGATGGCGAACTCCGGGGAGACCAGTGCGTCGGTGGGATGTGCCAGTACCGGCATCTCGAACCGGTAGGCATCCAGCTGCCAGGCCGTGGACACGTCCTTGGAGGAGCGGGTGCGCCGAGACGGCACGATGTTGATGTCGTCGAGCTCATAGGTGCGACGGGCGGTGCGGCCCATGCCGATCTCAACCATGTCACGCATGACGGGTCAGCCTCGTTTCTGTTTCGCTGCGCGAGAATGCCGGGACGAACGCCTGCTCAACGCACGTAGTAGTTGGGCGCTTCGACAGTCATGGTGATGTCGTGCGGGTGGCTTTCCTTCAAGCCCGCGGCGGTGATCCGCACGAACTGCGCCTGCTGCAGCGCCTCGATGGTGGCCGAACCGGTGTAGCCCATCGCGGCGCGCAGGCCGCCGGTGAGCTGGTGGATGACCGTGCTCAACGGGCCCCGGAACGGCACCCGGCCCTCGATGCCCTCGGGCACCAGCTTGTCCTCGGAGAGCGCGTCGTCCTGGAAGTAGCGGTCCTTGGAGTAGGACTTGCCGGCGCCCCCGGAGCCCCTTCCGGCCATGGCGCCCAGCGAACCCATCCCGCGGTAGCTCTTGAACTGCTTGCCGTTGACGAAGATCAGCTCGCCGGGCGACTCGGCGGTGCCGGCCAACAGTGAGCCGAGCATGGTGGTCGACGCGCCGGCGGCCAGCGCCTTGGCGATGTCACCGGAGTACTGCAGCCCGCCGTCGGCGATCACCGGCACACCGGCCGGTTGACACACTGCCACGGCTTCCATGATGGCGGTGATCTGCGGGGCGCCCACCCCGGCGACCACCCGGGTGGTGCAGATCGAGCCGGGACCCACCCCGACCTTCACCGCGTCGGCGCCCGCTTCGACCAGCGCGGCGGCTCCGCTGCGGGTGGCCACGTTGCCGCCGACCACGTCGACACGCTCCCCCACTTCGGCCTTGAGCTTGCCGACCATGTCCAGCACTCCCCGGTTGTGGGCGTGCGCGGTGTCCACGATCAGCACGTCGACCCCGGCGTCTACCAGCGTCATCGCCCGCACCCAGGCGTCGTCACCGACGCCGACGGCAGCGCCGACCAGCAGCCGGCCGTCGCTGTCCTTGGTGGCCAGCGGGTGCTGCTCGGTCTTGACGAAGTCCTTGACGGTGATCAGCCCGGTCAGCTTGCCGTGGCCGTCGACGATCGGCAGCTTCTCGATCTTGTGCCGGCGCAGCAGGCCCAGCGCGGCGTCGGCGGAGACACCCTCCTGCGCGGTGATCAGCGGCGCCTTGGTCATCACCTCGGCGACCGGCTTGTTCTGGTCGACCTCGAAACGCATGTCCCGGTTGGTGATGATCCCGACCAGGGAGCCATTCTTGTCGACGACCGGCAGCCCGGAGATCCGGAAGCGGGCGCACAGCGCATCCACCTCGGCGAGGGTGTTCTCCGGCGTACAGGTGACCGGGTCGGTGACCATCCCGGCCTCGGATCGCTTGACGGTCTCCACCTGGCCGGCCTGCTCGGTGACGGGCAGATTGCGGTGCAGCACGCCCATACCGCCGGCGCGGGCCATCGCGATCGCCATTCGGGCCTCGGTGACGGTGTCCATCGCGGAACTGACCAACGGCACCTTGAGCGCGATGTTGCGGGTGAGCCGACTCGCGGTGTCGGCGGTGGCCGGCACCACGTCGGACGCTGCCGGAAGCAGCAGGACATCGTCGAAGGTCAGCCCCAGCATCGCGATCTTGGGAGACTGCCCGCCGAACGCACCACCGGCGTACACCGCATCGTCTTGCGGACCCATGGCATAGGACACCGTCAAAGGGTTGGCGTCACCAACGGACATCGGGAGCCTCCACTACGCAGCCGGGGTGAGAAGTCCATCCTAATCGCGGCGCGCGGAAGCTTTCGCCCGCCACCACCTTAGTCGCCGGGCGAGGTCCCGCGGCCTACCGCTGGCGTTCTGTCATGGCGACTGCGTACCCTGATGGGCGTGCGTGACCACCTGCCACCCGGTTTGCCACCCGACCCGTTTGCCGACGATCCGCATGACCCGTCCGCCGCGCTGGACGCCGTCGAACCTGGCCAGCCACTGGACCCGCAGGAGCGGACCGCAGTCGAGGCCGACCTCGCCGACCTGGCGGTCTACGAAGCCTTACTGGCACACCGGGGAATTCGCGGCCTGGTGGTGTGCTGCGACGACTGCCAGCAGGACCATTACCACGACTGGGACATGCTGCGAGCCAACCTGCTGCAGCTGCTCATCGACGGCACCGTCCGCCCGCACGAGCCGGCCTATGACCCGGAGCCGGACAGCTACGTGACGTGGGATTACTGCCGCGGCTACGCCGACGCGTCGCTCAACGGGGCGACCTCGGAAGCCGACGGATACCGCTGATCAGGGCCTATGCCAGTTGCCGCCGCGGTGGCGCACCAGCTCGGCGGCCTCGTCACGCAGACCGCGTAGCTCTTCAGCCGTCCGCGTAGTGCTGCCGACATCGGCCAACATGCACGCCAGCGCCCATCGCAGCGGGATCAGCCCCAACCGGCCGGTGTCCTGTAGTGCGACCTCGGCGACGTTGCGCGCTCGATCGACGTTCCCCGCGCAGCACAGCGCGCCGGCCAGCACCACCTGACTTTTCACCCGGTGGCGCACCATGACGTCGCTCGCGAGCTCGCACGCCTGCTCGGCATGGCGCACCGCGGTGGCTCCGTCGCCGGTGACCATCGCCAATTCTGCGGTCACCCAGTGCCGGCGGACCGCCAGGCGCGGCGGTGCGGTGGACGGCTCGGGCTCGGCCCGGGCCAGCAGTGCCGCCGACGCCGCGAAACGCCCGACTCCCAGGGCGTCGGCGGCCAACCCGACCAGTGCATCGGCATGGGCTTCGAAGTCGTCGCCGGCCAGCGCCAGCGCCCGCCCGTCGAAGCCGCGAGCCGCGTCGTGCCCGCCGAGTTGGCGCAGGAACGAACCCCGGGTGCTGTATGCCAGGGAGGCCAGCGGGCCGGTCGGCACCTCGCGCACCAGCACCGCCAGATCAGTCGCAGCGCTGGCGTAGCGCCCCTGCCCGCCGGCCGCGACGGCGCGCAGCCACCGCTGCCGGGGCGTGGTGGCTTCGGGCAGGGGCCAGCGGCCGGGTTCATCCCCGAACGCGGCAGCCGCCAGGGCTGCTTTGGGGTCCTCAATCATCGCTGCGCGACGTTACGCGGTATCGCCGCGCCATAACCACTTCACAGAATGCGGAATAACATCCACTCTCACGGAATGTCCACCCGTTTAGGCCAGCCTTTCTTAACCATCACGTTGGTTTTACTTCAGATCGTTTAGTTACCGTCCCCTCGGCGCCGGAATTACAGCCGGCGCTGTTTTACGCGCACCACCCAGACACCGCTCGGCAGGCCGTATTCCCAAGATCGGCCGAACAGCGTCTTGAGAGGGGTTCCCATGCCACAGGTTGAGCAGTTGCCCGGCCGCAACGCGGACGTATGGGATTGGCAGCTCCGAGGAGCGTGTCGGGGGGTCGACTCGTCGGTGTTCTTCCCGCCCGACGGAGAGCGCGGCCGCGCCCGAGCACAGCGCGAACAGAACGCCAAGAAGTGGTGCCGCGCCTGCCCGGTGCTGGAACAGTGCCGGACGCACGCGCTCGCGGTAGGTGAGCCCTATGGCATCTGGGGCGGCATGTCCGAAGCCGAGCGGCACGCCGCGCTGCGCTGCAACCTGCGCCCCAGCGGCTGATTGCTTCCCGACCGGGCCGGCGGCGTCACATCCGCGGCCCAGTGGGTACCTGAGCAGCCCCCGGTTTCCCGGGGGCTGTTCGCCCACTACGGCGCCTCCCGCAGTGACGAGACGGTGCGTAGAGCAGCGTTGTCGCCGCTGAGTTGAGCTCGGACCGCCCGGTTCTGGCGATCACAGGCCGCTTGCGCCATTACGCTGCTCTTTCGGCAGCCCCGCGGAGCTGCGCGGGCAAGAAGGGCAAGGAGAGCACTGTGAAAAAGCACCTGCTATTCGGAACCGTCGCAGCTGGGTGCGCCGTGGGGTTCATCGGCGCACCCATCGCGAGCGCCGACGACGAGGGATTCCTCAATGAACTGCGGTCCCATGGGTTTCCGGGTCTGACGTTGGGAGACCAGCAGCTGCCCGACGGCGTGGTGGTGGCCAACGGCTGGATGGCCTGTAATCGGCTGCGGCTGGGCGAGAAGCCCGAACAGACGCTGGCCCAGGTGAATCCGAACGACGTCGAAACGGGACGCATGCTGATCAACGCCGCGCAGCATCACCTGTGCCCCGACACGCTCTGAGTAGTCCCGGCGCCCATCAACGCTCGCAAAACCGTCGAACACGGCGTCAGCGTGTGATACGTACATGCGATGACATCGCAGGGTAGGGCCGGCAAAAACGCAGTTGCTCACGTCGCCGTCGTCGGCCTGATGGCGGCCGCGGCCGGTGTGGCGACCAGCCAACCGGTTCACGCCGCAGCCACCCTGCTGTCTGCCACCGGACCGCTGGCGGGCAGTCAGACGGCGCTCATCCTCGGCGGAACCACCCAACCGACACCGTCGCCCGAATTCGCACGCTCCGCCGAGAACCTGTTTCTGAACCCGTTGGGTTTCAACGGCGGTTCCACCGGCTCGATGGTCTGCTACATGGACGGCACCGACCCGTGCAGCGCCCCACTGCAAGTGCTGACGACGCCCGAACTGATCCAGCAGGGCCCCAGTAGTCTCACGGCCGCGTCGGCCATCGTTCTCGCCGTCGAGAACCAATTCAACGCCAACCCAGGCGCTTTCGATGCCGAGCACCCACTGACGATCTTTGGCTACTCGCAGAGCGCCACTGCAGAGTCGATCGCAATGACCCGGCTGGCCGAGGCCGGCATTCCCAGCGACGCGCTGCACTTCGTGTTCATCGGCGACCCCTCCACCCCGACCGGGATCTGGCAACACCTGGAAGCGGCAGTGGAGGCGCTGCTCGGCCCAAGCCTGACGGCCTATCTGTTCAACCTGTTCGGTATGACCGACGTCCTGGGCGTCGAGACGCCGAATGATCTGTATGCGGCCACCATCTACGGCCTGCCCGGCGACCCGGTCTCCAACTTCGCCGGCGTCTACGCCTCCGAGGGCTTGTGGGGAGCGCTGCTGGACATCGTGGGACCGCACGCCTGGTATCTGGGGTTGACACCGGAGCAGGTAGCCGACGCCACCATCACGGTCGACGGCAGCCTGACCTACGTCGACATCTCCGCCAGCGACATCAACGGCTTCGACGCCTGGATCAATGCGGTTTTCTGCGGCGGGGTCGCCAACAGCGGATTGTTCGAGAGCGTATTCGACTCTCTACAACTGTTTTTCAACGACTTCTTCTGACCGCCCCCACGGTGGCGTCGACGGTTTTCTCCAACACTTTGTGCGCGGCAGCACCACTTGAGGGCGGCCGTCGGCGACCACGAGAACTCTAGACTTCAAAAATGAGAATGTGATATTCATATGCCATACACAACCGGGGGGTTCTCATGGCTCAGGTAATACTGCCCAGGGGCAGTGGGTCTAAGGCTGTCGGGCGACTGGCCGCAGTCAGCATGATCCTCGCTGCGTCCGGCGCAGCGATCATCCAACCCGCCGGGTCTCTGCTCGCCGAGGCGGCACTGCTGGCCACCACCGGTCCGCTGGCGGGCAGCCAAACCGCGCTGATCCTCGGCGGGACCGGCCAGCCGACGCCGTCGCCGGAGTACGCACGGTCCGCCGAAGATCTTTATCTGAACGCGCTGGGCTTCAACGGTGGTTCCACCGACTCGATGGTCTGCCACATGGACGGCACCGACCCGTGCAGCGCCCCACTGCAGGTGCTGACCACACCCGAGCTGTTCCAGCAGAGCAGCCTCGCCGACGCAACAGCCGTCGTCCTCGCCGTGGAGAACGAATTCAACGCCAACCCCGGCGCTTTCGACGCCGACCACCCGCTGACGATCTTCGGATATTCACAGAGCGCCACCGCCGAGTCGATGGCCATGGCCCAACTTGCGGCGTACGCGATCCCCACCGATGCACTGCATTTCGTATTCATTGGCGACCCCTCCGCTCCCGACGGTGTCTGGCAGCATCTGGAATCGGCCATGGATGCGACACTAGGTACCCAGTTCACGGATTTTGTGCTCAGTTTTACGGGTATGGACGCGAGCATCGGCAGCGCTACGCCGAATGACCTGTACCCCACCACCATTTACAGCCTGCCCACCGACCCGGTGGCCAACTTCGTGGACTCCTACGCCGCGAACGGCCTGTGGGGCGCGCTGCTGAACATCTTCGGCCCGCACGTGGAGTACCTGGGACTGACCCCGGAGCAGATCGCCGACGCCACCACCACGGTCGACGGCATGCTGACCTACGTGAACATCAACGACGATGACATCAACGGCTTCGATGCCTGGCTCAGCGCGCTGCTCGAGCACGGGGTCGCCAACAGTGATCCGTTCCAGAGCTTGTGGGACTCGCTGGTGCTGCTGTTCACCAACTCGTACTGAGCTCAGCCGGTCTTATCCGGCTCGAACTGCGCCGTAACTGCGCCGTGCCGTTAGCCGTGCGGCGCCTCAGATATCTTGCTCTCCGGCTTTCCCAGCGTCTTGCAGTAGGTCGATACCGACAGCCGAGTCGCCGAGATCTCCAGGTTCGACGGTTCTGCACCGCTTTGGTCTTTGAGCATCTTGGTGATTTCGTCGTCCTGCTTCTTCTCGTCCTGGTCGACGAAGTCCTTGCACTTCGTGTCGCCGCCGGTGTTGATCACCTGCGAGGCCGAGCAACCGCTGGAAATCAGCACCCCCAGCGCAACGGCGACGAACGCAACGTTTTTCATCATCGTCACTCCTTACGCCTCGCGACCGAACAGGCGCAGCAGCCAGAGCAGGATGATCGCACCCAAAATTGCGGTGAACAAGGTAAACCACCAGCCGCCGCTGGCCGTGTCGACGACGAAGCTGAGCAGGAACCCGCCGATCAACGCTCCAACGACACCCACGACTACGTCGGCGAGCAGGCCATATTTGGTCTTCATGGCGATACCCGCGATCCAGCCGGCAATCGCACCGATCACGATATAGCCGATCCACCCGACACTGGTCAACGTTGTGGAACGAGCCAGGAATTCGGTGGCCGCCACTGCGTCCATGGTGATCTCCTTTTCAACACCCTTAGCGCCGTCGAGGCCGACGCCGCGGAGGATTCATACCCGTTCTGCGCGGTGGCTAATCACCCATCGCTTCTATTCGCCATTGGACCGGAAAATGAATTGATAATCAATGCAATGCATTAGCCTTCCCCTGACGCTGCTAACTCGCGCCCGCCGTGATCACTTCGTTGACCTCGACGGCCCGCGCGGCCATCTCGGCGTGCGCCCTGTCCAGTGACTCGGCCTGATCCTCGTCGGCCTTCATCAACGCCTCGATGTCGAAGCCGCCCATGTCGAGCACACCCATGTCCCGGAACGCCTTCTGCACCTTGGGACCCCACAACCCGATGTCCTTGACGATCGGCACGATGCGACTGAACAGGTGCGAACGGAACTGGATCATCAGCGGTGACGAGTCGACCCATTCCGCGCACTCTTTGACGTTCATGCCGAGGGTCTCGAAGACCTCCTCGCCGCGGAATCGGTCGCGCATCAGGTAACAGGCGTCCACGACGAACTCTTCGCGCTCGTCCCGCTCAGAGTCAGTGAGCTCAGAGTAGTAGTCCTTCAACGAGATTCGACCGAAGGCAACATGGCGGGCCTCGTCCTGCATCACGTAGGCCAGTACCTTCTTGGCCAGTGAGTCCGGTGCTGCCAGATCGCGCTGCACCCCGAATGCCGCCAGTGCCAGCCCCTCGATGAGGACCTGCATGCCCAGATAGGGCATGTCCCAGCGCGAGTCACGCAGGGTGTCGTCCAGCAGTGCGGTCAGGTTCTTGTTGATCGGGTAGACGATGCCGATCTTCTCCTGCAAGAACCGCGAGAATGTCTCGACGTGCCGGGCCTCGTCCATGGTCTGGGTGGCCGCGTAGAACTTCGCGTCCAGATCCGGGACGACTTCGACGATCTTGGCCGCGCACACCATCGCGCCCTGCTCACCGTGCAGGAACTGGGAGAACTGCCAGGCCTGGGAGTGCTGGCGCATCTCGGCCCGGCGTGCGTCGTCCGCGGACTCCCACATCGGACTGCCGAACAGTGGATGGAACTCGTCGGGCAGACCGATCGGGTTCATCGGGTCCACGTCTTGGGACCAGTCAATGCGTGACTGGGCGTCCCACTGCTTGTCCTTGCCCTTCTGATACAGCGACAGCAGCCGGGCCCGCCCGTCGTCGTACTCCCACGTGAAGCGCGCGTCGCCGGCGCTGGCGACCTCCCACGAGTAGGGCGTGGGCACTTCGGTGTACTTGTCCCTTGTGGTCATGCGCTGCCGCCTTTACCGGGTGTGACCAGTGGTCTCATGACGTGTATCACACTGCGCCGCGCGCGGCGGCGCGTCAAGCATGCCGGGCGGGAAACCGCCGCGGTCCCGCTCGAACCGCCACTGTGGGCCCCGCAGTGAGCGATGATCGGCGGCATGGACGGCAACGACACGCAACGACAGCCTGCGGCGGCCGGACCCAGCGCGAACCTGCCGCTGCCGCGCTTCCGGAGCGTCATCTGGCTGATGCCGGCCGCCTACCTCCTGCACATCGTCGAGGAATACCTCGGCGGATTTCCCGCCTGGGTCACCCAGGACGTCCACGGCCGCTTCGACGACGCCGCCTTCGCCGCCAACAACGTCGCCTTCATGGCGATCCTGGTGACGCTCGTCTATGCGAACTACCGCAAGCAGACCCAGGCCCGCAGCGCTGCACTGGTCGCCTTCGCCAGCGCAAACCTGTTCTGGGACGCACTCTTTCATCTGGCGATGACGCCAGCCCTCGATCGGTATTCGCCCGGCGTCGTCACCGCCATGCTGCTCTACTACCCGATCTGCCTGGTGGTCGGGACCGTCACCGTCAAGGAGAAGGTCCTCACCGGCCGCCAGTTCACCCTGGCCCTACTGGGCGGTGTGGCGCTGTTCGCCTTTGTCGTTTGGTACGGGCTGTTTCACTTCGCCGTCTGACCCGGACAAACCGGTGCGCAGGCATGCCCAGCAATACTCGGCGATCGAGAAGGGTTCTCCTGCCCCGCCAATCCGCACCGCGCGCCGCGGGGCACTCCTACGCTTCTGACATGCAGACAGTGCTGTTCAAGCTCGGATTGGTCCTGTTCCTGCTCGGCCTGCTCACCGGGCTCGCCATTCCCGCGTGCAAGAACCCGCGCATGGCACTGTCGAGCCATCTGGAGGCCACGCTCAACGGAATGTTCCTGGCGCTGTTGGGCCTGCTGTGGCCACACATCCATCTGCCCAACGCGTGGGGAGTTACGGCAGTCTCACTGATCGTCTACGCCGCCTACGCGAACTGGTTGGCGACACTGCTCGCAGCGGCCTGGGGCGCCGGCCGGAAATTCGCCCCGATCGCGGCGGGAGACCATGCGACGTCAGCGGGCAAAGAAGGGATCGTCGGCTTCCTCTTGGTGTCCCTCGCCGTGTCGATCGTGGTCGGCGTGATCATTGTCATCGTCGGACTCTGAGGCTCCGCCTGCCGACCACGGGTCGTCATCGATGTATGCGCCGGCCGGCGTACGACCCCAAATCCTCGTGGAACAGCACGGCCAGGCCGACCACGACGTAGCACGGCCAACGAAAAAGACGCTCCGCGGTCTAGCCTGCGACAGCAACGAGCAGATGGTGAGGGATCGCCACCTCGTCGAGGCGGCGCTGCTCGACATCCGCAAAACCCGCGTTCTTCAACGCGGCAACGATCTCGCCGATCGGGCGCAGGTTGAAGCCGTAGGCAGCGAAAGGCAAGCGGGCCATTACGTCAGGATCACCGATCCCCAACACCACCCGGCCACCTGGTCTCAGTACCCGGGCAAGTTCTGCACAGGCGGCGTCGAGGTCGGAGACGAAATAAACGGTGTTGACCGAGATCGCCGCGTCGAGCGAGCTGTCTTCGAGCGTCAACGCGGTCAGCGACCCCCCGACAAGTCTCATCCGACCGGCCGCGATCTGGGTGGCGAAGCGTGCCCGGGCGCGCGTCAGCATGTCCTCGGCGATTTCCACACCGTAGACGGCGCCCAGCGGACCAACCCGTTGTAGAAGCAAATCCAGGCTTAGGCCGCCACCAAAACCTATGTCGGCCACCGTCTTTCCATCCGGCATCGCCGCATCGACGGCGGCGGCCACCGCCTGACGATTGCCGCGGTTGAGCAGTACCGCAACGCCGCGCCCCACCAGGCCATGCGGCCGGCCGAGTTGCCCGGCGACCTTCGCCAAGACTCGCTGACGCAAACCCATGACCGTCACCTCAGAACTGAATCACTCAATCGCGCTTGTCCAGCCCAATCATGCTTGATTCGCGACCAGACACAAAAGCCCCCAACACGCTGAGCGTGTTGGGGGCTTTTGCTGGGGCACCACCCTCTGGGGGACTGCTCGAACTACCTAGTGGGCGTGCCCGTGATGCCCGTGGCCGGCGTGCGCGTCGACCTCGACGGGCTTCTCGACAACCGCCGTCTCGGTGGTCAGCACCATCCGCGCCACCGACGCGGCGTTGAGCACCGCGGAGCGGGTCACCTTGACCGGGTCGATGACGCCGTCGGCAGCCAGGTCGCCGTAGGACAGCGTTGCGGCGTTGAAGCCCTGTCCGGCCGGCAACTCGGCGACCTTGCTGGTCACCACGGCACCGTCCACGCCGGCGTTGGTGGCGATCCAGTACAGCGGCGCGCTCAGCGCGGCGGCGAACACCTCCACGCCCTGCTTCTCGTCGCCGGTCAGCGAGGACCGCAGCTCCGACAGCGCCGCGCGGGCCTGCACCAGCGCCGCGCCGCCGCCGGTGACGATGCCCTCCTCGACCGCAGCCTTGGCCGCCGCCACCGCGTCTTCGACCCGGTGCTTGCGCTCCTTGAGTGCGGTCTCGGTGGCCGCGCCGACCTTGATCACGGCCACGCCGCCGGCCAGCTTGGCCAGCCGCTCCTCGAGCTTTTCGCGGTCCCAGTCGGAGTCGGTCGCCTCGATCTCGGCACGCAGCTGCTTGACCCGGCCGGCGATGGCCTCGGCGGTCCCGGCACCGTCGACGATCACGGTGTCGTCCTTGCTGACCACCACCCGGCGGGCCGTGCCCAGCACGTCCAGACCGGCGTCGCGCAGGGTCAGGCCGACGTCGGGGTTGATCACCTGGGCGCCGGTGACGACCGCGAGGTCTTCCAGGAACGCCTTGCGCCGGTCGCCGAAGTAGGGCGCCTTGACCGCGACGGCCTTGAGCGTCTTGCGGATTGCGTTGACCACCAGGGTCGACAGCGGCTCACCTTCGACGTCCTCGGCGATGATCAGCAGCGGCTTGTTTGCCTCGACGACCTTCTCCAGCAGCGGCAGCAGGTCCGGCAGCGAGCTGATCTTGTCGCGGTGCAGCAGGATCAGGGCGTCTTCGAGGACGGCTTCCTGCGAGTCGAAGTCGGTGACGAAGTACGCCGACAGGAAACCCTTGTCGAAGCCGACACCGTCGGTGATCTCCAGCTCGGTGGACAGGGTCGAGGACTCCTCCACGCTGACCACGCCGTCGCTGCCGACCTTGGTCATCGCCTCGCCGACCAGCTCGCCGATCTCCTCGTCGCGCGAGGACACGGTGGCCACCTGCGCGATCGATTCCTTGCCCGAGACCGGGATGGCCGCGGCCAGCAGCGCTTGCGACACCGCGTCGGCGGCCTTGGCGATGCCGGCGCCCAGCGCGATCGGGTTGGCACCGGCCGCGACGTTGCGCAGTCCGCCGGAGATGATGGCCTGGGCCAGCACGGTGGCGGTGGTGGTGCCGTCGCCGGCCACGTCGTTGGTCTTGGTGGCCACCGACTTCACCAGCTGTGCGCCGAGGTTCTCGAACGGGTCCTCCAGGTCCACGTCGCGCGCCACGGTGACGCCGTCCATGGTCACCGTCGGGCCGCCGAAGGACTTGGCCAGCACCACCGTGCGGCCGCGCGGGCCCAGTGTCACCCGGACTGCGTCGGCGAGCTTGTTCACGCCGGCTTCCATCGCCCGGCGCGCGGCCTCGTTGAACTCAATCTGCTTGCTCATAGCTGTTTAAGCCCTTTTCTCTACGCGTGCCGCCCCGGACATCACCCGTATTACGGGGATCTCCGGGGCGGGCACGGTGGTTGCTTGTGGCTACTTGCCGACGATCGCCAGCACGTCGCGCGCGGACAGGATGAGGTACTCCTCGCCGCCGTACTTGATCTCGGTGCCGCCGTACTTGCTGTAGATGACGACGTCGCCTTCCTTGACGTCCAGCGGGATCCGCTTGTCGCCATCCTCGTCCCACCGGCCGGGGCCGACAGCGACGACGGTGCCTTCTTGCGGCTTTTCCTTGGCAGTGTCCGGAATGACCAGACCGGAAGCGGTCGTGGTCTCGGCCTCGTTGGCCTGAACGAGGATCTTGTCCTCGAGTGGCTTGATGTTCACGCTCGCCACGATTGGAGCCCTCCACATTGTCTGGATGCGACCCGGCCCTTGCCGAGCCCATCGGAACGTACTTACTTAAGGTGTTCGGCATTCGTGCGAGCCCTCGCGTCGTCGTCGCGGGTGCCGAGCGAGAATTCGAGCGACTGCCACCTAGCACTCTATACATGAGAGTGCTAGCACTCAAGGTTACCCCGGTGCCGGGATTATTTCCCAGTCTGCATCCAGGAAGCGAACCGACAATGGCGCACATGTTGACCACCATGCGCTCCGCCGGGACAGCCGCCCTGATCACCGCCGTCGCCATCGGCGTTGCCGGGCCGGTTCACGCCGACCCCAACGGCCGGATGTACGGCGACCCGGGTGCCGCCGCACCCTACTGGCGCTATCAACACCAGGAGGACTGTGGGCTGATGGCGGTCGCCGACGTGGTCGGTCAGCTCACCGGCCATGAACCGCTGCAGATCGGCATCGAGTTGCGCGGCCTGTTCACCCCGAGCAGCGACCACCAGGGCAGCGTCTACGAATTCGACGGCACGTCGCCGCAGGACATGGTGGTGCTGCTGAGCAACTACGGTGTCACCTCGGAGCTGACCTCCGGCAACACCATGACAGCCCTGGAGCAGGATCTGGCGGCCGGCCACAAGGTGATCGCCGGGCTCAACGCCGAGACCATCTGGGATTACCCGGCCGGGCAGGGCCAGCGCAGCCAGGCCGACCATGCCGTCGTCGTCACCGGCGTGGACACCGCCAACGACGTGGTGCACCTCAACGACAGCGGCACCCCCACCGGCCGTGACGAGCAGATCCCGATGACCACCTTCACCCAGGCCTGGGCGACCGGCGACAACCTGCTGATCGTCACCCAGGCGACCGGGTACCGCACGCTGCCGTGGGCGCCCAAAATTTAGCGGCGAGTCTCGGTCAGCCCACTTGGCCCTGCACCACCGGCAGGCCCGGGTTGGTGGCCACGTCCAGCGGTGACGGCGCCGCCCCGGCGGCGATCAGGTGTGCCGCGAACGACGCGATCATCGCCCCGTTGTCGGTGCACAGCCGCAACGGCGGGATGCGCAGCGTCAAACCTGCTGCTGCACAGCGTTGTTCGGCGAGTTCGCGCAACCGGGAATTGGCCGCCACCCCGCCGGCGATCAGCAGGGTGCCGACCCCGAGATCCGTGGCCGCACGCACCGCTTTGGCCGTCAAGACGTCGGCGACCGACTCCTGGAAACCGGCCGCCACATCCGCGGCGACGAAGTCGGGGTTGCGCTCCACATAGCGGGCGACGGCCGTCTTGAGCCCGGAGAAGCTGAACGTGTACGGGGCATCCCGCGGGCCGGTCATGCCGCGCGGGAACACCACGGCGTGGACGTCCCCGGTGCGGGCCAGCTCGTCCAGCGCCCGCCCGCCCGGGTAGCCCAGCCCGAGCAGCCGGGCCACCTTGTCGTAGGCCTCCCCCGCGGCGTCGTCGACGGTGCTGCCCAGCTCGACGATCGGCTCCCCCAGCGACCGCACATACAGCAGGTGGGTGTGGCCGCCGGAGACCAGCAGGCCCACACACTCGGGCAGCGGGCCATGGGCGTAGACGTCCGCGGCCAGGTGCCCGCCCAGGTGGTTGACCGCGTAGAACGGCACTCCCCAGGCCGCCGCGTACGCCTTGGCTGCGGCCGCCCCCACCAACAGCGCGCCCGCCAAACCCGGCCCGATGGTGGCCGCCACTGCGTCCGGACGGCGGTCCTCTCCCAATCCCGCTGCCGTCAGCGCCCGACGCATGGTCGGGCCCAACGCCTCCAGATGTGCTCGCGACGCGATCTCGGGCACCACCCCGCCGAAGCGGGTGTGCTCCTCCACGCTGGAGGCCACCTCGTCGGCCAGCAGCGTCAGGGTGCCGTCGGCTTCCAGGCGGGTGATGCCGACACCCGTTTCGTCGCAAGAGGATTCGATGGCCAGGACGATGGTCATGAGACAGCTCCCCGCCGCATGGTGTAGGCGTCGGCGCCGTTGCGGTAGTAGCGCTTACGAAGTCCGGTCTCGACAAAGCCGACGTCGCGGTAGAGCGCGATCGCCGCAGCGTTGTCCGTGCGGACCTCCAAGTGCACCACGCCGCCGTCGGCGTACTCCAGCAGGTCGGTGAGCAGCCGCCGCCCAATGCCACGCCCCTGATGCGCCTTGTCCACCCCGATGGTGTGCACCTCGTACTCGAACGGCGGGGTGCGTCCAAGCCGCGCGATTCCGCCGTAGCCCACCACGGCGTCGCCGATCCGGGCGGCGACGTAGTGGTGGTCGCGGGCTCCGATCGCCCGGCTGAACGCCTCGGCCGGCCACGGGTCGTCGCCGCCGAACAGTTGGGCTTCCAATTCGGCGCAGCGCTCCGCGTCGCTGTCCACCAGGGCACCCAGCGTCACCGGTGCAGCGGCCGTCGCCGGGGGTTTGGCGTCGGGGCGGCGAAGATACAGCGGCACCAGCGATTCCGGCGCTTCGTTCCAATCCCGCACCGCGGCGACCAGTCCCGCAGGAGTCGGGTGGGTGGCGTCGAGGACCGGCAGGTCGAACAGCCCGGCGTGTGCCGGCGAGCCGGCCACCGCGACGGCATCGGCGGGATCGACACCGGCCGGGGCACACACCGCCGGGCCGGCTACCCGAGCGCCGTCGCGATAGCGCGCCCAGTAGACCTCCCGACGGCGCGCATCGGTGACCACCAGGACCGGCCCCGTGGTGCGCACCCCGATCGCATCCAGGCTGCACACCCCGTACACCGGTATGCCCAGGGCGTGGCCGTAGGCGGCGGCGCTGGCCATCCCGACCCGCAGGCCGGTGAACGGTCCCGGGCCGCAACCCACTACGACCGCTGACAGGTCGGCCATGGTCAGGCCGGCGTCGGCCAGTGCGCCCAGCACATTGGGGGTCAGCCGTTCGGCGTGCGCGCGAGCGTCGGGGGTGACCCGCTCGGCCAACACGGTGTGCCGATCGGCGGCCACCACGCCCGCGGTGACGGCGGGGGTGGCGGTGTCGATCGTCAGAATCGCTCCGGTCACGGCGTGTGCCACCGCCAGGTCGCGGTGCGCGTCTCGGAGTCCGCTGCGCGGTCCAGCCGGATGTCCAAGTGCCGTTCGGAGAGCCGCTCGGCCAGTCCTTCACCCCACTCCACCACAACGACGGCGTCGTCGAGTTCGGTGTCGAGGTCGAGTGAGTCCAGCTCGGCCGGCAGGTCCAGGCCCGTCTCGTCGAGCAGCCGGTAAAGGTCGACGTGAATCATCGCCGGGCTGTCCGGCCGGCGGGCCCGGTGCTCGCGGGCCAGCACGAACGTTGGCGAGGTGACCGGGCCGTCGACATCGAGGGCGGCGGCGATCCCCTTGGCCAGCACGGTTTTTCCGGCACCCAGCGGGCCGGACAGCACCACCACGTCGCCGGCCCGCAGCTGCTCGCCCAGCCGAGTTCCCAGCGCGACAGTGTCCTCGGCGGTGGCCAGGGTCGCCTCCTGCGGATCAGCCACTGCGCCCGGCCCTTCGGCGTAACCGGTGAGTCAGCATGGCACGGCGCGGCGCGGCACGCTCCACCAGTCGCACCAGTGCCTCGTCGATGACATCGGGTTCCTCCAGCTGCACCAGATGCCCGGCCCCGGGCACGATCACCAGCTCACAATCCCACAGCGTGGCCGCCATCGCCCGCGAGTACCCCGGCGGGGTGAGCAGGTCCTGGTCGCCGCAGGCGACCAGGGTCGGGATCTTGGCCAGCGTCGCCAGCGCGGCACTCTCGTCGTGCACCTCCAGGGCGTGCAGGAAGCCCACCATGGTCGCGACCGGGGTGGCGTGCATCATTTCCTCGGAGTACGCCACCACGCTCGGACTGATCTTGTCGGTGCCGTAGGAAGCGGCGCGCAGGATCGGTGCGATCACCCCGCGGGCCGCCCCGCGGCCGCGGTGCACCAGTTTCGGTGCGTAGCGCACACTGAACTGCACGGCTTCCAGCGCCGGGTTACGCAGGATCTGGCCCAGCGGGGACCGGGAAACCCCTTTGGCGGCAGACGCTATCAACGCTGCGCCGACGATCCGGCTGCCGTAGCGCTGGGGAAACTGTCGCGCGTGTGCCAGCACCGTCATGCCGCCCATCGAATGCCCGACCAGCACCACCGGGCCGCGCGGGACGGTGGCCCGCAGCACCGCCTCCAGATCCTGGCCGAGTCGCGGCACGGTGTAGGTGCCCGGTGGGGCGACACTGGAATCGCCGTGGCCGCGCTGGTCGTAGAAGACCATGCGGACCTGATCGCCCCACTCGGCTGCCAGCCGCGCCCGCTGAAAGTGGAAGGACCCCATCCGCAGACAGAATCCGTGCGCGAACACCACCGTCAACGGTGCGTTGCGCGGACCGGTGTCGCGCACCGCCAGTTCGACCCCGTCGTCGGTGACCACGACCGAGCTGTGGTCGTTTGCGAGGATCTCGAAATCCTCGTCGGCGTAAGCGTCTTCGGCGGTAGTGCGTCGTGTCACCGACCGGGCGATGGTGCTTCCGGCGATGGTGCCGACGGCGGCCAGACCGGCCATCCCCGCCAGCCAGCCGCCGGCCCGCCGGGACCCGCGCCGATTACCGGCCATCGGCGCCCCGATACGTCCTGGCGACCCGCCCGCGCGGGCTGTTGACCACCTCGTAGTGAATGGTCCCCAGCGCGTCGGCCCAGTCCTGGGCCAGCGGTTCGCCGTCTGCTCCGGACCCGAACAGGATGACCTCGTCACCCTCGGTGACGTCGACCGGGCCGGGTCCCAGGTCGACGACGAACTGGTCCATACACACCCGCCCGACGCTGGGCCGACGCCGCCCGTTGATCAACACCTCGAACCGTCCGCTCAGCGGTCGGAACACCCCGTCGGCGTAGCCCACCGGCACCAGCGCCACGGTGGTGTCGACCGGGGCGACCCAGGTGTGCCCGTAGGAGACCGCCTCCCCGGCTTTGATCGGACGAACCAGCACCACAAGCGATTTCAGCGTCATCGCCGGAATCAGGCCCATATCGCCGCGCTCCGGGATGGGACTCAGGCCGTACATGGCTATTCCGGGCCGAACCATGTCGTAGGCCAGATCGGGGCGGGTCATCGCGGCAGCCGAGTTGGCCAGGTGGGCGACCGGGAACTCCAGGCCCTGCTCGCGGGCCACGCTCAGCAGTCCGGAAAAGCGTTGGGCCTGAATGTCGTTGACCGGGCTAGCAGTCTCATCGGCGCAAGCCAGATGCGACATCAGGCCGCGCACCCGGATCGCGTCGTCGGCGACGGCCCGCCGCAGCGCGGTCACCAGTGCCGGGAAGTCGGCGGCGCCCACCCCGTTGCGGTTCATACCGGTGTCGGCCTTGACCGTGACGGTGGCGGTCCGCCCGGTACGCGCCACCGCCTCGAGCAGCTCGCCCAGCTGCGGCACCGAGGAGACGGCGATCTGTACGTCGGCGGCCAGGGCCGGAGCGAAGTCGGTGTGCGGCCCGTGCAGCCACGCCAGCACCGGCGCGGTGATGCCGGCCGCGCGCAACGTCAGCGCCTCGTCGACGGTGGCGACCCCGAGTTCGGCCGCGCCGGCGGCCAGCGCGGCGCGGGCCACCTGAACTGCGCCGTGGCCGTAGCCGTCGGCCTTGACCACAGCCATCACCCCGGCGGCGCCGGCGTGATCGGCCAGCACCCGCACGTTGTGGGCGATGGCGTCCAGGTCCACCAGCGCTTGCGCGAGCAGACCGGACGTTCGGGATACGGCAGTCATGTCAGCCTCGATTGTCCCAGAACCCTCCAAACCGGCCCGCCGGAGCGCCGAGTGTGCGGTCTGATCGGCCGTAACGCCCGCCGTTTTGCCGACCAAAACGCACACTCGACGGCCTGTGGATTGACGTCGACACCGGCGCGCCCCTGGATGCAACCCTGCGGTGGTGCAAGTCCCACGATGGCCGTTTCGGGCGACAGAAGCCTTGAACGCTCACCTCGTGACCCCTGACCTGCTGCGTCGCGACTATGTCGCCATCTATCCCGGTGTCTGGGTGCCACGCGAGGCGGACCTGACTCCCGTCCACCGGGCCCACGCCGCCTGGCTGTGGTCACGCCGCCACGGGGTGCTCGCCGGCCTGTCCGCGTCGGCGGTGCTCGGCGCGAAGTGGATCGACGCGGACACGCCCGCCGAGCTCATCCACGCCAACCGGCGGGCGCCACCGCTGCTCACCGTGCACAGCGACGCTCTGCTGCCCGGCGAGACTCGGAAGGTACGCGGGCTGCCGACGACGACGGCTGCGCGCACGGCGTTCGACCTGGGTAGACACCTCGGTCTCTCCGAAGGGGTGCAGCGCATCGACGCCTTGATGAATGCCACCGATCTCAAGGCGGTGGAGGTCATGGCGGTGGCTGACGCCCACCGGGGCGCCCGCGGCCTGCGACAGCTCGACCAGACGTTGCAGCTCGTCGATGGCGGAGCCGACTCCCCATACGAATCGCTCACCCGACTACTCCTCGTGCACGCCGGCTTCCCGCGACCGCAGACCCAGATCCCGGTGTACGGGGACTACGGGCAACTCGTCGCCGTGATCGACCTGGGGTGGAAAGAGCACCTGGTCGGCGTCGACTTCGAAGGCGCGCACCATTGGACCGATCCCAAGCAGCGAGAACGTGACGCCGAGCGTTACAACGCCCTCCTCGAGCTGGGCTGGATCGACATCAAGCTGACCAGTCGCACGCTGCACGTGGCTCCGGACCGGTTCCTAGACCGAGTCGGGGCGGCCCTGATCGGCCGTGGCTGCCAGAAAACCTGGTGACGGGCTCACCGAGTGTGCGTTTTGGTCGGCCGACGACCCGTTTTGCCGACCGAAACGCACACTCGACGGAAAAGGGCAGACGACGCGGGTCAGGACGCGGGTCAGTGGGAAAAGTGCTGCTGGTCGTCGTACTGGCCCGCCGGCTTGAGCCGGTCCAGGGCGGTCAGCGATTTCATGATGTCGTCGAACAGCGCCCGGGCAAGATCCGCCGAGAGCCCCTCACGGACCACGACGCGCAGCACCGCGACGTCCTCGGCGCCCTCGGGCATGGTGTAGGCCGGGACCTGCCAGCCGAAGGTGCGCAACTCGTGGGAGACGTCGAACTCGGTGTAGCCGCGCTCGCCGGCCAGCCGGACGCTCACCACCGGGATCGCCGAACCGTCGCTGATCACCTCGAAATGTTCGCTGGCGGCCAGCCGATCCGACAGCCAGCGGGCGGTGTCGGACAGGGTCCGCATCACCTCGGTGTAGCCGGCGCGACCGAGCCGCAAAAAGTTGTAGTACTGGCCGACGACCTGGTTGCCCGGCCGGGAGAAGTTCAGCGTGAACGTCGGCATGTCCCCGCCCAGGTAGTTGACCCGGAACACCAACTCCTCGGGCAGATAGTCGGCGCCCCGCCACACCACGAAGCCGATGCCCGGATAGGTCAGGCCGTACTTGTGGCCGCTGACGTTGATCGAGACCACCCGCGGCAGCCGGAAATCCCACTTGAGACCCGGATGCAGGAAGGGCACCACGAAGCCGCCGCTGGCCGCGTCCACGTGCACCGGCACGTCCGGCCCGCCGCCGGCGGCGAGGGTGTCCAGCGCCGCGCAGATCTGCTCGACGGGTTCGAGCTCCCCGGTGTAGGTGGTGCCGAGGATGGCCACCACGCCGATGGTGTTCTCGTCGACGGCGTCCAGGACCTGCTCGGGGGTGATCACGTAGCGGTCTTTGGCCATCGGCAGGTAGCGGGGTTCAACGTCGAAGTAGCGGCAGAACTTCTCCCACACCACCTGCACGTTGGAGCCCATCACCAGGTTCGGGGTACGCCCCTTCCAAGCGTCACCGACCTTCTGCCGCCAGCGCCACTTCATCGCCAGCCCGCCCAGCATCACCGCCTCGCTGGACCCGACGGTGGACACCCCGATCGCACTGGCGGGGTCGTCGTCGCGCAGGTTCTCAGCGTGGAACAGGTCGGCGACCATGGACACGCAGCGCTGCTCAATGGCAGCGGTGGCCGGGTATTCGTCCTTGTCGATCATGTTCTTGTCGAACGACTCCGCCATCAGCGCCGCCGCTTCGGGGTCCATCCAGGTGGTGACGAAGGTGGCCAGATTCAGCCGGGAACTGCCGTCGAGCATCAGCTCGTCGTGGATGAAGCGGTAGGCGGTCTGCGGGTCCATCGGGTCGTCGGGCAACCGCAGCGCCGGGACCGGCGAGGTGAACATCCGGCCGGTGTAGGCCGGAGCGATGGTGTGCGCCGGCACGGACGGGTGGGAATGGGTCACTGCGACTCTCCTCTATAGCTGGGCCAGGGCGGTGCGGATGTGTGCCAGGATGCGCGAGGCCGACGTCGGAGTATCGCCGGGTCCGGGGTCAGCGGCCGAGGCTGCGGCGGCGCGGGTGTGCACGAACGCGGCGGCGGCAGCGGCCTGGGCGGTGGGCAGGCCGGACGCCAGCAGCGCGCCAATCATTCCGGACAGCACGTCTCCGGAGCCCGCGGTGGCCGCCCACGACCCGCCGGCTTCGTTGAGGTAGACCGGGCCGGATGGGTCGGCGATGACGGTGACGTTGCCCTTGAGCAGCACCGTCGCCCCGAATCGATCGGCCAGCTCGCGGGCCGCGCCCACCCGGTCGGCTCCGGGCGGGTGCCCGGCCAACCGGGCGTACTCGCCGGCATGCGGGGTCAGCACCGTCGGGGCTTTGCGGTCGGCCACCAGGGCTGGGTGGGCGGACAGGATGGTCAGCGCGTCGGCGTCGACGATCACCGGCAGATCCGTGCTCAGCGCGAACCACAGTGCGGCGGCAGCCTGTTCGCCGGTGCCCAGACCGGGACCGACTGCCCAGGCCTGCACCTTCCCGGCGGCCGCGGGACTGGGCGCCGCCACCACCTCCGGCCAGTGCGAAACCACTTGGGCGTCAGCACTTCCGGCGTAGCGGACCATACCGGAAGTGGCCGCCACCGCCGCCCCGGCGCACAGGATCGCCGCGCCGGGGTAGGTCGCCGAGCCGGCCAGGATTCCGGTGACGCCCTGGGTGTACTTGTCGTCACGCGGGCCCGGCGCCGGCCAGCACGCCTCGACGTCGGCTGCGGTCAACGAGTGCATGTCGGTGGCCGGCAGGTCCAGGCCGATGTCGACGAGTTCGACTCGCCCGCACTGACCCAGTGCGTGCACCGGTTTGAGGCCGCCGAAGGTGACCGTGAGTGCTGCGTGCACCGCGGGACCGTCCGCCGCGCCGGTGTGCGGATCCAGACCGCTGGGGATGTCGACGGCCACCACCGGGATGCTTCGCGCGTCGACGTCCGCGAAGATCTCGGCGGCGTGCGGTCGCAGCGGACCCTGCCCGGAGATGCCGACCACGCCGTCGATCACCAGATCCGTTGCGGGCGGCACGGTGTCCACGATCCGGCCGCCGGCACGTTTGAATGCGGCGAGCCCTTTGGCGTGGGCGCGCTCCGGGTCCAGCAGGATGGCGCTGGCCGCCGCACCGCGTCGGCGCAGCAGGGTGGCCGCCCACAGCGCGTCGCCGCCGTTGTCACCGGAGCCCACCACCGCGCACACGTCGCGCCCGGCGACTCCGCCGGTACGCGCGGCCAGCTCCCGACCGATCGCGGTCGCCAGGCCGAACGCGGCCCGGCGCATCAGCACCCCGTCGGGCAGGCTCGCCAACAGCGGTGCCTCGGCGGCGCGAATGACTTCGACGCTGTAGTAATGCCGCACTTGCCCTCCTCGCCCTGCTCGCGATTGTCAGGCTAGTGGCCGCCGACGGCGCTCGGGTGATGTCGCAGCGGATGGTGGACGGTCAGCGGGTAACAGCACAACCCGATGATCAGTGCGGCGGCGTGGCCGATCGCGGTGAAGTCCGGATTGATGACCAGGGGCACGGTGAAGATGAGGAACAGGCCGGCCAGGTAGGCCCAGCGCCACGGCCGAGGGATGCGGTAGGTGAGCACCGCCATCACCCCGACCAGGAAATAGCTGACGCCGATGTCACGGGCGTAGGTGAGCCGCTCCGATTCCCGGTGCAGGTGGATCAGCACGTACAGCGCGCCCTCGCTGACATAGGTGGCGCCGACGTGGGAGATCAATCCAACCATCAGCCACCGAAGGTGCCCCAGCCAGTGTTCGGCCGGCGCCAGGAACAGGGTGAACAGCACCAGGTACGGCGACCAGTCCTTGCCGTCGATCCACAGCAGACTGGAGACCAACACCTCCAGCGGGTCGGTGGCCAGGTGATGCAGGTTGGTGGATTGCTCGACGAGCATGGTGTGCAGGCGCCGGCCGACCAGATGCTGGATGACGGTGGTGACCCCCAGCGCCGCCAGCCACAGGTAGGTCAGCGGCGCGGTATGCACGAAGTGCCACGCCGCGGCCAGGCGCGTTCTGACGTCCGCCACGGCGTACAGCGTCGCATGGTCGGTGCGGACACGGACAGACCGACCGCTGATAACCTCTGGGAAAAATCGGGCCATCCGCCTGCGATCGGCCCCGAGGGGATGTGGGGCACCTATGAGCGAACCGCACGGTCCGACTCCCAATCCGTACCATCAGCCTCCGTTTCCGCCGATGAACCGGCCCATCCCGCCGATCCCGGGCGGAGGGTTCCCACCGCCACTGTTACCTCCTGGGCTCAGCAGTCCCCCACCGGGATCACCAGGACCCAACCGCCGCGCGATGTGGGCTTTGTTGGCCGCGGTCGCCGTGATCGCGGTGATCGGCGTCGTGCTCACCGTGACGCTGTCCGGGCGTGGCCAGCACGACAAGGCCAGGCCCGCCGCAAAGACGGGGACCTCGGCGACCGCGTCGGCATCCCCTGACAACACACCGGTGCCGGTCTCCAAGATCGAGGGGTTGCTGCCTCGCCAGGAGGCCCTCGCCGCGGCGGTGGCCGATCCCGAACTCGGTGTCGTAATGAGTGGTGACGCGATGGATGAGGTCACCGTGGTGGACGCAGACTGCCAGGGCATCAGTTCGGTCGCCTCGGGCCCCGTCTACGCCGGTACCGGTTGGACCGCGATCCGCTGGCAGCGCTGGTACAGCCCGCCCGACATCGACACCCACGACCTGAAGCACGGTCTGCTGGTGTCGGTGGCGACCTTTCCGCGGGCGGACAACGCGCAGGCCTTCTACACGAAGCAGAGCGACAAGTGGAAACGGTGCGCCGGCCGCACCCTGGACATGACCGTGACCAATGGCGACAACGAGCCGCGGGTCTTCTGGACCATCACCGAGGTCACCGAGTCCGACCAGCTGGTCAAGACCACCGCGATCAGCGAGGGCGGCGGCGGCTGGTCATGCCAGGACGCCCTGACCATTCGCAACAACGTCGTCGCGCAGGCCGACGTCTGCGGAAACAGCATCCCGCCCAACGCGGCGCAGGACATCCTCGGCTCGATCACCCCGAAGGTCGACGCGGCCGGGTGAGCCGGCGCCACCCAATCCTTGATCCGCCCCTGCGCCTCGCGTATCGTCCGACTCAATTTCGCGTCGCACAGTAGCGAATACAGGGAAAGGGCCGAGCCGTTGCGCAACCGCTACGCCGGGGAACCGTTCACCACCACCGATTCCGAGATCGCCGCGGCCCTCGAGCAGGTCTCCATCCCCACCTTGTTGCTGTCGTGCGTGCACATCACCGGCGACCCCCGCTTCATCCGGGACTTCAAGCAGAACGGGATCTTCCTCAACGAGATCCAGGGGTTCATGTCCGAGGAGGACAAGGCCCGCGCCCGCGCCGAAGCACTGCCGGTGATCGCGGACTACCGCGACCGCGGCTGCCCGCAGCCAGCGCCACTTCCCGCCGAGCTGGTCAAGGAGATGATGGACTGGGCGGCCTGCGAGACCGTGCCGGACGCCTACCTGGGTCTGCTCGCCGAAGAACTCGACCTTGAAGGCGTCGACCCGCGCCGTCCGGCACCGCTGGACCCCTCCCGCGCGGCGGAACTGCCCGTGGTGGTGATCGGCTGCGGCGAGTCGGGTGTACTGGCCGGAATCCGGCTGGCCCAAGCCGGGATTCCCTTCACGATCGTCGAGAAGAACGAGGGTCCGGGCGGAACGTGGTGGGAGAACGACTATCCGGGCGCTCGGGTGGACGTCGCGAACCACTTCTACTGCTACAGTTTCGAGCCCAACAACGACTGGGGCCACTACTTCGCCGAACAGCCGGAGCTGCGGGCCTACTTCACCGACCTGGTCACCAAACACGGCCTGGGTGACCACGTTCGGTGGGGCACCGAGGTCACCGACGCCGTCTGGGACGAGGGCAGCGGAACCTGGACCTTGACCACCCGCACCGTCGACGGCTCGGTGTCCACGCTGCCGGCGCGCGCGGTGATCACCGCGGTGGGCCAGCTGAACCGGCCGCATCTGCCGGATCTCGACGGGGCGGACAGTTTCGCCGGGCCGTCGTTTCACTCCGCGGCGTGGGATCACAGTGTCGACCTGACCGGCAAGCGGGTGGCGCTGATCGGCGCTGGTGCCAGCGGATTTCAGATCGCCCCCGCGATCGCGGAAAAAGTGGCTCACCTCACGGTGTTTCAGCGCACCGCACAGTGGATGTTTCCCAACCCGATGTATCACGACGCCGTCGGTGACGGGGTGCGCTGGGCGTTGAAGCACCTGCCGTTCTACGGCCGCTGGTACCGCTTCCTGCTGCTGTGGCCCGGCGCCGACAAGGGCCTGGAGGCCGCCCGCGTGGACCCGGACTATCCCGACCAGGACTATGCGGTGAGCGAGATCAACGCCCTGGCCCGGCAGATGTTCACCGGCTGGATCACCGACCAGGTGGGCGACGACGAGGAGCTGCTGGCCAAGGTGCTGCCGGACTATCCGGCGACCGGCAAGCGCACCCTGCAGGACAACGGCACCTGGCTCAAGACCCTGCGACGCGACAACGTCGAACTCAACCGCACCCCGATTCGCAGGCTCACCCCGCAGGGTGTTGAGACCGACGACGGCATCCACCATGAGGTGGATGTGATCGTGTACGCCACCGGGTTTCGGCACACCGACGTGCTGTGGCCGATGCGCATCACCGGCCGCGACGGTGTCGATCTGCACGCGCTGTGGGGCAGCAGACCGTACGCCTATCTGGGCATCACGGTGCCCGGGTTCCCGAACTTCTTTCTGCTCTACGGGCCCGGCGCGCATCTGGCGCACGGCGGCAGCCTGATCTTCAACTCCGAGTTGGAGATGCGCTACATCGACGCCTGCCTGGCCAAGCTCGCCGACGAGCGGGTGCACTCGATCGAGCCGACCGTGCAGGCGGCCACCGAGTGGCATCGGGCCACCCAGGCCGCGATCACCAAGACGGTGTGGGCGCATCCGGCGGTCAAGCATTCCTACTTCAAGAACGCCGACGGCGAGATTCACACCGTGAGCCCGTGGCGGCTCGACGAGTACTGGTCGGCGGTGCGTGAGCCAGATTGGTCGCAGTTCGTCATCGCAAAGGAGCGCTGAGGTGAGCGGAGTTGTCGTCACTGGGGCAGCATCGGGAATCGGCCGGGCCTGCGCCGAGGCGCTCGTGGCCGACGGCCGCCGGGTCGCGTTGTGGGACATCGCCCCGACCGTCCGGGACGCTGCCGAGAGTTTGGGGATGCCCGGTGCGGTGGTCGACGTCTGCGACGACGCCGGGATGCCCGCTGCGATCGCGGCGGCAGCCGAGGCGCTGGACGGAATCGACGGGCTGGTGCACGCCGCGGGCCGGGTGCTGCCCGAGCCGGTGGGCGCCTACACCGGCGAATCCTGGGATGCCGTCATGGATGTCAACCTGCGCGCCCAGGCGATGCTGGTGCAGTTGATGCTGCCGCACCTGGAGGCTGTCGCCCGGGCCGGCGGCGACCCGGCCGTGGTCGGTATCTCCAGCATCGAGGGCCTGACCGCCAACCCGTTCATCCCGGCCTACTGCGCCTCCAAGGCCGGGCTGCTGGGGCTGACCAGGTCGATGGCCGCCCAGCTGGGCCCGGCCGGAATCCGCGTCAACGCGGTCTGCCCGGGCTTCATCGAAACCCCGATGCTGCAGATCGCGCTCGACGTCGAAGAGGTCGCGGCCGGCTTTGTGGCCGCTGCGCCGCTGGGACGTATCGGTCAACCGGCGGAGGTCGCCCAGGCGGTGGCGTTCCTGATGTCGCCGCGGGCGTCGTTCATCACCGGAACCCAGGTCGTCGTCGACGGTGGAGTCACCGCCCGGCATCCGTGAGGCGGTCTAGAAAACCCAGCTCTGCGGTGCGGCGATG
Organism: Mycolicibacter heraklionensis; assembly: GCF_019645815.1. NCBI lineage: Bacteria > Bacillati > Actinomycetota > Actinomycetes > Mycobacteriales > Mycobacteriaceae > Mycobacterium > Mycobacterium heraklionense. The sequence continues at coordinate 3,860,693 of NZ_CP080997.1, forward strand.
ACGAAGCCGTGGGTGACCACCGGACTCACCGCGCCGGGATCCTGGGGCTCCCTGAGCACACAGACCAGGTCGGTGGCCGGCGGAACCCCGCAGACCATCGACTGGGCGGGCGGGAAATCCCAGAACACGATCTTGTGGCCCACCGGAAGCTTTGCGGCCGGCGGGCTTGCGGCGACCAGGGCGTCCGGCGGAGCGGGAAGGAAACGCGCCGGGATGCTTTCCTTCCCGTAGATCCCGGGCAGCTCCACCGCGCCGGCGTCGCGCGGCGCCCCCGGAATGTCGCCGGCGCAGTGGACGTCATGAGTGATCCGGCCCTGCCGCAGCGTGCAGACCAGCCCGGAGTCGGTGGCGAAGACCGCGTTGGGAACCTTCTGCAGGTCGCTGACTGAATCGGGCAGCGGTCCGCTGTCATCGATCAGGGAGTCCACATCGGGGATACCCGGTGCCGCCAGCGCGTTCGGCACTGCCATCAGCAGGGCCACCGAGGTGACCGCCACCGCCAATACCCGCCGCGCCACGCGAAGCCTCCCTGTTCGCCGTCAGATCTTCAAACTACGAGCGGCGGGCGCGCGGGTCAATGTCGCCCGGAACCGATCTACGCGCATTGGCGGATGTTTCCCGACTCCTGCACCCAGATAGTCGACTCAGGCGACATCTGAAAGGAACCCCGATGAGCGCACACAGTGGAAACCACGCCGTCGTCCTCGGCGGCAGCATCGCCGGACTGCTCGCGGCTCGGGTGCTCGCCGACTTCTATCAACACGTGACCATCGTGGAGCGCGATGTGCTGTGCGACAGCGCCACTCCGCGGCGCGGCGTACCACAGAGCGGTCAGGCCCATATCCCGCTGGCCCGCTGCACGGAGATTCTGGAGGAGCTGTTTCCCGGCATCCTCGACGAACTGCTGCACCGGGGTGTTCCGACGTGGGACGACGGCGATCTGTCCCGGTTGTGCATCAAATACCTTGGGCACCAGTCAATTCAGCACGGGACGCTGCCCAAGACGGTGGCGAACTCGCTGTACTTTCCCAGCCGGCCGCTGCTGGAACACCAGGTACGACGCCGGTTGACGGCCATCCCGAATGTCACGGTCCTCGACGGGCACACCGTGCTCGGGTTGACCGCCACCGAAGCCGGCGACCGGGTGACCGGCGTTCGCGTCGGCGCGGGCCGCACGGAGCAGGAGCTGGACGCCGAACTGGTGGTCGACGCGACCGGACGGGGCTCTCGCACTCCGGTGTTTCTGGACGCACTCGGCTACCGTCGGCCCCCCGAGGACGAGCTGGTGATCCGACTGACCTATGCCAGCCAGTCGCTGCGTTTTCGGCCGGGCGCGTTGCCGGAGGATTTGATCCTCATCGGCCCGGAACCCGGCCGGCCCACGACCTTCGCGTGCACCGCTCAGGAAGACGGACCCGTGATGGTGCTGGTGAGCGGTATGACCGGCACGCAACCACCCGGCACGCGGGAGGAGTTGATCGCCTTCGCCGCGCCGTTCGCGCCGCCACACGCGTTGGCGGCCTGGGCGGCGGCCGAACCGCTGGGCGAGGTGACCCGCTACCGGATTCCGTCCAGCCGCTGGCGCCGTTACGACCGGATGCGCCGGTTCCCGCGTGGTCTGCTCGTGGTCGGTGATGCGATGTGCAGCGTCAACCCGATCTACGGCCAGGGGATGACGGTGGCAGCGATGGAAGCTCTGGTGTTGCGGGACTGTTTGACCCGCGGCGACCAGGATCGGCCGCAACGGTTCTTCCGTGCCGCGGCGAAGAAGGTCCGGGTGGCCTGGCAGACCGCGGTCGGCTCCGATCTGGCATTGCCCGAGGTGGAGGGTCCGCGTCCGGTGTCGATGCGGCTCACCAACGCCTACCTCGACTGGGTGATGACCGCCGCCGAGACCGATCGGCTGGTCTCCGGCCAACTGGCGCGGCTGACCGGAATGATCGACCCGCCCTCGCGGCTGCTGCGGCCCGCCTTCGTCGCCCGGGTGGCGCAAGCCCATCGCAGGCGACGGACCCGAACCGCCGATGTCGGCCGTGCCCAACACGTTCCGGAAACGGTTGACGCTGGCTAACATGAGCGAGATTCCACCGGTGACGGTGGTGTCCTGGGAGTGGAGCGCAGGTGGCGTGAGCGATCTTGTACCGACCGGCATCGTGACGCTGCTGCGGGCCGACGTCGACGACGCCTCCGAGTTGTGGCAGAACCAGCCGGATGAGATGGGCCGCGCGATCACCGATCTGAATGGCACGCTGAGCCGTTTGATCAGCGCCCACCATGGCGTCTGTCCGGTCGGTCGGCGCGAAGCCGACAGCTTTGTGATCGCCTTCGCCCGCGCGTCCGATGCGGTGGCATGTGCACTGGATCTGCAACGATCTCGGCTGGCCCCGATCCGATTGCGAATCGGCCTGCATACCGGCGAGACGCAGTTGGATGACGCGGGCTACTACACCGGAACGGCCATCGACCGCACCACCCTGCTGAGCGAATTGGGGCACGGGGGTCAGACCGTATTGTCGGGAACCACAGCAGATTTGGTCGTCGATCTGCTTCCCGACGGCGTCTGGCTGAATGATCTTGGCACCCATGTCCTGCGCGGCCTGTCCCGCCCGGAGCGAGTCGTGCAGTTGTGCCACCGCGACCTACCCAACGATTTTCCGGAGCTGCGAGTCTCCCGAGCCGGGGGCGCGTACCGATTGCCGAACCAACGCACCAGTTTCGTGGGCAGGACCGACGAGATGGCCGACGTACGGCAGCTGTTGGACGTCAACCGGATGGTCACCCTGACCGGCGCCGGTGGAGTCGGAAAGACCCGCCTGGCAACGCAGATCGCGGGCGAGATGGCCGGTGACTACCCGGGTGGGATCTGGTACGTCGACCTGGTGCCGATCACCGACCCGGCGTTGGTGACGGTCGCGACGTCCCGATCACTGGGCCTGCCGGATCAGCCGGGCCGCTCGAATGTGGACACCATTGTGGACTGCATCGCCGATCGTCGGATGCTCGTGCTGTTCGACAATTGTGAGCATCTGATCGACGCCTGCGCCGCCCTGTTCGACACACTGTTGGCCGCGTGCCCGGCACTGACTTTGTTGGCCACCAGCCGAGAACCCATCGCGGTGGCCGGCGAACAGACACGCCGGGTTCCCCCACTCGCGGTCGAGAGCCAGGCAGTCGAACTGTTCGTCGACCGCGCCCGGCTCGCGCGTCCGGAGTTCAGTGTCGTCGGCGACGACGCGGCGGCGGTATGCGAGATCTGCCGACGTCTCGACGGCATGCCGCTGGCCATCGAACTGGCCGCAGCGCGGGTGCGCGCCCTGTCACTGACCGAGATCGTCGACGGCCTGCATGATCGCTTCCGGCTGTTGACCGGCGGATCGCGCACCGCGGTGCGGCGCCAGCAGACTCTGCGAGCATCCGTGGATTGGTCGCATGCGCTGCTCAGCGATCCCGAACGGGTGCTGCTCCGGCAGCTTTCGGTGTTCTCGGGCGGCTTCGACCTCGACGGCGCTCAAGCGGTGGCCGCCGGCGGGCAGGTGCACCACTACGAAGTGGTCGATCTGCTCACCCTGCTGGTGGACAAGTCTCTGTTGAATACCGAAAACACTACCGGCCGAACGCGATACCGACTCTTGGAGACGGTGCGCCAGTATGCACTGGAGAAGCTCGGCGACTCTGGCGAGGCCGATTCCCTGCGGACGCGGCACCGCGACCATTACGCCGGAATCGCCGCCGCACTCGACGCGCCCTCGGTCGCCGGCCACGAACGCCGGCTCAACCAGGTCGAGTCCGAGATCGACAACCTGCGTGCCGCCTTCGCCTGGTCCCGTGACACCGCCGACACCAAAGCCGCTCTGGCCCTGGCCGCGTCGCTACAGCCGCTGTGGCGCAGCGGAGGTCGCCAACTCGAAGGAATGGCGTGGCTCGACTCGGCGCTGGCCGATTATGACCGCCATCTCGTCCGGATCGATCCCGGCGTCTATGCGCGGGCGCTGGCCGGCAGGGTGTCCCTGGACGCCGTCGTGGGAATCACCGATCACCTGGATCGCGCCCAGCAGGCCTTGTCCATCGCTCGCGAGATCGGCGACCCGGTGCTGCTGGCCCGCGCCCTGGCCGCCTACGGCGGCGTCACCGCCTACAACGCCGACATCGCCGTGCCGGCCTTGACCGAAGCGGTCAGTCTGGCCCAGCAGACCGGCGACACCCGAACCCTGGCCGAAGCCCTGACGTGGCGGACCTACGCCGCAGCGATGGGCGAGGGCGACCCCGTGAGGACGTGCTCGGTCGGTGAACAGGCGCGCTCGCTCGCCGACGCGACTGGTGATGGCTACCTCTCCCGCACCTGCGGCTGGTTCCTCGGCCTCGGGCATACGTTTCAGGGGAACCTCGACACGTCTGTCGATCTGCTCAGCGGCGTCATCGCCGAAGCCGCCGCGATGCGCGACATCCTCAGCGAGTGCGCCGCACGGGTGATACTCGCCAACACACTGGCCTACCGAGGCGACACCGACTCCGCCCTGGACAACGTCCACGCGGCCATCGACTTGGTCACCGCAGATGCCAGCCCGGCCCATGCCGGTATCGCCTACGCATCACTGGCTTTTGTGAACTTGTCGGCCGGCAATCTCACGACTGCCGGACCCGCCAGCGACTCGGCCACCCGCTCCTACGGCCCCAGCCAAGCGGGAAGCATTCTCGACCCCAACATGGCCGCTCAGATCGCCTGGCTCCAAGGCGATCTGGATACGGCACGCTGCCTGGCCGACGCCGCGGTGTCGGTCACCGGAGGTGGTTATCGCGCTATGGCGCTGACCACCCGCTACCACATCGCGGTTGCCCACAGCGATCTGGAGCAGGCTGAGCGCGATGCCTACGACGCGCTGAGCACCGCAGCGTCTGTCGGCGCTTTCCTCTTCGTCCCCGACGCCCTGGAATGCGTCGCATCGTTGCCCGCGATCCGCGATCAGGAGGCGGCTCGGCTGTTCGGCGCGGCCGATGCCGCTCGCCGGCGGATGGCCACTGTTCGCTTCTCCATCTACCGGCCGTGGGTCGACTCGGCTCTGAAACGTGTTCGAAAGGATCTGACCGACACCGTGTTCGACGACTGTTGGGCCGACGGAGCCGCACTGTCCGCCGACGACGCGATCTGCTACGCGCAACGCGGACGCGGCGAACGCAAACGCCCGTCCAGCGGCTGGGGTTCCCTGACTCCGACCGAACTGGAGGTGACCCGGTTGGCCGGCGAAGGACTCGGCAACAAAGAGATCGGTGCGCAGCTGTTCATCTCGCCGCGGACGGTACAGACCCACCTCACCCATGTCTACGCCAAGCTCGGTCTGGCCACCCGAGTGCAGCTGGCCCGCGAGGCACTTCGCCACACCGAGCACGAGCATCGATAGCATCACCGAGGATGTCCCAGAGCTACCCACCGCCGAGGCCGCCGATCTCGCGGACGGATCTCGCCGGGTCTATCGCAGCACTGGTCCTGACGGTCGTCGGGGGTGGTGCGGCGGCGGTCCTGGGGGTATTCATGATGGCCTTCACGGACTACTGCCCGGCCGCGGCGTGCGCCGCGGGCATCGGCGGCTACCTCTTCGCGGTGGGCGGCTGACTCCTAGGCTCTCGCCGCCTCGGCGATCGCTTCCCGTAGACCCCGCGTCGCCAACGCATCGGCCAGCTCGTTGTCGGCGACCCCTGAATGGCCTTTGACCCAGAACCACTCGACCTGGTGACGGGCGCAGGCGGCCTGAAGCCGTTGCCACAGGTCGACGTTCTTCACCGGCTGCTTGGCGGCGGTCAGCCAGCCGTTGCGTTCCCAGCCTGACACCCACTTGGTGATGCCGTTGCGGACGTAGGTGCTGTCGGTGTGCAGATGTACCACCACGGGCCGGGTGAGGGCTTCCAGCGCCACGATCGGAGCGGTCAGCTCCATCCGGTTGTTGCTCGTCTCGCCGGGCTCGCCACCGCACATCTCCCGAACGTGGTGGCGCATGCGCAGCACCGCGCCCCAACCACCGGGGCCCGGGTTGGGCCGGCACCCACCGTCGGTGTGAATGACGACCACGTCATCGGTGGATTCGGTCATCGGCTGAGGATAGGCGGCGAGATCATCGCGGTGCGGACCGACATGCCCAGATCGCGATGCCGCAGCGTGGTGATCCGGCGACCCGGCTGCACGGCGTCCTTCACCGGCAACGTGCGCTCGCCGAAGAACGACGCCGTCGCCTCGATATTGGCGACGACGTAGGTGATACCCCACAGCGACGACGGGCCGTCCGCCATCGTGTCGGGCGACCCGACGACCTCGAGGATCACCGGACCCAGCCGGAAGAAGATCTGCCGAATCGGCCGGCCGCCGAGTTCGGCGTCGCGTACCCGGCGCGACTGCAGCCCGACGGCAGCCAATGCCTCGACGGTGCGAGACAGGTTGGGGGACAACAGCACAACGTGATCGATCGAGGTCACGCCGTTCGGATGCGCGGCCGGCTCGGCGACCGCCGCAGCGGAACGGGAGGTGGGGATACCGTCGAGCGGGCCGTCCTGGGACAAGCCCCGCAGTGCCCACCCGCGGATGCCGGTGCCGCCTCCGGTCAGCCGCAGCCGAACCTCCCCCACCCGGCAGACGTTGTCGGGGTCCACGCTGAACCCGGCCGACCGCCACGTGTCAGCCGGATCGGCAAGATGGAGTTCGTCGACGGTGACGGGCATGCCGCTCACCGTACTGCCGCGCAGCTTGTCAGGCCGATGCGTCGGGCTCGGGTTTCAGGTCGCGCCACCAGCAGAAGATGAAGACCATCATCGCCATCACCAGCGCGACGATCACCCAGAGTGTGACCGTGACGTCGATCCAGGATCCGATCGGCGGAGCATCGGGCAGCGCGTTTCTCAGCGGGACCACCGCGAAAAGCATTGCCGCATACCAGGTCGTCATCGGCGGCTGGAATTTGCGCCAGCCCAGGAAGGTCAGGTTCGCGACGATGACGCCCACCAGCGCCAAGGAGATCAGGACACCCACGATCACGGCACCGAAAGCCACCGTGCTCGGCGAGCGGTGCAGTGCGATCCGGTACGGTCCGCCGTCGTCGCGGTCGCTGACGATCTCGTTCTTCCAGCCGGCGATGTGGTCGACGAACGTCACCGACATCCGTTCCGGCATCGTGGCGTTCCCGCGGACGACGTCGACGGTGATCGGCCCGGTCTGATAGTGATCGAACGGCCACTTCGCCGAGTTGCCCGAAATGGTCAACGGGACCGGGAACTCACCGGGCACCATGCCCTTGGTCCAGGTGCGCTTCGTGGGCGTGACCGCGGAGTGCACCGCGATGCTCAGATCTTCGGTGAGCCCGTGCCTGACCGGATCGAGAAGTTCAGCACCCGGGGTGATGGTGACCTTGCCGGTCAGGGTGCCCTTCACCGTCTGGAGATCTTCGATGTCGATGGTCACCGTGGTTCCATCGGATGACGCCAGACCTTCGGTGAGGTGGCGCGGGCATCCACACCCCGCACGCTCATACAGCGCAACGGTGACCAGGTACGACGCGACGAAGAAGACCGTCATGCCGAAGATCAGAAGCAGCCGGGGCCGGCTGACGTGAACAGCAGGATCAGCGTTGGACAAGTCTGTTCTCCCTCACTCGGTCAGCTTGGTGGTCGAGAGCGACCGCTGCATCGTCTCATCGCCACCGCGTTCACCGCCGAATTTTCGACGCACGGAACACTTGTTGGTCGACTCTCGTCGGCTCGCCGAGGCCCGCTATACAGCCGTTCTTCGGCTCGCCGAGGCCCCCGCGCCGACCCGGGCGGAACGGGAAATGTCCTTGCGGCTGAACAGGTCTGGCCGTCGAGTTGCTTGCTCGCTCGCGGAGTACGACCTATCCGCGCGTCTCCCCAGGTGTTCCGGACGTACCAGGCGTGCCGTCGGGTTTGCCGTTTCCACCCGCTCCGCCGGACCCACCGTACTGCCCGTTGTATCCGTCGCCTCCCTTCCCACCTTCCCCACCGTGGCCGTCACCGCTCGGGCCAAGCTGGCCGCCATTGCCCCCGCGACCGCCTGATCCACCGCTCCCGTTACCGCCGTTACCGCCGTTGCCGCCCCGTGCCCCGGTAGCGCCGTCACCGTTCCCGCCGTCGCCACCGCGTCCGCCGTATCCGCCACCTTGACCGCCGCTATTGGTGCCTGCGTCGCCGCCGTTACCACCAGCGCCTCCTGTGCCGTTGTTGCTGGCGGAGCCTCCGTCGCCTCCGGCGCCCGCCCGGGCGCCGTAGCGGCTGCCGTTGTCGGATCCAGCACCACCGTTTCCTCCAGCGCCGCCAATGCCACCGCTGTCCGCGTTGCCCCCGCTGCCTCCGACGCCACCGCTGCCACCGTAGGACGCGCCACCGTCCCCGCCGTCGCCGCCGTCGCCGCCGCGGCTACCGACCCCGTTGCCCGCGCCGCCGCCGCCGCCAGCTCCGCCCGGGCCACCAGCGGTACTACCGCCGCCAGTCCCGCCGGTACCGCCCACGCCGCCATCACTCACCCCGCCGTTGCCGCCGTTACCGCCGCGCCCACCCGGCAGGCCGTAGCCACCGTCGCCGCCGCGCGCCCCCTGAGTGGCCAGCGCCCCGTCGACGCCGTTACCGCCGTTACCGCCGTCGCCGCCGTTGCCGGCTTTACCGCCGTAGCCGTTTCCAGCGCCGCCCTGCCCGCCGATGCCACCGGCCCCCCCGGTGCTACCTACGCCACGACCCGTGCCGCCGGCGCCGCCGTTCCCCCCGTTTTGCCCCGTGAGGCTGGTGAGCCGCCCACCGTCGCCGCCGCTTCCTCCGTTGCCGCCGTTTCCGCCAGTTCCTGCCGCACCCTGATCACCGTGTGCTGCTTGGCTGCCGTTGCCATTCAGCCCTCCGATGCCGCCGTTGCCCGCGGTTCCGCGAACTCCACCATCTCCCCCGTTGCCGCCGTTACCGGCGGAAGCGTTCGTACCCCCGCCAACGCCGAAACCGCCTCTACCGCCGTCACCGGCGTTGCCGGCATTACCGCCGTCACCGCCGACGCCGCCTATTCCACCGGTACCGAATGCCGCTCCGCCCGCACCACCGGAGCCACCGTCACCACCGTCACCGCCGTCGCCGCCATCGGTGCCATCGCCGCCGTTGTTGCCCACGTCATTGAGGCCGGCGGCTCCGTTGGTCCCGCTGCCGCCGTTGCCACCCTTGCCGCCGTTGCCGCCATCGGGATGCGTTGCGTCGCCAGCTCCCCCGGCGCCGCCGTTGCCGCCCCGCCCTCCTGCGCCACCTTGTCCTACAGCTCCGTTGTCCCCGACGCGGCCGTCGGTGTAGCCGAGTATCTTCGCTGCACCGCCGACGCCACCAGTCCCCCCTTGACCGCCGCTGCCGCCAACGCCACCGTCGCCGCCGTCACCGCCGTCACTACCAGCCGCTCCTGCTCCGCCATGGCCACCGGTGCCGCCGGTTCCACCAGTGCCGCCAGTGCCGCCGGTTCCACCGACGCCCCCGTTCCCCCCGAAGAATCCGCCAGCGCCGCCTGCGCCACCTCGCCCGCCGATACCGCCGGTGTTGCCTGCCGATCCGTTGCCGCCATCGCCGCCGGAGGCCGTGGGAGTTGTGCCGTCGGGCCCAGCGATGCCTGTTGCACCTGTCCCCCCGGTTCCACCTGCTCCGCCGTTGCCGTAGGTGCCGGCGTCTCCGCCCGCACCGCCGTTACCGCCGGCGCTTCCGGGTGTGGTGGCGTTCCAGCCGTGTCCGCCGTTTCCGCCGTTGGCGGCCGCGGTGCTCATGTAACCGGCGTCTCCGGTGTAGCCGCCGCTGCCTAACAGCCCTCCCCATCCTGCAGCGCCACCCGCGCCGGCTGTACCGGCATTACCGCCGTTTCCTCCGTTGCCACCGTCATGATGTTCGGCGGTGCCTTCACCGCCAACACCACCGCTTCCCCCAGCCCCGCTGTCACCGCCGCGTCCGCCATTGCCACCGCTGCCGAAGAACAGTCCGCCGCCGCCTCCTGCGCCCCCGGTGCCGCCGGCACCACCGTTACCGCCAGCGCCGCCGTTTGCACCTGCGGCTCCCGAGCTGCCGACGGAGCCGGTACCGCCGACACCACCGCTGCCGCCATTGCCGCCGCTGCTGAACCAGAGGCCGCCGCTACCACCGACGCCGCCTGCGCCTCCGGCGCCGCCATCAATATGCAGTGCGGTGCCCGCGCCACCGGCCCCACCATTGCCGCCATTGCCGCCGGTACCCCAGATGAAGCCTCCGCTACCTCCGGCGCCTCCGGCGCCGCCGTTACCTCCGAATTGACCATCGCCACCGTCGGTGCCGTTGCCGCCATTTCCGAATAGGAAGGCCGCGTTCCCGCCCTGTCCGGGCGTGCCGTTGATCGGACCTGGAACGACGATGCTGGTGGCGTCAGCGGCACCGGGAAGGTAGCCGGCGTTGTGGATGCCGGCGTTGACGGTGTCGACGGCACTTCCGGCATCACCGCCGTTGCCGAACAGCCATCCGGCGTTGCCCCCGCTGCCATAGTAGCCGTAGCCATTACCACCATCGCCGAACAACAGTCCGGCATCGCCACCATTGGGGTTAGCTGCTGTGCCGTCGGCGCCGTCGCCGATCAGGTACTGACCCGACAGTGAGTTGACGAAGTTGGCGAACAGCTGGCCGTCTGAGCTGTTAATCCAGGCGCTGGTGGAGTCGTGAAGTGGCGTATAGACGAGCTCGTTGAACAGAGCTCCACCGAAATTGGCGTCACCCAGGTGCACGAACAGGTCGTCCCAGTTTTGCTGCAGGAGCAGGGCGTCCCAGGTGGCGCCCAGGGCGTCGTGGTCCGTCCAGGTCGACGACTCGAACAACGAGGTCACCGAATCGATGATCACGTCACCAACTTCGGCACTCGCGACCGGCGTGGCGGCCAGTGGCGCAATCCCGAACCCAAAGAAGGCGCTCAGGGCGCCTCCAGCGCCGACGGCACGACGTCGCATCCCGCGTCCCCGTACTGAACGACGTTGTCCAGCGTTGCGACGACCGGTCATTCGCATGCTCCTTGCGTTGCGTGGAAGTCAGCTCAGAGCCACTAACCCGAGGACAGCCCGGGTATGATTTCGATGAAATCTGTCTTGCTATGAGCCCAGATTTACATTAAAGATGACTGAGTTCTCTATAGCAACTGATTCGTCTACCTATGCGGACGCGGCGACGCCTCGTGCGCACCAGCAACCGGGCTCGGGCTCAGCGGCATTGCCGGCGAACAACTGAACCGCCGTTGGCTGTCGATGTTGCCGGGAACTGTGCCGCGTTAGAAGACTTCGCTGTGCGGCGCCGAAATGACGAATCCGTGGGTCACCGCCGGGCCACCGCTCTTGCCGCCGCTCTCGCGCGCGGCCTTGAGCACGCAGGCCACCTCGGTACCCATCGGTGCACCGCAGACCAGCGATTCGGTGGGCGAGAAATCCCAGAACACGATCTTGTGGCCGGGCGCCAACATGATCGACGGAACCTTTGCGGGATCGCCGAGGAGCCCGGCAGGCGCCATCGGCATGAACTGCGCCGGACCGTTGCCGTCGGCATATACGGTCCCAAGGCTGACGCTGCGGGTTCCCGCCGGGGCGCCCACGAGATTCCCGGCACAGGCCACACTGTGCGTCACTTTGCCGCGACTCTTTCGGCAGGCCAGGCCCGACGGGGTGGTGAACGCCAGATCCGGGATTCCGGTCAGGTCACCGACCGAGCCGGGCAGCGGTCCGCTGTCGTCGAAGAGCGGATCGAGGTCGGGAACCTCGTTCGCCGCAACAGCATTCGGCACCTGGGTAAACACAGCTATCGCGGCGCACACCACCGCCAACAATTGACGCACTGAAGGCTCCCGCTACTCGACGGTGACTGACTTGGCCAGGTTGCGCGGCTTGTCCACGTCGTAGCCGCGGGCCTGCGCCACCCCGGCAGCAAACACCTGCAGGGGGATGGTCGACAGCAGCGGCTGGTACAGCGTTGACACCGCAGGGATTTCGATCAAGTGGTCGGCGTAGGGGCGCACCGTCTCGTCGCCCTCTTCGGCGATCACGATGGTGACGGCACCGCGGGCCTGGATCTCGCGAATGTTGGAGAGCAGCTTGGAGTGCAACATCGCCGCGTTCTTCGGCGAAGGCATCACGACGATCACCGGCAGGTCATCCTCGATCAGGGCGATCGGACCGTGCTTGAGTTCACCGGCGGCAAAACCTTCGGCGTGCATGTACGCGAGTTCTTTGAGCTTGAGCGCGCCTTCCAGCGCCACCGGGTAGCCGACGTGGCGGCCGAGAAAGAGCACCGCGCTCGACGACGCGAACTGCCGGGCCAACTCGGCGACCGAGTCGATGCCTGCCAGCACATGCGACACCAGTTCGGGCATCGCCTCCAGCTGCCGGTACTCGTGCTCGACCTCGTCGGGGTACTTGGTGCCCCGGGCCTGTGCCAGCGCCAGACCGACCAGGTAGTTCGCGGTGATCTGCGCCAGGAACGTCTTCGTCGACGCGACACCGATCTCCGGCCCGGCACGGGTGTAGAGCACCGCGTCGCACTCGCGCGGGATCTGCGAGCCGTTGGTGTTGCAGACCGCGAGCACCTTGGCCTTCTGCTCCTTGGCGTGCCGCACAGCCTCCAGGGTGTCGGCGGTTTCGCCGGACTGGCTGATCGCCACCACCAGGGTGCTGCGGTCCAGCACCGGGTCGCGGTAACGGAACTCGCTGGCCAGTTCGACTTCCACCGGCAGCCGCGTCCAGTGCTCGATCGCGTACTTGGCCAACAGGCCGGAGTGGTACGCGGTGCCGCAGGCCACGACGAACACCTTGTCGATCTCGCGCAGCTCCTGGTCGCTCAAGCGCTGCTCGTCGAGCACGATCCGGCCGTCCTCGAAGTGCCCCAACAGCGTCTCGGCCACCGCGGTGGGCTGCTCGGCGATCTCTTTGAGCATGAAGTACTCGTAGCCGCCCTTCTCGGCGGCCGACAGGTCCCAGTCGATGTGAAAACGCCTGGCGTTGGCGGCGTCGTCGGTGCCGTGGAAGTCGGTGATGCGGTAGCTGTCGGCGGTGATGACCACGGCCTGGTCCTGCCCCAGCTCGACGGCTTCGCGGGTGAAGGGGATGAACGCCGCCACATCCGAGCCCAGGAACATCTCGCCGTCACCGATCCCGACCACCAGCGGGGTGGACCGACGCGCCGCCACGATCGTGCCCGGCTCGTCGGCGTGGGCGAACACCACGGTGAAGTGACCCTCGAGCCGGCGCAGCACCGCCAGCGCGGAGGCCACGAAGTCCCCGGCGGTGTCGCCGTCGCGGTACTGGCGCGCCAGCAGGTGGACGGTCACCTCGCTGTCGGTCTCGCTGGTGAACTCCACCCCGGCGCGTTCCAGCTCGTCGCGCAGCACGGCGAAGTTCTCGATGATGCCGTTGTGCACCACGGCGAACTTGCCGGCCGTGTCGCAGTGCGGGTGGGCGTTGTGGTCGGTGGGACGGCCGTGGGTGGCCCAGCGGGTATGGCCCAGGCCGGTGCCCCCGGCCAGCAGCGCGGGATCGGTCGCGGCCAGTTCGGCTTCCAGGTTGGCCAGCCGGCCGGCACGGCGCCGGACGGTCAGCTGCCCGATCCCGTCGACGACGGCGATTCCAGCGGAGTCGTAACCGCGGTATTCCATGCGGCGCAGGGCCTCGACGACCACGTCGCGAGCAGGCCGTTGCCCGACGTAGCCGACGATTCCACACATAGCTGTTCAGGGTAGTGCACCCGCAGCCCACACCAGGCAATCGCGCAGGTCAGCGGCGGCTATGCACGCCGCCGCCAGACCGGCGCAGGCGATCTCCTCAGATCGTTACTGCGACCCACCGAACAGGTCGGCCAACAGGGCTCCGAAGTCGAAGTCGCTAGCAGCCGCAGGATCCGGGGCATCCGCGGGAGGCGGCCCGTCGAAGTCCAAGTTGCCGCTGAGCAGCAATGCGAGCACCTGCTCCAAGCCGGCTAGCGCGCCGGTCAACCCGACCCCCTGACCCGGGCCGAATGTCAGGTCGAGGGTGAGCGGATCGGTGACCGAAACGGTGATACCGAGCGCGTTGAGGATCGAGCCGCCACCGTAGATGGGCGGAGGAAGTTCGGACGCGGACAAAGCATCGATATTGCCGCCGACTTCTCCCGGGGACAGCAGCCCGCCGAAGGCGAAGCTCAGGCCGGAAATGTCAACGCCCTCCGGCAGCAGGCCGGCTTCGGTGACCGTCGGGATCAGGAAATCCAGGTTGAGCGTGGCGCCGTTGAGTAGGCCGTTGAACATATTGGCCGGGATGTTGATCAGCTCCTGCAACGCTGCCGTGGTGTCTGGGTTGTCGCCGCCGAGATTGGCGCTGATGGCTTCGATGCTGTTGATCAGCGCCACCAGCGGCGACAGGGACGGCCCCAGGGCGCCGATCAGCACACCGGACAGCGGCGAGGTCAGGACTTGGACGATCTCCGGGATCGGGTCGGGAATTGCCGGAATGAGCCCGGGAGCCAAGGCTTCCCCTTGGTTGCTGAGCAGGCCGTAGAGCAAGAAGTTGCCCAGGAAGAAGCCTGGGCTCCCAATCCCGCCGTCGCCCGAGGGGAGGCTCGTCGTAAATTCAGCCAGCGGGTTAAGGAAGCCCTTCTGGTCGCCACCCAGGAACGTCAGGGCGGCACCCAGCTGCTCGAAGTCCAGGTTGCTCAGATCGGCGTTGCTCAGCGCGTCGCTCAGTGCGCTGTTGGCGTCCTGCATCGCGGTCTGCAGGTGCCCGAAGTTGACTTCCGCGGTATTGAAGGCGTCGGCCCACGCTCCGGTGAAATCGAGGTCGGCGGTCAGAGCGACGTCATGCATCGCGTGCGCCTCGATCATGGGCGTGGCCACCGGCGTGACAGTGATCAGACCGGCACCTACCAGCGCAACGCCGGCGGTGACAAAGGGACGCAATGTCGGATTCATTTGACCAACTCCTCAACATCCAGTGTCGTGACAGTGGAAAAAACTGAGTGTGACTAAGATCATAGATAATAGAAAGCTGTGACACAAGGCCTCGGTCCCAGATTTCCGGCATCTTGGTGTGCTGTTTCGCCACCGATGCGGGCTTTTCGGGCATCTGATTTCTTGGGCTGCTCCCAGAACGTCGCAGCTAACTCAGCTCGGCTCGAGCCCACAGCGGTTATGTTGGGAAGCCGCGCGACGACCCGCGGCGGGGTCGGCCAGGAAACGACGGTCTAGGTGACGACATGCCAGAGGACAGCCCAGCCACCGCACGCACCCTGGTGGAACTGCTGCGTCAGCAGGCAGACCGCTATCGGGACAAAGTCGCGTTCGTGTTCGCCCCGGATGGCCTGGAGGAACACAGTCAGCTGACCTACGCCGAACTCGACCGCAGCGCGCGGGCGATCGCGGCGGATCTGCAACAACAGGGAGCGGCGGGACGTCGTGTGCTTGTCGTCTGCCGGCCGGGTCTCGACAGCGTCGCGGCCTACTTCGGCTGCCTGTACGCCGGCGCGGTTGCCGTGCCGGTGCAGGACCGGCTCGGGCGGTTGACGCTGATCGCCCCCGACGCGCGAGCCGGTTTCGCCCTGGCGGACGCCACCACGCAAGACAGGGTCAAGGCACAGGTCGACGGTATGACCAGGCGCCCCCTGCGGTGGCTGGCCCCAGAGGATCCCGGCGCGGACCCGGACAGCTGGGAACCGCCAGACATCGACGGCGACACCACCGCCACCCTGCAATACACCTCCGGCTCTACCAGGGCACCCAAGGGCGTCGTGGTGACGCACGGCAACCTACTGGCGAACCTGGTTGCGATCCACGAGGCGTGGGGCGGCGACGACCAGAAGGTCGCGGTGTGCTGGCTGCCCCAACACCACGACATGGGCTTGATCGGCGGCATCCTGCAGAGCGTGTACGTCGGCGGCACCACGGTGCTGATGTCGCCGGCAGGCTTCATCACCCGCCCGATGCGCTGGCTGGAGGCCATGTCCCGATACCGCGCCACCATCGCCACCGCACCGAATTTCGCCTACCAGCTGTGCGTCGAACGCAGCACCGCCGAGGAGCGCGCGGCGCTGGACCTGTCGCAATGGTCGACCGCGATGAACGGCGCCGAGCCGGTACAGGCCAGCACCCTGCGCGCCTTCGCCGAGGCTTTCGCGCCCGCCGGATTCCGGCCGGAGGCTTTCCTACCGGTGTACGGCTTGGCCGAGGCCACCCTGCTGGTCTCGGGTGGATCGGACGCCGCCGCGCCGGTAGTCCGACACATCGACCGCAAGGCGCTGGGCGAAGATCGGGTCGTCGAAATCACCGACGCCGCCGACGACGATCCCGGTGTCGTGGAGCTGGTGGGGTGCGGTCGCCCCCGAGGCGGTCAGCAGATCGTGATCGCCGACCCGGAGACTCGCCGGCGCCGCGACGCCGAGCAGATCGGCGAGATCTGGATTTCGGGTCCGTGCGTGGCCCACGGTTACCGGGGCAAACCGGAGGACACCGAGCAGACGTTCGGCGCATACCTGGCCGAGACCGGCGAAGGGCCCTTCCTGCGCACCGGGGATCTGGGCTTCCTGCGAGAAGGCGAGGTGTTCATCACCGGACGCTGCAAAGACCTGATCATTCTCCGCGGCAACAACTACTACCCCAACGACATCGAAAAGACGGTGCAGGGCAGCCATCCGGCGCTGCTGTCCGGCCGCGGTGCGGCCTTCTCGGTGGCGCCGAAACCCGGTGCCGGGGAACAACTCGTGGTGGTACAAGAGGTCCGATCGGCCGGTGACGCCACCGGCGTGCTGGACGCGATCAACGCGGCTATCGCCCGCCACCACGGAATCGGGCCACACGCCGTCGTCCTGGTTGAGCCGGGCTCGATCCCGACCACCTCCAGCGGCAAGATCCAACGACAGGCCGCTCGGCAGAAGTTCCTCGACGGAGAGTTCACCGCGCTGGCGCAATGGCGGGCGGCGCAGGACTCCGGCGCCGGTCCCGCTGAGCCCATGGCGGCGGCCCAGGCCGCCGCCGCAGCCCAGCGGGCGGTGGCGCTGCAGTACTGGAAGGCACGGCAGGGCTGAGAGCTCAACGTCCGCTCCGGCGTGCGTTACCGTCATCGGATGGCCAGCATCAAGCGCCTTTACGCCGCGTTGACCCGACCCGGCCCGCATCGCGTCCTACGCGGGGATCTGGCCTACGCCGGCCTGGCCGGAGTGGTGTACACCCCACAGTCCGGCTACCGCCTTCCGGCGGTGGCCTTCGGCCACGACTGGCTGACCGGGGCCGATCGCTACGCCGGATTGCTGGAGCACCTGGCTTCCTGGGGCATCGTGGCGGCGGCGCCCGACACCGGGCGGGGGCTGGCTCCGTCGGTGCTGGACCTGGCCGCTGACCTGGGCCGCGCCCTGGAAATTGCCACCGACGTCCGGTTGGGGCCGGGCCGGATCAGCGTCGACCGCGACCGACTCGCGGTGGCCGGTCACGGCTTCGGCGGTTCGGCTGCGGTACTCGCTGCGACCACGTTGTCTGTCAAACCCAAAGCGGTGGCAGCAATTTTTCCGACCGTCACCACACCGCCCGCCGAGCAGGCGGCGTTGACGCTGGACGTGCCGGGCGTGGTGTTCAGCAGCCCCGACGATCCGAAAGCATTGCGTTCCAACGCGATCGAGCTGGCGCATGCGTGGCAGCTTTCCACGCTGCGAGTGATCGGCAAGGTGTCGCCGGCCGGTTTGCCGCAGGGCCGCCGGCTGACCGGATTCTTCGGCTTGCCGACCTCGGACCGGCGCACCCAGCGGCGGGTGCGGGCCCTGCTGGCCGGATACCTGCTGGCGCAACTGGTGGGCGACAAGACCTTCCGAGACTTCGCCAACCCGCAGGTGGCCCTGCCCCGGACCGAGGCACTCGACGCACTGCCGGAGCCGGTGGGCCCGGAAGAGAAGATCGCCGCGCTGTTCAAGTAGCGCGCTGGAAGCGATCGCGGCCGCCGGGCGGGAACCCGACGGCCGCAACCGCTGTGGTGTGTCTAGACGTCGGACAACATGTCGCCGATCGGGTCGAGCCCGAAAAGGGGCGGAATCTGCTCGGCGCCCTTGCCATCCCAGTTATCGCCGAGCAGCACCCCCATGACCTGCGACCACTGCTCCATCGCCGCGATCGGACCGATGGGCACGCTGTCGAGGGTCAGCGTGTCAAGGATCGGGACACCGGTGAGCGTCAGACCCAAGCTGTTGAAGATCGACCCGCCCACCGGGTCCACCGTGGTGCCATCGGCAAAGGTGTAGGTGCCCTGGTCGCCGGCCCCGCCCGCGATGCCGGGGCTCAATAGCCCACCAAACGCAAAGTCGAGCGCGGTGAGCTCCATGCCCTCCGGCAGCAGGCCCGCGTCGTTGATGGTCGGCACCAGCGCATCGAGATTCAGGTCGGCGCCGTTGAGGAATCCGTTGACCATATTGGCGGGAATATTGAGTAGATCGTTGAACGCCGCCTCGAAGTCCGGGGTGTCACCGTTCAGCGCATTGGAGACGTCGGTGACGCTGTTGACCAATGCCACCAGCGGGCTGATAGACGGCCCCAGGGACCCGATCAGCATGGCGCTCAACGGCGACGACAGGAACTGCAGAATGTCGGTCACCTGATCGGGGTCGATCCCGGAGTCTTCGGGCAGGAAGCCGGGCAACAGGCTGACCATGAGGCCGCGCAACCCGTCGAGGGTATGCGGGGTCACCGCATCCCAGATGGCCTTGCCGGCGTCCTCGGACGTGTCGACGTTCAGCGTCAGCGCCGACCCGAGCATCTGGAAGTTGCCCTGAATCTCAGTGAGCGCGTCCTGGATGGTCTTGGTGCCGTCGGAGACCTCCCCCCAGAGGGCTTGCTGGTTGACGATGAACTGCTGCAGCCCCACTTCGGGGGCGATCAGGAAGTTGTTGGCGAGCTGCGTGGCATTGGCGGACGCGGTGTTGAAGACGTCCTGCCAGGCGCCGAAGAAGCCCTCGCCGGCGGTGAGCCGCAGCGCGGGGGAATGCTCGACGGCCGAAGCGGCGACCACGGGAGTGACAGCGATCGTGCTGGCGCCCAGCACCGCTACACCCGCGGTGACGTAGGGACGAAGTGATTGGTGCATCGACATCTCCTCAAATTTTCAGTGCGCGCCCCTTAGGCGCCATACCAATTCATGCAACATAACTGACATTAGGCTGAGAAACGATGCGAATGTACGGATCGAGAAAATTCGCCGAAATCGAGCGGGAGACCCCGGAACTTCGACCTCCTATACACCAATAGTTTCCGGATAACTACAGCTCACACCAGGTTTTCAGCGGTTCCACACCTATTGACGTGTGCGCAAGATTATATTTTGCGACAGTCCGTCCGTTTTGATGAAAACCCTTCTCCGATGAGGGAATGCTGAGGCTTTTAGTTTCGAATCCACGGGCTCAGTTGACATTCGCACCCGGGCGTCGCGTCTGCAGGAATGGCAACGGCCGCCGAGTCTTTTCAGACTCGGCGGCCGTTGCCATTGTCGGTTGGCGTCTAGCCGGCTGCGCCCGCTGTGCCGTCGGCGCCGGCCGTACCACCGGTTCCATCCGGTGTACCGGTACCAGCCGCGCCGCCGGCGCCACCCTTACCGAGTGCCCCGCCGGCGCCGGGAGTTCCGGTGCTCGCGCCACCGGTGCCGCCGTTGCCGCCGTGGCCGCCGTTGGCGCCGTTGCCGCCAGCGGCCCCATCGGTGCCGGCACCACCGGCTCCACCGACCCCACCGGCTGCACCAGCGCCGCCCTTGCCACCGGCGCTGCCATCGGTGCCCGCGCCACCGGTGCCGCCATTGCCGCCGGCACCGGCGCTACCACCGTCGCCGGCGGTATGACCGGCGCCGCTCGCCGCACCGCCGGCACCGCCGACGCCGCCCTTGCCGCCGGCACCGCCCACACCACCGGCGCCGTTACCGCCGTTGGTGCCAGAGGTGCTCGCGCCGCCGTGTCCACCGGAGCCGGCAACACCGCCGTTGCCGCCGAGCCCGCCGCTCCCACCGTCCAGGCCGTTGCCGCTGGCGTCGGCGCCACCAGCCCCACCGGCGCCACCGACGCCACCAGTGCCACCAGTGCCACCGGCCCCGCCGGCACCGCCGTTACCGGTGCCCGAAGTGCCGCCGTTACCGCCTTGTCCTGCGGCACCACCGTTGCCACCGGTCGTGCCGGTGCCTCCGGCCTCGGTCGTGCCGTCCGCGCCGGCAGTTCCGGCGACGCCGGCCCCACCGGTGCCACCCCGGCCGCCTGCGCCGCCGTTGCCGTCCAGCGCGCCGGCGCCGGTGTTGCCTGCGGTTCCGCTGGTGCTGGCGCCGCCATTGCCCGCGGTTCCCGCGGCGCCGCCGGCACCACCGTCACCGCCGGTTCCGCCGGCCAAGCCGTTGCCGGCGTTGTCCACGCCGCCGGTCCCGCCGGCACCGCCGGTCCCGCCGTTCCCGCCCTTGCCCGCGGCGCCGCCGTTACCGCCGGTGCCGGTGTTCGAGGTGCCGCCGTTACCACCGGTGCCACCCGCTCCACCGGCGGATCCGTTGCCACCGTTGCCGCCAGCCGTGCCGGCCTCGGTGTCGGTGGCGGTCGCGCCGGTTGCACCCGCGGTACCGGTGCTACCCGTGCCGCCGACTCCACCGTTGCCGCCGTTGCCACCGTTACCGGCATCCGCCGTGCCACCGTTGCCACCGGTACCGCCGGCGGCGCCCGCACCGCCAGTGCCACCGTTGCCGCCGTTGCCGCCGTTGACCGCGACGGCGCCGTTACCGCCGTTGCCGCCGGCGCCGCCGATCCCGTTGGCGCCGCCGGTACCGCCGTTACCGCCGTTACCGGCGTGACTGGGTGCGACCCCGATGTTGTTGGTCGGTACCGCAGTTCCGGCGCTGTTGCCGCCGTTACCACCCGCGCCGCCGGCCGCACCGGCGCCACCGCTGGCGCCATTGCCGCCGTTGCCGCCACTGGCGGTGCCATTGCCACCGTTACCGCCGGCACCGCCGACACCGACCGCACTGCTGCCGCCATTGCCGCCGTTGCCGCCGATGCTTACCCCGGTGGCCGCACCGTTGCCGCCGGCGCCGCCGTCACCGCCGGTGGCGCCGGTACCGGCCGTGGAGGATGGGCCAGCCCCGCCGTTACCGCCGTTGCCGCCGACGCTGTAGACGGTGCCGGCGGTGAAGTGGTCGCCGTTGACGTCGCGCCAGCCGGTGCCGGTACCACCGGCACCGCCATCACCGCCGTTGCCGGCGGTTCCCGCGCCGGTCAGGCCGGTACCCCCGCCGCCACCGCCGTTACCACCTTGAGCGTGGTTGCCGGAGAGCAGGCCGCCGCCGGCGCCCACGGTGCCATTACCGCCGGCGCCGCCGTTACCCCCGGTGCCGCCGACGCCGGAGCCGGGCGTACCACCGGTGCCGCCGTTACCCCCGTTGCCGCCGAAGGTTTGGATGGTGTCGTCATCGGTGGCACCGTTACCGCCCGCGCCACCCTTGCCACCTGCCCCGGCGGGCCCGCTGGCTCCGGCCCCGCCGGCACCACCGTTGCCGCCGTTGCCGGCAACACCTTGGACATTGGCAGCGCCGCTGGCGTCACCGCCGCGACCACCGTCACCGCCGGCGGCGCCTGCGTGGGATCCGGTCGAGGAACCAGCAGCGCCACCGACGCCACCGTTACCACCGTTGGTGACGCCGGCACCACCGGCACCACCGACGCCACCGGTGCCACCCGTGCCGTCGCCGGCATTGGCGCCAGCGCCGCCGGCGCCACCGTTGCCGCCCTTGAGACCATCACCGCCGAAACCACCAGCAGCACCGTTACCGGCCACACCGCCGCTGGTGCTGCTCATGGGGTCACCGCTGCTGCCGCCGGCACCACCGGCACCGCCATTACCCCCGTTGCCGAGGAAGTTGCCGTCTTCGTCCTTGAAACCGTTGCCTCCGTTGCCGGCCGCGCCTCCAGCAGCTCCGGTACCGGCGTGGCCCTGCTCCCAGAAGTTGCTGCCGGCCGCGCCACCGGCACCACCGGCGCCACCGTTGCCACCGTTGACGTGATCGGCGGTGCCGGCAGCGCCGTTACCGCCGGCGCCGGCCTTGCCGCCGTCGCCGCCGTTGCCGAGGTTGAAGGCGCCGCGTCCGCCGGCACCACCGTTACCGCCGGCGGTGCCGTTGCCGTTGCCGCCGTTGGCGAAGCTGCCGGCCACGCCGTCGCCACCGGCACCGCCGACGCCGCCGTTGCCGAAGAGCCAGGCCACCGAGGCGCCACCGTCGCCGCCGTCGCCGCCCACACCGCCGGCGCCGCCGACGCCGCCGTGACCCAGGCCCCAGGCGCTCGCGCCACCGTCGCCACCGGCAGCGCCGAACCCGCCGGCCCCGCCGTCGCCGCCGTTGCCCAGCCAGCCGAGGGCGTCGCCGCCGTTGCCGCCGGCTACGCCGTCGACGTCGCTGTTCCAGCCGGCACCACCATCGCCGAACCACAACCCGCCGTCGCCACCGTCGGGGTTGAGCTCCGTGCCGGCTGCGCCATTACCGATCAGGTATTGCCCGGACATCTCGTTGATGGCGTTGTTGACCATCGCGCCGAAGTCGCTGTCGATCCAGGCGGTCATGCCCATGTGCAGCGGGGTGTAGAACCACTGGTCGATGATGCTGATCATGTCGAAGGCAGCGGGATCGAAGGCGGCGATTCCGGGGTCGACGTCCGAGGTCACGTCGGCCGGGGTGAGCCAACTGAAGTCGAACAGATCCTCAAAGCCGTCGGCTTGGGCATCCGGCGCGCCGGCCAGTGGGGCCACCCCGAACGCCAAGAACGCTGCGACCGCGCTGCCGGTGCCGACCGCCCGGTGGCCGCGCCGCGCTCCGGCCTGAGCTTCTGAACCCGGCTGACTACCGGTGTGACGACGAGTCATTGCGAATACCTCTCCTGATGAAAAGTTCGGCTAGTAGTGGAAGTTGCTGGGGGAAGGGGCGAAGGATCAGCCGGCCAGGCCAAGGTCAGCGAACAGGTCGCCGAAGCTGAAGCTGTCGGCCATCGCGCTGCCCGCGCCACCGTCGTCGATGCCGCCGTCATCGACGACGTAGCCCTCCGGTGCCGGAATGCTGAAGATGGGGTCCTTGCCACTCCACGAACCCCAGCCCAGCTGCGAGCCGATGACCTGGGACAGACCCAGCCAGGCACCGAGGGGCCCGATCGCGTCACTGGGCGCGTGGATGTTGCCGACCACCGGGATGCCGGAGATGTCGAAGCCGACGCTGTTGAAGATCGAGCCGCCGGAGGCCGGCGCCTGGCCGATCTCGTTCCCGTCGGCGTCCAGGATGCGCATCGGGTCGGCAGTGACGTGCCCGCCGGTGCTGAACCACCCGCCGAACGCGAAGTCCAGGTGGGTCATCTCCATGTTGCCCGGGAGTAGGCCCGCATCGTTGATCGACGGCAACAGACTGTCCAGGTTGAGAGTGGCGCCGTTGAGCGAGGCGTCGAACATGTTCGCCGGGATGTTGATCAGGCCCTGCAGCGCGGTGGACGTGTCACCGTCGCGCAGCGCTTCACTGATGTCGTCCCAGCTGTTACCCAAGGCGACCCAGGGCGCGATCCAGGGACTCACCGAGGCGAGCATGAGGGCGCTCATCGGCGAGCCCAGGAAGTTGATGATCGGGGTGAGCGTCGCGGCCTGATCTTCCGGCAGGAAGCCCGGGACCTGGTTGAAGATGATTTCGTGGCCACCGCTCAGGTTGCCCGCCAGGTAGCTGCTGTCCATGGTGTGGCGGATGACGTCGTTGATGGTGTCCTGCGAGGCGCTCATCAACGTGATCGCCGACCACGCGTTCTTGAGGTCGGTCTGGATCGCGTTCATCATCGCCGGGATGGTCGACGGGTCGTCGGTCATGCTCTGGATGTAGCCGGTCAGGTTGTTCATGGCCTGGGTGAAACCGATGTTGGGCGCCGCGTCGTAAGAGGCCATCATCCGCGCGATGTTGTCCTGAGCGGTGTTGTAGGCCGCGACGTACGGGTCGGTGAGGTCGGAGAGGCTGAAGTCGGCGGTCAACGCAAAGTCACGTGCGAGGGCCGTTTGGGTCGACGGCGTCACGCCGGGGGTGACAGCGATCAGGCTTGCGCCCACGATCGCGACACCGGCGGTGGCGTAGGGCCGAAGTGCTTGCTGCATCAAAATTTCTCCTCACAACTTGTCGCCGCACCCTGAGGCGCAGGTAGGACCACGGGGAACATATCTAATATTTAACTTAGAAGCAACCGGGAACGTGAGGCGCCTCAACGGCGGCCCCAAACGTGACCCCTACCTCGGTTCGGCCGCCAATAACCATCCATGAACTGCGATTATCTGCCACTTCGTCGCCAAAAGATCCGAATCCCGCCCTCCGGAAGAACCGTTCACGTAAGTAGACTTATCCGACATGCTGTGAATGAACTGAGGGATGAGGATTGGGGCGCCACGGACACTCGGACCGGGGGAAATCCTCATAGCCGATAACTTATGTCCGCTTCGCGGCGTGGATTCGTCGGTGGATTAATGGTTCAGACAGGTGCGCAAGAAGCCCCTGGAGTGGACTCTCCGAGGTCATACCTGGCTCTAAGGCCGGACAAGTCGCGGTGGGACACTCGCGCTCGCGCGGACGGAATGCCGTACTGACCCCAAAAACGACCATGGTCGCCGAGCCCGAAGGGACCCGGCGACCATGGTCGCGCTGTGCAGTCGGCTAGGTGCCGGGCGTACCCGACCCGCCAGTGGTTCCGGCGCTGCCGGCCGCGCCGTCGGCGCCGGGCGTTCCGGTACCGGTGGCCGCACCGCCCGGACCAGCGGCACCCGCCGCGCCGGCGTTGCCGCCGCTGCCCGCGGCGCCGCCGGTGCCGTTGCCGGCGCCGCCGGTGCCGTGGCCGCCGCCATTGCCACCGGTACCGCCGTTGCCACCGTTGCCACCGTTACCGCCGTTGTAGCCGTTGCCGGTGTCGGGGTTGGTTCCGCCAGGACCGCCGGCACCGCCACCGCCGCCGTCGCCGCCGGTGCCGCCAGCACCCCCGTTGCCGCCGGTTCCGCTGGTGGACGCGCCGCCGACGCCACCGTTACCGCCGGTGCCACCGGCCGCGCCGTTACCGCCGTTGCCACCAGCGGTGTTCGCGCCGCCGGGGAGCACTGGTATGCCGCTGATGCCGGCGGCCCCGTCGTCAGCAGTGCCGCCGGTGCCACCGGCACCACCGGTGCCACCGTTACCGGCAGCAGCGGTACCACCGGCACCGCCATTGCCGGCGTTGCCCGCGGTGACACCGTTACCGCCGGCGCCACCCGCGCCGCCGGTGCCGCCGTCGATCGATCCGCTTCCGGCTCCACCGGTGCCACCGTTACCGCCCTGACCGCCGGCCGCACTGTAGGACGCTGAGCCGCCGGCACCACCGGCCCCGCCGGTACCGGCGTGGCTGGTGCCGAAGCCGGCAGGTGCGTCGTCCGGCGTGGCGACGCCGCCGCTGTTACCGCCCGCGCCGCCATTGCCTCCCGCACCGCCGCCGGACTTGGTGGCAAGGCCCTGGTAGCCGGGGCCACCGTCACCGCCGCGCCCGCCTTCGCCGCCGGACGCGGTGCCGTTGCCGCCGGCACCACCGTCAGCTCCTGCGCCCGCGGTCCCGCCGCTGGTCGAGCCACCGGCACCGCCGGATCCGCCCATGCCGCCGATGCTGACCACGCCTGCGCCGGTCGCGCCGTCGGCACCGGCCGCAGCGGCACCACCGTTACCGCCGTTACCGGTCCCACCCGACATGCCGCCGGTGCCGCCGGATCCGCCGTTGCCGCCCGCGCTCCAGGTCGTGGTGCCGTCGTTCCAGCCCAGGCCCTTGCCGGCCGCACCGCCATTGCCGCCATTGCCGCCGTTGCCGGTCTGGCTGTAGCCGCCGCCGCCACCGCCACCGCCGTTGCCGCCGCGCAGCGTCCCGTTTCCGCCGGCCGCACCGTTGCCGCCGGCGCCGCTGGTGCCGGTGTTGCTGTTGCCGCCCTGGCCGCCGTAGCCGCCCTGCCCACCAGTGGTGGCGACGGTGTTGTCATTGGTGGCGCCGTTGCCGGCGACGCCGCCGTTGCCGCCGGCGCCGCCAGTGCCGCTGTCACTGTCGCCG
This sequence comes from Mycolicibacter heraklionensis, assembly GCF_019645815.1. Lineage (NCBI taxonomy): Bacteria > Bacillati > Actinomycetota > Actinomycetes > Mycobacteriales > Mycobacteriaceae > Mycobacterium > Mycobacterium heraklionense. The sequence continues at coordinate 3,886,775 of NZ_CP080997.1, forward strand.
CCCTGGCCGCCGGTGCCGCCCTGACCGCCGAAGCCCACGGCGCCCAGGCCGCCCTTGCCGCCGTCACCGCCGGTGCCGCCGGTGTTGGCGCCCAGCGAGTTACCGCCCTGGCCGCCCGTACCGCCCTGTCCTCCAGTGCTGTAGGGAACGGTGGGGTCTGTCTTGTTGAGGCCGTTGCCATCACCGCCGTTACCACCGGTGCCGCCGTTGCCGCCGTGCTCACCACTGCCGCCGGCACCGCCGGTACCACCGCCGCCGCCTTGGCCGAGGTAGTCACCGGCCCCGTCCTTGGCGGCCTCCCCACCGGCGCCGCCGTTACCGCCGTTGGCGCCGTCACCGCTCGCCCCGGCGCTGCCGAAGAACGAGCTGGCGTAGTAATCGGAGCCGCGGGCACCGCCGGCTCCACCGTTGCCGCCGTTGCCGCCGGTACCGCCGGCCAGACCATCGGTCGCACCGGTCGTGCCGTTACCGCCGTTTCCGGCAGCACCACCGGCGCCGCCCTGGCCGCCATCGCCGAACATGTAACCGCTGCGGCCGCCGGCACCACCGTTGCCGCCCTGGCCACCACTCATACCCGTGCCGGTGACGTTCGTGGTGCCGTTCATGCCGGCGCCGCCAGCGCCGCCGGCCCCGCCGTTGCCGAAGTACCAGGCCGCCGCCGCGCCGCCGTCACCGCCTGCGCCACCGAAACCGCCCGCGACGGTCGCGGCACCACCGGCACCGCCGGCGCCGCCGTGGCCCATGAACCAACCGCCGGCGCCGCCGTCACCGCCAGCCGCACCGGCACCGCCCGCGCCACCGTCACCACCGTTGCCCAGCCAGCCGAGCGCGGAGCCGCCGTCGCCGCCGGCCACGCCGGCTTGGTCACTGCTCCAGCCGGCGCCGCCGTCGCCGAACCACAGTCCGCCGTCACCACCGTTGGGGTTGTCCTCGGTACCGGCAACGCCGTTGCCGATCAGGTACATGCCGGACCACTGGTTGATCATCCCGTTGACCGCTTCACCAAACGGGTTGGTGATCCAGAGCTGGGCGATGCTGTGCAGCGGCTCGTAGAACCACTGGTCCATGATCCCGGTCCAGGAGAACGGGTCACCGGCGGCGCTGCCGGGGTCAGCCGCACCGAACAGGGCACTGAGGTCCCAGGTGGCTGCGGTGTCACCGGAGTCCGTCGTGGACCACGAACTGAACAGATCGCCGAAGAGGTCGCCGAGATCGAAATCGCCATCGGCATGCGCGGTCGGCGCGGCGGCTAACGGGGCCATCCCAAAAGCCAGGAACGCGCCGACCGCGCTGGTGGCACCGATCACCCGCTTGCGGTACCGCGCTCCGGTGTTATCAGGCTGGCTACTGCTGTGACGACGACTCATTTGCGAACACCTCTCCTGTGAAGCGGTTCTGGAATGCAGTGCTGAAAGTTGTTAGAGGGAATCTCGGAACTAGTGCGCGGGGCCGGCTCAGGCATCGAAGCCGAGGAGCCCCGCCAGGTCAGCGAGGAAGTCGGTTGACGCACCGGCACCCGCACCGCCGTCGTCGAACCAATCGTCGGGCACGATCGGGAAGTCGATCCCCGTCCACGGCGGCGCGACCTCGACGGGCCCCTTGCCTGTCCAGCCCGAACCGAGCAGCGAACCGACGATCTGTCCCCAGGCCTGCATGGCCGCGATCGGGCCGACGCCGTAGCCGTCAATTGCGATGGGCACGCCCGGCAGGATGCCTGTCTGCAGCGTGATGCCGAGGCTGTTGAAGATCGAGCCCCCGACCGCGGGAACGTCGATGAGATTGCCGTCGGCATCGGTCACCTGGTAGGGGCCTACCGCCACCTCGCCCGGGGTCAGGAGACCACCGAAAGCGAACTCCAGGTGGGTGATGTCGGTGCCCTCCGGGAGCAAGCCGGTGCTGGCGATCAGGGGAAGCAGGCTGTCGAGGTTGAGGGTGGCGCCGTTGAGGTAGCCGTCAAGCCAGCTGGCCATGATCTGGTTGAGGCCATCACCGTCTTGGATGCTGTTCATCATCGCGACCCAGGGGCTGATGGCCGGCCCCAGCGACCCGATGATGATGGCGCTGAGCGGTGAGGCCAGGAAGTTCACGATCGGCGTCGCCACATCGGCCATGTCGGCAGGCAGGAACTGTGGCAGCAGGCCGAAGAGCGCGTCGTGACCGAGGGCGAAGGTGTTCAGATCCGTTCCGCTGAGGGTGTGCACCCCCACCGCGCCGATGGTGCCCTCCAAACCGCTCAACCCGAGGCTCCCGGAGGCGTTCTGCAAGGTGTAGCCCGTCAGCACCGCGTCCAGGTTGCTCTGGATCTGCTGCATCACGTCCGGGATCTTCGACGGGTCGTCGAGGATCTCCTGCCAGTACTGGGTCTGGTTGGCCAGGATCTGCTGGAACGCCACCCCGGGGGCCAGGAAGTAGTTCTGGGCGAGGATCGTCGCGTTCTCCGAGGCCTCGTTGAACACCGCCGTCCACGGCGCGAGCAGATCGGGAAGCCCGCCCGCGGTGAGTGCGACATCTCGGATGGTGGGGCCACCGGCCAGCGGGGTAGCCACGACCGGGGTGGCGGCGATCAGGCCGGAGCCGACGATCGCGATACCGGCGGTGACGTAGGGGCGAAGGGTTTGCTGCACAGCCATCTCCTTTTGTGAGGTGCCGCCCTCGGCAGGCGCCTCGAGAAGCCGTGACGCTGCCGTGTTGCTCCTGGATTCACACTTATTCACTGATGTGAGACCGAACACTAACCGTGAGTAACTTAAGACACAAGCACCTTGGTCAAATATTTTTCGGCGTTTCCAAAGCTCACAGGCGTTAACATGCTGATACCTCGTGATCCTCCATAATTTCTACCTGAGAGTGGACGGTCTTCCTGTTTCTGACACGTCCTGCCACCGGAAAAAACCCTGGTATGTGTGAGGGATGCGAATCGGTGTTCAGCTGGCCTACGCGGGTGGGTTCAAGGAAGCGGTGGAGCGGGTTGTCGAGCTCGAGCGAATCGGGATCGACGTGGTGTCGGTCGCCGAGGCCTACTCGTTCGACGCCATCAGCCAGCTGGGCTACCTGGCGGCCAAGACATCGCGAGTCGAGCTCCTGACCGGGGTCCTGCCCATCTACACCCGAACTCCTGCCTTGCTGGCGATGACGGCCGCCGGATTGGACTACGTGTCCGACGGCCGGTTCGCCCTGGGCCTCGGCACCTCTGGGCCGCAGGTGGTGGAGGGCTTCCACGGCGTGCCGTTCGACGCCCCGCTGGGACGCACCCGCGAGGTGGTGGAGATCTGCCGGGCGGTGTGGCGCCGCGAACGACTCCGCTACGACGGAAAGCACTACCAACTGCCCCTCCCGGCCGAACGCGGGACCGGGCTCGGCAAGGCTTTGCAGTTGATCAATCATCCGGTGCGCGAACAGATTCCGATCTCGATCGCCGCGCTGGGACCCAAGAACGTTGAACTGACCGCCGAGATCGCCAACGGTTGGCAGCCGGTGTTCTTCTACCCGGAACGTGCCGATGACGTGTGGGGTGAATCCCTGAAAGCCGGTGCGGCCAAACGTGATCCCGCGTTAGGTCCGCTGGACGTCATCGTGGGGGCGTCGCTGGCCATCGGCGACGACGTCGAGGATCGGCTGGCTTGGGTGAAACCGCAGCTGGCGCTCTACATCGGTGGAATGGGCGCCAAAGGCCGCAACTTCTACCACAACCTGGCCACCCGTTACGGGTTCGGCGAGGTCGCGAATCGCATTCAGGAGCTGTACCTGTCCGGACGCAAGACCGAGGCGATCGACGCGGTGCCCGACGAGCTGGTGCGCAACACGTCCTTGGTCGGACCCCGCGGCCTGGTGGCCGAACGACTCGCCGCCTACGCCGAGGCCGGCGTGACAACGCTGCTGGTCGGCCCGCTGGCCACAGCGCCGGACGAAGCGCTGCGCTACGTCGAGGAGCTGCGCGCTCTGCTGCCGTCCTGATTCACGGCGCGGGCGGAGAATTTGGGCCGGGTGTGGCCCAGGACACCCCACACGCCAAGATGGGGCGTATGGAATTCACGCCTACCGTGACTACACCCGCTGCAGAAACCCTGGTTGAGCTGCTGCAACGCCAAGCTGAACGGCTCGACGACAAAGTCGCGTTCAGCTTCTCCTACAACGGCGACGACGAAGGACGCAGCGAGCTGACATTCGCTGAGCTGGACCGCCGCGCACGCGCCATCGCGGCGAACCTGCAGCGCTACGACATCAACGGCGAACGGGTGCTGGTGCTGGTGCGGCCGGGACTGGACTTCATCGCCGGGTTCTTCGGCTGCCTGTACGCGGGCGCCGTGGCGGTGCCGGTGCACCAGAAGCTGGCGCCGCGCCTGGCGGTGGTCGTCCCCGACGCTCAGGCCCGGTTCGCGCTCACCGCCGCCGAGAACCGCGAGGCCACCCGGGCCGCGGTCGCCGGGATTCCGGGAGAACCCGAGCAGTGGTTCTTCACCGACGCCGGCGCCGACCCCGACACCTGGGTGACCCCCGACCTCAACATCGACTCCCCGGCGGCCATCCAGTACACCTCCGGCTCGACCCGCTCCCCCAAGGGTGTGCTGCTCAGCCACGGCAATATCCTGCACAACTGCGATGCCATCCGTCAGTCGTGGAACGGCGACGAGAACGCCAAGGGCGTGTTCTGGCTGCCACCGCACCACGATCTGGGCTTGATCGGCGGCATTCTGTCCATGATCTACATCGGGGCCAGCACGGCGCTGATGTCACCGACCGCCTTCATCAAACGCCCGATGCGCTGGCTGGAGCTGGTGTCTGCCCATCGCGGCGTGATCACCGCCGCGCCGAACTTCGCCTACGACCGGTGCGTGGAGACCAGCACTCCCGAAGAACGTGCCGCACTGGACCTTTCCTGCATGACGGTGGCGATGAACGGTGCAGAGGCGGTGCGCGCTACGTCGCTCGCCGCCTTCGCAGACGCCTTCGCGCCGGCGGGTTTCCAGCTCTCGTCGTGCTATCCGGTGTACGGGTTGGCCGAGGCCACCCTGTGTGTGGCGTCCGGGTCGCCCGCCGGAGTGCCCGGAGTGCGCTACCTCGATCGTGTTGCGCTGGAGCAGGACCGCATCGTTGATGTGTCGCCGGATGACCCCGCCGCCGCGACATTCGTCGGATGCGGCCAGCCCCGTCAATCCGACGTCGCCATCGTCGACCCGGTGACTCGCCAGCCCTGCGGTCCCGACGAGATCGGCGAGATCTGGGTCGCCGGACCCAATGTCGCGCAGGGTTATTGGAACAGGCCCGAAGAGACGGCGGCGACCTTTGGGGCGGTGCTGGCCGAGCCGGGCGACCCGAACCGCGGCCCGTTCCTGCGCACCGGAGACCTCGGTTTCCTCTGTGCCGGCGAGATTTTCACAACCGGACGATGCAAGGACCTAATCACCATCGACGGTCACAACTACTACCCCAACGACATCGAATTCACCGTCCAGCAATGCGACCCGGTGCTGGTATCGGGCCGCGGGGCGGTCTTTGCGACCGACGCGCCGCCCGGTGGCGTCGAGCAGCTGGTGGTCGTGCACGAAGTGGACAGCGCGCGGGCCGCCGACGCCGACCTCGACGCAGTCATCGAAGCGATTCGGCTGGCGGTCGCAACCCATCACGGGATCGCGGCCGACGCCGTGGTCCTGGTGCATCACGTATCGCTGCCGACCACCTCAAGCGGCAAGATTCAGCGCGGCCAGACCAAGCAACACTTCGTGGAGGGCAAACTGGCAGCCCTCGCCGAGTGGCGTACTCCCACCCAGGAACTGTCGCTGGAAGAGCTGGAGGCAGCGGCCAAGATCGTCTCGACGCTGCAGTCCTGGGGAACCCGCCAGGGCTGAACGCCGAACAGGCACCTAACCGGAAGCCAGCGGGTTGATCCAGCGCAGGCCGGGGAAACGCTGAAAATCGGAGTCGGCAGAGGCCAGTTCGACGCCGTGCTCGATCGCGAGGGCGGCAAGCTGCGCATCCGGCACGAGGTTGGCGGTGACCTCGACCTGCGCGCAGATTCTGGCGTAAACCCGGGCGGTGGATTCGCCGGCTGGCGGGATCCACACCACCGGAACCGCCAACCAGTCCTCGATGTATTGCCATGCGTCCGAGGCGCTCAGGGGATTCGCGGTAACTCTCGGGTGCGTGACGATCCGCAGGAACGCGCCGATGGTCTGCCACGGCAAGCCAATCCTGTTGTCGCCGTTCAATGTTTCTTCCAGCCACGCCGCAGCCACCGGATTGTGTTTGCTATGGGCGTCGATCGCGTACAGCAGGAGGTTGGCGTCTAGGAGCATCGATGCTCATCGCTCGTCATCGAGTAGGTCGAGGACTTCGGCCACGTTGGTGACATCGACCTTCAGGCCGATCGGCGCGGTGCGATGACGGTATCGGGTCCCGGGGGCGCTGGCCTGGGCGGCGATGCCGCGGCGGGCGAGCAGGTTCAGCGCCTCGCTGATCCCCAGACCCTGCCGCCGAAGTCGTTCGATCTCGGCAGCGACATCGCTATCGATCACCACGGTGGTCCTCACAGACAGCATCGTACGCCTATAACATCATGATGCGTAGCTACTCGCATCATGATGCTTGACGCTCGGATCACTCCCCCACCTGCGGCAATTCCTCGGCGGCGGTCTCGCAGGGGGTCTTCGGCGGGACATCGGCCGTCGGTGCGGAGATGTCGTCCGCCTCCCCGGTCTGTTCGGCATCTTCGGTGACCGCAGTTTCCGCGACTGCCGGCTCCGGACCGATATCGTCGGGCTGTTCGGCCGGCTCTGGGTCCTCGGCTACCTCTGCCGACTCCCCCGCCGGTTCGGCCTCCGCCTCGGAATCGGCGGGGTCGTCGGAGTCTGGAGAGTCGACGTCAGGCCCGGGGTGGTCGTCGAACGGCTCGTCGAACGACTGCCCGAGGCCGGGATCGCCAAGCGCATCGACAAGCCGCGGAATCAGCCCGCCCAGACCTCCGAGTCCGCCGAGCCCGCCGCCCGCACCGGCCGGGAACCCCGCCGACGGCAAGCCCAGGTCACCGGGCTGGCCAAGCGCGCCGGGCAAGCCAAGATCAGCGAACCCGTCGTCGAGTGGTCCGACGGGCACCGGGGCGCTCACTGCCTGCGCCGGTGGATCCGGCGCCACCGCTGCCGTCGGCGCCCGCGGAACATCAACGGGGTCGGCCATCGGCGTAACCGGTAGCGGCACAGCGGGTCCCGTCACGTCGGGCTGGACCACCGGACCGAGATCCCCCGGAACCGCGAACACCACACCCGCCCCCGGTGAGGCAGCCGCGACCGCAGCGCCATAGGCCGCGGCGATCCCGTCCTGCGCCGAGCGCACGGCAATCACCCACTCACCGCGAACATCGTTGTCCACGTAGGGCATCACCTGCCTTTCGATGACCTCGGCGGCGTGCACGTCGTCGGCGCCGGAGCTCACCGCGTGGGCCGCCGCCAGCCAGGTCGGCCGCGCGGCGCCCACCCGGTCAGCGACGGCCAGCACCGCAGCAACTTTGGTGTCGACCAGGCGCCACAGCTCATCGCGCAGCCCACCACAGCTCGTGGCTGCGGCGCGCAGCCGGGCCGACAGCTGCTCGGCGGCGGCGCAGTGGTGGCGCAGGAATTCTGCGGCAGCGTCGGCGCCGGGCCCGCGCCAGGCGTTGTCCAGCTCGGCGAGTTGCTGTCGTTGCGTACGCAGTGCGTCCTCGGCGGCGTCGGCCAGTGCGTTCAGCGCGGCGCAGTCGGTGTCGAGCAACCGCAGGTCCAGGCCGGCTTCGCTGTCGTAGCGGTCGGCGAGCTGACCGTCGTAGCCGGTGAGCTCCGGATGCCGGTATCCCCGTCGATGGCAGGCCGACACGTAGGTCTGAGTGTCGGTGACCGCGTCGCGTCCCTCGGCCAGCCGCGCGGACACGTCGTATCGCTGGGCCACCTCAGCCGACTCGCTCGGTAGCGGTGGCCTCGGCCTGCCCGTAGCGCACCAGCCCGACTCGCAGCGCCGTGGCGATCTCGGTGTTGGACCGCGACCAGCGCATCAGCTCGGGCAACCAGGACTGCAGGGCACGACGCAGCGCCTCCCCGGCCCCGACATGGTCGCGTCCGGCAGTGCTGCCATCGAATGTCAAGCCGCCCAATCGGATACGGGAGGCCGCATCGACGTCGCCCGCGGTCGAATCGAGGTGGTCCGCCACCGAGCGCAGCGCGGCGGCATCGAGGTAGAGCTGTTGTCGTCCCATACGGGTAGGACGCCGACAGCGCCGGACCGGTTCCCCCGGGTTCGCCAGAGTGTCCGGGCTCAGCGCCGGGTGCGGACCGCGTCGGCGACCTCAGCCGCAATCCGGCGAGCCGTCTCCTCGTCGGAGGCTTCCACCATCACCCGGACCAGCTGTTCGGTTCCCGAGGGGCGCAACAGGATTCGTCCCGAGTCACCGAGTTCTTCGCTGGCACGCAGCACCGCGTCGCGCACCGCCGGGCGCCCCACCGCCTCGGCCTTGTCGGTGACCTCGACATTGATCAGCACCTGCGGCAGCGTGCGCATCGCCGAAGCCAGGCCCGCCAGTGGGGTGCGAGTCTGCGCCATTCGGGCCATCAGACGCAGGCCGGTGATGATGCCGTCACCGGTGGTGGCAACCTGGGGCAGCACGATGTGACCGGACTGCTCACCGCCGAGGGTGAATCCGCCCGCCCGCAGCTGCTCGAGGACGTAGCGGTCTCCGACGTCGGTGGTGTGCACGGTAACCCCGGCCTCGCGCATGGCCAGGTGCAGCCCGAGGTTGCTCATCACGGTCGCCACCAGGGTGTCGTCGGCCAGTTCTCCGGCGTCGCGCATGGCCAGAGCCAGCACCACCATGATGGCGTCACCGTCGATCACGTTGCCGGCGGCATCGACGGCCAGGCAGCGGTCGGCGTCACCGTCGTGTGCCAGGCCCAGGTCGGCGCCGTGGGCGAGCACCGCGGCGCGCAACGGTTCCAGGTGCGTCGAACCGCACCCCTCGTTGATGTTGAGCCCGTCGGGCTCAGCATTGATCGTGATCACGGTGGCGCCGGCGGCCCGGTAGGCCCGCGGTGCGGCGTCGGATGCCGCGCCGTGAGCGCAGTCCACGACCACCGTCAGGCCGTCCAGCCGAGTGGGATTGGATTCGCCCAGGTGCCGCAGGTAGCAGTCCAGCGCATCCTTGGCGTCCACCACCCGGCCAAGCTCGGCGCCGATCGGGCGCAGGCCAGGGCCGGCGGCCACCAGGTCTTCGATCTGGTCCTCGGTGGCGTCGTCGAGTTTGTGTCCGCCCGGGCCGAAGAATTTGATGCCGTTGTCGGGCATCGGGTTGTGCGACGCGGAGATCATCACTCCGAAGTCGGCTTCATATGCGCTGGTCAGATAGGCCACTGCCGGGGTCGGCAGCACGCCGGTGCGCAGGGCGTCGACGCCTTGGCTGGTCAGCCCGGCGATGACCGCGGCCTCCAGCATCTCGCCGCTGGCCCGTGGGTCACGGCCGACGACGGCCACCCGCCGCCCAGTGCCTAGGGCGAGCCGCTGCGCCGCCGCGCCGCCCAGGGCGACTGCCAGTTCGGCGGTCAGCTCGCGGTTGGCAACCCCGCGGACGCCGTCGGTGCCGAAAAGTCGACCCATAACTATCCTTTATCGCCGCGAGCGTGCGTGTTTCCGGCCCGACACGCCGGTATCGGACCGGAAACACGCACCCTCAAACGCAAGCCGGGGGCACCTTCCGCGTGCGGAAGGCACCCCCAACTCGCTGCCAGAGTGCAATCGCAGATCAGCGCTTGCTGTACTGCGGAGCCTTGCGGGCCTTCTTGAGACCGTACTTCTTGCGCTCGGTGGCCCGCGGGTCACGAGTCAGGAAGCCGGCCTTCTTCAGCGCCGGCCGGTCCTCGGGCTGGACGATGATCAGCGCGCGGGCCAGAGCCAGCCGCAACGCACCGGCCTGGCCGGAGGGGCCGCCGCCGTCGAGGTGGGCGTAGACGTCGAAACTGTCCACCCGGTCCACGGTGACCAGCGGAGCCTTGATCAGCTGCTGGTGCACCTTGTTCGGGAAGTAGGCCTCCAGGGTGCGCCCGTCCAGGTCGAACTTGCCGGTGCCGGGCACCAGCCGCACCCGCACCACGGCCTCCTTGCGGCGGCCGACGGTCTGGATGGGACGACCCAGGTCGTGCGGCTCGTAAGCCGGCGCGACCTCTTCGTGCACCTCTACGGTCTCGACAACCTCGACCGTTTCGTCGACCTCGGGAGCCTCAGTACCTTCAAATGCCGTCTCGGTCATTGCGCCACCTGCTTGATTTCGAACGGGATCGGCTGCTGGGCGGTGTGCGGATGCACCGGCCCGGCGTAGACGTGCAGCTTGCGCTGAATCTGACGACCCAGCTTGGTGTGCGGGATCATCCCGAGGATCGCCTTCTCCACGACACGGTCGGGACGGGTCTCCATCAGCTCACCGATGCTGCGCTTGCGCAGCCCGCCCGGGTAGCCCGAGTGGCGGTAAGCCATCTTCTTCTGCAGTTTGTCGCCGCTGATGGCGACCTTGTCGGCGTTGATGATGATGACGAAGTCACCGCCGTCAACGTTCGGCGCGAATGTCGGCTTGTGCTTGCCGCGCAGCAGGGTTGCTGCCGCAACGGCGAGCCGGCCGAGCACCACGTCGGTGGCGTCGATGACATACCACGACCGTGTGGTGTCACCCGCCTTCGGCGCATAGGTGGGCACAGCGCTTACCTCTTCTTTTCAACTCGAGCCGGGTCTTCCCGGTTCTTGCGGATCCCGGTGCGAGCCGGGTGCCGGTCTGGCGTCGACGGCGGGGTGGTTCTCGGCGACCGACAGTGACCCGAGGACCCGCTGTGCCAGGAGGCACCGCACGCCAACGGTGCAGCTTACCGGCGGTGATCGGGGCGGGTCAAAACGGGACCGGAGAGGCCTGCGATAGTGGATCCGCTATCATGAAGCCATGTCAGGGGCCAGCGCCCAATCGCCGAGGGGGACGTCCGCCGCACTCGTGCGCGAAGCCCGCCAGCGACGGGGCATGTCCCAGCGCGACCTTGCGCGAGCTGCCGGCGTCCCACAGTCAACCGTGGCCAACATTGAGGCCGGCAGGCAACAGCCCTCTGTTGCGATGCTTGAACGACTACTCACTGCGGCAGGTTTTCGGCTCGAGCCGCGGCTGGTCAACACTGTGCGACCCGGTGAGCTGCTGGAGCGACACCGCGATCGGATAGCTGAACTGCTCGCCCGCTACCCCATCAACCGCGCCTGGGTCTTTGGTTCCGTGGCGCGCGGCGATGACCGACCCGGCTCCGATCTCGACGTGTTGATCGAGCCGGCGCCCACCGCTTCCTTCACCGATTACGTCGGCCTCGAAGACGCCCTCGCCGAGCTGCTGGCCTGCCCGGTCGACATCATCACCACCAACGAACTGAAATCCAATGAGTTGTTGCAGCACCGGGTGAATCGTGATCGACGCCAGTTGGAGATCGCCTCCTGACATGGATGACCGCAACGCTGAACAGTTGCTCTACGTCGACGCAACCTTGGCCGAGATGAACCAGCTAGCGGCGCGTGGCCGTCAGGCATACCGGGCCGCGCTGACGCTGCCTCGGGAGCCGGTGTGGCCCCGTTGGCTCTCCTCCATCGGGGCCACACCGCATTCGGGGGTGGCCTCTCCTACCTCCCCCAAGCTCCCGCGGCGCGACGATCCGCGTCGGCGACATCGGCGGCGCCGTCACGCACGGCGCTGCCCAGGTCGAACAGGATCTGGTTCAGCGCGCTGACGGCGTGCTGCCATCGCAGCTGCTCTGCGTGGTAGGCACCGGCGGCCTCCCGCGTCCATACCTGTTGCAGGGGCGCGATCTGCGACCGCAGCTCCTCCAGCGCTGCGTTGAGTCGGGCGGCCGTCGAGTGGATCTCCTGACGGACGGCATATTCGATCTCGTCGAAGTTGTACGACAGTGCGGCGTCCATATCCGGTTCCGCTCAGATTCCGTCGCCGGCGGCGACGATGTGGTGCGAGTGGGCCTGGGCGACTTCACGCAGCGCACGTTCGTTGTCGCGGATGGTCTCGGCGATGCGCGCCAGCGCGTGGTGCAGCTTCAAGGATTCGCAGTTCCAGCGGTCCACGACGTCCTGGAACCGAACGGCCGCCAGGCCCGACCACACCGAGGGCGGTACGGCCCGCATCCGGCCGACGAACGCCTGCAGCATCCCCCGGATCTCCTCATTGCGGGCGTCGGTGGCCGCCGCGACGGCGAGCATGACGTCGAAGTCGGCGCTGAGTGTGGTGGTGCCTGCGGGTGCCGAACTGGATGTGGTCACATCTCCCCCTGCCGTTGGTTCGCGTTGATGTCTGTTCGACGGCGGCGGGGTCGGATCGGTTCCCTCGAGGTGTGGAGACCCGGCGTGGCGCGCACGAAAATGTGGACCTCGGCGACATCCTGACTCGATCAGAGGAATAGTTTGACCCCAACGGTGACCGTCCGTTTGGCCGAGGAGGGGACATGGGGGCTGCGCTGCGCACTTACCTCACGACCGGTATCGCGATCGTCGGCTCCGGCCTGATCGCCGTCGGCCCGGCCGAACCGTTGCCCGCCCCGCCCCCGGCCCGCCAGGTCATGCTCGCCGGCATCGATTCGCCGTTGGGCTCTGGGACCGCACTGATCCCGGGTGCCAGCTTTGTCGCCACACCCAGTCAGGGCTGGCTGGATGCTTTCGCCGAGCTGTATCTGGCGCCCCGCGGCTTCACCGGCTCAACCCAGGCGGTGACGACGCCGGAATCGCTGTACCCCTTCACCGGCCCGTTCAGCATGACGTTCGACAACTCGACGGCCCAGGGCGTGCAGATCATGGTGGACGCGATCACAGCGCAGATCGCCGCCGGCGGCGTCAGCGCGGACAACCCGGTGGTGGTCGGCGGCTACTCGCAGAGCTCCACCCTCGACTCGCTGCTGATGTCGCAGCTGGCCGGCAACGGCATCGACCCCGAAGAGGTCCATTTCGTGCTGCTGGGCGACCCCAGCAACCCCAACGGCGGCATGCTGGAGCGGTTCGCGCTGCCGGAGGGCTCCAACCCCGTTGCCACCACCCTGGGGTTGACATTCAGCGGTGCCACGCCCTCGGACGTCTCCCCGACCGATATCTACACCTACGAGTACGACGGTTTCGCGCACTTCCCGCAGTACCCGATCAACTTCCTGGCCGACATCAACGCCTACCTGGGCATCATCTTCAACCACTCCGCCTATCTGGGCTTGACGCCCGAACAGATCGCCGACGCGATTGCGCTGCCGACCTCGACCGAAGACGGACTGACGAACTACTTCATGATCGAGTCGGCCAGCCTGCCGCTGCTGGCCCCGCTGCGGCTGCTCCCGTTCCTCGGCAATCCCCTGGCCGACTTGCTGCAGCCGGCCCTGTCGGTGCTGATCAACCTGGGCTACGGCAGCGTCACCGACAGCTGGTCGGGATACGCCGATGTGCCCACCCCGATGGGGTTTCTGCCGGACCAAAGCGTGCTCGACCAAGTCCCCGACGCGCTGCTGAATGGCTTACAACAAGGGGTCCAGGACGCGTTCAAAACCCTTATGGATCCCACCAATTACCAACTGATCTCGCCTGAGACGATGGACTACGTACTCGGTCCGATCATCAACTCCGCGATAGCCGCCTTCAACCTCGACGGATCGCAGGAAGACATCTCCAACTACCTGTCGACGTTCCTCAACGGCGCGGCGAACTGGTTCACCGAGGGCTTCCAGGAATTGTCGCTGGGCCACACCGGGCTGCCGCCGGTCGACATGGCCGGGGCGCTGCTGTTCACCCTGCCACCGCTCGCCGTGGAGCTCTTCAACACCGAGATGGCCGCCGGCAACCCACTCGACGCGATCGGCGAACCGCTGGCAGCGCTGGTCGGACTCGCCCCGCTCATGCTGATCGGCGCGCTGCTGTAACCACTCGCCCGGACCACGGCGAGCGTGCGCAAACGCACGATTCTGCGCGGCGTGTCGTGTGCAGACGCGCACCCTCGCGGTAGAGGGCGAGGCCCGCCGCCTGCTGACCGACACCCGACTGCCGATCACCGAGATCGGCCAGCGAGTCGGACTGCCCGACGCGGCCTACTTCACCAGGCAGTTCCGCCAGGCACACGGCGTCTCGCCCAGCCAGTGGCGAAAGTCCCGCACCGGTTCCCGGTGACACCCGCCCTCAGCTGACGGCGTGCGCGGAGCGCACCGCCTGCTCGCACACCGCTCGCAGCGCGTCGTCGTCTCCCGGTCCGCTCTGGCATCCGATGCCGATGCGCACCGCGTGGTCGACCAAGACGGCCCAGTCGACGTGATGACCGTTGCGAATCTCGCGGTAGGTCACGGCGGGCCGTCCCGCGCTGGAGCCTGCCGGGTCGAACCCGACGAACACTCCGGGCATCTCGGCGTTGGCGAGTTGCAATGCCTGCTGTAACGGCTCTGCGATGGCGGTCAGGGTGTCGCCGGCGGCCGGCGCTTGGGTGAGGTGCAGCACCAGCTGCGGGTCGCTCGGCGAGACCACCTCCACCCGAGCCGATCCTGGCCCGCCGGTCACCCGTCGTGTCGCCCAGTCCGCCGGAACCTGCACCGCTACATGGTTTTCCACTAGGTACGTCACGGGGTCCGCGGTCTGCGGCCGAGCGTCGTGGCGCATCAGGACGGCCAACGCGACCGCACTGCCGACCACGACCGCCGGGGTGAGCCGCAGCCGGCGCCTGGCGGGGGCCGACTCGGCGACCGGCGCATCGACCGTGCGGTGGATCGGCGGCAGCTGATCGACCACGGTCGCGCGCAGCCGCGGCCGCAGCCGCTGCTCGATCATCGTCGCGAGCGCCGCCACACCACCGACTCCAGCCGGTGCGTCGATCACGACGGCGCCGGGATGGTCCCGAGCCGTCGCCAGCACCCAGTGCGCCACCGCGTCGGCGACCTCGTCGGGAGCACCGATGCGCGGCTCGGCGACCACGTCGGCGCTACCATCGCCGGTGACGGCCACCAGGCCGGCGGCGATCTCAACAACCGTCGCTGCCTGAAATACGTTGGCCAGCAACGTTGACCGTGTCCGGGTGATGACGTCACCGGCTATGCCGCGCGCCGCGGTGGTGAGCAGGTCCACCCGTCGGGCCGGCCACCACGACGGGTGGATGAGCTCGACCGACTCAACAGGCAGCGGGCAGGTCAGCACCTCACGCAGCAGCTCTGGCACCGCCACCGGTTGCCCGTCGACCAGCCCGACCGGGTCATCGATCCACTCCAGCGCCGCCGCAGCATCGGCCGATTCGACACCGCCACAACACCGTCGGCGGATGGTTGCGGGACCGGCCTCGATCACCGCCCGATGCCCGAGGCTCATGGTTCCCACGCCACCTGCACGAGCCGTTCACCGTCGGCTCGGGTGATCAGGGTGCCGCGCCCGGGTGGCAGCGGAGCCGGACGAACCGGGTTAAACGCGGTGTCCGCGGCATTGCCGACCAAGTCGCTCATCACCAACCTCATCGCGCCCAGATCGGTCAGCGCGGTCAGCATCGGTTCGTACATCGACCGGGCCGCTCCGCCGCCGCGGCAGGCGACGATCAGGTGCAGCCCGAGATCCCCGGCGTGCGGCAGGTATTCCAGCAGTGGTGCCAGCGGATTGCCGGTGGCGGCGGCCACTAGGTCGTGGTCATCGACCACCACGTACAGCTGGGGGCCGGACCACCAGGACCCGGCGCGCAGCTGTTGCGGGCTGAGGTCGGCACCGGGCATCCGCTCGGACAGCTGGTCGATCAGGTCTGGCAGCAGCGTGGTCAGCGCGGGCCGAGACATCGCGTAGCCGGCCAAGTATCCGGGCGGAACGACATCGAGCAGGCCGCGCCGGTAGTCGACCAGCAGTAGTCGAGCCTGCCCGGCGGGGTGGGTCCGCACCAGCTCCCGGCACAGCGCTCGCAGCACCGAGGTCTTGCCGCACTCGCTGTCGCCCAGGATCAGCAGGTGCGGCTGCCGGCCGAAATCTACTGTGACGACATCGAGTCCGCGTTCGTCGAGTCCCAGCACCGGCTGATCGCCGACGGCCAGTTCGGTCCGGTCGATGATGGCCGGTAGCAGCCGGATCGGTGGGGCGACGGCGTCATCGGGGTGCCGCTTCGGTTCCCAGCCGTGCGGACGGGCCAGCAGCATGTGCATGCCATCGCGGGTCAGGCCGCGTCCGGGCCGGCCGTGCGGCACCCGCTGGGCCTGGCGCCGGTCCAGTTCCGATTCGGCTGGATCCCCCAGCCTCAGCTCGACGCGCGTGCCGATCAGGTCCCGCAACGCGGGCCGCACCTCGGCCCACCGCGACGCGGCAAGCATCACGTGCACGCCGTACGACAGGCCGCGGGCGGCCAGCGCGACAATCCTGGCTTCCACGTCGAATTCCCGGCACAGCGCAGCCCATCCGTCGATCACCAGGAAGAAGTCCGGGGCCGGGCCTGCGTCGTCCGCGATGCGGCCGGCTCGCTGGGCTTCGCGCCGCGCCACGATGGCCTCCATCTCCGCGATCACCCGCCGGACCAGGTCCGGTTGCCCAACGCCGGCGACCGCCCCGACGTGCGGCAGGGCCCGGACCGCGGAGAGCTCCCCGCCACCGAAGTCCAAGCAGTAGAGCGCGACCCGGGTCGCGTCGTGAGTGGCGCACAGCGCGGCGATCAGGGTGTGCAGTGCGGTCGACTTGCCCGATTGCGGGGCGCCCACCACGGCGACATGTCCGGCGGCGCCGTCCAACCGGAGCGACAAGGTAGTCCGGCGTTGTTCGAAGGGCCGATCGACGACTCCGACCGGAACCGTCAGATCGACGTAGTCCGCGGCGAGGAGCGATCCCAGAGTCGGCGAATCTCCCAGGGGCGCCAGCCAGATCTGTCGCGCCGCGGGACCGTGTCCGGACAATCGCTGCAACATTGCCTGGAGCACGGTGCGCCCCGCCGAGTCGGCCGCTTCCCGGACGGCACCGAGCGGCGCAGCGGTGAACGGGCGTACCGCGACGGGATCCGACCGGGTAGGCCGGTACATCCCGGAGACGTAGGCGGTTTGGAATCGCCGCACCGTACCGTCGGCGATCCGCAGGAACCCGACTCCGGGGGTGGTGGGCAGTTCGTGCGCGTCGGTGGTGCCCAGCACGATCCGGGATTCGGCGGCCGACATGGTCTTGAGGCACACCCGGTAGGACAGGTGCGATTCCAGACCGCGGAGCCTGCCCTCCTCGAGCCGCTGGCTGGCCAGCAGCAGATGCATTCCCAGCGACCGGCCCAGCCGGCCGATGGCGACGAAGAGGTCGAGGAAGTCAGGGTGCTGGTGGAGCAGTTCGGAGAATTCGTCGACGATGACCAGCAGTGCCGGCAGGGGCGGTAGCTGCGGCTGCGCGGTTCGGGCCTGCCGGTATGCGGCGACGCCCGGCACCCCAGCGTCGCGCAGCTGTTGCTGGCGCCGCTGCATCTCGCCGGCCAGCGCGTCGTACATCCGTTCCACCAGCGGGGCCTCCTCGCCGAGGTTGGTGATGACCGCGCAGACATGGTTGGTCTGCTCGAAGCCGAGAAAGGTTGCGCCGCCTTTGAAGTCGACCAGCACCAGGTTCAGGTCCTCTGGTGAATGCTGGGTCGTCATGCCCAGTACCAGGGTGCGCAGGAACTCCGACTTGCCCGAGCCGGTGGCGCCGACACACAGTCCGTGCGGCCCGCTGCCTCGCTCGGCGGCTTCGTTGATGTCCAGCCACACCGGGTCTCCACTGGCGTCGGTGCCGATCGGGACGCACAACCGCTGTGCGGACACATCGGACCATCGAGCCGGCGGGTCGAAGCGGTCGATGTCGCCGATGCCCAACAGGTGTGCCCACTGGCCGCCGCCGCCGGAGCCGACGGCCCGGTGCGCGGCCAGTCGCTGCGCGCACACCACCGCGTCGGCGAGGGCGAGAAAGTCCGGCCGACCAAGGTGGCCGTCGGAGTCACGCAACGTTGTCGCGGTCACGTGCAGGCGGCGAGCGTCGCCTCGGGCGCCTAACTCGGCCACCCTTAGACCGGCTGTGTCGTCGCTGACCACCACGGCCCTGCGACCGGCCAGGCTGTTTTCGGCGGCAGCCAGATCGGGGTAGCTCAGCCGCAGCGGTCCGACGACATCGGTGTCCGACGGATGCTGGTGGTGCGGAAGCCATTTCAACCAATCCCAGTCACCCGTATGCTGGCCGGCCACGGCCGCGATCAGCAGCGCATCGGGGGCGTGCAGCACAGCCAGCTGGCAGAGCAGCGCGCGCAGCAGTCCGCGTGCGCGCTCGGTATCGCCGACCAGCAGCAGCGGGGCCGGTCCCAGCACCGTCAGAGCGACAGGTACGTCGGGCACCGCGGCGTAGGCGTCCAGGAAACGTCGCAGCGCGGAATCGGTGACCGGATCGACCCGCCGCGACGGATCGCGCGGTGGTGCCACCAGTCGACGGGCCGGGACCGCTGGGCCGATCCCCACCCGCACCGAGCCGAACTCGGGGTCACCGGGTCCGCGCTCCCACATTCGGGGCCCGCCGGCCAACGCCCAGAGTGCGCGCGGCTCCGGATGCAACCACAGCGCAAATGCGCGCTGGGCCGCAGCACTGCCGGCCACGGACTCACGCAACCCGGCGAGATAGGCCAGGTAACTATCGCGGTCGTCATCGATGTCGTTGCCACGTCCACGGTTTCGCCCGGCCAATACGGACGCCACCGCCGACGTGAGCATCATCAGCGGGAACAGTGCGAATACCGGGCTGCGTGGGGCCGCGACTCCCGAGCGGTAGGCGACCGCGGTCACGGCCAGCATCCCCACCGCCATGACGGCCGGCAGCAACCGGGTCAGAATCATCCGCGGCTCGGATTCCGGCAGTGGTGGCGCCGCAGCGACAGCAATTTCACCCCGCGATGGCGGCGGGGGCGGGATCACGGTCGGCGCGGGGCCGGTCATCGGCACACCGTAGACAGCGCCAAATCCACCGGCAAGTCAGCTGTGGATAGCCGAAAACCTCTCGCCCGCCGGGTCAGTAGCGTGCGACCAACGAAGCCGAAAGGGGAACGCGACGTGTCGATTCCGGATTCCGGCCTGTACCGGGTCGCAGTACACGCCGACACCGCGCACGCCGATCTGACGCTACCGTCCGGGGTGCCGGTGGCGGCCCTGATCGCGGCTGTCCTGGACCTGATGCCGCACCGGACCAGCCCGGATTTGCTGCGCCCCTATCGCCTGTCCGAGCCGGGCGGAAATGCACTGGACGGAACGAAAACCCTTTCCCAACAAGGTATCCGCGATGGCTCGACGCTGGTATTGACCCACGCCGAATGCCGCGCTCCGCGGGTGCGGTTCGACGATCCGGCCGAACAGGTGGCAGCTGCGGTCCGGGCGATGGAGCGGCCCTGGAGTCCGGCGGCGCGCCGGCTCAGTGCCGCGTTGACGGCCTCCGGGCTGGCCGGGGTGGCCGGTTTCGTGGTGATACCCCGTGGTCCCGGCGTCCCCCACGCACTGTTGGCGGTCGCGACGGCAGGGGTGGTCGCCCTGCTGACCGTCCCGCCCAGTGGTTGTGGCGGACCGGTACGCACGACGTTGTGCTGCCTGGCCGGGCTGGCAGTACTGGGCGCGGTCGCGGGAATGACCGTCACGGCGACCGGAATCGCACTGCCCCGGGTGGGAGCCGTGGCGGCTGCCGCCGGAGTCGGCATGATCCGCGTCGCCGGCCGAGTGGCGGCCGCGGCCACCGGGCTGTTCGGACGGGAAGACTCCGTGCCGTCGCAGGTGGGCCAGGCGCACGATCTGCTGACGGGATTGGTGGCGGCGGCCGCGGCACTGGTGACTCTGGGTGCCGCCGCGGTGGTCGCCGGAGCACCGGTTGCCGGGGCGCCCCCCATGGTCTGCGCGGCGTTCGCGGCGACGGCCGGTATGGCGGTAGCACTGCGAGCCCGCTCGCACACCGATGGCGTGCAGATCGCGGCGCTGGTCGCCGGCGGTGCCGCCACATCGGCCATCGGCCTGCTCGGCGCGGCGAGCACCACGGCGAGGCAGTGGCCGGCGGTGCTGGCCGCAGTGCTGGCCGCGGCGGCGATCGGTCTCGGCTTCGTCGCGCCGGCCGCGTCCCCGCTGATCCGGCGTGGCGCCGAAGTCGCGGAGGCCGTGGCGCTCGGCTCGCTGGCGCCGCTGACCTGCTGGCTGTGCGGCTTGTACAGCGTGGCCCGCGGACTGAGTCTGGGCTGACCCGTGCCGCGCACCCGGATCGCTCGGCTGGTAGCGGCCGCCACGATCGCAGCGGCAACGGCCGCACCACCGGCCAACGCGGTCGCACCGCCGCCCGTCGACCGCGCCCTGTTGCCCGCCCCGGCGCCGGCCGCTCCGCCACACCCCACCGTGCAGCGTGCGGTGTGCACGGTGGGCTCGCTGGGGCCCGGTGGGACACCGGCTCAGCTCGACGGGCTGGACCTGGCCGCGGTCTGGGCTCTCAGCCGCGGGGCCGGCCAGCGGGTCGCGGTGATCGACACCGGCGTTGCGGCGCACCGGCGGCTGCCCGGCCTGGTCGGTGGCGGCGACTACGTCTCCACCGGCGACGGCACTCGCGACTGCGACGGGCACGGCACCCTGGTCGCCGGAATCGTCGCGGCCGCACCGGATCCCGCAACCGACCGGTTCAGCGGCGTGGCGCCGTTGGCCACCGTGATCGGGATTCGCGCGTCCAGCGCCAGGTTCGCCACCCCCGGCAATGCCCCCGGCATCGGCGATGTCGACACGCTGGCCAAGGCGGTGCGCACCGCGGCCGACCTGGGCGCGTCGGTGATCAACATCTCCGCGGTGGCCTGCCGGCCGGCAAGCTCCGGCCTCGACGACCGGGCGCTGGGCGCCGCCCTGGCGTATGCGGTCGAGGTCAAGAACAGCGTCGTCGTCGCGGCGGCGGGCAACACCGACGAGGGCTGCGGCACTGAGGAACCCATGATCGTCACTCCGCCCTGGTACGACGACTACGTGCTGACCGTCGGCTCGGTGGACACCCGCGGCGCTGCCTCGGCGTTCACCCTGCCCAGCCCGTGGGTCGACGTGGCCGCTCCCGGCGAGGCCGTGCTCTCGTTGAGCACCGTGGGCGATGCGATGGCCGACACCCTCGACGGGTCGGCGCTGCGCGGGACCAGTTACGCCGCGCCGGTGGTCAGTGGCCTGGCGGCGCTGATCCGCTCCCGGTTCCCGGATTGGACGCCGCGGCAGGTGATGGACCGGATCAAGGCCACCGCGCACCACCCACCGGGCGGGCGCGATGACGTTGTCGGCGCCGGTGTGGTGGACCCGTTGGCGGCGCTCACCTTTGAAATGGCCCGCGAACCGTCCCGGCCGGCCGCACCTCCGCCGAGCCCTGACCCGGTTGACCTCGAACCTACCGCCGAAGCTTCCCCCGCCGGGCTGCGCACCGCGATCACCGGCACCGCTGCCCTACTGGCGTTGCTCCTGGCGGCCGTCACCGGCCGGGCGCTGTCGGGCCGGAAACCACGTCGCGACCCAGCAGCGCTTGATCCCGACTGAGCCGGGGGCCGGCCGGCAAACCGGCCAGCATCGGCCACGGCACGCCGGCGGCCACCGCAGGCAGCCCCAGCCTGCGCGCGGCATCGTCGTCGTCAACGGTGAACCGCACCCCACTGTCGGCGATCAGATAGCCGACCCCGCCAGCGCGACCGGAGGTGTCGGCCGCGCGCACATAGGCACTGTGCCCCGCGGGCAGGTAGACCCCGTCCAGCGCGGGGCCCGGCCCGTCTGCCTGGGCCAGCACTGTCGGCGTCTCCCCGGCCGGCAGGCGCACCCCGCTCGACAGGGTGGCCCCTGCCGGGTCGTCGGCTCGCCAGTGCGCGCACAGCGTGGCCGGGGCCGAGCCCACCCTCCTGTGACGGGCCGGCGCGGCCGGCGGGGCTTCGGGGATCGCGTTGAGCAGCAACGCCGAGACACGTCTTGGCACGGCGGAGTCCAGCACCGAGTCGGCAGGGTCGACCGCAACCCGTCGTCCGTTGACGAGGAGATAACGTGCCCCGGACTCGGAGCTGACCGGCACCGCCTGCTGCGGGTCAAGGCGGGCAGATGGCAGCGGGTCGGCTCCGACGATGAGGATGGTGCCCGCGGAGTCCTGGCACAGCGACCACGTCACAGCGTCCGGCAGTGTCGCCCCGAGCACGCTCGGCGCACCCGGGATGCCCAGCGGCGGCCCGCGCCGGGCCAGGCCGACCGCCTTGCCGTCCACCGGTCGCGGGTCGGCCGCACCGGTGATCAGCCGAGCCGAAGCGAGGTTGTACACCGGATGCATCGTGTCGCCGATCCGGACATAGAGCGCCCCGGTCGCGCGGTCCAGCACGATGGGCGCGTCGCCGAGGGCCGGCTGCGGCCATACCGCTGCCAGCACCACCGCGCCGGCGGCCGCGACCACACTGAGCAGCCACCCCAGGCCCAGGGCGCCCCGGCCCGGCGCGGGGGCGCCGGTGACCTGCCCGCACCGCAGTGCCCGTTCCATCCGGCGGGCCAGGAAGCGGTGTGCGCTGAGCTGGAGCTGCGTCGTCGATCGCCCGGCCATATCGGCCACACGCTAATCGTGAGACCGGTGCGGCCGTACTCGGCCATCCACAGGCCCGTCGGTATCGAACTCAGGCTTCGGTACGATCTCGGGTATGCGTTTTGTTCAGCTGAGCAGCATCTTTTCCGCAACATTGACGGCAGGCGCACTGCTGACGCTCCCGGCCGTAGCGCCGAGCGTCGCCCCGGTGGCGTCTGCCTACGACTGCCCGGACGTCGAGGTCATCTTCGCCCGCGGCACCAGCGAGCCCCCGGGCGTCGGCCGGGTCGGCCGGGCCCTGATCGACTCGTTGCGCCAGCAGACCTCGAAGAAGGTCGACGAGTATGCGGTCAACTACCCCGCCGGCCGGCTGCAGCTGGGTGGCGGCGACGGCGCCAATGACGTGATCAAGCGGGTCAAGGCGGCGGCCGACGTGTGCCCGGACACCCAGTTGGTGCTGGGCGGTTACTCGCAGGGCGCCTCGGTCATCGACATCGTCACCGGTACACAGGTGGGCGGCATCAGCTGGGGCAACCAGCTGCCCGCCCAGTATGCCGATCAGGTGGTGGCGGTGACCACGTTCGGCAACCCCGCCGACCGCACCGGCGGTCCGATCAGCGTGCAGAGCGCCCTGTTCGGCTCCAAGGCCCTCGACCTGTGCAACCCGGGTGACCCGATCTGCCACGAAGGCCCGGGCAACGAATGGACCGATCACACCGACGGCTACATTCCGGCGCTGACCAGCCAGGCGGCGAACTTCATCGCCGGACGGCTGCGGGCCGCGGGCCCGGAGCCGACGCTGACCCTGGCGCCGTGATCGGGCCCACCCCGGTTTAGTTAGCTAGTCAAGGCTTATTTTCGCTACTATCGTTCACCATGAAGGCACTCCGAATCGTGGCGGCCGGCGCCGCTGCCGCAGCGCTGCTGGTGGTCCCCAACGCGTCGTCGATGCCGACGGCCTCCGCTGACGGTTGCCCGGACGTCGAGGTGGTGTTCGCCCGCGGCACCAGCGAGCCGCCGGGTCTGGGCCGGGTGGGCGACGGGCTGGTCGGCGCCCTGCGGGGGCAGACGTCCCGGTCGGTCGGCGCCTATGCGGTGAACTATCCGGCCAGCTATGACTTCGGCCGGGCCGCCGACGGCGCCAACGACGCCAGCGGCCACATCATGTGGATGGTGGAGAACTGCCCGAACACTCGCCTGGTCCTCGGGGGGTACTCGCAGGGCGCGGCGATCATCGACATCGTGGCCGCGGCACCGGTGCCCGGCTTCGGTTTCACCGCACCGCTGCCGCCCGAGGCCGCCGACCACGTCGCGGCGATCGCCGTGTTCGGCAACCCGTCGAACAAGATCGGGCAACCGCTGACCAATAGCCCCGTGTACGGGTTCAAGACGATCGACCTGTGCACCGATGGTGACCCGGTCTGCTCCCCCGGGCGCATGTTCTCCGCGCACTCGGGTTACACCCCGGGCATGACCAATCAGGCCGCCTCGTTCGTCGCCGGCCTGCTGTAGGGGTAGCAACCGCGAAATCCCGCTCTCGCAGGAAAAGTGCGAGTAGCCACCTGCGTCAGCCCGATCTCGCGACGATCAGCGCGGCTTACGCAGGTCCCGGGTGATGATGGTGCGCGCGCCCAGTTGATCGTCCGGCGGGTAGTCCACGCCGACCAGGGTCAGCCCGCGTGCCGGCGCGGCGGTGAAGTCGCTGGACCGGCGGGCGGCATTCAGCAGATCAGCGCACCACGCGGCATCGCGCCGGTGCTCCCCGACCGCCAGCACCGCCCCGACCAGGGAGCGCACCATCGACCAGCAGAACGCATCGGCGGTGACGTGGGCGGTGATCAGATCGCCGTCGCGGACCCAGTCCAGGCGCTGCAGGTCGCGAATGGTGGTCGCGCCCTCGCGGTGTCGGCAGAACGCCGCAAAGTCGTGCAGCCCCACCAGATTTCGGGAGGCCTGCGCCATCGCGTCGACGTCCAGCGGACGCGACCACGCGGTGACGTAGCGAGCCTCCTGGGGCACCACCCCGTAGGGCGCGGTCGACAACCGGTAGGCGTAATGGCGTCGCAGCGCCGAGAACCGGGCGTCGAAGTCAGCAACGGTCCGCTGCACCCGCAGCACCCGGACGTCGACCGGCAGGAAGCGCGCCAATCGCCGTGTGAGCGCCAGGAATTCCGGTTCGCCATCCCGCCGAGTCCGCGAATAGGCATGTGGTAGTGCCGAATCCGGAACATCGACGTGCGCCACCTGCCCGGTGGCGTGCACACCGGTGTCGGTGCGTCCGGCCGCGAACAACCGCACCGGAGTGCGGAACACGGTCGTCAGAGCCTCGTCGAGAACCCCGGCGACCGTGCGCTGTCCCGCTTGAACCGCCCAGCCGGCGAATTCCGTGCCGTCGTAGGCGATGTCGAGCCGAAGCCGGACGACTTCGGCCCTGCCGTCAGGACTCGTCGGTACCCTCGGTGGCCTCGGTGGCTTCGGCAGCCTCGGGAGCTTCAGTGGCCTCGACAGCGTCAGCCTCGGCGGCCGGCTCTTCGGCCTTCTCCTCGACCTTGGCGGGCTTCTCGGCCTTCTCGGTCTTGGGGGCAGCCTTGGCCGCCTTGGCCGCGGCGCGGCGAGCGCGGTCGGCCTCCGAGGTCACGGTCTTCTCCCGAACCAGCTCGATCACGGCCATCGGGGCGTTGTCACCCTGACGCGGCTCCACCTTGATGATGCGGGTGTAGCCACCGTTGCGGTCCGCGAAGTGCGGGGCGATCTCGGCGAACAGCGAGTGCACCACGTCCTTGTCACGGATCTTCTTGAGCACCTCACGCCGGTTGTGCAGCGTGCCCTTCTTGGCGTGCGTGATCAGCTTCTCGGCATACGGCCGCAATGCCCGCGCCTTCGGCTCGGTCGTCTTGATCCGGCCGTGAGTGAACAGCGACGTGGCCAGGTTGGCCAGCAGCGCCTTCTGGTGCGAGGACGATCCGCCGAGGCGGGGGCCCTTGGTGGGCTTGGGCATTGCGACTTCTCCTAAATGGGGCCGGCCCCCGTATCAGGTAGGGCCGGGACGGAATTCGATTAAAGCTGCTCGGTTTCGGCGTAGTCCTGCTCGTCGTACCCGGCGTCGGCCGACCAGGTGCCGGTGGCAACGTCGTAACCCGCCACCTGCGAAGGGTCGAAGCTGGCCGGGCTGTCCTTGAGCGACAGGCCGAGCTGGTGCAGCTTGACCTTGACCTCGTCGATGGACTTCTGACCGAAGTTGCGGATGTCGAGCAGGTCGGACTCGGTGCGGGCGACCAACTCCCCGACCGTGTGCACACCCTCACGCTTGAGGCAGTTGTAGGACCGCACGGTCAGGTCCAGGTCGTCGATCGGCAGCGCGAACGACGCGATGTGGTCCGCCTCGGCCGGCGACGGCCCGATCTCGATGCCTTCGGCCTCCACGTTCAGTTCCCGCGCGAGCCCGAACAGCTCAACCAGGGTCTTACCGGCCGAGGCCAGCGCGTCCCGCGGGGTGATGGAGTTCTTGGTCTCGACGTCCAGCACCAGCTTGTCGAAGTCGGTGCGCTGCTCGACACGGGTCGCCTCGACCTTGTAGGTCACCTTGAGCACCGGCGAGTAGATCGAGTCGACCGGGATGCGGCCGATCTCGGCGCCCGACACCTTGTTCTGCACGGCCGGGACGTAACCGCGGCCGCGCTCGACGATCAGCTCGACCTCGAGCTTGCCCTTGTCGTTCAGGGTGGCGATGTGCATGTCGGGGTTGTGCACCGTCACGCCGGCCGGCGGCACGATGTCACCGGCGGTGACCGCACCCGGGCCCTGCTTGCGCAGGTACATGGTGACCGGCTCGTCCTCCTCGGACGAGACCACCAGGCCCTTGAGGTTCAAGATGATGTCGGTGACATCCTCCTTGACGCCGGGGACCGTGGTGAACTCGTGCAGCACACCGTCGATGCGGATGCTGGTGACCGCCGCGCCGGGGATCGACGACAGCAGGGTGCGACGAAGCGAGTTGCCCAGGGTGTAACCGAATCCCGGCTCCAGCGGTTCGATGACGAACTGCGACCGGTTGTCGGCCACGACCTCTTCGGACAGGGTCGGACGCTGCGAGATCAGCATGGTGTTCTTTCTCCTTCTGGCACCCGCTATTTGATGCCGGTTGGGGGACTCGGGGTGGGACCCCGAGCTGTGTTACTTCGAGTAGAACTCGACGATCAGCTGCTCGGTGAGCGGCACGTCGATCTGTGCGCGCTCGGGCAGCTGGTGGACCAGGATGCGCTGACGCTCCCCGACCACCTGCAGCCAGCCCGGGATCGGGCGGTCGCCGGCGACCTCACGGGAGATCTGGAACGGCACCGTGTTGATCGACTTGTCCTTGACGTCGATGATGTCGTACTGCGACACCTGGTAGCTGGGCACGTCGACCTTCACACCGTTGACGGTGAAGTGGCCGTGGCTGACCAGCTGACGGGCCATCCGACGGGTGCGGGCCAGACCGGCGCGGTAAACCACGTTGTCCAGCCGGCTCTCCAGGATGCGCAGCAGCTCCTCGCCGGTCTTGCCGCCACGACGGACGGCTTCCTCGTAGTAGCGACGGAACTGCTTCTCCATCACGCCGTAGGTGAAGCGCGCCTTCTGCTTCTCCTGCAGCTGCAGCCGGTATTCGCTTTCCTTGATCCGCGCGCGACCGTGCTGGCCGGGCGGGTAGGGCCGCTTTTCGAATGCCTGGTCGCCGCCGACGAGGTCAACGCCCAGCCGGCGGGACTTGCGGGTGGCGGGTCCGGTGTAACGAGCCATCTTTTCCTAAACCTCCTAGACCCGGCGCCGCTTGGGCGGACGGCAGCCGTTGTGCGGCTGCGGCGTGACGTCAGAAATCGCACCGACCTCCAGGCCGGCGGCCTGCAGCGAACGGATCGCGGTCTCGCGGCCCGAACCCGGGCCCTTCACGAACACGTCGACCTTCTTCACGCCGTGCTCCTGCGCCTTGCGGGCCGCGTTCTCGGCGGCCAGCTGCGCGGCGAACGGGGTGGACTTACGCGAGCCCTTGAAGCCCACGTGGCCCGACGATGCCCATGCGATCACGTTGCCCTGCGGGTCGGTGATCGTCACGATCGTGTTGTTGAAGGTGCTCTTGATGTGAGCGGCACCATGCGGGATGTTCTTCTTTTCCCGCCGCCGGGTCTTCTGACCCTTCTTGGGGCCGGTCGCTTTCTTCGGTGGCATGACGATTACCTGGCCTTCTTCTTACCGGCGATGGTGCGCTTCGGGCCCTTACGGGTGCGCGCGTTGGTCTTGGTCCGCTGGCCGCGCACCGGCAGACCGCGACGGTGCCGCAGACCCTGGTAGCAGCCGATCTCAATCTTGCGACGGATGTCGGCCTGCACCTCGCGGCGCAGGTCGCCCTCAACCTTCAGGTTGCGCTCGATGTAGTCACGCAACTGGGTGAGCTGGTCGTCGGTCAGGTCCTTGCTGCGCTGGTCCTTGTCGATACCGGTCGCGGCCAGGATTTCGCCTGCGCGAGTACGGCCGATGCCGTAAATGTAGGTCAGCGCGATCTCCATGCGCTTATCGCGCGGCAGGTCGACGCCCACAAGTCGAGCCATGGGGGCATGCCCCTTTCATTTTCGTTACGGAGGTTGTGATCCCAGCCCGTTCCCGGCTAAAAGCTCCGGGGCCCGGCCTCCGATCCGGGCGTGTGTGAGCGGCCTATCCGCTCACTGGTACTGGGAGGTCTGCATTCAGTTGTGGCTGGTGCCCGGCTGCGCCGGGCCGGCGACTGCTAGCCCTGGCGCTGCTTGTGGCGCGGGTCCGAGCAGATCACCATGACCCGGCCATGCCGACGGATCACCCTGCACTTGTCGCAGATCGGCTTGACGCTGGGGTTCACCTTCACGGCTGCTGTGGTCCTGTTCTAATCGCTGGTTGACGTACTTCGACGGCGGTCGGGAGCTACTTGTACCGGTAGACGATGCGTCCCCGGGACAGGTCATAGGGAGACAACTCCACGACCACCCGGTCTTCGGGCAGGATCCGGATGTAGTGCTGCCGCATCTTGCCACTGATGTGGGCGAGCACCTTGTGACCGTTCTCCAGCTCAATGCGAAACATCGCATTGGGCAGGGGTTCGACCACTCGACCCTCGACCTCGATTGCACCGTCTTTTTTGGCCATTACTCTCCGGCGATCCTCCGTGTCTGACTTACTTGTCGCGTGTGCATGCGCCCGCCACAGCGCAGCATCGACTACGACTGCAAAACGTGGGCCGGTGACAGGAAATTCCAGGTAGAACCCCAAGAATCTCAGACTGGGCACGCAAGAGTCGACGACGGACGCCGCACCGTCGACCTACGATACCCGCATCCGGCCCCCACGCCAAAAACGCGGGTTCATGCGGCGCTCCCAGCTTCGCCTCTCCTCCGTCGAGCCTCGCTAAAACGCCGGGTTCACGCGCGGCAGCGGCATGCGAGGATGGCCCTGACAATTGGTGAAGTGGCGCCGTTCGATCTACAGGAGGCGTGGTGACGGTTGTGTACCTGGCGGCATTCGCCGTCGGTGCGATCGCACTGCTCACGGCCTTGCTGCTGACCGATATCGGGCACGATGGGATGCCGTTCCTGAGCCTCACCGGAATGTCCGCCGCCCTGGTCGGAACGGGTGCCGGCGGGTTGGTGGGGACTTGGGCCGGGTTCGGCGCCCTGCCCGCGGGTGCGCTGGGGCTCGGCACTGGAGTCACGCTGGCCTTCATCCTGCACGGCGTTGTGCTGCCCTACCTGCGGCGACAGGAATCCAACTCCCAGCACGGGCGGTCGGCCTACATCGGCCTGTTGGGCACGGTGACGATCGACGTGCCGCCCGGCGGGTGGGGCGAAGTCGCGTTCGTCGACCCCGACGGTAACCGGGTCCGGTCCCGGGCGATCAGCCCGGAACCGCAGACTCTTGCCAAAGCCACCCGCGTCTACATCGCCGATGTCGACGCCGATTACCTGCACGTCGTCGCAGTACCCGCTCAGTAACTCAGCCGGAGAGGCAGTAATCGTGTCGCTTGTCTTGATCGTGACCATCAGCACCATCGCAGCACTGCTGTTGCTGGTCGTGGTGCCGATGATCTACGTCCAGAACTACATCAAGGTCCCGCCGAACGAGGTCGCGGTGTTCACCGGGCGCGGCCAGCCGAAGGTGGTGCGTGGCGGGGCCAGGTTCCGGATGCCGGGTATCGAACGGGTCGACATCATGTCGCTGGAGCCGTTCAACGTCAGCATCAACCTGCAGAACGCGCTGTCCAACAACGGGGTGCCGGTCAACGTGGAGGCAGTCGGTCTGGTCCGGATCGGCTCGGCCGACGAAGCCGTGCAGACCGCGGTGCAGCGCTTTCTGACGTCGAATCTCGACGAGCTACAGCGCCAGATCAATGACATCCTGGCCGGGAGCCTGCGCGGCATCACCGCGACGATGACCGTTGAGGATCTCAACTCCAACCGCGACACGCTGGCCCGCAGCGTGGTCGAGGAAGCCGGCACCGACCTGGCCCGCATCGGCATGGAAGTCGACGTCCTCAAGATCGCCGGCATCTCCGACCGCAACGGCTATCTCGAATCGCTGGGTCAGCGCCGCATCGCCGAGGTGAAACGCGACGCCACGGTCGGCACCGCCGAAGCCGAGCGGGACGCCCAGATCCAGTCGGCCAAGGCCCGTCAGGCGGGGGCGGTCGCCCAGGCCGAAGCCGACACCGCGATCGCCACCGCCAATCAGAAGCGCGACGTCGAGCTGGCCCGGCTGCGTGCCCAGACCGAGGCCGAGAACGCGCAGGCCGACCAGGCCGGTCCGCTGGCGCACGCTCGCGCCGAGAAGGACGTCGGGATCGCCGTCGAGCAGGCCGAGGCCGCCCGGGTGCAGGCCCGCATTGAGGTGGAGCAGCGTCGCGCCGAGCAGGCCCAGGCCGCGCTGCAGGCCGACGTGATCGCCCCCGCCGAGGCGCAGCGGCAGGCCGATGTGGCCCGTGCCGAGGGGCAGCGCCAGGCCGCGATCCTGGCGGCTCAGGCCCAGGCGGAGGCGGCCCGACAGGCCGGTGAAGCCCAAGCCGACGCGCGCAAGGCGGCCGCTGACGCGCTGCGGGTGGAACGCCAGGCCGAAGCCGACGGCGCCAAGGCGAGTCTGGTCGCCGAGGCCGAGGGCACCAAGGCCAAGCTGCTTGCCGAAGCCGAGGGCAAAAAGGAGATCGCCAACGCCCTCAACAGCTACACCGCGGAGGCGGCCCGCATGCTGATGCTCCCCGACGTGTTGGCCTCGGTGGTTGCGGCCACCCAGGCCGCAGCCGCGCCGCTGTCGGACATCGAGCGGCTGTCGATCGTCGGCGGTGCCGGCGATGCTCAGGATGCGATCGGCGGTCTGCTGGGTATCAGTCCGTTGGGCATTGCCAAGGTGCTGGAGACGCTGAAGGCATCCGGGGTGGACGTGGCGGCCATGCTGCGCCCCAAGGCCACCGAACCCCCACCGGTCGACAACTCGTATCCGCAGCGCAGCGAGTAACTACCAGGAGCACAGGAGTCACGATGTCGGACACGTTCGCACTCAAACCCGACCTGGGCCGCTACGCGGTGTGGACCTTCGGATCCCCCACCCCTGAGCAGGCCGCCGAGATCGAGCGGCTGGGCTACGGCGCGATCTGGGTGGGCGGCTCGCCGGCCGCCGACCTGGCGTTCGTCGAGCCGCTGCTGGCGGCGACCTCGACCCTGCAGGTGGCCACCGGGATCGTCAACATCTGGTCCGCACTGGCCGGGCAGGTCGCCGAGTCCTACCACCGTATCGAAGCCGCCTACCCGGATCGGTTCCTGCTCGGCATCGGCGTCGGCCACTCCGAGGCCACCGCCGAGTACCGCAGCCCCTACCGCGCCCTGACCGACTACCTGGACGCGCTCGACGAGGCCTCGGTGCCGACCAGCCGCCGGGTGCTGGCCGCACTGGGTCCCAAGGTGCTGCAGTTGGCGGCGGAGCGCAGCGCCGGTGCGCACCCCTACCTGACCACTCCCGAGCACACCGCGAGCGCGCGCGAGCTGGTCGGACCGTCGGTGTTCCTGGCGCCCGAACACAAGGTGGTTCTCTCCACGGATGCCACCGCGGCCCGCGAGATCGGACGTGAGGCGGTCGGCTTCTACCTGCGGCTGTCCAACTACGTCAACAACTGGCGCCGACTGGGCTTTTCCGACCGCGACGTGCGCGCGCCGGGCAGTGACCGGCTGATCGACGCGGTCGTGGCGCACGGCACCGCCGACGAGATCGCCGCCCGCCTGGGCGAACACCTGGAGGCCGGCGCGGATCAGGTGACGATCCAGGTGCTGGGCGGCTGGAAGAAACTGCTGCCGACGCTGACGGAGCTGGCCGGTCCGCTGGGGTTGACGCCGCGTTAGCCGATGGCAGCGAACCGGCACCGATAGGGTTGCCCCATGCATCTGCTGGTCACTGGTGGCGCCGGGTTCATCGGCGCCAACTTCGTGCACAGCACGCTGGCGCAGCGCCCCGGCACCACGATCACCGTGCTGGACGCGCTGACCTACGCCGGCAGCCGCGAATCGCTGGACGGCTTGGATTCCCAGGCTGGCCGGTTCCGGTTGGTGCAGGGCGACATCACCGATGCTGCGCTGGTCGGCCGGCTGATCGCCGAGCTGGATCCCGAGACCGACGCGGTGGTGCACTTCGCCGCCGAAACCCACGTGGACAACGCGCTGGCCGACCCGGAGCCGTTCCTGCGATCCAACGTGATCGGCACCTTCACCGTGCTGGAGGCGGTGCGCGCCCATGGGGTACGACTGCACCACGTCTCCACTGACGAGGTGTACGGCGACTTGGCCCTCGACGACCCGCGCCGGTTCACCGAGACGACGCCGTACCACCCCTCCAGCCCGTACTCATCGACCAAGGCCGCCGCCGATCTACTGGTGCACTCCTGGGTGCGCTCTTACGGGGTGCGCGCGACGATCTCGAACTGCTCCAACAACTACGGGCCGTATCAGCACGTGGAGAAGTTCATCCCACGCCAGATCACCAACCTGCTCACCGGTCGCCGGGCCAAGCTGTATGGCAGCGGCGCCAACGTCCGCGACTGGATCCACGTCGACGACCACAACAGCGCCGTCTGGCAGATCATGACCGGCGGCCATATCGGGCGCACCTACCTGATCGGTGCCGACGGGGAGCGCGACAACCGCAGTGTGCTGCAGACCATTCTGCGGCTGATGGACCACGACCCCGATGACTTCGACCACGTCGCCGACCGCCCCGGTCATGATTTGCGGTATGCGATCGACCCGTCTGCGCTGCGTGACGAACTGGGCTGGAAGCCGGAGCACACCGACTTCGAGGCCGGCCTTCGCGAGACCATTGACTGGTACCGCGCCAACGAATCCTGGTGGGCCCCACTGAAAGAGGCCGCCGAGGTGCGTTACGCGACGCTGGGACGCTGACATGGACGCGCGCGAACTGACCATCCCGGGGGCGTGGGAGCTCACCCCGACTCAGCACACCGATTCCCGCGGGGTCTTCTTCGAGTGGTTCACCGACCGAGAGTTCACCGCGTTCGCCGGGCACCGTTTCGACCTGCGTCAGGCCAACTGCTCGGTGTCGGGCGCCGGCGTGCTGCGCGGCCTGCACTTCGCCCAGCTGCCGCCTGGGCAGGCAAAATACGTGACCTGCGTGTCGGGTTCGGTCTTCGACGTGGTCGTCGACATCCGGGTCGGTTCCCCGACCTACGGGCGCTGGGACGCGGTGCTGCTGGACGGCCGGGATCGCCGGTCGATATATCTCGCCGCCGGGCTGGCGCATGGATTCCTTGCACTGCAAGACAATTCGACGGTGATGTATCTGTGTTCAGCGGAGTACGACCCCCAACGCGAGCACACCATCTGTGCCACCGACCCGGCGATCAATATCGACTGGCCCGACGAGCACCCGCTGGTGCTCTCCGAGCGGGATGCGGCTGCGCCGTCGCTGGCCGAAGTCCGCGAAGCCGGGTTACTGCCCAGCTGGGATCAACGGTAAGCACGGCTGTCCGCCCGGCAGAGCCGTTCAGGCCAGGGCGATGTATTTGGTTTCGAGATATTCCTCGATTCCTTCCGCGCCGCCTTCTCTGCCCAGCCCGGATTCCTTGATGCCGCCGAAGGGCGCCGCGGCATCGGAGATGACGCCGCGGTTGACGCCGACCATTCCGGACTCGACCTGTTCGGCCACCCGCAGTGCTCGATCCAGGTCACGGGTGTAGATGTAGGCGGCCAGCCCGTATTCGGTGGCATTCGCCGCGGCGACCCCGGCGGTTTCGCCGTCGAATCCGGCGATCGCCGCCACCGGACCGAACACCTCCTCGGTGAGCAGCCTGGCGTCGGAAGGGATTTCGGACAGCACGGTCGGGGGGTAGAAATAACCCCGCCCCGGCTCGGGCCGCCCACCCAGCAGCAGGGCCGCCCCCTTGCCGACCGCGTCGTCGACCAGCTCGCCGACCTTGCTGCGCTGCCGTTCGTTGATCAGCGGTCCGACGTCGACGCCGGGGCGCGTCCCGTCTCCGACGGTCAGCTTCGCCATTCGGGCGGTGAGTTTCTCGGTGAATTCGTCGCGCACCGCGTTGTCGACGTGAATGCGGTTGGCCGCGGTACAGGCCTCGCCACCGTTGCGCATCTTCGCCGCCAGAGCTCCTTCGACCGCGGCGTCGATATCCGCGTCGGCGAACACCACGAACGGGGCGTTGCCGCCGAGTTCCATCGAGGTGCGCAGCACCTTGCCGGCGGCCTGCGCCAGCAGGCTCTTACCCACCGCGGTGGATCCGGTGAAAGTCAGCTTGCGCAGTCGCCGGTCGGCCAACAGCGGCGCGGTCAGCGCCGCCGCATCCATGGTGGGCAGCACCGACAGCACCCCGTCGGGCAGGCCTGCCTCAGCCAGCACTGACCCGAGGAACAGCATGGTCAACGGGGTATCGGGTGCGGGTTTGACGATCGCGGTACAGCCCGCGGCCACCGCCGCGGCGATCTTTCGGGTTCCCATCGCCAGCGGGAAATTCCACGGGGTGATCGCCAACGTCGGCCCGACCGGCTGCTTGGTCACCAGGATCCGGCCGTTGCCCGACGGGGCGGCACTGTAGCGGCCGTTGATCCGCACCGCCTCCTCACTGAACCAGCGCAGGAACTCCGCACCGTAGCTGACCTCGGCATGGCTCTCCGCCAACGGTTTACCCATTTCCAGCGTGATCAGCAGCGCGAACCGGTCACGGTGGTGCTCGACGAGTTCGTATGCCCGGCGAAGGATCTCGGCTCGCTGCCGAGGTGGCGTAGCCGACCAGTCAGCTTGAGTAGCAGCAGCGAGGTCCATGGCTTGCGCCGCGTCGTCGGGCCCGGCGTCGGCGACCTCGAGCAGGATCTCTTCGGTCGCCGGGTTGTGCACCGCGAAACGGCGTCCGCTGGCCGCCGGCTTCTCGTGCCCACCGAGCAGCAGCTCAGCGGGCACCCACGTCAATGCGGAGTCCATCAAGATCCTCTCGTCGCGAAAAACCTGCGCCGGCCCCGCCCATCCAAGACCCGCATCAGCGTCGTCACCAGGCGGGATCGGAGCTTGGACGCGGGGTACCACAGTGGTTCGCGCTTCAACACCGGACCGCGGGGCACCAGAATCGCTTGCTGGCGACAGTATTTGCGGATTCCCGCTGGACCGCCGAAGCGGGCGCCCATCCCGGAGTTCTTCCAACCGCCCATCGGCACGGCGAAGTTGACCAGATTGGCGAATGCATCGTTGATGTTGACCGCGCCGACTTCCAGACGGCGCGCCACCCGTTCACCCCGCCGCCTTTCGCCGCACCAGACCGTGGCCGAGAGGCCGTAGTCGGAATCGTTGGCCAACCGGACCGCCTCGTCCTCGTCGGCGACCTTGATCACCGGCAACAGCGGCCCGAAGGTCTCTTCGGTCATACAGGTCATCGAGTGATCAACGTCGACGAGAACAGTGGGCTCGAAGAACGCACCGGCCCCGGTGGCCTTGCCGCCGATCAGGATTCGCGCGCCGCGCGAAACGGCGTCGTCGACGTGCCGGGTCACGATGTCGCACTGCGCCGGTGTCGCCATGGCGCCGATGTCGAAGCGGAACCCGCGGTCGTCGTGGCCTTGCCGGAGTGCCCGGACCTGGTCGAGCAGACTGGCCACGAACCGGTCGTAGACCGGTGCCTCGACGTAGACCCGCTCCACTGAGATGCATACCTGCCCGGAGTTGAACAGCCCCCCGTAGACGATGCCCGCGGCCGTTCGGTCGATGTCGGCGTCGGCCAGCACGATAGCCGGATCCTTGCCCCCCAGTTCCAGACTGCAGGGTTTCAGAGCCTCACCGCACGCGGCGGCGATCGCCCGCCCCGTCGCGGTGGAGCCGGTGAATTGCACATAGTCGACCGCGTCGACGACTGCGCGCCCGGTTTCGATGCCGCCGGTCAGCACCTGCAGCACGGGAGGGGCGCCGATCTCCGCCCAGCCGCGGGCCAACTCGCACGCGCTGAGCGGAGTCACCTCCGACGGCTTCACCAAGACCGCGGCGCCGGCCATCAGCGCCGCGAACGCGTCGAAGCACGGGTTGAGCAAGGGCAGATTCCATGGCGTGATGATGCCGACCACCGGGTAGGGCTGGTATCGGGTCACCAACCGCTTCGTCAGCCCGATCGGGCTGTGCGGCCTCGGCCGTTCCTCGGCAAGGAATCCGCCGGCATGCCGCGCCCAGTATTTGGCCAGATCGATCGCCGCCGGCACTTCGATCTCCGCGTCGAACCGCGTCTTCCCGGTCTCCGACTGCACCAGGTCGGTCAACCGCGCGGAGTTGTCCATCAACCAATCCAGCAGCCGCGACAGCCATTCCGCGCGCGCAGCGGCGCCGAGGTCCTCCCATTCCGGCTGCCGTCCGCGTAGCTGCCGAACGGTGTCGGCGACGACGGCGGGTGGGTGGTCGTGGACCTGGCCCACCACCAGACCGTCGGCGGGGTTGCGGACTTCGATCGTGGGTGTCGTCACGGCTCTCCCAGGGCCTGCCGGTACAGCGGACTGTCGGCACTGTAGTAATTGCAGTGGAATCCGCTCGGGATGCGGAACGGAATGCGCACCCGCGTCAGCGGCCCGGCCGCGAGGTTCTGGGCGTCGAATACCACCAGCTCGGTCTCGGCGGCACCGGCCTGGTGGACCAGTGTCACGGCGTAGCCGTCAGATTCGTCACGTCCTCCGATGCGCGGGGCGAAGATGAGCTCCCCTGCGGCGGCACCGTCACCGAAGTGGTAAACATCCTCGGCGCCGGTCTGGGTATCGACTCGCAGCACCGCGTCCATACCGTCGGCGCGACCGTCAATCGAGTGCAGGTTGCTGTTGGCGAACACGTTTCGGCTCGGGCGGGTCATCATCCGGTCGTCCGGGCGGGGGAATTGGATGTCGTGGTCGCTGAGTATCTGCTCGGCCACCACGTCGGTGCTGGCGGCCGGGTCGATCGTCCAACGGCGCAGGCTCTGCTGGGTTTCGGCGTGCGAGCGGCGGTTGCCGTGAATGTCGGGGAACAGCGCGGTCCCTTCGGCGGCGGCCACATCGGCGACGATACGGCCGTCCTCGTCCCACACGTTGGCCTGATGCATCATGTGCCGCGGCGCGGCTTCGAACCAGCGGACGTCGGCAGCGGACCCACTGCGCGGCATGACGCCGAGTTTGGTCGGCCGGTCGGGGTCCCAGGCCACCATCGGACCGCCGGACATCGCCCGCTCCACGCTGATATCCAATGGTGTCACCGGAAATACCACGTGGTGTTCGGTGACGAAGAAGGTGTGCATCAATGTCTGGTGCGGTATCGGTATCACTTCGTAGCGCAGCAGTTCCCCGTCGGAACCCACGACTTCGTAGTGGATTTCCGGCACGGCGCCCGGACGATACGGGACCGACCCGATGTTGATCAGTTCACCGGTGGCGTAGTCGACGGTCGGATGCGCCGAGAAGGTGGTGGTGATGACCCCGCCGTAGTGTTCCTCGCCGATGGTGTCCAGGGTGCGTGGTTCCAGCCGGACCGGCGGCGCGCCCTCCATCAGCGCCAAGAGCTTTCCGCCGTGCAGGATGATGTTGGTGTTGGCCGTGTTGTACCGGGTGCCGCGGGCGAGCGGGTCGGTGGTCGCCGGGTTGTCGAGCACCCCGAACAGTCGCCGTCCGTGTTTGAGTTCCAGCTCCAGCTTTTCGGTGTGCACCCAACGGCTGCGCAGCGATACCCGGCCGTCTTCGATGAAGAACGCGTAGACCATGCCGTCGCCGTCGAACCAGTGGTAGTCCTCGGCAGTCGGCGGGTACAGTGGTTCGGCGCCGTTGCGATAGAACACCCCGGCGAGATCTTCCGGCAGGTCACCTTCGACGAACAGGTCCGGCGCTGTCACTTCCATTCGATTGGGCTGGTGATGCCCGGTGAGAAAAGGACTTTCGCGAAAGCGCGGGCTAGCCACTGGTGCCTCCGTTCATTCGATGGTGCCCAGTTGAGTGCCTACTGGGTAGGTTTCGTCAGCCTCAACGGCACCGTGTCGCAGGATACCGGCGCACGGTGCGGGGATGTCGGTCTCCACCTTGTCGGTACCCACGGTGTAGAGGTCTTCACCTTCGGCCACCGGGTGACCGTCGGGCACCAGCCAACCCATAAAGATGCCCTCGGTCATCGTGACGTCCAGTTTGGGCATTCGGATATCCATCGCAACCTTCCTAGTCGGTGAGCCGCAACGCCTGGCTCGGGCAGGACGCCACCGCGTCGGCCACCGCATCGCGGTGATCGTCGGAGATCTCGTCGACAAGCACGTATGAGACGCCGTCGTCGCCGATGGCGAAGACGTCCGGGGCTTTCATCTCGCATATTCCGTGACCGACGCAGCGGTCTTGGTCGACAAGCACTTTCACGGTTCCTCCGATCACCGGGTCAGGACGGTGCAGGCGCTCAGCCCCGGCGCGCCGTAAACGTGGGAGAACGCCACCCGGGGCGTTCCGCCGACCTGACGACCGCCCGCCGCGCCGCGCAGCTGGAGTACGTTCTCGTGGATCTGGCGCAGCCCCGACGCGCCGATCGGCTCGCCGTTGGCCAGGCAGCCGCCGTCGGTGTTGATCGGCAGCCGGCCGGTGAGTTCGGTGGCGCCCGCGTCAATGAGGTCGGTCTGCGCGCCGTGTTCGCACAGCCCGGTCTCGGCCAGGTGGATGAGCTCCGCCCCGGCGTCGGTGTCCTGCAGCTGAGCCAGGTCCACTTCGTCGGGCCCGATACCGGCGGCCTCGAAGGCGGCCGCAGCGGCGTCCACACTCGGGCTGACACCGCGGCGCACCGACAGCGACGGACTGAGCACCTCGAAAGATCCGGGCCGGCGAGTGCGCACGGCCGCACCCGCGATGTACACCGGATCGTCGCGATACCGCTTGGCGCGCTCGGCACTGCACAGCACCAAGGCGGCGGCGCCGTCACCGGGCGAGCAGAACATGTACTGACGCAGCGGGTCCGACAGCATCATCGAGTCGCGCACGTCGGCTTCGGTGAGTGGCTTGCGCCGCCAGGCGTTCGGGTTCAGTGCCGCGTTGCGAAACGCCTTGCTCGCGACTGTTTCCAGCAGCCGCGCGGGTAGCCCGTGCTCGTGCAGATAGCGCTGGATCTTCAACGCAAAGAACTGTGACGTCATGGCCAATCCGGTGGTGCCGTACCACTGCCCCAGGCCCAGTGCTTCCGGCCGGATCGCGAACGCGCCCCGCGGATGCGAGTCGAAACCGACGACCAGCGCCGTCTCGGCGGCCCCCGAACCGATCGCCTGCACCGCAGCGACCAGTGAACTGGTGCCGGTGGCGCAACCGTTGAGCACGTTGACGAACGGCACCCCGGTCAGTCCGAGATCGGCGACCAGCGTGTCGGCCGAACCGGCGTCCATGCTGCCGCCGACCGCGTAGTCGATGTCACCCCAGGACATCGCGGCGTCGTCGAGCGCGGCGCGCACCGCACGCACGGCCTCCTTGCGGGCGGTGGTGTCGAGGTAGCGGCCGAACGGCCGACAGCCGATGCCGATGATGGCTACGGATGACATCAGCGTCCCTCCTTCTCGTCCGGTGCAAACGCGAACGTGGTTGCGGTGCCGGTTTCGGCCGGTACCTCGATCCCGGTGAGCCGCATCGGCATCCCGATGCGCAGCCGGTCCGGATCGGATTCGGTGAGTCGGGTCTCGACGATGACCTCGCCGGGCAGTTCGACGTAGCCCACACCGAAGGGCGTGAACTCGTCACCGGCTGGCAGATACGGCGGGCTGGGCGGCGGGAAGCGCTGAATGGTCCAGCTCCACAGCTCACCGCGGTCGGCCAGCCGGACCGGCTCGACCCGGCCGGCGCCGCAGCGCGGGCAGCTGTCCCCGCGCGGGAAGCTGATCTCCCCGCAGTCCGCACAACGCCCGCCGAGCAGCCGGACTTCGCCGTCGACGAGTTCCATGATCGCGGAGTCGATCGGTTCGGCGGTCATGCGCTGGGCTCCTGTCTGCGGGCACGCACCCCGCGCTTGCGGACGACGACGTCGCCATGGACGGCAGCCTGGCAAGCCAGCCGGACCTGGTCCCCGCGCCCGCCGTGATCACCGGAGATGCCGCGAACCGCACGGGATTCGGTCTCACTCGGCGGGGCCAGCCGATCCGGGTGTGCGAGAACCTCGACATGGCAGACCAGGCATTCGCCATTACCGCCGCAGATCGTCGGCCAGCGGTAACCGGCGGCTTCGGCGGCGGCCATGATGGTCTGCCCGTCAGCGGCGCCGAATCGGACGCCGGACGGTTGGACGGTGACGGTGGCCATCTCAGCCCCGCCGCAGTTCGCGCCAGGGTCGGCCGCGGTCGAGGTCGGGCTCGCGCTCGAGTCCGAGTACCCGCTCGGCGATGATGTTGCGCTGAATCTCCGAGGTCCCACCGGCGACGGTGAGCCGGCGGCTGTCCAGCAGACCGTAGGTCTCGGCCGGTTCCTCGTCGCCGTCCCAGCACGCGGCCGACGGCCCGGCCAGGTCGAAGGCCAGTTCGCTGATGCGCTGGGAGAGCTCGGATTGCAGCAGTTTGGTGATGGATCCTTTGGCGTCGCCGGTGTTGTGCAGTCGCAGGTTGGTCAGCGACAGTGCGCGTTCGGTGGCGATCAGCGAGGCCAGCCGGTCGGACAGCATCCCGTCCTGCCAGCCACCGCGGCGCCGGGCCAGCTCCACCACCGGGCCGATCTCCACCCCGCTGGCGGCCGACGACTCCGAGAGGCCGGATCGTTCGGCGGTCAGGGTCGACATCGCCACCCGCCAGCCACCGTTCAGCGGTCCGAGCATGGCGTCGGCGGGCAGGGCGACGCCTTCCAAGAAGACTTCGCAGAAGTGTTCGCTGCCGGTCATCTGGCGC
Organism: Mycolicibacter heraklionensis; assembly: GCF_019645815.1. NCBI lineage: Bacteria > Bacillati > Actinomycetota > Actinomycetes > Mycobacteriales > Mycobacteriaceae > Mycobacterium > Mycobacterium heraklionense. Next base: position 3,927,684 of record NZ_CP080997.1, read on the forward strand.
AACGGCCGCACCGTCACCCCCGCAGCCGCCAGGTCGACGACGAAGCAGGTGATGCCGGCGTTCTTTGGCTGGTCGATATCGGTGCGCGCCAACAGCATTCCGTACCGAGACAGGTCAGCGAAGGAGCTCCATACCTTCTGCCCGTCGACGATCCAGCCCCCGGCGCCGTCCGGTACCGCGCGGGTGGCCAGGCTGGCCAGGTCGGACCCGGCGCCCGGTTCGCTGAACAACTGGCACCACATGTCGTCACCGGAGACGATCCCGGGCAGATACCGGCGGCGCTGCTCGTCGGTGCCCCATTCGATGACGGCCGGGCCGATCAGGGTGAGCGGTACGAAATGGTGCACCGGCAGATCGGCTTGGGCACTGGCCGACTCATACCAGCGTCGAGCGGTGTCGGTGTCGAAGCTCTGGTCAGCCATCGGGATGCTCTCCCGCGTCGATCAGCGTGACCAGCCGGCTCCGGTGGTGTGCCGCAGTTCCGGTGAGGGCGGTCACCGCGTGAGCCCGGCGCAGGTAGCGGTGCGCCCAGTGCTCCCAGGTGATCGCGATTCCGCCGTGCAATTGAACGGCGGCCTTGGTCATCTCGACGGCGGTCTGCCGCGACAGTGCGGCGGCCACGGCGAGGTCCAGCTCGGCCTGGGCAGTGCCGTCCGGGAACTGCCAGGCGGCGGCGTACACGGCGGAGCGAGTCAGCTCCACCTGGGCGAGCAGGTCGGCCAGCCGATGTTTGATGGCTTGGAACGATCCGATCGTTCTGCCGAATTGCACGCGCTGGCTGACATAGTCGACGGTGCCGTCCAGCGCCCGCTGCGCCACCCCGAGGAGCTCCGCGGAGAGCGCCAGGTCGCCGCGGCGGCGCATCGCGGTCACGGTTTCCGGCGAACAATCCAGCGGTGTTCCCACGTCGGTGCCGCGGCCCATGGTCCGAGACAGGTCCAAACCGGACAGGGCCCGCAGCTCTGTGCCGAGCACCAGTCCGCCGTCGGTCTCACCCACCACGACGGTGTCGTCGCTGAAATCCCAACAGTGATCGGAACGCTCGCCGTCGACCCGGGTCAGTGAGACCGCCGCCGATACCCCGCGCTCCCCGTTGCGCACTCGGCCGAATGCGGGCGCATTGGCCAGCGGGCCCACCACCGTCGCCGAGAGCAGCGGTCCGTCGAATAAGGCGGCCCCGGATTCTTCGGCCAGGATCGCCAATTCGACCGCCGATCCACCGTCGTTGAACAGCAGATCGTCCAGACCGATCTCGGTGAGCAGGCGCCGCCACCGGAGTCCGCGCTCCAGATCTGCGGTAGCGGCGAAGTAGCCACGCAGCACACCGCGTAGCGCGTCGTGTTCGTCGGTGAACGCGAACATCCGCGCAGCGTCGAGCCCGGCCGCCGGCATCAGGAGCTCACCGCTTCGGACGGTCGGCGTGCAGCCAGGTAGCCGTCGCGCAGCTGACGCTTGTTGATCTTGCCCATCGCCGAGCGCAGCTCGAACTCCACCAGCTCCACCACGCTTGGACACTTGTAGTGCGACAGCCGGTCCCGGCACCAGGCGACGAGCTCGGCGGGGTCGGTGCCGGGATCGGCGACCACCAGGGCGCAGAGCTGCTCGCCGAGATCGTCGTGCGGAATGCCGATCACCGCGACGTCGCGGACGCTCCCGTGAGTGCGCAGCACCTCCTCGGACTCGGCCGGATAGAGGTTCACCCCGCCGCTGACCACCATGTCGGAGGCCCGATCGGTCAGATACAGATAGCCGTCGGCATCGAGGTAGCCGATCTCGCCGATCGCAAAGACCCCGTCGGCGACGTAGCTGCGCCGCGTCTTCTCCGGATCACCGTGGTAGCTGGGCCGGTGCCCGGTAGTCGATTCCACACAGACCAGACCGGACTCACCGCTGGGCAACACGGTGCCGTCTTCGCTGCGGATGGTCACCTCGCAGCCGGGCAGCGCCCGCCCGACCGAACCGGGGTGAGCCAGCCATTCGCCCGAGTCGATCATGGTGATGGTGCCCGCCTCGGTAGACCCGTATGCCTCGATGAACACCGGCCCGAACCAGTCGATCATCGCCCGTTTCACGTGCACCGGACACGCCGCGCCGGTATGAATGACGCTGCGCAAGCTGCTGACATCGTAACGATCCCGAATCCCCTTGGTCAGGGCCAGCATTCGCGAGAAATGGGTGGGCACCATCATCGATGACGCGATCCGGTGCGCGTCGATGGCGGCCAGCACCGCCTCCGCGTCGAACTTGGGCGCAATGACCAGCGCGGTGCCGACCATCAGGCCGCGCACGCCGGTGATCGGGCCGGTGTGGTGCATCGGCGCGACCACCAGATGCTTTCCGGCCGGACGGATCCGGGACGCTCTGATCTGCTCGACGTGGTCCACCATGGATGCACCACCCGGAAACATCTGCGCGGGAAGCTCCACACCCTTGGGCCGCCCGGTGGTGCCGGAGGTGTAGTAGAGCGGAGCCGCCGGTGCGATCGCGTCCGACGGCTCGGCGCCGGAATACGACGCCACAGCGCGGTCGAATTCGTCCCAGCCCACTACGGCAACGTCCAGATCCGCCTCACGCACGGTCGCCGCGGCGCGCGCACTGCACAGCACGGTGTGCACCGACGCGTCCCGCAGGATGTAGCCGACTTCGCCGGCGGCGAGGTGGTAGCTCACCGGCACCACCGACAGCCCCGCGTACGTGGTCGCCAGGTGCGCCAGCGCGGTGTGCGCACTGTTCTCGGCCATCACCGCAATCCGCTGTCCGGGTTCGACACCCAGCGACAGCAGCCAGTGAACGGCCCGGTTGAGCAGCGAATTCAGTTGCGGCCACGTCCATGCGGCGACCCCATCGGTGAGGGCCACTCCGTCGTCGCGCTCGGCATGCTGCGCAATCCCGTAGACCAACCGGCTATCCCCTCAGCGCGGTCCGCGACCGGGCCAGCGTCGCCTTGGCGGCTGCGACGATCTGATCGGGGTGGGGCACGAACGCGTCCTCGAGCACTTTCGCGAACGGGATCGGGGTGTTGGCGCCGGCCACTCGCTGCACCGGGGCACCCAGCTCGTCGAAGAGGTTCTCGGTGATGAGGCTGGCCAGCTCGGCACCGAAACCGCTGCGGCGCACCGCCTCATGGATGACGACGGCGTGCCGGGTGCGCCCGACCGACGCCAGGATGGTGGCCTCGTCCAACGGCACCAGCGACCGCAGATCGATCACCTCGGCGTCGATCGAGTCCTGCGCCAGCCGTTCGGCGGCGGCCAGCGCGTCGTGCACCTGCCGGCCGTAGCTGATCAGGGTGATGTCGCTGCCCGGCCGCACGGTGGCGGCACTGCCGAGTGGAACCAGGTGGTGGCCGGTCGGAACCGGTTGCGGTGGGCCGAAATACAGCAGGCTCTGCTCTACCACCACAACCGGGTCCGGGTCGAAAATGGCTGCGGTCAAAAGCCCCTTGGCGTCGGCGGGGTTGCTGGGCACCACGACTTTCAGGCCGGGAATGTGGGTCAGCCAGGCTTCCAGCATCTCCGAATGCTGGGCGCCGAACTGCATTCCGGCGCCGGCGGCGCAGCGGATGGTCAGCGGCACCGTGGTCTGCCCGCCGGACATGTAGCGCAGTTTGGCGGCGTGGTTGGAGAGCTGGTCCATGCAGACGGCGAGAAAGTCCATCAGCATGATCTCGGCGACCGGGCGCATCCCGCCGATCGCCGCGCCGATCGCCGCCCCGACAATGGCCTGCTCGCTGATCGGCGTGGCCCGCACCCGATGAGCGCCGTACTTGGTGGACAACCCCACCTGCGTCTTGAACACCCCGCCGCTGGGGTCGGCGATGTCCTCACCGAGCAGGATCACCGACGGGTCGCGGCCCAGCGCGTCATCAAGCGCGCTGCATACCGCCTGGAACCCCGACATCGGTTGCTCGCTCACGCCAGCGCCTCCTCGTACACGTCGGTCAGCCCTTCCGACAGCGGCGGTTCGGGACTGTCGAGGGCGAACTTCACCGCCGCCGCGATCTCGGACTTGGCGTCGGCCTCGATGGCCGCGATGTCGGCGGCGGTGAGCACGTCGTTGTCGATCAGCCATTCCCGGAAGGCCAGCACCGGGTCGGCAGCGCGCGCCTCGTCGAGCTCGCCGGGCTTCATGTATTCGTTGCCGTCGGACATCTGGTGGCCGTAGAACCGGAAGGTCATCGCCTCGATGAGGGTGGGACCTTCCCCGGCACGGGCTCGCTCGATGGCGCGCTTCGCCGCGGCGTACATCGCGATCGGGTCGTTGCCATCCACCCGCACACCGGGCATGTTGTAGCTGGCGGCGCGGTCGGCGATCCGCTCCACACTGGTGCCGTCCTCGAACGAGGTGTGTTCGGCGTACCGGTTGTTCTGGCAGCAGAAGACCACCGGCAGTTTCCACAGGCCGGCCAGATTGCACGCCTCGTGGAAGGCCCCGATGTTGGTGGCGCCGTCACCGAAGTTGACCACCGTGACCCGGTCGCCGCCCTGCAGCTGCGCGGACAGGGCCAGCCCGGCGGCAATCGGCAGGCCGCCTCCCACGATGCCGGTGGTGACCATCAGCCCCGACGCCGGATGGGTGATGTGCATCGGTCCGCCCTTGCCCTTACAGGTGCCGGTGGCCTTGCCCATGAACTCGGCCCACAGCTCGGGCATCGGCACGCCCTTGGCCAGGTGGTCATGCAGACCGCGATAGGTGGTGACCACGTAGTCGGTGGACTTGAGCAGGGCACCGATCGACGCCGGGATGATCTCTTGGCCGCGCGGTGAGTAGTACTGGGCGCTGACCTGCCCGGTGAGGATCAGCGAGCGGAATTTCTCGTCGCACAGTTTGATCCGGGTGGCGGTGGTGAAGATCCGCGTCAGCGTGGAGTTGTCCGGACCCGCGACGTTTTCGGAGGCGGCCACGGCGCTCCCCTCTATTAGTTGGTTCAATAATTAATTTGTAACACCGGTCACGATCCACTGTCAATGACCGTCAGAGGCGCGGTGGCGAGGCGGGGGTGGCAGCTACTCGCTGGCGCTCAGCAGCAGCGAATCGAAGAGTGCGGTCATGGCGTCCATCGCCGCGGCGTCGGTCGCTGCAGCGGCGTGCGCGAAGCCGTCGACGATGGCGCCGATCAGGTGGGCCACCGCAACGGGGTCGCGGTCGGCGGGAATCAGTCCATGGTCCTGTCCGTTTCGCACCGCCGCGGCGAGGGTCTCGGTCATCCGGACGGCCTGCTTGCCGAACGCCTCGGTGAGTTCGGGGTGACGACGGGCGTCGATCGGAGCGGTGGCCACGAAACCAGCCAGGGCGGGCGACTCGTGGTTGATCCGCGTCGACTCCGCCAGCACCGACCGCAGCAGCCCGTGCACGGACTGCGGAGTGGCCATCGCCACCGCCGTCGAGCGGGCGATGATCTTGCCGTACACGTCCTCACAGACGGCGTCGAAAAGCTTGCTCTTGGTTCCGTAGTGGTAGTACACCGCACCGGCCGTGACCCCGGCCAACTCGGCGATGAGACTGTTGGTTGCCGGGCCGTAGCCGTGCTCGGCGAAACAACGGCACGCTGCATCGATCACCCGCTGCCGGGTGTCGCCGCTGTCCGCCCCGGCCGGACGCCCCGGGCCGGACTTCACCTTTGTGTCGCTCACCCGACCATCATGGCAAACTCCGACGCCGCCGAACGTCTCGCGTCAGCCGCAACACGCCGTTGCGGACGGATCTCGTCACGGACTTGCTACCGGTCCAAATACCGGTCGAGATCCTGATGGAAGGCACGGATTCTGACCTCCTGATAGTTGGCCAGCGTCACACCCGGTTTGGTCATCGACTTCAATCCGCGTTGCACCCAGCCCAGGTTGGTCAGGTCCTGGTTGAGCACCGCGCACAGTCCGCCCAACTCCGGTGCGGCGCTGAAATCTTCGTCGGGTCCCAACACGTGCGGCGGCGCCGCCTTCGGTTTCGGCACGCCCGCCGGCAGCGGAATCAGCATCATCACGTCGAACACGCAATGGTCCGGGTCGTTGCCGTACGGCCGGAACCGGTAGGTCAACGGTGCACCCACGCCGGCCCACGGGGCCAGGTTGGGGAACACGAAATACTCGATGGCGTCCAGGATCTCGCTGTCGCTGACCTGCGACACATCGGCCCCGGTGGTCGCCGCCAGCTGGGCCCGCATCGCCTCGGCCACCACCGGGCGGGCCTCCTGGCCTTCCGGCACCGTGATGCTGCCGACGCCGTCGGGGTAGAAGTCGCGGAACATCGCCTCCAGCACGTCCTGGGGTTCCAGCGGCTCGCCCAGGTGCGGGCTGCTGGTGGCCTGGGCTGTGATCATCCGGTTGAACCCCGGCAATCCGTCGCCGCGCGGGTAGACGTCGTACTGGGTGTTGCAGTCGCCGAGGTACTCCAGCAACTGCGGATGCGTCGCGATCACGTGGTAGGACTCGATGAACGCCTCCAGTGCGACCTTCCAGTTGCAGTCGAGAACCTTGACGACATGCACGGCTTTGAAGCGATCCTGCAACCCGAACGGCTCCAGGTGCCGATCCGCCTCGCCGATGAAGTCGGCCAGTGGGACCGCGTCGCGGTCGGGGTTGACGAAGACGAATCCGGCCCAGGTCGCGGTCAGCGCTTCGGGCAGCCCGAATTTCGTGTCGTCGATGTGCGGGAAGTCCCAGCGGCAGGGCACGTCGGTCAAGGCGCCGTCCAGACTCCAGGTGAAACCGTGGAACGGGCAACGCAATTGGTTGGCGCGCCCGGAGTCGTCGCACAGCCGCCGCCCCCGGTGCAGGCACGCATTGTGGTAGGCCTTGATCTCCCCAGCCGGGGTGCGGACCACGATCAGCGACATGTCGCCCACGTCATAGACGACGTAGTCCCCGGGCTCGGGAATGTCTTCTTCCCGGCAGGCCGTCTGCCATACCCGTTTCCAGAGCTTCTCCACCTCGCGGTAGTGGAACTCGCTGCTGGTGTAGCGCTGCGTGTCGATATCGTCGGAGCCCAGGAACTCGTAGTGCTCCTCGAGCAGCGGCTTGGGCACCTCCCGGGTGTCGGTCGCCAACAGCTCCTGCACGGTGGGACCAGGTGAACGCGCCGCACCCGGCGCCGGACGCCCCGCACTGGTTTCGGTCATAGCGCCTCCTTGTTCGTCAGGTACGAAACGACCGCGTCGCCGATGAAGGCCGAGCCGTTGATGGCCCAGCCGCCGTCGACGTAGAGAACCTGCCCGGTGATGTAGCCGGCTGCCGCCGATGCCAGGAACGCGACCGCGGCGGCGACGTCGGACGGTTCGCCGATCCGCCCCAGTGGCATGGCGGCTCCGACGGCGTCGCGCAGCCCCGGGTCGCCGAACTCACCGGCGGTGCCCTCGGTCAAGATCAGACCCGGGCCGACAGCGTTGACCCGGATCCGGCGCGGCGCATACTCCGACGCCATCTGCTTGGTCAGCGCGACGATCGCGGCCTTGGATGCCGGATAGATTCCGCGCCCCGCTCCCCCGACGTCGGCGAGCACCGAGGTGAGGTTCACGATGGCCCCGCCGCGGGGACCGAATTTCGGCGCCAGCGCGCGGGTGACCAACCAGGTACCGCGCACGTTGGTTCCGAGCACGTCGTCGACGTCGGCCGCAGTGCTGTCGTCCAGCGTCGCCGACCGCCAGATGCCGGCGTTGTTCACCAGCACGTCCACCGACTCGATCGCGGCGGCCAACTCGGCAACCGAGCGTTCGTCGGACACGTCGCACGCCACCGCCCGCCCGCCGATGTCGTCGGCGGCCCGCTGCGCCGCGTCGCCGTCGACGTCGACCAGCACCACGTCGGCTCCAGCCGCCGCCAGATGACGTGAAATCGCACGTCCGATGCCGTTTCCGGCGCCGGTTACCACTGCCTTCGGAGCTGCGTCCGCCACCCGTCCTCCACTTCCGCGCGCTGCCCGCTTGGCCCCCGCACGACGCTTGCGTATGACGCAGCTCACTATTATATTAGTGCACCAATTAGTCAAGAGCGTGATGCGAATGCCTGGAGGCGGCGTTGAGCGAGACAACCTCTGAACCGAAGACCTGCCCCGTGAACGACTTCGACCCCCTCGCACCGCAGTCGTTGCAGTGCCCCTACCCGTGGTACGAGACGCTGCGCGACGAAGCACCGGTGCACTTCGTGGCCAGCCGGGGCATGTGGTTCGTCACCTCGCGCGAGTTGGTCGCCGAGGCACTGACCAATCACGAGGTGTTCTCGTCGAACTTCGGCGTACCGCAGCTTCCGGCACCGGAATCGGTGGCCGCCCAGGTCGCCGAGATCGAAGCCCAAGGCTGGCCGGCGGTGCCGACCCTGCTCACCGCCGACCCGCCGGAGCATCACTACTACCGACGGATGGTGGCCAAGGCCTTCACACCGCGGCTGATCGCCCAGCAGGAACCGGCGATCCGCCGGATCGCCACCGAGGTCGCCGACGCGCTACCGGCCGGAGAACCGGTCGACTTCATCCCGGCGTTCGCCGCACCGTTGCCGCTGCGGATCATCGCGCACATCCTCAATGTTCCCGACGACCGGATCGGCGACTTCAAGCGGTGGTCAGATCAGTTCGCTCTCACTGTCGGGGCCGAACTCGACGACGTCGGTCGCCTCGAACAAGCGCGCAGCCTGCTGGAGTTCCAGCGTTACTTCGCCGCCGAACTCGACGATCGGCGGGCCAACCCCCGCGGCGATCTGATCACCGGCCTGGTCAACGCCCCCGATGCCTCCGACGGCGACGAACCGCTGAGCACCGCCGCCTGCCTGAGCATCATTCAGCAACTGCTGATCGCCGGCAACGAAACCACCACCAAGCTGTTGACCAGCACGATGCATATGGCAGCCCAATCACCCAAATGGTGGGACTGGTTGCGGGAGAACCCCACCGAGCGCGTCGAGGCGTTCACCGAAGAGGCACTGCGGTACGCCACGCCGGTTCAGAGCATGTTCCGGATCGCCACCGCCGAGACCACACTGGGCGGCTACACCATCCCGGCCGGTGCACTGGTGGTGCTGGCCTTCGGGTCGGCCAACCGCGACGAGGCCTGGTTCGACCGGGCCGACGAGTTCAATCCCGAACGGGACAACGCCAGGACTCACCTGGCGCTGGGTCACGGCATCCATGCCTGCCTGGGGGCCCCGCTGGTCCGACTCGAGGCGAGCATCGCATTCGGTGAGTTGGCCCGCCGTTTCAGCGCGATCAGGTTCGCCGAGGACAACGACTTCACCTACGAGCCCAGTTTCATGCTGCGCGGCTTCAAACGACTCTCCCTGATCTTCGATCAGGCCTGACGGGGCTGCGCATGACGGTGCAGGCTCCGGAAATCGATGACGCGCCGAACCCGGCAAGCCGGACGATCGGACGGTGGTCGAAGGGCTACCTCGCCCGGCATCCGGTGACGGCACTGCGCACTGTGGGCGGCCAATGCGTGCTGGCGGTACGCGCTGCGCAATACCTGGTCATCGATATCGCCCGCGGACGCTTCCCATTCACCGAATTCGTCGAGCAGGCCACCTTCATGGCGCGCACCGCGATTGTGCCGACGATGTTCGTCGCCATACCGCTGAGCGTCACGCTGGCCATCCAATTCAGCTTGTTGGCAGGACAACTCGGTGCGACGTCACTGGCCGGGGCGGCCAACGGCCTGGCCGTCATCCGGCAGGGCGCACCGCTGGTGGCGGCCGTGCTGATGGCGGCCGCAGTCGGGTCGGCGACCGGCGCCGATCTGGGGTCCCGCGCGATCCGGGAAGAGACCGACGCCATGGAGGTCATGGGGGTGTCGGTGATCCGGCGGCTGGTGGTGCCGCGACTGGTGGCCAGCGTCCTGATCTCGGTCGCCCTCACCGGATTCACCTGTTTCATCGGATTCCTGGCCGGATACGCGTTCACCGTGATGCTGCAAGGCGGCACCCCGGGCAGCTACACGGCGACGTTCTCGTCCTTCGCGACCGTCGACGACCTAGTCCTGACGTTGCTCAAAGCGGTGGTGTTCGGTGTCATCGTCGCGATCATCTCCAGCTACAAGGGACTGGACACCCGGGGCGGTCCGGCCGGTGTGGCGAATTCGGTGAACGCCGCAGTGGTGCAATCGATCCTGCTGCTGCTCTTGACCAACGTCCTGATGAGCCAGATGTATCTGGTGCTGTTCCCGAAAACCAGCTTCTGACCATGACGGCCACCGCCTTTCTTCCTGCCGGCGTTCGGCCCGTGCTCGCCGCCGCGGACGCGCCGGTCCAGCAGGCGGCACGGATCGGGCACATGGTGGCATTCTTCTTCCGGACCCTGGCCGGGATTCCGCTGGTGCTGCGCCGGTACCCGCGGGAGTTCTTCCGGCTGCTGTCGGATGTGACATGGGGCAACGGGTCCATCGTCGTCGGCGGCGGCACCGCGGCGGTGGTGCTGCTCAACGGCGCCGCCGGCGGAGCCGTGGTGGCAATCGAGGGCTACAACGCACTCAATCTCCTCGGCCTGGGCCCGGCAACCGGGTTGATCACCGCACTGGCGACCGTGCGCGAGATAGCGCCGATGATGGCCGCACTGAGCTTCGCGATCCAGGCCGGCTGTCGCTTCACCGCACAGTTGGGCGCGATGCGCATCTCCGAGGAGATCGACGCGTTGGAGTCACTGGCCATCCGGCCCATCCCCTACCTGGTGACCACCCGGGTGCTCGCCTCGGCGCTGGCCGTCGTGCCGTTGTTCGTCGTCTGCCTGTGCCTGAACTTCCTGGTGTGCCAGTTGGTGATCTTCTTGGTCAGCGGGCAGGCGTCTGGCACCTACCTGCACTACTTCGGATTGATGCTCGCCGCGCGCGACATGGTTTTCGCGGTACTCAAGGTCGCGATCTTCGTCGCCGTCATGTCCACCCTGCAGTGTTACTACGGCTTCTACGCCACCGGCGGACCGCGGGGTGTCGGCATCGCCGCGGGCCGGGCGATGCGCGCCAGCATCACCATCATGGTCAGCGTCAACATGCTACTCACCATGGCGTTTTGGGGCATTGACGCCGGCGGACGGCTGGGCGGGTAGATGCCGAACCGATTCGATTTCGACGGCCGGGGCCCGTCCACGCCGGCTTTGGTGGCGAGCGGAATCGCCTTTCTCCTGGTCTGCGCATTGACCGGCTGGCTGCTGATGGAGAAATCACAGGGGAAGCTGGACCCACGTGTCCAGGTCACCGCGGTACTGCGCAGTGTCGGTGACGGCCTGCCCCCCAAGTCCGATGTGAAGTTCCGCGGCGTGCTGGTCGGCATGGTCCGCGACGTCATACCAGCCGCGGGGGACGCACCCAACGTGGTACATCTCGATCTCAAACCCGATCGGGCGCACGGTATCCCGAAGACCGTGACCGCGCGTATCGTCCCGAGCAACGCGTTTGCGGTGTCGTCGGTGCAGCTTGTCGACAATGGGCCGGCGTCCGCGCTGCGGGGCGGCGATGTCATCACCGAAGACCAGACCCTGGCGACCCAGTTGTTCCAGAACACCCTGGCCAAACTGCGTGAACTCATCACGGCGGTCGCTCGTCGCGGCAACGATCAGAGCCTCGGCCTGATCCGGCTGGTGGCCGACGCCACTGCCGGCCAGGGACCGGCGCTGAGCGCGGCAGCGCAGGGGCTCAACCGAATCGTCGCCGAGATGAACAACCTCAGCATCGAGGACAGCGCGCCGTCCACGTTGGGAACCTGGGAATCGGCCATCGCGGCGCTGCGCGGCACCGCACCCGAACTGTTGGATTCGCTGCACAACGCCGTGGTGCCGATGCGCACCGTCGCCGAAAGGCAAGCGGCCCTGCATAATCTGCTGACCGGAGCGCAGGGCACCGTGGGCACCGTGCGCACCGCGATGGACAACCACACCGATGAGCTGGTGGCCATCGGCACCCAGCTGACCCCGGTCGTCGGTGTGCTGGCCGACAGCTCCGGCAAGTTCCCGGCGATCGCGCTGGGCATCAACAACGTGGTCAACACATTCTTCGACGAGTTGTGGACCCGCACCGGCACCAAGCTGAGCTTCACCTTCAAGCTGGTGGTCGCGCTGGCCCCGCTGCGCCTCTACACCCGCAGCGACTGTCCCGTCTACGGCGAGCTGCGCGGCCCCAGTTGCGACACGGCACCCGAGAGCACCCCGGTAGTCGATACGCACGGGATCCCCGACCCCCGCGCCTACGTACCCCCGCCGGGCATCACCCTGCCCGAGCCCGCCAATGCCGCCGACCAAGTACTGCTTGCTCCTGCTGGAAACCTTTCACCAGAGCCGACTTTCGAACCGGGCGGCACGCCATGACCGCCCACCGGCGCCGGCTGGCCTGGCTGATCGTGTTCCTGGTGGTGTGCTTCTCGCTCACCTGGACCATTCTGGTCACACTGCGCCGCGACGTGATCGGGCCCACCAACAGCTACACCGCGATGTTCACCGATGTCACCGGGCTGCGGCCCGGCTCCGACGTCCGGATGGCCGGGGTCCGGGTGGGTCGGGTGGACTCGGTGGACCTGGACCACGATCGCGCCCGGGTGCGGTTCCGGATCCAGCGCGACCAGCCGGTCTACGGCAACACCAAGGCGTCCGTGGTGTATCAGAACATCATCGGACAGCGCTACATCGGGTTGACCCTCGCCGACTTCGGCCGCCCGGAGAAGCTGCCCGACGGTGCCACCATCGGCGTGGAACACACCGAGCCGTCGTTCGATGTGACATACCTGCTCAACGGTTTTGAACCGCTGTTCACCCTGCTGGACCCGGACAACCGGGGTAACTTGTCCAACGCGCTGATCAAGGCTCTGCAAGGCGACTCGAATTCGCTTGCGGTGCTGATCGCTGAGACCTCCCGTCTGGCGCACTCCCTTGCCGGCCCCGACGACCTGCTGGGTCAGCTGATCACCAGCCTGAACGCGGTCACCCAGAACCTCGCCGGCCAGGGCGTTGCTCTGCAGACCACCTTGACTCAGGTTCGCGCCGTGGTCGCCGGCCTCAATGTGCGCCGCGACGAACTGATCTCGGCCGCGGGTTCCATTTCCACTGTGGTCGGCCGTCTTTCCGGGATTCTCACCGCAGTGCGCCCCGACCTGGAAGACCTCCTCGACCGCCAGCCCGGGCTCCTGTCCACCATGATCGCCCGCCAGGATCAGTGGGCCACCATGGGCGCCAACCTGCCCGCGGTGCTCAAGGGGCTGGCCCGGATCACCGGCGACAGCACCGCGATGAGCGCACAGGCGTGCGACTTCAACTTCACCCTGTTCAACTTCATGAAACCGATCGTGCCCAGCATCGTCAACGCGGCGACCCCCGGCGGTTGGCGCAAATACTCGGCGCAGTGCAGGTGACCGCCGTGGCAGCCACGCAGGTCCGCAAACGGGTCCTCGAGGACCGCAGCCAAGCGTGGCTGGGCGCCCTCGCGGTGCTGACCCTGACGGCGGTGATCGCCGCTACGACACTGCTCACCACGTTGAACCTCGGAAAGACAACCTATTTCGCCGACTTCCTGCAGGCGGCCAGCATCCGGTCGGGCGATGAGGTCAGCATCGCCGGCGTCCCGGTCGGCACGGTCGAGGACACCGCGCTGGACGGTGACCACGTGATGGTGTCGATGAAGATTCGTCACGACGTGGTCCTGGGCTCGCAGACCCGCGCCGCGATCAAACTGAGCACCGTCTTGGGCGCCCGCTATGTCGAACTGAAGCCGGCCGGCGACGGGACTCTTGACGGCCGGCGAATCACCCTGGCGCACACCAGCGTCCCCTATGACCTGCAGAAGCTGCTGCAAGATTCCACCAACACGTTCGAAGACGTTGACGCGCAGCGGTTTGCCCAGTCGATGCAACTGGTGTCCACCCAGCTGCGCGACGTTCCATCGGTCCTGCCGGATGCGCTGGCAGGCGTGCAGAGCCTCTCGCAAGTCATCGCCGAACGACGCGACCAGATCGCCGGGCTGCTGCGCAGTACCGCCGAGATCGCCGAGATCCTGGGCGGCCAGCAGGCCGACCTCGCCGCCCTGGTCAACCAGGGCCACCAGCTGTTCGGCGAAGTCGTGGCGCGACGGGACGCCGTGCAGCGGCTGATGGAGGCCGCGACAACGCTGGTCAGCACCGCCCGCGACATCACGGTCGGCGACCACGCCCAGCTCGACCGGCTGCTGGGTGACATCCGGCAGGTCACCGCGATGGTGGGCGACCACGACGACCTGCTCCGCAACTTGTTCCAGGCGATGCCGTTGTCGATGCGAAACGTGGCCAACGCCACCGGGTCCGGGCCATTCCTTGACTTCGCCCTGCCCGGCGGTCTGTTGGTGGACTCCTGGATGTGCGCGATCAGCGGCCGCGCAGAGCAATACAGGTGGCCGGAGCGTTACCAATATTTCAAGGACTGCGAATGACCAAGCGGACCATCCTCGTCGCAGCCATCATGGCCGCCGCAGCTGCGGTGTTGGGTGCGGGGTACACGCTGCGGCCGGTGGTGAGTACCGGGCCGCGCACCATCACCGCCCAGTTCGACAACGTCATCGGTCTCTACACCGGCAACACCGTCGCGGTGCTCGGCATGCCGGTGGGTCGGGTGGCCTCGATCAGCCCCAAAAGCAGCTACGTCGAAGTGGTCCTGCAGGTCGACCCGAAGATTGTGCTCCCCGTCGATGTGCAGGCGGTGACCGTGGGAACGTCGATCCTCACCGATCGTCACGTCGAACTCACCCCGCCGTATGCCGGCGGCCCGGCTCTGCCGGACGGTGCCACGCTGCGCCTGGACCGAACCAAGACGCCGATCGAATTCGACCGGGTGCTCAAGATGGTCGACAAGCTCGGCACCGCGCTGGGCGGCGATGGCCATGGTGGCGGACCGATGGCCGATATCCTCACCGCGACTTCGGAGATCACCACCACGAGCGGGCAGCAGCTCAAGACCGCGCTCGGCCAGCTCTCGGCAGCGCTGCGCACCGGGGACGATGACGGGCAGGCAACGCGGCGCAACATCACCACGATCATCACCAATCTGAGCAGGCTCACCGATGCGGCAGCCCGAAACCAAGACGTGGTGCGTGCCTTCGGCTCCGACATCCGGGCGCTCAGCGACATCGTCGCCCAGGAGGGTGTCGGGCGGGGCGCTACCGGACGCGCGCTCAACCAGGTGCTCGAACAGCTCAACACCTTGCTGACCGACAACGGCGACAACCTGACAGCAACGCTGCGCAGCAGCAACGCGCTGACCAAGGCCCTGGTCGACTATCGCCGCGAACTCTCCGAGGTGTTCGACGTCGCCCCGCTGGCGATCGACAACGTGGTCAATGCGATGGACACCGACAACGGCATGCTGCGAGTGGGTGCGCACTTCGATTCGGTGTTCTTCGACAGTTCGATGACCAAAGAGGTCTGCAACATCCTGGGTCTGCGGCAGTTGGGGTGCCGCACCGGCACCATCCGCGACCTGGGCCCGGATTTCGGAATCACGTCCGTGCTCGATGCGATGACGAGGTTGGGGCAGTGACCGGGCGTCGGCTCGTCGGGTTGCCGGTTGCGGCGGCGGCAATGCTGCTCGCCGGATGTTCGGTCGGAGTGGAGCAACTGCCGTTGCCCGCGCCCGGAATCGGCGGCGACAGCTACCACCTGAGCGCGGTATTCTCCAACGCCCTCAACCTGCCGGACCGAGCCAAGGTTCGCCTCGGCGGTGCCGATGTCGGCGAAGTGGTGTCGATGACGGCCAAGGACTACACCGCCGTGGTCGATATGCGGATCCTCGCCGACGTCCGGCTGCCCACCGGAACCACCGCCGAGCTGCGGTCGGCCACTCCGCTCGGCGACATCTTCGTCGCGTTGCGACAACCCGCACCGGCCGACGGTGCGGCGGTTCTCCACGACGGCGACCGCATCCCGATCACCTCGACTCTGGCCGCCGCGACCGTGGAGGAGGTGCTGGCCTCGACGTCGATGCTTGTCAACGGCGGGGTGATCGGCAACCTGACCCGAGTTCTCAACGGGGTGGGCTCCGCCGTGGGGCACGACGGCGAAGGGCTGGCCGCGATGATCCGGGAATCGCGCGCCTTGGTCACCACGATGTCGTCCCGCACCGACGACATCCGCGCGGTGATGCAGCAGACCGCCGCGCTGGCCGACACGCTGAACAGCCAGCGGAACTCGATCAACGATGTGCTGGCGTCGTCGGCGCCGGCACTGAGCGTCATCGCCGACCACACCGCCACCATCGTCGCGTTGCTGAACCAGATGGGTGCAGTAACCAGCCAACTGCAACGGTTCCCGTCGATCGCCGGCGTCGACACCCGCAGCCTGATCCACGACCTCAACGAACTGTCCCGCGCTTTCAACGACACCGCGGTGGATCCGCAAGTCACGATGGACAACTTCGTGCGAATTCTGCCGCCGGTGCTGAAACTGTTCAGCGCCAACGCAGCCCATTCCGATGTCGACCTACAGCAGTTGGCGCTCGGCCACATCCCCGACAAGAACCACCTGGGGGATCCCGAGTTCCACGGCCCCAAGTGGGCCGACTGGGACAACCTGGTCGGATCGTTACGGTACGTGATCAGCCAGCTGGGCGATCGGGTCTGGGGTACCGACCGCGGCCGAATCTGGGGGCCACACCAATGAACGTCGTCGAACCGATCGCCGCGCTGATCCTGCGGACGGTCCGTAGTGGGGTGGCGCACCGGCTGCTGATCTCCGGTCTGGCGCAGATCGCGCTGGTCGTCGTCGGGGTGACGTATCTGCTTTTCGGCGCGTTGCGCGACAACCCGTTCGCCGATCAGATCACGGTGGCGGTGCACTTGGATGAGTCCGGCGGGCTGCTGGCCAACCAGGATGTCACTCTGCGGGGAGTGCCGATCGGCCG
This sequence comes from Mycolicibacter heraklionensis, assembly GCF_019645815.1. Taxonomy (NCBI): domain Bacteria; kingdom Bacillati; phylum Actinomycetota; class Actinomycetes; order Mycobacteriales; family Mycobacteriaceae; genus Mycobacterium; species Mycobacterium heraklionense. The sequence goes on from NZ_CP080997.1 coordinate 3,944,502, forward strand.
GGTGGCCTCGGTCGACTTCACCGGCGACGGGGTGCGGGCGATCGCCCGCATCGACGCCCGCGCCAAGATACCGCGCGACGGCACGATTGCCCGGGTGTCAGGCCTGTCACCGGCCGGCGAGCAGTACCTCAACTTCGAGCCCACCGATACCACCGGCCCGCCACTCACCGACGGAGCGGTGATCGACCGCGCCTACACCGCGGCTCCGATCCCGATCTGGCGGTTGCTCGGCAATGTCGACGGCCTGCTGGCGCAGACCGATCCGGTTCAGCTCAAGGCTGTCCTCGATGAACTCGCGGTCAGCGAGCAGGGGCCCGAGAAGTTGCGGCAGCTGCTCACCGGTAGCCAGCTGCTCATCTCCACGTTGGACGGTGTGCTGCCGCAAACCATGACGCTGCTGCGCAGCAGCCGCCCGCTGTTCAAGATCTTCGACGATTCATCGAATGGAATGCGTTCTATCGCAAGCAATTTGGGAGCCACCCTGGCCGGTGTCACTGACAAGGACGCCGGAATGCGCCGCATGCTGGACGAGACGCCGAAAGTGCTCGCCACGGTCGATCAGGTGATCGCCGACAATTCCGAGACCGCGGTGCAGCTGTTGGGGAACCTGACCACCGTCGCGCAACTGTCCTACGTACGAGTACCGGCGCTGCAGCAGTTGTTCCGCGACGACCGGCCGCCGCTGCTCGACGGGGTCGCCAGCCTGATGCACGGCGGTGGCATATGGGCGATCGCCGACATCTACCCGCGGTATATGTGCGACTACTCGCACCCCCGCGATGTTCCGTTCATCCCGAACTACCCGGAGCCCTACCTGAACACGTACTGCCTCAACGACGACCCCGGGTTACTGATCCGCGGCGCCCGCAACGCTCCCCGCCCGCCCGGCGACGACACCGCCAATCCTCCCCCCGGTTGGGATCCGCTGCGGCGCACCGATCCCACTCCGGTCGGCCCGCACACGATCCCACTGCCCTACGGCGGCCCGGCCATGCCGCCGGAATCCGAGCCGCACCGACAGGGCATCCCGTGGAACTGACAAGGAGATAACGCATGCTCGACACGCAGTTGCCGACCGAAGCCAAGGAGCTTGCCGAGCTCCCCGACGGCGCAGCCGACAGCACTCCTGCCGACGGAGGCGCCCACCCGCATGACGGGACAGCGACGGTGTCGCGAAAGCTGCTGCCGCAACTGGTGATCGGCGCATTGACACTACTGGTCGTCACGCTCGCCGCGTGCTGCGGATACCTGGGTTGGCAGAACAAGAGTCATCGCGACATCGAGGCTGCCGGCGCGGCGGCCCAACGCGTTGCGCAGGACTATGCCGCCACCTTGACGTCTGTGGACAGCAACAACCTGGACGCGAACTTCGCCGCCGTGCTGGACGGCTCCACCGGCGAGTTCCACGACATGTACCGTCAGTCCAGCGCCCAGTTGCGGCAGATGCTGCTCGCGCGAAAGGCGACCGGGCACGGCGTCGTCATCGACTCCGCGATCAAGTCGGCGACCAAGGACCGAGTCGTGGTGCTGTTGTTCGTCGATCAGACCGTGACCAACACCGACGTGCCGGACCCGCGCATAGACCGCAGCCGCATCGTGATGACAATGCAGCAGATCGGCGGTCAATGGAAAGCCGCGAAAGTGGAGTTGCCATGAGTAGCAAGATCACTGCCCTGCGCGACGATTGGATCATGCGCTCCATGCTGTCCCGGGTGGGTGACATCCCGGAGTCGGTGCTGCTGCCCATGCTGCGCCAACTCGCCGACAACAGCGAGGCAGTGGACGCCGGGTGGGAAGCGTTGATCGCCACACGCATCCGCCCCCGGGCACGGCTGGCCCCCCGCGAGTCGTGGCGGCGGCGCTACGGGCAGTTCGTCCGAGAATTGGAGTGGGCCATCACCGGGTTGGTGGAGGTACTGCCACGAGACGATGTTGAACACCTGGTCTCCGACGCCGTCGCGAGCCGCTTGCGTCGGTGGCTGCGGATCCTGCTGCCGGCCTTCAACACGGTCACCCTGGTCCCGCGCGGGCTGTACCCGAGTGTGATGGACGCCGGGGTCTCCGTCGCGACTTTCTTGGTCGGCCCGATCCAGCGGTCCGGCGTCGAACCCGACGGCACTCTGGTATATGAGATACCCGAGTGCGCCATGCACACTGCCACGGAGACAGGTGTGGCGCAGGAGCATTCGTGCCTGATGGCCTGCAAGGCCGCCTGCGAGAAAGTGTTCGACAAAGATTCAGCCATGCCCTTGGAGTTCGACCCCCATCTGCCCGGACTGTCCTGCACGCTGCGGGTTCACCCCGCCGCGAGTCACCCCAACAGATAGGACCGATTGTGACCAACTCGAACACTGCCGGCGCCGACTTCGCCGCGTACACGCCGCTTTACGAGGAATACGACTACACCATCGATGACTACGACGGTGAACTGCCCGAGGAGCTGCAGGGCACCCTGTACCGCAACGGCGCCGGCAAGCTCGATGCCGGCGGGCAGGCGCTGGGTCACCTGTTCGACGGCGACGGGATGCTGTCGCTGTTCTCCATCGCGGGCGGATCGGTGCACTACCGCAACAGGTATGTGCGGACCAAGCATTACCGCAAATCGCTGACCTCCCACGGTGCGCCCTACCGTGCACTGGGAACCATGCGCCCGGGCGGAATACTGACCAACGCACTGCGGTTCCCGGCCAACGTGGCCAACACCAGCGTGGTGATGCACGCCGGAAAGCTACTGGCGCTGTGGGAGGGCGGCCCGCCCACCGAGCTCAATCCCGACACGCTCGACACCATCGGTATCCACAACTTCGACGGCGAGCTGAAATGGCTGGGCGCGTTCTCCGCGCACCCCAAGTGGGACCCGGACACCAAGGAGATGTTCAACTTCGGGCTGGCGATGGTGCCGTTCCCGAAACTGATCTGCTATCGCGTCGACCGCGCAGGCGCGTTGCACCGGCTGGGTCAGCTGAAGCTGCCGTTCGCAATGTTCAACCACGACATGGGCCTGACCAGTAAGCACATGGTGTTCGCGATTCCGCCGCTGATCTTCCCGACCTCCAAGCTGATGGGCGCCGGATTCGGGCTGCGCAACTTCATCGACGCCATCGAATACGACGCCTCCCGCGGCACCATGATCGGCCTGGTGCCCCGCGATGGTGGCAAACCGCGGGTGCTGTACACCGATCCGCTGCTGCACCTGCACTTGGCCAACACCTACGAGGACGGCACCGACACGATCGTGGAGCTGGTGCACTACGACTCGACCTGGGAAGAACTCAACGGTCAGCTCTCGAGTTTGAGCACGGACCGGGCCAGTGAGGTCGGGTCTTACGGGGGGACGTTGCTGAGACTTCGGATCACCAAATCCGACAAGGTTATTCACGAGCCGCTGTCGGAGCTTCGCGGCGAGTTCCCGTCGTTCAATATCTTCCGGACCAGCCGGCCGAACCGCTACACCTATCTGTCCGCGGACGCCGACGGCAGCAATTACCCGAATGCGGTGGCCAAGGTCGACAACACCACCGGCGCGGTGGTCACCCACCAGTTCCCGTACGGCCACCAGCCGCACGAGGCCGTTTTCGCCGCCCGTCCCGGCGGCACCGACGAGGACGACGGCTGGTTGCTGGTGGCCACCCAGGACGGGGTGAACAACCGTGCCGCCCTGGCCGTATTGGACGCCAAGCACGTCGACGCCGGGCCGGTCTACACCGGCCGGCTGCGGCATCACCTGCCGCTCACCTTCCACGGCAGTTTCACTCCGCGGGTGGCGCAGCCTACTGGGTGATCGCCGCGAACTCCGGGGCGATCAGGTCGGCCACCCGCGCCCACGGCACGGTGATCACCGCGAGACCACGGCCGAACTGATAGTCGCCGAAGTGCAACTCGATGCCGTCGGCGGTGGGGATCCAGTACTTGAAGTTGATATCGAGCGGCGCCACCTCGTTGCCGAACTGCCAGGTGCCCTGCCTGGGCGGCGCGTACTCGGTCGGCAGGATCTGCTTGGTCTGCTCGGCCAGCCGGGCCAGGCCGGCCGGTTTGTCGACGAATAAATTGTCCCAAGTGATCAGGATGCCGCTGCGTTTGTCGAATACCCGGGTGGCCACCGCATGAAAAGGCATATTCGGCATATCGGTGTTGTATTCGCCGACGAAAAGCTCTGAGACAGTGATCGGACGGAATGACAAGGTGCCGGTGGAATTGAACGTCCAGGGAACGGTCTTGCTTGCGCTGGGCTCGTACGTCGCGACTTGGCCGCGGGCCTCGGCATCGATCACGTCGTTGATCGCGGCCGCAACGTTCTCATCACCCCCGGCGACACGTTGATATCGAACTTCCCAGGTGCCCAAATGATCCGGTCTTGTTCCGGCGATCACGTCGGGGATCGCGGCGTAGCCGCCGGCGGCGCCGGGTTCGGCCGACACCGGAGGCACTCGGACCGGTACGGCGATGGCCCAGGCGGCCACCAGCATCAGCGTGCAGATAATTCTCCGTCGCCCCATGCTATTTCCTCCGCCAGCGTCAGATTTAAAATCCAAGAATAGTCGACGGATGAAATTCCGGCATGAGAACAGCGGGAAATGACTTTTACGACCGTACCGATAATCCCATCGCAGCCGTCGTCGAAAACTCGGCGGATCCGGCGGGCCGAGCAGCGGCGGCGCGCTGGAGCGCGGCGCGGGGACCCCCTCTGGTAATTACTAGGACATCCTAGTATTCTCGGGGCCGGGCCGATCCGGTCCCCACTCGCCACTGAAAACACTCCCGGGATGACCGCATGAGCACACAGATTCCGCACTTCATCGATGGCCACCGAAACGCCGGCACCTCGCAGCGCACCACCGACGTCTTCGACCCCAACACCGGCGAGGTGCAGGCCACCCTGCCGCTGGCCAACCAAGCCGACGTCGACGCCGCGGTCACCTCCGCGGCAGTGGCCCAGCGCGATTGGGCCGCCTACAACCCGCAACGCCGGGCCCGGGTGATGATGCGTTTCATCGACCTGGTCAACAGCCATGTCGATGAGCTGGCCGAGCTGCTCTCCCGCGAGCACGGCAAAACCCTCGACGACGCCCGCGGCGACATCCAGCGCGGCATCGAGGTGATCGAGTTCTGCGTCGGCATCCCGCACCTGCTCAAGGGTGAGCACACCGAAGGCGCCGGCCCGGGCATCGACGTGTTCTCGCTGCGCCAGCCGCTGGGTGTGGTCGCCGGGATCACCCCGTTCAACTTCCCGGCGATGATCCCGCTCTGGCAGGCCGGACCGGCCCTGGCGTGTGGAAACGCGTTCATCCTCAAGCCTTCCGAGCGCGACCCGTCGGTGCCGGTGCGTCTTGCCGAGCTGTTTGTCGAGGCCGGTCTGCCCCCGGGGGTGCTGCAGGTGGTGCACGGCGACAAGGAGGCCGTCGACGCCCTGCTGCACCACCCGGGCGTCGCTGCGATCGGCTTCGTCGGCAGCTCCGACATCGCGCAGTACATCTACTCGACCGCCACGGCCAACGGCAAGCGCGCGCAGTGCTTCGGCGGCGCCAAGAACCACATGATCGTGATGCCCGACGCCGACCTGGACCAGGCCGTCGACGCTTTGATCGGCGCCGGCTACGGCAGCGCCGGCGAGCGCTGCATGGCGATCTCGGTGGCGGTGCCGGTCGGCGAGCAGACCGCCGACCGGCTGCGGGCCCGGCTGGTGGAGCGGATCAACAACCTACGGGTGGGCCACAGCCTGGACCCGAAGGCCGACTACGGGCCGCTGGTCACCCGGGCCGCCCTCGAGCGGGTCAACGACTACATCGCCCAAGGCGCGGCCGCCGGCGCCGAGCTGGTGATCGACGGCCGCGAACGGGCCAGCGACGACACCCAGTTCGGTGACGCCGACCTGACCGGCGGCTTCTTCGCCGGGCCGACGCTTTTCGACCACGTCACCACCGAGATGTCGATCTACACCGACGAGATCTTCGGTCCGGTGCTGAGCATCGTGCGCGCCCACGATTACGAAGAGGCGTTGCGGCTGCCCAGCGAGCATGAATACGGCAACGGGGTGGCGATCTTCACCCGCGACGGCGACACCGCCCGCGACTTCACCTCCCGGGTCCAGGTCGGCATGGTCGGGGTGAACGTGCCGATTCCGGTGCCGGTGGCCTATCACACCTTCGGCGGCTGGAAGCGCTCCGGCTTCGGCGACCTCAACCAGCACGGTACCGCGTCCATCACCTTCTACACCAAGGTCAAGACCGTCACCCAGCGCTGGCCGTCTGGAATCAAGGACGGCGCCGAATTCCACATCCCCACAATGCAATAGGCCCGCGCTCATGAACACGATCTTGGATGACGAAGAACGGGTGATCGTCGACACCGCAGCGGCGTTCGCCGACAAGCGCCTGGCCCCGTATGCACTGGAATGGGATGCCACCCACCACTTTCCGGTCGACGTGATGCGGGAGGCGGCCCAGCTGGGGATGTCGGCGATCTACTGTCGCGACGACGTCGGCGGCTCCGGGCTGCGCCGGCTGGACGGGGTGCGGATCTTCGAGCAGCTCTCGATCGCCGACCCGGTGATCGCGGCCTACCTGTCGATCCACAACATGTGCGCCTGGATGATCGACAGCTACGGCACCGAAGACCAGCGCAAGAGCTGGGTGCCACGACTGGCGTCGATGGAGGCGGTGGCCAGCTACTGCCTCACCGAGCCCGGCGCCGGCTCGGACGCCAGCGCGTTGAGCACCCGCGCGGTGCGCCACGGTAGCGATTACGTGCTCGACGGCGTCAAGCAGTTCATCTCCGGCGCCGGCGTCTCCGACGTCTATGTGGTGATGGCCCGAACGGGCAGTGACGGACCGCGGGGCATCTCCACGTTCATCGTCGAAAAGGACACGCCGGGACTGAGTTTCGGTGCCGCCGAGCAGAAGATGGGCTGGAACTCCCAGCCGACCGCGCAGGTGATCTTCGACGGCGTGCGAGTTCCGGCCGAGGCGATGCTCGGCGGTCCCGAAGGCGATGGCAACGGGTTCAACATCGCGATGAACGGCCTCAACGGCGGCCGGATCAATATCGCCGCCTGCTCGATGGGCGGCGGCCAGGCAGCGTTCGACAAGACCGGCAGCTACCTGGCCGACCGGACGGCATTCGGCAAGGCGCTGCTGGACGAACCGACCATCCGGTTCACCCTCGCCGACATGGCCACCGCGCTGGAGACCTCGCGGCTACTGCTGTGGCGCGCGGCGACCGCGCTCGACAACAACTCCCCCGACAAGGTCGAGCTGTGCGCAATGGCCAAGCGCTACGTCACCGACGCGTGCTTCGATGTCGCCGACAAGGCGCTGCAGCTGCACGGCGGGTACGGATATCTGCGCGAATACGGTCTGGAGAAAATCGTCCGGGATCTTCGGGTGCACCGCATTCTGGAGGGCACCAACGAGATCATGCGGTTGGTGATCGGCCGGGCCGAGGCGGCCCGCGTCCGCTCCGGCCAGTAACCCGCCGCCAAAGGAGCACATATGGCAATCGTCGCGTTTCTCGGCCTCGGCCACATGGGTGGGCCGATGTCGGCGAACCTGGTCGCCGCCGGGCACACCGTGCGCGGCTTCGATCCGGTGCCGGCGGCGTGCGCAGCCGCCGAGCAACACGGCGTGAGCGTCCACACCGGCGCCGCCGAGGCGGTGGCCGGCGCCGACGCGGTGGTGACCATGCTTCCGCACGGGGACGCGGTGAAGAGCTGCTACGCCGAGATCCTGCCGGCGGCCACCCCGGGCACCCTATTCATCGACAGCTCGACCATCTCGGTCGCCGACGCCCGCGAGGTGCACGCCCTGGCCGGCTCCCACGGCATCGCCCAGCTCGACGCGCCGGTGTCCGGCGGGGTGACCGGCGCGGTCGCCGGACGGCTGGCGTTCATGGTCGGCGGCGAAGACGCCGCAGTGGCGCGGGCGACCCCCGTGTTGGAGCCGATGGCCGCCAAGATCATCCACTGCGGCGCGGCGGGCGCCGGCCAGGCCGCCAAGATCTGCAACAACATGGTGCTGGCCGTGCAGCAGGTGGCGGTCGCCGAGGCGTTCGTGCTGGCCGAAAAGCTGGGCCTGGCCGACCAGGCGTTGTTCGACGTGATGACCGGGGCCACCGGAAACTGCTGGGCGCTGCACACCAACTGCCCGGTACCCGGGCCGGTGCCCACCTCGCCCGCGAACCGGAACTTCGAGCCCGGCTTTGCCGCCGCGCTGATGAACAAGGACCTGGGCCTGGCGATGGATGCGGTCGCCGCGACGGGGTCGGCCGCCCCGCTCGGTAGCCACGCCGCCCAGATCTACCGCGAGTTCGCCGCCGAACACGGCGCGCAGGATTTCAGCGCCGTGATCAATCTGCTGCGCGGCAGCTGAGCTCTCCGCCGGCGTGCTCGGTCACGATCGGGCCGCCCAGACTTGTCGGACCTCACTGCGGGCTACTTCGCGATTGCCATCACCGCGCCGGGCCTCAGCCAGCCGATGATCTTCACGAGCGTGGCGTCGTCGATCGCCACACAGCCCGCGGTAGGCCCGCCGTCGGTGGTGTGAAAGAAGTAGGCGGAGCCGTCACCGGGTGTGCGGGATTTATTGACGCCGATGACCACCGCGTGCCGGTACTGCGGGATGTCGAGGTTCTCGCTGGCCGCCGTGTCGAACCGGCACTGGGCTTTCTTGCAGACCTGCATGGTGTTGTAGGTCGGGCTGTTGGAGTCGCTGTCCCACCAGTGGTCGGATCCGACCTGCACATACGGCAGGCCACCGCCGGGATTCGGAGCGGTGCCGAACGCCGAATCGAGCGTGAAAAACCCCATCGGGGTGGACGGCTCACCTTCCTTGGTCCCTCGCGTGATGCCCGCCGAGCCGACATGTGCCGGAATCCCGGCCGCGACCGCTTCCCAGCCCGCGGGAGTCCGCTGATAAACATCGATCTTTGCGATCGAATGCCCCACTCCGACAACCGAAACGACCTGGGTGGCGTTGCCGACCGCATTTCCGAACCACGGTTCGACGACCGCCGCGGTCCGCGGCGCGGTCACCGAGGTCACGCCCATCGCGCACAGCGCTGCGCACAGCAGAACCACCAGTCGACGCACCACATCATGGTCGGTGACCGGTGGCGTCAGCGCAAACAACGACTGCGGCGTGGCGTGGTGACCAGCGCCGTGATCAGCCTGCTTCGCGGCAGCTGAACCGGGCGACCACCCGCTGCGCCTGCAACTCCCGGCATCCGTTGGCCAGCAGCCCGTCGTAACGGCTGGAACCCGCGTAGATCACCGGCAGGCCGATCGCGGCCGCGGTGCGGGCCCCGGACTCGTAGCCGGCGATCACCAGCGCCTCCCCGGCCACGATGCCCAGCTCCCACAGCGCCAGCCGGTAGAGCTCGGCATCACCGGCGGGACCGGTCAGGTCGTCGGCGCTGACCACGGTCTCGGCCATGCCGTCGCCGATCAGTTCCCGCACCCGCTCCTGCACCCAGGCACGCGGGCCGGCGCCCACCACCGCGATCCACAGACCGGTCGCGAACAGGCTCAACACCAGGTCCACCAGGCCCGACCGAGGTTCACCGTCGGCGTCGGCGAGCGCGTCGAGATCAAAGATCACCGCTTGTAGGGGGTAGACCTCGGCATCCGGGCGCACCTGGTCCCACCAGAACGGGCGGCCAGGACCGGTCCATGTCGCGAGTTCAGTTGTGATCTGCATAACAGACACGGTGCCGGAAACGGGCGCGGGTGTCCTCCCCCATTGGGGGGATCCGGGCGGGGTAATCACCCGCGGGGTTCATTCGGGAGCCCTCCCGGTGCCCCTATTGTCTTGCTATGCCCGTGCGCCTGGTCCTCGTCGACGACCACGAAATGGTGATCGAGGGTCTGCGGGCCATGCTCACCGCGTTCGCCGACCGGATCGAAGTGGTCGGCCAGGCGATCAACGCCGAACAGGCCATGGCCGTGATCGCCGAGACCGACCCCGACATCGTGCTCTGCGACGTGCGGATGCGCGGCGAGAGCGGCCTGGACCTCTGCCTGGCCCTGCGGGAACGCGACCCGGAACGCAAGGTCGTGATGCTCTCCGTCTACGACGACGAGCAGTACCTGTTCGAGGCGCTGCGGGTCGGTGCCAGCGGCTACCTGCTCAAGAGCATCAGCAGCGACGACCTGGTCCACCAGATCGAGTTGGCCCACCGCGGCGAGACGGTGATCGACCCCGGGCTGGCGGCGCGCGCGGCCGGCACCGCCGCCCGGCTGCAGCGCGACGAGTTCTGGCCCGGCGCCCGGCAGGGGCTGACTCAGCGGGAAAGTGAGATCCTGGCCTACATGGTCAGCGGGCTGTCCAACCGCGGAATCGCCACCAAGCTGGTGATCGGCGACGAGACGGTCAAATCCCATCTCCGCTCGATCTACCGCAAGCTCGGGGTGTCCGACCGGACCGGCGCGGTGGCCACCGCGCTGCGTGAAGGCATCTACCGGTGAGCTCCTCGGGCGGACAACGGTCCCGCACCCGCAAGCCCAACGCGGTACGGGATTTCGTCGACGCCAACCATGAGCTGGCGCTGCTGCGAGAGCTCATCCAGGCCGCGTCCAGCGGACCCGGAGTGGAACCGCTGGCCGCCGCGGCGGCCCGGATGATCACCGCGGCCACCGGTACGGACGTCTGCTTCGTGCACGTCCTCGACGACACCGAACGCTCGCTGACGCTGACCGGCGCGACCCCGCCGTTCGACACCGAGGTGGGCAAGATCCGGCTGCCGCTGGGGTCGGGGGTGTCGGGCTGGGTGGCCCGCCATCGCGAGCCGGTGGTGATCAGCCACGACAAGGAAGCCGACCCGCGCTACCTGCCGATCGAGTCGCTGCGCGGGCGTGACTTCACCTCGATGGTGTCGGTGCCGATGGAGACCGATCCGGGCGGGCTGGTGGGTGTGCTCAACGTGCACACCGTGACGCGCCGCGAGTTCACCCCCGGCGATGTCGAGCTGCTGCGGGTGATCGGCCGGCTCATCGCCGGTGCCATGCACCAGGCCCGGCTGCACCGGCAGCTGGTAGCCCGCGAACGTGCCCACGAGCTCTTCGTCGAGCAGGTGATCGAAGCCCAGGAGATCGAGCGGCGCCGGCTGGCCGGCGACATCCACGACGGCATCTCGCAGCGGCTGGTGACGCTGTCCTACCGGCTGGACGCTGCCGCCCGCGCGGTCGGCAGCGACCCGGAGGAGGCGTCGGTGCAGCTGGAAGCCGCCCGCGAACTGGCCGGCCTGACGCTGCAGGAGACCCGCGTGGCGATCAGCGGGCTGCGGCCCCCGGTCCTCGACGACCTGGGCCTGGCCGGCGGGTTGGCCAGCCTGGCCCGGTCCATCCCGCAGCTGAAGATCGAGCTGGACCTGGCCGAGACCCGGTTGCCCGAGCACATCGAGCTGGCGCTGTACCGGATCGCGCAGGAGGGCCTGCAGAACGTGGTCAAACACGCGGCGGCGACCACGGTGCGGCTGGGATTCGCGATCACCGCCGACCCCGATACCGCGCGGCTGGAGATCGTCGACGACGGGGTGGGTTTCGACACCTTCGAGCACCCGGTGGGCGGCGACGAGATGGGCGGCTACGGCGTGCTGTCGATGGCCGAGCGCGCCGAGCTGGTCGGCGGCCGGCTCAACATCCGGTCGCGCCCGGGGGCAGGCACCGCCGTCACCGCCACCATCCCGGTGCCGCCGGTCGTCCGAGCGGATCCCTAGTCCGCCCAGAAGTCTTCGAGCAGCCGCGCGACCCTGCGCGGCGAGCCGCGATTGTCGGCGGCGATGTGTCCGACCCGTTTGAGCTCGATGCGCTTGGCGTTCGGCAGCCGCCGGGACAGCGCGTCGAGCCCGAGGTGGAGTTGGTGCGCGCTCCTCGCCCCGCCCAGCAGCAGCACCTCGCAACGCAGTTCCTCGATACGGGGATTGACCTTCTCCACCGATTCCAGCGTTGCGATGCCGTCGAGACGCATAGTCGGGACGAGATCACGAAGGGCGATGTCCCCGCGAGGGTGGGTCTTGGCGTCGACGCCGAGTGCGACTCGCACCAGGCCGGTCAGCGCCCACCTCGGCAGCAGTTGCAGCGGCGTCCGGTCGCCGGTGCCCTTCAACACCTCGGCCACGGCGGCGGCAGGTCCCGAAGCAACAAGCGCCTCTTCATACTTCGGCAGCCACGCCGCCGGGGTGGCGCCGTCGATGGTCAGCGGCGGTTCATAGAGCACCAGACTGTCGATGCCACCGTGTTCAATCGCCGTGTAGAGCGCGATAACAGCTCCGGAGCTCAAGCCGAAGACTCGGCGCGCCCCGACCGAGCTCAGCAGCGCGTGCAGGTCTTCGCCTTCGCGCGCCAGCCCGTAGTCCTCGCCGGCCGGCACTTCGGGTCGCCGACCGCGCCGGTCGGGAAGGTAGACGGTGTAGTGGGAACCGAGCAGCTCGGCGAGCCGCTGGAAGCTCTGTGCGGCCTGAATTCCGCCGTGCACCAGGACGATCGGGGCGCCGCCCTCGCCGACGATGCGGTGCGAGACCTCGGTGCCGTCGGCTGACACCACTGTGCCGGTCCGGTACTTCACGTTGCTGGCTCCCTCGTATCGGCTGTGTCGGCGGGTGGTGGCCCCGGTCTCAGAAGTCCCCGGCGTTGCGCCGCAACGTCTCGATCGCCGAGGACAGCGTCCGCGACTCCTCCACCGACATCCCGATGTCGGCGAACACCTCCCGGTTGAGGCTGACCGTTGCGTCGGCGACGGTGGCGCGGCCCAACTCGGTGATGGACACCAACGTGGTGCGGCCGTCGGTGGGGTGCGGCAGCCGTTCCACCAGGCCGGCCGCCTCCAGCCGCCGGATCGCGTGCGTGACGCTGGTGACGTGGACCTGCAGCCGGTCGGAGGCCTTGGTGATCGGCAGCGCGCCGGAACGGCTGAACGCCAGCAGCCGCAGCAACTCGAATCGGGAGAAGCTCAAGTCGTAGGGCCGCAAGGTCGCTTCCACCCGGGCCAGCAGGATCTGATGGGCGCGCATCACCGATGTCACCGCCACCATCCCGTCGGCGACCTCACCCCAGCCGGCCCGCTCCCAGTTGGCGCGGGCCAGTGCGATCGGGTCGGCGTCGCCGGAGGGACTGAAAGCTGCCACGCCCTTTTCTTACCGCACCGCGCGGCGCGGTCACGCCGGTGTGCGGCAATTGCCAAGTTCGGCGCACTGAACCGTTGAGCACTCGGCAACGTGACACCGGCATGACCATGACCACGCCTTCGCTCGCCGCGGCAGCCGTTGAATTCCCGCCGAACCGCTACAGCCAAGAGGAATCGGCCCAAGCGCTGGGCGACTTCGCCGGCCCAGAATTTCGGCGGTTCTTCGACGCCAGCGGAGTGGCCTCCCGCCACCTGGCGTTGCCGCTGCCCCGCTACGCCGAGCTGAGCGGTTTCACGGAGGCGAACGACACCTTCATCGACGTCGCCCTCGACCTCGGTGAGCAGGCGCTGCTGGCAGCCCTGGACGCCGCCAAGGTCAAACCTGCCGACGTCGACGTCGTGGTGTCGACGACCGTGACCGGGCTTGCCGTACCGACGCTGGAGGCCAGGCTGGCGGCCCGAGTCGGGCTGCGGCCCGACGTCAAACGGGTGCCGCTTTTCGGCCTGGGCTGCGTCGCGGGTGCGGCCGGGGTGGCCAGGATGTACGACTATCTGCGCGCCTACCCCGACCATGTGGCGGCGTTGGTCGCGGTCGAACTGTGCTCACTGACCATCCAGCGCGATGACCGTTCGATGGCCAACTTCGTGGCGGCCAGCCTCTTCGGTGACGGCGCGGCCGCCGTGATCGCGACCGGGGCGAACCGGCGCCCGGCCCGACCGAAGTTGCCGAAAGTACTGGCGACCCGCAGCCGGCTCTACCCCGACACCCAGGACGTGATGGGCTGGGATATCGGCACCGGCGGATTCCGGATCAAGCTGTCCGTCGAGGTCGCCACCGTCGTCGAGAAATATCTGGCCGAGGATGTTCGCAACTTTCTGGCCGACTGTGGGATGTCCGTCGACGACGTGTCGACCTATATCTGCCACCCCGGCGGACCGAAGGTCATCGAAGCGGTCCAGAACGTGCTGGACCTGCCCGCCGACGCGCTGGACCGAACCCGAAAGTCATTGCGCGAGAATGGGAATCTGTCTTCGGTCTCGGTCCTCGACGTGCTGCGGGCCACCATGGCCGATCCGCCGCCGCCGGGTTCGTTCGGCCTGATGGTCGCAATGGGGCCGGGATTCTGTTCCGAGCTCGTGTTGCTCGGCTGGTAGCCGGATGTACTACCTGTTGATCCTGGCCGTCGGTCTTGAACGGCTGGTGGAGCTGGCCGTGTCCACTTCGAATGCCAACTGGGCTTTCGCCCGAGGCGGCCGGGAGTACGGCCGCGGCCACTATCCCGCAATGGTCATCCTCCACTCCGGATTTCTGGTCGCCTGCGCGGCCGAGGTATGGCTGCTGCACCGCCCGTTCATCGGATGGCTGGGCTGGCCGATGCTGGCCTTGGCGGCGTTGAGCCAGGCATTGCGCTGGTGGTGCGTGCGGACGTTGGGACGACGCTGGAACACCCGGGTGATCGTGCTGACCGATGTTCCCTTGGTGCACCAGGGGCCGTATCGATGGCTGCGGCATCCCAACTATGTGGCGGTGGTCCTCGAGGGTCTGGCCTTGCCGCTGATACACACGGCGTGGCTGACCGCCGCCATCTTCACGCTGGCCAACGCCGCACTGCTGCGGGTCCGGATCCGGTTGGAGAATTCGGCGCTGGGCTACGCCTGAGCCGCCCCGGACCGCAGACCGGCCCGCAATGCGCACAACGCGTCGTGCAGTTCGCCTTTGACGGTGTCGTCATCGATCCCGAGGTCGGCGGCGATCTGCGCTGTCGTCCAGCCCAGGTAGTAGGACCGGTAAATCATCGCGCGGTACCGGCCCGACAACTGGGTCAGCGCACCTTTGACCTGGTCCGCACCACCAGACGGCACCATCCCGATCCGCCTCCGACTTAGTACAACTAGCCAGTATGTGTATGGAACCGATACATCTCGACTATAGATGTCCGCCCCAAGACATTCCTATACTTTCGTCACCTATCCTTTGAGGCATGCCCGCCGTGCCGAATTTTCAGGCCGAGGTCCGGCAGATGCTGCACAACCGGATCCTCGACGCGGCCCACGCGCTGGTCTGCGAGCAGGGATGGCAAGCGGTGAACATGTCGCGCATCGCCGCCACAGTCGGCATCAGCCGGCAGGTGCTGTACAAGGAAATCGGCGCGAAGCAGGCGCTGGGCGCGGCCCTGGTTCAGCGGGAGACCAGCCGATTCATCGCCGGGGTCATCGCGGCCATTCAGTCCCACCCCGACGACGTGGCCGCCGGTCTGGCTGCCGGCGCCGCCTTCACCCTGCGTGCCGCCGCCGACGATCCCCTGGTCACCGCGACGCTGACCCGCGAGAACGATGCGGAAGCGGGCCTGACGCCGCTGTTGACGGCGGGACCGAACCCGATCCTGGCCGGTGCGATCGAGGCCATGGCGGCTGCGGTCCGGTCGTCCTACGACCTGCCGGACGCGATCGACCGGCAGCTGAATTCGATCGTCGAGGTCGACGTCCGGTTGACGCTGAGCCATCTGTTGCAGCCGATGGGCAGCATCGACGATGCCGTCCGCCAGATCCACACCACCTTGCGCGCACTGTTCGACGCCGCGGCGTCCTAGCTGCCCGTCGGTGCAATTCCCCGCACCCCGCCCCACGCTGAACCACGCGGCGTCGCCAAGCGTGTCAAGGATCAGAACCCGCGGATAGGGAGTGACGCCCTTGCACACCGATCTTCGTCTTCACCGCGATCAGTCGCGCCCGCATGAGCTGACCATCGAACTGCGCGACGTCGTCCGCGAGTACCGGATCGGCGGCCAACGGGTACGAGCTCTCGACCGGATCAACCTGCAACTCACCGGCGGCCAGTTCGTGTCGGTCGTCGGGCCGTCGGGCGCGGGCAAGAGCACGCTGCTGCATCTGCTCGGTGCACTGGACTCCCCCGACAGCGGTTCGATCATCTTCGACGGTGCCGAGATCGGCCGACTCGGGGACGAGCAGGCCTCGGCGTTTCGCCGGCACCGGGTGGGCTTCGTCTTTCAGTTCTTCAACCTGCTGCCGACCCTGTCGGCGTGGGAGAACGTAGCCGTTCCGAAGCTCCTCGACGGCAGCCGACTGGACCGGGTCAAAAGCGAAGCGATCGGACTGCTGGGGCGGGTCGGGCTCGGCAATCGAGTCGAGCACCGGCCGGCGGAGCTGTCCGGGGGCCAGTTGCAGCGCGTCGCGATCGCGCGGGCCCTGCTGATGGACCCGTCCCTGATTCTTGCCGACGAACCTACCGGCAACCTTGATTCCGCAACGGGCGCTTCGATTCTGCGGCTCCTTGCCGAGGTGGCACACGAGGGCGGCCGAGCCCGGCTGGTGGTGATGGTGACCCATGACCGCGATGCCGCGGCGGCCACCGACCGGGTGATCGGCCTGCAGGACGGTCGGGTCGGCTCCGACCGCAACGAACGGGCGACGGTCCCGCGATGATGTCGGCGATCGCGGCCACCGCGAGCCGGCTTCGGCTGTTCAGTCTGCGCGAACTGGCCGTGCACCGGCGGCGCACCCTCGCCTCGATCACCGTCATGGCCGTGTCGGCGATGTATTTGGTTGCGGTGCTGGGCATCTTCGGGTCGATCACCGGTTCGGTGAACCGGCTCTCCGACGGGATCGCCGGGATCGCCACACTGGAGGTGTCCGGCGTCACCGACGCCGGATTTCCCGATTCACTGGCAGCCGACGTAGCCCGGGTTCCCGGCGTCGCGACCGCGGCGCCGCTGATCCGGACGGTCACTCCCACGGCCGCCGGGACGATGCTGTTGTTCGGCGCGGATGCGAGCAGCGTCGCCCTGGCCGGCGCCTTGGCCGACGCGCTCGCTCACCCGCCGACGGGGCCATCGAAGACACCGAGCGGCGTCCAGGTCGGGCCGGGCGTCGGCCACACCAAAGGCGACGGATTCCGGCTCGGGGCAACCTGGGTGACGGTGGCCCAGGTACTCACCGGCAAGCATCTCGCCGACCTCAACGGCGGAAACTATGTGCTGGCTCCACTTGCCTTGGCGCAGAACATCACCGGACGGCGGGGTCAGCTCGATTCGATACTGATCACCACCAAGCCGGGGGCGGACCCCGCCGCGGTTCGTACCGCGGTGACCTCGGCCGTCAACGGGCGCGCGATCGTCGCCGAGCCCCGGATGCGGGCCGCTCGGGCAGGCGACGGCGTGAGGCTGATGAACTACATGGCGCTGATGGGCGCGGCGGTTGCTCTGGTGGTCGGCGCGTTCCTGGTCTACACCACGATGACCATGGCGATCGCCCAGCGCCGCCCGGCCATCTCGACACTGCGCGCGATCGGGGGCCGGCGCGCCACCATCGTCGCGGATCTGATCGGTGAAGCCGCGGCCCTCGGCGTGCTGGGCGGCGCGGTCGGAGCGGTCTTGGGAATACTCCTGGGCCACTTGGCGATCCGCCGGCTGCCGCCGGCTATCACGCAGGGACTCGAAGCCCGGGTCGAGTACTGGCTGCCCGGCTACGCACTGCCGGTCGCCATCGCCGCGACAGTGCTCAGCAGCGTGACCGCAGCGGCCATGGCGGCGCGGCAGGTGTACAAGGTGTCGCCGATCGAGGCATTGGCACCGGTTGGCACCTCCGCCGCCGATACCGTGCCCCGCCGGCTGCGGACGGTGAGCGGGATCGCGGCCGTCGCGGTGATCGCGGTGTCGCTGCTGATCATCGTCGGCCATCGCGGCGCCACCTCCCTGGCGGCGATGATCGCGGTGTTCTGCGCCGAGATCACCCTCGGTTTCGCGCTCACCGCAGCTCTGGTCGCCGCCGCGGCCGCCGCCGCCCGGGCCTTTGGAACGGTCGGCGCGGTCGGAGCGGCGACCATCGAACGTGCGCCGCGGCGGGTGTGGGCGACCGTGATGACCGTACTGATCGCGGTGGTCACCACTGTGGTGATCACCGGCACCGACAACGACATGATCGCCTCCGCCCGCGCCATCTTCGCACCCGTCGCAGGAGTCGACGTGTGGGTCAGCGCGAACGCTCCGGACAGCTTTCCCACCGACGCGCTGCCGCAGGGTCTGGAAGAGCGAGTGGCCGCGGTACCGGGGGTGGCCCGGGTCTGCGCGGGTGCCTACGGATTTGCGGTGATCGGCGGCACCCGGGTGATGCTCGACGGGTTCTCTCCCGGATCGGCCGACCCGCTGTTTCGCGCACTCGACGACCCGACGCGCCGCGAGGTGCTCGCCGGCCGGGGCGTGGTGCTGTCACAGAACCTGGGCACGACGCTGGGTGTTCGAGTCGGCGACGAACTGCGTCTCCAGACACCGCGAGGCCCGCGGCAGGCCGCGGTGCTGGCGCTGGTGCCGTACTTCTCGACCGTCATCGGGACCGTCGGGATCGGACTCGACCAACTGCGGGCCTGGTTCGATCGCCCGGCGGTGACGACGCTGCAGGTGACCGCCGGCGACGATGTCGATCCGGGGCGGTTGTTGGCCGATATCCACCGAGTGGTCCCCGAGCCGAACTACGTCTACGACGGTCGCACCGCGCTGGCGGGCCTGGAGGCGCCGCTGCATCAGAGCATGGTGATCGCCAACGCGGTGTGGCTCATCGTGGTGTTCGTGGCCGCGGTCGCCCTTTTCACCACGCTGACGCTCTCAGTGCTCGAACGACGCCGCGAGATCGGCGTGCTGCGGGCAATCGGCGCCGATCGCCGCTTCACCGTCCAGATGGTGCTGGCCGAGGCGGCGGGTATCGGCGTGATCGGCGGCCTGGCGGGGCTGGTGATCGGCCTGACCGATCAGTGGCTCTACAGCCTGGTCAGCGCTGAGATCATGAATTTCACCGTCACATTCCGGCCGAGCGCCGTGGCACCGGCCTACGCCTTGGGTGCGGTGGCGATCAGCCTGCTCGGCTCGGTGCCACCCGCGCGACGAGCCGCCCGGCTCAACATCATCGATGCGGTTTCCTCCGAATAGGGTTGTGGCTCAGACGAGACCGAGCTGGATGAGTTCGATGAAGAATTCGGCGAACGGATCGGTGAACGGCAGGGAGAACGTGAAGTCCAGGTCCGGATTGTCCGGAACGATAAACGTATTGACCGTCTCCCCGGCCACCCCAATGCTCGCGGCCCCGAACCCCAGATTGTCCTCCGGGTCGGTTCCGGACGTCAGGATGTCGGTGAACAGCGAGGTTTGAAGGACGACCGCAACATAGTTGTCGTCAGAGGGGTCGCCGGCCGAGGTGAGGGTGAACAACCCGAAATCGGTGGTGTGACTGATGAAGTCCGGATCATCGGCCGTCCCGAACAGCACAGCGCTCAGGTCGCCGGGATCACCGATGAACCACGGGTCGGGACTCGTGCCACGAGAACCCCCGTCGGCGTAAGCCGGGGCGCTGAACGCCAACGGGCCGAGCCAGGCGGCCAAGGCCGCGCCGACGACCATCACTGCCCGGCGCCGATTGGCAACGGTATTACTCATGGTGGGACTCCCATCTCTCGTTGTTACTCAGACCCACGCTGTTGGCCACCCGGGTCACCCTGCCGCACGGTGGCGAACCCCTGCAGCTGCGGTGTGCACGGCGGCGGTACCGGAGTACGTCGAATGCTGGACAGACCGGTGGTGTCGAATCCTGCTGCGGCGATGGCGTCGAGAGTCCGGCGGTTCGGCCGACAGCCGGACGCCAGCCATGCCCACGGCTGCGCGATCAGGTCCTGGAATCGGCCCATCACGCCGTCGCCGCGGACATGCTCGAGCACCACCAGCCGGCCGCCGGGGGCCAGCACTCGGCGGATCTCGTCGAGGGTGGCATCGACGTCGTCCACCGAACACAGCACGAGCCCGACATGTACCGAATCGAAACTGTTGTCCGGGAAGGGAATCGACTCACCGACTCCGTCGACGATATCCACCGTGATGCCGTTGCGGCGGGCGAAGGCGGCGGCCATCCGGCGCATGGCGGGCTCCGGCTCGACGGCGGCGACCGACGTCACCGCGGCGGGCAGGAACATCAGGTCCGCGCCGGGCCCGAGGCCGATCATCAGCAGCCGGCCCATTGCGTAACTCATGGCGGTACGTCGGTACCGGCGATAGAAAAGCCGGTCGAAGCACGGCATTCCGAGTCGATACACGTACGGGAACAGCGGATTACGGCGCGCCATCGGTAGCCCACAGCTCGCCCTGATCCAGCCGGAACGGCGGATACTCGTCACGCATCAAGGAGACGTACACAGCCACCCGGTAACGCCACCGAACGATGCCCAACAGCAGGTCCGACATGCCGGTCGGGATCGTGCCGGTGATCAACAGCGTCACCGCCGTGATCACGCACAGCAACTGCAGCGCAGGCTCCAGAGCCCAGCACATCAGGATCTGCGGCAGCCCCCACAACCACCATTTGACCAACACAGCCCGGCGCTCGAGCCGTTCGGGATAGTCGACCTGCAGATCGGCCGGATAGTCGGGCCGCGATGCCAGCGTGAACGGCGGGTACCTGTCGGTGCTGTTCATCGGAAACCGGTAATTCATGACCCGCCACGACCAGCGCAGCACGCCGACATTGAAGTCGAAGATCGGTCGCGGATATCGCCCGGTGATCGCAATCGCCACTCCGGCAACGGCGGTCAGCGGCAGATAGGCCAGATAGAGGGCGATCAGGATCGGGTAGTGCGGGGTGGCCAGCACGCACCATTTGACCAGCCAGAGCCAGCGAGAGGGGCCGTCGAATTCACCGCGCACCCGTACCGGGTCGGCCGGGGCCGGCGCGACGGGGCGAGCGACCACATCGTCATGCGCGGGAAGCGACATCGGCCCGTCCTCCTCAATGGCTGCGATCTGTTGTCTGGCCGGCGATCTCACCGATGTCCGCCAGCCCGAGGCCGCGGCTGATCTCGGCCGACATCCCGCGATGGCTGACCCAGCGCAGAAACATGGTCATCCCCCAGGTGTGCCATCGGTCCGGGATGAACGCCGCCGGGCGCAGCACCAGCTCACTGTGGGAGAGCTGCAGCGCCGTCACCCGAGACACCGCCGCCACCTTGCGCCGGCGAGTGTTCTCATACCAGCGCAGCGCGCGCGCCAGGTCACCGTGCGACGGTGCCGCGCGGAGATCCGCCAGCGCCTTGCACAGCACCATGGTGTCGAGCAGCGCCTGGTTGGTTCCCTGCGCCATGGTGGGCGGCATGGTGTGCAACGCGTCGCCGATCAGGGTGAGCGCACCCCGACCTGCCCCGGCCACCGGGTGACGAAAGTGCGGGTAGGGCGAGCCGGCCAGGTCGTCGTCGGTCAGGGCGCCCAGCACCCGATCGACCGGTTCGGACCAGCCGGCGAACCGTTCCCGGATCATGGCGATCGGACAGGCCGGCCGAACGAAGTCCGGTGACCACGGCAGGTCGAACCACCACTGCAGTTCGGACCCACCGGCCGGCCACAGCCCAAGGTTCCCGTGCTTGCCGACCATCATCAGCGCCACCCGCTTGTCGGCGACAACGTCCGGGAGGCTGACCAGGCCCTGCCAGCTGCACCAGCCGGTCGGCTTGGCCGATGGCACGCCGAGGAGATCCCGCACCATGGAATGCAGCCCGTCTGCGCCGATCAACAGGTCACCACTGGCCGAGCTGCCGTCGTCGAAGTCGACGCGTACCCCGCCGTCGGCATCGCGCACGCCCACCGCGCGGGCGTTGCACCGGATGCGCTCGGCCGGGAGTTGGTCCAGCAGCCGCTCCAGCAGGAGCCGGCGCGGGAGCATCCGGACCGGCGCGCCCAGCCCGTGCGCCATCGCGGTCATGTCGAGGGTGGCCAGCGGGTGCCCGGTGGACGTCGTCACCTGCACCGCCGACAACGGCTGCCCGGCTCCTGCCATGTCAACGCCCAGCTGGTCCAGCACCGTGGCGCCGTTGGGCCAGATGGTCACCGCGCCGCCGCCCGGCTGAAGATGTGGCCGTCGCTCAAAAACCGTGACGTCGTGGCCGTCACGCAGCAGGCCGCGAGCAAGGGAGATCCCCGCCACGCCTGCGCCGATGACAAGGACTCGCAAGGCTGATGGCGCGTTCAAGGCTCGCACCCTCACCGTGATGACACGGATCAGCCGAGCGTTTGGTTCACTGCCCTACTGGTCAGCTCGCGGCCGGGCTGGTCAGAATTCTGGGCCCGTCCTCGGTCACCGCGACGCTGTGCTCCCAGTGCGCGGCACGCGACCCGTCGGCGGTGACCACCGTCCACTCGTCTTCGAGGATCACCGTCTGGTCGGTCCCCAGGGTCAGCATCGGCTCGATGGCCAGCACCGACCCCGCCACCAGCAGCGGCCCGCGGCCCGGTGATCCCTCGTTGGGCAGAAACGGGTCCATGTGCATCTGACGGCCGATACCGTGGCCGCCGTAGCCGGCAACGATGCCGAACGAGCTTTTGAACTCGGTCGACGCGGCCCGGGCGCCCATTTCGATGGCATGCGACACGTCGCTGAGCCGGTTGCCCACCACCATCGCCGCGATCCCGGCCTCCAGCGCCTGCCGGGTCGCCGCGGACAGGTTTTCGTCGGCGGCGCTCAGCGTGCCGATCCCGAAGGTGACCGCGGCGTCGCCGTGCCAGCCGTCCAGGATCGCGCCGCAGTCGATGGACACCAGATCGCCCGCGGCCAGCACCTCGCTTGCCGTCGGGATGCCGTGCACCACCCGGTCGTTGACCGAGCTGCAGATCGACGCCGGGAACCCGTGGTAGCCCAGGAACGACGGCGTGGCGCCCGCCTCGCGGATCACCGATTCGGCGATCTCATCCAATTGCAGGGTCGAGACGCCGACGGCCGCCGCTTCGCGGACTGCGGCCAGAGCGGCGGCGACGACGGCGCCCGCCGCGGCCATCGCGTCGAGCTCACCCGGACTGCGATGCGGCACCGCTTTGCGCCGCTTCGCCCACCCGACCACTACTGTCCCAGGGCGTTCAGGGCGCGGTTGAACACCTCGTCGAGCGTGCCGAGCGCGTCCACCACATGCAGGTCGTGCTCGTCCTGGTAGTAGTCCAGCAACGGCGTGGTCTCTTCGCGGTAGACCATCATCCGGTTGTGGATGACCTCAGCGGTGTCGTCGGCGCGACCACGTTCCTTGAGCCGCTTGAGCAGTTCGCTCTCGGTGACCCGGAACTCCAGCACCGCATCCAGTTTGGTCTGGCGGCGCTCCAGCATGGCGTGCAAGGCCTCGGCCTGCTCCACCGAGCGGGGGTAGCCGTCCAGGATGAAGCCGCCCGCGGCGTCGGGTTGGTCGAGCCGGTCTTCGACCAGCGCGTTGGTCAGCTCGGGCGGCACCAGGTCGCCCGCATCGAGGTACTGCTTGGCCTGCTTGCCCAGCTCGGTGCCCTCGGCGATGTTGTGCCGGAACAGGTCACCGGTGGAGATCTGCGGAACGCCCAGCTTCTCCGAGAGCTTTACCGCCTGGGTGCCCTTGCCTGCTCCCGGCGGTCCCAGCAGTACGACTCTCACTTGAGGAACCCTTCGTAGTTGCGCTGCATGAGCTGGCTCTCGATCTGCTTCACCGTGTCCAGACCGACGCCGATCATGATCAGCACCGCGGTGCCGCCGAAGGGCAGGTTCTGAACGGTGCCGGAGCTGCCCATGTGCAGGAACAGGTTGGGCAGCACCGAGATCACGCCCAGGTAGATCGAGCCAGGCAGGGTGATCCGGCTGAGCACGTAGCGCAGGTAGTCCGCGGTCGGGCGTCCCGGCCGGATGCCGGGAATGAAGCCACCGAACTTCTTCATCTCGTCGGCCCGCTCGTCGGGGTTGAACGTGATCGACACGTAGAAGTACGTGAAGAAGATGATCAGGCCGAAGTAGATGGCGATGTAGACGAAGTTGGACGGATCGGACAGGTAGGTGCTGACGAACTTGTCCCACCAGCTGTTGCCGGGGCCACCGCTGCCGCTGTGGACCAACTGGGTGATCAGCTGCGGAATGTAGATCAGCGACGAGGCGAAGATGACCGGGATAACGCCGGCCTGGTTGACCTTCAGCGGCAGGTATGTCGAGGTACCGCCGTACATGCGCCGGCCCACCATGCGCTTGGCGTACTGCACCGGGATACGGCGCTGGCCCTGCTCCACGAAGACCACACCGACGACGATGGCCAGTGCGGCCAAGCAGACCATGGTGAACACCACGGCACCGCGGGAGTCGAGGATGGTCTTGCCCTCGATCGGAATGCGGGCGGCGATGCCGACGAAGATCAGCAGCGACATGCCGTTGCCGATGCCGCGTTCGGTGATGAGCTCACCGAGCCACATCACCAGCACCGCGCCGGAGGTCATCACGAGCACGATCACCATCAGGGTGAAGATGCTGTGATCGGAGATGATGTCGTGACGCAGGCTGCAGGTCTGCAACAGTCCGCCGTTGGCGGCCAGTGCCACGATGCTGGTGGCCTGCAGAACGGCCAGCGCGACCGTCAGATAACGGGTGTACTGCGTCATCTTGTTCTGGCCGGACTGGCCTTCTTTACGCAGTTCCTCGAAGCGCGGGATCACCACCGTGAGCAGCTGCACGATGATGCTCGCGGTGATGTAGGGCATCACGCCGATGGCGAACACCGTCAGCTGCAGCAGCGCGCCACCGGAGAACAGGTTGATCAGCGAGTAGACCTGCGCGGCATCGCCGCCGCTGACTTCCTTGATGCACTGCTGCACGTTCTGGTAGTCGACGCCCGGCGACGGGATCGCGGCTCCCAGGCGGTACACGACGATGATGCCCAGCGCGAACAAGATCTTGCGCCTCAGGTCGACCGTCCGCAGTGATGAGATGAAAGCCGAGAACACTCTTCTCCTCCTGCGCAGCCGAGGTCCGGTCGCGGCGTTCCAATGGGCTGTTGGTGTCCCAGCCCCGGTTAGTCCTGGGTTAGTCCTGCGTTTTCGCGTACACGTGCCGGCCGATCATGACGAGGCCACGCGTGTCTTAGGCGCGTCAGCAGTCTACGAGAGTAACAGCTGCGCACCGCGGGCCGGGCGGGCGTTGGCGGCACTGCCAGCGTGCGATCAGCGTAGCGGCGTACAGTCATCGATAGCTCGTTAAATACGCTAACTAACTTCCCGGCGGCACTCGACCGGCATAGCTAGATAGAAGCTAGAGAGATAGGAGTGTGCACCATGGCAAGTACCGGCCGATTTCCTGGAGACACCTGGGACCTGGCTTCCAGTGTGGGCATCACCGCCACCGGGGTGGCCGCGGCTCGTGCGGTCGCCAGCCGGGCCGACCGTCCCCTGATCAACGACCCCTTCGCCGAACCCCTGGTACGCGCCGTCGGCGTGGATCTGTTCACCAGGTTGGCCAGCGGTGAGATCGCCCCGGAAGAATTCGGTGACGAGGCACCCGCGGGCCTCGCCCGGATGGCCGACAACATGGCAGCGCGCACCCGATTCTTCGACGACTTCTTCACCGAGGCGACCCATGCCGGCATCCGGCAGGTGGTCATCCTGGCGTCCGGGCTGGACTCACGCGCCTACCGCCTCGACTGGCCGTCGGGCACCGTCGTCTACGAGGTCGACCAGCCCGAGGTGATCGACTTCAAGACCCGGGTGCTGGCCGAGCAGGGCTCGGAACCGACAGCCGACCGGCGGACCGTCTCGATCGACCTGCGCGATGACTGGCCGGCGGCGCTGCGAGCGGCGGGCTTCGACCCCGCCCTGCCGACCGCCTGGAGCGCGGAGGGCCTGCTGGGCTACCTGCCACCGGAGGCACAGGACAGGCTGCTGGACACCGTCACCGCACTGAGTGCACCGGGCAGCCGGATCGCCACCGAGAGCATCCCGGGCCTCGACGCCGACACCGAAGAACAGGCCCGCCGTCGCATGCAGGAATCCGCGGAACGGATGCGCAGCCACGGGGTGGACATCGACATGGCCGAATTGCTCTATTTCGGGGACCGCAACGAGGCGGGTAGTTACCTGGCCGGCCACGACTGGCGGGTAGACAGCCGCGGCGTCGACGCACTGTTCGCCGAGTACGGGCTGCCACCGCTGGATATCGACGAGGAGCCCGGCTTCGGCAAGCTGGCCTACATCAGCGCGGTCCGGGGAGGAGGACAGTGATGGAACGCACCGGCGGTGCACGATCCCTTGGGGACAGCTGGGACCTGGCCTCCAGCGTGGGCACCACCGCCACCATGGTCGCCGCCGCCCGCGCGCTGGCCACCGCGGAGGCCGAGCCGATCATCTCCGACCCGTTCGCGGCGCCGCTGGTGCGCGCGGTCGGTATCGACTTCTTCACCAAGATGGTCGACGGCACGCTGGACCCGGCGGTGGCCGCGGAGGCCAAGTCCGCCGCCGGCCCGATGACCGCCGTGATGGCGGTGCGCACCCGGTTTTTCGACGATTTCTTTCTGCAAGCCGCGGACGCCGGCGTCCGGCAGTCGGTCATTCTGGCCGCCGGACTGGATTCGCGGGCCTACCGGCTGGGTTGGCCGCAGGGCAGCGTGGTCTACGAGATCGACCAGCCGGACGTGATCGAGTTCAAGTCCCGCACGCTGGCCGACCTGGGAGCCCAGCCGATCGCCGATCGCCGCGCCGTGGCCGTTGATCTGCGCGACGACTGGCCGGCTGCGTTGCGCGACAGCGGTTTTGACGAGACGAAGCCCACCGCGTGGAGCGCGGAGGGCCTGCTCATCTATCTGCCGCCGGAAGCGCAGGACCGGCTGTTCGACCACATCACCGCGTTGAGCGCCCCGGGCAGCCGGCTGGCCACCGAATACCACCCCGACGGCGCGGCCGCGCTGAGCGGCTCCAACCAGTCGCTGGGTCAGCGGTTCGCCGACCAAGGTCTGGATCTCGACATCACCACCCTGGTGTACGCCGGCGAGCGAAACCCGGTCGGGGCATACCTGCGCGAGCGCGGGTGGCAGGTGCGCGAGCGCGGCCGAGAGACGGTGTTCGCCGACTACGGCCGCGCCTTTCCCGACGGTGAGATCGTGGCGCGGCTGCGCAATTCGGTTGCGATCGAGGCGATTCGGCTCTAAACGGCACCTTGCCACGACAACGCCTGTGGCCGCCGGTCGAAGGACCGGCGGCCATAGGCGTGTTGCGGGGCGCCCCGCTATCAGCTCGGGGGAATGACCCCGCCGCCCTTGCCGCCCTCACCGGGCTGTCCGGGCGGGCCCGCCGTGCCGCCGCCGGCAGCAGCGCCGCCACCGCCGGCCGGCCCACCCGGCCCGGCGGCTCCGGGACCACCCGGAGTGCCGTCGGTGCCGTTGGCACCGTCTTGGCCTGAGGTGCCGTTGGGGTTGTTGGCCGCGCCGCCCTTGCCGCCGTAGTTGCCGCCGGCCGCGTTCCCGCCGCTGCCGCCGTTACCACCGCTACCGCCGTTGCCGCCGGCGCCGCCGTTGGGGTTGGCGTCGCTGCCGTTACCGCCGCTGGCGCCGGCACCACCAGCCCCGCCGTCGCCGCCCCTGCTGCCATTGCCACCGGCGCCACCCTTGCCGCCGTTACCGCCGTTACCGGAGTTGCTGCCGCCGAGGCCGCCGTCGCCACCCTTGCCGCCGTAGCCGCCGTCCGCGCCGTTGGAGCCGTTGCCGCCGGTGCCGCCGGTGCCGCCGGCACCCGCCGACTGGCCAGGAACACTGCCGCCGTCGGCGCCGGTACCGCCCGTACCGCCGTTGCCGCCCTTACCGCCGATCCCGGTGCCGTTACCACCGGTACCGCCCGTGCCGCCGTTGGCGTCGCCGGACTGGGTTCCGTCGGTACCGGTCGATCCGGTCCCCCCGGTCGCGCCGGGTCCGGTGGGCGCGTTGGCGCCCTTACCGGCGTCACCGCCGTTGCCGCCGTTGCCGTCGGCACCCGCGTTGCCGCCCTTACCGCCATTGCCGCCGTACTGGCCGGTGCTGGTGGCGTCGGCACCCTTGCCGCCGTTACCGCCGTTGCCGCCGGTACCGCTCGATCCGGCGGAGCCGTTCGCGGCTTGGGTTCCGTCACCGCCGATACCACCGGCGCCGACGGTGCCTGCGGTACCGCGGTCCCCGCCGTTACCGCCGTTGCCCCCGTGGCCGCCGTGTGCACCCGATCCGGTGGTGTTGGTGGCGATCCCGTCGCCGCCGTTACCACCGTTGCCGGCATTGCCGGCGTTACCGGCGTTACCGCCCTTGCCTCCGGCGCCGGCGGTGCCGCCGCCACTGGCCCCGGTACCGGCCGCGCCGCCGTTGCCGCCGGCGGCGCCGTTACCGCCGTTACCGCCACTGCTGGCGTCGCCGCCGGCGGAGCCGTCCGGGTTCGCACTGGTGCCGTTGCCTCCGGTGGTGCCGTTGCTGCCGTGGCCGCCGTTGCCGCCGTTGCCGCCCGCACCGCCGGCTCCACCGTTGCCGCCGACACCGGAGTTGGTTCCGCCGAGACCGCCCGCACCGCCGTCGCCGCCGGCGGTGCCGTTGCCGCCGTTGGTGCCGTCCACGTTCGGGTTTGTGGAGTTGGTGCCGTTGGCGCCGTTGAAGCCCTTGCCGCCCACACCGCCGTCGCCGCCGCGGCCGTCGGGGCCGGCGTTGCCGCCCTTTCCACCGTTGCCGCCGGTCTGGCTCGCGTTGGTCGCCGCGCCACCCCTACCGCCTGCGCCGCCGTCGCCACCGGTCGCATTGGCGCCCGTGGCGCCGCTCGCCGCCTGGGTGGTCCCGTCGCCGCTGGTTCCGCCCTGGCCGCCGGCCCCGGCCGTGCCGCGCACGCCGCCGTCGCCGCCGTCGCCACCGTTGCCGGCCGCCGCACCGGCACCGCCGCCCAGGCCGGCGCCACCGACCCCGCCGTTGCCGGCGTTACCGGCGTTTCCGCCCGCGCCACCAACACCGCCCGCGCCGGCCTGCCCGTCGTTGCCGTTGGTGGCAGTGCCGCCGGCACCACCGTTGCCGCCGCCACCGCCCGTACCGCCGACACCACCGTCACCGGCGTCGCCGCCGGCCGTACCGTTGCCGCCGGGCACCGTGGCGTCGACACCGGCGGTGCCGTTGGCGCCGCTTCCGCCGATCCCGCCGACGCCACCGGCCCCGCCGATCCCGCCGTTGCCGGCGTCACCGGAGGTGGTTCCGCCGGCACCACCGGCGCCACCATTGCCGCCCTTACCGCCATCGCCGCCGAGGGTGCCGTTGCCGTTGCCGTCGGTCACGCCCGCCAGGCCGTTGGCGCCGGTACCCCCCGCGCCGCCGTCACCACCGGTGCCGACGGCTCCGGCGTTACCGCCGGCACCGCCGTTGCCGCCGTTGGTTCCCGGGGCGGTGGCGTCGAAGCCTCGACCACCGTCACCGCCGTCTCCTCCTGCAGTGGCGTCCGCGCCGGCGGCGCCGTCGCTTCCGGCGGCACCGCCGCTGCCGCCGGTGCCGGCTCCGGCGCCGGTTCCGCCCAGGCCGGCCTCACCGCGGTCGCCGCCGTCACCGCCCTTGCCGCCGTCGGGGTTGTCGGCGTCACCGGCGGCACCCGTTCCGCCGTTGCCGGCGTTACCGGCGTTTCCTCCGTCACCGGCATTGCCGCCGTCGCCGTTGCTGCCGCCGTTGCCGTTGGCGGCGGTGCCGGCGTTACCTCCCACGCCGCCGTTGCCGCCCACACCGCCGTTACCGCCGTCGCCGCCGTTACCGCCCGCGCCGTCGTCGACACCGGCCACGCCGGTTGCACCGTCCTGGCCGGTGCCGCCGGCACCACCGGTGGCTCCGTTACCACCGTTGCCGCCGTCACCGGCGTTACCGGCCAGCGCGCCACCATTACCGCCGGCGCCCCCGGCACCACCAGCGCCCCCGGCGCCACCGGTACCGCCCGATGCGCCGGGCACATCGCCATCAGCGCCCAGTGCGCCCAGCGCGCCGCTACCGCCGGCCGCGCCGTTTCCGCCGTTGCCGATCAGGCCGCCGTGACCTCCGGCACCGCCGGCGCCGCCGTCCGCGCCTGGAACGGCGTCGGGGTCGGTCGAGGCGTCATAACCCGCACCGCCGTTACCGCCGTTGCCGTGAATTCCGGTCACTCCGGTCCCGGCGACGCCGTCGAGACCGTCGACGCCGCTGGCCGGGTTACCGCCGGTCCCGTGCACACCGCCAATACCGGCGTTGCCTGCGGTGCCGGGGTTACCGCCGTTGCCGCCCTTGCCGCCGTCGGGGTTCTCCGCGTCGCCGGCCGCGCCGTTGCCGCCGTTGCCGGGGGTGTTGGCGTTGCCACCGTTACCGGCGTCGCCGCCGTTGCCGTTGAGTCCGACCACACCGTTGTAGACCACGCCCGCGTTGCCACCGTTACCGCCGGCGCCGCCATCGCCACCGCTGCCGCCGTGGCCGCCGTCTTGGCCGTCCTGGCCGGGGAAGATTCCGTCGGCGCCGTGGGCGCCCGCACCGCCGTCGCCGCCGTCCGCGCCGTTTCCGCCGTTGCCGCCGTTGCCGGAGTTGCCGGCGTCTCGACCGCCGGCACCGCCGTTACCGCCGTGGCCGCCGTAACCGCCGACCTTGCCGTCCACTCCGGCGTCGCCGGGGTTGGCGCCGTCGGCACCGGCGGCGCTGTCGCCGCCGTGCCCGCCGTTACCACCGTTGCCGCCGTCGCCGATCCGCCCTGCGGCACCACCGTTTCCGGCGGCGCCACCGTTTTGGCCCTGGCCGTCGCTGAGCACGCCGCCGTTGCCGCCATTGCCGCCGTGACCACCGTTGCCACCGCTGATCGCCACCGCGCCGGCCGCGCCGGAGGCGGCACGCGTGCCGTCACTGTTCAGGCCGCCGAGGCCCGCGACGCCGGCGATACCACGGTCACCGCCCGCGCCGCCGTTACCACCGTCACCGGCGGAAAGGCCGGTTCCATCGTTGCCACCGTTGCCGCCGTTGCCGCCGTTGCCGGCATTGCCGGCGTCACCGGCGCTGCCGCCGGCCCCGGCCACGCCGGAAGCCCCAGCCGGGTGAATACCGAGGAATCCACCGGCGCCGCCCTTACCGGCGTTACCACCGGCACCACCGTTTCCGCCGTTACCACCGTCGCCGGCGTCCATACCGTCTTGACCGGGAAGGCCGCTGCTGACGCCGGCACCGCCGGCGTTGGTGCCGTGCAGGCCGTTCTGACCGTCACCACCGGCACCACCGTCGCCGCCGATTCCACCATTGCCGCCGTTGCCTGCGGCGCCGAACAGCAAGCCCGCCCGGCCGCCGGTACCACCGTTGCCGCCGATACCGCCGAAGCCGCCGTTGTCACCGCTCGCGCCGAACGTGGCTCCGTCGGCACCGTCGCCGCCGAAACCTCCGGCACCACCGGCGCCGCCGGCGCCACCGTTGCCGATGAAGATGGCCGCACCGCCAGCACCACCGAAACCACCAGCGCCACCACCGATTCCACCGGCACCACCAGCGCCGCCCAGGCCACCGTTGCCCAGCAGCCAGCCGCCGGCACCGCCGTCCCCGCCGGCACCGCCGTCCCCGCCGGCACCGCCGTCGCCGCCGGCAACGCCGTCGAGTCCGGCGCCGCCCGCGCCGCCGTTGCCGATCAGTCCGGCCGCTCCACCGATCCCGCCGTCGGCATTGATGGCGTTACCGGCAACCCCGGCGCCACCGTCACCGAACAGGAACCCGCCATCGCCGAGGTTGCCGAAGATTCCCGAGCTGCCCAGCAGCGAGTCATTGACGCCGTCGAAGCCGTCGATGCCGTTGCCGATCAGCACCCGACCGAACAGGTCGACGAAGGGCTGGTTGACGATGTTGAGCAACGGTTCGGCGTAGCCCATCAAGTCTTGGCTGATGGCGTACAACGGCAGATACACGTAGTTCTGGAAGCCCGAGTAGAGCAGGTGGTCCAGCTCCGCCAGCCACGGGCCCAACGGCTGGGTGGGGTCAAAGGCGAAAATGCTCGAGTCGAACGCGGCACCCGCGTCGAGGCCGGCGAGGATGTCGGCCGATGACCCGGTGAGCCACAAGTCCGAGCCCACGGACCAGGATTCGAACACCTCCAGGATCGGCTGCGAGAACAGGTCGTCGAAGTCAGCGGTGGCAGCGGGAGCACCTGCCACCGGACCCACTCCGAAAGCCAGGAAGGCGCCGACTGCGCTACCCGCGCCGGCCACCCGCCGAGCGACACCACCTGAACGGTTACCCTGCCGACCTTCACGACTCTGCTTCATGCCGAATTCCTCAATTCCTGAATTCACGCCAATTAGTCGTCGGTTCCGCTGGAGTACGCCAACCGCGACTTGGCCTGCCCGCGCTGCAAGTTAGCCGAATTTGACGCTTGCGACGAATTGAAAATTAGGTATCTGCGGAGCCTCCTGCGGCAATAAACCATGACTGACCTGAGAATTAGCCGAAATTGAGAGCTGGGTCATATGGGCGACATCATTGTTTACCGATGCGTGTGACCGTCACCACAAGTAGGTAATATTGCTTACATATTGGCCCCCATATGCGAAATAGCGAGACCCCCATAAAAATGACTACGCGGCCCATCGGGCAAACTCGCGCACTGGCCGACGGGATTCCTGATCCCCGAGCACCGAGGTGTCCTGAACGGGACGACCGCGCGGGCTCGGAGCGCGGCTTTCACCATTCGGGGATAGCCGGGTGACCGGCAGCGGTATAACCACCCCATGGTGCTCAAGGTCGCGGTTCCCCAAGGTCTGATCGGTGGAGACGTCGATGTGGGCTACGGCAAGGTCGCCGACGCGTTCCGGGCCAACTTCGCCAGCGGCCGCGAGGTCGGCGCCGCCGTCGCGGTGTACCGCGACGGCGTCAAAGTCGTCGACCTGTGGGGCGGCTACCGCGACGGGGTTGCGCGCGAGCCATGGCAGCCGGACACCATGGTCAACGTCTTCTCCAGCACCAAGGGCGTGGCGGCCCTGGCCGTGGCGCTGGCGGTCTCGCGGGGCCTGTTCGGCTACGACGACAAGGTGGCAACCCACTGGCCGGAGTTCGCGCAGGCCGGCAAGGGTGAGGTCACCGTCCGCCAGCTCCTCGGCCATCAGGCCGGGTTGAGCGCACTGAAGCCCGCACCGACCCTGGCCGACGTCGCCGCCCCGGATCGCCTGGCGCCCATGCTCGCCGCCCAGAAGCCGCTCTGGGTGCCGGGCACCCGGCACGGGTATCACGCGATCACGTTGGGCTGGTACGAGTCCGAGCTGATCCGTCGCACCGACCCGGCAGGTCGCACTCTGGGCCGGTTCTTCGCCGACGAAATCGCCGGCCCGCTGGGGCTGGACCTGTACATCGGCCTGCCGAACTCGGTCACCCGCGACCAAGTGGCGTTGTTGCACCAGTGGAAACGCGCCGAGTCCCTGCTGCACCTCAATGTGATGCCGGCCGCCCTGGTGGCCGCATCGTTCAACCCGTTCGGACTGCTGGGACGAGCGAGCTCCATGCCACGCGACATCAAGCCCTGGGACGGCGACTACAACCGGGACGACGTGCGGGCCGTGGAGATCCCGTCGGCCAACGGAATCGGTTCCGCGTCGGCGATCGCGCGACTCTACGGCGCCGCGGCAACCGCGGATCCCGCCCTGCCGCTGAGTCCCGGTGTGCGCGATGAGCTCACTGCCATGCCGGCATCGCCGTCTCGCGGCGAACGCGACAAAGTGTTGGGCGTTGAGGTGGTGTTCTCGCTGGGGCTGTCCAAGCCGGCGTTCGGCTCCGCCTTCGGTTCCTCGGATAAAGCTTATGGCACACCGGGTTTCGGAGGTTCTTTCGGATTCGCCGACCCCGACACCGGCATCGGCTACTCATATGTGATGAACCGCCTGGGTTTTCACCTCTACAGCGACCCTCGCGAACTCGCGCTGCGACAGGCGTTGTTCCGGGACGTGCTGGGCGCCCGACTGCAGTCCTAGCGGCCCACGGCGAACAAACTACATGTACTGCGGGCAGTAGTGCGCCGTCGAGATCGCGGCGAACTGGGCAGCCGTGTGAATGGTGAAGCCGGGGTTGGTGGTCTGCACCGCGACGACGGTGTCCATCGGCGACAGCCCCGCGTCCATCAGCTGACACACGGCGTGGCCGGCCGACACGGTGGCCTCGTCGTTGGCCCGGTGGCTCAGTCCGGCTCCGCTCAGGGTGGCCAGGAACTGGCCATCGATACCGGCGGGCGCGGCGTTGGCGGGAGCGGCCAGGCCGACCATCGCGCTCAGACCTGCCAGCAGCAGTAACCGTTTCATGGCTCTAAGGATGGCCGGGGCCCGTTAAAGACGTGTTACCGAGCTTTTACTGCCGCGAAGAGAATTGTTGATTCTGCGTTACGTGCTTTACCAGCGCGACTCCCCCAGCCACAGCACCTGCGCACCGTTGACCGAGCGTTCGACCTGGTCGACGAGCCCGGTCAGGGACCGCACCACCAGGTTGCCGACCGCATCGGACAGCGCCGCCGCCGGCTGCGAAGAGGGGCGCGGCCGGACGAACTCCCACCACGACGAGCCGGGGTAGGACACGGTGCGGACCTGCGCGTCCGCGTCGAGCCCGGCCAGCACCTTGGCACGTCGCACCGCCGTGCGCAGCCCGCCCAGCTCGTCGACCAGCCCCCGTTCGGCCGCGTCGGCGCCGGTCCATACCCGCCCGCGAGCGACCGCGTCCACCGCCTCGGTGGACAGGTTGCGGCCCTGCGCCACCCGCGCCACGAAGTCGTTGTAGAACAGGTCGGCCTCGGTCTCGACCTGCCCCTGCTGTTCGGCGGTAAACGGAGCGTTGATCGACCAGGCGTCGGCGTTGGCACCGGTGCGCACCGAGTCGGTGCCTACCCCGAGGCGGTCCTTGAGCTGACGGGCCACCAGTTTGCCGGTCACCACCCCGATGGATCCGGTGATGGTGCCCGGGTTGGCCACAATGGTGTCCGCACCCGCGGAGATGTAGTAGCCGCCGGATGCCGCGACCGCGCCCATCGAAGCCACCACCGGCTTGCCCGCCGCGCGGGCCTGCTGCACCGCCCGCCAGATGGTTTCGGACCCGGTGACCGAACCGCCCGGGCTGTCCACCCGCAGCACGATCGCGGCGACCTCATCATCGGCCGCCGCCTCTCGCAGCGCCGCGGCGATCGTGTCGCCACCGACGTTGCGGTTGCCCAACGGCGACAGCTGCGGCCCGCCCGTGCCGCTGACGATCGCACCGGACACCGTCACCACGGCGATCGCCGGCTTGGGCTTACGCCCGGGCAAGGCGGGACCAGACCCGCCGGCCGTGGCGTGGGCGTAGCGCCCCAGGTACAGGCGCGGTGGCGCGTTGTCGTCGTCGGCGCCGGCGATGTCCTCGGCTCCGGCCAGTTCGGCGATCCGGTCGTAGGCCTCGTCGCGGAATCCGATCCGGTCGATCAGGCCCGACTGCACCGCGTCGTCACGCAGCAGCGGCGCCTTGTCGGCCAGGGTGTCGATGACGCCGGCGTCGAGGTTGCGGGACTCGGCGACGGCCGCACGCACCTGAGCGTGCAGGCTCTGCACCAGAGCGGTGTCGGCCTCGCGGTGCGCCTCGGTGTAGGAGTCCTGAGTGAACAGGTTGGCCGCCGACTTGTATTCGCCCCGGGCGACGAACTGCGCCTCAATGCCGGCCTTATCCAGCGCGCTGCGCAGGAAGGTCGCGTTGGTGGCGAAACCGATCAACCCGACCGTCCCCGACGGCTGCATCCAGACCTCACCGAACGCCGAGGCCAGGTAGTAGGACAGCGTGCCCGGGTAGGTTTCGGCCCAGGCCAGCGACGGTTTGACGGCGGTGAACTCGGCGATCGCCGCCCGCAGCTCCTGCACCGGCCCGGCGGCCGCAGACGACAGCTGCACCCGGGCAATCAATCCCGCTACTCGCGGGTCTTCGGCGGCACGGTGGATGGCGGCCACCACATCGCGCAGCACCGGCGGCCGGCCACCGGAACGGATCAGCGCCAGCGGGTCGAAAGCCCCGGTCTCGTGGGGCAGCTCCTGCAGGTCGAGTTCGAGGATCACGCCGTTGGGCACGCCGTGGTGCCGGGCGGTGTCGATGCGACGGGCGACGCCGCGCAGGTCGTCCAGGCCGGGCACGCCGGTCAGCAAGGAGAACATGATTTTGAGCCTACCGGCGCCGTGCGACACCGCGACCAGACGCAGAATCGCACCCCACCAAGCGGTGGAGTGCGATTCTGTGACTTCTCGCGGCGCGGCGAGATCTACAGCTCGGTGGCGGTGCCTCCGGCTGCGGTGATCTTGTCGCGGGCGCTGCCGCTGAACTTGTGGGCGGTGACGTCGGCCTTGACCGTCAGCTTGCCGTCGCCGAGCACCTTGACCAGCGTGTTCTTCCGGACCGCGCCCTTGGCGACCAGCTCGTCGAGGCCGATGGTGCCACCCTCCGGGAACAACCGGTTGATGTCGCCGACATTGACGACCTCGTACTCGGTGCGGAACCGGTTGCGGAAGCCCTTCAGCTTGGGCAGCCGCATGTGGATCGGCATCTGCCCACCCTCGAACCGGACCGGCACGTTCTTGCGTGCCTTGGTGCCCTTGGTGCCGCGGCCCGCGGTCTTACCCTTGGAACCCTCACCACGGCCGACGCGGGTCTTCTTGGTGTTCGACCCGGGCGCAGGGCGCAGGTCGTGCAGCTTGATGGGCGTCATTATTTCTCCCCGGCCTCTTCAACTTCTACGAGGTGGTGAACAACCCGGATCAGCCCACGGGTCTGCGGGTTGTCCTCACGCACCACCGACTGGCGGATCTTGCGCAGGCCCAGGGTGCGCAGGCTTTCGCGCTGCTTCCAGCGTGCACCGATGGTGCCGCGGACCTGGGTGATCTTCAGGTTTGCCATGGTTACGCCGTGCCTTCCCGCGCCGCAGCGGCAGCCAGCGCTTCGCTCTCGCGGCGAGCCTTGAGCATCGAGGCCGGAGCCACGTCTTCGATGGGCAGACCACGTCGGGCCGCCACCTCTTCGGGACGCTGCAGCATCTTCAGCGCGGCGACGGTGGCGTGCACCACGTTGATCGCGTTGTCGCTGCCCAGCGACTTGGACAAGATGTCGTGCACGCCGGCGCATTCCAGCACCGCACGCACCGCACCACCGGCGATCACACCGGTACCGGGGCTGGCCGGGCGCAGGAACACCACACCGGCGGCGGCTTCACCCTGAACCGGGTGGGTGATGGTGCCACCGATCAGCGGGACCCGGAAGAAGCCCTTGCGAGCCTCCTCCACGCCCTTGGCGATCGCGGCAGGCACTTCCTTGGCCTTGCCGTAGCCGACGCCGACCAGGCCGTGGCCGTCGCCGACGATCACCAGCGCGGTGAAGCTGAACCGGCGACCACCCTTGACCACCTTGGACACCCGGTTGATCGCGACAACGCGCTCCAGGTAGTTGCTCTTGTCGCCGTCCCGGTTGTCACGGCCACCACGACCGCCGTCGCGGCCACCGCGTCCGCCCCGGTTGTCACGGTTGTCGCGCCCGTCGCTGCGGCTGCCCGTGTCGGGACCTGCCGAGGAGGCCCCTGTCGGCTGCTCCGCCATCATGCGGTCCTTCCAGTCATCTTCACGTCAGTCATCAGAAGTTCAATCCGCCCTCGCGCGCCGCGTCGGCCAGTGCAGCGATGCGCCCGCCGTAGGTGTAGCCACCGCGGTCGAACACCACGTTCTGGACACCGGCGGCCTTGGCGCGCTCGGCGATCAGCTGGCCGACCCGCACACTGTGGGCCTTCTTGTCGCCGTCCACGGCCCGCACGTCGGCCTCGATCGACGACGCCGCAGCCACGGTGTGGCCGGCCAGGTCGTCGACAAGCTGGACGTGGATGTGCCGCGAGGAGCGGTGCACCACCAGACGCGGACGCTCGGCGGTGCCAGCCACCTTCTTGCGCAGCCGCGCGTGCCGGCGAATCCGGTGCGCGCGCCGAACCTCGGAGATGTTCTGCCCGACCGGCTTGCGGACCGCGGGGTCTGCTTGTGATTGCGCCATGACTACTTACCTGTCTTTCCGACCTTGCGGCGAACCTGCTCACCCTCGTAGCGCACGCCCTTGCCCTTGTAGGGGTCGGGGCGGCGCAGGCGGCGGATGTTCGCCGAGATCTGGCCGACCTTCTGCTTGTCGATGCCCGAGACCGAGAACTTGGTGGGCGTCTCCACCGCGAAGGTGATGCCGTCGGGAGCCTTGATCAGCACCGGGTGGCTGTAGCCCAGCGCGAACTCCAGGTCGCTGCCCTTGAGCGCGACGCGGTAGCCGACGCCGAAGATCTCCATCTTGCGGACGTAGCCCTCCGACACACCGGTGACCAGGTTGGCCAGCAGGGTGCGGCTCAGGCCGTGCAGGGACCGGTTGCGCCGGTCGTCGTCCGGCCGGGTCACCACGAGGGCGCCGTCGTCGTTGCGGGCGACGTTGATCGGCTCCGCCACGGTGAGCTCCAAGGTGCCCTTGGGTCCCTTGACCGATACGTTCTGACCATCGATGGTCACGTCGACCCCGGCGGGAACCGGGACCGGCTGCTTACCAATACGCGACATGTCTGCTACTCCCTCACCACACGTACGCGAGGACTTCGCCGCCCACGCCCTGCCTGGCCGCCTGACGGTCGGTGAGCAGACCCGAGGACGTGGAGATGATCGCCACGCCCAGGCCGCCGAGCACCCGTGGCAGGTTGGTCGACTTTGCGTAGACCCGCAGGCCCGGCTTGGACACCCGGCGCAGACCGGCGAGGCTGCGCTCCCGGTTCGGGCCGTACTTGAGGTTGACCACCAGCGCCTTGCCCACCCGGGCGTCTTCGACGTGGTAGTCGGTGATGTAACCCTCGCGCTTGAGGATCTCGGCGATGTTGGCCTTGATCTTCGAGTGCGGCAGGGTCACCTCGTCGTGGTACGCCGAGTTGGCGTTACGCAGACGGGTCAGGAAGTCCGCGATCGGATCCGTCATAGTCATTTAGGCTGCTCCTCCACCCTCACCAGCTGCTCTTCTGCACACCGGGCAGCTCGCCGGCGTGCGCCATTTCGCGCAGGCAGATTCGGCACAGGCCGAACTTCCGGAGCACCGCGCGCGGGCGGCCGCACTTGTTGCAGCGGGTGTAGGCGCGCACCGCGAATTTGGGCTTGCGGGCCGCCTTGATAACCAACGCCTTCTTAGCCATGGTCAGTTCTCCTTGAACGGAAAGCCGAGAGCCCGCAGTAGCGCTCGTCCTTCGTCGTCGTTGGTCGCCGAGGTGACGACGGTGATGTTCATCCCCCGCGGGCGGTCGATGGAGTCCACGTCGATCTCGTGGAACATCGACTGCTCGGCCAGCCCGAAGGTGTAGTTGCCGGAACCGTCGAACTGCTTGGCCGACAATCCGCGGAAGTCGCGGATACGCGGCAGAGCAATCGAGGTGAGCCGGTCCAGGAACTCCCACATCCGGTCACCGCGCAGGGTGACCCGGGCGCCGATCGGCATGCCCTCGCGCAGCTTGAACTGCGCGATGGACAGGCGGGCCTTGCGGATCTCCGGCTTCTGGCCGGTGATCGCGGCCAGGTCGGTGACCGCGTTGTTGATCAGCTTGGCGTCCCGGGCGGCTTCACCGACGCCCATGTTCACCACGACCTTCACCACGCCCGGGATCTGCATCACGTTGGCGTAGTTGAACTCTTTGTTGAGCGCGTCCCGGATCTCCTCGCGGTAGCGCACCTTCAGCCGAGGCTGGATCTTCTCTGCAGTCGTCATCTCTAGATGTCCTTGCCGTTGCGCTTGGAGACGCGAACCTTCTTGCCGGACTCGGCGTCCACCCGGTAGCCGATCCGAGTGGGCTTACCGTCGGAGTCGACGACCATCACGTTGGAAACGTGGATCGGGGCCTCTTGCGTGACGATCCCGCCCGAGGACGCACCGGCCTGGTTGGCCGAGTTCGCGACGTGCTTCTTGATCCGGTTGACGCCCTGGACCAGGACCCGGTTGCGGGTGGGGAAAGCCTGCAGGACCTTGCCCTTGGCGCCCTTGTCCTTACCGGCGATGACCAGGACGGTGTCGCCTTTGTGGACCTTCATCTACAACACCTCCGGTGCCAGCGAGACGATCTTCATGAACTTCTTCTCGCGCAGCTCGCGACCGACCGGCCCGAAGATGCGGGTTCCGCGCGGGTCGTTGTCGGCCTTGATGATCACGGCCGCGTTCTCGTCGAACTTGATGTAGCTGCCGTCGGCGCGGCGACGCTCCTTGACGGTGCGCACCACGACGGCCTTGACGACATCACCCCGCTTGACGTTGCCGCCCGGGATGGCGTCCTTGACGGTCGCGACGATGACATCACCGATGCCGGCGTAGCGCCGCGACGAGCCGCCGAGCACCCGGATGCACAAGATCTCCTTGGCGCCGGTGTTGTCGGCGACCTTCAACCGCGATTCCTGCTGAATCACCAGATCTCCTCAATAATCGAGTCGACGCGCGGCATGGCGGTGCCAGCCGGAATCTCCCCGGACGTGCGTGGTCTTGCAGTTCTTACGGAGCCGATGAGCACGCAGGGCCAACTTGCGCTGGCCGAGGTCTGCTCACGGCAACCCCTAGAGCTTAGGTGACGTATCGCCCAGCACCAAATTCGTGCCGCTATCCGCCCAGCGTGCTCATCGCCCATCCGCCCAGCGTGCGTGTTTGGCCCGCGACACTCCGGGCGCGGCGTACAACGATGCACCTTCGCGGCGGTGTCTGAGATGCCCACCGCCGTTACGCTCCGGGGATGACGGGGACGCGGCTCGACACCGGCCGGATCCGGGCGGCGCGCCGGTTGATCGATCCGATGTTTCTCGACACTCCGCTGTATCCCTGTGAGGCGCTGAGTAGGGGCCTCGGCTGCACGGTGAGCATCAAACTCGAGACAGCAAACCCGGTGCGCAGCTTCAAGGCGCGTGCCACCGAGGTCGTCACGAGCCGGCTGCTCGGCAACGGATCCAAGGCCGCGGTGTGCGCCAGTGCCGGCAATCTCGGCCATGCCCTGGCCTGGTCGGGTTGCCGCCGCGGACTCGACATCACCGTCGTGGCATCCCGCACGGCGCCGGTGGCCAAACTCGACCGGATCCGCGCGCTGGGCGCCACGTTGCAGCTGTCCGACGGCGACTTCGACACCGCGCGGGAACAAGCGGCGGCCATCGCCCGACGCGAAGGGATCCGTCTGGTCGAAGACAGCCAGGACGTCGAGACCTGCGAGGCTGCGGCAACCATCGGCCTTGAACTGTTGGACTCCCCGGGATCATTCGATGCCGTCTTGATCGCTCTCGGGGGTGGGGCGCTGGCCACCGGGGTCGGCCACATACTGAAAGCTCTCGCCCCTGGCGTCGAGGTGATCTGCGTTCAGCCCGCCGGCGCCCCGGCGATGACGCAGTCGTGGCGTCAACGGCAAGTCGTCACCACCGACTCGACCGACACCATCGCCGACGGCGTCGCCGCCCGGCGTCCCATCCCGGCCGTCCTGGATGATCTCTTGCTGGTCGTCGACGACGCCGTCCTAGTCCAGGAGTCGTCGATCGTCGCCGGTATGCGGATGCTCTTCACCCATGCTGGCCTCGTGGTGGAACCGTCCGCCGCACTGGGCATCGCGGCGATCCTCGAGGACCGAGACCGCTTCGCCGGCCGACACGTGGTCACCGTCGTGTGCGGCAGCAACGTCGACGTTGACGCCTTTCAGCGTTGGATAGGGTCCGTTCCCCGACCATGAGGGTGCGTACTTGTACGCGACACACCGGGACAAGACGTACAGACACGCACCTTCGCGCTATGTCTCCCTGTCCGCCGCGCAACGAAACCCGATATGACTGGTCGCCGTGTCCTGCGACTGCGGGGACCGAGCCGCAGGCCGATAACGGTGGCAATACTCCGGCGCGCACAGGTGCGACCCGCCCTTGAGGGTCTGACTGATGTCCGGGTCGGCGGGGCCGGCCGGCGCGCAGCAGGGTTTCGGCGGTGCGTCGAGCCGGTGATAGCCACTGAACTCGGTGGCGGTCCACTCCCACACGTTGCCAATCATGTCGACCAGCCCCCAGCCGTTCGGCGGGA
Source organism: Mycolicibacter heraklionensis (assembly GCF_019645815.1). Taxonomy (NCBI): domain Bacteria; kingdom Bacillati; phylum Actinomycetota; class Actinomycetes; order Mycobacteriales; family Mycobacteriaceae; genus Mycobacterium; species Mycobacterium heraklionense. The sequence goes on from NZ_CP080997.1 coordinate 3,986,442, forward strand.
ATGTCCCCACCGGCGACGTCCCGGCCCAGCCCAGGGCGCCGTCGTTGCGGTACGGAAACGCGCCCTGCCAGGTGTTGGCCATCAACGCACCGCCCGGCCTCTCCTCCTCCCCCCACGCATAGGTGCTTGCGCTGCCGGCCCGGGCGGCGTACTCCCATTCGGCTTCGGTCGGCAACCGCCGCCCCGCCCACCGGGCAAAAGCAGCCGCATCGGGATAGGCCACCTGGACCACCGGATGATCCGGCTTGTCCTCGACAGTGCTGTGCGGTCCCAACGGGTGCCGCCAGCTCGTGCCGGGGATCCACCGCCACCACTGCCGCCAGTCACGCAGATCGACCGGCCCGTCCGTTGGGGTGAAGACCAGGGCGCCCGGTTCGGCATCGCCGTAATGCGCAGGATCGAGTTCCTGCTCGGCGAGGGACACATAACCGGTCGCGGCGACGAATTCGGCGTATTGCGCATTGGTCACCGGATGACGCTCCAGCGCGAACGGCTGCACCGCCACGCTGTGGATGGGCGCCTCTTCGGGATAGAAACTCGTCGAGCCCATCCGGAACACGCCGGCCGGGATCTCGACGAGGTCCGTCAGCATGAGATCAATCCCGCGAAAACGCGGCCGCGATACTTCTTTTCACGTCCAGGTACGGCTCGCCGCTGACGTCGACGGCGACGTCCGCGATGGTCCCGCCGGTGAAGGCGAACGGTGCACGGTAGGCCGACGACACCGCTTGGCCGGTATTGCGCCCGACGCTGACTCCACCGCCGGCCAACGCGAAGGCGCCCGGCTGGGCGACCATGTCGGGCAAGGTGGCGACCACCTCGTCGTCGATGTACAACGAGGCTTCGCCAACCGGCGTGTGACTGCCCTCGACGGTTCCGGTGCGCTCGAACCGGATACCGAAAATGTGCTGGCCCAACGGAATCGGTCCAGGCGATGACAGCCACTGCTCACGCTCGCCGAGGAAGTTGTAGACGTAGTGCAGCTTGCCGTCCTGAACGAACAGCGCATGACCGCCGTGCCGGGCGCCCTGCTTGAACAGCAGTCCCTCAGCAGCAGCGGAATCCACCGTGACTCGGGCCAATACCGAAAATGACCGGCCGCGAAGCTCGACACACGCTCCCAACGGCACCTCGGCGGTGTTCGGGTAATAGGTGTAGCCGGTCCGGTCGCCGGACAGGTACGGCCGCTGCCGGCTGGTCATCTCGAAGATGTTCAAGTCCGCCAACGGCAGACCGTTGTACTTGTCGGCCTCGGCGAACCACATCGCCTTGAGCTCTTCGAGTTTCTCGGGGTGTTCTGCGGCCAGGTCGTGGCACTGACTGCGATCCTCGGCGAGGTGGTAGAGCTCCCACCGGTCGTCGTCGAAGTGACTCCAGCCCGACGGAGTCGCCGCATGCACGGTGTTGGCGAACCAGCCGCGGTGCCAGATCCCGCGAGTGCCCAGCATTGTGTAGAACTGGGTGTGCTTGCCGGTATCTGCCGCCGGATCCACCAGCGCGGCTTTGAAACTCACGCCTTCCAGCGGACGTTGGGCAACACCGCGCACGGTCTCCGGCGGAGTGATGCCGAGCAGGTCATAGACCGTCGGGGTCACGTCGCACACGTTGACATAGGCGTCGCGTACCTCGCCGCGCGCGGCGATTCCGTTGGGCCAGCTGACGATCGCAGGGTCGGCGATACCACCCTCATGAGAGGCGTAGCGCTTGTAGAGCTTGTAGGGCGTGTTGAACGCCATCGCCCATCCGACCGGGTAGTGGTTGTAGGTTTCCGGACTGCCCAGCTGATCGAAGAGTTTCATCGCCTCTTCGACGGAGTCGATGTAGCCGTTGAAGAACTTGTTCTCGTTGGGCGACCCGTTCGGACCGCCCTCGCCGCTGGCTCCGTTGTCGGAAATCACCACGACGATGGTGTTGTCGAGTTGTCCGGACTCTTCCAGGTAGTCCAGGATCCGGCCGATCTGAGCGTCGGTGTAACTCTGGAAACCCGCGAACACCTCGGCCATTCGGGCGAACAGACGCTTCTCGGAGTCATCGAGGCTGTCCCACGGTCGGACCGTGTCCAGCAGCGGCCAAGGCTGGCCGTCGGCACTGGTGACATCGGCATAGGGGTTGATCTCGGACAGCGCGGTGTCCGGCGGCACCAGCCCCAGCTCCTTCTGGTTCGCCAGCACGATTTCCCGGTACTCTTCGTAGCCCATGTCGAAGCGCCCGGCATAGCGGTCGGCCCACTCGGCGAACACATGGTGCGGGGCATGGCCGGCGCCCGGGCAGATGTAGCCGAACCAAGGCTTTCCGGGCGCGACCGTCTGGGCATCCCGGATGAATTCGATTGTCTTGTCGGCGATGTCCTTGGACAGGTGGTAGCCGTCCTCCGGCGTCGCGGGCGGCGCGACCGGGTGGTTGTCATAAACCAGGTCCGGGTACCACTGGTTGGTCTCGCCGCCCATGAAACCGTAGAACCGTTCGAATCCCCGCTGCGTAGGCCAGTGCCGTCGGGCGCCGGCCATATTGGACTCTTCCAGCGGGGTCAGGTGCCACTTGCCGACGCAGAAGGTGTTCCAGCCCTGTTCGGCGAGAACCTCACTGAGCAAGGCGGTTTCGAAGGGAATGCGCCCGCTGCAGTTGGGGAAACCGTCGGTGAACTCTTCGATGGTGGCCATGCCGACACTGGTGGCGTTACGCCCGGTCAGCAGCGACGCCCTGGTCGGCGAGCACAGTGCGGTGGTGTGGAACTGGGACAGCCGGACGCCGCGCTCGGCAATCCGACTCATCGTGGGCATCTCCACCAGCCCGCCGAAGCAGTCCCAGGTGGCGATCCCGGTGTCGTCCCAGACCAGGTACAGCACGTTGGGCGCGCCCTCGGGAGCGGTCGGCGCGGCGAACGGCCCCCAATCCGGTTCGGAATCCCGGATGTCGAGACTGACCTTGCCCGCGAAATCCACCATCGCTCACTCCGTTGTCGGCCCCCAGGACGGATGAGACACTACCGGCCCGGCGGCAAAGCGGCAGTCTTCACACCACGGAGGGTTCCCGACGCTGCGATGTATGGCCCTGGCCTGCACCGGCCGCCAGCAGCTCGCCGAGAAAGGCCGCGGCCGCCGGCGACGGTGCCCGCTCACTCGGGGTGATCAGGGCCAGTTCACGGGGAATCACCGGATCGGTCGCCACACCCACAAGCTGATCCGATTTCGCCACCAGCGCCGGCGGCAGGAACGCGATACCTACGCCGGCGGCCACCAGATCCACGAGGTCGATCGGGGTGTTGGACTCGGCGCAGACGGTTCGAACGAAGCCGAGGTCGGCGCAGATCCCATCGATGTGCAGCCGCGTCCGCAGATCGGAACGCCGCTCGACGAACTCCCGATCCCGCAGGTCGGTCAGGTCCACCACATCGCGATCGGCGAGCGGATCGTCATGTCGCACCGCCAGCGCCAGCGGCTCGGATCCCAATGACAGCCCCTTGACCCGGCTCCCGTCGTAGGGCTGGCTGACGAACGCCAGGTCCAGGTCACCGTCGGCGGTCGCGTGCACCAGCGTGTCAATCGGATCGTGTCGCATTGCGATCTCGATGCGCGGAAAGCTCCGGTGATAGCGCGCCAGCAACGCCGGTAGGTCCACGGCCCCCAGCCCTTGGATCACGCCGATGCTCAGCCGCCCCGACAGCACCCCCTTGACTGCGTCGACCGCGGCACGCGCATGTTCCGCAGCAGCCAGGGCGTTCTGCGCATCCGGCAGCAGCGCCAGGCCGGCCGTGGTGAGGTCGACACGGCGGTTGTTGCGCACCAGCAGCGCGGTACCGAGTTCCTGCTCCAGGCTGCTGATCGACGCGGACAGGGTGGACTGCACCACGTGAACCTTGGCGGCCGCGCGCGTGAAGTGCAGCTCCTCAGCCACAGCGACAAAATGTTTCAACTGCCGCAGTTCCATAGCGCTCAGTGTGCCGCCCGGCTCCGATTGGTCAAATCGAAAGTTCCGTTCCGCCAAGGCTATTACTTTAACGCGCCTGAGACCAAGCCCTGACAAACACTTATCTTTGCCATAAGCGCAGTGCCGCAATGACTTACATCGCCGCGTTCACGTGCGTTGATCGATGACAACGATTCTCTACATTGAGATTAACTGTTGAAATATCGGCCCACAGGGGTGGTGACGACGCCTTAGACCCGTTAGCGTCTGACGAGGATGCCGAGGGGGTTGAGGCAGTGTCTCTGGCATCTGGACATCCGTTGTCGCCCAACGTCATCGACGCCTTCACAGCGTTCACACCGGAATTGTTGTGCGCGTTGCGCGAGGCGATCGACCGATGTTCAGCTCTTCCCGGCATGTTTCGAAGGGGAACACACAGGGCCGGGACCATCCCAGAACGGAAGGAACGCACCGAAAATGAATCGTCGGATCATATTGTCGGCCGGTGGCGCCACCGCCGGTCTACTTACGACCACATTCCTGCCCGTATCAGTCGCTTTCGCCGACAATGGTGTCGGCGCAGCCGGAGACATCGGCAGCACTGCCCTGCCGGTCGACCTGGCCAGCAACGTGACCGGCGCCGGCGGCACGGACGCACTCGGTAACGCCGGTGCCCTCAGCCCAGACCTGACCACAACCCCCACCCCGCTGACCGGCCTCGGCGCGCTGGCACCCACGGCGGGAACGCTCAGCCCGTCGCCGCTGGGCGATATCGGCGCTATCCCGCCGACCGCCGGCACTCCCGACGCCACAACGCCCGGAGACGTCACACCCGGCGACCTCACACCCACCGACGCGGCGCCCGGCGCCGGCGACAGCTTCACCATCGGCGACACCACCTTCAACCCCGTGCTGGACGACGGGTCGGCGGGTTTCACCCCGCTCAGTCCGGTGTTCAGCGCCCCGCCGTTGTTCCAGGTCGGCGAAGGCGAACAATCCTTCGACGTCAGCAGCGGCACCGGGGACGGCGCCACCGATCTGGGCAACGTGACCGCCAGCGAGAACGTCACGAATCTCGTTGGCGGCATCCACAACACCGAGTTCACGATCACCGACGTAGATCCGGCTTCCGGAGCGACGGCTTCTGACCTTCCCGCGGTGGGAACGGTGTACGACGTGATGAACTTCGGGAACGGGTTCGAGAACATCTACACCGACATCCCGGGGGCTGACGGCGCCGCCAACACCATCACTGACACGCTGTCGACACCGTTCGGCGACTTCAACATTCCGACCGATTTCGATGCGGCCGGACTGCTCGACCCGGGCGATGCGTTCAGTGGCCTGTCGATGTTGGGTGCAGACGCCACGGGCGGCGCGGCCGACGCTGTGAGCAGTGCGGCCGACGCCGCCGGAGGTGCCGGAGACGTGGCGAGCATGTTCGACCCGACGAGCCTATTCGACCCGACGAGCCTGTTCGGAATCTGACGTTCGTCCGGGCCGGGGCGAATGGACGGCTGAACATCCCAGGTCCATGCCGGAGGGCCTGGGATGTTTGGCTCGGTACCGAAGTGGGCACCCCGGTCACCGCACAAACCATGGAAGTTCTGGGGGGAACCATGAGGCGGACACATCGATGAGGGCGCAGCATACGTTGGGGCTGAATCTGTCCTGGCTGCGCGTGACCACGGTATTTCTGATCGATATCGGCATCCTGTGGCTGGCCCGCCACTGGCCGGCCCAGCTCGGGCCCCCCGAGCGCGCATGGTGGCCCGCAGTGGGCCTCGCCGCAGTGCTCACCACGGCCGCGTTGATCACCCACCGCCGAGTACCGCTGACGGCGATCCTGCTGGCCCGGCTGTCCGATCGATTCGCCACCCCGGCGGCGTTTCTCACCGAAGGCTGTACTCCCGGCTTCGACCACCGTCGCCGCTACAGTCGCGACGTCGTCGGGGTGCGTGAGTACCGGGGCCGGTTGGTGTCGGTGATCGCCATACCCGTTGCTACGGCCGAAACGGCCGGGCGACATCGTCGCGTCCCGGCGCCGGCACCGACGCTGCCAGCTGAACTCGTCGCCGCGGGCCTGCGGCAGTTCGACGTGCGCCTGGACGGGATCGACATCGTGTCAATACGAACGTGCGACTCCCCCGACGACTCCCCCGATGACGAACACCGCACCGACACGGCGGCGGTCCAGGCGGTCAAGGCGCCCGGCTCCTGCGGACCACAGGTCAACTGGCTGATCCTGCGGATGGATCCGATGCACAACACCGAGGCGGTGGCGGTTCGCGATTCCGTGGCCGCGACCCTGGCCGTAGCCACCGAACGACTGGCCCGCGACCTCTGCGAACGTCACCTCGACGCGCGCATCCTGTCGGCCGAGGAGTTCGATCAGGTCGACGCGGCTCTCTTGGCCGGCCTCCAGCCCACCCGTCTCCGCCGGCGTCGGCGCCGACTAAAGCAGAAGGAACGCAAGGGGCCCAAGCAATTCGCGGCCACCTTCTGGATGTCGCCGCGCGACATCAGCACGGAGAACCTGGAGCGGCTGTGGCTGCCGGAGACCGACACGACCGCAGTCACGGTGCGCCTGACGAGGCGCCAGCACCACACCGACGTCGCGGTGCTGGTGCGCTACCACAGCGCGAGCAGATTGCGAAGGACCACCTCGGCCGGACTGAACCGTCTCAACGGACGCCAATTGACGGCATTACGGACCAGCCTGCCGACGCCGACACGACGCACACTGGCGGTGCCGGCCCGAGTGCTCAACGGCCAGGATTCACTGCAGGTTCCGCTCGGTCCGACCGCGCAGCAACCGCAGCGGGTCAAAGTGCCGGCGTGACGCGGCCACGACCCCAGGCACGACGAAGCCCCGCGACGCAGGTCGCGGGGCCTTGTCGTATTACTTGGCCTTCTCCAGGATTTCGACCAGGCGCCAGCGCTTCGACGCCGACAGCGGACGGGTCTCCATCAGCGACACGCGGTCGCCGATGCCGGCCGTGTTGTTCTCGTCGTGCGCCTTGACCTTCTTGGTGGTCCGGATGATCTTGCCGTAGAGCGGGTGCTTCACCCGGTCCTCGAGCTCGACGACGATGGTCTTCTCCATCTTGTCGCTGACCACGTAGCCGATCTGGGTCTTGCGGCGGCCCCGCGGCGTCTCGGTGCGCGGAGTGTGCTTGGGGCCCTTCTCCGCGGCGCTAGCCTTTGCAGCCTGTGCCATTACGATGCCTCGCCTTCAGAACCAGCGGGACCGGACGCCAGGCCCAGTTCCCGTTCGCGCAACACGGTGTAGATGCGCGCGATCTGGTGGCGCACCGTGCGGAGCCGACGGTTGTTGGTGAGCTGCCCGGTCGCCATCTGGAAACGCAGGTTGAACAGCTCTTCTTTGGACTCGCGCAACTGCTCGACGAGCTCGTCGGCGTTCAGCTCGCGCAGTTCGCCAGCGGTAACTCCCACTGCCATCAGAACTGCTCCTCTCGGGTGACGATGCGCGCCTTGATCGGCAGCTTGTGGATCGCCCGGGTCAGTGCGGCGCGGGCAATGGCCTCGTTCGGGTAGCTCAGCTCGAACAGCACCCGACCCGGCTTGACGTTGGCGACCCACCACTCCGGCGAACCCTTACCGGAACCCATCCGGGTTTCGGCGGGCTTCTTGGTCAGCGGACGGTCCGGGAAGATGTTGATCCACACCTTGCCGCCACGCTTGATGTGCCGGTTGATGGCGATACGAGCCGACTCGATCTGCCGGTTGGTGACGTAGGCGTGCTCCAGTGCCTGGATGCCGTACTCACCGAACGTCACCGCGGTGCCGCCGCTGGCGATACCGCGCTGCTTGGGGTGGTGCTGCTTGCGGTGCTTGACCTTACGGGGAATCAACATGATCAGCTCTCCGTGCTCTGCGTTGCTTGTGACTCCGCGGTCGCTGCGCCCTCGGTGACCGCTTCCGCAGCAGCGGTGTTCTCGGTGCTCTCAGCGGCCCGCCCGGCGTCGGTGCTGGTCGCGGTGGTACCCGAGGCGCCGCTGCGGCGCGGGCGGGTGCCCGACGGGCGCTCCCGGCGCGGACGGTCGGCCGACGGTGCGGCGACGGCCAGCTCACGCTTGCCGCCGACCACGTCGCCCTTGTAGATCCAGACCTTCACGCCGATCCGGCCGAAGGTGGTCTTCGCCTCGTACAGCCCATAGTCGATGTCGGCGCGCAGCGTGTGCAGCGGCACCCGACCCTCGCGGTAGAACTCCGAGCGGCTCATCTCAGCACCGCCGAGACGGCCCGAGCACTGCACCCGGATGCCCTTGACGTTGGGCTGACGCATCGCCGACTGGATCGCCTTGCGCATCGCGCGGCGGAACGCCACCCGGTTGCTCAGCTGCTCGGCAACACCCTGCGCGACGAGCTGGGCGACGGCCTCCGGCTGCTTCACCTCAAGAATGTTCAGCTGCACCTGCTTACCGGTGAGCTTCTCCAGGTCGCCACGGATCCGGTCTGCCTCCGTACCACGGCGGCCGATGACGATGCCCGGACGAGCCGTGTGGATGTCGACCCGGACCCGGTCGCGGGTGCGCTCGATGGTCACGTCGGCGATGCCGGCGCGCTCCAGGCCGCTCGACAGCAGCCGGCGGATCGCCACGTCTTCCTTGACGTACTCCGCGTACTGCTTGTCGGCGTACCAGTGCGACTTCCAGTCGGTGGTGATCCCGAGCCGGAAGCCGTGCGGGTTGATCTTCTGGCCCATTACTCCGAGCCCTCCTTCGCGTCGGACGTCTCAGGCGCCTTCTTGGCTGCCGCCTTCTTGGCGGGCGCCTTCTTCGCCGCCGCTTTCTCAGTCGTCTTCTCGGCAGCCTTGGCTGCGGAAGCCTTCTTGGCCGGCGCCTTCTCGGCCGCCTTGGCCGCCGAAGCCTTCTTCGCCGGCGCGGCCGTCCCAGCGGCCGCCTTGCTGCCCTGCGCACGACGCGCCCGGGCAGCGCTGGCGGACTGCGCCGAACCGCCGCCCTTCACCGGCCGGCTCTCCACCACCACAGTGATGTGGCTGGTGCGCCGGCGGATCCGGTACGCACGCCCCTGAGCGCGCGGCTTGATCCGCTTGGCGGTTGGGCCCTCATCGGCGTACACCGTCGCCACCACCAGGGTGGCCGGGTCCAAGCCGTCGTTGTTCTGGGCGTTGGCCGCCGCGCTGGCGATGACCTTGGCCACCGGCAGGCTGGCCTGCTGCGGGGCCCAGCGCAGGATGTCCAGCGCTTCGGCAACGGACTTGCCGCGCACCAGGTTGATCACCCGGCGCGCCTTGCTGGCCGAGATACCCACATGGCGGGCCTTGGCAACAGCGGACGGATATTCAGTCGTAACGCTCACCGGCGCTTAGCCTTCCGGTCGTCTTTGATGTGTCCCTTGAAGGTGCGCGTCGGAGCGAATTCGCCGAGCTTGTGCCCGACCATCGACTCGGTGACGAATACCGGAACATGCTTGCGGCCGTCGTGAACGGCGAACGTGTGCCCGATGAAGTCCGGGATGATCGTCGACCGACGTGACCAGGTCTTGATGACCTGCTTGGTGTTCTTTTCGTTCTGGACGTCGACCTTCTTGAGCAGATGGTCGTCGACGAACGGACCCTTCTTGAGGCTGCGTGGCATCGCTTTCCCTCCGATTCCTAGCGCTTCTTGCCGGTGCGCCGGCGTCGGACGATGAGCTTGTCGCTGGGCTTGTTCGGCCGGCGGGTGCGACCCTCCGGCTTACCCCACGGGCTGACCGGGTGCCGGCCGCCGGAGGTCTTGCCCTCACCACCACCATGCGGGTGGTCCACCGGGTTCATGACGACACCACGGACGGTCGGGCGCTTGCCCTTCCACCGCATACGGCCGGCCTTACCCCAGTTGATGTTGGCCTGCTCGGCGTTGCCCACCTCGCCGACGGTGGCGCGGCAGCGCACGTCGACCCGGCGGATCTCGCCAGAAGGCATACGCAGCGAGGCGTAAGCGCCTTCCTTGCCCAGCAGCTGGATGCTGGAACCGGCGGAGCGGGCCAGCTTGGCGCCACCGCCCGGGCGCAGCTCCACCGCGTGCACCAGGGTGCCGGCGGGGATGTTGCGCAGCGGCAGGTTGTTGCCGGGCTTGATGTCGGCGTTGGCGCCCGATTCGACCACGTCGCCCTGCGACAGACCCTGCGGGGCGATGATGTAGCGCTTCTCGCCGTCCAGGTAGTGCAGCAGCGCGATCCGCGCGGTGCGGTTCGGGTCGTACTCGATGTGCGCGACCTTGGCGTTGACGCCGTCCTTGTCGTGGCGACGGAAGTCGATCACGCGGTAGGCGCGCTTGTGGCCGCCACCCTTGTGCCGGGTGGTGATCCGGCCGTGGGCGTTACGCCCGCCGTGGCCGTGCAGCGGCCGAACCAGCGACTTCTCCGGGTGAGAGCGGGTGAGCTCAGCGAAATCGGAGACGCTGGCACCGCGACGACCGGGGGTCGTCGGCTTGTACTTGCGGATTCCCATGTCAGTTAGATCTCTCTCTCACTCCGGTCAGGCCGGTGCGGCGAACAGGTCGATCGGCTTGCTGCCGGGCGCCAGGGTCACAATGGCGCGCTTGGTGTCCTTGCGCTTGCCGTAGCCGGTCCGGGACCGCTTGCGCTTACCCGGCCGGTTCGCGGTGTTCACCGACGCCACCTTGACCGCGAAGATCTTCTCGATCGCGATCTTGATCTGCGTCTTGTTCGTGTCGGGGTGCACCACGAACGTGTACACGTTGTTCTCGATCAGCCCGTAGGACTTCTCGGAGATGACCGGCGCGAGGATGATGTCGCGGGGGTCGGGGATGGTCGCCATCAGGCCGAAACCTCCTCGGTTTTGGCGGTGTGTGCCTCGATGTAGGAGTTCAGGGCCTCGACGCTGAACACCACGTCGTCGGCACGCAGCACATCGTGGGTGTTGAGCTGGTCCGGGGACAGGATGTGCACACCCGGCAGGTTGCGCACGCTCTTGGCGCCCGTCTCGTCGGCCCGGCCGATGACCACCAGCACCTGCTTGCGGTCGGTGATCGAGCCCAGGAACGTCTTGGCGTCCTTGGTCGACGGGGTCTGTCCGCTCACCAGCTCGGTGATCGCGTGGATCCGGCCGTTGCGCGCCCGGTCCGACAACGCTCCGCGCAGGGCGGCGGCGATCATCTTCTTCGGGGTGCGCTGGCTGTAGTCGCGCGGCTTGGGGCCGTGCACCACGCCACCACCGGTGAACTGCGGCGCCCGAGTCGAACCCTGACGGGCCCGGCCGGTTCCCTTCTGCCGGTAAGGCTTACGGCCACCGCCGCTGACCTCACCGCGCGTCTTGGTGGAGTGCGTACCCTGACGGGCCGCGGCCAACTGAGCGATCACCACCTGGTGCATCAGCGCAATGTTGGCGGGAGCGTCGAACAGCTCGGCGGGCAGCTCAACCGAGCCACTCTTCTTGCCGTCCGGAGTCTTGACGTCAATCTTGATGCCGGCCATTACTTCTCACCCTTTTTGATCGCGCTGCGGACCAGAACCAGCCCACCGTTGCGGCCCGGAATGGCGCCCTTGATCAACAGCACACCGTTCTCGGCGTCAACCTTGTGCACCACCAGGTTCTGGGTGGTGACCCGGTCGTTGCCCATCCGGCCCGACATCCGGGTGCCCTTGAACACCCGGCCGGGGGTCGAGCAGCCACCGATCGAACCCGGCCGGCGGTGCACGGCCTGGGCGCCGTGACCGGCGCCCTGACCGCGGAAGCCGTGCCGCTTCATGGTGCCGGCGTAGCCCTTGCCCTTGGAGGTTCCGGTGACGTCGACGTAGCTGCCGTCGGCGAAAATCTCGGCGGTCAGCTCCTGGCCGACCTCGTAGCCGGCGGCGGCGGCCTCGTCATCGAGACGCAGCTCGGCCAGATGCCGGCGCGGGTTGACCCCGGCGGCCGCGTACTGACCGCTCAGCGGCTTGTTGACCTTGCGAGGGCTGATCTCGCCGTAAGCGAGCTGGACGGCGCTGTAGCCGTCGCGCTCAGGGGTGCGGATGCGGGTGACCACATTCGGCCCGGCCTTGACGACCGTGACCGGCACGACCTTGTTGTTCTCGTCGAACACCTGTGTCATGCCCAGTTTGGTACCCAAAATACCTTTGCGTGCCATGGTTTCTTCCGAGCTCCTACTGGGATGCCTTATTGGATGTTGACGTCGACGCTGGCCGGCAGATCGATGCGCATCAAGGCGTCAACGGTCTTCGGCGTGGGATCGAGGATGTCGATCAGTCGCTTGTGGGTGCGCATCTCGAAGTGCTCCCGCGAGTCCTTGTACTTGTGCGGGGACCGGATGACGCAATACACGTTCTTCTCGGTCGGCAGCGGCACCGGGCCGACTACGGACGCACCGGTACGAGTGACCGTCTCAACGATCTTGCGCGCCGAGGCGTCAATCGCCTCGTGGTCGTAGGCCTTGAGCCTGATGCGGATCTTTTGTCCCGCCACGCTTCTGCTACCTCACTCCTGCAAAGGGGGTCCGTTTTTCGAACCCTTTGTGCCCCAGCTCGTCGCTACCTTTTCGGACCCGTGGGTCCGGTGTCGACACTGCGCTGGGCGCTGCCGCCGCTGTTTACCTGTCCTGGTCCACCGGTCCCCGCGGTCGGGCGTGTCGCCCGCACACGGCCTCGTGCACGGTGAAAAAACTCCGTGCGGCGAGAATGGGACCGGACGCGCCCGGGTGGGCGCTGGTCGTATGCCCGGCCAGGGACAACCCCGGCGCAGGCGAACCTGAATAGTATGCCCCAGATCGGGTCAGCGGCCAAATCCCCGCGGTTTAGCGAGGCTCGACGAAGGAGAGGCGACGCCGGAACCGCGGCATCAACCCAGCGACAGCGCTCCCGAGCCCTGCGGACCGCCACCCCGGAGCCGCTCCGCGGTCGACCTTACTTGCCGGTAAGGTAGGTCGACGTGACCGGATCCACCAGTACTTATCAGACATGGCGACGGCTGGCGGGCATCCCCGGCGGCACCCGGCTCTTCTCGGCCGCGGCGATGGCCCGAGTCCCCTACTTCGCCTCGGTGTTGCCGCATGTGGTCCGGATGGAGCCCGGACTGGCCGAGGTGCTGGTGCCCAAGTGGCCGTTCGTGAAGAACGTCTAGTTCTCATCACGGTCAGTTCGTTTTCCGCCGGTCGCCGCAGTTCCGGCAGCCCGGACCCGGACGGGCAGGCAACTACCGAACGGGCGTTACCCAGGTGGTGATGTCTGCGTGCACGACTTCAATACCGCCGCGATCGGTGATGCTGACCGGCACCACCAACTCGACCCCCTCGGCGATGCCCTCGAAATCCGGAGGGTCGAGTCGGGCGGTGGCCCGCAGCGAGGTGGTCGCCTTGGCCAGGTACTGGACGGTCATCGCCTTCGGAATCCAGCGGTGACTGGACGGCACGGTGGCCTCCATCAGCATCCCCATGGCAACCTCGGCGGCGTTACAAGACGCAATGGCGTGCATGGTCTTCAGATGGTTGTGCACCATCGTCCAGTTCGGGACGTCAATCTCAGCCAGACCTGGCTCCATGCTCCTGATATGCGGCAGCACGGTCGTGAAATACGGTGCGCGGGCCATGACCGCTGCGGAGAATAACCGGCTGCCGCCGGGGTAGGCAGACAGTCTCTGCCACATCCGGTAGGCAGTGCTGGGACGACCTGTCATGACGACACCCTACTGCGAAGTAAGTTCACCCGCGCGTGTGCGGTCAACACTGGCCACGAGCACAGACGAGACCCGATCCTGCAACGGAGCTGGACCGTCCACCCACCACATTCTGTATCGGCTTTTGCGCCATTCTTGTGACTTGTTGACCGCCAACTTGGCGACGGCCACAGGACAATCCAGCAGCCCACGTGTGCGCTCCGCCCATCGCTGACCTGCGCTGGGACACCAGTCGAGTGGAAATTTCACGGCTCCACACATAGCCGGGAGATGAGACGGGAGTGGTACCGGACCCACAAGGCCAGTCAGGCCGTCCCAACCGGGATGGCGGTCTGCTCGCCAAGAGACCGAATACCAGTCAGCACGCGGCTCACACGGGAACGTGTCTGGTCGCCAGGTAGATAGGATTCGACGACATCGAAGTCCGCCATGACGCGCAGCTCAGGATCGTTCATCAACCTAGTGACTTCCAGCGCGACTTTGCTCTCCATCACACCAGCAGTGAAGGCTGGCCCTTCGTCCGGCCTGAAATAGAGAGTGCCGAGAGACCAGCGAAAGCCGTCGATAGTGCCCACCCTGTGTTCCTGGCGGCGCTTCTCCTGGGCCACTTCCAGCTCAATCCGCAACCGGACCGCACCATCGTTTGTGAGTTCGAGGCCTGCTGCCCCGACCCGTCTCTGGCGGATCATCCCGCGAACCGCCCACCCACCCTGCTGAGAGGCATTGGCCACGCGTTTCAGCGCGGTCCGCGCCTTGATCGGCAGTTCGGCAATCTCCGCCGCGAGCGGTGTATCGAGGTCGGGATCGCTAGCGTGCGCGAGGATCGATGCCACCGTGCGCAACGCGTCCGAGTCGACGGTCGATGCCGCAGTCTCGTCGTCGACTGTTTGGCCGTCGGAAACCTCGGGTATCGCCACGCGCATCACCACCCGAACCGATCCCGGTGTCGTGCCCTCAATCAGCAGATTGTCGCGGTACCGTTTGCGGCCTGCGCGCGCCTTGGCGGTCTCCTTGACCGCGTCACTGATGCCACTCACGAACAGCGAGAACTGTCGTGCATTGGCGGCGTTCTTCTCGATGCCGGGACCAATCAGGTGAAGGTCCACTTCTGCCTGCTCCGGCCCGACCTCACGCTCATAGATATTGATCAAGTCGGCATCATTGCCGACGATCCCGGCACGGATCGACTCGCGCACCGCACGATCGGAGTTAGGGTCACCCGAGGAGTAGTGCAGCGCATCGAGCAGCGATGCCTCAAGCTCACGGTCGACAGCCATTACGCACTCACCTCCAAATAACCCTTACGGACACCTGGAACCACATTGTGCTGCTGATCGCGCACTGACGACCACCGAAAGTCCCAGACGCCCAGCACCTGGGGAACATCGGGCTCGATGAAGCAGTCGAGCAACCCGCCCATCGGATGCACCTTGTCGGCGTAGACGCTCGGCTGTGCGGGCAGAGTCTCCAGTAGCGTCCAATGAGGCAGAAACTCCGGCGTCATCACCTTTCCATGCTCACCCGGGGGTACGACAACCAGCACGTCCGCGTCCTCGGGCTGCTCCCACGGCTTGTGAGTCACGAACCCACCGTCGATCCAGTACCGGCACGTGCTGAACTGAGCCGAGACGAGGTCGATGTAGAGCGTGAGAGCGCGGAAGATTAACTCGCGCCGGGGACGGAACGGTGCATTCACTACAAAGGTCTCGTAGACCTCGTCGAGTGTGGCAACGTGCCGACCAACTGGCAACGTCGCATACTGCCCGCTCGTAGCTGGAATCGGCACGCGCTGCCAACCTCCTGGTTACCGCACTCCCGTGCTGTCGACCGCGTGATCCTCGCACGTCCCCGATGCTGGTAGGGCGCTTCCGACAACCTTGTGATCTATAGCGACCCGACTCGTTATGGCGTGTTCATCCACAGCGTCCGCGATCCGTTGTGAACGCACAGAAACAATTGGACTGCGCCCATCTGCATGACAACCGGGAGTGAGGTGCTGGCGAACGTGAGCGAATATCGGAGGCTCGCCGAGGAGCTTGGATACTGGCCCGCTACGACCGACCCGGAGCATCTGGCCAAGCTGCGCTCCGATAACGAACGCTTTAACCGGATGAACGCCCACGATCCCCAGGGGCTCAAGTGGTCGAAGATGGGTGCATCGGTCCCGCGCAGTGAACTAAGCGCGCCGGACACATGAAGCCCAGCAAGTCGTAGGCGCTACGGCTGGAGTTCCCGTCCACACGGTTAGAACTGCGGCACGGGCAGTTCGCTGACGAGCTCTCCGGCATCGATGTCCAGACCGGCGGCGATCTTCATGATCGTTTCTAGACGCAGGCTGCGCTGGCCCCGTTCCACTTTGCCCAGTTG
This sequence comes from Mycolicibacter heraklionensis, assembly GCF_019645815.1. Classification (NCBI taxonomy): domain Bacteria; kingdom Bacillati; phylum Actinomycetota; class Actinomycetes; order Mycobacteriales; family Mycobacteriaceae; genus Mycobacterium; species Mycobacterium heraklionense. The sequence goes on from NZ_CP080997.1 coordinate 4,002,373, forward strand.
CGTCCAGTGGATGCCACAACGAACAGCGGCAGCCTCCTGACTGAGGCCAAGTGCCGTGCGGCGGTCGCGGACCCGTTCGCCGAACACGCGGGTGGTCTCGTTGAGGGCTGGCTTGGGCTGGTCGTCGGACACGGTGTCCAACGACATACGGCCCGCGCGGAATCGGCCAGAGCGTAACGAGCCCATGCCTGTTGCGCACATGCGTAACCGGCCTGTAACCTCGGCCCGTAACTGGGTAGCACCTGAGAATTTCCTTGACGCCTCAAGAGGGAGACTGATTGATGACTCGCCGCAGTTCCGTGGAGCAGGGCCGACGCTCGGGCAACACCCACTCTTTCGGGAACAACGTCAGTCGCCGTCGCGCACTGGGCGGCGGCACCGCAGTGGGGGTGTTCTTGGCGTTCGGGATGACGCCACTCGCCGAGCCCGCCGCGAAGGCTGACGTCGATGACGTGATCATCGATACGGTGGCTTCGCTATTCGAGTCCTCGACCTGGACCGACCCCGACGCCCTCGACGCGGCATGGGATGCCCTGATCCTGCAGGACAACTGGGATGCCCTACTTCTGAACCTCGACGACCCCAGCTTCGGTGCAGTCCTGTTCAACGAATACTTCTATACCCCGCTGCACGCCTCCATCGACACCTGGATCAACAGCTCCGACGGGCAAGTATTCGCCAACCTCGTCAACTCGGTATCAGGCCAGTATCTGATCGGCGACGGCGCTAACGGAACCGCCGACAACCCTGACGGTGGGAACGCCGGGCTGTTGTTCGGCGACGGCGGCAACGGGTACGGCTACAGCGGCAGCGGCGGCAACGCCGGATGGTTCTTCGGTGACGGCGGCAACGCCGGGTCCGCCGAAGCAGGCGGCACCCATTCGCCGGTCACTACTTTTGCCGCCGAAAGCTCCGGTGCGATCAACGGCACCCCCGGCGTCGGTGGCAACGCCGCGTCCCTGTTCGGCAACGGCGGCAACGGCACCAACGGCGGCGACGGCCAGTTCGGCGGCAACGGCGGGGCCGGTGGCGCGGGCGGCAGTGGCGGCTTCTTGTTCGGCAACGGCGGCAATGGCGGCAACGGTGGCAATGGCGGCAACGGCACGGAACTGCACCCCGACGGCGGCAACGGCGGGGCGGGCGGTAACGGCGGCCAAGGTGGCTTCTTCTTCGGCGATGGTGGCAACGGCGGCAACGGCGGCAACGCTGGCAACGGTGGCGACTACAGGGGCCCCGGTGCCCTCCTTAACTACGCTCGCGGCGGTGACGGCGGTCTAGGCGGCAACGCCGCCTCCCTTTTCGGTAACGGCGGCAATGGTGGCGATGGCGGTGCCGGTGGTGACGGCACTGAGCTGGGTCCCCAGGGCCGCGCTGGTGGCGATGGCGGTTTCGGTGGTAGTGGCGGGCTCTTCTCCGGCAACGGTGGCAACGGTGGTGATGGCGGCGCGGGCGGTGACGCCGCGACACTGTATTTCCCCGGGGGCGATTTCCCTGGGGGCGCTGGCGGTGTTGGCGGTTCCGGCGGTAGTGGTGGGTTCTTCTCGGGCAACGGCGGCAACGGCGGCAACGGCGGCAAAGGTGGCTACGGTGGCGACTACAGCGGCCCCGGCGCCCTCCTTAACTACGCTCGCGGCGGTGACGGCGGTCTAGGCGGCAACGCCGCCTCCCTTTTCGGTGACGGCGGCAATGGTGGCGATGGCGGGGCCGGTGGCAGGGCCGGCATGGGTGCCATGGGCGGCACGAGCGGGTCCATCTCCGGTCTCCATGGCGACTGGGGAGTCTCGGGGCGGCCTGTCAGTCCGGGCCTCAGCTAGAGCGTGACCGCCGTCTCGATCCCTTAGTTCTGGACAGCCCGGGCAGGTAGGGCCGCTGTCTCGATTCTTCGTAGTTTCGAGAGACCGCCTGGCGGCGACGGTGGACGGGGCGGCAATGGCAAATCCAGGTGCCGATCGCCAGTGGCAACAGAAGATCAGCCCACGTTAGGACAACGAAGTGAAGAAAATCAGGAGTGGGGCAGCGGTTTTTGGATCAATGATTGGGCTCGGGCTGGCATGCGCACCGACCAGCCATGCTGACAAGGCACAGGCATTCGGCGACGCCAACCACGAGGTGATCTGCAACTTTGTCGGCCAAGAGCCGACCGCCCACGGCATCTGGGCCGCCATTTCAGTTCTCTTGACAGAACAAAGACCTATCTACTCTGACGGTGGCCTCAACTACCGACAGATGCAGTCGGCAGTCGGTTATGCGATCAATGGTCACTGCCCCAAGTTCAGCGCCGCCTACTCCGAGTACAGGTCTCAGTACAGGTAAACGGGGTCCGGTACGTGTGCCCCGAACAGTGAAGGATGATCATGGCGCATCGCCCCTCTTCGTTGCTCAAGTCCAGTCGGCTGAGCCACTCGGGGCCCCAAAGGGACCCGTCGTGAAGTTGCGGGAGGGCGGACGGCGGAGGCTCCAGAAGGCCACCATCGCAATGTTGCTGATCGGCCCCCTCGCAGCTGCAGCTCCGGCGACGTGCAGCACGGATGGGTGTGATGCCGGATGCTTCATGCTCGGCCCGGGAAGCTCCGAATACAACCGCTGCATGTCTGGTTGCCAACACAAGGGCTCGGCAGGCGGAACACCCAAGACAGGCCGTCCACCGACAATCACGGACCCTCAAGATATCCGCCCGGTCACCATGGAGGACGTCTACGCGCTCATCTGTAATGATCTTGGTGTCAATGGCGTATCAGTCCCGAGCGTCACCAAGATTCACTACAGGCTGATGGACGACCCCGACTATCAATACACCGCCCGTGAAGCGGGGCTCACAGTCAGCAGGGCCGTAGAAAACCTATGTCCGAAATACAGATCCGCACTGATCGAGGCGACGCGCCAGGCGTTATCTAGGTAGCAGCAGCATCCGTCTCGCCCCCACCGGCGGCGGGGTCGTCGTGGTCGGTGTATTCCTCGCGTGAGTGCAGAACCGTGTCGTTGTTGAGCAGTTGCACATCGCCGGGCCTAGTGATCTCGGATCGCCGTGGGATGAATGTCTTTCACCAAGTCCGCCCAGATGCACTGCAAGCGCTAGCACTGGGCTGGACCCCGGATGCTGCACATAACCGACTCCGAACCGAATGTCAGCGGTCACGTATTTCCCCAGGTTTGAGGGGTTGTCCGTCACGTAATTCCCCACCTGCCGTCACGTAATTCCCCACCCCGGGGTGTGTCGGGTGGGGTTGGGGTGCTGCTCAGGTTCGCTCCGTTCAGGTGCCCCGCTCCGGGGGCCTGGAAGGGGCCTGAGGTGGCAAGGAGAGCGTGGACCGTGACCGACTTCGTGGAGATGTTCCGACACTGGAACGCCGGCCGATCCCAGGTGCAGATTCATGAGGCACTGGGCATCGACCGCAAGACGATCCGCAAGTATTTGACCCCGGCGCTGGCCGAGGGGCTGATGCCAGCGCTGATGGGTCGTTCGACGAGGAGCTGTGGCGGGCGCGGATCGCGCGGTGGTTCCCTGAGCTGGTCGACCCGACCGCACGGGCACTGACCTGGCCGCTGATCGCGGTGCACCATCAGTGGATCAAAGATCAGCTTGCGGCGCCAGTGACGGTGGCCACCATCGCCCAACGGCTACGCGACGACTATCACGTCGATGTGTCGGAGTCGACGGTGCGGCGTTACATCACAACAGCTTTCGCTGAACAACGCCTCGAAGGCAAGGCCACTGTACCGCGGGGCGCTGTCGAACCCGGCAGTGAAGCCCAGATCGACTACGGCAGGCTCGGCATGTGGTTCGACCCGGAGGCGGGGCGTCGGGTGGCGGTGTGGGCGTTCGCGATGATCCTGGCGTGCTCACGGGCCCTGTTCGTCCAGCCGGTGCTGCGGATGGATCAGCACTCGTGGAACGCCTCGCACGTGGCGGCATTCGAGTTCTTTGATGGTGTTCCAGCGCGGTTGGTCTGCGACAACCTGAAAACCGGGGTGCTGCGGGCGGATCTGTATGACCCACAGATCAACCCGGCCTACGCCGAGCTCGCCGCGTTCTACGGCACCCTGATCGACCCCGCGCGGGCACGAAAGCCTAAAGACAAGCCTCGCATTGAGCGGCCGATGCCCTACATTCGGGATTCGTTCTTCGCCGGGCGGGAGTTCACCAGCCTGGAGCAGATGCAGGCCGAGGCGCTGCGGTGGTCCACCGACGTCTATGGCGTCCACAAGCACCGCGGCCTGGACGGTCAGAGGCCAGCATCGGTGTTCACCGCGGTGGAACGCGATGCACTGATGCCGTTGCCGCAGCGTCGATTTGAGTCCGTGACCTACACGGTTGGCACCCTGGCACCGGACTGTCATGTCAAGTCGGGCAAAGCGTTCTACTCAGCACCGTGGCGGTTGATGGGCCAGAAACTGCTGGTGCGCACTGCAGGTGATGTGGTGCAGATCTTCCACAGCGATGCGGTTGTGGCGACCCATGTGCTGCATCTGTCGGGCCGATCGACCAACTACGAGCACTACCCGCCGAACAAGATCGCCCATACCCTGCGCAACGTGACGTGGTGTCGCACCCAAGCCGAGCAGATCGGACCTGGTGCCGTCGCGATCGTCGCCGAACTGTCGGCGGTCAACGCCATCCACCGACTGAGGGCCATCCAGGGGATCATCCGGCTACGCGACAAATACGGTGACGCCCGCCTGGACGCGGCGTGTGCTCGCGCACTGGCGATCGACGATCCGGGCTACCGCACCGTCAAGGGGATCCTGGCCGCCGGTACCGAATACGGCGAGGAATCGCCGCGGCCTACCACCCCGGCAGTGCCGGCGTTGCTGCGCGGCCCCGCCGCCTTTGACACCGAACGTACCGCCTGACGCTTACTAGCCGCTAATCCTGCTCTGCGCCAACTCGATTCAACAAAGGACTACCGTCATGACCATTCACGACCCCAGCCTTCGTGCCGCACTCAAGACTCTCAAACTGACCGGCATGCTCGACACCCTCGATGCCCGCCTGGCCCAAACCCGCGACGGGAAACTCGGCCACCTGGAATTCCTGCAGGTGCTCTGCGAAGACGAAATCGCCCGCCGCGAGACCGCCGCCCTGGCACGGCGAATACGGCGCGCCCGCTTCGAACAAGCCAACACCTTCGAGGACTTCGACTTCGCCGTCAGCCCCAAGTTGCCCGCCGCGATGCTGCGCGATCTGGCCGCACTGCGCTGGCTCGACGCCGGCGAATCGGTGATCCTCTACGGACCCGTCGGAGTCGGCAAAACCCATGTAGCACAAGCACTCGGACACCAAGTAGCTCGACGCGGCGGCGACATCCGCTTCGTCAAATGCTCCCGAATGCTCGCCGACCTCGCCGGCGGTCACGCTGACCGCACCATCGGCCAACGCATGCGCGAATACACCCGCCCCCTGGTCCTCATCGTCGACGACTTCGCCATGCGCGAGCACACCCCCACCCAAAGCGACGACCTCTACGACCTGGTCTCCGACCGCGCCATCGCCGCCAAGCCGCTGATCCTGACCAGCAACCGCGCCCCCAAGGATTGGTACCCGCTGTTCCCCAACCCCGTCGTCGCCGAATCACTGCTCGACCGGCTGATCAACACCAGCCACCAAGTCCTCATGGACGGCCCCTCCTACCGGCCCCGCAAGCGCCCCGGAGTCACCACCACCTGACACCGACCGCCAACCCCGCTACCCTCACCACCAGCAGCTCCCAACCTGGGGAATTACGTGACGACTACCCCTGGGGAATTACGTGACCGTCGACACGAAATCTCTGCCGCCATCATCGTGACGCAGCAAGGACCAAAGACGAGGCCACAGAACTCAGCAGGCTGCGCGTTGCCCAACTGGGCATCCTCGACGACGGCCGGATTCCGCCGAGACTATTTTGAGCCCCGTGGACTTCTCGATCATCAGCACCTCACTCGGCGCGCTGGGCATCGGCTCGCTGATCACTCAGTATCTGCTGTCCAGCCGGGAGCGTCGAGAAATACGCTGAGGTGTACTCAAACACCTCGCAGAGGTTGAGGAGGCGAGATGGGCGGGCGGCCCGGATGAGGTCAACTACCGCCTGTTCCGGAAATCTCTTCATGAATTAGAGACTGCGGCTCTTGTTGCACATCTCCCCCAGCGAGCAGTGCACCACTACATTGTATTCGCGCAGGCGGCCCGGTCAGCCACTCAGGAATTCGCCGATACACATGGCTACGACGAAGAAGTCGGCCCAGTATTGTTCAACCCCCTGGGCGAGGTGGTCACGACCTCGGCGCAGGTCGTAACCCGGCTAGCCTGATCTCCGCTGTTGGGCAGAGTCGGACTGTCTTGGCGACTCAAAAAGCTACGTGAACGAGCCACAACATGCGATACCGACGCGTTGGGCTACATCACCGGCGCACAAAGGTTATTCGGCGACCTGTAGGGTCTCGTGCTGCGTGTCGTGTGCCGGGCGAATGACCTGGTGATATGCCGAGGCTCTCCGTTAGTGTCAGCTGGTTTCTGCCTCAGATCCCTGTCATTTCCACACTGAGTCTGTTTTCCATGCTGCCCGTGGACGTCTGGCCTGGTGTTGAGTTCGGTGTTTCAGATCACCTTGCAATCTGGTTGATGGCGTTGCCGTTCGATGTGGGCAGATCCTTGCTTGCCTATTTTCGGTCGAACGGAATCACTTCTAGTCGATAGGTTTCAGGCGTAGGGATTGAGTCTGCGTTCGTTGGTGCGCGGCCAGGAAGTCGTCGACGATGCGGGCGCAGTCGTGTGCGGTGATGGATCGCAGGCCGGTCATTCGTGCGAACGCGAGTGGTCCGATGAGCTGGCACAGCGCAAGATCCGGGTCCAGGCCGTCGAACTCAGCAGCGGCCTCAATGTCTTGCAGGATGGCGTCGAAGGGCTGCCGGTATTGGTTGATGACCCGCGCTCGCAGCGCCTGCGGGGCATGTTCGGTGCTGGCGTGATCGATTGTGGTCGGGCCCAGGGCGAGCCAGGCCAACATGGTGATGTGGGCTGGGGCGTCGGCGAACAGCGCGGCCTGCCGGGTGAGCAGTTCGATGAGCCGTTCGCGCAGTGTCCCACTGGCCGGCGCGGGCGGGGTCACTTGAGGTAAGAGTCGCTCGAAGGTGGCCGCGAGCAACTGCGATGAGCTGCCGAAATGGCGGTAGAGGGTGGTGCGGGCCACCTTGGAAGCTTTGGTGACTGCCTCGATGGTGACGGCTTCGATGCCACCGCTGCTGAGCAGCGCGGTCGCGGCGTCGAGCAAGCGGTTGCGCGACCGGGTCCGGCGGGGGTCGATATCGTCGTCATCAGGGGCCGGCGGTACCTGCTCGCTGCTCACACCCACTCACCTCGCTGCATTCCAGATTCCCGACCAATTGTGCGCGCCCCCGCGCGTAGCGCGTACCGTACCAACAGTAGCGCAGCGAAACTATGTGTACCGAAGGTGTCGTTGATGGCTGATCACTTACCGCATCAAGACGTCGCGTCCGGCCGCACGGACGCGGCACGGCCCGAGTTGCTGCCCGCACATACCCCAACGTGTATGGGTTGCGGGCCGCAGAATCCGCACGGTCTGCAGCTGGTGGCTTACCGCAGCGGCGACACGGTGTACGCGGACGTGACCTTCGACGAACGCCACATCGGGGCGCCCGGTCTGGCGCACGGCGGGGCGATCGCCGCCGCCTGCGACGACGTACTGGGGTTCGCGCTGTGGATTGCCGGCGCGCCCGCTGTGACACGCAGCCTGACCGTCGAGTATCTCCAGCCGGTCGTGCTGCATCGATCCCACCGCATCACCGCGCGCATCGCCTCCCGGGAAGGCCGCGTGCTGGACATCGGCGCGACCGGCACCGACCCCGAGGGGCTCACCCGATTCACCGCAAGAGCGGTGTTTGTCGTGGTCGCCGTCGATCACTTCGCCGCCTATGGAGATGTAGCCGCGTTCGAACATCTTCTTCGGCTGCTCGGGGACACCGGGGCGCCGAGCGATCCGGGGTCCTGACCCGAAGCCCATAACGATATTGTTAGTAGCGCAGCGCTACTTGTCGTACCATTTCAGTGCAGACCGGTTGGGCGTCGACGGAGGTGCGTGATGTACGCCACGTGGATCGAAGGTTGCACCGTGCAGCGGATGTCGTTGCAGGGTGATCTGGTGTTGAGCTTCGATGACGCCAACGAGGTGGTCATCAGTTGCCTGCTGTGGCTTGCGCTGCCCGCTAGCGGTGAGTTTCCGGCCGAGGAAGTGCTCATCGATCCGCGTGAGGTCGCCGCCCACCAACGTCCGCTACTGGATCTGGCGGGTGCCGTGTGCACGAAGGCATGCCACGACGATTCCGGTCGGCTGCACCTGAGCTTCTCCAACGGCCTGCGTATCGAAGTCAGTGCCCATGAGCGCGCCACCGCCTGGGAGCTCTACGGCAAACACCACGGTTACATGGCGTGCCTGCCGCACGGCAGGGTCAAGGTGGTCCGTCATGACATCCCCGACGACGAGGACGACGATTCCGGTGCAACGACCCCCAACTAAGGATCGTCGTCGTCGACGGCCAGGCCCTTGTGGCCAGTGCCAGCAACTTGTATGGGCGCAGGCACGGTGAGTGTCGACAACCCCGGCGGTGCGGGCACAGTAACCATGCCCCGCCGGCCCCGCAACGGCGTGGCCGATCCGGGCGAATCCAGTGAGTACAGCAGCCGGCTAGCGGCACTGGCCGGGTTCACGGTGCGCCATAAAGCACTGGTCATCGGCGGCTGGATCGCCGTCGCCATGCTGCTGGCGCTGGTGTTCCCGCAGCTGGAAACCGTGGTCCGGCAGCAGTCGGTGAACCTGATTCCCCGCGACGCGACGTCGTTTCAGACCGTGGACCGGATGAGCGCGGCCTTCGGGGAACAGGGCTCCAAAACGATGCTGGTCGTGGCGATGGAAGACCCCGACGGCTTCACCGCGCCGGTGCGCAACCGCTATGAGCAGTTGGTGGTGCAGCTGCGCGCCGATAGCGACCATGTCTTGCTGGTTCAAGATCTGCTCGCCGACCCGGTCACTGCGGCGCATGCGACCAGCTCGGACGGCAAAGCCTGGTATCTGCCGGTGGGTGTGGCCGGCACCCTGGGTGACCCCAAGGCTGCCGAATCCGTCCAAGCCGTGCGCGACATCGCCGCCGGCGTATTCGCCGGTTCACCGACGATCGTGCACGTGACGGGCCCGGCGGCAACCTTCAACGACCAGATCGCCGCCGCCGAACACGACCTGCTGCTGATCTCGATCGCCACCGCCGCGCTGATCGCACTAATCCTGCTGATCGTCTACCGGTCGGTGTTCACCGCCTTGCTGCCCCTGCTGGTGATCGGGGTCAGCCTGGCCGTCGGCCGTGGTGTGCTGTCTGCCCTCGGCGAAAGCGGCATGCCCGTCTCGCAGTTCACCGTGGCGTTCATGACGGTGATCCTGCTCGGCGCGGGCACCGACTACACGGTGTTTTTGATCAGCCGGTACCACGAACAGCGCCGCGCACACGTACCCGCCGATCAGGCCGTCATTCATGCCACCGCCAGCATCGGGCGCGTCATCCTGGCCTCGGCGGCCACCGTTGCGCTGGCCTTTTTTGCCATGGTCTTCGCCCGCCTCAGCGTTTTCGCTGGGCTCGGTCCGGCCTGCGCGGTCGCCGTGCTGGTCGGATTCCTGGCCACTGTCACCTTGCTGCCGCCGGTGCTGGCGCTGGCCGCCCGCCGTGGAATCGGCGAGCCGAAATCCGATCGAACCCGCCGCTACTGGAACAGTGTGGCTGTCGCGGTGGTCCGCCGGCCGGTGCCGCTGTTGGCCGCGAGCCTAGTCATCCTCGTGGCCCTCGCGGCGGTCGCGACCACGATGAAGATCAGCTACGACGACCGCAAAGGCCAGCCCGCCACCACTGCCAGCAACCAGGGTTACCAACTGCTGGATCGCCACTTCCCCAAAGACGTCGTCATCACCGAATTTCTCGTCGTGGAAAACCCCGACGATATGCGCACCAGCAAAGGGCTGGCCGACCTCGACGAGATGGCCTCCCGAGTCGCCCAAGTACCCGGGGTCACCAAAGTCGTCGGCATAACCCGCCCTACCGGCACCCGCCTCGAACAAGCCCAACTGTCCTGGCAGAACAGGCAGATCGGCGACAAGATGGCCGACGCCGTGTCCGACGGCGACGCCCGAAAAGGCGACCTCGCCCAACTCACCGACGGCGCCGATCAACTCGCCGGTGGCCTGGCCCAGCTCGATGCCGCCCTGCACGCCATCTTGACCCCGCTGTCGGGCGTACTGGCCCGCGCCCAATCCGGTGACACCCTGCTGTGGTCATCTCGACCGTTGCTGCAAGAACTTTCGGCCACCGCACCCACCATCGACCAAGCCATCCAGTCCGGCCCCGGACTACGGACACGGGCGGGTCAAGCCGAAACCGCCCTCGCCGTGCTGGCCCCTCTCGTCGATGGCCTCAACAGTTCGGGATGGTGTGCCACCACGCCGCAATGCGCGCAAATCCGTGACCAGGTCCAGATCCTGGTGAGCTTGCGCGATAACGGATTCTTCACCGAAGTCGCCACCCTCGGCGACCGCTACAACCCCGACACCGACGCCACCATTGCCGGCACCCTCTCCGACATCCAAACCGCCGCCGCAGCGCTCGACAGGGCCTTCGGAGCCCCAGGGGCTCCTGCGGATGATCCGGCCGGCACCATCGGACGGCTTCAAGGCGGCATCAGCCAACTCGCCGCCGGGGCGCAGGCGCTGGCCGCCGGTGTGCACGCCCTAGCCGACAGCAACATCGAAATGCTGGCTCGGATGGGCCAGGTCGCCGCCCAACTGCAGAACTCGGCCCGCGCCAGCGCCGACTCCGACGCGGCGAGCGGTTTCTACCTGCCCAGCAGCGCCTTCGACAATCGTCAATTCACCGACGTCGCCAAACAGTTCATCTCACCCGATGGCAAAACCGCCCGCTTTGTCGTCGAATCCAACTACGACCCCTACAGCGCGCAAGCGATCACACTCGCCCACCAGATCGTCGAAACCGCCGACGCCGCCCGCCCGAACACCACCCTGGCCAACGCCACTATCGCCGTTGCCGGGTTTCCCGCCGTCAACTCCGACATCCAGCGGCTGCTGTCGGCTGACTTCACTCAAATGGCCATCAGCACCCTGGTCATCGTCGGACTCATCCTCGTCCTGCTTTTGCGCGCCCTGCTCGCCCCGCTGTACCTGCTGGGGACGGTCGTGCTGAACTACCTCGCCTCATTGGGCATCGGCGTCCTGGTCTTCCAATGGGGACTCGGCTACGAAATCGCGTGGCCCGTGCCGTTGCTGGCGTTCATCATCCTGGTAGCCGTCGGCGCCGACTACAACATGCTGCTCGTCTCACGGTTGCGGGAGGAATCCAGACACAACATTCGCGTCGGGGTACTGCGCACCGTCGCCCGCACCGGTTCGGTCATCACCTCGGCCGGAATCATCTTCGCCGCCAGCATGTTCGGACTGATGTTCGGGTCCATCGCGATCATGATCCAAGTCGGCCTCGTCATCGGCTGCGGGCTCCTGCTCGACACATTCCTCGTTCGCACCCTCACCGTCCCCGCCATCGCCACACTCCTCGGCGAAGCCAGCTGGTGGCCCCAACACAACCGACGATCAACAACCACACACCGATAACTCCACAACCAGCTGGGACAGGCGGACATCACGCCGGGCTTCAGCGAGCCGCCGCTCACGCCATCAGTGCAACCAACATTCGTCCCCCACACATGCATCTACATGACATGACACCACCGCTGAGAAAATGACATCAGCGGTGGGCCCAACACGACCTTCCAGCGCCCTTGGGAGATTCCTGATCCGACATGAACTCGCCCTAGTCGAACCGTCTCGATTCTTTAGTTCCGAGACGCCCCCACGGACCGATCCCTCCCACCGCGTATTCACAGGTGAAAATTCTCGAAAGTTGTCTCGTATCAGAACAGTGACTGACGGACTTTCGAGATACGATAATGGGCATGACCGTCGTAACCGCCCAGACCACCGGCCAGCTGTTGGGCTACGCCCGGGTGTCCACCGGGCACCAGTCCCTGGATGCCCAGGCTGACGCGCTCACCGCCGCCGGTGTCGATGCAGACCGCGTCTACAGCGACAAGCTAACCGGCACGTCGACCAAGGAGCAGCGCACCGGCCTGGCCGGACTGCTGAACTACGCCCGGCCCGGTGACACAATCGTGGTCGTCGGGATCGACCGGCTGGGCCGCAGCGCCGCCGAGGTCATGTTGACCATCAAGGACCTTCTGGACAGTGAGGTGGTCATCCGGTCGCTGCGCGAAGGGGTGGACAGCTCCACTCCCACAGGCAGGGCTGTCCTGGGCATCATGGCCAGCCTCGCCGAGCTGGAGCTGGAGCTGGGTCGAGAGCGTCGAGATGCGGCTAAGGCTGCGCGCAAGGCCCGCAACTTACCCATCGGACGGCCTCGGGCGCTGTCCCCCGACCAGATCGCGCTGGCCGAGCGGATGCGTGCCGCAGGCGAGCCGGTGCCCGAGATCGCCAAAACCCTCGGTGTCAGCCGCCCCACGATGTACCGACTGCTGGCCGAAAAGGGCTAACTTGCCCCTGCCAGGCACTGAGGACCCCGCAACGGTCTGCAGCTACCGGGCCACCTCAGGCGCGGGTGTCATCTAGGTCATCGACCGTTGCTGGGATTGCCGGTTCGCCAGTCGGGTCTAGCCGAACACGCGCCAGGTAGTTGCCACCAGGTCCGGGCGCGCCTGCAGTCGCAGGTCTCAGCGCAGCTAGATCGAGAAGGTTCGGTATCCCTTCCACCTCGCCCCAGGCCCATCCGCAAGCCGCGTCAGGGTGCAGTGCCATCGCCCGCCGGATATCTTCGATATGCCGTTGGTGTTCCGCAGTCACGGTGAAGGCATCGGCGACTATCCACACACGCAGGCCCGAGCTGAGTGTCATTCGGCCTACGTCCCCGATGACGTTGTTGATCGCCAATCCAGCATCAGGTTCCCCGAGGAGTACGTAGAACCGGAGATGCTCCGGCGGTGTCGGGGCCGGAAACCATAGAATCGGGCCGCCATCACTTGGGCGACGCTCATTGAACGGGGCCGTGAAAGTGATGGCGGGAGTTAGGATTGCCGCCGCAAGTCTCCAGCCCGGCCACCGGTCGGCAGGAACATCCCAACGGGCCAAAACTCGGTCGGAGCCCTCTGGCAGATGGCGGGCGGCGGCTTGGGTCGTCAATGCCATGCGCCACCTTCTCGGGTGAAGGCTCAGCTTCATATCCTTCATCATCGAACGCGTCCCGATGTAGATGTCGTCGCTGTTTTTCGCCCCAGTCACAACCCAGGTCAGCGAACGGCGGCCATCAGGACACCCGGCTGCCCAGCGGATCGTGCCAGGACCTTCTAGGTAGATGGGGTCAGGCGGTATCAGCACTCGGCCGAGTATGCCTGCAGGCGGCGACAGAATTGATCAGGTTGCGTCGTCAGACTGCGGGCCGCCGTCGGCGGGGTGGGGCAACTTCCCGGGTATCCCGAGTTCGACCCCAGGGAGCAGACTGCGTCCATAGTGCAGACCCAACGGCAGGCCTAGAACCACGCCAACCTGATCGGGAGGATCGCCGACTTGTTGCGCGGTCCATATCAGCCAACAAGAGCGGCGACATGGCATGGCCTCCTGGGCCAAGAACTTTACGCACCTGATGGACCAGCGGACGGCCGTGCGCACCTTCGGTAGCGCACAGTGAGTTGCTGGCAGGATAATCCGAATGCCGGTCTGTCAGCACGATTCTGCGATAACCCCGCGCCTTCCAGAACGTCACCGGCGGGCATCCCTCATCCGGCTCGTGGATCGGGTCAGCTGATGTCTGAGGTCGCCGCCGAACAGATCGAACAAAAATGGCGGGAGTACGCAGAAGCGGTCGAAGCGTTGGCGGCGCGGGTCGGGGACCCTGACGACTTTCCGGTGGAGTCAAGCAGTTCGTTGGCGGGGGACGACGCCAAGTCTCACCCGTTTGAGGTCAGCCTTGCGTTGCGTCACATCATCAATGCCTCCGTTGACCAGCTGCACGGTGTGAAGGTGGTGGTGAGGGACGCCAACTACCAGCACCTGGCGGTGAGTAACACTCTTGTCCGGGCAGCCTTGGAGAACACCGCGACTGGACTGTGGATCTTGGGCCCCAAAGCCCGACCTGAACGGATCGAGCGTGCACTGCGCTGGCATGCTAGGAACTATCACGACTTCGCGAATTATGTGACTTCTTCGGGCTCTTCGGCAGCGGACATGTTGAAACGCAATGCTGGCAATCTGGATCTGATCGGCGATGTCGCGGAACGTTTGGGGATCAACGCGAAACGCGCCAAGTCGGGGTTTAAGGTCACCGAGCCGATTAAGGGTGGCGCGCAGTACACCGACTTGCCGGTGTACAGCGATTGGCAGATCACGTCAGGGTTCGCGCATGGGCGACCGTGGGCACATCACGGGTTCTTACACCGCGAGCAGGTCGACAGCGGCGCGGACGGTCACCCCGTCTATCGGATGACCGCACGCAAGGACATCACGCTCTACTTCGCCGTGCAGGCATTGCACCTTTTGGGCGAGCTTCTTCGGTTGCGAGATCGACGTGCCGGTCTGGCGATGCCGCCACGGCCGGACGGACTGCCAGACCATGAACCGAAAGCGCGACAGCCACGCGGCTGATCCCCAGCGAGCCCTGGGCCACCCGGGACTTCGTTAGCTGCGTGCGGGGCTGGCCGCTGTTGCCGCGCACGGGCGCAGGGGCCGCCGTCCCCACGACGCCACGTCTTAACAGGCCCCAGAGATCAATGACGTTGTGGGAGCCAGGTATCGGACTAGCCGCCGGGTAGTTGGTATGCAAGGGGCGCAAGGATGAAATTGGCCGTCGCTCATACGAGGTCCAATGTAAAGGATCTCCAATTTCATCCTTGCATCCCTTGCACTTCCACCATCCCGCTGGTCAGGACCGTTTTGCCCGCTCCGCCCACCCCTCCTCTACAGCTTCTCCACCCTCGTCGACCCGGAAGCCGACCCCGAGCATCGCCATGGTCCGCTTCGGTAGCGGAGCGCCCGTAGGTTGGCCGGAGACCCTGCTCGGTCTCCGAGACAACCCCTCCCGGCTAGTGGAGACCTGGCCCTTGCGCACCCCAGCCTTGTCAACATCCTCGTGACCGAGGAACCGTGAGGTGAACGTCTGCGCGGTCCACTGCCGATGCTTCGCGTCCGCCGACCAGGAGGTGAAGTCGTCGAACAAATCCCCCGTCGGCACCCACTGCTGTGGGTCGAAGACCAGGCGTTCAGTGATGTAGCGGAGCATCACGTCCGACTGTTCACGCCACTGAGCCGTGGCCTCGGTGACGCTTCTCGGGTCTGCTGACATGGCCATGTCATTGGCATACCAGCGCCGTGCACCTTCGACCAGCCAGGCCAGCACGGCCTGCTGCTGCTCCGTCCCGCCCTCGACCCTTCCCCGCAGGCCCGGATCTCCCAACCGGTCGTCGGGCCCCAGCCTCTCCCCCGCCTTGCGGTAGGTGTACGGAAAATCCAACATCACCAGCCGCCGCCACGTTCCGTGGTCCGACTCGTCGACCTTCGGAAAGTAATTCGTCGTGATGACCGCACTGTGAGTCGGCTTCCAGGAGACCGAGTCCTTGCCGATATGGCGAGCGGTCATCTCGCCGGTGCCTTGGATGTCCTTGAGGCGTTTAACGTTGATGTGCTGGTCGGGGAACTCCTCCATGACGGCCAGCCTGGCCCCACAAAGCTTCATCATCTCGGTGGGATGATCACTCGGCCTGGCCAGCAAAATCCGCTCGGGCATGGACACCATGTAGTCGCCGCCGAGTGCACCCCGGACGCCGTCAACGATCGTGGTCTTCCCATTCGATCCGCCGCCCTTCAGGACGAGCAGCCTGTCGTCCGGCACCGGGTGGCCCGTTATGCCCTGACCTAGCCGTTCCTGTAGCCAGACTTCACACTCGGCGTCCGGCAGGGCCTCCAATGCCTTATCCCAGTCCTCGTGCACCGCGTAGGGCACATAGTCGACGTCGATGACCTTCGTCAGGTACAGCTCGCGGCCGTGCGGACTCAGCTCACCGGTGCGCAGGTCAACCACGCCGTTGCCTACGTTGAGCAGGTCCGGATGATCATCGAAGCGGATCGACTGTGACTCTTTCGCGCTGACCATCCTTGCCACCCCGGCGAGACCCTCGATGCGGCTCCTGGACAGCAGCCCGGAGATCTTCTGCAGCCGGTTGTGGTCGGCACCGGCGAGCGCGCCACCCCGATGCAGCTCTATCAGTGCACTACGGACCTCGTCAGCGACGATCGGGTCCTTAGTCCGCGTCCACCGCCGCCCGTCATAGTGCATCCATCCGAACTCGGCGGTCCACTGGTAGTCCTGCAAGCTCTCCCGATAGATGCGCTCACCTAGATAAGCGTCCTCCAGCCGATCAGTGGTGTCGATCTCCCCGCTGTCGGACCGCTGAACGTCGACGCTCTCGGCCCAGTACTCGGAGTCGGTCTGCCCTGCGTCTCTGTCCCGACCTCCGCACTCTCGCAGGGCTTCCTCGTCACTCTTGGCTTCTGCCCTGCGGATGGCCTCTTGCAACTCGGGCGCTCCCTCGTCGACCCGAAGCTCTCGGCCCAAGTCATCAACCGTGAACCTGCCCAGGACGACATCCCGGCCGCGCCCGTAGTCGCTCTCGGTGATCCGCCCGCACCGGTGAGCGCAGGCCAACCGGATGAAGCAGCTCAACATCCAGTGATGACGACCATTGACCGCCTCGGTCTTCCAGCCCTCGATCATCGACAGGACGTACGGGTGGGTGAGCATCCCGTAGCGCCAGTCTCCGGCCTTACCCGCGACGGTCGCGCCGTCACCGCTGCCGGGTCTACTCTTCGGGGCCTCAGCCGGGATACCAGCCTCATCCAGGGCGTTCTCCACCCACTCCAGCGTGAGCGGTTCAGGTATGCCCAGCGGGGACTCCACCAGCTCAACCAGGCCCGGCTGGTCTGGCCGCTTTCTGTTGTATGACCCCGGCCAACGCAGGACCCGACTCATGTCGCTGACGTTGTCGACCTTGACACCATGCCGTGCTGCGACGTGGTCCACCAGCCGCTGGAACCGCCGCAGCCCGTTCTGCGCCCGCTCTCTGGCCGCGTTATCCTTCCACGGCTCCTCGGGGTTGAGCTTGAATCGCCAGGCGGGGTCGCCCACGTCGAGCAACCAATACGGGTGCAGTCCACCGCTGCCGGAGTCCACCAGCGCGATGGGGTTGGCCCCCAACATCTCGCTGACCTCCTTGACGATCATTAAGGCCTGGTCGACATCAACGCAGGCACCGTCCTTGCCGACGTCAAGGTCCGCCCAGAGCGCGACGCACCGGGTCACGTCTTCCGCCCTCCCCCGTCCACCGCGCACATGCCTACCGATGGGGTTGACCCCGAACCAGACGTTTGCGTCATTGATGTGTTCGGCAGCAACCCGGGCAGCGTCACTACCGCTGGTCAGTTGGGCCATGAAGTTGCGGTCGGGGCGCTGCCAGCACACGCTGACGTGCTCGTCCTGCCGGATGCCAAGCAGCTCCAAAAGCGGGGCACCTGAACCACCGACGACACTAGCGGCCATCACATCGAGTACGTCATGCTCATCCTGGTCGTTAGGCTGGCGGTTCTCCTCGGTGACCCCGTCGCGCTCCTCGCCGGGGTTGCTGTTCTCCACCATCAGCCGATCACCTCAGCGCTGCGAACAGCCCCAGAATCGATGCCCTCGGCGCGCGGGGCATGCCGGACCTGGCCTTCGGGTACGGCCGACGCCTTACCGTGAGCTTCTGAGATGACTTTTTGGCATATGGCTTCCTGGGCGCGGATAAAGTCCTCGACGGCGGAGCGCCGGTAGCAGACCTTGCCCGCAATCATCAGGTGCGGCGGCCAGGAACGACCTTCCTTGCGCTTGCGGCGCTCCGTGCTGTCGGAGACGCCGAGCCATTCCAGTAAGACCTGTCGGCTGATGATGTTGCATTGGGTGTCGCTCATCGTGATCCTCCGTCGGCCTGCGGTGGCCGTAACCGGATGGAGGCTTTGACCCCATCTACGCCTTGTGACCGACTCGGAACGTGTTTGACAGGGTCTGAATGCGAACGCCCGATCGCTGCACGATGCGCTCAACTTGGTGACTCGAAGCCCAACGGCAGGTCGGGTCTCGTTACGAAAAACAAGCCAGGCGGTCGAACTTGCTCACGCCGGAACCCTCGCCCCCGAGGTCCTGTGCGGGTGCTACCCAAACAATTGAGCGCCGAATCCGCCACGCGCACGCGGGGCACCGTAGCCGGGCCTCCTGATCGATGGTGGTGAGAATCACCGGCACTCGACACCACCCTCAGCCTCCCTGCGACAGAAGTCCGACAATCCGTTGGCGGACTTGCGTAGTCATCGGGGGAGCCTTATCTAGGGCATCCTCGATGGCCTTGACAAGGCGTTCCTCCTGCATAAGCCGCCGAGCGTCTACCAGCTCTGGGTCATCGCCAGGCCGGGAGCGAGTCAGCGCAGCATAGCGCGCTCGATGTCGCTGAAAGTCCCTGGCAGACAAGGGTTTCTCCTGGAAAGATGAAGAGAGAGAACGCAATGACTTTTTGCGTGCCGGTCTCATCTCAGCGCCCGGTTACTCAACGTCCGGGCGGTCCGCCGCAGCCCCGCTGCACTTGTCAGCCTTGGCGTGACCCCTTCAAGCTTGCTGCCCAGTGTAAGCAGCTTCCGGCCGTCGCAGCAACCCCGATAATCTCGCTAAAACATCTACTGCCAGCGTATTTAACCTCTATAGGTCGACTATAGCAACGCTATAGGACGGCTGAATTCCGTTTGGTAGACCACCGGTATTCGATAGCCGGGGCGGCTGACCAGCGCAAACCTCTTCAGCGCCAGTTGATCTCAACGAAGTCAGGATCGAAGTTCCTCACGCCCTTGCGGACTGGGTTCACGACCACCTCGAACAGGGAGTTGACGATTTTTCCTCTGAGGTCGGGCGATGCGGCCAGCCAGCGCTCGACCAGCTTGTCGGTGTCCAACGCGGCCGGGTCATCTTCCCCGGCCAACAGCGCGAGCGCCGGAGGGCTCGCTACAGCATCGGCCAGGCGGCGGTCGATCGCGTCAATCTCGGCGGTGAGCACGGCAGACTCGCGTTCCACTGCGGCCATGTCGAGCACCCCTGTTCGGAGCAACGTGGCCAGCTGATCCTTAGTCGTAGCCTTGGCTTCCCGCTCAGCTCGCAAACCGTCGAAATCAACACCGTCTTGGCCTCGACGAAGGTCCGCACCTAAACCGTGGCGCTCCAGATAACCGAGCACCACTCTCTCGACATAACCATCCAGTGCCGCCTGATTGCGGCCCACATGCGCACCAGGGCGGCGACAAACGTATGCCGCTGGCCGGTCCCGACCGTGCGGGCGGGCGACGTACAACGGCCCCTTGCACAGGCCACACCGGGCAATACCGGACAACATGTGCCTGCGCTCGAACGCCACCGCGTTGCGCCGTTCCGGGTCACGCAAGAAGGCCCAAAGTCCTCGCCAGATACCTTCGTCGATGATCGGCTCCCATGCGCCCTGCCCGATGATCTCGCCACGGTGGACCCGCAGCGCAGCGAGTCGCGCGTTGGTCAGGACCCGACGGACATGAAGGTTCGTCCACTGCGCACCACGCACCGTCGTCACCCCTGACGCGTTCCACTCGCGGGCAACGGCATGCAGCGACTTGCCCGCAAGGACGTCCGTCGCCGCATGGCGCAGCATTGTGGCTTCCGGCTCCAGGGGTACACCGGTCTTGTCGTAGCCGAAGGGCCGCGATCCGGTCGAACACCACCGTCCGGCCAGAGCATGCTCCTTGTTGGCCAACTTGCGCCGTTCGGCATGGTGCTCCGACTCCTGCCGCGCCACCGACCCGAGAATGCGTCCGATCATCCGCCCGGCCGAGGTGGAGAGGTCCAAGTCGCCAGAACTGACTGTCTGAATCTGGATACCACCGCCCTCCGCCACATCGATGATGCGCTCCAGATCCTTCATCGAGCGGTACAACCGGTCGATGTGCCAAACGATCAACACCGAGAAATCGCCCGCCGCCATGGCGTCGAGCAGCTTCTCGAAATCAGGTCGCGCACGCCCCGAGTACGCACTGACGTCGTTGTCGCGGTAGGTGGCAACAAGTTCGTGCCCTCCGGAATCCGCAAGCTCACGGCACTCCTTGAGCTGTCGATCAGCGCCGACCTGCTCACCGGTCAGATCTCGGGAGATCCTCGTGTAAATGGCACACCGCATGGCTACCAGCGTATCCACTACGTGCCCAAAGATCGAAACTCTTTGTCTACAACCACTTGCACACTGTGCACGCGATCGCGTCCTGCAACGCGGCCGAGGTCGCGATGGGGATGTTGATGGAGGCCACCGTGCCGCGCAGCCACCGCTGGATCCCCAAGGCGATGAACGTGGCCTACCTGGCCAAGGCGACGACGTCGCTGCGGGCGACCGCCCGGCTGGACCCACCGGCCTTCAGCGCCATCACTGAAGGCACCGAGGTGGTGGTGCCGGTGAGCATCACCGACAAGGCGGGTGTCGAGGTGGTGCACGCCGACATCACCACCTGGGTGACGCCGGCCTGAACCTCACGCCTCCCCAATTCTCGCCGAGCCGCGGGTCAGCCGCGCACGGTCGCCCAGAAGTCGCACTGGTGCTCGGCGGCGTAGTCGCTGATCATCCGGCTGCCGTCGGTCCGCAGTGACATCCACCGCCGGTCCGGCCCGGTCCCGATCGCTGGCCAGTCAGGTTGGTCGACGGCGATCGGCGCACCGGTCACCACGAACCCGGTCCAGTACTCGACCATCTGATCGGACAACCGGCGCTGGGCGGGGTTCAGTGGCGGGGCGCCGCCGATGTCGAAGAGATAGCGCATCTCGAGTGAATGGGTGGCTCCGATCGGGAACGGCACCTGGTCGTACAACTCCGGGGCCGGGGCGTGCGGGTCGTCGAATTCGTAGCCGTAGACGGGCGCGCCGCCGGCCAGGCCGCGGGCCATCCGGTCGGCCAGGCAGGCGAAGATGTCGTCGGTCGCTGCGGCCGCATAGGCCAGCGAGATGTTGCCGTCGAACCGGGCCGGCGGATAGTGCTCGGCCACCGCGGCGGCGGAGTCGCGGCCGAACGTGTCGCCCAGTTCGTCGGGGTATTCCGCGGCGGTGATCTCCTGGCCGACGCGCAGATACCGCAGCGCGACGAACATGGTGAACTCGTCACGGTTGACGCCGAGCAACACCGGCTTGCCCGCCGGGCCGCCCTCACCCGGGGACTCCCGGAACACCCGCACCGGATCCTTGGGTAGCAGCTCGGTTCCTACCACCGGTCCACTGAGGTGATCCGTGCCGAACCGCGAGTACCACAGCGGTTTGGTCAGCCGATCGGGTGGCAATGCCCGCAGGCACGACGCGATCTCCTCGTCGGGATCCTGCTGGGCCGTACCCCGCTCGCCGCACCCCAGGGACCGGGTGTATTCGCGGCTGATCCGCTGCGCCTCGGGCACCTCGACCTGGGCCTGGCACGGCCCGCTCTGGATGATCGCGGCCCGGAACAGCCCAGCCGAGCCCGCGGCGGCCAGGTGGTCGCAGACCGACATCCCGCCGGCGGACTCCCCGGCGATCGTCACCTTGTCCGGGTCGCCGCCGAACTCGTCGATATTGTCGCGAACCCAACGCAGCGCCGCCTGCTGGTCGGCCAGCCCGTAATTGCCGGGCTCCCCCAGCGCGGGATCAGCCAGGAATCCAAGCGCACCGAGCCGGTAGTTGATGGTGACGACGACGACACGTCCGCGGACGGCAAGCCGTTGCGCGTGGTAGATGTCGCCGGCCCCCCGCATGAAACTGCCGCCGTGGATCCACACCATGACCGGCAGCGGCTCGGCGGCCGAGCCGGTCGGCGTCCACACGTTGAGCGTCAGGCAGTCTTCGCTGATCGGATCCATGTCGGCGGCATCCGGCTGAATGCACCACGGCCCGCGCCTGACCGCGTCACGCACACCCGGCCACGCCGGCATCGGCGCCGGCGACTGCCACCGCAGCGGCCCGACCGGCGGCGCGGCGTACGGGATCCCTTGGAACAGGCGGTGATCCGGGCCGACTGTTCCCCTCACCAGGCCGGAGCCGGTCCGCACCACGTCGGCGTTGAGCGCGACCGCGCGGGCACCCACGCTCGGGTGGGACGCCGCCCCGTCGGAGCGGGCGCACCCGACCGCCACCACCGCGGTCAGCGCCAGTACGACAGCGCCGACCCGCAGGCCCCGGCGGCACGATCCGATCGACATGACCGAAGAGCCTAATCGCGGAGGATCAACGCAAAGTGCCGCCACGACGGCCGGCTATCCGCGACACTGGTTTCAAACCTGACACGTGTCAAAAATGTGGGCGAGGAGCAGGCATGAGCACACCGATAATCGACCAGGCCGCCCGGGTGTTCGTCGACCCCAGCGCCTATGCCGACGAGCCTCGGTTGCACGCGGCGCTGACCCACCTCCGCGCACACGCACCGGTGTCCCTGGTCGACCATCGGCCCTACCGCCCGTTCTGGGCCATCACCCGGCACGCCGACATCATGGAGATCGAACGCGACAACCAGCTGTGGATCAACGCGCCGCGCCCAGTGCTGGCACCCGCCGACGCCGACGACCTGCAGCGCTCCCTACTGGAGTCCGGGATGGGGCTGCGCACGCTCATCCACATGGACGATCCGCAGCACCACAAGATGCGCACAATCGTCTCAGATTGGTTCCGCCCCAAGGCGATGCGGATGCTCAAGACCCGCATCGACGAGCTCGCCCTGCAATACGTCGAGAAGATGGTGCAGCTCGGCCCGGAGTGCGACTTCGTCCAGGAGGTCGCGGTCAACTACCCACTGTTCGTCATTTTGTCGCTGCTGGGCCTACCGGAATCGGATTTCGGCCGGATGCTGCGGCTGACCCAGGAACTGTTCGGCGGCGACGACGAGGAGTACCGCCGCGGCTTGACTCCCGAGGAGCAGCTGCCGGTGCTGCTCGACTTCTTCTCCTACTTCGGGGCGCTGACCGCGGCGCGGCGAGCACAACCCACCGAGGACCTGGCCTCCACGATCGCCAACGCGACCATCGACGGCGCACCGCTGTCGGATGTGGACACCGCTTCCTACTACGTCATCATCGCCACCGCCGGCCACGACACCACCAGCGCAGCGATCAGTGGCGGCCTGCGCGCGCTGATCGAACACCCCGATCAGCGGGAGCGGCTCCGCGGCGACCTGCGCCTGATGCCGACCGCCGTCGAAGAGATCATCCGCTGGGTGACGCCGGTCAAGGAGTTCATGCGCACCGCCACCGCCGACACCGAGGTGCGCGGGGTCCCGATCGCCGCGGGCGAATCGGTCTATCTGTCCTACGTTTCGGCCAACCGCGACGAGGACGTGTTCGACGACCCGTTCGCCTTCGACGTCGGGCGCGACCCGAACAAGCATCTGGCGTTCGGACATGGCGTGCACTTCTGTGTGGGATCCGCCTTGGCGCGCATGGAGATCAGCAGTTTCTTCAGCGCCTTGTTGCCGCGGCTGGAAGCCATCGAACTGGCCGGAGAGCCGCAGCTGGTGTCGACGACGTTCGTCGGCGGCCTCAAGCACCTGCCGATCCGCTACCGGCTGAGGCCCTGACCGCAGAGCAGTGTCGCGGTTCGGTGCGCCAGCATCGCGATCGTCGCGTGCGGGCCACGACTGGTGATCCGCGGCAGCGCCGAGCCGTCGATCACCCACAGCCCGTCGATGCCGCGCACCCGGCACTGCGCGTCGAGCACCGCAGCCTGGTCGTCGTCAGCGCCGATGGGCGCGCTACCGCAGAGGTGCTGCGAGGTCGACCAACGCGGCTCTGCACCAATGTCTTTCACGCCCACAATCTGCTCGACCAGGTCCACTCCGCGGCGCAACGCCACCAGGTCTTCCGGCTCGGTGTCGTAGCGGTGTTCGATCCGCGGCGGCACCTGCGGGTCCGCCGAGACCAGACTTATCCGGCCGCGGGCCCGCGGCGTCATCAGCGCCACCCCGATCTGCGGTGGATCGGGCGCCGTCGCTTCGCCGACCATCGTGGCGAAACCCGTGCTGTATGGCCGGATTTCCAAGTCGTCATGGTGCAGCACCGTCTCCAGCACGGGGCGCCCCGGCGTGCCCGGCCATTCCGCTGCCACCAGCCACTCCGGGTGGTCCGCACAGTGCGCACCGACCGGTAGCGCAGCCCGTACCGGGATACCGGCATCGCGCAGCATTGCCTCCTCACCGACACCGGACAGCATCAACAGATGCGATGATCCGATCGCACCGGCGCACAACATGATTCGATCCGCTGTCAGCGTGATCGGGCCTTCCCGCCCGATCGCGTCCACTGCCACGGCCCGATCGGCTTCGATGGCGACGCGGACCGCCCGGGTCTGGGTGAGCACCGTCAGGTTGTCCCGCGACAGCGCGGGCCGCAGGTATGCCGCGCCCGGGCCGGTACGCACGCCGTCGGCAGTGACGTTGAGCGGAACGGCGCCGGCGCCGGAAACCGTCGTCATCGACGCGTCGTTGAGATCGTCGATCCAGCCGAACCCCGCCCGCTGCACGGCTTCATTGAATCGCTTTGAGCCATCGCTCATTTCATGGACGCGCCGGACGGGTATCGGGCCGGAGTCGCCGTGCTGAGGGCCGTGGAAGTCAAGATCGGTCTCAACCGCGCGAAAAGACTCCAGCACTTGCGGCCACGACCAACCCGCCGGGTAGCCGGCGAAGTCGGCTGGGAGACCTCGGCAGAAATACCCCCCGTTGACCGCGCCGGAGCCGCCGAAAGTCGCGCCCCGGACGATCGTCAGCGCCTTGTCAGAGCCGCTGATGAGCTCGGCGCGGTAGCGGTGCACCAGCCGGCTGGCCGCGCCGATCGGCAACTGCGTCGCGTTGGCGGTCTGCGCTTCCACGATCGGATCTTCCAGCCCGGGACCAGTTTCCACCACCGTCACCGTGCATGCCGGATCCGCCGAGAGCAGGGCTGCCACAATGGATCCCGCGCTTCCAGCGCCCACCACCAGGACATCGCTGTGTATTACCGGAACGGTCAAGGCGGCCTAGCTGCGGATCTGCGGCTTGAGTGCAGCGAGGTTGCGTTCCCGCACCACGCCGCTCCACAGGCCGGCGCCGTATGCCAGATCGTCGACCCGCTTCAGCAGCAGGTAGGCCGGCAGCCCCAGTGGGCGGGAATCGTCCTCACTGCGCGCGTGCCGTAGCCAATCCACCACCCCGTCGGCGACCGCCGCCAGCAGCAGTGCCCGGCGGCATCGCTGTGAAACCAAGGCGGCCAGCAGTGCGACGGGCCAGTAGTGCCGGCACAGGGCCGAGGCGATCTGCAGCCCGGCGCTCGCCAGTCCACGCAACGTCACCATCAGTACGTCTGCCGGCGCGGTGTCTGGGCCCCGCATGGACTTGGCAATCCGGCACCCGGTCAGCGCGGCGATCGCCAACGAGACCAGATAGCCCAGCGCCGAGCCGAGCGCCATCAGCGCCCAACCGGCCAGCGCCCAGCCCGAGATCACCATGGGCGCGGTCTTGTCCGGGTGGCGGGCCGACAGCGGTGCCGCCGATCCACCGTAAAAGGCCTTGCGCGCCACCCAATCCCGTAGCTCCACCCGGTGGTCGTGGGCGACCTGCGCAATCGGCTCGTAGCGCAGCCTGCTGCCCGCGTCCACCAACCGCCAGCACAGGTCGACGTCTTCGCCGGAACGCAGCGCCTCGTCGAAGCCGCCGAGCTCCCGTAGCGTCGTGGAGCGGCAGATGATCGCCGCGCTGGGGACGTAGGCAACCTTGCTGTAGGGAACCACCGGCGCCTCGCAGCCGCCCAGGTCCAGCGACGAACGGATCGCCTCGTATCGCGCGATGAGGTGTCCGCTGTCGGCCATACTGACGATCCGAGGGGCTACCAGTGCCACGGCCGGGTCGCAGAAGTGCCCCAGCAGTGCCTCCAGCCAGCCCCGGCGCGGCACCACGTCGGAATCCAGGAAGGCCACGAAGTCCGTCGTGCAGGCCGCCAACCCGGTGTTGCGCGCGGCCGCCGGCCCCCGACTCTCCGGATGGCGCAGCACCTGTACCTCGCAGCAGTGCGCTGCGGTCAGATCCTCCTGGCGGATCGGGACCTGTGACCCGTCATCCACCACCACCACACGCAGACCGCGCAGCGCCGCTATCAACCGTTGCAGTCCGATGATATTGTCGCGCACCGGAATAACCACCGTCACGTCCCGATACGATGGCCCGCCGGCCGGGCGCGGGTGGGCCACGGTGGCGTCGAGCAGGGTGCGGGCCAGTTGTGCGCTGACGGCGTCGCGTACTTCCAGGCGGCCGTCCGACAACATTCCCTGGGCGGCCGGCGCCAGCCGCAGCAGCCGGGTCGGCGAACCGCCCAACAGGGTGGATCCGCGTCCCAGAACCCGCACCTTCCGGTCGACCTGCACGGCGAAGCCGTCCGGCAACCGGGCCGCGGTCATCGCAGCATCCCGTCCGGCCCGGGCGCCCAGGCGTCAAGGGCCGTCAGGCCGGCGTCGGCCATCTCGCCGAAGAGCCGCTGCCCTTCGCCGGCGGTGGCGGTGGTCGGGTCGCCGAGCACCCCGACGGCGCTCACGGCGGCGACACCGCCGGCGCGCATCGCGGGCAGCAACTGCGCCAACGGAGCGCTGTTACCCGGCCGCGCCCGGTCGAATCTCACACTGTCGGGCGAAAGATGAAGCAGCAGAGACGTTTCGGTGTGCCCCGCGTGGGCATCAGCACCCGGGGCGGCACACGGTAGCCAGGCGACGTCGCGGCCTTCGAACCGCAGCCGGCCTACCGCCTCGACCACCGCGGGCACATTGCCGCCGTGGCCGTTGACGAAGACCACGCGCTGCGCCCAGCAACAGGCGGAACGGCCGTACTCCAGCAACAGCTGGATCAGCACCTCGGTGCCGATCGAGATGGTTCCGGCAAAGCTCTGATGCTCGCCGCTGGCGCCGTAGGCAATGGCCGGCGCGACCGCCCAGCCGTGTCCCGTCCCGGCTCCCGCCAACCGCTGCGCCAGCTCCTGGGCGAGTGCTTGCGCGACCCGGGTATCGGTGTCCAGCGGTAGGTGCGGACCGTGCTGCTCGGTCGACCCGACCGGGACCAGAAGCCCCATCCCCCGCCCCGGCAGCCGGCTCTGTAGTTGGTTCTGCAGCTCGTTCGAGGTCGAACTACCGAGCTCGCCGCCAACCGCCATCGGACGATGGTAAGCGAATTCACCTGTCGTACACCAGTTGTTGACGAGGACGGCCGCGGTAAATTTTTCGCTCCGGGGCCCGAAACGGTCCCGTGTGATCACGTCCGTCTCGTCCGCCACGGGCGTATCAGGACCGGCCCGGATTTCCCAGGTGGGCACGCCGGTCGGACGAGCGGCGTGGCCGCCGCCATCCGGCTAGACGTCGGCGGTGGGCACCCCGAGCGCCCGGGCGAATCCACCCGGAATCAGAATGTCGTCCGCCGACAGATCGTGCACCGAGGCCCGGCCGAGGCCCATCAGGGCCGAGTCGATGCCGCCCCGAAGGATGTCCAGGACGTTCTCCACCCCGGACTGTCCGGCGGCGCCCAGACCCCACAGGTAGGCGCGTCCGATCATCACCGCGCGCGCCCCCAGCGCCACCGCCTTGACGACGTCGCTGCCGCGCCGGATACCACCGTCCAGCAACACCTCGATCTGGCCGCCCACCGCCTCGGCGATGGCCGGGAGAGCCCGGATCGCCGCAGGGGTGCCGTCCAGGTTGTTGCCGCCGTGATTGGAGACTGAGATCGCCGAAACACCGGCATCCACAGCCCGTTTCGCGTCGTCCACCCGCATCACGCCCTTGAGCATGAACGGCCCACCCCACAACTCGCGCAGCCAGGCGATGTCTTCCCAGGTGGGCGGCAGGGTGCCCATCCATTCCCCGTAGGCTTGGAAGAACGGCGGCCCGGGTTCGCCGCGACCGGCCTGGTTGGGCACCCGCAGGCTCGGCGGGCGCATGGTCTTGGCCCACCGCAGGAACCATCCCGGCCTGGTGAGAGCCTCCGGCATCATCTTGACCATGGTCTTGAGGTCCATCTTCTCCGGGATGGTGGGGCTGCCCCAGTCCCGCCCATGCGAGAAGCTCCAGTCGGTGGTCGCGATCATCCCGACCGCTCCGGCTGCCCGGGCGCGCTCCACCCGCTCGGCGATGGCGTCGCGTCCCCCCAGCCAGTAGATCTGAAAGAAGGTCTTGGGGTTGGCTGCGATCACCTCTTCCATCGGTTTGCTGGCAAACGACGAGAGACCCATCGCAGTACCGCGCGCGGCCGCCGCCCGTGCGACGGCTACCTCGCCATCCGGGTCGACTGCCTGCACACCGGTCGGCGATATCAGCACCGGCATCGAGATCTCTTGCCCCATAACGGTTGTGGACAGCTCACGGCTGGCCGGCGCACCCACCACGTGCGGGGCGAATCCCAGTTCGCTGAACGCCGCGACGTTGTCGCTGACCGTCAGGCCCTTTTCGCTGGCCGAGATCAGCGCGGAGTACGCCGACTTCGGGAGCCGCTTCTTGGCTCGTTCCTGGGCAATAGCGACGGTTTCGAACCAAACATCACGAGCCATGGTCAGATGGGGCTTTCATTGCAGAGGCGGGCCGGCGGACGCATGGACAGCGTCAACGGCACCACAGTGGTGATCGGCTTGCCGCGGGAATGGTCCGCGGCCGGACGGGGCTTGGTGCGATCGGCGGCCAACGCGGGAGCGCCGTAGCCCTGGACGCATTCCGGGTCGGGGCCATCGAGCGGCAGGCCGGTGAAGAACTTGGCGGCCATGCAGCCGCCGCGGCAGCTGTCGTAGTGGTTGCAGCTTCCGCAGGCCCCTGCGGACTGCGGCTCCCGCAGTTCCCGGAACAGCGGGGCGTTCTTCCAGACGTTGTCGAAACCACCGTCGGACAACACGTTTCCGGCGAGGAAACGGTCGTGGATGGCGAACGGGCAGGCGTAGACATCGCCGACCGGGTCGATGAGGCACACCACCCGACCGGCGCCGCACATGTTCAGTCCGGCCAGCGCACCGGGTGCGCCCAGACCGGACAGGTGGAAGAAGGAGTCACCGGTGAGCACCCGTTCCCCGTTGGCCACCAGCCAGTCATAGAGCTGGACCTGCTGGTCGGCGGTCGGGTGCAGGTCGTCCCACACGTCGGCGCCCCGCCCCGATGGCCGCAGCCGGGTGATGCGCAGCGTGGCCCCGTACCGGCTGGCCAGGGCGGCGAAGTCGTCGAGCTGATCGATGTTGTGGCGAGTCGCCACCACCGAGATCTTGGCGTCGGAGAATCCGGCCGCGGCCAGGTTCTCCAGTGCCCGGATCGCCATGTCGAACGAGCCGGGACCGCGGATCGGGTCGTTGACCTCGGCGGTGGCGCCATCCAGGGAGATCTGGACGTCGACGTAGTCGCTGGCCGCCAGCTTGGCCGCCACCTCGGCGGTGATCCGCAGGCCGTTGGTGGAGAACTTCACCCCGACGTGGTGCTCGGTGGCGTAGTCCACCAGCTCCCAAAAGTCCGACCGCACAGTGGGTTCCCCGCCACCGATGTTGACGTAGAACACCTGCATGCGTTCGAGCTCGTCGATGATGTCCTTGCATTGCTGCGTGGACAGCTCGCGGGGGTCGCGCTTACCCGACGAGGACAGGCAGTGCACGCACGCCAGGTTGCAGGCGTAGGTCAGCTCCCACGTCAGGCAGATCGGCGCGTCAAGCCCGTGCTCGAATTGTTCGATCAGCCGGGGCACCGGTGCCACGGATGTCATTGGCCCTCCCTGGGCATCAGCATCTTCGAATCCGCCAGCACGCGCAGCGCATGCAGGTACGGACCCTGGTCGGCGTCGTCGACTCCGGCTGCGCGGCAGGCGGATCGGACATCGT
Source organism: Mycolicibacter heraklionensis (assembly GCF_019645815.1). Lineage (NCBI taxonomy): Bacteria > Bacillati > Actinomycetota > Actinomycetes > Mycobacteriales > Mycobacteriaceae > Mycobacterium > Mycobacterium heraklionense. The sequence goes on from NZ_CP080997.1 coordinate 4,032,363, forward strand.
CGTGGTCTGGAAGAGACCGCACCACCTCGACGATGGTGCGGTTCTTCAGGAACGACAACTTACGGGTGCCGAAGTGGTACAGCAGCGCACCAAACGGCTCCGGACGGAGCGCCACCTGCGGGTGCAGCTCCCAGCCGCGGTCGGGGTCGAACGCAGTTGCCTCCGACGCCACGGCGACCTCCGGCATGGTCAGTAGACGCCGCACATGCCGTCGATGGACACCTCTTCGACCAGGGTCTCGGTGACGATCTCGGCGGTGTCGTTCTGCTGGTTCTGGTCCATGACGCAGGCCTCTCTCACAGTGGGGTTCGACAACGGACTGTCGTGTCGGTCACAATCTCGGACAGAATATGGCATCGGGTGCCGTAAAGGAAGTGGGGCTGTCAGATGGGCGGTACGCCGGAACCGCATCCCCGCGCCGGGCGGCGTCGCTCCACCACCCCGCAGCACATCACCGACGTGGCCATCGACCTGTTCGCCGCCCGCGGATTCGGTGAGGTCAGCGTCGACGATGTGGCGCAGGCCGCCGGCATCGGCCGTCGCACGGTGTTCCGGTACTACGCCTCCAAGAACGCCATCCCGTGGGGTGACTTCGACGCGCACCTGCAACAGCTGCGGGACCTGCTGGACGGTATCGAGCCGGAGGCACCGCTCGGTGATGCGCTGCGGGCGGCACTGTTGGCGTTCAACACCTTCGACGAGAGCGAGACGGCGCGCCACCGCCGGCGGATGCGGGTGATCCTGCAGACCGATGAGCTGCAGGCGTACTCGATGACGATGTACGCCGGCTGGCGCAACGTCATCGCGGAATACGTGGCACGCCGAGCGGGCCTGGACGCTGACGACCCGCGACCACAGACGGTGGCGTGGATGATGCTGGGGGTGGCGCTCAGCGCCTACGAACGCTGGCTGGGCGACGAGTCACTGGCCTTGCCACCGGTTCTCGGCGAGGCGTTCGACGCGATCCGCGGCGGCCTGGACTGACCCGTTTTCGCGCGAGCGTGCGTGTCCCCGGCCCGACACTCCGTGCCGGAGCCGGGTCCACGCACGCTCGCCATCCACAGGGCTGAGGTCGCCGTCGGTTGTCCCCGAGGTAGCCGCCAGTTATCCACAGCCGTGACTGGCGGGGTTGTCGTTCCCGCCGCACGCTGCGGCGATGACCGACGAACTGGACATGCTGCTGGCCGAGCAGGGCGGGGTGGCAACCGCCGGACAGTTTCAGCGCTATCTTGGCCGCGCCGCGTTCGAAACGAGCGTCGCCCGCGGCGACCTCGCCCAGGTGTGGTTCGGCGTGTATTCCCGGAGCGATCCCGATACGACGCTGCGGCTGGCGGGTCTGGATCTGAGAGCCGGTGAACAAGTCGCGGTCTGCCTTGGAACCGCCGCTGCAGCATACGGTTTCGACACCGAGGGGGATCCCGACCTACACGTGCTGAACCCGGTCGGTCGTCAACTGCGTAAATCCGATGGGCTGGTGGTGCACCGCCGCCAGGGAGCGCCCCTGGCGATCGTCGACGGCCGGCTTGCCACCGAAGCCGGCTGGACCGCGGTCGAAGTCGCCCGCAGCCTTCGCCGGCCCCGGGCATTGGCCACCCTTGACGCGGCCCTGCGCAGCGGCACTTGTGATCGTCGCCAGTTGCGCTGCGCTGCGGCCCGCCAGTCCGGTCGACGCGGGATCGTCATTGTGCGGGACCTGATCCCGCTGGCCGACGGTCGGTCGGACTCGGCGATGGAGAGCGAAGCGCGGCTGGGGATGCTCGACGGCGGGCTGCCGCCGCCGGAACTGCAATACGAGATCGTCGACCACAACTTCCAGACCTGGCGGGTGGACTTCGCCTGGCCGGGATTTCGGGTCGCGGTCGAATACGACAGTTACGACTTCCACAGCAGCCCCGAGGCCCTCCGCCGGGAGCGGCGCAAGCGCGCCGCGCTGCAGGATGTCGGATGGGCGGTGTTGTCCATTGTCGACGACGACGTACGACGCCGATCCTGGGATATGGTGCGCCGGATCGAACGGGAGTTATCCCGGTCGCGTGCGGCGTGAGTGTGCGTAAACCCGGGAATTTCGTGGGCGTGTCGGGCGGGGACACGCACCGTCGCGCAAAGGGGCGACCGGGGCTCAACCCACGACGTCGCGGTAGGCGGTGACCACCGGCTCCAGCTCGTCGGGGGTGGCACCGTGCAGGATCACCGCGTCCGCGCCGTAGTCGAACTCCCGGCGAATGCGCTCGGCGCAGCCCCGCGCCGGTCCGGTAGCCGCGGGTTCCAGCCATTCGTCGGGGAGCAAGGTCGCGATGTGCTCGATCTGCTCGGCGGTGGCTTTGTGATCGATACCGCCCGGTATCGACGTCACCACCGGGTCCTCGCGGAAGCGCTGCAGCACCAGCGGATCCCAGTTGTTGGTGCGCACCAGCAGATCGCCATAACCCTGTAGGTAGGTGGCGAGCCGCGCGACGGTCTTCTTCAGCCGCAGCTCCTCGGGCAGGTGATCGCCCACCGTGGCAAGGCAGGACCACACTCGCACGCTCGCCGGGTCGCAGCCGGCGCGTTCCGCGGCGTCCTTCACCGTGCGCACACTGCGCTGCAAGGTCTCCGGGGTGAAGTAGGTGTGCAGGATGACGTCGTCGAACAGCGTCCCACCCAACTCGAGGGTTTTCGGCCCGAATGCCACCAGCGCCAGCCGGATGTCTTCACGGAAGTCCGGGTCCAAGAACAGCACCTGGTAGCGGCCGATCGGCCCGTCGTGGCCCAAGATCACCTCGCCGTGCCACAGGCGCCGCATCACCTGCGCGAAGTCGGCCATCTGCGCGGTGGTGACGTTGGGAATCCCGAACGCGGCATACAGGGCACCCACCCCGCGGCCGATGCCGAGGGTGAACCGCCCGCCGGACAGCCGGTGCATGGTGGTCGCCCACGACGCGGTGATCAACGGGTGGCGGGTGTTGTGATTGGTTGCCGCGGTGGCGATCTGCATCCGGTTGGTGACTGCGCACGCCGCCCCGACCAGTGATGACGCCTCCTTGACGTTCCAGCGTTCGGAGATGAATGCGGTGCCGAAGCCGAGTTCCTCGCCGCGGCGGGCCTCATCCATCAACGCGGCCGGGCCTTCGCCACCGGCGCCGGCCAGCAGGTAGTAGCCCAGCTCGTGGAGGACCCGCTCGGATCGGCCCATGACCACGCTCCCATTCCTCCCTTGGATGTGCCTATCGATGGGTTTACGGTACGGTATTCAGTTGACCGCCCGCGAGAGGACACCCGATGAAGGTTCCGTTCACCTGGAAGGTCACCGGCTGGTTCATGATCGGCTGGTCACCGGAGTTCGTCGCCGGAGCGACCCGCGCCCTGCATTACTTCGGCGAGGACCTGGTCGCCTACCGGGACGCCGACGGTGAGCTGCATGTGATGGAGGCGCACTGCAAGCACATGGGCGCCCACCTGGGCCACGGCGGCACGGTGGTCGAAGACCGCGTCGAGTGCCCATTCCACGGCTGGCAGTGGGGGCCCGACGGCTGCAACAAGTACATCCCCTATCAGCCGGACCGGCCGAACAAGGCGTTGCGCCTTCGGGTCTACCCGGTCCGCGAGCAGCACGGCTGCGTGTTCATCTGGCACCACCCCGACGGCGCCGAACCCCACTGGGAGATGCCCGACATCTTCGGCAAGTTTCCCCAGTTCACCGCCGGCCCGCAGGACTACTACCGGGCCTACCCGGAGTTCTCCCGACGCCTGGAGGGCGAACCGGTTCACCCGCAGATCGTGGCCGAGAACGCCGCTGACAGCGCACATTTCCAGTACGTGCACCACGCGACCGTGACACCCAGGGTCCTCGATTGGAAGATGGTCGACCAGGAATGGCAGTTCGTCGCCGGCTGGCCCGACGAGCACGCCGATGACCCGGAGCAGATGGCGTTGCGTTTCCACAGCCACCTGTTCGGACTCGGCGGGGCGATCAGCATCTTCGAGGGCGTACAGCAGCACCGGCTGATCTTCACCTGCACTCCGGTCGACGACGGCCGCTCGGATCTGTTCTATTCGATCTGGTGGCCGCGGATTCCCGGCGATGATTCCGACGCGCCGCCGGATGACGTACGGGCGCGTGTCGAGAAGCAGTTCCTGACCACTGTCGAAGACGACCTGGGCATCTGGCGCTATCAGCGCTACATCCAGAATCCGGCGCTGTCCAAAGTCGACGCGAAACCTTTTATGACCCTCCGGAAATGGGCGACGCAGTTCTACGACGTTCCGGCATGACCGAAACGCTGGCGGAGCTGGTGGTGCCGGAGCGGACCGCGCTCATCACCCAGGAGCTGCAGGGCGCGGTCGTCGGACCCGACGCCGGGCTGCGGATGCTTGCCGACGAGGCGCGCCGCGTTGCACTGCCGAACATCGGCCGACTGCTCCCGGTGGCGCGGGCGGCCGGTGTTGCGGTGGTGCACTGCCTGGTGCACCGTCGCCCGGACGGATTGGGCTCCAACCACAACGCCCGACTGTTCGCCGCCGGCCGCAGCGCGGTGCGCATCGATCCGGGCAGCCCCGGCGCGACCCTGTTGCCCGAGTTCGGGCCGGAGCCGTCTGACCTGGTGCTGCACCGATATCACGGCCTGGGACCGATGGGCCGAACCGATCTGGATGCGGTGCTGCGCAATCTGGGGGTCTCCACCATTGTCGCCGTGGGAGTCTCGCTGAACGTGGCCATCCCGAACCTGGTCATGGACGCGGTCAACGCCGCATACCGCGTGGTGGTGCCCCGCGACGCGGTGGCCGGTGTGCCGGCCGAGTACGGTGCTGCCATCATCGACAACACCCTGTCCCTGCTGGCGACGATCACCACCACAGAGGAGCTGATGCACACGTGGCACTCCTGACCCAGTTCACCGTGCCGGAGGTCACCGACGCGGTGGCCGCGGCGATTCCCGACCGCGACATGATCGTCCAGGGCGACCGGCGCTACACCTATGCGCAGATCCTCGAGCGGTCCAACCGGCTGGCGTCCTACCTGCACTCCCGCGGGCTGGGATGTCACACGCCGCGGTCGGACCTGTCTGCGCACGAGACCGGCCAGGATCTCCTGGGGATCTACGCCTACAACGGCAATGAGTTCGTCGAAACCCTGCTGGGCAGCTTCCGGGCCCGGGTGGCGCCGTTCAACGTCAACTACCGCTATGTGCGCAAGGAATTGGCATACCTGCTGGCTGATTCCGGCGCCACCGCACTGGTGTACCACGCCGCGTTCGCGCCCACCCTGGCCGAGGTACTCCCCGACCTCCCCCAGCTCAAAGTGCTCATCCAGATCGCCGACGACTCCGGCAACGCCCTGCTCGACGGGGCGGTCGACTACGAGACGGTGCTGGCGGACAGCTCACCGGAACCCCCTCCGGTGCAGCCCTCGCCCGACGACCTGTATGTGCTCTACACCGGCGGCACCACCGGGATGCCCAAGGGTGTGCTCTGGCGTCAGCACGACATCTTCATGGGCTCGTTCGGCGGCCGCAACCTCATGACCGCCGAAGAGGTCAGCTCCATCGACGACATCGTGGGGCCGGTCCGGGAGAACCCGGGCGTCAAGCTGATGATCCTGCCGCCGCTGATCCACGGCGCCGCGCAGTGGGCGGTGATGACCGCGATCAACACCGGCCAAACCCTCGTCTTCCCTTCGGTTGTGGACCATTTCGACGCCGACGACGTGGTACGCGCCATTGAGCGGGAGAAAGTGCTGTCGGTGACCGTGGTCGGCGACGCGATGGCCCGGCCGCTGCTCGACGCGATCCGCAAGGGCACGGCCGATGTGTCGTCGCTGCTGGTGGTGGCCAACGGCGGCGCCCTGCTGACGCCGTACGTCAAGCAGCAGATCGTCGAGACCCTGCCCGGCGCCATGGTGATCGACGGGGTCGGTTCGTCGGAGACCGGCGCCCAGATGCGTCACATGTCGACCTCGGGTGCGGTCTCCACCGGAACCTTCGCCGGTGGACCGGACACCTGTGTGGTGGCCGAGGACCTCGGGACCGTCTTGCAACCCGGGCACGACGGCCTGGGCTGGCTCGGTCAGCGCGGCTATGTCCCCCTGGGCTACAAGGGCGATGCCGCCAAGACCGCGGCGACGTTCCCGGTGATCGGTGAGACGCGCTTCGCGGTTCCCGGCGACCGAGCGCGGCACCTGGAAGACGGATCGATCGAGCTGCTCGGCCGGGATTCGGTGACGATCAACTCCGGCGGGGAGAAGATCTTCGCCGAAGAGGTCGAGACGGCCCTCGCGTCACATCCGGGCGTCATCGACGTGGTGGTCGCGGGCCGGCCCAGTGAACGCTGGGGCCAGGAGGTGGTGGCCGTGGTGGCCCTCGCCGAGGGTGCTGCCGTCACGGCCGCCGAGCTCATCGAGCATGCAGGCGGGTCACTGGCACGCTACAAGCTGCCCAAGGCAGTGGTGTTTCGGTCGACGATCGTGCGCAGTCCGGCCGGCAAGGCCGACTACCGGTGGGCGCGCGAGCAGGCCCAGCAGGGCTGACGCCGGGTCAGCGGCGCTTCAGTCGCCGACGAGTCCGGTTACGCGCCGAGCGCAGCATCGCATCGGCGTAGAACCGCATCGCCGGCTTGAACGGTGGTGCCGCGCTGCCGGTCATACTGAACGGCAGATCTGAGCCCACCACGGTCCGGTAGTGACTGAACGCGTCAAAGCCCGCCTTGCCGTGGTAGGCACCCATGCCGCTGCGGCCCACGCCGCCGAACGGTGCCCCGGACGGAATCATCTGCGCGGCAAAGTCGTTGCGGGCCACACCGCCGCTTCTGGTGCGCCGTACGAAGTCCCGGAAGTTCTTGTCGCCCGGCCCGAACCAGTAGGCGACCAGCGGAGCGGGGCGCGCGTTGATCATCTCGATCGCCTCGTCGAGGGTGCCGTAGCCCTGCACCGTCAGCACCGGACCGAAGATCTCCTCGTCGGCGATGCGCATGGTCGCGTCAACGCCACGCACGATGGTGGGGGCGATCTTGCGGACAGCGCGATCCGGCAGTGTCTCCCCGTCGGGCGCGATGCTCTCCACGACGGCTCCGCGGTCGCGCGCGTCGTCGATCAGGCCCAGCACCCGGTCGAAGTTGGCGTCGTTGACGCTCGAGCAGTAGTCGCCGTTGTCCAGGATCGTCGGGAACATGTCCCGTAGGGTCTGCCGGGCCACGTCGACGAAGGCGTCAATGTCATTCTCGGGCACCAGGACATAGTCCGGACACACGCAGACCTGACCGCCGTTGACCATGCGGGCCGACGCGATCCGCTTCGCCGAGCGGCGAATGTCGGCGCCCGGCGCCACCACGACGGGATTCTTCCCGCCCAGTTCCAAGGTCACCGGGACCAGATTGTCCGCGGCGGCGCGTTGCACCAGCGCGCCCACCGACGGCGAGCCGGTGAAAAAGACGTGATCGAAGGGCAGACCGGCGAACGCGGCTGCCACGTCGGCGCCGCCGGTGACGACGGCGAACTCGTTCTCGTCGAAGTACTTTGGCGCCAGCTGCTGCATCACCTCGGCCGTGCGCGAAGTGATCTCGGACATCTTGACCATCACCCGGTTGCCTGCCGCGAAGGCCGCCGCGGCCGGCACCACCACCAGTTGCAGCGGGAAGTTCCACGGCCCGATGATGCCCACCACGCCGAGCGGACTGGGCTGCACCTCGGCACGCAAGCCGACCAGACGGGCGGCACGCAGCAGCTTGCTGGGACGCATCCATTGGCGGACATGCGATCTGGTGTGCTCGACCACCGGGACCATGCCGACCATCTCGGTGGCCAGTGAGGCCGCCCGCGACCGGGTGCCGAAGTCCTGCGCCATCGCCGCGGTGAAGGCGTCGACGTTGTCCAGCACCATCGCCAGCAATCGGTCGATGCGGTTGCGCCGGACGGCGTCACTGGGCGGCCCGTCGGCCACGAAGGACCGCCGCTGCTTCTCCAGCAGATTTGCCAGCTCGGCCGTCACGACAGGTCCAGTGGCCCGTTTTGGGCCACGGTCTGCAGCAGGCCCAGTTCGACGCCACGGTCCGCGGCGGCCTCGATACAGGCCGCAACGTCCTTGCGCATAAAGGGCGCAACGACTTTGGCGAAGCTGTCCACACCACCAGCCGACTGCACGTACCCCGCGGCCCGGCTGCCGCCACTGCACTGCGACAGTGCCTCGAACAGGCTGGTGTCGCGCACCCCTAGACTCTTGCCCAACGCGACCGCCGCGGCGGCCAGTTGCGCATTGGCGGCGAACAGCACGTTGTTGATCAGCTTGAGGTTGAGCGCGGTGCCCAGCTCGCCGGTGGCGATCACCGGGTCGGCGTAAGCCGCCAAGACCCGCTGCGCGCGGGCCACCGCGTCGTCGGGGCCGCCGAGCAGCACCGTCAGCGTGCCGGCCTCGATGTCGTGAGCGCCGCCGCTCACCGGAGCATCCACCAGCACCGGGCCGTCCGGGAACTCCTCCGCCAGTTTGGACAGCGTGCTCACCGTTCCGGTGGTGTGGGACACCACGACAGTGCCCGGGTCGGCATTGGCCAGCAAGCCGTCGGCGCCGGCGGCGACGTCGAGCAGTTGCGCGTCGGAGAACAGGCAGCTGACCACGATGCCGGCATCACGGGCGGTCGCGGCGGCCGAATCCACCGGCACGGCGCCGGCGGCCGCGAGGCGCTCGCGCACCTCGGGCCGGCGCGCATACACCTGAACGCGGTACCCGGCGGCAACCAGGCGCAGGACCATCGGTTCGCCCATCTTGCCGGCTCCAACGAATCCGACGATCTGGTCCGTTGCGCTCATTCTCGGCTCCTCAAGGCAGCTTTCGGCTATCCGGTAAGCCCAACCGTAGCATTGTCCACAAGCGCTGAATTCGTTACAGTCGAGCTTACTGTCGACTTTTCGGGTACATAGAAGGCTGGCCAGGATGACCAACCCGCAGCGCAAGGTCGTGGTCGTGGGCGCGGGGTCGGGAATCGGCGCCGCGACGGCCGCGCACTTCTACGAGCGCGGCGATTTCGTCCTCGCCGTCGACGTGCGCGCCCATGACACGCCGGCGTCGCAACACGCCAGCTGCGACATTCGGGATCCCGCGGCCATCGCCGAGTTCACCGCCGGGATCGGAGACGGCTGGGACCTGCTGGCTCACGTCGCCGGCGTACCCGGCACCGCATCGGCCGCTGATGTGCTGACGGTGAACTACCTGGGCATGCGCCTGATGACCGAGGGGCTGCTGCCGCGGCTTCGGCGCGGCGGGGCGGTGGTCGCGGTGGCATCGACGGCGGCGCTCGGGTGGGAACAACGCATCCAGGTGCTCAACGGCTTACTCGAATCGACCGATGCGCAGGCAGTCATGCGCTGGCAGGCCGGCCAGGACCCGGCCTACCCGGTCTACAGCACCTCCAAGCAGGCGATGATCCTGTACGCCAAGCGGCGAGCCGCGACGGCACACGCCCAGTACGGCGTGCGGATCAACACCGTGAGCCCGGGCCCGGTGGAAACGCCGATCCTGCCCGACTTCGAGCGGTCGATGGGCAAAGAGATGCTCGACACCGTACGCACCGCTGTCGGCCGGCACGCCGGCGTCGAGGACATCGTCCCGGTGATCGACTTCCTCGGCTCCCCCGCCGCTGGCTGGATCACCGGCCAGGACGTTCTCGTCGATGGCGGCTTCATCAACTCGATCACCGCCGGCACACCCATCCCCGCGTAGGGTCAACGCCCCGAGAGGAAACCATGACATTGGATTCGTCACCTGCCACACCGATATCCCCGCACCCGTACCATCGGCTCGACATCTCCGAAACCGGCTTCTGGGGCAAGGACTTCCGGACCCGGGACGAAACGTTTGCGACGCTGCGCGACGAGCCGGGGCTGACTTGGCACCGACCGATAGACGCGGTGTTCCCGCATCAGGAGACCGGATACTGGGCGGCAACCCGGCACGCCGACGTCAAATTCATCAGCCAGCATGAAGAGCTGTTCTGTTCCAGCGAAGGCGTCAGCGTCGACCCGATGCCGGCCGAGATCCAGCGCAACATGACGTTCTTCCTGGCGATGGACCCGCCCGAGCACACCCGTTACCGCAAGCTGATCAGCTCGGGATTCACACCGCGGCAGGTCCGACGCATCGAGGACCAGATCAAGGCCAACTCCCGCAGCATCGTCGACGACCTGCTGGCCCAGTTGCGCAGCGGCGACCAGATCGACTTCGTCGCAAGCTGTTCCGGCCAACTGCCGATGCGCACCGTCTCCGACATGATCGGCATCGACCCGGCCGACCAGCAGAAGGTCGCCTACGCCGCCGAGTGCCTGTTCAGTGGCAGCGACGACGAGTACGCCTCGCTGGAGGAGCGGGCCGTGCACGTCATGACGCAGCTGGGCGTGCTCGCCGGTTCCGGCGTCGAACTGGCCCAGCGCCGACGCGCCGAGCCGCACGATGACCTGATGACCGAGCTGGTCAACGCCGAGGTCGACGGCCACCGTCTCACTGACACCGAACTCGGCTCCTTCATGGTGTTGCTGGGCTCGGCGGGCAACGACACCACCAAGCAGGCCACCACGCACGCGTTCAAGGCCCTCGTCGAGCATCCCGAGCAACGCGCCTGGCTGCTGGCGGACTACGACAACCGGATCGGCGGGGCGGTCGAGGAATTCGTGCGCTGGGCGACACCGGTACTGGCCTTCGCCCGCCACGCGGTGGTGGACACCGAGGTCGCCGGGACCGAGATCAAGGCCGGCGAGAAGGTGGCGCTGTTCTACTGCTCGGCCAACCGCGACGAGACGGTGTTCGACCGGCCGCATGAGTTCGACATCACCCGCACCACCAACCCGCACCTGGGGTTCGGCGGCGGTGGAGCGCACTACTGCCTGGGCACCCATGTCGCCCGGATGGAGCTGCGCCACCTGTTCCATGAGCTGCTCACCCGACTGCCCGAGGTCAGGATCGGCGAACCGGAATACCTGCAGAGCACCTTCGTGCACGGCATCAAACGAATGCCGATCAGCCTCGCCTGACGCTGGCGCAATACTTGCTTAATCATTTACTGTAATCATTACAGTATGTTGCTACGCCGACGGGAGATCAGCCGTGGAGAGTCAGGTCGACGACATCGCTGCCGCACTCGACAAGCCGGCCGACTACTTGAAGAACCCCTACCCGTACTTCCAGAGCAAGCGCGGCGGACCCGGGGTCTTTCCGGGAACGGTCATGGACTACTCCAAGACCCCGGCATCGCTGCGGCCCAAAACTCCGTTCGCCGCGGTCTCTTTCGAGGCGGTGAACCAGGTCTTCCGCGACGCGGACTCGTTCAACTCGCACATTTACGACGTCACCATCGGCCTGTTCATCGGACCGACGATCCTGGCGATGGAGGGCGAGCCGCACCGCAAGCATCGCAACCTGGTCTCGTCGGCGTTCAAGCGGAGATCGCTGGTGCGCTGGGAGCCGGAGGTGGTCCGGCCGGTCTGCAACGCCCTGATCGATGAGTTCGTCGCCGACGGCACCGCCGATCTGGTGTCGGGGTTCACCTTCGAGTTCCCCACCCGGGTCATCTCCAGGCTGCTGGGCCTGCCCGAGGAGGATCTGCCGTGGTTTCGTCAGCGGGCGATCGAGCTGATCAGCTACACCGTCGACTACGAGCGGGCGTTCGCCGCCTCGGCGCAGCTGAAGGACTACTTCCTGGCCCAGATGGAGAAACGTAAGTCGCGGGCCACCGAAGACATCATCGGCGACCTGGTGACCGCGGAGGTGGACGGCGAAAAGCTCACCGACGAAGCCATCTTCTCGTTCCTTCGCCTGCTGCTGCCGGCCGGTCTGGAGACCACCTACCGGGCCACCAGCAACCTGCTGTACCTGCTGCTCACCCATCCCGAACAGTTCGCGGCGGTGCGCGCCGACCACGATCTGATCGGCGCCGCGATCGAGGAGGGGCTGCGCTACGAGACTCCGCTGACCACGGTGCAGCGCACCGCCATCCGCGACACCGCGGTGGCCGGCGTCGAGATTCCCGCCGGCGCCGTCGTCGATGTCTGCATCGGGTCGGCCAACCGTGACGAGGCCCGGTGGGAACGCCCGGAGGAGTTCGACATCTTCCGCAAGTGGATTCCGCACATCACGTTCGCCGCGGGCGAGCACACCTGCATGGGACTGCATCTGGCCCGCATGGAGATGCGGGTCGCGATGGAATGCCTACTGGACCGGCTCGGCGAGATCACCCTGGTCACCGACGGCAACCCGCACATCTACGGGCAGCCGTTCCGCTCCCCCCGTTCGCTGCCGGTGACGTTCACCAGCAAGAGATCTGCCTGAGTTCGGAAGACCTGCCGAGTGTGCGGTTTGGTAGGCGACACGCCTCACTGGCCCACCAAACCGCACACTCGACGCGTCAATGTCCCCCGCGAGGCTCGCGGTAGGCGATCGTCTTGGTCTCCAGATACTGCGCGAACCCCTCGATCCCGCACTGCCTGCCCCAGCCACTGCTCTTGTAGCCGCCGAACGGGGCATCGGCCCCGTAGTACATGCCACCGTTGACGCCGACCGCGCCGGTCCGGATCCGGCGAGCCACTTCCAGTGCCCGGTCGTTCGACGCCGAGACCACCGCACCGGCCAGCCCGTAGGCGCTGTCGTTGGCGATGCGCACCGCCTCGTCGTCGTCGCCGAACGGCAGTATCACCACCACCGGCCCGAACACTTCCTCCCTGGCGATGGCCGTGCCGTTGTCGACCCCGACGATCACCGTCGGCTGCACGTAGTGCCCGCCCACCAGCTCTGCCGGAAGACCGTCGACTTCCCCACCACCGGTGGTGATTTCGGCACCGTCTTGCCGGGCCTGCGCGTAGGCGTCGAGCACACGCCGCTTCTGCGCGGCGCTGATCAGCGGGCCGACCAGGGTCTGCGGCAGCGCCGGGTCGCCCACGGTGACCGCAGCGAAGGCCGCGGTGACCGCAGCGACCAACTCCTCGAACATGCTGGTGTGCACCAGCATCCGGGTGGTGGCCGCGCAGGCCTGCCCGGCGTGCACGCACACCCCCACCGCGCCGGGGATCACCTTGGCGGGGTCGGCGTCGTCGAGCACGATCAGCGCCGACTTGCCGCCCAGCTCCAGAAAGGTCCGCTTCATGGTGTCGGAGCTGTTGCGGGCCAGCAGCTTGCCGACCGTGGTGGACCCGGTGAACGAGATCATGTCGACCCGGGGGTCGGTGCCAAGCAGTCCGGCGACCTCGTTGGACGGCGTGGGCACCACATTGACCACCCCGGCGGGGATGTCGGTGTGCTCGGCGATCAGGCGCCCCAACCGGGTGGCGTTCCACGGGGTGTTCGGGTCGGGCTTGAGGACCACGGTGTTGCCGGCCGCCAGGGCCGGCCCCAGCTTGTTGAGGATCACCTCGATGGGAAAATTGGACGGCGTGATCGCCGCAACCACACCGACCGGCTCCTTGACGACGGTGCGGACGTTGCGGTCGCCGAACAGTCCGCCGCCGTCGAGTGGCCGCTCCCACTCGAATTCATCGATCAACCGTCCCGGGTAGCGCAGCCCGTCGGCGAGCGGCCAATCCAGCTGCGCCAGTTGGGTCGTCATCACCGGGCACCCGACTTCGGCGATCAGCTCGGTACGCAGCTGTTCCTTCTCGGACTCCAGCGCCGACTGCAGTTGCACCAGGCAGCGCTTGCGCAGCGCGCGGTTGGTCGACCAATCGGTGTCATCGAACGCCCGCCGGGCCGCACCGATCGCCTCCTGCATGTCGCTCTTGCCCGCGGCCGCGGTGGTCCCCAACCGCCGCCCGGTGGCCGGGCTGACATTGTCGAACTCGGCACCCGAGGCCGCTGCCACCAGCTTGCCGTCGATCAGCATGCGCGGCTCCGCCGCCGCGGCGGCCCTTTCACCGATCTCAACGCTGCTGGCCTGCCGTCCGACGTTGCTCACCTCGCCCCTTTCGGATGCCCAACCGTAAACATTACAGTAGAATACTCTAGTTGGTTCTCCAGGGGTTCAGACGGCGGCAGGAGCGCGCTGAGTTGATCAGGGTCATGGACGGTTTCCGGGTGCTGGAAGTCGCGCAATTCACCTTCGTGCCGGCCGCCGGGGCGATCCTTGCCGATTGGGGCGCCGACGTCATCAAGGTCGAGCACCCGGTGCGGGGCGACACCCAGCGCGGGTTCATCCGGATGGGTGGTTTCGAACTCAACCCCGACCGTCATCCGCTGATCGAGCATCCCAATCGGGGCAAGCGCAGCGTCGGGATCGATGTCTCGACTTCCGGTGGGCAGCAGGTGCTTTACGAACTGGCTGCCACGGCCGACGTGTTCTTGACGAACTATCTGCCGCGGGCACGGCAGAAGAACAAGTTCGATGTCGAGCACATCCGCGCCGCCAATCCCAACATCGTCTACGCCCGCGGCAGCGCCTACGGCGACAAGGGCCCCGAACGCGACATCGGCGGCTTCGACGGCACCGCCTTCTGGACCCGCAGCGGGGTCGGCCACGCACTGAGCCCCGAGGAACTGGGCGCGCCGCTGTCCCAGGGCATTCCCGCATTCGGCGACTCGATCGGCGGGATGAACATCGCCGGCGGGATCGCCGCTGCGCTACTGCATCGTGAACGCACCGGCGAGGCGCTTGAGGTCGACGTGTCGTTGCTGTCCACCGCGTGGTGGGCCGCTGGTGCCAGCGTGACGCAGGGCATGGACACCGGCGAAGCCATGCGGGCGATGATGCCGGAATCCGACGGTTCGGTGGGCAACCCGTTCCTGGGCAATTACACGACCTCCGACGGCGGCACCATCAACCTGTGCATCGTCAGCCCGACCGGCTACATCCGAGACACCTTCGAGCATCTGGGGATTCCCGAGGCCGCCGACGACCCGCGCTTCGCCGAGGTGCTGCCGCTGATGCAGAACGCCGAGGCGGCCAGCGCACTGATCGTCGCCGCGATCGGCGCTAAGCCGTTCGAGTACTGGCGTCACCACCTCAAGACCATGAAGGGCCAGTGGGCGCCGTTCCAGAGCCTGGTCGATCTGGGCTCCGACGAGCAGGCCATCGCCAACGACATGATCGTTGAGGTGGAACCCGGCGACGGCGGACCGCCGTTCAAGGTGGTCCGCGGGCCGGTTCAGTTCAACCACGAGCCGCTGGAGACCACGCGTGCCCCCCAAGCCTCCGAGCACACCGAGATCATCCTGATGGAACTCGGGATGGATTGGGACCGCATCGAAAAGCTCAAAGAGTCCGGTGACATTGCCTAGCTCTGCCCGCGCAAGAGACAACACGTCGATCTAAACAACTCAGGAGGATCCATGCAGACGGCACTCGCACCCGACATATCGACGTGGCCGGACGAGAACCCGCAGCTGATCGGCAGCCGCTGCGGCGCCTGTGACGCCACGGTATTCCCGGCCCAGCCGCGCTGCCCGAGCTGCAGCGGCGACCAGATGTGCCAGGAGCTGCTGCCGCGCACCGGCACCCTGGTGGCCTGGACCACCCAGGGCTTTCCACCCGGAGCCCCGTATCTGGGCCCCACCGGCAAGGACTTCGTGCCGTTCGGTGTCGGCCTGGTGCAGCTCGGCGACGTCATCCGCGTCGAAGGTCGCCTCACCGAGAACGACCCCGACAAGCTGGAATTCGGCATGCCGGTGGAGTTGGTCATGGTGCCCTTCACCTCCGACGCCGACGGCAACGACGTCATCACCTTCGCCTTCCGGCCGGTATCGGAGACCGCGATCCCATGACTCATGACGTAGCGATCATCGGCGTCGGCCTGCACCCGTTCGGCCGATTCGAGGGCAAGTCCGCGATGGCGATGGGGGTCGACGCCATCTTCGCCGCGGTCGCCGACGCGCGCGTGGACTGGAAGGACATCGGGGCCGCGACCGGCGGCAGCTGGACGGTGGCCAACCCGGACGCGATCGTCGGGATGGTCGGACTGTCGGGCATCCCGTTCACCAACGTGTTCAACGCATGTGCCACCGCGGCCAGCGCGGCCAAGGTCTGCGCGGACGGTATCCGGTTGGGCGACTACGACATCGGCATCGCCGTCGGCCTGGACAAGCACCCGCGCGGGGCGTTCACCGAAGACCCGGCTCTGGTCGGGATGCCGCGTTGGTACGCCGAGAACGGCCAGTACCTGACCACCCAGTTCTTCGGCATGAAGGCGAATCGCTATCTGCACGATCACGGTATCTCCCAGCAGACGCTGGCCAGGGTCGCGGCGAAGAACTTCCGCAACGGCGCGTTGAACCCGAACGCGTTCCGGCGCAAGCCGATCTCCGAGGAGGAGATCCTGGGATCGACAATGCTGAACTACCCGCTGACCCAGTACATGTTCTGCGCGCCCGACGAGGGCGCTGCGGCGGTGGTGATGTGCCGCGCCGACATCGCGCACCGCTACACCGACAAGCCGGTGTATCTGCGCGCGGTGGAGGTCCGCACCCGGCGCTACGGCGCGTACGAGGTGAACACCACCTTCGCCCCGGTCACCGAAGACGTGGCGCCCACGGTCTACGCGGCCCGCGCCGCGTTTGAAAAGTCCGGTGTCGCACCCGAAGACGTCGACGTCATCCAGTTGCAGGACACCGACGCCGGCGCCGAGATCATCCACATGGCCGAGTGCGGCTTCTGCGCCGACGGCGACCAGGAGAAGCTGCTCGCCGACGGGGCGACCGAGATCACCGGGTCGCTGCCGGTCAACACCGACGGCGGGCTGATCGCCAACGGCGAGCCGATCGGCGCGTCGGGGCTGCGCCAGATCCACGAGCTGGTGCGCCAGCTGCGCGGCGAAGCCGGCGACCGCCAGGTGCCCGGGGAGCCGAAGGTCGGGTTCGCTCAGCTCTACGGCGCGCCCGGCACCGCGGCCGCCACCATCCTGACCACCTGATTCCCATGCCGAGCAGACGCAAAAGCCCCCCAAATGCCCTCGTTCTAGGGGCTTTTGCGTCTGCTCGCGGTAAGAAAGGAGCGCTCCATGAGCCAGTTCCGTGACGCACCGATCTTCGATGCCGACCAACACATGTACGAAACCCCCGAGTCGCTGACCAAGTACCTCCCGGAGAAGTATTCGCGGGCGGTGCAATTCGCCCAGATCGGCCGCCAGACCCGGATCATCATCAACAACCATGTCAGCGACTTCATCCCCAACCCCACCTTCGAGCGGGTCGCCGCGCCGGGTGCACACGAGAAGTTCTTCGCGGGGGAGAACACCGAGGGCCTGACCTTGCGCGAGATGCAGGGCCCGGCCATCGAGGCGCCGGCGGCCACCCGCAACCCCGCCGACCGGGTCGCCGAACTGGACCGCCAGGGCGTCACCGAGGCGCTGAACTACCCCACGCTGGCCAGCCTGGTCGAGCACTCCAGCGCCGACGACCCGGAGCTCACGCTGGCCATCATTCACGCGCTCAACCAGTGGATGGCCGAGCACTGGACCTACAACTACCGCGGCCGGGTGTTCTCCACACCGATCATCAACCTCTCCGAGGTCGACGGCGCGCAGCGAGAACTGGAGTACATCCTCGGCCAGGGTGCCGCGGTGGCGCTGATCAAACCCGGCCCGGTCAAGGGCATCCGCGGTTGGCGCTCGCCGGCACTGCCGGAGTTCGACCCGTTCTGGCGCGATGTGCAGGCCGCGGGCCTACCCATCGTGCTGCACGCCAGCTTCCCGCCGCTCGATGACTACGTCGGCCGGTGGGAGCCACCGTACACGCAGAACTTCATGGCGCAGAGCGCCTTCCGCTGGATGGTGTTGGGCCACCGCGAGATCGCCGACATGATCACCAGCCTGATCTGCCACGGCACCCTGACCCGATTCCCCAAGCTGCGCATCGCCAGCGTGGAGAACGGCAGCTCGTGGATCCGGCCGCTCTTCGATGACTTCGGCGACCTTTACAAGAAGATGCCGCAGAACTTCCCGGAGCATCCACATGACGTGTTCCGGCGCAACATCTGGGTCAGCCCGTTCTGGGAGGGCGCCGTCTCCGATGTCGTGGACACCGTCGGCTGGGACAAGGTGCTGTTCGGGTCGGACTATCCGCACCCCGAGGGCCTGGCCGAGCCGAAGGGATTCTGGAAGTACGCCGAGGGCATGGATGTGCGGCGCACCTACGACTTCATGGGCGACAACGCCCGCCGGTTCATGGGACTGCCGATCGCGAACCCGGATTCGGCGGCCAGCAAGCCGCCGGCGCTCGCCGACGCCTAGCGTTGACTCTGCGGTCAGGGCTGCGACACAACGCATTTCGCCGCCCTGACCGCAGAGTCAACGCAGTGTCATTTCGGCGCGAAGCGCTGGCCGGCGTCCAGGCGGATGCACTGGCCGTTGAGCATCGGATTCTCAACGATGGCAGCCGCCAGCTTGGCGTACTCCTCGGGCCGGCCCAGCCGTTTCGGGAACGCCGCATCCTTGGTCAGCACCGCGGCGAACTCGTCGGGGATGCCCTCGGTGAGGCCCGTGGCGAACAGGCTGGGAGCGATCGCCAGCACCCGGATGCCGACGCTGCCCAGATCGCGGGCCATCGTCAGGCACATCCCGGCGATCGCGGCCTTGGATGCCGTGTAGGCGACCTGCCCGATCTGGCCTTCGAAAGCCGCGATCGAGGACGTATTGATGATCACGCCGCGTTCGTCGTCTTCGGGCTCGTTGGTGCTCATGTGCCAGGCAGCGAGCCGGCTGACGTTGAAGGTCCCGACGACGTTGAGATCCTGGGTGCTGCGAAACGCCTCCAGGTCGTGCGGTCCGTCCCGATTGATCGTTCGTTGACCGATACCGCCACCCGCTGTGGTGACCGCAATGTGCACCCCGCCCAACGCCTCGACTGCCTCGTTGAGTACCCGCTCGGTACCGGCGAAATCGGTGACGTCGGCTTCGAAGAAATGGCCGCCGATCGACTCGGCCACTTCCTTGCCCTTTGACTGCGGCCGGTCCAGGACTGCCACCTGGGCACCGCGTTTGGCCAACAGCTCCGCGGTCGCCTTGCCGAACCCGGATGCGCCACCAACGATGATCGCGCGCTTGTTTTCGATCTCCACGAACACTCCCCTTGTTTGGATACGACGACCCGGGACCCGGTCCCGGCGCCTATACTATAGCCATTCCCGTAATACATTCGGTATGACGGTACAGGGGTCACGGCCATCGAGCCGACGATGAGCTCGGACAGCCGCGTCAAGCGCTCAGTTCATGAACCGGCCGGCAGCCCGGGCCAGCACCGCGCGGACCCGCGGCGAGAGATAGACCGCGAATACTCCGTTGAAGATGTCCTCGCGCAGCCTGGTCAGCGTCGAGGTCTTGATTCGCCAGTCGCCGTCGACCTTCTCGTAGGTCTCGGTGTAATGGCTGTAGCCGCGCAGATTGACGCCGGGGCCGAACCGCACCACATCTTCCAGCGCCCACACCCCGTGCGCCGTGGTCGGCGAGTCGAGCTCAATATCGGGCGCGTGCACCTGATGCACTGTCGCCCTCGTGCTCAGGGTCTTTCGGATGAAGGCGACGAATTCGTCAGCGCCGGTGATGATTTTGCCGCCGGCCTTTGAGGTGTCGCTGACGAAATCATCGGTGAACAGGGCACGCCAGGCCGCCCAGTCCTTGGTGTCCAGATAGCGGCAGTAGCGGGACTTCAGGCGTTTGATCGCCTCGATCTGCGCCGCGGCGTCGTCAGCCATGATCCGGAGCCGGTTCGTAGCGCAGCATCGTGACGTCGTGTTCCGGATAGTCGCAGAACACCGGCTGCACCCGCATCCCCACCACCAGATCAGCGGGATCGACGTTGACCAGTTCGGTGGAGAACCGCGGGCCCTCATCCCATTCGACGATCGCCAGCAGTTGCGGCACCGCGTCGGCGAAATGCGGGCCGACCGGGCGGCGAGCCACCGTGAAGGAGTACAGGGTGCCCATCCCGGAGATCTCGCGCCATTCCAGATCGTCGGCCAGCGTGCGCGGCGCGCGGACCCGCGGATAGAACACGTAGCTCTCGGTCGACGGCGAGTACTGGATGACGATGCGGTGCTGCGCCAGCGCATCCCAGAACGGAGCGGTGGTGGGCGTCTTGACGGGCATCGGCCGTTCAAAGGTGATCATCGGTGCTCAATCTCCTTCCAGGATGAGGGTGGTCTGTTCCGACAGGATCCCCCCGTTGCCGGAGACGAAGGCCCGGTTGCAGTCGGCCACCTGCGCGGCGCCGGCGCGGCCCATGATCTGCCGCGTTGCATCGCAGACGTGGTGCATACCGCCGGCCAGGCCGGCTTGTCCGAAGCCGAGTTGACCGCCCGCGGTGTTGAGCGGGAAGTCACCGCGGAAGGTCAGGTCGTGGTCGGAGATGAACTGCATGCCTTTGCCCTTCTCGCAGAACCCCGCGTCCTCCAGCGACAGCAGCACGGTGATCGTGTAGCAGTCGTAGATGGAGACCATGTCCATGTCCGCGCGAGTCAGATCCGTCATGGCGAAGGCGGTGTCGGCGGCCTCGCGGATCGGGGTCGCCAGCAGATCCGCGGCATACGTCGGTGTCTTGAACGGCACGTGTTCGCCGAATCCCTTGATCCACACCGGGCGATTCTTGGCCCGCTTGGCGACATCGGCGCTGGCGATCACCACGGCGGCACCGCCGACGCAGGGCATCACGATCTCCAGCATGCGCAGCGGATCGGCGATCACCGGGCTGGCCAGTACGTCGTCCACCGTCAGCGGAGTGTCGCGCCAGATCGCGCCGTCGGTGTGGTTGGCGTTGACGCGCTGGTCGACCACCAGTTTGGCCATCGCCCGTTCGTCGTAGCCGTAGACGGCGCCGTAGCGGGTGGCGACCTGCCCGTAGGGACCGTTCTGGCCGAGGTTGCCGTAGGGAATCTCGAACTCGGCTTGCGGAGAACCGTATTGGTTGCTCGACGACCCGAAGAACATGGCGTCGACCAGCGGCTTGGGTTTACGTTCGGACATCGGGGTGATGTAGCGGGCGGGTAGCGCACACAGCACCACGTCACAGATGCCGAGTTCGATCGCCGCCGCGGCCCGCCACACCATGGCCGCGGCACTGGCCCCGCCCAAATCTACGATCTCGGCGAACCGCGCTGGCATACCGAGGTATTCAGCGATTGTCGACGGCACGAAGATCTCGGATTCACCCAGATGCGAGGTGACGATGCCGTTGACGAGTTCACCCGGAAGGCCTGCGTCGGCCAGCGCGGCCGCGCTCAACTCGGCCCACTGCTCCAGGGTGAACGGGGCCGGGGCGGCCTTGTTCATCCGTTCCGGCGGCAGCTCGACATAGCCGACGATCGCGGCGTCTCCACGTAGTCCCATGCGGGTGTCCTTCATCTCATTTGCGGGGCAGGCCGAGAATCATCTGCGCGATGATGTTCAGCTGAATTTCCTTGGTGCCGCCGCCGATCAGCTCGGCCGGCGACAACAGATACGGCTCGACGACGGCCGGGTCGGAATCGGCGACCATCGCCAGCCGCCCGACGGTCGCCAATGTCGCGTGGAAGGTGCGGCGCAGCAAAACGTTCATCGCCACTTTCGCGATGCTCGACGACGCCCCCATGCCCTCGCCGTCCAGCAGCCTGATGGTCTCGCGTACCCCGAGCGCCCTGATCGCGTTGGCGTAGGCGTCGAGTTCGCCCAGCGCGCGTAGCGCGTCATCGCGCGACCGGCCCGGGACCGCGGCGATGGCCCGCAGCGCGACCGCCCGGTCGTGCTCGACGTATCCGCTGATGGCGGTGCGCTCCTCGGCCATGGTCGCGATCGCCAGCTGCCAGCCTTCGGTGGGCTCGCCGAGCAGCATCTCGTCGGGAATGAAGACGTCGGTGAGGAACACTTCGTTGAATTCGGCAGCGCCGGTGGCCATCACGATCGGCTGGACTTCGATCCCGGGCGAGCGCATGTCCACGACGAAATAGCCGATACCGCGATGTTTGGCCGCATCGGGGTCGGTACGGGCCAGCAGTGCGCCGTAGTCCGCACGCTGCGCTGCCGATGTCCAGATCTTGTGGCCGTTGATGCGCCATCCGCCGTCGACCTTGACCGCACGGGTGCTCAACGACGCCAGGTCGGAGCCGGCACCGGGCTCGGAAAACAGCTGGCACCATGCCAGTTCGCCGCGCTGCGTGGGAGGAATCAGCCGCTGCTGCAACGCATCCGGTGCGGCCCGCACCAGCGACGGCAGGATCCATTCGGCGATGCCCAGTGACGGCCGGACCAGTCCGGGTCGTTTGGCGAACTCCTCGATGATGATCAGCTGCTGCAGCGGGGAGGCATCCAGTCCCCACGGCGCCGGCCACTGCGGGGCGATCAGCCCGGCGTCGGCGATCAGCGTCCGCTGCAGGCCCGTTTCGAAGTGCGGGTAGTCGCCCTGGCGTCCCGGCCCGTCGTTGTCCAGCGCTTCGGCAGCGTCGAGCGTTGCGGCGACACCCGCCCGGAACTCGGCTTCAGCGCCGCCGAGATCCACGGTGAAGTCCCGCTGCTGCGCGACGGTCAGCTCGCCGAGCCGACGCGCCCAGCCGGTGGCGGCACCGATCGAAGCGGCGATGCTGGTGGCGCGTCGCCAATACAGGTGCAGATCGTGCTCCCAGGTGAACCCGATGGCGCCGAACATCGTTAAGGTGTCGAACACGGTGTCCGGACACGGCGCGACCGCGATGAGCGCTGCGGTGGCCGCGGCGATGCGCTGCTGCTCAACCGTGTCGGTCACGGCTCGCAGTGCGTCCCAGGCTGCGGCGCAGGCTAATTCGGCGTTGACCAGCAACATGGCCGCCTGGTGCTGCAGCGCCTGGAAGGTGCCGATGCGGACGCCGAACTGTTCCCGGGTGTGCAGATGCGCGGTGGCCGCCTCGACGCACCACCCGGCGATGCCGG
Organism: Mycolicibacter heraklionensis; assembly: GCF_019645815.1. Lineage (NCBI taxonomy): Bacteria > Bacillati > Actinomycetota > Actinomycetes > Mycobacteriales > Mycobacteriaceae > Mycobacterium > Mycobacterium heraklionense. Next base: position 4,055,164 of record NZ_CP080997.1, read on the forward strand.
CGCACACCGCTGCGGCGAGACCGACGGCGAGGCACTCCGCGCGCTCGGTGTCGACCCCGGCCAGGACGTCGCCGGCGCTCGCCGGGTGATCGGCCAGGGTGATCGTGGCCAGGTCGGTGAGCAGGTCGGTGCCGGCCACCGGCTGGATCGCCACCCGAGCGGTGTCGACCACCGTCCAGAGGTCGGTCCCGTCGTCGCAGCGGGCGCAGACCAGCGCGAGCCGGGCCGAGCGAGCCCCGGAGATCACGTCGGAGGTGCCGCTGATCAGCCAGCCGTCGTCGCCTCGTCGCGCGACGAAGTCCGACTGCCCGGCAAGCGCGACGGCCGCCGGCGCACCGGCGGCAAGGGCACGCAGAAACTCCTCCCGCGACGGGGTGGCCTCGGCGAGCAGACCTACCGCGCCGGCGGTCACCGTCGGCAGCAGCGGACCCGGCAGGGACACCGTTCCCGCGGCCTCCAGGACCGCGGCGACGTCGAGCAGCCCGCCACCCTGGCCGCCGTATTGTTCGGGCAGGTGAATCGCATGAAACCCGTTCGCTACCAAGTCATCCCACCACGGTGGCAGTTCCCCGGCCGCCAGCGCATCGAAGGCCTTGCGGGTGTCGGCCATCGGGGTAAGTCCCCTGGGGTGGTGGGGTTTCGGGAGGCGGTCCGGCCAGGGTTGAAGGTCCCGGGTGTGTCGGTGCCGGTGTTGGGGTGGGCCATCGCGTAGTGATCGGTGAGTTACCTACCAAGTGACTCAACAGGAAGACACACGACGCGATGACCCAGAACCATTCTGCCCTGCTGGCCCAGCTCGATGCACTCAAGTCCGCCGACTCCGGTGCGGTGTTCGCTGAGCTGATCCGCGCCGGGCTGCAGGCGCTGATCGAGGCCGAGGCCACCGAGGCGATCGGGGCCGGCCGCTACGAGCGCACCGGCGGGCGTAGCACGCAGCGCAACGGGCACCGCCCCAAGACGGTGGCCACAACCGCCGGCGATATCGAGGTGGGCATCCCCAAGCTGCGGGCCGGCTCGTTTTTCCCGTCGCTGCTGGAACGCCGCCGCCGCATCGACAAGGCCCTGCACGCGGTGATCATGGAGGCCTACGTGCACGGGGTGTCCACGCGCAGCGTCGATGACCTGGTAGCCGCGATGGGCGTCGAATCCGGGGTGTCCAAGTCGGAGGTCTCCCGGATCTGCGCCGGCCTCGATACCGAGATCGAGGCGTTTCGCACCCGCAGCCTGGCTCACACGCAGTTTCCGTACGTGTTCTGCGACGCCACGTTCTGCAAGGTGCGGGTCGGGGCGCATGTGGTCTCCCAGGCCCTGGTGGTGGCCACCGGGGTCTCGATCGACGGCACCCGCGAGGTGCTGGGCACCGCTGTCGGCGATAGCGAGTCCTTCGAGTTCTGGCGGGAGTTCCTCGCCTCGCTCAAATCGCGTGGTCTGTCCGGGGTGCACCTGGTGATTTCCGATGCCCATGCGGGCTTGAAAGCTGCGGTGGCCCAACAGTTCAGTGGGTCGTCGTGGCAGCGGTGCCGGGTGCATTTCATGCGTAACCTGCACACCGCCGTGGCCGCGAAGCATGCCCCCGCGGTGACCGCGGCGGTCAAGACGATCTTCGCCCACACCGACCCCGAGGGAGTCGGCGACCAGTGGGACCGCGTCGCCGACACCCTCGCCGAATCGTTTCCGAAGGTCGCGGCCATGATGGGCGAGGCCAAGACCGATGTGCTGGCGTTCACCGCGTTCCCGAAGGCCCACTGGCAGAAGATCTGGTCGAACAACCCCATAGAACGGTTGAACAAGGAGATCAAGCGCCGGGCCGATGTCGTGGAGATCTTCCCCAACCCCGCGGCGTTCCTGCGCCTGGCGACGGCGGTAGTCATCGAAGCCCACGACGAATGGCAGGTCACCCGCCGCTATCTCTCCGATGTCTCCATGGACGAACTACGCACCGTCATCGCCAAGAAACACACCGCCGAAGCGCTTGCCAAACAACACCAAATCGCTTAGCGTTCACCATGACTCGTCGATCACGACGCATGAACCACGTCCGATCCGAAGTCCACCACTCCACGGGACGCTATCGGCCATCGGCGCATGCCGGCCGGTGAACTGCCGCAACGACTCCCCGAGCTGGCGTTGTTCGGCGTTGAGCGTCACGCTCACGCGGTCTCCTCATGTTCTCCACGTGCAGTCCACTGGGACTGGATACGCGCGGCGGACTCTTTTACGGCCGCGCCGAGGTCGGCGACCTCCGCGGCGGTCAGGCTTGCGAACGGCGCGACCCCCACTGACATGGTCGCCGTCCCGTCGGCGTCACGGACCGGGGCGGACACGCTGGCGATCTGATGGTGTTCCGCGTCGGCCAGTTCGTCGGGCAGGTAGTCGACCACGGTCAGATCGGCGAAAGCGTTGGCGAGTCGCGCGGTGATCTCGTCCGGCTCTCCCTCGGCGGCCAGCGCCTGCAACGCGGAGTACACCCGAACGTATTCGCGGCTCATCCGGTCGATCGCGTAGCCGCGCCCACCGACCTCGTCGAGCACCGCACCCAGCCGGCGTCGCAGCCGTGGCGACGGTGCGCCCAGGCCGCTCAGCCATTCCTTCTTGACCTTCTCGCCTGCGCCGGCGACGAACTCACGGCAGAACGGCGCCACCAGCGGCATCCGGAACCCGGCACCCAACCGCAGGCCGGCGATCGACTCCCCGACCGAATCGGTCACCACCACCGTCGCGCCCTGGCGAACACCGAGGACGGCCTGCCTGCCGACCGCGTCGAAAAGCCGCTGCAGCTCCGGCCGGAACGCCTGTTTGTTGACCGGACGGGCGAGCGCGGCGATGGCCGGCCCCCAGGAATAGCCGCCCGAGTGCCGGTCGCGCACGATCCACTGCCGGCCCGCCAAGGTCGTGACGATCGCATGGCAGGTGCCGTGGCTGATGTCGAGGGTGTGCGCGATCTCCGACATCGAGAAGCGCCGTTCCGGATCGGCGGCGAGCAACTCCAGAATCCTCATCACGCGCTCGGTGGGCGGCGAAGAGACCGTCATACTTTCGAAAAATACGTCGAATAGTCGACGTCTGCAAGTTCGCGGGCGACCTCAGCCGGCGGCCGCCACCCGCGCACGCTCCCGCACCGAGGCCACCACGCCACCGTCGTTGAGGATGTCGGTGCCGGTGAGATAGCCGGCCTTCGCGCTGACGCAGAACGCCAGCAGTTCGGCCATCTCCTCGGGCGTTCCCCAGCGCGGGACCGCGGCGTCGGCGACCAGCGACCCCGCACCGGCCTGCTCCTCCAACCGGCCCATCTCGGTGTCCACCGAGCCCGGCGACACCGAGACGATGCGCAGCCCACGCCCGTTGAACCGCTCGGCCTGCGAACTCGAATACCAGCGGACGAACGCCTTGCTCACCGCGTAGGCGATACCCGAACGCACCTCCGGCGGCATCGGCTCGCAGACCGCGGCCATGGCCTGGGTGAAGCCGTGAACGTCCTGCAGCGCCAACGGAAACTGACCGGTGGGGATCAGCTCGTCGGGCAGCAGGTGGGCGGCCATCGATGCCACGTTGACGATCGCAGCCCCTTCCGGGGCAACGGCGTGGAAGACCTCGTTGACGTGGAGCGTGCCGACCGCGTTGGTGCGCATGATGTAGTCGGCATCGCCCATGCTGGGGCTGACCCCGGCGGTGTGGATCACCGAGGTGACGGGCCCGATACCGGCCGCCCTGTCGAACAGCGCGGCGACGGCACCGCGGTCGGTGACGTCGCAGTTGACGACCGTCACGTCGAGGTCGGCTAGCGCAGCCGCCGCGGCGTCCAGCCGGTCCTGCCGGACGTCACAGAGCACGACGGGCTGTTCGCGCCCGACGATCTTCGCGGTGGCCAGCCCCATCCCGCCGGCGCCACCGGTGATCACCGCCACCATCGCGCTACGCCTGCGCCAGTTGCTTGTCGGCGTACCGGCGCGCCCACTCGGCACGTGGCCGGATGGAGACGTCCACGTCGGTGGCCGTCGCGCGCAGCGCGCCCACCGTCGTCTGCTCACGCGGGATGCGGGCGAACGGATCCCAGCCGAAGAACCGGCAGGAGTTCTGCCAGGTGATCTTGTTGACGTCGGAGTCGTCGGCTCCGGCGGCCTCCAGTTCGGCGAGCACCTGTTCGGGGGCGTCCGGCCAGAAGCAGTCCGAGTGCGGGTAGTCGCATTCCCAGGCGATGGTGTCGATCCCGATCTCGTGGCGCAGCTTGAGCGAGGTCTTGTCGGTGACGTAGCAGGCCAGCGAGTGCTCACGGAACACCTCGGACGGCAGCTTGTCACCGAAGTCGCGACGCAACCATTTCTGGTTGGTGTAGTGCCGGTCGCTGCGGTCCAGGTAGAACGGGATCCAGCCGATGCCGCCCTCGGAGAAGGCGAACTTCAGATCCGGGTAGTTGCGCATTGCCGGGCCCCACAGCAGATCCTGGGCGCACATCGCCGAGACTTGGGTGGCCAGGATGATCATGTTGTCGATAGGCGCGTTGGGGGCCATGCTGATCGCCCCGAATCCGGTGCCGATGTGCAGACACATCACCACGTTGCACTCCGAGAGCGTGGTGAACACCGGCCCCCAGTACTCGTCGTCGTGGTAGCTGGGCAGCCCTTCCAGGTGCGGCAGTTCGGGCATGGTGACCGCGCGGCAGCCTTTGGCCGCCACCCGGCGGATCTCGGCGCACATCGCTTCGGGGTTCCAGGTCGGCAGGATCGCGATCGGGATGAACCGGCCCGGGTAGGAGCCCGCCCACTCATCGATGTGCCAGTCGTTGTAGGCCGACACCATCACCAGGGTGACGTGTTCGCGGGTCATGTTGAGGTGTCGCGCGGAGAATCCGGTGAAGGTCGGGAAGCACATCGAGGCGAGGATGCCGTTGCGGCTCATGTCGCGCACCCGCTCGTGCACGTCGTAGACGCCGGGGCGCATCTCGGCGAAACCGGCCGGGTCGCGGCCCCATTCCTCGGCCGGCCAGGACACCACCGCATTGAGGCCGCTGACGCCCTGCGGACGGCCCTGATACATCCACTGGTCGACACCCTTTTCGTCGGTGACGACGATCGGCGCCTCCGCCTTGTACTTGGCCGGGACGTGGTTGAGGAACATGTCGGGCGGCTCTACCACGTGGTCGTCGATGCTGACCAGGATCAAGTCGTCGATGTTCATGGTTCTACTAGTACCCTGGAAAATCGTGACCGTCTCCGCGCGTTCGGCCATAGATTTTGCCCAACCGGCCAACATCGATCTGCGTCGAGGCGGCCGTGCTCGGGCCGGCAGCTATCTCTACGAGGGCCAGGAGCTCGTCACCGGATGGCACTCCCATGACATGCACCAGATCGAGTACGCCGTGGGCGGGGTGGTCGAGGTCGAGACCTCCGCCGCGCACTATCTGCTGCCGCCGCAGCAGGCGGCCTGGATTCCGGCCGGCCTGGAGCATCAGGCCACCATGCGCCCGGAGGTGCGCACGGTGGCGGTGATGTTCGACCCCGAGCTGGTCGCGCAGGCAGGTGACCGGGCGCGCATCCTGACCGTCTCGCCGCTGATCCGCGAGATGATGCTGCACTCGCTGCGCTGGCCGATCGAACGGCCCGACGGCGACACGGTCTCCGACGACTTCTTCCGCACCCTGGGCCATCTGGTGTCCGCGGCACTGGACCACGAGGCGCCGCTGAGTCTGCCCGTCTCCGATCACCCGATCGTGGGCGCGGCGATGGTCTACACCAAGGCGCACCTGGCGTCGGTGACGGCGACCGAGGTTGCCCACGCCGTCGCGGTGTCCGAGCGCACCCTGCGCCGCCAGTTCGAGGCGGTGACCGGCATGTCCTGGCGGACCTACCTACTGCACGCCCGGATGCTGCAGGCGATGGCGCTGCTGGCCGCGCCCGATCAAGGCGTGCAACAGACCGCGACCGCCGTCGGCTTCGACAGCCTGTCCGCGTTCACCCGGGCGTTCACCCGATTCGCCGGTGAGGCCCCGTCGAGCTATCACCGCCGCATCACGACGTCTTGACCACTGGCGCAGAGTAATTCGGCTTGCCCAGACCCAGCACGTACTGGGCGATCATGTTGCGGAACACCTCCAGAGTGCCGCCGTAGATGCCGACCAGCGGCGCGAACCGGAAGACGTAGTCGCTCGCGCCGTTGTCGATGGCACCGTCGGTGTCGATCGGCAGCGCCGACGCGCTGCCGAGCAGGTCCATCAGGTCCGGCGAGACATCGCGCATCGCCTGTGCCAGCGCCACCCGTCCGAAAATGGACGGCGCCGACAGCGAGGCCTCGACCCGGGCTGCCGCCTTGCCCAGCCGGTAGGCCACCGAACGATCCGCGATACTGCCCGACCGCCCGGCCACCTCGCCCGCTTTGTCGACGGCGACGGCCATGAAGTTCGCCTGGTGCATCATGATCGAGACGTCCTGCAATCCGTCGGGATTGGCGTCCACCGCTCCGTGCTCGACGTTGAGCGGCTCGCGCAGCACGGTCCAGCCGCCGTTGACCTCGCCGAGGCGGTATTTGTCGTCGACGCGGACGTCGCTGTAGTAGACGATGTTGGTCCGGTCGCCGTCGACGGTGCGCAGGCCCTGGATCTCGATGCCCGGCGAATTCAGCGGGACCAGGAACATGGTGAGGCTCTTGTGTTTCCGCGCGTCCGGGTCGGTGTTGGTGATCAGAAAGACGTACTGGCAGTTGTGGGCTCCGGTGGTGAACATCTTGGAGCCGTTAATGATCCAGTTATCACCGTCGCGTACCGCGCGGGTCTTGCAGGTCGCGACGTCGGAGCCGCCTTCGGGCTCGGTGTAGCCCAGGCAGAGCCGGATGTGGCCGCTGAAGACCCCGGGCAGAATCTCCTCGCGCAGCTCGGGCGAGCCGAAGGACGCGACCGACCGGGCCACCATCGCCGTGGTCCCCCAGGTGACCCAGGGCACGTGGGCGCGGCGTTTCTCCAGCTCCCAGATGCGCCGGCGCACCCGGGTGAAGCCGCCGTCGGCCTCGGGTTTCCACTCCGCCTCCAGGTAGCCCGCCGCGCCCAGCGCCAGGTGGACGCCTTCGTCGAAGTTGTCCCCGGTCTCGCGGTCTCGGCGCTTGACGTCCTCGGTCACGTGGGTGGCCAGGAATGTGCGCACCTCGTCGCGGAAAGCCAGGTCGTCGTCGGTCAGCTGCGGTCGTGAGAAGTCCATGATGGTCGGTGTCCTATTCGGCTGCGCGGGAGTCGGTTTCACGGGCAGCGACGATGTCGCCGATGCGGCAGGCGGTGGCTCCAGGGTCGCCTCCGGCCAGCGGCCAGCCTCGGGCCCGGACCAGGTAGGCGGTGGCGGCGGCTTCGGCTGAAACGCCGAGACCGCCCTGGATGTGCACCGCCATGGTGGCGGCCTTGGCGGCTTCCTCGGCCATGAAGACGAACGCCGAGGCCGCCAGTTCCGGACGCTCGTCGGGCTCGTTGTCCAGGAACCACCCGGCGCGGTAGGCCAGGTTGCGGCCGGAGGCGACTGTGATGGCCATGTTCGCCAGCGGGTGTGAGATGGCCTGCAGGGTGCCGATCGGCACACCCAAGGTGTAGCGGGTCTTGGCGAACTCCGCGGCGATGGTCATGGTCTGCTCCACCATCCCGACCAGAGCGGACGCGGTGAGTAGTCGCCATTCATCCAGTGCCCGCTGGTATTCCGCCAGCGCCCCGGGTCCGCTGGCCAATACCGTCGCCGAGTCGGCGGCGGCCGGGTCGACCCAGGCCATCGGCAACCGGCCGATGTTGTCGACCCGGACCGGGCGGGTGTCGAAAGAGAGTCGCACCACCGAATCGCCGTCACGGACGATGATCGTGTCGGCGATTGAACCGGTCGGCAGCAGTCGGGGTCCGGCCACAGCCTCCTGGTGCGGGTCGAACGCAATCAGTCGAGTCCCGCTCACGATGTCGGAAGTGTCGTCCGCTTCCGGCGACAACCCACCGAGGCGGCCCAAGAGGCGGGCGGCGCAGACCTGGTCGATCCAGGGCACCGGTGCCAGGCAGCGGCCGACCTCCTCGGCCACCAGCGCAAGGTCGACCAGGGTGGCGCCGTCGCCGCCGACCGACTCCGGCAACGCCATGGTGGTGGCGCCCATCGCGCACAGCCGCTCCCACAGGTTCTTGTCGAAACCGGATTCCTCTGCGGCGCGTACCGTTTCGATCGGACAGTGGGTGGTGAAGAACTGCTTGTAGGCAGCCTGCAGCGCGACGTGGTCCTCGGTCAGGCTGTAGTCCAGCCTGCGCAGTTCGAAACGATCCATCTCAGCTCTCCTGTTCGGGTACGGCGCCGCGTTCGGCGAAGAAGAAGTCGGCAGCATTGCGGTAGAGGTACTTGTCGAGCACGTCGGGTGGCAGGTCCAGGGCGCGCGCCTCGGGCACCACCCGTTCCATCCGCAGCACCGGCCAGTCCGAGGCGAAGATGACCTTGTCGGCGCCGCGGGTGCGCATGAAGTGCAGCAGGGCTTCCGGCAGACGTTTCGGCGACCAGGCCGAGGTCATCAACCGAAGGTTGCGGTACTTGATAAGCATGCGGATCGCGACGTCCCACCACGGGTCGGCGCCGTGGATCATGCACAGCCGCAGTTCGGGAAAGCGCACACACACCCGGTCGAGATGGATCGGGTGTTGCACCTCGCCCGGAATAGGGGGCCCCGGAATACCGGTGTTGACGCACAGCGGCAGACCCAGTTCGGCGCACTTGGCGTAAAGCGGGTAGTAGACGGCGTCACTCGGCGGATACTGGCCGTCTCCCCAGAAGCTGGGCCCCACCACGGCGTAGACCACCGGCAGGTCGTTGACGACGGCGCTCAGCTCCCGCAATGTGGGCACTGGGCGCAGCAGGTTCATGCCGCCGATGGCCAGCACGAACCGGTCCGGCCTGGCTTCGACGAATTTTCGCGCGGTCACCGACGGTTTGACCAGGTTGTCCATCAAGACGGCCTTGGTTACACCGTTGGCGTCCATCTCGTCGAGCAGCGCCGACATGTCAGCCGGGGAGAACATCGACTTGGAGCCCTTGAAGTAGTCGTCGCGCGTCGCAGTCATCCAGGACGGCTGCTCGCGCTCGCCGAAGTGCACGTTGACCAGGCAATCGATGGCTTTCATGATCCGGCAGACACCTCTTCGCTCACTTGACGTTTCGCCCAGCGGTAGTCGGCCTTGCCGTTTCCCAGCCGACGCACCTGCGCCACCATGATGAACTCCTTCGGCACTTTGAACCCCGCCAATACCGACCGGCACTGGGCGTCCAGCAGGTCGTCGGTGACCGTTGAACCCGGTTGCGATGCCACCAGAGCGACGAGCTCTTCGCCCCACCGATCACTGGGCCGCCCCACCACCAGCGCATCCGCCACCCCGGGGTGGGCACGCAGCACTTCCTCGACCTCCTCGACGAACACTTTCTCCCCGCCGGTGTTGACCACCAATGCATCACGTCCGAACAGTCGCAGGGTTCCGTCTTCCTCGATGCAGGCCCGGTCGCCGGAGATCACCACACGCTTGCCGTCGACCTCGGGAAAGGTGCGCACCGTGGCGTCGGCGTCGTCGAAGTATCCGAGCGGGATCCGGCCGGTCCGCACCACCCAACCGACTTCCGCGTCACCGGGTTCCAGGAACCGGGTCCGGTCCTGCGACACCACCGACCCCCCGTCCCGCAGATCGAAGGTGTCACGCCGCGCGTCGCGTTGGCTGCGCCCGAAGCCCAAGTTGCCGGTCTCCGAGGATCCGTACCCGTTGATCAGGGTGATCTGCGGAAGCAATTCCAGCAGCGCCGCCTGATACTTCGGATTGGTTGCGGCGCCACCGGTTCCGATCGAGTGCAACGACGACAAGTCATAGCTTGCCCTGCCGAGTTCGTCGACCAGCGGCGCAGCGTAGGCATCGCCCACCATGGTCATCAACCCCACCTTCTCGCGCGCGGCGGTTTCCAGCACCGAACGGGGGTCGAATCTGGTGCGGGTGTCGTTGAGGATCACCGTCTGGCCGCTCAGGATCGCCGAGAACGCGGTCCACAGTCCGGCGGCGTGCATCAGCGGTGACAGCGCGAACCAGGGCGGACCGGCATGCTGCACCTTCTGGTGGATCTCCGTCACCGAAGCGTGGTCGTCACCGACCATCGACGACACGTAGATGTCGCTTTGACGCCACAACACGCCCTTCGGGCGCCCGGTGGTTCCCCCGGTGCAGATCATCAGCAGATCGTCCGGGGACGGCGCCACCAGCTGATCGGTATCGCCCTGCGCCAGTGCGTCGTCCAGCGATACCGCATCCAGTCCGCCGCCGTTGGCAGCGCCGTCGTCGATCCGGATCAGCAGCTCGGCACCCGATGCCCGCAGGGTGTCAGCGAATTTCGCCTCCAGCGACCCGTGGTAGATGACGGCTCGGGGCCGCAGATAGTCCAGGAGCTCGGCGGCTTCGGCCGGGGTGTAGTAGTGGTTGACGTTGACCGGGACGGTGCGCGCCTTGAGACAGCCGATCACCATGTCGGGGTACAGGTCGTTGTGCATGAGCAGCGCGACCCGGTCCTGGCCGCATTCCCAGTTGCGCAACTCCGAACGCTCACGCTGAGCGCCGAGTCCGCGGCCGGCCAGGTAGTTGGCCAGCCTGCGGGTGCGCTCCGCGGATTGCGCGAACGTGCTGCGCCGGTCCCCGCAGATCGTCATGGCCCGGTCGGGCACAGCCTCGGCGATCGCGTCGAGGACCGCGCCGAGGGTCCATTCGCCCACCGTCAGACCGAAGCTGCCAGGTGGGCGACGCCCGGTGCGGTACGGTTCGGATCACCCAGCAGAGTCAGTGCGTTGTCCCGCATCACCATTCGGGTATCTTCCACGCTGAACTCGGGGAACTGCGGGATGTCGGCGGTGAAGGTGGTCGGGTCGGCCAGGCCCTCACCGTGCGGCCAGTCCGAACCGAACAGGATCTTGTCGACGCCGATGGTGTCGGCCAGCAACTTCACGTCGTCCTCGTAGTAGGGGGCAATCCAGACGTTGTTGCGCAGCTGCTCGATCGGATCTTCCTTGTAGTGGTACGGCGCGTTGTTGGCCGACTTCTTCAACCGCTTGATCAGCCGGTAGACGAAGTACGAGCCGTTCTCGATGCTGACCACCTTGAGCTTGGGGTGACGGGTGAACACCTGGTGCACGATCATCGAGGCGATAGTGTCGTGGATCGCGCGATCGTCCATGATCACCATGTCCAGCGGGTCGCGCTTACCGAATCCCTTGAACACACCGCTGCCGCCCCACAACGCCGGGATCGCCATGTAGCCGGAGTCGGACAGGTGGAAGACGACTGCGACGCCAGCCTCAGCAAGGCGCGCCCACACCGGGTCGTGCACCGGGTCGCCGAGGGACCGGGCCCGGACCTCGCCGGGCACCGGGGCCGGGCGCACACACACCAGCTTGGCGCCGCGACCGATCACGAATTCGACTTCCTCGACGGCCTTTTCGGGGTCGGCCAGCGAGATGATCGGTGCGGATATCACGCGGCCGTCGGGACGGTCGAAGCCCCAGTCCTCGTCGAGCCACAGGTTGAACGCGTGCACCGACGCAATGGTGGCGGGGATGTCGTGCTTGAGTCCCTCCTCCACACCGCAGGCGAAGGTCGGCAGCATGAACACCGTCTCCAGCCGCTGCCGGTCGAGCACCTGCACGCGGGCGTCGCGGTTCTGGTACTCGGGATGCTCGGAGAGCCGGTCGACCTTCATCAACGACGCCGGATCCACGCCTTCGGGGATCTCGCCGCGGAACAGCAGATCCAGGCAGCCGGGTTCGATGATCGGGTCGAAGCTCGGGTTCGGGATGAAGTGGTTGACGACCCCGCCGAACACCGCCAGAGTGCGATTGCCATCCTGCACCATCTGGACACCGCGGCTGCGGAATTCCTTGGGCAGGTGCCGAGTGAAGGCGTCCAGCGGCTCGTAGTAATGGTTGTCGACGTCGACGGCCAAGTACGGGAGCCGTTCAGGTGCGGCAGTCATGTGCTCAACCTTTCTCAAGTGAGGGGCGGGAAGTTCGGCGGGCGCTTCTCGAAGAAACTGGTGATTCCCTCGATGAGGTCCGGCCGCGCCAGCGATTCGTACATCAGGGTTTCGGCGCGCGCACTCACCGCGGCGACGTCGTCGAGCGCGTCGCGATAGACCTGTCCTTTGATCACCGCCATCGAAGCCGGCGAACAGTTGGCGGCGAGGTCGGCCGCGTAGTCCATCGCACGTTCCAACAGCAGCTCGGGCGCCACGACGTGGTTGACCAGACCGAGCTCGCGCGCTTCCTCGGCGAGGAAGGTGCGCCCGGACAGCAGCAGGTCCATCGCCGCGCCCCATCCGACCAGTCGCGGGAGTATCCAGGTGATCCCGTGTTCGGCGATCAGTCCGCGCCGGGTGAACGCGGTGGCGAATTTCGCTCCGGCGGCGGCGAACCGGACGTCGCACATCAGGGCGTGGGTGAGGCCGATCCCCACGCAGGAACCGTTGACGGCCGCGATGACGGGCTTGCGCAGTTCGGTCAGAAAATGCGGGTGACGGTCCCCGACCAACTGGGATACGTCAGTGCCGGATGCGTCTGTGCCGGGGCCTGTTTGAGCACCGCCGCCCAAATCGGCGCCGGCGCAGAAGCCCCGGCCGCTGCCGGTCACCACGATCGCTCGCACCACGGGATCCGCCTCGGCGTGATCGATCGAGGCGTAGAAGCCGGCCGCGATGTCAGGCCCCCAGGCGTTGAGCCGCTGCGGGCGGTTGAAGGTGATCACCCCGACCCCGTCGCGTACGTCGTAGAGCACCCCGGGCTCGTCCGAGGGGCCCGTCTCAACGAGCGTGCCGTCGTCGGCAGCGGTCATCGATCCCGCACCTCCTCGCTTCGGATGCCTCGACCGACCGTCAGAAGTCCGACTGGAATTATTCTTACTGTATACCTTTCAGTAGACCATTCTGCAACCCGCGCCGATCCAGTCAAAGACAGTCATGTCAGCAGTTCAGGAGCGAATTACCGGTTTGCCGACCAGGGAAAACCCGAGCCGCCGAGGGATCCAGCCGACCAGCACCTCGGAGGCGAAACCGCCGGGTGAGGGCACGTTGACCGGGTCTCGTCGGGCACCGGCAGCAGCGCCGGCGACGGCGCGCGCTTCGCGCCCACGGTCGGGGCCAGGATTCAGGCGCCGGTCCAGTTCGGTGCGCGCTTCTCAGCGAACGCGATGGCGCCTTCCTTGGCGTCCTGTGAGGCGAATACCGGCGCGATCAGTTCATTTTGCTTGCGCCACATCTCGTCTGGGCTCCAGCTTGCCGCCTTCACCATGATCTCCTTGGTCACCGCGACAGCCAACGGACCGTTCGCGGTGATCCGCTCGGCCAAGGAGATGGCCCCGTCCAACGCTTCGCCCGGTTCGGTAAGCACGTTGACGAATCCCCACTGGGCACCCTGATCGGCGGTAAAACTCTCGCCGGTCAGAGCCAACTCGAGCGCCTTCTGATAGGGAATGCGGTGCGGCAACCGCAACAGACCACCGCCGGCCGCCACCAGGCCCCGCTTGACTTCCGGGATACCGAATTTCGCGTCCTTGGCGGCTACCACGAGGTCGGTGGCCAGCACCAGCTCGGTGCCACCGGCCACCGCGTGACCCTCGACCGCGGAGATGAGCGGCTTGCGCGGCGGGCGCTCGGTGAAGCCGAGCCCGCGCCCCGGGACATACGCCAATTCCCCGGCCGCGAACGCCTTGAGGTCCATCCCCGCGCAGAAATTGCCGCCGGCTCCCGTGAGCACCCCGACCGACAGTTCGGGGGTGTCGTCGAGTTCGTCGCAGGCGGCAGCCAGTCCCTCGGCAACCGCCTTATTGGCTGCGTTGCGGGCCTCCGGCCGGTTGATCGTGATGACGAGAATTCGACCGCGACGCTCGCGGAGTACCGCATCTGACACGACTCACCCTTCAGGCGTTGTGACAACGTTTACCAAAGTACTTACCATATGCTTTACAGTAAGAGAAGCTCAATTCCCCGTGGCGGCGACGGGCACAGGTAGGTTTAACGGCTAGGTTTAACGGCGACGAATCCGGCCGTGTCGACCAGAACTGGAGGTACCCGCAGTGGCAAAGCAGCCAGTCGCCGAGAAGCGGCAACGGCGCGAACGCGGATCGATCAACCCTGACGACATCATCGACGGCGCGTTCGAGCTCGCCGAACAGATCGGGGTCGACAACCTGAGCATGCCGTTGCTGGGTAAACATCTCGGCGTCGGCGTGACGAGCATCTACTGGTACTTCCGCAAGAAGGACGACCTGCTCAACGCGATGACAACCCGGGCCCTGCGCCAGTACACGTTCGCCACCCCGTACGTGGAGGCCAAGGACTGGCGCCAGACGTTGAGCAACCACGCGCACAGCATGCGGTCGACGTTTCTGGGCAACCCGATCTTGTGCGATCTCATCCTGATTCGGGCCGCACTGAGCTCGCGGGCCGCACAGCTCGGTGTCCGGGAGGTGGAGCGCGCGATCGCCAGCCTGGTGGAGGCCGGCCTATCGCCGCAGGACGCCTTCGACACCTATTCGGCGGTCTCGGTGCACATCCGCGGGTCGGTGGTGCTGCAGCGCCTCTACGAGAAGAACCGGGCGTCGGACGCCGAGGGGCCGTCCGATTTCGAGGAGGCGCTGGTCATCGACCCGGCTGTGACGCCACTGCTTGCAGAGACCACTCGGCAGGGCCATCGGGTCGGCGCGGCCGACGATGCCAACTTCGAGTACGGCCTCAACTGCATCCTTGATCACGCCGAACGGCTCATCGCGAAGAACACCAAGCCGGCGCGGCGTCGCGCGGGCAATTCGGCCGGGGCTCGCTAATCGCGCTAGTGCCGCTAGCGTGACCCGCGTAGCGCGGCTACCATACTTTCCGTGGAGACGATCAGCAGCACGGACGCCAAAAATCAGCTCAACCGGCTCTTGAATGACGTCAAGGCCGGTGCGTCGTTCACCATCACCAACCATGGCCAGCCCGTCGCGCAGCTCATACCAATCACGGCCGTCCCGCGCAGGTTCGGCCAGCTGCCGCGCCTCGTCGTGCCCGACAACTTCGACGACGCGCTGCCGGCAGCAGAACTCGCGGCCTGGGAAGACGTCGAGGCGTGAATATCCTGCTCGATACCCACACGCTGCTTTGGCTGGTGAGCAAGCCGTCGCACCTGGAGGCCGAAGCGCTCGCGATCCTGTCCGACCCGGGAACCTCCATCTGGGTCACCGCTGCCTCGGCATGGGAAATCGCGACCAAGACGCGGCTGGGCAGCCTCGACGGTGCGGCTCTGCTGTCGACCTGGACGGACGTCGTCGCCGACATGAGCAGCACCGAGCTGGCGATCGACTCCGCTGACGCGATCCTTGCCGGCCGGCTTCCGTGGGAACACCGTGACCCGTTCGACCGCATCATTGTCGCGCAGGCATTACGCCGCAATCTGACTATCGCCACCCGTGACGCCAAGATCGTCGGTGCAGCTATCACTCCAACCCTCGCAGCATGAACCAGGCCCGCCAGAGCCGGGCGGCTCGCTTAGTCAGGCATAGGTCGGCTTAGGGAATAGGGCAGTTGGCCGGCTTTGAGCGACAACTGCGACCGCGTGGACAGGCCCGCTGCAATTTGTCGCGCAAAGGCGGGCGACTATCCCTATGGGGTCCGGCCGGGCTAGACCTCGATCACCACCGCGCCGCCCTGACCGCCACCGGCGCACATGGCGGCCACACCGATGCCGCCACCGCGCCGCTTCAGTTCGTAGAGCAGGGTGGTCACCATCCGGGCACCGGATGCGGCAATCGGGTGACCGAGGCTGCAGCCGCTGCCGGAGAAGTTCACCAGCTCTTCGTCGATGCCGTATTCCTTGCACGCCGCGATCGGCACCGAGGCGAAGGCCTCGTTGATCTCCCACAGCGCGACGTCGCCGACGGACAGTCCGGCCCGCTGCAGTACCTTGCCGATCACCTTGACGCCGCCGAGCCCGGTGTCGCGGGGCGCAACACCGACCGAGCCCCAGGCTTTGACGGTTCCCATCACGGTCAGGCCCTTATCGCGGGCGTAGTCGGAGTCGACGAGCGCGACCGCGGCCGCGGCGTCGTTGGTGCCGCTGCTGTTGCCGGCGGTGATCGAGAACCCCTCGATCTCGGGGTGCAGCACCTTCAGGCCCGCCAGCTTCTCGGCGGTGGTGTCACGGCGCGGGAACTCATCGACCTTGAACTCGGTCACCGAACCGTCGGGCAGTTCGACCTTCAGCGGGATGATCTCGTCGACGAACTTGCCGGCGTCGATCGCGGCGATCGCCCGCTGGTGCGAGCGCGCGGCCCAGGCGTCCATCTCCTCGCGGCTGATGCCGGCGGCCTGCGCGGTGTTCCACCCCACCGTGATCGACATGTCGCGGGTGGGTGCATCCGGGGTCTCCGGGTGCGTCGGCGGCATCCAGCGCTCCTCGAACTTCAGCTCGGGGCCGGGGATGCGCCAGTTCGTCAGCGGCGTCATCGACAGCGACTGCACGCCACCGGCGATCAGCACCCGCTCCATCCCGGAACCGATCTGCGCGGAGGCGTTGCCGATCGCGGTCAGACTGCCGGCACAGTGCCGGTTGACCGACTGGCCGGGTACCGACTCCATGCCGCAGGCGGCTGCCGCATAGCGGGCGAGATCGCCGCCGCCGTAGTGGGATTCGGCGAAGATGATGTCGTCGATCTCGGTCGGCTCGACGCCGGACCGCCGCACCACCTCGGGCAGCACCGTGGTGATCAGGGTCTCCGGGGGCGTGTTGACCAGTGTCCCCTTGAACGAACGTCCGATGGCCGTGCGAACGGCACCGACAATGACAGGTGTAGGCATTTTTCCGACCTTACATTATTCGACTGATTTGTAAAGCTAACGATGTTCCTGCTGGACCCACCCGCCTTACGGCTCCGGTACGTGAAAGTGCTCGTCACGCAGCCGGAACGCCTCCTTTGTTCCGTGCTGGGCCCGGGTCTTGACGAAGTTGAACTCCCCCGGCGCGAACTGCAAGTTGGTGCCGTAGGCGTGAAACAGATAGCTGGCCACCTCTTCGCCCTGATACGCCTGGCTCTGCTCGACGAGCCGGAATGCCTCCTTGGCGATGACCACTCCGTCGGCGGGCATCTTCGCGGCCTTGCACGCCCAGTACCGTGCCCGTGCCGTCACCGCCGCCGGGTCGCACGTCTCGGTGAACACACCCAGATGCTCGACCGCGGCGGCCTCGATGATGTCGCCGGTCAACAGCAGCCGCCGCGCCAACACCGGACCGAGGCGGTGGAAGAACATGTGCAGGCTGCCCAGCGCCGGGCCCAGAAACCGCGTCGCGGGCATACCGATCTTGGTGTCCCGCGCGATCACCGAGAGGTCGGTCATCAGCGCCATCTCGAAGCCGCCGCCGAGCGCGTACCCGCTGATCTCACCGACCGTGACCTTCGGGAAGCCCATCAGATTGTGGTAGAAGCCAAATGATTTGCGGTCCACGGTAAGCCGGCGCCGTTGGCTGGGCCTGCCCTTGGCCGCCGGCTGCGGAGCCTCCCCGCGCTCGCCGTACCAGCCGTAGGCGTTGTTCATGTCGGCCCCGGTGCTGAACACTCCCTCGGCGCCACGCAGCAGCACCACGACCAGATCGTCGTCCTCGGCGACCCGGTCCAGGCAGCGGGCGACCGCGTCGCGCATGGCGGCATCGTAGGAGTTACGCCGGCCGGGATTGTTCAGCGTGATGGTGGCGATGCGCCCGTCGGGATCGACATCGAATAGCACACGGTCGTCGGTGGTCTCGGCAGCGCTCATCGGTGGGACTCCTCATCCTGTCGGCGGCCGAATCGAATGGCACTCAATTTGTTCGGCGGCGCCGCCGCCGTGGTGACCTCGCCGGTGCACAGCAGTTCGCCGTGATGGAGAAGTCGCGCGGTGGAGGCGATGCCCCGCTCCACCTCGGCTCGCACGATGTCGAAGTCCAGCTCGGTGAGAATCGGCGTCGGACGCCGGTAGGTGACCAGCAGTGAGCGGGTTCGCCCGGCCGAGCCGGCCGCACAGCTCTGATGCTGAGTCACACAGTCGAAGAACACCCCGAGAAAGCCGCCGTGTACCAGCCCCGGCGGACCTTCGTAGGGCAGCGGGAAAGTGACTGTGCCCGCGGCCGTCTCACCATCGAGGTGGTCGAACCGGTACTCCGGGAAGCAGGGGTTGAACGACCCGACGTCGAAGGCGTGCGCCAGGTAGACCCGACCGCCCTGGCCGTCGGCATCCTCCAGGCGGGGCATCGCCTCGACGGGGGCGACGGCGGCCAGTTGCCGCTCCCAGTCGCTGAACCGCGTCAGCATGTCGTCCACCGCCGGATGCGGATGCTCCAACGCGAGCAGCAGCCCGGTCAGGCGCCGCATGGCGCCGGCCACCGCGACGGTCTGCGCCAGCGGCAGCTCGCCGAAACGGGCGGCGTCGCCGGTAGAAATCACTGAGTTCCCCGAACCGTCCGCCATAGGCCTTTCTCCGCCGAACCGCGTTAATCGTATAGCCTACTGTAGCTATCACGATATAGCGTTGAAAGGTGGACACCACCGTGGCCGACTCCCCCGATTCCGGGTCCGGCTCCGCGCCCGACGGTGCGGTGACGGCGCTGCGTGACGGCGCGCTGCTCCGGCTGACCTTGGCGCGCCCGGATCGCCGGAATTGCCTGAGCTCGTCGATGACCGCTGCACTGGTCACGGCCCTCACCGAAGCGGCGAGCGACGACACGTTGCGCGCCATCCATATCCGGGGCGCCGGTGATGACTTCTGCGCGGGCGCCGACTGGGTGGCCACCAATGCCGGCGACCAACGACCCCGTACCGGCGATCTGGTGCGCCGCATCCCGCACGCCGCGCACCGGGTGATCGAACTGATCCACACCATCCAGCTGCCGGTGGTGTGCAGCGTGCGCGGTTGGGCGGTGGGCCTGGGCTGCAACCTGGCGCTGGCCGCCGACTTCACCGTGGCCGCCACCGACGCGGTGTTCTGGGAACCGTTTGTGGCACGCGGCTTCAGCCCCGACTCGGGATCGACCTGGCTGCTGCCGCGTCTGGTGGGGCTGGCGCGGGCCAGACGCATGTTGCTGCTCGGCGAGCAGGTCAGTGGCGCATCCGCGCAGGACTGGGGGCTGATCCACCAGGCGGTCGCGCCGGCCGACGTGGACTCCGCCACCGAAGAACTGTTGGCCGCCTTGGCGCAGGGACCTACGGTAGCGATCGGTCTGACCAAGCAAGCGCTGCATTACGGACAGCAGGCAACGCTGCAACAATCCCTGACCCAGGAGCTGTTCAATCTCGAGCTCAGCTGCCGTACAGGAGATTTCAAAGAGGGATTGGCCGCGTTTGCGCAGCGGCGCCCGCCTGGCTTCACCGGCCGCTGACAGGAAAGGGATCGGTCATGCCGACGTTCGACACCATCGACTACGACGTGCGCGGGCACACCGCCACGATCACACTGAACCGTCCTGAGGCGCTCAACGCGCTGAGCCCGCACATGGTCACCGAACTGCGCGCCGCCTATGCCGAGGCCGAGAGCGACGAGGCGGTGTGGGTGGTCATCGTCACCGGCAACGGGCGGGCGTTCTGCACCGGCGCCGACGTCAAGGAGATCCCCGGCGACGGCAAGGTGATCAATGAACGGCCGTATCTGTCCACCTACGAGCAGTGGGAGGCTCCGCAGGAGGGCACTCCCCCGTTCCGGACGATGGCCAAACCCGTGCTGGCGGCCATCAACGGGATCTGTTGCGGAGCAGGACTGGACTGGGTGACCACCTGCGACATCGTGATCGCCTCGGACCGCGCGACGTTCTTCGACCCGCACGTCTCGATCGGCCTGGTCGCCGGGCGCGAAGTGGTCCGGTTGGCCCGGGTGCTGCCCCGCTCGATCGCGCTGCGGATGGCCATGATGGGCAAGCACGAGCGGATGGACGCTCAACGAGCCTACGACCTCGGCATGATCAGCGAGGTGGTGGAACACGACCGGCTGCTCGAGCGCGCTCACGAGATCGCCGACGTCTTGAACTCCAACGCGCCGCTGGCAGTGCGCGGTACCCGGCTTGCGATCCTCAAGGGCTTGGACCTGCCGCTGCACGAGGCGGAGATGCTCGCCGAGTCGTTCCGGGAACGCAACCTGCACACCGAGGATTCGCTGGAGGGGCCGCGGGCCTTCGTCGAGAAGCGGGCACCGGAATGGCAGTGCCGATGAGCACCGACTTCACCACCATCCTGCTCGACTTCGATCGCGCCGCGCGCGTCGCGACCATCACGTTGAACCGGCCGGACCGGCTCAACGCGTTCGACCGCACCATGTGCGAGGAGATGGCCGCGGCGTGGCGGATCGTCAAACTCGACAGTCAGGTCAACGCCGTCGTGCTGCGTGCCGCCGGTGACCGGGCGTTCAGCGCCGGGCTGGACATCAAATCCTCCTACGGACAACCCGACAACGTCTGGCATCACGAAGATCCCGGCGAGTTGCTCAGTCCCAAGTGGCAGAAGATGTTCAAACCCGTCATCTGTGCCGTGCAGGGCATGTGCACCGCCGGAGCGTTCTACTTCCTCAACGAAGCCGACGTGGTGATCTGCTCGCAGGACGCCACGTTCTTCGACTCCCACGTCTCTGCCGGACTGGTCTGCGCACTCGAGCCGATCGGGCTGATGCGCCGAATCGGGTTGGGGGAGACCCTGCGGATCGCGCTGATGGGCAACGATGAGCGGGTCAGTGCCGACACCGCGTTGCGCATCGGCTTGGTATCGGAAATCGTTGTGCGCGAACAGCTCTGGACGCGATCCCAGGAGATTGCCGCCACGATTGCGGCCAAGCCGCCGTCGGCCACGCAGGGCACGGTGAAGGCGATCTGGGAGTCGCTGGACAAACCGTACCGTGCCGCCCTGGATCAGGGCCTGATCTACACCAGGCTGGGCAACCCACTGGGCAAGGCCGAACTCGACGCACTGCCGCCGCGCCCCGCCACACCGCCGCGGATCCGCTGATGCCGCATCCGCTGAGCCGGCGCATTGCCGAGGTGCTCGATCTGGCGCCTGAGGCACCGGCACTGCAATACGACGGCCGGTGGTATTCCTGGTCGCAGCTCGCGACCCTGGCGCGGCGCATCGCGGAGCTGACACCGGCCGGTGGACGAGTCGGGATCCTGCTGCGCAACCGCCCCCCGCAGGTGGCCGCGTTGCTCGGCGTGCTGCTGGCCGGGGGCTGCGTGGTGGTGATCAATCCGTCCCGCGGCGACGACCGCACCCGCAGCGAAATCGCGGCGCTGGAACTGCCGGTGATCATCGGGGATCCCGATGATCTGGCCGCCCTGGTGACCGCGACACGGCGCACCGCCGTGGTGACGATCTGCGATCTCGCCACCGCCCCGCAGATCGACGTGGCGAGCGAGCCCAACCCGGATTCCGGGCGCCCCGGCGTGGCGGTGTGGATACTGACCAGCGGAACCACCGGGCCGCCCAAGCGCGTCGACCTGCGTTACGACATGTTGGCGCACAGCGTGATCGGTCCCGACCCCGAGCATGCCCCGGCACCGCAGCTGCGACGCGGCATCGCGATCGTCAACTCGCCGCTGGTGCACATCGGTGGCGTGTACCGGGTGTTGCAGTGCATCGCCGAGGCACGATCCTTTGTGCTGCTGGAGCGATTCGAGCTGCAGCGCTGGGCCGAGGCGGTACGCACCTGCCGGCCGCGCGCGGTCTCGTTGGTGCCGGCCGCGTTGCGCACGGTGCTGCATTCGGACCTCAGCCGCGAGGACCTGGCCGGGATCCGTGCGGTTACCTCGGGAACCGCTCCGCTGTCCGCCGACGACGCCGACGCGTTCACCGCCAAGTTCGGCATCCCGGTGCTCACCTCTTACGCGGCAACCGAATTCGGCGGCGGCGTAGCCGGCTGGACGCTGGCCGACTATCAGCAGTACTGGCAGGACAAACGCGGCAGCGTCGGGCGCGCCAGCCTCGGCGCGCAACTGCGCGTGGTCGACGACGACGGCGCCCCACTCGGCCCCGATCAGCCCGGGCTGCTGGAGGTCAAACCGGGCCAGCTGGGCCCCGACGCGGAGTGGATGCGGACCACCGATCTGGCGCGCATCGACGCCGACGGCTTCCTATGGATCCTGGGCCGGGCGGATCAAGCCATCATCCGCGGCGGATTCAAGGTGTTGCCCGATGACGTGCGGGTCGCTCTGGAGGCGCATCCGGCGGTCAAAGGCGCCGCCGTCGTGGGCCGCGCCGACGAGCGTCTCGGGCAGACTCCGG
Organism: Mycolicibacter heraklionensis; assembly: GCF_019645815.1. Taxonomy (NCBI): domain Bacteria; kingdom Bacillati; phylum Actinomycetota; class Actinomycetes; order Mycobacteriales; family Mycobacteriaceae; genus Mycobacterium; species Mycobacterium heraklionense. Next base: position 4,077,428 of record NZ_CP080997.1, read on the forward strand.
TGGCGGCGGTCGAGCTGCGGTCTGGAGCCTTCGCCGACGCCGGGACGCTGACCGAGTTTCTGCGCGGCCGACTGGCCCGCTATGAGATTCCCACCGAGATCGCGATCGTCGACGTCATCCCGCGTACGCCTTCGGGCAAGGCCGACCTGGGCGCGGTTCGGGAGCTGATCGGTATGTCGAGCAAGAATGCTGACTGAGACCCTCCCACAGATCCTGCGCGTCCAAGCGCGGACTCGCGGCGACCACCCACTGCTGATCTGCGACACCGAGCGGATCAGTTACGCCGACGCCGACCAGCGTTCCGCCGCGTTGGCCCGCCGGCTCGTCGCACTGGGCGCCGGCAAGGGCAGCCACATCGGACTGTTGTATCCCAACGGCCCAGCGTTCGTGGTCGGCATGCTCGCCGCGGGCCGCATCGGCGCGGTGGTGGTCCCATTCCCGACCCCGTCCACGGCACCCGAGCTGCGTGACCAACTGGTGCACAGCGACGTGCGGATCCTGCTGACGGCCGAATCGTACCGATCACACGACTATCGGGCTCGGCTGGCCGAGATTCTCGTCGACGTCGATATCGACAGCGCCGCACCGCTGTTCAGCGTGTACGCGCCGCAACTGCGCCATGTGCTGTTCGACGCCGAGAACTCCGGAGCGCCGGGCGACCAGGCCACCCTGGAGGCCATTGAGAACGACGTCGACGGCGGTGACTCGCTGGCGATCATCTACACCTCCGGGTCGAGCGGCACGCCCAAAGGCGCGGTGCACAGTCACGCGAGCCTGATCGGCCACCAACGCAATCTCAACGCGATCCGGCGACTCACCGCCGAGGACACCCTGTTCTGCAACTCGCCGTTCTTTTGGATCGGCGGGTTCGCGTTCGCGCTGCTGGCCACGGTGCTGGCCGGATCGACGCTGCTGTGTTCCAACGCCACCGACCCCGCCATCACGCTGGACCTGCTGGAGGCCGAGAAGCCCACGCTGACCAATGGTTTCGTCAACGGTATCGCCGCCCTGAGTCAGCATCCCAGCCTCGGCGACCGAGACCTGACCAGCCTCCGGCGCGGCAACCTGTACCCGATCATGGCGCCAGAAGCGCGCCCGGCCGACCCTGGGCTGCGGCACAGCATGCTCGGGATGACCGAGACCGGGGGCCCGATATTGCTCAGTGACGACGACACCGACCAGCCCGAACACCGTCGCGGTAGCTACGGCAAACCCGCTCCGGGGTTCGAGTGCCGCATCGAGGACGGGGAACTGTGGGTGCGCGGCCCCTACCTGATGCGGCGCTACCACAAGCGCAGCCGCGAAGAGTGTTTCGACGCCGAGGGCTGGTTCCACACCGGCGATCTGGTCCGCACCGACGCCGACGGCTTCTACTACTTCTTGGGCCGACGAGACAGGGTGATCAAGACCGCCGGAGCCAATGTGTCTCCGGCCGAGGTGGAGCGAGCCATCGCCAACGTCACCGGCGGATCCGTCGCGCACGTGTTCGGCGTCCCCGATCCCGTCCGTGGACAGCTGGTGGCCGCGGTCATCGTGACCGGCGATGGCGCGATCGACGAGGGACAGCTAAGGGCTCGACTTGCCACCGAGCTGTCCGCCTACAAGATCCCGCGCCGGATCACCAGCGTCCCCGCGGCCCGGATCCCGTTGCTGTCCAGCGGGAAAGTCGATCTGCGACGGCTGGCGGAGGCGCTCGATGCCTGAGACTCTGACCGTCGACGCCCTGGTCCGCGCCCATGCCGCTCTCCATCGGGGCAAACCGGCGGTGATCGACCCGATCAACCGACTCAGCTATGCCGAGCTCGACTCGACGTCGCGTGAGCTGGCCGCGGTCTTCGTTCAGGCTGGTATCGGCAAGGGCACCCGGGCGGGGTTGATCATGCCCAACGGCGTTGACTGGGTCCGCATCGCGATCGCCCTCACCCGGATCGGAGCGGTGCTGGTGCCCCTGAGCACTCTGCTGACCCCGCCGGAACTGCGCGCGCAGCTTCGCGTCGCTGCGGTGCAGTTTCTGATCAGCGTCGAGGAGTTCCGTGGCCGCCGCTATCTCGACGACCTACGCGCGGACTCGTCGCTGACAGCGGATCTTCCTGCGCTGCAGCATGTCTGGTCCACTCAAAGCTTGGCGTCGGCCGCCGCCGGCGACGGCCCCGCCAGAATCGTTGAGGCGCTGTCCGCGACCGTGACCCCCGCCGACCCGATGCTGATCATGTTCACCTCCGGCAGCAGCGGCCCGCCCAAGGGTGTGCTGCATTCGCACGGCAGCGCCTTGGGCGCGGTCCGGTCCGGACTGGCCGCCCGCTGCATCGACGCCGACACCCGGCTGTATCTGCCGATGCCGTTCTTCTGGGTCGGCGGCTTCGGTGGCGGGGTGCTGTCGGCGCTGCTGGCCGGGGCCACCCTGGTCACCGAGGAGCTTCCCAAGCCGGAGACCACCTTGCAGTTGCTGGAGTCCGAGCGGGTCACGTTGTTCCGCGGCTGGCCGGACCAGGCCGCGGCACTGGCCCGCCACGCTGGTACCGCCGGCCTGTCGGCGTTGCGGCCGGGCAGTCTGGAGGCGCTGCTGCCGCCGGAGTTGCGCCCCGAGCCCGGGGCGAGGGCCAACCTGTTCGGGATGACCGAGGCGTTCGGGCCGTACTGCGGCTACGCCGCCGACACCGACCTACCGCGTTCGGCGTGGGGCAGCTGCGGTAAGCCGTTCGCGGGCATGGACGTTCGGATCGTCGACACCGACACCGGCGTGCCGGTGCCCGCCGGCACGGTCGGGATGATCCAGCTGCGCGGGCCGCACACGCTGCGCGGCATCTGCCGTCGCACCCGGGAGGACGTCTTCACGGTCGACGGCTTCTACCCCACTGGCGACCTGGGCCGGCTCGATCACGACGGGTTCCTGTTCTACCACGGCAGATCCGACGACATGTTCAAGGTCAGCGGCGCCACGGTCTATCCGAGCGAAGTCGAGACGGCCCTGCGCGGCATCGCCGGTGTCCAGGCCGCGGTCGTCACCAACGTGCCCGACGGAGACCGGAGCCGGGTGGGAGCGGTGGTGGCCGGCGATGGGCTGACCATCGATGACTTGCGCGACCGGTGTCGAGATCTGTTGAGCTCGTTCAAGGTGCCGACCGTGTGGCTGATAGTCGCCGGGCCCGATGCCATCCCGCATGGGCCGACCGGCAAAGTCGACAAACGGCGGGTACGGGACATGTTGAGCACTGGGTGCCACGTCGACCTAGGCGTGAACCAACAACGGAGGGAACGGATATGACAGGACGACTGACCGGCAAGGTGGCATTCATCACCGGCGCGGCACGGGGACAGGGACGCGCCCACGCGGTACGGATGGCCGGCGAGGGAGCCGACATCATCGCGGTCGACGTGGCCGGGAAACTGCCCGACTGCGTGCCGTACAACCCGGCAAGCCCGGAAGATCTGGCCGAAACCGTCCGGCTGGTGGAGGCCACCGGGCAGCGCATGGTGTCCTCGATCGTCGACACCCGTGACTACGACGGCTTGTGTGAGGCGGTCACCGACGGCGTGAGCACACTGGGGAGGCTGGACATCATCGTCGCCAACGCCGGTGTTGCTGCCCCCCAAGCGTGGGATGCCATCTCGCCGGAGAACTTTCGCGATGTCATGGACATCAATGTGACTGGCACCTGGAACACTGTGATGGCCGGCGCACCGCACATCATCGCCGGGCAGCGCGGCGGCTCGATCATCTTGATCAGTTCGGCCGCCGGCATCAAGATGCAGCCGTTCATGGTCCACTACACGGCCAGCAAACACGCCGTCACCGGAATGGCCCGCGCGTTCGCCGCTGAGTTGGGCAAGCACGCAATTCGGGTCAACAGCGTGCACCCCGGTCCGGTCAACACCGACATGGGCACCGGCGACATGATGAGTGCGCTGAACCAGGCCATGGAGACCAACCCGCAGTTGTCTCAGATGCTCACGCCTTTCCTGCCCACGTGGGTGGCCGAACCGGAGGACATCGCCGGCACGGTGTGCTGGCTGGCCAGCGCCGACTCGCACCTTGTCACCGCCGCCGCGATTCCGGTGGATCAGGGCTGCACCCAGTACTGAACGGGGTGCCTGTTCGTCACGGGAACTGTCGTCGTCAAGGTCGGCGGATCGTATTCCACTGATCCACCCCTAGATCCGATTACGCACGACTATGGTGACCGGCTGACACCGTTAGCAGCGCCCCGATGACAACAGGAGGACGGCAATGAGTTCAGCGCTGCGGCATTGCGCCACGATGCCGGCATTTGCCCTTGCTGTGACATCAGCGGCCCTGATCGGACTCGCTTCACCCGCCGTCAGCCTGGCCGACCCGCTAGATGGCTGCGGCTACGGCATGTACTTCAACACAGACACAAATCAGTGCGAGCCCGGGGGCGTAGACCCGCATCCGATCGTCGGACCCGTCGGACCGTTCGGCGTCGGTGTTGGCGGCCCCGCGGGACCTGGTGGCGTTGTTGGCCCCGCCGGCGTAGGCCCGGCCGGACCGGGCCCCGTCGGCCCCGGCCCGGTCGGACCCGGGCGGCGCTAGTCCTGCTGCGCAATCCGCTCGTTGTGAATGCGCACCAGTTCCCGGAAACGCAGCCGGTGGTAGTGGGGAACGGGCTGGATACCCCACTCGTCTTGGGCACTGGCCTTGCCTGCAGCCCCCTCTGGTGGCCCGAGCGGCGGGTAGGGGTGCTTGCACTCCAGGGTGTCGTCGGAGAACCGGGTCTTGAGCAGTTCACTGCAGATCTGGGTGAGGCTCAGCGTCGGGTAGCCGTAGTACACCGCCATGAACGGCAGGGTGAAGGCGCCCTCGATGACGAGCGCCACCAGGCAGACCAAGGTGGCGCGCTTGATCCACTTGTGCATCCGTGCGTAGTACGGGGTGGTGCCCGGCGGCAGTGCGTCGGCGGAAGGTGTTTCCATCGTGGGGCTCCTTGATCAGTCGGAGAAGATTTCCCGGTTGACGGTGTGCAGGTAGGGGATCGCCAAAAACGGTGTGATGTAGAAGATGTCGTAGAGCCACCAGCCGATCACCGGGAACACCACACCGGCGTAGCGCACATCGGCATACATGGTCATGTTGAACACGTAGAGAATCCAGATGAGTACGCCCATCCAGCAGGTGACGATCATCCATTGGTGGCCCCAGCGCTTCATCTGCAGGAACCCGATCGCGGCGGCACAGCGCATCGCAAAGACCGTGAGGATCATGCCGAAGACCATGGATTTCTCGCCGGGTCCGGCTGAGCCGCCGATCCAGAGTTCGTTGTAGTGCCAGAAATAGCCGGCATCGAACATGCCGCCCCAGCCGACCATCAGGACCCGGTTGATCAGGGTGTGGTTGGCGACCAGGTCCAGCGACCAACCCAGGCTGTTGAGCATGCCGTCGATCAGCACCAGGTATCCGATCAGGGTGACGATCATCGGCCGTACGGCCAAGCCGGCGTGCAGTGATTGCCGCTGCAGCCAAGCGCCGCGCAGGAAGATCGGCAAGCCGATGATGCCCGGCACCCACATTCCCATCAACGCTGCGCCGGCGATCATCCAGCGGTCGGCTCGGCGCTGGGCGGCACGCGATTGCGTCTCATGATCGTCGAGCGCGGCGAAGTCTGTCGCCGAAGCCGGCGCGCTCACAGCTGCCACCATCCCCGCGCGAACGACATGTACAGCTGGATGCCGAACATGATGGCCAGGTAGCCGTAGATGAAGATCTGAAAGACGATCAGGGCTCGCTTGCGGTTGCGTTCTTGCTGGTCCATGTTCTGCGACTTCCTTTCCTAGTGGCGCTCGGCCTGAGCGGTGAGCACACTGGCGGCCACTTCACGCAGGCCGTCGTGGATTCCGCCGTCGGTGGTCAGCGGCGCGAGAATGCACGCTTCGGCCGCCTCCAGTTCGGGGGCGCCGGCGGCGACCAGCTGCGCGGCGTTGACGAGCGTGCGCGTCGACGGCGGTTCGAAGTGCAACGCCTGGTCTGCGGTGCGCAGCGCGGTGGCGCACCGCACCAGCCGACCGGCGATCTGTGACTCGATGCCGGTCTCGGCGACGATCACCTGCGCCTCGCGCTCCGGCGGCAGGTACTGCATGGGCAGCGTGGCGAACCGTTGCCGGAATGAGGGCTTCAGCTCTTTGAGCGAGCTCCGGTAGGCGGGGTTGTAGGAGCAGACCAGCATGAAGGTGTCCGGCGCCGTGATGGTTTCGCCGGCACGATCCAGGTACAGGCTGCGCCGGTGATCGGTCAGCGAGTGCAGAATGGCCAGCGAGTCGTGCCGCGCCTCGACGACTTCGTCGAGGTAGCAGATCGCACCGGCCTTGACCGCTTGGGTCAGCGGTCCGTCCGTCCACACCACGTCACCGCCGGACACCAGGAACCGGCCCACCAGGTCCGAGCTGGTCAGGTCGTCATGGCAACTGATGGTGACCACGGGGCGCCCCAGCAGCTGGCCCATGTGCTCGACGAGCCGGGTCTTGCCGCAGCCGGTCGGGCCGGTGAGCATCACCGGGATTCGGCGGCGGTAGGCCTTCTCGAACAACTGCACCTCGTTGCCGTTGGCGAAGTAGACATCGCTGCTCATCGGGCTCCTCGCACGTCGTCGGTCATGCTGCGGTCAGTTCGCGGTGTACGTGGGCCAGTACGCGCGGTAGCTCCGCGACCCGCCGAATCCGTTGGGAGCGGCGCGGTCCGAACACCTCGGGCAGCGGATCGACGCGCACGGGTCCGACCCCGACGTAGTACACGCAGACGCCGGCCTCCTCGGCTTCTTCGACGGCGTGCGCGACATCGGCCCAGGCGTATCGACCTTCGTAGCCCTCGTCGGACATCAGCCCATCGCCGATCACGATGAGCAGCCGCCGTCCGCCAGGCTGCGTCAGCAGCCGGCTGGTCAGATGCCGCAGCGGGGCGCCCAGCCGGGTGTAGCCGCCGGTCAAAAGTCCCAGCGCGCTCGGCGCCACGAACCTCCGGTCGCCGAAGTCCTTGAGGCAGTGCACTTCCACGTGGTGGCGGGTGTTGCCGGTGAACGCGAAGATGCCGTGGCGCTGACGCGCGCGCGTCATCGCCGCCGAGAGCGCGTCCGCGCAGGCGAGCTCCAGGCCGAACAACCGGCCACCGTGCACCCCCAGCGACGAGCTCGCATCGAGCAGCACCGCTGTGGTCACGTCCCGGTCCGCGCGCAGCAGGTCCCGGAAGATCCGGGGCTCGCCGGCCGTGCCGGCCGCCACGTCGAGTCGGTAGCCGACGTAGGCGTCGACATCGAGATCGGATCCATCGGCAAGCCGATTGGTCATGGCGCGGACGGTGTGTTGTTCGAACCACTTACGCAGATCGACCGCGGCCGGGGACGGCTCGCCTGAAGGTATTCGCCGGTTGAATTCCACTACGGCGACGTGGTCTGGCAACAGGGCGCCGGTGTGCAGGTTCCACTCCGGGTACGGGATGCCCGGCCTGCGGTCACGACCGAGAAAGCGATCGTCGTCTTCGGGCCGGCTCGGCGGCGGCATGGTGGTGTTGCGAACACCCCCGTCACCGCCCACCGGTACCGAATACGGACGTGGGCGCCGTTTCTCGTTGCTGGACCACGGCATCCGGCCGAGGCGACGCACCGAGGAGGCCAGGCGCCCCGGTCCGGTCCAAGCGGCCGGCAGTGTCCCCGTCAGCGAATGCCCGGCCAGCGGTTGCCGGGTGCGCGCCAAGGCGATCGCGCGATCGACCATCTCGGCGGCCGGCATCTCGGGATCGGCGGGATCGAGATCCGGCAGCATCCGTTGCAGCTCAGCCACCAGTCCCGGCCACCGCCCGGCAACCCAGCCGAGGGCCACCTGCGACTCGACGAAGGTCAGGGCCAGACGCTCACGCGGCGACAGGTCGGCCAACCGGTACTGCGCGATTCGCTCCTTGGAGGGTGAACATTGCAGCGCCACCCCGCAGGTCAGCGTCCGTCGAGTCCAGCCCGGCTCCGCAGGATGGGGCACATAGACGGTGGACAGGTTCGGGTTCAGGCTGAAGCTTCTTCGGGCGCCGGTCATCAACCGCGCGCCTTCGCGGCGCCGGTCGCTCAGTGCGACCGCCGTCAGCGCGCAGCTGGTCTCGAGCGCCAGGGGGTCCACGGCTGGCTCAAAAGGTTCCGATGCTGGAGAACATCCAGTACCAGAACGCGATGATCAAACACGTTCCGCCCCACGCGGCGACGTAACGGAGAATTTCCCAGAGCCAGGCCATCAGGACTTCCTATCGTTGATCAGTCGGAGAAGATCTCCCGGTTGACGGTGTGCAGGTACGGGATCGCCAAAAACGGTGTGATGTAGAAGATGTCGTAGAGCCACCAGCCGATCACCGGGAACACCACACCGGCGTAGCGCACATCGGCATACATGGTCATGTTGAACACGTAGCCGAGCCAGATCACTACGCCCATCCAGCAGGTCACCACCATCCACTGATGACCCCACCGCTTCATCTGCAGAAATCCGATCGCCGCGGCGATCCGCATGGTGAAGACCGTGAAGATCAGCCCGATCTCCCAGCCCTTCTCCCCCGGGCCGGCAGCCCCACCGATCCACAGCTCGTTGTAGTGCCAGAAATAGCCGGCATCGAACATCGCGCCCCAGCCGTTGAGCAGCACCCGGGCCAGCAGGGTGTGGTTGGCCACCATGTCCAGCGCCCAGCCCACGGCGTTGATCGCGGCATCGATGATGACCAGGTAGCCCAGCAATGTCACGAGCATGGGCCGCACGGTCAGTCCGTCACGCGCAGCCTTGCCCTGCAACCAGATTCCGCGCAGGAACAGCGGGAGGCCGAAGACACCGGCCGCCGCCGTGCCGATGAGCATGCCGCCGGAGATCATCCAGCGGTCTGCTCGACGCTGGGCGGCTCGCGACAGGTCCAGGTGCTCGTCGAGCCCCAGCCCGGACCCGTCCTGCGGTAGCCGTCGCACGCCTACGACGGTAAGGAAATCACTGACTTAAGTCAATGACTTTTACTGGGGCCCGCGGTCGGCGCCGAGGCCACGCAAGGTCCTGGCCACGTAGTCGGCGACCAACTCCGGCCGGTTCGGCCAGTCGTGCGTGGTGATGAGTAGCGCATAGAGACCGAGCAGGAAGAAAACGGCGCTGTTCATCGCGATGACGTCGTCGTCGATTTCGCCGCGTTCCCGCGCCACGTCGATACGCTCGGCGATCAGCACGATCAGCGGGTGATGCTCGCCGTTCTCAGCAGGCGGTCGAGTCGGCGAGAAGTGCAGCGCTAGGAATTCGGTGAACAGCGGATCGCCCAGGCGCTTCTCCAAATCGATGATCAGACGCGCGGACTCACTCAAGATGTCGGAAAGACCCTGGTGCTCGACCAGAAACTTTTCGAACTGCTTGGTGATTCGTTCTTCCTCCCGGCGCTCCAACTCCAGCAGCACATGCTCCTTGGTGGGGAAATGGAAGAAGAACGTGCCGTGCGCGACGCCGGCCGCGGCCACTATGGCGCCGACGTCGGCCTGAGCCATCCCGGTGCGCTTGAACTCCGCGGTCGCCGCACCCAGCAGCCGCTCGCGGGTCTGCAGCCGCCGGGCTTCGCGCGCCGTCATCTTCTCTGGCTTGTCCGCCACGGCCACGACAGTAGCGCCTCAGCGTCTCCGCGCGCATTGGATGACTTAAGTCAGCGTGCGGGATTCCTGGAGGGCCGTTGCGATGAGCGCCCGGATGTTGTTCCGGCAACGTCCGCACACCGTGCCGGCGCCGGTGCACTCACCGACCTGCTTGGTGGTTGAGGCGCCGGCCCGGGCTGCGTCGATCACCTGCTGACTGGTCACCCCAGCGCACAAGCAGACGTACACAGCGCGTCACGCCCCGGCCTCAAGAGCCCTTGCCTCCAGCTGAGACTTGTCCACTTTGCCGGTGGCGTTCAGCGGCAGTGTGTTCACGAAACACACCGAGCGCGGAACCTTGAACCCGGCCATCCGGTCTCGGCTCCAAGCGATCAGCTCCGCCTCGGAGATCGGCGACTCCGCGGCGTTCGTGACCACAAACGCCTTGCCCACCTGGCCCATCCGCTCATCGGGCACCCCGATCACCGCGACCTGCGAGATCCCCGGATGCTCCAGCAGGAAACCCTCGATCTCGGCGGGATAGGCGTTGAAGCCGCCGACGATGAACATGTCCTTCTTGCGGCCGACGATCCGCAACCGGCCGGCGGCGTCCAGCGTGCCGACATCCCCGGTGTGCAACCAGCCTTCGGCGTCGATGGCCTCGGCGGTAGCAGCCGGGTCATCGAGATAGCCGACCATCACGTTGTAGCCGCGCACCAGGACCTCACCGGCTTCAGCATCGCCGGCGATGCGGACTTCGATGTCCTCACATGCCTGACCGGCCGTGGTCGCGATGTCCTCGAACGAGTCGCCACGCCGGGAAGCCGTCACCGTGCCGGCTTCGGTCAGCCCGTATCCGGTCATGATGGAGGTGAACGGCAACTCGTTGCGGATCCTGCGGATCAGGTCCACCGGGATGTCTGCGGCGCCGGTGACCGCGGCCCGCAGCGATGACAAGTCGTGTGTTCCGCCGGCGTCCAGCAGTGACTGATACAGCGTCGGCGGCCCCGGCAGCATGGTGATGCGTTCTGCTTCAATAAGTTCCAGCACGGCATCGACGTCGAAGACCCGCACCGGCACCATGGTGGCGCCCCGGATGCACGCGGCGATGCAGCCCGCCTTATAGCCGAACGTATGGAAGTAGGGGTTGACCATCAGATACCGGTCGCCCTCGCGCAGGTCGGCCAGATCGCACCACTCGGCGTAGAGCCGCAGGTTCTGTTGGTGGGTCATCATGACGCCTTTGGGCCGACCGGTGGTGCCCGAGGTGAAGATGATGTCGGCGATGTCGCCGCCGTCGACGCTGCGCTGCAACGGCGAACCGCTGCTCAGGAAGTCTGATTTCAGGTCAATTACCGGAACCCCAGGCGGGGCGCTGAAATCCAGTCCGAGAAAGCCCTTCTCGACCAGCACCAGCTTGGCGCCGCTACGACGGATGATGTCGTCGGCCTCGCTCGGTTTGAACCGGGTGTTGACCGGAACCAGGATCCCGCCGGCGGTCAGCAGCCCAAAGGCGGCGATGATCCAGGCCGCCGAATTCGGCGCCCAGATCGCCACCCGATCGCCCTTGCCCACACCCGCCGAGGCGAAGGCACCTGCCGCACAACGAACCCGGTCAGCCAGCTGCGTGAAGCTCAGCCGCACCGGGCCGTCGACGATCGCTTCGGCATCCCCGAAGCGATCGCCGACGCTCAGGACCATCTCGGGGATGGTCTCCCAGCGTGGCACCCCTAGACGGTGACGAGCCGACCGAGGTTACCGCCCATGATCTTGGCCTGGTCCTCGATGGGCAGATGCGACAGCGCGGTGATGTAGTGGGTCGGCTCGGCCAGGCCCTCCGGGTGCGGCCAGTCCGAACCGTAGAGCACCTGGTCCACACCGACCAGGTTGATCAAGTCGTCGATGCCCTCCTCGTAGAACGGGCTGACGTAGATCCGGTTCTTGATCTCCTCCATCGGGTTTCCGAGGAACGCCTCGGGCGCCTTCCGGTAGACCTCGGCCATCGAGTCCAACAGCGGGAACATCCACTTGGAGCCGGCTTCCACGATGCCGACCTTCAGCTTCGGGTGCCGGAACAGCGCACCGTGGATCACCCACGAGGCCACCGCGTCTTGGATCGGGCGCCACTCGTTGAGGATGCCCATGGCGTTGGTCTGGAACGGCAGCATCTCTTCGACCGCACCGTCCCACTCGGAGGTGTAGCGAGAGTAGCCACTGTCCGACGAGTGCATCCCGATGAAGACGTCGTATTCGACGCACTTCTCCCAGAACGGGTCGAACTCGGGCAGCGCGAACGAACGCGGGCCGCGGAAGCCGGGCACCGGGGCCGGACGGATCAGAATCGCCCGGGCGCCGCGCTTGACCACCCACTCCAGTTCCTCGATCGCCTTCTCGACGATCGGGAGCGTGATGACCGGCGTGGTGAAGATGCGGTTCTGGTAGTTGAAGCCCCAGACCTCGTCCAGCCACTGGTTCAGCGCGTGGATGATGACGTGGATGGTGACCGGGTCATCCCGCAGCCGCTCCTCGATGAGGCTGGCCAGGGTCGGGAACATCAGCGAGCGATCGATACCCAGCTCATCCATCAGCTCCAGCCGAGGGGCGGGCTCGAAGAACGCCGGGATGGATTTCATCGGTTCGCCGAACAGTTCGCGCTTGCTCTTGCCGTCGGGGTTGCCGTACTTGAAGTACTCCTCCCATGCGCCCGGCTTGGCGACCACCGAGAAGGTGGGGTTCGGGATGTAGTTGCTGATCTGGCCGCGGATGGCGATCTTGGTGCGCCCGTTCACCTCTACGTACTGGACGACGTCCTTGTACTCCTTGGGCAGGTACTTGGTCAGCGCTTCCGGCGGCTCGTAAAGGTGGTTATCCGCATCAAACAAGGGGAACGGGACGTCCACGCGATGTGACAGTTGACCCATGAAATGCTCCTTTTCGGTTCATGAGAATCTTATTCTCATAAAGGTGTCGTTGCAACACTCTCGGCGAGCTGTTTGCGCACCAGGTACTTCTGCACCTTGCCGCTGGCGGTGCGCGGGAAGTCCTCGACCTCCCGCAATTCCTCGGGCCACTTCTGCCGCGCGACGCCCATCCGCTCGAAGTGCTCCCGCACTTCCGTTAGGGCCGGCAGCACGCATCCCGGCTTGAGGCGCAGCACCGCGACCGCCCGCTCCCCCAACCGGGCATCCGGCGCCGCGACCACCACCGCTTCGGCCACCGCCGGCATCGCCAGCAGGACCTCCTCGACCTCCACCGCGCTGATGTTCTCGCCACCGCGAATGATCACGTCAGCCTTGCGGTCGGTGATGGTCAGATACCCGTCGGTGTCGAGCACTCCGATGTCGCCGGTGTGGTACCAGCCCTCGGCATCGAACGCCGCCTCGGTCAGCGCGTCATCGGTGTAGCCCAGGCACAGGTCGGGTCCGCGGCTCAGGATTTCGCCGTCGGGGGCCAGCCTCAGCTCCACACCCGGCCGGGCGTCGCCGTCGGTGAACAACCGCTTGTGCTCCGGGGCGTTCGGGCCCGAACCGGTGATCGACGGATGCTCGGTGCTGCCGTAGGAGCGGAAGACGAAGATGCCCAGCTCGGCCAGTCGGCGGGTGACGGCGGCGGGCACCGTCGCCCCACCGAGGCCGACGTGACGGATATGGCTCAGGTGCTCGTCGGTGAAGTCCGGATGGTCGAGCAGGCTGGTGACGAAGTACGGCGGCCCACCGCCGATCGACACCCCCTGCTCCGCCATCAGCGCCAGCACCCGGGCGGGATCCCAGACGTCGGCGAGATCGATCGGCGCCCCCTCCAGCACCGGGATGAGGAACGCCCCGACCATGCCGATGAAGTGTCCGACCGGAGTGGCGGTCAGCTGCCGGCCGCGGTCCTTCGGGTAGTTGGCCAGCAACTGGCGCGTCTCGCAGCACAGGGTCTGGTGACTGTGGATCACACCCTTGGGTTCGCGGGTGGTCCCGGAGGTGAACGCGATCAACGCCGGCGCCCCGGGGTCGGCATCGAGCGTGCCCGCCATCGGTTCATCGGCGAGCAGGTCCTCGAAGTTCTGACCCACGACGCTCGCACCGTTCCCGCCCACCACGCCGACAACCGGGACGTCGGCGCACAGCTCGGGACGAAAACTCATCCGCCCGAATCGTTCGGCGGTGATGAACACCCGCGGCCGGCTGGCCGACAAGATGAAGCCCAACTCCCGCGGGCCGTAGAAATGCACGACGGGCACCACGACCGCACCCAGAAACGCCGCCGCCCAGAACGCCGCGGCGGCCTCCATCCAGTTGGGCAGCTGCAGGGCCACCACGTCACCCGGGCCGACTCCGCGGGCTCGCAACCCGGCCGCCAACCGGCGGGCAACGAGCTCCACGTCACCGAAGTTTCCCCGCCACGGCCGAACCGCCGAATGCACCTCGAAGCCGGTCTCGGCACCCGCGGCCAGCCCGGCCGCGAGCAGGTCACCGAGGGTTTCGCGGGTCCACCAGCCCTGCTCTTCGTAGCGCCGAACCAGGTCGGCAGGAATCTTTCGCATCTCGCCCGCGATGCTATTCTCCGTTTTTGAGAATGCCAATATCTTGAGTGGAGAGCCATGGGCCAGGACTGTCCGGACGAGCTGGACGTGCAACTGGATGACGGCCTGGCCATCATCACCATCGACCGGCCCCAGGCCCGCAACGCCATCGCGCCGGAGACCATGGACCAACTCGACCGGGCGCTGGACAAGGTCGCCGGGGCGCAGGCGCTGGTGATCACCGGCGGCGGCGACCGGGCTTTCGTCTCCGGCGGCGACCTCAAGCAGCTCGCCGCCCTGCGCACCGAGGCCGAAGCGGCGACCATGGCCTGGCGGATGCGCACGCTGTGTGATCGGATCGCCGCGTTTCCGGCACCGGTGATCGCCGCCCTGAACGGCCACGCGTTGGGCGGTGGCGCCGAAGTCGCGGTCGCGGCCGACATCCGCATCGCCGCCGCGGACATCAAGATCGCGTTCAATCAGGTGTCGCTGGCGATCATGCCGGCCTGGGGTGGCGCCGAGCGGCTGGGCAAGTTGGTCGGACACAGTCAGGCGCTGCTGCTGGCCGGCACCGGAACCATGCTGGACGCTCCGGCGGCCGAACGCATCGGCCTGATCAACCGGGTGGTTCCCCGGGAATCCTTCGACGCCGAATGGCGCGCCTTGGCCCGGTCCTTGGCCAACCCGTCGGCCGGCGAGATCAAACGGGTGCTCGGTGGCGCCTCGGCGGACGAGGCGGTGGCGGCGTTCGCCCGGTTGTGGGTCGCCGACGAGCATTGGGAGGCCGCGGATCGCCTCCAACAAGGCAGGAAGCAGCGCTAATGCTCGACGGGCCCCGAGGCCAGTGCGACGCCGGCGAGCGGCGCGTACGGCGGCGGGTCCCCCTCGAGCCGTTGCAGCCAGCGCTCGACGAACTCCACGGTCTCGGCGTGGCCGAGGGTCATGCCCAGCGCCTCCTGCTCGATGATCAGCATCCGCGAGGCGCTGGTCATCAGCACCATCAGCACGGTCGGCGGGAACTCCGCGTCGTCGACGCCGTACCGGGCAAACAGCCCGGATACCGCCGCGATCTGTTCGGCGCGCAGCCGTTCGGCGTAATTGGCGATCTCGGCCCGCAGGGCCTCGCGCTCGTTGGCCACGGTGATGAATTGCATGGTCAACGCCGTCCAGGCCGGATCGGTGTTGAATCGCCACAGCGCCCAGAGCGGCTGCGGCGACGCCAACACCGCCGCCTGTTCGGCCAAACCCTGATCGCCTCGCCGGCGGAACATCGCCAGGAACAGGTCGTCCATGGTGCGGAAGTAGTAGTGCACGAGCTGATGCTTGAGGCCCGCCCGCTCGGCGACGCGACGGGAGCTGACCGCGCCGGCGCCGGCGGTCAGCAGCAGCTCTTCCGCAGCGTCGAGCAACAGGGTCCGGTTCTTCGCGTCCGGGGCGCCAATTCTGCGCTGTCCCTTAGCCGATTCGGGCATACCGTTCGCTCCGCATCGTTGTCGTCACCTTTACACCTTCGGCGGCCATCGTAGTGGCGTCGCAACCCTTGACCCCCCAACCCCGCCCATGCTAAGCAGGTGCACAGCAGCTGTCAGCCCGTTCTGCAGAGAGGTCCCCGTTGACTGACTTCGCGACGATCGACTTCTTCACCGATCAGTCCCTGGTGCCCGATCCGCACCCGTACTTCGACTACCTGCGGGCCCGCAACCCGGTGACTCCGCTGGGCGTGTACGACGTGGTCGCGGTGACCGGCCACGAAGAGGCCAACGAGATCTACCGCGACTCCGACACCTACTCCAACCTGGTCGCTGTCGGCGGGCCTTTTCCGCCGCTGCCGTTCACTCCCGAGGGCGACGACATCAGCGAGCAGATCGAGGCCAACCGCCACCTGATGCCGATGACCGAGCACATGGTGACGATGGACCCGCCGATGCACACCAAGGCTCGGTCGCTGCTGAACCGACTGCTCACTCCGAAACGGCTCAAGGAGAACCAGGACTTCATGTGGCGGCTGGCCGACCGCCAGCTCGACTACTTCATCGACAGCGGCAGCTGCGAATTCCTCTCCGAGTACGCGAGGCCGTTCGCGCTGCTGGTGGTCGCCGACCTGCTCGGTGTACCCGAAGAGGACCGGCCGGTATTCCAGGAAGTGCTGGGCGCACCACAGCCCGGGGCCCGCATCGGATCGCTGGACCACGAGGAGCTGGCCCACGACCCGCTGGCCTGGCTGGACGACAAGTTCAGCCGCTACCTGTCTGACCGGCGGGAGAGCCCGCGCGGCGACGTGCTGACCGATCTGGCCACCGCCACCTACGAGGACGGCTCGACTCCCGAGATCATCGACGTGGTCAAGAGCGCCACGTTCCTGTTCGGCGCCGGCCAGGAGACCACCACCAAACTGCTCAGTGCCGCACTGCGGTTCATGGCCGAGGACCCGGCCCTGGTCGAGCAGCTGCGCAGCGACCGCAGCAAGATCCCGAACTTCCTCGAGGAGACCCTGCGGCTGGAAAGCCCCGTGAAGACCGACCCCCGATTGGTGCGCAAGACCACCACGCTGGGCGGGGTGGAGCTCAAGGCCGGCACCGTCGTGGTCATGTTCCCCGGGGCGGTCAACCGCGACCCCCGCAAGTTCGAGGACCCGCACGAGCTGCGGATCGACCGCCCCAATGTGCGCGAGCACCTGGCATTCGCCCGCGGCAGCCACACCTGTCCGGGTTCACCGTTGGCGCGCGCCGAGAGCCGTATCTCGCTGGAACGAATCCTGGATCGGATGACCGACATCCGGCTCGACGAGACCCGGCACGGCCCGGCAGGCGAGCGCCGGTTCACCTTTGAGCCGACCTTCATCCTGCGCGGATTGACCGAACTGCACCTGGAATTCACCCCGGTGGCGGCTCCGGTCACCGCCGGCCTGTAGACCACAGCTCTCACCGACACGAGGGACGGACAACATGACGGTGACCACCACCGACGAAGCGCGCTACGACCCGTATGACATTGACCTCAACAGTGATCCGTACCCGATGTTTCGCCGGCTCCGCGAAGAGGCGCCGCTGTACTACAACGCCGAGCATGACTTCTACGCGCTGAGCCGCTTCGACGACGTCAACAAGGCCCTGGTCGATCACCAGACGTTCAGCTCGGCGCGCGGCGCGATTCTGGAGCTGATCAAGGCCAACACCCCGATCCCGCCGGGACTGATTCTGTTCGAGGACCCGCCGATCCACGACATCCACCGCAAACTGCTGGCCCGGATGTTCACGCCGCGCAAGATCGCCGAACTCGAATCCAAGATCCGCGAGTACTGCGCGCGTTGCCTCGATCCGCTGATCGGCACCGGCCGCCTCGATTTCGTGGCCGACCTGGGCGCGCAGATGCCGATGCGGGTCATCGGCATGCTGGTGGGCATTCCCGAAGCCGATCAGGAGATCATCCGGGACCGCTCGAATGACAACATGCGCACCGAAGCGGGCAAGCCGATGACGGTTGCGTCCGAGGGCTTCGACGACGGCTCGATCTTCGCCGACTACCTCGACTGGCGCGTCGAGCACCCGTCCGACGACATCATGACCGAACTGCTCAACGTCGAATTCACCGACGAATCCGGCACCACCCGGCGGCTGTCGCGCGACGAGCTGCTGATGTACGTGATGCTGGTGGCCGGGGCCGGAAACGAGACCACCACCCGGCTGATCGGCTGGACCGGCAAGGTGCTGGCCGAACATCCCGACCAGCGCCGCGATTTGGTGGCGAACCCGGCACTGATACCGCAGGCCATCGAAGAGCTGCTGCGCTTCGAGCCACCGGCACCACACGTCGCACGCTACGTCACCCGCGATGTGGAGTATTACGGCCAGACCGTGCCCGAAGGCAGCGTGATGATGATGCTGATCGGCGCGGCCAACCGCGACCATCGGCGATTCGCTCCCGACGGCGACGTCTTCGACATCCACCGCGAAGCCCGCCAGCACCTGACTTTCAGCGTGGGCGCGCACTACTGCCTGGGTGCCGCACTGGCCCGCCTGGAAGGGCGAATCGCGCTGGAGGAGATTCTCAAACGCTTCCCCGAGTGGGACGTCGACCTCACCAAGGCAGCGCTGTCACCGACTTCGACGGTCCGCGGGTGGGAGTCCATGCCCGCTTCGGTCGGATGAATCCACTTCTACAAGTTACGAATTGAGGTTTTCCATGGCTGGACGTGTTGAAGGCAAGGTCGCGTTCATCACCGGCGCGGCCCACGGTCAGGGCCGCAGCCACGCGGTGCGGCTGGCCGAGGAGGGCGCCGACATCATCGCGATCGACGTCTGTAAGCCGATCGTCGAGAACTCACCCATCCCGCCGGCCACGCGTGCGGAACTGGCTGAAACCGTCGATCTGGTCAAGGCTCGCGGTCGCCGGATCTTCACGGCGGAGGTCGATGTTCGCGACTTCGACGGGCTCAAGGCCGCGGTGGACGCCGGCGTGGAGGAGCTGGGCCGCCTGGACATCATCGTGGCCAACGCCGGCATCGGCAACGGTGGCGACACCCTGGACCAGTGCAGCGAACACGACTGGCAGGAGATGATCGACATCAACCTCTCGGGCGTGTGGAAGACGGTCAAAGCGGGCGTCCCGCATCTCATTTCCGGCGGCAAGGGCGGGTCGATCATCTTGACCAGCTCGGTCGGCGGGTTGAAGGCCTACCCGCACTGCGGCAACTACGTCGCCGCCAAGCACGGGGTGGTGGGCATCATGCGCTCCTTCGCCGTCGAGTTGGGGCACCAGAACATTCGGGTCAACACCGTGCACCCCACCCATGTCAGCACCGGGATGATCATGAACGAGGGCACCTGGAAGATGTTCCGTCCGGACCTGGAGAACCCGGGGCCCGACGACATGGCGCCGATCTGCCAGATGTTCCACACCCTGCCGGTGCCCTGGGTGGATGCGATCGACATCAGCAACGCCGTGCTGTTCCTGGCCTCCGACGAGGCCCGCTACATCACCGGAGTCACGCTGCCGGTCGACGCGGGCAGCTGCCTGAAGTAGGCGATTTCCCCGTTGACTCTGCGCCCAGGGCGGGAAAGTGCGAGAAGCCGCCGCCCTGAGCGCAGAGTCATCCCTGAAGGGGTGGGGTCTGGTCAAGGTTTGGTGTGCTGGGGTTTTTTCGGTTTCGGGATATGTGCGGGCAGCGCTGAATGAGGGTCGGGGTCAATGACGCAGCGCCCGCAGCGTAGCGAGGACGAACGGTCTTGAGGACGCCCGTTTCAGCGCAGAATCGGCGCAGACCGAAATCGGCAAACCTGGTGTGCAGTTGTGGGTGGTGCCGGCTCTCCAGTGTGAAGCGCAAAGGCTTTGGGGCAGGGCCCGGGTTGTTCCGGGCTGCCGGTCATCCCTTCGCCCAAGGCCGATTGGCTAGGGCATGGAGCGGTGCGGCGTGCGGTATACGGGGTCAATCAACGCCACGGCCACGCCCGAGGGGGGCCAGACTCTGCGGCGACCACGCGTATACCGCACCCGGATTACTCACGCTGCGTCCTTGGCCAATGCACGAATATGTTCGTCGCGCAGGCCGTAGTAGACCAGGGTGAGCAGCTTGCGGGCCGCAGCGACCTTGGCGATATTGGTGCCACGTCGGGCGGCGATCCGGTCTTTGTCGGCGGCGATCTTGGCCGTGCACTGGTGCCGTTGCACTGCCTCGATTGCGGCCCAGCGCACCAGCCTGGATCCCTGTTTGGTGATGTGCCCGCGATGCACCACGGTGTCGGACTCGTAGTGCCGCGGTGTCAGACCGGCCCAGGAACACAACTGCTGCGCCCGGGTGAAGCGGTGCACGTCGCCGATCTCGGCCACGAAGACCGCAGCCAGGACCGGTCCCACACCCGGCAATTCTTGGATCGCCTGGTAGCCGCCGTGGTGGTGTAACTCTGCCGCGATGCGCTCGGACAGGGCGGTTTGCTCGGCATCGAGGATGTCGATCAGACGCAGCAGCGAGGCGACCCGCTGGGCATACACACCCGACAGTGGGGTGCGTTCGAGGCGTTTGCGGGCCGTGGCGCCGAACAGGTCCGTCGCGACGATCAACACCCCGGCCTTGGCCAAAACCGCATGCACCTGAGCTTTAAGCCCCGATCGCAGGGCCACCAGTTTGGCGCGGTAGCGGACCAATTCACGCAGTTCCCGTGTTGCCGGCGGTGCGATCCAGGCCTGCGGCAGACGGTTCATCCGCAACAAGTCCGCCAGATCGGCGGCATCGCGCACGTCGTTCTTCACTCGCCGATAGCGGAATCCTTTGACACCCAGCGGGTGCGCCAAATGGACACTGGCACCTGCGGCTTGCAGAACATCGACCGCCCAGTACCAGCCGTAGGTGGCTTCGAGCACCACCTCTGGATTGGGTCCAGCTCGCTCGATCTCCAACGCCAAGGCCACCGGATCGTTGGCGATGCGTACTGCCGCGAGCTGCTCCCCGGTATCGGTTTGACGGACGACCACCGATCGCTGTCGGTGCAGGTCAATCCCGACGAACTGTTTTCCGGCATACTCACTCATTAGGGGCCTCCCCAATCGTGATTGGTAGTGACACCCCCAGCATCCGCCGGGAACGTCACGAGGAGCGGAGGCCCCGCCCCTTCATCACATCAACGGGGCGGATATGCCGAATTTCATAATCTATAGGTGACCGCGCACTGTCGGTGCTGCATTCCTCGCGATCGAGCTGCGCTGTTGACGGCTGATTATGCGATTCATCATAATCGGCCAATGGCGCGCGACACCCGGCAGACGATGGTGCTGACCGCCGTGGCACTGCTGCGCGAACGCGGCGCCGACGGGATCACCCTGGACACCCTGGTCAGCCGCAGTGGGGCGCCCCGCGGCTCGATCTATCACCACTTTCCGGGCGGTCGCGCCCAGATCCTCGACGAAGCCGTTCAACTGGGCGGCGACGCGATCGGCTCACTGATCACCGGCTCCGCGGCCGGCGGACCGATCGCGGTGCTCGATCGCCTGACCGGCTTCTGGCGAAAGATGCTGACCGAGACCGGCTACACCGCCGGGTGCCCGGTGGTGTCGGCCGCGGTCAGCTCAGCGCCGGAGTCACCGCTGCTCCAACACGCCGAACGGATCTTCGCGGCCTGGAAGACGCGGCTGATCGACTGCTTCGTCACCGACGGGCTGGACGCCGACGCGGCGGGCCGGCTGGCGACCATGTGCATCGCCGCGATGCAGGGCGCGATCATCATGTGCCGCACCGAGGCGAGCCTGCAGCCGCTGGAGGATGTCGCCGGCGAACTGCGCGTGCTGGTGTCCGCCCGAACCCTGTTCTGCACTACCGCCGACCCGGCCGGTCGCCCCGGCAGCAACTGAGAGGAACCCGCCATGGAGTGGACCGGAGCCGTCTACGCCGACGCACCGACGGTGGAGGTCTCCACCTGGATCGACGCCCCGCCGGAACGCGTCTGGGAAGTGGCCAGCGACATCCACGCGGTCGCCGAGAGCAGTCAGGAACTTCAGCGCGTCGAATGGGCCGACGGTGACGGGCCGCGGCTGGGCGCACGGTTCACCGGATACAACCGGCACCCCGCCCTCGGGGAATGGTCCACGATCTCCGAGGTGGTCGAATTCGAACCGCTGACGGTGTTCGGTTGGGCGGTCAGCGATCCTGCCAATCCCACGTCCACGTGGCGGTTGAGCCTGGCCCCGGAGGGCACCGGCACCCGATTGACCCAATGGATGCGGCTGGGGCCCGCGCCGTCCGGCCTTTCACTGGCCATCGCCGCGATGCCGGACAAGGAGCAGAAGATCGTGTTCGTCCGGCTGCGTGAATTCGAGGCGGGTATGACGGCCACACTCGAGCACCTCAAACAGCGCGCCGAGCACTGATGCGCGCGGCCATCACGCTGGAAGCGGCCAGCGTCGGCAGCTGGGAACACCAGAAGTTGCTGGTCCGCGAGGCCGAGAAGATGGGCCTGGACGTCTGCTGGGTCGCCGAGGCATGGGGCGCGGACGCGGTCTCCGCCCTGGGCTACTACGCCGCGTGCACCGACCGAATGCTGCTGGGATCCGGGATCATCCAGCTGTCCACCCGGACGCCGGTCGCCATCGCCCAAGCCGCCATCACGCTGTCCAACCTCTCCGGGGGCCGGTTCCTGCTCGGTCTGGGCGCCTCGGGCCCCCAGGTCATCGAGGGGCTGCACGGTCAGCCCTTCGCCCGGCCGCTCGGCCGGATGCGCGAGACCATCGACATCATCCGGCAGGCGAACGCCGGAGACCGAATCTCCTATAGCGGCAAGCACTTCCAGATCCCCCGCTCCGGCTCTGGTACCAAGCCCATGCGGTTGTCGATGCGCGCCGAACACCAGATCCCGCTGTACCTGGCCAGCCTGACCCCGGCGATGCTGACGCTGACCGGCGAAGTCGCCGACGGCTGGCTGGGCACCAGCTTCGTGCCCGAGGGCGCCGACACGGCCTACTTCACCCACCTCGACGACGGTCTGGCCCGCTCCGGGCGCACCAGGGCGGACCTCGACATCTGCCAGGGCGCAGAGGTGTCGTTCGCCAGCGACGAGCAGCATCTGAAGGAGCTGATCGACAGCCGCAAGGCCGAGCTGGCCTTCAGCCTGGGCGGAATGGGTTCGGCCAGTACCAATTTCTACAACCAGGCCTACAGTCGCCAGGGCTGGTCCGAGGTCGCCGCTGCCGTCAAGGAACGCTGGCAGGCCGGCGACCGGGAGGGCGCCGCCGCGCTGATCACCGACGAGATGGTCCTGGCCACCACCCTGATCGGCACCGCCTCGATGGTTCGGGACCGCCTGCAGGTCTGGTGCGACGCCGGCGTGGACACCGTGCGGGTCTACCCGGCCGGCGAGCGCCTCGAAGACCGGATTGCCACGCTGGGCGCCGCGATCGAGCTGGTGCACTCGATCAACCGCACCGGGCGATAGCCCACCGCCCTATCCGGGTGCGTTGCCGATAACCCCGTCGGCCGCCAACGCGGCAATCTCGTCCTCGGTGAGGCCCAGCTCGCGAAGCAGTTCGTGATTGTGCTGGCCCAGCAGCGGCGCATGGCGGTTATGAATACGCCGCGGGCCCCGCGACATTCGGGCCGGCAACGTGCTGTGCGGCGCGGGGCCGTTGACCGGGTGATCGACCTGCTCGAAGAAATCCCGCTCGGCCAACTGCGGCAACTCGGTCTGGCGGTGCGGTTGCATCACCTTGGCGGCCGGTACGCCGGCCTCCCACAGTGCTTCGACGACGTCGTCGGCGCTGCGGGACGCGCACCAGCCGGACAGCTGTTCGTCGATGAGGTCGTGGCGGGCGCGGCGTCCGGCGGCGTCTGAGAGCGCCGGATCAGCGGCCCAGGACGGGTCGCCCAGCGCGGCGCGCAGGCCCGTCCACTGCTCATCGGTGGCGACCGCAATCGCCACCCAGCAGTCCTCCCTGCCGAATTCGTCGATACCGGCGGTCTGGTAGAAATTCTGCGGGGCGGCGGCGGGTCCGCGGTTTCCGTCACGTTGTAGCAGCGCACCATTGGCGGAGTATTCGATCACCTGCTCGGCGGCGATGTTGAGTGCGGCGTCGATCATGGCCGCCTCCACCAGCACGCCCTCGCCGGTGCGGCGCCGGTGCTCCAGGGCCAGCAGCAGGCCCGTCAGCGCGTGCACACCGGCGTTCGGGTCGCCGATCGAGTACGGCTCGTAGGGGTTGCGGTCGGGGTAGCCGGTCAGCCAGGCCAGCCCGGCAGCATCCTCGATGACGTAGGCGAACGCCGGGTTGTCCCGCCACGGACCGTCCAGACCGAAGCCGGGCATCCGAAGCATGATCACGTCGTTTCGCAGCGACTGCACGAATGCGAAGTCCAGGCCCAGGTTTTCGATGACGCGGGGGGTGAAGTTCTCGACGATGACGTCGCAGCCGGCGATCAGCCGATGCAGTACGTCGCGGCCGGCCGCGGTCTGGAAGTCCAGCGTCAGGCCCTTCTTGTTGGTATTCAGCGCGGAGAAGATCGGGGACTTCTCCCACCACAACTCCTCGCTGACCGGTATTCCGGCGATCAGCCGGGTGCCGTCGGGATGCCGGGTCGACTCGAGGTGGATCACCTCGGCGCCGAGCATGGCCAGCAGGTGCGTGCACGAGGGTCCAGCCCAGAAGGTGGTCATGTCCAGCACACGTATACCGCTGAGCGGCAGTCCATCCCCGGCCGGTTGCGAGGCCGGGACGTCGCGCCGTACCGGCGGTGACCGCCGGTAGACGTCGGTGTGTTCGCCCAGGCGGGGCGCCGAAGTCGGCGGCTGCAACGCCACACCGCTCAGCCGATAGGGCGGGACAGGCTGGAGGAATCCGTCTCGGGGATTGCGGGTGAACACCTGGCGATGCCGGAAATGATCAAACGTCGGTATGTTCTCGCCGTTGCCGACGGGCGAGTTGGGTATCCGGAACGCCGACGCCAGATCGCGGACATCGTCGACCTTGTGATTGCGGACCCACTCGTACAGTGCCGGAGCGTGCAGGTTCGCCTGCTCGGTGATCGACAGCGGCGAGTTCTCGTCGATCCACTCATCGTGACCCGACATTGCGCACAGGTCGAACCACTGCTGCGCGGTGCCGCAGCCCAGGGCGACCAGGCCGTCGGCGGCCTCGGCCACGCCGGGCACCGTCGGCCTGCGTTCGGACCGCCAAGGGCGATCGAGGACCCGGAAGTAGGTGACGGGATAGTAAGTGAGGCCGAGGATCTGGACTTCCAGTGCGGACAGGTCGATCAGTTCGCCGGTGCCGTCGCGCATTGCGCGGACCCGCGACGCCAACGTCATCGCCGCCGCGTAGGCCCCGGCGAGCCAGTCCCCGACCTGCCCGCCGATGTGTACCGGTGCGCGATCCTGCGACCCACGCCCAAGGCCGACCGCTCCCCCCGACCAGGCCTGCAGGGTGAACTCGGTGGCCGGGCGGTCGCACCACGGCCCGTCCAGCCCGAAGGGCGTGATGGCGGTGACCACCAGATGCGGGTGACGCCGATGAATCTCGGCCGGCGCCAACGACGGGTGGCGACCGACGGCCCCGTCCGGCGACCACACCACCGCGTCGGCGGAGTCCAGCAACCGGTGTACGAACTCGATGTCGTCGACGTTGCCTGGGTCAGCGACGACACTGTGTTTGGAGCAGCCCAGAAAGCTGAACAGCGCCCCGCCGGCGTCGACGTCGACCCCCGCTCCCGAAGCCGACCAGCCCCGCAACGAATCACCTTCGGGCGGTTCGACGTTGATCACCGTCGCGCCGCCGTCGGCGAGCATCTTGGTGGCGTACGCACCGGCGATACCGTCGGACAGGTCGACGACGAGGTAGCCGTGCAGCGGTGCCACGGCGTCAGGATTCCTTGTCGCGGCTGGACTTGCTCAGCCGGAAGTCCGGCGGGAACCTCGAGTCGTTGTCCTTGACGGCTCCGGACAGACCGGATTCGATGGCGTCGTCGAGCATCAGGTCGTCGGCGTCGGGCGCCACACCGGAGCCCATCGACTCGAAGAACGCCGACAGCAGACTGCCCATGTACTCGCCCTGATGCTGCTTGTACACCTCGAAGAACATCTTCTGCATGAACACGGTGTCGACCGGGCGGTTACGTGCGCAGGCCAGTGCGTACTTGTCGACTTCGGCTTCGAGCTCCTCGCGCGGGACCACCTTGTTGAGGAAGTTGCACTTCTCCATGTCGGCGGCGGTGAAAGGCCGGCCGGTGAAAACCATTTCGGAGAACTTGCGCAGCCCCATCATCTGCACCCAGGTCCACATCCGTGGTCCCCAACCGTAGTAGCGGAACGACGGGTGGCCGAACAGCGCGTCGTCGCTGGAGATCACCAGATCGGCGTCGGCGGCCTGATAGAAGTGCCAGCCGTAGCAGTAGCCCTTGGCTTCGACGATGCTGATCTTCTTGAGCTCCTGCAGCGGCCGGTTGCCGGCCTGCACGTTGGCGTACCAGGCGCTGATGGTGGCGCCGTTGCGAAAGGTGCCCTTGGGCGGATAGTTGACATCCATGCCTTCCAAACGCAGCTCGGCCAACCGCTTTTCCGGCTCGTCGACGCCTTCCATGAACTCGGGCAGGTCGGCACCGCTGCCCAGGTTGTCCCCGACGCCGCGGATCACCACCACTTTGACGTCGTTGTCCACGCTGGCCCCGCGCAGCAGATCCGCGTAGCGCAGCCGCGCCGATGACGTCGGAGCATTGAGATACTCGGGTCGGTCGAACGTGATGGTGGCGATCTTGGTGGCCGGGTCCTTGTGGTAGCGGATGATCTCCTCCGCGGACGGCCTCGCGGAAGACCCTGTCGTGTCGGACATTCGCGGTCTGCTCCTTTAACTCGGACTGGTGGTCAAAACTTCGTGGCCGTCTTCGGTGATCAGTACGGACTGGCGTCCGAATACCGAACCCACCCCGGGTTCGAACACGTAACCGGTGACGGCCAGCACCATGCCCGGCTCCAACCGTCCGGCAGCCGCGGTCTGCGGCAGGTGAGCCGATACCACCGGTGGGTCGAATCCCAGCCCCAGGCCGTGTGCCACGGGAACCGGCGGCAACGGCTCCCCGGCGGCGGCGTAGGCACTCAACAGCGCGCTGCCCGGCGCACCGGGACGGCAGGAACCGGACAGCTTCTCCCACAGCGCATCCCAGCGCCGGTAGAGAGCAGCGGTGTTACCGTCGGGCGGGCCGCCGACCGCGAAGGTGCGTCCCACCTCACCGAGGTAGCCACCGGCGAGCACAGCTGCCGAGATGGCAACGAGATTCCCGGCCCGAACTCTGCCGTCGCCGCTCGCACGCCGCCACGGGTGTTCCCGCGAGGTCACCCAGGCGACGTCTTGGTTGGCCGGGGTGCTGTCACCTCCCGCGGTCATCGCCTCCATCAGTACCCCGGTCAACGTCTGTTCGCTGACGCCGTCCTCCAATGCGCTCGCCGCCGCTGCCAGCGCCGAATCAGCGCCCGCGACCGCGGTCCGCAGCGCCGCGACTTCCTCGGCGGTCTTGACGGACCGCGCGGCCCGCATGGCGGGTTCCCCGTCGACGAGTTCGGCTCGAGGGAAGGCCAGCGGGAGCAGTTGGGCGAACAGCGGTGACATCGCGTCGGTTCCCACCCGTCGCGCGGTCAGCGCCCCGTCGAGATGCGCCAGCGCGGCAATGATGTTCGTCGGATTCCACGAAACCTCGTTCAGGTGATCGTGCGGAATGTCCTCGGGTACGCCTTGTTCCGAAGAGCTCAGCAGGTGCACGGCACCGCTTGCGCGCACCAGTACGCAGTTGGGAGCAAACGAACGGGTGCCCGCCATCCAGCGCTGCGGAGTGCCGGCGACGTAGCGGACGTTGGCCTGGCGCCCCAACACCAGCACGTCGAGGTCGTGGGCTTCCATCTGGGCCAGTGCGCGGTCCCGTCGCCCATAGTTCAGCGCCGGCGCGTCCAGCGCAATCTCAGTACGCATAGGGCGTGTGGGGGTCGTCGGTCAGGGAGAGGAAGCCATCCTCGGTGATCGCCACCACGTGCTTGCTGCGGTAGCCGCCGGTGCCGGCCTCCCACACCATCGGCTCCAGCACCAGCACCATGCCGGGCTCGAACACGAAGTTCTCGTCGAACTCCGTACCCAGGTCGGTGCCGATCATCGGCGCCTCGCCGGCAGTCACGCCAAGGCCGTGGCCGAGGTAGCCGTGCGGCAACCATGGCCGCCGTCCACCGTTGGCGGCAGTGGCCACCCGGGCCAGGTCTCCGGCGGTGACGCCGGCCCGCGTCACGTTCAGTACGGCGGACAGGATCTCACGCCACTGCCGAAACTGCGCCTGCTGGCGTGGTGTCGGGTCGGCTCCGACGAGCCAAGTGCGGCCGAAGGCCGAGCAGTACCCGCCGTAGCCGATCGAGGCGTCAGACCACACCACATCGCCCGCGGTCAGCTCGCGGCCGGGGGTCACCAGCGGCAGGTCACCGGCGGCTCTGCCGTCGGTCATCACCTGCCAGATCGGTTCGAGCATGACGGCGTCTGCGCCGAATTCGAAAGCCCGCCGCAGAAAGTGCGCCGATAGCTCGCGCTGACGGACGCCGGGCTCCAGTCTCGCCTGCACCTCGGCCATCGCCTGCCCGGTGATCCGGCATGCGGTGCGGAGGCACGACAGCTCATCGGCGGTCTTGGTCAGTTTGGCGGCGTTGACCACCTGCGCGGCGTCCACTGGCCGCCGCGCCGCGAACAGCCGATGGTGGGCGCGCCGCATGGCACCGGTGCATTCGTCGACCCCGACCACGGCGGTGCCCGGGATCAGCTCGGCGATGACTCGGGCGAATTGGTCGACACCTTCGTCACATTCGAGGAACGCCGGTCCGTGCAGGTGGACAGCGCCCAGACTTGACTCCCAGCCGTCCCGCAGCGGTGTGAACAGATGCGGCCACGGGTCGTCGGCAAGGACCACGGCCACCGGTCGATCGACGTGGGACAGACCGGCGTCGCCCAGCCGCCAGCCGGTGCCGGTGGCGTAGGTGACGGCGTTGTTGCCCAGCAGCACCAGGGCATCGATGCCCCGCTCGGCCATCGCCGCCCGCAGCCGGGCACCGGTCTCCCGGCGCAGCCGGGGCCGGTCCGGGACTTCTGCGATCTCAACGTTGCCGGTCACGGCCGACAGCGTTGCCGCAGCAGCCACCATCAAACCCCCAGGAACGCTTTGATATTGCCGCTCACCACTTTCGCCGCGTCCTGCGGTCCCAGGGCTGCGACAACGTTGGCCAGCGACTTCTCCGAGTAGCCGAAGGTGCTCTCGTTGTGCGGGTAGTCCGACGACCACATCACCTTGTCCACCCCGATCTGGTCGATCAGTCGCAGGCCGAGTGGGTCGACCATGAACGACGCGCTCATGTGGGTGTCCCAGTAGTGCCGGATGCCGTGCTGCAGTTGATGGGTGAACATGTGCTGATAGGAGGCGAGCAGGTGCTCGGCGTCCTGCAAAGCGGTGGGAACCCAGGCGATCCCGCCTTCGAACCAGCCGATCCGCAGCCCCGGGTGACGGTCCAGGATGCCGGAGAAGATGTATTTGGCGAACTGCTCGCGGAACGAGTCCACATTGACCATCATGCCCACCACGACGCTGTTGACCTCGCAGGGCGTCTTCGGCGGGGTTTCACCGATGTGGTGGGTGATCGGTAGCCCGGCCTGCTCGATCACATCCCACACCGGGTCCATCACGTGCGCGCCGAAGTCGATGATGTTGCCGTCGTCGTCCTTGCCGGGGTTCAGCGGCAGCAGGAACGTCTTGAGCCCCAACGATTTCAGTTCTTCCAGGGTGCGCCGGGTGCCGGCGGGTTCCCACCAGTTGATCAGGCCCACCCCGTAGAAGTGACCGTTCGACCGCTCCTGCAGCTCCGCCATGTACTCGTTGTAGATGCGGAATACCCGCTCCCGCAGCTCTTTGTCGGGGAAATGAAACAACGCGAGTACAGCGTTGGGAAACGCCAGTTCCTTGTCGACGCCGTCGCTGGCCAGCTCCTGGATCCGGGCCTCGATATTGCTGCTGGCCGCGCCGGCCAGATCGTCGTACTGCATGAGCACCGCCGAGAAGTCGCCCGGCAGGAACGACTGCCCCTTGCGGCCCACCATGTACGCGCCGTCCTCGTACCAGATCCGGGGCGCCTTGTCCTTGAGGTCCTCGGGGAATCGCTGGTAGAAGATATCGTCGGCGATCGAGATGTGGTTGTCGGCGGAGAACACTTCGGTTCCGGCGGGCAGTCCGATATCACTTGTGCCGACCCCGGCGTGTCCGTGACGGTCCTTGGGCGCCCCGTAACCGCCGGCGGGATAGAACGCAGCGTCTTGAGTTGATGTGCTGGACATGTCAATCCACTTTCAATCGGGCGGTTACCAGGTGACGGGGAGTTCGTAGACGCCGTAGGCGAGCCGGTCGTTCTTGAACGGGATCTCGTCGATGCCCACCGCCAGCTTCAGGGTGGGGATGCGCCGGAACAGGGTGCGGAAGGCGATCACCATCTCGGCGCGGGCCAGCTGCTGACCGACGCACTGGTGCGGACCGAAACCGAACGCCATGTGCTGGCGGGCCGGGCGCGCCAGGTCCAATGCCTCCGGGTCGGGGAAGACCGAGGCATCCCAGTTGGCCGGCGCCAAGTCGATGATGATGCCCTCGCCGGCCCGGATTGTCTCGCCGGCGATCTCGATGTCCTCAAGGGCGACCCGGCGCTGGCCGGTGTGGATGATCGACAGGTAGCGAAGGAGTTCCTCGACGGCATTGGCGATCGCGGCGTCGTCGTCGCCACGGAACACCGCGGTCTTCTCGGCGATCTTGTCGGGCTCGTGCAGCAGCGCCACGATGCCCAGGCCGATCATGTTGGCGGTGGTCTCGTGCCCGGCGATCAGCATCCCGGTGCCCAGCTGGGTAGCCTCGCGCACCGACAGCTCGTCGTTGCGCACCCGCTTGCCGAGCTCGGAAACCATGTCGTCGGCCGGTTCGGCCATCCTGGCCTCCAGCAACCGGACCAGGTACTTGGACAGTTCCGTGGCGCCCTCGGCAAGGTC
The DNA here is from genome assembly GCF_019645815.1 of Mycolicibacter heraklionensis. Taxonomy (NCBI): domain Bacteria; kingdom Bacillati; phylum Actinomycetota; class Actinomycetes; order Mycobacteriales; family Mycobacteriaceae; genus Mycobacterium; species Mycobacterium heraklionense. The sequence continues at coordinate 4,108,028 of NZ_CP080997.1, forward strand.
GTCGGAGGTGGCGTTGCGGTCCACGCCCATGGTGGCGTGCTGCTGGAAGAACTCGTGGTCCTCATAGGGCACGCCGAGCAGTTCGCTGATGACCAAGGAGGGAATCGGCAGTGCGAATCCCTCGATCAGGTCGGCTGGTTGCGGCCCGGCCAGGATGGCGTCGATGTATTCGTCGGTGATCCGTTGTGCCACCGGCTTCAACGCCTCGACGCGCTTCATGGTCAACGCCGGGGACAGGATTCGCCGGTACCGGATGTGTTCGGCGCCGTCGGTGGTGAACACCGACTTGGGGCGGTGATTGACGCTGGCGCGCATCATCTCGTTCCAGTGCGGGAAGCCGGGCTGGTGATCATCCACGCTCACGCGGGGATCGGAGAACAGCGTGCGCACCGCCTCATAGCCAGTGATCAGCCACGGCGTGCTGCCGTCCCAGATCCGCACCCGACTCAGCGGCCGCTGCGCGGCCAGCGCCATGGTTTCCGGCGGCGGCGCAAAGGGGCACCGGCCGTCCCGGCTCATCGGATACTCCGGCGTTGCGGTGGTGACAATGGTGGTCGCGTCGGTCACGCTCACTCCTCGACGATCTTGATGGCTCCGGACGGACAGACTCGGGCGGCCTGGCGCACGACCTCGGCCAGCTCCTCAGGCGGGGACTCGTCGAGCACCACGACGACACCGTCCTCGTCACGCTGGTCGAACACTCGGGGCGCGAATCCCACGCATTGTCCCGACGACGCGCAGATGTCTTGGTCAGCAGTCACTTTCATTGCGGTCCTCCGTGAACTCCGGTGACCGGAGCGAGCCACAGCCCCACGATTGCGTCGATCAGGTCGGATCCGGCTTCGGTCCAGCTGGCGGATGCCGACGCTCCGGACGCCAGCGCTCGCTCGTGTTCGGCGCAGGTGTGCATCAACAGGTTTCGGGCCATCACGTTGCGGGCCTGGTGGACCCGGACCGGTAGATCCGGAAGACAGGTGTTGATGCCATCGATGACCTGCACCAGGGACGGCGAACTGAGCGCGTCCTTGACGACGATGTTGTGATACGCCGGGTCAGCCATCACCTGCGCGGCAAATCGCGCGTACCAGGTCGGATTGCCCAACGCAGCAAGGTGATCGGTGAGCGGGCGGACCAGACACGACACCCAGTCGCGCAGTTCGGTGGACTCCGCTGCCTCCGCCACCATCTCTTCGCGCAGCCGCTCGACCGGGACCCGGTGGCGCCGCTCGATCTCGCGGACCAGGTCGGTCTTGGTGCCGAAGTGGTAACCGACGGCGGCGTTGTTGCCCTGGCCGGCAGCTTCGCTGACCTGCCGGTTGGAGACCGCGAACACCCCGTGTTCGGCGAACAGCCGTTCGGCCGCGGTCAGGATCGCCTCCCGCGTGCTGTTGGCCCGTTCAGCCCGCACGGCCCGATCAGCGGTGGTCACGGCGCCAGTCAACCGTGGTTCAGGGATTAAGTCAAGCGATTGATTTAATTTTTTGCCTCATCGGGGCGCTTGCGTCGGATCGCCTTGCCCGCGACAGTCCCGCCGTCCACCGGCAGCACCACGCCGGTCACGTACCGGGAACGCTCACCGGCCAGATACAGCGCGGCTTCGGCGACATCCTCGGGGGTGCCCTCCCGCTTCAGCGGCCGGTCGGCGCGCATGGTCTCACGGATCGCGGCTTCATAGCGTTCCAGGGCTTCGGGGTCCAAGCCCGCCACCGCCGACGACGCCACAAACGGCGTGGGAACGTTGCCAGGAGCAATGGCATTGACCCGGATGTCGTAGTGGGCCAACTCGATTGCCGCGGATTTGGTGAACTGGATTACCGCGGCTTTCGACGCCCGGTAGGTCATCACCCCGCCGCCGGCCTGAATTCCGCCGATCGAGGTCAGATTGAGAATCGACCCTCCGCCGGCCTTGGACATGTGCCGGGCGGCGTCGCGGGTGCCTGCCATCACGCCGAGCACGTTGACCGCCATGATGCGGTGAAAGTCAGCCAGGTCGTCGTTGAGGAGCCTGTTGTGCATGGTCCCCGAGACGCCGGCGTTGTTGACCATGATGTCCAGTCCGCCGAACGTCTCGACGGCCGCTTCGACCAGCGCGCCCACTTGCGCCTGGTCGGCGACGTCGGCGACCCGGAAGGTCGTATCCGCGCCGAGTTCTCCCGCGAGCGCCTCGCCGCGCTCGCGATCCAGATCGGCGATGACGACCCGCGCCCCCTCGGCGACGAAGCGTTCGACGATCCCCCGGCCGATCCCCGATGCACCTCCGGTGACGACCGCCACCTTGCCGGCTAACTCGTTGCCCATCGACCACCCTTCCGCTGTGTCCGTGGTTCGACTCAACCCGCTTCCCCGGGTTCAGTCAAGCGACTGATTTAAATGGGAAGGCGACCTAAAGTCGGCAGCATGACAGGCCCCGTCTCAGCCGATGATCGGCTGGAGATCTCCGCGCTGCTCTACCGCTATGCCCGTGCCGTGGACACCAAGGACTGGGCGCTGTACCGGTCGGTGTTCACCGAGAACGCCGTCATCGACTATTCGTCGGCCGGCGCCATCTGCGGCACGCTCGACGAAGTTACCGACTGGCTGGCGGCCGGCTTTGCAGCAATTCCAATGTCGATGCACTACATCACCAACATCGAGATCATGGAGCACACCGCGGATTCCGCGCTCGTGCGGGCGATGTTCTACAACCCCATGCAGCTGCCCGGTATGGCGGATTTGAGTTACTGCGGCGGTTACTACCATCACGACCTGGTCCGCACACCCGATGGCTGGCGCAGCCGCAACCTGCGCGAGGAGAACCTCTGGTTCACCAATCCCCCGGTCCGCCCCCACGGCGGTTGATTCGGCAGCCAGACTTGTCAGACCTCACTGCCATGATGAAGTCATGTCCCCGACCGGACCTGCAGCCAGCGCCGAAGCGCGCTCCGACAAACGTCTTGAGGTGCTGTTCGAGGAATTGGCGGAGCTGACCGGTCAGCGCAATGCCATCGATGGGCGCATCGTGGACATCGTCGCCGAGATCGAGCACAACCAACTGTGGGGAAACACCGGCGCGCGGTCGGTGGCGGCGTTGGTGGCTTGGAAGACTGGCGTGTCACCGGGAAACGCCCACACGATCAGCACGGTGGCACACCGGCTTGCCCACTTCCCCCGCTGCGCCCAAGGCCTGCGGGAGGGCCGCCTGTCGCTGGACCAGGTCGGCGTGATCGCCGCGCGGGCAGCCGACGGCTCCGATGAGCACTACGCACAACTGGCCAGCGTGGCCACGGTCAACCAACTGCGCACCGCGGTCAAGCTCGAACCGCGACCCGAACCCGAGTACCGGCCAGAGCGGGTGCGGTCGATCACCAAAACCAGCGACGAACAGGGCAGCTGCTGGCGGATCACACTCGATCACCTCGACGCCGCCAAGTTCGACGCGGCACTACAGTCTCACCTCGATGCCCTGATGGCGCAGTGGAAACACGACCACGACGATCCCGACCGCGCAACCGACCCAACGCCTCCGTTGCCGACCACCGCTGATGCATTCCTGCGTCTGGTCGAGGCCGGATGGGACGCCGAGGCCACCCGCCGGCCCCACGGGCAGCACACCACCGTGGTGGCCCACCTCGACATCAAAGACCGGGCCGCCGCACTGCACCTGGGCCCGCTGCTCTCAGAAGACGAACGCCAATACCTGCTGTGCGACGCCACCTTTGAGACATGGTTCGAGCGCAACGGCGAACCCATCGGTGCCGGCCGAACCACCCGCGGAATCAGCCGCCGGCTTCGGCGAGCCCTTGAACACCGCGACCGCTGCTGCGTGGTTCCCGGCTGCGCAGCCACCCGCGGCCTCCATGCCCATCACATCCGGCACTGGGAAGACGGCGGCGAAACCGAACTAGCCAAGGTCAGATGTTGGTAATATACCCCCATGGCGAAGATGAAATCCGCTGGTCAGCGGGCTGGGGTGCGGTCGGCGGCGATTTACGCGCGTATCTCGGCTGATGTGGAGGGCACCGGGTTGGGGGTGGCGCGGCAGTTGGAGGATTGCCGCAAGCTGTCTGCTGACCGCGGTTGGCCGGTTGGCGATGAGTATGTCGATAACGATGTGTCGGCGTTCTCGGGCAAGCCGCGTCGGCAGTATGCGCGGATGCTGGCCGATCTGGCATCAGGGGCGCGGGATGCGGTGATCGTCTACAACTTGGACCGGTTGCATCGCCGACCGGTGGAGTTGGAAGAGTTTGTCGCTTTGTGTGAGTCGGTGGGTGTGCGAGACGTGGCTACCGTGACCGCCGATATTGACCTGGGTAACGATGACGGGTTGTTCATGGCCCGGATTTTCGCCGCGTTCGCCGCCAAGGAGTCCGGGCGCAAGTCCGCACGTATTCGCCGCAAGATGTTGCAGAACGCCGAACAGGGACTACCGCACGGCTCGGTGCGCCCGTTCGGCTACGAGGACGACAAGATCACGCTGCGGACGTCGGAGGCGGCGGTGGTGCGTGAGATGGTGGACCGCTACTTGGCGGGCCAGTCGTTGTTGTCGTTGACGGTGTGGCTCAACGACTCCGGCGTTTCCCCGGCGGTGGCCAAGTCGTGGCAGACCTCGGCGGTGCGCCAGATCCTGTGCTCGGGCCGTATCGCCGGGCTGCGGGAGCATCGTGGTGAGGTGATCGGGCCTGCGAAATGGCCGGCGATCATTACGCCGGCGGAGCGGGACCGGATCTTGGCGCGTATCGCGGCGCGGTCGGTGACCAAGACGCGGGCGGCGCGCACATATGTGTTGTCAGGGATGCTGCGGTGTGGGCGTTGCGGTAATCGGCTGTATTCGCAAGCCCGGCACAGTAATCCCGATCATCGGGTGCGCCGCTATGTTTGTCTGAAAGGACCCGATCATGGCGGCTGTGGTCGGCTGACGGTGGTCGCCGAACCGGTTGAGGCTTTGTTGACTGATGCGGTGTTGACCCGCCTGGATTCTCGGGATCTGGCGAAGGTGTTGGCCGGCAAAGCCAGCCCTAATCATGATGTGGCGGCGTTGGCGGCGGCCGTGGAGGCCGATCAAACGCGCCTCGATGAGCTGGCCGGGTTGTATGCCGACGGCGCGATCAGCGCGCGGGAGTGGATCGCGGCCCGCGACCCGATCACCAGCCGCATCCAGCAGGCCAGGCGTGACATCGCTGAGGCCACCGATACCAGTGAGGTTTATGAGTTGGCGGGCACCGGCGGGGCGTTGCGCGGCCAATGGCCCGACCTCGACGTGGAACGCCAGCGGAGCATCGTCAAATCGATCCTGGATCACGCGGTGATCGCACCGGGCACCCCCGGTTCCCGCAGTCTCGACATTAACCGCGTGCAACCCCATTGGCGCATCTAGGTTTTCGGCGTCGCGGATGCTCCCTGGCGAGTGCCGAGTGTGTGTCTGGGCTGGTGGGCCGTCAAGGCCAAAGCCGCACGCGGTCGAAGCCAGCTTCGAGCCTGGACGGCCCACCAGCCCAGACACCAGGAATGCTCTTATCGCCGGGAAGGGTTGTGTTGAAATAACTTTCGTCGTCTATCCGGTTGGCCGGTGACGGTACGGTGCCTTTGCGTGCTCAGCGCAGGAGGGTTGCGATGGCAGCCAGGGTGGTGGGGTCGGTGACGGTGACGGATAGGGCTTGGCGTTCACATGAGGCGGTCAGCCAGGCTATGAACTCCGGGCGCTCGTGCAGCGGGACCGCGCCGGCATCGTGGTTGTTGGCGGCGCCGCCCGCGGGCGTCGTGGCCATCACCCTGCCCCGCGTGGTGGCGGCGAGATGCGGGTGGAGACAGTCCGGGATTCGGTGATACCGGTGATGCGGGCGCTGATGTGGCGCAGGGCTGCGGAGATGACCAGGACGCGGTCACCGGCGCTGGCGTGTCCGGCGCGGTCGAACTCCCACAGCATCTCATCGGTGTCGATCGGTTGCTGCTGCCTGCCTGTGCTCGCCGTCACGTCGTCAGCGAAATGGGCGGATTGCGTATCGTCCTGTCGCCCTGAATGTTTGGCTATCTGGTTACGGGTCCAGGTGGCGCGGGCGGCGCGCAGGGCACCCATGGTGGTCGAATAGCGCCGCGATTTGGTAGTGATGTGGCCGCGGTAGCCCAGGGTGTGCAGCCAGCGCCCAATCCCCGCCAACGACGGACCCGCGGACGCTGGGTGTTCGGCGAGTCCGGCGATGGTGGACAGGATGGCCCGCACATGTTCAGTAACGTCGAGTTCGCCGATCGCTTCTGCGGACAGCCGGCGCGCGGTGATGCCGAAGTCGTGCAGGGATTTGGTGACGTATTTCGCCAGATATGCCGCAACCCTGCGCGGCGACAACCGCGAGGCCGAAGCGACTGCGGTGTCGTCGACTTCGGAATCGCTTGCGGTTATTGGTTCGGGTGTCAATGGTTGGGTATCAATTTGGGTGCCGAACCGCACCGTGCGCACCCCGCCCGGGTTGGGGTAATCGTCGTCGCCGGCGGGCACGTCGATACTGACGCGACTGGCAGCGTGTTGGATCAAGGCGGCCAGCTCGGCGGCGGTGATCGGTGACGACCAGCCGGGATGCTGCTCGGCTACCGGACGAGACACCCCACCACCCCGCGGGGCGGCGGGGCCGTGACGATCGTGGTCACCTGATTTCGTGGTGTCGTTGGTGGCGGGTGGCGGGTCGAGGCGGATCAGGGCATGGATGTGGGGTATGGCGCGGGCTTGCAATTCAACGACTTTGACGAAGCTGACCCGCACCGAGCCGGGCTTGACGCCAACTGTTTTCAGGTGCGTCGCCACGGCGCGCCGTAGTGCGATGGTGAACCGCCGCCACAGCTCGGGCAGATGCCAGGTGAACAAGATATGTCCCAGATAGTCGTAGCAGTCCGCGCACAATGGTTGGCCCACCAGAGGGTCATCGACACTGTGGATTATGGTGCAGCGCAGGCAGTTTTCGTGCCGGCAGCGGCCCGCCGACCTGTTGGGTATGGCGTGACACGGGGTTCCGGTGGCGTTGTGCACGGCCCCGTAGCTGGGGGCGGTCAAGGTGGTGAACACTTGCGGACGGTTGGCGACCTCGACGGGTATGTCGTGGTGGCCGCCGGCGGCTCCGGCGTGCACGAGTTGCCAGGTGTCGCGGGCGTAGAGGTCTGAGCATGACGGGCACACCGCGTGACGGCGGTTGTTGCAGCGCGTCCACACCGTGTGCTGACGCCCGGCGGTGTCGGCACCGAGCAGCTGGATCGGGTGGGCGCAGTAACCGACCGATTCCACTCGCCGCCACCACGACCCGAAACCGGGTGAGGAGGCGCGCTTAAGACATCTGGGTGACCACCGCATCGGCATCGATGGTGGTAAGCAGGCCCGGCAGCGCGATCACCGGGCTCTGCGTCGTTACGGTCTTCACCGATTTCCCTGTTCGCCTGAACGCGGTGCCCGAAAGGTGCGGGCCAACAAGGTGATATCGCGATCGGTGACGTGAAAGGCCCGGACCCGTATCGGGTCGGCGGTGCCATCGATCATCACGTACCCGATGCCGGGGGTGGTATCAGCGATCAGGTCGCATTCGGCGCCGGCATCGCGGGCTCCTTGGCCCAAGACCATGGCGGTTTGGGTAGCCTCGGTCATCCGCAGCCCGATCCGCACGGTGAACAACTGCCGTACCGGCAGGGTGTCTTTGGCCGGGTCTTGCACCGCGGCTACCACCGATATCCCGACCGCACGCCCCTGGGACAACAGCAGGCCGAGGAGTTGTTCTGTCTCGGCGCGGAGTTTGCGGTCGGTGACATAGGTGGTCAGCGCGGCGATCTCATCAATGATCAGCACGATCAACGGCTCAGCGAGGGCGGGGGTGTGCAGGCGGGTGTGCCCGCGCAGCCGGGTGGCGCGGGTCTGCATCAGCTTCACCAGCTCGCGCAGCAGTTCCACGGTGGGCTGACCGGTGTGGTAGCAGAACCGGGCGAACAGCGGCGCGCCGGCACTGAGTTCCATGCCGCCTTTGGGGTCGATCACCCACAACCGCACCCGCCCCGTTTTAACGTGGGGTGCCAGCCCGGCGATCAGCGACCACAACACCGAGCCTTTGCCGGCTCCGGTGGCACCGGCGGCCAGGATGTGCTGGCCCAATACCGGTAGGTGCCACCAGCGCCGTGATTCGGTGACCCCGACCCGCACCGCGCCCAGATCGACCGCCGAACCCGGGGTTGGCATGGGCACCGCGATCGGCTGGCCGAGCACATCCCCGCGGCCGATGATGATCCGCAGCTGGCCCGGCGTGGTGGCGCGGATCGTCAACCGCTCCGCGTCCCAGGTCGCCGCCAGTGCGAGGGCGCGTTTCTGCCAGTCGGCAATCGACTGGCCGGTCACCACCTTGACGATCAGCACGTCGGCGTGATGGCCGATCCGCACCGATTGCAGGGCAGGCACCAACGTGCGTTCACCCAGTTTGGCGGTCAGGCCGTGCAGGGCGCAGACCGATTCCCAGTTGCGGTGATAACGCCACCACGCCCAGAAACGCTGCCGCAGCGGAGCGCTGACCCACCGGGTGAATGAGGCCGGCTGGCACACCCACCAGCCGAGGTATGCCGCGGCCTCCACAACGGCGGTCAAAACGCGGCTCGGGCGCCGTGACTGAAACCGACCCAGATGGCGACGACGGTGGGAATGCTCAGGGAGGGAAACAGGATTGCCCACCACAGCAGATACCCGGCGGCTTTGAGTAGTCCGACGATCAGCTCGCCGATCCAGTCATCATCGGGTGATGGATTGTTGTTGTGGTTCTTACGGTTTGGACTATTCGACATGACGGTCTGCCTTCACTTACGACGGGGAAACAAGGGGCGGGAGCGTCGGCCCGGCAGCCCATAGGCGCACGCTGTCGCGGGGCTGCCGGGCCGGCCTGCGGTTACCGGGCCTGCTGGCCCGTCTTGACGGTGGCGAGGTCGGTGGCGGTGATGGCTTCGGCGCGGTACGCGATGCCCGAGCGGCCGTCTTGCGACCACGGCAACGCCACCAGACCCGTCACAGACACCGGCTGGCCGACAACGACTTTCGGTTCCCCGACCACGGTGACCGCCAGCACTTCACCGCCGGTGGCGTCCAGGGCGATCAGCTGCACCTGCCACAACGCCTGCCCGGTGGCCTTGTCCACGCGCGGTGCACCGGTGTCGAAATTCGTGCGCTGCTCGGGAATCCGAGTACAGAGGAACGTCACCCCGGTGGTGTCGATACGTAACTTCATGGATTGCTGTCCTTCCTTGCGGTGTTGGCGCGGTCTGTTCGGCCGCGACTCAAGGACAGCGCCATCCCGGATGCGCCCGGAAGTGACAGGCAGTGATACTGGTGATGACCGCACACGCGCACACGTAGCTGACCTGCGCTGATGTATGCGGCATGATCGAAGCCATGGCCGCAGTCGACCCGATCCGGGCACTCAATGCGCAGCGGCTCAGCCAAGCCCGCAAACGCTACGGCTACAGCTTGCGTGAGTTGGCGATCGAGGTCGAAAACGTGCGCAAGCTACGCGGCGATCCCGACCTGCCCGCGCGGGAATCCCTGCGGCAAAAAATCGCCCAGATCGAGCGGACCGGAATGCTCGGCCCGCTGTGGCGTGAAGACCTGGCCGCGGTGTTCGGCGTCGAACCCGACGAAATGTTCAGCGTGCCGATCGCCACCGAGCTGCCGCACCCGCTGCTGATACAACTACCCGTCGACCGTGACGTACTCGCCGTCATCGAGGCCCAGCAACATGCCCACATCCAAGCTGAGCACACCTTCGGCCCCCAACACGCCCGCCCCCTGGTGGAATCCGATCTGGTCACCATCGAATCCCTGATTGCCCACGCACCCTCGCAGGTCAAGGCAGAGATGCGGCGCGCCGCTGGGGCTATCGCCGAAGTTGCCGGGTGGATCGCCCAAGACCTCGGAGATCACGCCGCCGCGGAGAAGCTCACCCACACCGCAGCCCTGCACCTACGTACGGTAAGCCCGGCATTCAACGCCATGATCTTGATGCGCCAATCCAACATTCTCACCCGCACCAACCCCGACCTGGCCACCGCCTTGGCCACCGATGCCGCCGACCTCATCGACGGCCACGACGTGGGTCGCCTGGCCGCCAGCATCGCCCGCCAACAGGCCCTTGCCGAGCTGGCCAATCACAATGAGCGGGGATTTCATCGCCACGCCGCCGCAGCCCTCGAACTCGGTGACCTGCAACCCCACCCGCATGATCATGCGATCTATGCCCACGGCGCCTACGTCGCCAGCGAGATCGCCTCGGGCTACCTGCGCATCGGTGACCCGGATAAAGCCCTAACCCTGCTCGCCGGGCACCATCACGCCTGGACATCACAGCAGCACCGCGATCAGACCGTGGCCGATATGCGACTCCTGCACGCCTACATCGCCACCGGCGAATACCAGCAAGCACTGGCACTGACCGCCACAGCGATCCCGGGCTACCTGGCCGCGCCCTCGCAGCGAGCCAGGATTCATCTGGCCAGGGCAGGCACAATCGTGCGAGACCGTCGACGGCGAAACAAAGACCCGATCCTGCAACAGCTTGCCGGCCGCATCAAAAACGCCACCCAAGGAGTCACCCCGTGAGCCGTCGAATCATCCCCGACACCACCACCACCGACCCTGCGGCCACCCACACGGTCGCGGTGCTGCCGGTCGGCTCATTCGAACAACACGGCCCCTACCTTCCGCTGGGCACCGACACCCTCATCGCCACTGCCATCGCATCCGTAATCAGTCAGCACCACAACGTATTTCAGCTACCACCGGTCGCGTTCAGCTGCTCCCACGAACACGCCGCCTACCCCGGCACCATCAGCATCAGCGCCACCACCTTGGCCGCGATCGTCGCTGACATCATCGAATCGCTGGCACGCCAGAACATCGCCGGGCTGATCGTCGTCAACGGCCACGGCGGCAACGCGGTACTCACCAACGTCGTCCAACAAGCCAACCACCCCAAGAACCCCGTCAAGGTTGGGCTCTACCCCAGCCGCGAAGACTGGACCGAAGCCCGCGCCGCCGCAGGAATCCACAGCAGCAACCACGACGACATGCACGCCGGCGAACTGGAAACCTCCATCCTGCTCGCCACCGCACCCGACTACCTGCGCGACGGCTGGCAGACCAGCGACCACACCGCCAACGACCGCCGCTACCTCACCAGCCTCGGCATCCACGCCTACGCACCCACCGGCGTCATCGGCTCACCATCCCAGGCCACCGCCGCCAAGGGCAGCAGTGCCCTCGACCACCTCGGCCGCAACGCCGACACCCTGATCGAACTCCTCACCACACGTTGAGCACAAGCGACAGCTCGGCGGCTACCTTCCGGGCTTCGCTGCGCTCCCTTCGCTTCCGTCCGCTGGCGCTCCCGTCCGCGCCGGTCGCTCCACTGCGCCCTGCGTCCGCCGCCGAGCACCAGACCAGCGCCCACCACTCAGTGAGAACACCGGCCGTGTTCGCGCCTGCCACCGCCAGGCCAACGGCGTTTGCGCCTCTCGCGCGGCGACCAGAGCCTGGCCAGACCGCCGGCCACCGTGGGACACATGCCCTGACCTCGCACGTGAGGACTTTCTTTACTGCTATCGAGGACACGAGCCCCTGTCCGCCGCTGGACCAGGCGATGTCCCGCGACGAGGCCGAACGGATTGCCAAGCTGTTCAAGGCCCTGGCTGACCCGACCAGAGTCCAACTCCTCGGATTGCTCAGAGGCAGACCGGGCGGGGAATGCGGCTACGACATGACCGGCCCACTCGGTATCTCCCAACCGAGCGTGAGTTACCACGTGAAGGTCCTTCACGAGGCAGGCCTGGTCACGCGGGAGCGTCGCGGAAGCTGGGTCTTCTACCGCATCTGTGAAGAACGGCTGGCCGAGATCCGCCGGGTGGCGGGGCTAACCTCGCCGGGCACCACTACCTGAGGGGAGCCGATCAAGGAGTCACGACCGGACCGCGCCTGGACTCCTTGGCGGCGGCGTGTCGCAGTGCTAAATCCGCCGACATCGTTAAGCTGAACGCCGGTCAACACCGTTGTAGGAGCTGGAGCCGTGTTACGCCGATACTTGCTTCGGCAATGTGTTGTGCGACGCGAAGCCGTCGACGCGAACGGGCCGCGCGGCAGCGCTGAGGGCGCATTTCCAGTTCTGGAGCCTCGTCACCAAGTCGAGCTGCACAACCTCACCGGCCGCATTGTTGAATGCCCGTTCGGGAGATCAATCGAACCCCGGGCGGATCGGTTGATCCCCTGCGGCGCATCCCCCCGCCTAGCGACGCGCGCGCCACCACGTCCAAGGGGATACATTTCCGACGTGTTAGCAACCTGGTGCTGGTCTGCCCCTACCACCACCGCCAGCATCACCGAGGCCTCATCACCATCACCGGGCCGGCCGGCAACCTCACCGTCACCGACAACACCGACCGACCATTGAGCGCCGCATCACTGGCCCGCCCACCCAAGCAACCCCCACCCGCGGTCGCGCCCTGCCCCGGGCCCACCGGCGAACGAGCCGACTGGTGGTGGTACCAACCCTTCCAACCACAAGCACCACCAACCACCAACTAGGTCAGTCACCGGAACAGAAGTCCCGCAGTAGGTCGTTCACCTTTTCGGCCTGCTCGATCTGCGGGCAGTGGCCGGCCGCGTCGACAACCGCCGCGTGCCCGCCGGAGATCTGATCGGCGATCTGGGCCGCCCACCCGGGCGGGAGCAGCTTGTCGCAGGCGCCCTCGATCACCAGGGTCGGTACTGAAATACGTTCGTAGCGGCGGCTGCTCGACGCCGGCGGCGGGGGCTCGGCGCCGGGCCGGCGGAATCGCGCCGCCGCCACCGCCTCCCAGGCGCCGGGCGCGATGCTCGACGCGTACCGCCGTCCCACATAGGCCTCGTCGGCGGGATAGGCCGGGTCATAGAAGAGCGCCGCCACGATCCGGCGCATGGCGGGCACCGTCGCGTCGTAGTCGTAGAGCGCGGCCATGTGCTCGTTCTGCTTAATCTCGCCACCACCGCAGATGGCCACCAGTCGCCCCACCGGCAGCAGCGGCGCGTCCGAGGTGGCGTCGACGAGCAGCATGATGGCGCCCATCGAATTGCCCACGAAATCCGCCGATTCCACGCCGAGCGCCGCGCAGAACCCTGCCACGTGGCGGATCCGCATGCCGCGTCCGTCGTTGAAGTCGATGACCTTGGCCGACTCCCCGAACCCGAGCATGTCCGGTGCGAGCACCCGATGGCGCGCGGCCAGTGCGGGAATGGTGCGTTCCCAGCCGACTTCGGCGCCGGCACCGAACTCGCCGCCGTGCAGCAGGATCACGGTCGGGGCCGCCGGGTCGCCGGCCTCCAGGTAGGAGGTGCTCAGGCCGTCCACCAGGACGGTCTTGCGCGTGAACAGCAAGGTCGGCTCCTCAGTCGGGGATCAGTGGGCCGATCGGCCGGGTCGTGGTGGCGTGCACCAGCAGTGCAGCCAGTTCGGCGGGTCGGCTCAGGAAGGGCGAGTGCGAGGCGTCGATGGTCAGGGGTTCGACACCGAGCCGCCGGCAGACCAGATCGGCCAGCCAGCGCGGATAGGCCCGATCCTGCTCGCAGCGAATGAAGCTGCGGCCGATATCGGCCGCCCAGAAGTGCGGCACCGACACCGGCGCAACCGTGGTGTCGCCGAACCGTTCCGGCCCGAGCCGTTCGAAAGCCCAGCGCAGCGTGTCGTCATCGCAGTCGTGGTAGAAGTACTGCCGCGCACCATCGATGTCGGCGAAGGTCATCGTCCCGTCGTCCGCGAAGTGCAAATGGTTCAGCATGTCAGCGGCCGCGGTGTCGAAGAACTCGGCTCCCTCGCTACCCATCGTCATCGCGTCGGTGTAGCTGCGCCCCTCCCGGGGCAGCGCCGCGGCCAGATAGACGATGTGGCGCACCAGATCCGGTGCACTGTCCGCGCCCAGGGTGGCGTCGAACCCGCCGCCGGAGTGCCCGACCAGGACGTCGCCGGGCTGCAGCACCGACGCGACGGCCTCCCGGCGGTTGGCCAGGGTCGACTCCTCGCTGAGCCGAGAGCCGTGGCCGGGCAGGTCGACGGCGATACCGGTGTGCCCGATGTTCTCCAACTCCGCGATGGTGCGGCTCCAGCACCAGGCTGCGTGAAACCCCCCGTGCACGAAGACGAATCGCATGACGCTCCTGCCCCGGGCTACTTGATCGCGATCGGATTCACCGGCGACCCGACTCCGCCGGTCACCCGCAGCGGCGGCGCCACCAACTGGAACTCGTAGCGACCGTCAGCGGCGCAATCCGCGGCGAGCGCGCCGAGGTCCCAGTACTCCCCGAGCATCAACCCCATGTCACGCAGGCAGAGCATGTGCAGGGGCAGATAGGTTCCCTCGACGCCGGACACCGGATCCTCGACCATCAGGTTGTCGGCGGCCACCGCCGCGACGTCGCGCTCATGCAGCCAGCTGGCGCACCGCCAGTCCAACCCGGCACCCGGTTCGGCGCCGTCGCCGGTCTGTCGAAACCTTTCCCACCAGCCGGTTCGGACCACCACGATGTCGCCGGGCTCGACCGTGACCTGTTGAGCCTGTGCCACCGCGTCGAGTTCGTCCGGGGTGATCGGGGTGCCCAGCGGCAGGAAGGTGCCCGCGCCGCGGTGGGCGACCACATCAAGCAGCACGCCGCGCGAGGTGATGCCCTTGCCGTCGACTTTGTCGATACCGCAGTGGTAGGCGCCCAGGCTGGTGACCGAACTGGCCGGGAAGCCGTTGTAGAGCTGGTCGTCGTAGTAGACGTGCGACAGCGCATCCCACTGACTGGCGGCCTGCAGCGGCATCACGATCATGTCGTCGTTGAACCGGAACGGGTTGTCGACGAAGAACTCGCTGAGCTGCTGCGCCACGATATTGCGATGCCACTCCGGGCCGTACTGAGCCAGCGTGCTGACGTCGCCACCGTCGACGGTCATCACGTGAATCGGGTTGTGCCGGAACTGAAACGCTCCCTGCGGGCCCGACGACCCGAAATCCACCCCCAGCGGAAACACCTTGCCGTGCCGGACCAGGGCGGCAGCCTGGGCGATCTTGGCGGGGGTGATGAGATTGAGCGTGCCCAGTTCGTCGGCGTCGCCCCATCGCCCCCAGTTGCGGACCGTCTCGGCGACCCGGCGG
Source organism: Mycolicibacter heraklionensis (assembly GCF_019645815.1). Lineage (NCBI taxonomy): Bacteria > Bacillati > Actinomycetota > Actinomycetes > Mycobacteriales > Mycobacteriaceae > Mycobacterium > Mycobacterium heraklionense. Next base: position 4,123,169 of record NZ_CP080997.1, read on the forward strand.
AACTCGGTCAGGCCGGCCACGGCGTCGATCCGTCCGTCAGCGCGGCAGTGGCCCGGCTGCTGATGTTGCCGCCGTCGACCCAGAGCACCTGACCGGTGATGTAGCCGGCCGCCGAACTGTTCAGGAACACCAACGGTGCAGCCTGTTCGCCCGCACTGGCGACCCGTCCCAGCGGTTTGGGAATGCCGTCGAGAAAGCCCTGACCGTAGCTGCTGCGCAGTTGATCGAGGATCGGGGTTTCGGTGACGCCGGGCGCGGTGCAGTTGATCCGGATCCCGCGGTGCGCCAACGGTTCGGCGTTGAGTATGCCGTAGAGGATGATCGCCTCTTTGGACAGCCGGTAGCCCCCGTCGGCGAGCGCGGCGGGATTGGCACGGCACCACTGTAATCCGGCAGCCATGCCCGGCGAGTTCAACAGGCCGAGGGTGGTCGGCGCGTTTTCGCGGTAGGTCGCCGCGGCCAGCGAGGACACATTGGCGATCGCCGATCCCGCCGGCATCGCCGGCAACAGCGCTTCGGTGAGGTGGCGCAAACCCAGGAAGTTGATCGTGACCACCCGCTCCGGATCGCCTATGCCCGAGGACACTCCGGCGACGTTGAACAGTGCGTCGACCTCCCCCGACTCCCGGATCGCTGCGGCGGCCCGGTCGATGGACGCCGGATCAGCCAGATCAATCGCGTGAAACTCGTCGACACCCGTGGCAGGCTCGACGCGGTCCAGGCCGATGACCCGTGCTCCGAGCTCCGCGAGCTGAATCACCAGCGCGGCGCCGATTCCCGACGCACAGCCGGTGACCACGGTTCGTCGGCCGTCGTAGCGCCACAGCCCAGACGGTGCGCTCACCGCCGGCCGCGTTCCCGCTCTGCTCGCTCTTCCTTAGCAAGTTGGGCGGCCTGCACCCGGCCCTCGTTCATCTCGGCCATCGCCTCGGGGATCTCGGTGGCGGTGAACGTGCCGCCTCGCCCGGTCGGCAGTCCGCCGAACGAGTAGGACTCGTCGAATGCCGGTGCGGCGGACGCCGGACGGCGAGCCTCCAGCTTCTCCAGCACCGGCTCGAGCCGCTTGGCCTTCTCGGCGACCGCCTTCTCATCGCGTTCGATGAACTCCGGCAGCACTTCTTTGCCCATCAGCTCGATGGCCTCCATGGTCGCCTCGTGGCTGCGCGGGTTGAGCAACAGGATGAGCTCGTCAACGCCGCTCTCCTCGTAGCCGCGCAGGAATTCCCGTGCGGTCGCCGGGCTTCCGATCGCCCCGCGGCCCGGCCCATAGGCCAGCGTCGGATCTTTCTCGACCTCTTCGAGATAGCGGTTCCATACTCCGGTCCGGCCCGGGGTGTGCTCGCCGGTCATGTAGTAGTGCATGATCCCGAACGAGAAGAATCCGCCGCCGACCCCCAGACGCGCGATCGCCTGCTCATCGGTGGGGGCCACCATCATCGACAGGTCACCACCGATGGCCAGGATGTTCGGGTTCACCTGCGGGGTGACCGGGACACCGGTCTCTTCCAGTGCCTTGTAGTAGCCGTTGACCCGCTCGGCCAGCGGTCCGGGACCGGTGTAGGCGAAACTCAGTGCGCCGATGCATTTCTCGGCGGCCATCTGCACCGACGCCGGTCGAGTGCAGGCCACCCAGACCGGCGGATGCGGCTTCTGCATGGGCTTGGGGACAACGTTGCGGGCGGGCATCTGCACATGTTGGCCGTCAAAGCCGGTGAACGGCTCCTCGGTCATACAGCGAATCGAGACCTCCAGGGCCTCCTCCCATTGCGCGCGCTTGTCGGCCGGGTCGATGCCGAACCCGCCGAGCTCGGCGATCGAGGATCCTTCCCCGGTGCCGAATTCGACCCGGCCACCGGACAGCAGGTCCAGGGTGGCGACCCGCTCGGCCACTCGGGCGGGGTGGTTGACCACCGGGGGCAGGTGCATGATCCCGAAGCCCAGCCGGATGTTCTTGGTCCGCTGGCTGGCCGCGGCCAAGAACATCTCCGGCGCGGTGGCGTGGCAGTACTCCTCCAGGAAGTGGTGCTCGGTGAGCCAGACCGTGGAGAACCCGGACTTGTCGGCGAGTTCCACCTCGTCCAGGCCGTCGGAGAACAGCAGGCGTTCATCGTCGTCGGACCATGGCCGCGGCAGCGCGAATTCGTAGAACAGTGAGATCTTCACGTTTTACCTCCTGGGCGATTGGTTGGGAGTCTGCGATTCGGCGGAGAGCTGGTGACCGGAGATGTCGGCGAGGTGTTGGGCGGCAACGTAACCGAAGGTCATCGCGGGGCCGATGGTGGCTCCGGCGCCGGCGTAGCTGCGGCCCATCACCGGGGCCGAGGTGTTGCCCACCGCGTAGAGCCGGTCGATCACCGAGTCGTCGGCGCGCAGCACCCGGGCGTGCTCGTCGGTACGCAGGCCACCGGAGGTGCCCAGATCGCCGAGGATGATGCGGAACGCGTAGTAGGGCGGTTTGCCCAGCGGGTGCAGGTTGGGGTTGGGCAGCGTCGGGTCCCCGTAGTAGTTGTCGTAGACGCTGTCGCCGCGGTTGAAGTCGTCGTCGTGGCCGGAGCGGGCCAACTCGTTGAACCGTTGCGCGGTAGCCCGCAGCCGCTGCGGCGGGACACCGATCTCGCCGGCCAGCTCCTCGAAGGAGTTGGCCGCCTTGACCACACCGGACTCCAGCCAGGCCTGCGGTATCCGACGCCCGGTCGGTACGGGCGCTCCGGGAATCTTCGGGATCGGCAGGTGTCCGGCGACGACGTAGCGGTGGAAGGATCGCTGGTCGGTGACCAGCCAGCATGGGATGTGGGTGACGCCGGCCTGCTGTCCGGCGATCATGGCGTGCGCGAAATCCATGTAGGGCGCCGCTTCGTTGATGAACCGCTCGCCGTCGCCGTTGACGATGAACTGGGACGGCATCATGCGTTCGTTGAGCATGAACTGCAGTCGCCCGTCGGGCCAGCACAGCGCCGGGAACCACCAGGCCTCGTCGAGCAGTTCGGTCGCCGCGCCGATGCGTTCCCCGGCCCGGATACCGTCGCCGGTGGCCAGCGGGTTGCCGAAGCTCCAATCGTGTTCCAGCACCGGCTGATACTGCTGGCGCCAGGCCAAGTCGTGGTCGAACCCACCGCTGGCCAAGATGATGCCACGGCGCGCCAGGATGCGCTGTGTCCGACCGCCGCGCCGCACCACCGCACCGATCACCGCGCCGGAGTCGTCGGTGATCAGCTCGGTCATCGGTGTGTCCAGCCACAGCGGTATGTCGCGTTCGAGCATGGCCAGCCGGAGCCGTGCGGCCAGCGACTGACCGATGGCGGCCATCCGATCCCCGAATACCCGGGCGCGGAACATCCGCCACAGCAGCTTGACCAGGATCGCTTTGCCGCGCCATGACTGGCGAACCTGGTAGAAGAGCCGAAGATCCTTGGGGCCCAGCCAGATCCCCTTGGGCGCCAACGCCAGCGGAGCCAGCAGATTCTGCTCCTCGTCGCCGAGCTTGCGCAGGTCGATGGCGGGCACGTTGATGGTGCTGCCCAGCGCCGACCCGCCCGGCAGCTCCGGGTAGTAGTCGGCATAGCCGGGCTTCCAGACAAACTCGAACCAGGGGCTGCTGGCCTCCAAGAACTCCATCATCCGCGGGGCGGCATCCACGTATTGCCGCAACCGCGCATCACTGACCAGCCCGTCGGTGATCACCCGGAGGTAGGTCAGCACGTCGTCGGGGTCGGGCGCGTAGCCTTCCCGACGCTGCGACGGCGCCCCGGGCACCCAGATGCCGCCGCCGGACAGCGCAGTCGAACCGCCGAAGTATCGCGACTTCTCCACGACCAACGTATCGAGCCCGCGGGAGTCGGCGGCCAGCGCCGCGGTCATTCCGCCGCCACCGGAGCCGACGACGAGCACGTCGACGACGTGGTCTGGGTCGCTCACCGGATCACCTCCGTGGGTTGCGCGGTGCGGATGGCGAACCCGGCGATCAGTTCCGGGGCCGGCCGGTAGTAGCGCTGGGCGATGCGGTAGCGGCCCTGGGCCGCGAGCGCGCCGAATGCTGCTGCCCAGGTGCGGATCTCGTGCGCGGAGCCGCCGCCCTCCTGGGTGATGAACGTGTTGGACCAGTCGGCGAGGTCGTCGAGCCGGCCGCTGTCGACGATGGACAGAAAGCGCTGATCGAATTCCGGGTTCAGCGGTGCGAGGTTGTTCGCCCCGGCCGCGAAGTCGCGGGCCGCCGCGATCGTCGCGTCCTGGCGGGCTTGGCGCTGCTCGGCGCTCATGGCGGTGCCGTGCAGGATCCGGTCCCGGGTGACTGGTGGCGCGGTCGCCAGCGTCGGGATCGGCGGATCATGGGAGAGCCCACCGGATCCCACCACCAGTACCCGCAGTTCCAGGCCGGCCAAGAACTCCCCCACCGCGGCGCCCAGCGCGCGAGCGCGGTGTATCGGCCCGAGCGGGGCGGCGACCGCGTTGAGGAAGATCGGGATCACCGGGCAGGCCGTAGCGTCACCGAACAGCCGCGCCAGCGGCTGCGTCACCGCGTGATCGACCTCCATGGACGCCGAAACGGCCACGTCCACACCGCGTTCCAGCACCGCCGCCGCGCACTCACGCGCGATGTCGGCAGGGACGTCCAGTGCCCCGAGGTGTGTGCCGTAGTCACCGATGCCCTGGGCGGCGGTGCCGATGCAGAACGGCGGCATCAGCTGCAAGAAGAACCCGTTGTAGTGGTCCGGCGCGAAGATCACCGTCAGCTGCGGGTCGAAGTCGGCGACGAACGCCGCGGCGTCGGCGATCGCGGCCTCGATGTCGTCCATCAACTCACGGGGTGGTTCCGGCAGATTCAACAGGGGGCTGTGGGACATGCAGCACAGGGCCAGTGCCATCGGGACGATCACCCCCTTGCGGCGTCGAAGCCACCGGCTCGAGGGCCAAGACACTGAAGAGTCGGGCGCTCACCTCGGGGGCGCGCTGCGCGATGCAGGCCGCGGCGATGCAGCGGTCCGGGCGCAGGAACAGCACCGACTCGCTGTGCCGGTCGAACCAGGCCTTCAGCTGCCCGGTCCGGTCGCCGACGATGGTGACCGCGGGGTCATCGGCCTGACCGGGCGGGGTCCAGTGCAGCTGGGTCGACGGCCGCACCGCGATGAAGCTGGCCCCCAGCGCCGTCCACCGCGCGAAGGCGTCTTCGCCGAGCAGAACCCGGGGATTGTTGTTCCAGGCCACGACCGCGAAGCCGGTGCCGATCACGTCGTCCAGGAGTAGGTCGGTACCACTGCGGGTGTCGACGCGCGGCTGGATGAACAGGGTTCCCGCCGGGGAATCGGGACGCCGTGGCTGGTCATGGACGACCGCGCCCTGCTCGTAACGCGGCATCGGCTTGAACCGCATCTCCAGGACGTAGCGCTTGAGAGTCGGCACCGCCGAGGCCGCACGGATCACCCGGTCACGCAGGCCCGCCACCCGGCGGTTGGTCGGGGAGATCACTTTGCCGACCATCGTGGAGAGGTCGATCATCGCGCGGGCATGCTTGCGCCGCTCGGTGTCGTAGCTGTCCAGCAGGCTGGGCCGCGCCTGACCCCGGACCACCGCGGCCAGCTTCCAGCCCAGGTTCATCGCGTCGCGGATCCCGCTGTTGTAGCCCTGGCCCTGCCAGACCGGCATGAGATGCGCGGCGTCGCCGGCCAGCAGCAGCCGGCCACGGCGAAAGGCGCCGGCGATCCGGGAGTGGTGGGTGTAGACCCGGTGACGGATCACGTCGACGTCGTGCGGATGCGGCAGGAACGGAGCCAGCATGGCCGCGACGAATTCGGGATCTTCGGCCTGCTCATCGGTCTCGTCGGCGTGAATCATGAACTCGAACCGGCGAATACCGTGCGCGATCGAGATCGAGGCGTACGGGCGCGCCGGGTCGGCACCGACCTCGCTGTTGGGATGGCCGAGCGGGTCATTGGCGATGTCGACCACCAGCCAGCGCGTCGACGAGGTGGTGCCGTCGAAGGACACTCCCATCAACCGGCGGGTGGCGCTGCGTCCCCCGTCGCAACCGACGACGTAGCGAGCCGAGACTGTCTGCGGTTCCCGGCCCTCGCCGCCGATGCTCACCGTCACCGAATCGGGAGTCTCGGCGACCCCGCTCATCGGCCGGCCCCACAGCACCTGGACATGGTCGAAGCGCTCCAGGCCGCGCAGCAGCTCGGCGTCGACCAGGGGCTGCACGAAGCCGTTGCGCTTGGGCCACCCGAAACAGGCGTCGGCGGGCGCCATTTCGGCCAGCAATCGCCGCCGGCCGTCGTAGAACCGCAGGATCTGGTTCGGGACGGTGTGCGGCAGCACGGCGTCCACCAGACCGATCGCCTGAAAAGTGCGCAGCGACTCGTCGTCGAGACCGACCCCCCGGGGGTAGTCGATGAGTGTGTCGCGTTCCTCGATGACCAGGGTGCGAATCCCTTGCAGGCCGAGGATATTGGCCAGGGTCAGGCCGACCGGACCGGCGCCGACCACGACGACCTCGACATCACTGAGCACGGCCACGCTAGCGCTCCAGCAGGAATTCCAGGTGGAGGCGGTTGAAGGTCTCGGGGTCCTCATACTGGGGCCAGTGGCCGCAGCCGGGCATGAGTTCGAACCGGGAACCCGGGATCATCGAGGCGATCCGCTTCCCCTCTTCGACGTCGGCCGTAGGGTCGTCGCTGGTCCAGACCACCAGTGTGGGCGCGGTGATCTTTCCGTAGTCGGCTGGTCCCAACAGGTTTCGGGCCCGGATCTGTGGGTCTTGCAACGCCATGATGTCGCGCATCGCGTCGACGAATCCCGGCAGCCGGTAGATCCGCTGGCGGCTGGCGACGATGTCGTCGTAGTCCTTGGTCTTGTCGGCCATCAACCACTTGATGCGCGCCTGGACCGTTTCCCAGCTGGGGTTCTCGACCGCGGCCATCGACAGCGTGATGATCCGTTTCATCACCTCGGGGTCGGCCTGGGACCCGCCGGCGGTGTTGAGCACCAGCCGCCCGACCCGGTCGGGGTGGTCGATGGCGGCCCGTGCCGCCACCCATCCCCCCAGGGATTCACCACTGATGCTGGCCGTCTGCGCACCGATCGCGTCCAGCACATCCATCAGGTGCGCCACGTAATGGCCGATTTCCAGGGGATGACCGGGCTTGTCGGTGTAGCCGTGACCGAGCATGTCCACCGACCAGGTCCAGAAGTGCTCGGCGTGTGCGGCGAGATTGCGGACGTAGGCCTCGGCGTGCCCGCCGGAGCCGTGCAGCAGCACCAGCACCGGCTTGGCCGGGTCGCCGGCCCGCAGGTACCGGGTGCGAACGCCGCTCGCGTCGAGATACCCCTGCTCGAACGCGACACCCTGGAGGTCACTCCAGACGCTCTCGAACTCCGGCACCGCCCACCTCTTCCCTACGCTCAGCGGAAATATCATTCTCATTTTGCGGCATATCAAACGTGCTTTTATCGCACATAGATGTACGTTATATTCAAGAGCATCACTCTCACGCGGGTGTATGTCAAGGAGGCCCTGCTGATGCCCAGGCTGATGTCCGATGCTGCCGCCGAGACCGCGCGGGGTTCGCAGACCCTGGCCCGGGGGTTGGCCGCCTTACAGGCGGTGGCCGCCGCGCCGGAGGGATTGACGGTGCAACAGGTCGCCGACCGGGTCGGCGTGCACCGGACCATCAGTTATCGGCTGCTCAACACGCTGACCGGCTTCCGGCTGATAGCCAAGGGAGACGACGGCCGGTACCGCTCGGCCGCCGCCTTGGCCGTACTCGGAGCCTCGTTCGACAACAACGTGCGACAGCTGAGCCTGCCGACGCTGCGCGCGCTCGCCGACGAACTCGGGACCACGGTGTCTCTGCTGGTCGCCGAGGGCGACCAGCAGGTGGCCGTCGCCGTCATCGTCCCCACCCAAGTCGGCTACCAACTCGCGTTCCACGAGGGCAGCCGCCATCCGCTCAGCCTGGGCGCCGCCGGGATCGCACTGCTGGCAGCCATGCCCGCGCGCCCCGGAGAGCGCGACATCGTCCCGCAGACGCGGGAGCGCGGCTGGGTGGTCACCCACGGCGAGATCGAGCCCGGAACCTTCGGGTTGGCCGTTCCCGTTCGCCGCCGGCCCCCGGCACCGCCGACCTGCATCAACTTGATCTCGCATCGCGAGGACGTGGTGCTGCGCGGCCGCGACGCCGTGCTGGCGGCAGCCAGCCGGCTGTCCGAAATCTTGAGCTGAATCTGCCCGAGAGGAAAACATTGATGTCAGCCGGTGCGCATGCCGATTGGGACGACGACGCTTGGGACGACTCAGCCGACGTGGTGGTGCTGGGCACCGGCGGTGCCGGGCTCACCGCCGCACTCACCGCGGCAGTGCACGGCGCGTCGGTGGCCCTCTACGAGAAGTCGGACACCGTGGGCGGCACCACGGCGGTCTCCGGTGGCATTGCCTGGATTCCGGCGCACAATCGTGCTCCTGGGCTGACCGTCGATGCCGCGATGGACTACCTGCGCGCCCAATCCTTCGGTGCGATGGACGACGCGCTGGTCTCGACGTTCGTGCGGACCGGCCAGGAGATGGTCGACTTCGTCGAAGCCCACAGTGATGTCCGCTTCGAGGTCGCCACCGGTTTCCCGGACTACAAGCCGGAGCTGCCCGGCGGACGCCCGTCCGGGGGGCGCTCACTGAGCCCGCTGCCCTACGACGTCTCCCGGGTGGGCTCCTGGCGGGACCGGATCACCGCGTTCCCCGCCGACTACAGCAACGTCGGATTCGACGCCGAGACTCGCGCTCGGCTGCACGCCGACATCGAGGCCGACGCCGCCGGTGATATCTGCGTGGCCGGCACCGCGCTGATCGGCGGGCTGCTCAGGGGCGCGTTGGATCACGGCGTGACGCCGGCGATGGGCTGTCGCGGCGTGGAACTGATCGCCGACGCCGACGGCGGAATAGCGGGCGTCCGGGTCGATTGCGGCGGCACCTCGCGCCGGGTGCGCGCCCGGCGAGGAGTCATTCTGGCCAACGGCGGCTTCGAATGGGACGTCTCGTTGGTGGAGGCGTTTCTGCGCGGGCCGATGCGCGGCGCGGTGTCACCGCCGAACAACACCGGTGACGCGCTGCGCATGGCGATGGCGCACGGCGCGGACCTGGCCAACATGGGCGAGGCGTGGTGGGTCCCGATCGTGCGGATCCCCGGCGACACCATCGCCGGGGAGCAGCGCAGCCGCAGCGTGCGGCTCGAGCGGACCCGCCCGCGCAGCATCATCGTCAACCGGGCCGGGCGGCGGTTCGTCAACGAGGCCTGCGACTACAACTCGATGGCCGGCGCCTTCCACTACCTGGAGCCCCGCGGCGGATACGTCAACGACCCGGCATGGATCGTGTTCGACGCCGGGCACCTGCGCCGGTACGGATTCCTCGGCGTCGCACCCGACGGCACCGCCCCGGAGTGGTTCTCCGAATCGCCCGATCTGGCCGCCCTGGCCGCCAAGACCGGAATCGACGCCGATGGCCTGGCGCAGACGGTGGCCGCCTGGAACCGCGGCGTCGCGGCAGGATCGGATCCCGACTTCGGGCGGGGATCCAGCGCCTACGACGGCTATTGGGGTGACGATCAGGCCAGCACGGTTGCCGGTCGCACCCTGGGACCCGTCGACACCGCACCCTTCTATGCCGTGCCGCTGTCCGTCGGAGCGATGGGCACCAAAGGCGGGCCCCGCACCGACTCCGACGGCCGGGTCCTGCACGTCACCGGCCGGCCCATCCCGGGGCTGTTCGCCGCGGGTAACGCGATGGCGGGCGTCACCGGCCGGGCCTACGGTGGGGCGGGCGGCACCATCGGTCCGGCCATGGTGTTCGGCTTCCGGGCGGGGCGCGCGGCCGCCACCACCGGCAGCGGGGCGTGACGGGCCGGCTGGTTGGCCGCCGCAAGCACAGCGGAAATGTTATTCTTCGTTACCAAGAATTTCAGTCTTTGGCAGCGCGGCCGCTCCGGCGGATGCAGCAGTGGAGGAGCCCGTGAGAGGCAGGCAGCTCGCCGTATCGTCCCTGGCTACGGGGCTGGCGTTTGCCTGCGCGCTGGCCGCCGCCACCCCGGCGGGCGCCGACGACCCGGCGCCGCACCGGGTGCGCTACTCGGTCAGCGCGACGCAGACCGCGCAGGCGTTCGTCTACTACCGCGAGGTTCAACCGCCCAACTTCGGCGAGTACAGCCACAATCCCTACCAGTACAGCCCGCGTGCGGACGTCACGGTCGGCCCCAACCAGCCCTGGATCTTCGAGACCACCCTGGCCGACCCGCAGGACTGGGCCATGGTGGTGGTGTCGCTGCCCGGAATGCATCCCGAACTGCCCTCACCGGGGTTCGTCTGTGAACTGCGCGTCGACGACGTCGTAGTCGCCACCGACGCCGGTACCAAGGGGGCGCTCTGCTCGCTCCGCACTTGGTGAGGGACCCTGGTGCTGGGTGGACAACGGACAGGAGAGGCGTATGCCGTCGCGTGATCCGGCGAAGCCGGGGGGTCCCAGAAAACACGTCGGAAAGCACGCCGCCAAGCGCGCTTCGAAGAATGCTCTGACGCTGGCGGAGGCCGAGGCGAAGGCCGCCGAGGCGGCGGCGGAGTTGGCCCGCGCCCGAGCAGAACTGCTCAAGGCGCAGCAGGAGTCCGAGCCGGAGTCCACCCCGGCGGTCGAGCTGGAAACCGCACCCGACGTCGAAGCCGAAAGCACCGACGCCGGCGAGCCAGAGGCGGGCGTCGACGAGGAACCGGCTGAGCAGCCCCGCAAGCTCATCCACGCCTGGAAACAACTGCGATGGGTGGCGGCGACGCTGGCGGTACTCGCGATCGGAGGGTTCCTGGCGATTGATGTGCTGATGCTGTCCCACCATCGCGATGTCGCGCAGCGCCAGCATCAACTGGCCGAGTATGCCGCGGCCGCCCGTCAGGGCGTGGTGACGCTGATGTCGCTGAACTACGAGACCGTCGATGACGACGTCAAGGCGATCCTCGACAACTCAACCGGCGAGTTCAAGCAGGACTTCGAGGCCCACGCCGGCGACTTCACCAAGGTGGCCCGCGAGTCGAAAACCGTCACCACGGTCGACACGGCGGTCGCGGGCGTGGAGTCGATGTCGGACAACGACGCGGTGGTGCTGGTCGCGGCGAACACCAAGGTCACCAATAAAGCCGGAGCGAAAGAGGAACCCCGCGCCTGGCGCCTCACCGTGCACCTGGCCCGCGAAGGCGACCGGGTCAAGATGTCGAAGGTGGACTTCGCGGCATGACCGAATCCGACGAGGATGACGTGACACGCGAGGCAGCCGAGTCCGAGCCCGCGACCACCGAGGCCGACGACACCCTGGAAACCGCCGAGCAGGTGGCGGAAGAGTCACCGGCCGAGCAGCCGAAGGTCGGCCCGACCGTCTCAACCGCGCGCTGGATCGCGGCCACGCTGGGCGGGCTGCTGGTGGCGTCGGCCGGGCTGGCCGGCTGGCTCTACTTCGGGGTGCTCCGGGCCGATCAGCAGCTCGGTCCCGCGGACGAACAAACGGTGATGGCTGCCGCCGCCGACGGCGCGGTCGCCATCCTGACCTACGCACCAAAGACGATGGAACAGGATTTCGCCGCCGCTGAGAGCCACCTCACCGGCGACTTCCTCGCCCACTACACCGATTTCACCCAGAAGGTCGTCACCCCGGCGGTCAAGGAAAAGGAAGTGCAGACGGTGGCCGCGGTGGTTCGCAAAGGCGTCGTGTCCTTGCGCCCCAGTTCCGCCGAGGTGCTGATCTATCTCAACCAGACCACGATCAGCAAGACGAACCCGGACGGCGCTTTCTCGATGAGCAGCGTCAAGGTCGGCCTGGTGAAGCACGACGGCCGGTGGCTGATCTCCTCGTTCGACCCCGTCTAGCGGCGATCTACATCCGCACCAGGGCGAAGGTCCAGGTGTTGACCCCGGCGGGGCCGTTGAAACAGCCCACATCGAAGTGTGATTCCATCACGCCGGCAAGGGTGTTCGCATCCCAGGTGAAGGTGTCCCGGGTCGGCATCGAGGGCCCGGCCGGGCAGTGCAGACCGTCCGGGTAGTCCGAGGTGAACGAGTAGTGTCCGTCCACCAGTTTGGCGGTGCCGCCGTAATATCCGCGGCCGAAGAAATGCGGCCGGTCCACCGCGGTCACCAGAACGCAGCCGGAGGGCACAGTGTCGAACTTCCCCATCTCCTCGCAGGGATACGCCGTCCACACCCAGGTGGCGTCGGGCCACCGATTGCTCAACACCTCGTAATTGCCGAAGCGCATCTCGGCCGCGGCCTGCGGCGCCACGACGGTCGCGACAGTCACCGCCGCCAGCGCTGCACCGACAGTGGTTCGTATCATGGGCGAACTCCCTCGACGTGCCAAAACTGTTGTGCGGCTATAGGTCTCCGCGCCGCCACCGCGTCTCGCCGTCGGCGACACAGGTCAAGAAAAGCCCGTCGGGGGCCTGCGCCACCTCGCCGGAATATTCGTCGCACTTGCTGTTCTCCTCCTTGATGCCGTGCATCTCCGGGGAGCGGAACCAGCGGGGCTCGTAGCGGCGCGGCGACGCGCAGTACACCAGCCTGCCCGGCAGGGTCGAGGGCCCTGCGACAGCGGACCCGAAGACGAAGTAGGTGGTGTTGGAGCACGGCGCGCCCAGCACGACATTCGGCGCGATTCCCGGTGTGCACGCCGGGACGTCGCACATCGGCACATACGGGTCGGCAACCGACGGCGCCGCGGGTGTCACGCCGGCGACCGCCCCAGCGGCAAGTGCCGCCGCGACGAGTGCTTTCATCACGCGAGGGTTCTGCATGGTCTCCCCTACCGCCTAGAGTCGTTGCACGGTCAGCGGCATGAGGATGACCGTGGGCTGGTTGCGTCCGCAGGCTCCCGAGACACCGATCGTCCTGTCGTAGCCGACGAGGAGATCGATATTGCGTTTGTCGTACTGGCCGTTGGCATCACTGCCCTGAAACTGGTATCGCTGCCGTCCCGACGAGGTGGTGCCGTCCGGGCAGGTCTGCCAGTTCTCGTGGAAGCGGTCGACGATCCAGCGTGAGGTGCGAAACTCCAGCGGCGCCGTCCAGCCCTGGTCACTGCTCACCTGGCCGGTGCAGACGTGCGCGTTCTCGCAACTGGAACGAAACGTCCACACCGACGTCACCGTGACCTCGTTCATGAAGACTTCGTTGGTCTTGGCCCAGTCCCCGTTTGAAGTGACCCGGTAGGGGCCGTTGAGCTCGAAGCCCAGGGCAGCCTGCGCCGGCGGCGACGGTGCCGCCCCGACGACAAGTCCGAAAGCCGCTGTAGCGACGATCAATTCACGTGCGCGCATTCGTCCTCCTTCGGCACTCAAGACGGCATGAGATCGGTCCACGACTTGGGCCCGGAACCGGGCACCAGGTTCGTCTGCTGCTCGTAGCGCCCGTCAGGGGTCATGTACTTGCCGGTGTTCGGGTCATAGGGCACCACCGTGACCGACGGCGCCTGCTCACCGATGCCGGCGTTGCCTGCCAACGGCGGCGGCGCCGGCACCTCGGGCCGTGGAGAGTCCGGTGACGTGCCCGACGGTGTGGCCCACGGCGGCAGCGGAGTGCCCCCGGTCGGGGCGAAGAGCCGGTCGCTGAAGTCGACCCGGTCATCGACCGGGATACCCTGCTTGAGCAGGTTCGGGTCGAACGCGGTTGGCCCGGTGAGGTGCTGGCGCATCGCGATCGGGACGAAACCCTTGGGGTCGTCGCAGAGTTCGACGGTCGGAGCGCGCTTGCCCGGATGCTCGATGCACGGGAAGTTGCGGGCGCCGCGCACCGATACCGGTGAGTCCTGCGGCAGTTTGCAGTACAGGCCGTCGGGGGTGTCGATCGTGGTGGTATCGGCCGGGGAACGCCACGAAGACGGCGGCAGGAAGCCCACGGTGCACGGGTTGGGGTCACCGAACGTGAGGGTGAAGTCGCCCTGCGGCAGACCGGTCGGGTTGTTCTTGGGCAGACCGAACGACTGCTGGGCCGCAATGTATCCGGGCAGCAGCACCATCAACTGCTCCAGCGACGGGTTGTAGACCATCAGCACCTGCCCAAGAGTGTTCAGGTTGGCCAGCAGGATCGGCAGCGTCGGCTTGAGATCCTGCATCAGGCCGGAGACTTCGTCGGCGAACCCGGGGCCGCGTTGCAGGATGGCGCGCAACTGCGGGTCGTTGGCGGCTACCTGTTCGGAGATCCCGGCCACGCTGCGCGCCCAGGTCCGGATCGCGTCGGTGCTTTGCACCTGCGAGTCCAGCAGCGGCGCGCTGTTGTCGACCAGCTTGCGCACCTTGTCCGAGACTCGGTTGGCGTCACCGCTGATGGTGGTCGCCGAGTCCAGCAAGGACTGGAAGTCGTAGCCGGCGCCGTCGAAGGCCAGGAAGGTCTCGTCGAGCAGATTGCTGAGCTTGTCCTTCGGAATCGAGTCGACCAGCTTGCTGACCTGATCGAGCATGGGACCGACCTGTTGGGGGACTTGGGTGTCCGACGCCGCGATCACCGAGCCGTTGTGCAGGTACGGGCCGCCGTCGCTGCGCGGCAGCAGGTCGACGTACTGCTCGCCGATCGCCGAAACACTGCGCACCGCGGCCACCAGATCGGCCGGGATCTTCGGTGATCGATTCAGCGACAACGTGGCGCGCACGCCGTCCGACGTCAGCTCGACGTTGGTGACCGTGCCGATCTGCACCCCGTTGTAGGTGACATTGGAGAAGCGGTAGAGCCCCCCGGTTTCGGGCAGGTCCAGCTTGACCATCACGCGGCCGATCCCGAGCATGGTCGGCACCTGCATATAGCCGAAGATCATGGCTCCCACGCCGATCACCGACGCCACCAGGAACAGGATCAGCTGGATCCGTACAAACCGTGTCAGCATCTAGCCACCGCCTCCCGAGGCAACCGCGCCCGGCGGCAGGGCCTGGCCCGACGACTGCAGGATCGGCTCTTGCAGCGGATCGTAGGAGTAGTTCAGATACCAGGGATCGCCTGGCGCCGGAACCAGTTTCGCGTCCTCGTCTCCCCACTGCGTGCCGGGGAACAGCGCCCGCTTGAGTCGCGGTTTGGTGAGGTCGAAGACGGCGAACAGGTTCAGGAAGTCGCCCCGCACGGCGCGCTCGATCGCGTTGGGCCCGTACGGGAAGGCCGAGGCGTAGGCCACTGCCGAGTTGAGCTCCGGTCCGATGTCGGCCAGCGAGCGCAACGCCGGTTCGATGTGGATGAGGTCGGAGACCAGTTGGTGCCCGGAGTCGTTGACCAGACCCGCCGACAGGTCACCGAACTGGCCCAGCTTGGTCATGGCGGTGACGAACTTGGGGCGCTCTTTGATCAAGACGTCGATGGCCGGCGGAATCTTGTTCAGTGCACGGTTGATGGTGTCGCGCTGCCCGGCGAAAGTGGTGGCCGTCCGGTTCATCTCTTTGATGGCGTCGATGATGTTGTCGCGTTGCCGGTCCAGTGCACCGGTGAAGTGATCCAGCCGGACGATCAGGTCGCGGATGTCGCTTTCCCGGCCTGCCATGGAGGCGCTGAAGTTGTGGATGATGTCGCCGATCTGACCGAGTCCGCCTCCGTTGACCAACACCGCCAGCGAGGACAGGGTCTGTTCGGTCGACGGATAAGTCGAGGAGTCGCTCAGCGGGATTCTGGCCCCGGGCATCAGCCGGCCCGTCGGCGCCTGCCCGATCGGCGGATTCAGCGCCAGGTGCATCGACCCGAGCAGGCTGGTCTGCCCGACGGTCGCCACCGCGTTCGCCGGCACCTCGACGCCGGGGTTGACCGCGATGTCGACGTTGGCGTGCCAGTTGCTGACGGTCATCTTGCCGACGCTGCCGATCACCACGTCGGAGAGCATCACCGGCGAATTAGATTCCAGTGTCCCGACATTGGCCAGCTCGACCGAGAAGTGCTGCGCCCCGGAACCGCGCCCCTGAACACCCGGCAGCGCCATCGAGTTCAGGCCGCCGAAGGCGCAGCCGGACGTGGCGCCGGCGACCAAGACCGCGACCGCCGCGCTGCGCCGCAGGGAACGAAGACCGATCATGGCGTGGGACCCCCTTCCGCGGGCAACGGCCCCGGCGGCGGTCCGGGCGGCGGCGGACCGCCCGGCAGCAGCATCCCGTCGAAGGTGGTCGGACTGGGCAGCGGCGCACCAGGGATCAGCGGCGGTGTCGCTGCGGCGGGCAGGCCGTCGGGCGCGTAGGAGCCGCGCGGCTGCAACGGATCCGTCCACCCCGGCGGGGGCGGGACGTCGCCGTTCAACCCGGTGTAGGCCGAAATCGACGGCGTCTGTTCCGGCAGGTTTCCCGGGTGCTCGGCGTGCGGCATCAACGCCGGGTCGGTGTAGATCAACTTGTCCGGGCTGGCCGCCTTGGTCAGGTACGGGGACATCGGCAACGGGAGCCCGTTGAAATTCAGCAACCGCATGGCCGGGCCCAGGTACTGCTCGCACAGCTTGCCGGTCTCCATCGACGTCACATTGCCGACCGCACCGGTCATCGTGCAGATCGCCTGAACCGGGTTGCTGAAGTTGGCGAACGCGAACGAACCCACCGGGGTCCCGCTGGTCACGTTGTACATGTTGAGCGTGTTCGCGATCGCGTTCGGGGTGATGTGCAGGATATTGCGGATCGCATTCTTCGAATCGACCAGCGTCTGACTGACGTTGGCCACGCCCTGCAGCGCCTCGGCGGTTTCGGCGCGGCTCCCCGCTACAAAATCCCGCACCGTGTCGATCGCGCCGGCGAAGTCGGTGAGAGCTGCATCCAAGTTGGATCGACTGTCGTTGACCACGCTCGTCAACGTGGCGAGCCGCGATTCGAACACCACGATCTGCTGATCGCTGTCGCGCAGTGCGGTCACGAAAGTCTGTAGACCCGAGATGATGTCGATGATATTGCCGCTGCCCTCGGCGAAGATCCGGGCCACGCCGGAGAGCTGCTTCAGCGTCTCGCGTAGTTTGGCACCGTTGCCGTCCATCGCATTGGCCGCGCTGTCGATGAACCGCGACGCCGACGTTCCCGAGACCCCGCTGCGCGGCCCCAGTTCGGCGGCAAGCCGGTTCAACTGGGTCTTGACCTCGTCCCACTCGACCGGGACCGCGGTGTGCTCGCGCGGGATCACCGCGCCGTCGGGCAGGGTCGGCCCGTCGCCGCGATGGTAGGCGGGCGTCAGCTGGACGAATCGTGCCGCCACCAGGTTGGGCGCGACGATGACGGCTTTGGCCTCGGCCGGGATCGGCACTTTGCGGTCGACGCGCAGGGTGAGCTTGGCCTGGGTGCCCTGGGGTTCGATGCGGTCGATGCTGCCGACCTTCACCCCGGCGACCCGGACCTCGTCACCGGGATAGATCGCGGTCGCAGTGGAGAAGTACGCGGTGATCCGGGTCGGTTTCAGGACGGTCTGGCGGACCAGGATTCCCGCACCCGCAAGTAGCAGCAGCGCGGCCAGCGCGCTGACCGCGATCTGCAGTGGCGTACGAGTCTTCATCGGGGCGGCAGGTCTCCTGGTTGCGGAATCCCATTGACCGGGAACGGAAGTTCGGCACGCGGACCGGCATTGTCCGGGGGCTGACCGGCGTCGACACCACGCCGGAAGCCAAAGATGTAGTCCAGGAACGGCTGGAGCAGCTGCGGCAGGAACAGGTTCGGCACATAGGCGCTGTAGTAAGCACCGTTTGACACCGTCTCGCCCTGGGTGAGTTCGTATTTCGCCAGGCCGGGCAGAGCCTTGGCAAGGTTGTCCCGGTTCTTCTCCAGGATCTTGTTCAGCGCGATGACCTTGTTCAGCGTGGGTCGCAGCTGTTCGTTGTTCTGGGAGACGAGTTCGGACAGCTGCCGCGACACCGCCGATGTGCTGACCAGCAGGTTGACGATCGCCTGCCGCCGGGTGTTGAGCACGTCGACGAGACTGTCGGCGTCCAGGATCAGCGAGTTGATCTGCTGGCTGCGTTCGGAGAGCACACCGGTGAGCTCGGCGGCCGACTTCAGCAGGTCGGCAAGGCCCTCATTGCGACTGTTCACCGCCCGGGACAGCCTGCTCAGGCCATCGAACGTCGGCCCCAGCTGCGGAGCGATCTGGTCGATGGTCTCCGAGAGGGTGTCCAACGACCGGTTCAGCGACTCGGTGTCAGTACCGGCGGTGTTCGTGGTGAGTTCACCGACCACGTCGACCAGCGAGTACGGCGACGACGTGCGGGTGAGCGGGATGACCTCGAGCGGGTGCATCTTGCCGCTGCCTGCCGGCTCCACGGTCAGCACCCGCTCACCGAGCAGCGACCCGGTGCGGATGTGCGCCGTGGTCTGCCCGCCCAGCCCATACTTGCCCGCCAGCGTGAAAGTCACCAGGGCGTCACCGTTGTCGAGTGCGACATCGGTGACCGAACCGACCTTGATTCCCGACAGCGTGACGTCGGCACCGGTACTCAGGCCACCGGCTTCGGCGAACCGGGCCTGGTATCGCACGCAGGTGGCCCACTGGATCAACTGCTCGGGCTGCAACCCGATCGCGACGATGAACGCGACCACCACAACGCCGATCAGACCCATGCGCATCAGATGGCTGCCGTGATACCTCAGCATCGGCGCGCCCCCCGCCGCACCGGCGCGGTACCGGACAGCACCGCGCTCAGTCGGTGTCGCTGCATCGGCCCTCCTCCGCTTTGATCCACGGGAACACCGCAGTGCGGCCCTGGGTGTCGCTGACCCGGATCTGGACAGCACACAGGTAGTACTGGATGAACCCGCCGTACGCCCCGAGCCGGATGGCCTTGCGGTAGTTCTCCGGCGCCTTCTGCAACGACATGTCCAGGCCGGCCAGGTCGGCGTTGATCGCGGTGGTCAACCGATCGACCTGGGTGATGGTGTTGGTCAGTGGATCGCGGGCGTTGCCAAGCAGGTCGGCCAGCGACGCGGTGCCGCGGTCCAGGGCCGTGACCGCGGTCCCGATCGGGTCGCGGTCAGCCGCCAGTCCGGCGACCAGCTTGTTGAGTCGGTCGATCGCCCCGGAGAATCGCTTGTCTCCGTTGGACAGGGTCGCCAGCGTCGTGCGCAGTTGGTCGATCAGGGACTGGATCACTTCGTTGTTGTCGGCCAGGGAGTTCGAGAACGACGACGTCCGCGACATCAGTGAGTCGATGGTGCCGCCCTGGCCCTGCATGATCTGGATCAACGAGGCCGTGAGCGAGTTGACGTCTTGGGGATTCAGTCCCCGGATCACCGGCTTGAGACCGTTGAGCAGCAGGTCCAGGTCCAGGGCCGGCGCGGTCCGTTCCAGCGGGATCTGCGCTCCCTTTCCCAACAGCTGGGTCGAGCCCGGCCCATCGGTCAGCTCCAGGTAGCGGTCGCCGACCAGGTTGAGGTAGCGCACCGAGGCCTGGGTGCCGGTGGTGAGTGGAATGTTGCGGTCGGCCTGGAACTTCACCAACACCGTGCCGTCCGAACGCAGCGCCACGCCGCCGACCGTGCCGACCCGCACGCCGGCGACCCGCACGCTGTCGCCGGCCTTGAGCCGGGATGCGTCGGCGAAAACGGCCTGGTAGCCCACCGTGGGTCCGGTCCGGACCTCAGCGAAGATCGCGAACAGAAATATCGTCGCCAGCACCATCACCACGGCGTAGACGCCGAACTTGATCAGAGTTCCCAGCCCGCTTCTCATCCCGGCATCCCCACCTGAGCGCTGTTGCGCGGCGGCCCACCGATCGGCCCGAACAGCGCCTGCTTGAGTCCATCGGAGTTGAGCAGGATGCCCTGGTTGCCGTAGTCGTACGGGTTGGCGCCGACGTCGGCGACCAACGCGGGCACCCGGTACTCCGGCGGCACGTCGGGCAGGCCCAGTTCCGTGCAGTAGGAACGGTCGGAGCGGGCCGCCACCTTCGGCAGGTGGTCGGGGTAGCGGTAGCGTTCCTTGGCCAGGGTGAAGCTGGCGGTGATGATGATGCCGGGGACGTCGAACGGCGGGGAGTTGGCGAACGGCACCAAGCCGCCGATCGCGCAGCCGAGCTCCTCGTGGTACTTGTCCAGCAGCGCGGCGGTGGGCTCCAGTACCTGCGTCAGGTCGGTCAACCCCTGCCGGTTGTCCCCCAGCACCTCGTTGCCGGTGTCGGCCAGCCCGATGGCGCTGAGCAGGAAGGTGTCCAGGCTGTTGCGCTCTTGCACGATGCTGTCACTCATGGTGCTGGTGGAGTTCAGTGCGGCGGTGAGGTCCGGTGCCGCATCGGCGTAGGACCGGAACACCGGCGCCATGGCGGCGGCCTCGTGTTCGAGGGTGCCCAGGCTGGGCTCGATCTCGGCGAGCAGCTTGTCGAAGTCGGTGAGCGCCTGCCCCAGCTTCTGGCCTCGTCCGTTGAACGCCGTCGAGACCGCACTCAGGGTCTCGTTCAGCTTCTTCGGGTCGATTTTGTCCAGGACCCGCACCAGCTGCTGGAAGACCGTGTTGATCTCGACGGTGACGTGCTGGCCCGCCAGCACCTGGCCGGCGTGCATTCGGGCCGTCACCGGATCGGGCGGCGGCACCAGGTCGACGAATTTGGCGCCGAACACCGTCGACGACGCGATCCGGGCGCTGACGTTGGCCGGTATCCGCGACAGTTGCGCCGGTTCCATCTTCAGGTGCAGCACCGCGGTGCCGTCCGGCTTGGCCTCGATGTCACCGACCTTGCCGACCTGCACACCACGGATCTTGACCTTGGCGTCGGGATACATCACCAGGCCAGCGCGCTGCGAGAGAACAGTGACCGGCACGGTACGAGTGAAGCTGCCCCGGAACAGCCCGATCGGCAGTCCGATGAGCGCCGCGATCGTCACGACCGTCGCCAGCCCGATCAGCGGGCGTAGGTAAGCGGGCTGCTGGCGCCTCGCACCGGTGGGCCGGTGCCGGCCCGCGCCGGCCGGCCCTCGGTTCGGATCGTCGAGGTGGCCGCCCAACGGCGGATCCGCGGTCGCTCCCAGAACCATTACCGCCCCGTCGCTGAGGCGTTGAGGCAGACGTCATCGTGTGCCGAGATCACCGCTGCCGCCCCCTTCCACGATGGTTACCGCTGACACCGCAGTTGGACCCCCGAAGAGTTGTACGCACTGTGCCACACCAGGGGCACCCGGCGGGTGGCGTTTGCGGTTCAACCGGCACGGCATCGAGATCTCCCTGCTGCTACTCGATGGCCTAGGTGACCGCGCCGACGGTCTTGAGTTCGATGATGCGGTCCCAGTCCAGGCCGAGCTCGGCCAGGATTTCATCGGTCTGCTCGGCGAATCCGGGTGCCGGCCCGGTCTCCGGCGCGGTCACGTCGAACTGCACCGGATTGGCCACCAACTCCAGTTCACCGGCCTGCACGATGTATTCGTTCGCGCGGATCTGCGGGTCCTGAGCGGCCTGCAGGGTGTCCTGGACCGGCGCCCACGGTCCGGCCAGAGTGGCGAAGCGCTCGCTCCACTCCGGCAGCGTCCGCTTGGCCATTGCCGCGCGCAGGATCTCCACGGCGGCCGGGGTGTGCTCGGCGAACGACTGCGCGGTGGCGAACCGTGGATCGTCGATGTGCTCGTCGAGTTCCATGTGCCTGCACACGTCGGCCCAGAACTTGGTGGGCTGCATCATGACAAACGAGATGTAACGCTCATCGGCGGTCGCGTAAACCCCAACCAGCGGATTGATCGGCGAGCCATGGACACCGGGCGGCTGTTGGATCAGACGCTCGCCCAGATGACTGGTCAGGGCGACGGTGTGGCCCATGGCCCACAGGCCACTGCCCAGCAGGGACACGTCCACCACCGACGGCTCACCGGTGCGCTCGCGCTTGAACAGTGCGGCCGCGATACCACCGGCCAGATTGGTTCCGGAGATGGTGTCGCCGTAGGCGGGTCCGGGCGGGCCGATCATGCCCTCGATACCGGGCGGGGTGATGGTCGCGGCGGTACCGGCGCGGCACCAGAACGCGGTCATGTCGTAGCCGCCCTTTTCCGATTCGATGCCGCGGGGACCCAGCGCGCTGCCGCGCGCGTAGACGACTTTCGGGTTGACCGCGCGGATGTCCTCGACGTCCATGGCGAACTTCTTGCGGTGGCCGGGCAGGAAACTGGTCAGGAAAACGTCTGCGCGCTTTGCCAATTCGAGCAGCACCTCGTGACCCTCGGGCGTTGAGACGTCCAGACCGATACTGCGCTTGCCGCGGTTGGCGTGTTCGATGTTGGGGTTCGGGTCGCCCTCGACCCGCAGCATGCCGGTTTGGCGCAGCCCGCGCTGCGGGTCGCCGGTCACCGCGTGCTCGACCTTGATGACCTCGGCGCCCCACTCCGCCAACACCGCACCGGCAGAGGGAACGAACCCGTACATCGCGACTTCCAGCACGCGAACGCCTTCGAGCGGCCTCATCCAGCGGCTCCGGCGACCGGCACGGCGAACGTCTTGCTCTCCAGAAATTCCTCGAGTCCGGCGACGCCCATCTCGCGGCCGATGCCGGACTGCTTGTATCCCCCGAACGGCGCGTCCGGGCTGAAGTAGTTGCCGCCGTTGATCGAGAACGTTCCGGTCCGGATCCGGCGGGCCAGCGCCACCGCACGGTCCTGGCTACCGAAGACCGCACCGGACAGTCCGTAGATCGAGTTGTTGGCGATCCGGACCGCATCGTCGTCGTCGTCATAGCCGATCACCGTCAGGACCGGTCCGAAGACTTCCTCCTGGGCGATCTCGCTGTCGGGGTCAACATTGGTCAACAGCGTTGGGGTGTAGAAGAATCCGGGATCGACCTTCTCGCCGCCAGTCACCAGGGTGGCGCCGGCGGCCACCGCGCGCTGCACCATGGCGTCGACCTTGTCGCGCTGCTTGGCGCTGATCAGCGGGCCCATGTAGGTCGTGGGGTCGGTCGGGTCTCCGTAGCGCACGTGGGAGAAGTTGGTCTTGATCATCTCGACGATCTCGTCGTGATGACGCTTGGGCACCAGCAGCCGCGACGTCAGCGCGCAGCCCTGGCCGGCGTGGGTGACCATCGAGAACGCGGCGAACACCGCGGCCATGTTGAAGTCGGCGTCGTCGAGGACGATCGCCGCGGACTTGCCGCCCAACTCCAGGAAGACCCGCTTGAGCGTCCCGCTGGCGGCGGCCATGATCGCCCGCCCGGTCGGGGTGGAGCCGGTGAAGGTGACCATGTCCACGTCCGGGTCGGTGGTCAGCGCGGCACCGACCGCGGGGTCCGAGGAGCTGAGCACGTTGACCACGCCGGGCGGGATGTCGGTGTGGTTGGCGATCAGCTCACCGAGGGTCAGCGTGACCAGCGGGGTGTCGGGCGCGGCCTTGAGCACGATGGTGCACCCGGCGGCCAGCGCCGGGGCGAGCTTCGCCAGGGCCAGCTGGTTGGGGTAGTTGTAGGCGATGATCGCGGCGACGACGCCGGCGGCTTCCTTCTCCACCCAGCGGTGGTGCTGCATCCCGCGACTCTCGACGTTGCCGAGGTCTTCGGTCATCGGATAGTCCTTGAGCAGATCGGCGTAGTAGCGCACGATCGCGATCGGCCCGTCGAGCTGCGCACCCTGGGTCAGTGCCGCGGTGGCGCCGACCTCGGCGATGGTGAGCGCGGCGAATTCGTCACGGTGCTCGACGAGCGCACGGTGCAGCTGGTCCAGGCAGCGGACTCGCAGTTCGGTGTTGGTGGCCCACTCGCCCGCGTCGAAGGCCCGTCGCGCCGCGGCGACGGCGGCGGTCGCCTGCTCGACACTGGCTTCCGGGGCGTATCCCAGG
This sequence comes from Mycolicibacter heraklionensis, assembly GCF_019645815.1. Lineage (NCBI taxonomy): Bacteria > Bacillati > Actinomycetota > Actinomycetes > Mycobacteriales > Mycobacteriaceae > Mycobacterium > Mycobacterium heraklionense. The sequence goes on from NZ_CP080997.1 coordinate 4,146,906, forward strand.
ATTTCTCCGGTGGCCGGGTTGAGCGACGGGTACGTCTTGTCGGCACCCACCAGCTCACCGTTGATCAGCAGTCGCCGGGCGACAGTCCCCCCTGCGGAGCCATCGGTGATGGTCTCTGCCGTGTCCTGCGCATGCATCCAAGCCTCCCGGCGGGGTAACTAGATTCTCATCTGCGGCGAATCATACATCTCGCATGTGAGAACTCAAGAGTGCATGAAAAGCCTTGCGGCCTGCACTTCTACGACAGGAGTTAATGCGGCTGCGGCATTTTCGCTGCTGGGAGGCGGTCCGAACGCGCCTTGCCAGAAACAGTTGTGCGAGAGTACGATTCTCAATGCTCGGAAAGGAGATTCTTTGTGACCGAGACGGGCCTCGTACGAACTGCTGTCGTGACCGGGGGCGCCTCGGGCATCGGCGCGGCAGTCGCGAACCGCTTGCGCGCCGACGGCCACCGGGTGGCCATCATCGATCTCAAACCCGACGGCGGTCAGGATCTGGCCTTCGCCGCCGACGTGACCGATCGCGCACAGATCGACGCCGCGCTGTCGCAGATCCGCGAACGGCTGGGGCCGGTCACCATCCTGGTCAACGCCGCCGGCAAAGACGGCTTCAAGAAGTTCAGCCACATCAGCTTCGAAGACTGGCAGCAGATCATCGACATCAACCTCAACGGTGTCTTCCACACCATTCAGGCGGTGCTGCCGGACATGATCGAAGCCGGCTGGGGCCGCATCATCAACATCTCCTCGTCGAGCACGCACTCCGGTACTCCCTATATGGCGCACTATGTTGCGGCCAAGTCCGCGGTGAACGGACTCACCAAAACCCTGGCACTGGAGTACGGCCCGAGCGGTATCACGGTCAACGCCGTGCCACCGGGCTTCATCGACACCCCGATGCTGCGCAACGCCGATCGTCAAGGGTTCCTCGGCAACATCGAGGACAACATCGCCAAGACCCCCGTGCGCCGCATGGGTAAGCCCGAAGACATCGCGGCGGCCTGCGCGTTCCTGGCGTCCGAGGAGGCCGGCTACATCACCGGGCAGATCCTGGGCGTCAACGGCGGCCGGAACACCTGACACTCGCCACACAAATCGAGCACTAAGAAAGGAACCGCTGTGGGACGCGTTGCCGGAAAGGTCGCATTCATCACGGGGGCAGCCCGCGGCCAGGGCCGCAGCCACGCGCTGCGACTGGCCGAGGAAGGCGCCGACATCATCGCCGTCGACCTGTGCCAGGACATCGAGACGATCGGCTACCCGATGGCGCGGCCCGAGGACCTCGAGGAGACCGCCAAGCTGGTCGAGAAAACCGGGCGCGGCATCGTCACCGCGCAGGCCGACGTGCGGGACGCGGCGGCGCTCAAGACCGCGCTCGACGCCGGTCTCGCCGAGTTCGGCAAGCTCGACATCGTCGTCGCGCAGGCGGGTGTGGCGGGCATGAAAGGCAACCCACCGCTGCAGGCCTGGACCGACGTCATCAACACCAACCTGGTCGGAACCATCAACGGCATTCAGGTCGCGCTGCCCCACCTGTCCGAGGGAGCCTCGATCATCGCCACCTCCTCGGCAGCGGCGTTGATGGACGCCCACCAGAAGGCCAACCCGGGCGGCGACCCGGGCGGGATGGCCTACATGACCTCTAAGCGCCTGATCGCGCAGTACGTGCACGACCTCGCAACGGAGTTGGCGGTACGCGGCATCCGCGCCAACGTCATTCACCCGACCAACTGCAACACCGACATGTTGCAGAGCGAGCCGATGTACCGCTCCTTCCGGCCCGACCTCGAGCATCCGACCCGTGCCGATGCCGAACCGGTCTTCTATGTCCAGCAGGCGATGAAGGTGCCGTTCATCGAACCCGAGGACATCTCCAACGCGGTGCTGTGGCTCGCCTCCGAGGAGGCCCGCTACGTCACGGGCATGCAGCTGAGGGTCGACGCCGGTGGCTACCTCAAGTGGTACGACTACCACGTCTGATGGCGCCCGTGGTTTCGCCGGGCGTGATGCAGCGCACCGAAATCGGTTGAAAGGAGCGAGAACATGAAGGTTTCCGTCGACGGACAGCGCTGCCAAGGGCACACGCTGTGCGCGATGATCGCGCCCGATTCCTTCGTGCTCAACGACATTGACGGCACTTCGTCGCCGGTGTCCGAAGTGGTTCCCGCCGATCAGCAGGATGCCGTGCGCGAGGCCGCACACTCCTGCCCCGAACAAGCCATTCTCATCGAGGAATGAACAGGGAGGAGGATTCCTTGAGCGTCAACGATTCCCTGGCCGCGACCGGCCAAGACGATGCATCCGACGATCGTAAGAAGAACACCTTCTACTTCGACCGGCACACCCCGGAGTACCGCGATCAGTTCGAAGAGATCACCACCGAGATGCAGGCCAAGTGCCCGATGGCGTGGAGCCCCACATACAACGGGCACTGGGTGGCCGCCGACAGCAAGCACGTCTTCGAACTGGCCCGCTGCCCCGTCGTCTCGAACCACCACGACATCACCGGCGAAACGCCTTTCCAGGGCATCACCATCCCCAAGGCCAGCCGTGCGACGGTGGTGCGCGGCGGCATCCTCGAGATGGACGAGCCGGAGCACAGCCTCTACCGCGGTGCACTGAACCCCTACCTGTCCCCCGCGGCCATCAAGCGCTGGGTGCCGTTCGTGGACGAGATCACCCGTGCCGCACTCGATGAGCACATCGAGTCGGGCCACATCGACTTTGTCGAGCATCTGGCCAATGTGGTGCCCGCGGTGTTCACCCTCGCCATGATGGGCATCGAACTCAAGAAGTGGAACGTCTACAGCGAGCCCACGCACGCCTCGGTGTACACCCCCGAGCACTCGCCCGACCGCGAAAAGATCAACGAGCAGCACCGCGAAATGGGCATCGACATCATCAACAACATGATGGAGATCCGGGAGAACCCGCGCCCCGGCCTGGTCAACGCGCTAACGCAGTTCCGCATCGACGGTGAGCCGGCACCCGACATCGAGATCCTGGGCAACTTGGGCCTGGTCATCGGCGGGGGGTTCGACACCACCACGGCGCTGACCGCACACGCGCTGGAATGGCTCGGCCAGCACCCGTCCGAGCGCACGCGGCTCAGCGATGAACGCGCCACGCTGCTGGACCCGGCGACCGAGGAATTCCTGCGGTTCTTCACGCCGGCGCCGGGCGATGGCCGGACCTTCGCCGAGGATGTCGAGGTAGCGGGGCAGCAGTTCAAACAGTTCGAGCGGCTGTGGCTGTCCTGGGCGATGGCCAACCGCGATCCCGCGATCTTCGAAGACCCGAACCGGATCATCCTGGACCGTAAAGGCAACCGGCACTTCAGCTTCGGTCTGGGCGTACACCGCTGCATCGGGTCCAATGTCGCGCGCACGGTTTTCAAGTCGATGCTGACCGCGGTGCTCGACCGGATGCCCGACTACCAGTGCGACCCCGAAGGGGCGGTGCATTACGACACCATCGGTGTCATCCAGGGCATGCGCAACCTGCCGGCGACCTTCACGCCGGGCAAGCGGCTCGGGCCGGGCCTGGACGAGACGCTGGAGAAGCTGCAGCGGATCTGCGACGAGCAGGAGTGCGCACGCCCGATCACCGAGCGCAAGGAAATGGTCGTCATCGACTGAGCGCTGCGTCAGCCCCGGGGCAAACCCAGCCCCTGCTGGGCGATGATGTTGCGGTGAATCTCCGAGGTGCCCCCGGCGATGGTGCCTGAGAAGCTGCGGGCGTGCCGCTCGAACCAGCTGGCGAAGTAGCTGTCGAGGTTCATCGGCGCGTACGGTCCCGAATTCGCCGGGTGCACGAGCCCGTCGATCCCGGCCGCATCCAGCGCGTGACCGGAGGCGAACATCTCGGCCTCGGAGCCGAGCAGCTTGAGCACCGACAGTGCGGCCACGTCCTCCTGGCCGCGCGCCGCCCGCGCCAGCGCCGCCGACCCCAACAGGCGCAGGGCCTGGTAGTCCATGACCGCCGTGGCAAATCGGTCACGTTCGAGCGCGCCCTCGGGGTGGAAGTCGGCGATGATGTTGTCCAACCGGTCGGCGAAACCCAGCCACATCATGGTGCGTTCGTGGCCCAGCGATCCATTGGCCACCCGCCAGCCACCGTGCAGCGGACCGACCAGGTTCTCCGCCGGCACGCGCACATCGGTGAAGAAGACCTCGTTGAAGTCCTGGTCCTCGATCCCGCAGATGGTGGGGAACGGACGACGCACCACCCCCGGGGTGTCGGTGGGGATGACCAGCACACTGATGCCCTTGTGTTTGGGCGCGTCGGGATCGGTGCGGACGAACGTCAGCAGCACGTCGGCGTCGTGCGCGCCCGAGGTCCACACCTTCTGGCCGTTGACAATGAAATCGTCCCCTTCTATACCGTCGCGTACCGCCCTGGTCCGCAACGACGCCAGGTCCGATCCGGCGCTCGGTTCGCTCATGCCCAGTGACGCGGTGATCTCAGCGCGCAGAATCGGCACCGCCCAGCGCCGCTTCTGCTCGTCACTGCCAAACGAAAGCAACGATGCCGCAATGATATTCACACCCTGTGGATTGAAGCTGTGATAAATGCGGCGGCGGCACAGCTCCTCCAGATGCACGAACTGCTGCAGCAGGGTGGCGTTGCGGCCACCGAACTCCGGCGGGTTGCCGGGCAACAACCAACCGTTGTCGAACAGCAATCGCTGCCAGCGGCGCGCCCACCCCGGCATGTGCGACACCGAACGTGGCCGCTCGAGCGTGTCGGCCTCGGCGGGCAGGTTGGCGTCGAGGAAGGCCGCGAACTCGGCGCGGAATTCCTCGACTTGCGCGTCAAATGCGAGCTGCAAGGTATTCCTCGGCGATCGCGGCGCGGTGCTGCGCGGCACCACCCAACATCAGTTCACCGGCCTTGGCCCGCTTCAGCGCGAACTGCAGGTCGTTCTCCCAGGTGAATCCCATCGCACCGAACAGTTGCAGCCCGTGCCGGAAGACCACCGACTGGCATTCCCCGGCCGCAGCCTTGGCCATGGCGGACGCCATCCGCCGCCGCGGGTCATCGACCGCGATCGTCAGCGCGGCGAAATAGGCCAGCGCCCGGGCGCGTTCGATCGCCACGTGCATGTCTGCGGCCTTGTGCTGGACAGCCTGGAAGGACCCAATCGGGACCCCGAACTGATGCCGGCTGCGGACATGCTCCAGCGCCAGATCGAGAATGCGCTGGCAGGCGCCGACCATCGTCATCGCCATTCCGCTGAGCGCGACGTGGCGGGCCCGCTCGACATCGACCCGGATCCGGGCGCTGTCGGGCACCTCGACTCCGGCGAAGGACACGTCGCTGACATGCAACGTCGGGTCAAAGACGGCCGACTTGCGAGTCGTCACCGCGCCGGCGTCGACCACGAACACGCCCGCCGCGGTGACCACCGCCAACCGATCGGCGCGATCCCCATCCAGCACGTGCAGAGCGGTTCCGTCGAGTACCCAGCCGCCGGCGTTACGGTGTGCGCTCACCCCGCTGAAGACCGCCGCACCGGTGGAACCGTCGGGGTTGTGGCGGTCCCCGACCAGCGGAGCGAACTGGGTCATGGTCGCCAGGAACGGCGTGGGGTCGGTGGCGCGGCCCAGTTCTTCCAGGACGATCGCCAGCTCTACCGCGGTGTCCGGCTCGTGCAGCTCGGTCCAGCCCAGGTCCACGTAGACCTTCCAGAGGGCGTCGACAGCGCCGTCCGCCTCGCCCTCGGCGACACTGCGCACCAGCGACGGCGAACACTGTTTGCCCACCACATCGCGTACCGTGCCCTGCCATAGCCGCTGATCGTCGTCGAACTCCAAGAGCATTGCAGCCACCTCTCCCAAGCGCCGATCGAGAATAACATTCTCGCTAACGGATGTAACGATCTCGCCTTGAGATACCTTGTCGCCGCTGCGTAACGACGGATTGATCGCCCCGCCGCGCGACCCCTGCCCGTCGACCGTTGAGCGCCGGAATGAGAATCTTGTTCTTGCGTGCAAAGAATACAGCTATACAATGGTTCCACCGGGGGGCCGGGCGACACGGTGACTGCAGCACCGTGCCCGGCGGGCGGTACGACGAAGGGCGGCGTGGATGATCGAACACCCGGACGGCGCCCGCACGCCCGTGATCGACGCCAGCGTGCACATCTTCGCGGCATCCAACAAGGATTTGCGCAGCTTCATGCGAGAGCCGTTCAAGAGCCGTGGCTTCCCGGACTACGAGATGGACTGGTACGGCGCGCCGGGCGGTGAATACGCGCCCGGCACCGACGGCCCGCAGCGCCGATACCCGGGGTCGGACCCCGAGGTGGTCGCCCAGCACCTGTTCACCGAACGCGGGGTCGACGTGGCGGTGCTGCACCCGATGACCCGTGGCGTCATGCCGGACCGGCATCTGGGCTCGGCGATCGCCGCGGCGCACAACGAGATCCTGGTGTCACGCTGGCTGGATCACCCCGAGTACGGCGAGCAGTTCCGCGGCACCATAAGGGTCAACCCGGACGACATCGCCGGCGCGCTGCGTGAGATCGACCGGTGGAAGGACCACCCCCGGGTGGTGCAGATCGGCATCCCGCTGCAGTCCCGCGAGCTCTTCGGCAAACCGCAGTTCTGGCCGCTGTGGGAGGCGGCCGTGGCCGCGGGCCTACCGGTCGCAGCTCATATCGAGGTCGGCGCGGGTATCGCGGCGGCGCCGACGCCGTCGGGCAACACCCGCACCTACGAGCAGTACGCCAGCTTCATGGCCTGCAACTACATCTATCACCTGATGAACATGATCGCCGAGGGCGTCTTCGAACGGATGCCCGAGCTGAAGTTCGTCTGGGCCGACGGCGCCGCGGACCTGCTGACGCCGTTCATCTGGCGGATGGATTGCTTCGGCCGGCCGCACCTGGAGCAGACGCCGTGGGCGCCGAAGATGCCCAGCGACTACCTGCCCGGCCACGTGTTCTTCGTTCAGGGCGCCATGGACGGCCCCGGCGACACCGACTTCGCCGGCGAATGGCTCGGATTCACCGGCAAAGAGGACATGGTGATGTACGGGTCTAGCTACCCGCACTGGCAGCGCAACGAACTGACCGTGCCGAGCGCGTTCAGCGCCGAACAACGCGACAAGCTGTGCTGGCTCAACGCCAGTCGGCTCTACGGCATCGACGTTCCGGCCCGCGCAGGCGCACACTAGAGAGCAGTTGGGATCAAGGGAGATCACGATGTCTGTGACAGCCACCGAGCGCAAGCCGGCCGCCGAGAGGATTGCCGTACGGTGCGTCGACTCCGACGTTCATCCCATGCCGCGACGCGGCGAACTGGTCCAGTACCTTCCTGAGCCGTGGCGCAGCAAGTACTTCCTGCCCCGCCGGGTCGGCGAGCTGATCTACTACGACGCCCCCGACTACGCGCACGCCTTCGCCATGCGCGTCGACGCGTTTCCCGCCGACGGCGAATTCCCGGGCAGCGACCCGGATCTGGCGTTCAAGCAGCTCATCATGGACGCAGGTTCTGACTTCGTGATCCTGGAGCCCGGCGCCTACCCGGCCCGCATTCCCGAAGCACAGCAGGCGATGTCCTCGGCGCTCAACGACTGGCAGGCCAACCACTGGCTGGACGCCAAGAACAACTGGCACCAGCGCTGGCGCGGCTCGATCTGCGCCGCGATCGAGGACCCTGCCGGCGCCGCCGATGAGATCGAGAAGTGGGCCGGCCACCCGTACATGGCACAGGTCCTGATCAAGGCCGAGCCCCGCCCGTCGTGGGGGGACCCCAAATACGACCCGATCTGGGCGGCGGCCACCAAGCACGACATCACCGTCAGCTGCCACCTGTCCCGCAGCCACCACGAAGAACTGCCGATGCCGCCGGTCGGGATGCCCAGCTACAACCACGACTTCATGGTCACCTACTCGCTACTGGCCGCGAATCAGGTGATGAGCCTGGTCTTCGACGGAGTCTTCGACCGGTTCCCCACCCTGCGCATCGTGCTGGTCGAGCATGCCTTCACCTGGATCCTGCCGCTGATGTGGCGGATGGACGCCATCTACGAAGCCCGCAAGTCATGGGTGGACATCAAGCGCAAGCCCAGTGAGTACGTCAAGGAACACATCAAATTCACCACCCAGCCGCTGGACTACCCGGAGGACAAGACCGAACTCACGCGGGTCCTCGAATGGATGGAGTGCGACAAGATCCTGCTGTACTCCTCGGACTACCCGCACTGGACCTTCGACGACCCGCGCTGGCTGGTGAAGCACCTGCCCAAGGCGGCCAGGGAAGCGGTGATGTTCAAAAACGGCTTGCAGACCTACCACCTCCCCGACACGGTCCCGGCCCTCGAAGGACAGGTGCGGGTGTTCTAGATGAGTCCCGACGAAAAGCGGCCCCGGCTGGCCCAGGGCCGCGAGCACATTGTTGCCACCATCGATGAAATCCCGCCCGGCACACACAAACTCGTCCCGATCGGGCATCACGGGGTCGGCGTGTACAACATCAACGGGACGTTCTACGCTATCGCGAACTTCTGCCCCCATCAGGGCGGTCCGTTGTGCTCGGGCCGGCTGCGGGGCCGCACCGTCGTCGACGAGGAGAGCCCGGGCGACGCCACCATGGTGCGGGACCTCGAGTACATCTACTGCCCCTGGCATCAATGGGGTTTCGAACTCGCCACCGGCACGACCGCGGTCAAACCGGAATGGAGCATCCGCACCTACCCGGTGCGGGTAGTCGGCAACGACGTCCTCGTCCAGGCCTAGCACACAGGAGTTTTCGGTGGCCTCTATCGAAGTCAACGCGGGCAACGTTGTCTACGAAATCCTCGGCACCGCCGGTGACCTGATCGTGCTGACACCCGGTGGCCGGTTCTCCAAGGAAATTCCCGGGCTGCGCCCGCTCGCCGAAGCACTCGTCGACGGCGGCTACCGGGTACTGCTGTGGGACCGTCCGAACTGCGGCGCCTCCGACGTGCAGTTCTACGGCCAGTCCGAATCGCACATGCGCGCCGAGACCCTGCACGGACTGCTCACCGCCCTGGACACCGGGCCGGTCATCCTGGCCGGCGGCTCGGGCGGGGCGCGGGACTCGATCCTGACCACCATGCTCTATCCGGAGCTGGTCACCAAGCTGGCGCTGTGGAACATCGTGGGCGGCGTCTACGGCACCTTCGTGCTCGGGTCCTACTACGTGGTGCCCAGCATTCTGGCCGTGCGGGGCGGCGGGCCGGCTGCCCTACTGGGCATGCGCGAGTGGCGGGAGCGGATCGAGGAGAACCCGAACAACAAGCAGCGACTGCTCGACCTGGACGGTGATGCGTTCCTCAAAGTGATGTTGCGCTGGCTCAACGCATTTGTGTCCAAGCCGGGCCAGACAATTCCCGGCGTCGACGACGAGATGTTCGACCGGATCACGGTTCCCACGCTGATCATCCGCGGCGGCGAGAACGACTGGGACCACCCGAAACGCACCTCGCTGGAGGTGAACTGCCTGATCAAGGGCTCGGAGCTGATCGATCCGCCCTGGCCGGAGGACGCCTGGGAGCGAGCCGGCGAGGAGCGCGCCTCCGGAAAAGTCAGTCATTTCAACATGTTCGACACCTGGGTGCAGGCCGCCCCGGCCATCCTCGAATTCCTGGGCCGCTGATGGCCTCAGCGGGTGTGGATGTGAACCTCGCAGTTCAGCGACGCCTCCAGCGCGGTGTGGATGCGGCTCTCACCGACTCGCTGCAGGTCCGGCTCCGCCAAGGTCACGTGCACGATGTCCAGACCATCGGATCCCGGTATACGGGCAATCTCACCGGAGAGTCCGAGCCCGGCCAGCACCCCGTGCACGTCGTCATCGGTGCCCCGGCTCAGGTAGGTCACCACGCCCGGCGCAGGCATCGTATCGAATGCGTTGGCGCACAGTCGCATCCCGATGTCGATGACGTCCGTCTCGGGTCCGGCGATCAGCAGCCGAACGTGGCGCCGACCCACCGGCATCGCGGCGATATCGGCATCGACCACATCGACACCGGCTTGGCCGGCCAGCTCTCGCAGGGTTGCCATTCCCGCCGTCAGATGCTCGGGCAACAGCTTGCCCGCCGGGTCGACGTCGAGGCGAACCACCGCTGTTCTCACGTCCGCGAGCCTAGCCAAAAGAGGTGGCAATGACGACAACTGCAGCAACGCCAGGGGTCACCGTAGCCACGTGGGCAGGCTGCGCTCCGCGGCTGCTGCGCGTGCGATCCGGCGTCGAGGACGCGGCGGAATACCTCGCCGGCGAAGGCTATCGGCCGCTGCCCGACGCGGAGGAGTTCCTCGCCGAGGTGGAACGCAGCGGGTTGCTCGGACGCGGCGGAGCGGCGTTTCCGCTTGCGGTCAAGCTGCGTTCGGTGCGCGACGCCGCGTTGCGTGGCCGCGACACCGTTGTCCTGGCCAACGGCGAAGAGGGCGAACCGGCCTCGGTCAAGGACCGCTGGCTGCTGCGCAACCGCCCGCACCTGGTACTGGACGGATTGCGCCTGGCCGCCGCAGCCGTGGCGGCCACGCACGCCTACGTCTATGTCTCCGATCCGTCGGCGGCCCGCAGCGTCGAGAACGCACTGTCCGAACTCGCCCCGGAAGTCCTTGGCAGGCTGCTGATCACGGTGTACACCGTCGACGCGGGCTATGTGGCCGGCGAGGAGACCGCGGCGGTTCGGGCCATCAATGGCGGCCCGGCCAAGCCGACCGACAAGCCGCCGCGCCCCTACCAGCGGGGAATTCATCGGCGCCCGACACTGGTCTCCAATGTCGAAACGCTGGCGAATCTTCCCTATCTGCTGCGACACGGCGCGGCGGCATTCCGTGCACACGGGACCGCCTTGTCGCCGGGCACCTTCCTGGCCACGGTGAGCGGCGGCGGGCGACCGCCCGTGCTCTACGAGCTGCCGCATGGCATCACGGTCTCCGAACTACTGCGGGTACACGGGATTCCGGCCGAGCAGGTCCGCGGTGCGCTCATGGGCGGCTACTTCGCCGGCCTGCTCAACCGCGACGCACTGGAGACCACCCTCGACCACGAGTCGCTGCGCGCCCGCGGCAGCGGTCTGGGCTGCGGAGCGATCTCCGTCCTGACCGACGACTGCCCCGTCGCGGTGGCAGCCTCGGTGTTGGCCTATTTCGGACGGGAGAATGCCGGGCAGTGCGGGTCATGCTTCAACGGCACCGTGGCCATGGCCGCGGTCGCCGAAGCACTGCGCGACGGGGTCGCGACCGCTGAAGACGTGCAGCGACTGCAACGGTGGGCCGGTGCGCTGCCCGGGCGGGGTGCCTGCGGCACGCTGGACGGCGCCACCAATGTTGCCGCCAGCCTGCTGACTCGGTTCCCGGAATTGGTGGCCAGCCACCTGGACGGCTCCTGCGACGCCTGCCGCGGCGGCGCCTTCCGCGCCGAACGTCCCTACGCGGTCGAGGAGGTGACGGCATGAAGATCCGCCTGGACCGCACGCTGTGCGACGGGTTCGGCTACTGCGCCAAACACGCGCCCAAGCATTTCTCCCTGGACGACTGGGGATACGCGTCCCTGACCGGCGACGGTTCCGTTGCGAAGTCCGACGAGCACGACGTCATGCGCGCCCTGCTGGACTGCCCGGTGCACGCCATCATCGAGATCACCGAGGAGGAGTACGACGTATGAGCTCACCCGGACGCCCTCTTCCAGCCGTTACCCCCGAGAACGAATTCTTCTGGACCGCAGGCGCCGACGGCGTGCTGCGAGTACAGAAATGCCTCGACTGCGCCGCGCTGATTCACCCGCCGCAGCCGGTATGCCGGTATTGCCGCGGCACGAACATGGGTGTGCGGGACGTGTCCGGGCGCGCCACCCTGGCCGGGTTCACCGTCAACCATCGGTTCAGCCTGCCCGGGCTGCCGGCGCCCTATGTGGTGGCCCAGGTAGCGATCAACGAAGACCCGCGAGTTCGGTTGACCACCAACATCATCGATTGCGATCCCGACCACCTCGAGCTGGGCCAGCAGGTGCAGGTGGCGTTCGAGAACATCGAGGATGTGTGGCTGCCGCTGTTTCGCCCGGTGCCGGACAGTGCGGAGACCAAGCCGCTTCCCGAGGACGAGATCGCACCCGAGGACTACGCACAGCACGTGCGCCCGATGGTGACGACCGACAAGTTCGAGGACAAGGTGGCGCTCACCGGGATCGGCATGTCCACGTTGGGGCGCCGGCAGATGGTGGACCCCCTGTCGCTGACCGTGGCCGCGTGCGAGGCGGCGATCGCCGATGCAGGGCTGAGCATCGAGGACATCGACGGGCTCTCCACGTATCCCGGCGCCGGCCTGCCCGGTCCCTTCGGTGAGGGCGGAGTGACCGCGCTCGAAGCGGCGTTGGGCCTCCACCCGACCTGGCACAACGGCGGACTCGAGACGTTCGGGCCGAGCGGATCGGTGATCGCCGCCATGTTGGCGGTGGCCACCGGGTTGGCGCGCCATGTGCTGTGTTTCCGCACCCTGTGGGAGGCCACCTACAACGAGCTGATGAAGCAGGGCAAGATCAGGCCACCCGGCGGGCGGACCACGAGCTGGCAGATGCCGTTCGGGGCCACCTCGGCCGCGCACACCCTGGCGCAGAACGCCCAACGGCACTTCCACCGCTACGGCACCACCCGCGAGACCCTGGGCTGGATTGCGCTGAATCAGCGGGCCAACGCCGCGCTCAATCCGACGGCGATCTACCGGGACCCGATGAGCATGGACGACTACCTGTCCGCTCGGATGATCACCACCCCGTTCGGTCTTTACGACTGCGACGTCCCCTGCGACGGTGCGGTCGCGGTGATCGTGTCGGCCGTCGATGCGGCACGCGACCTGGCCAAGCCGCCGATCCGAGTCGAGGCGGTCGGGACCCAGATCATCGAGCGGATCGATTGGGACCAGAGCACGCTGACCCATGAGCCGCAGGTCCTCGGCCAGTCCGCGCACCTATGGTCGCGGACGTCGTTGCGGCCGGCCGACGTCGACGTCGCCGAGCTCTACGACGGGTTCACCTTCAACTGCCTGTCCTGGATTGAGGCACTGGGCTTTTGCGGCATCGGTGAGGCGAAGAGCTTCCTGGACGGGGGCACCAACATCGCGCGCGACGGGGTGCTGCCGCTGAACACGCACGGCGGTCAACTCTCGCACGGTCGCACCCACGGCATGGGACTGATCCACGAGGCCGTCACCCAGTTGCGCGGCGAGGCCGGTGAACGCCAGGTCGCCGGCGCGCGAGTCGCCGTGGCGAGCAGCGGCGGCCTCACACCGAGCGGGGTCATACTGCTGCGGACAGACGCGTGAAGGCCGCCACGGTTCGCCCCCGGATGGTCAGCGCCGACGGGGTGCCGATGTCGGCGCTGGTCGCCGAGGTCCCTGACCCGCATGCCGTGGTGGTCGCGCTGCATGGCGGCGGGACCACGTCGATCTATTTCGACTGCCCCGGACAGGCCACGCTGTCGCTGTTGAGAACCGGTGCGGCGCTGGGTTACACCGTGATCGCGTTGGATCGTCCGGGCTACGGCAGTTCGGCACTGTATCCCGAGGCGATGACCGAGCCCGAGCAACGCGTCCGGCTGGCCTACCTGGCCGTCGACCGGATCCTCGGTGACCGGGCGCGCGGCGCCGGCCTGTTCGTGCTGGGCCACTCCAACGGTTGCGAGCTGGCGGTGCGGATGGCGGCAGATGACCGGGGCTCCGAACTGCTGGGCTTGGAGCTGGCGGGTACCGGACTGCGCTACCAGGACGCCGCGCGAGCCGCGTTGGGCTCGGCCGGGCCCGGCCAGCGGCCCGCCGGTCTGCGCGAACTGCTCTGGGAGCCCGCCGCGCTGTATCCGGAGGCGGTGCTGCGCGGGATCACCAACGCGTCCCCGGGCTCGCCCTATGAAGCCGACATGGTTACCAGTTGGCCGCGCCGGGACTTTCCGTCGCTGGCGGGACGGGTTCGGGTTCCAGTGCGCTTCACCTTCGCCGAGCACGAGAAGGTCTGGGAGTCCGGCCCGGACGCGCAGCGCGAGATCCGCGACATCTTCACCGCCGCAGACAGTTTCACGAGCCACCAGCAGCCCGAGGCAGGCCACAATCTCAGCCTCGGCTTCAGCGCAGCGGAATATCACCGCTCGGTGCTGTCATTCGTCGACGATTGCGCGGCTGCTGTCGTCGCGCGGGATTCGGAGGTCAGCTGATGCGCGTCGGCTTCATCGGATTGGGCAGTCAAGGCGCGCCGATGGCACGCCGCATCGTCGAGGGCGGGTACGCAACGACGTTGTGGGCGCGACGAGACGGCACGCTGGAGCCCTTCTCCGACACCGAGGCCCGCGTTGCCGACTCGCCCGCGGAGCTGGCCCGCCAGAGCGACCTCGTCTGCCTCTGCGTGGTCGGTGACGCCGACGTCGACGAAGTGGTCCGAGGGGACAACGGCGTGCTGGCCGGTCTGCAGCCCGGCGGGATCCTCGCGATTCACAGCACGGTGCATCCCGAGACCTGTCGCCGGTTGGCTCAAGACTTTGGCGAACAGCAGGTTTCGGTGATCGATGCGCCGGTGAGCGGGGGCGGTCCGGCCGCCGCGGCCGGCACGTTGCTGGTGATGGCCGGGGGCGACGCCGACGTCGTGGAGCGCTGCCGGCCGGTCTTCGAAACCTACGCCGATCCGGTGGTGCATCTGGGCGATCTGGGCTCGGGTCAAGTAACCAAGTTGCTCAACAACCTGTTGTTCACCGCCAACCTCGGGACCGCCGCCACCGCGCTGGCTCTGGGCAAGCAATTGGGCGTCGCCGCCGACCGGCTCGCCGAGGTGGTGTCACGGGGCAGTGCGAACAGCTTCGCGCTGAACAGCATCCGGGGTTCCGGCGGCACGTTGGACCGGCTGGCCGGCCTGGCGGGATCCCTGCTGCAAAAGGATGTCCGGCTGGTGTCCGACCTGGCGCAGCGGGCTGGGGCGGATCCCGGTGCGGTGCTCGATGCCGCCGACGCGGCGCTGTCGCTGATGGACCACCCCCGATGACACCGGTCTGCGGTGCCCCCTTCCGACGAGCTGCCGTTTGTCTTACAGTTGCCGTTATAGTCCATCGTCCCAGCGTCGGCTTCACCTACCGCCCGGCGCCCTGAGGAGGCTCGATGACCAAGGCTGAGCTCGTCTTTGACCCGTTCTCCGAGGAGTATTACGACAATCCGTTCGACATCTATCGGCGAATGCGCGAGGAAGCGCCGCTGTATTACAACGCCGACGAGGATTTCTACGCCCTGACCCGCCACGAGGATGTGGCGGCGGCGTTCAAGGACTTCGAGACTTACTCGTCGGCGCGCGGCTGTGACCTTGCCATGGTGCGTTCCGGTGATGCGCCGCAGAAGATGATCATCTTCATGGACCCGCCCGATCACCGGCACATGCGAAGCCTGCTCAACAAGGCCTTCACCCCGCGCGCGATCCAGGCCCAGCGCGACACCGTCATCGAGCAGGTCGATCGGTTCTTGGGCGCCGTCGACCCCGACGGTTTCGACGTGGTGCAGGACTTCTCCGGGCCGTTCCCGGTGGAGGTCATCACTCGGATGGCCGGGGTACCCGACGAGTACCGCCAGCAGGTACGGCACTGGATCGACACCTCGCTGCACCGCGAACCGGGGCAGATCGAGACCAGCGAGGCCGGCATGCAGGCCACCATCGAGACCGCGACCTACTACTACGGACTGATCCAGGAACGGCGCGCCGACCCGCAAGACGACATGATCAGCAGGCTGATCGCCGCCGAAATGCCCGGCGAAGACGGCCAGATGCGGCGTCTCGACGATATCGAGATCACCGGATTCGCCTCGCTGCTCGGGGCCGCCGGCGCGGAAACCGTCACCAAGCTGGTCGGCAACGCCGCGGTGATCTTCGCCCGCCAGCCCGACCAGTGGCAGAAGCTGCTGGATGATCGCAGCAAGGTTCCCGCAGCCGTCGAGGAACTGCTGCGCTACGAGGGCCCGGTGCAGTACAACGTCCGCTACACCCTCAAAGAGGCACATGTCTCCGGCGGTACCATCCCCGCGGGCAAACCGGTGTTTCTGATCGGCGCCGCGGCCAACCGGGACCCGGAAGCGTTCACCGATCCCGACACCTTCGACA
The DNA here is from genome assembly GCF_019645815.1 of Mycolicibacter heraklionensis. NCBI lineage: Bacteria > Bacillati > Actinomycetota > Actinomycetes > Mycobacteriales > Mycobacteriaceae > Mycobacterium > Mycobacterium heraklionense. Next base: position 4,162,999 of record NZ_CP080997.1, read on the forward strand.
TCGACCGGGATCAGACGCAGGCGCAGCACCTGGGCCTGGGGTATGGGATTCACAGCTGCCTGGGAGCGGCGCTGGCCCGGATGGAAAGTGTGATCGCCTTGGAGCGACTGTTGGACTTCATGCCTCGGTATGAGGTGGATTGGTCTGGCCTGCAACGAGTTCACATGCAGAACGTCTCCGGATGGAAGAACGTTCCGGTCCGCGTGTTGCGATAGGAGTGTCGATGTCGCGGCGACAAGTGGTGGTCGATTACGGACTGTGCGAAGCCAATGCGATCTGCATGGGCATCAACGCCGACGTGTTCCACGTCGACGACGACGACAACCTCTTCATTCTCAAGCCCGACATCACGCCGGAGACCGAACGCGACGTCATCGAGGCGGTCCGCCGCTGCCCACGTCAAGCGCTGGCGGTCGTCGAGGTCGAGGTCGACGCCGAGGATTCAGCGCCCTCGCCGCGAGTGTGAATCTGGCGACGCGACACGCCGGTGTCACGTCGTCACATTCACACTGGGCACGAGTTTCGCGCCGCGTAGCGGGCCCGGATCAGGAGCGCGCCGGGAAACCCGACAGGATGACCGCGTTGCACTCGGCCGCGGCCTGCCGCAGCTTCGCGGCCTCCTGGTAGCCCTCGGAGCGATACCAGGCACGGGCTGCGTCCACGGATTCGAATTCCAGGACGACGGTTTGGTTTCCGTGCCAGTCGCCTTCCAGCACCTCATGCTGGGTCTCGACGGCCAGGATCGTGGCGTTGCCCATCGTCGGCCCCGCCGCCTTGCCGTAGGCGACCATGCCCGCCGGATCCTTGATGGCCTCGGTCAGGATGACATATCCCTTGGGCGCATTGGCCATTAGCTCTCCTCCGTGGATGAATCGTCGGTGACGTCGTCGATGGCGTGTTCCGGGCACTGCTTGATGGCGTCGCGAACCGCGTCTTCGAACTGCTCCGGCACGTCGCCTGCGGCGGCCTCGGAGTATCCGTCGTCGTTGATGGCGAACACCTCGGGGCAGATCGTGGTGCAGATGCCGTGTCCGGCACAGCGATCCGGGTCGACCCAGGCCTTCATCGCGCTTCCCGCTTGACCGGGGTGAATTCCAGGTTCAGTTGGATCAGTCCCCGCAGGATGTAGGTCGGAATGTAGTGGTACTGCCGCGCGCCGGCGGGGCCGTGCAGCTCGTCAGAGATCCTGATGTCGGTGGTGCGGTCCAGCAGGCGCTCGATCGCGATCCGGGTTTCGGCGCGGGCCAGCGGCGCACCGGCACAGCTGTGGATGCCACGCCCGAAGGTGATGTGCTGACGGGCATTCGAGCGCGCGGGGTCGAAGGTGTCCGGGTCGGTGAACCGGCGCGGATCCCGGTTCGCCCCGGCCGCGAGCACCATCAGCGTGGTGCCGGCCGGGACATGTACGCCGCCGATCTCGGCGTCCACCCGGGAGAGCCGGAAGTCACCCTTGACCGGACTCTCGAAGCGCAGCACCTCTTCGATGAAGTTCGGGATCAGGCTGCGGTCGCCGCGAAGGCGCTGCTGGATGTCGGGCCGCTCCCCGATGATCTTCAACGCGGAGCCGAGCAGTCGCACGGTGGTTTCCTGGCCGGCCGAGTAGACGTTGGCGGCCACCTTAGCCACGTCCATCGGGTCCGGGATGGAACCGTCGGGGAACGTCGCCTCCGCCATACCGGTCAGCACGTCGTCGCGCGGTGCGCTGCGACGATCGGCGATGTAGCCGGCGAAGGTGGCGTAGAGGAACTCCAACGGACTGTGCGCCAGCGCCTTGGCGTCCGTGCTGCCGATCCCGCCGCCGACGTTGCGGTGCATGTTCTTGACGAAGTCGTCACGGTCTTCGTCGGGAACGCCCAGCAGGTCGGCGATGACCAGCAGGGTGAACGGCGCGGCGAATCCGCTGATGAATTCCCCGGCGCCGGGCGCGAGGTAGTCATCGAGTACCGCATCGGCCAGCTCCCACATGGCGTCCTCGTTCTCCTTGAGGCGCTTGGGGGTGAGCAGTCGCATCAGCAACGCGCGGTGGTTGGTGTGCGTCGGCGGGTCCAGGGTCGGCAACTGGTCACTGAACGGCAGTTCATCGCGGTGCTTGTCGATCAGGCTGGCAACGGTCTCACCGCCGAGGTCGCCGTTGAGTGGCACTGGGAAGCCGGGGAACGGGCCGGTCACCGCGATACACGAGGAGAAGACGTCGGCGTTGCCGGCCACCGCGCACGCCTCCTCCCAGCCGGTCACCATCATCACATCGTGGTGCGGCTCGCGGGTGACCGGCGAGCGCTCCCGCAGCGCACGCAGATACGGGTAGGGGTCGCCGACCACCGACTGGTCGGTGAAGAAGTCGATCGTGTCTGGATCCATCGAGCTGTTCCGCTCCCTCTCACAACCGAGAATGCCATTCTCGCAACCGGTGATCAGACTTCCATACGCCGCCGGTGCCCGTCAACAGTGTTGGGGCTGCGCCGACTCAGCTGTTGGACCGCGCGGCATCCATCAACGCGTTGGTCTGCCGGTCCCCATCCTTGTGGTGGCTGAGCGCACGGATCGAGACGTCGTGGCCCTCGGCAGCCTTCCGCAAGGCGCCGACGGTGGCCTGCTCACGGGTGATGTGGGCGAACGGGTCGAACGAGTACCAGCGCATGGCGTTGCGGTGGGTCATCTTGTGGATGTCGTCATCGGAGACGTCGTTGGCGGTCAGCACGTCCCACAACTCTTCGGGCGCGCCCGGCCACATCGAGTCACTGTGCGGGTAGTCGGCTTCCCAGGCGATGTTGTCGATGCCGATGAGGTGGCGCAGTTGCACACCCACCGGATCGGAGATGAAACAGGTCAGGAAGTGCTCCCGGAACACCTCGGAGGGCACCTTCCCGCCGAAGTCCTGGCCCGTCCAGGTCGAATGCATCTCGTAGGTTCGGTCGGCCCGCTCCAGGAAGTACGGGATCCACCCGGTACCACCCTCGGACAGGGCGACCTTGAGGTCCGGGTATTCCTTGATCGGCCTGGACCACAACAGATCCGCGGCGGCCTGCACGATGTTCATCGGCTGCAGGGTGATCATCACGTCCATGGGCGCATCGGGAGCGGTGATGGCCAGCTTCCCAGACGACCCGATGTGCACGTTCATCACCGTGTCGGTGTCGCACAGCGCCTGCCACAGCGGGTTCCAGTACGCGTCGTGGAAACTCGGGTAGCCCATGGCCGCCGGGTTCTCGGTGAACGTCAGGGCGTGCACACCTTTCTTGGACACCCGCCGCACCTCGTCGGCGCACTTCTCGGCATCCCAGATCACCGGTATCGCCATCGGGATGAAGCGCCCGGGATACGCCCCGCACCATTCGTCGATGTGCCAGTCGTTGTAGGCCTGCACCAGTGCCACCGAGAATTCCGGATCCTCGGTCGCGAACAGTCGGCCGGCGAAGCCGGGGAACGACGGGAAGCAGATCGAGCCGAGAATGCCGCCGGCATTCATGTCCTTGACCCGTTCGTCGACGTTGTAGCAACCGGGCCGGATCTCGTCGAGGCCCTGCGGCTCCAGCCCGTACTCCTCTTTGGGCCGGCCTGCGACCGCGTTGAGCGCGACGTTGGGGATCACTACGTCGCGGAACTGCCAGGAGTCGGAGCCATCGGGGTTGTGCACCAACCGCGGCGCGTCGTCGAGGTACTTACGGGGCAGGTGGTTGGCGAACATGTCCGGCGGTTCCACGGTGTGGTCGTCGACGCTGATCAGAATCATGTCGTCTTTGTTCACGGCCATCCTCCGTTCCGGGCGCGGCAGCGGCGCCGGTCCCCTGACGCTTCTGACGTCTCCACTGAAAACTATCTTCCCGTTTTCGGAGAATCAACCTTCGCGCAGGCTCAATAGGTTGCGGAACCCGCTCCCGTACCGGCCGCGCCCAGGGCCCTTCCACCCACTCCTCCTACCTGCACAAACGGCGAAGTGTTGACCAATCGAGCCAAACATGGAAATCTGTTGGTCAAATATGAGAATGTGATTCTCGCTTGCGAGGAGGAACCGATGCGCCTGACTCCGCTGTCGGAGTCCCAGTGGGACGAGGAGGCAGTCCAGCGTGCCCTGGCCCAGGTGCTGACCGCCGATCGGCGCAACTCCCGCGACGCGGGGTCGGCAATGACCATGCTGGTTCACCACCCGAAGCTGGCCCGGGCCTTCCTCAAATTCAATGTCGAGCTGCTTTACCGCTCATCGCTGCCCGGAAACCTTCGCGAGCTTGCGATCCTGCGGACCGCCCACCGCCGCGGCTGTGAATACGAGTGGGTGCACCACATCACGATCGGCAAGGAAGCCGGCCTCACCGACGCCGACATCGAAGACCTGCAGCACGGCGCGGGACGCGACGAACTGCACCAGGCCGTGGTGAACGCAGCCGACGAACTCGAGGAGACCTCCCGGCTCTCCCCCGCCACCGAGGCGGTCCTCGCCAAACACCTGGACGAGCACCAACTGATGGAACTCGTCTTCACGGTCGGCTGCTACTCCATGTTGGCCATGGCCTTCAACACTTTTGGCGTTGAGCTCGACGAAAAACCCGAATCAGAGAGGTAACACCGTGCCCCACTTCCCCAAGCCGGCTGCAGGCAGCTGGACGCAGAGTTATCCCGAACTGGGCACCGAGCCAGTCGATTACAGCGACTCGATCGACCCGGCATTCTACGAGGCCGAGCGCGAAGCGGTCTTCAAGCGCATGTGGATCAACGTCGGACGAGTCGAGCGGCTCCCCAAGACCGGCAGCTACTTCACCCGGGAGCTGCCCTCGGTATGCAAGGGCACCTCGATCATCGTCGTCAAGACCAAGGATGGGTCGGTCAAGGCCTACCACAATATCTGCCGTCACCGCGGAAACAAGCTGGTGTGGAACGACTTCCCCAACGAGGAGACCTCCGGCACCTGCCGACAGTTCACCTGCAAGTACCACGCCTGGCGCTACAACCTGGACGGCGACCTGACCTTCGTCCAGCAGGAGGACGAGTTCTTCAACGTCGACAAGACCGACTACGGTCTGGCAGGCGTGCGCTGCGAAGTATGGGAAGGCTTCATCTTCGTCAACTTCGACGACAACGCGCAACCGCTCGCCGACTACCTCGGGCCGCTGGCCAAGGGGATCGAGGGCTACCCGTTCGGCGAGATGACCGAGACCTACTCCTACCGCGCCGAGGTCGGCAGCAACTGGAAGCTGTTCATCGACGCGTTCATCGAGTTCTACCACGCGCCGATCCTGCACCAGGGGCAGTACACCAAGGAAGAAGCCGCCAAGATCCAGAAGTTCGGCTACGAAGCGCTGCACTACGAGCTGGCCGGCCCGCACAGCCTGCAATCGACGTGGGGCGGCCAGGCGCCGCCCCCCGACATGTCCATGGTCAAGCCATTGGACCAGGTGCTGCGCAGCGGGCTGTTCGGTCCTTGGGACAAGCCGGAACTCATCGCCAACCTCAAGGACCTGCCGCCAGGCGTGAACGTCAAGCGAGTGCCGCAGTGGGGCATCGACTCGTGGCTCTTTTACCCGAACTTCATGCTGCTGATCTGGGAGCCGGGCTGGTATCTGACCTACCAGTACTGGCCGACCGCGGTCGACAAGCACACTTTCGAGGCGAATCTGTACTTCGTGCCGCCGAAGAATGCCCGCGAACGCCTGGCCCAGGAGCTGGCCGCCGTCACGTTCAAGGAGTACGCGCTCCAGGACGCCAATACCCTGGAAGCCACCCAGACCATGATCGGCACCAAGGCCGTCAAGGACTTCCTGCTGTGCGACCAAGAGATCCTGATCCGCCACCTGCACAAGGTGAACCGCGACTTCGTAAAGGAGTACCAAAGTGCCGCTGCCGTCTGAATTCGCCGCCCTGGAGCCCTACTTGGGCTGGGACCTGGCCCATGAGCCGGACCGCTACGCCAAGCGGCTGGCGTCATCCATGGCCGAGATGCAGGAGTTCTACGACGTCGCGTTCCCGATGCTGGACGACGTCGTTTCCTACTGCGACAAGTTCCCACTGGATGACTTGCCGGATGACGCAAAGACTCTCATGCACATCATGCAATCCCTCGTCATGGTGTCGTTCCCGATCGAGGCATGGAAGCAGCCGCGCGTCCCGGACAGCGGCGCGGCGTGGGTGGAACTGCTGAGCGAGCCGGTGATCTAGGGGTGCTGACGCTCAAGGCGGCCGGCCTACTGGACGTCGACTCCGGAGAGATCATCCGGCCTGGTGTGCTGCACATCGACGGTGACCGGATCGTCGGCGTCGGCGGGTCACCGCCATCAGAGACCGACGAGGTCATCGACCTCGGCGACTCGATCCTGCTGCCCGGGCTGATGGACATGGAGGTCAACCTGCTGATGGGCGGCCGCGGCGAGAATCCCGGCCTGTCCCAGGTACAGGACGATCCGCCGACCCGGGTACTGCGCGCGGTGGGCAATGCCCGGCGCACGCTGCGCGCCGGGTTCACCACGGTGCGCAATCTCGGTCTGTTCGTCAAGACCGGCGGATACCTGCTCGACGTGGCGCTGGGCAAGGCGATCGACGCCGGGTGGATCGAGGGGCCGCGCGTGGTGCCGGCCGGGCACGCGATCACCCCCACCGGCGGGCACCTGGATCCGACCATGTTCGCGGCGTTCATGCCGGGTGTGCTGGAGCTGACCGTCGAGGAAGGCATCGCCAACGGTGTCGACGAGATCCGCAAAGCGGTCCGCTACCAGATCAAACACGGCGCGCAGCTGATCAAGGTGTGCTGCTCCGGCGGCGTGATGTCGCTGACCGGAGAAGCCGGCGCACAACACTATTCGGACGAAGAACTGCGCGTAATCGTCGACGAGGCGCACCGGCGGGGCCTGCGCGTGGCCGCACACACCCACGGTGCCGAGGCCGTCAAACACGCGGTGGCATGCGGCATCGACTGCATCGAGCACGGCTTTCTGATGGACGACGAGGCCATCAGGATGCTCGTCGAGAACGACCGCTTCCTGGTCACCACCCGGCGGCTGGCCGAAGCCATGGACGTCTCCAAGGCCCCCGCCGAGCTGCAGGCCAAGGCCGCCGAGATGTTCCCCAAAGCCCGCACGTCGATCAAGGCGGCCTACGAGGCCGGCGTGAAGATCGCCGTCGGCACCGACGCGCCCGCGATCCCGCACGGACGCAACGCCGATGAGCTGGTCACCCTGGTGGATTGGGGTATGCCGCCGGCCGCCGTGCTGCGGGCGGCGACAGTGACCGCCGCCGAGCTCATCAACGCCGCCGACCGCGGCCGGCTGGCCGAGGGGCTGCTGGCCGATGTCATTGCGGTGCCCGGTGATCCGCTGGCCGACATCGCCGTCACCCGGAACGTGAACTTCGTCATGAAAGGCGGCAAGGTATATGTCAACAAGAACTGACGACCTGGTCGAGATCCAGCAGACGCTGGCCCGCTACGCGGTGACCATCACCCAGGGCGACATCGACGGACTGGTGGCCGTATTCACCCCGGACGGCACCTACAGCGCATTCGGCGAAACCTATTCGCTGGACCGGTTTCCGGTGCTGGTCGATGCCGCACCCAAAGGCCTGTTCATGACCGGCACCCCGGTGATCGAGTTGGACGGCGACACCGCGAGCGGCACCCAGCCGCTGTGCTTCATCGACCATGCCAGCCACGACATGCGAATCGGCTACTACAACGACACCTACGTGCGCACCGCCGACGGCTGGCGGTTGCGGACCCGAAAGATGACGTTCATCCGCCGCAGCGGCGCGCACGATGCCGGACGTCCCCACGCGGTCGGCAGGCCCGAAGCCGGATGAGTGCACTGCACGATCCCGCCGAGTTCCGCACCCAACTACGCGTCTGGCTCGAATCCACCGATCTGACACCGCCTCCCGATCCTGGCCTGAAGGCACACCTGCAACAGTTCGCCCGCGTGCAGCAGGCGCTCTACGAGGCCGGTTGGAGTCGCTACGGCTGGCCCGAGCACGCCGGCGGCCTCGGCGGCCCGGCCATGCTGCGCGCCATCGTGGGCGAGGAGGTGGTCGGGCGGCGCCTGGTGGAGCCGGGCCCCTACTCCATGCTCGAGGTGCTGGCGCCGACGATGATCGACTACGCCACCCCCGAGCTGGCCGCTGAGATGGTCCCCAAGCTGCTGAGCGGCAAGGAACAGTGGTGCCAAGGCTTTTCCGAGCCCGGATCCGGCAGCGACCTGGCATCACTGAGCACCCGCGCCGCGCCGCGGGGCGACCAGTGGGTGATCAACGGCCAGAAGGTCTGGACCAGCTTCGCCCAGTATTCGCAGCGCTGCATTCTGCTCGCCCGCACCGGGGGCGCCGATACGCCGAATCACCAAGCGATCACAGCATTTTTCATCGACCTGGACACCCGCGGCATCGACGTGCGCCCGCTGCGCACCATGCACGGCGTCGACGAGTTCTGCGAGGTGTACTTCGATGATGTCGTCGTCGACGGCTCGCGCATGCTCGGCAAGCCCGGCGACGGCTGGCAGCTGGCCATGGACCTGCTGCCGTATGAGCGGTCCACGTGCTTCTGGCAACGCATCGCCTACCTGTACGCACGCTTCGATGCGCTGATCGCCGAGGTGAAGCGCCAGGGCGCCGCGGTCGACAATGACCTGGGGGCGGTGTATCTGGCGTTGCACACCTTGCGTTGCCGCTCCCGCGCCACCCAGCACCGACTGGCCGAAGGTCAACGGCTGGGCCCGGACACCTCGATCGACAAGGTGCTGCTGGCCAGCGCCGAACAGTTGCTCTACGACACCGCGCGCGACCTGCTGCCGGGCGTCATCGAGCTGGACGAGGGCGAGTGGCGCGCCGAGTACCTGTACTCCCGGGCGGCCACCATCTACGGCGGCACCGCCGAGGTTCAGCGCAACATCATCGCCCGCCGACTGCTCGACCTCGGAAAGGAGTGACGGTGACCACCGGAATGGATGCCGCCTCGATCGTTCTGCTGGAAGACACTCTGCGCAAGACCATGGCGACTTCGTCCGGCGCTGCACTGGACCGGGCACTGGCTGAACTCGGTTGGGCGGAAATGCTTTCCGAGGATCCAGACTTGGCGATCCCGCTGGTGTTCCGGCTGCTCGGCGAGACCGGGTCGCACGCCTCGGTACTCAATGACGTGATCCTGGAGACCATCGGCGGCCTGCCCGGCGGCACTCCCCCGATGCCCTATGCCGGCGGCAGCTGGGTGATCTGGGAACGGAGCGAACGCGAGGGCAATCCGGTCCTCGGCGGGCTGCCACTGCGCCAGGTACCCGGCGGGGAACTGATGCGGGTGGGTGAAGCCCGCCGCGCGTTGGGCTGGTGGATGGTCGGCTCGGCGCGAGCCATGCTGGCCCTGGCCCGCCAGCACGCACTGGACCGGGTGCAGTTCGGCAAACCGATCGCCTCCTTCCAGGCCGTTCGGCACCGGCTCGCCGACACCCTGGTCGCCATCGAGGGCGCCGAGGCCACCCTCTCGGTGCCCGTCATCGACAGCCCGGACCTCACCTCCATGCTGGCCAAAGCCGCGGCGGGCAAGGCGGCGCTGACCGCGGCCAAGCACTGCCAGCAGGTGCTCGGCGGGGTCGGTTTCACCGCGGAACACGAGCTGCACCGTCACGTCGAGCGGGTGCTGGTGCTGGACGGACTGCTCGGCAATGCCCGCGACTTGACGCGCCAGGTCGGCGGCGGCCTGCGGGCCCGCGGCTCGGCGCCCCGCATGGTCCAGCTTTAGGTCGCCGAGAGGGAATCCCACGACGCGACACGCCGTTGCGGCGTCGCTGAATTCCCACTCGCGAGGTAGCGAGGCAGTTGGGCTATCCCCGCGGCAGACCGAGCACCCGTTGCGCGATGATGTTGCGCTGAATCTCCGAGGTGCCGCCGGCGATGGTTCCCGAGAAGCTGCGCAGGTACCGGTCGAACCAGCTTCCCGAGGCGTGATCTTCGTTGAGCGGCATATAGGTACCGGAGCTGCCGGGGTGGATCAGGCCGGCTACACCCGCATTGTCGAGCGCGTGTTCGGCGGCGTTCTGTACGGCTTCTGAACCCAGCAGCTTGAGCACCGACAGTGCGGGCACGTCCTGCTCCCCGCGGGCGGCCTGCGCCAGCGCCACCGAGCCGAGCAGCCGCAGCGCCTCGTTGTCCATCAGCAGCGTGGCGAAGCGGTCGCGGTCCAGCGCACCGGCCGGCTGGAAGTCATGAATCAGATCGCGCAGCCGGTCGGCGAAGCTCATCCACAACAACGTGCGTTCGTGCCCGAGTGAGCCGTTGGCCACTCCCCAGCCACCGTTGAGCGGACCCACCAAGTTCTCGGCGGGCACCCGGACATTGGTGAAGAAGACCTCGTTGAAGTCGATGTCGTCGTGCGCGCACGCCGATGCAAAGGGACGTCGCACAACGCCTTCGGTGTCGGTGGGGATCAGCAGGACACTGATGCCCTTGTGTTTCGGCGCATCCGGGTCGGTGCGTACGAACGTCAGCAGCACGTCGGCGTCGTGGGCGCCGGAGGTCCAGACCTTCTGTCCGTTGACCACAAAATGATCGCCGTCGAGCACCGCCCGGGTCTGCAGGCCGGCCAGATCCGATCCGGCGCCAGGTTCGCTCATGCCCAGCGACGCGGTGATCTCGGCCCGCAGAATCGGTACCGCCCAACGATGTTTCTGCTCCTCGGTACCGAACGACAGCAGTGACGCCGCGATGATGCCGACTCCTTGCGGGTTGAAGCTGGGGTAGATGCGCCGACGGGACAGTTCCTCGGAGTGCACGTACTGCTGCAGAATCGTGGCGTTACGGCCGCCGAACTCGGGCGGGTTCGCGGGTAGCAGCCAGCCGTTGTCGAACAACAGTCGCTGCCAGCGGCGCGCCCAGTCCGGCACGTCCGAGCACGAATGCGACCGCTGCAGGGCCTCGGCGTCGGTGGGCAGATGCTCGTCGAGGAACGCCGCGAACTCGGCCCGGAAGTTCTCGACTTCAGGATCAAAGGTCAGTTGCACTGGCGAACTCCTCGACTCAGGCGTCCCGGGAGACCCGATTCGAAAGCGGCTGGCGATCTTGCTCGTCCGCTTCCCTAGACGCGCAGATGAGAATATCATTCTCGAATGGAGAAGTTACGATCTCTGAATCGTCGCCCCCACGCCGGTGTGCTGCGCCACCGGCGCATTTACGTCCAGTACAGTTGCGCCATGTCTCGGTCACCGCAGCGTCCGGAACGCCGGTGACCAATCCGAGCGAGGAACCGGCCTGGAAGCAGCGCGCGGTCGAACGCTCAATCAAGACGGCGAAGATCCGCGCGGCGCAACGCGTCCAGCGGTTTCTGGATGCCGCGCAGTCGATCATCATCGAAAAGGGCAGCACTGACTTCACCGTCCAGGAGGTCGTGGACCGCTCGCGCCAGTCGCTGCGGAGCTTCTACCTGCAGTTCGACGGCAAGCACGAGCTGCTGCTGGCGCTCTTCGAAGACGCCCTGAGCCGCGCCGCCGATCAGATCCGGGCCGCGACGGCCAATCACTCCGACCCGCTGGAACGCCTCAAGGTCGCCGTCGAGTTGCTGTTCGAGTCGTCGCGCCCGGACCCGGCCGCCAAGCGACCGCTCTTCACCGATTTCGCCCCGACCCTGCTGCTGACCCACCCCGTCGAGGTCCGGGTCGCCCACACGCCACTGCTGGAGTTGCTGGCCGAGCTGACCGAACAAGCCGCCGACGCCGGCCGGCTGCGCACCGGCGCCAATCCCCGGCGGGTGGCGGCCATGATCATGCAGACGGTCATGTTCAACGCCCAATCCAGCCCGGCCTCAGCCGATCCGGCGGTCAACCCGCTGACCGCCGAGGAAGTCTGGGACTTCTGCGCGCACGGCTTCGGACGCAACTGAGTCGGTCGACCACCACCGGACACGCTCGACACGTCGGCGAACGCCGCTGAGCACAAATTAGACTGCGGCCATTGCCATGCGTAGAAAGTCTGACCCGCAGCGACGGCGTCGACAGCTGTGCGATGCGGCGATCGAGCTGCTCGGCGCGGACGGCGCCCGCGGACTCAGCCACCCCAAGGTCGACCGCCGCGCCCGCATGCCCGCGGGGACGACATCGTTTTACTTCCGCACCCGCAAGGCCTTGATGCATGCGGTGGCCGCCCGGGTGACCGAGCTCGACCTCGCCGATCTGCGCGCCATGTCGGAGTTGGCCGACGACGGCGACGGCCTCGTCTCGGGCACCCTGGGACTGGCCACGATGGTGGTGCTGGCGGGCACCGCGCCGTGGGTGACGCGAACACGCGCGCGCTACGAACTGGCGATGGAGGCGGGTCGCGAGCCCGAGCTGGCCGAGATCATGCGGCAGAGCACAACTCAGTTCCATGAACTCGTCCGGCGGGCGGTCACCCACTGGCAGCCCGACGACTGTCAACCCGACCCGGCAGTGCTGGACGAGCAGACCTATGCGGTGCTGCGCTTCGTCAACGGCGTCATGGTGGAGTCCTGCCAGGGCCACGATCCCGATCGCAGCGCCGAACAGATCGATCGGCTGATCCGGGCGATCATCGGCGGGGTACGCGAACAGCGCGACCCCGACTGAGTCGCGCCGCAGAGACCACCGCGAACCCTAGACATCGGCTGGGGAACCACATACCCTCGTGCAAACGCAATTATCCGAATGCGAGAAGGGGATTATCCATGTCGGTGCAGACGGTGTTGGACGACATTCGTAAAGTCCCCGGCACCGGAGACGTGATTCCGATCATCGATCCGGCCACCGAAGAGCAGCTGACCGAATTCACCGACTGCGGCCCCGAGGCGGTCAACGACGCCGTCGCCCGGGCCAAGGCCACCGCGGAGTCCGGGGTGTGGTCGCAGATGGCCGACTACGACCGGGCCCGGGTGCTGTGGAAGGTCGCCGACCTCATCGACGAGAACGCCGAAGTCCTGGCCGAACTCGAGTCGATCAACGCCGGCATTCCGGCCTCCCAGGCCGCGATCATCACCAAGGTGGGCTCGGAGTGGTTCCGCTACTACGCGGGCTGGTGTACCAAGATCGACGGCATCGCGCGCGACGTGAACACCGGCGGCCTGACCGGCATCGAGTCGCATCAGCACGTCTACACGCTGCGCGAGCCCTATGACGTGGTGGGGCTGATCTTCCCGTGGAACGGCCCGGTCTTCAACTTCTGCGCCAAGCTGGCACCGTCGCTGGCCGCCGGCTGCAGCAGCGTGGTCAAGCCGGCCGAGGAAACCCCGCTGTCGGCGCTGGTCCTCGACCGCATCCTGAGCGAGGCGGGCGTGCCCGACGGCGTGGTCAACATGGTGCTCGGCTACGGCCACACCGCCGGTGCGGCGATCACCGCGCACCCCGACGTGGACAAGGTCGCGTTCACCGGGTCCACCGAGGTTGGTCGTGAGATCGTGCGCGCCTCTGCCGCAAGCAATCTCAACAAGGTGACCCTGGAACTCGGCGGCAAGTCGCCGGTCCTGATCTACGACGACGCCGACCTCGACATGGCCATCACCATGGCGGCGTTCGGCACCTTCGTGCACTCCGGGCAGGCCTGCGTGTGCGGCTCGCGGATCTTCGCCCAGCGCGGCGTCTACGAGCGGGTCGTGGAAGGCATCGCCAACATGGCCAACATGATGCAGCTCGGCGGCCCGAAGGACGAGGGCGTCATGGTCGGTCCGCTGATCAGCCAGAAGCAGCTCACCCGGGTGCTCGGCTACCTGGAGCAGGGTAAGGCCGACGGCAACGAGCTCGTCACCGGTGGCCACCGGCTGGACCGCAAGGGCTACTTCGTACACCCCACCGTGGTCACCGGCGTCGACCCCGACTCCAGCCGGCTGTTCCAGGAGGAGATCTTCGGCCCGGTGGTCACCATCCTGCCGTTCGACGACGACGACGAGGCGATTGCCCTGGCCAACAACAGCAGCTACGGGCTGGCCGCGACCGCATGGACGTCCAACCTGGGCCGCGCGCACCGGCTGGCCAAGCGGCTCAAGGCCGGAACGGTCGGGCTGAACTGTCAGATGCAGTTCGACCACTCGATGCCGTTCGGCGGATACAAGCAGTCCGGCTGGGGTTACGAATCCGGCAAGGCAGGCATCGAAACCTACCTCCAGACGAAGATCGTCTGGGCGCAGATGTAACCGGAGAACGGGACAACGACATGGTTGACGCCCCCGCCTCCCCCTACCGGGTCGTTCAGTGGACGACCGGCAACGTCGGCAAGAGTTCCGTTCGGGCGATCACCGGCAACCCGAACTACGAACTCGTCGGCCTCTTCGCATGGTCGGAAGACAAGGTCGGCCGCGACGCCGGCGAGCTGGCCGGCATCGACCCGCTCGGCGTCACCGCGACCAACGACGCCGCAGCGCTGTTGGCACTCAAACCCGACTGTGTGGTCTACAACCCGATGTGGATCAACGTCGATGAGCTGGTGCAGATCCTCTCGGCGGGCGTAAACGTCGTGACATCAGCGTCTTTCATCACCGGGCACAACCTCGGCGACGACCGGGAACGGCTCGCCGAAGCGTGTCGCAAGGGCGGATCCACCCTGTTCGGGTCCGGGGTCAGCCCGGGCTTCGCCGAACTGCTGGCGATCGTGGCGGCGACAGCATGCGACCGGGTCGACAAGATCACCATCACCGAGACGGCCGACACCACCCTCTACGACTCTCCCGACACCGAGCGGCCGGTGGGTTTCGGCACCGCGATCGACGACCCGGACCTGGAGCCGATGGCCGCCCGCGGCACGGCGGTCTTCGCCGAGGCGGTCCGGCTGGTCGCCGACGCGATGGGCATCGAACTCGATGAGATCACCTGCGTTTCCGAGTACGCCCAGACCACCGCGGACCTACCGATGGCATCGTGGACGATCCCGGCCGGACACGTGGCCGGGGTGTTCGCCAGCTGGCGCGGAATAGTCAACGGCCGATGCGTCATCGACATCAACGTACGGTGGCGCAAAGGTCAGACGCTGGAGCCGGATTGGCAGCTCGACGGCGATGGCTGGAAGATCACCATCGACGGCCGGCCAACGGTGAACATGCAAGTCGGCTTCACACCGCCACCGGACCTGATCGCCTCGGCCAAGTCCCTCGACGACTTCTTCGAGCTCGGTCACATCATGACCGCGATGCCGCCGATCAACGCCATCCCGGCCGTCGTCGCGGCCGAACCCGGGATCGCCACCTACAACGATCTGCCGCTGAACCTGCCCCGCTTCCCCGCTCAGAACAGGTAGATCACCAATACGGCCGTCCACAGCACGGCGAGCCACGCGTCGGTGGTGCGGCGCAACCAGATCGGTGCGGTGCGCACCTCCATGAAGTTGCGGATGATCA
Organism: Mycolicibacter heraklionensis; assembly: GCF_019645815.1. Taxonomy (NCBI): domain Bacteria; kingdom Bacillati; phylum Actinomycetota; class Actinomycetes; order Mycobacteriales; family Mycobacteriaceae; genus Mycobacterium; species Mycobacterium heraklionense. The sequence goes on from NZ_CP080997.1 coordinate 4,178,288, forward strand.
GCCGGGCCTTGACACCCGACAGTGCGATCACCGTGACAGTGATGGGGATGCTCGGCTCGACCGGCCCGGCGGTGTGCCCCGGAGCCAGCCACCAGGCCAGCACGGTGATGACCACCAGGACAAGCCAGGTTGCGGTGAGCAGCGGGTCCGCCACGAATCGGGGGTGCTGCTGTGCGGTCACGGCGTTCACCTCATCACGTAGAGCAGAGCGAAGATGACGACCCAGAGCAGGTCGACCATGTGCCAGTAGGTCGCGCCCTGTTCCACCATGCCGACTCGGGCCCGGCGCGGGTTGCGCAGTTCGCGGATGACGACTCCCAGGATCAGCAGGCCGAGTCCGACATGGAACAGGTGTACGCCGGTCAGCACGTAGTAGAAGCTGAAGAAGGCGCTGGAATTGGTGTGCCCCGCATGTATTTCCGCGGTCCACTCGTAGATCTTGAGCGCCGCGAACAGCACGCCGCACAGCGCCCCGGCGCGCACCAGCGCGATCGCGCCGGTGCGGTCGCCGGCCCGCACCGCCTGCACGCTTTGGGCCACCAGCCACGAGCTGGTGATCAGCACAATGGTGTTGATCACGCCGACGGTGATGTTGAGGTGCTGCTGGTCGGCCAGGAACTGCTCGGGCGCCCTGGTCCGGAACACCAGGTACGCGATGAAGTAGCCGCCGAAGATGAACAGATCGCCGAGCACCATGAACCACATGTGGCCGTCGCCGGGCAGATGGGTACGGGCGGTTGGCGCTTTCAGGTCAGTCATCGACTTGTCCCGCAACGACTTCCGGGGCTTCCCGCTTACCGGTGACCCACATGATCGGGAAGATCAGCCCGATCCAGGCGGCGAAGATGACGACGGCGATGTAGAAGGAGATGATGCCGTTCCAGGAGAAGGCACCCGATTCGAACAGCCACATCTGGGTGGCGATCACTTCAGTGACGATCTGCCAGACGGTGATGTAGGCGAACCATTTTGGGAAGATCTGGTTCTTGTCGTAGAAGATCGCCAGCGCCAAACAGAAGTAGGCGGCGGTGAAACAGCCCAGCGACCCGTTGTAGGTCAGCGTCCCCAGGTCGTAGAAGAACCGCACCAGCTCCGGGTCGCGGTCTGACCGGAACACCGCGAGCAGGTAGCACAACATCATCAGCTGAAAGCCGGGAATCGCCCCGACCGCCATGGCACCGATATAGCCGTAGGCCAGCACCGAACCCGAACTCATCCGCTTCATGTGATAGCCGATGAGGCCGTTGGAGATCGCGGCGCCGCCGGTGATCACCAGCAGCATGACGAAGCCGATCTGGATCGTCAGCGCGTGCTGGTGATACCAGGCCTGGATTTCGGGCATGCCGACGTCCGGGCGCGGCGGGGGCGTCACCCGGCCCAGCAGGCACACGCCGACACCCATCAGCAGGTAGAACGCCACCGAGATCCAGAACACCACCCGCACATCGGGTTTCCCGCCGGCGGGTGGAGATTCACCGACCTCGGGTCCGTAGAGCAGTGTCGCGATGTTCACCGCGCCGGCCCCTCGACCAAGCCTTCTGCCACACCTTGGCGATACAGCGCATCGCGCAGCGCGAAGAACATCGCGACGACGAATATCGCGAAAGCGCCGTTACGGACCCAGAACGAGATGAGTCCGTCCCAAGCCAGCGGTCCGGTGGTGAACACCGTCGCCGCGGCCGAGGGCAGCATCGCCAGAGCGGTGATCACCGACAGGTGGGCCACCCAGCGCGGAAACACCGGATCGGGCCCACGGTCGAAGTAGACGGCGCAGGCCAGCATGGCGAACTGCGCCACGATCATGCCGACGGGCGCGATGAACGACAGCCACGCCATGTCGTTGAGGGCCTGGATCACCTCCGGGCTGCGGTCCGGACGAAACGCCGCCACCCCGAAGTAGATGTTCGACAACGCGAACAGGGTCGCGCCGCTGACCACGGCCGCCAGGTAGGCGTAGGCGAAGACGTGGCTCTGGGTCGACATCCGCTTCATCTGCCCCACGATCAGCACCAGGAACGGCACGATCATGATGCCGCACAGGTTGAACCCGACCATGCTCAACCGGATCCAGGACCGATGCTGGTCGTAGAACTGCGCCACTTGCGCGGCGGACATGGTCGGCGACATCGGCGGGAAGAACCCCGGGAACGCCAGGAACAGCGCGAGCAATACCGCGGCGACGACCGGCCCGGACCACAGCAGCACCAGCTGTGCCCGGAAGGCGGTGGCTTTCGGCGAATCCTCGACTTCGGCGAGCAATTGCATAGCGCTACCCCTTCACCCCGCTAGCCGATCGGCTACCGAAAAGATAGCCGAGCGGCTATCCGGCGGTCAATGGCCGCCCGCGGCGCCGCCGGGCGCCTCGATGAATCGCCGGGTGAGCCGAAGCAATTGGGCGCGCAGCGTGTCATCGTCGATGTCGCCCACCAACGGATGCATCACCCCGACGGCGATCGCACCGGACAACATCGCCGCCGACACCACGGCGTCGTCGCCGGCGTCGCCCACCAGCACTCCATACAACCGCGCGATGAACTGCTGAAAAGGCTGATGTTCGGCCAGCAGCCGAACGATCACCGGGTCGAACTGCAGTGTGCTCGCCGCACCCCGTCGGCGTACCGCCATGTCAATGACGCCGTCGAGCAACACTTCCCGGGCCCGTGGCCGACTCTGCTGCGCTTCGGCGACCTCCAACGCCTCCTCCAAACCACCCAGTTCCCGCTCGGTGAGGGCGACGACGATCTCCTCCTTGGTCTTGAACTGGTGATAGACCGCCGCCTTGGTCACCCCGATCGCGTCGGCGATCATCTGCAGCGACGTTCCGCCGACCCCGTTCTCACCGATCAACTGCAGCGCAGCGTCGAGAATCCGGGTCTGCGCCGCGCTACGGGGGATGAAGCGGAACCGGGTAGCGGCCGGAGTGGAAGCCATGCGATGACAGTAGCCAGTCGGCTAGTCAGACAACAGCCGCTCCGCCGCCGAGTAGGGATCATCGGTCCCGTCGACAACCCGTTCGGCGAGCCGGTCCAGCGCGGGATGAGTGCGCAGCCGGGTATGAGCCAACGAGAGGATCTGTGCTCGCGCCCGTGCCAGCCGGCGCTCGCGACTGTCGGTGCGGTGATGGGCCTCGATCACGTCCACCAGCTCGCCGAGACCGTCGCCGCGCGCGGCGATCAGGGTGAGAATCGGTGCGCCGGTGTGCTTCAGCTCGACCCGGAGATCGCGCACGGTCTGCGCGGCACCCTCGCGGTCGGCCTTGTTCACCACCACGATGTCGGCCACTTCCAGCAACCCGGCCTTGGCGGCCTGGACCGCGTCTCCGGCACCGGGATTGAGCACCACGATCGTCGGGTCGGCGATCGCGGCGATCTCAATCTCGGACTGGCCCACCCCGACCGTCTCCAGCAGCAACACGTCGAAGCCGAGCGCGGCGAGCAGCGCAATGGCCGCGGGCACCGCCTCGGCCAGGCCACCCAGGTGGCCGCGGGCCGCCACCGACCGGATGAGCACTTCCGGATCGTTGATGTGGGCAGCCATGCGAATGCGGTCGCCCAGCAGGGCGCCGCCGCTGAACGGCGAGGACGGATCGACGGCGAGCACCGCCACCCGCAGGCCCCGCTCCCGGTACGCCCCCACCAGCGCAGCGATCGTGGTGGACTTGCCCGCCCCCGGCGGTCCGGTCACCCCGATGACCCGCGTGGCGGCAGGCCCCACAGCGGACAGGACTTCGGCCCGCCGGCCGCTTTCGACCAGGCTGAGCAACCGGCCGGTGGCACGGACGGATCCCCCGCGCGCCGCGGCGAGCAACTCGGCAATGGTCATGCGGAACGTCAGTTCTTGTTCGCGGTGAGCCGATCGATGATGGCGGCGAAATCGTCGGTCTTGAAGGACTGGTCTTCGGCCATGTTCGCGAAGTCCAAGGTGGCCAGCACCGCACGCTCCAGGTGGATGTTGAGCAGCCGCTTGGTGCTCTCCACCGCCTGGCGGGGCAGCTCGGCGATTCGCCGAGCACACGAAATTGCTTCCGCCAGCGGGTCTTCCGCTACATGGTTGGCCAGTCCCAGCTCCACCGCCCGAGCGGCCGGAATACGAGCCCCAGTCAGGGCGTACTCCTTGGCCAGCAGCAGGCTCATCTGCAACGGCCAGGTCAGCGGGCCCCCGTCGGCGGCGACCAGACCCACCTGCACGTGCGGGTCGGCCAGGTAGGCCGATTCCGAGATGTAGACGATGTCGCTCAGCGCCACCAGACTGCAGCCCAGACCGACGGCGGGCCCGTTCACCGCGGCGATCACCGGGGTGCGGCAGCGCGCCATGCCCAGCACGATATCGCGGCCGTGTGCAATCGTTTTGGCGCGCAGCTTCTCATCGCGCCGCAGTTCGTCGAGGTAGGCGAAATCGCCCCCGGCGGAGAACGCCCGCCCGCTGCCGGTCAGCACCGCCGCCCGCGCATCACGGTCTTCCTCCAACCGCGGCCACAGTTTCGCCAGACCGGTGTGCAGTGCGTCGTTGACGGCGTTGAGCGCGTCGGGGCGGTTGAGTGTGATGATCCGCAGCGGGCCGTCGGCACGCACGTCGATTTCAGCAGGCAAGTCGTACACGTCTTACACTCCTAGTCCCAGGATTCGGCCGGCGATGATGTTCTTCTGAATCTGCGAGGTCCCGCCCATCACGCTCTGGGCGCGGCTGTACAGGTAGGCGCTGAGCAGGTCGGGTTCATCGACCCCGCCGACCGCCAACGCGGCGTGGCCGACGGACTGCTCCACCCAGGTCATCAGCAACTTGTCCAGCGAGCCTTCCGGCCCGTGTGAGAGCCCGTCGAGCTGTTCGGAGAGCCGCCGACGCACATGCAATCGCAGCATCTCGGTTTCCACTGCGGCCCAGGCTAGTTCCTCAGGAACTTCACCATCTGTACGGTTCGCCATCTGACGCACCAGTTTGCCGTAGCGGGCCGAGTACCCCAGGGTCGACGGTTCCCGCTCATGGCCGACCACCGTCATCGCCAGCGCCCAGCCCTCCCCCGGCTGGCCGATCATCTGGCTCGCCGGCACCCGCGCGCCGTCGAACAGCACCTGACCGAATTCGGTGGTGACGCCGTTGATCATCTGCAGCGGTCGCTGCTCGATGCCGGGCTGGTGCATCGAGATGATGAATGCCGAGATGCCGCGGTGGCGGGGCGCGTCCTTGTCGGTGCGCGCCAGCAGCAGGCACCAGTCGGCGACGTCGGAATAGCTGGTCCAGATCTTGTGTCCGTGAATGACGTAGTCGTCGCCTTCCCGGGTCGCGGTGGTGGTCAGCGAAGCCAGGTCCGAGCCGGCCCCGGGTTCGGAGAAGCCCTGGCACCAGCGTTGGGTGCCGTCGATCATCCCAGGCAGAAACCGTTGCTGCAGTTCGGGACTGGCGTGGCGGCCCAGCCCCACCACCAGGTAACCCAGACTGGGCCGCGGCGGCGCTCCGGCGGCAGCCAGCTCCTCGTCGACGATGACGTCATAGACCGGCGGCAGCTCCTGGCCGCCGTACTCGCTCGGCCACGACACCCCGAAGAATCCGCCCGCATACAGCGCCTGATGCCATTCGCCCTGGCGCGCCCAGTACTCGTCGTCACCGGCGGCGGGGAAGGTACCGGCCCGCTCGGTCAGCCAGGCCCGAAGCCTGCTGCGGAAGTCGGCTTCGGCGGGTGAGTCACGAAAGTCCATCTGCGATATCCCTTATCGTCACGGGCCACAGGCCGGTCGAAGTCAGTGCCCGCCGCAGGTAGACGTGCGCCGCGCACTCCCAGGTGTTGCCGATTCCGCCGTGCACCTGGATCGCGGTCTCGCAGACCGTCCGGGCGGCGCGGGCGGAGTAGATCTTGGCGATCCGGGCGGCCTGCACCGCGTCGGGCGCGGGTGCTTCGTCGACCGCCCAGGCCGCGTGCCGCAGCACACTCACCGAACCCTCGATGAGCGCCAGTCCCTCGGCGAGCAGGTGAGCGATGGCCTGATAGGAGCCGATCGGTTTGCCGTACTGCTCGCGGATCTGGGCGTAGTCGCACGCCAGGCCGTGCGCGCCGCGCGCGGCGCCGACCAGATCGGCGCACGTCGCCACCAGCGCCAGCGCCTGCCACCGCACGGCGTCCTGCGCGCCGAGCTCGCCGACCTGCTGCGCCGCAGCGGCAAGGTCGGCGACGGGTCGGGTGAGGTCGGCTCCGGTTCGCAGCGCGCCGACCGGGGCGGTCAGCACCGTGCGCTCGCGCACCGTCACCGCCTGTGCTGCGCCGCGCGCGTCGATGGCGGTGCCGCCCACCGCGACAGTGGTCGGGTCCTCGCCCAGGGCCACGTGGCGGTGCACGTCGTCGGCCAGCACCGGCCCGAGGAACGGCACGTCGACCAGGCCTCGACCGAACTCCTCGGCGACGATGGCCACCTCGACCCCCGACGCGCCGTCCGAGCGCAGCGAGCGCCAACCCGTCTGCGCGACAGCGCGTTCCAGACGAGCCAGTCGGCTCGCGTCATCGAGTTCCGCCACCGAGCCCGGTCCCAGGTCGTCGGCGAGCTTGGCCGCGGCATCTCGCAGCTGGCGCTGCTCGGCATTCAGCCGGACATCCATAGGCGCTCCTTCAGTAGTCGGCGCAACAGCTTTCCGGACGGCAGCCGGGGGATCTCGGGCACGATCACCACCCGGCTCACACGCTTGTAGGACGCCAGGCGGTCGCTGACCAGCGCGCACAGTTCGTCGTCGCTGACCGGGGCGCGCAGTGCGACCGCCGCGACGACGGCCTCACCGTCGCGCACGTCAGGCACCCCGAAAACGCCGCAGTCAGCGACCGCAGGGTGCTCGTGCAGCACCGCCTCGATCTCGGCGGGCGCGACCTGAAAGCCGCGGACCTTGATCATCTCCTTGCAGCGGTCGGTGATCCGCAACCAGCCGCCGCCGTCGAGATATCCCACATCACCGGTGTGAAACCATCCGTCCCGCACCACTTCAGCGGTCGCCGACGCGGGAAGGTAACCGGCCATGAGGGAATCGGACCTGACCAGGATCTCGCCGGGAGCACCGGGGGGCAACGGCTCGGCAGCGGAGTTGTCCGCATCCAGGTCCACCACCTTCACCTCGACCCCGGGTACTGGCCGGCCCACGCTGTCCAGGCGGGCTGCGCCGACGGGGTTGCAGGCGATCACCGGAAGCTCGCTGGTGCCGTAGGCCGGCACAAAGGGCACACCGGTGCGCCGGGTGACGGTGTCGGCGACGGTCGCGGTCACCGGGGTGGCACCCCACATGATGTAGCGCAGCGACGACAGGTCGAACGATTCCAGGCCGGGATGCGCGGCGATGGCCAGGGCGATCGGCGCCACGGCCATCTCCACGGTGATCCTGTCGGAGCCGATCGATTTCAGCATCGCGTCGATGTCGAACCGCCGGTGCAACCGCACCCACGCCCCGACCTGCAGCGCGGTCAGGATGTTGAGCAGCCCGAGGATGTGCGACGGCGGCGTGGCCACCTGGATCCGGTCGGCGGCGGTCAGCCCCAACGCATCTCGCCAGTGCCGCACCGCCGCGGACAGTGAGGCGTGGGTATGCCGGACGGCTTTGGGCAGCCCGGTCGTGCCGGAGCTGAACACCAGCAGTGCGTCGGAGCGGGCCGGCGGCGGATCAGCTTCCCACGTGCCGGCCGGAATCTCGTCGTCGAGGTGCCGCATCGGCATCAGCTCGGCCAGCACCGGATGGTCGCCCAGTGCGCACCGGGGTTGCACCAGCTCGAGGGCGTGCGCCACCTCGTCGCGTTTCCAGGCTGGGCTGATCAGGGCGACGACGGCCCCCAGGCGCCAGACGGCGCGCACTGCGACGACGAACTCCGGCCGATTCGACGCCATCAGCGCCACCCGGTCCCCGGCGCCCACACCGTCGGCCGCCAGGACGGCTGCCAGGTTGCCGGCCAGCACGTCGAGTTCGGGCAGACACCACTGCCGATCCTCGAATGCGAGCACTGCGGTGGACGATCCTGGCGACATTTGAGAAGATCCTATCGGTTTGAGAGAATATTATTCTCTAAAGCGAAGAACGCAAACCGGAAGGGGTGGGCATGGCGGTCACTCATGTATTCCAGCGAGCGACCGTGACGCGCATCGTCAAGGAGACCGCCGACGCCTACACCTTCGTGCTGGCGCCCCATGAGCCACCGTTCTCCTACCGGGCCGGTCAGTACTCGACATTCCAGGTACGGGTCGACGGTGAGGAGCTCTACCGGTCCTACTCGATGTCGAGCGCTCCGGAGTCCGATTCCGAGCTGATGACCACGGTCAAGCGTGTTCCCGGCGGCAAGGTGTCGAACTGGTTGCTGGACAACGTCGCCGAAGGCGACGAGCTGGTGATGACCCGAGCGGCCGGGATCTTCTGCCTTCAGGAGTCGACGGCGCCGCTGCTCGCGTTCTCCGGAGGCAGCGGGATCACGCCCATCCTGTCGCTGGCCAAGAGTGCGCTGGCGACCACCGACCGCGCCGTGCGGCTGCTCTGCGCCGATCGGGACGCGTCCGCGGCGATCTTCGAGCGCACCCTGGACGAACTCGCCGCCCGCTACCCCGGCCGGCTGTCGGTGCAGCGGCATCGCGACGCCGACGACGGCCTGCTCGACGCCGCGGCGGTCACGGCATTCGTCGGCGACGACACCGGCGCGGACTGCTACGTGTGCGGACCGGCCGGATTCATGGACGTGGTGCGCGCAGCCTGGCCCGGCCCGGGCCGCCTGTTCGTCGAGGACTTCGACGTGGCGACCGCGCCGGCGCCGGCCGCCTCGGCACCCGATACCGACGCCGAGGTGACCGGGACGGTGACGATCCACCTCGGGCGCCAGAAGGCGTCGGTGCCGCGGGTCGCCCGCGAGACACTGCTGGAGAGCGCCCGGCGCGCCGGGCTGGCGCCCCCGTTCTCCTGCGAGGCGGGCAACTGCGGCACCTGCATCGCCCAGATCACCGAGGGCAGCGCGACCATGCTCAACAACACCGTGCTCGACGATGACGAGGTCGCCGACGGCTACATACTGACCTGCCAGGGTGTGCCCGAGGGCGGCTCGATCACCGTGCACTACGAATAGGGCGGCGGGCCGCCCTCAGCCAGCCACCCCGCAGCCCAAAGTGCTCTTGGTCTCCAGGTATTCGTGGAATCCGGCGTCGCTCCACTCGCGACCGTTGCCGCTGCGCTTGTAGCCGCCGAACGGTGCGTTCAGGTCGAAGGCGTGGTTGATCGCGACCCAGCCGGCCCGGATCCGGCGCGCGATTCCGCGCGCGGCGTCGATGTCGGCGCCTGAGACGTAGCCGGCCAGACCGTACTCGGTGTCGTTGGCGATCTCGACAGCCTCATCGAGGTCGTCATAGCCGAGGATGCACAGCACCGGGCCGAAGATCTCTTCGCGCGCGATCGTCATCTGATTCGTCACGTGCGCGAAGACCGTCGGCCGGACGAAGTAACCGGTGTCGAGCCCAGTCGGCCGGCCGGCGCCGCCCGCGGCGACCGTCGCGCCCTCGGCGATGCCCTGCTCGATCAGGCCCTGCACCTTGGCGAACTGCGCCGCTGACGCCACGGGACCGATCGCCTTCGGATCGGCCGGGTCACCGACCTTCACCTGCTCGGCGACCGCACGGGCGATCGCGATGGCCTCGTCCATCCGGGAGTTCGGCACCAGCATCCGTGACGGCGCGTTACAGCTCTGCCCGGAGTTGACCATCATGGTCGACACCCCGGCGGTGACGCTGTCGACGAAGGCGTCGTCGTCGAGCACGATGTTGGCGCTCTTGCCGCCCAGCTCCTGGGTCACCCGCTTCACGGTCGGGGCAGCGTTCTCCGCCACCGCGACGCCGGCACGGGTAGAGCCGGTGAACGACACCATGTCGACGTCCGGGTGCCGCGACAGCGCCACGCCCACCCCGGGGCCGTCGCCGTTGACCATGTTGTATACGCCGGCCGGCACGCCTGCCGCGTCCATGATCTCGGTGAAGATGTAAGCCGAGAACGGCGCGACCTCAGAGGGTTTGAGCACCATGGTGCAGCCGGTGGACAACGCCGGGTAGACCTTCACCGCGATCTGGTTCAGCGGCCAGTTCCACGGTGTGATGAGACCGCATACCCCGATCGGCTCGCGCTCCACCAGGGTGTCGCCGCGCTGCTCGCTGAACGAGAAGTTCTTCAGTGCGTCGATTGCCGTGACAAGGTGACCGGCCCCAAGGTTGACCTGCACTCCGGCGGCCAGCGCGGGCGGCGCCCCCATCTCCTCGCTCACCGCGTCGGCCAGGTCGCCGCTGCGCCGCTGGTACTCGGCCAGGATCGACTGCAGCAGGTCCAGCCGCTCCGCCCGGCTGCTCTGCGACCAACTGGCGAACGCCCGCCGGGCCGCGGCGACCGCGAGGTCGACGTCGGCCGCCGAGCCGAGCGCGATCTTCCCGCAGACCTTTTCGGTGGCCGGGTTGTCGACGTCGAGCGTTTTGAGCTCGACCGGGTCCACCCACCGGCCGTCGATGTAGAACTGGGTGTATTCGCGCATCACAACACTCCTTCGACTACTGGGTTCCGTCTGTCTGGGCCATCCCGAAGCTGTACCGGATGTGCGCGGCGTGCCCGTCGGGCACCACCGGGAAGATCACCGGTTCGGTGATGTCGCGGATGGCCTCGATCCGCGCGTCGACGTCCTCGATCGTCCAGGACGGTTGGTACACGCCGGGGCTCTCCACCAGCGCGGCCCGGGCTATCCGCCCGGCCAGGGCGATCAGCACTTCGCCGGTGACCGAACAGGATTCGTGCGCCAGCCAGCCGACCAGCGGCGCCACCAGTTCGGGTTCCATCGGTGGGTATGCGGAGGTGTCGATGCCGTCGGCCATCCGGGTGACCGCCGCCGGGACCACCACGTTGCACCGGACGCCGTGAGTCGCGCCTTCCAGCGCCGCCACGTTGCTCAGGCCGATCACGCCCGCCTTCGCGGCCGCATAGTTGGCCACCTCGGCATTGCCGTAGATGCCGCCGATCGATGAGGTCAGCACCATGCGACCGTAGCCTGCGTCACACATGGCGCCGAAGGCCGCCCGCACCACATGGAACGCGCCACGCAGGTGCACGTCGAGGACCGCGTCGAAGTCCGCCGAACTCATCTCGCGTAACGGGGCCCGGCGGACGTTTCCGGCGTTGTGGATCACGATGTCGACCCGCCCGTAGCGCTCCAGCGCAGCGCCGATGATCGCCTCGCCGCCGTCGGGTGTGGCGACCGACGCGGTACAGGCCACCGCCGCACCGCCCGCATCGCGGATTTCGGCGGCGACCCGCTCGGCCGGGTCCTGCCGTACTCCGTCACCGGTGAGGTCGGCACCGGTGTCATTGACGACGACGGCGGCTCCGCGCTGCGCCAGCAGCTGCGCGTAGGCGCGGCCCAGTCCGCGCCCGGCACCGGTCACGACGGCGACACGGCCGTCGAACCGAAGCGCCTGCGTCATCGCAGATCCATGCCGTTCAGGTCGCCGGCGTCGCGCCACTGCTTCAACAGATCGTCGAAGGCGTAGAAGCCCGGCGAGTAGACCTCGCCCAGGAAAGAGCGACTGGCGTCGCCGAATCCACGGCCCTCGTTGTTGTAATAGCCAGGCGTGCAGGACAAGTCGAATGCCGAGTTGTCGAAGGCCAGCTCCCGGATGGTGTTGACCCAGGCATTCTGACCCTCCTGGCTGGGCTCGACGACCGTCGCTCCCCGGTTGAGAGCCTCGGCGATGATGTAGGCGATGTGCTCGGCCTGCTGCTCGAACATCGCGGTGGTATTGGCCGACACCCCGCCCTGGATGAAGCCGGTGTGGAACTGGTTGGGGAACCCGCGGCTGGTCATCCCGTGCAGGGTCTGGTGCCCGTCGCGCCAGTGGTCGAACAGCGACACCCCGTCGCGGCCCTCGATGACGTCGATCGCGTACCGACGGCTGATCTCCGTGGAGATCTCGAAACCGCTGGCGAAGATGACGCAGTCGACCTCGTACTCGACGCCACCCGCGACAATGCCCTTCTCCGTGAGCTTTTCGACGCCCTTGGAGTCGGCAACGTCGACCAGCGTGACGTTGGGCCGATTGAACGCGGGCAGGTAGGTGTCACTGGAGGTCGGGCGTTTGCACATGAACCGGTAGTACGGCTTGAGCGCCTCAGCGGTCTGCGGATCCTCGACGATGTCGTCGATCCGGCGGCGCAGCCGCTCCATGATCTTGTAGTCCTCCTCCTCCCGCATCGCCATGATCTCCTCGACCCCCAGGGCCGTCGGGTCGGGGCTGGCGCCGATGCGAGCGGTCAGGTTGCGACCCAACTCGGTCCAGAAGTCGCACACCATATCCGGGGCGTCGAACACCACGCCCTCGAACGGCGACCAGCGGTGAAAGTTACGCTTGCGTTCGGCCTGCCAGCCCGGCTGCAGCGACGCGGCCCACTGCGGGTCGGTGGGCTCGTTGCCGCGAAAGTCCACCGACGACGGTGTGCGCTGGAAAACATAGAGCTGCTTGGCATCCCGCCCCAGGTGCGGTACCAGCTGCACGCCAGTCGCGCCGGTGCCGACCAGAGCCACCCGCTTGTCGGCGAGCTTGTGCAGGCCACCGTTCGCGTCGCCGCCGGTGTAGTCGTAATCCCAGCGGGCCGAGTGGAAGACGTGACCGCCCGCGTTCATGAAGTCCTTGATGCCGGCGATGCCGGGCAACTTGGGCCGGTTGTAGGAGCCCTGCGCCATCACCACGAAACGCGCCCGCAGGTCGTCGCCCCGGTTCGTCGTCAGCCGCCAGCGCTTGATCTCCTCGTCCCAGCGGACGGTGCGCACCTGGGTCGAGAAGATCGCCCCGTCATAGAGGCCGAAGTGCTTTCCGATGTTCTGGCAATGCTGGAAAATCTCGGCGCCGTCGGCGAACTTCTTGGACGGGATGAAGTCGAGCTCTTCGAGCATCGGGACATAGCAGTACGCGTCGTTGTCGCACTGGATGCCCGGGAATCGGTTCCAGTACCAGACACCACCGAAATCGCCGCCCATCTCGATAACCCGCACGTCGGCCACGCCGGCCTTCTTCAGGTAGGCGCCGGCCAGCAGTCCGGCGATGCCACCGCCGAGGACTACGACCTCGACGTCGGCATCGATGGGTTCACGTGGAGTCACCGCGGTGTGTGGATCGACCTCGGCGAACTCCACAAAGTCATCCTTGAGTTCGAGGTACTGACTGGAGCCGTCGGAGCGAAGACGTCTGGCCCGCTCAACGGCGTATTTCTCCCGCAGCGCGTCGATGTCGAAGTCGTCCGGCGTCTGGGTCGGCGGGCAGTCCGTCATCGATCTTTTCCTGTCGGGATTTCTCGAGGCGCGCCGGCGCCCATGTACTTCGACAACTGGTGGTGCAGGTTGACGATGGCGCGCTCGCGGTACGGGTTGGGCTTTGCGCCGGGATAGCCAAGGGATTTCATCCCCTGCTGCACCGCGGCCATGTTGGAGAAGTCCTGCGGCAGCACCGATCGCCAGTTCGGGTCGCCGACCGGGGTGTGCTCCCACTCGGTCTGCGGTTCTTCGCCTTTGGGGAAGAGTTCGAACACCGAGACCTCGAAGATGCACTTGTCGGGGTTGTAGCTCGGATGCGGCCGGGCGCTGTAACACAGCGCGCTGGTCAGGCCCTGGCCGATCTGGAAGTTCGGGAAGATCTGCCAGGCGGTGCCGGCCTGGCCGAGCACGTCGGGAGGAATCGTCGGCCAGATGACCCCGCGGGCCTCGTCGTCCCGGCGGGCCGAGGCCAGCCAGTGTTCGAGGACCTTATCGGCCGGGGTGCCCTCGGGCAGCTCGTCGACCAGGCGCTTGGCGGCGTTCACCAGGGTCGCGGTGGTGGTGGCGTTGGTCTCCTCCATGGTGTAGACCTGCATCTCCGCCGTCGACACCCGTGGATCGGCGCCGGTCCCCAGCCGGATCTTCGACTTCGTCGCCTCCAGATCGTCGGGAGCGTCGTAGCCGAGGTTGCTGTGCTTGCCCTGCACCCGGGCCCAGCCCTTGAACTCACCGAACCTGTTGAACTCCGGATGGGTGGTGTAGACGTGGTAGGTCTCGTTGAAGGCCTCCATGGCGACCTTCCAATTGCAGTCGAAATCAAGCCATTTGCGCCACTTGTAGCGCATGTTCTCCAGGCCGAACGGTTCGAGGATCTTCGCGGCCGGGAACAGGTAGTCCGCCAGCGACTCGCAGTCGGGATCCATGTTGATCCAGAGCCAGCCGCCCCAGGTATCGACCCGCACCGGACCCAGATGGGTGTTCGCGGGCGTCAGAGTGCCTTGCCAGTCATCCTGTTCGCGAATGTGGGTGCAGGCGCCGTCAAGTCCGTACGTCCAGCCGTGGAATCCGCAGACGAACGACTTGCGGGTGCGGGCGCAGGCGTTCTTAGCCCCGGCGGGTGTGTCGACCAGTCGGCGGCCGCGGTGCATGCAGACGTTGTGATGCGCGTGAAAGGTGTCCGGTCCGCTTCGGACGACGATGATCGAGTCGTCGAGGATGTCGTAGGTGAGGTAGCTGCCCACCTCCGGCAGGTCTTCGACCCGCCCGACCTGCTGCCACACCTTGCGCCACAACTTGTCTCGCTCGGCACGGGCGTAGCTCTCCGATATGTAGGCCTCGACACCGATCGTGACCGGGTTTGCGAGTTCTTCATCTGAACTCTGGACCGGATCGGTCATCACATCCTCCTTATCGCAGCACGGAAGGTGTCGTCCTTGAGGAACAGGGAGGTGTTGTCGGCGTCGAGGTGACTCCATTTGAGATTGAGCCCGCCGTCGACCAGCAAGGTCTGCCCGGTGATGTAGCTGGCCAGGTCCGAGAGCAGAAACAGGATCGGCCCGGCCTGTTCCTCGGGCCGCCCGCGACGTCCCATGGCGATCGCCTGCAAGTCGCGGTCGGGGTCGGCGTCGGTGTAGGTAGCCGAGGCAGCGGTGTTGGTGACTCCCGGGGCCACCGCGTTGACGCGGATCCCGGCCGCCGCCAACTCGACGGCCATGGTGCGGGTCATCGCGACGATCGCGGCTTTTGCGGTGCCATAGGCGATGTGAAACGGCGCGGTGTTCATCCCGCTGATCGAGGAGATCGACACGATCGAGCCCGGCCGCTGCGCAGCGACCAGTTCGGCGGCGACGGCACGGCTCATGAAGAACGCGGTTTCCAGGTTGTTCGTGAAGATCTTTCGCCACTCGGTGCGGGCCACCCTGGTGGACGGCATCCAGGTCGCCGGCTCGGCACCACCGGCGACGTTGACCAGGCCGTAGAGCCGCCCGTCGGCGCGTTGCGCAGCTTTCAGCACCGTGGCGACGCCCTCGTCGGTCGATACGTCGGCCGCCACGGGTATCACCGGCAGGCCACGGTCCGCCAACGGCGCGACGTGCTCGTCGAGGTTTTCCGGCGAGCGGCTCACCGCGACCACGGTGGCGCCGGCCTGCGCGGCCATCGTGGTGACCGTCGTGCCGATGCCGCCGCCGCCGGCACCCGCCACCACCACGATCCGGCCCGCAAGGCTGAGGCTGAGATCGCTCGACAGGCTGGGGGGAGTGGAGTGATCCGCCATAACCCGCTTTCACCTGGCACAGACTGCAATCCGCACTCCCGGTAGGGACTGAGATCGCGAATTTGTCCGGACAACATATGTCATTCTTCGTTCTGAAGAATACTATTCCGCAGCGGCAAGCGCAGAGTCAAGAGCGGAGCCGTCAGGTCCGCCGGCCTTATTGTCTGGACCAACGCGGCGTCGCCCGGCCCATCCCGGTTCCGCGGCGCCGCCGCCTCCCGGCGGGGCGAGCAATCGCGACATCCCCCTTGAGTCATGATGGAGATTCACATCGAGCGTCGCCAATTTTGACTACGTGCGTTGTCAGAACGACCCCGAGGAGATGCGAAGTGTCTTCCAGTCAACGCCCGGGCCGCTGGACCGGAGTCCCGCTCGCAGAGCGCCAGGCCCTGCGCCGAGACGAATTTCTCGCCGTCGGCGTGCAACTCCTCGGCGACGAACGCGGGCCGACGCTGACCATCCGATCGGTCTGTCGTGCGGCCGGGCTGACCGAACGCTACTTCTACGAGAGCTTCGCCGACCGTGACGAATTCGTGCGCGAGGTATACGACGACGTGTGCACCCGGGCCTTGGCGGCACTGCTGTCGGCCCGCACTCCCCGCGAGGCCGTGGAATGCTTCGTCACTCTGATGGTCGACGACCCGGCACGCGGTCGGGTGCTGCTGCTGGCCCCGGAGAGCGAGCCGATCCTGTCCAACGCCGGCGCCAAGTGGATGCCGGACTTCATCGAGATGCTGCAGCGCACCCTTACTCGAATCGGCGATTCGGCGCTCCAGCAGATGGTGGCGACCGGGCTGATCGGCGCCCTGACCACCCTGTTCGCCGCTTACCTGAACGGCCAGCTCAAGGCGGGCCGCGAGCAATTCATCGACTTCTGCGTCGACATGCTGCTCAATGCGCAGATCGCGCGCTAGGCCGGGGTCACAAGCTCACAGCCAAACACGCGCAGCAAAAACTTGATGCTACCGACAGACACAGATATATTGCCTGCAACTAGTCGACACAGATATCTGGGGAGCTGGCATGACGCGGGAATGGACCGACCTGGAGTTGCTGCACGAGCTCCAGCCCGTCGTAGAGAAACTCATCAACCGACACTTCTCCATGGCCAAGGACTGGAACCCCCACGACTACATCCCCTGGTCCGAAGGCAAGAACTACTACGCGCTCGGCGGGCAGGACTGGCATCCTGAGCAGTCCAAGCTGTCCGAGGTCGCCCGGACAGCAATGGTGCAGAACCTGCTGACCGAGGACAACCTGCCCTCGTACCACCGCGAGATCGCGATGAACTTCACCATGGACGCCCCTTGGGGCACCTGGGTCAACCGCTGGACGGCCGAGGAGAACCGCCACGGCATCGCCCTGCGCGACTACCTGGTGGTCACCCGCAACTGCGATCCCATCGAACTGGAAACGCTGCGGATGGAGACCGTCAACCGCGGCTTCAGCCCCGGCCAGAACCACCAGGTCCAAGACGACCTGTTCGCCGAGAGCCTGTTCGACTCGGTGATCTATGTGAGCTTCCAGGAACTGGCGACCCGGATCTCGCACCGCAACACCGGCCAGGCCTGCAATGACCCCATCGCCGACCAGCTGCTGGCGCGGATCTCGCACGACGAGAACCTGCACATGATCTTCTACCGGGACATCAGCGCCGTCGGCTTCGACATCGCGCCGGAACAGGCGATGCGTTCGCTGCACCGGGTGCTGGCCAATTTCCAGATGCCCGGATTCGTGGTCCCGGAGTTCCGCCGCAAGGCCGTGATCATCGCGGTCGGCGGTGTCTACGACCCGATCATCCACCGCGACGACGTGGTGATGCCGGTGCTGAAGAAGTGGGGCATCCTCGAACGCGACTTCACCGGCGAAGCGGCTCGCTACCAGGAGGAGATCGCCAAGATCGTCGCCGAGCTGGACGACACCTGCGAGAAGTTCGAGCTGGCCAAGCAGCGCCGGCTCGAGCGGGAGGCCAAGATGGCCGAGAAGCGTGCCGCCAAGAAGGTGTTGGAGCCATCAGCGTCGTAACTGACGAGCAGCGGACGCTGCGGATCGGGTCGATCGAGCTCGCCAGCCCCGTGGTGCTGGCCCCGATGGCCGGCGTGACCAACGTCGCATTCCGCACGCTCTGCCGCGAGCTGGAGCAGTCCCGGGCCGGAACGGTCAGCGGGCTCTACGTGTGCGAGATGGTGACCGCACGCGCGCTCGTCGAACGGCACCCCGCCACCCTGCACATGACGACGTTCGCGCCGGACGAGTCACCACGCTCGCTGCAGCTCTACACCGTGGACCCCGACACCACCTACGCCGCGGCGAAGATGATCGCCGACGAGGGACTCGCCGACCATATCGACATGAATTTCGGCTGTCCGGTGCCGAAGGTGACCCGCCTGGGCGGCGGGTCGGCACTGCCCTACAAGCGCCGGCTGTTCGGCAACATCGTCGCCGCAGCGGTGCGGGGCACGGCCGGCACCGACATTCCCGTGACCGTGAAATTCCGGATCGGCATCGACGACGCCCACCACACCCATCTGGACGCCGGGCGCATCGCCGAGGCCGAGGGTGCCGCGGCGGTGGCCCTGCACGCCCGGACCGCGTCTCAGCGCTACTCCGGCACCGCCGACTGGGAGCAGATCGCGGCGCTCAAGGCGCAGGTCCGTTCGATCCCGGTGCTGGGCAACGGCGACATCTTCGAGGCCGGCGACGCCCTGGCCATGATGGCGGCGACCGGTTGCGACGGCGTGGTGATCGGACGCGGCTGCCTGGGGCGCCCGTGGTTGTTCGGCGAGCTCTCGGCCGCTTTCGCGGGCCGGCCCGCCCCCACCCCACCCACGCTGGGCGAAGTCGCCGACATCATCCGGCGCCACGGCGAGCTGCTGGCGCGGCATTTCGGCGAGGACAAGGGCATGCGCGAGATCCGCAAGCACGTCGCCTGGTACCTGCACGGATTCCCCGCCGGTTCCGGGCTGCGGCGCGAGCTGGCGATGGTGACCACGCTCTCCGAGCTCGACGAATTGCTGAGGCAGCTGAACGGATCGGTCCCCTTCCCCGCTGCCGCCACCGGCCCTCGGGGACGCCAGGGGTCGCCGGCCAAAGTCAGCCTGCCTGAAGGGTGGTTGGAGGATCCCGATGACTGTGCGGTGCCAACCGGGGCGGACATTATGCACTCGGGTGGCTGAAATGAGACTTTGTCGACATCGCGTGTCTGGCAAGTTCTCAGTAGAATAAGTACCTTATTGCCCCAGGCAGGGATTGTCCCTGCGGGGGCAGACGCAGGTGCGGAGACCAATGCCGATCATCCGCATCGCGCCGACGTGCGAGCGACGCGCGCCGGGACCAAGGACTCGGAGGCCCCTGAGGACATGAGTGACGGCGATAACGCCACTCCTGGCCGCTGGGCGCCGGAGGGCAATGACGACGACGGCGACCATCAGCTGATGACGATGACGCCGCCCGGCCCCGCACCCTGGGAACGCTGGCAGAACCCGTCCTCGGACGACGCCCCCCGTCGGCGAAGCGGGTCGCGTCGCCGCAACGGTGGCAACGGCTCGGTGAGCGTTGCTGAACTGATCGCCAGGGTCAACGCGGACGCCCCGCCGTCCGGCGGGCGCAGCCAACGCCGGACCATCCCGGACTCACCGTCAGTTCCCGAAGCACCCGAGCCCGTCGGGCCCGTTTCGGTATCCGAACCGGAAGCCCGCTATGTGCCGGCGCTCGACCTCGCCGATGCACCGGCCCCGATGCCCGACATCGCCGAAGTGGCCTACCCGTCGGAAGTACCCGACCTCGACCGTATTCACGGCACGTCACTGCTGCCGGCCGTCGCCCCCGACGAAGACGAGTGGGCGCGCACCACCGAGATGCCGCCGGCGCGGATCGACCCGCCTCGCCACACCGGCCCGGCGGACGCCGAACCGGTCCCGCACGGGCCCCACCACCGCGCGAAGCTCGCGGGCCGGGCGGTCGCCGCCATGATGGCGATTCTGGCCCTGGTGCTGACGGGTTCGGCCTGGCAGTGGAGCTCGTCGAAAAACCGCAGCCTCAACCACATCAGCGCGCTGGACCCCAACTCGCACGACATTCTCGATGCGGCGGGCCAATACGGCGACGAGAACTTCCTGATCGTCGGCGCGGACACTCGCGCCGGCGCCAACAGCGATATCGGCGCCGGGAGCACCGAGGACGCCGAAGGAGCGCGCTCCGACACCATCATGCTGGTCAACATCCCGGCGAACCGTAAACGCGTGGTGGTGGTGTCGTTCCCGCGCGACCTGGCGATCACCCCGATCCAGTGCGAGGCCTGGAACTCCGTGACCGGCGCCTACGGACCGATCTACGACGAGGAAACCGGAACCTACAGCGACGACATCGTCTACACCGAGACGAAGCTGAACTCGACCTACGCCTTCGGCGGACCGAAGTGTCTGGTCAAGGAGATCCAGAAGCTGTCCGGGCTGGCGATCAACCGGTTCATGGCCGTCGACTTCGTCGGGTTCGGCAAGATGGTCGACGCGCTCGGCGGCGTCGAGGTGTGCACCCCCAGCCCGCTGTACGACCTTGTACTGGGCAGCGTCCTGGAGGACTCCGGCCGCCAGCGCGTCAACGGCGGGACCGCGCTGAACTACGTGCGGGCCCGACACGTCACCACCGAGGACAACGGCGACTACGGCCGCATCAAACGCCAGCAGCTGTTCTTGTCGTCGCTGCTGCGTTCGTTGATCTCCACCAACACCTTCTTCTCGCCGACCAAGCTCAACAATGTGGTCAACATGTTCATCGGCGACAGCTCGGTGGACAACGTCACCACCAAGGACCTGGTGAACCTCGGCCAGTCGTTGCAGAAGGTCGCCGCCGGGCACATCACCTTCGTCACGGTGCCAACCAGCGAGACCGATGAGAACGGCGACGAGGTCCCCCGGATGGACGACGTGCGGGCACTGTTCGACGCCATCATCAACGACGACCCCCTGCCCGGCGAGAACGACCACAACGCGACCTCGGTCCCGACCACGGCGGCAGCCAGTCCCACGACCCCGTCCACGTCCCTGCCCGGGTCACCGGCCGCCCCGGCACCCAAGCCGCTGAGCGAGCAGGTGCACGCGGTCACGACCTCACCCGCCGATGTCACGGTGCGGGTGTCCAACGCCACCGAGCAGTCCGGCCTGGCCGGCGCCACCTCCGAGGGCCTGCAACAGTGGGGCTTCAACGTCGACAACGCCGACGACTACCCCGGCACCGTGAAGTCCACCAAAGTGTTGTACTCCCCCGGAAACGAGCAGGCCGCCGCCACGGTGTCCTCGGCGCTGTCGGGCGCACCGATCGAGAGAGTCAGCGGGCTGGGCAGCATCGTCCGCGTTGTCCTGGGATCGGACTTCCGCACCGTGACCAAGCCCGCGGCCAGCGGCTCGCAGGTCAGCGTGCAACTCAACCGCGGCGCCAGCGTCGAGCCGACCGAACTGCCCGACGATCTGACCGTCACCAACGCCGCCGACACCACCTGCGAGTAGCGCCGCTTCCGCCCAACCCGCGCGAATCGCGGTCCACGGTTAGTCTTGAGGGCATGCGAACCGCGTACCACGAGCAACTCTCGGATCTGGCTGAACAGCTCGGCACGATGTGCGGCTTGGCCGGGGCAGCAATGGAACGCGCCACTCAGGCCCTGCTGCAAGCCGACCTGATGCTGGCCGAGCAGGTGATCACCGATCACGAGAAGATCGCCGCAATGAGTACCCGCGCCGAGGAAAGCTCCTTCGTGCTGTTGGCGTTGCAGGCCCCGGTCGCCGGGGATCTGCGAGCCATCGTCAGCTCCATTCAGATGGTGGCCGACATCGACCGGATGGGCGCGTTGGCCCTGCACGTCGCCAAGATCACCCGCCGCCGTCATCCGCAGCACGCACTGCCCGAAGAGGTGAACGGCTACTTCGCCGAAATGGGCAGGCTTGCAGTCGAGTTGGGCAACAGCGCCCAAGAGGTGCTGTTGTCGCGCGACCCGGAGAAAGCCGCCCGGATCCGCGAAGAAGACGACGCGATGGACGACCTGCACCGGCATCTGTTCTCGGTGCTGATGGACAAGGAGTGGCGGCACGGGGTGGCCGCCGCCGTGGACGTGACGCTGCTGGGCCGGTTCTACGAGCGGTTCGCCGATCACGCCGTCGAGGTCGCTCGCCGGGTGATCTTCCAGGCCACCGGCAAGTTCCCCGACGAGCACACCCTGCCGTCAAGCGAGTAGTGCGTCGATCGCCCGGTAGATGCGCTGTTCGCTGACCGGGCGTGGGGTGCCGAGCTGTTGCGCCCACAGACTCACCCGTAGCTCTTGGATCTGGCGGGCGATGTCGCGCACGTCGTTGTCGCGATGGCGCGCCGTGGGCAGGGCCGACAAAAGGTCCTGGTAGGCGTCCTGCACCGCCTGTACCCGGGCCATCCGTTCCCGGTCGGCCTGCAGTGCGCGGGGCAGCTGCTCCACCCGGCGGCGGATGGCGGTCAGATAGCGGGTGAGGTCCCCCAGATGTGCCCGGCCGGTCGCGGTGACGAACCCGGGCGCCAGCAGCGCGTCCAACTGGCCGGCGATATCGGCGATCGCCTCGGCCTGGCCGGCCGGCGCCTGCGCCGGTAGCGCCACTTGGGTGTCCCGGGCAGCGGCCAGCACCTGCGCGACCCGCGTCACCACATCGGCGGTGGTGGGGACCAGCGCGGCGGCCACCCGGTTCCGCAGTGCGATGTACTCGTCGCGGGTCCACACCGGCGCCGGCGTCAACGCGTCGGTCGCGGCGTCGGCGCAGTCATCGATGAGCGCCGCCAACGACCCGTTCGGGTTCGCCTTGAGCATCAGACGTGTCTGCGAATCCAGCTGACGTTCAACCGTTTTGACCGGCGAAGGAATGTCACAGCGCAGCAGCCGGCGGATACCGGGCCCCAGCGCGGACCGCTGCTGCGCCTCGGTGGAGAACACCCGCAGTTGCGCGGTGGCGCCGGCGTCGGCGAAAGCCGGGAAGCCACGAACGGCGCGCCCGGCCACCACCCGCTGCACGGCGCGCGGCAACGTGTCCAGGTCGTCCGGCCAGCTGCGCAGCCCGCTGCGCTCCAGTTCGGCGCCGACCGCATCGGCGACCGCCTCGCGGGCGGACGTCGCCAGTCGGTCCTGCAAGGCGCCGAGGTCTTTGCCGCGAGCCACTTCGGTGCCGTCGGCGGCCTCGACGGCGAAGGTGACCCGCAGGTGAGCGGGCAGTTTGGCCAGGTCGAAGGCGTCGATCGGCACCAGCACGCCGGTGCGGCGACGCAGTTCGCGGACCAGCGCCTCCAGCAGTGGTTCGCCTTCCGGCCCGATTGCCGACAGCACCGCGCGGGCGGTGTCGGGGGCCGGGACGAAGTTGCGTCGCAGATCTTTGGGCAGGGACCGGATCAGCGCGGTGATCAGCTCTTCGCGCAGCGCCGGTACCTGCCAGGCGAACTCGTCACCGCCGAGGCGTGCCAGCACATCGATCGGTACGTGGACGGTGACGCCGTCGTCGGCGGCGCCCGGCTCGAAGCGGTAGGTCAGCGGCAACGCGAGATCCGCGGTCGCCCAGTTGTCCGGCCGGTCGGCGCCGAGTGTCTCGTCGGTGCGCAGCAACTCGTCGCGGGTGAACGTCAGGAGGTCGGGCGTGGCCTGCCGTTGCTTCTTCCACCAGCCGTCGAAGTGCCGCGCCGAGACCACCTCGGCGGGAATGCGGGCCTCGTAGAGGTCGTAGACGGTGTCGTCGTCGACGATCAGGTCGCGACGCCGGACCCGGTCTTCCAGCTCCTGCAGTTGGTCACGCAGCGCGGCGTTGTCGGCCAGGAACCGGTGCCGGGTTGCCCAGTCGCCCTCCACCAGCGCATGCCGGATGAACAGTTCACGGGCCGCCGCCGGCTCCACTCGGGCGTAGCCGACCCGGCGGCGCGCCACCAGCGGAAGCCCGTAGAGCGTCACCTTTTCGAAGGCCATCACCTCGCCGCGCTTGGCGTCCCAGTGCGGTTCGCTGTAGCTGCGCTGCACCAGGTCTGCCGCGACCCGCTCGACGGTTTCGGGTTGGATGCGCGCAGCGGTACGCCCGAACAGCCGGCTGGTCTCCACCAGCTCAGCCACCATCGTCCAGCGTGGTGGTCGTTTGGCCAGCACCGAACCGGGGGCCAGCACGAATTTCGAGTTGCGCGCGCCGGCGAACTCGCGGCCGTCATCGCGTCGCATTCCGACGTGCGACAACAACCCGGCCAGCAGTGCGGCGTGGATGGCAGCCGGCTGGGCCGGCTCGCCGGATTCACGGATGCCGATATCGGCTGCGATGCTGCGCAGCTGGCCCACCAGGTCCTGCCATTCCCGGATCCGCAGGTAGTGCAGGAACTCATTGCGGCACATCCTCCGAAATGCGCTGCCGCTCAGAGATTTACGCTGCTCTGACAGATACGACCACAGGTTGAGGTAGGCGGTGAAGTCGGAATCGTCGTCGACGAACCGGGCATGCTTGGCCCGGGCCGCCTCCTCCCGATCGACCGGCCGCTCCCGCGGGTCGGGAATGGTCAGGGCGGCGACGAGCACCAGCATCTCGCGCACACAGCCCTCGGTCTCGGCGGCCAGGATCATCCGGCCCAGCCGCGGGTCCACCGGCAGCCGGGCCAGCCGGCGCCCGACATCGGTGATCGCACCCTGCGCATTGAACGCGCCGAGCTCGACCAGCAGCGCGACCCCGTCGCGGATGCTGCGCGAGTCGGGCGGGTCGAGGAAACCGAAGTCTTCCACCGCACCGAGCCGCAGCGACGCCATCCGCAGCAGCACCGCGGCCAGGTTGGTGCGCAGCACCTCGGGATCGGTGTAGCGCGGGCGGGTGTCGAAGTCGGCTTCGCTGTAGAGCCGGATGCACACCCCGGGCGCGGTACGGCCGCACCGGCCGCTGCGCTGGGCGGCGGAGGCCTGCGAGATGGGCTCGATCGGCAGCCGCTGAACCTTCAGCCGGCGACTGTAGCGCGAGATGCGCGCATTGCCCGGGTCGATCACGTAGCGGATGCCCGGCACGGTCAGCGATGTCTCAGCCACGTTGGTGGCCAACACGATCCGTCTGCCGGCGCGCGCCGGGGCGAATACCTTCTGCTGTTCGGCGGTGGACAGCCGCGCATACAGCGGCAGCACCTCGGTGTTGACCAAACCGCCGAGGGCCTCTGCGGTGTCGCGGATCTCGCGCTCGCCGGACAGGAACACCAAGATATCGCCGGGTGGTTCGGCGGACAGTTCGTGCACCGCGTCGACGATCGCCTCGATCTCGTCGCGGGTCTCGGTGCGGATGATCTCGTGATCCGGGTCGTCCGGGTCATCACCGGCGGCCGAGTCGACCGGCAGCTCCAATGGGCGATAACGGATTTCCACCGGGTAACTGCGGCCGGACACCTCGACGATCGGCGCTCCCCCGCCGTGCCCATCTGCGAAGTGCGCTGCGAAACGCTGGGGTTCGATGGTGGCCGAGGTGATGATCACCTTCAGGTCCGGGCGGCGCGGCAACAACTCCCGCAGGTAGCCGAGAAGGAAGTCGATGTTGAGGCTGCGCTCGTGGGCCTCGTCGATGATCAGCGTGTCGTAGCGCAGCAGCCGACGGTCCCGTTCGAGTTCGGCGAGCAGGATACCGTCGGTCATCAGTTTGACGCACGTGCGCGTCGACACCCGGTCGGCGAACCGGACCGCATACCCGACGACATCGCCGAGCGGGCTGCCCAGTTCGTCGGCGATGCGCTGAGCAACGGTGCGGGCGGCCAGCCGCCGCGGCTGGGTGTGGCCGATGGTGCCGCGGATACCGCGGCCCAGTTCCAGGCAGATCTTGGGCAACTGGGTGGTCTTACCGGAACCGGTCTCGCCGGCCACCACCACGACCTGGTGGTCCCGGATCGCCGCGGCGATCTCGTCGCGGCGGCTACTGACCGGCAGGTCGGGATAGCGGACATCCGGCACCGCGGCGCGCCGCGCGGCCACCAGTGCCTGCGCCTCGTCCATCCGCTGCGCCAGCTTTCGCAACTGCTCCGGCTTTGCGCCGCGCAGGTCCTTCAGGCGCCGGCCGAAATAGACCGCGTCCCGAACGGTCAGCTCGTCGAGGAGCGTGCGCAGCTGCGCGACGGACGGTTCGACCACTTCGCGAAGCATACGGGCTGGGTCGGCTTGCCTGTCATCTGGCTTTTAGCCAGTCCATATCGACGTCATCAGAATTCCACCAGAATTCCACCGTTAGATCATGGCCGTTCACCGTAGCGTAACCTGCGTTCACCGCATTAAATGGGAAGTAACCCGGATCGCACGCAATTGTTGGGAATTGGCGGCCGGGTTTATCCGGTGATGCCGCACCAGCGGCCATCACCCTAATTTGTGTGCGAAAGGGCAATGTGAAACTGAACGGAATTGGTGCGACGCTGGGCATTGTGGCGACCGGCGCGTTGGTGTTATCCGGGTGCGGCAGCGACAAGAACACCGACACCGCGGAGAAGACCACCTCGGGCTCGGCGGCCGCCGGCGGAAACTGCGGCGGCACGGAAACGCTCAAAGCCAGCGGCTCGACCGCCCAGCAGAACGCGATGGCCCGGTTCGTCAAGGCGTTCATCGACGAGTGTTCGGACCACAACGTCAACTACACTGCCAACGGATCGGGCGCCGGTATCCGGGAGTTCGTCGGCGGCCAGACCGACTTCGCCGGCTCCGACGTCCCGCTGGGCGCCGACGACTACGCCGAGGCGCAGCAGCGCTGCGGGTCCCCGGCATGGAACCTGCCGGTGGTGTTCGGTCCGATCGCGATCACCTACAACATCCCCGGCGTCGACAATCTGATCCTCGACGGCCCGACCGCCGCGAAGATCTTCAACGGCACCATCACCAGCTGGGATGACGCGGCGATCAAGGCGCTCAACCCGACGGCCACGCTGCCCGCCCAGCCGATCCACGTGGTGTTCCGCAGTGACGAGTCCGGGACCACCGACAACTTCCAGCAGTACCTGGATGCCGCCTCCGGTGGGGCCTGGGGCAAGGGCGCCGGAAAGTCCTTCAACGGTGGCGTCGGCGAAGGGGCCAAGGGCAATGACGGCACGGCCGGAGCCATCGCGGCCACCGAGGGGGCGATCACCTACAACGAATGGTCATTCGCCCAGGCCAAGAATCTGTCCACCGCCCAGATCGTCACCTCCGCCGGTCCCGACCCGGTCGCGATCAGCACCGAGTCGGTCGGCAAGACCATCGCCGGCGCCACCATCAAGGGGCAAGGCAACGACCTGGTACTCGACACGGCGTCGTTCTACCAGCCGACTCAGACCGGCTCGTACCCGATCGTGCTCGCCACCTACGAGGTGGTGTGCTCGAAGTACCCGGACGCCGACGTCGGCACGGCGGTGCGGTTGTTCCTGAAGTCCACCATCGGCGCGGGCCAGAGCGGTCTGGCCGACAACGGTTACGTGCCGATCCCCGAGGCTTTCAAGGCTCGCCTGGCGTCCGCGGTCGACGCCATCTCGTGACCCCCGGGAATCCATCGACGCCGCTGATGAACAACCGCTCGTCGCGAGGCGAGCGGTTGTTCCGGGCGGCCGCGGTCTCGGCCGGATCGACAGTGGTGGTGGCGATCGCGCTGATCGCGATCTTCCTGCTGGTGCGCGCTTTCCCGTCGTTGCTCGCCAACGAGGCGAACTTCTTCACCAGCCCGGAGTTCCGCACAGGAGATCCCGACCACCTGTCGTTCGGCATCCGGGACCTGCTGATGGTCACGGTGTTGAGCTCGGTATTCGCATTGACGCTGGCGGTGCCGATTTCGGTCGGTATCGCGGTCTTCCTCACCCAGTACGCGCCCCGGCGGCTGACCCGACCGTTTGCCGTGGTGATCGACCTGCTGGCGGCGGTGCCGTCCATCATCTTCGGCCTCTGGGGAATCTTCGTGCTGGCACCGATGCTGGTGCCGATGATGCGCTTCCTGCGCAGCCACTTCGGCTGGCTGTTCCTGTTCCATAAGGGCAATGTGTCGCTGGCCGGCGGCGGCACGATCTTCACCGCGGGAATCGTGCTGGCCGTGATGATCCTGCCGATCATCACCTCGGTCTCGCGGGAGGTATTCCGCCAGACCCCCTTCGCCCACATCGAAGCCGCCCAGGCCCTGGGAGCCACCCGGTGGGAGGTGGTCCGCATGGCGGTGCTGCCCTACGGCCGCAGCGGCGTGATCGCCGCGGCGATGCTGGGCCTGGGCCGGGCGCTGGGCGAGACGGTCGCGATGCTGATCATTCTGCGGGCCGCCGCACAGCCCGGGAATTGGTCGCTGTTCGACGGCGGGTACACGTTCGCATCCAAAATCGCCTCGGCGGCCGCGGAGTTCAGTGCCCCGCTGCCGACCGGCGCCTACATCGCTGCGGGGTTCGCATTGTTCGCGCTCACGTTCTTCGTCAACGCCGCCGCCCGCGCGGTGGCCGGCGGCAAGGTCAACGGATGACAGCCCAACTGCTCGACGCACCGGTCAAACCGTCGGTGTCACCTCGCCATCACCTCAGCATGCGGCGCCGGGTGACGGACAAGATCGCCACGGCGGCGTTCTATTCCTCGTTCGGCGTCGCGGCGATCCCGTTGGTCTGGCTGCTCTGGGTCGTGGTGGCCCGCGGTTGGCACGCGATCGCCAGTCTGAGCTGGTGGACGCACTCACTACGCGGCGTCCTGCCCGAAGAATTCGCCGGCGGGGTGTATCACGCGCTGTACGGCACCCTGGTGCAGGCCGGGGTAGCCGCCGTGTTGGCGGTACCGCTGGGGCTGATGACGGCGATCTACCTGATCGAGTACGGCGGCGGCCGATGGGCGCGATTGACCACCTTCATGGTCGACGTGCTCGCCGGGGTGCCTTCGATCGTGGCGTCACTGTTCGTCTTCAGCCTGTGGATCGCCACCCTGCGATTCGAGCAGAGCGCGTTCGCGGTGTCGCTGGCGCTGGCTCTGCTGATGTTGCCGATCGTGGTGCGCTCCACCGAGGAGATGCTGCGCCTGGTCCCCGACGAACTGCGGGAGGCCAGTTACGCACTGGGGGTGCCGCGATGGAAGACGATCCTGCGCATCGTCATTCCCACCGCGCTCTCGGGCATTCTGTCGGGAATTTTCTTGTCGATCGCCCGGATCATCGGTGAGACCGCCCCCGTGCTGGTGCTGGTGGGCTACAGCCGGTCGATCAACTTCGACATCTTTCACGAGAACATGGCCTCGCTGCCGCTGCTGATCTATTCCGAGCTGGGGAACCCGCAGGCGGCCGGGGCTGCCCGAGTCTGGGGTGCGGCGCTGACGCTGATCATCCTGGTCGCAATCAGCGCGATCGTGGCAGCCGTGGCGACTCGGCTCACCTCGGTCCACGACCGCTGACCCATCAGCCCCGCAGTTCAGCGAGGCTCGACGAAGGAGAGCCGAAGCTGGGACCGCGGCATCAGCCCCGCGGTTCAGCGAGGCTCGACGAAGGAGAGGCGAAGCTGGGACCGCGGCATCAACCCCGCGGTTCAGTGCCCCCCACCAGTTTCACCACCCGGTTGTTGCCCCGGTCGGCGACGTAGAGGGTGCCGTCCGGACCAACCACGACCTGCAGCGGGGTGTTCAGGCCGGTGAACGGCAGCTTTGTCTGGGTATTGGACCCGGCGGCCAGCTTCAGCACGGCGTGGCTGCTGTGGTTGGTGACGAAGACGTTGCCGGCACCGTCAACGGTGACGCCCCACGGGGCATCGAGACCGGTGAACGGGAGCACGCTCTGGGTGTTGGATCCGGCCGCAAGCCGCACCACCCGATCATTGTCGGTGTCGGTGACGTAGACGTTGCCGGCGGAGTCGAGAGCCACGTCGTCGGGGTTGTGCAGCCCGGCGAACGGCAGCACCACCTGGGTGTCGGCTCCGGCGGGCAACTTGACCACCCGGTTGTTACCCCGGTCGGCGACGTAGACGCTGCCGTCGTTGTCCACCACCAGGCCTTCCGGATAGTTCAGCCCGGTGAACGGCAGCTCGGACTGAACATTGGAATCCGGGTCCAGCTTCACCACCCGATTGTTGAAGTCGGTGACGTACACCGCACCGGCCCGATCGACGGCTACGCCTTGCGGTTCGTAGAGCCCGGTGAACGGCAGCATCACCGGGGCGTTCGATCCCGGTTCCAGCTTCACCACCCGGCCGTACATGCTCTGGTTGGTGACGTAGACGTTTCCGCTACTGTCCAACGCCAACCCGCCCGGGGACAACCGGAAGCTCAGACCGTCCAAGGGCAGCACACTCTGCCCATTCGCCGACGCCGACGCCGCGGGGGACGTATCCGAGCGGTGGGTGACCGCGTAACCACCCACGCCGACTGCGACCAGCAGCGCCGCGGCTGCCGCGGCCGGCACCAGCCATCGGCGGTCGCCGCGGTTCTTTGCCTCGGCGGCGAATACCGGTGCGGCAGCCGGGGACTGCTGCGCCGGCCGGTCCCGCCAACCGGTGATGGCGGGCCGCATCTGCGTCTGATCCTGCGGCTGGTCGTAAGAGTTCGGTTCGTAGCCGCGGTGCTCGTAGCCGACCGACTGCTGCCGGTACCCGGAGGCGGGAGAGCTCCCGCCGCCGTTGGTGGCAGCGCCGACGGAGCTGGCCATTCGGGTAGCCACGCCACCCTGCTGCACGATCATCGCGGCCTGATGCTGCTCCGCGGTGGTCAGCGCGTCGTGCGCGGCACGGGCCAGGTCGCCGGCGCTGCTGAATCGCTCCCGCGGATTCTTCGCCATCCCCCTGGCGATCACCTGGTCCAATGCGATCGGCACCAGGCCCGGCCGCAGCTGACTGGGCCGCGGGGCGGGCTCCATCAGATGTGAGGCGATCAGTCGTTCAATGGTCTCGCTCCGGTACGGCTGCACACCGCTCAGACACTCGCTCAGCACACAGGCCAGCGAATAGATGTCGGCACGGTAGTCGACTTCGGCCCCACTGAACCGCTCTGGCGCCATGTAGTTGTAGGTGCCCAGCGCCATCCCGGTCTGGGTCAGGCCGGGATCTGCCGCGGCGCG
The DNA here is from genome assembly GCF_019645815.1 of Mycolicibacter heraklionensis. Lineage (NCBI taxonomy): Bacteria > Bacillati > Actinomycetota > Actinomycetes > Mycobacteriales > Mycobacteriaceae > Mycobacterium > Mycobacterium heraklionense. Next base: position 4,208,844 of record NZ_CP080997.1, read on the forward strand.
GGCAATGCCGAAATCGACCAGGTAGGCGAAATCATCCCGGGTGAGCAGGATGTTCGCCGGCTTGATGTCGCGATGGGTGATTCCGCCGGCGTGTGCGGCGTCCAAGGCGGCGGCCACCTGTTCGATCACCGCCACCGCTCGCGCCGGGGCCAGCGGGCCGGAGCGCTGCAACTCCATGCCGAGGTCGTTGCCGTCGATCAGCCGCATCTCGACGAACATCTGTCCGTCGATCTCGCCGTAGTCGTGGATGGGCACCACATGCGGCTCGGTCAGTCGGCCCGCCGCGTCGGCCTCACGCTGCATCCGGCTTCGGAACGCCGGATTGTTCGACAGCACGGGGGCGATCAGCTTCAGTGCAACCGATCGGTGCTTGCGGGTGTCTTCGGCCTCATAGACCTCACCCATACCGCCTCGCCCCAGCAGCCGGAGCAACCGGTATGGACCGAATTGGGAACCCACCTGCGAAGCCAGCCCGCTGTTGTTCACGACGCTCCATTCACCGGTCACGATCGACATCAAGCAATCAACTGTTGCGTGAACAGAAGATTAATCAAAGGTTACCAGTGAAAATGGAACTCCGCAGATCTAGAAGATCAGGAAATAGCGTCGACCGCCGTCTTCAATTTCGACGTGAATTCCGGCGGCAGCGGAATATAGCCGTACTGGTCCAGGTCCTGCTGTCCGTCGCCGATCGCCGCTTGCATAAACGCCTTGACCGCTTGCGCCGTCGCCGAGTCGGGGTATTGCGAGCAGACGATCTCGTAAGTCACCAAGACGATCGGGTAGGCGCCCGCCACGGTCGGTTTGTAAAACGAGGAGGTGTCCACCACCAGATCGTTTCCGGCACCGCTGAACTTGGCTCCGGCGATGGTCTTATCCACCGAGTCGACGGAGATGGTGACCGGTTGCGGGCCCGCCGACGTGACGATCTGGGCCATGTTGAGCTCGCGCCCCACCGCATAGGACCACTCGTTGTAGGTGATCGACCCCTCGGTGGTTCGCAACAGCGCCGAGGTGCCGTCGTTGCCGGCGGCCCCGACACCGGTACCGCCGTTGAAGGTCTTGCCCACACCGCGGCCCCAGGAACCGTCGGAGGCGACGTCGAGGTACTTCTGGAAGTTGTCGGTGGTTCCGGAGTCGTCGCTGCGGAACACCACGTGGATGGGCTCGGCGGGCAACGCCGCGTCCTTGTTGAGAGCTTTCAGCGCGGGGTCATCCCACTTGGTGATGGTGCCGTTGAAAATCTTGGCCAACGTGGGACCGTCCAGGTCGAGTTCGTTGACGCCGCCGATGTTGTAGGTCACGGCAATCGGGCCGAATACCGTCGGCAGGTGCCAGGGCGTCGAGCCGCACCGCGCAGCCACCCGCTGCGGCTCACCGTTCGACGGATCAAGCGGCGAGTCGGATCCGGCCAATTCGGTTTGCCCACTGGAGAATTCAGCGATGCCGTTGCCGGACCCGTTGGCCCGGTAGTCCAGGGTGTAGTCCGGGCAGGCCCGAATGTAGGCGTAGACGAACTGTTCGATCGCGTGCGCCTGGGCCGTCGAACCGCTCGCGGTCAGCTTCTGCTTGCCGCCGCACTGCACCGCTGAGGAGCCCGACCCTGACGCCGACGACGATTGGCCCCCACCGCAGGCCACGACCATCAGCAGTACGGCCGCAAGGAGACTCGAGGCGATACCGAACCGGTTGATCGTCAACGGCGCTCCTTCGGCGGTCAGCGTGAAAACCACACGGTAGCCGAATCCGGTAATAAGTCAGCCAAAGCGGCCCGAGATGTAGTCCTCGGTTTCCTTAAGTCTCGGATTAGAGAAGATCTTCTCGGTGCCGTCGATCTCGACCAACCGGCCGGGTTTGCCGACGGCCTCCAGGTTGAAGAACGCCGTCTGATCGCTCACCCGCGCGGCCTGCTGCATGTTGTGGGTGACGATGACGATGGTGTAGTCCTGCTTGAGCTGGGAGATCAGCTCCTCGATGGCCATCGTCGAGATGGGATCCAACGCCGAGCAGGGCTCATCCATCAACAGCACGTCGGGTTGCACCGCAATCGCCCGCGCGATGCACAGCCGCTGTTGCTGACCACCCGACAGCCCGCCACCGGGCTTGTCCAGCCGGTCCTTGACCTCATTCCACAGGTTCGCCCCGCGCAGCGACTGTTCGACGGTCTCGTCGAGCAACTTGCGATTGCGCACGCCTTGCAGGGTCAGGCCGGCGACCACGTTGTCGCGGATCGACATGGTGGGAAACGGGTTTGGGCGCTGAAACACCATCCCGATCGCCTTACGCACCCCCACCGGGTCGATGCCGGGTTGGTAGATGTCCTCGCCGTCCAGCAGCACCGAGCCCTCGACCCGCGCTCCCTGGATGACCTCGTGCATCCGGTTGAGCGTGCGCAGCACCGTCGACTTGCCGCAGCCCGAGGGACCGATGAACGCGGTGACACTGCGTGGTGGTACCGACAACGTCACGTCGGCCACCGCGTGAAACGACCCGTAATAGATGTTGACGTCGCTCAGGTCCAACCTTTTGGCCACTGGCAGCCTTCTCCTCACTCGACTCAACCTGTCCCGGCCTGAATGTTCGACGGCCCAGACCTTCTTGGAGCAACGATCTGGGCGCCAGCCTAGCCACGATCTTGAGTCCTGCAATGTGGAGGGACGCACTGGCTCTGCCAAAGTACGCCGCGAAGCGTGGCGCAGGACCTTCGGTCGATATCCGAAATACGCTACGCCCCAGGCGGTTAAGCTGCCCAGCGTGACGCCTGCGATCGCCTAGCCGAAGCGGCCGGAGATGTAGTCCTCGGTTTCCTTGAAGCTCGGGTTGGAGAAGATCTTCTCGGTGCCGTCGATCTCGACCAACCGGCCGGGCTTGCCAGCCTCAACCAGGTTGAAGAACGCCGTCTGATCGCTCACCCGCGCCGCCTGCTGCATGTTGTGGGTGACGATCACGATGGTGTAGTCCTGCTTGAGCTGGGAGATCAGCTCCTCGATGGCCATCGTCGAGATGGGATCCAACGCCGAGCAGGGCTCATCCATCAACAGCACATCGGGTTGCACCGCAATCGCCCGCGCGATGCACAGCCGCTGCTGCTGACCACCCGACAGCCCGCCACCGGGCTTGTCCAGCCGGTCCTTGACCTCATTCCACAGGTTCGCCCCGCGCAGGGAGAACTCCGCGGTTTCGTCGAGCTTTTGGCGGTTGCGGATTCCCTGCAGCTTGAGCCCCGCCACCACGTTGTCGCGAATTGACATGGTGGGGAAGGGATTCGGTCGCTGAAACACCATTCCGACGGCTTGACGGACTCCCACCGGGTCGATTCCCGGACGGTAGATGTTCTCGCCGTCGAGCAGCACCGAACCCTCGATTCGGGCCCCCGGGGTGGTCTCGTGCATCCGGTTGAGCGTGCGCAGCACCGTCGACTTGCCGCAGCCCGATGGACCGATGAACGCGGTGACGCTGCGTGGCGGTACCGACAGCGACACGTCGGCCACCGCGTGAAACGACCCGTAATAGATGTTGAGGTCGGTGAGGTCCAACCTTTTAGCCACCGTGCAGCTCTCCTTGTTCGCCCACCGCTACGCGCTGGTTGTCGAGACAGATCTAGAACTTCTTGGGAGCGAAGATGCGTGCCCCGAACCTGGCCGCGACATTGAGTATCGCGATCAGCAGGATGAGCGTCAGCGCGGCGCCCCAGAGACGGTCCGTGGGAACCGCGCTGGCGCCCGCCCCCGCCGAGGTCTGGTCATACATCATTCCCGGCAGCGACCCCATGAAGCCGTGGAACATATCGAAATTCATGGCCTGCGAATAGCCGACCAGGATCAACAGCGGCGCGGTCTCGCCCATCACCCGGGCCAGCGCCAACAGGATTCCGGTGACGATGCCCGACAACGCGGTCGGAATCACGATGCTGGTGATGGTCTTCCACTTCGGTGCGCCCAGCGCGTAGCTGGCTTCGCGCAGGTCCATCGGAATGATCCGCAGCATCTCCTCGGTCGCGCGCACGATCACCGGCACCATCAGCAGCACCAACGACAGCGACACCGCGAACCCGGATCGGTGAAATCCCAAGGTGGCCACCCACAGCGCGTAGATGAACAGCGCTGCGACGATCGACGGCACTCCGGTCAGGATGTCGACCGAGAAGGTCGCGAGCTTGCCCAGGCGGGTGCCGGCACCGTATTCGACGAGATAGATCGCGACGAAGATCCCGACCGGGATCGAGATGGCCGCGCACAGCAGTCCTTGCAGTAGCGTCCCGACGATCGCATGGTAAGCGCCGCCGCCGGCCACGAATGCCGTCATACCGGCCTGCGAGTGCGTCCACCAGGTACTGGTACTGACGACACCGAAACCGAATTTGAACACCGAGTACATCACCCACACCAGGGGCACCAACGCCAAGGCCATCGCGAAGGTGACCAGAAGCGTCGCAATCGAATTGGCCATCCGGCGGCGCACCCCGACCCCGGCGAACGTGCGCAGCTTCACGGGCCGGTCCAGCAACGCGGTCATGAATGCACCTTCTGGGTGATCGCGACGCGCGCCAGCGCGTTGACGATGAGCGTCAGCACGAACAGCACCAACCCGGCTGCGATGTAGGCACCCGCCTTGTACTGATCGTTGAACTCCGATGCGGTGGCGGCGATCTTGGTGGCGAAGGTGGAACCGCCGTCGAACAGCGACCAGTTGAACGCCTTCTGGGTGGAGCGCAGGATGATCAGCAACGCCACCGTCTCACCGAGCGCGCGGCCCAACCCCAGCATCGCGGCGCTGATGTAGCCGGAGCGGCCGAACGGCAACACCACCATCTTGATGACTTCCCAGCGGGTGGCGCCCAGCGCCAGCGCGGCCTCGACCTGGCCGCGGGGCGTCTGGGCCAGCACCTCGCGGGTGACCGCGGTGATGATCGGCAGGATCATCACCGCCAGCACGATTCCGCCGATGAAGATGGTGCCGCCGCCCGCCACCGACGCGTTGCCGTCGGCGAACAGGAAGATTCCACCGAGATGTTCGTTGAGCCATAGCGCGGTGCCGCGCAACTGGGGGGCCAGCACGTACAGGCCCCACGCCCCGTAGATGATCGACGGCACGGCGGCAAGGAGCTCGACCATGTAGCCCAGGAGCCCCACCAGTCGTCGGGGCGCGTATTCGGCGAGATAGACCGCGACGCCCAGAGCGACCGGCATGGCCAGCACGAGCGCGAACACCGAGACGAACACCGTCACCTGCAACATCTCCGCGATGCCGAAGTGCATGGCGGAGGTGTTGGTGGTGACCCAACTGCCGCCGTAGGTGAAGAAATTCTCCCGGTTGCGCTGCAATGCCGGTATCGCCCGAAGCAGTAGGAAGCCCCCGACCGCGCTGATCAACACGATGATCAGCACCCCGGAGCCTTCTGCCACCAGGCGGAACAGCCGATCTTGCAGGCGACTTCCGGTGGAACGCACCGCCGTCCGGATCACCGACGGCTTCGATGCAGGCGCGGACACAGACGAGTCGGCGATGCTTGACACCCCCTCATCGCTTGCGGCACGGCGGCTACTGGATCGCGTCGATGGCGGCACTGAGGCGCCGTTTCAACTGGTCCGGCAACCGAACGTAACCGGCGGACGACAATTCGTCCTGGCCGCTGGTGGAGGCCGTCCTGAGGAAGGACTTCACGGCCGCCGAGGTGTCGGGGTCGTAGCCTTTGGAGCAGACGATCTCATAGGTCACCAAGACTAGCGGGTAGGCAGCGGCCTGCTTGGTGCCGTAGAGCGACCTCAGGTCCAGCCGCATGTCGTTGCTGTCCTCGGAGACGAATCCGGCCGACTGGATCGCCACACCGGCCGATTCGTCGGTCGCGGCGACCACTCCGGAGCCCGAGTCGATCATCGCCGACCGGAGGTTGGCCTGGTCGGCGAAGCCCTTCTCGACGTAGCCGATGGCACCCGGCGTGCTCTGCACCGCCTGTACCACCCCGGCCGACTTCTGCGCACCCTCGCCGACGCCGCCCTGGAATTCGCTGCCTTCGCCCTTGGTCCAGGTCTGCGGCGCCGCGGCGCTGAGGTACTTCTGGAAGTTGTCGGTGGTGCCCGACGAGTCCGAGCGGTAGATCGGCGTGATGGCGATCGCCGGCAGTTCCACGCCCGGGTTGAGGGCGACCAGCGCGGGATCGTTCCAGCTGGTGATGGCACCGCTGAAGATCCGGGCCAGCACGTCACCGTTGAGGACCAGGTTCTCCACTCCGTCGAGGTGGTAGGCCATGCTGACCGGCCCGAACACCAGCGGCAGATGCCATGCCGGGTTCTGGCCGCACCGGTCGGCCGCCTCGGCGACTTGGGCTTCGCCCAGCGGCGAGTCCGAACCGGCGAAGTCGACGTGCCCGGCGATGAACTGTTCGCGGCCCGCACCCGACCCGGTCGGGTTGTAGGACAGGTTCTTGCCCGAGCACTGCTTGCCCCACACCTGGTTGAACACTGCGATCGCGTTCTGCTGAGCAGTCGATCCCTCGGCGGTCAGCGTGTTCTTACCGGCGCACTCGGCGGAGTCGGCTTTGCCCGCGGTGGTACCGGTCCCCGCCGGGCTTGCGGTGTTGTCATCGCTGCCGCAGCCACTGAGCGCCAGACCGGTCATCGCGGCCGCCACCAGCGCAAGACCCGCCTTTGTGCGTTTCATCAGTTCTCGCTTTCTCGCTTCCGGTTCAAATCTCTCCGGGAACGTATGCGGCACTTATGGATGGCAACCACATGGCAGATGAACGGGCGGTGAATAGATTTCGGCGCCGCCTCAAGGCTGATCCGCTGCGGCGTAAGCGGTGTCGACACTGTGCACCACAAAACCCAACTGCTGGTAGGTGCGCAACGCCGCTGTGTTGTCGGCCTCGACGTAGAGCAGCACAATCGGCGAGTCGACATCGGCGAGCCGGTCCGCCAGGTAGGCCAGGCCTACCTCGGTGAGCACCCGGCCCAGACCGCGGCCCTGAGCGGCCGGATCGACTCCCACGACGTAGACCTCTCCGGCGCTTTCGGCGCCCGGTTTGCCGGCGTGGATCTTGGTCCAGTGAAACCCCAACAGCTCGGGCCCGTCGAACGCCAGGAACAGCCCGGCCGGATCGAACCACGCCTCGGCTCGCCGCTGCGCCAGATCCTCCGCCGTCCAGCCGCCCTGCTCCGGATGCCAGGAGAACGCGGCGTTGTTGACCCGCAGCAGTTCGGCGTCGTCGGCGGGACCCGCGTAGGTACGGATCGACACCCCCGGCGGGATCGTCGGCTGCGGCAGTCCGCGCAGCGAGCGGCGCATCTGCAGCAACTCGCGCACCGTGGCCAGGCCCAGCGCCGAGGCGGTGGACTGAGCGGCGGGCAGTGTGCCATGCGCCCAGAACCGGGTGCGGCCGTCGGTTCTGGCCAGTGCGGCGCGGGCCATCGCCGCCCCGATACCGCGCCGGCGGGCGTGCGGCGCCACCACCAGCTCCGCCATCGGCGCGGCGTCCGCCGAGCCGGCGGTCAGGTTCAAGTACCCCAGCACCGTTGCGCCGTCACCGGCGACCAAGTGTTCGGTGCGGGACGCGGCGAGCTCCCGCAGTACCTGCTCACCTACCGGGGCGACGCCGTCGTGGTCGCCGGCGGCAGTGATCAGCTCGCGAATCTGCCGCTGCTCCTCATCGGTCAGTGCGGCGTGCCACTGCGGGGCGGTCACTGACTGGTCAGGGGCTCGGGCGCACCGCCGTCGGCGCCGTCGAGGTCCTCCACCGATTCGTCGTCCCCGTCGTCCCCCTCGTCGTCGGAGGCGGCCGAGGAATGACCCCGCACCGGCCGGACAGCCTTGTATCCGACGTTGCGGACCGTGCCGATCAACGACTCGTATTCCGGCCCCAGCTTGGCGCGCAACCGCCGGACGTGCACGTCGACCGTGCGAGTACCACCGAAGAAGTCGTAGCCCCAGACCTCTTGCAACAACTGCGCCCGGGTGAACACCCGGCCGACATGTTGGGTGAGGTACTTCAGCAGCTCGAACTCCTTGTAGGTCAGGTCCAGCGGCCGGCCCCGCAGCCGCGCGGTGTAGGTGCCCTCATCGATCACCAGCTCGCCGAGCTTGGTCTGGCCCGACGCCTGCTCGGCGGCCGGCGCGCCGCGGCGACCGGTCAGCAGGCGCAACCGGGCGTCGGTCTCGGCGGGCCCGGTACCTGGAAGCAGAATTTCGTCGATACCCCACTCGGCGTTGACCGCCACCAGTCCGCCCTCGGTCACGATGGCGACCACCGGGACCGACCCCGCGGTGGCACTGAGCAGCCGGCACAGTCCGCGCGCCGCGGCCAGATCGGTGCGCGCGTCGACCAGAACCACCTCGGCCGAACCGGCCTCGAGCAGCGCAGAAACCTCTGGCGCCGCTGTCCGCACGGTGTGCGCAAGCAGGGACAGCGACGGCAGCACCCCGTCGGGGTGCAGGTCAGCGGTCAACAGCAGTAGCTCCAACGAGGCCCTCCAGCGTCCCAGGTGATCTAACGATAGCGTGCGACCTGCCAGAATGACCGAGTGCGCAGGGTGCTTATCGGTATGTCGGCCGCGTTAGCGGCCCTGGTCGTGGTTGCCGTCGGGGTCGATTTCGGCGTCAGCGTCTACGCCGAGTACCAATTGTCCCGGGCGGTACGCCGCGCCACCGACCTCCGCGCGGACCCGTTCGTGGCCATCCTGGGCTTCCCGTTCCTGCCGCAGGCGCGCCGCGATCACTACGACGAGGTGGAGATCAAGGCGCCCGCCGTCGAGCAGCCGATGATCGGCAAGTCGATGCTGGAGGCCACCATGCACTCGGTCGACCTGACCGAAGCCACGTGGCGGTTCCGGCCGGACGCCCCGATCCCGGTGGCCAGGTTGGAGAGCCGGATTATCATCGGCTCTGTGCATTTGGGCCGCTACCTGGGCATCCGCGACCTGATGGTGGAAGCCCCGCCGGCCGAGACCAATGACAACACCGGCGGCACCACCGAATCCGGAATCTCCAGTAGCCACGGACTGGTATTCACCGGCACCCCAGCGGGTTTCGGCAAACGGGTGAGTGTGGCGGTGGACCTGTCGATCGCCGGGCCGGACCACAGCACGTTGGTCATCACCCCGACCGGCATCCTCACCGGCCCGGACACCGCCGACCAGGATGTGCCCGACGCGCAGCGTGCCGCGGTGCTCACCGCATTCCGCGGCAGCCTGCCCCAGCAGCGGCTGCCGTTCGGGTTGGTCCCGACCAGTCAGGGCGCCCGCGGCTCCGATGTGATCATCGAGGGCATCGCCGACGACATGACGGTCACCTTGCCGGAGTTCCGCCAGCGATGAGCATCGTTGCGATCGTTGCCGCCCTGGTGTTCGCCGGTGCGATCGGCTGGTGGCTGAACCGACGGGCCGGAGTGTTGCGCGAGCTGCCCGACTCCCGGACCGGCGACGACGCCACCGCCGATTCCGATGCCGCCTTTCTGGGGCTGGAACCCGGGCGCCCGGCGGTGGTGCACTTCTCCGCGCCGTGGTGCGGACCGTGCGCCGGCGTGCGCCGGGTGGTGGAAAAGGTCTGTGACGACCTCGGGGGCCCGGAGAAGGTGGCTCATCACGAAGTCGACATCGATGCCAACCCCGATGCCGCCCGCAGGTTCTCGGTGCTGTCGCTGCCGACCACAGTGATCTTCGACACCGACGGGCGCCAGCGGTACCGCATCGCCGGTGTCCCCACATCGGCGGACCTGCGTTCCGCACTGGAACCTCTGTTGGCCTGACCGGCCCTGCGTTGGGTACGCTGTACGTCGTGTTCGCCCGCACTGAGCTTGTGCTCACCAAGCGCCGCACAGTCGACCTGTGCCGCACCGCGGGCTGCTGCTGTTGTCGTTGTCGCTGAGACGCGCGTTTTCGCGTCGCTATCGGAGCCGCCCGGGAAGCCGTGGCATGTCTCCACCAGCCACTCGCCACGACAACAACAGGGAGCATTTCATGCGGGACATCGACACCGACACCACCCAAATACAACAGGTAGACGTCCGGGGTCCCCGGTTCGCGGCCTGGATCACCACCGCCGTACTGGTGGCCGTCCTACTCATCTCCGCACTCAGCCCGCTGGGTGCGGCCACCCTGCTGGCCGCCCAAGCCGTCGTGTTCGCGGTCGGTGCGGCATGGGGCCCCCGCCGCCACCCCTACGGACGGCTGTTCGCCCGGCTGGTGGCGCCGCGGCTGGGGCCGGTCACCGAGCGTGAGCCGGTGGCGCCGCTGCGCTTCGCCCAGCTCGTCGGCCTGGTGTTTGCCGTGATCGGCGTCGCCGGCTTCGCCTTCGCCCCGGCGCTCGGCCTGATCGCGACGGCGTTTGCGCTGGCGGCGGCCTTCCTCAACGCCGCCTTCGGCATCTGCCTGGGCTGCCAGCTCTACCCACTCGTCGTACGCCTGCGGCCGACCACGGCGTGACCACAGCATTTCCCTGGAAGTAACCGGAAAGGATTCCCCCATGGCACGCTCGGACGTCCTGGTCTCCACCGACTGGGCTGAGAGCAATCTCGACGCGCCCAACACCGTCTTCATCGAAGTCGACGAAGACACCAGCGTTTACGACATCAACCACATTCCGGGTGCGATCCGGCTGGACTGGCGCAAGGACCTGCAGGACCCGGTACGGCGCGACGTCATCGACGAGGCCGCGTTTTCCAAGCTGCTCTCCGAACGCGGCGTCGCCAATGACGACACCGTGATCCTCTACGGCGGCAACAACAACTGGTTCGCCGCCTTCGCGTACTGGTACTTCAAGCTCTACGGCCACGAATCCGTCAAGCTGCTCGACGGCGGCCGCAAGAAGTGGGAGCTCGACGGGCGTCCGCTGTCGTCCGAAACCGTCAGCCGGCCGGCCACGTCGTACAGCGCCAAGCCGCTGGACGAGTCGCTGCGGGCCCGCCGCGACGAGGTAATCGCCGCGATCAACACCAAGAACCTCGTCGACGTGCGCTCGCCCGAGGAGTTCTCCGGCAAGATCCTGGCCCCGGCGCACCTGCCTCAGGAGCAGAGCCAGCAGCGCGGCCACGTCCCGAGCGCGATCAACGTGCCGTGGAGCCGTGCCGCCAACGAGGACGGCACCTTCAAGTCCGACGAGGAGCTGGCCAAGCTCTACGCCGACGCCGGCCTGGATGGTCACAAGGAGACCATCGCCTATTGCCGTATCGGTGAGCGCTCGTCGCACACCTGGTTCGTGCTGCGTGAGCTGCTCGGACATCGCAACGTCAAGAACTACGACGGTAGTTGGATGGAATACGGCTCCCTGGTGGGCGCCCCGATCGAATTGGGAAGCTGATATGTGCTCTGGACCCAAGCAAGGACTCGCACTGCCGGCCAACGTCGACCTGGAGAAGGAGACCGTGATCACCGGTCGCGTGGTGGACAGCTCCGGTGCGTCCGTCGGCGGCGCGTTCGTGCGGCTGCTGGACTCCTCGGACGAGTTCACCGCTGAGGTCGTCGCCTCGGCCACCGGTGACTTCCGGTTCTTCGCCGCTCCAGGCGCCTGGAGGGTGCGCGCCCTGTCCTCGGCCGGTAACGGTGACGCCGTGGTGACCCCCTCCGGGGCGGGCATCCACGAGGTCGACATCAAAGTCGCCTGACGACTCGCGATAGACTCCCTCCCGTGGTGTTGTTCTTCGAGTTGATGCTGGTGGCGGCGACTGGCCTGATCACCTGGTTCGCGCTGTACACGCTGTATCGGCTGATCACCGACGAGATGTGAGTGCCTCCGACGGGGGCGCGCCGGGTGACGGTGAGCGCCAGGTCGACCGGGGTTCCGGCGACCGCGCGGTAGCCGCCGCCGCTGAGCGTGCCAAGCAGACCGCGGCACGCAACATCCCGGTCTTCGATGACCTGCCGTTCAGCGATACCGCCAACCTGCGCGAGGGCGCGAACCTGCACGACGCCCTGTTGGCGCTGCTGCCCTTGGTCGGGGTGTGGCGTGGTGAGGGTGTCGGCCACGGGGCGCACGGCGACTACCGGTTCGGTCAGCAGATCGTGGTGTCCCACGACGGCGGCGACTACCTGAACTGGGAAGCGCGGTCCTGGCGGATGGCCGACGACGACGAAGCATGCGAACCGGCCCTGCGCGAGACCGGCTTCTGGCGGTTCGTGAACGATCCGGACGACCCCGACGAGTCCCAGGCCATCGAACTGCTGCTGGCGCACTCCACCGGCTACGTGGAGCTGTTCTATGGCCGCCCGCACGGCCCGGCCTCCTGGGAGCTGGTCACCGATGCGCTGGCGCGCAGCAAATCGGGGGCACTGATCGGCGGGGCCAAGCGGCTGTACGGAATCGTCGAGGACGGCGACCTGGCCTACGTCGAGGAGCGGGTGAACGCCGACGGCGAGCTGGTGCCGCACCTGTCGGCCCGGTTGTCCCGCTTCGTGGGCTGATCCTTTGCGATGACTCTGCGCTGAGGGCGGGCGCTTCTCGCACTCTTGCGCCGTGGCCGCAGAGTCAACGCCGTCAGTGGCCGATCGCGGTGTCGACCAGTCCGGCGAATTCCTCCTCGGGCACCCGCGGGTGCAGTGCCCGGCCGTCCAAGGTGTGCACCCGCGCCGCCAGGGTGATGCTGGAGACCAGCCAAATATCCTGCGCCGCAGCCAGGTCCGCTGGCCGCAACGGGGTGTACTCGCATTGGTAGCCCGCGCCGCGGGCCACCTCGAACAGCGCCTCCTGGGTGGTGCCGCGCAGGATCGGGTGGGACAACGGCGGGGTGATGAGCCGTCCGGGTTCCACCAGCACCACCGTGGAGCGCGGCCCCTCCAAGACGAAGCCGTCAGAGCTGATGAAGATGACGTCGTCGGCGCCCTGTTTCGCGGCGTACCGCAGCGCCGCCATGTTCACCGCGTAGGACAGCGTCTTGGCGCCGGCCAGCAGCCACGGCATCTCCAGCCCCTGCGTCGACAGACCACGGTCCAAGGTCACCACAGCCACGCCCTCACGGCGCGCGTCCGCGATACGTTCCGGCAGCGGAGTCAGCATCACGTATGCGGTTGGTGCCGAGCCGTTTTCCCGACCCCGGCTGTAGATCATCCGCAGCGCGCCCTCGCCCGTCCCGGCCCACTGCCGCACCGCCTCGTCGACGGCGCGGCGCCAGTCGTCGAGGTTCGGAGCGGGCAGGTCCATCAGCTCGGCGGATCGCGCCAGTCGCCGCAGGTGGGCGTCGAGCAGGCAGGCGGCGCCGTCGCGCACCAGCAGCGTCTCGAAGACCCCGTCGCCGCGCAGCGCGGCCAGGTCGTCGGCGTGCAGCAGCGGGGAGTCGGCCGCAGCGAGCCCGCCGCCCACGGTGACGATCGTCATGACGCTGTCTTCCACATCGGCCTCGGCTGCCATGGACCGTGAGCGTAGCGGCTCCGTAGAGTTGACACGTGTCCGCCGTCCCCGCACCCGATTCCGGCCCCGACGCGGGCGCCATCTGGCACTACGGCGACCCGTTCAGTGAGCAGCGCAGCGCCGAAACCGCCGCCGTGCTGGTGGATCGCTCCCACCGGGCGGTGCTCTCGCTGAGCGGCGCGGACCGCAAGACGTGGCTGCACAGTCTGTCGACGCAGCACGTCGCCGATCTTCCCGACGGCGCCAGCACCGAGAACCTGACCTTGGACGCCAAGGGGCACATCCAGAATCACTGGATCCAGACCGATCGCAGCGAGCGGACCTACCTCGACACCGAGCCGTGGCGGGGCGCGCCCTTGGCCGAACACCTGCGCAAGATGGTGTTCTGGGCGGACGTCACCGTCACCGAGCCGATCGATCTCGCGGTGCTGTCGCTGCTGGGTCCCGACCGGGATGCCCCGGCCGTCCTCGACGCGCTGGGGCTGGCCGCACCGCCCGGGGCTACCGCGGTACCGCTTCCGGATTCCGAGGGTTTCGTTCGACGAACGCCCGGCCACGACACGCTGGAACTGCTGGTACCGCGCGCCGACAAGAGCGGGTGGCAGCGTCGGCTGACCCAGGCGGGGGTGCGCCCCGCCGGAATATGGGCCTACGAAGCCGCCCGGGTGGCCGCGCGGCGCCCGCGGCTGGGCGTGGACACCGACGAGCGCACCATTCCGCACGAGCTGAACTGGATCGGCGGGCCCGGCGTCGGCGCGGTGCACCTGGACAAGGGGTGCTACAGCGGGCAGGAGACCGTCGCACGGGTGCACAACCTGGGCAAACCGCCCCGGATGCTGGTGCTGCTGCACCTGGATGGATCGGTGGACCGGCCCGGGACCGGAGATCCGGTCACCTCGGGCGGGCGCCCGGTGGGCCGGCTGGGCACGGTGGTGGACCATTTCGAACTGGGTCCGATCGCGCTGGCACTGCTCAAACGCGGACTTCCGGCCGACACTCCGCTGCTGACCGGCGCCGAGTCCGAGGTCAGTGCGGTGATCGACCCGGAATCCATGCCGCCGCCGGATGTGCGGGGCGCGGGGCGGCTCGCCGTTGACCGGCTACGGGGCCGGCTTTGATCGTGGTCACACCGGCACAGGCCAGGTCGGCAGCTCCCCGATCGGCACGGTAAGCTGTCGGCAGGACAATAAACACATTCAGATCGGAGCCGCCTGCTTGTTGGGCCGCTCCGTTATTGCGCGAGGGGGTCCCCCCATGGGCCGCGGCCGGGCTAAGGCGAAGCAGACCAAGGTTGCTCGAGAGCTGAAATACAGCTCACCGTCGACCGATTTCACCCAGCTCCAACGTGAGCTGGCTGGGGCTGAGGTCAACGACTCCGATGGTGACGACTCGTGGAACGGCGACGACGACTGGCGCCGCTGAGCGCCCACGCGTGACGCCGGTCCGCATTGGACCTGATCGGCACGGTAGGGCCTAGAACCTCGGGTGCTCCCCGACGAGCCTGGCCCCGTCTCCCGGTTCCGTCTTCTTCCCCGGCTTGGCCACTGTGCCGAGCGGCCAGCAGTCGACGTGGCGGGCGGTCAAGATCGCCAGCGCGCGGTCGGTGTCCTCCGGCGCGACGACGGCAACCATGCCGACCCCCAGGTTGAACGTCTTCTCCATCTCCGCGCGGCTCACCCGTCCGCGCTGGGCGATCATCGCGAACACCGGAGCCGGAGTCCAGGTACCACGGTCCACCTCGGCGATCAGCCCGTCGGGGATGACGCGGGCCAGGTTGCCGGCCAAGCCGCCGCCGGTCACGTGGCAGAAGGTGCGCACCTGCGTCTCGGCGGCCAGCGCCAGGCAGTCCTTGGCGTAGATGCGAGTCGGCTCGAGCAGTTCCTCACCCAGAGTGCGGCCGAATTCCTCGACATGGCCGGCCAGATTCATCCGGTCGATGTCCAGCAGCACCGCACGCGCCAGCGAGTAGCCGTTGGAGTGCAGGCCCGACGAGCCCATCGCGATCAGCACGTCACCGGGCCGGACCCGGTCCGGTCCGAGCACGTCGTCGGCCTCCACCACGCCGACGCCGGTCGCGGAGATGTCGTAGTGATCGGGTTCCATCAGGCCGGGGTGCTCGGCGGTCTCCCCGCCCAGCAGCGCGCAGCCGGCCTGCACGCAACCCTCGGCGATCCCGGAGACGATCGCCGCGACCCGCTCCGGCACGGTGCGGCCGACGGCGATGTAGTCCTGCAGGAACAGCGGCTCGGCGCCACACACCACCAGGTCGTCGACGACCATGGCGACCAGATCGATGCCGACGGTGTCGTGTTTGTCCAACGCCTGGGCGATCGCCAGCTTGGTGCCCACGCCGTCGGTGGAGGACGCCAACAGCGGCTCACGGTAGTCGTTGCGCAGAGCGAACAGGCCGGCGAAGCCGCCGAGCCCACCCCGCACCTCGGGCCTGGTGGCCTTGGCGGCCAACGGTTTGAACAACTCGACGGCCCGGTCACCGGCGTCGATGTCCACTCCTGCCGATGCGTAGGTAACGCCCTGGGAGCTTGATTCTGCTGAGGTCATCGCGGTAAAGGCTACCGGTCGCCGACTGTGGACGGTATCGCGCTCGACTTTGCGGTCTCAGAGCCGGTTGTGGCGCACCTGGTTGAACGGCACGCCGCGGTCGGCGGCGTACTCCCGGGGCAGGCCCAGAACCCGTTCGGCGATGACATTGCGCGCCATCTCGTCGCTGCCGCCACCCAGCCCCACGGTCTGTCGCGACAGATACCGGCGGCCCGCCCTGAGCAGGTGCGCCTCGTCGTCCACCACGGCCAACGGCCCGGCGACCGCCATTGCGGTGTCAACCTCCAGGTAGGTGACATCGGAGTGGAACAGCCGGATGATCGAGGCCGCGGCGGGCGGAAGTGCACCGCTGCGCATGCCGCGGCCGGCGTAGTCGATGAGCGTGTCGCGCACCATGCGCCGGGCCAGCACCCGACCGATCTGGTCCTGGGTCAGCGGGTCGTCCGCGGCGCCGGCGTCGCACGCCAGGGTCAGGAAGTCGCCGGCGGCCATCTCGGTGCGTTCGGGGCCTCGCCCGCTGGCGAACTCCGAACCCTGCCCCACCGCCCGACGCTCGTGGTAGAGCAGCCGCGAAGCGACGTCCCAACCCTTGTTCACCTCACCGACGACCGCGTCTGCCCCCAGCCGCAACCCGTCGAAGAACTCCTCGCAGAACTCGTTGGAGCCGTCCACCTGCTCGATGCGGCGCAGGGTGACGCCGGGTGCGTCGATCGGCACCAGGAACATCGTCAGCCCGTCGTGCTTGGGCACCGTCGAATCGGTGCGGGCCAGCAGCAGCCCGAAGTCGGCGGCGAACGCACTGGTGCTCCACGTCTTGGCCCCGCTGACCAACCAGTCGTCGCCGTCCGGCTCGGCGCGGGTGATCAGGCCGGCCAGGTCGGACCCGCCGCTCGGCTCCGAGAGCAGCTGCACCAGCACCTCGTCGCCACGCAGCGCGGCGCTGATGTGGCGACGCTTCTGCTCCGCACTGCCGGTGTCGAGCAGCGTGGCGCAGCAGATCGTGAAGGTCGGGACGTTGAGGATCAGCGGCATCTCGTAGCCGGCGGACTCGGCGTCGAAGGCCTTCTGGTAGCTGATGTCCAGACCGAGACCGCCGTATTCGCGCGGGAAGCAGATCCCGGCGAAGCCGCCGTCGTACAGCCGCCGCTGCAGTTCACGTGCGCGTTGCCAGGCGGCGTCGTCGTCGCGCCCATTGCGAGGCGGGTGCCGCGGGTCCAAGCGCGGCATGTTGGCGGCCAACCAGTCACGCGCCGACGCGGCGAAGGCTTCGACGGTGATGTCGGTCATGCGGCCGGCTCCGTGCTGCGGGCGGCCGCATAAATGGCCCGGTGGTGCTCGGCGGGAGTACCGAGCAGGTTCCGGTACAGGGTGGCCCGGCGCAGATACAGGTGCAGGTCGTGTTCCCAGGTGACCCCGATTCCGCCGTGCAGTTGCACGCACTCCTGAATCAGCCGACCGGCGTGTTCGCCGAGATAGGACTTGGCGGCCCCGGCCCACATCGCCGCGTCGGGATCACGCGCGGGCACCTTGTCCACGGCGCCGGCGGTGATCGCGCGGCAGGCATGCAGCCACATGGTCATGTCTGCGAGCCGGTGTTTGATCGCCTGGTAGGACGCCAGCGGCCGACCGAAGCTGTACCGGTCGCGGGCCCACGCCACGGTCATGGTCATGACGGCGTCCAGGATCCCGACGGTTTCGGCGCACACCAGCACGATCCCGACCTGAGTCTGCCGGTCGATCAGTGCGGCGGTCTGTGCCGCGGTGCCCACCACCG
This sequence comes from Mycolicibacter heraklionensis, assembly GCF_019645815.1. Lineage (NCBI taxonomy): Bacteria > Bacillati > Actinomycetota > Actinomycetes > Mycobacteriales > Mycobacteriaceae > Mycobacterium > Mycobacterium heraklionense. Next base: position 4,226,509 of record NZ_CP080997.1, read on the forward strand.
CGGACGCGTCGATCTCGGTGTCGCTGAACTCGATCCGCGCGTACTGCTTCACCAGATCGATGCCGGGCTGCGGCGCCACCTGCACTCCGGCGCTGTCGGTGCGGACCAGGAACTGGCGCACCGCACCGTCATCGGTACGCGCACCGATCAGCACCAGGTCCGCACGGTCGGCGGCCTCCACCCGATCTTTGACCCCGTTGAGCCGGTAGCCGCCGACCGTCCTCGTCGCGGTCAGGCCCGGTTGCTGGGGACGAAAGGCCCGGCCGGGTTCGTCGGCGGCCCAGGTCGCCACCATCTCCCCCGCGATCAGCGCGGCGATGCTCTGCGCGTGAATGCCCCGGTTGTCGGCGTCGACAAGACCGGCCAGCACCACGCTCACCGGGTTCAGCGGCCCGGCGGCTACGGTGCGTCCGATCTCCGTGGCGATCGCGGCCAGGTCGCGCAGGCCGCAGCCCGAGACGCTGCCGCCGCCCAGTTCCTCGGGCACCAGCAGGCCGGCCCAACCGAGTTCGGTTGCCTGCCGCCACCATGCGGCGTCATAGGATCCGCCCCGCGCGTGCAGGTCGCGGTAGTCGCTCAGCGCCGCGGTCTTGTCCAGGAATGCGCGCGCCGTAGCGACAAACAGCTCGCTCTCCGTTGACAGCCCGGTCATGTCGTCTCCTCCTGAACCAACGGCGGGTCACCGGATGGGCTCGTCGCCGAGCACCGTGGTGCGCAGCATCTCGCGGGGAGAATCGGGGTCATAGGGAGCGGCCCGGTGCAACACACCGCGGTTGTCCCAGATGACGGTGTCGCCCACCGACCAGTGGTGACGATAGACCCGGTCGGCCGAGGTGGCACGCTGCAGCAGTTCATCCAGCAGCGCGCGGCCCTCGTCGAGACCCATCCCGACGACATAGTCGGTGGAGGCGCCCAGCACCAGCGATCTGCGGCCGTTGCGGTGCGTCCACACCAGCGGGTGTTCATGGGTGGGCCGGGCCCGCCAGCGGGCCAGCTCGTCCGGCGACGGATCGGGGGTGACGCGGCGCTGGGACGCCTCCAGCGAGTGCACCACGCGAAGCCCACGAAAGCGTTCCTTCTCGTCGCCGGTGAGCAGGTCGTAGGCGGCGTACGAGCTGGCGAATTCGGTTTCCCCGCCCCGCTCGGCGACCTGCACCGCCGAGAGCACGGTGGCCTTCTGCGGGTATTCGTCGCCGGTTGGTGTGCACCCGTCGATGTGCCAGTCGAAGGTGGCGCGCAGGTAACTCGCCGAGGAGTTCTTGGCGTGGTTCAGCGTGACCGGGTAGATGCCCGCGACCTCGTGGTGGCCGTCCGAGGAGTGGTCGACACTGCCGAGGCGCCCACAGAACGCGACCTGGGAGCGGGGGTCGATACCCAAGCCGCGGAAGACCAGAACTCCGTTGTCCTCCAACGCCTCGAGCACCGCAGCACCCAAGCCCTCGTCGGCGGACAGGCGCTCTGGATCGACGCCTGTGACCTCGGCACCGACCGAGGACGTCAGCTTATTGATGGTGAGCAGACTCATCGGTCTGTCCTTTCTGACAAGGGTTTTGGCTCCTGCGACCGCTACGGAACCGGCCAGCCGGTGCGGACCATGACGGCGTCGGCGGCATCGACGGGTGCGGGCTGACCCATGATCTCCACCGCCATGGCCACCATCACCAGCGAATAGATCAGGTGCAGCAGGTTCAGGGCGTCCTCGGGCAGCTCGTCGAGCGGGAACTTGTCGCAGTAGTCGATCGCGTCCTCCAGCCTCGGGAAGAATGCGTCATAGAACTCCCGCAGCTCCGGGATGGTGCTGGCCAGCCGCTGGTTGAAGCGTTCGGTTTCGGTTGGCAAACACCAGGTTTCGGCGAACTTCTCGAGTTCGGCGAAGGCACTCGGCAGCCGCGCGGCGGTCATCGCACCGCTCCCGCACCGGCAGGGTCGCGCCGGTAGTCGTCCACCCAGTCGACGACCACCTTGTGCAGGTGGCGGACCAGGATCTCCTGATCGTTGAGCGGAAAGTCGTCGACGACACCGTATTCCAGCGCCGCCTGGGTGCCGCCGAGCATGCCCGCGTCCTGCAGCGCGAACTCTTTGAGCACCACCGAGGCGACCTCGTGCTCGATGCGTTCACGCACGGTGCGCGCCGGATGGAAGTAGGTGTGGGCCTCGAACCGGTGGGTGTTGTGTGAGGTGGGCCAGTACCGGTAGAGCAGGTACCAGCCGCCGTAGATGAGGATCTCGGTGTTGGGGAAGATCTGGAAGTTGCTGATCCCCCACGGCTCGATACCGCCGGGATTCACCCCGGCCGGCAGCTCACCGATGTCGGGCGTTTCCCAGGGACCGACCAGCCCGCTGCGGGTGGCCCGCTCGATCGGGTACATGTATTCCGGGGGCAGCAGCCATCGGCGGCGGCCGGCGGTGGACACCAACCGGTGCGGGCCGTCGAGCTGGAAATGCCCGCAGGTGAAACCGGCACCGGGCACCCGCACCTGGGCGGGCACCTGCTGGGAGTGCAGCGCCGGCACGTGGTAGTACTCCTGGAACGCGTCGGCGAAGATCTTCCAGTTGCTGTTGTTGTGGGCCACCCAGTCATAGCGTTCGGTCAGTTTCGCGAATGGGTAGCCATCGAGGCCGGTGATCATCGGCCCGAGGAATTCCCGTAGACCCTGGCGCGGCTCGTCGTCGAGGTTGACGAAGATGAAGCCGTTCCAATCCTCGCAGTGCACTCCGATCAGGTCGCGGGCGTCGGCGTCGTCGAAGCCCTGGGTTCGGCGGCAGCGTTTGCAGGTGATGGCCTCACCTTGTCCAGACGTTTCGCGATCCGGGAAGTCGTGCCAGGCCAGTTTGGTCGCGCACCGCGGGCAGATGTTGTGAAACGCCCGGATCCCGCCGTCGGTGTGGAGGAGAAGGATGGAGGCTCGGGCGGCTTCGATTTCCTTGGTGGCATAGCAGCCGTGCTGGGGCAGTTCTTCGACGCGGCCGATGTTGAGCCAGGCGCGTTTGAACACCGCTTCGCGTTCCAGCTCGAAGAACTCGGGTGACGTGGAGTCGGCGAACGAAACCGGACCGGTGCCCAGTTCCGGGTAGTGCTCGGTCCAGGAACCCTCCGCAGTCCGCCCGGATCGCGCCGAAAACTGTGCTGTCACAACACCGCTCCTCCGTTGACACCGAGTACCTGGCCGGTGATGAAGCCGGCCTCCTCCGAGCACAGGAATCCGACTGCCGCGGCGATGTCCGCCGCGGTGCCCAGCCGGCCCATGGGGATGTTGGCGGCGATCTGTTCGTTCGACGGCAGATATCCGGCCGCTTGGCCCTGGTGCTGCATGGGTGTCTCGATGCCCGACGGCGGGATGTTGTTGACCGTGATGCCGTGGGCGGCGTACTCGCGAGCCAGCGACTTGGTCAGCGTGATGACCGCCCCTTTGGATGCCGCGTAGTGCGCGGCGAACGGCGATCCGCGCTGCGCGCTGGAGGAGGAGATCATCACGATGCGTCCCCACCCGGCGGCGACCATGTCCGGCAGCGCGGCCTGACAGCAGTGGAACGTCCCGGTCAGGTTGACGTCGATGATCCGCGCCCACGCCTGCGGGGTGATGTCGGCGAAGGCCGAGTAGCCGAAGAGTCCGGCGCTGGTGACCAGCGCGGCGACCGGCCCGAGTTCGCTGCGCACTTTGGCGAAGGCTTCGTCGACGGCGGTTCGATCGGTGACGTCGGCTTCGACACCCAGCGCGGTTACCCCGCGGCCCCGCAGGTCGTCGGCAACCCGCTGCGCGGCTTGACCATTGACGTCCAGAGCAGCGACCCGATAGCCGCGCCGGCCCAGTTCGTGGCAGGTGGCCTCGCCCATGCCCGATCCTCCGCCGGTGACCACAGCGACCCGCTGCGGCACCCCTGCAGTCATGGCATCCCCTTCGGCGTCGATCGGCGAATCGCAACCCTGGACGGCATCGCCGGCAATATTATCAAGTACTTGTCATTGTCCTCAAGTGGTGGATATCCAGCCCTGCGGCCGTCGTCAGGGCAGCTTGATCATTGCGACGTACATCGCCACCGCCGGCCGGTAGAGGTCAATCCCGTCGAGCTCGCTGGCCAGCACGGCGGAGTCGCTGGTGGCGACCAGCACCTGCGCCAGGGTGAGGGCCGGGATCAGCAGGGTTCCCCCGAGCCGTTCGACGCCCTCGACGATGAATTTCGCCAGCTGCTCGACGACCTCGGCCCGCTTGGCGGCGACGCGGGCCCGGGCTTCGGGGTTGCGCAGCAGATACAGCGTGAACTCGTACCCGAGCGCCGCATGCTCGGCTCCGCGGTCCCGGCTCAGTCGTTGCCAGCGCTCGGCGATGTCGTCGAGCTCACGCACCCCCACCTGCGTCGCGTTCGCCATCACCTCGGCGAAGTTCTCGAAGTACCGGCGCCAGTAGCGATCACTGACCGCCAGGAAGAGTTCGTCCTTGGCCGCGAAGTGCTTGTAGATGGCGCCCTTGGTATAGCCGGCCGCCTGGGCGATGTCATCGAGAGTCGCAGTGGTGAAACCTTTTTCGGCGAAGACTTCCTCGGCGGCGTCCAGCAGCAGCGACCGCGTGCGCTCAAGCCGGCGCTCGCGGGTCCACTGCTCCACCATGGCCCGAATTGTCCCACAGAATCTTCGATACCTATTGGCATCCCAGATACCGATGAGTATATTAGCCGGGGCTGGGCCACCCCGGAAGGAGACCGCGCGATGAGTAGCGGATTGTCGATCCACCAGGCCGGGTCCGTCCCTACCGGGCCGGAGCCCGGCGGCCACGTCGACGGCGGGCCGATCAGGGTGTGGGCGGCGGTCGGCGGAGCACTGCTGACACTGCAGCTGTACGTGTGGGCCCGGTGGATCACCGGGCCCTTTTTCGAGCGCGTCCCCGGCGGGCCGAACGATCCGCCGCTGTACATGAAGGTGCCCCTGATGGCCAACGCCATCGTGCTCTGGGTCGGCCTGCCGGTAGCCGTGTGGTGGTTCTTCGTCCGTCCGTGGCGCCGCGAGCGCAGAATCACGTTGGACGGCTTGCTGTTTGTCTCCATGGGCCTGATGTTTTTCCTGGATCCGTTGCTCAACTACTTCAACACCTGGTGCACCTACAACACCTGGCTGTTCAACCGGGGTTCGTGGACATCGCATATCCCCGGCTGGGTATCGCCCGAGGAGCCCGGCCGCCAGGTGGCCGAACCCCTGCTGACGAATATCCCGGGATACGCCTACGGCGTTTTGCTGATCACCATCGCCGGGTGCTGGATCATGGGAAAGATCAAGGCGCGCTGGCCCTCCGTCAGCAACCTGCGGCTCATTGCCGTCATCTACGCGATCTCGATCGTGTTCGACTTCGTCATGGAGGGCTTGGTCCTGCTGCCGATCGGTTTCTACACCTACCCGGGCGCCATCCGGTCGGTGTCGATCCATGCCGACACCTACTACCAATGGCCCCTCTACGAAGGCCTGATGTGGGGCGCGGTCCAGGCGGCACTGTGTTCGCTGCGTTTCTTCACCGACGACCACGGGCGCACCGTCGTCGAACGAGGTCTCGACCACGTGCGAGGCGGCTTGGCTCGTCAGCAGTTCACCCGGTTCCTGGCGATCTTCGCCGGAGTCAGCGCGTGCTTCTTCGTGCTCTACATGGTTCCTGCGCAATGGATCGCCCTGCACTCCGACCCTTGGCCGGCCGACCATCAGAAGCGGTCGTACTTCACCGGCGGGATCTGCGGCGACGGCACCGATCGGCCCTGCCCGAATCCTGTTCTGCCGCTGCCGACCAACCGATCCGGCTACATCGACGTCGACGGCAGGTTGGTGATGCCCAACGGTGTCGACCTACCAGCCGTGGTGCCCTTTGAGCGCGACGACAACGGAACGTCATGACCGCCAACGCAACCCAGGACGTGTACTACGACCCGTGGGACGTCGCCCTCAACGCCGACCCCTATCCGATGTTCGCACGGCTGCGGGCCGAAGTGCCGCTGTACTACAACGAAGTTCACGACTTCTACGCCGTGAGCCGGTTCGAGGACGTCAATCAGGCCCTGATCGACCACAAGACCTTCAGCTCGGCCCGCGGTGTGGTGTTGGAGATCCTCAAGTCCGGCATCGAGATCCCGCCGGGCATGCTGATCTTCGAGGACCCGCCAATCCATGACATCCACCGCAGCCTGTTGGCCCGAGCTTTCACGCCGCGCAAGATCAATTCACTCGAAGCCGCCATCCGTGATTTCACCGTCCGATGCCTGGACCCGTTGATCGGCGCCGACCGAATCGATTTCGTCACCGACCTCGGCGCGGTGATGCCGCTGCGGGTGGTGGGCATGCTGTTCGGCATTCCGGAGGACTACCAGCGGCGCGTTCAACAAGACGGCGACAAGCATCTGCGCACCCAGCGCGGCGGGCAGTTGACCGACAACCCCGGCGGCGCACTCACCGACGGGGAGGTCTTCGCCGACTTCATCGACTGGCGCATGAACCATCCGGCCGACGACCTGACCACCGAGCTCCTGCAAGTCGAGTTCACTGACGAGACCGGCAGCACGCGGCGCTTACGCCGCGAGGAGTTGCTGATGTTCATGAACGTCGTCGCCGTGGCCGGCGCCGAGACCACCACCCGACTGATCGGCTGGACCGGCAAGTTGCTGTCCCAGCACCCCGATCAACGCCGGCTCCTCGCCGGCGACCGCTCTCTGCTGGGGAATGCTGTTGAGGAGATCCTGCGCTGCGAACCGCCGGCGCTGCAGGCCGCGCGCTACGTCACGCGCGACGTCGAGTTCCACGGCCGGGTGGTCCCAGCCGGGGCCGCCATACTGACCCTGATCGGCGCGGCCAACCGCGATGAGCGCCGGTTCGGAGCGACTGCCGAGTCCTTCGACGTCACCCGGGCACCGGGGCAACACCTCACCTTCGGGGTCGGCGCCCACTACTGCCTTGGCAACGCCCTGGCCCGTCTCGAAGGCCGGATCGCCCTCGATGAAATCCTCAACCGCTTCCCGGACTGGGAGGTCGATCTCGACGCTGCGATCTTCTCGTCCTCCTCAGCCGTCCGCGGTTGGGACAGTATGCCCGCGCGGGTCGGGAGTGTGTGACGTCGTCCTCAGGGCTCCACATGGTCGGCGAACAGGGTGTGGCCGGTGCCCTGCTCCACGACACGAGCCAGCAGACCTCGCAGGGTCTCCTGCTCGTCGGATGTCAATACGCCGAATACCCGGTCGTGGGCGGCGATCGCGTCGGTGACGGCCGCCGAAGTCACCGCGCGCCCCTCATCGGTCAGGTAGGCCCGCAGGATGCGGCCGTGGCGGGGATCCTGCTTGCGTTCGACCAGGCCGCTGCGCTCGAGCGCACTCAACGCAAGTTGCACCCCCTGCGGGGTGATAAGCAGCCGACGGGCCAGTTCGGCGCCGGACAGACCGGGTTCGCCGGCGAGCTGGCGCAACAAACCGATCTGGGCGGTGCTCACGCCGTAAGTGCTGATCGCCTCGTTCACCGTCGTCAGTGAGTAGTAAAAGGCCTGCTTGAGCAGCCACAGGATGTTACCGGTGAGATCCATGCCCTGCTTCCCTATCAACTACTGCGCTTATGGACTCGGCCGTCCTTCATGACAAATCGCACGTCGAGGGTGGTGCTGATGTCCCGGGTCGGGTCACCCGGTACAGCGATGATATCGGCGCGGTAGCCCGGTGCCAGCCGTCCCAGTTCGTGGTCGGCGTCGACAAGTTCAGCGCTGGTGACGGTGGCGGCGCGCAGCGCCTGCACCGGCGTCATGCCACGCTCCACCAGCGCACACAATTCCCTGGCGTTCTGACCGTGCGGGATTGCCGGCGCGTCGGTGCCGCAGGCGATCCGCACGCCGGCCTCGATCGCCCGGGGCAACATGGCTTTGGCCTGCGGGAACACTTCGGCGGCCTTTTTGCGCAGTTCGGGAGCGATTCGGTCGACGGCCAAGGCGTCCGTCAGGTAGGTGGTGGAGACCAGGAAGGTGCCGTGGTCCGCCATCATCGCGAGGGTTTCGTCGGTGGCCAGGAAACCGTGTTCGATGCAGTCGATGCCGGCGCGGATGCAGGCCCGGATCGCGGTGTCGCCGATCGCGTGTGCGGCCACCCGCACCCCGGCCCGATGTGCCTCATCGGCGATCGCGGCCAGTTCGGCGTCGGAGTACTGCTGCGCGCCCGGGGCGGTGCTGTGCGACATCACCCCACCCGAGGCCGACACCTTGATCAGCTTGGCGCCGTGCCGGATCTGGTAGCGCACGCAGGCGGTCACGTCCGGCACGCCGTTGGCGATGCCCTCGGCGACCGACAGCGGCATGACGCCGGGCGCGAGCCGTTGGAAGACCGTCGGATCCAGATGGCCGCCGTAAGGCGTGACGGCGTGGCCGGCGGGATAGATCCGCGGACCGGCATGCCAGCCCTGGTCAATGGCGCGCTGCAGGGCGACGTCGAGCAGGTAACCACCGGTCTTGACCATCAACCCCAAGTTGCGGACGGTGGTGAACCCGGCTTCCAGCGTGGTCTTGGCGTTGACCGCGGCCCGCAACGTGCGGTACGCGGGATCGTCCTGCACGCCGTGCAACGGGGTGGGAAGTCCTTCCGGGCTGCCCGGCCCGCCGATCAGCAGGTTGAGTTCCATGTCCATCAGGCCCGGCAGCAACGTGACGTCGCCGAGGTCGATGTCATCGGCCGAAACCGGTAACGGCACATCGGGATTGACGGAGGTGATCCAGTCACCCTCGATCACGAAAACGGCGGGTGAGCGCACCACCCCGGCGTCGATGTCGAGCCAGCGGGCGGCGCGCAGTACCGAGACCTCACTCACTGGGCCGCTCACGGGAAGGGCTCGGAGATGCACTCGATGACCGCGGCCCCGGAGTCCGGAACGCGCGGCTGCTTCCAGGCTTCGGCCGGAAACGCCACAGTGATCATGGAATACAGCAGGTGCATCAGGTTCAACACATCCTCGGGCATATCGTCGAGGCTGAACTTGTCGCAGTAGGCCAGCGCGTCTTCGGCACGGGCCGTGATGGCGTCGTAGAACGCTTGCATGTCGCGCATGGAACTGCTCAGGCGCTTGGCGTACCGCTCCGGCTCAGAGGGCAGGCACCAATCGGTGAATGGTTCGAGGTCGACGAATTCCTTTGGCAGCATGGCGGACACGGTTCTCACACCTTCGCCGCCGCGCGCTCGTGTTCGGCGATCCACGCGGCGGTCTCGGCGTGGAAGTGCCGGATCAGCACCTCTTGATCGTTGAGCAGAAAGCGGTCCACCACACCGGTGCCGATCATCGTGTGGGTGGCCTCCAACGTACTGGCGTCCTGCAATCCGTACTCCTTGAACGACACCGCCGCCAGTTCTTGGGCGACTCGCTCGCGGGGAGTCCGCGGCTGTGGAAAGTACAGCGTGCCTTCGAAAATGTGCGAGTCGTGCGCGGTGGGCCAGTAGTGATAGGTCAGGTACCAGCCCTGGCCCCAGAACAGGATCGTGAAGTTGGGGAAGATCTGAAACGAATCCAACCCCCACGGATCGCATTTCGCGGGATTGAGGCCGTCGGGCATCGGGCCGATATCCGGCGGGTCCCACGGGCCGAACAACCCGCTCTGGCAGATGTCCTCGATCGGCTTGCGCATCTCGGCCGACATCTCCCAGGCTCGCACCCCCGAGGTGCTCACCAGGCGGTGCGGGCCCTCGATTCGGTAGTGCGGCGCCTCGAAGCCGGCCTGCTCGGCCGCCACCCGAAAGGCCGTCGGCGTCTGATTCCCGTGCAGTACCGGCGCGTGATAGAACTCCTGGAACGCGTCCAGGAAGAGCTTCCAGTTGGAGTTGACCGACGAGCGATATTGCCACCGCGACGTCATACGCCCGAATGGGTAGCCTTCCAAGGCCGTAACCATCGGCCCCAGGAATTCCCGCAGCGACTGCTCCGGGGCGGCGGCGAAGTTGACGAAGATGAATCCTTCCCAGACGTCGCAGTGCACGCCGACCAACCCGTAGCGGCTCTTGTCGAGGTCGAAGAACTCCTCCTCCTGTTGGACGAAGGCCAGGTTGCCGTCCAGGTCGTAGCGCCAGCCGTGGTACTTGCAGGTGAACTGGCGGCAGTTCCCGCTCGTCTCCTCCAACGGCATGGTGTCCCACACCAACTTGTTGCCCCGATGCCGACAGACGTTGTGGTACGCCTTGATCTCGTCAGATCCCGTGCGCACCAAGATGATCGAGGTGTTGACAACCTTCAGTTCCCTGGTGAAGTAGCTGCCCTTTCGCGGAAGCTGTTCTACCCGACCGACGTTCAGCCAGGCACGCCGGAAGATCGCCGCGCGCTCCTTTTCGTACACATCCGGACTGACCGAATCGCGATACGACACCGGTTCGGTACCGAGTTCGGGATAGTGCTGGGTCCAACTGCCCTCGGGCGGCTTGGGAAAACGCGCCACAACCACTCCTGTCCTCACGCCGGGTCACGAGTCTCGTTGGCGCCGACGCTATCGAGTGGCCCGATTAGTGTCAAGTAGTTGATACTTGGGGCCGGAAGCCAGTGTCAGCCGTTACGGAAGAACGGACTTCGGGTTAGGACTGACTCAGCGCAGCGTCGCTGTCGCTCTCGGCCTTGAGCGCGGTGTTGGTCAACATCTGCTCGATCACGTTCTTGCCCAGGGCACTGTCGTGGGGCAGCTCGATCGGGTAGCTGCCATCGAAGCAGGCGCAGCACAGCCGCGATTTGGGCTGCTCGGTGGCCGCGATCATGTCTTCCTGCCCGACGTAGCCGAGGGTGTCGGCGCCGATGGCGCGCCGTACCGCTTCGACCATCTCGGTCTCGTCCTCGACGGCGTTGGCGATCAGCTCGGCCGGCGAGGCGAAGTCGATGCCGTAGAAGCACGGCCACTTCACCGGCGGAGACGCGATCCGCACATGCACCTCCACGGCGCCGGCCTCGCGCAGCATCCGCACCAGGGCGCGCTGGGTGTTGCCCCGCACGATTGAGTCGTCGACGACGATCAGCCGCTTGCCGCGGATGATCTCCCGCAGCGGGTTGAGCTTGAGCCGGATGCCGAGCTGACGGATGGTCTGCGAGGGCTGGATGAAGGTTCGCCCGACGTAGGCGTTCTTGGTCAGGCCCTGCCCATAGTCGATGCCGGACTCCTGGGCGTAGCCCACCGCGGCCGGGGTGCCGGACTCCGGCACGCCGATGACCAGGTCGGCCTCGACCGGGTGTTCACGGGCCAGCCGACGACCGATCTCCACCCGAGTGGCGTGCACCGACCGACCGCCGATGGTGGAATCGGGCCGGGCCAGGTAGACGTATTCGAAGACGCACCCCTTCGGGGTGGGGTTGGCGAATCGGGTGGAGCGCACGCCGTCGGCGTCGATCGCCAGCAGCTCCCCGGGCTCGATGTCGCGGACGAACGAGGCACCGACGATGTCGAGCGCGGCAGTCTCAGATGCCACCACCCAGCCGCGGTCGAGCCGGCCCAGCGACAGTGGCCGCACACCCCATGGGTCGCGGGCCGCGTACAGGGTGTTCTCGTCCATGAAGATCAGGCAGAAGGCGCCGCGCGCCGTCGGGAGCAGCTCCAGCGCCGCCTGCTCCAGGGAGCTGTCGGCGGCCCCGTGCGCCAGCAGCGCGCCCAGGATGTCGGAGTCGGTGGTGGCCACGCCGGGACGGCGGGTGTCGATCAGGCCCAGTTCACGGGCACGACGGGCCAATTCGGCGGTGTTGACCAGGTTGCCGTTGTGACCGAGGGCCACCCCGGTGCCGGCCGCGGTGTTGCGGAACACCGGCTGGGCGTTTTCCCAGGTGGTGTCGCCGGTGGTGGAGTAGCGGCAGTGCCCGACGGCCACGTGCCCGGGCATGGCTGCCAGCGTCTGCTCCTCGAAAACCTGACTGACCAGGCCCAAGTCTTTGAAGACCAGCACTTGCGAGCCGTCGCCGACGGCGATGCCGGCGGCCTCCTGGCCACGGTGTTGCAGCGCATACAGGCCGTAATAAGTGAGCTTCGCTACTTCTTCGCCGGGGGCCCATACGCCGAATACGCCGCACTCTTCACGGGGTGCGTTCTCGAGGTCTACTACCTGCTGGTCCGGCACGTTTCAGCTGCTCCAGGGGGACGGGCCACAGTGACGGTGTTCAGTCTACGGTCAACATCCGTCAAGTTTCACCAACGGCAGCCATTCGGCGATCTCGGCGGCGCGCGAACCGGACAGCCGCAGTTTTCCGGCAGTAGTCGCCTCGCCCGTCTCCAGCAGTCCTGCGGCCAGCAGCAGCCAGCTGCGCGGGTCGGTCTCGACCACGTTGGGCGGGGTGCCGCGGGTGTGCCGCGGCCCGGCGATGCACTGCACCGCGACGAACGGCGGTATCCGCACCTCCACGCTGGCGCCGGGGGCCAGCTCGGCCAGGGTGCGGGCGGTCAGACGGACCGCCGCCGCCAACTCGGCACGCTCGGGGGCCGGCCGGCTTCCGTCACGCAGCCATGCCGCGAGCGCCAGCACCGCTGCGCGGGTCTGCGCCGGGTCCAGCTGCGGACGTGAGCGGGCGGCTGCCATGGGTCAGTCGACTGGGTGTGCGGCAAACCAGTCGAGCAGCAGGTCGGCGAGCCGGTCCGGCTCGGTGTCGGGGATCCAGTGCGAGACGCCCGGCAGTATCTCGAATCGGTAGTCCCCGTCGACGTAGCGGGCCGTGTTGCGAGCCGCCTTGTCCCGCAGTGCGAAATCACGGTCGCTCCACACATACATCGTCGGAACCGAGATGCGCCCGGCGGCGGCCCGTGGCCCCGACAGGGGCAGCGCCCGGTACCAGTTGAGCCCGCCGGTCAACGCTCCCGGTTCGGTCATGGCCCGCGCATCGCGTTCGGCCGCGGCCGCCGGCAGCCCGCCACGCTGCAAGGTTTTGGCCGCCCGGGCGCCGCCGCTGCGCGTCATCAACCATTCCGGCAGCCACGGCAACTGGAAGAAGCCCATGTACCACGAGGCCAGGCCCTGGCGGCTGGTGACGAGCGCCTTCACGAACGCGGCGGGGTGCGGCACCGAGACCGGCGACACGGTGGCGAGCCGTTCGGGCAGTTCGGCTGCGACTCCCCACGCGACCGCGGCACCCCAGTCGTGTCCCACCAGGTGCACGCGCTGCGCGCCGCTGGCGTCGATCAGTGCGCCGATGTCGGCGACGAGTTCGGAGAGGCGATAGTCGCGGCGCCGGGGCGGTCGGGCACCTGGTGAGTAACCGCGCTGGTTGGGCGCCAGGCATCGGTAGCCCGCGGCGGTGAGCCGGTCGATGACGGCGTTCCAGCTGTCGTTGCGCTGCGGGAAGCCGTGCAGCAACACCACCACGGGCCCGTCCGGCGGCCCGGCGTCGCGAACATCGAAGACCAGGCCGTCACGGGTGTATCGCTCCATGGGTGAAGCATCCCGCATGGCGCTGGGCGCCGGTACCCGGCCCCGGCGCCTGAACCCGATGGCCTATCCGCGTCGCAGGGCCGCGCGGATCCGTTCGGTGTCCGACGGCGTCCAGCCGTCAGGCGGCAGCACCGCGACCCAGCCGTCCAGGATGGTGTCCGCGTAGTTGTGTCCGTGCCCTGCAGGCATCTGCTCACCGTGGAACAGGTCCGCGCTGACCTGCCAGAACGTCACCACCGGGTACCAGCGCATGGACGCCGTGCGGTCCGGGCCGGGCGCCTCGGTCAGCCAGTCGGGTCGGGCGAACAGCAGATCCGGCGACCACCACACCACCGGGTCGGAAGCGTGCTGCAGGAACAGCACCCGCGTACCGGTCCACGGCGGCGCGGCAATCCGGGCGATCTCGGCCGGCAAAGTGCCCTGGGCGAACCGCACGGTACGGCCGTTGTCGTAGCGCGGCAGCACCGCGGTGCTGCCGGGGTCACGTCGCACCAGCAGCGCATGCCAGAGCGGGCTGGCCTGCGGTGGCCCCACCCACAGCACGGCCTCGTAGCCCATCTCGGCGACGTCGGGCAGCCAGTCGAACGCGGCTTGCCCGGCCATCGATCCCAGGCTCTCGCCGTAGAGCACCAGCTTGGGCCGATGGTCGACCGGCAGGCCTCGCCAGCGCTCGGCGATGGTCTGCACCAGCAGCCGTCCGGAGTCCATCGACTTGCGTTGGTCGGCCAGGAAGGAGATCCAGCTCGGCAGGTAGGAGTACTGCACGGCGACGATTGCGGTGTCGCCGTTGTAGAGCATCTCGATCGCGTCGGACGCGGCCGGGTCGACCCACCCGGTGCCGGTGGTGGGCACCACGACCAGCGCCTGGCGGTCGAAGGCGTGGGTGCGGTCCAGTTCGTCGAGCAGCAGCTGCATCCGGGCTTGATCGTCGCCCGCACTGTGCAGCCCGGCGTACACCCGGATGGGTTCACGGGCGGGCCGTCCGTTGATCCGGGTGAGTTCGGCGGCGTGCACTCCCCCGGCGACGAAGCTGCGGCCCTGACTCCCCAGGGTGGCCCAGGGCGCCAACGACTCCGGGCTGCCGGATCGCTCCGGTTGCAGCGGCTGGCTCGTCCCGGGCTGGGTGTCGCTGTCCTCCGGCTGGAACACCGCGCTGGCGCCGGCGAAGAAACCGCGGATCAGCACGCCGTTGATCAAGGTGGTCAGCAGGACGACGACGATCGCGCTGCCGATGAACATGGCGACTTCGTTGTGCAGGTGCCAACGGCGGATCAGTGCTCGCGCCAGCAGCCGACTGGCGTCGATCAGGACCCGCACCGTCGCCACCAGGGCGGCGGACACGCCGATCGCCACGCCGAGCGTGCGCAGGTAGCCCAGTGTCGCCGGGCCCTCGATGCCCAGCAGCTCGGAGACCTGGCGCTGCCAGCCGGCGGCCGGGATCAGCATCACAACGCACGCGGCCGGCGCCGCCACCACCACAGTTGCCTTGAGCGAGAACAAGACCGGTCGCGGCGGCGGCCACCAGCTGGCGCCGCGCAACACGAACCGCTCCACCGTTGCGCCGACCAGCACCCCCAGGCCGTAGCCGAAGGCCGCGTTGATACCGCCGATCAGCCCCTGGAACAGCCAGTCGCGCGGCAGCAACGAGGGGGTCAGCGACAGGCAGAAGAACAGCGCGCCGAACGCCACCCCGACGAACCCCAGCCGCAGCAGGCTCCACGCCCACACCAGCAGCGGGTGTCTCGCCGGTGCCTGCAGCATGCCGGTCTGACTATCCGAACATCCCCGGCAGCACCGCTTCGGAGGTGCTGCGCAGTTCCGCCAGCGACACACTGAACTGACCTTGGACTTCCACGTCCTGCGAGGCCTGGTCCACCACGCCGACTCGGATGGCCGGCAGGCCACGCGCCTCGCACATGGAACGCAACCGGCTCTCCTCGGTGCGCGGCACCGCCACCAGCGCCCTGCCCGCCGACTCGGAGAACAGGAACACGAACGGATCGGCGTCCTCGGGAAGCAAGACGCGGCAACCGGTTTCACCGGCGATCGACGACTCGACCACGGCTTGGATCAGTCCGCCTTCGCTCAAGTCGTGGGCTGCCGAGATCAGGCCGTCACGCGAAGCGGCGCTCAGCACTTCGGCGAGCAGCTGCTCGCGCCCCAGATCGACCTTAGGCGGCAGCCCGCCCAGGTGATCGCCGGTCACCTGCGCCCAGATGGACCCGTCGAACTCGTCGCGGGTGTCGCCGAGCAGGATCAGCGTCTCGCCCGGTTCGACGCCGAATGCGGTCGGAAGACGCCGGCTCACATCGTCGATGACACCGAGCACGCCGACGACCGGGGTGGGGTGGATCGGGGTGGCGCCGGTTTGGTTGTAGAAGCTCACATTGCCGCCGGTCACTGGAATCCCCAGTGCCGCACAGCCGTCGGCCAGACCGCGAACAGCCTCGGCGAACTGCCACATCACCCCGGGGTCTTCCGGGGAACCGAAGTTCAGGCAGTTGGTGACGGCGATCGGCGTGGCTCCGGTGACGGCAACGTTGCGGTACGCCTCGGCCAGCGCCAGCTGCGCCCCGGTGTAGGGGTCGAGCTTGGTGTAGCGGCCGGACGCGTCGGTGGAGATCGTGATCCCGCGCCCGGAAGCCTCGTCGATGCGCAGCATCCCGCCGTCGGCGTGCTCGGCCAGCACGGTGTTGCCCCGCACGTAACGGTCGTACTGTTCGGTGATGAACGCCCGGCTGCACAGGTGCGGGCTGCCCAGCAGCGCAAGCAGAGTCGCGCGCAGCTCCTCCCCGGTGGCCGGCCGCGGCAGCTTGTCCGAACGGTCGGCGTTGAGCGCGTCCTGGGTGTCGGGGCGCTGCACCGGGCGCTGATAGATCGGGCCTTCGTGGGCCACCGTGCGCGGTGGCACGTCGACGACGGTCTGGCCGTGCCAGGTGATCTGCAGCCGGTCGCCGTCGGTCACCTCGCCGATCACCGTGGCCAGCACGTCCCACTTGTCGCAGACCGCCATGAAGGCGTCGACGTTCTCCGGGGCCACCACCGCGCACATGCGTTCCTGCGACTCGCTGGAGAGCACCTCGGCGGGGGTCATGTTCGCCGCGCGCAGCGGCACCTTCTCCAGCTCGATCGCCATACCGCCATCGCCGGCGGAAGCCAACTCGGAAGTGGCACAAGATAATCCGGCACCGCCCAGGTCCTGGATGCCGACCACCAGCTTGGCGGCGTACAGCTCCAGACAGCACTCGATGAGCACCTTCTCGGTGAACGGGTCGCCGACCTGAACCGACGGCAGCTTCTTGCGGCCCGCGCCGCTCTCGTCCCCGCCGAAGGTGTCCGACGCCAGCACGGACACCCCGCCGATGCCGTCCAGGCCGGTACGCGCCCCGAACAGGATGATCTTGTTTCCGGCACCGGAGGCGAACGCCAGGTGCAGGTCTTCCTTCTTGAGCACGCCGACGCACAGGGCGTTGACCAGCGGGTTGCCCGCGTAGCACGGGTCGAAGACGGTTTCGCCGCCGATATTGGGCAGCCCCAGGGAGTTGCCGTAGCCGCCGATGCCGCGCACCACCCCGTCGAGCACCCGCCGGGTGTCGGGGGCGTCGGCGGCGCCGAAACGCAGCTGGTCCATCACCGCGACCGGGCGGGCGCCCATCGCCATGATGTCGCGCACGATGCCGCCCACCCCGGTGGCCGCACCCTGGTAGGGCTCGACGTAGGACGGGTGGTTGTGCGACTCCACCTTGAAGGTGACCGCCCAGCCGTCGCCGATGTCGACCACGCCGGCGTTCTCGCCGATGCCGGCGAGCATGGCCTTGCGCATGTCGTCGGTGGTGGTCTCACCGAAGTAGCGCAGGTGCACCTTGGAGGACTTGTAGGAGCAGTGCTCGCTCCACATCACCGAGTACATGGCCAGCTCGGCGTCGGTGGGGCGGCGGCCCAGGATGTCGCGGATGCGCTGGTACTCGTCGTCCTTAAGACCCAACTCGGCGAACGGTTGCGGGTGATCCGGCGTCGCAGCGGCGTGTTCGACGGTGTCCAGCGTGGTCGGGGGCGTCACGGGCACAGTCTATGGCACCGATTTCGGCTCAGTCGGGGGCCAGGAATGCCGTCAGAGCCGCCGCATACGAGGCCACGTCGCGGGCGCCCATCAGTTCCCGCGCCGAATGCATGGCCAGCTGCGGAGCGCCCACATCAACGGTGGGGATCCCGGTGCGCGCGGCGCTCATCGGGCCGATGGTCGATCCGCAGGGTAGGTCGGCGCGGTGCTCGTAGCGCTGCAGTGCCACCCCGGCCTGGTCGCAGGCCAGCGCGAAAGTGGCGGCGGTGCGGCCGTCGGTGGCGTAACGCAGGTTGGGCTGGACCTTGAGCACCGGGCCGGCGTTGACCGCGATCTGGTGGCCCGGTTCGTGACGGTCCGGGTAGTTCGGATGGGTGGCGTGCGCCATGTCCGCCGAGGCCAGCGTGGAGGCGGTCAGCCGGCGCAGGAAGTCCTCCCGGTCGCCGCCGGCGGCCAGCGTGATCCGCTCCAGGACGCCTCGCAGCAGATCGGACTGGGCACCATGGTCCGATGTCGACCCGACCTCCTCGTGGTCGAACAGGACCAGCACCGGCAGGTGGCGACCAGGCTTGGCTGCGATCAGCGCTTCCAGCCCGGCGTAGCAGCTGGTCTGGTTGTCCAGCCGCGGCGCGCTGACGAACTCCCGGCCCACCCCGGTCACCGCCGACGGCGCGAGGTCGTGGGTCATCAGGTCGAATCCCAGCACGTCGCGGGGTTCCACGCCGGCGCGTTCGGCTACGTACTCGAGGAAGTCCGGAGACCGGCCATCTCCCCACACCGCGTTGACGTGGCGTTGCGGGTCCAGGGTGACCGAATTGCGGTCGTCGGCCAGGTGGATGGCCAGCTGCGGCACCCGCAGGATCGGCTCGTCGATACGGACCAGGTGGTGGCTGATCCCGGTGCCCCGAGAAGAGTCGCGTACCGACAGGCGCCCGCTGATGCCCAGGTCACGGTCCAGCCAGGAGTTCAGCCAGGCGCCGCCGTAGGGCGCCAGGGCCACCAGCTGCCAACCGGCGACCTCCCGGGCCGGATGCTGCTTGACCCGCAGGTTCGGGCTGTCGGTGTGTGCGCCGATGATCCGGAACGGGGTGGCCGGGCTCGTTGCGCCACTGTCCCACGCGATCAGTGAACCGGCCCGGACGGTGAAGTACCGACCGGGCGCCTGCGGCCATCGGTCGGTCTCGGCGACCTCGGTGTAGCCGGCGGCCCGCAGCCGTTCGGCCACGGTCACGCAGGCGTGAAACGGCGACGGTGAGGCGTCGATGAACTCGCATAATCCGGTTGCGGTGGCCGCCATGGGCTCAAGTCTTTCGCATCCGGACGCCGACGGGGGCGTTAGGGTCGATACCGTGCCGTCCGTTCAGCCCGTCACCGCTCCCCTGACCTGTGCGGCCATTTTTCTGGTCGTCACCATCGATGAGGGCGGTGAGACACAGGTACACGACGCATTGGCGGACCTGCCCGGAATGGCGTCGGCCATCAGCTTCCGCGACCCGACCAAACAGCTGTCGCTGGTGATCTCGATCGGCTCGGATGCCTGGGACCGGTTGTTCACCGGGCCGCGGCCGGCCGAGCTGCATCCGTTCGTCGAGCTGGTCGGTCCGCGACACACCGCCCCGGCCACCCCGGGCGATCTGCTGTTTCATATCCGCGGCGAAACCATGGACGTCTGCTTCGAGCTGGCCCGGCGCATCCTGCGGACCCTGCGCGGCGCGGTCACCGTGGCCGACGAGGTGCACGGTTTCCGGTTCTTCGACAATCGCGACCTGCTCGGCTTCGTCGACGGCACCGAGAACCCCACCGGCGACGACGCCCTCGCCGTCACCGCGGTCGGCGACGAAGACCCCGACTTCGCCGGCGGCTGCTATGTGCACATCCAGAAATATCTGCATGACATGACCGCCTGGGACGCGCTGGCCGTCGACGACCAAGAACGCGTGATCGGCCGTACCAAAGCCGACGACATCGAATTCGACGACGCCGACAAACCCGCCAACGCCCACATCAAACTCAACGTGATCACCGACGACGACGGCAACGAACTCGACATCGTGCGCGCCAACATGCCCTTCGGCACCGCCAACTCCGGCGATCACGGCACCTACTACATCGGCTACTCGCGCAGTCCGCAGGTTACCGAGCGGATGCTGCGCAACATGTTCCTCGGCGACCCACCCGGGGTCACCGACCGCATCCTGGACTTCTCCACCGCGCTGACCGGCGGACTGTTCTTCGCCCCCTCCACCGACTTCCTCGATGACCCCCCGCCACTTCCGGGCTCAGCGACACCAGCCCCGGCCATCACCGCCGAACCCACCAGCCCCGAGGGTGAGGGCTCACTGAACATCGGCAGCCTGAAAGGAATCTCGCAATGAACAACCTGTATCGCGATCTGGCCCCGGTCACCGAATCGGCCTGGGCCGACTTCGAGCAGGAGGCGACCCGCACCTTCAAGCGGCACATCGCCGGGCGCCGAGTCGTCGACGTCAGCGAACCCGCCGGGCCGACCGCAGCCGCGGTGGGCACCGGGCGGCTTACCGGCATCGGCGCCCCGGCCGACGGCGTCCAAGCGGATCTGCGCGACAGCAAACCACTGGTACGCCTGCGGGTTCCGTTCACCCTCTCGCGCGAAGAGATCGACGGCGTCGAGCGCGGCTCCCAAGACCCCGACTGGGACCCGGTCAAAGCCGCGGCCAAGAAGCTGGCGTTCGCCGAAGACCGGATCATCTTCGGCGGCTACCCGGCCGCCTCGGTGCAGGGCATCCGCGCCGCGAGCTCGAATCCGGAACTCACCCTGCCGCAGGACCCGCGCGACATCCCGGACGTGATCAGCCAGGCGCTCTCGTCACTGCGACTGGCGGGGGTGGACGGCCCCTACTCGGTGCTGCTGTCGGCCGACGCCTACACCAAGGTCGCCGAGACCTCCGACCACGGCTACCCCATCCTCGAACACCTGCGCCGGCTGGTCACCGGCGACATCATCTGGGCACCGGCAATCGACGGCGCGTTCGTGCTCACCACCCGCGGCGGCGACTTCGACCTGCAGCTGGGCACTGATGTGTCGATCGGCTACCTCTCCCACGACGCCGACAATGTGCAGCTCTATCTGCAGGAGACGCTGACATTCCTGTGCTACACCGCCGAAGCCGCAGTCGCACTGACCTGACCAGCGGCTGAGCCGGGCGCGGCTCAGGCCGCCAGCACCGCGTCCAGCGCGGAGTAGAACAGCCCCAGGCCGTCGTCGCTGGGCCCGGTCAGGGCCTCGATGGCGTGCTCGGGGTGCGGCATCAGCCCGACTACCCGGCCGTTGGCCGAGCTCACCCCGGCGATATCGCGCAGCGAGCCGTTGATGTTGTCGAGGTAGCGGAACACCACCCGGCCTTCGCCCTCCAGCTCGTCGAGCACCGCTTCGGAGGCCACGTAGCGGCCCTCGCCCGACTTCAGCGGCACCAGCAGGTCGGCGTCGGCCTCGAACCGGGAGGTCCAGGCCGTCGAGGTGGAGGTCACCCGCAGCCAGACGTCGCGACAGACGAAGTGCAGCCCGACGTTGCGGGTCAGCGCACCCGGCAGCAATCCGGCCTCGCACAGCACCTGGAAGCCGTTGCAGATGCCGAGCACCGGCATGCCCTGACCGGCAGCCTTGATGACCTCGCCCATCACCGGGGCGAACCGGGCGATGGCCCCGCAGCGCAGGTAATCGCCGTAGGAGAAGCCACCGGGCACCACGACGGCGTCGACGCCCTTGAGGTCGGCATCGGCGTGCCAGAGGCTGACGGGCTCGGCACCGACGAACCGGACCGCGCGGGCGGCGTCGACGTCATCGAGGGTGCCGGGGAAGGTGATGACCCCGACCCGGGCGCTCACGAGGTCTCCCGGCTGACGGTGAAGTCCTCGATCACCGTGTTGGCCAGCAGCGATTCGGCGATCTCGGCCAGCGCGGCGTCGTCGATCGAATCGTCGACCTCGAGCTCGAAACGCTTGCCCTGCCGCACATCCGACACTCCGGTGTGTCCAAGCCGAGAAAGCGCTCCGACGATCGCCTGCCCCTGCGGGTCGAGGATCTCGGCTTTGGGCATCACGTGAACAACCACCCGGGCCACGGGTGCTCCCTACTGTCGACGGGGAATCGGTCGGGTCAACAATACCGATGCCCACCCGCGGCTCCGGAGCGCACAATCTTTAGGTATGCAACTGACCCACTTCGGCCATTCCTGCCTGCTCGCCGACTTCGGCGGGACCACGGTGCTGTTCGACCCCGGCAACTTCTCGCACGGCTTCGAGGGCATCACCGGTCTGGCGGCCATCCTGGTCACGCATCAGCATCCGGATCACGCCGACGTGGCGCGGCTGCCGGCCCTGATCGACGCGAACCCGGGCGCCGCGCTCTACGCCGACCCGCAGACCGCCGCCCAGCTGGGCCCGCCCTGGCAGCCGGTGCACGTCGGGGATGCCTTCGGCGTCGGGCCGCTACGGGTGCGCGGGGTGGGCGGGCAGCACGCGGTGATCCACCCGGAGCTGCCGATGATCGACAACATCTCCTACCTGATCGGCGACGACGCGCATCCGGCCCGGTTGATGCACCCCGGCGACGCGCTGTTCGTGCCCGGCGAACCGGTGGACGTGCTGGCCACCCCGGCGGCGGCGCCGTGGATGAAGATCTCCGAGGCGGTCGACTACCTGCGGGCAGTGGCGCCGCGGGCCGCGGTGCCGATCCACCAGGGCATCATCGCCACCGAGGCCCGCGGGATCTATCACGGCCGCCTGGCCGAGATGGGGCGCGCCGACTTCCAGGTGCTGCCGCAGGAAAGCGCTGTCACCTTCTAGCCTCTTGCTAGCCTCTTGCGCGAGCGGGCGTGTCTGTACCGCGACACGCCGGCTACGCCGTACATCTGTGCACGCTCGCGTCACCACGCTCGCGGGGAAACCGGCGTCAGGCGATATCGCTCGCGGCGCCCCGGCCGGCAGCACGACCGGAGAAGATGCACCCGCCCAGGAACGTGCCCTCCAGCGCCCGGTAGCCGTGCACGCCGCCGCCCCCGAAGCCGGCCACTTCGCCGGCGGCATACAGCCCGTCGATCGGCTTGCCGTCCGCGCCCAGCACCCGGGAGTCCAGGTCGGTTTCCAAGCCGCCCAGCGTCTTACGGGTCAGGATGTGCAGTTTGACCGCGATCAACGGACCGGCGGATGGATCGGTCAGCCGGTGCGGGGCCACCACCCGGCCGATCCGGTCGCCCAGGTAGGCCCGGGCGCCGCGGATCGCGGTGAGCTGACCGTCCTTGCTGAATCGGTTCGCCACTTCGCGGTCGCGCGCGGTGACCTCGGCCTCGACCGTCGCGTAGTCCAACGGCACCACGTCGGGCAGGTCGTTCATCGCGGCGACCAGGTCACGCAGCGACGTGGCGTGCACGAAATCCACCCCGCGGTCGATGAACGCCTGCACCGGCGGGGGCGGCCCGGACCGGGCACGTGAGGCGGCCAGCTGACGCAGGCTACGGCTGGTCAGGTCGGGATTCTGCTCTTGGCCCGAGAGCGCGAACTCCTTCTCGATGATCCGCCGGTTCAGCAGGAACCAGGTGTAGTCCTGGCCGGAGCGCGCGATGTGTTCCAGCGTGCCCAGGGTGTCGAATCCGGGATACAGCGGCCCGGGCAGCCGCACGCCGGCGGCGTCGAGCCACAGCGGCGACGGGCCCGGGATGATTCGGATGCCGTGGCCGGGCCAGATCGGGTCGTAGTTGGTGATGCCCTCGGTGTAGTGCCACATCCGGTCCCGATTGATCACCCGGCCGCCGGCCGCCTCGGTGATCCCGATCATCCGGCCGTCGACGTGGGCGGGCACCCCGGCCAGCAGTTGCGCGGGGACGCGACCCATCCGCTCCGGCCAGTTCTGCCGCACCAGATCGAGATTGCCGCCGATGCCACCGCTGGTGACCAGCACCGCAGGGGCACGGAACTCAAACTGTCCCACCGTGTTCCGCGATGACGCCACTCCACGTTCCGCGGCCGAGGGTTCCAGGACACTGCCCCGCACCCCGCTCACCCTGCCGCCTTCGACGATCAGCTCGTCGACCTGGTGCCGGAAGGCGAACCGGACCTTCGAGCGGCCCCGCAGCCGGCCCGCGAAGATCTCCACCAAAGCCGGTCCGGTGCCCCAGGTGATGTGGAACCGGGGCACCGAATTGCCGTGCCCGATCGCGCCGTACCCGCCACGCTCGGCCCAACCCACCAGCGGAAAGACCTTCAGCCCGCGGGCCCGCAACCAGCTGCGCTTCTCGCCCGAGGCGAAGTCCACGTAGGCATGCGCCCATTGGCGCGGCCAGTGGTCGCACGCCCGGTCGAAACCGGCGGTGCCCAGCCAATCCTGGAGCGCCAGTTCGTAGCTGTCGCGGACCCCCAGCCGGCGCTGCTCGGGGCTGTCGACGAAGAACAATCCGCCGAAGGACCAGAACGCCTGCCCGCCCAGGTTCGCGCTGTTCTCCTGGTCCACGATCAACACCCGTTGGCCGCGTTCTACCAGTTCGCAGGCCGCCACCAGGCCGGCCAGACCCGCCCCGACGACGATCGCGTCAGCGTCCGCCCTACCGCTCATGGCGTCCCAGGGTAACGACTCAGGCGCTCAGCTCCGCGGCCACGTCCACCGGTGCGAGCGGCCAGCGGTAACGCTCCGGCCGGCAACCGTGTCCCAGCGCGGTGTCCACCGCCTCCAGCATGGCCTCGGTCACGCCCGGCTTCCTCAGCTGGCGCGCGCCTACCGACAGCCGCACCACGCCGTCGCGGCGCGCGATGCGCTCGCTGGTCGCCACCACCATCCGGCACCACCAAGGCGCGGTGAGAAATCCGGCCCCCACGCCGATCACCCGGGCCCGCACGGTGTGCTCCAGCACCAGGTCGGTGACGCCGTGCAAACCTGCCAGAAGCCGGAAACCGTTGCGCGGCAGCGCTATCACCGTTCCCGGCGACACGGTCCAGCCGGGCGCGGCGAACAGCCGGGTGCGCAGTCCCAAGTGCTCCAGTACGCGGTCGGCGCCGAGCAGGCGCAGATTGGCCTCATGGGCGGGCAGCGTGGCGAACTCGCCGCGGCGCTTCTTGGTGGCGGCCTCGTCGAAGCCGTGCAGCACGATCGCCGCGCCGTCGGCGCGCCGCTGCGTCAGCCAGTCGACGGTGCCGGGGTCGCGGTCGAGCCGGTAGTCGGCACCCAGTCGCGGCGCCACCAGCAGCGAGACCGGTACGCCGCGGGCATCCAGCTGTGCGCAGAAGGCCTCGGCATCGGCGCGAGTGGTTGCCCCGATCCCGGAGACGGAGACGATCAGTTGTCCGGTCACAACATCAGTGTGACCAGGGCAGGTGTCCAGTCGGTGACATCAAGGAAGACGTCAGATAGCGCTACGGAGTCGCCCGACGGCGGCTGTGGTCAGCCGGATCGGTGGTGTCGGCGGCGATCGCCTTGAGCCGGGCCAGATCGCGGGGATGCAGATCCGGCGCCCTCTCCAGCGATTCCAGGAGCAGGTCGGTCTGCTCCCGCAGCGCCGGCAGGTGCTCGGGCCGGCCGTATTCCTTGACATGGGCGACCAGCATCCGCAGCACCCGCAGGATCGCCGCAGCCACCAGGGGCTGACTGGGCGCCACCTGCCGAAGTTGGTCGAAACCGTGCCCGATGTACTCCTTGGGGTCGAGATCCCAGGGTCGCAACAGGATTCGCCCGTCCGGGCCGGCCACCGCCCGCGGTCGCGGCTGCACCGTCAGTACACGGCGCAACAGGCTGCCCACCCGCAGTGTGGCCTCCACCGCGGTCGTCGGGTCGTTGATCGCCGAACTGAGTGCACGCAGCCCGATATCGACCAGCTGACGGAAGGCGAAGTCCACGTCTTCCTGCATGGTGCGGCTGTCACTGACGACGACGGCCCGAGACAGCTTGTCCCGCACCCGATCCGGATTGGCCGGCACCGGCCAGATGGTGACCAGCGGCTGGCCCAGGTGGATGTAGGCGCCGACACGGGTGTCCAACCGGATTGTGGTGCCGGCCGGGATCGCAGCCAGCAGCCGCTGGGGGTTGACCTGACTGACCCAGCCGTTGCCGGGCGAGGTCAACCGCAGTGCGTCCGGGGGAACATCCAGGTCGTCTTCGGGAGCGGGTTGCTCGTGGGCGGCGGCGGCCGCGACGGCGTCGATCACCATCGAGCCTTCGGCCGCGATCTCGCGCACCACCTGTCCCACCTCCAGCCGGTGGGCCAGATGGTCGACGTGGGCGATGATCGTGATGACGGTGGCGATCGTCAGCACGACCGCAACCGTCACCGTCAGCGGCGGCGCGGGGACCGGCGAAGACCCCTTGAGGTCCGGCAGGCTCAGCACGCAGTAGACGAACGTC
The DNA here is from genome assembly GCF_019645815.1 of Mycolicibacter heraklionensis. Taxonomy (NCBI): domain Bacteria; kingdom Bacillati; phylum Actinomycetota; class Actinomycetes; order Mycobacteriales; family Mycobacteriaceae; genus Mycobacterium; species Mycobacterium heraklionense. Next base: position 4,252,302 of record NZ_CP080997.1, read on the forward strand.
GCCACCAGCAGCCCGATGACAACCTGGCTGAGCCGGTCGCGAATGAACCACCGCATCACTCGGGGCGACAGCTGCGAACTCGCCAGCTGCAGGCTGACGATGGTCAGCGAGAAGATGACTCCCGCCGTGGTGATCGTCGCGCCGGCGATGGTGGACAGCAGTGTGGTGGCCACACTGCTGTCCATCTTCAGCAGGTAGCGCGGCGACGGGCCGATGTTGCGGTCCGCGACCCGGGTGGCGACGGCGAGCGCCATCCCGCCGAACACGATCACCAACGGCAACGCGAACAGGCTCTCGCGGAACCGGTAGGCCAGCGCCGCTGCCCGCACGCTGGGGAAGCGTTCCGACCGGGTATGCATCAGCCAGGCAGGACGGCTTCGATGGCGGCGATCACTTCGGGCGCATCCGGCACCGTGGTGGGCCGGAAGCGGTTGACCACGGTGGCACCCGGTGCGAGCAGGAACTTCTCGAAATTCCACTGCACGTCGCCGGCGGCGCCCTCCGCGTCGGCGGCTTTGGTCAGCTCGGCATACAGCGGGTGTCGGTCCGCACCGTTGACGTCTGTCTTGGCCAGCAACGGAAACGTCACCCCATAGCTGGTGGAGCAGAAGGTCTGGATCTCCTCGGCAGTGCCGGGCTCCTGACCCATGAACTGGTTGCAGGGCACGCCCAGCACGGTCAGGCCGCGGTCGCCGTAGTCCTGGGCAAGCTTCTCCAGCGCACCGTACTGCGGGGTGAGTCCGCATTTGGACGCGACGTTGACGACCAGGACCGCGCGGTCGGCGTAGTCGGCCAGCGAGGTGGAACGGCCGTCAAGGGTGGTCAGCGGGATATCGGCGAGGCTCATGGCCGCGACGTTACCCGCAGCCGACCACCGCCAGCAGCCAGGCGTAGGAGAACGCGATCTCTTTCCAGCGTTCGTAGCGCCCGGAGATACCGCCGTGGCCGGCGTTCATCTCGGTTTTCAGCAACACCGGGTTGCCGTCGGTCTTGGTGTGCCGCAGCGCCGCGACCCACTTCGCCGGTTCGACGTAGTACACCCGGGTGTCGTGCAGCGAGGTCATCGCCAGGATCGGCGGGTACTCCCGGCGGGTGATGTTCTCGTACGGCGAGTAGGACTTCATGTAGAAGTAGACGTCCTTGTCGTCCAACGGGTTTCCCCACTCGTCCCACTCGATGACGGTCAGCGGCAGCGACGGGTCCAAGATGGTGGTCAGCGGGTCGACGAACGGGACCTGCGCCACCACTCCGGCGAACAGGTCCGGCGCCAGGTTGGTCACCGCCCCCATCAGCAGCCCGCCTGCGCTGCCGCCCATCGCCACCAGATGCCCGGGCCGGCAGACCCCCGCATCGATCAGGTGACGTCCGACGGCGACGAAGTCGGTGAAGCTGTTCTTCTTCTCCAGCAGCTTGCCGCGCTCGTACCACAGCCGGCCCATCTCACCGCCGCCGCGAACGTGGGCTACGGCGAACACCATGCCCCGGTCCAGCAGCGACAGCCGAGCGATCGAGAACTGCGGGTCCTCGCACGCTTCGTAGGCTCCGTATCCGTAAAGCAGTGTCGGAGCGGGAAGTTCGATACCGGCCCGGTGCACGATCGACACCGGGATCCGAGTGCCGTCCTCGGCGTAGGCCCAGTCGCGGTATTCGACGTAGTCGGTGCTGCGGTATTCGCCCAGCACGGGCTGTTCGCGCAGCAGGGTGCGTTCACCGGTGGCAAGGTCGATGTCGTAGACCCGCACCGGGGTGATGAACGACGTGGCGGCCACCCGCAGTTTCGGGGCATCCCAGTTCGGATTGCTGGCCAGACCCGACGACGTCAGCTCGGTGTCGAACGTGATCTCCTGCGGCGGTTGGAGGTCACCGTCGGCGCCGATCGGCCACAGCTGGATTCGGGGCAGGCCCTCGGCACGGTACCCGACCACCAGGTGGTGCGCGAAGGCATCCACCGCGTCGAGCCGCACATCGTCACGTCCGGCGATCAGGGTCTGCTGCGCGGCCGGGTCGCTCACCGGGGCCTGCACCAAGGTGAAGTTGACCGCACCGTCGTTGTGCAGCATCAGGAATTGGTCCTGGCCGCCGATGATGGCGTGCTCCACGGAGTATTCGACGCCTTCGCGGCGGGGCAGCACCAGCGTGAACTCGGCGTGCGAGTCGGCCGCGTCGGCGTAGCGCACCTCGGTGGTGATCGACGAACCGGCTGCGATCAACACGTAGGCGTCGCTGCGGGTACGCCCCACCGAGAGCCAGTATCGCTCGTCGGCCTCATGGTAAACCTGCTCGGCGGGCGCTGCCGAGGCACCGATTCGGTAGCGCCACACAGTATCCGGGCGCCAGGCTTCGTCGACAGTCACGTAGTAGACGGTCGAGTTGTCGGTCGCCCAGGTCACCCCGGCGCCGATCCCGGCGATCTCGTCGGGAAGCAGTTCGCCCGTGGATAAGTCCTTGAACCGCAGGGTGTACCTCTCGTCGCCGACGACGTCGACGGAGTAAGCCAGGATGTTGCCGTCCGGGCTGACGCTGGCGGCGCCGAGCGCGAAGAAGTCGTGCCCGTCGGCCTCGGCGTTCTGGTCAAGCAACACCTGCTCGCCGGGGATCTCGGTGGCCTCGTCGAGCTGCGGCGGGTCCCAGTCGTCCGGGCTGCTGACCGGGCAACGGCATTGGACGCCGTACTGCTTTCCTTCGAAGGTGCGCGCGTAGTACCACCAGTCGCCGCGACGGGCCGGCACCGACAGGTCGGTCTCCTTGGTGCGGGCCTTGATCTCGTCGAAAATGGCCTGCCGCAAGGGTTCCAAGTGTGCCGTGGCAGCGTCGGTGTACGCGTTTTCGGCTTCCAGGTGGGCGATCACCGCGGGATCAGACTTGTCGCGCAGCCACTCATAGGAGTCGACGAAGACGTCCCCGTGGTGCGTGCGCGTGCTGTCTACCCGCTTGGCCGAAGGTGGGCCCGGACGATCCTGCGACACGTCGGTCATGCTCCGGGGCCGACCCAGTCGTCGAAGGACAGGCCTGAAATACGTTCGTAAGCCTCGATATAGCGGGCTCGTGTCGCGGCGATGATGTCGTCCGGCAGCGGCGGAGGCGGCTGGTCTCCGGCCCGGTCCCAGCCGGATTCCGGGCCGGTCAGCCAGTTGCGGACGAACTGCTTGTCGAAGCTCTGCTGCACGACCCCGGCCCGGTAGTGGTCGGCCGGCCAGTACCGCGACGAGTCGGGGGTGAATACCTCGTCGGCGAGCACCAGGTTGTCGTGTTCGTCGATCCCGAACTCGAACTTGGTGTCGGCGATGATGATTCCCTTGGTCAGCGCGTGGTCGGCCGCCTGCACGTACGTCTGTAGGGTGCGGTCGCGCAGCTGGCCGGCGCGCACCGGGCCCACCAGGTCGATCACCTGCGCGAACGAGATGTTCTCGTCGTGCTCGCCGATCTCGGCCTTGGTCGCCGGAGTGAACAGCGGGTTGAGGAACTTGCTGGCCTCCACCAGTCCGGGCGGCAACGGGATGCCGCACACGGCGCCGTTGCGCTGATAGTCCAGCAGACCCGAGCCGGTCAGGTAGCCGCGGGCCACACACTCGACCGGCATCATCTTCAGCTGGCGCACGACCAGCGCGCGGCCGAGCACCTCATCGGGGATGCGCGGGTCGTCGGGCGGGCCGGCCAGGTGATTGGGGGCCTCGACGAGGTCGAAGAAGAAGACACTCATCGCGGTCAGGATGCGGCCCTTGTCCGGGATCTCACTGTCGAGGATGTAGTCGAACGCCGAGATCCGGTCGGTCGCGACGAACAGCAGATGCTGATCATCGATCCGGTAGAGTTCGCGGACTTTGCCGCTGGCCAGGTGCTGGTAATCGGAGAGCGCGGGTCGCGACATTGCGTCAGCCTATCGGTGACCGCAAGACCGCCGAAGCCGGGCGCAGCGGGCCGCCAGGTGTGTTGGGATCGGACCATGACGTCCCGGTTGCTGCCCTATGCCACCTCCCCCGGCCGCTTGCTGGCCCAACTGTTCAGCGACATCGTCGTCGCGGCATGGACCTCCCTGTGGGTACTGGTCGCGCTCGCCGTCCATGGGGCAGTCACCACCATCGCCGGTGTCGGCCGACAGTTCGAACGCGGCGCCAACGGCGTGGCCGACAGCTTGGCCTCGGCCGGCAAGAGCGCGGACCGTATCCCGCTGGTGGGCGACGCCGTGAGCAAGCCACTCACCGCGGCCGGACACGCAGCGGTCGACATCGCCGGCGCCGGCCACAACCTCGACACCACCGCCGGCTGGCTGGCCTATCTGCTGGCGGCCGCGGTCGCGGCCCCGCCGATTCTGGCGGTGGCGATGCCGTGGCTGGCGTTGCGGCTGCGCTTCTTCCTGCGCAAGCGGGCGGTGCTGACGCTGGCCGCCACCCCGGCCGGTGAGCAGCTGCTGGCACTGCGCGCGCTGACCAACCGACCGCTGGGCAAGCTGACCGCGGTCAGTCCCGACCCCGTCGGTGCCTGGCGGCACGCAGACCCCGCGGTGATCGGGGGCCTGGCCGCCCTTGAGCTGCACTCCGCGGGCTTGGCCCGGCGATCTCGGCGCGGTCCCGCCCGCTGACCGGTGGTGGTGCGCCGAGACTACGGCCGCAGTTCCACCATCATGTGCCGCATCCCGGTGTGCCGGTTGCTGCGCGTCCACTCCACCGGTGCCACCACCGCCAATTCGCCGAACCGGCCCAGCAGCTCCTCGTAGAGCACCCGCAGTTCCAAACGGGCCAGATGTGCGCCCAGGCAGAAGTGTGCGCCGTGGCCGAACCCGATGTGCGGGTTGGGTTTACGGGTGATGTCGAACTGATCGGCCCGGTCGAAGACCGCCGGGTCGCGGTTGGCCGAGCCTTCCCACACCAGCACCTTCTGGCCGGCCTCGATGGTCTGCCCGCCCAGTACCGCGCGCTGGGCGGCGGTGCGCCGTTTCGACGGAGCCGGTGAGGTCCAGCGCAGGATCTCCTCGATGGCAGTCGGCAGCAGACCGAAATCGCCACGCAACAAACGATATTGGTCGGGGTACGCAGACAGCGCCAGCAGCCCGCCGGCAATGGCGTTGCGGGTGGTCTCGGCGCCGGCACTGAACAGCAACTGGAAGAACAGATATACCTCGAGGTCGCTGAGCTCGGGGTCGGTCGAGTTGGCCACCACCGAGAGCATGTCGTCGGCGGGCTCGGCGCGCTTGGCCGCGATCAAGTCCCGCCCGAAGGTGTAGACCCGGTTACCGGCGTCCTCGATGGACAGTCGCGACACCACCGCCTTGCGCGAGCCGCGGAAGTCGAAGCTGGGCTCGATCGCCTCGAACAGCCAGTGCCGGTCGGCCTCGGGAACACCCAACAGGATGCAGATCATCTGCATCGGCACCTCGGCGGCGATGTCGACCAGGAAGTCGAAGGGAACCCCGGGCTCGACGGCGTCCAGCAGCGCCCGCGCCCGGTGCCGCAGGTCGGTCTCGACGCGGCGGATCATCCGCGGCGTCAGCCCGGAGCTGACCAGCCGCCGGACCTGCGCGTGCCGCGGGTCGTCCATCATGTTCAGCAGCTGGCCCGCGATCGGCAGGTCCTGCAGCACGGTGCCGCCGAACGGCCGGTCCCCGCCGGTGACCGACGAATAGGTCTGCGCATCGCGCAGCACTTCAAGCGTTTCGGCGTGCGTGGCCACCGACCAGAAGCCTTCGCCGTCCGGGGTGTGTGCGGTGGGCTCGTGCCAGAACACCGGGGCCACGCGGCGGTGCAGCGCGAACAGCTCGTGCGGGAAGCCGTCGGCAAAGTTGTCCAGATCGGTGAAGTCGATGCTCGCGAGCTCCTGGACCTCCATGACGGCTACAGGATCGCGCCCGGGATGTAGGCAGCCCCGGCCGGATACCGCTCGACGAGTTCGGCCACCTCGGCCGCCACTCGGTCGACCTGGTCGGCGGCCGCGCCGGTGAATGCCTGGCGGTCAGCCACGGCCGCGTCCAGCGCAGCCCGGTCCAGCGGCAGCCGTTCGTCGGCGGCCAGCCTGTCCAGCAGGTCGGGCTCGGCGCCCCGCTCGCGCATCGCCAGCGCGACGGCCACCGCGTGTTCCTTGATCACCTCGTGGGCGGCTTCCCGGCCCACCCCGGCACGCACCGCGGCGATCAGCACCTTGGTGGTGGCCAGGAAGGGCAGGTAACGGTCCAGTTCGCGGGTGATCACCGCCGGATAGGCCCCGAATTCATCGAGCACGGTCAAGAAGGTTTCGGTCTGCCCGTCTACGGCGAAGAAGGCGTCGGGCAGCGCGACGCGCCGCACCACCGAGCAGAAGACGTCGCCCTCGTTCCACTGCGCGCCGGCCAGTTCAGCGGCCATCGAGCCGTAGCCGCGCAACACCACCTGCAGGCCGTTGACTCGCTCGCAGCTGCGGGTGTTCATCTTGTGCGGCATCGCCGACGAGCCCACCTGGCCGGGCGCGAAGCCCTCGGTGACCAGTTCGTGGCCGGCCATCAGCCGGATCGTGTGGGCCAGCGAGGAAGGACCGGCGCCCAGTTGCACCAGCGCGGAGACCACGTCGTGGTCCAGCGAACGAGGGTACACCTGTCCGACACTGGTCAGCACCGCGGAGAACCCCAGGAATTCCGCGACCCGGCGTTCCAGCTCGCTCAGTTTGGCGGTGTCACCGTCGAACAGGTCCAGCATGTCCTGCGCGGTGCCCATCGGACCCTTGATGCCCCGCAGCGGGTAGCGGTCGATCAGCTCGCGCACCCGCCGCAGCGCGAGCAGGGTTTCCTCGGCAGCCGAGGCGAATCGCTTACCCAGCGTGGTGGCCTGCGCGGCGACGTTGTGGCTGCGTCCGGCCATCACCAGGTCGCGATAGGCCACCGCGTGGTTGACCAGGCGCGCCGCGACCGCGACCCCGTGGTCGTGGACCAATTGCAACGACTGGCGGATCTGCAGCTGCTCAACGTTTTCCGTCAGGTCCCGGCTGGTCATGCCCTTGTGGATGTGCTCGTGACCGGCCAGCGCATTGAACTCCTCGATGCGGGCCTTGACGTCGTGGCGGGTCACCCGCTCGCGGGCGGCGATCGACGCCAGGTCCACTTCGTCGAGGACGGCCTCATAGTCGGCGATCGCCTGCGCGGGGACCGGCACGCCAAGCTCGGACTGGGCGCGCAGCACGGCCAGCCACAGTCGGCGTTCGGCGACGATCTTGGCCTGCGGCGACCAGATGTCTGTCATCGCGGTGCTGGCGTAACGGGTGGCCAGCACATTGGGGATGCTCACGAGCAGCTAGCTTACGGTCGCTCCGTCAGCGGGTTGTGTGCGACGGTGCCGTGGTTCGGGCAGCGACGGGGCCGCGGCCTTCCGACAGCGATATCGCGGCATCGATGAGGTGTTCGGTGATGATCTGGACGGCATGCCACGAAGGCAGCGGTTCGCAGATGAAGGCGGGATTGGTTCGGGTGGCCCGACGCATCAGGTTGTGGCATCCCGGCGCGAATTGCACGCGCAGCACTGTCTCCTCGTCAGCCCGATTGGCGAGCGGGTACGGGTTCTGGGCGTAGCGAATACACGCTCCGGTGCGGTCAATCCCATAGCCGGTCACCCTGGCGTCGTCTGGGTCGATGGTGAGCGGCCAGAAGGGCGGCGTCAGATCGAAGGAGTGCACTATCTCTCGCCGCGGCCCGACGGGCACGTGTCGGGTGAGCGATCGGATCCGGCACCGGGCGGCGATGTCGTAGGGGCGCACCCGGTTCTGGCGCATGAACTCAAGGAAAACCTCGACCGCTATCCGCGCTGCCGGCGGCCACTCGTGATGCACCAACGGTGCATTACCCCAGTTGGCGCCGCCAACCGTCAACATGACGACTCCACATGTCGAGAAGAATGGACAGGCCCGTAGTCTGCCACAGACTGCCGGTCTGTGAGTACGCTTTTGCCAATGGGTAACGGGAGGCCAACCCGGCGGGACATGCATGCTGAGCTCACGCGGACCGCTGTGCTCGACGCCGCCCGGACACTTTTCGTCGCCAAGGGCTTCGAAGCGACCTCGGTCGACGAAATCGCGCAGGCGTCGCACTCCAGCAAGGGCGCGGTCTACCACCACTTTCGGGACAAGCAAGCGATCTTCGCCGAGGTCTTCCGGGCCAGCCAGGCCGACGTCATGCAGGCCGTGCTACCCGGCGCCCTGGAGTCCATGCCCGGCGACGCCAGCCCGTGGGAACAGGCGCTGTTGGCAATCAGCGCAGTGCTGCGCTGTTACGTCCACAATCACGACGCGCGGGTGCTGCTGCGGGAATCGGCCAGCGCTTTGGGCTGGGACCGCAAGCAGACCGTCGATGAGGAACTGGCGCTGCCATTGCTGCGCGGCGTGCTCGGTGAGCTGATCGAGGCCGGCGAGATCGTGGCGGTGCCTGTTGGCGTGACCGCCGAGTTGCTCTACGCCCTGCTCAGCAAGACCGGGCCCATCATCGCCGCCGCCGCCGACCCCGCCCAAGCGGTCAGCGAGATCGAACCGGTGCTGTTCGCCTTGTTGAACGGCCTGCATCGCGAACCGACGCAGCCGGCGCGCCAAACCAAGCGGTTGGGTTTTGCCCGACCACAAACGGCCGAGGAGGCAGCGCCTTAGAGCGCGTGCAGGATGTCTTCGACCCGGTCCTTGGCGTCACCGAACAACATGGCGGAGTTCTGCCGGAAGAACAGCGGGTTCTGCACGCCCGCGTAGCCGGAAGCCATGGAGCGCTTGAAGACGATCACGTTGTCGGCGTCCCACACGGTCAGCACCGGCATCCCCGCGATCGGGCTGGACGGGTCTTCGGCGGCGGCCGGGTTGACGGTGTCGTTGGCGCCGATCACCAGGACCACCGATGTGTCACCGAAGTCGTCGTTGATCTCGTCCATCTCCAGCACGATGTCGTAGGGCACCTTGGCCTCAGCCAGCAGCACGTTCATGTGGCCGGGCAGCCGGCCGGCGACCGGGTGGATGCCGAATCGCACGTTGACGCCGCGGTCCCGCAGCTTGCGGGTCAGCTCGGCGACGCCGTACTGGGCCTGCGCGACGGCCATGCCGTAGCCGGGGGTGATGATCACCGAGTCGGCGCCGCCCAACAGCTCGGCCACCCCTTCCGCGGTGATCTCGCGGTGCTCGCCGTAGTCCTTGTCCTCGGCCGGGCCGGCCTCGATCCCGAAGCCGCCGGCGATCACCGAGATGAACGAGCGGTTCATCGCCTTGCACATGATGTAGGACAGGTAGGCACCCGAGGAGCCGACCAGCGCGCCGGTGATGATCAGCAGGTCGTTGGAGAGCAGGAAGCCCGACGCGGCCGCCGCCCAGCCGGAGTAGCTGTTGAGCATCGAGACCACCACCGGCATGTCGCCGCCACCGATGGAGGCCACCAGGTGCCAGCCCAGCGCCAGCGCCAGCACGGTCACCACGATCAGCAACCACAGCTTCGGCTCGTGCACGAACCACACCGTCAGCGCGAAGAACGCGACCAGGGCGCCGATGTTGAGGAAGTTCTTGCCGGGCAGCATCAGCGGATTGGACTTCATCCGCGCCGAGAGCTTGAGGTTGGCCACGATCGAGCCGGTGAAGGTGACCGCGCCGATGAAGACGCCGATGAACACCTCGGCCGAGTGGATGCCGAACAGTCCCGAGGCCGCCAGTTCGCGGGCCTCAGCACCGCACGGACGGTTCTCGACGTGCAGGTAGCCGTTCCAGCCGACCAGCACGGCGGCCAGGCCGACGAACGAGTGCAGCAGCGCGATCAGCTCGGGCATGCCGGTCATCTCGACGACCTTGGCGCGCCACAACCCGATTGCCGCACCCACCACGGTGGCCCCGATCAGCAACGCCAAGCCGGTCGGATTGATGTCGTGATGAACCGCCAAGGTGATCGTCGCGGCCAGCGCCACCGCCATCCCCAGGATGCCGAAGCTGTTGCCGGCCTTGGACGTCTCGTGCTTGCTCAGCCCGGCCAGGGCCAGGATGAACAGCAGCGCCGCGACGATGTATGCCGCCGAGGCGGCGGTCTCAACTGAAAACATAAGCGGGGTCTACTCCAAGTCGGGGTGCGCAGCGCCTAGCTGCGGGAGAACATGGCGAGCATGCGGCGGGTCACCGCAAAACCACCGAAGATGTTGATGCTGGCCAGCAGGATCGCCGCGGCGGCCAAACTCGTGATGGCCGGGTCGCCGTGGCCGATCTGCAGCAGCGCGCCCACCACGATGATTCCCGAGATCGCGTTGGTCACCGACATCAGCGGCGTGTGCAGCGCGTGGTGCACGTGGCCGATCACGTAGTAGCCGATCACGATCGCCAACGCGAAGACGGTCAGGTGCACCTGCAGCGCCGCCGGCGCCATCGCGACCAGCGCGAACAGCACCGCGGCGCACCCCACGACCAGGCCCAGCCGGCGTCCGGCCGACATCGGTTCCTTGGCCGCCTTCGCGACCACCGGGGCTTCGGCGACCTTGGCCGGAACGGCCGAGACCTGCACCGGGGGCGGGGGCCACGTCGACTCGCCGTCGCGCACCACGGTCATCGACCGCTGCACCACGTCGTCGAAGTCCAGCACCAGCTGGCCGTCCTTGCCGGGGGTCATCAGCTTCATCAGGTTGACCAGGTTGGTGCCGTAGAGCTGGGAGGCCTGCGCGGGCAGCCGGCCGGCCAGGTCGGTGTAGCCGATGATCGTCACGCCGTTGTCGGTGACGACGGCCTGGTCCTTGACGGTGCCCTCGACGTTGCCGCCGTTGGCGGCGGCCATGTCCACGATCACGCTGCCCGGCTTCATCGACGCCACCATGTCGGCGGTGATGATGCGCGGCGCGGGCTTACCGGGGATGAGCGCGGTGGTGATGATGATGTCGACGTCTTTGCACTGCTCGCTGTAGAGCTGCGCCTCGCGAGCCTTGTAGTCGTCGCCCATCTCCTTGGCGTAGCCGGTGGCAGACACCTCGGCCTCGGGGTCTTCGATGGACAGGTACTCACCGCCGAGCGAGCGGACCTGGTCGGCGACCTCCGGGCGCGGATCGGTGGCCCGCACGATGGCGCCCAGGCTGCCGGCCGCGCCGATCGCGGCCAAGCCCGCGACGCCGGCGCCTACCACCAGCACCTTGGCCGGGGGCACCTTGCCCGCAGCGGTCACCTGACCGGTGAAGAACCGGCCGAAGGCATGGGCGGCCTCCACCACGGCGCGGTAGCCGGCGATGTTGGCCATCGAGCTCAACACGTCCAGGGACTGCGCGCGCGAGATCCGGGGTACGGCGTCCATCGACAGCGCCGTGATGGGCCGCCGGGCCAGATCCTCCACCCGATCCGGGTTCAGTGCCGGTGCCAGCAGGCTGATCAGCGTCGCGCCCGGCTTCATCCCGTCCAGCTGTTCGGTCGACGGGGCGTTGACACCGAAGACGATGTCGGCGCTGCGCGCGTCGCCGATGGTGGCGCCGGCCTCGGTGTATGCCGCGTCGGAAAAGGACGATGCGTCTCCCGCACCGGAATCCACTACGACGTCGTAACCGAGCTTGGTCAGTGCAGCGACCGTCGTCGGCGTCGCCGACACACGCGTCTCACCGGGCTGCGCCTCGGATAGGACACCGATATTCATGACGTAGCTCTCCACATTCGCGTTTCTTCGCCGTCTTCAGGCGCTTGCAGGCGTCTTCTTCCCCCTGTTACCCGCCAGTAGCTAAGGAGCGACAAAGGGATCGAGGCAGCATACCGTGTGTGCTTCTCAGGCCGACACCGCGCGCTGATCCAGTGGAGCGAGCATATCGATGACGTCGATGACCGCGGCCCGGGCGGCCGCCCGCGGCCCTTGCAGGTCATCGACCAGTGCGGCCATCACCGCGCCGTCGACCATGCAGACCAGGGCATATGCCATCTCGACGCGCGCGATCCGCCCGGAGCGTTCGACGGCCTCGGTGACCGCATCGGACCGTTGATGCAGGATACGGCGCTGAATGTCGCGCAGCGCCGGCTGGCGGGAGCACACGATATAGCGCTCGTAGCGGGAGATGAGCTGCTCGGTGATCTGTTCACCGCTCTCGTCGCCCACCAACAGTTCCACCAGGATGTCCGCAGTGGTCTCGGCGCTGCGCCGGCGCCGGGACAGCTCGGTGATGCGGGCACGCAACTGGGCGACCTCCAACATCCCGATGTGTTCGACCGCGTGGGCGATGAGGTCTTCGAGTGAGGAGAAGTAATAGGTCGTCGACGCCAGCGGCAGACCGGCCCGCTGCGCCACGGCGCGATGCCGCACCGCTTCGAAACCGCCCTCACGCAGCAGCTCGGCGGCGGCGCTGATCAGCGCATACCGCCGTCGTTCGCCCTTCGGCGTCACTGCTGTCATCACGCCTAGAGATGCTGCCAGTCCGGGTAGCGCCGCATCATGCGTTTCCGCCTTTTCGGACAAACCCCGCCCCGCTGGCATGATGGCCGCCATGCCGGAGTTGAGCCGACGAACGGTACTGCGCCTCGGGGCCGCGATGGGGACCGCGGGCGCGCTGGGGGCGAGCTCATTACTTGACGCGCGACCGACGCAGGCCGCCCCGCTGCAGGCCGCGCCCACGATGACGACGGGCTCGTTCCCCTCGGCGGCGCGCGGTGGAATCACCACCAACTGGGCGATCGCCCGGCCACCCGGCCAGACCGGCGCGTTGCGTCCGCTGATCGCGTTGCACGGCAAGGGAAGTGACGCCGCGACCGTGATGGCCGGTGGCGTGGAGCAGGGCCTGGCCGAGGCCGTCGGCGCGGGACTCCCCCCGTTCGCGGTGGTCGCCGTCGACGGCGGTGGGAGCTACTGGCACCGCCGCGCATCCGGGGAGGATTCGGGGGCAATGGTGACCGACGAGTTGTTGCCGTTGCTGGCCGAGCAGGGGCTCGACACCTCCCGGGTGGGATTCATCGGCTGGTCGATGGGCGGCTACGGCGCGCTGCTGCTGGGCGGCCGGCTCGGCCCGCGCCGGACCGCGGCGATCTGCGCGGTGAGCCCCGCACTGTGGCTGTCGTCCGGGGCGACGGCGCCGGGTGCGTTCGACGGCGCATCGGACTTCTCGGCCAACTCGGTGTTCGGGATGCCGGCTCATGCCTCGATTCCGATCCGGGTGGACTGCGGAAACGACGACCCGTTCTATTCGGCGACGCAAGCCTTCATCGCCCAGCTGCCCAACCCCCCGGCGGGCGGTTTCTCGCCTGGCGGACATGACGGGTCGTACTGGAGTTCTCAGCTGCCCGCTGAGTTGACCTGGATCGCTCCGCTGCTGACTGCCTAAGCGCCGTTCAGTCTCCAAACACCGCTGGCACGAAAAGCAAGCGGGCGGCTGCTACCGCGGATCTGGGTGCATGTCCCGAAATTCGGCCGCATTGTCTCCTAAATCGTCGGATTTGTCCGATATTTAGGCCAAATGAAACCTTGTGTGACGAAGAACACGCGCGGTAGCGTCAAAAAGTACTCACCAGTAACTCAACTGATTCTGGGTCCCACCAAATGCCAGTCCAACCGAACGAATTGGAAGGCCTGTGATGACAAATCGACGTATTCAGACGGCTACCGTTGCGGCCACCGCCGGCGGCGGGTTGGTCACCGCGGCACTGATGCAGGCCGCGCTGGGCGCCGCTGCGCCCGGTGACAACGCCTTCACCATCGACGGCACCGTATTTGACCCCATCACCTCATCGGGCGCCGAAGGTTTCGACCCGGTCGGTCCGCTCAGCCTGGCTCCGCCGCTGTTGGGCCTCGGTGGCGGGTCGGTGAACATTGGACCCACCAGCTTGGACCTCGCCCCGCAGACCTTCGATCTGTACGACGGCACCGAAGCGCTCGGCAGCATCAGCACCAACGAGACCGTCGCGAACCTGCTGGGCCTGTCCAACACCGCGTTCACCGTCCTCGACACCACGCCCGCGGACGGCGTCGAGGCCTCGGCACTACCGGTGAAGGGAACGGTCTACGACGTCCTCAACCTGGGCAATGGCTTCTACAACGTCTATGTCGCCACCCCGGGCGAGAACGGCACCGTCACCGACACCCTGGTGACACCGTTCGGCAACACCGACCTGAGCTCGCTGTTCGCCGACATGAACGCTGCCAACCCGCTGCAGCCGGGCGACGCGTTCACCCCGCTGCAGGCCGGCGACAGCAGCATCGGAGCCGACGCCTTCACCATCGGCGACTTCACGTTCAACCCGTTCAGCACCGGGGCTGACGGCACCGTGACCGAGGGCTTCACCCCGGTCGACTCCCTCGCCGGCTTGCCACCGCTGTTGAACCTCGGCGGCGGCCAACTGGTGTTCAGCCTGGGGTATCCCGGAACCCAGCCACAAGCCTTCGCGCCGCAGGACTTCGACGTCTACGGAAGCGGCGGCAGCGAGCTCGGCAGCGTCAAGACCGCGGTGGACGTGGCGAACCTGCTGGGCATGACCAACACACAGTTGATCATCCAAGGTGTCACCCCGGCCGACGGCGTGGAGGACTCGCAGCTACCGGTACTGGGATCGGTCTACGACGCCTTCAACCTCGGCGGCGGATGGGTGAATGTCTACACGGCGACACCGGACGTCACCGTCGACGGCACCGTCACCCCCGGCACCGTCCACGACACCTTGGTCACGCCGTTCGGCAACATGAACCTGGACTCGCTGTTCGGCGGCATCAATGCCGCCAATCCGCTCGACCCGGGTGACGCGTTCACCGGGCTGCAGGTCGGCGACAGCAGCCTCGGCGATGACGCCTTCAGCCTCGGCGGGTACGTCTTCGACCCGACTCTCGGCTTGACCGGCTCCGAAGAGGGTTTCAACATCGTGCCCGCGCTGTTCGGTGTCGGGCCGCTGCTGGCCCTCGGCGGTGCCTCGGTCGGCATCGGTGGAGGTACACCGATCGACTTCGCCCCGCAGGTCTTCACTGTCTACGACGACTCCGGGTCAAGCCCCACCGACCTCGGGAGCATCACCACCGGCGTGAATGTGTCGAACTTGTTGGGGATGGCCAACACCGAGTTCACCGTGGCGAGCATCGCCGCTGCCGACGGCGTGGACGCCTCGCTGCTGCCCGCGGCAGGAACGGTCTACGACGTCCTGAACTTCGGCGGCGGTTGGCAGAACATCTACATCGCCACGCCCGGCGACGACGGCACCGTCACCGACACCCTGGTAACGCCGTTCGGCAATGTCGATCTGAGCTCATGGTTCGACATGTTCTCCGCCGCGAACCCACTCGACCCGGGCGACGCCTTTACCGGCCTCGATGACGCAGGCGCCATGTTCGCAACAGACCCACTGGCCCTGTTCGGGCTCTGAGGGATAACCCCAACGGGGTTACTGGCAGAGCTTGCCCAGCGCGGTGATGTGCGAATCGAGGTCATGACCCAGCTGCTCGCGCTCCGAATTCGGTTGTCCGACAAGGTAGCTCAGGTTCAGACGCTCCAGCGCACCGGCCATCTTCTCGGTGGTGTCCGCGATGTCTTGCGGTGTCGCAGGGTCCGCCTCCAGCCGGCCACGCAGATACGCCGCACCCGCGGTCAGCGACAACCGGGCGTTGGCCGCCACCGCGAGCTGGGCGATGGGGTTCTCCGGGTCCGGGTTCTTCATGTGCATGTTGTTGGCCACCGCTTGACGGGCAAGCACGACCGCGCCGCACACGTCCTTCTTCGCGCTGTCGACCTGCTCACCGCTGAACTTGCCGGAACCACCCGAGGACGAACCACCCGACGGGTGCCAGAAACCGGCGACGGCCGCGCCGCCGATGAGACCGGCAACCAGTCCGACCGCCCCAGCGATCAGCAGGGGGCGAAGGCTCGACGGCGCCGGCACCGGGGCCGGGGTGGGAGCTGACCGCCGTTTGTCCGTACCGGCACTTTTCGCCGGGGGATCCTGCTTTACGGATTCGGTGGACTCCGGTTCAGTTTCGTCAGCCATGTCACCCAGGATAGCGGTAGGCCCCCGCGGTCAGACCTGGATCTTCCCCTCGGCGGCAGCCGCGCCGATGTCGCTGCGGAAGTGACTTCCCGGCAAACGAATTGAATTGAGGATCCGGTAGGCATCGGCACGCGCAGCACTCAGGTCGTCTCCGACGCCCACCACCGACAGCACCCGCCCACCGGAAGACACCACCGCCCCGTCGTCGCGACGCGCGGTACCGGCGTGCAACACCCCGTCGGCCTCGGCGCCCACGATCACGTCGCCGACGCGCGGCCGGCCTGGGTAGTTCTCCGCGGCCAGCACCACTGTCACCGCCGCGGCATCCCGCCAGCGCAACGCGCCGAACTCGCTCAGTCCGCCGGTGGCGGCGGCATACAGCAACTGCCCGAGTGGCGATTCCAACAGTGCCAGCACCGCCTGGGTCTCCGGATCGCCGAAGCGGCAATTGAATTCGACCACCGCCGGTCCGGTCGAGGTCATCGCCAGACCTGCGTACAGCAAACCGGTGAACCGGCTGCCCCGCCGGAGCAGTTCGGCCGCGACGGGTTCGACGACGTCACTGACAATGCCGGCCACCGCCTCCCGCGACAACCACGGCAGCGGGGCGTATGCACCCATGCCGCCGGTGTTGGGTCCGCTGTCGCCGTCGCCGACCCGCTTGAAGTCCTGCGCCGGCAGCAGCGGCACCACGGTGGCGCCGTCGACCACACAGAACAGGGACAGCTCGGGACCGTCCAGGAAGGATTCCAAGAGCACCGGATGGCCACTGTCGAGCAGCCCGGCGGCGTGGGCCCGGGCCGCTGCCCGATCTGCGGTCACCACTACGCCCTTGCCGGCCGCCAGCCCGTCGTCCTTGACCACCCAGGCCGCCTCTCCGGCATCAGGACCGAACCGGGTCAGGGCGGCGTCCAGGTCAGCGGGGCTGTCGACGATCTCCGAGCGGGCGGTGCGCACCCCGGCGGCGGCCATCACGTCCTTGGCGAACGCCTTGGAACCTTCGATGCGAGCGGCGTCCTGCGACGGGCCGAAACAGGCGATGCCGGCGGCACGCACCGCATCTGCCACACCCAAGACCAGCGGCACCTCCGGGCCGATCACCACCAGGTCGGCCTCGACGTCGCGGGCCAAGGCGGTGACCGCCGCCGCCGAGGTGATGTCAATGTCGCGCTGCTCTGCCAGGGCCGCAGTACCGGCGTTGCCGGGCGCGATCACCAAGTGATCGACCTTCGGGTCGTTGCGAAGGGCTAGGAGTAACGCATGTTCCCGGGCGCCGGAACCGATCACCAGGACGCGCATGGGCGCTACTCCTCTCTGAGTTCGCCTCGCTTCGTCATCGGCGGGACGCGAGACAAAGGATATATAAGGAGAGAGCCCCGCACGCGCCTGGTGTGTGCGGGGCTCTCGCGTTGTAGGTCGGGCCTACGCAGTCCCTTAGCCGCCTCCGGTACCGCCCTTGCCGCCGGTGTTGCCGCTGGCGGACGAACCGCTGGTGCCGCTGGCGCCCCCGCCGCTGCCGGTGGAACTCTTGCCGCCGCCGGCACCGCCGGCACCACCCTTGCCGCCGGCGTTGGTAGTGGCCGTCGAGTTGCCGCCGGAACCGCCAGAACCGCCCTGGCCTCCGCCACCCCCGCCGTTGCCGCCGGCACCACCGGCGCCACCGGCACCGGCCGTGGCCTTACCCTCCGTGGTGCCGGCACCACCGTTAGGTGTCGGGTAGGCGCTGCTGGAGATGGTCGGCTGGTTCGCGCCGCCACCGTTGCCGCCCGTGCCGCCATCGCCGCCGATTCCGGTGGCGCCGCCGGAACCACCCGCACCGCCGACACCACCTGCACCGCCGACCGTGGCCCTGGCCCCGGCAGCACCGACTGCGCCCGTTCCGCGACCGGTCGGCCCGGAGATGTTGCCGTTGTTGGTGGACGTGCTCTTGCTCGGGTCACCCCAGACGATGGTGCCCGCGGCACCGCCATCGCCACCGTTGCCACCCTTGCCGCCCACGCCGTCACCGCCGCTGGCGATCGCAGTCGCCGCGCCGCCGACACCACCGTTGCCGCCCTTGCCACCGTCAGCGCCAGCGCCGGTGTTGCCGTTACCACCGTTGCCACCGGCACCACCAGCGCCGGCGTGATACCCGGTGCCACCGGTCCCGCCGTTACCACCGGTACCGGCCGCTCCCTGGCCATTGCCGTTCGGGTCGATGAACTTGGCGCCACCATTGCCGGTGCTGCCCAGCAGCGGGTTGAAGGCGTCGCCGCCGTTGCCGCCCTTGCCACCGTCACCACCGTTGCCGAGGGTGCCGTTGCTGCCGCCACCAGCGGTCGTGCCACCGGCGCCGCCAGCGCCACCGTTACCGCCGTTGGCACCGTTACCGGCCGCGGCCGCGTGCAGGGCGCCGGAGTTCTGAGTGGCGTCCGCGCCGGGAAGCTGGTGGTCCTCAAAGCCGGCCTGACCGCCGTTGCCGCCGGTGCCACCGACGCCACCGTTACCGCCGTCGCCAGCGTCGCCGAAGGTCGCGTTACCGCCGACACCACCGGCGCCGCCGTTACCACCGGCCTTACCGGCCGTGGCGTTGGTGCCCCCCGGAGTGCCCCCGGGGCTGGTGCCGTTGGCACCCGTTCCGCCCTTGCCGCCGTCACCGCCGTCGCCGCCATCACCGATCGAGCCAGCGCTGCCGCCCTTACCGCCGGCACCACCGTTTTGGCCGACGCCACTGGCCAGCGTGGTGCCGTCACCACCGGCACCGCCCTTACCACCATTGCCACCGGCAGTACCGGCCACACCCGCCTGGCCACTGGCGGCCGACTGCCCACCACCGCTGTCGCCACCGGCACCCGCGGTGCCCGCAGCGCCCCGGTTACCACCGGTACCACCGACGCCACCACTGCCCGCGGCCGCGCCGGTACCGCCACCGAGACCGTTGCCACCGGCGCCACCGTTACCGGCGTTGCCGCCGCTGCCGGCGTTCCCGCCGACACCACCAACACCGTGGTGGTTGGCCGTGCCGTTACTGGCGGTGCCACTGGCCCCGCCCGCACCGCCCTTGCCGCCGTTGCCGCCATTGCCGCCGTTGGTTCCATCACCACCCTTGCCGCCGGTAGCCCCGGCAGTCGTGGCGTTCGTACCGGTGCTGCCATCGGTACCGCTGCCGCCGTTGCCGGCGTTGCCGCCCTGGCCACCGGCGCCGCCACTGGCCGCCACCGCGCCCCGGTCACCACCGGCACCACCGACGCCACCCTGGCCACCGTTGCCACCGTTGGCCGAGCTGCCCGCCGCCTGGGTGAAGCCATTACCACCCCGACCACCGGCGCCACCATCAGCACCCTGACCATCAGCAGCTCGCGTAGCACCGTCGGCCTGCAAACCACCGACACCGCCGCTGCCGCCCTTGCCACCGTTACCACCGGTGCCACCGTTGGGGTTGGCCGAGCTGCTGGCATCGGTGCCCGCAGCACCGTCACCGCCCTTACCGCCGGCACCACCGACACCCGCCGAACCGTTGGTGCCGTCGGTGGCCGCGCCGGTACCGGTGCCGGCCTTACCGCCGATACCGGCGTTACCGCCGTTACCACCGTCATGCCCGGCGCCACCGGCACCGTTGTTCACACCCGCGACACCAGCCGTACCCGCATCACCGGCAGCACCAACACCACCGTTACCGGCATTGCCACCCGAACCCGCAGCACCCACAACACCATTGGTCGACCCCGTACCGGCAGCGCCACCGTTACCACCGGAGCCACCATTGCCACCGGCGCCACCATTGCCATCACCGGTCACAAACGAGCCGGCCGCACCGTCAACACCGTTGCCGCCCTGACCACCAGCACCACCATCAGCACCCGCACCGGTAGCGGCCCGGGTCACCCCGTCCGCGGTCAGACCACCCAGGCCACCATTGCCGCCCTGGCCGCCGTTACCACCGGAGGTACCGCTGTCACCGGCGTTGACACCGTTGACACCCGCGGCACCGTCACCGCCCTTACCGCCAGCACCACCGACACCCGCGGTGCCATTCGTGCCGTCGGTGGCTGCGCCGGTACCGGTGCCGGCCTTACCGCCGATACCGGCGTTGCCGCCGTTACCACCGTCATGCCCCGCGCCACCGGCACCGTTGTTCACACCCGCGACACCGGCACTGCCCGCATCACCGGCAGCACCAACACCACCGTTGCCGGCATTGCCACCCGAGCCCGCAGCACCCACAACACCCGTGGTCGACCCCGTACCGGCAGCGCCACCGTTACCACCGGAGCCACCGCTACCACCGGCGCCGCCGTTGCCGTCACCGGTCACAAACGAGCCGGCCGCACCATCAACACCGTTGCCGCCCTTACCACCGGCACCACCATCAGCACCCGCACCCGAGGCAGCATGCGTGGAACCGTCGGCCTGCAGACCACCCAGGCCACCATTGCCGCCCTTGCCACCGTTACCACCGGAGGTACCACTGTCACCGGCGTTGACACCGTTGACACCCGCAGCACCGTCACCGCCCTTACCGCCGGCACCACCGACACCCGCCGAACCGTTGGTGCCGTCGGTGGCCGCGCCGGTACCGGTGCCGGCCTTACCGCCGATACCGGCGTTACCGCCGTTACCACCGTCATGCCCGGCGCCACCGGCACCGTTGTTCACACCCGCGACACCGGTCGTACCCGCATCACCGGCAGCACCAACACCACCGTTACCGGCATTGCCACCCGAGCCCGCAGCACCCACAACGCCATTGGTCGACCCCGTACCGGCAGCGCCACCGTTACCACCGGAGCCACCGCTACCACCGGCGCCACCATTGCCATCACCGGTCACAAACGAGCCGGCCGCACCATCAACACCGTTGCCGCCCTTACCACCAGCACCACCATCAGCACCCGCACCCGAGGCAGCATGCGTGGAACCGTCGGCGCTCAGACCACCCTGGCCACCATTGCCGCCCTTGCCACCGTTACCCCCGGAGGTACCACTGTCACCGGCGTTGACACCGTTGACACCCGCGGCACCGTCACCGCCCTTACCGCCGGCACCACCGACACCCGCCGAACCGTTGGTGCCGTCAGTGGCCGCGCCGGTACCGGTGCCGGCCTTACCGCCGATACCGGCGTTGCCGCCGTTACCACCGTCATGCCCGGCGCCACCGGCACCGTTGTTCACACCCGCGACACCGGCACTGCCCGCATCACCGGCAGCACCAACACCACCGTTACCGGCATTGCCCCCCGAGCCCGCAGCACCCACAACACCATTGGTCGACCCCGTACCGGCAGCGCCACCGTTACCACCGGAGCCACCGCTACCACCGGCGCCACCATTGCCATCACCGGTCACAAACGAGCCGGCCGCACCATCAACACCGTTGCCGCCCTGACCACCAGCACCACCGTCAGCACCCGCCCCCGACGCAGCATGCGCGGAACCGTCGGCGCTCAGACCACCCTGGCCACCATTGCCACCGGCACCACCATTGCCACCCGCGGTGCCATCCACCGCACCGGCAACGCCATCGACACCATCAGCACCCCGACCACCGGCACCACCATTGCCACCCACACCCGCAGTGCCATCGACACCCGAAGCGGCCTGGCCCCCACGCCCGGAGCCCCCAGCACCACCGGCACCGGCGTTACCCCCAGCACCACCGGCCTGACCGGCCTCCCCATCAACCGACGGGTTGCCGTTGCTCAGGCCATCACGACCCGCCGCCCCATCAGTGCCATCGGCACCATTGCCGGCGTTACCACCCACACCACCGAGGCCCTGCACACCATCGCTGCCCGCAGCCCCATCAGCAGCCCGCGTGCCATCACCACCGACACCACCAGCACCCGCAACGCCCGCCAAACCACCGGCACCACCATCGCCACCGGCACCACCAGCGCCACCATCGCCACCAGCCAAGCCCGCACCGGACTGCTCAAAACCACTACCACCGCTGCCACCGGCACCACCATCGCCACCGTTGCCACCACTGCCCGCGTTACCACCCACGCCACCAACACCAGCAACACCATTGTGAGCACCGGTACCCGCCACACCCCCAGCACCACCGGCACCACCATTGCCACCACGCGAGCCATCCGTGCCGTCCTCGCCCCGGTCACCCGCACCACCGTTGAGCGAACCCGCAGTCCCGTCACCACCATTGGAACCAGCCCCACCCTGGGAACCGGCACCACCGTTGGCGCCGTGACCACCCGCACCACCGACACCACCATTGCCGCCATCACCATCAGCAACCCGGGTCACCCCGTCGGCGCTCAGACCACCCTGGCCACCATTGCCACCGGCACCACCATTGCCACCCGCGGTGCCATCCACCGCACCGGCAACGCCATCGACACCATCAGCACCCCGACCACCGGCACCACCATTGCCACCCACACCCGCAGTGCCATCGACACCCGAAGCGGCCTGGCCCCCACGCCCGGAGCCCCCAGCACCACCGGCACCGGCGTTACCCCCAGCACCACCGGCCTGACCGGCCTCCCCATCAACCGACGGGTTGCCGTTGCTCAGGCCATCACGACCCGCCGCCCCATCAGTGCCATCGGCACCATTGCCGGCGTTACCACCCACACCACCGAGGCCCTGCACACCATCGCTGCCCGCAGCCCCATCAGCAGCCCGCGTGCCATCACCACCGACACCACCAGCACCCGCAACGCCCGCCAAACCACCGGCACCACCATCGCCACCGGCACCACCAGCGCCACCATCGCCACCAGCCAAGCCCGCACCGGACTGCTCAAAACCACTACCACCGCTGCCACCGGCACCACCATCGCCACCGTTGCCACCACTGCCCGCGTTACCACCCACGCCACCAACACCAGCAACACCATTGTGAGCACCGGTACCCGCCACACCCCCAGCACCACCGGCACCACCATTGCCACCACGCGAGCCATCCGTGCCGTCCTCGCCCCGGTCACCCGCACCACCGTTGAGCGAACCCGCAGTCCCGTCACCACCATTGGAACCAGCCCCACCCTGGGAACCGGCACCACCGTTGGCGCCGTGACCACCCGCACCACCGACACCACCATTGCCGCCATCACCATCAGCAACCCGGGTCACCCCGTCGGCGCTCAGACCACCCTGGCCACCATTGCCACCGGCACCACCATTGCCACCCGCGGTGCCATCCACCGCACCGGCAACGCCATCGACACCATCAGCACCCCGACCACCGGCACCACCATTGCCACCCACACCCGCAGTGCCATCGACACCCGAAGCGGCCTGGCCCCCACGCCCGGAGCCCCCAGCACCACCGGCACCGGCGTTACCCCCAGCACCACCGGCCTGACCGGCCTCCCCATCAACCGACGGGTTGCCGTTGCTCAGGCCATCACGACCCGCCGCCCCATCAGTGCCATCGGCACCATTGCCGCGTTACCACCCACACCACCGAGGCCCTGCACACCATCGCTGCCCGCAGCCCCATCAGCAGCCCGCGTGCCATCACCACCGACACCACCAGCACCCGCAACGCCCGCCAAACCACCGGCACCACCATCGCCACCGGCACCACCAGCGCCACCATCGCCACCAGCCAAGCCCGCACCGGACTGCGCAAAACCACTACCACCGCTGCCACCGGCACCACCATCGCCACCGTTGCCACCACTGCCCGCGTTACCACCCACGCCACCAACACCAGCAACACCATTGTGAGCACCGGTACCCGCCACACCCCCAGCACCACCGGCACCACCATTGCCACCACGCGAGCCATCCGTGCCGTCCTCGCCCCGGTCACCCGCACCACCGTTGAGCGAACCCGCAGTCCCGTCACCACCATTGGAACCAGCACCAGCACCACCGGCGCCACCATTGCCGTCGGTCGCCTGGGAGGTGCCGTCAGCCTGCACGCCGCCTTTGCCGCCGTTGCCGCCGGCGCCGCCGGCTGCGCCTGCGGTGCCGTTGATGCTGGCGGCGGTGCCGTTGGTGCCGTCGAGGCCGGTGCCACCGATACCACCGTTGCCGCCTTGTCCGGCGATGCCGGAGGTGCCGCCGGCGGCGGTGGTGCCGCCCCCACTGTCACCCCCGGCGCCGCCCTTACCGGCGTTGCCCCCAGCACCACCGTCTTGACCGGCGTAACCGGCCTGGTGGGTCGCATCACCGTTGGCGCCGTTGGCGCCGTCCGCGCCGGCACCACCGTTGCCGGCGTTACCCCCGACCCCCCCGGCGCCGTGCGCACCGGCCTGGGTGCCGCTACCCCCGACCCCGCCGGCCCCACCAGTGCCACCATTGCCACCACGGGTGCCGTCGGCGCCGGGCGCATCACCATTGCTGCCGTTGATGCCGTTACCACCGCGGCCGCCCTGGCCACCGGCACCACCATTGCCGGTGGTGGCGTGCGAGCCGTCGGTGTTCACACCCCCAGCGCCACCATTACCGCCGACACCACCGGCACCGCCGGCGGTGCCGTCGGGATTCTGGAGGGTGCCGTTGGCGCCGTCCAGGCCGGTGCCACCCACACCACCGTTACCGCCCTTGCCGGCGGTGCCGTCACTACCGTTCGCGGCGGTGGTGCCGCCACCACTGTCACCCCCAGCACCCCCGATGCCGGCGTTGCCGCCCTTGCCGCCGTCCTGGTAAGCATACCCGCCGGTGTGCTGGGCCGTGCCGTTCGCGCCGTCCGCGCCATCAGCGCCGGCACCACCATTGTTAAGCGTTACCCCCACACCCCCAGTCCCATGCGCACCAGTAGAGCTACCGGTGCCCCCAACCCCACCGGCGCCCCCGGCGCCACCATTGCCCCCCCGGGTGCCATCAGCCCCCGGGGTCGCCCCATTAGCACCGTTGAAGCCACTACCCCCACGGCCACCCGCACCACCAGCACCACCAGCACCGTCCGTGGCCTGCGTGCTGCCATCGGCCTCCAGGCCACCAGCGCCACCGTTACCCCCGGCGCCACCCGCCCCACCGGCAGTCCCATCCGGGTTCTGCGCGTCACCGTTGACCCCATCCAGACCGGTACCACCCAGGCCACCGGCACCGCCCTTCCCGGCGATCCCGTCACTACCGTCCGCGGCGGTGGCACCGCCACCACTGTCCCCACCAGCACCCCCGACACCGGCGTTACCGCCGGCGCCGCCGTCTTGACCGGCATAACCGGCGGTGTGCTGGGCAGTGCCGTCGGCGCCATTAGCGCCGGCGGCACCGTTGCCACCATTGCCGGCGTTACCACCGACCCCACCGGCACCGTGCGCACCCTCGACCGTGCCGGTCCCCCCGACACCGCCGGCGCCGCCGGCGCCACCATTGCCACCGCGGGTGCCCGCCGAGCCCGGCTCATCCCCATTAGCACCGTTAAGGCCGTTACCACCACGGCCACCCAAGCCACCGGCACCACCATTGCCGGTCGTGGCCGCCGTGGTGCCGTCGGCCTCCAGACCACCCTGACCGCCGTTACCCCCGGCCCCACCCGCCCCACCGGCGGTGCCATCAGGATTCTGCGCGGTGCCGTTGACCCCATCCAATCCGGTGCCGCCGCGGCCACCGTTACCGCCGACCCCGGCCACACCATCGCTACCGCTGGCCGAGGTGGTGCCGCCACCACTGTCACCGCCGGCACCCCCCTTACCCGCATTGCCCCCATGGCCGCCGTCCTGGCCGGCATACCCGCCCGCATGCTGGCCATCGCCGTTCGCGCCGTCACCACCATCAGCGCCGTTACCACCATTGCCGCCGTTACCGCCCAAACCACCGATGCCGTGGGCGCCGTCAACCGAACCGTGCCCACCCACACCGCCGTGACCACCAGCACCACCATCACCGGCGTTGGTGCCATCCCCACCCGGCACCGCCCCGTTGAACCCGTTGAAGCCGTTACCGCCCGGCGCCACCATCACCACCAGCACCACCAACACCCTGCGCGGCGGACGAACCATCAGCCTGCAAACCGCCGGCGCCACCATCACCACCAGCCCCGCCCTGGCCACCACCGGTGCCATTAACACTGCCCGCGACACCATTGGTGCCCAAGAACCCATCCCCACCCACACCACCATTACCCCCGGCGCTGCCCGACCCGTCCAGGCCATCAGCGACCGTGGTGCTGCCATCACCATTAGCGCCGCCAGCACCGCCGGCACCGAAGTCCCCACCGTTGCCACCAACACCACCAGCACCGGCATCCGGATGCTCCGCCGTACCCGCGGCACCCGCACCACCAGCACCCGCAGCACCGGCATTACCACCATCCCCGGCCGCACCACCACCACCGGCAGCACCGGCCGCGCCATTGCTGGCGCTACCGGCCGCACCGCCGGCACCACCGGCACCCCCGGCGCCACCATTGCCGGCGTCCCCACCGGCCCCACCGTTGCCATCACCACCATCAGCGAACGAGCCCGCCGCGCCCTCAGCACCCGCACCGCCAGCACCACCCGCAGCGCCCTTACCACCAGCACCACCGGAGCCAGCGTTACCGACCACCGCACCACCGGAGCCACCCGCACCACCCGCGCCACCGGCCCCACCGTTGCCGCCCGAAACCCCGGAACCCCCCGCGGTGGTGGCATCCGCGCCGGTCAGGCCGGCGAAACCATTACCGCCGAGACCACCGGTAGCGCCGTTGCCGTGCGCACCACCATCACCCCCGACACCACCCGCACCACCAGAAGCGCCATCACCATTAGCCAACACGCCGGTGCCGTTACCACCAGCACCCCCGACCCCACCATTGCCACTGATCCCCGACGGGACCTGCCCATCAGCACCCGGGCGCCCCGCATTGCCCCACAACCACGACATGAACTTCTCACCCGCAGCACCACCGAGACCGACAACAGTGCCGATCTGCCCGCCCGCGCCGCCATCACCACCATCACCACCACCCAGGAGGCCATCACCACCCAGACCCCCAGCGCCACCATCACCAGCCAGACCCGCATTACCCCCCACACCACCATCACCGGCAGCACCGAAATGCCCACCCACACCCCCGACACCACCACGACCACCCGCACCACCATCGCCACCCACCCCACCGGCACCACCATTGCCGCCCAGATCATCCAGACTCACCCCACCCGCGCCACCGCCACCACCGGCGCCACCGGTGCCACCCACACCACCAGCGCCACCCACACCACCGATACCCAGCACCCACCCGGCCGCGCCACCAGCACCACCATTGCCACCCAAGCCACCGACCAGCCCATCACCACCAGCGGTGCCATTGAGCGCCCCCACCACCCCATCAACACCCGCTACACCCGCCGCACCGACCGCGCCCGCACCCCCAGCACCCCCCGCACCACCGAACCCCAACAGGCTGACCACATCACCACCGGCACCACCATTACCGCCGGCCAGCAACGCATCAACCGAGGCCCCACCCGCACCACCGGCGCCACCATCACCGAACAACCAACCACCCACACCACCAGCGCCACCATCACCACCCTCAACACCCACACCACCGGCGCCGCCATTGCCGAACATGCCCGCAGCGCCACCCACACCACCGGCACCACCAGCGATCCCGGCCACCCCCGCAGCACCGACACCACCATCACCAAACAAAAACCCGCCATCACCCAGATTGCCGAACCACCCCAACGACCCGAACAACGAGTCATTGGACCCGGTGAACCCATCAACACCGTTACCGATCAACTCCCGACCGAACAAGTCCACAAACGGCTGGTTGATCAAGTCCAAAAACTGCTGATTACCAGCAATAAAATCCTGCGTCAGGTCATACAGCGGCAGATACAGATCCTCGTGATAGAACGACGCCACCGCCACATCGAACTGCTCAAACGCATCAACAATGAACCCACCATCAGCCGCACCCGGCTCCGCCCACCCCACCCACAACGCCGAACCCGGATCCGACAACTCCGACCAAAACACCGGATCCAACAAATCAAAACCATCCGCCGACGCCACCGGCACCGACCCCACCCCAAACCCCAAAAACGCCGCCACAACACTCGACGCCCCCACCACACGCCGACCACGAGGCGAACGAACAGCGTCACCGCACACGTGCTGGCCCTGCGATCGACCATTGCCCTTGCTGTTGCGCTGACGAGTCACGTCGTACCTGCTCCCGGATGGCGTGTCCTCTACCTGAGGATGCGGAAAGATTCCGCGAAGACGGAAGTTACCGACGAGTACTGGAGCCCGCCACTCGAAACGGGAGAGAAGTGTCCTGCCGTGGAAAAAACATGACCGAAATAGCCCTAAAAGACCAGGTCGCGTTCACTTGGCGAATGAAGTCCATCACAATAGACCGCAAAAGTGAGGTTTATCATAGGTTTACTAACGGAATCATCGATTTGCCCTAAGAGGTGCCGGGCACGCAGGTAGTCAATCCTTCGACGGAAGCGTAATGGGGTAGACACCGGCCGCCACACCCGGTAAGTGGTTCGCGACTTTTTTCCACTTCTCTGTCATCTCAGCCACCACGGGTTTCAGGCGGCGCTCCAGCCAAAAGGTGACGTTTCGGCCGGTCGCTGCCCCGCCGACCAGATAGCCGACTAGCACGCCCAGGCGCCGCCCACACACGACTCTCAGGTCCGATGGGCCCCGCCCCGACGTAGGTGGGTCGAAGACGGCTCGAGGGCAGGCCGATCGCGTGCCCCTTGATGCGAAAGCCCGCCAAAGCCCCTAAGGTGTCTGCGCCACGACGTCGGGAAGGCCATCGCCCACGTCCCGTCGTGTCAGCGGTTCGTCACCATCGCGTGCAGCTCGTCGAGAGACCACGGCGAAAAGCGCTGGTGATCGCGATACCCCAGCACCGCGGGGACCGGCCGCTCGAAACGGCCCAGGAAGCCTCCCGAAGCCAGGAACACCGACCCGCTCACCCCGACAGACAAGTCACTGGCCAGGTAGGCGTACAGCGGGGCGACGTAATCGGCGGGGGCCGGGTCCAGCGACGCCCGCATGCTGACCTCATCCAACAGGCCCCTGGCGTTCAGGTCACGGATGTGTTTCTCATACTCATCGCCGGTGGACAACCGTGTCTTCGCGCCGGGACAGACGACGTTCGCCCGCACCCCGTAGGGCGCGAGCTCGGCGGCCACCGCCACGGTCAGGCCATTAATCGCGCCCTTGCCGGCGGGATAACCGGTACCGCCGTAATCGCCCAGGAATGCCACCGAACCGCTGTTGACGATCGAGCCGCGGCGTTGCTCGGCCATGATCGGGGCGGCCGCCCGGCACGTCTGAAAAGCCGTGCCCAAATGTGCGTCGAGCAGGTTCTGGAATTGCTCGGTGGAGACCGACAGGATCGAGGAGCCGGGCGGCTCGGCGACGCCGGCGCAGTTGATCAGCACATCGACGCTGCCGTACTCGTCCCGGCAGGCCTGGACCAGCGCCACGGCGGTCGCCTCGACATGGGCGGCGCCGGCCAGACCGATCGCCCGCCCACCCGAGCCGGTGATCACCCCGACGGTGTCGTCCACCGCATCCGGGTCCCGGCCATTCACCACCACCCCGGCTCCGGACGCCGCCAGCAATTCAGCCACCGCTCGGCCGATGCCCCGGCTGCCGCCGACCACGACGGCTGCCCGCCGGGCGAGCAAGGTGTCGGTCACTCGCCCTTCTGCTTATCCAGCACGGCCGCCACGTTGGCCTTCTTGTCCTCCGACTTACCCTCGGCGGCGGCCTTGTTCCGCTTGGCTATTACCTTTTCCACCACGGCATTCAGCCCTGATCCGCGCGGGAAACCGACGTAGTGGGTGATGAAGATGGCCATCTCGCGCAGCTCGTCCTCGGTAAGCTCGCCGTTGTGCAGCGCGGCGTTGACCTGGATCTCGGCCAGGTCCTTCTCCCCCACCGCGGTCACCACCGTCAGCGTCATCAGGCGCTTGTCGCGCATGGAAAGCCCCGGGCGGCTCCAGATTCGGCCGAACAAGTGATCGGCGGTCAGCGCGAAGTACTCACCCGGCATGTCGGGCATCTCCCAGGCATAGACCTCGTTCATCTTGGCCAGCCCGGTACGGCGCAGTTCGTCCATCAGATCTCTCCTAGTCCTTGGAGTGCGGAACGCCCAGGCCGGCGGCGAGTTCGGCCAGCGCAACCCGGGCAAGCGGAAGGTCGACACCGGTAGCCTGGCCCAATCCCAGTGCCAGGCTGAGGTCTTTCTCCCCAAGTCCGCGCGTGTGGGTGAAGGCGTTGTACAGGAAGTGGTCGGGCGCCAGGGGTGTGGTCGAGTCCAGCAGCATGATCGCGCCGGGACCACCGGTGAGCGCATCGGTGTGACGCACCACCCGGCCCAGCGCCTGCAAGTCGAGTCCGGCCGCCTCGGCCAACTTCATGGCTTCGCCGGCCGCTGCGTAGGCGGTGAACGTCAACATGTTGCGCGCCAACTTCATTCGCGTTCCGGCGCCAGGTTCCCCGGCGTGGATCACCAATGATGCCCACTGCTTGAATGCCGGCTTGATCTGCTCGTAGACGGCGCGATCGGCGCCGACCATGGTTGCCAGTTGGCCCTTCTCGGCCGCCCCGGCACCACCGCTGACCGGTGCGTCGACGACGTGAATGCCGTGGCGCTTGAGTTCCTCGGCCAGCTCAGCGGCCGTGGTATCGGCGATCGTCGAGTGGATCGCGATGACGGTGCCCGGCTTCGCCGTCGGCACCAGTTCGGCGACCACCTGGCGGACCTGGGCGTCGTCGAGCACCGTGATGCTGATGATGTCGGTGTTCGCGCCGACCTCGGCAACGCTGCCGGCGACACCGGCCCCGGCCTCAGCCAGTGGCGTCATCGCCTCGGTCCGCAGGTCGAAAATCGTTACGCCGCCAGGCCAGTCGACCAAACGCTTGGCCATCGGCGCACCCATGTTTCCCAGACCGATGTAGCCCAGGCGGGGAGCTTCCTCGGACGTGCTCATGAGCGGATGATCTGTCCGCCGTCGACGTTGAAGATCTGGCCGGTGATCCACGACGCCTGGTCTGACAGCAGGAACAGACACATCGGGACGAGATCTTCCGGCGTGCCCATCCGGGCCAACGGCAGCTGCTGCACCATCTGCTTCACGATGGCCTGCGGGGTGGTGGTCCGGTTGGCCTCGGTGTCGATCGGCCCGGGCGCGATCGCATTGATCCGGATGTTGCGCCAGCCCAGTTCGCGGGAGAGCTGCTGGGTCAGACCATTGACCCCGACCTTGGCCAGACCGTAGAAATTTGAGTACACCCATGCCGCGGTGGAGGATTGGTTGACGATCGCGCCACCACCGCGCTTGGTCATGTGCTCGTAAACCGCCCGGGTGCAGATCAGTGCGCCGTCGAGATTCACTCGCATGAACTTCTCGTAGTAGTCCCATGGCACGGTCAGCAGGCCGTCGAGCTTCATCCCACCGAAGATCGCGGCGTTGTTGACCAGGTAGTCGATTCCGCCGAACTCGGCGACGGCCGCATCCGCCATGGCCTGCGCCGACTCGAGGTCTGAGACGTCGACCGGCACCGCGATCGCCTTGCCGCCGTCAGCGACGATCTGGTCGGCGACGGTCTTGGCGCCATCGATGTTGATGTCAGCGACCACCACCGCGGCGCCGTCGGCGGCCAGAGCCTGGGCGTAGGCCTGCCCGATCCCGCCACCGGAGCCGGTGACGATAGCCACCTTGTCGTCGAATTGACCCATCTGTTTGTTCTCCTTGATCCGGTGATTGTCCTCAGTTGGCTGCTGTCGCAATGGCTTTGATTTCCAGGTACTCCTCGAACCCGGCGATGCCCATCTCGCGGCCGTTGCCGGACTGCTTGTACCCGCCGAACGGCATATCCGCGGAGTACCAGACTCCGCCGTTGACGTTGACGGTGCCGGCCCGCAGCCGCGCCGCGACCCCCGCTGCCCGCTCGGGGTCGGCGCCGTAGACGGTGCCGGACAGCCCGTAGGGCGAGTCGTTGGCGATGCGCACCGCGTCGTCGTCGCCGTCATGCGGGATCACGGTGAGCACGGGCCCGAAGATCTCCTCGCGGGCCACCCGCGCCTCATTGGTCAGCCCGGAGATCACCGTGGGTTCGATGAAGAAACCGGCGGGCTGGTCAGCCGGGCGACCACCACCGCACGCGAACTCGCCGCCCTCGGTGATCGCCAGATCCAGGTAGCTCTGTACCCGGTCGCGCTGGCGCGCCGAGATCACCGGGCCGCAGATGGTGCCGGGCTTGGACGGGTCGCCGGGCTTGATCGAGCCCATGGTGCCCGCGGCGATGGCGACCGCCTCGTCGTAGCGGGCTCGCGGCACCACCAGCCGGGTGGTGATCGCGCAGCCCTGCCCGGCGTGCAGGCAGACCGAGAACCCGGCGACCGAGCAGGCCGCGGCCAGGTCGGCGTCGTCGAGCACCAGGAAGGCGGACTTGCCCCCCAGCTCCAGGAACACCTTCTTGATGGTGGCGGCGGCGTCCGCCATCACGCTGCGGCCGGTGGCGGTCGAGCCGGTGAACGAAACCAAGTCCACCCGAGGGTCTTTAGCCAGCATGGCGCCCAGCGCATGGTCGGTCGAGGTGACGATGTTGACCACGCCCGGTGGAATGTCGGTGTGTTCGGCGATCAGCTCGCCGAGCACCGCGGCGACCCATGGGGTGTCGGGTGCGGGCTTGAGCACGACGGTGTTGCCGGCGGCCAGCGCCGGGCCTAGCTTGGCCAGGTTGATCTGGTGCGGAAAGTTCCACGGGGTGATGGCGCCCACGACGCCCACCGCCTCCCGCACCACCGAGCGCCGAGTGGGAATGCCCATTGGCGAGGCAAGGCCGAGATCCTGTGTCCACTCGTAGTTTTCGGCGGTGTCCGCGGCGAAACTGAGGTCGTTGATCGGCCCTTCCAACTGCGCCCCGGCGGTCAGCATCCGGGGCGCGCCCACGTCGGCGATGGTCAGATCGCGAAGCTCCTCGACATGCTCGCGCATCGCGTCACGCAGCTGACGTACGCAGCGCACCCGCAGTTCGGTGTTGGTCGACCAGCCGGTCTCATCGAAGGCCCGCCGCGCCGCGCCGATGGCGCGATCCATGTCGGCGGTGTCGGCATTGGCCGCCTCACCGAGCACCTCTTCGGTGGCCGGGTTGACGGTGGCGAAGCCGCCGGCTCCGCCCGAGGTCAGCTTGCCGTCGATAAGCAGCCGGCTCACGCCGTCGGCCAGTAACGCCATCAGTCACTCCCAGAGCTTGGTCGCAGTCCCCCGTGAAGAAACACTGCGAAAATGGACACTTGTCCGTTATCACCGGCTCGAACCCTAGACCCACAGTCGGCGCCCCCGCAACCCTCCCAGCCTGAAACCCTTGTTTCCCTGGGGACTTGCCTAACAAATCCACCTTCAGCTACGTTGGACACGTGTCCAGCGAATCGGTGGCGGCAGTCACAGTGACTGATCCGGCCCCACGCAACCGGCGCCAGGAGGAGACCTTCCGCAAGGTGCTGCGTGCCGGCGTCGAGATGCTGCGGGAAACGTCCTACGCAGACTTGACCGTCCGCGCGGTCGCCGCGCGCGCCAAGGTCGCCCCGGCCACCGCCTACACCTACTTCTCGTCCAAGAACCATCTGATCGCCGAGGTGTACCTGGACCTGGTGCGCCAGGTCCCGTACTTCACCGACGTCAACGAGCCGATGCCGAGTCGGGTCAACCAGGCACTACGGCACCTTGCACTGGTGGTCGCCGACGAACCTGAGGTCGCCGCGGCCTGCACGGCGGCGCTGCTCAGCGGCAACAGCGACCCAGCGGTCCGCGCGGTGCGCGATCGGATCGGCGCGGAGATCCACCGCCGCATCACCTCGGCGTTCGGCCCGGACGCGGAGCCGGAGAAGGTCTCCGCCCTGGAGATGACCTTCTTCGGCGCTCTGGTCAACGCCGGCAGCGGCGCCTTCACCTACCACCAGATCACCGATCGGCTGGCCTACGTGGTCAGCCTGATCCTCGAATCAGGAGCATCGCGATGAGCCTGCAGACGGCCCCACCGGTCCTCAACCCGTACGACTACGACTTCCACGAGGACCCGTTCCCGTATTACCGGCGGCTACGCGACGAGGCCCCGGTCTATCACAACGAAGAGCTCAACTTCTGGGCGATCTCGCGCCACCAGGATGTGCTGCACGGGTTCCGCAACAGCGAAGCGCTGTCCAACCGGGACGGGGTGTCCCTGGACCCGGTCTCCCGCGGCCCGCATGCCCAGCTGGTGATGTCGTTCCTGGCCATGGATGACCCACAGCATCTGCGGCTTCGCACCCTGGTGTCCAAGGGCTTCACCCCGCGCCGGATCCGCGAGCTCGAACCGCAGGTGGTGCGGCTGGCGCGCCAGCACCTGGACAACGCGATCCAGCCCGGCGCCGACGGCACCTGCTCGTTCGACTTCATCAACGACTTCGCCGGCAAGCTGCCGATGGACGTCATCTCCGAGCTGATGGGCGTGCCGGAGGCCGACCGGGCGCGGATCCGGGAGCTGGCCGACGGGGTGCTGCACCGCGAGGACGGCGTGACAGATGTCCCACAGTCGGCGATTCAGGCGTCGATGGACCTGATGACCTACTACAACGAGATGATCGCCGGCTTCAAGAAGAACCCGGCCGACAATCTGACCTCGGCGCTGCTGGAGACCGAGGTCGACGGGGACCGGCTCGGCGACCAGGAGATTCTGGCTTTCTTGTTCCTGATGGTGATTGCCGGCAACGAAACCACCACCAAGCTGTTGGGCAGTTCCATCTACTGGGGCCACCGCAACCGCGACCAGCTGGCGCCGCTGTACGCCGACCGCTCCAGGATCCCGCTGTGGGTCGAGGAGACACTGCGCTACGACACCCCCAGCCAGATCCTGGCGCGCACCGTCGCGCAGGACTACACCCTGCATGGCACCACCATCCCGGCCGACTCGGTGGTACTGCTGCTGCCCGGTTCCGGAAACCGCGACGAGCGGGTCTTCGATGACCCCGACGCGTTCCAGATCGGACGCGACATCGGCTCCAAGCTACTCAGTTTCGGCAGCGGCGCCCACTTCTGCCTCGGCGCGCACCTGGCCCGGATGGAGGCCCGGGTGGCGCTCGACGAACTGTTCAGCCGGATCAGCGACTACCAGGTCGACGAGGCCAATGCCGTGCGGGTGCATTCATCCAACGTGCGCGGCTTCGCCAACCTCCCGATCACCGTCAAGGAGGCATAAATGCCACGTTTTGACCCATCACCGGCCCGGCGGCCCGCCATCGTGGCGGGCGCGTCCTCGGGTATCGGCGCCGCCACCGCAGAAGAGTTGGCGCGCCGCGGATTCCCGGTCGCGCTGGGCGCGCGGCGCACCGACCGGCTCACCGACCTGGTCAGCAAGATCCGCGACAACGGCGGCGAAGCGGTGGCATTCAGCCTGGACGTGACCGACGCCGACTCCGTCAAATCCTTTGTGGCGCAGAGTATCGACGCGCTGGGCGAGATCGAGTTGCTGGTCTCCGGTGCTGGCGACATGAACCCCGGACGCATTCACGAGCTGCCCACCGAGGCGTTCAACGATCAGATCCAGGTCCATCTGATCGGCGCCAACCGGCTGGCCACCGCGGTGCTGCCGGACATGGTCGCCCGCCAGCGCGGGGACGTGATCTTCGTCGGCTCCGATGTGGCGTTGCAGCAGCGCCCGCATATGGGCGCCTACGGCGCGGCCAAAGCCGCGCTGGTCGCGATGGTGCGCAACCTGCGAATGGAGTTGGAAGGCACCGGGGTACGCGCCTCCATCGTCCACCCCGGTCCGACCCTGACCGAGATGGGCTGGAAGCTGTCGGCCGAGCAGGTGGGGCCGATGCTGGAGGACTGGGCCAAATGGGGTCAGGCTCGGCACAGCTACTTTCTTCGTCCGCAAGACCTGGCTCGCGCCATCGCGTTCGTCGCCGAGACTCCGCGCGGCGCACACATCGTCGACATGGAGGTGCAGCCCGAGGCCCCGCTGCGCGACACCGCCTCCGATCGCCAACACCTGCAATTGGGTGAGGAAGGAATGCCGTCATGAGCGTCACGACTGAGGTTCCCCGGGTCTCCGGGGGCGAGGCCGAGCACGGCCACCTCGAGGAGTTCCGCACCGACCCGATCGCGTTGATGCAGCGCGTGCGCGACGAGTGCGGCGACGTCGGCTGGTTCGACCTTGCCGGCCGCAAGGTGGTGCTGCTGACCGGCGCCGAAGCCAACGAGTTCTTCTTCCGATCCTCCGACGACGACCTCGATCAGGCCGCGGCCTACCCGTTCATGACCCCGATCTTCGGCAACGGCGTGGTGTTCGATGCGTCGCCGGAACGGCGTGCGGAGATGTTGCACAACACCGCCCTTCGCGGCGAGCACATGAAACGGCACGCCAGCACCATCGAGCACGAGGTGCGGCAGATGATCGCAGGCTGGGGCGATGAGGGCGAGATCGACCTGTTGGAGTTCTTCGCCGAGCTGACCATCTATACCTCGACGGCCTGCCTGATCGGCAAGAAGTTCCGCGACGAGCTGGACGGCCGGTTCGCCGCGGCCTACTACGATCTGGAGAACGGCACCGATCCCCTGTGCTACGTGGATCCGTACCTGCCGATCGAGAGCTTCCGCCGCCGCGACGAGGCCCGCGTCAAGCTGGTCGAACTGGTGCAGGGCATCATGAACGGCCGAATCGCCAACCCGGAGACCGACAAGCGGCGCCGGGACATGATCGACGTGATGGTGACGATCCCCGACGAGAACGGCAACCCGCGGTTCTCCGCGGACGAGATCACCGGGATGATCATCTCGCTGATGTTCGCCGGACATCACACCAGCTCGGGGACTTCCGCATGGACGCTGATCGAGCTGTTGCGCCATCCGGACGCCCAGGCCGCGGTAATCAAGGAGCTCGACGAGCTCTATGCCGACGGCGCCGAGGTGAGTTTCCATGCGCTGCGCCAGATCCCGAATCTGGAGAACGTACTCAAGGAGACGCTGCGACTGCACCCGCCGCTGATCGTCCTGATGCGGGTGGCCCAGGACGAGTTCGAGGTCTGCGGCTACCCGATCCACAAGGGCGACATGGTGGCGGCCTCACCGGCGGTCTCCAACCGGATCCCGGAAGACTTCCCTGAGCCGAACGCCTTCGTGCCGGAGCGCTACAACGAGCCGCGCGAGGAAGACGTCATCCACCGCTGGACGTGGATCCCGTTCGGCGCCGGCCGGCACCGCTGCGTGGGGGCGGCGTTCGCCACCATGCAGATCAAGGCGATCTTCTCGGTTCTGCTGCGCGAGTACGAATTCGAGATGGCCCAGCCACCCGAGACCTACCGCAACGACCACTCCAAGATGGTCGTGCAGCTGGCCCGGCCGGCCAAAGTCCGCTACCGCCGACGCAGCAAGTAGGGAATCGGCAAATGGGTAGCTACAGGGTGAAGGTGGACCTGGACCTGTGCCAGGGCCACGCCATGTGTGAGCTGGAGGCACCCGATTACTTCCAGGTGCCCAAGCACGGCAAGGTCGAGATCCTCGACTCCGAGCCGCCCGACTCCGACCGCCGCCAGATCGAGTTGGCGGTGCGGTCCTGCCCGACCCGAGCTCTGTCCATCGAAGAGAAACAGGATTGAACCATGCCCTCTTTTCCCCGCGAACAACTCGAAGAATGGGTCGAGCGCTGGCTGCAGGCCAATCGCGACGCCGAAGCGGCCGGCGACTGGCGGCCACTGGCTGACTTCTACGCCGACGACGCCACCTACGGCTGGAATATCGGCCCCAAAGAGGACGTCATGTGCGTCGGGATCGACGAGATCCGCGACATCGCCCTGGGACTGGAGATGGAGGGGCTGGACAACTGGCAGTACCCGTACCAAAAGGTGCTCATCGACGACAAGCAGGGGGAGATCGTCGGCTTCTGGAAGCAGGTCGCGACCGACGCCGACGGTGCCCAGTCGGAGATCTACGGCATCGGCGGCAGCTGGTTTCGACTGAACGCCGAGGCCAAGATCGAGTGGCAGCGTGACTTCTTCGACTTCGGTCACGTCCAGAAGCTCTACCTGGATCTGATGACCGCCGGCAAGCTCTCCAGCGGAATGCAGAAGCGCATCGAGCGCAGCCTGGCCGGCGAGAAGCTCCCCGGCTACTACCCGCTGGGCAAGTCTCCGGTTCCCCTCTGGTAGAACACAACTCACTTCCAGGAGAACTCGTGGCCATACGCGTCGCCCTGATCGGCACCGGCAATGCCGGGCGCATCGCCCTGCGCGGGCTGATCACCAATCCCGCCTATGAGCTCACCGGCGTGTGGGTCTCGACAGCAGCCAAGGTGGGCCAAGATGCCGGCGAGCTCGCCGGTCTCGACGTCCACACCGGCATCGCCGCCACCGACGACTTCGAGGCGATCATCGCCGCCTTGCCCGAGGCCGCGGTCTACTGCGCGATGGGCGACACCCGGCTGCCCAACGCGCTCAAGGACGTCTGCCGACTGTTGGCCGCCGGCATCAACGTTATTGGGACCGCCCCGGGCGTGTTGCAATATCCCTGGGGCGTCATCCCGGACAAGTTCATCGCGCCTATCGAAGACGCGGCCCGACAGGGTAATTCGACGGTCTATGTCAACGGTGTCGATCCCGGCTTCGTGACTGATCTGGTGCCGCTGGCATTCGCCAGCACCTGCGAGCGCATCGAGCAGATCCGCTGCCTGGAGATCGCCGACTACGCGACCTACGACGGGGCCGAGGTCATGTTCGACGTGATGGGCTTCGGTAATTCCCTCGACGAGGTGCCGATGCTGTTGCAGCCCGGCATCTTGAGCATCGCGTGGGGTGCGACGATCCGCGAGCTGGCCGCCGGCCTGGGGGTGACGTTGGATGCCATCACCGACGCCAGCGAACGCGAACCCGCCCCGGAGGCCTTCGATATCGCCGCCGGACATATCCCCCAGGGCGGTGTCGCCGCACTCAAATTCGAGATCAACGGCATCGTCGACGGCAAGCCGCTGATCGTGGTCGAGCACGTCACCCGGCTGCGCAGCGACCTGCGGCCGGACTGGGCGCAGCCGGCACAGCCGGGTGGCTCCTATCGGCTGGAGATCACCGGCGAACCGTCCTACGCCGTCGATATCTGCCCGACCAGCCGGCACGGTGATCACAACTACGCCGCGATCGCCGTTGGTGTGGGCCGTGTCGTCAACGCGATTCCTGCCGTGGTCGCAGCACCGGCGGGCATCGTCACGACCCTCGATCTGCCGTTGGTCGGCGCGCCTGCCGTCATCGCGGGAACCGGCGACTGAGGCACCGAAGACAACCACCATTGGACTGAAAGGCGGAATGCGGATGGGGCGTGTAGACGGAAAGGTAGCTCTGATCAGCGGGGGCGCACGCGGCATGGGCGCGGCGGACGCCCGGATGTTGGTCGGCGAGGGCGCCAAAGTCGTCATCGGCGACGTGCTGGACACCGAAGGCGCAGCGCTCGCGGCGGAACTCGGTGACGCCGCGCGGTATGTGCATCTCGACGTCCGGGACCCGGAGCAGTGGACTGCCGCGGTGACAACCGCGGTTGAGACGTTCGGGAAGCTGAACGTATTGGTCAACAATGCCGGGACCGTCGCGCTGGGGCCGCTGCGCAAGTTCGATCTGGACCAGTGGCACAACGTCATCGACGTGAACCTCAACGGCACATTCCTGGGAATGCGGGCCTCCATCGATTCGATGATCGCCGCCGGCGGCGGGTCCATCATCAATGTGTCATCGATCGAGGGTCTGCGCGGGGCCCCGATGGTGCACCCCTACGTGGCCTCGAAATGGGCGGTGCGCGGACTGACGAAATCCGCCGCTCTCGAACTGGCGCGCCACAACATTCGGGTCAACTCGCTGCACCCCGGTTTCATCCGTACCCCGATGACCGAGCATCTACCCGAGGACATGGTGACGATCCCGCTGGGCCGGCCCGGCACATCCGAGGAAGTCGCCACCTTTGTGGTGTTTTTGGCCAGTGACGAGTCCTCCTACGCCACGGGCTCGGAGTTCGTCATGGACGGCGGTCTGGTCACCGATGTTCCGCACAAGACCGGTTGACACCTGGTCATACACCTAGCCATCATGTGTATGTCCGAGCGAGGTTCGTGTTCCAGCGACAACCAAAGGTGTTCGTCTTGACATCAACGCAATCAGCTTGTCCGTTCGGTTCAGGTTTCGACTTCACCGACCCGGATGTCCTGCTGCACGGCATGCCGATCACCGAGTTCGCCGAGCTGCGCAAGACGGCACCGGTCTGGTGGAACGAACAGCCGTCGCACAGCAACATCTTTGACGACGGCGGCTACTGGGTCATCAGCAAACACCAACACATCAAAGAGATCTCACGCGACAACGACGTGTGGTCGACCAATGCCAAGGGTGCGGTCATGCGGCTGCCCGACGGCATCACCGCCGACCAGTTGGACTTGACCAAAGCGTTGTTGATCAACCACGACCCGCCCGAGCACACTCGGCTGCGCAAGTTGGTGTCGCGGCTGTTCACGCCGCGGTCCGTCGCTGCGCTGGAGGAGAAACTGGCCCAGTCGGCCCGCGAGATCGTCGCCGCGGCGGCCGAGAAGGACAGCGGCAATTTCGTCGACGACATCGCGATGCGACTACCGCTGCTGGCGATCGCCGACCTGCTCGGGGTTCCCGAGGCCGATCGGGAGAAGCTGTTTCACTGGACCAACTCGATCATGAACACCGATGACCCGGATTTCGACTCCGATCCGGCGATGGCCAACGCCGAGTTGATGGGCTATGCCTACACCATGGCCGAGCAGCGGCGG
Source organism: Mycolicibacter heraklionensis (assembly GCF_019645815.1). NCBI lineage: Bacteria > Bacillati > Actinomycetota > Actinomycetes > Mycobacteriales > Mycobacteriaceae > Mycobacterium > Mycobacterium heraklionense. The sequence goes on from NZ_CP080997.1 coordinate 4,292,853, forward strand.
CGCTGCCCGGCCGACGACATCGTCACCCGCCTCGTCCAGGCTGACATCGACGGCGAATCGCTCGGCGAAACCGAGTTCGCGTTCTTCGTCATCCTGCTGGCGGTGGCGGGCAACGAGACCACCCGCAACGCCATGACGCACGGCATCAACGCGTTCGCGGAGAACCCCGATCAGTGGGAGCTCTACAAGCGGCAGCGGCCCGAGACCGCTGTCGACGAGATCGTGCGCTGGGCAACCCCGGTGCACTGCTTCCAGCGCACCGCCAAGGTCGACACCGAGATCGGCGGGGTGGCCATCGGCAAAGGGCAGCGGGTCGGGTTGTTCTACAGCTCGGCCAACTACGACGAAGAGGTCTTCGACCGGCCGTTCAGTTTCGACATCCTGCGCGACCCCAACCCGCACCTGGCGTTCGGCGGGCAGGGCACCCACTACTGCATCGGCGCCAACTTGGCCCGGATGGAGATCCGGCTGATTTTCGACGAAATCGCCAACCAGCTCCCGGATATCGCGAAGCTGGCCGAACCGCAACGACTGCGGTCCGGCTGGATCAACGGTGTCAAGGATCTGCAGGTCGCCTACCACGGCTGAGCCGTCGGCGGCGCGGCCAGGCGGTGTGGGCGCGGGGGTTCGAAAGAACCTTCCCGCCGCCCGGTAGCGGGCTATAGGCTCCGAGCAGGGGACTGCCGGACGTCCGGAAATTCAAGAGGAAAGCAGGTTTGCGGTGAAGACAAAGGGTGCGTTGCTCTGGGAGTTCAACAAACCGTGGTCGGTCGAGGAGATCGAGATCGGTGACCCCCAGAAAGACGAGGTCAAGATTCAGATGGAGGCGGCGGGCATGTGCCACTCCGACCACCACCTGATGACCGGCAGCATCCCCATGGCCGGCTTCCCGGTCCTCGGCGGGCACGAGGGCGCCGGCATCGTCACCGAAGTCGGCCCCGGGGTAGAGAACATCGCCCCCGGCGACCACGTGGTGCTGTCCTTCATCCCGTCCTGCGGCAGCTGTCCGACCTGTCAGTCCGGACTGCGTAACCTGTGCGACCTGGGCGCCGGCCTGCTCAACGGGGTGGCCGTCAGCGACGGCACCTTCCGCGTCACCGCGCGCGGCCAAGGCGTCTACCCGATGACACTGCTCGGCACTTTCTCGCCGTGGATGGTGGTGCACAAGTCCTCGGTGGTGAAGATCGACCCGTCGATTCCGTTCGAGGTGGCGTGCTTGGTCGGCTGCGGTGTCACCACCGGCTACGGATCGGCTGTCCGCAGCGCCGACATCCGCCCGGGTGAAGACGTCGCGATCGTCGGTGTCGGCGGGGTGGGTATGTCGGCATTGCAGGGCGCGGTCAACGCCGGCGCCCGCAACATCTTCGTCATCGACCCAGTGGACTGGAAGCGCGACCAGGCGCTGAAGTTCGGCGCCACCCACGTCTACCCGGACATCTTCGCCGCGATGGGCGGCATGATGGAGGTCACCGCCGGCCTGATGGCCCGCAAGGTGATCGTCACCGTCGGCGAGGTGCACGGCGCCGACGTCGACAACTACATGATCTTGACCGCCAAGGGCGGCACCTGCGTGCTCACCGCGATGGGGTCCATGCTGGAGAACCAGGTCACGCTCAACCTGGCGATGCTGACGTTGCTGCAGAAGAACCTGCAGGGCACCATCTTCGGCGGCGGAAACCCGCAGTACGACATCCCGCAGCTGCTGTCGATGTACAAGGTCGGCAAGCTGAACCTGGACGACATGGTCACCCGCCAGTACAAGCTGGAGCAGATCAACGAGGGCTACCAGGACATGCTGGACGGCAAGAACATTCGCGGCATCATCCGCTACACCGACGCGGATCGCTAGCGCGGCGGAGCCGGGCGAAGCGGGTCCGCGTTACAGCACAGCGGACCGCTAGCGCGGCGGAGCCGCGTACCAGTTGGCTCTGCGCTGAGGGCGAAGAAGTGCGAGAAGCACCCGCCCTCAGCGCAGAGTCAACGAAAGATTAGGCGGGCCGGAACACCAGACTGGCCTTGAGCTTGGTCTTGTTGCCGACCATGCCCAGAAAGTTCCCTTCCACAGCGAACTGTTTACGGGTGACGGTGGTCTCGGTGGTCAGTCGTACACCGCCGTCGTCGAGTGGTGACACCTCGACCTTCAGCGGCAACGGTCCGGTGATGCCCTTGACGGTCAGTTCGGCGTCCAGCCGGGCGACATCGCCGCCGGCCGGCTCCCCACCGCTGACCACGACGGTGATGTCGGGGTAATGGTCGGTGTTGAAGAAGTTCGATCGGCGCAGGTCGTGGTCACGGGTGCCCAAGCCGGTGTTGATCGAGGCGGCCTTGATATCGACCCTGCCGGACACCGTCTTGTCGTCCTTGATCTCGCCGCTGCCGGTGAATTCGGTGAACGCGCCCCGAACTTTCAGCGCGCCCCACATGGTCCCGTTCTCGAATCGGATGCTGGACTGCCCAGGATCCAGATTCCAGGTTCCGACTGCCTTAGGACTGCTGAGAAATGTTGCGACAGATGACATCTCATCTCCTCCGCCTCCGGCGTAGCAAGCCCGCACGATGGGTATCAGCTCGTCCTCGATAATACGCAGCAGCGCCCGTTTAATCTGGCACTCGGCGCATATGCTGAACCCCATGACCACCGTGTTCACCAAAATCATCAACCGGGAGCTGCCGGGTCGGTTCGTCTACGAGGACGACGACGTCGTCGCCTTCTTGACCATCGAGCCGATGACCCAGGGCCACACGCTGGTGGTGCCCCGCGCCGAGATCGACCAGTGGCAGGACATCGACGGCGCCGTCTTCGCCCAGGTGATGGCGGTGACGCAGAAGATCGGCAAAGCGGTGTGCCGAGCGTTCGACACCGAGCGCGCGGGCGTGATCATCGCCGGCCTGGAAGTTCCGCACCTGCATGTCCACGTCTTTCCGACCCGCAGCCTGTCCGACTTCGGCTTCGCCGGTGTGGATCGCAACCCGTCAGCGGAATCGCTGGACGAGGCGCAGGCCAAGATCAAGGCCGCCCTGGCCGAACTAGGCTGAGGCTCAGACGATCTCAGCGGGCAGCTCGGCGGAGCGAGCCGAGGTGTCGGCAAGACGCGGCAGCGAGACCCGGAACGTGCAACCCTGACCCGGCGGAGAGCTGACGGTCACGGAGCCGTGGTGCGCCCGGGTCAGCGAGTCAACGATCGACAGCCCCAATCCGGTGCCACCGCTGGCCCGCGCCCGCGACGAGTCGGTCCGGAAGAACCGCTCGAAAACCCGCTCCACATCCTGCTCGCTCATTCCGGGGCCCTGGTCGACGACCTCGAGGATCGCGTCGTCGCCCTCCGTCCCGACCCGCACGGTGATCGCGGTCCCGTCCGGAGTGTGTTGCAGCGCATTAGAGACCAGATTGCTCAGCACCTGCCGCAGCCGGGCTTCGTCGCCGAGCACCTCCGGGGTTCCCGGGCCGTCGAAGACCTCGAGTTCGACAGCGCGATTCGGTGCGGTGGCCCGGGCGTCGTGCACCGCGTCGGTGGCCAACACCAACAGGTCGACCCAGTGCCGCTCCAGCGGACGCTGAGCATCGGTTCTGGCCAACAGCAGCAGGTCCTCGACGAGCAGACCCATCCGGCGGGCTTCGCTTTCGATGCGCGACATCAACAACTCCACATCGCGGGCCGCACCCTGCCGGTACAGCTCGGCGAAGCCGCGAATCGTGGTCAGCGGGGTACGCAGCTCGTGGCTGGCATCGGTGATGAACCGCCGCATCCGCTCTTCGGAGATGCGTGCGCTCTCGGCCGAGGCCGCCGAGGAGGCCACCGCCTCCTGGATCTGCGCCAACATGCCGTTGAGCGCCAACGTGAGCCGTCCGACTTCGGTACGTGGATCACGTTCAGGCACACGGCTGTCCAACTGACCGGCGGCGATGGCCGCCGCGGTCCGTTCGACCTCGGCCAGCGGCCGCAGGCTGCGGTTGACCACCACATAGCCGGCGGCGCCCAGTACCAACAGCACCCCGACGCCGATCGTCACCCGCCACCAGGCCAGGTAGCGCAGCGTGGCCCGGGGATCGGACAGGTCCCTGGCCACGGTGATCAGCCTGCCGTTCTCGCCGTGCACCGACAACGCCCGCCACTGCACGCCCGACCCGTCGACCGAGCCGATCGTGATCGGCACCGATCCCACGTCGTTGTCCGGCGGCAGCAACGGCTCGGCGTTCTGGTCATTGACGACGGTCCAGATGCTGCCGTCGGGGTCGACGTCGCGGACGTAGAAGCTGGTCGGCGGCCGACCGGGATTGGGGTCCTCCCCCTCCCTCGACGGCAGCCGCCCGCGCTGTTCCAGGGCCCAGCCGTGGGCGGCGTCGATGAGCGTGGCGTCGATCCTGCCGATCAGACGGTGCCGCAAAATCGTGGTCACGGCGTAGCCCTGCGCCAGCAACCCGATGGCAACCATGGCCAGGGTCGCGGCGACCAGGCTGACTTTCAGCGGCAAGATGTCCCGAAGGGGTTTGACCATCCCCATATGCGTCGACCTATAACCCGTTTCCGGCCTTCACCGGCCACAGTCGTTCGTCGCGGTTTGCTCTCATCGCGGCTCGCGCAACACATAACCCACCCCGCGCAGCGTGTGCAGGAGGCGCTTTTCGCCGGTGTCGATCTTGCGCCGGAGGTAGGAGACATAGGACTCCACCACGTTCACGTCGCCGCCGAAGTCGTAGCGCCAGACGTGGTCGAGGATCTTCGGCTTGCTCAGCACCGTGCCGGCATTGATCACAAAGTACCGCAGCAAGGTGAACTCGGTGGGCGACAACGACACCGGTTGGCCGGACTTCCACACTTCGTGGGTGTCCTCGTCGAGTTCGATGTCGGCGAACGTCAGCCGCGAGTTGCGCGGTTCCTGGGCGCCCTTGCCCGCCCGACGCAGGATGACGCGCAGCCGGGCCACCACCTCCTCCAAGCTGAACGGCTTGGTCACGTAGTCGTCGCCGCCCAGCGTCAGCCCGGTGATCTTGTCCTGCAGTGAGTCGCGGGCGGTCAAGAACAGCGCCGGCGCGTCGATGCCGTCGGCGCGCAGCCGGCGCAGCACCCCGAATCCGTCCATGCCCGGCATCATCACGTCGAGGATCACCGCGTCCGGCCGGACCTCGCGCGCGCGGTCCAGCGCCGCCGGCCCGCTGGAGGCCGTGTAGACCTCGAACCCCTGGAATTTCAGGCTGACCGACAACAGTTCGACGATGTTTGTCTCGTCATCGACGACGAGAACTCGGGCCTCCGGTGCGGCGTCTTGCGCGGCTGTTGCTCCCATAGCGTCAATTCCCTCGCGGCCTGGTGAAAATGACCTGGATATTGGCTGTACGTTTGTTGTCAATCAAACTAGCTGATACCCGCTCCGAACGACCCCTAGACTGGCCTGGTGAGCCTGGTCAAACAGCTGATTGCCGTGTCCACCGCTCCGGCGCGCATCGGTCTGTCGATCGCCGACGCCAGTCTCGGCGTCGCCACGACGGCGCTCGGGCTGGCCCGCCAGGCCCTCGGCGAGGCCGGTAAGCAGGGCTCGAACAGCTCCATGGCGCACATGCTGGGCTTGGACGACACCATCGCCAGGGCTAACCGGCTGGCCAAGTTGATGGACGACGACGCACCGCTGGGGCGTGCGCTGGCACCGGGCGGCCCGGTAGACCGCCTGCTGGCTCCGGGCGGCCTGGTCGACCAGCTGACCGGACCAGGCGGGGTCGTTGACCGGCTCACCGCCGAGGGCGGCGGGCTGCAGCGGGCCCTGCAGCCCGGCGGCCTGGTCGATCAGCTGACCGACGAAGACGGGCTGATCGAACGACTGCTGTCCGAGGACGGGTTGGCCGACCGGTTGCTGTCCGAGGGCGGGCTGATCGACAAGCTGACGGCCCGTAACGGGCCCCTGGAGCAGCTCGCCGGTCTCGCCGACACCCTGGGGCGGCTGGCCCCCGGCATGGAGGCTCTGGAGCCGGCGATCGAGACCCTGCAGGAAGCGGTGATCGCGCTGACGCTGGTGGTCAATCCGCTGAGCAACATCGCCGAACGCATCCCGCTGCTGCCGCGCCGGTCCAGCCGGCGCTCTTCGCCGCGGACGGTGCGCTCCCAACGGGTGATCGACCAGGACCCGACCGATCCCCAGAGTTGAGGCCGCTGGCCGCTAAGCTGGCAGCGCTAGACCCGCCTCCTTAGCTCAGTGGCAGAGCAGCGCTCTTGTAAAGCGCAGGTCGTCAGTTCAATCCTGACAGGGGGCTCCACCACTGGGTGTATTACGTCGGGTGATGCTTGACGTTTCGGCTTCGGCTGATTCTTGACGGTGTTTCGGTTGATGCTTGTCAGCTGTTTCGGTTGATCCTTGACACTCCCTGGATGAGGGAGTTGAGCGTGGTTGAGCAGAGGTATCAGGCCGTGATGGCGGTGATCGGTGATGGGTTGTCGATCTCGCAGGTGGCCGAGAAGGTGGGGGTGTCGCGGCAGACGCTGCATGCCTGGTTGGCCCGGTATGAGGCCGAGGGCCTCGACGGGCTCAAGGATCGTTCGCATCGGCCGCGGGGCTGTCCGCATCAGATGGATGCCCATGTCGAGGCGCAGTTGTTGGAGTTGCGTCGGTCGCGGCCGTATTGGGGGCCGCGCCGGTTGGTGTTCGAGTTGGCCAAGCGTGGTGTTAGGCCGGTGCCTTCGGAGTCGGCGGCCTATCGGGCGTTGGTGCGGGCAGCCATGATCGACCCGGGCGTGCGTGATCGGCGTTCGCGTAAGTGGAAACGTTGGGAACGCGGCGCGGCGATGCAACTGTGGCAGATGGACGTCGTCGGCGGGTTCCCGCTGGCCGATGGCACCAGCGCCAAGGCACTGACCGGTGTCGATGATCATTCCCGGATGTGCGTCTGTGCGCACCTGATGAGCCGGGAACGGACCCGGGCGGTCTGCGAGGGGTTACGGGCGGCGCTGGCGCGTTATGGGGCTCCCGAGCAGATCCTGACCGACAACGGCAAGGTGTTCACCGGGCGATTCCATCACCCACCGGTGGAGGTGCTCTTCGATGCGATCTGCCGCCACAGCGGCATCGAACATCTGTTGACCCAACCCCGCAGTCCCACGACGACGGGCAAGATTGAGCGTTTCCACCGCAGCTTGCGTGCTGAATTCCTGAGCACCCAGAAGCCTTTCAGCAATCTCAGGGCCGCGCAGCTGGCGTTGAATGAGTGGGTCGACTATTACAACACCGCCCGCCCGCACCAAGGAATCGACATGCTCGCCCCGGCCCAACGATTCACCCCGGGCGTGACCGGCACGGCGGTGAGCCCACCGATCAACCGCACCGATCGCAGCGGTGATGACTGGGTGTCGCGTCGGGTCACCACCAACGGGGTCGTCAGTGTCGCCTGGCAGCAAGTCAGCGTCGGCGCCCACCACGCCGGCTCACGCTGCGACATCCACGTCGACGGGGATCTACTGCGGTTTTACATCGGCGACGATCTGGTCAAGACCGCCGCACGAACCAGCCGCGGCGAGGTAAGAAACAAACGGGCCTTCCGCACCCGCGAACAGGCCCAATCACTAACCTAGAGTGTCAACGATCAACCGAAGAAGATCCGTCAAGCATCAACCGAGGTTGAACAGGGGCTCCACCACTGACCAAGCGCTGACTAGTCGCGGGTCAGGTACTCCAGCACCACGCGGGTAAAGGCGTCCTTGGCCTCGATCATGGTCCAGTGCCCACAGTTGGGGAACACGTGCACCTCGGCGTTGGGAATAGTCCGCATCGGGATCAGCGCCATGTCCAGCGGGCTCACCCGGTCGTCGCGGCCCCAGGTGACCAGTGTCGGCGCCTTCAGCCGGTGCATCATCGCCCACGGCAGCGGCCCCTTGGACGCCTGCATCATCTTCACCATGCCTGCGAAGGCTTCCTTGCCGTACATCCGCCGGGCGCTGGCCAGGGTGTCGGGGTCGGTGGCCAGTGCCCACCGCTCCTCGATCAGTTCTTCGGTGATCACCGACGGGTCGTAGACCATCGAGTGCAGCCAGCGCACCAGTGCGTCGCGGCTGGGGTTGTCGACAAAGTCCTGCAGCAACCGGATGCCCTCGGCCGGTCCCGGGCTGAGCAGGTTGGTGCCGATGCCGCCGATGGTCACCAGCCTGCTCACCTTGTCGGGGTTGCCGATCGCGTAGCCGATGCCGACGCCGCCGCCCATCGAGTTGCCCACGATGCTGAACTGGTCCAGCCCCAGCGCTTCGGCGAAGGCCGGCACCGCGCCGAACGCGGTCACCATGGGATGCCCGCCGAAGTCGTCGCTGACCCCGAACCCCGGGAATTCCAGCACCAGGCAGCGGAAGTGCTCGGCGAAGGCGGGCAGCACGCCACGGTAGTTGCGCCATCCGGTCACACCCGGCCCAGAACCGTGCAGCATCAGCAGCGTCGGTCCGTCACCGGCTTCGTGGTAGCGCAGGACCCCTTGCTCGGTGGTCACCTCGCGCAGGGTCTCGTCGTGGCTCAACTCGGCCGGCATGTGTCTCCTCAAAGATCCCGAAACTCTTTAGACACGCTAACGCCGGACGCTGCCCGTCGCGGTGCCGGGGTCGGGGTCGGTACCTTGCCCGCGCTGGCCCCGCCGTCGACGGCCAGCTCGGCTCCGGTCATATACGCCGAGGCGTCCGAGGCCAAGAAGGCGACCACGTCGGCGACTTCGGAGGGCATTCCGATGCGGGTCAGCGGCGCTGCCGGATGCCGGCCCGGGCCGGGCCGGATGCCCAGATGCGCGACCATCGGGGTGTCGATCATGCCGGGATGCACCGAATTGACTCGAATCCCGTAGGGCCCCAACTCGATTGCAGCGACCTTCGTCATGCCGCGCAGCCCCCACTTCGATGCCCCGTAGGCGCTGTAGCCGGCCAGGCCCTGCAACCCGGCCTGCGACGACACATTGATCACCGACCCTCCGCCGCTCGCCCGCATCGGCTCCACCACCGCCTTGACGCCCAGAAACGCCCCGATGAGGTTGACCCGCAGCATCGCCTTGAAGCCCGCGGCGGACTGCTCGACGAGCGGAACCGACTGGCAGATAGCAGCATTGTTGACCAGTACGTCCAGTCGCCCGAACTCGCTGACCGCCGTCTCGACCACGGTCTCCCACCCGGCCTCGTCCCCGACGTCGTGCCGCACGAACCGGGCCCCGAGTTCGGTGGCGACGCGCTCCCCCTCCTCCAGCACATCGGTCAGCACCACTTGAGCGCCCAGCGAGGTGAACAGCCGGGCCTCAGCGGCGCCCTGCCCGCGCGCCGCCCCGGTGATGATCGCGACTTTGCCCTTCAGATCCACCAACGTCATCTCCTCAGACCGTCTTCACGTCGAGGCCGGTGATCAGGACTTCACTGAGCCGGCGGGGGATTTCGGTGAGTGCCGCGGTCACCACGATCTGGCGCGGCAGGTTCACATACTTGCGGCGCCGCTCGACGGCATCGGCGACCGCGTTGGCCACGAACACCGGATCCAGTGCTTCCCGCGGCTGCATCCGCCACCGCTCGAAGCGCTCGATCACCCGACGCGTCGGGCCGAATTCACGGATGTTGTCGATCATGTCGGTCTTGACCGACCCGAGCTGAACCAGCGTGGTGCCGACCGGGGTACCGCGCAGTTCCTGGCGCAGTCCGTGGGTGAACTGGCTCAGACCGGCCTTCGAGGTGCCGTACAGGGTGAGGCCCGGCGTGATGCTCAGCGCGCCCATCGACGACACGTTGACGATGTGGCCCCGACCGCGAGACACCAGCCGCGGCATGAGCGAACGGCTCAGCTCCATCGGCGCAGCCAGGTTGACCTGCAACACTTCTCGCACCGACTGCGCCGAGGTGTCGGGCAGCAGACCGACGTGGTCCAGGCCGGCGTTGTTGATCAGCACGTCCACCGGCCCGTCGGATTCCACCCGCTCGATCAAGGTCTCCACGGCCGCGGGGTCGGACAGGTCGGTCGGGTAGGCCTTGCCGTCGAGCTCCTTGGCCAGGATCTCCAGGGCCGCACCATCGCGTGCCACCAGCGCGACGTCGGCGCCACGCTCGGCTGCCACCTGGGCGATGCTCCTGCCCAGACCACGGCTGGCGCCGGTGATCAAGACCCGAGCGTTCCTCAGTTGCATGGTGATCCTTCCGGTAGGGCCGCACGGAGCACCGCGCAGACGTCGTCGCTGGCCTGAGCGGCGAAGGGCAGATGGTCCGCCAGGTTGAAGAAGCCGTGGAAGCCCTGCGCGTAGCGCGTGACGCTGGCCGCAACACCCGCGTCCTCAAGTCGCCGGGCGTACTCCTCGCCCTCGGAACACAGTGGGTCCAACGCGCCGGTGACGACGTGGGCCGGCGGCAGCCCGGTGAAGTCACCGAGGATCGGTGAGGCCAGCACGTCGGTTCGGTCGCCGTCGCGGCCCAGGTACTGCTCGGTGAACCACTGCATGTGGGCCGCGGTGAGGGTCCCGTTGGGGGCAGGTCGGGCACCGGACGCCGGCGTCTGCTTGCGTCGCTGGTCGACGACGGGATAGATGAGCAACTGGAACGCGATCGCCGGCCCGCCGCGGTCCCGGGCGAGCATGGCGACCACCGCGGCGAGGTTGCCTCCGGCGCTGTCACCGGCGACCACCAACCGCGCCGGATCGCCGCCGAGCTCGGCGAGGTGGGCGGCCACCCACCGCGTGGCCGCCCAGGCGTCATCGATCGCGGCGGGGAACGGCGATTCGGGCGCCAGCCGGTAGTCGACCGACACCACGATCGCCCCGACGCCGTTGGCGAGCCGGCGACAGCAGGAGTCGTGCGAGTCGAGGTCGCACAGCACGAAGCCGCCGCCGTGGAAGTAGACCAGCACCGGCAGCTTCTCGCGGGGCGTGCCCGGGTCGAGGGGGAAGTAGATGCGCACCTGCATCGGGCCGGCGGGGCCGGGTATGTGGCGCTCGTCGACCCAGCCCACCGGGACGGGTCTGGCCGGGCGCCGGCTGGCTTTCAGGCTGGCCCGCACCTGGACCGCGTTGCCGTCACCGGCCGCGATGGATGCGAAGGCCGCGCTCATCCGGTCGGCCAGCTCGGTCTGCATCGAGGCGATATCGCTCACGCAGCGCAACGTAGGACGTCGGCGCCGCCGGCAAATCCCGATGTCCCACTGTGTGAGACAACGTGTCGGGCCGGGCACACCGCAGGCATACAAGTGAACCGGACCACATCACTGCGATAGCGAGTGGAGCGACATATGCGGCGCCTGACCGGCGAGGACAACAGCTTTCTGGCGTGGGAGAACGCCGCCCAACCGCAGCACACCATCAAGGTGATGGTGCTCGACCCGAGCCAGGGACAACACAGCCAGCAGCCACTCACCTTCGAAGCGGTCCGGGCCATGGTTCCGGCCCTGGTCGAGCGGGTCGAGCCGCTGCAGTGGCAGCTGCTGATGCCCCGGTTGCGGCTCGGCCGGCCCTGGTGGGTGGCCCGGCCTCACATCGACGTCGCTCACCACGTCCAGCGGGTCACTCTCGCCGCGCCCGGTGGTGATCACGAACTGGCGACCGCGATCGACGCGATCTTCCACGACCGGCTCGATCGCAGCCGCCCGGCCTGGCAACTGTTCTACGTCGACGGCCTGGCCGACGGCAGGATCGCGTTGATCTGGAAGATCCACCATGCCGTCGCCGACGGGACGGCCTCGCTGCGCATCCTGGAGGCCCTCTGCGGCACGGACATGACCGCGTCGAATCCCCGGCGCGACGAGCGGCGGCCGGCGCCGTGGCACTGGCTGCCGATGGTGGCGCGCCATCAGCTCGCCGCAGCGGTCGGCCTGCCGCGGGTGGTGGCCCGCACCGTCGCGGTGAGCCGGGTCATCCTGGCGCGCCGCCGCGCCGGTAAGCCGGGCTACGCCGCCGCGTTTGCCGCACCCGGGGCTCGCTTCAACGCGCCACTGACCGCGGAGCGACGCTTTGCCTTCCGCGGCTGCGACATGACCGTCATCAAGCAGGTCGCTCGGGCCTGCGGCGTGACGGTCAACGACGTGTTCCTCGCGGTCTGCAGTGGGGCGTTGCGCGGCTACCTCGACCGGCACGGCGAACTGACCGAGGAAGCCCTCACCGCGGTGGTGCCGGTGTCGATGCGCCCGCCGGAGGGCGACCCCTGGGGCAACAAGGTGGCCCGGTGGAACGTCGCGCTGGCCACCGACATCGCCGATCCGCTTGAGCGGCTGAGCGCGATCGCCGCGGCGACTCGGACCGCCCGCGAGGTCCAGGCCGAACGCGACCTATGGCTGCAGCACGACTGGATGGAGTACTGGCCGCTGTTCTGGTTCTACTCGCGCGCCCTGCCGCTGATCGGTGAGCGAACCACCCACCGGCCGACGTTCAGCCTGATCGCGTCGAATATGCGAGGGCCGCAACAGCTTTGCTTCGGCGGTGCGCCGGTCGAACGATTGATCTCATCAGGCCCGCTGGTGTTCCCGATGGGGTTGAACTTCACCGGGTGGAGCTATGAGGGTCAGCTGACGATCGGGGTGCTGAGCTGTGCGGCGCACCTGCCCGACCCCTGGCAGATCGCCGACGGCCTGCCCGCGGCACTGGCCGAGCTGGCGAGTGCGGCCTCAGCGGTCGAGGTCGTCGAGCAGCCGCAGCGCCAGCCGGCATCCGGTGTGGACGTCACGCCACAAGCGGGCGACCGGGTCTGAGGCGTCCAGCGCGTGGCCGCGGCTGCTGCCCAGCACGCGGTCGGCGGCGTCACGCGCCCGGACGGCGGCCTGGCGCTGAGCCCGCGCCGCGGCCCGCGGGTCCTGGGACAGCGACGCGACGATCTGCAGCGTGGCCGCGTCGATATCGGCGGCAGCCCGGGCCGCCTGCCGGGTCGACACCGTCAGGTCGTCGGCCTCCGCGCTGCCGTAGGAGGCGGCCAGCTTCTCCCGAACCTGGGCGACGTGCGCCTGCCACAGTCCGTCGGCGGCACCGGCCACCGCGGCGGCTGCGGCCGCACCGGTGACCACGACGGCACCGTCGTCGCGCGTCGCGAAGACCCGCTCACCGGCGATCGGCAGCGCCGAGACCGCCACGTCGGCCAGACCGGCCCCGGACATGCCGGCCGGTGTGGAGGGCGCCGACACCGTCACGTCGGCGCGTGGAACCAGCACCAGACGGTCACCGTCTGCGGGCAGCAGCAGCCAGTCCGCGGTGTCGGCGCCGGTGACGTCGCACCAGCGCCCGTTCAGCCGCTCATCCTCCAGCCGGCCGCCCGGGCCGAAGCCCACCGCCACCCCCTCACCACCCTCGACACCCCAGATGTCGGCCGCGTTGGCCATGGCGGCGCGCCAACCTTGCGACCCGTCGCGGGCGGCCAGGGCCGCCACCTCCGCGACGAATTCCTCGGCGGGCATCGCCTGACCGCCGAATCGCCTGGGCTGCCGCATCGCACCCATGGATATCTCCTCGCTGACGCAGGCCCAGCACCACAATGAATGCTAACGACGAAGGGCGGTGCGGATGGCCGAGAACGTCTCGGCGGCGGTACGGCCGCTACTGCCGGCGATAGCCGCGGCCGCCGCAACGGTCGACCGGGACGGTGCGGTGGCCTCCGATACCGTCGCGGCCCTGCGCGATGCGGGTGTGTTCGCGCTGCTGCAACCCGAGGACTTCGGCGGGCACCAGTCGGAACCGGAAACCTATCTGACTGTTGCGCAAGCGATCTCGGGGGCCTGCACGTCGACCGGATGGCTGGCCGCAGCGCTGGCGGTCAACTCCTGGCACCTGGCCTTGTTCGACGGTGCGGCCCAGCGCGATGTCTGGGGTGACGATCCGGGCGCGCTGATCTGTTCGGCCTACGCCCCCACCGGCCGCCTGGAGCGGGTGGGCGACGGTTTCCGGCTGTCGGGGCGGTGGAGCCGCTGCGCCGGGGTGCAGCACACCTCCTGGCTGATCGCCGGGGCGCTGGTGGTCGGGGCGGACGGCGCCGCGGAGGACTTCACGGTGGCACTGGTGCCCCGCGAGCACTACACCGTCGAACCGACCTGGAACAGCTTGGGGCTGCGCGGGATCGGCGCACACGACGTGGTGGTGTCCGGTGCTCCGGTACCAGCCCGGCACTGCTTCGGCTGGGTCAGTGACGCACAGCGGGCCACACTTGCACCGCTGTACCGCCTCCCCCAGCCCACGCTGTACACCCACGCCGGCACCGCACCGCTGCTCGGCGCCGCCGCAGCGATGCTCGACGCACACCGCGATCAGATGACCAACCCGCTGGGTGAACTCGCCATGGCCGCTGCGGGACTGGAGGTGTCCACGCTGCAGATCCATCGCAACCTGGCCGATCTCGGCGAATGCGCTCGGGCGGGCACCGTCCCCGACGCCGAGCTGATGCTGCGGGCACGCCGCGACCAGGTGCTGGCATTCGAGCGGGCGATGCAGGCGGTCAAGCGCTGCGTCGAGCAGGCCGGCGCCGCTGCGGATGCCCGGCTGGACCGGGTCTGGCGCGACATGCAGACCGCGCGGCTACACGCCGCCAACGACGTCGAGCGGGTGTTGACCGCGGTGGGACAGTTCGCCTTCGGGCTGCCCGTCGACGACCTCATCCTGTGAGGCGGTCACACCCAGGCGTCGGCGGAGATGGTGCGCAACACCCGGGACAGCATGCTGTCGGTCTCGGCCTCGCGCTGCTGACCGTCGGCCGGGGTGGAACCGCTCAACTCGTGGGAGATCCGGCCCGCGGCGCGCATGACGAACGGCGCGGTGCGCTGCAGCCGGTGCATCGGGACCGCGCCCGTCAGCGACAAGCCGGCGATCAGACCCTCGCCCGCTCGGATCGGCGCGGCGACACTGGACAGGCCGACCGCCAGTTCCTCGGTGTCGTAGGCCAGCCCGTGCCGGCTGCGGATCCGAGCCAGTTCGCGGTGCAGGGTGGCCCGGTCGCCGATGGTGGCCCGGGTCCGTTTGGGCAGCCGGTCGCCGACGAGCGCATCCACATCCTCGGCCGGCAGTTGCGCCAGCAGCGCCTTGCCCAGCGCGCTCGCGTACGCCGGCGTGCGTCCAGCCACCCGGGTCGGTACCAGTGCGCCGCCGTCGCCGGCGACCTTGTCGAGGTAGACCACATCGGCGCCGAGCAGCACCCCGAGGTGCACCACCAGCCTGGTGTCAGAGTGCAGGCGAGCCAGGGTCGGCGAGGCCACGCCCCGCAGTTCGGCATGCTCGACGATCTGCGACACCGGCAACGGTGAGGAGGCCATGCCGTAGCCGTCGGGCCGATGCCGCACCAGACCGGCCGACTCCAGCTGGGTCAGGATTCGATGCACCGACGATCGCGGCAGCCCGGTGCGGGCCACCACCTGGTCGAGGCGCAGCCGTTTGCCGGGCTCGTCGAACAGGTTGATGATCAGCGCCACCCGCGCCACCATCGACGTCGCGTCCATACGAGGGCATTATCCGCGCGACGTCACTGCCCCATCACGTATTTCACGGTGGGTCCCGCGGTCCAGCCGCCGTCGACGGCGATCTCCGCGCCGGTGATGTAGGCGGCCTCGTCGGACAGCAGGAAGCTGACGGCACCGGTGATCTCCTCGGGCAGGCCGACGCGGCCCATCGGGGTGTTCGGGTAGTGCCCCTCCCCGGGCTGGATGCCGATCTGTGCGGTCATCGGGGTGTAGGTCATGCCGGGGTGCACCGAGTTGACCCGGATCTTCTCGCCGGCCAGTTCGACCGCCGCGATCTTCGACAGGCCGCGCACTCCCCACTTGGACGCGCCGTACCCGGCGGTCAGCGCCAGGCCCATCAGCCCGGCGGCCGACGAGATGTTGACGATCGAGCCGCCACCGGCGACCCGCAGCGGCGCGATGACGGCTTGGATGCCGTTGAACACGCCCACCAGGTTGACCTCCAGCACGCTGCGGAAGTGCGCGACGGGTTCGTGCTCGACGAGTTGCCCGGTCGCCACACCGGCGTTGTTGACCAGCCCGGTCAGCCCGCCGAACTCGGTGACCGCCGACTGCACCGCGGCTTCCCAGTCGGCCGGGTCGGTGACGTCGAGGTGGACATAGCGCCCGGCGTCGCCGAGTTCGGCGGCGAGCCGTGCCCCGTCGTCGTCGAGGAGGTCGCCGACCACCACCCGGCCACCGCCGGCCACGACGTGCTGAGCGAACGCGGCACCCAGGCCGCGTGCACCGCCGGTGATGAGGACGACTTTGCCGGCCAGTCGGGCCGTGTTGGTGAGCATGGCCATAGCTTCAGGGGGCGAGCGCCGCACGTCACAGCCTGTCCCACCCAGCGGGACAGCCGGTGGGTGGGGCCGGTGAGGCTTCCTAGCATCGCCGGTCATGGAGACGAACGTGGATGTGGTGGTGGTCGGGGCGGGCTTCGCCGGCCTCTACGCGCTGCACCGCCTGCGCGGTGACGGGTTGAGCGTGCGGGTGTTCGAGGCCGCCGACGGCGTGGGTGGAGTCTGGTACTGGAACCGCTACCCCGGCGCCCGCTGCGACGTCGAAAGCGTGGACTACTCCTACTCCTTCGACTCCCAGCTGGAGCAGGACTGGGACTGGACCGAGAAGTACGCCACCCAACCGGAGATCCTGCGCTACCTCAATCATGTCGCCGACCGCTTCGACCTGCGACGCGACATCTCGTTCGGGACGCGGGTGATCAGCATGGTCCTCGACGAGGCCACCTTGGCCTGGCAGGTCCGCACCGACACGGGCGAGGTGGTGACCGCCCGGTTCTGCGTGCTCGCGGTCGGGCCGCTGTCCAATGCCAATATCCCGGCGATCGACGGGCTGGAGTCGTTCGCCGGCGAGACCTATCACACGGCGCATTGGCCGCACGGCGGCGTGGACTTCACCGGCAAGCGGGTCGGGGTGATCGGCACCGGTTCCTCGGGCATTCAGGTGATCCCGCCGATCGCCGCGCAGGCGAGCCGCTTGGAGGTGTTTCAGCGCACCGCCAACTACAGCATTCCGGCCGGAAACACGCCGCTGGACGAGGCCACCCGCACGGCGCAGAAGGCCGGCTACCCCGAACGCCGGAGGCTGTCGCGGGCCAGCGGCGGCGGCTCGCCGCATGAGCCGCACCCGCGCTCGGCGCTTGAGCTGAGCGCCGAGGAGCGCGACGCCGCCTACGAGCGCCGCTGGCAACTCGGCGGGGTGCTGTTCTCCAAGACCTTTCCCGATCAGCTGGTCACCCTGGCGGCCAACGACACGGCACGCCTGTTCTGGGAGAACAAGATTCGCGCGATCGTCGATGACCCGGAGACCGCCGAACTGCTGATCCCCAAGGACCATCCGATCGGCGCCAAGCGAATCTGCACCGACGACAACTACTTTGCGACCTTCAACCGCGACCACGTGCATCTGGTGAACCTGCGTGCCACCCCGATCGAGCGGATCGACGAACGCGGCATCTGCACCACCGAGGCGCACCACGATCTCGATGTCCTGGTCTTCGCGACCGGCTTCGACGCCATGACCGGGTCGGTCGCCAAGATCGACATCGTCGGGCGCGGCGGAGTGACTCTCAACGACGCCTGGGCCGGTGGGCCACTCACCTACCTGGGGTTGAGCGTCCCGGGATTCCCGAACCTGTTCAACATGACCGGCCCGGGCAGTCCGTCGGTGCTGGCCAACATGGTGTTGCACTCCGAGCTGCATGTCGACTGGGTTGCCGAGGCGATCGCCTACCTGGACGCGCACGGCGCGGCCGCCTTGGAGGCCCGCCCCGACGCGGCCGCCGACTGGGGCGCCGAGTGCGCGCAGCGGGCAGCAGAAACCCTGATGACGCAGGCGAATTCATGGTATCTGGGCGCCAACATCGCCGGTCGGCCGCGCGTTTTCATGCCGTTCGTCGGCGGCTTCGGCACCTACGGCGCGATCATCGCCGACGTGGCCGCCGCGGGCTACAAGGGCTTCGACATAGTCGGAACCAGGTAGCCGGACCACCCCTCGAGCGTCACGGCCAGAGCTTCCCCCGACACCACTCCGCGGCAGCGGCCGCAGCGAGGTCGACGGTGCGCGAGTGCATCCCGTTCCACCAGTGCAGCTCGACGTCCGTGCCGCGTGCGCGGTGCGACCGGGCCAGGCCGCGGGTGAGCCAGAAGGGCGCCACCTCATCGAACCGGCCGGCATCGACGCGCAGCGGAACGCCGGCGGGCAGACGCAGGTCGGCCACCTCGTCGGCGCGGAACGAGTCGAGCAGGTGCCGGCGCACCTCGGTGCCCCGCGGCCCCAGCAGGGCGCGGGGCGCGAGCCCGCCGAAGGAGTCCCGTTCGCACAGCTCGTTCAGGCTGCGCTCGCCCAGGTGCGGCCACAGGGCCAGCGCCTCGCGGCTCAGCCCGCCGCTGTCCAACAGCGTCCGCAACGGCTCCGTCGTCGTCGCCGCGCCGTCGATCATCAGGGCGATCAGCGCCGTCACCACCTGGAATCCGGGCAGCACGACCGGCAGTCGCAGGGCCGCCCCGATCGTCTGGCCCATCCGGGTCACGGGCGTGAAGGCCACCACGGCGCGCAGGTCGAACCCCTCGACGGGTCCGCCGGCGACGGCGTGCAACGCGGCGAGCGACCCCTCGGAGTGGCCGGCGCTGATCCACCGACCGTCCAGCGGCCATCGCTCGCGGGACCACATCAGCAGGTCACGCACGCTGCGCCCGAGGGAGGCGCCGCGCAGGTACGGGTGCGGGCCCGGGCTGCCCAGGCCCTCGTAGTCCGGTTGCAGGACCACCGCGCCGGCGGCGGCCAGCCGCGAGACAAACGCATCACCCTGGTGGATGCGGCGCGACTCGGGATGGCCCGTCGTGGCCAGGCTCGGCGCGGCCCGGTCCGAACCACCGGTCGTCATGTGGCCGTACGTCACGACCGGCCAGCCGGATGCCGGCGGCGGGCCGTCCGGCAACCACACCAGTCCGGTCTGCGTCATCGGTTCGCCATCGATCGACGTCGACCCGAACTCCACCGGGTCGACGATCACCAGCGGCCCCGCGGGAGGAGGCGACGTAGGCGCCGCGGGACGAAGCCGATCCGGCCCGCCGGCCGGTGGTCGGCGGCGTCGATGAGGTCGACGAACGCCCGGCCCACGGCCTCGAGTTGGTCGACGTCCACCTGCTCGATGGTGTCGGCATCGTCGTAGAGGTACAAAGGGCCCGAGACCAGACTGATGGTGGGCACGCCCGCCGCGAGCGTGAACGAGGCGTCGGTGGGGATGCCGCCGACGAGGAACTCCGGGACCGTCGCGTTCAGCACCGAGGTCGAGTGCAGCCCGCGGCGGCGGATCGTGCGAACCAACCGCCACTTCAACGCGGGAGCGACGTTCTCGAAGAAGGCGCGTGGCTCGGTGTCGCGCAGCGTCTCGAACCCGCCGTCAGGGCCGACGCGAGACCGCAGGCCGACGTGCTCGACCGTGAGATTCAGCGCCAGCGGGAACGGGCTCTGCGGGTCCAGGGCGTACTGGCGGGCGAAGCGTCGGTGGGCCTGGTAGCCGGTGAAGTGGGTGTCGAAGGTGACGAACATGAGGGTCTTCTCGCGGGGGCCGGCCAGGCGGGCGCGAGCGACCTCCTCCTCGGCAATGGCGATGACCTCGGCGGTGCCGCTGGCGTCCTCGACGGCGCCGGGACCGACCGAGTCGTGGTGGGACTGCACCATGATCGTCTCGGCGGAGCGGCCCCTCAGGACGCCGACGACCGTCGACGATCGGACGCGTTCGCGGGTCGAGTCGAGGGTGAGGGTCGCGCGCGGGTCCTCGCGCAACAGGGTGCGCAGGCGCGCGCCGCCGGCACGGGTGACCCAGACACCCGGCAGTTCCATGAGCGCGCGTCGGTAGTACTCGTTGTGGTAGGCCAGGGACTCCGGGTACTCGGCCAGCACACCGATCACGCCGACGGCACCAGCTGCCGTCGCCTCCGTCATGACCCGGGTCAGCGTCGTCACGTAGGGGTTGCGCGAGGTGAGCACCTCGCGGCGCAGCATCCGCCGACCGGGGTCGTGGACGTACTCGGTCAGCGGCAGCAGGCTGGCCTGGCTCATGGTGAACCGCAGGTCGAACAGCACGAGGCGTCCCCGCACGTCGTGGCGTGCGACCCGGCCGGAGCGTGCGTCGACGACCTGGGCGGTGAGCCCATCGGGTCCGGTCGACCACGCCCCCACGGCGTCGTGGGCCGGCAACTGGCAGTGCAGCACGGGTGCGGCGGGCACCTCCTGGTGACCGACCCGCACACCCACGCGTGATGCCTGCCACCGGAATGCCTCGTCCGGCTCGATCCAGACTTCGTCGAGGCCGGCGGCGGTCAGCCGGTCCCGCACGTACTCGGCCGCCGCGACGCCGCCCGGGGTGCCGGTGGCGCGGGGGGCGAGGTCGACGAGGTCGGCGATGGTGGCGACGAGTTCGTCGGTGCGGATCACGTTGCGACCTTAAATTGATCCAACGCTTTTCCCTGCAACTATGCGCCTTTCTGACAGGCAAATGATCACTAGTACAGGATTCCGCTATTCTCAGGCTGGTGAATGGGCCCTTGCCTGCGGCGTGGCAGCCCCCCGACCCCCTGGCCGAGATCGACCTCGCCCTCGTTCACGCCCTCCAGGTGTGGCCGCGGGCTCCCTGGCGTGCGATCGGGGCGGCCCTCGGCGTCGACCCCGCGACCGCAGCGCGCCGATGGCAACGACTCGTCGACGACCGACTCGCGTGGCTCGTCGTCCGGCCGAGCGCGCAGCAGTTGGCCCCCGATCGCGACGCGACGCTGGTCCGCCTGGCGTGCCGCCCGGGCTCAGCGGCGGCGGTGGCGACCGGGATCGCCGAACGCGAGGACGTCCTGGCCGTCGACGTGCTGGCGGGAGCCGACGCCGTCGCCGCGATCGTGCTCGGCCGTGGCCTTGCTCCGCTGCACGACGAGGTCGAACGGCTTAGCGCCGCACATCACGACGTGACGACGACGCGCGTGGCCTTCCTCAGCGCCGTGCACCACGAGGACGCCCAATGGCGGCTTCGGGTGCTGTCCCCAGGCCAGCAGGCCCGCCTCGCGCGCCCCCAGACGGACACGGCCGACCGCGGGCGGCCACCACGTCCCGAGGTCGTCGCCGACCTGACCGCCGCCCTCGCCGAAGATGCCCGGATGAGTCTGGCTGACCTCGGCGGACGCCTGGGCACCTCCGAAGTCACCGCCCGGCGACTGCTCGACCGGGCGCTGCGGACCCATTCGATCCGGTTGGGCTGTGACGTCGTGGCGCCGGCGGTGGGCGCGGGACGGGCCGTTCTGCTCGAGGTCGAGGTCGACGATCCGCACGCCGCCGGGCGGGCGATCGCCGCACTGTCGCCCGTGCTGCGCTGTGCCACGGTCGTCGGTCCGGCGAACCTCGTGCTGGTGGCGCGATTCGTATCGCTGGCCAACCTGGCGGGGTTCGAGTCCGCGGCGGCCGCCGTGGCTCCCGGCTGGCGGGTCCGCGACCGCGCCACCATCACCCACGCGGTGAAGCGTCAGGGTCGGCTACTCGATCCGGACGGCCGAGTGCGCAGCGACTGACCTTCACCTGACGCGTCTTGGCAAACGACCTCATCCGCAACAGGTAACGCACGACACGCCGTACCGGCACGGCGGTCGGCCAGTCGTCGGCACGGAAGTAGGCGTCCGTGCCACCGTCGACGAAGATCACGCTGCCGCACAGGAACTCCGCGGCGTCCGAGAGCATGAACAGCATCCAGTCGGCCAGTTGGCCTGGGTCGCCGAAACCTCCCACCGGCACCGGGAAGCTGCGGACGGCTTTCTCCTGCCCCGGGGTGGCGAGCTGCTTTTCCAGCAGCGGCGTCATGATCGCACCCGGCGCCAGCGCGTTGAGCCGGATACCCGCGCCCGCCCACGACGGCTCGACCGCATGCCGGCGCACCCAGCGCGACACCGCGATCTTGGAAGCCGCATACGCGAGTGAAGGCGCACCCGGTCCGAACAGGCCCAGCCGCCGCGCCGCCTTGGCCGCCTTGCCGGCCAGCAAGGCCCGCACCGCGGACCGCGGCACCGCCGGGACCGTGGTGGTCGAATTGCTGGCAATGACCACGACTTTGGCGCGCTCAGCGGCCGCGAGCGCCGGGCGCCACGCCTGAAGCAGGTCGACCACCCCAAAGTAGTTGATCTGCAGGATCAGCCGCGTCGCCTGCGGGGTGGGTCCGATGCCCGCCGCCAGCACCGCACCGTCCAGCCGGCCCCCGCCTAACGCCAGTACCTGCTCGGCTGCCGTGGATCGTCCGGTTGGGCTGGACAGGTCCGCAACGACTTCGGCGTCGCGCAGGTCGACCCCGATGACGGTGTGGCCGGCCGCCCGCAGTTTCTCCGCCGCCTGCCGGCCCATGCCCGACGCCGACCCGGTCACCGCATAGACGCCCACTAGGAGCCGACCACTCCGCGGAGCCCGTCGGCCCCGAACGCCGGCTCCAGCATGGACGAGAAGTCCGGGCCGCGGCGCAGCATCTGCCCGCCGTCGACGTTGATGACCTGACCGGTGATGTAACCGGCCGCGTCACTGAGCAGGAACAGCGCCAGGTTGGCGACGTCCTCGACCTCGCCGGGCCGCGGAAGCGGCGTCGAGACGCGGTAGTCCTCGCTCAGCTCGGGCGAGTCCAGGATCGGGGCGACCAGCTCGGTGCGGGTCAGGCCCGGGCGGATGCTGTTCACCCGCACCCAGGAGGCGCCCAGCTCGTCGGCGGCCAGCTGCATCATGTGGTCCAGCGCCGATTTGGTCGGGCCGTAGGCACCGAACCAGCGGTGGGTGTTGCTGGCCGCGATCGAGGAGATCCCGACGAACGAGCCCCCGCCGCCGCGCACCAGCGCCCGGCCGGCGTGCTTGAGAACGTACATGGTGCCGTTGACGTTGAGGTCGACGGTGCGCCGCCACAACTCCGAGTCGATCTGGGTGATCGGCCCGATGGTCTGCGAACCACCGGCGCAGTGCACCACGCCGTGCAACCGGCCGTGCTTGTCCACCGCGGCGTCGACGGCGGCGATCACGCTGTCCTCGTCGGTGACGTCGGTCGGCAGGTGACGGACCGTGCCGCCGAGCTCGGCGGCCACCTTCGCCAATCGATCGGCGTCTCGCCCGACGATGAGGACGTCGGCCCCGGCGGCAGCCAGCCCGGCGGCCACCGCCTTGCCGATGCCACTGCCACCGCCGGTGACCAGGTAGCTGCGGTCTTCAAAGGAAAGCTGCACACCGACCCCTCACATCGAAACTGAAACAGGTTCTACCTATGGAACCATGGCGCCCTCATCGCCCAACGTGCATTCAGCACGAAATTCGGGCCAAATTCCCGGGCCGAGTACACGTTCGGCGAAAGAGGGACGACCGAACAAGGCCGTTGGGCAAGGCGCCTAAGTCAGGGTTGGTCGCGGCGGGCCACGGCGGTGGGCCCGGCAGTACGCCAGTCCTCGACATCCGGCGGCAACCCCAACGGCGCCCGGTTTTCATTGTGAGCCGCCCAATGGGCGTGACCCAGTTGATGAATGTGGAAGCCGTGCCGCAGCGCCTCGGTGAAGCCCATCGCGTCGGCGGCGCCGTTCACCGAGTCCTTGATCAGCAGCGCGGCCATGGTCGGCAGCTTCGCGATGCGCCGGGCGAATTCCAGCGTCTGGTCCGCCAGCTCATCGGTCGGGAACACCTTCGACACCATGCCCAGCCGGTAGGCCTCGTCGGCGTCCAGCGAGTCCCCGGTGAGCAGCAGCTCCTTGGCCTTGCGGGGGCCGAATTCCCAAGGGTGGGCGTAGTACTCCACACCCGGCATGCCCAGCCGCACCCCGACCACGTCGGAGAACCGGGCGTTGTCGGCGGCCACGATCAGGTCGCAGGCCCAGATCAACATCAGGCCGGCCGAGATGGCGTTGCCCTGCACCTGCGCGATGGTGATCTTGCGCAGGTCCCGCCACCGGCAGGTGTTCTGGAAGAAGAAGTGCCACTCCTGCAGATACGTCTTCTCCACGATCGGCTCCCGGGTGGCGCCATGGGATCGGAACGTCGGGTGCTGCGCCGGTCCGGGGCGCCGCTCGAGCAAGGTGGCCTCGGACCCCAGGTCGTGGCCGGCCGAGAAGTTCTTGCCCCGCGCAGCCAGAATCACCACCCGGACGGTGTCATCGGCTTCGGCGCGGCCGAATGCCTCGTCGAGCTGCACCAGCAGGGTGCGATTCTGCGCGTTGTGCACGTCGGGGCGGTTCAGCCAGATCCGGGCGATGCGCCCGTTGTCGAGCGTTTCGTAGTCGACCAGGCGATCCGACGTGTCGCCGGCCTGATCCGATGCGGTGTCCGATGTGACCATTGCCTCCGCCCTCGTCGTATTCGCATCACAGGCTACGGCGGCAGGCCTGAGCTGCCCGAGCCAGGTGTGACACAGCGCGCACTTCGCTAGAGTCAAGTCATGCCTGCTAAATCCGAACCCGCCGACATCGAGGACGTGGAACCCCTGGCCGACAGCACCGCGCGCCAGGCCCGGCGAGTGGTTGCCGCCTACGCCGAGGACGCCGACGAGTGTCGGGTGTTCCTGTCCATGCTGGGAATCGGGCCCGCAACACCCGACAAGAACGGGGCGTAAATGCCGGAGGCCGGCGGTTCAGCGAGGCTCGACGAAGGAGAGCCGAAACTGGGACCGTCGCATGGGCCCGGGGGCCCGCCGGCTCCACCGGGCGAGTCCGATTTCGTCGTGGTGGCCAACCGGCTGCCGATCGACATCGAGGTACTCCCGGACGGCACGACGGCGTGGAAGCGCAGCCCCGGCGGATTGGTCACCGCGCTAGAGCCCCTGCTGCGTAAGCGCCGGGGCGCCTGGGTCGGCTGGCCCGGCAGCCAGGATGCGCCCGAAGGGCCGATCGACGTCGAAGACCTGCGGCTGCATCCGGTTCCGCTGGACGCCACCGATATCGCCGAGTACTACGAAGGCTTCTCCAACGCCACCCTGTGGCCGCTGTATCACGACGTGATCGTCAAACCGATCTACCACCGGCAGTGGTGGGACCGCTACGTCGACGTCAACCGCCGCTTCGCCGAGGCCGCGTCGCGAGCCGCCGCGCCGGGCGCCACGGTCTGGGTCCAGGACTATCAGCTGCAGCTGGTACCCAAGATGCTGCGGGATCTGCGGCCCGACCTGACCATCGGCTTTTTTCTGCACATCCCGTTCCCGCCGGTGGAGCTGTTCATGCAGCTGCCATGGCGCGCCGAGATCGTCGACGGCCTGCTCGGCGCCGACCTGGTCGGCTTTCACCTGGCCGGTGGCGCCCAGAACTTCTTGTTCTTGGCCCGCCATCTGGCCGGCGCCGTCACCTCGCGGGGTTCGGTGGGGGTGCGCAGCCGGTTCGGCGAGGTGCGGCTGACCGAGCGCACGGTACGCGTCGGGGCCTTCCCCATCTCGATCGACTCCGGCGAACTCGACCGCAAGGCGCGGGAACGCGGGATCCGGCGGCGCGCCAAGGAGATTCGGGCCGAACTGGGCCATCCTCGCAAGGTTCTGCTCGGCGTGGACCGCCTGGACTACACCAAGGGCATCGACGTCCGGCTCAAGGCGTTCAACGAACTGCTGGCCGAGGGACGTGCCAAGCGGGACGACACCGTGCTGGTGCAACTGGCGACCCCGAGCCGGGAACGGGTGGAGAGCTACCAAATCCTGCGCGACGACATCGAACGCCAAGTCGGCCATATCAACGGCGAGTACAGCGAGGTCGGCCATCCGGTGGTGCACTATCTGCACCGCCCGGTCCCGCGCGACGAGCTGATCGCATTCTTCGTGGCCAGCGACGTCATGCTGGTCACCCCGTTGCGCGACGGGATGAATCTGGTCGCCAAGGAATACGTGGCGTGCCGCAGTGACTTGGGCGGCGCCCTGGTCCTCAGCGAATTCACCGGCGCCGCAGCGGAATTGCGTCAAGCTTACCTGGTCAACCCACACGACCTCGAGTGCGTGAAGGACGTCATCGAGGCTGCGATCAACCAGACCCCGGAGGAAGGGCGCCGACGGATGCGGGCCCTGCGCCGTCAGGTGCTGGCCCACGACGTGGACCGCTGGGCCCGGTCCTTCCTCGGCGCGCTAGCCGACTCCGCGGAGTAGTAACTCAGCTACACAGGTGGACCGGGTTGTCCTGACAGGTCAGCGGGTAGTGGATGACCGGGTACGGCAGTGGCGACACGAACGTCAGCGTGAACGCGCGCTTCTCCAACCCGGGCTGCAGACCACACACCGCATTGTGCGCGGTGGTGTAGGTACCGCGGAGGGAGACGTCGAACTGGTACATCTCGTCGCTGCCGGCGGTGCTGCCGTCGGAGCACCGGGTGCCCGCCAGTAGCGGCGTCTTGTAGGTCCACTGGCCGTTGGCCAGCCGGTAGGCCCCGGCTTGTCCGGGCGGGCCGTTGCTCTCGACCTGCAGCTTGCAACCCACTGCCAAGTGCAGTGGCACCCGGCCATCGCCGACGGTGGGGACGCACAGCGGATAGATCTTCCAGGTCGCGGTCTTGGCACCGTCGTTGTAGGTGTAGATGCCCTCCAGCGTGCCTTCCGGAATCGCATCGTCGTCGGCGCCGGCCTGGACTGCCAGCCCGGTGGCCGCCGTCATCGCCGCAGCCAAGGCGACCAGACCACGAACGAGTTTCCCCATGGCGCTCATCCTTTCAGCTAGATCGGCACGATATTGCTGATCAGCCACTTGCGGTCGATCTTGCGGAAGTCGACCCGCAGCCGGCTGCCCTCGTAGTACTTCTCCTTGGACTTGCCCGTCACGGTGCGGTTGACGAACACCAGTACCGATCCCGAGGTCCGGCGCGCAGCCATGGCGCCGACGCCGACGACGTCGACCTGGTTCACCAACTGCTTCTCGCGGGCCTGCGGGATGATCTCGTTCACGGCACGAGCCTCGAATTCGCGGCGGTAATCCCCGGTGAACATCGGGTAGGTCTCGGTCAGGCTGCGCTCCACGGTCTTGTACTCATAACCGAGCACCTTCGGGATCTCGTCGGCGGTCAGCCTGACCAACTCCGAGCGCGCCGCCTGCTCTCCGCGCGTCTCGACTCTGCTCCAATACAGCGATCCCGCCGCGGCACCGAAACCCACGAACGCCGCGAGTACCCCGGCCAGGACCGCGAGCCATATCCACCGGCGCGTCATCGGCTGCCGTCCGGCCACTTGAGGTCGTAGGCCGTCATGTTGCCCGCGTCGTCTTCGTGCACGATCACCCGCAACGCGTAGGGCTGCGACGGCTTGTTGACGCCATCGACATCGGTGGCGGTAGCCCGCATCGCCACCAACACCGAAGCGTTCGCCGCGACATCGTCGACTCCTTCGAGAGCCGCGGCGTTGATGACGGCTTCCGAGCTGTGCTTGGTCTCGCGCAGCAACGCTTTGAGGTTCTCGGCGTTGGCGGCCATGGTGTCGCGCAGCGGGCCGCTGGTGCCCGCCACGAACAGGTCCACCTGATCACTGATGGTGTCGGGCGTATAGGTGTACATGTTCAGCACGGTCTGGACCGCGGTGTCGATGAATCGCTGGTCGCGCTGCTGCGCCGCGTCGGCATGCCGGTGTTGCACCCCGAGCGTGGCGACCAGCCCACCCAGCAGGACCGACGCCGCCAGTCCGACCGCACCCGCCAGCCGCGCGGTCTTGCGGGCGTTGGGCCGCCGCCGTGCGGGCGGTCCGGCCGGCCGGACCGCCCGCACGGCGGCGCGGCTCGGTGCCGGAATACGTACGGCGCTCGGCGTCGTTTCGCCGGCATCACCCGCTGGTCCCGCAGCCCGCGAGGCCCGGCGCCGGACCTTCGCGTCGTCGGGTCCGCTCACGTCTGCCTCGGCGCAAGCATCAGATCAGCCCAGTTCTCCGCGGGCAGCCACTTGTCCGAGCCGGAGACGAACACTCCGCTGTTGCCGGCCGGATCCACGAACTTTCCGGACCGGTCGTAGGTGCTGTACGCGACACCGTTTGCCTCGGCGGGCAACGGTCCCGGAGCGGGCGCGGGCGACGGTCCCGGCGCGGGGTCGCGGCCATAGGCGGGCAGGCCGCCGTTGCCCCCCGGGCTGGTCGGCATGTTCTGATCCGGCGGCGCGTAGTAAGGCCACGGCGCCGGCGGGTTGGGTCCGAGCTGATTCGGCGGGTACGGCAGCGGGAACGGCGGGTTGGGAGCCGGGCCGGGGCCCGCGGGCACGCCCGGCGGCAGCGCAACGACCGGCGGTCCCGGGTCGTAGTCCGCCGACGGCGGGATGTAGGGGAACTTGTTCATCGGCGTCAGCATCCGCGGATCGGTGATCGGAGTGTCATACGGGACGGGCGGCCCGCGCCACGCGTTGCTGCCGATCGGGACGAAGCCCCGCGGGTCGCGGCAGAGCTGGATGGTGGGCGCCCGCTTGCCGGGATATTCCATGCAGGGGTAGTTGCGGGCACCACGGACCGCGGTCGGATCGTTCTGCGCGGCCTTGCAGTACAGGTCCTTGGGCAGTTCCCGGACGGTTTCGTCGGCCGGTGTGCGCATTTCGGTGAACGGCAGGAAGCCGACCGTGCATGGCGGCGGGTCGTGCATGTCGATCTTGAAGTCCAGCTTCACGCCTTCATCCATCGGCACGCCGCCGGCGACGGTGATCAGTGCCGCCATCAGCGCGGGGAACACCACCAACGCCTGCTCAATGGAGTTACGGTATATGACCCCGACCCGACCGAAGTTGGCGATGCTGGCCGCCAGCGTGGGGAAGGACGCGCGGATTCCGTCAAAAGTGGTGTTGGCCTCGTCGGCGACGCTGGGCAGGGTCTGCAGCACCTCGCGGAGCTGCGGGTCGGCCTTGTGCACCTCGGTGGTGACCGCCGCCAGCGACCGTGCCAGTTTCCTGATGTCGTCACCGCTGCGGATCTGGGCGTCCAAGAAGGGCTCGACTTGGTCGACCAATGCCGAGGTCGCGTCGAAATTGGCGTTGGCCTCGTCGACCAGCTGCCGCGACGAGGCGATCATTCGCGCCAGCTCCTGCCCGGAGCCGTTGAACCCCTCGAACGCGCTGCGCAGCAGATCGCGAAGACGGCTGTTGGCGACGCTGTTGACCAGCGACTGCGCCTGGTCGAGCAGTCCGGCGATGTCCTGACCAATAGCGGTGCGGTCCTGGCCGATGCGCGCGCCGTTGCGCAACGCGCCTGCGGCCGCATCCCCGGCGGGTGGCACGAGGTCGATGTACTGCTCACCGATCGCGGACATGCTCTTGACGGTGGCGGTGACGTTCCCGGGGATCTTGGTACTGCTGTTGAGCCGCATTGCGGCGTCGACGCCGTGGTCGCTGAGTTGAACAGATTCCACCCGGCCCACCGTCACGCCGCGGTAAGTGACATTGGCGCTCTGGTAGATACCGCCGCCACCGATGAAGTCGGCGGTCACCTTGTAGGTGCCGATACCGATCCGGCTCGGCGCGTGCAGGTAGAGGATCGAGATGGCACCGACGGCCAGCACGGTGACCACGGCGAAGATCCCGAGTTGGATTCGAACGAGGCGGGTCAGCATCGCAGGTCATTCCTCATAGTGGGGAGCCGTTCCGGGCGGGATCTTGAACGGGTCGGCGGCCTGTCCGGACAGGTTCGCCATCTCTCCGATCAAGAAATCGGGCGGGTTCAGAACGTCGTGCATGTGCGGCATGTTCGGGTCGAAACCGCCGGTGGTGAACACGGTTTCGCCGAATCGACGCAGTGTCATGTCAAAGGTGACGTAGACGTTGAGGAAGTCGCCACGCACGGCGTTACGCAGATACATCGACGGGAACGGGAACGTCGGGATGAACGGGAACGCCGTCACCAACTCGTTGGCGTTGTCAGCGAACGCCTTGATGACCGGGTACAGGTCCTTGATGTCGGCGGCGAAGTCTTCCTTGGTCTCGCTCATGATCCGCGCTCCGACCACGGCCAGCCGCTGCAGCGCCCCGAACGCGTCGACGATGTTGCTGCGGTTGTCGTTGAGCACCGCCAATGCCGCGGGCATGGTGTCCAGCGCCCGCGCCAGGCTGGGAGCGCTACGGGCCAAGGTCGCCCCGACCCGGTTCAGCCCCTCAGCCGCCGCGACGATGTCGCGTGCCTGGCGGTCCAGCGAGGCGGTCAGTTCGGCCAGCCTCGGCACCAGCTCGGCAAAGGTACCGGCCCGGCCGGCGACCGCGGCGTGGGCCTCTTCGGTGATGTCTTGCACCGCACCGAGATTGCCCTGGTTGACCACCACACCCAACGACGACAGCACCTCTTCGGTGCTGGGGTAGCGCCCGGTCCGGCTGAGCGGAATCTCATCGCCTCGGGCGAGGGTGCCGACCGGAGGTTGGTCGGTCGGCTCGGCCAGCTCGATGTGCTGAGAACCCAGCAGCGAGGTCTGCGCGACGTTCGCGATGGCATTGGCCGGCAGGTGCACATTGCCGTCCAGCGACAGCTTGACCGCGGCGTAGAAGCTGCCGTCGGGCCGTTGCACGGCCCGAATCCCCGACACACTGCCGACCGTGACGTCATCGACCATCACCGGCGAGTTCTGCGGCAGCGTGGTGACGTCCGGCAGTTGCACCGTGATGCTGTAGGAGCCGCGACCATGGCCTGCGGTTCCCGGCATGTTCAGCGAGTTCAGCCCGCCGAACTGACAACCGGACAACACCAACGCCCCGGCACCGAGCACCGCACCGCGGCGGCCGACCCGGTGCAGCGCGCCGCCAAGAGACTTCACGCTCATCCGCCCTCCCGTGGTGCACCGGCACCGGGCTGAGCCGGACCCGTCGGGCCGGGCGCCTTGCCCAGCTGCCCCGGCGCGGGCGGCGGCAGGAACAGGGCCGCGACATCTTCGGTGCTCGGCGGCGTGACACCGGGAGCCGGCAGCCACTTCAGGTACGGCACCGGCGTCTGAGACTTCGCCTCGGTGGCCGGGGTGTCGTAGATGATCTGGCCCTTGTAGGCGGTGATCGAGTTGACCGGGTGGAACAAAAACGGGATAAAGTTCATAGACCAGCGCCGCATGACCGGTCCCATCCGCTCCTTGCAGATCTCCGCCCGCTTGAAGTTGTCGGGCACCGAACCGACGTCGAAGACGCCGCCGCAGATGAACTGCACCGGATTGGCGAAGTCGGGCAGCGACAGGAGCCCGCTCAAGGTCCCCTGCGCAGGATTGTAGATGTTGTAGAAGTTCACCAGGCCGTGCGGGGTGATGTGCAGCGCCTGTTCGAGGTTGTCGCTCTGGTCGGACAGCACCTTGGTGAACTCCGCCAGCTTATTGACCTGGGCGATCAACGCGTCATTGTTGTTGTGCAGGAAACCGCGAACGTCGCGCAGTGCCTGGCTCAGCGTGCCCAGCGTGACATCCAGGTCGACCGAACTCTCGGCCAGCACTGCCGACACCGCCGCGACATGGTCGGTGAACTGCACGATCTGCTCGTTGCTGCCGGAGAGCGCATCGACCAGTACCTGCAGGTTCTTCACGGTGCCGAACAGGTCGGTGCGCGAGTCCCCGAGGCGCCCGGTGATCGCCGACAGTTCACGCAGCGCGTTGCGGAACGAGTCGCCGTTGCCGTCGAAGGTGTCGGCGGCCTGGTTGACGAAGGCGCTCAGTGCCCCGTTGAGCTTGCCCTGCTCGGGTGCCAACTGGGAGCTGAGCTGGGTCAGCTCCTGCTTGACCTCGTCCCATTCGACCGGGACCGCGGTGCGGTCTTCACTCAGTACCGATCCGTCGGCGAGCTTGTCACCTTCGGTGTAGGCCGGGGCCAGCTGAATGACCCGCGCGGAGACGATGTTCGGTGCCATGAGCACCGCATGCACGTCGGCCGGCAGCGGCACATCCTTGCTCACCGACATGGTGATCTTGACGTTCTCGGCACGCGGCTCGATGGACTCGATGCGGCCGACCGGAACCCCGACCACCCGGACGTCGTCACCCGGGTAGAGGCCCACCGCCGAGGCGAAGTAGCCGGTGATGCGGTAGCTGCGCTGCGCGGGCAGCACCACGTATGCCGCGGCGGCCAACAGTACCGCCAGCAGGCCGGCGAGGACGAGGCGTGAAGTTCGGCGTGTCATGGTGACTTCGGCTTAATGATCGTGCGCTCGGAGATCATCCCGCGCAGGTAATCGGCCAAGCTGTCGGGCAGCTTGCCCGGCTGGAAGAACATGTCGACCATGACCTCCGACATCGTGGGCGGCGGTAGGCCGTACAGGTTGATCTGGAAGCCCGGACCCGAGGCCACCACCTCACCGAGTGTGGTGGCGTATCCGGGCAGCCGCTCCAGGGCGCCGGCGATCCGATCCTTGCGCTCGATCACGTTGTCCAGCACCAGGTTCAGCTTCTTCAAGGTCGGACCGATCCCTTTCTCGTTATCGGTCACGACTCCGGAAAGCTGTTGCGACACATCGTCGATGCCGCCGATCAGCGCGCCGAGCGCCTGCCGGCGCTCATCAAGCGCAGCGAAGAGCTGGTTACCGTCGAGCACCAGCCTGTTCACCTGGGCAGCGCGCTGGTTGAGCACACCGGTGACAACCTGGGCGTGCGACAACAACTGGCCCAACGCCTCATCGCGACGGTTGAGGCTGCGCGACAGGGAAGCCACCCCGTCCAGCGCTCCGCGCAGCTGCGGGGTCGCCTCGCGCATGGAGTCGGTGAGCACCTGCAGCGCTTCCTCGAAGCGCGGCTTGTCCAGATCGCGGACGTTGCCGCCGAGGTCCTGCAGTGCGTTGTTGAGGGTGTACGGGGCACGCGTGCGCTCGAGCGGGATCGAGGTCACCGAACCGCCGCCGGCAGGAGTGATCGACAGGGCCTTCTCACCCAGCACGGTGTCGGTGCGGATGGCGGCCAGCGACTGGTCCCCCACCCGGACCTTGCGGTCGACGGTGAAATCCACTTTCGCGCTGGCTCCGGCCAGTCCCACCGATTTGACCTTGCCCACCCGGATACCGGAGACCGTCACGTCGCTACCGGGGATGATGCCGCCGGCGTCGGCGAAGTAGGCGTGGTAGTTCTTGCCCTGGGGCCAGAACGGCAGGCTGGTGTAACCGAAGGACACCAAGACCAGGCATGCCACCAGTGCGATGCCCAACGTACCCGTGCGAACCGGGTTTACGCCGTCAATTTTTGACAGGAGAGCACCTCCCCTTGCTCGTGTCGTTCTGGCCGCCCATGGGCAAGGTGATGTCACTGCCGGCGGGGCCGTTGAGCTTCAGGGCGACGGTGCAGTAGTTGATGTTGAAGAAGGAGCCGTAGGCGCCAAGTGCGTTGAGCCGCAGGTAGTTCTCTTCCAGCGGGTCGATGACGTCGTTCAGCTCCTGCCTGCGCTTGTCCAGCACGGTGGCCAGCGGCCGCGCGTTCTCGAGCACGCCCTGCAGTGGCCGACGGGTGCGGCGCAGCGTGTCGGTGAGGTCGTTCTCCACCGAGGCCAGCGGCCCGATCGCGCCGGCGATCGCATCCTTGCCCAGGGCCAGGCCGGTGATCAGCTGCTGTAGCCGGTCGACGGTGGCGTCGAACTGTTCGCTCTTGTCGTCGACTGTGGTCAGCACCGTGTTCAGGTTGTTGATCACGTCGCCGATGAGCTGGTCGCGGGAGGCCAGCGTGGTGGTGAACGAGCTGGTGCTGGCCAGCATCTGCGACAGCGCACCGCCCTGGCCCTGCAGCAGCTCGATGAGGGCGTTGCTGATCTCGTTGATCTTTCCGCCGTCCAAGCCCTTGAGCAGCGGGCGCATCCCGCCCAACAGTGCATCCAGGTCCAGGGCGGGCTGAGTGTGGTCGCGGGCGATGGTGCCGCCGGGCGGCAGCTTGTGCAGTTCCCCGGCGCCCGAGGCGATCTCGAGATACCGGTCGCCGACCAGGTTTTCGTAGCGGATGAGCGCGCGGGTCGAGTCGTAGATCTGGTAGCGCTTGTCCACGTCGAAGGTGACACTGACGTTGTTGTCCGGCGTCAACTCGACGCGTTTCACCGTACCCACCGGAATACCGGCGATCCTCACGTCCTCGCCGCCTTTGAGCCGGGAAGCGCTGGCGAAATCGGCGTGGTAGGTGTGGTTCGAGGCAAACCGGAATTCGCCGAACACCACCACCAGACCGGCCGATACCAACAGCATGGCGACGGCGAAGATGGTGACCTTGACCAGGGTGCTGCGCGGACTCATCAGTATTCATCCCGTTCCGCGAAGGCGCCGTTGAAGAGGAACTGCGCGGTGGAGGGTGCGTCGAACTGGACCTCGGTGTTGGGCTGGAACGGGATGTAGGCGCTGTCGGTCACCAGGAACGGTGAGCGGAACCAGGAGCCGCCGTACTGCTTGCTGGGGATGTCCGGCAAGCCGCGGCAGTTCGGTCCGCCGGTCGCGTTGGCCACCGGTAGGCTCTCCGGGTAGGTGTAGGCCGGTACGCCCGGGATGAAGCTGGACTGCACATACAAAGCCGGCTTGGTGCCGCCCAGCGACGGACCGAATCGCTCCATGGCATTTTGAATTCCCTTGAACAGGCAGCCGAACTCCGGCGAGTATTCGGCGAGCAGGCTGGTCATGGCGCGGAAGCGCTGGATCCCGGCGATGAAGTCGTCGGCGGCCGGGGCGAAGGTGTCGTAGCCGTTGTTGGCCAGCCCGGTGGTCGCCAGCAATGCCTTGTTCAGGTTCTCCCGCTGATCGACCAGGGTCTTACTGATCGCCGGGACGTTGTCGATGGTCGTCGCCAGGTCCGGGGCGGCATCTCCGTAGATGTTGCCGACGACCGCGGTCTTGGCGAAGCCCGACTGCAACTGGGGCAGTTTCGGATTGAACTTTCCGAGGTAGCTGTTCAGCCCGGAGAGCAGCCCGCCCAGGTTGTCACCGTTGCCCCGCAGGCCCTCGGCCAGCGCGCTGACCGACCCGTTGAGCTGAACCGGGTCGATCTTGTCCAGCACGTCGGTCAGCTTCTGGAACAGGGTGTTGACTTCCAGCTGCACGTCGGATGCCTGCACGTTCGCGCCGTTGCGCAGCGTCGCACCCGAGGGCACCGGCGGCGGAACGAACTCCACCGACTTGGCCCCGAAGATGGTGTTGCCGGCGATATGCACCGCCGCGTTCGACGGGATCTGGCGCATCGCGGAGCTGTCGATGGCCAGGAACAGCTTGGCCTGGTCGCCGGAGTACTTGATCGACTTGACCTTGCCGACCTGAATACCGCGGTACTTGACCTTGGCGTCCTGTTCCATCACCAGGCCGGCGCGCGGCGAGGTGACGGTGACCTTATCGGTGGAGCTGAACACCGACACGTAGGACAGGTAGGTGAACACGGTGGCGGCAAGCAGGATCGCACCGAGGATTGCCGCAGCAAGCCTCACCTGGGTACGCGTCGATCCCGTTTGCACCTGTATTCCCTTGCTAGCCCGAGAGGTTGAAGTTGCCAGAGCCGCCGTAGACGGCAAGTGAAACGAACAGCGTAATGACGACCACCACGACCAACGACGTCCGCACGGCTTGACCGACCGCGATGCCTACCCCGACGGGGCCGCCGGCCGCGTTGAAGCCGTAGTTGGTGTGCACCAGCATCACCGCGACCGACATGATGATCGCCTGCAGGAAGGACCACAGTAGGTCGGTGGGGATCAGGAAGGTGTCGAAGTAGTGGTCATAGAGGCCCGGTGACTGCGAGTTGATGAACACCGTGGTGGACCGGGCGGCGAAGAAGGCGGCCAGCACCGACAGTGAGTACAGCGGGATGATCGCGATCAGGCCCGCCACCAGCCGAGTGGACACCAGATAGGACACCGCATGGACCGCCATCGACTCGACGGCGTCGATCTCCTCGGCGACACGCATGGCGCCGAGCTGGGCGGTGGTGCCGGCCCCGATGGTGGCGGCCAGCGCGATCCCCGCGACCACCGGCGCAACGATCCGCACGTTGAGGAACGCCGACAGGAAGCCGGTCAGCGCCTCGATGCCGATGTTGCCCAGCGAAGAGAAGCCCTGGACGGCGATAACTCCACCGGAGGCCAGGGTGAGGAAGGTGGCCACCCCGACCGTGCCGCCGATGATGGCCAGCGCGCCGGTACCCATGGTGATCTCGGCGATCAGCCGGACGGTTTCCTTGCGGTACCGGGTCAGCGCGTTGGGGACGTACCGGATCGATTCGGCGTAGAACAGGGCCTGCTCGCCGAAGGTGTCGACGGCCTTGGGCACCCCGCGGAACATCCGCCGGAACCGCAATGTGGCGTCGTAGCTCATGGCTCGACTCCCACTCGCTCGTTCTTCGCTTGCCGGAGCACTCGCGGGCTCATTTGACCAGCACCCGGACGCTGATCGCGGTCATGACGACGTTGATGACGAACAGACAAATAAAGGCGTAGACGACGGTCTCATTGACCGCGTTGCCTACGCCCTGGGGCCCGCCCTTGGCGGTCAGCCCGCGATAACACCCGATCAGACCGGCGGCCGTGCCGAACAGCAGCGCCTTGATCTCGGCCATCACCAGCTCGCCGAGCCCGGTGAGCACGGTCAGCCCGTTGATGAAGGCACCGGGATTGACGCCCTGCAGGAAGACCGAGAACACATAGCCGCCGACCAGGCCGATCGCACACACCAGCCCGTTGAGCAGCAAGGCGACGAACGTCGACGCCAGGGCCCGGGGCACCACCAATCGCTGGATCGGGTCGATACCGAGCACCCGCATCGCGTCGATCTCTTCGCGGATGGTCCGTGCGCCCAGGTCCGCGCAGATAGCGGTCGCGCCCGCGCCGGCCACCACCAGCACGGTGACGACCGGGCCCAACTGGGTGATGGTGCCGAACGCGGTTCCGGCACCGGACAAGTCGGCAGCGCCGATCTCGCGCAGCAGGATGTTGAGGGTGAAGGCCACCAGCACGGTGAAGGGGATCGCGACCAGCACTGTCGGCAACAGCGACACCCGGGCGATCATCCAGGTCTGGTCGAGGAACTCACGGTACTGGAAGGGCCGGCGGAACATCGCCCGAAAGGTCTCCAGGGACATCTCGACGAACCCGCCCACGGCCCGAGCCGGAACCGTGAGCTGTTCGATCAAGACACGTCCTTCCCTCAGGTCGGGCTTCCGGGGCATCGGTGGTCGCAAAACTGTATCCGGCAACCTCCTGCGACCGGCGTCATTCGTGCAATTCAGACGCCGCACTGCGTGAGCCGGATCATACTAACTAGAACACGTTCTCAGTGTCAAAGGACACGTTTCGGCGGGATTCCCGAGATATCCGCGCTGGTCACAGCGGATTGTGACCCACGTCTCGCTGTAACGCGTTCTAATTTTGTTCTAATCGCCGGACATCAGTTCGGACGCGGAGAACGTCCGGGCCGGGTCACGGCCGGCGAAGTAATTGGCCAGCGTGTCGGACAACACGGCTGGATCCCACGCCTGCCCGTCCGCGCCGAACTTCCGTTCCACGGTCGGCGCGGCCATCAGGGTTACCTCAGGTCCGTAGACCACAAAAACCTGACCGCTGACCGCAGCCGAGGCCGGCGATGCCAAGAACCGGACCAATGTCACCACGTGCTCGGGCGACAAAGGATCGACATCTCCCGCAGCGCCTTCCGGGGCCTCGCCGAATACATCGGCGGTCATCGCGGTGCGGGCCCGCGGGCAGATCGCGTTGGCAGTCACGCCGTAGCGGCTCAGCGCCCGGCTGGCCGAGAGCGTCAGCGCGGTGATCCCCGCCTTGGCCGCGCCATAGTTGGCCTGCCCGACCGGACCCATCAGGCCGGCCTCCGAGGAAGTGTTGATGATGCGGCCGTAAACGGTCCCATCGCTGTCCTTGGCCTTCTGCCGCCAGTAGGCGGCCGCGTTTCGGGTCAGCAGGAAATGTCCACGAAGGTGGACTGCGATCACGGCGTCGAAGTCGTCGTCGGACATGTTGAACAACATCCGGTCCCGGGTGATCCCGGCATTGTTGACGACGATGTTCAGCCCGCCCAGGCCGTCGGCGGTGCTGACGAGCTCGTCGGCGGTGGACCGCTGACTGATGTCACCGGCCACCGGCACACCCTTGCCGCCAGCCGCGGCGATCTCGTCGATGACGTCCGAGGACTCCAGCGCCGACGCGATGTCGTTGACGACCACCGTCGCCCCGGAGCGGGCCAACCCGATCGCCTCTGCTCGGCCCAGGCCGGCGGCCGCGCCGGTCACCACTGCGACCTTGCCGGTCAGGTCGATCGCGTTGTCAGTCATGTACGCCGCTCCTTTACGTCACCGGCGCACTCGTCGTCACCGGCGGTTATGAATACCTCTAGTCGTTGCCAGTGGGAGGCTAGTCGTCGACGCGGCGCAGCGCGGCCCGCGGGCACTCGGCGATGGCCTGCTCGGCGTGGGCTTCCCGGTCGGCCGGGACCGGAGCGAATTTGACCTCTGCCTGCTCGTCGTCGTTGAGATCGAACAGCTCGGGGTCGATTCCGACGCAAATCGCGTTGCCCTCGCAACGATCCAGATCTACTTCAACTCGCATGACATTCTCCTGTAAAAACCGTGCGCCGGCGGAGCATTTCCGACCGTCGTCGTCAACTAGTGTCACCATACGATCCGACAGCTTTCACACACGAGGCGCTAGGGCCGTTGGACCCCGGGACTAGAACGTGTTACAACGGGCTGTCGAACAGAATCTTATCGTGACACCGATCACCAGCGAAGGACTCCCCTGATGCAGATCAGCTACACGCCGGCACAAGAAGAGCTGCGCAGCGAACTGAGGTCCTACTTCACCACGCTGATGACGCCAGAGCGCCGCGAGGCTCTGAGCTCGACGCAGGGCGAGTACGGCACCGGCAACGTCTACCGCGAGACCGTCGCCCAGATGGGGCACGACGGTTGGCTGACGCTGAGCTGGCCGAAGGAGTACGGCGGCCAGGCACGCTCGACGATGGATCAGCTGATCTTCACCGACGAGGCCGCGGTCGCCGGCGCCCCGGTGCCGTTTCTGACCATCAACAGCGTCGCGCCGACGATCATGGCTTTCGGCACCGAAGAGCAGAAGAAGTTCTTCCTGCCCAAGATCGCCGCCGGCGAGCTGCACTTCGCGATCGGCTACTCGGAACCGGGCGCGGGCACCGACCTGGCCTCGCTGCGCACCACCGCGGTACGTGACGGCGACGAGTACGTCATCAACGGCCAGAAGATGTGGACGTCGCTGATCGCCTACGCCGACTACGTGTGGCTGGCGGCCCGGACGAACCCGGAGGCCAAGAAGCACCGCGGCATCTCGATGCTGATCGTGCCCACCAGCGCCGAGGGTTTCTCCTGGACCCCGGTACCCACCATGGCCGGCCCGGACACCAGCGCCACCTATTACCAGGACGTGCGGGTGCCGGTGACCAACCTGGTCGGCGAAGAGCACGCGGGCTGGAAGCTGGTGACCAACCAGCTCAACCACGAGCGCGTTGCCCTGGTGTCGGCCCAGCCGATCTTCCTGGCTCTCGAAGAGGTCCGCGAGTGGGCACAGAACACCAAAGACGCCCACGGCAACCGGATCATCGACTCGCAGTGGGTCCAGCTCAACCTGGCCCGGGTGCTGGCCAAGGTCGAAGTGCTCAAGCTGATCAACTGGGAGCTGGCCTCCGCCGACAAGGCCGCGCCGTCCCCGGCGGACGCCTCGGCGGCCAAGGTGTTCGGCACCGAGTTGGCCACCGAGGCCTACCGCCTGTTGATGGAGGTGCTCGGCACCGCCGCCACGGTGCGCCAGGATTCCCTCGGCGCGCTGCTGCGCGGTCGGGTGGAACGGATGCACCGGGCGTGCTTGATCCTGACGTTCGGCGGCGGCACCAACGAGGTGCAGCGCGACATCATCGGCATGGTCGCCCTGGGCCTGCCCCGAAACCGCTGACCAAACACCCCAAAGACTTTGGAGGCAAGTACCCATGGACTTCACCACTACCGAAGCATCTGACGACCTCTCGGGCCTGGTCGGCACCATCGTGGACGCGGTGTGCACCCCGGAGCACCAGCGTGAGCTGGACGGTCTGGACGGGCGCTTCGACACCGAGCTGTGGCGCAAGCTCATCGACGCCGACGTCGTGTCCAGCGCGGCGAGCGAGTCGCTGGGCGGCGGCGGGTTCGGCGTGCTCGAACAGACGTCGATCCTGACCGCACTCGGCCGTCAGCTTGCCGCGGTGCCCTACCTGGAGTCGGTGGTGCTGGCCGCCGGGACGCTGGCCAAGTTCGGCTCGGCCGAGCTGCAGCAGGCCTGGGGCGCCCCGGCCGTGGCCGGCGAGAAGATCCTCACCGCCGCCCTCGACGGCGACATGGGCGAGGGCCCGGTCCGGGCGGCCACCACCGACGGCGGCTTCCGCCTCACCGGCACCCGCACCCAGGTCGGCTTCGCCTCGGTGGCTGACGCCTTCCTGGTGGCGGCCGAAACCGATTCGGGCGCAGCGGTGTTCCTGGTCGCTGCCGCCGATCCCGGAGTGACGGTGACGTCGCTGGCCACCACCGGGCGGGGCAGCGTGGGCCACCTGGAGCTGTCCGGGGTCGAGGTGGAGGCCGGTCGCCTGGTCGGCGGCGCCGAGGTGCTCGACCACCTGACCAGCGTGGCGGCGTTGGGCCACAGCGCCTACCAGTTGGGGGTGCTGGAGCGCGGCCTGGCCCTGACCGCGGAATACGCCCGCGAGCGCGAGCAGTTCGACAAGCCGATCGGCAGCTTCCAGGCCGTGTCGCAGCGGCTGGCCGACGGCTACATCGACGTCAAGGGGCTGCGGCTCACGCTGACTCAGGCGGCGTGGCGGGTCAGTGAGGGTCTGCCGGCGACCACCCAGGTGGCCACCGCCGCGTTCTGGGCAGCCGAGGCCGGACACCGGGTGGCGCACAGCATCGTTCACATTCACGGCGGGGTCGGCATCGACATCGACCACCCGATCCACCGCTACTTCCTGGCCGCCAAGCAGACCGAGTTCGCGCTCGGCGGCGCCACCGGTCAGCTGCTGGCGATCGGCCGGGAACTGGCCGAGACGCCGGCGTAGTTGGCCGGGCGGGACGCTTCAGCGGTTCAGCGCATCCCCGAATGTCACCTTGAACCCGGGAATGTCCGTCAGCGGCACGGTGGCGTCATAGGTGCGCTGGTAGCCGGTGGAGCTGATCTTCCAGCCGTCGGCGGTTCTTCGGTAGGTGTCGTGATAGAACGCGGCACCGATCAGCATCAGGTTGTAGTCGGGCATGATCACCCGGTCCTGCAGATACCAGATGCCGGTGGCACTGTCCGGGCCGGCGAGGGTGATCTCGGGGTGGTTGACCCGGTGCTCGCTGATCAGGTTCCCCGGCAGGGAGGTCCGCATGAACTCCACCAGCGAGTCGCGGTCGGTGAAAGTGTGATCGCTGCCCATCGACTTGCCGTAGTCGGCGGTGACGTCTTCAGTCAGCGTGGCCGCGAAGTCGTCCCAGTGCTTGGTGTCCAGTGCCCGCAGATAGCGGTACTTGACTTGCTTGAT
Source organism: Mycolicibacter heraklionensis (assembly GCF_019645815.1). Lineage (NCBI taxonomy): Bacteria > Bacillati > Actinomycetota > Actinomycetes > Mycobacteriales > Mycobacteriaceae > Mycobacterium > Mycobacterium heraklionense. Next base: position 4,334,143 of record NZ_CP080997.1, read on the forward strand.
GGCGTCTATGGCCTCGAAATCAGTCACCGCCCTATTGCAGCACTAATCTGACCACCATGTCAGCACCGACCCTCGTAGACGAACAGTCCACCGTCACAGCACTGCTGGCGCGGGTGGCCGACGCGGACGACCGCGGCGTCTATTACGACGACGAGTTCGTCAGCTGGCGCGACCACATTGCGGCGGGGGCGCAATTGGGCGCCGCGCTGCGAGCCCGCCTCGATCCGGACAAGCCGCCGCATGTCGGTGTGCTGCTGGGCAATACGCCGTTCTTCTCGATGATGCTGGTGGCGGCCGCGCTGACCGGGATCGTGCCGGTGGGCTTGAACCCCACCCGCCGGGGCGCCGCCCTGGAGCGCGATGTGGCCCACGCGGACTGTCAGCTGGTGCTGGCCGACAACACCGCCGACGTCACGATCCCCGGCATGATCGATGTCGAATCACCCTCGTGGGCTGCGGAATTGGCCGGTTATGACGACACCCCGGTGACATTCCGGGACGCCGACCCCGACGAGCTGTTCATGCTGATTTTCACCTCGGGCACCAGCGGCGACCCGAAGGCGGTGCGCTGCACCCAGTGGAAGGCGGCGTTCCCGGGGGTGATGCTCTCGCAGCGGTTCGGATTGGGGCCGTCGGATGTCTGCTATCTGTCGATGCCGCTGTTCCACTCCAACGCGGTGATGGCGGGCTGGTCGGTGGCGGTGGCCGCTGGCGCGTCGATCGCGTTGCGCCGCAAATTCTCCGCCTCCGGTTTCATTCCCGATGTGCGCCGCTTCGGCGCGACCTACGCCAACTACGTGGGCAAGCCGCTGTCCTACGTGCTGGCCACTCCGGCCCAGCCCGACGACGCCGACAACCCGCTGCGACTGCTCTACGGCAACGAGGGTGCGCCCCGGGACCTGGAGCGGTTCGCGGCTCGGTTCGGGTGCACCGTGATCGACGCCTTTGGCTCCACCGAGGGCGGGGTGGCGATCGGACGCACCCCGGACACCCCGGCCGGCGCGCTGGGACCGCTGATCGACGGGAACACCATCATCGACGTCGAGACGGGTGAGGAGTGCCCGCCCGGCGTGGTCGGGGAGTTGGTGAATGCCAGTGGGCGTGGCCAATTCCGCGGCTACTACCGCGATCCCGAGGCCGAGGCGCAAAGGATGGCCGGCGGGATCTACCACTCCGGCGACCTGGCCTACCGTGACGAGGCCGGCTACGCCTACTTCGCCGGCCGGCTCGGCGACTGGATGCGAGTGGACGGCGAGAACCTGGGCACCGCACCGATCGAGCGGATCCTGCTGCGCCACAACGCCGTCGCCCAAGCAGCGGTATATCCCATCCCAGACCCCACGGTGGGCGATCAGGTGATGGCCGCGCTCGTGCTGGCCCGCGGAGCCTCGTTTGACCCCAACGACTTCCGTGCCTTCCTGGCCGAACAGCCCGATCTGGGTCCCAAGCAGTGGCCGTCCTATGTGCGGGTGGCCGACGAGTTGCCGCGCACTGAGACGTTCAAGGTGCTCAAGCGGGTGCTGTCCGCCGAGGGCACCGAGTGCGCCGATCCGGTGTACCGGATCTCGCGGTAGTCGCAGGGACTTTCGCGATCCCCAGAAGGCGGATCGTCTGATATCAGCGTTGGTAGCGGCTACCGGTCCGCAGACATACAGGGCGATGGCGGCGCCGAAAACTCACGGAAGCAGAGTGAAGGACTCGATGTGGCGCGGACGGACGACAGTGAAGTGACGATGGTCGACGGTCGCGATCTCGTTGATGCCTAACCGTTCTGCGGTGGTCACCACGGAAGCGTCTACGGTGCCAAGCGGCAGGTCACGGTACTGCGCAACAAGTTCGGCGATACGTAGCCAATCCGCCGCCGCTACCGGCTCGACGGTGAACGCGCCACCGGCCAAGTCGCCGAGGAATCGCACTTCAGGCTCGACGCCCAGCCGGGTACCCAGTAGATAGACCACCTCGGTGATGACGAGCGTTGGGACGATCAACGGGCCCGGATGGGTCTGCAGAAGCTCCAGCGCTGACGAATGGTGGGCGTCGTCCGCGTCGACGTAGGCATACAGCGGACCCGCGTCGACGACAATTGCCGCTATCGTCCGACCTCGGCAGCCAATATCTCCTCGATACGATCGGAGACATCGCTACGGCCGCTACGGCCGGCAGCTGCTGCATTCAGGCGCCGACGGCCACCGGGCTCTCCCAGGTACGCCTCAAGTGCTTCACGGCTGACCTCCGAGATGGTCAAATTCCGTCGGCGGGCCTCATGCCGCAGACGAGCATCCAGCGCATCTGGAATCTTGACCGTCGTCCGTTTCATGTATGCCAGCATACCTTCGGTCACCATCTCCGCATCGGGGCATCCACAACCCGCGGCGACACCCCGTCAGCCGCCACGGTTCTGGGCCCCCGCACGCAATACTGAATCAATGCCCGCTGCCCGCCGAGTTCTCGTCGCGGCCCTAGCCGCCGCCCTGACCCTGCTGCTGGCCTCCCCCGCCTCCGCCGAGCCCCTGCAGGCCAGCTTCGCGCAGCTGGCCAACACCATCCCTGGCAACGTCGGCATCGCCTATGCCCCGGTCGGCCAGAACCAGGTGGGCACGCTCGGGTCCCTGCAGAACGGCGTCGCCTGGTCGACCATCAAGGTGCCGCTGGCGATCGCGGCGCTGCACGCCAACCGCCCGAACGCCCAAGAGCTGGCCGCCAAGGCCGTCACGGCATCCGACAACGACGCCGCCGAGCAGTTGTGGTCCTCGCTGGGGCCGGCGCCGCAGGCCGCCCAACAGGTGCAGGCCGTGCTGCGGGCCGGCGGCGACACCGGCACCGCGGTCGAATCCCGGCGACTCCGGCCTGAGTTCAGCGCGTTCGGCCAGACCCAGTGGCCGCTGAACCGCCAGGCCGTGTTCGCCGCCCACCTGCCGTGCATGCCCGCTGCCGCACCCGTCTACAGCTTGATGAAGAACACGGTTCCCGATCAGCGCTGGGGCCTGGCCAGCATCGGCGCCCCGACCAAGGGCGGCTGGGGTCCGGGCCAGGGCGGCGGCTACCTGGTGCGGCAGTTCGGCATCGTGCACGCACCGGCCGGCGACCTAGCGGTGGCGCTGGCCGCCGAACCCAAAGACGGCAGCTTCGGATCCGGGATCGCGGCGCTCAACCAGATGACCCAGTGGCTCAGTGCCCATGCCGCCGAGCTACCGGGTGGCCGCTGCGCGGGGTAGGTTGGCCGCTAGCCACGTGTTACCCGCGAGTAGGAGACACCCATGCCCGCCCCATCCGCCGCAGACTTCGACCGGCTGCGTCAACTGTCCGCCATCGCCGACATCGACGCGCGGCAGTCGAAGACCATCGACGAGGTCTTCACCGGTAAGCCGCTGACCACCATCCCGGTCGGCAACGCCGAGGACGTGACGGCGGCGTTCGCCAAGGCCCGCGAGGCCCAGCGCACCTGGGCGGCGCGCAGCGTCAAGGAGCGCAGCGCGATCATCGAGCGCTACCGCGATCTGGTGATCGCCAACCGGGACTTCCTGATGGACGTCTGCCAGGCCGAAACCGGCAAGGCGCGGTCAGCGGCCCAGGAGGAGATCCTCGACATCATGCTCAACGCGCGCTACTACGCGCGCCAGGCCACCAAGTTACTGGCTTCCAAGCGGGTTCCGGGGCTGCTGCCCGGCATCGTCAAGACCGTGATCAACCACCACCCCAAGGGTGTGGTGGGCGTGATCGCGCCGTGGAACTACCCGATGACCCTGTCGATCTCCGACGCCATCCCCGCCCTGCTGGCGGGCAACGCGGTGGTGGTCAAGCCGGACAGCCAGACCCCGTACTGCACGCTGGCCAACGCCGAACTGCTGTATCAGGCCGGCCTGCCGCGCGAGTTGTTCGCGGTGGTGCCCGGCCCGGGATCGGTGGTCGGCACCGCGATCGTGCAGCAGTGCGACTACCTGATGTTCACCGGCTCCAGCGCCACCGGCCGCACCCTGGCCGAGCAGTGCGGTTCCCGGCTGATCGGCTTCTCCGCCGAACTGGGCGGCAAGAACCCGATGATCGTCACCAAGGGCGCCAACCTGTCCGAAGTCGCCAAGGCCGCCACCCGCGCCTGTTTCTCCAACGCCGGGCAGTTGTGCATCTCGATCGAGCGGATCTACGTCGAGCGCGACGTCGCCGAGGAGTTCGCCGCGAAGTTCGCCGAGCAGGTGCGCGCCATGAAGCTCTCGGCCGCGTATGACTTCACCGCCGATATGGGCAGCTTGATCTCCGAAGACCAGATCAAGACCGTCTCCAACCACGTCGACGACGCAAAGGCCAAGGGCGCCAAGGTGATCGCCGGTGGAAACGCCCGCCCGGACATCGGGCCGCTGTTCTACGAGCCGACGGTGCTGACCGACGTCACCGACGAGATGGAGTGCGGACGCAACGAGACGTTCGGCCCGGTCGTCTCCATCTACCCCGTCGACAGCGTCGACGAGGCGATCGCCAAGGCCAACGACACCGAATACGGGCTCAACGCCAGCGTGTGGGCCGCGAGCAAGTCCCAGGGTGAGGCGATCGCCGCGCGCATCAACTCCGGCACGGTCAACGTCGACGAGGGCTACGCGCTGGCCTTCGGCAGCACCGCCGCGCCGATGGGCGGCATGAAGGCCTCCGGGGTGGGCCGTCGCCACGGCGCCGACGGAATCCTCAAGTACACCGAGTCGCAGACGGTCTCCACCGCCCGGATCCTGAATCTGGATCCGCCGCTGGGCATTTCGGCCCCGGTGTGGCAGAAGCTGCTGACCCCGATGATCCGCGCGGTGCAGGCGCTGCCCGGCCGGTAGCGCTCAGCGCCGGCCGGTGCGGTTCTTCCCCCGGTCGATGTCGCGCTCCAGCTCGGCCAGTGCGGGCTCGATCGCGTCGGCCATCTTGTGGATGTCCTCGGCGACTTCCGGGGTGGTCACGAACCCGAAGTCCAGGTGGTCGCGGTAGGAGAAGCAGGTGATGTTCAGCGCCACGTCCATCACCGGCGGGCCGAGCGGCACCAGCGACTCCAGTTCCGCGCCGGCCATGTAGATCGGAATCGGCGGGCCCGGCACGTTGGAGACGACGAGGTTGATCGGAGCCAGCCGATTCGACAGCCCGGTCGCGGTGTAGGCACGGGCGGCCAGCTGCAGCAGCCCCGGCGGGGTGGTGTCGGTCAGTCCCATGATCTGGTGCGCCGACAGCGCCTTGGCCATCTGCTTGGCGCTCTGGGTGCTGGCGTGAATCGTCTTGAGCCGCTGGGCCGCTCCCTCGATGTCGGTCGCCATCGATACCGTCATCGAGCTGACCTTGTTGCCGACCTCGCCCTGGCTCTCCTCGGTGCGGGTCGATACCGGGATCTGGGCGACAAGCGGCTTGTCTGGCAGTTCCCCGCGCTCGCGCAGGTACTCACGGACGGCGCCGGCGACCATGGCGAGCACGACATCGTTGAGCTTCACCCCGTAGGCGTCCTTGACGGCCTTGATCCGGGCCAGCTCGATGCGAGTGGCGCTGATCCGCCGGTGCGGCGACACGCTGGCGTTGAACCGGGTCACCGGGGCGTCGAAGTAACGCGGTGGTTTGCGGGGCAGCCCCAGTCCCACGGTGGCGATCTGCTGGCGAACGGTCTGCTGCAGCAGCCGGCCGATGCGGTACGGCGTCTTCACCGCGACGTTGACCAACTCCTCGACGATACGGCGCTCGTAGCTGGGCATGGCGGAGCCATTGGATGACCCGATCGCCTCCGGGTCCGGCGGCCGTGGCTCAGGGGTGACGTCCAACATGATCTCGAACAGTCCCGCGCCGGACACGCCGTCGACGATCGCGTGATGCATCTTGGTCAGGGTCGCGACCCGGCCGCCGTTGACGCCTTCGATCACCCACATCTCCCACAGCGGGCGCGACCGATCCAACTTGTAGGACATCAGCCGTCCCACGAGCTCCTCGACCTCGCGCCGCCCGCCCGGGGCGGGAACGCCGATGCGACGCAGGTGGAAGTCGATGTCGAGATTCTCGTCCTCCACGAACCACGGCCGGTCCAGCCCCAGCGGAGCAGGGGTGACCCGCCAACGCAGCTGCGGCAATTGCGGTAATCGCTCGATCAGAAGCTGGCGAACCCGCTCGAAGCTGTAGTTCGGCGCATTGGTGGTGTCGCAGATCGCCAACCCACCGATGTGCATGTGCCAGCCCGCCGTTTCGGCGGACCAGAACGCCGCGTCGACGCCCGAAAGTCGCTGCATCGACAGAGACTAGCCCGGACACCGGTTCGCCGGGAGCGGCTCACCGTCAAAAGATTCGGTGAATCTAGCTCTCGGCCGCCACATGCTTCGCGTGCACCTCGTCGGCGGGGCGGGCTTCGGTCTGCTCCTTGGCCCAGCGGTAGTCGGGTTTGCCGGCCGGAGAACGTTTGACCTCGTCGACGAACCACAGACTGCGGGGCACCTTGTAGCCGGCGATCTCGGTGCGCGCGCAGGCGTTGATCTCATCCAGCGAGGGCCGGGCGTCGCCGCGCGCCTGAACCACCGCGGCCACATGCTGGCCGTAGCGGGGGTCGGGCACCCCGACCACCAGTGCGTCGAAGACGTCGGGGTGGGTCTTGAGGGCGGCCTCGACCTCCTCGGGGTAGATCTTCTCGCCACCGGAGTTGATCGACACCGACCCACGGCCCAGCATGGTCACGGTGCCGTCGGCCTCGACCTGCGCGAAGTCGCCGGGGATCGCGTAACGCACGCCGTTGATGGTGCGGAACGTCTCGGCGGTCTTCTTCTCGTCCTTGTAGTAGCCGACCGGGATGTGGCCGCGCTTGGCTATGATGCCACGCACGCCGGAGCCGGGCTGGACCTCGTTGCCGTCCTCGTCGAGCACCACGGTGGTCTTGTCGATGGTGACCCGGGGGCCGCCGGTGTGCGCTTCACCCTTGGCGACGATGCTGGTGCCGCCGAAACCGGTCTCGCTCGACCCGATGGAGTCGGTGATGATCCGATTGGGCAGCAGCTCCAGCAGGCGTTCCTTGATGCTCGGGCTGAACAGCGCCGCGGTGGATGCCAGCAGGAACAGCGACGACAGGTCGTACTCGTTACCGGCATCCTGATGGGCCAACAGCGCGTCCAGCAGCGGGCGCGCCATCGCGTCCCCGGTGAAGAACAGCAGGTTGACCTTGTGGTCGTGGATGGTGCGCCACACCTGATCGGCGTCGAATTCCGGTGCCAGCACCACGGTTTGGCCGCTGAACAGCGACATCCAGGTCGCCGACTGGGTGGCGCCGTGGATCATCGGCGGGATCGGGTGGCGGACCATCGGCGGGTTGGCGGCGGCCTGCTTGGCCAGGTCGTACTCGTCGGCGATCGGCTCACCGGTGGCGAAGTCGGTGCCGCCGAACAGCACCCGGTAGATGTCCTCGTGGCGCCACATCACGCCCTTGGGGAACCCGGTGGTGCCGCCGGTGTAGAGCAGGTAGATGTCGTCGGCGCTGCGCGGCCCGAAGTCACGCTCCGGCGATCCCTGCGCCAGGGCGGCCTCGAACTCCACGCCGCCGTAGCGCTGGTAGTCCAGATCGGAGCCGTCCTCGACCACCAGGATGGTCTTGACGTTCGGGGTGTCGGGCAGCACGTTGGCCACTCGGTCGGCGTACTGGCGCTCGTGCACCAGCGCAACCATGTCCGAGTTGTCGAACAGGTAGCGCAGTTCGCCCTCGACGTAGCGGAAGTTGACGTTGACCAGGATGGCGCCGGCCTTGATGATGCCGAGCATCGCGACGACGATCTCGTTGCGATTGCGGCAGTACAGGCCGACCTTGTCGTCCTTCTTGACGCCCTGGTCGATCAGGTAATGGGCCAGCCGGTTGGCCTTCTCCTCCAGCTGCGCATAGGTCAGCTGGTCAGGCCCACAGATCAGGGCAACCCGATCCGGTACGGCGTCGATGGCGTGTTCGGCTAAGTCGGCGATGTTGAGAGCCACAACACACAAACTAGAACGTGTTACATTTCGATTTCAAGTCGAGGTTCCCACCCGGAAAGGCGGACGCCGGTGAGCGAGTCGTCAGAACAGCCCCACGCCCTCATTGAGCAGCGCGGACACACCCTGATCCTGACCCTGAACCGGCCAGAGGCCCGCAACGCGCTCTCCGGCGAAATGCTGGCGATCATGGTCGAGGCCTGGGACCGTGTCGACAACGACGACGAGATCCGCTCGTGCATCCTGACCGGCGCCGGTGGTTATTTCTGCGCGGGCATGGACCTCAAGGCGGCCAACAAGAAGGCGCCGGGCGACTCCTTCAAAGACGGCAGCTACGACCCGTCGCGTATCGACGGCCTGCTCAAGGGCCGCCGGCTGACCAAGCCGTTGATCGCCGCGGTGGAAGGCCCGGCCATCGCCGGGGGCACCGAGATCCTGCAGGGCACCGACATCCGCATCGCCGGTGAAAGCGCCAAGTTCGGGATCTCCGAGGCCAAGTGGAGCTTGTACCCGATGGGCGGCTCCGCGGTGCGGCTGGTTCGCCAGATTCCCTACACCATGGCCTGTGACCTGCTGTTCACCGGTCGGCACATCACTGCCGCCGAGGCGCTCGACATGGGCCTGATCGGCCACGTGGTGCCGGACGGTCAGGCGCTGACCAAGGCGTTGGAGATCGCCGAGCAGATCAACAACAACGGGCCGCTGGCGGTGCAGGCCATGCTGCGCACCATCCACGAGACCGAGGGCCTGCACGAGAACGACGCCTTCAAGATCGATACCAAGATCGGCATCAAGGTGTTCTTGAGCGAGGACGCCAAGGAAGGCCCGCGGGCGTTCGCCGAGAAGCGCAAGCCGGAGTTCAAGAACCGCTGATGCGCGTCGCAGTCACCGGCGGCACCGGCTACCTCGGCGCCCACACTGTCAAGACACTGCTGGAAGCCGGACACTCGGTACGGCTGCTGGTCGCCCCGGGCTGCGCTGACGAGCCCGTCATTCCCCGGCTGCGCGACCTGGGCGCACTGGAGGTGCTCGACGGCGACATCCGCGACACCGCGGTGGTGACCGCACTGCTGGACGGCTGCGACTCGGTGCTGCACGCCGCCGGGGTGGTCGGGACCAACGACCGCCAGGAAAAGTTGATGTGGGACATCAACGCCCACGCCACCGAGGCGATCCTGACCCGTGCCGTGGCCGCCGGTCTGGACCCGGTGGTGTCGGTCAGCAGCTACAGCGCGCTCTTTCCGCCGCCGAACGGGATCATCGGCCCTGATTCGCCCACGGTGCCCGGGCGCAGCGCGTACGCCCGCACCAAGGCCTACGGCGAGCGGGTGGCCCGCCGGCTGCAGGACGAGGGCGCCCCGGTCGTGGTCACCTATCCCTCCAGCGTGGTCGGCCCGGCGTTTCACACCGCGCCCGGCGTCACCGAACGGGGCTGGGCGCCGATCGTCAAGTATCGGGTGGCGCCGGTGGTGCGCGGCGGCATGGCGATGGTCGACGTGCGCGACATCGGGCTGGTGCACGAGGCGCTGATGCGGCCCGGCCGCGGTCCGCACCGCTACCTGTGCGGCGGGATCATGGTCAGCTTCGACGAGATGATCGCCGCGGTGGAACAGGGCCTGGGCAAGCCGGTGCGGCGAATCCCTATTGCTCCCAGCGTTTTCAAGGGCATCGGGCGGGTCAGCGACCTGGCCAGCAAGCTGCTGCCGCTGCCCGAGTCGCTGAGCTACGAGGCGGCCTGGCTGCTGACCTCGGCCACCCCGACCGACGACTCGGCCACGCTGGCCGATCTGGGCCTGGCCTGGCGGTCACCGACCGAGGCGATCATCGAGTCGCTGCGGGTCCCTGCGACGCCTCCCTGCTCGCCGAACGTGTAATCAGCCCGCCTTTTCGGGAGGGCGAATTTCTCGGTCCGAGTACACGCTGGGCGTGAAGGTCGCGTCAGGCCAGCACCGGCTTGCTCGGGGTGAACACCACCGGCATCGACTCGAGGCCACTGACGAAGTTCGCCGGACGCAGCGGCAACGTGTCGTCGGAAGCCAGCCGCAGATCGGGGAGCCGTTGCAGGATCCGCTGCGTCATCAGCCGCAACTCCAGCCGGGCCAGCTGGTTGCCCAGGCAGAAGTGCGTGCCAAAGCCGAATGCCACGTGACTGTTGGGGTCTCGGGTGATGTCAAAGCGTTCCGGCTCGTCGAACACCGACTCGTCGAAGTTGGCCGACTCGAACAGCAGCAGCATCTTCTCGCCCTCGCGCAGCTGCGTGCCGTGGAACTCCGTGTCTTGGGTCAGGGTGCGGCACATGTTCTTCACCGGCGAGGTCCACCGCAGCATCTCCTCGATTGCCACCGGCACCCGATCGGGATCGCGCTGCAGCAGATCCCACTGGTCGCGGTGGCGCAGCAGCTGCGCCGTGCCGCCGGACAGGGTGTGCCGGGTGGTCTCGTCACCGCCGATCAGGATCAACAGCGTCTCGAAGATGATCTCGTCGTCGGTCATCTGTGCGCCGTCCACCTCGGCGTTGACCAGCACGGAGAACAGGTCGTCGGTGGGCTCGGCCCGACGTTTCGTGATGGTGTTCCTGGTGAATTCGGTCCAGCCGGCGAACGCCGCCATGACCGCCTGAGCCGTCGCCGATTCCGGATCGAGGTGTGAGCTCAGCCCAGCCACCAGGTCGTCTGACCACCGCAGCAGCATCGATCGTTCTTCGGGCAGCACCCCGAGCATGTCACCGATCACCGCCATCGGAAGCGGCGCGGCGATGTCGCGCACGAAGTCGCATTCGCCGCGCTCGCACACCGCGTCGATCAGGGTGTCGCACAGCGTTTCGATGGAGGGCAGCTGGGCATGCACGCGTTTGCGGGTGAATCCGGCGTTGACCAGCTTGCGGCGCAACAGGTGCGCGGGGTCGTCCATGTCGATCATGTACGGGAAGCCCGGCTGGTCGGGACGGATGCCGCCGGCGTTGGAGAACACCTCGGGTGTGCGTTCAGCGTCGATCACCGCCTGGTAGGTCGACGCCGCGGCCAGCCCATTGCGGTCCCGGAACACCGGCTCGTATGTGCGCATCCACCGGTAGGCGGCGCGCGCAGCACCGCCGTCGGCGTAGAACGTGCCGTCGGTCAGATCGATGTCCGGCTTGGTGGTCGGCTTCGCTTCGGCCATTACCTCGGTCATTGGCGTCCTCCGGATTACAGTGGGAGCCATGGCTCTTTCACAGCACACCATCGCTGGCACTGTGCTTACCATGCCCGTCCGCATCCGTCACGCGGATGTACATTCCGCGATGTTTTCGGTGCCCGCGGACGCCGCACAGGCGATGATCGACTACAGCGGCCTGCAGGTCTTCCAGCAGCAGCCGGGACGCGCCGTGGTCAACCTGATGCTGGCCCGCTACATCGACGGCGACCTGGGCCGCTACCTGGAGTTCGGCACCGCGGTGATGGTCAACCCGCCGGGCACCGAGGCGCGCGGCTGGCGAGCACTGGGCGCCGCGGGCGCGTTCATCCACCACCTACCGGTCGACCAGGAGTTCACCCTCGAGGCCGGACGCACCATCTGGGGATTCCCGAAGATCATGGCGGACTTCACCGTTCGCGACGGCCGGCAGTTGGGTTTCGACGTCGCCGCGGACGGCCAGCACATCGCCACCATGGAATTCGGTCGCGGGCTACCGGTTCCGGGGCCGCTCACGTCGCGGCCCCGGGTGCTCCAAGCGTTCAGCCACCTCGACGGCGTTACCCGCCAAGTGCCTTGGGAGATGCGGATTTCGAAGGTGCGCGGGTCGCTCGGTGGTACCACGTTGCGGCTGGGCACCCACCCGTACGCGCGTGAGCTGGCCGCGCTGGGCCTGCCCAAGCGGCCGATGATGTCGTCGACCGTGGGCCGCGTCGAGATGACCTTCGGCGACGCGCAGGTGGTGGGGGGTTAGATCTTGGCGGCCCGCCTCTCCCATTACGGGTCGCGCAGTTCCGCTTGTACAGCTTGCCGTTGGGGTCGCTGGGGGTCTCAGCGATGGAGCCACCCATCTGCATACAGGCGGTGCCGCGATGCCACCGGGTGCTGCCGTCAGGGTCCGGGTGGGCGTCCACGGGGGCTGACCATCGCCCGGGGTTGAGGTTCTGACTGAATTGTCGGCGACGCAAGCACGGGGTTACCGTTCTCGGCGTGCCCGAAGAACGCGGTGCGTTCGCCGATGCTGCGCGGAAGCGCGAAACGCAACTGGCGCAACGGCTGGCGTCATCCGTGGCAGCAGATCAGGAGTTCGAGGCGCTGCTGCGCGGCGCCGTGCAGCACAACCGCGAGTACCGGCAGCGTCTTGATGCCATCGAAGCAGAGGTCAGGCAGGCCGCCGCCACCTGGCGGGGCCTGGACACTCCCGCGGGTGCTCACCAGTTCCAGCAGTTCTTGACCGGCAAAGCCCGCGAGATCTACAAGATCGTTGCCGACGGCCTTGCCGACAGTCGAGCCAGGTCCCAGGCGGTGCAGGCGCTCGGTGGGCGCTACACGGTCGAGGGCGGGTTGCGCCGGGCGCCGACCGACGGCTCGGACCCCACGGTGCACTTGGCCGGCTGGGGTCGGCCCTTGAGTCCGCCGCCCAAAGGCCCAGCGAATCCGAGCGCGTTCGACGATCTGCTGCGGGCCAACGACCAGGCGGTGCTCGACGCGATGGCACGCGTGCGAGCCGCCCGAAAGGCGCTCGACGACGCTGCCGGCGAGGCCTATGCCCACGGCGCCGGCAGCGATGAGGCCCAACAGGCGATGACCCGACTGCCGGCATTGAAGAAGAACCTCGCCGACGCCCTTGATGAGTTGGGCAAAATCCCCGACTACTCCACCATCGACCCCGCCTCGGTGCACCTCGGCCCGGACGGAGCCTTGTCGTTCACCTATACCCTTGCGGGCCAGAAGATGGTGGTGACCGGGGCGCTCGAGAACGGCACCGGCGAAATCTACGACCAGGGCGCCAGCAACGGCAGCGGCGCCTACTTCACCTACCACGACGGGAAATTGGCCGCCTCCCGACTCCTCGATCCCGGCCGTGTCACCCCCGATGACGCACTGCTGCAGAACGTCATCTTCACCGCGGTCGGCGCCGGACCCGCGATGAGCGCAGGCAAGGCCGGTGTCGAAGCCGGGTGGCAGGGCATGCGGTCATTGTTTGCCCGCGAAGCCCTTGAAGCCGGCGGCGGTGCAGCCACTGGCCTGACCGCTGACAACGTGCTCCCGCGGGCGATCGCCCAAGCAGAAATCCGCGCCCAAGCCGCCGCGGATGACCTCGCCATCCGCCACCCCCCCCACCACGGTTACCGCCGGCGGCGACCACATCCCACCCCTCACGACAGCCGAACACGGCCCGCCGGCCGTCACTCACGAGCACCCGCTGCCGGACACCGGTCCACACCTTCCTCATCCACTGCCGTCCGAACCGATGTCGTCGTGGCCCGCATTCACGCTGGAGAACCCCCTCGATCACATGAGTCCGCAGCTGCGAATCTTGTCCGAGCAGCACCTCACTGGCAGCGGCGAAACTGTGCTCGGACCGTTTCAGCCAACTGTGGGACCGTCCTACATCGAGGTCGCACAGGAACGCGGCGCCAGCTACTTTGACATCGGGCAACAAGCATGGAATGCAGCCCCCGAGACCGAACGGCTCGCCGCAAACCAACATGTGCTTGATATCGCAATCACCAATCGCGATCGAATTACGCTATCAGTACCATTTCGCATGATCCGGCAAGACAGTTACACTGGGGCCGAGATCAGGTATCTCGAATCCCACGGATACGTCCGCAGCGGCAATACCTTGGTTCCGCCAGTCCTAGGGAGTGGGTAAGATGACGCGATTACTCGAATTATTCCTGAAGTATCTCCAAGTGTTGTATTTGGACCCAAAATATCGGATCACCAACTCCACAACCACCGGCTCGCGCACAGAGAATGCGTCGCTGCGAATGACCGGCGACACCACCAGCTGGCAGCTAATAAATGACAGAGGACAGATTTACGTAGCGGTCGCCCCAACCCGGCTGGATACTGTCGAGAATTGGTTCAGACTCACAATCATCCAACAATATCTTGACGGAGTGGAAGAACATACCACGGTGCTCACCGACGAGCTTGCGGCTTGGCTGAGCGACAATATCAGCCGAGTGGAAGCACTGTTCGATGATTCGATTGTAGAAGCTTCCTGCAAAGCCCTGATCGCCCTGGAAGAATTGAAGGCCACTGAACTATTTGGACCACCCTAAAGGTTGAGACTTACAACGGAGTTCTCCCGAATCAAATGGATTCCGTCAAGTGGAGGTCATTGGAATGAAGACCCTTTTGGAATATTTCCTGAAACATTCTGAGGCGTTGTATCTCGACCCTCAATACCACATTGCCAATTCCAGCAGTCGCGGCCTTCCCACGATCGATGCCTCCCTGAGCTGACGGGACCGACCCTAAGTTGGAATTTTGCCAATAACCGAGGGCAGATGGCGCTTACGGTAGCGCCTACGCAGCTAGCTACGCCCGAGAACTGTTTTTGGGTCTCCTTACTCAAGCAGTATGTCGACAACGAACCGGACATTCACTACCAGTCAGCGGCGGAAGAGATCGCTTGGGTGCGCGAAAATATGGATGGGGTCGAGGAAATTTTTTCTAACACGTCGACACTCGATGAGACATGCAAAGAATTGCGAGCATTACGGCCATCCAACTCAGACCAGTATTGGTCACGCTGGCGTCAGCAGCAGGGGCTCAGTTAATTCCCTAATGAGGACCCTGTTGGAGTTCCATCTTCGGTGCCCTCTGAATCCCGATTATCGGCAACTGTTTCCGAGTCCCTATCGTCCGGGAGCATCTGGATGGCTTCGATGAGACTAGCGTGGTATCGCCAGCAGGGACGGCATCGTGGGCCCGCGACGTTGTGAGGCGCATTGAGGATCCGTTCGCAGAGCCATTGGTAGGCCAGTCATGCAAGGCGCTTTCCGCGCTGGAGGAAGCAAACGCGTTGAAGTATTGGGGCCCACCGAGGTAGTTCCCCGGCCGGATCAATAATCCCTAGCTGCCCCCTAGATCTTGGCGTCCCGCCCCTCCCAGTACGGGTCGCGCAGCTTGCGCTTGTACAGCTTGCCGTTGGGGTCGCGGGGCATCTCGGCGATGTAGTCGATCGACTTGGGCAGCTTGAACTTCGCCAGCCGCGCCGCCGCGTACTCCATCAGCTCGGCGGTCAGCGCGTCATCGCCCACCACGCCGTCGGCCGGCTGCACGACGGCCTTGATCGCCTCGCCCCAGTCCTCGTCGGGCACCCCGAACACCGCGACGTCGAGCACCTTCGGGTGAATGATCAGCTCGTTCTCGATTTCGGCCGGGTAGACGTTGACCCCGCCGGAGATGATCATGTTGGTCTTGCGGTCCTGCAGGTACAGGTAGCCGTCCTCGTCGAGATAGCCGACGTCGCCGACGGTGAACAGGTCACCGGCGCGGTTTTCGGCGGTCTTCTTTTCGTCATTGTGGTAGGCGAAGGTGGAGCCGCCCATCTGCATGTAGACGGTGCCGACCTCACCGGCCGGCAGCTCGTTGCCGTCGTCGTCGAGCACCTTGACCACCGAATACGGCCAGGCCTTGCCCACCGAACCGGGGTGGGTCAGCCACTCGGCGCCGCTGATCTTGGTGCCGCCGCCCTCGGTGGCGGCGTAGTACTCGGTGATCACCGGACCCCACCAGTCCAACATCTGACGCTTGACCTCGGGCGGACACGGCGCAGCGCCGTGGATGATGTTGCGCAACGAGGACACGTCGTAGCGCTCGCGCACCTCGGCGGGCAGCGCCAAAAGCCGACGGAATTGGGTCGGCACCATGTGACTGTGGGTGACCTTATGCTCGGCGATCAGCGCCAGCATCTCTTCAGGGTCCCACTTGTCCATCAGCACCACCTTGTGGCCCAGCTGGATGGAGATCGATGAGAAGTTCAGCACCGCAGTGTGATACAGCGGCGAACCACAGATGTGTACGTGGTTGTCGAACGGCAACAGGTCATAGAGCGCGAAGAACCCGGCCGAGGCGACCGGAACCGCGTCGGGGTCTGCGCCGGTCAGCGGGCGCTTGACGCCCTTGGGCTTACCGGTGGTACCGGAGGTGTAGAGCATCGCGGCGCCCATGGTGCGCACGTCGGGCCGGGTCGCTGGCTCGTCGGCGCCCAAAGCGGACAGCGGGGTGAACCCCTCGATGTCTCCGACGGCGAACCGCCCCTGCGCGGGCAGGCCGGACTCGTCCGCGGCGATCTTGGACGCCTCAGCGAAACGCTCATGAGCGACAACAACTTTCGCGCCACTGTCGGAAAGGATGTAGCCGATCTCCGGACCGGTCAGGTGCCAGTTGATGGCCACGATGTAGAGCCCGGTCTGCATGGCGGCGAAGTACACCGCGAGCGTGTCGACGATGTTCGGCAGCACCATCACCAGCACGTCGCCGGGCTCCAGACCCATCGCCTGCAGGCCGCGGCCGTAGCGGTCGGCGCGAGCAGCCAGTTCCCCGTAGGTCAGCTGACCACCGTGGACGTCGACCACGGCGACGGCGTCGGGGGTGTCACGGGCAATGTTCCACAGGCCGGCTTCACTCATTCGGCCAATCTAGAACGCGTTCTAGTCTGCCCGCAAGGTGGGACCAGCGCCGCGCGCCGAACCGAACTAAACCAGCGAGGCCAGCTGCTGAATCTGCTCGGCGCTGCGTCCGGTGACCACCATCGTGGTGACGCCGGCGGCCTCCCACACCTTGATCTGCTTACGGACGTAGTCGACGTCGCCCACGATCGCGGCGTCGTCCACCAGCTCGTCGGGGATGATCTCGCCGGCTTTGTCCTTTTGTCCGCTGCGGAACAACTTGGTCACGTCGTCGACAACCTCGCCGTAGCCCATCCGGCGGTAGACCTCGGCGTGGAAGTTGGTGTCCTCGGAACCCATGCCGCCCATGTAGAGCGCCAGGTAGGGCTTCATCGCCGCGAACGCCGCGGCACGGTCGGAGGTGATGACGATATTGGCCGTCGCGCAGATCTCGAAGTCTTCGCGGGTGCGCCGCGCTCCGGGCCGCGCGAAGCCCTCGTCGAGCCATTCGTTGTACATGTCGGCCAGCCGCGGGGCGTAGAAGATCGGCAGCCAGCCGTCGGCGATCTCGGCGGCCAGCGCGATGTTCTTCGGGCCTTCGGCGCCGAGCATCACCGGGATGTCGGCCCGACGCGGGTGGGTGATCGGCTTGAGCGCCTTACCGAGCCCGGTGCTGCCCTCACCGCTGATCGGCAGCGGGTAGTGCGGGCCGGCGCTGGTCACCGGGGCGTCGCGGGCCCACACCTGACGCAGGATGTCGATGTACTCGCGGGTGCGGGCCAGTGGTTTGCCGAAGCGCTGGCCGTACCAGCCCTCCACCACCTGCGGCCCGGAGACACCCAGGCCCAGGATGTGGCGGCCACCGGAGAGGTGGTCCAACGTCAAGGCGGCCATCGCGCAGGCCGTGGGGGTGCGTGCCGACAGCTGCACCACCGAGGTGCCCAGCCGAACCCGTGACGTCGACGAGCCCCACCAGGCCAGCGGTGTGTAGGCGTCCGAACCCCATGCCTCGGCGGTGAAAACCGAGTCGAAGCCTGAGCCCTCGGCCGCGGCGACCAGTTCAGCGTGGTTGGTCGGCGGCTGCGCGCCCCAATATCCGAGTTGCAGTCCCAGCTTCATCCTTGGCTCCTCGCTTGCCTGCTTGCCACCATTGTTAGAACCTGTTCTACTCGATGCCGTGACTGCCAGCCAAAGCAACCGCGCGCAGATCGATGAGCATGAGCCACCCCTCTCTGCGCCGCTGAAGTTGTCCTTCGACTACACACGTTCAGTCGGCCCCGTTCTCGGCGCGTTCTTCACCGCGCTGCGTGAGCGCCGCATCGTCGGCGTACGTGGTTCCGACGGTCGGGTGTACGTGCCGCCGGCCGAGTATGACCCGGTCAGCTACGCACCGCTCACCGAGATCGTACCGGTGGCCAGTGTCGGGACCGTGGTGTCGTGGTCTTGGCAGCCGGCCCCGCTGGAGGGCCAACCGCTGGACACCCCATTCGCCTGGGCGCTGATCAAACTTGACGGTGCCGACGTGCCGTTGCTACACGCGGTGGCGGCCGAAAGCCCCGACGCCATCAGCACCGGCACACGGGTGCACGCGCACTGGGCCGACGAAACCGTCGGCGCCATCACCGATATCGCCTACTTCGCGATCGGCGAGGAGGCCGAGCCGGTAGCCGACACCACCGACGAGCGGGACCCGGTCACCATGGTGGTGGTTCCGACCAGCATCGAGATCCAGCACAGTGCCTCGCGCCCGGAGAGCGCTTACCTGCTGGCACTGCAGGAAGGCAAGCTGCTCGGCGCCCGTACCGGCGAAACCGGCAAGGTGTATTTCCCTGCGCGCGAAGCCGACCCAGCCACCGGCTTGCAATTGGACAACTTCGTCGAGCTGCCCGACAAGGGCACGGTGACCACGTTCGCCATCATCAACATCCCGTTCGCCGGGCAGCGCATCAAGCCGCCGTACGTGGCCGCCTATGTGCTGCTCGACGGCGCCGACATCCCCTTCCTGCACTTGGTGTCTGACATCGACGCACACGAGGTGCGGATGGGTATGCGCGTCGAGGCGGTGTGGAAGCCCCGCGAGGAGTGGGGTCTGGGCATCGACAACATCGAATACTTCCGGCCCACCGGCGAACCGGACGCCGACTACGACACCTACAAACACCACCTGTGAGGGGCAGCATGACGCAACGCGATGTCGCGGTGGTGGGCTTCGCCCACGCCCCGCACGTTCGCCGCACCGACGGCACCACCAACGGCGTCGAGATGTTGATGCCGTGTTTCGCTCAGTTGTACTCCGAGCTGGGAATTGCCCAGACCGACATCGGCTTCTGGTGCTCCGGTTCCTCGGACTACCTTGCCGGACGGGCCTTCTCGTTCATCTCGGCGATCGACTCGATCGGCGCGGTTCCGCCGATCAACGAGTCGCATGTGGAGATGGACGGTGCGTGGGCGCTGTATGAGGCCTACATCAAGGTGTTGACCGGCGAAGTCGACACCGCGCTGGCCTACGGCTTCGGCAAGTCCTCGGCCGGCCAGCTGCGCCGGATCCTGGCCCTGCAGACCGACCCCTATACCGTCGCGCCGCTGTGGCCGGACTCGGTCTCGATCGCAGCACTGCAGGCCCGGCTCGGCTTGGACGGCGGCCAGTGGACGCCCGAGCAGATGGCCCGGGTGGCGCTGGACTCGTTCGCGGTCACCGACCGGGTGGATTCGGTGGAGTCATCCGCCAACCTCGACGAACTGCTGGAGCGGCCGTTCTTCGCCGACCCGCTGCGCCGGCACGACATCGCGCCGATCACCGACGGCGCCGCCGCGATCGTCCTGGCCGCCGGCGACAAGGCCCGCGAACTGTGCGAAAACCCCGCCTGGATCACCGGTTTCGAGCACCGTATTGAGTCGCCGGTGCTGGGCAGCCGGGATCTGACCCGCTCCCCGTCGACCACCGTCTCGACGCGCGCCGCCACCGGTGATGACATGCCCGCGGTGGACGTCGCCGAGATCCACGCGCCGTTCACCCATCAGCATCTGATCCTGACCGAGGCGATGCGGTTGCCGTCGAAGACGAAGGTGAACCCGTCCGGTGGTGCCCTGGCGGCCAATCCGATGTTCGTCGCGGGCCTGGAGCGCATCGGCTTTGCGGCCCAACACATCTTCAATGGTTCGGCGGGTCGGGTGCTGGCGCATGCCACCAGCGGCCCAGCGCTGCAACAGAACCTGGTCGCGGTGATGGAAGGACGCAACTGATGGGCCAACTCGCTGCGGTGCTGGGCACCGGGCAGACCAAGTACGTCGCCAAGCGCCAGGACGTCTCGATGAACGGCCTGGTGCGTGAGGCCATCGACCGCGCGCTGGCCGATTCGGGCTCCACGTTCGACGACATCGACGCGGTGGTGGTCGGTAAGGCACCGGACTTCTTCGAGGGCGTGATGATGCCCGAGTTGTTCATGGCCGATGCCGTGGGCGCCACCGGCAAGCCGCTGATCCGGGTGCACACCGCCGGTTCGGTGGGTGGGTCGACCGCGGTCGTGGCGGCCAGCCTGGTGAAGTCCGGCAAGTACCGGCGAGTGCTGGCGATGGCCTGGGAGAAGCAGTCGGAGTCCAACGCTATGTGGGCGCTGAGCATCCCGGTGCCGTTCACCAAGCCGGTCGGGGCCGGCGCCGGCGGCTATTTCGCCCCGCACGTGCGTGCCTACATCCGCCGTTCCGGAGCGCCGAACGACATCGGCGCGATGGTCGCGGTCAAGGACCGGCTCAACGGCGCCCGCAACCCGCTGGCGCACCTACACCAGCCCGACATCACCGTGGAGAAGGTGATGGCGTCCCAGATGCTGTGGGACCCCATCCGTTTCGACGAGACCTGCCCGTCCTCGGACGGTGCCTGCGCGATCGTGATCGGAGACGAGGCCGCCGCACAGGCCCGGATCGACGCGGGCGAGCCGGTGGCCTGGATCCACGCCACAGCGCTGCGCACCGAGCCGTTGGCGTACTCCGGGCGCGACCAGGTCAATCCGCAGGCCGGCCGGGACGCCGCTGCCGCGCTGTGGAAGGAAGCCGGGATCACCAGCCCGATCGACGAGATCGACGCCGCGGAGATCTACGTGCCGTTCTCCTGGTTCGAGCCGATGTGGCTGGAGAACCTGGGCTTCGCGGCGCCCGGTGAGGGTTGGAAGCTCACCCAGGCCGGCGAGACCGCGATCGGCGGGAAGCTGCCGGTGAACGCCTCGGGCGGGGTGCTGTCGTCCAACCCGATCGGTGCATCCGGCATGATCCGGTTCGCCGAGTCGGCGATCCAGGTGATGGGCAAGGCCGGCGACCACCAGGTGCCGAACGCCCGTAAAGCGCTGGGCCACGCTTACGGCGGCGGCTCGCAGTACTACTCGATGTGGGTGGTCTCCGCTGACAAGCCAGCCGACAAGCCCGCCAACTGAGAGGACGACCCGCATGAACGCAGATCACCCCGCCCACGTCGCCGGTAAGCGCTCCCGTGACGCGGTGGCAGCCCGCGACAAGGAAGCCTGGCTGGCCAACTTCGCCGACGACGCGATCGTGCAAGACCCGATCGGGCCGTCGCACTTCGACCCGGAAGGCAAGGGTCACCGCGGCCGTGACGAGATCTCGGCGTTCTGGGACAAGGCGATCGCCCCGACCGACAAGATCGAATTCAACTTCTCCGACACCTTCCAGTGCGGCGATGAAGAGGCCAACACCGGCAACATCACCATCACCATGGGCGGCCACCAGATCGTCACCGAGGGTGTGTTCACCTACCGGGCCAACGAAAAGGGTGAACTGGTCGCGCTGCGGGCCTACTGGGAACTGGACCGGGCTGCGGCGACGGCGAAGCCGGTTTGATCAGTCCAGCGCCAGCACGTCCCGCAGCGCCTCATCGACGGCCTGCATCTCCCCTGTAGCGAGCCGTCCAACGAACTCTCCGTGACACTGCTGCGGATCGATCACGGTGAGCTGCTCGACCGTCACACGCGTTCTGGTGCCGTCGATCTCGATCTCCGGCCGAAACGATGCCGCACGCCGGCCCGTCGACGTCGGCGCGACAACCCACGTGGACAGCGGCAGATCGTCGGACTGTACGACGACCGCGTAGCGGGGACCAGACCGCTCATGACCATGGACGTTCTTGGGCGCCTCCAGGCGATACAGGTCACCACGCACGGATGGGTTAGACAAGCCCCACAGGCTGGCCGAATGATTGAAATTCAGCCACCGTCGCGCCGGCCGACTCGAAAAGCTCGCCAATTTTTTTGACATCATCGGGCGTAACCGGTGCCTTAATTGCCTTCTCATACGCGCAAGATTGGGCAATCACAGCCGCTTCAATGCCGCAGCCGAATTCCGATTCTGCGCCATATAATCCGGATTTATCTCCATAGTTATACGGGACACCTGCAGTGTAGAGGCCATCTCTGGTCATAAAGCTACTCGGCGATACATCTTTTCCGACGACCCAGACAACTTTCCCGCCTCGCTCCTCAACCTGTGGACGATGAAAAGAACCCGGCTGACTATCATCGATGATAACCTTCCCGCTCAAGTCAATTGGCCGCCCGAGGCGTTGCTCTTCTGCGCAAAGATCAATTACAGATGTGATCGCCGAGACAATAATATTTGAAGCCTCAAGCACATCGATCACGCCGTCGTGGATCTGGACATTTAGGGTCGATTCATCGTCCAAAATATCGCGTAATCTACTAACCCGCGTATCAAAAGTATGGATCCTCACATCGGGAAGTACATGCCGTATTGTTGATATGGTTGACCAGCCGATAGATCCGGCTCCACCAATTACGCCTATCACACCGTCGAATTTTGCACCGATCGAAGGAACTTCGAGAACTTTCCGTACGGTCTCCGCAATTAAATGCACCGTACCACCATGGCCTGTAGTTGTGGTCCGCTGGTCAGCACCTTCTATTCCAGTCAGAAGGCTTCCGAATTTTGTAATCTGCGGCAACAGCGCTCCGAGCCCTATGACTGATGCACCCAGTCCATGGTGTGAAAACCTTACAGACGCTTCGAGCGCTTTATACCCGACCGCCAAACGGTCGGCCTCGTTCACGATGTCGACATTCATGTCTTGATACAACGGAGCTATGACGAGCGCTCCCCGCTCTGCAGCCTTATCGCTTCTCGTGTATGTATCAGAGATGAACGGGGGCAATCCAAATTGACTACGCATACGCATCTCCGGCGAGACGTAGAAATTACTTGTCGCGAGCGGAAAATGATAACGGGATTCGCTTTCATATTCATCGTTATCTGCTTTGTGCGCACGCCTTGTGACCATAAATACACGCTCGACACTTTCGATGCCAGATGTACCATTAAAGTTCCTATAGATATCGTCAATAAGAGCCGCACCCGTTTCATATGCGCGGTGAACGAAGACAGGATCAGCGTCTGTCTCGGCCAAAATCGCATCTCGCAATTGAACCATGCGAAAATGGGAAGCCTTCTCCGAAAACTCGCAGAAGTCGGGCACTCCCGTCCAAGGACCGCCCAGAGACTGAAGATGTCGATCGAGTTGCAAGCTCTGACTTGTCATATACGCTCCTTTATTACATGAGTTATCGCAGCCGTGATGACAGTCGCGGATAGCATCGCGGCATGCTTTTTACCAAGCTCGTTTCCGGCAGCTAGGAATTTTGCGTGGAGCAATTGGTACGAAGGCGTCGACTTCCGTTCCGATTTCCTCGCTTTTTCCGTCGGACCTCAGCGAAACCGCAAAGACGCTGTCGATCGGGCCACCCGGGACATCCTCGACCGGCGCCGTATACGCCCGGAACGCCGCCTCGGCGAATCGACAACTGCCCTCGTAGGCATCGTGAACGGCACCGGGGTGTGAATTGGTCGTCGTGGTTATCGGATCATCAAGTTGCCCGAATACCCGTCGGGGAACCATCTGCCCGTAGTCACGCGGTCCTACCAAGACCCGCCCTTGGACTCCAAACAGGCCGCCAACGCGGCACGTTCTTGGGAGTGCGCATGTTGCTATGAACTCCTCATTTGTCCCGCACGATCATTCGATCTCTGGGTCATCACGCCGGAGTGGCGGCGAATTGTCTTCCGCTGCAACAATTCCCGCGATGCCATCACTGAGTAGCGCCACCCCCCTCAGCACATGCATGTACAGCCTCAGCCCGAAGTCGCGAATATCAAGCCACGGAAACACGCCACCCCCTCGCCCGGCATGCGAGACAGACGAGCCGCGTCACGCGGTTCCCTACTGCTGGCCCCGCGCCTGGCGCAGCTGATGTGCGCGAATCTCGGCCTCTTCGGCCGCAACGCGCTTCTTCTCCGCACGCTTCTTGACGTCTTGGTAGATGAAGGCCCCGCTTGCAAACAGCCCGAGAACGGCGAGCACATAGAAGATGGCCGAGCCGGTGCCCATACCGATTAGGAAGAGAAAGAGACTCCCCGGGATCAGTAGGGCGGCCTGCGCCCGCGTCTTGTCTTTCCGTGAAAACTGCGGGTCCAGTAAGCCCATGGCTTGATTTCTCCTCTTCAGGTAGTCAACAGTCGTCTAGAGATGCCGAAAAGTGCACTGCGGTCCTGAGGCTAACACGAACCGCCATCTATAGATGGTCGACCTGGCGGATTGGCCTCGGCATGTTTCGGGGGTGCCAGAGTCCGCCATTGAACGCGAGCTGGCCGAGGCTCTGGGTCGGACATTGGCGGAATTGCGCCAAGAGCGAGGCTTGACACAGGAGACTGTCGCCGAGGCCGCGGGGATCAGCCGCAACCACTACCAACTGTTGGAATACGGACTAGGCAAACGCGACGGGCGAAAGCCCGCGAACCCACGCCTGTCGACACTGGTCGCGCTCAGCGAAGTCCTCGGCACCACGGTGCCTGCGTTGATCAACACGGTATTCCGGTCAAGCGCAGAACACCGCCAGACTGAAAGCTAGCGGGAAATCCCCACTGCCCCAGGCGATGCGGTCACAAGCCTGACCGCTCGGCCGCCCATGCAGCTCACTCCGGCGTAACCGGCTCCATGCCTTCGCGGTAACGCTGCGCGAGATCCCGGTAGTACGGCGGATTGGCGTTAATCCACACCTCGGCGCCGGTTCCCGCAATCGGGCCCTTGACCACGGCGGGTGAGCCGGTCACCAGTACTCCGTCGGGGATCTTGGTCCCGGCGAGCACCATCGCGCCGGCCGCGACCAGGGTGCGGCTGCCGATCACCGCGCCGTCGAGCACGGTGGCGTGGTTGCCGATCAGCGCCTCTGCACCGATGTTGGCCCCGTGAATCAGACACATGTGGGCGATCGTCGCCCCCGGGCCGATGTCCACCGGCACCCCCGGCGGCACGTGCAGCACCGAGCCGTCCTGCACGTTGGCACCCTCGCGCACCACGATGGGGGCGTCGTCGGCACGCAAGATGGCGCCGAACCACACGGAGGCCCCGGCTTCGATGGTGACGTCACCGATCAGCGTGGCGGTGGGAGCGACGAAGGCGGTGGGGTCGATCCGGGGCGAGCGACCATTGAAGGAGAACAGCTGCATCGTCCACATATACCAGGGACCAAAGACCCCGAACCAGCAGGGTTTATTGCGCAAACAGGTGTCAAAACTGTAACGTGTTCTAGTTAGAAGCAGAGGGTTGGAGGCAACAGGTGAGCACTGACAACGCCGAGGTCGGCGTCCGCCACATCGATACCGGCACGCTGCCGGATCGCTACGCCCGGGGCTGGCACTGCCTGGGCCCGGTGAAGGACTTCCGGGACGGCAAGCCGCACTCCATCCACGCGTTCGGCGCCAAACTGGTGGTGTTCGCCGACTCGCGCGGTGACCTGCACGTGCTCGACGCCTACTGCCGCCACATGGGCGGCGACCTGAGCCGCGGCGAGATCAAGGGCGACGAGGTCGCCTGCCCGTTCCACGACTGGCGTTGGGGCGGCGACGGCCGCTGCAAGCTGGTGCCCTACTCCAAGCGGACTCCGCGGGTTGCCCGCACCCAGTCCTTCCCGACCGACGTGCGCGGCGGGCTGCTGTTCATCTACAACGACCCGGAGGGCAACCCGCCGCCGGACGAGGTGCGGATCCCGGAGATCCCGGAGTGGTCCAGCGGCGAGTGGACCGACTGGCGCTGGAACTCCATGGTGATCGACTCCAACTGCCGCGACATCATCGACAACGTCACCGACTTCGCGCACTTCTTCTACATCCACTACGGCCTGCCCACCTCGTTCAAGAACGTCTTCGAGGGCCATATCGCCTCGCAGTACCTGCACAATGTCGGGCGTTCCGACGTTCCCGGGCTGGGCACCAGCTACGGCGGTTCGGAATTGGACTCCGAGGCTTCCTACTTCGGTCCGTCGTTCATGATCAACTGGCTGCACAACAGCTACAACGGTTTCAAGGCCGAGTCCATCCTGATCAACTGCCACTACCCGATCAGCCAGGACCAGTTCCGGCTGATGTGGGGCGTGATCGTGCAGAAGCCCAAGGGCCTCGACGACGCGACGACCGAGAAGATCGCCGACGCCATGACCGACGGCGTCAGCAAGGGCTTCCTGCAGGACGTCGAGATCTGGACGCACAAGAGCCGCATCGAGAACCCGCTGCTGGTCGAGGAAGACGGGGCGGTCTACCAGCTGCGCCGCTGGTACTCGCAGTTCTACGTCGACGCCGCCGACGTCACCCCGGAGATGACCGATCGCTTTGAGATCGAGATCGACGCGACGGTGGCCAACGAGAAGTGGAACGCCGAAGTCGCCGAGAACCTGCGGGTACAGGCCGAGGAAAAGCAGGCAGCGAAAGCCGCCGAAACCGTTAACGCAGAGTAGGTCTGGCATCATGGCCCGCGAGGTTCCCGACGCCGGCGAGCTGGCCCGGTCCATGCTGATGTTCTACGGCCCGCACGACGACCACGGCGAGCACGGCGACTCCCCCGACGACGGGCCCGACACCCGCTACTCGCGGCAACCGCTGTTTCCGGTCGACCCGGAACGCTACGAGGCGATTCGTGCTGCGACCGAACGGGATACCGACCGCTATCTGCATTCGGGCCTGATGCCGGTGGAGTGTCGGCACTGCACCGCCACCGTCGAGGTGAAGAAGCTGGGCCCCGGATACACCTCGGTGCAATGGAATTCGGCAGCGGTCAAGCAGTGCGCGTACTTCGCCGCCGAACGCGAGGCCGGTCACACCAGCAGCCGTAGCCGCGGCTGCCCGAAGCTGGCGAAGAGCATTTCGCACGCGGTCGCCGAGGGCCACCTGGAGGAGCGATCCAGCGCTCCCCCACCCGGCGACGGCATCGACTGAGCCCCACCTACGCGAGCGTGCGTGTCCCCGGCCGCACGCTCGGCGTGTTGACCGGGGACACGCACGCTCGCGGGGAAAGACAGCCGGTCACAGGCCGGCGAAGCGCTCCCGGACCTGCTCGGCGGTCAACCCGTAATCGGCCAGCGAGTACTCGTGCTTGGGCGCGCGCGGGCCGGTCTTGCTGGCGGCGTAGTCGTCGGCCATGGCCTGGCGTGCCTCGTCGGAGAGCGGCAGGCCGAAGCGTTCGTAGATGCCGGCCGCGGTGGCCAGCGGGTCGGCGACGAACTCCTGATAATCGATGTCGCAGAACTGCGCCTGGTCATATTGGGCGCGTTGGGTGTTGAACAGCTCCAAGCCGCGGGCCCAGGTCTCCATCTCGTCGGCACCGATCTGCGCGCCGACGAAGGTGTTCGACTGTCCTTCGGTGGTGTGCTGGGCCAGTGAGCACATCGACGCCAGGATGGTCTCCACCGGCCGGTGGCACTGCACGATGAGCGCGTCGGGATAGACGGCCATGATCGCGTCCAGCGCGAACAGGTGACTGGGGTTCTTGAGCACCCACCGCTTGCCCGGGTCGTTGAGCCCGATCAGTTGCAGATTGCGGCGGTGCCGCCGGTACGCCGGGGTCCAGTCCTGCTCGGAGAGCCAGCGCGAATAGGTCGGCAGGTGCGCCAGCGTCTCGTAGGACACCGAGTGCAGCGACTGGCGCAGCAGCTGCCAGCACTCCTCCAAACCATCAGCGGTCATGAAGTGCAGCCCGGTGTAGTCCGGGTTCTCATCGTGGTGCCGGGCGAACTGCGCCTGCATCTGCTGGAAAACCGGGTTACTGTCCCAGGTTTCGCGTGGCGGCCGAGGCTGCGGGAACTCCGCCAGCCACATCTCCAACCCCTGGTGCGCCGGGTCGGCACCTAGCAGCCGGTGCAGCGCCGTTGTTCCCGTGCGGGGCAGCCCGGTGACGAAGACCGGCCGCTCGACGGCGATCTCGGTGTACTCGGGGTGCGCGTTCCAGCCGGCCTGCGACAACAGCCGGGCCACCAGCGCACCGCGCAGGAAGAACCGGTTCACCTTGCTGCCCAGCTCAGTGAGGTCGGCCTCGGTGCGGTAGGAGTCCAGCAGCACGCCGAGCGCTTCGCGGTAGTTGTCGTCGTCGGGGCCGAAGTCGTCCAGACCCACCATCTTGGTGGCCGAGGCGTGCAGATCCTCAACGGTGCCAACGTCAGTACGGGCGGTCATCAGTTGTGGTACTCCCCGCAGTTGACGTCGAGAACCTGGCCGCTGATGCCGCTGGCCAGATCACTGGCCAGGAACAGCACCGCCGATGCCACCTCGTCCTCGGTGGGCAGCCGCTTCAGGTCGGAGTTCGCGGCGGTAGCGGCGTAGATCTGCTCGACGGTGGTGCCGTACTTTCCGGCCTGGTGGGTGAAGTAGCTCTGCAAGGTGTCACCCCAGATGTAGCCGGGCGCAACGGAGTTGACTCGGATACCCTGCTCACCCAGTTCGGACGCCAACGACTGCGACATCGCCAGCAGCGCGGCTTTGGCCATCTTGTAGGCGCCGTACTTGGGCTGCGAGTGCCGGATCACCATCGAGTTCAAGTTGACGATCGAGCCGTTGGCCGCGGCCAAAGCCGGCGTGAAGCCCTGGGTCAGGCGCAGCGCGCCGAGCCCGCTGAGCTCGATGGCGTCGCGAATGTGCTGAAATGTGGTCTGCGCCAACGGCTTCATCGACGGCACCCGGAAGGCGTTGTTGATCAACACGTCGATGTGGTCGAACTCCGCTGAGGCCGCCTCAACCAGGTGCGCGACCTGGTCGTCATCGGTGATGTCGGCCGGGACCACCAGGGCGCGACGTCCGGCGGCCCTGACCTGCTTGGCCACCTCCTCAAGGCGATCAGCGCTGCGCGCGACCAGCACCAGGTCGGCGCCCTCGGCGGCGAACCGATTGGCCATCGTGCTGCCGAGGCCAGGCCCGACCCCGCTGATCACCACGACTTTGCCGTCCAGCATTCCGGTCATCTTCACCCCAGCATTCTGTTAGCGATTTGCTGCTGCCGCAGCGCGATACGCGCGCGCCAGTCTTCTTGGGAAATCTTGTTGTGGTCGTAGAACGGCAGTGCGGCCTGCACCGCGTCGACGTCGATGAGCTCGACGGTGGGGCCGTCCGCCTCGGTCAGCTGCCGCGACACCCGCTGCCAGCGGAACTGCAGGAAGCCGCGCCGATGTCCCAGGGTCTCGACCCAGTTGGTCACCCCGGGGTCGGTGTCGGAGACCACGATCCGGATCTTGCCGTCCGGATCGGCTTGCGCCTGAGTGCCGTTCAGCGAGGTCTGGTGGTTGATGTAGTCCAGCGAGATGTACCACAGGCTGCCCAACTGGAAACCCAGATACGGCGCATCCGTCACCGGCAGGGTGATGACCAGCGCCTGGCCGGGCTCAAGCTCGTAGTGCCCGGCCGACGAGTATTGGGTCGCCAGACCGCCCGGCGTGAGCCGCGGCGCCACCATGGTGTTGACCGGCAGATTGAGATAGAACCACTGCGGGAACGCCAGCCAGGTCTTGACCCGGTTGATCAGCTGCTTTCCCGCTGCCGCGTAACGCTTCTCGATCAGCTGACGGGTCAGCGGCGGCGGCGCGGTGCCTTCGGTGTCGGTCCGGGCGATCGAGAGCGTGCCACGACGGGCGGCCCAGTCGTTGTAGACCTCGCGGATCACCAGTTGCGCCGGCGTCTTCGGCTGGAAGCGCCAGGTGAAGGTGCCGTCGCCGGCCACATCGAGTTCGCGGTCGTCGAAGGCCGCCTCACTGGCCGGGACGTTGTCATCGGTGTATTCACCGCCGAGCAGTTGGAAACTCAGGTCGGTCGTGGTTCCCCGGGTGCCACGCACCACGTAGTCGTTGCCGGGGCGCACCACGGTGCCGAAGTACAGCGTGTCGGGGTTGTCCAACCCCATCTTGGTGAACGGCCCGGTGCCCGACAGCAGGAACGGGTGGTCGCGTTCGCTGTTGAAGGCGGCGTGCACACACGCCTCGACACCGCCTGCCAGGTATTGCAGGCCCTCGAGCAGGTCAGCCTCGGTCTCGATGTGCGGGGCCGCGGCAACCAGCTTCTCCGCCTCGGCGATCGCGGCCGAAAGGGGTTCGGAGTACATAGCTGCAGCACCTCTCAGATCATTTACCGGTCCAATATTGGATCGAGATGGTAGATATCTCGAACCGACTTTAGACGGTCGCGGTAGCATGCTGCAATGGCTGTGCCTGGAGCAGCGGCGTCCGAACAAACGCCAGACCAACAAGTCGCGCGGACGTCCCCGCCGACTGAGCGGGTGGTGATGATCCTGGACTTTCTGGCCCGCCACCCCGACCAAGGCTTCGGCCTCTCCGAACTGGCCCGCCGCACCGGGCTGGCCAAGCCCACCTGCCTGGGCATCGCCAACGCCCTGGCCGACGCCGGCTACCTGACCCGGGACGATCCCGACAAGACCTACCGGCTCGGGCCGGGCCTGATCTCGCTCGGCCGCGCCGCTCAGCAGGCGCTGCGGGTCGGCCCCGAGGCACGCGAGCAACTGCGACGGCTTTCCGCGGATTTCGCCACCTCCGTTGCGCTGAGCGCGGTGGTCGACGACCGGATCACGGTGCTGGAGCTGGTCGCGGCACCCAACGCGCATCTGGGCGTTCAGGCCGGCCAGAGTTATCCGTTCGCTCCGCCGGTCGGGTTGATGTTCGTGCTCTGGGACGACCATGCCTTGGCGGACTGGCTGGCCCGTCAGCCCACCATCCCGCTGCGGTCGGAGAGCGAGCGACTGCAGCGCGTCATCGACGAATGTCGCGCCGACGGCTACCTGGTCGAGCGACTGACACCGGGCGGCCAACGGCTCTACGGGTTGATGGCGGGCCTGTCCAGCGATCTGCCCGACGAGCTGCGGGCCCTGCTGGGCGAGCTGGTCTCCGATATCGGCGAGCGGGTGTATCTGCGTGGCGAAGCCGGCGGGCGGAGGCGCCACGACATCAGCGTGATCTCCGCACCGGTCTACGACCACCACCAACGCCAAGCGATGGTGGTGTCGCTGCACGCCCAGCGAGCACTGACCGACGCCGAGATCACCAAGTGGGCGCGCGGGCTGCTGCGGACCGCCGAAGCGCTCACCGCGCAACTCGGCGGAAGCAAGCCCGCACCGCTGTTAGGTTCGGCGCCATGACACTGTCGGTCGCCGAGAGACTAGAGCTGTCCGAGCTCGTGCACCGCTACGCCGGCTACGTCGACGCGCGACGATTCGATGAGGTGGCCGAATTGTTCACCGCCGACGCCGAACTGGTGCTGCCGGATCCGCCGCATCACCTGGAGCCGTGCGTGCGCCACCGCGGCCACGCCGGCGTGCGAGAAGCGATGTCGGCCCTGGGCGCGGTGACCCGCACCCACCACGGCATCGTCGGCGAGGTCTACACCGCCGCGACGGCTGACGTGGCGACCGGAGAGATCACCGGGGTCGCACATCATTGGATCGAGCACGGCGGCAAGCTGACCGACCACGTCTGGTACCTGCGCTACCGCGATGCCTATCACCGCGTCGGGCAGGGCTGGCGGATCGCGCAGCGTGCGCTGACCATCGACGCGATCGAGTCCCGATCGGCGCGCCAGGTGCGCTCATGACGTCAACCCAGAAGCCTCAGATCTCTTTTCAGCTGAAGACTTTCACCGACGACCCCGGCCACGACTGGGGCACCACCCTGGCGCTGGGCGCTGCGATGGACGCCGCGGGCGTGGATCGTGTCGTGGTCTCCGATCACGTGGTGTTCGGCGAGAACCCCGACGCCTACGCCGACCCCCGGCTCGGTGGCATCGCCGGCGGCCGCCAGCCGACCGGTCCCGACGGTCAGTGGCTGGACCCGGTGATCGTGCTGACCGCGCTGGCCGCAACCACCACCCGCATCCGCTTGGGCACTGCGGTGTTGCTGGCGGCACTGCGCCGACCGGCGGTACTGGCCAAGGAGCTGGCCACCCTGGACGTGCTGTCGGGAGGACGGCTGGATCTCGGCGTGGGCGTCGGCTGGCAGCGCGAGGAGTACGAGGCTGCCGGACTGCCGTTCGAGCGCCGCGGGCGACTCCTGGACCACACCCTGGAGGTGTGCCAGACCCTGTGGACTCGGCAGCGCAGTAGCTACGCGGCCCCGGAGTTGTCTTTCGAGAACATTCACCAGATGCCCAAACCCGTTACGCCCGGCGGGGTTCCGATCTGGGTGAGTGGCACCGTCAACGACGCGGTGGCGCGCCGGCTGGCCCGGTTCGGCTCCGGCTGGATCCCGTGGGGCCCTGCCATGCGCGACCCGGCCGGCGCCATCGCGGCCATGAAGGACCGCGTCGCCGCACTCGGCGGCGATCCGACCGGCCTGCAGGTGCTGGGCCACGCCACCACCGCCAAGAAGCCGGACGGCTCACTGGACACCGACGCCACCGCGGCCTCGGCACCGGCACTGGTAGCCGCCGGGGTCACCGATGTGCGGGTCACCTGCTCGCTGCCGAAGGACATCGGCCGGGCCACTGATCTGCTTCGCGAACTCGTCGAGGCGTTCCGCGCCGCAACCGGTTAAGGAGACATCGATGGAAAAGGTCATGATCGTCGCGCGGACAGCCGATTTCAGCGACCAATGGTGCCAGAAACTGCGCGGTCCGATCGCGGCGAAGCTGCTGGATCTGGGGCTGCCGGGCGTCGTGGTCAACGTACGCGACGAGCCGGTGCGCGATTCCATGATGACCCTGACGACGCTGGATCCGCCGGCAGCGGCCGTCATCAGCCTGTGGACCCAGCAGTACTACGGTGAAGCGACCCGCGCCGCCATCGCACTGATCGAAGCCGAATCTGATTCGGCGGCAGCGTATCTGGTGACCGAATCGATGCCCATGCCACCGCCGGATCTCGGCGAGGGCCGCCGCACCCGGGGTCTGGCCAATGTGGCGTTACTGCGCCGGCCGGCCGATTTGGACGAGGCGACCTGGCTGCACCGCTGGCACATCGACCACACCCAGGTCGCCATCGACACCCAGGCGACCTTCGGCTACACCCAGAATGTGGTGATCCGCCCGCTCACCGCGGACGCACCCCGCATCGACGCGATCGTCGAGGAGAACTTCCCCGACGAGGCGGTGTCAGACCCGTACGCGTTCTACGGCGCGGCCGACCAGGCCGACCTCACCGACCGGGTGAGCCGGATGATCGCCAGCGTCAGCGCGTTCGGCGCGCACCTGGACATCGACACGGTGCCCACCAGCCGCTATGTGTTCCGGTCGCCGTTCCTCACACACACTGCTGGGACAGCGTGATCAGGGCCTGCCGCACGTCGGGGTGCCGTTGCAGGTAGGACAGCACCGGATCCGGCGCTCCCGGGTCTTCCTGCTTCCCCCGATGCGACAGGTTGTTCTTGACGTCGGGATGCCGCTTCAAGTACGAGTCGACGGAGTTTCCGACGGTCTGGTCGCACTGCTGCGGCGCGGCGTTGGCCACCGGTGTCAGTACCCCGGCCACGCTCAGCAAGCCGACCGCGATCGCTCGAGTAATACCGCTCATCACTCGACGGTACCCGCGTTTCAGTTCGTGCTGGCCAGGGCGAACGGCAGGACCTGCGGCGCACCGGCAGCACGCAACACCCGGGCCGCCATCGTCAGCGTCCACCCGGTGTCGGTCACGTCGTCGACCAACAGCACCGGGCCGATATCCGCCGGTAGTTCCGCCGGCGGCAGCCAGCAACCCTGCAGGGCGGCGACCCGGTAGGCGGAGTTCGCGGCGGTCGCCGCCCTCCGCCCAGGCGCGTACCGCAAGGTGTCCAAGCGGGTCAGACGGCCCAGCTCGGCCAGCCGGTCGGTCAGCGAACCGATCAACACCGGGTGCGTCGCCGAATCCAGGCCCAGCACCGCGGTCGGCCGCTGCCGCCACTCCCAGCCGGCCAGCACACTCACGGCCGCGCGCACCACCTCCTCGGGCACCTCGCCGTCCGGCTCGTCGAGCAGCCGCCGCAGCCGCCCGCCCCAGCCCAGATCGGTGAGCCGGCCGATGACCCGGCCCGGCTCCGGCCCGTCGGTGATCCGGCCGGACAGTTCGACGCCGAGCTGCGCCAGGCCCGACGGCCACTGCCGCCGCGGCGTGATCTCCACGCCGGGACGCATCAGCCGCTCCCGGGTGGCCGCGGCAGCGGCGGGATCCACCGCGGCGTCAAACCGCGCCCCGGCGCAGTTGTCGCACCGCCCGCAACGCTCCCCCGCCTGCAGCTCGGGGTCATTGAGCTGGGCACGCAGGAAACTCATCCGGCAGCCGTCCGTGGCCTGGTAGTCCAGCATCGCCTGCTGCTCGGCCCGGCGCAGCTCATCGAGTTTGCGGTAACGCTGCTCGTCGTAGCTCCACTGGGCTCCGGTGCCCAGCCATCCGCCCTTGACTCGGCGCACCGCGCCGTCGACGTCGAGGACCTTGAGCACCATCTCCAACCGCGACCGGTTCAGGTCGACCCGGGCTTCCAGCGCCGGTGTCGACAGCGGCTGATCGGGCGACAGTTCGCCGATCACCTTGCGCACCAAGGACTCCGCGGGGAAGGCCAGTGATGCGAAGTAGCGCCAGATGTCTTGGTCCTCGGTGCCGGGCAGCAGGATCACCTCGGCGCTGGCGGTGGCGCGCCCGGCCCGACCGACCTGCTGGTAGTAGGCGATCGGGGAGGACGGCGCACCCAGGTGCACGACGAATCCCAGGTCTGGCTTGTCGAATCCCATGCCCAGCGCCGACGTGGCGATCAGCGCTTTGACCCGATTGGCCAGCAGATCGGCCTCGAGTTGCTCGCGATCGGCCGCGTCGGTCGAACCGGTGTAGGCGGCCACCGCGAACCCCTGAGCACGCAGGTCGGCGGCCACATCGTGGGCTTGGGCCACGGTGAGCGTGTAGACGATGCCGGAGCCGGGCAGCTGCTGAAGGTGCGCGCCGATCCAGGCGGCCCGCTGCGCCGGACCGCCGGCGGCCACCACCGACATCCGCAACGACTCGCGGTCCAGGCCACCGCGCAGCACCAGGGTGTCGCCACCGCCGACCCCGAGCTGGCCGGCGACATCGGCGACCACCCGGTCATTGGCGGTCGCCGTGGTCGCCAGGACCGGGATGTCGGCGCCGAGCTCGGCGATCAGGGTGCGGATACGCCGGTAGTCCGGCCGGAAATCATGCCCCCAGTCCGACACGCAGTGCGCCTCGTCGACCACGACCAGCCCGGCCCGGGCCGCCAGCGCCGGCAGCACCTCATCGCGGAAGTCGGGGTTATTGAGCCGCTCCGGGCTGACCAGCAGCACGTCCAGCTCGCCCGCGGTCACCCGGCGTTGCACGTCGACCCACTCGGTCACGTTGGACGAGTTGATGGTGGCCGCGTGCACGCCGGCCCGCTCCGCGGCCGCGACCTGGTTGCGCATCAACGCCAGCAGCGGCGAGACGATCACCGTCGGACCGTGCCCGCCCGCACGCAGCAGCTTCGCCGCGATGAAGTACACCGCAGACTTGCCCCAGCCGGTGCGCTGCACCACCAGTGCGCGGCGGCGCCCAACAACCAGCGCCTCGATCGCGGTCCACTGGTCGTCGCGCAGCAGCGCCTGCGGTCCGGCCAGCTGTTCCAGAATCGCCTGGGCGTCGGCGCGCGTCGAGCTCACAGCCCCATCGTGCCGGACCGCCCCGACAACCGGTTACTTCGCAGCCCGCTCCCGCTGGATCTCCAGCGCGATGTCGATGAGCTGGTCCTCCTGGCCGCCGATCAGCTTGCGCTGCCCGGCCCGGTGCAGCAGCTCGTGGGCGGGCACGCCGTAGCGCTCGCCCTGGCGCACCGCGTGCTTGAGGAAGCTGGAGTACACCCCGGAGTAGCCCATGATCAGCGCGTTGCGGTCCAGCACGCACTCGGCCGGCATGGCCGGGCGCACCACCTCCTCGGCGGCGTCGGCGATGTCGAAGAAGTCGATGCCGGTCTTGATCCCGACCTTGTCGAACACCCCGATCAGCGCCTCGACCGGGGCGTTGCCGGCGCCCGCGCCGAACCGGCGCACCGAGCCGTCGATCTGCTTGGCCCCGGCCCGCACCGCCTCCAGGGAGTTGGCGACGCCGAGCCCGAGATTCTCGTGGCCGTGGAAGCCCACCTGGGCATCGTCACCGAGCTCGGCGACCAGCGCGGCCACCCGATCCCGGACGCCTTCGAGCACCAGCGCGCCGGCGGAGTCCACCACGTACACGCACTGGCAGCCGGCGTCAGCCATGATGCGGGCCTGGCCGGCCAGCTTCTCCGGGGAGACGGTGTGGGCCATCATCAAGAACCCGACGGTCTCCAGGCCCAGCTCCCGGGCCAAGCCGAAGTGCTGGATGGAGACGTCGGCCTCGGTGCAGTGGGTGGCGATCCGGCAGATCTCGCCGCCGTTGCCCTGCGCCTCCTTCATATCTTCCTTGGTGGCCACGCCGGGCAACATCAGGAAGGCGATCTTGGCGTCCTTGGCGGTCTGCGCCGCGAGCTTGATCAGCTCCTGGTCGGGTGTCTTGGAGAACCCGTAGTTGAAGCTCGACCCGCCCAGCCCGTCGCCGTGGGTCACCTCGATCACCGGCACGCCGGCGGCGTCGATCGCGGCGACGATCGCCGAAACCTCCTCGGGGGTGAACTGGTGGCGCTTGTGGTGCGAACCGTCCCGCAGCGAGGTGTCGGTGATCCGCACATCGAAGATGTGGTCGCTCATTTCGCTCCTCCAGCCTTTGCTGCCGCCATCTCGCGGGCGATCTCCTCGCCGACCTTGGTGGCCGCGGCGGTCATGATGTCCAGGTTGCCCGCATAGGGCGGCAGGTAATCGCCGGCGCCCTCGACTTCGACGAACGTGGTGACCACGGCGCGCCCACCGGAGTTCAGCGACGGCTCGTCGAACTGCGGCTCGTTGAGCAGCCGGTAGCCCGGCACGTAGGTCTGCACCTGTTCCACCACGGACAGGATCGACTTGGTGATCGCGTCGCGGTCAACGTCCTCGGGGATCTGGCAGAAGATGGTGTCGCGCATGATCATCGGCGGGTCGGCCGGGTTCAGGATGATGATCGCCTTGCCCTTTTGCGCGCCGCCGATAGTCTCCACCCCACGAGAGGTGGTCTTGGTGAACTCGTCGATGTTGGCCCGGGTGCCCGGTCCGGCCGAGACGCTGGCGACGCTGGCCACGATCTCCGCATACGGCACGGTGCCGCCCTGCTCTTTGACCGCGCGGGTGACCGCGTACACGATCGGGATGGTGGCCTGGCCACCGCAGGTGATCATGTTGACGTTCGGCGCGTCGACGTGTTCGTGCAGGTTTGCCGGCGGGATCACCGCCGGGCCCACCGCGGCCGGGGTCAGGTCGATGGCCCGGATACCGGCGGCCTCGTACTTGGGCGCGTACGCCTTGTGCACGTAGGCGCTGGTGGCCTCGAAGACGAAGTCCGGCTTCTCATCCAGGGCGAGCAGCCAGTCCGCCCCCTCGGCGGAGGTCTCCAGGCCCAGCTTGCGGGCTCGGGCCAGACCCTCGCTGTCTGGGTCGATGCCGATCATCCAGCGCGGCTCCAGCCACTCCGAACGCAGCAGTTTGTACAGCAGGTCGGTGCTGATGTTGCCCGACCCGACGATCGCGACTGAGGCTTTGGCAGCCATGAACGCTCCTCTATTCGAATCTATTCGAAAACCAGCCGGACTGAACCCAGCCCGGAAAACTCGGCGACACAGTCGTCCCCGGCGTGTACGTCGATGGCCCGGGTCGCGGTGCCCGGCAAGACAATGTCGCCTGCCTTCAACCGCACCCCAAAGCTTTCCACCTTGCGAGCCAGCCAGGCCACCGCGGTGACCGGGTTGCCCAGCACCGCGTCACTGCGGCCTTGGGCGACCACCTCGCCGTTCTTGGTCAGCGCCGCATCGATGTTCTTGATATCGATGTCACCCGGCTTGACCCGCTGCTTGCCCAGCACGAATCCCGCCGACGAGGCGTTGTCGGCGATGGTGTCGCAGAGTTTGATCTTCCAGTCGCTGATCCGGCTGTCGATCAATTCGATCGCCGGGGCGAATGCCTCGGTGGCGGCCAGCACGTGCTCCTCGGTGCAGTCCGCGCCCGGCAGATCCTCGGCCAGAATGAACGCCACTTCCACCTCGACCCGCGGGTAGAGGTAGTTCGACGCCTTGACCGGCTTGTCCTCGAACACCTGCATCTCGTTGAGCAGGTGGCCGTAGTCCGGTTCGTCGACGCCCATCATCTGCTGCATCGCCTCGCTGGACAGGCCGACCTTGTGTCCGACGACGCGGGCTCCCTCGGCGATCCGCTGGCGAATGTTGATCAGCTGGATCTCATAGGCGTCGACGACGTCGATGCCGGGCTGAGCCGCCGTCAACGGAGAGATCGGAACCCGACTCCGCTCCGCTTGCGCCAACTCGGCAGCGAGTTCCTCACGGATCTGGGCGCTGAGCATCTTCGATGGTCCCCTCGGGTGGTGTTGAGCGGATGAAACGAGCCGTTCAGCGGCAATTCTATAACGTGTTCTAAAACCGCAAACCGAGACGAGGCCGTAGCCCCGTAGCGGCCCGGACGTGATCTGCACCCGTCAGGATCTGCCGATGGAACAACTGTCAGGACAACAGTCCACTTTGTGAAACCCTCGGAGGCGGCGTGCGGTCGATGGCCATCATGACCAGTATCGCCCTGGCCGCCGTAGCGATCGCGACCGTCCCACCCCCGGCAGCGCTGCCGGACGCCGGCGAGCTGAGCTTTGCCGGTCCCGGATTCACCGTGCGCGTCAATCAGGCACCATTTGCCATGCAGGTGCTCAACTCCTCTGGCCAACCGGTGTTGACGCAGGTGCCCAGCAACGGTGGGCCGCGACTGGTCAAGAACGAAGCCCAGAAGCCGCTGGGTGTGACCCCTTCCGAGTGGCTGTTTCCCACCCGGTACACGCCATTCACCTTCACCGTGGGTACGTCCTCGGCGACCCCGTTTCTCATCAGCCCGTTGTGGGTGGGTGACCTATGGGAGGCCTCCAGCTGCGGGATGCAGTACGCGGCCACCGGAGTGCTTTCCACTCGCCCCTTGCCGCAGGGCCTGGAGCTGACGCTCAGTACCGACGACCCGTCGGGTCGGACCCTGGGGGTGACGCTCAGCGAGGACTCCGGCCGGCTGCGGGTGTCGGTCATCCCCAGCAGCACCCAGGGCATCGTCGCGATGGGAGACAGTTTCGCGTCGCCGACCGGTGAGCGGTTCGCCGGCTTCGGCGGCCTGCACAACGGACTGGATCAGCATGGGGGCCGATTCACCAACTGGGTGCAGGAGGCCAACGTCGGCGCCGGGCCATTGGCACCGGTGTTCAATGTCCTGATGGCCAGCTCCGGCGGCCCGCACTATCTGTTCCCCGGCGGTCCGAGGGCCGCCTACTACGTGCAACCACAGTTCACCTCCACCGCGGGCTACGGCTTCCTACTGGCCCAGACCGAGCTGGCCGACTGGCATTTGGACTCCGATCGCCCCGACGCCTGGCACGTCAACGTCGCCGCCGCGCACCTGGACTATGAGGTCGCCGTCGGCGACCCGGGACAGGTGATCAGTGCACTCAGCGCGGCCAACGGCCGCCATCGCGTCCCGCCGGCATGGGCGCTGGGCACCCAGTTGGACCGCCGCATCGTGACCGGGCAGACCGGGGACGACTACGCGGCGGTCGTCCGCAGCGACCTGGCCAACATCGTCGCCTACAACCTGCCGATCACCGCCTACCGCCCCGAGGCCTGGATGACCCTGGACCCGGCGGTCCTACGCCAACTGATCAGCGAATTCGGTTCGCACGGTATTCACGTGCTGCTCTACACCCGCAGCTTCGTCAGCATGGATCCGCTGCGCAACACCTCCCCGGCGGACTACCGGTACGCGGTGGCCAACAACTACGTGGCGACCCACGCCAATGGCAAGCCCTACATCGTCGGCTCCCCCAACCAAGCGCTCGGCGGACAGGCCGCCGTCATCGACTTCACCAACCCGGCCGCCAAAGCCTGGTTTCAACGCACCGTGATCGAGGAGTTGGAGACCGGGGCGGACGGTTTCATGAGCGATTTCGGCGAACAGACCCTGCCCGACATGCATTTCGCCAACGGGCAGACCGGGGCCACCATGCACAACGCCTACCCCGCGCTGTACCAGCAGGCCGTCCGCGAAGCGGTGGAGTCCTTCGAACAATCACATCCGGGCCGCCACATCTGGTTCTACAACCGCGCGGGCTATACCGGGTCGACCGGCTTCGAAGGTGGCAACTTCCCGGGCGACGAGAGCACCGACTTCTCGGTGGCCTCTGGCCTGGCCGCACTCATCCCGGACATGCTCAACCGGGGCCTGGCCGGCGCCTATGGCTATGGCACCGACATCGGCGGTTACCAGGACCTGCTGGCCGGCCCCACTCCCAAGGAGCTGTTCGTGCGGTGGTCTCAGATGGCTGCCCTGTCACCGATCATGCGGGTACACGGGGCGCACTCGGGCACCCACATGCCGTGGGACTACGACCAGGAGACGTTGGACACCTTCCGGCAGCTCGCCGAGCTGCGCCAGCGGGCCATCCCGTTGATCTCCGCCACCTGGGCCACCGCGGCCAGCACGGGCGTGCCGCTGTCCCGGCCGGTATGGCTGGCCGCACCCGACGACCCCCGGGCATGGGCGGCCGACCAGGAATGGATGATCGGGTCCGACGTCCTGGTCGCCCCGGTCGTCACCCAGGGCGCCACCTCGCGGAAGGTCTATTTCCCGCCCGGTTGCTGGACACGGAAAGACAGCGATGGAAGCTACACCGGCCCCTCCGAGGCCACCGTGGCAGCGCCGCTCACAGACCTGCCCTACTTCGCCCGCTGCAACACCGGCGGCTTCTGATCACCGACCGCCGGTGTAGTCGACGTTCCAGTGCTTGACGGCGTTGAGCCAGCCCGAGCGCAGTCGCTGCGGGCGGTCCAGGGGCTTGAGGTCGGGGATGTTGTCGGCGATCGCGTTGAAGATGCAACCGATGGTCATCCGCGCCAGATGTGTGCCGATGCAGTAGTGCGCACCGGTGCCGCCGAATCCGACATGCGGGTTGGGGTCACGCAGGATGTTGAACTCCTGCGGCTTGTCGAACACCGCCTCGTCGAAGTTGGCCGCCCGGTAGAACATCACCACCCGCTGACCTTTCTTGATCAACGTGCCGTTCAGGTTGTGATCGCGGGTCGCGGTGCGCTGGAACGACGTCACCGGAGTGGCCCAGCGCACCACCTCGTCAGCGGTGGTCTCCGGGCGCTCCTTCTTGAACAGCTCCCATTGGTCGGGATGTTCGGTGAACGCCATCATTCCCTGGGTGATCGAGTTGCGGGTGGTCTCACTGCCGGCCACCGCCAGCAGGATGATGAAGTAGCCCAACTCGTCGTCGTTGAGCTTCTCGCCGTCGAGATCCGCCTCGACCAGCGTCGTCACGATGTCGTGGCCGGGGTTCTGCCGCTTCATCTCGGCCAGCTTGAGCCCGTAGGTGATGATCTCGATCGCGGAATTGGCGGGGTCGTAGTGCGCGAACTCGGGGTCGTCATACGAGGTCATCTGGTTGGTCCAGTCGAACAGCTTGCCGCGATCCTCCTGCGGCACTCCCATCAGCCCCGCGATCGCCTGCAGCGGCAGCTCGGCGGCCACCTCCACCACGAAGTCCCCGGTACCCCGAGCCAGTGCCTCCTTGGTGATCGCCTGCGCCCTGGCCTGCAAGTCATCGTGCAGCGGCAGGATGTGCCGCGGGGTGAAGCCCCGCGAAATGATCCGGCGCTGCCGGGTGTGCTTCGGGGCGTCCTGATTCAGCATCAGGATCCGCTGCGCGTCGAGCTGTTCACGGGTTGTTTCGTCGTGGAACCTGGGGATGGCACCGTTCATCTCGCTGGAGAACACGTCGTCGAGGCGCGAGATCTCTTTGACGTCCTCATGCCGGGTGATCGCCCAGTAGCCGCCGTCCTTGAATCCGCCGCTCTTGTCGTCGGGTTGCTCGATCCACTTGATCGGCTCGCTGCGCCGCAGTTCGGCGAATTCCGCGTCGGGCAGTCGCTCGGCATAGATATCCGGGTCGGTGAGGTCGAAACCGGCCGGAAGGCTAGTGGTTGACGAGAGAGTAGGGCTGGCCACGATGAGGACTCCTCACTACTGAACCGCTGGCAAACACGATACGTTCTCGTGTCAGTAAAGCATGCCCTCACCTGAGACGAAAGGGCAGAAAGGCCCTCCGTCGAAGGCAAAACTGAAACACGTTCTACCGTGTCATGATGCCGGTCTGACCTGGCCGGAACCGATCGGTTATCAGCAGGGTAGAGAACGGTTATCCGGGACGCGCCCGAGCAAAACACCCGGCCAACTGGCGCCCGGGCGGGGCAATTCTATAACGTGTTCTACATGGCCGAACAGGAGTACGACGTCGTCGTGGTCGGAAGCGGCGGCGCCGGGATGGTCGCCGCCCTCACTGCCGCCCACCAGGGACTGTCCACCATCGTCATCGAGAAAGCCGCCCACTACGGCGGCTCGACCGCTCGCTCCGGTGGCGGCGTGTGGATCCCCAACAACGAGGTGCTGCGGCGCGCGGGCGTCAAGGATGACGCCCAAGCCGCTCGCACCTATCTGCACACCATTATCGGGGACGTGGTTCCGGCCGAGAAGATCGACACCTACCTGCAGCGCGGGCCGGAGATGTTGTCGTTCGTGCTGAAGAACTCGCCGCTGAAGATGTGCTGGGTTCCCGGTTACGCCGACTACTACCCCGAGCAGCCGGGCGGCAAGCCCACCGGCCGCTCGATCGAGCCCAAACCGTTCAACGCCAAGAAGCTGGGCGCCGACATCAACGGCCTGGAGCCGGCCTACGGCAAGGTGCCGCTGAACGTCGTTGTCATGCAGCAGGACTACGTCCGGCTCAACCAGCTCAAGCGCCACCCGCGCGGCGTGCTGCGCAGCCTGAAGGTGGGCGCCCGCACCATGTGGGCCCAGGCCACCGGCAAGAACTTGGTCGGCATGGGCCGCGCACTGATCGCGCCGCTGCGCATCGGCCTGCAAAGGGCCGGGGTTCCGGTGCAGCTCAACACCGCGTTGACCGACCTCTATGTGGAAGACGGCGTGGTCCGCGGTGTCTACGTCCGTGAAGCGGGCGAGTCCGAATCGAGTGAGCCGCGGCTGATCCGCGCGCGGCGCGGGGTCATCCTGGCCAGCGGCGGATTCGAGCACAACGAGCAGATGCGGGTGAAGTACCAGCGCGCCCCGATCACCACCGAGTGGACGGTGGGCGCGAAGGCCAACACCGGTGAGGGCATCCTGGCCGGCGAGAAGCTCGGTGCCGCACTCGACATCATGGAGGACTCCTGGTGGGGCCCGACGGTGCCGCTGCCGGGATCGCCGTGGTTCGCGCTCTCGGAGCGCAACTCGCCCGGGTCGATCATCGTGAACATGGCCGGCAAGCGGTTCATGAACGAGTCGATGCCCTACGTCGAGGCCTGCCATCACATGTATGGCGGCCAATACGGCCAGGGCCCCGGCCCCGGTGAGAACATCCCGGCCTGGCTGATCTTCGACCAGCGCTACCGCAACAACTACATCTTCGCGGGATTGCAGCCGGGCCAAAAGATCCCGAAGAAGTGGCTGGAGTCCGGGGTGATCGTGTCCGCCGACACCCTGGACGAGCTGGCGACCAAGACCGGCGTGCCGGCCGCCGCACTGGCCGCCACCGTCGAGCGGTTCAACGAGTTCGCCCGCACCGGCGTGGACGAGGACTTCCACCGCGGCGAGAGCGCCTACGACCGCTACTACGGCGACCCGACCAACAAGCCGAACCCCAACCTGGGCCAGATCGCACAGGGCCCGTTCTACGCGGCCAAGATGGTGCCGGGCGACCTGGGCACCAAGGGCGGCATCCGCACCGACGTGAACGGCCGGGCGCTGCGTGACGACGGCAGCGTGATCGCGGGGCTGTACGCGGCAGGAAACGTGAGTGCCCCCGTGATGGGCCACACCTATCCGGGACCGGGCGGCACCATCGGACCCGCCATGACGTTCGGCTACCTGGCCGCCCTCGACATCGCCGGCTCACAGTCCGGGAGGGCCTAAGACATGCCGATCGATCTGAAAGCGGCACTCGGCGCCGAGTTCGGCGCTACTGAATTCTCCTGGACCGCAACAAATGTGCAGCTCTATAACCTGGCGCTGGGCGCCGGGTCGGACCCGATGGACCCGCGTGAGCTGAGCTATGTGGTGGACGGCAAGCCGCAGGTGCTGCCGACCTTCGGCTGCGTCGCAGCGTCGTTCAACGAGGTGGACCCGCCGAAGGTGAGCTGGCCCGGTGTCGAGATCGACCTGGCCAAGATCCTGCACGCCTCGGAGAAGGTGACCGTGCCCGCGCCGCTGCCGCCGTCCGGCAGCGCCCGCGCGATCAGCCGCATCGTTGAGGTGTGGGACAAGGGCAAAGCCGCGGTGGTGGTGCTGGAGACCTCGGTGACCAGCACCGACGGCACGCCGCTGTGGACGCAGCACCGGTCCATCTTCGCCCGCGGCGAGGGTGGCTTCGGCGGCGAGCGCGGTCCGTCCACCTCGAGCGAACTGCCGGACCGGGCACCGGATTTCGAGATCGACATCCCGGTGTCCCCGCAGCAGGCACTGCTGTACCGGCTCTGCGGCGACCGCAACCCGTTGCATTCGGACCCGGCCTTTGCGGCGGCGGCGGGCTTCGACCGGCCGATCCTGCACGGGCTGTGCACCTACGGCATGACCTGCAAGGCAGCGGTGGACACCGCGCTGGACGGTGACGCCGGCGCGGTCCGTTCCTTCGGCGCCCGGTTCGCCGGCGTGGTCT
The DNA here is from genome assembly GCF_019645815.1 of Mycolicibacter heraklionensis. Taxonomy (NCBI): domain Bacteria; kingdom Bacillati; phylum Actinomycetota; class Actinomycetes; order Mycobacteriales; family Mycobacteriaceae; genus Mycobacterium; species Mycobacterium heraklionense. The sequence continues at coordinate 4,378,801 of NZ_CP080997.1, forward strand.
TCCCGGGCGAGACCCTGCGGGCCCGGCTGTGGAAAGACGGCGACCGACTGGTGGGCAATGTGGTGGCACCCTCGCGTGAGGACGCCGCCATCCTCAACGATGTGGAGCTTGTTTCGGCCTAGTTAGACCCCCGGCTCCCCAGCCGGCCACCCGCGTGTGGCACCTAATTGAAAATGACTTTCATCTTCGATATGGTGGGCGCCATGACAGCGCCGGTATGGATGGCCTCTCCCCCAGAGGTGCATTCGGCGGCGCTGAGCAGCGGCCCGGGACCGGGTCCACTGTTGTCTGCCGCCGGCGCGTGGTCATCACTGAGCCTTGAATACACCGCGATCGCAGAGGCCCTGCGGGACGTACTGGGAGCCACCCAGGCAGCGTCGTGGCAGGGGCCCAGCGCCGAGCGTTATCTCGCCGCACATCTGCCGTACCTGGCCTGGTTGGCGACGGCCAGCGCCGACAGCGCCGCGCGGGCATCCCGGCACGAAACGGCGGCCGCCGCCTACGTCAGTGCGTTGGCAGCCATGCCGACCATGCCCGAGCTGGCAGCCAACCACGCCATCCACGGAGTCTTGGTCGCTACCAACTTCTTTGGCGTCAACACCATCCCGATCGCGCTCAACGAAGCCGACTATGTCCGGATGTGGATCCAGGCCGCCACCACGATGGCGACCTACGAAGCCGTCTCCGGCGCAGCGGTGGCGTCGGCCCCGCAGCTCGCCGCGGCACCGCCGATCGTCAACCATGACGAGGCCGGCCATGATCATGACCACGACGATGACGACCACGACCACGACCACGACCACGACCACGACGACGGCATCCACGACGGCGACCTGGACCCGACCGACCCGGAGTGGTGGAAGGACGTCTTCGGCGAAATGGGCGAGTGGACCGAGCTCATCATCAACGACTTGCTGACCAATCCGGCCGCGCTCCTGACCGATCTGCCAGTCATCATGGCCGATCTGACCTTCCACGCCAGCCAGCTTGCCGCCACGCTGAGCCAATTCGCGCCCGCTCTGCTCCAGCCCGCACTGGCCCTGGCGATCGGCAACCTGGGGTGGGCAGCCGGCCTGGCCGGCCTGGCCGGAATTCAGCCTGCCCCATCTGTTCTGGCCGCCGAGGCCCCGCCCGCCGAAGGGCCCATGCCCTCGGTGGGGTCAGCGAACACGTCCACCACCGTGGCCAATACGGCTGCGGCACCGGCGACCGCGGGCTCGGTATCGGCGCCGGCGACCAGCGCGGCACCGGCCTCCGCGCCGCCTGCGGCTCCCCCAGCCAGCGGCAGCCCAGCGTTCTTCCCCCCGTACGTGATCGGGCCTCCCGGCGCCACCGGCCAGATCAGCGCGGTGGCCCGCCGCTACGCCGTGAAGAAGGCGGCGGCCCCGGATGTGGCCGCCGAATCCGAGGCTGCGGCTGCGGCCGCACGGGATCGGTCTCGCGCTCGCCGACGCCGAGCTGCGCGCGGGCACGCGGACGAGTTCATCTATGTGTACGCCGACGACGACCCGCACCCGGGACCCTCGACCCGGGCTTCCGACAGGAGCGCCGGCGCTCTGGGTTTCGCCGGGGCGCAAGCCCAGCCGGGTCGGCCCGCGGCGGGTTTGGCCACGTTGGCCGGCAACGGTTTGAGCGATGGACCAACCCTTCCGCTGTTGCCCGAGAGCTGGAGCGAGCACACCGACGGCTGAACGAAGCCGGTCAGGGGATATCGGGCAGCAGGTTGGCCAGGTCTTCCAGCGCGCCCGGGAACAGGTTCACCAGATTGATCAGGTTGAGCCCGACCGCCTCCACGACGGGCGCGACGATGCCGAAGCCGATTCCGAGCGGAAGCAGTGCGGTGGCAGCCGCCAGCGCCTCCCCGATTCCGCCCAGGAGATTGCCGTCCGCGGCCTCTTGCGCGAGGTAGCTGATGGCGACCGACGGCAAGGTGGTGAGCAGCGCGTTGAACGTGTCGGCGATCGGGAGCAGGGCCGCGTAGTCGTTCGACACGTTGGCGATGAGGGCGTTGAAGATCTCCATGGGCGGCGAGTCAATCGTCACGCCCGAAATCGAGCCCGGGACAGCGTTGTTGAGCAGGTTCAGACCCACCTGCACCATCTCACCCCACGTCGGGGTCGGGTTGCCGACGGTGCCGCCGACCACCCGGTACGCCGTCTCCAGCAGCCCCTGCAGCGCCGGCGTGTCGAGGACCGACGTGGGCTGGTAGGTCGCCGGGTCTTGCAGATCCCGGATGGCATCGTTGATTCCCTGTTGCACCCCGTTGCCCAGCGCGGTGGCGACCTCGGCCCAGTCGAGACTGGTCGGGAACAGGCCGAAAGTGGTTGGCGCACTGGCATCGGTGACCTCGCACCAGGCTTCGGTGATGCAGCCGTAGCCCAGGTTCACCAGTATCGAGGTGGCGGGTTCCAGGAGGTCGTAGAGGGGCTTTCCCAGGACCGGCAGAAACTGCAGCGGGGCCAGTAGCGGTAGGGTCTCGGCGGGAATCATGTAGTAGTTGGTCAAGCTGTCGGCCGCCGTGGGCAGTTGGATCGCATCCTGGATCTGCTCGGCCTCCAGGCCCAGATATGCGCCGTGCGAGAAGCCCATGCCGAGAAAGGCGTTGAGGTCGGCGAGGAAGTTGATCGGGTAGCGCGGAAAGTCGGCGAAGCCGTCGTATTCGATCGTGTAGATGTTCGTCGGGTAGAGGTCGGCCGGTGTCGCGCCGCTGAACGTCAGGCCGAAGCTGGGGATGGTGGGGCTGGCGCCGTCGATCGGGACGTTGAAGCGCTCCAGGATGCCCCCGTCTGGATTGGCAGGGTTACCCAGCATGACGAAGTGCACGTAGTCACTGGGCACGCCTTGCGCGGCAAGCAGTTTCATCGCTTCTGTCTCGACGACAGCGCCCTGGGAGTAGCCGAACACCACGACGGGGTTTGCGGCGTCGACGTGGCCGCCGGCGATCTGCTGCGCGATCGCGGTAGCCAGGACTTGCCCGCCCTGGGCGAATGACTCGTCGGTGGTCAGGTTCTTCACGCCGGTCAGCGGCCACAACGACTCGGGGGTGACGACAGCTTGGGTCGTGCCGCCGAAACCGCGCGGTGCCAGGTAGTACGTTTCGGCGGCGTCCACGTAGCCGGCGGGGGGAATGGGCAGGCCGCTGGCGCCCACGATCAGCGCGGTGCCGTTGCCGAGCGGAGAGTCCGCGGTATTACCGCTGGCCAGCCGGACCGCACGCGCCTGCAGGTCGGGTGCCGACGAACCCGCCGGCGGAGCCCCGATCAGGCCGCCGCCCACGATCACCACGCCGGTGGCGAGGCAGCTGCCCAACGACCGGATCATCGCGACCTCCTTGCCGGAGCACTTCGCCTACCGTTCACCGACGAATAGAACGGCACCGTAGCATTGCTGACGAGGCGAATGCAACGGTGGCGTAAACTTTGGATCGTTATGGACTCGACTCGGCCGCGGCGCAAGTACTCGCCACGCCTGACACGGGACGAGCGCCGTGCGCAGGCGTTGGACGCGGCATTAGAGGTCCTCGGCGGGTGCGACTTGCACGAGTTGAGCATGGCGGCGGTCGCGGCCGCCGCCGGTGTCGCAAAGCCGGTGCTGTACACGGCATTTAGTACCCGAGCAGAGCTGGTCGACGCGTTGTTGGAACGAGAACGCGATCGCGGCATTGCCGAGGTTCGTGCGGCCATGCCCGATGACCTCAGCACGCTGGGGCCGACCGGCGCCTACACCGCGACCATCGGGGCGTTCCTGCAGGCCGTGCTGAACAACCCGACCGGGTGGCGGCTGATCCTCACCATTCCGGACAGCGCGCCCCGCGACTACCGCGACTCACTGCGCAGCGCCCGGTCTGCGGTCCTGGGCCAGTCCGAGGAACTCGCCCGCGCCGGGGCCGCCTTCATGCCGCAGTTGGCCCGCCTGGATCCGGTCCTGCTGGGCCACACCATGCTGTCCTTCGCCGAGATGCTGGGGCGGCTCGCCGCACGCGACCCGCAGACCTACCCGCGCGAGCGCCTCGAAGGCTTCGTCACCGCCATGCTGTCGATGGTGGCCGACGATACGGGACCGGCTAACCCAGGATCAGACCCGACGTAGGCACCCCGGTGCCGGCGGTCACCAGCACGTGCTCGACGCCATCGACCTGGTTGACCGAGGTGCCGCGCAGCTGGCGAACGCCCTCGGCGATGCCGTTCATGCCGTGCACATACGCCTCGCCGAGCTGGCCGCCGTGGGTGTTGATCGGCAGCCGGCCGCCCAGCTCGATGGCGCCGCCGGCGATGAAGTCCTTGGCCTCCCCCTTGCCGCAGAATCCCAACTCCTCCAACTGGATCAGCGTGTAGGGGGTGAAGTGGTCGTAGAGCACCGCGGTCTGGATGTCGGCAGGTGTCAGGCCCGACTGCGCCCACAGCTGCTTGCCCACCAGGCCCATCTCGGGCAGCCCGAGCTCCTCGCGGTAGTAGGAGTACATGGTGAACTGGTCGGCCCCGGCGCCCTGCGCTGCCGCCTCGATGATCGCGGGGCGATGCTTGAGGTCGCGGGCCCGCTCCGGTGTGGTGACAACGATCGCCACCCCGCCGTCGGTCTCCTGGCAGCAGTCCAGCAACCGCAACGGCTCGGCGATCCACCGCGAATTCTGGTGATCCTCAATGGTGATCGGCTTGCCGTAGAAGTGCGCCTTGGGGTTGGTCGCCGCGTGCTTGCGGTCGGCCACCGACACCACACCGAAATCCGCACTGGTGGCGCCGTATTCGTGCATGTAACGCTGGGCGATCATCGCCACCGATGCCGCCGGAGTGCTCAAACCGTGCGGATAGGACCAGCTGTACTCCACACCGCGGGAGTCGGCGTTGATCGTCAAGCCGGTCATCACCTGGCCGAACCGGAACTCCGAGCGCTCATTAAAAGCCCGGTACGCCACAACGACTTCAGCGACTCCGGTCGCAACCGCCAAGGCGGCCTGCTGCACTGTCGCCGCGGCCGCACCGCCGCCGTAACCGATCTGGGAGAAGAACGTCAGGTCGCCGATCCCGGTGGCGCGCGCGACGGCGGTCTCCAGGTTGGAGTCCATGGTGAAGGTGACCAGGCCGTCGACGTCGGCGGGCTTCAGACCCGCATCGTCGAGGGCATCGAGCACCGCCTCGGCGGCCAGACGCAGTTCGCTGCGCCCGGATTCCTTGGAGAAGTCGGTCGCACCGATTCCGGCGATCGCAGCCTTACCCGACAGCATCACGCCGCTCCGATCGTCAAGGTTGCCGTGGCGATGACATGGTCGCCGAGGCTGTTGTTGCCCACAACTTTCACCGTGACCAGGCCTTCTTCGACCGCGGTCACTTCACCGGAGAAGGTGACGGTGTCGTAGGCGTACCACGGCACGCCCAGCCGCAGCGCGATCGAGCGGATCACCGCGTTGGACCCGGCCCAGTCGGTGAGGTAGCGCTGCACCAGGCCGGTGTCGGTGAGGATGTTGACGAAGATGTCCTTGGAGCCCTTGGCCTGCGCCTTGTCCCGGTCGTGGTGCACGTCCTGGTAGTCGCGGGTGGCGATCGCCGTGGAGACGACGAACGTCGGGTCACCGTAGATCTTCAGCTCGGGCAGCTTGGTGCCCACGTCGACAGTCGGAGCGCTCATGCCCCGTCTCCTTCCACAGGCTCCCAGGCGTACAAGGTCCAGGCCGGACCGGCATCGCTGGCCGGAAAATCGAGGTAGGTTGCGCGAACCGGCATTCCGATCTTTACCGCGGCCGCGTCGGCGCCGCGGAGTTCACCGAGCATCCGCACGCCCTCTTCGAGCTCGACCAGCGCGATCACGAATGGCAGGCTGCGGCCGGGGACCTTGGGCGCGTGGTGCACCACGTAGCTGAACACCGTTCCCTTGCCGCTGGAAACGACATAGTCGGTGGTCTCGGTCTTGTCCTTCCAGACCGCCGGCACCGGCGGATGCTGCAGACTGCCGTCCGGGCGGAGCTGGATGCGCAGCTCGTGTGCGGCCACCCCGTCCCAGAAGTACTTGGAGTCCCTCGACCATGACGGGCGCATCATCTTGTCGGGGTCGAGATCCTCGGGCACAGCCGCAGCCGGAGTCGCGTCAGCCTTGTCCTTGGGCAGGAACTTCAGGATGCGCCAGACCATGTCGGCGACGTTTTCTTCACCGACCCACCAGCGGATCTTCTGGGTGACGAAGTACCCCTCACCCAAGCCGGTCTGCTTGGGACCCACGATGTCGGTCACCTCGGCGGTGACACTGACCTCTTCGCCGAGGCGCAGGTAGCGGTGGTAGGTCTGCTCACAGTTGGTGGCCACCACTCCGACGTAGCCTGCGCCGTCGAACAGTTCCATGACCTTGCCGAGCGGGTCGTCGGCGGGGCGCTCCCCACCCAGGCCCATCATCGTCCACACCTGGATCATGGCCGGCGGAGCGACAATTCCGGGGTGCCCGGCCGCCCGCGCCGCCGCCTCGTCGGTGTAGATCGGGTTGGCGTCGCCGATCGCATCGACCCAGTGCCGAATCATCGGCTGGTTCACCGGATCCCGACCGGTCCGCGGCTTGCTGCGGCCGGACGCCAGTATCTGCTCGATCCCGGGGGAAAGGTCGCTCATCTGTCTCCTCGACTCATCGTGGCACCCGCGGAACCTTGAGGCCGGAGGCGGCGATCATCTCGCGCATCACCTCGTTGACTCCCCCGCCGAATGTGATGACCAGGTTGCGCTTGGCCATCTTGTCCAGCCAGATCAGAAGTTCTGCGGTCTCCGGATCGGCCGGGTTGCCGTACTTGCCGACGATCTCCTCTGCGAGGCGGCTGACTTCCTGGATGCGCTCGGTGGAGAACACCTTGGTGGCCGCAGCATCGGCGACGGCGATGGTCTCGCCAGAGGAAGCCACCTGCCAGTTCAGCAACTCGTTGATCCGCCAGATCGACTTGATCTGTCCCAACAGCCGTTGGACGTCCTGGTGCTCGATCGGCGTGACGCCGTCCGAACCGGGCTTCGAAGCCCAGGTGCGCACCTGGTCATAGATGCCGGCGACACGCCCCGCCGGGCCCAAGCCGACCCGTTCGTGGTTGAGCTGGGTGGTGATCAGCTTCCAGCCGCCATTCTCCTCACCCACCAGCATGTCCGCGGGCACGTGCACGTCGTTGTAGTACGTCGCGTTCGTGTGATGCGCCCCGTCGGACAAGATGATCGGAGTCCAGGAGTAGCCGGGATCTTTGGTGTCGACGATCAGGATCGAGATGCCCTTGTGCTTGGCAGCGGTCGGGTCGGTCCGGCAGGCCAGCCAGATGTAGTCGGCGTCATGTGCGCCGGTGGTCCACATCTTCTGGCCGTTGACGATGTATTCGTCACCGTGCCTGACCGCCGTGGTGCGCAGCGAGGCGAGGTCGGTGCCGGCGTCGGGCTCCGAGTAGCCGATTGCGAAATGCACGTCGCCGGAAAGAATTCCGGGAAGGAACTTCTTTTTCTGTTCCTCGGTGCCCAGCGCCTGCAGCGTCGGGCCAACGGTCTGCAACGTGACCATCGGCAACGGGATGTCCGCCCGATTGGCCTCGTTGATGAAGATCTGCTGTTCGACCGGGCCGAATCCCAGGCCGCCGTACTCCTTAGGCCAACCGACACCGAGCTTGCCGTCGCTGCCCATCCGCTTGATCACCGCACGGTACGCCTCATTGTGCCGATCGGACTCCATCGCCGCGGCCTCTTCGGGCGTGATGAGGGTCGAGAAGTACTCCCGCAGTTCGGCTTGTAGCGCGCGCTGCTCGGGCGTCAGGTCGATGAACATTACGCTCCCACCAAATCGAGGCGATGCGACGGACCGCCCAACAGCCGAGTCAGATCCTTGATCGAGGAGTAGTAGCGGTCCATCGGATAGGTGATGTCCATACCCATGCCGCCGTGCAGGTGATGGCAGAGCCGCATGGCCGGCGCGGCCTGCGCGGTGAGCCAATATCCCAGGATGTTCAGATCCTCGTCGGCGTCAAGCCCTTGCGCCAGCCGCCACAGTGCCGAGGTCGACAGCAAAGAGATTGTCCGCGAGGCGATGTAGACCTCGGAAAGCTGTGCGGCCACGGTCTGGAATGTCGACAGCGGGCGGCCGAATTGTTCACGGGCCGCCACGTAGTCCGCCGTCAGACGCAGCGCGCCGGCCACCAGCCCGGCCGCGAAGGCCCCGGTGGCCGCCAGCGCCAACTGGTTGACTCGCCGCGCGGTGGCCCCGTCGAGCACATCGGCGGCCTCGATCGCGACGTCGGCGAACGTCACCACATACTCGTCGGACCCATTCGAGGTGGGGGTCTTGGTGACCGTCACGCCGTCGGCGGTGGGAGAAACGACCACCACGGCCTGGTCGGCGGTGACGATCAACCAGGCCGCCGTCTCGGCGTAAGGCACACCGGTCTTGGTGCCGTTGAGCTTTCCGTCCGCGTACGTGGTGTTGGGGTGTTCGGGCAGCTGGCGCCCCGGCTCGTTGAGTGCAGCCGACAGCAGCGCACCGGCGGGCACACCCGACAGGTACCGGTCCTGCTGAGCATCCGACGCCAGCTCCAGCAGCGGTATCAGACCAAGACCCAAGGTGGCCAGCGCCGGCCCGACAGCGCCGTGACGCCCGATCTCGGTGAGTGCGGTCGCCAGCTCGCTCAGACCCAGGCCGTCACCACCGAGCCGCTCAGGCACCCCCAACGCCGCGACACCACCGGAAACGAGTGCATCCCAACTGTTTTCGCGGTCCAGGACAGAAGTCACCACATCAGCGACAGCCTGTTGCTCCGGGTTCGGTGTGAAATCCACCCGAATCCTCCTTGATTCGTCTACGCCGTCAGTGAGCTCAGTGCGCGACCGGGCACGCGCCCGAGTAATCGACCGGCCAGTGCTTGATACCGTTGAGCCAGCCGGACTTCAGCCGCTCCGGCTCGCCCATCGGCTTCAGGTCGGGCATGTGGTCGGCAACCGCGTTGAAGATCAGGTTGATGGTCAGGCGGGCCAGGTTGGCGCCGATGCAGTAGTGCGCCCCGGTGCCGCCGAAGCCGACGTGCGGGTTCGGGTCACGAAGGATGTTGAAGGTGAACGGGTCATCGAACACCTCCTCGTCGAAGTTGGCCGAACGGTAGGACATCACCACCCGGTCGCCGGCCTTGATCTTGACGCCGGAGATCTCGGTGTCTTGGTTGGCGGTCCGCTGGAATGCCGAAACGGGTGTGGCCCAACGGATGATCTCGTCCACGGCGGTCTGAGGACGCTCCCGCTTGAACAGCTCCCACTGGTCGGGGTTCTGCGAGAACGCGACCATGCCGTGCGTGATCGAGTTGCGGCTGGTCTCATTGCCGGCCACAGCCAGCATGACCACGAAGAAACCGAACTCGTCGTCGCTGAGCTTCTCACCGTCGACGTCGGCCTGAATCAGCTTGGTGACGATGTCGTCGGTGGGGTTCACGCCCCGCTCCTCGGCCATCTTCATGGCGTAGCTGATGACCTCGAACGACGACATCGCCGGGTCGACGTCGGCGTACTCGGGGTCTTCACCGGCGGTCATCTCGTTGGACCAGCGAAACAACTTGCCCCGATCGTCCTGGGGCACACCGAGCAGTTCGGCGATGGCCTGCAGGGGCAGCTCACAGGACACCTGCTCGACGAAGTCGCCGGTGTTGGCCGCCGCAGCGGTCTCGGCAATGTTCTGCGCCCGCGCCCTCAGTTCGTCCTCGAGCCGTGAGAGGGCGCGCGGGGTGAAGCCGCGGGAGATGATCTTGCGCAGCCGGGTGTGGTGCGGCGCATCCATGTTGAGCAGGACGGCGCGCTGCAGGTCGACTTGCTCGCGGGTCATGGACTGCGGCCAGACCGGGATCGCGCCGTTCATCGCACTGGAGAAGACCTCGCTGCGCAGCGAGACGTCCTTGACGTCTTTGTGCTTGGTCACCAGCCAGTAGCCCTTGTCGCCGAAGCCTCCGGTACCGCCGGGAACGTCGACCCAGTGCACCGGCTCCGCCTTGCGCAGCTCGGCGAGCTCCTTGACCGGTAGGCCTCGAAGGTTCAGCTCGGAGTCGAGGAGGTCTAAGTCGTTGGGGACGGGGCAGCCCATGTGTCTACTCCTAGGGTGTCTGTTAGTGGGTTCGACGACGTTTGAACGACAGAGCCTGAACAACGCCGTCTAGTGCCGGATTGCCACCATTGAAACACGGCCCGACCGCAGATCAAAGGCAGTGCCGCATCGTCGCTTGTCAGACTAATGAAACGTGTTCTAGCCTGGCCGCATGGGTAATCCTGTCATCGTCGAGGCCACACGCAGCCCCATTGGTAAACGTAACGGCTGGTTGTCCGGCCTGCACGCCACCGAACTGCTCGGGGCGGTGCAGAAGGCACTGATCACCAAGGCCGGCATCGACGCGGGCGACGTCGAGCAGGTCATCGGCGGCTGCGTCACCCAGTTCGGCGAGCAGGGCAACAACGTCACCCGGCAGTCCTGGCTGGTGGCCGGGCTACCCGAGCACGTCGGCGCCACCAGCGTCGACTGCCAGTGCGGCAGTGCGCAGCAGGCCAACCACCTGATCGCCGGCCTCATCTCGGTCGGTGCCATCGACGTCGGCATCGCCTGCGGCATCGAGGCGATGAGCCGCGTTCCCCTCGGCGCGAACGGCGGCGGTGCTCGCGCGGCATCCTGGGACATCGACCTGCCCAACCAGTTCGAGGCGGCCGAGCGGATCGCCAAGCGCCGGGGTATCACCCGCGCCGACGTCGACGCGCTCGGGCTGCGGTCCCAGCAGCTGGCCAAGCAGGCCTGGGCGCAGGGCCGGTTCGACCGGGAGATCTCCCCGATCGAGGCCCCGGTGATCGACGAGAACAAGCAGCCCACCGCTGAGCTGAACATCGTCAGCCGCGACCAGGGCCTTCGTGACACCACGGCCGAGGGCCTTGCGGCGCTGAACCCGGTGATGGAGGGCGGCATCCACACCGCCGGCACCTCGTCACAGATCTCCGACGGTGCGGCCGCGGTGCTGTGGATGGACGAAGACAAGGCCAGGGCCCTGGGTCTGCGGCCGCGGGCACGGATCATCAGCCAGGCCAACGTCGGCGCCGAGACCTACTACCACCTGGACGGCCCGGTGCAGTCCACCGCCCGGGTGCTGGAGAAGGCCGGGATGAAGATCGGTGACATCGACCTGGTCGAGATCAACGAGGCGTTCGCCTCGGTGGTGCTGTCGTGGGCCGCGGTGCACAAGCCGGACATGGACCGAGTCAACGTCAACGGCGGGGCGATCGCGCTGGGGCACCCGGTGGGGTCCACCGGCAGCCGGCTGATCACGACCGCACTGCACGAGCTGGAGCGCACCGACAAGTCGACCGCACTGATCACCATGTGTGCCGGCGGGGCGCTGTCCACCGGCACCATCATCGAGCGCATCTAGTGGCCCGCAAATGACTCCAGTTCCGGAGACCGACCGCATCGCGGCGGCGCAGGCCTACATCGACGCGCTGGTCAGTCATGACGCCTCGGCGGTCCGGTTCGCACCCGGCTGCGTCCGCATCGAGGTCGGGCTCAAGACCGGTTTCTCGGGAAATCATCTGCGCCGCAGCCTCAACCGCGGGCCGCAGTTCCGGTTGATCTCGGCGGCCACGCTGCCGAAATACAGCATCGACGGCGACGACGTGCGGGCGGTCTACGACATCATCACCAAGCCGTCCCTGTTCGGCATCCGGGTCTGCTCGCATGTCGACGAGGTCTTCCGGATCCCCGCTGACAGCCCGGACGGTAGTGCGGTGATCCACCACATCCGCGCGGGGATTCGTCCGTTCATCCACCGTTAGAGTGAGCCCGTGAGCAACCCAGACACACCAGAAAAGCCGAAGGCACTGGACTCACCGGCCACCGGCACGGTGATCAAGTGGATGTCGCGGGCCAACACAGCGGTGTACAAGGCGACCGGCGGCCGCATCGGCAGCAAGTGGCGGCTGGGCACCAAGCGTTTCGGGGACGTCCCGGCGGTCGGCATCCTCACCACCACCGGCCGCAAGACCGGGCAGCCGCGTGAGTCCCCGCTGTTGTTCCTGCGCGAAGGTGACCGGGTGATCCTGGTGGCTTCCCAGGGCGGGCGCGCCACCAACCCGATGTGGTATCTGAACTTGAAAGCCAACCCGCAGGTGTCATTCCGGATCCGCAGCGAGGTGCTGACGCTGCGTGCCCGGGACGCCAGTGAGGCGGAGCGGGCCGCCTACTGGCCCAAGCTCGACGCGATGTACCCCGACTTCGCCAATTACCGAGCTTGGACCGATCGGGAGATCCCGATCGTCATCTGCGAGCCCTAGGGCCCACCCGATGACCCGCGATTCGCGGCGCCTGCGCTACGGGGCAGTGGCTCTTCCTGCGGTCGTCGTGTTCTTCGCAGCGCCGGCGGCGTGGGCTGCCGAATCGATCACGCTGGAGTTCGTGCGGCACGGACAAGCCGGCGACAACCTGGTGATCAACAACGAGGTGCCCGGTCCCCCGCTCACCGAACTCGGTCAACAGCAGGCGCAGACCGTCGCCGATCTTCTGGCCGATGACGGCATCACTGGCATCTACTCCTCGATCATGACCCGCGCGCACGAGACGGCGGATCCCTTGGCGGAGCTACTGGGCCTGCCCGTGCATGAGCTGGCTGGACTCAACGAGATCGACGCCGGTTTACTCGCGGATCTGCCGGTGAACGTCGGCGGCCTGCCGTTGGGGGCGGTGCTGTACGCCGCGGCACCGATGCTGTGGGCGTTCGGTCTGTATTTCGTTCCGCAGCTGGGTTCCTCGGATTTCAACGGGATGGTGTTCCAGGATCGTTTCTCCGACGCGGTGGCCGCAATCTATGCCGGCAGCGAAGGCGGCGATACCGATGCGGTGTTCGCCCACGAGGGGTCGATCGTGTTCTGGACGTTGATGAACGTCGACAACCCCGATTTCGGCATCATCCTCAACGAAGCGCTGACCACGGGTGAGCTGCTGCCCTTCACCGGTGTCATCGAAGTCCGGGGCAACCCGGAGGACGGCTGGACACTGGTCAGCTGGGACGGGCAGCCGGTGGCCGAAGATCCGGGACTGCTCACCGAACTCTTCGTCGATGTGCGCGACGTGATCACCGCGCCGCAGATGGCGCTCTTCCACATCTGGGAAGCGCTGCTCAGCGGCGACCCGGCGGTTTTTCTGGACGTGATCCAGGCCGGCGCTGACGACGTCGGCACGGCGGCTCTGCAGTTCCCGGTCGAAGTGCTGCACGACGTGCTCAGCGCGTTCTGATCAGGCCAGCCCACGAGCAAGCCCCGCACACACCCAGGTGTGCGGGGCTTGGTCGCGTCGAGACGCTTAGGGCGTCTTGCTGCCGTTCGCGCCGTTCGCGCCGGTCGCGCCGTTGGTGGCACCGGTGCCACCCGTGGCGCCGGCACCGCCGTTGATCTGACCGGCGTTGGTGCCGATGGATCCCGGACCGGTCGGCAGGGCCGGGGTGACGACGGTGCCGCCAGTCCCGCCGCTGCCGCCGACACCGACGGTGGTGCCGTTGCCACCGGTGCCGCCGGCGCCGCCCTTACCGCCCGACACGTTGTTGACTGCACCGGAGGAGCTGGTGGTTCCGTTGCTGATCGAGCTCGGGGGAGTCCCCTTGCCGGTCCAGCCCCAGCGGATGTTGCTGCCGTCGCCGCCCTTGCCGCCGGCGCCGCCGTCACCGCCGGTGCTGCCGGTCCCGACGCCAGCGCCGCCGTTGCCGCCCTTACCGCCCGCACCGCCGTTGGAGCCGGCCGCGTACTGATCGCTGCCGCCCATACCGCCGGCACCGCCCTTGCCGCCGACGAATCCGGTACCACCGTTGCCACCGGCACCACCGGTACCGGTGACGGTGATCGGGGTACCTGCCTTAGAGGCGTTTCCGGCGGTGTCGACGTAGGCGAGCGGCTGGATGTTTCCACTGCTGCCGCCCTTGCCGCCGGCACCGCCGTCGCCGCCGTTTCCGGCGTTGCCGGCCGCGCCCAGGGCCGTGCCGGCACCGGCCGTGCCGCCGTTACCGCCGACGCCGCCGGCGCCACCGTTGGCACCGGTGCCGATGTTGTGACCTTGGAGCGGGTAGCCATCGTCGCCGTGGGTGGTGTAGCCGCCGTTGCCGCCATCGTTGCCGGCGCCACCCTTGCCGCCGTTGCCTCCGTTGGAGCCCACGCCGGTGGTGCCACCGCCGGCCCCACCGGCGCCACCGTTACCTCCGGTGCCGCCGGCGCCACCCACGGTTCCGTTGCTGGCGGACTCGTTGAACTCCGGGGACGCCACCCCGTCGGTGCCGCGAGCGCCGTTGCCGGCGTCGCCGCCGTTGCCGGCCACACCGCCGTTGCTGTCGGCACCCGCCGTTCCGTTGGCCGCGCTACCGCCGGCCGCGCCGTTGCCGGCATTGCCGCCGGTCCCGCCGTTGCCGCCCTTACCGCCGGCCGCCGTGGCGTTGGCTCCGGTACCGCCGTTGCCGCCGCTGCCGGCCTTACCGGCATTGCCACCGGTGTCGGTGACGCCCGCACCGGCCTTACCGCCGTCGCCGGCGTTGCCGCCGTTGCCGCCGGCGGAGCCGTTGGAGCCGGCCGTGGTCGCGTTGGCGCCGGTGCCACCATTGCCGCCGCTACCACCGGCACCGCCGTTGCCGAGCGCCCCGGCTGCACCGCCCTTACCGCCGGCACCACCGTTTTGGCCGACGCCGCTGGCCAGTGTGGTGCCGGAGCCGCCGTCGCCGCCCTTACCACCGTTACCGCCCGCGGTACCGGCCGAACCGGCCGCACCGTTGGCGGCCGACTGGCCACCGCCACTGTCGCCACCGGCACCGGCGGTGCCCGCAGCGCCCCGGTTACCACCGGTGCCGCCGGCACCACCGACGCCCGCCGTCGCCCCGGTGCCGCCACCAAGGCCCTTACCGCCGGCGCCACCGTTACCGGCGTTGCCGCCGCTGCCGGCGTTCCCGCCGACCCCACCAACACCGTGGTGGTTGGCGGTGCCATTGCTGGCGGTACCGCTCGCACCGCCGGCGCCACCAGCGCCACCGTTGCCGCCCTTGCCGCCGCTCGCGGCGTCACCACCGGTACCGCCGGCGCCACCCGCCACGGTGGCGTCCGTGCCGGCCTTGCCGTCCGCGCCGGAACCACCGTTGCCGGCGTTGCCGCCCTGGCCGCCGGCGCCACCACTGGCCGCCACCGCGCCCCGGTCACCACCGGCACCACCGACACCACCCTGGCCACCGTTGCCACCAGTGGCCGAGCTGCCCGCCGCCTGGGTGAAGCCATTGCCACCCCGGCCACCGGCGCCACCATCAGCACCCTGGCCATCAGCTGCTCGGGTAGCACCGTCGGCCTGCAGACCACCGATACCGCCGCTGCCGCCCTTGCCACCATTGCCACCGGTGCCACCGTTGGGGCTGCCCGAAGTGGTGGCATCGGTGCCCGCGGCGCCCTGGCCGCCCTTACCGCCGGCACCACCGACACCCGCGGTGCCATTCGTGCCGTCGCTGGCCGCCCCGGTACCGGTGCCGGCCTTACCGCCGATACCGGCGTTACCGCCGTTACCACCGTCATGCCCGGCGCCACCGGCACCGTTGTTCACACCCGCGACACCAGCACTGCCCGCATCACCGGCAGCACCAACACCACCGTTACCGGCATTGCCACCCGAACCCGCAGCACCGGTAGCACCCGTGGTCGACCCCGTACCGGCAGCGCCACCATTACCACCGGAGCCACCGCTACCACCGGCGCCGCCGTTGCCGTCACCGGTCACAAACGAGCCGGCCGCACCATCAACACCGTTGCCGCCCTTACCACCGGCACCACCATCAGCACCCGCACCCGAGGCAGCATGCGTGGAACCGTCGGCCTGCAGACCACCCAGGCCACCATTGCCGCCCTGGCCACCGTTACCACCGGAGGTACCACTGTCACCGGCGTTGACACCGTTGACACCCGCGGCACCGTCACCGCCCTTACCGCCGGCACCACCGACACCCGCCGAACCGTTGGTGCCGTCGGTGGCTGCCCCGGTACCGGTGCCGGCCTTACCGCCGATACCGGCGTTACCGCCGTTACCACCGTCATGCCCGGCGCCACCGGCACCGTTGTTCACACCCGCGACACCGGTCGTACCCGCATCACCGGCAGCACCAACACCACCGTTACCGGCATTGCCACCCGAGCCCGCAGCACCCACAACGCCATTGGTCGACCCCGTACCGGCAGCGCCACCGTTACCACCGGAGCCACCGCTACCACCGGCGCCACCATTGCCATCACCGGTCACAAACGAGCCGGCCGCACCATCAACACCGTTGCCGCCCTTACCACCAGCACCACCATCAGCA
Organism: Mycolicibacter heraklionensis; assembly: GCF_019645815.1. NCBI lineage: Bacteria > Bacillati > Actinomycetota > Actinomycetes > Mycobacteriales > Mycobacteriaceae > Mycobacterium > Mycobacterium heraklionense. The sequence goes on from NZ_CP080997.1 coordinate 4,395,113, forward strand.
CCCGCACCCGAGGCAGCATGCGTGGAACCGTCGGCCTGCAGACCACCCTGGCCACCATTGCCGCCCTGGCCGCCGTTACCCCCGGAGGTACCACTGTCACCGGCGTTGACACCGTTGACACCCGCGGCACCGTCACCGCCCTTACCGCCGGCACCACCGACACCCGCCGAACCGTTGGTGCCGTCGGTGGCTGCCCCGGTACCGGTGCCGGCCTTACCGCCGATACCGGCGTTACCGCCGTTACCACCGTCATGCCCCGCGCCACCAGCACCGTTGTTCACACCCGCGACACCAGTCGTACCCGCATCACCGGCAGCACCAACACCACCGTTACCGGCATTGCCACCCGAACCCGCAGCACCGGTAGCACCCGTGGTCGACCCCGTACCGGCAGCGCCACCATTACCACCGGAGCCACCATTGCCACCGGCGCCACCATTGCCATCACCGGTCACAAACGAGCCGGCCGCACCATCAATACCGTTGCCGCCCTGACCACCAGCACCACCGTCGCCACCGGAACCGGTTGCAGCCCGGTCAACGCCGTTGACCTCCAGGCCGCCTAGGCCACCGTTGCCGCCCTTGCCGCCGTTACCACCGGCGACACCATTGACGTCAGCGGCCGTGCCATCGGCACCGTCGGTGCCCCTGGCGCCGTTGCCACCGTTGCCGCCGACACCGGCCGCGCCGTCGGTGCCGTCGGCGGCATGGTCACCACCGCCGCTGTCACCGCCGGCTCCACCGACACCGGCGTTGCCACCGGCGCCGCCGTTCTGGCCGTCACCGCCACCCGTGGACCCGTTGGCACCGTTGGCACCGTTGCCACCGTTGCCACCGTTGCCGCCGAGCCCGCCGACTCCGTGGTCACCGTCGACGTGGCCGGTACCTGCGGCCCCGCCGTTACCACCGGCACCACCGTTTCCGCCATTGCCGCCGTCAGCGCCCGGGGTCTGACCGTTGAGGCCGTTGAAGCCGTTACCGCCGGCACCGCCGTCGCCACCGGTGCCACCGTCGCCCTGGTTGAGCTGCGTACCGTCGCCGGCGAAGCCACCGGCACCGCCGTTACCACCGGCACCACCGTTACCGCCGGCCGTTCCGTCGATGCTTCCGGCCGTGCCGTTGCTACCGATGTAGCCGCGGCCACCGTTGGCGCCATCTCCACCGACCGTGCCGTTACCGGCCTGCCCGTTGGCGCCGGTCGTGCCGTCGCCGTTGTCGCCGCCGGCACCCGCCGCGCCTGCGCTGCCACCGGCACCACCGGCGCCACCGTTACCACCATCAAGGTGGCTCGCGGTGCCGTTAGCGCCCTTGCCTCCGTTACCGGCGTTACCGGCGTTGCCGCCGTTGCCGCCGGTACCGCCGGCGCCGTGGACACCGTCAGTGGCACCGTTCAGGCCGACACCGGCGTTACCACCGGCCGCACCTGCGCCACCCGCGCCGCCGTTACCGGCGTTGCCACCTTGGCCACCGTCACCGTTGTCACCACCGGCGAAGGTTCCGGTGGCGCCCTTGGCGCCGTTACCGCCGTTACCGCCGTTACCGCCGTTACCGCCTAGGCCGCCGCTACCGGCGTGGTAACCGACACCGCTACCGGCACCACCGTCACCGCCCTTACCGCCTGCGCCACCGGCCTCACCGTCGCCGCCGGACTCACCCGGCTGAGTTCCGCTGCCACCGTTGGCGCCGTTGGGGCCGTTCGGTCCGGGCAGGCCATCGCCGCCGTAACCACCGTTACCGCCATTGCCCTCACCCGTGGCACTGCCACCGGTACCGCCGTCACCGCCGTGCTGCCCGCCGTCACCGCCGTCACCGGCGTTGCCACCGTTACCGGTCTCGGTGCCGCCGGCACCGCCGTCGCCACCGTCGCCACCGGCACCGGTCTGGCCCGTGCCGCCGTTACCGGCGTTGCCGCCATTGCCGTTGGAGCCGGCGTCGCCACCATCACCGCCGGCACCGCCGTCGTGGTCGCCGTTGCCGCCGTTGCCGCCGTTGCCGCCGTTGCCCATGTCGGTGCCACCGGCACCACCGGTACCACCGGAGCCGCCGTTGGAGTTGTCACCGTGGCCATCGCCACCGTTACCGGCATTGCCGCCGTTGCCGTGGCTGCCGGCATCACCACCGTTACCACCGTTGCCGCCGTCGCCGTTGGGGTTCGTGTAGCCGTTACCGCCGTCGCCGCCATCTCCCGACGGCGTGCCTTCGGCACCGTCGCCACCGTCGCCACCGGCATTACCGGTGCCGCCAGCGCCACCGGTTCCGGCACCGCCGCCGGAACCACCGGACCCGGCGTTGCCGGTGTCGCCACCCTTACCGCCGTTGCCGCCGTTGGGGTTCGAGGCGTCGCCGTCAGCACCCTTGCCGCCGTTGCCGGCTGAGCCGGCGTTGCCGCCGGCGCCGCCGTCGCCGCCATTGCCGTTGTTTCCGGCGTTGCCGTTGCTGGCACCGCCGCCGCTGCCGCCGGTACCACCGGCGCCACCGGTACCACCCGAGCCGCCGTTGCTGCCGGTACCGCCGTCGGCGCCGGGAGTGGTGGCGTCGTCGCCGTCCGCTCCGCCACCACCGTTGCCGGCGTCACCACCGGTGCCGGCATTACCACCGGCACCACCGTTGCCCACGACCGAACCGCCGGCCCCACCAGAACCACCGTTGCCGCCGGCGCCACCGTTGGTGCCGTCGCCACCGGCCTGCGACGGGTCAGTGCTGTCGCTGCCGTCGGTGCCGTTGGAACCCGAACCGCCGTTACCGCCCTGGCCACCATTGCCGTGGTCACCGGCATTACCACCGGCACCACCATTGCCACCGGCCGTACCAGGCGCAGCACCCGGGTCCTTGGAAGCGTCATAGCCGTCACCACCGGCACCACCGTCACCGCCGATGCCCGCCGTGCCGTCCGTACCGCCATTGCCGGCCGTGCCGGTACCGCCGGCACCGCCGCTGCCCGCCGAACCACCGGTCGCACCCTGGCCGATAGCGCCGTCGTTACCGCCGTCACCACCCTTGCCACCGTCGGGGTTAGTGGCATCACCGTCTGCACCCTTGCCACCGTTACCGCCGACACCGGCATTGCCGCCGTTGCCGCCGTTACCGCCGTCACCGTTGGCGCCCGCCGAACCATTGGTCGCCGAACCACCGTTACCGCCGGTACCCGCCTTGCCACCGTCACCGGCGTTACCACCGACGCCGCCGTTACCACCGTCCTGGCCAGGCTGGGTGGCGTCGGCACCGTTAGCGCCAGTCCCACCGGAGCCACCGTTACCGGAGTTGCCGGCATTACCACCGGCACCACCGTTACCGACGACCGAACCACCGGAACCGCCCGCACCACCGTTACCGCCGGCGCCACCGTTGGTGCCATCACCACCGGCATTGCCGTTGCCATCACCATCGGTGCCACTGCCATCCGCACCGGTGCTGCCATTGGTACCGCTACCGCCGTTGCCGCCCTGGCCACCATTGCCGTGGTCACCGGCATTACCACCGGCACCACCATTGCCACCGGCCGTACCAGGCGCAGCACCCGGGTCCTTGGAAGCGTCATAGCCGTCACCACCGGCACCACCGTCACCGCCGATGCCCGCCGTGCCGTCCGTACCGCCATTGCCGGCCGTGCCGGTACCGCCGGCACCGCCGCTGCCCGCCGAACCACCGGTTGCACCCTGGCCGATAGCGCCGTCGTTACCGCCGTCACCACCCTTGCCACCGTCGGGGTTAGTGGCATCACCGTCTGCACCCTTGCCACCGTTACCGCCGACACCGGCATTGCCGCCGTTGCCGCCGTTACCGCCGTCACCGTTGGCGCCCGCCGAACCATTGGTCGCCGAACCACCGTTACCGCCGGTACCCGCCTTGCCACCGTCACCGGCGTTACCACCGACGCCGCCGTTACCACCGTCCTGGCCAGGCTGGGTGGCGTCGGCACCGTTAGCGCCAGTCCCACCGGAGCCACCGTTGCCGCCGTTGCCGGCCAAGCCGCCGGCGCCGCCGTCACCTTCGACGGATCCACCCTTACCGCCGGCACCGCCGTTACCACCGGAGCCACCGGCAGTTCCGGAACCACCGGCGTTGCCATTGCCGTCGCCGTCGGTACCGCTGCCGTTCGCACCGGTGCTGCCGTCGGTGCCGCTGCCGCCATTACCACCCAGGCCACCGTTGCCGCGGTCACCGGCGTCACCGCCGGCACCACCATTGCCACCGGAGGTGCCCGGTGCCGCGTTCGGGTCGGTAGAGGCGTCGTAGCCGTCGCCGCCGGCGCCACCGTTGCCCTGGGCGCCCGACGGGATCCCCCCGTCCTGGCCGTCCGTCCCGTCGGTCAGGCCGCTGCCGCCAGTGCCGCCGCTGCCTCCGGCGGCGGAGTTGCCGCCCTGGCCACCGTTGCCACCGTCAGGGTTCTCCGCGGTGCCGTGCGCACCGGCACCACCGTCGCCGGCCTTGCCGGAGTCTGCACCATCGCCCGCGTTGCCGCCGGCGCCCTCAGTGCCTGCCTTGCCGTGGGCCGAGCTACCGGCGGCACCACCGGCACCACCGTCGCCACCGGCACCACCGGCGCCGGCGCTACCGCCCGCACCGCCGTTGCCGTCACCGCCGTTGTCGAACGTCCCGTCCGAACCGTTGGCGCCATTGCCACCGACGCCGCCGTCGGCGCCGGCACCACCGGCACCACCGTTGCCGCCATCACCGGCGATCGATCCGCCGGCACCACCGGCACCACCGGTGCCGCCCTTACCGCCCGATCCGCCGGCCTGACCGGCGTCGCCCGGGTTTTCGCCGTTACCACCGGCACCACCGGCCGCGCCGTTACCGGCGTTGCCGCCGTTACCGCCATTGCCGTGGTCACCGGCGGCACCACCGGCACCGCCATTACCGCCGTTCGTTCCCGGCGCGGCGGTCGGGTCGGACGCGGCGTCATAGCCGGCCCCGCCGTTACCGCCGTTGCCACCGCTGCCGGGGGTGCTACCGGCCGATCCGTTGTTGCCTGCGGTCGCACCGGACCCACCGGTTCCACCGCCGCCGCCGACACCGACGTTGCCGCCGTGGCCGCCCGCACCACCGTCGGGGTGAGCCGCCGTGCCGTCGATACCGTCGCCACCGTCGCCGGGAGCCCCGCCGTTGCCACCGTTACCGGCGTTGCCGCCGGCCCCGGTGGTGCCACCACCGGCACCACCATTACCACCGGTGCCGCCGCCGCCGCCATTGCCGCCCGCGAAGCCGTCAGCGTGCCCGGCGTCACCATTGTTGCCATCGAAACCGGCACCACCCACACCGCCGTTACCGCCGACGCCGCCCTTGCCGTCGGTCGCGTGGCCGCCGCCAACCTCTTGGCCGCCGGCGCCACCCGCGCCACCGTTACCGCCGTTACCACCGGCGGTGCCGTCGACGTTGTCCCGGTCGCCGTTGGCGCCGTCCATGCCGGCGCCACCCGCGCCACCGTTACCGCCGGTGCCGGCAGCACCATTGCCGCCGCTGACGCCCTGCTGACCGCCACCCGAGTCGCCGCCCTTGCCGCCGGCCCCGGCGTTGCCGCCGTTACCACCGGCGCCACCGTCGTAGCCGCCCACGTGCTGGGCGTCCCCGTTGGCGCCGTTGTAGCCGTCGGCACCGTTACCGCCGTTACCACCATTGCCGCCGGCGCCGCCGACGCCGTGACCACCGGTGGCCGCACCCGTGCCGCCGACGCCACCGGCGCCGCCGTCACCGCCGGTACCGCCGGACGTACCGTCACCGCCCGGGTTGGTGCCGTTGGTGCCGTTGAAGCCGCTACCACCACGGCCACCAGCACCACCGGCGCCACCATTGCCGTCGGTCGCCTGGGAGGTGCCGTCAGCCTGCACGCCGCCTTTGCCGCCGTTGCCGCCGGCGCCGCCGGCTGCGCCTGCGGTGCCGTTGATGCTGGCGGCGGTGCCGTTGGTGCCGTCGAGGCCGGTGCCACCGATACCACCGTTGCCGCCTTGTCCGGCGATGCCGGAGGTGCCGCCGGCGGCGGTGGTGCCGCCCCCACTGTCACCCCCGGCGCCGCCCTTACCGGCGTTGCCCCCAGCACCACCGTCTTGACCGGCGTAACCGGCCTGGTGGGTCGCATCACCGTTGGCGCCGTTGGCGCCGTCCGCGCCGGCACCACCGTTGCCGGCGTTACCCCCGACCCCCCCGGCGCCGTGCGCACCGGCCTGGGTGCCGCTACCCCCGACCCCGCCGGCCCCACCAGTGCCACCATTGCCACCACGGGTGCCGTCGGCGCCGGGCGCATCACCATTGCTGCCGTTGATGCCGTTACCACCGCGGCCGCCCTGGCCACCGGCACCACCATTGCCGGTGGTGGCGTGCGAGCCGTCGGTGTTCACACCCCCAGCGCCACCATTACCGCCGACACCACCGGCACCGCCGGCGGTGCCGTCGGGATTCTGGAGGGTGCCGTTGGCGCCGTCCAGGCCGGTGCCACCCACACCACCGTTACCGCCCTTGCCGGCGGTGCCGTCACTACCGTTCGCGGCGGTGGTGCCGCCACCACTGTCACCCCCAGCACCCCCGATGCCGGCGTTGCCGCCCTTGCCGCCGTCCTGGCCGGCATACCCGCCGGTGTGCTGGGCCGTGCCGTTCGCGCCGTCCGCGCCATCAGCGCCGGCACCACCATTGCCGGCGTTACCCCCCACACCCCCAGTCCCATGCGCACCAGTAGAGCTACCGGTGCCCCCAACCCCACCGGCGCCCCCGGCGCCACCATTGCCCCCCCGGGTGCCATCAGCCCCCGGGGTCGCCCCATTAGCACCGTTGAAGCCACTACCCCCACGGCCACCCGCACCACCAGCACCACCAGCACCGTCCGTGGCCTGCGTGCTGCCATCGGCCTCCAGGCCACCAGCGCCACCGTTACCCCCGGCGCCACCCGCCCCACCGGCAGTCCCATCCGGGTTCTGCGCGTCACCGTTGACCCCATCCAGACCGGTACCACCCAGGCCACCGGCACCGCCCTTCCCGGCGATCCCGTCACTACCGTCCGCGGCGGTGGCACCGCCACCACTGTCCCCACCAGCACCCCCGACACCGGCGTTACCGCCGGCGCCGCCGTCTTGACCGGCATAACCGGCGGTGTGCTGGGCAGTGCCGTCGGCGCCATTAGCACCGGCGGCACCGTTGCCACCATTGCCGGCGTTACCACCGACCCCACCGGCACCGTGCGCACCCTCGACCGTGCCGGTCCCCCCGACACCGCCGGCGCCGCCGGCGCCACCATTGCCACCGCGGGTGCCCGCCGAGCCCGGCTCATCCCCATTAGCACCGTTAAGGCCGTTACCACCACGGCCACCCAAGCCACCGGCACCACCATTGCCGGTCGTGGCCGCCGTGGTGCCGTCGGCCTCCAGACCACCCTGGCCGCCGTTACCCCCGGCCCCACCAGCGGCACCGGCGGTGCCATCAGGATTCTGCGCGGTGCCGTTGACCCCATCCAATCCGGTGCCGCCGCGGCCACCGTTACCGCCGACCCCGGCCACACCATCGCTACCGCTGGCCGAGGTGGTGCCGCCACCACTGTCACCGCCGGCACCCCCCTTACCCGCATTGCCCCCATGGCCGCCGTCCTGGCCGGCATACCCGCCCGCATGCTGGCCATCGCCGTTCGCGCCGTCACCCCCATCAGCGCCGTTACCACCATTGCCGCCGTTACCGCCCAAACCACCGATGCCGTGGGCGCCGTCAACCGAACCGTGCCCACCCACACCGCCGTGACCACCAGCACCACCATCACCGGCGTTGGTGCCATCCCCACCCGGCACCGCCCCGTTGAACCCGTTGAAGCCGTTACCGCCGGCGCCACCATCACCACCAGCACCACCAACACCCTGCGCGGCGGACGAACCATCAGCCTGCAAACCACCGGCGCCACCATCACCACCAGCCCCGCCCTGGCCACCACCGGTGCCATTAACACTGCCCGCGACACCATTGGTGCCCAAGAACCCATCCCCACCAACACCACCATTACCCCCGGCGCTGCCCGACCCGTCCAGGCCATCAGCGACCGTGGTGCTGCCATCACCATTAGCGCCGCCAGCACCGCCGGCACCGAAGTCCCCACCCTTGCCACCAACACCACCAGCACCGGCATCCGGATGCTCCGCCGTACCCGCGGCACCCGCACCACCAGCACCCGCAGCACCGGCATTACCACCATCCCCGGCCGCACCACCACCACCGGCAGCACCGGCCGCGCCATTGCTGGCGCTACCGGCCGCACCGCCGGCACCACCGGCACCCCCGGCGCCACCATTGCCGGCGTCCCCACCGGCCCCACCGTTGCCATCACCACCATCAGCGAACGAGCCCGCCGCGCCCTCAGCACCCGCACCGCCGGCACCACCCGCGGCGCCCTTGCCACCAGCACCACCGGAGCCAGCGTTACCGGCCACCGCACCACCGGAGCCACCCGCACCACCGGCACCGCCGGCCCCACCGTTGCCGCCCGAAACCCCGGAACCCCCCACGGTGGTGGCATCCGCGCCGGTCAGGCCGGCGAAACCATTACCGCCGAGACCACCATTGGCGCCGTTGCCGTGCGCACCACCATCACCCCCGACACCACCCGCACCACCAGAAGCGCCATCACCATTAGCCAACACGCCGGTGCCGTTACCACCAGCACCCCCGACCCCACCATTGCCACTGATCCCCGACGGGACCTGCCCATCAGCACCCGGGCGCCCCGCATTGCCCCACAACCACGACATGAACTTCTCACCCGCAGCACCACCGAGACCGACAACAGTGCCGATCTGCCCGCCCGCGCCGCCATCACCACCATCACCACCACCCAGGAGGCCATCACCACCCAGACCCCCAGCGCCACCATCACCAGCCAGGCCCGCATTACCCCCCACACCACCATCACCGGCAGCACCGAAATGCCCACCCACACCCCCGACACCACCACGACCACCCGCACCACCATCGCCACCCACCCCACCGGCACCACCATTGCCGCCCAGATCATCCAGACTCACCCCACCCGCGCCACCGCCACCACCGGCGCCACCGGTGCCACCCACACCACCAGCACCGCCCACACCACCGATACCCAGCACCCACCCGGCCGCGCCACCAGCACCACCATTGCCACCCAAGCCACCGACCAGCCCATCACCACCAGCGGTGCCATTGAGCGCCCCCACCACCCCATCAACACCCGCTACACCCGCCGCACCGACCGCGCCCGCACCCCCAGCACCCCCCGCACCACCGAACCCCAACAGGCTGACCACATCACCACCGGCACCACCATTACCGCCGACCAGCAACGCATCAACCGAGGCCCCACCCGCACCACCGGCGCCACCATCACCGAACAACCAACCACCCACACCACCAGCGCCACCATCACCACCCTCAACACCCACACCACCGGCGCCGCCATTGCCGAACATGCCCGCAGCGCCACCCACACCACCGGCACCACCAGCGATCCCGGCCACCCCCGCAGCACCGACACCACCATCACCAAACAAAAACCCGCCATCACCCAGATTGCCGAACCACCCCAACGACCCGAACAACGAGTCATTGGACCCGGTGAACCCATCAACACCGTTACCGATCAACTCCCGACCGAACAAGTCCACAAACGGCTGGTTGATCAAGTCCAAAAACTGCTGATTACCAGCAATAAAATCCTGCGTCAGGTCATACAGCGGCAGATACAGATCCTCGTGATAGAACGACGCCACCGCCACATCGAACTGCTCAAACGCATCAACAATGAACCCACCATCAGCCGCACCCGGCTCCGCCCACCCCACCCACAACGCCGAACCCGGATCCGACAACTCCGACCAAAACACCGGATCCAACAAATCAAAACCATCCGCCGACGCCACCGGCACCGACCCCACCCCAAACCCCAAAAACGCCGCCACAACACTCGACGCACCCACCACACGCCGACCGGACGCACCCCGAGCAGACGAACGAACAAATTTGCTAGACATCCGACTGCTCATGACGACCCTCTCATAATTTCCGCTAAGCATTAACGCAGGTTCAAATTATGGTCGTCTGTTCACTTATCGCCAACTCAGGCACTCCTCATGTGGCTGAAACCACACTCGTGCGGCGATTGTGACGCCGCCGGCGGCGTCATACGCGCAGGTCAACAGGGATCGATGCCGGTTGACGCTGATTAGTGTGATGTTGGTCACAGTGGAAAAACGTGAACCATTGGCAAGAAACAGGGATTTACTTCAAAGAATTCAGCAGCAAGTGCACACGTTTCATGCGCAGCCCAGCAGGCCTATGCATGAAACGGATCAGATATTCAATTGCAGTTTGCTGGCATGACAAATTCGACAGCAACCGGACGCCGAATGCGGATCCCGACGACACGCCGTGACCGCTGCGGAGCGCATCCTGGACGCCCTTGCCGCCGCTGCCCTCGATCAGCAGATCGCGATCAGTTGGTGATCGACGAAACAAGTCCGCCGTGAGGTGGCGGGCGAGGCAGGCGCAGTTGTGCCACTGTCACTGTGCAACGGCACACTCCTGGAGAACATCGGCAAAAATGCCGAAATCACGCTGGTATCGTGACGCCGAGACTTGGCAGTAAAAATGCGTAGATGACGGTGAAGCAAGGCTTACGACTACACGGATGCACAGCTAATCCATCCGGGGGGAATGGAGGGTCTGCCCGCTTGCGCGAGCATCCTGGCCTCTGAGGACGGTAGATGATGTCGAACGCGAGCGCGGCGCTTTCGCCGCATTCCCCACCGCGGACGGTCGTCGTGGTGTGCCCCGGAGACTCTCGGCCGCAATGGCAGCCCCCGACGGAGTCATTGACGACCGGGCTCTCGTGGCTGGAAAGCACGCTCACCGACGTGGTTGCCGCCCACCGCGGTGCGCGGCTGGTGGAGCAGGACCACGAATGCAAGTTCGCGGCCACGTTCGCGGACGCCGGTGACGCGGTGGCCTGCGCCATCGCCTTGCAGCGCGCTCCCGCGGCGCCGATTCGGCCGCGAATCGCCATGCACGCCGACAAGCTGCCGTTAGTCCAGCCGTACGCGCACCCGCGAACCCTGGCGAACCGTGCGGCGCGGTTGTGCGATCTGGGCCATGGCGGTCAGACGTTGCTGTCGGAGACGGCCCAGCGATTGCTGGCTGATCGACTGCCGCCGGACGCCTGGCTGGTCGATCTGGGAGCCTTTCGGCTGCGCGGCATACCGTATCCGGAGCGGGTGGCTCAGCTCTGCCATCGCGACCTTGCCACCGACTTCCCGCCGCTCCGGACCGGAAATGCGTTGCACGAGCCGTACTTTCCAACACCGCTGACGAGCTTCGTCGGACGCGATGCGGAGCTGACCGAGCTGCGTCGGCTGATTGACGGCAACCGTCTTGTGACGCTGACCGGCTCCGGCGGAGTCGGCAAGACGCGACTCGCGCTGCAATTGGCCGATGAGTTCGTCGACCGGTTCCGCGATGGGGCATGGTGCGTGGACCTGGCACCGATCACGGACCCGGATCTCCTTCTGGAGCGAGTGACGCACGTGTTGGGCCTACCTGATCGACCGGACCGCTACTACCCGCTCGACACCCTGGTGCGCTTCATCGCAGATCGGCAATTGCTGCTGGTGCTCGACAATTGTGAGCATCTGCTCGACGCGTGCGCGCAGCTGGCCGCCACGCTGTTGGCCGCCAGTGCAGAGCTGACCATCGTGGCGACGAGTCGCGAGCCCATCGGGGTCGCGGGCGAAGTGACCTGGAAGACCCCCTCACTCTCGCTCGTCGACGAGGCCGTCGAGTTGTTCCGGCAACGCGCTCGGCTGGTCCGGCCGGGTTTCACCGACACCGATGGTGATGCCGACTTGGTAGCCGAGATCTGTCGCCGCCTGGACGGGGTTCCCCTGGCTATCGAGCTTGCCGCGACACGAGTTCGGGCGTTGTCGCTGACCGAGATCGCGGACGGATTGGGCGAGCGCTTCCAGCTGCTGACCGGTGGTGCGCGTACGGCGGTGCCACGCCAACAGACGCTGCGAGCATCGGAAGACTGGTCACACGACCTGTTGAGCGAACCCGAGCGCGTGGTGTTTCGCCGATTGGCACCATTTCCGGGCGGATTCGACCTCGATGCCGCCCACGCGGTCGCCGGCGGCACCGACCTGTCACGCACGCAGATCGTGGACAAACTCACCCAGCTGGTGGGCAAATCGCTGGTGGTAGCCGACAGCACTGGGGAGTCGACACGCTTCCGGTTGTTGCAGACTGTTCAGCAGTACGCCCTGGAAAAGCTTGAGCAGTCCGGCGAATCAGAGGCCATACAGGCACGCCACCGCGATCACTACACAGCGATGTTCGACGCCGGGATTACCGCCGGATACGGCTGGCACATCGAGCAGGCGGAACTCGAGATCGACAATCTCAGAGCCGCTTTCATGTGGAGTCGTGAGCATGGCGATATCGAGCTTGCCGCACGCCTGGCCTCGTCGTTGCTCCCGCTGTGGATCCACAGCCGAACTTTGGAGGGGTTGGCGTGGTTCAATGCCGTGCTCACCGACGGCGCGACGATGGCGCCCGCCGCGCGTGCCCGCGCGCTCGCGGACAAGACGATCTTCGACGCGCTGACCGGAAACTACGGACGGGTCGAGCAAGCAGAGGAAGCAGTCTCGATCGCACGCCATCTCGACGAGCCGGGCCTGCTTGCCTGGGCGTTGGCTGCCTGCGGCTTCACCTGTAGCTACGGTCCCGAACTGGCCCTACCCTACTTCGAGCAGGCCATCGCGCTGTCCCCCGCGTTGAACGATGACTGGCGGTTGAGCCAGATATACGGCGTGCAGGCGTATTCGGCGTTCGTGGCCGGCGACCTCGACACGATGCGGCTGGCCGCGGAAAAGGGAGCGGTCCTGGCCGACGCAGTCGGCGACTGGTCGGTTTCGCGACTATGCCGTCTTTGCCTGGGATTGGCGCATCTTCATCGCGCAGAGCTCACGATGGCCGTCGAGCAGGCCAGGCAGGTAGCGATGGAGGCCGAGGCAGCATACGACCCGCTGTTCAGTACCCAGAGTTTGACGATCCTGGCCGAAGCCCTTGCGTGCCAGGGCGATACCCGCGGGGCGCACGCCGCGGCGGAAGCGTGCGTCGAGGCCGCCGCCGAACTCATCGACTTTCACCGCGCGATCGGCTTCGGCGCTGTAGCGGACGCATTACTGGCCGCCGGTGATATTTCCGGCGCACTCAGGGCTGCCGATGCGGCGTGCGAAGCGTGCGCGCTGCCCCAATTGCTGGCCATCAACGGCAATCCGGTCGCCCGGGTGGCGCTGGAATCCGGAGACTTGGCCGCGGCGCGCCGTTGGGCTGGCGAGGCACTGTCCGTGGGCTCGGGCATCCACCGGATACTGCTGCTGGAGATACGTGGCCGGGTAGCGATGGCCGAAGGCCAAGTGGAACAGGCCGAACGAGACGCGTGTGAGGCGCTGGCGATAGCCGCGGACGCCGAGGCATATCTGGCCGTTCCGGATCTGCTGGAGTTGCTGGCGGCAGTGGCCACCGCCACCGGGCGACACCACTACGCAGCACGGCTGTTCGGTTCCGCGGCCGGTGCCCGCAGTCGCACCGGCGCAGTCCGTGCCAAAGTCTACGACGCCAACTACGCGGCCACTGTCAGCGTTGCTCGAGAAGCGATGCAGGAGAACGACTTTGAGCGAAGTTGGGCCCAAGGAGCTGCATCGTCGACGGCGGAGGCCATCGCGTACGCGTGCCAAGGCGACGGAAAGGGCCGGGCTGAATCCAAACGTCCCTCCAGCGGTTGGGCTTCGCTGACGCCGGCTGAACGCAATGTCGTCCGCCTCATCAGCGCCGGCCTCCGCGACAAAGACATCGCCGCACAACTGAGCGTCTCGCCTCGGACCGTGCATTCGCACCTGAACCGGATCTACACCAAGCTCAATATCTCGTCGCGCCTGCAACTCGCCCAAGTGGCAGCGCAACACGCCTGACGCCGCGGCGTTGCCCCGCGACGTGTCAGGCGATCCGGGGGGTGGGCTCGACCTGCGCCCACCTTTTCCAGTTCCGGTATTCCTCGGCGTTCAGTTCCCGGCCGAGCACGGTGGTGACGGCGGCGTCGTGCTCTAAATAGAGCTCCTCGTTACGGCGCCACGCCGGCAGGTAGCGGTAGAACGGCAGCCAGGGATGCAGATGGTGGATCAAGTGGTAGTTCTGGGACAGCATGAGCGGTGCGAGCAGCCATTCCATCCCGACCCGAAGACGACTGGCGCGATACCGGTCCTCACGCTGCGTGACGTCGATCCCGTGATGCGGTAACCAGTCGAACGCCCATCCGATGATGAAAAGACCGAGGCGCTGCGGGATCAAGACGACCTCCGCAAGCAGCCAGAAGTGGTCGGTGAGGATCGCCGCGACGGTCATGGCGATCGTCAACGAGAACAGCACGGACGTTTCGGCGAGCTCGGCAATCGGACGCCGCCACGAATGGCGTATCCGCGGCCACAGCTTGCGGACATACCAGGTCGCGTTGAACAGGTCCATCAGCGCCCAGCGGAACGGCAGCTGCCAGGTGGGCGCATGGGTGGCGAACATGTCTGGATCGCGTTCAGGGTCATTGGTGTGGCGGTGATGCTCGCCGTGGACGTAGCCGAAAGCCGGTAACGAGAACGGCAGCACCACCAACAGCCAGGCCACCCGGCCGACCACCGCGTTGACCCAGCGCACCGAGCAGAACGAGCGGTGCAGGGCCTCGTGCGCCACCGAGAACAGCACATACGTCACCAGGGTGCTCAGCGGTATGACGATCCAGGCCGGAAGGGATCCGCGGGCCGCGCCGATGGCCACCAGCACGAATACGGTGATGCCGCCCACCCCGAGCCCGAAGGTGGGCCACGAGAAAGTCGGTACGCCTTCGCCGGGGTGCGGGTGCGGCCGTCGCCGGACTGCCGCGGGTCGGTGGTCTTCCACCTCGAGCACCGACACGAGACCTCCAGCAGCTGGGCGAAAACACGAGCGCGTCACCTAAGAGCAGGTGAAAGATTACGTCGCTTCCCGATGAGGGACGGGCCGCAACGCTTACTCGTACGGCTAAGTAAGTATCACAATATTGACGCTCGCGTATAACGTCGCAGGTCCGCGCATAGGGACTTTAGTCCCCCGCAACAGTCTCCCGGGACTCAGGCCCCGTACACCGGCACCGGTGGCCGCGCCTGGGCCAGCAGGTCGGTGACGACCGGCCCGAGCTCAGCAGGATCCCAGCGGGCACCCTTGTCGGCCTGCGGGCCATGCGCCCAACCCTCGGCGACCCGGATCTTGCCGCCCTCGACCTCGAAGACCTTGCCGGTCACGTCACGCGACTCGACGCTGCCCAGCCAGACCACCAGCGGACTCACGTTCTCCGGGGCCATGGCGTCGAAGGCCTGGTCCTGGGTGTTCATCATGTCGGCGAACACGGTCTCGGTCATCCGGGTCCGTGCCGACGGGGCGATCGCGTTGACCGTGACCCCGTAGCGGCCCATCTCGGCCGAGGCGACCAGCGTGAGCGCGGCGATACCGGCCTTGGCGGCCGAGTAGTTCGCCTGCCCGACGCTGCCCTGCAGGCCGGCGCCGGAGCTGGTGTTGATGATCCGGGCATCCACCGTTTCGCCGGCTTTGGACTGTGCCCGCCAGTAGGCGGCGGCGTGCCGCATGGTGGCGAAGTGCCCCTTGAGGTGTACGGCGACGACGGCGTCGAACTCCTCTTCGCTGGTGTTGGCGAACATCCGGTCGCGCACGATACCGGCGTTGTTGACCAGCACATCGAGACCGCCGAAGTGGTCGACCGCGGTCTGGATCAGCGCCGCGGCCTGGTCCCAGTCGGCGACGTTGGAGCCGTTGGCGACGGCCTCTCCGCCGGCTGCGACGATCTCGTCGACCACGCCCTGGGCAGCACTGCCCCCACCGGCCGGCGAGCCGTCCAGGCCCACGCCGATGTCGTTGACCACGACCCGGGCGCCCTCGGCGGCAAAGGCCAGCGCGTGCGCCCGCCCGATTCCGCCGCCCGCTCCGGTGACGATGACCACGCGGCCGTCAAGAAGTCCCATGAGTGCTTTCTCCTTATTTGTTAGCGCTGGATGCGTCGAGGTAGGCGGGGTTTTCGCCACCGCCGTGCACGGTCAGGCTGGCGCCGCTGACATAGGACGCCAGGTCGGAACTCAAAAATGCTGCTGTCCAACCGATTTCGGCTGGCTTGGCCAGCCGTCCCAGTGGCACGGTGGCGCCGACGGCCGCCACCGACTCGGCGTCGCCGTAGAACAGTTCGGACTGCTCGGTCTCGACCATGCCGACCACGATCGAGTTCACCCGCACCTTCGGCGCCCATTCGACGGCCAACGAGGTGGTCAGACTGTCCACCCCGGCCTTGGCCGCGCCGTAGGCGGCGGTGCCCGGTGACGGCCGGCGCCCGCTCACGCTGGTGATATTGACGATCGAACCGCCGCCGTCCTGGGTCTGCATGACCGCGTTGGCGTGCGTGGACACCAGCAGGGCGCTCAGCAGGTTCAGCTCGATGATCTTGCGGCTGAAGTTGGCCGACGCGTCGGCGGCCAGCGCGAACGGGGATCCGCCGGCGTTGTTGACCACGGTGTCGATCCGGCCGTG
The DNA here is from genome assembly GCF_019645815.1 of Mycolicibacter heraklionensis. Classification (NCBI taxonomy): domain Bacteria; kingdom Bacillati; phylum Actinomycetota; class Actinomycetes; order Mycobacteriales; family Mycobacteriaceae; genus Mycobacterium; species Mycobacterium heraklionense. The sequence continues at coordinate 4,411,724 of NZ_CP080997.1, forward strand.
CCGGGCCACGATCGCCTCGATCAGGCCCCGGACCGCGTCGTCGTCGCGGACGTCGCAGGAATGGAACTCATACGGCGAGGTGTCCACCGGGCGTCGGGCGCAGGTCACCACCGTCGCGCCCTGATCGGCGAAGACGGCGCTGATGCCCGCACCGACACCGCGCACCCCACCGGTCACCAGCACCACCTTGCCGGTCAATCCGAGGTTGATAGCGGCAGCCGCAGAGTCAGACACTGTGCTAGCGTACCAAGCAAGTGCTTGCTTAGGTATCCAAGACCCCAATACGACAGGGAAGTCCGCCCATGCCGATCACATCCAAAACCGTCGAACCGGGGATCGTCGCGGTCACCGTCGACTACCCGCCGGTCAACGCCCTACCGTCACGGGCCTGGTTCGAGCTGGGCGAGGTCATCACCGCCGCTGGCAACGACATGTCCACCCACGTGGTGATCCTGCGGGCCGAGGGCCGCGGCTTCAACGCCGGCGTCGACATCAAGGAGATGCAGAACACCGAGGGCTTCACCGCCCTGATCGACGCCAACCGCGGCTGCTTCGCCGCGTTCAAGGCCGTCTACGAGTGCGCGGTGCCGATGATCGCCGCGGTCAACGGCTTCTGCGTCGGCGGCGGGATCGGCCTGGTCGGCAACGCCGACGTGATCGTGGCCTCCGACGACGCCAAGTTCGGCCTGCCCGAGGTGGAACGCGGCGCGCTGGGCGCGGCCACCCACCTGTCCCGGCTGGTGCCGCAGCACATGATGCGGCGGCTGTTCTACACCGCGGCCACCGTCAACGCCGCCACCCTGCACCAGTACGGCTCCGTGCACGAGGTGGTGCCGCGCGCCGAGCTCGACGAGGCCGCGCTGCGGGTGGCCCGCGACATCGCGTCGAAGGACACTCGGGTGATCCGGGCGGCCAAGGAAGCCCTGAACCTCATCGACGTGCAGAAAGTCAACTCCAGCTACCGGATGGAGCAGGGCTTCACCTTTGAGCTCAACCTCTCCGGTGTGGCCGACGAGCACCGCGACGAGTTCGCCGGGACCGAGAAGGGCGCCAAGAAATGAGCAAGCGGACCACCCTCGACGACGCCGTCGCTGAGCTGCGTGACGGCATGACGATCGGGATCGGCGGCTGGGGCTCCCGGCGCAAGCCGATGGCGTTCGTCCGGGCCATCCTGCGCACCGACGTCAAAGATCTGACCGTGGTGACCTACGGCGGACCGGATCTAGGCCTGCTGTGTTCGGCGGGCAAGGTGCGCCGGGCCTACTACGGCTTCGTCTCCCTGGACTCCCCGCCGTTCTACGACCCGTGGTTCTCGAAGGCCCGCACCACCGGTGCCATCGAGGCCCGTGAGATGGACGAGGGCATGCTGCGCTGCGGGCTGCAGGCCGCCGCCCAGCGGCTGCCGTTCCTGCCGATCCGCGCCGGCCTGGGCAGCTCGGTGATCGACTTCTGGGAGGGTGAGCTCAAGACCGTGGTGTCGCCGTACCCGGTTGAGGGCGGACACGAGACGCTGGTCGCGATGCCGGCGCTGAACCTGGACGCCGCGTTCGTGCACATGAACCTCGGTGACGAGCGGGGCAACGCCGCCTACACCGGGATCGACCCGTACTTCGACGACCTGTTCCTGATGTCGGCGCAGCGCCGCTTCCTGTCGGTGGAGAAGATCGTGCCCACCGAGGAGCTGATCGCCAGCACGTCGCCGCAGACCCAGGTGATCAACCGGATGATGGTGGACAAGGTCGTGGAAGCCCCGAACGGCGCCCACTTCACCATCGGCGCAGCCGATTACGGCCGCGACGAGAAGTTCCAGCGGCACTACGCCGAGGCCGCCAAGTCCGACGAGACCTGGGCGGAGTTCAAGGCCACCTACCTGTCCGGCAGCGAGGACGACTACCAGGCGGCGGTTAAGGCATTCGGAGCGGAGGCACTCACATGACCGACTCACCCACTCGCGCCGAGATCTGCGCGGTCGCCTGCGCCGAGCTGTTCCGCGACGCCGGCGAGATCATGGCCTCACCCATGGCCACGGTGCCCTCGGTCGGCGCCCGGCTGGCCCGCCTCACCTTCTCCCCCGACCTGGTGCTCACCGACGGGGAAGCCCGCATCCTGGCCGACACACCGGCGATCGGCAAGGTCGGGCCGCTGGAAGGGTGGATGCCGTTCAACCGGGTCTTCGAGACCCTGTCCTGGGGCCGGCGCCATGTGATCATGGGCGCCAACCAGATCGACCGCTACGGCAACCAGAACCTGTCGGCGTTCGGCCCGCTGCAGCACCCGACTCGGCAGATGTTCGGGGTCCGCGGGGCGCCGGGCAACACCATCAACCACACCACCAGCTACTGGGTGGGTGCGCACTCGTCGCGGGTGTTCTGCGAGGCCGTCGACATCGTGTCCGGCATCGGCTACGACAAGGTGGACCCGGCCAACCCGGCATTCCGGTTCTTCAACCTGGGCGGGGTGGTGACCAACCTCGGGGTGTTCGACTTCGGCGGCCCGGACCACCAGATGCGCGCGGTCTCACTGCACCCGGGCGTCACCGCCGACGAGGTCGCCGAGAACACCTCGTTCGAGGTGCACGGCCTGGCCGACGCCGCGGTGACCCGGGAACCGACTGTCGAGGAGCTGCGGCTGATCCGCGAGGTCATTGACCCGAAGTCGCTGCGGGATAAAGAAGTACGCGCATGAGCCGGTTGAAGACCCCGCTGACCGAGCTGGTCGGCATCGAACACCCGGTGGTGCAGACCGGGATGGGCTGGGTGGCGGGCGCCCGGCTGGTGTCGGCCACCGCCAACGCCGGCGGGCTGGGCATCCTGGCCTCGGCGACCATGACGATCGACGAGCTGGCCACCGCGATCGCCAAGGTGAAGTCGGCGACCGACAAGCCGTTCGGGGTCAACATCCGCGCCGACGCATCCGACGCCGGCGACCGGGTGGACCTGATGATCCGTGAGGGCGTGAAGGTGGCGTCGTTCGCGCTGGCACCCAAGGCCGAGCTGATCGCCAGACTCAAAGAGGCCGGCTCGGTGGTGATTCCGTCGGTGGGTGCGGCCAAGCACGCCAAGAAGGTGGCGTCCTGGGGCGCCGATGCGGTGATCGTGCAGGGCGGCGAGGGCGGCGGCCACACCGGCCCGGTCGCCACCACACTGCTGCTGCCGTCGGTGCTCGACGCGGTCGCCGGCACCGGGGTACAGGTGATCGCCGCCGGCGGCTTCTTCGACGGCCGCGGCCTGGCCGCCGCGCTGTGCTACGGCGCGACCGGTGTCGCGATGGGCACCCGCTTCCTGCTGACCAGCGACTCCACCGTTCCCGACGCGGTCAAGCAGCGCTACCTGGCCGCCGACCTGAGCGGCACCGTGGTCTCCACCCGGGTTGACGGCATGCCGCACCGGGTGCTGCGCACCGAACTGGTGGAGAAGCTCGAAAGCGGCTCGCGGGCGCGCGGTTTCAGCGCCGCCATCCGCAATGCGGCGAAGTTCAAGAAGATGTCGCAGATGAGCTGGCCGACCATGGTCCGCGACGGACTCGCGATGCGGCACGGCAAGGAGCTCACCTGGTCGCAGGTGCTGATGGCGGCCAATACCCCCATGCTGCTCAAAGCCGGTCTGGTGGAAGGCAATACCGAGGCCGGCGTGCTGGCTTCGGGTCAGGTGGCGGGCATCCTGGACAGCCTGCCGTCCTGCGCCGAGCTGATCACCTCGATCGTCGACGACGCCGTCGAGCACCTGCAGGCCGCGTCACGGTTCGTCGTCTAACGGCCCAACCCCTAACCGTGAGTGTGAATCTCACGACGCAACACACCGCGGAAGCGTCGTGTATTCCACACTCACGCCGGAGCCGGGCCAGCCGGCGGCGTTCATTGCGTCCTCTACGCGGGCGATCAGCGTCGCCTTCCGGTAGCGGAGCAGCTCGGCACTGACCCGGATGATCACCCAGCCCAGGTCAGCCAGCACCACCTGCCGGTCGATGTCGCGCTGGCGCTGCTTGGGGTCGGTCCAGTGCTGGGGGCCGTCGTATTCGACGCCGACGTGCAATTCCCGATATCCCATGTCGACCCGCGCCACGAACCCGTCGTATTCGTCGTACACCACGATCTGGGTCTCCGGGCGCGGCAGGCCCGCGTCGATGAGCGCCACCCGGGTACGACTCTCCTGGTGAGATTCCGCGCTGGCGTCGACCAGCGGCAGGATTCGTCGCAGCCGATTCAAGCCCCGCACTCCCGGATGCGCGGTGATGACGGCCTCGACGTCGGCTATCCCAATACCGGTCGCGTTGGCCAGTGCGTCGACGCGCGCAACGGCGAGCACCCTCGACGGCGTTCGCCGCCCGATGTCGAAGGCGGTCCGCGCAGGAGCGGTGACCCTAATCCCGTCGACGGTCGTCATCTCACTGGCTTTCAGGGTGTCGGTGTGCACGACCAGCTTGGGCGGCGGCCTGCGATTGTCGTGCACCAGTTCCGCGTCGAGTTCAGGGCTCACCCACTTCGACCCCAGCAGCGCTGCGGCCGAATTACCCGCGACGATCCCCCGCCGCCGCGACCACAGCCAGGCCGCACGTGCCCGCTGCGCCGCATCCAGCTCGATACCCCACGGCACGAAGACGCCTGGGTAGACCGTCGCGTAGAGGGTGCGCATCGCCCGCTCGGAAATCACCCTGTCGGCTAACGCCTCGGCCCCCAGGAACGGCCAGTCCAGTTCGTCCATGGCCGAAGCGTGCTACCAAAGGCCGAAACGTGCGGACGCCCGTCCACAGCCCACCGAGTGTGAATCTCACGACGCGACACGCCGTGGCGGCGTCGGGAGATTCACACTCGGCGGCGAAGGCTACGCCTCGACCACCATCAGGGTGTGCCCGGTCGGGTCACGAAGCCAGAACATCGGGGGAACGGGTTCGCCCATCCGGGACACCTGCTCGTCCACATCGACCCCGAGTTCGCGTATCGCGGCGTGCGTGGCGTCGATGTCGTCGGTGCTCAGCGTGATACCGGTGACGGTCGGTTCGATCGGACCGCTCTCCGGCGGCGGCGGAGCCAGCGCGATGCCGGTCGTCCCCTGGGGCGGATAGACCTCGATCCACCGGTAGCCGCCACCGAACTCTTCGTCGGTGCGTTTCTCGAAGCCCAGCGACTCGTAGAACGCAACGGCTTTGTCCTGTTCAACGGTCGGCACACACACGAGGTTGATCGTCTTCAGCCCGGTCTTGGCGGTGCTCATCATGCTCCTTCTAGGTTGGGAACGGTTGGGGACACTACGAATTGACGCCGTAGAGCTGGGCGATCTCCGGCGAGCTCGCCCAGCGGCTGTAGGTGGGACTCTGCGGCCAGCCCTCGGGCGAGTCTTGCCACTCTTCCTGGCGCCCATAGGGCAGCACATCCAGCAACGGGAATATGTGGCTGAGCTGTTCGACCCCGCGGTGGTTGGTGTACCAGGTGCGGAACACCGCATCACCCTGGCGCAAAAAGACATTCACCGCGAACTGACCGCCTGGCGGTACGCCGACATCGGCTCCGAACGAGCTGTTGGCCGTGCTGTACCAGGCCATCTGGTTGCCGACCCGCCGCTTGTACGCGATCGCTTCGTCGATGGGGCCCTGCGTGACGATCACGAACCGTGCGTCGTAGGCGTCAAGAAAGTCGAGTCGGGTGAACTGCGAGGTGTAGCCGGTACACCCTGGGCACTGCCATTCCTGGCCCGGCGACCACATGTGGTGGTAGACGATCAGTTGACTTGCGCCCTCGAACACCTCGGACAGGCGCACCGGCCCGCTCTCGCCTTCGAGCAGATAGTCGTCTATGACAACCATCGGCAGGCGGCGGCGCTGTGCGGCGATCGCGTCGAGTTCGCGGGTGGCGGCCTTCTCCCGGGCGCGCAACGTGTCGATTTCCCGCTGCCAGGTCTGGTTATCCACCACCGGCGGCGCCTTGAAATCCGTCTTCACGAAAACCCCCATTGTCATGTGTACGGCGTCCACATTGGCTATGTTCACACCGTACACTTGGACCCGAGGGGGCTGTCAAGAGGTGGCTGGGACAAGGACCGGTTATCACCATGGCGACCTGGGCGCGGCGCTGATCGACGCCGGCCTGCAGCTGACCCGACTCGGCGGTCCGGAGGCGCTGACGGTCCGGGAGGCGACCCGGCGCGTCGGGGTGTCCCCGAACGCCGCATACCGTCATTTCGCCGACCGCGAGGCACTGTTGCGGGCGGTCGCGATCGCCATCGGAGACCGGATGGCCGCACGCATGCTCCCATCGGCGAGCCGACGCGGCACCGCGGCGAACCGGGCACGCAATCAGCTCCGGTCCGTCGGGCTCGGCTACATCGGATTCGCGTTGGACGAGCCGGGCTGGTTCACCGTGGCCTTCTTCGGCTCCGGGGTCACCTCGGTGGACGACGACGGGCCCCCGCCGCCGTTTCGCGCACTGGTCGATGCACTCGATGCGATGGTGGACGCCGGTGTGCTGAAACCGAGTCGGCGCGCCGGCGCGGAGTGGCCGTGCTGGTCGGCCGTGCACGGATTCGCCGAACTGGCCCTGCGCGGACCGCTACGCGGCGTCCCGCGTTCCGATCTGGATGCACTGGCGCAACGAACGGTCGACGACATCATCGCCGGGTTGGTGGGTTGAGCCGCTGGGTCGGCTGCCCAACTCCGTCGTCCGCGCACGACGAGAGCCCGCTACCCAACCGCAGCGCAACCAGGGGACAGGCGACTTCAAGGGACCAAGGTCCCGATTTTTTGCCGTAGTCGAAGCAAAACGTTGACCGGAGGCCAAAACCTATTCTTTAATTTCGACTATGGACGACTGAGATGAACTCAGCATCCTCTAACCGAACTTTAGTGCGTCCCGGGGCACATCTCGTTCGAGGAGGTCGGCAGGTGTTTGGAAACGTCGTCGTGGGGGGCACTCGCGGAAAACACAAGGCCGGGGCGCTGCGGCGGATCGCCGCCGTGATCGGTGCGGCGGCGGCGTTCGCCGGGTTCGGGATGAGCCCGTTGGCCACCGCACCGCCAGCGCACGCCGATGTGCTCGATGTGCTCATCGATCCACCAATCGACCCGATCTCCGCGGTGATCAGCGGGGCGGCCGACCCGGTGACGGTGTTTGACCCGGCGGCGTGGGAGGACTTCTTCCACCAGCTCGCCGGTCTCGACGTGGCTGGCGCCGGCTCGGCGGTGGCTTTGCCGGGAGACGACTGGTTCGACCAGCTGATCTACACCCCGTTGCACACCGCGATCGAGGACTGGATCAACAGCCCGCTAGGCCTGCAGGTCAGCGGCTTGATCAACCAGGTGTCCGGGCTGTATCTGATCGGTGACGGCGCGGCGGGCACGGCAGACCATGTCGACGGCGGCAACGCCGGGCTGTTGCTCGGCGACGGCGGCGACGGGTACGGCTCGACCGGCTCGGGCGGCAATGCCGGCTGGTTGTTCGGTGACGGCGGCAGTGCCGGCAGTGCCGCCGCCGATGAGAACGTCTTCCCGCTGGCAGGTGGCGCGGACCCGGCCCCAGTCAATGGAACGCCCGGCCAGGGCGGCAACGCCGGGTTCTTGTTCGGCAACGGCGGCAACGGCACCACCGGTGGAGCCGGCCAATTCGGCGGCAACGGTGGCGCGGGCGGCAACGGGGGCAACGGCGGCGTCCTGTGGGGCAATGGCGGTGACGGCGGGGCTGGCGGAGCCGGCGGGGCCGGTACCGCGACCCATACCGCCGGCGGAACCGGCGGGGCGGGCGGAACCGGCGGCAGCGGCGGGCTTCTGTTCAGCAGCGGCGGCGCAGGTGGCGCCGGCGGGATCGGTGGTGCTGGGTATGACGCGGGCACTGCGCTGGCCGGCCAGGACGGTGCCGCCGGCGGAACTGGCGGCACCGGCGGCGTCGGCGGCAACGGCGGAGCGGGTGGCCTGCTGTTCGGCGGCGCCGGTTCCGGTGGAATTGGTGGCGCCGGTGGTGAGGGTGGCACCGGCGGCGCCGGCGGTAACGGTGTGGATGCGGTATTGGCCGGCAACACCGGCGGGGCCGGGGGCAACGGCGGAAACGGTGGTGTCGGTGGGCACGGCGGTGTCGGCGGCAACGCCGGCGCGGCAGGACTTGGTGGCACCGCAGGCAGCAGCGGCAGCGGCGGAGCCGGCGGAACCGGCGGCAACGCCGGCACTCCCGGTGACGGCGGGGCCGGCGGCGCCGGCAACGCGGCTAATCCCAACGGAGGCAATGGCGGCCACGGCGGCGACCCAGGCGCGGTGGGCCAGGGCGGTGCTGGTGGCGCGGCCGGCTCCGGCTCGGGCGGGCACGCGGGTGCCGGCGGCGGCAACGGCGCCGCGGTGAGCGGGGCAGCCGGCAACGGCGGTACCGGTGGAGCCGGGTTCAGCCCCACCGCCGACGGCGCTAACGGCGGGACCGGCGGAAACGGCGGCGCCGGCGGAGCGCTGGGCAACGGCGGCAACGGCGGCGTCGGCGGCAACGGCGCGACCGGGGTTAACAGTGTCGGCGGGTCCGGCGGCAAGGGTGGCGACGGCGGGGCCGGCGGATCCCAGGCCGGCAACGGTGGCACCGGCGGGCGCGGCGGCAACGGCGGTACGGGTGCTGCCGGCACGGCGGGCAGCACCGGCAACACTGGTGTCGCCGGAGTCAACGGCGGCAACGGCCAGGACGGCGGCACCGGTGGTAACGGCTTTGCCGGCGGCAACGGCGGCAACGGCGGCAACGCCGGCACTGCCGCCCACGGCACCGCCGGGATCAACGGTTCCGGTGGCACCGGCGGCAACGGTGGTGCCGCCGGAAACGGCGGCGACGGCGGTAACGGTGCGGACGGCGTCTGGGGCAAGATCGCCTCCAACGGCTTGGACGGTGCCGGCGGTGCCGGCGGCAATGCCGGCAGTGGCGGGTCCGCCGGCGCCGGCGGCGCTGGCGGTGCGGCCGGCACTGGCGGCACCGGGGGCACCGCGGGTAGCGGCGGCGCCGTGGGCGGCGCTGCCAGCGGCGCTGCCAGCGGCGCGGCCCACGGTGGCAACGGCGGCAACGGGGCGAACGGGAACGCCGGCCATATCAACGGCGGCTACGGCGGCAACGGCGGCTCCGCGACCTCAGCGGGAACCGGGAACATCACCGGCGGCACCGGCGGCAACGGCGGCGTCGCGTTCACCGGCGGCAACGGCGGGTGGGGTGGGCGCGGCGGCGACGCGACCATCACCAACAGCGCCTCGACCGGCACCGCCACCGGCGGCAACGGTGGGGTTGGCGCGACCGGAGTCGGCGGTGGGCAGGGCGGCAACGGCGGCAACGCCTACACCTACGGAACCGGCAACGTGGTCGCCGGCAACGGCGGCGATGGTGGTGCCGGCAGCACCAACGGCGCCGGCGGAGGCAACGGCGGCAACGCGACCACTAACAACGCCGCCAACCTGCACGCCGCGGTCGGCGGGAACGGTGGTAACGGCGGCAACGGCGGCTTGGGCGGTGGCTTCGGCGGAGACGGCGGCACGGGCTGGGTCCAAGGCGGCAACGCCGTTGCCACCGGCGGTCACGGCGGAACCGGCGGCAACGGCGCCGGCGGCAGCGGTGTCGGCGACATCGGCAGCGGTGGCCTCGGCGGCAGCGGCGGCGAGGCGTACAACGGCGGCTCTGGCGACGCCGTGGGTGGTGCCGCCGGCCTCGGCGGCCACGGCGGCGGTACGGGCGTCAATGGCGGCCGCGACGGCACCGGCGGCAACGGCGGTTCGGCGACCATCACTGCGAACGGAACCGGAAACGCCATCGGCGGCGACGGGGCAGCCGGCACCGGCGGCAGCAGCACCAACTGGGCCGGCAACGGTGGCAAGGGCGGCAACGCGACCATCAACAACAGCGCCTCGCACGCTGACGCGACCGCCGGAAAGGGCGGAGCCGGCGCCTCCGGCTACCTCGGCGGCAACGGCGGCGCCGGCGGTTCGGCGAATAGCGCCGGCACCGGCAATGCCACCGGCGGGGACGGCGGCAAGGGCGGCAACGGAACCAACGAAGGCGCCGGCAACGGCGGCAATGGCGGCAGCGCCGTGACCAACGCTCCGGGCACCGCGAAGGGCGGTACCGGCGGAGGCGGCGGTACCGGGCACCCCAACGGTTCATCGGGCTCCAACGGCAGCCACACCCCGTAGCGACCGCAACCGGTTCACCGAGCGCGGAGCCAGACCCGCCGCGTGATCAGCTAGGCGCGGATTCCGTTGCGCTGCAACCGAACCGGCGCGCCAACGCTGTCCTGGACGCGCTGACGCAACGTGCGGTCGGCGGCGTCATCGCCGGGCGCGTGCGTTAAAGCCGTCACCCCGCTGCCTTCGTGCGCGGACGACAAAGCCCTGCCACTAGTTGGGCGGCCGACGACAAAGCCAACCGGGATACCCGCTGGCTAACGTGCCTGCCACAGCCAAGAAAACCCAACTACTCCAGTCCGCTTTGCGGAGGAAATGAGCACGCCGTGAGTAACCTCATCAGCGCCTACGCGACCATCATTGCATTCGTCCTTGCGACCCTGATTCCGCTGTGGATCCCGGTGGGCGTCACGGTCGCACCCGCAATCGCCAAGTGGATTCGGAAGCTCCGCAGAACCGCGACGGTACCGACGTCCAGTTCAGCTGGCTTGGGCAGGCAGATGGATCCCGTTGGTCACCGTGATCACGAATGAGGTGAGGTCCCGCGTGAGGTCGTCCATCGATCGCGGTGGGTCGACCTGGTGCAGGAAATCGGCAATGATCTCGAAGAGCCCCCCGACGGTGGCTACCGCCATCGCCCGGTAGTCGACGACCTCACCGGCTAGGGCCTTGCTGCGCCAGAACGACTCGATGAAGTCCGCGGCCCACCGACGATTCGCCCGCCGTTGCGCCTCGACCCGCGGCGAGATTCCGGTGCTTTCCCGGAACGCGACGACTGCCACCCGGGGGTCGACGACCAGCTCATAGGCGAACACCGTCAGCACCCGGCGCACCGTCGCCTCTTCGGTCTCATCGGGAGCGCCGTGGAGCAACTCCTCCTCGACCTTTGCCTCGATCCGATCGCCGATCTCGTTCATCAGCGCCAGGTAACAGTCTTCCTTGCTGTCGAACAGCTCGTAGAACGCCTTGTTGCCGACGTAGGCGGTTTGGCAGATCTGCTCGATCGAGGTGTTGGCGTAACCGTCTCGGGCAAACAATTCGAACGCTGCGGTCAGGAGTTGCTGACGCCGCTGAGCGCGGCGCTGGTCAGCGTCGAGCCCGCGAATCCGGCGCCCCCCCGGTGCCGTCGGAGTCGGTGTTTCCATAAAGTCCGATTTTAGCCGCCAAGGCGCTCAATGATCGTGACGTTAGCGGTGCCCCCGCCCTCGCACATCGTCTGCAAACCGTACCGACCGCCGGTGCGCTCCAGCTCGTTGAGCATCGTGGTGAACAGCTTGGCCCCGGTGGCCCCCAGCGGGTGGCCCAGCGCGATCGCCCCGCCGTTGGGGTTGACCTTGGCCGGGTCGATCGGGAACTCCTTCATCCAGGCCTGCACCACCGGAGCGAACGCCTCGTTGATCTCCACAACGTCGATGTCGTCGATGCTCAGGCCGGTCTTTTCCAGCGCGTAGCGGGTGGCCGGGATCGGGCCGGTCAGCATGATCACCGGGTCGTCACCCCGGGCGCTGATGTGGTGGATGCGGGCGCGCGGCGCCAGACCGTGGTCTTTGACGGCCTGCTCAGAAGCGAGCAGCACCGCGGCCGACCCGTCACAGATCTGGCTGGAGACCGCCGCCGTCAGCCGGCCGCCCTCGACCAGCGTCTTGAGGCCGGCCATCTTCTCCAGTGTGGACTCGCGCGGGCACTCATCGACCCGGAAACCATCGACGTCGATGATCTCGTTGTCGAAGCGCCCCTCAGCGATCGCGGCGAACGCCCGCTGATGGCTCTGCAGCGCGAAGCGCTCCATGTCCTCGCGGGAGATGTCCCAGCGCTCGGCGATCATCTCGGCGCCGCGGAACTGCGAGACCTCCTCGTCCCCGTAGCGCTCCAGCCACTTCTTCGACTCGTTGGTCGGCGAGGTGAAACCGAACTGCTCACCGACGATCATCGCCGACGAGATCGGGATCCAGCTCATGTTCTGCACGCCGCCGGCCACAATCAGGTCCGCGGTGCGCGACATGATCGCCTGCGCGCCGAACGAGATGGCCTGCTGGGACGAACCGCACTGCCGGTCGACGGTGACTCCCGGCACCCCTTCGGGGTAGCCCGCCGCCAGCCACGCCAGCCGGCCGATGTTGCCGGCCTGGCCGCCGATGGCGTCCACGCAGCCGGTGATCACATCGTCGACGGCGGCCGGGTCAACCCCGACGCGGTCCAGCAGACCGCGAAAAGCCAACGCGCCCAAGTCGATCGGGTGGATTCCGGCCAGCGACCCGTTACGCTTGCCGACGGCGGTGCGAACGGCGTCGATAACATACGCCTGAGAAACGTGAGCGGCTTGTGACATATCAACTTCCTTCTTTGGTGATTCCACCCAGCACGATGGCGAGGTATTGCCTGCCGACTTGCTCGGCGGTCAATGGGCCACCCGGTTGGTACCAGCGCACTGATACCCAGGTGGTGTCGCGGATGAAGCGATAGACCAGGTCGACGTCGAGGTCGGGGCGGAAACATCCCGCTTCAATACCCTGCTGCAGCACGTCAAGCCACATTTTACGTTGTTGCCGGTTGCGTTCGTCGACGTAGGAGAACCGCTCGTGGGACGACAGGCGCTTGGCTTCGTCCTGGTAGATGACGACTTGGGCGTGTCGATGCTCGATCGCGTCGAACGAGGCCAGGAACAGCCCCTTGAGCCGTTCCATCGGGTCGGTTTCGCTGTCCACGATCTGCTGATACCGGGCGAACAGCCAGTCCAGAAAGTCGCGCAGCACCTCGTCGACCATCTCCTCCTTGGAGGAGAAGTGGTGATACAGACTGCCGGACAGAATCCCGGCGGCGTCGGCGATGTCGCGCACCGTCGTGGCACGCAGGCCACGCTCGGCGATCATCGCCGCCGCCAGGTTCAGGAGTTCGTCACGGCGCGTCATGGCATCAGGCCCGTTGGCTGGAAACCGAGATGACCTCGCCGGTCAGGTAATTGGAGTAGTCGCTGGCCAGGAACGCGATGGTGGTGGCGATTTCCCACGGCTCGGCGGCCCGGCCGAACGCCTCGCCGTCGGCCAGCCGGTCCAGCAGTTCGGCGGAGCTGGTCTTCTCCAGGAACTTGTGCCGGGCGATGGACGGCGAGACCGCGTTGATCCGCACCCCGTACTCGACGGCCTCGATCGCACTGCACCGGGTCAGCGCCATCACGCCGGCCTTGGCCGCGGCGTAATGCGACTGGGAATGCTGTGCGCGCCAACCCAAGACGCTGGCGTTGTTGACGATCACCCCACCGTGGTCCACGCCCCGGAAGTAACGCAAGGCCGCCCGGGTGGCCCGCATCACCGAGGTGAGCGTCACGTTCAGCACGCGGTCCCACTCGTCGTCGGTCATGTCGATGACCGGGGTCTGCCCGCCGAGTCCGGCGTTGTTGACCAGCACGTCGAGCCGGCCCATCTTCGCCACGGCCTCGTCGAACAGCGCGTCGACCGCCGCGGTGGAGGTGACGTCGCAGACCACCGCCTCCACCCGGCCCAGCCCGAGGCCGGCCAGTTCGTCGCGGGTCTCGCCGAGCCGGCGTTCGTGGTAGTCGGAGACCACCACGTCAGCACCTTCGAGCAGCGCACGCCGGGCGGTGGTGGAGCCGATTCCGGTGCCGGCGGCCGCGGTCACCAAGACGGTCTTGCCCGCCAGTAGGCCGTGCCCGGCAATCTCTTCCGGCGCCTTGGACAGATCCTTGGAAAGATCCGACGTCGAGCTCATCCCTTTGCCTCCCGGGGTAGGCCGAGAACCCGCTCGGCGATGATGTTGCGCTGAATCTCGTTCGACCCGCCGTAGATGGTGTCGCTGCGGGTGAACAGGTACAGCCGCTGCCACTCGTCGAACTCGCCGTCGCGCAACACCATCGAGTCGCGCCCGATCACGTCCATGGCCAGCTCGCCGAGATCGCGATGCCAGTTGGCCCACAGCAGCTTGGAGACATTGTCTTGACCCGGCTGCTCGACGTCCATGGTGGCCATCGCGTAGGACCGCATCGACCGCAAGCCCACCCAGGAGCGGGTCAGCCGCTCCCGAATCAACGGGTCCTCGGCGGCACCGTTGCGCGCCGCGAGCTCAGCCAGCGAAGACAGCTCACGGGCGTAACGGATCTGCTGGCCCAGTGTCGACACGCCACGCTCGAAGGTGAGCGTGCCCATCGCCACCTTCCAGCCGTCGCCGGGTTCGCCGACCACCAGGTCGGCGTCGGTGCGGGCGTTGTCGAAGAACACCTCGTTGAACTCCGAGGTGCCGGTCAGCTGCACGATCGGCCGGACCTCGACCCCGGGCTGGTCCAGCGGCACCAACAGGTAAGACAGTCCGTTGTGCCGCTTGGACCCCTTCTCGGTGCGGGCCACCACGAAGCACCACTGCGACAGGTGCGCCAGCGACGTCCATACCTTCTGGCCGTTGATCACCCATGCATCGCCGTCGAGCACGGCGGTGGTGGAAACATTGGCCAGGTCGCTGCCGGCGCCCGGCTCGGAGTAGCCCTGGCACCACAGCTCCGTGACGTTGCGGATGCCGGGCAGGAAACGCTGCTGCTGCTCGGGTGTGCCGAAGGCGATCAGGGTCGGCCCCAGCAGCTCCTCACCCAGGTGATTGACCTTGTCGGGCGCATCGGCGCGGGCGTACTCCTCGTAGAACGCCACCCGGTGCGCCACCGACAGGCCGCGCCCGCCGTGTTCCACCGGCCAGCCCAGGCAGGTCAGTCCGGCGTCGGCCAGATGGCGGTTCCATGCCATCCGCTCCTCGAACGCCTCATGCTCGCGCCCCGGGCCGCCGAGGCCCTTGAGCTCGGCGAACTCCCCGACCAGGTTGTCGGCCAGCCATGCACGGACCTCAGCCCGGAACCCCTCGACTGCTTGCACCCCTGTAGGCTAACCTACCAAGCACTTGCTCGGCTACGAGCCGTCGAGCCCAGGGAGCCCGCGCTGGCGGCGATGCAGTGTTCAGCGACGGGGAGGAGCAGCGCCTATGAGTACAGAACCGCAGACCACACCTGCGGCCCTGGACCACATCGCGCGTGCACTTCCCGACCATGACGCCCTGGTCACCGAGGACAAACGCTTCACTTACGCGAGCCTGCGCGACGAAGTGCGGCGGGCCGCCGCGGCTCTGATCGCCCTTGGCGTCCAGCCGGGCGACCGGGTTGCGCTCTGGTCGCCGAACACCTGGCACTGGGTGATCACCTGCCTGGGCACCCACTACGCCGGCGGTGTCCTGGTGCCGCTGAACACGCGCTACACCGCCGCGGAAGCCACCGACATCCTGTCCCGCAGCAACGCCAAAGTCCTGGTCGGCATGGGGCGGTTCCTCAAGTCCGACCGGCTGGCCGAACTGGACCGGGACCAGCTACCCGACCTGCAGCATGTCGTCCGGGTGCCCATCGACGTCGCCGACGGAACCTGGGACGAGTTCATCGCCGCCGGTGCCGCCGTGCCGGCCGCCGACATCGACGCACGCGCCGCGGCCGTCGGGCCCGACGATCTCTCGGACATCCTGTTCACCTCCGGGACCACCGGCCGCAGCAAGGGCGTGCTCTGCGCCCACCGGCAGTCGCTGGCCGGCCCGGCGGCCTGGGCGGCGTGCGGTCAGATGACCGCGCAGGACCGCTACCTGTGCATCAACCCGTTCTTCCACAACTTCGGCTACAAGGCCGGCATCCTGGCTTGCCTGCAGACCGGCGCCACGTTGATCCCACAGGTCACCTTCGATCCGGCCGCCGCGCTGCGCGCCATCGAGTCCCACCGGATCACCGTGTTGCCCGGGCCGCCCACCATCTACCAGACCCTGCTCGACCACCCCGACCGCGACCGCCACGACCTGAGCTCGCTGCGGTTCGCGGTCACCGGGGCGGCCACCGTCCCGGTGGTGCTCATCGAGCGGATGCAGAACGAACTCGACATCGACATCGTGCTCACGGCCTACGGGCTGACCGAGTCCGGCGGGTTCGCCACCATGTGCCGCGCCGACGACGACGCCGTCACGGTCGCCACCACCTGCGGGCGCCCGATCGGCGACTTCGAGCTGCGGCTGGAAAAATCAGTCGGCGCCACCGATCCCGAAGCCGGCGAAGTGCTACTGCGCAGCGCCAACATCATGCTCGGCTACCTCGACGACCCGGAGGCCACCGCCGCGGCGATCGATGAGCACGGCTGGCTGCACACCGGCGACATCGGCACCGTGGACGCGGCCGGGAACCTGCGAATCACCGACCGGCTCAAGGACATGTACATCTGCGGCGGCTTCAACGTCTATCCCGCCGAGATCGAACAGGTACTGGCCCGCCTCGACGGGGTGGCCGACGTCGCCGTGATCGGGGTTCCCGATGAGCGGCTCGGCGAAGTGGGCCGAGCATTCATCGTGCGCCGGCCCGGGTTCGAGTTGGACGAAGCTGCGGTGATCGCTTACGCCCGTGAACATTTAGCGAACTTCAAGGCACCGAGATCGGTGACCTTCACCGACTCCCTACCGCGCAATCCCGGCGGCAAGGTGGTCAAGCATGAGTTGAGAGAGTGAGCCTAGATGGACTTGAATTTCGATGACGAGACCGAGGCCTTTCGGGCCGAGGTCCGCGACTTCCTGGCCGCGAACTCTGACAAGTTCCCGACCGAGTCCTACGACACCGCCGAGGGTTTCGAGCAGCACCGCCGCTGGGACAAGGTGCTTTTCGACGCCGGCCTGTCGGTGATCGCCTGGCCCAAGAAATACGGCGGGCGCGACGCCACCCTGCTGCAGTGGGTGGTGTACGAGGAGGAGTACTTCCGCGCCGGCGCACCGGGACGGGCCAGCGCCAACGGCACCTCGATGCTGGCGCCGACGCTGTTCGCGCACGGCACGCAGGAGCAACTGGACCGGGTGCTGCCGAAGATGGCCAGCGGCGAGGAGATCTGGGCGCAGGCGTGGTCGGAGCCGGAGTCCGGCAGTGACCTGGCATCGCTGCGCTCGACGGCCACCAAAGTCGACGGCGGCTGGAAACTCAACGGACAGAAGATCTGGAGCTCGCGTGCCCCGTTCGGCGAGCGCGGCTTCGGGCTGTTCCGCTCCGACCCGGAGGCCCAGCGCCACCACGGCCTGACCTACTTCATGTTCGACCTGAAAGCGCCAGGGATCACCGTGCGCGCCATCGAACAGCTGGGCGGCGAGACCGGCTTCGGCGAGATCTTCCTCGACGACGTCTTCGTGCCGGACAACGACGTGATCGGCGTGCCGAACGAGGGCTGGCGCGCCGCGATGAGCACGTCGAGCAATGAACGCGGCATGAGCCTGCGTAGCCCGGCCCGGTTCCTGGTGGGTGCCGAGAAACTGGCGAGCATGTGGAAGCAGCACGGTAGCGATCCGGCGTTCACCGACCGCGTCGCCGACGCCTGGATCAAGGCGCAGGCCTACCGATTGCAGACGTTCGGCACCGTCACCCGGCTGGCTGCCGGCGGCGAGCTGGGTGCGGAATCCTCGGTGACCAAGGTGTTCTGGTCCGACCTCGACGTTGCGCTGCACCAGACCGGCCTGGACATCCGCGGCGCCGACGGGGAACTCGCCGACGCCTGGACCCACGGTTACCTGTTCTCGCTCGGCGGACCGATCTACGCCGGCACCAATGAGATTCAGCGCAATATCATCGCCGAGCGGCTGCTGGGCCTGCCCCGGGAGAAGAAATGAAATTCGATCTGGACCAAGAGCAGCGCGACTTCGCGGCCAGCATTGACGCCGCCCTCGGCGCCGCCGACGTACCCGGAGCCGTGCGAGCCTGGTCGCAGGGCGACTCCGAGCCGGGCCGTCGGGTGTGGAGCCTGCTCAGCGAACTCGGCGTGACCGCGCTGGCGGTGCCGGAGGAGTTCGACGGCATCGGTGCGCACACCGTCGACGTGGTGCTGGCCATCGAGGCGCTGGGCCACTGGTGCGTGCCCGGTCCGGTGGTGGAATCCATTGCGGTGGCGCCGATCCTGCTGGCCGGCTCACCCGAGGCCGGTGCGCAGCTGGCCGGGCTGGCCGCCGGTGAGCTGATCGCCACCGCGGCGCTGCCACCGCACACCCCCCGTGCTGTCGACGCCGACCGCGCCGACCTGATCCTGCTCGCCGACAACGGCCAGGCCGGCACGGCACAGGCCGGCACCCGGCACGCCTCGGTGGACCCCAGCCGCGGTGTCTTCGACGTCACCGCCACCGGATCGACCTGGGACGCCGACACCGCCCGCGCCTACGAGCTGGGCGCCCTGGCCACCGCCGCGCAGCTGATCGGGGCCGGTCAGGCGATGCTGAACACCGCCGTCGACTACGCCAAGCAGCGCACCCAGTTCGGCCGGGTGATCGGCGGCTACCAGGCCATCAAGCACAAGCTGGCCGACGTGCACATCGCCCTCGAGCTGGCCCGCCCGCTGGTGTACGGGGCGGCCCTGTCGCTCGATGACAACTCCGCCGACACCGCCCGCGACGTCAGCGCCGCCAAGGTGGCCGCATCCGACGCCGCTCTGCTGGCCGCGCATTCGGCGCTGCAGACCCACGGCGCCATCGGCTTCACCAGCGAGTGCGACTTGTCGCTGTGGCTGCTGCGGGTGCAGGCCCTGCGCCCGGCCTGGGGTGATCCGACCGCCCATCGGCGGCGAGTGTTGGAGGCGATCTAAGTGGCCCGTAACGACGAACGCGACCTGCTGCGCCAGACCGTGGCCGCGCTGGTCGACAAGCACGCCACACCCGAAGCGGTACGGGCGGCGATGGAGTCCGAGCGCGGCTACGACGAGTCGCTGTGGCAGCTGCTGTGCGAGCAGGTCGGCGCCGCCGCCCTGGTGGTGCCCGAGGAGCTCGGCGGTGCCGGGGGCGAACTGGGCGACGCCGCAGTCGTTCTCGAGGAACTGGGCAAGGCACTGGTGCCCACGCCACTGCTGGGCACGATCCTGGCCGAGCTGGCGCTGCTGGCCGCGCCCGAGCCCGACGCCGAAGCGTTGGAACAGCTCGCAGCGGGCGGTGTGATCGGAGCTGTCGTCTTCGACGACGACTACGCGGCCAACGGGGATCTGGTGGGCGCAGCCGACGTAGTTATCGGCACCGACGGCAGCCAGCTCACCCGGTGGAGCGAATTCAGCACCGAGCCGGTGGCCACCATGGACCCCACCCGACGCCTGGGCCGGATCACCGCCACCGCGACCGCACCGATCGGAGACGACCCGGGCATCGCGGACTACGCGGCGATCCTGTTGGCGGCCGAGCAGATCGGCGCCGCGGCCCGCTGCCTGGAGCTGACCGTGGAGTACACCAAGAGCCGGGTGCAGTTCGGCCGGCCCATCGGCAGTTTCCAGGCCCTCAAACACCGGATGGCCGACCTGTACGTGGCCGTGTCGGCCGCCCGCGCCGTCGTCGAGGACGCGATCGCCGAGCCCTCGGCAACCTCGGCGGCGTTGGCGCGGGTGGTTGCCAGCGAGGCGTTTTCCAAGGTGGCCGGCGAAGCCGTGCAGCTGCACGGCGGTATCGCGATCACCTGGGAAAGCGACATACAGCTGTACTTCAAACGCGCGCACGGCAGTTCGCAGCTGTTCGGCCCGCCGGCACAGCATCTTCGCCGGTTGCAGGCCGAGGTGCTGTAGCAGCCCCGTACGGTAGCCGCATGTGCACCCGACTGGTTTACCTCGGCCCGAACGGCAACATCATCACCGGACGGTCCATGGACTGGAAGCTGGATTTGGCGACCAACCTGTGGTCGTTGCCGCGAGGCGTGAAGCGCGACGGCCGGGCCGGGGCGAACTCCATTGAATGGACCGCGAAGTACGGCAGCGTGGTGGCCACCGGCTACGACATCTGCACCACCGACGGTTTGAACGAGGCCGGCTTGTCCGCCAACCTGCTCTGGCTGGCCGAATCCGTGTACCCGGAATACGACGGCAGCGGGCCGGGCCTGTGCATCTCCATCTGGGCGCAATACGTGCTGGACAACTTCGCCACCGTGGCCGAAGCCGTCGCAGCGCTGAGTGCCGAACCGTTCGCGGTGGTCACCGACGGCGTGCCCGGCGAGAACCGCCTGGCCACCCTGCACCTGTCGCTGTCGGACGCCGAAGGTGACAGTGCGATCGTGGAATATGTTGACGGCAAACAGGTCATCCACCACGGCCGCCAGTACCAGGTGATGACGAACTCGCCGATTTTCGACCAACAACTCGCGGTCAACTCCTACTGGGAACAGCTCGGCGGCACCGTCATGCTGCCAGGCACCAATCGCGCCGCGGACCGGTTCGCCCGGGCTTCGTTCTACGTCAACGCGGTACCGAAATCCGAGGACATGAAGATCGCACTCGCCTCGGTGCTCAGTGTGGTGCGTAACGTGTCGGTGCCGTTCGGCATCTCCACACCGGACGAGCCGAATATCTCCTCGACCCGCTGGCGCACGGTCGCCCACCACACCCGCAAGCTGTACTTCTTCGAGTCGGCGTTGACGCCCAACGTGTTCTGGGTGGACCTGAAGAAGCTCGATTTCAGCGAGGGCGCCGCGGCGCGCAAGCTCGACCTCGGCTCCGACGACAGCAACATCTTCGCCGGTGAGACGTCGGCGGACTTCGAAGTCGCCGAGCCGTTCACCTTCCTCGGCTTGAACAGGTGAGTTCGGCTCACCGCGGTCGCCTTCTGGCGACGACCTCGCTGTCGGTCGGGCTGGTGGTCTTGGCGCTGGCCGCACCGGCCGCCGCTGAACCGGGACCGCGGTGGTCGGGGCTGGACGCGCGTACGTACGCCGGCAGCATTCCCGCCGAGGGCGAGCTGATCACCTCGGTCCCGCTCGACCCGGCGCTGTCAGTGACCGGCGCCGCCAAGGCATTCCGGATCCTGTACGCCACGCCCGACCAGCACGGCCGGCCTGCGGTCAGCACCGCCGCGGTCTTTGTGCCACGTGGTGCACCGCCGGCGACCGGATGGCCGGTGATCGCCTGGGCGCACGGCACCGTCGGTCTCGGCGACGACTGCACCCCGTCGGCCCGCCCGCGCAGCACCCGCGACAACGAGTACCTGTCGCACTGGCTCGACCAGGGCTATGTGGTGGTCGGCACGGATTACGTCGGGCTCGGCACGCCGGGGCTGATGAGCTATCTCAACAGCGCCACCGAAGCGCACTCGGTGATCGACTCCGTGCGAGCCGTCCACCAGATGGATCTGCCGCTGTCCCCCAAATGGGCGATCGTCGGCCAATCCCAGGGCGGCGGCGCGGCCATCAACAGTGCCTGGTGGGCCACCAGACTCACCGCCGGCACCGGCCTGGACTACCGCGGAGTCGTGGCCACCGGGACTCCGGCCAACATCGAACGAGTGGTCATGCAAGCCGGTCCCGATCTGCCGTCGCGCCCGACGCCGCCGGCGGCGATCAGCTACACCTCGTATATCCTTGCCGCCCTGCGCGAGGCGCGTCCCGACCTGGGCGTCGACCAGGTGCTGACGCCGCGGGGGCGAGCCTTGACCGACCTCGCGCAGTCGCTGTGCAAACCCGCGCTGGACCAGCAGGCGGCCGATACCGGTATCAATGAGTTGTTCAGTGCCCGGATCGACACGCTGCCGGGCATCCAGAGCGCACTCGACAACTTCCTGGGCACCCCCGTCGAGGGCTACGATCGGCCCATCTTCCTGGGCCAGGGCCTGCTCGACACCGACGTGCCCCCGCTGTCCACCCAGACCCTGCACCAGCAGCTCGTCGACAATCATCAGGACGTGGAGTTGCACCTGTACCCCGATCAGGACCATTCCGGCACCGTGATCGCCTCGATGCCCGACTCCACCCGCTTCCTGCAACGCGTCATGACGGAGGAAAACCCATGACCGATCGCGTCGCATTGCGCGCCGGCATCCCGCCGTTCCATGTGATGGACGTGTGGCTGGCCGCCGCCGAACGCCAACGCAGCCATGGCGATTTGGTGAACCTGTCGGCCGGCCAGCCCAGTGTGGGAGCCCCCGAACCGGTGCGTGCCGCCGCCGCGGCGGCACTACAGACCAACGAACTGGGCTACACCGTCGCACTGGGCATCCCGGAGCTGCGCTCGGCCATCGCCGGCTCGTACGCCGACCGCTACGGGCTGTCCGTCGACCCCGACGACGTGGTGGTCACCACCGGCTCGTCGGGCGGCTTCCTGCTGGCGTTTCTGGCCTGCTTCGACGCCGGCGACCGGGTGGCGATCGCCAGCCCCGGTTATCCCTGTTACCGCAACATCCTGACCGCGCTGGGCTGCGAGGTGGTCGAGATCCCGTGCGGCCCCGAGACCCGCTTCCAGCCCACCGCGGCGATGTTGGCCGAGATCGAAGGGCCCCTGGCCGGGGTGATCGTCGCCAGCCCGGCCAACCCGACCGGCACGGTGCTGGCGCCGGCGGAGCTGGCCGCGATCGCCTCCTGGTGCGACGCCGCCGGGGTGCGCCTGATCAGCGATGAGGTCTACCACGGCCTGGTTTACGATGGCGCCCCGCAGACCAGCTGCGCGTGGGAGACCTCTCGCAACGCGGTAGTGGCCAACAGCTTCTCCAAGTACTTCGCGATGACCGGCTGGCGACTGGGCTGGCTGCTGGTGCCGCCGGCACTGCGCCGGGCGGTGGACTGCCTGACCGGCAACTTCACCATCTGTCCTCCGGTGCTGGCCCAGTACGCCGCGGTCGCCGCGTTCACGCCGGAGGCGATCGCCGAAGCGCAAGGCCACCTGCGGCATTACGCCGCCAACCGCGAGCTGCTGCTGGGCGGGCTGCGGAGCATGGGCATCGAGAAGTTGGCGCCCACCGACGGGGCGTTCTATGTCTACGCCGACGTCGCAGAGCACACCGACGACTCGCTGGCGTTCTGCGCGCGCCTGCTGGCCGACACCGGTCTGGCGCTGGCGCCGGGCGTCGACTTCGACACCGAACGCGGCAACACCTTCGTCCGGCTGTCGTTCGCCGGCCCCACCGCCGACATCGACGAAGCACTGCGCCGGCTCCGCGGTTGGCTGCCGCTCCGGTAGGTTTACCTTCCAAGCTGGAAATACCTGATCGAAGGGACCACTGCTATGCGCATTACCACGACTTCTGACCCTGTTCTCGCGGCGGTCCCAGCATCGCCTCTCCTCCGTCGAGGCTCGCTGAACCGCCTGGCGCTCGGCGCGGCAGCCGTCGGCATCCTTGGTGCGGTGGCCGCATCGACGCTGACGACCAGCACGCCGGCCGACGCCGCACCCGCCGCCTGCACGGCCGCCGGGCTCGCCAGCACTGCCAGTGGCGTGCTGAGCCAGGCCGGTGGATTCCTCAGCGAGCACCCCGAAGCCAACGACGTGCTGACCTCGGCGGCCACCATGCCCGCGGAGCAGGCCAAGTCCTCGGTGCAGGGCTACTTCATCGGCCACCTCGACCAGCTGTCGACCCTGCAGGGCATCGCCCAGCCGCTCACCGACCTGAAGAGCCAGTGCGGGATCGCGGTCTCGCCGACCCAGCTGGCCACGCTGCTGGAGACCGTCAGCAAGTAGGTCCGGGCCATGGCCCTGGTGATCAGTGACCACGAACGGGCCGCGCTGGCGCAGGCGACCGGTTTCGGGCTGTTCGCCGCGATCACCGGACGCCGGTCACGGCGCTTCCCGGTGGGCGGCGCCATTCCGGCCGGTGCGCTGGCCTACACCAGCTGCCGTCCGGTGCAGCCGCTGTCCGAGGTGGAACGGGCGCTGCTGCTGTCGCTGATGGCCGGCGTCACCGGGTGGCACGACGGCATCGCGCACCATCCCCGCTACGCCCCGGCGCTGCCGAACTACCCCGGCAGCGCCACCGGGCGGGCCATGCCGTCGGCGGCGGGCTTTCACACCAGCCAACTGTTCTTCACCGACGACTCCGGCTGCTACCTGCTGCCCACCCGCGACCAGGAACCGAGAGCGTTCGACACCATCGAAGAATGGATCGGCCACACCGCCGATTCCTATGTGCGACTTTCGGATACCCGCCTGGAGCTGCCCGCCGAAGAGCCCTACATGGAGGGTCACAACACCTGGATCGGCAACCACCCCGGCAGCCTGCTGGCATTCAACGTGGCCGACTTGGCCGAGCACCTGCTGGAGAATCTGTGGTTCTTCGCCGCCAACGGCTATCCGGTCCGCGATGACGTCAACGGTCGCGACATCCCCGGAGTGCAAGCGTTCTCCGGTTTGGCGCATGCCGACGATCCCATACCGCTGTCGTTCGTGGAGCAGTACACCCTCACCGAGGCCAGCGCCGAGTTGTCCATCGCGGCCCACAATGGGGCGCTGGGCTTGCAGGCCATGGGCTTGGGCGGCTGGATCTTCGACGGCCTGGACCGGCTGTCGGTGCTGGGCGGCTCCGGTGACCCGCGAGCACCCGGACTGGGATTCGTCGCCGACACCGACCCGCGCTGGCCGTTCCCGAATGTCACCGGGTTACCCGGCCACTTCGAAACGCTCAGCCCGCCGCATGTCACCTCCGTCGCCGAGGGCGTGCGCAAGCTGATCGCCCGGAAGTTCGGTCCCGGTGGGCCCTCCCACCGTGATACGCCAGGTCCGTGGTCGGACAGCCCGGCGGTGCGCGGTACGGCATTAGCACCGGATGGCATCGCCGAACTGGTCACCTGCGAGGCGTCCTACATCTACGACACCTTCGGCAAGCTGCCCGGCACCGTCCCGACCGTGCACGTGCTGATGTACTTGCAGGCCCAGCACCTGGACACCGACTTCTACGACGAGTTCTACTCCCCCGGCGCGTATCTGCGCACCCACGCCGAGCACCAGCGATGCTGGCACGGCTCATGATCGCCGGCGAACGCCTGCGCTGAGGGTGTAAGCCAGCCCCGGGCGCCAGTCGATTCGGGCGACGTCAGCGCCGGAGGTCAGCTAGATTGCGGTCCATGAAGCGAGCGGATGTCACCTTCCTCTCCGCTGGAACGCCTTGCGCGGGCTGGCTCTATCGCCCGAGCGATGCCTCCGGCGACATCCCCTGCGTCGTGATGGCTCACGGTTTCGGGTTGACGCGCCACGATGGACTGCCCGGCTACGCCGAGGCGCTGGCGCAAGCCGGCGTCGCGGTGCTCGTCTATGACCACCGCTTTCTGGGCGATTCGAACGGCGAACCCCGGCAACGTATTCGAACCTCAGAGCAGCTCGAGGACCGGTTGGCAGCTATTGCCTTCGCACGAACGCTCGGCGGCGTTGATCCCGACCAAATCATCCTGTGGGGCTACTCGCTGAGCGGTGGCACCGCGGTGGAGGCAGCCGTCGCCGATCAGCGTGTGGCGGGCGCGATCCTGCTCTGCCCCTTCCTCGACGGCAGATGGCGGACAGTCCACGGGCTGCGAAACCAGCCCGGCAATGCACTGTGGCTGATGGTCCAGGCGATGCGGGATGCGCTGGTACCGGTGGCCGGCGCCCCGGGGGACCACGCCGGACTCACCTTCCCCGGTGAGTTGGAGGGATTTCTGTCGGTGGTGACACCCGGTTGGCGCAACGAAGTGCATGCCGGCCTGGCACTGCCGTTACCGCTGTGGCGTCCGGTCACGCAGGCGGCAAAGCTCACCTGCCCGGTGCTGATTCAGGCCGGCGACAGAGACATCACGGTGTCAGCGCGGGCCATCGATCGCCTCGCCCAGCGGGCGCCACGGGCGACCCGGAAGAACTACGACGTCGATCACTTCGAACCGTTCATCAGCAGCCGGTCAACCCAGATCATCGCCGATCAGGTCGGCTGGCTGCTGGCACGGCTCACGATCGCCGGCGGCGAACCACCGCGCTGACGAGGTAGGCGTGAGCCACTGCCAACAACGCGAACTTGCCGAGTGCAGCACCGCGGGCAAGCCGGGCATTGGTGTCGACGTCGACGCCGTCGAGCACCTTCAGCAGTGCGACCCCCTCGATGGCATCGCCGGCGACCGCCGATCGGTAACAGCCGCAGCGCGATCCGATCTCCGCGGCGACTGCGGAAATACTCTATGAGCAACATCGCCAGAGTTCCGTAGGTCAGCATGTAACCGAAGTCGAGCCATAGTGACCAGCGCGCCCATCGACGGCCCTGCGCACCCCAGGCGGCCAAGATCTCCTGAACGCGTTCGGCGTTGCCGGCCAGCTCGAACGGGATTATGCCCGGCCCGCCCCGCCCCGCGAGTGTGAACCTCACGACGCGACACGCCGCGCCGGCGTCGCCGGATTCACACTCGTCGGCAGAAATTACAGCCAGGTGTCGTCGGTGGTGGCGGTGAGGAACGCCTCCAGGTCGTCGCGCCAGTGCGCCGGAGTGGTCTTGTCCGGTTCGATGCCGGTGTAGTCGCCGCGGTAGAACAGCAGCGGCCGGGGCTTCACCTCCGGCACGTCCGAAAGGGACTGCACCGCACCGAATACCACGAAGTGGTCACCCCCGTCGTGCACCGAAGCGACCGTGCAGTCGATGTGGGCCAGCGACCGGGCCAGGATCGGCGACCCCAGCGGTGACGGCTCCCAGTCCACGCCGGCGAACTTGTCCGGCTCGCGGGAGCCGAAGCGAGCGCAGACATCCTTCTGCTCCTCGGCCAAGATGTTGACGCAGAACTTTCCGCTGGACTCGATGGCCTGCCAGGACCGCGACTGCTTGGTCGGGCAGAACAGCACCAGCGGCGGGTCCAGCGACAGCGCGGCGAACGACTGGCAGGCGAACCCGACCGGCACATCGTCATCCACGGTGGTGATGATCGTGATACCGGTGCAGAACTGGCCGAGCACGTTGCGGAACGCACGCGGGTCGATCGAGAGGTCGTCGGTCACCGCTACTGCATACCCACGGTGAAGTCATGCCCCCACAGGCTGACCGCGGTGCTCTCCCGAGCCACCCAGTCATCGTCGTCGACCTCGAGACCCTCGCAGCCGAACTCGATCTGAAAACCGCTGGGCGCCTTCATGTAAAACGACAGCATCTTATCGTTGACGTGCCGGCCCAGGGTGGCGGCCATCGGCACCTTGCGGCGGTAGGCGCGGTCCAGGCAGAGCCCGACGTCGTCGGCGCTCTCCACTTCGACCATCAGGTGCACGATTCCGGTCGGAGTCGGCATGGGCAGGAAGGCCAGGCTGTGGTGGCGCGGGTTGCAGCCGAAGAACCGCAGCCAGGCCGGGTCGCCGTCGGCGGGCCGGCCGACCATCTGCGGGGGCAGCCGCATCGAATCGCGCAGTTTGAAGCCGAGCACATCGCGGTAGAAGTGCAGCGCCTCGGCGTCGTCCTTGGTCGACAGCACCACGTGACCCAGGCCCTGCTCTTCGGTGACGAACCGGTGCCCGTAGGGGCTGACCACGCGGCGGTGCTGCAGCGCCACTCCGTGGAAGACCTCCAGGTGATTGCCGGACGGGTCGTCGAACGCGATCATCTCCTGGACGCAGCGCTCGGCCAACTCGGCCGCGGTTGCTTCCTTGTAGGGCGTGCCCTCGGCGTCCAGACGCTGCCGAATCTCGGCCAGCCCTGCGGCGTTGGCGCATTCCCAACCGGACACCAGCAACCGGTCGGTGTCACCCGGCACGACTACCAGCCGGGCGGGGAACTCGTCCATCCGCAGGTACAGCGCACCGTCGGTAGCTCCGGAGCCCTCCACCATGCCGAGGACCTTCAACCCGAAGTCCCGCCAGGCCGCCATGTCGGTGGCCTGGATCCGCAGGTAGCCCAGCGAACGGATACTCATCAGCCAGCCTCCGATCAGACCATGGTGTCGCCGGGCGGCAACCCGAACTCGTGATTGCCGAAGATCAGGTAGGCGCGCTCCGGGTCGTTGGCCGCGTGCACCCGACCCGCATGCGCGTCGCGCCAGAACCGCTGCACCGGAGCGTCGTTGGACAGCGCGGTGGCGCCGGCCGCCTCGAACAGCCGGTCGATGGAGGCGATGGCCCGGCCGGTGGCACGCACCTGGTCACGCCGGGCCCGGGCCCGCAGCTCGAACGGAATCTCCTGGCCGGCGGCCAGCAGCGCGTACTCGTCGCCGACGTTGCCGATCAGCTGACGCCAGCCGGCGTCGATGTCACTGGCGGCCTCGGCGATCCGGACTTTGGCGAACGGGTCGTCCTTGGCCTTCTCGCCGGCGAATGCCGCGCGCACCCGCTTGCCCTGGTGCTCGACGTGCGCCTGGTAGGCGCCGTAGGCCATACCCATGATCGGCGTCGAGATGGTGGTGGGGTGGATGGTGCCCCACGGCATCTTGTAGACCGGCGCGGTGTTGGTCTGGTAGCCGCCGGCGGTGCCGTCGTTCATGGCCCGGTAGGACAGGAAGCGGTGCCGCGGCACGAACGCGTCCTTGACCACCACGGTGTTGCTGCCGGTGCCGCGCAGCCCGACCACGTGCCAGACGTCGTCGATGCGGTAGTCGGAGATCGGGATCAGGAAGCTGCCGAAGTCCACCGGCTTGCCGTCCTTGATCACCGGGCCACCCAGGAACGCCCAGGTGGCGTGGTCACATCCCGACGACCAGTTCCACGAACCGTTGACGATGTAGCCGTCGGCGGTCTCGGTGACCACACCGGCGCCCATCGGCGCGTAGGACGAGGAGATCCGGACGTTGGTGTCCTCGCCCCAGACGTCTTCCTGGGCCTGCTGGTCGAACAGCGCCAGGTGCCAGTTGTGCACGCCGATGATCCCGGCGACCCAACCGGTGGAGCCGCAGGCACTGGCCAGCCGGCGCACCGCCTCGTAGAAAAGGGTGGGGTCGCACTGCATGCCGCCCCACTGCTCGGGCTGCAGCAGCCGGAAGAAGCCGATGTCCTCGAGCGCCTTGACGTTGGCGTCGGGCAGCTTGCGGAGGTCTTCGGTCTCCTGGGCGCGGTCACGCAACTGCGGCAGAAGGTCGTCGATGGCGGCCAACACCGACTGCGCGTCACGCTGTTGAATGGACGTCACTAGATTGCCTCCCAGAAGTGAACAGGTTCTTCCGGCCCGTTTTCCAACCAGCCTAGAGTGAGATTAGAACACGTTCCGATTTGTGTCGAGCGGGGTGTTCCTGCAGCTGGTAGCAATACCGGACCAC
Organism: Mycolicibacter heraklionensis; assembly: GCF_019645815.1. Taxonomy (NCBI): domain Bacteria; kingdom Bacillati; phylum Actinomycetota; class Actinomycetes; order Mycobacteriales; family Mycobacteriaceae; genus Mycobacterium; species Mycobacterium heraklionense. The sequence continues at coordinate 4,440,786 of NZ_CP080997.1, forward strand.
TTTTCTGTAACCTGTTCTAGTTATGACCGAAGATGAAGGGCGGCCCGTGACGGAGACCATTCCGGACGAACCACTCGGCAGTCACGTGCTGGAACTGCAGATCACGGAAGTCGTCACCGAGACCGACGATGCGCGCTCGCTGGTATTCGGCGTGCCGGACGGGCCGGACGACCCGGAGATCCCCGAACAGCGGTTGAAGTACTCGCCGGGTCAGTTCCTGACGCTGCGGATCCCCAGCGACCAGACCGGCTCGGTGGCCCGCTGCTACTCGTTGTGCAGTTCGCCGTTCACCGACGACTCGCTGGCCGTCACCGTCAAGCGGACCGCCGACGGCTACGCATCGAACTGGCTGTGCGACAACGCCCGCCCCGGCATGCGCATTCATGTGCTGGCACCCTCGGGCACCTTCGTGCCCAAGTCACTGGACACCGACTTTCTGCTGCTGGCCGCCGGCAGCGGGATCACCCCGATGATGGCGATCTGCAAGTCGGCGCTGTCGCAGGGCAGCGGCAAGGTGGTGCTGGTCTACGCCAACCGTGACGAGCGGTCGGTGATCTTCGGCGCCGCGCTGCGCGAGCTGGCCGACAAGTACCCCGACCGGCTGACCGTCGTGCACTGGCTGGAGTCGGTCCAGGGCCTGCCCAGCCGCGCGGCGTTGGCCCAGCTGGCTGCCCCCTACACCGACCGCCAGGTCTTCATCTGCGGCCCGGGCCCCTTCATGCAGGCCGCTCGCGAAGCCCTGGATGCCTGCCAGGTCCCGGCCGAGCAGGTCCACCTCGAGGTGTTCAAGTCGCTGGACAGCGACCCGTTCGCCGCGGTCAAGATCACCGACGCTCCCGAGGGCGAGCAGGCCGAAGCGCCGGCCACCGTCGTCGTCGAGCTGGACGGCGAAAAGCACGAGCTGGTGTGGCCACGGCACGTCAAGCTGCTCGACCTGCTGCTCGACAAGGGTCTTGACGCCCCGTTCTCCTGCCGGGAGGGCCACTGCGGCGCGTGTGCCTGCGAGCTGAAGAAGGGCAAGGTCAGCATGGAGATCAACGATGTGCTGGAACCCCAGGATCTCGCCGAGGGGCTGATCCTGGCCTGCCAAGCCCATCCCGAGACCGATTCGGTGGAAGTGACCTACGACGAGTGATCCCCGGTCTAGGTTGGTGCGACATGAGACGGTTGCTGATGATCCCGGCGGCCTTGACGCTGCTGGCCGCGCTGATCCCCCCGGCGATCTCCTCGGCGGCAAGTGACACCAAGACGTCACTGCTGCCGGTCAACGACGCCGACCAGCTGCAGACCCACAGTTGGGTCGACTGCAGCGCGCCGCCACTGTGCCGGTTCACCGTCGGGGTGCAACTGCAGACGCCCGAGGGGCTGGCCGGCTTCCCGCCGGACCTGTGGGCCCGCCAAAGCACCGAGATCCGCTCGTCGAAGCGGACCGCCTACCTCGACGTGCACACCGACGGCGGTGAAGGCTGGTTCAAGGACCGCGGCGGCCCGGGAACCAAGGTGTTCAAGGACGGCACCGGCGCGGTCATCCAATCGATGTACTACGGCGAGGGCCCGCCGGAGAAATACCAGACCAACGGCAGCATCGACGTGCTGGAATACTCCACCGGCCGCCCCAAGACCGACGCCAATGTGATCGTCTGCACCCACGTGCAGGTGGTGTACAGCGGGGTCAACCTGACCACGCCGTCCACCTGCGCGCAGACGGTGTTCTAAGGCGGCTCAGTACACGTCGCGCTGGTAGCGTCCCGCCGAAGCCAGCGCCCGCACATGGGCCTTCGCGGCATCGTGCTGCAGGCCACCGTGCTGCTCGGCGATCTGCACGACGGTGGCCTCGACTTCCTTCGCCATATGCTGCGCGTCGCCGCAGACGTAGAGATGCGCGCCGTCCTGCAGCCACCGCCACAACTCGGCGCCCCGCGCGCGCATCCGATCCTGCACGTAGATCTTCTCCGGCTGGTCGCGGGAGAAAGCCAAGTCGAGTTCGGTGAGGAAGCCGTCGGCGTGCATCCCGGTGATCTCGTCGCGGTAGTAGAAGTCGGTGGCGGCATGTTGTTCCCCGAAGAACAGCCAGTTTCCTCCGGTGTGGCCGAGCGCGCGCCGCTCATGCAGGAATCCCCGAAACGGCGCGATCCCGGTTCCGGGGCCGACCATGATCATGGGGATGTCCGGCTCGCTCGGCGGCCGGAAGTGGTTGGCCTTCTGCACGAAGATCCCCACCGCGTCCTGCGCAGCGGCGTCGGCGAGATAGGTCGAGCAGACCCCGCGACGGGGGCGTCCCCGGAAGTCGTAGCGCACCGTTGAAACGGTCAGCTGCACTTCGCGAGGATCTTGTTTCGGACTCGACGATATCGAATATAGCCGTGGCTGAAGGGGTTTGAGCACCGCGAGCCACTCGTCGGCGGATACCCGCACTGGAAACTCGGCCAGCAGGTCGATCTGGTGGCGCCCCCACGCCCACTCGGCGAAGCGAGCCCTGTTCTCCGGCTTGACCAGTTCGGCCAGCTCCGCACTCCCGCTGCGTTCCGCGACGAACCGCACCAGGTCCGGGTTCAGCCGGGCGATGGCGAACCGCTCCCGCAGTGCGTCACGCAGCGCCATCAGCTGTCCCTCAACGATTTCCACACCGTCGTCGCCGTCCAATCCGGCGACGCGCAGCCATTCGTCGACCAGCTCGCGGTGGTGGCGCGGCCAGACGCCCAGGGCATCGCCGGCCTGGTAGTGCAGGGTGTTCTCGGGAAGCGCGAAGGTGAACTGCCGCACATCTTTCGCCGATCCCGGCCCGCTGAGCCGGGTGTTGCCTACCAGAGCGGTGATCAGCGGGTTCTTCTTGCCGTACGGCTGCGGCTCGGGGGTAAGCGGGGCAGCGGGCGCCGCCGGCGCCGGTGGGGCCTCACCTGCGGGCACCGGCGCACGGACCAGGGCCTCGCTGATCGCTTCCAGCCACCCGGCCGCGGCAGCCCCGTAATCGGGCTCGCAGTCGACGCGGTCGACGATGCGGCGCGCGCCGAGTTCGGCGAGGCGGCCGTCGAGTTTGCGCCCATGCCCGCAGAAATCGTCGTAGTTGGAGTCGCCCAACGCCAGTACGGCATAGCGGGTGTCGGGCAACCGGGGCGCGCCGGGGCCGTTCAGCGCCTCCCACAGGGCGCAGCCGTTGTCCGGCGGATCACCGTCGCCGGTGGTGCTGGTGACCAGCAACAGCACCGGCGTGCTCGCCAGCTCGGCCGGCGGGAAGTCGTCCATGCCGTACAGGGTGACCGCCACGCCCCTCTCGCCCAGTCTGGCCGCACACATTTCCGCGGCTTCCTCGGCGGTGCCGGTCTGCGACGCCCACAGCACGACGACGGGAGTTGCCTTCGCTCCGCCGTCCGGCGCCGGCGACGGCGGTTGCGGAAGCGCCGGATCCGGTTGCACGGCGGCGCCCGGTTGCGTGCTGCGCGAGAACAATCCGGCCAGCACGCCGTCGACCCACATCCGCGCATCGGCATCCAACGGGGCGCTCAGCGGCAGCGTCGGCACTCCGGCGGCGCTGCGACCGGCCTCGGTGCGCAACGCCGTCACCAGTCCGCCCAGATAGCGCCGCTGCGACGAGTCGAATTGCGGTGCTTCGACATCGGCGGCGATCCCGAACAGCTCGGTCAGGGCGTCAACCTTCGACAAGTAGCTCTCCTCCCCTTCCGGTGGCGCTTCGACCTCGTCGGCCGGCTGCTTGGCGACCTTGACCAGGGTGACCGCACACGCCTTGTACTCCGGCTGTTGCGAGGTCGGGTCGACGGCGTCATTGGTGACGGCGTTGATCGACAGGTACTCACCGAACGCGTCATTCCAGTGGAACGGTGCGAAGCAGTTCCCCGGCCGCACCCGGTCGGTGACCACCGCCGGCAGCACGGCGCGGCCCCGGCGCGAGGCGATCTCCACCGGGTCGTCGTCGACGACGCCCAGCCGGACGGCGTCGTCGGGGTGGATCTCCACGAACGGGCCCGGGTTGAGCTTGTTGAGCTTGGCGACCTTTCCGGTCTTGGTCATGGTGTGCCACTGATGCGGCAGCCGTCCGGTGTTGAGCAGGAACGGATAATCGTCATCGGGCATCTCGTCGGGCAGTAGATGCGGCCGCGCGAAGAAGACCGCTCGGCCGGACTCGGTCGCGAACGCCAATCGCGGCACACTGCCGTCCTCCCGGACCAGCTGTGTCTGACTGGCCCCGTCGTTGAGGTAACGGATCGGGTGGCGGTCGCAGCCGCTCCCCGGCGGGCACGGCCACTGGATCGGGTTCTGGCGCAACCGCTCATAGCTGATGCCGCGCAGGTCGTAGCCGGTCTTCGGATTGTGGAACCGCTTGATCTCTTCGAACACCTCCTTGGCGCTCGAGTAGTCGAACGCCTGGGCGTATCCCATCTCCGCTGCGACGCGGGCGATGATCTGCCAGTCCGGCAGCGATTGCCCGACCGGGTCGACCGCCTGCTGAAAGAGCGTGAGATTGCGCTCGGAGTTGACCATCACCCCGTCGCACTCGCTCCACAGCGCCGCCGGCAGCAGCACGTCGGCGTAGGCGTTGGTCTCGGTCTCGGCGAACGCATCCTGGGCGATCACCAACTCGGCCCGTTCCAGCCCTTCCAGCACAGTCTTGCGATTGGCCACTGTCGCAACCGGGTTGGTGCAGATGATCCAACACGCCTTGATCTGGCCATCGGCCATCCGAGAGAACATGTCGATGGTGCCGGCACCCACCTCGGTGCGCAGCGAGCCGCGCGGAACACCCCAGATGTCCTCGACGAATTCACGGTCGTCGGCGCAGACGACGCTGCGCTGGCCGGGCAGCCCCGGGCCCATGTAGCCCATTTCCCGGCCACCCATCGCATTGGGCTGGCCGGTCAGAGAGAACGGCCCGCTGCCGGTCTTGCAGATGGCGCCGGTGGCCAGGTGCAGGTTGCAGATGGCGTTGGTGTTCCAGGTTCCGTGGGTGCTCTGGTTGAGCCCCATTGTCCAGCAGCTCATCCAGTTGCCCGCCTCGCCGATCCACGCTGCGGCGGTGCGGATGTCGGCCTCGGGGATTCCGGTGAGCTCGGCCACCGCCTCCGGCGTGAATTGTTCGAGGAAGCTGGGCATGACGTCCCAGCCCTGGGTGTACTCGGCGATGAACTCGTCGTCGGTGTGACCGTTTGCGACGATCAGATGCAGCAGCCCGTTGAGCAGCGCCAGATCGGTTCCGGGCGCGATCTGTAAGAACAGGTCGGCTTTCTCCGCGGTGGCACTGCGGCGCGGGTCGACGACGATCAGCTTGGCACCGGCCTTGACCCGGTCCATCATCCGCAGGAACAGAATCGGGTGGCAGTCGGCCATATTGGCGCCGATGACGAAGAACACGTCGGCGTGATCGAAGTCCTGGTAGGAGCCGGGCGGTCCGTCGGCGCCGAGTGACTGCTTGTAACCGCTGCCTGCGCTGGCCATACACAGCCGCGAGTTGGACTCGATCTGGTTGGTGCCGATGAAGCCCTTGGCGAGCTTGTTCGCCAGGTACTGGGCCTCCAGCGACATCTGGCCGGAGACGTAGAGCGCTACGGCGTCGGGTCCGTGCTCGTTGATGATCGCCCGCAGCCGGGCGGCGCAGTGCGTGATGGCGGCACCGGCATCGGTCGGCTCGGCGGGCTCGTCGCGTCCGGGCCGCACGAATGCCGACTCCATCCGGCCCGGCGCGGCGAGCAGATCCGCGGTGGTGGCTCCCTTGGTGCACAACCGGCCGAAGTTGGTCGGGTGGGACTTGTCGCCGGCAGATTTGGCCACCCGCCGGCGTCCGGTGGCCGCATCGGTCTCGACCTGCAGCACCATGCCGCAGCCGACCCCGCAGTAGGCGCACAGGGTGGTGACGGCCTCTGCACGCTGGGAGTCGTCTTGCGCGGGCACGGAAGGTCACCTCCTGCGGTTGCGGGCGTTGCCGTCACCCTGCCGCGCGCAGGTTTCAAGATCATTTCGGGACCATTACCACGGGTTGCGATATTCCTGCAGGGTTGCTGACCATGGGTGACGCCGACTGCAATCGCGGACCGGTGTTGCGCGAATCACTCCCCGGCCAAGGACTCCTGAGCCTGGCGTAGGACCGCGAACGAATGTCCCGGTAACAGTGTGGTGTCGGTGTCACCCCGTGGTGTTCCCCAGGCCAGCACCGGCTCGCCGTCGAACGGCACGCTCGCCGCGGTCTCGCTGAGGTTGCAGACCAGCAGAAGCGGACCGCGGCGCATGGCGAACCAGCGCGCGTCCTCGTCGTAGTCGATCGTGAGTTGGCTCAACCACGGCCCGGCCGGACCGATTTCAGCGCGCAGCCCGATCAGCGCCTGGTAGACGCCCAGCAGCTCTCGGTGGCGTTGCTCCGCGAGCTCGCCCCAGGCCAGCTTGGACCGCTGGAAGGTTTCGGGGTCCTGCGGGTCCGGGATCTCGTCGGCGTTCCAGCCGTGCTCGGCGAACTCGGCCTTGCGGCCTTCGGCGGTGGCGCGCGCCACCTGCGGATCCTCGTGCGAACTGAAGAACTGAAACGGGGTGAGTGCGCCCCATTCCTCGCCCATGAAAAGCATTGCGGTGTAGGGCGAGAGCAGTACCAGTGCGGCCTTTATCGCGAGCTGTCCGGCGGTCAGGTTCTGCGAGGGTCGGTCGCCGAGCGCTCGGTTGCCGACCTGATCGTGGGTGCACGTGTAGGCCAACAAGCGGGTCGCCGGAATCTGCGAGATCGGCAGCGGACGACCGTGGCGCCGGCGGCGAAACGACGAATAGGTGGCCGCATGGAAAAAGCCGTTACGCAACGTGGTCGCCAAGGTGGCCATGCTGCCGAAGTCGGCGTAATAGCCTTGCCGCTCACCGGATACCGCGGTGTGGATGGCGTGGTGGATGTCGTCGTCCCATTGCGCGGTCATCCCGTAGCCACCGTCTTCGCGACGGGCGATGGTCCGTGGGTCGTTGCGGTCGCTTTCCGCGATGAGCGACAGCGGCCGGCCCAACTGCGCAGCGAGTGCATCGGTTTCGGCGGCCAGCTCCTCGAGAATATTGATCGCGGTGGTGTCCACCAGCGCATGCACGGCATCCAGCCGTAGGCCGTCGACATGGAAGACACGCATCCAGCGCAGCGCACAGTCGATGATGTAGCGGCGCACTTCGTCGGAGTCGGCGCCGTCGATGTTGACGGCATTGCCCCACGGGTTACGTGCCTCCGACAGATACGGTCCGAAGCGCGGAAGATAATTCCCGGACGGGCCGAGGTGGTTGAACACGGCGTCGACCAGCACCCCCAGGCCGCGGTTGTGGCAGGCATCGACAAAGCGCGCCAACCCATTCGGGCCGCCATAGGGCTCATGCACCGCGTACCACAGCACGCCGTCGTACCCCCAGCCGTGCGGACCGGAGAAGGCATTGACCGGCATCAGCTCCACAAAATCGACACCCAAGTCGACCAGGTGATCCAGCTTCTCGATGGCGGAATCGAAGGTGCCCGCAGGAGTGAATGTGCCGACGTGCAGTTCATAGATCACCGCGCCTTCGACCGGCCGCCCTGCCCAGTCGTCGTCGGTCCAAGTCGGGCTGCCCTCGTCCCACACCGCCGAACGCGCGTGCACGCCCTCGGGCTGGCGGGCCGACCTCGGATCCGGCAGCACCTGCGGGTCGTCGTCGAGCAGATACCCGTAGCGGGCATCAGGCGCCACGTCGAGCGTTGTCCGCCACCACCCACCACCCGAACGGGCCATCGGGTGCGCCACCCCCTCGACGTCGAGGGCGACGACTGCCGGCGTTGGTGCCCAGACGGCGAAGTCAGTCATCGATACGCTCCAGCAGCGCAACCGGTAGTTCGGCGAACAACTCGACGGCCGGCACCGGTCCACTGTGCCGGACGCCGGAGAGCGCGTCGGACCAGGTGCCCGGCGGCAGTGCGACGGCGGTATCGCGCCATCCGGTGCCCTGCAGGCGCACCGTCCACCGGCTGACCGCCACCACGACGTCATCGCCGCGGCGAAACGCCACGACATGTTCTGACGCCGGACCGGACGCCAGCACCGGGCGGTAACCACCGTGCAGGAAGGTGGCGGGCCGGGCTCGTCGCATCTGCAACGCGGTAGCGACCACTGCCATCTTCGGGTGGCGCAAAGAGGTGAGCGCTTCCCGGCGCGCGCCGTAGTCGACAGGCCGCCGGTTGTCCGGGTCGACCAAGCTGTCGTCGCACAGTTCAGTGCCCTGGTAGACGTCCGGGATGCCGGGGACGGTCAGGGCCACCAGTTTCTGACCCAGGATGTCGCTGTCGATGTGCGGTGCGAGTTCGGCGACGAGCTCCGTCAGTTCTTGCGCGATAGGCCCATCCAGGATGTCGTCGAGCCAACGATGCAGTGCGCTCTCGAACTCTGTGTCGGGGTCGTGCCACGATGTCCGCCGGTCCGCTTCGCGAGCCGCCTTTTCGGCATAGGCGTGCAGTCGCTCCCGCAGCGCGGTGGTCACCCGACCGTCGAGTGGCCAGACACCGAAAATGTTCTGCCACAGGAAAAGCCCGGTAGCCAGGTCGGGTGACGGCGCCCTGGATTCCCAACGGGCGACGAACTCCGCCCACAACGACGGCACCTGCGACAACACGCCGATACGCGCCCGTACATCTTCGCCGCGTTTGGTGTCGTGGGTGGACAGCGTGGTCATGGTGTGCGGCCAGTGCCGTGCCCTGGTGGCGGCCCGGTGATGAAACTCCGCCGATCCCACACCGAAATACCGCGGATTGCCGCCGACCTCGTTGAGCGACACCAGCCTTGCGTCCCGGTAGAACAGGCAGTCTTCGGTTGCCTTGGCGGTCACCGCCCCGCACAGCTGTTGCAACCGCACCGCGGCTTCGCCGTCGTCGGCGATCGCAGCCGCGACCAGCTCAAGCGGCTCGTCGAGTTCCGGCCGCTCGGCGTGAGTTTGCGCCAGCGCCACCGGCAGTACCGCGGCCAAGCCGGGATAGTCGCTGCGATAGACACCGACCTGACCGAGCAGAGCCACGACGGCATCGGGCAACAGCGGATGTTCGGCGCCGGTAGCGCTCACCACACAGCGGCACAGTCGCGCCAGCTCGCTGCCCAACGTCTCGGCAGCCGCGCTCTCCTTCTGTTCTGCCAGCAGGACCGGCATCGCGCGATAGTCGACCCCGGTGGTTTCGAACAGCTCGGTCAACGCCGGCTCGCCAGTGGGGTCGATGAACAGCCCGCCGATCTCCCGCAGGGCGTCGTAACCGGTCGAGCCGGCTACCGGGAGGCTCGGTTCGAGCGACTCGTCAACGGCCAGAATCTTTTCGACGACGATCCAGGCGTCAGGCCCGATCAGCGCGCGCAGCCGCTCCAGATATCCCTGCGGATCCGACAGCCCGTCCGGGTGATCGACCCGCACGCCGTCGGCCAGGCCGGCGTCGAACCAGCGGGCCGGCTCGGCGTGCCAGGCCTCGAAAACGGTCCGATCCTCTTGGCGCAGGCCGGCCAGCGATGTGATCGAAAAGAATCGGCGGTAGCCGCAGATCCCGTTGCGCCAGCCGACCAACCGATAGTGCTGGCGATCGTGGACTTGGGCGCCGCTGCCGCTGCCGGTTCCGGGCGAGATTGGAAACACCAGATCACCCAGCCGCAGTGTCTCGCCGTCGACCGCCAGGTCAGCGACATCGCGGTCAGATCCCAGTACCGGCAGAATGATTCGGCCATCACCGAGTTCCCAATCGATGTCGAAGTATGCGGAGTATCGCGATGCCCGGCCATGCTTGAGCACATCCCACCACCACGGGTTCTGCTCCGGTCTGGCCACCCCAACATGGTTGGGCACGATGTCGATGACCAGACCCATTCCGCGTGCGCGCGCGGCCGCCGACAGCCGCGCCAAACCCTCGGCGCCACCCAGTTCGGCAGACACCGTGGTGGGATCAACCACGTCGTAACCATGGGTCGACCCGCGTACCGCGGTCAGCACGGGTGAGAGATAGAGGTGCGAAACGCCGAGTGCGTCGAAGTAGTCGAGCAGTTCCTCGGCGTCGGCGAAGGTGAACGCGAAGCCGCTTTCCGCGCCCCGCAGCTGTAACCGGTATGTGGACAGCACCGGGAGGGCCATTCCTCAGCGCACTTTCCGCAGGACGAGCAGCGAACGTCCGACAACGGGTAGCTCGCCCCCGGCATGCACAGCCTGCTCAGCCCTGGAAGCCGGCTCCGCGGTGTCCAATTCGACGGTCCATTCCTGCGCGTAATCTTTTCCGGGGACGGCAAACTCGACCGACTCCTGATGCGCATTGAAGCACAGCAGGAACGAGTCATCCACCACCCGCTGACCGCGCATATCAGGCTCGCGGATCGCCTCACCGTTGAGGAAGACCATGATGCACTTGTCGAAGCCGTTGTCCCAATCGTCTTGGCTCATCTCCTGGCCGGCGGAGGTGAACCACGCAATGTCGCCGATCTCGTCGTCGTGGCGCACCGGGCGGCCCTCGAAGAACCGCCGTCGGCGAAACACCGGATGCTCTTTGCGGAGCTGTGTCACTTGGCGGGTGAAGGCCAGCAGATCGGCATTTGTGTCGGCCAGCGACCAGTCCATCCAGGCGAGTTCGGAGTCCTGACAGTAGGCGTTGTTGTTGCCCTGCTGAGTGCGGCCCAGTTCGTCACCGTGCGCGATCATCGGTGTGCCTTGGGACAGCAGCAGGGTGGCCAGCATGTTGCGCATCTGCCGCGCCCGCAGTTTCTGGACTTCCGGGTCATCGGTGGGGCCTTCGACTCCGCAGTTCCACGACCGGTTGTGACTCTCGCCGTCGGTGTTGTCGTCGCCGTTGGCCTCGTTGTGCTTGTCGTTGTAGGAGACCAGGTCATGCAACGTGAATCCGTCGTGGGCGACCACGAAGTTGATGCTGGCGCCGGGCCGACGCCCGGTGGCCTCGTAGAGGTCTGACGAACCGGTGAGCCGGGAGGCGAACTCCCCCAGCGTCTCCGGCTCGCCACGCCAGTAATCACGGACGGTGTCCCGGTACTTGCCGTTCCATTCGGTCCACAGTCCGGGAAAATTGCCGACCTGATAGCCGCCTTCACCGACGTCCCACGGCTCGGCGATCAACTTGACCTGACTGACCACCGGGTCCTGCTGGATCAGGTCGAAAAATGCCGAAAGGCGGTCCACGTCATAGAATTCGCGGGCCAACGTCGAGGCCAGGTCGAAGCGAAACCCGTCGACGTGCATCTCGGTCACCCAGTACCGCAGTGAGTCCATGATCAGCTGCAGGGCATGCGGATGGCGCGCGTTGAGGCTGTTGCCGGTGCCGGTGTAGTCCATGTACATGCTTCGGTCGTCGTCGACGAGCCGGTAGTAGGCGGCGTTGTCGATTCCCCGGAAGTTGATGGTCGGGCCGAGGTGGTTGCCCTCGGCGGTGTGGTTGTAGACCACGTCGAGGATCACCTCGATGCCGGCTTCGTGGAAGGTGCGCACCATGGTCTTGAATTCCGCGACCGCCGCCCCCGGCTGCCGATTTGCCGCGTACTGACTGTGCGGGGCGAAGAACCCGAAAGTGTTGTAGCCCCAATAGTTCCGCAGTCCCATCTCCAGCAGGCGGTCGTCGTGCATGAACTGGTGTACCGGCATCAGCTCGACAGCTGTCACGCCCAGTGCCGCAAGGTGGTCGATGACGACAGGGTGGGCCAAACCGGCATAGGTGCCGCGCAGTTCCTCGGGGATGTCCGGATGAGTCTGCGTCATGCCCTTGACGTGGGTCTCGTAGATGATGGTCTCGTTGTACGGAGTCTTGGGCGGCCGATCAGTTGCCCAGTCGAAGTACGGGTTGATCACCACGCTGGTCATGGTGTGCCCAAGCGAGTCGACCCTCGGCAGCGTGTCGGCCCGTGGCGGTTCCTCACCGGCTGCCATGTCGTAGGAGAACAGCGCCTGATTGGAGTCGAAGTCGCCGGTGAACGCCCTGCCGTACGGGTCCAGCAACAGTTTGCTGGGATCACAGCGATGTCCCGCCGGCGGGTCGAACGGCCCGTGTACCCGGAAGCCGTAGTTCTGTCCCGGCGACACCGTCGGCAGGTAGGCGTGCCAGACGTAGCCGTCCACCTCGTCGAGCGGGACGCAGGTCTGGTCGCCGTCGTCATCGATCAGGCACAGGTCGACGCTCTCCGCGATCTCCGAGAAGAGGGCGAAGTTGGTTCCCCCACCGTCGTAGCTGGCACCGAGCGGGGCGCTGTTGCCCGGCCAGACGGTGTGCGTAACGCTCATACTCACCCAACCTCGTCAGGACTTTCGATTCCACGCACCTTTGCCGGTGCTGGCTACCCGCCTGCCGGACGGTCAAACTATGGCCGCCTACGACATTACGGTGGCCGTTGTTGAAACGCCCCCAACGCGGGTATAGACGTTGTCGTGGTGGCTGATGACCTGCGCCGGCTGGCAACGGCACACGGCGTGGCGACCGCCTACCGCAACGAACGGCGCGAGTTGGTGCAGGTCGACACCGACGTCGTGGTCCGGGTGCTTCGGCTGCTCGAAGTCGAGGCCGGCAACGAAGCCGACCGTCGTCGTGAGTTGGCCAGGCTGAACGAACGCCGGCGTGCGGGTGCGGCGCCACCCACGGCCGCCGTCCGGGTGACCGGACTGCCCCTGTCGTTCCCGGGGGCCGCCGCGGTGCTGAGCGAGGACGGCGAGCGCACGGTGGTGCGCGATGAACTGCCCGCCGAGCTGGCTGCGGGCTGGTACCGACTTCAGCTGCGCAATGGCCAGGAAGTCACGCTGGTGGCGGCTCCCGCCCGGGTGCCGCAGGCGCCGGCCACGTGGGGATGGATGCTGCAGTTGTACGCGTTGCGGTCCGCGCGCTCCTGGGGCATCGGCGACCTGTCAGACCTGCGGGATTGGGTGGCCTGGACTGCCACCGAACACGGCGCCGGGGCGGTCCTGCTCAATCCGCTGCACGCGCCGGGACCGACGCATCCGGTGCAGCCGTCGCCGTATACGCCGTCGAGCCGGCGGTTTGCCAACCCGCTGGCACTGAGCATCGTCGACCTCGCCGCCTACCACCGCGCCGATCCGGACACCCGGGCGGAAGTCGACGCGCTACGGGTGGCTGCGGACACCGCGCGAATCGACTACGACCTGGTCTGGGCGGCCAAACGCGCGGCCCTGGAGTTGCTCTGGCGTGCCGAGGGTCGCCCCTGCCCCGTTGACGAGTCGTCGGAGAACAGGGCATTGCGCGACTGGGCGACCTACTGCGCGCTGGCCGAACGTCATGGCGGGCGGTGGTCGAGTTGGCCGGCGCCGCTGCGCGACGCAACCGGCTCAGCGGTCGCGGCGGCCCGCCGAGAGCTCGCGCCGCGGGTCGCGTTCCATGCCTGGGTGCAGCAGCGCTGCGCGGAGCAGCTGCTGGCGGTCCAGGCCGCCGCCAAAGACTCCGGCATGGCGCTGGGAGTGCTGCATGACCTGGCAGTCGGCGTCGACGGCGAGGGCGCCGATGCCTGGGCCCTGGCCGACGTGCTGGCCGTGCAGGCCAGTGTCGGTGCGCCTCCGGACACCTTCAGCCCTCGGGGCCAGGACTGGCGGCTACCGCCCTGGCGGCCGGACCGCTTGGCGGCCACCGGCTACACCGCGGTGCGCGACATGCTGCGGGCCGTGCTGGCCCACGCGGACGGTGTGCGCATCGACCACGTCGCCGGCTTGTGGCGGCTGTGGTGGATCCCACCCGGTGAGGGCCCCGATCGCGGTACCTACGTGCACTACGACGCCGACGTCATGCTCGCGGTTCTGGCGCTGGAGGCGCATCGCGCCAACGCGGTCGTCATCGGCGAGGACCTGGGAACCGTCGAACCGGAAGTCACCCGGGCACTGGCCGACAACGGAATGCTGGGCTGCGCGGTCTCCTGGTTCACCCGCGATGAGTCGGCCCCCGGCCAGCCGTTGCTTCCGCCGGCGAAGTGGCCGTCGCGGGTGGCCGCCAGCATTTCCACCCACGACCTGCCCACCGCGGCCGGGTTCTTCCGCGCCGAGCATGTGCGGGCACGCGCCACCCGGGGGCTGCTCGACGACGTGGCGGCCGCGCAGGCCGCCGCCGACAAAGAACGCGCCGAGTGGCTCGCGCTGCTGCGTTCCGAAGGGCTGCTGGGGCCCGAGGACACCGGGGCGCCGGATGAGCAGACGATCATCGACGCCCTGCACCGCTTCTTGGCGGCCACCCCGAGCCGGCTGAAGCTGGTCTCCCCTTACGACGTGCTGGCCGAGCCGTGTCAGCCCAACCTGCCCGGCACCGTCGACCAATACCCGAACTGGCGGCTGCCGCTGCCCCAACCTCTTGAGCAGCTGCAAGCCGACCCGAGGATCGCCCGCATCGCGGCGTTGTTCTCGCCCGACGAAGGTCACGAAACATCCGGCAGGTAATCACGTGCGGAATGGGGTACAAGTCGAGATATGGCCATCGACGCTCACCACGAATTTGGTCAGGACCCACCAGACCCCGCATCGGGTAGCCATGTCGAGGACGGCATCGTCGAGCACCCGAGCGCAGACGACTTCGGCGATGCCGCGGCACTGCCTGCGGACCCCGTCTGGTTCAAACGTGCGGTGTTCTACGAGGTGCTGGTCCGGGCGTTCTACGACTCCAACGGCGACGGCATCGGTGACCTGCGCGGCCTGACCGAGCAGCTGGACTACCTGCAGTGGCTCGGCGTCGACTGCCTGTGGCTGCCGCCGTTCTACGACTCGCCGTTGCGCGACGGCGGCTACGACATCCGGGACTTCTACAAGGTTTTGCCGGAGTTCGGCACCGTCGATGACTTCGTCGAACTGCTCGACGCTGCGCACCGACGGGGCATCCGGGTCATCACCGACCTGGTGATGAACCACACCTCCGACAGTCATCCGTGGTTTCAACAGTCGCGCCAGGACCCGGACGGCCCCCACGGCGACTACTACGTGTGGAGCGACACCAGCGAGCGGTACGCCGACGCACGGATCATCTTCGTCGACACCGAAGAGTCCAACTGGACCTTTGACCCGGTTCGCCGCCAGTTCTATTGGCACCGATTCTTCTCCCACCAGCCCGACCTGAACTACGACAACCCGGCGGTGCAGGAGGCCATGATCGACGTGCTGCGGTTCTGGCTGAACCTCGGCATCGACGGTTTTCGTTTGGACGCGGTGCCATACCTGTTCGAGAGAGAGGGAACCAACTGCGAAAACCTGCCCGAGACACATGATTTCCTGAAACGCTGCCGCAAGGTTGTCGACGACGAGTTCCCCGGCGCGGTGCTGCTGGCCGAGGCCAATCAATGGCCCACCGACGTGGTCGAATATTTCGGCGACCCCGACACCGGCGGCGACGAATGCCACATGGCATTCCACTTCCCGCTGATGCCACGCATTTTCATGGCGGTGCGCCGCGAGTCACGCTTCCCGATTTCAGAGATCATGGCGCAGACTCCGCCGATCCCGCATCTGGCGCAGTGGGGAATCTTCCTGCGCAACCATGACGAGTTGACCTTGGAGATGGTCACCGACGACGAGCGTGACTATATGTACGCCGAATACGCGAAAGACCCTCGGATGAAGGCGAATGTGGGGATCCGGCGCCGGCTGGCTCCACTGCTGGACAAAGACCGCAACCAGATCGAGCTGTTTACCGCCCTGTTGCTGTCGTTGCCCGGCTCCCCGATCCTCTACTACGGTGACGAGATAGGCATGGGGGACATCATCTGGCTGGGCGACCGGGACGCGGTGCGCACCCCGATGCAGTGGACACCCGACCGCAATGCCGGTTTCTCCACCGCGAACCCCGGTCGCCTCTATCTGCCGCCCATTCAAGACGCGGTCTACGGCCATCAGTCGGTCAACGTCGAATCGCAACGCGACACCTCGACGTCGTTGCTCAACTGGACCCGAACCATGCTCGCCATCCGGCGCCGTTATGAAGCTTTCGCCCTTGGCGGGTTCCGGGAATTGGGCGGGTCCAATCCGTCAGTGCTGGCCTACGTGCGGGAGATCTCGGGCGACGAGGGGAACACCGTCTTGTGCGTCAACAACCTGTCCCGGTTTCCGCAGCCGATCGAATTGAATCTGCAGCACTGGGACGGCCATACGCCGGTGGAACTCACCGGGTCCGTGGAATTTCCCCGAATCGGAAAACTCCCATACCTGCTCACGCTGCCCGGGCACGGCTTCTACTGGTTTCAGCTGTGCGAGCCATGCGAGTCGAAGGAGGACATGTCATGACTGGTGGCACCGGCGAACCAGCGGGCCTGCCGTGGGCGGAATGGCTACCGACCCGACGCTGGTACGCGGGACGGAATCGGCAACTGAGGAACGCAGATTCCGTTGTGGTGCAGGAGCTGGGTGACGGGCTGCAGCTGGTGCTGATCGATGTCGGCTACACCGACGGCACCGCCGATCGCTACCAGGTGATAGTCGCCTGGGACGTGGACCTGGCGCCGGAATACGCCCAGATCGCGATGATCGGAACCCATGCGGGCCACACCGCCTATGACGCGCTGTATGACGCCGCGACCACCCGAGTCTTGTTGTCACTGATCGATTCGTCGGCCCAGCGGGGCGACGTCACGTTCGCACCGGAGCCGGGGGCAGCGCTGCCGGTCCGGGCCGACTCTCGCGTATCGGAAGCCGAGCAGAGCAACACCAGCGTCATCGTCGAGGAGAAAGTGGTCCTCAAGGTGTTCCGGCGACCCAGAGACGGCATCAACCCGGACATCGAGCTCAACGCGGCGCTGGGCCGGGCCGCCAACCCCCACGTGCCGCGACTGTTGGGCTCCTACCGGATCGAGTTGCCGGGCGACTCCGGCGTGCTGACCTACGCATTGGGCATGGTCAGCGAATACGCGATGAACTCCGCCGAAGGCTGGGCGATGGCGACCGCGAGTGTGCGCGATCTGTTCGCCGAAGCCGACCTGTACGCCTATGAAGTGGGCGGCGACTTCGCCGGCGAGTCGTACCGGCTCGGTGAGGCTGTCGCGTCGGTGCACCGGACACTCGCCGAAAGCCTCGGGACGTCGGAGTCGGTCTTCCCGGCGCAGACGCTGCTGTCGCGGCTGGCGGCGACGGCGGAGACGGTGCCCGAGCTGCGCCCCCACATGGCTGCGATCGAACAACGATTCGCGGCACTGGCCGACGAGAAGATCACGGTGCAGCGAGTCCACGGCGACTTGCATCTGGGTCAGGTGCTGCGTACCCCGAACGGGTGGCTGCTGATCGATTTCGAAGGCGAGCCCGGCGCGCCGTTGTCGGAGCGTCGCAGGCCGGACTCGCCGCTGCGAGATGTCGCGGGGGTGCTGCGGTCCTACGAGTACGCCGCGTACGGGAAACTGGCCGACGTGTCGCGTGATGGCCACGACCGGCAACTGGCCACCCGCGCCCGCGAGTGGCTGGACCGCTGCCGCAGCGCCTTCTGTGAGGGCTATGGGGCCGAATCTGGCGCCGACCCGCGTGACAGCGCCGCGTTACTGGCCGCCTACGAAGTGGACAAGGCGGTCTATGAGGCCGGCTACGAGGCCCGCCACCGGCCGGCCTGGCTGCCCATTCCGCTGCGGGCGCTGACTCGGCTGACCGCCGCCTGACACCGCGTCGCAGCCATCACTGGGCAGGTTCGAGCCACAGCGCCGACAGCGGGGGCAGCACCAGTACGGCGGAGGCCGGGCGGCCGTGACGAGGCTCGTCGACGGCGTCCACGCCACCGAGATTGCCGGCGCCGCCGCCCTTGTAGTCGACGGCATCGGTGTTGAGTATCTCGCGCCACCGGCCGGCGAACGGCAGGCCCAGATGGTAGTCGGTGTGCGCCACACCGGAGAAGTTGAACACCGCCGCCAGCACCGATCCGTCCGCCGCGTAACGCAAAAAGCTCAGCACATTGTTGGCGGAGTCGTTGGCGTCGATCCAGGAATAACCGGCCGGGTTGATGTCTTGGCTCCACAGCGCGGGGCGGCTGCGGTACACGGCATTGAGATCGCGTGCCAGGCACTGGATTCCGGCAGAGAATCCGCCCTGTTCACCGGATGCGTCGAGCTGGAACCAGTCCAACCCCCGTTCCTGCGACCACTCGGCGCGCTGGCCGAACTCCTGGCCCATGAACAGCAGCTGCTTGCCGGGGTGCGCCCACTGGTAGGCCAGCAGGCTGCGCACCCCGGCCGCCTTGGCATGGTCGTCGCCAGGCATGCGGCTCCATAGCGTGCCCTTGCCGTGCACCACTTCGTCATGGCTGATGGGCAGCACGAAGTTCTCGCTGTAGGCATAGAGCATCGAGAAGGTCATCTCGTGGTGATGGTAGGAGCGGTGCACCGGGTCGTGACCGAGATAGGCCAGGGTGTCGTGCATCCAGCCCATGTTCCACTTCATCGAAAAGCCCAGCCCGCCAAGGCTTGTCGGCCTGGAAACGCCGGGCCACGAGGTCGATTCCTCCGCTATGGTGACGATACCGGGCGCCGACTTATGTGCGGTTGCGTTCATCTCCTGCAGGAACTGCACCGCCTCCAGATTCTCTCGACCGCCGTGGACGTTGGGTGTCCAGCCGCCCTCGGGTCGCGAGTAGTCCAGGTAGAGCATCGAGGCCACGGCATCCACCCGCAGCCCGTCGATGTGGAACTCGAGGAGCCAGTACAGCGCATTGGCCACCAAAAAGTTGCGCACTTCAGGCCGGCCGAAGTCGAACACATAGGTGCCCCAGTCGAGCTGCTCGCCGCGGTGCGGATCAGCGTGCTCGTACAGCGGGGTGCCGTCGAAGCGGCCCAATGCCCAGGCGTCTTTCGGGAAGTGCGCCGGCACCCAGTCCACAATCACTCCGATGCCGGCACGGTGCAGCGCGTCGACCAACGCACGGAAATCGTCGGGCGTGCCGAAGCGAGCGGTCGGCGCGTAGTACGAGGTGACCTGATAGCCCCACGACCCGCCGAACGGGTGCTCGGCGACCGGTAGCAGTTCGACGTGGGTGAACCCCTGCTGCACAACGTAGTCCGTCAATTCCACGGCAAGCTGCCGGTAGCTCAGCCCAGGGCGCCAGGACCCCAGATGGACCTCGTAGATGCTCATCGCCTCGAACGCCGGGTTGGCGGTGGCTCGCCGGCTCATCCAGTCGCTGTCGCTCCAGGTGTAGCGACTGGTAGTCACGCGCGACGCGGTGTGCGGCGGGGTTTCGGCGGCGAACGCCATCGGGTCGGCCCGCTCGGTGACGACATCGTCTGCGCCGTGAACCCGAAACTTGTACAGCCCGCCGACCGGAAAGTCCGGCCAGAACAGTTCCCACACACCGGAAGAACCGAGCGCCCGCATGGGCGCTCCGATACCGTCCCAACCGGTGATGTCACTGATCAAGCCGATTCCCTTGGCGTTGGGCGCCCATACCGCGAACGACACCCCGGTCACCGTCCCGTCCGGGGTGGTGAACGTGCGGGGATGGGCGCCAAGCACCTCCCAAAGCCGTTCGTGTCGCCCCTCGGCGAACAGGTGCAGGTCGATCTCGCCCAGCGTCGGCAGAAAGCGATACCCGTCCGCCACCACCAGCGGTTCGGCGGCGCCCGGATAGTCGATCTGCAGCCGATAGTCGATCAGGTCGGCGAACGGCAGCGTTGCGGCGAACAGCCCCTCGCCCAGGTGTTGCATCGGGATCCGGCTACCGCCGACCAAGACCGCCACCGCGTGCGCACCGGGGCGCAGAGTTCGGATCACGGTGTGTTCACCGTCGTCGTGGGCGCCGAGGATCGCGTGCGGGTCGTAGTGCACGCCGGACATCAGCCGGTCGACATCTTCGAGGTTCACGGCCAGCCCACCGGCCTGGTGTTTGCTTCGTGTCATCGGGTCTTCACCTCCGATGCAGTTGCTCGGTTCGCGCTTGCGCGCTCATCACCGGGTCGAGTCGCACGTAATTGTCCTGCCCCCATTGGTACTCCTCCCCGCTCTCGTCACGCACCCAGAACCGCTCGTAGGGCGCCATGCCCAGCACCGTGTCACCGCTGGCCGGATCAAATTTGCTGTAGGCCAACAGCGCGTCGTTGTCGATCGAGTGGAATCGCAGCGTGCGCAGTTGCTGCGGGGCGGGGTGCCTGCGGCAGGACACAACCGGCGTAACGCCATCGACCTCGATTCGGCCCGGCACCCAGTACTCCGTTCGTCGGCTGCGATTCCGACAGTGGGTACCCGCGGTGACGGAAAGCTACGCGACCGACGGCCAGCGCGACAGCGGTGAGCTACCCGCGCGGCAGCCCCAGCAGCCGCTCGGCGGCCAGCGTCAACAGGATCTGCTCGGTGCCCCCGGCGATCGACAGGCACCGAGTGTTGAGGAAGTCGTGCACCTCGCGCCCGGCCACCGCGCCGGCCCCGTCGGCCACGTCCATCCGGAACTCGGCCAGCTCCTGGCGATAGCGCACCCCGATCAGCTTGCGCACCGAGGACTCCGAGCCGGGGTCTTGGCCGCCGACCGCAAGCTGGGCGATGCGTTGATCCAGCAGCGAACCCGCCTGCGCGGCGATGATCAGCCGGGCCAGCCGCTCGGCGGTGGCGGTGTCGGGCTCCCGATCCGCCAGGGTCTTCAGCAGCTCCTCCATCGGGTTGCCCAACGCGGTGCCGCCGGCGATCGCGACGCGCTCGTTGGCCAGGGTGGTGCGGGCCAGCCGCCAGCCGTCATTGACGCCGCCGACCACCTGCTCGTCGGGGACGAATACGTCGTCGAGGAAGACCTCGTTGAACAGGGCCTCGCCGGTGATCTCCCGCAGCGGCCGGATGTCGATGCCCTCGGCGGCCATATCGACCAGGAAGTAGGTGATGCCCTTATGTTTGGGCGCGTCGGGATCGGTTCTGGCCAGGCAGACGCCCCACTGCGAGTCGTGGGCTCGCGACGTCCAGACCTTCTGACCGGTCAACCGCCAGCCGCCGTCGACCTTCACCGCCTTGGTGCGCAGCGCCGCCAGGTCTGAGCCGGCGCCCGGCTCGGAGAACAACTGGCACCAGAACACCTCACCGGTCAGAGTGGCCGGGATGAAGCGCTCGATCTGCTCGGGCGTGCCGTGCTCGAGAATCGTCGGAGCCGCCCACCAGCCGACCACCAGGTCGGGACGTCCGACGCCGGCCGCGGCGAGTTCCTGGTCGATCACCAGCTGCTCGGCGGGGCCGGCCGCGCGTCCGTAGGGCGCTGGCCAGTGCGGTGCCAGCAGGCCCGATTCGGCCAGCGCCACCTGACGCTGATCGGTCGGCAACGCCGCAATGCGGGCCACCTCCGCAGCGATCTCGGGCCGGACGTCGGTGGCCACATCGTCCGAGCCGAGGTCGACCTCCAGCCGGCGGCGCAGGCCGTCGCGGGTCAGTGCGGCGGTGCGGCGCAGCCAGCGCTCGGGCCCGCCCAGTGCCTGCCCGATGCCGTATGCCCGGCGCAGGTACAGGTGCGCGTCGTGCTCCCAGGTGATGCCGATGCCGCCGAGGACCTGGATGCAGTCCTTGGCATTGGCCTTGGCGGCGTCGATGCAGATGGCGGCGGCCACCGCGGCCGCAATCGCGAACTGCTGGTCATCGGGGTCGGCTGCGGCGCGCGCCACATCGCTGGCGGCCACGGCGGCCTGGTCGGCCCGGCACAGCATCTCCGCACACAGGTGCTTGACGGCCTGGAAGCTGCCGATCGGCTTGCCGAACTGTTCACGCACCTTGGCGTATTCGACGGCGGTGTCCAACGCCCAGCGGGCCACCCCGGCGGCCTCGGCGGCCAGCACCGTGACCACCAGGTTCTCCACCCGGCTGCCGGCCTCCAGCGGCACGGCCGGGGCTGCCGACAGCGTCACCTTGGCCAGTGGCCGGGAGAAGTCGGTGGCAGCCAGCGGCTCGACCACCACCCCGTCCGCGCGGGCGTCCACCAGGATCCAGGCCTGGCCGTCCTGGCCGGCTGGTAGCAGCAGCAGCCCGTCGGTGGTGGCGCCGAGCACCCGATCCGCGGTGCCGGTGGCCTGGCCGGCCGCGGCATCGAAACTCACCGTCGCCGCGGACGGGTCGGTCACCACCCCGGCCACCCGTTCGCCGGCGGCCAGGGCTTCGGCCAGCGCCGGATCGGTGACCACCAGGGTGGCCAGCGCGGTGGTCGCCACCGGCCCGGGGACCAGGGCCTTCGCGGCCTCGTCGACCATCGCGCAGAGATCCTCGAGACGCCCGCCGGCCCCGCCGGACTCCTCGGGCACCGCCACCCCGAACAGGCCCAGCTCGGCCAGGCGCGCGAAAACGGCTCGCCAGGAATCGGTTTCGCCCAATTCCGCGGCACGAATCGCCTCGGTGGTGCCCGCGGCGGCGGCCCAGTCGCGGACCAGCTCGCGGGCAGCGAGCTGTTCGTCGGTGGTACTCACGGACACGCTGGGCTCCTCCGGGTCGAAACGGGCTTGGGAGAGGCGGGTCACGAACGCCCCCACCAACCACTAGAACGTGTTCTAATAGTGCCAGCGTCCGAGCGTCAAGTCGAACCGTTGTGGCTGGACACGTTGGGTCCGGCCGGCGTCGGGAGTACGGAAACTCGACACCGCGGTGCGTATCGTTATGGGCCAGCAGATCGACGGAGGGAGCCGCGCAGCACATGACGTCACCAGCTGAGGGCACCGCGGGCCGCGGATCGGCCAGCCAACCGCGCGAGGTGGTCAACGTCGCTGTGCTGACTGAATCCGACCTGGGCTCCGAAGCGCAACGCGAACGCCGCAAGCGCATCCTCGACGCGACGCTGGCGATCGCCTCCAAGGGAGGCTACGACGCGGTGCAGATGCGTGCGGTCGCCGACCGTGCGGACGTGGCCGTCGGCACCCTGTACCGCTACTTCCCTTCGAAGGTTCACCTACTGGTCTCGGCGATGGGCCGGGAGATCGCGCGGGTGGACACCAAGACCGATCCGGCGACGTTCGCCGCCACCACTCGCCACCAGCGGCTCAACCTGGTGGTCAACAAACTCAACCGCGCGATGCAGCGCAACCCGCTGCTCACCGAGGCCATGACCCGGGCCTATGTCTTCGCCGACGCCTCGGCGGCCGGCGAAGTCGACCATGTCCAGAAATTGATCGACTCGATGTTCGCCGGGGCCATGAGCGACGGCGAGCCCACCGAGGAGCAGTACCACATCTCCCGGGTGATCTCGGATGTGTGGCTGTCCAACCTGCTCGCCTGGCTGACCCGGCGGGCGTCGGCCACCGATTTCAGCACCCGCCTGGACCTGGCGGTCCGGTTGCTGATCGGCGACGACGACAGTCCCAAGGTCTAGTCCCAGTTTCGAAGAAGATGCGCACCGGTTCACCAGATTCAGAACCGGTGGCGGATCCGATTCCGCGCCGGCTGGCGCACGCGCTGGACCTGTTGAACTTCACCCTGGCCGACGTGCGCGACGGGCTGGGCCCCTATCTGTCGGTCTACCTGCTGGTGACCCACCATTGGGACCAGGCGTCGATCGGCCTCGTGATGGCGATCGGCGGGATCGCCGCGGTCGTGGCGCAGACCCCGGTGGGTGCCTTGGTCGACCGAACCACCGCCAAGCGCGCACTGCTCGTTGTCGGTGCGCTGGCGGTCACGGCGGCGGCATTGGCCATGCCGCTGTTCCCCGGCTTCTACAGCGTCGCGGCGTTGCAGTTGCTGACCGGAATCGCGGCTTCGGTGTTCGCTCCGGCGCTGGCCGCGATCACCCTCGGTGTGGTCGGTCCACGTATGTTCGCAAAACGGCTCGGCCGCAACGAATCGTTCAACCACGCCGGCAATGCCGCGACCGCGGCCGCCACCGGGGGCCTGGCCTACTTCTACGGCCCGGTCGTGGTGTTCTGGATGCTGGCCGCCATGGCCGCGCTGAGCGTGGTGGCGACGCTGCGCGTCCCCGACTCCGCGATCGATCACGACGTCGCCCGGGGCATGGATCATCTGGCCGGCGAGCCCCATCCGCAGCCATCGGGATTCGCGGTGCTGCTGCGCAACCGGCAACTGCTGGTGTTCGGCGCGACCGTGGTGATGTTCCACTTCGCCAACGCGGCGATGCTGCCGTTGGTCGGCCAGGAACTGGCTCTGGTCAACACCGAGGTCGGCACCGCTCTGATGGCGGCGTGCATCGTGGCCGCCCAGCTGGTGATGGTGCCGGTGGCCTATCTGACCGGCTCCAAAGCCGATGTCTGGGGTCGCAAACCGATCTTCCTGGTGGGGTTCGCGGTGCTGACCTTCCGGGGGCTGCTCTACCCGGTCTGGGACAACTCCTACTGGCTGGTCGGGGTGCAGTTGCTCGACGGGGTGGGAGCGGGGATCTTCGGTGCACTGTTCCCGCTGGTGGTGCAGGATGTCACGCACGGCACCGGCCGCTTCAACGTCAGCCTGGGGGCCATCACCGCGGCCTGCGGTGTCGGCGCCGCTTTGTCGAACTTCATCGCCGGCCATATCGTCTCGGCCGCCGGCTACGACACGGCGTTCATCGCCCTGGCAGCGGTGGCCGGCGCGGGTTTCGTGCTCTACCTGACCGCGATGCCCGAGACAGCCAGGATCAGGGGCGCCACCGCCGCCCCGTTAGCCTGAGCGGATGCGTCTCAAGCTCGGCCGCCCCGACATCGGCCGGTACACCGACCGGTTCGACGTACCCTCCGCGGCGCCGGGCGCGCCGCTGTCGATGACCTGGCTCGGGGTCTCCACACTGCTGGTTGACGACGGGTCGTCGGCGCTGATGACCGACGGCTTCTTCTCCCGGCCCGGCCTGCTGCGGGCGGCGTTCGGCAAGCTGTCACCGTCACCGGCCCGCATCGACGGCTGCCTGTCCCGCGCCGGGGTGCAGGAGCTGGCGGGGATCATCGCGGTGCACACCCACTTCGACCATGTGATGGACTCGGCGGTGGTCGCCGAGCGCACCGGGGCGGTCTTGGTGGGCGGCGAGTCGACCGCCAATGTCGGACGCGGGCACGGTCTGTCCGAGGATCGACTCGTCGTCGCCGCCCCGGCCGAACCGATCACGTTGGGCTCCTACGACGTCACCCTGGTCGAGTCGCATCATTGCCCACCGGATCGGTTTCCCGGACTGATCACCGAACCGGTCATACCACCGGTGCCGACCGCGGCGTACCGGTGCGGTGAGGCATGGTCGGTGCTGGTGGCCCACCGCCCGTCCGGCCGACGCCTGTTGATCGTCGGCAGCGCCGGGTTCATCCCCGGGGCACTGGCCGGGCACCGCGCCGAGGTCGCGTACCTGGGCGTGGGCCAGCTCGGCTTGCAGCCCCGGCAATACCTGGTGGACTACTGGTCGGAAACGGTGCGCGCGGTCGGAGCCAAGACGGTGGTGGCGATCCACTGGGACGACTTCTTCTGGCCGCTGTCGAAACCGTTGCGCGCCTTGCCCTACGCCGGCGACGACCTCGACGTCACGATGCGGGTTCTCAGCGAGCTCGCCGAGGCCGACGGGGTCGGGCTACACCTGCCCACGGTGTGGCGTCGTGAGGATCCGTGGGCCTGAACCTGGCTCTCGCACTGCTGCTGCTTGCCGTGGTGCTGGGGTTCGCGGTGGCCCGCCCGCGGGGCTGGCCGGAGATGTTCGCGGCAGTGCCGGCCGCGGTCATCCTGGTTGCCACCGGCGCGATCTCGATGCACGACGCAGTCGCCGAAGCGGCCACGCTGCTGCACGTCGTCGCGTTCCTGGGCGCGGTGCTGGTGCTGGCGCAGCTCTGTGACGACGAGGGCCTGTTCGAGGCGGCCGGCGCGGCGATGGCACGTGCCGACGTCGGCCCGCCGCACCATCTGCTGCGCCGCGTCTTCGTGATCGCCGCGGGTCTGACCGCGGTGCTGAGCCTGGACGCGACGGTGGTGCTGCTGACGCCAGTGGTGCTGATGATGGCCCGCCGCCGCCACGCCCCGATGCGCCAACACGCTTACGCGACCGCGCACCTGGCCAACACGGCGTCGCTGCTGCTGCCGGTGTCGAACCTGACCAATCTGCTGGCGTTCAACCAAGCCGGCTTGTCGTTCGTGAGGTTCACCGCGCTGATGACGGCGCCGTGGCTGGCCACCACCGCGGTCGTCTACCTGATCTTCCGCTGGTTTTTCCGGGCCGATCTGCGGGCCTCACCGGTGCATCAGCACGCCGGCCCGCCGCCCCCGGTTCCGGTGTTCGTGCTGGTGGTGCTGGGGCTGACGCTCGCCGGTTTCGTGGTCGCCGAGACATTCGGCGTACCGGCGGCGTGGGCGGCCGTCGCGGGTGCGGCCGTGTTGGCCGCCCGAGGGCTGGCACAGCGGCGCAGCACCCCGGCCGGCATTCTGCGGGCCGCCAACCCCGGCTTCCTGGTGTTCGTGCTGGCCCTCGGCGTGGTGGTGCGCGCCGTCGTCGACAACGGGCTGGGCGCACAGATGACCACGGTGCTGCCGGCGGGATCGGGTCTGCCGGCGCTGCTGGGCATCGCGGCGGTGGCCGCAGTGCTGGCCAACGTGGTCAACAATCTGCCGGCGACGCTGGTGCTGGTGCCCTTGGTGGCACCGAGCGGCCCACTCGCGGTGCTGGCGGTGTTGATCGGGGTCAACATCGGCCCCAACCTCAGCTACACCGGCTCGCTGTCGAACCTGCTGTGGCGCCGGGTGTTGCGCCGCTATGGCGTTGCGGCCGGAGTCGGCGAATACACCCGCCTGGGGCTGTGCACGGTTCCGGCCACGCTGGGAGTGGCAGTGCTGGCCCTGTGGGCCGGTGCTCGGCTGCTCGGTGTCTAACCGACCCGGTAGGCGGGCGGCAACGGCATACCGAGCTCGGCCATGACGGCACGCGCCCGCGCCGGATAGTCGGTGATGATTCCGTCGACTCCTGCGGCGATCTGCCGGCGCATGGCGTCGGCGTCGTTGACCGTCCACGGGATCACCCGCAGCCCAGCCGCATGTGCGCGTTGCACGAATGCTCGATCCACCACCGAGTAGTCCGGCGACACGACGTCGGCGCCGGCCGCCACCGCGCCGGAGATCGGGTCGGGCCCCTCCTCCCAGAGCGCGACCAGCGGAATGGCCGGTTCGGCGGCGCGCACCAACGCCAGGGTGCGCCAGTCGAAGCTCTGGATGTCGACGGCGTCCAGCTTGCCGGCGGCGCGCACCGCAGCCAGGGTCACGTCGACGATCTGCTGCGGGTTGTGCGCGTCGACCTTGGTCTCGATGTTGTAGCGGATGCCCGTGTGGCCGGCGAGCGCGAAGACCTCCGGCAAAGTCGCGATCACGTTGTGCCGCAACACTTCCGCGTCAGGGAACTCCGGCAGTAGCTGTCCGCAGTCCAGGGTGTGGATCTGGGCGAGGGTGAGATCGGCTACCCGCTTGCCCACGTACGGGTAGTCGGGGTCGCCGACGAAGGCCGGGCCGGTGTCGGCGCACTTCGCCGGTTCGATCACCGGGTCGTGCCACACCAGCGGCTGGGCATCGCGAGTCAACACGATGTCCAACTCCAGCGTGCTGACCCCCAGCTCGAGCGACTTGGCGAAGGCCCGCAGCGACTCCTCGGTGGTCTCGCCCCGGCCGCCGCGATGCGCCTGCAGATCGAACGTCGGCGGTTGCGCGGCGGCCGTTGACGACGGACTCACCACCGCGGCGACCAGCGCCGCCGCGAGGAAAGCGCGGCGAATCACCGTCGCTGGCGGGCGATCTCGGCCAGTACCACCCCGGCGGCCACCGATGCGTTGAGCGACTCGGTGGGTCCGGACATCGGAATCGACACGATGGCGTCGCAGTTCTGCCGGACCAGTCGGGACAGCCCCTTGCCCTCGGAACCGACGACCAGCACCATCGGGCCGGCGCCGTCGAGGTCGTCGACCATGGTGTCGCCGCCGGCGTCCAGCCCGACGATCTGCAGGCCGCGGTCCGCCCACGCTTTCAGGGTTTGGTTCAGGTTTGCCGCCCGTGCCACCGGAATGCGCGCTGCCGCACCGGCACTGGTGCGCCACGCCACCGCGGTCACCGACGCCGAGCGACGCTGCGGGATCACCACGCCGTGTCCGCCGAACGCCGCCACCGAGCGCACGATGGCTCCCAGGTTGCGTGGATCGGAGATGTTGTCCAGCGCGACCAGCAGCGCAGGCGCGGCATCCTGCCGGGCGGCGGCCAGCAGATCGTCGGGGTGGGCATAGGCGTACGGCGGAACCTGCAGCGCGATGCCCTGGTGCAGACCATTGGTGGTCATCTTGTCCAGGTCGGACCGCGGAACCTCCAGGATCGGCAATCCGGAATCGGCTGCCCGGGTGACCGATTCGGTCAGGCGCTCATCGGCCTCGGCCCCCAGCGCCACATACAGCGCGGTGGCCGGGATTCCGGCACGCAGGCACTCCAGGACCGGGTTGCGGCCCAGCACGGTCTCGTTCTCGTCGGTGCGCTTGGCGGTCCGGTAGGCGCGCTGTTTGGCCGCGCGTTTGGCCGCTTTGGCCGCCGGGTGGTATTCGCGCTTGTGGGCCGGCGGCGTGGCGCCGCGGCCTTCGAGCCCGCGTCGCCGCTGGCCGCCGGAGCCGACCGTCGGGCCCTTCTTGGTGCCGGGCTTGCGCACCGCACCCTTGCGCTTGGAATTTCCGGCCATCTACTCAGACCCCTCCACCAGCAGTGACCATTGCGGACCATCCCCGGTGTCGGTGACCTCGATGCCGGCGTCCTTGAGTCGGCAGCGGATCTCGTCGGCCAGTTGCCAATCCCGTTCCGCGCGAGCGGTTTCCCGGCGTTCCAGCTCGGCGCGAACCAGGACGTCGACCGCAGCCAGCGCCGCGGAGGTCTCATCGCGCGACTCCCAGCGCTCGTTGAGCGGGTCGCAGCCCAGCACGTCCATCATCGCCCGGATCGCACCAGCCGCGGCCAGCGCGCCCTCGTGGTCGCCGGAGTCCAGCGCCCGGTTGCCCTCCGCGCGTGTCCGGTGCACCTCGGCCAGGGCGATCGGCACCGACAGGTCGTCGTCGAGCGCGGCGGCGAACCGCGGTGTCCAGGTGCCCAGATTCACCGCACCCACCCGGCTGCGCACCCGGTGCAAGAAGTCCTCGATGCCGACGTAGGCGTTGACGGCGTCGCGCAGCGCGGTCTCGGAGAACTCGAGCATCGACCGGTAGTGCGCGCTGCCCAGGTAGTACCGCAGTTCGGCGGGCCGAACCCGCTGCAGCACCGCCGACATCGACAGCACATTGCCCAGCGACTTGCTCATCTTCTCGCCGCCCAGGGTGACCCAGCCGTTGTGCAGCCAATAGTTCGCGAATCCGTCCCCGGCGGCGCGACTCTGGGCGATCTCGTTCTCATGGTGCGGGAAGACCAGATCCATCCCACCGCAGTGGATGTCGAATTCGGCGCCGAGGTAGGTCCGGGCCATCGCCGAACACTCCAGGTGCCAGCCCGGACGGCCCGGTCCCCACGGCGTGGGCCAGCTGGGCTCACCGGGCTTGGCGCCTTTCCACAGCGTGAAGTCGCGCGGATCGCGCTTGCCGGTGGCGACCCCCTCGCCCTGGTGCACGTCGTCGATCCGATGACCGGACAGCTGGCCGTAGTCGGGGTAGCTGAGCACGTCGAAGTACACGTCGCCGCCGCCGGTGTAGGCGTGTCCGGAGTCGATCAGGCGCTGGATCAGCTCGACCATCTGGGTGATGTGTCCGGTGGCGCGCGGTTCGGCCGACGGCGGCAGCACCCCCAGCGCGTCATAGGCGGCGGTGAACTCACGTTCGTAGGTGGCGGCCCACTCCCACCAGGGCCGGCCCGCCGCGGCGGCCTTGGTGAGGATCTTGTCGTCGATGTCGGTCACGTTGCGCACGAAGGCGACGTCGTAGCCACGGGCGGTGAGCCACCGGCGCAATACGTCGAACGCCACGCCGCTGCGGACATGGCCGATATGCGGCGGCGCCTGCACGGTGGCACCGCATAGATAAATAGACACATGACCGGGCCGCAGCGGGATAAATTCACGCACGGCGCCGGTTGCCGTGTCGTGCAGCCGCAGGCTGGGGCGATCGGTCACGACGGGCCAGCTTACCGGGCGCCGGGTCTTCGACCGCCACGCGCGCCGCTACCAGGGGATTGCCAGGAACGGCTACCAACTGCCGCATCGGTGGACAGGTGGTGTGACGTGGCATATATTGCGGCAGTGAGTAAACGTCTGGTGGCAGTCTCGGGTGCACTCTTGGCTGCGGTCGCATTCGCAGGTAGCGCGACGGCATACGCCGATGAGCCGAACAACAACCAGCAGCAGCAGCCTCAGCCCGCCGAACTGGTGTCTGCGCCGGTCCAGCAGGCAGCACCGGCCGAGCAGGAGATCACGCCCGCCGAGCAGGCGATCGCGCCGGGCCAGCAGGAGATGGTGCAGGACGCCCAGGCCGAGCAGCAGCGGCAGCAGGCGGAGCAGCAGGCCGACCAGATGGGTCAGACCGCCACCACCGCCGGCGCCGGCGCCAGCACCGCCAGTATGGCTGCGATGGGTCCCCAGATCGGCATGCAGATGGCGATGATGGCCCCGATGTTGGCGATGTACGCGCCGATGCTGGCCACGCCGGCGATGAGCCTCTTTACCAGCTCAGCGGCCTCCACCGTAGCCAACTCCTCGAACGACGCCGCCGCCGCCGGTTCGGCCGCGGCTACCGACGCTTTGAACTTGGGAGCCCCGGAAGTCGGCTCGGCCGCGGCATCGCTGCCCTTCAATCTGGGTGCGGACCTGACCCCGAGCCTCGACCTCTCCCCTGACCTTTTTGCGGGGGGCGCGGACCTCTTGAGTGGCGCCGGGGCTGACCTTGCCGGCGTTGGAGCGGACGCCGCAACCGGCGCAGGAGCGGACGCCGCATCGGCAGCTGCCGCAGCCGCCGCCGATGCCGCAGCCGCCGCGGGAGCTGATGCTGCTGCCAACGCGGGTGCAGGCGCTGCCGACCTTGCCGCAGCCCTTGCTGCGGACACCGCTGGCGTAGGTGCCGACATCGGCACGGCGGCGGCCACCGAAATCACTTGTGGCGTCCTCGGCGCTATCTTCGGCGTCTGCTGACCGGACTGCCGAACTAAGCAGGCACCACCAACGCGGTAGCCACCGCGGCCAGTCCCTCGCCTCGACCGGTGAGTCCCAGGCCGTCGGTGGTGGTTGCCGACACCGAAACCGGTGCGCCCAGCAATTCCGACAGCAGCTGCTGCGCTTCGGCACGGCGGGGCCCCACCTTCGGCCGGTTGCCTATGACCTGCACCGCGGCGTTCCCGATCACGAACCCGCTCTCGGCGAGCAGTTCGCGCACGTGGCCGAGCATCACAGCACCGGTTACTCGTGCCCAGCGGGGCTCGTCGACGCCGAACACCGTCCCCAGGTCCCCCAACCCTGCCGCCGACAGCAGCGCGTCACACAGGGCGTGTGCGGCCACATCGCCGTCGGAGTGCCCCGCGCAGCCGTCGGCGTCGGGAAACAGCAACCCCAACAGCCAGCAGGGCCGTCCCGGCTCGATCGGATGCACGTCGGTGCCCAAGCCGACCCGCGGCAGCGCGCTCACCGGTTGACCACGGCCTCGGCCAGCACCGCATCCAGCGCGGTGGTGATCTTGAAGGCCAGCGGATCGCCTTCGACGGTCTGGACCTGGCCGCCGACGTGTTCAACCATCGAGGCGTCGTCGGTGAACTGCGTGCCCGCTCCGGCCTGCTGGTAGGCCCGCAACAGCAGGTCGGCGGCGAAGCCCTGCGGTGTCTGCACGGCCCGCAGGCCGGCCCGCTCGGGCGTGCCCAGGACCGTGCCGTTCGCGTCGACCGCCTTGATGGTGTCG
Source organism: Mycolicibacter heraklionensis (assembly GCF_019645815.1). NCBI lineage: Bacteria > Bacillati > Actinomycetota > Actinomycetes > Mycobacteriales > Mycobacteriaceae > Mycobacterium > Mycobacterium heraklionense. The sequence goes on from NZ_CP080997.1 coordinate 4,472,453, forward strand.
GCGACCGGGAGCGCCGGAACGACGGCGCGGTACCCGGCATGCAAGGCCTCGACCACCCGGGCCACCAGCGACGGTGGGGTCAGGGGTCGCGCCGCGTCATGGACCAGCACGAATTCGGGATCCCCGGCACTCTCCAGCGCCAGCCGCACCGAGTCGACACGATGCGCACCCCCGGCCACCACGGTGGCCGTCCCGCCCAGGATCAGCTTGGCCTCATCGGTGCGATCGGGTGGCACCGCGACCACAACCTGGTCGACCACCCCGGATTCCCGCAGCCCCGCCACGGCGCGCTCGACCAGCGTCACGCCGCCCAGCAGAAAGAATGCTTTCGGTACGCCGGCACCGAGCCGCACACCCGAACCGGCGGCCGGCACCACGGCTACTGTGGTTGCCACCTATTTCCCGGCAGCTCAGGACGCCGCGGCCAGCACCTCGTCGAGGATGGTCTCCGCCTTGGCGTCATCGGTGTTCTCGGCCAGGGCCAGCTCACCGACCAGGATCTGACGCGCCTTGGCCAGCATCCGCTTCTCGCCGGCGGACAGGCCGCGCTCCTGGTCACGCCGCCACAGGTCACGAACAACCTCGGCTACCTTGTGCACGTCGCCGGAGGCGAGCTTCTCCAGGTTGGCCTTGTAGCGACGCGACCAGTTGGTCGGTTCCTCGGTGTGCGGGGCACGCAACACCTGGAAGACCTTGTCCAGGCCTTCTTGGCCGACAACGTCACGCACACCGACATATTCGGCATTTTCAGCGGGAACTCGAACGGTGAGGTCGCCCTGCGCCACCTTGAGGACCAGATAGTCCTTTTGCTCGCCTTTGATGGTCCGGGTTTCAATCGCCTCGATCAACGCTGCACCGTGGTGTGGATATACGACGGTGTCTCCGACCTTAAAGATCATCTGATTTGAGCCCCTTTCGCTACCCCATGCTAACACGCCGCCACAACACGCGACCACCAACGGTGCAGGTCAGGGGCACCGCAGCCCCAGAAGGGGGGTTGACAGCACGACAGAAGCGTGCTGGGTCAATCCTGATCGGAGCCTGATCAGGGCTGGTCGACGGGGGTCGCGGACGACCCGCAACCCTGCGCTACCGCCATGAGATGGTTGCTACTACAGTGCATAGTCACAAGTCGCGACGGCCGAGCAGGAGACCATACGTGAACTCGTTCAGCAGGGCCTTCAACAAGGCTGCGATCGCGCTGGTTGCTGCGGCGGCGCTGGCCGGCTGCGGTACCGGACAGATCTCTCAGACCGCTGACCAGGCATCCGCGGTCAATGGCGCCTCGGCCACCGTCGGCAACCTGGCCCTGCGCGACGTGCGCATCCAGGCGACGCAGACCGGCGACGCGTTGGAGCCCGGCGAGACCGTCGACCTGGTGTTCGCGGTCAGCAATCAGTCGACCGACTCCGACGACGAGCTGACCGACATCAAGACCTCGATCGGCAAGGTGTCACCGACCGGCAGCAAGACCGTGCCCGTCGGCGGCGTCCTGGTCTTCAGCGCCCCGGCCGGTCCCGACCTGCCGACCGCTCCCGCCGCCAAGGCGCTGCCCGAGGTCGCCAACGCCAACACCGCCTCGGCGACGGTGACCCTGGACAAGGCGATCCGCAACGGGCTCACCTACGACTTCACCTTCACCTTCAAGAAGGCCGGCGACGTGCGCGTGGACGTGCCGATCTCGGCCGGCCCGGTTTCACACCACTGACGCGAGCGCGTCACCGCCGACACTGTCGGACCTAGCCGATACGGTCGCCGAGTGGCCAAGGCACGTTCGCTCTTTCGCTGTTCGGAATGCGGGAACACCACCGCGAAGTGGTTGGGCCGCTGCCCGGAGTGCGGTAGCTGGGGCGGTATCGACCCGGTAGGCGAAGCAGCCGCACCGGCGGGCGGGCTGCGGCCGGCGACACCGGCACGGCCCGCGGTGCCGATCAGCTCCATCGAGGCGGGTCGCGCACGACCGGCGCCGACCGGTGTCACCGAACTCGACCGGGTGTTGGGCGGCGGTGTGGTCCCCGGCTCGGTCACGCTGCTGGCCGGCGATCCCGGCGTCGGCAAATCCACGCTGCTGCTCGAGGTCGCCCACCGCTGGGCGCTGGCCGGGCGCCGGGCGCTGTACGTGTCCGGAGAGGAGTCCGCGGGGCAGATCCGGCTGCGCGCCGAGCGCACCGGTTGCAGCCACGACGAGATCTACCTGGCCTCCGAATCGGACCTGCAGACCGTATTGGGCCACATCGAGGCGGTGCGGCCCACCCTGGTGGTAGTCGATTCGGTGCAGACCGTCGCGGCCGCCGACACCGACGGTGTGGCCGGCGGGGTCACCCAGGTGCGGGCCGTCACGGCCGCCCTGACCGCGGCCGCCAAGAGTGCCGATGTGGCGTTGGTCCTGGTCGGACACGTGACAAAGGACGGCGCGATCGCCGGCCCGCGTTCCCTGGAGCACCTCGTCGATGTGGTGCTGCACTTCGAGGGCGACCGCAACTCGGTGCTGCGGATGGTGCGGGCGGTCAAGAATCGGTTCGGCGCCACCGACGAGGTGGGCTGCTTCCTGCTCCGCGACGACGGCATCGAGGGGATCGCCGACCCGTCCGGTCTCTTCCTGGAGCAGCGCAGCGAGCCGGTGCCGGGCACCGCGATCACCGTCGCCCTGGATGGCAAGCGCCCGCTGATCGGCGAAGTCCAGGCGCTGCTGGCCAAACCGGCGGGCGGCTCGCCGCGGCGTGCGGTCAGCGGTATCGACCACGCCCGGGCCGCCATGATCACCGCGGTGCTCGACAAGCACGCCGAGCTGCCGATCGCGGCCGGCGACATCTACCTGTCCACGGTCGGCGGTATGCGGTTGACTGACCCGTCCACGGACCTGGCCGTCGCCATCGCGCTGGCCTCGGCGTATTCGGATCTGCCGCTGCCGGCGACCACCGTGGTGGTGGGCGAAGTCGGCCTGGCCGGTGACCTGCGGCCGATCAGCGGGATGGACCGCCGGCTCGCCGAGGCGGCCCGGCTCGGATTCACCACCGCGCTCACTCCCCCGGGCGCCCCGGCCACCGTCGGCGGCCTGCGTACCGTGCCGGCCGCCAACATCGTTGCCGCGCTGCACCACCTGGTCGAGATCGCTGACCGGCGCGGCGGCCATCTGGCCCCGCCGCAGCTACTGGATCGAAGCTAGCGCCAACCCGGGGGGATCAGTTGCCCGGCGGCGGAGCGTCCGGCGGGGGCACGTCCTGGCCCGGCGGCGGCATGTCCGGCGACGGCTCAGTAAGCATGAACGGCACCGTCGCGGATCGCAGATTGCCGAGTTGGACGACGAGGTTGTAGGTGCCGGGTCCGATCGGCTGCCGCGGCAGTGGGCACTGCGGCGCCGAACCCATTCCGGTCCAGGTCACCGTGGTGGTCACCTGCTCGCCGGGGTCGAAGGTCTTCACCAGGGTCTCGTTGGACGGCGCGCAGTCCAGGTTCGACCACAACCGCTGGTTGTCCAGCGAGTAGACGTAGGCGGCCAGCACCGCGGCACCCACGTCCCGCTTGCAGGCGACCAGCCCGATGTTGGTGACAACCATGGTGAATTGGGGCTGTTCACCCACCGTGTACTGCGGGCCGGTCAATCCCTTGACCGCCAGCGTCGAGTCGGGGCAGTCGTCGCCCTCCTTGAGCACCGGGGGCGGGGTCACCGCGGCGGTCGGGGTCGGTGCTTGCGGTGGGGCCTGCTCGGCGGGAGCCACCACGGGGGTCTTGACCTCTTCGGGCGAGGAGTTCTGCGGCTTGGCGTGCTGCGCGGCGGCGGCCTTCTTCCCGTCGGCATTGTCGGCACCGGCGCTGCCATGGACGATGCCGAAGATGATGGCCGACACGACTGCAATCACGATGAGCACAATGCCCAGCGCGAGGCCACGTCGTCGCCAATAGATCTGCGAAGGCAGCGGACCCTGCGGTTCCAAATCGAGCACGTTCTCACGGTAGGACGACCTCACCGCGAGTTGTCCGACCCTTCGCGGCGTGTCGTAGCCGCGTTGTGACCTTCGACGACTATTCGACGCCGTAATCTCCGATGTCGCCCAAGTGGTTGCGCGCCGATACCCGGCCGTCGGCCAGGTGGTACGTGGCGCCGACAACCGCCAGCGAACCGGCCTCGATACGATCTGCGATCGCTTTGGAGCGGCTCGCCAGCTGCGCCACCGTCTCGGTGACGTGCCGGGCCTCGAACTCGTCGACGGCACTGAGCCCGTCGCGACGGCCGAGCAGAATCGACGGCGTCACCCGTTCGACGATGTCCCGCAGATAACCGCCGGGCACCGCCCCGCCGTCCAACGCAGCCAGAGTCGCCGCGATCGCCCCGCAGCTGTCGTGGCCGAGCACCACGATCAACGGAACGTTGAGCACCTCCACCGCGAACTCGATCGAGCCCAGCACCGCCGAGTCGATGACGTGACCGGCGGTGCGGACCACGAACATGTCGCCCAGACCCTGGTCGAAGATCAGCTCGGCGGCCACCCGACTGTCCCCGCAGCCGAACACCACCGCGGTCGGCTTCTGACCGGCGGCCAGCGCGGCGCGGCGCGCGACATCCTGGCTGGGATGGCTGGGCTCGCCGGCGACGAAGCGCTCGTTACCCTCCTTGAGTGCTTTCCACGCTGATATCGGGTTTGAATTGGGCATGCCCGACATTGTGCACGGGATCAGGTCCGGGCGCTCGGTGAGCGTCGAAGCCGACGATCTGCTCAGCTGGTTCGCCGTGGCCGAGCGCGATCTGCCCTGGCGGGCGGGCGATGTCACGCCGTGGCAGATCCTGGTGAGCGAGTTCATGCTGCAGCAGACTCCGGTCGCCCGGGTGCTGCCGATCTGGCCGGATTGGGTGGCGCGCTGGCCGACGCCGTCGGCGACGGCGGCCGCAAGCCAGGCCGACGTACTGCGGGCATGGGGGAAGCTCGGCTATCCCCGCCGCGCCAAACGGCTCCACGAATGCGCGACTGTGATCGCCCAGGACTTCGGCGACGTGGTGCCCGACGACGTCGATGTCCTGCAGCAGCTGCCCGGGATCGGCAGCTACACCGCCAGAGCGGTGGCCAGCTTCGCCTACCGCCGACCGGTTCCGGTGGTGGACACCAACGTGCGCCGGGTGGTGGCCCGGGCGGTGCACGGACAGGCCGACGCCGGTGCCCCGTCGGCCAAGCGCGACCACGCCGACGTCGAGTCCCTCCTGCCCGAGGCCGACCGGGCCGCCCGGTTCTCCGCGGCGCTGATGGAGCTGGGCGCGATCGTGTGCACCGCGCGGTCGCCGCGCTGCGACGGCTGCCCGCTGCGCCACAGCTGCAGCTGGCGGCTTGCCGGTTCGCCGCCGGGCACCGGGCCCAAGCGTCCCGTCCAACGCTATGCCGGCACCGACCGTCAGGTCCGCGGACGACTACTGGATGTGTTGCGGGACAACGCCGTTGCGGTGACACGTGCCGACCTTGACCTGGCCTGGCCGGTGGACGCGGTGCAACGCGAACGCGCCCTGACCTCGCTGCTGGGTGACGGCTTGGTGGAACAGCTCGCCGACGGCCGCTTCGCGCTGCCCGGTCAGGACAGGAACGACTCGACAGCCTCGCGGTAGATCTGCGGCGCCTCGTCGTGCACCAGGTGCCCCGCATCGGGGACGTGCAGATAGCTGCTGTCGACTGCGATGCGGTGCATTTCGCGCATCTGCCCCGGCGGGGTCACCGAGTTGCCGGCCTCGATGAGCAGCACCGGCACACGCACCGCGCGCCACTGCTCCCAGTAGTCGCGGGTGCCCCACTCGGCGGCGATCTGCAACCACCACTCGGGGCGGCCGTGCAGTCGCCAGCCGGTCTCGGTGCGGTCGAAGGCTTCCAGGAAATACCGCCCGGCGATCTCGCCGAATTCGGCGATCACCTGTTCGGCACTGGGGAACTCGACGGGAAGGGCATGCGCCCACGGCTCCCACGCCCCAGTGGTGAAAGCGGTGAAGTCCGGCGCCATGTCTTCGACCACCAGCGCGGAGATCAGCTCGGGGTGACGGGCCGCCAGGCACCACGAGTGCAAGCCGCCCATCGAGTGCCCGATCAGCCGCACCGGGCCCGGCAACTGCTCCACGGCGGTGGCCAGGTCGGCGACGAAGCGTTCGGTGGAGATCGGGTGGGGGTCGGCGACCTCACGGCCACGGTGCCAGGGGGCGTCGTAGGTGTAGACCGCACCCAGCCTGGTCAGCCATGGCAGTTGGCGCGGCCAGGTGGTGCCACGGCCCATCAGTCCGTGAACCAGCACCAGTGGCGCCCCATGCCCGCCGCGGTAGGTCAGCAGCTCGGTCGACGCGATCCCCACCCGGGGCACGGTAGCCTAGGCCCATGTCAGTGGTGAAGATCAATGCAATCGAGGTGCCCGCCGATGCCGGGCCCGAACTGGAGAAACGGTTCGCAAATCGCGCGCACGCGGTGGAGAATCAGCCCGGTTTTCTTGGCTTCCAGCTGCTGCGCCCGGTCAAGGGCGACGACCGCTACTTCGTGGTGACGCACTGGGAGTCCGACGAAGCGTTCCAGGCCTGGGCGCAGGGACCCGCCGTCGAAGCCCACGCCGGCCAGCGCGCCAAGCCGGTGGCGACCGGGGCATCGTTGCTGGAGTTCGAGGTCGTGCTTGACGTCGCCGGAACCGCCGCACAGGGCTAGCCCGATGAGGCGACCGCTGGCCGCCTGGGTAGTGACGGCGACGCTGGCAGCCGCAGCCGCCGGCTGCGCACCCTCGCCGGCATCTCCCGGCGACCCCGGTTCCGAGGGCGGCGTGACGATCTCGACGAAGACGCCGCCCGGTCTGCGCGCCAAGCAGACCATGGACATGCTGAACTCCGATTGGCCGATCGGTCCGATCGGGGTGGCGACCCTGGCCGCGCCGGACAAGGTCGAGCAGGTGGTCGCGACCATGGAGTCGCTGTGGTGGGACCGACCGTTCCACCTCGACAGCGTCGACATTCGCGCCGGCGCGGCCACCCTGCACCTGACCACCTCCTTCGGTGCTCGTCAGGACATCCGGATCCGCACTGACGACAACGGCATGGTGGACCTGTTCAAACCGACCACCGAGGCACCGGACATCCGCTCCTGGCACGACCTCGATTCGGTGCTGAACAAGACCGGTGCCCGGTACTCCTACCAGGCGTCGCGCGTCGAGCACGGCGCCTGCAAGCCGGTGGCCGGCGCCAACACCACCCAGTCCCTGCCGCTGGCATCGATCTTCAAGTTGTATGTGCTGCTGGCAGTGGCCAACGAGGTGAAGGCCGGGACGGTGTCCTGGGACGACCCGCTGACCATCACCGACCGGGCCAAGGCGGTCGGCTCATCCGGGCTGGAGGAACTGCCCGACGGCGCCCATGTCTCGGTGCGCAGGGCCGCCGAGAAGATGATCGCAACCAGCGACAACATGGCGACCGATCTGCTCATCGGCCGGGTGGGCACGCGCGCGGTCGAGCGCGCACTGGCCGCGGCCGGCCACCACGACCCGGCCAGCATGACTCCGTTTCCCACCATGTATGAACTGTTCTCGGTGGGCTGGGGTAAGCCCGACCTGCGCGAGCAGTGGCAGCACGGCTCACCGCAGGAGCGAGCGAAGTTGCTGCGGCAGGCCGACTCCCGGCCGTATGAGCCGGACCCGATCCGAGCGCACATCCCGGCATCCGCCTACGGCGCCGAGTGGTACGGCAGCGCCGAGGACATCTGCCGGGTGCACGTCGCGCTGCAGGCCGCCGCGGTGGACAAGGCCGCACCGGTCCGCGAGATCCTGTCCGCGGTTCGCGGCATCGACCTGCCGCGCACCGACTGGCCCTACATCGGCGCCAAAGCGGGCGGCCTGCCCGGCGACCTGACCTTCAGCTGGTACGCCGTCGACCGGGGCGGTCAGCCGTGGGTGGTCAGCTTCCAGCTCAATTGGCCGCGTGACCACGGCAAGAGCGTCGGCAGCTGGATGCTGCAGGTCGCCAAGCAGGCGTTCGGCCTGTTACCCGTCCAGCGCTAGCCCAGGAAGGGACCCCATGCGACAACTGGTCCGTGTGCAGAACTTCAGCATTTCCAGCGACGGGTACGGCGCCGGAGAAGGGCAAAGCCTCGAGCGTCCGTTCGGTCACGCCGATCCGGCGGACTTCATGTCCTGGGCAGGCGCCACCGCGCACTGGGTCAACCGGACCGATCCCGGCGGCAGCTTCGGACTCGATGACTACATCACCCGCGACTGGGCCAACAATATCGGCGCAGAGATCATGGGGCGCAACAAATTCGGCCCGCAGCGCGGGCCGTGGGAAGACTATGATTGGCAAGGGTGGTGGGGCGACGAGCCGCCGTTTCGCACACCGGTGTTCGTCCTCACCCACCACGTGCGGCCATCATTCACACTGGGCGACACCACATTCCATTTCCTCGACGCCTCCCCCGAGGACGCACTGGCGCGAGCACTGTCTGCAGCTGACGGCAAGGACGTACGCATCGGCGGCGGCGTGGCCACGGTTCGGGAGTTCCTCGACGCCGATCTCATCGACACGATGCATGTCGCGGTGGCACCGACCGAACTCGGCCGCGGGGAAAGGTTGTGGACGAGCCCCGACGAACTGGTGGACCGGTTCCATCTTGAGCAGATCCCAAGCCCCAGCGGGATGGTGCATCACTTCTTCTGGCGCCGAGGTCTCAGCTGACGGCCCTGCTGGACGCGAAACGGGCGGCACCCGTGAAGGTGTGCCGCCCGTTTCGCGTCAGTAGCAGTTACTCCGCGCCGGCCTTAGCCAGGTCGGAAGCCTCCGCCGTCGGCTTCGGGCTACCGGCAAAGGTGAACACCGCGTTCTCGTGCGCACCCTCGCCGTCCCAGTTGTCGACGTCGACGGTGACCAGCTGACCAGGACCCAGCTCTTCGAACAGGATCTTCTCCGAGAGCTGGTCCTCGATCTCGCGCTGGATGGTGCGCCGCAGCGGACGCGCACCCAACACCGGGTCGAAGCCGCGCTTGGCCAGCAGCGACTTGGCCTTGTCGGTCAACGCGATGTCCATGTCCTTGGCCTTGAGCTGCTTGGCCACCCGGCCGATCATCAGATCGACCATCTCGATGATCTCTTCCTTGGTGAGCTGGTGGAAGACGATGATGTCATCGATACGGTTCAGGAACTCCGGGCGGAAGTGCTTCTTGAGCTCGTCGTTGACCTTGAGCTTCATCCGCTCGTAGTTGTTCTCCCCGCCGCCCTGGGTGAAGCCCAGTCCGACCGCCTTGGAGATGTCGGACGTGCCCAGGTTGGAGGTGAAGATCAACACGCAGTTCTTGAAGTCCACCGTGCGGCCCTGCCCGTCGGTGAGCCGACCGTCCTCGAGGACCTGCAACAGGCTGTTGTAGATCTCGGCGTGGGCCTTCTCGATCTCGTCGAACAGCACCACCGAGAACGGCTTGCGCCGCACCTTCTCGGTCAGCTGACCACCCTCTTCGTAGCCGACGTAGCCCGGAGGGGCACCGAACAGCCGCGACGCGGTGAACCGGTCGTGGAACTCACCCATGTCGATCTGGATGAGCGCGTCGTCGTCGCCGAACAGGAACTCGGCCAGCGCCTTGGACAGCTCGGTCTTACCTACACCGGACGGGCCGGCGAAGATGAACGAGCCCGACGGCCGCTTCGGGTCCTTCAGCCCGGCGCGGGTGCGCCGGATGGCCTTGCTGACCGCCTTGACCGCGTCCTCCTGGCCGATGATCCGCTTGTGCAGCTCGTCTTCCATGCGCAGCAGGCGGGTGGTCTCGGCCTCGGTCAGCTTGAACACCGGGATGCCGGTCCAGTTGCCCAGCACCTCGGCGATCTGCTCGTCGTCGACCTCGGCCACGACATCCAGATCACCGGAACGCCACTGCTTTTCGCGCTCGGCGCGCTGCGCGACGAGTTGCTTCTCCCGGTCCCGCAGGCTGGCCGCCTTCTCGAAGTCCTGCGCGTCGATCGCGGACTCCTTCTCGCGACGTGCGTCGGCGATCTTCTCGTCGAACTCACGCAGGTCCGGCGGCGCGGTCATCCGGCGGATCCGCATCCGGGCACCGGCCTCGTCGATCAGGTCGATCGCCTTGTCCGGCAGGAACCGGTCGTTGATGTAGCGGTCGGCCAGGGTGGCCGCCGCCACGATCGCCGAGTCGCTGATCGAGACCCGGTGGTGGGCTTCGTAGCGGTCCCGCAGGCCCTTGAGGATCTCGATGGTGTGCTCGACGGTGGGCTCACCGACCTGCACCGGCTGGAACCGGCGCTCCAGCGCGGCGTCCTTCTCGATGTACTTGCGGTACTCGTCGAGGGTGGTGGCGCCGATGGTCTGCAGCTCCCCGCGGGCCAGCTTCGGCTTGAGGATCGAGGCCGCGTCGATAGCGCCCTCGGCCGCACCGGCACCCACCAGGGTGTGCAGCTCGTCGATGAACAGGATGATGTCGCCGCGGGTGTTGATCTCCTTGAGGACCTTCTTCAGGCGCTCCTCGAAGTCACCGCGGTAACGGCTGCCGGCCACCAGCGACCCCAGGTCCAGGGTGTAGAGCTGCTTGTCCTTCAGCGTCTCGGGGACCTCCCCGGCCACGATGGCCTGGGCCAGGCCCTCCACCACAGCGGTCTTGCCGACGCCGGGCTCACCGATCAGCACCGGGTTGTTCTTGGTGCGGCGGCTCAGCACCTGCATGACCCGCTCGATTTCCTTCTCCCGGCCGATCACCGGGTCGAGCTTGCCCTCCATGGCGGCCGCGGTCAGGTTGCGGCCGAACTGGTCGAGCACCAGCGAGGTGGACGGTGAGCCGGACTCGCCGCCGCGTCCGCCGGTGCCGGCCTCCGCGGTCTCCTTGCCCTGGTAGCCGCTCAGCAGCTGAATCACCTGCTGACGCACCCGGGTCAGGTCAGCACCCAGCTTGACCAGCACCTGGGCGGCGACGCCCTCACCCTCACGGATCAGGCCGAGCAGAATGTGCTCGGTGCCGATGTAGTTGTGGCCGAGCTGCAGCGCCTCACGCAGGCTCAGCTCAAGCACCTTCTTGGCGCGCGGGGTGAACGGGATGTGCCCGGACGGCGCCTGCTGGCCCTGGCCGATGATCTCCTCGACCTGGCTGCGCACCCCTTCCAAAGAGATGCCCAGCGACTCCAGCGACTTGGCGGCTACGCCTTCACCCTCGTGGATCAGGCCCAGCAGGATGTGCTCGGTCCCGATGTAGTTGTGGTTGAGCATCCGGGCCTCTTCTTGGGCCAGGACGACAACCCTGCGGGCGCGGTCGGTAAATCTCTCGAACATCGGTGGCTACCTGCTCTCCCTCGCGATCGGCACTTGATCGGCCTCGGCTCGGCCGGCGTGCCTGCTGTCCACTCTAGTGGGCGACGCAGCGCGCTGTGACCTGCCTTGCAGTGCGTACTGAATCGACCACCCGGTGGCCGGCCCCGAAGGACCTGGCACCGGATGCAAGGGCACAACGCCTAAACCCCCGAATGCGTTTCCCAGGGATCATCCGGTTCGCCAGAAGCGAAACCTTCGTCGAGGCTCGCTAAACCGCCGGGTTTAGGTCGCGGCGTGAAATGCGTCGATGATGTCGGCCGGGATACGCCCGCGGGTGGACACATTGTGCCCGTTACGGCGGGCCCATTCGCGGATCGCGGCGCTCTGCTCACGGTCGATGGTGCCGCGGCGACCGCCACCGGACCGTCCACGCCGACGGCCTCCCACCCGACGGCCCGCGTCGGCCCACTTCTTCAGTTCAGCGCGCAGTTTCGTAGCATTCTTGCTCGAAAGGTCGATCTCGTAGGTCACCCCGTCCAGGCCGAATTCGACCGTTTCGTCGGCGGCACCCTCACCATCGAAATCATCGATCAAGGTGACGGTCACTTTTTTCGCCATTGGTACCCCTTGGTTAGCTTTCCTGCGCGCAATCGGTGCGCAAAGCCGTATTCGACCTCGCCGACTAATCTGCCATAAAAATACGCCTGCTTCAACACAACAGGCCTCGGTGCAGTTCAGTTGCCGTGACGACGAACAATCGGAAACAAAACGGTGTCTCTAATTGATAGACCCGTCAAGACCATCAACAGGCGGTCGATACCCATTCCGGTACCTGTGCACGGCGGCATCGCATGTTCCATCGCTGCCAGGAAGTCCTCGTCGAGCGCCATCGCCTCGTCATCTCCGGCGGCCGCCGCGCGCGCCTGAGCGGCGAAACGGTCACGCTGCACCACTGGGTCGATGAGTTCGGAATAGCCGGTGGCCAGTTCGACACCGCGCATATAGAGATCCCACTTCTCGGTGACGCCCTCAATGCTGCGGTGCTGGCGGGTCAGCGGCGTCGTCTCGACCGGGAAATCCCGGACGAAAGTCGGCGCACTCAGGGCGTGGCCGACGGCATGTTCCCACAGTTCCTCGACCAGTTTGCCGTGACCAAAGCCACGGTCTTTGGGTATCTCGACGCCGAGGCGATCCGCGATCGCCCACAGGTCGGCCACCGCTGTCGCCGGTGTGATGTCCTCGCCGAGTGCGGCCGACAACGACGGGTACATTTCGACCGTCGCCCATTCGCCGTCAATGTCGTAGATGCTACCGTCGGGCAGCGGCAGTTGCCGGGTACCGATCACCTCATCGGCGACCTCTTGAATAATCTCGCGGGTGGCCACCGCCGAGTCGTCATAGGTGCCGTAGGCCTGGTAGGTCTCCAGCATCGAAAACTCGGGCGAATGTGTGGAATCCGCGCCTTCATTCCGGAACACCCGATTCAGTTCGAAGACCCGGTCGAACCCACCGACAACGCACCGTTTCAGGAAAAGTTCTGGTGCGATTCTCAGGAAAAGGTCCGCGTCGAGGGCGTTCGAATGGGTGACGAAAGGCCGAGCGGCCGCTCCGCCGGCCAATGTCTGCAACATCGGCGTTTCGACCTCGAGGAACCCGCGGCGCTCCAAGGCGTTACGCACCGCGCGAATGACCGCGATACGTTGACGCGCCACCGTACGCGCCTCCGGTCGGACGATCAGGTCGACATAGCGCTGCCGAACCCGCGACTCCTCGCTCATCTCCTTGTGCGCGACCGGAAGAGGCCGCAATGACTTCGAGGCCATCCGCCAGGAGTCGGCCAGCACCGACAGCTCGCCGCGGCGGGAGCTGATCACCTCGCCGTGGACGGAGACAATGTCGCCGAGGTCCACGTCGGCCTTCCACGCCTCGAGTTCCTGCTCGCCGACACTGGCCAGGCTGATCATCACCTGAAGCTGGGTGCCGTCGCCCTCCTGCAGGGTTGCGAAGCACAGCTTGCCCGAGTTGCGGGCGAACACCACCCGGCCGGCGACACCCACCACGTCGCCGGTGGCGGTGTCGGCGACCAGATCGGGGTAATCGGCCCGGATCTGGGCAAGCGTGTGGGTGCGGTCCACTGCCACCGGGTAGGGATCACGGCCTTCGGCCAGCAATCGAGCCCGCTTGTCGCGGCGGATCCGGAACTGCTCGGGGAGGTCGGATTCGTCCTGCGTCTCAGGGGATACATCGGCGGAGCTCACGACCCGCCAGCTTAGAGGAACAGGGTCGGCAGAACGAAAAGCCGGCGGCGCTCAGCGCGCCGGGCGAAGCCTGCCCCGTTGGCTGTCCCGGTTGCGTTCGAACACCAGCCGCAGTCCGTCCAGGGTGAGGTTGGCGTCGTGATGGTCGACCGTCTCCAGATCGGCCAGCAACAGCGGTGCGGAGTGCCCGGTGGCCACCACGGTGACGTCGTCCCCGGCGCCCGCGGCCTCCTCGCGGACCCGGCGAACCAGGCCGTCGACCAGACCGGCGAACCCGTAGACCGCGCCGGCCTGCATGCATTCGACGGTGTTCTTGCCGATCACCGAGCGCGGCCGGGTGAGTTCGACCCGGCGCAGGCCGGCGGAGCGAGCTGCGGCGGCGTCCGACGAGATCTGGAGGCCCGGCGCAATGGCGCCGCCCAGGAATTCTCCCTTGGCCGAAACCACGTCGACGCAGATCGACGAACCGAAGTCGACGACGATCGCCGCCGTCTTGAACTTGTGAAACGCAGCCAGCCCATTGACGATCCGGTCGGCCCCCACTTCCTTGGGGTTGTCCACCAGCAGTGGTATCCCGGTGCGCACACCCGGCTCGATGAGCACCGCGGGCACCGAGGGCCAGTACTGGTCGAGCATCAGCCGGACTTCGTGCAGCACCGACGGCACGGTGGACAGTGCGGCGGCCCCGGTGAGCTGTTCGCCGTCGTCGCCGATGAGCCCGTCCAGGGTCAGCGCCAGCTCGTCGGCGGTGATCTCCGCTTCGGTGCGAATCCGCCACTGCTGCACGACGTTTCCATTGTCACCGGAACCCGCGATCAGGCCGATGACGGTGTGGGTGTTGCGGACGTCGATCGCCAGCAGCACGGCTACCGCACGCTTCGGGGTGAGAGCAGGTCGGATACGTCGTCGGGCACGAAGGCCGGGTCGTTGCCGAGGTCCACCTGCTTGTTCTCGGAGTCGACGAACACGATCCGCGGCTGGTAGCGCCGCGCCTCCGCGTCGTCCATGGTGCCGTAGGCGATCAGGATCACCAGGTCACCGGGATGCACCAGATGCGCTGCCGCACCGTTGATTCCGATGACACCGCTGCCCCGCTCCCCGGTGATGGCGTAGGTCACCAACCGAGCACCGTTGTCGATGTCGACGATCGTGACCTGCTCGCCTTCGAGCAGGTCGGCGGCCTCCATCAGGTCGGCGTCGATGGTCACCGAGCCGACATAGTGCAGGTCCGCGTGAGTGACCGTGGCACGGTGAATCTTCGACTTGAGCATCGTCCGAAACATCAATTCCTCCGGGTTGCGTGATATCGGTCTGAACCGGCCTCCGAACCGGCCAAAGCCACGTCGGCGTCGATGGGAAGTCCGAGTGTGATCGCGGCATTGTCGAGCAGTCGGGTCGCACCGACGCGGGCGGCGATCAGCAGCCGCGCGGGCCCATCGGCGGGCGCCGGGCCGAGATCGACACCCCGCACCTGCAGGTAGTCGACATCGACGGCGGGCGCCGCGGACAGCACCGCGGCGGCGGCGTCCAGCGCCGCCTGCGCGCCGGCCGCGGCCGCGCGCTCACCGGCGGCCAGGGCGGCCGACAGGGCCGTCGCGGCTTCGCGCTGCGCGGAGTCGAGGTAGCGGTTGCGCGACGACATCGCCAGGCCGTCGGATTCCCGCACGGTGGGCACGCCCACCACGGTGACGTCGAGGTTGAGGTCGGCGACCATTTGGCGCACCAACACCAACTGCTGATAGTCCTTCTCGCCCAAGAACACCCGGTCGGGGCTCACGATCGACAACAATTTGGCGACCACGGTGAGCATGCCCGCGAAGTGGGTCGGGCGCGCGGCGCCCTCGAGTTCGGCTCCCAGCGGACCGGCGTGCACGGCGGTCCGCGGGCCGTGCGGGTACATCGCCGCGGCAGTCGGTGTGAAAACCAGGTCGACCCCTGCGGCACGCAGCGCAGCCAGGTCGTCGTCCAGAGTGCGCGGATAGGCATCGAGGTCTTCACCGGCGCCGAACTGCAGCGGGTTGACGAAGATCGACACCGCTACCACCGAACCGGGCACCCGCTGCGCCGCACGAACCAGCGACAGGTGACCCTCGTGCAGGGCACCCATGGTCGGCACCAGCATCACCCGGCGACCGGTCGACCGCAGCGCGCGGCTGACGCGCGCGACATCGTCCGGGCGCTCGTAGACGTTGAGCGCACCGGCCGTGAAGGTGGGCTGCGGACCCCGGGCCGTGTTCGAGCTCATCGAGCCAGCACCTCCAACACGTCATTGGCGGCACCGGCACGGTGCGCGGTGCGCAGTGCGTTGGTGCGATAGGCCTCGGCCAGGTCTGGGTCCACGTCGGCCAGCGCCCCCAGGTGCCGGGCCAGGGTGTCCGAGTCTCCGCGGGCCACCGGCCCGGTCAGCGCGGCCCGGCCGTCACGCAGGGTATTGGCCAGCGCGGCGCGCACCAGCGGTCCGAGCACCCGCTCGGCGATACCGTCGGGGTCATCGGCCACGGCCGACCCGACCCGTCCCGGCAACGCCGCCCGCAACGCCGCCAGCGCGTCATCGATCACGGTGACCACGTGGTTTCCGCCGTGGCAGAGCGCGGCGTGGTAGAGGGTGCGGGCGGACTCCTCGACCCGGAACGGCGCGGCGCCGATCTCGCACGTCAGCGCCTCGGCGACGGCATAGCCGATCTCATCGGCGGCGGTGATACCGAAGCAGCTCTCCGATAACCGGTCGATGTCCTCATCCGAGCCGGTGAAGGTCATCGCGGGATGGATGGCCAGCGGCAGACAACCCTGCTCGGTCAACGGCGCCAGCACGCTGATCCCGGTGGCCCCGGAGGTGTGCACCACGATCGTGCCGGCGCGCACCGCGCCCGTGGCGGCCAGACCCGACACGATGCCGGCCAGTTCGGTGTCGGGCACGGCGAGCAGCAGCAATTCAGCGTCGGCGGCGACATCGGGCGTCGGCAGCACCAGGCTGTCGGGCAGCAGACGCTGGGCGCGCTGCCGCGACTCCTCGGAGATCGCACTGCACGCCACCACGACATGCTCGGCGCGCTCCAGCGCAACACCGAGTGCGGTGCCGACGCGGCCAGCCGAAATGACGCCGACCTTGAGCCGGGCGGGCCGCAGTCCGTCGAACTGCGCCATGCAGACGACCTCACAGGTTCTCTTGGTATTCGTTCCAGTCCCGCGCTGCGGGTACCGGACGGTCGCGGGAGAGTCTATCCCGATCGGTCCCGGCGCTGCGAGTGACGTTGGTCGCAGTTGACCGCGGATCAGTCCTCGCGGCGTCGGCGTCGGCGGCCTTCGCCGGTGGTGGGCTGCAGCCGGGCCAACAGGTCGGCCACCGACTGACCGCCGGTGCTGGGGCCCTGCTCGCTCCCGTCGGCGCCGGCGGAATGGCGGGCCGAGGGTGCGTGGGCGGCGGCGGCCGGCTCGCCCGCCTGCGGCTCGGCCACCGGGGGCGCGGGTTCGGCCTGGGCCGGCCGGGCATGGTTGCCGGCCGATTCCGCCGCATGCCGGGAGCGTGCCCGGCGGCGCCCCTCGCCCTCCTGGCGTGCCGGCTCGACGCCGTTCACCGCAGCAGCGACGGATTCGGTGGAATCTGCGTGGCGGCCGTGCCGGCTCGGCGCTTCGGCGCTGCGCTCGGGCGCACCATGGCGGCCGGTGTCCGCCGGAACATCCGCGGACCAGTTGCTGCCGGGCGCGCCCGGCGGCAGCCATTCCCCTTCGGCGCCAACGGGTTTCCACGACGGGGTCGGCGTCGTAGGCCGGGAAGGAGCCGGGGCCGGCGGCGGCGGCGGTTCCGGCTCGCGGCGGGGTTCGGGGGCGATGAAGGGCTGCGGCGGCTGCGACCAACGGGCAGCGGCCGGTTGCGGTGGCGGGGTCTCGTCGGGGGCCCGCCACGGTGACTCGTCGGCGCTGCGGCGATGCGAGCCGCGGCGGCCCTCCCCGTGCGGCGCCCGCGGCGTCTGCGGAGCCTGGGACGTGGGGTTCCCGGCGGCGGGAATCCGCACCTCCGGAACGTCGATGATCGGGTTCTCCGCGGTCTGGGTGACCGAGTCCGGCGGGTAGATCGGGGTGGCCGACGACGCGACCCGGGTGGCGCCGGTGGCGGATTCTCCGCCAGAGCGCGCCCAGTCGCTGTAGGCACGGACCGGGGCGCGCTCCGGCTCGAGTGCCGGCCGGTGACTCAAGTCGGCGTCGAAGAGAATCTCCAGGTTGGTGCGCAACGCGGCCAACTCGGATCGCAACGCCGCGACCTCGTCCGCGGCCTGCGCCCGCAGTTCGGAGGCGAGCTCGCGGCGCAGCTGGGACTCCACCGTCAGCTCGTACTCGCGCCGCGCGGAAATCTCCCGATCCAGTTGCAGGTCGTAAACCAATTTCAGGTCCCGGGCCCGGGCCTGGTCCACATCGCTTTGCCGCCGATAGATCACCGACACGAAAGCCGCCGCGACCGCCGCCCACAGCGCGATGATGACCGCCAGCTTCAGCAGCTCCACCCGGCTGGTGAACACCAGTGCCGAGCTCGCGGCGATCGCAAGGATCAGCAACGCCGTCATCAATGTCCAGCCCGGCCTGCGACCTCCACGCCGACCCGGGGCGCGGGACAGGACCGAATTCATCTGCGCCGCTCCACCTCGTCGCTCGGCGGCGCATCGTTGCAGGCGCGCATTGCCCGACTGTACCTGCACGAGGACAATCCGCGTGTCGCCCCGCTCCGGCGATTCTTACCCGGGTTGATTTCCGGTCAGCTCGGTGGGCGGGCCCGGATCGTGCGGCGACTTGCAGCGATTCTGCAGCCACAGCGCGGCGATGAGCAGCGCCAGCGCGCTGGCCGCCGCGACCACCGCTCCGCCGGTGTCCTGGGCCGCGACCTGCAGCGTGGACCGGCGCGGCAGCAGATAGCCGAGCACACCCAGCCAGAAGCCCAGCACCAGCGACCCCATCCAGGCCGACGCCTTGGCGACCACCACGGTGCGGGCCACCGCAATCGGATGCAGCCGGCCGGCGCCGGCACCGATCTGGCCGTCGTCGATCTTCGCGCCGACGTAGCGGCCCCAGGCCACCTCGGCGATCGCGACCGCCAGCAGCGATATCCCGGTCCACACGGTGATCGGCGGGAACCACCGGTACAGCAACGGGACCGCCAGGTAACTGATGATTGCGACGGCGGCGGCCGCGGCGGTCACGTCGCGTTTGCGAGTCGGGCCCATCAGAGCTGCAGCACCAGGTCGGTCAGCGACACCCCGGCGCGCTCTGCCGGATCCAGCTCGTCGAGCAGTTCCGTCACCGCACGCGGTCGGTCACCCACGGTCAATCGGGCCTCCGGGTCCACCGACAGCCAGGGCACCAGGACGAACGCCCGCAGCTGGGCCCGGGGATGGGGCAGGGTCAGCTCGTCGTCGTGGGACAGCACTTCCGTCCCGTCGGGGTCGTGGCAGCTGATCACGTCGACATCGAGGGTTCGCGGCCCCCAACGTTGCGCGCGCACCCGCTCGGCCGCCTGCTCCAGTTCGTGCGCCCGGCGCAGCCAGCCGTGTCCGTCGGCGGCCGGATCGTCGACGATCAGCACCGCGTTGAGGAAGGGCCCCTGCTCGACTCCGCCCCACGCCTGCGTCTCGTACACCCCCGACGCCGCGCGCACCGCGCAGCCCAGGCCGTCGACCGCCGACTGCAGTAGGGCCAACCGGTCCCCCAGGTTGGACCCGATGGAAAGCACCGCACGAGTCACAACGGCACCACCTTGCCGCGCCGGTCGCTGCGTGAGCGCCGGGCCACCACCGCGACGTCGGCGAAGGTGAGCGGGATCGGGGCGTGCGGCTTGTGCAGCGTCACCTCCACGGCCTGCACCCGCGCGTCGCCGATCACCTCGTCGGCGATCTCGGCGGCGACGGTCTCGATGAGGTCGCGAGCCGGACCGGCGACGATGGTCGCGGCGCGCTGCGCGAGCACTCCGTAGTCGTAGGTGTCGGCCAGGTTGTCGCTGGCCGCCGCGACGGCGAGGTCCATCCAGACCGTGATGTCGACGACGAAGTCCTGTCCGTCGGCACGCTCATGGGCGAACACACCGTGGTTGCCGCGAACCTTCAAGCCGCGCAACTCGATCCGATCAGTCACTGCTCGCGCCTCCTTGGCTCCAGGCTTCCAGGACCCGCAGCGCGTCGACCGAGGCCCGCACGTCGTGCACGCGCACCCCCCAGGCGCCGTGCAGGCCGGACAACGCCGAGATCACCGCGGTGGCCGTTTCGCGCTCGTCGGGCGGTCGCGGTGTGCCGTCCTCGCCGGCCAGCAGCGTACCGAGAAATCGCTTGCGTGAGGCGCCGACCAGAACCGGTAGGCCGAGCTCGACCAATTGCGGCAACCCATGTAGCAGGGCCCAATTGTGTTGCGCGGTTTTGGCGAAGCCCAGGCCGGGGTCGACGATCAACTGCGCCGGGTCCACGCCGGCGGCCACAGCCGTGTCGACTGCGGCAAGCAGATCCTGGCGGACCTCGGCGGCGACGTCGCGGTAGCACGGCACCCGATGCGGGTTGCCGGGGTCGACCGGCCGCCAGTGCATCAGCACCCACCGGGCGCCCGATGAGGCCAACAGTGGCGCCATGGCGGGGTCGGCCGCTCCCCCGGACACGTCGTTGACGATCGTGGCACCGGCGTTCAGCGCGGCTTCGGCGACGGCGGCGTTCATTGTGTCGATGCTGACGGTAATACCTTGGCCGGCAAGTTCTTTCACCACCGGAATGACCCGTTGCGCCTCTGCCCGCGGATCGGCTCGCACCGCGCCGGGCCGGGTCGACTCGCCCCCGACGTCGATGATCGCCGCGCCCTGGCCGGCCAGCTCCAGTCCGTGCTCAACGGCGCGGTCGGCGTTGAGGTAGCGCCCGCCGTCGGAGAACGAATCGGCGGTGACGTTGACCACCCCGACGACCTGCACGCGTCTCGGGCTCACTTGCGCCGAATGAGTTCCAGGGCCTCAGCGCGCGACGTGCTGTCGGTTTTGAACTGCCCGCGGACCGCCGACGTGGTGGTGATCGCACCGGGCTTGCGCACTCCCCGCATCGCCATGCAGAGGTGCTCCGCCTCGACCACCACGATGACTCCGCGCGGGTTGAGTTTGCGCATCAGGGCGTCGGCGACCTGCGCGGTCAGTCGCTCCTGCACCTGCGGCCGCTTCGCGTAGAGGTCGACCACCCGCGCCAGCTTGGACAGACCGGTGATCCGGCCGTCGTAGCCGGGGATGTACCCGACGTGCGCGACACCGTGAAAGGCCACCAGGTGGTGCTCGCAGGTCGAGTAGAGCGGGATCTCCTTGACGATCACCAGCTCTTCGTGTTGCTCGTCGAAGGTGGTCTCCAGCACCGCGTCCGGGTCGGTGTAGAGCCCGGCGAACATCTCGTGATAGGCCCGCGCGACCCGAGCCGGGGTATCCATCAGACCCGGCCGGTCCGGGTCTTCGCCCACCGCGAACAGCAGCTCGCGAACGGCCGCCTCCGCGCGCGCCTGATCGAAAATTGCCGACGTCATCGTCGACCCCGCTTTCTCAGTCACCGGACGGCTGCTCGCTCTCACCGGACGGTGGCGGCGGCTGACCCGCACCGGGGTAGGGCTGCTGATAGGGCGGGTAGTGCTGAGCGGGCGGGTGGGCGGGCGGGTAACCGCTGGGCGGCCAGTGCTGGGGCGGATACCAGTAGCCGCCCTGCTGCGGGGGCTGCGACTGCTGCGGCGAGGGCGGCCAGCCGGGGGCGTGCCAGCCCGCCGGGGCGCCATAGTCGGGTTGGGTACCCGGCGCGTCGCCCGCGGGCACGCCGTTGCTGCCGTTGGGTCCGGATTCGCCCGCCCTGGCCGCCGCGTCCCGAGACGCCTGAGCGATGGCGGCCTTGAACGCCGGTTCCGGCTTCGGCTGCGGCCACGGCTCGCCCCGCTCGATGGCCAGCTCACCGGGGGTCTTGATCGGCGGCTTGTCCGACGGGACCCGCCCGCCGAAGTCGTCGAACGCGGTCAGCCGGGGCCGCTTGGTCACGTCGCCGAAGATCTTCTCCAGGTCGGCGCGGTGCAGCGTCTCCTTCTCCAGCAGCTCGCCGGCCAGCACGTCCAGGACGTCGCGGTATTCGGTCAGGATCTCCCAAGCCTCGGTGTGGGCGGCCTCGATCAGCTTGCGCACTTCGTCGTCGATGTCGCGGGCCACTTCGTGGGAGTAGTCGGGCTGCTTACCCATCGCCCGCCCGACGAACGGGTCGCCGTGGTCGCTGCCGTAGCGGACCGCGCCAAGCTTGGCGCTCATGCCGTACTCGGTGACCATGGCGCGCGCGACCGCGGTGGCCTTCTCGATGTCGGAGACCGCGCCGGTGGTCGGCTCACGGAACACCAGTTCCTCGGCGGCGCGCCCGCCCATGGCGAACACCAGCTGGGCGATCATCTCCGAGCGGGTGCGCAGCCCCTTGTCCTCTTCGGGCACCGCCACCGCGTGCCCGCCGGTACGGCCGCGGGCCAGGATGGTGACCTTGTAGACGGGGTCGATGTCGGGCATCGCCCACGCCGCCAGGGTGTGGCCGCCCTCGTGGTAGGCGGTGATCTTCTTCTCGTGCTCGCTGATGATCCGGCTCTTGCGGCGCGGACCACCGATCACCCGGTCCACCGCTTCTTCCAGTGCCGCGCCGGTGATCACGGTGCCGTTCTCGCGCGCGGTCAGCAGCGCCGCCTCGTTGATCACGTTGGCCAGGTCGGCGCCGGACATACCGACGGTGCG
Organism: Mycolicibacter heraklionensis; assembly: GCF_019645815.1. NCBI lineage: Bacteria > Bacillati > Actinomycetota > Actinomycetes > Mycobacteriales > Mycobacteriaceae > Mycobacterium > Mycobacterium heraklionense. The sequence goes on from NZ_CP080997.1 coordinate 4,494,688, forward strand.
CTTGGCCAACCCGTCCAGGTCGGCGTCGGGTGCGATGGGCTTGCCCTTGGAGTGCACCCGCAGCACCGCACGCCGCCCCGCGATGTCGGGGTTGGTCACCGGGATCTGCCGGTCGAACCGGCCGGGGCGCAGCAGTGCGGGGTCGAGGATGTCGGGCCGGTTGGTGGCCGCGATCAGGATGACCCCGGCCCGCTCGCCGAACCCGTCCATCTCCACCAGCAACTGGTTGAGCGTCTGCTCACGCTCGTCGTGCCCGCCACCCAGCCCGGCGCCGCGCTGGCGACCGACCGCGTCGATCTCGTCGACGAACACGATGCACGGGCTGTTCTGTTTGGCCTGCTCGAACAGGTCCCGCACCCGGGATGCGCCGACTCCGACGAACATCTCCACGAAGTCCGAGCCGGAGATGGTGAAGAAGGGCACGCCCGCCTCACCGGCGACCGCGCGGGCCAGCAGCGTCTTGCCGGTGCCGGGCGGGCCGTAGAGCAGGACACCTTTGGGGATCTTGGCGCCCAGCGCCTGGTAGCGGCCCGGGTTCTGCAGGAAGTCCTTGATCTCGTAGAGCTCCTCGACCGCCTCATCCACGCCGGCGACGTCGGCGAAGGTGGTCTTGGGCATGTCCTTGCCCAGCTGTTTGGCTCGCGATTTGCCGAAGCCGAAGCCCATCCGGGCGCCGCCCTGCATTCGGGAGAACATCACGAACAACCCGATCAGCAGCAACATCGGCAACATGTAGATCAGCAGTGACCCCAGCAGGCTGCCCTGGTTCACCACGGTGTTGATCTCGGCCTTCTTGGCGGTCAACGCGGTGTAGAGCGGCACCGCGTACCCGGTCGGGTACTTGGTGATCAGCTTGTCGACCTGCTCGGCCCGGGCGGACTTCTCGGCTTTGCCCGACTGGCCGGCTTTGTCGGTGACCTCGACGCTGGTGAGCGGGGTCTTCAGCACCAGACGCAGCTGTTGCTCGCGGTCGTCGAGCTGGGCGCTCTTGACGTTGCCGCTGTGGATCTGGGCCACCGCCACCGAGGTGTCGACCGGCTTGTATCCGCGGGTGTCGTCGCTGAAATAGAAGAACGACCAACCGAGCAGCAACACCACTGCTATCGCGGTGACGGTGCGGATCACGTTTTTGCGATTCATCAGACATCGGCCGGGCGCGGCCAAATCCTTCCAATACATGCAGCTGGGCATGTTCAGGCTACCGTCCCCGGTGGCAAACAGGCCTGGCCGGACTCGGGAACCCTGTTCCATCCCGGCCCGGTTGTGCTTTGGTGTGACGGTGGCTCCCGCAATCGAACGAGCAACTCAACGATTCGTCGACACCAACGGCGTGACCCTGCGAGTCACCGAAGCGGGCGAGCGCGGGGCCCCGGTGGTGCTGCTGGCGCACGGATTCCCGGAATTGGCCTTCTCGTGGCGACATCAGATCCCGGCGCTGGCCGACGCGGGCTTCCACGTGCTGGCCCCCGACCAGCGCGGCTACGGCGGCTCGTCGCGACCGGACGAGGTCGGGGCCTACGACATCGCAGCGCTCACCGGAGATCTGGTCGGCCTGTTGGACGACGTCGGCGCCCAGAGTGCGATCTGGGTCGGCCACGACTGGGGCGGTCCGGTGGTGTGGAGCGCCGCGCAGCTGCACCCGGACCGGGTGGCCGGCGTGGTGGGGCTCAGCGTGCCGCCCGTGCCCCGTCCGCAGGTGCCTCCGACGGAGGCGTTCCGCAATATCTTCGGCGAGAACTTTTTCTACATGCTCTATTTCCAGGAGCCCGGGGTCGCCGACGCGGAATTGGATTCCGACCCGGCGCGCACCATGCGCCGGATGATGGGCAGCCTCAGCCCGACCGACCGCGAATCGGCATTACTGATGACGGCCCCCGGCCCAATGGGCTTCATCGATCGGCTCGCCGAGCCGGCGGCGCGTCCGGGTTGGATCAGCGCCGACGAACTGGACCACTACATCGCCGAGTTCACCCGCACCGGGTTCACCGGCGGGCTGAACTGGTACCGCAACCTCGACAGGAACTGGGAGATCATGACCAATCCAGCCGCCGCCACCATCGACGTGCCCACCCTGTTCATCGCCGGATCCGCCGATCCGGTGCTGGCTTTCACCCGCCGCGACCGAGCAGCCGAGCTGGTGACCGGTCCCTACCGCGAGGTGATCATCGACGGCGCCGGCCACTGGCTGCAACAGGAGCGGCCCGATGAGGTCAACGCGGTACTGCTGGAATTCCTGGCGGGCCTGCCGACCGGAGCGGCATCGTGACGGCCCGGCCCCTGCGCTTCGGGGTCTTCATCACCCCGTTCCACGCGCTGGGCCAATCCCCCACAGTCGCGTTGGAATACGACCTGGAGCGCGTCGTCGCGCTGGATCGGCTGGGCTTCGACGAAGCCTGGTTCGGCGAGCACCATTCGGGTGGCTACGAGCTGATCGCGTGCCCCGAGGTGTTCATCGCGGCGGCTGCCGAACGCACCAAACACATCCGGCTGGGCACCGGCGTGGTTTCGCTGCCCTACCACCACCCGTTGATGGTGGCCGACCGTTGGGTGCTGCTGGATCACCTGACGCGCGGGCGGGTGATGTTCGGTGCCGGACCGGGCGCTCTGCCCACCGACGCCTACATGATGGGCATCGATCCCGTCGAGCAGCGCCGGATGATGCAGGAGTCCTTGGAGGCGATCCTGGCGCTGTTCCGGGCTGAGCCGGGCGAATTGATCACCCGGCGTTCGGACTGGTTCACCCTGCGCGACGCCGCCCTGCACATTCGCCCCTACACCTGGCCGTATCCGGAAGTCTCTGCAGCCGCGATGATTTCGCCGTCCGGACCGCGGTTGGCCGGCGCGCTGGGCACCTCATTGCTGTCGCTGTCGATGTCGGTGCCGGGCGGGTTCGCCGCGCTGGAGAACACCTGGGACGTGGTGCGCGATCAGGCCGCCAAAGCCGGCCGCGACGAACCCGACCGCAACGACTGGCGGGTGCTGAGCATCATGCACATCGCCGACACCCGCGAACAGGCGGTGGCCGACTGCACCTACGGGCTGCAGGACTTCGCGAACTACTTCGGCGCAGCCGGGTTCGTACCACTGGCCAGCGAAGTCGAAGGTTCACCGCAGACACCGACCGAGTTCGTCGAGGCCTACGCCGCGGCCGGAAGCTGCTGTATCGGCACCCCCGACGACGCGATCGAGCACATCACCGGCTTGCTGGAGCGCTCCGGAGGATTCGGCACCCTGCTGTTCCTCGGGCATGACTGGGCCTCACCGGAGGCCACCTATCACAGTTACGAGCTGTTGGCCCGCAAGGTGATTCCACACTTCAAAGGCCAACTCACCGCGCCCAGGGCATCACACGAATGGGCCCGGGGCATGCGGGACACGTTGTTCGGCCGGGCCGGCCAGGCGATCCAGAACGCCGTGGTCGAGCACGTCACCGAATCCGGTGGCGGGTCACACTGATGCGCGCTGCGGTGCTGCGCGACGGGCGGATGATCTACCGCGACGACGTGCCGGAGCCGACGCCGGGTCCGGGCCAGGTACTCGTCGAGGTGACCGCCTGCGGCATCTGCGGATCCGACCTGCATTTCGCCTCGCACGGCGAGCAGGTGCTGGCCGCGACGCACGCGATGTCCGGCAGCCCGTCCTCCCGGGCATCCGTCGATCTGGGCGCCGACATCTTCATGGGTCACGAGTTCAGCGCGAAAGTGCTCGAAGCCGGTCCCGGCACCGACACCTTTCCCGCCGGAACGCCCGTCACCTCCATTCCAGTTCTGTTGGCCGCCAAGGGTATTGAACCGATCGTCTACTCCAACACCACGGTAGGCGGCTATGCCGAGAAGATGCTGTTGTCGGCTCCGCTGCTGCTGCCGATCCCGAACGGGATGGACCCCCGCCACGCCGCACTGACCGAACCGATGGCGGTGGGCCTGCACGCGGTCAACAAGTCCGGCGTCACGCCGGGCGAGACGGCGCTGGTGTTGGGCTGCGGACCGATCGGGATGGCGATCATCGCCGCCTTACGCACCATGGGTGTGGAAGACATTGTGGCCGCTGACTATTCCTCTGCCCGGCGAGAACTGGCGACGACGATGGGTGCGCAGCGCACCCTCGACCCGGCGCAGGGATCACCGTTCGACACCATCACCCCGAAGGTGATCTTCGAGGCGGTCGGCGTGCCCGGCATCATCGACGACGTGCTGCGGCGAGCGCCGGTCGGCAGCCGGCTGGTGGTCGCCGGGGTGTGCATGGAGTCCGACACGGTGCACCCGTTCTACGGCATCGCCAAAGAGATCAGCGTGCAGTTCGTGTTGGCCTACGAACCGGCGGAGTTCGCCGCGTCACTGCGGGCCATCGCCGAGGGGCAGATCGATGTGGCGCCGTTGATCACCGGCGAGGTCGGACTCGACCGGGTGGGTGCGGCATTCGATGACCTGGCCGACCCCGACCGGCACTGCAAGATCCTGGTAACGCCCTAGAGCTGGTCACGCCTTAGGAAAGGCACCGGCGTCGAGCAGCTGTTTCGACCAGCCGCCGACCAGCTCAACCAACTCGCCCAGGTCGTCGCCGAGGTTGGCGACGACCGGCGCGCACGCCGCATCCGTCGCCGTCTCGATCGCCTCGCGAGCGGCACGCCCGGCATCGCTGAGCACACCGTCACGCGCCAGATCCCGCTGCGCCAGCCGGGCCTCGCCGGCCGTGAGCTCGTCGTCGCTCCAAGCCCTGCTGCGGACGTAGGTACGCGGCGGGAATCCGCGGTAGAGCTCGGTGATCAGGCCGATCTCAACGGCGTCGAATCCCGCTGCAACCCAGGCGTTCACGTGCGCGTCGCCGCGGAATTCACGAAGCCGGTCAGCCAGCAGCCAGGCATCGGTCAGCGGCTCGCCCGCCAGTCCGTCGGCCACCACCCCCGCGAACAGCGGCTTGCCCGCCACCGAGAGGCCATCAGCGGCGCGGCGCAGCAGTTCCACCGCACGCCCGACGCCATCGGGAGCCGCACCCAAGACCCGGCGCAGCTGCGCTACCGCACCTTCGGTGCGGGCCGCGCGAATGGTCGGCGCATCGGTCAACGTCCAGCCGTAGCCGACCGCGGGAACCACTACGGCGGGGTTGAACACCGCGAACGTCGCGGCGATCACCTCGCCGGGCGCCTGCCCCAGCGCGGAACCGCGACTACAGAAGTACGCCGGCCCATCCGGCATTTCGACCCCACCGGTTGTGGCGGGGCTGGCACCGAAGCCCAGTGCCGCATAGCCGCGGTGACACTCCGGGGAGAAGTACACCTGGCCGGCGAACGGCTCGATGGCGTTGGACAGTGCTCGCGACGGCGCGGAGGTCATCGCCTCAGTGTGCCGCACGGGTCTTTTCCGCCGGCGCGTGCATCGACTCCGATAGGGTGCCAAGCATGCCGACACACAGTGCCCGGATGGCTCTCCGCTGGTCGATGACGCTGGCGCTGGCCGGCGTGGCCGCCCTCGCGATGGCCGGCTGCGACGCCGCGCCGAGCGGCGGCCAGGACATCCCACGCCAGGTGACCGTCGTGGGCACCGGTGAGGTCCAGGGGGTTCCGGACACCCTGACCACCGAGGCGGGCATCGAGTTCGTCGCCGGAGACGTCACCAGCGCGATGAACCAGACCAGCGAGCGTCAGCAGGCGGTGATCGACGCGCTGGTGGACGCCGGCGTGGACCGCAAGGACATCAGCACCACCCAGGTCAGCCTGCAGCCGCAGTACGGCAATCCCGACGCCAGCGGGTCGGCGACCATCACCGGCTACCGGGCCGGCAACACCATCCGGGTCAAGGTCGAGCGCGATTCCGCCTCCCAGGTGCTGGCGGTGATCGTGCGGGCCGGCGGGGACGCCACCCGGATCAATGGGGTGAGCTACTCCATCGAGGACGATTCGGCACTGGTGCGCGGCGCCCGGGAGCGGGCCTTCAACGACGCCAAGGACCGCGCCGAGCAGTACGCCCAGCTGTCGGGCCTGCGACTCGGCCAGGTGATCTCGATCTCCGAGGTGGCCGGCGGGACACCGCCGCCGATGCCGGTCGGGATGCCGATGCCCCGGGCGATGGCCGCGGCTCCCCCGGTTGAGCCCGGCCAGCAGACCGTGAGCTTCACGGTGACGGCGGTCTGGGAGCTGAGCTAAGACTCCCAACCTTCTGATCCGTAGTCAGATCTCACTCCACAGCCTTCCAACTGTGGCCGCAGTTATCCACAACTAGCGACCCTGACAAAAAGCTTGAGTCAGTGGAACACGCTATAATCGAACACATGTTCGAGTCATCGCCATCGAGGCTTCCCTCTGCGGAGTCGATCGCGCGGCTGTCTGAGCGCTTTGAGCGGCGGTATCCGTCGGTGACGCCGGAGTCGGCGGCGTTGGTGGATCGGATTTGCGCCTCGGCGCGGGCGGAGAATCGGGCGGCAGCCGCGCACTTGGTGGCGATCGGGGAGTTGTTTGCGCTGCGGTTGAGTCGCTGTGGTGAGACCGAGGAGTGGGCGGTCGACACCGAGGCGGCAGTGGCCGCCGAGGTCGCCGCGGCGTTGCGGATCAGCCAAGGGCTGGCGGGCAGTCGGCTGCGGTATGCCCGGGCGATGCGTGAGCAGCTGCCGCAGGTGGCGCAGGTCTTTGCGGCCGGTGATATCGATCTGCGGTTGTTTCAGACGATGGTGTATCGCACCGGGTTGATCACCGACCGTGAGGTGTTGGCGGCCGTGGATGGGCAGTTGGCGGTGCAGGTGGTGCGCTGGCCGTCGCTGACGATGAGCCGGTTGGCGGGCAAGATCGACAAGATCGTGGCCAAAGCCGACGCCGATGCGGTGCGCCGCCGCAAGGAACGGCAGGCCGAACGCGAGATCCTGTTCGGGGACTACGTCGAAGGCGGTCTCTCGGAGATCCAGGGCAGCCTGTTCAGCGTCGATGCGCGTGCGGTGGATAAGGCCTTGGATGCGTTGGCGGCCACGGTCTGTGAGCACGACCCACGGACTCGCGCGCAGCGGCGCGCCGATGCCATGGGGGCGTTGGCGGCGCGGGCGGATCGGCTGGGATGCCGCTGCGGCCGGTCCGACTGTGCGGCAGGTGGGCGCCCGGGCGCCTCGCCGGTGGTGATTCATGTGATCGCTGAGCAGACCACCGTCGACGGGACCGGTGAGCAGCCGGGCTCCATAGTCGAGGCCGATGGACTCATCCCGCCGGAGTTGATCGCCGAACTCGCCAAATCGGCCCGGCTGGTGTCGTTGGTGCACCCCACCGACGCCCCACCCGAGCCCGGGTATGTGCCCTCCAAAGCATTGGCGGATTTTGTGCGGTGCCGGGACATGACGTGTCGCTGGCCGGGCTGTGACCGGCCAGCACTCGACTGCGACATCGACCACACCATTCCCCGCGGTGACGGCGGCCTCACCCATCCCTCGAACCTCAAATGCTATTGCCGCACCCACCATCTGGTGAAAACGTTCTGGGGCTGGCGCGATCAGCAACTGCCCGACGGCACGGTGATCCTGACCTCACCGGCAGGGCAGACCTACGTCACTACCCCGGGCAGCTCCCTGCTGTTCCCGCACCTGTGCGCACCCACCGGGGAACTGCCGGCGCCCCAGCGGCGCGACGAGGACCGCTGTGGTGACCGCACCGCGATGATGCCCCGCCGACGGCGCACCCGCGCCCAGCACCGCGCCGCCCGCATCGCCACCGAACGCAATCACAACCGCAAGGCCCGCCAAGCCCGACGCACCGCACGCGACGCCATCTGGTTCCCGAAAGTAGCCCCCGGCATCGACCCCGACGACCCACCGCCCTTCTAACGGCCCCGTGGGTTCGAGCTGCGGGCGTGGGAACTTTCCACGTGCCTCGTCCGACTCATTGGGCGATGACTTGTCCCAACGCTTGCGCCATCTATGACAGCCGCTGCTGGTCCTGAGATCACCTCTCCTGCACCGGCGCCGCTACCCCGGGCAGAACACTCCGCCGTCGCCACCTGGATTCGGCGGCTCGCCGTCCCGATCATCCTCGGATGGCTCGCAGTCGTCGTCGTCCTCAGCACCGCGGTGCCGCCGCTCGAGATCGTCGGCCAGATGCGCTCGGTGCCCATGAGCCCAGACTTTGCACCATCGGTAACCGCGATCAAGCGCGTCGGCCAGGTCTTCGGCGAATACACCTCCGACAGCTCGGCGATGATCCTCCTCGAGGGCCAGCAACCACTCGGCGACGATGCGCACCGCTACTACGATGCCCTCGTCAACAGGCTCAACGCCGATACCGCTCATGTCGAACATGTGCAGGATTTCTGGGCAGATCCGCTGACTGCAGCCGGCGCGCAGAGCAACGACGGCCGAGCGGCCTACGTGCAGGTCTACCTGGCCGGAAATCAGGGCGAGACACTGGCGAACGAGTCGCTTGAGGCGGTCCGCAGAATCGTCACCGCGGTCGAAGCCCCTCCGGGAACGCGCACCCATGTCACCGGCCCCGCGGCTCTGGCCGCCGACGAGCAGGTAGCCGGTGACCACAGCGCGCAAGTCATCGTGGGTCTTACGTTCTTGGTCATCACTGCGATGATTCTGTTGGTATACCGGTCGATAAGCACCGGTTTGATTGTCTTGGCGTTGGTGTTTCTCGCCCTCGCAGCGGCGCGCGGCGTGGTGGCCTGGCTCGCCTACTTCCATCTCATCGGTCTGACCACCTTCGCAACCAACCTGCTGGTCACCTTGGCCATCGCCGCCGCGACCGACTACGCGATCGTTCTGGTCGGCCGTTATCAGGAAGCCAGGGCAGCCGGTCAAGACCGCGAAACCGCCTACCACTCAATGTTCGACGGAACGGCGCACGTGATCCTGGCGTCGGGCTCGACGATCGCAGGTGCCACGTTCTGTCTGCACTTCACCCGGCTCCCCTACTTTCAGACGCTCGGCATTCCGCTGGCCGCCGGAATGGTCGTCGCAACGCTGGTGGCGCTGACGCTCGGCCCGGCGATCATCACCGTGACCAGCCGTCGAGGACTCCTGGAACCCAAGCGCGCCATGCGAATCCGCGGCTGGCGCAAAATCGGTGCAGTCATCGTCCGATGGCCGGCTCCGGTGTTGGTGGCCAGTACTTTGCTGACCCTGATCGGGCTGCTGACGCTGCCCGGCTATCGCACCAGCTACAACGAACGCCGCTACCTTCCTTCGGATCTGCCTTCCACCGCCGGCTATGCCGCAGCCGAACAGCACTTCTCCACGGCGCGGATGAATCCCGAGGTCTTGCTGGTGGAGACCGATCGGGATCTGCGCAATCCGGCAGACTTCTTGGTGATCGACAAGATCGCCAAGAGGGTCGTGCGCCAACCTGGGATAAGCCGGGTCCAGACGATCACCCGCCCGGATGGGACGCCATTGACGTTCAGCACGCTGCCGGCTCAGCTCAGCCTGCAGGGCACCGTGCAGGTACTCAATCAGGGATACCTGCAGGACCGCATGAAGGAACTCCGCGCCAGTGTCGAAGATCTGCAGCGCGGCATCGACGCCATGGAGCAGATGCAGCTGTTGATGACCGAGATGGCCGCCACCACCCACAGCATGGTCGGCAAGACACATCGGCTAGCCTCTGACACTTCGGAATTGCGGAATCATCTGGCTGACTTCGATGACTTCCTGCGACCGCTGCGCAGCTACCTGTACTGGGATCCGCATTGTTATGACATCCCGACCTGCTGGGCCCTGCGATCGGTCTTCGATGCCCTCGACGGCACCGATGTAGTGAGCGGCGACATCGACCAGGTGCTACCCGACCTCGATCGACTCGACGCCCTGATGCCACAGATGCTCCGGCAACTGCCCGCACAGATCCAGTCACTGACGTCGGCTCAGACGGCGATGCTCACCATGTATTCCGCCCAGAGCGGCCTGCTGGATCAGACCGCGGCGATGCTGGACAACCAGTCCGCAATGGGCACGGCGTTCAACGACTCGAAGAACGACGACACGTTCTATCTGCCACCTGAGGTCTTCGGCAACCAGGACTTCAAACGCGGCTTGAAGGTGTTTCTGTCACCGGACGGCCACGCCGTTCGGTTCATCGTCACGCACGACGGCGATCCCCTAACCCCCGAAGGGATCACACACGTCGACGGCATCAAGCACGCCGCCAAGGAGGCCATCAAAGGCACTCCGCTGGAAGGTTCGAAGATCTACGTCGGCGGTACGGCGTCGGTGTTCAAGGACATGCAGGAGGGCAACAACTACGACCTCTTGGCAGTCGGTATAGCCGCGCTGTGCCTGATCTTCATCATCATGTTGATCATTACCCGCAGCGTGATCGCCGCCGCAGTGATCGTCGGCACCGTGCTGGCGTCGCTGGGGGCGTCGTTTGGCTTGTCGATCTTGTTGTGGCAGCACATCATCGGTTTGGAGCTGCACTTTATGGTGATGGCGATGTCGCTGATCATCCTGCTGGCTGTTGGCTCGGACTACAACCTGCTGCTGGTCGCCAGGTTCAAAGAAGAGATCAACGCCGGGCTGAACACCGGAATCATTCGAGCGATGGGCGGCACAGGTTCGGTGGTGACCTCGGCCGGAGTGGTGTTCGCCTTGACGATGCTGTCGATGGCGGTCAGTGATCTGATGGTGGTGGCACAGATCGGCACCACCATCGCACTCGGGCTGCTGTTCGACACTTTGGTTATTCGCTCGTTTGTCACGCCATCGATCGCCGCGCTGCTGGGCAAGTGGTTCTGGTGGCCGCAGGCGGTTCGGACACGTCCAACCCCAGACCACTCGCTGGTTGCGAAATTGGTTGACCTGGAAGAACACTCAAGACCGACGGTATCGATCGGGAGCTGACCACCATCGGTTGCGACGAAGCGGACGCCCCGACGAGAGTCCGAGCGCCCGCTTCCCTCAGCGCACTGCAGTTCCGCGTCAGTCCGTCCCGGCCACAAACATATCCAAGAGATTGACCAACGACGCGATGAGACCAATACCCTCACCCGGGGCCGAGTACGGCATGCCCATCCCTACCATCTGCAGGTCGAGACCGAGCGAGTTGTAGATCGAACCACCGATGCTGCCGGAATCTGTTACCCCGGGCGTGAAAAGACCGCCGAAATCGAAGCTGGCACCGAGGACCGCATTGCCTTCCGGAACTTGCAAAGCATCATTCAGTAACGGAACCAACGCATCAAGGTTCAAGGTGGCGCCGTTGAAGAACGCACCGACAACGTTGGCCGGAGCGGCCAGAAGCCCTTGCAGCGCAGCCTCAAAGTCGCCATCGCCGATACTGTCGACGATCGACCCGATGCTGTTGATCAGCTCTACCCCGGGACTCACCAGCGGGCCGATCAGCCCCATCAGGACGCCGCTCAACGGTGACGACAAGAGCGTCAGAATTGTGGCCGCGGGCTCGGCAGCGTCTACCGGCACGACACCCATACCCATGTCCATCCCGGCCAGATACTGCAGGCCCCAGAGATGACTCCAGTCCAGAGTTTGAGCCGCCAAGTCCGAGCCCTCGGGCGTTGCCACGTCGACGCCGATGAACGTTATTGCGGCCAAAGCCTCTTGCAGCGAGCCGGGGAAACCGAAGTCAGCTTCCTTGATTGCGTCGAAGACGTCGGTGGCGTTGGCCAGCGTGGTGTTGAAAACGTCGGCCCATGGCCCGAACAGGTCGAGTGACGCGGTCAGTTGCACAGACGGCGGCACGGCCCCACCGAGCGCCGGCGCCACCGGGCTTACTGCGATTATTCCGGTAAGGGCCAGTGCGGTCCCCCCGGCCATGAGGCCACCGATGCCGAGTTGCGATGCGAGGTCGTGAGCGTGATGAGACGATTTCATGCCTAGTTTGTCGAGCCGGAGGCAGGATAAGTTCCTGAGCGGAGAAGAGATTCTGAATTTTTTTCAATCTTGCTGTCAGGTCTGACTTCTCGTCAGCCAAACTCGACCAGGGTGGTTGGTGCACGAAACCTCGCCAGACCACGCATACCGTAGATCAGCGGGACCACCGCTCCAAGCACCTTGCCTCGTCCACGCGGCATGCCGAGTTCAGAGACGGCCCTGACCCCGGGCACCGCACGCAGTTCGTCGTAGTCGTGCGCAGTGAACCAGAACGGCATTGGTGGCGCCGTGTAGTTGTCACTGAGCTTGAAGCCACGGCGCGAGCGCGAGTAGGCACTCAACAACCGCGGGACACTGTCGAAGATCATCCGCCCGCCGGGAAACCTCCCGGCGCAGGCGGCGAACAGCTCGAACACCGCCTCGCGGTCCAAGTACTGCAATAGCCCTTCTGCTGTGATCAACACCTCAGCGCAACCGCCGACCTCATCCATCCACGAGTAGTCAAGCGCCGACTGGGCACAGTACCGCAGCCGATCTGATACCGGCAGTAGCCGCTGACGCAGTCGAACGATGGGTTCCAAATCCACCGAAAGCCAACTCAACTCGCCGTTATCGACCCGCCAGAAGCTGGTTTGCAATCCCTCTGCAAGGGCGACCACCGTCGCGCGCGGATGCACCGCCAAGTACTCCCGCGTGGCCTGGTCGAACGCTAACGCCCGCATAGCGGTGGCCTGGTGTCTCCTGCCGAAGTCGGCGTAATCGTAATCAAGGCTGTTGAGCAACTCGATCGCCATCGGGTCAACGATCAGCCCGTCGGGCCGCTTCGCCTCGGCAGCCCGCTGATACAACGTGAGCAACGCGGTCTCGGATATCCCATCGAGATGACGCGCGTCAATGACTGGCACGCCTTCAGACCGTACCCGCCGGGCCCCCGCGAGTCGCTGCGAGAAATCTAACCGCGATCGACCGGAACTTTTTGATTCCCATCTCCGACCACCTCGTTGACGGGAACTGGCCCGCGCCTTGCGTTCCGCGCAATCCACGACATCAGAGGAGGTGCCATCCTGACCGCCCCGATCTGGATGGCAATGCCTCCCGAGACGCACTCCGCCATGCTCGCAACTGGCCCAGGGCCGGGCCCTATGTTGGCAGCCGCTGCGCAATGGCAGCAGCTCAGCGGCATCTACGACGATACCGCCGCTGAACTGACCCAGGTGCTGGCCGCCGTGCAAACCGGCCACTGGCAAGGCCCCAGCGCCACGGCCTATCTGTCCGCGCACACGCCATACCTGAACTGGTTGGAACAAGCGGCCGCCAACGCTGCCGCGACTGCCGCACAGCACCAGACGGCTGCCTCCGCATATGGCGCCGCAGTGGCCTCGATGCCCAGTCTCGAAGAACTGGCCGCCAACCACGCGGTCCACGCGGTGCTGCTCGCCACGAACTTCTTCGGAGTGAACGCCGTCCCGATTGCCGCCAACGAGGCCGACTACACGCGGATGTGGGTGCAGGCCGCCGAGACCATGTCCGTATACCAGGGCACCGCCACTGCGGCAGTCGCCGCGACCCCGCAGCTCCTCCCTGCGCCGCCCATCGTCTACCCCGCCGAGGCCACCTCCCCAGAAAGCGTTGGAGACGGCAACTGGCTACCGGAACTGACACGCCTCATCACGGAACTTCTCAATAACGCCGGAAATGTCGAAGAACTGTCGCGCATCTTCGATGAGTTCTTCCAGGGCCTCGGTTTCAACCCGGCGGTCGCTGCCTTCCTGGCGGTGGTCGCATTGATCGCCTACGACATATTGTGGTACCCCTACTACGCCTCATACGCCCTGTTGCTGTTGCCGTTCTTCGCTCCCGCCCTCAGCGCGCTGAGCGCCTTGAGGTTGCTACCGCTGCTGAACGGCCAACAGATCCCGGCTGATCAAGGCCCGGACATCGCCGCTCCGTCAGCCGGTCACGGAAGCGTGGACGTTCCCGCTGCGGCGATTGTGGCACCGCCCGCTGCGGCCGGCTCCTCCGCCGGCCTGGGCGGCAGCGCCGGTGCGCCGGGACCGAGCACACCCGTGGTCACACCGAGCGCTGATGGAGTTGCCGCGCTGATCCCCTATCTCGTCTCCGGCTGGGGACCACCCGGCGTCGAGGCCGGCCCGAAAGACAACATGGCTGCGTCCAACAGCGCTGCGGCTTCGGACCGCGCGACCTCGCAGCGGGTCTTCGCCGCCGATGCCCGCAGACAACGCAGCCGACGTAGCCGAGGCCGGGTTCGCATGCACGGCAACCGTTATGAGTTCCTCCACACGGGCAACGACGCTGTCATGGCCGCGGACTCCGATGTCGTCCCCGCCGAAGGACCCGGGGCCATCGCAGCAGTGGTCGCCTCCACCCGCGCCGCTGGACTCGCGGGCCATGCCGACGAAATCCGGCGAGTACCGATGTTGCCCGCCAGTTGGCGCGCCTCCGAACAGGTAGAGCAATTGACCCAACCGATGAATGAAGGAAAAGATAAATGAGCACGGAAAGCAACATCGGATGACGCTAACCGTCACCGGCACCGGACTTGGAGCGCAGATCACCGGGATCGACCCCAAGGATCTGAGCACCATCACCCGGGAAGAGATTCGCGAGATCGTTTACGCCAACAAGCTCGTCATCCTCAAGGGCGTCCACCCCTCGCCGGAACAGTACCTGCAGCTGGGCAGGATCGTCGGCGACATCGTGCCGTATTACGAATCCATGTACCACCATCACGAGTTTCCGGAGATCTTCGTATCGTCCACGGAGGAACACCAAGGCGTTCCGCGAACCGGCGCGTTCTGGCACATCGATTACATGTTCATGCCCGAGCCGTTCGCGTTCTCGATGGTGTTACCCCTGACCGTTCCCGGGCCTGACCGGGGAACCTACTTCATCGACCTCAACCAGGCCTGGGCCTCGGTGCCCGCCGCGCTACAGGACGCCGCCCGAGGGACGTTGAGCACTCATGATCCCCGGCGGCACATCAAGATCCGCCCCGATGACATATACCGGCCGATCGGGGAAGTGTGGGACGAAATCACCCGGACCACACCGCCCATCAAATGGCCGACCGTGATCCGGCATCCGAAGACCGGGGAGGAGATTCTGTATATCTGCGCGTCGGGGACCACTCGAATCGAAGGCCAGGATGGTCGGGAGCTCGCCCCACAGATCCTGCAACAGCTCATGGAGTCGACCGGGCAACTTGATCCGGATTTCACGCATCCCTTTATCCACACCCAGCACTACGAGGTCGGAGATATCATCTTGTGGGACAACCGAGTTCTGATGCATCGCGCCAAGCACGGCAGCTCTGAAGGAACGCTGACCACGTATCGACTGACCATGCTCGACGGCCACGAGACCCCGGGATACGCAGCATGAGCGCCATCGCTTCACCTCCTCCAGCGCTAAGTGATGCAACACCGATCGACGAGGACGTGCTAGCCACCGTACTGGAGCCGTATACCTACAAGGGTTGCCGATATCTGGTCGATGCGGTGTCGCAAGCGGGCACTGATTCTGTTCTGGCTCAAGGCAACTTTGCGATCGCTGAATCTGCCTATATTCGTAGTACTGGGCATTTCAACGCGGTCGAGTTGGTGCTGTGCTTCAATCAGCTCGCTTACAGCGCTTTTGCGCCGGCCATCGACGATGGCATCATCCCGGCCTTCCGCGGCTGGGGGCTCGAGGACTATTGCAAGCACCAGCTCTCCAGCATGTTCATCAGAAGATCGTCTTCGCGGTTCAAAAGGCCGATCGATGCCAACAAGTTCAGTGCCCGGCTGGAATGTCGAAACTTCGAGATCGTGCAACGCACGGTGCGGTATCTGCGCGTGCCCTGCGCCATCGAGTTCTGGGACGAACACGGCGGCTCGGCGTTCGGCGAGTTCGAACTCGCCGCTCTGAACATCCCCGGTTGACAACCCAGAAGAGGCACGCAGATATGACGGGACCGGCCCCCACGTCCGTACTGGATCGCATTCTGGAACATGTGCGCCAGCGCCCCGATGCCATCGCGTTACGCCGTTGCGATGGAGGCAGTCTGTTTCGCTACGGCGAATTGGCTGCCGAGTGGGAGCGCCTGGCTTCAGTACTCCAGGCTAGTGGGGTATCGCTGGGTTCTCGCGTACTTATCATTTCCGACAACGGGCCACAGACATACCTGGCGGTGCTTGCCTGCGCCCGACTGGGCGCCATTGCTGTTCTGGCGGACGGCAATCTGCCCATGGCCACCGTCGAACGGTTCGCCGAACTCACCCAACCCGCCGCAATTCTGAGTACCGAGGGTGCTCGACTGTCCCTGTCGGACCCGCCGGAGTCCCTCGCCGCGGTACCGACGATGTCGGTTGCCGAACGCAGCCCCACGTTGGCCGCTGTCGGTGCGCACCCCAGGCCGAACGACGTTGCCGATCACCCGCTGGCGATGATCTTCACCAGCGGTACGACCGGCGAACCGAAGGCTGTGCTGCTGGCCAATCGAACCTTCTATGCCGTCGCCGACATTCTGCGGGCGACGGGCTTGACGTGGATCGATTGGGTGAAAGGCGAAGTCGCGTACTCGCCGTTGCCGGCCACGCACATCGGTGGCCTGTGGTGGATTCTGAACTGCCTGATGCAAGGTGGTACGTGCGTTACCGGCGGCGAAGACGGAGCGTCGCTGCTGGAGATACTCACGACCAACAAGGTCGCTACGGTCTGCCTGGTCCCGACACTGCTCTCACGTCTGGTCGCCGAGCTGAAAGCGACCGGCACACCGGTGCCGCCTTCGCTGCGTTTTCTCGGCTACGGCGGATCGCGGGCTATCGCATCCGACGTGCAGTTCGTCGAGACCGCGGGTATACGGACCGCCCAGGTCTATGGGTTGAGCGAAACTGGTTGCACCGCAATGTGTCTTCCCACCGCGCCGGGCTCGATCGCCGCCATCGAGGCAGGGGCGGTCGGACGACCCTATCCAGGGGTGCAAGTTCACCTCGACGGCGACGGTAGCGGGCCGGCCGGTCCGCCGGCCGCATCGGGCACTCTGTGGATCAAATCGCCGGCAAACATGCTGGGGTACTGGAGCAATCCAGACCGGACCCACGAAGTGCTGCGCGACGGGTGGGTGAACACCGGTGACCTGCTCGACGAAGGCAGCGACGGCTACTTCTACATCCGGGGGCGGGCCTCGGAGATGATCATCTGCGGCGGAGTCAATGTCGCCCCCGACGAGGTTGACCGCGTCGCAGAATCCGTCCCGGGGGTCCGCGAGGCAGCGTGCTACGAGATCCCAGACCCAGAGTTCGGAGCTCTCGTCGGCCTGGCGGTGATCGCGTCGGACGAGTTGAACGAGGCCGCTGGGCGACGCCTCAAGCAGGCTATCGCCGCCCGCTACCGCAGCGAAGTGGAATCCGCCGCCCGCCCGTCGCGGATCGTCTTAGTCGGCAGCATTCCCCGAACGCAGTCCGGAAAGGTCATGCGCACGTCGCTGGCCGCGGCGATCGGCGCTCGCGCACATGGTTGAGAGCGTTCGGCAGCGGATCCTCGCTGTGGTCTGCGATGTGCTGTACATCGACGAAGACGACCTCTTCGACGGCGACGACACCGACCTTCGCGATCTGGGTCTGGACTCGGTTCGATTCGTCTTGTTGATGAAGCGCCTCGGAGTGGACCGCGAGTCTGAACTGCCGGCACGCTTGGCGCGTGACCTGTCGATCGCAGGCTGGGCTGCAGAACTGGGAGATCCCGGTTCACATGCCTGATTCGCATCCCCCGGTGACCATCCCGCTTTCCATCTCCCAACAGAACATCTACCGGGGCGTGCTGCAGGATGTCGATCCTTCGCTGTATCTGATCGGCCGCCGATATCGCTTGTTCCCCATATCGCTTCCCCGGTTCCGGAGCGCGCTGAAAGCCGCCATACAACGCAACCCGGTGCAATTGTGTGTTCTCGAACGAACCGAAGCGCGGTATCCGCACCTGGTGCCGCGACTGCGGGAGGACGACCTGGTGGGAGTCTCCGGCGACTGTGCTGAACCACTGGTGCGGGAATGGGATTCGGGCATCCTATACCGCCCGTTGGTGCGCTATACCGTGCATGTTGATTCGAGCGGCGACGTCGTGGGTCTGGATATGTACGCACATCATCTGCTGCTCGACGGTGGTGCGACCGGTCTGATCGAAGCCGACCTTGGTCGCAACCTGTCGGCCTCAAGCTCCGAGTCGCCCGACATGGCCGCCGGCCTCGCGCGCCTGGCCGAAGCCCACCGCCGGGAAGCCGAACACGTTGACGCCGCACAGCAGCGGTTGACCGAATCAGTGCAGCGGGAGGTGGCAGGTGAGGCAAGCACCGGCGGCTATCCACAATCGCCACCGACGTCAGGTAGTGCTCACCGCGGGGTTCTGCACGAGTCAGTCCAGATCACCGGACCCGACTACGAAGCGATCACGACGCTGGCTGCTCGGGCACAAGTACCGTTGCATGTGTTGGTGACGGCGGCCTCTGTCGCTGTCGATGCAGGACGTCGAAGCAGTACCGATGCCCTGGTGGTGCACGCCATCGACAATCGGTTCGGTGAGCCCGCTCTGGATGTGGCCACCTGCATCGTCAACTCGGTTGCCCAGTCCGTTCGCTTCCCGGCATTCGCATCAGTGCGAGATCTCGTGGCCAATGTGGACCGCGGATACGTCAAAGCCGTGCGGCGGCGCTGGTTTCGAGAGGAGTTGTATCGCCGCATCCATCTGACGATCAACCGGACTCCCCAAACTGACGCATTGGCGCTCAACTTTCTTCCCGACCCCTGTGCACCCGAGCTGCGTCCGTTCCTGGACGGCATGCCGACTACCACCGATATCGGGCCGGTCGAAGGCCTGACCGTGGCGGCCATTCAAGACGATCCGAACCGCACCCTGACGCTGTCGATTTGGGATGCCGATCACCGAAGAGACCGACCCCAACCCTCGGGTGTCGCAGCCCTGACTGCCCGGGTGTTGCTGAAGATGCCGGCTCAGTGGAATCAACCGGTCGCGATGCTTGTGGGCCAGTGGTTCGAGGTTCACTCCGACGGCACCTGCCATGCCACCGACATCGCACCCAGCCCGACAGGGCCGACCGCATCGGCATGGTTTCTGGACCCGAACACCGACATCGAAGCCTGGCGACAACGCCGTCGGTATGTCGACCCTTGGATCGATTGGCTGGCGAGTTCGGGCGTCGAGCCCGGCGAGGTGTTGGTATTCACTGACGATCAGACCGATAAGACCATCGACCTCTTGGTCGCCTGCCATCTGGCCGGTTGCGGCTACAGCGTCTGCGAGCACGACGGCGAAATCGAAAGCCGTAAAGCGGCCATCGAATCGGAATGCGGGCTGTCAGCACGATTGGTCGACATCGGCAATACCGACCTGCCGGGACAACCCCTGCGCGTGCGGGACCGCCTTCAACAGGTCCGCGAAGACGATCACTTGGCGGAACGGATCGCCTACATCATGCCGACCTCTGGGTCCACCGGCAGCCCTAAGCTGGTTCCGATCACCCACGGCGCACTGGCGGTCTTCTGCCGGGGAGCGCACCAGGCCTACGGCTGGGGGCAGCACGACACGGTCCTGCAATGTGCGCCTCTGACATCAGATATCAGTGTCGAGGAGATTTTCGGCGCCGCGCAAACAGGTGCCGCGCTGGTTCGCTCGGCGGCAACGCGGACCGGAGATCTCACGCAACTGGGGGCAGACCTGACGCGCCACCGAGCTACGGTCCTTGACCTGCCTACGGCCATCTGGAATCTGTGCTGCGACCAACCCGACATGCTTGCCGCCTTGGCAGCATCGCGCGTGCGCCAAATCGTGATCGGCGGAGAGGCAGTTCGCCCTCGCGCCGTCGAGCGGTGGCATGCGTTCAGCGGTGTTTCAGACGTCGCGCTGATTTCAAGCTACGGCCCCACCGAGGCGACGGTGGTGGTAACGCACCTGCCGCTGAACGAGGAGACTGTGGCCGAGCCCAGTTGCCAACGGCGACTAGGGAAACCCCTGGCTCCAAACACCGTTTTCATCGCATTCGGTGAGGTGGTTTTGCTCGGCGACCAGGTGTCTGCGGGCTACGTGGGTATCGCCAGCCCCAACTTTGGCACCGTACTCGCCGTCGACGGTTCGCCACTGCACGCGTTTGCCACCGCCGACCGCGTGAGCTTTGACAGCGCGGGCTTCCCGGTACTTGCGGGTCGCAAGGACGCCGTTGTGAAGCTTGCCGGCAGGCGCGTCGACACTGCCGAAATCATCCGGCTGATCGCCGAGGATCCCGCGATCTGCGATGTTGCCATGGAGCCCGACGACACCCGACTTGAAGTTTGGTTCACCAGCCTGCTCACCCGTGATGGAGCCGCCGACCCCGCGGCCGAAGAACGAATTCGCGCAGTCCTGAGGGCCGCCCGGGTCACCGGATTTGCGATCTCGGCGGTCTCGGAGATCCCGCGTAAGCCCAGCGGCAAGGTCGATTCCGATCGTCTGCCCAAGGCTCAACACGACGGCACCGGCACAGCGCCGGCCCAAGCAAACGGCCTGGCTCAGTTATGGAGTCGGCATCTGGACCGTGACCTGCGCCCGGACTCGTCGCTGCTGGCCGAGGGTGTCGGCTCGCTGGACCTGATCCGCATCCTGCCTGCCACCCGCCGCTACCTCGGCCGACAGCTGTCGTTGCTAGATGTGATCAGCGCCGACAGCGCCAGCCGGCTGATCGAAAGCTCCGACGGGATGGGGATGCACGAAGGCGCCGCCGCCGAGATCGACGACGATCTCGCCAACCTGGCCCCGTCGCTGCCCTACCCAGCACCAAGCCCGAGCTCCGAGCGCGCCGGCACCGTTGTGGTGTTTGGCGCGTCGGGAATCCTGGGCACCGGCTTTGCCCGAGCGGCGGCCGAGCTGCGCACCCACGGATTCGACTCGGAGCTGGTCTTGGCCACCACCTCGACACTGCCCGACGTTGGTCCCTGGCGAGAGCTGCCCGGGGTCGACGGTGTTCGGGTAGAACACATTTCCCCGCAACGGATCCCTGAACTGATCCGCGGCACTCACGCTGGAACCGTGGTCAACGCCATCGGCAATACCAATGTGGTGGTGCCATATCGCGAGCTGCGGCCGGCCAATGTGGAAGCGGTAGCGGCCATCGTTGCGGCCTGCACCGCACATGGCGCCCGGCTGGTGCATTTGTCGACGTCGGTGGTGAGCCCGCAACCGGCAACACCGCAGGTTGTCGATCCGCGTGCCGCGCCCTACCCCTACGCGGCGTCCAAGGCGCTGGCCGAGCTGATAGTCGCGCGCAGCGCAGGTCACCTCGCCTTCTCGCTAGTACGGCTACCCCGGGTGCTGGGCGAGCCCCACCAGCTGCGGACGTCGGCCGATATTTTGGTCGCACTCGCCGATGCCTGCACAGCGCTGCGCGCTTATCCCGCCGTACACCTGACCGAGGAGGTCACCAGCAACCGGTCGGCAGCGGCGGCGATTCTGGGCATGTTGTCGGCGCCGCTGGGACGCACCGTGACCGCGCTGCGCGGAACACCCGTCGAGTACTCGAAATTTCTGGCTCACTTCGGTTCCCGCGAGTACGAAGTCCAACAGTGGAAGCAGCACTTGGACGCCAGCGACTGGGCCAGACGCAACCCACGCCGGTGGGCGGTTATCGACGCCTGGCTCACCTTGGGGTTGCGCCTGGGCGAGCGGTCCTACGCGCAATACCTCGCCGGCCACGCCAGTTTCGACCTGCAGGTCGATGCGGTCACCGAAGTGACCGCCCCTTCTTCGCGGCTGGCCGAGCTGGTGGCTCACGGTTGCGGAGTGGAACCGGACGACCCTTTCTGACGACCACTCACAGAGGACCTGAAGAAGGAGAAGCCTTGTCTGACATTCGACGGATCCAACTCGACGTGACCGGCATGACGTGCCGGATGTGCGAGGCGCATATCGCCCTGAAACTGAACACGATCACTGGGGTGCAAGCATCGGTGGACTTTCCGACTGCGACCGCCACGATCGACGCCGACCCCACCGTGGCCGTCGCCGACCTGTGCGCGGCCATCGAAGATGCCGGCTACCATGCCGAGCTGCGGGACGAACGGCTCCGCACCCCTGCGGATGCCGCGATTCCCGGAGGTCCGGTGAAGCGCATCGCCGGGCTGGCGCGGTTCCTGTCACGCGGCCGACGCGCCCAGGTCGCCCACTAGACCTGGCTGGCCACTCCCCGCGGGGCTCAGCTCTGATAGACCCGCGGGTCCAGGGTGCCGATGTAGGGCAGGTCGCGGTAACGCTCCACGTAGTCCAGGCCGTAGCCGACCACGAAGTCGTTCGGGATGTCGAAGCCCACGTAGGAGATGTCGACGCCGGCGCCCAGCGCGTCGGGTTTGCGCAGCAGGGTGCACACCCGCAGGGACCGGGGCCGCCGGGTGGCCAGGTTGCGCAGCAGCCACGACAGCGTCAGACCGGAGTCGACGACGTCCTCGACGATCAACACGTCGCGGTCACTGATGTCGCGGTCGAGGTCCTTGAGGATGCGCACCACCCCCGACGACGAGGTCGACGAACCGTAGGAGCTGACCGCCATGAACTCGAACTGGGTGGGCAGCGGAATCGCCCGGGCGAGGTCCGTGACGAACAGCACCGCGCCCTTGAGCACCGTGATCAGCAGCAGGTCACCACTTTCGGCGCGGCCCTCGGCATAGTCGCCGGCGATCTGCGCGCCGAGTTCGACAGTGCGGGTCCGGATCTGCTCCTCGGTCAGCAATACCGATTTGATGTCACCCGCATACAACTCAGGTCTCTCCCCCGGCGAGATCGCAGCCACCAGCACAGCGTGCCATGGCCGGAGTTCGACAACCAACTGCAGCGGAGGAAATTCACGTCCGGAGCTCAGATCGGCTCGCGGCGCAGCCGCAGCAGACCGTCGCCGCGCATTGCAAAAAGCCGCTGTCCCCGCAGGTCCGACCCGATCGCCACCCCGCCTTGCCCGCGCCATGCGGTGATCAGCCGGTCCACTGCGCGGATCTGCAGGTCGGTCAGGCCACGCCCGCCTCCGTCGATCAGCCAGCGCCGGATCACCGCGCGGCGCACCGGACCCGACAACTCCGCCAGCGCAGTTGCATCCAGCGCGTCGCCGGCGGTGGCACCGGGCAGCGCCTGCTCGGCCAGCGCATCGATGAGCTCGGTGTTCTCCCGCAGCGCGATCGCGGTCCGGGCCAGGGCTTCGGCCACCCCGCCGCCCAGCACGTCCTCCAACAGCGGCAGCACTTCGGCACGCAGCCGTACCCGGGTGAAGCGACCGTCGCTGTTATGGGGGTCGAGCCACGGCGTCAGCCCCAGTTCGGCGCAGGCCTGGCCGGTGACTGCGCGTCGTACCCCGAGCAGCGGCCGGCACCACGGTGGGTCGTGCGGCCGCATCCCGGCCATCGACCGGGCTCCCGAACCACGGCCGAGCCCGAGCAGCACCGTCTCGGCCTGATCGTCGAGCGTGTGTCCCAGCAACACGGGGGCGCCGCCACGGGCATCGGCCAACGCTGCGTAGCGGGCCGTGCGGGCCGCAGCTTCCGGCCCGCCTCGAAAGCCTTTGCCTCCGACGGTCACCGGAATAACCTGCGCGTCAACACATCCCAGCTCGAGTGCCTGACTTCGCGCGGTCTCGGCCACCTGGGCCGAACCTGCTTGCAGGCCGTGGTCGACGATCAGCGCGGTAGTGGGCCGCATTAGGGCGGCGACGGCGGTCAGCGCCAGCGAGTCCGGTCCACCGGACAATGCCACCGCCCAGCCTCCGCCCTGCGGCAGATATTGCTCGGCGAACGTCCCCAGCGCGGCACGCAGCTGGGCTAGAGCACCCGGTCGATCCACCGTCGGGGTTCTTCGATCTCGGCGGGCAGCGGCAGGGTCTGCGGACCCGACCAGACCGCGTTGAACCGGTCCATGCCGACACGGTCGACCACCGCGTCGACGAACGCCTTGCCTCGGGTGTACTGGCTCATCTTGGCGTCGAGGCCCAGTAACGCCCGCACCAGTCGTTGCAGCGGTGGTTGGCTGCGCTGACGGCGTTCCTCGAAACGGCTCCGAATGGTCGCCACCGACGGCACCGCCAGCGGCCCGACCGCGTCCATCACGTGATCGGCGTGGCCTTCGAGCAGCGTGCCCAGCATCAGCAGCTGGTCCAGCGCCGTGCGTTGCTCCTCGGACTGCACCGCCCGCACCAGGCCCAGAATCCCCGACGGGCCCGACGACTCGGCGTTGTCACGCCGTCCCCGCAGGTAGTCAGCCAGCCGGCCCACCACCTGGGTGAGATCCGGGCTGCTGTCCCCGGTAAGCACCGCCAGTGCCTCCGACATATAGCCGGCCAGCCACGGGTTGACGCTGAACTGCACGCGGTGCGTCACCTCGTGCAGGCAGACCCACAACCGGAAGTCGGCCGGCGTCACCTGCAGCTGGCGCTCGACAGCGACCACGTTGGGGTAGACCAGCAGCAGCGCGCCACCGCCCGCACAGAACGGGTCGTACTGGCCCAGGATGGCCGAGGAGACGAACGCCAGCACCCCGCCGGTCTGCGCCCCCGTCAGCCGGCTGGTGAGGAAACCGGCCGGCTGCTCGGAGCCGCCCATCATCACCCGCATCGATTCGGCGGCGGCGGAGATCCACTGCCGCCGGTCGACCACCCGTGCGTCGGGGACGGGACCGTCGTCGCCCAGGCCGGTGACCTCTCGCACCAGGGGTTCCGCAGCGCGGGCACTGCCGTGCAGTTCCTCGACGACCTGGCGCCGCGTGTAGTCGGTCATCGGCGGTGCGGGACGTGCCAGCCAGCCACCGACCGTCGCGGCGAACTCGAAGTCCACCGCGCTCCCGACGCCGGATTCGCTCATCCGCATCCGCAGGTTCGCAGGACCGCGGCCAGCGCGTCGATCGCGGTCCGCCCGGTGGGTCCGGCGTCGTTGGAGATGAACGCGAACGTCAGCACCCGCTGGTCGCGGTCGGTGACGATGCCGGCCAGTGCGTTGGTGCGGGTCAGCGAGCCGGTTTTGGCCCGCAGCCAACCGGCCGCGCCGCGCCCGGTCTTGGGGTTGAGGAACCGCTCGGACAGGGTGCCGCTGCCACCGGCGACCGGCAGCATGTCCAGCAGCGGACGCAACTCGGGCAGGTCCGGCCCGGCAGCCGCCTGCACCACCTCGTCAAGGGTCCGGGCCGACAGCCGGTCATCGACCGACAGCCCGCTGGAGTCCTGCAGAGCGGCTCCGCTCACCGCGATGTGGGCGGTGGCCAGCCGGTTGGTCACCGCGTCGACCGCACCGGCAAACGAGCGGGGCCGGCCCATCGCCGCGGCCACCTCGCGGGCGATGGATTCGGCCATCACGTTGTCGGAGGCGTTCATCATCTCGCCGAGGCGGACCACCAGCGGCGCCGATCGGACCGCGCCCAGCTCGCGCCCGGTCACCGACGAGGACGCGATGCTCACCTTGTCGGGGTCGACTCCCAACTCCGCGGCCAGCGCCTTTCCGGCATCCAGCGCGGGGGTCGTCGACCGCCGGGACTCGACTGTGGTGGGCTGGATCCGGCCGCCGTCGACCATCACCGCCTCGATCGGTGCGATGTCGCCGCCTTCGATGTCCTCCGGGTCCCAGCCCTGAGCCATGGTCGGGCCGGTGAACGCCGATGTGTCGACCTGAACCTCGGTCACGCTCACCCCGCTACGACGAACCTGTTCGGCCAGATCACTGATGCGCGCGGCTTCGCGATACCAGGTGTCCTGACCGACCTCGGCCGTCGACAGGGTGGGGTCGCCGCCGCCCACCAGCACCACCACCCCGGGCTGATCGCCCGCCGTCACGCGGGTGGTGACCCGGGCGCCCTGATCCAGCGCCAGCAGGGCGGCGGCCGCGGTGAGCACCTTGTTGGTCGACGCCGGCTGCATCGGCAGGTCTTCCTGCTGTGTCCACAGCGCCTTGCCGGTCACGGCATCGGTGACTCGCCCGGTGAGCCGGCCCAGATTCGGGTCGGCCAACGCCGGGGCCATGGCTGCTGCCAGGGCCCTGCCGGCCGGTACCGGGGCGTCGTCGGAGACCGGAACCACCCCGGGTTTGGCGGTCGCCGCCGGTGCCGACGACACGACGCGCGCACCGGCGCCGGATTCGTCCGGGAGCACCACTACCGCCACGACCACCACCGCGGCGGCCAGCGCCAGCACCGCGGCCGCGATACCCAGATGGGCGCTGCTGTGTCGCCACCGAGTGGGTTGCATGTCTCTCCTGCCTGTCAGGCGCAATTGTGCCGGACGGGCGGAGTCTGGGCGTCAGTCCGGGCCGCCTAGACTGACCCGGTGCAATTCGACGTGACCATCGAAATCCCCAAGGGCCAGCGCAACAAGTACGAGGTCGACCACGCCACCGGGCGGGTCAAGCTCGACCGCTACCTGTACACGCCGATGGGCTACCCCACCGACTACGGCTTCATCGAGGACACCCTCGGCGAGGACGGCGACCCGCTGGACGCGATGGTATTGCTGCCGCAGTCGGTGTTCCCCGGTGTGCTGGTCGAAGCACGTCCGGTCGGGATGTTCCAGATGACCGACGAGGCCGGCGGCGACGCCAAGGTGCTGTGTGTGCCGGCCGGTGACCACCGGTGGGACCACATTCAGGAAATCAGCGACGTGCCCGCCTACGAGCTGGACGCGATCAAGCACTTCTTCGTGCACTACAAGGACCTGGAGCCGGGCAAGTTCGTCAAGGCCGCCGACTGGGTGGGCCGTGCCGAAGCCGAGGCCGAGATCACCCGGTCGATCGAACGGTTCAAGACCTCCGGGCACTGATTCTGCGGATCCCAGCGACGACGAACTGGGTACCGCGGCGCCGTCGATTCCGGTCTTCTCACTCAGCTGAGGTAAACCCGCGGGTCCGGTACAAGCTGGCCACCGTCGTCAGCAGCAACACCCCCACCACGACCCCCAGGCTGACCGGGGTGGGTATCTCCGGGACGTTGAGCGGCTGGCCGGAGTGGATGAACCACACCTCGTTGGTGCGCAGCGCATGCAACATCATCCGCACCCCGATGAACCCCAGGATCACCGCCAGCCCCTGGGACAGATACACCAGCCGGCTCAGCATCTGACCGAGGATGAAGAACAGCTGCCGCAGCCCCATCAGGGCGAACACGTTGGCGGTGAACACCAGGTAGGGCTGGCGAGTCAGTCCGTAGATGGCCGGGATGGAATCCATCGCGAACACCAAATCGGTGGTGCCCAGCGCGAGCGCGACCAGAAACATCGGGGTGATGGCCCACGCCCCGGCGTTGTCCCGGACGAAGAACCGCACGCCCGATTCCCAGCCGTCGGTGGCGTTGAGGTGGGTGCGGGCGAAACGCACCACCGCGTTGTTGCCGCCCTCGCCCTCA
This sequence comes from Mycolicibacter heraklionensis, assembly GCF_019645815.1. Classification (NCBI taxonomy): domain Bacteria; kingdom Bacillati; phylum Actinomycetota; class Actinomycetes; order Mycobacteriales; family Mycobacteriaceae; genus Mycobacterium; species Mycobacterium heraklionense. The sequence goes on from NZ_CP080997.1 coordinate 4,521,883, forward strand.
CCCTCCCCGGTGGGGTCTTCGTGGCGCAGCAGTTTGACCGCGGTGTAGGCCATGAACGCACCGAACACGTAGAACGTCCACGACAACCGCTGCACGGCAACCCCGCCGAGCGCGATGAACACCGCCCGGAACGACAGCGCCAGGATGATGCCGACGAACAGCGCCTCCTGCCGGTATTTCTTGGGCACGTTGAAGCTGTTCATGATGATCACGAACACGAAGAGGTTGTCCACCGACAGGCTGTACTCGGTCAGCCAGCCGGCGTAGAACTGCATGCCGTACTTCGCGCCGTGAAAATGCCACACCCAGATGCCGAAAGCCACCGCCAGCCCGATGTAGCACGACAGCCGGATCGCGACCTCGCGCATCGTCGGCTCGTGTACGCGGCGGGCGACCAGGAACAGATCGAAGCCGAGCACGGCGCTCAGTCCCGCGAACGTCACCAGCCATTCGAACAGCGACGGGTCCAACGGTCGGCCTCCGGTCGTTGAGTCGGCGATGTTCAGCGGGCTGACCGACCGTACCCCGCGGCCCGCTTAGTATTTTCGCCGTGGTGACCGATGTCGGTGGTACCGGATCCCCCGGGTTCCCCCGTGGGCTGGCAACCGGCCCTGTCGGCCGAGCCAGTATGGCCCGGGTCGGCACCGCAACCCTGCTCAGCGCACTCTGCGGCTACGCGGTGCTGTACCTGGCGGCACGCGACCTCGACCCGGCAGGTTTCTCGGTGTTCGGCGTGTTCTGGGGCGCGTTCGGACTGGTCAACGGCGCCGCCAACGGCCTACTGCAGGAGACCACCCGGGAAGTCCGGTTCGCCCAAGACGCCCGGCCCGACCGCCCGTCCACGCCACACACCCGCCCGCTACGGGTTGCCGGGCTGAGCGGGCTGGTGGCGGCCGGTGTGGTCGCCGCCAGTTCGCCGCTGTGGAGCGGCCACGTGTTCGTCGAGGCGCGCTGGCTCTCGGTGGGGCTGCTGTGCTTCGGGCTGGCCAACTTCGCGGTGCACGCCACGTTGCTCGGCATGTTGGCCGGCGCCAACCGATGGACGCAGTACGGCGCGCTGATGGTCACCGATGCGAGCATCCGGGTGGCCGTGGCCACCGCGACATTCGTGATCGGCGCCGGCCTGGTCGGCTTCCTGTGGGCCACCGTGGCCGGCGCGGTGGCCTGGCTGCTGCTGCTGGCCGCCTCACCCGCGGCCCGCTCAGCTGCGCGACTGCTGACTCCAGTGAGCACGGCGGGATTCCTGCGCGGCGCGGCGCATTCGATCACCGCCGCCGGGGCCAGCGCGATCCTGGTGATGGGGTTTCCGGTGCTGCTGCAGGCCACCTACGGCGAATTGGGCGCTGCGGGTGGTGTGGTGATCCTCGCAGTCACGGTGACCCGGGCGCCGCTGCTGGTGCCGCTGACCGCTATGCAGGGCAATCTGATCGCGCACTTCGTCGACCAGCGTGGTCGCCGCCTGCGGGCGCTGAGCACGCCGGCGGCGGCCGTCGCCGCGCTGGGCGCGGCGGGCGCGGTGGCGGCGGGCCTGCTCGGTCCGTGGCTGCTGCGCACGGTGTTCGGCCCGGATTACCGTGCCGAGGGACTGCTGTTGGCCGGACTGACGACGGCCGCCACCGCGATCGCGCTGCTGACGCTGACCGGCGCTGCGACGGTCGCCGCAGCACTGCATCGCGCCTACGCGCTGGGCTGGGTGGGCGCCACGGTGGCCTCGACCTTGCTCCTGCTGCTGCCGTTGGACCTGCCGACCAGGACCGTGGTGGCCCTGCTGTGCGGCCCACTGGTGGGGATCGCCGTGCATCTGGCCGCGTTGCGCACCGATTCGTAAGCGGCGCAAGCGTGTATTTTCTAAACCATCGACACCCGCTACCCCGATGTCTGGATTATCGTCCCGGCGTTCAACGAGGCGACCGTCATCGGTGACGTGATCGCCGGGATCCGTTCGGTTTTCGACTTCGTGGTCTGTGTGGACGACGGAAGCGCCGACGACACCGCCGCCGTAGCCCGGCGCACGGGTGCTTATGTCGTGCGCCATCCGGTCAACCTCGGTCAGGGCGCGGCCATCCAGACCGGAGTCGAGTTCGCCCGCCGCCAGCCCGGCGCCCGACTGTTCGCCACCTTCGACGCCGACGGCCAGCACCGGGTGGCCGACCTGGTGCGCATGATCGACCGTCTCGACACCGCCGACCTCGACATCGTCATCGGCACGCGGTTCGCCAAACCCGAAGCCGCCGCGACGGTGCCGCCGCTCAAACGAGCGATACTGCGAGCCGCGGTATGCCTCAACCCCCGAATCCGCCGGCTCGGGCTCTCCGACGCCCACAACGGTCTGCGGGTGTTCAACCGGCGGGTGGCCGACCGCCTCGACCTCACCATGAACGGGATGAGCCACGCCGGGGAGTTCATCGCGCTGATTGCCGAGAACCGCTGGCGGGTGGGCGAAGAGCCGGTGGAGGTGCTCTATACCGACTACTCCAAGTCGAAGGGGCAGCCGCTGCTCAACGGCGTCAACATCCTGTTCGACGGGTTGCTGCGCAAGAGGATGTCGCGATGAACTGGATCAAGGTGCTGCTGATCGCGGCGGTGTTGGTGCTGCTGATCTACCTGCTGCTCTCGCGACGGTCCGCCCAGTCGCGAGCCTGGGTGAAAGTCGGCTACCTGGTGTTCGTGGTGGCCGGCATCTACGCGGTTCTGCGTCCCGACGACACCACCGTGCTGGCCAACTGGCTCGGGGTGCGCCGCGGCACCGATCTGATGCTGTACGTGCTGGTCATGGTCTTCGCGTTCACCACGCTGAGCACCTACATGCGGTTTCGCGATCTGGAGCTGCGCTATGCCCGGCTGGCGAGGGTGATAGCGCTCGCGCAAGCCGAGCCGCCCGAACCCGAACCCGAACCCCAACCACAGTAATTCGGAAACAATTGTCCCAGCGGTAACAGCGGGTTTGCCGCTCGTCCGATTCGGGCCCGCACTGTTACAGGTATGCGGGCGACCGAAGTCCTGGCCGAACCTCTAGCCGAAGTCACAGCGGCACTCCTGACAGTGCCGATGATCGAGTTGTACGCGTTGCTCTGGCGCGCCGGAGTGCTTGAAGTGGAACTTCCCGCGTCCCAGCGACCGCGGTCCGAGGCGTCAGTGCTTCGGGCCGGCTGACCGACCGAAGCGGTAAGGCCTCAGCGCACCAGTTCCAGTTTCGCGGACGACTTCTTCGCGGCGGCCTTCTTGACCGGTGCCTTCTTGGCCGGCGTCTTCTTGGCCGGGGCGGGCTTCTTGGCAGCCGGAGCTTTCTTCGCCGGAGCTTTCTTCGCCGGCGCCTTCTTGGCAGCTGGCGCCTTCTTGGCCGGAACCGCCGCCAGCTCCGCGGCGGGGGCAGCGATCTCCCTGGTGGGGGCAGCGATCTCCTCGGCCGGGGCCGAGAACCGGCTCGCCACGGCCACCGCGGCGGTAGCCACCGCGGCCGTGCCGAGAGCCTGCGCCCAGCCGATCGGGCCGACCGGAGTGCAGCCCAGCAGCTGGCTGACCCCGGGCGTGGAGACCATCGCCGCGAACAGTACGAAGGACCCGGCCGCGGTCGCCAGCACCATCGGCGCCCGCGAGTCGACCACGGTCTGGCCGAGTTCGGTGGTCACCAGCGAGATCAACCCCACCGTCGAGGCGCGCTGCGGAGTACCGGTCACCGAGGCCATCGCCCAGGCGGCGGTACCCGCCGCGCCGGTGACTCCGCCGCGGAACGCCACCGCGCGCCACAGTTTGCGCTCGTCGAGTCCGGGCACCGCGCCACCGATCGGGCCGGCCGGTGTGCTCACCGCCACGGCGGTGGCCGGCAGCGCGTCGGTCAGGGTGTTCATCAACAGCAACTGCCGGGTGTTCAGCGGCGAGTTCCCGGTGATGGCGGTGCCGATGACGGAGAACATCACCTCGCCGGCGTTGCCGCCCAGCAACCCGGAGATCGCCAGTTGCACGCCCCGCCAGAGTCGCCGGCCCTCGTCGATCGCGTCGACCAGGGCACCGATCTTGCCGTCGGTCAGCACCACGTCGGCGGTGGCATGTGCCGAGTCGCTGCCGTGCGCAACGACACCCAGCCCCACCGTGGCGGCCCGGATCGCGGCGGCGTCGTTGGCGCCGTCACCGACCATCGCCGACACCCGCCCGGCGCGCTCCAGGGTTTGGACGATCTGCACCTTGTTCTCCGGCGACATCCGGGCGAAGATCACCCGCTCGCAGACCACGCGCTCTTGTTCCTTGCGGTTCAACGCATTCCATTCCGAGCCGGTGATGACCTCATCGGCGCTGACGCTGACACCCATCTCGGCGGCGATCGCGGTGGCCGTGATCGGGTGGTCGCCGGTGATCATCCGGATATCGACGCCGCGGGCGGCCAGATCGGCGAGCAGCTGCGGAGCGTCGGCCCGGGGTGTGTCGGCCAGGCCGAGGAACCCCATCAGCGTCAGCCCGGAGGCGCTCACCTCCACGAGCCGGTCGGAATCGTCCTGCACCGCCCGCACCTGGGCGGCGGTCAGTTTGCCGTGGGCGACCGCGATCACCCGCAGCCCCTGGGCTGCCATCGCGGCCACCTGCTGCTCGACCTCGGCGCCGACGTTCTTGCAGGCCTCCAACACCACTTCCGGTGCGCCCTTGACCAGCAGCTCCGATCCCAGCACCGAAGCCGAGAAGGCCCGGCCGGAACGGAACGGCAGGTGGGCGTCCGGTTCGATCCAAGCCCGGGCGCCCGCCGCGGCCGCCGCCCCTTCGACGATGGCCTGGTCGGTGGCGTGCGCGTGCGCCGCACCGTCGGGAGCCGGCGCCGCCTGCGCGGCGGTGCCGAGTACGTCGTCGTCGGAGTATCCGGCCAGCGGACGCACCGTGGTGACCCGCAGCCGGTTCTCGGACAGCGTTCCGGTCTTGTCGAAGCAGACCACGTCGACCCGGCCGAGCGCCTCCACTGATCGCGGAATCCGCACCAGCGCACCGGATTTGGTCAACCGCTGGGACGACGAGTGCTGGGCCAGGGTCGCCATCAGCGGCATCCCCTCCGGGACGGCGGCGATCGCGACCGCGATCGCGTTGCCGAGCGCCACCCGCAGGCCGCCCTGGCGCAGCAGGCCGAGCGCACCGACGGCGACACCGCCGGCGGCGCTGTACGGGAAGGTCCGGTACATGAGCTGGGACAGGTGGTGCTGCAGGCCGACCTCGGACAGCTCCCCGGAGGCAAGTTCGGAGGCCCGGCGGGTCTGGGTGTCTGCACCCACTGCGGTCACCAGCGCCAGCGCCTTGCCGGCGATCACCGTGCTGCCCGCATAGAGCATGGAACTGCGCTCGGCCAGTTCGGCGCCGGGAGTCGGGTCGAGTTGCTTGCCGACCGACAGCGACTCGCCGGTCAACGAGGACTCGTCGACCTCGACGTCGGCCACTTCGATGACGCGAGCGTCCGCGGGCACCACCTCGTTGCTGCGCACCTCGATCAGGTCACCGGGCAGCAGTTGTTCGGCGGGGATTTCGTGGTAGGTCGGAGTCCCCTCGGCCCCCATCAACACGACCCGGGCCGGCGGCGCCTGCTGGGCCAGCAGGGCGTTCAGCCGGCTCTCGGCCCGCAGCCGCTGGTAGGCGGCCAGCATGGCGTTGCCGGTGAGCACCGTGCCCACCATCACGGCGTCGATCGGCGAACCCAGCATGGCGGTCGCCACCGAGCACAGCGCCAGGATCGGCGTCATGGGGTCGGACAACTCCTCACGCACGGCGTGGAAGTACGGCCAGAACACGCCCTGCGATTCCGCGTCGACCGGGGCGCGTTCGGCCAGCGGCGTCACCGCGTCCGGCTCCAACAGCTCGCGCGCCTGCTCGACCGTCATGGCGTGCCACTCGTAGGCCGGTGCCGGCTTCGGCGCACGCGCACGCAGCACCCGGCGGGCCAGCAGATACCCCGACAGCATGCCGGCGCCGGCACCGACGGTCACCGGGCCGGGGCCGCGACTCTGTCCCGCGCCGACACCGGGGATGGTCGCCCGGACGCCGCGGACCAGCAGCAGCCCGGCGATGGACGACGCGCCGATCGCGATCGCGACCCCGCGCTCGGTGGCCGACCGGGCGGCCGGGAGCGCGCGCAGCACCTGCCATGCTCCGGCCAGGTCGGCCAGCAGCAGGTCGGCATAGAACGGTGGCGGGGTGTCGGCGTGCTCGCTCGTCGGCATGACGCCCAGCGCCAGATCCGCCGACGCCAGGGCCTGCGCTGCCGAGGTGGACAGCACCGCGACGGTGCGGCCGGCCTGCTGCAGGTCGGTCACGGCCGCGGCCAGCGCGGCGTCCAGATCGTCGCCGGAGACCGGGCGGATGTCGTCGAAACCGGGACGCAGCTCACCGAGGATCTCGGTGTCCACCGTGACCAGCTCCGCGCCGCAGGCACGCCCTTCGAGCACCACCGCCGACGCCAGGGCATGGTGCGCGGGCAGGATCAGCGCGTCCACCGGTTCCTTGCGGGCCGACCCGCGGGATGTCATTCCGGGAACCCGGTGCCAGCCCGGGCGCAGTCCGGGCTTGTCGAGCAGGCTCTGCGCGCTGTTCCATGCCTTCGGCAGTTCGTGCTCGGTCGCGCCGCGGATCTGCACCACCCGGCGCTGTTCACCGGTCAGCGCCCGCGGGTCGATGACCACGGTGTCGATCTTGTCGAGGCGGCGCAGGCTGTCCGGCCGCAGCGGCAGCACCCCGTGCGCGTCCGCCAGCCCCTGTCCCAGGGTCGCGGCGAACGATTCGCAACTGGTGCGCACCGCTTTCGGCGAGGTCGCCAGGATCGCGCTCGAGGTCATGTCCAGGTTGCGGGTCAGCCCGCCCACCACACCGGCACTGACCACCTGCGCTATCGCCGTGCGCTTCAGGTAGCGCTCGGCCGCGCCGTCCGGCCGTGGGACAGGCCGCGCGGTGGTGTGCACGTCCGGGTGGTCGGCGTAACGGGCCAGCTCCGGCTCGTAGCGATTCCAGGCCAACGCCCCGGCGCGGGTCTCGGAGGCTTTCAGGCCCTCCACCATCATGTCCACCGCCAGGATCGCGGGCGACATGGTGATGACGTGCGAGCCCAGCGAGACCAGGGAAAGCACCCTTTCGGTCTTTGCCGGGCCGATTCGGTTTTCCAGGGCGCCCCGGACCAGCGGCTGATAGCGGGCCACCGACGCCGCGGCGTCGAAGATCTTCGGCGCGGCGGGCAGGCGCATGGCGCTGCCCACGGTTGCGATCGCCAGGCCTACCGCGTTGGCGCCCACCATCGCGCCCTTGGTTGCCAGCAGCAGTCCGTCGCCCGGCAGTGCCGCGGTCTCGGTCGCGGTCAGCTCGAAATTCTTCTCGACGGCTTCCACCGTGGCGCACAGATCGGCCAGCGAAACGTGGTCGCCGATCTCGACGATCACCCGCGACAGCGGACGGTTCAGCCGCACCGAGGTGACGCCGGGCTCGGCCCGCAGGGCTTCGGAAACCTCGGCACCGATATCTGCGCCGTCGGGGTCGTCGAGCCCGTGCACCTCGATCCAGGCCCGTCCGGCGCCGCGCCAGCTGCGCCGGCTGGTCAGGTCGGAGCGCTCACCGGCCAGGATCTTGGCGCCTTCGCGCAGCGGGATGGCGGCGAGGTCCAGGCTGGCCGAAGCGACGGCGCCGACGGCGTCCAGACCGAAACGGCCGATTGCGAACACATCCATGGCTGGCCTCCAGCGTCATAGCAGCGCTGGAGGTCTCTTCCGCCGGTTGCCCGGCCCACAGCCCCGGTCACCCGATGACAGGCGACGTGATGACGACACTGCGAATTGGGGAATACTCCCCTCCGACCGGCCAGTATGCCACAGACCTCAGTCGGACTTGGTCTGCCGGAAGTACGCCACGGTGCGTGTCACGCCGTCGGCCAGCGCAACCTGCGGGCGCCAGCCCAGCACATCTGCCGCCCGCGAGATGTCCAGGCAAGACCGCTTCAGGTCACCGAGGCGCGGCGGGTGGAACTCCGGGTCGTCGGGTGCGCCGACGGCCGCGGCCACCGCCGTGTGCAGCTGCCGGTCGGAGGTTTCCACCCCGGTGCCGACATTGAACCGCTGCCCGTCGCCGGCCTCGCCCGAAGCCCGCACAAAGGCGTCCACCACGTCGTCGACGAACACGTAGTCGCGGGTGTTGGATCCGTCCCCGAACACCTTGGTGGTCCTGCCCTCCAGCAGCGCTTGGGCGAAGATCGCCACCACCCCGGCCTCGCCATGCGGGTCCTGGCGGGGGCCGTAGACGTTGGCCGGCGCAATGGCCGAACACTGCAGGCCATAGAGGTGGCGATAAGCGTTGAGGTAGATCTCACCGGCCACCTTCCCGGCGGCATACGGCGAGGCGGGGTCGGTCGGGACGTCCTCACCGGTCGGATAGCGCGGCGGGGTGCCGTAGATCGAGCCGCCCGAGGAGGTGTGCACGATCTTGCGCACCCCGGCCGCGCGGGCGGCGTCGGCGAGGCGGATCGTCCCGACGACGTTGACGGAGGCGTCGAAGACCGGGTCGGCCACCGAGTGGCGGACGTCGATCTGGGCGGCCAGGTGAAAGATCACCTCGGGCCGGTGCTGCGCCAGGATGGCGTTCAGGTCCGCGGAGACGATGTCGGCCTCGACGAAGCCGAAGCCGGCGTCGTCGGCCAAGTGCTCGATGTTGACGGCTCGCCCGGTGGCGAAGTTGTCCAGCCCCACTACCTGGTGCCCGTCCGCCCGCAGGCGGTCGACCAACGTCGATCCGATGAACCCGGCTGCCCCGGTGACCAGTGCTCGCACCGGCCCACCATACCGACAGGTAAGAAAGACGGATGCGCACCCGTTTGGCCGCCCTGCCTTGGGTCTGCTGGGCAGCGGTGGGATTGATCGCCGCCCAGCTGGTGGTTCGGGCGGTGGTGGCTTTCGGGGGCTACTTCTACTGGGATGACCTGATCCTGATCGGCCGGGCCGGCACCCACCCGCTGTTGTCGCCGACCTACCTGTTCGACGACCACGACGGTCATGTGATGCCGGGCGCGTATCTGGTGGCCGGCGCCCTCACCAAGTTGTGGCCGCTGCAGTGGGCGGCGCCGGCGGTCAGCCTGGTGGTGCTGCAGCTGCTGTCGTCCTGCGCGTTGCTGCGCGTGCTGTGGGTGATTCTGGGCTGGCGGCCGGTGCTACTGGTGCCGCTGACCTTCGCGTTGTGGATCCCGCTGGGCCTGCCGGCCTTCGCATGGTGGGCGGCGGCGCTGAACTCGCTACCGCTGTGCGCCGCGCTGTCCTGGGTGTGCGCCGACGCGATCCTGTTGGCGCGCACCGGGAATCGTCGCTACGCGGTCACCGCGGCCCTGGCCTACCTGGGCGGCTTGTTGTTCTTCGAGAAAGCCGCGGTGATCCCCTTTGTTGCGTTCGCGGTGACGGCACTGCTGGGCTACGTCTCCGGTAGGCCACTGACCGGCGCGGTCGCCGGGGCGTGGCGGGCCGGCGCCCGGTTGTGGACGGCGATGCTGGCGGTGACCGCGGGGTGGGTCGGGGTCTACCTGACGGTGGTGAATCAGAAGCGGTGGAGTTTCGACCTCGAGATGACCCGCGACCTGCTGCTGCGCTCGATCACCCACGGCATCGTCCCGAGCCTGGCCGGCGGCCCGTGGACCTGGGCACGCTGGGCGCCGGCCTCGCCGTGGGCGCTGCCGGGGCCAGTCGTGATGACGCTCGGCTGGCTGGTGCTGGGCGGACTGCTGGCGGTGTCGCTGGTGCGCAAGCACCGCCTGACGCCGGTGTGGCTGGCCGCGGCCGGCTACGCGGCGGCCTGCCAGGTGCCGATCTATCTCATGCGGTCCTCGGCGTTCACCGCGCTGGAACTGGCCCAAACCCTGCGCTACCTGGCCGACCTCGTTGTGGTGCTGGCGATCCTGGGCGCGGTCGGGTTGTGCGCCCCGAACCGGGACTCGTCACGATGGCTGGACGCCTCGCGCCCGCGCACCGTGGCGGTGACCGCGCTGGCGGCGGCGTTCACCGCGAGCAGCCTGTACTCGACGGTGACGTTCCTGACCTGCTGGCGGGACGACCCGGCTCGCCCGTACCTGCAGAACGCCCAGCGCGGCCTGGCCGCCGCCCACGCCGCCTCCGAAGCGCCGCTGCTGGATCAGGAGGTCGACCCGCTGGTGCTGCAACGGGTCGTGTACCCGGAGAACCTGGCCAGCCACATGTTCGCGTTGCTTCGCGACCGACCCGAATTCGCTTCGACGACAACGCAGTTGCGGATGCTGACTAATTCGGGGACGGTGACCGACGCCCAGGTGACGTGGGTGCGCTTCCTGGTCGCCGGGCCGGTGCCGCACTGCGGGTATCTGATCCAGCCGGACCGGCCGGCAACCATGGCGCTGGACGGCCCACTGCTGCCGGCGGACTGGACGGCCGAGATCAACTATCTGGCCAACGTCGACGGCGCCATGACACTGTCGCTGTCCGACGGACCCGACGTGCGCGTGCGGGTCCGGCCGGGACTCAACCGTGTCTTCGTGCGGCTGCCCGGCGCCGGCTACAACGTGTCCGCGCGCGCCGACACCGCAGCACTGTCGGTGTGCATCGCGGTCGGCCCGGTCGGCTACCTCGCGCCCCGGTAGCGCTTCTGAAGTCGCCCTGCAAGTAATTGCTGGTCACGGCAGCGGATTGGGCGCTACGGTGTCGCGCATGCCGATGCTTCCACCGCACTCAGCCGAGCCCCACGACGGCTCGCTGGCGTCGAAACTCAACTGGTTGCGCGCCGGGGTGTTGGGCGCCAATGACGGCATCGTCTCGATCGCGGGCATCGTGGTCGGTGTTGCCGCCGCCACCGTGCAACGGGGTCCGATCTTCACCGCCGGTATCGCCGGTGTGGCGGCCGGCGCAGTGTCGATGGCCCTCGGTGAGTACGTATCGGTGAGTACGCAACGTGACACCGAACAGGCTGTGCTCCATAAGGAGCGTCGCGAACTGCAACAAGACCCGGCTGCCGAGCTCGATGAACTTGCGGGTTTGTATGAAGCCAAAGGTTTGTCGGCGACGACAGCCCGGTTGGTGGCTGAAGAGCTGACCCATCACAATGCGTTCGCCGCGCACGCTGAGGTCGAGCTGGGCATCGATCCGGACGATTTGACCAACCCGTGGCAGGCCGCGGCGGCGTCAGCCCTCGCGTTCACGATGGGAGCGCTGCTGCCGATGGTCGCGATCCTGCTGCCGCCAACGACGTGGCGAGTCCCGGTGACCGTCCTAGTCGTGCTGCTAGCGCTGATGCTCACCGGTGTGGTCTCAGCACGCTTGGGTGGGGCAAACGTCCGAAACGCGTTGATCCGCAATGCCACCGGCGGTGCGCTCGCGCTGGGCACCACTTACCTGATCGGCCAGCTGGTCGGCCACACAATCAGCTAGGCCTTGGGTTGTCCTGGCCCCTGCCCCGCCGAGGGCGGTGGGTATCACCGCCTACGGCGTGCGCAGCTCGAGCGTCGGCAGTCCTCAAACGCGGGGAACAACGCGCCGAGCTGACGGTGACGCGCTGCACACCCCGACCGTGCTGGGTACGTTCTACAGTCGTGCCCTCACTGCAAGTCCCCGCGCAATACTTGCGCGGCTCCTCGGCGCCGCAGCCCCGCACCCTGATCGACATCCTGCAAGAGACCGCTGACCGCTACCCCGACGCTCCCGCCATCGACGACGGCAACGTGGTGTTGACCTACGCGGAGCTGATCGAGGACATCGCCGACAGCGTCGCGTGGCTGGCCGCCCGCGGTCTGGGCCGCGGCGATCGCATCGGCATCCGGATGCCGTCGGGCAATTACGCGCTGTACGTAGCCATTCTGTCCACGCTGGCCACCGGCGCGGCCTACGTGCCGGTGGACGCCGACGACCCGCCCGAGCGCGCCGAGCTGGTGTTCAACGAAGCCCAGGTGGCAGCGGTGATCACCGAACAGGGACTGATCCGCGGCCCCGGCGCCTCACGCGGCTGGCGGGCCACGGCACCGCAGACCAGCGACGACGCCTGGATCATCTTCACCTCGGGGTCCACCGGCACCCCGAAGGGCGTGGCCATCACGCACCGCAACGCGGCGGCCTTCGTCGATGCCGAAGCCCAGCTGTTCTTGCAGGACAACCCGATCGGGCCCGGCGACCGAGTGCTGGCCGGGCTGTCGGTCGCGTTCGACGCCTCCTGCGAGGAGATGTGGCTGGCGTGGCGCTACGGCGCCTGTCTGGTGCCGGCGCCGCGGTCGCTGGTGCGCAGCGGCATGGACCTGGGTCCGTGGCTGGTGGCGCGCGACGTGACCGTGGTTTCCACCGTGCCCACCCTGGCGGCACTGTGGCCGGCCGAGGCGCTGGAGGCGGTCCGGCTGCTCATCTTCGGCGGCGAGGCCTGCCCGCCGGAGCTGGTGGCCCGGCTGGCGGTGGACGGCCGCGAGGTGTGGAACACCTACGGCCCCACCGAGACCACCGTGGTGGCCTGCGCGGCGCAGCTCGACGGCACCGGCCCGGTTCAGATCGGACTGCCGCTGTTGGGCTGGGACCTGGCCGTGCTCGGCCCCGACGAGGCGCCGGTGGCCGCCGGCGAGGTCGGCGAGCTGGTGATCGGCGGTGTCGGGCTGGGCCGCTACCTGGACCCCGACCGCGACGCCGAGAAGTACGCGCCGCTGCCCGCCCTGGAGTGGTCGCGGGCCTACCGCAGCGGCGATCTGGTGCGCCTCGACGCCGACGGGCTGGTGTTCTGCGGCCGGGCCGACGACCAGGTCAAGGTCGGCGGCCGGCGCATCGAGTTGGGTGAGGTGGACAGTGCGCTGGTGACACTGCCCGGCGTCAGCGGCGGTGCGGCGGCGGTGCGGACCAGCGCCGCCGGGACCCCACTGCTGGTCGGTTACCTGGTCAGCACCGACCCGGACTTCGACCTGGGGGCCGCACGCACCGAGCTGGGCCGGCAACTGCCCGCCGCGCTGGTTCCCCGGCTGGTGCTGGTCGACGAACTGCCCACCCGCACGTCGGGCAAAGTGGATCGCGACGCGCTGCCGTGGCCGGTGGGGCCGGAGCCGGGCGCCGCGGGCCTGGCCGGGGCCGACGACCCGGACAGCACCCTGGGCTGGCTGGCCGGGCTGTGGCGCGACGTGCTGGGCGCCCCGGTCGATGACGAGCAGGCCGACTTCTTCGCCCTCGGCGGCGGATCGCTGCAAGCCGCACAGCTGGTGGCCGCGGTGCGCCAGCGCTACCCGCAGACCACCGTCGCCCAGCTCTACGACCGTCCGCGGCTGGGCTCCCTGGCCGGCTTCCTCGACGACATGGGCCGCAGCGACCCCGCAGCGGAGGCCGCGTCCCGCGCGGTTGCGCCCACCCCGTGGCGGACCCAGGCCGCGCAGGTGCTGCTGTCGGTGCCGCTGGCCACGCTGACCGGGTTGCAGTGGGTGACGTGGCTGGCGCTGATCAACAACACGGTGGCGGCGGTGCACCCGCTGCCCTGGCTGGTGCGGCTGGACTGGTGGTGGGTGATCGCCGCCTTCGTACTGTTCGTGACCCCGCTGGGCCGGATGGGTATCGCCGCACTGGGGGCACGCGCCCTGCTCTCCAACCTGCAGCCGGGCACCTATCGGCGCGGCGGTCCCGAGCACCTGCGGGTCTGGATCGCCGAACGGCTCGCCACCGCCAGCGGCGCCGAGAATCTCTCCGGCGCACCGTGGCTGGTGTATTACGCGCGGGCGCTGGGTAACAAGATCGGCGAGGGCGTAGATCTGCACTCCGCCCCACCGGTGACCGGGATGTTGACGCTGGGCCACCGGTGTTCCATCGAGCCGGAGGTGGACCTGACCGGGCATTGGATCGACGGCGACACGTTCCACGTCGGTCCTGTGACGGTCGGCAACGATGCCACCATCGGTGCCCGCACCACGCTGCTGCCCGGCGCCGCGGTTGGCAAGGATGCCGATGTCGCTCCCGGCTCCGGGGTCGTCGGTGAGGTGAAGAAGGGCCAGTACTGGACCGGTTCGCCGGCGGTGAAATCCGGTAAGGCGCACCACCCCTGGCCGGATCACCGGCCGCCGCCGAAACCGGTGTGGGCTGCGGTGTACGGGCTGACGTCCCTGGTACTCGCCGGCCTGCCGCTGCTGGCGCTGGGCGCCGGGCTGGCGGTGCTGGGCCGGGCCGTCCGCCACAGCGCGACACTGACCGAGGCGATCCGCCCCGCGGTGCTGGCCACCCCGCTGGCCGCGCTGGTCGCGATGTTCAGCTACGCCGCCGTGACCGTGGTCGGGGTGCGACTGTTGTCGATCGGGCTGCGCGAGGGCTACCACCCGGTGCGCAGCAGGGTGGGTTGGCAGCTGTGGGCCACCGAACGTCTGATGGACGCCGCCCGCGACTATCTTTTTCCGGTGTACGCCAGCCTGATCACACCGTGGTGGTTGCGATTGCTGGGAGCCAAGGTGGGCGACGGCACCGAGATCTCCACCGCACTGGTGATCCCGAAGTTCACCACGATTGCCGACGGCGCCTTTCTGGCCGACGACACCATGGTGGCCTCCTACGAGTTGGGCGGTGGCTGGATCCACGTCGCGCCGGCCACCATCGGCAAGCGCGCGTTCCTGGGCAATTCCGGGATCACCCAGCCGGGCAGGCGAGTCCCGGACAACTCCTTGGTGGCAGTGCTCTCGACCGCGCCGCACAAGGCCAAGACCGGTTCGTCGTGGCTGGGCAGCCCGCCGGTGCGCCTGCGACGCAAGGCTGCCGACCTCGATGCCGAGCGCACGTTCGAACCACCGCTGCGGTTGAAGCTGATGCGCGCCGTCATGGAGACATTCCGGCTGATCCCGGTCGTGGTCACGTTTGCGATCGGGGCCGGAGTCTTGGGCGTGTTGCAGTGGGGAGCAACACGGTTCGGCTATGGCTGGACCGCGCTGGGCAGCGGCGTGATGCTGCTGACGGCGGGGGCGGTCGCCGGCGGCAGCGCGGTGGTGGCGAAATGGCTGATCGTGGGCCGGATCCGGGCGTCACAGCGCCCGCTGTGGTCGTCGTTCGTGTGGCGCAACGAAGTCTCCGACGCTTTCGTCGAGACGGTTGCCGCCCCGTGGTTCGCCCGCGCCGCAACCGGCACCCCGGTGATGAACCTGTGGCTGCGGGCGCTCGGCGCGACCATCGGCCGGGGGGTGTGGTGCGAGACGTACTGGCTGCCCGAGGCGGATCTGGTGACGCTGAGCGCCGGCGCGACGGTGAACCGCGGCTGCGTGGTGCAGACCCACCTGTTCCACGACCGGATCATGCAGATGGACACCGTCACGCTGGATGCGGGTGCCACGCTGGGACCCAACTGTGTGGCATTGCCCGCGGCACGGCTGGGCGCCGGCGCCACCGTCGGACCGGCCTCCCTGGTGATGCGCGGTGACGAGGTTCCGGCGGCGACCCGGTGGCAGGGCAATCCGATTGCGCCGTGGTCGATGTCGGGCAAGAAGCGCGGCTCTTCGGCCGCCGCGGCTCAGGAGCCCGCGGCATGAGCAAACCCACAAAGACTCCCGCGAAGGCGGTCGCGGCCCCGGCGCCTGTTCTCGACCCCTATCTGCCCGACAGTGGCAACAGCGGTTACCGGGTCTCTCGCTACGAGCTCGACCTGGAGTACAAGGTCAGCAGTAACCGGCTGTCGGGCACTGCGACCATCACCGCGGTCGCACTGACCGCACTGCGCGAGGTCACCCTGGACCTTGCCGACACCCTGTCGGTGGCCAAGGTGTGGGTCAACGGCCGCCCGCCGCGCCGCTTCGCCACCTCGGCGGGAAAACTGCGGATCACGCTGGCCGCCACGGTGCCGACGGGTGCGGCACTGGTGATCGACGTCCGGTACTCGGGATCACCGCGCCCCAGCGAAACTCTTTGGGGTG
Source organism: Mycolicibacter heraklionensis (assembly GCF_019645815.1). Lineage (NCBI taxonomy): Bacteria > Bacillati > Actinomycetota > Actinomycetes > Mycobacteriales > Mycobacteriaceae > Mycobacterium > Mycobacterium heraklionense. The sequence goes on from NZ_CP080997.1 coordinate 4,537,730, forward strand.
AAGTGGGTTTCGAAGAACTATCCGACGGTGCGCTAGTGTCCGGGCAGCCCAACGGTGCACCATCGTGGTTCCCCTGTGATGATCACCCCTATTCCAAGGCCAGCTACCGGTTCGAGGTCAGCACCGACAGTCCGTATTACGCGGTCGCCAACGGCGAACTGATATCGCGACGGGCCCGCGCTACCCGCACCACCTGGACCTACGAGCAGCCCGAGCCGACACCGACGTATCTGGTCACCCTGCAGATCGGCCGGTACGTGGCACGCTGGGTACCGGGATCGGCGGTGGTAATTCGCGCGGTGCTGCCCGCGCGCCTGCAGACCGAGTTCGAGCAGGATTTCGCGCAACAGTCGCAGATGATGGAGCTGTTCGTGCGACTGTTCGGGCCCTATCCGCTGGCGGCCGGCTACACGGTGCTGGTGACCGATGACAATTTGGAGATACCCCTTGAAGCACAGGGGATTTCAATCTTCGGCGCCAACCACTGCGACGGCACCGGAAGATCTAACCGACTGATCGCACACGAGCTGGCCCACCAATGGTTCGGCAACAGCGTCACCCTGCGGCGGTGGAGCGACATCTGGCTGCATGAGGGATTCGCCTGCTACGCCGAATGGCTGTGGTCCGAGCACTCCGGCGGGCCGAGCGCCGAGCAGCTGGCACGGCGTTACCACCGACAACTGGCGGGCCTGCCGCAAGATCTGCTGTTGGCCGACCCCGGGCCGGCCGACATGTTCGACGACCGGGTTTACAAGCGTGGCGCGATCACCCTGCATCTGCTGCGCGGCCTGCTGGGCGACGACGCCTTCTTCGCCCTGCTGCGCGACTGGACGTCGCGCTACCGCCACAGCAACGCCGGCACCGAGGACTTCACCGCGCTGGCCGCCGGGTACGCGGACGAACCGCTGCATTCGTTGTGGCAGGCCTGGCTGTATTCCACTGCAGTTCCCCCGCTGGCAGCGCCCCGTTAACCAAATCGGCCCGGTAGATATGTGTTTCGTATGAGTCATCGCTGCCGAGTTGCCCGGTCGTAGCGGCCGAAAATAGCGTCAAATATCGGCGATCGAGGAGTGGCCGATGAATTTTGCAGCGCTGCCACCTGAAGTCAACTCTGGGCTGATGTACGCCGGAGCGGGCTCAGGACCCATCCGCGCCGCCGCCACCGCCTGGAAAACCATGGCCGCCGAACTCGAATCAGCCGCCAACAACTACCGCACCGTCATCGCCGGACTCACCGACCAAACGTGGCAAGGCCCGTCGGCAACCGCCATGGCCGCCGCCGCCACCCCCTACACCACCTGGATGAGCACCACCGCCACCAAAGCCAGCCTCGCCGGCACCCAAGCCGCCGCAGCAGCAACCGCCTACGAAACCGCCTACGCGATGACCGTGCCCCCCGCCGTCATCGCCGCCAACCGCGCCCAACTGGCCACCCTCATCGCCACCAACTTCCTCGGCACCAACACCGCAGCCATCGCCGCCACCGAAGCCCACTACAGCGAAATGTGGGCCCAAGACGCCACCGCCATGTACGCCTACGCCGCCAACGCCGCAGCAGCCACCCAACTCCCCACCTTCACCGCACCCGCCGACGCGACCTCGGACGGGTCCTACGACGGCGCCGGCGAGGAAGGCCTGTTGCTGAATATTCTGGTCGCGCTGCTGGAGGTGGACAGCATCGCGCCCTTCGAAGGCGGCGGCGCGGGACTGGAATTCGGCGGCCTGGCGATCGAAACGGCCAGCCTGGCGCCGTTCGCGGGCCTGGGTTTCACCGGAGACTTCGGCGCCGCCGGCGGTCTGGGCCTGCTCGGTGAAGCGGTGCCGGTCGCTGCCTCGATGCCCTCAGCCGGTCTGGTCAGCGCCGGCGGGCCCGCGGTGGTGCGGGCCGGTGTGGGCAAAGCGTTGCCGCTGGGCGGGTTGTCGGTGCCGCGGGCCTGGGCGGCGACCGCACCCGCTGCGCTGCGTGAAATCACTTTGCTCTCAGCACAATCCAGCGCTGTATCAGCGGCGGCAGCTGCGGCCGGATCCGAACTACCCTTCGCAGAGATGGCGCTGGCCGGCGCGGCCGGGCGCGCGCTGGCCGGCACCGTCGCCCCCGAACGCCGCTCCCCCGCGACCACCGCGTCGGTGCCGGCACCCAAACAGGCGGATGCGGAACCCCCGAAGGAACCGGAGGACACCGTCACCGGTGTGGAGGTGCTTGCCGAACTGCGCGGGCTTGCCGAACTGCGCGAATCAGGAGTCCTCACCGACGTCGAATTCCACCGGCAACGCGAGCGAGTCATCGACACGTTCGTCGACGCAACGGGGGGCGGCCAGTGAATTTTGCAGCGCTGCCACCTGAAGTCAACTCTGGGCTGATGTACGCCGGAGCGGGCTCAGGACCCATCCGCGCCGCCGCCACCGCCTGGAAAACCATGGCCGCCGAACTCGAATCAGCCGCCAACAACTACCGCACCGTCATCGCCGGACTCACCGACCAAACGTGGCAAGGCCCGTCGGCAACCGCCATGGCCGCCGCCGCCACCCCCTACACCACCTGGATGAGCACCACCGCCACCAAAGCCAGCCTCGCCGGCACCCAAGCCGCCGCAGCAGCAACCGCCTACGAAACCGCCTACGCGATGACCGTGCCCCCCGCCGTCATCGCCGCCAACCGCGCCCAACTGGCCACCCTCATCGCCACCAACTTCCTCGGCACCAACACCGCAGCCATCGCCGCCACCGAAGCCCACTACAGCGAAATGTGGGCCCAAGACGCCACCGCCATGTACGCCTACGCCGCCAACGCCGCAGCAGCCACCCAACTCCCCACCTTCACCGCACCCGCACCCAACACCGCCGCCGACACCGGCGACGGCTCGGTGTCCCCTGGCCTGCTGTTCGATATGGTCAGCGCGGTTTTCGAAGTGGGCAGCGTCGGCCCGTTCGGGGCGATCGGCCTGGGCGGCGCATTCGGTGGCCTGGCGATGACCCTGGGAGAACTCGCCCTTCCCGAGGGAGCCGAACTGGGGGCGCTGGGGCTGATCGGTGACACCGCCCCCGCCCTAGGTGCTTTGGTCCCGACCGCCAGCCTGGCGGGAACCGGCACCGCGTGGGCCAGCACGGGCAAGGCAATCCCGATGAGCGGCATGTCGGTGCCACGGGCCTGGGCGGCGGCCGTTCCCTCGGCGCTGCGCGAAGTCACCCTGGTATCAGCACAATCCGGTAGCGCCTCAGCAGCAGCGGGACCGTTGGCGGCCGCGACCAAGCTCCCGTATTCCCAGATGGCCCTGGCCGGCGCGGCCGGGGGCGCCTTGACTCATCCTGTCGGCGCCCAACGCCGTTACCCGGCAGCCACGGGGCCGAATCTCACCGCAGCGCCCAAGCGGGCTGCCGAAACCGAAGACCCGGACACCTCGGTAAAGGTCCACAAAGCCGACAAGTCGAAGGCCATCGGTGTGGTCGCCGAACTACGCGCGCTGGTCGAATTGCGGGACTCGGGCATTCTGACGCCGGAGAAATTCGCCCAGCGGAAGCAACGTCTGCTCGGCGAATGACCCCGACTCGGTGGAAAATGGCGACCGATGGCGGGTAACACGGACGGTCAACCTCCGCGCAAGGCGATCCTCGGGCAGCTTCCGCGGATCTATCGCGGCGACGGGTCACCGATTCGGGTGCTGCTGGTCGACGACGAGCCGGCGCTGACCAACCTGGTGACCATGGCCCTGCACTACGAGGGGTGGGTGGTCGACGTCGCCCATAACGGACGTGACGCCGTGGCCAAGTTCCACGGTGGGGCGCCCGATCTGCTGGTTCTCGACATCATGCTGCCCGATATCGACGGGCTGCGGATTCTGCAGCGGGTCCGCGAATCCGACCCCTACACGCCGACACTGTTTCTCACCGCCCGCGACTCGGTGACCGACCGGGTGACCGGACTGACCTCGGGCGCCGACGACTACATGACCAAGCCGTTCAGCCTGGAGGAGTTGGTGGCCCGGCTGCGCGGGCTGCTGCGCCGGTCTAGTCAGCTGACACCACCGGTGAACGAGGTCCTCACCGTCGGCGACCTGACGTTGGACGGCGCCAGCCGCCAGGTCACCCGCGGCGGCACCGCCATGGCGCTGACCACGACCGAGTTCGAACTGCTGCGTTTCTTGATGCGCAACCAGGGGCGGGCGTTGAGCCGCGCGGAGATCTTGGACCGGGTCTGGAATTACGACTTCGCCGGCCGCACCAGCATCGTCGACCTCTACATCTCCTACCTGCGTAAGAAGGTCGACGCCGATCGGGCGCCGATGATCCACACCGTGCGCGGAGTGGGATACATGTGCAAGCCGCCCGAATGACCGCCGCCCCCAAGCCGCCTCGATGGCGTCCGCGCGGTTTACGCCGCCAGTTGGTGCTGGGGGTGTCGGCCGTCGTGACCGTGGTGTTCGTGGCGGTGGGCGCGGTGTCGGTTCTGAGCCTGCGCACCTACGTCACCGCCACGATCGACGCCGATCTCTACGAGTCGCTCAATGCCTTCAGCCACTACTTCGCCGACTATCGCCACGTCGACAACGTGGTGGGGCCCGACGGCCAGTCGAACATCGGCACGGCCATGCTCGGTTTCAGCGATCAGACCCCGGGCAACGTGCTGGCGGTGCTGCGCGACGGCGTGGTGATCGGGGCGGTGGTGTTCACCAAGCGTGACCCGTATCCCGCGCCCGCCGACGTGGTGGCCACCATCGCCGAGGGGCACTGGACCAGTGGTCCGCCGCAGACGGTGGAGTTGGGCAGCCTGGGCTCCTATCGGGTGAACACCCGCGCGGTCGATGACGACGACCTGTTGTTCATCGGCGGATCGATGCACCTGGCCAATCGCACTGTCGATCGCCGAATGGCCGCTGCCTCAGCGCTTTACACGTTGGCACTGCTGGTCACCGCGGGCTTGACCATCACTGTGGTCAGCTACGCGTTGCGGCCGCTGCGTCGCGTCGCGGCGACCGCCGCCTCGGTGGCCGCGATGCCGCTGGCCGAGGGTGACGAGCGGATCACCATCCGGGTGGCCTCCGACGATGTCGACCCGGGCAATGAGGTGGGAATCGTCGCCGGAGCCCTGAATCGGTTGCTGGACAACGTCGACAGCGCCCTTGCCTACCGCAGTGATGCCGACCGGCGGATGCGACAGTTCATCACCGATGCCAGCCACGAACTGCGTACGCCGCTCGCGGCGATCCAGGGTTACGCCGAACTGACGCGGCAGGACAGCGCGGCCCTGCCGCCGACCACCGAGTATGCGCTGGCCCGCATCGAGTCCGAGGCGCAGCGGATGGCGTCGCTGGTGGAGGAGCTGTTATTGCTGTCGCGGCTCGGAGAAGGCCAGGACCTGCAGCTCGAAGATGTCGACCTGGCTGAGCTGGTGCTCGACGCGGTCAACGACGCGGCCGCCGCGGCACCGAGCCACCACTGGATCAAAGACCTGCCCGACGCGCCGGTGTGGGTTCGCGGCGACCGCGCGCGCCTGCACCAGGTCGTCACCAACCTGTTGAAGAACGCCTGGGTGCACACACCGCCCGGGGTGACGATCACGACGGCCATCACCGCGGACCACGGCGGAGTGGGTGGGCCCGCCGCGGAGTTGACGGTGGCCAACGACGGTCCGGGTATCGACGCTGATCTGGTACCGCACCTGTTCGAGCGGTTCGTCCGGGCGGACAAGGCCCGCTCCGGCGAATTGGGCAGCACCGGGCTGGGGTTGGCGATCGTCGCCTCGATCGTCGGCGCGCACCGCGGCTCGGTGGGTGTGGAGTCGACCGAAGGGTGGACGGTGTTCCGGGTTCGACTGCCGCTGGCGGATCCGGCGCTAGGCGGACCGGACTCCTGACCTCGGTCGCCGCGACCGGTGCGGCAAGGCCCGCCGCTGCGACCAGCTGAGATCGAAGTCGACGACCAGCGCGGCCGGAACCGCCAGCGCCACCGGGGTGAACATCTGCGAGCCCTGATCGCCGGGGATGCCGGTGAGGACCCGGCCGCCGTAGCCGTCTTCGGTGCCGGGCACCGTGACGCGCACCCGCGCCGACACCGCACCCGGTCGCGGCCGCAGGTAGAAGACGCTGCCCGGTTCCACCGGGCCGGTCAACTCGTTCCCGTCGGCGTCCAGCAGCGCCGCACCCTCGGCACTCAGCGCGGCGGAGTCGGCGACCGACAGCCGCAGCGGCCCCACCAGACCGTCGACCATGGTGGCCGCCGACACGTCCACTGCCGGTGCCGTGGTGCGCGCCCCTGCCGTACCGGCCAGCAGATACCGGTAGAGGGCCACGATGCGGTCGGCATTGCGATAGGTGCTGGTGCCGTTGAGCCAGAAGTCGACGTCGCCGAGGGTGGCCGCCGTCCCGGGTCCGCCTACCGACAGGCGGTAATACCGGTGGCCGCCAACGGTGGCACCCACTCCCAGTGCCTTGCGGTGGGCTCCGGCGGCACCGACGGCCAGCCGCGACGACGGCACCTCCCGCCAGGTACGGCCGTCGTCGGATTTGTGCAGGGTCACCGTCACCGGCTCCGAGGCGACCAGTTCCAGGGTGTAGCCGCCCAACTCGAGGGCCTCTTCGAACTCGACCGTCACCCCTTCGGGGTCGCGCAGCACCCGGACCGGCTCGGTGCGGGCACGGGTGTCCAGCTCCAAACCGTTGGTCAGCCGCCAGATCGCGGCTTGGGTGGCGGCGATCGCCTCGTGTTCGCTGATGTTGCCGCGACCCAGCCGGTATCCGGCGTCCCGCAGCCGACGGCTCAACTCGACGGTGGTCAGCCGCGGGACCGAGTTGCGCAGGATCCAGTCGACCTGAACTTCGCGAGGGTCACGGGTGGCGGCGCGCAGGTGCGGAACCGCCGACCAGGTGTCGATACGGTACGCCGACGGACGAGTGGGCGCGATGCCGTGGAAGTCCAGCGAATACGCCGCGATGCCGGGGTTCAGGCGAATCAGGTCGGTGCGCGCGCTGGTGCCGTCGGTGAACACGATCCGGTCGACGGTGTGCGAATACGTGCCGCCGTGGTAGCGGGTCATCCGGTCGATGTCGACGGCCGGACGGGGACGGACCCTGCGGCGAACGGTCACCGCGGGCCCGGTGTCGAGAAGAGGAAAAGCGGAGGTTGAAACGGTCATGCCGAGTCGACTTTCTGGTCTGAAGCGCGCACGGCAGCACCTCGCCAAGAAAGGGGGCGGGCTGCGACGCTAAGGAATCAGGGCGTCAGAGAATCAACAACAACAACACGCGGCGAGGCGGCACGAAGCGTGCGGCTGTGGCAGCGTGATGTTCGACATACACATACCCTACGACATGTACGGCAGCGGCGCGAACTGCGAGGGATTCAATTCGCCCTGAGCGCAACTGGTGGGCAAACCCGGACGATGGTCCATGATTGGCGCCGTCACTCATCAGGAGGAAAGCAATGACGTCCGCTCAGAACGAATCTCAGGCGCTCGGGGACCTCGCCGCGCGGCAACTCGCGAATGCGACCAAGACTGTCCCGCAGCTGGCCACCATCACGCCGCGCTGGTTGCTGCACCTGTTGAACTGGGTCCCGGTCGAAGCCGGTATCTACCGGGTCAACCGGGTGGTCAACCCCGGCCAGGTCGCCATCGCAGCCGAGCAGGGCGCCGGTTCGACCGAGCCGCTGCCGCAGACGTTCGTGGACTACGAGACCAGCCCGCGGGAGTACACCCTGCGTTCGATCTCGACGCTGCTCGATGTGCACACCCGGGTCTCCGACCTGTACTCCAGCCCGCACGACCAGGTCGCACAGCAGCTGCGCCTCACTATCGAGACCATCAAGGAGCGCCAGGAGTTCGAGCTGGTCAACAACCCGGAGTACGGCCTGTTGGCGCAGGTCACGCCGGAGCAGACCATCTCCACACTGACCGGCCCGCCCACCCCCGACGACTTGGACTCGCTGATCACCAAGGTGTGGAAGACCCCCGGGTTCTTCCTGACCCACCCGCTGGGTGTGGCCGCCTTCGGCCGCGAAGCCACCCGCCGCGGCGTGCCGCCGGTGGTGGTGAACCTGTTCGGCGCCCAGTTCATCACCTGGCGCGGTATCCCGATCGTGCCCAGTGACAAGGTGCCGGTGGAGGACTCCAAGACCAAGATCCTGCTGGTGCGCACCGGCGAGGAACGCCAGGGCGTTGTCGGACTGTTCCAGCCGGGCCTGGTCGGCGAGCAGGCGCCGGGTCTGTCGGTGCGGTTCACCGGCATCAACCGGTCGGCGATCGCGTCCTACCTGGTCACGCTGTACAACTCGCTGGCCGTGCTCACCGACGATGCGCTCGCCGTGCTCGACGACGTCTCGGTGGACCGTTTCCATGAGTACAAGTGATCCGGGGCCGGTAAACCTACCGTTCAGCCCCGCTGAGCTGGAGGTACTGGCCAACCAGCTGTTCGCCGCGGGCGGCCGGCCCGGTCCGGACTCGCCGCCGCAGACCACCGCGGTGGCACCGCGCGGCGGCGTGCCCGACCCGTCCGGGCTGCTGCCGCCGGGAGTGGCCGACTTCTCCGCGTTCGCGGTGCCCAGCGGCATCGTGCCGACCGCGCCCGGCGTGCTGGCCGGTTCCCCGGCCGGGGCTGTCCCGGTGGCGCCGCGTGGATCGGCCCCGGGCTGGCCGGGGGGCGCCCCCGGGGTTCCCCAGCTGGATTGGCACGACGCCCCCGCACCCGCCGCCGGTGGCGACGAGGGGAACTACGCCTTCTTGTCCCATCGGGTGCCGGCCGCCGAACCGGCTCCGACGGTGCCGGACTCGCATGAGGTTTTCGACGTCAACGCGGTGCGCGCTGACTTTCCGATCCTGCGCGAGACCGTCAACGGCAAGCCGTTGATCTGGTTCGACAACGCCGCCACCACCCAGAAGCCGCAGGCCGTCATCGACCGGCTGTCGTACTTCTACGCCCACGAGAACTCCAACATCCACCGGGCCGCACACGAACTCGCGGCCCGCGCCACCGACGCCTACGAGGACGCCCGCGACACCGTGCGGCGATTTCTGGGGGCGCCGCGCAGCGAGGACATCGTCTTCGTGCGCGGCACCACCGAGGCGATCAACCTGGTTGCTTACGCGTGGGGCGGCAAGAATCTGGGCCCCGGCGATGAGATCGTCATCACCCATCTGGAGCACCACGCGAATATCGTTCCGTGGCAATTGATCTCGAAGAAGACCGGGGCGATTCTGCGGGTGGCTCCGGTGGACGACGCGGGCAACCTGCTGCTGGGCGAGTTCGAGGACCTGCTGGGCCCGCGGACCAAACTGGTTGCCGCCACGCATGTCTCCAATGCACTGGGCACCGTCACCCCGGTGCACGACATCGTGGAGCTCGGGCACCGCTACGGCGCTCGGGTGCTGATCGACGGGGCGCAGTCGATCCCGCACATTCCGATCGACGTGCAATCGCTGGGTGCGGACTTCTTCGTGTTCTCCGGGCACAAGATCTTCGGCCCCACCGGGATCGGGGTGCTGTACGGGACCGCCGAGGCGCTGGCCGAGACGCCGCCGTGGCAGGGTGGAGGCAACATGATCGCCGACGTGACCCTGGAACGCTCGCTGTATCAAGAACCGCCCAACAAATTCGAGGCGGGCACCGGCAACATCGCCGACGCGGTCGGCCTGGGCGAAGCCCTGCGCTACGTGGAGCGCGTGGGCATCGAACGCATCGCCGCCTACGAGCACGCACTGTTGGAGTACGCCACACCACGCCTGGCCGATATCCCCGGGGTGCGGCTCGTCGGCACCGCCGACGAGAAGGCCAGCGTGTTGTCGTTCGTGCTGGCCGGCCACGACCCGGCGGAAGTGGGCAAGGCGCTCAACGCCGAGGGCATCGCGGTGCGCGCCGGTCACCACTGCGCGCAGCCGATCCTGCGCCGCTACGGTCTGGAGGCCACCGTGCGACCGTCGTTCGCGTTCTACAACACCTTCGAGGAGATCGACGTGTTTATCAGGGCTGTACGGCGTATCGCCGAAGGGAGCGCATAGCACCTATGGCGGCCTTGGTAGGAAAGGGCAATTGATGGGCAGGATCTACGACAACGTCACCGAGCTGATCGGCCATACCCCACTGGTGCGGCTCAACCGGCTGACCGAGGGCCTGGACGCCCAGGTGGCGGCCAAACTCGAGTTCTACAACCCGGCCAACAGCGTCAAGGACCGTATCGGCGTCGCGATCATCGACGCCGCCGAGAAGGCCGGCCAACTGCGCCCCGGGGGCACCATCGTGGAGGCCACCAGCGGCAACACCGGCATCGCTTTGGCGATGGTCGGCGCCGCGCGCGGCTACAAGGTGGTTCTGACCATGCCGGACACCATGTCCACCGAGCGCCGGGTGATGCTGCGTGCCTACGGCGCCGAGATCGTCCTGACGCCCGGCTCCGAGGGCATGGCCGGCGCGGTCGCACGTGCCAAGCAGATCGTCGCCGACACCCACAACGCTTTGTCCGCAGATCAATTCGCCAACCCGGCCAACCCGGCCATCCACGAACGGACGACCGGCGAAGAGATCTGGAAAGACACCGACGGCGCCGTCGACATCTTCGTCGCCGGGATCGGCACCGGCGGCACCCTGACCGGCGTCTCGCACACCCTGCGGGCCCACAAGCCCTCGGTCCAGATCGTCGGCGTGGAACCCAAGGACTCCGCGATCCTGCACGGCGCCGACCCCGGTCCGCACAAGATCCAGGGCCTGGGCGCCAACTTCGTCCCCGAGGTGCTCGACCGCGACTGCTACGACGAGATCATCGACGCACAGTTCGACGACGCCATCCGGGTGGCTCGCGCGTTGGGCACCGAGGAAGGGATCCTCGGTGGGATCTCGGCCGGTGCCAACGTGTGGGCCGCACTCGAGCTGGCCAAGCGTCCGGAGAACGCCGGGAAGCTGATCGTGGTGGTGGTCCCCGACTTCGGCGAGCGCTACATCTCGACGCCGCTGTTCGAGCATATTCGGGAATGAGCACGCTGGTGAGCGTGTGGACGACGCTGCGCGAGGACCTGCGCAACGCGCGCGAACACGACCCGGCCGCGCGCGGGGACTTCGAGAACGCCCTGGTCTATTCGGGACTGCACGCGATCTGGTCGCATCGAATCGCGCACCGGCTGTGGGCCAGGCCGGCGCTGCGCGGGGTGGCCCGCGTGCTGGCTCAGGCCACCCGGTTCGCCACCGGCATCGAGATCCACCCGGGCGCGACCATCGGGCGGCGGTTCTTCATCGACCACGGCCTGGGTGTGGTGATCGGTGAGACCACCGAGATCGGCGACGACGTCATGGTCTACCACGGTGTCACCCTCGGCGGGCGTTCGCTGAGCCACGGCAAGCGCCACCCGACCATCGGCAACGGTGTCACGGTGGGCGCCGGCGCGAAGGTCCTCGGCCCGATCACCATCGGCGACGGCAGCGCTGTCGGCGCGAACGCCGTTGTCACCCAGGATGTTCCGGCCGACTGCATCGCCACGGGAATCCCGGCCGCGGTGCGTCACCGCACGGAGAAGCAGCGGGAGCCGCTGGTGGACCCGACCACCTACATCGACCCCGCAATGTACATCTGAGCGGTTGGACGCTACGGCTGCAACGCCGGCAAAAGCAGCGCGTCGAGGGCCTCGGTCAGATCGCCGGGAGGCGGCGACAAGACGCAGGCGAACCCGATCCGGGCGGTCCAGTGGGCCAGTGCCGAAGGATCCTGCTTTCGGATGACGCCGGCCTCCATCGCGGCGGCCAGCAGCGGTGCGGCCATCTCGGCGCCCGACTCCAAAATGCCGTCGAGGTTGCGGGTGGTCAGCTTGCCGACCCACTCGGCCTCGTCGCGCAGGATCTTGTCGACCATCGGATGCGCGCGGCACTGCCGGATGGACTCGGCGAGGAACACCGTGATCACCCGGGGCCCGTCGATCCCGGCGACGACCTCCGGAATGCGGTCGATCATCCGGCGGCCGTCACGGGCGATCGCGAGTAGCACGGCGTTGTCGACCGAGCGGACGTTGCGATACACGGTGCTGGGCACCACACCCATTTCGCGGGCGATGTCGCTGACCGACGTCTTGGACAGTCCGTAACGGGCCACGCAGACCACGGTGGCGTCCAGCAGCGGGTCAAGCCGCGCCGGTGGCGGCACCGGGAGCCGCTCGGCAAGGCTGGGGAACGGGATGATGGCCGCATTTGCTGTCTGCATAATTGCAATGATCTTGACGGATTAGTTGCATTCATGCAAACGTGAGGAGATGTCGACACCCTCGAAGGCCACTCGACGCGCGCCACTGACGCTCGCCGACGTCGATTTCAACCGCCGGGAGCACGAGGACCGGCCGCTGCGCCCGATTCCGCCGGGGCGAGATCTCTTTGCCGACCGGTGGCGACCAAGTCGTGAGTACCTGTTCGGTCCCTGGACCGATATCGACCAAGCGACGGAGCCGGACGATTTCACCAGGCTGCGCGACGACATGTTCTGGCAGGCCGACGAGCGCGTCATCCCGGTCGTCGATCTGTTCGACCGAGCCGGCTCCGCAACAGTCCGGCCGATGTTCGAGCAGGCGCTGACCGGTGGGATCGACACGGTGGCCGACGCCCCTCCCGAGCTCGTCGAGTTCTTGGGCTATGTCACCGAACGGCCGTCATGGCTGGATATCAAGGCCGCCAACCGGGGCCGGCTGCTGGCCTCCACCGCATCGTTCTCGGCGCAACGCCTGGTCATCGGTTGGGCGTTGTTCGAGACGGCGATGACCAGCGACATCTCGGCCGCCACCGGCGCGACCGGCAGGTTCAAGCGCGACTCGGTCCGCCGCTATGCCGAGACGTTGCGGATGTTCGCGCTGGCGATGAAGCCCGACATCTACGACCCGCGCACGGAGGTCTTCCAGACCATCGTCCGCGTGCGGCTCATGCACGCCTTGGCCAGCCGCGGTCTGCGCCGGGCGTGGGGCGATGATCACTATCTTCGATTCGGCGAGCCGATCGCGGCGACGTCACTGCTGGGCTTTGGAAACGGGCCGCTGCTGACCCGGCTGGTCGACCACCGACTGGGCCGCCGCCTGTCGGCGCGGGACCTCGACGACATCGCGATGTTCGCCGGCTGGTTCGGCCATCTCATCGGCGCCCCCGAACGCCTGCGCGCCAGGGATGGGGGCGAGATGATTCGCTCGCTGAACTACATTTTCTCGCGCGGCGGTGACCCGTCCGGGTGGCGGGAAGAACTGATGCACACCGTGCGGCAACCGTTGGACGCCGTCGCCGAAACCTACCTGCCGTGGTTTCCGGGGCCGGCCCGTTCGCTGCTGTCGACCGCGATCTGCAAAGGCTTCGCGGCGAGTGCCATCGCGCCGCTGGTTCCGGTGTTCGGTCTCGACGAGGTACGCGAGTTCGTCGCGGGGGCACCCGAATTCGACGTGCCTTACCGGGTCCACAGCGAATTGTTCCGGCAGACCGCGGTTCTCAACGCGCGCGCCCTAGGATTGCGCGACCGCCTGCCGGGGGTGCAGCTGGCCCGACGTGTCCTCTACCGCAACGGCCCGCCGGGAACCGACCAGCTGGTCGACGCCATGTCGTCATTCGCCAAGCGCTACCACGACATCGCGATGGCCTATACCCACCACGACGACTCGACGTCGGGGGGCGGATTCGGCCCACCCCGGTTGGCTACGACGTCTCGTCGGTAAGGGAGTCACACCCACCGTCGAGAGACGGCTTCAGGACACCACAGTCAGCGCCGATGAATGCGGTGGCGCAAGGACCTTCACCCCGGCCGCCTCAACCTCGACGGCCGTCAAGGCCAACGCAGTTCCACCGTCGAACGCTGCCAGCCCTGCGGGTCCGAAGAGCGCGACCCCGGACGGGCGGGCCCGTTGATCGTGACGCAGCTGATGTCGAATCCCATCGAACCCGTGCTTCCCGAACGCGGCAGCCCAGCGGCGAGGCAGATCGTAAGGGATCACCGTCACCAATTCAGTGGTTACCCCGTAGCGACCTGCGGCCTGCCGAGTGGTGGCCGCCAGACGCGCCTTCGCATCGGGTGGGGATACCTGGCGCAGTTCTCGGGCCGCCACCCACTCGGTAGACACCGGCCCCAGCCGGCTCGCCTCCCTGATCGCCGCATAGCCGTCAGTGGCGAGATAACAGGTGCCGTAGGGCGGCTCGAGGTCAAACCGCCCAGATCCGTCAGAGGAGAACCACCACGGCTCCAGCCCAACCCGGCAGACCCGAACCAACCGCCGCGGCGGTCCACTGGCCGGAAACCCGGTTAGGTCACCCGGCTCACCCAGCGTCGGTTCCGCACTCACGCGGCCAGCGATCGTGCAGCAGCACGAGCCACCTCCCGGACCCGCGCGAGATCACCCCGAGCCAAGGCGTCGAGAGGCGGCTCACCGAGCTCGGGGTCCGGGGTACGCAGCCATGCCGCCAGGGTCCACCCATCCACCGATGACTCAGGAAACAGCGACAACACCTCATCGAGCCCGCTGACGAGGCGGCCGCCGTCAAACTGCCACAGCGGATACAGGTGCTCCCCGTCGGAGGTAATGGTCCGCAACAGACGACGTCGCGCAGCCTTGGAAGCAACCGCCTGGCGAGTGATCCCAAGCCGGGCCTGAACTCCATCAGTACGCACAAACGGTCCGACCAGTTCATCCCAAGACGAGGCCTCCGGGGCGGTCGCGCGCACCGCGCGCGCCGCGAAGCTCAGGGGGTCGCCCAAAACCACATCAGGGCTGCGGCCGGCGAGCTCGTGCGAGACCACAACGTTTGTGAGCGCGCGCTCAAACTCCTTGGTTGCCTGGCGCACGAACGCCTGGGCGTCCCGCCGCAACGGTGCAGTCATCTCGACGCCCCCTTCCGTCAACACTGTCAACACTACGCACGCGGCGTCAACAGCGTCAACAGCGTCACTCGCAGGCACGTTGCGTCCACTCGGCGATGTGCGCACTCAATGGGTTTTCGACGAAACACAGGAGGCGGGGTGATTACCCCGCCTGACCTGCACGTTTGGAGCCGCCTAGGAGAATCGAACTCCTGACCTATTCATTACGAGTGAATCGCTCTACCGACTGAGCTAAGGCGGCGTGCCCGGGGGTTCGACCGGGACCAGGAGAGTTTACAGGTCGTCTCGCAGGGCCTGCCCGACGGTGGCCACCATGGCGCCGACGGCGAAGCGGGGCTTGACGTTGGCCGCCAGTGCGTCGCGGCATTCGAGCACCGCCTCAATGCACCGCAGCAACCGGTCCGGCGACGCGTGGGCAGCGATCGCCGCCACCGCATCGGTCATGTCCGGATGGCTGGGCCGGGCGACGCCGGCCGACCCCGTGGCGGCCAGCAGGGCGTCGCGAAAGTAGGTGGCCAGGTCGATCAAGGCCCGGTCCAAGGCATCGCGCGAGGCTCGGGTCTGGCGGGACTTCTGCCGACGCTCCAGGTCCTTGATCACCCCGGCGGTGCCGCGCAGTGTCGCGGCGGTGCCCTTACCGGTGCCGCCCGCCCCCAGCGCGGTGCGCAGTTCCTCGGTCTCGACCTCGGCGCGCTCGGCAGTCAGATCGCGGGCCTCGGACTCCGCTGCGGCCACCAACTCATCGACCGCGGTGAACGCCCGCGACGGGGTCGCCGCGTCGCGGGCCAGTGACAGCGCCCGCTGGCGACGCTGCCGGGCCTCGGCATCGGTGGCCAGCCGCCGGGCCCGTCCCACGTGGCCACCGCTGACCGCGGCCGCCCAGTCCGCCGTCTCACGGTCGAGCCCGTCGGTCTCGACCAGCACCTGGGCGATAGCCGCCGGCGGGGGCGTCACCAGTGCCACGTGCCGGCACCGGGACCGCAGCGTGATCGCGATGTCCTCGGGATCGACCGAGGGGGCGCACAGCAGGAACACCGTCGAGGGCGGCGGCTCCTCGACGACCTTCAGCAGGGCGTTGCCCGCGCCCTCGGTGAGCCGGTCGGCGTCCTCGACCACCACGATCTGCCAGCGTCCGGTGCCCGGCCGCCGGGACGCGGCCTGCACGATGGCCCGCATCTCGTCGACGCCGATGGACAATCCCTCCGGCACCACGCGTCGCACGTCGGCGTGCGTGCCGGCCATCGTCGTCGTGCAGGCTCGGCATCGACCACAGCCGGGACCGCCCTCGGACTCGTCGGCGGTGCACTGCAGCGCCGCGGCGAAACACACCGCCGCGATCGACCGGCCCGATCCGGGCGGGCCGGTGATCAGCCAGGCGTGTGACATACCACCCGCGGTCATGCCGCTGTGCGCTGAATCACGCCGGGACGCCCGCGCGGCAGCCAGCAGCTCGGCTTCGACCGTCTGCTGGCCCACCAATCGTGCGAAAACCCCGGACATCATCGGTCACAGTAGTGGCTTGCCCGGACATTTGGACTCGGGCTTTGTCGTCTCGCCGGATACGGTGTGCTGGTGAGCACCACGACCCTGGTCGGGCGGATCAACCGATTCGTCCGCTGGGTCGTGCGCACGCCCTGGCCGGTTTTCACGCTGAGCATGCTGCAGGCCGACATCATCGGCTCGCTGTTCGTGTTCGGTTTCCTACGGTTCGGTCTGCCCGAGGAAGACCGCATCAACCTGCAGGACCTGCCGCGCCTGAACCTGGCACTGTTCGCCGGCGTGCTGCTGTGCCTGTTCGCCTTCGGCTTTTCGGTCAGCACCGCATTGCTGATGCCGGTATTCCGCTGGCAACGCCGGGAGGCGCTGCTCGCCGATGTGGAGAACCCGGAGTCCGACCCCGCCGATACCGAGCTGGCCCGGTCCCGGGCGCTGCGGATGCCGTTCTACCGCTCGCTGATCAGCATCTGCTACTGGACGGTGGGCGGGGTGGTGTTCGTCATCATCAGCTGGCAGGTGGTGCACGACGTGGTGCCGGTGGTGGTCACCGCCACCGCCCTGGGTGCGGCCGCCACCGCGATCATCGGCTACCTGCAGTCCGAGCGGGTGCTGCGCCCGGTGGCCGTCGCGGCCCTGCGGGACGGCGCCCCGGAGAAGCTGCGGGCGCCCGGAGTGATCCTCCGCCAGCTGTTGACCTGGCTGCTGTCGACCGGGGTGCCGGTGCTGGCGATCGTGCTGTCGGTGTTGGCCGGCAAAGCGTCGTTGCTCAACGCCTCCCCGGACAAGCTGTTCACCCCGATCCTGCTGATGGCGCTGGCCGCGCTGGTGATCGGCCTGGCCGGCACCGTCCTGGTGTCGATGTCGATCGCCGACCCGCTGCGCCAGTTGCGCTGGGCGCTGGGCGAGGTGCAGCGGGGCAACTACAACGCGCACATGCAGATCTATGACGCCAGTGAGCTCGGCCTGCTGCAAGCCGGGTTCAACGACATGGTGCGTGACCTGGCCGAGCGGCAGCGGCTGCGCGACCTGTTCGGCCGCTACGTCGGCGAGGACGTGGCCCGGCGCGCCTTGGAGCGTGGCACCGAGCTGGGCGGCCAGGAGCGCGACGTGGCGGTGCTCTTCATCGACTTGGTGGGTTCCACCCAGCTGGCCGCGACCCGGCCCCCCAGCGAGGTCGTCAACCTGCTCAACGAGTTCTTCCGGGTCGTGGTCGAGGCCGTCGGACGCCACGGCGGTTTCGTCAACAAATTCCAGGGTGACGCGGCGCTGGCGATCTTCGGTGCGCCCATCGAGCACCCGGACGCCTCGAGTGCGGCCTTGGCGGCGGCCCGCGAACTGCACGACGGCCTGCTTCCGGTGCTCGGTTCGGAGGAGTTCGGCATCGGGGTGTCGGCCGGGCGGGCAATCGCCGGCCACATCGGCGCCCGCGCCCGTTTCGAGTACACCGTGATCGGCGACCCGGTCAACGAGGCCGCCCGGCTGACCGAGCTGGCCAAGTTGGAGGACGGCCACGTGCTGGCTTCGGCGGTAGCGGTCAGCGGCGCGGTCGACGCCGAGGCGCTGTGCTGGGAGGTCGGCGAGATCGTCGAACTGCGCGGACGCACCGCACCTACTCAGCTGGCGCGGCCGCTGCATCTCGCGGCGCTGGAAGCGATCCCGGCCGAGAACGACGCGAACGAAAACGAGAACGACGTAAACGCCGAGCCCGCGGCCGCAGCCGACTGACTCAAGCCTTCTTGGCGGCCTTCTTCGCCGGTGCCTTTTTCGCGGGCGCCTTGCGCGCGGTCTTCTTGGCGGCCTTCTTGACCGGCCCCCGCGCCCGCCGGTCGGCGAGCAGTTCGGCGGCACGCTCATCGGTGATCGTGGCCACCTCATCGCCCTTGCGCAGGCTGGCGTTGGTCTCGCCGTCGGTCACGTACGGACCGAACCGGCCGTCCTTGATCACCATCGGCTTGCCGCTGGTCGGGTCAGCACCCAACTCCCGCAGCGCCGCGGTCGCAGCTGCTTGGCGGCCACGACGTTTCGGCTCGGCGTAGATCTTCAGCGCTTCTTCGAGCGAGATCTCGAAGATCTGCTCCTCGCTTGCCAAGGACCGCGAGTCGGTGCCGCGCTTCAGGTATGGCCCGTAGCGGCCGTTCTGCGCGGTGATCTCGTCGCCGGACTCGGGGTCGACGCCGACCACCCGCGGCAACGACAGCAGCTTCAGCGCGTCGTCGAGCGTCACGGTTTCCAGGCTCATACTGCGCAGCAACGAACCGGTGCGGGGCTTGGGGCCGGTCGGCTTCTTGCCCTTCTTGGCCGTCGTTCCGGACTCGTCGTCCGGCGGTGGCGGCAGAACTTCGGTGACATACGGACCGTAGCGGCCGTCCTTGGCGACGATCTCGTGGCCCGTGGCCGGGTCAACACCGAGCGACCGGCCCTCCTGCGGGGTGGCGAAGCGTTCCTCGGCCAGTGCCAGGGTCAGCTCGTCCGGCGGCAACGAGTCATCCAGGTTGGCCCGCTGCGGGGTCGGCTCGCCGTCGTCACCGGTGACCATGCGCTCCAGGTAGGGACCATTCTTGCCCACCCGCACATAGACCGGCCTGCCCTGCGCGTCGTCGAACAGCCGAATCGAGTTGATCTCGCGGGCGTCGATGCCCTCCAAGTTGACCCCGACCAGCTTCTTCAAGCCGCCGGCCCGTGCGATCGAGTCCTCGACCCCGTAGTCGCCACCGAAGTAGAAGTTGTGCAGCCAGTCGATACGGCGCTGACGCCCGGCGGCGATCCCGTCGAGCTCGTCCTCCATGGCCGCGGTGAAGTCGTAGTCGACGAGCCGGCCGAAGTGCTGCTCGAGCAGCCCGATCACGGCGAACGCCACCCAGGTGGGGACCAGCGCGCTGCCCTTTTTGTAGACGTAGCCGCGGTCCTGGATGGTCTTGATGATCGAGGAGTACGTCGACGGCCGGCCGATGCCCAACTCTTCGAGCGCCTTGACCAGCGAGGCCTCGGTGTAGCGGGCGGGCGGGTTGGTGGCGTGCCCGTCTGGGGTCAGCTCGGTGGCGTCCACCCGCTGCCCCTGGGTCAGCTGCGGCAGCCGCCGCTCGGCGTCGTCGGCTTCGCCGCCGGCCAACTCGTCGACGGTCTCCACGTAGGCCTTGAGGAAGCCGGCGAAGGTGATGGTGCGGCCGCTGGCGGCGAACGTCACCTGCTGACTCCCGGACTGTCCGCCGATCCGCAGGCTCAGCGTGGTGCCGCGGGCGTCGGCCATCTGCGAGGCGACGGTGCGCTGCCAGATCAGCTCGTAGAGCCGGAACTCGTCGCTGCCCAGCTCGTTGCGCACCGCGTCGGGGGTGGCGAACGTCTCGCCGGCCGGCCGGATCGCCTCGTGGGCTTCCTGGGCGTTCTTGACCTTGCGGGTGTACTGCCGCGGCGACGGCGACACGTACTCCTCGCCGTAGAGCTGGCGGGCCTGGGTACGGGCGGCGTCGATAGCCGACTGCGACAGCGTCGTCGAGTCGGTACGCATGTAGGTGATGTAGCCGTTCTCGTAGAGCCGCTGGGCGATGCTCATCGTCCGCTCGGCGGAGAACCGCAGCTTGCGGCCGGCTTCCTGCTGCAATGTCGAGGTCATGAAGGGCGCGTAGGGCCGGCGGGTGTAGGGCTTCTCCTCCACGGAGGTCACCGACAGCGACGCGCCCTGAAGCCCGGCCGCCAGCGCGGTGGCCGCGGCTTCGTCGAGCACGCGCACCTCGTCGGGCTTGCGCAGCGCGCCCAATGAGTCGAAGTCACGACCGCTGGCCACCCGCAGCTCGTCGACGGCGACCAGCCGCGCGGTGAAGCTGGGCGGAGAGGCGGTCGGGTCGGAGACGCTGGCGTCCAGTTGGGCGACCACGTCCCAGTAGGAGGCACTGCGGAACGCCATCCGTTCGCGTTCGCGCTGCACGATGATGCGAGTGGCCACCGACTGGACGCGGCCGGCCGACAGCTTCGGCGCGACCTTCTTCCACAGCACGGGGCTGACCTCATACCCGTACAGCCGGTCCAGGACGCGCCGGGTCTCCTGCGCGTCCACCAGGTCGATGTCCAGGTCACGGGGGTTCTCGGCGGCGTTGCGGATCGCCGGCTCGGTGATCTCGTGGAACACCATCCGTTTGACCGGGATGCGCGGCTTCAGGGTCTCCAGCAGGTGCCAGGCGATCGCCTCGCCCTCCCGGTCACCATCGGTGGCCAGATAGAGCTCGTCGACGTCTTTCAGCAGGCCTTTGAGCTCGGTGACGGTGCTCTTCTTGTCGGGGCTGACGATGTAGAGCGGTTCGAAGTCGGCGTCGACGTTGACGCCGAGGCGCGCCCACGGTTCAGTCTTGTACTTCGCCGGCACGTCGGCGGCGTTGCGGGGCAGGTCCCGGATGTGCCCTCGGGAGGACTCGACGACGTAGTTCCTGCCCAGGTAACCCGCAATTTTCCGTGCCTTGGTGGGCGACTCGACAATGACGAGCCGCCGCACGGGTGTTTTATCGCCATTGCGGGCGCTCACCGTCTCAGAGTCAGCCACCTTGCGCTTACCACTCCACTTCTGTCCGCACCGGCAGGCCGCGCCGCCGGTGGACAACTGACAATCTCGCACTCACGACCGTGCCGACGCAAACCGGCGCTCAGCAGTGCATTCTCTCAAAGCCCGTCGCCGTGGCCCGGGATCGTGCCTACGACACGCGGCCATTGACTCAACGCCTCGGGGTCCGCGGGTGATTCCCCGACGTTTTCGACCAGCCGCGACAACCTGCGGCGGCCGGTGATCCGCAGCGCCGGATGGCCCCCGCGGGTGCCGATCAGGGTGGGTGCGATGCCCACCCGCATCATGGCCGAGGCCAGCGGCGCGAAGGTGTCCGGGGCGTGCGGATCGAGCCCGAGCAGGTATCGGTCGCCTTCGGCGGTGCCCGCCGCCAGCGTCCACGCCCGCAGTTCACGCGGACCCGGCAGCCATTGCGGTGGCACGGTCTTCACCGCTCCGCGAGTCCACGCCTGGGCCAGCCCACGCAAGCGCGCGTCGACCGCGGTCCGCACCAACGGGGTGTCTTCCTCGGTGCGGGTGACCTCCGACAGCAGACCGGCCTGGCCGATCAGCTCGGCCAGCGCCACAGCCCGCCATTGGGCGTCGACCACGACCGACAGCCGCGCTCCGTCACCCGCCACGACGATCTGCCCCGGGCCAGCCAGCACCCCGGTGAGGTCGGCAACGCTGGGCGGCACCGACTCTGCCGAAAAGAAGGAAAGCTGGCTCACGTCACCGACAGTAAGCCGGTCCACCATCCGGCGGCATCCGGGGCGGTCTTAGCCGCCCGAAACGAAACCCCCCGGCTTAGCTCCGTTGGCGGGAGCTGCCCGGGGGGTGACGTCAAATTCCGTTGCTCAGACGGCGCGGACGCCCGTGGCCTGGGGGCCCTTGGGGCTCTGCCCGACCTCGAACTCCACCCGCTGGTTTTCCTCGAGGGTGCGAAAGCCGGACCCTTGGATTTCCGTGTAGTGGACAAACACGTCCGCCGACCCGTCTTCAGGCGCGATGAAGCCGAAGCCCTTTTCTGCGTTGAACCACTTCACAGTTCCCTGTGGCATTTGTCGATCTTTCCTTACTCTTCTTGCCCGGTGCGGTGCGCACCGTTGTTCGGGGCACCGATTTTCGCTGCCCCGGGCCTGTTCCGGCCGCCGTACCCTGGCGGACGGTCGGTGCTGACACCGACGCTCCCCCGCGGGCACTGCGGCCGCAACCACAGATCCTGCGAAGGCTTAACACGAACACAGAAGCTACGACCGCCCATCAGTCAACCATGTTCGTTGCGTTGAGGACAGACTGCGGTGCCGAAATCTCGGCCGAAGGGTGAACAATACGGCGGCGGACATTCGAGGCCGGCGGTTCAGCGAGACTCGACGTAGGAGAGGCGAAGCTGGGACCGCCGCATAAACCACGCAATTGAGGATGGGACCATGACGGCGAATTTCGGCGGTGAATTGCTGGCCGCCGCGCTCGCCGGGGTCGAGGCCGGTGAAGATCCGCTGCGTCATGTCGCCGATCTGCCGGCGTCCGCGGGCCAAGCGGGCGCCTGGCCGGACTGGGCCGAGCCCGACGTGATCAGCGCCTTCACCGGACGCGGGGTCGAGGCGCCGTGGTCGCATCAGCTGGCCGCCGCCGAACTTGCGCACGCCGGGCGTCACGTGGTGATCAGCACCGGTACGGCGTCGGGGAAATCGCTGGCCTACCAACTCCCGGTGCTGCAGGCACTGGTGACCGATCCCCGCGCCCGGGTGCTCTATCTGTCGCCGACGAAGGCGCTGGGGCACGATCAGCTGCGCGCGGCGCACACGCTGACCGCGGCGGTGCCACGACTGGGTCGCGCAGCCGGAGCCGTCGCACCCACCGCCTACGACGGCGACAGCGCCGCCGAGATCCGCCGGTTCGCCCGGGAACAGTCCCGCTGGGTGTTCTCCAACCCGGACATGATCCACCTGTCGCTGCTGCGCAACCACGCCCGCTGGGCGGCGTTCCTGCGCGGGCTGCGCTTCGTGATCGTCGACGAATGCCACTACTACCGGGGGATCTTCGGCTCGCACGTGGCGATGGTGCTGCGACGGCTGCTGCGGTTGTGTGCGCGTTACTCCGCACCGGGGGCGCCGGCCGGACCCACCGTGATCTTCGCCAGCGCCACCACCGCATTGCCGGGCGCCAGCGCCTCAGCGCTGATCGGCCAGCCCGTCGCGGAGGTCACCGAGGACGGCTCGCCGCACGGGGCCCGGACGGTGGCCCTGTGGGAGCCGGCGCTGCGCACCGATGTGACCGGTGAGAACGGCGCGCCGGTACGCCGTGCCGCCGGCACCGAGTCGGCCCGGGTGATGGCCGACCTGATCGCCGAGGGGGCTCGCACCCTGACCTTTGTGCGCTCGCGCCGGGGCGCGGAACTCACCGCGCTGGCGGCCCGCACCCGGCTGGAATCGGTTGCCCCGGCGCTGGTCGACAAGGTCGCCTCCTACCGGGCCGGATATCTGGCCGAGGATCGCCGCGCCTTGGAGCGCGCGCTGGCCGACGGTGAGCTGTATGGCCTGGCCACCACCAACGCCCTGGAGCTCGGCGTGGACATCGCCGGGCTGGACGCGGTGGTGATCGCGGGCTTCCCCGGCACCGTGACCTCGTTCTGGCAGCAGGCCGGCCGGTCCGGCCGGCGGGGCCAGACGGCGCTGATCGTGCTGGTCGCTCGCGACGACCCGCTGGACACCTACCTGGTGCATCACCCCGCGGCGCTGCTGGACAAGCCGATCGAGCAGGTGGTGATCGACCCGGCAAACCCTTACGTGCTGGGACCGCAGCTGCTGTGCGCGGCCGCCGAACTGCCGCTGACCGTCGCTGAAGTGGCGCAGTTGGGCGCCGAGCAGGTGGCCGACGCTCTGGTCGAGGACGGGTTGTTGCGTCGGCGGTCCGAGAAGTACTTCCCGGCGGCCGGCCTCGACCCGCACGCAACCGTGGAAATCCGCGGGTCCGCCGGTGGGCAAGTGGCGATCGTCGAAGCCGACACCGGCCGGCTGCTGGGCAGTGTCGACGCCGGGCGGGCGTCGGCCACGGTGCACACCGGGGCGGTGTATTTGCATCAGGGCGAGAGTTATGTGGTCGATTCGCTGGACACCGAGCGCCAGATCGCGTTCGTACACGCCGAGGATCCCGGCTACGCGACGTTCGCACGCGAGATCACCGACATCGACGTGACCGGAGCCGGCGAACGCGCCTGGTTCGGTCCGGTCAGTCTCGGCCTGGTGCCGGTGACGGTGACCCGTCAGATCGTCGGCTATCTGCGGCGGCTGCCGACCGGGGAGGTGCTGGACTTCATCGACCTGGACATTCCACCGGCGACACTGCCCACCACGGCGGTGGTCTACACCGTCACCGCCGCGGCGCTGGCGGACTGCGGAGTGGCCGAGACGGCGATACCGGGGGCGTTGCATGCCGCCGAGCATGCGGCGATCGGGCTGCTGCCGCTGGTGGCCAGCTGCGATCGCGGCGACATCGGCGGCCTGTCCACCGCGGCCGGTCCGGAAGCGCTGGGCAGCCTGCCCAGTGTCTTTGTTTATGACGGCCATCCTGGCGGTGCCGGCTTCGCCGAGCGCGGATACCGCGCGGCGGCCACCTGGCTGACGGCGACGGCGGAGACGATCGAGTCCTGCGAATGTCCGCACGGCTGCCCCTCGTGCGTGCAATCGCCCAAGTGCGGCAATGGCAATGACCCGTTGGACAAGGACGGCGCGGTGCGGGTGCTGCGATTGGTGCTCGGCAGGCTCGACGGCGCGCACTAGGCGATCGGGACTGCGGGAGTCGGCCGACCCCCCGAACGGCCGACTCCCCCGAGCCCTTACCCCTGCCAGCTGCGTCGCAGCGACAGGCGTCACGGTGCAAGAAACACCGGGGACAGTAAGACGAACGGTCGAGAAATGCGATCCGCTCCCAACCCGATGCATGACCGGATGCGGCCGTAAGTTACCGGCTAAACCGGATCCTTCGCAACTTGGCAGGGTGCCGCGCTGGGGGGAAGCGGCGTCAAATCCGGGAAATAACTCGCTGTTGACGCTGGTAGAAGGGCGGCAGACGTAATATCGGCGAATTATGGCGCACGATTGGCTGCTGGTGGAGACCCTGGGGGGTGAACCGGCAGTCGTCGCGCAAGGGCGTCAGCTGAAGAACCTGGTGCCGATCACCCAGTTCCTGCGACGCAGCCCGCACCTGGCGGCGATTCAGACCGCGATCGCCGAAGCGGTGCGGACCGGCCAAAGCCTGGCCAGCATCACTGCACGCCGCGACCGGGTGATCCGCACCGAACCGGTGGTGATGTCCGATGGCCGGGTGCACGGCGTGCATGTCTGGACCGGACCGGCCGACATGGAACCACCGGAACGGCCCATCCCGGGCCCGCTGAAGTGGGACCTGACCCTGGGAGTGGCCACCGACACCGGGGAGTCGCTGGCCAACAGCGGCAAGGACCCCGAGGTGGAGGCCACCCACGACCGGGCGTTCGTCGAAGAGTTGCCCGCTCGCGAGTTCAGCCCCAATGAGAACAAGGTGTTGGCTCTGGCGATCCGGGCCGAACCCGGGCAGACGATCTGCAGCACCTGGGATGTCACCGATTTCAACGGCGAGCCCGTTCGGATGGGCTTCGTGGTCCGCACGGCTCGCGAGACGGTTCCCGGCGGACGTGAGCACTTGGTGACGCGCGGGATGAACTGGCGGGGCCAGTTCGACGGCGCGGTGCAGCGCCCCGACTTCCTTGCGCAGCAGATCCTGCACGCACTGGCCCAGCCTGGCGTGCACCGGGCCATGGTCGATCTGGCCAACCGGCGGTTGCTGAAGTGGCTGGATGAGCCGTGCCCGTTCTACGACTGGCGCAGTCCGGCGGACGTAGCGCGGGTCCATCCCGACGACCAGGTGCAGATCGCCCGGATGGAAGACGACCTGGCCCGCTCCCAGGCCCCGGCGAGCGGGGTGCTGCGGCTGCGTCAGATGGACGGCGGTTGGGCGCCGGTCCACGTGACGGTCAACAAGGTGGAACTCGAAGAAGGCACCGTGGCCGGGCTGGTCGCGCTGCGCCTGCCCGCCGATGCCGAACTCGCCGACGCTGGTTTGAGCGCCACAACCGAAGCCCCCTAGCCGACCGGCCCGGCGCGCGCCGTCGCCCGGGCGGGGCTTAGCCGCCAGCCGGGCACCGGCATCGCGACGGTGATCACCACATCGAGTCCGTCGACGGTGCAAGTCATTTCACCGGCGTGCATCCGCGAGCCCAGCATCGTGGCTTGAGCGCAGGCGGTAGCGGGCCCGGCGGGAAGCCGGCCCGCACCGCCCAACGCCGCCAGGTCGGCGATGGCCTGGGCACGGTGTCGGGCGATGATCGCGGCACCGAGCACGAAGCCGCCGCCGGTGACGCTCAGCAGCACCGCGACCATCGCGGCGGCGGCCACGGTGGCCCCGCCGGCCTCACTGCGACGGCTCGGCCGCCGCGACCGCTTCGGCGGCAATCGCCAAGCCGGGCAACAGAACCGGTTGGGCGCTGACGCGGGCGACCACCACGTCACCCTCGGAGCGCAGCCGGACCGTCGCACCGGCCGGCGCGAGCCGTCGCACCACCGCGGTGACCGCTGGGACGTCTCCGCGCGCCGCCAGCCGGGCGGCTTCCCGGGCGGCGTCGACGCAGCGGATCTGGGCGGACACCGCGCTGATCCCGGCCAGGCACAGCACCAGCACCGAGACCAGGGCCGCCAACGCGAACGCTGCCTCGACAGTGCTGGCGCCGGAATCCTCGACAAAGCGCGCACGGCCGGTCACGACCCGTCAGACCTTGGTGTTCAGCGCTCGCCCGATGACGCGATTCAGTGCCGACACGATCGAGTCACCGGTGACCACGGTGTAGAGGATCGCGCCGAAGGCCGCGGCAGCGATCGTCCCGATTGCGTATTCCACCGTGGACATCCCGGACTCATCGGATGCCAGCAGCACCATCTTCAGCGAGATGACACGAAACATATTGCGTGCCTTTAATGCCCGCGTTTTCACAAGCGCCTCCTTCAGCCGTACTTTTCTTCGACTCTCGCGGCGTGTCCGCGAAGCATTTCCCGAATCACAGCAGCCCCGACCGCAACACGTCGCCGGCCAGCCCGGCCACCACCGGCACGATGCCCAGGCACACGAATGCGGGCAGGAAGCACAGTCCGAGCGGCCCGGCGATCAGCACTCCGGCCCGCTCCGCAGCGGCGGTGGCCGTATGCGCGGCCTCGTCGCGGCACTGTGCGGCCAGTTCGCCGAGCCCGACGGCCAGCGCAGCACCGGAGGACCCCGACCGTCTCGCCAGGCGCAGCACCGCGGTGGTGGTCGGGTCGAGTGCCCTGGCAGCCGGACCGCTCGGCGCCGACCAGGCGACGCCCGGTTCGGCACCCAGCGCCAGCAGGTCGGCGCCGCGGCGCAAGGCCCCGGCCAAGTGCGGCGGCGCGTGCCGGGCGGTGGCCGCGGCCGCACCGGAGACAGACATCCCCGCGGTCAAGCAGAGCGCGAACACGTCCAGGTCGGCGGCCACCGCCAGCGCGTCGGTGCCCGGCACTGCCCGGCGGGGCGGCGGATGGTTGGGCCGGGGCAGCCCGGCCCGCGTCCGCACCGTCGCCGGTCCGGCGGCGGCAAGCAGTGCCGCAGCCAGCAAGATCGCGGCGGCAGTCATGTGACCGCCTGCGCGGTGATCCGGTCCGACCACAGCAGCCCGACGCAGACCAGGCCCACCCCGACCAGCGCCAGCACCCCACCCGCTCCGCCGAGGAGAAAGGCGACCGGGCGGGCTCCGATCAACTGACCCAGCAGCACACCGAGCAGCGGCAGACCGGCCAGGAGCGTCGCCGAGGCGCGGGCGCCGGCCATGCCCGCTTCGGCCCGCGCCGAGAACCTTTGCCGGGCAGTGATATCGCGTTGCGCGGCGTGCATCAGGGTGGCGATCGCCACGCCGTGCTGTCCGCCGAGTTGCCAGTAGGCGGCGAGCCGCTCCCACTGCGAGGGCAGCGCCGAGGATGCGGCCGCATCACGCAGGCCGGTCGCGACGTCGGCCCCAAGCCGGGCCCGGGCGGCGACGCCGCCCAGACCGGCGGCCACCGCGGGATGGTGGGATTCTGCGGCCGCAATGGCGAATGCCCGCACCGGATGCGCTCCGACGCGCAGCTCACCAGCCAGGGCATCCAAGGCAGTCTCCAAGGCGCGCGATTCCGCGACGGCCCGGCGGCGGCGCAGGCCACGGCGGTGACGCAGGGCGGCAGTGGCCCCCAACAGGACTCCGGCCAGCCACGTGCTGAGCGGCAGGGCCAGCGCAGCCAGTACAGCGGCGCCGGCCACCGTGCCGATGAGGCTCCACCCGCCGGCCCGCCGGGCGGCCCGGCCGCCAGGCGCGCGACCGTTCGGTGCGATGCGGCGGCGCGGCGAAACTCCGAGCAGCGCCGCCGCGGCCAAGGCCAGTGCGGCGGCCACCGGGCCGCTCACGCGGGCATCCGATCGCGCAGCAGGGCACGGAATTCGACGGCCTGGTCGGTCAGTCCACGCCCGGCCTGCCACACCGGCGCGGCCTGCACGTGGCCCGCGGCGGTGCGGCGCAGCATCGAGATGTCGGTGAGCCGGCGTTTGCCGTCGCGGTCTCGCGCGACGTGCACCAGTACCTGGACGGCCGCCGCCAGCTGGCTGTGCAGGCCCGCACGGTCCAGACCACCCAGTGCGGCAAGCGCTTCCAGGCGGGCCGGGACTTCGGCCGGGCTGTTGGCGTGTACGGTTCCCGCGCCCCCGTCATGGCCGGTGTTCAATGCGGCAAGCAAGTCGACCACTTCGGCGCCCCGGACCTCACCGACCACCAACCGATCCGGCCGCATCCGCAGCGCCTGCCGGACCAGCTCGCGCAACCCCACCTCGCCGGCGCCTTCGACGTTGGCCGCGCGCGCCACCAGCCTGACCAGATGCGGGTGGCGGGGCTGCAATTCGGGGGCGTCCTCGACGCAGACCACCCGCTCGCCTTCGCCGACCGCGCCGAGCAGGGCGGCCAGCACGGTTGTCTTGCCGGCGCCGGTGCCCCCGGAGACCAGAAACGCCAGCCGAGCGGCGATGATGTCGGCCAGCAGGGCCGCCGCGGCCGGCGCGATGGCGCCCGTGGCCGTCAGTGCGGCGAGGTCTTGGGTGGCCGGGCGCAGGACCCGCAGCGACAGGCACGTCCCGTCGGCCGCAACGGGCGGCAGGATCGCGTGCAGGCGCACGGTGAACTCACCGGTGCCTCCGACGTTGAAGCCGTGCAACTGCCCGTCGACCCAGGGCTGGGCGTCGTCGAGTCGACGGCCCGCAGCCACCGCCAGGCGTTGAGCCAGCCGACGCACAGCCGGTTCATCGGCGAACCGAATCTCGCTGCGCCGCAAGCCCGTCCCGTCGTCAACCCACACCGCATCGGGGGCCGTGACCAGGACGTCGGTGGTGCCCGACGCGCACAACAGTGGTTCCAGCACCCCGGCGCCGGTCAGTTCGGTCTGCAGGACCCGCAGACTCGACAGCATCTCGGTATCGCCGAGCACCCCACCGGATTCGGCCCGGATCGCGGCGGCCACGGTCTGTGGGCGCAACTCTGACGATCCCCCGGACTCCGACGCCAGCCGCTCCCGGACCCGGTCGATCAGCGAATCCCTCATGAAGCCAGGACTTTCCGCTGGGGCAACATTTCGATGACCCGGCCGGCCGCGACCGCCAGCGCGGAGCGGCGATGCAACCGCAGCCTCTCGTGTTCGAGCCGCTCCGCCAGCCGAGGCTCGGCCCGCACTGCGGCCAACAGCGGCAGTCCGACGATCTCTGCCAACTCCACGGCCCGGAGTCCGCCGGGGGCCGGCCCGCGCACCACCAGGCCGACGTTGGGGTTCACCGCGCGCAGGCGCGGCACGAGCGCGGCACCGGCCGCGCAGGACCGTACGTCGCACGGACTGACCACCACGACGAGATCGGCAGCGCTCAGTGCGCCCTCGACCGGGTCGGCCCACGCGCGGGGCAGGTCGCAGACCACGGTGACCCCGCCACGACGGCCCGCGTCCACGACCGCGTCGACGGCGCCGGCTTCGACCTCGGTGGGCTCATGGCCCGACTCGCCCCGCCGGGCGCCCGACAGGACACTCACCCCATCCCGGCGGGGCAGCGCTGCGCGCAGCGCCGGCCAGGTCAACCGCCCGCTGTGCTGCGTCAGGTCGCGCCAGCGCAGGCCGCCGGCATTTTCGGTGCCTACCAGCAGATCGATACCCCCGCCCCACGCGTCGAGGTCGAGCAACAGCGCATCGCCTGCGCGCTGGGCCAGCGCCGTTGCCAACAGTGACGCGCCCGCGCCGCCACGTGCGCCGATCACCGCGATGACGTCGCCGCGGCGCGCCCCATCCCGGGCCGACTCGCCGGCTTCGGCCAGCTCGGCCACCAGCTCGTTGCCTTCGGCGGGCAGCGCCAGGACCCGTTGCGCCCCGACGGCGACACCGGCTTGCCAGGTGAGGGTGGTGGGCTGGCCGCTGGTGAGCACAACGACATGGGGGCGGCGCGGCAGCCGGACCGGGCCGCAGCGGGCGGCCGCCTGCTCGTCGAGCACCACGGCCGCAGCAGCCGACCAGGCCCTGCGGTTCGGTATCTCGGCGCCGAGGTGGATGACGCGGACACCCACCGCCGCGGCCACCCGGTCCAGTTCGTCGCGCAACACCGACGGGGTGACGAGGGCCAACAGGCCGGTGGTTGCGCTCACCGCCTCACCGTGACGCGGCGGCCCCCATCACGCCACCCAATACCGGGCAAGTGTGGATGAAATTCCGGACTGTGGAGAACTTCGAGTTATGTGCTACCGGACAAACCAAACTAATGGTATGAAAAGCCAGATCTATAACACGTTCCAGTCAACGGGAGGGGGCTCCGGCGAACAAATTACCGGTTAAAAAAGACGACCCCCGCCAGGGGGGGAGGAGGCGGAGGTCGTCGCGTATCAACCCCGGGGGGTCGGGCCGATACACCCTCAGCATAAGCCGAGTGATGCCACTATACACACGACAGGGTGGTCCGGCGCAAGTGTTTGCAAGTGTTGCTATCAAATGGCGACCCATATCTCGCACTACGTGTGAAGTGCTCTTTCTGCCGTAGCACCGGGCTGACCGACCTCCCGGACCTATGCTGTGGCGGTGTCCGCAACCACCCCGCAGCCGCAGTCACCGCCTACCTCACCTGCGGCCCCTGCCGACCTCGCCGGGACTCCGCGAACCCGCACCGCAGCCTTCCTGGACCTCGACCAGACGGTCATCGCGAAGTCCAGCGCGCTGGCGTTCAGCAAACCCTTTATGGATCAGGGACTGATCAATCGCCGCACCGTGCTCAAGTCGAGTTACGCGCAATTCCTGATGCTGTTGTCCGGCGCCGACCACGATCAGATGGAGCGGATGCGCGCCCACCTGACCAACATGTGCACCGGCTGGAACGTGGAACAGGTCAAGGCGATCGTCAACGAGACGATGCACGACATCGTCACGCCGCTGATCTTCGCGGAGGCGGCCGAGTTGATCGCCGACCACAAACTCTGCGGTCGCGACGTGGTGGTGGTCTCGGCCTCCGGGGAGGAGATCGTGGCGCCCATCGCCCGGGCGCTGGGGGCAACCCACGCCATGGCGACCCGGATGGTGGTCGCCGACGGCAAGTACACCGGCGAGATCGCGTTCTACTGCTACGGCGAAGGCAAGGTGCAGGCCATCCGCGAGCTGGCCGCCCGCGAGGGCTACCCGCTGGAGCACTGCTACGCCTACTCGGACTCGATCACCGACCTGCCGATGCTGCAGGTGGTCGGGCATCCGTCGGCGGTGAACCCCGACCGCGCACTGCGCAAAGAAGCGATCGCCAACGGCTGGCCGGTGCTGACCTTCTCGCGACCGGTCTCGCTGCGTGACCGCATCCCGGCGCCGTCCGGCGCGGCGCTGGCCACCACCGCCGCAGTCGGTGTCAGCGCGCTGGCTGCCGGCGCCCTGACCTACTCGCTGCTACGCCGACTGGCGCCCTGATCGAACGCCCAGCAAACACCACTGGTCACAATCCGATGACGCGGTACACGCCGTATGCGATTGGCCCTTGCTGTGCCGTGCGTCACGTAGTACAAAGGAAGCACGGAAGCCGGCAAGGCCAGGGTCGACCCGGAAGAGAAGGATCGATCTCCCGAGCCGCACTTCCCAGTACGGAGAACGGTACCCACGCGGAGCCACAGCCGCGAAGATGGCAGAAGTGTTGCGGGCCTGCGTAATTGCGGAACGTGATCGGTGTCGCCAGCCCTTTGGGTGGGGCTGCAGCCGAAGAACACCGCAGGAGCGCCGAGGCCACCCACGCAGCCCAAGTTGGACGCTTGGTAACCGTGTACCGTACTAGCGGGCGGCGAGCCGAATCCTTCGGAGCGCCGCCCGCTTCGTCTTTCCTGGGCCTTCATCGAGCGGCCCGGATCAGCGCCTAGCGCCCGGCCTCAGCAATCCCCAGCGCATCGAGCGCACCGGTGCGCATCGCGCCGCAACACAGCAGCAGCCAGGCGGTGACACCCTCGGCTGAGCCGCTCGCGAAGTCCGCCGCCGCCCGCCGGTAGTCACGCGCCTTGCGCATCCAAGTCACCTCGGGCACCCCCAGCCCATGGCGGTCCAACCCGCTGGCGATGGTGACCAGCCGGGCCGCGCCGCGGGCCACTACGCCGTCGGCACTACCGAACGGCGCCAGCGTCAGCAGCTCGCCGTGCACCACCGCGGCGAAAACCGGGGCCGCCACCGACGTGCCGCCGGTGGCCAGGTCGGCCAGCATCTCCAGCCGGCGGCCGACGGCAGCACCGCCCTCGGGCCGGCCGAGGCGCTCCTCCTCGACGAGATCCGCGGCGGCCAACACGTGCAGCCGAGCCAAGGCCTGCAGCGGTGCGCGCCGCCACACCTCGACCAGCGTGGTCTCCCCGCCCTCCAGAGCCTGGGCCACCCGCAGGGCACCGGCGAACACCGGGTCGGAGGTGGCGGCGGCGTCCACGGCCGCTGGCCCCCCGTCGAGCACCGACGACGCCCGCGCCGCCCGCAGGGAAGCCTCCGCGGCGCTGACCGGCCAGCCCCGCATATTGGTCTTGTGCCGGTGCACCCGAGCCAGCTCGTCGCGGACCTGCTCACTGGCATCGGCGACACCGGGCAACTGGACTAACGGGGCCAGTGGATCCTCCGCAGTGGTCACGGGCTGTGACACTACCGTCGAGGTGATTAGGCTCCTGACCGTGACCGCAACCCCTGCCGCTTCAGCGCCGTCGTACCCGCCCTCCGCCGAGTTCGCCGCCCAGGCCAACGCGGGTCCCGAGTTGTACCGCGCAGCCGAGTCCGATCGGCTCGCGTTCTGGGCCGAGCAGGCCAACCGGTTGAGCTGGGCAACGCCCTTCACCGAGGTGCTCGACTACGCAGACGCCCCGTTCGCGCGCTGGTTCGCCGACGGCAAGCTCAACGTCGCCTACAACTGCGTGGATCGCCACGTGGAGGCCGGCCACGGCGACCGGGTGGCGATCCACTGGGAGGGCGAGCCGAGCGGGGACGCCCGCACCATCACCTACGCGGACCTGCAGGCCGAGGTCTCCCGGGCGGCCAACGCGCTGACCGAACTCGGCCTGGTCGCCGGTGACCGCGTGGCGATTTATCTGCCGATGATCCCCGAGGCGGTCGTCGCGATGCTGGCGTGCGCGCGCCTGGGCGTGCTGCACACCGTGGTATTCGCCGGGTTCTCCGCGCATGCGCTGCGGTCTCGCATCGACGACGCGCAGGCGAAGCTGGTGATCACCTCCGATGGGCAGTTCCGTCGGGGACAGCCGGCGCCGCTGAAACCCGCGGTCGATGAGGCGGTCGCGGAGGCTGAAACCGTCGAGCATGTGCTGGTGGTGCGTCGCACCGGTGTTGAGGTGTCCTGGACGCCGGACCGCGACCTGTGGTGGCACGACGTGGTGGAGTCGGCCTCACCGCAGCACACCCCCGAGGCGTTCGAGGCCGAGCAGCCGCTGTTCCTGCTCTACACGTCGGGGACCACCGGCAAGCCGAAGGGCATCATGCACACCAGCGGTGGCTACCTGACCCAGGCCGCCTACACGCACCATTACGTCTTCGACCTCAAGGCCGCCTCCGACGTGTTCTGGTGCACCGCCGACGTCGGGTGGGTCACCGGGCACACCTACGCGGTGTACGGGCCGCTGGCCAACGGCGCCACCGAGGTGATCTACGAGGGCACCCCGGACTTCCCGGACCACCACCGACACTTCCAGATCATCGAAAAGTACGGTGTGACAATCTATTACACCGCACCGACGTTGATCCGAACGTTTATGAAGTGGGGCCGCGAGATCCCCGACGCGCACGATCTGTCCAGCCTGCGGCTGTTGGGTTCAGTCGGTGAACCGATCAACCCGGAGGCCTGGCGCTGGTACCGGCGGGTGATCGGCGCGGACGCCGTCCCGGTGGTCGACACCTGGTGGCAGACCGAAACCGGCGCGGCGATGATCACCCCGCTGCCCGGTGTGGCCGCGGCCAAGCCGGGCGCCGCGATGACGCCGCTGCCCGGGATTTCCGCGCGCATTGTCGACGATCACGGTGATCTGTTGACTCCGAATGAGACTGCCGGGGAACCGGTGTCGGGCTACCTGGTGATCGACCAGCCGTGGCCGTCGATGACCCGCGGGATCTGGGGTGACCCGGAGCGTTTCATCGAGACCTACTGGTCGCGGTTCGCCGAGCAGGGCTGGTACTTCGCCGGCGACGGCGCCCGCTACGACGCCGACGGCGACATCTGGGTATTGGGCCGGATCGATGACGTGATGAACGTGTCCGGGCACCGCATCTCCACCGCCGAGGTGGAGTCCGCGCTGGTCAGCCATGAGGCGGTGGCCGAGGCCGCCGTGGTCGGCGCTATCGATGAGCAGACCGGCCAACGGATCTGTGCGTTCGTGGTGCTGGCGGCGTCCCACAGCCACGTGGGCGGCACGATCGTCGACGAGCTGCGCGAGCGCGTGACCGTGGAGATCTCGCCGATCGCCAAGCCCCGCAACGTCCATATCGTCCCGGAGCTGCCCAAGACCCGCAGCGGCAAGATCATGCGGCGGCTGCTGCGCGACATCGCCGACGGCCGTGAACTCGGCGACACCTCAACCCTGGTGGACCCCGGCGTCTTCGACGCGATCCGGGCGGCCGATTAGCTCGTCAGCTAGGGGACCGGAACGAAGCCCGCGCCCGGCCGGTCGTTGGCGTTGATGTCGCCCAGCACGGCGTTGATCGACACCACGACCGCGGGCGTGTGCAACGGGATGTACTTGATCACGCAGGTCGGCAACGCGTCGCTGAACGCACCGTGGATCATGCCGACCAACATGTTGTTCACCACGACCGGGCCGCCGGAGTCGCCGGGCCGTCCACAGACCTGCATCACGATGGTGCCCGGGTCTTGGCCCGGCCCCCAGGTGACGCCGCAGGAGTTGCCGGTGGTGCGGCCCTGCTTGCAGGCGATCTGACCGAACATGGGGTCCGGCCCGACACCGCCGATCACGAAACCGCCGAAGTTGGACACCGGCGTCACCTTGTTCGGGTCGAACTCGATCACCGCGTAGTCCAGGCCGTCGTTGCCGGCCACCATGTGGCCGATCGTGCCGTTGCCTTCTGCGCCCTCGGCGGCCACCTGGGCGCCCGGTCCGCCGCAGTGCGCGGAGGTGAAACCGATCAGCGCGCCGGTCTTGTCGTGGCCGATGGAGGTCAGCGTGCACAGCGTGTCCTCGTCGACCACGATGCCGGCGCCCCCACCCATCACCACCTTGTCGTCGGCGGCTACTCGGGCGGCCGGTACGGCGACCGTGACCAAGGCGCCACAGGTCACCAATGCCAACAGCGCCAACCCGGCGCGCAGCAACCAGCGGTGCGCGATCTGCAAAGCGGTTCTCCCGTCGATCAACTCCACCCCCGGTGGTAAGAAACAGCGTAGCGGCGCTGGGTGACACGGTGGGGCTGGGCGCGCCGCGGGCTACTGCCATCAGGGACGCGGTGGTCGCGCTGCGGGCCACCGCCATCGGGCCCCGCGATCTGCCGCAGCTTTTCCGGGGTCACTCGTCGGGTCGGCTACCGCATGGCAACATTAAGCCGCGACGACGGCGAACGGGAGGACAGCCAGTGAGCAAGGCCGATCGCAGGAATGCATCACGCGCCTCGAACAGACTGGTCAAGGCGGACCGCAACGGCGTGCCCAACACGTTGGCGACCATCCCGTTGACCGACCCGCACGCGCTGCCCGCCGACCCGTCCCTGGGCGATCTGGTCAAGGACGCCACCGCGCAGATGTCGACGCTGGTCCGCGCCGAGGTCGAGCTGGCCCGCGCCGAGATCACCCGAGACGTCAAGAAGGGCCTGACCGGCAGCGTCTTGTTCATCGCGGCCCTGGTCGTGCTGTTCTACTCCACCTTTTTCTTCTTCTTCTTCGTCGCCGAGCTGCTCAACATCTGGCTGCAGGACTGGGCCGCCTACCTGATCGTGTTCGGGATCATGCTGGCGGTGACCGTGGCGCTGGCGCTGCTCGGCTTCCTGCGGGTGCGCCGGATCCGCGGGCCGCGCCAAACGATCGAATCGCTGCAGGAGACCCGCGACGCGCTCCGTCCCGACTCGAACCGCCTGCACGGCTCGTCGGCGTCATCGGCGGGCTCGCCCGACGGCAGGCCGACCACCGACCCCTCGGGCTGGTAGTGCCGCCACCGGATCCGTCGATCACCCGCATCGACGGGCCGTGGCGACACTGGGACATCCACGCCAACGGCATTCGCTTCCATGTCGTCGAGGCGACAACGGTCGGCAAAGACACGGCGAACGCCGCCGACGCCCCGCCGACGTCGCGACCGCTGGTGATGCTGCTGCACGGGTTCGGCTCGTTCTGGTGGACCTGGCGTCATCAATTGCGCGGGCTGCGCGATGCCCGAGTGGTCGCCGTCGACCTGCGCGGCTACGGGGGCAGCGACAAGCCTCCCCGCGGCTACGACGGTTGGACGCTGGCCGGCGACACGGCTGGGCTGATCCGGGCCCTCGGGCACTCCTCGGCGACCCTGGTCGGCCACGCCGACGGTGGCCTGGTGTGCTGGGCGACCGCGCTGCTGCACCCGCGCTTGGTGCGCGGAATCGCCGTGGTGAGCTCGCCGCATCCGGCTGCGTTGCGACGCTCGGCGCTGACCCACCCCGATCAGGGCCGCGCGCTGTTGCCGTGGTTGCTGCGCTACCAGATACCGTTCTGGCCGGAGCGCTCCCTCACCCGCCACGACGGAGCCGGGCTCGAGCGCCTGGTGCGCAGCAGAGCCGGGGCGAACTGGCGGGCGAGCGCGGATTTCGCCGAAACCATCCGGCACCTGCGCACCGCGGTACAGATTCCCTCGGCGGCGCACTGCGCGCTGGAGTACCAGCGCTGGGCGGTGCGCAGTCAGCTCCGCGCGGAAGGCCGCCGGTTCATGAAGGCGCTGGACCTTCGCACCGTGAACATTCCGCTGCTGCATCTACGCGGCGAGAACGACCCCTATGTGCTGGCGGACCCGGTCGACAAGACCCGCCAGTACGCACCGCATGGCCAGTACGTATCGGTGCCCGGCGTGGGGCATTTCGCCCACGAGGAGGCCCCCGACGTGGTCAACGACCACCTGATGCGATTTCTCGCCTGATCACTCTCCCCCGACACAGGTCTGCGTCGAGACCGGCTGGGTGTCGCCGATGCGGGCGAGCTGGCCCGCCACCTCCTCGGCGGTCATGACGAACCCGGTGTCAGCGTCGTCGACCGCGGCACCGAACACCACACCGATCACCCGGCCGTCCATGTCGATCATGGGGCCTCCGGAATTACCTTGCTGCACAGTGCCTCTGATGGTGTACACCCGGCGCGTGACAGTCGTGTTGCGGTAGATGTCGGGACCCTCGAGGTTGATGACGTCGCGGATTCGGGCCGGGGTGGCCTCGAACACCCCGCCGCCGGGGTAGCCCAGCACCAGTGCGTCGGTGTCGGCCTCGGCCGGGGACGGGGCGAACGCCAACGGCGGCAACGGCAGATCGGGCACCGCCAGGATGGAGATGTCTTCCTTGGGGTCGAAGGAGATCACCGTGGCGTCATAGGACTTGGTGCCGCTCTCCACGGTGACGCTGTCCGAGCCGGCGACCACGTGTGCGTTCGTCATC
Source organism: Mycolicibacter heraklionensis (assembly GCF_019645815.1). Lineage (NCBI taxonomy): Bacteria > Bacillati > Actinomycetota > Actinomycetes > Mycobacteriales > Mycobacteriaceae > Mycobacterium > Mycobacterium heraklionense. The sequence goes on from NZ_CP080997.1 coordinate 4,575,767, forward strand.
ACCCGGGTAGGTGAGATGACGAATCCGGTGCCCTCCAACACTTTCTGGCAGTTGGGCGCCACACCGCGGATCCGTAGCACACTCGGCGCGGTGGCTTCCACGATCGGACTGGCTGCCAGCGCCGGGTCCGGCGCATCCACCGCGGCGATCGGGGCGTGGCTGAACGGCTCCAGCACGGCGGGCAGCCCGGAATCGTCGAGCACCGCCGACAGCCGGCGGGGCACGTTCTTGAGCCAACGCGGCGCGACGTCGTCGACCTGACGCAACACTCGCGAATCGTTGACGGCGGCGGCCAGGTTCGGCTGATCGGATGCGGTCAGCGGGGTGGCCAGCAGCCAGGCCGCGATCAGCACCACCCCCAGCTGCAGCACCACCCCGACGACGGAGTCGACGCCCCGGACACCGGGGTCGCGGATCGCTCCGCGCACCGCCCGGCCCAGCACCACTCCGGCGACCTCACCGATGACCACCATAGCCAGGATCAGAAACAGCGCGGCGAACAGTTTCAGCCGAGCACCGGAGACGCTCTCGATCAGGTGCGGAGCCAGCAACACCCCGGCCATCGCCCCTAAGGCAACACCGACGAAAGAGAGTAGGGAGCCCAGCGCGCCGGAGCGCCAGCCGGACACTGCGGCAACGAAGGCGATCGCCAGCACGGCGATGTCCAGCCACTGCGACGACGTCATATCCCGCCTTCTCCTCCAACCTGCGCCATGGCCTCGTCCAGGCCAAGTACCTCGCTGGTGTCCCAGGGCTGTGCCCAGCCGGCCACATCCAGCATCGCCGAGATCACCTGGGCGGTGAATCCCCAAACGAGCATCTGGTTGAGCCGGAACGCCGGCATAGCCCAACGCCGACTGCGCGCATCACGGTAAACCATCAACCGGTTCTCGGGGTTGATGAACGCCCGGACTGGAACGCGGGCCACGATTGCGGTCTCGCCCGGGTCCACCGCGGTCACCGGCCCGGGATCCTCGGAGTACGCCAGCACCGGCACCACCTGGAATCCCGAGGGCGCGATGAAAATCTTGTCCAACGTGACCAGCGGGTGCACCCGGCCCGGATCGATGCCGGTCTCCTCGTTGGCCTCCCGCAGCGCGGTGGCGACCGGCCCGTCGTCGCCCGCGTCGACCGCGCCACCCGGGAACGCGGCCTGTCCGGCATGATGGCGCAGCGTTGAGGCCCGCACCGTGACCAGCAGGTCAGCCGATTCCGATATCGCCTCCGGCGGGCCGCCCGGCGGGCCGGAGAACAGCACCAGCACCGCCGCGTCGCGCCCGCGCCGGGTGACGCTGGCTTTGGCGTTGGCCGCCGCGATCATCGCGCGAACATCGGCGGGCAGCCGGTGCAGGTAGGCCGTCGGCACCTTCTCGACGTTGTCGACCAGCGGGCGCAGCCAGGACGGGGCCTGAGACCGGGAATCCCCAGCGCTCACCGCGCCTCCCTCTGTGCCGGATCCTGATCACCCCACATCAGCGGCCGCTGTTCTCGACGGCGGCGGCGATCTCTTCGGCATTGGCGAAGGGCTGCGGCAGGATGCGGGCAACGCTACCGTCCGAGGCCAGCACCACGGTCGCGGGCATCACGTTGGGCACCCGTAAGGCCGCCGCAAGCTGCCGGCGGCCGTCTTGCAGGGTGGGCAGCCGGACGCCCAGTTCGGCCAGCAGTGCCAGCCCGGCGGCTTGGTTGTCGTCTTGATGCACCGTCACCACCGTGACGCCCGGCCCGACCCGACGCTGGTATTCGGCGAACGCCCGCAACTCATCCCGACACGGCCCACACCAGTACGCCCATAGATTCAGCACCACCCGCCGGCCGGCGAACATCGACGCCACGTTGACGGGCGAACCGTCGGCCGCGCACTCGACGGTGACGCCGCTCAGGGCGCTCGGCCCGGTCTCGCCCGGCCCGGCCTGGCAGGGCGGCAGGTCGGCGCGCTGCCGCAGGACGTTCAGGTCTTGGCCGGCGGCGGCGACGGGCGCGCTGGGACGCGGTGCTGCCGGTTCCCGGAGCAGTTCGGTCACCAACCCGGTGAGCAGCGCGGCCACCACCGCCAGCACCGCTAGCCCTGTCAGGGTCCACCGCGTTGAACCGCTCATCCGCGTGACGGCCGCTACAGCCCGGCCAGGGCCAGCAGGTGTTCGGTCTCGGGGCCTTTGACCAGCGCGGCGGCCTCCATCGGGTCGGTGGGCCCGATGCCGAACGAGGGGCAGTCCTTGGCCAGCAGGCAGACCCCGCAGGCCGGCTTGCGGGCGTGGCAGACCCGTCGGCCGTGGAAGATCACCCGGTGGCTGAGCAGCGTCCACTCCTTGCGTTCGATCAGCTCACCGACCGCGTGCTCGACCTTCACCGGGTCTTCCTCGGTGGTCCATGCCCAGCGCCGCACCAGACGGCCGAAGTGGGTGTCCACGGTGATGCCCGGAACCCCGAACGCATTGCCCAGGATCACGTTGGCGGTCTTGCGGCCTACGCCGGGCAGGCGCACCAGTTCTTCCATGGTGTCGGGCAGTTCGCCGTCGAAGCGCTCGACCAGGGCCTGCCCCAGATTGATCAGGGAAGCCGCCTTGTTGCGGTAGAAGCCGGTGGGCCGGATCATCTCTTCGAGCTCGGCGCGGTCGGCTTGGGCGTAGTCCAGGGCGGTGGGGTACCGGGCGAACAACGCCGGCGTCGTCAGGTTCACCCGTACGTCGGTGCATTGGGCGGACAGCACCGTCGCAACGGCCAGCTCCAGGGGCGTGGTGAAGTCCAACTCGCAGTGGGCATCGGGAAAGGCCTGCGCCAGAGTCCGATTCATCCGACGAGCGCGCCGGACCAGCCCGGTCCGAGTCTCCGTCCGCGCCGCACGGGCGGCTTTGTCCACTGTCACCTCCGACAGGGTACTAATTCGTGACCCCAACGAGACCTTGCCCATGTTTACTGACGACTTGTGTCCTGGTTGCTGATCACCGCCGTCCCGACGCTGCTGATGCTGTCAGCGGTCGGGCTGGAACGCATCGAAACCGGGCTGAGCCGGGAGCAGCAGAGGAACCCGCAGTTTCCTCCGAATCGGCATGCCAACCGTGTGTAGCGTTGTAACCTCGCTTGACGCCTGGCTCTAGACTCAGGTGGCTGGCCGGGTAGCGGCCCGCGCTTACGATTTCAAACCTTCATCAAAAACATCTAAGGGGCATCGTGGACGAGATCCTGGCGAGGGCCGGAATCTTCCAGGGAGTTGAGCCCAGCGCCGTAGCCGCGCTGACCAAGCAGCTTCAGCCCGTGGACTTTCCGCGCGGACACACCGTGTTCGCAGAGGGAGAGCCCGGCGACCGGCTGTACATCATCGTCTCCGGGAAAGTGAAGATCGGCCGGCGGTCCCCCGACGGCCGGGAAAACCTCCTGACCATCATGGGTCCCTCGGACATGTTCGGTGAGTTGTCGATCTTCGACCCCGGCCCCCGGACCTCGAGCGCCACCACCATCACCGAGGTGCGCGCGGTCTCGATGGACCGCGACGCCCTGCGGTCGTGGATCTCCGACCGGCCCGAGATCGCCGAGCAGCTGCTGCGGGTGCTGGCCCGCCGGCTGCGCCGCACCAACAACAACCTGGCCGACCTGATCTTCACCGACGTGCCCGGCCGGGTCGCCAAGCAGCTGCTGCAGCTGGCGCAACGTTTCGGCACCCAGGAAGGCGGGGCCCTGCGGGTCACCCACGACCTGACCCAGGAAGAGATCGCCCAGCTGGTCGGGGCTTCGCGGGAGACGGTGAACAAGGCGCTGGCCGACTTCGCCCACCGCGGCTGGATCCGGCTCGAGGGCAAGAGCGTGCTGATCTCCGACTCCGAGCGGCTGGCCCGCCGAGCGCGCTAGGTACCTGTTCGCCGAGCGGCGGTGACTCAGCCCCGCAGGTAGTTCAGCTGGGCCTGCACCGACCATTCGGCGGCGCCCCAGAGCTCCTCGTCGACGTCGGTGTAGACGTGTTCGACCACCTGACGAGCGGTGGCGTCCTCACCCAGCGCGGCCAGCGCCGAGCGCACCTGGTCGAGCCGCTGTTCACGATGCTCCAGGTAACCGCTGGCCACCGCCTCGATGTTGCCCAGCTCCGGTCCGTGCCCGGGCAGCACCGTGCGTCCACCCAGCCCGCGCAGCCGCCGCAGTGAGTCCAGGTAGCGCGTCAGGTCGCCGTCTTCACTGTCGATGACGGCGGTGCCCCGGCCCAGCACGGTGTCGGCGGTCAGGACGGCGTCGTCGAGCACGAACGACAGCGAGTCGGCGGTGTGCCCCGGAGTGGCGAACACGGTGATCCGCAGCCCGGCGGCATCGATCACCTGGCCGTCGGTCAGGCCGCCGCCGAGCCGACGCTGAAATCCGCTACCCGCCGAGTACACCGGTGCCCCGACGGCGTCCACCAGCTTGTCGATGCCCTCGGTGTGATCGAAGTGCCGGTGGCTGATCAGCACCAGGGCGATCCGACCCACCTCAGCGAGCCGGCCGATGTGCTCGTCGTCGTCGGGACCCGGGTCGACGATCACCACCTCGTCGCTGCCCGGGCCGCGCAGCACCCAGGTGTTGGTGCCCTCCAAAGTCATCAGCCCGGGGTTGTCGGCCAGCAGCACCGACGCGGTCTCGGTGACCGGCCGCAGCCGACCGTAGGCGGGATGACTGGCCGACACCGCTGCGCTACTCCGCCGCGGCCTTCAGCTCGACGATCAACTCGACCTCCACCGGCGCGTTCAGCGGCAGCTCGGAGACCCCGACCGCGGAGCGGGCGTGCTTGCCGGCGTCGCCGAACACCTCACCCAACAGTTCGGACGCCCCGTTGACCACGGCGGGCTGCCCGTTGAAGTTCGGCGCCGACGCGACGAACCCGACCGCCTTGATGACCCGGGCCACGGCGTCGAGCCCGACCAGCGCATCCACCGCGGCCAGCGCGTTGAGAGCGCAGATCCGGGCCAGTGCGTGACCGTCCTCCGGGCTGACCTCCGCGCCCACCTTTCCGGTGCGCGGCAACTCTCCGGCCTGCATCGGCAGCTGACCGGAGGTGTAGACGAGGTTGCCGGTGCGTACCGCCGGCACGTAGGCCGCCAGCGGCGTCACCACGTCGGGCAGGTCGATGCCGAGGTCGGTCAGCCGGGCCCGCCAGCTCATTGCGGGCGCTTCAGGAAGGCGATGAGCTGCTCACCGGAAGGCCCGGGCAGCACCGAGACCAGCTCCCAGCCGTCTTCTCCCCACTGGTCGAGGATCTGCTTGGTGGCGTGCGTGATCAAGGGGACGGTGGCGTACTCCCAGACCGTGCGTTGACTCATGGCAGCGAGCTTATCGCTAGGACGCTCAAGCCCTTGGTTAGCATGCAGTGGTGACAGCCACATCCAGCAGCGGGCCTGCTCTCGGCTGGCCTTCGCGATTGACGAAGGCCCGGCTGCATTTCGTGACCGGCAAGGGCGGTACCGGCAAGTCGACGGTGGCGGCCGCGCTGGCGTTGTCGTTGGCGGCCGGAGGCCGCCGGGTGCTGCTGGTGGAAGTCGAAGAGCGCCAAGGCATTGCGCAACTCTTTGACGTGCCGCCGCTACCCATCGATCCGCTCAAGGTGGCGACCGCCGAGGGCGGTGGGCAGGTCGACGCGCTGGCCATGGACATCGAGGCCGCGTTCCTGGAATACCTCGACCTGTTCTACAACCTGGGGATCGCCGGGCGGGCGATGCGGCGCGTCGGGGCGGTCGAGTTCGCGACCACCATCGCGCCCGGCCTGCGCGACGTCATCCTCACCGGCAAGATCAAGTACCACGTGATCCAGACCGACAAGAACAACAAGCCGGTCTACGACGCGATCGTGGTGGATGCACCGCCGACCGGCCGGATCGCCCGGTTCCTCGACGTCACCAAGGCGGTGTCGCAATTGGCCAAGGGCGGCCCGGTGCACTCGCAGGCTGACGGCGTGGTGAAGCTGCTGCACTCCGATCAGACCGCGATCCACCTGGTGACACTGCTGGAGGCCCTGCCGATGCAGGAGACCCTGGAGGCCATCGACGAGCTGCGGGAGCTGGACCTGCCGATCGGCAGCGTGATCGTCAACCGCGACATACCCGCTCACCTGGATCCCGCCGACCTGGCCAAGGCAGCCGAAGGTGTCGTCGACGCCGACGCGGTCCGGGCCGGGCTGGCCGCGGCGGGGATCACCCTGGCCGACGACGACTTCGCCGGTCTGCTGACCGAAACCATCCAGCACGCCACCCTCATCAGCGCCCGGACGGAAACGGCCGAGCAGCTGCAGCAGTTGGATGTGCCGCGCCTGCATCTGCCGACGATCACCGACGGTGTCGACCTCGGCAGCCTCTATGAGCTCTCGGAAATTCTCGGCCAACAGGGGGTTCGATGACACCCGATACGACCGGCAAGCCGCTGGCGCTGGACTTGGCGGCGATCCTGGCCGACACCTCCAACCGCGTGGTGGTGTGTTGCGGCGCGGGCGGCGTCGGCAAGACCACCACCGCCGCGTCGATGGCGCTGCGGGCCGCCGAATACGGCCGCACCGTGGTGGTGCTGACCATCGACCCGGCCCGTCGGCTGGCGCAGGCGCTGGGCATCGACGACCTGGGCAATCACCCGCAGCGGGTTCCGCTGCCCGCGGAAGTGCCGGGTGAGCTGCACGCGATGATGCTCGACATGCGCCGCACCTTCGACGAGATGGTGACGCAGTACTCCGGCCCGGAGCGAGCCGAGGCGATCCTGGGCAACCAGTTCTACCAAACGGTGGCCACCTCGCTGTCCGGCACGCAGGAGTACATGGCGATGGAGAAGCTCGGCCAGCTGCTCGCCGAGGACCGCTGGGATCTGGTGGTGGTCGACACCCCACCGTCGCGCAACGCCCTGGACTTCCTGGACGCGCCGAAGCGGCTGGGCAGCTTCATGGACAGTCGGCTGTGGAAGTTGCTGCTGGGCCCCGGTCGGGGCATCGGCAAACTGGTCGCCGGCGCGCTCGGCCTGGCAATGAAAGCCCTGTCGACCGTGCTGGGTTCTCAAATGCTTTCCGATGCAGCGAATTTCGTGCAGTCCCTCGATGCCACCTTCGGCGGTTTCCGGGAGAAGGCCGACCGCACCTACGACCTGCTCAAGCGCCGCGGCACCCAGTTCGTGGTGGTGTCGGCGGCCGAGCCCGACGCGTTACGGGAGGCGTCGTTCTTCGTCGACCGACTCTCCCAAGAACACATGCCGCTGGCCGGGCTGATTCTCAACCGCACCCATCCGATGTTGTGCGACCTGCCCATCGAGCGCGCCATCGACGCGATCGAGACGCTGCAGGAACCCCAGACCGGCGAATCGCTGCCCGAAGGGGCGAAGGCGCTCACCATCGCGGCGCTGCAGATTCATGCCGAACGCGGCGCTACCGCCAAGCGTGAGATCCGACTGCTGTCGCGTTTCACCCGGGCCAACCCGCGGGTTCCTATCGTCGGGGTGCCGTCACTGCCGTTCGACGTCTCCGATTTGGAGGCGCTCGGCGCGATCGCCGATCAACTCACGGCGCAGAAGTAGAAGCGAAGAGGGACTCAGCCGGGCGTCAGCCGGCGTCACGCTGCTTGCGCTGGGCGGCGAAGTACTCGCGCCAGGAGGTCACCTCGGGGTGCTGCTTGAGCAGTGCCCGGCGCTGCCGCTCGGTCATGCCGCCCCACACCCCGAACTCGACGCGGTTGTCCAGCGCGTCGGCCAGACATTCGAGCACGACCGGGCAGTGCCGACAGATCACCGCGGCTTTGCGTTGTGCCGCACCGCGTACGAAGAGTTCGTCGGGATCCGCGCCGCGGCATACGGCCTTGGAAACCCAGGCGATTCGGCCCTCGTCCTGCACGCCGCGCAGCACGGTTCGGGGGGTTTGGGATGCTTGGGATGCTGAAGCCGTTGGCATGCTGGTGTTGTGAACCGCTGTCCCTGCAACAGACACTGACGATCCTCCGTCCCGGCCGCCCCGGCAGCCACCTATTCAACATCGACGCCGACCCAATACTGCGATCTACGCCACATCGCTTCATCAGTGTTACCTGAATCGCACTTGATGTCCAAGTTAGGTGGTCAGGTGGTGTCTGCGCAACAGGTTGATCGGCACTTTTTTGGGACAACCGTGCAGTCCGATCGTGATCTTTGCCGCGATCAGCGGCGCGGCGCTGGGTGAACCCGATATTTTCTGACGTTCGCGTCAATTTAAGCGGCCCGGGGTCGATGGCGGTGGGCCCGCTTCGCCCGGCTCCGGCGCGCTTGCGACCACCGCTAGTGTGTTAGCCATGTCGGAGCGTCCCCCGACCGGCCCTACTGTGCTCAAACTGGCCGGGTGTTGTCTGCTCGCCGCCGTCCTGCTCGCGGCGCTGCTGTTCCCCGTCGCCGGCGGTGTCGGCCTGATGTCCAACCGCGCCTCCGATGTGGTGGCCAACGGATCGGCCCAGCTGGTCAGCGGTGATGTGCCCGCGGTGTCGACGATGGTCGACGCCAAGGGCAACACGATCGCGTGGTTGTACTCGCAGCGCCGGTTCGAGGTGCCCAGCGACAAGATCGCCGACACGATGAAGCTGGCGATCGTCTCCATCGAGGACAAGCGGTTCGCCGAGCACAGCGGGGTGGACTGGAAGGGGACACTGACCGGGCTGGCCGGCTACGCCTCCGGGGACATCGACACCCGCGGCGGCTCGACGCTGGAGCAGCAGTACATCAAGAACTACCAACTGCTGGTGCTGGCCCAGACCGACGCCGAGAAGCGCGCCGCGATCGAGACCACCCCCGCGCGCAAGCTCCGGGAGATCCGAATGGCGCTCACCCTGGACCGGACCTTCACCAAGCCGCAGATCCTGACCCGCTACCTGAACCTGGTGTCGTTCGGCAACAATTCTTTCGGCATCCAGGACGCCGCCCAGACCTACTTCGGCGTCGACGCCTCCGACCTGAACTGGCAGCAGTCGGCCCTGTTGGCCGGAATGGTGCAGTCGACCAGCACGCTGAACCCCTACACCAATCCCGAGGGCGCGCTGGCGCGACGGAACCTGGTGCTGGACACCATGATCGAAAACCTCCCCGGCGAGGCCGACGCGCTGCGAGCGGCCAAACAGGAGCCACTGGGCATCCTGCCGCAGCCCAACGAGCTGCCGCGGGGCTGTATCGCCGCCGGCGACCGGGCCTTCTTCTGCGACTACGTGCAGGAATACCTGACGCGGGCGGGGATCAGCAAAGAGCAGGTGGCCCGCGGCGGCTACGTCATCCACACCACGCTGGACCCCGACGTGCAGGCCCCGATCAAAGAGGCGATCGACAGCTTCGCCAACCCCAACGTGCAGGGCATCGCCAGCGTGATGAGTGTGATCAAGCCCGGCAGTGACGCACACCCGGTGCTGGCGATGGCTAGCAACCGCACCTACGGTCTCAATGCCGACCTCGGCGAAACCATGCGGCCGCAACCGTTCTCACTGGTCGGCGACGGCGCCGGGTCGATCTTCAAGACATTCACCGTGGCCGCGGCGCTGGAGATGGGCATGGGTATCAGTGCCGACCTCGAGGTGCCCGGCCGGTTCCAGACCAAGGGCATGGGCTCAGGCGGCGCCAAGGGCTGCCCCAAGGAGACCTGGTGCGTGGTCAACGTCGCCCCCTACCGGTCGCCGATGAACGTCTCCACCGCGCTGGCAACCTCGCCCAACACGGCGTTCGCGAAACTGATCTCCCAGGTCGGGGTCGGCCGCACCGTGGACATGGCGATCAAGCTGGGCTTGCGTTCCTACGCCGATCCGGGCACCGCGCGCGACTACGACCCGGACAGCAACGAGAGCCTGGCCGATTTCGTCAAACGGCAGAACCTGGGCTCGTTCACCCTGGGCCCGATCGAGGTCAACGCGCTGGAGCTGTCCAACGTTGCCGCCACCTTGGCCTCCGGCGGGGTCTGGTGCCCGCCGAACCCGATCGACAAGGTCTTCGACCGCAACGGCAACGAGGTGGCCGTCACCACCGAGACCTGTGAGCGAGTGGTTCCCGAAGGGCTCGCGAACACCATGGCCAACGCCTTGAGCAAGGACATTCAAGGCGGCGGCACCGCGGCGCCCGCCGCCGGTTCGGTGGGCTGGGACCTGCCGATGGCGGGCAAGACCGGTACCACCGAGGCGCACCGCTCGTCGGGCTTCCTGGGCTTCACCAACCGCTACGCGGCAGCCAACTACATCTTCGACGACTCCAGCTCGCCGTCGGACCTGTGCTCGTTCCCGCTGCGGCACTGCGGTGACGGGGACCTCTACGGCGGCAACGAGCCGGCCCGGACCTGGTTCGCGGCGATGAAACCGATCGCCACCGACTTCGGCGACGTCATCATGCCGCCGACCGATCCCCGGTACGTCGATGGCGGGCCCAACTCTCGAGTGCCCAGCGTCACCGGCCTGGACGTCGACGCCGCCCGCGCACGGCTCAAGGAAGTCGGGTTCCAGGTCGCCGACCAGCCGAACTGGGTCAACAGCAGCGCCCGTTCCGGGGCGGTCGTCGGCACCTCACCGAGTGGGCAGACCATTCCCGGTTCGATCGTCACCATCGAGGTCAGCAACGGCATCCCGCCGCCACCGCCACCTCCACCGGACGGTCTGCCTCCGATGGGCCCGGTGGGTTCGACGGTGGTGGAGATTCCGGGGTTGCCGCCGATCACCATTCCGCTGCTGCCGCCCCCGGCACCGCCGCCGTAATCGCGGTGCCTGGGTCCGGGCGCAGTAGTCTGAACGCCATGGCTGCCTCACCTGCCCTGACCCGGTCCGTCGTCGCCGCTTCGGCGGTGCTCGGGCCGGCGGCTCTCGCTATCGGCTACGGCGCGATCATCGAACGCAACGCGTTTGTGGTGCGCGAGGCGACGATGCCGGTGCTGGCTCCCGGCTCGTCACCGCTGCGGGTGCTGCACATCAGCGACATCCACATGCGTCCCGGCCAGCGCCGCAAGCAGGCCTGGCTGCGCGAGCTGGTGCGCTTGGAGCCGGACCTGGTGGTCAACACCGGCGACAACCTCGCGCATCCGAAGGCCGTGCCGGCGGTGGTGCAGGCCCTGGGGGATCTGCTCTCGGTGCCGGGAGTGTTCGTGTTCGGCAGCAACGACTACTTCGGGCCGCGGCTGAAGAACCCGGCGAAGTACCTGACCAAGCCGACGCACCGCGTGCACGGCGTCCCGCTGCCCTGGCAGGACCTGCGCGCGGCGTTCACCGAGCGGGGCTGGCTGGATCTGACCCACAACCGTCGCGAATTCGACGTGGCCGGCCATCGGATCGCCGCGGCCGGCGTCGACGACCCGCACATCGAGCGGGACCGCTACGACACCATCGCCGGTCCGGCCGACCTGACCGCCGATCTGCGTCTGGGGCTCACCCATTCGCCGGAGCCGCGCGTGCTGGACCGGTTCGCCGGCGACGGCTACCAGTTGGTGATGGCGGGCCACACCCACGGCGGCCAGCTGTGCGTGCCGTTCTACGGCGCGCTGGTGACCAACTGCGGGCTGGATCGCTCGCGGGTCAAGGGGCCGTCGCAGTGGGGTGCGCACATGCGCCTGCACGTCTCGGCGGGGATCGGCACCTCGCCGTTCGCGCCGGTGCGGTTCGCCTGCCGCCCCGAGGCGAGCCTGCTGACCCTGGTGGCGGCGCCGACCGGCGGTGACGACTCGCAGCTCACCCGCGGCTCGACCCAGCCCTCCGTGTCGGCCCGTTGACTGGGCGGATCGCCGACCACGGGCATCCACGGCGCTGGGCCGACAACGCGATCCGGCTGATCGAAGCCGACGCACGGCGCAGCGCCGACACCCATCTGCTGCGTTACCCGCTGCCCGCATGGGCGGACGAGGGCTCGGGTCTTCAAGTGGCGCTGTACCTCAAAGACGAGACCACCCACATCACCGGCTGCCTCAAGCACCGGCTGGCCCGTTCGCTGTTCCTCTACGGGCTGTGCAACGGCCGGATCGCCGAGGGCACCACGGTGGTCGAGGCGTCATCGGGGTCCACCGCGGTGTCCGAGGCCTATTTCGCGGCCCTGCTCGGCCTACCGTTCATCGCGGTGATGCCGGCATCGACCAGTGCGTCAAAGGTGGCGCTGATCGAGGCGCAGGGCGGGCGCTGTCATTTCGTGGCGCATTCGGCCGATGTCTACGCCGAAGCGGAGCGGATCGCCGCCGACACCGGCGGGCACTACTTGGATCAGTTCACCAACGCCGAGCGGGCCACCGACTGGCGCGGCAACAACAACATCGCCGAGTCGATATTCTCCCAGATGCGCGACGAGGCCCATCCGATCCCGGATTGGATCGTGGTGGGGGCGGGTACCGGCGGCACCAGCGCGACGATCGGCCGCTACATCCGTTATCGCCGGCACGCGACCCGGTTGTGCGTGGTCGACCCGGAGAACTCGGCCTTCTATCCGGCCTACTCGCAGTGCCGCTACGACGTGGTGGTCGAGGAGTCGTCGCGGATCGAGGGCATCGGCCGACCGCGGGTGGAACCGTCGTTCCTGCCCGACGTGGTGGACCGGATGGTGACCGTGCCCAATGCCGCCTCGGTGGCCACTGCGCGGCACGTCAGCGCGGTCTTGGGCCGTCGGGTGGGTGCTTCGACCGGCACCAATGTCTGGGGAGCGTTTGGGCTACTGGCCGAGATGGTCGCCGATGGGCGCAGCGGGTCGGTGGTCACCGTGCTGGCCGACAGCGGCGACCGCTACGCCGACACCTACTACAACGACGACTGGCTGGCGCAGCAGGGGCTGGACCCGACTGGCCCGGCGGCAGTATTGGCCGAGTTCGAGAGGTCCTGCCGGTTCGCGTTCGCCTGAGCCCGCTCTTCGGCTGCGTCGGGGTTGGTGGCTGCAAGCCACACCGCAGCCAGAGCGAAGAAACCGGCATACACCGCTCCGCCTAACAGCGTCATGATTTGACTCCCTTTGCACTAAACCTTGTTAGCCAGTCTGCCTAAGTCCGCCTATGTTTGCGAAGTCCCCACGCCGGAATGTGGGGAGTTTCATGCTCCCGGGGACTAGTGAGCTGGGCCTCGGCGTGGGGCGCAGGGGTCTCAGCCGGGCGCTGTCACCAGCCGTTTGGGTGACCGGCGGGCAGGTGCGATACGCTGTCGTGGCTTCACACGGGGTGTGGCGCAGCTTGGTAGCGTGCTTCGTTCGGGACGAAGAGGTCGTGGGTTCGAATCCCGCCACCCCGACAGTTTTTTGCAGTTCAACGGGCCTTGACCCGCGGTTTCGTCAATCCGGTCCACCGGCTGTCTCGGCGGTAGACAATGTCTCCCGTGGACTTCCCGATGCGCTACGACCGGTGGTACCGACCACTGGCGACCGTGCTGGGCCTGGGCCCCGGGCGGGCGAGCATCCGGGTGGCCGAGGGACTGCTGCAAGTCCGCAGCGGCTGGGCCTTCGCCATCGACATCGCGGTGAACAACATCGAATCCGCCCGGCCCGCGCCGGAACGCATGTGGGGCTGGGGCGTTCATCAGGCGTGTAATGGCTGGCTCGTCAACGGATCCCGGCACGGCGTGGTCGAAATCTTGCTGACCCACGGCGTCAAGCCGACGAAGGCGCCGACGGCCGGCTGGTTCAACAAGCCCGTCCGGCGCCTCTACGTCAGCGTTACCGACCCCGACGGCTTCATCGCCGCGCTCACGGGCTGGCAGTTGCCGGCGACCGGCTCCTAGAGCCGTTCCCGGACCGCGGCCGACAGCCGGGACCCGTCGGCCTTACCCGCGGCGATCGCGGTGGCGGCCTTCATCACCTGGCCCATGTGCTTCATGTGCGGCCGCTCCCCGATCGCCTCGGCCACCTGCGCCAGCGCGGTGTCGACGACGTCAGCCAATTCGGCGTCGCTGAGTGGCGCCGGAAGATACTCGTCGATGATCCGGGCCTCGGCGTGTTCTTCGGCGGCGAGGTCGCCCCGGCCGTTCTGGGTGTAGATGGTCGCGGACTCCGCGCGTTTGCGGGCCTCGCGCGCCAGCACCTTGAGGACGTCCTCGTCGGTCAGTTCCCGGGCCTGTTTGCCGGCGACCTCTTCGGCCTGGATCGCCGCCAACAACATTCGCAGGGTCGCCGTGCGCAGCTTGTCCTGCGCCTTCATCGCCGCCGTCAGATCCGCACGCAACTGGGATTTGAGTTCCGCCATGCCCCATAACGCTACGCTCAGCCACATGGTGAATCCGCCTCCGCCCGGCTACCCCGGGCCTGGTTTTCCGCCGCCCGGCTACGGCCCGCCGCCCGGCTATGGCCCGCCACCTCCGGGCTACGGCCCCCCGCCCGGCTACGGACCCCCAGCACCGGGCTACGGCGCACCGCCGCCCGGCTACGGCCCACCGCCCGGCTACGGCGCGCCGCCGATGGGTTACGGCCCACCGCCTGCCGGCTACGGTCCCCCGCCCGGCTACGGTCCCCCGCCCGGCTACGGCCCACCGCCACCGGGATACGGCCCACCTCCGGGATACCCGCAGCCTGAAGTCAAGCCCGGCATCATTGCGCTGCGCCCACTGAGCCTGACCGACATCTACAACGGCGCCGTCGGTTACATCCGGGCCAACCCGAAGACCGTGCTGGGGCTCACCGCCGTGGTCGTGGTGGCTACTCAGATCATCAGCGGGATCGCCCAGTTCGGCCTGCTGTCGGCGCTCGGGCCATCGGGTCCGGGTAGGTCGTCCTCGGAGCTCTCCGGCGGTGACGTGGCGGCGTGGCTGACCGGTTCCGCCGGCGCGGCCATCGTGACTGCGCTCGGCACCATCGTGTTGACCGGCCTGCTGACCGTCGTGGTCGGGCGCGCGGTGTTCGGGTCGCCGATCTCCATCGCCGAAGCCTGGGCGATCGTGCGCGACCGCTTCGGCTCGCTGGTCGGCCTGACCGCCCTGATCGGTTTGGGCGCGGTGGTGCTGTGTGGCTTCGCGGCGGCCATCATCGCCTTCGCCGACGGAGCGGGCGGCACCGGCGCCGCCGTGTTGATCGCCGTGCCGTTGGTACCGGCGCTGATCGCAGCGTTGGCCTACGGCTATACGGTGCTGGTCTTCGCGCCGACGGTGATCGTGCTGGAACGCCAACCGGTGTTCGAGGCGATGCGCCGGTCGTTCTACTTGGTGCGCAACAGTTTCTGGCGGGTGCTGGGCATCATGGCGCTGACCGCCCTGATCGTCTCCCTGATCAGCAGCGCGGTGGCGTTTCCGTTCAACATCTTCGGGATGGTGGTCACCCACGGCGCGGACGCCCTGACCGGCGGCGCGCAGTTGAGCCTGTTCTCCCGAATCGGCGCGACGATCGGCCAGATCATCGTGCTGCCCTTCACCGCCGGTGTGTCGGTGCTGCTGTACACCGACCGGCGCATCCGGGGCGAGGCATTCGACCTGGTGCTGCGAACCGGCGCGGCCGGTGGACCGTACGTCGGCGGCTGGACCGACAACCTCTGGCTGACCCGGCCCCCGGGGTAAGGACCACCGGGTGCCCACCGTCGACATCGACCGCGAAGCCGCCCGCGAGGCGGCCGAACGCGAGCTGGCCAAACCGATGTACCCGCGGCCGTCGCCCAAGCAACAGTTCCTCGACTTCATCGAGACGCTGGTACGGCGGTTGGTGCTCAAAGGTTCGGAGTTGCCCGGCGGATGGTTCACCATCAGCGTGTTGCTGATCGTCCTTGCGGCGGCCGTGGTGGCCGCCGTGCACGTCAGCCGCCGGATGCTGCACGACGGCCACCGCGGCGACCCGTTATACGGCGCAACACAACTCAGCGCCGCCGAACACCGTGCCGCCGCGCAGCGCCACGCGGCATCGGGAGATTGGGGCGCGGCGATCCGGCACCGGCTGCGAGCAGTGGCTCGTCAACTCGAGGAGACCGGGGTCTTGCTTCCCGCCACGGGCCGTACCGCCACCGAGCTGGCCCGCGATGCCGGCGCGGCGCTGCCCGTCTTGGCCGGTGAACTGTTCAGGGCCGCCGAGACGTTCAACGATGTCAGCTACGGCGAGCTGCCCGCCACCCCGGAGGGATATCGGATCGTCTCGGAACTCGACGAGCGGGTGCGGGCCACGACGCAGGCTCGGCAGTACCGGTGACGGCCATCCGGCGAACGTGGCTGTGGGTCGCCGTGGCCCTGGCTGTGATCGTGGCGGTTTCGGCGGTGGGCGCCTACCTGACCACCCCACGACCGGGCGGCCGGATGGATCCGAATGCCACCGGACCCGAGGGCGCACACGCGCTCGTGGCGCTGCTGCGTCACCGCGGGGTCGAGGTCGTGCCCGCCGGCACCGTCGATGACGTGGCCCGCGAGGCGCGTCCCGACACCCTGGTTCTGGTGGCCCAGACCCCGCGCATCGCCGGCAGTGAGCTGATGAACCGGCTGGCCGGCCTGCCCGGCGACCTGCTGCTGGTGGCACCGGACGCCCTGGCCCGCAGGGCTCTGGCACCCCGGGTGCGGTCCGGCCCCGTACGCGCGTTCACCCGCCAGCCCGGCTGCGGCCTGCGCGAGGCCCAACGAGCCGGACCGGTCGACCTGCGCACCACCGCGACCTACGTTGTGACCCAAGGCCACTCCGCGGCCAGCTGCTACGACGGCGCCCTGGTGCGCTATCACGACGGCTCGCGCACCATCACCGTGATCGGCAGCGAGACCTTCATGACCAACGCCGACCTGGCCCGGGAGGGCAACGCCGCGCTGGCGATGAACCTCGCCGGGACTTCAGGACGCCTGATCTGGTATGCGCCCCAACATATTCAAGGCGCAAAGGCGGGAAAGGCAGCGATAGCCGGCCTGATCCCGCCGAACGTGCGATGGCTGTTCTGGCAGCTGTGTGTGGCGCTGGCACTGGCCGCGCTGTGGAAGGGCCGCCGGCTCGGCCCCCTGGTGGCCGAGCAATTGCCCGTCGTCGTCCGCGCATCGGAGACGGTCGAGGGCCTCGGCCGGCTCTACCGCTCCCACCGGGCCCGCGACAGAGCCGCCGCCGCCCTGCGCGCCGCGGCCCTGCGCCGACTGGCTCCACGCCTGGGGTTGGGCCCGGGACCGGAGCCGCCCGAGCTGGTCGCGGCAGTGTCGGCGCGGACTGGGGCACACCCGGACTGGTTGTGGCACTTGCTGTTCGGGACACCTCCGGACTCCGACGACGCCCTGGTCGCTCTGGCCGGTGCACTCGACGACATCGAAAGGCAGGTCACCCACTCGTGACTCACACTCCCGCAGAGAATCCGGCGGCGGCCGCAGCCCGTGACGCGTTGCTGGCGTTGCGCAACGAAGTCGCCAAGGTCGTGGTCGGCCAGGACGCGGTGGTCAGCGGCCTGGTGATCGCACTGTTGTGCCGCGGCCACGTGCTGCTCGAAGGTGTTCCGGGCGTTGCGAAAACACTGCTGGTCCGAACTCTGAGCGCCGCGTTGCGGCTGGACTTCAAACGGGTCCAGTTCACCCCCGACCTGATGCCCGGCGACATCACCGGCTCGCTGGTCTACGACACCCACACCGCGGAGTTCGTGTTCCGGCCGGGACCGGTCTTCACCAACCTGCTGCTGGCCGACGAGATCAATCGCACCCCACCCAAAACCCAGGCGGCGCTGCTGGAGGCGATGGAGGAAGGGCAGGTCAGCGTCGACGGCGCGGCCAAGCCGCTGCCCGACCCGTTCATCGTCGCCGCCACCGCCAACCCCATCGAGTACGAGGGCACCTACCGGCTGCCGGAGGCCCAGCTCGACCGGTTCCTGCTCAAGCTGACCGTGCCACTGCCGGTGCGCGAGGCCGAGATCGACATCTTGTCCCGGCATGCCCACGGCTTCGACCCGCACGACCTGTCCGCGGTGGCCGAGGTGGCCGGTGCGCAGGAGTTGGCCGCCGGCCGCGCCGCGGTGCGCCAGGTGCTGGTGGCCGATCAGGTACTGGGTTACATCGTCGACGTGGTCGCGGCGACCCGGCGCTCGCCTGCCCTGCAACTGGGTGTCTCGCCCCGTGGCGCGACCGCGTTGCTGGCCACGTCGCGGTCGTGGGCGTGGCTGTCCGGGCGCAATTACGTCACGCCTGACGACGTCAAGGCGATGGCCCGCTCCACGCTGCGGCACCGGGTGATGTTGCGCCCGGAGGCCGACCTCGAAGGTGCTACCGCCGACGGGGTTCTCGACAGCATCTTGGCCTCGGTTCCGGTGCCGCGCTGGTGATTCTGACGGGTCGCGCCGCACTGATCGCACTGCTCTGCGCCGTGCCGGTCACGCTGGCCCCCTGGCCGGCGGCGGCGTTCGCGGTGCTGCTGGCCGGGCTCATCCTGGCGGTGGTGCTCGACGTCGCGTTGACGACAGATCCCGCGACGCTGCGCATCGAGCGGTCCATGGACACCGCGGTACGGCTCGGCCAGACGTTGACGACCACGTTGTGGATCGGCAACGGCGGCAGACGATTCCGCGGGCAGCTTCGTGACGCCTGGCCGCCCAGCGCCTGCGCCGCACCGCGCTCCCATCCGCTGGAGTTGGCGGCCGGCCAGCAATCCCGGGTGGTCACCGAGCTACGGCCGATCCGCCGCGGCGACCAGCGGGCCGCCCGGGTCACCGTGCGCTCGATCGGGCCGCTGGGGCTGGCCGGGCGGCAGCGATCCAGACAGGTGCCCGGGCACGTGCGGGTACTCCCGCCGTTCTTGTCCCGCCGGCACCTGCCGGCACGCCTGGCCCGACTGCGGGAGGTCGACGGGAATCTTCCGGCGCTGGTGCGCGGTCAGGGCAGCGAGTTCGACTCGCTGCGCGAATACGTCGTCGGCGATGATGTGCGCTCGATCGACTGGCGGGCCACCGCGCGGCGTTCCGAGGTGGTGGTGCGGACTTGGCGGCCCGAGCGTGACCGGCGGGTGGTCATCGTGCTCGACACCGGCCGCACCGCGGCCGGCCGGATCGGGATCGACCCCACCGCACGTGACCCCGCAGGCTGGCCCCGGCTGGATTGGTCGATGGATGCCGCACTATTGCTGGCGGCGTTGGCATTACGCGCCGGCGACCACGTCGATCTGCTCGCCCATGACCAGGTGGCCCGGGCCGGGGTGTTCGGGGCGTCGCGGACCCGGCTGTTCGCTCAGCTGGTGGACGCGATGGCGCCGCTGCAGCCGGCGCTGGTCGAGTCCGACGCCGCGGCGATGGTGGCCACCTTGTCCCGGCGGGCACGCCGACAGAACCTGGTGGTGCTGTTGACCGATCTCAACGCCTCCGCCCTGGAGGAAGGCCTGCTGCCGGTGTTGCCGAAACTGACTGCAGAACACCAGGTGATCCTGGCCGCAGTCGCCGATCCGCGGGTGGAACGACTGGCACACGGACGCGGCGACGCGGCCGTGGTCTACGACGCGGGCGCCGCCGAGCGGGCCCGCAATGACCGCCGCGCGATGGCGGCCCGGTTGCGACGCAGCGGCGTGCAGGTGATCGACGCCCCACCCGAGGACCTGGCGCCGGCACTGGCCGACGCCTATCTGGCGATGAAGGCCGCCGGACGGCTCTGACCCCGGCCGCGAGCGTGCACGGAATGTCACGACTAGCGGCGTGGCGCCGTGCAGACACGCGCGCTCGCGCAGTACGGGGCTAACCGGTGGGGATGACGTCGGGGGCATCGGCGATGTCACCGGTCTCGTCGGCGGCCACCGCCTTGCGCCCGAAGTGCACCACATAGGCCAGAAACGCCGCCTCGACCACGACGCCGATGCCGATCCGCAGCCAGGTCGGCAGGGACGACGGGGTCACCATCGCCTCGAGCAGCCCGGCCACGGCGAGCACCACGACCAACCCCACGGCCACCGCGACGACGGCCCGGCCCTGTTCGGCGAGCGCCTGTCCGCGGGGCCGATCCCCTGGTGCGATCACCGTCCAGCCCAGTCGCATGCCCACCGCGCCGGCCAGGAACACCGCCGTCAACTCCAGCAGTCCGTGCGGGGCAAGCAGTCCCAGCATGAAACCGCCCCGGCCGGCGTGGAACATCAGCCCGAGACCCAATCCGAGGTTGGCCGCGTTGGAGAACAACAGCGCCGGGATCGGCAGGCCCAGCAGCACCGAGAACGCAATGGCGCGGGCGGCCACCCAGGCGTTGTTCACCCAGACCTGCAGGGCGAACGACCCGGCCGGGTGATCGCTGTAGTAGGCGGCGAAGTCGTGGTTGACCAGCCGGTCGATCTCCGCGGGGGTGCCGATCACCGCCTGCACATCGGGGTTGCCGGCCACCCAGCAGGCGATGACCGCCGACACCGCCAGGAACACCACGGCGGTGCCCAGCCACCACCGCCAGGCCCGGTAGGCGACTACCGGAAACGACACCGTCACGAACCGGACGAACTCCGAGGCCAACGGCGCATGGGCGCCGGTGACGGCGGCACGCGCCCGTGCCACCAGGGCGGAAAGTCGGCCGATGAGCGCCGCATCCGACGACGACGAGCGCACCACCGACAGGTGAGTGGACACCCGCTGATACAGGTCCACCAATTCGTCGATCTCAGCGCCGGTGAGCCGTCGCCGGTTCTTGACCAGTGACTCCAGCCGCTCCCAGGTCGGTCGGTGGGTCAGCACGAAGGCGTCGACATCCACGTCGCCGAGCGTAGCGTCTGAGCTATGCCCAACCGCAGCCCCGAGCTGGTGACCGGCGACGCCGTCGTCCTCGACATCGCGATCGCGCAGCTGCCGGTGCGCGCGGTGAGCGCGCTGATCGACATCACCGTCGTAATGGTCGGTTACCTGTGCGCGATCGTGCTGTGGGCCACCACTCTCGGCCGGTTCGACGACGCGTTGACCACGGCAATCATGATCATCTTCGCCGTGCTGCTGCTGGTCGGCTACCCGGTCACCATGGAGACGCTCACCCGGGGCCGGTCGCTGGGCAAGATGGCGATGGGACTGCGGGTGGTTTCCGATGACGGCGGCCCGGAACGCTTCCGGCAGGCACTCTTTCGGGCGCTGGCCTCGGTTATCGAAATCTGGGGCCTGACCGGCAGCCCAGCGGTGATCTGCAGCCTGCTGTCACCGCGCGGAAAACGCCTGGGCGACATCTTCGCCGGCACGGTGGTGATCAGCGAACGCGCGCCGGCTTTGACTCCGCCGCCCATGATGCCGCCCGGGCTGGCCTGGTGGGCGTCGAGCTTGCAGTTGTCGGGCCTACGCGCCGAGTCCGCGGAGCTGGCAAGGCAATTCCTGGCCCGAGCCGCACAGCTCGACCCGCACACCCGGCAGATGATGGCCTACCGGATCTCCGGTGACGTGCTGGCGCACATCTCACCGCCACCGCCCCCGGATGCCCCACCCGAACTGGTGTTGGCCGCGGTGCTGGCCGAACGGCATCAACGCGAGCTGGCGCGGTTTCAGGCCGTGCCGCCCGGACCGTATTTCCCGCCGCCTCCGGCGCCGTGGCCGCCACCGAATGCGGGCGGGTTCTTCCCCCCGGGCTGAACCCTCCGCGCAACACGGTGTTGCATTCCGATAGTTCCCGATATATCGTCAACGTATCGGGAGTGAAAGACGCTCCCCATCGAGAGCAATGAGGTACGCATGAACATCCCCTTCGGTCCGCCCGGCGGACCCTTCACAGAAGATGCCGAACACCCCGTCGGTTTCGGTTTCGGCCCGGCGACGCCGCATCAGCGCCGCGCCGCCCACATCGCGCGCCGGCAGGCCCGGCGCGAGTTTCGCAGGCAGCTGCGCGACCACGCCGCCGACCATTGCGCCCCATTCGGCTTCGGTGCCGGCCACGAGGCCACCGGACCCGGGTTCGGCCCGGATTTCCGGCACGGATTCGGTCCGGGGTTCGGACCTGGTTTCGGCCCTGGCGGCCCCGGCTTCGGCTTCGGCTTCGGTCCGGGCGGGCACCGTGGGCACCGGCGCGGCAATCGCGGCCGGCGCGGCGACGTGCGGCTCGCCATCCTGGCCCTGCTGGCCGAGGGCCCGATGCACGGCTACGAGATCATTCAGCAGATCGCCGAACGCAGCCAACAACTGTGGCGTCCCAGCCCCGGATCGGTCTACCCGACCTTGCAGATGCTGGTCGATGAGGGACTGATCACCGCCAGCGAAACAGACGGCAAGAAGCGCCTTTTCGAATTGACCGAAGAAGGCCGTGGCGTCGCCGAGACGATCGAGACCCCGCCGTGGGAGCAGATCACCGACGGCGCCGACCCGGGGCAGCTCAACCTGCGCACCGCGACGGGTCAGCTGTTCGGCGCGGTCGCGCAGGCCGGCCAGGCCGCCACGCCCGAACAGCAGCAGCGCATCGTCGACATCATCAACAGCGCCCGCAAGGAAATCTACGGGATCCTCGGCGAGACCGAGTAAGGGTCAGGTACGGGTCAACAGTGCCGAAGGACCCGATGCATCGCGGTCTTCTCGTTGGATGAAACCCACAGTCCGTAGGCGGTTTTGACCGCGATCTGACGGGCGACGAATTCGCATTCGAACGCGGCGTTCGCCGGCAGCCAGCCGGCGGCGTCGCGGAATGCTTTGTCAAAGTTGGCTTGTGCGCTGACCGCGAGCAGGTTGCGCGGATCGTTGGCGAAATCGCGGCGACGCCGATCGTCCCAGGACCGCGCTCCCTTGTACCAGGCATCGGCCAACGACACGAGATGGTCGACCTGCACGGCTTCGGATGTCTCCGGTCCACGGACGAACGTGATGGTCTCCCCGGAGTACGGGTCGTGCAGCACGCCGCGCTGCACCAGGCAGGTGCCCCGCCGAAGTTCGATCTGGGCCAGGTCGCGACGCAGGATGTCGTCGCGGGTGTTGCAGCCGTTGTGGCCGAATTCGACATCGACATCGTCGCTCCACCGCTCACCGAACCGGTAGCGCTTGAAATCCTGCTCGCGGTCCCAGCCCTTGACCGGGAGCGCTTCGAGCATGCGGCGGGCATCGTCATAACCAGGGTCGAGCGGCGCCGCGCCGGGCGTCGGCGGCGCCGGAGTCGGCGAGGGACCCGACGGCTGCGAAAACCGACCGTCGTACTGCCACCACGCCCAGCCGACGGCCGCCACCACGACCAGCGCAACCAGCGCCCCGGGCAACACCCGTCTGCGTGCGGCCATTCTCAGGGCAGCTCGACCCAGTCCAGCGTGCGCTGCACGGCCTTTCGCCACCCGGCATAGCCTTCGGCCCGCTGCTCATCCGACCAGTTCGGGGTCCAGCGCTTGTCTTCGCGCCAATTGGCACGAAGATCGTCGGGCCCCTTCCAGAACCCGACCCCCAGTCCGGCCGCATACGCCGCCCCGAGAGCGGTGGTTTCGGCCACCACCGGCTTGACCACGTCGACGCCGAGCACGTCGGCCTGGATCTGCATACACAGGGCGTTGGCGGTGATACCGCCGTCGACCTTCAGAACCTCAAGGTGCACACCGGAATCGGCTTCCATCGCCTCGGCCACATCTCGGCTCTGGTAGCAGATCGCCTCCAAGGTGGCCCGGGCCAGATGTGCGTTGGTGTTGAAGCGGGACAACCCCACGATCGCGCCGCGCGCATCCGAACGCCAGTAGGGCGCGAACAAACCGGAGAACGCCGGCACGAAGTACATCCCGCCGTTGTCGGAGACCTGGCGGGCCAGGCTCTCGACCTGCGTGGCGCCGCTGATGATGCCCAGCTGGTCGCGCAACCACTGCACCGCGGAACCGGTGACCGCGATCGAGCCCTCCAGCGCATACACCGGCTTGGCATCGCCGAACTGGTAGCAGACCGTGGTCAACAATCCGTTGTTGGAGCGGACGATCTGCTCACCGGTGTTGAGCAGCAAGAAGTTTCCGGTGCCGTAGGTGTTCTTCGCCTCGCCCGCCGACAAACACACCTGGCCGACCATCGCGCTCTGCTGGTCGCCCAGGATGCCGGCGATCGGCACCTCGCCGCGCAACGGCCCGGTACTCGTGGTGACCGCATGCCGGCGTCGCGTCGACGACGGCGTGATGCGCGGCAGCATTGCCCGCGGGATCGAGAACAACGCCAGAAGTTCGTCGTCCCAGTCCAGGGTCTCGAGGTTCATCAGCATGGTGCGGCTGGCATTGGTGACGTCGGTCAGGTGCACGCCGCCGCGTGGCCCGCCGGTCAGGTTCCACAGCACCCAGCTGTCGCAGGTGCCGAACAGCGCGTCGCCGCGCTCGGCGTCGGCGCGCACACCCTCGACGTTGTCCAGAATCCACTGCAGCTTGCCGCCGGAGAAATAGGTGGCCGGCGGCAAGCCCGCCTTGCGCCGGATCACCTCACCGTGGCCGTCGCGCTCCAGGGCCGCCGCGATGGCGTCGGTTCGGGTGTCCTGCCAGACGATCGCATTGTGGTAGGGCTGGCCGGTCTTGCGGTTCCACACCACCGTCGTTTCGCGCTGGTTGGCGATGCCCAGCGCCGCCAGGTCGGAAGCGTGGAGCTTGGTGGTGTTGAGCGCTGAGACCAGCACGGCCGCGGTGTGGTTCCACAATTCGAACGGATCGTGTTCCACCCAGCCGGCTCGCGGCAGGATCTGTTCGTGTTCGAGCTGATGGCGGCCCACCTCCGCACCGTCATGGTCGAAGATGATGCAGCGAGTGCTGGTGGTGCCCTGGTCGATCGACGCGACGAAATCGGCCAAGTCTGACTCCTGTCCATACCGGTGCCGGTCGGTGCCGCGTCCATCATGGCCCACCTGGTCCGATCGGGGTGGCGCTACACGGCGGATCCGACGCCCCGAACGGGTCAGTCCACAAAATTAGACATTCTTCACGAAGCCATCAGACGCTATTCATTCACTCGGGCGCATATTTCGATGTATTGCGAGTAGATCTCGTGATGGTGAACAAACGGTGTCGGAACGCCGCCGATGTCTTTGCCCCCACAAGCCGCCGTGGCCGACCGCGTGCAGGTCAGAACTGAATCGGAGGAGCAATGGACGTCGTCCTCGGTGTGGCACTTGCGTCGAGCGCACCCACCACCATCCACACCGTGCTGGTCTGCGGAGAACGCGGGGACGGCGTCACGCTGGAAGAGCGCAGCA
Organism: Mycolicibacter heraklionensis; assembly: GCF_019645815.1. Taxonomy (NCBI): domain Bacteria; kingdom Bacillati; phylum Actinomycetota; class Actinomycetes; order Mycobacteriales; family Mycobacteriaceae; genus Mycobacterium; species Mycobacterium heraklionense. Next base: position 4,600,663 of record NZ_CP080997.1, read on the forward strand.
TTGACGTGCCGACCGACGACTCCGTCGAGTTCGCCGCCGTCGACGCGTTGATCGCGGCGATCCTGCGGGCCCGCGACGCCGCGGACTCAGCGGGTCTGCACCTGGTCTCGACCGGAGTGACGGTGACGGATCCCCTCGACGCGGCGGCAGTGAGTTCACGGCTTTCCAGCGGCGCCCTCGAGGGCCTGGAAAACGTCGCCCTTGTCTCTCCGGTGCTCGCGGCGGCAAGCCTGGCCCACAACCTGGGGCAGACGGTCGGCTGCGACCAGATGGGGCTGCTGTCCGTCGAGTCGGCGACCGCGACGCTGGCCATGGTGGACTGCACCGACGGCACCGTCACCCGGATCTTTCGTCAAGCCCTCGATAACGGCGACGCCACCGCCGCGGTCGACACCGTCGCCGATCGGCTCAACGCCGCCGAGACGTCTCCGGACGGACTGTTCCTGATCTGCTCCGAGGGCGATTCGACCGCGCTGCGGCCGCGGCTGGAGGCGACGGTCGACCCCGAGGTGTGTGAGCCCGCGGAGCCGCACGCCGCCCTGGCCCGCGGTGCGGCACTGGCGTCTGCCCGCCTGGTCGGCGTCGACGCGGAGTCCGCCGCGCTGGCCTATACGCAAGAACCCGCATCCGGCGCTTTAGGCCCCTGCTACTACGACATCCCCGGCTTCGACCCCGGTCTCGGAGCCGACGATCTGGCCTACAGCGCGGTGCCCGACGACGAGGCCGAAGCAGCCACCGAGATCTTCGCCCCGGTGGGTCAGCCGCCCCGGCGCCCGTTGCTGGTGGCCGGTGCGGCGCTGGCGTCGGCCACCTTCGCTGCGGCCTCGGCGCTGATGGTGGCCATGACGCTGGACATCACCCCCAACCTGGTCGCGTTGCGTCCGGAATTGGGGCGAGCGCTGACCATCCCCCACCGGGCTCCCAACCTTCAGGTGCCCGCCACGGAGCCGTCCGGGGGACAACCGCCGGTGATGGGGCAGGTACCTGCGGACTCGATACCGCTGCCGCCGTTGAACCTCCCCTCGGCGCCCGATCTCCCGGCGGCGGTGCCGGTAGGAGCCCCGGCGCCCGCTCTGCCGGCACCGGTGCCGCTGGCGGCCGGGGCAGGCACTGGGCCACTGTTTGTTCCCGCCCCGGTCTTCGGCCCGCCGTTGCCCCTGCAACCCCCGGCGGCGCACGCCCCATCGCCCTTCGTCGTGGCGCCGCTTCCGCGGCCGGCCCCACACCGGCCCGTCCTTGCGGGGTTGCCTGATCTGTCATTCCTGTTGGGGTTGCCCGGGAAGAAGCCGGCGGCCCCTGCTCCGCCGGTGGTCAAGCCTCAACCGCCCGACGTCAAGCCCGACCCTCCCGTGGTCAATCCGAAGCCGCCGGTCGAGCTCCCCAATCCCCCGGTCGTGAAACCCATTCCGCCGATCGTCAAGCCGCACCCGCCGGTCGAGCTCCCCGATCCCCCGGTCGTCAAGCCCAATCCCCCGGTGATCAAACCCATTCCGCCGGTGATCAAGCCGAATCCCCCAGTGGTCAAACCAGATCCCCCGGTGATCAAGCCCAATCCCCCGGTCGTCAAACCTGACCTCCCGGTGATCAACCCGAACCCCCCGGTGGTGAAAGTGCCGGATCCACCGGTTCAGGTCCCGGAACTTCCCGCCGTCAACCCCAACCCGGGCATTCAGCTGCCTGAGCTGCCGGTCAAGGTTCCCGACGCACCCGCAGTCAACCCCAACCCGGGAATCCAACTGCCGAATCTGCCGATCCAGCTGCCGAATTCAGGCCCTCCGGCCGGACTTCCGGTTCCCCAGGCGCCGGTCATGCCGTCACTACCCGCACCCCAGGCGCCCCCGCTGCCGGCGTTCACCGCACCCCAGGCGCCGTCCCTGCCGGCGTTCACCCCACCCCAAGCGCCCTCGCTCCCATCGCTCCCGGCGCCCCAGGCACCGTCGCTGCCCTCGCTGCCCGCACCGAGCGCCCCCTCCATGCCCAACCTCGGTGGCGGCATGTTCGGCGGCGGCGGCAAGCCCGGCGGCATCTTCGGCGGCGGAGGTAACCCCGGCGGAGGACTGTTCGGCGGGGGCGGCAAGCCCGGCGGTGGCCTGTTCGGTGGAGGCGGCGGCGGTGGGCTGTTCGGCGGCGGAGGACACCGCGGTGGCGGCGGACTCTTCGGCGGCGGAGGCGGCGGCGGATTGTTCGGCGGCGGCGGCAAGGGCCTGTTCGGCCACTAGCGTGTGAAGTCGGCTCACCCGCTGTCCCAACACCGCTCCACTGCGTTGCCAGTCGGAGTTCGTCGGTTATCGGACCTACTGCCCACGACGCCCTATAATCCCAGGCAAATGGCCTGATTGTCAGCTTCATCCGGCTATCCGCACAGATCGCTGGATGTTTGCTGAGAGAAAGTCGCGCAAAGTACCATCTAGCCCGTGCATCTTCGGCGGGAATGCCGGAACAGGCAGCGCCACGATGCGGCGCCGCCGAAGCGTCGCGCGATGAGTCCGGTGCGCCGGCGACCCATCACCACTTGAGCCGCGGCCCGGCAATGGCAAAACGAATCGTCAGTCGGCGAGCCGAAGATCACGCGCTGGTCGAATTCCTCGACACGGCGCTTCGCCGGCCATGCGCTCTGATCATTGAGGGCGACCCGGGTATCGGTAAGACGACGCTGTGGCTGGATGCTGCGGCCCGTGCCCGTGAGCGTGGATTCCGGGTACTCACCACCCGGGCGGCTGCGGCCGAATCGGTGCTGGCCTATACGGCGCTTTCCGATCTGCTCAATGACGTCGACGACGCGATCTGGGCGGACCTTCCCGCACCGCAGCAGCAGGGCTTGGACGCGGCGCTGTTACGCAACCGCCGCGGCGCGCGCAAGGCCGACACGCGGGCGGTAGCAGCGGCTTTCGTCGCAGTTATCGGCCGGCTCGTTGAGCAAGGCCCGGTGCTGATCGCCATCGATGACCTTCAGTGGCTCGACACCTCCAGCGCCAATGTTGTGGCGTCCGCAGCGCGAAGGCTTCCTGAGGGCGCAGCGCTGGTCTGCACCACGCGCACCTCGGATGTGACATCACGGCTACAGCTCCCCAGACCCAATGATGTGTACCGCATTCGCATGCACCCGTTGACGGTTGGAGAATTACAGCAGGTTATCGCGCATCGGCTCGGCGTCAGGGCCGACCGTCCCACGCTGCTTCGGATTCACGCGATCGCCGGTGGAAATCCATTTTTCGCATTGGAACTGGCCCGCGAAATCGGCACCAAGCGCACTGGTGCGTTGGCCTTGCCCAGCAGCCTCAGCGATCTGGTCAACGCGCGGGTGGGCCGCCTCGGCACCGATGTTGAGGACGCACTGCTCGCGATAGCCAGCCTGCCTGATCCGACCGTACAGGTGGTGGCCCAGGCTGTCCATACCACACCCGGCCGTCTTGTCGAGTCGCTCGCAGATGCCGAAACCCAAGCGGTGGTGGCCATCGAGGGAAACCGAATCCAGTTCACCCACCCCATCCTGGCGCACGGCGTCTACAGTGGTGCCACATCGCGGCGCCGACGCGAAATGCACAGCCGCCTAGCTGAATTGGTCGCTGAGCCCGAACTTCGTGCGCGCCACCTCGCATTGGCCGACCCAACCGGCGAACCGCAAACCCTGGACGCTCTCGACGATGCTGCCGAGATCGCACACACCAGGGGCGCTCCCGCCGCTGCGGCCGAACTGCTGGAGCTGGCGATCGGCCTGGGCGGGGACATACCTGAGCGTCGAATCCGTTCTGCCCATTACTATTTCTTGGCCGGCGATCGGCAGAGCGCCCGTCAGCTGCTGGAGGCGAACCTCGAACGACTGTCACCCGGAAATCTGCGCGCGGAAGCCTTGAGCCAGCTGGCGATTATTCGCCTCTACGACGACGGTTTTGTAGAGGCCACCGATTTGTTGCAGCGCGCACTCGATGAGGTTGGCGACAGGATCGATCTTCGAGTCCAGGTATCGGTGACGTTGTCGTATGCGCTTTTCAACGCGGGCCGACTGCACGAGGCTGTGCTGGCTGCCGAAGACGCCGTGGCCCATGCCGAGCAGCTCGGGGAACCGCACGCTCTGAGCCAAGCGCTGAGCATGCGCACCCTGATGCACTTTCTTCGCGGCGACGGCTTCGACGATGCCACGATGGCAAGGGCACTGGCGTTGGTCGGTGGCCAGCCCCATGCGCTGATGCCGTTGCGGCCGCGGGTGCAGAACTCACTGCTGTTGGCGTTCACCGGTCAGCTCGAACTCGCTCGCGCGCAGCTGCTGTCCATCAGACGGCAAGCCATTGAGAACGGCGAAGATGACGAACTCATCTTCGTCGCCTTCCACAGCTTCCTGGTCGACTTCTGGCTCGGAAACATCGCAGAGGCTGCTCAGCTCGCAGAGCAGACCACAGAAATAGCACTGCAACTGGGCAGCGAACTTTCGCATATCGCGGCGCTCACCGCGCGCGCGTGGCTGGACGTCTATGCCGGCCGAGAGTCTGAGGCCAGACAAGGCGTCGCGGACGCGCTGGCATCCAGCCATTCCAGCGGGACATACCGGGTGCTTCAGTGGACTATCACCGCATTGGGCTTCTTAGAGGTATCGCTGGGCAAATACGAAGCGGCGCTTGACACTCTGAAACCACTATTGGCGGTGTTCGCAGAGTCTCCGCATTCAACCGAGATCGTCGGTGCTCTCTTCCTGCCTGACGCGGCAGAGGCGCTGATCCGGCTAGGTCGCCTCGATGACGCCGAGCCGTTGATCGACGCGTTGGAACGCAACGGCCATCGCCTCGATCGCGCCTGGATGCTGGCCGTGGGACTGCGTTGCCGAGCGATGCTGTTGGCCGCACGCGGTGACCGTGGCGCAGCCATCGCAGCAGTCGAGCTCGCCATGACCGAACACCACCGCCTGCCAATGCCCTTTGAAATGGCCCGCACCCAGCTGCTGCTCGGCCAGCTACAGCGTCGCCTGCGCCAACGCGACACGAGCACAGCAACATTGCAGGAAGCCCAGCAGACTTTCGAGCGACTCGGCGCGAACCTGTGGAACGATCGCGCCAAGGCCGAGCTGGCCAGGGGCAGGCCCGGCGGACGCCGCACCACCGCTGGACTCAGCGATTCCGAAGAACGCGTTGCCGAACTCGCCGTGGCCGGGATGACCAACCGCGAAATAGCCGCTGCCATGTTCATCAGCCCCAAGACCGTCGAGGTCAACCTCAGCCGGATCTACCACAAACTGGCCATCCGCTCGCGCGCCGAGCTCTACCAGGCACTCACATGTACGGACGCGGACCCAGTACCCAAAGAGTAGGTAAAACCCTGATGCCAGTCAGCACGCGTCCCGATAGCTTATGGTGATGGGCATCAACGAGGTTGGTCCACAGCGCTTCCTCGTGGAGTGGTACGGACCCCGAGCGCCTGCGTGTCCCATCAACGAGACGGCCGGGCGCCTCAACGACGGCGCGGCATCCATCGCGGCCCACGGCGAGACCATGCGAGTCCTGATGGTGCTGGCGGTTCCGGCGGACGATTACACGTTCGGCATCTTCATAGCTGAGTCGGCGGGAGCCGTCGCGCAGGTATGCGTCGAAGCGGGCGCACCTGCGGAACGCATCAGTGCTGCGATCGGCTGGCCGGGGACACTTGACTGTTGATCGGTCACCCAGGCCGGGCGGTCAGAAGGGCCTAACCGCCTGATCGGTTACCGACATTCCATGGCCAGTGCGATCATTGGTGAACGTCGTGCCGACTGGGCTGGCGATGATCGTCCAGCCCTGGGCGCTATAGGTCTGACTCTCCAGGGCGACGCGGCCCGCAAGTGCGCCGAGATCGGCGTCGACCCAATTGAATTGACCGTTCGCATTCACGCTGACAGTGTGGAATGGTCGCCCGTCGGGCTTGTTGGGCCAGTTGTCCGCTGAGGTTTGGCAGGCAACCAGCTCACTCGCGATCGAACAGCCGGTTGATCCCGATATCGTTTCGACTCTTACATATCCCTGGTCGTTCGGCGTGAGCGGGATCGCCGGTGGCGGCGGCGACTCGGACATCGAGACCAGAACGAACTCCCGTGGCGTGGTGTCGGCCGTGACCATCACCCACAAGACCGCTGCTGCGATGAGGCTGACGGCCGTCGCTACGTCGATCGCCGTATAGACGCCGCGTACTCCTAACCGACGCATATGTCGACCTTGGGGTCGCAGGTATTCGCGGGCGGCGCCGGCGGACGTGTCGTCGTCGACGGATTGCTGGTGGTAGATGGCGGTGACGTTGTTCGAGTCGGCGTGGTAATGGTCGTCGGCGGCGCAGTCCGAATCGGCGTCGTAATCGTCGTCGGCGGCGCAGTCCGAATCGGCGTAGTTCCCCCAGGCCCGGGCGGACGCGATGGCTTCGGAGAGTTGGGCGGTGGCGGAGCGCCAGGAGTTTGCAGGGGCGACCCGGTCGGCGGCACCTTTGAGGCCGGGATTCCGCCGGTCGGGCCGGTCCCCGCGGCGGCGTTCTGTCCCCACGTCTCCTTGCGCCGGTCCGGAGTGACACACACACCGTCACCCTCGAATGCCTCGCGCCACACGTATCCGGGCTTGCAGGTGAGGGGGCCATAGGCGCCGCCATTGGGCTCGCGGAGGTTGGCCGCATTGGCGTTCTCCTGCGCTACTTCGTCAGCAACTTGCTTGGTAACACACACTTGATCGCCCGGGCGCGCATTGCGTGGGACAAGGCCTTGCGGACATCCATCATTCGCGTACGCCGCCATGGGCCCGGGGACGATTGTCGACGGTCACGTAATTCCCCAGGGGTAGTCGTCACGTAATTCCCCAGGTTGGGAGCTGCTGGTGGTGAGGGTAGCGGGGTTGGCGGTCGGTGTCAGGTGGTGGTGACTCCGGGGCGCTTGCGGGGCCGGTAGGAGGGGCCGTCCATGAGGACTTGGTGGCTGGTGTTGATCAGCCGGTCGAGCAGTGATTCGGCGACGACGGGGTTGGGGAACAGCGGGTACCAATCCTTGGGGGCGCGGTTGCTGGTCAGGATCAGCGGCTTGGCGGCGATGGCGCGGTCGGAGACCAGGTCGTAGAGGTCGTCGCTTTGGGTGGGGGTGTGCTCGCGCATGGCGAAGTCGTCGACGATGAGGACCAGGGGGCGGGTGTATTCGCGCATGCGTTGGCCGATGGTGCGGTCAGCGTGACCGCCGGCGAGGTCGGCGAGCATTCGGGAGCATTTGACGAAGCGGATGTCGCCGCCGCGTCGAGCTACTTGGTGTCCGAGTGCTTGTGCTACATGGGTTTTGCCGACTCCGACGGGTCCGTAGAGGATCACCGATTCGCCGGCGTCGAGCCAGCGCAGTGCGGCCAGATCGCGCAGCATCGCGGCGGGCAACTTGGGGCTGACGGCGAAGTCGAAGTCCTCGAAGGTGTTGGCTTGTTCGAAGCGGGCGCGCCGTATTCGCCGTGCCAGGGCGGCGGTCTCGCGGCGGGCGATTTCGTCTTCGCAGAGCACCTGCAGGAATTCCAGGTGGCCGAGTTTCCCGTCGCGGGTTTGGGCCAGGCGGGCATCGAGGGTGTCGAGCATGCCGGTCAGTTTGAGAGTCTTGAGTGCGGCACGAAGGCTGGGGTCGTGAATGGTCATGACGGTAGTCCTTTGTTGAATCGAGTTGGCGCAGAGCAGGATTAGCGGCTAGTAAGCGTCAGGCGGTACGTTCGGTGTCAAAGGCGGCGGGGCCGCGCAGCAACGCCGGCACTGCCGGGGTGGTAGGCCGCGGCGATTCCTCGCCGTATTCGGTACCGGCGGCCAGGATCCCCTTGACGGTGCGGTAGCCCGGATCGTCGATCGCCAGTGCGCGAGCACACGCCGCGTCCAGGCGGGCGTCACCGTATTTGTCGCGTAGCCGGATGATCCCCTGGATGGCCCTCAGTCGGTGGATGGCGTTGACCGCCGACAGTTCGGCGACGATCGCGACGGCACCAGGTCCGATCTGCTCGGCTTGGGTGCGACACCACGTCACGTTGCGCAGGGTATGGGCGATCTTGTTCGGCGGGTAGTGCTCGTAGTTGGTCGATCGGCCCGACAGATGCAGCACATGGGTCGCCACAACCGCATCGCTGTGGAAGATCTGCACCACATCACCTGCAGTGCGCACCAGCAGTTTCTGGCCCATCAACCGCCACGGTGCTGAGTAGAACGCTTTGCCCGACTTGACATGACAGTCCGGTGCCAGGGTGCCAACCGTGTAGGTCACGGACTCAAATCGACGCTGCGGCAACGGCATCAGTGCATCGCGTTCCACCGCGGTGAACACCGATGCTGGCCTCTGACCGTCCAGGCCGCGGTGCTTGTGGACGCCATAGACGTCGGTGGACCACCGCAGCGCCTCGGCCTGCATCTGCTCCAGGCTGGTGAACTCCCGCCCGGCGAAGAACGAATCCCGAATGTAGGGCATCGGCCGCTCAATGCGAGGCTTGTCTTTAGGCTTTCGTGCCCGCGCGGGGTCGATCAGGGTGCCGTAGAACGCGGCGAGCTCGGCGTAGGCCGGGTTGATCTGTGGGTCATACAGATCCGCCCGCAGCACCCCGGTTTTCAGGTTGTCGCAGACCAACCGCGCTGGAACACCATCAAAGAACTCGAATGCCGCCACGTGCGAGGCGTTCCACGAGTGCTGATCCATCCGCAGCACCGGCTGGACGAACAGGGCCCGTGAGCACGCCAGGATCATCGCGAACGCCCACACCGCCACCCGACGCCCCGCCTCCGGGTCGAACCACATGCCGAGCCTGCCGTAGTCGATCTGGGCTTCACTGCCGGGTTCGACAGCGCCCCGCGGTACAGTGGCCTTGCCTTCGAGGCGTTGTTCAGCGAAAGCTGTTGTGATGTAACGCCGCACCGTCGACTCCGACACATCGACGTGATAGTCGTCGCGTAGCCGTTGGGCGATGGTGGCCACCGTCACTGGCGCCGCAAGCTGATCTTTGATCCACTGATGGTGCACCGCGATCAGCGGCCAGGTCAGTGCCCGTGCGGTCGGGTCGACCAGCTCAGGGAACCACCGCGCGATCCGCGCCCGCCACAGCTCCTCGTCGAACGACCCATCAGGCGCTGGCATCAGCCCCTCGGCCAGCGCCGGGGTCAAATACTTGCGGATCGTCTTGCGGTCGATGCCCAGTGCCTCATGAATCTGCACCTGGGATCGGCCGGCGTTCCAGTGTCGGAACATCTCCACGAAGTCGGTCACGGTCCACGCTCTCCTTGCCACCTCAGGCCCCTTCCAGGCCCCCGGAGCGGGGCACCTGAACGGAGCGAACCTGAGCAGCACCCCAACCCCACCCGACACACCCCGGGGTGGGGAATTACGTGACGGCAGGTGGGGAATTACGTGACGGACAACCCCTCAAACCTGGGGAAATACGTGACCGCTGACACGATTTCCGTTGCGGCAATCAGCAGACAACACAACAGGAACACCGACAGACGCATGTCACCCGTTTTCGCATGACTCGTGAGCGGTCGGAATCCTCCGGATTTAAGAGTGCATATAGGCACGACGTTCTCTTCCCGTCGAACGCTGAATGTGTTGAGACGTACAACGCTACGGAGCAACGCCTCCGCGACGCATCAGGAGTTTCACTACAGTTTCGGCGGCGCACCGCAACGACAGACGGTCGGGCCAGGTCAACTGGCGGGATCCTCGGATAGGACGCCGGCCTGGGCCATGACGCGATAGAGCTCGATGCGAGAGTGGATGCCCAACTTACGGTAGATTCGAGAGAGGTTGACTTCGACTGTCTTTCGGGTGATGAACAGCATCGTGGCGATGTCGTGATTGTTCATTCCTGTTGCCGCCAATTCGGCGATGCGCCGTTCGGTGGGCGTCAGGCCGGGTGAGCGGGTTCGACCGGCGGTGCCGCGGTCCAGCTCCGCGCGGACTTGGCTGGCCCACAGTGGGGTCCCGACCTTCTCGAAGGTCTGTAAAGACTCGGCCAGCACTGCGGCCGCGGTCTGCCAATGACGCAGCCGACGTTCCAGTCGGCCGAGAACCAGAAGCGTTCGTGCCCGTTCGAAGGGCATTTCAATGCGATCATGGTGAGCCAGCGCGGTGTTTGCGTACGTCACAGCCGTCGCAACATCTCCGCGCGCAGCCGACATCAGCGCCCGGCACCGCGCTCCGACGGCCAGCATCCACGCGCGATTCAACCGCGTCCCATTGCCTTCCAGAATCTCGGTCAGCCGCTCGGCCTCGTCAAGGCGATCGAGGTGGATCAGGGCCTCGGCGGCGTCAGGCACGAAGCCGCAGGCGACGATCTCGGTGAAGCGCGGTGCGAGATGGACCATGGGTAGCAGCGGCTCGACCGCTGCCAACGCCTCCGCGTGATCACCGAGGGAGAGTTCCAGAAAGCCATGAGCGGTAATAGGCGTCGACAGCATGGTGACGTAGCCGCTTGCTCTACCGGCGGCGAGCGCGAGATCGATGTGACGGCGCGCATCTTCAACACGACCCTGATAGCTCGCGACCACGGACTGCAACGACGACGCGATGAACTGTGCCGCGTGGCCGCCGAACTGGCGAGCCCGCCGCGTGGCCTCGTTCGCGGTGTCGGCGGCGCGCGGGAGGTTGCCAAGCCAGACGTCGAACATCACCGATTGAAAGGCGATGAAATCCATCTCGCCTTCTCCGCCATTGGCCTCGCACCGGCTTCCGATCACTTCGAGAGATTCGCGGGCTCCCACAAGGTCGCCCGTCCAGCCGCGCAGCAAGGCGCTTTGCACACTGGGGCGAAGTGCTACCGGCACAGAGGTATCGAGGTCTTCCAGTTCGGCGACGCGGCGCAGATCCGTTGCCGCGGCGCCCTCGCCATTGAAGAAGCGCATCATTTCGCGCATGCCCGACGCCCGGCTGAGCGCCTCAGGAAGGCCTATCCGTTCGGCGAGGACAGCCGCCTGTTCGGCGGTTGCCAGCGCCGCATCCGGTTGGCCGATGTTCAGCTGCGTGAATGCCAGGGTTGTCATGACGATCACCCGGAGCTCCGAATCGTCGGTACAGTCGGCCACTGCTTGGCGGCACAACTCCCAGGCGTCCAGGAAACTGTCGTCGTAGAGCCGCACCATGGCCAGCTGCTGCAACGCCTCGGCCCTTCGAGGACCTGGTGTCAGATCAGCGATGGCCGCCTTGAGCGCCTCGCCCGCGCGATGTGAATCGCCGGCGTCGAACAAGCACTGCGCTAACCGGATTCGCCGTTCTTCCGTGGTACCGCCAAATCCGATTGCCAGCTCCAACAGCTCAGCAGCGGCGGCAGGCGCTCCGCGACCGCGCGCGATCTCTGCGGCGTCGTCGAGGGCGCTCAGCGTTTCCGGTTCCCCGACAGGATCGGCCAGCGCGAGGTGACGGGCATGCAGTTCGGGCTGTGTGATGACCTCGGCAAGGCGCCGGTGCATACGTCGCCGGACAGGAGGCGTCGCTCCCATGTGTACGGCGTGAGCGAGCAGCGGGTGGGTGAAACGAATACGGTTGCCCTCGATGGTGATGATCTGCTGCATCTCGGCCGTGTCGAGCATCTCTAGAAGATGTTGTGGTGCAACGTCAATGACCTGGGAAACGACGCGTATGGTCGGGTCCGCGCTGCTGGCAATCGCGAGCAGCGCATCATCGACATCGCCTTGGATCCGGCTGATCCGGGAGGATGTCAACTCTCCAAGGCTGGCAGGAAGTCGCAGGTAAGCGGTGGGGTCGTTCTGGTCGATTTCCCTGGCCAATTCCAGTGCGTAGAAGGGATTACCGCCGGAAATCTGGTGGATGCGCAGCATCCTCGGCCGGGGTATGGGACTTCCCAGATGCGAGGTGAGCACATCTTGCAGCTCTCCAACCATTAACGGTGGCAAACTGATTCGCCGAACGGAATCGGGCCGGCTCAGCTCGAGCAACCCCGCGGGAGCGGATGACGTGCCGCTGCGCGTGGTGCAGAGCCATGCCACTCGACCGGAAAGGCGCCGCGCGGCGAAGGCCACCGCGGCCGCACTGGCGGGGTCGAGCCACTGTAAGTCATCGATGGCGACCATCACGGGCGACTCGTCGGCCAGCTTGTTGAGCACGGCCAGAAATGCGGCACCCACCGCACGTTGCTTGACCGCAGGAGAGACGATTTCGTCCTCATTGAGGATGGCCGCTGCGAGCCCGTGTCGCTGCGGCGAGGGCAGATCGGCCCAGAGATCGCGATCAACCTCACTCAACAGGTCGGCAAGGGCGGCGTAGGCCAGGACCGATTCGGCCGCGCTCGCCCGTGCAGCCAGGACTCGAGCCCCGTGTTGGCGAGCGCGTTGTAGCCCTTCCAGCCACAGCGTCGTTTTGCCGATGCCCGGCTCGCCCTCGATGATCAGCCCCGTTGAGGCATCGGCCGCGTCGTTGAGCAACTCGGCGATGGCGCGGACCTCGCGGCTGCGGCCGACGAGCGAGCTCACGACAGGCGGCTTCCGAGTCTTCCCGTCGGGCCGGACCCGAACATTTTCATGCGCCCGCATCCGATCCTTGACGGTTGGAATGACAGTTCCCCCCGCAGAAAATCGTATAGGTTGGCAATGAGCCGCGCTGGCAATCGGCCATGGCCGCTGACAAATATGCGGCCGCCGCGACGACTACCGCACCGGCTACTTGGGGACCAGCGGCGCCACCTTACGAGCCAGATCCACTGCCGCAGCGTTGGCCTGATCCCCTAACAGTCGAAGTACCGCGACCTGAACGGTATTCGTGCGGTTACCTGCCGCGAATTCCACCGAGCCGCTGCTCATGTAGCGCATGCCGTCCGGCCCCGGCGTCGTTGGGTCGGGAAAGTTGGCGTCGGGGGCGGGAAGCGTGTTGTTGAGTGCGGTGCCGGCATTGCCGATCGTCAGCGAAACCGATTCGTCGTTAGACGGATTCGTCCATGTGCAGTCGCCCATGTCGGGCTCCGTGCCCGTCGAGACTCCGGCCACCGGGGCTCCGAGCAGCGACGAGATGTCCTGCGGGGAGATCATCGAGCAGGCGTCAATGCGCTTCGCCGGCTGCGCCGACCCGGGCGCCGCGGCCGGCGACTGGTCGGTGCCGCTGGCTCCGCACGCAGACGTCAGCGGCCACGCCAGCGCGGCGGCGAACAAGACGGCCAGGATGTTGCGTTGCTGCTGCATTGGTCCACGCTAAGCCCGCCACGGTCCGCTCGGAATCAGGGATATCACTACAGTTTCGCCGCGTCCCGGCTGTCACGCACCGGGCACTACTGAAGGTCACGGGGCGGCGGCGGTAGTGGCCCACAGTATCCGGCGTGGCGTTGGGCGTCCTCTGCCGTCCCACACTCGTAGTGATTCCAGTCCTGATTTTCGCGTCGGGTATCGGGCGAGACACAAACCGCGTCCGAACGGTAGGCATCGCGCCACACGAACCCTTGCTGACAACTCTGTGGGCCGTATGCGCCGTTGGGATCGATCCGGCTCGCGGCGTCGGCGTTCTCTTGCGCGGTGCGGTCGCGGTCTCCCGGCCGGACACAGACCGTGTCGCCGGGATACGCCGCTCGCCAGACGAGGCCCGACGCACATGTCGGGTCGGGTACCGGGTGCGGATCCGCCCATGCCGGCACCGCACCGATGACGGTTGCCCATGCCGTCAGCGCAGCCAGGGGCAACGCCGGCATGTTGACGTTTCTTGCCACCACGACTCCTCGGGTCGTTACTGCCGCACGTAAGGCGGCTTCGACGGCGGACGGTCAAGCGGTATCGGCTGACCGACATACCGCGCGGCGTCGTCGTCGGTTTCGACGTGAAGGTTGCCGGACCAGCCGCTCATAGCGCCGGTGTTGCAACCGCCGAGAACGCCGGTCATCTGCACTTCGACGTAGACATCTTCGGAATCGCCACGATTTTGGGCGAGCTCGACGGACTCTCCAGGCTGAACCACCGCATGATTGCCGGGCCAATCGTTGAAAAGTATCGCCGCATCACCGGGCGCGCAGGACGGAGGATTCCCGTCTGCGGTGAACTTCGCATACAGTGGCCCGTTCGTGTGAACCACGATGCCGGGATGCCCGAGGCACTGTTGGCTATAGGGCTTTGGGCAATCCATCGCCAGATGCTTGTCGAACACCTGGGCATTGGCCGGGCTCGCCAAAGCGAGCGCACTCCAGGCGGCCGCCGTGGCGAGCGCCGCCGTGTTGAGAAGAACCGCGCACCTGCGTCCGCCGCGGATACCTTTGCTGCTCTTGTCCATCGGGATTCCTTCCAGAGACGGTCGTCGACGCCGGTGAAGAGGCGAAGCCACAATATGTCGGCAATGTGACTGGTGCCATTGACTATTTGCCGGGCGGTTCCGTCGGCCGATCACAGGTGGCCGGTCACGGTCTGACTGGCCCGACCGATGGACATCCCCTGGCCGTTGTAGGTGGCTGTGCACTCCACCTCTGCTTCGTAGGTGTCTCCGAGGGGCGGGTACATCATGTCGGTGAGCGAACCGGTGCTGTTCGGGGAGATTTTGAGGCTCTCCTTGACTACTGCCGGCCCGATTCCGGCGGTTTTTGTTCCGGTGTAGTTGCACAGGGCGGGCAAACCGGAATTGTTGGTGATATTGACGATCGCGTTGATACCACTCTTGGTGATGTTCATCGCTATGGCATCGTGCGGCGCGGCGCATTGCTGGCCGGCCAGAACAGTGGCCTCCACCGAGCCCGCCGGGCATTGCACCGGTGCGGCCTGAGCCGGTGCTGCCGGTGCTGCCGGTGCAGCGGGCGCTGCGGCGGGTGCTGCCGGTTTGGCCGGTGGGGTGTACTGGTAGTCCGACCATGCGCCACAGTCGTCCGACCCCACCGAATGCTTGCGGCAGCCCTGGACCGACAGCGTGAAAGCGTCATTGCCGTTCTTGACGGTTTCTGTTGCGTCGCTGCCGCAGCCTTTGCTCAGTTCTACTTGGGGCCCGCCGTTGGACTTGAGGTGCACCACGTCCCCGGCCTCATCTTCGTGGACTCGCGGACACCCAGAGATGGTGCATATCGCTTCGGAACCGTTTTGCGTACAGGTCACGCTGTAGCCATTCGGCAAAGCGTCGGCCCGGGCGATGGGCGCCATCAACGGCACGGCGATCCCGAACAGCCAGGCCGCGGCGGCCACAATCGCGATCGGTGCAGGTGTTCGTCTTCTCATCACAGTTCCCTTTCCTCAAGTTCCGCGCGGACGATCTCGTCAGCCGGACAACTTCTGGCCGGCCTTACCGATGGGCCATGTCAGGCCCTCATAGATGACCGTGCAGTCCACCTCTGCGTCGTAGATGGTGAAGGGGGGCGGCCAAAGCATGTCGGTGATCGAACTGGTGCTGTTCGGACCCACCTCGACCGTTCTGCTCACCGTTTGCGGCCCGAGGCCGACGACTTTTGTTGCGGTGTACGCGCATTGGGCGGGCAGGCTGGATTTGTTGGTGATGGCCACATGCGCGTCTACGCCTTGCGGAGTGATGTACATCGCCACGTCGTCGTGTGGCGGGGCGCATGGCTGGCCGGCCGGGACGGTGGCTTCCACCGAGCCCGCCGGGCATTGCACCGGTGCTGCGCCCGGTACAGCGGGCGCTGCCGCCGGCGCGGCCGGCGCGGCCGGGGCCGCCGATGGGAAGTACCGGTAGTCCGCCCATGCACCGCAGTCATCCGAACCCACGGGATGCTTGCGGCAGCCCTGGACCGACAGGGTGAACGGGCCGCTGACGCCTGCGACGATTGCAGTTGCGTCGTTGTTGCAGCCCTTGCTGAGCTCTTGTTGGTTCTGACCGTTGTACAAGGTGTGCACCACATCCCCGGCCTCGTCGTCGTGCACGCGCGGGCAACCCGAGATGTCGCAGGACACTTCGGTGCCGTTGGGCGAGCAGGTCACGCTGTACCCGTTGGACAACGTCTCGGCGCGAGCGGTCGGCGCCATCGACGGCGCAGCGTTGGTCCCGAACAGCCACGCTGCGGCGGCCAGGATCGACAACAGTGTCGATGTTCGTTTTCTCATGACTGCCCCCTGGCGAGCGGATCGTCCGTCAGCCGGTCACGGTCTGGCTAGCTTTGCCGACGGGCCACGGCGACCCCAGGTAGGTAATCGTGCAGATCGCCACTGCGTCGTAGGTGGTGAGGGGCGGTGGCCACAACATGTCGGTGATCGCGCCGGTGCTCTTCGGGCCGACGGCGATGGTTCTCGTGACTGTTTGCGGTCCGAGCCCGGCGGTTTTTGTTGCGGTGTAGGTGCAATCGGCGGGCAGACTGGAATTGTTGGTGATATCCACGGTCGCGTTCAAACCACTCTGGGTGATGGTCATCGCCACGTCATGGTCCGGCGGACTGCAGACCCCGCCGGCTGGAACGGTGGGCTCCACCGAGCCTGCCGGGCATTGCACCGGTGCGGCCTGAGCCTGAGCTGCGGGTGCTGATGAGCACGTCGAACCGGGCGGCAGTTTCTTCCCCGCGTCCGGCCCTGCCGTGCAAAGGACCGGCTCGGCTGCCGGGGCCGCTGCTTTCGCTGGTGGGGTGTACTTGTAGTCCGACCATGGGCCGCAATCATCCGAACCAACGGGATGCTTGCGGCAGCCCTGGACCCCCAAGGTGAACGGGCTGGCGCCAAACCCGGCGATGGTTCCAATTGCGGTGCCGTTGCAGTCTTTTTTGAGCTCTTGTTGGCCCTGGCCGTTGGTCAGCAGGTGCACCGCGTCCCCGGCCTCGTCGTCTTTCACGCGCGGGCAACCCGAGATGTTGCATATCACGTCGTTGCCGTTTTGCGTGCAGGTCACGTCGTAGCCATTGGGCAACGCGTCGGCACGGGCGGTCGGCGGGGCGATCCCGATCAGCCAGGCCGCGGCGCCCACCATCGCGATCAGTGTCAGTGTTCGTTTTCTCATGACAGTCCCTCGGTGCACGTGCGTGGCACCATTCGCTGCCCGACGGGCCCTGAGCCACACCTTTCGAATGTGCGAAGCGTATGGCCGGTTAGGGACGCCGACCAATAAGGGATCTGCCTACACTTTCGCCAATGCTGTGCCCAAGGGTTGTATCTGGAGCTCCACCGCGGCGAACCTCATTTAAAGGACAGCGATAGGCCGAAATCGCCTGCCGCGTCGGTCCACCAGCGTCGGCGCCGCAGCCCCGCGGCGGCCAGCTCATCGGCCACCTGCTCCGGCTGGAACTTGCAGGAGACCTCGGTCAGCATCTCCTCGCCGGCCGCGAAATCGACCGCCAGGTCCAGCGCCCCGACCACGACGTGCTGGGCGCGGCGGGCCCGTAGCCACATCTCGATGCGCTGTTCGGCTGAATTCCAGCGCGCCACATGGGCGAACTCGTCCAAGTCGAAGTCGGCATCGAGTTCGCGGTTCACCACCGCGAGCACGTTGCGGTTGAACGCCGCGGTCACCCCGGCCGCATCGTCGTAGGCACGCACCAGCCTGCCGGTGTCTTTGACCAGATCGGTGCCAAGCAGCAGGCTGTCACCGTGGTGCATGACGGCGGCAAGGTCGGCCAAGAATTCGGCCCGCGGTCCCGGTGTCAGGTTGCCGATGGTCGATCCCAGGAACACGAACAGTCGCCTGCCGCCATCGGGGATCTCGGCGAGATGGTGCTCGAAGTCGCCGCAGACACCTTGCACTCGCACGCCGGGATAGTCACGAGCGATCGCCTCCCCCGCGGCCTCCAGCACCCCGGCGTCCACGTCGAACGGGATGAATCGGCGCAGCGCCCCGGCATCCTGCATCGCGTCCAGCAGCATCCGGGTCTTTTCCGAGGTGCCGCTGCCCAGTTCGACCAGAGTGTCCGCGCCCGACAGTGCCGCCACCTCGGCCGAGTGCGCTCGCAGAATCTCGGCCTCGGCGCGGGTGGGGTAATACTCGGGCAGCCGGGTGATCCGGTCGAACAACTCGCTGCCGATATCGTCGTAGAACCACTTGGGCGGCAAGGATTTCGGATCCTGCGCAAGTCCGTACCGGACGTCGGCCCGCAGTGCGGATCGAGCCGCATCGGCCGCCAGGTGATTGGCTATGGAGACCGTCATCGGATGGAGTCCAAGGCGGTGACACGGACCTCGCCGTCGTGCGTGTCCACCAGGTGCCGGTCCGGGATGTCCACCCAGCGCGGGTCGTCGTCGTAGGGCTCGCTGGCCAGCACCACGCCGTCGGCCCCGTGCAACATCGACAAGGTATCCCCCCAGGTCGTGGCCAACATCCGAGAACCGTTGGCGGCCACGATGTTCAGCCGGGCTTGCGGATCGGCGGCACCGATCTCGGTGACCACCTCACCCAACGATTCCACGCCGCGGGCGAAGATCGCCGCGGCCAGGATCGCGCTGTCACAGACCGATTCCGCCTCCGCGGTGGTGGGCAACGCCGCGCGGTTCACCACGCCGTTGTGCGACAGCAACCAGGCGCCGTCGGTGAACGGCGCGGTGGCGCTGGCTTCGATGGGCATACCGACGGTCGCCGAGCGCACCGCGGCCACCACGCAGTGGCTGGCGAGCACCGGCGCGACCGAGGCGAAGGACACGTCGCCCCACAACGGTGCCGCGCTGCGCCACCGTCGCGGCACCCCGCCCTGGGATGCGTCGAAAAACCCTGCGCCCCAACCGTCGGCGTTGAGCAACCCATGCTGCTGCCGGCGTGGTGCGTAGGACTGCACCAGCAGGCCCTGCGGCGGTTCCAGCATCAACTCCGCCAGCGACCGCGGCCTACCCAGCCAGCCCAGGTGCCGGCACATCAGGCGTCCCAGGCCAGTCGCACACCGGCGAAGATCTGCCGCCGGTAGGGGTGGTCCCAATTGCGGAAGCTCGGCCGCAGGATCTCGGGGGCGACCGCCCACGACCCGCCGCGCAGCACCCGGTAGTCGCCGCCGAAGAACGGCTCCGAATAGCGTTGGTAGATCATCGGAGCAAAGCCCGGCCACGGTTGCAGGGGCGAACTCGTCCACTCCCAGACATCGCCCAGCAGTTGTTGCGCACCGTACGCCGACGCCCCGCCCGGGTAGGCCCCGACCGGAGCCGGACGCAGCGCCGCACCGCCGAGGTTGGCCAGCTCGCCCGAGGGATCCGTTGCACCCCAGGGATACCGGCGTCGCGCCCCGATGGCCGGATCCCACGCGCAGGCCTTCTCCCATTCGGTCTCGGTGGGCAGCCGGGCCCCGGCCCATGCCGCGTAGGCCTGCGCCTCGAAGTAGCTGACGTGCTGCACCGGTTCGTCGTCGGGCAGGTCCTCGGTGTGACCGAACCGGACCCGGGATCGATGGTCCGAACCCCAGAACTGCGGCGCCGTCAACCCGGCCTGCACACAGTGACGCCAACCCCGTTCGCTCCACCACTGAGGTTGCCGGTAGCCGCCGTCGTCGATGAACGCCCGCCATTCACGGTTGGTCACCGGCACCCGGCCGATCCGAAACGCCGCCACATCGACGCGGTGCGCGGGACGCTCGTTGTCGAGCGAGAAGGGTTCATCCGTCGGGTCGACGCCGAGCACGAATTCACCGCCCGGTACCAGCACCGAGGTTCCCGCCAGATCGGGCCGGCCGGCGGGCAGGCCGCCACCCGCGCCGAGCAGGGGTGGGCCGGCACGCAGGTTCAGCGCCTGCAGCATGGTCTCGTCGTGCTGGTGTTCGTGACTGAGCACCAGGCCGAACACGAAGCCGTCCGAGAAGTCGCCGGGCAGCGACTCCAACTTGTCGAAAACCTTGGAACGTACGGTGGCGCAATACTTCCGGGCCTGTTCGGGCGCCAACAGTGGCAGGTCGACGCGGCTGGCCCGTGCGTGGGTGAAGGCGTCGTAGAGGCCCTCGACATCCGCCGGGAGCAGGCCGGGCCGGGCCGGGTTCCCGTCGCGCAACAGCCACAGCTCCTCCTGCTGACCGATATGGGCCAGGTCCCATACCAGCGGGCTCATCAGCGGGTCGTACTGGCGGTGCAGCTCCGCGTCGTCGAAATCGACGAGCGCCAGCGTGCGCCGCCGCGCCCGGGTCAGGTCGCGGGCCAATATTTCGGCTGTGGTCATAACTGTCTGCGCGCCATTCGGACCACCATCGCCTTAGCGCCGGTCCGGGTCACTTCGTCGGTGACGTCATCGGCCGGGCAGCGGCCCCGTTCGACCATGCCGACCAGCCGGTCCATCCCCTCGCGCAGGGATGCCGGGGCACGGTCAGCGACCAGCCCAAGGCAGCGCTCGGCGGCCGCCTGCAGCCGCGGGTCTGCCAGGCCGATCCGGGCGGCGACGTCCCAGGCGGTCGCGACGGGTGCGACGGCTTCGGCGGCGCTGTCGGCGGCGACCGGGTCGTCGAGCAGGGCCGCCAGGGTGAACACCAGTGCCGGCCAGAGGGTGTCGTCGACGCTGTCGAGGTAGCGGATCTCCAGCCAGCCGCGCGGGCGGACCGGGGGAAACAGTGTGGTCAGGTGGTAGTCGAGGTCTTCGATGCCGGCGCGGCGGCCGCCGAGACGCACCCGTCCGTCGGCCCAGTCGGCGAACGGCACGTAGCGGCTGACCGGAATCGCTTCGGGAGTGTGCACCAGCATGACCGGCGCTTTGAGCGCGTACCGCGCCCAGTCGGTGGCGGGATCGGTGCCGTCCAGGCCCAGTACGGGACCGCAGCGTGCCGAGTCCAGCCGGCTCCAGACGCGCTGGCGGGTGGAGCGCCAGCCGGAGAATTCCCCGGCCAGCAACGGGGAGTTCGCGGCGATCGCCACCATCGTCGGACCCAGCGCGTGGGCCAGCCGGACCCGGTCGGCCCAACCGGAACGCGGACCGGCATCCAGATTGAGCTGGACCGACGCCGTCGACGTCATCATCGCCGCGCCGGCCGAGCCGGTGTGGCTGGCGGCGAAGAACTGCTCCATCGCCGCGTAGCGCTCGCCGGGGTTGATCCGCTCGGTGGGCCGCAGCGGGTCAGCGCCCAGCTGCACCAGACCCAGCCCGGCGTCGGCGAACGCCGCGCGCAGCACCGCCTGATCGGCGGCCATCGCTTCGATCGCGGCGGGGGCACCGGTCAGCGGCGGGCCGGAAAGCTCCACAGCACCGCCGGGCTCGAGTGTGACGACGCTGCGGCCCGGCAACGCCGGCAGGGATTGCAGCACGTCACCGATCTCGGCCCAGCCGGGGCGACGGTGCGGGTCGCCCGGGTCGAAACAGTGCGCCTCGATCTCCAGGCCCACCCGGCCGTGCGGGCCATCGGTGAGGCAGCGTCCGGTGATGTAGTCGGCGGCGTCGGACGCACCGGACAGTTCGGGGCCGCCCAGGCAAGCCTCATCTCCGCGGGACAGTTGCGTCGCCGCGGCGAACCCCATATCAACCCCTCCGCCCGTTGATCTTCCCGACGCTACCGGAGACGGGCGACAAGAGAACCGGTGATTACTGACCCAGGGAGTTCTGCATCGCGCCTGCCAGCACGTTCACCGCCGGGCCGGCGTTACCGGACTGACAGACCTTGGCCTGCAACAAGACGTTCGCCCGCAGTCGGGTCTGGTTGAAACAGCGCCGGTCGGTGCCGGCCTCCTGCTTGGTCCAGGCCGCGTCCGTTGCCGTGGCCGGCCCGCCGCCGAACGCCCAGACCTGGGTGGCTCCGTTGTCCAGGTGCATCGCGGTGGTGCGGCCCGAGCAGCCGACCGTCCGGTCGACGACCCGGTGAAAGGCCGCGGCGGCAGCCTCATTGGTGGCGAACACCCCCACCGCCTGCTTGACGAAGTGCCCCTGATCGGTGGCCGAGGTCTGCGTGAGGGCGCTGTTGAACGACGCCAGATCCGGATCGTTGTAGACCTCGGGCAGGCCGATGTCGGCCCAGTTGTTGCAGGCCGGGTCGTCGACCCAGAAGGCCTGGAACGGCTCGCCGGAGACCGCTTCGAAGCCCATCGGTGCGCCGACGATGTTGCCGACCGATCCCTTGGGCAGCACCGCGTAAGAGACCACGCCCGGTTCGGAGGGCCCGGCTGCGGCGACCGGGGCGACCGCTGCGCCGGCAGCGGCCAGTCCCAGTCCCGCCAGCAGGGTCGCGGCGGCCCGCCGGCCGTCAGGCAAGGTTGGCCCGCACCCCGGCCTCCACCGCGCGCCCCAGATCGGGGTCGATGTTGCGCCAGTATTCGAACACTCGGGACAGCACCGGCTCGGTGACACCGGCCGACACATGACCAATAATATTGGAAGCCAACCGTTTCCGTGCATCATCATCGAGGACGTCGCGGACCAGGGTGCGGGCCTGGCTGAAGTCGTCGTCGTCTTCGCGCAGCGTGTAAGCGGCACGCACCATGTCTCCGTCGGCGTGCCAGCGCACTTCCGCGGCACGAGCCGGGTCGGCCTTGGGGCCGCCCATCGAGTTCGGCGCGTACACCGGGTCCGTCGCGTTGACGAACCGCATGGCGCCGTCCTTGGAGTAGCTGTGCACGTCGACTTTCGGTGCGTTGACCGGCAATTGGCTGTAGTTGGTCCCGATCCGGGCGCGGTGCGCGTCGGCATACGAGAAACCTCGAGCCAGCAGCATCTTGTCCGGACTCAAACCGGTGCCGGGCACCATGTTGTTGGGCTGGAACGCCGCCTGCTCGATCTCACTGTGATAGTCGCTGACATTGCGGTCCAGGGTCAGCTTGCCGACGTCGATCAGCGGGTAGTCGGCGTGCGGCCATACCTTGGTGAGGTCAAACGGGTTGTAGCGGTAGGTCTTCGCCTCCTCGAACGGCATGATCTGCATCTTCAGCGTCCAACTCGGGTATTCACCGCGCTCGATCGCCTCATACAGGTCCCGCTGGTGATAGTCGGCATCGACACCGGCCAACCGGTCGGCCTCCTCCTGCGTGAGGAAATCCACGCCCTGGTCGCTGATGAAGTGGTACTTCACCCAGAAGATCTCACCGGCGGCGTTGATCCAGCTGTAGGTGTGGCTGGAATAGCCGTTCATGTGGCGCCAGTTCTTCGGAATACCCCGATCCCCCATCAGCCAGGTGACCTGGTGGGCCGACTCCGGCGTGAGGCTCCAGAAGTCCCACTGCATGTTGTGGTCGCGCAGGTTGTTGGCCGCGCGACGCTTCTGGGAGCGGATGAAGTGTTGGAACTTCAGCGGGTCACGCATGAAGAAGACCGGGGTGTTGTTGCCCACCAGGTCGAAGTTGCCCTCAGAGGTGTAGAACTTCGTCGCGAAACCTCGCGGGTCCCGCCAGGTGTCTGGGCTGCCCCGCTCACCCGCGACGGTGGAGAACCTCGTCAGTGTCTGCGTCTTGGCGCCCGGCGCAAACACCGCGGCCCTGGTGTACCGGGTGACGTCCGCGGTGACCTCGAAGTGCCCGAATGCCCCACCCCCCTTGGCGTGCGGCTGACGTTCCGGGGTGCGCTCCCGGTTGAACATCGCCATCTGCTCGATCAGATAGTGGTCCTGCAGCAGGATGGGGCCATCCGGGCCGATCGTCAGCGATTCGCCGTCGCTGGGCGCCGGGATGCCGGCATCGGTCGTGGTGTAGTGCTCGGTCATCTGCTTGTCTCCTCTTGTGCTCAAGAGCTTGTGACTCAAAGCGTTTGACTCAAACCGCCGGCGAGTGTGCGGCTACCTACGCCTGAGATGACAGGTCGCGCAGCAAACCGCCGCACTCGGCAGCTCTGAGAAGGATCAGCGGTGCGGCGGAGCCGACGGCGGGGGCGGTGGCGGTGCGGGCGGACCACCGGGGCCACCGGGACCGTTACCGGGACCGGCCGGCCGGAAACCCGGCCACTCCGGTTCCGCACCGGGACCTGCGGGCCCGAAGCCGGGGCCGCCTGGCCCGAACCCGGGGCCCATCGGGGGACCGTGATGCATCATGCACGGTCCGTGGTGACGATGCCCGAACCAGCCGCCGCCGCTGAGGTAGGCACCGGTGCCGAAGATGACGGTGGCGACGAAGACGGTTCCGGCGATGATCACCACCCAGGCCGCGGCTTGGTAGAGCCGGTTCGGCGGTGGTGGCGGAGGAGGCGGTGGGGTGGGGACTGGCGGCTCGCTCATACCGATCAATCATGCCCCAGAACGACGCCGGCCGCCGCCCTTCGGGAGGGGCGGCGGCCGGTTGCTCGTGGCCGGACCGGGTTACCGGCCGGGTGGGGGCGGCGGGGACTGGGTGCTCACCGAGGGCGGCAGCTCACCGGGTCCCCGCTGGTCCGGGCCGGGTCCCATCGGCCCCGGTCCGCGGTGGTGGCCCTTGTGGAACATCGCGTGCTGGCCGTGATGCCCGTGATGTCCGTGGCAGTGGTGTCCGCCCGGGCCGCCGCGGCTGACCCAGACGCCGGCGAAGAAGATCGACGAGACGATGAAGACGATTCCGGCGACGATCGCGACCCAGGCCGCGAGCCGATAGAGCCAGTAGGGCTTGGGCTCACCCGGCGGTGCGGGTGGGGTGGTTGTGGTGTCAGGTGTTTCGCTCATGTAAGGCATCTTGCCGGGGCCAACACCAGGTACCGCTAGGTCTTGGCTATGCAGGAGCTATGAGCCCGCGCGTCCCGGCCACCCTAGAAATAACGTCAGAAAGTCCAGGGAAAACCCTGTATCCCCACACCGCCTCCCGCTCCTAGCATCGGTCCTATCACCAGCCACCAGGGCTGGGAGCAGCAGGGGAAGGCACGACAATGGGGAATCTGAAACGTGTGGGCAGCCTTAGCGTGTTGGCGGCCGGGTTGGGCATCGGTGCTGCTCTGGCGGCGACGCCGGGGGTCGCTTTCGCCGGGACGTCGCCGGTTGACGGCGGCGCGGGGGCACTGGGGGTCGCCGGGGCGCTGGCGGCGGCGGACATCGGCGATGCCGCCGCCACGGTGGGCACGGCGGCCGCGGTATCGCTGCCGACCCTTCCCGACGGCTTCGGCAACTTCGCCATTTCGATCAGCGGGGTCGACCTGGTGAGCCTGGGCACCGCGTCCGCGTCGTCAAGCCTCGGTAACTTCGCGATCGCCTATGGCGCCTACTCCGACGCCAACGCGATGAGCGGCTTCTTCAACTACGCCTCCGCCGAGGGCGACCACAGCCTGGCCGTGGTCGGGGACACCGGATGGTTCAACTACGCCTCGGCGGTGGGCGATCACTCCAGCGCCGCGGCGGCCTGGGGCAACGGCAACGTGGCCACCGCGACCGGCGACTACGCCGTCGCCAGTGCGGGCGCATCGGTTGTGGCGGGTGTCTACGACAGCCACTACAACACCGCCACCGCCGAAGGTCTGCACGCCATCGCCTACTCCGGCTGGGACGGCAGCAGCAACAACACCGCGAGCGCCATCGGCGACTACATCCAGGACTACTCCCCGGAGGGCAACCCGTTCAACCCGGGCGATGCCACGGACTTCTGGGCCGACCTGTGGCACCTGTTCAGCTGACCGACCAGGGCTTGAACGGGTTCACCGCGAACTGGATCACCCGATAGGGCGCGCGGTCTCGCGGCTGGGTGTTCCATTGGCTGACGAACACCCGCAGCTCGTCCAGCGTCGATCCCGGTGAGATGTAGCCGCCGTAGGGCTGGGCCAGCCGGTTGTCGAACGGCGAGGGCAGGGTCTCGACGGGCACCGGCGGATCCGGCCACTCGGCGTGCTGCACCACCGTGGTCACCGGCGCGGTCCCCAACCCGGTCGGTTCGTAGGCCACCCGCACTTCCATGTTGCCGGTGGTGCCGTTGAAGTAGGACAGCACCGGCTTGCCGTCGATCTGGCGCAGGCTGAGTTCACCGATCTGGTCGTTCCACAGCGGCGTGGGCGCGTGTCCCCAACCCGCGGTGGCCGACCAGCCCTGCCAGGCCGACCGGTCGGTGAACTTGGCCGGGGCGACCCGGTACAGCGTCACCGAAGCGCTGCGGTCAAAGTTGTTGGCCACGATGTACACCCAGCCGGTGGCCGAGTCCGGCGTCGGAACCGGGTCGTAGTAGCCGCTGATCTGGGACTGACCGTGATCCTGGTAGGAGGCGGGCCGCACCGATCCCGGCACCGTCTGCCAACCCGGTTGCGCCGGATCGGCTTTCACCAACCGTGAGCTTTGCGGCACCAGCATCTTGGCGGTGGTCACCATCAGATAGTTGGTCCGGTTGATCGAGACGATCCCGGCCGGCAGCTGCGTGCAACCGGGCGGCGCCGGGTCGGCCAGCAACGGTTTGTCCACCCCGAGCACCCCGGTGTAGCGCACCCCCTCGGAGTCGTCGACCGAATCGGGGTCGGCGCGCAGCGCGATCGGCGAATACCAGCCGCCGTACCCGACGCCCTGGCCGGCGAAGCTGTCCCCGCAGATCTGCAGTACCGCGGTGGGGAACTCCATGAACTCACACAGGTCGGTGGCGCCGATACCGTAATCGCCGGTGGGCGTTCCCGTTCCGGCGTTGGGGCCGATCCGAACCACTTGGCCTTCGGCCAGCGGCCACAGCACCGGACGTGGGATGGGCGCGGGCGGCTCGGCATGCGCGACCCACGGGCCGGTCATCAACGCCACCATGGCCATGCACCCCGCCGAGCGTGTATTCAGCCCGAAAAATCGTGGAAACTTTCGGGCTGAGTGCACGTTCGGCGCCTTGGCAGGGCCGCGTCAGGACCCGGAAGATGCAGCCAGCAGCTCGGCGATCTGAATCGTGTTGAGCGCCGCGCCTTTACGCAGGTTGTCCCCGGAGACGAACAGCGCCAGGCCACGCCCGTCGGGAGCACCCGGGTCAACCCGGATCCGGCCCACCAGCGAGTCGTCGGCGCCGGCGGCAGCCAGCGGGGTCGGCACGTCGGTCAGCGTCACACCGGGGGCGTCGGCCAGCAGCTCGGCGGCCCGGTGCGGAGACAGCGGCCGGGCGAACTCGGCGTTGATCGACAGCGAGTGCCCGGTGAACACCGGCACCCGAACGCAGGTGCCGCTCACCAAAAGCTCTGGGATACCGAGGATCTTGCGGCTCTCGAACCGCAGCTTCTGGTCTTCATCCGTCTCGCCCGAACCGTCGTCGACCAGCGAGCCGGCCAGCGCGATCACGTTGAACGCGATGGGCGCGACGTACTTGTCCGGTGCCGGGAAGTCCACCGCGCCACCGTCGTGCACCAGTTGCTCGGCGCCGTCGGCGACGGCACGGATCTGGGTGGCCAGCTCCTGCACGCCGGCCAGCCCGCTGCCCGAGACCGCCTGGTAGGTCGAGACGATCAGCCGGGTGAGGCCGGCCTCGTCGTGCAGCGGCTTGAGCACCGGCATCGCCGCCATGGTGGTGCAGTTCGGGTTGGCAATGATGCCCTTGGCCAACTTCTTTCCGCGCACGTCGCGATCGAAGTTCACCTCGGAGACCACCAGCGGAATGTCCGGGTCCTTGCGCCACGCTGACGAGTTGTCGATCACGGTGACCCCGGCGGCGGCGAACCGCGGCGCCTGCACCCGCGACATCGTCGCCCCGGCCGAGAACACCGCGATGTCCAGCCCGGACGGGTCAGCGGTCTCGGCGTCCTCGACCTCGATCTCGGCACCGCGGAACGCCAACTTGCGCCCCGCCGAGCGCGCCGAGGCGAAAAACCGGACCTCGTCGGCGGGAAAGTTGCGTTCCTCCAACAGAGTCCGCATCACCTGGCCGACCTGACCGGTCGCACCGACTACACCGATGGCAACCATGTCAGCGTCCCGTCCCGCCGTAGACCGTGGCCGCCTCGTCGCTGCCGAGGCCGAACGCCTCGTGCAGCGAAACGACGGCCTTGTCCAGATCGTCTTCGGCGCACAGCACCGAGATCCGGATCTCGGAGGTGGAGATCAGGTCGATGTTGACCCCGTTGTCGGCCAGCGTCTCGCAGAAGGTGGCCGTCACGCCCGGGTGGCTGCGCATTCCGGCGCCGATCAGCGACACCTTGCCCACCTTGGCGTCGTAGAGCACCTCGGTGAAACCGATCTCGCTCTTGAGCGACTCCAGCTTGGCCACCGCGGCCGGTCCGTTGTCACGCGGGCAGGTGAAGGTGATGTCGGTCTTGCCGTCCTCGACCTTCGACACGTTCTGCAACACCATGTCGATGTTGATATCGGCGTCGGCCACGGCGCGGAAG
The DNA here is from genome assembly GCF_019645815.1 of Mycolicibacter heraklionensis. Lineage (NCBI taxonomy): Bacteria > Bacillati > Actinomycetota > Actinomycetes > Mycobacteriales > Mycobacteriaceae > Mycobacterium > Mycobacterium heraklionense. The sequence continues at coordinate 4,628,597 of NZ_CP080997.1, forward strand.
ATCTTGGCCGCGTAGCCGGGCAGGTCGGGAATACCGACCACGGTCACCTTGGCTTCGCTGCGGTCGTGCGCGACTCCGGTCAGGATGGCGTCTTCCATGGGGATGTCCTTGATCGATCCAGAAACGATGGTGCCGGGCTTGTCCGAGTAGGAGGACCGGACGTGGATGGGCAGGTGGTAGCGGCGGGCGTACTCCACGCAGCGCAGCATGAGGACCTTGGCGCCGCAGGCGGCCAGCTCGAGCATCTCCTCGAAGGTGACGGTGTCCAGCCGCTTGGCGTTGGGCACGATGCGCGGGTCGGCACTGAAGATGCCGTCGACGTCGGTGTAGATCTCGCAGACGTCGGCTTTCAGCGCCGCGGCCAGCGCAACCGCGGTGGTGTCCGAGCCGCCACGGCCCAAGGTGGTGACGTCCTTGGTGTCCTGGCTGACGCCCTGGAAACCGGCGACCAGCACCACCTGGTCTTCGCCGAGCGCGGCCTGCAGCCGGCCCGGGGTGACGTCGATGATCTTGGCCTTGCCGTGCGCACCGGTGGTGATGACGCCGGCCTGCGACCCGGTGAACGAGCGGGCATTGCAGCCCAGCTCCTCGACGGCCATCGCGACCAGGGCATTGGAGATCCGCTCCCCGGCGGTCAGCAACATGTCCAGTTCGCGGGCCGGCGGAGCAGAACAGACCTGCTGCGCGAGATCCAGCAGGTCATCGGTGGTGTCGCCCATCGCCGAGCAGACCACCACCACCTCGTTACCAGCTCTTTTGGTCTCGACGATGCGCTCGGCGACCCGGCGGACCCGGTCGGCGTCGGCCACCGACGATCCGCCGTATTTCTGCACGACGAGCGCCACGGTCGTCCTTTCGGAGTCTGGGAATGCAGACAACAGGATACGTGGGCCCACTCGGCGACGATGCGGCCGTGCTGGCGTACCAGGTGACGATACTGGCCACCCCGGTACAAGCTAACGGGATACCGGAAAACGCGATGGCACGCGTTTCCCGGGTCGAGGAACAGCAGCCCGGGATACCGGGCACAGCTCAGCTGCCTAGGTGTTGAAAACGTCGGCCGGACCCCACAGCTGAAAATCGCCGAACGGGGAGATGAGCAGATCCGCTCCGCCAATGCCGGTCAGCGGAGTCTCCAGCCATTCGTTCTCCCAACCGCCACCGAAGTTCATCAGGTCGATGGTCACGCCGCCATCGATCGCGAGGATGTCGTTGGTGAAGAATGCGGAGGCTGTGTGGGTGTCCAGGCCGCTCAGGACGGTGTCGTAATCGATCCGCTGCGTGTCGACGATGTACGGGTTCCACTCTTCGGTGCCGGTGACCACCGTCGGGGAGTATGGGGTGTTGCCCGCCACTTCGGAGGGACGCGAGGTGTACGGGTTCGGCACGAAATAGATCTCGTCAGCCCCTGCCACACCGACCGACAGGAATCCGGCAGTCAGCAGCGCACCGGCGGCCGCACCCAGCGCTGGGGCTATACGGTGTTGAGTGGTACGCATGCTTCCCCCTAATGTTTCTCTGGGTTTTCCCTGAGAGCTAGGACGTTTTTATCGACCGCTCTCCCGGCGGGTCAACACCTGGTTCCCCTCAGTGGAACGGCCGGTGGTCCGCCCGAGCATCGCGACCGTTTGCCCGAGAGTTTGGCGCCCGGCCGGTAGGCGCTACACTGGCCGACGTGCTGCGCGCGCTCCTGCTCGGACGCCGCGACGGGGTCTGACCAAGACCGGCCTCCCGTCGCGGGTTTCGTCGATGCGCCGGTCTGAGTCCCCTGGACAAGCCCTGACAAGCCGGAGCGAACATCGTGACCACCTTTTCCAGCCCTGACGCCTTCACGTCGGGCCGCAGCATCACCAAACCCGCCGGGCCGCGAGGCCCCGGACAGCCCGCCTGGAACCCCCAGCGCGGCTCGGCCATGCCGGTCAACCGTTACCGCAGCTTCGCCGACGAGGTCGAATCCATCACGCTGCCCGACCGCACCTGGCCGGACCGCGTCATCGAGCGCGCCCCGCTGTGGTGTGCGGTCGACCTGCGCGACGGCAACCAGGCGCTGATCGACCCGATGAGCCCGGCCCGCAAACGCCGGATGTTCGACCTGCTGGTTTCTATGGGCTACAAGGAGATCGAGGTCGGCTTCCCGTCGGCCAGCCAGACCGACTTCGACTTCGTCCGCGAGATCATCACCGACGGCGCCGTGCCCGACGACGTCACCCTGCAGGTGCTGACCCAGTGCCGTGACGAGCTGATCGAGCGCACCTTCGAGGCCTGCGCGGGCGCCAAGAACGTGATCGTGCACTTCTACAACTCCACGTCGGTGCTGCAGCGCCGGGTGGTGTTCCGCGCCGACCAGGCAGCGGTGCAGGCCATCGCGGTGGCCGGGGCGCGCAAGTGCCTGGAAGAGCAGGCCAAGTACCCGGGCACCCGGTGGCGCTACGAGTACTCGCCGGAGTCCTACACCGGAACCGAACTGGAGTACGCCAAGGCGGTCTGCGACGCCGTCGGCGACGTCATAGCGCCGACGCCGGACAACCCGATCATCTTCAACCTGCCGGCCACCGTGGAGATGGCCACCCCGAACGTCTACGCCGACTCGATCGAGTGGATGAGCCGCAACCTGAAGCGCCGCGACTCGGTGATCCTGAGCCTGCACCCGCACAACGATCGCGGCACCGCGGTCGCCGCCGCGGAGCTCGGCTATCAGGCCGGCGCCGACCGGATCGAGGGCTGCCTGTTCGGCAACGGCGAACGCACCGGCAACGTCTGCCTGGTGACGCTGGGCCTGAACCTGTTCTCACGCGGCGTGGACCCGCAGATCGACTTCTCCAACATCGACGAGATCCGCCGCACCGTCGAGTACTGCAACCAGCTGAACGTGCCCGAGCGTCACCCCTACGGCGGCGACCTGGTCTACACAGCGTTCTCCGGCAGTCACCAGGACGCCATCAACAAGGGCCTGGACCAGATGAAGATCGACGCGGACGCGGCCGACTCCGACGTCGACGACATGCTCTGGCAGGTGCCGTACCTGCCGATCGACCCCCGCGACGTGGGGCGCACCTACGAGGCGGTGATCCGGGTCAACTCGCAGTCCGGCAAGGGCGGCGTGGCCTATGTGATGAAGACCGACCACGGCCTGGTGCTGCCGCGCCGGCTGCAGATCGAGTTCTCGCGAGTGATCCAGCAACTGACCGACGGGGAGGGCGGCGAGGTCACGCCGAAGGAGATGTGGGACGCCTTCGCCGACGAGTACCTGAACCCGATCCGTCCGCTGGAGCGGATGCACCAGAAGCTGCTCGCCGCCGAGACCGACGACGGCACCGACCGTATCGAGGCAGTGGTCAAGGTCGACGGTGTGGAGACCGAGATCACCGGGGCCGGCAACGGCCCGCTGGCCGCGTTCGTCGACGCACTGAGCCAGGTCGGTGTGCAGGTGCACGTGCTGGACTACTCCGAGCACGCGATGAGCGCCGGTGAAGAAGCCCAGGCCGCGGCGTACGTGGAAGCGCAGATCGGTGACACGGTCGTCTGGGGCGTCGGGATCGCGCCGTCGATCACCACCGCGTCGCTGCGGGCGGTGGTCTCCGCGGTGAACCGGGCGGCCCGGCTCGGCTGACGCGACTACGGGGGGGCAGGTATGACGCGAGTGACGCGATGTCCGGGGATGACAACCCGCTGCTGAGGGCTGCCGCCGAACGGATGGCATTCCTGGAGTTCGGCAGGCCGAGCGTCGCGGGCGTCTCCGACCTGGTTGTCGCTTCGTGGGAGCGCAGCCGGGATGCCGGTGTGGATGTCGTCCGCCCGATCAGCACGTTCACCGATGAGATCGACACCGATTCGCTGTTGGCGCGCTGCGCGCGACCAGTGCTGGACCAGCTGGGCAACGACACCTCCGCCGCCAACCTGCCCCTGGCCGTCGGCCTGACCGACCGCAGGGTGCGGGTCGTCCACCGGATCGACTCCTCGTCGACGGCCACGCACCTGTTCGACCGAGTCCAGTACGCGCCGGGATTCGACTTCTCGGAGGCGGCCGTGGGCACCAACGGCGCCGGGACTGTCTTCGAGTCAGGCCAAGCCGTCAGCATCGTCGGCCCGGAGCATTACAGCGAAAGCCTGGAGGGCTTCGCCGCCAGCGGCGCCCCGATCCTCGACCCCGTCACCGGACGCGTCGAGGGCGTCGTGGCAATCGCCACGTTGACCCAGGCGTGGAATCCCGTCATGCACATTCTGGTCAAGAACGCCGCGAGAGAGATCAGCCGCAACCTGCTGCTCGACCGCAGCCAGACCCAGCAGGCCGTCTTCGACGCCTACTTACGGGTGACGGCCCGGTCGGCCCGGGCGGCGGTCTTCGCCTTCGGCGCCGCGCTGCTGATCGCCAGCCCAGCCGCCCAGCAGATGTTCGATGCCGGCGAACAACAGGTGCTCCGCGACCACGCGACTTTCCTGCTGGCCCGCAGAGAACGCGCCAGCGACACCCTCGTGCTGCCGGGCAGCCAACGCCTGGTGCGCATACGCGGGACCCGTGTCTTCGCGGGCACGGAGATCGCCGGCATGCTGGTGATCGCCGAACCGGCGACGTCTCGGCGCGCCGGATCGGTAGGGGCATCCGCCGAGCCCGGCGTGCTTCCGCTCGGACTGACCACGTTGTTCGGCTCACACGAATCGCTGGCCGGCGGTCGCTCTCCGGCGTGGGTGCGAGCCTGCGACGAGCTACGGGCGGCGCTGGAGAACCAAACTCCGGTGCTGCTGGTTGGCGAGCCCGGGGTGGGTAAGTTCACCCTGGCGACGCAGCTTTTTCAGTCGGTCTATCCGGGCGCGCGCAGCGTCACGGTCGACGCCGAACAGCTTGCGACGCAAGGCATCGCCGGCCCGCTGCCGGACGATCCGGGCGGGCCCACGTTGCACATCGCGCGGGACATCGACCGGGCAGACGCGGCCGGCGTCGAAGCGCTGAACGCCTATTTCGCTGCGGTCGAATCGCTCGACTCACCCGGATGGATGGTCGCGACGGTGTCGCAGGAACCGTCCGGCTCGACGCCGGCGTTCGATGCGCTACTGGGCCACTTTCATGCCGCGATCACCGTGCCGCCGCTGCGATACCGCACCGATGATCTGCCGGGCATCACCGCCGCCCTGCTGCGCGGGATCGCACCGGAACGCAAGGTGCGGCTCAGTCCGGCGGCGCACCGGCTCGTCGGCCGACATTCCTGGCCCGGCAACATCGCTCAGCTACGGGAAGCCCTGGTGCATGCCCTTCGCCAACGCCAGATCGGTGAGATCGCCGACACCGACCTGCCCGGGTACTGCCAGAGTGTCGCCCGCCGCGCCTTGACTCAGCTCGAAGTCATCGAACGAGACGCGATCGTCGCGGCCCTACGACAGGCAGGCGACAACCGGGCCGCTGCCGCCGCGCAACTGGGCATGTCGCGGTCGAGCCTGTACCGGAAGCTGAAGACCTACGGGATCACCACGTAGTCGTCGATCCCGTCCGGGACCGCCATCCAATCGGTCACTTCACGGATGTACTGGCCGATCTGGCGCAACGAGCGGGTGGCCTCCGGCACCATCGAGCCGGCGATCTGGAACACGTGCATCTGGCCCGGCCACACGCGCAGCTGGACCGGAACGCCCACCCCGGCCAAGCTGTCCGCAACGAGCTTGGCGTCCTGCAACATGGCCTCGGAGCCGGACACGTGGATCAGGGTCGGGCACAACCCGGATTCGATGTGGTCAAGCGGTTCGAAGATCTCCTCCGGTGTGCCGTCCACGCTGCGCCGTCTGGCGGCGTGGGTGACCAGGTCGACCAGCGCGTCGAAGGCCCTGGCCGGGAACATCACATCGGTCCCGATGTTGGGGTGCGCACGCCGGGACGCCTTGGCGATCTGCGCCAGCGGCGACATGCAGACCAGGGCCGCGGGTTGTTCCGCCTCATCGAGGAGCCGTTGGGCCAGCGCCAGAGCCAGGTAGCCGCCGGCGGAGTCACCGGCCAACACGATCTGGTCCGGCGCGTAACCCTGGCTGCGCAACCACTGGTAGCCCTCATAGCAGTCGTCGACCGCGGCGCCTACCGAGTGCTTGGGGATCTTCCGGTAGTTGACCGCCAAAGCGGGGCTGTCCGCGTACTTCGACAGTGTGGTGATCAGCCGGTGGTGGGTGTTGACTCCGCACGTCATGAAAGCGCCGCCGTGCAGGTACAGCACGACGCGCCCGGTGCCGTCCGCCGGCAGCACGCCGGCGGCGCGGACCAGCCGTGCCGTACAGCGCGACAACCGGACCGTGTGGTGAACGCTGCCCGGGGCGGAGGGGACGACCCGGGCAGCGTGGTCCACCAGGCCCCACGGCCATGGCGCCTTCGGCAGCTGACTGCCGATCGCCAAGATGGGCCAGATGCTCAGTCGGGCGGCGAGCCCGACAAGTTGGCCGGCCAGGCTGGGACCGTTCTCCATGACCTCGTCCGGCATCGAGGAATACCGCCGGCGAGCCGGGGTCGACGCGCCTCGACGGGCCCGGCCCCGCAGCGGGGTCACGTCGGCGGTTGCCCGGTCTTCACGTACAGCGGTGGTCATCGCGGGACGGCCGATGACCGCAAATGTTTCATCACGGTTAACAGCATGGCGTTATCCGTTCATCTGCCGATGTCCCAAATTGGGACACTCGCCGTCGGCCACCAGGGACTAAAACAACGAGATCTGCTCGCCGGCCGACCCGGCGTTGACGAACTCCTCGATGCCGGTGCCGTCAACCACCCGGCCGACGCACGCCATGAAGTCGCGATCGGAGACCGTCGGCACGCCCAGCTCGCGCGCCAGGTAGCCCTTGCCCTGCTCGGGGCGGTCTTCGTTGCAGATCACCAGCGACGTGTGGGCGTCGACGACATCGCTGTAGGCCAGCCCGGCGTGCAGGATGCGTTCGACGAGTTCCTCATGGGTGCGGGTGCACTCCGCCGACAACGCCACCCGCATGCCCTGCACCAGCGGACGTCCCCGCACGTAGCGGCCCGGGTTGAGGTACGCGCACGGCATCCGCGACGCCAGCGCCTTCAGCGGCCGTAGTTCCTCATGGGTGATCCGGCCGTTGGGCCAGCGGCGCCGGGTCACCGGCCGGACCGGCAGCCACACGTCACGCTCCCGGGCGCGTTGCAGGGCGGGCTCCAGCACCCCGGCCAGCACCCGGGCGTCGTCGAGCGCGTCGTGCGCCCGCGTCTGGACGACGCCCCAGTGTGCGGCCAGGGTCTGCAGCCGAAGGTTGGGCAGGCCCAGGTCCAGCCGCCGAGCAAGCTCCAGGGTGCACATCACCGAGTCGACGGGCAGCACGGCGCCGGCCATCTCCGCTTCGGCCGCCAGGAACGTGTAGTCGAAGGCCACGTTGTGGGCCACCAGGGTGCGGCCCGGCAGCAGTGCGACGACCTCGTCGACGACATCGGCGAACTGCGGCTGGCCGGCCAGCATCTCGGCGGTCAGCCCGTGCACGTGGGTGGGCCCCGGGTCGGTGCCCGGGTTGACCAGGTGCGACACCGCCTGCTCTACCCGGCCGTCGGCATCGAGAGCCAGCGCGGCGACGCTGAGCACCCGCGCCTGCCCGGGCCGAAATCCCGACGTCTCGACGTCGACCACGACCCAACCGTCGCCGGTTTCGCGGGCCGGGCGGCCCCACCGAGCACTCATGTGATGAGGATGGCACGCAGGGGTGACGAACGCCGGACGAAGCCCAGCCGTGTCGTCAACTTAAACTCACGCCATGATCACCGCCCGCGGACGCCTGGCGCTGGCCGCCGGTGCGAGTGCCCGGTGGGCGTCGCGGGTGACCGGCCGCGGTGCCGGCGCCATGATCGGCGGTCTGATCGCGATGACCCTGGACCGATCGATCCTGCGTCAGCTCGGCGCGGGGCGGCGCACCGCCATCGTCACCGGCACCAACGGCAAGTCGACCACCACCCGCATGCTCGCCGCCGCGCTGAGCGACCTGGGCGCGGTGGCCACCAATTCCGAGGGCGCCAACATGGACGCCGGGCTGGTGGCGGCGCTGGCCGCCGACCGGACCGCGCCACTGGCGGCCCTCGAGGTCGACGAGATGCATGTCCCGCACGTCGCCGATGCGGTATCGCCGGCCGTGGTGGTGCTGCTCAACCTGTCCCGCGATCAGCTGGACCGGGTCGGCGAGATCAATGCCGTGGAGCGCGCGCTGCGCACCGGCCTCGCCCGTCATCCGCAGACGGTGGTGGTCGCCAACTGCGACGACGTGCTGATGACCTCGGCCGCCTACGACTGTCCCAACGTGGTCTGGGTCGCCGCGCGCGCCGGCTGGTCGGGCGACTCGGTCAGTTGCCCGCGTACCGGCGAGGTGATCGACCGCCACGATGGCCACTGGCGTTCCACCGGAAGTGACTTCAGCCGGCCCACGCCGCAGTGGTGGTTCGACGACGACTCGCTCTACGGGCCGGACGGGCTGGTGCTGCCGATGCGGCTGGCCCTGCCCGGCACCGTCAACCGCGGCAACGCCGCCCAGGCCGTCGCGGCCGCCGTCGCCCTGGGCGCCGATCCGGTCAAAGCGGTAGCCGCGGTCTCGGCGGTCGACGAGGTGGCCGGCCGCTACCGCAGCGTGCAGGTCGGCGATCACACAGTGCGGATGCTGCTGGCCAAGAACCCGGCCGGCTGGCAGGAAGCCCTGTCGATGGTCGACAAGCACGCCGCCGGGGTGGTGATCGCCGTCAACGGCCAGGTGCCCGACGGTGAGGACTTGTCCTGGCTGTGGGACGTGCGTTTCGAGCACTTCGAAGAGGTGCCGGTGGTGGCGGCCGGCGAGCGCGGAACCGACCTGGCAGTGCGGCTGGGCTACGCCGGTGTGCGGCACACCCTGGTGCACGACACCCTCGCGGCGATCGCGTCCTGCCCACCCGGGCCGGTCGAGGTGGTCGCCAACTACACCGCCTTCCTGCAATTGCAGCGGAGGTTGGGACCCTCATGAACAGGGCTGATCCGGTGCGGATCGGGCTGGTGCTGCCGGACGTGATGGGCACGTACGGGGACGGCGGCAATGCGGTGGTGCTGCGGCAGCGGCTGCTGCTGCGCGGGATTCCCGCCGAGATCGTCGAGATCACCCTGGCCGAACCGGTGCCCGAGTCCTTGGACCTCTACACCCTGGGCGGCGCCGAGGATTACGCACAGCGACTGGCCACCCGGCATCTGATCACCCACCCGGGCTTGCAGCGCGCGGCGGCGCGGGGCGCGCCCGTGCTGGCGATCTGCGCGGCCATCCAGGTGCTCGGGCACTGGTATGAGACCTCGGCCGGCGAGCGGGTCGACGGAGTCGGGATGCTGGACGTGACCACCTCCCCGCAGGACGTGCGCACCATCGGCGAGGTGGTAGGCACGCCGCTGCTGGCCGGGCTGACGCAGCCGTTGACCGGCTTCGAGAACCATCGCGGCGGCACCGTGCTGGGACCATCGGCCACACCGCTGTCGAAGGTGACCAAGGGCGCCGGCAACAGGGCCGGCGACGGCTACGACGGCGCGGTGCAGGGCAGCGTCGTCGCCACCTACCTGCACGGGCCGTGCCTGGCCCGCAACCCGGAACTGGCGGATCTGCTGTTGTCGAAGGTGGTCGGCGACCTGGCGCCCCTGGAGCTGCCGGAAGTGGACGTGCTGCGCGCCGAACGGCTGGCTGCACCCCGGCGGGTCTGACTACGGTCGGACCATGACCGATCAGAGCGCGGTCGCCGAGGCCGCGATTGAAATCTCCCAGCGCCTCTACGATCGCCTGGCCGAGACCATCGGAGTCATCGAAGACCTGGTCGCCAAGGAGTCGCCGGACCTGACCACCGATTCGTCACTGCTGCATCTGCTGCACGAGACGGTGTCGGCGAACGTCGACGCGTACTTTTCGGCGATCCGGCACAACATCCCGGTGGCCGACATCGCGGCCCCACCGGTTGCGCTGGAGCACGCCCGCCGGCTGGCCCAGCGCGGGGTGCCGGTGAACGCGTTGGTGCGCGGCTACCGGCTGGGCCACTCGGAGGCGCTGCGGCTGGTACTCGAGGAGGTCCGGGCCGCCGAGCTGGAGCCGGACCTGAGCCTGAGTGTGCTGGGCGCGATGTCGACGCTGATGTTCGGCTATATCGACGAGATGTCGCAGCAGGTGGTCGCCGTCTACCAGGCCGAGCGGGAGCGCTGGCTGGAGAGTCGAAATGCGGTGCGCGCGTTGCGGGTCCGCGAGATCCTCGCCGGCGAGAGCAGCGACGTCGACGCGATGACGACGGCGATCCGCTACCCGCTGCGGCGCACCCACGTCGCAGTGGTCGTGTGGTATCCGAAAGCCGGCGGCGACAAGCTGGCCGCCGCGGAGGGTTTCATCAAACAGCTCGCCGACACGCTGGCGGTGCACGGTCCGCCGCTGTTCGTCCCGGCCGACAGCGCATGCGGGTGGGCGTGGCTTCCGCTGCCCTCGACCGGCGGAGGCGACGTGGTGGAACAGATCCGCGCGTGCGCGCTCGCCGCGGACGGCGAGCCCTGGGTGGCGATCGGTGCCCCGCTTCCCGGTGTCGAGGGTTTCCGCCGCTCGCACCAGCAGGCCTTGGCGGCGCACACCCTGGCGGTCGCCTCCGGCGCGACCATGAACCGGGTCAGCGCGGCCGGCGATCCCGGTCTTGGCGCCGCGGCACTGCTCGGCGGCGACAACCTGGCCGCCGCACGGGCCTGGGTCGCCGAGGTGCTCGGCCCGCTGGCCTGCGACACCGAGAGCGACGGCCGGCTGCGCGACACCCTGCGGGTGTTCCTGCGCACCGGGTCCAGCTTCAAGGCGGCCGGCGAGCAACTGCATTTCCATGTCAACACCATGAAGTACCGGGTGCAGCGGGCGATCGAGCGGCGCGGTCGGCCGATCGCCGAGGACCGCCTGGACGTTGAGATCGCCCTGCTGCTGTGCCAGTGGTACGGCGCCGCCGTGTTGTCTTCCGAAGACGAATAGCCGGCCGAATTCCGGCCGCGCGAGACGAGCGACGAGGCTGCCGCGCTACCTAACGTCAGGCACATCCGAAAAACATGGTGTGACCAAGGCGAGAGGTTGAAATGCAATGAGCACCGAAATGGCCAGCGAACCGAAGGTCTGGCAGGACAAGAAACGTCACCTGTGGCTGTTGGGCCTGATCGTGCCCACCATGCTCTTCCTGGTGCTGCCGCTGGTCTGGGCGCTGAACAAGGCCGGCCTGCACACGACGGCGCAAATCCCGCTGTACATCGGGCCGATCCTGCTCTACCTCATCCTGCCGGCGCTGGACCTGTGGATCGGCGCCGACGGGCAGAACCCGCCGGACGAGGTGATGACGGCGCTGGAGAACGACAAGTACTACCGCTACGCCACCTACGCCTACATCCCCTTCCAGTACGCCAGCGCCATCTTCGGCGCCTACCTGTTCACCGCCTCGGACCTGGGCTGGCTCGGCTTCGACGGGTCACTGGGCTGGCTGGGCAAGATCGGGGTGGCGATGACGACGGCCACCGTGGCCGGGGTCGGTATCAACACCGCCCACGAGCTGGGGCACAAGCGGGAGTCGCTGGAGCGGTGGCTGGCCAAGATCACCCTGGCCCAGGTCTGCTACGGCCACTTCTATGTCGAGCACAACCGCGGCCACCACGTCCGGGTGGCCACCCCGGAAGACCCCGCGTCGGCCCGCTTCGGTGAGACGTTCTGGGAGTTTCTGCCCCGCAGCACTTTCGGCGGCATCCGCTCGGCATGGGAATTGGAGGCCCAGCGGGTCCGCCGGACCGGCAAGAGCCCGTGGAACCCGCGGACCTGGGCGGACAACGACGTGATCAACGCGCTGGCGATGTCGGTGCTGTTCTGGGGCGTGATGCTCGCGGTGTTCGGTGTCGCACTGGTGCCCTACGTGCTGATCAACGCCATCTACGGGTCGTCGCTGCTGGAGTCGGTGAACTACCTGGAGCACTACGGGCTGGTGCGCCAGAAGCAGGGCGGTGAGGGTTCGCAAGGCCGCTACGAGCGCTGCACGCCGCAGCACAGCTGGAACTCCGACCACATGGTCACCAACCTGTTCCTCTACCACCTGCAGCGGCACAGCGACCACCACGCCAACCCCACCCGGCGCTACCAGACGCTGCGCAGCTTCGAGGATTCGCCGAACCTGCCGGCCGGATATGGAGCGCTCATTGGGGTGACCTACTTCCCGCCGGTGTGGCGCAAGCTGATGGACCACCGGGTGCTCGAGCACTACGCCGGTGACATCACCCGGGCCAACATCTCGCCGCGCCGCCGGGAGAAGATCCTGGCCCGCTACCAGGTAGCGGCCTGATGGCCGGGTACGGGTGCCCGGGCTGCGGGTACGTCTACGACGAGGCCGCCGGGGAGCCCCGAGAGGGGTTCCCCGCCGGCACCGGATGGCAGCAGATCCCGGACGACTGGACCTGCCCGGACTGCGCAGTACGCGAAAAGCTGGATTTCGAACCGATAGGAGAGAGCTCATGAACGACTACAAACTGTTCCGGTGCCTGCAGTGCGGCTTCGAGTACGACGAGGCGCTGGGCTGGCCGGAGGACGGCATCGACCCCGGCACCCGCTGGGCCGACATCCCCGAGGACTGGAGCTGCCCGGACTGCGGTGCGGCGAAGGCCGACTTCGAGATGGTGGAAGTGGCCCGGTCGTGAACGGGGTGGTCATCGTCGGGGCGGGCCTGGCGGCGGTACGCACCGCCGAACAGCTTCGCCGCAACGGCTACACGGACCCGATCACCGTCGTCGGCGCCGAAGAGCACCCGCCCTATGACCGTCCGCCGCTGTCCAAGCAGATGCTGCGCGGCGAGGTCGACAGCGTTGCTTTGAAGCCGGCGGGGTTCTACGAGGACAACGGCATCGAGTTGCGGCTCGGCTGCCCGGCCCGCGCCGTCGACGTGGCGGCCCACACCGTGACACTGGCCGACGGGGAGGTCCTGGGCTACGACCAGCTGGTGATCGCCACCGGCTTGGTGCCCAACCGCATCCCGGCGTTCGGCGACCTGGATGGCATCTGCGTGCTGCGCTCGCTCGACGACTGCGTGGCGCTGCAGCGCCGGGCCGCGAACGCGCGCCGGGCCGTGGTGATCGGCGCGGGTTTCATCGGGTGCGAGGTCGCGGCCAGCCTGCGCGGCCTGGGAGTGCAGGTGGTGCTGGTGGAGCCGCAACCCACCCCGCTGGCGTCCGTGCTGGGCGAGCAGGCCGGGGCGTTGATCGCCCGGCTGCACCGGGATGAGGGTGTCGATGTGCGTACCGGTGTGGCGGTGGATTCCGTCTCCGGCGGTGAATGCGTCGAGGCGGTGACGCTGGCCGACGGGTCGGTCATCGAGGCCGACCTGGTGGTGGTAGGCATCGGGTCGCGCCCGGCCACCGACTGGCTGGCCGGCAGCGACGTCGACGTGGCTGATGGCGTGGTCTGCGACGCGGTCGGACGCACCAGCGCCCCGGACGTCTGGGCGATCGGCGACGTGGCGTCCTGGCGGGACGCGACCGGGGCGCAGGTCCGCGTCGAGCACTGGAGCAACGTCGCCGACCAGGCGAAGACCCTGGTGGCGGCGATGCTGAACTCCGAAGCGGTGGTCAGTCCGGCCGTGCCCTACTTCTGGAGCGACCAGTACGACGTCAAGATCCAGTGCCTGGGCCGGCCGAGAGCCGGCGACACCGTGCACCTGGTCGACGATGACGGCCGCCGATTCCTGGCCTACTACGAGCGCGACGGGGCATTGGTCGCGGTGGTGGGCGCAGGCATCCCGGAGAAGGTCCGGACGGCCCGCGCCGGCATCGCCGCGGGTGTGCCGATCTCCGACGTCCTGCAGCCGGCCTAACGCCGCGAGATCGCATCCACGCAGGGAAAGTTCGAGAAGGTTCCTGCGTGAGTGCGATCTCGCGGTAAAGGAATCAGGCCATGGCGCGGCGGCCGGTGAAAGCCCGGCCCAAGGTCAGCTCGTCAGCGAATTCCAGGTCACCGCCCATCGGCAGGCCGGACGCCAGGCGGGTCACCGAGAGACCGGGGATGTCGCGCAGCACCCGCACCAGGTACGTAGCGGTGGCCTCACCCTCGGTGTTGGGGTCGGTGGCGATGATCACCTCACTGACGTCGACGCCGTCAATCCGCTCCCCGACCCGGTTCAGCAGCTCACGCACCCGCAGCTGCTCGGGACCGATTCCCGACAAGGGATCCAGCGCGCCGCCGAGCACGTGGTAGCGGCCGCGGAACTCCCGGGTGCGCTCGATGGCGGCGACGTCCTTGGGCTCCTCGACGACGCAGATCTGGGCGAAGTCACGCCGCGGATCCCCGCAGATCCGGCAACGCTGCGCGTCGGCGACGTTGCCGCACACCTCACAGAACTGCACTCCGTCGCGGACCTTGGTGAGCACCGCGGTGAGCCGGTCGATCTCCGGCGGCTCCACCGACAGCAGGTGAAACGCGATCCGCTGGGCGCTCTTGGGGCCGATGCCCGGCAGCTTGCCCAGCTCGTCGATCAGGTCCTGAACCGGACCCTCAAACACCTAGGCTCCCGGCATGCCGAGCGCGCCGCCCATGCCGCCGGCCAGCGGCGAGAGCCGCTGCTGGGCCAGCGTGTGCGCCTTCTTCGAGGCGTCCGCGAGCGCTCCCACGAGCAGGTCCTGCAGTGTCTCGATGTCCTGCGGGTCGACGACCTTCGGGTCGATGTGCACCGCGAGCACCTCGCCGCTGCCGTTGGAGGTGACCTTGACCAGGCCTCCGCCGGCCTCCCCGTGCACCTCGGTGACGGCCAGCTCCTGCTGTGCCTGCAGCAGTCGCTGCTGCATCTGCTGCGCCTGGGCCAGCAGCGCCGACATGTCGGGCGGGCCTCCTGGTTGCATGACACTCCCCTTGCGTTGTCGTGTGCGTTGTCGTGTGCGTGGTCTCGACTGGGTTGCGGCTTGGTTTCAGCTCCGAGACCCGGTGCGTGTGAGAATCCCAGCGTAGTCGGCCTCGGCCTACGTTGGCGGTGTGCGCGTACCAGTTCTTGTCCGTGTCGGTATCGCGATCACCATCGGCCTGGTGGTGGCCGCCGCGGTGCCGAGCGCCCCGCTGGCTCCCTTGGCCTGGGCCGGTCCGGCCAATATCGCCGGCATGATCGTGTTCCTCGACCCCGGCCACAGCGGCGCGGGTGACCCGGCTGCCCTGTCACGTCAGGTGCCCAACGGCCGGGGCGGCACCAAGAACTGCCAGACCAGCGGCACCGCGACCAACTCCGGCTATCCCGAGCACAGCTTCGCCTGGGACACCACGCTGCGGATCCGCCAGGCCCTCAACTCCGCCGGGGTCCGCACCGCGATGTCGCGCGGTGACGACAACGGGCCGGCGCCGTGCGTCGACGCCCGCGCCGCGGCGGCCAATGCGCTGCACCCCAACGCCATCGTGTCCATCCATGCCGACGGCGGCCAGCCCGCCGGCCGCGGATTCCACGTCAACTACTCGGCACCGCCGCTCAACCCGGCCCAGGAGGGCCCCGCGGTACGGTTCGCCCAGATCATGCGCAGCCAATTGCAGGCCGCCGGCATTCCCCCAGCCAATTACATCGGCACCGACGGCTTGAAGGGACGCGCCGACCTCGCCGGGCTGAACCTGGCCGAATATCCGTCGGTCCTGGTCGAGCTGGGCAACATGAAAAACACCACCGATGCAGCCCTGATGGAGAGCCCAGCGGGCCGGCAGCGCTACGCCGACGCGGTCGCACGCGGCATCGCCAGCTTCCTGAGCAGTCAAACGCAACTGCCCTGAACCGCCACGCCGTTGCGTGCAGATCCGCCGATCCCCCGTTAGCGTGGGAGGTGATGTCCGTTCGGCCGGCCGATACACCGACATCCCACGCGCGGGGGGTGCAGCGACTGCTGGACAGCTACCGGAACATCCCCGCCGACGAATCGGTCCGGCTGGCCAAGCCCACCTCCAACCTGTTTCGGGCGCGCGCGAAGCGCCAGGCACCCGGTCTGGACACCTCGGGCCTGGTCAGCGTCCTCGCCGTCGACCCGGAGAACCGCACCGCCGACGTCGACGGCATGTGCACCTACGAGGACCTGGTCGCCGCCACCCTCCCCTACGGTTTGGCACCGTTGGTGGTCCCGCAGCTCAAGACGATCACGGTGGGCGGCGCGGTCAGCGGCTTGGGAATCGAGTCGGCGTCGTTCCGCAATGGGCTTCCCCATGAGTCGGTGCTGGAGATGGACGTGCTTACCGGCGCGGGCGAACTGCTGACCGTGTCGCGACACCAACATGCGGACCTGTTCCATGCTTTTCCGAATTCTTATGGCACGCTGGGATATTCGACACGACTCCGGATCGAGCTGGAAGCCGTCAAACCGTTCGTCGCGTTGCGGCACATCCGCTTCGACTCCCTGGACGAGCTGGTTTCGACGATGGACCGCATCATCGACACCGGCGGGCTCGAAGGCGTTCCGGTGGACTACCTCGACGGGGTGGTGTTCAGCCCCCGGGAGAGCTACCTGTGCGTCGGCATCGCGACCGACTCCCCCGGCGCCGTCAGCGACTACACCGGCCAGCAGATCTACTACCGCTCGATCCGGCACGCGCACGGGATCAAAGACGACCGGCTGACCATCCACGACTACCTGTGGCGCTGGGACACCGACTGGTTCTGGTGCTCGCGCGCGTTCGGGGCGCAGCGTCCCCTGGTGCGACGCTGGTGGCCGCGACGCTACCGGCGCAGCAGCGTCTACTCGAAGCTGATCGCCTACGACCAGCGGTTCGCCATCGCCGACCGGATCGAGAAGCGACACCACCGCCCGCCACGTGAGCGGGTGGTGCAGGACATCGAGGTCCCCCTGGAGCGCTGCCGGGAATTTCTGGACTGGTTCTTCGCCCACGTGCCGATCGAGCCGGTGTGGTTGTGCCCGCTGCGGCTGCGCAGCGATGAGGAGTGGCCGCTGTACCCGATCCGGCCCAACCGCACCTACGTCAACGTGGGGTTCTGGTCGTCGGTCCCGGCCGGCGCCACCGAGGGCGCCACCAATCGCCTGATCGAGGCCAAGGTGAGCGAGCTCGACGGCCACAAGTCGCTGTACTCCGACTCCTACTACACCGCCGCGGAGTTTGACGAGCTCTACGGCGGTGAAACCTACCGAGCGATCAAGAAGACCTACGACCCCGACTCGCGACTACTGGATCTCTACGCCAAGGCGGTGCGACGACGATGACGATCGACAGCGAGCAGGTCCGCACTCCGACCGGCCGATTGAGCCTGGCCCAGGTGCTGGAGACCCTGGCCACCGACGGGCACCTGCCGCTGCGCTTCACCGCCTATGACGGCAGCAGCACCGGCCCCGACGACGCGCCCCTGGGCCTGGACCTGTTGACCCCGCGCGGCACCACCTATCTGGCCACCGCTCCGGGCGACCTGGGTATGGCCCGCGCCTACATCGCCGGGGACCTGGGGGTGCATGGCGTACACCCCGGGGATCCCTACCTGCTGCTCAAGGCGCTGGCCGACGAGCTGCACTTCAAACGGCCCTCGCCGCGAGTGCTGGCCAACATCGTGCGCTCGATCGGAATCGAGCACCTGGTGCCGATCGCCCCGCCGCCCCAAGAGGCACTCCCCCGGTGGCGACGCATCGCGGAAGGGTTACGGCACAGCAAGTCTCGGGATGCCGAGGCGATTCATCACCACTACGACGTGTCCAACGACTTCTACGAATGGGTCTTGGGCCCGTCGATGACCTACACCTGCGCGGTCTACCCGGACCCGGATGCGACGCTGGAGCAGGCCCAGGAGAACAAGTACCGGCTGATCTTCGACAAGCTGCGGTTGTGCCCCGGCGACCTGCTGCTCGACGTCGGCTGCGGCTGGGGCGGCATGGTGCGCTACGCGGCGCGGCACGGGGTGCGCGCCATCGGTGCGACGCTGTCGGCCGAGCAGGCCCGGTGGGCGCAGCGCGCGATCGCCTCCGAGGGGTTGGCCGGCCTGGCCGAAGTAAGGCACTGCGATTACCGCGACGTCGGCGAATCCGGCTTCGACGCGGTCTCCTCGATCGGGATGACGGAGCACATCGGCGTGGCCAACTACCCCGCCTATTTCGGTTTCCTCAAGTCCAGGCTGCGTCCCGGCGGCCTGCTGCTCAACCACTGCATCACCCGGGCGGACAACAAATCCGGTGCGACCGCAGGCGATTTCATCGATCGCTATGTGTTTCCCGACGGGGAGCTGGCTGGCTCAGGCCGCATCATCAGCGAGATCCAGGACGCCGGCCTGGAGGTGCTGCACACCGAGAACCTGCGCAACCACTACGAGCTGACCCTGCGCGATTGGTGCGCCAACCTGGTGGCGCACTGGGACGACGCCGTCGCCGAGGTCGGGCTGGCCACCGCCAAGGTGTGGGGCTTGTACATGGCGGGCTCCCGGTTGGGCTTCGAGCACAACGGGATTCAGCTTCATCATGCGCTGGCGGTCAACGGCTCCGACGGGGCCGGCCTGCCGCTGCGGCCGTGGTGGCGGCCCTAGCCGGTAGCGGTTACTGGCGGCGCGCGAAGGCCGGCGCCCGCTCCGGCCGCACCCCCACACCGACCAGATAGGCCGGAATCGCCGACAGCCAGGGAAACATCGCGACCAGGGTGCCCACACTCGCCGGCGGGCTGAGGTTCTTGCCGTTCAAGATCGGGTTCAGCGCTCGGTGCGCCAGGCGCTGGACGGACTGGGTGACGACGGTGGGCAGCTGTCGACGCCGTTGCACGGCGGCCAGGTCACGAGGGGTCACCCGGCCTTGCCGCAGCGGCTCGGCCAGGAGGGTCGCCGCGGCCACTGCATCCTGCACCGCCAGATTGATGCCGACACCACCCACCGGCGACATGGCGTGCGCGGCGTCTCCGATGCACAACAGCCCGTCAATACTCCAGTGCCGCAACCGGTTCACCCGGACATCGAGGTGTTTGACGTCGTCCATGCTCCGCAGCGCCTGCACCGAATCCGCGGCTTCCGGAATGAGCTCGACCACGTCACGGCGGAACGCCTCGATACCGCGCGCTCGCCTGTCCGCGTCGGTGCCCTTGCGCCCCAGATAGGCGACCTGAAAATAACTGTCGCGCGGAATCATGATCGCGGCCCGCCCCGGCCCCAGTCGGGGCAACAGGGTGGGCTGGGCGGCGCGGTCGTTCGGCAGGCGGAACCACCAGACATCGAAGTTCACCGGAAACTCGCGTGAGTGCAAGCCGGCCTCGTGCCGCGCGACCGACCAGCGCCCGTCGCAGGCCACCGTGAGATCGGCACGCAGTTCGCCGGTACCGTCGGTGTCGCGGTAACGCACTCCGGCCACCCGACCGTCCTCGTGCAGCAGCCCGGTGACTTCGGTCTGCATCCGCAAGGTGAACGTCGGCTCGGTCTGCGCGGATTCGGCAAGCAGGTTGAGCAGGTCCCACTGCGGCACCATCGCAACGTAGGGGTGCGGCTGGCGCCGCAACCGGCCGAAGTCGACCACGGTGACGTCGCGCCCGGCCACATCCAGGCTGACCTGGTGGATCTCGCTGTGCGACAACGTCGCAAAGCGCTCCCAGAGCCCGAGCTCGTCGAGGAGTCGCAGCGTGGTGGGATGCACGGTGTCGCCACGGAAGTCGCGCAGGAAGTCGGCGTGCTTCTCCAGCAGGGTCACCCGCACGCCGGCCCGCGCCAGCAACAACCCAAGCACCATGCCTGCGGGTCCACCACCGACGATCGCGCAGGTGGTCGTTTCGGTCATATCGCCCATTGGGGTGCCACGTTACCCGGGTTTGAGGTGCTGCCCGGGCGGTTACCCGCATCTGAACAACGGGGGGTAACTCATGACGGCTAAAACACTCATCAGAAGCACGAACACCACCGCGAACGGCAAGCTGGGGCTAGCTGAGATTCTGGTGCTACTGGCCGGCGGGGGGCAGCCACCGCTGAAGATCTCTGCCTACGACGGCAGCAGTGCCGGCCCCGATGACGCAGAACTAGGAGTCGATCTGCTGAATCCGCGCGCCACCGCGTATCTGGCCACCTCACTGGGCCAACTCGGCATAGCCCGGGCCTACGTCTCGGGTGACCTGGAACTGCGTGGTGTCCATCCGGGAAATCCCTACGAGGTGCTCAACGCCATGGCGGACCTCGAATTCAAGCACCCGTCGCCGCGCGATATGGCCAACATCGTCCGCTCCATCGGGCTGAGGAATCTCAAGCCGATCGCTCCGCCCCCGGAGGAGGCGCCACCTAAATGGCGACGCACCGCCAGCGGGCTGCGGCACAGCAAGTCTCGGGACGCGGACGCGATTCATCACCACTACGACGTGTCGAACGCCTTCTACGAGTGGGTGCTGGGTCCGTCGATGACCTACACCTGCGCCATCTACCCGACCGCCGACGCGACGCTGGAAGAAGCCCAGGAGAACAAGTATCGGCTGATCTTCGACAAGCTCCGCCTGAAGCCCGGAGATCGCCTGCTTGACGTCGGCTGCGGCTGGGGCGGCATGGTGCGCTACGCCGCGCGCCGCGGGGTGCACGCGCTCGGCGCCACCCTGGCTGCAGAGCAGGTCGCCTGGGCGCAGCAGGCGATCGCCGATGAAGGGCTCTCCGAGTTCGCTGAAGTCCGGCACTGCGACTACCGGGACGTGCGAGAGACCGAGTTCGACGCCGTCTCTTCGATCGGAATGACTGAGCACATCGGGGTGAAGAACTACCCGTCCTACTTCCGTTTCCTCAAGTCGAAACTGCGCACCGGTGGTCTGCTGCTCAACCACTGCATCACAACGGCGGACAATTCGATCTACAAGGGCGACCCATTCACCGACCGGTACGTCTTCCCCGACGGCGAGATCACCGGGGTGGGAACCATCACCGCCGAGATCCAGCAGACCGGTCTCGAGGTCCTGCACGAGGAGGACTTCCGGCTCCACTACGCCAAGACGCTGCGCGGCTGGTGCCAGAACCTGGTGGACCACTGGGACGAGGCCGTCGCCGAAGTCGGCCTGGGCCGCGCCAAGGTGTGGGGACTGTACATGGCGGCGGCGGTAATCGGCTTCGAGCGCAACCAATGTCAGTTACACCACGTGCTGGCCGGCAACGTCGACAAGCAGGGTGGGGATGGGGGCCTGCCGCTGCGGCCCTGGTGGACCCCCTAGAAAAAGCAGCCTTCAGTCGCCGCTGATCCGGCGGGCGCCCAGCTCGTTCTGCAACAACTCCAGGGCCACTTCTTCGGGGTCGCGGCGAGGCGGGGCGTCGGCGCCCGCGGCGGCGGCCTCGGCCAGCATGGCCTCCTCGTCGGCGCGCCGCGCCGATTCCACATCGGCCTGAGCGGGCGCAGCCGGGCGGCCCGCTTCCGGGGATGGTCCGCCGGCCTCGCAACGCACCCGCCAGTTGACCCCGAGGGCATCCTTGAGCGCCTCGGTGATGACGTCGGCGTTGCGCGGTTCGGAGAGTCGCCTGGCCAGTGCGGCCGTTTCGTGGGTCAGCACCAGGGTGTTGCCGTCCACCGTGCGCACGGTCGCGCCGGCCAGCATCGCCTCGGTGGAGCGGCTGCGCTGACGTACCTTGTCGCGCACCGTGGTCCACATCGCGCGCACGGCGGCGGCGTCGGGTTCCCCGGGGCTGACTGCGGCAGCGGGTGCGGGCGGCGCGGGCTCGGGCTCGGGCTGCGGTGCAGGGGCCGGCGCGGGTGGCGGAGCGGGTTCGGGCTCGGGCGCCGCCGCGGCGGGTGCCGACACCGGCTCGGGCGCGGGGGCAGCGGCGGGCACCGGCGGCGGCTCGGGCGCGGGCTCAGCTGCCCGCGCAGAGCGGCGGGTGAACTGCTTGCCGGCCGACGCGGCTGGTGCTGCCGGCGCGACGCCGGCGGCGGCAGACGGCGCGCCCTGGGACGCCGCAGCCCCGGTCCGCACCGTCCCCGCCGGGATCGACATGTCCAGCCGGCCCTCGATGCGCTCGACCCGTTGCAGGAGTGCGGCTTCGGTGTCGGCGGCCGAGGGCAACAGCAGCCGGGCGCACACCACCTCCAGCAGCAGCCGCGGGGCGGTCGCCCCCCGCATCTCGCCGAGGCCGGCGTGCACCACCTCGGCGTAGCGGGCCAGGGTGGCCGGACCGAGCCGGGCAGCCTGCTCGTGCATCCGCTCCAGCATGTCCTCCGGCGCGTCGACCACACCCTTGGCGACCGCGTCGGGGACCGCCTGCAGCACGATCAGGTCCCGGAACCGCTCCAGCAGGTCGATGGCGAACCGGCGCGGGTCATGGCCGGCGTCGACGACGGCCTCCACGGCGCCGAACAGCGATGCGGCATCCCCGGCGGCCAGGGCGTCGACCGCCTCGTCGATCAGGGCGACATCGGTGGCCCCCAGCAGGCCCAGCGCCCGCTGGTAGCGGACGTGGCTGATGTCGGGGCTGCCGGGCATTGGCTCCGAGCCGGCCAGCAGCTGGTCGAGCACGGAGAGGGTGTCGCGCGGCGAACCGCCACCGGCACGAATCACCAGGGGGTACACCGCGTCGTCGACGGCGACGTGCTCCTGCTCGCAGATCCGGCCGATCAGCTCCCGCATGGTCCGCGGCGCGAGCAGCCGGAACGGATAGTGGTGGGTGCGCGACCGAATGGTCGGCAGCACCTTCTCCGGCTCGGTGGTGGCGAACACGAAGATCAGGTGGTCGGGCGGCTCCTCGACGATCTTGAGCAGCGCGTTGAAACCCGCGGTGGTCACCATGTGCGCTTCGTCGATGATGAAGATCCGGTAGCGCGACTGGGCGGGCGCGTAGAAGGCGCGATCCCGCAGATCGCGGGTGTCGTCGACGCCACCGTGGCTGGCCGCGTCGAGCTCGACGACGTCGATGCTGCCCGGCCCGTTGGGGGCCAACGCCACGCACGAGTCGCAGGTTCCGCACGGCGTCGGGGTCGGCCCCTGCGCGCAGTTCAGCGATCGGGCCAGGATGCGCGCCGACGACGTCTTGCCGCAGCCGCGGGGCCCGGAGAACAGGTAGGCGTGGTTGATCCGGCCCGCCGCCAAGGCGGTGCACAGGGGTTCGGTGACGTGCTCCTGCCCCACCACTTCGGCGAAGGTTGCCGGACGGTATTTGCGGTAGAGCGCCACGCCAGCAGGTTACTTGCTCGGCCCGACGACGGTGCAGGCCCGGCAGGCACAGCGCTACACCTTGGGGCGCAGATACCCCAGCGTGTTCCACATGGGGCTGACGTCACGCCAGTTCAGCGTCACGAACAACCGGCCGCCGGAGTTCTGTTCGGCGATCTCATACCGCAGCAGGCTGCCGCTGCCACGAACGGCCGTCACCACCCCGGCGTGCCCGTGCTCGCTGACAAACCCCCCGGGGCCGTAGACCACGACGTCCCCGACCCGCGGCTCGTTGAGCCCACCGTCGAACGGCACCTGGTCGAAAAACTGCGCCAGACCGTTGGTGGGGAAATGCTCGTAGAGATCGAAGGCGTTGCCGCTGGGGTCTCTGTTCCGCCACGGACCCAGCGCCTGTATGTAGCGCTGCACGAGCGGATAACACTGGCCGTCGCCGTACATCACGGGATTTCCCAGCGCGCCGTCGGCGGCGTCGCGGCGGAAGACGTCGAGTTCTTCGGCGGCCCTCGGTGGCAGCGACTCGCCGCCGTCGGGTCCGATGTCAACGACCGGCACCGGGCGCGGGTCGACCGGCGGACCCGGCAACGCGTGCGCCGCCGGTACCGGGCCCAGCATGAGGAAAGCTGCCGCCACCGCCGTGCGGCCCCAGACGCCCGTCATGTCAGCCCAGCAGGTGCTCAGCGGCGGCCAGTAGCGCACAGGTGGCCAGGCCGTCGACGGCGTTGCGCAGATCGTCCAGCGACGGGAACGACGGGGCGATCCGGATGTTCTTGTCTTCGGGGTCCTTGCGGTACGGGAACGACGCACCGGCCTCGGTGACCGCGATGCCGGCGTCCTTGGCCAGCGCGACGGTGCGGCGCGCGGTGCCCGGCCAGACGTCCAGGCTGATGAAGTAGCCGCCCTTGGGGTCGGTCCACGACGCGATCTTGGACTCGCCGAGCCGGTTCTCCAGGATCTCGGCAGCCAGCTCGAACTTGGGCGCCAGGATCTCCTGGTGGCGGCGCATGTGCAGCCGCACGCCGTCAGCGTCGCCGAAGAACCGCAGGTGGCGCAGCTGGTTGACCTTGTCCGGGCCGATCGACTTCTTGCCGGCGTACTGCAGGTACCAGGCGATGTTGCCCAGCGAGCCGCCGAAGAAGCTGACACCGGCGCCGGCGAAGGTGATCTTCGAGGTGGAGGCGAACACGTAGGGCCGGTTCGGGTTGCCCGCGGCCGCGGCGAGCCCGAGCACATCGATCTGATGGGGGAACTCGCTGGTCAGGGTGTGCACCGCGTAGGCGTTGTCCCAGAACAGCCGGAAGTCGGGTGCGGCGGTCTTCATCTGCACCAGCCGGCGCACGGTCTCCCAGGAGTAGGTGATGCCCGTCGGGTTGCCGAACACCGGCACGGTCCACATGCCCTTGATCGCCGGGTCTGCGGCGACGAGCTCCTCGATCAGGTCGACGTCCGGGCCGTCCTCGCGCATCGGGACCGAGATCATCTCGATGCCCAGGGTCTCGGTGATCGCGAAGTGCCGGTCATAGCCGGGCACCGGGCACAGGAACTTGACGACCGGCTCCGCCCCCCACGGCCGCGGCGAGTCCACGCCGCCGTGCAGCATCGAGTAGACGACGACGTCGTGCATGAACTCCAAGCTGGCGTTGTTGCCGGCGATCAGGTTGGGCACCGCGATGCCGAGCAGCTCCCCGAAGAGGGACCGCAGCTCGGGCAGACCGTGCAGGCCGCCGTAGTTGCGGGTGTCGGTGCCGTCGTCGCCGCGGTAGTCGTCCGGGCCGGGCAGGGCCAGCAGGCCGTTGGCCAGGTCGAGCTGCTCGGGCGCCGGCTTGCCGCGGGTGAGGTCCAGGGACAGCTTCTTGGCCTGCAGCTCGGCGTAATCCCGCTGGTAGCGCTCATATTGCGCGGTCAGGTCGGCACGGTTGAGGGTATGCAGCGACACGGGTGCGCCTTTCAGCGTCGAAGGCCCGACATATAAGGGGACCCCGCGCACCCGCCAGAGCCCATTGACCCTTGCTGCCTTCCGGCCCTGGGGGAGTTCACAGGATGGACGCCGCGCGGGGTCCGCAGGTGAGTCTAGCGGTGTTTACAGGCGCGGCGAAGCCGGGCGGGAAGAGCAGTGCGCGGGCCCGGCAGGGGACTCAGCTACCATTGCCGACGGAGGATTCGCCTAGTGGCCTATGGCGCTCGCCTGGAACGCGGGTTGGGTTAATAGCCCTCAGGGGTTCAAATCCCCTATCCTCCGCACCCGATTCAGGTGCGGCCGGACCGAAAAGATCAAGGTCCGGTCGCACCTGAATCACTAGCTGACGAGCATGGGAGGTGGCGTGAGTCGTACCGTCGCCACGGTTTGGCACGCGTCGCTCTCGACCCTCGCCGCCATCCTGTACTTCCTGTTTGTCCTGCCGCGGTGGTGGGAGCTGACCGGCTACAGCCCGCATGTGTTGGGCACCGTGATGCGGGTAATCCTCGGGCTGCTGGTCGGGGCAACGGCCCTGCCGGTGGCAGCGGTGTTGAAGCAGGCCCGCAAGCCCGAGTACGGCACCCCGCAGTTGGCGCTGTCGCTGCTGACCGGCTCGATCATCGCGCACCTGGTGGCCGGAGCGTTGATCGTCGGGACCGCGGTGAGCGAGATCTGGTTGTCGCTGGACAGCTTCGGCATGTGGCTGTTCGGGATCTACGGGGCCGCGGCCGCGATCGCCCTGCTGGGGATCGGCGCGTTCTACCTGGCGTTCGTCGCCGAAATGCCGCCGCCACCGCCCAAACCGATCAAGCCCAAGGCCGACAAGCAGCCCAAGCAACGGCGTCGGTGGGGCAAGAAGTCCGGCGACGCGAAGGCCGAGGACTCCGAAGGCTCTGAGGCCGACGACGAGTCCGAAGAGACCGTCGACGCTGACGACGCTGACGACGACGTCGACGCTGACGCCACCGAAGCCGACGACGCCGACGCCGAGACCGAAACCGCGGAGATCGACGAGTCGGCGGGCGAAGAGGCGGGCGAGCCGGCATCGACCGCCGACGACAAGCTGCGCCCGTCCGGCAAGCGCCGGGCGAAAAAGGGCCAGTAAGCCCAACCCGGCCCGACTAGCCTGTGCGCTATGGCCGAGAACCTCGGTGCGTTCGCGGATGCGGCGCGCGCGCGTGAAGAGGCGCTCGCGAACCGGCTAGCGGCATCGGTAGCGGCCGACAACGAATTCCAGACGATCCTGCGGCAGGCCGTGCAGAACAACGTGAGTTCACGGCAGCGCCTCGACGCCATCGAGGCCGAGATCCGTCAGTCGGCGGCCACCTGGCCGGGCCTGGACACCCCTGCCGGTTCCCGCCAGTTCCAGCGATTCCTGACCGCCAAGACCCGCGAGATCCACCGGGTGGTCTCCGACGCCGTCGCCGACAGCCGGCACCGGGCTCAGCTGGTGCAGACCCTGACCAGCCACTACCGGCTCGGCAGTGGTGAGGACGGCCAGGACCCGCGTATCCGGCTGGTGGACAACACGATTCCGGCTGACGGTCAGCAGCCGCACGATCCCACCATCGCCGGCGTGGGCAGCCCGCCGATGCCGGAGAAGCAGGACGGTTCGCCCTACGACCTGGGCGCGACGATCCCGGGCACCGGCATCGTCATCACCGGCGACCCCGAGACCGGCCACCCCCGCCTGCACATCCCCGGCAAACCCGATATCGACAACCCCTTCCCCGTCGACGAGGGATTCCGGGCACTGCCGACCGGTACCGCGGTGGGCCCCGACGGTCAGCAATACGCGTTCTACAGTGTGCGGCCCTACGGGCCCGGCACCTCACCGGACAACTACATCGCGCCGGAGTCGCGGGTGCAGAATCTGGCCGATCCGGCAACGGATTTGGGACCGCTGCTGGGCACCCCGCTCGGCTCGGACACCAAGGTGGGCATCTCCCAGGCCAGCGGCGTCTACGACCCGGCATCCGGAACCATGATCATCGTCGGGAACGTCGGTCAGGACGGTCAGCGCGCCCTGTGGCAGTCGGCTCCGGTCGCCGCCGGTGACCCACCCAATGCGTGGATGAACAGCCTGCACGAGGTCGGCACCTTCAGCAATCTCGGTCCCGCCGATCGGGAGAATCAGATCGTGGCCCTACCCCAGGGCGGGTATCTGTTGACCAGCGCGAGCGACGGCGGGCAGATCGTGGGCGTCACCGCGGGCAGCCCGCAGGGCCTGCTCCAGGCTCCTGCACAGGACCTCACCGGCCCCGGGTTCATCCCGAGCCCCGGAAATCAGCCGGCCGTCCCGTACGGGCCGAGCATCGTCAACGTCGAGACGCTGCCCAACGGCCAAGAGCAGGTCACCATGCGGGTCAGCACGTGGCCGACGCCGCAGGGCTGGCCGGTCGGGCCGGATGCGCCACCGCCGCCCTATCACCCGCGGACCTACACGACCACCTTCAACATCAACCCGTAGCGCAGGCTGGGTGTAGAAGGGTCAGAACGCCGAGCTGCCCGACGGGCTCAGCACGAACCCGTGATGCCCCAGCGAGGTGTCCAGGCAGGCGACGAGCTGGTCGGTGCCCACCGCACAGGTGACGTTGCCGTACGACAGCTTCTGCCCGACGCCCAAGAAGGCTCCGTTGGAGAACTGCCGGCCGCAACCGGTCGATTCGCGGTTCAGCCGCAGGCCCGCCGCGCCCTGGGAGCGCACGGTCCCGATCACGCAGCCACCCGGCACCGGGGCGCCCGAGCCGAGCGGCGCGTTGGCCAAGCCCGGCATGTCGCCGTCGCACATGATGGCCTGCGACGACCCCGCCGGGGGGTCAATGGCGTCGAATTGGCAGGCCACGTTGTAGGGCGTGGAGAAGTTCACCCAGCGTCCCGGCCCCTTGGGGCCTGTCGAGATGTAGTTGTCCACCGGAACCGCGGTGAAGTCGTCAAAGTTGGGAAACCCCGCTGGTTGAGCGCCCGCGGGCGATCCCGGAGCCCCGAGGAGCAGGCCGCCCGCCGCGCCGGCGACGAGCAGAACCCGTATGACTCGACGGATGGAACCGTTCATCGGTCTCCTGTTACGGCTTGGGGGCCCAGTCCCACACCGACATGTCGTCGCGCGGGTACTGGCTGCAGGCCTCGGTCGACTTGGCGACCACGCCCTTGTTGTTGAAGAAGATCTTCGCGTGGTTGGGCCACGACACCGTCAGCGGGTCGGCGAAGTTGGTCGCCAGCTCCTCGGAGTAGGCCCGGCGCTGCTCGGGGTTGAGCGAGAAGAACCAGTGCATCTTGTCGATGGCGGCCTGCTGCACCTGCACCGGCTTGTTGTGCATGTCGATCATGTAGCGCTCGTAGTAGATCGGCGACAGGTCGCGACTGGCGGCCAGCATCTGCTCGGCACTGCAGTCGGTGCGGATCACGCGACGCGGGATCGGGAAGTCGTCGGTCGCGTCGGCGGAGGCGGTGGCGGGCAACAGCACCGCGGCCACGGCTGCGCCCACGGCGGCAGCGGTCACGACGATGCCCCGCAGAATCGGGCGGTGCGTACGCATGGAATCCACTGTAGCCATTCCCCGGGCCCTTTCACTCTGTCCGTTTTTTCGACGCCAAACCCGCCGGTGAGACCGCTGAGCCGGGTGAAGCAGGTGAGGCGAATGGGCCGGCAGTCGGCCCGACTCGCCATCCGAACTCAGTAAGCAATGCTACATAACTTTAGTCATGCTACCTAATTGTTTTCTGGCCTCTGAGCATGCGATCGCTCACAGCCGGCTACCGGTTGTGGGCCAGCTCCTCGGTGTCCGCCGCGTCCCCGCCGCGAGCGAGGGCGGCGGCTTGTCGATGCCGGGCGGCCTTCCCGCCGACGTGCGGCAGCACGTTGATCGGCCACCAGAACCAGCGCCCCAGCAGCGCCGCGATCGACGGCGTCATGAACGACCGGACGATCAAGGTGTCGAACATCAGCCCCAGGCCGATGGTGGTGCCGATCTGGCCGATGATGCGCAGGTCGCTCACGGCCATCGACGTCATGGTGAAGGCGAAGACCAGCCCGGCCGAGGTCACGACCTTCCCGGTGCCGCCCATCGCCCGGATGATGCCGGTATGCAGCCCGGCGTGGATCTCCTCCTTGAACCGGGCCACCAGTAGCAGGTTGTAGTCCGAGCCCACCGCCAGCAGGATGATCACGCTCATCACCAGCACCAGCCAGTGCAGCTGGATGCCGATGAGGTACTGCCAGAACAGCACCGACAGCCCGAACGACGCGCCCAGCGACAGCGCCACGGTGCCAACGATCACCAACGCCGCGATCAGCGCCCGGGTGATCAGCAGCATGATGATGAAAATCAGGCACAGCGAGGCGATTCCGGCGATCAGCAGGTCATAGTTGGAGCCGTCGTGCATGTCCTTGAACAGCGACGCGGTACCGCCGAGGTAGATCTTGGCGTCCTCGAGCGGCGTGCCCTTCAGCGCTTCCTCGGCCGCGGTACGGATCTTGTCGATGTGCGAAATGCCTTCGGCGGTAGCCGGATTGCCCCGGTGGCTGATCATCATCCGGACGGCCTTGCCATCCGGGGAGATGAACATCTTCATCGCGCGCTTGAAGTCCGGGTTTTGGAACACCTCCGGCGGCAGGTAGAACGAGTCGTCGTTCTTGGACTCGTCGAACGCCTTACCCATTGCGGTGGCGTTGTCGCTCATCTCGTCCATCTGGTCGAAGATGCCGGACATGGTGCTGTGCATCGTCAGCATCATGGTCCGCATGGTGTCCATGGTGTCGATCATCGGCGGGAAGGTGGTCAGCATCTGCGGCATGAGGGCGTCCATGTCCCCCATGTGCGCGATCATCTTGTCCATGCTCTCGCTCATCGGATCAACGCTGTCGACCATGTCGAACGCCGAGCGCAACGAGAAGCAGATCGGGATGTCGTAGCAGTGCGGTTCCCAGTAGAAGTAGTTGCGGATGGGCCGCCAGAAGTCTTCGAAATCGGCGATGTGGTCCCGGATCTGGTAGATCTGGGCCTGTAGGTCGTCCATGTCGACGACCATCTCGTGGGTGGTGGCGGCGAGTTGGCTCATGTAGCCATACATCTGGCGCATGGTGGCGATGGTCTGGGCCATCGCCTCGGCCTGGGTCAGCATGTCATCCATGCGCTTCTTCTGGAACTGCATGGTCTGCAGCTGACCGGCGTTCTGCATGCTGATCTGGAACGGGATCGAGGTGTGTTCCAGCGGGGTTCCCTGCGGGCGGGTGATGGCCTGCACCCGGGAGATCCCGACGACCTTGAAGATGGACTTGGCCAGCTTGTCGATGATCAGGAAGTCCGACGGGTTGCGCATGTCGTGGTCGGCTTCGACCAGCAGGATCTCGGGCAGCATCCGCGACTGCGAGAAATGCCGGTCGGCCGCGGCGAAGCCCTCGTTGGCGGGGATGTCGGTGGGGATGTATTTCCGGTCGTCGTAGGCCGGCTGATAACCCGGCAGCGCCAGCAGGCCGACGGCCGCGATCGCCAGTGAGGCGACCAGCACCGGACCCGGCCAGCGGACGATCACCGTCGCCACCCGCCGCCAACCGCGGGTGCTGGTGGCGCGCTTGGGGTCGAACAGCCCGAACCGGCTGCCGACGGTGATGATCGCCGGGCCCAGCGTCAACGCCGCGGTGACCGAGATGAGCATGCCCACCGCGCACGGGATACCCAGCGTGACGAAGTAGGGCATCCGGGTGAAGTGCAGACAGAACACCGCTCCGGCGATGGTCAGACCCGAGCCCAGGATGACGTGCGCGACGCCTCCGAATGCCGTGTAGTACGCCGACTCCCGGTCTTCACCGGCTTGGCGCGCCTCGTGATAGCGGCCGATCAGGAAGATCGCATAGTCGGTGCCGGCAGCGATCGCCAGCGAGACCAGCAGGTTGACGGAGAACGTCGTCAACCCCACCCAGTGGTGGTGACCCATGAACGCCACCACTCCGCTGGCCGCGTTCAGTTCCATGTAGACCATGCCCAACAGCAGCGCCACCGTGATGATCGACCGGTAGACGAGCAACAACATGGTCAGGATCACCAGGATGGTGACCACCATCATCTTGAACATCGACTTGTCGCCGGCATGGTTCATGTCCTTGGCCAGCGCCGCGGTGCCGGTCACGTAGACGGTCAACCCGGGTGGTGTCTGGACCGAGTCCACGATCTGGCGAACGGCTTCGACGGAGTCGTTCGCCGCCGCCTGGCCGATATTGCCGACCAGATTCAGTTGCACGTAAGTCGCTCTGCCGTCGGCGCTTTGGGCGCCGACCGCGGTCATCGGATCACCCCAGAAGTCCTGCACGTGCTGGACGTGTGCGGTGTCGGCCTTGAGCTTCTCGACCACTTCGGCGTAGTACTCGTGTTCGGCGTCGCCCAGCTCGTGGTCGGACTCCAGCACGACCATCGCGGTGCTGTCGGAGTCCGACTCTTGGAAGATCCGGCCCATCTCGGTCATGGCCTGCATGGCCGGGGCGTCTTGGGGACTCGCCGAGACGGCGTTCTGTTTGCCGACCTCTTCCAGCGGCGGGACGGTGGCGACGAGCACCGCGATCAGCGCCAACCACGCCAGAATGATCGGTATGGCGAACCGGCGGATGGTCCGTGCGATGAACGGTCGCTCCGGCGCTCCGCCGGCACGACGCGTACCGGGCTGGCTCATGCCGCCTTCAGCAGGCAGAAGGTATAGGCGTTGACCTCGTTGGAGATTCGTTCGGCCTTGACTTCGCCGTCCACGATGATGCGGCAGCCGATACTGTTGCTATTGCCTTGGGCCATGATGCTTCCCACCACCGCGGGAAGAGTGGTGACGATTTCGAGCTGCCACGGCAGCGTAACGTCTTGCACGCGTTGCGGTTCGGAGTTGACGTCGAAGTAGCTGATGTCAGCCACCGTTCCGGGCGGGCCGAAGATCTCATAGGTCAACCGCTTGGGGTTGAAGGGCTTGGTCTCGTCGACCTGGCCGTCGGAATAGGACGGGCGCTTCTCAGAGCCGAACAGGCCGTGGATGCGCGTCACGGCGAATGCGGCGACGCAGACCACTGCCAATATCACCAGGGGTATCCACACCCGGCTCAGTACCTTGAAAATCGAAGTCCCCTCACACCAGGAAGCTTTGGATACCCTAACCCACATCAACGTGCGTAAACGCACGCTACAGCACACCCACGGAGGCCCGCAACGCACATCATGTGCGTTATCCTCTCGCTGTGCGTCAGGTCGCTTTCAAACGCGCCCGCAGCGACGCGAACAAGCGTCAGCGGGCTGAAGCGTTGATGGAGGCCGCCCGCTCGGTGGCGATAGAGACCGGCGTGGCATCGGTGACCCTGACCGCGGTGGCCGGCAGGGCCGGGGTGCACCACTCGGCGGTACGGCGTTACTTCAGCTCCCACAAAGAGGTGCTGCTGCGACTAGCCGCCGAGAGCTGGGAAGGCTGGTCAGACACCGTTTGCACGGCACTGCAACAGTCCGAAGCGATGTCGCCGGACCGGGTGGCCGCCACCCTGGCCAGCGGATTGGCCGCCGACCCGTTGTTCTGCGACATGCTGGCCAACCTGCACTTGCACCTCGACCACGAAGTAGACGCCGAGCGGGTGATCGAGATCCGGCGAAAGATCACCGCGGCGGGGCTGACCATGGCCGACGCCCTGCTGCAGGCACTGCCCCGACTGGGCAAGCAAGGTGCCTTCGACCTGTTGTTGGCGTCCTATTCGCTGGCAGCGCCGCTGTGGCAGGTGGCGCACCCACCGACGAAGCTGGCCGACGCCTATGCCGCGGAGCGGCAGGTGCCGCCGGAGTGGAACTTGGACTTCACCACCGCGTTGACCCGGCTGCTCACCGCCACCTGCGTCGGGCTGCTCCGGCCGCCGGAGTCCGTTCCCGCCAAGGCCTGAACAGGCTCCACTTGCGCCAACATATCTCCTGTGGTATCAGAAACCTATACCTATTGACATAGATTTTCTTCGATATGTCACGGAGGTACAACGTGTTGTCACTGCGTACAGACCGGATTGAACACTCGATCGTTCCGCGCCCTCGTGACCTGACATCGACCCGAGCCGCGAACTGGTGTTTCCGACCCGGAACGCGGGGTACTCAGCCACCAGGTGCTTCTCGGCGAGAACCTCGACAGCCCCGCTTCATCGAAGTCAGGGGCGGCGGGAAACGAAAGGCGACCACCGCCTGACCGCCAACGCTGTCCAACCCTGCTCAGCCGGCGGTGTGAAGGTTTGTCACCCCGCCGCTCAATGTCACCGGAGGTACCGCTCATGGTCAAGGCGTGTATCGCCTCACTGCTCGCATTGAGTTCTGCCGCGTGCATCGCACTCGGCGACGTGCTGCAGCAGCATTCCGCGTATCGGTTCAACGACCGACTCGGCTACCTCGAACTCCTGGCGCAGCTGGTCCGGGATCGGCGGTGGCGGTGGGGTGCGGTACTGCTGGCGGCGAGTATCGGGCTACAGGCTGCGGCCCTGAGCCAGTATTCGGTGCTGCTGGTACAGGCGATGCTCGTACCGTCGGTGTTGTTCGCACTGGTGATCAACGCCAGGTGGACCCACCGCACCATGAGCGCCCGCGAATGGATGTGGGCCGGACTGCTGACGGTCGCCGTCATCCTGATCGTCACCGTCGGCAATCCGCGGCCCAGCCTCGCGCACGTGTCGGGCCACACCTGGGCCGCGGTGGCCGCCGTTTTCGGGCCGCTGCTGCTGGGCTGCATCGCGTTGGCGAGACGTCGGCACGGTGCACTGTCGGCGATGCTGCTGGCGCTCGTGGCGGGATCGCTGTGGGGTGTGTTCGCCGTCCTCACCAAACAGGTCACCAGCCGGCTGGGCGACGGGCTGTGGGAGCTGGCGCGCACACCCGAGTTCTATGGCTGCCTGCTGACCGTGGCGGGGGGCTTCGTACTGGGGCAGGCAGCGTTTCGGGCCGGACCGCTGACCGCGTCGATGCCCGCGCTGGAGGTGTCGCAACCGGTTGTGGCGGCGGGCCTGAGTGTCGTCGTTCTCGGCGAGACGCTCAACACCGGCGGTCTCCCGATAGTCATCCTGTCAGCGGCGACGCTGGTGATGGTGGCGGCAATCATCAAGCTCGCACGCGTCGAAGCGGCCGAGGCGACAAATCCCCCGGATCGCGGTGAGGCCTCCGTGGTTCCGGCGACGGGTGCAGCAGGCACTCGACATCTCAGCAGCGCGTGACCGAGGAATCCGACAGCAGAAGGGACGCCGGAGATGCTGCAAGCAATCACTCGACTTGCCATCGCCGCGCCGCGCCGCACCATCGCGCTCGCAGCCTTGATCGCGCTGGCGGCCGCGATCTTCGGTCTCCCCGTGGTGAACAAGCTGTCGGCGGGCGGGTTCCAGGACCCGACGTCGGAGTCGGCCCAGGCGACCGAGCTGCTGAGGGAAAAATTCGACCAAACCGATCAAAAGATGTTGATCGTGGTGACCGCCCCGGAGGGTGTGCACAGCGCCCAGGCCCGCCACGTCGCCACCGACATCGTCGGGCAGCTGAAACACTCGCCGTGGGTGCTCAATGTCTCCTCGGCGTGGACGTCGCCACCGCAGACCGCCGACGGACTGGTGAGCAAGGACTCCAAATCCGGGTTGATCGTGGCCAACCTCAAAGGCGGGGAGAACGACGCACAGCAATACGCGGAGGCGCTTGCCCGCGACCTGGCGCATGACCGCGACGGCGTCACGGTGCGCGCCGGCGGTATGGCGGTGGCCTACGCCCAGATCACCCGGCAGAACGAACACGACCTGTGGCTGATGGAATCCCTTGCGATTCCGCTGAGCTTCGCCGTGTTGGTCTGGGTGTTCGGCGGCCTGGTGGCGGCGGTGCTGCCGATCTGCTTGGGCGCCTTGGCAATCGTCGGCACCATGTCGGTGCTGCGGCTGATCAACTCCGCGACCGAGGTATCGACCTACGCCCTGGATCTGAGCATTGCGATGGGCCTGGCCCTCGCGATCGACTACACCCTGCTGATCATCAGCCGCTATCGCGAGGAACTGACCCGGGGCAGCGACCGGGAACACGCCCTGCTGCGGACCATGACGACGGCTGGGCGCACCGTGCTGTTCTCGGCGACCACGGTGGGATTGTCGATGGCGGTGATGGCCCTGTTTCCGATGACGCTGTTGAAGTCGGCGGCCTACACCGTGGTGGCCACCGCGGTCATCGTGGCGATTGCCGCCGTGGTGGTGACCCCCGCGGCGATCGCCTTGCTGGGACCCCGACTCGACGCGCTGGACGTCCGCGTCCTGGCGCATCGGGTGCTGTTCGGAATGGCGCGGCGGCGCAGTCCTGCCCACGAGCCGGCCGGCTGGGTGTTCTGGTACCGGTCCACGAGGTTCGTGTTGCGTCACGCCCTGCCGGTGGGCGCGGCTGTGGTCGCATTGCTGCTGTTGCTCGGTGCACCGTTCCTCGGGGTGAAATGGGGGTTCCCCGACGAGCGGGTGCTGCCCGAATCGGCGTCGTCCCGGCAGGTCGCCGAGATGCTGGAGAGCGATTTCGCCAACGACGTGGGGATTGCGGTGTCGGTCGTGATCCCCCAGGCTGACGGCCTGAGCGGGGCTGACCTGGGGCGATACGCCGCCGAGCTCTCCCGGGTGGCGGACGTGTCGACGGTGACCGCCCCGACCGGAACGTTCATGGCCGGACGCCGGACCGGCCCGCCCGCCGCGCCCACCGGCATTGCCGACGGCAGCGCATTCGTGACCGTCTCCAGCACCGCACCGCTGTTCTCGGATGCCTCCAACGCCCAACTGGACCGGCTGCACGAGGTCGCCGGACCGCAGGGGCGCTCAGTGCAGATGGCGGGGTTGGCGCAGACCAATCGCGACAGCGTCGACGCGCTCACCACCCGGTTGCCCGCGGTGCTGGGACTGATCGCCGTCGTCACCTTTGCGCTGCTGTTCGTGCTCACGGGCAGTGCTGTGCTGCCGCTGCAGGCACTGGTCTGCAACGTGCTGTCCCTGACCGCCGCATTCGGCGCGATGGTGTGGATCTTCCAAGACGGTCACCTGAGCGCGTTGGGCACGACGCCCACCGGGACATTGAACGTCAATATCCCGGTGCTGCTGTTCTGTATCGCCTTCGGGCTGTCGATGGACTACGAAATCTTCTTGATCTCGCGGATCCACGAGTATTGGCTGACCGCCAAAGGCGCCTCGGCGTCGCGAAGCAGGGCCGAAGAACGCGCGGCCACCGATGCCAGCACCACGTTGGGCTTGGCCGGCATCGGTCGGGTCGTCACCGCGGCGGCGTTGGTGATGTCGATTTCCTTTGCCGCGCTGATACCCGCGCATATCTCGTTCATGCGGATGCTCGGTCTCGGACTGACACTCGCCGTGCTGGCCGACGCCACCCTGGTGCGAATGGTGCTGGTACCGGCCTTTATTCACCTGGCCGGCCCGTGGACCTGGTGGGCACCCAAACCGTTGACGCGGCTGCACCGACGCTTCGCCCCGGGCCGGGCCGCAGCCGCCGAAGCCGGAGAGCGTCGCCGGGCAGCTGACGCGGCATCCGAGCCCGCCGAAACCGCCGACACGGAGTGCGCGTCCGTTCCACCATGACCTGGCCACACCCCAGAAACTCCATGACCGGCTACCGAGAGGGAGGGACGATGAGCACTACGGACAACAACATCCGGATACGACTGGCCACCGAGGACGACTGGCTGGCGGTCTACCAAAATCAAGCCCGCATTTACGGAACCTCGGCGGACACGCACGATATCGAGGCCTGGAAACGCCGGGTCAAGGTAGGCGACGTTCTGGTGGCTGAAGATATCTCCGATCCGCAGCACCCATTTCTGGTCGGCACATCGCTGTACTACCGGCTGAATCTGACCGTGCCGGGCGGCGCCACCCTGGACGCCGCCTGGCTGGCCATGGTCACCGTCGCCGCGACCCATCAGGGCAGGGGAATCTGGCAACAGATCAGCCTGCAGGGCTTCGGGATACTGCAGGAGCGTGGCTATCCGATTCTGTGCGGTGTGCCGACCCAGCCACCCGCCTACGAGATCATGGGTGCCGGCGTCGCCAGCTACTACCGGAAGCACCACATCGATGCCCGCTCGGCTGAGCTGCGTGAGATGCCCGCCCGAAACCGGGCTCGCGAGGTGACCGCCGAGGAGGCGGGTCATCTACTCCCCGCGCTCTTCGACCGGTGGTGCGCCACCAAGCACGGCGAACTCAGCCGCGACGCCGCCTGGTGGGCCGACTTCCTGGAAGACCGGACGTCACAGCGCGACAACGCATCACCGCTGAATTTCGTCATCCATCCGGATGGCTTCATGACCTACCGGGTGCTCGGGGCGCCGGCACACGCGTTTCGGCCACCCTTCGGCACCGTGGTGATCCAGGATTTCTGTCCCATCACCGATGAAGCCCACACCGAACTGCTCTCCACGCTGTCGGGCTTCGAAATTTTCGACAACATCGACATCAGGGTTCCCGTCGACGATCCGCTGCCGCTCAAACTCAAGGACCAGGCGGCGGCGCAGACCACCAGGCTTACCGATTTTCTCTGGATCCGGATCATGAAGGTGCCCGAGGTGCTCGGTGCGCGTAGCTACTCCGCTGATGCCGACCTCACCCTGGAGGTTGCCGACCCGCTGGCCGCCGCCGGCGGGCGATTCCGGCTCCAGGTCCGCGACGGGATCGGGAAATGCACACCGCACGACGGGCCGGCCGATGTGCGACTCGGTCTGGGTGAATTGGGAACGATCTACATGGGCGCCCACCGCGCCGCCGATCTGCACCGGGCACAACGCATCACCGAACTGCGTGACGGTGCCCTTCGGGAGCTCGATGCGGCCTTCTGCACCGAGCGGGTCCCGTACTGCAGCACGCTGTTCTGAGGCGCTAACTGCGGTCGGTGTCCCGGCTGGGCTGCACCCGCTTGGGCTCGCCCGGCATTTTCGGATAGTTCGGCGGGTAGGGCATGTCCCCTAGCCCCCGAGCTTCGTCGGCGGCCACCAGTTCGAGCAGGGGCTCGAGGGATTGCTCGAGGTCGTCGATGGAGCTCCACGGGTCGCCGCGCCGTGCGACCAGGTCCGGCACCGTGCTGATGGTGTAGTCGTCCGGGTCGGCGCCCTCAGACAACTCCTCCCATGTCAACGGCGTGGACACGGTGGCGATGGGCGTGGCGCGTACCGAATAGGCCGACGCCATGGTGCGGTCGCGGGCGTTCTGGTTGAAGTCGACGAAGATCCGCGCGCCCCGCTCTTCCTTCCACCACGAGGAGGTGACGGTGTCCGGCGCACGCCGCTCGATCTCGCGGGCCAGCGCGATACCGGCCCGGCGCACCTCGATGAAGTCCCAGTCGGTCTTGATCCGCAGGTAGACGTGCAGGCCGCGGCCGCCGGAGGTCTTGACGTAGCCGACCAGCCCGAGCTCGTCGAGCAGCGGGCGCACCACCTGCAGCGCGACCGCGCGTGCCTCGGCGAAGCCGGTGCCGGGCTGCGGGTCCAGATCGACGCGCAGTTCGTCGGGGTGGTCGGTGTCAGGGCAGCGCACCGGCCAGGGATGGAAGGTGACCGTGCTCATCTGTACGGCCCACAGTATGTCGGCGGGACGAGTGACCTTGAGGACGTCGGCGGTACGGCCGGACGGGAAAGTGACCCGGCACGATTCCAGGTCGTCCGGGTGTGCGCGCGGCAGCCGCTTCTGGTAGACCTCGTCGCCGTCGATGCCGTCGGGGAACCGCTGCAGATGGCTGGGCCGGTCGCGCAGGGCGTGCAGCAGTGGTCCGCCGGCCACCGCCAGGTAGTAGTCGGCCAACGCCCGCTTGGTGCCGCCGGCGCCCAGCCTGGAGAAGTACACCTTGTCGCCGCTGGTGAATCGGACTGGGATCCCGTCGACGTCCAATACTTCGGGCTCGGCCATGTCAGGCCTCCAGCACGTCGGCGAGGTCGTAGTTCAGCGGCACCTCGAGTTGGTCGAAGGTGCAGCTGGCCGGGTCACGGTCGGGGCGCCAGCGCAGCAGCTTCACGGTGTGCCGGAACCGATCCCCCTCCATCTGGTCGTAGGCGACCTCGGCGACTCGCTCCGGCCGGATCGGGACCCACTGCTTGTCGGCGGCAGAATTCCACCGGCTGGGCTCACCGTCGCGGACGTCGCCGATCCGCAGGGGCTCCAGCTCGGACAGCAGGGCCAGCCGGTCGGCGTCGCTGAATGAGGCCGCGCCACCGACCATCGCCAGCTCACCATCGGGGCGGTACAGCCCCAGCAGCAGCGAACCGATGCCCGCGCCGCTCTTGTGAATGCGGTACCCCATCACCACGCAGTCAGCGTCCCGGTGGTGTTTGACCTTGACCATCTCGCGCTTGCCGGGCAGATACGGTCCGTCGGTCCGCTTGGCGACCACCCCGTCCAGCCCGGCGCCTTCGAACGTGGTGAGCCAGCGCATGGCCTGCTCGGGGTCGGCGGTGGCGCGGGTGACGTGACAGCTGGGGCCGCCGCCGATCAGCTCGGCCAGCGCGCTCCGTCGCACCCGGAACGGCTCGTCGAGCAGCGAGGCCTCGCCGGTGGCCAGCGCATCGAACGCGATGAACTGCGCCGGGGTCTGTTCGGCCAGCAGCCGCACCCGGCTCTCGGCGGGATGAATCCGCTGACTCAGCGAGTCCCAGTCCAGCCGGGTCCGCCCGCCGATCCGGCGGGGCACCACCACCTCGCCGTCGAGCACGCAGCGTGGGGCGACCTCGGCGCGCAGCGCGTCCAGCAGCTCCGGGAAGTAGCGGCCCAGCGGTTTGCCGTTACGGGACTGCAGCAGCACGTCGCCGCCGTCGCGAAACACGATGGCGCGAAAGCCGTCCCATTTGGGTTCGTAGGACCAGCAGCCCGCATCTTCGGGAACGTGGGCGGCCGCCTTGGCGAGCATCGGAGCTACCGGCGGCGCCACGGGCGGGTCCATGGTGTCCATCATGGGCGCTGCGGCCTCATCTGTCACAGAAGCCACCGCCGGCAGGTGGTGTGTCTGTTGCCCGGCTTTGCGCGACAACCCGAACTCGCCCGCAATCCCTCGCCGCCGGCGCAAGCGATCAGCGGCGCAGGAACTCCACGACGTGACGGGCGAGTTCTTCGCCGGCGTCCTCCTGCAGGAAGTGCCCGGCGTCGTGGATCACCGGGTGCGCCCGGCCGTGCGCGCCAACCATCTCGCGCTGGAAGATCGGCGCCATGGCCCCGGTGATCGGGTCGCCGTCGCTGAACGCGACCAGCATCGGGGTCTGCGAGGCGCACAGGGCGGCCCACGCCGCACGGTTTGCCGGGGCCGCGGGGTCTTCCGGCGTGGTGGGGATCAGCGACGGCATCGTCCGGGGACCGACGCAGTAGCTGTCGTCGGGGAACGGGGCGTCGTAGCCGGCCCGGACGGCATCGCTCATCGGCCGGCGACATCCGGACTGCACGAACCATCCGACATTGATCGTCGGCGCGGTCTGGATCGCCTCCCGGAAGCGCCACCAGACCTCCGGCATCGGAATGTCCCCGGTGGGCAGACCGGTGTTGGCCACGACGACGCCACTGAACCGGTCCTGGTTCTCGGCGAGCACCCGCAGACCGATCAGCCCGCCCCAGTCCTGACACACCAGGGTCACGTTCTGCAGGTCCAGGACGTCGAACGCCAGCGCGCGCATCCACTCGACATGGCGTGCGTAGGTGTGGTCTTCGGCTCGGGTCGGCTTGTCGGAACGGCCGAACCCGACCAGGTCCGGACAGATCACCCGGTACCCCGCCTCGGCCAGGATCGGCATCATCTTGCGGTACAGATACGACCACGAGGGCTCGCCGTGCAGCATCAGGATCGGATCCCCGTCTTCGGGACCGTCTTGTACCCACGCCACCCGCAGCGTGCCGCCGTCATCGTCGTCGAGGTCGCAAAACTGCGGCGGGTAGGCGAAATCCGGGAGACCGACGAACCTGTCGTCGGGCGTGCGCAGGGTTTGCATGAGGCGACGATACCGCGGCGGTATATACCCCCCGGGGTGTCTGGTAGGCTGGGGTCAACACCACTAAGGAGGTCTCATGTCCGTGGCAATGAGCACTGCGGTGACCGGCGCCGATTTCGACGCAGTCACCGAGAAGACCCGAGAGATTTTGAAGGACAACGGTTTCGGCGTGCTGACCGAGATCGATATGCAGGCGACGCTGAAGGCCAAGCTCGGCGAGGAGATGGAGCGCTACCTGATCCTGGGTGCCTGCAACCCACCGCTGGCGCACCGAGCCGTGACGGTCGAGAAACGCATCGGAGTGCTGCTGCCGTGCAACATCGTGGTTCGCGAAGACACCGAGCACCCGGGCACAGTGCTGGTGGAGGCCATGAACCCACAACTGATGGCCCAGGTCATCGACAATCCGGCGTTGGCGGCGATCGCCGACGAGGTGAGCGAGAAGATCCGCACCGTCATCGATACGCTGGCGGTTGCGTTGCGCACAACCTGAAAGGAACCGCCGATGTGCTACCCCGTGCCGTGTCGGGTTTGCGGCAAGACCACCTGGGACGGCTGCGGTGACCACATCGCCGAGGTGAAGGCACAGGTGCCACCGGAACAGTGGTGCGGCGGCCACCCGGAGACAAAGCGCTCCTAGTAGCGCCCCTGGGCGCACGGATTAGGGTGTGGGCATGCCTGAGCAGTTCATTCCAACAACGCCCACCCTGGTGGACTTGCTTCGGCTGCAGGCCGACCGGTACGAGGACAAAGTCGCGTTCCGCTTCGCGCCGGACGGTAACAACGTCACGGCCAGCCTGACGTATCGGGAACTCGACGCCAAGGCTCGGGCCGTGGGGGCCGAACTGCAGCGCCAAGGCGCTGCCGGGCAACGAGTGCTGGCGATCTGTCGACCGGGCCTGGACAGCATCATCAGCATTTTCGGCTGCTTCTACGCTGGGGCGATCGCGGTGCCGGTCGACACTCCACTGGCCCGCCTGAAGCTGGTCGCGCCCGATGCGCAGGCCACCTTCGCGGTGGCGACCTCCACCACCCAGAACCAACTTCAGGCGGCGGCTGCCGATGTGCCCGGCATATCGGCGCTACGGTGGTGCGCCATCGACCAGGCCGTCTCCCCCGAAGCGTGGCAGGCGCCCGACATCGACCCGAGCACCACGGCGATGATCCAGTACACCTCCGGTTCGACCAAGTCACCGAAGGGTGTCGTGGTGACGCACGGCAACCTCATGCACAACTTGGAGTCCATCCGGCGGGCCTACCACGGCCACGAGAACGAGACGAGCGTCTACTTCCTGCCGCAGCAGCACGACATGGGCCTGATCGGTGGGGTTCTGGAGATGATCTACGTCGGCTGCACCACCGTATTGATGTCGCCGATCGTCTTCTTCCAACGGCCGATGGCGTGGCTGGAAGCCATGTCTCGGTTTCGCGCCAACACGACCGCAGCGCCCAACAGCGCCTACCGGTTGTGCGTCAAACAGAGCACCCCCGAGCAGCGTGCGGCACTGGATCTGTCGCACTGGACCACCGCCGCGAGCAGTTCCGAGCCGATCCACGCATCGACCATTCAGGAGTTCGCCGACGCGTTCGCTCCGGCGGGATTCCGCATCGAGGCGTTTCTCCCGTGCTATGGCCTGGCCGAGGCCACCCTGCTGGTCTCCGCCGACACCACTCCGGAGGTCGCCGGTGTCCGCTACGTCGACAGCAAGGCGCTGAGCGAGAACCGCACCGTCGACGTCGACGCCACCACCGACGCCGTCGCGGTGGTCAGCTGCGGCCCACCGGTGTACGGCCAACGGGTCGTGATCGTCGATCCGGAGACCCGCCAGCAGCGCGGGCCGGACGAGGTCGGCGAGATCTGGGTGTCCGGGCCCAGCGTTGCGCAGGGCTACTGGGCACGGCCGGTAGAGAACGCTCACTCCTTCGCCGGATTCCTGTCGGACACCGGTGAAGGCCCCTTCCTGCGCACCGGAGACATGGGATTTCTTTGCCAGGGCGAGGTATTCGTCACCGGGCGGTGGAAGGACCTCGTCATCATCGGCGACAGCAACTACTTCCCGAACAACATCGAGCCGACCGTGCAGGACAGCCATCCGGCGTTGCTGACTGACCGCGGCGCGGTCTTCTCGGTGCAACCGAAACCGCATGCCGACGCCCGACTGGTGATCGTGCAGGAACTGGACTACCGGCAGCAGGTCGCCGAGAGCGAGTATCCGGGAATCATCGAGTCCATCCGCACGGCGGTCAGCCAACAGCACGGCTTGGACACCCAAGACGTATTGCTGGTCCCGGCGATGCGGGTGCCCACCACCTCGAGCGGCAAGATTCAGCGGGGCGAATGCCGGCGACAGTTCCTCGCCGGCGAACTGCACCCGCTGGCGCAGTGGCATGCTCCGGCGGCGCCGGCCGTACGGTCCTCCCAGGGGACCGCAGGAGCCGGAGCGAGCACGCTGGCCCGGATGATCGTTTCCAGCTTGGCGCAGCGGCGTCAGCAGCAACAAGGAACGCCGCCGCCCCAGACCGGCGGTTAGGGCTCGATTCCCAGGCGCTCCACCAACCGGTCCAGCAGGGGCCGCTGCCCGGCCAACAGCTTGGTACGCGCCTGCTCCAGTGAGAACCAGCCGACCCGGTCGACCTCGGCAAACTCCCGCACCTGTCCTGACCGCGGCGGCCACTCCAGTTCGAAGGTGTTGCTGCGGGCGTCGGTGACGTCGAGGTCGCCGTGCACGGCGAACGCCGTGACCACCTTTCCGCCGGCCTGCCGCACCACGCCGAGGTCGGCGCGCTCGCCGTCCGGCGGCTGAAGGCCGATCTCCTCGGCGAATTCACGTCGCGCGGTGTCCCACGGGTCCTCACCCTCGGGCTGCTCCCCCTTGGGGATCGACCATGCCCCGTCGTCCTTGCGCGCCCAGAACGGGCCGCCGGGGTGGGCGATCAGCACCTCAATGCCGCCGTCGGCGCCGTCACGGTACAGCAGCAGCCCGGCGCTGCGCCTGGCCACGCCTCACACACCCACGGCGTGTTCCAGGTCTTCCAGCGCGGTGTCCAAGTGCCCGAGCAGGCGTTGCAGGTGCGGAACCGAGCGACGGCAGCCGACCAGCCCGAAATCGAGGTTGCCGGCGTTGCTGACCACCGTCATGTTCAGCGCCTGTCCGTCCAGCGCGATCGACATCGGGTAGTTGCCGTCCAGGCGGGCGCCCTGCCAGTACAGCGGCTCGGCC
Source organism: Mycolicibacter heraklionensis (assembly GCF_019645815.1). Lineage (NCBI taxonomy): Bacteria > Bacillati > Actinomycetota > Actinomycetes > Mycobacteriales > Mycobacteriaceae > Mycobacterium > Mycobacterium heraklionense. Next base: position 4,672,781 of record NZ_CP080997.1, read on the forward strand.
GGGCCGGGCACGTTGGAGATGACGATGTTGAACGGTGGCTTGGCCGCCGAGACGAAGCCGGGGATCGCCGCCAAGGCCAGCGGCGCCATGTTGGCCGCCGACAGTGCCAGCGCCTGCGTGCGGGGCAGCTCGCTGAACACCTTCTTGTTGCGGCGCATCGACTCGCTGATGGTCGCCAGCCGCTGTGCCGGGTCCTCGAGGTCGGTGGCCAGGTTGCACAGGATGGTGCCGACCATGTTGCCGCCGGAGTCGGCTTCGGCCTCGGTGCGCAGGCTCACCGGGACCATCGCCACCAGCGGATGCTCCGGCAGGGCCTGCTGCTCGCCGAGGTAGGCGCGCAGCGCCCCGGCACACATCGCCAGCACCACGTCGTTGAGGGTCACCCCGGCTGCTCGTTTCACCGCGATGACCCGCTCCACCGGCCAGGACTGCGCCGCGCAGCGGCGGGCACCGCCGATCTTGACGTTGAGCATGGTGCGCGGTGCTTCGAACGGCAGGGTCAGCTGCTGCTCCAGCAGCGCGGCTCGCGCCAGCTTCACCGTCGACGGCCCCAAGGCGGCAACGCCTTTGACCATCGACGTCAGTTCGCTCAACCGGGATGGGGAATCCGGCCGCGGCCGCGACTTGGGCCCTTGGGCCCGGACCGACCACGGAGTGCGCAGTTCCGGGTCGCGTGGGTCGGTCGACAGGGTGCGACGCATCAGTCGCAGCAGCGAGACACCATCGATCAGGGAGTGGTGGATCTTGACGTAGACGGCGAACCGTCCGTCGTTGAGACCCTCGACCACGTGGGCTTCCCACAGCGGGCGGTGCCGGTCGAGCAGGCTGCCGTGCAGTCGCGAAGTGAGCTCCAGCAGATCGCGCACCCGGCCCGGCACCGGTAGCGCCGAACGCCGCACGTGGTACTCGAGGTCGACGTCGTCGTCGAAGGCCCAGCCCACGCTCGAGATGCCACCGAGCAGCGACGCCGGGCGTTTCCGGAAGGCGGGCTGCAGATCACGGGCGCCCAGCAGGCCCCGGTAGATCTCGCCGACGAACTCCGGCCCGGCGCCCTCCGGCGGCTCCAACAACATCAGCCCGCCGACGTGCATGGGGTGCTCACGCGTTTCGGTCAGCAGGAAGACCGAGTCGAGCGGTGACATCAGCTGCATCGATCCATTAGACCCCGGAGGACCCCGCGGCCGCTTGCTAGTCTTGCCCGGTGCGTCGCCGGACCGTTGTCTGTGTCGCCTCGGCCGCGTGCTTGCTCGCGGCCGGCATGGTTGCGCCCACCGCTCCGGCCGACCCCGAAAACCCCGCCGTTGCGGGCAAGACGGTGTTTCTGGACCCGGGGCACAGCGGCGCCAACGACGCCTCGATCGCACGGCAGGTTCCCAACGGGCGCGGCGGCACCAAGCCCTGTCAGACCAGCGGAACCGCCGCCGACGACGGCTACCCCGAGCACAGCCTGAACTGGGACGTGACCAACCGGATCCGCGCGGAACTCGAGCGGCTGGGCGTGCACACCGAGCTCTCGCGCGGCGACGACACCTCGGTAGGCCCATGCATCGATGCGCGGGCCGCCGCGGCCAACGCCGCGCACCCGGACGCAATCGTGTCCATCCACGCCGACGGCGGGCCGGCTTCCGGCCGCGGGTTCCACGTCAATTACTCCAGCCCGGCGCTCAACGACGCCCAGTCCGGTCCGGCCGTGGCGCTGGCCGGTGCCATCCGAGACGCCCTGACGGCCGCGGGCATTCCGCAATCCAGTTACCTGGGCGCCGACGGCCTCTACGGGCGGGCGGATCTGGCCGGGCTGAATCTGGCCGAGTATCCGGCGGTGCTGGTCGAGTTGGGCAACATGCGCAACGCGCAGGACGCGGCGCTGCTGGAGAGCGCCGACGGGCGAGCGCAGTACGCCACGGCCGTCACCAGTGGGATCGTGGCTTACCTCAGCAGGTGACGATGTTGCAACGCGGATTCGGCCGAACCGCCAGAACGGTTTTCGGAGTGACAGCCCTGGTCTTGGCGCTGGCGGGGTGCGCACAGAACACCACGCCGACGGTGATCGCTGGGCACGCGATATCGATGTTGTATGACCCCGGACGGGTCGGCGGGCTGCCCACCGCGGAGGGGCCCAGCGGCCCGCGCGGCGACGTTCCGGCGGTCACCGCCCGGGTGCAAAACAGCGACGGCGGAGACATCGACCGGCTGTCTCTGCTGGCAATCGATGACATCGAGGACTTCTGGACGCAGCACTACGCCGAGGCGCTGCGCGGACGCTTCCAGCCGGTCTCGACGCTGATGTCGTATGACTCCACCGACGCAGACGGCCCGTCGGTGTGCGGCGGCGACGTCTACCATCTGCCGAACGCGATGTATTGCCGTCGGATGGACACGATGGCCTGGGACCGCGCCAAATTCTTGCCCACCGCCCGAAAGTACTTCGGCGACATGGCGATCAATGGGACGCTGGCTCACGAATACGGGCACGCCCTGCAGAACATGGCGGGAATCGTCAACCCGCTGACGCGCACCCTGGTCCGCGAACAGCAGGCCGACTGTTTTGCCGGGGTGTATCTGCAGTGGGTGGCCGCGGGCAGTTCCGCACGGGTGCAGTTGAGCACCGGCGACGGCCTCAACCATGTGCTGGCCGGGCTGATCGTGATCCGCGACCCGGTGTCGACGCCGGACAATCCGGTCTCGATCTCTGATGAGCATGGCACCGCACTGGACCGGGTCGGCGCCTTCCAAACCGGCTTCGACGGCGGCGCGGCGATGTGCGCCGAGATCGACATGGACGAGATCCGCAAGCGCCGTGGCAATCTGCCCAATTCCCTGTTCGATTCGGAGAACCCGCAAAGCGACCTCACGATCGACGAGTCGGTGTTGTCGACCCTGATGGAGCAGCTGGGCCAGATCTTCGGCTTGTCCCGCCCGCCGGAGCTGGCCACCTCGGGCAAATGCCCCAGTGGCCGCCGCCCCGACCCGGTGGCCTACTGCCCGGAGTCCAACCTGATAGTCGTCGATCTGGCCGGACTGCAGGAGATGAGCGCGCCGACCGATCAGTCGACGCTGGGTATGCCGCAGGGCGACAACACTGGTTTGTCGGCCGTCACGTCGCGGTATGCGCTTGCGGTGCAACGGGAACGCGAGGTCGGCTTGGAGTCGGCGGCGGCGGCGTTGCGCACCGCGTGCCTGACCGGGGTGGCCCAGCGTCGGATGGCCGAGCCCATGACGCTGTCATCCGGCCAGGGCTTGACGCTGGCCGGCGGGGATCTCGACGAGGCGGTGACCGGCCTGCTGATGAACGGGATCGTCGCCAGCGATGCCGAGGACAACACCGTGCCGGCGGGTTTCACCCGGATCCTCGCGTTCCGCTCCGGGCTGCACGGCGACATCGACGGATGCTTCGAGCGGTTCCCGTGATGAGCGAGCTGTCATGAACCGTCCGCAAGACCCGCAAGAGCCGCCGGAGCCGCGGACCACGCCGATTCCGCGACCGCGTGGGCCGCAGCGCCCACGTCCACCGGAACAGCCCTGGTATCTGGAGTTGCGTCGGCCCCCGGCACCCCCGCCGCCCCGAGTGCCACCGCCCCCACGGGCGCACCGGCCGCCACCGTCGGGCCCGCGGCCTCCGGTACCGCAGGACCGTCGCCAGCCGCGGACGGCCTCCGCTACTGGTGCCCCGAAACCGGCGGACCCGCGACCCCCGTCGAACCGCGCCGTGCTGATCGCCGCGGGCCTGACCGGACTACTCGCCGCCGGTGTGCTCCTGACGTTGGTGCTGCGCGGCGCCGTCGGCGGCTCGGGCTCCGTCGAGCTCGATGTGCACAAGGCCCAAGACGGTGTTCGCCAGGTGCTCACCGACCCGATCAACGGCTATGGACGCGACAACGTGACCAACGTCCGATGCAACAACGGGGTGAATCCGACCGTGCGTAAGGGCACCAGTTTCAGCTGTGTGGTCACTGTCGACGGCGCTCAGCGCCGCGTGCTCGTGGAGTTCACCGACGACGCCGGGACGTATGCGGTCGACCGGCCTCGGTGATGTTTTAGCTGGTGAAACGCGGCAAAGGGCCCCCGAAGACGTTGTTGGGCAACGTCTGTGGGCTGACTAGGAGTTGGCTGGCGATCTTCCTCGGCGCGGGTAGCGGCACCGTAGGTTCACATGCGCCGATACAACTACTGCGCCCCGGGGTACCTGAGGAGTTCGATGACCTACGTCAAGCCGCCCGAGTTGATCAATGCAATGATCGACGCCGGCCAGTCCAAGATTTTCATGTCCACCCGCGACACGCTGATCCGCGCATTCATGGCCGGTGCGACACTGGCGCTGGGCGCGGCGTTCGCGGTGGCCATGACCGTGCAGACCGGCCAGGCGATCATCGGGGCACTGCTGTTTCCGGCCGGCTTTTGCATCCTCTACCTGCTCGGATACGACCTGCTGACCGGTGTGTTCGTGTTGGCGCCGCTGGCCTGGCTCGACAAGCGTCCGGGCGTCACCATCGGCGGGGTGCTGCGGAACTGGGGACTGGTTTTCCTCGGCAACTTCGCCGGTGCCTTCACCGTCGCGGTGCTGATGGCGATCGTGTTCACCTACGGCTTCTCCAGCCCGCCCAACGAAATCGGTCAGGCGATCGGCCACATCGGCGAGGCTCGCACGCTCGGCTATGCCGCACACGGCTTTCCGGGCATGCTGACCTTGTTCGTGCGCGGCATGCTGTGCAACTGGATGGTGTCCACCGGGGTAGTCGGGGCCATGCTGGCCACCGACGTCACCGGAAAGGTGATCGCCATGTGGCTGCCGGTGATGCTGTTCTTCGCAATGGGATTCGAGCACTCGGTCGTCAACATGTACCTGTTTCCCTCCGGCCTGATGCTCGGCGGGCACTTCACCATCCTGGACTACATCGAGTGGAACGAGATTCCCACGGTGCTGGGCAATCTGGTGGGTGGATTGGCATTCACCGGGTTGGCGATGTACGCGACTCATTCGCGGACCGCGCCCAAACGCAGCACTCCGGCGGTGCAGAAGGACGTCACTGCGGGAGTCTGATGGCCATAAGTCCGCGAGATCGGGCTGACGCAGGCCGCTACTCGAACTTTTCCTGCGTGGACCGGATCTCGCGAGTTAGTGATCACCCCGGCAGCGGCCGGGGTGATCACTAGCATCACAATGGCGGTGGCGGAGGGATTTGAACCCTCGGTGGGGGGTTACCCCACACACGCTTTCGAGGCGTGCTCCTTAGGCCGCTCGGACACGCCACCGCGGGACAGCGTACCCAACGAGGGGGCCATCAGCCCAATCGCTGCCGGGAGAAGAAGGCTTCCAGTGGCGCAGCGCACTCGGCGGCCAGCACTCCGCCGCGGACCTGCGGCCGGTGGTTGAGCCGGCGATCCCGCACCACGTCCCACAGCGAGCCGACCGCACCGGTCTTGGGTTCGAAGGCCCCGAACACCAGCCGTTCCACGCGCGCGGCCACCAGCGCGCCCGCGCACATGGTGCACGGCTCCAGCGTGACAGCCAGCGTCGCACCGGTCAGCCGCCAGCCGTCACCCAGGACAGCTGCGGCAGCGCGGATCGCCAGCAGTTCGGCGTGTGCGGTCGGGTCTCCAAGCGCTTCGCGTGCGTTGGCCGCCTGGGCCAGTACGGTGCCGTCAGGACCGACCACCACCGCACCCACCGGCACATCGCGGGGCCCGGCCTGGCCGGCAGCCGCCAGGGCCGCGCGGATCAGGTCCTCATCGGTGGGCGGGGCGGTCACCGATCGCGGCGCGGCAGCGCCGCGGTGAGCTGCTCGTCGAATCCCATCTCGTTGGCGATTCGGTGCAGCTGCTCTTCGACGGCAAGGTCGGGCTCGTCGAGGATGACGCTGAGCACCGCGGCGGGCAGGCCGATGTCGGACAGCACCCCCAAGTCGCCCTCCTCGAACGGGTCGGCGTCCTCGAGGTCGTCGGCGTCGATGTCGGCGTCGATCTCCTCGAGCACCTCGTCGGCGAGGTCATAGTCCAGCGCTGCCGTGGCATCCGAGAGCAGCAAGCGAGTGCCGGCCGGGCCCGGGCGGATGATCACGAAGAACTCGTGGTCGACATTGATCAGACCGAAAACAGCTCCGGCACTGCGTAGTTCCCGCAGCTCCGTCTCTGCTATGGACAAACTGGTCAAGGCCGCGGCACGCATCGACGTGCAACGCCACTTGCCGTCTTCGCGCACAACAGCCACGCCAAATCCGTCCAGCGTCTCCGCGGGCCGGCCCGGTGCGGACGAGCTCTGTGCTCCCATGGGCGCCTACGGTAGTCGCCGGTTACGCCCTTGACCAGCGTGTGCCAACCTGGACAGGTGGCGGTAAGCACAGTGAAAACTCCGGTGTGCGTCTTAGGGCTCGGCCTGATCGGCGGTTCGGTGCTGCGCGCGGCCGCGGCGGCGGGCCGGGCGGCGTTCGGCTACAACAGGTCGGCCGACGGGGTGAATGCCGCGGTCGCCGACGGCTTCGACGCCACCACCGAGCTGGAAACGGCCCTGAAGCGCGCCGCACAGACCGGTGCGCTGATCGTGATCGCCGTCCCGGTGCCGGCGCTGCCGATGCTGCTCGGCCCCATCAGCCGCCTGGCACCCGAATGCCCCCTGACCGACGTCACCAGCGTCAAGAGCCCGGTGCTCGACGAGATCACCGCCGCGGGACTGCAGGCCCGCTTCGTCGGCGGGCACCCGATGGCCGGGACGGCGCACTCCGGTTGGCCGGCCGGGCACGCCGATCTGTTCCACGGCGCACCGTGGGTGATCAGTGTCGACGACCACGTGGACCCGGCGGTGTTCTCGACGGTGCTGGACCTGATTCTGGACTGCGGATCGGTGGCGGTACCGGCCCGCTCGGAGGAACACGACGCGGCCGCGGCAGCCATCTCGCATCTGCCGCACCTGATGGCGGAGGCGCTGGCCGTGACGGCAGCGGATGTACCGCTGGCGTTCGCGCTGGCCGCCGGATCGTTCCGCGACGGCACCCGGGTCGCCGGGACGGCACCGGACCTGGTCCGGGCCATGTGCGAGGCCAACTGGCAACGACTGCTACCGGCGCTGGACCGCGCCATCGCGCTGCTGGCCGATGCGCGGGATTCGCTGTCGGCCTCGGACTCGGTGGCCGAACTGGTCAATCACGGCCACGCCGCCCGCACTCGCTACGACAATTTCCCCCGCAGCGAGATCGTCACCGTCGTCGTCGGCGCCAGCGACTGGCGCCGGGAACTGGCCGCCGCCGGGCGGGCCGGCGGGGTGATCAGATCCGCGTTGCCAACCCGGGATAGTCGATGACGAACCCGTCGGCGTCGACGGTGACGGTGGTGCCCCGGGCATCGGTTCCCGGTGTGATCACCTTGATGCCGGACCGGTTTCCGGCGCTGCTGTAGCTGGCGGTCGCCGCCACCACCGACATGTCCGGCAGGTTCAGGTACAGCGTGGGCAAGGTGATCGCGGCCGATCGCTCCTGCAGCCGGGCCCGCCGGATCGGCAGCGTGTTGAAGAACGGGCTGAACAGCATGTCGATGTCCAGGGCACCGTCATAGCCGGCGCGTGACTGCCCCCGGGCATCAGTGACCAGCCACATGTTCTCTTCGTCGCGGGCAATCACCAGCTGGCGTTCGCGTTCGGCGAGCGTGACGGTCAGTCCCAGCCGTTTGGTGGCGCCGGACTCATCGGTGTGCAGGTCGTAATAGACGCCGAACGCCGGATGCTCCGCGGTGGCCCCGGCCACGATCCGGCCGTTGGCCCTGATCCGGTTTCCGGACAGCTGCACACGTACCGACTCCATCCGCGGGGCGTCGGGCGCCCGCCAGGTCAGAATCGCCGGCCACGGGCCGGACGGGGCTGCGCTCACCAATCCACCGTAAGCGACGGCCCAACGATCCGCAGTGAGGCCCCCGGTGCGCAAACTCATCAGAACCGGTTCATTTCCGGGCCACACGCGGCAAGATGTCCCCATGAGCAGCGACCCCAGCGTGCCCGTCGACCCGTCTCAGGGCGAAGCCAGCACACCGCCGCCGCCCCCGGCGGCGATGCCGTTCACCCGTGCCGGCGCGCTGTGGAGCGCACTGATCGCTGGTTTTCTGGTCCTGATCGTGTTGCTGGTGTTCGTCACCCAGAACACGGATCCGGTCGATCTGGCGTTTTTGACCTGGACCTGGAGCCTGCCGAAGGGCGTGGCGATCCTGCTGGCGGCGATCTGCGGCGGGCTGGTGACGGCCCTGGTGGGTACCGCGCGGATCTTCCAGCTGCGTCGCGCCGCCAAGAAGTCCCTCGCGGCTCAGCGGTAGATCAGAACCGCGCCTGATTGCGCGGCAGCAGGTCCCAGACATGCTCGGTGCCGTTGATCGATGCCGCGGCGCCCTGCCCGGACCGCGAGTACAACAGCCGGGTGATCGACACGTAGTCGATGGGAAACGACAGCAGGCGCTGCGTGCCCAGGATCTGGTGCAGCACCACGTTGATCACGCCGCCGTGGCTGAACACCGCGACCGTGTCATCAGGCTCGGAGCCGGCCACCACGTCGACGACGGCGGCGGCGACCCGGGCGCAGAACGCGGCCTCGTCGACGTCGGCGGGCAGGTGGCCCTGGGCCATCCGGGCCCAGTCCTGCGGTCGCTCGGTGCGTAGGTGTTCGACGGGCAGATAGCCGGCCAGGTCGCGGTCGTACTCGGCGAACCGCTCATCGATGTCGACGCTGTGCCCGAGCTGCGCGGCCAGCGGCTCCGCGGTCTGGATCGCACGACGCTGCGGGCTGCTGACCAGCCGGGTGATCGGGAAGCGCGCCAACGCGTCCGGCAGGCGCTGCGCCTGTTCGACCCCGACCTCGGACAGCTCGGGGTCTGAGCCCTGGCCGTACTCGCTGCGCAGCGGCAGGGCATGGCGGATCAGCAGCAACTGCACGCCTGTCACCCTAAGGGGCCAGTTCCGCCCGACTTCACGGGGTGACGATGTTGAAGTTCGGGTCGGGTTTGTCCAGTACGCCCAGCAGGTTCGCCCACGCGGTCTGGTCGCCGGAGATCTCCAACTCCCCACCGCCGAGCAGCGCCGCCAGCAGCGCCAGCTTGGTGGCCGCCGTGACGGTGACGTCCGCGCTGGCCGGGTCCGCCGGAGTCTTGCGGTGGACGAGTACACCGTTGCGCAGGGTGAGGCGATAGTTGACGCCGGTGTCGGCGAACGAGACATCCAGGGCCAGTGCCAGATCCCAGGCCCGTGGCCCGTTGACCCGGATCGCCAGGCTCTCGAAGAGCTGCTCGGGGCTGAGTTGGGAGATCAGCGCCGCCGAGGTGACCTGGCCGACGGTGCCGAAGTTGCCGGTGCGCAATTCGGTGGCGCCGGACAGAAAGAAGTTGCGCCAGGTCGCGTTCTCCGCGCCGTAGGCCAGCTGTTCGAGGGTGTCCGCATAGAGTTTTCGGGCGGCGACGTGATTGGCGTCGGTGAACACCACATGATCGAGTAGTGTTGCCGCCCAACGAAAGTCACCGCTGTCGAAGGCATCCTTGGCCAGGTCGACGACGCGGTCCGCGCCGCCCATCGCCGCGACGTAGCGGGGGCCGGCCGCCTCGGGCGGGTGTGGCCACAACCGGGCCGGGTTGCCGTCGAACCAGCCCAGATAACGCTGGTAGACGGCCTTGACGTTGTGGCTCACCGATCCGTAGTAGCCGCGGGCGTGCCAGGCGTTGTCCAGGGCGGGCGGCAGCTGGAGCTGTTCGGCGATCTCGATACCGGTATAGCCCTGGTTGAGCAGCCGCAGCGTCTGGTCATGCAGATAGGCGTACAGATCCCGTTGCAGCCCGAGGTATTCCGCGATCCGCTGGGTTCCCCAGGTCGGCCAGTGGTGCGAGGCGAAGACGACGTCGGCCCGTCCGGCGAAGGTGTCGATGGCTTCGGTGAGGTAGCCGGCCCAGGCATGCGGGTCGCGCACCAGCGCGCCACGCAGCGTCAGCAGGTTGTGCTGATTGTGGGTGGCGTTCTCGGCCATGCACAGCGCCCGGAATTGCGGGAAGTAGAAGTGCATCTCGGCCGGCGCCTCGGTTCCCGGCGCCATTTGGAACTCGATCTGCACGCCGTCGATGACGTGGGTCTCGCCGGTCTGGGAGATGGTGACGGTGGGGACGATGACCGACACCTCCCCGGTCGAGGTGTTCTGTCCCAGGCCGCAGCCGACCTGCCCGCGCGGACCGCGCGCCAGCACGGTGCCGTACATGTAGCCGGCCCGGCGCAGCATCGCGGTGCCGGCGTAGACGTTCTCGGCCACCACATGCTCGATGAAGCCCTCCGGGGCAAGCACGGCCACCCGGCCGGCGTCGACGTCGGCCTGCGAAGTCACGCCCAGCACACCGCCGAAGTGGTCGGCGTGACTGTGTGTGTAGATGACCGCGGTGACGGGGCGGTCTCCGCCGCGATGTTCTCGATACAGCGCCAGCGCCGCGGCGGCGACCTCGGTGGAGATCAGCGGATCGATGACGATCACCCCGGAGTCGCCCTCGACGAAGGTGATGTTGGAGATGTCGAACCCGCGCACCTGGTAGATGCCCTCGACGACTTCGTAGAGTCCCTGCTTGGCGGCCAGTTGGGATTGGCGCCACAGGGACGGATGCACCGAGGTCGGCGGATCACCGGCGAGGAAGCCGTAGCTGTCGTTGTCCCAGACCACCCGGCCGTCCGCGGCGGTGATGACGCACGGCTTCAGCGCAGCGATGAAGCCGCGGTCGGCGTCGGCGAAATCCGTTGTGTCACTGAAGGGCAGCGTTCTGCGGTGCTCAGCATGGGCGGCCTCGACCGTCGCACTCACCGGCTGGTTTTCCATGGCGTCCAGCTTGCCACCAATGCGGTGCCGCGGTGCGGCCCGACGCGTCAGGGGCGCCGCCGCCACCCGGTCAGTGCGTTGCGCAGCCGGCCCAGCCATGAGGGGCGGGCGACCCGGTCACGGGTCTCCCGCGCCTCCTGCGCGTAGTCGCGGATGGATTCGTCGCCTTCTTCAGCACGCATGGGTCATTTCTCCGGGGAGTCGTCGGGTGGTGCCGGCGGGTCTTCGGGCACCAGTCGTTCCGGCGGTTCCGCGGGCACCAGTCGTTCCGGTGGCTCCTCGGGAACACGCCGGTGCGGCGGCTCTTCCGGCCGGCCCGGTTCGGGTGGCAGTTCGGGATTCATTCGGGTCGCCTACCCCTCGGGCGGCGGACGCAAACCCCCGACGAGCGTGCGCAGTTGTACGGCAAACCCGGCGTGTTGCCGCACAAACACGCACCCTCGCGGAAATAAAGGCGCTAGCGGGGTAGGCGGACGGTGAACGCGGTGCGGCCGGGTTCGCTGGTGACGCCGATGGTCCCACGGTGGGCCCGGACCACCGCCGAGGCGATCGCCAGCCCGAGTCCGGTGCTGCCCCCTTTGCGCGACCGGGAGGTGTCCCCGCGGGCGAACCGCTGAAAGATCTCCGGCAAGAACTCCGCGGGAATGCCCGGGCCGTCGTCGGTGACGCTGAGCACCGCGTCGTCGCCGTCGACACCCAGCCGAAGGGTCACCACGGTTCCCGGGCCGGTGTGGACCCGGGCGTTGGTGAGCAGGTTGGCCATCACCTGGTGCAACCGCGCGGCGTCACCGGGCACGGTCACCGGCTCGTCGGGTAGATCGAGTTGCCACTGATGGTCCGGACCCCCGACGTGGGCGTCGCTGACCGCGTCGACCGCCAGCCGGGACAGGTCGACCGGCTCGTGCTCCAACGGACGGCCGGAGTCCAGCCGCGCCAGCAGCAGCAGGTCTTCGACCAGCTGGGTCATCCGCTCGGTTTCGGACTGCACCCGGCTCAAAGCGTGCGTCAGGGCTTGCGAGTCCGCGCTGTCGGATATCGGAATTCGTTGTGCCAGTTCGGTGTAACCACGGATTGCGGTCAGCGGCGTGCGGAGCTCATGGCTGGCGTCGGCGACGAACTGACGCACCCGAGTCTCACTGTCCTGCCGGGTGGACAGCGCGGCAGCGATGTGGTCGAGCATCCGGTTGACCGCGGCGCCCAGTTGTCCGACCTCGGTGCGGGGATTGGCGTCGGATTCGGCGACCCGCACCGGCAGCGTCGCCTCCCCGCGATCCAGCGGCAGACCGGCGACTGCACCGGCGGTCTGCGCGACCCGGCGCAGCGGGGCCAGCGCTCGCCGGATCACCGCGCTGCCGGCGGTGGCCACCGCTGCCACGGCGACCAGGGTGACCAGCCCGAAGATCAGCAACACCCGGACCATGGTGTCGTCCACCGCGGCCAGCGGCAGCCCGGTGACGATCACGTCGTCGCCGCGCCGGGCGGTGGTCGCCACCACGCGGTAGCGGCCCACGCCGTCGAGGCGCCGGGTCACGGGCGGGTCCCCGGCCGACACATCGGTCAATCGTGTTGTGGCGGAAGGACTCAGCTCTTCCCGCTGACCCGAGATGCTCAGGTAGCCCGCCTCGACGTCTTGACCCGAGCCGGGCGGGGCCCCGCTTTCCACCACGGCGCCGACCATGCCGGCCGGCTGGCCGGGGGCGTCCAGGAAGTCCGGGCCGGGCCCCGGCCGCGGCCGGTGGTGCCGATGCCCAGGCGGGGGCGGTGGCTGGCCGTGCAGCCGCGCCGAGCGGTGCGAGGCGTCGGAGAGCTGGTGGTCGAGTTGGCCGACCAGATACTGGTAGAGGGCCAGCTCCGTCACCGCGCCAATGCCCAGGCAGGCCACGGTGAGCAGCACGATCTGACCGGCCAGCAGCCGCGCCCGCAGCGACCAGTTGCGCCAGGTGCCGGCTCGCGGCGTTTTACGGAGCCGGCTTGAGCACATAGCCCGCACCGCGCAGCGTGTGGATCATCGGGGCGCGGCCGTTGTCGATCTTCTTGCGCAGGTAGGAGATGTAGAGCTCCACGATGTTGGCCCGTCCGCCGAAGTCGTAGTCCCACACCCGGTCCAAGATCTGCGCCTTGGACAGCACCCGCTTGGCGTTGTGCATCAGGTAGCGCAGCAGCTCGAATTCGGTGGACGTCAAGGTGATCGGGTCACCGCCACGGGTCACCTCATGAGAGTCCTCGTCGAGAACCAGGTCCCCGACCACGATCTGGGCGCCGGCCTCGGCGGTGCTCACCCCGGCGCGGCGCAACAGCGCCCGTAGCCGCAACACCACTTCCTCGATACTGAACGGCTTGGTGACGTAGTCATCGCCACCCGCGGTCAACCCGGCGATGCGATCCTCCAGGGCGTCCTTGGCGGTCAAGAACAGCACCGGTAGCCGTGGGTTGATCTCCCGCAGCTTTCCCAGCACGTCGAGTCCGCTCATGTCGGGAAGCATCACGTCGAGCACCACGACGTCGGGGCGTTCGGCCTTGGCGGCGGCGATCGCCGAGGCGCCGTCTCCTGCGGTCGCGGTGGTCCAGCCCTCGTAACGCAGCGCCATCGAGACCATCTCGGCCAGCACCGTCTCGTCGTCGACCACCAGCACCGTGATGGGCTTGCCGTCGGCGCGCGACATCACGACACGTTCGACCGATCCCCGTGGCGCAGACATCACGTTCCAGTATGTCGGTCGCGCCGATATCTTCATCGCATGGCACGCTCACCGCAGGAAATCTTCGACCACCACCTCCAGGCTCTGCTCGCCCGCGACGTCGACGAGCTGCTCGTCGACTACACCGAGGAATCCGAGCTGATCACCGCCGCCGGCGTGGCGCAGGGCAGCAGTGGAATCCGGGCCGCGTTCAGCCAGCTGTCCGCCGCACTGGCCGATGCGAACTTCGAGATCAAGTCGCAGACCTACAGCGGCAACGTGCTGCTGCTGGAATGGACGCTGGACGCACCGGGTTTCGGCGTCGACGGGGTGGACACCTTCCTGTTCGGCGATGACTCGATCCGGGTGCAGACCATCTCCCAGCAGGTGCGGCCCAAGAGCTGACGCCGTCGAAACGGTGCCCGCGAAATCACTCAACCGCTGCGGCCTGACAGGTTAGGTTTCCACCCGTGAACCTCGAAGCAGTCGCGGGATGGATGTCCGCCCAGGGCCTGGGCGAGGGCCAGCTGGACGACATCACCGAGCTGTCCGGCGGCACCCAGAACGTCATGCTGCAGTTCACCCGATCCGGTCGCAGCTATGTGCTGCGACGCGGCCCGCGGCATCTGCGACCGCGCAGCAACGCGGTGATGCTTCGCGAGACCCGGATGCTGGCGGCGTTGGCCGGCACCGACGTGCCGCATCCGGGATTGATCGCGGTCTGCGACAACCCCGCGGTGCTCGGTGATGCGGTGTTCTACCTGATGGAACCGGTCGACGGGTTCAACGCGAGCGGGGAACTGCCGGCGCTGCACGCCGGCGATCCGGCGGTCCGGTACGGGATGGGGCTGTCGATGGCCGACGCGCTGGCGAAGCTCGGTGCCGTCGACCATGTCGCGGTGGGATTGGCCGACTACGGAAAGCCCGACGGCTTCCTGGAACGCCAAGTGCCGCGATGGCTTGCCGAACTGGACTCCTACCGGCAGTTCGAGAACTATCCGGGGCCCGACTTGCCAGGCCTGGACGACGTCGCCGCCTGGCTGCAGCGCAATGTGCCGGCGTCCTGGCAGCCGGGGATCCTGCACGGCGACTATCACGCAGCCAACGTGATGTTCTCCCCCACCGGACCGGAGGTGGCGGCGATCGTGGACTGGGAGATGTCGACCATCGGGGACCCGCTGCTGGACCTGGGCTGGCTGTTGGCCACCTGGCGCCAGGATGACGGGTCCAGCGTGTTCAGCCACACGCTGACCGGCATGGACGGGCTGGCCTCCACCGATGACCTGGTGGCGCGGTACGCCGCGGGCAGCTCTCGCGACCTGACGCACATCGGGTGGTACACGGTGATGGCCGCTTTCAAGCTGGCCATCGTCATCGAGGGCACTCTGGCCAGGGCGTCGGCAGGCATGGCGCAGAAGGAAGTCGGCGACCAGTTGCACCAGGCCGCGGTCTGGCTCTTCGACCGGGCCCAGACCTGGATGGCGAGCGCCAAATGACGGACCGCATCGACGAGATCGACAGGATCGTCGCCGCCGACACACGACGGCTGGTCGACATCTTCAAGGACCTGCACCGCAACCCGGAGTTGGGGTTCCACGAAGTGCGCACCGCGCGGACCGCCGCGCAGGCACTGGGCAACCTCGGCTTCACGGTGACCACCGGCATCGGTCGCACCGGCGTGGTGGCGGTCCTGGCCAACGGCCCCGGCCCGGTGGTGATGTACCGGGCCGACATGGACGCGCTGGCGGTGCCGGAGGCCACCGGCCTGGACTACGCCAGCAGCAACCCGTCCCTCGGGCACATGTGTGGCCACGACGCCCACGTGACCTGGATGTTGGGGCTGGCCAAGGTGCTCGCCGAGACCACCGAGTCCTGGTCGGGCACCGCGGTGCTCATCGGACAGCCCGCCGAGGAACTGATCACCGGCGCCCAGGCCATGGTCGACGCGGGTCTCTACGACGTCGCCCCCCGACCGGACGCCTTCCTGGCGATGCACACCGCGCCGGTACCGGTCGGCATGGTCGCCGCGGTCGGCGGCGAGCGGATGGCCGGCACCGACCAGCTCGACATCGTGTTCCACGGCGTCGGCGGTCACGGGTCGATGCCCCAGTTGGCCTGCGATCCGGTGCTCATGGCGGCGCAAGCCGTCGTGCAGTTCCAGAGCGTTGTCAGCCGCGCCGTCGCACCCAGCGAGACCGCGGTGCTGACGGTCGGCTCGGTGCAGGCCGGCAGCGCCTACAACGTCATCCCGGACCGGGCACGGCTCAAGGTCAACCTGCGGTGGTTCAACCCGCACGTGCGCGAAACGATGCTGACCCGCATTCGGGCGATCTGCGCGGGCATCGCGCGCAGCTACGGCATGCCCGAGGACCGGCTACCGGAGATCACCCTGGCCGGCGGGGCAACCCCGCTGGTCAACGACACGGCCCTCACCGAGCGGGTGGCCACCGCGCTTGGCGACCTGCTCGGCCCGGACAAGGTTGTACGCCAGTTGCCGGCGCTGACCGGCTCGGAGGACTGCCACCTGCTCAAAGGGCCGCACCGCGACGTGCCACTGGCATATCTCCTGGTCGGGGTCGCCGATCCACAGGTGTACGCCAAGTCCGCCGAACGCGGCCAATTGTTCCCCTACACACCGCACTCGCCGGACTATGTGGTCGACCTTTCCGCTATCCCGCTTGGAACCAGGATTGCAGCCCGTGCAATGCTTGAATTGCTTACTTCCAGTCGGTTTTAGTAGGAATTAGGCTCCGCCGAGTTTCTGAAATACTTGTGCGGTCCACGAAGAAGAGCTAAGGTGTATTGCTGTGGACGATCGTCACAAAGACCCAACCGTAGTGTTGCCGTACCTCGTGGGCAGGCCGCTCGGCGCGACCGAGGTCTACGAGGCATTCGGCTACCGCAAATCGGCGTATTACAAGGCGGCCCATGAAGGCCGGCTGATCAGCGCGGACAATCTGATCCGAGTTGCCAGGTATTTCGGACTCAACCCCGTCGACCTGCAGGTACGGTTCGGATTGATCGAGCACGACGCCGTCGCCGAATACCTGGAGTCGGCGTCACGGCCGCTGCGCCTGGGTGATCTGAAGGCGGATCTCGACAAACCGCCCGTCTAAGAGGACCGCCAGGAAGTACCGTCGACGGTATGACGTCGGCGTTAATTGGTGCCACGGTGGTGGTGGCGCTGTACACCCTGTGGGTGCGCCGGGATACGTGGTGGTCGCGGTGGGAGATCGGCATCACCCTGGCTATCGCGCTGGAGACCCTGGGACTCGTACTAATGTCGCCGTGGGCAGCCGAAACCCTGGGCCCGTGGGTGCACCGCGCCATGCGGATGTGGAATGTCCAGCAGCTGGCCGGTCACATCTGCTTCGTGGTCGCCATCGCGGCCAACATCTACCACGTACTGGCGCGGCTGGCCGACTTCGACCAGTTCCGGCCCATGTTCCGCCTGCACGTCCGGTTGCCGGTACAGGTCGGCGTGGTGGCGATGGTGGCGGTGTTCATCGTTGCCGACGCAGGATTTCGGCCCGATGGATTCTCAACGCTCGGCGGCGGCGGCGCCTGGGCGCGCGCCTACTGGGTGCTGTTGTCGCTGCTGCTGATCTACCTGTCCGGCTACGCGACGCGGGTGCTGTCGATGCTGCGATCCGATCCGCGCGCCAAGGAGACCGTCGATCTCTACACCGCCTCGACGGCATTCGCGGTGGCGGCCATCATGGCGCTTTTGAGCAACGCCTGGACCAAATCCGATGTCAGCCCGCTGATTTGGCTGTGCGGGTGCATTTCCGTGGCCATCTTCGCCTATGGCTCAGCCCGTTCCTGGCGGGCCAAAGCTGCGTGGTTCGTCAGCAGCGAGCGTCCGGTTGCGCAGCCCAATCCCCCGCAAGCCCTGTCGTGAGACCGTTCGATGACGTCGGGAATCATTGTCACCACGTTGGCGGTCGTCGCCTATAGCCTCTGGGTTCGCCGCGACACCTGGTGGACGCGTTGGGAGAGCGCCGCGACCTTCGCATTGGCGTTGGAAGCCTGTGCGCTGCTGTTGATGTCACCGTGGGCCGGCGGCAAGATCGGGCCGGTGCTGCACCAGGGCCTCGGGGTGTGGAACATTCAACAGCTGGTCGGCCACCTGTGCCTGATCGTGGCGCTCACGGCGAACATCTATCACATGCTGGTGCGCCTCGCCGACCCTTATCAAGTGCGGTTGCTCATGCGCCGCCAGCTCATGATCCCGATCTGGCTGAGCGTCGCCGTGATGGTGCCGGCCTACCTGCGCTCCGACCAGGACTATCAGCCCGATGTGTTCGCCGCCCCGCGAACTGATTCCTGGATGATGCTGTACCAACTGGTGGGCTGCGCCCTGGTGCTCTACCTCAGCGCCTACGTCAGCCGGCTGATGCTGACCCTGCGACACGATCCGCGCGCCAAGTCCACCATTGACCTCTACTTCGTCTCGATGGCATTCGCCACCGCGGCATGCCTGATCGTGGCCGGTTCGACCTGGGCCGACGGCGACGACGCCAGCCCCGGCATCTGGCTCTGCATCTGCCTATCGGTGGGAACCTTCGCCTACGGGTCCGCGCGATCCTGGCAGGCCAAGAGCGCCTGGTTCACCGCCAACGGCGACGAGACGGTGATCGGCGCGCAATGACACCTGCGTTCATCGTGGCCACCGTGGCGATGGTCCTCTACTGCCTGTGGGTTCGCCGCGACACCTGGTCGTCGCGCTGGGAAGCCGGCGCCACCTTCGCCATCGCGATGGAGGGTTGCGCACTGCTCCTGCTGACACCGTGGGCGGGCACCGAGCTGGGCCCTACCCTGTACAGCCTGCTGGGGCGGTGGAACTCCCAGCAGGCACTCGGTTGGCTGTGCCTGCTCGCCGGGGTGATCGGAAACATCTACCACATGCTGGTGCGCCTCACCGATCCCGCGCACGTCTGGCCGATCATGCGCAAGCACCTCCTGGCGCCGGTGGGTTTGTGCGTCGCGGTGATGCTGGTGGCGTTCTTCAACACTGACCGGGGCTTCGAGCCGGACATGTTCGCCGTTCTGACCGGCGACCACTGGGTGACCGCTTTCGAGGTGACGGGCAGTGCGGTGTTGCTGTACCTGACCGGCTACGTCGCGCGGCTGATGCTGTCGCTGCGGCATGATCACCGGGCCAGGACCACGCTCGTCCTCTACCTGGCCGCGATGACTTCCGCGGTGGCGGGCTGCGTGGTCGGAATCGTCTCGATCTATCTCGGCCGCGACGGTGGCCCGGCGATCTGGGCCTGCGTCTGCCTGTCGGTGTCGATCTTCGCCTACGGGCTGGCGCGATCCTGGCAGGCCAAGACCGCGTGGTTCGCGCCGAATACCCCCGCGCAGCGCAGCGATCGAAGAAGCGGTCGATCGTAGCCGCGGCGACGACGTCATCGAAGACCCCCGCCGTCAAGCGCCGTCGAGTTCAGCCAACGCCCGCCGCAGCGCTGTGGCTTCGTCGGCGCCGACGCGTTCCACAAAGTGCACCAACGCGGCTTCGCGCCCGCAGGAGTCGGCAACCTGATCGAGCGCATACGACATCAGTTCGGCGACCAGCTCGGCACGGCCCCGCGTCGGCACGTAGCGGTGGGCGCGATTGTCACGCCGCTGGACAACCAGGTTCTTCTTCGCAAGCCGTTGCAGCACAGTCATGATCGTGGTGTAGGCGAGGTTTCGCTTCACCGCCACCGAAGCGTGAACTTCGCGGACGGTCAACGCCCCCGACGCCGACCACAGGCACTCCATGACCGTGCGTTCGAGATCACCCAACCCAATTCGCGCAGCCACAACCCTTAACCTCCCGCGGCGATCCGCAGCCGTCTTCGCCAGTCACGAGCGGAACACGAAGGCATCCGACACACTGTATGGTAAGGCTAACCTAATTAGGGGAAGTTTGGGGTCTGGAGAGCCGGCATACCCCGCCGCCACAACTACCGGCCCACCAAACAGAAAAGCCCCGGCGAAAGCCGGGGCGATCCGTAACCGATGAAAAAATGTGCGCCCGAAGGGATTCGAACCCCCAACCTTCTGATCCGTAGTCAGATGCTCTATCCGTTGAGCTACGGGCGCCGGTCTTCAGTTGTCGGTCGAGCAAGCTCGGCCGTGGCGGAGGCGAGAGGATTTGAACCTCCGGTCCCCCGTAAAGAGGACAACTCATTAGCAGTGAGTCCCATTCGGCCGCTCTGGCACGCCTCCTCGAACTTGTTGAGGGTACCGGATCACTCCCGCAGTTCTGAAACCGCGGGCAAGTAGACCGGAAACCCTCCACATATGCTGTGGTCCGTGACCGCCAGACTGCGCCCGGAGATCGCCGCGCTGCCGGCCTACGTCGAGGGTAAGACGGTCCCCGGATCGATCAAGCTGGCCAGCAACGAGACGGTGTTCCCCCCGTTGCCCAGCGTGGCCAAGGCCGTCGAAGCCGCCCTGGCCACCACCAACCGCTACCCCGACAACGGCTACGCCGCACTGCGCGCCCGGTTGGCCGAGCATGTCGGCTTCGGCCCGGAGCACGTGGCGGCGGGTTGCGGATCGGTGAGCCTGTGTCAGCAGCTCATCCAGATCAGTACCGGCGCCGGCGACGAGGTGGTGTTCGGCTGGCGCAGCTTCGAGATCTACCCGCTGCAGGTACGCACCGCCGGCGCCGTGCCGGTGCAGGTGCCGCTGCGCGAGCACACCTACGACCTGGATGCGATGCTGGCGGCCATCACCGACCGCACCCGGCTGATCTTCGTCTGCAACCCGAACAACCCGACCTCCACCGTCGTCGACCCCGAGGCGCTGGAGCGGTTCGTCGCCGCGGTGCCACCGCACATCCTGATCGCCATCGACGAGGCCTATGTGGAGTACATCCGCGACGGCCTGCTCCCCGACAGCCTGGGGTTGGCCCGACGCCACGCCAATGTGGTTGTGCTGCGCACGTTTTCGAAGGCCTACGGGTTGGCCGGTCTGCGACTGGGTTATGCGGTCGGCGATCCGGAGATCATCACCGCGCTGGGAAAGGTCTACGTGCCGTTCACGGTGTCCAGCGTGGCGCAGGTCGCCGGGATCGCCTCGCTGGACGCCGCAGAGGAGCTGATGGCCCGCACCGACGCGGTGGTCGCCGAGCGGGCCCGGGTCTCGGCTGGGCTGCGTGAAGCCGGGTTCGAGCTGCCGGATTCGCAATCCAACTTCGTGTGGCTGCCGTTGGCCGAGCGCACCACCGACTTCGTCGCCGCGGCCGCCGCAGCCCGCATCGTGGTCCGCCCCTACGGGCAAGACGGAGTCCGAGTGACCATCGGCGCGCCGGAGGAGAACGACGCGCTGTTACGGTTCGCTGAGAAGTACCGCTGAGGAGGAACTGAAATGCACGCGACCGCGACTGCCACCGTCGCCGCATCCGCGGCTCAGGTGTGGACGGTGCTCACCGACTACGAGGGCATGTCCGGCTGGGCCCCCGGATTGAAGATCACCGTGATCCGGCCGGGAACGCCTGCGCCCAACGGCGTCGGAGCTCAGCGTCGTATCCAGGCGGTGCCGGGGATGGCGCCGCTGGTGGAAGAGATCATCGCGTTCGAGCCGGATCAGCGGCTGAGCTACCGGGGCGTCTCGGGCATCCCCTTCCGCAACTACATCGGCGACGTGGCGCTGCGATCGACCGGATCCGGCACGGAGATCAGCTACACCGTCAGCGCCGACAACCGCCTGCCCGGGGTCGCCGCGGTGTTGGCGCACGGACTGCTGTTCGGCCTCAAGCGGGCCGTGAACAAGGCCGCCTGAAACGATGCCCACGATGAATGACGAGCAGGCCCGCGCCACGTTCAACGCGCTCAAGGAGCGCACCGACCAGATCCCCGACGCCGAGATCGACGAGTTCTGGGCGACGCTGCCGCCGGCCACCGTCGAGCAGATGATCGGCGAGTGGCGCGGCGGCGAGTTCGTCACCGGTCACAAGATGAACGGCCTGTTGGAGAAGGCCCGCTGGTTCGGCAAGACGTTCAACTCGGTCACCGACGTGCAGCCGCTGGTGTGCCTGGACGAAGACGGCAACAAGTTCTCCAACATCAAGCTCGGCAAGGGCGAGGCGAGCCTGTGGGCCGAGGAGTTCCGCGGCGAGGTGGTGGCGACCATGGTCTACGACGGCCAGCCCACCCACGATCACTTCAAGCGGGTCGATGACAACACTGTGCTGGGCATCATGAACGGCAAGGACGCAGTGCTGGACAACGGTCGCTACTTCTACTTCTACCTGGAACGGGTGTAGCCCGTACCCGGAAACCCGTTCGTATGGGCTATTGCCCGCCTTTGCGCGACAAATAGCTCAGGGACTGCCACGCTCCGAAAGTTGTCGCTCAGAGCGGAGCTAGGGGCTGCGCCCCGTCGTGGGGGATGGAAAAATAGGCGCCCAGTGTGAATTTGACGACGTGACACGGGCGTGTCGCGTCGTCAAATTCCCACTCGCGGCCAGCGCACCTGTGCCGGGCCTCCGGCAATTTCCGAGTGAGGCGGACAACGGCCTTATTCCCCTCTCGGCCGGATCTGACTCAGCGCCGGAGCACCAGCTCCGGATCGCGCTCGCGCTCGCTTTGGGTTACGTGCCGGCGGTGCCGCAGTGAGGCGATGACGGTGCCCGTGAGCACGCCGACGATCACCAGCAACGACGGGCCGGTGCCGATCTCGATGCCGCCGACGCCCCCTTCGTGCATCGCGTGCATGATCAGCTTCACGCCGATGAAGCCCAGAATCACCGCCAGTCCGTAGGACAGGTACACTAGCCGGTCGAGCAGGCCGTCGATCAGGAAGTAGAGCTGCCGCAGGCCCAATAGGGAGAAGGCCGTCGCGGTGAACACGAGATAGCTGTTCTGGGTCAGGCCGAAGATCGCCGGGATCGAGTCGAGTGCGAAGAGCACATCGGTGCCGGCGATCGCCAGCATCACCAACACCATCGGGGTGATCGCCCAGCGCCCCTCAATGCGGGTGAACAGCCGGTCGCCGTCATAACGCTCGCTGGTGGGCACCACCTTCTTCACCAACCCGACGATGACATCGGGAGCTCGGTGGGCCTCCTCTGCGCCGCCCGACCTGAGCATGTTGCCCGCCGCCAGCAGCAGGAGCAGGCCAAAAAAGTAGAAAACCCAGGCGAAACGGTTGATCAGCGCGGCACCGAGCAAGATGAAGCCGGTCCGCGCGGCCAGCGCCATGACGATCCCGAACAGCAGCACCTTCTGCTGGTCCGCCCGCGGCACCCGAAAGCTGGCCATGATGACCAGGAACACGAACAGGTTGTCGACGGAGAGCGCCTTCTCGGTGAGGTAACCGGCGAAGTACTGCGAGCCCGCGTCGGCTCCACCGAAGGCCAATACGCCGCACCCGAAGAGCACGGCGACACCGATATAGCCCGCGGACCAGATCGCGGATTCCTTCAACGTCGGAACGTGCGCCTTGCGGACATGCACGAAGAAGTCGAACGCCAGGAGCCCCACCAGGCCGACGATCGTGCACGCCCACACCCAACCGGCAATGTCCATGTCCCACCCACGTTAGGCAGCTTGGGCGACGCTGGATTGGCCAGCAGGTTGCGAGGCTATGACCGCCCGGTGAATGCGATCAGCCGCTGCAGGGCCGGCGCGGTGTCGGCGACCTGGACAGGCTGGTCGAATCCCGCTTGCACTCGGCCCGCCGGCGTGATGATCGTTTGCGCCAGGCCGAGCACGTACTGGGCCAGCGGCTCGGCCGCGTTCACGGTACGGCCGGTCGCCGTCGCGTAGTCCCACGCGTGCACCAGGAACTCCAGCGACAGAATCCCGGCCGCCATCCTCGCCGGCAGCTCATTGGGCCCGATCGTGACGGTGCCGTCCAGGCCGCGACCGTGCCACGCGTCCAGCGCGGGCCGGGCTGCGGAGCCAACCTGCCGGACCAGCGAATCGTCGGGATCGCGGGGCGGGAACTCCGCGCCGGCGGCACCGCCGAGGAGGGTGATGGAGTGCAGCAGGTGCTCGGTCAGCTGCGCGACGTCGAACTCTGAACACGGCGTCGGGTTGGACCAATCGTCGCTGGTGATGCCGCTGCACACCTGCTCCAGCACCGCCCACGCGGCTTCGGCGCCGGCGAGTTCGTCGGCGGGAGGCTCGTCAGGAACGGGTCGCAGTTCGGGGGCCATGAGACCACGCTACGGTCTGGGGTATGGCCGAGACCTATGAATCCGTCACCGTCGAGATCAAAGACCACGTCGCCCAGGTCACGCTGATCGGGCCGGGCAAGGGCAATGCGATGGGCCCGGCGTTCTGGGCGGAGCTGCCGGTGGTCTTCGCCGAGCTGGACGCCGACCGCGACGTGCGGGCGATCGTGCTGACCGGCTCCGGCAAGAACTTCAGCTACGGACTGGACGTGGCCGCGATGGGCGGCACGATGACGCCGATGCTGGCCGACGGCGCGCTGGCCCGGCCGCGGGCGGACTTCCACCGCGAGCTGCAGCGCATGCAGGGTGCCATCACCGCGGTCGCCGACTGTCGGACGCCGACCATCGCCTCGATCCACGGCTGGTGCATCGGCGGCGGGGTGGACCTGATCTCCGCGGTCGACGTCCGCTATGCCTCCGCCGACGCCAAGTTCAGCGTGCGCGAGGTCCGGCTGGCGATCGTCGCCGACGTCGGCAGCCTGGCCCGGCTTCCGCTGATCATCTCCGACGGACATCTGCGCGAGCTCGCGCTGACCGGCAAAGACATCGACGCGGCCCGGGCGGAGAAGATCGGCCTGGTCAACGACGTCTACGCCGACGCCGACGCCAGCCTGGCCGCCGCGCATGCCACCGCGGCCGAGATCGCCGAGAACCCGCCGCTGACGGTCGCCGGCATCAAGGACGTGCTCGACGAGCAGCGCACCGACCGGGTGTCGGCCAGCCTGCGCTACGTCGCGGCCTGGAACTCGGCGTTCTTGGCGTCGAAGGACCTGCTGGAGGGCATCGGCGCGATGATGGGCAAACGCAAGCCCGAGTTCACCGGCGAGTGATGGCCTGGGTCCTGCTGCTCGGGGCGATCGGTTTCGAGGTTGCCGGGACGCTGTCGATGCGCGCCTCCGACGGCTTCTCCCGATGGCAGTGGGCGATTCCGGTGGCCGTCGGCTATGTGGTGTCGTTCGTGTTGCTGGCGATGGTGCTCAAGCGGGGCATTCCGGTCGGGGTTGCCTACGGAGTCTGGTCGGGCGTCGGGGTGGCGTTGACCGCGGTGCTGGCCCGGTTCCTGTTCGACGATCCGTTCACACCGGTGATGGCCGGCGGCGTGGTGCTGATCGGCGCCGGGGTGTACCTGATGGAGATGGGTGCGCACGCGTGAGCGACGACGTTCCCCACCGTCAACCGGCCCTGGCCGACATCATCGCCACCCTCGACGTCGACCGGGTCGACGACGAGCACTTCGTGGCCACCCAGCTGGACAACCGGATCCACCACATCGTCGGCGGACATATCGCCGGCCAGGCGCTGATCGCGGCCAGTCGCACCGCGCCGGACCGGCTGCCGCACAGCATGCACGTCTATTACCTGCGGGCCGGGGACGCCCGTCGCCCGGTCGACCTGCACGTGGAGGTGGCCCGCGACGGCGGCACGCTGTCGACGCGACAGGTCACCGCCCGCCAGGACGGCCAGATCCTGCTGGAAGTGCTGTCGTCGTTCACCACCGCCGTCGACGCACCGGAATACCAGCAGCCGATACCGGATGTCCCCGACCCGGATTCGCTGCCGTCGTCGCAGGAACAACTGGCCGCCTACGCCGATGAACTGGGCGGCTACTGGGTCCAGCCGCACCCGTTCGACGTGCGGTATGTCGATGCGCCGCCACGCTTGGCTGTGGACCTGGGCGAACCGTCCCCGCGGCTGCGAATGTGGTCGAAGCCGGTCGACGCGGTGCCCGCTGATCCCGTGATGCACAGCGCCCTGCTGACCTACCTGTCCGGCACGAAGATGGTCGAGGCGGCGCTGGCCATGCGGGCGACCAACCAGGCCGCCACGTTCAACGCGCTGATCGACCACGCACTGTGGTTTCAGCGGCCCGTCGACCTGTCGGACTGGGTGCTGTCGGATCAGTTCACGCCCAGCGGCGTCGCCGGGCGCGGCCTGACGACCTCGACGATGTACAACCGGGCGGGGCAGCTGGTCTGCGTGGCGACCCAGGAACTCTATTTCGGCCGGGGGCCGCGCCGCTGAGGTTCGCCGGGCCGCACACGTAACCTGGCGAGCATGACACCTGACGGCACCATCCGTGTCCCCGCCGACCTCGACGCCGTCACCGCGATCGGCGACGAGGACCACTCCGGTATCGACCCGGCGGCCGTGGACCGGATCTGGCAGGCCGCCCGGCACTGGTATGCGGCCGGCCTGCACCCCGCCATCCAGTTGTGCCTGCGCCACAACGGCCGCGTGGTGCTCAACCGGGCGATCGGGCACGGCTGGGGCAACGGCCCGGAAGACCCGGACGACGCGGAGCGGGTACCGGTGAGCGTCGACACCCCGTTCTGCGTGTACTCGACCGCCAAGGCCATCACCAGCACCGTGATACACATGCTGGCCGAGCGCGGCGCCTTCTCCCTGGACGACCGCGTCAGCGACTATCTGCCCGACTACGGCCGACACGGCAAGCACCGCACCACCATTCGGCACGTGATGACGCACAGCGCCGGGGTGCCGTTTGCCACCGGGCCCAAGCCCGACCTCAATCGCGCCGACGACCCCGAATACGCCCAGGCCCAGCTGGCCAACCTGCGGCTGGTGTACCCGCCCGGGCTGATGCACATGTACCACGCCCTGACCTGGGGGCCGCTGACGAGGGAGATCGTGCGGGCGGCCACCGGCAAGGACATCCGGGACGTGCTGGCGACCGAGATCCTGGACCCGCTGGGTTTCCGGTGGACCAATTATGGCGTTGCCCCGCAAGATATTCCGCTGGTAGCGCCGAGCCATGCCACCGGCAAGCAACCGACCGGCGCGGGTGTCGCGGTGTTCCGCAAGGCGATCGGCGGGTCGGTCCACGAGATCATCCCGGTCACCAACAGTCCGTTCTTCCTGACCACGGTGGTGCCATCGTCGAACACCATCTCCACCGCGTTCGAGCTGTCGCGATTCGCCGAGATCTGGCGGCGCGGAGGCGAACTCGACGGGGTGCGAGTGCTCTCGCCGGAAACCTTGCGCGGGGCGACGGCGCAGTGCCGCCGGTTGCGCCCCGATGTCGCGACCGGGCTGGCGCCGCTGCGCTGGGGCACCGGTTTCATGTTGGGGTCCAAGCGGTTCGGGCCGTTCGGCCGCGGCGCGCCGGCCGCGTTCGGCCATCTTGGCCTGGTCAACTGCGCCATCTGGACCGACCCGCAGCGTGGGCTATCGGCCGGGCTGATCTCCAGCGGCAAGCCGGGCCAGGACCCGGAGGCCAAGCGCTACACCGCGCTGATGAACGCCATTGCCGCGGAGATGCCTATCTCTTGGCGTTGACTCTGCGCTCAGGGCGGGAAAGTGCGAGTGGGTTGCGCCGTGAGCGCAGAGTGAACGGTTAGGCCCCAAACGCGACCGCGGCCGCCGAGCCCCGTGAGGGACCCGACGGCCGCGGTAGGTGACCAGGTGATGTCAGCCAGGTCGGCCGTTAACGCCGGTAGCACCCGTGGCGCCGTTGGTGCCGGCCACACCGCCGGGCGCAGGACTACCACCGGTACCGCCGGAGCCGCCGACGCCACCGGCGCCGCCCACACCACCGACAGTCCCTGCGCTGTTGACTCCGCCGTTACCGCCCTTGCCGCCCGCACCGCCAGCCGGGCCAGCACCGCCGTTGCCTCCGACCCCATCGGTACCGCTGGTGCTGGTGCCACCGGCACCACCTGCACCACCGTCACCGCTGTTACCGCCGGCACCACCGGCACCGCCCGCAGGGGGTGTGCCGGAAAAGACGATGCCGCTGTTACCGCCGACGCCACCGGTGCCGCCCTTACCGCCGACGCCACCGGTGCCGCCCTTACCACCGTTACCGGTTACGGACGTCCCGCCGACGCCACCCTGGCCGCCGTTGCCGCCGTCACCGCCGGCTGTTCCGTTGCCGCCCTTCCCGGTCGCCGCGCTGTTTCCGGCCGTGCCTGCGAGGCCTGCTCCGCCGGTACCACCGACTCCGCCGGCACCACCGTTGCCGCTGATGGAGGCACCTCCGGCACCACCCGTGCCGCCATCGCCGGCGATCCCGTTTTGGGCTTGAGCGCCACCAGCACCACCCGCCCCACCAACGCCGCCAGCCCCGCTACCCGACGTGCCACCGGCGCCACCGTCACCACCGTCACCAGAAGCTTTGTTCTGGTTGCCGACGCCACCGACGCCACCGGCACCGCCGGCACCGCCGGCACCGTCAGTGCCACCATTGATGCCGGAACCACCGGCACCACCGTTGCCACCGTGGCCGCCATCTAGGCCAGCGCCGGCGGCATCGACGCCGCCAACACCGCCAACACCACCGACACCACCAGCACCGGCAGCGCCATCGGTGCCAGTGTTCGAGACACCACCGCTGCCGCCCTTGCCGCCGTTACCGCCGGCACCTCCGGCCGTACCGGCGGTGGTGGCGCTGGCAATCGCACCGGCCGCCCCCGCCCCGCCTGCACCACCGACACCGCCGGCACCACCGTTGCCGGTACCCGAAGTACCACCCGTGCCGCCACTGCCACCATCTCCAGAGGTTCCGCCGTTGATTCCGACGCCGCCGGCACCGCCAGCACCACCGGTGCCGCCGTTGCCGTCGAGACCACCGCCGATGCCGGAGCCGCCGGCCCCGCCGGTACCACCGTTGCCGCCGTTCAAACCGTTGCCTGCTGCGTCAACGCCACCGACACCACCGGCTCCACCGGCGCCACCGGTTCCGGCCAGGCCATCGGTACCGGTGCTGGACTCGCCACCGACGCCACCCTTACCGCCGTTGCCGCCTGTGCCACCGGCTGTTCCGCTGGTGGTCGCGCTGCCAATCGCACCCGCTGCGCCAGCGCCACCAGCACCACCGACACCGCCGGCACCCCCGTTGCCGGTGCCCGAGGTACCACCTGTGCCGCCAGTGCCACCGTCGCCGGAAGTCCCGCCGTTGATCCCGACGCCGCCCGCACCACCGGCGCCACCGGCACCACCGTTACCGTCCTTGGCGTCGTTGCCGGCTGCCCCGTTGCTGCCACTGGTGCTGATACCGCCGGCACCGGCGGTACCGGCGGTGCCACCGGCACCACCGACGCCACCGTTGCCGCCGCGCAACCCGTTGCCGTTGGCGTCGACGCCGCCCGTACCGCCCACGCCACCGTTGCCGCCAACACCGCCGGCACCAGCGTTTCCGCCACTACCACCGCTGCCGGTGACGGCGGCACCGCCCTTACCGCCGTCACCGCCCTGGCCGCCATCGATACCGGCGTAACCGTCGCCACCCGCAGCCGCCGGGTGCGGGATCCCGGCGACTCCGGCTTTGGAGGACCCACCGAGTCCGCCGTTACCGCCGTTACCGCCGTTACCGGTGCCCGTCGCGGCGCCGCCGGCGCCACCATCACCGGCATTACCACCGCCGGAGCCACTTCCGCCGGAGCCGCCGACACCGCCGTTGCCGCCATTGACGGCGCCGGCCCCGCTGCCGCCAGCACCACCGTTACCACCGTTACCGGCGGGCCCGGTCGGGAAGACGTTCAGAGAGCCGCCAGCCGTATTGGCACCACCTCCACCGCTACCACCATTGCCAGCGCGGCTGGCGCCGAACGGATTAGCAGGGTCGCTGGCGCCGGCGCTGTTACCGCCAGCACCGCCGTTGCCGCCGCTACCACCTTGCAGCTGCGCGAGGCCGCCACCACCAGCGTTGCCGCCGTTACCGCCGATGGCCGTGCCGTTACCGCCACTGCCCCCATTACCGCCCTGACCACCGTAGCCGCCGCCGGTAGAAAGGGCTGCCGCTGCGCTACCGCCCGTGCCGCCATTACCGCCATTACCGCCGGCGCTGATCACGCCGTTCCCGGTCGCCCCGTCGGCCCCGTCACCGGCGTCACCGCCGCGACCGGCGGCACCGTTAGACCCGACCGCACCGCCGGTCCCGCCGTTACCGCCGTTGCCGCCCTTGCTGAAGACGGTTCCGTCGCCAGACTTCCAACCGGTGCTGGCAGCACCGTCGCCGCCGTGGCCGCCGTCACCGCCGGCGCTTGCGGTGCCACCGCCGCCGCCACCACCGTTTCCGCCGGCGCCGCCGTTACCGCCGATGTAGGTGCCGGTGCCGGCAGCTCCGCCATCGCCACCGTCTCCGCCGATGCCATTGCGAGCGGTTCCGGTGGTGGTCGGAATGTAACCACTGGCGCCACCGACGCCGCCGGCACCGCCGCTGCCGCCGGTGGTTTTCACGGTTTCGTCGTCGGTGGCCGCATTACCGCCGGCGCCACCGCTGCCACCGTGGCCCCCCTGGCCTACCCCGAGGGTCGCGGCCCCCCCAGCGCCTCCGGCGCCTCCGTTGCCACCTACGAGCGAACCGAAGCCGCCTGCACCGCCGGCACTGCCGTCCCCGCCGACGCCGTCGTTCTGTCCAGAACCGCCGTTGCCCCCGGCCCCGCCGATTCCGCCGGTAATCCCGGCGCCGCCGTTGCCGGCCGCTCCGCCATCAGCACCGATAGCCCCGGCGCCACCGGCTCCGCCGCGGCCTCCGGCGCCGCCGTTGCCGAGGTAGTCACCGCTTGAGTCCTTATAGGCGTCACCGCCATCGGTTCCGGCGCCGCCCACGGCTGCCGTACCCGACTGGCCGGCGTGTCCGTAGGAGCCGTCGAACTTCTCGCCGGCGGCGCCGCCCGCACCACCGTTGCCACCGGCACCGCCGGCGGCTCCATTCAGGTGGGCCGCAATGCCATCGTCGATCCCATTAGCGGCGGTTCCCGCGGCGCCGGCGGTACCACCAGCCCCGCCATTGCCGCCGTTACCGAATAGGTAGCCGCTGCGACCACCAGCGCCGCCGGCCCCTCCGTTGCCGCCATTGCCGCCAATGCCCGTGCCGCCGTTGGCATAGCTACCGTTGGCGCCGGCGGTGCCATTGCCTCCGGCGCCGCCGTTGCCACCGGTACCGAAGAACCAGCCAACCGCGTCGCCGCCATTGCCGCCGGCGCCGCCACTGCCGCCGGCACCGACACCGAGTCCGCCCGCACCGCCGTCACCGCCGATGCCCATGAACGAGCCACCACTACCGCCGTTGCCGCCGGCACTAGTCTCGAAGCCGTCGCCACCGGCACCACCGTTGCCGAACCACCCGGCGTCTCCGCCGGTACCGCCGACCAAAGCCGCATCGTTGCTGTCCCAGCCTGCACCACCGTCGCCGAACCACAGTCCACCGTCGCCGCCGTTGGGGTTGAGGGCGGTTCCGTCGGCACCATCACCGATCAAGAACAGGCCGGAAGATTGGTTGATCCAGCCGTTGACCAATTCACCGAGATCACTGTTGATCCAGGCCTCGACACCGAAGTGAATCGGCTCGTAGAACCACTGGCTGATGATCGTGGACATGTCGAAGAAGTCGCCGGCAGCCGGCAGCGGATCGGCCGCCGACGCCGCAGGGCCAAACAGGTCCAACAGCCAATCCAGACCGTCGTCGGCCTGTGCTGACGGAAGTCCCGCCAGTGGCGTCATCCCGAACGCCAAGAACGCAGTGGCGGCACCACTGGCACCGATCACCCGCTTGCGGCGCGACTGACCAGCCTCATGCTGACCGCGGCGCCGGCTGCTGCTGTGACGACGACTCATTGAGGAACACCTTTCTAAGATGTAAAGATTTGGGGCAGTTGAGTTTTGGAGGGGGAGGATCAGCCGAAGATACTGTCGAAGAAGTCTTGGAACCCGCCGAAGAAGTTGGTGGCTTCGGCAGTGAAGTCGTCGGGGATCGGCGGCAGGTCGACTCCGAGCGCGGGCTGGTTCACGACAACTGTGCCTTCCCCGTCCCAGCCCGAGCCCAACAGCGCGCTGATGACCTGTCCCCACATCTCGAAGGCCGCGATCGGACCGATCGCTTGGCCCTCAGCGACGATTTGCCCAAGCAACGGAACGCCGACCATTTGCAAACCGAGAGAGTTCAAGATGGAGCCTCCGACAACCGGAACCGAGGCGTCTACCTCGCCGTCATCTCCCATCGACTGGTAGGTGGCCAGCTGCACCGAACCGGTGCTGAGCAGACCACCAAAGGCAAATTCCAAGTGGTCCAGACTCATTCCCGCCGGGAGGAAGCCCGCATCGTTGATCGAAGGCAGCACGAAATCGAGATTGAGGGTGGCGCCGTTCAGGAAGCCGCCCCAGGTGTTGGCGAGGATCTCACTGAAGCTGTCACCGTCGGTGATGCTGTTCAGCAGCGCGACCCAAGGGCTGATGCCCGGCCCCAGCATGCCGATGATGATTCCCGACAGCGGCGAGACCATGAAGTTGAGGATCGAATTCACCATGTCCACGTCGGTGCCGGCCGGCAGGTATCCCGGAACCTGCGCGAGGATCACGGCATGACCGGTCGTGAGCGACCCGTCGATCGTGTGGTTGGTAACCGTGTCCAGGGTCTTAGAAGACACGTCCAGCGGGAGGGTATAGCCGTCGCGGACCGCCACCCAGTTCTGCTGGATCTCGGTATTGATGGCAGCCAGGGTGCTGCTACTCGGGTCGTTGAGGAACTGGTCGATGTAGCCCATCCAGTTCGCATACAGCTGCTGGAATGCCACACCGGGGGCCAGCATGTAGTTGTCCTTCAGGATCGAAAGGTTGGCATTCGTGGTGTTGATCACGTCCTGCCAGGTGTCAACGAAGTTGGACAGTCCCGTGAGCGCGACGTCAGCAACTGAGGCGACCGCCGGCGCCGGCGCCGGCGCGACAACCGGCGTGGCAGCGATCAGGCCGGTCCCGGCGATGACGACACCGGCCGCTGCGTAGGGGCGAAGAATGGCGTGCAAGGGAGCTCCTTCAGGTCATGTGACTCAGCACACGGAACGTAACTGAGGGCGACCTGAAAATCAGCAGTCAGGAAGCGCTTGATCTCAAAGGCATCGCCCCTACCCACCGTTGGCAATCTAACGGGCTCGAAAAACCCCAGGTACACGCATTAACTTTGACGGCCAGCAAATTCCTGTCGGCCGCTGAATGATTCAACTGGAAATTACCGGCGAGTAAGAATTGAAACACGTTCACTTGAGCCCATTTCGCGTCTCGTCGGCGCGAAATAGGCGTTGAACTGGGATGAGGCGGCGCTGCCACTAAGTCCAGAATGGCACTGTAGAAACAGGTGTCAAGTCGTTTGGATGCAGCAAGGAGCCCTATTAGACGAACCATAGCTAACATGCGGCTAACCTCGCGTCAACGCAGGTCACGGGCATCTAACCCGACGCGAACGGTCCGGCCGAGACGCATCGTAGCTCGCCTGTAAGGCCCCGTTCCCTGAGAATTTTTCGAGCGACCTTTCGGGTGCTGCCAGCCGGGACGCGGACTCCGAACTGCGCTCAGGACTGCTCAGGAAGGCCGGTTCGCCGGCAGACGTCACCGAGGGCGATCACCTGCTGACGCGACAGTTGGTCGAGGTAGTACGCACGAATGCCGCGGGCGTAGGTGACCGCCGCGGGCGCGTAGCGCTGCCGGCCCGCAGCGGTGATGTGGCCAAGTACTGCCCGGCGATCGGTCGGGTGCGGACGCCTGACGACCAGGGCCTGGGCCTCCAGCCGGCCGATCAGCGAAGTCACCCGACTGGGCGCCAGCGCGAAAGCCTCAGCGAGGTCCCGCATCCGGGCCGAACCGGTCTCCGAACGGGCCAGCCGGTCCAGCACAAGGACCTCAAAAAGAGTCAGCCCGTGGGCGTGGACCAGGCTGTCATTCAACGCAGCAAGCAGGCGTGACGAGGAGTCCATGAACTGGTGCACGCACGTGCACTCATCCGCGTCAAGCACAGGCAGTTCCCACACTGGCTGCTCAAGAGCCCGCAGGTGCCCCATGCCGGGCGATGGTAGCCACGCGATCCGGCGACTGGAGGTTGATTCGGAAACTTCGCGCCGAGCAGTTGGGCAAGAGGCGAGCGACTCAATCCAGCGTCGACTTTTTCGGAAGCTCCGCTGCCTCCAGCGACGCGTTGATCTGACGGCAGCTGGCACCCAGCGCAAGCATTTGCTGGCGGGACATCTGGTTCACGTAGAGCCGGCGGATCTGTTCGGCGTAGGTTTTGCGGGCCTCCCCCAACCTCATTCGGCCCTCGGGCGTGAGTTCGGCCCGCACCCCCCGCCCATCACCGGGGATGGGAATTCGGCGGACGAGGCCGCGGCTTTCCAGCCGGCGGGTCAACCAGGTGACCCGGCTGCGAAGCAGCATCAGGGCCGCCGCCAGATCGCTCATTCGGACAGAACCGGTGTCGGACTTGGCGAGAACGTCCAACAGCCGCAGCTCAGACAGGTCCAGCCGGTGCCGCCCCATCAGACTTCTATTCAGAGCGGCCAACAGACCCGTCGATGACTCGACGAACTCGTGCCAGGAATTCTGTTCGATGTCTTCGAGGCCCGGCAGCCGCATCGTCGGCCCTTGCGCACCAGTCTCCTCCACGGCGGGCGACGGTACCGAAACCCCTCGCACGGTGACTACCAAAATCGTGGCGGTTTGTATCCTTCTGCATACATCAACGAAGCTCGCCGGCTGCCCGCAACGCACACGGTCGTGACATCAGAGCTGCTCGGAGGGCGTTTGCGGCAGCTTACAGCAAAGATATAGAGCGGCCTGATTGGTTCAACCGGCAACTAATCGGCCATCAACAATCAGAACCTGTTCTAGCGGGGCACCGACTCAGCGGTGCCGCGCCGGTATTTGCTGGCCACAGGCAGTGCTCAGTCCAAGCAGCGACGAGCAGTCGGCGCCCGCACTGAACAGTCGTCATCTTTTTTTCCACCACTCCCCACGTGCGCGAAGCGGTCCGCGAGCAAACGCACCTCAGGGCGCGCCAGCGTTGACGCAGATCAGAGCGGCGGCCTGGTGGCTGACTCGCCCTGGGCCGCTCTGGAGACATAGAGCGTCGAGTCGGCCTGCCTCAAGCCGGAATTGATTCGTCGGCAGTTCTCTTCAAGTGTGGCAAGCTGGCGCCGGGACAAAGTGCCAATGAGATGGGTCTTGACCCCTTGCGCGTAGTTGAGACTGGCATGCCCCGCCACCCGCCGGCCGTCCGCGGTGATCCGAGCGACCACTCCACGCCTGTCGTCGGAATTCTGTTCGCGCTGAACCAAACCCCGCTCCTCGAGCCGACGGATCCGCTTGGTCATATGGTGCGGGGTCGCACCCAGCACGTCGGCCAGATCACCCATCCGTGCCGCACCGCCGTCGGACTTGTCCAGGATGTCCAGCACCCGCAGGTCGATGACGGAGAGTTGATGCGCTTCGGTCAGCCAGCGGTCCATCGTGGCGTTAAAGCGCAGCGCGGCATGCAGGAAGTTCTGCCACGACTTCTGTTCGGCGATGTCCAATCCGGGAAGGTCACTGGGGGTGCGTCGACGAGCTGGACGTTGCATGCCGTCATGTTAGCCAGGCTTTGTTGCAGTGCGCCAACATTTTTCCGCTCGGAAGTTCAGTCGCCCGCTCGCTTGCGACCGCAACCGGGGTCGGCGGGCCCGCCCCATAAATGTATATATTACTGACTACTCCGCAGGGGTAGCACGCTACTGCATCGATATTGAGTTGCTATCACATGTGATTAAGGTCAGCTATTTCTGTATATTAGATACATAATTCAATAATGTATCCGCCGTTTCGGATGGAACGGGCCTCCGAAGGGGGACCTTCAGGCTAGTTGCCGCCCGAATCGCCAACGGTGCAGCAGTGCGCCGATGGCTCTCTCGGGCGCCGACATGGCCGAAACCGATTCTCCTTGAGCGATTGCCGCACCCGTAGACGAAAAACTGTTCAACCGGTTGATCGGGAACTAGGCCGCGTGCCGAGTGCGAATCCTTCACCGGCACTTGAAACCCAGAGTCGCTAGTGCGAGACACATGACCACCGGACAAGACACCAGTCTTTCGCTGCGCCGATCCCGGCGGTCGCAGTAAGACCGAATATCAGGCGGTACTGCCGCCTGGCTTGAATGGCGGTGGCGGAGGGATTTGAACCCCCGGACGGTGTTAGCCGTCTCTCGCTTTCAAGGCGAGTGCATTAGGCCGCTCTGCCACGCCACCGCGGGAAATCGTACCTTGGCCGGATCGGTGCTTCCGAGCAGACGCAAACTCGCACGCGCACGGCGCCTTTAGTGCGAGTCTGCGTCTGCTCGTCATCGGGTCAGCCGGGTTGACCGCTACCGCCGTTGGTGCCGGGCTGGCCCGGCGGAGTGCCGTTCCCGGCCGCGCCGCCCGCTCCACCTGCACCGGCCGCACCGGCCGCGCCATGGGCCCCGTTGGTCCCGTTGGCGCTGGTGCCGCCGGCGCCACCGGCCGCGCCGTTACCGCCGGTACCGCCATCGCCGCCGCTGCCACCGGGCAGCGTGTTGCCGCCCGCGTCGGTGCCGCCGTTGCCGCCCTTGCTGCCAGCTCCACCAGTGCCGCCCGCTCCACCAGCACCGCCGGTTCCGCCGTTGCCGGAGACAGCCGTGCCGCCGGTTCCGCCCTGGCCGCCGTTACCGGCGGTGCCACCGTCGCGGCCGTCACCACCGGGCCCGTGTGCGGGGCTGGCCGCGGGCGCGCCGTCCGCACCCGTGCCGCCGGCGCCCCCGTTGCCACCGCTGCCGGCGTTCACGGTGCCGTGCGCATTGCCACCGTTGCCGCCGGCCCCGCCGTTGCCGCTGGCGCCGATGGTCCCGGTTCCGCCCACGCCGCCGTCACCGCCATTACCCGCATGGCTGGGTCCGAGGCCGTAGGGGTTGTCGGCGTGCAAGGTGACACCGCCGCTGTCGCCACCGGCGCCGCCAGCCCCACCATTCCCGGCGATACCGCCTTCGCCACCGGTAAGGGGGACAGAAGCCGTTCCGCCGGCACCGCCGGCACCACCGTTGCCGCCGGAGGCCGTACCGCTGCCGCCGCTGCCGCCGCTGCCACCATTGCCGGCCGTGTTCCCGCCGGCTGTACCTCCTCCGCTACCACCGTTACCGCCGTTGCCGCCCGCACTGACCACTCCGGTACCGGTGGCGCCGTCACCGCCGGCCCCACCGACGCCTCCAGCACCGCCGGCCACGGGGGCGTAGCCGATGATGCCGGCGCCGCCGTCGCCACCGTTACCGCCTCGACTCCAGATGGTGCCGGCCCCGTCGTTCCAGCCGGTACTGGTGCCGCCGTTGCCGCCGTTTCCGCCGCCATCTCCGCCAGCACCGCCGTTGCCGCCGGCGTAGGTACCGGTGCCGCCGTTACCTCCGGCACCGCCGGGGAGCTTCCCTCCGATGAAGCCGCCGGATCCGCCGTTACCCCCGATGGTCTTCACGTCTGCGTCGTCGGTGGCACCGTTGCCTCCGTCACCGCCATGGCCGCTGGCACCGCCCAAGGTGGCGCCGCCTTCGCCGCCGTTGCCAGCCTGGCCGGCGGTGGCATCTCCGCCGTTACCACCGTTGCCGCCGTTGCCGGTGCCGTAGTTCCAGCTGCCGCCGCCGTCGCCTCCGTTGCCACCGTTGAGGCCGGTGCCGCCAGTGCCGCCGTTTCCACCGTTGGCGCCTTCTCCGGTGCCGGCGTCGCCGCCGTAGCTGCCGTCGCCGCCGTTGCCGAGGTAGTGACCGGTGGCGTCTTGGTAGGCGTTGCCGCCGGCGCCGCCATCGCCGCCATCGCCGGCCATGCCAGCCTGTCCGGCGTGCCCGTACATGGGGCTGGTGTAGATGGACGAGCCTCGGCCACCGCCTGCACCCGCGCTGCCGCCGTTCCACCCGCCGTTACCGCCGTTGCCACCATTGACGTGATCGGCGGTGCCGGTAGCGCCATTGCCCCCGGCCCCCGCATCCCCTGCGTTGCCACCGCTGCCGCCATTGCCGAACATGAAGCTGCTGCGCCCGCCGTTTCCGCCGTTGCCGCCGTTGCCTCCACCGGTGCCGTTGCCGTCACCGCCGTTGGCGTAGGTCCCCGCGACACCCGTTGCTCCGGCCGCGCCGAGACCACCGTCTCCGCCGTTGCCGAAGAACCAGGCAGAAGCATCCCCGCCGTTGCCGCCGTTACCGCCGTTGGCCACGGCATCGGTTGCGGCACCGCCGTTACCGCCGTTGCCGCCGCTGCCCATCCAGAGGCCGCCGGCACCGCCGTCACCACCGTCGGCGCCCGCACCACCGTCGCCACCGGCCCCGCCGTTGCCCAGCCAGCCGGCCGCATTGCCGCCAGCACCACCGGCAACACCGGCCGTCGTGCTGTCCCAACCGTCTCCGCCATCGCCGAACCACAGCCCACCGTTGCCACCATCGGGGTTGGCTTCGGTGCCATCGGTGCCATCACCGATCAGGAACT
Source organism: Mycolicibacter heraklionensis (assembly GCF_019645815.1). NCBI lineage: Bacteria > Bacillati > Actinomycetota > Actinomycetes > Mycobacteriales > Mycobacteriaceae > Mycobacterium > Mycobacterium heraklionense. The sequence continues at coordinate 4,710,675 of NZ_CP080997.1, forward strand.
GGCCGGCCGAGGTATTGATCCAGCCGTTGACCAGCTCCCCGAAATCACTGTTGATCCAGCCCTCCAGGGAAGCGTGGATCGGCTCGTAGAACCACTGATCCAGCATGGTGGTCCAGTCAAAGGTGCCGGCGTCGGCCGGCCCGGCGGCCAGCCACGCAGAGGAATCGAAAAGATCAACGATCCAATCGAATTCGTCGGCCTGAGTCGGCGGCGCCACGCTCAGCGGGACCATTCCGAACGCCAGGAATGCGCCCACTGCACTGGCGGCTCCGATTGCCCAGGAGTGGCTCCGGATAGTGCGATCGCGATTCATCGTGAGGGAAACCTCTCTAAGAAGTTGGGGGAAAAAGATTTTCGGGGGGTCAGAGGCCGAGCAGGTCGCCCAGCCAGCCGAACGCATCAGTCGCCGCACCGGTGCCGCCGTCGTCGAGGGCGTCGGTGGGCAGCAGGGGCAGCTCCGCACCAGCCAACGGCGGGGTGACCACGACCGGGCCCTTGCCATCCCAGCCCGACCCGAGCAGGGCGCCGACGGTTTGGCCCCAGGCCTGCCAGGCCGCGATCGGCCCGATGCCGGCACTGTTGAGATCGAGGGTTCCTAGAACCGGCACTCCGCTGAATTCGATACCAACACTTTGGAAGATCGACCCGCCGACCGCGGGCACCGATGCGGCGACCTCCCCACCGGGGCCGAGCACCTGATACGGGCCGACCGCGACCGCGCCCGGCGACAACAGTCCACCGAAGGCGATGTCCAGGTGATCCATGTTCATCCCCGCGGGAAATACCCCGAACCCGTTGATCATCGGCAACAGTGCGTCCAGGTTCAAGGTGGCGCCGTTGAAGAAGGCGCCGCCCATATTGATCAGGGTGTCGCCCAGGCCTGTCGTGGTCGGTGATGCTGTTGAGCAACGCCACCCACGGGCTGATCCCCGGTCCGATCATCCCCATCAGCACCGCACTGGCGGGCGACCCCAGGTAGTCGATGATCGGCATGATCTGGCTGGCATCGACATCGGCCGGGATATACCCGCCGATCTGGCCAAACATCAGCGCATGCGTGCCGTCCATCGTGTGGTTGAGCACCGTGGAGTGCGTCGCGTCGGTCTCGTTCTGCAGTGCCCAGCCGGAGACCACGGCGTTCAGGTGCAGCTGGATCTGCTCGTTGACATCGTTGGTGGAACCCGACGGGTCGTTGAGTAGGCGATCCCAGTAGTCCATCTGGTTGGCCCAAAACTGTTGCATCCCCACCTCGGGCGCCAGATACCAGTTGTTGAGCATCGTCGTGACATTCGCCGACGCGGCATTGAGGACATCCTGGAACGCCCCCGTCAACGCGACTGCGTGGGACTGGATATCAGACCGAACCGGCACCGGCGCAGACAACGGAGTGACCGCAACAAGACTGGCTCCGACCAGAGCCACGCCAGCGGTGGCATAGGGGCGAACGGTGGCGTGCAAGGGGAACTCCTCGGCAGGTGGATTGGTGAGGCACTGAACAGCGATGAACGTAACTAAGCGAGGGCTGAGTGTCTCTAATCGAACGTTGGTATCCCCGAAGATGTTTGACGTGACGTCACACCAAGCCGCTTCGACTGAGCTTGAATTCCCTGGTCAGCACCGAAATCGGGAGCGCCCGATCATCCACTGCACCGGCCCCAACTGTTTCAAACGGTAATTACCAATGGGTAACCATTCCGCTTGTGCCCCATGCGGAACCACGTGATCGAGTTTTAGCAAACTGTGGAAACACGGGAAACCACAATGCGACTGGGCGGCAACGCCGTTAGACTCGGTGGCGCCTCACCGGTGACCGATGTCGCCTTCGACCGCCGTCACTCTCGCCGAACTTCGACGATCTGCCCGCACCGACCGCTCGGCACCGGCTTTGAGAGGCACGCTGATCCGACGGCACGCGTCGCCGAGCGCGATTGCCTGCTGGCGCGACATCGGGTTCAAGTAATGCCTGCGAATTTCCCTGGCGTAGAACGCAAGTGCCGGTCCTAATCGCACTCGGCCGTGCAGCGTAATAGCAACAACCACGCGCCGCCGATCCCCCTGCCCGGGGCCGCGGCGCACCAGTCCTTCGGACTCCAGGCGGCTGATCTGCTGGGTCAGCCGGCTGGGCTGCAATGCACACGCTTTGCCCAACAGACTCATCGGTGCTGTTCCGCCCGGTGACTTCGCGATCAGATCCAACAGCAGAATGTCGATCAGGGCAAGCTGGATCGCCTCGACCAATCGGGCGTTCAAGACAGGGAACAGCGTCGCCGACGACGACATGAACTGATGCCAGCAACGCTTCCCGGCATCGTCAACCCCGGGTAGATAACACGTGGGCGCCTCCGGAAACGCTTGGGCACCAATGTGAACGGGAACCGTTGGGCCGGCACCGACCAATGTGCGCCGTAACTCGTCAAGCCGCAGCCCCTCGCCAATACGCCAACAGTTCTCCGCAACAGTGCTGATCTGGCGAGTCGACAGCGATCCGAGTAGGTACGTCGACACGGCTTCCGCGTAGCTGATGATCGCCGGGGCGATGATCGTCCGGCCGGCGTCGTTGAGAAGAGCGACAACCCCGCGTTTGTCCTTCGGATCGGGCTCGCGGCGCACCAGTCCCCGCTCGCCCAAACGGTCGATCCGCTTCGTCATCTGACGCCGGGTCGCGCCCAGCAACTCGGCCAGATCACCCATCCGAGCAGATCCGTCCGAGGACTTGGCCAGGATGTCGAGCACCCGCAAATCGATCACCGACAGTTGGTGATCGGCGTTGAGCGCCCGGTTCAGCGCCGCGTCGAATCGCAGCACAGCGTCCAAATAATGTTGCCATGCTTGACGTTCGGCGAGATCCAAGCCGGGTAAATCACTCCCCGTCCGGCGGCGATCGTGGCGCTGCACAGCGTCATGCTAGGCGACACACTTAGGGTTCCTCATCGTTTTCGACGGTGTCGGTCCGGTAGTAGCGTGTCGGACATGCGTGCCATCATCGCCGAGTCCCCCGACGTCCTCGCTTGGCGAGAGGTCGCCGATCTTCAACCAGCCCCGGGCGAGGTGCTGATTCGGGTAGCCGCGGCTGGGGTGAACCGGGCCGATCTGCTGCAGGCGGCGGGTTTGTATCCTCCCCCGCCCGGGGCCAGCGACACCCTCGGCCTGGAGGTTTCCGGCGTCATCGCCGCAGTGGGTGACGAGGTGTCGGATTGGACGATCGGACAACAGGTTTGTGCGTTGTTGGCCGGGGGCGGCTACGCCGAGTACGTCGCGGTTCCAGCCCCTCAGGTACTGCCGATTCCGGACGGGGTGGACCTGCTGGATGCTGCGGGCCTGCCGGAGGTGGCCTGCACAGTCTGGTCGAACCTGGTGCTTACGGCCGGCCTGTCGGAGGGGCAGCTGCTGCTGTTGCATGGCGGGGCGAGCGGCATCGGCACTCACGCCATTCAGGTGGCACGCCAATTGGGCGCGTGGGTTGCCGTCACCGCCGGGTCGGAGGCCAAGTTGGCGTTCTGCCGCGAGCTGGGCGCCGAGATCACCGTCAACTACCGCGACGAAGACTTCGTCGAGCGGGTCCGCGAGGCCGGTGGGGCCGACGTGATCCTGGACATCATGGGGGCGGCCTACCTGGACCGCAATGTCGACGCGCTGGCCAACGACGGGCGGTTGGTCATCATCGGCATGCAGGGCGGCGTCAAGGGCGAGCTGAACCTGGGCAAGCTGATCGCCAAACGCGCAAAGGTGATCGGCACCGCCTTACGCGGCCGGCCGGTGGAAGGGCCGCACAGCAAGGGTGCTGTGGTGGCCGCAGTGACCACCGACCTCTGGCCGATGCTCGGCGACGGCCGGATCAAGCCGGTGATCGGTGCGCGGCTGCCCATCGAGCAAGCCGCCGAAGCACACCGGATGCTGTCATCAGGTGAGGTGACCGGAAAGGTTGTGCTGACGGTCTGAGTGCCGAGCGGGCGCAGAGTGCCAGTTTTCGCGGTGTGTCGCCGTACCAACACGCACGCTCGCGCCAGGGGGAAGCATTTCGGCGCTGACGCTGCTAGGTCGACGTACGATCATTGTCGAAAACCGATTGTCAACGGATGCCCAGGAGGCACTTGCAATGACCACTCAAGTCGATTCGGCCACAACGGATTCGGGCGCGCGATGAGTGCACGCATGCCGCGGGAGCGGGTCGGCCTGAGCGACTACCTCCTGAGTGTTCCGGCGCCGCCGCTACCGATCCTCGCCGATCCGTACAGTGTCCGTTTCGCAGACCAGCCCGGCGACCCCGAGATGATCTCGGAATGGATGAACCGGCCGCATCTGGCCGAAACCTGGGGCTACGCCTATCCACCCGACGAATGGCGCCGTCACCTGCAAACCCAGTTCGACGGTGCCTACTCACGCCCGTACATCTGGCTCCTCCACGGCGAGCCCCTCGGATATATGGAGCTGTTCCGGGTGGCAAAAGACGACCTGGCAACGGTGTATGACGCCCTTCCCTACGATGTAGGCTTGCACGGAGCCATGGCAGACGCCGCCGCGGTCGAAAAGGGCCACGGCAAGAACATCTTTGGCCCCTTGGTGTCCAGCATTTTCGCGGCCGAACCGGAATGCCGACGGATCATCGGAGACACTAATGCCGGTGCGGGCTCGTACGGTCGCCGGTTCTGGGAGCGACGCGGCGGGGTCTTCCTCGGCGAGCACTATATGGCCAAGTGGGACCAGCATATCGCGCTGTTCGCCTGGCTGCGGACCCCCGAAGACATGCCTGGCTATCGCGACACGCCCTAACGCGCCGACGGAAATGGGCGGTGACGGATATTCATCCGTCACCGCCCATTTGTCGATACTGGCCGCCTAGCAAACAACGACGAATCCCCGGACCCGACACCAAAGTGTCGGACCGGGGATTCGTACGTTCTTTCACCCTTGCCCAGAACTCCCGGGACCGGCGGCCGGCTACGGTGCTCCTGTACCGCCGGCGCCGCCGGCGCCACCCTGACCGATAGTGCCACCGTTGGCCTTGCCGCCGGTGACACCAGCAGTACCTGGCGAACCGGCGACACCGTCGCCATTGGTACCACCTGCACCACCCTGGCCGCCGCTGCCACCCGAGCCTGCCCAGTTGGACTTGCTGGGCTTGGAGGCACCGTTGACACCGTTACCGCCCTTGCCGCCCATACCACCGGAACCGCCTTGAGCGGTGGTGCCGTCGGCGTTGAGACCGCCCTGACCGCCGGTGCCACCCTGGCCACCGGCGCCACCGCTGCCGCCGGTACCGCCACCGCCGGTGCCCTGACCGACGATGCCGTTGTACCCGGCACCACCGGCACCGCCGGTGCCGCCGACACCGGCCTTACCGCCAACACCGCCCTTACCGCCGAACCCGCCGGCGCCGTGTTCGCCGGACTTCCCATCGCCCAGCGCGACACCGCCGGCACCGCCCTGACCGGCCGCGCCGCCGACGCCGCCGTCGCCGCCCTGGCCGCCGACACCACCGGTACCGCCGGTACGCCCGGGAAGGCCGAGACCACCGGCACCACCGGCACCACCGGTGCCGCCGTTACCGCCGGTACCGCCGGTGCCGCCGATCCCGCCGCTGCCGCCGAGACCGCCCTTGCCGCCGTCACCGGTCAGGGTGCCGCCGGCACCACCGACACCGCCGGTGCCGCCCGCTCCACCGGCGTACCCGGTGGCACCCTTGACGCCGGCGCCGCCGGTGCCACCGGGCATGGCGTTGCCGTTCGGGTCCTTGGGCTGGGTACCCGTGGCGCCGTTCGCGGCGACCGAGGTGTTGGCGCCGGCATTGCCACCGTTGCCGGCGTTGCCGCCGGTGCCGCCGTTGCCGTGTTGGGCCGCCGAACCGCCGTTACCGCCGTTGCCGCCGGCAGCTCCGGCACCGTTTGCGGCGCTGGTACCCGCGGTTCCATTGGCACCGGTGCCACCGTTACCGCCGGTGCCGCCGTTGCCGTACTCGCCTGTGGCGCTACCGCCGGTACCGCCGTTACCACCGGCCTGCGCCAGGCCGCTGCCCAGCACCGTGCCGTTGCCACCGTTACCACCGGTGCCACCGACCGCGACCGCGCCGCCGTTGCCGTCGATGCCGCTGCCGGCCTGGGTGACGCCATCGCCACCGAGGCCGCCGGCACCTCCGTCGCCGCCCGCACCAGCGGTGCTGCTGCTGTTGCCGCCCTTACCACCGGAACCGGCCACCAGGTTCGAGCCGCCGCCCGCGCCGTCGCCACCGCGACCGCCGACGCCGGCGTTACCGCCCGCGCCACCGTTGCCACCGACGGCGCCGGCGCCGTCCGCACCGCTGTTGCCGTTGGTCGCGGTGCCACCGGCACCACCGTTACCGCCGGCGCCACCAGCGCCACCGGCCCCAGCCGCTCCGGTGGCGTCGCCACCGACACCGCCGTTGCCACCGCTGCCGGCCGTGGCGTTGGTTCCCGCGGTGCCGTTGGCGGCATTGCCGCCGGCGCCACCGTGACCACCGACACCACCGTTACCACCGACACCACCGTCACCGGCGATCGAACCACCGACTCCACCGAGACCGCCGTTGCCACCCGCGGTGCCAGCCGTGCCGTCGGTGCCGTTACCGGACCCGTCGGTGATACCCGCGACACCGTTGGCACCGGCACCGCCGTCGCCGCCTGCGCCGCCGTGACCAATGGTGCCGCCGGCGCCACCGTTACCGCCGTTGCCACCCTGCTGGCCCAGCGCAGCGTTGCCACCGTTGCCACCGTTACCACCGCTGGCACCGAGCTGAGCGCCGTCTTGACCGTTTTCGGCCGCGGTGCCGTCGCCACCGAGGCCCCCGGCGCCGCCGGTGCCGGCCGTACCCGCGATGCCGCCGGCACCACCCTTGCCACCGGACCCGGCGATGGCCTCGATGCCGCCGCCGGCACCGGTGCCGCCGTTACCGCCGTTGGCACCGTTACCGGTGTTACCACCGGCGCCACCCGCGCCGCCCGCACCAGCGGCACCGGTCTCGCCGAGGGTCGCCGTGCCGCCGACACCGCCGGCACCACCGTTACCGCCCGCTCCACCGTTTCCGTTGGTGCTGGTGGCGTCGGCACCGTCTCCGCCGTTGCCGCCACTACCGCTGGCCGCGTTTGCGCCGTTAGCCGCATTAGCACCGGCGCCACCGTGGCCACCCGCGCCACCGCCACCGCCGAGCCCACCGGCGCCGCCGTTGCCGGAGGTGGTACCACCGGCGCCACCCTGGCCGCCGCTACCGCCATTGCCGCCCGCGGTCCCGGCCGTGCCGTCGCCGAGGCCGTCGGTGATGCCGTTAACCCCGGCAGTACCCGCGCCACCGTTACCACCGGCACCACCGGTACCGATCGCTCCGGCCGCGCCACCCTTACCACCGGCGCCACCGTCTTGTGCGACATCGCCCGGCTGGAGGACGCCGTTGCCGCCGTTACCACCGGCGCCCCCGTCGCCGCCAGCACCGTTGGTACCCGCCTGACCGCTGGCCGCCTGTGTGCCGCCCTGGCCGATACCGCCCGCACCACCGGCGCCGCCGAGGTCGCGGTCACCACCGGTACCGCCGTCGCCGCCGTTGCCGGCCGCCAGGCCGCTGCCACCGTCACCACCGGCACCACCGGTGCCACCGTTGCCCGCGTTACCGGCGTTACCACCGGCGCCGCCGACGCCACCTGCACCGTTGCCCGCGTTACCACCGATACCGCCAGCGCCACCGGCAGCGGCGTTACCGCCCTGGCCACCGTTGCCGCCGAGGTTGCCGGCACCCGCGGCCACACCGTTGCCGCCGTTGCCACCGCTACCGCCAGTGCCACCCGCGCCACCGACGCCACCGGCGCCCGAAACGCTGCCACCGGCGCCACCGGTACCGCCGTAGCCACCGACGCCGCCGTTGCCACCGAGGGTTCCGTTGCCGTCGCCGCCGGTCACGCCGAGCACGCCGTTGCCACCGGCGCCACCAGCGCCACCCGCACCACCGGTACCGATCGCACCCGCCGCGCCACCGTTACCGCCGTAGCCGCCGGCCTGGCCGGTCGAGCCATCAGCGAGCAGCTGGCCCGCGCCACCGGCGCCACCGTTGCCGCCGTTGCCGCCGCCAGCAACCACGCCGGCCGCACCGTCGGACCGGTAGGTGACACCGTCACCGTTCAGGCCGCCCTTACCGGCGGAGCCAGCCGCACCGCGGTCGCCACCGGCGCCGCCGTTACCACCGTGTCCTGCGGTTTCTTCGACGCCACCGCCGGCACCGTTACCACCGCGGCCACCGTCACCAGCCTGACCGGAGGCGCCGCCGTTACCACCGATACCACCGCTGCCGTTGAGGCCGGCCGTTCCGTTGGTGGCGCTACCACCCTGGCCACCGTTACCGCCCTGGCCACCGTTACCACCCTGGCCGCCGTCGCCGCCATCGGTGCCGTCGCCGCCGTTGCCGCCGCTGCCCGCGGCAGCATCGGCTCCCGCGAGGCCTTGCACGCCCGCGCCGCCGGCACCACCGTTGCCGCCGGCACCTCCGACACCACCCTGACCGCCGTTGCCGGAGATCGAGCCGCCCTTACCGCCGTTGCCCGCGTTGCCACCGGCCGCGCCGTTGCCACCGGTTCCGCCGTTGGCCAGAGCAGTTGAGCCGGTCGCGCCCACGGCGCCGGCGCCACCGTTTCCGCCGGCGCCACCATTGCCGACCGGTCCGGCGTTGCCGCCGTCACCGCCCGCGCCACCGATCTGCGCGGTGCCGTCGGCGAGGAGGACACCGGTACCGCCCTTGCCGCCGGCCCCGCCGTTGCCGCCGATCGCCGCGGTACCCGCATTGCCGCTGGCCGCCTGGGCGCTGTGGTCGGCATTCCAGCCACCCGCCCCGGCCGTGCCCGCGGTGCCACGGACGCCTCCGTCACCGCCGTGACCACCCGAGCCCGCCACCGCGCCAGTGCCGCCACCGGCACCGTCGGCCCCGCGACCTCCGTTACCGGCGTTACCGGCATTACCGGCGTCACCACCGGCGCCACCGGAACCGTCCACACCGCTGGCGCCGTTGTTGGCCGCGCCACCAGCACCACCGTTACCACCGATGCCGCCGTTTCCACCGACGCCACCGTTGCCCCCGTTGGTCCCGTCCGCGCCGGATGCACCACTGCCGGGGGTTACGACGGTGCCACTGACACCGTTGGCGCCGTGACCGGCGTTACCGCCCGCACCACCGATGCCACCCTGGCCACCCGCGCCGCCATCACCGGAGTCGGTTCCACCGGCACCGCCGACGCCGCCGATTCCACCGGCACCACCGCTCAACCCGTTCGTACCATTTCCGTCGCTGAGGGTGACGCCGTCGTCACCAGCAGCGCCGGCACCGCCGTTACCGCCCGCACCACCGGAGCCGACCGTCGCCGCGTTACCGCCGTTACCGCCGGCACCGCCGCCCTGAGCGTCCACGCCGCCGGTCACCTGGCCCACACCAGCGCCACCTGCGCCACCGGCGCCACCGTCGCTACCGATACCGGACAGGCCATCGCTGCCGTCCGCACCGTCGCCATTCGTGCCGGTGCCGCCGGCGCCGGCCGTGCCCGCAGCGGCGCCGTCGGCGCCATTGCCACCCGCGCCGCCCGCGCCCGCGTTGGCAGCGCCGCCGCCACCGAGGCCCTTACCACCGGACCCGGCCGTACCAGCGTTGCCACCGTCGCCGGCGTTACCGCCTACACCACCGGTGCCGGCGACAGCGCCACCGCCCTGGCCGCCGACACCGCCCTGGCCGCCAGCACCGGCGTTCCCACCGTTACCACCCGCGGTGTCGGCCACTGTTGCGTCCGCGCCCGCTCCGCCGGCACCACCGTTGCCACCCTTGCCGGCGTTGCCGCCAGCACCACCGTTGCCCGACGTCGAGCCCCCGAGACCACCGGTGCCGCCGTTACCGCCGACGCCACCGACCGCACCCGCGGTCCCATTGCCGTCGCCGCCCGTGATCCCGTCCACGGTCGCACCAACACCACCGGCACCACCGGCACCACCGTTGCCGATCGAAGCCGCGTTACCACCAGCGCCGCCATGGCCGCCGCCCTGGCCGACCCCGCCGCTCAGACCCACGCCGGCGCCGCCCTGGCCACCGACACCGCCATCGCTGGCAATGCCGTCGGGGCGAGTGGAGCCATCCGCCCCGTTGGTGGTGCCGGCACCGCCCAGGCCTACCTGGCCTGCTGCAGCTCCGTCCGCACCGTTTCCGCCGTTACCGCCGTTGCCCGCGTTTGCCGCACCGCCGCCACCGAGACCGGCACCGCCGGCGCCCGCGACGCCGCCATTGCCACCGATGCCGGCGTTGCCGCCATTGCCACCTGTGCCATTGGTGGCCGCGCCACCCTGGCCGCCGTTACCGCCCGCACCGCCGGCACCGGCGTTGCCGCCGTTGCCACCGTCCGTGTCGGCCACCGTGGCATCCGCACCCGCGCCGCCGGCACCACCCTGGCCACCGACACCGCCGTAGCCGCCCGCACCGCCATTACCCGAAGTGCTGCCGCCAGCACCACCCTGGCCACCGTCACCGCCGATACCACCAACCGCTCCGTCGGTGCCATGCCCGTCGTTACCGGTGACGCCGTCTACCGTGGCGCCGGCTCCGCCAGTGCCACCCATTCCGCCGTTACCGACTGCAGCGGCGTTACCGCCGTTACCGCCCGCGCCACCGCCCTGGCCGGTGTTCGTCCCGCTTATCAGGCCGTATCCGTCGCCTCCGCGACCGCCATCTGCACCGTCGGCCGCTATGCCGTCAGTGCCCACGGCCCCGTCCGCGCCCGCGTTGACCCCATTACCACCAACGCCGGCCTGGCCGCCTGCTCCGCCGAGGGCGCCATCACCACCGTTGCCACCGGCACCGGCGTTCGCGCCACCACCGCCGCCGCTTCCCTGACCGCCAACGGCCGCGGTTCCCGCGTTGCCGCCGGCACCACCGGCGCCACCCTGGCCGCCGGTGCCTTCCGCCGACGTACCGCCGGCACCACCGTTGCCGCCCGCGGCACCGGCACCGGCGTTACCACCCTTGCCGCCCGCAAGGTCCAGTAGGTAACCGTCGTCGGCCGCGCCACCGTTACCACCGTTACCGCCGTTGCCACCGTTACCACCGGCACCACCGTTTCCGGAGCCCACGCCAGCGGCGCCACCAGCTCCGCCGTTGCCGCCCACGGCACCGGTACCACCCGCGGTCCCATCGATGACCACCGTCGTTCCGTCGATTCCCGACGCACCGTTTCCGCCATCACCGCCGACACCACCGTCGCCGCCGATACCGGCCGTACCACCGGCACCGCCGTTGCCGCCGGCCTGCGGCACAGTTCCACCGAGCAGTTCACCGTCTCCACCGCGACCGCCGGCACCACCGTTGCCACCGCCGCCCTCGGCACCATCAGCGCCCTGGTCCGCCTGGGCACTGTTGTCTGCGTTCCAGCCACCGGCGCCACCGGCGCCAGCCGAGCCGCGGTTGCCGCCGGTACCGCCCTGTGCACCGGATCCGGCCGTGGCGTTGTTGCCGCCACCCGCACCGTCACCGCCCCGACCACCGTTGCCGGCATTACCGGCCGCACCACCGATGCCACCCTGGCCGCCGTCGCCGTCAGTGCCCGCGTTACCCGCGGTCGCGGTGCCGCCGGCGCCGCCCTGACCGCCGACACCACCGGCACCGCCGTTGCCGCTGTCGCCGCCGCCGATACCGACCGTCCCGTCGCCGCCGCTGCCAGCCGTCGCATCGACACCGGCCTCGCCGTCGAGGCCGTGGCCACCGGCGCCGCCGGTGCCGCCGACGCCGCCCGCACCACCGGCACCACCGTTGCCGGAAGTCGTACCGCCGGCGCCACCGATGCCACCCGCACCACCGGTGCCGCCGACGCCGCCGTCCGTGCCGTTACCGCTGATGTCCGTGTGTCCGGCCGTGCCGGTCGCACCCTTGCCGCCGACCCCGCCATTACCGCCGTCACCGACCGCCCCGGCGTCGCCACCGTTACCACCCGCACCACCGGTCTGCACCGTGCCGTCGCCAAGGAGCTCGCCCGCACCACCGTTACCACCGTTACCGCCGTTGCCGCCGGTGCCGTCTGCGCCGGCCGTACCGGAGGCCGCGTGCGTCGAGCCACCGCTGGAGCCACCCGCGCCACCTGCGCCACCGCTGCCGATGGCACCGCCGGCGCCACCCTTACCGCCGTTACCGGCCGCTGCCCCGGTCCCGCCGCCGGCACCGTCGCCACCGTTACCACCGACACCAGTGGAGCCCGCGGCGCCGCCGTCGCCACCGATACCACCGACACCGTGCGCTCCCGCGGTGCCGTGCGCCGAGGTACCACCGGCACCACCGTCGCCACCGACACCACCAACCCCACCGTTACCGGCCGTGCTGTTCGCGTCGCCACCGTCACCACCGTTGTCGCCGCTACCGGCAGCCGCATTCAGACCCGCAGTGCCATCGGCACCAGCACCACCGACACCACCGGTGCCACCGCGGCCACCAGCACCACCAGCACCACCATTGCCGGCCTGCGAACCACCGGCACCACCAGCGCCACCGACACCGCCAGCGCCACCAGCCAGACCAGTCGTGCCATCACCATTGGCATCGGTGTGCCCGGCCACGCCGACCGCACCATCGCCACCGACACCACCGGCGCCACCGTTGCCAAGCGAACCACCGTCACCGCCACGGCCACCCGCGCCACCGGCACCACCGGCGATCGTGGCGTCGGCACCGTCACCACCACGGCCACCGTTACCACCACCGGTCGCCGCCAAACCCGCATTGCCCGCCGTGCCGCCAGGCGCCGCCGCACCACCGGCACCGGCCACACCGGCGTCGCCACCACGGCCCCCGGCGCCACCATCGATGTGAGCGCCATCGCCGTCGGCGCCGTCGCCACCGTTACCACCGGCACCGGCGTTACCGCCATCACCAGCAGCGCCACCAGCACCCGCGACACCCGACGAGCCCAGCAGACCACCAGAACCAGCGGCGCCGCCAAGACCGGCGGCACCACCGGCACCGCCGTTGCCGCCGTTACCGGCGGCGCCCCCATCGGCGCCCGGAGCGGTGGCGTCGATGCCGTCGCCACCATCGCCACCGTTACCACCGTCGGCACCGGCACCACCGGCACCACCCTTACCACCGGAACCGATCAGCCACGAACCCTTACCACCGGCACCACCATTACCACCAGCACCACCATTAGCGCCGGCAAGACCATTCAGCCCCGCACCAACAGCCGCCCCAGCAGCACCCACCGCACCATCGCCACCAAGACCACCATTACCGCCCGAACCAAACACCAAACCAATGCCATCACCACCGGCACCACCAACACCCCCGGCACCACCAGCGATACCAGCACCCGCAGCACCACCATCACCGCCGATACCCATCCACCAGCCACCGTTACCACCGGCGCCACCGTCACCACCATCAACACCGGCACCACCGGCGCCACCATCGCCGAACATGCCCGCCGAACCACCAACACCACCAGTGCCATCAGCGGCCGTACCACCAGCACCACCATCACCGAACCACAAACCACCAGCACCACCAGCAGCCTGCGCCAGCGTCCCACCATCAATACCGTCAGCACCATTGCCGATCAGAATCTGACCGAACCCGAAAATATTGATGAAGTCATTAACCGCAGACCCAAACGAACTATTGATCCACGCCTGACCCAAGTCATGCCACGGGTCATAGAACAACGACCCAAACCAGTCATCAGCAGCAGCCGACCCCGGCACCCCCGCCAACGACGCATCAAACGACAAACCCACATTCGACAGCAACGGCTCCCACGAAGCCTGATCAAACAACGTCTCCCACGACGACGCCTGACTCAAATCACCAAGAGCCCCAGCCAAATCCGAGCCAACCAGATCAACAACCCAATCCAGCTCATCAGCCTGCGCAACAGGAGCCCCCGACAACGGCGACAACCCAAACGCCAAAAACGCCCCCACCGCACTACCGGCAGCCGCCACTCGGCCACCCCGGCGGCGAACGACGCCAGTGAAACCACGACGCTCTGCGCGGTGCTGCTTTCCAGTCATGTGGGACTCCCTATTCTGCGACGAACCCATGTCGGTGATGTCTTCTCGGATCAAGTTTTTCGGCTATGTCACGGTGCTGATTCGTCAGCACCGTTGAGGAAAATTCGACTGTCGCTCGGGACAACGCTTTTCGGCATTTCGGTACGTGGCCGAAGGTGACCACGTGGCATCATTGGCGGACCCGTTGTCGACGGCACCGCCGTCAATTGAATCCCAGGAGGTACTTTTGATGACCACCGAAACCATTTCGGCGACAACCGGTTCGGTTGTGATATGAGTTCGCTGATGGCACGACAACTGGCTCATGTGCCCCCTGAGGTCCGCGCGGTCCCGCCGCCGCCCCTGCCGGCGTTTCCCGAGCCGTACAGCGTGCGTTTCGCCGACCCCGCGACCGATGCGGAGATGATTTCCGAGTGGATGAACCGTCCGCACCTGGCCCAGACGTGGCACTACGATCGACCCGCCGACGAGTGGCGACGGCACCTGGAGATCCAGTTCGAGGGCAATTTCTCCCGTCCCTACGTCTTCAGCATCGCGGGACGCCCCATGGGCTACATGGAGCTGTTCAGGTCCGCCCAGGACGACATCTCCACTGTCTACGACGCTGATCCCTACGACATCGGACTGCATGCGGCAATTGCCGAACTGGACATGGTTGAGCACGGCCACGGCGCGATCATGTTCCGCGGATTCATCGACAGCGTGTTCGAGATCGAGCCCCGGTGCCGACGAGTGATCGGCGACACCGGAACCGATGACGGCAGCTACGGACGCCGGTTTTGGGAGCGCCGAGGCGGCGTGTTCCTGGGTGAACACTTCGTCTCGAAGTGGAATCAGAGCATCGCACTCTTCGCCTGGCCGAGGACGCCCGAAGACGTTCCGGCACCTCGCGAGGAGACCTAACAGCAGACTCCGATGGAAGGGGCGGATCATCACGATCCGCCCTTTCCGGCGGACCCACCGGCACCGCCGGCGCCTGGGTTGCCGTTGTTGGTACCGGACGGGTTGGCTCCCGCGGTCCCGGATCCACCGGCCGTGCCCGCGGTCCCCGCACCGCTCGCGCCTCCACTACCACCGGTACCACCGGTACCACCCTTACCGCCCGAGAAGCCGTTCTTCGACGCCGTGCTTCCGGAGCCGCCGGTACCGCCCTTGCCACCGGCACCACCGTCGCCGCCCTTGCCGATGGTGCCGTTGGCGCCAGCTGAAGCGGCTGAACCATCACCGTTGCGCAGCGCGCCCGCCGCGCCGCCGCTACCGGCGGCACCACCGGTACCACCGACGCCGCCGTTACCGCCGTTACCGCCAGTACCGCCGGCCTTGCTGGTGCTGCCGTTGGTGCCGGTGCCACCGGTGCCACCGGTGCCACCGGTGCCACCATTGCCACCCGACCCGCCCTGACCGCCCGCGCCGGCGTTGCCGGACTGAGTGCCGCTGGCACCACCAGCACCACCCTGGCCACCCGCCGCACCCGCGGTCCCGTCGCCGCCGTTGCCGCCAACTGCGCCGGTGGTGCCGCTGGCATTGGTGCCAGCGGCACCGGCCAGTCCCAGGCCGCCCGAGCCGCCCATACCGCCCGCACCGCCGTTGCCGTTGAGCGCGGCGTCACCACCAGCGCCGCCGTTACCGCCCGCCTGGGCAGCCGCGCTGCTGGTGGCGTTTGTGCCGGTACCGCCGTTACCACCAGCACCACCGTTACCGGTAGACCCGGCCGCTCCGGCCTTCCCGCCGGCCGCCTGCGCGGTGTGATCGCCGTTCCAGCCGCCGGCTCCGGCCGCCGCAGCCGTACCCGCGGTGCTGGAGCTGTCGCCGCCGTTACCGCCCGACCCAGCGACGGCGCTGCCACCGCCGCCCGCACCATTGCCGCCACGGCCACCGTCACCGGCGTTGCCGCCGTTACCGGCGTTACCGCCCGCGCCGCCGACGCCGTTAGCGCCCGCAGCGCCGTTGGTCGCGCTGCCGCCCAAGCCACCGTTGCCGCCGTTACCGCCGCCCGCACCGTTACCGGCCGTACCGGTTGCGTCGCCGCCGTCGGTACCGTTGCCGCCACTGCCCGCAGCCGCGCTCACGCCAGCGGTGCCGTCGGCCGCGTCCCCGCCGTTACCGCCGCGACCACCGGCGCCGCCGCTACCGGCCGCGCCACCGTTACCGGCCTGGCTACCCCCGGCACCACCGTTACCGCCCTGGCCACCGTCGCCGCCCAGGACACCGTTGGTGCCGTTACCGGACACCTCGGTGATGCCGTCGGTGCCTGCCGCACCGGCGCCACCGTTTCCGCCGTGACCACCGTTGCCGACCGCTCCGGCAGCCCCGGCGTCACCACCGTTGCCACCAGCCTGCGCGAAACCGTCGCCGAGCACGACACCGGCACCGCCGTTACCACCGTTACCACCGTTTCCGGTGGCGGCATTGCCATCCGCGCCGGTTCCGCCGTCGGCCGCGATGAAGCCGTTACCACTCACGCCGCCATGGCCGCCTGCCCCGCCGGTACCGGCATAACCACCGCTGCCGCCATCACCGCCATTTCCAGCCACGTGGTCAGCGCCGCCTCCGGCGCCGTTGCCACCGTTGCCGCCGCGTCCGGCGTCACCGCCGGCGCCGCCCTTGCCGCCAACGCCGCCGGCGCCGACGCTGCCCTGGGTTCCGTTGGTCGCGGTACCACCGAGGGCACCCGCACCACCGTGCCCACCCGCACCGCCGTTACCGCTCAGGCCGGCGTTGCCGCCGTTGCCGCCGTCACCACCGCTTCCAACAGCCGCGTTCTGCCCGTCGGTGCCGGTGGCGACGCCACCGACGCCGCCGGTACCGCCCGCACCGCCGCGGCCACCGGCGCCACCGTTACCGGAGATGCTGCCGCCGGCGCCACCCACGCCACCGTTACCGCCCATGCCGCCGTCGGCACCGTTGGTGCCGTTGCCGCTGCCATCGATGATTCCCGTCTTGCCAGTGGCCCCGGTCCCGCCATTACCGCCAGCGCCGCCGTTGCCGATCGTGCCTGCCGCACCACCGACTCCGCCGTTACCGCCCGCCTGCGAGGATCCGTCAGCGAGCACCTGGCCGGTTCCGCCGTTACCGGCAGCTCCGCCGTTGCCACCGATACCGAGTGCGCCATCAGTACCGTTTGCTCCCGGGCCGCCCGAGCCGGTACCGCCAGCACCACCGACACCCGCTACGGCGCGGTCGCCACCGTGGCCGCCGTTGCCGCCGCTGCCTGCGGTGGCGTTTACGCCGCCGCCGGAACCGTCGGCACCGGCACCGCCGTTGCCCGCGTTCCCGGCGTTGCCGCCGTTGCCGCCGTTGCCCGCGGTGCCGTTGACCGCACTACCGCCCTTGCCGCCAGCCGCCCCGGAAGCGGCGTTGCCGCCGTCGCCGCCGCTGCCGCCGGACGCACCAGCGGTGCCGACGGCGCCGTTACCGCCGTTACCGCCACTACCGCCGTTACCTCCACTACCGCCGTTACCTCCGTTACCAGAGATGGAGCCACCGTTACCGCCATTACCGCCGGTAGCACCGGCAGTGCCCGAGGTGCCGTTGGTGCCGTTGCCGTCACCGCCGGTGACTCCGGCCGCCCCGACGGTGCCGTTGCCGCCGTTACCGCCGTTACCGCCGTTACCGATGTTGCCGCCGTCGCCGCCGTTGCCGGCCTTACCTCCGGCCTGGGTGGTGCCTACCGCGTTACCGCCGTTACCGCCGTTACCGCCGTTACCGCCGTGTGCGCCCGCCAAGCCGTCAGTGCCGTCGGCCCGCTGAGTGACACCATCACCGTTGTAGCCGCCAGTGCCTCCGATACCGGCAGTGCCGACGTTGCCACCGGCGCCGCCGTTACCACCGGATCCGGCAAGGCTGTTGACGCCGCCGCCCGCGCCGTTGCCACCGCGACCGCCATCCGCGCCGGTGCCGGCGTTACCGGCGTTACCGCCGACCGTGCCCAGACCATTGAGGCCGGCTGTGCCGTTGGTGGCGGTACCACCGGCACCGCCGTTACCGCCGTTACCGCCGTTACCGCCGCTGCCGCCGTTACCGCCGTTGCCGCCGTTGCTGCCGGCCCCGCCGGTTCCGGCGACCGCGTCCTGGCCTGCCTTGCCCTGGAACCCGTTGCCACCGTTGCCACCGTTGCCCGCAGCGCCGGCGCCGCCACCCGCACCACCGTTGCCGGCGATGGAGCCACCCTTGCCACCCGCGCCGCCGTCACCGCCGGATCCACCGGATTGACCGCTGACACCGTTGACCGAACTGGTGGTGCCGCTGGCGCCATTGCCGCCGACGCTGCCGGCACCGCCGGCTCCACCGATACCGCCGTTGCCGTAGGTTCCGGCGTCACCGCCGTATCCGCCTGCGCCGCCGCTTTGGGGGTTGCCGTTAGCCAGGGTCACACCGTTGCCGCCGCGGCCACCGGCACCACCGTTACCGCCGGTGGCGGCGCCACCGTTGCCGCCGTTGACAGCCTGGTGGCCGTCGCCGCTCAGGCCGCCCTTACCACCGAGACCAATCGCGCCACGGTCGCCACCGTCACCGCCGTTGCCGCCGTGACCGGCGACCGCGTTCGATCCGCCACCGGCACCGTTGGCTCCGGTACCACCGTTGCCCGCGTTGCCCGCGGCGCCACCCTGACCGCCGACGCCACCGGCACCGGCCGCCCCGTTGTTGCCGAGGGTGGCGGTACCACCAACGCCGCCGGCGCCACCGTTTCCACCAAGGCCGCCCGCGCCGCCGTCGCCGCCGTAACCGCCGTCACCGCCGGAAAGCCCGCTACCGAATGCCACCGATGCGGCGTTGGCACCGTTGGCGCCGGAACCACCGCGGCCGCCCGCGCCACCGGCGCCACCGGCACCGCCGGCACCGGCGTCGCCGGACTCGCTACCGCCGTCACCACCATTGCCGCCCTTGCCGCCCTCGCCGCCCAGGCCGCCGTTGGTGCCGCTGCCGCCATTGCCGGAGCCATCGACAACACCGTCGACGCCGGCGTTGCCGGCCGAGCCGATTCCGCCGTTTCCGCCCGCGCCACCGGTGCCGACCGGGCCTGCCGCGCCGCCGTGGCCACCGTCGCCGCCGGCCTGGGGCGATCCGTCACCGTGCACCGCACCGGCGCCACCGTTGCCGCCCGCGCCACCGTTACCCCCGGTGGCCGCGGCACCCGCTGCGCCGTCGGCAGCCTGTTCGGTGTTGTCGCCGTTCCAACCGCCTTCACCTGCGGTCGCGCCGGCCTCGCCTCGGACACCGCCCTGACCACCCGCGCCACCGTTGCCAGCCTTGACCCCGGCACCTCCGCCGGCACCGTGGCCGCCCTGACCGCCGTTACCGGCATTGCCCGCGTCACCGGCATTACCGCCGACGCCGCCGACCCCGGTGGCGCCAGCCGCACCGTTGGTGGCGCTGCCGCCCGCACCGCCGTTGCCGCCCTGGCCGCCGTTGCCGCCCTTGCCGCCGTCGCCGGCGTCGCCACCGTTGGTTCCGTCGCCGCCGGTGCCCGCACCGGCGTTAACACCGGCAGTCCCGTCTGCACCGTTGCCGCCGTGGCCGCCGTGGCCTGCTGCGCCGCCGCTACCACCGGCACCACCATTGCCGGAGACGGAGCCGCCTGCACCACCGACGCCACCGACGCCACCGGCACCACCGTCGGCGCCATCGGTGCCGTTGCCGTTGACGTCGGTGATGCCGTCGACCGTCGCACCGGCGCCACCGTTACCGCCGGCACCGCCATTGCGCACCGACGAGCCGTCACCACCGGCACCACCTGCGCCGCCGCCCTGACCGGTGTTGGTTCCGCCGATCAGGCCGGTACCCGCGCCGCCCTGTCCACCGGCGCCACCGTCGCTGCCCTGGCCACTGTTGCCGGCTCCACCCTGGGCTCCGGTCGTAGTGCCGGTACCGCCGACGCCTTCGGCACCTGCGCTGCCGCCATCGGCACCGGCGCCGCCGGCACCACCGGCGCCCGCGTTGGCGGCGCCGCCACCACCGAGGCCGGTTCCACCCTTGCCGGCGATGCCGGCGTTGCCGCCGTTGCCGGCGTTACCGCCAGCACCACCGGTGCCATTGTTCGCCACACCACCGGTACCGCCGGTACCGCCCTGGCCGCCGGCGCCGGCGTTACCGCCGTAGCCGCCCGCGGTGTCGGCGACTGTTGCGTCCGCACCAGCACCGCCGGCGCCACCATTGCCGCCGTTGCCGGCGTTACCACCGGCACCACCGTTACCGGAGGTGGTGCCGCCGGAACCACCGGTGCCGCCGTTACCGCCGACGCCGCCGAGGAAACCGG
Source organism: Mycolicibacter heraklionensis (assembly GCF_019645815.1). Classification (NCBI taxonomy): domain Bacteria; kingdom Bacillati; phylum Actinomycetota; class Actinomycetes; order Mycobacteriales; family Mycobacteriaceae; genus Mycobacterium; species Mycobacterium heraklionense. Next base: position 4,730,950 of record NZ_CP080997.1, read on the forward strand.
CAGTGCCGTTGCCGTTGGGGTCGGTGATGCCCGCGACAGTCGCGCCGACGCCACCGGTACCACCGGTGCCACCGTTTCCGACCGCTGCTGCATTACCACCGGCACCGCCGTGACCACCGCCCTGACCGGTCAGCCCATCGCTGGCCAGGCCACTGCCGTCGCCACCGTTACCACCGGCCGCACCGTCACTGCTCAGACCGGCCTCACCCGCGCCACCGTCGGCGCCGGCCTGCACGCCCGCGCCACCGGCGCCCAGGTTGCCCGCCGCGCCACCGTCGGCGCCGTTACCACCGGCACCACCGTTACCGGCGTTGTCGGCGCCACCGCCACCAAGGCCCTTGCCGCCGGCCGCTGCGGTACCTGCCGCACCACCATCGCCGGCGTCACCGCCCGCACCACCGGTGCCATTGGCCGAGGTGCCACCCGCACCACCGGCGCCGCCCGAACCACCGGCGCCGGCGCTACCGCCGTTGCCACCGGCCGCACCGGCCACCGTCGCGTCGGCTGCCGCGCCGCCCTTGCCACCGGAAGCACCGGTACCACCGGCGCCACCGGCACCACCGGTGCCCGAGTTGCTACCGGCCGCACCACCAACGCCACCGGCGCCACCGGCACCACCGACACCACCGGTCGTGCCGTTGCCTCCGCCGTCGGTGAACCCGTCAGCGCCAGCGAAGCCCTTACCGCCGGCGCCGCCGGCACCACCGTTGCCGTTCGTGGCCGCGTTACCGCCGGCGCCACCCTGGCCGCCGGCCTGGCCGGTCAGCCCGTCGCTGGCCAAGCCGCTGGCGTCGCCACCGTTACCCCCGGCCGCACCGTCGCTGCTCTCACCGGCGTCGCCCGCGGCGCCGTCGGCACCCGCCTGCGCACCGGTTCCGCCGGCGCCCAAGTTGCCCGCCGCGCCACCGTCGGCGCCGTTACCACCGGCACCACCGTTACCGGCGCTGTCGGCGCCGCCGCCACCAAGTCCCTTACCGCCGGCCGCAGCGGTGCCTGCCGCACCACCATTGCCGGCGTCACCGCCCGCTCCACCGGTGCCATTGGCCGAGGTGCCACCCGCACCACCGGCGCCGCCCGCACCACCGGCACCGGCACTACCGCCGTTACCACCGGCCGCACCGGCCACCGTCGCGTCATCGGCCGCGCCGCCGTCACCGCCGGAAGCACCGGAACCACCGGCGCCACCAGCACCACCGGTGCCCGAGTTGCTGCCCGCCGCACCGCCGGCACCGCCAGCGCCACCGGCACCGCCAACGCCACCCGTGGTGCCGTCACCGTTGCCGTCGGTCGTGCCGTTCGCCCCATCGGCTCCCGCACCGCCGGCGCCACCGGCACCACCGTTGCCGTTCGTGGCCGCGTCACCGCCGGCTCCACCAGCTCCACCGGCCTGACCGGTCTGGCCGTCGCTGGCCAGTCCACTGCCGGCGCCGCCGTTACCACCGGCCGCGCCATCACTGCTCAGGCCGTCCAGGCCCGCATCGCCAGAGGCACCGCCAGTGACACCGCTGCCACCGGCGCCACCGCTGCCGGCCGCGCCACCGTCTGCGCCGTTACCACCGGAACCGCCGGCACCGGCGTTGTCGGCGCCGCCGCCGCCAAGTCCCTTGCCACCGGAAGCCGCCAATCCGGCCGCGCCACCGTTACCGGCGTCACCGCCCGCGCCACCGGTGCCGTTGGCCGAGGAGCCACCAGCACCACCCTTGCCGCCCGCGCCACCGGCGCCGGCACTACCGCCGTCACCTCCGGCAGCACCGGCCACCGTCGCGTCATCGGCGGCACCGCCGTTACCGCCAACGCCACCCTGGCCACCGATACCGCCGGCACCACCAGTGCCGGAGTTGGATCCGGCCGCACCGCCGGCGCCACCCTGGCCGCCGGCGCCGGCGTTGCCACCCGCGGTACCGCTGCCGCTGTTGTCCGTCGTGCCTTGCGTGCCATTGGCACCCGCGCCGCCGGCGCCGCCCGCACCGCCGTTGCCGTCAGTGGCGGCGCTGCCGCCCTGACCACCGACGCCACCGGCCTGTCCGGTTACGCCATCGCTAGCCAGACCGACGCCCTTGCCACCTGCGCCACCGGCACCACCGTTGCTTCCCGCACCGACGCTGCCCGCGCTACCGGCGGCGCCCCCGTCGGTCCCGGCGCCCGCCGCACCGGCCGCACCGCCGACCGCACCATCGCCACCTTGGCCACCGGCGCCGGCTGCGTCTAGGCCACCGCCACCGAGGCCCGCGCCACCAGCCGCCGCCTGGCCGGCCGCACCACCGTTACCCGCGGCACCACCGGCACCACCGGCGCCGATCGCGGAGACACCACCGGCACCACCGTCACCACCGATGCCACCGGCACCGGCGTTACCACCGGTGCCACCGGCGTTGCCGGCCACCGTCGCGTCGTCGGCCGCGCCACCGTTACCACCGGTGCCACCGGTGCCGCCCGCGCCGCCTACGCCGCCCGTGCCGGAGTTGGTACCGCCGGCGCCACCGGTACCGCCAGCACCGCCGGCACCACCCGTTGCGCCCGCGGTGCCGTTGCCATTGTTGTCGGTGACGCCGTGCTCACCGGTCGCACCCCGGCCACCTGCACCGCCCGCGCCGCCGTCGCCATCGGTACCGGCGTCGCCACCGTTGCCGCCATGGCCACCGGCCTGCGCGGTGCCGTCGCCGAGGAGCTCGCCTGCCCCACCGACACCACCGGCACCACCATTGCCCTCGGCACCGTCAACGCCGGTCGCACCGGTCGCGGCGTACGCGGACCCGCCGCTGGAGCCGCCCTTACCGCCAGTTCCGCCCTGCCCCGCAGTGGAGCCGGCCGCACTACCACCGTTACCGCCGGAGCCCGCCACTGCGGCGTTGCCGCCACCGGCACCGGCACCACCGGCACCACCATTGCCGGCCTGACCACCGGCGCCACCGTCGCCACCGATACCACCGACACCGTGCGCACCCGCGGTGCCGTGCGCCGACGTACCGCCGGCACCACCAGCGCCACCGACACCACCCACGCCACCGTTGCCGGCCGTGTTCGTCGCGTCGCCACCGTCGCCACCGTTGTCACCGCTACCGGCAGCCGCGTCCACGCCCGCGACACCGTCGGCACCGGCACCACCGACACCACCGGTGCCACCGCGGCCACCGGCACCACCGGCACCACCGTTGCCGGCCTGCGAACCACCGGCACCACCAGCGCCACCGACACCACCGGCGCCACCGGCCAGACCCGTCGTGCCGTCACCATTGACATCGGTGTGCCCGGCCAGACCGACCGCACCGTCACCACCGACACCACCGGCGCCGCCGTTGCCCAGCGAACCGCCGTCACCACCACGGCCACCGGCACCACCGGCTGTGCCGGCGATGGTGGCGTCGGCACCGTCACCACCACGGCCACCGTTACCACCACCGGTCGCCGCCAAACCCGCATTACCCGCGGTACCCGGGGTCGAACCCGCACCACCGGCACCGGCCACGCCGGCGTCACCACCGCGACCGCCGGCACCGCCATCGACATACTTCGAGTCGCCGTCGGCGCCGTCGCCGCCGTTGCCCCCGAGCCCGGCGTTACCACCGTTACCGCCGGTGCTACCGGCACCGGCAGCACCGGAGGAACCGAGCAGACCACCAGAGCCACCAGCACCACCGAGACCGGCGGCACCACCGGCACCACCGTTGCCGCCGTTACCAGCAGCGCCGCCGGCGGCGCCGGGGACAGTGGCGTCGATGCCGTCGCCACCATCGCCACCGTTACCACCATCGGCACCGGCACCACCGGCACCACCCTTACCACCGGAACCGATCAGCCACGAACCCTTACCACCGGCACCACCATTACCACCAGCACCACCATTAGCACCGGCAAGACCATTCAGCCCAGCACCAACCGCCGCCCCAGCAGCACCCACCGCACCATCGCCACCAAGACCACCATTGCCGCCCGAACCGAACGCCAAACCAATGCCATCACCACCGGCACCACCAACACCACCGGCACCGCCAGCGATACCAGCACCCGCAGCGCCACCATCACCACCGATACCCATCCACCAGCCACCGTTACCACCGGCGCCACCGTCACCACCATCAACACCCGCACCACCGGCGCCACCATCGCCGAACATGCCCGCCGAACCACCAACACCACCAGTGCCATCAGCGGCCGTACCACCAGCACCACCATCACCGAACCACAAACCACCAGCACCACCAGCAGCCTGCGCCAGCGTCCCACCATCAATACCGTCAGCACCATTACCGATCAGAATCTGACCGAAACCAAACAAGTTGACGAAATCCGCAACCGACGAACCGAACGAACTGTTCAGGAAGTCCTGACCCAAGTCATGCCACGGGTCATAGAACAACGACCCAAACCAATCATCAGCAGCAGCCGAACCCGGCACCCCCGCCAACGACGCATCAAACGACAAACCCACATTGCTCAGCAACGGCTCCCACGAAGCCTGATCAAACAACGTCTCCCACGACGACGCCTGACTCAAATCACTAAGAGCCCCAGCCAAATCCGCGCCAACCAGATCAACAACCCAATCCAGCTCATCAGCATGCGCAACAGGCGCCGAAGCCAACGGCGACAACCCAAACGCCAAAAACGCGCCAACGGCACTGCTGGCCCCCAACAGTCGCCGGCCGCGCCGACCCTGCTGACCGTTGCCCGAAGTGTTACGCCCTACTGCCATTTGGGATTTCCTATCTGTGTGGCCCACAGTTGTGCTCGCTCTGTCTGTGATGAAGTTTGGATTTGGCGACTTGCCCGCTCAGCGGGTTCAGCCGTAGAAGCCCAACGCTGCGGCGATCTGGTTCGGAATATCGTTGAGCCACTCCGACGCCACGCCGAAGAAGTCGCCGTTGACGCTCAGCAAGCCCAGGTCGGACAGTCCCAGACCGTCAATCAGGCCATTGATGTCGAGGCTGCCCAATCCGAGGTCGTTGAGGAACGAGTTGATCGTGCCGTCGAGGCCGAGGTTGGAGACGATGGTGTCCAGGTCGTAGTTGTCCAGACCGATCCAGCCGAGCAAGGTGCCCAGCGTGGGGTCGCCGAGCACACTGGTCATCAGGTCGGTGATGAACTGGTCCAGGTGCACCTCGTCCAGGCCCAAACCGTTGAGGATGCTGTCGATCGAGACGCCGCCCAACAGACTGTTGATGAAGTCGTCGAGGGACTGGTTGTCCAGGCCCAGACCGCTGAGAATGCCGGCGATCGAGATGCTGCTCAGTCCGAGGCGGTCGATGAACATGTCGATGTCGATGTTGTTCAGGCCGAGGTTGTTGAAAATCGACTGGACGTAGATGTCGTTCAAACCGAGACTGTCGATCAGGCCGGACAGACTGACGCTGCCCATCCCCCAGTCTTCGAACAGCGAGAGCACCGTGGTGTCGGTCAATCCCAGTCCGGCGATAGCGTTCGTCATGAGCTCGGTCAGGGTCGGGTCGAAGCCCCAGGCGTCGAAGAACTGCTCCAGGGTGACATTGCCGGTCAGGTTGCCCAGGCCGTCGAACAACGACTCCAGCGTGTAGTTGCTGAGGCCCATGGCGTCGAGCCCTTGGAACACGGTGATGTCGTACATGTGCAGGTTCTGGAGAGTTTCGCCAACGGTGTTGGTCCCCATCACCGCCCCGAGAGTGGGGTTGCCGGCCTTCTCGAGGAGGCTGGCCTGATCGGGGGCGAGTACGCCCAGCGGTGTGTCACCCAGGTTGGCGTAAGCCGGGTCTGGGCTGGGAAGCGTGTACAGCAAGGACTGAACCGGGATGTCGGTCACCGGAGTGTCGGGGGGGAACCCCATGGTGTTTTCGCCGATCGGCATCGCCTCAAAGATGTCGCCGAGCGTCGTGTTGCCGTAATCGCCGATGAAGTCACCCAAGGTGGCGCCGGGCGGGAACATGGAAAGCAGCACGTCCGTCAACGGGGTGCTGCCGGTGATGTCCGGTCCGAGGAAACCCGAGTTGAGCAGGTCGACCAGGGTCTGGTCGCCGTAGTCGCCCAACATTGCGGGGAGCGCCCCGAGGGTGATGCTGCCGAGGCCCAGCTGCGCGAAGACGTCGGTCAGTGGGGGGTCGCCCAGCGAATCGGTCAGCAATCCGCCGATGGTCCAGGAGGGGTCGATCAGGCTGGCCAGGGATTCGTTGCCGGAGGCGCCGAGCAGATCCTTGATCAGCCCACCGACGGTGGCGTCGTCGCCGCCGACCAAGCTCAGGACGAGCTCGGACAGGCTGGGGTTGCCGATGTCGGTCTCGTTGAGCAGTGCGATCAGCAGGCTGGCGACCGAGTCGCCGGGCTGGATTCCGCCAAGGCTCTCCAACAGCTCAGCGATGGTGGGGTTGCCGATGCCGGCCTCGTTGAAGACGCCGATCAGCAGGTCGGAGAGCGGTTGGGTGCCGATGCCCATGTCGTTGAGCAAGTCCACCGGCGTCAGGTGGCCGAAGCCGAGCCCGTCGAGCAGGTCGATGATCAGCGTTTCCAGCGGAACATCGCCGATACCGGCCTGCGACAGCAGCTCGGTGATGGTGGTGTCGCCCATGCCGGACAAGTCGACCACGTCGCCGATGTTGAAGTTGGCGTCGATCGGCTGTCCCGGGGTCAGGATGCCGTTGAACAGCGGAAGGGTGATGCCGCTGAAGCTGACGCTCGAGGTTCCGTTGAGGAAGGCGTCGAGCAGGGTCGCCGGGGCGCCGAACAGCGCCTCAAACGACTTCAGCGGGTCGGTCAGGAGGTTGCCGAAGATGTCGTCCAGAACCTGCTGGAACGCGTTGCCCAGCGTCACCCACGGGCCGATGCCAGCGAGCAGCTGGTTGATCCACAGCGGTAGCTCAATGTCGATTTGGGCCGGGAAGGGGAAGGCCTGCACGTCGATGCTGGGCATCGCGTTGGTGAAGATGTTGATGACATCCGGGATACCGGAGATCGCCTGCTGGGGGTTCTCGAAGATGTGCTGCAGCAGGCCCCACATGTCGACCGAGTTCTGGTTCAGCGCCTGCAGGTTCGCGGCCGTGTGCTGGAACAGGTCGGTGTAGGGCGAGAAGAAATCGGTCAGCGCGACGTCGAGCCGCTCGGTGGCCGCGATCTGATGTTGCAACTGCGGCAGATGCGAGGCCACGGGCGGAACCGCGACCAAGCCCACCCCGGCAACAGCCAGGCCGGTGGTGACGTACGGACGAAGTGTTTGCTGCATGACGCCCTCCCGGACGGAAGTTCCGAAGTTTCCCTGTCGCTTGGCCACGTTTGCCTGCCGCTTAGCCACTGAGCACCGCCGTGATCTGGTCCCCTAGGCCGTCAAGCCAGTAGGACACGGAGCCCCAGAACTCGCCGATCTGCGCGTTGATCAGGGTCATATCCCCGAGGCCCAGGGAGGTCAGGAGCTCGTCGACGGTCTGGGTGCCGAAGTCGCCGAGCAGCGAACTGACCGTGGAGGTGCCGAACAGCGAGTCGATCAGCTCGTTGAGGGTCTGGTCGCCCAGGCCGAGGGCGAGCATCTGGTCGGCGATGGTCGAGACGCCGAAGAACTGGTCGAACAGGTCACTGAGCGACTGGCCGCCGAGGCCGAACGAGTTGAGCATGTCGTTGACGGTCCCCGGTCCCAGCGCCTGCCGGATGATGTCGTCGAGCTGCATGCTGCCCAGGCCACCGTCGTTCAGTGCGTTGGCGACGGTTTGGTCACCGAAGGCCTGGTTGAGCAGCTCACTCATGGTCTGGTCGCCCAGTCCCGACGCGCTGAGCATGTCGATGATGGTCTGGTCAGAGGGCACCAGCTGGTTGATCAGGTCCGACAGGGTGGTGTTGCCCATGACGCCGAGCAGCGACGAGAGCGGCGCGTCGGGCATGCCGGCGAGCACCAGGTCGGTCAGGGTCTGATCGGCCATGCCCGACTGTTCGAGCATCTGACCCAACGTCATCGAGAAGTTCGTGGAGATCATCTCGTTGAGGGTCATCTCGCCCGTGGCGCCGAGCATCGAAACGAGTGGAGCGTTCAACTGGTCGCCCAAGAAGGAGCCGATGGTCATACTCGCCAGGGAGTCGGTCAGTAGGGCGTCGCCACCCTTGTCCAGCGGGGTCATTCCGGTAGCGGCGAGCATGTCGTTGATCGTGAGATTGCCGGTGATGTAGGACAGATTGCCGAGAATGGTGCCCACCGACAGGTTGGTGATGCCCAACAGGTCGGTGATGTTGCCGACGGTCACCGTTCCGAAGCCCGCGAAACCCATGACCTCGGCCACCGTGGTGTCGCCGTAGGGGCCGAGGATGCTGGCGGCCAACTGGCCTAGGTCAGCGTCGGCAATGCCAGCCGAACTGAGCAGGTCCATGATCGTCTGGTTGCCCAGGCCTAGCCCGCCGAGCAGCGAAGTGATGAACTCGTGGGTGCTCTGGGTACCGAGACCCGTCGCGTCAAGGATGTCCGCCGCGGTTTGACCGCCGAGACCCAGCGCGTCCACCGCTGTTTGCAGCAGGCCATTGAGCGTCAGGTCGCCGGCGCCGATGTCACCGAGGAGCTCGTTGACCGTCGGATCTCCGATACCCAGTGCGTTGAGCACGTCCATGCCCAGGTCGGCCAGCTTGAGGTCGGCCAAACCGACGTCGCCAGCGATGTCGATGACCGTCGGGTTGTCGAAGCCCAGCGCATGGGTGAAGTCGATGGCGATGTCGGCGACCGGAACGTTGCCGATACCCAGCTGGTCCATGAGTTCGGCGATGGTGGGGTTGCCGATGCCCACCGCGTCGAAGACGGTGGTCAGCACGTTGGCGACCTCAAGGCTGCCCAGGCCGAGGGCGTTGACGACGTCGACGGGGGTGTCGTCTCCGAGCCCGACGCTGTCCAGCAGGCCCGTCAACATCCCCGCCACCTGCAGCGTGCCGATCCCGGTCTGGTCGAGCAGGCTGGCGATGGTCTGGTCGCCGATGTTGAGGTTGTCGGCCCACTCGGTGGCGGTCTGGTCGATGATCAGGTTCTGACCGGGGACCAGCAGGCCGTTGAAAGCCGGGATGCTGAGACCCGCCACATCGATGGTGCTGGTGCCGTTCAGCCACGCGTCGAGCAGACGCGGGAAGGCGGTGAAGATCGCCGCGAACGGGTCCAGCGGGTCACTGGGGTTGAAGATCTGGTTCAGAATGTCCTGCATTGCGTCATTGACGGTGACCAGCGGGCCGATGATCCCCATACCGATGGTCAGGATCGGCGAGAGCAGGACCATCAACGGGTCGGATCCGCTGATCGACGGCATGATCGACGTCAGGAAGTCGAAGACCTCCGGGAGCCGCGACAGCGAGCTCGGGTCCGTGAAGATCTGCTCGAGCAGATTGGCCCACCCGTTGTCCTGCCCCATCGCCACCAGGTTGGTGGCGGTGTTGGTGAACAGGTCCTGCCACGGTCCGAAGAAGTCGGCCGTGAGCTTCACCGGGAGTTGTTGAACCTGGTGAAGAGCCTGCCGAGGCTCGATTTGGGGCCGCAGCACTGCCGCGGGAACCGCCCCGTTGACTGCGATCAACGCGGCACCCGCGATCGCGACACCGGGGGTGACGTACGGGCGAAGCGCGAGCTGCATCATGCTCTCCTACGGACACTGACTACGGACGTTGCTTAAACTTACATGAGTTTTCCGCTTTGTCGAACCGTAATTTTTATAAGGAAAACAGTCGTAAAAACCCTGGTTAATTGCACGTGAGGCGATAGATGTCCATCGGAAGGGAAGGGCGTATCCCCATGTCACCGCGGTGTGCACCCTGATTCCAAGCAGGATTCTTGGGTTTTGTTAATGAATATTCTGCGGGGTGTGGCGGCGCTAAGGTAGGGGTGTTCTGGCGGGGGAGGCGCCGCCGACAGAGCCCGAGCATCTACCGGGAGCTCGACACACGGGCGGGATTCCGGCCTCACCGCCCGAACAAGCAGCCAGCGGCGGGAAGCCGAACCTGGGCCTGCTGGGCAGCGCTCTCAAGTCGGCCAGGCAACAGCGGCGGTCCCGGCGGGGCTAAAACTCAGGCCCCGCCGGGCCCGTCCTGCGGTCTCTGGTCGTGCGCCACAGCCGACGCGACCATCCGCCCCAGACCGGCCAACAGCGCACCCTTGAATCCCGGGGCCGCTTTCTCCGGCCGCGGCTGCGCCCAATGGGCCAACGCCGACAGTTCACCGGCCACGTACTGGTCGCGGCACGCACTGCGCTGGATCTTGCCGCTGGTGGTGGTGGGGATCCGCATCGGCTTGAGCAGCATGACGGCTTGCGCGTCGATGCCGTGGTGGGCGCGGATCGCCGCCCGAATCGATTCGATCAGCCCATTCAGATCGACCCCGACCGCCTCGTGGTGGTGCACCTCCTGCACCACCACCATGTATTCGGGGGCGTAACGCTCGGTGGGCAACAGGAACACCGCGCCGCGGCTGGGCATCAGCGCCGGATGGCAGGCCTGCACGGTCAGCTCGATGTCGTTGGGGTAGTGGCTGTAGCCGCCGATCGTCATCAAGTCCTTGCACCGGCCGGTGACGTACAGTTCGCCGTCCCGGAAGAAGCCCAAGTCGCCGCTGCGCAGATACGGCCCCTCGTCGGTGTCGGCCAGGTGGGCGTTGAAGGCGTGCTCGGTCTCCTCCGGGCGATTCCAGTAACCCACGCCGACGCTGGGTCCCGACACCCAGATCTCGCCCACTTCCTCGGGACCGCGGCGCAACCGGGTCTCGGGGTCGACGATCAGGACTTCCTGGGTCTCCGCCTTGGCGCCGCAGGCGACCAGGGGCACCGCCCCGGCCGCGTCGGCCTGTACCTCGACGACCCGGTCCTCACCGAGCGCACTCCGGTCGTAGTGGGTGACCACCGGCACCGGTGAGTTGGACATGCCGGTCACGCCCAGCGTGGCCTCGGCCAGCCCGTAGGCGGGAATGAAGGCCTCGGGCCGGAAGCCGGCCGGCGCGAATGCCTCGGTGAAGGATCGCAGGGTCTCGGAGCTGATCGGCCCGGCGCCGACCACGGCGATCGACAGGCTCGACAGGTCGAGGGCGGCGCGCTGTTCTGCCGTACTGCGCTTGACGCAGGCCTCATAGGCGAAGTTGGGTCCAGCGGTGATCGTCGCCTGGTAGCGCGATATCGCCTGCATCCAGCGAATCGGGCGCATCAAAAAGGCGCTCGGCGACATCAGCACGGTGGTGCGACCGCCGTAGATGGTGCCGACGATGCCCCCGACGAATCCCATGTCGTGATACTGCGGCAGCCAGGACACCCCGCTGATCGGGCTGTTCATGACTGGTGCGTCGTCGGCTGGGTTAAGGGCCCAACGCATGATCTCGAGGTTGCTCAGGTAGTTCCGGTGGGTCAGCACGCAACCCTTCGGCACCCCGGTGGAGCCCGACGTGTACTGGATCATCGCGAGACTGTCGGCGCTGACATCCTGCAGTTCCCAGCCCGACCCGTCGTCCTCGACTTCGTCCATGGCCAGCCAGGTCAGCTTCGGCCCGGAACTCAGGCCGTCCACGGCGGCCTTCATCTTGGCCTGGGTCTTGGCGGTCGCCAGCGCGAAACGCGCGTCCGCTTCGGGGACGACGGTCTCGATCCGGCGGATCGGCCAGTGCTCGTCGACCGGGACCGCGACGGCGCCGGCGTAGAAACAGCCGAACAGTCCGGCGACGCTGTCCACCCCGGGGCGGCACAGCACCAGTACCCGCTCACCGGCTGCACCCTGGCGCTGCAGGTCCGCCGCAATGGAACGGGCACGACTGTCCAGTTGGCGGTAGGTGATCCGGGCCTCTTCGGCATCGCCTTCCGGGCAGAAGATGAACGCCGGTGTGTCCTGAAAACGTGCAGCCTGCTGCTGCATCAGGTCCACCAGGGAGTCCAGCTCCAAGGGGGCTAGGGATGTCGTCGGTTCTGCCATCTTCTGATCAACCTTCAGGGGTGCTTCGAGTAACGGCCCACAGCGTAGCGGGATCGCAAGCACGGCGGAGCCGGGCGAAGCGGATCCCGCCATAAACCGAGCGGGATCGCAAGCGCGGTGGAGCCGGGCGAAGCGGATCCCGCCATAAACCGGTCGGGATCGCAAGCGCGGTGGAGCCGGGCGAAGCGGATCCCGGGGTCTAACCCAGCGACGCCAGCGCCCGAACCAGCTGGTCGACCTCGGCCATCGTCGAGTAGTGGCCCAACCCGATGGTGACCGCTCCCCCGATGTCATTGACCCCGATCGCGTCCAGCACCCGGGATCCGGCGTTGGCGATCGCCAGCACACCGTTGTCGGCCAACCGCTGCACCACCCGCTCAGCGGGCACGTTGCGCACCGCGAAGCTGAGCACCGGGATGCGCGCCTCGGGCTGGCCGATCAGCATCACCAACGGCAGCGACCGCAGCGAGCTCAGCAGGTATTCGAACAGCCGGTTCAGATACTGAGCGGCCGACTGCATCGAGATCGCCAGGCGCTCGCGCCGACTGCCCCGGGCCGACTCGTCCAACGAAGCCAGATACTCGACACTGGCCACCAGTCCGGCCAGCAGCCCGAACTGGTGCAGGCCGACTTCCAAGCGGGCCGGACCCGCGGCGTGCGGATTCAGCGACACCGACCCGAACGTGTCGATCAGCGCCGGGTCACGAAAGACCAGCGCGCCCACCGGCGGCCCGCCCCACGAGGCCGCGTTGACGGCCACCACGTCCGCCTCGACCTCGTTGATGTCGAGCAGTTGATACGGCGCCGCGGCCGAGTGGTCGACGACGGCCACCCCGCCCACATCGTGGACCAGCTTGGTGACCGGCCGAAGATCGGTGACGGTACCCAGCACACCCGACGCCGAGGCGAGTGCCACCAGCCGGGTGGACGGAGTGATCAGGTTCTCCCACTGCCAGCTCGGCAGCTCCCCGGTCTCGATGTCGACCTCGGCCCATTTGAGCTTGGCGCCATAGCGGTTGGCGGCCCGCACCCAAGGGGCGATGTTGGCCTCGTCGTCGAGGCGGGTGACCACGGTCTCGTAGCCCAGACTCACCCGCGACGAGGCGGCATCGGCCAGGGCACTCAGCAGCACCGCACGGTCAGGGCCCAGTACCACCGCGGAGGGATCGGCGCCCATCAGATCGGCCACCGCCTGGCGCGCCGCGACCAGCACCGCGGCACTGCGCCGGGCCGCCGGGTGCGGACCGGCCGCCTTGGCCAGCGACCCCCGGAACGCGGTCGACACGGTGGTGGCCACCGAGTCTGGAATCAACATGCCGGACGGCGAATCGAAATGAACCCATCCGTCACCGAGCGTCGGGTGCAATCCACGCACTCGAGCGACGTCATAGGCCATGCGAGCCACCTTAGAACTTCTCAAGATCGATCGGTGAACGTCTCGGATAACGAGATAGCTCCCCCGCAATACGGAGCTGGGCCACCTTGGCAGACATACTAGTGCAGTGCTTCTGGGGTTCGGAATGGTCTTCGGAATGGTCACAGCGCTTTTGCTGCTGGTGGTTCCGGGTGCGCTCGTAGCGGCCGGTGCGGGCCTGAACTGGCCATTAGCCGTGGCAGTGGCCCCGGCACTGACCTACGGAGTGGTAGGCCTGGCCATCGTCCCTTTCGGTGCGCTCGGAATCCCTTGGAACGCAACCACTGCAGCGCTTGCACTGGTGGTGGCCGGCGCATTGACCGGCGGCCTGACAAAGGGCCTACGGTATTTGCTGGAGCGCCGTCCCGGGATCCATGTGGCAGCTCCCTCGCCGGCGGTGTGGCCGATCCTCACGGTGGCCGCCGGAGCGCTGCTGGGGCTATTGCTGATCGGCTGGGCCGCGGTACGGGGAATCCCGAATTGGCAGAGCATTCCCAGCACCTGGGACGCGGTATGGCACGCCAACACCGTCCGCTTCATCCTCGACACCGGCCAGGCCTCACCGACCCACATGGGCGAGCTGCGCAACGTCGAAACCCACGCCGCGCTGTATTACCCCTCGGCATTCCACGCGCTGACCGCGGTGCTGTGCCAACTCACCGGCGCCGCACCCACCACCGGCTACACCCTGGCCGGCCTGGCCGCCTCGGTATGGCTGTTTCCGGTCAGTGCCGCGCTGCTCACCTGGAATCTGCTGCAGCGGGTGACGAGCCCCGCCGTGACCGCGGTGTCCGCGGCCGCCGCCGCCGCACTGTCGGCGTCGTTCACCGCACTGCCCTACGTCGAGTTCGGCACCGCCGCCATGCCCAACCTGGTGGCCTACGGGCTGGTGGCGCCGGCGTTCGCGCTGATCACCGCGGTCCGCACGCTGCGGGACCGGATCGGCGTGGCGGTGCTGGCGCTGTTGGGAGTGTTCTCGGTCCACCTGACCGGCGGAGTGGTCACCGTCTTGCTGGTGGCGGCCTGGTGGCTGTGCCCCAAAGACGGAGCGTTGTGGAACCCGCTGCGCGGGAAGCGGCGTGACACGCTCGCGCTGACCGGGGTCCTGATCCCGACCGGGCTGCTGCTGTTGCCGCAACTGCTGAGCGTGCGTAAGCAGGCCGAGATCATCGCCGGGCACGCTTTCCTCACCCACGAGGGCCGCAAGTCGGGTTTGCGGGACGCGCTGCTGATGCACACCCGTCACCTCAACGACTTTCCGATCCAATACGCACTGGTGGCTCTGGCCGCGGCCGGAGCGGCGCTGCTGGTGGCCCGCAAGGTGTGGTGGCCGTTGGCGCTGTGGGCGGTGCTGGTGGTGGGAGTGGTGCAGTCCTCGGCTCCGATCGGCGGCCCGGTGGGCAAGGTGGTGGGCACCTTCACCGACCTGTTCTACAGCGACCCGCGCCGGATCATGGCGGCCATGACGCTGCTGTTGGTCCCGATGGCCGGAATCGGCCTGGCGGCGCTGGCGCTTTTCCTCGGCGAGCAGTCGCGAAAGCTCCTAAAAAAGGACCATTTAGGGGGCTTTCACGTCTGTTCGGCACTGATTGCGATGGTGGCGGCGACGGTTGGGCTGGCCTGGCATTACCTGCCGCGCCACGCGTTCTTGTTCGGCGACAAGTACGACTCGGTGATGGTCGACGCCCGCGACCTGCAGGCCTACGCGTATCTGGCCGATCTGCCCGGGGCCCACGACACCGTGATCGGCAACGCCAACGTCGACGGCAGTGCCTGGATGTACGCGGTCGCCGACCTGCACCCGCTGTGGACGCACTACGACTACCCCCAGCAGCAGGGCCCCGGCCCGGAGCGGTTCATCTTCTGGGCCTTCGCCGACGACGCCGACACCGATCCGCGGGTGGCCGACGCCGTGCGTGACCTCAATATCCGCTACGTGCTGATCAGCAGCCCGACGGTCCGCGGGTTCTCGCTGCCCGACGGACTAGTGTCACTGGAGAAATCGCGGTCGTGGGCCAAGATCTACGACAATGGCGGGGCCAGCATCTACGAATGGCAAGGAGACAGAGCGCGGTGAGCACCAGCGGCAGCAGCGCAGACGACATGGACAGCGCAGATGGTGTCGAGATCATCAGCGGTGCCGACCCGCGGCTGCTGACGGCCGGGCTCAACAGCTCCACGGACGACGCCGAGGATGAGGAGGCGTCGCTGACCGACCTGATCGAGCAACCCGCCAAGGTGATGCGGATCGGCACCATGATCAAGCAGCTGCTCGAAGAAGTCCGCTCGGCTCCGCTGGATGAGGCGAGCCGGATTCGGCTACGAGAGATCCACTCCGCCAGCATTCGTGAGCTCGAGGACGGCCTGGCGCCGGAGCTGCGCGAGGAGCTGGACCGGCTGACGCTGCCGCTGCGTGAGGACGCCACACCCTCGGACGCCGAGCTGCGAGTCGCCCAAGCCCAACTGGTCGGCTGGCTGGAGGGCCTGTTCCACGGCATCCAGACCGCGCTGTTCGCCCAGCAGATGGCGGCCCGAGCGCAGCTGGAGCAGATGCGTCACGGCGCCCTGCCCCCCGGCGCCGCCGGTGGCGGTCACGCCCAGGGTCACAGCGGCTCCGGCCAGTATCTGTAAACCTGCAAGCGGAATTACCTTGTCTGCCAACGAGCCTCGTATCGAAACCCGCGACGCGTGGGTCGAGTTCCCCATCTTCGACGCCAAGTCGCGGTCGCTGAAGAAGGCGTTCCTCGGCAAGGCCGGCGGGGCAATCGGGCGCAACAACTCCAATGTGGTGGTGGTCGAGGCGCTGCGCGACATCACCATGAGCCTGTCGCTGGGCGACCGGGTCGGTCTGGTGGGACACAACGGCGCGGGGAAATCCACACTGCTGCGGCTGCTTTCAGGGATCTACGAGCCGACGCGCGGGTCCGCATCGGTGGTAGGGCGGGTGGCGCCGGTGTTCGACCTGGGCGTGGGCATGGACCCGGAGATCTCCGGCTTCGAGAACATCATCATCCGCGGGCTGTTCCTCGGACAGACCCGTAAGCAGATGGCCGCCAAGGTCGACGAGATCGCCGAATTCACCGAGCTCGGCGACTATCTGGCGATGCCGCTGCGCACCTACTCCACCGGGATGCGGGTGCGGTTGGCGATGGGTGTGGTCACCAGCATCGACCCGGAGATCCTGTTGCTCGACGAGGGCATCGGTGCGGTGGACGCCGAGTTCTTGAAGAAGGCCCAGACCCGGCTGCAGAAGCTGGTGGAGCGTTCCGGAATCCTGGTGTTCGCCAGCCATTCCAACGAATTCTTGGCCCGGCTGTGCAAAACCGCGATGTGGATCGACCACGGCAGCATCCGGATGACCGGCGGGATCGAGGAAGTGGTCGGCGCCTACGAAGGCCCGGATGCGGCCCGGCACGTGCGCGAGGTGCTTGCCGAGACGCGGACCGGGGATCAGGCGTGACCGAAACCGTCTACGCCGTCGTCGTCACCCACCGGCGGCCGCAGCAGCTGGCCGAGTCGCTGAAGGCGCTGACAAGCCAGACCCGGGCACCCGACCAGGTGATCGTCGTCGACAACGACAACGACGCTGCGGTGGCTGCGCTGGTAGCGGGGCAGCCGGTGCCCTCGACCTACCTCGGGTCGCGTCGGAACCTCGGTGGCGCAGGCGGTTTCGCGCTGGGCATTCTGCACGCCCTGGCCGCCGGTGCGGACTGGGTGTGGCTGGCCGACGACGACGGACGCCCGGCGGACGCCTGCGTGCTGTCGGCACTGCTGGACTGCGCGGCCAAGCATCATCTGGCTGAGGTCTCCCCGATGGTGTGCAATATCGACGACCCGTCCCGGCTGGCCTTCCCGCTTCGACGCGGGCTGGTGTGGCGACGCGAGGTCAGCGAATTACGCAGTGGCGCATCAGATGAGGATCTGCTCCCGGGGATCGCGTCGCTGTTCAACGGGGCGCTGTTCACCGCGGATGCCCTGGACGCGGTCGGCGTGCCCGACCTGCGGCTGTTCATGCGCGGCGACGAGGTGGAGGTACACCGCCGGCTGGCGCGGTCCGGGTTGGCGTTCGGGACGTGCCTGAACGCGGCATATCTGCACCCGTGCGGGTCGGCGGAGTTCAAGCCGATCCTTGGCGGCCGGATGCACGCCCAATATCCGGACAGCGCCGTCAAACGCTTCTATACCTACCGCAACCGCGGCTATCTGATGGCTCAGCCCGGGATGCGCCGGTTGCTGGTCCAGGAGTGGCTGCGGTTCGGCTGGTTCTTCCTGGTGTCGCGCCGCGACCCGGCCGGCCTGATGCAGTGGGCCCGGCTGCGTCGGCAGGGGCGCCGAGAACAGTTCGCCAGACCTGAGGGGCAGCAATGAGTTTCGACGACGTTGCCGCGCAGTCCAAGACGTTTGCGCGGGCGCGGGCCGATCTGGTGGACGGCTTCCGCCGCCACGAGTTGTGGCTGCACCTGGGCTGGCAGGACATCAAGCAGCGCTATCGGCGCAGCGTGCTGGGCCCGTTCTGGATCACCATCGGCACCGCCACCACGGCGGTGGCGATGGGCGGGCTGTACTCCAAGCTGTTCCACCTCGACCTGGCGGTGCACCTGCCGTACGTGACGCTGGGGCTGATCGTGTGGAACCTGCTCAACGCCGCCATCCTGGAGGGCGCCGACGTGTTCGTCGCCAACGAGGGGCTGATCAAGCAGCTGCCGACGCCGTTGAGTGTGCATGTCTACCGGCTGGTGTGGCGCCAGATGATCCTGTTCGCGCACAACATCGTCATCTATCTGCCCATCGCGCTGATTTTCCCGAAACCCTGGTCATGGGCGGATCTTTCGGTGATTCCGGCATTGCTCCTGATCGCGCTGAACTGCGTGTGGGTGTCGCTGTGCTTCGGGATTCTGGCCACCCGCTACCGCGATATCGCCCCGCTGTTGTTCTCGGTGGTGCAGCTGCTGTTCTTGATGACGCCGATCATCTGGAACTACGACACCCTGCGTGCTCAGGGTGCGTCGCGCTGGACGGCGGTGGTGGAGTTCAACCCGCTGATGCACTACCTGGACCTGGTGCGGCTGCCGCTGCTGGGGGCGCATCAGCCGCTGCGGCACTGGGCGGTGGTGCTGGTGTTGACCGTGGTCGGCTGGGCGGTGGCAGCGCTGGTGCTGCGCCAGTACCGGGCCCGGGTGGCGTACTGGGTGTAGGGCATCGTCGCGCCACACTCGTGTTGCCGAATCGGCTATCACGCCTGGACGAGGGACGAAACGGACCCCGGCCCTGCGCCGCCGAAGGCGGCCGGAGCCGGGGCCTTTCGTCCGGAGCTACGGAGTGGCCGGGTCGTTCGCCCCGTTGATGCCGGTTGCCGACTGACCGTCGGTCTGCATACCGCCCTGGTTGACGATGTTGCCGTCGGTGCCGTTGCCCCCGGTGGCGCCGGACCCGGTACCGCTTCCGCCGTTACCGCCGGTGACAGTGCCCTCGGTGGCCCTGGATGGAATGTTCCCGACGCCGGTGCCAAACGCGTCGAGCCGGCTCGAACCGGCCTTGCCGCCGGTGCCGCCGTCAAGGCCGTCGCCGCCCCTGCCGCCGGACGCAGTTCCGTTCGCGACGTTCTCCGGGTTACCGCCCGTAGCGATGCTGGCCTTGCCGCCGTCACCGCCCTGGCCGCCGCCCGTGGCGTTGCCACCGTTGCCACCGGTCGCGTTGCCGCTGGCTGTTCCGCCCGGACCGCCCAAGGTGCCGCCATCGGTGGTCTTGGAACTCTGAATGTCTGAGCTCCCGCCGTTGCCGCCGTGGCTCCCTTCACCGGTTGCGTTGCCACCGTCACCACCGGTGGAGGTGCCGAAGGAGTTACCGCCGGTGGCGGCGTAGCCGATCTCTCCGGACTCCAGCTCACCCCAGGAGCCGTTGCCCCCGACGCCGCCGTCGGTGCCGGTGCCGCCATTGCCGCCCTGGGCGATCGCGTCGTTGCCACCTCCACCGATGCTGCCGCCGGCACCATCGACGATCAGTTGGCCGCTCCCACCGTCACCGCCGGTGCCGTTGACGCCGGCGCCGCCCGTGCCGCCGGTGGCGGTCCCGGTGATGGTGCTGCCAGCGCCGGTGGCGTCGGCGAGACCGAAACCGCCCTTGCCGCCCTGGCCGCCGTTGGAGCCGGCGCCGCCCGTCCCACCGGTGACGGTGGTGTCGCTGACCTTGGCGCCGTCGGTGGCGTTGATGACGCCGCTGCCGCCGTCACCACCGGTGGCGCCGGCACTGCCGTCACTCGCACCGCCGTTGCCACCGGTCGCGTGGCTGCCGGTGATCGAGCTGCCCGCCCCGATGGCGTTCAGGCCGGCGTCCCCACCGTTGGCGGTGTCGCTGGCGTTACCACCGGTGACGGTGCTGTCGGAGATGCTGCCGCCGCCGCCGGCGATCACCGAGGCGCTACCGCCGACGAAGTCACCGGAGTTCTGCCCGTTGGTCACAGTGACGTTGCTGATCGTGCCGCCGCCGGTGGCCTCCAGCACGTTGTCGGCACCGTTCTCGCCGTTGACCCCGTTCGCGCCGCCGGCGCCGCCGTCACCGCCGGCGATGTGGCCATCGTCGATGGTGCTGCCCGCCCCGTCCGCGATGACCGCGCCGAGTCCGCCGGCGCCGCCATTGCCACCGACCCCGGTCGTGCTGCCCGCGCCACCGGCCCCGCCGTTACCGCCGGTGGCGGTGCTGTTGGTCACGGTGCCGCCGTTGGTGCCGCCGACGATGGCACCGCCGCCACCACCACCGCCGCCACCGCCCTGACCCGCGGTCTGGCCGTCGGCAACCCCGCCGGCACCTCCGCCGCCGCCGGTTCCGCCGGTCGTGACGTTGCCGTTCGTACCACCGCCGATGCCGACGCCGTTGGCGCCCGTGCCACCGGCCCCGCCGTTACCGGCTGTGCCGGTGGCCGACGCCCCGCCGTTACCCCCGGCGCCGCCGTGGCCGCCGGTGAAGCTGCCGGAGTTGCCGTTACCACCGGCGCCACCGTTACCGCCGGCGCCGGCACCGCTGCTGGCACCGCCGTTGCCGCCGGTACCACCGGAGCCGCCGGTGCTCAGCACCGGAGTGGCTGCGTTGTCGCCGACGGGTGCGCCGGTGCCGCCGTCGCCGCCGCTACCGCCGGAGCCGGCCTTGCCGTCCTCGGAGGTGCCGCCGGCGCCGCCGTTGCCGCCGTGCCCGCCGGCCAGCGTCCCGTTCTCTCCGGTGTTGCCCTCACCGGTGGTGTTGCCACCGACGCCACCGTTACCCCCATTTCCGGCGGTCTGGTCACCGGTCGCGTTGGCGCCGGCGCCGCCGTCGCCGCCGTAGCCGCCATGACCGGAACCGTCGCCGCCGGCACCGCCGGCACCGCCGTTGCCGCCGGTGTTGTTGCCACCGTCGGCGGTGCTGGTCACCGCGCCGCCGGTGCCGCCGACACCACCCGTGCCGCCGTAGACACCCTGGCCACCGGAACCACCGGACCCACCGTTACCGGCCTGGTAACCGGTGCCGCCGTTACCGCCCTTGCCGCCGGAGCCACCCACGCCCGTCGCGTCTTCGTGGGCCGGGCTCAGACCGTTGCCGAGGAAGCTGCCGTCCTCGCCGACGGCGGCGTTGCCGCCGAGTCCACCGGCACCACCATCACCTCCGTTACCGATCTGTCCGACGCTGCCGTCGGCGCCGTCGGTGTGGCCGTCGCCGCCGCCTTGGCCACCGGTTCCCGCCGCGGCGCCCGCCGCTCCGCCGTTGCCACCGTTACCACCGGCGCCCGCTGCCCCGCCGTTACCGGTCTCGGAGTTCGCGCCGGCATTGGCTCCGGTGCCGCCTCCACCGCCGACGCCGCCGTTGCCACCCTTGCCGCTGTTGCCGCCGTTACCGCCGTTGCCGTTGGTCGCCGAACCGCCGTTGCCGCCGACGCCACCGTTGCCCCCGTTGCCGGCGCTGCCGCCGGCACCGGCTGCCACATTCGCGTCATTCGAATCAGCGCCGCGGCCGCCGTTGCCGCCCGTGCCGCCGGCACCACCGGCGCCACCGTTACCGCCGTTGCCCGAGACCGAGCCACCACTGCCGCCGACACCGCCGGCGCCGCCGTTGCCGCCGACCGCGCCGTCGCCGCCGGGCGTGCCTACGTCTTGGCTGTCGGCACCGGCCGCGCCCTGGTCGCCGTTACCACCGGCCCCGCCGTTGCCGCCGTTGCCGTGGTCGCCACCGTTACCACCGGCGCCGCCGTTACCGCCGGACACGCCCGTGCCACCGATACCGGCACCGCCGGCGCCGCCGTCACCGCCGTTGCCCGACACCGTGTCCGGCAGTGTGCCATCGGCGCCATCCGCACCCGCGGTGCCCGGCGTGCTGCCGAAGGGCCCGGCGCTGATACCGGCCGCGCCGCCCGCACCGCCGGCGCCGACCGCACCGAGGTTGCCGCCGGCACCACCTGCGCCACCGGCTCCACCGCCGACGATGTCGTCGCCGACCGCCTCAGTTGCTAGCTCCGGAGCGGTGCCGCCGCCGGCGCCACCGTTACCGCCGGCGCCACCGTTGCCGGCCAAGCCGGAACCACCGCCGGCGCCACCGGCCCCACCGTTACCCGCGGCACCCGAGGGGTGGACGCCGAAGAAGCCACCGCCGCCGCCGTTGCCGCCGGCGCCACCGACGCCACCCGCGCCACCGGAACCGGCGTTACCGCCGCTACCGCCCGTGCCGCCGTTGCCGCCCGGGTCGCTGGCGGGAATGAGTGCCGCGGGCACGATCTCGGGCCCGTTGTTGACATCACCGTTGCCGCCGGCGCCACCGTTACCGCCGTTGCCACCGACACCACCGTTGCCCCCAAGGCCACCGTTGCCGCCGGCTCCGGAGTTGCCGAACAATCCGGCAGCGCCACCGTTACCGCCGACGGCGCCGTTACCGCCGGCAAAGCCGTCCGTGCCGTCGCCGCCGTTGCCGCCATCGGGTCCGGTGGCTCCGGTGCCGCCTACCGGACTCAGACCGTCGGCACCCACGTTTCCGTTGGTCCCAGCCGCACCGTTGCCGCCGTTACCACCGGTACCGCCGTTGCCGCCGTTCCCGAAGAAGAAACCACCGGCGCCGCCGACGCCACCCACCAACCCGTCGGTGCCGGCCGCGCCAATACCGTCGATGCCGAACGCACCTGCGCCACCGTCGCCGCCGTTGCCCAGGAGAGACCCGCCGGCCCCGCCGTTACCGCCGACCAGACCGAGGCCGATGCCACTGCCCCCGTCACCGCCGTTACCGAGCATGCCGGCGTTGCCTCCGTCGAGGGTGAATGTTGAACCGGCAGCGAAGCTGTAGGTGCCGTTCTCGATGTCGGCCAGCGTGACCTCATTGCCATCAGCGTCGAGCAGGACCGCACCGCCGGCGTTGAGCACATCACCGTCGGCGTCGACGAATCCACCGGCACCGCCATCACCGAACAGGAATCCACCGGCGCTCGCCGCGTGGTACACCAGGTCGCCGTCGGCGTTGAAGTCCACGTAGGCGTTGGCGCCGTTGTCGAAGATGCCGTCGAGGTGCAGACCGCTGCCGATCAAGAACTGGCCGATGTCGTACAGCGGCTGGTAGATGATCATGTTGATCGAGTTGGCCACCAGCTCGTTGAGCGCCTGCAGCGGGTCGGTGCCCGCCGCCGTGCCGGCCAGGTCGCCGCCGAACGCGTCGAAGCCAAGCCATTCGAGCCCCGACGTGTCCGCGGCCGGCGGCTCGACCCAGCTGAACAGGTCATCGAAAAGGCCGTCGAGCCCCTCAGCGCCGGCCGGCGCCGCCGCGAGCGGTGTCATGCCGAAAGCCAGGAACGCGCCCACTGCGCTGGTGGCGCCCACGGCAGCGCTGACTCGGCTTTTTATTGTCTTAGCAGCAGAGCGGTGTGACATGAGATCTCCTCAGGCTGATTAGCGCTCGATGGTTGACGGTGACGTAAATTGCTTAGCCCGCGTTAAGTTAACAGAAATATTTCAAATTCGGCAAGGTCGGAGCTCGGACGTTTACGCCTCTGACCTGCTGATACGTGTAGAAAGAAGTCTTATCGAGGAGACGGTTGTGCAACTATAAGGAGAGTTATGGAGAGAGTCACCAGCCAGAATCCGGTAGAAATAAGTGGTTCTATCCGAGTTGCCAGCGACGTCACGATAAGAGTGCTTGTTTGTGCGAAGCACCCTTCCTACCACTGACTAGGGTGCGATTCGCCCGCTCTCGAGTGAGGCTAGGGAGGTAGCTGGACCGGCAAACCTACGTGATCCGCGGCGCTCAGCGCCCGGTGCTGCCGCGGCCCATAAGGCGCTCAACTTTCCGTTCGGGGCGACCCCACGCGGCGAAACCCACCGGTTTCGTAGCTTCAGCTGAGCGGTCTCATTCGAAACAGCAGTTCCGGCCGTCGCGCATGGCAGCACCGGCGCGCGCGGCTTACGGGCCGTAGCGGCCCCGCGGGTCAGGCAAACACCTCGCCGAGGTCACCCAGACCGACGTCGGCAAGACCGGCGTCGAAACCGTCCACAGTGGGGACAGCGTCGAAACCGATGGGAGTGAACACGTCATCCCAACTGCCCGTGTGGAATACATCGCCCAGGCCGGACAGAGTGCCAGCCTCGCTGGAGCCGGGATCGAGCAATTCACCGGTGAGCCAGTTGCGAGTCTCGTACCAGTCCACGAGGTTGTCGAAGAGGCTCTTCACACCGTCGGCGGCCGTACCCAACAGCGTGATGGTGTCCTCGACGCCCTGCCACCCCTCGGTGATCAGAAGCAGAGGCGTGCCGACCAGCAGCGTCAGCGGGATCACCACGAACAACTCGCCGAGCGCCTCGAGGCCGATGACGATCGGAAAGAGTGGACTGTCCGGGTCGTCCAGTAGCGGGATGATCCAGTTCAAGCCGGTGAGCTCACCGATGATGTCCATCAGGCTGGAATCGCTTGTCAGCGCGGTCAATTCCACCGGGGCGACGACCGATGCCGACGGGACCACACTGTGATGCGCGGCGGCGGAGATGGCGGTGTCACCGGTGATGCCACCGACCGCCATCGCGATGACACCAGCGGTCGCAACACCGACGAGGGCCCGGGAATGTCCATTCGACGCCGTCCACATGAAGGCTGATTCTATTGCAGTACACGCGGTTTCGGGTTCAAAATCAGAAACCTGCCGGCTACTTCTGTGCTGCCGTCGACAGCGCGCAATTTCCGCCTGGGGTGCCGAAAACTCAACTGCGGCCCGGTCTTTCGACCGGGCCGCAGTTGTCTCAGCTTCGCCGAACTGTCACGCCCTAGGGGATGTGTTTGTCTTCACCGTTGGCGCCGTTGACGCCATTGGCCTGTCCGTTGCTGCCGTTGCCGCCCGTGACGTGAGCGTTGTTGATGCCGAAGCCGTTGGCAGTGATAGAAGCAGAACCACCGTTGCCGCCGTTGCCGCCGGTACCGGTCAGGCTGCCTGCACCACCGTCGCCGCCCTTGCCGCCGGCCGCGGTGCTGACGGTCACGGTGCCGCCGTTGAGCTGGTTGAAGATGCCGCCGCCACCGCCACCGCCGCCACCACCGCCCTGCCCGGCGGTCTTGCCGTTAGCGGCCGCCCCGCTGCCACCGTTACCGCCGGCACCACCGGTGGCGCCGTTGCCGCCGATACCGCGACCGTTGGCTCCGTCGCCACCCTCACCACCGGCGCCAGCGCGTCCGCTGCCCTCGTTGGTCACACCGCCGCCGGCGCCGCCGACACCACCGGCACCACCGGTGAAGCTGCCGGCACCACCGGCACCACCGTCGCCACCGTGGCCGGCATTGCCGTTGCTGGTCCCGCCACCGTTACCGCCGGCGCCGCCCGTGCCACCGGTGGTCAACACCGGATTCTGGCTGTTGTTACCGACCGGTGCACCGGCACCACCCTTGCCGCCGTTCCCGCCCGAGCCGGCCCAGCCGTTCTCGGAGCTACCACCGACACCACCGGCGCCGCCGTGTCCACCGGTCAGCGAGCCGTCACCGATGTTGCCCACACCAGTGGTGTTACCGCCGGCGCCACCGTCACCGCCATTCCCGGCGTCGTTGTTGCCGGTCGCGCTGGCACCGGCACCGCCCTTGCCGCCGGTGCCACCGAGGGCAGAACCTTGGCCGCCGGTTCCGCCGGTGCCACCGTTACCGCCGGTGCCGTTGCCACCGTTGGCCTGCGAGGTCAGTGCACCACCGGTACCACCGTTACCACCGGTGCCACCGATGACACCCTCGCCACCGGCGCCGCCCTGGCCGCCGGTGCCGGCCGCGTAGCCAAGGCCGCCGGTGCCGCCGTTTCCGCCGTTGGCCCCGTTCGCGACGAAGACGCCCTGAGCAGTGGCCGCGTTGCCGCCGTCACCACCGGCGCCGCCGGCGCCACCGTTACCGAGGTTGCCGATCAGGCCGTAGGTGCCGTCGGTGCCGCCACCACCACCCTTGCCTCCCACCCCGGCCAGAGCGCCACCCGGGCCGGCGTTGCCACCCGCACCGCCCTCGCCACCGTTGCTGGTCCCACCGTCGGCACCGTGGCCGCCGCTACCGCCGACGCCACCGTTACCGCCCCGGCCCTCGTTGCCACCGTTGCCACCGTTGCCGTTGGCCGCAGCACCACCGTTACCGCCATTGCCTCCTTGGCCGCCGTCGCCGGCGTTGCCCCCCTTGCCGCCGTCCACATTCGAGTTCACCGAGTCTGCGCCGCGACCTCCGGTGCCGCCCGTGCCGCCAACGCCACCGTTGCCGCCGTTGCCACCGTTGCCGGCAATCGAGCCGGCGGCGCCGCCGACGCCACCCGCGCCGCCGTTTCCACCGACGAGACCGTCACCGCCGGGGGTGGCCACGTCGGAGCTGTTGTGGCCGGCAGCACCCTGGCCGCCGTTGCCGCCGGCGCCGCCGTTGCCGCCGTTGCCGTGGTCGCCGGCCGCACCGCCGTTGCCACCGTCACCACCGGCCACGCCCGTGGCACCGATGCCGGCACCGCCGGCGCCACCGTTACCGCCGCTGCCTGTGCCCGTCGCCAGCGCGCCGTCGGCGCCGTCCGCGCCCGCGTTGCCGTGCGGGCCGCTGAAGATGGTGCCCGGGCTGACGCCGGCCGCACCGCCCTTGCCGCCGAGACCGACCGCCCCGAGATTGCCGCCCTGGCCGCCGTCACCACCGCGACCGCCGCCGACGACCACGTCGTCGGCGGCACGGCCGAGCCCTTGCTCCGCGGTACCGCCACCGGCACCACCCGCGCCACCGTTACCGCCGTTACCGGCTTGCCCGGAACCGCCGCCGGCACCACCCGCGCCGCCGTTACCCGCGGCACCCGAGGGGTGGATTCCGAAGAAGCCACCGCCACCACCGTTGCCGCCGGCACCACCCACACCGCCGGCGCCACCGGCACCGGAGTTACCACCATTGCCGCCCGTGCCGCCGTCGCCACCCGGGTCGCTCGCCAGGGCCTGAATACCGATGACGGGACCGTTGTTCAGGTCACCGTCGCCGCCTCCACCGCCGTTACCGCCATTGCCGCCGACGCCGCCGTTTCCGCCGAGACCACCGTTGCCGCCCGTGCCGGAGTTACCGAACAGGCCGGAGGCCCCGCCGTTACCGCCGGCCGCACCATTGCCACCCGCAAAGCCGTTGGTGCCGTCAGTGCCGTTGGTTCCATCGAAGCCGGTGGCGCCGCTGCCGCCCTTCGGGCTCAGGCCAGTGGTGCCCGCGTTCCCGTTCGTCCCAGCAGCACCGCTTCCACCGTTACCGCCGACACCGCCGTTGCCGCCGTTGCCGAACAGGAAACCGGCGGCGCCACCGGCGCCACCCGCCAGACCGTCCGTGCCGGCCGCGCCCACACCGTTCACCCCGAAGGCACCCGCGCCCCCGTCGCCGCCGTTGCCCATCCAGGTACCGCCGGCGCCGCCGTCACCGCCGGCCAGCCCGAGCAGCAGGCCACTGCCGCCGTCGCCGCCGTCGCCGAGCATGCCGGCGTCGGCGCCATCAAGGCTGACCGTCGAGCCCGGAATGAACTGGTACACACCGTTTTCGACGTCGGCCCAGGTGATGTCGTCGCCATCAGAGTTCTGCAGGACCACGCCACCGGCACCGAGCAGGTCGCCGTCGGCGTTGACGAACGTGCCGCTGCCACCGTCACCGAAGAGGTAGCCACCGCCGGTCGCAGCGTGGAAGACCAGCCCGCCGTCGCTGTCGAGGCTGACATAGGCGTTGGTGCCGTTATCGAAGACGCCCTCGATCTGCAGGCCACTGCTGATCAACGACTGACCGATGCTGTGCAACGGCTGGTAGACGACCATGTTGATCGTGTTGGCCACCAACTCGTTAAGGGCTTGCAGCGGGTCCACGGCGGCCGCCGAGCCGGCCAGGTCGCCGCCGCCGAACAGCGCGCCAAGGTCTGACCAGTCGAACCCCGAGGTGTCGGCGGTGGACGGCTCGATCCAGCTGAACAGATCACCGAAGAAGGTGTCGAAACCGTCTGCGCTGGCCGGCGCTGCCGTCAACGGCGTCATGCCGAACGCGAGGAACGCGCCCACGGCGCTGGTAGCGCCGACAGCGCGACCGAGGCGGCTCTTCCTGTTTTTGGCGACCGAACGGTGCGACATGTCTTCCCCTAAGGCGAGATGGGCTGGTGGCGGCTGACTGAGACGTAAATTGCTTAGCGTTCGTTAAGTTAACAGACGCGCCAGCGAGTGGGCAACCAATTTCCAGGATCACGCCAGCTAGGAGCAGTACAGACCGCCCGGACCTGGTGATACACGTAGAAAGGAGTCTTATCGAGAGGACAAGCGTGCGAATAAGAGGAGTTTTTTTGGCCTGCTTTTACGCTCATAACGGGCAAAAAGCTGTGCGTTGTCTAGGTTGCCAGAGTCTTCTCAATAAGTCTGAGCTGTTTAACCCCCAGGACTACCCTGGCCATCGCCTATGGGATTTGACTCCCGCGCATGCACGCCCGGGTTGGTGGCAGCTGCGCCAGCGGGCAACCGGATCAGCGGCCCGCGGGTTAGGCGATCAGGTCGCCCAAGCCGAAGTCGGTGAGCACGGCGTCGAAGCCGTCCATGGGCAGCCCGGCGTCGACAGCGCCCACGGTGAACCCATCGTCGAGACTCACTGGGGCGACGATGTCATCGAGGCCGCTCGGGTGGAACACGTCGCCCCAACCGGCCACGCCGACGGCTTCACTGGACCCGGCATCAAGCAGTTGGCCGGTGAACCAGTTACGGGTTTGGTACCAGTCCGCCAGTTCGTCGATCAGGCTCTGCACGCCATCGACGGCGGTGCCCAGCAGGGAGAAGGTGTCCTGAATGCCTTGGAAGCCTTCGGTGAGCAACAGCAGCGGCGTGCCGATCAGCAAGGTCAGCGGAATGATCACAAACAGCTCGCCAAGGGCCTCCAGGGAGATGACGAGAGGGAACAGTGGATTGTCCGGGTTGTCCAGAAACGGGATGATCCAGTTCAGTCCGGTCAGAGTGCCGATGATGTCCATCAGGCTGGAGTCGCCGCTCAGCGCGGTCAGCTCGACCGGAGCGAAGACCGATGCGGACGCCGGCGAGGCCGGAAGCGCCGTGGCAGTCATGGCCGTCACGCCGCTGGCCGAAAACGCTACCGCGCCAGCGGTTGCGACGCTGGCGATGGCCCGGGAATATCCGTTCGACGTCGTCCACATAGTCGTTGATTGTATTGCAGGGCAGTGAATTTGCGAACTCGAGGATGAGCTCAGAGACGAATTCGGTTGTGGCAGCGGGGGAACACTTCGCAACACGGTTTGGCAGACGCGAAAAGAAACACCCCGCACGGTTGTGCGGGGTGTTTCTTTTGCGCTGTGGCTACGGGGTGTTGCCGTTGGTGCCCTGGGTGCCGTTCGTCCCACCGGTGCCCCCGGTGGCGCCGGCGCCACCGTTGATCGCACCAGCGTTGGTGCCGATGGACCCCGGCCCGGTGGGCAGGTCCGGCGTCTCCACGGTGCCGCCGGCGCCGCCGGTACCGCCGGTGCCGTTGGCCGCGTCACCGACACCGCCGTTGCCGCCGTTGCCGCCATTGCCGCCGTGCACGTTGTTGACCGGGCCCGACGAGCTGGTGGTTCCGTTACTGAACGGGTCGCCGCCCGGTGTTGTCGCCGGCGGCGCGCCGTTGCCGGTCCAGCCCCAGCGGATGTCGCTGCCGTCGCCGCCCTGGCCGCCGGCACCGCCGTTGCCGCCGGTGCTGCCGTCGCCGACACCCGCACCGCCGTTGCCGCCGTTGCCGCCCTTGCCGCCGTTGGAACCGGCCGCGAACTGGTCGCTGCCGCCGTTACCACCCTTGCCGCCGTCACCGGCGACGTAGCCGCTGCCGCCGTCGCCGCCCTTGCCGCCGGCACCGGTGAGGTTAGCTGCCACGCCCGCGTCGGTGTTGCCCGCGGTGTCGACGTAGCCCAGCTCCTTGAGGTCCGGACCGGCGCCACCGTTGCCGCCGGTACCGCCGTTGGCACCGTTACCGGCGTTCGCCCCGGCTCCACCGGCCGCGCCGCCGTTACCACCGGCGCCGCCGTCGCCGCCCTTGGCACCGACTCCGACATTGTGCCCCTGCAGCGGGTGGTCGTTGTCGTCACCGTGGGTGGTGTAGCCGCCGTGCCCGCCGTCGGCACCGTTGCCGCCGACAGCGCCGTTGCCCCCGTCGCTGTCGAGACCGGTGGTGCCGCCACCGGCCCCACCCTTGCCGCCATTACCGCCGGTACCGCCGTTACCGCCCGCGGTTCCGTTGGCTGCCGGGTCGGTGTAGACCGCCGACGGGACGCCGTTCGTGCCGGCCGCACCATTGCCGCCGATGGCGCCGTTGCCGGCGACACCGCCGTCGCTGTCGGTGCCAGCGGTGCCGTTGGCCGAGGTACCACCGGCGGCACCGTTACCGGCGTTGCCGCCGCTGCCGCCATTGCCGCCATTGACGCTCGGCGTAGTGGCGTTGGCACCGGCACCGCCGTCGGCGCCGTTACCGGCCGTACCGGCGTTACCGGCGGTGTTGATCGCCAGCTCACCGGAGCTACCGCCGTTGCCGGCGTTGCCGCCGTTGCCGCCGACGGTGCCGTTGCCGTTGCCGTTGCCTGCGAAGGTGCCTTCGGCGCCCTCGGCACCGTTGCCGCCGTTACCGCCGTTACCGCCGTCGCCCCACTTGCCGCCGTTACCGCCGGCACCTGCGTTACCACCGCTGGTTCCCGCAGCCGCGCCGTTGTCGGAAGCCGCGTCGTAGCCGTCACCACCCCGGCCGCCGTTACCCGAGACGATCGGGTTGACGCTGCCGTCCGCACCGTTCACGCCGTCCGCGCTGCCGCCGGTACCCTGGCCAGCCGCGCCGCCAAGGCCTGCAATGTCACTCGGGTCACCACCGTTGCCGGCGTTACCGCCGTCGGGGTTCTCCGCGGTACCGGCCGCGCCGTTGCCGCCGTCGCCACCCAGGCCGACGTCGCCGCCCTTGCCGCCGTTACCGCCGGTACCGCCGATGCCCGCGGCGCCACCGACCGTGCTGGCCGCACCGCCATTGCCGCCGACGCCACCGTTTGCACCGGCACCGCCGTTGCCGCCGTTCTGGCCGTCACCGGTGCCGCCGTTCTCGAAACTGCCGTCCGCGCCGGTGGCGCCGGTGCCACCGGTGCCACCGACACCGCCGTCGCCGCCGTTGCCGCCGTTGCCTGCAGCTCCCTGAGTGTGCACCCCGAAGAAGCCACCGGCGCCACCGTTACCGCCGACACCACCGTTACCGCCGTTACCACCGACAGCAGCGGCGCCACCGTTGCCGTCCTGGGTGTCCTCGCCAGCAGCACCCGCGCCGCCGGCGCCACCGACACCACCGGTGCCACCGGTGCCACCGGCACCGGAGTTACCGAACAGGCCGGCCACCCCACCGTTGCCGCCCGCGCCGCCGTCGCCCGCAGCACCACCGGCCTGGCCCACACCACCGGCAGCACCCGTGCCACCGGTGCCACCCGTGCCACCGGCGCCACCGTTGCCCAGGAAGAAGCCACCGTCGCCACCGACACCGCCGGCGAAGCCGATCGCGCCGGTGTCACCGATCCCGCCGGTACCACCAGCGCCACCGTTGCCCATCAGGAAGCCGCCGGCGCCGCCGTCGCCGCCGAGTCCGAAGAAGCTGCCGCCATCGCCACCGTTGCCGATCAGGCCGGCGTTGGCGCCGTTGAGAGTGAAGTCGCTCGAAGCGAACGAGTAAGTGCCGTCCTCGATACCGTCCAGCGTGACGACGTCACCATTGCCGTCCAGCAGCACCGCACCATTGGCGCCCAGCACCTCACCGGCATCGTTGACGAACGCGCCGCTACCACCATCGCCGAACAGGAAGCCACCCGCGGACGCGGCGTGGTAGACCAGGTCACCGTCGCCGTTGATGCTGACGAAGGCGTTGTCACCGTTGTCGAAGACACCGTCGATACGCAGGCCGCTGTCGATCAGGAACTGGTTGATGCCATAGATCGGCTGGTAGATCAGCGTGTTGAGGGTGTTGGCCACCAACGCGTTGAGGCCATCGAGCGGAGTCGCCGCCGCCGAACCCGCCAAGTCCCCGTCGAAGAACGCGTTCAGACCCAACCAGTCATAGGCCGAGGAGTCCACGGACGCCGGCTCGACCCAGCTGAACAGGTCCCCGAGGAAGTCATCGAAGTCAGCACTGGCCGGCGCAGCCGTGATCGGCGTCATGCCGAACGCGAGGAAGGCGCCGGCGGCACTGGTGGCGCCCACGGCGCGGCTGAGACGACGGGTCCTGCTCTTGGCGGTGGATCGGTGCGACATGTTTTCCCTTCAGGTAAGGATTAGCTCTTGGCGGCTGACAGAGTCGTTAATTGCTAAGCCGTCGTTAAGGTAACAGAGCGCCAGCGACGACGGCAACCGCGCCGACATCGCAAACCTGGGAACTTGTTGAAATGCCCGTGAACAGTGGGTTTCTGACCGGCGCCCCCGGTCAAATTGGACACGTGTCTAAATATGAAACGGATCACAGGAAAACTCAATCCGCTCACACTGACCGAAAAACTGTGAAATACATAGGCTTCCTGATATGTACCTGCGGGTCGAGGTTGAGCGGGCAGCTGATTAGGATTCCCGGGTGGCCGAGACAACACCCCGCCCCCTGCAGCTCTCGACGCAGGTGTGGCGTTTTCTGGTCACCGGGGCACTGTCGGCGGTAGTGGATTTCGGGCTGTACCTGCTGCTGTACCTCAGGGCGGGTGTGCCGGTCGACATCGCCAAGGGGTGCAGCTTCGTCGCCGGGACCACCACCGCGTACCTGATCAACCGGCGGTGGACGTTTCAGTCCTCGGCTCACGCCGGGCGGTTCGTCGCGGTGATGGCGCTGTACGCGTTGACGTTCGCTGTCCAGGTGGGGATCAACCACCTGTGCCTGCAGCTACTGGACTACCAGCGGTGGGCGCTGCCGGTGGCGTTCGTGGCGGCGCAGGGCACTGCCACCGTGATCAATTTCGTGGTGCAGCGGACGCTGATCTTCCGGGCGCGTTAGTTGAGCCCGGGAGGGCCGTTAAACCCCGTGTAGTGCTGGTTCTGGAGTACACCGCCACTGGAGAAGGTGATCGCGATATTTTCGCCGCCGCCACCGTTACCGGCCGCACCGCCGGCACCGCCGTCGCCGCCGGTCACGCTGGAATCGATGATGCTGGAATTGGCGCTGCTCGACATGGAGGCGTAGCCGCCCAGACCGCCCCAACCGCCGCTACCGCCGGCACCGCCGGCACCGCCCGCAACAAATGAACTGTCGATGCTGCCGCCGGTGAGCGCCTGCAACTGGGCGTAACCGCCGCTACCGCCGAAGTTGCCGGCGGTGCCGTCAGCCCCGGCGTTGCCGCCGGTCGCGGAACTGTCCGCGATAGAGCTGTTGGCGCCCTGCGCGGTGACTTCGGCATAGCCGCCGGCCGCGGTGTCGGAGCCATTGCCGCCGACCGCCTGACTGTCGGTGATGACGCCCCCGCTTTGGGCGGAGATGTAGCCGTGCCTGCCGTCGCCTCCCGCCCCGGCGTTGCCGCCGGCGGCGTCGCTGCCGCTGACGCTGCTGCCGGTGCCGATGGCCTCTACCTGGGCCTGGCCGCCGCTGCCGCCGGCGGTTCCGTTGCCTCCGGTGGCATCACTGTCGGTGACGGTGCCGCTGTTGTTGGTGTAGATGGCGCCCTGGCCGCCGTCGTAGCCGACGACGCCGTTGCCGCCGCCGCCGTTGCCGCCGGTGCCGCTGCCGGTGGCGTCGCCGCCGTTCTCGGCCTTCACCGCCCCGAGGCCGCCCTGGCCGCCGGTGCCCGCGTTGCTGGCCGAGCCACCCTTCCCGCCGGTCGCGTCACCGTTGGCCGCCGCGCCGCTGTAGCCCGCCACCGCACCGGAGCCGCCTGCGCCGCCGGTGCTTCCGGCACCCGACGCGTCGCCGCCGCTACCGCCTTGGCCGGTGCCGTCGGCACTCCCGGCGCCGGTGGCACCCACCCCGCCGAGGCCGCCCGTGCCGCCGTGGCCACCGTCGGTGGCGTTACCGCCGTTGCCGCCGTGGGCAACACCGGTCGCGTCGCCGCTCCAGCCCTGGATCCAGCCCTGGCCGCCGTCACCGCCGACGCTGCCGGTGCCGGTGCCTGAGCCGCCGTTGCCGCCGAGCGCGCCCACGCCGGTTCCTGTCGCGCTGCCGCCGGTGTCGCCCCACAGTTGTACGCCACCGCCGAGCCCGCCGTGACCGCCGTCGATCCCGTCGCCTCCGGTGCCGCCCTGAGCCGTGCCGGCGGCGGTGCTGCCGGCGCTCAATGCCAAGACGTTGCTGTCGCCCCCGTTGCCGCCGGTGCCGGCATTGCCGAGACCACCGTGGCCGCCGATCGCCGCCGCGCCGGTGACGCTGCCGCCGTCCCTGCTGATGATGGAGCCGTAGCCGCCGTTACCCCCGGTGCCGCCATTGACGCCGTCGTGGCCGTTGCCGCCGATGGCGTTGCCACTGGCCGTACTGCCGTCACCGAGGGCCCCCAACGCGGCGGTGCCGCCGTCGCCGCCGTTGCCGGTGCCGATCCCGTTACCGCCGTTGCCCCCGAGCGCAGATCCGCTGGCACTGCTGCCGGTTCCGGAGACCAGGGCCTCGGCGAACCCGCCGGCGCCGCCGGCGCCGCCAGTGTCGGTGGTGGTGGCGTCCCCGCCCTTGCCGCCGTTGCCGCCGGTCGCGGTACCGGTCAGCGTTCCGCCGGACTCGGCTGTGCTGGCGGCACTACCTGCGCCGCCGCCACCGCCGCCGCCGAGGCCGGCCGCGGTCGCCGTTCCGATGCCGCCGGCGCCCCCCGCACCGGCGATCCCGGCCGCCGCGGCTGTCCCGTAGGTGTCGCCGGCGCCGCCGGTGCCGCCCGCGCCGCCGTTGCCGGCGGCACCGCCGTCGGCACCCAGGCCGCCGGTGCCACCTGTTCCCCCGGTGCCGCCGGACCACAGTTGGCCCATCAAAAGGTTGATGACCTTGCCGCCGCCACCGGCACCGCCGACACCGCCGGTCCCGCCCGCTCCGCCGTTACCGCCATCGATGCCGTGCCCGCCGGCACCGCCGTCGCCGCCGGTGCCCCCGCGACCGGCGCTGCTGGAGCTGTCCGCCGTGCCGCCCTCGCCGCCCGCACCGCCGAGGCCGCCCGCTCCACCGACACCGTTAGCGCCGTCCTGACCGCCGCCGACTCCGCCGGCGCCCGCCGCCCCGGCATTACCGCCCGCACCGCCGTTACCACCGGTGCCGCCGGTGCCCCCAGCGCCGGTGTTGTCCCCGCCGGCACCACCGGTTCCGCCGACACCCCCGGCCCCACCGTTGCCGCCCTGACCGCCGCCGTGGCCGTCGATACCCGCGCCGCCGGCACCACCATGGCCGCCGTTGCCGGCCGCACCACCGTTGCTGCCGGTGCCCGGTGCGGTGCCACTGTCGGCGCCGGCGGTACCGGTGGCCCCCTCGCCACCGGCACCGCCGTTCCCTCCGACTCCCCCGAGGCCGTTCTGGCCGACCGAACCGGTCAGCCCCATCAATCCGCCACGACCGCCTTGGCCCGCAAGCCCGGCCGCACCGCCATTGCCACCATCACCGCCGTCGGCGGCGAGGTCGCCGAGGCCGCCATTGCCGCCGGCGCCACCCTGGCCACCGTTGCCGCCCAGGCCCCCGTCACCGAACAACAACCCGGCCTTACCACCGTGCCCACCGAGGCCACCGGCGCCACCGTTGTCGCCGTCACCGCCGGCGCCGTTCGCACCGGCCGAGCCGTTGGTGCCAGCACCGCCCGCACCACCGTTACCACCGAAGCTCCACCACGACACCGAATCGCCGCCGTTGCCGCCGGAACCACCGGCGTCACCACCCGCACCACCGGCACCGCCCGTACCGAGCAGCCAGCCGCCCAGGCCGCCGTTACCGCCGCTGCCGGCGCCCACACCGGCGCCGCCGGCACCACCATTGCCGAACAACCCGGCATCCCCACCATTGCCGCCGCCGGCACCCGCGCCGCCGTCGCCGAACAGCCAGCCACCGGCCGTTCCGTCGACGCCGGCATTGTCCACCGTCAGGCCATCGAGACCGTTGCCGATCAGATCGCGGCCGGTCAGCTGGGTCGAGAAGTCATTCATCGGGTCCAGCCACCAGGCGTTGCCGGGGTCTGCGATCAGGCCCTGCATGTCCTGCCAGGCCGGCAGATACATGTCCGCCTGGTAGATCAGCGGCAGGTCGGCGTTGATGACAGCAAAGAAGTCCGGGCTGGCGAACGCGGTCTGCAGCATCCCCCAGACATCGCCGAAGAGCGCCTCGGCGGAGCCCCCCAGGGTGTCGAACGAGCCATCGCCGATGAACCCGAACGCGTCGAGGTCACCTAAGAAATCGTCGATCACATCCGCCTGGGCGGGCGGTGGGACGGCGAGCGGGGCCATTCCGAACGCCAGGAAGGCGCCCACCGCGCTACCAGCGCTGATGATCCGCCTGGTGCGACGACCCGCGGATGTGTCCGGACGAGCGGACATGGCGACCTCCCCATGAACGGCGGCTAACCGTCGCTAACTTAATGCTTACGTTAATGCTGTTCTTGCCTTAGTCAACACTGGCTTTAATAAAGTGGTTTCAGTCCGATTAATTGCAACCGGGCGGGCTGTCGACTACCCGAGCCGCGCTGACCACGACTTTGATGCGCTAACTACCGGGTTTCAGCTGCCAGATTCCCCAGGGCGCCGGGAGGCGACGCCCCTTCCAGGCGCGGCGGACACGACAACGTCCCGCGCCCGGCGGGCAAAAAATCTCAGAAATAATTAAGCCTGTTCGGTGACCGGTGGCATCCGAACGCCACCGCGGCCCGGTCGAAAGACCGGGCCGCGGGGACTGGGCGAGTGGGGCTTACGGATTGTCCGCGCCGTTGGTCCCGTGAACAGTCTGGTTGCTGTTCGGGTTAGGCCACCCCGGGTTTTCACCGTTGTTGACCGCATAGACGTCGGCCTCGCCACCAGCACCACCGGTGTGACCGCTGCCGCCTTCGCCGCCGCTCCCACCGACGACCGTGTTGTTGTTGGCGGTCGGGTTATCGCCGGGACTCCCGGCGCTGGTCAGCGCGGCTCCGATGTTGCCGTCAGCGCCGGCGCCGCCGGTACCGCCGGCACTGCCCTTGCCACCGTCGCCACCGGTGGCGTCGCCACCGACAGCCGTGGTGTTCTCACCCAGTGCGGTGATCCGGCTGGTTCCGGCGTTGCCGCCCTGGCCGCCATCCCCTTCGCCGCCGGTACCGCCGTGAGATGTGCCGCCGGCCACCGCGTTGGCCCCGCCGGCGGCAATGCTGGCCTTGCCGCCATTGCCGCCGGTGCCGCCGCCACTGGCCGCGCCGCCGTCGCCTCCGGTCGACGTACCGCTTGCCGTCCCGCCGGGACCGCCGAGGGCGGGGTCACCGAACCCGTCCGTGGTCTTGGAGCTCTGAATGTCCGAGCTTCCGCCGTTGCCGCCGTGGCTCCCGTTCCCGGTGGCTTGGCCGCCGGATCCGCCGGTGGACACACCGTAGGAGTTGCCGCCGGGGCCGTTGGACTCCAACTCACCCCAGGAACCCTTGCCGCCGACGCCGCCGTCACTGCCCGCGCCACCGACGCCGCCGGTCGCGGTGGCGGTGTTGCCGCCCCCACCGACCGTGCCGCCCGCAACGTCGACGATCAGCTGACCGCTGCCGCCGTCGCCGCCGATTCCGGTGTTGGAGCCGTCCCCGCCGACGCCGCCGAAGGCGCTGCCGGTGATGCTGCTGCCGGCACCGGTCGCCGCGGCCAGACCGAAGCCACCGAGACCGCCATGTCCGCCGTCGGTACCGATTCCGCCCGTACCGCCCGTGACGGTGGTGTCGGTGATCGTGGCGCCGTTGGTAACGGCGATGTTGGCCGCACCACCTCCGCCGCCGGTACCGCCGTTGTCGTCGCCGACGCCGGCGTTGCCGGCGGTGACC
The DNA here is from genome assembly GCF_019645815.1 of Mycolicibacter heraklionensis. Taxonomy (NCBI): domain Bacteria; kingdom Bacillati; phylum Actinomycetota; class Actinomycetes; order Mycobacteriales; family Mycobacteriaceae; genus Mycobacterium; species Mycobacterium heraklionense. The sequence continues at coordinate 4,768,614 of NZ_CP080997.1, forward strand.
TGGCTGCCCGCCACCGCGCTGCCGGTTCCGTCGGCGCTGATGCCGGCGGCGCCGCCGGTGGCGGTGGTGTTGCTGTTCCCGGCTGCGGCGTGGCTGTCGGAGATGGTGGCGCCGTTGGTGGCCTGCACCAGAGTGTTCCCGCCGTTGTGGCCGGCTGCGCCGTCCCCGCCGGTGGCGCTGCTGTTGGTGATGACGTCGCCGCCGGTGGTCACCGTGTTGGGGTCACCGGCGAAGACCTGCGCCCGGCCACCCTGCCCGCCGTTGACCCCGTTGGCGCTGTCACCGCCGTGGCCGGCGGTCGCAGTGCTGTTCTGGATGGTGTCGTCGGCGGCGTTGGTCTGCACGTAGGCCTGACCACCAGCACCGCCGGCCTTGCCCGCGCTGCCCGCACCACCGTCGCCACCGGTGGAGCTGCCGTTGGTGACGGTGCTGTTCTCGGCCAGCGCACGGACCCAACCCAGGCCGCCGTCGCCGCCCTTGCTGCCCGTGCCGTCACCGTCACCGCCATTGCCGGCTCGGCCGGTACCGCTGGCGTAGGTCCCATCACCCAAAGCGGCCACCTGGCCGTTCTGGCCATTGCCACCGGTGCCGCCGTTGAGGCCGTCACCGCCGTTACCGCCGTGGCCGGTGCCGCTGGCCTCCGCACCGATCCCGCCGGCGTTGATGCTGCCGTAGCTGCCGTTGCCGCCGGTGCCCCCGCCGGTGGCGTCGCCACCGTTGCCGGCGATCGCGGTGCCGTGGGCGCTACCGCCAGGCCCGCCCAGGCCGCTGTGCGCCTCGCCGGCGTCGATACCGGCGTTACCGCCGTTGCCGCCCTTGCTGCCGGCATCGGTCGCGGTGCCACCGGTACCACCGGTCGCCTGACCGTACGACGTGCCGCCGGAGTGCGCCTCGACGCCACCCAGGCCACCCTTGCCGCCGGTGCCACCGTTGTTGCCGGCACCGCCGGAGCCGCCCGTGGCGGTGGTGCCGTCCGGGTTGCCGGCGTCGGCGGTGACCTTGCCGCCATCAGTCGCCGAGATGTAGGCGGTGTTGCCCGCACCACCGGTACCGGCATTGCCGGCACCGCCGTTGCCGCCGGTCGCGCTACCAGTGGCCGCACTGCCCGCGCCGTCGGCGTTGACAGTTCCGAGCCCGCCGGCACCACCGGTACCGCCATTGCTGCCGTCACCACCGGCACCACCCTGGGCGGCGCCGCCGTCCACACTGCCCCCGTTCGTGGCGCCGACGAGCGCCACGCCACCAGTACCACCGACACCACCGTTGGCGTCACCGGCACCGGCTTTGCCACCGGTGGCGGTGCTGTTGTCGACGGTGCTGTTCGCGCCGTCGGCCGACACCGTCGCGTTTCCACCAGTGGCGGTAGCGCTGTTGTGGCCGCCGATCGCGTGGCTGTCGGAGATCGCGCCGCCGTTGGTGGCACTCACCGTGGCATAACCGCCCAGACCCGCGGCACCACCGTCACTTCCGATGGCGGAGCTGTTGGTGATGGTCCCGTTGATGGCCTCAACCTGACCGATCCCGCCATTGACGGTGCTGCTGGCGTCGCCACCGATCGCGGTGCTGCCGGAGATGTGGCCGCCGCTGGCGGGGTCACCCAAGGTCCCGGAGAACACGTACGCCTGGCCACCGGTTGCGTTGGTGGCGTTGACACCACCGACGCCGGACCCACCGTCACCGCCCGTCGCCGTGCTGTCGGTGGCCGTGCTGCCATCCGCATTCGCCACGATCCGGCCCTGACCGCCGGTCCCACCGTGGCCGCCGTTAGTCGCCGAGCCGCCGTCACCGCCAGTGGCGGTACCAGAGGCCGCGCTGTCCACACCGAAGGCCTGGATGTTGCCGATGGTGCCGGCGCCACCCACACTGCCGACACCGGTGCCGTCGCCGCCGTCGCCGCTGCTCGCCGCGCCGCTGGCCTGTGCCCCGGCCGCGAAGGCACCCACCTGACCGGCGCTGCCGTTGCCGCCGACACCACCGCTGAGCCCGGCGCCGCCAGCGCCGCCGGTCGCGGTGCCGTCGGCGACCGCACCAGCTCCGCCGGCGACCACGCTGCCGGTGCCGCCGCTGCCACCCTTGCCGCCGCCGGTGGCGTCGCCGCCGTTGCCGCCGTTCGCGGTGCCGCTGGCTGAACCGTCATTGCCGCCGATACCGGTCCGGACAAAGCCGCCCTGAATGTTGCCGCTGCCGCCCTTGCCGCCGACACTGCCGACACCGTCAGCATTGCCACCGGTGCCACCGTGGCCGTCACCGGCCGCGCTGCCCCCGGTGCCGCCCTCCACACCGGCAGTCACGGCCGAGTAGCCACCGGCACCACCGGCGCCACCAGCGGTGGCGTTGCCGCCCGAGCCGCCCGTCGCGGTACCCGCAGTGACACTGCCGCCCAAGGCAGCCGCGACATCAGCGTCCGAGCCGACACCACCGACGCTGCCGGCGCCATCCGCCGTTCCGCCCTGACCGCCGGTAGCCGCACCGGTGTTGACGGTGCTGGTGGGGCCGTCGGCAACAATCCTGCCGGCGCCGCCCGCACCGCCGACACCACCGTTGGTGCCGGCACCGCCGGCACCGCCGACGGCGTCACCATCGGTAACCGAGGCTCCGTTACTGGCACTCACGGTGGCAGCACCACCGGCGCCGCCGCTGGTCCCGGAACCGGCGGCACCGCCGACGAGACTGCTGCCCGCGACGCTGCCGCCGGTGGTAGCCGTCACCGTGGCGCTGCCACCGGCACCGCCGACACTGGCCTCACCACCGGCAAGGGTGGTGTCCACGACGGAGCTTCCGTTGTCGTGGAGCTCGACCTTCACCAAACCGCCGGCGAAGCCGTCCGTGCCGTTGCCGCCCGTCGCGGTGACGTTGCTGACGGTCGCATCGTCATAGACCAGGAAGTTGCTGGTGCCGCCCGACGCCGCAGAGGTGACGTAACCGGCACCGCCGTCACCACCGTTGGCGTGGCTGTTGAGGATCTGTGCGCCCTCACCGATTGCCTGCAGGGAGCCCCGGCCGCCACCCGCACCGGCGAGACCGTCGTGACCGTCGCCGCCCGCGCCGCCCGTGGCGGTTCCGGTGACTGTGCTGTTCACACCCGAGGCCTGCAGCCAGCCGGTGCTGCCGCCGCCGCCGGTGTTGCCCGCGCCCAGGCCGTCGCCGGCGTCGCCGCCTTTGCCGATGCCCGAGGCGTAGGACCCGTCGGCGGTCGCGGCCACCTGACCGGTGCCGGCAGCCCGGGCGTCGCCGCCGGTCCCGCCGTCGAGACCGCTGCCGCCGTTGGCGCCGAACGCGCTGCCGTGTGCTTCCGCACCGACGCCGTTGCTCAGCACGACTGCCAGGCCGCCGTTGCCGCCCGTGCCGCCGCCGGTGGCGTCGCCGCCGTCACCGCCGGTGGCGTCACCGGTCGCGGTGCCGCCCACCGGGCCGCCATATCCGGCCTGGACCCAGCCGCCGCTGCCGTCACCGCCGACGCTGTTCTCACCGGTGGCGTTGCCGCCGTTGCCGCCGACGCTGTCGCCCGTGGCGCTGCCGTATGCGGTGGCGTTGGTCGAACCCTCGGCCCCGGCGCCGCCCTGGCCGCCGTCGATACCGTCGCCGCCGTTGCCGCCGGTTCCGGTGCCGCTGGCCGAGCTGTTCGTGCCCGTTGCCTCGACGGCGCCTCGTCCGCCTGCGCCACCGATGCCACCCGTTCCGGCACCGCCCGTGCCGCCGTAGGCGCTACCGGTTGCGGTGCTGCCCGTGCCATCGGCCAGTACCGCGGCCTCGCCACCGGCCCCACCGACACCGCCGTCGGTGCCGATGCCGCCGGCGCCGCCGTAGGCGTAGGCGTCGGTGATCACACCGCCGTTGGTGGCGGCGATGGTGGCCGCACCACCAACGCCATCCGTGCCGGGAACCGAGAAGAGGCTGAAGAACCCGCCGCGAGCAAAGTCGCTGCCGCCGTTGCCGCCACCGCCGTTGCCACCACCGCCGTTGCCGCCTTCGACGTGGCTGTTGGTGATGTTGCTGCCGTTCTCGGCGTTGATCGACGCATCGCCACCGGCCGCCGTGGCCGAAGCATTGCCACCGGTCGCCGAACTCGATCCGACCGTGCTGCCGTCGATGGCGGACACCGATGCCGACCCGCCAGCGCCACCGTCACCGCCGTTACCGCCGGTGATCTGAGTGTCGGTGACCTCGCTCTGGCTGGCGTACACCGTTGCCGACCCGCCGGCGCCGCCGTCACCGCCGTTGCCGCCGGTGAGTTCAGTGCCGGTGACGGAGCCGCCCGTGTCGACGTTCACGGTGGCGCTGCCACCCTCGCCGCCGTTACCGGCGTTGCCGCCCACGAGCGTCACGTCGGTGACCGTGACGCCTGCGCCGTCAGCGTTGATGACAGCCGCACCGCCCGCATAGCTGTCGCCGCCATTACCGCCGGTGACGGAGCTGCCGGTGATCGCGGCCCCGTTGGTCGCGGCCAGGGTGGCATCGCCACCCGCGCCACCGTTGCCGGCGTTACCGCCGGTGATGCTGCCGCCCGTGATGGTGCTGGTCGCGTCGACAATGACGTTAGCCGCGCCGCCCGCGTAGTCCGCCGTGGCATTACCGCCGGTGATCTCCACGTTTTCCACGGTGCCGTCGATGACGAGGGTGGCGACACCACCGGTCAGTCCGGGAGCCCCGGGACCGCTGACAGTGCCGTTCGCGCCGTCGCCGCCCTTACCACCGGTCACCGTGGAGCCGCTGGTGGATCCGGTGCCGCCCACGTAGGCACCGCCACCACCACCGCCGCCACCACCGCCGTAGCCGATGTCGCCGGAGCCCTGGTAGCCCACGCCACCGACGCCGCCGTCACCGCCGAACGCTCCGGCGCCGACCGCCGCACCGGTGCCACCGACGCCGCCGGTACCGCCACTGGCGCCAACGCCGCCGTTACCGCCATTGCCACCGCTACCGCCGGACTGCGGGATCCCTCCGATCAGGCCCGAGGCGTCGCCGCCGTCGCCACCGTTACCACCGGTACCACCGGTGCCTGCGGCTCCGACGGTGCCGCTTGCGCCCGTGGTGCCGCCGGTGCCGCCGGCACCCGCCGCCCCACCAAGACCACTGCCGCCGTTGCCGCCGTTGCCGCCCTTGCCGGCCAACAGACCGGTGCCTCCGTCGGCACCGTCGCCACCGTCACCGCCCTTACCCCCGGTACCGCCGGTGCCGCCGTTTCCGCCCTGGCCGCCGGCACTGCCGGACAGGCCCGTGCCGCCCTTGCCGCCCGCACCACCGGTGCCACCGGCGCCGGCGTTACCGCCATTACCGCCCGCCGCACCCGGGGTTATTGCGTCGGCACCGTTGGTGCCGTCGCTGCCGGTGCCACCGGCGCCGCCCTTACCACCGGTACCGCCGCCGATACCGTTACCGCCGGCGCCACCCGCACCGCCCGCGCCGCCGGCGACGCCGTCGACGCCGGGGCCGGTGGCGCTGGGGGTCGGACCGGCGTCGCCGCCGTTACCACCGGCGCCACCACTGCCGCCGTTACTGGTGGATCCGGTGCCACCGGCGCCACCGGCGCCACCGATGCCGGCCGCACCGCCCGTGGCGTCGCCGCCGTTACCGCCGGCGCCGCCGTTGCCGGCCGCGGTGCCCGCGCCCTGGTTGCCGCCGGCACCACCGACACCACCGTTGCCGGCCTTGCCTGGGTTGTAGTCCGAGGCGTCCGGGTTGACGTTGTTTCCCGCACCAGCCGCGCCGCCGTTGCCGCCGGCGCCGCCGTCGCCGGCCGCGATGCCGGCGGCGCCATCGGCGCCCTTACCGCCCGCGCCACCGCTTCCGGCCCAACCGCCGGCACCCACCGCGCCGTCCTGACCGCCGTCGGTACCGGTACCGCCCTGGCCCGCGGCACCACCGTCGCCGCCGTTACCGCCCTTGCCGCCGTCGAGGCCGCTGCCTGCCGTGGCGTTGGCGCCCGCGGCGCCATTGAGACCCTGGCCGCCCTGGCCGCCCCGGCCACCATTACCGCCGCCGACGCCACCGATGCCCTGACCGCCGGCGCCACCGGCACCACCGGCACCGCCGTTACCGCCGTCGTAGCCGTTGCCGTTGGCGTCGGTTCCCGCGCCTGCGGCCGCCTGGCCGCCGCGGCCACCCAGACCGCCGTCGCCACCATGTCCGTTGGCTCCATCAGCGGCGTCACCGGCACCGGCGCCGCCGGCACCCGCGTTGCCACCGCTACCGGCGTTGCCTCCCAGGCCACCGTCGCGACCGGGAGCGCCCGCCACCGATCCCGGGTTGCCGGCCGTACCGCCGCGGCCACCCAGACCGCCGTTGCCGCCGGCTCCACCGACACCGCCACTGGCTGCGTCAACGCCTTGGCCGCCGGCTCCACCGACGCCGCCGTTACCGGCGGCACCGCCCAGACCGCCGTCGCCGGCCGCGAAGCCCGGCGAGCCGTAACCGCCGTGGCCACCGGTGCCACCGGTACCTCCGTCGCCGGCGGCACCGCCGGTACCGCCGATCACACCGTTGCCGCCGACACCACCGTTACCGCCGTTACCGCCGACACCGCCGTTACCGCCGTCGGTGCCCTGCAGCGAGCCCCAGCCGCCACGGCCGGCTTCGCCACCGACACCGCCGGCCCCACCGGTACCGCCCGTGCCGGCGTTGGACTCGCCGCCGCCGCCACCCACGCCGCCTTCGCCACCATTGCCGGCGTTGCCGCCGACCACGCTGTGGTCGTAGCCGTCGGAAAGGGAGCCCGGGTTCTCTGCGCTACCCGCCCAGCCGCCGACGCCACCGGCGCCACCCTTGCCGCCGGTGCCGCCGTTACCGATCAAGCCCGTGGCCGCGCCGCCCTCACCGCCAGCACCACCCTTGCCGCCGGCGCCACCGGCACCGGTGGTGTTGCCGCCGTGCCCGTTCTGGTAGCCGCCGTTGCCGCCGTTACCGCCGGCACCACCGGCACCACCGGCGAAGCCGTCACCGGCGGCGTTGTCGGCGCCGGCCGCACCGGCACCGCCGTTACCGCCAGCACCGCCGTTACCCGCGGGCTTCAAGGGGTTGTAGTAGATGTTCTGGCCGAACAGCGCGGTGTCGCCGCCGTTACCACCGGCCCCACCTGCCTGGCCGGTGCCGTCGGGGAGCTGGCCGACGCCGTCTCCACCGTCACCGCCGTTGCCACCGTCACCACCGAGACCGACCGCGCCCTGGGAACCGTCGGCCGCCGAGGTGCCGTCACCGTTGTCGCCGCCGGCACCGCCGGCGCCACCCCGGCCGACCAAGCCGCCGGTTCCGCCGTCACCGCCCTTGCCCGCGGCGATGTTGGAGGCACCGTCACCGTCGCCGCCGTCACCGCCGTTGCCACCGTTTCCGGCGTTCCCCCCGACACCGCCCGATCCGCCGACACCACCGGCACCGTGCTGACCGGATCCACCGCCGCCCGCCGCGCCGGCCGCACCACCGGCACCACCGGCACCACCGTCGCCGCCGACGGTGGCGTTGCCGCCAGTGCCGCCCTTACCGCCGGCAACGCCGGTGTTGCCCGAGTTGTCGGTGCCCGCAGCGCCATCGACACCGGAGCCGCCGGCACCACCGGTACCGCCCTCGCCACCCTGACCGCCATTGCCGCTGACACCGGAGATCACGCCACCGGCACCGCCGGCACCACCGGCGCCACCCTTGCCACCGGTACCGCCCGCGGTGGTCGCCGACGCACCCGCCGTAGCGCCATCAATTCCAGCCGCACCGGTCGCGCCCGCGCCGCCGGCACCGCCGGCGCCGCCGTTGGCGTGCGACCCGCCGGCGCCACCGGCGCCGCCCTGGCCGCCGGCCTGGCCGGTCACGCCGTCGGCTTGCAATCCCTGGGCGTCGCCGCCCGCTCCGCCGGCGCCGCCGGCGCTGTCGGTGCCGGCACTGCCGGTGTTGCCGTCGCTGCCACCGGCGCCCGCTCCGGCCAGGCCAACGCTGCCGGCCGCTCCGCCGTCGGCGCCGTCGCCGCCCTTGCCACCGGCCCCTGCGGTGTTGCCACCGCCACCACCGGCGCCGTCACCGCCCTTGCCTGCGGTGCCGGCGTTGCCACCGCTGCCGGCGTTACCGCCGTTGCCGGCGGTTCCGGTGGCACTGCTGCCGCCCGCACCGCCGTTGCCACCGACACCACCCGTGCCGGCGTTGCCGCCGTCAGTGCCCGAGTCGCCGCTGCCGGCTTCGGCGGTATAGCCGTCACCACCGTTGCCGCCGTTGCCGCCGAGGCCGCCCGCACCGCCGGCGCCGCCGACGAAGCCGGTGCCACCCTTACCGCCAGTACCGCCGGAGCCACCGCTGGTGCCGTTCTCGCCGTCACTCCCGGCGGCGACGCTGCTTTGTCCGCTGTAGCCGTCGCCACCCTTACCGCCGGTGCCACCGGCACCACCGTTGCCGAGGTTGGCGCGATCAATTCCGTTGGCTTCCAGGCCACCCTGGCCGCCGTTACCACCGCCACCACCGGCACCACCATCTCCGCCGGCAACACCTGCGGTGTGGCTGTCGGAACCGACAGCGCCGTCCTTGCCGTCGCCGCCGTTACCGCCGACGCCGGCCGCGCCGTCCGCACCGCGCCCACCACCGACCTCGAGGCCACCGTGACCGGCGTTGCCGCCGACACCGCCATCACCACCGGCAGTACCGGCGGCCGCAGTTGAATCGGTGGCGGCGTCATAGCCGGCACCACCGGCGCCACCGTTGCCACCCTTGCCGGCCGCACCGTTGGCACCGCTGGCGGCCTGGGCACCGGTGCCACCGGCGAGACCACCCGCGCCACCGGCACCGGCGTTACCACCGTCGCCGCCGTTACCGCCGGTGCCGCCGGTCGGGTCAGATGCACTGCCCGCCTGGCCAATTGAGCCGTCAGCGCCATCAGCGCCGCTGCCCCCGGCGCCACCGACGCCACCGGCACCGTCCACGCCGGCCGCGGCACCGGTACCGCCGACGCCACCGTCACCACCGACGCCACCCTTGCCACCGGAGGCGCCAGCCGCGGCACCGTTGTCCGCGGCCGCGTCGTACCCCGCACCACCCTTGCCGCCGGCACCACCGTCGCCACCGTCGCCCTGCGCGGCGTGTGAACCGTCGGTGTTCAGGCCGCCCTGGCCGCCGTTACCACCGGCGCCACCCTTCCCGCCGGCCGTGCCGTCGGGGTCGGCCGCGGTGCCGGCGTTACCGACGGCACCGTCCTTACCGTCGCCACCATTGCCGCCGACGCCGGCCGTGCCGTCCGCGGCGTGCCCGCCACCGACCTGCTGCCCACCGTGACCCGCGTTGCCGCCGACACCACCGTTGCCACCGGAAGTACCCGCGGCAGCGGTCGCGTCCGAGGCTGCGTCATAGCCAGAGCCACCGGCACCACCGTTGCCGCCCTTACCCGCAGAGCCGTTCGTGCCGGCCGAGGCGTAGTTGCCGCCACCGGATGAACCACCCGCGCCACCGGCACCGGCGTTACCGCCGTCGCCACCATTGCCACCGGCCGTACCGGTCCTGTCCTCCGCGGTGCCCGCGGTACCGGCCGTGCCGTCTGCTCCATCGGTGCCCGAGCCACCAGCGCCGCCGACTCCACCGGCGCCGTGCGCACCGGTCGTGGCGCCGCTACCACCGGCGCCGCCGTTACCACCGGCGCCACCGTTGGTGCCCGACGTGCCCGCTGCCGCACCCGCGGCAACTGCGTCATAGCCGGCGCCGCCCTTGCCACCAGCACCACCAGCACCGCCATTGCCCTGCGCGGCATGCGTGCTGCCATCAACCTGCAGACCGCCCAGACCGCCGTTACCACCGGCGCCACCCGCACCACCATTGGCACCAGAAACACCCGCAGTCGTGGAGTCAGCCCCGGCATAACCCGCACCGCCCGCAGCACCCGCACCACCCACACCCGCAGTGCCCGCAACTCCATTGGCAGCCGGACCACCGAAGCCCGCCCCGCCGGTACCGCCCTTGCCGGCGTTACCGCCGGCACCACCGGCACCACCATCGCCACCATCGACATGCGACGCCGTACCCGCCGCACCCGCGGCACCCTTGCCACCCGCACCACCGGAACCGCCGGCGCCGCCCTTACCGCCGACACCCTGCTGGCCGACCACCGAACCCGTGCCCCCGGCACCACCGGCACCACCGTTACCACCATTGGTGCCCGACTCACCCGCACCACCAGTGGCACCGGCCACCGTCGCGTCAGCACCCGCCTTACCGCTGTAACCAGCACCACCGGAACCACCAGCGCCACCATTGCCGCCCACACCGTCGGCAGCACGCGTGCTGCCATCAACCTGCAGACCGCCCAGACCGCCGTTACCACCAGCGCCACCCGCACCACCATTGGCACCAGAAACACCCGCAGTCGTGGAGTCGGCGCCGTTGAAGCCCTTACCGCCCTGGCCGCCGGCGCCGCCGACACCGGCGTTGCCATCGGTTCCGCCCGCGGCCGCGACACCATCGCCGCTGAGTCCACCGCTGCCGGCCTTGCCGGCGTTACCGCCCGCACCGCCGTTGCCACCGGCGGTGCCGTCGACATGGCTTGCCGTGCCGTCCGCACCGGTTGCGCCCGCGGCACCCGCACCGCCGTTGCCGCCGTTACCACCGACACCGCCGGCGCCCGCCGCGCCATTGTTGGTGCCGTGCCCGCCGACGCCACCGGCGCCACCGTTTCCGCCGGCACCGCCGTTGGTGCCACTGGCGCCCGCGGTGGCTCCGGCCACGCCTTCGAGTCCGTTGCCGCCCTTGCCGCCGGCGCCGCCGGCACCACCATCACCTTGAGCGGCACGTGTCCCGTTGGTCTGCAGACCGCCCTGTCCGCCGTCACCACCGGCGCCTCCGGCGCCACCGTTGGTGCCATCGACGCGTCCTGTGCTGCCGTTGACGCCGTCGAAGCCCTTGCCGCCGGCGCCGCCCTTACCGCCGACACCGGCCGAGCCGTCGTTGCCGGAGGCGGCGGTGGAGCCGTTGCCGCTGTCGCCGCCGACGCCGCCCTTGCCGGCGTTGCCACCGGCGCCGCCGGTCTGGCCCGCCGTGCCGTCCACGTGGGTGGCCGTGCCATCGGCGCCGTTGCCGCCCGTGGCGCCGTCACCGCCGGATCCGCCGTTACCGCCCACGCCGCCGAGGCCGTGGAGGCCCGCGTTGGTGCCGGTTCCGCCGACACCGCCGGCGCCACCGGCACCGCCGTTGCCGCCGTTCTCGCCGGCCGCACCGGCGGTGGCCCCATCTAGGCCTTCGTAGCCGTTGCCGCCCTTGCCGCCGGCACCACCGTTGCCGCCATCGCCGTCGGCGGCGCGCGTGTTGTCGGCGTTCAGGCCGCCCTGGCCGCCGTTGCCGCCGGCGCCACCGGCCTGGCCCGCGGTGCCGTCGGGGTTGGCCTGCGAACCAGCGACACCGTCCTGGCCGTCAGAACCGTTTCCGCCCTTGCCGCCGACACCGGCAGCTCCCGCGGCCGCCCGAGAACCGTTGGCTTCCACGCCACCCACGCCGGCGTTGCCGCCGGCGCCACCGTTGCCGCCCGCGGTACCCGAGGCCGCGCCGTTGTCGGAAGCGGCGTCATAACCGGCACCGCCGACGCCGCCATTGCCGCCCTTACCGGCAACGCCACTGCTGCCGCTGGCGGCATGGTTGCCGTTGCCGGAGTCACCACCGGCACCCCCGACACCGGCGTTGCCGCCGTTGCCACCGTTGCCGCCGGCCCCGCCATCGGGGTCAGATGCCGTGCCCGCCAAGCCAATTGAACCGTCGGCGCCATCGGTGCCCGATCCGCCCTTACCGCCGACGCCACCCGCGCCATGAGTGCCCGCCGTGGAGCCAGTGCCACCGGCACCACCGTCGCCACCGACGCCACCATTGCCGCCCGAGGTGCCGGCCGCAGCGCCCGCAGCCACCGCGTCGTACCCGGCGCCGCCCTTGCCGCCGGCGCCACCGTCGCCGCCGGCGCCCTGCGCGGCGTGGGTGGTGCCGTTGGCCTCGAGACCGCCCTGACCGCCGTTGCCGCCGGCGCCGCCGGCACCACCGGCCTTGCCTTCGGGGTCGAGCGCCGTGCCCGCAGCACCTGCGGCACCGTCTTTGCCGTCGCCGCCGGCGCCACCGGCGCCGGCCACGCCGGAGTCCGCGCGGGAGCCATCGGTCTCAAGACCGCCCAGACCCGCGTTGCCGCCCACACCGCCATTGCCACCGGCGGTACCGGCCGCCGCGGTCGCATCCGTCGCCGCGTCGTAGCCCTTGCCGCCGACGCCACCGCTGCCGCCCTTACCGGCGGTACCGGCCGCACCGCTATCGGCCTGACCACCAGCGCCCTGACCACCGGCACCGGCAAGCCCGGCGTTACCGCCTGCGCCACCGGCCTCACCGGCGGAACCGTCTGCGTGAGCGGCAGTTCCGTCGGCACCGTCGGCGCCGTCGAGGCCGTCGCCACCGCCACCACCGTTGCCGCCGAGACCGCCGACACCCTGGGTGCCGGCCGCACCCGAAGCGGCGTTGGCGATGAACCAGCCACCGGCACCACCGGCACCGGCCACACCAGCCGCGCCACCATTGCCGCCTACGCCGCCATTGCCACCGCTGGCCCCGTCGATCTCGGAACTGGTGCCGTCAACTCCGTCAGCACCTTGGCCACCGGCACCGCCCGCGCCACCGTTTCCGGCCGCACCGCCCTTGCCGCCGGCACCGAACAGGTACGAGCCCCGGCCACCGGCACCACCGTTACCGCCGGCACCACCATTGTTGCCGTTGCCGCCATTGCCGTCGCCGCCGTTGGCGAAGCTGCCGGCGAGACCGACGGCACCGGCCAGCCCGTCACCGCCCTGGCCGCCCACCCCTGCCGTGCTGAACAGTCCCCACAATGCGGCGTCGCCACCGATGCCGCCCGTGCCACCGACACCACCCGCGGTGGCCGCGTCACCGCCGTCACCCCCGGCGCCACCCTGGCTGAACCAGGCGAACAGACCCGCGGCACCGCCGTCGCCACCATCGCCGCCCAGGTAACCGTCACCGCCGGCGCCGCCGTCACCACCGAACAGACCACCCTGGCCGCCCGCGCCACCGTCGATGCTGGTGCCGGTGCCGTCGGCATCCCAGCCCGCACCGCCGGTGCCGTAAATCCACCCGCCCGCATAACCGTCGGGGTGCAGAGCCGTGCCGTCCGCGCCGTCGCCAAACGGCCTGAACCAGTCGATGTCACCCCAATTGAACGACGCGTCCGCAGCGCCCGGCACATCCAGCGAGGCCGCCCCGATACCTGCCAGATTCAGATCCGCCAGGATCGCATCCCACGTGGCCTGGTCACCCAGACCATCGAAGAAGGGCGACCAACTGCCCGGATCCAGAACCACCGCCCAGGCCGCCTGGTCACCCCAGTTGGCACCCAGGTCCGCCACGGCATTACCCAGGTCGGCACCCAACAGGTCCACCAGTACATCGTCAAAATCGGCATGCGCCGGGGGCGCCGCCGCCCACGGCCCCAACCCGAACGCGAGAAACGCACTCACCGCAGTTCCGGCGCCGAACACCCGGTTGCTGCGATGAATCTTTTGACCACTCCGACGATGACGAGACATGGCACGTGCCCCTTAGCTGCAGATATTGACATCGGTGGCAAATCTGATGGGGGGCTAGGCTAGCAGTGGCAAATTCTTAGTCAACCCCTATTTCTGTGAGGAAACTGGAAGGGGGTGACCGGGTGGATTCGCGGTTGACTGAACAGGTATTACCCAAGCAGCGAAGCGCTTAAGTTAATGCTTGAAATATATTCACAGGTGATCTCCACCACTTATATGTTTCTCAGGTTAGGTAAAAATACCGACGATTTGTTTGCCAGAGCGGACGGGCTGGGCCGGGCCCGGTCAGCCGTGGGTGTCACGGCCATCGGAGGCCCCAACGCCATCGCCTCCCGGCCGAGGGGCCAGCCCGTCGCGAATGCGATAGGGATGACGGTTCGCAAAACGGGATGTCTTTTTCTCTCCCTCTCCCGCCCAAAAGAGCGACGCGGCCACCCCGTTGCCGGGGTAGCCGCGTCGGTCTGTCGAAGCAGGATCAGCCGTTGGGGCCCGATCCGTTCGGGCCGTTACCGCCGTGGCCGCCGTCGCCGCCCAGGCCGAGGTTGCCGCCGTCGCCACCGGCACCGCCAGCGCCGCCGGTGCCGGATGTTCCGGTGTTGTTCCAGCCGTCACCACCGTTGCCGCCGTTGCCGACCGGGCCACTCGGGACGCTGCCCGCGCTGCCGGCCGTGGCGTTGCCGGAACCGGTGCCGGCATTGCCGCCCGCGGCGCTCGGGTAGGCGACGTCGCCGCCGTCGCCGCCGTCACCGCCGTGGTGGTTGGTGGCGTCGCCGTTTGCTCCGGCACCACCGTTGCCCGCCGTGCCGTCGGCTCCGCCGTTGCCACCATTGCCACCCGCACCGAGGCTGCCGGTGGTGCCGTGGGCCGCGGTCCCACCGAGACCACCGTTGCCGCCGTTACCGCCTTTACCGCCGATAGCGCCGTCGCCACCGTCTTGGCCGTTGTTGGCCTGCCCGGCGACTCCCGACGCCACCGCACCGGCAGCACCGTTCATGCCGCTGCCACCCTGGCCACCGTCGGCGCCCGAGCCACCCGCACCACCGGCGCCGCCGTTACCGGCCTGCGCGCCGCCGAGTCCGCCGGCGCCGCCATTGCCGCCCGCGCCACCGTCCTGGCCCGCGAGACCGGAGCCACCCGCGACGGTGGCGCTGAGCCCGGCCACCCCCGCCGTACCGCTACCACCGGCACCACCGTCGCCACCGTTACCGATCGCGCCGCCATTGCCGCCCTTGCCGCCCGCACCGCCGGAGGCTCCCGCCGCCGCGTTCGGGTCGTGGGACGGGTCGTAGCCGGCGCCGCCGTTGCCGCCGTTGCCGGACGGGCCGATGGCCTGGGTTCCGTTCGCGCCGTCAGTACCGTCGGTGCCGCCGGCACCGACCGTGGTACCGGCCGCGCCGCCCGTTCCGCCAGTGCCGGCGATGCTCCCCGGGTCACCGCCGTTACCGCCGTTGCCGCCGTTGGGGGTGCTGGCATTGCCGGCGGCACCGTTGCCGCCCTGGCCGCCCTCGCCCGCGGTGCCGGCGCTGCCGCCGTTGCCACCATTGCCGTTGGTGCCAACGGTGCCGTGACTGGTGGTGCCGGCATTGCCGCCGGCACCTCCGGTACCGCCCGATCCGGCTTCGCCACCGTTACCGCCGTTACCGCCGCTCGCGCCGGCCACCGATCCGGTGCTGGCGTCATACCCCGCGCCACCGGTGCCGCCGGCACCGCCGGCTCCACCGCTGCCGCCGTTGCCGCCGTTGCCGGCGACGTTGGCCGCCAGCGACCCGCCGTTGCCGCCCGCACCACCCTTGCCGCCGTCGCCGCCGGCTAGGCCTTGACCACCGGCGCCGCCGTTCGGGTTTGCGAGGGTGCCCGCGGTGCCGGCCGCGCCGGTGCCGCCGACGCCGGTCTTACCGTCACCGCCGACGCCACCATTGCCGCCGTTGCCGATGTTGCCGCCGTTGCCGCCGGCTCCGCCGTCACCGCCGCTGGTACCACCGGCCGCGCCTGCGTCGTTGGCGGCGTTGTAGCCGTCGCCGCCCGCACCACCGTTACCGGCCGGCCCAGTGATGCCGGTGCCGTCGGCCCCGTTACCGCCGTTGATCCCACCGGTGCCGCCGGTGCCGTGCGCACCACCGGCGCCGCCGCTGCCCGCGGTGCCGGCGTTACCGCCCGCACCGCCGTTGCCGCCGTTGATGGCCAGCGCATCGCCGTTGGCGCCGTTCCCGCCATCACCCGGTGTGCCGGCGTCACCACCAGCACCGCCGGCGCCGCCGTTGCCGTTGGCACCAGCGGTCCCGTTGGAGGCAGCGCCACCGTTGCCACCGGCGCCGCCGTAGCCGCCGGCCTGGCCGTTGCCGCCGGACCCGCCATCGGTTCCGGAGTCGCCGGCCACCGTGGCGCTGGTGCCGGCGACGCCGTCGCCGCCGCTGCCGCCCCTGCCGCCGGCCCCGCCGACACCGCCGGTGCCACCGTTGCCGGACGTCGAGCCGCCGACACCACCGTCGCCGCCCTTGCCGCCGTGGAAGCCCGCGGTGCCGTCGGTGCCGCTGATGTGGGCCAGCGTGCCCTGGTTGCCGTCGGTGCCGTTGCCGCCGGTGCCGCCTGCGCCGCCCGCTCCACCGTTGCCGATGTTGCCGCCGTCGCCGCCCTTACCGCCATCGCCACCGACGCCGGTCGCATTGTCGAAGCCGGCACCGCCGGCGCCGCCGTTGCCTGCCGGACCGGCCGGGCTGCTGCCGCCGGTTCCGCTGGTGGCAGGACCTGCGCCGGTACCGGCCGCGCCGCCGGTTCCACCGGTGCTCGAGTTGCCCCCGGCGCCGCCGTTGCCCCCGTTGAGGTTGGACGCGTCGCCGGCCGCACCGTCACCGCCGTTGCCCCCGGCGGCGCCGTCGCCACCGGATCCTCCGGACCCGGCCGCGCCCTCGCTGCCACCGGCTCCAGAGCCACCCGCGGCCACGCCGCCGGCCGCACCACCGTTGCCGCCCCGGCCGCCGTTGCCGGCTGAACCGGCGTCGCCGCCCTTCTCCCCAGAACCGTCACCGCTGTTGAGATAGGTGCCGTTGGTCCCGGCCGCGCCGGCACCCGCGTTTCCGCCCTGGGCGCCCGCACCGCCGGCTCCGCCGTTGCCGCCCTGACCGGAGATGGCGCCGCCGAGGCCACCCGCACCGCCGTTGCCGCCCGACCCGCCGTCGGTACCGCTGGTGCCGTCGTCTCCCGCCACCGTGGCGGCGATCCCGTTGGTGCCCGCGACACCGCTGCCGCCGGCCCCGCCGTCGCCGCCGTCGCCGAGGTTGCCGCCGTCGCCACCGCGGCCGCCGTTGCCGCCGGACGCGCCGGCCGCGCTGGAGGTGAAGCCGTCACCGCCCTTGCCGCCGTTGCCCACCGGGCCGCTGACACCGGCACCCTGCGATCCGGCGGCGCCGGTCGACGCACCGGTACCGGCCGTGCCCGCGGCACCGCCCTGGCTGGAGTCACCACCGCGACCACCGTTGCCGCCGTTGATGTTGTTCACGTCGCCGTTGGCGCCGGCACCGCCGTTGCCGCCCGCGGCACCATCGCCGCCGCTGCCGGCGTTGCCACCGGCCCCGCCGGTGGCCGAGCTGCCGTCGCCGTTGGTGCCACCCGCACCACCATTGCCGCCATTACCACCGGCCCCGGCGGTCCCGGCGTTGCCACCCGCACCACCATTGCCGTCACCGGTGGCGAACGATCCGGCTGCACCGGTCACGCCCGCCGCGGCGTCGCCACCGTTGGCGCCCGAACCACCATTGCCGCCGAGACCGCCGGTCAGTGCCGCCGACCCGGTACCGGCGTTGCCGCCCTTGCCGCCGACGCCACCCGAGCCACCACTGGTGCCGGAGTTGCCGTTACCACTTGCGTCGGTGCCGACACCATTGTTCCCGGCCACGCCGTTGCCGCCGGCGCCGCCGTTGCCACCGTTGCCGAGGTTGCCGCCGTTGCCACCGGCACCGCCGTTGCCACCGGACGCACCGGCCGCACTGGAGGTGAAGCCGTCACCGCCCTTGCCGCCGTTGCCGGCCGGGCCGCCCACACCCGCACCCTGCGATCCGGCGGCGCCGGTCGACGCGCCGGTACCGGCCGTGCCCGCGGCACCGCCCTGGCTGGAGTCACCACCGCGGCCACCGTTGCCGCCATTGAGGTGCGACGCGTCTCCGTTGGCACCCGCGCCACCGTCACCGCCCTTGGCGCCCGCGCCGCCGTTGCCGGCGTTGCCGCCGGTGCCGGTCGAGGCCGAGCTGCCGTCGCCGTTGGTGCCACCCGCGCCACCGTTGCCGCCGTTACCACCGGCCCCGGCGGTCCCGGCGTTGCCACCGGCACCACCATTGCCGTCACCGGTGGCGAACGATCCGGCTGCACCGGTCACGCCCGCCGCGGCGTCGCCACCGTTGGCGCCCGAACCACCATTGCCGCCGAGACCGCCGGTCAGTGCCGCCGACCCGGTACCGGCGTTGCCGCCCTTGCCGCCGACGCCGCCCGAGCCACCACTGGTGCCGGAGTTGCCGTTACCACTTGCGTCGGTGCCGACACCATTGTTCCCGGCCACGCCGTTGCCGCCGGCGCCGCCGTTGCCACCGTTGCCGAGGTTGCCACCATCACCACCGGCACCGCCGTTGCCACCGGAGGCCCCGGCCACCGTGGAGGTGAAGCCGTCGCCGCCGTCACCACCGTTGCCGCCGCCGGTCACCTGGTTCCCGCTGGCTCCATGCAGGCCGGCCGTGCCGCCGTTACCTCCAGTGCCGGCGCTGCCGCCGGCACCACCGGCACCTTCGACGCCGGCGTTGCCGCCGTTGCCGCCCTGGCCACCGTCGAGGTGGGTGGCGTCGCCATCGGCGCCCCGGCCGCCGTTACCCCCGGCGCCGGCGTCACCGCCCTTACCGCCCGCACCGCCGTTGCCGTTGCCGCCGTTGCTGGTGGCGCCGTGGCCCGCGTTACCGCCGGCGCCACCCTCGCCGCCGGTTCCACCGGCACCGCCGTTGCCGCCGTTCTCACCCGCACCGTCATTCACGCCTTGCACACCCGCGGCGCCGGTGTATCCGGCACCGCCGGCACCACCGAGACCACCCCGACCCCCGACACCACCGTCGCCGCCGGTTCCGGAGTTCGGGTTCAGGGCGTCACCGCCGACGCCGCCGGCGCCGCCCTTGCCGCCGGTGCCACCGGCACCGCCCTGGCCGGCTTCCCAGCCGCCGGCACCACCGGCACCGCCGTTGCCACCGTTGCCACCGGCACCACCCTTGCCGCCGTGGCCGTTCTCCAGCAGCACGCCACTGTTGCCGCCCTTGCCGCCGTCACCGCCGTTGCCACCGTTGCCGCCGGTACCGCCGTCCCCGACCGCGCCGGCGTTGCCGCCGAGACCGCCGTTACCGCCGGCGAAGGTGAGCGCCTTGAATCCCAATTCGCCTGCGTGGGCGGCGTTGTAGGCCGCCACGTCGAACCCGGCACCGCCGTTACCGCCGTTACCGCCGCTGGTGGCGGCCTGGCCGTCCGCACCGCTGGCCGCGCGCTCGGTGGTGGAGCCGCCGGTCAGGCCGCCTTCGCCACCGTGGCCGATCGCGCCGGGGTTTCCGCCGTCGCCGCCGTTACCGCCGTCGGGGTGCTCGCTGGTCGCCTCCAAGCCGGCGCCGCCGTCACCGGCAATCCCGGCGTTACCGCCCGCACCGCCCTGGCCGCCGAGGCCGTTGACGCCCGCCGAACCCAGGCTGGTGCCGGCGCCGCCGAGCCCGCCCTGGCCGCCCTGACCACCGTTGGCGCCGTCGCCACCACCGGCACCGTCACCACCATTGCCGTTGCTGGCGGCCTCGTCCCACTCACCGGCAGCACCGTCACCACCGCGGCCACCGTTACCGCCGACGCCGCCGGCACCACCGACACCACCGTTGCCACCATTGCCGAAGAAGCCCGAGGCCTTACCGCCGGCACCACCGTTGCCACCGTTACCACCGACCACGCCGTTGCCGCCGACCGCGCCGTTGCCGTCCGAAGCCCACACCCCGGTGGCACCAGCCAGACCCGCCGCACCGGCCGCGCCGATACCGCCCGCACCACCGGCACCGCCGGAACCGAACAGCCAGCCCGTGCCATCGCCGCCGTTGCCGCCAGCGCCACCACCTTCGCCACCGGCCCCGCCGCTACCGCCGACGCCCATCCACGAACCGCCCGCGCCGCCGTCGCCACCAGCCAAGCCCGCCAGCCCCGCACCGCCGGCACCACCGTTGCCGAACAGGCCGGCCGCGCCGCCGTCACCGCCGTCGACACCGTCACCGCCATTACCGAACAGCCAACCGCCCGCACCACCATTGCCGCCATCGACACCGGCAACACCGGTGGCCCCATTGCCGATGACGAGCGAGCCGAATCCGAACGTCTCATTGATGAAGGTGTCGACCTGGATGCCCAACGGGCTCTCAATCCAGTCGAGCATGCCGGCATGCAACGGCATGTAGACGAACTCATCGATATACGCACTCAGATCGAACGGGTCGCCACTGGCCAGCCCCGCCGACGAGTCGAACAACGACGCCCAGTCGAGGCCACCCGTGGTGTCCACCTCGGCAGCCGGCCACGCAGCCGGGTTGAAAAGTTCTAGCAGCCAGTCGAATTCACCATCGGCCTGTGCCGCAGGCGCCGACACCAACGGCGTCATGCCGAACGCCAAGAATGCCGCTGCCGCCGAACCCGCACCCAGCACTCGCCGATGCGATCCCGCCATCCGTCGCCCGGCTCCGGTCTGCCGTGCGCTCTGACGCTTTCCAGTCATTTCCTGCCTCAAGTTCTCAAACGGTGGCCCACCTGCGATGGACCGATGGATGGTTTTAATGTTTTGCTCAGCTATCGCCGCGCGCGCTGCGCGGCAACAGTCAGACCGGAGACCGATCCGCCACGGAGAATCCGCGGGGCGTCGAGCTGTCCACCCATGTCATCGCGGCAATTACCTGAACCACCCGCACCCGAATGGGTGCAGCTCGGGATACTGAGCGCTTCCTGTGTTGACAGGTGCTCGGCCCAGCTGCCCTGGCGTGCCAGAGCAGCGTTCTCATCGCGGACATCCGTTCACTCGACGACCTGACGCCTTATCCGCCAGCCGCGCCGGCGCTGCCGTCGCCGCCGCGCCCGCCGTCGCCACCGTTGCCCATGTTGCCGCCGTCGCCGCCGGCGCCGCCCTGGCCTCCGTTGCCGGATCCAGGCTGGCTGTAGCCGTCACCGCCGTTGCCACCGTTGCCGGACGGGCCGGCCGCCGGGGTGCCACTGGCGCCGGATCCGCCGGCCGTTCCGCCGCCACCGATCGTGGTTCCGGCCGCGCCGCCCTGACCGCCGGTGCCCGCGACATTGCCGGCGTCGCCACCGTTGCCGCCGTCGCCACCGTTGCGGGTGGTGGCATTGCCGTCGGCACCCCGGCCGCCGTCGCCGCCTTGGCCGGCGCTGCCGGCATTGCCGCCCTTGCCGCCGTTGCCGTTGGCGCCGACCACGCTGCCGTTCTGCGCGGTTCCGGCGTTGCCGCCGGCTCCACCGGTGCCACCCGAGCCGGCCTCGCCGCCGTTGCCACCGTTGCCGCCGTTGGTGCCGGCCGCGGTCGGGCTGTAGCCGGCGCCGCCGGTGCCGCCGGCACCACCGTCACCGCCCGCGCCGCCGTTACCGCCGTTGCCCGCGGTGTTGACGCTCAGCAGGCCGCCGTTACCGCCCTTGCCGCCCTTACCGCCGTCGCCGCCGGCGTCGCCCTGAAGTCCATTGCCGCCGTGGGGGTTGAGGGCATCTCCGGCCGTACCTGCCGCACCGGAGCCGCCGACACCGGTAGCCGCGCTGCCACCGGTTCCACCGTTGCCACCGTTGCCGGCCAAGCCACCGTTGCCACCGGCACCGCCCTCACCACCGTTGGTGCCCGGGACGGCACCTGGGTCAGAGGCCGCGTTGTAGCCGTTGCCACCGTTGCCGCCGTTGCCGGACGCAGTGGTGACCGGTGTGCCGCCGGCGCCGTTCGTGCCGTCGACGCCCCCGGTTCCGCCGGTGCCGTGTGCGCCGCCCTCGCCGCCGGTACCCGCGACGTTGCCCGGGTCACCGCCGTTACCGCCCTTGCCTCCGTTGGGGTTGAGGGCGTCGCCGTTGGCACCGTTGCCGCCGTTGCCACCCTGGCCCGCGACCCCGGCGTTTCCGCCGTTGCCGCCGTTGCCGTTGGTGCCCGCGCCGGCCGCACCGTGGACGGCGCCGGCATTACCGCCAGCCCCGCCGGTTCCGCCAGATCCGGCCTCACCACCATTGCCGCCGTTGCCGCCGTTGGTGCCGGCCGCTGCGTTCGAGTCGGAGCCGGCGTCATAGCCGGCGCCACCGGTACCACCCGCGCCACCGTCACCACCGACGCCACCGGCGCCACCGTTTCCGGCGTGGTTGGCCGCCAAGGTGCCGCTGGCACCACCGTTGCCGCCCTTGCCGCCGTTGCCACCAGACAGACCGGAGCCACCCGCGCCACCGTCGGGGTTGGCTGCCGTGCCCGTGGTGCCAGCCGCGCCGGTGCCACCGACGCCGGTGGCACCCGCACCACCCTTGCCGCCATCGCCACCGTTGCCGTGCGAGCCTCCGGCGCCACCTTCACCGCCGTTGCCGCCGTTGCCGCCGTTCTGGGCCGAGCTGGTGGAGCTGAAGCCGTTGCCGCCCTGCCCGCCGTTACCGGCCGGGCCGGTGATCGCGGTGCCACCAGCCCCGGTGGCTCCGTTCGTGCCGCCGGCACCACCGCTGCCGTGGGTGCCGGCCGATCCGCCGTTACCCGCCGTGCCGACCTCGCCGCCATTGCCACCCTGGCCGCCGTCCGGGTTGGTGGCGTCGCCATCGGCACCCCTGCCGCCGTTGCCGGCCGTGCCGGCGTCACCGCCGCGTCCGCCACTGCCGCCGTTGCCGTTGGCGGCCGCGGTGCCGGTGGTCGAGGTACCGGAGTTGCCGCCCTGGCCGCCGGCGCCGCCCTGGCCGCCGTTGCCGCCAGTGCCGCCGTTCTGGCCGTCGGCACCGGCGGACGTGGCGTTGGCGCCGTCGATTCCATTGCCGCCGTTGCCACCGACGCCGCCGTTGCCCGCGTTGCCGCCGGCGCCGCCCGTGGCGCCGGTACCGCCGGCGCCGCCGTTGCCGCCTTGGCCGCCGTTGGTGCCGGATTCTCCGTTGTCCCCGGTATTGGCACCACTCAAACCGGTGTAGCCGTTTCCGCCCTTACCGCCAGCACCGCCGTTGCCACCGTTGCCGGAGGCGGCGTGCTGGGTGGTGCTGCCCGCCAGCAGACCGCCCTGGCCGCCATTGCCGCCTAGACCACCATTGCCGCCCGCGGTGCCGTCCACACCGGCCTGAGTGCTGGTGGTGCCGTCGAGACCCTTACCGCCGGACCCGCCATTGCCACCCACGCCCGCAGTGCCGTTGCTGCCGCCGGCCGCGGGCCCGCTGGCTCCTTGGCCGCCGGCGCCCCCGGACCCGGCGTTGCCACCGTTGCCACCCTGGCCGCCGGCCGTGCCGTCGTGCTGAGCCGACGTGCCATCGATGCCCGCAGTACCGGCCGCACCCTTGCCGCCGCTACCGCCATTGCCACCGACACCACCGGCACCGTGCTGCCCGACGGTCGAACCGGTACCACCGGCGCCACCGTTGCCACCGGCACCACCATTGGTTCCACTGACACCATCAGCACCCGGGGTGGCGCCGTCAGCGCCGGTAAATCCGTTGCCGCCCTTGCCACCAGCGCCACCATCGCCACCGGTACCGGAGGCCGCATGCTGGGTGGTGCTGCCCGCCAGCAGACCACCCTGGCCACCGTTGCCGCCCAGACCACCATTGCCACCGGCGGTGCCGTCCACACCGGCCTGAGTGCTGGTGGTGCCGTCGAGACCCTTACCGCCGGAC
Organism: Mycolicibacter heraklionensis; assembly: GCF_019645815.1. NCBI lineage: Bacteria > Bacillati > Actinomycetota > Actinomycetes > Mycobacteriales > Mycobacteriaceae > Mycobacterium > Mycobacterium heraklionense. Next base: position 4,792,007 of record NZ_CP080997.1, read on the forward strand.
CCGCCGTTGCCACCGACACCCGCGGTGCCGTTGGTGCCGCTGGCCGCAGCGCCGGTCGGGCCCTGGCCACCGGCGCCCCCGACGCCGGCATTGCCGCCATTGCCGCCGTTACCACCGGCCGTGCCGTCATGGTTGCTCGCCGTGCCATCGACACCCACGCTGCCGGCCGCACCCTTGCCACCGCTGCCGCCATTGCCGCCGACACCACCGGCACCGTGCTGGCCGGCGGTCGCACCGCTACCGCCGGCGCCACCGTTGCCACCGGCACCACCATTGGTTCCACTGACACCATCAGCACCCGGGGTGGCGCCGTCAGCACCGGTAAATCCGTTGCCGCCCTTACCACCAGCACCACCATCGCCACCGGTACCGGAGGCCGCATGCTGGGTGGTGCTGCCCGCCAGCAGACCACCCTGGCCACCGTTGCCGCCCAGACCACCATTGCCGCCCGCGGTGCCGTCCACCCCCGCCGTCGTGCTGGTGGTGCCGTCGAGACCCTTACCGCCGGACCCGCCGTTGCCACCGACACCCGCGGTGCCGTTGGTGCCGCTGGCCGCAGCACCGGTCGCGCCCTGACCACCGGCGCCCCCGACGCCGGCGTTGCCGCCATTGCCGCCGTTACCACCGGCCGTGCCGTCATGGTTGCTCGCCGTGCCATCGACACCCACGCTGCCGGCCGCACCCTTGCCACCGCTGCCGCCGTTGCCGCCGACACCACCGGCACCGTGCTGGCCGGCGGTCGCACCGCTACCGCCGGCGCCACCGTTGCCACCGGCACCACCATTGGTGCCGCTGACGCCGTCAGCACCCGGGGTGGCGCCGTCGCCACCGGTAAATCCGTTGCCGCCCTTGGCGCCGGCACCACCATCACCGCCCGCGCCCGAGGCAGCCCGGTCCGTGCTGCTGCCCGCCAGCAGGCCACCGATACCGCCGTTGCCGCCCTTGCCACCATTGCCACCGGCGGTGCCGTCCACACCCGCCGTCGTGCTGCTGGTGCCGGCCAGACCACTACCGCCCTTGCCGCCGTTGCCACCAACGCCCGCGGTGCCGTTGGCGCCAGTGGCTGCGTGGCTGCCGTTGGGGCCCTCGCCGCCTACGCCACCGGTTCCCGCGTTCCCGCCATTGCCACCATTGCCGCCCGCCGTGCCGTCGTGCTGAGCCGACGTGCCATCGACACCCACACCACCGGCCGCACCCTTGCCGCCGCTGCCGCCGTTACCGCCGACGCCACCGGCACCGTGCTGGCCGGCGGTCGCACCGCTACCGCCGGCGCCACCGTTGCCCCCGGCACCACCATTGGTCCCGCTGACGCCGTCAGCGCCCGGCGTAGCGCCATCGGCACCGGTAAATCCGTTGCCGCCCTTGGCGCCGGAACCACCGTCACCGCCCGCACCCGAGGCAGCCCGGTCCGTGCTGCTGCCCGCCAGCAGACCACCGATACCGCCGTTGCCGCCCTTGCCACCATTGCCACCCGCGGTGCCGTCAACACCCGCCGTCGTGCTGCTGGTGCCGTCGAGACCCTTACCGCCGGACCCGCCATTGCCGCCGAGGCCCGCGGTGCCATCGGTGCCGCTGGCGGCAGCACCATCGGCCCCCTGACCGCCCGCGCCACCGACGCCGGCGTTCCCGCCATTACCGCCGTTACCGCCGGCCGTGCCGTCGTGCTGAGCCGACGTGCCGTCGACGCCCGCACTACCGGCCGCACCATTGCCGCCGCTGCCGCCGTTGCCGCCGGCACCGCCGGCGCCCTGCTGGCCGGCGGTCGCACCGCTACCGCCGGCGCCACCGTTACCACCGGCACCACCATTGGTTCCGCTCACACCGTCGGCGCCCGGCGTAGCGCCATCGGCGCCGGTAAATCCGTTGCCGCCCTTGGCGCCGGAACCGCCATTGCCGCCGTCACCGGAGGCGGCACGGTCGGTGCTGCTGCCCGCCAGCAGACCACCCTGACCGCCGTTACCGCCGGCACCGCCGCTACCACCGGCGGTGCCGTCCACACCCGCCTGCATGCTGTCAACGCCGGCGAGGCCGTTGCCGCCCTGGCCGCCGTTGCCGCCGAGGCCCGCGGTGCCGTCGCTGCCACTGGCCGCCACGCCATCCGCACCCTGGCCGCCCGCACCACCGGCGCCCGCGTTGCCGCCATTGCCGCCATTGCCGCCGGCCGTGCCGTCGTGGTTGGTCGACGTGCCGTCGATGCCCGCATCACCGTCCGCGCCGTCGCCGCCGCTGCCGCCGTTGCCCCCGGCGCCGCCAGCGCCCTGCTGGCCCGCAACCGACCCGGAACCCCCGGCGCCACCGTTGCCGCCGGCACCACCGTTGGTGCCGCTCTCGCCGTCCGCGCCGGGGCTCGCGCCACTCAAGCCGGTGTAGCCGTGGCCACCCTGGCCGCCGGCACCACCGTCGCCACCGAAACCGGTGGCGGCGTGCGTAATTCCGTCGGCGTTCAGGCCACCGATGCCGCCGTTGCCGCCAGCGCCGCCGTCGGTGCCGGCGGTGCCGTCCACGCCGTCGGTCGTGCTGCTGATGCCGGCCGCTCCGGCGGCACCATTGCCGCCGTTACCGCCGACGCCCGCGCTGCCGTTGTCACCGGCGTTGCCGCCCTTGCCGCCGTTGCCGCCGGCGGTTCCGGCCGCCGCGTTCGGGTCGGCAGCGGCGTCGTAGCCGTCGCCGCCCCGGCCGCCGGATGCGGCACCGGTCGATGCCTCGCCGCCGTTGCCCGCCTGGCCATCCACACCACCGGCGCCGGCCTGACCGCCGGCACCGCCGATGCCCGCAGTGCCGGTGGCCCCGCCGTTGCCGCCGTCGCCACCGTCGGGGTTGGCTGCCGTGCCGGCCGCGCCCGCGCCACCGTTGCCGCCCACACCGGAGTCACCGCCGTCACCGCCATTGCCGCCGGCGCCACCGTGGCCGGACACACCGGTGCTGCCGTCCGAGCCGAACAGCGCATGGGTGACACCCGCGGCCCCGGCCACCCCGGCCGCGCCGCCATTGCCACCGGCCCCGCCGTTGCCACCGTTGGAGCCCGCGGTGCCATCGCCGCCATTGCCGGAGCCACCATCGGCGAACGAGCCGGCCGCACCGTCGGTGCCGTCATCGCCGCCAACGCCCTGGCCGCCGGCACCACCGGCGCCACCGCTTCCGGCCGCGCCGCCCTGACCGCCGGAGCCGTACAGCAGCGCCTTGGACGCCCCACCGGCGCCGCCGTTACCGCCAGTGCCGCCATTGCCGCCCGCGCCACCATTGCCGCCATCAACACCGGCAACACCGACCGCGCCGGCGAACCCGACCAGACCCTCGCCGCCGACGCCGCCATTGCCGCCGATGCCGAAGATCCAGCCCAGCCCGGCGCCACCGTCGCCGCCGTTGCCGCCGCCGTTGCCGCCGTCGCCGCCAGCACCACCGGCGCCACCGACGCCGATCCAGCTGCCGCCGTTGCCGCCGTCACCACCCTGGAAGCCGATGCCACCGGTCCCGCCGGCACCACCGTTGCCGAACATCCCGGCCGCGCCGCCGTCGCCACCGGCAACCCCGGTCAGCGAACCGTCGTAGCCCGCGCCGCCGTCGCCGAACAGCCAACCCGCGTTGCCGCCATCGGGATTGAGCTCGGTGCCCGCCGCGCCGTTGCCGATGATGATCGAACCGAACCCGAACCAGGTGTTGATGAAGTCATCCACCGGCTTACCGACGAACGGGTCGTTGATCCACGCCACCATCCCGGCGTGCATCGGCTCGAACAGGTACTGGCCCAGCAACCCGGTGATGCCGAACGGGTCACCCAGCATCGCCGCCGCCGAACCCGGTTCGGCGTAGGCCGCACTCAGGGCGGTGCTCAGTTCATCGCCGGCGAACAACTGGTCCCAGTTGAGGCCCAGATCCCCTGTGCCGCCGTCGAACAACGACCCCCAGGCGTTCGGGTCGAACAGGTCTTCCAGGCCGAAGTCGGCGTGCGCCTGCGGCGCCATCCCCAGTGCCAGAAAGGTGCTCACCGCACCGGCGGCACCGACCGCCCGACGCCCGGCGTTGCCGCGAGTTCCGTGCAGTGCTGCGCTGCGACGCTTACGAGCCATTGGATCGACCTCTATCTGGATGAGTGGAGTGAGTCAGGGGAGCAGGTGCTGACGACAGCTGGCGTGGATGCGGGATTCAGCCGTGAGCACCATCGGTGCCCTTCGTGCCGGAGCCGCCGGCGGTGCCGGTCTGCCCCGCCGCGCCCGGGTCCGCGCTCACCGCGCCGCCCGCCGACGCCGATCCGGCCGCCCCGGCAGTACCGCCGGCGCCACCGGAACCGGCCGCACCGCCGGTGCCGCCGCCGCCGCCGACACCGGTGTTCCCGTTGGCACCGATGCCTTGCGCAGTCCCCGCGGCGCCACCGACTCCGCCGTTACCGCCCGCGCCACCGTTACCGCCCTTGCCGCCGGTGCCACCGTCGCCGCCATCGCCGCCCTTGGCGTAACCGGTGCCCTGGTAGTTCTCACCGGTACCGCCGCCGCCACCGGCGCCACCGTTGCCACCGTTCTCGCCGGCGCCGCCGTTACCGCCCAAGCCGCCGAGACCGCCGTCACCGCCGTTGCCGGCGATCGTGCCGCCCTTGCCGCCCGCGCCGCCGGCGCCACCGCTGGCCCCGGCCGTGCCGTTGGTGCCGTTGCCGCCGTTACCGCCGTCACCGCCGTCGCCGCCGTATGCGTAGCCGCGGGTTCCGCCGGTCTCTGCCTTGGCGCCACCGCCGGCGCCGCCGTTGCCGCCCGCGGCTGCCTGCCCGCCGTTGCCGCCGTTGCCGCCGTCGCCGGCGTTGATGTCGCCGCAGCCGAAGAAGAGCGCGCACGACGCCGACGCCCCCGTGCCACCGGCACCACCGGTCTGACCGGCCTGGGTGGCGTTGGAGCCGTTGGCTCCGGTTCCGCCACCGGCCGCCTGGCCAGTCGGGTGGGTGTAGCCGGCGGTTCCGGCCGCACCATTGCCGCCGGCACCGCCGTTGCCGCCGTTGCCGATGGTGCCGGCGTCACCGCCCTTGCCGCCGATGCCACCGATCTGCGCGGCACCGTTGACGGTGCCCTGGCCGTTGCCGCCGACACCGCCGTTACCGCCGTTACCGCCGCTGACGCCGGTCGCGCCCGCGGTCCCGCTTGCAGCCAGCTGGCCGTTGCCGCTGTCGCCGCCCAGACCGCCGGCCCCGCCGCCACCGCGGTTTCCGCCGTTGCCGCCCTGGCCTCCGTTTCCGGCGGCCGCGTTGGTGCCGCCGCCGGCACCTGCGCCGCCGGTACCGCCATTGCCGGCGTTGCCGCCCTGGCCACCGGCACCGCCTTGGCCGCCGACGCCGTGGCTGCCGGTGCTGCCGTCGGTGGCGGTGCCGCCGACGCCGCCGTTGCCGCCGACCCCACCAGCTCCGCCGATGGCCCCGCTCCCGCCGTTGCCGCCCTTGCCGCCGGTGAGTCCGCCACCGTCGGGTGCGGTGATGCCGGTCGAGCCGTTCGCGCCGCTACCGCCCGCACCACCGACGCCGCCCTTGCCGCCGGCGCCGCCGTTGCCGGCCGCGCCGGACACCGCACCGCCGTTGCCGCCCGCACCGCCGTTGCCGCCGGCACCACCGGTGAGTCCGGCCGTGCCGGATCCTCCGGCGTTGACGGCGTTCCCGCCGGCTTGGCCCGCCGCACCGGTGCCACCGGCACCGCCGTTGCCGCCGTTGCCGATTGAGCCGCCGGTGCCGCCCTTACCGCCGTCGCCACCTCGGGTGCCGGCCGCGGCGTTGGGGTCAGCGGCGGCGTTGTAGCCGTTACCGCCGTTACCGCCGTTACCGGATGGGCCGACGGCGGGTGTGCCGTTGGCACCGGTCGCTCCGTTCAGGCCACCCGTACCGCCGGTGCCGCGTGCACCACCGGCACCACCGGTGCCGGCGACGTTGCCCGCATCCCCGCCGCGGCCGCCGTTGCCACCGTTGAGGGTGGTGGCATCGCCGGCGGCACCGTTGCCACCGTTGCCACCCTGGCCGGCCGTCCCGGCGTTGCCGCCGGCACCACCGCTGCCGTTGGCACCCGCGGAGGCCGCGCCGTTGACCGCGCCCGCGTTACCGCCGGCACCGCCGACGCCACCGGAGCCGGCCTGACCACCCTTGCCGCCGTCACCCCCGTTGGCGCCGGCCGCCGTCGGACTGAACCCGGCACCACCGGTACCACCGGCGCCGCCGTCACCGCCCTTACCGCCAGCGCCACCGTTGCCGGCGTGGTTGGCCACCAGCGCGCCGCTGGCCCCGCCGTTGCCACCCTTGCCGCCGTTGCCGCCGGCTGCACCGGAACCACCGGCGCCGCCATTGGGATTGGCGGCCGTGCCCGCCGTGCCGGCCGCGCCGGTCCCACCGACACCGGTCGCACCCGCACCACCGACGCCGCCATTGCCACCGTTGCCGGCCGAACCACCCGCGCCGCCGTTACCGCCGACACCACCGTTGCCGCCGTTGTCGGCCACGCTGGTGGGGCTGAACCCGGCACCACCGTTGCCGCCGTTGCCGGAGGCCACGCTCACCGCTGTGCCGTTGGCGCCGGTTGCTCCGTCGAGACCGCCGGTACCGCCGGTGCCGTGCGCACCGCCGGCACCACCGGTTCCGGCGACATTGCCCGCATCCCCGCCCCGGCCACCGTTGCCGCCGTTGGGGCTGGTCACGTCTCCAGCTGCGCCGTTGCCACCGTTGCCGCCCGCGCCGGCCACCCCGGCGTTGCCGCCGGCGCCACCGTTGCCGTTGGCACCCGCGGAGGCCGCGCCGTTGACCGCGCCCGCGTTGCCGCCGGCACCACCGATACCACCGGAGCCGGCCTGACCGCCCTTGCCGCCGTCACCGCCGTTGGCGCCTGCCGCGGTCGGGCTGAACCCGGCACCACCGGTGCCACCGGCGCCGCCGTCACCGCCCTTGCCGCCAGCGCCACCATTGCCCGCGTGGTTGGTCACCAGCGCGCCGCTGGCGCCGCCGCTGCCACCCCGGCCGCCGTTGCCGCCGGCCGCACCCGAACCGCCGGCACCGCCATTGGGGTTACCGGCCGTGCCCGCCGTACCGACCGCACCGTTACCGCCGAGTCCGGTGGCGCCCGCACCGCCGGCACCACCATTTCCGCCGTTGCCGGCCGCACCCGCCGCGCCACCGTTACCGCCGGCACCACCGTTGCCGCCGTTGTCGGCCATGTTGGTCGGGCTGTACCCGGCACCACCGTTGCCGCCGTTACCCGACACCGTGGTCGCTGAGACTCCGTCGGCGCCGTGGCCGCCGTGGGTGCCGCCGCCGCCGGAGGTGGCGCCGGCCGTGCCGCCGGCGCCACCGGTCCCGGCGACGTTGCCAGGGTCGCCACCCTGACCCCCATTGCCGCCATTGGGGTTGGCGGCATTTCCGGCGGCGCCGTCGCCGCCGTTGCCGCCCGCTCCGGCGTCGCCGGCGTTACCGCCGGCCCCGCCGTTGCCGTTGTTGCCGACGGTTCCGTTGGCCGCGGTGCCCGCGTTGCCGCCGGCTCCGCCGATACCACCGGACCCGGCTTGACCACCCTTGCCGCCGTTGCCGCCGTCGGCACCGGGCGTCGTCGCGGTGAAGCCCTTGCCGCCGACACCGCCGTTGCCACCGGCGCCGCCCGCGCCCCCGATGCCGCCGTTACCCGCGGTGTTGATGCTCAGTGAGCCACCGGCACCGCCGGCGCCGCCGTTGCCGCCGTTGCCACCGGAGCCGCCCTGTCCGCCGTTGGTGCCATTGACGCTGGCCTGGGTGCCGTTGTTTCCGACCGGCCCGCTGGTTCCGGCAGAACCCGCCGCACCGGCACCGCCGTTGCCACCGTTGCCGTGGGCGCCGCCGTTACCGCCTGCGCCGCCGTCGCCGCCGAATTGTCCTGCCGCGGTGGGGCTGAAGCCCGCGCCGCCCTGGCCGCCATTGCCGGAGGCCCCGATGATCTCGGCGCCGTGTGCGCCGGTGGCACCGACCGTCGCCCCCACACCGCCGGCCGCTCCGCCGTTGCCGCCCGCGGCGGCGGTGCCGACATCGCCGCCGTCGCCGCCGTTGCCGCCGTCGATGTGGGTGGCGTTGCCGTTGCCGCCGGCCCCGCCGTTGCCGGCAGCCCCCGCGTCACCGCCGCGGCCGCCGGCGCCGCCGGAGGCGTTTGCACCGGCAGTACCGTGCGCGGCCGTTCCGCCGACACCGCCCGCACCGCCGTTGCCGCCGACGGCGCCATCGCCGCCGTCGCCACCGTTCGCGCCGTTGCCGCCGGCTGTGCTGGCGTTGGCCCCGGTCACCCCGTTACCGCCGTTACCGCCCGCGCCACCGGCACCGCCCACGCCGCCGGCGCCGCCGTTGCCGGCCTCAGCGCCGCCCTTGCCGCCGGCACCACCGGCGCCGCCGCTGCCGCCGACGGTGCCGTTGCCGCCATCGGGGTTCACCGCGTTGCCGACGGCCCCGTTCGTGCCGTCGGCACCGGATCCACCGGCGCCACCGTTTCCGCCGTTGCCGTGATCGCCGCCGTCACCGCCGACGCCGCCGTCGCCGCCCGATTCGCCTGCGTTGGTGGCGCTGAATCCGTCGCCGCCCGCGCCGCCGTTGCCTTGGCCGATGGTGACGGTGCTGCCGGCCGAACCCGCTGCGCCGGTGTGGGATCCGGTGCCCGCAGTGCCGGCGCTGCCGCCGGTGCCGGTGTCGCCACCGTTACCGCCGTTGCCGCCGTCCCGATGCGCAGCCGTGCCAGCCGCACCGGCGCCACCGTCGCCGGCCGTGCCGGCGGCGCCACCGCTACCGGCGTTGCCTCCAGCTCCGGTGGAACCCGCGACGCCGTGGGCCGCGGTACCGCCCGCGCCGCCGTTGCCGCCGCTGCCCCCGTTGCCGCCGCTGCCCGCGTCGCCACCATTGCCGCCGATGCCGGTGCCACCGCCGTCGAACGAGCCGGTCGCGCCGAGGACACCGTCGCCGCCTGCGCCACCGTCCGCGCCGTGGCCGCCGCGACCGCCGGCCCCGCCGTTACCGGCCACCGAACCGCCCTTGCCGCCGACGCCGCCGGTGCCACCGTTTCCACCCGTGTGACCGTCGGTGCCGTCGGGGTTGGTGGTGCTGCCGTCGCTGCCGGCGATGCCGGCCGCCCCGTTGCCACCGTTGCCGCCCGCACCGCCGTTGCCGTAGGCGCCGCCGTCACCGCCGGCGCCCCCGTTGCCGCCCGATTCGCCTGCTGCCGTGGGGCTGTAACCGTCGCCGCCGGCGCCACCGTTGCCACCGACACCGGTCACGTCGGCACCGTTGATGCCCTGCTGACCCGCTACTGCTCCGGCGCCCCCGGCTTGTCCGCCCGCACCGCCGGCGCCGGCCGTGCCGGTGTCGCCGCCGTGACCGCCCGCGCCACCGTTGAGGTTCGACGCCGTGCCGGCCGCGCCCGCACCGCCGTTGCCGCCGAGTCCGGCAACACCGCCGGCCCCGCCGTTGCCGCCGTTGCCGGCCTGACCGCCGGCCCCCGAGGTCCCGTTGCTGCCGAACCACGAGCTGGCCGTCCCACCGGCACCGGCCGTCCCGGCCGCTCCGCCGTTGCCACCGGTGCCGCCGTTGCCGCCATTCGTGCCGTCGGTGCCGTCGCCACCGTTTCCGGTGCCACCGCCGGCGAAGGTGCCTGTCTCGCCGTCATTTCCGTTGGTGCCGGCCAAGCCCGCGCCACCGACGCCACCGCTGCCACCGTCACCGGCCGCGCCGCCCTTGCCGCCCGCACCGAACAGGAATGCCTTGGACGCACCACCGGTGCCGCCGTTGCCGCCGACACCACCATTACCGCCGGCGCCACCGTTACCGCTGTCAATGCCGGCGACACCGACCGCACCCGCGGTGCCGACCAGGCCGTCGCCGCCGACACCACCGGCACCGCCGATGGCGAAGAGCCAGCCGGTACCAACGCCACCATTACCGCCATCGCCGTTGACACCACCGGCACCGCCGGCGCCGCCGATACCGCTCCAGCTGCCGCCGGCACCACCGTTGCCGCCGTCGAAGCCCGCGCCGCCGTCGCCGCCGGCACCACCGTTGCCGAACATCCCGGCCGCGCCACCATCGCCACCGGCCACGCCGGTCAGCGAACCGTCATAGCCCGCGCCGCCGTCGCCGTACAACCAGCCGCCGTTGCCGCCGTCGGGGTTGAGCTCGGTGCCCGCCGCACCGTTGCCGATGATGATCGAGCCGAACCCGAAGGTGTTGTTGATGAAGGTGTCGACCTGGGTGCCGAACGGACTGTTGATCCAGTCGACCATCGCGTTGTGCATCGGGGTGTAAAACCACTGGTCGACAATGGCGGTGATACCACCGGTGTCGGCTGCCGAGCCCGCATAGGCCGCCGTCAGCGCGTCTGTCAGCTCGTCACCGGCGAACAGATGATCCCAGTTGAAGCCCGAATCCCAAGTGCTGGAGTCGAATAGCGGCGCCCAGGTGCTCGGGTCGAACAGGTCGTCCAAACCGAAGTCGGCCTGTGCTTGCGGCGCCATGCCGAATGCCAGGAATGCGCTGACGGCCCCAGCGGCGCCGACGGCGCGACGACGGTTGCTGTGGTTCTTACGAGCCATGGGAGTGACGCCTATCTGCTGAGTTCGGGTTAGTTGGTCGAGTCGGCGAACGTGCGGTTAGCCATGGGGTCCGGCGGTGCCCGTACTGCCACCCGGTCCGTTCCCGCCGGATGAGCCCGGATCACCGGTCGGGGTTCCGCTGCCACCGGTGCCGACGGCGCCCGCAGCACCACCGGAGCCGGCCCCGCCGCCGTTTCCACCGGGCTTGCTGTTGTAGCTGCCGCCGCCGCCACCGCCGTTGCCGCCGTTGCCGCCGTTGCCGCCCTGGCCGCTGTCGCCGCCGTCGCCACCGGGGCCATTGCCGCTGGCACCGCCGGCACCGCCCGCGCCGCTGGCGCCACCCGTACCGCCGGCTCCACCGTCACCGCCGGCAGAGGCGGAGTAGAGGCCCCAACCGCTGCCGCCGGCCCCACCGGTGCCGCCGTTGTTGCCCGCTCCGCCGCGGCCACCGTTGCCACCATCACCGCCGGCGCCGTTGGTGGCGGTGCCACCTGCGCCGCCGCGACCGCCCGCGCCACCGGCACCACCCGAGCCACCGGCGCCACCCGACTTGCTGTTGGTGGGGCTGAATCCGGCGCTGTGGCCGTTGGTGCCGTTTCCGCCGACGCCGCCGTTTCCGCCGGCGCCGCCAACGCCGCCGTTACCGGCGTCGCCGGAAATCGAGCCGCCACTGCCACCGTTACCGCCGACGCCACCCACGCCACCGACGGCTCCGTTGTAGCCGCCAACGCCATCACCACTGCCGTTGATGCCGTTGGTACCGGCCCCGCCCTTGCCGCCGACACCACCGTCGCCGCCGTTACCGACGGTCCCACCGTCGCCACCGGCACCGCCGTTGCCGCCGGCCGCGCCGCCCTGGCTCAGCCAGCCGGGCGTGCCGCCGTCGCCGCCGGCACCGCCCTTGCCACCAGTGGCCCCGGCGCTGTTGCCGGTGGCCATACCGCCGGCGCCACCATTGCCACCTGCCCCGGCGGCCGCGCCCGGACCGTTGTTGTTGACCGAAGCGAGCGGGTTGGCGTTGCCGCCGTTGCCGCCGTTGCCACCGGCGCCACCGATATAGCCGGTGCCACCGTTTCCACCGAGGCCGCCCTTGCCTGCCGACCCCGCAGTGTTCGGGATGGTGTGCGGGTTGCCGCCACCGTCCGCCGACGCGCCACCGGTGCCGCCGTTGCCGCCGGCGCCGCCGGTACCGTCGACACCGGTCGCGCTCGGTCCGGCGCCGGCCGCCCCACCGTTGCCGCCGAGACCGCCGGTACCGCCGGTACCGCCGGTACCCAAGGTCCAGTCACTCGAGCTGGTGTGGCCAGCCATTCCACCGGCGCCGGCATTACCCCCAGCGCCACCGGTGCCGCCGTCGCCATTGACGCCGGCAACACCCTGCACACTGCCGTTCTGAGCCGTACCGGCGGCCCCGCCGGCACCGCCGTTACCGCCCGCGGCGCCGGCGCCGCCGTCACCGCCGCGACCGCCGTCTTTTTGAGTCGCGTTGCTGGTGCCGGTAGCGCCATCGCCGCCCCGGCCACCGGCACCGCCGTCGCCACCGGCACCACCCTTACCGGCGGTGTTAGCCGCGAGGGTGCCGCCGTTACCGCCGGCACCGCCCTTGCCGCCGTTGCCGCCGATGTTGCCGTTCCCGCCGGTCGTCCCGGCCGCGGTCGCCGCCGCACCGGCGGTACCGGCCACGCCGTCACCACCGGCCCCGCCGTTACCACCGTTGCCCGCGCTGCCGCCGTTACCGCCGGCGCCGCCGTTGCCGCCGCTGGCGCCGGCACCGGTCGGGGTGAAGCCGTTTCCGCCGTCGCCGCCGTTGCCGGACGGGCCCTGCACGGGCGTACCGGACGCGCCGTCGCCGCCATCGCTTCCACCGCCGCCGACCGTGCCGCCGGCCGCACCACCGTGGCCACCGGCACCAGCCGCACTGCCCGGGTCGCCGCCGTCACCGCCGCGACCGCCATTCGGGGTACTCGCGTTGCCGTCGCCGCCACGGCCTCCGTTGCCGCCCTGGCCTGCGCTGCCGGCGTTGCCGCCCGCACCGCCGTTGCCGTTGAGGCCGACGGTGCCGTGGTCGGTGGTACCGGCAGCACCGCCGGTACCACCGTGCCCGCCGGAACCGGCCTGCCCGCCACTACCGCCGTTTCCGCCGGCAGCACCGGCCACCGTGGCGTTGAACCCATTGCCACCGGTGCCGCCGTTGCCACCGGCTCCACCATCACCACCGACGCCGCCATTGCCCGCGGTGTTGATCGCCAGCGCACCGCCGGCACCGCCCGCGCCGCCGTTTCCGCCGTTACCGCCGTCGGTGCCCGAACCGCCGATGCCGCCGTTGGGGCTGCCGGCCGTGCCCGCCGTGCCCGCGGCGCTGCCGCCGCCGACGCCGGACTTGCCGCTGCCGCCGACACCACCATTGCCGCCATTGCCGACGTTGCCGCCGTCACCGCCGGCGCCACCATTGCCACCGCTGGTACCGCCGGCAGCACCGGCGTCGCCGGCCGCGTTGTAGCCCGCGCCGCCATTGCCGCCATTACCGGCCGGGCCGGTGATCGCCGCACCGGCAGCACCGTCGGCGCCGGCGTTGCCACCGGTTCCCCCGGTTCCGACCGCGCCGCCCTGGCCGGCAGTTCCGGCAGTACCGGCGTCACCGCCGTCACCGCCCTTGCCGCCGTTGACGTTTGAGGCGTTGCCTGCTGCACCGTCCGAGCCGTTGCCGGCCGTGCCCGCATTGCCGCCGGAACCGCCGGCCCCGCCGGTGCCGTTGATACCCGCGTTGCCCGAGCCGCCTGCTGTGCCTCCGGCGTTACCGCCCGCACCCCCGGAGCCGGCGTTGCCGCCGTTGCCGCCGTCGCCGCCGTTGTTGCCGTTCGCCCCGGCCGCCGTGACCTGAGCACCGGCCAGGCCGTCGCCGCCGTTGCCGCCGGCGCCACCGGCGCCGCCCAGACCACCGTTGCCGCCGTTGCCGGCGATCGAGCCGCCCAGACCACCGGCGCCGCCCGCGCCGCCGTCGGTGCCGTTGCCGCCGCTGGTGCCCGAGCCGCCCGCGGTGGTGGCGCTCACGCCCGCCACACCGGTGAAGCCGTTGCCACCGTTGCCGCCGTTGCCGCCGCTACCGTGGTCGCCGCCGTTGCCGCCGGCACCGCCCGCGCCGCCGTTGACGCCGGCGGTGGAGGAGGTGAAGCCGTTCCCGCCGTCGCCGCCGTTGCCCCCGCCGGTCGGTGTGTTGCCTTCGGCGCCCTGCGCGCCGGCGTTGCCGCCCAGACCGCCGACACCGGCCGCGCCACCGTTACCGCCGGCACCCGCGATCCCGACGTTGCCGCCGTTGCCACCGTTGCCGCCGTTGATGTTTGAGGCGTCGCCGTCAGCGCCGCGGCCGCCGTCGCCGGCCGCGCCGCCGATGCCGCCCTGGCCGCCGGCGCCGCCGTTGCCGTTGGCGCCCAGGTTTCCGGTACCGGTGGCGGTGCCGGCGTCCCCGCCCTTGCCGCCGTCGCCGCCGGTTCCGCCGGCGCCGCCGTTGGTGCCGTTGCCGCCGTTGCCATCACCGGTGAGGTAGCTGCCGGCCGCACCGGTCTGTCCGGCGCCGCCTTGGCCGCCGATGCCGCCCTTGCCACCGTCGCCGCCACTGCCGGCGTTGCTGTTGGCGCCGGTGCCGTTGCCGCCGTGTCCGCCGTCGCCGCCCAGGCCGCCGTTACCGCCCTGGCCGCCGTTTCCGCTCAGGGCGCCGGCCGCACCACCGTTGCCACCGTTGCCGCCGTCGCCGCCGGTACCGCCCTTGCCGCCGGACCAGCCACCGTTGCCGCCGGGGCCGCCCGCGCCGCCATTGCCCCCGTTGCCGCCGTCGCCACCGTCGCCGACCAGCCCGGCGTTGCCGGCGTTGCCGCCGTTGCCGCCGGCGAAGGTGAGTGCCCGGAAGCCCAGGTCATTGGCGTGGGCGGCGTTGTAGGCCGCCACGTCGAAGCCGTCGCCGCCGTTGCCGCCGTTGCCGCCGTGTCCGGCCGCCTGGCCGTCGGCACCGCTGGCCGCGCGCTCGGTGGTGGAGCCGCCGGTCAGGCCGCCCTGACCGCCGTGGCCGATCGCGCCCGGATCGCCGCCGTCGCCACCGTCACCGCCGTCGGGGTGCTCGCTGGTGGCATCCAGACCGGCGCCACCGTTACCGGCGATCCCGGCGTTACCGCCCGCACCGCCCTGGCCGCCGAGGCCGTTGACGCCCGCCGAACCGAAGCCGGCGCCCGCCCCGGCGACGCCGCCATTGCCGCCAAGACCACCGTTGGCGCCGTCGCCACCGCCGGCACCGTCACCACCATTGCCGTTGCTGGCAGCCGCATCCCACTGCCCGGCAGCACCGTCACCACCCCGGCCACCGTTACCGCCGACACCACCGACACCGCCGGCACCACCATTGCCACCAGTACCGAAAAGACCCGAAGCCTTACCGCCGGCACCACCATTGCCGCCATTACCGCCGACAACACCATTGCCGCCGGCCACGCCCGCGCCGGTGCCACCGTTGGCCCAGACACCGGCGGCGCCATCGATGCCCGCCGCACCGGCCGCACCGATGCCGCCGGCGCCGCCGGCACCCCCGGAGCCGAACAGCCAGCCCGCGCCCGCACCACCATCGCCGCCGTTGCCGCCGTCGACACCACCGGCGCCGCCGACACCGCCAATGCCCATCCACGAACCGCCGGCACCACCGGTACCGCCGTCACCACCGGCCAGGCCCGCACCGCCGGCACCGCCGTTGCCGAACAGACCGGCCGCACCACCATCACCACCGGCGACACCGTCACCGCCATCACCGAACAGCCACCCGCCCGCACCACCATTGCCGCCATCGACACCGGCCACACCCGCAGCGCCGTTACCGATGATGATCGAGCCGAACCCGAACGTGTCGTTGATGAAGCTGTCGACCTGAATGCCCAACGGGCTCTCAATCCAGTCGACCATGCTCGCGTGCATGGGGGTGTAGATGTACGACTCGACCAACGCACTCAGATCGAACGGATCACCACTGGCCAACCCCGCCGACGGATCGAACAACGACCCCCAGTCGAACGCACCCGCGGTGTCCACCTCGGCAGCCGGCCACGCCGCCGGATTGAACAGATCCAGCAACCAGTCGAACTCACCATCAGCCTGCGCCGCCGGCGCCGACACCAACGGCGTCACACCGAACGTCAGGAACGCCGCCGCCGCGGAGCCCGCACCCAACAACCGACGACTAGCCCGAGTTGCCTTGTGGCGCTTACCAATCACAGGGGACCTCATTACTTAAGCAGGAATGGTTGATTCGTTGATCAATGCCGCGAACGTCTTAGCCGGTAGTGCCGGTCGATCCGCCACTGCCGGCGGCGCCGTTGGCGCCGTCGGCCCCACCGGTGCCCCCCGCACCGCTGGATGCGTTCGAGCCGTCGGCGTTGTGGCCGCCCGCGCCGCCGCTGCCGGCCGCGCCGCCGCTGCCGCCGGAGTCCGCGGTCCCGCCGGACCCGCCCTGGCCGGCCGTCTGGCTTCCCAATGCGGTGCCGCGGCTGGTGTTGCCGCCGTCGCCGCCGTCGCCGCCGTTGCCGCCGTGACCACCGGCACCACCGTTGCCGCCGGCGCCACCCACGCCGGCCTGACCGGCGCCGTCCGCACCGGCCGCGCCGGCGTCGCCGCCCTGGCCGCCGATGCCGCCCGCACCGCCGTTACCGCCGTAGCCGCCGTTGCCGCCGTTGCCGCCCTGGCCGCCGACCGCGGAGGTGCCGCCGACCGGCGCCGACATGTAGGCCTGCCCGCCGGTACCACCGTCGCCGCCGTTACCGCCGACGGTGCCGTCGCCGCCGTTGCCGGCCGCACCGCCGACACCACCGTTGCCGCCGACACCCGACACCGACCCACCGGCGCCGCCGGCCCCGCCGGCCCCGCCGTTGCCGCCGGTCACACCGTTGACGCCGTTGCCACCGTTACCGCCGTTGCCGCCGGTCCCACCGTGAGCGCTGCTGGAGCTGCCGCCGACGTAGGCGTAGCCGCCGGTACCGCCGTCGCCGCCGTCGCCGGCAACGCCGCCGGTACCACCGTTACCGCCCTTGCCGCCGGTGGCGGTCTGGCCCAGCCACGCGCCGGTGTTGCCCCGGCCGCCGGTGCCACCGTTGCCGCCGTTCTGGATGTGTCCGCCGTTGCTGGCGTTATTGCCCGCGGTGCCGTTACCGCCGACGCCGGCCGTGCACGAGGTGGTGCCCACGGTGCTGCCGCAGTCAGATCCGGTGCCTCCGTTACCCGCCGACGGGTTCGAGCCGCCTGGGGTGGGCGCGACCGGGTTGGTGCCCAGCGCGCCCTTACCGCCGGCGCCGCCGTCGCCACCGTTGCCGTTGGAGCCGGCCGCACCGCCGAGGCCGCCGTTACCGCCGGATTGGCCGACGTTGTTGATCACGCCGACGCCGTTGCCGCCCGCGCCGCCGTTACCGCCGTTGCCGCCGCCGCCGGCCGCGCCCACGTCGCCGTGCGCGCCGTCGCCCGCGCTGCCGACCCCGCCGGCCCCACCCTGTCCGGCCGTGCCGCGTTCCCCGCCGGTGCCGCCGTTGCCGCCGTTGCTGGCGTTTGCGGCGGCGCCGCCGCCAACACCCTGACCACCCTGGCCGCCGGTCCCGGCGTCACCCGCGGCACCGCCGCGACCGCCGGCCCCGCCGGTGCCGTGGGTGGCGGTGCCGCCCTGGCCGCCCACGCCGCCCTGGCCGCCGTTGCCGGCGTCACCGGCGTTGCCGCCGTTCTGGCCGGCGACGGTCGCATTGAGCCCGGCACCACCGAGACCGCCCGTGCCGCCCGCGCCGCCCTGACCGCCGACGCCGCCATCACCGGCCACGCTGCCGCCGGCACCCCCGGTGCCGCCGTTGCCGCCGAGTCCGCCGTTGCCACCATGCGTGCCGGTGCCGGAGGCATCGGTGACCCCGGCCGCGCCGGTCGCACCGGCACCGCCGTTTCCGCCCGCACCGCCGGTGCCCACCGTCCCGGCGTTGCCGCCGTTGCCGCCCTGACCACCGACCTGGAGAGTGCCGTTGATCAGGATCTGGCCGGCGCCGCCGTTGCCGCCCGCGCCACCGTTGGAGTGGCCCGCGGCGCCGTCTGCGCCATCCGCGGCTTGGATGCCATCGGCTCCGATGCCACCGGCGGCGCCGTGACCGGCCTGCCCCACTTCGCCACCGTCACCGCCGTTGCCACCGGTGCCGGCTTCCAGGTCAAGGCCGCCGCCGGCCCCGTCGCCGCCTCGGCCGCCGGTCCCGCCGTTGCCGGCCGCTCCACCGGTGCCACCAACCCCACCGGACCCGGCCGCACCCGCGTTGCCGTTGACCGCGGTGCCGCCGGCGCCACCGTTACCGCCGTGTCCGGCGTTGCCACCGTCGCCGCCGTCGCGACCGTCGCCGCCGTCGGTGCCCTGCCCCGCGGCGTCGGTGACTCCCGCGGTGCCAGTCAGGCCGTTGCCGCCGGCACCACCGTTGCCGCCGGCACCGCCGCGGCCGCCCGCGCCACCGTCACCGGAGATGGCGCCACCCGCGCCGCCAACGCCGCCGTTACCGCCGGCCGCACCGTTTCCGCCGTGGGTTCCGTCGCCGCCGGCGTCCGTGACACCCGCGCTCCCGGTCGCGCCCGCGCCACCATCACCACCGGCGCCACCGGTGCCGATCGCACCCGCGTTACCTCCGGCACCACCGTTTCCGCCGGCCTGGGCGGCGCCGTTGGACAGCACCTGTCCCGCACCGCCGGTACCGCCGGCACCACCGTTGCCGCCGCCGACCGCCGCCGCTCCCGCGACACCGCCGGCGCGCTGGGTGACACCGTCACCGCTCAGACCGCCTTGCCCTGCGCCACCGGCGTGGCCCGCGGTGCCGGCAGCACCACCGTTGCCGCCGTTTCCGGCGACCAGGTTCAACCCGCCGCCGGCACCTTGCCCACCGGCACCGCCGTCGCCGCCCTTGCCGGCGTTGCCACCGTTTCCGCCGATCCCGCCGATCCCGGCCTTGCCCGCCGTCCCGTTGACCGCGCTGCCGCCGACACCGCCCTGGCCGCCGACACCGCCGGTTCCGCCGTTGCCGCCGTCGGCACCGGTGCCGCCGTTGCCGCCGGACAATCCGCTGCCCGCCGCGGCATCGGTGCCCGCGGCGCCGGTCAGACCGGTCGCGCCGTTGCCTCCGTTACCGCCGTGGCCGCCGACACCGCCGGCGCCACCGTTACCGGCGATCGATCCACCGCTACCGCCGGCACCACCGACACCACCGGTGGCGCCGTTGGCGCCGTTTGAGCTGTTGACCGAACCGGTCCCACCGCTGGCGCCTGCGCCACCGTCGCCACCACGGCCACCGTTGCCGATCGACCCGGCGTTGCCGCCGTGGCCACCGGCGCCGCCGACCTGCATCGTGCCGTCGGCGAGCTCCCGGCCGTCGCCGCCGCGGCCACCTTCACCGCCGTTACCGCCGCCGCCGTTGCCGCCGACCGCGCCCGCCGCGCCGGCCTGGCCGGATCCGGCGCCGCTGCCACCGGCGCCACCGGCGCCCGCCGTGCCGCGCTCGCCGCCGTTGCCACCAGTGCCGCCGCTGCCGGCGGTGGCGCCGGTGCCGCCACCGGTGCCGACGCCACCGTTGCCGCCGTTGCCGGCCGCACCCGCGGTGCCGCCCTGGCCGCCGGCACCACCGTTGCCGTTGGTGGCGCTACCGCCGACGCCGCCCGTGCCACCGGTGCCGCCGACGCCGCCATTGCCGCCGGCCGCGCCGGACGCGCCGCTGCCCGGCGTGACGAAGCCGGCGTTGCCGCCATTGCCGCCCGCACCGCCGGCGCCGCCCCGGCCACCGACACCGCCGTCACCGGAGACGGTGCCGCCGGCACCGCCCTTTCCGCCGACGCCGCCCGCGGCGCCGGTGCCACCGGTCAGTCCATTGCCGCCCGCGTCGCGGCCGCCGGTCGCGCCGGCTGCGCCGCTGCCGCCGTTACCGCCGGCGCCGCCGGTGCCGATCGCACCCGCGTTGCCGCCGTTGCCGCCGGCACCGCCCGCCTGGACCGTGCCGTCGGCCAGCACCTGGCCGTCGCCGCCGTTGCCGCCGACGCCGCCGATCGCACTGCCCGCCGCACCCGCGGCGCCGCTGGCGGCCTGCCCGCCGGCGCCGTTACCGCCCGCGCCACCGTTACCGGCCACACCCGCCGTGCCGCCGCTACCGCCGTTGCCGCCGTGGCCGGCCACTGCGTTGGTGCCGCCACCGGCGCCGTCGCCTCCGGCGCCACCGGTGCCGCCATTGCCGGCCGCGCCACCGACACCACCGACACCACCGACGCCCTGGCCACCCGCGGAGCCGTGCGCCGCCGTGCCGCCCGCACCACCGACGCCACCGACACCACCGGTGCCGCCGTTGCCGCCGACGCTGGTGGTGCTGCCACCGTCGCCGCCGTTGCCGCCGCTGCCCGCGACCGCGTCCGCGCCATCGATTCCGTTGGCGCCGGCACCACCGGCACCGCCGGTGCCACCCACGCCACCGGCACCGCCGACACCGCCGTTGCCCGAGACCGAGCCGCCGGCACCACCCACGCCACCGGCTCCGCCGACACCGCCGGTCGCACCGTTGGTGCCGTTACCCGAACCGCTGGTGATCCCGGCCGCGCCGGTCGCCCCGGCGCCACCGGTACCGCCGGCACCGCCGTCGCCGACCGCGCCCGCGTTACCGCCGTGGCCGCCCACGCCACCGGCCTGGGCCGTGCCGTTGGCCAGCAGTTGCCCGGCACCGCCGGTGCCGCCCGCGCCGCCGTCGCCGCCGGTTCCGGCCGCGCCCGCGGCACCACTTGCCGCGTGGGTACCGCCGGCGCTCAGGCCGCCGGAGCCGCCGGCGCCTCCCATACCGACCGTGCCCCCGTTGCCGCCGAGGCCACCGGCGCCGGCCGCGGCGGCCTTGCCGCCACCGGCGCCCGTGCCACCCTGACCACCGTCGCCCGCGTTGCCTCCGGCACCGCCGGCACCGCCGACACCGCCCGCACCGAATGCACCCGCGGTGCCGTGCGCCGCGGTGCCGCCGGCACCACCGTTGCCGCCGAGTCCGCCGACGCCACCCTTGCCGCCGTTGCCACCGTTCTCGCCGGTCCCGCCGGCGCCACCGCTGCCGGCGGCGGCGTTCTGACCGGCATCGCCGGTCTCCCCGGTCCCGCCGGCACCACCGGTGCCACCGACACCGCCCGCGCCGCCGGCACCACCGTTGCCCGAGACCGATCCACCGGCGCCGCCGGCGCCACCGTTGCCGGCAACTCCACCCGCACCACCCTGCAAGCCGTTGCCGTTGACGTCGTTGCCGCCGAGGGCACCCGCCGCGCCGTTACCGCCGACGCCACCGTTGCCGCCGTTACCGGTCGACCCACCGTCACCGCCCCGACCACCGTTACCGGCGGACTGGCCCGGGTTGACCGCGCTGAAGCCGGCGCCACCATTGCCGCCGTTACCACTGACGGTGGCCGCTTCGCCGGCACTGCCCGTCACGCCGGCAACGCCTCCGGTGCCGCTGCCCGCAGCGCCGCCGCGGCCCGCGGCCCCGGCGATCCCGGCGTCGCCGCCGCGGCCGCCGTTACCGCCGTTGATGTGCGCGGCGGTTCCGGCCGCGCCGTTGCCGCCGTTGCCGCCGGCACCGCTGTCGCCGCCATCACCGCCGGCGCCACCCGATCCGCTGTGGCCCGCGGAGCCGAACAGGCCGCCCGCCCCGGCATCGCCACCGACACCGCCGTTGCCGCCCACGCCACCGACACCACCGTTGGTGCCGGCACCGCCGTTGCCGTTGCCGAGGCCGGTGAAGGTGCCCTGCGCGCCATCGGTGCCCGCCGCGCCGCTCCCGCCGTCGCCGCCCACGCCGCCCGCACCGCCGGACCCGCCGTTGCCGAAGAAGGTGCCGCCACCGCCGCCGACGCCACCGGCACCACCGACGCCGCCGTTGCCGCCGTCCCGGCCGCCGGTGAAGCCGTCACCGCCGGCACCACCGGCACCACCGACCCCGCCGTTGCTGAAGTACAGCCCGCCCCGGCCCCCGGCGCCGCCTGCCCCGCCGGCCCCGCCGTCGAGGTGCGCAGCGGTACCGTCGCCGCCGGCGCCACCGTTGCCGCCGCTACCGCCGTTACCGAAGAAGAACCCGCCGGCGCCCCCCGCGCCGCCAGCGCCACCGGCGCCGCCGAACTGCCCGGCCGTACCGTCGGTTCCGTTGCCGCCATTGCCGAAAAGGCCGCCGCCGTTGCCGCCCACTCCGGGCGCGCCGTTGATCGGAGCCGGGTCGCCGGCCAAGGCGGCGAACGTGACCATCCCAGGACCGCCGGCCCCGGAATCGCCGGCTCCGGTGTCACCTGCGCTGCCGGCATTGCCACCGTTGCCGAACAACCAGCCGGCGTTGCCGCCGTTACCGCCGTAGCCGAAGCCGTCGCCCCCGTCCCCCAACAGCAGGCCGGCGTCGCCGCCGTTCGGGTTGTCCGGCGTACCGTCGGCGCCGTCGCCGATCAGGTACACCCCGAACATGCTGTTGATCGCACCGTTGACCTGCAGGCCCAGCGGGCTGTTGATCCAGTTCTCGATGCTGGTGTGCATCGGCTCGTAGAACAGGGTGTTGAACAGGTCGGAGAACGGGTCACTGGCCGCCGCGGACATCGGGACCAGCGCGGCGTCCCAGCCGCTGTCGAGCTGGGCGAACAGCGGCGACCAGGAGTCGGCGTCGAAGATCGTCTGCCACGACGCCGTGTCGCCCAGGGTGGTGAAGGCGTCGGTCAGGTTCTGGCCGAGCAGGTCGGAGACCCAGTCCAGCTCGTCGGCGTGGGCCGGCGGCGCGGCGGCCAGCGGGCTCATCCCGAAAGCCAGGAACGCTCCCACCGCGCTTCCGGCTCCGGCGATGCGTTTGCGCCGACGCGCCCCGGTGGGGTTCGCCGTCCGCCGTTCTACACCGTCGTGCCTGCCGCCCATTGCTGTTTTCCGCCCTTGTTTCATGAAGTGTTGGTAAGCCGAAGGATTGAACTCAGAAGCCGAACAGTCCGCCGAGCTGCCCGATGCTGACGGAGATCAGATCGGTGCCGGAGATGCCCATGTTGGAAAGCAGGCTGTCGAGGTCCAGGCCGCCGAGGCCCAAGTCGTCGATCACGTCGTTGACCGTCAGGCCGGCCAGGCCCAGGCTGGCCACCAGCGAGTCGACGGTGACGCTGCCCAGTCCCAGCGAGTTGGCGATGTCGTTCACGGTGACGCCGCCGAGCAGGCGCTGCAGGATCTCGTCCAGGTGGACGCTGTTGAGGTTCAGGTCATCGAGCAGGTCCCCGACCTTGGCGCCGCCCAGCAGGCTCTCCAAGAAGCCGTCCAGGTGAATGTTATTGAGCCCCAAGTCGTTTGCGATCGAGCCCAGTGTCATACCACCCAGCACGTGGTCGATGAGGCCACCGATGTCGACGTTGTTCAGGCCGAGGTTGCCCAGCAGCCCGTTGATCGTGACGTCCAGGCCCAGCCGGTCGATCACCGTGTCGATGTTCAGGTTGTTCAGGCCCCAGGAGCTCAGCATCGACACCACCGAGGTGTTCATCAGCCACGAGAAGCCGTTGTTGAGCAGGCCGCTGAGGGTGACACTGTCCAGCCCCAGGTTGTGCATGACCGTGTCGAAAGGGGTGCTCAGATTCAGGCCGGTGAGGAGCTCGCTGAGCTTCTCACCGCCCACACCGGTCGCCCCCAGCAGCTGGCCGATGGTGATGTCGGACAGCGGAGTACCGGGTGCCACGCCCAGGCTCGGGGCACCGGCACTGTAGAGCCGCTGCAGCGTTTCCAGCAGGCTGTTGGGCCCCATCAGACTGTTGAGGGTTTGGTAGCAGGACACGTTGTACAACCCCGGCAGCAGGGGGCAGGTGATGTCCGGGACGGGGATCGCGCCGTCGGCGAGTTCGAGCAACGTCTTGTCGCCCATCCCGGCCTGGGTCAGCAGGTCGGTGAATTTCTGGTCGCCGATCTCGGTGCCTTCGAGCAGGTCACCCAGCGTCATGTTCGACATCTCGGCGCTCTGCAGCAGCTCGGAGAGCGACATGTCATAACCGGCGCCCTGCAGGATCTCGATCACCAGGTCGCCGACGGTCATGCTGCCGGCGCCGCCGCCACCGAACATGCCGCCCAGCAGGCTGTCGATCAGCTCGGCAAGGCTCTGGTCGCCGAAACCGGAGGCGTCCAGCGCCGGGTTGATGATGCTGCCGAGCGTCAGGTCCGCACCGCCGAACTGACTGAGCAGGTCGGTGACGGTCGCGTCGCCGCCCACCGTGGTGTGAACGAGGTCTTTGAGCGCGTCGCTCAGGGTCAGGTCGCCGACACCGAGTTGGCCGAGCAGGCCGGTGATGGAGGTGTCGGTCATCCCGGCGGCGTGCAGCAGTCCGGTCGCGAGCTCGCCCACCGACTGGTCGCCGAGGCCGAACTGGTCGAGCAGGCCGGCCAGGGTCGGGTTGCCGATGCCGGCCTGGCCGAGCAGACCGGTCAGCACCTCGGCGATCGACTTGTCACCCAGACCGACCTGGTCGGCCAGGCCGGAGATCGTCGGGTTTCCGATGCCCATCACGTCGAGCAGGTTGGCCGCCAAGTCCGCGATCGGCTGGTCGCCGATCCCGAATTCGGACAGCAGCGCGGTGACGCTCAGGTGGCCGAAGCCCAGGCTGTCGAGCAGGCCGGTCAGCAGACCCTCCACCGACTGGTCTCCGATGCCGAACTGGCCCAGCACGTCGGCCAGAGTCGTGTTTCCGACACCGGCCAGGTCCACCAGCTGGCCCAGTTGCATGTCGATGGTCGCGGTGTGCGGTGCGACGAACAGCCCGTTGAACAGCGGGATGTTCATTCCCGCCACGTCAATGCCGGCCGTGCCGAAGAGGAAGGCGTTGATCAGCGTGCCCGGAGCGTTGAGCAGGATCATGAACGCGTTGGCCGGGTCGGTGGCGAGCTGATCCATGATGTCGTTCCACGCGTTGTTCAGCGTGATGAACGGGCCGATCATCGCCAGCAGGTTGTGCAGCGTCGAACCCAGCTCGATGTTGATCTGTGCGGGCAGCGGTACCGCGTTGACGGTGATCGTCGGCAGCAGTCCCCAGCTGGTCAGCAGTCCGGTGACGTCGTTCGCCGGGTCGGAGGTCAGGGTCACCGAGTGCTGCTGCGCAGCAAAGGATGTCGGGATGACCGGCAGCGGTGCCACCGACGGAACGACGGCGATCAAACCGGCGCCGACGACGGCGATCCCGGGTGTGAGGTAGGGACGAAGGGTCTGCAGCATCAGGTTCTCCGAGTCGATTCGGTGGATGGGGGCGGTTACACGCCGCCGAACAGCGAGGCGAAGAATCCGCCGAAATCGCCGAGATGGGTGTTGATCAGCACCATGTCCGACAGCCCGAACTGGTCGAGCAGGTCGTTGAGGGTGTCGCTGCCCAGGCCCATGTTGGTGAGCATCGAGTTCAATGTCCCGTCGCCGAACAGGTCGCCGAGCAGCTCGTTCAGTTCGGTGGTGGCCAAATCGAAGCCGCTGAGCAGATCCGCGATGGTCTGTCCGCCCAAGAAGCCGCCGACCAGCTCGTCGAGGTCGGTGGTGGCGAATCCCAGGCCGCCCAGCACCGAGCCCAGCGTCATGTCGCCCAGCAGGCTGTGCAGCAGCGCGTCGAGGTGGGTGTTGCCCAGGTCGGTGCTGCCGAGCAGCGAGCCCAGGGTCTGGCCGCTGAAGATGCCGTCGAGCAGGTCACCCAGGTGCTGGTTGCCGATGCCCGCGTCGTCGAGCAGCTGCCCCAGGGTGCCGGTGCCCAGCAGGTTGCCGAGCATCTCGTCGAGGGTGGTGTCGTTCAGCCCCAGGTCGGTGAGCAGCTGACCCAGGCTGGTGTGGTCCAGGCCGAAGCTGGCGACCAGCTCGTCCAGCGTCTGGGTGTTCATGCCCATACCGGTGAGCACCGAGCTCAGGGTCATCGAGAGGTTGGCTTCCAGCAGCTCGCTGAGCTTCTGGTCGGCCATCGGCCCGAGCAGCTGGGCGATGGTCTGGTCGCTCATGCCCTGGTCCGCCAGGATGCTGTTGATCGTGGTGGCGTTGAGCCCGCCGATCATGCCCTGGCCGCCGATCTTGTCGGCCACGGTCTCGCCGCCGGTGGCCCAGATCAGGTTGTTCAGGGTCAGGCCGCCGAAGCCGAGGTTGGTGAAGACGGTGCCCAGCGAGACGTTGCCCAGGTGCATCGCGTCGACGATGTTCTGCATGGTCAGACCGCCCAGGCCGGCGGCGTTCACCAGATCGCCGACGGTGGCGTCGCCCAGGCCGGCGCCGCCGAGGAAGTCGACGGCCAGCGACCCCACGCTGACGTCGCCCAGGCCCATCGCGTCGATCAGGTCCAGCGGGGTCCGCTGACCCAGGTCCAGCGCGTCGAGCACCTTGGGCAGGATGTCGCCGACGGTCAGGTCGGCCAGGCCCAGCGAGTCGAGCAGGTCCACCGGGGTCCGCTGCCCCAGGCCGAGCCCGTCGAGCAGGCTGGTGGCCAGGCCGGAGACGGGCCGGTCGGCGAAGCCGAGCTGGTCGAGCAGGCCGGTGACCGTCGGGTTGCCGATGCCGGCCGCGTCGAGCACCGCCAGCAGTGCGCCCGAGACCGACTGATCGGCCAGGCCGACGTTGCCCAGCAGGTCACCCAGCGTCGGGTTGCCGATGCCGATCGCGTCGAGCAGTTTGGTGCCCAGGTCGGCCACCGACTCGTCGCTGAGGCCGATGTTGCCCAGGATGTCGATCAGGTTCTTCTGCCCCAGGCCCATCGCGTCGAGCAGTCCGGTGGCGAGCTGCGCGGCGGACTGCGGCCCGATACCGATCGCGTTGATCAGGTCCAGCGGGGTCTGGTCACCCAGACCCACCCCGTCGAGCAGGCTGGTCACCATCGACCCGATCGGCAGGTCGCCGATCCCGATTCCGGACAGGATCGTGGTCAGGCTCTTGTCGCCGAGGTTGACGGTGTCCAGAACCTGGCCGAGGGTGAAGTTGAGGTCGAAGGGCTGGGCACCGACCAGCAAGCCGTTGAACGCCGGGACGGTGATGCCGAACAGGTCGATGGTGTTGGTGCCGTTGAGCCAGGCGTTGAGCAGGGTGGCCGGCGCGTTGAACAGGATGCTCAGCGTGTTGGCCGGGTCGATGGCGATCGCGGCCCAGATCTCGTTCCACGCGTTGGTGACCGTCACGAACGGTGCGACCGACGACAGCAGCAGCCCGAGCTCGGACGGCAGCATCCCGGAGTCCACCTGCTGGCCCAGGTTGGCGAGGTTGGCGGCCGTGTTGCTGAACAGCTGATCCCAGGTGACCAGGACGTCGGAGGTGTTGGCCACCAAGCGCAGGTTGGACGGTTGCTGGACCGGCGCCAGATCCGGTCGCGGCGCCGGCGAGGTATGCAGGCTCACCTGCGGGATGGGCACAGCAGTGACGCTGACGAGACCGGCACCCACCAGGGCGACGCCCGTCGTGGCGTAGGGACGAAGTAACTGCTGCATCGGAAATTTCTTCCATCTCGGAGGATCAAACGTTCGCGACAGTACATGAGCATCGTCACATTTCAAATAGGGATTTCTCAGGGTCACAGGCGATTTTTTCAGGCCTCAAAAGACAACGTTTGTAGTCAAAATTCCGACAACACACGTAGTCACTAAAGTGACAACATGCGTGGTCAGGCCAGGTACAGACCCGCGGTACCACCTAAACTTCCGGAGAATTCCAATTTTGTCGCCCCCATTAACATCTTTTAAGCGACGCGATTAACAACTTTTTGATCCACCGTAGGCTGATAAATCACTTAGGGATCACATATCGCGACTGGCGGCCGTGGTGGACGACCGTCCACCGACTGGTTACCGTGCGTTCCGCCTCGCCGGGCGCATTCCGGCGGCCGCGGACGGGTCGCGAGAGCGTCTTAGCTCGCCCGCCGACGCCTTGGTGCGGCCACCGCCGCGCAGCGGGCGGCACCGGCGAGATCCGGGTTTGCTGGACGCCGTAACCGCGACACCCGCGCGGTCTTGATGTGCGACACGCCGACGGCGCGTCGGTGGCTAGTCCGATTCGCGCCGCTGGCGCGCCAGCCCGCCTACGAACCGGGCCAGGCCGAGCGCCATCCGCTGTTTGGCGGCCGTTCCCGGGTCGGGGGCCGGGGCCTGCGGAGCGTTCCACTGGGCGACGGCCGCCAGCTCGCCCGCACTGAATTTCTCCCGGCATGCGGCCCGCTGGATCTTGCCGCTGGACGTGGTGGGAATGCTCATCGGCTTGACCAGGAGCACGTCGTGCACCTCGGTCCGGTGGTGGCGCCGGACCGCGTCGCGGATCGCGGCCAGCACACCGTCGGTGTCGGTATCGGTCGACCGGTGTCGCTGCACCTCTTGGACCACCACAAGTCGTTCGCAGGCAAAGGGGTCCCCGGGCTCGCCGGTGATCGCGAACACCGCGCCGCGCCCGGCCAACAACACCGGGTTGCAGCCCTGCACGGTGCGCTCGATGTCGTTGGGGTAGTGCACGACGTCGCCCAGGACGACCAAGTCTTTACAGCGCCCGGTGACGAACAGTTCACCGTCATGCAGGAAGCCGCGGTCCCCGGTGCGCAGGAACGGGCCCTCTCCGGTGTCGGACAGGTGCGCGGCGAAGGTCTGTTCGGTCTCCGCGCTGCGCCGCCAATATCCTTGCCCCACACTGGGTCCGGAGACCCAGATCTCCCCGACTCCGTCGGCGTCGCACTCGACTCGGGTTTCCGGGTCGACGATGATGACCCGCTGGCCGCCCCGCGGCCGCCCGCATCCCACCACCGCGGCCGCGAACGGATCATCCGGCGCGGCTTCGACCACCCGGTCCTCGCCGAGTGCGCCGCGATCGACGTGCACGATCACCGGCGACCCCCGCGCCCCAGCACCCGACCCACCCGACACCCCCAGCGTCGCCTCCGCCAGGCCGTACACCGGCAGAAACGCCTCGGGGGCGAACCCGGCCGGCGCGAACGCCTCGGAGAAGGCCCGCAGCGATGCGGGATTCACCGGTTCGCCGCCGTTGAGGGCGACCTGCCAGTTGGACAGGTCGAGCGCTGCGCGCTCCGGCGGCGTGCTGCGCTTGACACACCAGTCGTAGGCGAAATTGGGTGCGCCGGAGATGACGGCTCCGTGCCGCGACATCGCTTCCAGCCATCGCATGGGGCGCATCAGGAAGGCACCCGGCGACATCACCACCGTTGTCGTCCCGACATACAGCGTCATCAGCACACCCCCGATGAGGCCCAGGTCGTGGTACTGCGGCAGCCAGGTCACCGAACCCACCGGGCGGTGGAACACCGGGTTGTCCGGCGCGGGGTCCCAGGTCTGGCGAACGGTCTCCAGGTTGTGCAGGAAGTTGCCGTGGGTCAGCACCACGCCCTTGGGTGCCTTCGTAGTCCCCGAGGTGTATTGAATTGCCGCGACGGTCGCCGCGGTCACCGGCGGCAGCGCCCAGCGGTCGGCGGCGGCCTCATCGCCGCTCAGTTCTTCGGTGGCGAACCACTGCAGCGGCGCCAAGCCCGCGGCCTCGGCGGCGCGGTCCGCCGCAGCCCGGATCCCGTCTTGGGTCTTCGCGGTGGCCAAAGCGATCTCGGCGCGCGCATCGGGCACGATTGCCGCGATCCGCGCCGAGGTCCACTGCGCGTCCACCGGTATCGCGACGGCGCGGGCATACAGGCAACCGAAGAAACCGACGATGCTGTCCAGGCCCGGGCGGCAGAAGATCAACACCCGCTGGCCTGCTGCGCCGTGCTGCTGCAGGCCGGCGGCGACCGCCCGGGCCCGACGATCCAGCTCGCGATAGGTCAGCCGGTCGTGTTCCTCGTCGCCGTCGGGGCAAAACAGGAACGCGACCTTGTCGCCATGGCGGTCAGCCTGCTGCTGCAGCAGGTCCACCAACGTAAATGCGCTGGGCTCTGTCATCGACATCGCCCAGCGCACCTACAGATCGAACGGAATTACTGCTGCTGAATTACTGCTGCTGGCAGAGGTTGTCCAGGACGTCGATCTGACCGCGCAGCTGGTCGCGCAGCGGCTGCTGGACGGCGTCCTCGGGCGAGTGCCCAGCCAGGTAGTTGATGCTCAGCGCCTCGAGTGTGTCGGCCATGTCGCCAACGGCCTTCGCCAGGTCAGCCGGGGTGCCCGGGTTGGCCTCGAGGTTCTGGTGCAGGAAGGCGCCGCCGGCGAACAGCGAAAGCCGCGCGTTGGTGCCGACCGCCAGGTCACCGGCCAGGTCACCCGGAACCGGGTTCTGCAGGTTGGTGTTGAACTGGGTGCCCTGACGCACGACGCTCTGCGCCTCGCAGATTTTGCCCTTGGCTTCGGCGCGCTGGTCGTCGGAGAATTTCTGGCTCGTCGACGGGTGGAACCACCCGAAGATGGCCAGAACGATGCCGATCACGGCCAACGCCAACGCGGCGATCGTGGGCACCGACAACGCCGACGCGGAGGTGGAAGATTGCGGAAAACCCGCGGTCTTGGGCTTGGCAGAGGAGGATTCGCTAGCAGAAGTCTCAGGCATTGCGCGATCGTAGCGGGACAGGTCGCAATAGTCACGCTGAATCGGGATCCGGCGCGTTGGCGGTACCCTCATGTGCGATGTTGAGCACCGAGTTGCAGACCACGCCGCGCCGGCTCACCGGCTGGGGCCGCACCGCGCCGAGCATGGCGCAGGTGTTGTCGACCCCCGACGTCGAAGTCATCGCCAAAGCGGTGGCGCGGGCGGCCGACGACGGAAACCGCGGCGTGATCGCCCGCGGCCTGGGTCGCTCTTACGGCGACAACGCCCAGAACGGCGGCGGTCTGGTGATCGATATGACCGCGTTGAACCGGATCCACTCGATCTCAACCGACCGCGGTGTGGTCGACGTCGACGGCGGCGTGAGCCTGGACCAGCTGATGAAGGCGGCATTGCCCTTCGGGTTGTGGGTGCCGGTGCTGCCCGGGACGCGCCAGGTCACCATCGGTGGGGCGATCGCCTGCGACATCCACGGCAAGAACCACCACAGCGAGGGCAGCTTCGGCAACCACGTGGTGTCGATGGAGTTGTTGACCGCCGACGGTTCGGTGCGGCACCTGACGCCCGACGGCAGCGAATCGGAGCTGTTCTGGGCCACCGTCGGCGGCAACGGCCTGACCGGGATCATCCTGCGCGCCACCATCGCCATGACGCCGACCGAGACGGCGTATTTCATCAACGACGGCGACAACACCACCACTCTTGATGAGACCATCGCCTTCCACAGCGACGGCAGCGAAGCCGACTACACCTATTCCAGTGCGTGGTTCGACGCGATCAGCCCGCAGCCGAAGCTGGGCCGCGCCACCATCACCCGCGGGCGGCTGGCCCGGCGCGACGAGCTGCCCAAGAAGCTGGCCCGCAACCCGCTGAAGTTCGACGCACCGCAGTTGATGACGGTGCCCGACATCTTCCCCAACGGGTTGATGAACAAGTTGAGTCTGAGCGCCATCGGCGAGCTGTACTACCGTCGCGGCGGCCACTATCGCGGCAAGGTGCAGAACCTGACGCAGTTCTATCACCCGCTGGACCTGCTGGGTGAGTGGAACCGCGGCTACGGTCCGGCCGGCTTCGCGCAGTACCAGTTCCTGGTGCCCACCGAGGCCGTCGAGGAGTTCAAGAGCATCATCATCGACATCCAGGCCAGCGGGCACTACTCGGCGCTGAACGTGTTCAAGCTGTTCGGGCCGGGAAACGAAGCACCGCTGAGCTTCCCGATGCCCGGCTGGAACGTGTGCCTGGACTTCCCGATGAAACCCGGCGTCAACGAGCTGCTCAACTCCCTCGACCGCCGCGTGCTGGAGTTCGGCGGCCGGCTCTACACCGCCAAGGACTCCCGCACCACCGCGGAGAACTTCCACGCCATGTACCCGCGGATCGACGAATGGATCGCGGTGCGCCGCAAGGTGGATCCCGACGGGATCTTCGCCTCCGATATGGCCCGACGTTTGGAGCTTCTGTAGATGGTGTGCCCGTGGTTTTAGATGCGACCTCAAATCCCCAGTCGATTCTGCTGCTGGGCGGTACTTCCGAGATCGGCCTGGCGATCTGTGCGCGCTACCTGCGCAACGCCTCGGCCAGCGTGGTGCTGGCCTGCCTGCCCGGTGATCCCGGCCGGGACGGCGCGGTGGCCGCGATGCAGGCGGCCGGCGCCAAGTCGGTGCGGATCGTCGACTTCGACGCGCTGGACACCGCAAGCCACCCGGCGATGATCGACTCCGCGTTCAGCGCCGGCGATATAGATGTGGCGATCGTGGCTTTCGGCATGGACGCCGACGCCGAGGAGCTCTGGCACAACCAGGCCAAGGCCGTGCAGGTCGCCGAGATCAACTACACCGCAGCGGTTTCGGTGGGCGTGTTGCTCGCGGGCAAGATGGGCGCCCAGGGTTTCGGGCAGATCATCGCGATGAGCTCGGTGGCCGGCGAGCGGGTGCGCCGCACCAACTTCGTCTACGGCTCCACCAAGGCCGGGCTGGACGGCTTCTACCTCGGCCTGGGCGAGGCGCTCCGCGAGGACGGGGTGCGGGTGCTGGTGATCCGGCCCGGCCAGGTGCGCACCCGGTTCTCCGCGCACGTCAAAGAGGCGCCGTTGACCGTCGACAAGGAAGACGTCGCCGAACTGGCGGTGGCCGCAGCCGCCAAGGGCAAAGAGATCGTCTGGGCGCCAGGGGCGTTCCGCTACGTCATGATGGTGCTTCGGCACGTCCCGCGGGCGATCTTCCGCCGGTTGCCGATCTAGCCGATGAGTCGCGCCGGTCTCGTGCGTCACACACGTCACGCGGGGGAGGGTTGCGGTGAGTTGCCCACCTTTGCGCGACAACGGTTGTCGCTCAGAGGCGGGCAATCGCCATATATCTCTCGCCGGGTGACAGTTGGGGCTGGTGATGACCGTGCGTAACGCGCTGAACACGGCGGCTCAGATGATCCTGGCCGGCGTCATCGCCGGCGTCGTCGCGGTGGTCGCGCTGCTGGCGATCGCCCGGGTCCAGTGGCCCGCGTATCCGTCGTCGAACCAACTGCATGCGCTGACCACCGTCGGGCAGGTTGGCTGCCTGGCCGGGTTGGCCGTCGCCGGGTGGGCCTGGCGGCGCGGCCGACGTGCCTTGGGCTGGCTGGCCGGCGTGGTGTTCACCAGCGCGTTCTCGGTGGTGACGCTGGCGATGCCGCTCGGGGCCACCAAGCTCTACCTGTTCGGCATCTCGGTGGACCAGCAGTTCCGCACCGAGTACCTGACCCGGCTGACCGACAGCCCGCGGCTTGCCGACATGACCTATCTCGGGCTGCCGCCGTACTACCCGCCGGGCTGGTTCTGGCTCGGCGGGCGGGCCGCGGCCTGGACCGGGCTGCCGGCCTGGGAGATGTACAAGCCGTGGGCGATCACCTCGATCGCCGTGGCCGTCGCGGTCGCGCTGGTGCTGTGGAACAAGATGATCCGCTTCGAATACGCGCTGCTGGTCACCCTCGCCGGCGCCGCGGTGACGCTGGCCTACAGCTCCCCCGAGCCCTACGCGGCGATGATCACCGTGCTGCTGCCCCCGGTGCTGATCCTGACCTGGTCCGGCCTGCGCGCCGGCCAACGCGGCGGCGGCTGGGGCGCGACCGTGGGCGCCGGGATGTTTCTCGGATTCGCGGCAACCTTCTACACCCTGCTGGTCGCCTACACGGCATTCACCGTGGTCCTGATGGCGCTACTGCTGGCGGCCATCCGGCGGCGTTTCGACCCGCTGGCCCGGCTGGCAGTGATCGGCCTGATCGCCGCGGCCATCGCGTCGATCACCTGGACGCCCTACCTGCGCCAGGCGCTGCACCACCCGGCCGGCGAGACCCGCAGCGCCTTCCACTACCTGCCCGGTGACGGCGCCGAGCTGAGCTTCCCGATGCTGCAGTTCACGCTGCTCGGGGCGCTGTGCCTGCTGGGCACGCTGTGGTTGGTGGTCCGGGCCACCAAGTCGACCCGGGCGGGTGCGCTGGCCATCGGCGTCGTCGGCGTCTACCTGTGGTCGATCCTGTCCATGGTGTCGACCCTGGCCCTCACCACGCTGCTCAGCTTCCGGCTGCAGCCGACGCTGACGGTGCTGCTGGCCACGGCCGGGGTATTCGGCTTCGTGGAGGGCGCCCAGGCACTCGGCCGGGCCGCGCAGGGCTGGCACACCATCGTGTACCCGGCCGCGACCGCGGTGGGACTGGCCGGGGCGCTCGCGTTCAGTCAGGACATTCCCGAGGTGCTGCGGCCCGACATCACCGTCGCCTACACCGACACCGACGGCCACGGCGACCGCGGCGACCGGCGCGCACCGGGCGCGGCGAAGTACTACGAGGCCGTCGATGCCGCTATCACGCAAGCCACCGGCAAGCCGCGCGACGAGACCGTCGTGCTCACCGCCGACTACAGCTTCCTGTCCTACTACCCCTATTGGGGCTTTCAGGGGCTGACGCCGCACTACGCCAACCCGCTGGCGCAGTTCTCCGCGCGCGCCGCCGCGATCGAGGCCTGGTCCAAGCTCGAGACCGCCGAGCAGTTCACCCGCGCGCTCGACGACTTGGCGTGGCCGGCGCCGACGGTGTTTCTGATGCGGTCCGGCGCCGGTGACACCTACACGTTGCGGCTGGCCAAGGACGTCTACCCCAACCATCCCAACGTGCGGCGCTACACCGTGGAGCTCGATGCGGCCCTGTTCGCCGGGCCGGCGTTCCACGTGCAGAAGATCGGCCCGTTTGTGCTTGCCATCCGCACCTGACGGACGCCGTTGAGGACACCGATAGCATCTGGTCCGTGACCGATACGCGCGCCGACTACCGGATCGCTCGGGCTGTCGCCGTCGTCGCCGGTGTGCTGGGCACCCTGCTGGCGATCCTGACCCCGTTGTTGCCGGTCAAACAGACCACCGCCGAACTCAACTGGCCGCAGAACGGTACGTGGGCCAGTGTGCAGGCACCGCTGATCGGCTACGTCGCCACCGATCTCGACATCAGCGTGCCGTGTCAGGCCGCGGCCGGGCTCACCCCGGCCAGGTCGGTGCTGCTGTCCACGGTGCCCAAGCAGGCGCCCAAGGCCGTCGACCGCGGGTTACTCATCGAACTCGTCAACGACGACCTGGTTCTGGTGGTGCGCAACGTGCCGGTGGTGGTGGCGCCGCTGACCCAGGTGTTGAGCCCGGCCTGCCAGAAGCTGACCTTCACCGCGCACGCCGACCGGGTCACCGCCGAGTTCGTCGGCCTCAAATACGGGCCCAACGCCGAAAAGCCCGGCTCGCCGTTGACCGGGACCCGCAGCGGCTATGACTTCCGGCCGCAGATCGTCGGTGTCTACACCGACCTGGCCGGCCCGGCGCCCGCCGGACTGGATTTCACCGCCACCGTCGACACCCGCTTCTCCAGCGCGCCCACCCCGCTCAAGCTGGCCGCGATGATCCTCGGGGTGGCGCTGACGATCGCCGCGCTGATCGCCCTGCACATCCTGGACACCGCCGACGGCACCCGGCACCGGCGCTTCCTGCCGGCCCGCTGGTGGTCGGCTTCGCCGCTGGACGCGCTGGTCACGTTCGTCCTGGTCTGGTGGCATTTCGTCGGCGCCAACACCTCCGACGACGGCTACATCCTGACCATGGCCCGGATCTCCGAACATGCCGGCTACATGGCCAACTTCTACCGCTGGTTCGGTACCCCGGAGGCTCCGTTCGGCTGGTACTACGACCTGCTGGCGGTGTGGGCACACGTCTCCACCACCAGCATCTGGATGCGACTGCCCACCCTCGGCATGGCGCTGGCCTGCTGGTGGCTGATCAGCCGCGAGGTGATCCCCCGGCTGGGTCACGCCGTCAAACACAGCCGGGCTGCCGCCTGGACCGCGGCCGGCATGTTCCTGGCGTTCTGGCTGCCACTGAACAACGGTCTGCGCCCCGAGCCGATCATCGCGCTCGGCATCCTGGCGACCTGGTGCTCGGTGGAGCGGGCGGTGGCCACCAGCCGGCTGCTGCCGCTGGCGATCGCCTGCATCATCGGCGCGATGACGTTGTTCTCCGGTCCGACCGGGATCGCGTCGATCGGTGCGCTACTGGTGGCGATCGGCCCGCTGCGCACCATCCTGCACCGGCGCTCCAAGCAGTTCGGGCTGGCGCCGCTGCTGGCGCCGATCGCGGCGGCGGTCAGCATCACCACGATCGTGATCTTCCGGGACCAGACCCTGGCCGGTGAGATCGAGGCCAGCACGCTGAAGTCCGCGGTCGGGCCCAGCCTGGCCTGGTTCGAGGAGCACGTCCGCTACGAGCGGCTTTTCCTGGCCACCCCCGACGGCTCGGTGGCGCGCCGGTTCCCGGTGCTGGCACTGGGCGTCGCGCTGGCGGTGTCGGTGGCGATGGCGTTGCGCAAGGGCCGGATTCCCGGCACCGCGGCCGGACCGAGCCGGCGCATCATCGGGATCACCATCATCTCGTTCATCGCGATGATGTTCACGCCCACCAAGTGGACGCACCACTTCGGTGTGTTCGCCGGCCTGGCCGGGTCACTGGGTGCGCTGGCCGCCGTCGCGGTGAGCGCCGCGGCCATGCACTCAAGGCGCAACCGGACGCTGTTCACCGCGGTGGTGCTGTTCATCACCGCGCTGTCGTTCGCCAGCGTCAACGGCTGGTGGTATGTCTCCAACTTCGGGGTGCCGTGGTCGAACGCCTTCCCCAAGTGGCATCTGGCGTTCGCCACCATGGGCGTGGCGCTGACGGTCTTGGCGGCGCTGGTGGCGGCCTGGTTCCACTTCGCCAACGGCGCCGAGCGGACACCGCGCTGGACGGCACTGTCCGGTTACCCGCTGGCCATCGCGTCCTGGGTGCTGATCGTGTTCGAGGTGGTGTCGCTGACCGCGTCGATGCTCGGCCAATACCCGGCCTGGACGGTGGGCCGCTCCAACCTGGGCGCGCTGACTGGCAAGACATGTGGACTGGCCGACGACGTACTCGTCGAGCAGGACCCCAACGCCGGACTGCTCGAGCCGGTCGACACCCCGGTTGCCGACGCCTTGGGCGCGACGTTCTCGGTCGGGTTCGCGCCCAACGGGATCCCCGCCGACGTCACCGCCGACCAGCTGATCGGTCCGCCCGGGTTGGGCCGGCTGGCCGACGACGACGCACAGGTCGCCGGCGGCGAGGCCGGCACCGAGGGCGGCGTCACGTCCGGCGAGGGGATCAACGGCTCGCGGGCCCGGCTGCCCTACAAGCTGGACCCGGCCCGGGTCCCGGTGCTGGGCAGCTGGCGCCCAGGCATTCAGGTGCCCGCGCTGCTGCGTTCGGCCTGGTATCGGCTGCCCGCCGACCGGGCCAACGCCGGGCCGCTGCTGGTGGTGACGGCCGCGGGCCGCTTCGACCGCGGCGAGGTCACCGCGCAGTGGGCCACCGAGTCCGGCGCGGGCGGCACCGTGGAATTCGGTGACATCGGCGCGGTCCCGGCATGGCGCAACCTGCGCGCACCCATGTCGGCGATCCCGGCCGAGGCCACCCGCATCCGGCTGGTGGTACGCGACGACGACCTGGCCCCGCAACACTGGATCGCGGTGACGCCGCCGCGCGTCCCGCAGCTGCGCACCCTGCAGGAAGTGGTGGGCTCGGAGGACCCGGTGCTGCTGGACTGGCTGGTCGGCCTGGCGTTCCCCTGCCAGCGCCCGTTCGGGCACCAGAACGGGGTGACCGAGGTGCCGAAGTGGCGGATCCTGCCGGACCGGTTCGGCGCCGAGGCGAACTCCCCGGTGATGGACAACAACGGTGGCGGCCCGTTGGGCATCACGGAGCTGCTGGTGCGCGCGACCACGGTGCCCAGTTATCTGAACCACGACTGGTTCCGCGACTGGGGCGCCCTGCAGCAGTTGACGCCGTACTACCCCACGGCCACGCCTGCGCATCTGGATCTGGGGACCGCTGTGCGCTCCGGGCTGTGGAGCCCGGCACCGCTGCGGCACTGATCTGCGTCACCGATCTCACTCTTCCGCCACCCGCCTCACTCGCCCCATCCGTCACCGGACCCGAGGTGTGTGGCAGTTGCCCGCCTTTGCGCGACAACGGCCACCGTGTCGGACCGCGGTGCCAGGGTTCGCCACATGACGAACCGGAAGCCGCTGCGCGGCATCGAACTGCGTTACGTACTGACCCACTACCTGCAGCATCACGGAACGTGCAGCATCGGCGAACTGGCCGCGGAGCTGGACTCTCGGGGCTTCGCTGTCGCGGGCCGGCCGTCGAAGGCGATCTCGGACGCCCTGCGCTGGGAACGCGGGCGCGGCCGGGTGTTCCGACGCGGCCGGGGCCGCTACGGGCCCGCCTCGATGCCACGCAGCACCGAGCACCGAATTCACCAGCGGGTGATGGCGCTGCGGGCCGAGGCGGCGCATGACCCCCGCCGCAACCCGACATAACGTGGGTTGTCGCTCAAAGCCGGGCAACTCTGTCGTATGGTCCGCCGCGGCGCCGACGCGGTCGCCTAACATCAGGGCTCGTGTCCTCCACCTACGACCAGCCCAAGCAGCGTTATCGGATCGCACGGCTGATCGCGGTGGTGGCCGGCGTCACCGGCGTGCTGCTGTGCGGCATCACCCCGCTGCTCCCGGTCAGACAGACCACCGCCACCATCGCCTGGCCGCAGGGCGTCGACGCCGACGGCCACGTCACCGACGTCACCGCTCCGCTGGTGTCCGGTGCGCCCCGCAGCCTGGACATCACCATCCCCTGCTCGGCAATCGCGACCCTGCCGGACAAGGGCGGCCTGGTGCTGTCGACCGTGCCGGCCGGCGGAGTGGACGCCACCGCGCACGGCCTGTTCGTGCGGGCCAACAAGGCGAGCGTGTTCGCCGCCTACCGCGACCACGTGGCCGCGGCCACCCCCCGGAGCAAGCTCGCCGACTGCAGCGAACTGCACCTGTGGGCCGGGGCCGGCGGGGTCGGCGCGGATTTCGTCGGCATCCCCGGCGCGGCCGGCACCCTCCCCCCGGAGAACAAGCCGCAGATCGGCGGGATCTTCACCGAACTGGAGATCGGCCCCCAGCCGGGCCTGAACGCCCGCATCGACGTCGACACCCGGTTCATCACCGCACCCACCGCCCTCAAGAGCGCCGTGATGGCGCTCGGGGTGCTGGCGGTGCTGGCCTCGATCGTCGCGCTGGCGGTACTGGACGGACCGCGACGTCGGCAAGCCAGATCCAAGGTCCATGCGGTGACCCGACTCGCCGACGTCGGCGTCATCGGCACCCTGGCGCTGTGGCACGTCATCGGCGCCATCTCCAGCGACGACGGCTACAACCTCACGATGGCCCGCAACGTCGCGCATGCCGGCTATGTGGCCAACTACTACCGGTTCTTCGGCACTACCGAGGCCCCGTTCGACTGGTACCCGGCGCTGCTGGGCCAGTTGAGCACGGTCAGCACCGCCGGGGTGTGGATGCGGCTGCCCGCCACGCTGGCCGGCATGGCCTGCTGGCTGATCATCAGCCGCCGCATCCTGCCGCGGCTGGGCCGGCTGTCCGGCAACCGGGTGGCGGTGTTCACCGCCGCGGCCATGTTCGCGGCGGCCTGGCTGCCGTTCAACAACGGCCTGCGCCCCGAGCCACTGATCGCGCTGGGCACCCTGGTGGTCTGGGTGCTGGTGGAACGCACCATCGCCACCCGCCGGCTGGTGCCCACCGCGTGCGCGGTCCTGGTCGCGGTCTTCACCGTCACGCTGGCTCCGCACGGGCTCATCGCGCTGGCTCCGCTGCTGACCGGCTCCCGGGCCATCGAGGCGGTGATCCGCAAGCGCCGGGCCGCCGACGGGCTGGTCGCTCCGCTGGCGGTGCTGGCCGCGGCCGCCTCGGTGATCGCCGTGGTGGTGTGCCGGTCGGCGACCCTGGCCGCGGTCGCCGAATCGGCCCGGATCAAGTACGTGGTCGGTCCGACCATCGCCTGGTACCAGGAGTTCCTGCGGTATTACTTCCTGACCGTCGAGGAGAACGTCGACGCCTCGCTGACCCGCCGGTTCGCCGTGCTGGTGCTGTTGTTCTGCATGTTCGCCATGCTGGTGGTGCTGCTGCGGCGCGGCCGGATCAACGGGGTGGCCAGCGGCCCGGCCTGGCGGCTGATCGGCTCGACCGCGGTGGGCCTGCTGCTGTTGACGTTCACCCCGACCAAGTGGGCGGTGCAGTTCGGCGGGTTCGCCGGGCTGGCCGGGGCGCTGGCGGCGCTCACCGCGTTCACGTTCGCCCGGGTCGGGCTGCACAGCCGACGCAACATGACCCTGTATGTCACCGCGCTGCTGTTCCTGGTGGCCGTGGCGACCTCGGGTGTCAACGGGTGGTTCTACGTCGGCGGCTACGGGGTTCCGTGGTTCGACATCCCGCCGGTGATCGCCAGCAAGCCGGTGACGTCGATGTTCCTGGCGGCCTCGATCGCCACAGGTCTGCTGGCCGGCTGGCAGCACTTCCGGCTGGACTACACCGGGCACACCGAGGTGACGCCGACGCGGCGCAACCGGATCCTGGCGTCGACGCCGCTGCTGGTGCTCGCCAGTTTGATGGTGCTGCTGATGGTGGGCTCGATGGCCAAGGCCGCCGCCGGCCGCTACCCGGCCTATACCACCGCCCGAGCCAACATCGACGCTATCCGTTCCGGACTGTCCAGCTGCGCCATGGCCGACGACGTGCTGACCGAACCCGACGTCAACGCCGGTCTGCTGCAACCGGTTCCCGGCCAGAAATACACCGAGCTCGGCCCCCTCGGTGGTTCCGACCCGTACGGCTTCGACCCCAACTCCGTCGACGACGACCTCACCTCGCTGGCCGTCATCGCCAAACCCGGTGTGCCCAACGCGGATGCCTCCCCCAACAAGCCCAGCGCCAACCAGAGCGACGCGGCGGGCACCGCCGGCGGCAAGATCCCCGACGACGCCCCCGACGGGGTGAACGGCTCCCGGGTGGCCCTGCCCTACGGTCTGGACCCGGCCGTCACCCCGGTGCTCGGCTCCTACAAAGAGCAGGTGGCCGCACACGCCACCTCGGTCTGGTACCGACTGCCGGAACAGTCGGCGGACCGGGCACCGATTGTCGTGGTCAGCGCTGCCGGAGCCATCTGGTCGCACGGCGAGGACGGCAAGCTCGACTACGGCCAGCCGCTGAAGCTGGAGTGGGGCACCAGTAACCCCGACGGCACATTCACCGCGCGCGGGGAGGTGGAGCCGATCGACATCGGGCCGCAGAACTCCTGGCGCAACCTGCGTTTCCCGTTGGCCTGGGCGCCGCCCGGCACCGACGTGGTGCGCATCGTCGCCAACGACCCGAACCTGTCCACCGAGCAGTGGATCGCCTTCACCCCGCCGCGGGTGCCGGTGGTCAAGACCATCAGTGAGTTGATGGGCTCGCAGACCCCGGTGCTGATGGACATCGCCGTCGCGGCGAACTTCCCGTGCCAGCGGCCGTTCACCGAGCACCTGGGCATCGCCGAGCTGCCGGAGTACCGGATCATGCCCGACCACAAGCAGACCGCGGCGTCGTCGAACCTGTGGCAGTCGGCCGAGGACGGTGGACCGTTCATGATCACCCAGGCCATGCTGTGGACCACCACCGTCCCGACCTACCTGCGCAATGACTGGTATCGCGACTGGGGCGCGGTGGAGGCCTATCACCGACTGATCCCCGCGAAGGCCGCGCCCGACGCCGTCATCGAGCAGGGCACCGTCACTGTGACCGGCTGGAGCCGGCCCGGACCGATTCGAGCACTGCCATGACGCCGCCTGTGACCGACCGTGACCTCAAACTGACCCGGTGGGTGGCCGTCGTCGCCGGCCTGGTGGGCTTCCTGCTGTCGGTGGCCACCCCGCTGCTGCCGGTGGTGCAGACCACCGCCACGCTGAACTGGCCGCAGCACGGTGAGCTGGGCAGTGTGACGGCGCCGCTGATCTCCCAGACCCCGATCTCGATGTCGGTGAAGGCGCCGTGCGCCTTGGTGCGCCAACTGCCCGCCGAGGGCGGCACGCTGCTGGCGACCGCGCCGGCCAAGGGCAAGGACGCCGCCCTCAACGGGCTGTTCATCACCGTCACCGAGAAACGGGTGGACGTCACCGACCGCAACGTGGTGCTGGCCACCGCACCGCGGGCCAAAGTGGAAGGCCCCGGCTGCACCGACATCGAGGTCACCTCGTCGCACGCCGGAACCTTCGCCACCATCGGCGGGATCACCCAGCGCTACGGCTGGCCGGACCCGAACCTGCGCCCGCAGATCGTCGGGGTGTTCACCGACCTGGCCGGCCCGGCGCCGCAAGGTCTTTCGCTGACCGCCGACATCGACACCCGGTTCTCCACCAAACCGACGATGCTCAAGCGGGCCGCGATCTACGCGGCCATCCTCGCCACCGTGATCGCGGTGCTGGCGCTGTGGCGCCTGGACCGCCTCGACGGCCACCGGATGCACCGGCTGATCCCAAGCCGCTGGCGGTTCTTCTCGCTGGCCGACGTGGCGGTGGTGTTCGGGTTCCTGCTCTGGTACGTGATCGGGGCGAACTCCTCCGACGACGGCTACATCCTGGGGATGGCCCGGGTCGCCGACCACGCCGGCTATATGAGCAACTACTTCCGCTGGTTCGGCAGCCCGGAAGACCCGTTCGGCTGGTACTACAACCTGCTGGCGCTGATGACGCACGTGTCCGACGCCAGCATCTGGATCCGGCTGCCGGACCTGGTCGCCGGGCTGGTGTGCTGGCTGCTGCTCAGCCGTGAGGTGCTGCCCCGGTTCGGCCCGGCGGTGGCGGCCAGCAAGCCCGCCCTGTGGGCGGCCGGAATGGTGCTGCTGGCGGCCTGGATGCCGTTCAACAACGGCTTGCGGCCCGAGGGGATCATCGCGGTCGGGGCGCTGATCACCTACGTGCTGGTGGAGCGGGCGATCATCTCCAGCCGACTGACCCCGGCGGCGCTGGCGATCATCTGCGCGGCCTTCACCCTGGGTATTCAGCCGACCGGGCTGATCGCGGTGGCCGCGCTGCTGGCCGGTGGCCGGCCGCTGCTGCGGATCCTGGTGCGCCGTCACCGCATTCACGGCACCTGGCCGCTGGTGGCGCCGCTGCTGGCCGCCGGCGCGGTGATCCTGACCGTGGTCTTCGCCGACCAGACCATCCGAACCGTGTTGGAAGCCACCCGGGTTCGCACCGCGATCGGTCCCAGCCAGGCCTGGTACACCGAGAACCTGCGTTACTACTACCTGATCCTGCCCACCGTCGACGGCTCGCTGTCGCGGCGGTTCGGCTTCCTGATCTGTGCGCTGTGCCTGTTCACCGCGATGTTCATCATGTTGCGGCGCAAGCGGATCGCCGGGGTCGCCAGCGGCCCGGTGTGGCGGCTGATGGGCGTAATCCTGGCGACGATGTTCTCGCTGATGTTCGCCCCGACCAAGTGGGTGCACCACTTCGGGCTGTTCGCCGCGGTGGCCGGAGCGATGGCGGCACTGACCACGGTGCTGGTTTCGCGACAAGTGGTGCACTGGTCGAGAAACCGAATGGCATTCGCCGCAGCCGTGTTGTTCATACTCGCGCTGTGTTTCGCCACCACCAACGGCTGGTGGTACGTCTCCAGCTATGGCGTGCCGTTCAACGCCGACATGCCGCGCATCGGCGGAATCACCGTCAGCACAATCCTGTTCGCCATGTTCGCTGTGGCGGCCGGCTGGGCGGCCTGGCTGCACTTCGCGCCGCGTGACCGCGGCGAGGGCCGGCTGGCCCGGGCGTTGACCGCCGCGCCCGTTCCGGTGGCGGCCGGTTTCATGGTGTGCGTGTTCGTGGCCTCGATGGTGGCCGGGATCGTCCGCGAGTACCCGACCTACTCCAACGGCCTGGCCAACGTGCGGGCGTTCGTGGGCGGCTGCGGGCTGGCCGACAACGTGCTGGTGGAGCCCGACCCCAACG
The DNA here is from genome assembly GCF_019645815.1 of Mycolicibacter heraklionensis. Taxonomy (NCBI): domain Bacteria; kingdom Bacillati; phylum Actinomycetota; class Actinomycetes; order Mycobacteriales; family Mycobacteriaceae; genus Mycobacterium; species Mycobacterium heraklionense. The sequence goes on from NZ_CP080997.1 coordinate 4,835,452, forward strand.
ACGGCGCGCTGACGCCGCTGCCCGGCGAGTACGGCGAGCTCGGACCACTGGGCGGGGTGGACCCGGTCGGCTTCACCGCCAGCGGGGTACCGGAGAAGGTGGTGGCCGAGTCACTGCGGATGCCGATCACCCAGCCCGGCACCGACTATGACTGGGACGCCCCGAAGAAGTTGAAGACGGCCGGGGTCAACGGCTCGACCGTCCCCTTGCCCTACGGACTGGACCCGGCCCGGATTCCGTTGGCGGGCAGCTACAGCACCGACGGCCAGCAGGAGTCCAAGCTGACGTCGGCCTGGTACGCCCTTCCTTCTGCCGATGACGGCCACCCCTTGGTGGCAGTGACCGCGGCCGGCACCATCGCCGGCAACAGCGTGCTGAAGGGCTACACCACCGGCCAGGACGTGCAGCTGGAGTACGGCGTCCCCGGGCCCGACGGCGCCCCGGTGGCCGCCGGACGGCTGGTGCCTTACGACCTGTTCGGCGAGTGGCCGCGGATGTGGCGCAACCTGCGCTACCCGCGCTCGCAGATCCCGGCCGACGCCGTCGCGGTACGCATTGTGGCCGTGGACAAGTCGCTGAACCCGCGGGACTGGATCGCGTTCACCCCGCCGCGACTGCCCGAGGTGAAGACCATCCAGGAGTACATCGGCTCCGACAAGCCGGTGCTGCTGGACTGGGCGGTGGGCCTGGCCTTCCCGTGCCAGCACCCGATGCTGCACGCCAACGGGGTCACCGAGGTGCCGCAGTACCGGATCACCCCGGACTACAACGCCAAGAAGCAGGACACCGACACCTGGCAGGACGGGGTCAACGGCGGGTTGCTGGGCATCTCCGACATGCTGCTGCGCGCCCACGTGATGGCCACGTACCTGAACTACGACTGGGGCCGGGACTGGGGCTCGTTGCGTCAGTTCGACGTGATCACCCCGGCCACGCCGGCGGAGTTGGACCTGGGCAGCGCCACGCGTTCGGGCTGGTGGTCACCGGGCCAGATCCGCATCAAGGCCTGACGGGGCACCCCCCAACCCGCGAGCGTGCGCGTCTGTGCACGACACGCCGGGTGAAACCGGCATTTTGCGCACGCTCGCGGGCAGGGCCAACGGCTGCGTAGCCATCACCTCCGCCAGCTCTCGCTCCAGTTCGCCCTGCACTCCGGGGATCCCGGTACCGCGCAGTGAGCACCCGCGGGTCTCCGGCAGGAACCGCAACGCGACCAGCCCGATCACCGCGGCGACCACCAGGTACACCGCCGGGAAAAGCTGCCATCCGGTGTGCTCGATCACCGAGTCCGCCAGCACCGGTGCGGTGCCGCCGAAGACCGCGACCGCGGCGTTGTCGGCGATCGCGAATCCCGCATAACGCACCTGGGTGGGGAACATCGCCGGGAACGTCGCCGCCACCGTTGCCAGCGGCGCGGCGAACAGCACGCTGAGCACCGTGAATCCCACCAGCGCGAAGGCGAAGCCCTGCCCCATCAGCCAGTACATCGGCAACGCCAGCACAGCGAACCCGACCAGCGACCCGCGCCACAGCGGCTTGCGGCCGATCCGGTCCGACCAGGCACCCGCGAAGGGTATGCAGGCCATCATGGCCAGCTCCCCGACCAGCACCACCGCCGTCCTGCTGCGTTCGTCAAGTCCGGCGGAGGCGTGCAAGTAGGTCGGTTGGTAGGTCACCAGGGTGTAGTCGATGATGTTCAGCGCGACCAGCAGCGCGAAGGTGACCACGATCGGTCGGGTGTAGTTCGTCAGCAGGTCGACCAGTCGGTCCCAAGCCGATCCCTTGATCGCATCGCAGGCGACGCACTCGGCGAACACCGGCGTCTCCGGCATCCGACTGCGCAGGACCAGCCCCAGCACCCCCAGCGGCAGGGCCAACAGGAACGGGATACGCCAGCCCCAGGCCGCCATCTGCTCGTGGCTGAGCATCGCCTCCAGGGCCAACACCACGGCACTGCCGAGAACGAAGCCGCCGACGGCGCCGAACTCCAGGAAGCTGCCGTAGGTCCCGCGTTTGTCATCGGGCGCGCTTTCGGCCATAAATGTTGCGGCGCCGCCATATTCGCCGCCGGTAGAGAAGCCCTGCACCACCCGCAGGGCGATCAGCAGGCCTGGCGCCCACCAGCCCGCTGCGGCGTAGGTGGGCAAGACACCGATCAATGTCGTCGCCACCGCAATCAGCAGAATCGTCGCCACCAGGACCGACTTGCGCCCGAACCGGTCCCCGATCGGGCCCCAGATCATGCCGCCCAGCGGCCGCAGCACGAAAGAGACCGCGAACCCAAGCATCGTTCCGAGGTTGCCCAGCGTGTCCGGAAAGAACGCTTCGGTCAGATAGGTGGCCACGACGGCGTAAACGCCGTAGTCATACCATTCGGTTGCGTTACCGATAGCCGATGCTGTAATTGCCTTGCGCAGCAGTCGTTTATGTTCATCTGGAGCGCTCCGCGGTTTCCGCGTGACCGGCGCCGACGGCCTCGCCGGCAGCAGTAGACTCATCGCGCCTCGCCGCTAGGGCACACGCTGCCAGTACACACGTCGTCCCCCTCGTCAGCCTCCGACGATTCGCACGGCGATCCGGGCAGCCGGAAACACGTTCCGGCCCCGTACAATTGGAACCTCGGCGGCTAGCCCATCATGGGATCGCCTGGGGTAAACGATAATTGGTTTGCAACAGAAGTGACTGGTGTTGCTGAAGCGTTACGCAACACTTACCCGCCTGAGACCGCCGGCCGGCGTTCCGGGCACGGCGGCGAGGGCCGCTAGGCCTGAGCTTCCCAGTAGGACGGGTCCAGGTACTGACCGACCAGCGATTCCCACATCAGGTTCGTCAAGCTGTTGAGCATGTCCTGCGCATCCGCACCTTCGGCCAGGCCCACGCCATCCCCTGCTGCCAACAGTGGCGCCAGCGCAGGGTTGTCGAGCATGTCGACCACCTCATAGGTAGCCGGGTCGAAGATGTCGGCAACGAAGGCGCTCCAGCCGGTCTGCGCCGCCACCGCCAGCGCAGCGTTGACCTCGGTCCAGTCGATGTTCGGCTGATCCATCGTGAACATCGTCGGCTGGTCGGGAGAGCCCTCGTTCCACCCGTTCTCGATGCTGCCGTAGCCCAGATTCACCAGGATCCGCATGCTTGGTTCCATCAAGTCGTACAACGGCTTTCCAGTCACCGGAACGAACAGCAGCGGATACAGCAGCGGCAGGTACTCGCTCTGAATCATGTAAGAGCTGACCAGGCTGTCGGGGTCTGAATCCAGCAGAATCGCGCCCTCGATCTGCTCGGGAGTCAGGCCGAGGTAGGCGATGTGCTGGATGGCCATACCCATAACGGCGTTGAGATCGGCGAAGATGTTGCTGACGTACCGCGGGAAGTCCGCGTAGCCGTCGTACTCCAGGGTGTAGATGCTGGTGGGGTACAGATCGTGGGGCGTCGGGTTGCCGAGGGTGACCTCGCTCTGCCCCATGGCCTCGACGATCTGAGGCATGTTTTCGAAGCCGACCAGCATCCCGCCGTTGGGGTTGGCCGAATTACCGATCAACACGAAGTGCACCGCAGAACTCGGCACGCCGGCGTCGTCGAGCTGCTGCATTGCCAAAGTCGTGAGAGCAGCGCTCTGCGAGTAGCCGAATACCGTCACCGGGTGATCGGCGTCGACCTGGCCATCCGCGATCAGAGCCTGCACCCTGTCGGCCAGAATCTCCGCCCCCCTGGCCAAGGACTTGTCCAGAACGTAAGCCTCCTCGGGTGTGGTCAGCACCTCGAGTTCACCGGCGAAGCCGCGCGGCTGCAGGAACAGTTCATTGACCGTGTCGGCGAACTGCTGGCTCGGCGTGGGGATCATGCTGGGGCCCATGATCAGCGCGATGCCGGAGTCGGCGAGGGAGCCGACCTCGGCGGCGGACAGCAGCACCCCGGTATGGCCGGGAGCCGAGGTCAGCGAAGCGATCTGGGGAGCACCGGCGATACCGACAACCAGCGCGGCGGCGGCCAGTGCAGCTCGCAGGCCGGGCTCGCAGTGGGTGGACCGTGCCGCGACTGCATCAAACATCCAGGATTCCTCGCCAGATTCTCGAGGCCGCCACATCAGTGGGGCGTTGCCGAACCTGGATGATTTCAATCACACTCTGTTATGTCAAATTCAGGTTCACTATCCTGGAAACGCGCCCTCACCAGGAAAAAACGGCACGTACCCTGAGAACGCAGGCCACCTAATGTTCCCGCAATCTGAGCCAGGACTTAGCGGCTAAGCGGAAGCGCCGGCTAGATGGGCAGCAGACCGTGCTTACGCTGCACCTTCGGGAAGTTCTGCTTGTCCCGCAGCAGCCGCAGCGACTTACGCAGCAACAACCGGGTCTCGTGCGGCTGGATCACGGCGTCGATGTAGCCGCGCTCGGCGGCAGTCCACGGGATCGCCATGTTCTCGTTGTAGCCGTCGATGAAATCCTGCTTGATCTTCTGCACCTCGGGCGCGGTCGGGTCCGGGAAGCGCTTCACCAGTAGCTGGGCCGCGCCGTCGGCGCCGATCACCGCGATGCGGGCCGTCGGCCAGGCGAAGTTCAGATCCGCGGACAGCTGCTTGGAGCCCATCACCGCGTAGCCACCGCCGTAGGCCTTGCGGATGATCACGGTCACCTTGGGCACGTCGGCCTCGACGATGGCGTTGAAGAACCGGCCACCGCGCTTGATGATCCCGTTCTTCTCCTCCGACACCCCGGGCATGGCGCCGGGGGTGTCGACGACGAAAACCAACGGGAGGTTGTAGGAGTCGCAGAATCGGATGAAACTGGCCGCCTTGTCGGATGCCTCGGTGTCGACCGCCCCGGACATGAACATCGGCTGGTTGGCGATCACCCCGACCGGATGCCCGTCCACCCGGGCGAACGCGGTGATCATCGCCTTCCCGCGCTGTTCGGAGATCTCGAAGACGTCGCCGTCGTCGAAGATCCGCAGCAGGATCTCGTGCATGTCGTAGGCGACGTTGTCGGCGTCCGGAACGATCGAGTCCAGCTCCAGGTCGTGCGGGGTGATCTCCGGCTCCAGGCCGGGGTTGACGATCGGCGCGTCGTCGAAGTGGTTGGAGGGCAGGAACGACAAGTAGTCACGCACGTACTGGAACGCCGCCGCCTCGTCGTCGACCACCTTGTGGATGTTGCCGCGCTGCGCCTGCGCGTCGGCGCCGCCGAGCTCGTCGAAGCTGACGTCCTCGCCGGTGACATCCTTGATCACGTCCGGTCCGGTGATGAACATGTAGCCCTGATCACGTACGGCTACCAACAGGTCCGTCTGGATCGGCGAATACACCGCTCCCCCAGCACATTTACCCAAGATGATCGAGATTTCCGGAACCAGGCCGCGCAGCATTTCGTGGCGCCGTCCCAGCTCGGCGTACCAGGCCAGCGATGTAACCGCGTCCTGGATCCGCGCGCCCGCCGAGTCGTTGATGCCGATGATCGGGCAGCCGACCATGGCCACCCACTCCATCAGCTTGGCCACCTTGCGGCCGAACATCTCCCCGACCGAGCCCTGGAACACGGTCTGGTCGTGGCTGAACACCCCGACGGGTCGGCCGTTGATCCGGCCGTGACCGGTGACCACGCCGTCGCCGTAGAGCGCGTTCGGGTCACCGGGGGTCTTGCACAGCGCACCGATCTCCAAGAAGCTGCCCGGGTCCAGCAGCGCATGAATGCGGTCGCGGGCACTGGGGATGCCCTTCTTCGCCCGCTTGGCGACGGCCGCCTCACCGCCGGGTTCCTTGGCCAGCTCCAGCTTTTCGCGGAGTTCGGACAGCAATTGCGCAGTGGTCTTGGGCGGGTGGGCGGGTGGGAACTCGGTGGTCACTGCTCTCCCTGGATCCGGTTGATCGCCTCGCTCATGTGGGCGCCTACCTTGGCAATGTACGGCTCATCGATGACCTGAACGTGCTCGCCCCCGATCGGCACGATCTCCAGGTCGCTGACGTATTCACCCCAGCCGCCGTCGGGCTTGCGGGTGGCGTAGGCGGGCTCGAACACGATGGCGTCATCGTGGTAGCGGTCAGCCATGTACAGCGCCACATAGCCGTCGTAGGGCTGGTATTCGGCGGTGTCCAGGGCCCGGTTGTCCAGGTACGACGTGCGCTGGTGCTCGATGATGCCGCCCGGGATCTGCACCCCGCTCTGGGCCACGACGTCCATCACGAAGCGAACCTGGCCCTCATCGTCGAGCTTTTCCAGCTCCTCGTAGGGGATCTCGGGAACCTCGACGTTGAAGGTGCGCTCGGCGAACCGCGCATAGCGGTCCCAACGGGCACGCATGCCTTCCTTGCTCTGGTCGATCGGCTCACCGGGCATCACCGCGTCGATCAGCCCGACGTAACGCACGTCGGCCCCGGCCTGCTTCAGCCCGATCGCACACGCGTAGGCCATCGCCCCACCCAGCGACCACCCGGCCAGCACGAACGGCCCGTCGTGCAGTTCCAGCAGCTTGGGCACGTACTCGGCGGCGCGCTCCTCGATGGAGCCCTCCACCCGCTCAATGCCGTAGACCGGAGTGTCGGCGGGCAGCCGCTTCATCAGCGGCTCGTAGACCACCGTCGAGCCACCGGCCGGGTGGAACACGAACAGCGGAACCTTGTTCGAGCCTTCGGGTTTGGCGCGCAGAGTGCGAACGAACCCGTCCACCACGCCGTCCTCGAGCTGATCGCGGACGATGGTCGCCAGCGCCTCGATGGTGGTCGCCGACTTCACGTCGTCGACGGTGATGATGCCCTCGGCCCGCTCCGACAGTCGCTCGGCCATCTTGGTCGCGGTGTCGTCGTCGAGAGCGGGCAGCTCGTTGAAGATGCCACCCGGCGACTTCCCGGTGACGATCGCCCAGGTGGCGAACGTGACCCGCTCGGCGGCGTCACGTGGTGGCACGTCGGCGCCCAGCGCCTCGGTCACCGCTTCCTGGGTGAGCACCTTGGCGGCCGCCGCGGCGGCGGTCTTGGAACTCACGCCGGACGGTCCGGAAGGGTCGGTCGGCGGGGGCGGAACCGCGGGCCCTGCCGGGTTGGTCGGCGGCGGCGGGATCGGGATGTCCGACGGGGGTGGCGCCGCAGCGGGCTCGGCCACCGGTGCGGCGTCCGCGGCCTCGGCCGCCTTGGCCGCGGCGAGGATCGCGGCCTGCTCGGCGGCGATCTCCTCGGGCGTCTGGGTCTGCTGATGCTCGTGCAGTGCCTCGACCTCGTCGCGGTGCTCGACCGCGTAGCGGAGCATCTCCTCGATGTTGTAGAGGTTCGCGTCGCGCACCGCGGTCAGCTGGATCGGCGGTATGTCGAAGTCGTACTCGACCCGGTTCTTGATCCGCACCGCCATCAGCGAGTCCAGACCCAGCTCGATCAGCGGCACCTCCCACGGCAGATCCTCGGGCTCGTAGCCCATGGCGCCACCGACGATCGCGCCCAGCCGATCGGCGACAGTCTCCCCGGATTCCGGGGACCACTTGGCGAACCCGGCGGCCAGGCCGGCGCCGGCGGTCAGGTTGTCGTGCAGGATCTCGGCGTCGTCGACCGGTTCCTCGGGCTGCGTAACGGGCGTCGCAACCGATGAAGACGCCACCGCGGTTCCGGCGCCGACCGCGACCGGCAGCGAAACCCCTTCGGCCCCACTGCGACTCACCAATGCGTCGTAGACCAGCGTGAACGACTCGCCGATGCGCGAGTGCACCTGAACAGCAGCGCCGCCCGGGTGCCGGGTCAGCGTCGTCACCAGCCGAGAGCCCTCCCCCGGCACCGCCCGCTGCTCGGAGGCCACCAGAGTCGAGTCCGGAATAACCGCAGCGGCAGCGGCTTTCACCAGGGCAGCCAAATCCGTCTCACCGCGACCGGCGTACTCGAAGACGTGCCGGCCGTCCGGCAACGCGACGTGCGAGCCGGGCATGACACCGGTGGCGTCGCCGGAGAACCGGGCGTCCAGCCAGTGCGGCTTGCGCTTGAAGCGCGTCGGCGGGATGTTGGCGAACTCCGCCGGGCTGACCGGCCCTTGGACCTCACGCGGGAACAACGTGCGGAAGTCGAGGTCGTGACCGTGCACGTAGAGCTGGGCCATCGCCATGGTCATGGCGTCGACGTCGTCGGTCTTGCGGGCCAGGGTTGCGATCAATTGGGCATCATGGAGCCCCGCGCTGGCCGTGGTCAGCCCCACCTGCATGAGCGCGACCGGGTTCGGCGCCAGCTCCAGGAACGTGGTGTAGCCGTTGTCGACGGCGTTGCGGACCCCGTGGGTGAAGTAGACGCTGTGGCGCATCCCCTTCTTCCAGTAGTCCACATCGTGGATCGGCTCGCCCCCGGGCTTGACGTAGCTGCCCTCGTGCACGGTCGAGAAGATGCCGATGCTCGGCGTGTGCGGCTCGATGCCCTGCAGCTCGGCGGAGAACTCGCCGAGCAGCGGGTCCATCTGCGAGGTGTGCCCGGCGCCCTTGGTCTGCAGCTTGCGGGCGAAGCGGCCCTCGGATTCGGCGCGCGCCACGATCTCGTCGATCTGCTCGGGCGGGCCGCCGATCACGGTCTGGCTCGGGGCGGCGTAGACACACACCTCCAGGCCGGGGAAGTCCGCAAACACTGTCTTGAGTTCCTCGGCGGAGTACTCGACGAGCGCCATGAACCGGATGTACTCGCCGAACAGCATCGCCTCGCCCTCACCCATCAGGTGTGCGCGCGAGCAGATCACCCGGGTGGCGTCGGCCAGGGACAGACCACCGGAGAAGTAGGCCGATGCCGGCTCGCCCAGTGACTGGCCGATGACGGCGGTCGGGCGGGCGCCGTGGTGCTTGAGCACCTCGCCAAGCGCGATCTGGATGGCGAAGATCGCGACGTTGGACGTCTCGATGCCGTAGTCGTGCGAGTCGTCGAGGATCAGCTCCAGTACCGAGTAGCCGCGCTCGTCCTGGACGTGGGCGTCGACCTTCTCGATCCACTCGGCGAAGATCGGGTCGCGCAGGTAGAGGTTCTTGCCCATCTTGCGGTGCTGCGCGCCGAAGCCGGCCATCACCCAGACCGGTCCGTTGGTGACCGGGCCGTCGGCGGAGTAGACGTTGGGCTTCTGCTTGCCCTCGGCGACCGCCCGCAGGCCGGCGACAGCCTCGTCGTGGTCGTGGGCCAGCACCACGGCGCGCGAACGGCCGTGGTTGCGCCGGGACAGCGACCGGCCGATCGAGGTCAGCGGGGTGGCCCGGCCTTCTTCGCTGTCGATCCAGTCGGCCAGCTCGGCGGCGGCGGCTTTCTTGCGGGAAGTCAGAAACGCCGAGATCGCCAGCGGGATCAGGGGTTTCACCGGCTCCTCGGCAGCAAGCTCGGCCAGTGCCTCGTCGCGCAGCCGCAACGCCTCATCGGTCAGGCCGGGCAGCTCGTACTCGGGCTCGTCGCCGTAGCCATGCGAACCCTCAGGCTGAATGAACTCGCCGTACTCGTCGAAGCGGGGCGCCTCGTGCTCGATCTCGGGCTCGGCGGTCTCGGAGGCGGCGACAGGCTCTTCAGGCTGCGGCTCGCGCTCGATCACATCGCGCGGCAGCACCTCGCGCACCACCAGGTGAGCGTTGGCCCCACCGAATCCGAAGCCGGACACCCCGGCGACCGCATAGCCGCCGTAGCGCGGCCAGTCGGTGGCGGTGTCGGCGACCTTCAGGTGGGTGCCGGCGAAGTCGATGTAGGGGTTCGGTCCGGCGTAGTTGATCGACGGTGGGATCTTGTCGTGCTGCAGGGCGAGCACGATCTTGGCCAGGCTGGCCGCACCGGCCGCCGACTCCAGGTGTCCCACGTTGGATTTCACCGCGCCCAGTAGCGCGGGCTTGTCGGCGGCGCGGCCCCGGCCAACCACCCGGCCCAGCGCCTCGGCCTCGATCGGGTCGCCCAGGATGGTGCCGGTGCCGTGCGCCTCGATGTAGTCGACGGTGCGCGGGTCGATACCGGCGTTCTTGTAGGCCTTGCGCAGCACGGCGGCCTGAGCGTCCGGGTTGGGCGCCAGCAGGCCGTTGGACCGGCCGTCGTGGTTGACCGCGGAGCCGGCGATCACCGCGAGGATCTGGTCGCCGTCGCGGCGCGCGTCGTCGACACGCTTGAGCACCAGCACGCCGCCGCCCTCGGCACGGGAGTAGCCGTCGGCGTCGGACGAGAACGACTTGATCCGGCCATCGGGCGACAGCACCCCGCCGACCTCGTCGAAACCGACCGTCACCAGCGGGGTGATCAGCGCGTTGACGCCGCCCACCACCGCCACGTCGGCCTCGCCGTTGCGCAGTGCCTGCACACCGGCGTGCGCGGCGACCAGTGACGACGAGCATGCGGTGTCGACGGTGACCGACGGCCCGCGGAAGTCGTAGAAGTAGCTCACCCGGTTGGCGATGATCGAGCTCGAGTTGCCGGTGATGGCATACGGGTGGGTGATGCTCGGGTCGGACAGCGCCAGGTTCTGGTAGTCGCCGTTCGACGAGCCCATGAAGACCGCGACCGCTTCGCCGCGCAGGCTCGAGGCCGGGATGCGGGCGTGTTCCAGCGCCTCCCAGGTCAGCTCGAGCGCCATCCGCTGCTGCGGGTCGACGTTGTCGGCTTCCATCTTCGACAGCGCGAAGAACTCCGCGTCGAAGCCTTTGATGTCGGACAGGTAGCCACCGCGGGTGCGCGCCTTTTTGACGCGCTCGGCAACCCGGGGCTCCTCCAAGAACTCCGACCAGCGGCCCTCGGGCAGGTCGGTGATGGCGTCGAATCCCGCCAGCAGCTTTTCCCAGGTGTCCTCGGGTGAGTTCATGTCACCCGGGAAGCGGGTGGCCAGGCCGACGACCGCGATGTCGGCGACGTCGGCGTCCCGCGACCAGTCCTCGCCGGCCGCGTCGTCCTCCAGCACCGGCTCGCCCTCGACGATCACGGTGGCCAGCGCCTCGATCGTCGGGTGCCGGAACGCCACCGTCGCCGACAGCGTCACCCCGGTGAAGTCCTCGATGTCGGAGGCCATGGCCACCGCATCACGCGAAGACAGGCCGAGTTCGATCAGCGGGGCGGTCTCGTTGATCTTGTCCGGCGACTGTGCGGTGGCGTTGGCCACCCAGTTGCGCAGCCAGGCCCGCATGTCGGCGACGGTCAGGTCGGTGCGGCTGGTGCCGCGCAGGATTGCGTCGTCGCCGTCGCTCAATTGCGGAGCCTCACTCATATGGGGTTAAACCTCGTCGGGGTAGGCGTTCGGGCCGGTGGTGCCGCCGCGCAGGCTGCCGTCCAGGTAGGCGGCCCGGCAGGCGCGGCGACCGATCTTGCCGCTGGAGGTACGCGGCACCGTGCCCGCCGACACCAACAGCACGTCACGCACGGTCACGCCGTGGCGCACCGCGATGGCCGCCCGGATGTCGTCGGCGATCGGCTGGTAGTCCAGCTTGTGGGCTCCCGGGGCGCGCTCGGCCACGATCACCAGTTGCTCGGAGCTGTCCTCGGGGTCGTACTTCAGCCCGGAGTGCGGGTTGTCGAAGGCCGACTGCGGCAGCTGGTTGGCCGGCACCGAGAACGCCGCGATGTAGCCGGCGCGCAGCGCCCGGCTGGCCTCCTGCGCGGAGTACTCCAGGTCCTGCGGGTAGTGGTTGCGGCCGTCCACGATCACCAGGTCCTTGACCCGGCCGGTGATGTAGAGGTCGTCCTTGTAGTAGGCGCCGTAGTCGCCGGTGCGCACCCACAAGCCGTTCTCGTCGGCGCCCTCGGCGCGGGACGGGCTGGTGCGCGACTTGAGCACGTTCTGGAACGTGTCAGCCGTCTCCTTCTCACGGTTCCAGTAGCCGACACCCATGTTGTTGCCCTGCAGCCAGATCTCGCCGATCTGGCCGTCGGGCAGCTCGGCGCCGGTCTCGTAGTCGACGATCACCGCCCACTGGTCCACGCCCACCCGGCCGGCCGAGGCCTGGCTGACCGCGTTGGGGGCATCAGCGGGCACCTCGATGAACCGGCCGCCGTTGTTGAGCTCCTCGCGGTCGACGTAGACCACGCGCGGTCCTTCGTCGGGCGGGGTGGTGGAGACGAACAGGGTGGCTTCGGCCAGCCCGTAGGACGGCTTGATCGCCTCTTCGCGGAACCCGTACGGGCCGAAGGCCTCGTTGAACTTGCGCACCGACGCCGCCGACACCGGCTCGCTGCCGTTGAGGATCGCCCGGACGTTGCTCAGGTCCAGCGGCGGGTCGCCCTCCTTGGGCAGGCCGCGGGCCGCGGCGTGCTCGAAGGCGAAGTTCGGGGCCACCGAGAAGCACTCCCCGGTCTCCCCCTCCTTGCGCGACATCTCCTTGATCCAGCGATAGGGCCGGCGCACGAACGCCGCCGGCGTCATGAAGGTGAACTGCTGGCCCATCACGCACGACAGCAGAATGGTGACCAGGCCCATGTCGTGGAAGAACGGCAGCCAGGTGACGCCACGGTCGCCTTCGCGGCCCTTGAGCGCGTCCAGCAGCTGCACGACGTTGGTGGGCAGGTTCAGGTGGGTGATCTTCACGCCGGTCGGGGTCCGGGTGGAACCGGAGGTGTACTGCAGGTAGGCCACCGAGTTGCGGTCGACTTCCGGCATCACCCAGGTCGAGCCGACCTCGGCGGGCACCGCGTCGACGGCGATGACGCGCGGCCGGGCGTTGGCCGGGCGGCTGCGGAAGAACTTGCGGACTCCCTCGGCCGAGTCGCTGGTGGTCAGCACCGCCGACGGGGTGCAGTCGTCGAGCACCGCGTGCAGCCGGCCCACGTGGCCCGGCTCGCCCGGGTCGAACAGCGGCACCGCGATGCGGCCGGAGTACATGATCCCGAAGAACGACACCAGGTAGTCCAGGTTCTGCGGGCACAGGATCGCCACCCGGTCCCCGGGCTCGGTGACCTGCTGCAGCCGGGCGCCGACGGCGCGGTTGCGGGCACCGAAGTCCGCCCAGGAGATGTCGCGGGCCAGGCCGTCACGCTCGGTGGAGTAGTCCAGGAACCGGTACGCCAGCTTCTCGCCGCGCAAGGCGGCCCAGCGCTCGACGGTCTTCACCAGGTTGGCGTTCTCCGGGAACCGGATCTTGCCGTCCTTGATGAAGGGGTTGTGGTAGGCGGCCTGTGTTGCCGGGGCCATCAAAATCTCCTGTCGCGAACATACGTTCTCATCGGCTGCCGGGCGCGTCGGGTAACACTGGTGCGTTACATCGCGCGGGCCCGGGACCTCCCAGATGGTAATGGGTTTCCGAAACCCGACGACGCGCTGCTGCCCTGCGGCCACGAGCCGCCGCTCTTAAATTGCTCTTAATGTTAGAGGTCGGTGCGGCCCATGCCAAATCAAACGGTACCGCGTGTGACGCCGGTCTCGGGGTCACGAGGCGGTCCCAGCTTCGCCTCTCCTTCGTCGAGCCTCGCTGAACCGCCGGGGTCACGAGGCGGTCCCAGCTTCGCCTCTCCTTCGTCGAGCCTCGCTAAACCGCCGGGGTTGATACGGCGGGTTCAGCCGTGCGGCGGATGCGGCGCGTTGTCGACGAGGTTGCGCGCCCAGTTCAGCGTCCACTGGGTGGCGGACTGTCCGTCCTGATTCCAGAAGTCGGTGGTGGCGTACATCGCGTGCACCGGCTGACCGGCGCCGCCGGCCAGCGTCTCCAGGGTGGCGGGCAATTTGCCGACGCTGAACGCCTCTCGCGGCGCGGCGCAGATCAGGTCACCACGGGCGCAGATCTCGTTGGTGCGCTGGGCGAGGTCGCCGAAACCGCCGTCGCGCGCACCGGTCATGGTCAGTCCCATCCCGGACAGGATGGGCAGTTCATGCAGGGTGACTTCGGCGCCCTGCCCCGGCGGGGTCGGCGGCACGTCGATGCCGCTGCCCGGCCCGACCTGGCGGCGGCCGTCGGCGATCAGGGTCACGCCCAGCACCAGGTCCTCGTCGACCGGGCCGCGCCCGTTGCCGATGTCGCTGGCGACGTCGCCGGCGATCACCGCGCCCTGCGAGAAGCCCACCAGCACGTAACTGGTCAGCGGGCACCGGTCGTTCATCTCGGTCAGCGCCTTGATGGTGGCGCGGGTCCCCTCGGCCCGGCTGTCGTTGTAGCTCATCTGCTTGTCGGCCGACAGTGGGTTATGGAACTGCGCGGTGTAGGGCACGGTGTAGGTCTGCACGCGGGACGGGTCGAACTGCTCGGCGATCGGGCGGGTGACGGTGAGCAGCAGCGCTATCGGGAACTGAGTGGGGTTCAGCGGGTCGTCGCTGGGCGACGTCTCCCAGGTGCCGGGCACCGACACCAGTTGCACGTCCGGGCAGCTGGCGTCCTGAAAGGCCGGGCGCGGCTTCTTGGTCCGCGACGGCACCGAGCTGGTCGGGGGGACGCCTTGGCCCGGCTGCTCGGCGATCGGCGGCGTGGCCGGATGACGGATCCAGATCACCACCGCCACGAGCACCAGCGCCACCACCAAGGCCATCGCGCCGGCAGCGATCCAGGCGAGGACGCGCCGGCGGTTGGCTGGCGACTTGCGGGGCGACTTCCGGGGGGATTTTCGCGGGGAGCTGGATGTCTTCTTCTTGGCCATATCGCCTTTCACGGTACAGATCGGCGACGGCACACACTGACTCTGCGTCCACGGCGGCCCTTACTCGAACTTTCCCGCCGTGGACGCAGAGCCAACGCAAGAGTTACCTAATCGCGCCGACGATCTCGCCGACCATCGCGCCCAGTTGCGACGACCACGACCCCCAGCCGTTGTCGCCGGGGGAGAAGTCGAAGTGACCGTTCTTGCCGCGCACCTGGCGGTACTGCATGTTGAAGTACCGGCCGCTGCCGGTCGCCTCGGACGGGTCGCCGATCATCGCGGCCGGGTTGGAGGCGCCGCCCATCGGGTTGTAGACCCACACCCGGGTGTTGTTCTGCGCCAGCAGGGTGGCGTGCACGGTGGGGTCGTGCCACTTCCAGCGGCCCAGCTGGGGTGCCCCCCACATGCCGTACGGGTCCACGCCGCCGAAGTTCTGCAGGCCGGCACTGATGACACCGCTCTCGGTGGTGTTGGCCGGCCCCAGGAAGCCCGACATCGAGCCGGCGAAGCCGAACCGGTCGGGGTGGAACGTGGCCAGCGCCATCGCCCCGTAGCCGCCCTGGGCCGCGCCGACCACGGCGTGGCCGCCCGGCGCCAGCCCTCGATTGGCCGCCAGCCAGTCCGGCAGCTCGCTGGACAGGAAGGTGTCCCACTGCTTGCTGCCGTCCTGCTCCCAGTTGGTGTACATGCTGTAGGCGCCGCCGGCCGGGGCCACGACCGAGACACCCTTGCCGGCCAGCGTGTTCATCGCGTTGCCCGCGGTCACCCAGTTACTCAGCTCGGGGTGGGCGTCGAACGCGTCGAGCAGGTACACCGCGTGCGGTCCCTGGTTGAGGAACGCCACCGGGATGTCGCGGCCCATCGACGGCGACGGGACCATCAGGTTCTCGAACTGTGCCGCGTGCGCGCCTGGGCTGACGATCGTGCCCCCGCCCCACAACCCCAGCATCAGCACGGCCACGCACAGCGCCCGCAGCAACTTCGACAGTCCGCTCATATCCACCTCGCTCGTCGGCACAGATTCTCCGGTGTTTCCACCCGCTGGTCGCGCGCCCAGACTCCGGGAGGTAGTCAATCACACGGCACTCGCGGGCAGGGCAGGAAACGGCCGACGGCGACGACCCGAAGGTCGCCGCCGTCGGCGGTACATCTCTACTGCTCTGGGACTACTCGCCCGAGCTGGTGCTCGCGCCGCCACCCGGCGTGGCGCCCAGGTGGGCCTGCAGGTCCGGCTTCATGGCCTGCAGCTGCTGACCCCAGTACTCCCAGCTGTGCGTGCCGTACTCCGGGAAGTTGAAGATCGCGTTGTTGCCACCGGCCGCGGTGTAGAGCTCCTGGAACTTCTTGTTCGCACCGATCATGAAGTTCTGCTCGAGGAACACGGCCGGGATGTTGTCGCCGCCCAGCTCGTTGGCCTTGCCGTTACCGCAGAAGACCCACAGCCGGGTGTTGTTGGCGACCAGCTTGTCGACGTTGACCGTCGGGTCGTTGCGCAACCACGCCGGGTCGTTGTCGTCGCCCCACATGTCGTTCTTCTTGTAGCCGCCGGCGTCACCCATCGACAGGCCGATCCAGCCCTTGCCGGTGGACGGGTTCAGGTAACCCGACAGCGAGCCCGCGTAGGTGAACTGGTTGGGGTGGTAGATCGCCAGCGTCATCGCCGAAGAACCGGCCATCGACAGACCGACCGCGGCGTTGCGGCTCTGGCTCACGCCGTACTCCGAGGCCAGGTAGGCCGGCAGCTCGCTGGTGAGGAAGGTCTCCCACTTGTAGGTCTGGCAGCCGACCTTGCCGCAAGCCGGCTTGTACCAGTCGCTGTAGAAGCTGGACTGGCCACCGACCGGCATGATCACCGAGATGCCCGAGTTCAGGTACCACTCGAACGCCGGGGTGTTGATGTCCCAGCCGTTGAAGTCGTCCTGGGCCCGCATGCCGTCGAGCAGGTAGAGGCCCGGGGAGTCCGAACCACCGCTCTGGAACTGGACCTTGATGTCACGGCCCATACCCGCCGAAGGCACCTGCAGGTACTCGACCGGCAGACCGGGCCGGGAGAACGCGCTCGCCTCCGGGGTACCGCCGACGACACCGACCAGTCCCGCCAGCAGGGCCGCGCCACCGGCGGCGACCATCAACCTGTCAAGCAACTTCATCCTTGGCATCCTCATTCGTTCGTTGCCGTACTTTGCTCATAGCGTGGCCCGACTCGGACCCGATCTGTGCGTACCAACGCAACAGTGCCGGTGTAGTCAACCACAGAACGCCGGGAATCGAGAACCTCGGGGTTCTGCCTCCCGGTCCGCGAACCGGCCCGTTACCGGAATTTTCTGCATTTGCCGCGCTGCGCTCACAAGAGCATTCCAGCCGGTGAGACCGGACGCGGTCGGTAGCTGCGCGGGTCGGGGAATGACGTCCGTCACAATTTTTCCCTCGTCCCGTACCGGACAGTCAGGGAACCTCCGGCGGCATCCCGGTGTAGAGCGGGCGGGTCGGTTCGGGCACAGCCAGTCCGCAGCGGATCAATTCGTCGCGCGGGACCCGTTCGATCCGGTAGCGGGTGAAGCCCGGCGAGTGCAACACGTTGGACAGGAACCGGCGCGGGCCCATCGGCGCGCGCACCGAGCCCAGCACCGCCGCGGTGTCGGGGCAGCGCAGGGCCGCCTCCGCCTGGGCGATCCAGTCCTGGTCCAGGTACCCCGGGATCAGCGGGTACCACTTGACCCACGGGCCGTCAGCCACCACCCAGTCCCGGAACAGATCCTTGTCATGGCCGATCCGTCCGTGCTCCAGCCGTTCGGTGTGCGCCGCGATCGGATTGATCAGCCCGATCTGGTCCAGCACCCGGACGTCCAGGCCGGTGTTCATGCCCAGCATGCCCATGTTGGTGAAGAAGACAGTGTGCGGTCCGGTTCCGCCCGGGTCGGGTTCGGCGGGAACGCCGACCCCCGGGGGCACCGGCAGGATGACCGGCACCACGTCCCACTGGTCGTAGTTGCCCGACGGCAGCAGCAACGCCCCGTCGGGGGTGGCGGCGATCGTGGTCAACACCGCGCGCATCCGCGGATAACCGAGGTAGTCCGCGGCGGTCAGCGGGTGGGCGTTGCCGGTCGCCTGGGAGTAGAACCGGCGCTCGTCGACGATCCCGGAGTAGGTGACACGGGTGGCGTCATCGCCCATCCCGTGCGAGTTGGCCGCCCACAGCGCCCAGCCGGCCACCGCCAGCCACAGCAGTCCGACGGCGCCGCTGAGCGGGTAGCCGGCCTCCCGGCGATAACGCGCGCCGTCGGGCAGCAGCACCGGAATGACCGCCACCGGGGCCAGCATGCAGAACAGCGGCGCCAGCAGCACCCGCCCGTGCATGAAGTCGCCGCCCTGGCGCACCCAGTAGGCCGCCTGCAGCAGCCCGCTGAACACGAAGAAGCAGACCACCGCACCGGGGCTCTGCACCAGTCGGGCCCACGGGCCGACGCCGGGCGGTACCGGACGGCGCGGCCGGTAGCGCACGGCGGAGCCCACCCACAGCGCCGCACCCAGCGCCACCAGCAGCACCCCGGGCACCCACAGCGCGTAGGGGGCATTGAAGTTGGCCAGATAGATCATTCCCTGCGACCACTTGTCGCCGGCTGCGTCTTTGGCCAGCGCGGTCCCCGGCACCAGCAGGCCGTAGTAGCCCATCCGGAAGATCTGATACGCCACCGGCAGCGCGCCGCCCGCCACCAGGATCAGCACCCGGGGCCGCCATGCCCGGGGCGCGGCGATCAACAGCATCACCAGCGCACCGCCGCCGATCAGCGCCAACTCGGGACGGACCAGCACACTGCAGCCGGCAATGAACGCCAGGCTTGCGGTGAAAAGGGCTCCGCGAGCACGGGATCGGGGCATCCGCAGCGCCTGCGACCAGCAGACCAGCATCCACCACAGCAGGCCGAGGTAGGCCAGCACCAGACCGGCCTCCAGGCCGGAGGTGGCGAAGTCCCGCGCCGGGGGCAGCGCGATGTAGACCAGCGCACCGGCCGGCAGCAGCAGCGCGCGGCGGCCCTGCAGGCTCGGCGCGTAGAGCCGGGCGGCACCCAGCATCAGCATCGCCACCCCGGCCAGGCTCAGCACCAGTGCGAAGACCAGCGCCACGTACTCCATGCGCACCGGCCCACCGAGCCAGCTGCCGAGATACATCAGGTACGTCCAGGCCGTGGAGGTATTGGCCTCCACGCGTTCGCCGGTGTTGAACACCGGGCCGTTGCCGGCCAGCAGGTTGCGCACGGTGCGCAGCACGATCAGTCCGTCGTCGGAGATCCAGCGCCGCCGCCACGCGCCGATGCCGAACATCAACAGCACCAGCGCCACTCCGGCCCACGAGCTCAGCCGTACCGACGGGCTGTAGGAGACCGCGGGCCAGCCCAGCGGCCGGACCCGGGGGTCCGGCGCTCTGCTCCCCCGGGCCGAGCTAGCCGAAAGCGACGGCAGCACCGATGGTTCCGATCCAGGCCAGCGCCATCAGCTGCAGCACCCGGTCGCGTCGCAGGATGTCCTCGGCTTCACCGGCCATGCCCCCGTCGACGTCGACCGCGTAGCGCAGGATCCCGACGACGATCGGGACGATCGACACCGCGTACCAAGAACCCGTGCCGTTGTCGCGCTCGAACGCGAACAGGCTGTAGCAGACCAGCATCGCGGTGGCCGACATCGTCCAGACGAACCGCAGGTAGGTGCCGGTGTAGCTCTCCAGCGACTTGCGGATTTTGGCACCGGTCTGTTCGGCCAGCTGTTTCTCGGCGTAGCGCTTGCCGGCCACCATGAACAGCGAACCGAACGCCATCACCAGCAGGAACCACTGCGACAGCGGGATGTTCGCCGCTACGCCGCCGGCGATCGCCCGCAGCAGATACGCCGACGACACGACGCAGATGTCCAGCACCGCTTGGTGTTTGAGCCCGAAGCAGTACGCCAGCTGCATGGCAAGATAGATGGCGATCACCAGGGCCAGGTTCGGGGTCAGCCACCAGGAGACGCCCAGCGCGAGCGCGCCGAGCAGCGCCGCCAGGGCGTAGGCCAGCCCGACCGGCACCACGCCGGCGGCGATCGGCCGGAATCGCTTGGTGGGATGCGCCCGGTCAGCCTCGACGTCACGGGAGTCATTGACCAGGTAGATCGACGAGGCCGCCAGCGAGAACACCACGAACGCGATCAGCGCCTTACGGCCGACATCGGCGTAGTCGTACTGCACGTCTCCGCCGAGCGCGGCCATCGGGGCGGCCAGCACCAGGACGTTCTTCACCCACTGGCGGGGCCGCATGGCCTTGATCACCCCGGAGAGCAGGTTGGCCGGCGGGCCGAGCTCCGACGTTCGATCGTGCGTTTCTGCGCTCATCCCGAGTCTCCAGAGTTGTCCAGGCGGATCGCGGCGGCAGCGACCGCGGCTCCAATCAGCGCGCCGGCGGCCACGTCGCTGGGATAGTGCACCCCGAGCACCATGCGCGACAGCGCCATCGGCGGTACCAGCGCCGCAGGCAGTGCTCCGCGCCGCAGCCCGGCGGCGCGACCCAGCAGGATGGCCGCCGCCGCGGTGGAGGTGGCGTGCGCCGAGGGGAAGCTCAAGGCACTGGGAGTGCCCACATTGACCGCGATCGCCGGATGGTTCGGGCGTTTGCGGCGCACGATGCGCTTGATGACGACCGCGGCGGCGTGTGCGGCCAGCGTTCCGGCGCCGGCCACCAGCCAGCTCCGGCGGCGCTGCGGCTGGATCAGGGCGCCGAGCGCCGCTACCGCCAGCCAGCCCAAGCTGTGCTCACCGAAATGCGACATCGCCCGGGCCACCGGCAGCACGCCGGAGCGGCCGGTCAGTGCCGACTGCACCGCGACCAGCACAGCGTCTTCGCCGTGCGGGGGTACCGCGTCATCCAGATTCATGGGGTCCGGGTCGAATTCGGTCATGACGACGTGGCACCGTCGGGAAGCAGCACCGTCTCCCACTGCTGCTTGCTCGCCAGCGTGGGCAGTGCCCGGCGGTAGGTCCGGCGCAGGGCGTCGAACCGGCGCGCCAGCTGATACTGCCGCCGCAGGGACTCGCGCAGCAGCGAGAACATCTTCTCCCGGTCGCGCTGCCGGTAGACCACACCGCGCCCGTCGGCGGTGGTGACGGTGACGCCGTCCTGGGTGCACAGCAGGAACCAGCGGGCGTCCTGGGTGGGGACGTTGAGCTGCGGGCGCCGATGGTGCTCCGGCTCGGTGGCCTTGAGGTTGTGCAGAATGCCGCGGGCCAGCCGATAGCCGATGGACAGCGGCTGCACCGGGGGCCGCATCGGCTTGCGGCGCTGCGAGGGGGCGGGCAGCTCACTGGCCGCCGGCAGCACCACGGCATCGGGATAGGTCTTGCGCAGCGCGTGAATGTCCGGCAGCGCCGACTCCAGAATCGAGAAGATGTGGTCGGGGCCGGCCATGAAGTCGTCCAGCGCCTTGTTCTGCACGGCGACGGTCGAATATTCCAGGCAGGCAAGGTGTTTCAGGGTGGCCTTGAGGTGGCTGCGGATCAGCCCGGAGATGTTGCCGTCCCAGTGCAGGGCTGCCACCATCAACCGGTTACGCAGGTGGAAGTACGCCTGCCAGTCGATCGCGTCGTCTTTGTCGCTCCAGGCCATGTGCCAGATCGCCGCCCCCGGCAGCGTGACGGTCGGATAGCCGTGTTCACCGGCGCGCAGCCCGTACTCGGCGTCGTCCCACTTGATGAACGACGGCACCGGCTGACCGATCTCCTCGGCGACCGCGCGCGGGATCATGCACATCCACCAGCCGTTGAAGTCGACGTCGATGCGCCGGTGCAGATCCGGGGACTCGGCCAGCGCGTCGGTGGCGAAGTTGTGGTCGTACTCGGTGTGCGGGGCGTTGGTCCACATGAAGACGCCCGAGTCGACGACCTCACCCATGATGTGCAGGTGCGAGGGCTCCTGCAGGTTGAGCATGTGCCCGCCGACCAGGGTGGGCGTCTTGGCGAACCGGTTCAGTGCCAGCGCCCGCAGGATCGAGTCCGGCTCGATGCGGATGTCGTCGTCCATGAACAGGATCTGTTCGCAGCCGGTGTTCTTCAGCGCCTCATACATGACCCGGCTGTAGCCCCCGGACCCGCCGAGGTTGGGCTGGTCGTGCATCGACAGCCGGTCTCCGAGTCCGGCTGCCGCGGCGGCGAAACCGGGGTGGTCGCGCACCTTGCGGGTGCCCTGGTCGGGGACGATCACCGCGCTGATGACTTCGTCGACATCGGGGTCGGAGGTCAGTGCGAGCAGCGCGTTGACACAGTCGTCGGGCCGGTTGAAGGTCGGGATGCCGACCGCGATGTCGGCCCGGCCGGGGGCCTCGATCGGGGCGTACCAACCGCCGTGGGCCAGCGTGACCGCGGTGTCGGTGGTGATGTCGAACCAGATCCAGCCACCGTCCTCGAACGGCTGCAGACCGACCTCGAATTCGACCACCGTCGGGGTGTCACTGTTCTCGACAGACCCGAAAGGCTTGCCGTCCACCGCGATACGCGCACCGGTCGCCTTGGAGCGGTAGACGTCGACTCGCCCGGATCCGGTCAGCTCCAGACGCAACACCACCGATTCGAGGATCGACCAGCGACGCCAGTAGGACGCCGGGAAGGCATTGAAGTACGTGGCGAACGAGACTTCGGATTCCTCGCCGATCTCCAGGCTGGTGCGGGTGAGCGGGTGCGCCCGCCGGCTGTTGGTCTCGGACTCCTCGATGTAGAGCTTGCGCACATCCAGCGGCTCACCCTGGCGCGGCAGGATGATCCGCGAAAGCCGGCTCACCGCTCGCGAACTGTCGGTCATGCCTTACTGCCCTCCCCCAGCGCCACCCCGTCGGCCAGGTGCGGCGCCAGGATGTTGTCGTACATGTTCAACGCACTGGCGATCGCCATGTGCATGTCCAGATATTGGTAGGTGCCCAGCCGCCCACCGAAGAGCACCTTCGCCGACTCCATCTCGGCCTTCGCGCGCGCCCGGTAGGACGTCAGCACCGCCCGGTCCGCCTCGGTGTTGATCGGGTAGTAGGGCTCGTCGGCGTCGTCGGCGAAACGCGAGTACTCCCGCATGATCACCGTCTTGTCGGCCGGGTAGTCCCGCTCCGGGTGGAAGTGCCGGAACTCGTGGATGCGGGTGTAGGGCACGTCGCCGTCGTTGTAGTTCATCACCGGCGTGCCCTGGAAGTCGCCGGTGGGCAGCACTTCGAGCTCGAAGTCCAGGGTCCGCCAGCCGAGCTTGCCTTCGGCGTAGTCGAAGTAGCGGTCCAGCGGCCCGGTATAGACCACCGGCGCGTCGGGGCTGGCCGCCCGGAGTCCGTCGCGAACGTCGAACCAGTCGGTGTCGAGCCGCACCTCGATGCGCTCGTCGGCCGCCATGTTCTCCAGCCACGCGGTGTAGCCGTCGACCGGCAGACCTTCGTAGGTGTCGTTGAAGTAGCGGTTGTCGAAGGTGTAGCGCACCGGCAGCCGGGTGATGTTGGCCGCGGGGAGTTCCTTGGGGTCGGTCTGCCACTGCTTGGCGGTGTAGTCCTTGACGAACGCCTCGTACAGCGGGCGGCCGATCAGGCTGATCGCCTTCTCCTCGAGGTTCTGCGCGTCGGCGGTGTCGATCTCGGCAGCCTGTTCGGCGATCAGCGCCCGGGCTTCGTCGGGGGTGAAGTAGCGGCCGAAGAACTGCGACACCAGGCCCAGGCCCATCGGGAACTGGTAGGCCTGCCCGTCGTGCATGGCGAACACCCGGTGCTGGTAGCCGGTGAACTCGGTGAACTGTCGCACGTAGTCCCAGACCCTCTTATTAGAGGTATGGAACAGGTGCGCGCCGTACTTGTGGACCTCGATGCCGGTCTGCGGTTCCGCCTCGGAGTAGGCGTTGCCGCCGATGTGCGGGCGCTTCTCGACGACGAGAACGCGCTTGCCGAGCTGCGTGGCTACGCGCTCGGCGATGGTCAGGCCGAAGAATCCGGAACCCACGACAAAGAGGTCAAAACGAGCGGTCATCGGCGCCAAGGGTAGCCGACCAGCGCTCGCCCGCATCGTCGGCGCCCCGCCGCCCTCGCTTGCACGTTCACTATCGCCCGCCGATTCCGGGCACCTGGGCAATTGTCAGGGGCGTCGGGGCCGTCGTCACGCGCCGAGGAAGGGTTGGTAGCGGTTTCCTCACGATTCGATCTCGTCACTCTTTTCACACAAGTCACACGCGTACCGTCGGTCACGTAGGTCAGATGCAAGTGCAGTAAGCGCCACGATGGCCCCGAAGAAAGCGGGGCCGGACGGCAAAACATATTGAGGAGACTTCCGTGCCGAACCGACGTCGACGCAGGCTCTCGACAACCATGAGCGCAGTCGCCGCCCTGGCGGTCGCGAGTCCGTTCGCAGTTGTCGCAGTATCCGAGCTGGTCGCCCACAACAGCGCCCCCCAGCACCACGACTTCGTCGCGGCTTCGTCCGTGGCTGATCTCCCCGGTGAACTGATCACCGCCCTCACGCAGGGTCTGTCCCAGTTCGGGGTGAACCTTCCGCCGGTGCCGGGCTTCGGCAGCGGATCCGCCTCGACCGGGGCGTACCCCGGCCTGACGTCACCGGGCCTGGGCACCCCCGGCCTCACCGACCCGTCCCTGGGCACGCCGGGCCTCACCTCGCCCGGGCTGGGTACACCGGGACTCACCTCGCCCGGGCTGGGCACGCCGGGACTCACCGACCCGTCGCTGACCACGCCGTCGCTGTCGACGCCGCCGCTGGGCACGCCCGGTGTGTCCACCACGTCCGGGCTGACCACGCCCGGCCTGACCACGCCGCCGTTGACCGACTCGTCGCTGACGAGTCCCGGGTTGACCAGCCCCGGGTTGACCAGCCCCGGCCTGACCAGTCCCGGCCTCACCAGCCCGGGATTGACCAGCCCCGGCTTGACCAGTCCGGACACCGGGCTGCTCGGGTCTGACGGTCTGCCGCTCACCTCGCCGGTGGGCCTGGACCCCGGCCTGGACGGCACCTACCCGATCCTCGGCGACCCGTCCCTGGGCATGCCGGAGGAGAAGGGCGGGCTGGTCAGCGACCTGATGAGCGCCGCCAACCAGCTGGGCGCCGGGCAGGCCATCGACCTGCTCAAGGGTGTGGTGATCCCGTCCATCGCGCAGGCCGCGCAGGGCGCCGGACCGGCGGTCGCCGCCCCGGCCCCGCCGTTGCCGTAACAGGACAAACAGCGGAGCTGTTCCGCCCAACGGCACCGCAGAGTCAGCCCGCACCGGCGGGCACCGGAAGACTCTGCGGTGCCGTTAACAATGTCCTGGTCCCGGCCGACGCCGGCGGGCGCGTGTCGCATCACCAACAACACGTGACACATACGTAACATCAGCACGTGCCAACCCGTCGTCGTCCCCCGCCGACGATCAAGCTGACCGCGTCTCTCGCGACCCTGCTGATCCTGCCGTGGGCGTTGAACTCCGGGGCGGGCCCCAAGTCGGCCGGCATTTCGGAGGCAACGCCCAACGCCGCCGCGACCAAGCTGAACCAGCAGCCGCTGCCGGATCTGGAACCGGGCGACACCGTCCGCGAGATCAGCCAGGACGAACCGTTCACCATGGTTGCGCTCACCGGCGCCGACCTGAGCGGCACGTCGGCACGGATCCGCGCCAAGCGCGCCGACGGGTCCTGGGGCCCGTGGTATGCGACCGCGCACGAGTCCAAGCAGCAGACCCCGGGTCCCCGGCCGGCCGATGCGCCGGCTCCCGGGCCGGACGGGACCGAGCCGGTGTTCGTCGGCCGAACCACGGCCGTGCAGATCGCGGTGACCAGGACCGCTCCGAACGCTCCCGGCAACCCGGCTCAGCCCAAAACCCCGGCCAAATCCAAGGGCAAGCCCAGGGCCGACGGGCCGGCCACGACGAAAGGCCCGGCCAAGCCGGAGGCGGCCCCGAAGAAGTCCGCCCCGGGAGATCTCGGCTACCTGCCGGCCACCGCCGCGCAACCCTTTGCCCAGAACATCTCCGCGGTGCTGATCACACCGCCGAAGGCTCCCGCCGATTCGCAGTGGCAACCGCCGAAGGCCGTGCTGGGCCCGGGTCAGCCACCCAACATCATCCCGCGCAGCCACTGGGGCGCGGGCGCCTACGGCCGGTGCGGCAAACCCGTCGAGAGCGGCCCGGTCCACGCGGCCGTGGTGCACCACACCGCAGGCTCCAACGACTACGCCCCCGAAGACTCCGCGGAGATCATCCGGGCGATTTACGCCTACCACACCCGCACCCTGGGCTGGTGCGACATCGGCTACAACGCGCTGGTGGACAAGTACGGCCAGGTTTTCGAGGGCCGGGCCGGCGGCCTCGCCCGGGGCATCATGGGCAGCCACGCGGGCGGATTCAACAGCAACACCTGGGGGGTGTCCATGATCGGCACCTTCGACGACGCGCCTCCCCCGCCGATCCAACTCGAGACGGTCGGCCGGTTGTTGGGCTGGCGACTCGGGCTGGACCGCACCGATCCACGCGGCATCGCGCAGCTGACCTCCGCCGGCGGCTCGTTCACCCACTATCCGCGGGGGGCGTCGCTGACGCTGCCCTCGATCATCGGCCACCGCGACCTCGATGCGACGGAGTGCCCCGGCGAACAGGGATATATCGCGCTCAACGAGATTCGGGAGATCGCCTCCCGGTTCAACGAACCGCCCGGGCCGGAAGACCTCGCCCGGGTGATGGAGGGCGGCGCCATCCACACCCGCTGGCTGGAAATGGGCGGCATGGATGGCGTGCTCGGCGCCCCCACGTCGCCGGAGGCGATCGGCGAGGGTTCCACCAAGTACGCCACCTTCGAGCACGGCGCGGTGTACTGGTCGCCGGAGACCGGCGCGCAGCCGATCACCGGGGCCATCTACGACGCCTGGGCGTCGCTGGGTTACGAACGTGGCGTGCTCGGGCTGCCGACCAGCGCCGAACTCGCCGAACCGGAGTGGGTGGGCCAGAACTTCCAGCACGGCACCCTGAACTACAACCGGGCCAGCGCGAGGGTGATCCGCGTCGTCGACGGCAATGCCGAAGAGCTGCCCCCGCCGCCCCCGGAGGGCCCGCCGGTGCAGCTCGAGCGCTTCTCGCGGGTGATCGATCCGTTCGCGGTCGGTTAGCCCGCAGAATCAACGCAGAAAAATCCGCTCCAGCACTCGCGCCAGGCCGTCGTCGGTGTTGGGTGTGGTGATCTCGGCGGCCGCCGCCAGCACCTCGGGGTGGGCGTTGCCCATCGCCACGCCGTGTCCCGCACGCACCAGCATCGGCAGGTCGTTGGGCATATCCCCGAACGCCACCACCTGCTCGATGCCGATCCCCAGCGGCGCGATCAGCTCCTCGATGCCGCTGGCCTTGGTGATACCCGCCGGCACCACCTCGATCAGCCCGTGGTTGGTGGAGTAGGTGAGCTCGGCCGCGGTTCCGATGTGGGCCTGCAGCTGCGCCGCCATGTCGGCGCTGGCTGCCCCCGTCTTGCGGATCAGCAGCTTGATCGCCGGTTGGGACAGCAGGTCTTCGAGGGACACCTCGGTGTTGTCCGGGTTGAGCCAGGCGTGCTCGTAGCCCGGTGAGCTGACGAACTGCGGGGTGGCCGCGTCGTGCGCGCTCTCGCCGATGCGCTCCACCGCCAGGCCCGCCCCCGGGATGACGCGGCCGACGACCTCGGCCAACTTGACCAGACTGTCGGCCGAGAGCGTCCGCGCCGAGATCACTCGGTCGGTGGCTGGGTCGTAGAGCACCGCCCCGTTGGCACAGACCGCCATCGGGGCGAAGCCGAGCGCGTCGACCACCGGCGCGATCCACCGCGGCGGACGTCCGGTCGCCAGCACGAAGCGCACGCCGGAGTCCACGGCCGCGTGCACCGCGGCCCGGGTTCGCGCGGTGATGTTCTCGGTGTCGTCGAGCAGGGTGCCGTCGACGTCGCTGGCGATCAGCGCGGGAGGTCCGCTGTGCGGCTGCATCAGCGCGAACTCCGCCCGGCCAGCGCCCGCCGCAGCCGTCCGCCCTGTGCCTGCGCCTGTGCCTGCTCCATACGTTTGCGCTCACGCTCGGCCAACTCGGCTGCGCGCATCTCCAAGGCTTCGGCCATGGTGGGCGCGCCGCCGCCCAGCCGGCGCGGCACCCAGTGCGCCCCCGCCGGGTGCGGGTACTCCAGTTGCGCCTCTTCGAGCATCGCCGCCATCGTGTTCCTCAGCTCGGCGGTGGTCGCCGCCACGTCAGCGGACGCAGCCATCGGCTCGCCGATCTTCGCCAGCACCGGAATATTGTTGCGCCACAAATGCTTCGGATGGTCCTTCGTCCAGACCCGGTGGATTCCCCAGACGATCACCGGGATCAGCGGAACACCCGCGGCATGGGCCATCCGGGCCGCGCCCGTCTTGAACTCCCGCAGCTCGAAGCTGCGGCTGATGGTGGCCTCGGGATTGAGGCCGACCAACTCGCCCTGCCGCAACCGCTGCACCGCCTCGTCGTAGGCGCCGGCTCCGGCGGAGCGATCGACCGGGATCAACTTGACGTGCTTGATCACATAGTTGACCACCGGGACCTCGGTCATTTCGGCCTTGATCATGAACCGCAGCCGGCGGCGGCGGCGCAAGGCCGCCAGCGAGGCCGGATACCAGTCCAGGTAGCTGGTGTGGTTGAGGGTGAGCACCGCCCCGCCACGTTCGGGAATGTTCTCCAGGCCGTCGATGGTCACCTGCGGCCCGTTGGCGTTCACCAGCCGCGGGACCACGATCTCCAGCGCCCGGAAGAAGGGTTCGGCCATGGTTTACTACTCCGTGCTCGATGCATCCGGTCGGCCCCGGCCCGCCCCTTTGCGCATCCGTTCCGCCAGCTCCTGCTCTTCGGCAACCCTAGCCTCGTCGGGGGTGGGTGCGCCGCCGCCGAGTCGTCGGGGCACCCAGAATTGACCGGGGGGATGCGGATAGTCCTGCTGCACCTGAGCCAGCATCGGCGCCATGCGCTCGCGCAACCGGGCGCTGAGCGCGGCGGCGTCACCGGACGGGGCCAGCGGTTCCCCCGCCAGGACGGTGATCGGAATCTTGCTGCGGATCAGCTTCCCTCTCGGATGGTCTTTGGTCCACAGCCGCTGCGCCCCCCAGACGATCAGCGGGACAATCGGCACCTGCGCATCGAGGGCCATCCGGGCCGCCCCGGACTTGAATTCCTTGAGCTCGAAGCTGCGGCTGATGGTGGCCTCCGGGTAGACGCCCACCACCTCACCCGAACGCAGTGCGTCCACCGCGTTCCGGTAGGCGTCGGCCCCGTCGCCGCGGTCCACCGGGATGGTGCCGGTGTGGCGGATCAGAAAGTTCACCACCCGCACCTGCTGCATTTCGGCTTTGATCATGAACCGCATCCGGCGGCCCCGCCGGTATACCGCCAGCGCCGCGGGCAGAAAGTCCACGTAGCCGGTGTGATTGATCGCGATCACCGCACCACCGTCGGTCGGGATGCGTTCCAAGCCGAGGTAGTCGATCTGGGCGCCGGCGATCTTCACCGCGCTCAGCGCCGTGAGCTCCAACGCTCGGAAAACCGGCTGCATGCCAGCCCTACTCCGCGGTGCCCGTCGGGCTCGGCGGCTGCTTCTGACGGGCTGCCCGCTCCTCGGCCTTGCGTGCCGCTTCGGCGGCGTCGAGCTCAAGCGCCTCGGCGGGGGTGGGGGCGCTTCCGCCCAGGCTCCGCGGCACCCAGAAGGCGCCCGCGGGATGGTCGTCGGGATAGGAGTCCTGCGCCTGCTCGAGCAGGTGCTGCATGCGGGTCTGCAGCAGGGCACGCAATTCCTCGACCGGAAGCGTGGGCGGTATCGGCTCGCCGATCGTCACCGTGACCGGCACTTTGGTCCGGCCCAGCCGCTTTGGGTGGTCCTTGGTCCAGAGCCGCTGGGCGCCCCACACGATGTGCGGGATGATCGGCACCTGGGCCTCGACCGCCATCCGCGCGGCGCCGCTCTTGAATTCCTTGAGCTCGAAGCTGCGGCTGATGGTCGCCTCCGGGTAGACCCCGACCAGTTCCCCGGCCTTCAGGTTGGAGACCGCGGCGGCATAGGACTCCGCGCCCTGGCTGCGATCCACCGCGATGTGCTTGCAGCCGCGCATGATCGGCCCGGTGAACCGGTTGTCGAACGTCTCCTTCTTGGCCATGAAGCGCACCCAGCGCCGTGGTTTCGCGTCGTAGGAGGCCACTCCGGCGAACAGGAAGTCGAAGTAGCCGGTGTGGTTGATCGCGACCACCGCGCCACCGGTGGCGGGAATGTGCTCCCGGCCGGTGACGATGATCTTCAAGCCCTCATAGCGCCACAGCGTTCGCGCAGCGGCAGCGACACCGCCGTACCAAGCCTCCACAGCGCTCAAGCCTAGGCGATGCGGCCGGGCGCGCCGCCGGTAAGCTCGGATGGGAGCTCGTTCAGCGTCGGGAGAAGGTACACGTGCAGGTCACCAGTGTCGGGCACGCCGGCTTCCGGATCGAGACCACCGCGGGCAGCATCCTGTGCGACCCGTGGGTGAATCCGGCCTACTTCGCGTCGTGGTTCCCGTTCCCGGACAATTCGTCGCTGAACTGGGATGCGCTCGGCGACTGCGACTACCTCTACATCTCGCACCTGCACCACGACCATTTCGACCCGCAGCACCTAGCCGACCACGTCAACAAGGACGCGGTGGTGCTGCTGCCCGACTATCCGGTGCCCGACCTGCGCCGGGAGCTCGAAGCGCTGGGCTTTCACCGGTTCTTCGAGACCACCGACTCGGTGCGACACACGGTGCACGGTCCCAAGGGCGATCTGGACGTGATGATCATCGCGCTGCGCGCCCCGGCCGACGGCCCGATCGGCGACTCCGGGCTGGTGGTCTCCGACGGTGTGACGACCCTTTTCAATATGAACGACTCCCGTCCGATCGACCTGGACGTGCTGAAAGCCTTCGATTCGATCGACGTGCACCTGCTGCAGTACTCCGGGGCGATCTGGTACCCGATGGTCTACGACATGCCGGCCCGGGCCAAGGAGGCATTCGGCACCCAGAAACGCCAGCGGCAGATGGACCGCGCCCGCCAGTACGTCGCCCACGTCGGGGCACCGTGGGTGGTGCCGTCCGCGGGTCCGCCGTGCTTTCTGGATTCCGAGCTGCGTTACCTCAACGACGATCACGGCGATCCGGCCAACATCTTCCCCGACGAGATGGTGTTCTTGGACCAGCTACGCCGCAACGGTCACCACGGCGGGTTGCTGATGATTCCAGGAAGCACCGCGAGTTTCACCGGAGCACAGCTGGATTCGCTGACCCACCCGCTGGACGACGCCGATGTCGAGGCCATCTTCACCACCGGCAAGGCGGACTACATCGCCGCTTACGCCGATCGGATGGCGCCGGTGCTGGCCGCCGAGAAGGCATCCTGGGCGCCGGCGGCCGGGCCGGCGATGCTCGAATCGCTACGCGCACTGTTCGAGCCGATCATGGCCCGCAGCAACGAGATCTGCGACGGCATCGGCTATCCGGTCGAGCTGGTGTTGGACGGGCGGGATCACCGCGGGGGAGCGCACACCGAGACGGTGGTGCTGGACTTCCCCAAACGCATGGTGCGCGAGCCGATTCCCGGTGAGAAGTTCCGTTACGGCTTCGGCATTCCGCCCGAGCTGGTGCGGACCGTGCTGCGCGACGGAGAACCGGACTGGGTCAACACCATCTTCTTGTCCACCCGGTTCACCGCGTGGCGGGTCGGCGGTTACAACGAGTACCTCTACACCTTCTTCAAGTGCCTCACCGAGGACCGGATCGTCTACGCCGAAGGCTGGTTCGGCGAGAGCCACGACGACTCGGCCACC
The DNA here is from genome assembly GCF_019645815.1 of Mycolicibacter heraklionensis. Lineage (NCBI taxonomy): Bacteria > Bacillati > Actinomycetota > Actinomycetes > Mycobacteriales > Mycobacteriaceae > Mycobacterium > Mycobacterium heraklionense. The sequence continues at coordinate 4,866,789 of NZ_CP080997.1, forward strand.
ATCACACTGGGCGACTGGCAGATTCAGCGTCGCTGCCCCCACATGAAGGCCGACCTGTCCAAGTTCGGAGTGGTCGAGGGCGACACCCTGATCTGCAACCAGCACGGCTGGGAATGGGATCTCAAGACCGGTCGCTGCCTGACCGCCAAGGGCCACGAATTGCGCTGCGAGAAGCTGTGACCGGCGGCTCCTACGACGACGGATTGGTCGTCCTGGACAGCCAGGCGATCACGTTGCGCCGCTACCACTTCCCCTCCGGTACCGCGAAGGTGATCCCGCTGTCGGCAGTCCGCGGCTACCGCGCTGAGCCGCTGGGCATGCTGACCCACCGATTCCGGATCTGGGGCAGCTCGGATCTGCGGCGCTGGCTGCCGCTGGATATCAGCCGGCCGATGCGCTCCACCCTGATCACCCTGGAGCTGCACGGCGACCCGTGGCCGCACCCGGCGTTCACCCCGGCGGACCCGGAGACCTTCCGGGCGTTGCTCGACGAGCTGTTGGCCGCCCAGCGGTAATTGCCGCCCGGTGTGCGCTCAGCGGTCGGCCAAGACTTGATGGGCGGCGTTGTAGCCCGGGATGAACGTGATCCCGGGTCCGCCGTGACAACCCGCGCTGCCCAGATACAGCCCTGCCACCGGTAACGGCTGGCCGAGGAAGCCCCGCGGCCCGGGCCGGTTGGGGCCGATCTGATCCGGGTTGAGCAGGCCGTGGCAGTAGTCGCCGCCGGGCGCACCGAACATAGTGCCCATATGACGCGGGGTGAAGGTGGTGTGCCGGGTGATGCTGCGCTCGAAATTCGGTGCCAGCCTGGTGATCTTGTCGATCACCCGCTGCCCCATCTCGACCTTCATCTCGCCGTAGTTGCCGTCGCCCTCGATGGGGAACCACAGTGCGAATGCCGACGCGGCGTGCTTGCCGGGTGGGGCCAGCTCGGGATCGTGCAGCGACGGGATCTGCAGCACCACGGTCGGGTCGGCCGGAACGATGCCGTGGCGCGCATCCTCCCACTGCTGCTGAACCTCCTCGGGCGTGCAGAAGATCCCGACGGAGGCCTGCATGGCGGGGTCGTTCAGCGCCTCGTACGGCGCGGCGAACTCCGGCGCCTCCTCCAGCGCGAAATGCATCTGTAGATAGCTGCCGCGATGGTCGGTGCGGGCGTAGCGGGCGCGCACGTCGTCTGGGACCGAAGCCGGGTCGAGCAGTCCGGTGACGGTGACGTCGGGGGCGATGGCCGACGCCACCACCGGTGCGCTCACGGTGTCGCCGGATTCCGTACGCACCCCCGAGACCCGGCCGTCGGCCACCACGATCTCGCTCACCGTGGTGCGCAGCCGCAACTCGCCACCGAGCCCGGTGAACGTATCGCGCAGATGCCCGGTGAGCGCGCCGATTCCACCGCGCAGCTTCTTCATCAGCACGGTGTTCTCGTCGGGCACCCCCAGGCCGTAGGCCAGCGCCGCGGCACTGCCGGGGGTGGACGGTCCGCGGTAGAGGGTGTTGACGGCCAGCACGGTGAAGGAGCCACGCAACGCCGCGTGCTTCTCCCGGTCGGGCAGGTAGCGGTCCAGCACGTCGGTGACCGAACCGAACAGCATGTCGTCGATAGCTGACCGTTCGAATTCGTTTGTGGCGCAGGCATACATCTCGTCGAGTGACTTCGGCGGCCGGCCCGCCTCGAAGCGGCCCAACGCCCGGGTGGGGGCCTGACTCCAGCCCAGCAGCCCGGCCATGCCGTTGACCGCCTCGGCGCCGTGCACCTCGCTGAGGTGGGTGAACAGCTTCATCGGGTCGGTGTACTGGATCAGCGGGTCATCACCGACACCACGCATCGCCACCGACATGACCTCGAGGTCGATGCTCTCCAGACCGTCGAGGCCCAGCTCGGCGCTGACCGCGGCCGACGTCGGGAACTGCACCGAGCCGGCGATCTCGAACCGGTAGCCGTCGAACAGTTCCACCGTGGAGGCCATTCCCCCGGCGTAGCGCCCGGCCTCCAGGCACAGCGTGCGTAGTCCGGCGCGCTGCAGGATGAGCGCCGCGGCCAGGCCGTTGTGTCCGGCGCCTATGACAATCGCGTCGTAATCGGTCATCCACGCGCCCCTTCCCGCTTTCCGGGAACGCTGGCACGCGCAGATTGTTTTGTCAATATTGACGTAACTAAAGGTTGCTCAGCGAGTCCAGCGCGGTACGGCACATTCGGGCCAACTCGGCCAGCGAGCGGTCCGCACCCAGCATCCAGACCTCCATCGCCGCGAACACCGCCGCTGCGATACAGCGCGCCGTCACGGCGACTCGCAGCGGGTCAGCGGGTTCGTGCGATGTGGTGGCCCGCAGCCGCTCGGCCACCGCATCGGCGAAATCGGCCTCCACCTGCCGGATGTGGCGAACGATGCGCTCCGGGTCGAGTTCCTCGGCGCGCAGCGCGGCGATACGGGTGACCGCCTCGACGTCGTAGGGGAACGCGAAGATCGCCGCCTGGACTGCCTCGATCATCGGCTCAGCCGGTGGACGGGCGGCCAGGGCGCTGCGGAACCACTGCAGTCCGGCGTCGTAATCGGCGAACAGCAGATCGTGCTTCGAGGTGAAGTGCCGGTAGAAGGTCCGCAGCGACACTCCGGCGTCGGCGGCGATCTGCTCGGCGGAGGTGTCCTCCACACCCTGCGCCAGGAATCGGACCAGCGCGGCCTGGCGCAATGCTTCGCGGGTCCGTTCGCTGCGCGCGGTCTGTGGCGCTCGGGGCATGCCGGTAAACGTACCCCAGTGCCTCAGCTCCACGCGCGCCGAAAATGTCATTATTGACAAAACTTGCGGCGCGTGATGAGACTGGCCGCATGATCTCGCTCATCGTGCATGCAGTGCTGGGCCTGGCGACCATCTGGTGGATCGTGGCATCCAACCGAGCGGTCTTTGCGAAACCCGCTGGGGGCGGCGCGTTCTCACCCCTGGAGGTCGTGTACTACCTGATCGGTATCGCCTCGATTGCGCTGGGCTGGTACTTCAACATTCGCTTCGTCCAGGAATACGCGCACGGCCCCAACCACAATCCGATCTGGGGGCCGGGCAGCTGGACGCAGTACATCCAGCTGATGTTCACCAATCCGGCTGCCGGTTCGGCCAGCCAGGACTACACGATCATCAATGTCGTTCTGCTGCCGCTGTTCACCATCATCGACGGCTACCGGCGTGGGTTGCGGCGCCCGTGGCTGTACTTCGTGTCGAGTCTGTTCACCAGCTGCGCGTTCGCCTACGCCTTCTACTTCGCCACCATCGAGCGCCAGCACCGGCACGCTAAGGCCGCGGCCTAGCAGGGTCGTTGCAGGACCACCTCCAAACGCACCGCGATAGGCTGGCCGCGTCGACAGGAGGAATGTCGTGGCCAAGCCGGTGGCGCCGCGCGGATCCGCGCGCGAGCGAGTGCTGCAGGCGGCGTTGGCCCTGTTCGTGGAGCACAGCGTGGGCGGTACGTCCATGCAGATGATCGCCGACCGGCTGGGTGTGAGTAAGCCGGCCGTCTACTACCAATTCCGGTCCCGGGACGACATCGTCGTTGCGCTGGTGGAGCCGATGTTCGACGACATCGGGCGGGTCATCAAGATCGCCCAGGCCATGCCGTCCCAGCAGGGCAAGCGGGACGTGACGGTCAGCGGCGTCGTCGAGCTCGCCGTCCGATACCGCCGGCTCACATTCCTGTTCTACGACCGTGCCGTAGAGCACGCCGTGCGATCCCGCGAAGATTTCATGGCCGCGGGCCAAGACGTGGCGGCGATCCTGCAGGGGCCCGAGCCGGACGCGACAGCCCGTGTCATCACCACGGCGCTGATGGCGGGAACCTTCACCGCGGCAGCCGATCCGGAGCTCGAAGACATCTCCGACGAAGAGCTGCACGAGCTCCTGCTGGCGACCGCGCGCCGGGTGATGGAACCGCTGACCTGAGGGTCCTCACCAAGTTCCGCGGTGCGCTCCGCCGCCGGAGCCGACGAACTCGTCGCGCGGATTCTGCGGCAGCGGCGCCGGCCACGGTACCGGTTTGGGCCGCTCGCGCGGCACCTGCGGCCACCAGAACCACTTGCCCAGCAGGGTGGCGATCGACGGGGTCATGAAGGAACGGATGATCAGCGTGTCGAGCAGCAGACCCAACCCGATGGTGGTGCCCACCTGGCCGACCACCCGCAGTTCGCTGATCGCCATCGTCATCATGGTGAGGGCGAACACCAGCCCAGCTGCCGTCACCACCGATCCACTGCCGCCCATGGCCCGGATCATGCCGGTGTGCAGTCCGGCGTGGATCTCCTCCCGCAGGCGGGACACCAACAGCAGGTTGTAGTCGGCACCCACCGCCAGCAGGATGATCACCGCCATGGCCAACACCATCCAGTGCACCGGCAGGCCGATGATGTGTTGCCACAGCAGCACCGACATACCGAAGGCCGTGCCGAGCGACACCACCACGGTGCCCACGATCACCAAGGCCGCCACCACCGCGCGAGTGATCACCAGCATGATGATGAAGATCAGGCACAGCGCCGCGACTCCGGCGATCATCAGGTCGTAGTTGGAGCCCTCCTGCATGTCCTTGAACATCGCGGCGGTGCCGCCGACGTAGATCTTGGAGCCCTCCCACGGAGTGGTCTTGATGGCCTCTTTGGCGGCGAGCTTGATCGCGTCGATGTGCTCGATGCCATCGGCGCTCAGCGGGTCTCCCTCGTGGGTGATGACGAACCGCACGCCGTGGCCGTTCGGAGACACGAACATCTTCATGCCGCGCTGGAATTCGGCATTGTCGAAGATCTCCGGCGGCAGGTAGAACGAGTCGTCGTTGCGAGCCTTGTCGAAGGCCTCTCCCATCGCGGCGGGATCTCCCTGGGCCTCCAGCCGCTGCTGGGCCAGGCCATTCTGGGTGGCATAGGTGGACAGCATCATGTCCTTGGCGTTCTTCATCATCTGGATCATCGGCGGCATCAGCGTGAGCATCTGCGGCAGCTGGGCGGCCATGGCGTCCATGTCCGGAACGATCTGCTTGAAGCTGTCGGTCATCGTGTCGACACCGTCCATGGCGTCGAACACCGATCGCAGCGAATAGCAGACCGGGATGTCGAAACAGTGCGGCTCCCAGTAGAAGTAGCTGCGCATCGGCCGGAAGAAGTCGTCGAAGTTGGCGATCTTGTCGCGCAGTTCCTCGATGTCGGAGACCATCAGGTGCATCTTGCCGACCATGCGGCCCATGGTGGCGTTCATCTGTTCCATCAGCTCGATCATCTTCGTCATGGTTTCGATCTGACCCTGCATATCCTCGGCCTGGGCCAGCATCTCCGCGGTGCGGTCGTCGTTGAACTTGCGCGTCATCTCCGAACTCACCGCCTGCATGCCCATCATGTAGCCGAAGGTGGAGTGCTCCATCGGGATGCCCTGTGGCCGGGTGATGGACATGACCCGGGAGATACCGGGAACCGCGGTGACCCGCTTGGCGATTCGCTCGATGATCAGGAAGTCCGCGGAGTTACGGACGTCATGGTCGGTTTCGACCATCAGCATCTCGGGGTTCATCCGCGCCGAGGGGAAATGCCGGTCCGAAGCCAGGAAGCCCTGGTTAGCGGGTAGGTCGGCCGGCATATAGGCGCGGTCGTTGTAACCGGGCTTGTAGCCGGGCAGGGCCAGGATCCCGACCAGGGCAACCGCGGTCGCTCCGATAAGAATGGGTCCCGGCCAACGGCTCACGGCCGCACCGATTTTACGCCAGCCCCGGCCACGATTGGCTCGCTTGGGCTCCAGCAGCGTGCCGAACCGGCTGGCCACCGTGATGACGGCCGCCCCCATCGTCAGCGAGGTGATGACCACGATCGTCATCCCGATCCCCAACGGAATACCCAGCGACCGGAAGTAGGGCAACCGGGTGAAGTGCAGGCACAGCGTGGCGCCCGCGATCGTCATGCCGGAGCCGAGCACCACATGCGCGGTACTGCGAAACATGGTGTAGTAGGCCTGTTCTCGGTCCTCGCCGGCGCTGCGAGCCTCCTGGTATCGGCCGATCAGGAAGATCGCGTAGTCGGTGGCCGCCGCGATCGCCAGGGTCACCAACAGGCTGGTGGCGAACGGTGAGAGCCCGATCAGACCGTTATAGCCCAACAGCGCCACGATGCTGCGGGCCGACATCAGCCCCGTCATCACCATCGACAGCGCCAGCAGCACGGTGGTGATGGACCGATAGACCATCAGCATCATGGTGATGATGACCACGAAGGTCAGCCCCTCGATCATGTGCATACTGCGGGTGCCGGCATTGTTCTGATCGGCCGACAGCGCCGCACCCCCGGTCACGTAAGCCTTGACACCCGGTGGCGCCGTGACACTCTCGACGGCCTGCTGGACCGCCTTGACCGATTCGTTGGCCAGCGCCTCGCCCTGGTTGCCGGCGGTGTAGATCTGCACATAGGCGCACTTGCCGTCGGGACTCTGGGCGCCGGCCGCGGTCAGGCGGTCGCCCCAGAAGTCCTGGATGTGTTCGACGTGGGTGGTGTCGGCCTTGAGTTTGGCGATGATCGCGTCGTAATAGTGGTGGGCATCCGCGCCCAACGACTGCTCGCCTTCGATCACCAGCATGACCGAGCTGTTGGAACTGAACTCTTCGAACAGCTGGCCCTGGCGTTTGATCGCGATCATCGACGGCGCGTCGTCCGGTGTCATCTGCACCGCGGCCGTCTCGGCAACCTTCTCCAGTTGCGGAACGGTCGCGTTTGCCAAGACGATGATTCCGATCCACCCCAGCATGATCGGAATAGCAAGGCGTCGAATCCATTTGGCGATAAATCCGCGCTCGGCGCCGTGGGAGGGGGTGTCGGTCGGTGTGCTCATGCGGATTTCACCAGACAAAAGGTCAGGGCGCTGTAGCCGGTGGCGGTTCGTTCGTCTTTGAGCTCGTTGTCGATGCTGATGCGACAGCCCAGGGTGGAACCCTTGCCCTGCGCGAAGAGATTCGGCGACACCGCGGACAACGTGGTGCTCAGGGTCACCGACCAGGGCAGCGTTGCGGCATCGACGTGCTGCGGCCTGCTGTCGAGGTCAAGATAGCTGATGTCGGCGGTGGCGCCGGGTTCACCGAAGACCTCGTAGGTGACGACCTTCGGGTTGTACGGCTTGGTGTCGTCGACCTTGGTGCTGATGAGGTTGGAATTCTCGCCGCCGAAGTAGGTGCGCAGCCGCAGCACGGTCAGCGTCCCGACCACCACCACGGCAACGATGAGCAACGGCATCCACGCGCGCCTCAGCGGATTCGTCGAGCGACTCGACATCGGCAACACCCCTCCTCCCTGGACCTGCGGTTAAGTACGACGAAAGGCAAAATTATACGATCGATAAAGTAGAATCAAGCGATCGGTCAGTCTTAGCGTGCGGCGTGGCTCACGCCGGTGAACGGTCGGCCCGACAGCAGGAGGCATGCAGTGGCGAAGACGATGGCGCCGCGGGGATTCGCGCGGGACCGAGTGCTGGAGGCCGCGCAAGGACTGTTCGCCGAGCACGGGGTGAGCGGCACGTCGCTGCAGATGATCGCCGACCGGCTAGGGGTCAACAAGTCGGCGGTGTACTACCAGTTCCACTCCAAGGACGACATCGTGGTCGCGGTGTTCCGCCCGGTGTTCTCCGACATCGCCCGGGTGGTCACGATCGCCGAGGCGATCGCCTCCCGCGAGGTCCAGCGTGAGGCGACCATCAGCGGCCTCATCGAACTGGCCGTTCGGCACCGCCGCACCACTGCCCTGCTCCACACCGATCCCGCCGTGGTAGGGGTCGTCGAAGCCATCGGAGAATTCCGGGACGCCTCCCGCCGGTTGCAGACCATTTTGGCGGGACCACAGCCCGACCCGGCCACACTCATCGCGATCGCCGTTCTGGTGCCCGGAATCCTCGGTGCGGCAGCCGATCCCGCGGTTTCGGACATTCCCAACGAGGAACTGCACCGGATGTTGCTGGACTGCTCGCGCCGGCTCTTCGCCGCCTGACGCGGACCTTTTCTCACCAACTCCTTAATTCGAGGCCGCTGCAGCGGCCCGCTTTCTGTCAGTGGCCCGAACTAGTGTTCGAATTATGGGTAGGAGCGCGGTCGCGGATCGAGACACTGTCTTCGGCTGTCTTGAGGCGATCGAGGCCGCGTCTCGGCAGCTGGCGGAGTCTTCCTTCGACGGGCTCGACGCCGAGGAGTTGATGTCCGTGCTGGTGCGCCGCGAGAAGCTGGCCTGGCGGGCACCCGCGATCGATCACCGGATCCTGGCTCGCATGGTCGCTGAGAGCAATTCCGGGTTGCTCGGGGCGTGCTCGCTGACCAAAGCCCTGACCGAACGGCTGCGGATCAGCCGCGCCGACGCCAGGCGCCGGGTCGCGGAAGCCGCCCAGTTGGGGCCGCGCACCGCGATGACCGGGGAACCACTGCAGCCGGTGCTGTCGGCGCTGGCGGCCGCCCAAGCCTCCGGGCAGATCGGTCCCGAGCACGTGGCGATCGCCCGCAAGGCATACGCGAAAATCCCTGCCACGGTCCCGGCCGACAAGCGGGACCAAGTCGACCAGCATCTGGCCGCGCTCGCCGGTGAATACGGACCAGACACTTTCACCCGGTTCGCCGATCACCTCCTGGCCGTGCTCAACCAGGATGAGGAGTTCAGTGATCGGGAACGTCTGGCCCGTCGCGGGCTGCGTCTGGGACGGCAAGGTGCCGACGGCATGAGCACCCTGACCGGCAAGATCACCCCCGAATTACGCGCAACCTTGGAACCCATCCTGGCCAAACTCGCCGCCCCCGGCATGTGCAACCCCGCCGACGAACACCCCTGCGTGCAAGGCACCCCCACCGAAGATCAAATCCGCGCCGATGACCGCCGACCCGACCAACGCAACCACGACGCCCTGCTGGCCGCCAGCCGCGCCCTGCTCGCCACCAAAGACCTTGGCCGACTCAACGGCCTACCGGTCACCGTCATCGTCACCACCACGCTGGCTGAACTCCACGCCGCAGCAGGACATCCCCCACCCGGTACTGCCCCTGTCACCGGCAAAGCCCACACCGCCGGCGACACCCTGCTGCCCATGACCGATGTGCTGCGCATGGCCGAACACGCCTACCACTACCTCGCCATCTTCGACGGCAACGGGCGCGCCCTGTGGCTAGGCCGCACCAAACGCCTCGCATCAGCCGACCAACGCATCGTGCTGCACGCCCGCGACCGCGGCTGCACCCGCCCCGGCTGCACCGTTTCCGGGTATCTGAGCCAGGCGCATCACCTCGAAAACGACTGGGCCGACAACGGCCGCACCGACGTCGACGCCCTCGCCCTGGCCTGCCCACCCGACAACCGCATGGCCACCGAACACAACTGGCTCACCCGACTCGGCCCCACCGGCAGAGTCGAATGGATCCCCCCGCCGGCACTCGAGCATGGCCAACCCCGGGTGAATCCCTATCACTTCATCGAGGACGTCATCGACACGCACCTGCGGCCAGACGCACCACAGAATGACTCCGACCCGCCCGAAGGCTGGGAACTGGCGCGATGACTAACGAGGCTCCAACACGTCTACGCCGACGTAGGGCACCAGCGCCTGCGGCACCCGCACACTGCCGTCGGGCTGCTGGTGGTTCTCCAGAATCGCCACCAGCCACCGGGTCGTGGCCAGGGTGCCATTCAACGTGGCCGCGATCTGCGGCTTGCCGTTCTCGTCCCGGTAGCGGGTCGCCAGCCTGCGGGCCTGGAACGTGGTGCAGTTCGACGTCGACGTCAACTCCCGGTAGGTGCTCTGGGAGGGCACCCATGCCTCACAGTCGAATTTGCGGGCGGCCGAGGACCCGAGATCGCCTGCGGCGACGTCGATCACCCGGTAGGGGACCTCGATACGGGCCAGCATCTCGCGCTGCCAGCCGAGCAGCCGGTCGTGTTCGGCTTCGGCGTCCTCGGGCCGGCAGTAGACGAACCCCTCGACCTTGTCGAACTGGTGCACCCGGATGATGCCGCGGGTGTCCTTGCCGTAGCTGCCGGCCTCCCGGCGGAAGCACGACGACCACCCGGCGTAGCGCAGCGGCCCGCCCGACAGGTCCAGGATCTCGTCGGAGTGGTAGCCGGCCAGCGGCACCTCGGAGGTGCCCACCAGGTAGAGATCGTCGGCCTCGAGCCGATACACCTCGTCGGCGTGCGCACCCAGAAATCCCGTGCCGGACATGACTTCAGGACGAACCAGCGACGGGGTGATCATCGGGGTGAACCCGTTGTCGACGGCCAGTCGCACGGCCAGCTGCAGCAGGCCCAGCTGCAGCAGCGCGCCGCGGCCGGTCAGGAAGTAGAACCGCGAGCCGGAGACCTTGGCGCCGCGCCCCATGTCGATCAGGCCCAGCGCCTCGCCGAGCTCGAGGTGGTCCCGCGGGTTCTCGATCGCCGGCGGCGCGCCGACCACGTCCAGCACCGCAAAGTCGTCCTCGCCGCCCGAGGGCACCCCGTCGATCACCACGTTGGCGATCGCCATGTGCGACGCGGTGAAAGTCGTCTCCGCCTCGTCCCGGGCGGTCTCGGCGGCCTTGACCTGCTCGGCCAGCTCCTTGGCGCGCGCCAGCAGGGCGGGGCGTTCCTCGGGCGATGCCGCCCCGACCGACCGGCTGGCCGTCTTCTGTTCGGCGCGCAGCGAGTCGGCGGCCGCGATCGCGGCGCGGCGTGCGGTGTCGGCGGCCAGCAGGGCGTCCACCTGGGCCGGGTCCTCGCCGCGACCCACCTGGGAGCGGCGGACACGGTCGGGATCTTCACGCAGCAGCTTCAGGTCGATCACGGCAAAACCCTACAACCTGGCCGGCTGCATCACTTTCGCATCATTTGTCACGCGCCTGCGGCTGCCTGTCAGAATGGACCCGATGTCACAGGCAGCCGACCAGGAGAATCCACCCGCAACGCGGGTGTCTTGGCGGCGCACGCTCCCAGCCGCCCCGACGCGCCGCGGCCTGGTGCTGACCGCGCTGGGCGGTCTGCTGATCGCCGGCTTGATCACGGTCGTCCCGGTCCTCGGCGACGGCCCGGGCGGGCTGCTGGGCCATCTGAAGGCCGAGCCGGCGCCGGGGGCGGGCGGCAAAGGCGCCGGGCCGGGGCTGGGCCTCGGCACGGTCAAGGGCAACGAGGCGATCGACCACGCGGTTGCCGGCGACTGCCTGAACTGGCCGGAGAACGACCTGGACGCAGCGACGATCGTCAGCTGCGCCGACGAGCACAAGTTCGAGGTGGCCGGCCCGGTGGACATGAAGATGTTCCCGGGCGCCGAGTACGGGCCCGACGCCCCACCGCCGTCGATGGCCCGCATCGAGCAGATCACCCAGGAACAGTGCGAGTCGTCGGTGCGCCGCTACCTCGGCGCCAAGTTCGACCCGCACAGCAAGTTCGTGGCCAGCATGCTGTGGGCCGGCGAACGCGCCTGGCGCCAGCACGGTGAGCGCCGGATGTTGTGCGGCCTGCAACTGCCGGGCGTGGGCGGGCGGCAGACCGCGTTCGTCGGCAAGGTCGCCGACATCGACCAGTCCAAGGTCTGGCCGCCGGGCACCTGCCTGGGCATCGACCCGGCCACCAACCAGCCCAATGATGTTCCGGTCGACTGCGCCGCGCCGCATACCAAGGAGGTCACCGGCACGGTCAATCTGGCCGAGCGGTTCCCCGACGCGCTGCCGCCCGAGGCCGAGCAGGATGCGTTCATCAAAGAGTCCTGCACCCGGCTCACCGACGCCTACCTGGACCCGGTACAGCTGCGGGACACGACGCTGACGTTGACCTACGCCACCGTCTCCCTGCCCAGCTGGTCGGCGGGCAGCCGCGAGGTGGCCTGCAGCCTCGGCGCCACGCTGGGCAACGGCGGCTGGGCGGCGCTGATCAACAGTGCCCGCGGATCGCTGCTGATCAACGGTCAGCCCCCGGTCCCGCCGCCGTCGATCCCCGCGGAGCGGCTGAACCAACTGCCCGCCGGTAGCCAGCCGCGGTGAGTGTCGCGATGGACCCGCGCCGGTTCGACGATCTCGTCTCCGACGCGCTGGACCTGATCCCGGCCGAGCTGGCCGCCGCCTTCGACAACGTGGTGATCCTGGTCGAGGACCGCAACACCGAGGAGCCCGATCTGCTCGGGCTCTACGAAGGGGTGGCGTTGACCGAGCGTGATTCCAGCTATGCGGGGTCGCTGCCGGACACCATCACCATCTACCGGGATGCGCTGCTGGAGATGTGCGAGTCCGACGACGAGGTCGTCGACGAGGTCAGGATCACCGTGATCCATGAGATCGCCCATCACTTCGGCATCGACGACGACCGGCTGCACGAACTGGGCTGGGGCTGAGCGGCACCTGCCCGGCGTGCCGGAGCGATGTTGTCGGCGCATAGTGCTAGGAACAACCCATGGACAACCACTGCCGAGACTGCCGGGCGGGGCTGGACCACTGTCACGGCACGCTCATCCACCACGTGCAGCAGGCCACGGAGTGCACCGAGGACGGGTGCGCCGGCGAGGTGCTGCCGCACTCGTTCGCCCTGGATTGCGAGGCGGTCGGGTGCCGCTGCGCGGAGGTTTACGCGCTGGCGGTCTAGCCCATCGGGTCGGTGTCGGACCGCAACGCGTCGCCGACCGGGTCCGGGTGCGGTTCGGGATAGAACGGCGGCGTCAACGAGCCCCACTGCACGCAGCTCCAGCGGCCGTCGGTGATCGGCGCCAACACCACGGCGGTGGCGTTCTCCAAATGGTTCTCCAGCACGAAGCTGCCGTCCACGCCCGCCAGCGTCGCTGCCGCCAGGCGGATCGCCGCGCCGTGGCTGACCACGACGATGTCCCCGGTCCAGTCCTCATCGTCGAGGTAACGCATCCGCAGCTCGGTGACCACCGGTAAGTAGCGGTCGAGCACCTGCTCGGCCGACTCGCCGCCGGGCAATGCGACTCCGGGCTCGCCGGAGTGCCAGCGTTGGTAGATCGCGTTGAACTCGGCGATCGCGTCGTCGTCACTGCGGTTCTCCAGCGAACCGGCCTGCACCTCGTGGATGCCTTCGAGTGCGCGGGCGGTCACGCCGAGCCGGCCGCTGATCTCGGCGGCGGTCTGGACTGCGCGGGTGGCCACCGAATGGGCGACCAGCATCGGACGGTGCGTGCCGCCCGCCGCGAATGCCCGGGCCTGGTCCCGGCCCAACGGTGTCAGTTCCGAACCGGGCGGGCGGGTGTCGAGCCGACGGTCGACGTTGCCGTAGGACTGGCCGTGGCGCAGCAGCACCAGCCGCCCGCTCATGACGCCGCCCCGCATCGGCCCGCCGGCCCGATCGGCCAGGAGCCCAGGTAGCGGACGTCGGCGCAGCTGCGGCGCAACGCCCGCAGGGCATCGGCAACCGCGCCGTCGTCGATGTGTCCGACGCAGTCCAGGAAGAACAGATATGTGCCCAGCTCGGTGCGGGTCGGCCGGGACTCGATACGGGTCAGATCGATACCGCGACTTCCGAACTCGGTCAGGGCCGCCGCCAGGGCTCCGGGTGCGTTGTCCAGGCGCAGCACCACCGACGTCCGGTCGGCACCGGTGCGCTGCGGCGGCGGCGCCGGGGCACCCACCAGAACGAAGCGCGTCCGGGCGTTGGGTTCGTCGATGACGCCCTCGGCCAGTGTCACCAACCCGCGTTGCTGGGCAGCCAGCGCGGTGCTCACCCCGGCGTCCACCTCACCGTCGTAGACCTGCTGCGCCGCAGCGGCGTTGGAATTCGCCGGCACGACGCGGGCCTGCGGCAGATGCTGGGCCAGCCAGCGCCGAACCTGGGCGCCGGCCACCGGGTGAGCGGCCACAGTGCGAATGTCGGCTTCGCCGCGGCCCGGCGCGACAACGACCGAGAACGAGACGTCCAAGGCAGTTTCGGCGAATATCTGCAACGGCGACCCGACCGCGAGTCCGTCCAGGGTGGGCGTCACCCCGCCCTCGATCGAGTTCTCGATCGGCACGCACGCGTAGTCGGCGGCACCGGAGCGCACTGCATCAAGAGCGGCCGGCGTGCTCTCGGCCGGCACCGGTTGCGGGTCGGCGCCGGGAACCCGTCCGGCGCCGGTCAACGCGAGCAGCGCCGCTTCGGTGAAGGTCCCCGCCGGGCCGAGATAGCTGATGCGGGTCACCGGACAACCCTATCGGCCGCAGCCCGCCGGCGCGCTCACCGGCGGCGCGACCCTCTCGAACGTGCCGCCACCTTCACGCTCGGCGGAGGTGGCATCGCGATCCGAATTCCACAATTCCTGTTGCGCCCGCCGCGGTCATTATTTAAGTTAGGCTTACCTCACTTCGAAAGGTGATCGATGGCCACGACTACAGCAGCAACCGTCCCGACGTCCGCCGAGCGGATTCGCAGCGCCTGCATCCGGGGCCAAGCACTCTTGGCGATCGCCGACTCCGCCGACACCGCGCCGGTCAACGCACCGGTCTGCCACCTGCTGCGGGACGGGTCCGTCGTGGTTGCGGTCCCCCTCGGGGACCCGGTCGCCCAAGCCGCCGTCGACTCCGGCGTGCAGGCGATGCTCGAGCTGACCGACCATGCTCCGTTGCGGCTGCGCGAACGGGTCCGTGCGCTGGCGTGGATCCGGGGCCTGCTGCGCCCGGTGCCCGACCGCGAGATCGCGATACTGCTCGACCGGATCGCGGCGGTCGACCCGAACCCCGCTCTGCTCCAGGTCGTCTCGCCTCGCTCGGCATCCCACTCCCGCGATATCGGTGCACCGGACAGCAGTGACTCCGACGTCGACTACGCGCTGTTGCGGTTGACGCCCGAGTCGGCGGTGCTGGCCGACGCCACCGGCGCCGAGGCGGTCGACGTGCATGAGCTGCTGGCAGCGCGCCCCGACCCGTTCTGCGCGATCGAGGCACATTGGCTGCAGCACCTGGACTCGGCACACCCCGACATGGTGGCCCGGCTCGCCGCCGCCAAACTGCCGCCGCAGCTGCGGCGCGGACAGGCCCGCCCGCTGGCGGTAGACCGCTACGGCATGTGGCTGCGGGTGGAGGCCCCCGAGGGAGACCGCGACGTCCGGCTGAGCTTCCCGCGGCCGGTCGAGGATGTGCTCAGCCTGAACCGGGCGGTGCGCGCACTGATGGGCTGCCCGTTTCTCAACGGCCTGCAGGCCCGACGCCAGGAGCAGTAGTCGCCAGGAGTCCAGCGGCTACCGTGGCTGGGTGACCGAGCCGGCGACCCCCCGACGCGCGCTGCGCCTGGAGATCGTCCTGGTACTGGCGGTCACCTACGGGCTCAGCGCCCTCACCGCGATCCTGCAGCTCACCGACGCGGTGCTGCGTGACCTCAGCTCCCAGCGGATTCCCCTGAACCCGCGCCGGTCCTATTTCGACCTGATCGATCTCGGTCTCAACGCCGCCTGGGCCGTGCAACTGATCGCCTGGGGTGCGCTGGCGCTGTACCTGCTGTGGCGCAGCGGATTCACGCCCGCCCGCATCGGGCTGAACGGGTGGCCCCGCCGCACCGATCTGGCCGGCGCACTCGGCCTGGCCGCCCTGATCGGCTTGCCCGGGCTGGGCCTGTACCTGCTGGCACGGACCCTGGGCCTCAACGCCGACGTCGTTCCCGCGGCGATCAACGACACCTGGTGGCGTGCGCCGATGCTGGTCGTGATCGCATTCGCCAACGCGTTCGCCGAGGAAGTGATCGTGGTCGGCTACCTGCTGACCCGGCTACGGCAGCTGCGGGTTTCGCCGCGGGTGGCGCTGGCCTGTTCAGCACTGTTGCGCGGCGCCTACCACCTCTATCAGGGGTTCGGCGCCGGGCTGGGCAACATCGCCATGGGGCTGGTGTTCGGCTACACCTGGCAGCGCACCGGACGGCTGTGGCCGCTGGTCCTGGCGCACGCACTGATCGACACTGTGGCGTTCGTCGGGTACGCGCTGTTCGCCGACAAGCTGGGATGGCTGCGCTAGGCGCTCGGCTGACTCGGGTTCACCGTAACGCTGATGGTGCCGGCGCCGGCGTTGGACTCGATCACCAGCACCGAGGCGTTGGCCGCCGAGACGACGTGGCCGCCGGTGACACTGACCTGGTAGCCGTTCGGGAACTGGATCTCCGGGATGGAGATCTTGGTCTCCGAACCGGCGCCGAAGCTGCCCGAGCCGTCGGCCATCGCCGTGGAGTAGCTGAATGAGAAGACTCCGTTAGAGAACGACCACGCGTTCGGGACTCCGGCGATCACCTGCGGGTACGGCTGGGCCAGCGCCGCCACGATGGGCTCGTCGACGTTGTCGCCAGTCGGCGGCAGGTTGGTGTCGTGCACCAGCGAGCCCGCCTCGTTGGTGTAGCCCCAGTACAGCCAACCGAACATGTGCGGGTTGATCGAGTTCAGCTGGCTGACGATGGTGGGGACGTTGTGGGTGGCACCGAACTCGGTGACCACCGCGGGAACGTCGTAGCGGTCGATGTAGCGCTGAGCGCCTTCCATCATCATCCCGTCCCACAGCGAGCATCCGGTGGCGGTGCCACCGCCCAGGGCGTCGAAGATGCAGTAGTCGTGGAATGCGAACACGGTGTTGTCGTCGTCGACCGGGCCCAGGTTGGTGCCCGCGGTCGCGTTGCCGAACAGCACATTCGGCTCGTAGTACACCGTGGTGGTCGAGTCGACCGACCGGATCGCCGAGGTCACCTGGTCGTAGAACGGCGTCAGCGTCTCGCGGTCGAAGGAGGGGAAGCCGAGGAAGCTGGTCAGCCACGGCGAGCCGGGCCACGGCTCGTTCATGATCTCGTAGCCGGCCACGCCGGGGGTGCCGCCCAGGTAGTCGGCGACGGTCTGCCACATCCGGGCGTAGGAGTTCTGCAGCCCGATGTCGTCCACCTTCTGGTTGGTCCAGAACGCATCCCAGGCCTGGTTCTGCGCGGGGTTGAGGGCGTAGGCGAACGGGAACGCGAAGCTGGTGTCGTTGTCGCTCGGGTTGAACAGGGTGGCCCAGTCCGGGGCGCCGTGGCCACCGATCTGCTCGTTGTAGAGGTCCTGGTGCATGTCGATGACGCTGACGATGCCGTGCGCCTTGAGAGTCTCGATGGTGTCCTTGACCGACTCCAGGTAAGCGAAGTCGTACACCCCGGGCTGCGGCTCGATCTCCGACCAGTAGACCCCCAGCCGCACCGCGGTGAAGCCGTTGGCGGCCAGGAATGCGGCGTCGTCGTCGCCGAAGCCGTCGCCGCCGGGTGTGAGCGGAGGCGACTTGTACACCTGGTTGACGCCCTGCAGGATGACCACCCGGCCGTCGATGTCGACGATCCAATTGCCGGCGGTGCCGAGTTCTGCCGCAGCCCTTGCCGGGGCGCCCTCCAGCGTGCCGAAGTGGCCCACCGCGCCGTGGGTGCCCATCGAGCCGGCGAGGCCGCCGGCCCCGCCCAGGGCCGGCAGGTCGCCCTGACTTTGGTAGACGCCGTTGCCGGCATCTCCGCCGTCACCGCCGCTGCCGAACCACATCGAGCCGTTGCCGCCGTCACCGCCGTTGCCGCCGAGGTGACTGCCGTCGCCACCGTCGCCCCCGGCACCGCCGATGCCCAGCATCCACCCGATCCCGGCGCCGCCGGCGCCACCGATGCCACCGTTCACGCCGTCGCCGCCGGCACCGCCGGCGCCGCCCACACCCATGTACCAACCGCCGGCCCCGCCGACACCACCGGCACCGCCCTCGCCGCCGTCGCCACCGGCGCCGCCGTTGCCGAAGAACCCGGCCGCGCCCCCGGCACCGCCGACGCCGTTGACCTCGGTGTTGTCCCAGCCGGCCCCGCCATCACCGAACAACCAGCCGCCCGCGCCACCAGCGGCCGACTCCGCCGTACCGGCCGCGCCGTCGCCGAGCATCAGGCCCAGCCCCAGCGCCTCGCTGACCTGGTTGGCCCCGTCGACGATCGGTGCCGTCCAGGAGCTGTTGACCAGCCAATCGATACCGGTGTACAGCGGGGTGTAGACCCAGTTGTTCATCAACGTCGTCGGGTCCGGGAGGACGAAGCCCGGCGACGCCACCGCTGCCCCAGCCAGCACGTCATCCCAGTGGGCCGGGTCGAAAAACGCGTTCCATGCCGCCGGACTGAACACCGCATCCCAGTCCAGCCCGCCCGTAGTCGCATCCGCAAACGGCGCCAGCGCCAGGTCGAACACGTCGTCGAAGCCCTCGGCCGACGCCACCGGCGCCGGGGCCAACGGGGTCATGCTGAGAGCCAGAAACGCCCCCACTGCCGTACCCAGCCCGACAACCCGACGGTTCCGCTTCGTGCTGCACTGACGAGTCATCTGCGGGTAGACCTCTCTTCATGATCGCGGCGGCGACTGACGTGGCCAAGATAACGATTTGTTCGGAAGATTACTAACAAGACCTGAGAAAAATGCGGCGGGATCGCGGTGACCTGCGGCTGTTCGGCGGCCACCAACCGGTTGCGCCGGCGACGGAGATCGCCCGGTCGCTGCGCGGTACGTAGATTGGGCGGGTGAACGGCGATCGCGGGCCGGGCCAGCCCTGGCACCTTCCACCGCCGCCGCGTCGGGAGCCGCCACCGCTGCTGTACCGCGACCCCTATGGCCGGCCGGGCTCTGCCGCGCCGCCGCCGCGGGTCGTCCGGCCGCCGGTACCCCACCCCGCACCACCTGCTGCAGAACCGCGCCGGCGCCCGGCGCCCCCACCCGCGCCGCGCCCACCAATACCGCGCACGCCCGCTTCGCGCCGGCGGCGATCCTGGCCGCTCCGGCTGGCGGCGCTTGCTCTGCTGGGGGCCTTGCTCGCCACGGCGGGCCTGGTGGGGGCCGCGGCCTGGCTCGACACCGCGCTGCAACGCACCGCGGCGTTCTCCGATTACGCCGACCGTCCAGGGCCGGGCCGCGGGACAACATGGCTGTTGGTCGGTACGGACAGCCGCGCCGATCTCACACCCCAGGAGCAGCAGGACCTGAGCACCGGCGGCGACATCGGCGACGGGCGCACCGACACGGTGTTGCTCGTCCACCTGCCCGGCCCGGGTTCAGAGTCGCCGGCCACGGTGGTGTCTCTGCCGCGCGACTCCTACGTCACGATCCCCGGCTACGGCGAAGACAAGATCAACGCCGCATACACCCTCGGCGGCGCTGCCCTGCTGACCCGGACGGTGGAGCAGGCCACCGGCTTACGGCTGGACCACTATCTCGAGATCGGATTCGGCGGTTTCGCCGCGCTCGTCGATGCTCTCGGCGGCGTCACCCTGTGCCCGGACGAACCGATCGACGACCCCTTGGCCGGGCTGAATCTGCAAGCCGGCTGCCAGCAGCTGGCCGGTGCGGCCGCGCTGGGCTACGTGCGTAGCCGGGCCACGCCGCGCGCCGACTTGGACCGGATGGCCCACCAGCGACTGTTCCTGTCGGCGCTGCTGGCCCGTATCGCCGATCCGGTCGTTTGGCTCAACCCGCTGCGCTGGTACGCCGTGCCGCACGCCGCCGCACACGCGGTGACCGTAGACGACGGCTCCGGCGTCGTGGACCTGGCGGCGCTGGGCTGGGCGCTGCGTGGCGCCACCACCATGCAGACCGTGCCGATCGGCGAGTTCGTTTACACCGACGTCGGCGACGCGGTGGTGTGGGACCACGCCCAGGCCGCCCAGTTATTCGATGCATTGCGTCGCGATACACCACCCGCATCGAGCGCCAACAATTGAGCCCAACCTAATTTCCACACACGATTACGCAATTTCAGCCTACCCTATCTTTACTTAGGCAATGCTGACCTGAGTAAGCCTCGCCTTGGATGCAAACCGGTGCTGACCAGGGGTAGCATCGCGTTCATGATCGAGACCGACAGCCATAAGACGAAATTCCACGCGCTGCTTCAAGAGCAGATCTACCACGAATTCACCGCGGCGCAGCAATACGTTGCGGTCGCGGTTTATTTCGACGGCGAGGATTTACCACAATTGGCGAAGTTCTTTTACGCCCAGGCGGTCGAGGAACGCAACCACGCGATGATGATGGTGCAGTACCTGCTCGACCGCGGCATCCGCGTCGAGATTCCCGGCGTCGACGGGGTACGCAACCAGTTCGACGCGGCGCGGGATGCACTGGCACTGACGCTCGAGCAGGAGCGCACCGTCACCGAGCAGATCAGCCGGCTCACCAGCGTCGCGCGCGATGAGGGCGATCACCTCGGTGAACAGTTCATGCAGTGGTTCCTGCGCGAGCAGATCGAGGAGGTGGCCCTGATGACCCGGCTGCTACGGGTCGCCGACCGCGCGGGGCACAACCTGTTCGAATTGGAGACCTTCATCGCACGCGAGATCACGGTGGGCCAAGAGAGCGGCGCGCCGCGTATCGCCGGCGGGTAAACCCCTCGCCCGCCGATCAGCCCGCCCGCAACCGCGCCTTGGTTCGGGCGGGCTGATTCGTCGCTATCCACGCGACCCCGATATCCCTACAGAAGTCGACGTCCTCGTTGCGGTCGACGGTCCAGCAGTACAGCGCGCGGCCCCGCGCGGCGGCCTGGTCCACCAACTCCGGATGTTCCCGCAGCGTGTCGATCGACGGACCGATCGCGGTGGCACCGACCGTCGTCGCCGCGCCGCCACCCAGATAACGGGCACCCGACCCGAGCAGGACCGTCGGGAGCAGGGGCGCAGCCCGGCGAATCCGCCACACCGCCGCCGCGGAGAACGACATGACCACCGCCCGCGACCGTGAAGCCGATGCCGGCGCGGCGAGCCCAAATCGATGCAGCAGTGCGAGCACCTCGCGCTCGACCATCGAGCCGTATCGCACCGGATGTTTGGTCTCGATGAAGATCTTCACCGGCCGGTGCCAGTCCAGAACCAGCGCAACCAGCGCGTCGAGAGTGAGCAGGCCGGTGTCGCCGATTCCGGCGCCCTCCGGCGAACCGGTCTGCCCATTGCGGTGCCACCCGCCGTAGTCGAGGCGCTGCAGTTGCGACAGCGTCATCTCGCTGACCACCCCGGCCCCACTGGAGGTCCGGTCCACCCGACGATCGTGCACGCAGACCAGGTGACCGTCACTGGTCAGCCGTACATCGCACTCGACGCCGTCAGCCCCCTCCTGCAACGCCAAGTCGTAGGCGGCCAGGGTGTGTTCCGGGCGGTCGATGGAGGCACCCCGGTGTGCGACCACGAACGGGTGTTCCGAGACGACATCACCGGCCGGTGTCATGGGCTTATGCTGCCGGTTCCCGCCCGTCGGACTCAAGAGCCGGGGCCGGTGTCGTGGCTTCTTCCGGCTTCGGCGCGGCTGCCGGAGCCGGTGGCGACACGACGGCGGTGTCGCGGCCATCGGCCACCACCACCCAGTGATGGGCGGGCCGCCCCATCGATCGTCGCTCGAATCCTTCGACCACCCGGGCCGCAGTCACCACGGCCGCCAGGCCGAGCAGGTACGCCACCACGGTCGCCACCATGTTGTTGGCAATGGCCTGGGCCCCGTCGGCCCAACTGGTGGCGGTGGCGAAGATCGCGGCGGCAGTGCTGGCCGCCCACACGGCCCACCACACCACGATGGGTTTGCGCAGCCGTTCCAGCCGGTCCTCCCGCTTGGCCAGCTCCATGACAAAGACCGGCGCCCAGGCCAGGTTGACTACCGGCACCAGGCATCCAGCCCATACCGCCCAGGCCGGGCGCGACTCGGGCAGACGCAATCGGGCGAAGGTCACCGAACGACGGGCGAGCAGCCACCTGGTCAGCACCACGGCACAGACGACCACCGCGGCGATCGCGGCAAGTCCGGCCAGCCGGCCCAGCCACACCGCGCCGCCGGCGATCAGGGGATTCAGCAGCCGGGTGCGATTGACGATCATCAACACATAGATCAAGACGTGCACCAGGGCCGCGACGCCCAGCGCGGCAATCGCGGCACCCAGCGTCTTCTCCAGCGAACGCGCGGTAGGCGCCGGCCGCTCCCCGGGCTTCGACTGTGCCGCAGCGCGAATCGGCCCGCCCATCAGGGTCCAGCGCGGCATCACCGAGTAGCGCGGGGTGGGCCCGAGCGGACGCCGCTGGGGTGGCTGCGGAGGCGGCGGACCGGGCCGCACCGCGATCCAGCGGTATCCGGGCCCCAGCCGCGGCGGCGCCTGCCCGGATGCCGCCGGCGGCGCGGGGGGCCCGGGTTGGGTCCACTGCAACTCGGCTTCTTGCTCGGGTGTCAGCGGCGCCCACAGCGCACCGTTGCAGCGTGGGCACCAGGCCCGCTGGCGGTCGCGCACGTTCCACCGCGTGTTGCAGCGGGAACACACCTGGATCACCGCACCAGCCTAGCGGCGAGCGCAAGGTCGGCGAAGCCGCCGCCGGAGCGTCCGGCGAACGGCGTCAAAGACGTTCCACACGGCCGCCTCGGCACCCGGGCAGCTACTACTGGCTATCCACAGTTTCCACAGGTTTATCCACACACCCATCGACAGCCGCACGCGGGGTGATGTGCTTGTTACATGCCGTCAGACGCATCGGTTGTGGATAACGCAGCATCGTCGAAGCGAACCGACTAACAACGTCGAGCGAAATCGCTTGATCGGCTAAGCAGCCGCCTGCGGCCCGCACTCCGCGGCCGGCATCGCCGGGATCGCATCGGTGCAGGTAAGTCGGGTTATCCCGTCGAATTTTTCCACTGGACAGACAAAGCGCTATGATCGCCGTCACAGAACTGATGTGATGCGTCTCACGGGGGTGGGCCGCACGGTGAAGTTGGGGGAACCGGGATGTATGGGGTAGGGGAATGACGGCAGGACCGATCGGACCCGGACCCGTCGCAACGGCGTCGGGCTGGCATTCGGGATCGTCCACCTACAAGCGCGCCTACCTGTTGGCGTCGCTGCGCGCCGGAGTGATCGCCCTGGTGCTGCTGACATTCCTGCTGGTGCTCGTCCTGGCCTGAACCACGGCCCGTCGGTCGGGGTCGGCTGACGCCGCGCGATAGCCCGACCCGTTGTTGCGGTACACCTGGCGTTGGAGCAATGTGGTTGAAGGTGGCCCTATCGCACCGCGACCGCGGTGGGAATGGGGTGCCGCTAGACCGTCAACGCTTGTCGACAATGATCAACGGTGATCGACACCGGATCAGTACTGACCGAAGGAAGGAACCCCGTGGCCGACTACACCTTGCCGGACTTGGACTGGGATTACGGAGCCCTTGAGCCGCACATCTCGGGTCAGATCAACGAACTGCACCACAGCAAGCACCACGCCGCCTACGTGTCCGGCGCCAACTCCGCACTGGAGAAGCTCGCGGAGGCTCGGGCCAACGACGACCACGGCGCGATCTTCTTGAACGAGAAGAACCTGGCGTTCCACCTCGGCGGACACGTCAACCACTCGATCTGGTGGAAGAACCTGTCCCCCAACGGCGGTGACAAGCCGACGGGCGAACTGGCCGCGGCCATCGACGACGCGTTCGGATCGTTCGACAAGTTCCGTGCGCAGTTCACCGCGGCCGCCAACGGCCTGCAGGGCTCGGGCTGGGCGGTGCTCGGCTACGACACCCTCGGCGGGAAACTGCTGACCTTCCAGCTCTACGACCAGCAGGCCAACGTGCCGCTGGGCATCATCCCGCTGCTGCAGGTCGACATGTGGGAGCACGCCTTCTACCTGCAGTACAAGAACGTCAAGGCGGACTACGTCAAAGCGTTCTGGAACGTCGTCAACTGGGCCGACGTGCAGTCGCGTTTCGCGGCCGCCACCTCGAAGACTTCGGGGCTGATCTTCTAGCCGCACTTCCGGCCGAGGTGGGGCGTCGCGCCGTTGGCGTGACGCCCCACCTTAGTTTTTTCACCGTTTCGTTACCCACCCCCGCGCCGTGTCCCCTTGAATCGGCTTTGCGCGTGCCGCATGCTGCCAGACAACCCACCCGCTGAAATGCGAGCAGGCGAGTCAGCCAACAAGCCAAAATGTCGCGGAGGGTGCGCGATGGAGACGACAGGGTCCGGCCGGGCGATCGAAGTCGCCCCATTTCACTCCCGCGGCGAGCTGCACGGATTCGTGGTCTTCGGCCGCTGGCCTGATTCGACCAAGGAATGGACCCAGCTGCTCAGCATCACGGTCCGCGTCGCTTCGATGCCCGGGTTGCTGCCCACCACAACGGTGTTCGGCACCCACGAAGAACTCCCCGACAACCCGGGCCCCGGCACGGTCGGATTGCTGCTGGCCGAGGGCACCGTTACCGGTGAGTCGGCGATCGCACCGGGGTATTTCGCCGGCCGTCAGCCCTCCGCGCTGCTGATGCTGCACCCGCCCTCGGAGACCATTCCCTCGCTGCCCGAATGTCGGGGCGCGGCTTCCGGATGCGTACTGCTGCCCGGCCTGCCCTACCTGGGCCTGGAGCACCGGGCGGCCTGGGTCGAAGCCGAATCCGACGGCACCGTCACCTCGATGGTGAGTCGGGTCGGTGTTGACCCGGTCAGCCACCCCGACACCGCGATATTGGCCATGCTGCTTGCCGCATAAGACAATTCGCCCCCAAATGTCCTGTCGCCGGATCCTTGGATTCGGCCAGCCGAAATTCCCTGCCGGCTGGCGGCCGGGCCGGGCAGTCACTAGCCTCGGCAGCTGACGAAAGGGCGTCCCGCATGCTTGCCGCCATGCTGATCAGCCTGGGCGTGGTCTTCCTCGCCGAACTCGGCGACAAATCGCAGCTGATCACCATGACCTACGCGCTGCGGCACCGCTGGTGGGTGGTTCTCGGTGGAGTGGCTATCGCGGCGTTCGCCATCCATGGGATCTCGGTGACGGTGGGGCACTTCCTCGGGCTGACGTTGCCGGCCCGCCCGATCGCCGCCGTCGCCGGCGTCGCCTTCATCGGTTTCGCGGCGTGGACCTGGCGTGAGGGAACCAACTCCGCCCCCGGGGAAGCCACCGTCCGCGAGCCTCGATTCGTGCTGTTCGCGGTGGTGTCCTCGGTGCTGTTGGCCGAGCTCGGCGACAAGACGATGTTGGCGACTGTCGCGCTGGCCAGTGACCGCAACTGGCTGGGCGTGTGGCTCGGTGCGACGGCCGGGATGGTGCTGGCCGACGCGGTCGCGATCGCGGCGGGGACGGTGCTGCACCGTCGGTTGCCCGAACACTTGCTGCATGCCGCGGCCGGACTGCTCTTCCTGGCGTGCGGCCTGTGGATCCTCTTCGATGAGGCGCTGGGCTGGCGGCCGGTGGCCATCACCGCGGTCGCCGGACTGGTTTCGGTGGCATCGGGATCGGCGCTGTGGCGGGCTTCCCTCCGCTGTTCCGGACAGACCGCCGGAGACGATTCCACCACTCGGTAGCAAATCTCTCAGACAGCCCAACGCGCGGTGGAAACTTCACTTACCCGGAGGGGCTTCCAGTAGCGAGGACTAACGGGGTGATGTTGGTGGGTCTCTTCGTTCACCGATGACGACGCAATTGTGCTTGGTACGACAAGAAAATCCGGCCACAGCGATCTCTACGGTACGCCGAATGAACTGCACCAAGCCCGATCTCGTGCTTCAAGATCGAATTCGCTCCGGAAACACCCTTGGTTGTGTCGGTAACTATCGCTACGATGATCAGCAAATCATCAGGCGCTACCGCTTCCCCCTCGCGGAGCGCCTGTCGGTCGCCTGCCTACCCCCCTGGAGGTCCTATCGATGAGCGCGACGTTCGCTGTCCGCTTGAATCGCCTTTTCGATGTGGTCTATCCACCCGGCCGCGGACCGCATACGTCCGCCGAGGTAATCGCGGCACTCAAAGCAGAGGGCGTCACGATGTCGGCCCCCTACCTCTCGCAGTTGCGCTCGGGCAACCGGACGAACCCGTCCACCGCCACCATGACAGCGCTGGCCAACTTCTTCCGGATCAAACCGGCGTTCTTCACCGACGACGACTACTACGCCAAGCTCGACGCCGAGTTGTCGTGGCTGGACAGCATCCGCGACGCCGGGGTGCGGCGCATCGCGACCCAGGCCGTCGGGCTCTCGCCCGAGGCCCAGGAGGACGTCCTGGCCCGCATCGATGAGCTCCGCCGCAAGGAGCACCTCAGCGCCTGAGGCGCCGGCGCCGCGATTAGGGTGGCTTCATCGGTTCCAGCGAGACACCGGGGAGGCGGCCGCGATGGGCCTGTTCAGAAAACGCAAGAGCCGCGCGACCCGACGTGCCGAGGCACGGGCGCTGAAGGCCGGCGCCAAACTCGAGGCGCGGCTGGCCGCCAAGGGCGAGGCGAAACGCTTCAAGGCCACCCAGCGCGCGGACGCCCGCGCACTGAAAGCCCAGATCAAGTCGGACCGCAACCGCGACCGCGCCGCGCGCAAGGCCGCCGAAAGCCAACTCAAAGCCGCCCGCGACGGCCGGATCCTCTCGCCCGCCCGCGTCCGCCGGACGCTGGTGGTGACCAGAATGCTGGCGCCTGTCATCGTGCCGCTGGTGTACCGGGCCGCGATGGCTGTGCGCGGCCTGATCGACGAGCAGCGCGCCGCCCAGCTCGGGGTGCCGGTGGCTCGCATCGGCGAGTTCTCCGGACCCGCAAAAAACACCGCCCGGCTCTCGGCGCGGATCGCCGGGGCGGAGAAGACCCTGCGCCTGGTCCAAGACCGCAAGCCCAAGGACTCCGAGACCAAGCAGTTCGTCTCGGCGATCACCGAACGGTTGTCGGACCTGTCGACGGCCGTGACCGCCATCGAGACCATGCCGGGAGATCGTCGCCGAGTCGCCTCCGCCTCGATCAGCGACCAGCTCGATGGGATCGACGCCGATCTGATGGCCCGGCTGGGGCTGCCGTCATGAGCGCTCGGATGCGCGCGTGCGCGCTGGCCGCGGCGATCACCGCAGGCTTCTTTGCCGGCGCCGCACCAGCCTGGGCGCATGTCCACGCCAGCAGCCCCGGCGCGGTGCGCGGCGGGGTTGCGATGGTCACCTTCGAGGTCCCCAACGAGTCGCCGAGCGGTTCTGCCACAACGGAACTCACGGTGACACTGCCCGACGTGGCCTCGGCTCGCACCGAGACCAAGCCCGGTTGGACGGCACGTCTGGACCGCGACCCCAAGTCCGGGGCGGTGCGCTCGGTGACCTGGACAGCCACCGCCGGAGCCGGCATCGGCGCCGACCAGTTCGGGCTTTTCCGGATCGCGATGAGACTGCCCGATGCCGACACGGTGAACTTCCCGTCGGCACAGCGATACGCCGACGGCACCGAGGTGCGCTGGGACCAGACGCCCCCGCCGGGCGGCGGCGAGGCGGAGCACCCGGTGCCCACACTGCAGCTGGGGACCGGCCCGGCGTCGGCAGCCGAGCACCACGCCCAGCACCCGGAGCCGGCTGTCTCCGCCGGTCCGGCGCCGGAGGTCGAACCCGAGGCCGGCGAGCATCACGCCGACAATCCGGCCCGGCTGCTCGGCGGCGCCGCACTGCTGGTCGCCGCGCTGGCGGCCACGATCGCCCTGGGCAGGCGGCGGGCGTGAGGCGGGCGTTGCGCGGCGTACTGGCGGGCGTGTTCCTGCTGGGGATGCTGTTCGCGGCCAACGGGGTAGCCGCCGCGCATGCGGTGCTGGTGTCGACGGACCCGGCCCGTGGCGCGGAGCTGTCGCGTGGGCCGGAACGCGTCAGCGCCACCTTCAACGAGCAACTTCAGTCCGACTTCGCGGCCATGACGGTAGTGGGTCCCGACGGGCACCTGTGGTCCACCGGGGACACTCGGGTGGACGGCGCGGTCGCCAGCGTCGCGGTGCGTCCGCTGGGACCCACTGGCACCTACACCGTCCACTATCGGGTCACCTCCGCCGACGGGCACGTGGTGTCCGGTTCGTGGCCGTTCCAGCTGACGGTAGCCGGCAACGGGGAGCCGGGCCCGGCTGTCACCGACCGCAGTGACGCGGCACCCGCCATTCCGCGCCGCTACGCCGATCCCCAGGGCGACCTGCCGATTTGGCCCTTCGTTGCCGGCGCGGTGGCGCTCGTCGGGGCCGGTCTGTGGCTCAACCGGCCTCGATCCTGACTTCTGGCCGGCGCCCACCGCTGGCAGATGCTGGCATGATGGGAACGTTGCCGGTGTCGCCGAGTTGATCCGAGACGAGAACCCCGCCAGAGGAGCTGCCGTATGACCGAACCGCAAGGCCAGCCCGACCACGAGTCCGCCGCTTCGCCCGAACCGGTGGCGCCAGCCGGCGCTGACCTGCCGGCCGACCCGCCGGCCCCGGCGCCGCCGAAGCCTCCCGCGAAGAAGGCCGCCGCCAAGAAGGCACCGGCTAAAAAGGCCGCCGCCAAGAAAGCTCCGGCCAAGGCCGCCAAGAAGGCACCGGTGAAAAAGGCGCCCGCCAAGAGTGCACCCGCGGCGCCTGCCCCGACCCCCACGGCTCCCACCCCGCCCGCGGTCGCCGCCAACGGCTCGGGCCAACTCGCTGAGCGTGCCAAAGAAGCGGCTGCCCAGGCGAAGTCCACGGTGGACACCGCCCCCAACCCGCTGAGCCCGTCAGCGTCACCGGTACGACGTTCGCCCGGCCCGCTGCTGGCCGCCGGAATCCTCGGAGTGTTTGCACTGCTGCTGCTTCGCCGGCTGCGGCGCGCGCGCCGAGGCTGACCGGCGGTGACCGCGCGCTTCCGGCCGACCGCTGACCTGGTCGACGAGGTCGGCCCGGACGTACGCAGCTGCGACGTTCAGTTCCGCCAGCTCGGCGGCCGCACCGAATTCGCCGGGCGCATCAGCACCGTGCGCTGCTTCCAGGACAACGCACTGCTCAAATCGGTGCTCTCCGAGCCGGGCGACGGCGGGGTGCTGGTGATCGATGGCGGCGGCTCGCTGCACACCGCGCTGGTCGGTGACGTCATCGCCGAGTTGGCCCGCAGCAACGGATGGGCGGGACTGATCGTCCACGGTGCGGTGCGCGACGCCTCGACTCTGCGCACCCTCGACATCGGCATCAAGGCGCTGGGCACCAATCCCCGCAAGAGCACCAAGACCGGCGCCGGCGAGCGCGACGTCGTCGTCGAGTTCGGCGGCGTCGCCTTCGTGCCCGGCGCGATCGCGCACAGCGACGACGACGGCATCGTCGTCGTCTAGGACGGCACCTGATGGACGCGACCTTGCGGACGCGCTGGGAGCAGCTCCGCGCGCGCGTCGACGACGCGTGCCGTGCCGCGGGGCGTTTGCCGAGCGATGTCGACGTGCTGCCGGTGAGCAAGACCTTCGGTCCCGAGCTGATCCGAGAAGCGGTCGGCCTGGGCTTGCACCGGTTCGGCGAGAACAAGGTCCAAGAGATCAAGGACAAGGCCGGGCCGCTGGCCGACTGCGGGATCGACTGGGTGATGATCGGGCACCTGCAGACCAACAAAGCCGGCGTGGTGGCGCGGCTGGCCGCCGAGGTGCAGTCCCTGGACCGGCCCAAGCTGGCCGTGGCGCTGGACCGCCACCTGCGCGCCGAGAACCGCGTCATCGACGTGCTGGTACAGGTCAAGACCTCCGACGAGCCCAGCAAGTACGGCCTGGATCCCGACCAACTGCTGCCGTTCCTCGATGAGCTGGCCGGCTACTCGACTATGCGGGTGCGCGGTTTGATGACGCTGGCCATCAACACCGACGATCCCGGCACGGTCCGCGGCTGCTTCCGCCGACTGCGGGTGCTCCGGGACACCGCGGCCGAACACGGCCACGACCTGCCGAGGTTGTCGATGGGGATGAGCGGCGACTTCGCGCTGGCGATCGCCGAGGGCGCCACCGAAGTACGGATCGGGACCGCGCTGTTCGGGTCCCGACCGTACCCCGACTCCTACTATTGGCCGGAGCGCCGCTAGGAGATGGCGGCGACCCTCCCCCGCAAGCGGGAGGTGCCCCCATTCGCCCGGCTCCGCCGTCCTCGCGATCGCCGCTAGGCGCTCACCGCGGCGCGGTGCTTGCTGAACTGCAGCGACTTCTCGTCCACCTTGCCGTACCGGATCAGCCGCAGGTCGAGCAGATAGTTCTGCTTGAGCCGCCACGGGGCCTCGGAACCGGACCGGGGCAGAGTGTCCATCGCCCGGCGGAAGTACCCGGGGCTGAAGTCCATGAACGGCCGCTCCTCCACCGCATCGCCGGGGTGCTGGGCCTCGACCCGGTCGAAGCCGTGCTCGTCCATGTAGTTGAGCACCCGGCAGACGAACTCCGAGACCAGGTCGGCCTTGAGCGTCCAGGACGCGTTGGTGTAGCCGAAGCTGACGGCCGCGTTGGGCACGCCGGAGAACATCAGGCCCTTGTAGGTCATGGTCTTGGGCAGCTCGATGGGCTGGCCGTTGCGCGACAGCGTCGCACCGCCCAACAGCTGCATGTTCAGGCCGGTCGCGGTGATGATGATGTCGGCCTCGAGTTCCTGCCCGGAGTCCAGCAGGATCCCGGTCTTGGTGAACTTCGCGATGGTGTCGGTGAC
This sequence comes from Mycolicibacter heraklionensis, assembly GCF_019645815.1. NCBI lineage: Bacteria > Bacillati > Actinomycetota > Actinomycetes > Mycobacteriales > Mycobacteriaceae > Mycobacterium > Mycobacterium heraklionense. The sequence continues at coordinate 4,897,111 of NZ_CP080997.1, forward strand.
CACGTCGGCCTTGCCGTCGCGGATGGTCTTGAACAGATCACCGTTGGGCGCCAGGCACAGCCGCTCGTCCCACGGGTTGTACCGCGGGCCGAAGTGCTTCTGCACGTCATAGCCCTCCGGCAACCGGTGCTTGGCCATCGTCATCAGCGTCTTGCGCATGTACTGCGGGAACTTCCGCGACAACTGGTACTGGAAGGTGCTGAACCCGATGGCCTTCCAGCGGTTGACGAAGTGCGCCGCCTTCTTCGGCAGGAACCGGTTGGCCTGCACCGCGATGGGGTCCACCAGCGGCAGCGCCCCGACGTAGGTCGGCGAGCGCTGCAACATCGTCACATGCCCGGCCCCGGAGTTGGCCAGCGCGGGAATCAGTGTCACCGCAGTGGCGCCGCTGCCGATCACCACGATCTTCTTACCGGCGTAGTCCAGATCCTCCGGCCAGTGCTGCGGGTGGACGATGGTGCCGGCGAAGTCCTCCGAGCCCGGGAACTCCGGCGAATAGCCCTCCTCGTAGTTGTAATAACCGCTGCACGCGAACACGAACGACGCGGTGATCTGCTCCTGCTGGCCGTTGTTGTCAACGGTCACCGTCCACTGGTTCTCGTCGTCGGACCAATCGGCGGCGACCACCCGGTGGCGGTAGCGGATGTGCTTGTCGATGCCGTTCTCGACGGCCGCCTCATTGATGTAGTTCCAGATGTCCGCCCCTTCGGCGATCGAGTGGGCCGACCGCCAGGGCTTGAACCGGAAACCGAGGGTGAACATGTCGGAGTCCGAGCGGATGCCCGGGTACTTGAACAGATCCCACGTGCCGCCGAGGTTGTCCCGGCCCTCCAGAATGACGTAGCTCTTGTTCGGGCAGCGGTTCTGCAGGTGCCAGGCCGCGCTGATACCGGAGATGCCGGCGCCGACGATCACAACATCGAGGTGTTCAGTCATGGCGCCAGATTATCAACGGTGTGTCGAGTGAGTCAACACCCTGTTGATTAAATCGACGTCGTGTAAAGTAGCCGCCATGGCCAGCCCAAATGCGACCCGTCATGGGCGCCGTGCAGCGCGGCCGTCCGGCGACGATCGGGAGCTAGCGATCCTGGCCACGGCCGAGCGGCTGCTCGAGCAGCGTCCCCTGGCCGAGATCTCGGTCGACGACCTGGCCAAGGGCGCGGGGATCTCGCGACCCACTTTCTACTTCTATTTCAAGTCCAAGGACGCGGTGCTGCTCTCACTGTTGGAACCGCTGATCGCGGCCGCCGACTCGGAGTTCGTCGGGGCGGTGCAACGGCTGCCCACCGACCCGCGCCGGATCTGGCGCAGCGGCATCAAGGCGTTCTTCGTCGCGTTCAGCTCGCACCGGGCGATCGCCCGGGCCGGCACCGAGGCGCTGGCCACCAGCCCGGAATTCAAAGCGATGTGGAACGGCTTCATGCAGCGATGGATCCAGCAGACCGCCGCGATGATCACCGCCGAACGCGAGCGCGGCGCGGCGCCGGCGACCATCGACGCGCTGGATCTCGCGACGTCGCTGAATCAGATGAACGAACGCACCATGATGGCAGCGCTGGTGGCCGAGCAGCCGTCGGTGCCCCACGAGAAGGTGGTCGACACGCTGACCCACGTCTGGGTCAGCAGCATCTACGGTCAGGCGTCCTGAGGCCCGCTCAGAACTGAGCGGCGCCGAATCCGGCCAGCAGTACCGAGAAACCGCCGATCTCGCCCACGATGAGCAACACCATGCCGACGCGCAGGAACCAGCCGCCCGACTCGAATTGGTTCGTGGTGTCACGCAGTGCGCCGTGCAGCATGTAGCTGCCGATCGCGGTGACGAAGAAGTACACCACCACCATCGCCGCGGTCATGTTGACCCAGGTCGGCCAGCCGCTGAGTTCGACGAACACCGCCACCAACAGCGTGGCGAAGGAGTACATCAGCGCCGCTCGGTGTGCGATGTCAACGTAGACGTGCGCCTGGCGATTCTCCGAGGTGGCGATCTGCTGGTACTTCCATACCCCCAGCAGCAGCGCCAGCAGGAAGATCAGGCCGGCCGCCAACAGGGTCACCTTGGTGTCGATCCCCAGGGTTATGTCCACCGGGTGAGCCTACTTCCCACCACCTGAGTTCGCGGATTCACCGACCTGGTGATCGCCGCTAGGCTCGGCGGGATGCGCTTCGCGTTCAAGACCTCACCGCAGAACACCACCTGGGCCGACATGCTGGCGGTCTGGCGAGCCGCGGACGATATCGACGTCTACGAGTCCGGCTGGACCTTCGACCACTTCTACCCGATCTTCTCCGACCCCACCGGGCCGTGCCTGGAGGGCTGGACCACCCTGACGGCGTTGGCCCAGGCGACCACCCGGTTGCGAGTGGGCACCTTGGTGACCGGGATCCACTATCGCCATCCCGCCGTGCTGGCCAACATGGCCGCCGCCCTCGACATCATCTCCGGCGGACGGTTGGAGCTGGGAATCGGCGCGGGCTGGAACGAAGAGGAGTCGGGCGCCTACGGAATCGAGTTGGGCAGCATCTCCGAGCGCTTCGACCGCTTCGAGGAGGCCTGCCAGGTCCTCATCGGCCTGTTGAGCGCGGACACCACCACCTTTTCCGGCACCTATTACCAACTGACCGACGCCCGCAACGAGCCCAAGGGGCCGCAGCGCCCACACCCGCCGATCTGCATCGGCGGCAGCGGCGAGAAGCGCACCCTGAAGATCACGGCGAAATACGCCCAGCACTGGAACTTCGTCGGCGGCACTGCCGCCGAGTTCGCCCGCAAGCGCGACGTGTTGGCCGGCCATTGCGCCGATATCGGACGCGACCCGAAGCAGATCACCTTGTCGGCGCACCTGCGGTTGCAGCCGGATCTCGATTACGGCCGGTTGATGGAGGACGCCGCAGCCCTGGGCGCCGAGGGCTTGGACCTGGCGATCGTCTACCTGCCGGCGCCCTACGACCCGGCGGTGCTGGAACCGTTGGCCGAAGCGATCCGCGAGTCCGGCCTGCTGGCGCGGATTACGAACTGATAACAGTCAGCAAACTCCGCTCGGGAATCCGCTCCCGCCGGTTCGGTCGAACCTACGTCGCGAAGCGCAAGAGTTCGTCAGCGGTGATCAACCGCTCGTGCTTGGCTGGGAACTCCCGGCTCCTGCGCGGATGCCGCAGCAGTGACCAGGCCATACGGCCCATCCGGTATCGGTATATCGGGTTGATGTACACGGCGCTGACCCCCGCCCCGGTTCGGACCAGATTGGAATAATGCGGACCATGTTAACGAGCTGTTAACGCGGATCACATAGCTGACCATTAGACACCCGTCGCATGGCAAACAAAACACGACGCGCCGACACTTGAGGTAGAAGTTGTTCAAGTGACGCGTGGGGCTGTAGTCGTGAGTCGTTCGGCGGCCAGCCGACGAGCTCGAACGATCGGCGCGACGGACCGTTCGACTTTGGAGCCCACCAATGCGCCGTCATAGAGCAACTGCAGGTCGCCCGCCCGCTCCTCGGCGTCGGCAACACCGGCTTGAGCGAGGAGACCCGCCAACGTCGTGTGCATCCAGCGACGATGCGCCACCACCGGCTCGAGTTCGGTCCCCGCGTACGCGCCGGCCGCGTTGACATAGAGGCACCCGCGGTAGCGGCGCTTCTTGGCGGCCGCCGCGGCCAGGTCGAAGAACAACAGGATCTGCTCGACGGGATCGTCCAGTCGAGCCGCGGCACCGCGATAGCGCTTGCGATCAGCCTGATCCAAAGCATGGAGGTAGGCCAGCACGAGCGCGTCCTTTGAACCGTAGAGGCTGTAAAGGCTCGCCTTGGCGACCCCGGCTTCGGCCAAGATCCGGTCTATACCCACTTCCCGAATGTCTTGTGCCGCAAAGAGTTCGGTTGCCTTCTCGAGCAGACGTTGCGCGGGCGGCGCGCCGCGCGTGGCGTGCGAGGCCTGATCCCGGCCCGATCCGGTCGTGCGCGTCATGGCAGCAGATTAACCCAGTCGCTTCGATAGACAGGGTTGTCTATCGCTGGCACCGTCGTAGCCATCCGACGGCGAAAGGACAATCCCATGACTCTGTACCTCTACGAGATCGCTCCGCTGCGCCTCGACCGCTCCGACGCCGACCGGGCAATCAAGGAACTCGACGCCGTCATCCACCGAGACGGCGGCGAACTGATCGAGGCCCAGGTGACCGGTGAGGCGCACCGGATCTTCGCGATCGCGGAATTCGGCTCCTGTCAGGCGCCTTCGATCGACGCGGCGACGTTGTCGGTGGCCGAGGCCAGCGGTCCGCACCCGGTACGACTGGTCGGCGCCGAACTCGCGGAACTCAAAGCCGCCCGCCCCGGCGCAGGCTATCTCGTCGAATGGGACCTGCCCGCCGATTTGGACATGGACACCTATCTGGCCCGTAAGAAGGCCAAGTCGCCGAAATACGCCGATGTCCCCGAGGTGACCTTCTTGCGCACCTACGTGCGCGAAGACATGGACAAGTGCCTGTGCTTCTACGACGCCCCGGACGAGACCGCGGTCCGCCGGGCTCGCGAGGCCGTCACCACCCCGATCGACCGACTGCACCGGCTGGAAGGCGAGCAACGGTGAGCGCTCCGGTGCACCTCGTGCACACCGCGCTGGCCGACCTCACCGCGATCGTGGCGGACCGCGCCGAGGCGCTCGACTCCGGTGGTCTTGACGTCCGTGACGACCTGACCCGCTTCGGGTCGGCGGGATTCTTCGAGGCGGCACTGCGCGACGACGGCCTGCCGGAGTTGGTTTCCATGATCGAACACACCGCGGCGGCGAGCCTGGCGGTCGGATTCTCATTGTGGGCGCACACCATGGCGGTGACCTACCTGGCCCACGCGCCGGCGCCGGCACGGGAGGGCAGGCTGGAGGCGCTGAGCACCGGCGCCCGCGCTGGAGTGACGGCGATGGCCGCCGGGCTCAAGCAGGTCGCCGGCCTGGGCCCGGTTCCGCTGGTCGCCGAGGGCTCCGGTGACGATCTGCGGATCACCGGACCGATTCACTGGGCGTCCAACGTCTTCGACGATTCCCTGATCGTGTTGCCGGCCCGCCGCCCCGACGGTGCAACCCTGGTTGCGGTGGTCGATGCGAATCTTCCGGGCATCACGATCAACCCGGCTCCGGACTTGATGGCGCTGGAGGCCACCGCCTCGACATCGCTGCGCCTGCACGATGTCGCGGTCTCACCGGAGCAGATTCTCACCGACGACCTGGCGTCCTTCGTCAGCACGATTCGACCGACATTTCTGTTGCTGCAGACCGCCTTCTGCGTCGGAGTGGCCGCCGCCGCGCTCGAGGGCGCCGGGCAGGCCGGCGGCAGGCTGGCCGAGCAGTTCGGTACCGAGCGCGCCGAACTCGGCCAACAGCTCCACGAGCTGCGCGACAAGCTGTTCACGCTGGCCGGCCGCTCGCACGCGGCCGGCCTCGCCGAGATCATTCGGCTGCGCCTGGACGCCGCGACCACCGCGGTGAACGCCACCCGGCTGGAATCGACGTTGGCCGGCGGCGCCGGCTACGCCACCCGCAGCGCGGCCAACCGGCGCTTTCGGGAAGCGGCCTTTCTCCCCATCCAATCGCCATCGGAAGGACAACTGCGGTGGGAACTGAGTCGGTACGTGTAGCCCAGGGCAGCAAGCGGTTTGGCTCCGTCACCGTCTTGCGCGATATCAATATCTCGGTCGGCGACGGGGAGTTCGTCGCGGTCCTGGGCAGCAGTGGCAGCGGCAAGTCGACACTGCTGCGGGTGCTGGCCGGGCTGGAGTCGCTGGACGGCGGCACTGTCACCTGGAATTCCGACGGCAACCGGCCACGTACCGGTGTGGTGTTCCAGCGGCCGCTGCTGATGCCCTGGCTCACCGTCGCCGACAATGTGGCCTACGCACGGCGATTCGCCGCCCACCGCGCTGACTTCGACCCGGCGCGCGCCGCTGAGTTGATGGCCCGATTCGGTGTCGACCAGCTGGCCGATCGCTACCCCGATCAGCTGTCGGGAGGTCAGGCGCAACGGGTGGCCATTCTGCGCGCGGTGGCCACCAACCCGCGGTTGTTGTTGCTCGACGAACCGTTCAGCGCCCTGGACCCGACCACCCGCACCGACCTACAGGGCTGGCTGGCGCAGTTGGCAGCGGAGCTGGGGGTGACCGTTGTCCTGGTGACTCACGATGTCGACGAAGCACTGCGGCTGGCCGAGCGGGTCGTGCTGCTCGGCGCCGACGGGCGACTGCGCAACGAGTGGCTGGTCGGCGGCACCGCAGCGGACGATCACGCCGGCCTGCGACAGGAGATCTTGGCGCACTACGACGCCGACCGCGTCGGCGACGTAGGAGTGCGGGCGTGACCACGCTGACCCGGCGCGGCCTGCTGATCGGCGCGGCGGCTGCCGCGGCGGCCGGCGGCGTCTTCGGGATCGGCGATCTGGCCCGCAGTGCCACCGTCGGCCGCGCCTCCGACAGCACCGGCCCGCTGCGCATCGGTTACCTGCCGATCACTGACGCCGCCCCACTGTTGCTGGCGCACAGCGCCGCGTTGTATCCGGCCGGGCTGGTCAGTTCGGCCAAACCCGTGCTGTTCCGCAGCTGGGCAGCGCTGGGCGAGGCCTTCGTCACCGGCAAAGTGGATGTGGTGCATCTACTGATGCCGATGGCCGTCCAGCTGCGCTACGCCCTGGGCGGCGGCGTTCGAGTATTGGGCTGGAATCACACCAACGGCTCGGCGCTGACCGTGGCGCCGCACATCAAGGACCTGGCGGACCTGGCCGGCACCCAAGTGGCCATCCCGTTCTGGTGGTCCATCCACAACATCGTGCTGCAGCAGCTGCTGCGCGCGCACGGATTGCGACCAGTCGTGCGACGCAGCGCTTCTCGCGCCGCACGCACCGTGGAGCTGATCGTGATGAGCCCATCGGACATGGTGCCCGCACTGGCCAACCGCTCGATCGGCGGCTACGTCGTGGCAGACCCGTTCAACGCGGTCGCCCAGATCAAGAAGATCGGCCGCATCCACACCTTCCTCGGCGACGTCTGGCGTGACCACGCCTGCTGCGTGCTCATCACCCGCGACGACGTGATCGCCCAGCGACCCACCGCCATCCAACAGGTGACCGACGCCGTGGTCGGCGCCCAGCTGCTGCTGAACTCCGACCGCGTCAAAGCGGCCAAAGCCCTTGGCGGGGGCCACTACCTGCCGCAACCGGTGCCGGCGGTGCAGCTGGCGCTCACCTATCCCGATCCCCCGTATCCGCTGGCGCATCCGGACTGGCAGCCGCAGCGGTTGGGCTTCACCCCGTTTCCCTTTGCCGGCTTCACCCACCGCCTCGTCGAGGCCATGGGTGAGACGGTCATCGACGGCGATCGCCGCTTCCTGGACCGATTGGATCCCGCCCGGGTGCACGCTGACCTCGTCGACGACCAGTTCGTGCGATCTGCCCTGGCGCAACACGGCGGGCCCGGCGCGTTCGGCCTGGCCGCATCCCTCACCCGAGAAGAACAGGTACTCGCCTCATGACGACCGTCGCAGTGCAGCGCAGTGACCAGCCCGGCCCCGGTGCCGATGCGGGCGGGCGGTCTCGGTGGTGGCCGCGGGTATGGCCGCCGGTCGCCAGTGTCGGCGTTGCCATCACGCTGTGGTGGGCGGCCACATCTGCACTCTGCGCGCCGCAGTCACTGCTGCGGCAGACCGCACCGCAGCATGTCCTTGCGGCGCTGGCGGACCTGGTCAGTCGGGGCGTGCTGGTGGCCGACACCGCCGTGAGCCTCTACCGTCTGCTGATCGGTCTGCTGATCGCCGCGCTGGTCGGCATCCCGGCCGGCCTGCTCATCGGCCTGAGCCGCACCGCGGAGCGGGCGGCCGGGCCGGTGGTGGCGTTCCTGCGGATGATCTCTCCGCTGTCGTGGACCCCGATCACCGTGGCGGTGTTCGGTATCGGCAGCCAGCCGGTGATCTTCCTGATCGCCGCCGCGGCGGTCTGGCCGGTGCTGCTCGGAACGGTCGCCGGGGTACATGCGATCGACCCGGGATATCTCCATGTCGCGCGGTCGTTGCACGCCAGCCGGTTCGAGCAGTTGACCGCAGTGGTGCTGCCGGCGGTCCGCGTACAGGTACAGAACGGTCTGCGGCTCGCCCTCGGCATCGCCTGGGTGGTGCTGGTGCCTGCCGAAATGCTCGGCGTGCGGTCCGGTCTCGGGTACCAGATCCTCAACGCCCGCGATCAGCTCGCCTACGACCAGGTGGTCGCGGTGATCGCCGTCATCGGTGTACTGGGCTACCTGCTCGACCTGGCGGCCCGCATCCTGCTCGCGCCACGCCGCCACGCGCAGCGCTGATACCTGACCAGCTGCCCGCTGCTACCGAATGGGTGCCGCCGTCGAGACGATCGGCAACGGCAATGCGGTGCGACCCATCAGATAACGGTCCACACTGGCCGCTGCGGAGCGTCCTTCGGCGATCGCCCAGACGATCAGGGACTGGCCTCGACCCATGTCCCCGGCGACGTAGACACCCGGCACCGCGGTGGCGTACTCCGCGTCGCGTGCCACGGTGCCGCGTTCGGTGAACTCCACACCCAGGTCGGCCAGCAGCGGCGAGCGTTCCGGCCCGACGAAGCCCATCGCGAGCAGCACCAGGTCGGCTTCCAGCTCGAAGTCGGTGCCGTCCACCTTCTCGAAACCGCCGCCCCGGCGGCGCACCTCGTGGGCCCGCAACCCGGTCACCCGGCCGTCGCGTCCGGTGAACGCCTCGGTGTTGACCGAGAACACCCGCTCACCACCCTCTTCGTGCGCTGACGTCGTCCGCATGATCAACGGATAGGTCGGCCACGGCGTGGAGGGGTCACGAATCTCCGGAGGGCGCGGCATGATCTCGAACTGGTGCACGCAGGTCCCGCCCTGGCGGTGCACCGTGCCCAGGCAGTCGGCGCCGGTGTCACCACCACCGATGATGACCACCTTCTTGCCGTGCGCGGTGATCGGGGGCTCGGCCAGATCGCCGGCCTGCACCCGGTTCGCCCACGGCAGGTATTCCATCGCCTGATGGATGCCGTCCAGCTCCCGGCCCGGAACCGGCAGGTCGCGCCAGGCGGTAGCACCGCCGGCCAACACAACAGCGTCGAAGTCCGCGCGCAGCTGCTCGACCGTCAGGTCCACGCCGACGTTCACACCGGTCTGGAACGTCGTTCCCTCGCCGACCATCTGCTCCAGCCGCCGGTCCAGGATTCGCTTCTCCATCTTGAATTCTGGAATGCCGTAGCGCAGCAGCCCACCGATCCGGTCGTCGCGCTCGAACACCGTGACGGTGTGCCCCGCCCGAGTCAGCTGCTGGGCAGCAGCCAAGCCTGCCGGACCGGAACCCACCACCGCGACGGACTTGCCGGTGAGCACCGACGGCCGGATCGGCTCCGCCCAGCCCTCTTGGAAGCCGCGCTCGACGATCTCGTATTCGACCTGCTTGATGGTCACCGGCGGCTGGTTGATGCCCAGCACACAGGCGGGCTCGCATGGCGCGGGACAGAGCCGCCCGGTGAAGTCTGGGAAGTTGTTCGTGGCATGCAGCCGATCGAACGCCTCACGCCAGCGCCCGGTACGCACCAGGTCGTTCCACTCCGGGATGAGATTGCCCAACGGGCAGCCGTTGTGGCAGAAAGGAATACCGCAGTCCATGCAGCGTCCCGCCTGCTGACGCAGGGTGTCCTCGGCGAAATCCTGATACACCTCGTTCCAGTCGCCCAGCCGCTCCGAGACCGGTCGACGCAGCGGCAGGATGCGCTGGGTGTTGGTGAGAAATCCTCTCGGGTCAGCCATGAGCCGCCGCCATAATCGCCTCCTCTGGATCTGTGCCGCTGGCTTTCGCCTCGGCGACCGCGGCGAGCACTCGCCGGTAGTCGCGCGGCATCACTTTGACGAAGTCCCTTCCGCGGTTGGCCCAATCGGCCAGGATCGCGCGGGCGGGCACCGAGTCGGTGGCGGCGGCATGCGCCGCCAGCACGTCACGCAGCCAGGCCACGTCGTCGGCGTCGAAATCGTCGAACGTGTCGAGGTCAACCATCTCGGTGTTCAGCCGGGCACCCAGCTCCCGGTCCGGGTCATAGACGTAGGCCACTCCCCCGGACATGCCGGCGGCGAAGTTGCGCCCGGTCGGGCCCAACACCACCACTTTGCCCCCGGTCATGTACTCACAGCCGTGGTCGCCGACTCCCTCGACCACCGCCACCGCACCGGAGTTGCGGACCGCGAACCGTTCGCCGACCACGCCCCGCAAAAACACTTCGCCGGACGTGGCACCGAACAGAATCACGTTGCCGCCGATGATGTTTTCCTCCGCGATGTAGCCGACCGGCGCATCCAGCGGGGGGCGGACCACGATCCGGCCACCGGACAGACCCTTGGCGACATAGTCGTTGGCGTCGCCAAAGACCCGCAGGGTGATGCCCGGAGGGAGGAATGCACCGAAGCTGTTGCCGGCCGACCCGGTGAAGGTGATGTCGATGGTTCCGTCCGGCAACCCCTGGGCACCATAGGCTTTGGTGACCTCATAGCCGAGCATGGTGCCGACAGTCCGGTTGACGTTGGATATCGCGCTGGTGAATTGCACCGGGGTGCCCGAATCGAGAGCCTCGCGGCTCATAGCGATCAACTGCTGGTCCAATGCCTTGTCCAGACCGTGGTCCTGACTGGAGGTGCAGTACAGATCCTGGTTCATGAACGCTGACTCCGGTTCGTGCAGAACCGGTGCGAGGTCGAGCTTGTGCGCCTTCCAGTGGGCGCGGGCCAACGTGGTGTCCAGCGCGTTCACTTGCCCGACTGCCTCGTTGATGGTGCGGAATCCCAATGCCGCAAGGTACTCGCGAACCTCTTCGGCGATGAACCAGAAGAAGTTCTCGACGAACTCCGGCCGGCCACTGAACCTTTCGCGCAGCTCCGGGTTCTGAGTTGCCACCCCCACCGGGCAGGTATCCAGATGGCAGACCCGCATCATGATGCAACCCGAGACCACCAACGGCGCAGTGGCGAAGCCGAATTCCTCGGCCCCCAGCAGCGCCGCGATCACCACGTCGCGCCCGGTCTTGAGCTGGCCGTCCACCTGCACCACAATCCGGTCCCGAAGTCCGTTGAGCAGCAACGTCTGCTGGGTTTCGGCCAGGCCCAGCTCCCACGGAGCTCCGGCGTGCTTGAGTGAGGTCAGCGGCGCCGCCCCAGTGCCCCCGTCGTGACCGGAGATCAACACCACGTCGGCGTGCGCCTTGGACACTCCCGCCGCCACTGTTCCCACACCGTTCTCGGCGACCAGCTTCACGTGGATGCGAGCCTCCGGGTTGGCGTTCTTCAGGTCGTGGATCAGCTGCTTGAGGTCCTCGATGGAGTAGATGTCGTGGTGCGGCGGTGGAGAGATCAGCCCGACGCCCGGGGTGGCGTGCCGGACCTCGGCGATCCACGGATACACCTTGTTGCCCGGAAGCTGACCGCCCTCGCCGGGCTTGGCCCCCTGCGCGATCTTGATCTGCAGGTCGGTGCAGTTGACCAGGTATTCGCTCGTCACGCCGAATCGCGCCGAGGCGACCTGCTTGATCGCGCTACGCCGCCAGGAACCGTCGGCGTCGGGAAGGAAACGGTCGGCGTGCTCGCCGCCCTCACCGCAGTTGGAGCGGCCGCCGATCCGGTTCATCGCGATCGCCAGGGTTTCGTGTGCCTCGGCGGAGATCGATCCGTAACTCATCGCGCCGGTCGCGAACCGTTTGACGATCTCGGTGGCCGGTTCCACCTCTTCCAGAGGAACCGGTGGCCGCTCCCCGGCCTTGAACCGCAGCAGACCGCGCAGCGTGGCCAGGCGTTCACTCTGGTCGTCGACCAGCTTGGTGTACTCCCTGAAGACCTCGTACTGGCCGGTCCGGGTGGAGTGCTGCAGTTTGAACACCGTCTCCGGGTTGAACAGGTGGTGTTCGCCCTCGCGACGCCACTGGTATTCCCCGCCCACCGGCAGTTCGCGGTACGCCCGCTCTTCCGGGCGGTCCAGGTAGGCCAGCCCGTGGCGGGCGGCGACATCGGCGGCGATGTCGTCGAGGGTGATACCGCCGATCGGGCAGTACAGGCCGGTGAAGTACTGGTCGAGAACGTCTTGGGAGATACCGATGGGCTGGAACAGCTGCGCGCCGGTATAGGACGCCCGCGTCGAGATCCCCATCTTGGACATGACTTTCAGCACACCCTTGGCGGCGGCCTTGGCGTAGTTGGACAACGCCTTGTCACGGTCTTGGGGCCCCTGCAAGCCTTCGATTAGGCCCCGGTCGAGCATGTCCTCGACGGACTCGAACGCCATGTACGGGTTGATGGCGGCGGCACCGAACCCGATCAGCGCCGCCATGTGATGCACCTCGCGGGCGTCACCGGACTCCACCACCAAGCCCACCTTGGTGCGGGTCCGCTCGGCGACCAGGTGATGATGCACCGCGGCCGTGGCCAACAGCGACGGGATGGGAGCCATCGTCTCGTCGGACTCCCGGTCGGAGATCACCAGGAAGCTGGCACCCTCGGCGATCGCCTCCGAGGCCCGAGCGCACACCTGCTTGAGCGCTGCGCGCAGTCCGGCACCGCCGGCGGCAGGCGGATACAGGCAGCTGATGACGGCCGTGGACAGCCCGTGCGGCCCCCGGGAACCGATCCGCTGCTGCGGGTCCAGCTTTACCAGCTTCGCCAGCTCGGAGTTGCTCAGGATCGGCTGCGGCAGCACGATCTGCCGCCAGGTGGGTTCTTCGGTGTTGAGCAGATCACCCTCCGGGCCGAGCGCGCCCTGCAGGCTGGTGATCACCTCTTCACGGATGGCGTCCAACGGTGGGTTGGTGACCTGGGCGAACAACTGCTGGAAGTAGTCGAACAGCAGGCGCGGGCGCGCCGAGAGCACCGCCACCGGGGTGTCAGTACCCATCGATCCGATCGGCTCGGCGCCGGCACGCGCCATCGGCGCGAGCACCAGATTGAGCTCTTCGTAGGTGTAGCCGAATATCTGCTGGCGCAACAGGACCCGGTGACGCTCCATCCGGGCTGCGTCACCGGGGGGAAGCTCGTCGATGCCGATCAGGCACTCATCGATCCACTGCTGGTACGGCCGTTCGCCGGCCAGCGTCGACTTGATCTCACGATCGGAGATGATCCGCCCGGCGGCGGTGTCCACCAGGAACATCTTCCCGGGCTGCAACCGCTGCCGGTGCACCACAGTGGCCGGGTCCAGGTCGAGCACTCCGGCCTCGGACGCCATCACCACCAGCCCGTCTTCGGTGACCCAGATACGCGATGGCCGCAAGCCGTTGCGGTCCAACACCGCGCCCACCACCGTGCCGTCGGTGAAGGTCATGGAGGCCGGGCCGTCCCAGGGCTCCATGAGCGAGTCGTGGTACTCGTAAAAAGCCCGGGTGGGCCCGTCCATGCTTTCGTGCCGTTCCCAGGCCTCCGGGATCATCATCAGCACCGCGTGCGGCAGGCTGCGGCCACCCAGGTGCAGCAGCTCGAGCACTTCGTCGAACCGAGCCGTGTCGGAGGCGCCCGGCGTGCAGATCGGGAACAGCTTGTCGGCGCTGCGCTGGCCGCCTTCGGGGCCGAAGACGTCGGTGCGGATCAGCGCCTCGCGGGCGCGCATCCAGTTCTCGTTGCCGGTGACGGTGTTGATCTCGCCGTTGTGCGCGATACGGCGGAACGGATGGGCCAGCGGCCACGACGGGAAGGTGTTGGTGGAGAACCGAGAATGCACGATGCCCAGCGCGCTCTGCATCCGCTCGTCGGCCAGGTCGGGGTAGAACGCCTTGAGCTGCGGCGTGGTCAACATGCCCTTGTACACCATGGTCCGGCTGGAAAGGCTTGGGAAATAGACGGACTCCCGTCCCGGACCATCCTGTCCGGGACCCTTGCTGCCCAGCTCGTGCTCGGCGCGCTTGCGCACCACATAGGCCCGGCGCTCCAGGGCCATGCCCGACGCCCCGCCGATGAACAGCTGCCGGAAGGTCGGCATCGCATCCCGAGCCAGCGCGCCCAACGACGAGTCGTCGATCGGTACCTCGCGCCAGCCGAGCACCTGCAGGCCCTCGGCCTCGACGATCTTCTCCAGGCCGACACACGCTGCCGCCGACTCTTTGGCCGACTGCGGAAGAAAGGCGATCCCGGTGGCGTAACTGCCTTCGGGCGGCAGGTCGAAATCGGTTACGGCGCGCAGGAATAGGTCCGGAATCTGAATCAGGATCCCGGCGCCGTCACCGCTGTTCGGTTCGGCTCCGGCAGCGCCGCGGTGCTCCAGGTTGAGCAGCGCCGTGATCGACTTGTCGACGATGTCGCGACTGCGCCGGCCATGGATATCGACCACCATGGCCACCCCACACGCGTCGTGTTCGAACGCGGGGTTGTAGAGCCCCACCCGACTGGGTGCCATCGCCACCTGACCCTTCGCACGTCCTTGCCCGTTGCCCGGTATGGACAAGCGGTCAAGGGGATTGGTCCGTGCGACGTTGAACGGCGTTCCTGCCTGAAAAATCTCACAGGCAACGCCACGATATACCCCGACCTAGCAAACATGCTAGTTCGCAGGACAGCGAGCTTCCCGTGAGGTTTGTGTTACGCCAACGCAATAACTGGATGATGTCCAGGAAATGTGTGCTGCCTATCGTTTGGCTGTCTGCACGTGAAGGAGACCAATATGGCCGCCGACATTTTCAAGCTCGTCGCCGACGAGTCCGTTGAGTACGTCGACATTCGATTCTGCGACCTGCCGGGGGTTATGCAGCATTTCACGATCCCGGCCGCTGCGCTCGATGAAAGCGTATTCGAGGATGGCCTCGCCTTCGACGGCTCGTCGATCCGCGGCTTTCAGTCCATCCACGAGTCGGACATGCTGTTGCTGCCCGACCCGGAAACCGCCCGCATCGATCCGTTCCGGGCCGCAAAGACGCTGAACCTGAACTTCTTCGTCCACGACCCGTTCACCCGTGAGCCGTATTCGCGCGACCCGCGCAACATCGCGCGGAAAGCCGAGAGCTACCTCACCAGCACCGGCATCGCCGACACCGCCTACTTCGGCGCCGAAGCCGAGTTCTACATCTTCGACTCCGTGAGCTTCGACTCCCAGATCAACGGCTCGTTCCACAAAGTGGATTCGATCGCCGGCTGGTGGAACACGGGCCGCACCACCGAAGCCGACGGCAGCCCCAACCTCGGCTACAAGGTTCGCCCCAAGGGCGGCTATTTCCCGGTCGCGCCGACCGATCAATACGTCGATCTGCGCGACGCAATGGCGACCAACCTCACGAACGCCGGTTTCACCGTCGAACGCGGCCACCACGAGGTCGGCACCGGCGGGCAAACGGAGATCAACTACAAGTTCAACACCCTGCTGCACGCCGCTGATGACCTGATGCTGTTCAAATACATCATCAAGAACACCGCTTGGGCGCACGGCAAGACCGTCACGTTCATGCCAAAGCCGCTTTTCGGGGACAACGGTTCAGGAATGCACGTACACCAGTCGGTATGGCAGGACGGTGAGCCACTGTTCTACGACGAGATCGGCTACGCCGGACTCTCCGACACCGCCCGGCACTACATCGGCGGCATCCTGCACCACGCGCCGTCGCTGCTGGCGTTCACCAACCCCACGATCAACTCCTACAAGCGCCTGGTCCCGGGCTACGAGGCGCCGATCAACCTGGTCTACAGCCAGCGCAACCGCTCGGCCTGCGTGCGTATCCCGATCACCGGCACCAACCCCAAGGCCAAGCGCCTGGAGTTCCGCTGCCCGGACTCGTCCGGCAACCCCTATCTGGCGTTCTCGGCCATGTTGATGGCCGGCATCGACGGCATCAAGAACAAGATCGAGCCGGCCGCCCCGATCGACAAGGACCTCTACGACCTTCCGGCCGACGAGGCGGCCGCGATCTCGCAGGCCCCGACCACGCTGGCCGAGGTGATGGACAACCTCGAGGCCGACCACGAATATCTCACCGAAGGTGGGGTTTTCACCCCGGACGTGATCCAGACCTGGATCAACTACAAGCGGGACAACGAGATCACCCCGGTCAACCTGCGCCCGCACCCCTACGAGTTCGCGCTGTACTACGACTGCTGACCCGGGCGCAAGCTCGACTCGCGCTTCTCGGGCAGGGCTCACCGGTGATCGGCACCTCCGCGACTAGGCTGCGGTGTTGTTGGGCCAGCTGGCCGTGCCGCTGCCGTATGCCTCGAGGAGCCGATGAACGCAGACGACGACTTTCTGCGGCAGCGGGTGCCGCCGCAGCAGCAACAGCCGCGGCCCTGGACGCCGCCTCCACAGCGGCCGCCGGCGGCCGCGCCCTACCCGCCGTCGGCCCCGATGCCGCGGCCTCAGCCGACCCGTGGCTGGCGGCGCGTGGTGCTGTCCGCGACGCTGGGGCTGGTCAACTTGGGCCCGTCACCGGCCGAGCGGGAGGAAATGGCCTACCAGGCGGCCATCCGGTCCATGCCCAACGGCAGCTTCAAGGTCGGTGTACTGGGTAAAGGCGGTGTCGGCAAGACGACGGTGGCGGCCAGCGTCGGGTCGGTGTTCGCCGCACTGCGCCGGGCCGACCATGTGGTGGCCGTCGACGCCGACACCGCGTTCGGCCGGCTCGGCAGCCGCATCGATCCGCACGCCACCAGTTCCTACTGGGATCTGGCCGCCGATCAGAGCATGCAATCGTTCGCCGACATCAGCAGCCGGGTGGGCGCCAACGCGGCGGGACTCTACGTGCTGGTGGGTGAGCCGGCCGCGGGACGTCGCCGGATCCTCGACGCGGCGTTGTACCGGGAGGCTGCGCTGCGCCTGGACCGCCACTTCACCATCTCGATCATCGACTGCGGTTCGACGATGGACTCGCCGGTGACCCAAGAGGCGCTGCGTGACCTGGACGCCCTGATCGTGGTCTCGTCACCGTGGGCAGACGGTGCCGGCGCGGCCGCCAAGACCATGGAGTGGCTCGCCGACCACGGCCAGGGCGGGCTGCTGCAGCGCACGGTGGTGGTGCTCAACGACTCCGACGGCCACGCCGACCGACGCACTCGCTCGGCACTGGCGACGCAGTTCCTGCAGCACGGCCAGGCGGTGGTTGAGGTGCCCTTCGACCCGCACCTGCGCCCGGGCGGGGTGATCGACGTGATGACCGAGATGGCGCCGGCGACCCGCCGCCGATTTCTGCAGATCGCGGCGATCGTCGCGCACTACTTCGGGTCCCGGCCCCGGGGCCGGGACGCGAAGCCGGGCCGTACTCAGAGCACGTAGCGCACGACACTCTCGGCGACGCAGGCCGGCTTGGCGCTGCCATCTATGGAGACCGTGGTCGAGTAGGTCACCTGGTGGGCGCCGCCGCCGACATCGGCCACCTCGACCACCGAGGTCTCGGCCCGGATCTTGGAGCCGACCGGTACCGGCGCCGGGAAGCGCACCTTGTTCAGCCCGTAGTTGATCGCCAACTTGACCCCGTCGAGGCGGCTGATCTGCGCCATCAGCTGCGGCAGCATGGCCAGAGTCATATATCCGTGGGCAATCGTGGTGCCGAAGGGCCCGGTGGCCGCACGCTCGGGGTCGACGTGAATCCACTGATGGTCGCCCGTCGCGTCGGCGAACAGGTTGACGGCGTCCTGGGTGATGGTCACCCAGTCGCTGTGCCCGATCACCTGGCCCTGGCATGCGGCAAGTTCATCGATCGATCGAAAAGTACGCACGTGCTCGAAGCTCCTTTGCTAATCCGTTGCCACCGCGCCGCTTTGACGCAGTCGGTCGATATCTTCGGCGCTCATCCCCAGGCGGTCGGCCAGCACCTGCTCGGTGTCGGCGCCCAGCGCGGGTGCCGCGACCGCAGGCGGATGAGCGCCGTCGATCGACGCCGGCAGCCCGGCCGCCAAGTACTCCCCCACCCGGGGCTGATGCAGCGGCGCGAACATCGGATTGTCGCGCAGACGCTCGTCGCCGGCCACCTCGGCAAAGCTGCGGTAGCGGTCCCACAGCAGCGACGTTTCTGCCAAAGCTCCTTCGATCTGCACTCCCGGCCGCTCGGCGAACCAGCCGCTGAACAGCCCGGTCAGCAGGTCGCGGTGGCGGTAGCGCTGTCCTTCGTCGCCGAAATCGATACCGCGCGCTTCGGCCAGGGCGGCAAGGACTTTCGTCGAGCCGGTCAGCTCGGCCAAATCGCGGAAGTGCCGGTCGGTCAGCGTGACGACCATGAACGACACCCCGTCGCCGCTGGTGAAGCTCTGTCCGTATTGCCCGTAGACCGCATTGCCGATGCGTTCCCGCCGGGCGCCGTTGACCATGGCCTCGGTGAGGAAACCCAGGGCGCTGGCGGTGCCCAGCGCGACGTCCTCCAGCGCCAACCGGATCCGGCAACCCTCGCCGGTGTGGTCGCGGCGGTGCAGCGCGGCGGATACTGCCAGGGCGGCGTGCAGCCCGCAGGCGATATCCCACGCCGGCAGCACGTGGTTGATCGGTGCGGCGTAGTCGCCGGGGCCGGTGACCAGCGGAAAACCGACACCCGCATTGATCGTGTAGTCCACCGCGGTAGATCCGTCGGCACGTCCGAGCACCTCAAGATGGATCAGGTCGGGACGCTGCGCCGCTAGCGTGTCGTAGGAAAGCCATTGTCGGCCAGACATATTCGTCAGCAATACACCACTGTCGGCGATCAGTTGCTGCACCACACGCTGGCCCTCGGGCGCGCGCAGATCGGCGACCACCGAGCGCTTGCCCTTGTTGAGGCCCGTCCAGTAGATCGAGGTGCCGTCGTCGGTGACCGGCCAGCGCCGGTAGTCCGCCGCACCGCCGATCGGGTCGATACGCACCACGTCGCAGCCCAGCTGCGCCAGCGTCATTCCGGCGAGCGGGACGGCGACAAAGCTGGCGATCTCGATGACGCGCACTCCGGCCAACGGGGCCCCAGCGGTCCCCAAGACCCGAGCACTCGCCTGCATGACCTGCCCTTCGTCGATGATTACGTCGACTATATGCCCACCCCAAACGCCCGCCCGGCCGGTGGCGAGTCCGCGCCGAATCTCAATCGTTGCCGAACCGCGATATGAAAACCCGTGGCGGCGAACAGGTCACGGCGGCGCACCGTGTTTGACTCCGTTCAGAAGGGCAAGACCGCACGACATTCGGATGGGAAAGAGCTATGAAGAGCGTTGAGAAGTTGCGTAACGCGGCCCGTCGGCTACCGCGCCGGCTGATGGTCGCGGCGGTGGGGGCCGCGCTGCTGAGCGGCCTGGTAGGGGTTGTCGGTGGTTCGGGCAACGCGTCGGCGTTCTCCCGCCCGGGCCTGCCGGTGGAGTACCTGCAGGTGCCCTCGGCTGCGATGGGCCGTGAGATCAAGGTGCAGTTCCAGCCCGGCGGCACCCACGCCGTCTACCTGCTGGACGGCCTACGCGCCCAGGACGACTTCAACGGCTGGGACATCAACACCCCGGCGTTCGAGGAGTACTACCAGTCCGGGTTGTCGGTGATCATGCCGGTGGGCGGGCAGTCCAGCTTCTACTCCGACTGGTACCAGCCGGCGTGCGGCAAGTCCGGCTGCCAGACCTACAAGTGGGAGACCTTCCTGACCCGGGAGCTGCCGTCCTGGCTGCAGGCCAACAAGAGCGTGTCACCGTTCGGCAACGCCGTCGTCGGCCTCTCGATGGCGGGTAGCTCGTCGCTGACACTGGCGGCCTACTACCCGCAGCAGTTCCCCTACGCGGCAGCGCTTTCCGGTTTCCTGAACCCGTCCGAGGGCTGGTGGCCGACGCTGATCGGGATGGCCATGAGTGACGCCGGCGGCTACAACGCCTCCAACATGTGGGGTCCGTCGTCCGACCCGGCGTGGAAGCGCAACGACCCGATGGTGCAGATCCCGCGGCTGGTGGCCAACCGCACCCGGATCTGGATCTACTGCGGCAACGGCACGCCCAGCGAGCTCGGCGGCGACAACCTGCCCGCCAAGTTCCTGGAGGGCATGACACTGAGCACCAACAAGACGTTCCAGCAGAACTACACGGCGGCCGGCGGCAACAACGGGGTCTTCAACTTCCCGTCCGACGGCACCCATGACTGGCCGTACTGGAACCAGCAGCTGGTCGCGATGAAGTCGGACATCCAGCGCGCGCTGGGCGTGGGCATCGACCCGACCTGATCGACCCCCAACACGTCGGCGGCAGTGCAATCGGGCACTGCCGCCGACGTGTTTGCCGGGAGACCGGCGACCGGCTAGAGCGGGCGAGCGGTCAGCGCCACAGCCCGCGGCGGTCGACGTAGCGGTGGCTGTACCAGGTGGCCAGCAGGCAGATGACCGTGGCGGTAGCCAGCATCCAGGTACCGCCGACGAACAGGCTGATCACGCCACCGATAGCCGCCCCGGAGATGTACCCGGTCAGCAGCATGAAATTGAAGAACCAGTCGTGAATGGATCCGCCGCTGATGTGGCGCTCGATGCCCTGCCCCAGCTTGACGACCGTTCCGGTCACGTAACTCAGGGGGATCGACACTTCGCCGTCGCGGACGAAGGTGGTGTTCAGCGCGCCCACCCCGAACGCGACGAGCAGGATCGGCAGCAGGGGCACCGGCAGCGCCGGCCCGCCCTCGACCCAGTCGGTCAGGGTCGCGGCCAGCAGCGACACGGCGGTCAGGCGCAACGCGCCGTGCGGCCGGCTGCGCCAAACGTGACGGTGGCACAGCGAGGCGATCACCACACCGGAGATGAAGGACACCAGCAGGGCCGCGGCGGAGATCGACATCCACTGACTGTCGGTGAACAACCCCAGCGCCGCACGCCCGGCATTGCCGGTCATGAAGGTGACGAAGTAGCCCTCGGAATGGGTGTACGCCGTGGCGGCCAAGACCCCGGCCAGCCCAGCAAGCACCCATGACAGCCTGGCTTCGCTGCCATAGCGTTGATCTAGCACGCGCGCCTAACGCGTCAGCCGACCGGACCCGGAACCAAGGTCACGGTGGCGCTGTGGTCGCCGCCGCCCGGGTTGCGCCACGTCAGCGTGACGGTGTCACCCGGGTGTTGCTGGTCGAGCACGTCGGTCAGGTCGGTGGCCGAGTTGACCGGCCGGCCGTTGACCGAGGTGATGATGTCGTCCCGGGAGATACCGCTGCCCGCGGCCGGGGTGCCGTCGAGCACCTGGGCGACCCGCGCGCCGCCGTTGCTGTCGACCACGCCGACACCCATGAACGCCGTCTCGCCGATGTGCACCGTGTTCGACGAGACGCCGGCCCGGATCTGGCCGGCGATGGCCATCGCCTGGTCGATCGGGATGGCATAGCCTTCGCCGCCGGGCTGGGCGAACTTGTAGTTGTCCGAGGCCGCGGTGTTCATCCCGATCACCTGTCCGGCGGCGTTCACCATGGGACCGCCCGAGTCACCGGGGCGGATCGCGGTGTCGGCCTTGATCATGTTGGTCAGGGTCTCGGTGCTGCCGGTCAGCTCGTCGGCCGCTGAGACGGTCTGGTTCAGCCCGATGACGCGCCCGGGCACCGCACTCGGCGTGCCACCGTGACCGCCGGCGTTGCCCATGGCGACCACCGGGTCACCGATGGCGACCCGCGAGGAGTTGCCGATATTCGCGGCGGGCAACCCATCGGCGCCGCGCAACTGCAGCAC
The DNA here is from genome assembly GCF_019645815.1 of Mycolicibacter heraklionensis. Lineage (NCBI taxonomy): Bacteria > Bacillati > Actinomycetota > Actinomycetes > Mycobacteriales > Mycobacteriaceae > Mycobacterium > Mycobacterium heraklionense. The sequence goes on from NZ_CP080997.1 coordinate 4,918,730, forward strand.
CGCGACGTCGTGGCTGCGGTCGAAGCCGAGCACGTCGACGTCGTAGCTCTGGCCGTTGGCGACCGAGACCGCCGTCAGGCTGGTGGCGCCGGCGATGACGTGGTTGTTGGTCAGCACCACCCCGCTCGGGTCCAACACGATGCCGGTTCCGGCGCCGACCGCGCTCTGGTAGCCCATCTGGGCGTCGATGTTGACCACTGCCGGACCGACCTGGGCAACCATCGCCCCCGGGTCGAGCGGCGGAGCGGGCAGAGTGGGCGACGCCTGGACCGGCACCGCTACCAGCCCCGCGGTGGCGATCGCCGCGGTCGTCACGCTGAGCAGCCGCCACCGGACGGGGCGATGCGCTCTGCTCATACGTCATACCTCCTGCAGTCGGGCCACACTGACTCGCGAAACAAGAATGCCCAGCTTACCGGAACCGCCGATCCGGCCGGCAAACGCTATAGACCGGCCGGGCAGATGTCGCCGCGGCGCAACTCTTGTGCTCAGCGCCTGTTGAGGGAAGGCTGATCTGCGGAGGAGGCTGCCATGGCAGACAAGACCGGGACATCACGGGGCGCCGGTTCCGCCCCCACCGCGGCCACCCCGGCCGCCATCCGCAACGTCGTGCTGGTCGGTCCGCCCGGCTCCGGCAAAACCACGCTGGTCGAGGCGATGCTGGTGGCCGCTGGGGTGTTGCCTCGAGCCGGTTGCATCGCCGACGGCAGCACGGTCTGCGACTACGACGACGCGGAGCTGCGTCAGCAGCGTTCGGTCGGGGTCGCCTGCGCCTCGCTGGCGCACGACGGTGTCAAGGTCAACCTGATCGACACCCCGGGCTACGCGGACTTCGTCGGAGAACTGCGCGCCGGGTTGCGGGCCGCCGACTGCGCACTGTTCGTGATCGCGGCCAACGAAGACATCGACGACGCGACCGCCGCGCTGTGGCAGGAGTGCAGCCAGGTAGCCATGCCGCGCGCGGTCGTCGTCACCAAGCTGGACCACGCGCGGGCCGACTTCCCCGCCCGCCTGGTCGCCGCCCAGGCGGCGTTCGGCGACACGGTGCTGCCGCTGTATGTACCGGCACCGGCCGAGGGTGGCGGCCTGATCGGGCTGTTGGCGGCCGACTCGATCGACCTGCCCGGCGCGGAGCAGCAGCGCGGCGCGTTGATCGAGGCGATCATCGAGGAATCGGAGGACGAGTCGCTGCTGGACCGCTACCTGAGCGGGGAGCAGATCGACCGAGCGGTTCTCACCGCCGATCTGGAGCGGGCCGTGGCCCGCGGTTCGTTCTTCCCGGTCATCCCGGTGTGCAGCGTCACCGGCCTCGGCATTCCCGAACTGCTCGGGGTCATCGCGACCGGCTTCCCGGCGCCGCCGGAACATCTGCTGCCGGAGGTGTTCAGCCCGAACGGCGTCGCGCGCGCCGGGCTGAGCTGCGACCCGGACGGGCCACTGCTGGCCGAAGTCGTCCGGACGACGTCGGACCCCTACCTCGGCCGGGTCAGCCTGGTGCGGGTGTTCTCGGGAACCATCAAGCCCGACAGTGGAATCCACGTCAGCGGTCATTGCGCCGGGTTTTTCGGCGATGGGACCGGTCGCTGCGACCACGACGAAGACGATCGGATCGGGACCCTGGCGTTTCCGCTCGGCAAACAACAGCGCCCGGCCACCGTCGTGATGGCCGGGGATATCTGCACTGTCGGCCGACTCAGCCACGCCGAGACCGGAGACACCCTGTCGGGCAAGGACGAACCTCTGGTGTGCAAACCCTGGTCGATGCCCGATCCGCTACTGCCGGTCGCGGTCATTCCGCACGCCAAGACTGACGAGGACAAGCTGGCGGTCGGGTTGGCCCGGCTGGCCGCCGAAGACCCCAGCCTGCGCATCGAGCGGAACCCGGAAACCCATCAGACCGTGCTGTGGTGCATGGGCGAGGCGCACTCGGGCATCGTGCTGGACGCGCTGGCCCACCGCTATGCGGTATCGGTGGACACCGTAGCCCTGCGGGTGGCACTGCGAGAGACGTTCTCCGGCAAGGCCAAAGGCCACGGCCGGCATGTCAAGCAGTCCGGAGGACACGGCCAGTACGCGATCTGCGATATCGAAGTGGAGCCGGTAGCCCAAGGCGGCGGCTTCGAGTTCGTCGACCGCGTCGTCGGCGGAGCCGTGCCCCGCCAGTTCATCCCCAGCGTCGAGAAGGGCATTCGCGCCCAGATGGAGCGCGGGCTGACCAACGACACCGGCGGCGGTTATCCGGTGGTCGACATCCGGGTCACCCTGACCGACGGCAAGGCGCACAGCGTCGACTCCTCAGACTTCGCCTTCCAGATGGCCGGCGCGGCCGCGCTGCGCGACGCCGCGACCAACGGGACGGTGCGACTGCTCGAGCCGATCGACGAGGTCACCGTGTTGATACCCGACGAATTGGTAGGCGCGGTGATGGGCGATCTGTCCGCCCGCCGCGCCCGGGTGCTGGGCACCGACAAAGTCGGCGCCGACCACACGTGCGTGAAGGCCGAAGTGCCGCAGACCGAGCTCATCCGGTACGCGGTCGACCTGCGATCGTTGACCCACGGCGCCGGTTCGTTCAGCCGCGGCTTCGCCCGCTACGAACCGCTGTCGGAGGCGGCGGCCGCGCACGCCGCCAGCACCGCCTGATCCCCGCAGAGAGGACGTCCATGTCGACCATCGCCGGGTTGCCCGCGCACGTCCTGCTGCTGCACGTGGTGGTGTCGCTGGTTCCCCTGACCGCGGTCCTGCTGATCGTGTGCGCGGTGTGGCCGGCGGCCCGGCGCCGATTGGTCTGGCTGGTGGTGACGTTTTCCGCCATCACACTGCTGGTGACGCCGTTGACGGTCACCGCCGGCGAGTGGCTGGCCGACACCGGCAAGTTCGCCCCGTCTCCCAAGCTGGACGCCCACATGGCCGCCGGCGAGTACGGCCTCTATATGGCAGTGGGCCTGGCGGTCGCCGCGACGTTGCTGGCAGGGCTACACGTGGCGTTGTCGCGCGGCAGCAAAGTCGGCTCACTGCTGCGGCTGGGGATCGTGACCGTGGTGATCGCGCTCGCCGGTGGGTCGATGTTCGCGATCCACACCATCGGCTCGACCGGGACCGAGGCGGCCTGGGGAGACCTGCTCAGCGCGTCGGACGACGGCTAAACCTGCGCTGATGACGTTGCAGTTGGCACAATGGACGCCATGCGCAACGTGAGGCGGGGAATTGTGGCGATTGCCGGGTCGGTGGCCCTGGCTGTCGTATCTATAGGGGCGTCGGCCGGCATCAGCGAAGCGGCTCAGACATCGCCGGCACGGGGGCTGGCCGTCGCGGCGATCGAGCCGGCCGCCGGCTCTGTCGTGGGGGTGGCCTACCCGGTGATCGTGACCTTCAACGGACCGGTCGAGAACCGGGCGGCCGCCGAACGTGGGATCCACATCAACTCCACGGGCAACAATGCCGGTCACTTCGAGTGGACGAGCAGCGACGTCGTGCAGTGGGTCCCGGACGGCTACTGGTCACCGCACAGCAAGATCAGCGTCGACGCCCACGGGATGTCAACGGGTTTCGAGACCGGCGACGCGGTCGTGGGGCTCGCCGACATCTCCGACCACACTTTCACCGTGAGCGTCAACGGCGAGATCCAGCGGATCATGGCGGCATCCATGGGTAAACCCAAGCGCCCCACGCCGATCGGTTCCTTCACCGCACTGTCGAAAGAGCGCACCATCAAGTTCGATTCGCGCACCATCGGCATCCCGCTCAACGACCCGGAGGGTTACCTGCTCAACGGCGAGTACGCCGTTCGGGTCACCTGGAGCGGCGTCTACGTGCACTCCGCCCCGTGGTCGGTGGGCTCGCAGGGCTACTCGAACGTCAGCCACGGCTGCATCAACTTAAGCCCGGACGACGCTGCGTGGTACTTCAACTCGGTGCACCTGGGCGACCCAATCATCGTGCAGGCCTAAGGCGAAACGCGACGGAGCCGGCGCAACCGGTGGTGGTCGCGCGCGGCTCCACCGCATCGCTTCAGCAGGCGCCGAGCACCGCCGTCGGCATGTGCGCCACGTAGCGCTCGGCGCGCTGCTCGCGCCGCATTTCGCGGCGAGCGGCCAGGCGGTTACGCAGCCGGCTCACCATGCGGTCGCCCGCCTGGTGCTCGATCGAGCTGTGAAGAGCCAGAACACTGATGGTGATGAAAGCCATGATTTTCTCCTGCCGGGATACTCACCGGCCGACACAAACCGTACGGGTTGGCGGAACTCGAGGTTCAGGCCCTGGAAAATCCTTCAGTGGAGGTGCCGGAGCCGGTGAGGAACAAATCGATCGTGGAACACGGATACGGATGCGGACCGTCACTGGAACTCACTTTGCCCTCACCTCCTTCCGGCCGAGACACACGGGCATGTCGTGGCAATTTCCACCATGGTGGCATCGAAACACCGGACCGTCAAACGCAAACGGGCCGGGACGGCTCCGGCCGCCGGGCTGGCGGTGGCCGGAGCCGTCCCGAAACCGCTTCGCGGAGCGGCTGATTCACTGCTGCGTTTAGAGCAGCCCGAGCAGTTGCAGATCGGTGATGTACTTGACGATCACCGCCGGCGTGACATGCGGGATGTCGGGATGCTCGGGGTCCGGCCCGATCCCGGCAGACTGCACGGCAGCCCGGAACCTGTCCGTCGGGGCGATCGACCCGCAGATCGGCGGCTGCGGCTTCTGGTAGTTGTGCAGCAGCGGCAGCAGCGACGCCTGGCGCTGGTGTTCGGGCAACGCCCGCAGCGTGGTCTCGAACCGCTGCAACCAGTCGCCGTAATCGGCGATCCGCCGGATCGGGTAGCCGGCCTCGATCAGCCAGTCGACGAACTCGTCCATCCCCAGACCGTCGTCGTACGGGTTCATCACGTGATAGGTGGTGTACCCGCCGCTTGCGAAGGACCCCAGCGTGGTGGACGCCTCAGCGATGAACTCCACCGGTAGGCCGTCGTAGTGGGCGCGCTGCCGCTGGCCGTCGGCGCTCAGTTCGTAGAACGAACCGGGTGCCACGCCGGTGGCGACCAGGCTGAACATCATCCGGGTGAACATGTCGGGCAGGTTGAGCTGGCCGGCGTAGCTGGTGTCGGCCAGGATCATGTCGCAGCGGAACACCGCGACCGGCAGGCCGCAGAGGTCGTTGGCCTCACGCAACAGCACCTCGCCGGCCCACTTGCTGGTGCCGTAGCCGTTGGCGTAGCCGTCGTTGATCGCACGGACCGGGCTCATCACCCGCACGTCGGCGTCCTCGGTGAACTTGCCCAGCGGAATCTGGTCGCCGACACCAATTGTGGAGAAGTAGGTGAACGGCTTGATCTTGCCGGTGAGCGCCACCCGGATCAGCTCGGCGGTGCCGAGCGCGTTCGGGCCGAACAGCTCGCTGTAGGGCAACACGTGGTTGACCAACGCCGCCGGGTCGACGATCACGTCGACGGTGTCTGCCAGCCGCTGCCAAACCTCTTGGTCCAGACCGAGGTTCGCCTCGCCCTTGTCACCCGCCAGCACTTCCAGGTGCTTGGCGGCCAGTTCGGTGTAGCGAGCCAGCAGCCGCGCGTCTCCGCTGTCGAAGACGCTGTCCAGCCGTCGGCGGGCATCCTCGTCGGACTTCGCCCGCACCAAACAGATCAGCTTTCCGTCCACCGGGGCCAGCCGCTGCAGCCATTCCAGCGCCAGGTAGCGACCGAGGAAGCCGGTCGCACCGGTCAACAGCACGGTGCGCACCTGCTCGGAGGGGCCGGGCAGTGACGGGGCCGCGGCCAGGGTCGCCGCGTCGAGGAACTTGTCCAGGGTCAGGTCGGCGGCAGCCACTTCGACGGCGTCCCGGCCGTGCACCGAGGCGAAGCTGGGCCGTCCGGAGCCGTTGCGCTCGGCGGTGATGTAGTCCGCGATCGCCGCCAAATCGTTTGCCGGGCTGACGATCACGCCCACCGGCACGTCGACGGCGAAGATGTCACGCAGCAGGTTGCCGAACGTCAGCGCCGACAGGGAGTCGCCGCCCAGGTCGGTGAAATGGGCGTCCGCAGACACCTCACCGGCCGAGGCCCCCAGCAGCGCCGCGGCGGCGCGACCGACGGTCTCCAGCGCCGGGCGCTGCGCGCCGTGCTGACGCAGTTCGCTCAGCTCACTGGCCTGCCCCTCGGCCAGCTCGGCGTAGCGGCGTTCGAGGCGATCGCCGTAGTGCGCCTTCAGCTTCGGCCAGGCCAGCTTGCGGATCCCGGTCAGCAGTCCGTTCTCCAGTGTGAACGGCTCGGTCTCGACGATGAAGTCGCGCGGAACCTCGTAGGACTGCAGGTCGGCGTCTTTGGCCACCTGCTGCAGCGACTCGGCGATCCCAGCCTTGAGGGCGGCGTCGGAATCGAAGCGCGCCTGGGCTTCTGGCGTCGGGACCACCACGGCCAGCAGGTAGGGCTGGGCGCTGTTGCCGTAGACGTAGATCTGGCGCACCAGCGGGCTGTTGCCGAACACCGCCTCCAGCTTCGCCAGGGTGACGAACTCGCCCTGGGCCAGCTTGAGCACGTTGTTGCGCCGGTCGACGTAGACCAGGTGGTCCGGTGCGACCTCGGCCACCACATCGCCGGTCCGGTAGTAACCGTCGGCGTCGAAGACCTCGGCGGTCACCTCGGGACGCTTGTAGTAGCCGGGGAACAGGTTCTCGGTCTTGAGCAGCAGCTCACCGCGCGGGTGCGGGGTGTCGGTGCCGAAGTAGCCCAGATCCGGGACGTCGACCAGCTTGTAGTCGAGGACCGGCGGCCGCTGCACTTCGCCGTCGAAGAGCACCATGCCCGCTTCGGTGGAGCCGTAGCCGTTGAGCACGTGCTGCTCGGTGAGCTGGTCGACCCAGGACCGCAGCTCGTCGGAGATCGGCGCGGAGCCGGTCATCGCGAAGACGCACCGCCCGCCGAGCAGCTCGGTGCGCATCTGCGCCAAGACCTGCGCTTCGGCGGCGGCTCGGTCTCCCCCGAGCCCGTCGACCTCACTGCGGAAGTGCTGGTAGAGCATCTCCCAGATCCGGGGCACGAAGTTCAGTTCGGTCGGCCGGACCAGGGCCAGGTCTTCGAGGAAGGTGGACAGGTCACTGCGTGCGCTGAAGTAGGCGGTACCGCCGTTGCCGAGGGTGCCGTAGAGGATGCCGCGGCCCATGATGTGGCTCATCGGCATGAAGTTCAGCGTGATCGATACGGCGGTCGGGCCGAACCAGTTCTTGGTGGACCGCACCCACATCCGGGCCACGTTGCGCTCCGGGTACATCGCGCCCTTGGGGGCGCCGGTACTGCCCGAGGTGTAGACCAGCAGAGCCAGGGGGTCGGCGTCGTCGCCGGAGTCCGCCTGGGTCGGCAAAGACAGAGAGCGGCCGCGGGTCAGCAGGTCGGCGAGCGGCTCGACGACCACCTCGACGCCGGCCAACCGGGCCCGGGCGTCGGCAAGCGCCTCGCGGTGGTCGTCGACCTGCTCGTGGTAGTCGAAGACCACCAGGCGGGTGGGCGCCGGACCCGTCCGCACCAACTCGACCGCATCGGGCAGCGAGTCGACGCTGGCGGCGATGACTCGGGGCTCGGTCTCGGTCACGATCGGCACCAGCGTGCTGATCGCCGCGGACGTCTGCAGCGGCACCGACACAGCGCCGATCTGGCCCAGCGCCACGTCGATGACGGTGTAGTCGACGCTGGTGAAGCCCAGCACCGCGACCCGGTCACCGGGCCGCACCGCGCCGGCGACCAGTGCGGCGGCCGCGGCGCGGACTCGCTCACCCAGTTCGGCGTAGGTGATGGTTTCGTAGTGTGGGAGTAGTGCGGCGGCGGTACGGCCGGTGGCCGGATCGGTGACGTACTCGACGGCACGCTGGCCGAGCGCCGGCCGCTCGGCGTAGCCGTCGAAGACGGTTCGGGCGATCTGCGCCAGCCGCGACTGCCCTTCGACAGCGGCGGCGACGGCCGGGTCAGGCCGGGCAGCGGCGAACTGCGGGTCGGTGGCGACTAGATCGGCGATGCGGCGGGCGAGTTGCTCCTCGTCAGCAGTGGGGGAAACAGTGGACATGTTCAAACCTCTAATGAATATCTCGCGAAAGTGATTTTTCTGGGCTTTCATGGGCGCGGTCTGCGCCGATGTAAACTACGTTAGCAAAACTAACTTAATTGAGGATCCCCGAGCGGGTGTGACGTTGCACTCACGCCGCGTTTGCCCGCGGTGGTCAGCTCAGCGATTCCTCCAGCCACGGCAGCAGCCACTTCACCCCTTCGGGCGTGAGGTGAATACCGTCGCTGCGGACCTTGATGCCGTCGACTTTGGCGGTGTAGGTGCCAGCCGGCCCCAGCTTCTTATTCAGGTCCATCACCGTGACGGCACTCCGCCCGGAGACCTCCCGGCGCAGCAGGGCGTTCCAGCGGTCCACCCGCTCCGGATTGTCCTCGGGCCACAGACTGCCGTCGGGCCGCTCGCCGTAACGGCTGTAGGGCACGGTCGTCACCACGACCCGGCTGCCGGCGGACTCCAGCACGTCGAGCGCACGGCGCAGCTCCGCGATCAGGTAGGCGTCGAAGGTCGGGTCGCCGATGTGCGACCACTGGCCCTCGTTGACTCGGTCCACGGTCTCCCAGCGGCCGACGAACAACAGCACGACGTCGGGCTGGTCGGCCTTGACCTGCCGCGTCCAGCGGGCCGGCCATCCGTCGCACTCCTTACCCTGATCGATGGTCTTGCCGGCCCAGCGGTACGGGCCGGCTCGCACGATGCTGCAGCCGACGACGGTGTGGTCGATGAAGTCATAGCCGGGGGTTTCCGGCAGATAGTGCATCAGCGTCCAGCCGATCGAGTCACCGAACACCGAGACGGTGCGCGGCCGGTTCGGGTCGCGCCGCACGGGCTGGGGCCGTGGCTTTTTGGGATCCGACAGCCGCGCCGGAGGCGACGGGGACACCGCCGCGGCCGCGGCCACATCCGGGGTCACGCCGTTCGCGGCCGTGGGCAGCTCGACGACCGGGACCACCAGCACGGTGACCGCCACCGCGGTGCCGCTGACGGCCGCCCCCAGCGGCAGCAGCGACACCCGCGCCGGCCGCCACCGGCGGATCGGTTCCTCGATGGCCCACCACGACAACGCCGCCAGCAAAAGGGTGGCGGCGCACCGCACGCCGAAGAGCGCCCACCCCGTCCATCCGGTGCGCTGGCCGTTGAGGACCAGGAAGACCGGCCAGTGCCACAGGTACACGCCGTAGGAGATGGTCCCCAGCCACACCAGCGGAGACCAGGCCAATGCCCGGGCGACCAGGCCGCTCTGGTGTAGGGCGACCGGGGCGATCACCGCGATCCCGGCGACGGCCACCAGGGACAGCAGGCCGCCACGGAACTCCGCGGCCGTGCCGGTGGCGCGGTGGGCCGCCGTCGCCAGCACGGCCAGCCCGGCCAGCGGCAGCAGGCGAGCGACCCACAGCGCGCGGCGGGTCCGCACCACCGACCAGCCGGCGGTCAGCGCCGGCCAGTCCCCCACCAGCAGGGCCGCTGCCGCGGCGCCGATCAGCAGGGCCTGCGCACGAGTGTCGGTGCCGAAATAGACGCGATCGCGGGTGGCCTCAGAGGCCAGCATCTCCGCGGCCGTCGCCGACGCCGCCGCACCTGCGCTGGCCAACAGGAAGACCGTCAGCCGCACCCCACCGACGGTGGGCAGGCGGCCGCGGCGCCGGGCGAGGGCCCCCAGCAGCAACGTGATCGCGATGAGCAGCAGCGGCCAGAAGAAGTAGTACTGCTCCTCAACGCCCAGCGACCAGGTGTGCTGCAGCGGCGACGGGGTGCCGGCCTCGGTGAAGTAGTCCGTGTGCTGCGCGACGAACCGCCAGTTGGCCACCCAGAAAAAGGCGGCGATCGCATCCTCGCGCAGTCCCACCACCGCCTCCGACGGCAACAGCTCGTGCGCGATCGCGACGGTCAGCACCATGAGCACCAGGGCCGGCAGCAGACGCCGGATGCGCCGGATCCAGAACCCGGTGAGGTCGATCCGGCCGGTCCGGCCCAGCTCGTCGATGAGCAGCGAGGTGATCAGGAAGCCGCTGAGCACAAAGAACAGGTCCACGCCCAGGAACCCACCCGACAGCCCGGGGATGCCGCCATGGTCGGCCAGCACCAACCCGACGGCCAGCGCGCGCAGACCGTCCAGCGCGTGAATGCCCGGACGCCGTCGCTCCCGCCGAATCCGATCCGCGGCGCGCGCGGTGGCCAACCGGGCGGCACGCGGGGCCGGCGCAACCCAGCGGGACTTACCCGAGGTGCGCATCGAGGTGGCCCGGCGAGTCCGGTTCCCGGCCGGTCGACTCATGTCATCTTGGTCGCCGTGGGCGCCGATTGGTCGATCCTCTCGCTGGTGGACCACCGAAAGCTTAGGGGGCGAGCAGGCGTCTCAGCGGGATGACACGCTCGCGATCAGGAGACCAATTCGGCAGTGCGCCACCAGATCAGCGCGATGAACAGTGCCAGCAGCGCAAGACTGGCCACTGCCTGAATCCGGGTCCGGTTGGCCTGCGGCGGATAGACGTAGGCGAACGCGACCAGCACCCCGGTGATCAGACCACCGACATGTCCCTGCCAGCTGATGTGCGGAATGGTGAAAGTGAAGATCAGGTTGACCACGATCACCGCACCCACCGCGCGGACATCCATCCGCAGCCGGCGTCCGATGACCAGCGTGGCCCCGAACAGGCCGAAGATGGCGCCCGAAGCGCCTGCGGTCTCGGTGGTGATCGGCGCCAACAGGTAGACGGCAACCGAGCCGCCCAGTGCGCTGAGCAGGTACAGCGCACTGTATCGCACCCGACCGAGCAGGCCCTCGAGTTGAGGTCCCACCACATACAGCGCCCACATGTTGAGCAGCAGATGCATCGGGCCGTAGTGCAGGAACGCCGACGTCACCAGGCGATAGATCTGCCCGTCGGCCACCGCCGGTGTCCACAGCACCAACTCGGACTCCAGCTCGTGCGACGACAGCTGCGCGACGAAAGCCAGCACGCTCAGCGCGATCAGCCCGTAGGTGACCACCGGTGTCCCCGAGGCAGCGCGGACCAGCGGCCGCGCCGCCCGGCGCACCGGCGTTCCGCCCGCCTGCGCGCACTCCACGCAATGCTGGCCGACGGCGGCGCTACGCATGCAGTCGCCGCAGATGTAGCGATCACAGCGGGTACAGCGCAGCGCGGTGGCCCGGTCGGGGTGCCGGTAGCAGACGGTCATGGCTATACCTTCTCAGAGCGGCCCGCTCAGGGCGCACTTGCCGGAGCGCTGGCGGTAGATTTCACGCCATGTCGTCTCAAGCTCCGCGCCAAGCGTTCAATGACGTCGTCACCCGGTTCTGGAGCTTCGCCGCTCCCGCCTATGACACCGGCTTCCTCCAACGTTGGGTCTATCGTCCGGCCCAGGACGAGCTGATTGCCGCGCTGCGCTCGCGCAAGCCGGCCCGGGTGGCCGACATCGCCTGCGGCACCGGCATCCTGGCCGACCGTATCGAACGTGAGCTGTCCCCCGAGGCGGTCTACGGGGTGGACATGTCCGACGGCATGCTCAACGAGGCACGGGAGCGCTCGTCGCGCGTGCACTGGCTGACCGGCCCCGCCGAAGCGCTGCCGTTCGAAGACGGGGCGCTGGATGCGGTGGTCACCAGCTCGGCGTTCCACTTCTTCAACCAACCGGCCGCGTTGCGGGAGTTCTACCGAGTGTTGGCGCCGGGCGGAATGGCGGCGGTCACGGGGATGAGCCCCCGGCTGTCCGATCCGCTCAAGGCGCTGACCGGGATCCGGTGGAATCCGGCGCGCCAGCCGACGCCGGCCGAGATGCGCACGCTGTTCACCGACGCCGGTTTCACCGTTCCGGACCAGCACCGCGTGGCGCGTCCGGCCTGGACGCTGGTCGTGTCGGATCTGATCACGGTCGGCGTCAAGCCGTAACGCTGCGGCCGTAGGTACCCTCGCCTGGTATGAGACCGAACAAGCTGGCCGGGACCGCGGCGGTCATGCTGGCCACGGCCTGGACAGGCTGGACGGCCACGGGGATCGCCGGGGCTGATCCGACCCCTGCTCCCCCGCCCGCGCCCAAGCAGGTGATCGACGGCGACGGCACCTACGCGGTCGGCAAGGACATCGTGCCCGGCACCTACCGCTCCGACGGGCCGCGTGACGGGGCGGCCTGCTACTGGCGCCGCATCGGCGGCGACAAGACCCTCGACAGCGCGATGACCAAGAAGCCGCAAGTCGTGCTGATCGAGCCGAGTGACACCGCGTTCCGGACCGACCGCTGCCAGACCTGGCAGCTGACCGAATGCCCGCCCACCTGCGCGCCGGTACCGCAGCAATCGGTGGGCCTGCCCGATGTCTTGAAGGGCTTCGTGCCGACGGCTCGGCCGCCGGCCCCCGCTCCCAGCGGCGGCTAGCGCTCAAGCCGCCGGCTCCACGCGCGGGTGTGAAACTCACGACGTGACACGCCGTGGACGCGTCGCCACAGTCACGCTCGACCGGGCGCCTCAGTCAGACGACGATCAGAACAGGTCCTGCAGGGTGCTGCTGATGGACGAGGCGGTTTCCTGCAGCACCATGAATTCGATGCCCGCAGCCAGGGTCATCAAGCCCGTGCTCGCCGCAAGCGGCAGGCCGAAAGCGTCCAGCGGATCGGTCGCGATGTTGTCGGTGAACAGGGTGGCGGCGTAGGCCGGCAGGTTGAGCGTCAGCGCGGTGAGGATGTCGGCGGTCGGCAGCAGCGTGGCGTAGGCCTGCGAGAACGCCGAGGACAGCCCGTTGACGATATCGGTGAACGACGGCGTGCCGCCGGACACCAGATCGCCGACCATCGACGACGGATCGGCCGCCGCTGGGTGCTCCAGGTCGTTGAGGAACGCCTGGAAGCCCTCCTGCAGAGCGGGGCCCATGTTGTTCATCGCCGTGGTCAGTTGCTCGGTCGACGGGAACAGCCCAAACGTGGTGGGCACGTTGGCCTGACCGACGTCCCAGCCCTGATTGTCGGGATTGTCGTAGCCCAGGTTGACGATCTGCGTCAGGGCCGGGTTCAGCAGGTCGACCAGCGCTTTGCCGATTCCCGGGATGCCCTCGAAGGGCCGCAGCAGCGGCAGCACCTGATCGTCGGCCATCGGGACCATGTAGTAGGTGGTGTTGCCGTCGTAGCCCTCGGTGGTCGGCAGCAGGATCGCGTTGTTGAGCTGGTCGGGCGTCAGATCCTGATAGGTGGGATGCACGTACTCGATGCCCAGGAACGCGTTGAGGTCGGACAGGAAGTTCAGCGTGAACTTGGGGAAGTCGGCGAAGCCGTCGTACTCCTGGGTGTAGATGGTGGTGTCGTAGATGGTGTCCGGCGGGGTCGCACCACTGAAGGTGATGCCCAGGCTCGGCAGGCTCAGCCCCTCGAAGCGCTCCAGCAGCCCGCCGTCGGGGTTGCTCGGGTCACCGACCAGCACGAACTTGACCGCGTCGGCGGCGACGCCGTCCTGTTGCAGGTGGGGCATCACCATTCCGGAGATGGTCGAGCTCTGCGATTCGCCGTAGACGGCGACGGTGTTGCCGAGCGCGACCTGCTGTTCGATGTCGCTGGTCAGGATGGTGGTGCCCTGAGCGAACGAGGTGTCGAACGGCAGGCTCTTGACCCCGGTATAGATCGGCGATCCGCCCTCGGGCGTGAACACACCCTGTGAGACGGCGCCCGGCAGAATCCGCTGGATGTAGGCGTCGCCACCGGCGATGTAGTCGGGTCCCGGGATGGGGGTGCCGGTGCCGCCGACGACCAGACCCACATCTTGGCCGGCGGTCAGCTGTACCGCGCGGAATACCAGTTCAGGCCCAGCCGACACCACCGGTGTCGCGGCGAGCATTCCGGCGCCGATCAGGGTGACACCGGCGGTGGCATAGGGACGAAGCGCTGTACGCATGGCATGTCCTCGGGACGCGGCAGAAAAACTCGATATCGCCAAGCCTATGACCGCCCGAGCTGAGCATTCAATGAAAATTGCCTGTAAGTCGCGAGGGCTTCCACAGTGGCCACGGACAGCTCACCGTGGTCGTCAACTCAGACGCGTTCGGCCTCGGCCAGCAGTAGCGTCGCACCGTCAACCAGCGTTCCGATCACCTCGTCGGTGCTGAAATTACTGAGCCACAGGTTCGGTGTGTCGGTGCGATGCAGCATCGCGACGCCGTGCAGCGCCACCGACAACGCCGCGGCGATCCGGTCGGAATCGGGGTCCGACGCCGAATCCGGCGTCTCACCGCGACAGGCCAGCAATCCTCGGGTCACGACGGCCAGCGCCCGGCGAGCCGCAGGCGGGGCGTGGCCGTCCTGGGTCATCAGGGCGTAGCGCAGCGGATGGCGCTGCGCGAACGACACATAGACCCGGCAGCCGATGAGCAGACGTTCCCGCGGGTCAGTGGCTTGCTGGACGTGCTCGGCGATCTCGTCGGAGACCTGAACCCAGCTCGACTCGGCTACCGCCTCGAGCACCCGCTCCAGGTCGTCGAAGTGTGCGTACACCGAGGGCGCGGCGATACCGGCCTCCCGGGCGATGCGCCGCAGCGAAACCTCGGCTTCGCTGTCCGCGCCGTCGATGACCCGAACAGCGGCAGCCAGGATCTCGTCGCGCAGCAGCGCGCCGTGACCTCGCAAATTGCGCCGACGAGGGGGAGTGGGCACGCGGTGATCCTAACGGTTTGTTAGTTGCCCTCACTTGCGTTCTGCATAACACATCTTCCGCGCAAGTGTGAGCTGGCACCATTTAACTTTACACTCGTTTCTTTACGGTCGTAAGGTTAACGGCTATGAGCGCAATGAAAAAGCTTCGCGGACCGCTCGAACGGCTGTGGATCGTGCTGGTGATCATCCCGGTCGCCGCGATCGGCGGACTGGTCATCTACCGGTTCCACGGCGTGTTCGGCGCAGCCGGGGCGGCGGTTGCCGGGGGCACCGGTGGCGAGATCGTCTCCACCGTGCCGAAGTACGTCACCTACGAGCTCTACGGCCCCGCATCGACGTCGGGCCTGGTCAGCTACGTCGATGAGCGCGCCCAGTCCCAGGAAGCCCAGTTCCACTCGCTGCCCTGGTCGCTAACGCTGACCACCACGCAGCCGAGCGTGTTCGCCAACGTCATCGCCCAGGGCGACAGCCACGAACTGGGCTGCCGGATCACCGTCAACGGAGAGCTGCGCGACGAGCACCGGGCCGACGGCCACAGCGCCGCCACCTTCTGCGTGGTGAAAGCGGCATGAGCAGCCACCACAGCGCGACCGGCACAGGAGCACCTCGGTTCCCGCGGCTGATCCGCGCGTGCGCCATCCCGATCATCCTGTTCTGGCTCGCCGCGGCCGCCGCGACCAACCTGCTGGTGCCGCAGCTGGAGGTCGTCGGCGCCCGCAACGCCGTCTCGCTCTCCCCGCAGGACGCGCCGTCGGTGATCGCGATGAAGCACATCGGCGAGAAGTTCGGTGAGTTCACCAGCGACAGCGTGCTGATGATCGTGCTGGAGAGCGATGCCGAGTTGGGGTCCGACGCCCACCAGTACTACGACCGGCTGGTGGCGACCCTGCGAGCCGACACCGCCCACGTCGAACACGTGCAGGACTTCTGGGGCGACCGGGTCACCTCGGCGGGCTCGCAGAGTGAGGACGGCCGGGCCGCCTACGTGCAGGTGCATCTGGCGGGCAATCAGGGCTCGGCGCAGGGCGTGGAGTCGGTGGACGCCGTGCGCGAGATCGTCGAGGGGTCCGACCCGCCGGCGGGACTGCGCTCCTATGTGACCGGTCAGGCGGCGCTGGTCGCCGACACCAACGAGGCCGGTGACGCCTCGATGGTGAAGATGACCGGTATCACCATGGCCGTCATCGCGGTGATGCTGCTGGTGGTCTACCGCTCGATCGCGACCACGCTGATCGGGCTGCTGGTGGTGGTCACCGAGATGAGCGTGGCCCGCGGGCTGATCGCGGTGCTGAGCAACTCGCACGTCTTCGCGATCTCGACATTCGTGGTCAGCATCCTCACCGCGCTGGCCATCGCCGCCGGAACCGACTACTGGATCTTCCTGATCGGGCGCTACCACGAGGCACGCAATGCCGGCGAAGAACGCGAACCCGCCCAGAACACAACGCTGTCCAGCGTCAGCCACGTCATCCTGGGCTCCGGGTTGACGATCGCCGGGGCGATGCTGTGCCTGCACTTCACCCGGCTGAACTACTTCAACACCCTCGCGGTGCCGTGCGCGCTGGGCATGTTCACCATCCTGGCGATGGGGCTGACCTTCGCGCCGGCGGTGCTTGCGGTCAGCAGCCGGTTCGGGCTGCTCGACCCCAAGCAGGTCACCAAGACCGGCGGCTGGCGCAAGGTGGGCACCGCCGTGGTGCGCTGGCCGCTGCCGATTCTGGCCGCCGCCAGTGCCGTTGCGGCCGTGGGCGTTCTGGTGTTGCCCGGCTACAAGACCAGCTACGACAACCGGCACTACATACCGGCCGACGTCCCGTCCAACATCGGCCATGCCGCAGCCGAGAAGCACTTCAGCTCCGCGCGGATGAACCCCGACATGCTGATGGTCGAGTCGGATCACGACATGCGCAATCCCCGCGACATGCTGGTGCTGGACCGCATCGCGCGCAACATCTTCCGGGTGCCGGGCATCGAACGGGTGCAGAGCATCACTCGCCCGCTGGGACCGCCCATGGAACACGGATCGGTGCCGTTTCAGATCAGCGCGCAAGGCGTCACGATGGCCGAGAATCTGCAGTTCCTCAAGGCGCGCCTCGATGACACTCAGACGATGGCCGACCAGCTCTCGTCGATGATCGCGGTGATGGACCGGCTGCACGGACTGACCGTGCAGCTCTCCGATGCCACGCACGGCACCGACGAGGCGTCCCACGAGATGGAAGGCACCATGGCCGAGGTCCGCGACCGCATCGCCGACTTCGACGACCAGTTCCGTCCGTTGCGCAACTATTTCTATTGGGAGCCGCACTGTTTCAACATCGGCATCTGCAATGCGTTCCGCTCGGCGTTCGACGCCACCGACGGCTTCGACCAACTGGCGGAGAACACCGCCACGCTGGCCCAGCAGCTGGACCGGGTCGACGGGATCACCCCGCAGATCGCCGATCAGATCCCGCCGATGATCGCCATCACCACCACCATGCGTGACCTGATGCTGACCATGCACAGCAGCTTCGGCCAGGTGGTGACGCAGCTCGAGCAGATGACCGACACCGCAGCGGTGATGGGCCAGGTGTTCGACGACGCCCGCAACGACGACATGTTCTACCTGCCGCCGGAGGCGTTCGACAGTCCCGACTTTCAGCGCGGGATGGAGTTGATGATGTCGCCGGACGGCTCTGCGGCCCGCATCCTGATCACCCACGACACCGACCCGGCGACCGTCGAGGGCATCTCGCACGTCGGCGCCGAGCTGCAGGCCGCTAAGGAAGCCGTCAAGGGCACCCCGCTGGCCAAGGCGAAGTTCTATCTGGGCGGCACCGCCGCCACCTACGCCGACATCCAGACCGGTGCGCACTACGACCTGTTGATCGCGGCGATCGCGGCGATCGTGTTGATCTTCGTAGTGATGCTGCTGATCACCCGGGCGCTGGTGGCCTCGATCGTGATCGTGGGCACCGTGGTGCTGTCGCTGGCCTCCTCGTTCGGGCTGTCGGTGCTGTTGTGGCAGTACGTGTTCGGCATCGAGTTGCAGTGGCTGGTGATCGCGATGAGCGTGATCGTGCTGCTGGCGGTCGGGTCGGACTACAACCTGCTGGTGGTCTCGCGGATGAAGGAGGAGATCTACCGCGGGACCGCGACGGGGCTGCGCACCGGGCTGATCCGGGCGATGGGCGCCACCGGCAAGGTGGTGACCGCGGCCGGCATGGTGTTCGCCTTCACCATGATCGCGATGATCGCCAGCGACCTGCGGTCCGTCGGCCAGATCGGCACCACCATCGGGCTGGGCCTGCTGTTCGACACGTTCATCGTCCGCAGCCTGATCACTCCGTCGATCGCGGCGCTGCTCGGCCGGTGGTTCTGGTGGCCGATCAACGTCCACCGGCGGCCGGCGCCGATCCCGGCTGAGCCGCCGTCCCCCGCCCGTGCGGACAGCGTCGTCGCCGCGCCAACGCCGCAGGTCTTCGCATCGACACCGACACTCTCGATGGCGCCGCCACCCGTCCCGGAGGGCTAGGAATCTTACTGTTACGCCAAGATACTCTTATTTTTCTTAATTTTCCTGTATCGTGGGGTCCCTTGCGTCACGGAGAGGGGCTTGCGATGGTCAGTTCGGGTACGTCAGCGGTGGTGTTGGGAGCCGGGATAGCCGGGTTGCTGGCGGCCCGCGTGGCGTCGGAGTCCTACGACTCCGTCACCGTCGTGGACCGCGATCGGCTCCCCGATCACCCCGCACAGCGCAGAGGGGTCCCGCAGGGACGGCATCTGCACAGCTTCCTGACCCGGGGCACGGGCATCCTCGGCGAACTGTTTCCCGGGATCCTCGACGAGCTGGCCGCCGCCGGCGCGGTGGTGATCGACAACGGCGATCTGTCTGGGCGCTACGCCCGCATCGGCCGCCATGAGCTCAACCGCACCGGCACGCTCGCCGATCCCCAGGCCCTGGCGATCTACAGCGCGAGCCGGCCGTTCATGGAGTTCCACGTCCGTCGGCGCGTCGACAAGCTCAGTAACGTCGCGTTTCTCGACGGCCACGACGCGGTCGAGCCGGTGCACGATCGGGGCGTCGTTCGCGGTGTGCGGGTCACGAATCGGGACAACAAGCTCACCCAGGTTCTGCACGCCGACCTCGTCATCGACGCGACCGGACGAGCCTCGCGCACTGCCGAATTCCTGGCGGCAAACGGGTTCGGCTGCGTGCCGGATCACCGCCTTCGCCCCGCTTGGGCCTACTCCAGCCAGCTCCTACGCATCCCGCCCGGACTGCTCGACGACCAGATGGTCTTCGTCAACCAGGGGCGCGCCTATCCCGGTCTGCTGCTGGTGGCCTACGAACACGACACCTGGATGCTGTCGATTGCTCGGCACAGCGACTATGGCTCTCCCCCAAGGACCTTCACCGCCATGCAGGTCGCGGCCAAGCAGATTCTCCCGGCATCGATCATGGCTGGGCTGCGCGACGCCACACCGGTCGGCGACATCGCGGTCTCCCATGACACCGGGGCACGGTGGCACCGCTACCACCAGATGCCGCGCTTCCCCGAAGGGCTGGTGGTGCTCGGCGACGGCCTCTGCCGGCTCAATCCGCTGCACGGGCAAGGCATGACGGTGGCGGCACTGCAGGCGCTGGCCCTGCGCGACTGTCTGGCAGAGGGTGGGCCAGACCTGTCGCAGCGCTTCTTCCGCGCGGCGGCCACCCAGATCGCACCGATCTGGGCGGCGAACGCGGCCCAGGATCGTCCCGTGGCCAACGATCGCCCGCACCCGATCCGCCGCCGACTGGGCGGGTGGTTCACCGAGGCGGTGGGGACCGCCGCGTCCCGCGACATCGCCGTGACCGAGCGGTTCCTACGAGTGCGCAACCTGGTGGATTCCCCATCACGGTTGCGCGATCCGGTGCTGCTGGCCCGCATCCTGCTGGCCAACCTGCGGGGCACGGGATTCGCGTCGTGACGCACCGGCGCCACGACACCGGAGGCTCCCATGCTTGACGCCATATACCGGGCCGCACGTGGCAGGATCAGCACCCTGGCCGCCGGACTCACCGATGACCAGCTGCGCATTCCGGTTCCGGCGACTCCGGGCTGGTCGGTGCACGACGTGCTGGCGCACCTGGCCGGTGGCGCCGCTGACGTCTTGGCGCAGCGACTCGACGGCGCGCCGGGTGAATACTGGACCGCACGGCACGTCGCCGAACGGCGCGAACGCACGGTCGGCGACCTGCTCGACGAGTGGGAGCACGCCTCCCCGGCGGCCGAAGCGAGTCTGCCCGAACGGTTCACCGGCCCGAACCTGGCCGCGGACGTGATCTGCCACGAAGGAGACCTCTGCGAGGCGTTGGGCCTACCGCGAACCGACCGCGAGCACTGGCAGCCATTCCTGGACGTGTTGGGTCGCCTGCCCGGCCGGCTGCTAGGCGACACCGCGACGCTGGTGATCAGCGATGAGCTGGGACAGCAATGGCGTTGCGGCTCCGGAGAATCCGTGACCACTTTGCGGGCCGACGGCTACGAGCTGATGCGCGGCCTGTTCAGCAGACGCTCGCGCAATCAGATCGCCGGATGGGACTGGTCTCCCGAGCCATCGGCGCAACTGGTCGACAGTTTCGGTGTTTTCGGGCACCGCGACGACGATCAGCCGATCCCGGTCTGCTGACCTCACCCGCCGCAGGAGGTCAACCGCGGCGGGGAGAACGCCACCGACCCGACCCCGCCGTCGACGGCGCCGTTGTTGGCGAGTTGCATCGTCGTCACGTAGGTACAGGTTTGAATCTCGGTGGATAAATTGAGGTAGACCACGTTGTAGGTGTAGGCGAACCTGCGGACCAACTGCTTGGCATCCCAGGGCACATCCAGCACGAAACCGAGCGATGAGTCGAGTGTCCGGATCCAGATTGCCCGCTCACCGGCCTCACCGAGCGACGGCACCACCGAAAACGCCGAACCGTCCGGTTTGGTGCCGGCGATGCTGAGGCTGTCGATGCGGTAGCCGGTGGCTTCCGCCGGTACCGGCGGCCCGGGCTGAATCCTGGTGGTGAACTGGATGGAGTAGTTAGTGCCGCCGCCAATCGCCCTGGTGGTGGAGAAGCTGGTCCAGCTGAATTCCTCCGGCAACTCCACAGCGCAGTTGTCGACCACCTGGTACGGATCGCCGCACCCGGGTGAGCCGGCCGGCGCCGCCAGTGCACGCGGGCCGGCGAGCGCGGCGCCGAAGACCGGCACCGCCCAGGCGGCACCGCGCAGGAAGATGCGGCGTGAGATCGCCGTCTTCGCACTGCTGGTCACGAGCCTCACAGTAGGCGATCAGAGCGCATTCGGTTGTTCGGCCAAAGTTTCGTGCGATGCTCGCCGGATGATTTGGGAGCGATTGTCCGCCGCCGTCAGCGGCCGCCGATCCTGGCTCGTTGCGCTGGTGCCGATCCTGATCGCCGTCGCGCTGATGGTGCTCAGCAACGACAACGGCGCCGCCACCCAATCGCCCGAGTCACTGCCGGCCAGCGCCGAATCAGCCCGCGCCGCCGCGGCGCTGTCCACCTTCGCCGGCGGGGAGCAGGCGACCGCGCTGCTGGTCGCCACCCGCACCGACGGTGCGCCGTTGACACCAGACGACCTCGCGGCGGTGACTGCGGCCCGCGACCGTATGACGAAGGTGCCCCAGGTGCTCACCGGGCCGGCCCCGCCCGTGCTGCCGTCCACCGACCACCAGGCGGCCCTGGCCACGGTGCCGTTGAATGCCGAGTTGTCCGGTTTCGGGCTCACCGATGCGGTCAAAGCCTTGCGGGCCGCTGCCGCCGACGGTCTGCCACCGACGCTGTCGACCCACATCACCGGCGGGCCGGCGTTCGGCGCCGACATCGCCGACGCCTTCACCGGCGCCAACGTCACCCTGTTGGCGGTCACCGCACTGGTGGTGGCGCTGCTGTTGATCGTCACCTACCGCTCGCCGGTGTTGTGGCTGGTGCCGCTGATGGTGATCGCGTTCGCGGATCGGGTGGCCACCATGGTGGGGTCCGATGTCGCGCGCGCCGCGGGGGTGACCTTTGACGGCTCCACCGCGGGCATCACCAGCGTGCTGGTCTTCGGGGCCGGCACCAACTATGCGCTGCTGCTGATTTCGCGCTACCGGGAAGAACTGCGCACCGAGCACGAGCATCGGGTGGCTCTACGCCGCGCGGTGGCCGCCGCCGCCCCGGCGATCCTGGCCAGCAACGCCACCGTGGTGCTGGCTCTGCTCACGTTGGTCTTAGCGGTCACCCCGAGCACCCGCAGTCTCGGGATCTGCGCCAGTTGCGGGCTGGTCGTGGCCGCGGTGTTCGTGCTGTTTCTGCTGCCCCCGCTGCTGGCACTGTTCGGCCGAAAGATGTTCTGGCCATTCATTCCTCAAGCCACGGGCGACGCGGGCACGCCCGCCGGCCCGTGGCACCGCGTCGCCGATGCCGTCTCGCGCCGCCCGGCCGTGGTGTGCACAGCGGCGGTCGTGGTTCTGGCGGTGTCGGCGGCGGGACTGCTGGGTGCCAAAATCGGGTTGTCGCAGACTGAGCAGTTCCGGTTGCAGGCCGACTCGGTGACCGGCTTCGACACGCTGGCAGAACACTTTCCGGACGGCGCGGCGAGTCCGACGGTCGTGATCGGCCCCACCGCCCGGTCCCAGCAACTCAAGCAGGCGATCACCGCGGTCCCGGGCGTCGTCTCGGCGGTCCAGACGGGTGTGTCCGAGACCGGACGAACCATGTGGTCGGTGGTGCTCAACGCCGCACCGGCGACCGATGCGGCTTTCAGCACCATTGCCGGACTTCGAGATTCGGTTGGTGCGGTGGACGCGCGGGCGTTGGTGGGTGGCGCCGACGCACAGGCCCTCGATGTCCGCGACGGGGCGGTGCGCGACCGCACGGTACTGATCCCGCTGATCCTGCTGGTGGTGCTCACCGTGTTGTTCGTGCTGCTTCGGGCGGTGTTGGCCCCGCCTGTCCTGGTGGCGGCGACGGTGCTCAGCGCGGTCGCCGCGCTCGGGTTGGGTTGCTGGGCCAGCCTGCACCTCTTCGGATTTCCGGCGCTGGACAACAGCACTCCGCTGTTCGCGTTCCTGTTCCTGGTAGCGCTGGGAGTGGACTACACCATCTTCCTGGTGACCCGTGCCCGCGAGGAGACCCCCGCACACGGCACCCGCGGCGGCATGGTGCGCGCGGTGTCGGCCACCGGCGGGGTCATCACCAGTGCCGGCATCGTGCTGGCCGCGGTGTTCTGCGTGCTCGGGGTGCTGCCGTTGATTGTGCTGACCCAGCTGGGCATCATCGTCGGTCTTGGAATCCTGTTGGATACGTTCGTCGTTCGCACCTTGGTGATTCCGGCGCTGTTCGCACTGATCGGCGATCGCGTGTGGTGGCCCAATCTGCCGCGCTGACCTCTACAGCGCCGCCCAGATCGACTTGGTCTTCAGATAGCCGTCGATGCCCTCGTAGCCGAATTCGTGGCCCATGCCGGACTGCTTGTACCCGCCGAAGGGCACGTTGTGATCGAAGACCAGCTGGCAGTTCAACGTCACGGTGCCGGCCTGCAGGCGCTTGCCCAGGTTGTGGGCGCGAGCCAGGTTGGTGGTCCACGCCGTGGCTGCCAGTCCGTAGCTGGTGTCATTGGCCATCGCCACGGCTTCGTCGTCGTCGTCGAACGGCAAGATGGTGACCACCGGCCCGAAGATCTCTTCCCGGTACAGCCGGCTGGTGGCCGGGTCGACATTGGTCAGCACGGTCGGCTTCACGAAGTAGCCCTTGCGGTCCACCCGGTATCCGCCGGACACCACCTCGACGCCGTCCTTGCGCCCCTGGTCGATGTAGCCCATGACGCGCTCGAGTTGCTTGGCGCTGACCAGCGGGCTGATCATGGCACCCTCGTCCTTGGGCCCGCCGAGTACCAAGTTTTCCCCGATCATCGCGATGCCCGCGACGACGCGCTCATAGACGCTGCGCTGCACGAAGATCCGGGATCCGCAGACACAGCCCTGACCGGAGTGCACGAAGATACCCATTGCGGCCATCATGATCGCCATGTCCAGGTCGGCGTCTTCGTAGATCAGCACCGGGGACTTGCCGCCCAACTCCAGCGTCACCTTCTTCAGGTTGTCCGCGGAGTTGCGCATGATCTCCTTGCCGACATCCGTCGATCCGGTGAACGCGACCTTCTCCACATCGGGGTGGCTGGTGATCGCCGCACCGGCCGTGGCGCCGTAGCCGATGACGAAGTTGGTGACACCGTCGGGAACCCCGGCTTGGGCGATCAGCCGTTCCAGCAGCACCGCCGACAGCGGCGTCTCCTCCGCCGGCTTCACCACACTGCTGCAGCCGGCCGCCAGCGCCGGGGCGACCTTGGCGCAGGCGTTGAACAGCGGGCCGTTCCAGGGATAGATCAGGCCCACCACGCCGTAGGGTTCCTTCACGGTGTAGGCGTGCATGTTGGCGTAGGTGCTGTTGACCCCGCCCTCCATCTGCACCTGGTAGCTGCTGCCGTTGAGCTTGGTGCACCAGCCCGCGTAGTACCGGTAGAACTCCGCGCAGGTGGACACGATCATCTCGGCCTGGGCCGGGGGCATGCCGGCGTCCAGGGACTCCAGCTCGGCGAACTCTGCCGCGTGCTCATCGATCAGATCGCCGAGCCGCCACAGCACCTTGGCGCGCTGGCGCGCCGGGAGGTCGGTCCACACGCCGGCTTGGTAGGCCGCCTTGGCGCGGGCGACGGCCTCGTCGACGGCCGCGGGGCCGGCGTCGCGGAACTCGGTGATCTGCTCTTCGGTGGCCGGGTCGATGACCGGGATGACTTCACCGGTGCCGGGCCGCTTCGCAAGGTCATCGATTACCGACTGCACTGTCATAGACGGGCCCTTCTGGTCGCGGCAGCAGAGATGCTGTGCACCTGCTTAGCATTCGGGACACGACGCGGTCAACAGCGGGTGTTGCGCCGGCGGGTGGCGCCCGGGGTTACCGTTCCGGCTATGAATCGGCGGCGCACTCCGGCACTGCGGTTCTGATGCGTACCCGCGGTTGGGGCGGGAATGTGCCCGCGAGCGACGAGGAGGCGGTGGCACGGATTCTGCGGGCCACCCGCCAGACCATCGACGAACGCGGCGAGCAGACCAGCATCGCCGACGTCGCACGCACCCTCGGCGTCACCCGGCAGACGGTCTACCGCTATTTCCCCAGCACCGAGGAGCTGCTGACGGCCACCGCGGCCGACGGCGCCGGCGCCTTTCTGGACCAGCTCGCCGAAGCGCTGGCCGGAATGACCGATCCCGGCGAAGCCGTCGCCGAGGGCATCGCGCTCACCCTGGAACGCCTCCCCCACGACCCTTATGTCGGTCTGCTGCTGCGCACCCAACAGGCCAGCGCCTTCGCCGTCACCGTCACCACCGACACCGGCCGAAGCTTCGGGCACTCCCTGCTGGAGCGCCTGGATGTCGACTGGACCGGCTTCGACGATCAGGGCATCGACGACATCATCGAGATGGTGCTGCGCACATTGCAGTCGTTCATCCTGGCACCGCTGCCGGCATCGGGCGAAGAACTGCGGCGTCTGCTGCGCCGGTGGATCGCCCCGGCGGTGAGCGCGGCGCGCAGCGCTACGCCGGATCGCGCGTCAGCGAGTAGGTGACCCCGGTGAGCTCTTCAGCGACGGTCCACAACCGCCGCTGCGCGTCGGGGTCACAGGCTCGGCCGGCGGCCCGAACCAACACCGGCGGGCCGATCTGCTCGAAACGCCCGCCCGGGCCGTAGAACTGACCGCCCGTGGCGGCCGGGTCGGTCGCTGCCCGCAACATCGGCAGCGCCCCCTCGGCCGGCCCCTGGGTGAACCACCCCGTCACATAGCGAGACCGGCTGTTGAACACCCAGCGGACCGCTCGGGACTGCTCACGCAGGATCGAGGTGCGGGTGCCCCCGGGGTGCGCCGCCAGCGCGATCGCCGGGCTGGCAGACGATTCCAGCCGCCGCTGCAGTTCGAAGGTGGCCATCAATTGGGCAAGCTTGGACTGGGTGTAGGCCACCGCGGGGGTGAACGACTTCACCAACTGCAAGTCGTCGAACGCGATCCGGCCACTGCGGTGGGTCTTGCTGCTCACCGCGATGATCCGTCCCGCCGCGGAGGCGAGCACCCGATCCAGCAGCAGTCCCGTCAACGCAAACGGCCCAAGGAAGTTCGTGCCGAAGTCACCCTCGAAGCCGTCCACCGTCAGCTGCCGAGTCTGATGCATGACACCGGCGTTGTTGACCAGGATGTCGATGACGGGATAGCGCGCCCGCAGCTCATCCGCGCAAGCCCGCACCGAGGCCAGGTCACTGACGTCCAGACGAACCACGTCGACGCGCGCGGCCGGAGCCGACTGCAGAATGTCTTGCCGGGCCGCCGTGGCCGCGTCGGTATTGCGGCAGGCCAGCACGACCGTGGCGCCGAGGATCGCCAGCCCCCGCGCGACTTCCAGGCCGACCCCGGTGTTGGCCCCGGTCACGACCGCTACCCGGCCGGCCTGCGGAGCACCCTGCTCCGGTGACCATCCGGACGCGCTCATCTACCCGCGGTCCGCCGTCGCGAACCGCTGGTCGGTATAGCGGCGCAGGTTGGCCAGGAAGCGGCGAAACCCCAGATTCATCAACGGCCCGCTGATCGGCGAGAACCACGCTGCGGGGCCGGTCAGCCGATTGGCCAGCGTCCAGGTGAGCCGGCAGCCCTGGGCGGTCGGCTCGATGATGTAGTCCTCGACGAACACCGCCAGCGCCGAGGTCGAGCTCGCGTTGAAGCGAAATGCCATGTGCCGTCCCGGTTCCCAGGCCAGGAACTCCTCGTCGCCGACGATTCCTCCGCGCATGTCCACGAGCCGGGTGGTGCCGACACCATGCGGCTCGGGGCTGGTCCAGGTCACGTTGGTGATGACACTGGCCCAGTGCGGCCAGGCTTCGGCGTCGGCCAGCACCTCCCAGATCTCGTCGGGCGTCACGGCCAGGTCGACGCTGTTGCTGAACCGCTGCGGGGCGCGCTCGAGGAAGTCGAGGCCGACCTGCTCACACGGGTGCATCCGAGACAACTGTTGATTCCCTTCCAGTCTTACTGGCGCGCTCCGCGCACCAGCCGCCCCGGCCGCGCACCGGTGTCGGCGCCGTTGCGCCGGGTGACGGTACCGCTGACGATCGTCGCAACATACCCGCTCGCCCCCTGCAGCAGACGGCGCCCGCCGGCCGGGAGGTCATAAGCCATCCGAGCCGGATGCAGGGTCAGCGACTCCATGTCGATCACGTTGATGTCGGCCTTCTTGCCGACCTCGATCACCCCGCGATCGTTGAGGCCGAACAGCTGCGCGGTGTCCCGGCACTGTTTGCGCACCACATACTCCAGGGGCAGCTTGTCGCCGCGATGCCGGTCGCGCGCCCAGTGTGTGAGCAGGTAGGTGGGATAGGAAGCGTCGCAGATCATTCCGCAGTGCGCGCCACCATCCGAAAGCCCGAGCACACCGGCGGGGTGGGTGAGCATCTCCCTGATCGCGTCGTGGTTGCCGTCGGCGTAGTTGAAGAACGGCAGCATCAGCATCGCGCCGGCGTCGGCCGCCAGCATCAGGTCATACAGGGTTGCCAACGGATCC
The DNA here is from genome assembly GCF_019645815.1 of Mycolicibacter heraklionensis. Classification (NCBI taxonomy): domain Bacteria; kingdom Bacillati; phylum Actinomycetota; class Actinomycetes; order Mycobacteriales; family Mycobacteriaceae; genus Mycobacterium; species Mycobacterium heraklionense. Next base: position 4,946,018 of record NZ_CP080997.1, read on the forward strand.
TCGCCGCGCGCCGCGGCGATCGCCGCGACCGAGCGGTCCGGCGTGGGCTCGTAGTCCGGCGGGTCGCCCAGGTCGTAGATGCGGTGCAGCGAGTGCTGCACCAGCGCGAACATGGCGTCGAACTGCACCGCGGCGTCGACGGGCAGATCCTCTTCGGACAGGATCGCCGCCTTGACAGCCGGATCGGCGAGCCGCTGCGCCAGTTCGTCGCGGCGGCATTCTTGCTTCAACCGCCGATAGGTGGGCCGGTGGGTAAAGGCGTGATGCCCGGGAAAGCCCAGCAGCATGCCGAAGGGACGCGCGGCGATCTGCGGATACAGCGCACTGCCGGCCTGATGTGCGGCCGCGGAGATGTCGAGCTGCTCGCGCCACAGGTTCGGGTCGGCGTCGACCTGAATCAGTGCGAACGACACCGGCCGGTCGATCTCGGCGCCGAGGCGCTGCATCCATTCGAGTTCTTTCTTCGGCGCGATGATGTCCTCACCGGCCGCCCCCTGCGGGGCCAGCTCGAAGACCGCCTGGCCACCGGCAGCCATCGCCCGGCCCAGTCCGAACAGTTCGTCTTCGGCGGCGAAGGTGCCCGGCACCGGCTCGCCGTCCATCGCCCGGTGCGCCAACGTGCGAGACGTCGAAAAGCCCAGTGCCCCAGCCTCGATCGCCTCCTGGACCAGTCGGCTCATGGCCGCGATGTCATCGGGGGTGGCCGGCTCGTTGCGGGCACCACGGTCGCCCATCGCATAGGCGCGAATCGCTCCGTGCGCCACTTGGCTTCCGACGTCGACGGCGAGGCTCTGGCGGTCGAGTACGTCGAGGTACTCGGGGTAGCTCTCCCATCCCCAAGTGATGCCTTCGGTCAGCGCGGTGCCCGGAATGTCCTCGACACCCTCCATCAGCTTGATCAGCCACTCCTCGCGGCCCGGCCGGACCGGGGCGAAACCGACGCCGCAATTGCCGGTGACAACCGTCGTCACACCGTGGCCGCTGGACGGTTCCAGCAGGTTGTCCCAGCTGACCTGTCCGTCGTAGTGGGTGTGGATGTCGACGAAGCCTGGTGCGACGACTTTGCCGGTGGCGTCGATCGTTTCGGCCGCGTCACCGGTCAGACCCGGATCATCGGTTCCGGTGCGGCGGTGGACCGCCACGATCCGCCCGTCCCGGACACCGACGTCGGCGAGGTAGCGGTCCGCCCCCGTCCCGTCGACGACGGTGCCACCGGTGATCGTGAGGTCATACACAGCCAACTCCCCTGTTCGTGGCGCCCGACACGGCTGAAGTGATGTTGATCAATTTGTACACATATCGATAATGTGTGCAAGTGCCTGGTGAAAAAGGACCGAAAACGCTCCCGCCGCCACTGCTCATGGCTGCCACCGAGACCCTGCGCCAGCTCGGTCCCCGACGCTTCAGCCTCACCGCGGTCGCCGAAACGGCGGACGTGTCACGCGGCACCGTGCACAACGCCTTCGGCACCCGCGATGAGGCCATCGCCGCGGCGCTCGACCATCTGTCCGCGGCGTTCATCGAGACGATGGCCGCCGAGGTCAACGAGTTGGGCACCCTGGCCGAGCAGGTCGCGGCCGCGGCTGTCCTGATTTCCGCGCATCGTCGCAGATCGGCCGCTGAGCCGCGCACGATCAATCAGAGCGTGCTGGTCCTGTTGCTGGAACACGGCGGCGACGACTTGATGCAGCGCTCCGTGGCGCTGTGGATGCCCCTGGTGCGCGCCGCGCAACGCCGAGGTGAAGTGGACGGCACCCTCGACGCGGGCCGCGCCGGTGAATGGATCGTGCGGATGCTGTTCAGCTTCGAGCTGCTTCCGCCGATGCGGGTGAATCTGGACAATCCCCGCGCCGTGCGCCGCTTCGTCAGCGACCACATCATTGCCGGTCTGGGCCCGCGATCTGCGCCGCGGGTCTAGCGGCCCGCTGCCGCAGTGGCCGCTGCCGCACGATCGTCGGCCACCAGAACCACGGCCCGTAGATCCGCACCAGCGACGGCACGATGAACGACCGCACGATCAGGGTGTCGAGCAACAGTCCGATGCAGACGGTGGAGCCGACTTGGCCGATGGTGCGCAGATCGCTGGCGAGCATGGCCAGCATGGTGAAGGCGAACACCAGCCCCGCCGACGTGACCACCCCGCCGGTACTGCCCAGCGCCCGGATCAGGGCGGTGTTCAGCCCGGCCGGAAGTTCCTCTTTGAGCCGGGCGATCAACAGCAGGTTGTAGTCCGATCCGACGGCCACCAGGATGATGAAGGTCAGCGGCAGGATCAGCCAGTGCAGATGCAGACCGATCAGGTGCTGCCAGATCAACACCGACAGCCCGAACGCCCCGGCGTAGGAGAACGCCACGGTTCCGGGAATCACCAACGCCGCCACCAGGCTTCGGGTGATGACCAGCATGATCAGGAAGATCAACACGAAGGCTGCGATCGCGGCGATCAGCAGGTCCGATCGTGAGTATTGCTGAATGTCTTTGTTGTTCGAGCCGGAGCCGCCGATGTAGATCTTCGCGCCGGCCAACGAGGTCTCCTTGAGCGCGATCTTGATGGCGTCGGGGAACTTCTCGACATGCTCGATGCCCTCGGGACCCATGGCGTTGCCCTCATGGGTGACGATGAATCGGGCGGCCTTGCCGTCCGGAGACATCATCAGCTGCATGCCGGTCTTGATGTCCTCGTTGTCGAAAGCAGGCCGGGGTATGTAGAAGAAGTCGTCGCTGCGGGAGGCGTCGAAGTCATTGCCGACATTGATCATGTCGTCGAAGGTCTGGTCGGTGTTCTCGGCCTGAATGCTGGTGGGGCCGTAGGTGTTCACGATCAGAGACCGTAGGGCGATCTGGTCGTCGACCATGATGTTCAGCTGTGCGACCATCTGCGGCAACAGGGAGTCGACGACCTCCAGCGACGACACCGCGTCCTTGATGTTCTCCGCCAGCTTGTCGACGCTGTCCATCATGTCCCACAGCGACCGGAACGCCCAGCAGACCGGGATGTCGTAACAGTGCGGCTCCCAATAGAAGTAGCTGCGGATCGGTCTCATGAAATCGTCCAGATTGGACAGCTCCTCATCCATCTGTTCGGTCAGCGCCTGCATCTCCTCCATGGTCAGCACCGTGGAATGCATTTCATCGGAGAGCTTCTGGGTCAACGCGATCGTGGTCTGCAAAACCTCGACGGTGTGCCCCATGATCTGTGCTTGCTTCTCGGTGTTGGCGTTCTGTTCCCGGGTGAACGGCAGTTGCTGGCCGTTGGCGCTGCCCTGCACGGTGAACAGGTACGGCAGCGAGGCGTGCTCGAGTGCGCGTCCCATCGGTCTGGTGATGCTCTGCACCATCGCGACCCCGGGCAGGCGGATCAGCGCCTTGGCCACCCGGTCCAGCGAGATGAAGTCGGCTGAATTGCGCATGTCGTGATCGGACTCGACCATCAGCATCTCGGAGAACAGCTTGCTCTTGGCGAAGTGCCGGTCGGCGGCGGCGAATCCCAGATTCGCGGCGGAGTTGCGCGGCTGGTACGTGCGGTCGTCGAAGCTGACCTGGTAGGTCGGCACGAACACCGCCCCGGCCGTCACCAGCGCGGCGCTGGCGGTCAGGATCGGCTTGGGCCAGCGCACCACGCTGGTGGCGATCCGGCGGTAGAGCCGCGCCTTGACGGTTCGTTTCGGATCGAACAGCCCGAACAGGCTGCCCACGCTCAAGATGGCCGGGCCGAGCGTCAAGGCGCCCACGACGGTCAACACCATACTGATCGCGACCGCCGGCCCCATGGTGTTGAAGTAGTTCAGCCGCGCGAAACTCAGGCAGAACGCCGCACCGGCGATGGTCAGGCCCGAGCCGACGATCACGTGTGAAACACCGCGATAGGCGGTGTAATACGCGTCTTCGCGGCTTTCGCCGTTCAGCCGTGCCTCGTGATAGCGGCCCATCAAGAAGATGCCGTAGTCCGTCCCGGCACCCAGCGTCAGCGAGACGACCATGTTGACCGCGAACGACGACAGCTGGATGTAGCCGAAGTGCCCGAGTGTCGCGATGACCCCCTTGGCGGCCAGCATCAGGATCAACACCCCGAACAGCGGCACCAGCATGGTGATGAAGGAGCGGTAGACCAGCAGCAGCATGAAGATGATCAGGAAGATGGTGGCGATCGTGATGTTGTTCAGGCTCGAGTTCGCGGTCGCCACCGTGTCGGCGGCCAGGGGCGCCGCGCCACTGACATAGACCGTGAGCCCGTCCGGCGGGTCGGAAGTCGCCACGGTGTGCCGCACGGCGGCAACGGAGTCGTTGGCCTGCATCTGGCCGATGTCACCGGCCAGGCGCAGCAGCACGTAGGCGGCCTTGCCGTCGAGACTCTGGGCGCCGGCCGCGGTGATCGGTTTGCCCCAGGTGTCCATGACGTACTGGACGTGTTCGGTGTCGGCGCGCAGCGTGCGCACCAGTTCGTCGTAATAGCGGTGGTCCTGATCGGCCAGGGGGCGGTCCGCCTCCAACACCAGCATGGTCATGCTGGTCGAGGTGGACTCCTCGAACTTCTCACCGATGGCCAGCATCGCGGCCTGCGAGGGCGCGTACGTCGGCACCATCGGGCCGGCGAGTTCCTCGGCGACCTTCTCCACCTGGGGCACAAAGGTGTTCGTCGTCATGGCCAGCAGGCCCCAGCAGACGATGATCGGTATCGCCAGCAGGCGGACCATGCGCGCGACCAGGGGCCGCTTCTCGGGACGCTCGCTCATGCGGACTTCACCCGGCAGGTGACGTCGGCGTTGGCATGGGTGTTGGTGTGCTCGTCGCGGATCACGTCGTCGACCAGGATCCGGCAGCCGACGAAGTCACCGCGCACCTGCACCGAGATGCTGCCGGACACCACGGTCAGCATCGTCGTCTCGTCATGCGTCCATGGCAGGGCGTCCAACTCGACGGTGTGGGGATGGGAGTTGATGTCGAGGTAGGAAAGCAAGGCGCCGTCGCCGACCGAGCCGAACACCTCATAGGTGAGCTTCTTCGGGTTGAACTGCTCGGGCGCCTGCGGCGGGTTGACAGTCAGAACCGGTCCCGGAGCGGACATCTGGTGGACCTTCCACATCGACAGCGCACCCAGGCTGAGCGCGATCACGGCGACCAGGGGCATCCAGACTCGCGCCAGCACAGATCTGCGCCGCGGCTGCGGGCTCACTCGACTTCCCCTGCCGAAGCCGCCGGAAGCCGCTTCTTGAGCTTTCTGACCCGCACGATCTGAGCTGTCATGTTCAACGATCCGAGCATCGGGATCACCCCGATGAACGTCCGTTCCGACGGGGTGGCGCCGTGCAGCTGTTCCAGGCTGCCGAGCACGTAGAGACAGCCCAGCGAGAACGTCGCGGCGGGAATGCAGAATGCCAGCGGTGAACGCAGATCGGTGATGGCGCGCGTCGCGAACTCCAGCTCATCGGGCGAGAGGGGTTGACGCTCGCGGAGTTTGGTCAGCACCGCCCTTCTGGCGCCGATTCCTTCGCTGATCGGCAGTGGCGGCCGGCTTTGCAGACGCCGGATGTACCAGAACAAGCCGGCGCCGAAGGCCAGCAGCGCTATGAAGACGATCGCCGCCAAGTCGCCGAACAGACGCCAGTTCGTGCCGAACATATTCCAGTTCATCGCTGACGCCCGCCCCCAATCCCTCGCTCGCGTTAGCCGCAGCCAGATGGACCTGGACGGCTGATTAGGGATGCTAAACGTCTGTTAATGAGACGTCAACATCCCACAAACGGACGTTGCTGTGGTTATGATGGGAATCATGAATGCGGAGTGCCCGGAACTCACCGGTGCGCAGTCGCGTACGCGGGCGGCCATCCTGGACGCGACGGCATCGGTGCTCGCCCGTGATCGCACCGCCACACTGCCCGAGATTGCGGCGGCCGCCCAAGTCGCCCGTTCCACCCTGCATCGCTATTTCGCCGACCGGGAACGGCTGATCTACGAAGCCACTCTGGATTCGATCCGCGTCATCAGCGACATCCTCGCCGCCGCGGCGACTGCTGAGGGTCCGGCGATCGACGCGATGCGACGCGTGATCACCACGCTCGCTCCAGAGGGTGACCGGATCGTGTTCCTGTTCGCCGACCCCGCCGTACTACGCGACATCCCCGCCGAGCACCTGCCGAACTCCGCTCCCATCCTCGACCTCATCGTCCGCGGCCAGCAGGAGGGCGTCTTCGACCCGGAGCTGAGCCCGGAATGGATCCGTATCGCCCTGTTCGGACTCCTGGTCAAAGCCTGCAGCGAGGCTGCACACGGCACCGTGCCGCGCCACAGCATCGTGCCGGCACTCACCCGAATCTTCGAGCGCGGGGTGACATCGGGCCCCCAGTAAGGCACCTCAGTCTGGCGACGGCGCGCGCAGTGCCGGCAAGACCAGCGTGTCGAGGACTTGACGGACGAAGGCGGCGTCCAGGGTCTGACCGCGGACCACCTGCAGCAGCCCCATCGCCAGGACGACGTCGGCCACCATCGACCAGTCCCTGTCGGCGTCGATTTCCCCGCGTGCCGCGGCTTGCGCCAAGATCTTGGCCACCAAGCCTTTGCCCTTGACGAGCACCAGGTCGTCGACGGCGGCGGCCAGGTCGGGCTCGTGGACGGCTTCCAAGGCCACGCGCAGCACCAGGTCGTTGGGAACCGGGTCCTTGTCGTTGCGGCCGATCTGTTCGATGAGCGCATCGAGGTCACCCGCCAGACTGCCGGTGTCCGGGGTGTCTTTGGTGAGCAGATCGGGCCGCCAGTAGATGAGCGCGTCGGTCACCAGCGCCGCCTTGGAGGCCCAGCGCCGGTAGATGGCGGCCTTCCCGACACCGGCGCGTGCGGCGATGTCATTCATATTGGCGGCGTCATAACCCTTTTCGGAAACAACCGCCAGGGCGGCGTCCAGGATCGCCGGATCGCGGGATCGGTCGAGCCGTCCGTCGGTGCGTTGCCGAAGTCGTGACTCCATAGCGTCACACCGTCGTCGGCTGCGGGATCGGCGCGGTGTCGGCGGCCGGCTCAGGCGCCGGCCGGTCCCTCATGGCGAAGGTGTTCAGCGGCCACCAGAACCACCGGCCCAGCGCCGCGGCGATCGACGGGGTCATGAAAGCCCGCACGATGAACGTGTCGACCAGCAGTCCCAACGCGATCGCGGTGCCCAACTGCCCGATCACCCGCAGGTCACTGACCATCATCGACGCCATGGTCGCCGCGAACACCAGGCCCGCCGCCGTGACCACCCGGCCGGAAGCGCCCATGCCGCGGATGATCCCGGTGTTGAGGCCGGCTCCGATCTCTTCTTTGAGTCGCGAGACCAACAGCAGGTTGTAGTCCGACCCGACGGCCAGCAGGATGATGACCGTCAGCGGCAGCACGATCCACTGCAGGCCCAGCCCGAGGATGTCCTGCCACAGCAGCACTGACAGACCACACGCCGTACCCAGCGACGCCAGCACCGTGCCGACGATCACCAGCGACGCCACCAGGCTGCGGGTGATCAGCAGCATGATCGCGAAGATCAGGATCAGCGTGGACAGGCCGGCGATCATCAGGTCGATCTTCACGCCGTCCTGCATGTCGCTGTACATCGACGCGGTGCCGGCCAGCGACACCTTGGACCCTTCCAGCGGAGTTCCCTTGATCGCATCCGCGACGGCTTCCCTGATGCCCTGGACGTGCTTGATCCCTTCGACCGAGGCCGGGTCGCCCTGGTGGGTGATGATGAATCGCACCGCGTGGCCGTCGGGTGAGACGAACATCTTCAGGCCCCGGATGAAGTCGGGGTTGTCGAAGACTTCCGGCGGAAGATAAAAGGAGTCATCGTTTTTGGCTTCGTCGAAGAACTTGCCCATCAGGGTCGAGCCTTCGGCGTTCTCCTGCAGGTGGCGCTGGATGCCCGACATCGAACTGTGCGTCGCCAGCATGAAGCCGCGCATCTTCTTCATCGAATCGATGGCCTTGGGCAGGTCCTCCAGCATCTGCGGCATCAAGACATCGAGCCGGTCGACATCCTTGACGGTGACGCCCATGTCATCGGTCATGGTGTCGACGTCGTCGAGCATGTCGAAGATCGACCGCATGGACGCGCAGATGGGGATGTCGAAACAGTGCGGCTCCCAATAGAAATAGCTGCGCAGGGGACGGAAGAAGTCGTCGAAGTCCGCGACGTGTTGACGCACCGTCTCGATGTCGTCGAGCAGCATGTGCATGTGGCCGGTCATGTCGTGCGTGGTGTCGACCACTTGCTGCATGACCCCGTACATGTGCTCCATGGTGGCGACGGTCCGCCCCATCTCGTCGGCCTGCTCGAGCATCGACGCCATGCTGTCGTTCATGAACTTGGCGGTCTGTAACTGGCCGGAGGCCTGCATGGCGATCTGAAACGGGATGGAGCTGTGCTCGATCGGCGCCCCGAGCGGACGAGTGATGGTCTGCACCCGCCCGATACCGCGCTCGTGAAAGACGCTCTTGGCGATCCTGTCGATGACGAGCATGTCCGCGGGATTGCGCAGATCATGACCGGCGTCGACCATGAGCAGCTCCGGGTTCATCCGCGCTTGGGAGAAGTGCCGCTCCGCCGCTGTTTGCGCGACGTTCGCGGGAATGTCTTCCGGAGTGAACTTCCGGTCGTTGTAGTTCGGCACATAGGTCGCCAGGCTGATGAATCCGATGACCGCGACGAAAGTCGTGATGACGATGATGGGTTTCGGCCACCTCGTCACGGCGGTGCCTATGATGCGCCAACCACGTTCCGAGACTTCCCGTTTGGGGTCGAAGATCCCGAACTTGGACGCGACCACCAGCACCGCGGGGGCCAGGGTCAGTCCGGCCAGCATGGTGGCCACCAAGGCGATGGCGCACGGCACGCCCATGGTCTGGAAATACGGCAGCTTGGTCGCGGTCAGGCAGAGACAGGCGCCCACGATCGTCAGGCCCGAACCCACGATCACGTGCACCACACCGTTGTAGGCGGTGTGGAATGCGTCTTCTCGATCTTGGCCGCGGGAGCGCGCTTCGTGATAGCGGCCCAGCAGGAAGATGAAGTAATCGGTGCCTGCGGCGATGGTCAGCATCGTGACCATGCTGACCGCGTACGGGGTCAGCCCGATGATGTCCAGGTTGCCGGCCGTGGCCACAATGCCTTCGGCCGCATACAGTTCGAAGCGGACCAAGATCAGCGCGACGATCGCCGACCGCAACGAGCGGTAGATGACGAGCAGCATCACGAAGATGACGCCGATGGTGACCGCCGTCATGAGTTCCATGCTGTTGTGGGCGGCGATCAGGGTGTCGGTGTTGAGCACCGTGTTACCGGCGACGTGGGCCTGCACGCCCGGTGGCGCGGGCACTCCGTCGACGATCTTGCGCACCGCCGCCACCGATGCGTGACTGGGCGTGGTGCCCTGGGCGCCGTCGAGGAACACCTGTACGTAAGCGGCCTTGCCGTCCGGGCTCTGGGAGCCGGCGGCGGTGAGCGGGTCGCTCCAGAAGTCCTGCACGTTCTGCACATGCTTGTCGGCTTTGAGCTTGGCGACGATCTCGTTGTAGTACTCGTGCGCGCTGTCGCCCAGCTTGTCGTCGCCCTCCAGCACGACCATGGCGGTGGAGTCGGTGTCGAACTCCTCGAACTTGTGACCGATGGTCATCATGTCCTTGAACGCGGGTGCGTCCAGCGGCGCCATCGGCACCGAGTGCTTGCCCGCCACCACGCCGAGCTCCGGGGTGAACACGGTGGTGCCGATCGCGATGAGCAACCAGAACAAGATGATGGGCACCGCCAGGACCCAGAGCAGCCGGGCGATGCGGGACCGCGGCGGGTGCGGCAGTTGGTCGCTCATACGGATTTCACCAAGCAGTAGATGAACGGCTTGTACTCGTCGATGCTGCGGTCATCCCGGACGTTGTCGTCGACGATGATCCGGCACCGCAGATGCTGCAGGCCGACGTCACCTTGAGCGACGATGTTGGCCGACATCGACGGCAGGGTGGTGACGATGGTGTGCGACCACGGCAGGGGGGCGTCTTCGACGAGGTGCGGCTGCCCGTTCTCGTCGAGGAAGTTGACGTTGACGGTGCCACCCGAGGGGGCCGTCAGTTCATAGGTGATGTGTTTGGGGTTGAAGGGTTTCGTGTCGTCGGCGTTCGCGTCGGAGGTCGCCATCCGCGCGCCGGCACCGAAGCTGTTCCGCACCCGGACAACCACATAGGCGCCCAGCGCAATCACGACGACAAGAAGCAGAGGTATCCACAGCTTCTTGAGCAGAGCGAACACGCACCATCTCCTTGCCTTGCCCACCACCGGGGATAGGGCCACCGCGCCGAGCGAAAACGTCCGGCGGAACCCGAGTTCCGTGTGGGCCGCAACGGACTGTACCGCATCGCCTACGGAGCGCGGAAGGTTCTGCGGCAGGCGGATCCGGATCCGAGCGGGGACCGGCCTCGGACAAACCCCCACGCCGGGACCGATGTGGCTAGGCTGGCCAGAAATTGCGGGGACAGGTTGTTGAGGTGAGTCATGGGCAAAGTCCAACCCGACCTCGGCGAGGTCCAGGAAACTCTGTTGATTCCGCTGTACGGACGCGCACGCGACAACGCGAAGAGGCATCCGATCCTGCATGACGCGCGGGCCGCTGAGCTGGTCGACGACCTGGATTACGACTTCGCGCGTTTTCGTGGCGGCTCGCTGCCGGGCTCGGTTCTGCGCACCGCGATTTTCGATGTCTGGGTCCGCCAATTCCTGCGCGACCACCCCAGCGGCACGGTCGTCGAGATCGGCACAGGGCTCAACACGCGCTTCGAACGAGTCGACAACGGCCGGTTGCGCTGGTTCGACCTGGACCTACCCGACACCATCGAACTGCGTCGTCGCTACTTCGCCGACACCGAACGCCGCACCATGCTGGCGGGCTCGGTCCTGGAGACCGATTGGTTCGACGCCGTCGCCGCCGCACCGGCCCCGTATTTGTTCGTCGCCGAGGCCGTACTGCTGTACTTCCCCGAAGACCAGGCGCGCGGCGCCATTCGCAATCTCGCCGCGCGGTTCCCGGGATCGCACCTCGTCGTCGATACCGGCGGCCGCAAGATGATCGAGAACCAGCACCGCAACGGTGCGATGAAGGCACTGACGGCCCGGATGAAGTGGGTCTGCGACGACCCGCGTGAACTCGACACCTGGGGTATGGAGCTGCTGGACAGCCGCACCCTGGCAACGCCGCAGCCCGAGCTGGCCACTTCGCTGCCCGCGCGCTACCGCTACGGCCTGCCGGCGCTGGCGCGGATTGCGCCCGGAATCGTGAACGCCTACCGGTTCAACCTGTTCCGCCTGGGGAACCCGTCGTGAGCACCGTCGTCGTCAGCACCGAGCTACCGATTTCCGCGCAACGCGCCGCGGCACTGGCGCGCAAGCCTGCGTTGATGCAATTCGTGCTCGCCCCGGCCCTCAAGCTGCCCGGACTGGAGGCACCTGATCGCATCGAGGTGGGCACCCGCGCGTCGGCGCGACTGTGGTGGTTCGGTGTCCTCCCGGCCTGGACTCATCACCTCGAAATCAAAGAGCTCGACGACCTGACGATCTACACCCACGAACACGGCGGGCCCGTGCACACCTGGAACCATCGCCTCACGTTCACTCCCCTCGATGAGGATCGCTGCCGCTACACCGATGAGATCGAGACCGATGACGGCATCAAAGGCTTAGGCACACGTCTGTTCATCCGGCTGATGTTCGCCCATCGGCACCGCCGCTGGCGCACGCTGGCCGCCATCGTCGCCTGACCGGCGAGCCGGCAAACCTGTCTCGGAAAACACCTAGTCCCACCCCGACGCAACTACTACACTCAGTCGTAGCATCGGCTCCGCAGCTCCGGGAGATTGCCCATGGATGTAGTCGACTTATCGCGGTGGCAGTTTGGCATCACCACCGTCTATCACTTCATTTTTGTGCCGCTGACCATAGGTTTGGCCCCGTTGGTCGCGATCATGCAGACGGTATGGGTGCTCACCGACAACGTCGCCTGGTACCGGCTCACCAAGTTCTTCGGCAAGCTGTTCCTGATCAACTTCGCCCTGGGGGTGGCCACCGGGATCGTGCAGGAATTCCAGTTCGGGATGAACTGGAGCGAGTACTCCCGGTTCGTCGGCGACGTGTTCGGCGCACCGCTGGCCATGGAGGGGCTGGCCGCCTTCTTCTTGGAATCCACCTTCCTGGGGCTGTGGATCTTCGGCTGGGGCCGACTGCCGCGAATGGTGCACCTGGCGTGCATCTGGGTTGTCGCCATCGCCACCAACCTCTCGGCGTTCTTCATCATCGCCGCCAACTCGTTCATGCAGCACCCGGTCGGCGCCCACTTCAATCCGCAGACCAAACGCGCCGAATTGGACAGCATCATGGCGCTGTTCACCAACAACACCGCCCAAGCCGCCCTATCGCACGCGGTCGCCGGCGCGTTCTTGACGGCCGGGACATTCGTCGCCGCGGTAAGCGCCTGGTGGATGGTCCGGTCCCGGGCCGGCGGCTCCGCGCAGGCCGCCGACGGTGACGCGACCACCATGTACCGGCCGGCGACCATCCTCGGGTGTTGGGTCGCACTGGTCGCCGCCGTCGGGTTGTTCTTCACCGGCGACGTACAGGGCAAGCTGATGTTCGTCCAACAGCCGATGAAGATGGCGTCGGCGGAGTCGTTGTGCGACACCGCCACCGACCCGAACTTCTCGGTCCTGACCGTCGGACGGCAGAACAACTGCGACCACCTGACCCGGGTGATCGAGGTGCCGTATGTGCTGCCGTTCCTGGCCGAGGGCCGATTCAACGGCGTTCGGCTCGACGGCGTCCGTGACATTCAGCAGCACTACGAGCAGAAGTTCGGCGCCGGCGACTACCGGCCGAACCTGTTCGTCACGTACTGGTCGTTCCGCGCGATGATCGGCCTGCTGCTGATTCCGGTGCTGTTCGCGATGGTCGCGTTGTGGCTGACGCGGCGCGGACAGATCCCGCAGCAACGCTGGTTCTCCTGGTTCGCGCTCGTGAGCATCCCCATGCCATTCCTGGCCAACAGCGCCGGCTGGATCTTCACCGAGATGGGCCGTCAGCCTTGGGTTGTCGTCCCCAACCCGACCGGCGACCCGAATGTGCGGCTGACCGTCGCCGAAGGTGTGTCGGGAAACAGCGCGGGTCTGGTGGTCACCTCGCTGGTGATGTTCACCCTGGTCTATGCGGTGCTGGCGGTGATCTGGTTCTGGTTGATCAGACGCTACGTGGCCGAGGGCCCACAGGAGCACGACGCCGAACCCGCGCCGCCGGCTCCGCCCGGCGAAAACGACGTGGCGCCACTGTCATTCGCCTACTGACTGAGAAGGAGGTCATCGCGGTGGGTCTGCAACAGGTGTGGTTTGTACTGGTCGCGGTGCTGTTCCTCGGATTCTTCGTCTTGGAGGGCTTCGACTTCGGAGTCGGGATGCTGATGGCGCCGTTCGGCCGCGCCAGCACCGGTGGTTCAGCGGAAGCCCACCGGCGTGCGGCGCTGAACACCATCGGCCCGGTTTGGGACGGCAACGAGGTCTGGCTGCTCACTGCCGGCGGCGCGATGTTCGCCGCATTCCCCGGCTGGTACGCCACCGTGTTCTCGACGCTGTACCTGCCGCTGCTGGCGATCCTGTTCGGCATGATCGTGCGCGCCGTCGCGATCGAGTGGCGCGGCAAAGTCGACGACCCGAAATGGCGGGCGTGGGCGGACCTCGCGATCGCCGCCGGTTCCTGGCTGCCCGCGATTCTGTGGGGGGTGGCGTTCGCGATCCTGGTCCGGGGCCTTCCGGTGGACGCCGACCACCGTGTCCATCTGGCGTTCGGCGACGTGATCAACGCCTACACCCTGCTGGGTGGGCTGGCCACCGGCGGGCTTTTCCTCTTCTACGGTGCGGTCTTCACGGCGTTGAAGACCGCCGGGGCGATCCGTGACGATGCGCACCGCTTCGCGAACCGGCTGGCGCTACCGGTGACCGCGCTGGTCGCCGCCTTCGGGGTATGGACCCAGCTGGCATACGGCACCACCTGGACCTGGCTGGTGCTGGGCGTCGCGGTGGTCGCCCAACTGGCAGCGGTGGCGCTGGTGTGGCGCCGGGTCTCCGACGGCTGGGCCTTCACCTGCACCGCGGTGGTGGTCGCGGCGGTGGTCATCCTGTTGTTCGGCGCCCTGTACCCGGCGCTGGTGCCCTCCACCCTGGATCCGCAGTGGAGCCTGACGATCTACAACGCGTCGTCCACCCCGTACACCTTGAAAATCATGACCTGGGCGGCGGCGATCTTCGCCCCGCTGGTGGTGGTGTACCAAGGCTGGACGTACTGGGTTTTCCGGCAACGGATCTCAGCGGAGCAGATCCCGCCGTCCATCGGGTTGGCGAGGCAACCGTCCTGAGCGCCCGGGCCTCTCGGGCGCCGCTCGACCCGCGGCTGTGGCAGGCATCGACGGCGGTGCGGCGCTTCCTGCTGGCCATGGTCGGCTGTGGAGTGGTGATCTCTGCCTGCGCAATCGGATCCGCGATCATGTTGGCCGACATCGTGTCTCACGTGATCACCGAACCGTCGACACGCAACGTCGCGCACTGGTCACCGCTGCTGGCAGCGCTCGCGCTGCTATGGACGGTGCGCACCGCTGCGCACTGGCTGCAGGCACGCCTGGGCCAGCGCGGAGCCAGCGCCGCGATCGCCGAGCTGAGCGGACGGGTGCTGACCGCGGTCACAGCGCGTTCCCCCCGCCAGCTGACCACCGAACGGGATGCCGCGGCGGCCGTGGTCACCCGGGGACTGGACGGCCTGCGCCCCTACTTCACCGCCTACCTGCCCGCGCTGTTACTCGCGGCGATTCTGACCCCGGTAACCGTGCTGGTGATCGCCTGCTACGACCGGCGCGCGGCGGTACTCGTCCTGATCACCCTGCCGCTGATCCCGGTCTTCATGGTGCTGATCGGCCTTGCCACCGCCGACCGCTCAGCGGCGGCCTTGGCGGCCATGACGACCTTGCAGGCGCGGCTGCTGGATCTGATTGCCGGCATCCCGACGCTGCGCGCCCTCGGGCGAGCTGACGGGCCGCAGCGCCGCATCGCCGAGCTGTCCGACGCGCACCGGCGGTCGACGATGGCCACGCTGCGGATCGCCTTCTTGTCGGCGCTGGTGCTCGAATTGCTGGCCACGCTGAGCGTGGCGGTGGTGGCCGTCAGCATCGGCCTGCGCCTGGTGTTCGGCGAGATGAGCCTGACCGCCGGCCTGACGGTGTTGCTGCTGGTGCCTGACGTGTATTGGCCGCTGCGCCGGATCGGGGTGGAGTTCCACGCAGCCCAGGACGGGCGCGCCGCCGCCGAGAAGGCCTTCGCGCTGATCGGTGCACCGGTTCGCCAGGTGCCGGGAAGCCGCACGGTAGTAGCACGTGGCGCGGAGATTCGCCTCGATCGGCTCAGCGTGGCCGGCCGGGACGGCGATGCGCCCGCCGGCCTGACCGCGGTGATCGCCCCCGGCCAGGTCACCGTGCTGACCGGAGCCAACGGTGCCGGCAAGAGCACCACGCTGGCGGCTATCGCCGGCCTCACCGAACCCAGCTCCGGACGCATCACGGTGGCCGACGTCGATGTCGCCGCACTCGACCTGCCGGCATGGTGGGCCCAGCTGTCCTGGCTGCCGCAGCGTCCGGCGCTCATCCCGGGCACGGTGGCGGACAACCTCGCGTTGTTCGGCGATCTCATCGATACCGAAGCCGCGTGCGCCGCGGCCGGATTCGACGAGGTGATCGCGGAGCTGCCGGACGGGCTGCACACCGCGTTGGGCCGCGGCGGTGTCGGCTTGTCGTTAGGGCAGCGGCAGCGGCTGGGGCTGGCGCGCGCGCTCGGGTCGACGGCGCCGGTGCTGCTGCTCGACGAGCCGACCGCCCACCTGGACGCCGCCACCGAACAGCGGGTCCTGGCCGCCCTGGTGCGACGCGCTCACGCCGGCGCGACGGTCGTGGTGGTGGGCCACCGCGCGCCGGTGCTGGCGATCGGCGACCGGGTCGTCACCGTGCGCAGCGAGGGAGCCGCAGCTCATGCGCCGGCCTGATCCGCTGTGGGACGCCGTCGGGTTACTGCAACCGCGCCTGCCCCGGTTGCTGTGGGCCGGCCTGCTCGGGACGTTGTCGCTGTGCAGCGCGCTCGCGTTGGCCGCGACGTCAGCATGGCTGATCACCCGGGCCTGGCAGATGCCACCGGTACTGGACTTGTCGATCGCCGTGGTGGCGGTACGGGCGTTCGCGATCTCACGCGGCGTATTGCACTACTGCGAGCGGCTGGTGAGCCACGACGCGGCGTTGCGGGCCGCAGGCAACGCCCGCAGCCAGCTCTACCGGCGCCTGGCCCGCGGGCCGGTAGAGACCGCGGTGCGGCTGCCCAGCGGTGAGTTGGTGGCGCGGGTGGGCTCCGATGTCGACGAGCTGGCAGACGTCCTGGTACGCGCCCTGCTCCCCATCGCAGTGGCGGCGGTGCTGGGTGTGGTGGCCACCGCGGTGATCGCGGCGATCTCACCGGCGGCCGCGGCGGTCCTGGCCGCCTGCCTGCTGATTGCCGGCGTCGTCGCACCGTCGCTGGCCGCGCGGGCCGCCGCAGCACAGGAGAACACGGCCCGCGACCACCTCGCCGAGCGTGACGTCTCGGCGATGGAAGCGCTCGACCACGCCCCCGAATTGCGGATCGCCGGCCTGCTCCCCGCCGTCATCGGTGCGTCCCAGAATCGGCAGCGAGCGTGGGGGGCAGCCCTGGATGAGGCCGCCAAACCGGCCGCGATCGCCGCTGCCCTGCCCACCGCCGCGGTCGGGGTCAGTGTGTTGGGCGCCGTGGTAGCCGGGATCGGGCTCGCCGATGCCGTGGCGCCCACCACCCTGGCCATTCTGATGTTGTTGCCGCTGTCCGCGTTTGAGGCGACCACCGCGCTGCCGGGCGCCGCCGTCGCGCTGACCCGTTCACGGATCGCGGCGCGGCGCCTGGTCGACCTGGCGCCGACGGATCCCGTGGCTGCGGCCGCGCCGACGGCGCCACGGGCAACTTCGGCCGCTACCGCGCCGCTGCACGCCGATCTGCGGTCCGGGTATCGCGGGGATCGGTCCGTCCGGGTGCGGCTTGATTTGGCGCCCGGCGACCGGCTGGCGATCACCGGCCCCAGTGGAGTCGGCAAGACCACGCTGCTGATGACCCTGGCCGGTCTGCTGCCACCGCTGGCCGGTCGTATTTCGTTAGGCGGGAGCGCACCGCAGGAGCTTTCCGAAACCGACCTGCCATCCGCGGTCGGTTTCTTTGCCGAAGACGCACACGTCTTCGCGACCACAGTCCGCGACAACCTGCTGGTGGCGCGCGGAGATTGCCGCGACGACGAACTGACCGCCGCCTTGAGCCGGGTGGGCCTCGAGGTGTGGCTGGCCGGTCTTCCCGACGGTTTGGCCACCGTGCTGGCCGGCGGCGCCGAAGCCCTGTCGGCGGGTCAGCGACGGCGCGTGTTGCTGGCCCGGGCGCTGCTCTCGCCGGCCCGGATCGTGCTGCTCGACGAACCGACCGAGCACCTCGACGCGGCCGACGCGGACGACCTCCTGCGGGACGTATTGGCCGCGCCCGGCCTGTTCGGAGCCGACCGGACGGTGGTGGTGGCCACCCACCACCTGCCTGACGGCTCCGCTACGCCCGGCTTCGCCGCGCTCGCGATCCCCGCTGAGCCGACGGCGGGGACCCGCAGCGCCCGGCTTCGCCGCGCTCGCGATCCCCGCTAGGGTGCTTTAGTCGGCTTCCGCAAACCAGCCGATAGAACGGTTGAGCCAACTCATGACCGCAGCAGAGACGTCGGCGATCGAATCCCGGGTCGGCCATTACTACCAAATGGACGGCACCTACCTGGTGGGGCGGGAGAAGGTTCGCGAGTACGCACGTGCCGTGCAGGACTATCACCCCGCACACTGGGACGTCGCTGCCGCTGCGGAGATGGGCTACTCGGACGTAGTGGCACCGCTGACGTTCACCTCGACCCCCGGCATGAATTGCAATCGCCGGATGTTCGAATCGGTGGTCGTCGGCTACGACACCTACATGCAGACCGAAGAGGTCTTCGAGCAGCACCGCCCGATCGTCGCCGGCGATGAGCTGAAGATCGACGTGGAACTGACCTCGGTGCGCCGCATCGCCGGCCGCGACTTGATCACCGTCACCAACACCTTCACCGACACCGCCGGCGAGCGGGTGCACACCCTGCACACCACCGTCGTCGGGGTGACCGCCGAGGACATCGACCCGACCGTCAAGACGGCCGTGCACAACGCGATGATGCACGACGTCAACATTCTCGACGTCGGCGAATCCGATGCCGCCTACGAGAAGACGGTGCGTCCCGAGGGCGAGGTTCGGATCTCCGAAGGCGGCCTGACCCGAACCCCGGCGACCCCGTCCTTCGACGACGTCAAGGTCGGCGACGAACTGCCTGTACGCCACACTCGGCTGGCGCGCGGCGACCTGGTGAACTACGCCGGTGTCGCCGGCGACGCGAACCCCATCCACTGGGACGAGGACATCGCCAAGCTGGCCGGCCTCCCCGATGTGATCGCGCACGGCATGCTCACCATGGGTCTGGGCGCGGGATTCGCCTCCGCATGGACCGGTGACCCGGGCGCCGTCACCCGCTACGCCGTACGGCTGTCGGCGCCGGCGATCGTCTCCGCCAAGGAGGGCGCCGACATCGAGTTCAGCGGGCGGATCAAGTCGCTGGACCCGGCGACCCGCAGCGGTACCATCTTGGTCGCCGCGAAGTCTGACAACCGGAAGATCTTCGGCCTGGCGACCTTGCACGTCCGGTTCCGCTGACCTGCGGTCAAGGCGGCGCCCGCAAGCCTGACAGGCCGCCTGCAGCACAGCGACAGGGAAGACCCAGTTCGCTGACAGCTAGTTTCCAGCTAACCCTGCGTACTATCAGTCGACTGAGATGACGATTGTGAAGAGAATTCCGCCCGAACAAAAAGGCGTGGACGGGTTTCGGCAATCCGGCTGATGGCGCAGCCGGAAAACTCGAACCGGCTGCGCTTTCTTACGTTTGGAATTAACGGCATAAAAGTCGTCAAAAAGCTTGATGTAAGCGGAGAATCGCTGCGGATAGCTTGATGACAGCTGCCTCACAACAGTTTTCAAAGATCCACTGGTACCACTGTCAATTGAAAAAGTCGCACGCTGTTTACATCGCAGGAACCTTGAATAGACAACGGCCGTCTAACGTTTGGGTTCCGACGGCGAGTTTTCAGCGTCGGCAGTCAGAACGCGTGACGTAAGGAGTCACCCGAGATGGATTTTGCTGCATTGCCGCCGGAGATCAACTCCGGCCGTATGTACGCAGGTGCGGGCTCCGGCCCCCTGCTGGCGGCCGCTTCGGCTTGGGACGCGCTCGCGGCCGAATTGGGTTCTGCGGCTTCGTCCTATGAATCCGTGGTTTCGAGCCTGACCGGGGAATGGTCGGGGCCGTCGTCCACTTCGATGGCCGCGGCAGCCGAGCCCTACGTGACCTGGATGAGCACGACCGCCACACAGGCCGAGCTCTCCGCCAACCAGGCCCGCGCCGCCGCAGCGGCTTACGAGGCGGCCTTCGCCGCGACGGTGCCGCCACCGGTGGTCGCGGCGAACCGGACGCAGCTGGCAACCCTGATCGCGACGAATTTCCTCGGGCAGAACACGCCGGCGATCGCGGCCACCGAGATTCACTACGCGGAGATGTGGGCCCAAGACGCCGGGGCCATGTACGGCTACGCCGGATCGGCCGCAGCGGCGACGCAGCTCACCCCGTTCAACCAGCCACCGGAGACCACCAACCCGACCGGCACGGCCAATCAGTTGGCGGCATCGGCAGAGGCGACCGGAAACTCGGCGGCCTCCAACATCTCGCAGCAGGTCTCCCAGCTGCTGAATTCGATGCCCCAGGCGCTGCAGTCGCTGGCCTCCAACCCCGTGGGGACCGCGGCGGCGACAACATCGACTTCATTCCTGGACAGCTGGAACACGATCTTCTCCACACTGGTCGGGCCCACGACCCCGCTCGGCTGGTCGACCATCCCCGGTGGCTATTGGCTGGCGTTCGGGCAGATGTACTCCTGGATCATGAACGGGATGGCTGCACAGTCCTTCTTCGCCGGCCCGAAAGCCATCACCGGAGCGCTGCTGCCGCTGGCACCTCTGGCGCAAACGGCATTACCGGCAGCGAGCCTGAGCAGTGCCACGGGCGTGCTGGGCAACGCCGCGACGGTCGGGAAGTTGTCGGTACCGGCTTCCTGGGCGGTCGCGGCGCCGGCGACCAAGCTGGTCAGCATGGCTTCGTCACTGCCGGCAACCCTGGAGGCCGCCCCGATGGCGGCGGTCGCCGGTCAGGACGCCATGTTCGGTGAGATGGCCCTGTCCAGCCTGCTGGGCCGCGGCATAGGCGGCACCGCAACCCAAACCGTCGGCGCGGCCACCCGTTCCATGCGCAACAGCGGCGGATCCGATGCCTTCGGTCCCATTCCGCCCGGTGAAGCCGATCCCGCGGCGGCCACCATCATCGTGATCCCGGCGCTGGATGAGTGACCCAGCGATGACGAAACGTGGCCTCCCCCAGCTGACTCAGTCGCACTCGACCAGATAAGGGTGTCGAAATGTATTTCTCTTTGCTCCCGCCGGAAGTCAACTCGGCCAACATGTACGCCGGCCCCGGTTCCGGGTCGCTGATTGCCGCCGCCACGGCGTGGGGGCGTCTTGCCAGCGAATTAAGCACCGCCGCATCCGAATACAACGCGGTGCTCGCCTCGCTCGCGAGTGAATCGTGGACCGGTCCGTCGGCAACGGCGATGACGGCCGCCGCCCAGCCCTTCACCGCCTGGATGTCGACGACCGCGGCCACCGCGGCTCAGGCGGCCGCCCAGGCGCAGGCCGCGGCCACCGCCTACGAAGCGGCGCACGCGGCGACCGTCCCGCCGGAAGTCGTTACGGCCAACCGCACCCAGAACCAGATGCTGTACGCCACGAACTTCCTCGGCCAGAATCTCGCGGCCATCGCGGCCAACGAAGCCCAGTACCTGGAGATGTGGGCGCAGGACGCCGCCGCCATGCAGACCTACGCCGCATCGGCTGCCGCGGCCACCAAGATCACCGCGTTCACCGAGCCTCCGCAGACCACCACCGGGACCGCCGCAGCCACGTCGGCGGCCAGCGGGGGGTCGGCGGCAGCCACCTCGGGCAGCAACTCGATCCTGGATTTCCTGGCCAACCTGGCGACCCAGTACAACACCTTCGTCAACAACCTGCTCACCCAGCTGACCGGCAATCCGAGTGCTCCGGCCAACTTCGCGTCGGTGTTCTCGGCCCTGAAGGGTCCGGCGGGGCTGACCACGCCGTTCAACGACATTTCGTTGCTGACCAACTTCCCCATCCAGAACGCTCTGAAGTTCGGAACTCCGGTGGGCCGGGTTTTCGAAGGCCTGCCGCTCAGCGGTCTCGGCGCCGGGCTTCGGGTGGGAGGCATGGCCGGCCTGACCTCGTCGGTGTCGGCCACCATGTCCGAGGCGAACCTGGTGGGCAACCTGTCCGTCCCGCCGAGCTGGGCCTCTGCCAGCCCGGCAATCCGGCTGGCGGCCACCGGCGTTCCCGCCGCAGGCCTGGCAGCCGCCCCCGCCTCGGGGATGGCCGGCGGCCTGATCAACCAGGCGGCGCTGGGCAGTATGGCCGGCGGCGCGCTGGGAAGCGCCAGCCCCCGCACCGTGCCCAGCGGGCGCATTCGCATCCAGGGCGGCAAGGCGAAGACTCCGGTCAAGCTCGACGCGGTGATCGCCAAGCTGCAGAGCCAGCCCGAGGCGGTTCAGCACTGGAACGTCGACCAGGCCGGACTCGACGAACTGCTTGACGAATTGTCGAGGAAGCCCGGCGTTCACGCCGTGCACCTCAAGGGCGCCAAGAAAGCCGCAACGCCCCTCAGCTGACGCCCACCAGCGGCGCCAAACCTTTCCCCACCTCCCCCCGAAAGAGAGAGACATGCTTCTCGAGTTTTGGCAGAACTTCACGCACAACCTGTTCAAGCCACTGTTGTTGTTCTTCTACTTCGGCTTCCTTCTCGCACTGGCCAAGGTGCCGTTCGAGTTTCCGAACGCGGTCTATCAGGGCCTGACGATGTACCTGTTGCTGGCCATCGGCTGGCACGGTGGCGAGGAACTCGCCGGCATCGACATCTCGCAGATCGGCGGAATCCTCGGGTTCATGGTCACCGGGTTCGTGCTGAACTTCGTCATCGGCACCATCGCCTACCTGTTGCTGAAGTACCTGACGAAGATGCGAGAGGTCGACCGCGCAACGGTCGCCGGGTACTACGGCTCCGATTCGGCCGGAACCTTCGCCACCTGCATGGGCGTGCTGGCCACCATCGGCATGGCCTTCGACGCCTACATGCCCGTCATGCTGGCCATCATGGAGATCCCGGGCTGCTTGGTGGCGCTGTTCCTGGTTGCCCGGTTGCGCCACCGGGGTATGGACGCTGCCGGAAACATGCCGCACGAGCCGGGCTACACGGTGCCGGCCGGTTCCGTCCCGGCAGCCGTCGGTGCCGCGCAGGCCTCCGGTGACCCGACCGGCGGTCTGGCCATCGAGATGACCCCCGAACGTCGTGCGGAGACCGAAGTGACCTCGAACGGGCGCCTGATCAGCCCGGAATTGCTGCGGGAGGTCTTCCTCAACCCGGGCATCTGCCTGCTGCTCGGTGGTATCGCGATCGGCTTCATCAGCGGTCTGCAGGGCTCGAAGGTCACCGGCGTCGACGACCCGGTCTTCGTCACCGCCTTCCAGGGAGTCCTGTGCCTCTTCCTGCTCGAGATGGGGCTGACTGCGGCGCGCAAGTTGAAGGACCTGAAGTCTGCCGGCCGTGGCTTCATCGTGTTCGGCCTGCTGGCTCCCAACCTGTTCGCAACGCTGGGACTATTTGTCGCACACACCTACTCGCAGCTGACCGGCGTCCACTTCCAGCTGGGCACCTACGTCCTGTTCGCCGTGCTGTGCGGCGCGGCTTCCTACATCGCCGTGCCGGCCATCCAGCGGCTGGCGATTCCGGAAGCCAGCCCCAGCCTGCCGCTGGCCGCATCGCTGGGTTTGACGTTCGCCTACAACGTCACCATCGGTATCCCTCTTTACATCGAGATCGCCCGTCTCATCACGTCGCAGTAGAGGAATTGCACAGTATGGAGACGCCAGGCAGCCGAGTAAAGAGTAGGAGGAACGGCATGCGCAGCCTGTTATCGGTCTTGGGCATTGCCGCCGTCATCGGGTGTGCCGCGCCGGCGTACGCGGATCCCGATGATGGCGACGGCGGCGGCGGCGACGCCGCCTTCCTGACTGCCCTAAAAGCCGCGGGGCTCACCTTCGCCAGTAGCGATCAGGCCATTGTGGCCGGCCATGCCGTCTGCAGCATGGCTAACAACGGCGAGTCGGGATTGAAGGTCGTCAAACAACTGACGGCCGACAACCCCGGGCTGACCATGGACGGCGCCGCGCAGTTCGCGGCGATCGCCGCCAACGCTTACTGCCCGCAGCACTTGCAGAAGTAGCCGGCCCGGCTACGCCTTTGTCAGCTCCGCGTAGCGGGCCAGGTGGGAGTCGGTGGTTCCGAACTCGTATTGAATTGCGGTGAGCCGCTTGAAGTAGTGGCCGATGGCCAACTCCTCGGTCATGCCCATGCCACCGTGCAACTGCACCGCCTGTTGGCCGACGAATCGGGCCGCCCGGCCGATGGTGGCCTTGCCCGCCGACACCGCACGGGCACGGGTGGCTTCGTCGGCCTCGAGGTTGAGGATCGCCAAGTAGACCGCGGCAGCCGACTGCTCGACTTCCATGAACATGTCGACCATACGGTGCTGCAGCACCTGAAAGCTACCGATCGGCTGCCCGAACTGCTGGCGTTGCTTGCAGTATTCGACGGTGTCCGCCAACACTTTCCGCATGCAACCGACCGCCTCGGAACAGATCGCTGCGGCACCCTCGTCCCGGGCCTGAGCCAACGACGGCCATGCGCCGCCTCGCTCACCCAGCAACGCCTCAGCACCAAGCCGCAGATCGGTGAAGGTGACATCGGCCGCGCTGCGGTCGTCGATGGTTCGATACGGGTGCAGCGTGATGCCCGCGGCGTCGGCCTCGGTGAGGAACAACGAGATGCCGTCCTCGCCCTCGATGCGCGCGGTGACCAGCAGATGCGTCGCCAGCGGTGCCGCCACGGCCATGATCTTCGAGCCGTTCAACACCCAGCCGTCGCCATCGGGACGCGCCAGGGTCGCCGCGTCCTGCCAACGATCGGCCGAATCCGGCTCCGCGGCAGCCAATGCCGTAACCGCGGTACCGGCCACGAGTTCCTTGAGCAGGCCGGCTGCCACCGGGCTGCCGGAGCGGTGCAGCAGTCCGCCGGCGACGACGACGGAGTCGACATAGGGTTCGATCACCAGCGCGTGTCCCAGCGCTTCGGTGATGACCATGAGTTCTACGGCGCCGCCGCCGATCCCGTCGAACTCTTCAGGGAACGTGGCGCCCAAAATGCCCAGTTCCCCGGCGAAGGCGCGCCAGATCTCGGGCTGCCAGCCGGCGCCGGTCTTGGCTGCGGCGCGGCTCGTCTCGAGTTCGTAGCGCGCGGCGAGGAACTTGGTGATGCCGTCACGCAGCATCTGCTGCTCATTGTTCAGGTTGAAGTCCATTAGAGCCCCAATGCCGCCTTGGCCAGAATATTCCGCTGAATTTCGTTGCTGCCGGCGTAGATCGAGCCGGCCCGGTCGTTGAAGTAACGCAGCGGGGCCACCGCCTGCCACGGTTCGCCGGACGCATATCCGTCGGCGGGAGGCTGGTAGTCGGCGATCGGTCCGCCGGGCGCGGTGACATGCGGCTGATAGATGCGCCCCCGCGGTCCGGCCGCCTCCAACGCCAGCGCGGTCAGTTCCTGGCTCAGCTCGGTGCCCAAGATCTTGAGCATCGACGACGACGCCCCGGGATTGCGTCCCTCGGCGACGGCGGTGAGCACCTGGTATTCCAGGATCTCCAACACCTCGGCGCGAATCCGCGCGTCCGCGAGCTTGCGCATGAAGGTGTCGTCGTCGGCGAGCTTGCCACCGCCCGGCCCAGGCTGACTCTTTGCCGCCGTGGCGATCTCTTCGGCCACCACCTGCAGGCCCGGCGCCACCGCGCCGCCGCCGCGCTCGAACTCGAGCAGATATTTCGCGACCGTCCAGCCGCTGTCGATCTCGCCGATCACATTGGTCTTGGGGACCCGCACCTCGTCGAAGAACACCTGGTTCTGGATCTCTTCGCCGGAAGTCATCACCAGCGGCCGGATCTCGATACCGGGCGAGTTCATGTCGATCAGCACGAACGTGATGCCCTGCTGTTTCTTGCCGGTCCGGGAGGTGCGCACCAGGGCGAACATCCAGTTCGCCTCGCCGGCGTGCGTGGTCCAGATCTTGCTGCCGGTGCACACCAGGTCATCGCCGTCGACGGTGGCCGCCATCGACAGGGCCGCCAAGTCCGATCCGGCCTCCGGCTCGGAGTAGCCCTGGCAGAAGAACACCTCACCGGTGAGGATCCGGGGCAGGAAGTAGTCCTTCTGCGCGTCCGTTCCGTACCGGACGATCGCGTGCGCGACCATCCGGATTCCCATCGGCGACAGCGATGGTGCGCCGGCAAGCGTCGACTCGCGACTGAAGATGTAGTGCTGGGTCAGGCTCCAGTCGCAGCCGCCGTGCTCCACCGGCCACGCGGGCGCCGCCCAGCCCCGCTCGTGCAGAATCGCCTGCCACGCCATGCTGGCCTCGTGATCGGCGTAGACACTGGTCATGAGCCGGCCCGCACGGCGCAGCTCAGGGGTCAGTTTCTGGTCGAGAAATTCCCGAACCTCAGCTTGAAATGCCCGGTCTTCCTCCGACCACCGCAGATCCATTAATCTCCCCTGCCGTGCCGGCGGATAGGCGCTTTTCCGCGCAGTCTAGCCGCCGGGTTGTGCGGACCGACTTCGGCCGTCTCGGCCGCTACGCCGTGGGCTTCTCAACGGATGCGCCCGGCAACGCCGTCCACCAGTAACGCGCGACTCTCCGCGGCGCCGTCCAGCATCCGGGTGATCCGCGTGACAATCTGCCACTGTCCGGGCGAACCGGCCACCCGCTCGAGGTGAAAATAGTTGGCGCCGCCGCGCGCGACGCGAAACTCGCTGCCCTGTTTGACCAGCAGCGTCGACTCGCACACGGCGACCGCCTCGTCACCGTTCACGGTGACCACTGCCGGCCCCAGGAAGTGCGTACATCCCCGAGCGATCAGCTCCTGGTGGCCACGAGAGCGCACCATGGCCGCAATCTCCTCGCGGCCGTTCATCAGCCAGCTTTCGACGTCGTAGACGCCGTCCTGTCGCCACAGCGCGGCGACCGATTCGGGGTCGCCGGCGTCCACCAATGGCCCGTAGGACGCGATCAGCCGCTCGATCGCGCGCTCGTCCTCGATCTGCTGCAGTCGCCGCTCCAAGTCGGCCAGCCGTTGCTCGCTCATCGCCGCTCCCGCCGCGGGAGGTCGGCCAGCTCGGCAAGTGCGGCCAGTTGGTCGCAGAAGTGCGCCGAAGAGCGCGCCGAGATCACACAGCTCACATCGGTGGCCCCGATGTCAGCCAGCCTGCCGATCCGATCGAGGGCCTGCTGCGGGGCGTCGATCGGGTCCAGCGGAGGCGTCGACAAGACAACCGCGAACTCGTCCGGGAGGTCCACGGAGCCAAGATATTTCGCCAGTTCGCCGACGCTGAGGCCGAACGGCGCCCAACCGTCACCCAGGCCCACGGCTCGCCGAAGCGAACGGCGGGTGCGGCCGCCCACCCAGATCGGCACCCGCTGTTGTACGGCGCACGGCTGCACCACCATCGAGTCGAACCGGTAGAAGGCTCCGTCATAGGCAGGGCGGGTGTCCGACAGTGCCGCCCGCAACGCCTTCATCGCATCGTCAGCGCGGGCGCCGCGATCGTCCCACGCACAGCCGAGCAGGTCGAACTCCTCGCGCAGCGATCCCACTCCGACACCTAGGGTCAGCCGGCCACCGCTGAGCCGGTCGAGGGTCCCGTAACGTTTGGCGATCTCCAACGGATGGTGATAGCCCAGCACCACAACCGATGTCACCAACCGGATCGAGCGGGTACGGGCAGCGAGAAACGACAGGGTGGCCAACGGATCCCAGTAGGTCGTCCCGCGCCCGGCCGCGGCCCCGTCGGGTACCGCGACGTGTTCCGAGCAGGTGAGGTAGGCGAACCCGAGCTCGTCGGCGGCCGAAGCGATCCGGCTGATGTCCTCGACACCGCCTTCGGCTTCCCAGTCCGATGCCGTACCGGGGATCTGGATGACGACCGGTGTGGCCAAGCCGAGCCGCATCAGCGGGACCGAATCCGGGGGCCGTTGTACCGCAATGGCTCTGCGCCTTCCGTTGCACCACGAGGGTGAGGTAACCTCTTCCGAGTAAAACTAGAATGAATTTTAGTTATGGAGGCGTGCCTTGTCCAGCGGTGATCAATCCGAGTGGGCCCAGCAGTACGGCCCCTGGGCTGTGATCGCCGGCGGCTCCGAAGGTGTCGGCGCCGAGTTCGCATTCCAGCTGGCCGACGCCGGCATCAATCTGGTCCTGATCGCGCGCAAGGCAGAGCCGCTGCGCGAGACCGCCGATCGGTGCCGGGCACGCGGCGTGCGTGTCCGTGAACTCCCTTTGGATCTGGCCGGTGCGGACGCGGTCACGCGGATCGTCGAGGCGACGACGGAGCTCGAGGTTGGTCTGCTGATCTACAACGCGGGAGCCAACACCCACAGCGCGGAGTTCCTCGACGGCGAGCCGGCGGCCTTCGGACGCGTGCTCGACCTGAACGTGCGGACACCGCTGGCGCTCATCCATCATTTCGGCAGGCCGATGCGCGTCCGTCGGCGCGGCGGTCTACTGCTGGTCGGGTCGCTGACCGGCTATCTCGGTTCGGCCCGGCAGACCGTTTACGGCGGCGCGAAGGCGTTCACCCGGATCTACGCCGAGGGCCTCTGGCTGGAATTGCGCGACTACGACGTGCACGTCCTGGAATTGGTGCTCGGCGTAACCAGGACTCCCGCCATGGCACGAGCCGGCCTCAACTTCGACGTGCCGGGGTTGCGGGTGTCCGATCCGGCCGATGTCGCGCGCGAAGGACTCAGCCAGCTCTGCCAGGGCCCGGTGCACGTCATCTCGGCCCACGCCGACAGTCCTGCCCTGCGCGCCACCTCAGATCGCGCCGAAGCCGTGCTCGCCTCGCATCGGCTGATGCAGAAGTTGCTCCGAACAGCCCCCCGAAGCCACTGATGCCCCGCCCGCCGGTTGAGCGCGAGGCGGCTACCCCCAGCACGACCGCGCAACGACAACGCTGCGAGCGCATCCTTGCCACCGCGGCCCGACTCGGTGCCCGCGACGGGCTGGAGGCCGTCCGGATGCAGGACGTGGCCGATCAATCGGCGGTATCGATCGCGACCGTCTACCGCTACTACCCCACCAAGCATCACCTGTTCAGCGCCTTGTTGTTGCACTACACCCAGACCGCCGGTCCGTCGCACCCGCCGACGGGCTGTCCGGCAGCCGACGTCACCGACCTCATGGTCAGTATCTGTCGATCGATGCTCGCGCGTCCGCGGCTGGCCCGCGCAATGATCACCTCGGTCAACGCCCGGCGATCCGAATCAACGGCGAGCGGTGACTTCGACCTGCGCGCCGCCATCTTGTCCGTCGCCGGCATCGCCCGGCCCGCACCGTCCGACACACAGCTGGCACTACTGGTGGAGCAGTGCGCCTACGGCATCTTGTCCTGGGCCGTGATGGGTGAAACGACCGCTGCACAGGCCGAGCGCGACATGCGGCGCGCCTGCGAGCTGCTGCTAGCGCCCTGGCGCGGTGATACGCACGCCGGACCCGCGACGCTGCGCTGACGCCGCGCCCGGGGCTGCGCCATCGCCGGCGCGTGGCATCGCCAGCGCTGTCCCGAGGATCCAGGCGAACAAGAACGCCGGCATCGCGGTGATCGCATATCCCTCCAGGGACAGCGGGCCGCCGCGGAAGACGAAGGTCAGCAGCAGCACCGGATGGACTACCGCGGCAGCGAGCGCGAGGTGGCCGGCGTACGACGGCAACGTCTGCCGGGCATACACCGCGACCACGAACGCGCCCAGCGCCACCACCAGGGGCATCCCCGACATGGCCAGCAGTCCGAACGTCAGGTCGTAGAGCAGTGCCGCCGCGTCGGCACTGCGGCGCCGGTACAGCAGCAGGTCAAAGGCGGTGAACCCGCTGAGCAGCAGCGTTACGCATCCGATGAAGCCCGCGGCGAAGCAGGTCGGCAGGATCGATTTCATTGGAACGCGATCCCGCAGGTACGTCCACACCGCGGCACCGAAGACAAACCAGAGCGTGACGCCGACGGTATTGAGGGCCATCGTCAGGACCAACCGATCGTGGTGCGCGGCGGCCCACCGCGCCACGTCGACCGACTGCGTTCGGGTCCCCGGGAAAGACCAGATCGGGTACACCAGCAAGGTGATCGCGGGCAGGACGACACCGAGGACGCCGGACCATCGCGCCACTCGTGGTGCGTCCCAGGATGTGCCGATCACGAAAGTTCTCCCTATTGTCGGGCGAGGTCCCATTGGCCGAAGTCCGCGGCGAGGACGTCGTTGACGTCGACATGTACGTCGTCGATGACGAAACCCGGCTCGGTCGCGGTGACGATTTCTCGTTGGAAGAGTACGGCCGCCGGTTCGCGGTCCCCATGCGACCACGCCCGGGTCTGCCACGCCCACCGGTGACCCGGGCTGGTCGACTTCCCGATGACGCCGTCGTTGATCGCCCAGGTGCATTGCCGGGCGCCGCCGTAAATTCCGGTGCGGTCAACGCCCAGTACGGAATTGATCCCGCGAAACCATTGGACCGCCAGACTCTTCCATGATGTGGCGTCGATGTCCTCGTCGACGCTGAAGAAGATCGGCGCGGACGACGGCCCCCCGGCGGCGGCGTGCAACCGTAGCGCCGTCCGCGCATCGGCCACGCCGCCGTCGTAGCCCCGGGTGAAGTCCGACGGCGACTGCGGCCAGCCCGGCTTGCCGAACTGGTAGCAGCTGGCGACCTGCAGGCCGGCGGCGCGGAGGCCGTCGGCGTAGTCGCGGGTGACGGGCTTGAAATCGAAGGCGGCGCCCGGCCGGAGCTCGGAGACGTAGACCAGCGCCCCGTCGAAACCGGCGGCCTTGATCTGTTCGGGCGACACCAGCCGGTGGGCGAAATCGATGACTTGCAGCCCGTTCGCACCGGCCCGCGGCGCGCCGACCGTCGCCCCGAGGGCACCGGGCAATGCCAGTGCCGGGCCGAGTAGCGCGGCATACCTGAGCACCTCGCGCCGCGAAGCGGAACGCGTCACGACTCCGAAGGGTACCGGCCGGACGTTTCTAGAACGTCCTGATCACCGATTCACCGAAGCGCCCTAGGGCCTCCACGGCCCGGCCGAGGCTGTCGCCGGGGACCGCGACCTGGACCCAGGTCACGCCGATCTCGGCCAGGCGGCCCAGACCGTCCAGATAGGCGCCGGGATCGAAGTCGTCGTAGCCGAGCCGGCCGCCGGCGAGGTTCGAGAAGCAGACGTCGATGGTGGACCAGTCACGGTCTGCTTTCTCGCAGCGTCGTCTCAGGTCGTCGATGCCTGCTGCCAGGGCTTCCAGCGAGTTCATCTCGGCGGTGCGGGCGGTGCTGGCCAGACCGGGCGGCGCCGGGAACGGCGCCCAGCCGTCACCGCGCGTCGCCACCCGCTGACGTGCCTTTCCCGTGTTGCCGCCGATCCAGATCGGCGGATGGGGGCTGCTGACCGGTCGCGGATGCGCGGTGATCCCGTGCGCCCGGAAATGTCTGCCCTCGAACGAGACGTCGTCACCGGTCCAGACAGCTCGGATGACGTCCAGGCTCTCTTCGACCAGTGCGGCGCGCTCATCGAAGTCCACCCCTAAAGCGGCGAACTCGCCCTTGAGGTAGCCGACACCAACGGCCAGGGTGAACCTTCCGCCCGACAAAAGATCCAGCGTCGCACCCGATTTCGCCACGACGAACGGGTTGCGATAAGGCAAGACGACGACATTCGGGATGAACCGGATCTTCTCGGTGTGCGCTGCGGCGAATCCCATCGCCACGAAGGGATCGAGGCTGTCGTGGCCGCCGGCGTCGAGCCAGCGCTGGGTCGGCGCCGGGTGGTCCGTGAAACCCATGGCGTCAAACCCGGCGGCTTCGGCCGCCCGCGCAACGGTGGTCACCCCGCCTGCGGAGGCCAACTCGGGATCGCACGGATGGGTGATGATCGGATAGGTGAAAGCGAACCGCATACGGCCCTCCTGCGCGTGGAGTTGCTAGGTGTTGGTAGGCCGTGACGGACCGAGAACGTAATCGCCACTGTCGGGATGGTGGTACCAGCCGCCCGCCGCGTGCGTTCCGCCGTCGACATGCAGCGTCTGGCCGGTCACATACGAACTCAGGTCGCCGGCCAGAAAGACCGCGGCGCCGGCCATCTCGTCGACATGACCGGGGCGGCCCATCGGAATCATGTGGCCCGCTTCGGCCAGCATCTCGGCCGAGCCGACCCGTTCGATACCTTCGGTCAGCGTGAGGTCCGGGGCCAGGCAGTTGACCCGAATGCCGTGCGGCGCCAATTCCAGAGCCGCCGTTTTGGTGAGGTTGATGACACCCGCTTTCGCCGCCGCGTAGGCCGCATAGCCGGGCGCGGCACGGGTGCCCTCGATGCTGGCGACATTGATGATGCTGCCCGCCGCGCCGTGTTGGACCAGTGTCTGCGCGACGCGCTGTGTGCAGAGCAGGACCTGGGTGAGGTTGGAGCGGATCAGGGTGTCCCACCCCTTGGGTGCGGTGTCCAGTAGCGGGGAGAAGAACACCCCGCCGGCGTTGTTGACCAACACCGTCGGCAAGCCCACCGTGGCAAGGGTTTCCGCCAGTGCCACATCGACCTGATCGGGGTCGCGGACATCGATTGCGCAGGCGTGGCCGCCGACCAGCTCCGCGGCCGCTCGGGCCGCATCGGTGTCGCGATCCCAGATCACCACCCGGGCGCCGAATTCCGCGAAGCTCTCGGCGATACCGCGGCCGATCCCCGAACCGCCCCCGGTGATGACGGCTACGCGTCCATCAAGCGTCGACGCCGCTCTGCGCAGGACCACTACCGATCCTCGGGCTTCTGTCGTCCGGGCGCCTCGGCTATCGGCCGGACCAGGACTTCTTGAGCGGTGCTGGCCACATGGCGGCCGGCGGCATCCACCATGGTGCCGTGCACCAGGGCGCGGTGGCCGGCCGTGGCGACGGTCTGCTGGGTGTAGAGGTGCCATCGATCGAAATGGACCGGACGGTGCAGCCAGACGCTGTGGTCCAGGGTCAGGCCGGTGTGCGTGGCATGGTCGACCGGCTCCGGGTGGGCACGAAATGCGGTGTCCACCAGTAGGTAATCGCTGGCATAGGCAAGCAGCACCGCGTGCAGCTGCGCGTCGCGGTCGATCTCACGTGGCAACCGCATCCAATGTGTACGCGGGCCCGGCGCCTGTGCGCCGCCGAGGAAGACGGGCGCTTCGGCAGTGCGGACTTCCAGTGGTGGGGGTCGTTCGATCCAGGTGTTACCCCGCCCGGCCAGGTACGGCGGGGCATGCTGTACCCAGTGCTGCAGCAGCGGCAGGGCTTCCGGTTCGGGTCCGGGCAGCGGCACGGGGGTGGTGTCAGTGCTGTCGGGGCTGGTGTCGAAGGACACCGTCGCCACCATCAGGGTGCGACCGTCCTGCTGTACGGTGACCTGCCGCGCCGACATGGTGCGCCCGTCGCGGGTGCGGTCGACGACGATCTCCAGAGGTATGGCGGAGTCGCCGGGGCGCAGAAACGACGCATGGATCGAATGGGCGGTGAGCTCGGGCACCGTGGCCGCGGCCGCTGCCATCGCCTGGGCGATGAGCTGGCCGCCGAAGATTCTGCCGAACCGGCCGGCCTCGTTCCCCGCCCGGAATCGGTCAGCGCCCAAAGGGTGCAGAGCCAACACCTGTTGCAGCCTGTCCAGGGCGTCGTGCGTGGCGCGTTCCAGTTGGCTGCCGGACCCGAGCAGGGGACCGCAGTAGTCGGAACCAACGGAGACCTCGGACGCCGACGTCTGCACAAGTTCCTCCGTAGTCGCTGATGTGACTGCTAGCCCATTTAAGTAAATGGGGTGATTCAGGTCAAGGGCGGACGCGATCCGTGCTCAGGAAACCACGTGCGTAGGGATCGGCCGCCGGCCATTTCGAAGGTAGCACGGCTTGATCCACCGAATCGTCGGTCTACGACACCGTCCGAGCATTCGGTCGATCAGCTGGACTCGGGATCCGTTGGTATTTCGTGTGGTTCACCACCGTCGCCATGTCGAGGATTTCGCCGGTATGGCGTGTTCCTGCGGCGGGCAAATTTCTCTACATTGCGAATAGCACTGTCATACAGCGAGTTTCGAGGTGCATTGGCCTTTTTGGGCAACGCATTTGGGTATGCGGAGCTGCTCGTTCGAGTTGACTACCCCCACCGTTGATGCCACCATGGCCGCGAACGCACCTCGCTAGGTGAGGCGTCTGTACGGATACAGGCCACTGACCTCAAACGTCGAGAGACGCCCAGGGTCAGGACAGCTCTTCCCGGCTTAAGGGTTGAGCCCAAGTGGCTTTCGGCCTATGGCTGGATACGCCGTGCAGTGCCAAAACTCTGTCGAGAGGGGTGCCGTCCGGCCGACTCCGCGCTGGTTCGGTTTGTCCCGATGTGCCCGCCGCAACGGCATCCCCGTGTGCCCTGGCCGTGAGGAGGTGAGAGCGACATTGAGTCCGAGCGATAGTCCTTATCCGAGTTCGACGATCATTTCGTTCGAATCCTGCCCCGGCGCTGCTTTCACCTTCTGAACCGGTTCGCGCCGTACCGTATCAGCGCTGTCCGCATCGTGGACGTGCGCTGCCGTGACGCGCGAATATCCGCTTTTAGCAGCGTAATTCGTCATGCCTTCTCGAGGGAGATTTCCGATGTCTTTTGTGTCCGCCTTGCCCGAAGAACTGGCCGCGACAGCGGCCGATCTGCGCGGCGTCGGATATACGGTGGCCGCGCAGAGCGCCGCCGCCGCAGCGCCGACTACCGGCGTGATTCCCGCCGCCGCCGACGAGGTCTCGGTACTGACCGCAGCTCAGTTCGCACGGCACGCCCAGGTGTACCAAGCGATCAGCAAGCGAGCCGCTGCGGTGCACGAGACGTTCGTGAACACGCTGCAGCGCAGCGCGCAGTCATACGCAGCGACCGACGCCGCGAACGTCATCTCGTTCTACTGAAAGGATTTTGGGTAATGGACTACGGATCAATTCCACCGGAGATCAACTCGGCACGGATGTACGCCGGACCGGGATCGGGGCCGATGTTGGCCGCTGCGGCCTCCTGGAATCTGCTGGCCTCGGAACTGCGCTCGGCAGCAACATCTTTCGAGTGGTTGGTCGCTAGCCTATCCAGTCAAGGGTGGTGGGGGCCATCGGCATCGGCGATGGCGGCGGCGGCCGAACCCTACTTTGTGTGGCTGAGCGTGACCGCCGAGCAGGCCGAACAGGCTGCGGCACAGGCGTACGCCGCGGCCGAGGCGTATGCCACGGCCCACGCCATGACGGTGCCGCCCGCGGCCATCGAGACCAACCGGGTGCTGCTGGCGTCATTGGTCAAGACCAACGCGCTGGGACAGAACACCGCGGCCATCGCAGCGGCCGAAGCTCGTTACGGCCAGATGTGGGCGCAAGACGCCGTCGCGATGTACGGCTACGCCGCGGCTTCCGCTACCGCCACACAACTGATCCCCTTCGCCGATGCGCCGGAAACCACCAACGCAGACGACCAGGGCGGGCAGGCGGCCGGAGGCGTAGGCCCCACCGATGCCCACGCCCAGCTGCCCAATGCGTTGCGGAGCATGGCGTCGCCGGCGGAGGGCACCTCGCCGTTGTCACCCGATTGGGACTGGACCAAATTCTTCGACGGCCTCTTCGGGGATACCTGGGGCAGCGATGACGGGTCGGGTCTGAATATCAACGCCCAGTTGTGGAACACCATCGCCGCAACCGGCATTTTCGACCCCGGCGGCAACATCGAGGGATTTTCCGGGCTGGCCACGCTCGGGTTTCTGGCACGCGGCATGGATGGCGGCACCGCCGCCCTGTCCCGCGGCGGGCTCGGCCCGGCCTCCGGTATGGCACTGGCGTCGGCGACCCCTGGTGGGCTGGAGGCCGCCGGCCGCGCTGCCGGCGGCGCCAGCTCCCCGGTGGCTGCCGGTGTAGGCCAGGCCACCCTGGTCGGTTCGTTGTCGGCGCCACCCAGCTGGGCGGCGGCCACCCCGACAGGTGCTCCCACCGCCGGGACGGGTAGCGGCTGGACCGTCGCCCCGGAAAGCAGGTCGATGACCGCCATGCCTCCCCCGATTCCTCCGGGTGGCGCCGGCCGCCACGGCGGCTACGGTCTCGGCACACCGCGCTATGGGGTCAAGCTCACCGTCATGCCGCGTCCCATCGTGGTCGGGTAGCGGCCCGTGTGCGCCTTTAGTCGGCGATCTCCGGCGACGCCGCCGGCGTGCCTTGATAGAGCCGGACCACGCTGACGACCACGACCAGGCCCATCATGAACCACGTCATCTCAGCGCATGTCTCATAGATGTCGGCCAGTGCAACGGGTGTGCCCTGGATCGTCGTCGTGGCATCGCCCGCGCGCAGCAGCCCGAGGTTCACCTGCAGGCCGAGTCCGAACCAGATGACGGCCGGCATCAACAGCGCCGACCGGGTGACGGAGCTGGGTTCGCGTCGCCACCGTCGTTCAATCAGGGCAAATGTCTGGAACAGCACCCACCCGGTGATCACCCAGCCGACGTAGTTGCTCAACGGCACGCCCAGAACCCCGCTCGGTGACCGGTAGGAGTACATCTGACGCACGTAGGCCCCGATCGGGTCGATCACCAGGTCGTAGCCGCCGACGATCAGGGTGGCGACGACGGGTGTCACGACGACCGACAGCGTCCGGCTCCGGAACTCGCCCACAATCACCCGGGCCAGAATCCACGCCACCCAGGCCAGAATCGCCCAGGCCGCCACCACCGTGAACGGCACGCCGAACGCACGGGGTCCTTCCACGTGATGGGTGTAGAAGCCGAACGGGAAGCCGGTCGCGAGACTGCACGCCTCCAGGCCGAATCCCACGGTCACCGCGATGGCCAAGTAGGCGACGGCGCCGGCGGGTTTGTAGAGCGTCAGCGTATGGAGCAACACGAACACCGCCAACGCCGCGCCCGAGATGGCTTCGGCGACAGCCGATATCGATGATCCGCCAGTCAAAGCGGTCGTTACCATCGCAGCGAAGCAGGTCGCGACGACGCACCAGCCCGCGACCACCAGCGGGACCTCGGGTGCGCGCGGAGTCGTCGGCGATGTACTGCTGACCGGCGTCGACACGCACGAATCGTATCCGCCGACGACTCGTCTTCCGGGCAAAGCGACGATCTTTGCGGAAAAGCGTCCGAGCGCGCTCGGCGCGGGCAACACCATTAACAGCAGCCACATTGTTAACATCGGCCCGTGCCTGACTCTCCGCGGACTTCCCGCCCTCGGAACCACGTCTCCCGACGTGACGCACTGCGGTACGCATCCGCCGCGGCGCTCACCGGGCTGGGCGCAGCGGCCACCGGAATGCCGACGGCGTCGGCTGCGGCTCCCACGCTCATCGACTACGCCATGCGCCAGATTCCGGCGCAGGACATCCGGGCCGCCGGTCATGCCGGAGTCATCAACTACGTGTCGACGTCGCGGCCGGGTTCGCACTTCGGCGCCAAGCCGATCACCCGGCCCTACGCCGAATCGCTGACCGCCGCGGGACTGGTGATCGTCAGTAACTACCAGTACGGCAAGCCGGGCGGGACGGCACCGTCGGATTTCACCCGGGGATACCCCGGCGGTGTCTCCGACGCGCAGACCGCCTGGCAGCTGCACACCGCGGCAGGCGGCGGGCGCAGTGCGCCGATCTTCTTCAGCGTCGACGACGACATCGACCGCAACACCTGGAACGCCGTGGCACTGCAATGGTTTCGGGGAATCAACTCGGTACTGGGAGTGCAGCGCACCGGCGTCTACGGAGGCGTGAACGTCTGCCAGTGGGCGGCCGCCGACGGTGTCATCGGGGTCTCCCGCACACCCGGTAAGCGGTGGGCCTGGCAGACCCGATCCTGGTCGCGCGGCCAGGTCGACCCCGGTGCGGTGCTCTATCAGCGGATAGTCAGTACCGCCTCAAACCCGGGGCCGATCGTCGGGGGGATCGAAGTCGACGTCAACGATGTCCTGGCCCAGGACTGCGGCCAGTGGAATTTACATCCGTGAGGTCGTGCGACCGATCAGGATTTGCTGGACAAAAAGAGTGCCAGGGTAAGCAACACGACACACGCGAGGCACGTGTAGACGCCCAGAGATGCTGACGCCATAAGTGGGCTCCTGTCTGCGAAGACTTGGTTGGTCACGATTCGTTGAAGGCCGATCTACGCCCAGCTGCGCAGCTGGACGGCCGTGCCGCGATCGCCCCTAAGCTAGCCGCCCGCCTCGGCCGGCGTCAACAAGGCTCCGGCGAGGCCGGCACCCAGCCTCTGAGTCAGGACGAACTGAACTCAGCCGCCTTGACGGTCTCCCAGTCATCGTCGGTGACCAGGTTTCGCCAGTCGACGGGCAGGGAATCCAGCGCGTCCTCGATGCAGAACCACACCGACTCCAGCGGCGAGGCGCCCGGGGCAGCGGCGGTAATCCGGCTCTCCACATCGTAGTTCGGTGGATGCGGCGCATCGCTGAACGGTGCGAGCGCGTTGATGGCATCCATCACGTAACGCCGCAACTCGGCGTATGGCCGACCGCGCAGCTCCTCGGGCAGGATCGGCCTGCCGAAAATGTAGTCCTGGGCGGCATGGCCGTAGGGAACTTCGAGCTTGTGCGGCAACGGCTCCTCGGGTAAACCGCCCGCGAAGTACACCGGCACGATCGGCATTGACATCTCGATCGCCATGTCCAGCAATGTTGACGTCAGCCGCTCGACCCGCTGGCCCGAGCTCACGCTGCGGGTCCCGTCGGCGTGCACCATGACCGACACTCCCAGGGCCGCGGCTTCGCGCTTGAGCTCATCGACCAGACCGAAGAACTCCTGGGGCTGCTGCTGGTCGAAATAGCGAAGATGCCCCAGCTCCTTGCCGGCCGCCGTATCGATCATCCGCAAGAGATTGCCGACCCAGCCCGTTTCGTGTTTGGCATGGCCGATGGTGACGACCTTCGTGCCGGTCAGCCACGATCCGATGGTGGTGCCCAGCAACGATTCGACCTGCACCTGGTGATTGGCCAGCAAGAGGACGGGCCGGCCGCGCACCGCCGCCATCGCCGCCGGATCGGTGACCACGACGTGTCGTACGTAGCGCGACAGCACCGCCCCCAGGGCCAACTCACCGAACCAGCCGTCCGGCATCCCCGCGCTCTCGGTCCACCAGGCTCGGACCGGTTCCCAGTCGGTCACCGATGACGCGCTCGCGCGACACGCTCCCGGCCGCAGTTTCTCGACCTCGACCGTGATGCGCTCCAGCGGCAGCGCCGGGCAGCTCACCTGCCCGTCGACGATCTGAACCCGGGAGGGGTGAATCGCGTTGTGGACGGCGTCTGCCACCGCCTCCTTGGTCACGATGTCGACCATCAGCGAATCACCTTGGCTGTCCGTGCCGTACACGGCCTGCAGGGTGCCCTTGAACCAGTCGAGTGTTGCCATCCGGGCAGTGTCGAGTTCGAGGACGCCGCGCCCGAGCCGCTCGCTCAGCGACAATCCGGGGACGGGCTGGCGGTCCCCCATGAACGCGCGGCGCTCCGGACCGCCGACCTCGGCCAGCGGACCCTTGCTCAGCAGAAACTCGGCCATCCGGATGCGCGCCCAGGGTTTTCCGTCGGCACTGAGCCACAGGTCGAATGTCGGCATGCGGCCTTCGTCGTCGTCGAAGCCCACGAATCGGGCTTCGACATCAACGGTTCCCGCCACGGGAGCGTCGGCGTAGAACCGGGCCGAGAGAATGCGGCGCGGGAATCCGACATCGGGGTCGCGGGCATCGGCATACGACGCGGGGTCGGCGGTGTCGGTGGTCCACACGCTCATAGCGGTGTGCGGTACCACGTGCAACGCGCCGTCCAGCAGTCCCGGCTGCAGTTCGCCGGCCGGAACGGCGCAACGGTCGATCGCGAGCGTTCCGGTTGAGCCGTTGCGGCCGATGCGGGCGCCATCGGTCAGGGCCGCGAAGGCCGGACCGTGAAACACGGTTCCGTCGTAGGGGTTGGCATAGGGCACCGCACCTTCCAGCGGGGCCGGCGGTTCCGGTGCACCGGTGTACTGCGCGGCCGTGGCGACGACGGCGTGCGCGTGAATCTCCCAGCGGGA
Source organism: Mycolicibacter heraklionensis (assembly GCF_019645815.1). NCBI lineage: Bacteria > Bacillati > Actinomycetota > Actinomycetes > Mycobacteriales > Mycobacteriaceae > Mycobacterium > Mycobacterium heraklionense. Next base: position 4,985,552 of record NZ_CP080997.1, read on the forward strand.
CAACTCTGCTCGCGGAGCATCACGCCAGACCTCCAGTCGGCCCTGGAAACACCCGGCCTGCTGCGTCTGCTCCAGCACCACCCGCAGCTGCTTCGGGGAGTCGACCACGACCCACCGAACCATCTGGACATCGGTGACCTCGACAACCTTGGCTCCGCCGGTGGCGCGGGCTGCCGCCTGTGCGAACAGGTCCATGACCGACATCATCGGCAGCGAGGGAATGACATAGGTCGGGCAGTGATCGACGATCCAGGAGTCGCTGACCGGATCCAGGGTGACTTCCATTGTGGTGGTCGCGGCCGCCGCGACTGCACCTCCCGCCGACACCGCGGCCGGAGCGGATGTCGTGATGGTGCCGGCACCGACCGAGGAGCGCCCTTCCCCGGTGCCGGCGACGATGCGCATGCCCAGGTTGCTCGCGGTGTAGATGCGCTTGTTGTCCACCCACAGCGATGCCTCGGCGACCGCGAGGACGCCGGCGTCCTCGCGGACGATCCGGGTGATCTCCACCTGCGCCGTGATCTGCTTGTTGGTGGGGATGATCTGGCCGCGATACCGCCAGGTCATGGCGTCGTGCAGGGCGGCCGGCTCGAAGCGTGCGGACGGGCCGGCTTCCTTGCCGAGTCCGAGGTCGAGCATCCCGAACTGCAGGACCTGCAACAGCATCTCGATGCCCAGGGATCCCGGTTGGACCGGGTCCTGGAAGAAGTGCGCTTTGAAGTACCACTCGCCGGGGTTGACGTCTTTGACGCCGCGCCACTGTCCCAGTCCGGCGGCGCCGCCGGTGGGCCAGCGGCCGGTGACTCGGTCGACCATCAGCAGCATCGGGTCCGCCAACCGTGCACCCGCGCCGAAGAACTCGGCGGGTTGGGTGGTCAAGTCGACCACCGGGGCCTCGCAGGCCTGCGCCAGTGCGGCACGTTGTTCGTCGCTGACCGGGAGCCCAACTTGGTTCTGCAGCGCTTCGCGTTTGAAGTAGCCGAACACGGTGTCGAAGGTGTAGACGGGTCCGTCGTCGGCGGTGATCTCTCCGTCGAAGCCGACGATGATGGTGCCCGCGGCTTTGGCCAGGCTCTTCAGCTTCACGTGGATTCGCAGCGTTCCGGTCGCCGGAGTGACCTCGCGGTGCTGGGTCCCGGTCCCGTCCAGGTTGCGGAAGAACAGGTCCGCCTCACCGTCCAGCGGGCAACCGACGTAGCTGGCCAGCCAACCGCAGGGCTGCAGGGCGACCTCCATGAGCACCGCGTTGGGCATCGTCTCGTGCCCGTTGGCGGCGCCGTTCTCGGCGAAATACCAGGCGTCGGCGGGGACGTCGTACTCCACGACGACCTCGGCGCCGGCCTTCATCACGCCGGTCTCGCCGACCAGCTCGGTGACCCGCGACATGAAGTGATACGGCGGGCCGGGCAGCCGGGCCGCCTTGCGGGGCGAGTCGAACTTCTCGAACAGCGGCCCGAACGCCATGGACGGCTTGGCGATCGCGCTGGCGAGCATCGCCTGGTAGTCGTAGCGGAACCCGTTGACTTCGGCGACCGGTTTGGGCTCGACGTAGCCTTCGAGCTCCTTGGCGCCGGAGTCCATCGGCCATCCGGGTGTCAGTTTCAGGCCCATCCGCTCACAGTGGAAGGCGGGCAGCCCGTCGACGGTGCAGAGCAGGTCGGCGAACAGGGTCGGCTCGGGTCCGGCGATCACCTCGCGAACGAAGACTTCGTAGACGACCTCCCGGGACTGCGGCGTGACCTGGCCCCGGCAGCGCAGCTTGTAGGTCTCGAAGGGAACGGGTTCGAAGCGCCAGCCGTCGCAGTCGAGCGTCATGCCCAGGGCGGTCATGTAGATCGCCATGGTCTGCATGGTCGCCTCGTACATCAGCGTGCCGGGCATGCACGGGTCGTTCTTGAAATGACCGGCGAAGAAACAGTTCTCCGGCGTGACGGGCGCGACGGCCCGCAGATACCCGCGGCCCCACGGTCCACCGGTGAAGTCCAGATCGGTGACTTCGTCGACGAAGAGCATGTCGCCGGCGTGGATGCTGGGGGTGCGGGTGTGGCTGCCTGCGCGCTCAAAACCCTCGCCGAACGTGCGCCAGATCTCGCCGGACGCCATCGCCTCCAGATCGGCACGCTGCAGCGAGCTGCGCGACGTCTGGGCGGGCGTCTGCTCCATCGGTCCGCTGACGGTGTGATCCTCAGGGCGCCAAAGGATTCCGCCGGAGGCCGCCAACTCCTCGTCGGTGAAGAAACCCGCTTGGCCGTTGCGCATCGACATCCGCTCGACACCGTCGATGGTGCAGTCGTAGTGGAAGAAGAAGAGCCGAACGTCACCTTGCCGGGCGTGGCCGTCCACATGGATGTCGAAGCGCAGGGTGTCGCCGATCTCGGGCAGGCCGCCCAGGTAGGTCACCTCGCAGCCGAGCAGCCGGTAGACCCGCTCGCCCTTGTTGAGCAGATCCGCGCCCATCCAGGAGATGAGCATCAGGTCGGCCTGCCCGCTTTCGATCATGATTCCGGCGGGCATCCGGCCCTGCTGTAGCCACCAGGAGTCGGCGGTGACATCGGTTTCGGTCCAGAGCGTTCCGGTGCCGTTGCGGGCGGGCTCCGCGTCGATGCCCAGCAGCCGATCTGCCAGCAGCAGTGGCGGTTCGGGCATCCGGACCTGTCGTGCGTACTGGTCCTGCTCGGCGAACGCCGGGCCGAAGATCTCGGAGATGTTCCCCGAGGAGTGCACGAGCAGTCCGTCTTTGTCGAGCTTGAGTCCGACCGGCTCGCGCTTGACCGTCGGCGTCGGGACCACCTTGTCGACCGGCTTGGCGGGCTGGATTGCCCGGCTGGCGCCCGCGGGCATGGTGACGGTGGCGGGAGTCGGCGCGGCCGCTGCGGCGGGCTGCGGCTCCGGCGGCGGCGTAGCCGCGGCCACACCCAACGGCAGCCGGGCCAGCGACTCCGCGACCGTTGCCAGAGCCGGAGGCATCGGGAGTTGTGTTGGCATGAATTGCTCCAGTTGGTGAGGGGGGTTCGTTCCTGGGGCCGGGACGCGTGGTGGAAGTTGGACCGCGGGCAGGTGCGCGGGAAAGTTGAGGTGGATGGGTTTCCCGACGGCGTTGGCGGCTGCCGGCGCCATCAATGTCATGGCCTCGGGCCCGGTTGCCGACGACACCAGCGTGATGTGTTGTCGCTGATCGGCCATTCCGGTGAGCTCGACGGCGACGCGCCGTTGCTCGGAGGTCCAGGGCTCGCCGTCGGGCCACACACTGAGGGCTCCGTAGAGCACGCCGGCGGCCACATGCAACAGTCCCGAGGCGGCGTGCGCGTGACCCAGCAGGGCCGAGAGATTCACCGCACCGGGAACGGTGCCCAGGTGCAGACATTCGGCGTCCACCGATTGATCGGGAAGCAGGGTCGCGTACACCGGGTCACCGTCGCGGCGCGCATCGGCGGCGCGCTTGAGCACGAGAACGACGGCGGCGTCGGCGGGTACCTGCTCGTCGGCGGGCAGTAATGCACGAGCCGCCGCCTGGTGCACGGGTTCGCAGCTGAGATCCACCGCGCCCACCACGGCCGCGTCGACCTCTCCGCGCCGCAACGCCCGCGCGGCCATCTCGAGGGCCGTGGTGCCTGAGAGCTGTTCCCGGGACACCGTGAAACTCGGCCCCCGTAGATCGAATTGGCTGTTGAGACGATTCGCCACAATGTTGGGCATGGCGCCCACGACGCCCGCTGCGGTCCACCCCGCAACGACGCCGTCCCGAGCCGCGGCGAGCTGCTCGGGGTCATCGAATTCGTCGGCCAACCGCCAGCGCAGCCCGAATCGGTTGACTTCAGGGTCGCAGCCCATTCCGACGACGACGCTGGTGGTGTCCGGCGGCAGGCTCTTGATCAACTCGCCGATGTTGAGGGCCGCACCGAGCAGGGCCAGCTGTTGGGGCTGGGTCTGTTTGAGATCGGCTGGCGGGAAACGGGTTTGGGTTAGATCCAGACAGACCTCAGCCATGCGTGCGCCGCGGATTCCGTCGCCCGTGCCGGTGGGTATCGGCTGACACGTCGTCAAGTGCTCAGCGACGGAGGCGGTTCCGTGTCCGTCGCCGACCAGCAGGCTCAGGCCGACGATCGCGACTTCCTGCTCGGGCCGGGGCGCGGCGGTCGGCGGAGCCGGCGTTGGACCGCTCCCTTCGACCCATTCTTCGAGCAGCAGGTGGGCGTTGTTGCCGCCGAAGCCGAAATTGTTGACCGCGGCGCGGCGCGGGCCGTCGCTGTCCCACGGCTCGGCCTCGGTGAGCAGCCGGAACGGCGAGTCGGCGAGGAAGGGCAGCGGATCATCGGCATGCAGGGTCGGGGGACGTACCCCGGCCCGCATCGCTGCGAGCACTTTGATGGCACCCGCAGCGCCGGACGCCGTGATCGAATGGCCCAGATTGGATTTCAGCGATCCGATCGGCACGTCGGACATGCCGGTGAAAATGTGCGCCATGCTCATCAGTTCGGTCAGGTCGCCGCGCGATGTCCCGGTGGCGTGGCATTCGATGAGCGAGACGTCGCGCGGCTCGAGTCCGGCCATCTGGTAGGCCAGTCGCATTGCGCGTTCTTGGCCGTCCTGGGAGGGCACCAGAAATCCGTGTCCCCGACCATCGTTGCTCAAGCCGACACCCCGGATCACACCCAGGATGGTGTCGCCGTCGGCGATCGCATCGTCAAGCCGCCGCAGCGCCAGGATGGCCGCGCCTTCGGCGGGGACCAGCCCGTCGGCGCCGTTGTGGAACGGCCGCGACCGGCCCGTTCGGCTGAGCGCCTGTAAGGCGGTGAAGCCGATATGCAGCAGCAGGTCACTGGCGCCGTTGACGCCACCGGCGAACATGATGTCCGCGGTGCGGTCGTGCAGCCGATCGCAGGCCAGCTTGATGGCATACAGCGATGAAGCGCAGGCAGCGTCGAGGGCCGCGGCTCCGCCCGTCAAGCCCAGCGCCTGTGCGATCAGATGTGCCGGCAGCCCGGACATGAAGCGATTGCGCCAGTCCACCCCAGACTCGACGCCGGGTTGTTGTCCTCGCCAGACCGTTTCGGCGAGATCGGTCATCTTCTTTGTCGGGTAGCTCAGGTTGCCCAGGACTATCCCGGCGGAACCCGGGACTTCACCCGCGCGCCATCCCGCACTGACCAGGGCTTGTCTGGCCGCCTCGATGCCCCACCGGTAGAGCGGGTCGAGCCCGGCGAGAACGTCAGCGTCGAGAAGCAGTCCGCGGGGGTTGAACACGTCATCGAAGCCGCGGACATAGCCGCCGCGATCCGACCAGGTGCGGTCGAGTTCGGGTACGTCCGCCGGGGCACACCGGACACGAGCCGGCGATACGCCCCAGTAGTCCGGGCCGGCCGAGCCCAGCACGTCGCGGCCGTCGTGCACGGTTGTCCAGAGCTCACCCGCATTCAGTCCCCCGGGCAGGACACAGCCCTGCCCGACGATCGCGATGGGATCAAACTTCACTTCGAATCAGCCGCCGTACGGATACAACTCGAGTCGTCTGAGACTGAGCACCAGCTGGTTGTCGGCGTCGATCAGATCGAGGTCGCAGACGGCGCGGCTGGTCTTGGCGTCCCCGCCGGTGAGGACGCACCGCAGGCCGGCGCTGAGCGCACCGGATCGGTAGCGCACGATCTCGCCCACCCGCAGCGGCAGGACATTGCGGCCGAGCAGCTCATAGCTCCAGACCAGTGCCGCCTGAAGGCATCCGTCGACGGCGGCGGGGTCCGTCGCCCAGCCCTCCCCCACCCAGCCCACGGACGTCAATCCGGACAGCTGGGCCGTCGCGGTCGTCTCGGCGCAATCCATGCTGTCGAGCACCTGGAATGCCGCTCCGTGGAACAGTGCCCCACCGGTGTAGCAGGCTTCGCGGTCCAGCCTGCGGTTGCCTGGCGTCGACGCCGGGGCGCTCGGGACGACGGCTGCGCCCGAACGCATCTCGAGTTTGGCCGAGTAGTACGCGGTCGAGTCCTCGATGTCGGAGAGCGTCAACGTCAACAGCTCGGGACGATCCTCGACGGGCACGCAACGCACCAGCAGGGGCGTGCCGTGCTTTTCGAACTCGTAGAGCGTCACGCCGCGCAACACTCTGAGGTCGAGCACCCGATCCACGTGGTAGCCGGGCCGGCACGCCTCGGCCATCCGGATGAACCATTCGAGCGCCTGCACGACGGGCAATACGACATTGCCCTGGACCCGATGGTCCAGCAGGTAGGGCTGCTGCGCCACGTGAGCGAGCACCCGCGCGACCCGGCCCTCCGGCGGTATCGGATGCGTGGGCAGCCCGGCCAGCACACCGTCGCCCAGGGTCACCTCGGAACTGCCGGTCTCGCCGTCGAGGACCTCGGCGACGAACGCACACGCGCCGTCGGCGAGCGGAATCAACGAGATGCCACGGGACTCGAACATCGCTTTGAGCCCCGGCGTTACCATTCCGGAATCCCAAGGGCCCCAACCCAACGCCCGCACCAAACAGGACGGGCCGCGACGAGCCTGTTCTGCCAGGGCCACCTTGTTGAGGATTTCGTTGGCCATGGCGTAGTCGCTTTGACCGACGTTTCCGCTGCGCGCGGCCACCGACGAGAACAGGCAGATCACCTTGAGCGCATCGTTGGCCGTCGCATCCAGCAGCGCGCAGGCGCCGCCGACCTTGGTCTCGAAGACCCGGTCGAACCCGTCGAGGGTTTTCTTGTGCAGTGGCGCATCGGCCAGCACGCCGGCACCGTGCACCAGGCCGGTGATGGGACCGAGCTCGCTTCGCACGCTGTCCAGCAGCGCACTCAGCTGCGCGGCGTCCCGGACATCGGCGGCGGCGTAGCGGACCCGGGAACCGGCCGCCGTCAGCGCGGCCAGGGTGGCCCGCACCTCGCGGTCGGCCAGGATGCGCTGCGCCTGCTGCTCCAACTGCTTCGGGGTGACCTTGAGCCCTTGAGCCGCAGCGCTGGCGAGCAGCGCCCGCTTGAGCTCCGCATCTGTGGTCAGCCCCTGCGCCTCCGGCGGCTCGTCGGTGAGTTCGGTGCGCCCGATCAACACGAAAGCGGCCTGGGTCTGCTGCGCCAGGGCGATCACCGAACCGGCGGTCACCCCGCGGGCGCCACCCGAGACGACGATCACGTCTTGCGGACCGATGCGGTGCGTGCGGGTGGTCACCTGTTGCGCGTCCGCGACGACCGTGGTCCGTCCGTGTGAGCTACCCAGGCCCACTTCGAGTTCCACTCCACCGGCCAGGACCTCGTCGGCGATCTGCTCGGCGATGACGAGTGGGGAACGGTGGCCGACGGCGATGTCGATTGCCTTGACCTGCGCGCCGGTCCACTCCTGCGCGGCGGTCTTGGCCAGTGCGCCGATCCCGCCCGACCAGGCCCGCAGGCCGGGATCGGTGAGCAGACCGAACGTACCGCCGGTGTCTTGAACGGTGACGAAGACACCGCCGCGCTCTGCGAACTGCGCTGCGACGCAGTGCGCGTCGGCGAACAGGACCCGATTGAGGGCAAGCGCCTCGTCACGAGTGGTGATTGGCCGCAGTCCGCCGAGATGGATGACCGCCTCGGCGTCGGCGCTGGGCTTGGCCACGATCACCGCGCGAATGCCGTGGGTGCGCAGAACTGCGGCCAGGGCCTCGGCCGTCTCCGTCAGCCCGTCCTGGGCTGCCTCGGCCGTCACGATCTCGACGGTCTTGGCGGCATACAGGCCGGGCATGCCCATCCCGCTCACCGGAGCGGCGGTGGCGCGTACCGCGTAGCGCGCCACCTCCGCTCCGGTTAACTCAAAAGGGGCGCGATCACCTGCCGATAATCCGTTGGGCGCCACCAAATCCGGTGGTGGTGAACCTATCAGTGATTGCAGGTAGTCGACGATCTCCTGCAACGTCACCAACGCCGCCATCGTCGCCGTGTCCACCTCCGGCAATGACGGAACCCGATCCTGCACCGCCGACAAAATCTCAACCCGCTTAATCGAATCGATCCCCAGATCCGCCTCAAGCGCCATCGACAAATCCAGCATCTCCACCGGATAACCAGTCTTCTCGGCAACCACCGCCAACATGTCCCCGACCAAATCCACACCCACCGCCGCGACCGGCGCAGCAGGCGCGGGCGCAACCGGAGCCGGGGCCGGCGCGGCCACAACAGGCGCAGCCGCCGGACCCAGCAGCGACTGCAGATAGTCGACGATCTCCTGCAACGTCACCAACGCCGCCATCGTCGCCGTGTCCACCTCCGGCAACGACGGAACCCGATCCTGCACCGCCGACAAAATCTCAACCCGCTTAATCGAATCGATCCCCAGATCCGCCTCAAGCGCCATCGACAAATCCAGCATCTCCACCGGATAACCAGTCTTCTCGGCAACCACCGCCAACATGTCCCCGACCAAATCCACACCCACCGCCGGCGCGGCCGAAACCGGTGCGGCCACCGGCGCAGCCGGCGCGGGCGCAACCGGCGCGGGGGCCGGCGCGGCCACAACAGGCGCAGCCGCCGGACCCAGCAGCGACTGCAGATAGTCAACGATCTCCTGCAACGTCACCAACGCCGCCATCGTCGCCGTGTCCACCTCCGGCAACGACGGAACCCGATCCTGCACCGCCGACAAAATCTCAACCCGCTTAATCGAATCGATCCCCAGATCCGCCTCAAGCGCCATCGACAAATCCAGCATCTCCACCGGATAACCAGTCTTCTCGGCAACCACCGCCAACATGTCCCCGACCAAATCCACACCCACCGCCGGCGCGGCCGAAACCGGTGCGGCCACCGGCGCAGCCGGCGCGGGCGCGACAACCACCGGAGCGGGGGCGGCTGCAACAGGAGCCGGCGCAGGCGGCGCCGGCATGGTCGCGACCGCAGCAGGAGCGGCCACCGGCGCAGGTGCGGCAGGCACAGGTGCGGGCGGGGCGCTGACGTGGGCAACGGGAGCCGCCGGCGGCGCGGGCGGCGGAGCGGCCACCGGCGGAGCGGGCGGGGTCGCGACGCCATACGGAGCGACCGGCTGAGCCGGCGCCACCGTGGCTGCGGCGGGGAAAGCCAGCTGAGTGACCGGCATCGGGGTCAGGCCGGTGCTGGAAACCAGGGTCTGCAGCAGGCCCTGCAGGTGGGCGATGGTCTGCTGCATGCTGCCCAGCGCGCCGACCATGTGCGTCACCATCTCGGCTCCGGGCCCGGACATCAGCGGCGTGGTGACCATCGGAACCGGGGCGGCCTGAACCGGCACCGGGACGTGCGTCGGGACATGTGCCGGCAACCCGTTCGCGGCGGGAACGAATGGATCAGCTGTCATGGTGGGCTCCGATACGGTCGCGTGTCCGTTGTGGTCACTGCGGGGGGTGGATTTCACAGACTTTTCGGACTTCTCAGCGGGCCGGGACACCGGCTCGTCGTTGATGTCGGGCCGGCCGAAGTTGGTGCCGGTGAGCTTCATCGTCAGCTTGGGCGCCGGGCGGGTGCGTGGATCGTCGCCGTGGCGGTAGTCCGCCCACATGCCTTCGAAGTTCATCGGGACGCCGGCGGCTACGAGCTGCGCCAGCCCCATCCACAGCGATCGAATCCCATTCCTGCCCTTGGCATCCAGGGAGACCGCGACGTGGTCCTGGCCGGCCAGGCATTTGCCGACGAGGTTGGTGAGCACGCTGCCGGGGCCGACTTCGACGAAGGTTCGGGCGCCGGCGGACCACATCGCCTGAATCTGCTCGACGAACCGCACCGGCTGGGCGATCTGGTTGGCCAGCGTGACCTGCATCTGTTCGGCGCTGCCGACGTACGGCTGCGCTGTTGCGTTGGCGTACACCGGCACCTGCGGCACGCCGAACGGGATGCCCGCCAGGTACGCCGCGAACGGGGCCGCCGCCGAGCTGACGATCTCGGAGTGGAAGGCGGTGGCGACGTCGAGGAGCCGGGCGTTCATGCCCGCTGCGCTGAAGCGCTGCGCGGCATCGGCGATCGCCGCGCTGTCGCCCGAGAGCACGACCTGGTTGGGGGCATTGTGGTTCGCGATGACCACCGACAAACCCCACTCGCCGAGAAGTCTGCTGACCTGCTCGGCGGGGGCGGTCACCGCGCACATCGCTCCGTCGCTGCTGGCGGCGGCCTGGGCCATCAGCGCACCGCGTGCCCGGGCGATGAGCAGCGCGACGTCGTCACTGATCACTCCGGCGGCGCACAGCGCGCTTACTTCACCGAAGCTGTGACCGCCGACGGCGACCGGCGCGATGCCCAGCGAGCGGACGACGGACAGCAGGCTCAGGCTGTGCGCGCCGATACCCGGCTGCGCCCATTCGGTCTTGGTCAGCTCGGCGGCCTGAGCCGCGCGGTCTTCCTCGGTGAACGCCGTCTTGGGCCAGACCACCTCGTGCAGGTCTCGGTCTGCGTTGAGCAGGCCGGCCCGCGCGAGTTCCCAAGGCGCCAAAGCCGGTTCGTAGAGTTGCGGGATGTCGGCACCCATGCCGACGTACTGACTGCCCTGCCCGGGAAACAGCAGTGCGACCGGGCCGGCCTGCCGGCAGGAGTAGTAATAGCCCTTGGGCGAGCTGAATGACGTTTCCCCGCTGAGTGTTTGAAGCTTCGCCGCAGCTTCGCCGAGCATCGCGCGCAGGCTCTCGACACCGTTGGCGACGACGGCGAGGCGGTGCGGTTGGCTGGCGTCATACGCCGATTGGGTGCTGCGTGCGAGGTAGCTCAGCATGTCGGGCGAGTCGACCAGCGAGGCGGCCAGCTCCCCCGCCCGCGCAGCCAGCGCCGCGGCGGAGTCCGCGCCGAGGACCACCAGCTCGGAGTCCCAGGAGCGGTAGCGCGGTGCGTGCTTGCCGGCGCCGGCGTACTCCTCGAGCGTGATGTGGAAGTTCGTACCACCGAAGCCGAACGCGCTGACCGACGCCCGCCGCGGCACGTTCTGGTCGGCGATCCACGGCTTGGTCTGCGTCGACAGGTAGAACGGCGACGATTCGATCTCCAGCCCGGGGTTGGGCCGGTCGATCTTGATGGTCGGCGGGAGGACCTTGTGGTGCAGCGCCATCACGGTCTTGAACAGGCCGCAGGCTCCGGCAGCTCCCTTGGTGTGCCCCACCTGGGACTTGACCGACCCGACGGCGCACCATTGGCGGTCCGCCCGACCCGACTCGTCGAATACCCGGCGCAGGGCGGTGAACTCGGCGACGTCGCCGGCCTTGGTGCCGGTGCCGTGGGCTTCGACGAGTCCGACCGTTTCCGGTCCGTAGCCGGCGGCCTCGTAGGCGCGGCGCAGGGCCTTGGCCTGACCATCCGGGCTGGGGGCGTAGATGCTCTTGGCCCGTCCGTCCGAGGACGTGCCGATGCCGCGGATCACGGCGTAGATCCGGTCGCCGTCACGCTCCGCGTCGTCGAGGCGCTTGAGGGCCAGCATCGACAGGCCCTCGCCCAGCATGGTGCCGTCCGACTGGTCGGAGAACGGCCGGCAGTCGCCGGTGCGCGACAGCGCGGTGACCTTGGCGAAGCACATGAACATGAAGATGTCGTTGAAGGCGTCGACGCCGCCGGCGATCACCATGTCGGCCTCGCGCAGGTACAGCTCGTGCAGCGCGATCTCGATCGCGGCCAGCGAGCTGGCGCACGCTGCGTCGACGACGCAGTTCGTTCCGCCGAGATCAAAACGGTTGGCGATACGTCCGGCGATGACGTTGCCGAGCAGGCCCGGGAAGGTGTTCTCCTGCCAGGGGGTGTAGCCCGACGCCACGCGTTCGCTGAATGCGGCCAGCTCTGAGTCGGAGAGGCCGGCGGCGCGCAGGCCGCGTTCCCAGATCGGCCGGTGCAGGCGACCGCTCATGTAGCCGGACATCTCGGTGCCGCCGGACGAGCCCAGCACCACGCTGACTCGTTCGCGATCGATGCCGGAGATGTCGCCGCCGGCGTAGTCCTCCAGCACTTGCTGCGCGACCCGCAACGCCAACAACTGGGCCGTGTCGGTCGCGGGCACCACGTTCGGCGGAATGCCGAAATCCATCGGCGAGAAGTCGATGGCGGGCAAGAACCCCCCGCGGCGGGCGTATACCTTGTCAGGCGTGCGAGGATCTGCGTCGTAGTAGTCGTCGATCCGCCAGTGCGACTCCGGTACGTCGGAGAATAGGTCGGCACCTTCGACGATGTTGCGCCAGAATCGCTCGGCTTCCGGGGACCCGGGAAACAGTGCGCTGACGCCGACCACTGCGACAGGTGGATGTTTGGCTACCACAGGTCTCCTTAAGAGCGGCCTTGACGCAAAGCATCGAATGCCTAAGTTTTGCCATCAGAGACGTTTAATCGCAGCTGGGGGTCCGCTGATCATCCCGATGGCCAGACGCTGCCGGGACCATATCAGAGTGTTGCAGCCATCACACGGCGAGATGCCCGGCCCAGACTCCCGCATGCATTACAGTCGTCCGCCGAAATGTTACGGCGGGGAGCCGCTGAACAGCCAGAACATGCCCCGTCAGCGCATTTGACGACCGCGTCAGACAGCCAGCGGCCGCGGGCTGTAGGCGAATGCCTTGGCCGGAACGGGCACCCCGCAGGAGCGGGCCGCGCTGGCGCGGGTCACCTGCGCCGCACCTTCGAGCAAGTTAAGTGCCACCTGGACGGCCTGGCGGTTCTCGCACGGCTCCAGGTGGCTGCCGGCCACCCAGCTGTTGAACGCGCCCATGGCCGGGCCGCACCAGATCTGGTAGTCCAGCACACGTTCGGGAATACCGCTGATGGCCCACCGGCTCGACTGCCCCAGATACCACCGGAACACCAGTGCCATCTGGTACTTCGGATCCCGCGAGGCCAGCTCGAGCACCGCCGGGTCACGCTGTTGCCAGTACCGCTGGGTGTCCGCCCACACCTCGGCGACGGTGGTGCCCAGGATCTTTTCCAGCTCGGGGCCGTGCTTGGCGACCACGCTGGCCAGGTCGGGGTTGCCCGCGTACCACTCGTAGAGCTTCTTGCCGCGGGGGGCGAACATCGTTCCCCGCTTGAGGACCTGCAGGTTGACGCCCATTTCGAACATGTCCGAGGCGGGGGCCATCATCACGTCCGCGATCCCGGCGGTGGCCAGCATGGCGCGCCCGGGCGCCGAAAGCCCCGACTCCACGCAGGCCTGGTTGACCGACCCGGTCAGCACGTAGGCCGCGCCCATCGCGAAGGCGCCGGCGACCGCCTGCGGGGCGCCGAGACCACCCGCCGCGCCCACCCGCACCCGGCAGTTCAACGCGTGCTGCTGGGCCAGCGAGTCGCGCAGCATGGCGATTTCGGAGAACAGCGCCGGCAGCGGGCGGTTATCGGTGTGCCCACCGCTGTCGGATTCGACGGTGATGTCCTCGGCCACCGGCACGTAGCGAGACAGCTCGGCTTCACGCTCGGTCAGCTTTCCGGCCGACACCAGGGCCGACACCAACGCCGCCGGCGCCGGTTCGATGAACATGCGCGCCACCTCGGGCCGCGACACCTTGGCCATCACGTGGTTGCGGCGCACGATGTTGCCGGCCGGATCGGTGTCCAGGCCCGACAGCGCATAGTGCACCACCGCGGGCGTCAGCTTCATGAATGCCGAGGCCTCGACGACGGGAACGCCGCGCGCGATGAACAGCTCGGCGACGCGCGTCTCCAGGGAGACCTCGTTGGGCGAGTGGATCAGGTTGGCTCCCCAGGCAAGCCCGGGCCGGCCGGCCAACGCGGTCTGGATCTCGTCCAGCCCCCGCTCAACCGCGTCATAGGACAGCCCGCCCGCACCGAAGAAGCCCATCATCCCGGCCTCGGCCATCGCGATGACGAGCGCCGGCGTCGCGATGCCGTTGGCCATCGCTCCGGTGACATAGGGGAAGCGGACGCCGTGTGCCTCGCAGAACTCGCGGTCCCCCAGCCATTCGGGGTAGATCGGGGGCAGCGTTCCCACCAGGGACAATTCCGATTCCCCGGCGCCGACCAACTCGCCGCCCAGGGCCAGGCCCAGCATCCCGGTGGCCGTTTCGCGCACCACATGAACGGGGTGGCGCACGTAGCCGATGATGTCGGCGATGTCGTCCGGGGCGAACGCGGCCGGCGCGGTGGTGGGCCGCCACCCCAGGCCCGGGCCGGCGCCCGCCCCGGTCTGCTGCTCCAGTACTGCGCCAGGTCGCTCGTTCACAGTCGGTTCCTCTCGATCACCGGTGCTGTGAGCGCTCGCGCCGAGGGGCCCTGCGCACGAACCGGAGAAAACCATGAGAGTTTCTCATGGACCGCGGTGGCGTGGAGTCTCCCCACCGTCAAACGGGTATAGAGCTGCGGTACGGCGCCAGCGGCGGCGCCGCTGGACGGAGGAATACTGCCGTGGGTCAGCTGCCGATGGCGCCCTTGCCGCGCCGACGTTCCGGTCTGCGTCAGATCACCGAAGGCCTCGGCAAGCTCGACGCCGAGGTGTTCGAGGCGATCGCCCAGTCGCCCAGCCGACTGCTCGACACCACCATGCCGGTACTCACCCGCGCCGCCGACCACTCCAAACTGTGGCTGGCTCTCGCGGCCGCCATGGCCGTCACGGGCGGCCCGGCCACCCAGCGCGCCGCCGCCCGCGGGGTGGCCAGCCTGGCGTTGACCAGCCTGGTGACCAACCAAGTGGTCAAACGGATCCGGCATCGCGCGCGCCCCAACATCGCGCTGGTGCCCCTGCTGCGTCGTGCCCGCCGCCTACCGCTGTCGAATTCGCTGCCCTCCGGTCACTCCGCGAGCGCGGCGGCGTTCGCCACCGGGGTCGGCCTGGAGAACCCCCTGCTGGGCTTACCAATCGCCGGGCTGGCCGGCCTGGTCGGCCTGTCCCGGATCGCCACTGGCGTCCACTATCCCGGGGATGTGCTGGCCGGGTTGGGCATCGGCGCGTCGGTCGCGGTGGTGGGGGCGAAGCTGGTGCCGCCGATTGCCTCCCCGCCGACGCCGCACGCCGCTGCGCTGCGACTCCCCTCCCCCGCACGGCCCGACGGCGTCGGGGTGACGTTGGTGGTCAATCCGGATTCCGGCGGCGGGCGGGCGGGCGAGGTCGCCGCCCAGGTGCGCGAAGCCCTGCCGGCCGTCACCCTCGTCGAGCTCGGCCCCGACGACGACCTGGCGGAGTCGTTGCGCCGCGCCGCCGATTCCGCTGAGGTGCTTGCGATCGCCGGCGGCGACGGATCGGTCGCGACCGCGGCGCACGTGGCGGTGGAACGCGACCTGCCGCTGGCGGTGTTTCCGGGTGGCACCCTGAACCACTTCGCCAAGGACATCGGCTGCGACACCACCGCGAAGGCCATCCGGGCCGTAGCCGACGGCAGCCTGTCGCGGGTGGACGTGGTGCGGTTCAACTCCGAGACAACGGTGATCAACACGGCGAGCATCGGCGCCTACCCGACTTTCGTTCGTCGCCGAGAACGGTTGCAGGACAAGCTCGGTAAGCCCGTCGCCAGCGCCTACGCCATGCTGATGACACTGCGGCGCGACCAGCCGGTGCGCATCGCCTACGACAACAAGACCCTGCAGACGTCGCTGTTCTTCCTCGGCAACTCGGCGTATCAGCCCGACGGCTTCGCGCCGGCCGTGCGGCACCGGATGGACGACGGGCTGTTGGACGTGCGGATCCTGGAAACCGGCCGGCCGTGGTCCACGCTGCGGATCCTGGCGGCATTGCTGACCGGGCGGCTGCAGCGCAGTCGGCTCTACCACGAGCTGCGGGTACCGCAATTCCGATTCACCGCGGTCGACGGACCGGTACCGATCGCCCATGACGGAGAGGTCGACATCCCTTGCGCGGAAGCCGAATTCACTGCGTGCTACCGCGCGTTGCAGGTGTTTCGGCCGATGCCGTCGGGCGCGCGGTAACCGCGCTAGACCAGCGGGAACCAGTAGTCGAGGGTGTCCTCGACACCGCCCCAGTCGATGCCCATCCAGTCGGTGAAGAACTCCTCGATCTTGCCGAAGGCGTTGTAGATCATCTCCACGATCGAGTTGAACAGTCCCACGAACACACCACTTTCGATCAACCCGCCGCTTGTCAGCGCACTGATCCAGGTGCTGAACTCGTCGATGTCACCGGAGAGGTCGATGTTGGTGATCAACCCGTCGGTGCTGAGGGTGTGGTTGGCGACCTCTTCCGGCGTGAGGCCCAAGTACATGACGTGCTCCCAGAGCAAGCCGAGCATGGAGTTCGACGCATAGTCGGCAACGGGGTCACCGGGGAACTCGTAGATGGTGGTGGTGAAGGCGTCGTTGGGGGTATGGAAACCGTTCAGCAGGGGGTAAAGGTCGGAGGTGTCGGTGGCGCCGGAGGGATCCGACCACACGCCGGTCGTACTGGACGGATCACCGATGAAAACGAAGTGCAACGCCCCCGACGGGATGACACCGTCATGGGCCAACTGGGCCATCGCGATCGAGCCGGCCGTGGCGCCCTGCGAGTAGCCGAAAACCCACAGCGGGTGCTCGGCGTCGTAGGCGCCGGGGTTGGCGGCAAATTCGGCCTCCACCGCCTGGACGATCAGTGCCGCCCCGGCGAAACTGCTGTGCCCCTGCAGGATGAGTTGCGGGGTGGTCAGCACCTGCAGCGCGGAATCGCAGCCGGCGGAGCCGATCACGCACACGCTCGCATCGTCGCCGGCGTCGAAACCCAGCGGCTCCAGGAACAGGTCGGCCGCGGTCTGAGCGAAGGCCGCCGACGGCGTGGTCAACATGGTCCCGCCGACGAAGATCGCGGTGTCCGACAGCAGGGCTACTTGGAGCGCGTGCGCCGTTTGGACGACGGGGGTTCCGACGACGCCGGCCGCGATCACGCTCGCGGCAGCGAGCGGCGCGAAAACCTTGGTTGCGTTCATGCCGAGCACCCTAAGGTGTCTGTATGAGCTAGTAAAGAAACGCCGAAGAACCCCCGGTGGTGGCGAAGCCTCAACGAATGGGAGCCGCGCAGTGATGCTGACCAACCTCGTCGCACCGATCGCGATCGTCGGCGCTGTCGCCGGCGGTGTGCTTGCCGCACCGGTGGTGCACGCCGCGCACGCCAGCGTCGACCTGCACGTCGACGTCGACCTGCTGGCCGACACCGCGATCTTCGTCGGTCCGACGGTCTTGTCGACACCGTCGGCGACCTTCGCCCAGACCGCGGCGGACCTCTTCCTGCGGCCGCTGGGTTTCGACGTCGGCGATAACCCGGCCTCGTGCCTGGTCGGCTCCGCGGGATGTGACGCGCCCCTGCAGCTGCTGACCACCCCGGCCCTCATCCAGGTCGGCCACAGCAGTTATTTCGGTGCGGCCGAGATCGTGCGGGCGGTACAGGCCGAGCTCGCCGCCGACCCGGGCGACTACGACGCCGAGCACCCGCTGTGGGTTTTCGGCTACTCGCAGGGCGCCACGGCCGGCTCGATCGCGATGGCGCAACTGGCCCACGACGGCGTCGACCCGGCACTGCTGCACTTCGTATTCATCGGCGACCCGACCGCTCCGGACGGCAAGTATCCGAGTATCGAGGACGACGGCTCGGCGCACACCAACTTCTCCGACACCTGGATGCTGTACGGCAAGGAGACCCCCAGCGACGCATTCCCGACCACGATCTACACGATCCCGGGTGACCCCAACGCCGACCACACCTCCACCTCGCCGTACGGCGATTTCTACGAGCACATGATGTATCTGGGGCTCACCCCCGATCAGGTGGCCAACCACACCGTCACCACCGACGACATGCTCACCACCATCAACATCTCGACGGATTTCGACCAGTTCGGCGCCTGGCTCAACGCGTGGGGTCACGGGCTGGCCGACAGCAGCTGGTGGGAGGGCCTGTTCTACTCGGCCGTCGCGTTTGTCTACAGCGCTTTCGGCAAGATCGAGGACTTCTTCGGCGACTGGACGGGCCTGGACTGGGGTGGGGTCGAGGAAACCCTGGACTGCTGGTTCCCGACGACCTAAAGCGGTCCATTGACTCGCGCCGCGCGCCCCTGCCATGATCGCCCTCAGGTTTAGCTTTGGCTTTACTCTCGTGATTTTTAGCTAGTGGCGAAGGGGCACCCCGTGACGCTGACCAAGGCCTTGGCGCCGCTCGCGGTTGCCAGCACCGTGGCGGGGGGCGTACTCGCCGCTCCGGTGGTGCACGCCACGCACGTCGACGTGAGCCTGCTGGCCGACACGGCGATCTTCGTCGGTCCGACGATCTTGTCGACGCCGTCGGCGACCTTCGCCGAAACCGCAGCCGACCTGTTCCTGCGGCCGCTGGGCTTCGACCTCGGTGACGACCCGGACGCCTGCGTGGTCGGATCCGCGGGATGCGACGCGCCGCTGCTGCTCCTGTCCACGCCCGCGCTCGTTCAGCAGGGCCACAGCAGCTTCGTCGGGGCGGCGGAGATCGTGCGGGAGGTGCACGCCCAGCTCGCCGCCAACCCGGACGCCTACGACGCCGACCACCCGCTGTGGGTGTTCGGCTGGTCGCAGGGTGCGACGGCCGGTTCGATCGCGATGGCCCAGCTGGCCCACGAGGGCATCGACCCGGCATTGCTGCACTTCGTATTCATCGGCAACCCGGTGGGCTCCGGCACCGAGATCCCCGATTTCGACGGTTCCTCCGGCGACTTCTTCGACACCGCTCTGCTGTCCGGCGTCCAGACCCCGACCGACGCGTTCACCACCACCGTGTACACGATCCCAGGCGACCCGGTCGCCGACCCCACCTCGACCTCCGCGTTGGGGATTTTCTACGAACACATGATGTACCTGGGCCTCACACCCGATCAGGTGGCCAACCACACGGCGACCACCGACGGCATGCTCACCGACATCAACATCTCCGGCGACTTCGACCAGTTCGGCGCCTGGCTCAACGCGTGGCCCCACGGGTTGATCGACAGCGGCTGGTGGGAGGGCCTGTTCTACTCACTCGTGGCGTCCTTCTACAGCGCCTTCGGCAACATTGAAGCCTTCTTCGGTGACTGGCTGGGCATCGACTGGGGCGGGGTGGAGCAGACGCTCGACTTCTGGTTCCCGGCGGAGGTCTAGCGTCTTTCGTTCGCTCAGAACGCCTTTGGTCGTGGCGCCATGCCAGCGGCGCATACGGTCACGACGAGCGGTCGTCGAGGGCGGTGCAGGCGGACCGTACCGAAGGGCCCGATCGACCTAGCCCCCTATCGAATCGCGTGTGTCGAGCACTGCTATATCTGCCGCCACGCGGCCGGCACCCCAGCCGGCGCCGCTGGACACTGCCACCGAGCGAGGCACCGTCGACGGGAAGAGCCGTTCCGTGAGTTCTTCGGTCGCCCGACTGTTAGCAGCCAGCACGGGAAGCAGTCGACCCCCGCGCTTCACCTCTGCGGTGACAGATGCGCTCGCGCTGTCGAGCCTTTCGCCAATGCGTTGGGCGTACGCGACGAGAAACGACTGGCGAAATGACCTGGACCGTGCTTGCACGTCTAGCTCACGTGCGAAGCCCCGGTACTCGCCGAGCAGTTCCGCGGCACGACGCGGCAAGTAGTCGGCGGGACACGAAGCGGCCGCGCTCAACGCCACGACGAGGCTTTCAAGCAGCGCCGCGCGGTCCGGGCCGGCATCGAAGCCGGCGTGCTCTTGCTTTGGGGGCGTCCGGCGCCGGTTCTTGTGTTTCGCCGCCCTCTTCTCTCGGTTGCGCCTGCTCATGCGGCGCAGTCTTCCGGAGGGGTCCGACGTTGCTTCAGACGCGCCGAACTGAGCGCGAGCTGGTCAGTCGACGAACTGATATTGCACGTCGAGTGCACGATATGTGCGCTCCGCCCGACGATCACGGGTGAGCAGGACGCGCCGATGCGTCGAGGCGGCCTGACCGACGAGCGCGTCATAGACCGACCCGCCGACAATGCCGAGGTCGGCAAGCCGCTCGAACAGATCGCCGGTCGCAGGTGCGTCGAGCCAACACTCGTCCGGGAATGCCTTCGCCAGTACCAGGGCCGCTTGAGTTGCGTTCAGGCGGAGTGGGAGGGGGAGGCGGGTGAGCACCGAATACGTCTCGAACGCCGCGTGACCCGCGAGGGCGGGTCGACGTTGCACAAGGACTTGACGGCAGGCCGCGTGGGCTTCGTGGGTCGAATCAAGCGCAGCGACGGCAACGCTGGTGTCGCAGGCCCAAAGGTCATCGTTGGATGTCATCACGAAGCCGGCGCACATCGTCATCGGTCAGCACCGCCCCCTCCACCGGGCCAAGTACCGGAAGACCGTCTCGCGTCTCGATCGGGCGAGCATGCCGCTGGACGGGCTCAATCCGCAGACCAGATCCGTCGGGAATCAGTTCGAGCTGTGTGTCGGGGGTGATTCCCAGCGCCACTCGCAGCGCTTTAGGAATGACTAGCCGTCCTAGTCGGTCCACCGTGACAGTCATGGCACCAGATTACCATTTGATTGGCAAAATGGTCGATGGCAGCCATAGCTCCCGTCGGCCAAGATCCAGCTCAACGCAATAATGGCCGGATGGTCGACCGCAACACGCCCGCTATCCCCGTCATCGCGCTGACGGGTTACCTCGGGGCGGGCAAGACCACACTGCTGAACCATGTGCTGCGGGCGCCGGGCGCGCGAATCGGGGTCATTATCAACGACTTCGGTGAACTGAACGTCGACGCCGGCCTGGTCACCGGCCAGGTCGACGAGCCGGTGTCCATCGCCGGTGGGTGCATCTGTCACCTGCCGGATGAGGGCGGGCTGGACGAGGCCCTGGAGAAGCTGGCCGACCCGAAGCTGGCGCTCGACGCGATCATCATCGAGGCGAGCGGGGTGGCCGAACCCGCGGACGTATCGCGAGTCATTCGGTTCAGCGGGGTGGAGCGGATCCGCCACGGCGGTGTCGTCGACGTCATCGACGCCTTGGAGCATTTTGACACCGTCGACACCGGGGCTGCCCCGCCGCAGCGTTACGGCGTGGCGTCCCTGGTGGTGGTCAACAAGCTGGATCGGATCCCCGAGGACACCCGCGACGAGGCCCTTGCTCGCGTTGAAGCCCGGGTGCGCGAACTCAATCCCCACGCCCATGTGGTGGGCGCGGTGGCCGGCCGCGTTGATCCCCGGTTGCTCTATGACGTCGGCGACGGCGGGGAATCCGGGCAGATGTCGTTTCGTGAGCTGCTCCTCGACGGTCACGACGAGCACCACGACCATGTGCACGCGGCCTCGGTCACCGTCGTCGGAGATGGCGCCGTTGACCCGGGACCGCTCATCGACCTGCTGGAGCAGCCACCGCAGGGGGTCTACCGGATCAAGGGCACCGTCGCGATCGGCAAGCGTCACTACCTCTTTAACGTGGTCGGGACGTCGGTCCATGTGGCGACCGCGCCTGCCGGAGCGGGAGCCAGCCACCTCGTCGCGATTGGCACGCACCTCGACACCGCGGACGTTCGGGCACGTCTCGAGGAGGCGCTGCGCCCGGCCCCGGAGAAGGTGGCCGCCGCGGGCATGCGGCGGTTGCAGCGGTTACGGCACTACAGTATTTAGGCGGTGGCCTTGCGGCCAAGCGCTTTTCACACCGATGCGGGTCCGATGAAGTCGACGCCCGCGCGAATCGCGGGGCGATGCCGCAAGATTCGGAAATGTGCCAGCCGGCCGAGGCCCGCCGTCGTCATCAAGCGTGCGCCTGGCCATGACGCGACGACCTTCTCGCTCGTCACGTAAGGAGTGTCGGGGTCATCGGGGTCGTGGATGAGCAGCAGCGGCGGATAGTCGGTGCGCTCAGCGATCCGGACCATATTGGTGTCCTCGAGCGGCATGCCGATACGGCGTTCCAGGCGTCGATGCAGGCCGGCGCGTATCCGTCGGCCGAAGTTGTGGCGCGCCGCGAACAGATCCAGGTAGATCGGGAACTCACCCATCGGCGCGAGGAACACCAACCGGCCGACCGTCGCGCCCCAGGACGCCGCGAATGCGGTCGCGTTAGCACCGAGGGAGTGGGCGACAACCGCGCGGGCCGGCCCATGTGTCCGGATCATGGCGGCAACCGCTTCGGCGCACTCGATGGCCGTGGTGCGACCGGGAGCGAGGACGCCCGGCTCTGACTCGTTATGGCTGGGCAGGTCGAACGCGATGACACGGTGCCCGGATTCGACGAGCGGTTTGATGAACATGCCGAGGTGGGGGCGGCGCCCGCCCCAGCCGTGCACGAGATAGACCGGCGGCCCCTCACCCCAGGACTCGCCGACGATCCGGTGCCCGTCCCAGTGCGCTTCCAGCGGCTCGCCGGGTGGGACGCCGGGCGGCATGCGCAGGCTGGACTCGAGGACCGGTGGGGTGCACCACAGCTCAAGCGCCCAGCGCGACCCGATGGCGGGCGCGACTCGCTCCAGTAGCCAGAACAGCCGACGCACCCGGAGGGAAACCGGCGGTTGGACCCCGGAGCCCTCAACATCGAGAACGATCGGGCTGGGAGAGCCGCCGCCCTCAGAACTGGCTCGATCTTCGCGAGGACGCTGCCGCTCGGACGGGGGTTTCGGTGACTCCGGCACATATCGAGGTTAGCGAGAGAGTGTGGTCTACAGCCATTATCGAGTCGGTTAGCCGGTGACGCCCTCTCCCGCCGTCGAACGGTCGTGGTGGGCACCGCCCGCCATCCCGCTGGAACCGACCCGCCCGCATGGCACGCGTTGGGATGCATGGGCCTGAGCCCCTACAGCTTGAGCCTCACGCACGGCCAGTATTCCAGGGAAGCCCTTATTCTGTTGAGCGGAAATAAGGTTCAACCGTGCCGCTGAGCTTGACGACCATAGGATTTCCGCGGCGGTCCTTCGCGGTGGGGACTTCGACACGCACCCAACCCTCGGCCACGTTGTATTCGCACACATTGGTTCGCTCGACGCCGTTGAAGCGAATACCGACGTCACGGCGGAGCACCTCTTCGTCATAGAAGGCGCTCCGCGGATCGACGGAGAGTTGATTCGGTGGAACGTCTGCGCTCTGGTCTTCGGGCATGATGGCTTTCGTTGAATGCTGCGTCAGGTGCGTGGGCTTGGTTCTCAAAGAATCTACGCGACTCGGCAGTGGCGGGGAGCGCGCGTAGGTCCTAGAGCTGCGCCAGACGCCGCTCCCGGGCGATGACAAAGAGCGGAACGGCCACGCTGATATCGACGACGAAACCCAGCAAGACGTACACCCACAGGTACTTGAGGCCGATCCTGCGTGCCTCGACAACCATGGCGACCAGCGCTGCGACGGAGACCAGTGTCAGGTCGATGGTCATGGAGCTGACCGCGTGATTGGCGAAACAGGCGGCGAAGAAGTCGAGCGGGCCCCCGCCGGCCGAGAAGTACGCGATGTTGTGCGCCCAGGTGGCGATGAGCGCCACCAGCGCGATCACACCGTAAAGGATGCAGAGATTTCTTCGGGCAGCAGTCATGCCCGTCAGTTATGCGGTCATCAGAGCAATTGTCAATACCTGTGGATCTGGCGGGCGGACTCCTGCGCATTCTCCCTCGTGTGTCTCACATCTACTGCACAAGTGCAGTCCCGGTGCAGCCGAACTTGAGAAAGTGCAGTGGGACTGCCCCCGGTTTGGTTGATTCCTGACCTGTGAGGATTCGTCCTTGCTGGAAGGATCAATCTCGTGCCGAAGCCGTTTCCTGCCGAGTTCCGTGCTGACGTGATCGCTGTGGCCCGCAAGGGCGAGGCCCCGTTGCGCCAGATCGCGAAGGACTTCGGGATCTCCGAGGCCTGCCTGCATCGCTGGCTCAAGATCGCCGACCGTGACGAGGGTGTCGACCGGCCCGGGTCTGCGGCCGCCGATGGTGATCTGTCGGCGCAGCTGCGCGAGGCGCACAAGCGGATCAAGCTCCTGGAGCAGGAAGCCGAGGTGATGCGCCGTGCGGTGGGCTACCTTTCCCGGGACGCCAACCCAAAATGATGTACCCGCTGGTTGGCACAACACAACAGATTTCCTCCTGGGCACATGATCTTCAAACCGCCGGACTGGCGCAGGACTTCCTCATAACCCGGTCCAGTAGCGTGCATACGGTTGAAGGCGCGGTGCGCTAGTGCCACGCATGCGCTTGATCGCCATTACGGTCGCGCTTCTCGTTGCCCAAGTCCCGACCGCTTGCGGTTTCGACAACGTCACGAAGGTATCGACTCAGGACATTCCCATCGACGACGCGGTGCAGAAGATCAACGGTGCCGCCAAATGGGCATACCTTCCAACATCTCTGGTTCCGTTGGAAGCCACCGCACACCAGACCAACGCACCTATGGAGACCGACACCAGCATCACACTGGCGTTCAAAGCTCCGCGAGCTGACGTCGACAGCTACCTGGCCGCCATGCACGCACGCAAGGACTACACTCTCGTGCGGCCCGTGAATGGCTGTCCCCCGCCGCCGAGCGGACAGACCTTGGTACGGGAACCACCGCCGCCATCACCCGAGATGTGGTCTGTCTCCGGAATCTTCGAACGCTGCGCCGCCCTCGAACAGTGGGAAATGTACAGCGATGAATGGACTACTCGAGGAACAACGGTCGGAACGTTGTACCGTCAGGCGGGCCTTCACCCAAGCGACACAGAAACCATCAACGTACTTTTGACGCTCAGCGGGCACAACCTGTAGCCCCTCAGCAGCGGTTGCGGTGCACATGGAGAACGGCAAGATGGTCATCGACGGCAGATGACACCGAGCTGAGAATACGACACGCAGCGTGAGACGCCACAAGGAAACCCTTGTAGGGTTTCAGGCTCCGTGTCATACGGCATTGTCCCGAACTGCGACGATGCAGGTTGTCTCACGTGATGTCACCTCGCTTTGTCTCAAGTTCGTGTCATTTCTTCGGCGGTGCCCCGTAGGCGACCTAACCGGCGCGACCGAGATCATTCGCGCCGGCGCCGTCGTCTGCCCTGGTTTGGCACGCGACGGTGCTGAGCTCACGCCATGTCGGATCTATCCGAGCCTCTGGCCGCATCTGCCGCCCGCAGTCAAGCCTTGAGGGGTCGCGTAATTGAAGCCGGCGCTTCGCGTGGAGGCTGCGTGAGACTCTGCGGGGTCTAGCGTAGGCGGAATGGGTTTGTTCAGTCATGAGGAGTTCCGAGATCCGGCCGACGGCGGTGGTGGCGGCGATCGTGGTGGGGTTGTCGAGCGAGCTCGGGGTGCTGAGGTGGACCAGTACGAGGCTGATGAACCTGTCGTGGTGGGTCCGGGGTCGCCGCCTGAGGATGGTTCCTGCGGTCAGTTCGCTGTTCAATTTCATGTGTCCACGTCAATGCTGTTCGGGCTGAAACGTATCGCGGATATACGTGGGGTGAGCGTGCCGGAAGTATGCCGGCAGGTAATTGGTGTGTTTGTCGCCCAGCAGGAGGGTGAGCTGGGTGCGTTCCTTACTGCCGAGTCCGAGGCGGCTGACTACCGGCCGAGCTTGGGGCAGGCGTAATCGTCGCTATCGCCGCGTAGGGTCGTACGCTGCGTGTCATATCCCGCTACCCTCACCTCCGGTGATGCAGGTTGTCTCACGTAGTGTCGGGCGGTTTGTCTCGACACGGGTCATTTCTTCGGCTTGTTCAGGTGCCCCCGACGCCTGCCAGCAGCTTTCGGCACGGCGACATCGTACGGATGCTGATTAGGCTGAATCAGTGATTGTGGAACTCAATGGCAGCCAGCGTGGGGGGTGGCTCTACGCCGACGGCACCCCCTATCCGCAGCGGTCACTTCCTCCCAATCTGGTGATCAGGGAGTTTTCTCGGTTTGAGCTTGCAAGTGGCGGCAAACTTCCCGACGGGTGGCAGATCGAGTCGTTCGTTGTTGCTCCGTGGTTCGGCCAGCCTGGCGGTGGCACGGCGTTCCGGCTGCTCGATCAGAACGACCGCACCGGCCCTTTGTTGCGCCTCATCGACGCCGGGTTGGCGAAATCGATACGTCCCGAGGTAGCGTCGCTCCCCGCGCCGCCGGGCCCCATCGCAGCCCCCACCGTCGATCTTGGTGACTACCCTGAGCCGTATCGCCCTGTCGTCCGAGCGTGGTATCAATGGCGGATCATCGCGACCGAGGGTCGGCGGCCGTTTGTTGACGCCGAAAGGTTCCCTTGGCCGGACCTTCCGCTTTTGCTGACCGCCAGCGAGAGGCTTTGGGGCGAACAGCGGCCGGAGGTCACCGATGGTGTGCTCACATTCAGTCTCGGCGGTATTGCGTTCGGGTTTTTTCTCAACACCAGCGACAAATGGGTGGTGCAGCAACGTGACCGCAATTCCTGGCACAAGAACTGGGGGTTCGTCCTACTGGAAGACGCCCAGAAATTCCTGCTGTTTCTGATCGCCGAGGAAGCCCGAACCTTGCGCGGTCTACCGAACATCGGCACCGGGTGGCATCGCGACAAACCAGCTAACGGAATCGAATTCGCTCGATACCCGCAGGATTCCCGCGCGGGTGCGGTGTTCGTGTGCCATGCGGGATCCAAGAGCGAGTATCTGGCATGGATGGACGAGTGGGAGGCGACCCGATTCGCACCGGCTTTCGAGCACGGCTACAACGACCTGCACGCGATCCTCAGCGAAGGCATCCCATCCGCGTGGTTCGTCGAAATCGAGTGATCCACCGGAAGGACCGGAAGGAGATGAGAGGCTCCGACACCCACGCGAGCGGAGCCAGCTGGCAGTGCTTCTCCCTCACTCAGACAGCAGCCGTTCGCGCAGTAGCGACACGCCGAGTCCGTCGAGGACCGCCGCCGGCCCTTTCAACTCGCCGCGCCGCGTATTGTCCCCGCCGGCCTCAGCGGGGTTGGGGCTGCTCGCGCCTCGCGGAACATCGTGGCGATTCACCGCGCTCGACGTCGAATTCGCGGACCTGCGCGCAGCTGGCAAGGCCGCCGGCGGATCCCTCAACGATGCATTCGTATCCGCGCTGCTAGGCGCATTTCGGCGGTATCACGAGCAGCTCAGCGCGCCGCTGCCAGCGCAGGCAACAATGCCGATCTCGGTTCCGGTGTCGATCCGCCGAGACACTGACGGCGGCGGCGGGAACCGGCTCGCACCCGCGCGCCTGGCCGGACCCGTCGGGATCATCGACCGCGCACCCGGAGCTTGAGACCCTACAAGCAACCGATCATTAGTGCGCCATGTTCGTAAACCGCGACAAGTGCAGCTGATGCGCCACCGTCACAGTCTTCGTCGGCCCGTTGCGGTGTTTGGCCAGGATCAGGTCTGCCTCGCCGCCACGCGGGTCGTCACGCTCGAAGGCGTCCGGCCGATGCAGCAGGATCACCATGTCGGCATCTTGTTCCAAACTGTTATGGGTTGAGATCCCTTGTGCCACAAAGTTATGCGTTCCCGGAACGGTCCCGTCGAACACGTCATGCTCGCCGATGCTGGTGATCTCCACGATGGTGTCCCAGTACACGTCACTGGTCGCAACGTCGTGGATGTGGCGGTCTTCGAGCACCATGGCGGCGCGGTGTAGCCGGTCCCGGCTCGGGGCGTGCTTCCACATCGTGGACCCGCAGAACTGGGTGCCCATGGCCGCGGCGAATTCGCGGTGACTCATCTGCTGATCAGCCAGCGCCCAGCGCACCCGGCCCCAGACTTCTTTCGGGACGGTGTCCAGGTTCGGGTTGCGTGCCACACCTTGCAGGTGAGCCAGAATCTCCTTGGCCCCCTCGGCTTTGGCGCCCTGGGCCCCAACGTTGTGCAGGAACCGGACCTGGTTCTCGGCACCGTAAATGTGCAGGTGCCAACCGTCGCGGTAACCGGCTTTGGTCACCCGCTTGATGCGGCCGAACACCCCGACTCGCGACAGCAGCTGCGCAACATCGTCGATGAGCTGCCGACTGGTCGAGGCGTAGTAGATCCGCGCCTGCTCTAACTTGGCGTCCCAGATCACCGACCCGTCGGTCGCCCACAGGTGACGCACGAACAGCGCCACCTGGTCGTTCGGCAGCGCGAAAACCTCTTGCGGCACGAACTTCTCGTAGCTGCGCTTACCGAACAGCCCCAGCTTGTCCAACCACGCCGCGATCGGATTGCGCTTGCCGTGCGTCAGCCGGTACGGGGCCGGCAGGCGCAGCGTGGTCACCCGCGCGGCCGCGTACTCATCGCGGACCGCCGTCACCCCGAAGTGCATGGCCGCGACCGTCACCGCAGTCAGGTTCGCCTCGTCGATCGACGCATACCGGATCGGCTGATTCTTGACGCAGGACCCGTCACCGATCATGTGCGCCAGCAGGATGACCTCGCAGTCTTCCATCCGTTTGGTGTCCACCGGTTCGGGCACCCGCCGCGGCACGGCCAACCGGTCCCCGACGTTCAAGTCGCCCAACGCAACCCAGCCGTCCAGAGTGAGGAACGGGTGGTTTGCGGTGGCCTCGACCTCACGCCCCGAAGCCATCCGCAGCTTGAACACCTCGCGATGCCCGCTGGGGAACACGTTGGTCATCGGCCGGGCCACCATCCGCAGCTGCTCATCCAGCGACCACACCAGGGGGCGTTCCCCGGTACGCATGAGTTCACCCAGGGTGACCTCGGACCCGTTGTCGGCCCGCAGGATCCGCGTCGAGGCGGTCAGGCAACCGGACTCGCGTAGGTCAGCCAACATCGGCTTCTTGTCGGTACGCTGCTCGGGACCACGGTTGAGCTGGCTCAGCGCGATTACCGGCACCTCGAGCTCCTTGGCCAGTAGCTTGAGGTTCCGGGAGAATTCCGACACCTCCTGCTGGCGAGACTCGACCTTCTTGCCGGAGGTCATCAGCTGCATGTAGTCGACCGCCACCAGTCGCAGGTCCGCTTTCTGCTTGAGCCGGCGGGCCTTGGCGCGGATCTCCATCATGGTCAGGTTCGGCGAATCATCGATGTAGAGCGGCGCCTCGCTGATCTCACTCATCCGCCGCGCCAGCCGGGTCCAGTCGTCGTCTGTCATCCGTCCCGAGCGCATGTCGCCGAGTTTGATCTTGGCTTCAGCGGAGAGCAATCGCATGACGATCTCGGACTTGCTCATTTCCAGCGAAAAGATGACGCTGGCCATCCGGTTCTTGATCGAGCACGACCGCAAGAAGTCCAATGCCAGTGTGGAGTTGTGGGTAGGCACCATGCCACGACCGGCCAGGTAGAGACGTGCTGGGTTGTCGACCTGCACGCAGCGCACTGCGACGCTGGGCACCCGCCTCACCGAGGTCAGGCTCAGGGCCGGCGCCAGCAGCGCCGCGCCCCCGCTGGACCGCGGGGGCGTACCGGCCGGGGCAATCCGGTCCAGTCCGCAGCGCAACTGCGCGGTGGTGCGCACGCCCGCGTTCGTCGGCCACAGGTGCTCGGCGTCGGCGACGATCACCGTGCCGTCGGAGAACTCCACCTCATAGCAGGGTCGCCCCAGCATGATCTCGGTGGCGGCCACGACGCGGGTGGGCCGTCCGTCGGCGTCCAGCAATTCGTCACCGACGGCGACATCGCCCATCGTGGTCCAGCCGGTAGGGGTCGGCAACGGGGTTTTCAGCGCCAGCGCCTTCCCCATACCGGGCCGCGCCGCGATGATGATCATCTGTCCCGGGTGCAGCCCGTTGGTCACCTCGTCCAGATCGGTGAAGCCGGTCGGCACACCTCGCGCGATTCCGCCGTGCGAGGCGATCGCGTCGATCTCGTCCATGGTGGGCTGCAGCAGGTCTTCCAGCGGGACGAAGTCCTCGGAGCTCCGCCGCTCGGCGACCTCGTAGATCTCGGCCTGGGCGCGGTCGACGATCTCGGCCACATCGGCGCCCTCAGCGCCCGCGTAGCCGTACTGCACCACCCGGGTGCCGGCCTCCACCAGCCGGCGCAGGATGGCCTTCTCCGCGACGATCGTGGCGTAGTAGCCGGCGTTGGCCGCCGTGGGCACCGTGGAGATCAGCGTGTGCAGGTACGGGGCGCCGCCCACCCGGCGCAGCAGGCCGCGACGGTCGAGCTCGGCGGCCACCGTAACCGCGTCAGCAGGCTCACCGCGCCCGTAGAGGTCCAGGATCGCGTCGTAGATGTTCTGGTGCACCGGGCGGTAGAAGTCGGCGGGCCGCAACCGCTCCAGCACGTCGGCGATGGCGTCCTTGCTCAGCAGCATGCCTCCGAGCACCGACTGCTCCGCGGCGAGATCCTGGGGTGGCTGGCGGCCGACGTCCTCGCGTGGTGGCTCTTCGAGCTCAGAGTGACCACGGTCGTCGACTACTGCCATGCGCCCCTCCTCCTCCACTGGCACGATCGAACGTCTATTCGGCGTTAATGGCCCGAACATATCCGTTGGCTCTGACACTCCCCGTTGTGTCGTGCCGCGTTGACGGTAGGCGTTGCTGGCGGCCGTACAAAACGAGCTTGTTCACAAAGCTGTGGATCAAGTGTGCACACCGGTCCCCCATTTGTTTGGGACGGTGGGGAAGACTTGTGGATTGTTCTTCTAACCGGGGTTATCCCCGCAGGTAAAGGCCATAGCGAAGGGTGTTTTGATTGTGGAAGACAATCTCTTCGGCGTGTCGTCGCAGGTTGCCGTCTTGGGCGTGTTGCTTTGCAAGCAGGTAGACGCGATTCCACAACAAGGTAAACGGCCCCGCACTCACAGACAGCTCAAAAGTTAGCCAGAACTCACCGGACTGAACCCGATCCGAACACAGCAAAGCCCCGGCGGCGCCGATCAGGGCGCCGCCGGGGCTGCTGAGGTACGTGCTTAGTTTGCCGCAGCGACGTCGAGGGTGACGTCGACGTTCACCTCGGGGTGCAGGTGCACCGACACCGGGTGGTTGCCGACCGCCTTGATGTGGGCCTTGGGCAGCCGCACGATCCGCCGGTCGAGGTTGGGCCCACCGGCCTTCTTGATGGCGGCGACCACGTCAGCGGCGGTCACCGAGCCGAACAGCTTGCCCGAGTCGCCCGAGGTCTTCACCGGCAACGTGACCGTGCCCAGCGCCTGCAGAGCTTCCTTGAGCTCCTTGGCGTGGTCCAGGTCGCGCACCTGCTTGGTCTCGCGGGCCCGACGGATGTCGTCGGCCTGCTTCTGCGCGCCGCGCGTGGCGACGATGGCCAGCCCCCGCGGGAGCAGGTAGTTGCGGCCGTATCCGTCCTTGACCTCGACGGTGTCTCCGGCCGCTCCGAGGTGGTCCACCTCGGCGGTCAAAATGAGCTTCATCGTTTCGTACTTTCTGGAGATCGAATGGTCGGCTAGCGCGCCGACGAGGTGAAGGGCAGCAACGCGACCTCGCGAGCGTTCTTCACCGCGAGCGCGACGTCGCGCTGGTGCTGAACGCAGTTGCCGGTCACACGACGGGCGCGGATCTTGCCCCGCTCACTGATGTAGGTGCGCAGCAGCGAGGTGTCCTTGTAGTCGATCACCTGCTTCTTGTTGGAGCAGAATGCGCACTTGCGAGCCTTGATCGGCTTCTCAGGAGCCGGACGCCGCTTGTTGGATTTGGCCATCTACCTATCTCTTTCGTGCTGTGGTTCGGTTGTCTAAAAGGGCGGCTCGTCGTCGGCGCCCCCGAAGGAGCCGGACGCCGGAGCACTGCCCCACGGGTCCTCCGCGGGCGGGCCGGACGGACCGGCCGAGGCCGGCGCGCCGCCGCCTCCGCCGAAGCCGCCTCCGCCGCCGCCACGGCTGACCTTGTTGATCTTGGCGGTCGCATACCGCAACGAGGGGCCGACCTCGTCGACCTCTACCTCGTAGACGGTGCGCTTCTCGCCCTCGCGGGTCTCGAAGGACCGCTGCCGCAGCCGCCCGGTGACGATCACCCGCGATCCGCGGGTGAGGCTCTCGGCAACATTCTCGGCGGCCTCGCGCCAGATGTTGCACCGCAGGAACAGCGCGTCGCCGTCCTTCCACTCACCGCTCTGCCGGTCGAAGACCCGCGGAGTGGACGCCACCGTGAAGTTGGCGACCGCCGCCCCCGAGGGGGTAAACCGCAGATCAGGGTCCGCGGTCAGGTTTCCGACGACGGTGATCGTGGTGTCACCTACAGCCACGGGGCCCTCCTAGGATCGGTGTCAGCGCTGGATGCTGCATTCGCAGCATGAGCCTACGCAACGGCTGCGACAGCCGCCTACGACTTGTCGGTGCGCATCACCTTGGTGCGAAGCACCGACTCGTTCAGGCTGAGCTGACGGTCGAGTTCGGACACGGTGGCCGGAGCGGCCTTGACGTCGATGACCGCGTAGATGCCTTCGGCATGCTTGGCGATCTCGTAAGCCAGGCGGCGCTTGCCCCAGATGTCGACCTTGTCGACCGTTCCGCCGTCCTTGCGAATGACGTTCAGGAACGTCTCCAGGGACGGGGCGACGGTGCGCTCGTCGAGAGTGGGGTCAAGGATGACCATGATTTCGTATGGACGCATGGGAACCTCATCACCTCCTATGGTCGTAGTGCGGCCGTGGAGGTGTCCACGGCAGGAGGGTCGCCTGCGTCGGCAACCGGGTCAGGTTACCGGAGGCTGGGCTTCCTCACGAAATCGGCCGCCTCGGGCTGGACCGCAACCAGGTTCATGCGGCGGTCCCAGCTTCGCCTCTCCTCCGTCGAGCCTCGCTGAACCGCCGGGCCGGCAGCCACGGTGGTGGCGCATCCGGTGCCCGATCGAACACCCCGCCGGCCGGATCGTCGGCCCACCCGTGGGCGCGCACCAGGTCTTCCTGCGGGCGGTAGATCTGCCGAACCACCAGCGCGCATAGCACCAACACCACCAGATCCCGCACCAGCACCGTGGTGGTGAACCACTGCTCGGGCAGGCTGCGGTCGGCAACGCTGTAGAGGTAGTACATCCGCGGCACCCAGACCAGCGCGTCGACGGTCATCCACACCAGCAGCAGCCGGCGGTGCGGCAGGGCCAACACCGCCAGCGGCACCAGCCACAGCGAGAACTGCGGACTCCACACCTTGTTGGTCAGCAGGAACGCCGCAACCACCAGGAACGCCAACTGCGCGACCCGCGGCCGCCGCGGCGCGGTCAGCGCGACATAGCCGATCCCGGCGCAGCACAGCGCGAACAGTGCGGCCACGACGCTGTTGAGCACCGTCGGCGGCTGCCACATCCCCAGGTCGCCGTCGAAGCCCGACCAGCCGGTCAACGACCTCACCACGTTGTAGAGCGAATCCATGTCGTCGCCGCGGCGGGAGTTGAGCCGGAAGAACTCGCTCCAGCCCCGCGGTGCGTACAGCAGCACCGGCAGGTTCACCACCAGCCAGCTCACTGCGGTGGCCACCGCGGTGCGTTTGACCTCCCGCAGCCGGCCGGTGCGCAGCCCCAGCACCAGCAGCGGGAACAGCAGCAGCACCGGGTACAGCTTGGCGGCGGTGCCCAGACCGAGCAGCACCCCGGCCGCGGTCGGCCGGCGCCGCGCCCAGGCCAACAGACCCGCCCCGGCGAACGCGGTGGCCAACGCGTCGAAGTTGGTGAAGATCTGGAAGATCACCAGCGGCGACGCCGCGACCAGTGCCGCGTCCCAGATGCGCCGGCCGGCCAGCCCGGCGGTGGACCACACCGTCGCCAGCCAGGCCAGCGCCAGACCCAGCGCGACGATGTCAAAGAACACCACCACCTCGGCGACCCCACTCAACGCCGGGATCTTCACCACCTTGGTGATCGCCGTGTACGTCTTCGCCAGGGCCATCGCCGAGTACTGGTACAGACCGGTCAGCACCGGATATTCCATGTAGCGCACGGCGGGCAGTCCGTCGTAGCGGGTCTGTTCCTTGCCCGACGAGTCCTTCTCCACCCAGCTGGACTTGTAGGGGAACTTGCCCTGATCCAGTAGCTCCGCGGTGTAGAGCGGCACCACGTCGGAGTAGCACAGCTGGAAGTACGCGCGCTCGTTGTCCCAGTTGGCCACCCGCTGGTCGGGGCTTCCGCTGCCGGTGCTCTGCAGGCAGGCCGACTTGGTGGTCCAGCCCAGGGCCAAGAACAGCACGGCGATCAGGAACATCACCCGCAACGGCGTCATGAACCGGGTACGCCCGATCAGCGCATGGCGGCCGACCGGCCCGCCGATGGTGTTCGACAGCGCATGACCGACGACGTCGGTGCGGCTGGGCAGGTCGCGGTCGTCGGCGCTGCGCAGGTCCGCCGCCAGCCGGCGGGGTGAGCGCATCGGGCGTTCGGTTGTCTCCTCCGTCACGGCAGAGCCTCCGGCGCCGGCGGCGGGGGCGGCTCCGGGGGCGGGGGCGGTGGAGGAGGCGGCGGCGGGGGCGGCGGTGGAGGCGGCGGAAACGGCTCCGGCGTCGGGAAGCCCGGCGGCGGAGGCGGCGGCTCGTCAAAGTCCTGTGGTGGTGGCGCCGGCGAATACCAGTCGTTCTGCACCGGGATAGGTGCGCTGGCCGGCACCCCCGCGAAACCGCCGATCTCAGTGGGCTTGGGGAACTGCACGATCGGGTCGCCCCACAGCGCGCCATCCATGCTGGCTTTCCAGATGTCGGCCGGCAGGCCCGCGCCGTATACCGGCCCGCCCCACTTGTTCGTCAGCGGTTCGTCGCCGCCGGTGGTGCCCACCCAGACCGCGGTCGACAGGGTCGGCGTGTAGCCGACCATCCAGGCGTCCCGGTTGGCCCCGGTGTTGCCCAGCTGGGTGGTGCCGGTCTTGGCGGCGGCCGGCCGGCCACCGGCCAGGTCATGTCCACCCGACCAGCTGGGGATGGCCTTCATGGCGTCGGTCACGTTGTCGGCGACCGCCTTCGGGATCCGCTGCTCACCGGAGTCCTTGGCGGCCGCGATGTCGAAGAGCACCCGGTCGTCGGGGCCCACGACCTTCGCGATGAAGTGCGGTCGGTGATACATCCCGGAGTCGGCCAGGGTGGCGTACGCCGACGCCATGTCGATCACCCGAGTCTGGTACTGGCCGAGCACGATGCCGTTCTCCGGGGGCCCGCCAAGGCCGTCCTGGGACAGGGTGTGCGCGACACCCGGGAAGCTCTCGGCGACCCCGAGCTGGTGTGCGGCATCGGCGACGTCCTGCGGTCCGTGCTTGAGCTTGAGCATCAGCCGGTAGTAGGCCGTGTTGAGCGACCGTTTGAGTGCCTCGGCGATGTTGCAGACTCCGCAGCTGGCGCCGCCCACGTTGCTGATCTTGGTCTTGCCGACCGTCAGCGGGCCGCTGTCGATCTGCTCACCCAGGCCGATGCCCTGCTTCAGCGCCGCCACCAAGGCGAACACCTTGAATGAGGAACCGGTCTGCAAGCCGGCCTGGGCGAAGTCGAAGCCGCCGACCTCGTCGCCGCCGTAGTAGGCCCGCACCGCGCCGTTGCGTGGATCGATGGAGACCACGGCGGTCCGCATAGTCGGTCTTTGCCCAGCCATGGTCGCCCTGACGGCCTTCTCCACCGCCCGCTGTGCCTTCATGTCGATCGTGGTGGTGATGCGCAGTCCCTCCATGTTCAGGGTCTGCTCGTCGATGTGGAACATGTCGAGCAATTCTTCGGTGACCTGGCGCTGAATCAGCCCGTTGGGCCCGGAGGCCTGGTCGGCATTGCGCGCCTGGTCGGGCGGGATGGTCGTCGGGAAGAACTGCTTGGCCCGCTCGCTGAGTGTCAGGGCGCCGGTCTGCACCATGCCGTCGAGTACCCAGTTCCAACGCTCAACGGCCCGATCCCGATTGATGGCCGGATCCAAGGCGGATGGCCGCTGAATCACCGCCGCCAGCAAAGCACCTTCGGAGATGGTGAGGTCCTCGACCCGCTTGTCGAAGTACGCTCGGGCGGCCGCGGCGATCCCGTAGGTGGTGCGGCCGAAGTAGATGATGTTGAGGTAGGCCTCCAGCACTTCGTCTTTGGGCCACGCCTCCGACATCTTGGTGGCGATGACGAGCTCTTTGCCCTTGCGGACCAAGCCGCCCATGCCGGCCCGCTCCGACCCGACCAGCGCGTTCTTGACGTACTGCTGGGTGATCGTTGAGCCGCCCTGGGTGTCACCGCCGGTCAGGTTGTTCTTGACCGCCCGGAACAGCCCCGAGACCGAGAAGCCGGAGTTGGTGTAGAAATCGCGGTCCTCGGCGGCCAGCACCGCGTCCCGTACGTGAACCGGCACTCGGTCGAGTTTGATGTCAATCCGATTCCCGTCCGGCGGAACGATTTTTGCCAGCTCAGTACCGTCGGCTGCCAGGATTGTCGACACCTGAGTGGTGTGGATGTCACCGGGTTCGGGGACCTCCACGGCGCGGTAGGCCATCCCAAAGGTGACGACCGGCACCACCAGCAGCACAGCGGTGGCGGCGTACAGGCCGCGTCGGGCCCAGAGCCAATTCCGCCGCCGTCGGGCCCCGTGCTGGTCCGGCTCGTCATCGAGATCCGTCGGCGGTTCCTCTGGTACACAGGGCTTTTCGCTGTCCGGGCGAGGCCGCTCCATGGCGGCCTTGACCGCTTCGAGGCACTCCTGGCGATCCGCCTCGTCATCGGAGCTCTCGGCGGAGTTGTGCGCGGAACCGTCGGCGTCCGCGCCATTCGCTTCGTCGGTCGGCTTGGCGTCGGTCGTCGTCAAGAAGTGCTCTTCTTCAGCGCTGTCGGCACCCGGCGCTGTCGGGCCCTGGGTTTTCACCGGCGCCCAGGGCATCCCCGCGGGTTGGAGTCGGGCTTCCGGCCCTTCGCCAACCCGATTCGGGCGCAACCCATTTCGGCGATCGGCGAAGTGCTCAGCAGCCAGTCGTCCCCCACGCGTCGCTGCAGTCGCATGGCCAACAGACTACTTCCGTGGACTCACTATCGGGTTGAAACCAGGTCACAAACGCACTACGGCGCAGCGGGCGGCTGCTCCGCCGGCGGTGGACCGCCCGGTTCGGGCCCGGGCGGCGCAGGCGGAGCGGCCGTGATCGTCGTGGGCGGACCGATCGGGATGGTGATGCCCGGGGCGATCTCGATGGTCGGCTGGATGACGGTCTCCTCCGGTGGCGCCGGCGGGCCGGCGTCCATCGGCGGGGGTGGTGGCGGCGCGGCCGGTACGCCGGCATAACCACCGATCTCGGTAGGCGTGGGGAAGGATTCGTTGGGGGTGCCCTTCAGGGCCCCATCCATGGTGGCCTTCCAGATGTCGGCTGGAATGCCCGCGCCGTAGACCGGGCCGCCCCACTGATTCACCAGGGGTTCGTCTCCCCCGGTGGTGCCCACCCAGACCGCGGTCGACAGCGACGGCGTGTAGCCGACCATCCAACCGTCGCGGTTGGCCCCGGTGTCGCCCAGCTGGGTGGTTCCGGTCTTGGCCGCCGACGGCCGGCCGCCGGCCAGGTTGTGCCCGCGCGACCAGCCGGCGATGGGCTGCATGGCGGCGGTGACGTTGTCGGCGACCGCCTTGGGGATGCGCTGCTCGCCGGTGTCTTCGGAGGTCTTCGCATCGAACAGCACGCGGCCGTCGGCGCTGACCACCTTCTCCACGAAGTGCGGCGGGTGGTAGATCCCGGAGTCCGCCAGCGTCGCGTACGCCGAGGCCATGTCGATCACCCGGGTCTGGTACTGGCCCAGCACCACTCCGCCTTCGGGCGGGCCGCCGTCCTGCGACAGGGTGTGCGGCACACCGGGGAAGCTCTTGGCGACCCCGGCCTGATGCGCGGCGTCGGCGACGTCCTGCGCCCCGTTCTTGAGCTTGAGCATCAGCCGGTAGTAGGCGGTGTTCAGCGAGCGCTTGAGCGCCTCGGCGATGTTGCAGACACCGCAGCCCTCGCCCTCGGCATTGGTGATCTTGGTCCGGCCGTTGTCGAGGGTCAGCGGCGAACTGTCGATCTGGTAGCCCAAGCCGATGCCCTGCTCGAGCGCGGCCACCAGCGCGAACACCTTGAACGACGACCCGGTCTGCAAACCGGCCTGGGCGAAGTCGAAGCCGGTCGCATCCGAGCCGCCGTAGTAGGCGCGCACCGCACCGTCACGCGGGTCGATGGACACGACCGCCGAGCGCATGTTGGGGATCTGGTCCTTGAGGTAGGTGGTGACCGCTTCCTCGGCGGCCTCCTGCGCCTGGGGATCGATGGTGCTGGTGATCTGCAGGCCCTGGGTGTTGAGCGTCTGTTCGTCGATGTTGAACAGCTCGAGCAGTTCCTGGGTGACCTGCCGCTGGATTAGGCCGTTGGGCCCGGTAGTGATGTTCTGGGTGCGGGCCAGCTCCGGCGATACCGTGAACGGAAACTCTTGGGCGGCACGCTCACCGGCGGAAAGGGCTCCGGTCTCCACCATGCCGTCGAGCACCCAGTTCCACCGGTCGAGGGCGCCCTCGGGATCGACCGCGGGATCCAGCGTGGACGGCCGCTGGATCAGTGCGGCCAGCAGCGCACCCTCGGCGATGTCGAGTTGCTCGACGGGCTTGTCGAAGTAGGCCCGAGACGCCGCGGCGATTCCATAGGCGCCGCGGCCGAAGTAGATGATGTTCAGGTAGGCCTGCAGCACATCGTCTTTGCGCCACGCGCTGGACATCTTCGTGGCGATCACCAGTTCTTTGGCCTTGCGGACCAGCCCGCCCATGCCGGCCCGTTCGGACCCGACGAGGGCGTTCTTGACGTACTGCTGGGTGATCGTCGAACCGCCCTGGGTGTCACCGCCGAAGAGGTTGTTCTTGATCGCGCGGGCGAAGCCCGACACCGAGAAGCCCGGGTTGGAGTAGAAGTCGCGGTCCTCGGCCGCCAACACCGCGTTACGCACGTAGACCGGCACCTGGTTGATGTCGATGTCGACCCGGTTGCCTTCCGGCGGAATGATTTTGGCCAGCTCGGATCCGTCGTTGGCCAGGATCGTCGACACCTGGTTGGTCCGGATGTCGCCGGGCGAGGGCACATCGGTGATGGAGTAGGCCATCGCGAACGTGATGACCGGCAGCAGCAGCATCACCACCACAGCGATGTAGAGCCCGCGCCGGACCCACCGCCAATTCGGCGGATGCGCACGCAGCCACTCCAGCGGATTCGGCACGGCCGGTGCGTCGGTGGGAGCAGAGTGCTCGGCCCGCCGCGGCGGCTGCGCGGCCGGCTTCTCGGGAGGCGGCTCGCGCCGCGGGATCCGGCCGCTCAGCGTCTGCTCGCGTTGCGGGGGCGCCCCGTCGAGCGCCGCCCGGACCGCGTCGATCGGGTCCCGCAAGTCGGCGGTCACGGCGTCGTCGACCGCGGGAATGATCGCGGTCAGTCGGTCATCCGGCCCCGCCGGTGGGCGTCGGCTGCCGGCGTCGGAGGGCCGGGCCGAGCCAGCATCGGACCCGTCGTCGTGGTGTTTACTCACTGGCGGTACGGGCTCCGCTGCGTGCCGGCCGTCGACCGCGGGATCCCTTGGGCGGGCGCGCTATGCCCAGCACGTATGACTTCACCAGATGATTCCAGCTACAGGTCCGGCAGACCTCGACCACGTGCACCGAGAACTCCGGGTAACGGGTGGCCAGCAGCACCAGCTCCTCGGCGGAACGCGCCGAGCCCGAGACCGGACCCAGATGGTCGCCGTAGACCCAAGACACCAGGGTGAGCTGCTCTTTGCGGCAGATGGGACAGACCACCGCGCTCTGCTTGCCGTGGAACTTCGCGGCGCGCAGCAGATACGGATTGGCGTCGCACACTTCGGAGACCCCGGTACGCCCGGAGTAGACCTCGGCCAGCAGGGAACGGCGCCGAAGCGCGTAGTCCACTACCTGTCGCTGCAATCGCACGCTGACCAGAGTACGTCGGGTGCTGACCGGCGGTCGCGATCAACGCCCCCAACCGCCGCTAACCGGCGGATTCGGCGTCACCACGGGGCGGAGTTCTTCTACTATCGTCGCCGTGGCGACACGGCAGACCGCGGGCACCCGAGCCAAAGACAGCGACCGGGAAGACGTCTGCCGAATCCTGGACAGCGCCCTGGGTGAGGGGCAGCTTTCCAGCGCCGAGCACCAGGAGCGGATCAGTGCCGCCACCCGCGCCGTGACCCTGGGAGATCTGTATTCACTGGTCAGCGACCTGCAGACCGAGACCGCGCCGGTGAAGCTTCCGACGCTGGGCACTCCCGCGAAATTCGGCGTGCGCAGCGTCGCCGTCAAAGCGCTGGCCGCGTTGGGCACTGCCGTGCTGGCGGGCATGCTGCTCGGCTGGGCGATGTATGGAAACACCAGCTCCCCGCTGAGTTTCACCTCCGACCCCGGCGCCAAGCCGGACGGTGTCGCGCCGGTGGTGCTCACCCCGCCGCGGCAGCTGCACTCGCTGGGCGGGCTCACCGGCCTGCTGGAGCAGGCCCGCCAGAAGTTCGGCGACACCATGGGCTACCGGCTGGTGGTCTATCCCACCTATGCGTCCCTGGAGCGCGCCGACCCCGGCGAGGAGCGCCGCAAACTGGACTACTCCTACCGGGGCGGCTGGGACGATCCGTCCACCTCGTCCCGAAGCAGTGACGACGTGCTGGTCGATCTCGGCGCATTCGACGTGAAGGCCACCGTCGGGATCCTGCGCGGGGGAGCCGAGACGCTCGGCATCAAACCGTCCGAGGTGAAAAACACCTACCTGATCGTCGATCCGGCCAGGGATCCGACGACACCGGGGGCGCTGTCGCTGTCGGTCTACGTTTCCAGCGACTACGGCAGCGGCTACATCGCCTTCGCCGGCGACGGCAGCATCAAGCGCATCAATTACCCGTCCTGAACCAGCTTTACCTCTCCTGAACCGCCGGATTCGGGGGCCTGAACACCGGGCGAACAATAGCCACTTGGGCTTGGTTATATCGGCGCGATACTATGGCGCGAACCGTCGACCGATCGTAGCTACGCCACCTGGAGGAGGTGATTGGAGTGCTTGAGCTTGCCATTTTGGGCTTGCTGCTCGAGTCTCCGATGCACGGCTACGAACTCCGGAAGCGGTTGACCGGTCTGCTGGGTGCGTTCCGGGCGTTCTCCTACGGCTCGCTGTATCCCGCGCTGCGGCGCATGCAGCTGGCCGGAGTGATCGCCGAGGACGCCGCGCCGACGGGGACCCCGGTGCGCCGGGCCCGGCGGGTGTACCGGCTGACCGACGCCGGCCGTCAGCGGTTCAACGAGCTGGTGTCTGACACCGGCCCGCAGAACTACACCGACGACGGCTTCGGAGTCCACCTGGCGTTCTTCAACCGCACCCCCGCCGAGGCTCGGATGCGGATCCTCGAAGGCCGCCGCCGGCAGGTGGAAGAACGCCGGGAAGGCCTGCGCAATGCGGTGGCACGGGCCAGCAACTCATT
This sequence comes from Mycolicibacter heraklionensis, assembly GCF_019645815.1. Taxonomy (NCBI): domain Bacteria; kingdom Bacillati; phylum Actinomycetota; class Actinomycetes; order Mycobacteriales; family Mycobacteriaceae; genus Mycobacterium; species Mycobacterium heraklionense. The sequence continues at coordinate 5,026,566 of NZ_CP080997.1, forward strand.
GGACCGCTACACCCGCCAACTGCACCAGCTCGGGCTGGAATCCAGTGAGCGGGAGGTCAAGTGGCTCAACGAGCTGATCGCGGCCGAACGCGTATCGCAGGGTCGGGCCGAACAACCCTGAGCCTGCCGGACGCGGGCATCGGGGAAACACAACAGCACGTCAGCAGTGAAAGCAGAAAAAGGAGAGCGTCGAAAATGACTGAGCAAACGACGGATGTGCGGGTCGCCATTGTCGGCGTCGGTAACTGCGCGTCCTCGCTGGTCCAAGGCGTCCAGTACTACCAGAACGCCGATGACACCTCGACGGTCCCCGGCTTGATGCACGTGCGCTTCGGTCCGTACCACGTCCGCGACGTCAAGTTCGTCGCCGCGTTCGACGTGGACGCCAAGAAGGTCGGCTTCGACCTCTCCGAGGCCATCTTCGCCTCGGAGAACAACACCATCAAGATCGCCGACGTGCCGCCGACCAACGTCATCGTGCAGCGCGGCCCGACCCTCGACGGCATCGGCAAGTACTACGCCGAGACCATCGAGGTGTCCGACGTCGAGGCCGTGGACGTAGTCGCCGCCCTGCGGGAAGCCAAGGTCGACGTGCTGGTCTCCTACCTGCCGGTGGGCTCCGAAGAGGCCGACAAGTTCTACGCCCAGTGCGCCATCGACGCAGGCGTGGCGTTCGTCAACGCGCTGCCGGTGTTCATCGCCTCCGACCCGGTGTGGGCCAAGAAGTTCGCCGACGCCGGCGTGCCGATCGTCGGCGACGACATCAAGAGCCAGGTCGGCGCCACCATCACCCACCGGGTGATGGCCAAGCTGTTCGAGGACCGCGGTGTCACCCTCGACCGCACCTACCAGCTGAACGTCGGCGGCAACATGGACTTCAAGAACATGCTCGAGCGCGAGCGCCTGGAGTCCAAGAAGGTATCCAAGACCCAGGCCGTCACCTCCAACCTGACCGGCTCGCTGGCCGGCAAGGTCGAGGACAAGAACGTCCACATCGGACCGAGCGACCACGTCGCCTGGCTCGATGACCGCAAGTGGGCCTACGTGCGGCTGGAGGGCCGCGCCTTCGGTGACGCACCGCTGAACCTGGAGTACAAGCTCGAGGTGTGGGACTCGCCGAACTCGGCCGGCATCATCATCGACGCGGTGCGCGCCGCCAAGATCGCCAAGGACCGCGGCATCGGCGGACCGATCCTGCCGGCCTCGGCGTACCTGATGAAGAGCCCGCCCAAGCAGCTGCCCGACGACGTCGCGCGCGCCGAGCTCGAGGAATTCATCGTCGGCTAGACGCCGACTCTGCGCCGAACATGACTGACGACGAGCTGGCCGGCCTCTCGGAGTTCGCCCTATTGGGGGGCAACGCCGAGCAGGCCGGTCTGGCCGGTCCGTTGCCCGATGTGGAGCGGATCGACACCGGTGACGTCAGTGCGCTGCGCTGGGGATCGGCGCCGCCGCGGGTGGTGTTCCTGCACGGCGGCGCGCAGAACGCCCACACCTGGGACACCGTCATCCTCGGGCTCGGCGAGCCCGCGCTGGCGGTGGACCTGCCGGGGCACGGCCGCTCGGCGTGGCGCGAGGACGGCGACTACTCACCCCAGCGCAATGCCGCGACGCTGGCGCCGGTACTGCAGGAGCTGGCACCCGACGCCGAGTTGGTGGTCGGCATGTCCCTGGGCGGGTTGACCGCGATCCGGTTGGCGGCCACCGCCGGCGAGCTGGTGCGCCGCCTGGCCATTGTGGATGTGACACCGTCGGCGTTGCAGCGGCATGCCCAGATGAGTGCCGCCGACCGCGGCACCGTGGCATTGGCCCAAGGGGATCGGACCTTCCCCGACTTCGAGTCACTGCTGGCGGTCACCACGGCCGCGGCACCACACCGGGATCCGGAATCCCTGCGACGCGGGCTGTTCCACAACACCCGTCGGCTGCCGGACGGCAGTTGGACGTGGCGTTACGACGCCATCCGGTCGGTCGGCGACTTCACCGAGCTGTGGACCGATGTCTCGGCGATCACCGCGCCGACCACCTTGATCCGCGGCGGCGATTCGGCGTTCGTCTCCGCCGACGACGTCGCCGAGTACGCGCAACGCTCGCCGGGGTTGACCACGCACGTGGTGGACGGTGCCGGACACTCGGTACAAAGTGATCGGCCTCGCGTGCTGGTCGAGCTGCTTCGCATGACCCTCGCCTGATACCCGTCGGTTCACTCGCATCCATCCCGCAATTCCGGGGATAAGGTGGCGAGATGGCCCGACCCCTCCGCATCGCGGTGCAACTGCAGCCTCAGCACGCGGCGCACTACGGCGCGATCCGCGACGCGGTCCGGCGTTGTGAAGACGCCGGGGTCGACATCGCCTTCAACTGGGATCACTTCTTTCCGCTCTACGGCGACCGCGACGGACCGCACTTCGAGTGCTGGACCATGCTGGCCGCCTGGGCGGAGCAGACCTCGCGCATCGAGATCGGTGCGCTGGTGTCGTGCAACTCCTACCGCAACCCGGAGCTGCTCGCCGACATGGCCCGCACCGTCGACCACATTGGCGACGGCCGGCTGATCCTGGGCATCGGTTCGGGCTGGAAGCACCGGGACTACCGGGAATACGGCTACGAGTTCGGGACCGCAGGCAGCCGCCTCGACGACTTGGCCGGCGCACTGCCGCGAATCAAAAGCCGCCTGGCCCAGCTCAATCCACCGCCCACCCGCGCGATCCCGTTGCTGATCGGCGGCGGTGGCGAGCGCAAGACGCTGCGCCTCGTCGCCGAGCACGCCGACATGTGGCACAGCTTCGCCGACGCCGACAGCTACCCGCACAAGGCCGCCGTGCTGGCGCAGCACTGCGCCGCAGTCGGCCGTGACCCCGCCACGATCGAGCACTCCGCGGCGCTGGGCGGCGACCAGACGCGCGGCAGCGTGGCCGAGTTGCTCGCCGAGGCCGACGCGTTGACCGGACTCGGGGTGAGCCTGCTGACCATCGGCAGCACCGGCCCCGACTACGACCTGTCCGCCGCCGAGGCGCTGTGCCGATGGCGCGACCAGCAATAAGGCTCGCGGCGTTCATCGCCACCTGCCTGATCGTGTGCGGTCTGGCGGCGGTGCCGTCGGCCGGGGCCGCCCCGGACCTGTGCACCCCGCCCGGGGAGCAGGCCGCCGTCGCGCTGCCGGTCAAACTGGCCAACGCCAAGTGGCCACGCGAGGACAAATACACCACGGCGGGCGTCGAACCGCTCAGTTCGATTGATGTGACCAAGCTCGGGCTGGGCACCCCGGGTGTGCTGACGGTCGGCACGCTGACCGAAAGCCCGCCGACGAACTGCATCAACGCCAAAGGCCGCTACAGCGGGTTCGACAATGAACTGCTGCGGGCCATCGCCAAGAAACTGGGCCTACGAGTCCACTTCGTCGGCACCGACTTCTTCGGCCTGCTGGCCCAAGTGGAGTCGGGACGTTTCGACGTCGGGTCGGCATCGATCAACGCCACCGACGAGCGGCGCCGCACCGTGGGTTTCACCAACGGCTACGACTTCGGCTACATGGCCCTGGTGGTCCCGGCCGGATCGGGAATCACCGGATACGACTCCCTGACCAGCGGGCAGCGCATCGCGGTGGTACAGGGCACCGTCGAAGACGCCTACGTCGTCGACACCCTGGAAGTCGAACCGGTGCGGTTCCCCGACTCGATCACGCTGTACGCCAGCCTGAAAAGCCGCCAGGTGGATGCGTGGGTGGCGCCGTCGCTCACCGCACTGAACCTGCTGAAGCCCGGCGATCCGGCGCAGATCGTGAGCTATACCTTCAGCCCGGCCGGCTTCGAGGCCTACGCGGTGGCCAAGGGCAACCAGGCGCTGATCTCGGCGCTGAACTCCGGCCTGGACGCGGTCATCGAAGACGGCACCTGGCCGCAGCTGTTCACCGACTGGGTGCCGCGGCCGTTGCCGCCGGACTGGCAGCCGGGTTCCAAGTCGGCGGCCACCCCGCATCTGCCGGACTTCGCCGCGATCGCGGCGCGGCATCACCGGCTCGAGTCAGAGCCGTACACGCCCAAATCCACGCTGGCGCAGCTCCGCGACTCCTTCTTCGACTGGCACTTGTACCGGCGCGCGCTGCCGGACCTGCTCAAGACCGGTCTGCCCAACACGCTGCTGCTGACGGTGAGCGGTGGCGCCATCGGCTTGGTGGCGGGGCTGGGCCTGGCCGTGGCCGGACTCTCGCGCACCCGATGGCTGCGCTGGCCGGCGCGGATCTACACCGACATCTTCCGGGGACTGCCCGAGGTGCTGATCATCCTGCTGATCGGCCTGGCGGTCGGGCCGCTGGTGGGCGGGCTAACACACAACAACCCGTACCCACTGGGGATCGCGGCGCTGGGGCTGACCGCGGCGGCCTATATCGGGGAGATCTTGCGCTCGGGCATCCAGAGCGTGGAGTCCGGCCAGCTGGAGGCCTCGCGCGCACTGGGTTTCGGCTACCCGGCAGCCATGCGCCTGGTGGTGATCCCGCAGGGCATCCGGCGAGTACTGCCGGCGCTGGTCAACCAGTTCATCGCTCTGCTCAAAGCGTCGGCGCTGCTGTACTTCCTCGGTCTGGTCGCCGGTCAGCGGGAGCTTTTCCAGGTGGGCCGCGACTTCAACGCCCAGACCGGCAGCCTCTCCCCCCTGGTGGCCGCCGGCGTCCTCTATCTGGCCCTGACCATCCCGCTGACACACCTGGTCAACTTCGTCGACCATCGGTTGCGGCGCGGCCGGCCCGCCGAAGCCGACGATTTCGTCGAGCTGAGCCCGGCGATCTCCAGTCAGGAGATGACGTGACAGCGCCGTCGGACCGCGAGCCGGTGTCGTTGGCGGCCAAGGGGATTCAGTTGTCCTTCGGCAAACATCAGGTGCTGCGCGGGGTCGACCTCGACGTGCCGGCGGGCGCCACCGCCGCGGTGATCGGTCCCTCCGGCTCGGGTAAGTCGACGATGCTGCGCACCTTGAACCGGCTCCACGAACCCGACGCAGGCGATGTCCTGCTGGGTGGCCGGTCGGTGCTGGCCGACGATCCCGACGAGCTGCGCCAGCGGATCGGGATGGTGTTCCAGCATTTCAATCTGTTCCCGCACCGCAGCGTGCTGGACAACATCACGCTGGCTCCGCGCAAGCTGCGCGGGATGTCCGACGACGCGGCCCGCGAGCTCGCGCTGGGCCTGCTGGACCGCGTCGGGCTGAAGAACAAGGCCGCCTCGCGCCCGTCGGCGCTCTCCGGCGGCCAGCAACAACGGGTGGCGATCGCCCGGGCGCTGGCGATGCAGCCGCAGGTGATGCTTTTCGACGAGGCCACCTCGGCGCTGGACCCGGAGTTGGTCAAGGGGATCCTGGCGTTGATCGCCGAACTCGGCGCCGACGGCATGACGATGGTCGTGGTCACCCATGAGATGGGCTTCGCCCGCTCCGCGTCGGACACGGTGGTCTTCATGGACCGGGGCAGGGTCGTGGAGTCCGGGCCGCCGGATCAGCTGTTCGACAACGCAGCGACGGAGCGGCTGCAGAAGTTCCTGTCCCAAGTGTTGTGACAGCAACCTTCGCAGACCTATCACCCCTCGTGGGAACCGCCGGTTAGACTGGCGAACTATGACGGAGAGCACTGCCGATACGCCGCAGGTGACGGCGATCGCGGAAGGCTTGCACCGCTCGCTGTCCAAACTCTTTTCGATACTGCGGCGCGGCGACATCAGCAGAGGCACGCCGACCGGCGAGTTGACCCTGGCTCAGCTGTCGATCCTGATCACGCTGCTGGACCGCGGCCCCATCCGCATGACCGAGCTGGCCGCTCACGAACGGGTCCGCACCCCCACCACCACGGTGGCGATCCGCCGCCTGGAGAAGATCGGCCTGGTCAAGCGCAGCCGGGATCCGTCCGATCTGCGGGCGGTGCTGGTTGACATCACCCCCGAAGGCCTGGCCAGCCACCGCGAGTCGCTGGCAAACCGGCACGCCGCGCTGGCGGCGATGCTGAGCAAGCTCAGCCAGGAAGACCTGGACACCCTGACCCGGGCGCTGGAACCGCTGGAGCGGCTGGCCACCTGCGACGGGGTCGAGGCCGCCGCTGACGACGGGGCGGGCTGCCCCCTGGACTGCGGTTGATGCCGACCGCGCTGATCACCGGAGCCGGCGGCGGGATCGGTTCGGCGATAGCGGAGGCGCTGGCGCCCACCCACACGCTGTTGCTGGCCGGCCGGCCGTCAGCGCGTCTGGACGCGGTGGCGCAGCGGCTCGGCGCCACCACCTGGCCGCTTGACCTCGCCGACGCCGACGGGATCGAGGCGGCCACCGAGATCGTCGACGAACTCGACGTGCTGGTGCACAACGCCGGGGTGATGCTGCCCGGGGCGGCCGGAGAGTCCTATATCGAAGAGTGGCGGGCCACTTTCGAAGTGAACGTGTTCGGTGCGGTGGCCCTGACTCTGGCGCTGCTGCCTGCGTTGCGGGCGGCCCGCGGTCAGGTGGTCTTCATCAACTCCGGTGCCGGGCAACGGGTCTCTGCGGGCATGGCGTCGTATTCGGCGAGCAAGTTCGCGCTTCGGGCGTTCGCCGATTCCTTGCGCAGTGACGAGCCTGCGCTGCGGGTCACCACGGTCTACCCCGGCCGGGTCGACACCGACATGCAGCACGACCTGGTGGCCTATGAGGGCGGCGAGTACGACCCCGGCCGCTTCCTGCGTCCCGCCACCGTCGCCGAAGTGGTGGCCGCCGCGATACGCACGCCGGCCGACGCGCAGCTGCAGGAAGTGGTGATCCGGCCGCGCTGACCTTCCCCCTTCCCTCGCGAACAGACGCGAAAGCCCCCTTCTGCTGGTGAAAAAGGGGGCTTTCGCGTCTGTTCGCCGGGATGGCCTTGTCACACCACCAGATTCACCAACCGTCCGGGCACCACGATCACCTTCTTCGGGGTGGCACCGGACAGGAACGCCTGCACCTTCTCGTCGGCCAGGGCGGCGGCCTTGATCGCCTCGTCGTTCGCGTCGGTGGGCACCGTGACCAGCCCGCGCTTCTTGCCGTTGACCTGTACCGGGTAGTCGACGGTGTCGGTCACCAGGTAGGCCGGGTCGGCCACCGGGAACGGTCCGTGTGCCAACGAGGAGTCGTGGCCGAGTCGACGCCACAGTTCCTCCGCCAGGTGCGGCGCCAGCGGTGCGAGCATCAGCGCCAGCGGCTCCACGGCCGCGCGCGGAACCCCGTCGCGGTGCTCCTTGGTGAGGTGGTTGGTGTACTCGATCAGCTTGGCGGCTGCGGTGTTGTTGCGCAGCGCCGCATAGTCTTCCGACACTCCGACGATGGTGCGGTGCAGCAGCCGCAGTGTCTCGGTGTCGGGCTCGCCGTCGAGCACCCGAGTCTCGCCGGTTTCCTCGTCGACGACCAGCCGCCATACCCGCTGCAGAAAACGATGTGCGCCGACCACGTCCTTGGTGGCCCACGGCCGCGACATCTCCAACGGGCCCATCGACATCTCGTAAACCCGCAGGGTGTCGGCGCCGTAGCTGTCGCAGATCTCGTCGGGCGACACCGAATTCTTCAGGCTCTTACCCATTTTGCCGTATTCGGCGAAGATTTCCGTGTCGCCGTCCGCGCCCGGGAGGTAGAACTTTCCGTCGCGTTCCACGACATCGGCGGCCGGCACGTAAGACCCCCGGGAGTCGGTGTAGGCGGCGGCCTGGATGTAGCCCTGGTTGACCAGGCGACGGTAGGGCTCGCGCGAGCTGACGTGCCCCAGGTCGTAGAGCACCTTGTGCCAGAAGCGGCAGTACAGCAGGTGCAGCACCGCGTGCTCGACGCCACCGACGTAGACGTCCACGCCGCCCGGATCGTCGGGTCCGTGCTCGGCCGGCCGTGGACCCATCCAATACGCCTCGTTCTCGGGGGCGCAGAACTGTTCGGCGTTGTGCGGGTCGGCGTAGCGCAACTCGTACCAGGAGCTACCGGCCCACTGCGGCATGACATTGGTGTCGCGGGTGTAGGACTGTAGGCCGTCGCCGAGGTCCAGGTCGACATGCACCCAGTCGGTCGCCTTGGCCAACGGCGGCGAGGGTTCACTGTCCGCGTCGTCGGGGTCGAACAGCACCGGCGAGTAGTCCCCGACGTCGGGCAGCTCGACCGGCAGCGCCGCGGAGTCCAGGGCGTGCGGGCGCCCGTCGCTGTCGTAGACGATCGGGAACGGCTCGCCCCAGTACCGCTGCCGGGCGAAAAGCCAGTCCCGCAACTTGTATTCGATGCGCGCCCAGCCGCGGCCCTGCGCCTCCAGCCGCTGCGTCATGGCCTTCTTGGCGTCGGAGACGGTCATGCCGTCCAGCGGGCCGGAATTGACCAGCGTGCCGTCGCCTGCGTAGGCGGCTTCCGAAATATCACCGCCGGCAATGACTTCCACCACCGGCAAGCCGAACTCGGCGGCGAACTCCCAGTCTCGCTGATCGTGTCCGGGAACCGCCATGATGGCGCCGGTGCCGTAACCGGCCAGCACATAGTCGGCGATGAAGATCGGCACCCGTTGCCCGTTGGCCGGGTTGGTGGCGTAACTACCCAGGAACACACCGGTTTTGGTCTTGTTCTCTTGGCGCTCCAGGTCGGATTTCGCCCCGATCGCCTTGCGGTAGTCGGCGACGGCCGCCGCCGGGGTGGCGGCTCCGAAGGTCCAGCGCCCGTCCACCCCGTCCGGCCACTCGGCGGCGGTCAGCCCGTCGACCAGCTCATGCTCGGGTGCCAGCACCAGGTAGCTGGCGCCGAAGAGCGTGTCCGGGCGGGTGGTGAACACCTCGATGTCCACCGTGGAACCGTCGGTGGTGGCCGCGCCGAACAACGCCGCCGCGCCGGTGGAGCGTCCGATCCAGTTGCGCTGCATGGTCTTGACCTTCTCCGGCCAGTCCAGCAGGTCGAGGTCGTCGAGCAGTCGGTCGGAGTACGCCGTGATCCGCATCATCCACTGCCGCAACCGCTTCCGGAACACCGGGAAATTGCCGCGGTCGCTTCGCCCATCAGCGGTGACCTCTTCGTTGGCCAATACGGTGCCCAGCCCCGGACACCAGTTGACCATCGAGTCGGAGCGGTAGACCAGCCGGTGGCCGTCGATGACGTCGGCGCGCTCACCGGCCGACAGTTGCGCCCAGTCCCGGCCGTCGTCCAGAGTGCGTGCGCGCGCGTCGAATTCGGCGATCAGCTCGCCGATCGGGCGGGCCTTGTTCGCGCTCGTGTCGAACCAGGCGTTGTAGATCTGCAGGAAGATCCATTGCGTCCACTTGTAGAAGTCGACGTCGGTGGTGGAGAAGCTGCGCCGGCTGTCGTGACCGAGTCCGAGGCGCCGCAGTTGCCGGCGGAAGTTCTCGATGTTGGCCTCGGTGCGGATGCGCGGGTGGGTGCCGGTCTGCACGGCGTATTGCTCGGCGGGCAGGCCGAACGCGTCGAAGCCCAGGGCGTGCAGCACGTTGTGGCCGGTCATCCGGAAGTAGCGGGCATAGACGTCGGTGGCGATGTAGCCCAGCGGGTGCCCGACGTGCAGGCCGTCACCGGACGGGTAGGGGAACATGTCCTGGACGAACATCTTGTCGGCGGGCACCGCCGAACCGTCCGTCGGTGCGAGCGAGCCGACCGGGTTGGCGACGTTGAAGGTCCCCGCCTGCTCCCAGTGCTGCTGCCAGGTGTCTTCGATACGCCCGGCCAGCGTCGCGTTGTAGCGGTGCCGGGGTGCCTGGTCGCTGGATCCCTGGGTGGTCGGGGCTTCGTTCACCTCAACAGGGTAAGGGGCGGCGTTTCCCGGTCTGATCGCCACAGCTTGGTATCGGTTGGATTGCGACCCGGTGAGGGCTTCGTTCCAGGTCGGTTGCAGCCCTGGCGACGCTGCCGGCACCTGGCTACCGTCATTTCACGGCCAGGGCATCGCTGCCCGGCCCGCCCCGGAAGGACCCTGGAGATGACGAACACCGCGCCCCGTTGGCGACTCCTTTTCGGCTGCGCCGCAGTCATGGCGGCCGGCCTGGCAGGTATTCCCGCCGTGGCGGCTGATCCGCTGGTCCCGGTGCAGCCGAACCCCTATGCCCCACCCGCCCAGGCGGCGGGGGCGCCGGTGACCGGGCCACTGGCGGCAGCGCCGCGCCCGGCGGCTCCGGCGCCCGCGGTCCCAGCTCCCGCGGGCGTACCGGCCGCTCCGGGTGCCGTAGCGCCGCCCGCGCCGCCGAGCGGTCTGGTGCCGGCGACCTCAGGCACCCTGCGCGACTACTTCGCCGCCAAGAAGGTGCAGTTGGAACCGCAACAGCCCGCCGGATTCGACGCGTTCAACATCACCTTGCCGATGCCGGCGGGGTGGTCCCACGTTCCCGACCCGAACGTCCCCGACGCGTTCGCCGTGATCGCCGACCGGCGCAGTGGGTCGCTCTACACCCCCAACGCCCAAGTGGTGGTCTACCGGCTGGTTGGGCAGTTCGACCCGAAAGAAGCGATCACGCACGGGTTCGTCGACAGCCAGTCGCTGCTGGCCTGGCAGACCACCAACGCCTCCCTGGACGACTTCAACGGATTCCCGTCCTCGATCATCGAGGGGACCTATCGCGATGCCGACATGACGCTGAACACGTCGCGGCGCCACGTGATCGTGCCGACGGAGGACGCGGCCTACCTGGTGTCGCTGACCGTGACCACCGGGGCAGGTCGCGCGATCGGTGCCGCCCCGGCGACCGACGGGATCATCAACGGCTTCCGCGTCGAGCGCCCCGGTACGAACCCGCCGCCCCCCGCCCCGAGCGGTCCGGTGCAGTCGGGCACGGTGCGGCACCAGGTGGGGACCGCCCCGCCGCCGCTCGACGCCCCCCACCCTCCGGTGGAGTCGGGCGTCATCCGGCACCAGGTGGGCACCACGGGCTGACCGCCCGGCTCGTATTGTGGACCCATGCTGATCATGGGTGTGTTGTGCCTGGTTGCGGCGGCGGTGTCGCTGGTGTTCGGGGTTCGGACGCTGGTGCGCCCGCTCACCGGTGACCCCGAGCAGCTGGTGCTGCGGGCTGTCGCGCCCGCCCAGGTAGCCGTCGGGGTGATCCTGGGGGCGGGCGGTGCACTGGTGCTGGCCGGCCCGTCGTCGATGGCACTGCTGGCGCTGATCATCTCGATCACCGGGGCGCTCGCCACCCTCGCCGCCGGAGCCTGGCAGGGCGCCCGCTACGCGGCACGCCTGTCTGCTCAGGCCGGCGCGGCAGCCGACGCCGGCTGTTGCGGGTCGGGCTGCGGCTGCGGCGACAGCGCGCCCGTCGAGGAGGCGGGTTGTGGAGCGGGCTGTGGCTGCGGCGACGCCGCGCCGACGGAGCCGGCCTCCGGGTGCGGCAGCGGCTGCGGCTGTTCCTGAAGCGTTTCGAGCGGCGCTGGCCGCCGGCTCAGTTGCGGCTGATGTCGATGGGGTGGGTGGCCAACAGCGCGGTGGGCCAGGGCTGGCGTCGCAGGGCACGTCCCCACAGGTCAACTCGCGGCGGCACCATCACGTCCGACGGCAGCGCCGACAGCACGATCCAGTCGTCGCGCTCGATCTCTCCCTCGAGCTGGCCGATGGTCCAGCCGGCATAGCCGGCGAAGATCCGGACTCCCTCCACATGCGGCGCGATGGTCTCCGGGTCGGCGTCGAGGTCGACCATCACCAACCGGCCGTCGATGTGACGGAGCCCGGGCACACCGTGGGGTTCGGCACCGACCCGCAACAGCCCGACGCACAGCGCGGCATCGCGTTTCACCGGGCCGCCGATGAACATGGTTTTGGGTTTGGCGGCCAGCTCGGACCACTGCGGCAGCACGTTGTAGACGGCGGTCTCACTGGGGCGGTTGAGCACCACGCCCAAGGTCCCCCCGTCGTTGTGCTCGACCACGTAGATCACGGTGCGACGGAAGGTGGGTTCGAGCAGATCCGTGTTGGCCAACAGCAGCGTGCCGGCCCGTACCCGATGCGCAGCGGGCGCGACATAGTCCTCGGGGTCTTCGGGTTGGGCCATTTTTCCATCATGGCACCCGACGCCGTCATTCGTGTTGAGCTGTGCCGAACATCGGCCGGCCCGCAATATTTGTAGGCTGGTTTGGGGCCGGCGCCGCGCCGCCGCCCGAGTCTGGAAGAGGTTCTGTGGTGGACAACCGCGCACCGGCATCACTGTGGCGGTCGGCGCGTGGCCTGCCGGAGTTCCGCCGTCTGCTGGAACTGCGGGCCGCCAGTCAATTCGGGGACGGGCTGTTCCAAGCCGGATTGGCCGGGGCGTTGCTGTTCAACCCGGACCGGGCCGCCTCCCCGTGGGCGATCGCGGGCGCTTTCGCCGTACTGTTCCTGCCGTATTCGGTGCTGGGGCCGTTCGCCGGCGCGCTGTTGGACCGGTGGGACCGGCGCCTAGTGCTGGTGGTGGCCAACCTCGCCCGGCTGGTGCTGGTGCTCGGGATCGCGGCGCTGCTGGCGTGCGGCGCCGGTGATCTGCCGGTGCTGTGCGCGGCGCTGATCGCCAACGGGTTCACCCGGTTCATCGCCTCCGGGCTGTCGGCGGCGCTGCCGCATGTGGTGCCGCGCGACCAGGTCGTGACGATGAACGCGTTGGCGATCGCGACCGGTGCGGTGGCGGCCTTCTTAGGCGCCAACTTCATGCTGCTGCCGCGTTGGCTGATCGGTGCCGACGACCGCGGTGCGGCATCGATCATCGCGGCGGTGGCCGTTCCGGTCGCGATCGCGCTGGTGCTCTCGCTGCGCTTCGGTGCCCATGTGCTCGGTCCGGACGACACCAAACGTGCGATCCATGGCTCGGTGCTCTATGCCGTGACGACGGGCTGGATGCACGGCATCCGGACGGTGCGCGACCGGCCCACCGTGGCCGCCACCCTGTCCGGACTGGCCGCGCACCGGATGGCCTTCGGCATCAACACCCTGGTGGTGCTGGTGCTGGTCCGGCATGTCGGCGAGCACACGGTGTCCGGCCTGGGAACCACCGCATTGTTCGTCGCCTCGGCGGGCGCCGGGTCATTTCTGGCCACGGTGCTGACCCCGCCGGCGGTGCATCGCTGGGGCCAATACGCCACCACCAACGGTGCCCTGGCCGCGGCCGCGGTCATCCAACTGGCCGCCGTCGGCCTGTACCTGCCGGTGCTGGTGGTGTGCGGCTTCCTGCTTGGAGTGGCCGGGCAGGTGGTCAAGCTGTGTGCCGACACCGCGATGCAGATCGACGTCGACGACGCCCTGCGCGGGCATGTCTTTGCGGTGCAGGATTCGCTGTTCTGGGTGTCGTTCATCATCGCCGTGGCCGGTGCCGCGGCGCTGATTCCTCCTGACGGACAGGCTCCGTCGCTGATCGTGGCCGGCACCCTGCTGTATCTGGCCGGTTTGGCCGGGCACGCGTTCATCGGGCGGCGCCGCGAACCGGTGGGCCTAAAGTAACGAACATGGCCGAAACTGAACCGATCGTCGCCGATCTGAGTGCCGAAAGCGACGAGCTCGACGCCCTGGTGGCCCCCCTTGCCGACAGCCAGTGGGGTACGCCCACACCGGCGGCCGGCTGGTCGATCGCCCATCAGATCGGCCATCTGTTGTGGACCGACCGGCTCTCGCTGACCGCCATCGTCGACGAGGCGGGTTTCGCTGCCGCACTCACCGACGCGATGAAAGATCCGGCCGGATTCGTCGACGCCGGCGCCGCCGAACTCGCCCAGCTGCCGCCGGCCGAGCTGCTGGCGGACTGGCGGTCGACCCGGGCCAAGTTGCACGAAGCGTTGCTCGGTGTTGCCGACGGGCGCAAGCTGCCGTGGTTCGGCCCGCCGATGAGCGCCGCCTCGATGGCCACCGCCCGGCTGATGGAGACCTGGGCGCACGGTCTGGACGTGGCCGACGCGCTCGGGGTGCGGCGCCGCCCCACGGCGCGGTTGCGGTCGATCGCACATCTGGGGGTGCGGACCCGTGATTTCGCCTTCAGCGTGCACAATCTGACCCCGCCGGCCGAGCCGTTTCACGTGGAACTACACGCTCCCGAGGGCGGGGTATGGGCCTGGGGACCGGTGAATGCCGAGCAACGGGTGACCGGAACCGCCGAGGACTTCTGCTTTTTGGTCACGCAGCGGCGTGCGCTGGCGGACCTGGACGTCACGGCGCACGGCGACGACGCGCAGCGCTGGTTGGAGATCGCCCAAGCCTTCGCGGGGCCTCCCGGCCGGGGGCGCTGAGCGCGCCAGCGCGAAGGCGAGACCCGGCCGCATCAGCACGGCCGGGGGCGCTGAGCGCGCCAGCGCGAAAGCGAGACCCGGCCGCACCAGCACGGCCGGGGGCGCTAGAGGCGCAAACCCCTCCCCCACAAGGAATTTGGCGACGCCGCCACTGCGTGTCGCGTCGTCAGATTCCGCCTCAGCGCGGCGCCGGAAGCGATGAGCGCGCGGCTCAGAACCAGGCCAGGACTCCCCCCATGATCATGTCGAGCGAATTCAGCAACGCCTGGAACATGTCCACGTTGGCGGAGTCGATCATGTGATAGGTCGTGTTTCCGATCACCTCATCGGTCGCACCGGCGATCTCCGCCGGCGTCAGGCCCAGGTACGCGAGGTGGTCGCTGAACATGCCGGCCATCTGCTGGCCGTTATCCCAGTTCGCGAAGCCGTCGCTGGACAGGGAGTAGATGTCTGTCGTGTACAGATCACTCGGGGTCACCAGGTCGATGACCGAGTCGATGTGCATCATCTCGGCGAACTGATAGACCATGTTGATCACATCGTCATGCCACGACTCTGGCACCCATTGCAGCAGCGTCGGCATGAATCCGCTCAAGAATCCGCCGGCTGCGGCACTGTCGCCCACCATCACGAAATGCAGTGCGTCCAAAGGCATGTCGGGATACTGCTGATGAAGTTGTTCTTCAGCCAGCCCCGCCGCGACATCGGCCTGCGAATACCCGAAGATGTACAGCGGGTCTTCGGAGCTGAACTCGCCGGCGCTCCACCGCTGCGCGATCGCGTCAACCAGGATCTGGGTGGCTCCGCTGATGCTCGTGTTCAGGTCGGAGGTCTCCGGCACCTGAAGGAACGTCGCCGTTCCGTCGGGGGCGAAGCCGTTCGGTACCAGGTACAGGTCTTTGCTCAGGTCGAGCCAATCCTGGTTCATCGCCGGGATCATGATCAGGGCCTCTGCGGCCAAGCCGTATTCGAGGATCTGGTGATCGACGTCCGGGACCACGGCAGCGCCGCTCGCCGCTCCGATCACCGTCGGAGCGGCCACCAGCGGTGCCCCCAGGAGGGCGCCCACCCACATCTTCTTCACTGGTGCCTCCCCGGTTGGGCGTCGTAACGGAGGCAGAGCTGTCGCCGCGTCCAGTATTTCTGGCTTCGTCGTTCGCCGACACCCCTAGAGCCTGGGCGGTTGCTGTCGCTTCGCGGCAGTTTCACAGCACGGTGGCGCCATCGGCGGCACCGTCACCATCGGCGTCGGTGAGCTTGATGTCCCACCTCCCATCGCCGTCGGTGTCGACGTAGGCCGAGCCATAGCCGCCCGCACCATTGCCGATCAGCACCCGATCGGCCCGTCCGTCACCGTCGGCGTCCAGCAGCCGGTCGTTGATACGTCCGTCGCCGTCGAAATCCACCAGGGGACCGCCGGTGTGCTCGACACCGTCGAGCCCCATCCAGCGCAGCCCGCCCGATCGATCCGCTGAACCCGCCGCGACGCCGTGTCCCCAGGTGCCAGAGCCGTCGTCGATGAAGGAGGCCTCCGGAATGCCGTCGTCGTCGAGGTCCAGCAGGAGGTGGTCGGCCACCCCGTCCCCGTCGAGATCCACCAGCGCGTCGTCGCGCAGTCCGTCCCCGTCGAAATCGAGGCCGATGGCGTCGGCCAACCCGTCCCCGTCAAGATCCAAGTCGGCAGGGCCGGTCCACATCGTCGCCGCGCCGTCACCGTCGCCCAGGCAGTAGTCCATACCCTGCTCAGACGCGACGCTGCGGCTATCGGTTCCCCTGGGTCTGCCACCACGACAGCAGCTCGGCCGTCGCCTCCTCGCGGGTCAACGGCCCACGCTCCAGGCGCAGCTCCTTGAGATAGCTCCACGCGCGTCCCACCTGCGGACCCGCCGGAATGTCGAGCAGCGCCATGATCTCGTTGCCGTCGAGGTCCGGCCGCACCCGCTGCAGATCTTCCTGCTCGGCCAGGACTGCGATGC
This sequence comes from Mycolicibacter heraklionensis, assembly GCF_019645815.1. Classification (NCBI taxonomy): domain Bacteria; kingdom Bacillati; phylum Actinomycetota; class Actinomycetes; order Mycobacteriales; family Mycobacteriaceae; genus Mycobacterium; species Mycobacterium heraklionense. The sequence continues at coordinate 5,042,726 of NZ_CP080997.1, forward strand.
GTTCTTCGAGCTGGTCATAGCTGGCCTGCAGGCGCGCCGCGCGCCGCTTGTTGCGGGTGGTGCAGTCGGCCCGGACCAGCTTGTGCAGCCGTCCCAACAGCGGTCCCGCATCGGTGACGTAGCGCCGCACCGCCGAGTCGGTCCACTTGCCGTCGCCGTAGCCGTGGAAGCGCAGGTGCAGGTAGACCAGCTGGGACACGTCGTCGATCATCTGCTTGGAGTAGCGCAGCGCGCGCATCCGTTTCCGGGCCATCTTCGCGCCCACCACCTCGTGGTGGTGGAAACTGACGCCCCCGTCAGTTTCGTGGCGGCGGGTGGCCGGCTTGCCGATGTCGTGCAGCAGCGCCGCCCAGCGCAGGACCAGATCGGGGCCGCCTTCGGGACCAGGGTCCTCCAGGTCGATCGCCTGACGCAGCACCGTCAGCGAGTGCTGGTAGACGTCCTTGTGCTGGTGATGCTCGTCGATCGCCATCCGCATGCCGCCGACTTCGGGCAGCACCACATCACCCATGCCGGTGGCCACCATCAGATCCAGACCGGCCACCGGGTCAGCTCCCACCAGCAGCTTGTCCAATTCGGCGGCCACGCGTTCCGGGGTGATCCGGCCGAGCTCCGACGCCATGTCCTCGATCGCGGCGCGCACCCGCGGCGCCACCGTGAACCCGAGTTGGGAAACGAACCGGGCGGCGCGCAGCATCCGCAGCGGGTCGTCGCCGAAGGAATCCTGCGGTGCCGTCGGCGTGTCCAGCACCCGGTCCCGCAACGCCGCCAGCCCACCGAGCGGGTCGAGGAACTCCCCCGGCCCGGCCGACGTGATGCGGACCGCCATCGCGTTGGCGGTGAAGTCGCGGCGCACCAGATCCGCCTCGAGCGAATCGCCGAAGCGCACTTCGGGATTGCGGGTCACCCGGTCATATTTGTCCGCCCGGAACGTGGTGATCTCCACGCGTTGACCGCCCAGGGTTGCCCCCACGGTGCCGAACTCGATGCCGGTGTCCCACATCGCGTCGGCCCGGCCCCGCAAAATGTGCTGCACCTGCTCGGGGCGCGCGTCGGTGGTGAAGTCCAGATCCGGGCTCGGCCGGCCCAGCAGCGCATCGCGGACCGATCCGCCGACCAGGTAGAGCTCCTGGCCCGCTTCGGCGAACATCGCGCCGAGGCCGCCCAGCAGCTCGGCGTGCCGGTTCAGCGCGACGGCCGCCGTGGTCAGCAGGTCGGCGTCTTGATGGGCTTCAGGCACGTTCGATGAGCTTAGACGGTGGGGCTGGCCGAGGCCCCCTGCACCGGCGCCCGCAACCGAGTGTGCGGTTTCGTAGGTTTTTCGCGGGCCGCGCCCACAATTCCGCACACTCGGCGGACTCAACCCGGCGAAGCCGGGCGACGCGGGGAACCGGCGAGGGAGGCAGGTCGGCCCGCGCGTGCCAGCTACTATCACATGGGTGTCGGCCGACGGCGGAGAAGCCAATTCGGGACGGCGCCGCAGGCGGCGTCGTGGTCGACGCACGTCTGGCCCGAAAATCAACCACACCGAAACTCCTGCCACCGAGGGCTCCCCGAGCGCGAACGCGACCCCCGGGCGTGTCGCCCAGCGCCGGCCGCGCACCGCGCGACACGGACCGGAACGCTTGCGCACCGTGCACGAGACCTCCGCGGGCGGGCTTGTCGTCGACGGCATCGACGGCCCGCGGGAAGAACAGGTCGCGGCGCTCATCGGCCGCGTCGACCGGCGAGGCAGGATGCTGTGGTCGCTGCCCAAGGGACATATCGAGGTCGGTGAGACCGCCGAACAGACCGCGATCCGCGAGGTCGCCGAAGAGACCGGCGTGCGGGGCAGCGTGCTGGCCGCGCTGGGCAGCATCGACTACTGGTTCGTCACCGACGGCCGCCGGGTGCACAAGACCGTGCACCACTACCTGATGCGGTTCGCCAGCGGAGAGCTGTGCGACGACGACATGGAGGTCGCCGAAGTGGCGTGGGTGCCGATCCGGGAGCTGCCGTCCCGGTTGGCTTACGCCGACGAACGACGGTTGGCGCTGGTCGCCGACGAATTGATCGACCGACTGCAGGCCGACGGTCCGGCAGCCCTGCCGCCCCTGCCGGTGACCGCACCCTGGCGACGCCCGCAGACGCATTCCCGCGCCCGCCGTACTCGCGCAGGCGAGAACTCGCCGGACCCGAAGAACGGTCGCAGGCTGGACCCGTGACCCGCACGCGACGAAGCGGTGGGGGTCCCTTGCCGAGGCGGTTGGCGGCCCTCCCGATGGTGGTGGCCGCCCTCTTGATGACCCTCGGCACGGCGCTCGGTGGCGCCGCCCCGCACGTCGCCGCCGGCGAACCCGACGTGGCGCCGTTCGTCCAGATCCGCATCGACCGCGTCACCCCGGAGGTCGTCACCACTTCCAGCGTCCCGCTGGTCACCGTCGCCGGCACGGTGAGCAACGTCGGCGACCGACCGGTCCGCGATGTGATGGTGCGCCTCGAGCAGGCCGGCGCCGTCGCCTCCTCCGCGGGCCTGCGCACCAACCTCAGCGGAGCCAACGACCAGTACCGCGCGGTGGGCGCCTTCAGCACGGTGGCCGCCGAACTACAGCGCGGTCAGGAAGCCCGCTTCACGCTGACCGCGCCGCTGCGCTCGGCGAGCGAGCCGGCCTTGAACGTCGACCGCCCCGGCATCTATCCGGTGCTGGTCAACGTCAACGGCACACCCGACTACGGCGAGCCGACCCGTCTCGACGACGCCCGCTTCCTGCTCCCGGTGACCGGCCTGCCCAAACCCGACCCGGACTCCGAGCTGCCCGCCGGCGCCGTCGCACCCGACATCTCCCAGCCGGTGCGGCTCACCATGTTCTGGCCGCTGGCCGACCGGCCCCGGCTGACACCCGGAGCGCCCGGCGGCACCCTGCCGGTTCGGCTCACCGACGACGACCTGGCGACATCACTGGCTCCGGGCGGGCGCCTCGACGCCCTGCTGTCCGCCGCCGAATTCGCCACCAGCCCCGCGGTGGACGCCAACGGAGTGGTCAACCGGGCGCTATGCCTGGCCATCGACCCCGACCTGGTGGTCACGGTCAACGCGATGACCAACGGCTACGTGGTCGCCGACTCCCCCGACAGCGCTACCTCGCACCCGGGCACCGGCCGGGACGCCGCCCGGACCTGGCTGGAACGGCTGCGGCGGTTGGCGCACCACACCTGTGTCACGGCAACCCCGTACGCGCAGGCCGACCTGGACGCGCTGGCGCGGGTGGGCGACGCGCGGCTCAACGAGATCGCCGTGCACAAGCCCGCCGACATCATCGACCGCATCCTCGAGGTGACCTCGACCCGTGGCGCGGTCCTGCTCGGCGACGGCCGGCTCACGACCGGCGCCGCGGACCTGATCAGTGCGCAGGGCTCAGAGGGCACAGCGGTGGTGATCAACGCCGGCGACTGTGCGGCCCAGGACTCGGTGGCGGGCGCCTCTGCCACCGCCGACGTCACCCCGCGGCGACTGTCCCCGCACCTGGTGTCGGTGCCCTACGACCCCGCCGTCGGCGCCGCGCTGGCCGCGATGGGCACCGACCCGTTCGCACCCAGCTACCAGGACACCTCGCTGGCCGTCCGGCTTCGCCACGACTCCGCGCTGGCCCGTCGCCAGGACGCCCTGGGCTCCATGCTGTGGCGCGGACTGGAATCCCCGGACAGCCCCGGCGCGCCACGCGACGAGATTCTGATGCCGCCGGCGTACTGGAAGCCCCGGGCCGACGACGCCCAGGCGGTGCTGACCACCTTGGCCACCGCACTGCGCTCCGGGCTGGCCGTGGCCCGGCCGCTGACCACGGTGCTCGCCGAATCGCGTGACGTCACAGCCCAACCCGAGCACCCGCTGCCGGCCCAGCAGCCGGCGGGCGGTTTCAGCCCGGACGTGCTCGGCGCAGTAGCCAACGACATCGGCCGGCTGACCGCCTTGACCTCGGCGTTGACCACCGACGCCCGCACCGGCCTGACCGGTGAGGCGTACACGGCGCCGCTCGCCGAGGGCATGCTGCGCGCGCTGACCCAGTCCGAGCCGGTCGATGTCCGCAACGGCCTGGCGGCGCAGCGGCTGGCGATCATCGGCAACACCGTCACCGACCTGATCGGCGCGGTCACCATCGTCAACCCCGCCGACTCCTACACCCTGGCCACCGAGCACAGCCCCCTGCCGCTTGCGCTGCGCAATGACCTGGCGGTGCCGATCCGGGTGCGGCTGCACGTCGATGCCCCACCCGGAATGACGGTGACCGACGTCGGGGAACTGGAGCTGCCGCCGGGGTATCTGCCGCTGCGGGTCCCGGTCGAGGTGCGCGTCAACCAGCACTTCGTCGTCGACGCAGCGCTGCAAACCCCCGACGGTCTGCCGCTGGGCGAGTCCGTGCGGCTCTCGGTGCATTCCAACGCCTACGGCATGGTGCTGTTCCTGATCACCATGACCGCCGCGGCGGCGCTGACGGTGCTGACCGGGCGCCGGCTCTGGCACCGCTTCCGCGGTCAGCCCGACCGCGCCGACCTGCCCGCGCCCCCAGCCGGCCCGGGCGGTGACCGGTGAGCCCGCCGGCCCAGCAACCCGCGCGCCCCGAGCTGACCGACGCCGCGGTGGTGTCGCGCTCCTGGGGGATGGCGTTAGCGACCCTGGTCAGCCGGATCACCGGGTTCATCCGGGTGGTGCTGCTGGCGGCCATCCTGGGCGCCGCGCTGTCCAGCGCCTTCTCGGTGGCCAACCAGTTGCCGAATCAGATCGCCGCTCTGGTGCTGGAGGCGACGTTCACCGCGATCTTCGTGCCGGTGCTGGCCCGCGCCGAGCGCGACGACGCCGACGGCGGCGCGGCATTCGTGCGTCGGCTTGTGACGCTGGCCACCGCGCTGCTGCTGGCCACCACCGTGATCTCGGTGGCGGCGGCGCCGCTGCTGGTGCGGTTGATGCTGGGCGGCGACCCACAGGTCAACGAGCCGCTGACCATCGCGTTCGCCTATCTGCTGCTGCCGCAGGTGATCTGCTACGGGTTGTCCTCGGTGTTCATGGCGATCTTGAACACCCGCAACATCTTCGGGGCACCGGCTTGGGCGCCGGTGGTCAACAACGTCGTCGCGATCGCCACCCTGGTGGCCTACCTGCTGGTGCCGGGGGAACTGTCGGTCGACCCGGTGCGGATGGGCAACGCCAAGCTGCTGGTGCTCGGCCTGGGCACCACGGCGGGCGTCGTCGCCCAGACCGCCGTTCTGCTGGTGGCGATCCGGCGGCAGCGGATCAGCCTGCGCCCACTGTGGGGAATCGACGACCGGCTCAAGCGTTTCGGCACCATGGCCTCGGCGATGGTGCTCTACGTGCTGATCAGCCAGATCGGCCTGGTGGTGACCAACCAGATCGCCAGCACCGCTGCCGCGTCCGGCCCGGCGATCTACTACTACACCTGGCTGTTGCTGCAGCTGCCGTTCGGCATGATCGGCGTGACGGTGCTGACCGTGGTGATGCCCCGGTTGAGCCGCAACGCCGCCGCCGGCGACGACCCCGCGGTGCTGGCCGACCTGTCCCTGGCCACCCGGCTGATGATGATCACCCTCATTCCGATCGTGGCGCTGATGACCGTCGGCGGCCCGGCGATCGGCAGCGCGCTGTTCGCCTACGGCAACTTCGGCAACGTCGACGCGGGATATCTGGGCGCCGCAGTCGCCATGTCGGCCTTCACGCTCATCCCCTACGCCATGGTGCTGCTGCAGCTGCGAGTGTTCTACGCCCGGGAACAGCCGTGGACTCCCATCGCCATCATCGTGGTGATCACCGCGGTGAAAATCGTCGCGTCGGTGGCAGCCCCGCACCTGACCGACAATCCGGATCTGGTGGCCGCCTACCTCGGCCTGGCCAACGGCCTGGGCTTTCTCGCCGGGGCAATCGTGGGGCACCTGCTGCTGCGGCGCTCCTTGCGCCCGGTGAGTGGAGATCTGTTGGGGCCGGACGTGATCCGCACCGTTCTGGTCACACTGACGGCGTCGCTGCTGGCCGGACTGGTCGCCGAGGTGCTGGATCGCGCCCTGGGCCTGCGGACACTGACCGACCACGGGGCAGCGGGATCGATGCTGCGCCTGCTGGTGATGACGGTGGTGATGCTGCCGATCATCGGCGCGGTCATGGTGCGCGCCGAGGTGCCCGAGGCCGTCGCCGCCCTGGCCGCGGTGCGCCGCAGAATCGGCAGGGGCCGGCCCCAGTCCGGCATGCCGAACCCGCCTTCTCCCGATCTCGCCGTCCCGTACGCTGAGCACAACCGTTTGCCCACAGCCGGCGGGGACGTGCCGAACGATCCCGCCGCGCACACGCCGCCGGAGCACATCGCCGGTGGCTGGACACCGAAAGGCTCGGAGGTGGCCAACACTCCTTCCGAAGGCGCCGGGTCTCGGGCCGCGTCGCGGACCGTTGCTCCGCAGCAGCCTCAGCGGGCCGCCGAGGCCCCCGAGTCAGCCAGCAACGACAGCTTGCTGACACCGGGCCTGAGCATCGCCGGCGGCCGCTACCGGCTGCTGGTACGCCACGGCGGCACCCCGGTGCTGCAGTTCTGGCAGGCGCTGGACACCGCGCTGGACCGCCAGGTGGCCCTGACGTTCGTCGACCCGAATCAGACCATGCCCGACGACCAGCTCACCGGCATCCTGTCGCGCACCCAGCGGCTCAGCCAGATCGACCTGCCCGGTATCGCCCGCGTACTCGACGTGGTGCGCATCGGGGCGGGCGGGCTGGTGGTCTCCGAATGGGTGCGCGGCGCCTCCCTGCAGGAGGTGGCCGGCACGTCGCCGTCACCGATCGGCGCCGCCCGTGCGATCCGGTCGCTGGCCAGCGCCGCCGAGTCCGCGCACCACAGCGGCGTGGCACTGTCGATCGACCACCCGGCCCGGGTCCGGGTCAGCATCGACGGCGACGTCACCTTGGCCTTCCCCGCCACGCTGCCCGACACCAAGCCCGAGGACGACATCCGCGGGATCGGCGCCACCCTGTACGCGCTGCTGGTCAACCGGTGGCCGCTGCCCGATGCCGGGGCCGACGTGGGGCTGGAACCCGCGGACCGGGACGAGACCGGCAACCCGGTCAAACCCGACTCGATCAACCCCGACATCCCGTTCCAGATCGCGGCAGCGGCCAGCCACGCGATCCAGCCCGACGGCGGGATCCGCGGCGCATCCACGCTGTCGAACCTGCTGCAGCAGGCCACCGCCCTGCACGAGCAGACCGAGTTGTTGGGCACGGTCGGCGACGAGCCGCCCGCGCCGCGTCCGGCACCGGTACCACCAGACGCCGAGACGCGGGCCGAGCGGCGCCGCCGGGTGCTGATCGGCCTGGGCATCGGCGGGGCGGTCATCCTGGTCGCGCTGCTGGTGTTGGCCTCGGTGCTCAACCGGATCTTCGGCGACGTCAACGGGTTGGACAAGACCGAACTGGGCTTGAGCAGTCCCTCGGCGTCGTCGCAGCCGGGCGCGTCCGGCCCCAGCGGCATCGTGAAGCCGGTGCAGGTGACGGTCTTCTCCCCCGGCGGCGAGGCGGACCGGCCCCAGGACGCCGGTCTGGCGATCGACGGAAACCCGGCCACCGCCTGGTCGACAGACACCTACTCGGATTCCGTGCCGTTCCCGAATTTCAAGAACGGCGTCGGGCTGATGCTGCAGCTGCCCAAGCCCACGGTGATCGGCACCGTCACACTCAACGTGTCCAGCACCGGCACCCGAGTGGAGCTGCGCTCCGCGCCCACCCCGAAGCCCTCCCGGCTCGAAGACACCACCCTGCTGGCCCCGGCAAAGGCGCTGCAGCCCGGTTCCAACAAGATCACCGCCGACTCGGCGTCCCCGACGTCGAACCTGCTGGTGTGGATCTCCACCATGGGCAACACCGGGGGCGAGAGCCGCACCCAGATCTCCGAGATCACCGTGCAGGGGGCTTCCTAACCGGGCTGTGCACAAGTCCTTTGGGTGAAGTGCCGGCGACGACGACGCTGGTTACTGTCCGCCCATGGGGCACCCGGATCGCAGTGACGCCGAGCTGTTGGCCGCGCATGTCGCCGGTGACCGCTACGCCTTCGGCGAGCTCTATGGCCGCCACCACCGCCGGCTGCGGCGGTTGGCCCGGCTCACCACCGGATGCCCGGAAGAGGCCGAGGACGCCCTGCAGGAGGCGATGTTGTCGGCGCATCGGGCGGCGGGCTCGTTTCGCCACAACGCCGCCGTCAGCAGCTGGCTGCACCGGATCGTGATCAACGCCTGCTTGGACCGCTTGCGCCGCAACAGGGTTCCTTCCACCGAGCTGCTCGTCACCCACGCCGTCGTTGGTGATCGCACCGCTGAGGTAGAGACCGCGCTGGAAGTGCACGCGGCATTGCGCCGGTTGCCCGCCGACCAGCGTGCCGCGGTGGTCGCCGTCGACATGCAGGGCTACTCGGTGGCTGATGCCGCCCACGCGTTCGGCGTGGCACCGGGCACCGTCAAGAGTCGCTGCGCCCGGGGCCGCGCCCGGCTGGCCGTCCTGCTCGGGCGATCCCACCACCCCGGGCCCGGCGCTGCGGTCTCGCCGGCCCGCGGCCGGATAGCCTTGGCGCCTGAGGGCGGGTTACCAGAGCGAGCGGAAGCGGCGGCATGCCAATCGATGCGGGCGACGAACAGTCCCGGGCCCAGTCCGGGCCACCAGCGCACTCCAGCCGGCCCCTCCCCTCGCTCAGCCGGATCGCCGCCTGGGCCGGTGGTGCGGCCGCGGTGATCGCGATCGGGGTCGGCACCGCCGCGTTGATCCGGTTCCCCGGCGACACTCCCAGCGGCCCCCGCTCCCTGGACGCCATAACGGTGGCGTCCGCGCCCACGGCGGTGCTGCCACTGTCCGAACCGGAGATTCTCGAGCTACTGGACCGGCGCCCCGAGTACGGCCCGCTGGCCGACCCGGCACGCCGGGCCGGCTGCCTGGCCGGGCTGGGCTACCCGGCCTCGACGCACGTCCTGGGGGCCCGTGAGGTCACCGTCAACGGTCACTCCGGCGTCGTGCTGCTGCTGCCGGGCACGCCAGAGGGCACGATCATCGCTTTGGCGGTGGCTCCGCACTGCAGTTCCGCGGACACCGGACTGCTGGCCGACACGACCGTCCGGCGCCCCTAGACCCGTCCGTCGAGGTTCGGGGAACAATCGCCGCCTACGCTGACGTTGCTAGCCCCAGTGACCAAGATCCCGAGCGGATCCGAAAAGAAATGGCCCTCGATGTCTGAGACACCATCCACCCACGATGTGATCATCATCGGCTCCGGCCCGGCCGGGTACACCGCCGCCATCTACGCCGCCCGGGCACAACTGGCCCCGCTGGTGTTCGAGGGAACCGCGTTCGGCGGCGCGCTGATGACCACCACCGAGGTGGAGAACTTCCCCGGCTTCCGCAACGGCATCATGGGCCCGGAGCTGATGGATGAGATGCGCGAGCAGGCGTTGCGCTTCGGTGCTGACCTGCGCATGGAGGACATCGAATCGGTGGAGCTGGACGGGCCGGTCAAGACCGTCGTCACCGCCGACGGCGAGACGCACCGGGCCCGGGCGGTCATCTTGGCCATGGGCGCCGCGGCCCGCTACCTGAACATCCCCGGTGAGCAGGAACTGCTCGGCCGCGGGGTGAGCTCATGTGCCACCTGCGACGGGTTCTTCTTCCGTGACCAGGACATCGCGGTGATCGGCGGCGGCGACTCCGCCATGGAGGAGGCCACCTCCTTGACCCGCTTCGCCCGCAGCGTGACCCTGGTGCACCGCCGCGAAGAGTTCCGCGCCTCGAAGATCATGTTGAAGCGGGCCCGCGAGAACGACAAGATCCGGTTCCTCACCAATAGCGTGCCGGTGGCGGTGGAGGGCGAGGCGACGGTGACCGGGCTGCGGGTGCGTGACACCAAGACCGACGCGGAAACCACCCTGCCGGTGACCGGCGTGTTCGTCGCGATCGGCCACGACCCGCGCTCGGCGCTGGTGCGCGGAGCCGTCGACCTGGACCCGGACGGCTACGTGTTGGTCGAGCAGCCGAGCTCCCGCACCTCGTTGGAGGGGGTATTCGCGGCCGGCGACCTGGTGGACCGCACCTACCGGCAGGCGATCACCGCCGCCGGGACCGGCTGCGCGGCCGCCATCGACGCCGAACGCTGGCTGGCAGAATCCGAAGATGCGGCCGACACCGCCGACGTCCACGACACCGGTACCGAAACCTTGATGGGAGCACCCCGATGACCGACCACGCCACGGTGACCGTCTCCGACGCCACCTTCGCCGCCGACGTCCTGGCCAGCAGCAAGCCCGTGCTGGTGGACTTCTGGGCGACCTGGTGCGGCCCCTGCAAGATGGTGGCCCCGGTGCTCGAGGAGATCGCCGCCGAGCAGGCTGACCAGCTCACCGTCGCCAAGCTCGACGTGGACGCCAACCCGGACACCGCGCGGGACTTCAACGTGGTCTCCATCCCCACCCTGATCCTGTTCAAGGACGGTCAGCCGGTGAAGCGGATCGTCGGCGCCAAGGGCAAAGCGGCCCTGCTGCGCGAGCTCGCCGACGCCACCTAGCGGTTCCGGGCACTGCCTGGCGGGCTTGTGAGTCTCGGCTCTCAGGGCCCGTTTGTGGCCTCGCCGTTTTCGAAAATTGGCCGAGGATCTGAGACAATTCTGGCTAATCTGCTGGCAACCACCAGCTACGGCTCCACTGCCAACAGCGACGACCGGAGGGCTCAGTAATGTCGGGTCGGCATCGCGGCACCGAGCAGGGCCTGCGCCGCGGCGACCGCAGCGGTGCCGTTGTGGAAATCCGGGCAGCGCTGGCCGCGCTGGGTCTGGTGGACAGCCCCGACGCGGACTTGAGCACCGGCAAACACGTCGCGCTGGACGTCTTCGACGACGACCTCGACCAAGCGGTGCGTGCCTTCCAGCAGCAGCGTGGCCTGCTGGTCGACGGCGTGATCGGCGAGGCCACCTACCGCGCGCTCAAGGAGGCGTCCTACCGACTGGGCGCCCGCATCCTCAACCACCAGTTCGGGGCGCCGATGTACGGCGACGACGTGGCCACGCTGCAAGCCCGCCTGCAGGATCTGGGTTTCTACACCGGGCTGGTCGACGGCTACTTCGGCATCCAGACGCACAACGCGTTGATGTCGTACCAGCGCGAGTACGGTTTGTACGCCGACGGTATCTGCGGGCCGGAAACGTTGCGCTCCTTGAACTTCCTGGCCTCGCGGGTGACCGGCGGCTCGCCCCACGCGATCCGCGAAGAGGAACTGGTGCGACGGTCCGGACCCCGGTTGTCCGGCAAGCGGATCGTCATCGACCCAGGCCGCGGCGGTCGTGACCACGGGCTGATTACCCAGACTCCGTCGGGACCGATCAGTGAAGCAGATATCTTGTGGGACTTGGCAAGTCGTTTAGAAGGCCGGATGACGGCCATCGGGATGGACACCTTCCTGTCCCGTCCCAGTGGCCGCAACCCGTCGGACGCCGAGCGTGCCGCGACCGCGAACGCCGTGGGTGCCGACCTGATGATCAGCCTGCGCTGCGCCACCCACGTCAGCCCGGCGGCCAACGGTGTGGCCTCGTTCCACTTCGGCAACTCCCATGGTTCGGTGTCCACCATCGGCCGGAATCTCGCGGACTTCATTCAGCGAGAGATCGTGGCCCGCACCGGATTACAGGATTGCCGGGCACACGGCCGGACCTGGGACCTGCTGCGCCTGACCCGGATGCCCACCGTCGAGGTCGACGTCGGTTACATCACCAGCCCGCGTGATCGCGGGATGCTGGCCTCTCCGGCAACCCGCGACGCCATCGCCGAGGGAATGCTCGCCGCGGTCAAGCGGCTGTATCTGCTCGGCAAGAACGACCGGCCCACCGGAACCTTCACGTTCGCCGAACTGCTGGCCCACGAACTGTCGGTCGAGCGGACCGGCCAGCTCGGCGGTTCCTGACCCGGCGGTTCAGCAAGGCTCGACGCAGGAGAGCCGAAGCTGGAACCGCCGCACCAACCCCGCGGTTCAGCAAGGCTCGACGCAGGAGAGCCGAAGCTGGAACCGCCGCACGGACCCGGTCGCGGACCCCGAGGCGGCGGGGGCGCCCGCCCCGATCGGTTGCTCCAGCCGCGAGCTCTCCAGCAAGCGCTCCAGCGCAGCCTCCACCTCCGCCTTCCAACCCAGGCCCTTGTCGAGTTCCAGTCGCAGCCGCGGGAAGTACCGGTGCGGTGACACCACGGTGAACCCGACGTCGGTCAGGAAATCCGCCGAGATGATGCAGTGCTCGACCGAGCAGTCGCCGACCGCCTCCAACACCGGCGCGACGTCGGGCGGGACGGTGCCCCCATCCAAGAGTTCGGAAACCGCCGACGTACGGCCGAAGGCTTCCAGGGCGCGGACCCCGCGCCGCATCAACTCCTCGACCACCCGGGCGATCAGTTCCCGCGGCAGACCGTCGGCCATCGGAGCCGGATCGGTGCCGATCGAAGTCAGTAGCACCGCGTCGGCCGAAACCGGCCCGGTGGGAAAGCGGTGCGCCCGGGGCACGGCACGCGGGGGTGCGTACAGCACGTAGCCGAGGCACGGCGGATCCCCGACTCCTCGCGCGGCGGCCGACGGCGTGGCTACCTGCCCACAGGTCCCCCACTCCAACATCACCATCGACAGCCAGGCTTCCTTCTCGAACTCCGGGTCCGAGAGGTGATCGTCACGGCCGAGGGTGGCCGGATCCACCTCCCAGAAGACGCAGCGGCGTGCGTGCTTGGGAAGCTGCTCGAAACCCTCGAGCTTCAGGGGTGCGATGCGGACAGACACTGGACTCCCGGTCTCAACCCGTGCTGTCGGCGACGACAGCCCCTTAAGAATAGGAGGGTCGAGCCGCCGGATGCCACCCTCGGCGCCATTTGGTGGATCGACCCATCGAAAAAACGAAAGCTGCTGTTAATCAACATGTTTCAGCTCCGCCAGCGGACCGGGGCCGCCGTACCGTCACAGTGACGTAACGGCCGTGTGGCCCTGGACCTGGGCGAACAACGCCTCAGGAGGTTGTCGAGTCCATCATCGCGACGATGCGCTGCAAATCGTCGACGGAGCCGAACTCGACCACGATCTTGCCCTTGCGCTTACCGAGACTGACCGTCACGCGGGTGTCGAAGGTGGTCGACAGCCGCTCGGCGACGTCCTGCAGACCGGGCATCTGGATCGGCTTGCGCCGCGGCGCGACCGGTGTCGGGGTGCCTCCGCGGTTGGCCAGGGTGACCGCCTCCTCGGTGGCGCGCACCGACAGGCCCTCGGCCACGATCCGCGCCGCAAGCTCCTCCTGGGCCTCCGATCCGGCCTCCAGAGACAGCAGCGCCCGGGCATGGCCCGCCGACAACACGCCGGCGGCGACCCTGCGCTGCACGGCGATGGGCAGTCGCAACAGCCGGATCATGTTGGTCACCAAGGGGCGGGAGCGTCCGATGCGGGTGGCCAGTTCGTCGTGGGTCACCCCGAACTCGTCCAGCAATTGCTGGTAGGCCGCTGCCTCTTCCAACGGGTTCAGCTGTACCCGGTGGATGTTCTCCAGCAGCGCGTCGCGCAGCAGGTTGTCGTCCTCGGTCTCCCGAACGATCGCCGGGATCGTCTCCAGCCCGGCTTGCTGGGAGGCCCGCCAACGCCGCTCCCCCATGACCAACTGGTACCGCGACGAGCCGGGCACCGCCCGCACCACGATGGGCTGCATAAGCCCGAATTCCCGGATCGAATGCACCAGCTCGGCCAGTGCCTCGTCATCGAAAACCTGTCGGGGCTGGCGGGGGTTGGGCTCGATGTCGGCCGGTCTGATCTCGCGGTACACCGCGCCCACCTCGGGGGTTGCCGCCGGGGCTGCGCTGCGCACGCCGCCCAGAACGACATCGGCGGCGGCATCGCCCATCCGCGGGCCCAGGCCGGCGCCGCGGTCGCCCTGGGCCTCGTTCCCCTCGCCGGGGCCAGTCGGGATGAGCGAGGCCAGGCCGCGGCCCAAGCCGCCCTTCTTACGCGACGGTCCGGTCATCTGTGGCGCTCCTGTTCTTCTCCGGGTCGTCGGATACCGGCGGTCACTGCTGTCCCCCTCCGTCGACCAGGTCCCGCTCGACGAGCTCCCGGCTGGCGTCCAAGTAGCTCATCGCCCCGCGTGAGCCGGGGTCATAGTCGATGATCGTCATGCTGTAGCCCGGCGCTTCCGACACCTTGACGCTGCGCGGGATGACCGTGCGCAGCACCCGGTCGCCGAAGTAGCGCCGGACCTCGTCGGCTACCTGGTCCGCGAGCTTGGTGCGCCCGTCATACATCGTCAGCAGCACGGTGGTCACTTCCAGCCGCGGGTTGAGGTGCGCCTTGACCATCTCGATGTTGCGCATCAACTGGGACACGCCTTCCAGCGCGTAGTACTCGCATTGGATCGGGATCAGCACCTCCGGCGCGGCAACCAACGCGTTGACGGTCAGGAGGCCCAGCGAGGGCGGGCAGTCGATGAAGACGTAGTCGAAGTCGAAGCTGTCCAGATCGGCCAGCGCATTGCGCAGCCGGTTCTCCCGCGCCACCATGCTCACCAATTCGATCTCGGCGCCGGCCAGATCGATGGTGGCCGGGATGCAGTACAGCCGCTCGTTGTGCGGGCTCTGCTGCAAGGCGGACGTCACCGGGATCGCGCCGATCAACACTTCGTACGACGACGGCGTGCCGGATTTACGGTCGGCGATTCCCAACGCGGTGCTCGCGTTGCCCTGCGGGTCGAGGTCGATCACCAAGGTCTTGATCCCCTGCACCGCGAGGGCGGCGGCGAGGTTGACCGCGGTGGTGGTCTTGCCGACGCCGCCCTTCTGGTTGGCGACGGTGAACACGCGCCGGCGCTTCGGGCGGGGCAGCAGGTTGTTCGTGTGCAGTACCTGCATCGCCCGCTCAGCGGCCGCGCCGATCGGGGTGTCGACAAAGTTCGGCGATGTTTCACGTGAAACCGGGCCGTGCGATGTTTCACGTGAAACCGCCTCGGCAGAACCCGCGGCGTTCGTGGCTGACGACCGTGGCGTGACGCCCGGGGGGACTGATCTGCTCATGCGTTCCTCCTGGTCGGCCGTCGCGCCGGGCTGCCCGATGTCCGACGGCCCGCGCGCCTCGCTTCGGGCTCTGCCCGCAGTGCCAGCACCACGGTCGCGGGCGGGGTTAAATAGTTCACGCCACATCTCACCACCCTTACGTCGTTCGCGCCTAGTCTGGCCATCACGCCGCGGTGCTCGTCGACCTCGGCCTGTGCCCGCTCCCCCTTCATCGCCAGCATCCGGCCGCCCTTGCGTAGCAGCGGCAGGCTCCACCGGCTGATCTTGTCCAGGCTCGCGACGGCCCGTGACAGGACGACGTCGCAGTCCCCGACCGCGTCGCGCACCGCGGGATCTTCGGCACGTCCGCGGACCACGTCCACCCCGCCGAGGCCCAGCTCCGCGACCGCCTCACGCAGGAAGTCGCTGCGCCGGAGGAGCGGTTCGACGAGGGTCATAGCTACGTCCGGACGGACGATCGCCACCGGTATTCCCGGCAAGCCGGCTCCGCTTCCGATGTCTGCGACCCGCTCCCCGGCCTCCAGCAGCTCCCCGACCGCCGCGCAGTTGAGCAGGTGGCGTTCCCAGAGCCGCTCGACTTCCCGGGGTCCGATCAATCCGCGCTCGACACCGGGGCCCGCCAAGAGGGCTGCGTAGCGCCGCGCCGTGGGAAGGCGATCGCCGAAGACTTCCGCCGCCTCCGGGGGCGGCTCGGGTGCCGGTGCTCCCTCGACATGTTTCACGTGAAACATTCCTCCGGCTTCCCGGGAACGGACCGCGGGCAGGGAATCACATTGCTGTAATTCCCTACGCTGGGTCTGGTCAGTCCCGCCGAACCACTACTCGGCGCGACGGCTCGACGCCCTGACTCTCGCTGTGCACGCCGGCCACGGCGGCCACCGCATCGTGGACGATCTTACGTTCGAACGGGCTCATCGGGGCCAGTTCCTCGTCGGCACCGCTTTCCAACACGCGCCGGGCCACCTCGTCGCCCAGGGCGGTCAAGTCGTCGCGGCGCCGGCGGCGCCAGCCGGCGATGTCGAGCATCAGCCGGCTGCGCTCACCTGTCTTCTGGTGCACCGCCAATCGAGTCAGCTCCTGCAGTGCATCGAGCACCTCACCCTTGCGGCCCACCAGCTTGGTCAGGTCCGCGCCGCCGTCGATGCTCACCACCGCGCGCCGGCCTTCGACGTCGAGATCGATATCCCCGTCGAAGTCCAGCAAGTCGAGCAACTCTTCCAGGTAGTCGCCGGCGATCTCGCCTTCGGCAACCAGTCGGTCTTCCAGGTCGACCGCGGGCGCGGCCTGCCCCTCCTGCGTCGTCTCCCCCTCGGAATTCACAGCCTCGCGCTCCGTGGTGTCCGAATCGGTCGTGTCAGTCATGTCGTCTCCCTCCGTGCCCGGCGGCTCACGCGCCGGTTGGCTTGTCGCGGTACGTCACCGCTTACGTTTCTTCGGCTTCGCTCCGGCGCCGGGGCGTCCGCCGCGGGCGGCAGGTCGGCCCGGGTTCCGCTTGGCGGCCTCGGGGTTCGCGGGCTCGCCGGTCTCTGCCTCGGTCACGCCGGACTCCTCGACTTCGGCCTCGGACTCCGCTGTCGCGGCCCGGGCGCCCCGTTTCGGCTTGGCCCCGGGCGCCGGGGCGTTGGCGGCACGGCGCCGCAGCGCCTCCTCCTTCTTGGCCTCTTCCTCCTTGGCGATCAGGCCGAACACGTAGTGCTGCTGGCCGAACGTCCAGATGTTGTTGGAGAACCAGTACAGGATGATCGCCAGCGGCAGGAAGGGTCCGCCGACCACCACGCCCAGCGGGAAGACGTAGAGCGCCAGCTTGTTCATCATCGCGGTCTGCGGGTTGGCCGCGGCTTCCGGACTCTGCCGCGCCACCGAAGCCCGGCTGTTGAAGTACGTCGCGATGCCGGCCGCGATCATGATCGGCACCCCGACCGCGATCACGGAGAACCGGTTGAACTCGGCGAAGGCGTCCAGCCCGGTGCGTTGGATCATGGTCGCGCCCAGTGGGGCGCCGAACAGGTTCGCATCCAGGAAATTGCCCACGTCGGCGGCGCTGAAGAAGTAGTTGCCCAGCTGACGGTTCAGGTCAGGCGACAGGCCCAGCTGGCCGATCCCGGTACTGGTCCGGTTGAACGACCGCAGCACATGGAACAGACCCAGGAAGACCGGGACCTGCGCCAGCATCGGCAGGCATCCCAGGATGGGATTGAAGCCGTGCTCACGCTGGAGCTTCTGCATCTCCAGCGCCATCTTCTGGCGGTCCTTGCCGTACTTCTTCTGCAACGCCTTGATCTGCGGCTGCAGCTCCTGCATCTGCCGGGTGGTCCGGATCTGCTTGACGAACGGCTTATACAGCAGCGCCCGCAGAGTGAACACCAGGAAGACCACTGAAAGCGCCCAGGTGAAGAAGTTCGCCGGCCCTAGTAGAAGTCCAAAAGCCTTGTACCACAACCACATAATGCCCGACACCGGGTAGTACACGTAGTCCAGGCTGCCCGGATCAAAGGACACGGTATTCACCCTCCGCTCGATTGTCCGAGGAGTTCTCGGAAGGGCAGCCGCACTCGGCAGCCCTCTGGGACCGTTCGGGGATGGGGTCCCATCCGCCTTGATGCCATGGCCCGCACTTGGCCAGCCGTACTGCCGCCAACCAGCTGCCCCGGATCAACCCGTACTCGGTCAACGCATCCACCGCGTACTGGCTGCAGGTCGGCATGAACCGACAACTGGGCAGACGCAGCGGGGAGATCAGATTCCGGTACAGCTCGATCACGAAGATCAGTCCGCGTACCGGTGCGACCGCGAGCGCGTGCATCAGCGCACCGCCCCCGCGGCGCGGCGGATCGACCGCAAGCCGGCCCGCAGTTGTGTGCCGAGGGCGTCCGAAGTGGCACCGTTGCTCCCGGGCAGTGCCCGAATCACCAGTTGCTCACAGGGTTCCAAGTCGGCCAACACGTCGCGCGCCACATGGCGCAGTCGCCGAGCCACGCGATGGCGGTCAACGGCAGACCCGACCGACTTGGCGATGATCAGGCCTACCCGTGGAGGACTTGCCGTCGCGGCATCCAACGCCGACTCCTCGGACAGGTCCGTCCGTCGGTCGCAGATGACCCGGCTGTACACGATGACGTCCGGCTGCACTGCCCTTTGGCCATGTTTGACCGTTGCACCGAAGTCGGCCGATCGTCTCATCCGGTATTGAGCCGGGAGCACCGCCGAGCTGCCTGTGCTCAGGCGGTCAGCGAGCGCCGGCCCTTATTGCGCCGGGCGGTGACGATGGCACGCCCGGCACGGGTACGCATCCGCAGCCGGAACCCGTGCACGCGGGCCCGACGACGGTTGTTGGGCTGGAAGGTCCGCTTGCCCTTGGCCACGGCACACTCTCCTTATTGCATCTTGCGCCGCGTAAGCCCGACACACCGGAAGCCCGTTGTGCCTGCCGCACGCGACGCACTCGGTAAGCTCGGTGAACTTCTGCGTCCTGCTCGTAACCGGCGCGGGCTCCGGCCTACAGGCCGGTCGCTGCCGTATCGCCAGCGTTCGGGCGACTGTTCGAGGGTACTGATGCGCGTTCGCCGGGTCAAACCCCGGTGCAATCGCCGTGCGGACCCCCCTCGCCCGCCTACGAAACTGGCCCACTGTTCACACTGGTCACACGCGTATCGATCGTCTTCATGACGCTCGTTTTCATTCGATTCATCTCGGTGAAATGAGTAGTCGTCTGCCCAGAAACCTGTTAGCTTGCTTGCCAGCGCCGTTTCGGAACCGGAGCGGTTCTCGTCCACGAACCGAAGATCACGAAGCGGCTGGCGCTTCAGATATAGCGTCTTTTGTCTGGAGTATCCGTTGCTGAGCAACCGGCCCAGGGGGCCTCACCGCGGAATGCGCACCTCATCCACACCTGTGGATAAGTGTGTGGATAGCATGTCCCGGGAGGGCATCCGCGCACCGG